>NZ_VJYI01000005.1 GCF_008065375.1 Nonomuraea sp. SYSU D8015
AGGTCCTCATCAAGGAAATGCAGTCGCTGTGCCTGAACGTCGAGGTGCTCTCCAGCGACGGCATGTCCATCGAGATGCGCGACACCGACGAGGACGTCTTCCGCGCCGCGGAAGAGCTCGGCATCGATCTGTCCCGGCGTGAGCCGAGCAGCGTGGAAGAAGTCTGAGGGGGAGATCGCACAAATGCTTGACGTCAACTTCTTCGACGAGCTTCGGATCGGGCTGGCGACGGCCGACGACATCCGTCAGTGGTCGCACGGCGAGGTCAAGAAGCCGGAGACGATCAACTACCGGACCCTCAAGCCGGAAAAGGACGGGCTCTTCTGCGAGAAGATCTTCGGTCCGACCCGCGACTGGGAGTGCTACTGCGGTAAGTACAAGCGCGTCCGGTTCAAGGGCATCATCTGTGAGCGCTGCGGCGTCGAGGTCACCCGCGCCAAGGTGCGCCGTGAGCGGATGGGCCACATCGAGCTGGCCGCGCCGGTCACGCACATCTGGTACTTCAAGGGCGTCCCGTCGCGCCTGGGCTACCTGCTCGACCTGGCCCCGAAGGACCTGGAGAAGGTCATCTACTTCGCGGCCTACATGATCACGCATGTCGACACCGAGATGCGTGAGCGTGACCTGCCCTCGCTGGAGGCGAAGATCTCCGTCGAGCGGCAGCACATCGAGCAGCGCCGCGACGCCGACATCGAGACCAGGCAGAAGAAGCTCGAGTCCGACCTGGCCGAGCTCGAGGCCGCCGGCGCCAAGGGCGACCAGCGCCGCAAGGTCCGCGAGGGCGCCGAGCGCGAGATGCGTCAGCTCCGTGACCGCGCCCAGCGCGAGCTGGACCGGCTGGAGGAGGTCTGGAGCCGCTTCAAGAACCTCAAGGTCCAGGACCTCGAGGGCGACGAGCTGCTCTACCGCGAGATGCGCGACCGCTTCGGCCGCTACTTCAAGGGCGGCATGGGCGCGCAGGCGATCCAGGACCGCCTGATCAGCTTCGACCTCGAGGCCGAGGCCGAAAACCTGCGCGAGACCATCCGCAGCGGCAAGGGCCAGAAGAAGGCCCGTGCGCTCAAGCGGCTCAAGGTCGTCTCGGCGTTCCTCAACACCACCAACTCGCCGCGCGGCATGGTGCTCGACTGCATTCCGGTCATCCCGCCGGACCTGCGCCCGATGGTGCAGCTCGACGGTGGCCGGTTCGCGACCTCCGACCTCAACGACCTCTACCGCCGGGTCATCAACCGGAACAACCGCCTCAAGCGTCTGCTCGACCTCGGCGCGCCCGAGATCATCGTGAACAACGAGAAGCGGATGCTCCAGGAGGCCGTGGACGCGCTGTTCGACAACGGCCGCCGCGGTCGCCCGGTCACCGGTCCCGGCAACAGGCCGCTGAAGTCCCTGAGCGACATGCTCAAGGGTAAGCAGGGTCGTTTCCGCCAGAACCTGCTGGGCAAGCGAGTCGACTACTCCGGCCGTTCGGTCATCGTCGTCGGCCCGCAGCTCAAGCTGCACCAGTGCGGTCTGCCCAAGCAGATGGCGCTGGAGCTGTTCAAGCCGTTCGTGATGAAGAGGCTCGTGGACCTCAACCACGCGCAGAACATCAAGTCGGCCAAGCGGATGGTCGAGCGCGCCCGCCCCGTGGTGTGGGACGTGCTCGAAGAGGTCATCACCGAGCACCCGGTGCTGCTCAACCGCGCTCCGACGCTCCACCGCCTGGGCATCCAGGCGTTCGAGCCGCAGCTGGTCGAGGGCAAGGCCATCCAGATCCACCCGCTCGTCTGCACCGCGTTCAACGCGGACTTCGACGGCGACCAGATGGCCGTGCACCTGCCGCTGTCGGCTGAGGCCCAGGCCGAGGCACGCATCCTGATGCTCTCGACCAACAACATCCTCAAGCCGGCCGACGGCAAGCCCGTGACGATGCCCACCCAGGACATGGTCATCGGCCTCTACTGGCTGACGACGATGAAGGAAGGCGCGCTGGGCGAGGGCCGCGTGTTCGGCTCGGTCGCCGAGGCGCAGATGGCCTTCGACCGTGGCGAGCTGGACATCCAGGCGAAGATCCAGATCCGGATGCGCGACATCCTGCCGCCGCGCGACTGGGTGGCTCCCGAGGGCTGGGAGCAGGGTGACCCCATCCGGCTGGAGACCACGTTCGGGCGGTGCCTGTTCAACCAGACGCTGCCTGAGAGCTACCCGTTCGTCGACTTCCAGGTCGGCAAGAAGCAGCTGTCCACGATCGTGAACGAGCTGGCGGAGACCTACCCCAAGATCGAGGTCGCCGCTTCGCTCGACGCGCTCAAGGACGCCGGCTTCCGGTGGGCGACGCGCTCCGGCGTCACGATCTCGATCGAGGACGTCGTCGCGCCGCCGAACAAGACCGAGATCATGGAGAACTACGAGCGCCGGGCCGACAAGGTCCAGCGCGAGTACGAGCGCGGTCTGATCACCGACGAGGAGCGCCGTCAGGAGCTCATCGAGATCTGGACGCACGCGACGGCCGACGTCGAGACCGACATGGTCAACGCCTTCCCGGCGACCAACCCGGTCTGGATGATGGTCAACTCCGGCGCCCGTGGTAACAAGATGCAGGTCCGGCAGATCGCGGGCATCCGCGGCCTGGTGTCCAACACCAAGGGCGAGACGATCCCGCGGCCGATCAAGGCCTCGTTCCGCGAGGGCCTGTCGGTGCTGGAATACTTCATCTCCACCCACGGTCAGCGGAAGGGTCTGGCCGACACCGCTCTGCGTACCGCCGACTCGGGTTACCTGACCCGTCGTCTGGTGGACGTGGCGCAGGACGTCATCGTGCGCGAGATCGACTGCGGCACCGACCGCGCGGTCCCGCTGCACGTCGGCGAGCGCGACGCGTCGGGCAGCCTGGTCAAGGCGGAGAACGCCGAGTCCAACGTGCACGGCCGCATCCTGGCCGAGGACGTCGAGGTCGACGGCAAGGTCATCGTCCCGGCGGGTGTCGACATCACCGACGCTCACGTGACGAAGCTGGTCGAGGCCGGCGTCGAGACCGTCCGCACCCGCAGCGCGCTCGTCTGCGAGGCCAAGATCGGTGTCTGCGCGACCTGCTACGGCCGCTCGCTGGCCACCGGCAAGCTCGTGGACGTCGGCGAGGCGGTCGGCATCATCGCCGCCCAGTCGATCGGTGAGCCGGGCACGCAGCTGACGATGCGTACCTTCCACACCGGGGGTGTGGCCGGCGCCGACATCACCCACGGTCTGCCCCGTGTCACGGAGCTGTTCGAGGCGCGCATCCCCAAGGGCGTCGCCCCGATCTCGGAGGCCGAGGGCCGGGTCAGGATCGACGAGACCGACAAGACCAGGAAGGTCGTCATCACTCCGGACGACGGCTCGGAGGAGATCGCCTACCCGGTGTCGATGCGCTCGCGCCTGCTGGTGCAGGACGGCCAGCACGTCTCGGTCGGTCAGCAGCTGGTCGCCGGTGCGGTCAACCCCAACGAGGTGCTGCGCATCCTCGGCCCGCGGGCCGTGCAGCTGCACCTGGTGGCGGAGGTCCAGCAGGTCTACCGCTCGCAGGGTGTGTCGATCCACGACAAGCACATCGAGATCATCGTTCGGCAGATGCTGAAGCGGGTCAACGTGCTGGAGTCCGGCGACACCGACCTGCTGCCCGGTGAGCTCGTGGAGCGTCCGCGCTTCGAGCAGATGAACCGCGAGACCGTGGCCGAGGGCGGTTCGCCCGCCGCCGGCCGTCCGGTGCTCATGGGCATCACCAAGGCCTCACTCGCGACCGAGTCGTGGCTGTCGGCGGCCTCCTTCCAGGAGACGACCAGGGTCCTGACGGACGCGGCGATCCACGCCAAGTCCGACTCGCTCCTGGGCCTGAAGGAGAACGTCATCATCGGTAAGCTCATCCCGGCCGGCACGGGCATGCCGCAGTACCGGAACATCCGGGTGGAGCCGACCGAGGAGGCCAAGGCCGCCATGTACACCGTGGGTGGCTACGACGGCTCCGCGGCCGACTACACCTTCGGCACCGGCAGCGGCGAGGCCGTCCCCCTGGAGGAGTACGACTTCGGCCAGTACAACCGGTGAATTTCTGATCGCCTGTAGGTGACGCGCCCGGGTCTCTCGATCGAGAGCCCCGGGCGCTCTCCTTTCCGGCCCTCTGGATGAAAGGCCAGGGCCGTACTGAGGGGCGAGCCGCCGCACGAGTGGGCCGGTTCTTTCCGTTACGCGCTGCCGTGGCCGCTCCAGTCGCCGTACGGGGCCCAGGGCCCTCCAGGGAGACCCCGCCCACCCACCCCGGCGCCTTCAGTGGCGGGCCGCCGTTACGACGCCTGTGGGCCCGTCCGGGGTTACCCGGTACATCCTCCGCGACACGTCAAACAGACCCCCGCGACACGTCAAACCTATGCGTGAGCTTGGTCGCAGTCCGGTGACGGTTGGCTGTACCGCATACGAAACGGTGTCGGGGCCTATATCATTGGTGCGGAGCTGTAGATGGGCTGGATGAAATAGGCCCCGGCGACCCGGAGTGACAAGGCTTGTCCGCCTTGTCGCGCCGTTTTGACGTGTCGCATGGGCCTGGGTAGTCTTGAGCATCGTGCCCGTCTCTATGCGGGCTCTCGACCGTGCGCTCATTACGGGCGCGGGACGGCTTCCTGGCTCGTAAACCTCGCGGGACGTCTGCGTGAATAGCGCGACACGCCCGAGCGCGGGGGCACCGAGACGGGGAAAACCAGCAGGTCATGACACCGGCAGTACCTGCGAAATGAACCACAAATGACGTAACACCGGCCAAGGCACGAAACGGAGTGGCAGTGCCCACTATTCAGCAGTTGGTCCGCAAGGGCCGGCAGGACAAGGTCGCCAAGACCAAGACTCCTGCCCTCAAGGGGAGTCCGCAGCGGCGCGGCGTGTGCCAGCGCGTCTACACCACGACCCCGAAGAAGCCCAACTCGGCACTGCGCAAGGTGGCCCGCGTTCGGCTCACGAACGGCATCGAGGTCACGGCCTACATCCCCGGTGTGGGCCACAACCTCCAGGAGCACTCCATCGTGCTCGTGCGTGGCGGTCGTGTGAAGGACCTGCCTGGTGTTCGCTACAAGATCATCCGCGGTTCGCTCGACACCCAGGGTGTCCGCAACCGCAAGCAGGCCCGTAGCCGCTACGGCGCGAAGAAGGAGAAGAGCTAACAATGCCTCGCAAGGGTTCTCCTGGCCGTCGTCAGCTCATGGCTGACCCGGTTTACAGCTCGCCGCTGGTCACCGCTCTGATCAACAAGGTGCTCCTCGACGGCAAGCGCTCCATCGCGCAGTCGATCGTCTACGGCGCCCTCGAGGGCTGCAGGGAGAAGACGGGCAACGACCCGGTCGTCACCCTGAAGCGCGCGCTCGACAACGTCAAGCCCACCCTCGAGGTCCGCAGCCGTCGGGTCGGTGGCGCGACCTACCAGGTGCCGGTCGAGGTGCGCGCCGCGCGCAGCACCACCCTGGCCCTGCGCTGGCTGGTGCAGTACTCCCGCGCCCGCCGCGAGAAGACCATGACCGAGCGCCTCATGAACGAGCTCCTCGACGCCAGCAACGGCCTCGGGGCGAGCGTCAAGAAGCGCGAGGACACTCACAAGATGGCCGAGTCCAACAAGGCCTTCGCCCACTACCGCTGGTAACCCCGGCGGGTTCGACGAGACGACGAGGACGCGAGTTAAAGTGGCCGCTACGACCGCTCTTGACCTGGCCAAGGTCCGCAACATTGGGATCATGGCCCATATCGACGCGGGCAAGACCACCACGACCGAGCGCATCCTGTTCTACACCGGCATCAACTACAAGATCGGTGAAGTCCACGAGGGCGCTGCCACCATGGACTGGATGGAGCAGGAGCAGGAGCGCGGCATCACGATCACGTCCGCCGCGACGACCTGCGAGTGGCTCGGTCACACCATCAACATCATCGACACCCCGGGTCACGTCGACTTCACCATCGAGGTGGAGCGTTCGCTCCGCGTCCTCGACGGTGCCGTCGCCGTGTTCGACGGCGTCGCCGGTGTTGAGCCGCAGTCAGAGACGGTGTGGCGTCAGGCGGACCGCTACAACGTCCCGCGCATCTGCTTTGTCAACAAGATGGACCGCGTCGGCGCGGAGTTCCACCGCTGCGTCGACATGATGATCAGCCGTCTGGGCGCCACCCCGGCGGTCATCCAGCTCCCGTGGGGCGTTGAGGCCGACTTCAAGGGCGTCATCGACCTCATCAAGATGAAGGGTCTCATCTGGAGCGCCGAGGCCGCCAAGGGCGAGATGTACGACACCGTCGACATCCCGGCCGACCACGCCGAGGCCGCCCGTGAGTGGCGCGACAAGCTGGTCGAGACCGTCGCCGAGCACGACGACGAGCTGATGGAGCTCTTCCTCGAGGGCCAGGAGCCCACCGAGGAGCAGCTGGTGGCGGCCATCCGCCGCGCCACGCTGGCCAGCGCCATCAACCCGGTGCTGTGCGGCACCGCGTTCAAGAACAAGGGCGTGCAGCCCCTGCTCGACGCGATCGTCGCCTACCTCCCGGCCCCGACCGACATCCCGGCCTTCAAGGGCCACGCGGTCGGCAACGAGGACAAGGTGATCGAGCGTCACGCGGACCCGAGCGAGCCGTTCTCCGCTCTGGCCTTCAAGATCGCCAGCGACCCGCACCTGGGCAAGATCACCTATATCCGCATCTACTCGGGCACGCTCGAGGCCGGTTCACAGGTCGTCAACTCTGTGAAGGGCAAGAAGGAGCGGATCGGCAAGATCTACCAGATGCACGCCAACAAGCGCGAGGAGCGCCCGACGGCCATCGCCGGCCAGATCGTCGCGGTCATGGGTCTGAAGGACACCACGACCGGCGACACCCTGTCCGACCCGTCGAACCAGGTCGTGCTCGAGTCGATGACGTTCCCGGCTCCGGTCATCAACGTCGCCATCGAGCCCAAGACCAAGGGCGACCAGGAGAAGCTGTCGACCGCCATCCAGCGACTGGCCGAGGAGGACCCGTCCTTCCAGGTGCGCCGCGACGAGGAGACCGGTCAGACGGTCATCTGGGGCATGGGCGAGCTTCACCTGGAGATCCTCGTCGACCGCATGCGTCGCGAGTTCAAGGTCGAGGCCAACGTCGGCCGCCCACAGGTCGCCTACCGCGAGACCATCCGCCGCAAGGTGGAGAAGGTCGACTACACCCACAAGAAGCAGACCGGTGGTTCCGGTCAGTTCGCGCGGGTGATCATCGACCTCGAGCCGCTCGGTGAGGGCAACGACGGCTACGAGTTCGAGAACAAGGTCACCGGTGGCCGCGTCCCGAGGGAGTACATCCCCTCGGTCGACGCCGGCGCCCAGGAGGCCGCCGAGTTCGGCGTGCTGGCCGGCTACCCGATGGTGGGCGTGAAGGTGACGCTCCAGGACGGTGCCGCGCACGACGTCGACTCCTCGGAAATGGCCTTCAAGATCGCCGGCTCGATGGCCTTCAAGGAGGCCGCGCGCAAGGCGGACGCCGTGCTCCTCGAGCCGATGATGGCCGTTGAGGTCACCACGCCCGAGGACTACATGGGTGACGTCATCGGTGACCTCAACGGTCGCCGCGGGCAGATCCAGGCGATGGACGAGCGGGCCGGCGCCCGCGTCGTCCAGGCGCTCGTGCCGCTGTCTGAGATGTTCGGCTACGTGGGCGACCTGCGTAGCAAGACGCAGGGGCGGGCGAGCTACAGCATGCAGTTCGACTCCTACGCCGAGGTGCCTCCGGGCATCGCCAAGGAGATCGTCGCGAAGGCCCGGGGCGAATAGGTTCAGGCCTCTAGCGATAGAGGCCGGGACCCAAGTCCTGGTCCCTGGTGGGGTGGTGAGAGCCACCCCGCCGCCTAGGGGTTCGGGAGCTCCCGGGCCCGAGTGTGTAGACGAAAGTCAGTCAGATTCTCAAGGAGAGAACCAGTGGCTAAGGCCAAGTTCGAGCGGACCAAGCCGCACATGAACATCGGCACCATTGGGCACATCGACCACGGCAAGACCACGCTGACCGCGGCGATCACCAAGGTGCTCCACGACCGGTACCCCGAGCTGAACAAGGCGACCCCGTTCGACAAGATCGACAAGGCGCCGGAGGAGAAGGCTCGTGGCATCACGATCTCCATCGCGCACGTCGAGTACCAGACCGAGAAGCGCCACTACGCCCACGTGGACTGCCCCGGTCACGCCGACTACGTGAAGAACATGATCACCGGTGCCGCCCAGATGGACGGCGCCATCCTGGTGGTCGCCGCCACCGACGGCCCGATGCCGCAGACGAAGGAGCACGTCCTCCTGGCCCGCCAGGTCGGCGTTCCCTACATCGTCGTGGCCCTCAACAAGGCCGACATGGTCGACGACGAGGAGATCCTCGAGCTGGTCGAGCTCGAGGTCCGCGAGCTCCTGTCCGCTCAGGAGTTCCCGGGCGACGACCTGCCGGTCGTGCGCGTCTCCGCCCTGAAGGCGCTCGAGGGCGACGCCAAGTGGGCCGACAGCATCATCGAGCTCATGAACGCCGTGGACGAGAACGTCCCCGAGCCGCCGCGTGAGACGGACAAGCCGTTCCTCATGCCGGTCGAGGACGTCTTCTCGATCACCGGTCGCGGTACGGTCGTCACCGGCCGTATCGAGCGCGGTGTCGTCAAGGTCAACGAGCAGGTCGACATCATCGGCATCAAGCCGGAGAAGACCACCACCACCGTCACCAGCATCGAGATGTTCAACAAGATGCTCGACGAGGGTCACGCCGGTGACAACGCCGCCCTGCTGCTCCGCGGCATCAAGCGCGACGAGGTCGAGCGCGGCCAGTGCATCATCAAGCCGGGCACGACCACCCCGCACACCGAGTTCGAGGGCCAGGTCTACATCCTGTCCAAGGACGAGGGCGGCCGCCACACGCCGTTCTTCAACAACTACCGCCCGCAGTTCTACTTCCGTACGACTGACGTGACCGGTGTCGTGCACCTCCCCGAGGGCACCGAGATGGTCATGCCGGGCGACAACACCGAGATGCGCGTTGAGCTGATCCAGCCCATCGCCATGGAGGAAGGCCTCAAGTTCGCGATCCGTGAGGGTGGCCGCACCGTCGGCGCCGGCCGGGTCACGAAGATCATCAAGTAGCTAGACCGTCGGGGCGGCGGTCGGCCCCGGTTTCCGGGACCGACCGCCGCACGGCTGAGAGGACCTCACGGCTGAGGCCGTGATCCAGCAGTTCCTTCGGACCTGTGACCGAAGTAACTGCCGGATCACGGAAGAAAAGGCAGATCCACTACGTCTGTCCCGTGGGGTCACGCAGGGTTTACCTGCACCAAGAACGGCAACCTGCCGCACGATACTTTTTCAAGACGACAGCGAAGGACACCGAGGCCACTATGGCGGGACAGAAGATCCGCATCCGGCTTAAGGCCTATGACCACGAGGTCATCGACAGCTCGGCCAAGAAGATCGTCGAGACGGTGACGCGGACTGGCGCGAAGGTCGCGGGCCCGGTGCCGCTGCCGACCGAGAAGAACGTGTACTGCGTCATCCGCTCGCCGCACAAGTACAAGGACAGCCGCGAGCACTTCGAGATGCGCACGCACAAGCGGCTGATTGACATCATCGACCCGACCCCCAAGACGGTCGACTCGCTCATGCGGCTCGACCTCCCTGCGGGTGTCGACATTTCGATCAAGCTCTGAGGGAACGCACTGACATGGCTAAGACGATCAAGGGCGTCCTGGGCAAGAAGCTCGGCATGACCCAGGTCTTCGACGCGGACAACCGGATCATCCCGGTGACCGTGGTCGAGGCCGGTCCGTGCGTGGTGACCCGCGTCCGCACCCCCGAGAAGGACGGCTACTCCGCCATCCAGCTCGGCTTCGGGCAGGTCGACCCACGGAAGGTCAACAAGCCGCTCGGCGACTACCTGCGCAAGCACGACATCACCCCGCGCCGTTACTTCGCGGAGATCCGCACCGACGACGCGAGCGACTACACCCTGGGCCAGGAGCTGCTGGCCGACACCTTCGAGGCTGGCCAGTTCGTCGACGTGACGGGCAAGAGCAAGGGCAAGGGCTTCGCCGGTGTCATGAAGCGGCACGGCTTCGGTGGTCTGGGCGCGTCGCACGGTACGCAGCGCAAGCACCGCTCGCCGGGTTCCATCGGTGGCTGCGCCACCCCGGGCCGCGTTTTCAAGGGTCTGCGCATGGCTGGCCGGATGGGCAACGTCCGCACCACTGTGCAGAGCCTCAAGGTTCACTCCGTGGACGCCGAGAAGGGTCTCATCCTGATCAAGGGTGCGATCCCCGGCGCCAACGGCAGCCTGGTCCTCGTCCGTACCGCTGCCAAGAAGGGGGCTGCCAAGTGAGCACCACCACTATTGACGTCCTCGACGCCAGCGGCGCGAAGGCCGGCACCGTTGACCTGCCCGAAGACGTCTTCGGCGCCAAGGTCAACGTCCCGCTGATCCACCAGGTGGTCGTGGCCCAGCTCGCCGCTCGCCGGCAGGGCACCCACAAGGCCAAGACCCGCGGTGAGGTCTCCGGCGGCGGCAAGAAGCCGTACCGCCAGAAGGGCACCGGCCGCGCCCGCCAGGGCTCGACCCGCGCGCCGCAGTTCGCCGGCGGTGGCACCGTCCACGGCCCCGTGCCGCGCGACTACGCGCAGCGCACGCCCAAGAAGATGAAGGCCGCCGCCCTGCGCGGCGCCCTGTCCGACCGGGCGAGCGGCGGCCGCGTCCACGTGGTCAGCTCGCTGGTCACGGGGGAGACCCCCAAGACCAAGGCCGCGCTCGAGGCGCTGCGCAAGGTCACCCAGGCTCCCCGGGTGCTCGTCGTGGTCGACGAGGCCGACGAGCTGACGTGGCTGAGCCTGCGCAACGCCCCTGAGGTCCACCTGCTGGACGCCGGGCAGCTCAACACCTACGACGTGCTCGTGCACGACGACGTGGTCTTCACGCAGGAGGCTTACGACCAGGTCGTCGCTCGCCTGAGCCAGGGCGGGAAGGAAGACGCCTGATGGAGAAGATCGCCGACCCGCGCGACGTCATCATCAAGCCGGTCGTCTCTGAGAAGAGCTACGGCCTGATCGATGAGCACAACAAGTACACGTTCCTGGTGAAGAACACCGCGAACAAGACCCAGGTCAAGATCGCCGTTGAGCAGATCTTCGGGGTCAAGGTCACCAGCGTGAACACGATCAACCGGCAGGGCAAGCGCAAGCGGACCCGCACCGGCTACGGCAAGCGTCCCGACACCAAGCGCGCGATCGTGAGCCTGGTCGAGGGCGATCGGATCGACATCTTCGGTCAGATCGGCTAGCAGCCTGAGAAAGTGAGCGGTCCGCAAGGCCCGCGGGTCGAGACCGTCGCACTCCGGTGCGGCGGGCTCACCCATGTAACCGACGAAGGATGAACGAAAAAGATGGGCATCCGTAAATACAAGCCGACGACTCCGGGTCGCCGCGGGTCGAGTGTCTCGGACTTCTCCGAGATCACTCGCAGCACGCCCGAGAAGTCGCTGCTTGCGCCCCTTCACAACAAGGGCGGCCGCAACGTACACGGCCGAGTCACCGCCCGCCACCAGGGCGGCGGTCACAAGCGTGCCTACCGGATCATCGACTTCCGCAGGCACGACAAGGACGGCATCCCGGCCAAGGTCGCGCACATCGAGTACGACCCCAACCGCACCGCCAACATCGCTCTGCTGCACTACGCCGACGGCGAGAAGCGCTACATCATCGCGCCGACCGGCCTCAAGCAGGGCGACCGCATCGAGAACGGCCCCAGCGCCGACATCAAGACGGGCAACTGCCTGCCGCTGCGCAACATCCCGACCGGTACCTTCATCCACGCGGTGGAGCTGCGTCCGGGCGGGGGCGCCAAGCTCGGCCGCAGCGCGGGCGCCCAGATCCAGCTGCTCGCCAAGGAAGGCCAGTACGCCACCCTGCGTATGCCGTCCGGTGAGATGCGCATGGTCGACGTGCGCTGCCGGGCGACGGTGGGCCAGGTCGGCAACGCCGAGCAGGCCAACATCAACTGGGGCAAGGCCGGCCGTATGCGGTGGAAGGGCAAGCGCCCGACCGTTCGCGGTGTCGCGATGAACCCCGTCGACCACCCGCACGGTGGTGGTGAGGGCAAGACCTCCGGTGGTCGCCACCCGGTGAACCCGAAGGGCAAGCCCGAGGGCCGCACCCGCCAGGCCAACAAGTCCAGCGACCGGCTGATCATCCGTCGTCGGAGCAAGAGGAAGAAGCGGTAGGAGCAGCCGAAATGCCACGTAGCCTTAAGAAGGGTCCCTTCGTGGACGACCACCTTGCCAAGAAGGTGGACGCCCAGAACGAGAAGGGCACCAAGAACGTCATCAAGACGTGGTCGCGGCGCTCCATGATCGTTCCTGACATGCTCGGGCACACGATCGCCGTGCACGACGGCCGCAAGCACGTCCCGGTGTTCATCACCGAGTCCATGATCGGCCACAAGCTCGGAGAGTTCGCCCCCACGCGGACGTTCCGCAGCCACGTCAAGGAAGACCGCCGCAGCCGGCGGTAAGCGTCCCGGAAGTAGGAGAAAGCGATGGAAGCCAGGGCTCAGGCGCGGTTCGTCCGTGTCACGCCCCAGAAGGCCCGCCGCGTGGTGGACCTCATTCGCGGGCTGCCCGCTTCGGAGGCGCAGGCCGTGCTGCAGTTCGCTCCCCAGTCGGCGAGCGAGCCGATCTACAAGGTGCTCAGCAGCGCGATGGCGAACGCGGAGCACAACTTCGACCTCGACCCGCAGACGCTCGTCGTCAGCCGGGCCTGGGTCGACGAGGGCCCGACGCTGAAGCGGTTCCGCCCGCGTGCACAGGGTCGCGCCTATCGGATCAACAAGCGGACGAGCCACATCACTGTGATCGTGGAGTCCCGCGAGCCGAAGGGAAGGACCCGATAGTGGGCCAGAAGGTTAACCCGCACGGGTTCCGCCTCGGCATCACGACCGACTTCAAGAGCCGGTGGTACGCCGACAAGCTGTACAAGTCGTACGTCGCCGAGGACGTGGCGATCCGCCGCATGCTGCAGAAGGGCATGGAGCGGGCCGGCATCTCCAAGGTCGAGATCGAGCGCACCACGGACCGCGTGCAGGTGGACATCCACACCGCGCGTCCGGGCATCGTGATCGGCCGGCGCGGCGCCGAGGCGGACCGTATCCGTGGCGACCTGGAGAAGCTGACCAAGAAGCAGGTCCAGCTCAACATCCTCGAGGTCAAGAACCCGGAGATCGACGCGCAGCTCGTCGCGCAGGGCGTGGCCGAGCAGCTGTCCAGCCGTGTCTCGTTCCGCCGCGCCATGCGCAAGGCGATGCAGTCGGCCATGAAGTCCGGCGCCAAGGGCATCCGTGTCCAGTGCGCGGGTCGTCTGGGCGGCGCCGAGATGTCGAGGTCGGAGTTCTACCGCGAGGGCCGCGTGCCGCTGCACACGCTCCGCGCGGACATCGACTACGGCTTCTACGAGGCCCGTACGACCTTCGGCCGCATCGGCGTGAAGGTCTGGATCTACAAGGGCGAGGCTCCGACCAGCCGCGCCGAGCGCGAGGCGGCCGCCGCCGGCGCTCGTGCCGGTCAGCGTCGCGAGCGCGACGACCGCCGTGGCGGCGGCGGTGACCGTCCCCGTCGTGGCGGCGGCGACCGTCCGCGTCGCGGCGGCCGCGCCCCCCGCACCGAGGCGGCCTCGCAGGCCGCCCCCGAGACCGGCCCGGCCGCGCAGCCGGGTGCTGAAGGGAGCTGACCATGCTGATCCCGCGCAGGGTCAAGCACCGCAAGCAGCACCGGCCCGACCGCAGCGGAGCCGCCAAGGGCGGCACCAGGGTCGTGTTCGGCGAGTTCGGCATCCAGGCGATTGAGCACTCCTACGTGACCAACCGCCAGATCGAGTCCGCTCGTATCGCCATGACCCGTCACATCCGCCGTGGCGGCAAGGTGTGGATCAACATCTACCCCGACCGTCCGCTCACGAAGAAGCCCGCCGAGACCCGCATGGGTTCCGGTAAGGGTTCGCCGGAGTGGTGGATCGCCAACGTCAAGCCCGGACGCGTGATGTTCGAGCTGTCCGGCGTGGCGGAGCCGATCGCTCGCGAGGCGCTTCAGCGTGCGATCCACAAGCTCCCAATGAAGTGCAAGATCGTTAAGCGTGAAGTGGGTGAGGCGTGATGGCTAAGGGCCTGACCGCCGGCGAGCTGCGAGTGGAGGACCAGGACACCCTGGTCCAGAAGCTGAAGGAGGCGAAGGAGGAGCTGTTCAACCTCCGCTTCCAGGCGGCGACCGGTCAGTTGGAGAGCCACGGGCGGCTGCGCGCCGTCCGCCGCGAGATCGCCCGTATCTACACCGTGATGCGCGAGCGCGAGCTCGGCATCGTCACGGTCGAGAAGGAGTCGAGCGATGGCTGAGACCGAGACCACCAACACCGAGGCCGCCGAGGCCGCGGGCAAGCAGCGGAACTTCCGCAAGGTCCGCGAGGGCCTCGTCGTCAGCGACAAGATGGACAAGACCGTCGTCGTCGCCGTCGAGGACCGCGTGAAGCACCGTCTGTACGGCAAGGTCATCCGCCGGACGACCAAGTACAAGGCGCACGACGAGGCCAACGCCTGCGGCGTCGGCGACCGCGTGCTGCTCATGGAGACCCGCCCCCTCTCCGCCACCAAGCGGTGGAGGGTCGTGGAGATCCTCGAGAAGGCGAAGTAGTCCTTCTCGGATATACCGCGCCTCGTGGGGGCTCTCAGAGCCCCCATGACGGCGTCCAAGGACGCGGGGCCTACCGGCCTCGCGTCGCCTGCGGTGCGGCGCCGCAGGCCGTCTGCGTGCCTCTGAGAGGCGCGGAGACGGTCCGCGGGGCTGTGGCCGGAGGACCAAGACAACAGCAGGTTCCGCCAGGCTCAGAAATGAGAACCGGCGCGACTAACAGGAGTTCAACGTGATCCAGCAGGAGTCGCGGCTCAAGGTCGCCGACAACACGGGCGCGAAGGAGATCCTTTGCATCCGTGTTCTCGGTGGCTCGGGCCGACGCTACGCCGGTATCGGCGACGTCATCGTCGCCACTGTCAAGGACGCGCTGCCCGGCAGCACGGGCGTCAAGAAGGGCGACGTGGTCAAGGCCGTCGTCGTCCGCACGGTCAAGGAGCGCCGCCGGCCCGACGGCTCCTACATCCGCTTCGACGAGAACGCCGCCGTCATCATCAAGGACAGCGGCGACCCTCGTGGCACTCGTATCTTCGGCCCGGTCGGCCGCGAGCTGCGCGACAAGAAGTTCATGCGCATCATCTCGCTCGCCCCGGAGGTGTTGTAATGCCGAAGTCGCTGCATGTGAAGAAGGGTGACCTGGTCCAGGTCATCGCCGGCAAGGACAAGGGTGCCAAGGGCCGTGTGATCGCCGCTCTGCCGCGCGAGGACCGCGTGGTGGTCGAGGGCGTCAACATGATCAAGAAGCACCAGAAGGAGACCCACCAGGGCCCGCGCGGCGCCAAGACCGGCGGCGTGCAGACCATGGAGGCTCCCATCCACGTCTCGAACGTGAAGAAGCTCAAGGACGAGAAGCCCGCCGAGAAGAAGGCCGACGAGAAGAAGGCCGACGAGACGGGTGAGGACAGCTGATGACTGCCACGACCACTGAGACCGAGCGCCTGACGCCGCGACTCAAGACGAAGTACCGCGAGGAGATCGCGCAGCAGCTTCGCGAGCAGTTCGGCATCCAGAACGTGATGCAGATCCCGGGCCTGACCAAGATCAAGGTCAACATGGGTGTCGGAGAGGCGGCTCGCGACTCCAAGCTCATCGAGGGTGCCGTCCGCGACCTCACCGCGATCACCGGCCAGAAGCCGGCCGTCGTCCGGGCCCGCAAGTCCATCGCCCAGTTCAAGCTGCGCGAGGGCATGCCGATCGGCGCGCACGTCACGCTGCGCGGCGACCGCATGTGGGAGTTCCTCGACCGGCTGCTGTCGCTGGCGCTGCCGCGCATCAGGGACTTCCGTGGCCTGTCGCCGAAGCAGTTCGACGGCAACGGCAACTACACGTTCGGTCTGACCGAGCAGGTCATGTTCCACGAGGTCGACCAGGACAAGGTCGACCGGCCGCGAGGCATGGACATCACGATCGTGACCACCGCGACGAACGACGACCAGGGCCGGGCGCTGCTGAAGCTCCTCGGCTTCCCGTTCAAGGAGGCCTGACAGATGGCGAAGAAGTCGCTGATCGCCAAGGCGGGGCGCAAGCAGAAGTTCGAGGTCCGGGCGTACACCCGGTGCTCTCGCTGTGGCCGGCCCCGCGCCGTCTACCGCAAGTTCGGGCTCTGCCGCGTGTGCTTCCGCGAGATGGCGCACCGGGGCGAGCTTCCCGGCATCACCAAGTCGAGCTGGTAGATACTCTGGGGGCCGGCCTCGTGTCGCCCCCAGGGCAATCGCCGCCACACATATTTCCGTAAGAAGACAGGACGCACCGCGTCCGTGACCACGCCGAAGGTCCACCGGCAGAGCACGGAGAGGTAGCCGAAGCGGACACCGAGGGATGCGATGCAGACCTCAGGGTGCAAGCTGAGGCGGACTCGACCATTAGCGCTGCTTGGCCGACTGGAAACCGCGGCGAGGAAGGCCACTGGCCATGACGATGACCGACCCGATCGCAGACATGCTCACGCGTCTGCGCAACGCGAATTCGGCGTACCACGACAGCGTGTCGATGCCGTACTCGAAGATCAAGGCGCACATCGCCGAGATCCTCCAGCAGGAGGGTTACATCCAGGCTTGGACCGTCGAGGACGCCAAGGTTGGCAAGAACCTCGTGGTGGAGCTCAAGTTCGGGCCTACCCGTGAGCGGTCGCTCTCGGGCCTGCGCCGGGTTTCCAAGCCTGGTCTGCGGGTTTATGCGAAGAAGGACAACCTGCCTCGAGTCCTGGGCGGACTGGGCGTCGCGATCATCTCGACGTCCCACGGCCTCATGACCGACAAGCAGGCCGGCAAGCGTGGTGTGGGCGGGGAAGTCCTCGCCTACGTCTGGTAGAGGGGAGGAACCCAGCATGTCGCGAATCGGACGACTGCCCATCCCTGTACCCAGTGGCGTAGACATCACGATCGACGGCCAGAACGTTCAGGTGAAGGGCCCGAAGGGCACGCTGAGCCACACGGTCGCCGAGCCCATCAAGGTGGCTCGGGACGACGACGGCGCCATCGCCGTCAGCCGGCCCAGCGACGAGAACAAGGTGCGTGCGCTGCACGGCCTGTCCCGGACGCTGATCGCCAACATGGTGCAGGGCGTCACCCAGGGCTACTCGAAGTCCCTGGAGATCGTCGGCGTCGGTTATCGCGTCCAGGCCAAGGGCCCGACGCAGCTGGAGTTCTCGCTGGGCTTCAGCCACCCGGTCATCGTCGACGCCCCCGAGGGCGTCACCTTCCGCGTCGAGAAGCCGACCCTGTTCCACGTGGACGGCATCGACAAGCAGAAGGTCGGCGAGGTCGCGGCCAACATCCGCAAGTTGCGCAAGCCTGACCCGTACAAGGGCAAGGGCGTGCGCTACCAGGGCGAACAGATCCGCCGCAAGGTCGGAAAGGCTGGTAAGTAGGCATGGCTCCGAAGACTGCGTTCAGCAAGCACACGGCTGCCCGCACGGTCTCGCGGGCCCGCCGTCACCGCCGCGTCCGCAAGAAGGTGGTCGGCACGGCCGCGCGTCCGCGCCTGGTCGTCAACCGCTCGACCCGTCACATGTTCGTCCAGATCGTGGACGACACCGTCGGCCACACGCTGGTGAGCGCGTCCACCATGGACGCCTCGCTGCGCACGCTGGAGGCGGACAAGACCGAGAAGGCGAAGAAGGTCGGCGAGCTCCTCGCTCAGCGGGCCAAGGAAGCCGGGATCACCCAGGTCGTCTTCGACCGCGGTGGAAACCGCTACGCCGGGCGCATCGCCGCTCTGGCGGACAGCGCCCGCGAAGGCGGGCTCGAGTTCTGATGACCGCAATTGAGATGAGGAACCACTGATGGCTGCAGCTCCGCGTCGCGGTGGCGGCACCGGTGGCGAGCGGCGGGACCGTCGTGACGATCGCCGCGGTGGCGCCGCTGAGAAGGGCGTCTCGTACATCGAGCGCGTAGTGAAGATCAACCGAGTGGCCAAGGTCGTGAAGGGTGGTCGTCGCTTCAGCTTCACCGCCCTCGTCGTCGTCGGCGACGGCAACGGCCTGGTCGGCGTCGGCTACGGCAAGGCCAAGGAAGTGCCCGCGGCCATCGCCAAGGGCGTCGAGGAGGCCAAGAAGCACTTCTTCAAGGTGCCTCGGATCCAGGGCACCATCCCGCACACCGTGCAGGGCGAGGAGGCGGCCGGCGTCGTCTTCCTGCGTCCGGCCTCGGCCGGTACCGGCGTCATCGCCGGTGGCCCGGTGCGTGCGGTGCTGGAGTGCGCCGGCATCCACGACGTGCTGTCCAAGTCGCTCGGCTCGGACAACCCGATCAACATCGTGCACGCCACCGTGGCGGCTCTGAAGGGCCTCTCGCGCCCCGAGGAGATCGCCGCCCGCCGTGGCCTGCCGATCGAGGACGTCGCCCCGCCGGCCATGCTGAAGGCTCAGCGCGAAGGCCTCGCCGAGGCGGCGGCCGCGAAGGCGGTGAGCTAGTCATGGCACGCCTGAAGATCACTCAGGTTCGCTCGAAGATCGGTGGCAAGCAGAACCAGCGTGACTCGCTGCGCTCGCTTGGCCTGAAGCGAATCGGCGACGTCGTCGTCAAGGAGGACCGTCCCGAGATTCGCGGGATGGTCGCCGTGGTGACGCACCTCGTCGAGGTGGAAGAGGTCGACTAGTCATGACTGACAAGGCTCCGCTCAAGATTCACGACCTCCGTCCGGCCCCCGGCGCCAACAAGGCCAAGATCCGCAAGGGTCGCGGCGAGGCGTCCAAGGGCAAGACGGCCGGTCGCGGCACCAAGGGCACGCACGCCCGCACCACGATGCTCCCGGGCTTCGAGGGTGGCCAGGTGCCGCTGCAGAGGCGTCTGCCGAAGCTCAAGGGCTTCTCCAACGCCCTGTTCAAGACGACCTACCAGGTCGTCAACCTCGACAGGATCGGCGAGCTGTTCCCCGAGGGTGGCGAGGTCACCGTCGAGGCTCTGGTCGCCAGGGGTGCTGTCCGTAAGAACCAGCTCGTGAAGGTCCTCGGCACCGGTGAGATCTCGGTCGCGGTCAACGTGCAGGCTCACGCCTTCTCGTCCGCCGCGAAGGAGAAGATCGCCGCCGCCGGTGGCTCCGTTACCGAGCTGTAGTAACGCTATGACGAGGCGTGGGGGTTCTGACAATGGGCCCCCACGCCCGTAGTGCGTTAGAGTTCGCGAGACGGCAGGCTTCTGTCCGGCTCGTTTTGACAATGAGACTCAGATGGCAGATCCCCGCACCATCGCATACTCACATCGCCGAATAGGCGCGCAGGAGGGACCGTGCTGACCGCGTTTACCCGGGCGTTCCGGACGCCGGACCTGCGCAAGAAGTTGCTCTTCACCCTGGGCATCATCGCGCTTTTCCGTCTCGGCTCGGTTCTTCCGACACCGGGAGTTCACGTACAGAATCTGGCGGCCTGTTTCGACCAGGCACGCAGTGGAGCGTCCGGCAACATCTACGGGATGGTGCAGCTGTTCAGCGGCGGCGCCCTCCTGAAACTTTCCGTGTTCGCACTGGGCATCATGCCGTACATCACCGCGAGCATCATCCTCCAGTTGCTCGTCGTGGTGATTCCGCGCCTCGAGGCGCTGAAGAAGGAAGGCCAGGCCGGCCAGTCGAAGATCACGCAGTACACGCGTTATCTGACCATCGGCCTCGCCGTGCTGCAGTCGACCGCGTTCATCGCCCTGGCCCGCACCGGCCAGCTCTTCCCCGACTGCCAGCAGCAGGTGCTGCTCGACCCCGACAACATCTACGGCATCGTCACGATGGTGGTCATCATGACGGCCGGCACGTCCGTCATCATGTGGCTGGGCGAGCTGATCACCGACCGGGGCGTCGGCAACGGCATGTCCATTCTGATCTTCACCCAGGTCGTCGCGGTGTTCCCGGCCGAGCTGGCCAACATCTTCCAGCAGAAGGGCGCGTTCACCTTCACGATCGTCATGGTCGTGGGCATCTTCATGATCGCCGCGGTGGTCTTCGTCGAGCAGGCGCAGCGGCGCATCCCTGTGCAGTACGCCAAGCGGATGGTCGGGCGCAGGATGTACGGCGGCACGTCGACCTACATCCCGCTCAAGGTCAACCAGGCCGGCATCATCCCGGTCATCTTCGCCTCGTCGCTGCTCTATCTGCCGCAGCTGATCACCTCGCTCTTCCAGACCAGCGACAACGTAGTGGTCCGGTGGTTGTCGCAGAACTTCATCACGGGCGACACGCCGATCTACATGGCCTCGTTCTTCCTGTTGATCGTCTTCTTCACGTACTTCTACGTGTCGATTACGTTCAACCCCACTGAAGTCGCCGACAACATGAAGAAGTACGGTGGTTTCATTCCGGGCATCCGCCCCGGCCGGCCGACGGCTGAATACCTGAACTTCGTGCTCACCCGTCTGACCGCGCCCGGCGCGCTCTATCTGGGTCTGATCTCCATGGTCCCGATCGTCGCGCTGGCGGTTGCCGGTGCGAGCCAGAACTTCCCGTTCGGAGGGACGAGCATTCTGATCATGGTAGGCGTCGGTCTGGACACGGTGAAGCAGATCGAGAGCCAGCTGCAGCAGCGTAATTACGAAGGCTTCCTGCGGTAGTGCGTCTCGTTCTGGTCGGGCCCCCCGGAGCGGGTAAGGGGACACAGGCCCAGTACATCGCATCCAACCTGTCCATCCCGAAGATCTCGACAGGTGACATCTTCCGTGCCAACGTCTCGGGCGGCACGGACCTTGGCAAGCTGGCCAAGACGTACATGGACCGTGGCGACCTGGTGCCCGACGAGGTCACCATCGCCATGGTCCGTGACCGCCTCTCGGAGGACGACGCGCAGGACGGCTTCCTGCTCGACGGCTTCCCACGCAATGTCGCGCAGGCCGAGATCCTGCGCGACATGCTCAAGGACTGGGGCCAGGCGCTGGACCTCGTCCTCGAGCTCGTCGTCGACGACGACGAGGTGGTCAGGCGGCTGGCCGGCCGGCGCACCTGCAGCCAGTGCGGGCGCATCTGGCACGTCGAGTTCGACGACAAGAAGGACGACAAGTGCGACGCGTGCGGGGGCGCGCTGTTCCAGCGGGACGACGACAAGGAGGAGACCGTCCGGCACCGGCTGGAGGTCTACCAGGAGCAGACGGCGCCGCTGGTCTCTTACTACGCCGACGAGGGCATCCTCGTGGGGGTCGACGCGACCGGACCGGTCGAGGAGGTCACCCAGCGGGCCATGGAGGCGATCAGGCCGTTCATGGGCTAGCTGCGGCGGCACCCACGCGCAGAGGTGGCACGGGATTTCCGTGCCACCTCGCGGCTATTGTGGGGGAATTGGGCCCCCAGGCGGCCCGTTGAGACCCCGGGGGGTAAAGCATGTTCAAGAGGAACCGACACGGAATCCAGATCAAGTCGCCCGAGCAGCTCGAGAAGATGCGGGCGGCGGGGCTGGTCGTCGGGCGCACGCTCGACCTGCTGAAGCGCTCGGTCCAGCCCGGCATGACGCCGCTCGACCTCGACTCCATCGCCGAGAAGGCGATCAGGGAGGAGGGCGCGATCCCGTCGTTCAAGGGCTACCAGGGCTTTCCCGCGACGATCTGCGCGTCCGTGAACGACGAGGTGGTGCACGGCATCCCGACCGACGCCCGCAAGCTCCGCGAGGGCGACATCATCTCGATCGACTGCGGCGCCATCCTGGACGGCTGGCACGGCGACTCGGCCGTCACGGTTCCGGTGGGCGAGGTGGACCCCAAGCTGACCGAGCTGATGCGGGTCACCGAGGAGGCCATGTGGCGCGGCATCGCCGCGCTGCGGCCGGGCCGGCACCTGTCCGACATCGGCTTCGAAATCGAGCGGTACGTCAAGTCGCAGGGCCGCTTCGGCATCCCTCCCGAGTACGGCGGCCACGGCATCGGCACCGAGATGCACATGGACCCGTGGATCGCCAACCACGGCCGGCCGGGGCGCGGGCCGGTGCTGGAGGAGGGCATGTGCCTGGCCATCGAGCCCATGGTCAACCTGGGCACGGAGCGCACGCGGGTGCTCTCCGACGACTGGACCGTCGTGACGATCGACGGCAAGGCCTCCGCGCACTTCGAACACAGCGTCGCCGTGACACATAATGGTCCTTGGGTGCTGACCGCCCTTGACGGGGGCAAGGAGCGCCTGGCTCAGCCGCGGAACTAGCCGGGAGTGGTGGGATGGCCAACAGCCCCGAGATGCGTGCCTCCGACGCCGACCGCGATCGCGTGGCCGCCGTCCTCCGCGAGCACACAGCGCAGGGCCGCATCACGATGGACGAGTTCAACGAGCGGCTGGAGCAGCTCTACAAGAGCAAGACCTACGGTGAGCTGGCCAAGCTGACGGCCGATCTGCCCGACGTCGACCTGCGCAACCGTCCCGCGAAGAAGACGCAGGTGCCGGCCAAGCAGCAGGGCATGCACTCGGGCATGCGGGCCGCGTGGGGCGCCTGGGCCACGGCCAGCGGCATCAACTGGGTGATCTGGCTGATCGTGAGCATCACGTCGGGCGGCATGGTCTATCCCTGGCCGTTATGGGTCATGGGGCCGTGGGGCGCGATTCTGCTGATGAGCACCATTTTCGGGAGTAACCAGCCGAAGAAGTAGGGCAATTTGTGCACTAGTGCACTGTGTGCATTCGTGCGCAGAGCGGATACGACCCGATTCCTACCGTGAGCTGTGTCGGGAACACGACTCACGGAGGAAAGTCAAATGCGTAAGGTCCTCGCAGCAACCGCTCTCGCCGGCTCGATCGCCCTGACCGGCCTCGCCGTCGCCCCCGCCGCCCAGGCGGCCACCGCGACCCAGACCGCCGCCTCGTCGGCGACCTCGGTGAACAACTGGGGTAAGTACTACTCCAGCAACAAGAAGGCCTACACCTACGGGAAGACCTGGAAGAAGAACGGCAAGGTCTACACCCACTGGTACGGCAAGGAGTTCACGCCGAAGAAGGGCTACGTCTGGTTCTCCTACGAGTTCCACAACGGTGGCAAGGGCAAGCACTTCTACGGCTGGAACGGCTCCCACAACCACACGTGGAGCATGAAGGGCATCAAGAAGCTCTACACCTACACCTGCTGGGGCGGCAAGTCCTCCTTCTGCGGCTCGAAGCACCGCATCTACTAGATCCCCGCCCCTGGAAGGCCCGCCGGGTTTCTCTCCCCCGGCGGGCCTTCCGCTGCGCGTGGGGTACACTGTTACGTGGTTGTGTCAGGACACCTGGCACGCGTTTCGCGTTTTTGGCTCAGGTGTCGTACACTCCTTAGTCGGCTCACTATGACTATCACGCGTCGGCGATCCTCGCTGATCGCCGCTCTCTCCGAAGCGTGAAGGTCGCGGCTGCGTAGTGAACCGGAGCCTCAGACGACCGATCAGTGAAACGCGAGGAATTTTGGCCAAGAAAGACGGCGCCATCGAGATCGAGGGCACTGTGGTGGAGTCGCTCCCGAACGCGATGTTCCGGGTGCAGCTCGACAACGGCCATAAGGTCCTGGCCCACATCAGCGGACGGATGCGGATGCACTACATCCGGATTCTTCCTGACGACCGGGTAGTCGTTGAACTGAGCCCCTACGACCTCAGTCGTGGGCGGATCGTCTACCGATACAAGTAAGAACGTCTGAGGACACAAAGGACAATGAAGGTAAAGCCGAGCGTCAAGAAGATCTGCGACAAGTGCAAGGTGATCCGCCGGCACGGTCGCGTCATGGTGATCTGCGACAACCTGCGCCACAAGCAGCGCCAGGGCTAGTCGCCGCAAGGCTTCTCCGAGTCCGCCCCGCACAGGGAGCGGGCTCGACGCATGAGGAGCCTGGAACAACGCAATAGCGTTTCACACCTGAGCAGGCGGGTTCCGAACCGCTCAGGAGACCCCCGGTCGGAGGCCGGGGCCCTCACCCCGGGCATTGGGGAGGGGTAGTGAGGCGCAAGACCTCCGCCACAAAGAAGGAGAATGCCCGACCATGGCTCGCCTGGTTGGCGTCGACCTCCCCCGCGACAAGCGGCTGGAGATCGCTCTCACCTACATTTACGGAATCGGCCGCACCCGCGCCAAGGAGATCCTCGAGGCCACTGGCGTCAGCGGCGACCTCCGGGTCCACCAGCTCTCCGACACCGAGCTCGTCCCGATGCGTGACTACATCGAGGCGAACTTCAAGATCGAGGGTGACCTGCGCCGCGAGGTCCAGGCCGACATCCGCCGCAAGATCGAGATCGGTTGCTACCAGGGCATCCGGCACCGCAAGGGCCTGCCCGTGCACGGTCAGCGCACGCAGACCAACGCGCGCACCCGCAAGGGCAAGAAGAAGACCGTCGCCGGCAAGAAGAAGCCCGGTAAGAAGTAGTCCACGCAGCCGCGGGACCGAAGACCTCAGGAGTAATGGCAAGCAATGCCTCCTAAGAGCCGTCAGGGCGCCCCGAAGAAGGTGCGCCGCAAGGAGAAGAAGAACGTCGCTCACGGGCACGCCCACATCAAGAGCACGTTCAACAACACGATCGTCTCGATCACGGACCCCAACGGGAACGTGATCTCCTGGGCCAGCGCCGGCCACGTGGGTTTCAAGGGCTCCCGTAAGTCCACCCCGTTCGCCGCCCAGATGGCCGCGGAGAACGCCGCCCGCCGGGCCATGGAGCACGGCATGCGCAAGGTCGACGTCTTCGTCAAGGGTCCCGGCTCCGGCCGTGAGACCGCGATCCGCTCGCTGCAGGCCACCGGCCTCGAGGTGGGCTCGATCCAGGACGTCACCCCGGTTCCGCACAACGGCTGCCGTCCGCCGAAGCGCCGCCGCGTCTGAGTTTCAGGAGAGATTGAGAAATGGCTCGTTACACGGGCGCGGACTGCAAGCTCTGCCGTCGTGAGAAGACCAAGCTCTTCCTCAAGGGCAGCAAGTGCGAGTCCGCCAAGTGCCCCATCGAGATCCGTCCTTACCCGCCGGGTGAGCACGGCCGCGGACGTCCGAAGGAGTCCGAGTACCAGCTTCAGCTTCGTGAGAAGCAGAAGACCCGCCGCATCTACGGCGTCCTCGAGAAGCAGTTCCGCAACTACTACGAGGAGGCCGCGGGCAAGAGCGGCAAGTCGGGTGAGGTGCTGCTCCAGATCCTGGAGAGCCGTCTCGACAACGTGATCTACCGCGCCGGCTTCGCCCAGTCGCGTGACGCCGCCCGCCAGCAGGTGCGCCACGGCCACATCCTGGTGAACGGCAAGAAGGTCGACATCCCGTCGTACCGCGTGCGCGAGCACGACATCATCGAGGTCCGCGAGAACAAGCGCAACCTCATGCCGTACGAGGTCGCCCGGGCGACCGCGGGCGAGCGCACCGTTCCCGCGTGGCTCGGCGTCGTGCCGGACAAGCTCCGCGTCCTGGTTCACCAGCTGCCGGTTCGCCAGCAGATCGACACCCAGGTGCAGGAGCAGCTCATCGTCGAGTACTACTCCAAGTAGTCACTCGCTGGTCCGGGTGCGGAATGCCGTACCCGGACTAGGCTGTTTATCGGAGTGGCGTCATATAGCGGGCGCCACACGAAAAAGGGGAGAACCCGCACATGCTGATCGCTCAGCGCCCGACTCTTCTCGAAGAGTCGATCGACGACACCCGGTCCCGATTCGTCATCGAGCCGCTGGAGCCGGGCTTCGGCTACACCATCGGCAACTCGCTGCGGCGCACGCTGCTGTCGTCCATTCCGGGCGCGGCCGTGACCAGCATCCGCATCGAGGGCGTGCTGCACGAGTTCTCGACCGTTCCCGGGGTCAAGGAAGACGTCACCGACATCATCCTCAACCTCAAGGAGCTGGTCGTCTCCTCCGAGCACGACGAGCCGGTCGTGATGTACCTGCGCAAGCAGGGCCCGGGTGAGGTCACCGCCGCCGACATCGCGCCGCCGGCCGGTGTCGAGGTGCACAACCCCGAGCTGCGCATCGCCACGCTCAACGGCAAGGCGAAGCTGGAGATGGAGCTGACCGTCGAGCGCGGTCGCGGCTACGTCTCCGCCGCTCAGAACAAGCAGCCGGGTCAGGAGATCGGCCGCATCCCGATCGACTCGATCTACTCCCCGGTGCTCAAGGTCACCTACAAGGTCGAGGCGACCCGAGTCGAGCAGCGCACCGACTTCGACCGCCTCATCCTCGATGTCGAGACCAAGCCCGCGATGAAGCCCCGCGACGCGGTGGCCTCCGCCGGCAAGACCCTCGTCGAGCTCTTCGGCCTGGCCCGCGAGCTCAACGTCGAGGCCGAGGGCATCGACATCGGCCCGTCGCCGACCGACGCCGCTCTGGCCGCCGACCTGGCGCTGCCTATCGAGGAGCTGAACCTCACCGTTCGCTCCTACAACTGCCTCAAGCGCGAGGGCATCCACACCGTGGGCGAGCTCGTCGCCCGCAGCGAGCAGGACCTGCTGGACATCCGGAACTTCGGCGCCAAGTCGATCGAAGAGGTCAAGCAGAAGCTGCACGAGATGTCGCTGGCGCTCAAGGACTCCCCGCCCGGGTTCGACCCGAGCGCGGTGGCCGGTGGCGGTTACGACGACGACGACAGCGCTTACGTCGAGACCGAGCAGTACTGATAACTTCCCGCGGCTCGTCCCCGCACCTCTCGGAGGGCTGAGGTCTTTGGAGAGGGTGGGAAGCAGGCGGTCCCGCTTCCTCGCCACTTGAAGGGCGCAGGTCCTTTGAGGCGGTGAGGGAACGGTCACGCTTCCGCGCCGCTCGGAGGGCCGAGGTCCTTCGACGGGAGCGGGGCGGGCCTGCTCCTGCGCCTCCTGGAGGGCTGGTGTCCTTCTGGGGTGTGGGGCGTGCGGGTGAACGTAACGGTGTCGCGCCATCGCGGCACCGGCCCGACTCCGGTACCTGGTACGGCCGGGGCGGGTTAATCCACAAGGAGAGATGAAATGCCCAAGCCCACCAAGGGTGCACGTCTTGGCGGCAGCCCGGCGCACGAGCGGCTGATCCTGGCCAACCTGGCCACCGATCTGTTCCGCCACGGCAAGCTCCGCACCACGGTCGCGAAGGCCAAGCGCCTGCGCCCGCTGGCCGAGCGCCTGATCACCAAGGCGAAGAAGGGCGACATCCACAACCGTCGCCAGGTCCTGACCGTCGTCAGGGACAAGGGCGTCGTGCACCACCTCTTCACCGAGATCGCGACGACGTTCGCCGAGCGTCCCGGTGGCTACACCCGCATCACCAAGGTCGGTCCGCGCAAGGGCGACAACGCCCCCATGGCGGTCATCGAGCTGGTGACCGAGCCGCTGAACGCCGTCACCACCCGCCGCACCGAGGCTCCGGCCGCCGCCGCGGCGCCGGCTCCGGCCGCGGAGGAGACGCCGAAGGCCGCCGAGGAAACCGAGGCCGCCAAGGCTGAGGAGACCGAAGAGCCCAAGGCCGAGGCCGCCGAGGCTCCGGAGGCCGCCGCCGAGGAGGCTCCGGCCGCCGAGGCCGAGGCGAAGAAGGACGAGGCCTGATCTAGCAGGCACCGGGCCCGGACCCCTTGTGGGGGTTCGGGCCTTTTCGGTTAGGAGGATCATCGTGGTACGGCTCCGCCTCGACCTCGCGTACGACGGGACCGACTTCTCCGGATGGGCGAGGCAGCCCGGACTGCGTACCGTCCAGGGCGAGATCGAGCAGGCGCTCGGCCGGATCCTGCGTCTCGGCGAACCCGCCATGTTGACCGTGGCCGGCCGTACCGACGCCGGGGTGCACGCGCGCGGTCAGGTCGCCCACGTGGACGTGCCCGATGGGTCGCTGGCCGAGCTGGACGGGAACAGGGAGCCACAGGGCGTGGATGAGCGGCTCTCTGCGCTCGTGCGGCGGCTGGCCGGGGTATTGGCCCCGGACGTACGGATTTATCGCGTCTCGGTGGCTCCTGAGGGCTTTGACGCACGATTCTCGGCGCTGTTCCGGCGGTACGCGTACCGCGTGAGCGACGCGGCGGGCGGCGCCGACCCGCTGCGGCGGAACGAGGTGGTCTGGCACAACCGGCCACTGGACCTCGGCGCGCTCAACACGGCGGCGGCGCGGCTGATCGGCGAGCACGACTTCGCGGCCTTCTGCAAGAAGCGCGAAGGGGCCACCACGATCAGGGAACTGCAGCGGCTCGACTGGACGCGCGAGCCGGACGGGGTGCTGGTGGCGACCGTCGTGGCCGACGCGTTCTGTCACTCGATGGTGCGGGCGCTGGTGGGCTCGCTGCTGGCGGCGGGCGACGGGCGGCGGCCGGTGGAGTGGCCCGGGGAGGTGCTGGTCCGGGCCGTACGCGACTCCGGGGTGCACGTGGCGCCCGCACACGGGCTGTGCCTGGAGGAGGTCGGCTACCCGCCGGACGCCGAACTCGCCGCGCGCGCCGAGGCGACGCGACGAGTCCGCACGGCGTCTGATCGCCGAGCTGCGGATCCATCGCAGTCACCCGTTGGTGACGCGGCGCTCCAAAACCAGTGAGGTCTGGTCGCGGAAGGCGCTGCTCACCTTGGGCAGCGTCTTCTCCTTGGTCTCCGGGGTGTGGCCGTCGGCGTGGGTGGCGTAGCTGAAGACGATGTACCGGCCCCACACCAGGCCGGCCGCGTAGCCGCCGGCGATGTGCACACGCTCGCCCCCCGATCCGTCAGGGCCGGGGAGGGGGCGGAACCACACGTTCTTGTCGAGGTTCTTCGCCTGGTCGGCGGCCTCGGCCGCCTCCTTGGTCGGCAGCACGGCGATGCCCGTGGTGACGGCGTAGCGGCGCTTGCTGTCGACGTACGTGGCCCGCAGGACGCGGCTGCACTTCTGCTCTTTCAGCGCCTCGGCGAAGGCGCCCGTGGCGGCCTTGTCGCAGGTCGTCTCCATGTCGGCCTTGACCCTGGTGAACGTCGTGCCCGCCGCGCTGACCTTCTTCTTCGGGAACGCCTCCGACAGGGAGAGCTTTTGTGGATCGGTCTGCTCGGAGTTGAGCACGGACGCGCCGGGCACGTCGGTCGGCGTCGCCTCCGGCTCTTCGGTGGGTTGTGCGGACGGGGTGCTACTCCCGCCGCGGGCGGCCGTCGTGGTGGCCGAGGGGTTGGTCACCGCCTGGTAGGCGAAGAAGCCTCCCGTGGCCACGCCGGCCAGGGCCAGCGCGCCGAGCGTCACCAGGAGGGCGCGCTTGCTCTTGCCCGGTGGCGGAGGTGGCGGCGGGGTCTGGAACGGCGGCTGTTTGAACGCTCCAGGAGGGAACGCCGGGCCGCTGCCCTGGGGCGGGGTGGGAAGGTCGAGTGCGGTCGACGGCCTCTGGCCCCAGGATTCCCTGGCGAACGGCAGGTCCGGCAGCTTCTGACTGCCGGCCGGGGGGAGGGGCGGCCAGACGGGTACGTCGCCGGGCTCCGGGGGGCGGATGGGCGCCGGGGTGGGACCGTTCGGGTCGTACAGGGGGGTCGGGTGGGTGGGGGGCTGGTCGCGTTTGGCGGCCTTCGGGTCGAAGTAGTGGGCCGGTTGCTTGGTCTGCTGGAGCGGCTTCGGGCCCGGGTGGGCGGTTTCCTCATGGGAGATGGGACGGGTGTCCTCGCGCTCCTGCGCGACGGGGGCTGAGAGAGGGACCGTTGTCCGCTGCTGGGTGGCGTCCTGCGAGGCGCCCTCGGCGGCCGGGTGGCCCTCGTCGGGCGCGCCCTCCTGCGGTGTGTCTTGGGCGGCCAGGCTGCTTTCCTCCGGCTCGCCTTCGTGCGCGGCGCTTGCGGGTGCCGCATCTTCCCGGGCGGCGCTTGCGGGTGCGGTGGCTTGGCGCGCGGTGGCTTCGCGTGTGGCGGCTTCCTGCGCGGCGGCGCTCGGCCCTTCGATGGCTTCGCGTGCGGTGGCTTCGCGTGCGGTGGCTTGGGTCGGCGTGTCTTCCTGTGGCGTGGCGGGCTCTGGCCAGGTGATTCCCGAACGGGCGGCAGCCGGATCGGGGGCGCTCGCCTGGGCGGCCTCTCGTCTTGCGGCCTCCGGGTCGAAGTAGTGGGCCGGCCGGGTGATGCCCTCCGGCTCGGTGGCGTTCGGGTCGAAAGCGGGCGTGTCCGGCTCGTCGGGCTCGGCCACCAACTCGCCCGTGGCGGCGGGCCACGGTGGCATGGCGTGCGGGTCCGAGACGGGGCCCGGCCACACCGGCATGCCCGCCGCCGCCGCGGTGAACGCGGGCGGCGGGTCCCACGGCGGCGCACCGGGCACCACCGGCTCCACCGGCCACGGCGGCAGCTCGTCAACCGGCTCTGCCTGCGCCCGGTCGGCCGGCGTCTCGGCGGCCTGGCCCTGAGCGGCCCACGGGTTCTCGGCGGCACCCGGCGCCTGGGGCGCCCATGGGGTATCGGTGCGCGGGGCTTGCTCGGCGCGGAGCTCGCGGGTCTGCCCGTGGTCCGGTTGGGGTGGGTCGGCTTGTCCGAGGCCCGGGTGTGGTCGGGTGGCCGGTCCCTGGTCCAGTGGCGACCGGTCGGCTTGCCAGTGGCCTGGTTGTGGGTGGTCGGCCGCCTCCGGGCCGATCTCCTCCTGGCCGGCCCAGGAAGGGCCCGTTGTGGGGCCTTCGGCGGGAACGGAGCCCAAAGGAGCGCGTACGGCGGGCCAGGGGCCTGAAGAGGCGGGGGCGGTGCCCGAGGCGGTCGGCTCGGCGACCGCGGAGTCCGCCGGTGGGCGTTCGGCCGGTGCGAAGCCCGTAGGCCCGGTCGGTGAGGCGTTCAGCGGGCGGCGGTTGGCGCGCGGGAGTGGCGCCGGCCTCGCCAGGGTGGGGTCTGTGTCGGCATGGTCGGCGAACCAGTCGTACGGGGCCGCGTCGTCGCCCGGCACCTCCCAGGGCTGCGCGTCATCCGGCTTCGGCAGCCCGGGAGGCGGTCCCTTGAGCACGGGAACGACGGATCGCGTCTCGCCGTTGTCGGCCTCCTCGGCGGGAGCGAACGGCGGTGGGGCGTCTCGCCCGTCGGTCCGGCCGAAGCTCGGCGGTGGCGTCGCAGGACGGGCCGAGTCGTCGGCCTCCCTGCGATCGTGCTCAGACCCGGGTTCCTGACCACGCATAGGGCGAGCCTAGCGAGAGTAGCGAGATCGTTATGTCGGTATGGGTGTTCCCAGCAGCATCGGGGATCCCGTTTGGGGTGTTAAGGCGCTTACGTCAACGCGCTGCCGGTCAACGTCCTGTTGTCCAGGGCCTTGAACACGGTGGCCTTGGTGATGTCGTCGATGGCCTGGGCGAACCGCTTGGAGCCTTTGCTGTCGGGCTTGGTGCCGTCCTTGTTCTGGAACCAGACCATGATCGCGTAATGGCCGTGCGTCCAGATCTTGGCGCCCCCGCTGCCCGAGCCGATGAACTTGGTGACACTGTCCTTACCCGTCAGCGGCTTCACGTAGTTCTTCGTGTCGCCGCTCTTGGCCACAGCGCTCGCGGTCTTGCTGGTCGTGAGGTTGGCCACGCCGATCGTGCCGATCACCTTGCCCGCCTTGTCGCGGAAGCTGGCGCGGACGAGCTGGGCGCACTTGCCGGACTTGAGTGCCTTCTGCAGCTTGTCACCCAGGGCGCCGTCGGTGCACTTCTTGTCCTTGCTGGTGATCGTCATCTCGTAGGCGCGGCCGGAGACCGTGAACTTCTTCTTATTGCCGAAGATCTCTTTGACCGAGATGGGGTCGGGGTCCGTGGTGCGGTCGGCCGCGAAGCCGTACTTGCCGGGCGGCACCGACGGCAGCGGGGCCGACGTGCGGCGGCTGGCCGCCGTCTCGACCGTGCTGGGGCCGTCGGCGTTCCACATCAGCGCGAGGCCGCCGCCGAGCAGCCCGAGCAGCGCCACACCGCCGATCGCGAACCACAGTGGCGCGCGTGAGCGCGGCCCCTCGTCGTAAGGACTCCAGCCGATCCTGCTGCTGTTGCTGCCGCTCTGTGGCGCCTTCTCGGGGTCGTCGGCGGCGCGTTGCCTGCGGGAGCGGCGGGGCCCGCTCTCCGTGCCGTTTTCACGTTCCTCGGGAGAAGCCATGCGGCGACATTACCTTGAAGTGCGTCATTGGGTTCCGAAGTCCTGGGTCCACCACGGTCCGTTGGGGCCGGAGGCGACGCCGACGCCGATGGCCTTCAGCCGGCAGTCCAGGATGTTCTTGCGGTGGTCGCGGCTGTCGAGCCAGCCGCGCACCGCCTCTTCGGGGGTGCTGTAGCCGGCGCCGATGTTCTCGGCCGCGCCGTAGCGGTATCCGGCGCGCTCCATGCGGTCCCACGGGGAGGCGCCGTCGGGGGAGTTGTGCGTGAGCGCCCCCATCCTGGCCATCTCCAGCGAGTGTGTACGCGCCGAGCGCATGAGCCCCCCGTCGACCCTGAGCGGTCCGCAGCCGTGCCTGGCCCGGGCGGAGTTTGTGAGCGCTACCACTTTCGACGCCATGCCGGGGATCACCGAGACGGACGGCTCCGCGCCGGTGGAGAGCTGGCCGGGGTCGTCCTGGGCGTCGAAGCCGGGGATCTGGCCGTCCGGCCTCTTGGTCGTGGGCTTCGGCGTCGCCTTGCCGCTCGGCGCCTTCCTGGTGGTGACCTCTCTCGGGATGCTCTCCAGTTGCTGCAGCGCCTTCTTCCCCGTGGTGGGCGCGGGGTTGGCGGTGGCGGCGGCGGGCGGGGCGGTGCCGTTGAGGTAGATGTGGGCGTTCGGCTGCGGGTCGTCGGTCATGCGGCCGATCAGAACGCCGGTGAACAGGACAGCCGCCATGAGGCAGGTCAACACACCCAGATGACTCCGGCGCCGAGCGCCCCGCTGGGTTGGCCGGGTGTGAGAGTTCTGCCACATACCGCAGTCAACGATAGAGATGTCTGGTACTGGGAAAGAAGAGATCCCAGGGAAACGAAATCGAACCGTTCTGCGGTCGGGTAGACTCGCACGAGGTTACCGGTCTTTTGACCTGCACGCCCAAGGGTGGGTAACCTATTCGTTCGTTGTGTGCATAGGTCCAGCGAGACCAATGCGCGGCGCGTCCGGCGTCATCTCCCGTGTTGAGGAGACGGAAGGTCCGGGCTGCCGTGTGCCCGCACCGACCGACCAATGTAGCTGTCGCATCCGACAGCGCCGAAGACGCGAGCATAAAGAAGGCTACGACCGTGCGCACGTACTCACCGAAGCCCGCCGACGTCCAGCGTCAGTGGTACGTCATCGACGCGACCGATGTCGTGCTGGGCCGGCTGGCCAGCCACGTCGCGACCCTGCTCCGCGGCAAGCACAAGCCGATCTTCGCCAACCACGTCGACACCGGTGACTTCGTCATCGTCATCAACGCGGACAAGATCGCGCTGAGCGGCAACAAGCTTGAGCAGAAGAAGGCTTACCGCCACTCGGGCTACCCGGGCGGTCTGCGTTCCGTCAGCTACGGCGAGCTCATGGAGAAGCGGCCGGAGAAGGCCGTCGAGAAGGCCGTCAAGGGCATGCTGCCGAAGAACTCCCTTGGCCGGAAGATGGCCAAGAAGCTCAAGGTCTACGCGGGTTCCGAGCACCCGCACCAGGCCCAGCAGCCGGTGCCGTTCCAGATCACCCAGATCGCCCAGTAGTAGTTCGAAAGAGTTAGAGGAGAACCGTGGCTGAGCCCACCGGTGTCGAGACGGCCGTCGAGCCCGAGCTGGAGGAATTCTCCGGCGAGGACTTCCCGTCTGAATACACCACCGAGTCCGCCGCCAGCGCCGACGCGCCCGTGCGCAAGCCCGTCACCACGGGCAACTCGTACGGCACCGGCCGCCGCAAGGAGGCGATCGCCCGCGTGCGCATCGTCCCCGGCACCGGCAAGTGGACGATCAACGGTCGTTCGCTGGACGTCTACTTCCCGAACAAGGTCCACCAGCAGATCGTCAACGAGCCCTTCGTGGTGCTCGGCGCCGAGGAGGCGTTCGACGTCATCGCGCGCATCGACGGCGGCGGCGTGACCGGCCAGGCCGGTGCGCTGCGCATGGGCCTGTCCCGCGCGCTGGCGATCCTGGACGTCGAGGTCAACCGCCCGCCGCTGAAGAAGGCCGGCTTCCTCACCCGTGACGCCCGCGCCACGGAGCGGAAGAAGTACGGCCTCAAGAAGGCCCGTAAGGCTCCGCAGTACAGCAAGCGCTAGCGTTGGCGCGCCTATTCGGCACCGACGGGGTACGCGGGGTCGCCGGGCGCGACCTCACGGCCGAGCTCGCCATGGATCTGGCGGTGGCTGCGGCCCACGTCCTCGGCGATGCAGGCGCGTTCGCCGCCACCGGGCGCCGTCCGGTGGCGGTCGTGGGCCGGGATCCGCGCGCCTCGGGGGAGTTCCTCGAGGCCGCCGTGGTCGCCGGCCTCGCGGCGTCCGGAGTGGATGTGCTGCGCCTCGGCGTGCTGCCCACCCCGGCCGTCGCCCACCTCACGGCCGCGCTCGGCGCCGACCTCGGCGTCATGTTGTCGGCGTCGCACAACCCGGCGCCGGACAACGGCATCAAGTTCCTGGCCAGGGGCGGCTTCAAGCTGTCCGACGCGGTCGAGGACGAGATCGAGCGGCGGCTCGGCGAGGACTGGAGCTTTCCCGTCGGCTCGGGCGTGGGCCGGGTGCGTGACGCGTACGGCGAGGCCGACCGCTACATCTCGCACGTGCTCACCACGATGAACGCCGCGCTCGACGGGCTCAACGTGGTGGTCGACTGCGCCCACGGCGCCGCCCACATGGTGGCTCCGGAGGCGCTGGTGCGCGCGGGCGCACGGGTTGAGGCCATCGGCGCCCGGCCCGACGGCCTCAACATCAACGCCCAGCACGGCTCCACCTACCTGGACAAGCTCCAGCAGGTGGTCATCTCGCGCGGCGCCGACCTCGGCGTGGCCTATGACGGTGACGCCGACCGCTGCCTGGCGGTCGACCACACGGGCGCGATCGTGGACGGCGACCGCATCATGGCGATCCTGGCCGGCGCCATGCACAGTGAGGGGCTGCTGGCCAAGGACACCGTGGTCGCGACCGTGATGTCCAACCTGGGCTTCAAGCTGGCCATGCGCGAGGCGGGCATCACCGTGGTGGAGACCGCGGTGGGCGACCGCTATGTGCTGGAACGCATGAAGTCCGACGGGTTCAACCTGGGCGGCGAGCAGTCGGGCCACGTCATCATGCTGGACCACGCCACCACGGGCGACGGCCTGCTCACCTCGCTCCACCTGATGGGCGTGGTGGCCAAGGCCGGGGTGCCGCTGAAGGAGCTGGCCTCGGTGATGACGCCGCTGCCGCAAATCCTGATCAACGTCAAGGGCGTGGACAAGGGCAAGGCCTCCGTGCCCGAGCTCGTCGCCGCCGTGGCCGAGGCCGAGGCGGAGCTGGGCGAGACGGGCCGGGTGCTGATCCGGCCGAGCGGGACCGAGCCGATGATCCGCGTCATGGTGGAGGCCGCGTCGGAGGAGCACGCCACCCAGGTGGCGGGCCGCCTCGCGGACGTGGTCCGCAAGGCCTGCGTCTGAATCCTGCGGGGTCGCCCCTGCCGGCTGCGTCCGAAGAGCCTGCGGGGGTCGCCCCCGCCGGCTGCCTGTGAAGCCCGCGGGGGTTCGTCCCCCGCGGGCTCATTCGTCTCCTGTGAGCGAGAAGACCCGCAGCCGCTGACCGGCCCAGACGACGCCGGCGACGGTGACGAGCAGCAGCGCCGGCACGGCGAAGCCCAGCGTGACGTCCGACTTGAGGAACGACGAGTCCGACACCTGGTCGGCGATCGAGCCGGCCCAGTGCTGGATCGAGTACTGGCGTGCCCCCGGGATGAAGCCGCCCACGACGCTCTCCCAGACCAGGGCGTAGATGATGCCGATCGTGACGGCATGCCGGGTGACGACGCCCAGCAGGAGGAAGACTGCGGCGTAGGCGATGCCGCCCACCAGGGCGCCCAGCGCGAAGCCTGCGGCGATTCCGTCCTCGTTGCCGGCCAGGAGCCAGGCCGCGAAATACGTCGGCACGGCCCCGAAAACGGCCAGCAGCGAGGCCGCCACCAGGAATTTCGTCTGGATGATCGTCGGCCGGGAGATCGGCTTGGACATGAGGTGGATGATCGTGCCGTCGTCGATCTCCGGGGCGATGACGCCCGTGCCGGCGATCACGCCGAGCAGGGGCAGCATGGTGCCGATGGCGAACTTCTGCATCAGCTGCACGGCCATGAATTGATCGTTTCCGGCGACCACGCGAAACAGCACGGCCAGGCCCAGCAGGGCCAAGGGCAGCAGCAGGAGCAGGATGATCCGGCGACGCCCCAGCAGGGCGCGATAGGTGATGCCGGCGACCACTGTGTTCATCAGGTGCTCCTGTTGATCAGGTAGGAGAACACGCTCTCCAGGTCCTCGTCCGCCGGGGAGATCTCGTGCAGGCGTACGCCCTCCGCCTGGGCCACCCGGGGGAGGAGCCGGGCGAAGCGGCGGAACTCGGTGGCCTGGACCTCCAGGCCGTCGGGACGCAGGGTGATGCCGCCGGCGGACTGGTCGCGGATGAGTGCGGCGGCGAGCTTCCTGTCATCGCTCGACCGGATCATGAACAGGTGGGGCCGGTCGGTCATCAGGCGCCTGATCTCGCGGAAGTTGCCCGACGCCGCGTGCCGCCCCGCCACCAGCACCTCGATGTGCTGGGCGACCCGCTCGACCTCCTCCAGGATGTGGGAGCTGAACAGGATCGTCTTGCCGGCCGTGCCCATGTTCCGGATCAGGTCCATGAGGTGCAGGCGCTGGCGCGGGTCCATGCCGTTGAACGGCTCGTCCAGCAGCAGCACCGGCGGGTCGTGGACGAGCGCGGCGGCCACCTTGACGCGCTGGCGCATGCCTTTCGAGTACGTCTCCACGCGCCGGTCCTTCGGCTCCTCCATCTCGACCGTGGCGAGGGCCTTGCGGGCGGCCTCGACGGGGTCGGGCAGGCCGTGGAGGCGGGCGGCCGACAGGACGAACTGCCAGCCGGTCAGGAAGCCGTACACGCCCTCCCGCTCAGGGACCAGGCCGATGTTCCGATAGATGTGGTGGTTCTTCCAGACGCGGGTGCCGTCCAGCGTGACCGTGCCGCCCGAGGGGGCCAGGAAGCCGGCCATCATGTGCAGGAGTGTCGACTTGCCGGCGCCGTTGGGGCCGAGCAGGCCGGTGACGCCGGGGCCGATCGTCATCGTCACGTCGTTGACGGCCACCACGTTGCCGTACCAGCGGGACACCTGTGAGAGCTCGATCTTCATCGCGCGGCCGCCTTCCGGTAGCGCAGGGCCAGGGCGGCCAGGCCGATGCCGATCAGCACGACCAGGATCAGCGCCGAGGCGGGGCCGCTGGGGTAGGAGCCGCCGTCGATGGCGTGCGGCGGCGTGCCGAACAGCCAGGACTGGACGGAGTCGACCAGCCAGAACGGGTTCAGCAGCCAGGCCCAGTCGGCTTCGGACCTGTAGCCCGATTCGTAGAGCACGCTGAAGACCAGCGGCACCGACGCGGACGACAGCAGGTAGACGACGATCACCGAGGCCACGCCGAGCCCGCGCCGCGGCGTGAACGAGGCCAGCGCCAGGCCGTACACCGACAGCAGCACCGCCAGCACCAGAGCCATGAGCACGGAGCCGACGTACTCGCCGGTGGCCGGCGGGCCGGGCATGTCGACCACCAGCTCGCCGACGTACATCAGCGTGAGCGGCACGGCGACCAGCAGGAACAGCGCTATGACCATCGAGGCCACCTTGGCGGTGACGTATTCGCCGACGGAGACCGGACGCGACAGGTACAGCGGCAGCACGCGGTAGCGCAGGTCGGGCGCCACGACGGTGGGCGACTGCGAGGCCAGGAAGATCGCCACCACGGCCTGCATGATGACCGCGAACCCGCTGTACGGGAGGATGCGCTGCTGGGCCAGGGCCATCGTGGCGATGGCGACCACGGCCGGCAGGAGCATGATGACGAACAGCGCGAACGGCATGATCTTGCTGCGGGCCGGGCGGCCGAGGCCGAAGACGCCGCGCAGGCTGTGCAGGGTCAGCGCCCTGGTCGCGTAGCCGCGCCCCAGCCGGGGCCCGTCGTAGTGGCGGTATCCGATGTCGTAGATCTCAGACACCTGCGACCTCCTCCCTGAAGACGTCCTCGATGCGGTGACGTCCCTGCTCCATGCGGATCAGGCAGAGGTCGAGGTCGACGGCGGCGTCCCGGATCACGTCGAACGTCTCCGGGCCCAGCACCTTGACCACCAGCAGGCGGCCCTGCTGCGAGACCGTCTGCCCGGCCTCCGCCAGCCTGTCGGCCAGCGGCTCCAGGCCGTCCTCGACCTCGACCGTGACCGTCTGCGTGGCCTGCGTGAACTCGTCGATGGCCGAGGAGCGCAGCAGCCGCCCGGCGTCGATGACGATCACGTGGTCGCAGATGCGCTCCAGCTCGCCCAGCAGGTGGGAGGTGACCAGCACGCTGATGCCGAACTCGGTGCCGATGCGCCTGATCAGCGCCAGCATCTCGTCGCGGCCACGCGGGTCGAGCCCGTTGGTGGGCTCGTCGAGGAAGATCAGTTTGGGATCGTGGACCAGGGCCTGGGCCAGCTTGACCCGCTGCTTCATGCCGGTGGAGTAGCCCCCGATGGGCCGGTAGCGCTCTTCGGCCAGGCCGACGTGGCGCAGCACGTCGGCGGCGCGTTCGCGGGCCGCGGTGCGCGGCAGCCCGGACATTTTGGCGAGGTGGACGACCAATTCGGTGGCGGAGACGTCGGGAGGCAGGCATTCGTGCTCCGGCATGTAGCCGACGAGCCTGCGGATCTCGGCGCCCTGGGTGGTCGCGTCCAGATCGAGCACGCGCGCCGCGCCGCCGGTGGGCGGGAGCAGGCCGAGCAGGATCTTGATCAGCGTCGACTTGCCCGCGCCGTTCGCCCCGACCAGCCCGGTGACTCCGGGGCCGACGGCGACCGTGAGCTGGTCGACCGCGGTGACGGTGGGGAAGCGTTTGGTCAGCCCCTCGGTGGCGAGGATGTGCATGTGCCGGACCCTACCTGTGCGGTCAGGGCCGTGGCGTCGGTCATAGGGATGAACGCCGTCCTACTTGAGGCCAGAATTTTCGCTGGACCACGAGGGTCGCGGTGCCCGAGATGATCATGCCGAGGATGTTGACCCCGAGCTGCCCGACCGAGAACGCGACCTCTCCCCAGTGACCCAGCGCCAGCGCGACGGCCACGTAGCCGGCCGCGGGCACGGTGGTGACCGAGATGAAGACGCCGACCAGGGCCGACGACTTGCCTGCCGTGATCGACAGCACCCCGGCCGCGCCGGCCAGCAGGGCCACGATGAACGACCACTTGTCCGGCTTGACGATGAACTGCACTTCCGCGTTCGTGAGCAGGTTCGTGTCGCCGATCCAGTCGAGCCCGTTGGACACGAGCGCGCAGGCGAAGGTGATCGCGATGGCCACCGCGAAGCCGACGGCCAGCGTCCTGAGCGAGGTCGCGATGAGGCCCCACCTGCGTTGCAGCAGGCCGAAGCAGATGGCCGCGACCGCGCCGAACTCCGGCCCGAGCACCATCGCGCCGACGATCAGGATGGGCGAGTTCTGCAGGATGCCGATGCCCGCGATCTGCGTGGCGATGGCCAGGAACGCCAGGTACGCCCAGGTGATGCGGGAGTCCGCGGACACCCGCTGCGCCAGCTCCTCCCAGATCACCGCGTCGTCGGGGTCGCCCGGCGCCTCCTCGATCGCGTCGGTGGCGACCTTGGAGAGGGAGAGATCGACCTGCTCGGCGGCGATGGAGCCTTCGTCCTTCAGCCAGTCGAGCCGGGCGATCACCTCGTTGGCCGCCTCCCTGGCCGCGTCGCAGAGGATCACGTCGCCCTTCGGCTCGCGACCCGCGCCGGCCAGGACGACGATGTTGGTGACGCCGGGGCAGTCTTCCAACACCGCCGTCACCTCGTCGGTGCGCGCGGCCGGGCTGATCAGTCGGAGATGTAGCACTGACTCATTGTCGTCGATCGAACGTTGACGGTGTTTTGATACGCGGACACGAGATTGGCTCACATGACCCGGTTCAGGTGCCACGAGCACGGCGAGGAGTGCTGGTTCGCCGACATCGACGACCAGGGGTGTGAGGGCAGGTTCGCGCGTTACCTGTTCGAGGAGGCGTTCAGGTCCGGCGAAGCCGTACCCGCCTGACGGAGTGGTCGGCGCCCTTCTGGAGGACGAGGTCGGCACGGCCCCTCGTGGGGGCGATGTTCTCGATCAGGTTGCGCTCGTTGATGTCGCGCCAGACGTTGACCGCGAAGGCGGTGGCCTCCTCGTACGACAGCTCCGCGATGTGCCGGAAGTACGACTTCGGGTCCTCGAAGGCGGTGCGGCGGAGCTTGTGGAAGCGCTCGACGTACCAGGTGCGGATGTCCTCGACCTTGGCGTCGACGTAGATGGAGAAGTCGAAATAGTCGTTGACCGCGAGAGAGGTGGGCGGGGCGGGCTGGAGGACGTTGAGGCCCTCGATGATCAGGATGTCAGGACTTCTCACTGTTTGGACCGCGCCGGGGACGATGTCGTACTCGAGGTGGCTGTACACCGGCGCCTTCGTCTCCGCCGCGCCTGCCTTGACCTCCGCCACGAATCTGACCAGCGCCCGCCGGTCGTAACTCTCCGGGAAGCCCTTGCGATGCATGATCCCCTTGGCCTCCAGCACCGCGTTCGGGTAGAGGAAGCTGTCCGTGGTGATCAGCTCCACGTGCGGGTGCTCGGGCCAGCGGGCCAGCAGCGTGTGCAGCAGCCGCGCCGTCGTCGACTTGCCCACCGCCACGCTTCCCGCGATGCCCAGGATGTACGGGACACGCCGCTCGGGATGCCCGAGAAACGCGCTCAGGACGCTGCTGCGCTGCTTGGATCCGGTGAAGTGCAGATTGAGCAGCCGGGTCAGCGGGAGGTAGATGTCGGTGACCTCGATCAGGTCGATCGGGTCGTCGACGCCGCGGAGGTCTTCCAGCTCGTCTGCGGTGAGAGTCAAGGGCGTGTTCTTGCGGAGTTCGCTCCACTGCTCCCTGCTCAGTTCCACGTAGCCGTTGTTCACCTAGGCAGCGTAGCGATGGCGGAGAAATCGGCTCCTCGCGGGGTGTGTCCACAGCCTGTGGATAAAGACGTGGGATTACCGAGACTCATTTCGGGGAATGACCATCGATCTTGGTGAATTCGTTATCCACCGAATTGCGGGCGACTAGTGTCTTGAGGTTGTGGACCGTCGTCGCTTCATCGCCAACGTGGTCGCGGGCATCGCCGGGCCCTTCGCCGGGGTCGCGTGCGCCGGAACGCAGGGGGGCGCCAAGCCGGCGCCCAGCGGGTACGGGCCGCTGCGTCCGGTACGCGACCTGCGGGACGGCAAAGTGCGGCTGCACCTGCCGGCGGGCTTCAAATACCGCTCGTTCAGCGCCGCGGGCGAGAAGTTCAGCGACGGGTCCACCGTGCCGGGCCGGCACGACGGCATGGCGGCCTTCGCGGGCCCGGGCGACAGCGCCATCCTGATCCGCAACCACGAGGTCAACGGGCCCGTCGGCGCGTTCGGCGACAAGGGCAACGCTTACGACCCGATGGCCGGAGGCGGCACCTCGACGCTGCGGGTCACCCGCCACGGCGAGGTGATCAAGAGCGCGCCGTCGCTGAACGGCACCATGATGAACTGCTCGGGGGGCCCCATGGCGTGGCGGGCCTGGCTGAGCTGCGAGGAGACCGTCAACGGCCCCGACGTGGCCGACGACTTCTCCGGCGGCGACAACTCCAAGCTCAAGGAGAAGCACGGCTACATCTTCGAGGTCCCGGTCGCCCGCGCCGCCACGGCGAGGCCGATCAGGGCGGCCGGGCGCTTCCCGCACGAGTCGGCGGCCTTCGACCCGTCGTCGGGCGCCGTCTACCTGACCGAGGACAACTTCGCCTTCGCGTCAGGCTTCTACCGCTACCTGCCGCCCAAGCACCCGATGCTGGCCGGGAAGCTGCTCGACGGCGGCCGGCTGCAGATGCTCGCCGTCAAGGGCGCCAAGCGCAAGGACCTGTCCCTGGGACAGGAGCCCGGCGCCTCGTACGCCGTCGAGTGGGTGGACATCGACGACCCCGACCCCGGCTTCCGCGGCCGCCCGTCCAACGACGAGGTCGTGCAGGCCGTCGGCCGACAGGGCCGGGCCAAGGGCGCGGCCCTCTTCTCCAGGCTGGAGGGCGCCGTCTTCCACCAGGGGACGATCTACTTCGTCTCCACCCAGGGCGGCGACACCGACCCCACCGACCCGCCGCCCTCCGGCTTCGGCAAGGGGCGGGGCCAGATCTGGGGCTACGAGACGTGGAGCGGCCGGCTCAAGCTCGTCTACGAGTCGCCGCGGTCGGCCGCGCTCGACCTGCCCGACAACGTGACCGTCAGCAGGCGGGGCACGTTGGTGCTGTGCGAGGACGGCGAGGGCGCCAACTACCTGCGCGGGCTCACCAGGTCGGGGGAGATCTTCGACTTCTGCCGCCTGGAGCCGATCCCCGGCGACCCCGGCGCGGAGTTCGCCGGCTCCACCTTCGGGCCCGGCGGTCACACGCTCTACGTCAACGTCCAGGCCAAGCAGGGCAGATCCATCGCGATCTGGGGGCCGTGGGAGCGGGGGCTGTTCTAATAACCTGGGACGGTGATCCTGGGCATCGGCGTGGACATCGTGGACATCGCCCGCTTCCAAGCGGCGCTCGAACGTACGCCGGCGCTGCGCGAGCGGCTGTTCACCGAGGTCGAGCGGCCGCTTCCGGTGCACTCGCTGGCCGCCAGGTTCGCCGCCAAGGAGGCGGTCGCCAAGGCGCTCGGCGCGCCTAAAGGACTGGGTCACCTGGAGGCCGAGGTGCGCTGCGACGAGCTCGGCAAGCCGGAGCTGCACATCACGGGCAAGGCCGCCGACGTCGCCTACGAGCTCGGGGTCAAGCGCTGGCACCTCTCCCTCAGTCACGACGCGGGTGTGGCCGTGGCCTATGTGATCGCGGAGGGATAGCTTCGGATCATGCGCACCGCCTACAACGCCGACCAGATCCGGGCCGCCGAGCACGTGCTCATGGCGAAGCTGCCGCCCGGCACGCTCATGCAGCGGGCCGCCTCCGGGCTCGCCGCCGTCTGCGCCGACCTGCTCGGCAGCGTGTACGGCAAACGCGTCGTGCTGCTCGTCGGCAGCGGCGACAACGGCGGGGACGCACTCTACGCCGGTGAGCGCCTGGCCAGGCGTGGGGCGTGGGTGGGCGCCATCCTGGCCGGGTCCAAGACCCACGAGGCGGGGCTTGAGGCGTTCCTGGCCGCCGGCGGGCGGGTGGTCGACCGGACGTCGCTCGACCGGGCCGACCTGATCGTGGACGGGCTCGTCGGGATCGGGGCGACGGGGGCGCTGCGGGAGCCGTACCGGGAGCTCGTCGAGGAGGCCAACGCCGCGCGCGGGGCGATCGTCGCGGTGGACGTGCCGAGCGGCGTGGACGCGAGCACCGGGCAGGTGCACGGGACGGCGGTGCGCGCCCGCGTCACCGTGACCATGGGGGCGTACAAGACGGGGCTGCTCGTCGATCCCGGCGCCGCCTGCGCGGGAGCGATCGAGCTGGTGGACATCGGGCTCGGGTCCTACCTGCCCGACCCCGACGTGGCCGGGCTGACCCACGGCGACGTGGACGTGCTGCTGCCGCGCCCGGCCAAGGAGTCGGACAAATACCGCAGGGGCGTGGTGGGCATCGCGGCCGGGAGCGATCTCTACACAGGCGCCGCGGTGCTGGCCGTGGGTGGGGCGCTGCGGGCCGGGGCGGGCATGGTCCGGTACGCCGGCACGTCCGCGCCCGTGGCGCAGGTGCGCGCCCACTGGCCGGAGGCGGTGATCACTCAGCTGGAGCGGCCGTCGATCGAGGACGTCGGGCGGGTGCAGGCGTGGGTGCTGGGGCCGGGGCTCGGCACCGACGACTGGGCGCACGAGGTGGCGGCGAGGGTGCTCGAATCCCACGTGCCGGTGCTCATCGACGCCGACGGGCTGACGCTCGTGGCCAGGGACCGGTCGCTGCTGTTCCGCAGCGTGCCGACGCTGATCACACCGCACGCCGGGGAATTGGCGCGGCTGCTGCGGGCCGATCGGGACGACGTGGAGGCGGCGCGGCTGGAGTACGTACGGCGGGCTTCCGCCGAGTTGGGGGTCACCGTGCTGCTCAAGGGGTCGACGACGGTGGTGGCCGAGGAGCCGCGGCCGGTACGCGTCAACGGGACGGGCACCTCGTGGCTGGCCACCGGAGGCACCGGAGACGTGTTGTCCGGGGTCGCGGGGGCGCTGCTCGCGCAGGGATTGAGTTGTTACGATGCGGCGTCCTGCGCGGCGTACCTGCATGGGCTGGCCGGGCGCCTGGCCGCCGACGGTGCTCCGCTGGCGGCGGCGGACGTCGCCGCGGCCATCCCCGCCGCGATCCGCGCGGTGACGGCCGACACCGCCTGACCCTCCCCGGCCCCGGAGGTGCGTGGACGGCGAATCCCGCACCCCGAGTGTGCGGGGTGAGGGTCGGCGATGGCGGTGGCGGGAATGGCGCTCGACCACGCTGCTGAGCTGCCACACTAGAAGGATGTACTCCCCGAAGGCCACGCCCGCGCAGGCGCGGGTGGATCTGGCCGCGATCAGGCAGAACGTGGCCCTGCTCAAGGAGCGGGCGGGCGGCGCGGAGCTCATGGGCGCCGTCAAGGCCGACGCGTACGGACACGGCCTGGTCCCCTGCGCCGAGGCCGTGCTGGAGGGGGGCGCGAGCCGGCTCGGCACCGCGTTCGTCAGGGAGGCGCTCGCGCTGCGCGAGGGCGGCGTGACCGCGCCGATCCTGGCCTGGCTGATCACTCCGGACGAGCCGCTGGAGGAGGCGCTGGCGCACGACGTCGAGCTGTCGGCGGCGGACGAGCGGCTGCTCGGCGAGATCGCCGACGTGGCCAGGCGCACGGGCCGCACCGCGAAGATGCACCTCGAGGCCGACACCGGCATGAGCAGGGGAGGCTCCCCGCTCGCCGCCTGGCCGGCCCTGCTGGACAAGGCGCTGGAGCTGCGGGCCGAGGGCGTCATCGAGATCGTCGGCCTCTGGTCGCACTTCGCCTGCGCCGACATCCCCGGGCATCCCTCGATCGAGCAGCAGCTGGAGGCGTTCAAGACGGCGCTCAAGCTGGCCGATCAGACCGGCGCGGCCGGTTCCCACGTGATCAGGCACATGGCCAACTCGGCCGCCACCATGACGCTCCCCGAGGCCCGCTACGACCTGGTCAGGCCCGGCATCGCGATGTACGGCCTGAGTCCGATCCCCGAGCTCGGCGACTTCGGCCTCCGCCCGGCCATGACGCTCACGGCCCAGGTCGGTCTGGTCAAGCGGGTCCCGGAGGGCTCTGGCGTGTCATACGCTCACCTCTATGTCACCGACCGGGAGACCACGCTCGGCCTGGTCCCGCTCGGCTACGCCGACGGCATTCTGAGGCACGCGACCGGACGCGCCGAGGTGCTGGCCGGCGGTCGGCGCAGATCGATCGCCGGGCGGGTGTGCATGGACCAGTTCATGATCGACATGGGCGACGACCCGCTGGCGGCGGGCGACGAGGTCGTGCTGTTCGGCCCGGGTGACGGGGGCGAGCCGACCGTTCAGGAGTGGGCGGATACCCTCGGCACGATCACGCATGAGATCGTGACCAGGATCGGCTCGCGGGTACCGCGAGTCTACGAGGGCCGGCACTAGAAGGATCGGGGAGATGACGACGACAACACGGCGCAAGGTAGGGATCGCCGGCGCGATCGTCGGCGCGGCTTCCGCCGGTGTCGCGGCGGCGGCGCTGGCCAAGCGCTACGCGGTCGGCCGGATCAGGCTGCGCCCCGACACCGAGGCCAGCGAGCCGTTCGGCGAGCTGCGGGGCAGGGAGCGCACGCTCGTCACGTCCGACGGCGTGGCGCTGCACGTCGAGATCGACGGCCCCGAGGACGCGCCGCTGACGATCGTGTTCTGCCACGGCTACTGCCTCAACCTGGAGTCCTGGCACTATCAGCGCAAGGACCTGCGTGAGAACTACCGCATCGTCCTGTGGGACCAACGCTCGCACGGCCGCTCGCAGCGCGCCGGCGCCGACGACAGCACGATCGACCGGCTGGGCGAGGATCTCGCCGAGGTGATCGAGCAGTTCGTGCCGGGCCCGTGCGTGCTGGTCGGCCACTCCATGGGCGGCATGACGATCATGGCGCTGGCCGACCGCTACCCCGCGCTGTTCGGTGAGAAGATCCGCGCCGTGGCGCTCCTCGCGACGTCGGCGGGCAAGCTCGCCGAGCTCACCCTGGGCCTGCCGGCGATGGTGTCCAAGGTCGTGCACAAGGTCGCCCCCTCGACCGTGTCGATGCTGGGCAAACGGGGCGCGCTGGTCGACAGGACCCGCAACGTGGGCAGCGACATCGCCTTCCTGATCACCCGCTACATGGGCTTCGGCGACTCCAAGAACATCAGCCCCACCGTCGTCGACTTCGCCGAGTCCATGATCAGGGCGACGCCGACCGAGGTCTTCGCCGATTTCTACCCGGCGCTGATGAACCACGACAAGTTGTCCGCGCTGCACGTCCTCGACACCGTCCCGACCGCGATCGTGGTCGGCGAGCGAGACTGGCTGACCCCGCCCGACCACAGCAAGGCCATCGCGGCCGCGCTGCCCAAGGCCCAGTTGACCGAGGTGCCCGACACCTCGCACCTCATCCAGCTGGAGCGGCCGGGCGTCGTCAACGACGCGCTGCGCGACCTGGTGAAGAGGGTGGAGCTGTAGTGAGGGCCGCGACCGCGGAGGACATGCGGGCGTACGGGGCCCGTCTGGCCGCGTTGCTGCGCGCCGGCGACCTGGTCGTCCTTTCCGGATCGCTCGGCGCGGGCAAGACCACGCTCGTGCAGGGCATCGCCGAAGGTCTCAAGGTACGCGGCCCCATCACCTCGCCCACGTTCGTGATCGCCAGGGTGCACCCGTCGCTGCGCCAGGGCCCGCCGCTCGTCCACGCGGACGCCTACCGGCTGGGCGGCGGCCTGGAAGTGGACGACCTCGACCTGGACGCGTCTCTGGAGGACTCCGTCACCGTCGTCGAGTGGGGCGAGGGGCTGGTCGAGGGCCTGGCCGAGGACCGCCTGGAGATCCACATCGACCGGGAGGCCGGTGACGAGGCCAGGATCGTGACCTTGCGCGGCGTGGGCCCCCGATGGGCCGACACGCCGTTTGATCGGCTCGAAGATTAAAATGCCGATCAATCGCCGGTAAAGCTGGCACCCTTGACGTACCTGGCCAAAGATGTAAATCATGATCGTTGGCTAGGGATTCGCCCAGATTTTCTGGGTATCAGGAGGGGCGACATCCACGATTTGGGTGGATGCTTGTGGCAAGACGGCAAAGTGGGGTGCGGCCGGTGCTCAGGGTCAGACGAGTCGCGTACGCGGGAGCCATCGTCATGGTCGGTCTGACGGGGTGCACAGCCTCGGCCGAGGCCGGCCCCACACCGACACCGACACCGACACCCAGCGGCACGGTCAGCCCGACGGCCACCGCCACCCCCACCGCCACGGTCACCAGCCCCCGCCCGACCGTCACCAGACCCACGATCCAGGTCCAGCTCAACCCCGACAGCGTCACCGCCGGCGAGACCTCGACGGTGTGGATCCTGGCCAACTGCCCCGTCCCGAGCGGCGGCCCGGCCCACACCGGCACCGCCACGTCCAGGGCGTTCGTCACCGGCGCCAACCTCAACCCGGTCCCCGCCGGCACCACCTCGCCCACCCCGACCGGCGCCGCCAACGGCTCGCCCTGGGTACGCGGCTCGGCCCAGGTCTCGGGGACGGTCCGGCGCGGCACGTACACCGTCAACGTCAAGTGCGACGGCACCAACGACATGGGCACCGCCAGGCTGCGGGTCGTCGCGCCCGAGGCGCTGCCGACCAACGTGCCGACCAAGGCGCCCAGAGCGGGCGGCGGCGGCACGTACGCGCAGGACGTCGCGGACGAGTCCACGATCCCGCTCGGCCCCGCGGGCGTGCTGATCGGGCTGGCGCTGGCCGCGGGCATCGGCATAGCGGTCAAGCGGCGCAACCGGGCGTAGACCATGGCCCGCCCAGGACGGGTGGTGCTCGCGGGGGCGGTGACGGGCATCCTGCTGTTCGCCTTCGGCAAGGGCATGCAGCAGACCGCCTCCACCCCTGTCGCGAACGTCGTACCCGAGAGCATCGACATCCCCTCGATCGAGGTCGAGGCCCCGCTGATGAAGCTGGGCCTGGAGAAGAACGGCGACGTCGAATTACCGCCGTACGAGAAGCCCAAGGTGGCCGGCTGGTACACAGGCAGCGCGGTACCCGGCGAGAAGGGCGCCTCGGTGATCATCGGCCACGTCGACACCAAGACGGCGCCGGCCGTGTTCTACAAGCTCAGGCAGTTACGCAAGGGCGAGACCGTGAAGGTCGAGCGCAGCGACGGCAAGACCGTGACGTTCAAGGTCGACTCGATCGAGCAGGTGCACAAGGACGACTTCCCCACCAAGCGCGTGTACATGGAGGACGGGCTCAGGCTGGTGACCTGCGGCGGCAAGTTCGACTACGCCAAGGGCGAATACCTGGACAACATCATCGTCTACGCTTCCCGGGTATGAGCACCCTCCCGCGACCGGCACGCGCGTGCCCTGGCACGAGGTGCACCCGGCCGTGCGCGCGGCGATCGAGGAGTTCCTCGGCGGACGCGTCGTCAAGGCGGTCACCCAACCCGGAGGGTTCTCGCCGGCGGCCGCGGCGCGGCTGCGTACCGACGGGGGCAGGCGGGCCTTCGTCAAGGCCGTCGGTCCCGAGCCGAACCCCGACACCGTCCGCCTCTACCGCTCCGAGCTCAAGATCGCCGCAGCGCTGCCCGCGTCCGTTCCCGGGCCCCGGCTGCTGACCGGGTTCGAGCTGGAGGGCTGGGTGGCGCTGGTCTTCGAGGACGTCGAGGGCGATCATCCCGAGTTGCCGTGGCGGCGCGACCAGCTCGACCGGGTGCTGGAGGCCGTGGGCAGCATGTCGGCCGCGCTCACCCCCAGTCCCATCGACGCGCCGCCGATCGGCGAGGTCCTGGGGTCGGACTTGCACGGCTGGCACAAACTGTTGGCGGAGGACACCAGCGGGCTCGACCCTTGGGCGCTCGGCCACCTCGAGGTGCTGGCCGAGCTGGAGTCCGGCTGGGAGGAGGCCGCGGTAGGCGACACGCTGGTCCACGCCGACCTGCGAGCCGACAACGTCCTGCTCACCGACGAGCGGGTCTACGTCGTGGACTGGCCGTGGGCGTGCGTCGGCCCGCAGTGGTTCGACCGGGTGGCCATGCTGCCGTCGGTCGGCATGCAGGGCGGGCCGCCGCCGCATGAGCTGTTCACCGACCCCGACCCGGCCGTGACCGCCGTCGTCGCCGCGATGGCGGGATACTTCGTGCGGCAGGCCCGACAGCCCGCTCCGCCGGGGCTGCCGACCATCCGGGAGTTCCAGCGGGCGCAGGGCGTGGTCGCGCTCGACTGGCTGCGGCGGCGTACCGGCTGGGACTGACGATACGGCCGGTTGAGACGGCTCCTGCAGGTAGGCTAAACAGTCGTGCTGGTCCTGGCCTTTGATACCGCGACGCCTGCCGTCACCGCCGCGCTCCACGACGGCGAGCGCGTGCTCGCCGAGTCCACGACGATCGACGCCCGGCGCCACGGCGAGCTGCTCGTCCCCACCATCGAGCGGGTGCTGGGCGAGACGCGCGCGACGTTGCGCGACGTGACGGCCATCGTGGCGGGCAGCGGCCCCGGGCCCTACACCGGGCTGCGCGTCGGGCTGATGACCGCTCAGGGGCTCGCCACAACGCTGGGCGTGCCCGCGTACGGCATCTGCACGCTCGACGCTGTCGCCTACGGCAGCGGGCTCGCCGAGCCGTTCCTGGTGGCCACCGACGCGCGGCGCAAAGAGGTGTTCTGGGCCCGCTACGCGGACATGCGCACCAGGCTCGACGGGCCGTTCGTGGAGCGGCCCGCGCAGGTGCCGGTGGAGGGGCTGCCGGTGGTGGGAGCCGGTGCCGAGCTCTATCCCGAGGCTCTCGGGCAGAGCGCCGGCCCACCATACCCGTACGCCGGGGCCCTGGCGTCCCTGGCGGCCGAGCGGCTCGCGGAGGGCACCCCGCTCGACCCGCCCCGCCCGATCTACCTGCGCCGGCCCGACGCCGTCGTGCCGGGAGCGCCCAAGAGGGTGACGGCGTGAAGCTCAGACCGATGACCGAGGCCGACCTGCCCGCGGTCATGGCGATCGAACGGGCCACGTTCCCACTCGACGCGTGGAGCGAGGGCATGATGCGCGGCGAGCTTGACGACATGCCGCGTTCGCGCCACTACGTGGTGGCGCTGGTCGATGACGAGATCGTGGGTTACGCCGGGCTCGCCGCCGCGGCCGACCAGGCCGACGTGCAGACGATCGCGGTGCTGCAGAAGCACCAGGGCACGGGCATCGGCAGCGCGATGCTGACGGAGCTGCTGGCCGAGGCGGGGCGCAGGGGCGCACGGGAGGTCTTCCTCGAAGTACGCGCCGACAACCCGCGGGCGCAGGCGGTCTACCGGCATTTCGGGTTCGAGGAGATCGGCACCCGCCGTCGCTACTACGACGACGGCACCGACGCGATCATGATGAGAAGGAAGCTGGATGGCTGACGCACCTCTGGTCCTGGGCATCGAGACGTCCTGCGACGAGACCGGCATCGGCATCGTCAGAGGCCACACGCTGCTGGCCAACACGATCGCCTCCAGCATGGAGGAGCACGCCAGGTTCGGCGGCGTCGTGCCCGAGGTCGCCTCGCGTGCCCACCTGGAGGCCATGACGCCGACCGTGGAGGCCGCGCTGGCCGAGGCCGGTCTGAAGTTCTCCGACATCGACGCCATCGCCGTCACGGCCGGTCCGGGGCTGGCGGGTGCGCTGCTGGTCGGGGTCGCGGCGGCCAAGTCCTACGCGCTCGGGCTCGGCGTCCCCCTCTACGGCGTCAACCACCTGGCCGCCCACGTCGCCGTCGACCAGCTGGAGCACGGGCCGCTGCCCAAGCCGTGCGTCGCCCTGCTGGTCTCCGGCGGCCACTCCTCGCTGCTGCTGGTGCCCGATGTGGCCGAGGACGTGATCTCGCTCGGCTCGACCGTGGACGACGCGGCGGGTGAGGCGTTCGACAAGGTGGCGCGGGTGCTGGGGCTGCCGTTCCCCGGCGGGCCGCACATCGACCGGGCCGCCCGCGAGGGCTCGGGCACGGCCATCGCCTTTCCGCGCGGCAAGATCGACGACGGCACGCTCGACTTCTCCTTCTCCGGGCTCAAGACGGCCGTGGCTCGCTGGGTCGAGGCCCGCGAGGCTTCGGGGCAGTCCGTCCACGTGGGCGACGTGGCCGCCTCCTTCCAGGAGGCCGTGGTCGACGTGCTGACCCGCAAGGCGCTGCAGGCGTGCCGGAAATACGGCGTGGACGACCTGCTCATCGGGGGCGGTGTGGCGGCCAACTCCCGGCTGCGGGCGCTGGCCCAGGAGCGGTGCGACGCGGTTGGCGTACGGCTGAGGGTGCCCCGTCCCGGGTTGTGCACCGACAACGGCGCGATGGTGGCCGCCCTGGGCTCCGACCTGGTGGCGGCCGGTGTGTCGCCCTCCAGTCTGGAGATCCCGGCCGACTCCTCGCTGCCGATCACCACGGTCCACGTCTGATCACGCCGGCTGCTTCCCGCGCAGGGCCCGCAGGCGCACGGCCAGCGCGGCGGCCGTGAGCACCGACAACAGGCCCAGGACCCACCAGTCGGACTCGCGCCCGCCCATGTGCTGGTCGAGGAGGTGGTTGATCGCGTGGAGCGTGTTGGTGACCAGGTAGCCCGCCAGCACGACCGCGATCACGTCCCGCCACCACAGCGCCGCCAGCATCATGAGCCCGATGCCGATCTGAAACACGCCCGCGTCGTGCAGAAAGTGGACGTGGTTGGGCCAGTTGGCCCACGCCGCGAAGCCCGCGGGATCGATCCGCATCCACACGCCGACGACCAGCATCGTGGCCGCGCCCACAACGATCGTGATCTTGATGAACATGCGTCCGTTCTCCTTTCGAATCCGAGGAACGGACGCTCACGATCAGGCGGACGTGACAATCCTGGCTGTGAGGTGCCCCACAGTCAGTCTTTGGCCCTGGTGGGGCGCAGCAGCGCCTCGGCCAGGGCCAGCATGGTCTCCTCCAGGGCGCTGAGGCGCTTGGTCAGGTCGGTGGCGGCGGGCTCGACGACGCTGGTGACGGTCTTGGCCAGCTCGTCGCGGTCGGGGCGCGACCTGACCAGGTCGCTCAGCGCGTCGGCGGCGGTGGTCAGGCGCTCGGCCTGCTCCCCGGCCTGCGACTGGAGCAGGTCGGCGAGGCCCAGGTCGGCGGGGAGCCGGCCCACGCGCTCGTTCACGGCCTCGATGCGGTCGTCGACCGCCTCCAGGTGCTCGCTGGCCTGCTCGGCGCGGGTCGCCAGGCCGCTCATGCGGGTCTCCAGGCCGTTGAACCGGGTGTCGAGGCCGCCGAGGTGGCCCTCCACGGCCTCGAAGCCGTTGCTCAGGTGCTCCTCGGCCTCGATCAGCCGCTCGTCGAGGGCGTCGAGGTGGCTGTCGAGCTTGTTGAAGCGGCCCTCGGTGCGCGTGGTGGTGTCGCCGAGGCGCTGGTCGGTGGCGGCCACGCGCTCGTCGAGCGCGGTGAAGCGGGCGTCGATGCGTACGTCGAGAGCGTCGAACCGGTCGTCGTGCCTGCCCAGGTGGCCGTCCACGGTGCCCAGCCGCTTGTCCACCGCGCCGAGCCGGCTGTCCATGCCCGTGAGCCGCTTGTCGACGCCGGCCATCCGGCCGTCGAGACCTTCGAGCCTGGTGTCGATGTCGGACAGGCACTCGTCGGCGGACTCCAGGCGCCCGTCGAACCCGGTGAGCCTGGAGTCGAGGCCGAGCAGCCTGCCCTCGACCCGGTCGAGCCTGGCGTCCACGCCGTCGAGCCTGGCCGACAGGCGCTGCTCGCTCTCGCCGAGCTGCACGGCGAGGTGCTGGTCGGCCTCGTCGAGGCGGGTCGTGAGGCGCTGCTCGACGTCGGCGAGGCGGTCGGTGAGCCGGGTGTCGGCCTCGTCGAGGCGGGTCGTGAGGCGCGCGTCGGCTTCTTCGAGGCGCGCGGCGAGGCGCTGGTCGCTCTCCTGGATCCGGGCGGTGAGGTCGCGGCCGGTCTCCTCCAGCCTGGCGGTCACGTCGCGGCCGGTCTCCTCGAGACGGGCCGTGGTGTCGTCGAGCTTGGCGGTGAGCCGCTGATCCGTCTCCTGCAGCTTGGCGGTGAGCCGCTGGTCGGTCTCCTCGAGGCCGGCGGTGAGGCGCTGGTCGGTCTCGTCGAGCCTGGTGGTCAGCTGCCGGCCGGTCTCCTCCAGGCGGGTCGTGAGGCGCTGGTCGGTCTCGTCGAGACGGGTGGCCAGGCGCTGCTCCGCGGCCTCCACTTTGCCGGCCAGCTGCTCGGCCGCGCCGGACAGCCGGTCGTCGATGCCCTCTGACAGGTCGCCGACCGCGGCCTCCACGCGGTCGGTGCGGGTGGCGAGGTCGGCCACCGACTTGTCGAGCCTGGTGAAGCGGCTGGCGGCGGCCTCCATGCTGGAGTTGAGGCTGGCCAGCATGGCGGCGAAATCGGACATGCCCTTGGTGATGCCACTAGTGGTTTCCAGCACGGACTGCAGGCGTTTGAGCGCTTCGTCGACGCTTTCGCCCACGGTGCCCACATCGGCCCAGAGGCTCGGCAGCTCGGAGACCGGTGCGATGCGGGCGTCCACATGGCCCACGCGTTCGCCGACGGCGTCGACGTGGTCGCGTACGGCCTCCACGTGCTGAGCCAGCCCCTCCGCCCACATCGGCGGCTTGACGACGATGTCCTCCAGCCGGCCGTTGACGGACTCCAGGGTGCCGCTCAGGCCGCCGAGCTCGCGCTCGCGGACCTCCCGCAGCAGCCACTCCATGCCTTCTAGACGCTGGCGGATCTCGTCGAGCACCGCCCCCTGGGTGCGCTGTTCGTACACATGGTCCTGGGCGGCGCGCTGCAGCAGGTCTCGCATCCTCTCGGAGACGAGGGAATGGCCTCCTGGCTGAAGAAGGGTCGTGTGGTTGGAATTGTCCACCGAAAGGCTCCTTCGCACGCCGACGGTCTGCCGCGCAGCGGTGGGATTGGTCCGGTTTGCAGATGAAAGGGCGAGAATGCGGGCAACCGCATTAGGGGGAGAACTCCCGCCCGTCCACCTTAGCCTGTGGATCAAGGTCCGTCAGGGGCGAAGGAAAACTCGTTCAGGCAGGTGGGGTGGTGTCACAGATGAGGGCGTACGGTTTATTCATGATTCTGGTCAAAATGATTACCGCCGACTTTTTTCCATTAAGTCGCAAGTCTGCGCGGAGGCGTTCGATGTCGACGGCGGATGCGCGCTTTTTGATAGTGACATTTCCGATTTGCCGCTCGCGGAGCGCCGCGCGCAGCTTTTTCAGCGAGAACGTCATGAGGTCGTCCACCTCGTATCTCGCCGCCCACGGAGTGTCCACCGGCTCGTCGGCCGTGATGTACGCGACCAGCGGATCGAGCAGGCGGCCGCCGACCAGCTCGGCCACCTCGCCCACCAGGTGCGCGCGGATCGCGGCGCCGTCGGGCTCGTAGACGTAGCGCCCCATGGCGCCGACGTGGGCCTGAGCGCCGGTGGCGGTGAGGCCGTGGCCGCCGGGCAGCAGGGTGGCGCGACGGGTCGGGTGGTCCCCGGTCCAGAGGGTGGCCTCCTTGACCTCGCCCTTGTACGAGACCCACTCGGCCTCGGCGCCTGCGGGGATGAACTCGTACGGGATGCCGGGCGCCACCTTGACGCAGGCCCGCCCGGCCCTGGAGACCAGGTCGAGCACCACGGGCCAGGGCGGGGAGTAGGCGAGCGGGTCGAACGTCCTGCCCCTGCTCGTGCGGCGGGCCGGGTCGGCGAACAGCACGTCGTACTCCTCGGGCCGGACCGCGGCCGCGTCTCCCACGGTCACCGTCACCCTGCCGGCCAGCCCGAGCGCCTCGGCGTTGGCCCTGGCCACGGCCACCGTCAGCGGGTCGACGTCCACGGCCGTCACGGTGCAGCCGGCGCGGGCGAGCGCCAGGAAGTCGCCGCCGATGCCGCAGCAGGCGTCCACGACCGTGGCCCCGGCCAGGCGGCGGGCGCGGTGCTCGGCGACCTCCTTCCTGGTGGACTGCTCCAGGCCGTGGGGCGTGAAGTACATCCTCCCGGCGTCCTCGCCGAACTTGGCCCTGGCGCGGTCGCGCAGGCCGGCCTGGGTGAGGGCGGCCGAGGTGAGGGCGGCGTCGTAGGTTTTGCGCAGCTTCGTGGCGGCGGCCACCGGATCGGCGCCGGCGAGCTCCCCGGCCTCGGTGAGCGCTCGCTGACCGCGCGGGGTCAGCAGCTCGTTGAAGGCATCGAGGTCCACACCACCCGACGCTACCGCGCCCCCACGCCTCTCCGACCCGACGCCCACCCCGGCCTCGGGGGAGTGCAGTGGCGGTCGGGGAGTCGCCTGGGTGTGGTGGCCGGGGTCGTCTCGGTGCGGGCGTGGCCGTCGGGCGTCGCCCTCGGTGGCGAGCGTGGTGATCCGGTGTCGCCCACAGGACTTCATGACGGTCGGAAGTCGGCTCAGGGCGGGTGAGACGGTGTGATGCCGCGTGCTTCCTCAGCAGGCCGCGCCATGCGGATCGCCGCCTCGGCAGGTGCGTCCGCCACCCTCGGGGGCGTGGCTGCCGGGACGCGTCGCTCGAGCGCGGCGTGGCGCGGCCGGGCCTCAGGTATCGCTGCGCACGCCCGCCCACGCCGGCGAGCACGCACGGGGTCGCGGGCGCCGCCCGGAGTGCGGGATGGCCGCCGGGTTGGGAGCGCCGTCGGCCGGAGGCGACACCGGGCGCTGCTGCGGCGGCGTCCCGCTCGGCTGGGGGGAGCGTCCCGGTGTGGACGGAAGGGTCCTGGTGCGCGGTGGGGAAGGTCCCGGTGCACGGAAGGTCGCGGTGCACGGTGGGAGGGTCTCGGTGCGCGGTGGGAGGGTTCCGGAGCGCGACGGGGGCGTCCCGGTGCGTTTCACCTGGATGCGGGTGCGGTGCCGGGGGTGTGCTGGTCTGGGGCGGTGTCGCCCAGGGAGAGGAGGAGTTTGCGGAGGAGGGCGGCCAGGGCGTCGCGGTCGGCGGCGGAGAGGCCGGACAGCAGGCGGTGCTCGTTGGCGGCGTGACGCTCCAGGACCTCGTTGGCCACCCGCCGTCCCTCGTCCGTCAGCGCGACCAGCGTCATGCGCCGGTTGCCCGGCGCCGGCCGGCGATCCACCAGCCCGCGCTCGACGAGATGATCCATGCGGTTGGTGAGCGCGCCCGGGCTGACCATGGCGGAGGCCGACAGGTCCTTCATGCACATGGAGGCGCCGTCACCGCTCCTGAGCAGCGTGGCCAGCATGTCGAACTCCCACGCCTCCAGCCCGTGCCCGGCCAGCTCCTCCTTGACCCCGCGCTCCAGCAGCCGCGAGGCCCGCGACACCCGGCCGATCACTCCCATGGGGGACACGTCGACGTCGGGCCGCGCGCGTGCCCATTGCCCGAGGATCACGTCGACCGCATCGTCCATGAGCCAATCGTACGACATTGAAATATTCGAGATGGTGCGCTACGTTCTGCGTAGAAATGTTCAATGTCGAAATTTTGAGGTGGGACAATGAAGGTGCTGGTACTGGGCGCGACGGGCTACATCGGGACGGCCGTGGTGGAGCGGCTGGCCGAGCGCGGGCATGAGGTGGCGGCGTTCGTGCGGCCGGCGGCCGATGGGACGAGGCGGGTGCCGGCGGCGGCCGACGAGCGGTACGGCGACCTGGCGGACGCCTCGGCGCTGGAGGCCGCGATCACCGCCGACGTCGACGCCATCGTGCACGCCGGCCAGTTGACCGGAGACCAGGACACCGACCTGGCGACCATCGGCGTGCTGGCCCGGGCCGCCTCCGCCGAGCAGCCCAGGAAGGTCGTCTACGTCAGCGGCGTCTGGGTGCTGGGCGAGACCGACGGCGCCGACGAGGAGAGCCCGGCGAGGCCGATTCCGCTCGTGGCGTACCGGGACAAGGTGGAGCGGCTGGTGCTCGACGGCGGCGGCTCCGTGGTGCGGCCCGGCGTCGTGCACGGGCGCGGCGCCGGCATTACGGCGCTGCTGCGCGACCAGGCCGCGCAGCGCGGGACCGGCGTCTACGTCACCGCCGGCGGCGCGGTGCCGACCTGGACCTTCGTCCACGTGGACGACCTGGCCGATCTGATCGTGACCGCTGTGGAGAAGGGCGGGGCGGCCGTCTATCACGGCGTGAGCGAGGAGGGCGTGCCCGTCACCGCCGTCGCGGAGGCGGCCGCCAGGTCGGCCGGCGTCAAGGAGGCGGCCGAGCCGTGGCCGCTCGACGAGGCCGCGCAGGTGCTCGGGGAGGGCTTCGCGCAGGCCCTGGCGCTCAGCCAGCGCGTCAGCGCGGCCCGCACCCGCCAGGCCCTCGACTGGCACCCCTCCCGCCCCGGCATCGTCGCCGACCTGACCGAGGGCTCCTACGTCTAGGCCCGTCCCCCCACTCGTGCCGCTTCGTCGCGTCTGCCCCGTTGAGGTCGGTGGGCGGCGGAGGGCGCTCGCGGTGACGTGCGGAAACGCGCCCGGCGACACGCGATCATCCCCGCGCCGGCGCGTACGATCGATCGTTCGGCGGAGATTTTCGAGCTAGGACGACCCCCTTATCGCTCTGAGCAGACGCGTTCGTGTTGACTGTCAAGCCCCTCTTGCATATGTTTCCTGTTGGCACTCTCCCCTTGAGAGTGCCAACGTGCGACGAGGCAGGTCTGACACCCGCGACGGCAGGCCCAGCTGGTCGCCTCTTCTAGATCATTCAATCTGAAGGGGAGGTCCGATCGTGACGACCGCCACTAAGGTTCCCGTTAAGCCGCTCGGCGACCGCATCGTGGTCCAGCCGCTTGAGGCCGAGCAGACCACCGCTTCCGGCCTGGTCATCCCGGACACCGCCAAGGAGAAGCCGCAGGAGGGCAAGGTCCTCGCGGTGGGCCCCGGCAACTGGGACGAGGACGGCGACAAGCGGATTCCGCTCGACGTCTCGGAGGGCGACATCGTCCTCTACAGCAAGTACGGCGGTACCGAGGTCAAGTACGGCGGCGAGGAGTACCTCGTGCTCTCCGCCCGCGACGTTCTCGCGATCATCGAGAAGTAGCCGGATGTGTCGAGCCCCGGGCGCTCTTGAGGGCGACCGGGGCTTTCGACGCCAGGAGAGGACTTTCAGCAATGCCGAAGATCCTGGAGTTCAACGAGGACGCCCGCCGCGCGCTCGAGCGCGGCGTCAACGCCCTCGCGGACGCAGTGAAGGTAACGCTCGGCCCGCGGGGCCGCAACGTCGTCATCGACAAGAAGTTCGGTGCTCCGACGATCACGAACGATGGTGTGACCATCGCTCGTGAGATCGAGCTGGAGGAGCGCTACGAGAACCTCGGCGCCCAGCTCGCCAAGGAAGTGGCGACCAAGACCAACGACATCGCCGGTGACGGCACCACCACCGCGACCGTCCTGGCCCAGGCGATGGTCCGCGAGGGCCTGCGCAACGTGGCCGCCGGCGCCTCGCCCCTGTCGCTCAAGCGCGGCATCGACAAGGCCGCCAAGGAGATCAGCGACCGCCTGCTGGCCAGCGCCCGCCCGGTCGAGGACAAGAAGGAGATCGCGAATGTCGCCACGATCTCCGCTCAGGACGCGCAGATCGGCGACCTGATCGCCGAGGCGTTCGACAAGGTGGGCAAGGACGGTGTCCTCACCGTCGAAGAGTCCAACGCCATGGGCATGGAGCTCGAGTTCACCGAGGGCATGCAGTTCGACAAGGGTTACCTGTCGGCCTACATGGTGACCGACCCCGAGCGGATGGAGTCCGTCCTGGAGGACGCCTACATCCTGCTCACCCAGGGCAAGATCTCCTCCATCGCGGACTTCCTGCCGCTGCTGGAGAAGGTCGCCCAGACGAAGAAGCCGCTGCTCGTGGTCGCCGAGGACGTCGAGGGCGAGGCCCTGGCCGTCCTGGTCACCAACAAGATCCGCGGCACGTTCACCTCCGTCGCCGTCAAGGCCCCCGGCTTCGGCGACCGCCGCAAGGCGATGCTGCAGGACATGGCCATCCTCACCGGCGGCCAGGTCGTCAGCGAGGAGGTCGGCCTCAAGCTGGAGCACGTCGGTCTCGAGGTGCTCGGCACCGCCCGCCGCGTCGTGGTCACCAAGGACAACACGACGATCGTCGACGGCGCCGGCGACCAGGCGGCCATCGAGGACCGCGTCAAGGAGATCAGGCTCGCCATCGAGCAGTCCGACTCCGACTGGGACCGCGAGAAGCTGCAGGAGCGCCTGGCCAAGCTGGCCGGCGGTGTGTGCGTGCTGCGCGTCGGCGCCGCCACCGAGGTCGAGCTGAAGGAGAAGAAGCACCGCCTCGAGGACGCGATCTCCGCGACGCGTGCCGCGATCGAGGAGGGCATCGTCTCCGGCGGTGGCTCCGCGCTGATCCACATCTCCAAGGACCTCGACGGGCTCGGCCTGTCGGGCGACGAGGCCACGGGCGTCGGCATCGTCCGCCGCGCGCTGGTCGAGCCGGCCCGCTGGATCGCCGAGAACGCCGGCCTGGAGGGCTACGTGGTCACCCACAAGGTCGCCGAGCTGGAGGCCGGTCACGGGCTCAACGCCGCGACCGGCGAATACGGCAACCTGATCGACCAGGGCGTCATCGACCCGGTGAAGGTCACGCGGTCGGCGGTGCAGAACGCCGCCTCGATCGCGGGCATGCTGCTCACCACCGAGGCGCTTGTCGTCGACAAGCCCGAGGAGGAGGCCCCGGCCGCCGGCCAGGGCCACGGTCACGGCCACGGCCACTGACCTGTTCGTCACCGTACGGCCCGCACCCCGGCTACGTGGGTGCGGGCCGTAAGGCGTTTCCTGGGGTCATCGCGGGGCCGGGAGATCCGCCAGCCGCCCGGCCAGGAACTCGCGTTCGGCCTCGTTGCCGGTGAGCTCCAGGGCCTGACGGTAGGCGGCCGACGCCTCCTCGACGCGGCCCAGCCGTCGCAGCAGGTCCGCCTTGATCGCCGGGAGATACCGGTATCCCGCGAGCCGGTCGTCCTTCTCCAGCTCCTCGACCTCCGCCAGCGCCCGCTCGGGACCGGCGGCGTGCGACAGCGGCACCGTGCGGTTCAACGCCACCACGGGGGACGGCCACACCGTCAGCAGTTCGTCGTACAAGGTCACGATCTGCGCCCAGTCCGTCTCCTCGTAGGACGGCGCCTCGGCGTACAGCGACGCGATCGCGGCCTGCAGCACGTAACGGCCCGGCCGGCCGCCGCGCAGGCCGTCCACGATCAGGTCGTGCGCCTCGGCCATCGCCGCCCGGTCCCACCGCGAGCGATCCTGCTCCTCCAGCCGCAGCAGCCGGCCGCGGTCGTCCACCCGGGTGGCCCGCCGGGCGTCGGTGACCAGCAGCAGGGCGAGCAGGCCCCACACCTCCCGCTCGTCCGGCATCAGCTCCCGCAGCATGCGGGCCAGGTGCAACGCCTGGTCCATCAGGTCCGCCCGCATCAGCTCGCCGCCCGAGGGCCCGGTGTACCCGGTGGTGAACAGCAGATGGATCACGCCGAGCACCGCGCGCAGCCGGTCCGGCAACGCCGCCGCCTGCGGCACCCGGTACGGGATCCGGGCCGCCGAGATCTTCTTCTTCGCCCGGGTCAGCCGGGCGGCCATCGTCGGCTCCGAGACCAGGAACGCCCGGGCGATGTCACCGGTCGGCACCCCGCACACCAGCCTGAGCGTGAGGGCCACCTGCGCCTCCTGTGCCAGCGCCGGATGACAGCACATGAAGATCAGGCGAAGCCGTTCGTCCCGCACCGCGTCCTCCGCGTCCTCCGCTTGCTCCTCGACCGGCTCGTCCGCCGTCTTCTCCGGTTCAACCAGCAACGGCAGCTTTGCGCGGAATGTCCGTTCGCGTCGTACCGCGTCCATCGCGCGGCGTCTGGCGGTGGTGGTGAGCCAGGCCGGCGGGTTGTCCGGGATCCCGTCGCGCCGCCAGCTCACCAGCGCCGCCGCGTAGGCCTCCTGCACGCATTCCTCGGCCAGGTCCAGGTCCGCCGCCACGCGCGCCGTGGCGGCGAGGACCAGGGCCCACCCGTGGCGGTGCGCGTCCGCCACGGCGGCCTCGACCTCTGTCATCCTCCGAAGAACCCGCCGGCCACGGGCCGTACCTCGACCCCGCCGCCCTGCTGGGTGATGGGGTTGCGGCGCGCGATCTCCAGGGCGGCGTCCAGGTCGGGGGCCTCGATCACGTAGACGCCGGCGACGACCTCCTTGGCGTCGATGAAGGGCCCGTCCGTGATGGCGTCTCCGCGGATGGAGGTCGCCGTGGTGCTGGGCTGCAGCGCGAACGCCGTGAGCATGGTGCCGCCGAGCTTCTCCACGTCCTGTCCGTGCCGGTCATGCGCCTCGCGCTGCTCCGGGGTGAGGTCGTCGGCGTCGGCGGGGGCCTTCGCGTACAGCAGGATCGCGTACTGGGCCATGGGGTGCCCCTTTCAGGTGTGAATCGTCCCTACACCCTTACGTCGGACGGGTGGCCAGAATTCGACAGGGCTCTTTGGAATCAGGCGGAAATTTCCCGGCGTACGCCGAACGGGTTGTCGATCACATACCGCCAGCGTCCGTCCTCGCCCCGGCGGGCGACGTCGGTGGCGGTGCCCTCTATGCGCACCGGCCGCCCGTCGCGGTCCGCGCCCTCGATCACCCAGTCCACGATCAGCAACGCGAGGTCGCCCGCCGTGTAGACGTGCCGCGGCCGGACGGCGATCGGCGGTCCCATGAACCGTGCGTTCGCCACGAGGGCCTCCTCCCCGGTCAGCGGAGTGCCCGGCGCCGGCACGAACACCGCCCCGCCCTCATAGACTTCGGCCACCGCCGCCGGGTCACCGCTGTTGAACCGCTCGGCGAACACCATGGGCACGTCCTCCGGCCGCTCTGCGAGCTGTTGCATCATGTACGTCCTTCCAGAATCGTCGGAGACGCGGCAAACGCTAGGAGGCGCCATCGTGACTCACCAAACGGTTGGCCACCGGGTCCGGCCCGGACTGCCCGACGACCCGCGGGCGGACGTCACGGAGCCCAGCCCGTCCTGTCCGGTGGAGATCGCCCTCTCCGCCCTGCGTGGACGGTGGACGACGCTGGTGATCCGCGAGCTCCTGCAGGGCGAGCGCACCTTCACCGGCCTCCGCCGAGCCCTGCCGGCCCTGTCGGACAAAGTCCTGTCCGATCGGCTGGCGCAGCTCACCGAGGCAGGCGTGCTGGAACGGCACCGCGAGCCCGGCTGGCCGCCTCGCACCCACTACCGGCTGACCCCTCAGGGCCACCGCCTCGGCCCCGTCCTCCAGGCGCTCTGGGACTGGGGCGCCGCCGCCCCGCCGGTGACCACTGCTTCTTGACCAGGTGGCGGGACGCTTAATGTCCGACTCGCGGTCGGTGCCGTCCGGCTGCACTTGCGTTCCTCGGCGAACAGGAACGCCTCGGTGGGGTCCGTACGCTGGTCGCGGGGTCACTGTGAGGAGGAGGTGGCGGACGATGCGGTACCGGCGTGCGGTGGAGCGGTTGCGGATGCTCGCCGAGGCGTGCGACCAGACCAGGCGGGTGCCGGCGGCGGAGCCGTTCCTGCGGGAGGCGTACGTCTTCGGGGACCTGCTGGAGGGCTCGGATCCCGTCGACGCCATCGAGGCCGTCTTCGTGCTGAACCTGCCGCCGGAGGAGGTGACCTGGGGTTCCCAGCCGCCGGGCACCGCGTGGGTGGTCGACTTCCTGGACCTGGACAAGGGCGGGGTCGCCTACTACTGGCGGTCCTTCCGCGATCCGGTGGGCAACCACGTCATCCGCGGCCCGGTGCGGTTCTGGTCGCTGGAGGGGCCCGACAAGAGCGTCCTCGACGCGCTGGCGGAGCGCCGCTTCGACGTGCTGCGCCGGGTGACGCCCGGCGCCGAGGAGGAACGGGCCCGGGTCGCCGGCGAGCTGGAGGCGGCTCTCGAGCATTTGCGTGCCGTGCACCGCTCGTACTGGGACCGGAAGTGGCGGCGGGAGCACCGCGGGATAGGCCGATATCCGGAGCATCACTTGTGGGAGGCCGTGCAGGGCTATCTTGATCTGCTCGACGCGCGCGGCGAATGACTTCACGTGCCGGCCACCCCGGCGCTTCGCCGGATGGGGCAGGGATGGGAGACGTGCCGGTTCGGGCAGCAGATCATGCCGATGGTGGCGAACCTGCCGCCCTGGAGCCATTCGCCCCACTGCACGTCCACGCCGCGCGGCAGCAGGTCACGGGCGCCGGCCAGCCGCTCCTCCAGCGGGATGCGGTCGGGGACGAGGAAGGCGTCGCGGACCTCGCCGTACGCGCGGGCCAGCCACGCGACCGCCGCCTCGACGTCGTCGAAGCTGGCGGCGATGCGGGAGGCGGGCTTGGCCAGCCAGTCGCCGGTGCGCATGGGCGGCAGCGGCGACGTGCGGAAGTCGGGTGAGTCGGGCCGGCGCTCGTCCTCGTTGTCACGCTCGACGCCGGCGCCCGTCCACTGGTAGGCGTGCCAATGCATCGTGATCTGCGCCTCCCGCCGCCTCCACACTCTCCAAGCAGCGCCTCTTCCATGGAATCACCGGCCTGGCGGCACGGCACCTGGGCACCTATGGGGGGAAGTGGGGGAAAAGGTGGATTAATGGCGTAAACCGCGGGCGGGGGATAAGCGTCCAGGGTCTGACAATTGTCGCACATTCCGGGTTATCGGCTGAAATATTATGTCAACAGGAAAGGCTTAGTGTGGTCGGGTGATTACGTCTGGTTATCGTCGCTTCAATGTGACCAATCCGTAGCCGTTCGCCATGACGACAGGCCGGATCAGTGCGGGCATCATGCCTATCGTGAGCGAGGGAAGCGTCGCCGACGCCAAAATTGGGGTAAGGCTCGCGTCGAGACTTCCGGCACGGACGGATGACTCCGACCTTAGGGAACTGACGAGCCTCGCCGTACAGGGGGATCGCAGCGCGATCGAATCCCTGCTCGGCGAGTTGCGTCCGATGGTGGTGCGGTATTGCCGCGCCAGGCTGGGCAGGGTTTCAGGGCAATATCACATTGCCGATGACGTCGCCCAGGAGGTGTGCATCGCGGTGTTGTCCGCGCTGCCGCGGTACCGGGACATGGGGCGGCCCTTCGCGTCCTTCGTCTTCGGGATCGCCTCGCACAAGGTGGCCGATGCGTTGCGGAGTTCGGTGCGGTCGGCCGTGCCGACCCAGGATCTGCCGGACGGGCCGGACGAGGGGCCCGGCCCCGAGGAGACCGTGGTCCGCTACATCGAGGTCGAGCAGGCGCGCCGGCTGCTGGCCAGGCTGCCCGAGAACCAACGGGAGTTGCTGCTCTTGCGGGTGGTCTCCGGGCTGTCCGCGGAGGAGACCGGTAATGTACTCGGTATGTCACCAGGTGCGGTCCGCGTCGCCCAGCATCGGGCACTCGCCAGGTTGCGGCAGATGGCGGAGCTGGAGTCGGCTTGACGCCAGAGGAGGAGACCGACGCGCTGCTCGATGCGCTCGGTCGTGGAGAACGGCCGGCCGATGCGGTCGGCCCCGGCCACGCGGGCGGTCGAGGAGACCACGACGATCCGGCGGTGCGGCTGCTGGCCGCGCTGGTCGAGGACGTCCTCGATGGCTCAGACGGGTCCTGCCCGCCCGATGATCTGCGGCATTCCGCTCGCCTGTCGGTGGCCTCCGCGCTCGGTGGGGTCGGTCAGCGGCGTTCCTCCGTGTCGATGACGCCGTCGACATAGCCTCTGGCGTAGTCCCAGCTGACGTAGTCGGCGGGGTCCGGGTGAAAGGCCGGCTCGTGGACTTGTGGCTGGCCTTTCTCGATCATTTGTCGTAGGTTGCCGCGCAGCAGCTCCCAGTCGAAGTAGTGCTGCTCGCCGCATTCCGGGCAGTCGAGTACGAGACCCAGCACCCCCTGCGGTTCGAGCAGGGAGCGGAAGACCTCGACGTCGGCGAGGTCGGTGATGGCCTCGTCACGCTCGGCTGCGGTCAGTGGCTCCGCGTCGTCGAGCGCGCCCATTGCCGAGGAAGGGTCGTTCGGGTCGTCCGCGAACGGGTCGCGGGGGACGTCTTCCAGCACCTTCCCACCATATGACCGATGCGGCCCCAGCGGTGAGTATCTAACTCAGCCATCCACGCCGGGCGGCCTCCACACCCGCGTGGAAGCGCGACTGCGTGCCCAGCTCCGCCATGGCGTCGGCGAACCTGGCGCGCACCGTGCGCACGGAGACGCCGAGCTGGCGGGCGATCGAGTCGTCGCACATGCCCTGCGCCGCCAGGCGCAGGACCTGCACCATCCCGTCGCTCCTGCGGCCCCAGGGGAGAGGCACGGCCCTGGCCCACAGCTCGTCGAAGAGCGAGCGGAGCACGCCGACGACGATCGGCGTGCGGACGACATAGAAGTTGTACGCGTGGTCGGGCAGATTGCCGCCCCAGAACGGGGGCAGGCCGGCGACCTCGTGCCCCGCGGTCATGAACCAGCTCGGCACCCGGCGCAGCGTGCGTACCTTGCCGCCGGACTCGATGAGCTGGGTCAGTTGGTCGCGAACGCCGGGCAGCGTGAGCGTGTTGACCGGGATGACGGCGCGAACCGTGAGGAGTTTTCGTTTTTGCGCATCAATCCAAGGATCCGCAAATTTACGGGCAAAATCGGTCATGGTGCGCTCGTCCGGAACTGCGGTCAGTAATTCCATTCCGGGCGACTGTACGGCCATGCCGACGACGCTTTCGTAGAGTACGTCCGCCCCGTTCACCATCTCCACCGTGAACGGTCCGCTCTGGTAGTCCCGGCCGGCGTCGTAGTCGCGGATGAGACCGCGGATCGAGCCGAGCGCCGAGTCGATCATGCGGCTCTCCTCGGCCAGCCGGTCGAGGCGCTCGGCGATCACCCGGCCGAGGGCCGCGGCCGGATGCCGGGCCAGGTATTCCCCGGACTGCTCGTCGACCACCCCCAGTTTGACGAGGTCGTCGAGCTGGCGGCCGACCTTCTCCTCCGGCCCGTCCATGACCTGCGCGAGGTCGGTGCGCGTGGCCCTGTGCAGGCGCAGGATCGCGGAGTAGAGCGCGCGCTGGGCCGGGTCGAGACCCAGTGTCTCGAAGGGGTCTGACCTGGTGCGGGAGTCGTTGCGCATTGTGTGCGGCTCCGTTGGGGGAACACGGGCGTGCCGCGAGAATAACGCCGCAATACGCCCGTGTCCCCTTCTTGCGCGGACTCACAGCTTCCCGGATGCAACTTCGTGCAATTGCACGTTTTCACATTGCGATGTGCCGTTGAGTAACGCAGGATTTACTTAGCGTCGGCATCGAGCACATGGTGTGGCTGCACCGCCCATCAGGACGCGGAGGGGGGTTCGGTGGTGCGTAGCGCCGCCACGCCGGATGCCGGTGGCCGGGGGATGGGACGGATCACCGACCGTCTCATCCCCCGGCACTTTTGATGCCGGGAGTACGACGGGCCGTGGGGGTCATCGTCCTCCCGGCATCACGCGAGGGAGTGCCGTCGTCTGGAGGAGGAGCGACGGGGGAAGGCGGCGGCGTCTGGCGACCGAGCCGCCTCACGCAGTGAGGCCATAAGCACGCCGTTTGGAGGCAGGCCCTAGACTTGGCTCAATCAAAGCAACGGCAGAGGGGGCCGCAGCATGGGCAAGTTCACCGAGACCGGGCTGACCTTCGACGACGTGCTGCTGGTTCCTGCCTATTCGGACATGCAGCCAGGAGAGGCCGACACCCGATCCCGCCTGTCCCGCGGCATCTCGCTGTCCATCCCGCTGGTCTCCGCGGCCATGGACACCGTCACCGAGGCGCGCATGGCGGTCGCCATGGCCAGGCAGGGCGGCATCGGCGTCCTCCACCGCAACCTGTCGGTCGACGAGCAGGCCCAGCAGGTCGACCTGGTCAAGCGGTCCGAGGCGGGCATGGTGACCAACCCGGTGACCTGCAGCCCGGACGACACGCTGGCCGACGTCGAGCGGCTGTGCGCGACGTACCGGATCTCGGGTGTGCCCGTGACCGACGTGTCCGGCACGCTCGTCGGCATCGTGACCAACCGCGACATGCGCTTCGAGACCGACCAGTCGCGGCCCGTACGCGAGGTCATGACCAAGATGCCGCTCGTCACCGCCCCGGTCGGGGTGTCGCGCGACGAGGCGTTCACCCTCCTCAGGCACAACAAGATCGAGAAGCTGCCGCTGGTCGACGCCGACGGCAGGCTCCGCGGTCTGATCACGGTCAAAGACTTCACCAAGAGCGAGCAATATCCGCTGGCCACCAAAGACGCCGACGGCCGCCTGCTCGTGGGCGCGGCCGTGGGGGTCGGCGGCGACGCCGAGCTGCGTGCCAAGACGCTGATCGAGGCCGGGGTCGACGTGGTGGTCGTGGACGTGGCCCACGGGCACTCCAAGGGGCTGGCCGACATGATCGGCAAGATCAAGGCCAACAGCAAGGTCGAGGTCATCGGCGGCAACATCGCGACCAGGGCGGGCGCGCAGATGCTGGTCGACGCCGGCGCCGACGCCGTCAAGGTGGGCGTCGGCCCGGGCTCGATCTGCACCACCCGGGTGGTGGCCGGCGTGGGCGCGCCGCAGGTCACGGCCATCCACGAGGCGTCCAAGGCGTGTGCGCCCGCGGGCATCCCGGTCATCGGCGACGGTGGCCTGCAATACTCCGGCGACATCGTCAAGGCCATCGCGGCCGGCGCCGACACGGTCATGCTGGGCTCGCTGCTCGCCGGCTGCGAGGAGTCGCCCGGTGAGCTGATCTTCATCAACGGCAAGCAGTTCAAGTCGTACCGCGGCATGGGCTCGCTGGGCGCGGTGCGCAACCGCGAGCGCGGCGGCCAGTCGTTCAGCAAAGACCGCTACGCCCAGGCCGACATCGGGGGCGAGGACAAATACATCCCCGAGGGCATCGAGGGGCAGGTGCCCTACCGCGGCCCGGTCGCGGCCGTCGCGCACCAGCTCGTGGGCGGGCTGCGCCAGGGCATGTGGTACGCCGGGTGCCGCACGATCGAGCAGATGCACACCGACTGCGAGCTCATGCCGATCACTGCGGCGGGCCTCAAGGAGAGCCACCCCCACGACATCCAGATGACCGTGGAAGCTCCGAACTATCACAGAAGGTAAGTCCATGACTCAGCAGGTGGAGATCGGCCGGGGGAAGACCGGGCGGCGGGCGTACGCGCTTGACGAGATCGGCCTGGTGCCCTCGCGGCGCACCCGTGACCCGGAGGAGGTCTCGATCTCCTGGCAGATCGACGCCTACCGGTTCGAGCTGCCCGTGGTCGTCGCGCCCATGGACAGCGTGGTGTCGCCGGCCACCGCGATCGAGATCGGCCGCCTCGGCGGCCTGGCCCCGCTCGACCTCGAAGGGCTGTGGACGCGCTTCGAAGATCCGCGACCGCTCCTGGAGGAGTGCGCCGCCCTCGACGCGGCGGCGGCCACCAAGCGCCTGCAGGAGATCTACGCGGCGCCGATCCAGGAAGACCTGATCGGGCGGCGCATCGAGGAGATCCGGGCCTCCGGGGTGACGACGGCCGTGCGGCTGTCGCCGCAGCGCACGGTCCAATACCACAAGGCCGTGATCGACGCGGGCGTCGACATCTTCGTCATCCGCGGCACCACCGTCTCCGCCGAGCACGTCTCGGGGCGGGCCGAGCCGCTCAACCTCAAGCAGTTCATCTACGAGCTCGACGTGCCGGTCATCGTGGGCGGCTGCGCCACGTACACCGCCGCTCTCCACCTGATGCGCACGGGCGCGGCGGGCGTGCTGGTCGGCTTCGGCGGCGGCGCCTCGCACACCACGCGCAACGTGCTGGGGGTGGCGGTGCCGATGGCCACCGCGATCTCTGACGTGGCGGCGGCACGCAGGGACTACATGGACGAGTCGGGCGGCCGCTACGTTCACGTGATCGCCGACGGCGGCATGGGCACGTCCGGCGACATCGCCAAGGCGATCGCCTGCGGGGCCGACGCCGTGATGGTGGGCTCGCCGCTGGCGCGGGCGGTCGAGGCGCCCGGGCACGGGTTCCACTGGGGGTCGGAGGCGCACCACCCGGATCTGCCGAGGGGGCGGCGGGTCGAGTTCGGGACCGTGGGGACGCTGGAGCAGATCCTGCACGGGCCGTCGAGCGTGGCGGACGGGTCGATGAACCTGATGGGAGCCTTGAAGCGGACCATGGCCTCGACCGGCTACTCCGACATCAAGGAGTTCCAGCGGGTCGAGGTCGTCGTGGCACCGATCCAGCGCTGACCCCTGGCCAAGCCCTTCCGAGGGCTGGCCAGGGAGGTCAGCCCCAGGGCTTCCAGTCGTCCGTGGGAATCTCGATCCCGATCGGGTCAGGCAAAGTGATCGCCTCGCCGAGGCTCCAGCTTGCCTCGTGGAGGTAGGCGGCGGAGGCCTGGTCGGGGATCGAGTAGAGGATGATCCGCGAGACGGCCGGGTCGAGGTCGATGAGGAGGCAGTAGGGGATCTCGGCACGCGCGTATCCGCACCACTTGCCCCTGCCCGCCTGCTTGCCGGTTGGGGGACGGTCCCGCTTCGCAGTCGAGGGGGATGTCACTTCGACCACCATTTCGGCTTGGTCGGTGACCAGATGGAGGGGGTCGAGGTTCCACGAGTCCTTCCAGATGTCGGCGTCCAGGACCATCAGATCCGGGATGTAGCCGTTCTGCTCGGCGACGAAGTCCAGCCCGTTGCCGAAGATACTTCTCCAGCGGTAGGACGGATCCTTGATAAGCGCCTCATGGATGAGGTTGTTGATCTGCGTGCAGATGCCGTTGTGGCGGAACCGGGGGGCGGGGGACACGACGATCTCTCCATCGATGATTTCGACTCGGGTGCCGTCGTATGGGATGTGGAGATAGTCCTGGAGCTCGCCGTCAGCCCACATCTGATAGGGCGAGCTGGGCAGGTCGAAGCGGAGCTCCTCTGGCAATCTAGCGACAGCAGTCACCTTATGTGATTCCTCCCTCACGATCAGCTCCCGTCATCGTAGAGACTCCCATCACTCACTGTACTTGTGATGCTGCGAGCCGTTGCCTATGTCCCTTATTTCGCATCGTGCCGCTTGATCCAGACGCGTAATGTTCTGGCTATGGAATCCCTTGAGGAGAGGGTCGCACGGCTTGAGCAGCAGGTGGCGATCCTTCAGCGGTATCTCGGCATCGACCCCGCCCTCCCCGTCGGCGACGGCCCCTTCCTGCCGCTGGCCTTCTACGAGGCCTTGCGCAGGGGCAAGATGATCCACGCCATCAAGATCTACCGGGAACAGACCGGGGCCTCGTTGCGCGAGGCCAAGGACAGGGTCGAAGCGATGGCGCGCAACCAGCAGCGGTAGGCGGTTCCATGCCCGGCGTCGAGCGTGTGTTCCGAGAGGAGTACGGCCGGGCCGTGGCCGTGCTCGTGCGGGCCTTCGGGGACATCGACGTGGCCGAGGAGGCCGTGCAGGAGGCGTTCGCGGTCGCGGTGCGGCGGTGGCCGGAGGACGGGGTGCCGCCGAGCCCCGCGGGGTGGATCATCACGACCGCCCGCAACCGGGCCATCGACCGCCTGCGCAGGGAGGCGGCGCGGCAGGGCAAGCACGCGCAGGCCGCGTTGCTCCAGGTCGGCGACCCGCCGCAGGAGGAGGGGCCGGTGCGCGACGACCGGCTGCGGCTGATCTTCACCTGCTGCCATCCGGCGCTCGCCACCCCGGCTCGGGTCGCGTTGACACTGCGGTTGCTCGGCGGGCTGACCACGGCGGAGATCGCGCGGGCGTTCCTGGTGCCCGAGCCCACCATGGCGCAGCGGCTGGTCCGGGCCAAGAACAAGATCCGCGCCGCGAAGATCCCCTACCGGGTGCCGGACGAGAACGATCTCCCCGCCCGGCTGCGGTCGGTGCTGGCCGTGGTGTATCTGATCTTCAACGAGGGGTACACCGCCAGTTCGGGCGATCGGCTCGTCCGGGCGGAGCTCTGCGCGGAGGCCATCAGGCTCGGCCGGCTGCTGGCGCAGCTCATGCCTGACGAGCCCGAGGTCATGGGCTTGCTCGCGCTCATGCTGCTCATCGAGGCGCGGCAGGCCGCCCGCACCGGGCCGGAGGGCGAGCTGGTGCCGCTGGCCGAGCAGGACCGGGGGCTGTGGGACCGCGGGCTCATCGAGGAGGGGCAGGCTCTCGTACGGCAATGCCTGCGGCTCGACCGGCCCGCCCCGTACCAGATCCAGGCCGCGATCAACGCCGTGCACAGCGACGCGCCGACCGCGGCGGACACCGACTGGAAGCAGATCATGGCGCTCTACGATCTGCTGCTGACGCTCGATCCCAGCCCGGTGGTGGCCCTGCACAGGGCGGTGGCGGTCGCCGAGGTGGAGGGGCCGGAGAAGGCGTTGGCGCTGGTCGACGGGCTCGACGTGGCGGGCTACCACCTGTTCCACGCCGTACGGGCCGATCTGCTCCGGCGGCTGGGGCGGCGTGCGGAGGCGGCCGAGGCGTACGAGGCGGCGATCGCCCGTGCGGGAAACGAGGTCGAGCGCGAATACCTGCGGAGCAGGCGAGGGAGTGCCGTCGCCTGGAGGAGCGGCGGGAGCGCAGCGACCAGCGCGGGGGAAGGCGGCGGCGTGTGGCGACCGAGCCCGCCTCGCGGAGTGAGGCCATGAACACGTGCGGGGTAGCGATGGCGGGCCGGGTGTGCGTGGTCACGAGGGCCAACCGGGGATCGGTCTGGAGGTGGCCCGGCAGCTGGACGTCTCGGCCAGGCGTCGGTCGACGCGTTCGCCCGCGACGTGTCTCATGGGCGGGTCGACGCACCGCTGCCCCTGCTGCGGGCCGGGCGGCACGGTCCGTATGCCCCGGCTGGGTGGCGACCGACATGGGGCGGCCCCGGCGGGCGGCCGGTCGCCGAGGGGGCGAGGAGCCTGTTGTGGGCCGCCGACGTGCCCGGCGACGGGCCGGCCGGCGGCTTCTTCCGCGACAGCCGGCCCATCTCCTGGTGATGGCGGGCCCTGGCCGCTCTTCCCATGCACGAGACGGGCTTAGCGGGTGTAGTTCAGCACGAGGGCTCCGTTGCTGAACGAGCGGTGGGCGGTGAGGGTGAAGACCGTCGGGTCGAACCGCCCGTGGAAGGCCGCGATGCCCTCCCCGGCCACCACGGGGTAGACCTTGATGATCAGTTCGTCGATCTCCGGCAGGAGCTGGGCGGCCAGGTTGCCACCGCCGCACAGGTAGATGTCCAGCCCGTCCTCCTGTTTGAGCCGGCGCACCAGGCCGACGGGGTCTCCGGGGACCAGCTCCACGGCCGGGTCGTCGATGCTCTTGATGGTGGTGGAGACGACGTACTGGCGCAGGTGGGCGTACGGGCTGGTGTAGCCCTCTGCCAGGCCCGGCTCGTACGTGCCGCGGCCCATGATCACGGTGTCGAAGCGCTTGTTCGGCGCGTCGAAGCCGATCCGGTCGCGGACCGTGGTGGGGACGGTCTCCGGGTATTCGCCGTTGATGTACGCGGCCATGTCGTCGCCCAGCGGGTAGAAGTCGAACTCACCGTTCGGGCCCGCGATGTAGCCGTCGAGGGAGCTGGCGACGAAGTAGACGAGCTTTCGCATACGGATCGACTCCTTTGAAGCACTATGATTGAAGTGGTTTGAAAGTAGTACTACAAATGGAGTGGTGTCAAGGTGGTCAGACAGAATGCCGCCCGGCGGGCGGCGCTGGTCGATGCCGCGATCGAGGTGCTGGCCAGGGAAGGGGCCCGCGGGCTGACATTCCGGGCGGTGGACGCGCAGGCCGAGGTGCCCACCGGCACGGCCTCCAACTACTTCTCCAGCCGCGACGACCTGCTCACGCAGGCAGGCGGCCGGATCTACGAACGGCTGCAGCCGGACGCCGCCACCATCGCCGCCAGCCTGTCAGGCCCGCGCGACCGCGATCGGGTGACGCAGCTCATGAAGGAGCTGGTCGATCGTGTCTCGTCGTTCCGTTCGGGTTACCTGGCGCTGCTGGAGCTGCGGCTGGAGGCCACCAGGCGGCCGGGCCTGCGGGCCGTGCTGACCGAGCGCATCCGCGCCGACGTCGACGCCAACGTGCGCTACCACCTCGAGTCCGGCCTCCCCGGCGACGCCACCACCGTGGTGCTGCTCTACCTGGCGATGAACTGGCTGATCGTCGAACGGCTCACGCTGCCGGACGTGTTCGGCGAAGCGGAGATCCACAACATCGTGACCAGCGCTGTGGATCGCCTGCTGCCATAGCATGCCTCCGTGGGCGATCTTCTACACACGCACGAGGTGGCATTCGAGGGCGACGTCGTCACCAAACGCTACGTGGACGGCAAACAGGGCGGGGCGGAGCGCGAATGGCGGGCGCTGCACCTGCTGGCCGAGCATGCCCCGGGCACGGCACCGGAGCCGATCGCGTTCGAGGCCGGCGTGGTGTCGATGACCAGGATCGACGGGGTGTCACTGCGCGGGCGTGACGTAGGCGCCGCCCAGGCTACGGCCCTGGTCGAGGCGATCGGCGAGCTCCACGCGGCGGTGCCGCGGCCGGTCGTCGAGAGCGTTCCGGTGCGTCCGTGGCAGCGCGAGGCGATCTGCGACTGGGTGCTCCAGCGGGCCACAGCCTGGCAGCCGCGGGACCCGCTGGCGGACCGGGTCGTGAAGGAGGGCCTGCGGTGGCTGGAGAGCTGGACGCCCGGTGAGTCGGGAGTGCGGCCGGTGTTCGGGGCCGGCGACGGCAACTTGGCGAACTTCCTGTGGGACGGCGTCCGCGTCCGCAGGGTCGACTTCGAGGACTCGGGGCGCAGCGACCTGGCCTTCGAGCTGGCGGAGATGGCCGAGCACGTGTCGATGTGGGTGGAGGGCGAGGTACGGATCGCAGACCGGTTCGAGCTGAGCCCGCCCGAGGAGCGGCGGCTGGACGAGTGCCGCAAGGCCCACGCGCTGGTCTGGTTCTTCCTGCTGTCGCACGAGGGTCCCCGCAACCCGCCGGGGACCTTCCGGCGACAGGTCGAGCGGGTGCTGGCAACATTGGGCGCATGAGACTGGCGACGGCCGAGGACAAGCAGGCCGTGGAGCGGCTGGTCCACGACGCCTACGAGCCGTGGATCGAGGTCATCGGCATGCGGCCGGTGCCCATGGACGCCGACTACGGCGCGCTCATCGCGGCCGGGCGGGTGCACGTCACCGACGACCTGCAGGGGCTGATCGTGCTCGTGCCGCAGGACGACGTCCTGTTCGTCGACAACGTCGCGGTGCGGCCCGAGAGCCACGGCAAGGGCATCGGGCGCCGGCTGCTGGCGTACGCGGAAGAGGAGGCGCGCAGGCTGGAACTGCCCGCATTGTCCCTCTTCACGAACGTCAAGATGGCCTCGAACATCGCCCTCTACACCTCGCTCGGCTATGTCGAGACCGGCCGGGTGGGGGTGAAGGGCCGCTCCGCCGTGATGATGCGTAAAGAGCTCAGCCCGTGAGCACGCCGAGCAGGTGCGTGACCTCGCGGGCCACCGCGTCGCGCCCGGCCTTGACGTATTTGCGGGGGTCGACGACGCGCTGGTCGTGGGCCAGGTAGTCGCGCACGGCGCCGGTGAACGCCTTGTTCAGGTGAGTCGCGATGTTGATCTTCTTCATGCCGTTCCGCACGGCCGCGCGCAGCACGTCGTCCGGCACCCCCGACGAGCCGTGCAGCACCAGCGGCACCGGCACGGCGGCCCGCAGCTCGGCGATGAGGTCGAGGTCGAGCACCGCGTCCTTGGTGGTCATCGCGTGGGAGGTGCCCACGGCCACGGCCAGCGCGTCCACGCCGGTCCTGGCCACGTAGTCGACCGCCTCGTGCGGTTTGGTACGGGCGCCGGGCGCGTGCACGCCGTCCTTGCCACCGACCTCGCCCAGCTCGGCCTCCACCCACACGCCGCGCTCGTGGCACCAGGCGGCCACCTCGGCGGTGGCGCGGACGTTCTCCTCGTCGGGCAGGGCCGAGGCGTCGTACATGACCGAGCCCAGCCCCAGCTCCACCGCCTCCGCCACGAGCCTCCGGTCGGTGGCGTGGTCGAGATGGACCGCGACCGGCACCTCCGCCCGCCTGGCGACGGCGAGCGCGGCCAGCGCGACCGGCTCGAGCGCGCCGTGGTAGCGCACGCAGTTTTCGCTGATCTGGAGCACGACCGGCAGGCCCAGCGCCTCGGCGCCGGCCACGATGGCGGAGGCGTGCTCCAACTGGATCACGTTGAACGCGCCCACCCCTGCGGGCGACTGGCGGACGATGTCGCCGATGGCGGCCAGGGGCATGATCTGCTCCTTCAGGTGATGACGATCTGCGGATGGACGGCGGCGTAGACGTCGCGGTCGAAGTCGCCGGCCACCGGTGCGGCCACGGCCGCCGCGCCCAGCGCCGCCGCCGTCCTGAGCCGCTCGGGCCAAGGCTGCGCCAGGCCCAGCGCCAGGCCCGCGACCAGCGCGTCGCCCGCTCCGGTCGGATTGCCCTGGATCGTGTACGGCATCCGCGCCCGGAACGTCCCCTCCCCGGTGACGGCCAGGAGCCCGTCGGCGCCCATGGACACCACCACGGCCTCCGCGCCCTGGCCGCGCAGCGCCTGCGCCCCTTCGCCGCCGGGGAAGGCCCTGGCCAGCTCCTCCGCATTGGGCTTGACCACGGCGGGGCGCCCCTTGGGCGCATGGCGCAGGGGGTCGCCGTCGGCGTCCACGATGACGGGCGCGTCGGTCAGGTCCGCGAGCGTGGCGTAGATGTCGGCGGGCACGCCGCGCGGCAGGCTCCCGGAGAGCACCACGACGTCGGCGTCGGACGCCAGGGACGTGTAGTGCCGCACGAAGTCCGCCAGTTCGCCGGGCGTGACCTCGGGGCCGGGCTCGTTGAACAACGCCGTGCGCCGGATCCCGGACACCCCGTACGGGGCTGATGTCCCTTGGGGAACGGGGGTGGGAGGCGTGGCTGGTGTCCCCTGGGGAGGGGAGGTGGGAGGCGGGGCCGTCGGCTCGTGGCCGGGCGTCCCCTGCGGAGCCGGTGCCGAGGGAACGTCGGGCGTCGCGTTCGGGCCGGGAGTTCCCTGGGGCGCCGGTGGGGTGTGGGTTTCGCAGACCGCCAGGGTGGTGCGGGAGTCGGCGGCGATGGGGAACAGGGCGGCAGGCAGGGCCGCCGCGCGCAGGTCGGCCTCGATCACCCGGCCGGTCGGACCGCCCGCCAGGCCGGTGACCAGCACGTCCTGCCCGAGCGCGGCCAGCACGCGGGCCACGTTGACGCCCTTGCCGCCCGCGCGCCGGTGCACGGCGCCGACCCGGTTGACCCCGTCCCAGTCGACGGACGGCACCTCGTAGGTCACGTCGAGCGCCAGGTTGAGCGTCACGGTGAGGATCATCGGGGCTCCGTGACCCAGACGCCGTCCTTCATCACCCCGGCCACCTCCAGCTCGTCGGAGAGCACCACCAGGTCGGCGGCCTTGCCGACGGCGATCGAGCCGATCCGGTCGGCCAGGCCCAGCACCCGCGCGGGCGTCAGCGAGGCGACCTGGACGGCGTCGGGCAGCGACATGCCGACCTCCCGCACGGCGCGGCGGAACGCCACGTCCATGGTCAGCGTGGAGCCGGCGATGGAGCCGCCCTCGACCAGCCGGGCCACGCCGTCGTCCACGCGCACCCGCATGGACCCGAGCACGTAGTCGCCGTCGCCCAGCCCGGCGGCCGACATCGCGTCCGTGACCAGCGCTGTCCTGCCGGGCCCCGCCACCTCGTACGCCAGCCGCAGCATGGCCGGATGCACGTGCACCCCGTCGTTGATCAGCTCGACGGTCACCCGCTCGTCGTCCAGCAGCGCCGCCACGGGCCCGGGCGCCCGGTGCCCGAGCGGCGGCATCGCGTTGTAGAGGTGGGTGGCCACGCTCGCGCCGGCCTCGATCCCGGCGATCGTCTGGTCGTAGTCGGCGTCGCTGTGACCGATCGCGGCGATCACGCCCTCAGCCACGGCCAGCCGGATCGTGGCGAGCGCGCCGGGCAGTTCGGGCGCGATGGTGAGCATGCGCACGTGGCCCCGCCCGGCCTTCACCAGCCCCGCGAACTCCTCCGGCGACGGCTCGCGCAGCATCGTCGGGTCGTGTGCGCCGCAGCGGCTCCTGGCGATGTAAGGGCCTTCGAAGTGGATGCCCGCCAGCAGCCCCTCGTCGCACAGCTCTGCCAGCGCCGCGGTGGCGCGGGCCAGCCCGTCGAGCGGGCCGGTGACCAGGCTGGCCATGGTGGTCGTGGTGCCGTGACGCCGGTGCAGCGCCACGGCGTCGCGGGCGCCGTCGAGCTCGCCGGTGGGGAAGGAGCCGCCCGCGCCGCCGTGGTTGTGGATGTCGACGAAGCCGGGGACGACGTGGCGCCCGCCCATGCTCTGGCCGGGGCTGGGGGCGGATCCGTGGCCGACGTGCGTGATGCGGCCGTCTTCGATGGTCAGCCACCCCTCGTGCACTCCCTCGGGAGTCACGATCCTGGCGTCGGCGAGAGTAAGGCTCATGAAGAAAGGATCACAGATCGCGTGAGGTGCATGGGCTCGTCGGGGTTGAGCCCGCGGGCGAAGGCCCGGGCGACGGCCACCCGCTGGGCGCGGATCAGCTCGGCCATCGGGTCGAGCCCGGTCTCGAAGAACGTCCCGCCGGTCTGCTCGACCTGCGCCCGCAGCCCGTCGGGCGCGGCGCCGAGCATCCAGGTGACGCGGCCGGGGGCGGCGATGCTGATCGGGCCGTGGCGGTATTCCATCGCCGGGTAGGCCTCCGTCCACGATCGGGACGCCTCGCGCATCTTCAGCGCCGCCTCCTGCGCCAGCCCGACCGACCAGCCGGTGCCGAGGAAGCTGAACTGCTCGGCCTCGACCAGCTCGCCGGGCAGCGGCGCGGCCACGGCCTCCTCGGCGTCGGCGACGGCCTGGGTGAGGTCCTCGCCGAGGCTCGCCCGCAGCAGGGCGAGCTGCGTGGTGGCGAACCTGGTCTGCACGACCGACCGCTCGTCGGCGTAGTCGAGCACGACGACCTCGTCGGCGGCCGTCATGATCGGGGTCGTGGGGTCGGCGGTGATGGCCGTGGTCTTCGCGGTGATGCTGGACAGCAGCTCCAGCACCTCGGTGGTGGTGCCGGAGCGGGTGAGCGCCAGCACGCGGTCGTAGCGGCGGCCGGCGGGGAACTCGGAGGCGGCGAAGGCGTCGGTCTCGCCCTGCCCGGCGCGCTCGCGCAGGGCCGCGTACGCCATCGCGATGAACCACGACGTGCCGCAGCCGACGACGGCGACCCGCTCGCCCTCGCGCGGCAGCAGGTCGGCGGGGACGCTCTCGACCGCCCGCCGCCAGCACGACGGCTGGGACGCGATCTCGTCCTCGGTGTGGGTGGTCACCCCATGCCTCCCATGATTGATTGTTTCTGTTGTTTTCATATCACAACAGCGCAGCAATGTGCAGTGGTGGCCCCAGGTCCACCTGTGTGCCACGCTTGCTCCTGACCGCATCCGCTAGGAGGCCTTCGTGTCCCGCTACGAACGCTGGAACGCCATCCTCGAGCTGCTCTCCCAGGAGGGCAGGCTGTCGGTCGAGGAGGCCGCCCAGGCGCTCGAGGTCTCCACCGCGACGATCCGGCGGGACTTCGACCAGCTGGCCCAGCAGCAGATGCTCATGCGGACGCGGGGCGGCGCGGTCGCGCAGAGCGTGAGCTACGACCTGCCGCTGCGCTACAAGACGGCCAGGCACGCCGACGAGAAACACCGCATCGCGGCCGCGGCGGCCGAGTTCGTCACGCCGGGCGCCGTGGTGGGGCTCAACGGCGGCACGACGACCTCCGAGCTGGCCCGCACCCTGGCCACGCTGCCCACGCTGGAAAGCGGGTTCACGATCGTCACGAACGCGCTCAACATCGCCGCCGAGCTGACCGTCCGCCCGCACGTCAAGATCGTGGTGACCGGCGGGGTGGCCAGGCCGCAGTCGTACGAGCTCATCGGGCCACTGGCGTCCGGGGTGCTGGAGCAGGTCACGCTGGACGTGGCGTTCCTGGGTGTGGACGGGCTCGACGTCGAGCTGGGCGCGTCGGCGCACCACGAGGGCGAGGCCAGCGTCAACAACCTGCTGATCAGCAGGGCCTCCCAGGTCGTCGTGGTGGCCGACTCGTCCAAGATCGGCAAGCGGGCGTTCTCCCGCATCTGCCCCATCGGCCAGATCGACACGCTGGTCACCGACTCACAGCTCTCCGACGCGCTCGCCGGTCAGCTCAGCGATGCGGGCATCAAGGTCGTACGCGCCTGAGGGTGGGTAAATAGGGAGCGCAAGCGATCCCAGGGGGAATTATGGCGTCGGGAAGGGGCGTGGCACGGCTCGGGCCCGCGGAGCGCGCCGCGGCACTGGAGAGCATGGCGGCGCGCGAGCTCGACGTGGTCGTGGTGGGCGGGGGAGTCGTCGGGGCGGGAATCGCGCTCGACGCCGTGACCCGCGGCCTCGACGTCGGCCTGGTCGAGGCCAGAGACTTCGCCTCCGGCACCTCCTCCCGCTCCTCCAAGCTCATCCACGGCGGCCTGCGCTACCTCGAGCAGCTCAACTTCGAGCTGGTGCGCGAGGCGCTCCAGGAGCGCTCCCTGCTGCTGCAGCGCATCGCGCCGCACCTGGTCAGGCCGGTGCCGTTCCTCTTCCCGATGACCCACTACGGCTGGGAGCGGCCGTACGTCGGCGCCGGCGTGGCGCTCTACGACACGCTCGGCTTCGCCTCCGGCCTCAGCCGCGGCGTGCCGGGCCACCGGCACCTGTCCAGGTCGCGGGCGCTGCGACTGGCCCCGGCGCTGAGGAAGACCGCGTTCACCGGGGCCATCCAATACTGGGACGCCCAGGTGGACGACGCCCGCTATGTGATGACCATGCTGCGCACGGCCGCCACCTACGGCGCGCACATCGCGCCGAGGTCGCAGGTCGTCGGGTTCCTGCGGGAGGGCGAGCGGGTCACCGGCGTGCGGGTGCGCGACCTGGAGTGCGGCGACGAACTGGAGGTACGCGCCCGGCAGGTGGTCAACGCCACCGGCGTGTGGACCGACGACATCCAGGAGCTGGTGGGAGGGCGCGGGCAGATCCACGTACGCGCCTCCAAGGGCATCCACCTGGTCGTGCCGCGCGACCGGATCCACTCCTACACCGGGATCATCCTGCGTACCGAGAAGTCGGTGCTGTTCGTGATCCCCTGGGGCCGCCACTGGATCATCGGCACCACCGACACGGAGTGGACGCTCGACAAGTCCCACCCGGCCGCCTCCCGGCTGGACATCGACTACCTGCTGGACCACGTGAACGCCGTGCTGTCCGTCCCGCTCACCCGCGATGACGTCGAGGGCGTCTACGCGGGGCTGCGGCCGCTGCTGTCGGGCGAGTCCGACGAGACGTCCAAGCTGTCCAGGGAGCACGTGGTGGCGCATCCCGTGCCGGGACTCGTGATGATCGCGGGTGGGAAATACACCACCTACCGGGTCATGGCGCGCGACGCCGTGGACGCCGTGGCGCACGGGCTCGACCAGCGGGTGCCGCCCTCGTGCACCGACCGCATCCCACTCGTCGGCGCCGAGGGCTACCAGGCGCTGTGGAACTCCCGGCACCGGCTCGCCCAGACCTCCGGCCTCCACGTGGCCAGGATCGAACACCTCCTCCAGCGGTACGGCACGCTGATCGACGAGGTGCTGGGGCTGATCGAGCGCGACCCGTCGCTGGCCAGGCCGCTGTCCGGGGCCGACGACTACCTGCGCGCCGAGATCGTCTACGCCGCCACCCACGAGGGCGCCCGGCACCTCAACGACGTGCTGACCCGGCGCACCCACATCTCCATCGAGACCTTCCACCGCGGCCTGGCCGTGGCGCAGGAGGCCGCCGAGCTGCTGGCCGGGCCGCTCGACTGGGACGGGGAGCAGGTCAAGAGGGAGGTGGAATACTTCACCAAGCGAGTGGAGGCCGAGCGGCGCTCCCAGGAGCAGGACTCCGACCAGGAGGCGGACGCGATCAGGCTCGGCGCGCCGGAGATCGTCCCCGTCGTCGTACCGGAGCGCAAATGACCGAGCCGTCGCAGCAACAATTGTCCGGCTGCTCCCCGTGAGCTGGCGGGCGGCCCGGAGGCCGCCCGCTGAGGGTTCTAGTACCGCGTGGCGTCATGGACGTCGAGCAGTGGCTCCTTGACGCCGTCGCCCGAGTCGTCCGTCCAGTTGGAGTTGCCGGTGGAGATCAGCGTGCTGCGCACCGCCAGCGCGCCCGCCCGCGTCGTCGGCTTGCGGGCTCCGGAGGTGAGGACACCCGCCGCGCCGGCCACGTGCGGGGCGGCCATCGAGGTGCCGCTGATCGTGTTGTAGCCGCCGTTCCGCCACGTCGAGTAGATGCACGTGCCGGGTGCGGTGATCTCGATGGTGGAGCCGTAGTTGGAGTAGAACGCCGAGGTGTCGTCCTGGTCGGTCTCGCTGCGGCAGGACAGCGTGCTGCCGCCGGCGCCGCCGGGCAGGCCGTCGTTGTCGGTCAGCGCCGAGACGGTGACCACGTCGGGGTGGTTGGCGGGGAAGAACGTGGAGGCGTTCGCGTGGCTGTTGCCCGCGGCCACGACGACCACGACGCCGGCGTTGACCGCGTTCGCGATCGCGGTGCTGATCGCGCTGCTGGAGCAGCCGTTGCAGCCCAGGCTCAGGTTGACGACCTCGATGGTGGAGGCGCGCTGCACCACCCAGTTGAGGCCGGCGGCGATGCCGGACAGGGTGCCGGAGCCGGCCGCGTTGAGGACCTTCACACCGTGGATGCGGGCGCCGGGCGCGACGCCGACCGGGCCGATGGCGTTGTCGATCGCGCCGACGGTGCCCGCGACGTGTGAGCCGTGGCCGTTGTCGTCGGTGCCGGAGTTGTTCAGGCAGACGCCGGTCAGGCAGTTGGCCCGCGCGACGACGTTCAGGTCGGGGTGGGTGTGGTCGACGCCGGTGTCCACGACGGCGACGTCCACGTCGATGCGTACGTCGTCGGCGCCGTCGATGTCGAGGTTCGGGTTGTCGGGGCCGAAGATCCGCCGCACGCCGGTGGGCGTGGTCTGCGGGAAGGCGGTGACCTCGGCGTCGGGCTCCACGCTGAGCACGTTCGGGTTCCGCTTGAGCTGCTCGGCGGCGGCCGCGCTCAGCCGGGCGGTGTAGCCCTTGAAGGCGTGCTCGTAGACGCCGACGAGCTCGCCGCCGTGCTGGGACACCTGGTTCTCGGCGGCGCCGCGGGGCGCCCGCATCGACGGGTTGAGCTGGACGATGTACGTGCCGTCGGGTGCGGCGGAGGCTGAGGCGGGGATCGGCGCCGTGAGTAACGCCAGCACGCCGGCGAGCAATGCGAACAGGGGGGTGCGTGATCGCATGAAGGCCCTTTCTCGACAGGGGGTGTCAGTAAAGTTTTCACCACGTGTCGGGAAAAGTCCACAAAAAGAGCGCCGATTCGCTACGAATCGGCGCTCTTCGATTACCTAACGAAGCGGGATCCAGGCTTGTGAGGCGAGTGTCGCGGCGTCGTTGACCTGGACGCCCTCCGGAGAGACCGTCCAGATCGAGGTACCGATCACCATCGAGCGCTGGATGCCCGGCTGGTACGGAATGTCCCCCTGCTGGCCCTGCGTCGGGTGCTTGATCATGCCGACCTTTGACACGCCCGAGTCATCGATCTTGAGCACCAACGCGCCGGACTCGTTCTGCTGGGTCAGCGGGATCACCGACAGCCCGGTCTTCGGCCAGTACAGGAACGCGTGCGGGTCCCACTCGGCCTCCGAGCCGGAGTCCTTCTGGAACAGCTGTGACAGCCGCCGCGGGCTGGCCGGGTCGCTGACGTCGAACAGCGACACCTGGGTGCCGAGCGTCCTGCCCTGCTCGCTGGCCTCCTGCCCGATGCCGATCAGCCGGCCCTCGCCGCCGGGGTGCAGGTAAGCCGAGTAGCCGGTGATCTTCAGCTCGCCGGTCACCTTCGGCGCCGCCGGATCGCGCAGGTCGAGCGTGTAGAGCGGGTCCACCTGCCGGAACGTGACGCAGTAGCCGACCGGGCCGATGAACCTGACCGAGTAGATGCGCTCGCCCTTGCCCAGGCCGCCGACCTCGCCGGTCTTGGCCATGCTGTCGGCCTTGAGGACGTGGACGGCGCTGGAGCTGCTCTTGCCGTCGGCCGAGTTGAGCGTGGTGGCGACGCGCAGGTGGCCGTCATGCTCCGACAGCGAGTACTGGTTCAGCAGCCGGCCCTGGACCTTGCCGGAGGCCACGTATGAAGGCGGTCCCGGCGCGGCGACGTCGAACCGGTGGATCTCGGTCTCCTCCGGCGGGATCGTGGGGGTCGGGCTGGGCTCCGCGGGCGTGGGGTCCTCGGCCGGGGGGACGGCCGGGGTCTCCTCGATAGGCATCGGCATCGGCCACCACCAGCGCGGGTTGCTGGCCACGTACAGGCTGGCGCCCGTGCCGTACACGATGTCGCCGTCGGCCGCGAGGCTGATCGGGTCGGTCCCCGCAGCGGTGAGGCCCCGCGCCAGGTCGAGGGTGTGGACGGTCAGGAGCGAGGTGCCGGTGTAGTCGGCGGGGTGGCTGACCCGCTCGCACTTGACCGCGTCCTTCCTGACCGTGCCGGACGCGTCGGTGATCTCGATCTTGGGCAGCCAGGCGTCGACCGGCGCCTTGCGCACGGCCTCCTGGTTCGCCTTGATCATCTCCGCCTCCGACGTCTCGTTCTTCGGCTGCGGGAACTCGATCTCCGGCTGGCTGCGGGTGACGATCCTGATCGTCGAGCCGACCATCCTGGCGTCCACGTACGAGCCCTGCGGCTTTACCGTGCCGAGGATCTTGGGCTCGGCGGCCAGATCGATCAGCACGTACCGGGTGTCGCCGGGCGGAGCGATTGACTTGACCATCATGTCGCCGTAGCCGCGGAACAGCACCAGCGCCCGGTTGCCGAACAGCAGCAGGTCGGCCGGGGCGAAGACGCGCTCGTCGCCCTCCGTCAGCTTGAGCGTCGAGGTGACCTTCCGCGTCGCGGTGTCGATGACCCGAAGGGTGCCGCCGGTGACCGTGATCACCCGGTTGCCGTCGGTCTTGACCAGGTCCGGCTCGTCCACGCCGGCCTCGTGCACGTTCGTCGTGGAGTGCTCGGGTGTGTCCGCCTTCGCGTTGGCGGTCATCGCCGCCGTGTCCTCCTGCATCCGCGCCACCGGCACGACCCGGCCGAACCCGTACGCGCTGACGTTCTTCGCGGTCCGCTCACGCAGGCCCGCCAGCAGGTCGCCGCAGTCGCTGTAGGCCACCAGGCGGACGGCGCCCAGCGTGGTCTTCCGGGGAGCCGGCGCCGGGTCCTCCGCGGACGAGGTGCAGGCGGCCGTGACCGTCGCCAGCGCGGCGGCGGTGGCGGCCGTACGGATCAGCGTCTTCATGACCTCATCACGGCTGTCCGGGCCGGATGGTTCAGGAGCCCCTTTGCGGGTTGACGGTGAAGGCGGGGCTGAAGTCGAGGTTCTCCGGCACCTCCACCAGCTTGCGCACCAGCTTGCCGTTGAAGTCGGCCACTTGGATCTCGTCGTTGACGCCGTTGTCCTGCTCCCAGCAGTAGAGGTGGCTCTCGTCGTAGAAGCCGAGCACCTTGTCGCAGTCGGAGGAGAACTTGCGCAGGCGCTCGCCGGAGGCGGAGTCCCAGATGCAGTGGTCGCCGTCGCCGCCGTTGGGGCAGTTGGTGACGAACGCCTTGCCCGAGGGCGAGAAGATGGCCCGCGTGCCTGCGGACAACGTGCCGATCTTATCCGTCGACCGCGTGGCCTTGCCCTCTGCGTCGTAGAAGCGCAGGCCGACGTTCTTCTCGTCGCCGTAGACGTTGATCGCGCCCTCCTCCTGGGCGTCGAAGCCGAAGGCCGTGTCGCGGACCGAGGAGTCGCTCACGTCGACCGTGATGGCCTTCTTCGTGGGCACGTCGATGATGACGAAGCCCAGGTAGGACCAGTTGTCGCCGGTCTTCTTCTCGATGTTGAGCAGGATCTTCGAGCCGTCCTTCGACCACGCCCTGATGCTGCTGATCAGCGGCTTCTTGACGGTCTTCACCGTCGTACGGTCGTCGGACCGCCGGTCGGTGATGGTGATGAAGTCGTAGTTGTCGGAGCTGTAGCTCTTGCCCCGGCCGGCCAGGTAGCGGCCGTCCGGAGACACCATGGACTCCCAGTTGCCGGCGTATTTGGTGAACGTGCCGTGCAGCGAGCCCCTGGCGTAGTCGATCCAGTCCTCCTTCGCCTTGTCGTAGACCTCGTAGGAGGTCAGGACGATCGCGTCGGACGGGTGCTCGTACAGCGAGATGTTTCCGCCGGGGAGCGTCCTCTTGGTGCCGGTCCGCGGCACGGCGGCCGGGGTCGAGGACGGGCTGGGCCGGGTGCTGGTCCGCGTCTGCGTGGGCGAGGGCGTCCGCTGCGCGACCACCGACGACCTGTCGAACTGGACGATCACCACCACGCCCGCCAGCAGCAGTAACGCGACCGCCACCGTGATGCCGGCGATCAGCGGGGTCCTGCTCTTCTTCTGCGGCGGCCGGCCGTACATGCTCGGGTAGGTCGGCTGCCCGTACGGCGGCTGCTGCCACTGCTGATGGGGATGCGGCGGCGGTGGGACGGGCGCGGAGTGCGCGAGCGGAACGGGGCCGGGCAGCGGGACCTGGCCGGAGTATTGGACCGGTCCCGACGGCGGGCCGGACGGCGGGCCGAAGGGCGGCGGCGGAGCCGCCTGGGGAGCCGCTTCGGCGGCGGCCTGCGCGAGGATGCCGGTGTTCGGCGCCGGGTGCTGCAGCAGGCGCATGATCACCTGCTCGGCGGTGGGCCGTTGCGCCGGGTCCTTGTTGAGGCAGGCGGCCACCACGTCACGCAGCGTCCCGTCCAGGGCGCCGAGGTCGGGCTGCTGGTTGAGCACCCGGTTGATCACCGCGGGCATCGTGTCGCTGCCGAACGGCGCCCGGCCCGACGCGGCGAACACCATCGCGCTCGCCCACGCGAACATGTCCGCGGCCGGCCCGACGGCATGCCCCATGATCTGCTCGGGCGGCATGTACGACGGCGTCCCCACGACCATGCTGCTGATCGTCGAGGTGGCGTTGAGCGCCCGCGCGATGCCGAAGTCGATCACCCGCGGCCCGTCCGCGCCGATGATCACGTTGGCCGGTTTGAAGTCGCGGTGGACGATGCCGGCCTGATGGATGGCGGCCAGCGCGGTGGCGGTGCCGATGGCCAGCCGGTGCAGGGTCGTCCCCGTGCGCGGACCCTCCTCCTGCACCACCCGCTGCAACGAGGGTCCTTCGATGAACTCACTGATGATGTACGGCCGGTCCTGCTCGACCCCGGTGCCGAGGACGGCGGCGGTGCAGAACGGCGCCACCTGTTGTGCCACCTGGACCTCGCGCAGGAACCGCTCGACGCTCACGTGGTCGCCCGACTGGTCGGCCCGCAGCCACTTGATCGCGACGCGGGCGCCCGCGGAGTCTTCGGCGAGGTAGACGACGCCCTGGCCGCCCTCGCCGAGCCGGCCGAGGAGATCCATGCCCCCCAATTGCTGTGGATCTCCGGGTCGTAGCGGAGCGAAGGATGCCATGAAGGGATTCTGTCGCTATGGGGCGAATCCGCAAAAACTACCCGCCGGTAGCCCAGCGGAATATCCTCCTGTCATGCACGTGACGTCCAGCGGCGAGACCCAGGGCATCATCGCCCCTTTCACCGGCGACACCCTCGCCGAGCTGCCCATTTCCACGGCCGAGGACGTCCGGAGGGCGTACGAGAAGGCCAGGGCCGCCCAGGCCGCGTGGGCGGCGCGACCCGCGGCCGCGCGGGCGAGACCGTTCCTCTCGCTCCACGACGCGATACTCGACCGCAGGAACGAGATACTCGACATCGTCCAGGACGAGACCGGCAAGGCCCGCAAGCACGCCCTCGAAGAGGTGCTGGACGTTGCGTGCTGCAGCCTCTACTACGCCCGTCGCGCGCCCGCCCTGCTCGCCCCGCGCGCCCGCAGGGGCGTCTTCCCCCTCGCCACCCGCGTGGCCGAGCTGCGCCAGCCCAAGGGCGTGGTCGCGCTGATCTCCCCGTGGAACTACCCGCTCTCGCTCGGCGTCACCGACGCGGTGCCCGCGCTGCTGGCCGGCAACGCGATCGTCCACAAGCCGGACACCCAGACCGCCCTGTCCACGCTGTGGACCATCGACCTGCTCGCCGAGCTCGGCATGCCGCGCGAGATCTGGCAGGTCGTGCTGGGCGAGCCCGCCGACATCGGCGACGCGCTGCTCGACCACGCCGACTACGTGGCCTTCACCGGCTCCACGCGCGGCGGCAGGAAGATCGCCGAAGAGGCGGCCAAGCGGCTCATCGGCTGCTCGCTGGAGCTCGGCGGCAAGAACCCGATGGTGGTGCTCGACGACGCCGACCTCGACCTGGCCGTGCAGGGCGCGCTGCGGGCCTGCTTCACCAACGCCGGCCAGCTCTGCCTGTCCATCGAGCGCCTGTACGTCCACGAGTCCGTCTTCGACGACTTCGCCCGCCGCTTCGTCAAGCAGGTCAAGAACCTCAAGCTCGGCGCGGGCCGCGACTGGTCGGTCCAGATGGGCTCGCTCACCTCGCAGCGTCAGCTCGACGCCGTCAGCGCTCATGTGGCGGACGCCGTCGCCAAGGGCGCGACGCTGCTGGCCGGCGGCCGGCCCAGGCCCGACCTCGGCCCGCTGTTCTACGAGCCGACCGTGCTCACCGGCGTCACCGAGGACATGGACCTGTGCCGCAACGAGACGTTCGGGCCGGTGGTGGCGCTCTACCCGTTCGCCCGCGACGCCGAGGTGGTGGAGCTGGCCAACGACACGATCTACGGGCTCAACGCCTCCATCTGGACCTCCGACCTGGCGCGCGGGCGGGCGCTCGCCGCCCGCGTCAAGGCCGGCACGGTCAACATCAACGAGGGGTACGCCTCCGCCTACGGCTCCTACGACGCCCCCATGGGCGGCGTGAAGGCCTCCGGGCTCGGCCGCAGGCACGGCGCGGAGGGCCTGCTGCGTTACACCGAGGCCAAGACCGTGGCCTCGCAGGCGAGCTGGCTGGGCTTCGAGCCGCCGTCGGGGCTGCCGTACGAGAAGTGGGCCGACCTGCTGGTCGGCACGCTCAAGACGATGCGGCGACTGCGGCTGAAGTGAGCTTTCATGTGAAGGTGAACGATCAGGGTACGGCCGGGCGCATCGTGGCCGTCGCGCAGAAGATCCTCCTCGAGGAGGGCGCTGACGCGGTCAGCATGCGGCGCGTGGGCGACGCCGTGGGCATCACCGCCATGGCCATCTACCGGCACTACCCGAACAGGGAGGCGCTGCTCCGCGCCGTCGCCGACCGGAGCGCGCGGGAGCTGGCCGAGGCATGGGTGCGGCGGTCGCCGTCGGGCGGGATGGAGGAGCGGATCTCGGCGGCGCTGGACGACTTCCTCGATTTCGCGCTCGGCAGACCGCACCTCTACCGCTTCTTGATGTCCGACGCCTGGTCGGGGGCGCGGCGCTTCCCGGAGGACTTCCGCGACGGGCAGGGGCCGCCGTTCAGCGTGGTGGCGGCGCTGGTCGAGGAGGGCATGCGGACGGGCCTGCTGCGCGAGGACGACCCCCTGGAGACCGCGCTGGTCGTCACGTCGGCCGCGCAGGGGCTGGTCCAGCAGTATCTGAGCGGGCGGATCGGCATGGCCGAGCCCGACTTCCGCGCCCTGTGCCACCGGGCGACCTGGCGGATCATCAACGGGCTGCGGGCGTAGCGTCGTTCGCGCCAGGTGAGCGGACGAGCCTGACGCGCAGCCGACCGGGAGCCGGCGGCATCGGCACGCCCGGGCGCTGTTCCGCCGGGCCGTCCTGGACGGGCTGGTCGCCGAGGGCACGACCGTGGTCGAGGCCACCGGCGGCGACGCGGCCGTGGCGCAGGCGTGGTTCGCTCGGCGGCTCGGGTTGCCGTACACCGTGGTCATGCCGGGGGAGCGCAGCGAGGCGCGGGCTCGGGTGGTGGAGGAGTTGGGCGGTGAGTGCAGGTTCGTGACGCCGCCGCTGGCGATCTACGACGCGGCCCTGCGGATCGACGGGCATTTCCTCGACCAGTTCGGGCGGGCGGCCGAGCACGATCTGGCGGATGAGCTGTTCACGCAGGTGCGGCCGGACTGGGTGGTGACGGGGGCGAGCGACCGGCATGCCGTCGCGCATCGAGGGCATCGGGCGACCGCGCATCGAGCCCGGGTTCCGGCCCGACCTGGTCGACCTGGTCGTTCCCGTGCCGGACGCGGCCGGTGTGGCGGCGGCCCGGCACACCTCAGGGAGGTCACCGGGCTGCCGGTGGGCGGCTCGTCGGGCACCGCACTGTGGGCGGCGCTGGAGCTGGTCGAGCGTATGCGGGCCAAGGGCGAGACCGGCACCGTGGTCTCGCTGATCGGCGACGCCGCCGAGCGGCACCTGGCGACCTATCACAGGGAGGAGTGGGCGGCCGGCAAGGGCCTGGACGTCGGCCAATACGCGGCCGAACTGCGGCGCCGGGCCGGCGTCTGAGCCGGCGGCGCGCATTCGGCGGGTCCCGTCATCGGGCCTGCCGGGGTCCGGGCGCGGGATCCGGTCAGGACAGCGGGTGGCTGACCCAGACGTTCGGCTCCACGTACACGGCATGATCGTGCTCCACGAAGCACTGCACCACGTTGAGCGCGCCGGGCACCTCGACCGGCCCCGTGCGGTCGAACGGCAGGCCGGTCCACGTCCGCCACTCCGCCAGCGTGCCCGCGACCACCATCGAGCGCGGCGCCACCTTCACGATCTTCCCGCCGGCCCGCACGTGCACCCGCAGCCAGGCGTCGTGGGGGAGGCCGTCGTCGCGGGTGCGGTAGGCGTACTCGGACATGGGGGTGTGCGGTTCGAGGTGCTTCCTGTTGGGCCGGACCGGCGCGACCAGCTCGGCGAAGCCGAGGTGGGCGGCGCGCTCCCGCATCGCCGCCAGCATGATCGACGAGAGCCCCGTGCCCTGCAGGTCGCGGCGTACGCTGATCTCCAGGGCCGAGACGGCGCCGGGCCGGCGGCCACGCTCGCGGGCCAGCCATCCCCGCCGGATCACGCCGTCCCATCCGTCGTCGGGCAGCTCGGCCTCGTCCGACCAGTACGGGATCATGCACCCTCGCGCCACCAACCGGCCCGGATCGGCGTCGTCGTCGGCCACGAGCACATGCTCGGCGTAGGTCGTCTCGGCGATCGCGTAGAACAGATCGGCGATCGGGTCGTGGAGCATGAACTCCGGCCACGTGTGGTCCATGCTCCACAGCTCCGGCGTGAACTCGGGACGTTCGGCGAGCGTCGTGATCTGGATGGCCATGGCCGTCATTCTCACATCACGCTTTACCGGGAAGCGCACGATTTTCCGGCACATATGCGTGCGCTACCGTCGGCGGCATGACGGAACTTGACCCCAGGCTGCGTGCGGTCGCGGACCTCATCGTGGCCGAGGCACGCGAGGGCGGCGGCAGGCACGAGTACGACGGCCGCATCCAGGACCTGTCGCCCGACGGCGTGCGGGCCGGGCTGGCGCGGCTCGGCGAGGGGGCCGCGCCGGAAGACCCGCATGACGCCGAGCACCTGCGGGTGTTCGAGCAGAGCCTGCGCTACCAGTTCGGGGAGCTGGAGCTGCACCGTACGAACCCGATGGTCCACCTCTCCAATTTCGACCTGGCCTGCTACGACCGCGACTACGGCCCCGAGGAGGAACGCGCCGCGGCGAAGGCGGCCCACCTGGCGCTCTGGCCGGACGCCGTGGACTGCGCGATCGCCTCGCTCGACCGGCTCAGCGCGCCTGTCGCGAAGTCCCTGATCGGCGCCGCCAAGGGCCTGGCCGCCGGAGTCAGTGACGAGACGGCGCTGCGGGCCCACGCCAGGCTGGTCGCCCACCTCGAAAGCGCCGCGGCCGAGGGAGATCCGGACGCCGCGCTCGGCGGCGAGGCGCTGGCCGGGCTCATGGGGACGGCCGAAGGACTGCCGGTGGACCTCGGCCGGCTCGCCGAGCGGGCGGACGCCGAGCGCGACCGCCTCATGGCGCTGCTCACCGACGCCTGCGCCCGGCTGGGCCGCTCCGGGCCGCCGCTGGACGTCGTACGGGAGCTGGTCAGGGACCACCCCGACGCGGACGGCGTGATCGAGGCGGCCAGGGCGGGCACCGCGAAGGCCATCGCGTTCACCAGGGAGAAGGACCTCGTCCCGTACCACGACGGGGAATGCCTGGTCGGGCTGGCGCCGGAGTCGCGCCGCTGGGCGATGGCCATGATGGCGTGGAACTCGCCCGGCGAGCCCGAGGGCCCGTCCTGGTACCACATCACGCCACCCGACCCGTCCTGGCCCGAGCACGAACAGGAGGAGTGGCTGGAGGTCTTCAGCTACACGACGCTTCCGGCGATCAACGTGCACGAGGTCGCGCCCGGGCACTTCTCGCACGCCCGCGCCCTGCGCCGGGCGCCGTCGGACGTGCGGCGGCTGCTGCAGTCGATGGCGTTCATCGAGGGGTGGGCGCACTACGCCGAGGAGCTGTGCGTCGAGGAGGGGTTCGAGCCCGACGACCCGCGCTTCGAGATCGGCGTGTGGGTGGAGGCGCTGATCCGCGTCACGCGGCTGGCCTGCGCGATCGGCGTGCACACCGGTCAGATGACGGTCGAGGAGGGCGCCAGGCGCTTCGAGTCCGACACGCACCTGGCAGGCCCCGCGGCGCTGGCGGAGGCGCGGCGGGCCACGTTCGACCCGACGTACGGCCGTTACACCTGGGGCAAGCTGCTGATCCTCGATCTGCGCGAGCAGGCGCGCAAGGAATGGGGCGCGGGCTTCACCCTGCAGCGCTTCCACAAGGCCCTGCTCGACCTCGGCTCGCCGCCCCTCGGCCTGATCAACGCGATCCTGTAGCGATCTCGGGGCCCCGGGGCCTGATCGGTGCGATCCCCTAGCCCCTGGGCCTGATCGGCGTGATCCTGTAGCGTCGATCACGTGCGCGAGCTCGTTGGCAAAGTGGCGGTGGTGACGGGCGCGGCCAGCGGCATAGGCCGCGCCCTGGCCCTGCGGTTCGCGGCCGAGGGCATGACGTTGATGCTCGCCGACCTCGACTACGGCGGCCTCGCGGAGACGGCCGCGCTGGCCGGGGACGCCAAGGTGCTCACGCAGATCACCGACGTGTCCGACGCGGCGGCCGTCGCCCACCTGGCCGACCGCTGTTTCGGCGAGCTCGGGGCCGTGCACGTGCTGTGCAACAACGCCGGCGTCTACCAGGGCGGCCACATGTGGACCCGCACCGAGGAGGACTTCGCCTGGGTGCTGGGGGCCAACCTGTGGGGCGTGCTGCACGGCATCCACGAGTTCGTGCCACGCATGATCGAGCAGGGCACCGAGGGCCACATCGTCAACACGGTGTCGGTGGCGGGGCTGTTCGCCGTGCCGGGAGCGGGCGCGTACGCGGTCAGCAAACACGCCGCGCTGGCCGCCTCTCTGGCGCTCGCTCAGGACCTGGCCGCCGTCGGCGCCAAGCTCCGCGTGACCGCGCTCTGCCCGGGCGCGGTCAGGACGCGCATCGCCGACTCGGCCCGGACACGTCCTTCCGGTCTGGCCGCCACCCCCAGCCAGGACGAGGCGGACTCGCTCGACCAGGTCGGAAGGGCGGCCGAGTCGGGGATCGAGCCGTCCGATGTGGCCGACCTGGTCGTGGCGGCCATCCGCGAAGAGCGGTTCCTGGTGCTGACGGACCAGAAGTACGCCGCCCGGCTGCGCCTGCAGACGGAGACCCTGCTGACCGGGGACCTGCCCTCCTACCAGTGACGTTCGTGGGCCAGGATCCTGACCACCGTGCCGCTGCGCGGCTTGACGAGCAGCCGCACCGAGTCGCCCGGCAGCACGTCCTTGTACGTCTCCTGGTCCACGCGGTACGCCTTGGCCTGCGCCGATCTACCGTCGTGCAGCGCGAGACAGTAGGTGTGGCGCCGCGACCCGGGCTCGTCGCCCGACGTGACGTCGACCCACCGCTTGACCACGTATCCGGCGACCTCCTGCCGCTTGGGGCCCGGCCCCTCGGATCCGGCGGGTTCGATCTCCACCCCCAGCCAGCCGCTGCCCGTGAAGATCCACTCCTGCTCGTGGTTCAGCGGCGCGGCCTCCGGCCCGGCGATCTCCCGGCCGCGGGCGGTCAGGAGGAACCCCCGCCCGCCGAGGATCAGGCTCCCTCCTGCCACGACCGCCACCAGCGACGCGATGCCCCCAGCCCACGACGCGCCGGCCTGGGAGACGGTGGCGTACCAGGGGATGACGAGCGCGACGGCGAGGAGCACCGGCACGATCATGGTCTGCCAGCGACGGCGCGCCAGGCCGAGATCGAGGGCGCACTGCCGGACCAGCGGCATGAAGTCGCTCTCCAGATCGGCGCCGTCGGGCATGAGGGCGACCACCGGCGCGTTCGGCGCGCCCGCCATCCGGGCGGCCACCCGTTCCAGCACCCACCGCTCGTAGGGCAGGAGCGGCTCCCGGCGGGGAGGCGTCAGAGAGAGGCGATCGCCGTGGATCGTCGCCCACCCGCGCCCGGCGAGCTCGAACAGCGCCGCGTGGAAGACCTCCTGCGCCCGCAGGCCACGCAGGAGCTCCACCACGGGCTGGGGGGCCTGCGCGGCGGAGGGCGTCTTCGACGGCCGCTCGCGGCCGGACACCTTGAAGGCGGTGACCAGCGCGGAGGCCCACAGAGCCCACGCGGCCGCCGGCCAGACAAGATCCATCGTTCTGTGTTAGCACGAGTGCCCGTGCCAGGCCAGGCGCAATATCCAGGACCGATAGACTGAGGGCACCGCATTTCGCCTTTGGGGGGTTCTCACGGTGTCTGAATTCGACACAGTTCTGGTGGTCGACTTCGGCGCGCAATACGCGCAGCTCATCGCCAGGCGGGTGCGCGAGTGCCACGTCTACTCCGAGATCGTGCCCTCGACCATGCCGGTCGAGGAGATGATGGCGAAGAACCCCAAGGCGATCATCCTGTCCGGCGGCCCCTCCTCGGTCTACGCCGAGGGCGCGCCGCCGGTGCCGCACGGGCTGTTCGAGACGGGCGTGCCCACGTTCGGCATCTGCTACGGCTTCCAGGCCATGGCCCAGGCGCTCGGCGGCAAGGTGGCCCGCACGGGCGTCGCCGAGTACGGCGGCACCGCGCTGGAGGTGCTCGACGAGGGCGTCATCTTCGCCGGCCTGCCGGCCACGCAGAAGGTCTGGATGTCACACGGCGACAGCGTCGCGGCGGCGCCCGCGGGCTTCACGGTGACCGCCTCGACCCGCGAGACGCCGGTCGCCGCCTTCGAGCACCCCGGGCGCGGGCTCTACGGCGTGCAGTTCCACCCTGAGGTCCTGCACTCCGAGCACGGCCAGGTGGTTCTCAAGCACTTCCTCGACGCCGCCGGCTGCCGCCCCACCTGGACGATGCTCAACATCGTGGAGGAGTCCGTCGAGGCCGTGCGCCGCCAGGTCGGTGACGGCCGGGCCATCTGCGCCCTGTCCGGCGGGGTCGACTCGGCGGTGGCGGCCGCGATCGTCCAGCGCGCCATCGGCGACCGCCTGACCTGCGTCTTCGTCGACCACGGCCTGCTGCGCAAGGGCGAGGCCGAGCAGGTCGAGCGCGACTTCGTGGCAGCCACGGGCGTGAAGCTCCGCGTGGTCGACGCCTCCGACCGCTTCCTCAAGGCGCTCGAAGGGGTCACGGACCCCGAGGAGAAGCGCAAGATCATCGGCCGCGAGTTCATTCGCGTCTTCGAGGACGAGCAGCGCGCCATCATGGCCGACGGCCCCGTGGAGTTCCTGGTCCAGGGCACGCTCTACCCCGACGTGGTGGAGTCGGGCGGCGGCACCGGCACCGCCAACATCAAGTCCCACCACAACGTCGGCGGCCTGCCGGAAGACCTGCAGTTCAAGCTGGTGGAGCCGCTGCGGGCGCTGTTCAAGGACGAGGTGCGGCGCGCGGGCGAGGAGCTCGGCCTGCCCGCCGCCATGGTCTGGCGCCAGCCGTTCCCGGGCCCCGGCCTCGGCATCCGCATCGTCGGAGAGGTGACCCGCGAGCGCCTTTCCCTGCTGCGCGAGGCCGACGCTATCGCCCGCGAGGAGCTCTCCCGCGCCGGCCTCGACCGCCAGATCTGGCAGTGCCCGGTGGTCCTGCTGGCCGAGGTGCGGTCGGTGGGGGTGCAGGGCGACGGGCGCACGTACGGCCACCCGGTGGTGCTGCGGCCGGTCACCTCGGAGGACGCGATGACGGCGGACTGGGCGCGGGTGCCTTACGACGTGCTCTCGCGCATCTCGACCCGCATCACCAACGAGGTCCGCGAGATCAACCGGGTGGTGGTGGACGTGACGAGCAAGCCCCCGGGCACCATCGAGTGGGAGTGACGCGAAGCCGAGGCTCCTGGCTCGCGGAGTGACGTCATCAGGCAAGGATGAGTGCCGCGAGGGTTTTGCCGGCCTACGGTCCCGGGTTGGCGATTTGGATGATGTGCAGTGGCTCATCGAAGGCTTGGGCTGCCTTCTCCCAATGAGACCTGCTCAGCGTGAGGACCGGGCACACCGACGCGTCGGCGATGGCGGCGACGTGCGCGTCTCCCCATCCGAGCTCCCTGCGGTCGAGTACCGAGGCCAGGACCGTCCCGTGCTCGGGTTCACGTGCTCCCGCAACCGTGATCTGTTCCATGGTCGCGATGCCGAGCAACAGGTCCGTTGCGTCTTTGGCGCCATCACAGTCGAGTGAGGCCCCGGCAATCGCCAGTACGGACATGACCATCGGCTGCCCCTCGGCGTCGAAGCGGGCGACCATCTCCATCAGGTCGCTGTCGCCACGAGCCAGTTCGGCAGGATTCCGGTATCGAGGATGAGCGGGGGCAAGGTCATCGTGGGATCTCGCCAGAGTAGCCGGGTAGGTCGGCAAGTTGCCTCTTGACGTGCGCCGTCATCCGGTCGACGCGGTCGTGATCGGCACCTTCCCGCGCTCGCGCCAAATGGTTCTCCACAATCGCCTTGCGGCGTCGCTCCTCTCGCACACGTGCCGCGAGTGCCTCGTTGACGTAGGCGGACAGAGATTTGACGTCATCGTCTCCCACGCGAGCTTCACGTATTCCACAAGGTCGGGGTCCAGCGTGACGGCGATACTGGGTCGTACGGCTCGCGTGATGGCGTGCTCGCGAGAGAGCGGCCATGATGCAGGCGGTCCCGGCGAGCTCGTCGAGTGCGCCGTCGTTGCCGCCACGTGAGATCTTCCTGCTGTGGCAGGCGGGACGTACGCATTCCCCTCTCGCGGCACGGGCGATCGAGATCACCGTCGAGACCGCCCGCGAGATCTCTCAGCGGTGATGCCAAGCGGCTGTGTGCATGATGTGCATGATGAACATCATGTGCGTATCGTCGGAGCGTGACGACTGACTCGCTGGGCATCGTTGAAGCCCGCAAGAAGCTGGGCGTACTGGTGTCCCGAGCCGTCCATGGCCACCGCCCGACGAGGATCAGCCGGTCCGAGGACGAGCGTGCCGTGCTCATCTCGGAAGAGGAGTATGAGGAACTGCTCCGGTTCCGCCGTGAACGGGAAGCCAGTCAGGTTCGCGAGGCCATGGCCGCTCACGAGCGGGGCGAGCTGCGCATGCACCGCTACGAGAGCCGTGACGACCTCCACGCCGACTTCGGCCTCCCCGCGCCGGGCGATCGCTCTTGAAGCGACCTCTGGAACTCGCCGACGTCGTCAGCGAGGCCCTGAAGGAAGCCGCACCGGGTCTGCGAGCCATCATCGTCAACACCCTGCTCGACCTGACCGAGGAGCCGGAGCCGTTGGGCGCTCGCCCGTACGGAGGCATCCCGAACGCGTTCGAGCTGCGTACCGACACCTTCCGCCTTGCGTACACCCGCGGATCCGACCACCTGTCGGTGTGGGTCCTGCAGATCAACACCTGAACATTCGCCGACTGATTCGACGGGCCGTTGTCCGCGCCGGCTTCGAAAACGCCACGACGGCCGGATCACCACTAGGGCAGGGCGGTGACCGGCCGTCGGCGGGAGTGTGGGCTACCTCATCAACACCTCCTGTCGTTGTTGATGCACTGGACGACCTTGTTCATGAGCTCTTCCGACATCACGACGACGGAGCCGGCGTGGTCGGTGTTCGGGCTGTTCTGCTCGCTGGCGAGACTGTCCACCGCGAAGGGCACGCTCTTCCCCTCGGGCGCCGTGTTGGGCACGTCGTCGTACGTCAGCGTGATGCGCAGCTGGGGCACGGCCTCCATGCCGCTCGGGCAGGTGCCGCTCTCGTCGGGGAAGGCGAGGTGCGTACGGTCGGCGCTGTCGATGTCCTCGCCGTCCCAGCAGCTGGGCATGTCGAAGACGCGCATCAGCTCGCTGCCCGCGGGGCAGATCGGGTACTTGTCCGTCACGCGGTTGGTGAAGCCGCTGCAGGTCCACGTCGCGCGGGCGTTCTTCCCGCCCTTCGAGGCGGCCCTGGGGTCGCCGCTGAGCATTCTGAGGAACTGCGGCATCGCCGTGACCTCGGACTTCGGGTTGCCGCGGTACTCGATCCGCACCGTCGACGGCTCCACCGGCTGGCCGGCGTTGTCGCCGGGCGCGTCGAGGGCGGAGTCATCGCCGAGGATGCGCAGGGTCGGCCAGAAGTAGGCCGACCGGTCCGACTGGTTGCTGCAGGTGGTGTCCGCCTCGGCCAGGCTCTCGTTGGTGGAGAGCGCGTCGGTGGACGTGTTGCCGACGTAGTCGTACTGGGCCTGGGCTCCGTCGGTCACGCCGGGAGCCGTGATGATGTTGTCGGTGTTGCTGTGCTCATCGCTGCTCGTGCCGCACCGGGACAGGAACGTTCCCGCCGAGCCGGAGTCGGTGGCCTGCGGTTGCTTCGAGACCGGGACCGTCTTGATGTCGACGTAGTCGGCAGCCGTCAGCCCGTCGTCGTTTCCCCCGTTGGTTGCCCCGTTGCCGAGGCTGCATGTGGCCAGGGAATCCAGGCCGGTGGGGCGTTCGGCGACGCGGCCGATGGCTGTGGCGATGCGGTTGATGGCGGCTACGCGTTTGTCCTCGAGGGGTTTGAGGATGGAGTTCTGGAAGAACTCGGGTCCTTGGTCGGATGATCGGGCCAGGCGGTTGTTCGCCTCCTCGATCTGCTGGTCGAGTTGGGCGAGGTTGCGGTCGACCTCGGCCTTCGCGTCGGCCGGGATCTCGGGGAGCTTTTCGGCCACGTTCGGGCACGTGATCGTCTGTGCCGCCCCTGCTCCTGTCCCCGTGGGGGAGGGGGACGGGGAAGCGGTGCCGCTCTTGGACGGCGTCGGGCTGGATTTCTTGGACGAGGACGAGGACGGTGACGGGGAAGCGGTGCCGTTGCCGGACGGCGCCGGACTGGCGGAGTCGCTCATGCTGCATGGCGCCAGGGAGTCCAGGCCGGTGGGCTGTTCGCCCTCGCGGCCGATGGCTGTGGCGATGCGGTTGATGGCGGCTACGCGTTTGTCCTCGAGGGGCTTGAGGATGGCGTTCTGGAAGAACTCGGGCCCTTGGTCGGATGATCGAGCGAGTTTGTCGTTGGCTTCCTTGATTTGCTGGTCGAGTTGGGCGAGGTTGCGGTCGACTTCGGCCTTCGCGGCCGCCGGGATCTCGGGAAGCCGGTCCGCCACGTTGGGGCAGACGATCGTCTGCGCCGCCGCTGTCCCCGCATGGGCGGACAGCGGCGCGCCGGCGAGGGCGATGGCGATGCTCCCCCCTATGTAAACGGCTCCTCGCCACGGTCCGAAGCTTCTTCCCCCGAACAGATTCCGCATCCGCTCCTCCTTCCGGTCTCCTGACCCTTGGGCGGGAAAGTGCGATCTTTCGAGAGGTACGGGAATCACCGGTGGAAGGGTTCAGACCGCTACCGCGAACACGCGGACCGATTCACGGGATCGGCCGCTCGCTGAGCCGGCAGTCACGCGGTCGGGAAGGGCGGTCATCCGTCCAGCCCGCCTCTGGCGCCCAGGCCGTGTAGTGCATGAACGTCCCCTTGGCGAGCCCCTCCGCGCTCTCGGCGGCGATGGCGGCATCGGCGGTCAGGACGGCCCCGGTCCGCGGGTCGAGAATTGTGGTGTAGCGTTCGGCCACTTCGTCGTCGGAGCCGAATACGGTGGTGAAGCCCTCGCTCTTCACGAACGCGACAGCAAGCCCCGGGCGCCCCAGAGGGTCGGTGATCGAGCCGCCCACCTTGGTCGTCGGCAGGTCGGCCAGGAGCCTGAGCACGGCCGCCCGGACCGCGGGCCTGACCGGCATGTGCAGCAGGGCATATGACACGGGAAGGAACTCCTCGAACGTCTCCCTCTTCCCCTCCGCCTTCCAGCGCGTCCGCAACCATTCGCGCAGCTTGGCCGGATCGGCTGGCAGCGCGGCGAGGTCGGCGAGCGTGAGCGCCCCCAGCCGGAGGTCGCTGAACACGCCGCCCGGGTTCACGGCCCGGGTGTACACGCACTGCGAGGGCTCCGTACGCAGCCGCTCCTTGCTGCAGTCCTTCGCGGCCGTGCCGGGCGTGCACACCCGCTGGACCACGGGAGGCGAGCCGGCCGCGCGCCAGGCCCGCTCGTCGGCGGGCGTGGCGGGACGGACGTACTCCATCCGGCTCCGCACCTGAACGGGATCCCGCGGATCGCTTGGCTCCCAGAGGTCCACCCGCTTGACGGACAGCACGTTGAAGGTCTCGTCCCCGGCACGCACCCGGAGAAGGTAGGTGTTGAGCAGCGGCCTGCGCCAGTACGCGCCGGTCTCGTCCGGAAGCCGCGCGACGTCGTCCGCCAGCCGGAGCAGGGCGTCCTTGCCCGTGACGGGGGGAGGGGTCAGCACGGTCGGCGGTGCCGGGGCCAGGTTCGACACCAGGGTGATGACGGCGGTGACGATGGCGATCGTGGCCGCGGCGGCGCCCAGCGTCCAGCCCCAGGGCCGCATTCGCGGGCGGGCGCGGCGCCGTACGGGCCGGTCCATGGCCGTGGACAGCCGGGCGCGGGCCCGCTCGACCACCTCGTCCGAGGGCGGCCGCGCGTCGGGCAGGGAGCTCGCCAGGAGGTTGATCTCATCCATGGTTCTCCTCCAGGGGGTTGACGTCGCCGAGCGCCTTGCGGAGCTGTTTGCGGGCGCGGTTGAGGCGGGAGGCGACCGTACCGGCCGGGATCTTCAGCGCGGCGGCGACCTCGGCGTGGCTGAGGCCGCCCAGCGCGCTCAGCAGGACGACGTCGCGGTCCCCGCCGTTGAGCCCGGCCAGCGCCCCCGCCAGCCGGCCGGTCAGCTCACTCGCGGCCACCCGGGTCAGCGCGGCGTCCTCGTGGCTGTGCTCATGGCGCTCGGCCGTCCGGCTGAGGGCCTTCCACCTGCGGAGCTCCGTCCGGCGGTGGCGGGCGACGAGATGCGTGGCGATGCCGTAGAGCCACGGCCGCACCTGGCCGCGCGAGGCGTCGTAGCCGCCCCGGTACGCGGCCAGGAACACCTCGGCGGCCAGGTCGTCGGCTATGTCGTCGGACAGCCGCCTGGCGATGTAGCGGTGGATCTCGGCGAAGTGCGCGTTGAAGATCTGCTCGAAGCCGTCCCGGAGATCGGGCGGGTCGACCAGGTCGGGTCGTGGGGCCATGCAGGCAACTCCGCGGGAGTCGAGCGGACAGTGAACGCTCCTTCTTGCCCGGAGCCCCGCGATGCTTTCACGGCTGCTCGCGCTCGACCGGCTCGGCCAGCTCGACCAGTTCCGTCGGCTTGACGGCTTCGAGCGGCTCTGTCGGCTCGTCGTCGGGTTCGAGTTCCTCCGCCGGTTCGGGGCCGGGGTCGCGCAGGGTCGCGGGTTCGAGTTCCTCCGCCGGTTCGGGGCCGGGGTCGCGCAGGGTCGCGGGCTCGGGTTCCGCCGCCGGCTCGGGTTCCTCATCTGGCTCGGGTTCGGGCAACGTGGCCGGCTGGGGTTCGGGTTCTGGCTCCAGTCCGGGTTCCGGCAAGGCGACGGGTTCCGGCTCGTCCGCGACCTCGGGCTCGGGCTCGGGAGAGGGCTCAGGCGCCGGCGTGGGTTCCGGGCGCGGTGGCCGTACCAGGTGCCACCCCCGCCGTACGAGCCGCACCGCCAAAACCCCGGCACTCCCCAGGAGCAACGGCACTAGCAGCGCCCCGATGAAGATCGGCGAGGCCATGTACCGGAAGTCCTGCGCCGAGATGTTCGCCATGATCGCCAGCTGCTGCCCCGCCACCACGGCCGCCACCCCGAGCACGTACCGGTTCCGCCGCGCGGCCGCCCCCAGCGCCACCGCCAGGTACGACAGGTACGCCCACGACGCCCCCCGCCACAGCGCCCAGTCGTACTCGGGAGCCAGCGCCCCCGTGAGCCACGGCTCGGCCACCTGGTTCAGCTCCTGTGACAACGGCCGCAGCGAATACACCCACCGCCCGGGGAAGTCGGGCACCTTGCCGGGGCCGACGTAGGTGTCGGCCGTGGGCCGGCGGGAGAAGCGGTACGTCGCCCCGCCCGTCATCAGCGGGTCCTGCACGGGCTTCCAGGCGATCGCCCCCCGGCAGAGCCGGGCCTCGACGATCAGCCGCGGATGCTCGACCAGCAACCGTTTCCACAGGTCCAGCAGTTCGGTGGCGTGCGCGTCGGCCTGCTGCCAGTTGAAGTCGCTGCGCCAGATCAGCGGGTTGATCGTGTAACAGGTGCCGCCCCACCACCACCGGGTCAGCGGCGCCACCGACGTCATGAGCGCCTTGTCCTGCCGGCTGAACAGGTCGGGCCGGTCCCGGTACGCCACCGCGATGTCCCCGTACGCCGTGTGGTAGACGTACGTCTTCGACGGGGCGGCGATGCCGAACTGGGGCAGGATCAGGTTCGTGAGCGCGAGCGGCAGGGCCGCCGCCAACGTGCCGACGAGCACCAGGCTCACCCGCATGGTCCGGACGACCACCACCAGCGCGACCACGGCCACGCCCGCGACCAGGAAGCCGTTGGCGCGGAACAACCCGAGCGCCAGTAGCAGCGCCCCGAGCCCGGCCAGCCCGGGCCCGGTCACCCGGCGGTTGGCCGCGAAACGCGCGCACAGGCCCGCGATCGCCACCACGCAGATCGTGAACGGCACGTCCTTCCATAATGTGACCGTGAACGCCCCCAAGGGCGGCGCCAGCGGCATCAGCACCGCGACCGCCGTGGTGAGCCCGCGGGGGGCGCCGAGCGCCTTGAGCGACTGGGCCAGGAACGTCAGCGCCCCGGCCATGGCCGTGGTCTGCGCGAACGTGACCGCGCCGAGGTCGCCGGTCTTGGTGAAGCTCAGCCACAGCAGCGCGTCGTAGACCACCGAGTGATCGCTCACCCAGGGGCCGACGACGGTGTGGCTCAGGTAGAGGACGGAGTCGCGGCTGAACAGGCCGGGGTAGAAGGCCGCCCACCAGCACCCGAGCACCGTCTGGATGATGAGGAAGGTCGCCAGCGCGACCCACGGCTTGGGCTTCTCGACGTTGGTGTCGCTCCCCATGGTTCCATTTCCGAGCTTGCCGGGACTCCCTCTAGGGGTAGCTCTCCCCGGGCTCCGGCCCCTTGCCGCCGAGCAGCGTCGGCACCGTGACAAGGTGATAACCGCGCTTCTTGAGCTCCTTGACGATGCCGGGCATGGCCTTCGCGGTGGCCGGGACCGTGTCGTGCATGAGAATCACGCCGTTGCGCTTGGCCAGCCGGAGCACGGCCGCCTTGATCTTCTCGGCGTCGCGCAGCTTCCAGTCGAGCGTCGTGCCCGTCCACAGCACCTGCGCGAGGTCCACCTGGTACGCCAGCCCCAGCACCCGGTCGTCGGTGTGACCGTAGGGCGGGCGGAACAGGGTCGGCGTCCGCCCCGTGGCCTGCTGGACGGCCTCCTGGGTGGTCTTCAGCTCGTCGAGGATCTGGTTGTCGAGGAGCGTCGGCAGCGAGGCGTGAGAGTAGGTGTGGTTGCCGATCGCATGCCCCTGCGCCACCACCTGCGCGGCGATCTCGGGACGCTGCTCCACCTGCTTGCCCACCAGGAAGAAGGTCGCCTTCGCCCCCGCCTGCTTCAACGCCTTGAGCACGGCGGGCGTGGTGGCCCCCGGGCCGTCGTCGAAGGTCAGCGCCAGGCATTTGACCCGGGCACAGTCGATCTTCGCCTGAGAGGTGGTCGCGGGCAGGGAGGTCACGGCCAGCGAGGCCGCGAGTAAGGCATGAATCACCACAAACGACAGCCTAGGGCCAACATCCCTCGCCCGATGTCACGGGCAGAGCTCACTTCCCAACCGCGCCCGCATGAACAATGTCACACCGTTGAGGGATTGGACGGGCAGATACCGCTCGGCCGCGACAATCGCCGACAGCCCCGCGTTGACCAGGGCCGGCAGCTTGCGCAGGTCGCTGCCCTGGGAGCGGCGGCGGTACCGGGCGACGAGCGGCCTCAGGAGCACGTTCCAGCTCCAGATCCGGTCCACCCGCAGCCCGGCCTTCTCCACGACGACGGTCAACGTGTCCCGGTGGTAGCGGCGGACGTGGCCGACGGCGTCGTCGTGGGCCGACCAGAGCGACATGTCGCATGGCACCGCGATCAACGCGTGCCCGCCGGGCGCCAGCACCCTGGCGATCTCCGCGGCGACCAGATCGTCCTCGCGGATGTGCTCCAGCACGTCGAACGCGGTCACCAGATCGACGCTGCCGGACGCGAACGGCAGCGCCCGCGCGTCCGCCCGGACGGCCGGGACGCCGCGCTTCCTGGCCAGCGCGACGGCCGTCTCGCTGGTGTCCGTCGCCGTCGCGTCCCAGCCCGCCTCGACCAGTACCCGGGTGTTCCCGCCGCCGGCGGCGCCGATGTCCAGCGCCCGGCCGGGGCGGCCGAGCGTGCGCAGCTCATTGCGCAGGACGGCCCGGCGTTCGCGGTACCACCAGTGGGTGTCCTCGAGCGCGATCAGTCGGCGGATCTCTGTGGCTTCCATGAGTGTTCGTTCAGTTCCTCGTACGGGAGAAGACCCAGCGATCCAGCGCGGTGAACCGGATCACGGTGAGCAGGCAGTACGTGGTCACGACCGCGCCCACTTCGGCCAGGCGACCCCCGTCGGGCGGCACCGTGAGCACGGCCAGGGTGGTGAGCGCGTAATTCGCGATGAAAAGCACGGCCGCCCGGAAATGCATGGTGGTCCGCCGGACCCGGCCGAACGTCCACCGGCGATTCGCCTCGGTATTGATGACCCCGGCGAGGACGAGTGCCCCCAGGTTCGCCGTCGCGGGCTCCCAGAATTCGCGCAGCGGAAGGTAAATCAGCGTGTACAGGCCCACGGAGAGAACGCCGATCGCGGCGAACGAGGCGAATTTCGCCACCGTTACCGCCCGCGGCCGGGCCACGACAGCGTCCGGATGCCGCGGCATGGGCTCCGACCTGGCCACCGTGACCCGGTGCCGGCCCATCGACATCGACCAGGCGACCCTGACCAAGCCCTTCAGGTCGTCGATGGCCGTTCTGACCACGCGTACGCGCGAGTCCACGTCCTCGATCCAGTCGACCGGCACCTCGTGCACCCGGAGCCCGTTGTGCTCGGCCAGCAGGAGCAGCTCGGTGTCGAAGAACCAGCCGTCGTCCTCGATCGTGTCCAGCAGCGGCCGGACCACGTCGGCCCTGGCCGCCTTGAAACCGCACTGGGCGTCGCTGAACCCGGCGCCGAAACCGTACCTGAGCAGCGCGTTGTAGCCGCGCGACACGACCTCGCGGCGCAGCGAGCGGCGGGTGCGCGCGCTGTGCGCCAGCCGGGTCCCGATGGCGATCTCCGAATGCCCGCTGGCCACCGCCGCCACCAGCGGGAACAGGGCGTCGAGGTCGGTCGACAGGTCGACGTCCATGTAGGCGACGATGTCGGCCGGGCTGTCCCGCCAGGCCGCGCGCAGCGCCGCGCCGCGCCCGCGTACGTCTATCCTGCGGGCGTGCACGCGGTCGAACTCCCCGGCCAGCGCGGTGGCGACCGGCCAGGTGGCGTCGGTGCTGCCGTTGTCCACGATCGTGATGCGCCACGGCAGCGGGAAGCCGTCGCCGAGGAAGGCGGCCAGGGTGCGCACGCAACCGGGGAGGGCGCGTTCCTCGTTGAGCACGGGGATGACGATGTCGACGCTCGCCAGCCGGGTCGCGGTGTCGAGGACGCGGAGGGTCGGCTCCATGGCGGTACGCGTGTCCATAGGTTCCCTGATCCTTTGCCTGTGGGCGTACGTCCAGGGAAATGTTGCTCGGGGCGTCCAGCGGGGCGCGTGCCGTTTCTCCTCACCATTCCATGAGCGGGCGAGACTTTTACCTCGAGGTGAGCTCGTAAACGGAGGAGGTCGCGTTCCGGAAGCGCAATCTGGCAAATTTCGCCAGCTCCGGATTCGGACCGGTGAAAAGCCATCGGACGCCGTACTCACGGGCGAGCCGGCGGACGTTGTCCGCCGTCGGAGCGGCGAACACCGCGTCGTTCGCGGCCAGCCGCGCCTGATCCGCGAACGGGACCCGCAGGTACGAGTTCACGAACAGCCGGGTCCGTGACAGCGTGCTCTCGGCGTACCCCCATCCCTCCACGAGCACCCGCCGCTCGGTGAACCCCGACACCCAGAAGTGCCTGCTGTCGCACGTGCGCCCGGGAACGGGACGGCAGTGCAGGTCGGTGGCCACCACGTCGTCGGGCGAGGAGTGGTCGCGCAGCCAGCGTCCGGCCTCCAGCGCGCCTTCGGGGATCAGCCGCACCTGTTCCTCCTGCTCGGGCGAGACGTGCACGACCACCTCGCGGGCCGAGGCCGGGACCGCGTACCCGGCGAGCAGCGCCACCGCCGCCGGCACCGTCCCGCGCCACCACAGCGCCGCCGCCCCGATCGCGAGCACCGCGTACGGCGCCACGACCCGCTCCAGCGGACCCCCGAGGACCTCGGTCTGCGCCGCCAGCCCGGCCGCGCCCGCACCCAGGCCCGCCCAGGCCCACGGCACACGCCGCGCCATGATCCCGCACACGGCCGCGATCGACAGGTACGGCCGGGCGCCCTCCAGGAAGTAGAGCTGCGACTCCGCCGGATGCCCCAGCACCACGGCCGCGCCCACCCCTGCGGCCCCCATGCCGAGCAACAGCAGCAAGGGCGGCTCCAACGCCCGCCGTCCCAGCCCCGCCACCCCACCCCACACACAAACCAGGCAGAACAGATGCACGACGGTCAGCACGGCCAACGGGAGCGGGGACACCGACGCCAGCTCGGGCATCCCGAGGTCGGCCACCTTCCCCCAAAGCACCCGCATGGTGGCGAACGGCGCGATGTCCATGCCCTGCGCCCCGCGCCCGAACACCACGAACTGCGCGATCAGCAAGCACACCAGCGTGATGCCGGCGGCCGCGAGCCACGCACCCGGCGGCCGCCGCTCCACGACCCACCGCACGGCCACCACGACCGCCAACCCCGCCAGCAGCAGGGGCAGGAACGTGGCCTTCGCCCCGGTGAGCGTCAGCAGCAGCACGATCAGCGCCGCCCATCCCCGCGACCGTCCGACGAGCAGCAGCACCACGGGGGCGAACAACAGCGCCCCGAACGTCTGCGTGGGACTCGCCCAGGCGGTGAACATCGACCGCGACGTGAAGACCACACCTTCCTGCAGGACCGGGCTGAACAGGAAGTACGTCACCCCGGCCGCCGCCGCCCCGGCCGCCCAGCACCCGCCGACCCGCCGCCCCAGCACCGCCACCAGCACGACCAGGGCGGCCGTCATCGGCAGCGTGGAGAGCCGGTAGACCAGTGTCACGGGCTCGATCCCGGTGACCCAGCTCGTGGCGGCCATGTCGGCGTAGACGAACCAGTGGTAGGAGAGGCGCTCGCCCAGCACGGACGGCAGCGTGGGCGGCATGTGGTGCTTGGCCTCGCCGACCAGCGCCAGGTGGTAGGGCATGTCCACGTAGGCGCTCGTGATCGGCACCCGGTACAGGGAGAGCGCGCTCCACGTGATCAGATATCCGACGACTCCGGCGAGCACCCACGCGCACCACCCGGGCATCCGCTCCTTGACAGCCGCACCTCGCCAGTGCCGCCGCAGTCCGGGCACGCACGCGAACGCGCCGATCACGGCGACGGGCGGGACCAGCACGAGCAGCGGCAGGCCCGCCGCCCTGGCCGGGATGTAGGCGAGGACCTCGACCGCGTACCCGAGGGCCAGCCCGGCCGTGACGTCCTCGGCCACGGACCTGCCGCCCCCGGCCAGCGCCCGCCACAGCAGCGTGCCCGGCAAGGCCACCCCGATCCCGACGTACGCCGCGAAAGCAGCCAGATCACGTGGGGAGACCCCGCACCACAGGAACACGACCACCGCTGCCATGCCCACCAGCCCAGCAGGCAGCCACCCCGAGCCGATCCGCCGGCCGGTCGATCCCCTCGGATGGGCGGACGCGGGGTCGGCTGAGGTGATCGTCATCGGACCGGACCCCGGGAGAAGGCCGGGCGGCAGGCACCCGCCATCACAGCCGCAGGAATCACGGGAAACGACGCCATCACTGGCGGATCACGGTGACCAGGCGCGTGAACTCGACCGGAAGATCGACGCCGTCCCACACGCGATGGAAGCTCAACGCGCTGCCGACCGGCACCATCCGATCCACCCCTCGCCCTGCCAGCCCCCTGGCCAGCTCCTCCAGCTCGGGCCGTCCGAACCCGAAATGCGTCATCGTCTGATCCCGACGCTCGACCAAGGGCACCAGCTCCGCCAGCGAGCCGAGCCTGGCGTGGGCGAACGTCCCGGCCCCCAGCCATCGCCTCGGCGCGGCGGCCGCGGCCGCCAGCGTCACGTTGGCCAGAGCGTTGCCGCGGAACTCCACGCTCTCCGCCAGCCCGTCGGCGGCCAGTCCGTACGTCGAGACCCGCTTCTCCACGGCCATCGCCGCGTCCACACCCCACCCGCGCGCGGTGAGCACCCGCGACACGTGGTCGGTGAAATCGGCCCGCGCCGCGTCGCAGTCGCGCTCCGCGCCGACCCAGAACACGGTGCGCGGTGACGAGCAGGCCGCCTGGTCGAACCAGTAGCCGTCGTTCACGAACCCCTCCGCCACGGCCACCCGCGCGGCTCGCGGCGCACACAGCCAGGCCGCCGCCCGTATGACGGCGAACGAGGAACGATCGGGGAACACCAGGTCACGGGCGTGCGGCGGAAGCGGGTGGCGCCGGACGTCCCGCACCGTGCCGTCCCCGCCCCAGATCACCCGGAGGTCGCAGGCCGCGGACAGCGCGGCGGTGACGGAGGTCTGCGAACGGTCGTAGGAGATGATCCGCTGCGTCTCGCCGACGACGGGGTCGGCCTCGGCCAGCACCTCGTGCAGCATCTCCGTGATCACCTCGGCGACCGGGCCGGAGCGCGGCGAGAGGCGCACGATGTTGCGGTTGCCCATCAGGGCCGACAGAGCCCAGGAGTAGACGAAGACCGTGTCCACGTTCGCGGGCGGGATGTGGAGGATCAGGCCGCGGGGGACGCGTACGTGCTCTTGGGAAAGGCTTTCGAGGGTGCGGGACAGCTCGCTGGGCCGCAGGAAGAAGCCGAGCGAGCCCAGCTCCGGATGCCGCCGCGCTGCCGCCGGCCGCAACAGCCGCCGCCCGAACGCCGCGAGAAACTCGCGCACCCGCTCGTCCCCGACCTCGAGCGCGTTGGCCCGAAGCCGCCCGAGCAGCGCTTCGACGGGCACGTCGCCCCCGGCGGGGAACCGCACCCGCACCACCGCGCCGTCGTCGGCCGCCGTCGCCGCAACAGTCGTCTCGTCCAGCATCAGCCCTGCCCCATGGTGTCGCTGCAGCCGCGTGCCTCCGCCTGCGGCAGCCTGCCGAGCACCTCGAACCGCTTCCCCGGCCAGGCCCCGTCGTCCACGCCACGCACCACGCCCAGGTCCTCGGTCAGCAGCACGTGGCCGGGGTATGAGGTGGGAAGCGTGCTCACCACCTCGATCAGCCCCGGCACACCGGGCGGCGCCTCCTGCCAGGTCTCCGGATCGCGGATCACGACATTGGCGAAATCTGGGCAGTAGAGCCCATCCCCGTCCGGCCCCTCCAGAAAGACCGTCCCGATCTGCTCCACCATCCCGTAGAAGTTGTGAATCCTGCTCAGCCCGCACTCGGCCGCCAGCCGCCGCCGGAACTCGGCGTTGTCCACCGCCTGCTCGGCCAGCCGCTTCCATCCGCCGGAGTGGATCAGCACCCCCTGCGACAGATCCGCCCCCAGGTCACGCAGACAGAGCCACACCATGAACGTGAACCCGAAGATCAGGAACCGCTCGCCGCCGTGTCGCGACAGGAACCGCTTGACCGCCTCCGCATCGACCCGCCCCTGCTCGTCCAGCACGAACGTGTGGTCTCTGCCGAAGTTCATCATCCCTAGCACGCCGGCGCCGCGAGCGCTCAGCGTCGGGTCGCGTACGACGGCGCGGCTGTCCACGATCAGCATCGGCAGTCGCCGCTCGCCCAGCACCACCCTGAGCGTCGCCGCCAGCATCCGCGTCTGCGCCGCGGCCGCCTCCCGATCGAGGTGAATCCGGCTGGGCCGCTGCCCGGTGGTCCCACTTGAGGTCAGAACCCTGAACACCTGCTCTTGGGGCACGCTCCGCAACTCGTGCGTCTTGAACAGCCGCACCGGCAACCACGGAAGATCCACCAGTCGCTCGTACGGCGGCCGGGCCCCGATCGCATCCAGGATGCGCCGATACGGGAGGCAGGCCTCCCGATGCCGCTCGGTCAGGTCGGCCAGCGCGGGAACGAGCCCCGCCTCCCGCTCGACCTCACCTTTCGTGAACACGCTCATCCGACGGCCCCCAGCACCTCGGCCACACCCCGGCAGCACAACACCCAGCAGGCCCCGTACGCCGCCGCCCCCAGCCCGCCGACGCGGCCCGCCAGCGGCAGGTGCCGCCACGCACGACTGCCACGCCTCAGACCCGCGCCCAGCGCCGAAAGGAGCCTCGCCGCCGGCACACCCCATCGCCGACCCCGGCCTCGCTCCGCCACAGGGGCTCGCCACCGCCGCCGAGGAGGTGGCCCGGCTGCACGGTCTCGCGGCGGGCGTGTGAGGACAGTCACGCCAACGCGGGGGCCACGGCGAGGGCGGGGGTATCCAGGGGCGCCGTGGGTCCTGCGCCGTCCGCCTGCTCGCGCACCACGCCACAGGTGCGGCTCTGTCGTGCGTTGGGCGGGGACGGTCATGAGCGGGCTTCCAGCGCCCGGTAGTCGATCTTGCCGGTGGCGAGCAGCGGGAGGCGGTCGATGCCGCGTACGTCGAACCCGCTCCAATGCACCCGCAGCTCGGCCCCCAGCCGCCGCGCCAGCCCCGCGCACCCGGCCGCGTCGAGCCCCTCGGCCCACACCGTCACCCGATCGTCCCCGCTGGTGGCCGCCACCGGCCCGGTGTCGCGCAGCAGGCGCTCCACGTCGTCGAGGTTCACCCGGACGCCGAAGATCTTGGCGATCCGCTTGAGACGCCCGGTGATGGAGAGGAACCCGTCGGAATCCAGCCGCCCGAGATCGCCGGTGGGCAGCACTCCCCCCAGATCGTCACCTCGGGCCAGGTCAGCGGCCGTCTCGGCGTAGCCCATCATGACGTTGGGCCCGTGGTAGACCACCTCGCCGTCCACGATCTCCAGTCGCCCACCGGGAACGGCCACCCCCACCGAGCCCGGTTTGTCGGCGAGCCGGTCCGGTGGCAGGACGGCGATGCGGGCGGTGGCCTCCGTCTGCCCGTACATGACGAAGAACCGGTCGGCCTTGCCCGAGAACTCCGTGACGAGGTCGGGGTGGAGCCGGCCGCCTGCCTGGGTGAGCGTGGCGATCGTGGGGTGCTCGGAGCGGTCGTAGCGGAGGCGGCGCAGCATTTCGTACTGGTAGGGGACGGCGGCCAGCGACGTGCACCGGTGCGCGTCCAGATGTGTCCAGAACGACCGCTCCAGCAGCCCCGCCTCCGTCAGCACCACGGTCGCGCCCGCCGCCAGGTGGCTGTTGAGCACCGACAGCCCGTAGCTGTAGTGCAGCGGCAGGCTGGTGGGCGCGATCTCGTCGGGAGTGATCGACAGGGCCGTGGCGATGGCCGCGGCGTTGGACAGGACTGCCTGGCGCGACAGGCGTACGAGCTTGGGATTGCCGGTCGAGCCCGACGTGGCGAGGAGCACGGCCAGGTCGGGATGTGGAACCGGCGCGTCGCGCCGCGCCGGCGGCGAGCCGTCGGCGGCGTGCGTGAACCCCAGCAACGCGGCCGGCCGGAACCGGACCACCAGATCCGCCAGCATCCCGGCCGACAGGTCGGGGTCGAGCAGCGCGATCGGCCGGCCGGACTGCCAGGCGGCGAGGAAACGCAGCACGGACCTGAGGTTGTTGCGCATGCCGCAGAACAGCGGCCCCGGCCGGAGCCGGCTCAGCGCCTCCGCCGCGCGTGCGACGCGGTCGACGAGTTCGTCGCCGCCGAGGCCGGCCGGATCTCCGGCGACGACGAGCCGGGCCTGTGGGTGCGGGAACATCATGGCGCCAGCCCGCCGTCCACGCCGATGACCTGGCCGGTGATGAACCCGGCGTCGGGCGAGAGCAGGAACGCGACGGCGGCGGCGACGTCGTCGGGCGTGCCGAGGCGGCCGAGCGGGGTCGCCGCCATCGTGGCGCCGCGGGCTTCGTCGTCGAGCGTGGAGAGCATGTCGGTCTGGATGTAGCCGGGGGCCACGGCGTTGACCCTGATGCCGGCGGGGCCCAGCTCCTTGGCGGCGGCCAGGGCGAGGCCGATGACCGACGCCTTGGTTGCGGAGTAGACCGCCTGCCCTGGACCGCCGGCGCGGCCCATGATCGAGGAGATCAGCACCACGGCGGGACGGGCGCCCCGGCGCAGGAGCCTGAGCGAGGCCTGCAGGGTGTGCGTCGCGCCGATCGCGTTGACCTCGAACAACCGGCTGACCGTGTCGTGGCGGACCATGCCGAGCAGGCCCGCGGCGTGGATGCCGGCGTTGACGACGAGCGCGTCGAGCCGGCCGTGCCGCTGGTAGATCCGCCGCATCATGGCCGAGACGAGGGCGGAGTCGGCCACGTCGCCGTGAACCGAGTCGGTCGGCCCACCGGTCTGCGCGGCCACCTCGGCGGCCGCCTTCGCGGCCCGCTCCTCGTCACGGCCGTGCAGCACGACGATGTGCCCGGTCGCGGCCAGCCGCAGCGCGACCGCGCGTCCGATGCCGGCCGTCGAGCCGGTCACGAGCGCGACCCGCCACTCGGACGCCGGCTCCGGCGTCGCGACGGCACGAAGCTCGGAGGGTGGCGGCTCCACGGTCATCAGAAACCTCCGTGGATACGCCGGCCTTCAGACCGGACAGGAAACGGACCCCTGCGGAGCAGGGCAGGAACAGGCGATTGGCCGCCAGGCGCAACGCCGTCGAAACGGTCAGTTGGGCACACCGGTCTCTCCTTGCAGGTGGTAGGCGTAGCCGTCGCCGCGCTGCAGCAGGCGCACATGCCGGTGGCCGATGCCCTGGACGACGCCAAGGGCGGTAGCGATGGTGGACTTGCCGGACGTGCGGACCGCGGCCCGGCCGGTGTGAACCCCGACGCTCTTCCCGGACGGCACGCTCGCGCGGACCAGGCCACCGCCTCCAGCACCCGCCTGGCGGCCCGGTGCTCAGACGGCGGCGGCGCCGATGCCATGTTTCTCCAGCAGCTCGGCCGCCTTCGCGAACGAGCTCATGTCGATCATTTCGTCGGTGTCGATCATGATGGAGAACTCGTCCTCCATCGCCGCGATCAGCGCCATGTGGGCCAGTGAGTCCCACTGCGGGATGGCGCGGTATTCGAGGCCGTCGACGTCGGCGTCGGCGGAAAGGCTGAGTGCCCTGCGGAAAACAGCGCGCAGGCGGTCGAGATGATTCATGATCACCACTCTCTGCTCCCGAACAACGACCGAGTGTAGCGACATTTTCCAGCCAGGAGAAACCAAGGACCCGCCGCGAGTAATGGAACCGTATAACGGCGAGTGGGGCACGTTCGGGGCTGGGAATGTCGGATGGGGCGCGGCAACCGCTACAGGGGGAATGATGGACGAATCCAATCACTGGTACGGGCACTCCCGCATACTCGGCAGATACTGCGATATGTCGGAGGAAACGCCAAAGCGAATCCAGGGCTTCCTTCAGCACGGATGGAACTATCTCCATGGATTTCCCCCGAACGACCACTGGTGTAGTCCGGGTTATCCCCGTTTCATCTGGTCTGACGTGCTGCGTCGCCGAGGGTGGTCGATGGGCCGCAGGGGACACTACCTCATCGGCGCGCCCTGGATTTACCTCCTTCACCTGGAGCCGGACCTGGGTGTGACGCCGAAACGCGAGGGTACGATCTGGTATCCCTTTCATGGCTGGGAGAAGCATTCCGTCCACGGCGACCACGGGCGGCTCGCCGACGAAATACGAAATGTCGAGACCGGTCCGGTAACGGTCTGCCTTTATTGGCTGGAATTCGCGAATCCGGACATTCGACAGGCGTACGAATCGAGGGGATTCCGGGTCATCTGCCATGGCGAGCGCGGATCCCGCTGGGAGAGCAAGGGGCGCGACTTCCTGCGCAAGCAGCTGGTCCAGCTGCGGCGACACCGCAGGGTGGCCTCCAACAGGCTCGGCAGCGCCGTGTTCTACGGCGCCTCGGTGGGGTGCGAGGTGGCGGTGTACGGCGACCCGATGCAGTTTGAGGACGAGCGTCCCGAGTACGGCGGCACGGCGCGCCGCATGCGGCTCTGGCCCGAGCTGCACGGCACGCACGTCGATCCCGAGCTGGCCGCCGAGGTGGCGAGGCGCGAGCTGGGATTCGAGTATCAGGCGACACCGGAGGAACTACGGCGGATGTTCGGTTGGAAGCGACCCGCGAGGCCGCACGGTCGCCCGGAGGAGCGCAGGGGCCGAAGCGACCACAGCGGGGGCCCGGAGGGAGCGCCGTCGCCCAGAGGGTTGGCGGGAGCGAAGCGACCAGAGCGGGGCAAGGCGCTGTCGTCTGGCGACGGGGCCGCCGCACGGAGTGGGGCCACGAGCAGGCGGCGGCAGGTGGCGATCGAGCCCGCCTCGCGGAGTGAGGCCGGGAGCATGAGGAGCAGCCGGAACGATGCGACCAGAGCGACGGGGGAAGGCGGCGGCGGACGGCGAGCGAGCCGCCCCGCCGAGTGAGGGCATGGACACGCGCATGAACGACGCACCCGAGAACGTCCGGTTGATCGGCGGGGAAATGCTGCTGTGGTCGGACATGTCCAACCGGGACGGCATCACGGACTGGCGGGGTGCCGCACTGGAGCTGATCAGCCGGATGCTGCCGCCGAGCGGCAGGGTGCTGCTGGTCGGCCCGCATCCGCAGGCCGTGGTGGACCAGGTGGCGGCACACGCCCCGTCGGCGGCCGTGCTGCTGCGCTCCTACCCGGACGCCTGCGCCCTCGGCGAGCGTCACCCGGGGCTGGCGGTCTACTGCGGGCGGCTGGAGGTGTTCGCGGCGGAGGAGCCGTACGATCTGGTGCTGGCACTGGACGGGCTGCTGCGCACACACTCCGCCGAAGCGCCGGCGGCAGCCTGGATCGAGTCGCTCGACGCCCTGGCCGCCCACGTCGCACCCGGCGGGCGGTTGGTGCTCGGGGTGCGCAACGACCTGGGCGTGGACCGTTTCCTCGAGGCCCGGCCCGCCGAGCGGGACGGCGGCGACGACCAGTGGGCGCCGCACGGTTTCGACCCCAGCTACCCCAGCGGACCGGGGGCGCTGGACGCCGGGCTCGAGTCGGCGGGGCTGACGGTGCAGCGGTGCTACGCCGCCTACCCCGGCCGGCAGGCGCCCCGGGCGCTGCTCGCCCGCGAGGCACTGGCCTTCGGCCTGCCGGACGCGCTCACGTTCCCGCTGAGCGCCGGGGAGGGCGACCGCATGCTGGTGGCCGACCCGCTCCACCTGACGCGCCTGGTGTTCCGCCACCGCCTGGGGGAAGAGCTCGCGCCGCTGTGGCTGGCCGTGGCAACCCGCCCGCTGATCACAAAGACCCCGCGACCCTCGGCCCTCACCAGCCGGCACACCGCCACGGTCGCGGCACACGACGACCCCGCCGACGCTGACGTCACACCGCACGGCGATCACGCCGACGCCGCTCCGTACGACGAGGACGCCGCCGAGATGATGGCGCGCGACGAGCCCGGCGCCGCCGTCGGCCCGGCCGGCGCGAGCGCGTTGCCGCTGGGGCTCCTCGAGGACGGCGCCGCCGTGTACGAGCTCACCCGCGCCGGGCTCAAGCGGCTCCCCAACGGCGAGGAGCGCCCGATCCCCACCGGCCGGGTCGTCGAGGAGATCCTCGTCGAGGCGTGTGCCCGGGAGGACGTGAAGACCGTCCGTGACCTGCTCTCCGTCCTGGCCACCTGGCTGGAGAAGGAGGGCGGCGACGCCGCGGCGGCCACGGACGGCCTGGTGTACGACGGCGAGCGTTTCACCGCCGTCACCCCGGGTGCCCCCGCCCCCGCCACGCCCCCGGACCCCCGCATCGCCCTGTGCCGGATCCTGTGGCGGTTCGCCGTCCGGCTGCAGGCGGCAGGCCATCACCACCCGTGGCCGTGGCCGCTGGATGCGGACCAGCTCACGTTGACCCTGTGCGGCATGGCCGGCCGCCCATGCGACCCCGGCGACCTCGACCTGGCCCGCAAGCTGGACGCAGAGCTCGGACACCCCACGGAGCCGGCCGCGCAGGCGCCGACGTACCGCGACCTGCTGGGCGCCCGCGACCGCCTGGCCGACCAGCTCACCGCCGCCCTGGCACGCGTCGCGCGCCTGGAGACCAAGCTCTCCTACCGGGAGCGCGAGCTGGTCAGGGCCAAGGCCAAGCTCCACAGGAGCCAGCGCAAGGCCACCGCCTACCGCAGGACCCTCGGCTACCGGCTCTCACGCCGCCTGGCCCGCCCGCGCAAGGTCGCCCGGAAGGTCTTCCGCCTGTTGTCCGGCTGACGAATCCACCCGCTGCCCAGCTGACGAAGAGGAGCGCATGTGCCGGTTCTTTCGGTGATCGTCCCGTTCTACAACGTCGAGAAGTACATCGGACCCTGCCTGGACTCCATCTCCGCCCAGACCCTGGACGATCTGGAGGTGATCTGCGTGGACGACGGCAGCGACGACGGCGGCCCCGCCCTCGTCCGCGCCAGGCAGGCCGACGACCGCCGGATCAACCTCATCAGCCAGGACAACCAGGGCGTGGGACGTGCCCGCAACGTCGGCGTACGCCGGGCACGCGGACGCTACCTGGCGTTCGTGGACGGCGACGACACGGTGCCGCCGGACGCGTTCAGGCGCCTGGTGTCCTCACTCGAGACCACGGGCTCCGACCTGGCCTGCGGAAACGTCATGCGTCTCCATCGAAACCTGCTCATCCCGTCGTGGGCGCACCGGGAGGCGTTCGCCAAGCCGATCAAGGGCACCCACATCACCCGCCACCCGCTGCTGATCCGCGACCGCATGTTGTGGAACAAGGTCTACCGCCGCTCCTTCTGGGACGCCCTGGGCCTGAGCTTCCCCGAGCGCATGTACGAGGACCAGCCCGTCGCCATGGCTGCCCACGTCGGGGCCCGCTCGGTCGACGTGCTGGCCAGGGTCGTCTACCACTGGCGGCAGCGCGACGAGCCCGGCACTTCGATCACCCAGCGGAGCCTGGAGCCGGGCAACCTGCGCGACCGCCTCCTGTCGGTGCTGGAGACCGCCGACCTGGTCGCCCGCCACGCGCCGCGACTCAAGCCGGACTTCGACCGCGACACCATGGACATCGACATGGCCGTCGCGGTGGAGGCCGTGGCCGCGATGGGCGAGTCGGCGGATCCGGAGCTGATCGGTCTGATCGTCCGCTATCTCGACGGCGTGTCGCGCGAGGCGTGGCGAAGCATTCCGTTCGCCCAGCGGCTCCAGGTCCATCTCCTCCACCGGCGCCGCCTGGCCCAGCTGGCCGACGTCCACGCCCAGGCCCGCGACGGACGGCTGCGGCCCCGGGTGTGCCCTTCCGGGTTCCTGCGCAGGCGCTGGTACGGCAGGCATCCGTGGCTGCCCGGGCACCTGTCCGACGTCTCGGACGAGCTGGAGGTGTCGGCCCGGCTGGTCGAGCTCGACTGGCGGGACGGCGTGCTCGCCGGCGCCGGCCGGGTGGGCGTCGGCGGCTTCGACGTCAGTGAGCTGGGCCGGGCACGCGTACGCGTCTGGCTGGAGGAACGCAGGACCGGCGAGACCGTTCACCTGTCCGACCAGGAGTCCGCGCCCGCCTGGGAGATCGTGGCGGAGGACGATGACAGCAGGGCGCCCCAGCACGTGTTCCCGTTCGCGTTCGCCTTCGACCCGGCCGTGCTGTCGCGGGCCCAGCTCGCCAGGCGCGGCCACTGGGAGCTCCGGCTGCAGCTCAGGGGCCAGGGGCTGCGCCTGGAGGGCCAGGTGGCCGGGCCGCGCTGGCTGCCGCCGCCGATCCCGGCGCCGCGCCGCAGGTCGGGCGTGTGGCTCGTGCCGGTGCGCAGTGCCAAGGGGGCTTGGGGTCTGCGGCTGCGCGCGGCGGAGGCGATCATCGACGAGTGCCGGGTGGACGGCGGTGACCTGGTGTTCGCGGGGAAGATGGCCGACGTCGGCGACGGCGAGCCGGTGCTGAGGCTGAGACGCAGGAGCGACGGCGAGGAGATGTACTTCCCCGTGACGCTGACCGGGCAGCAGTTCCGCGCCCGGGTGCCGCTGGCCGGCATCGACGAGTGCGTCGGCGACGAGTCGTGGTGGGAGGTCGTCATCGACCAGGGCAAGGAACTGCGCCCGCTGGTGCGCGCCCGCCAGTGCGCCGTCGCGACCGTCGACGACCGTCGCTTCCTGGTGGATCGGGGGAAGGACGGCTGCCTGATCGTGGCCGAGCGCTAGGCCAGGATGCTCGCCAGCGTCTCGACGACGCGGTCCTGCTGGGCGTCGGACATGTCCGGGAAGAGCGGCAGCGACAGCTCCTCGGCGTAATAGGCCTCCGCCCGCGGGCACAGCCCGCGCCGATAGCCGAGGTCCTCGAACACCGGATGCCAGTACGCGGGAAGGTAGTTGACCTGCACACCGATGCCCGCGGCCCGCATGCGGTCGTAGACCTCCCGCCGCCGCCCCTCGCGGATCCGCACCGGATAGAGGTGCCAGTTCGGGCGGACGTATGCCCGCTGCGCCGGGAGCGTCAGCCCGGGCACGTCACGCAGCAGCGTGTTGTAGCGGGCCACCAGCTCGGACCTGCGGGCGCGGAAGCGCGTCAGGCGGCGCAGCTGGCTGAGGCCGAGCGCGCACAGCACGTCGGGCAGCCGGTAGTTGAGCCCGAACTCGTGCACCTCCTGGTGCCAGCCGCCCACGTCGGGCGCGCGCTGGTCGGCGGGATCCTTGACCAGGCCGTGGTTCCTGAAGCGGGCCGCCCGCCGATGGTGCTCCGGGGCGAGCGCCGCGACCGCGCCGCCTTCGGCGGTCGTCACGGCCTTGGTCGGGAAGAACGAGAACGTCGTGAGGTCCGCGAGCGCCCCCACGGGCCGATCTTTGTACGCCGCCCCGATCGAATGCGCCGCGTCCGCCATCAGCACGGCACCGACCCGGTCGGCGACCTCCCGCAGCTCGTCGTAGTCGGCGGGATGGCCCGCGTAGTCGACCGCCATGATCACCCGGGTGCGGCAGCCGGCCAGCGAGGCGACGGCGTCGGGATCGAGGTTGCCGGTGTCGGGCTGCACGTCGGCGAAGACCGGCCGGGCGCCGAGCAGCGCGGCCGTGGCCGCGGTGGCCACGAACGTCAGCGGCGAGGTGACCACCTCGTCGCCCGCGCGCACCCCGGCCGCCGCGTACGCGACGTGCAGCGCGGCCGTGCCCGAGGTGACCGACACGCACGGCACGCCGCCCGTCCAGAGGGCCAGCTCCGCCTCGAACGCGGCGACCGCCGGCCCGGTGGTGAGCCAGTCGCCGCGCAGCACCTCGGCCACCGCCTCGACGTCGGACTCGTCGATCGACTGCCGTCCGTAGGGAAGCATCAGCCGGCCACCATCGTGCGCAGGTCGTCGACCGTCAGCCACTGGTCGTTGGTGTCGGAGCGGTAGGCGAAGCCCTCCGGCAGCAGCTCCCCGGTCTGCGGCGGCAGGTAGCCCCAGGTCGCAATCGTGGGCTGGACCACGTAGCGGTCGGCCAGCCGCAGTGTCCTGCGGCCGTCGTCGGGGCCGATCATCTCCTCGTGCAGCTTCTCGCCCGGCCGGACGCCGATCTCGTAGATCGAGCTCTGCGGGGCCAGCGCCTCGGCCAGGTCGGTGATGCGCATGCTGGGGATGCGCGGGACGTAGAGCTCGCCGCCCTGCATGAGGTCGAAGGAGTCGACCACGAACCGCACGGCCTGGTCGAGGGTGATCCAGAACCTGGTCATGCGCTTGTCGGTGATCGGCAGGCTCTCGCCCTGCGCGGCCAGGCGCTGGAACAGCGGCACAACGGAGCCCCGGCTGCCGACGACGTTGCCGTAGCGGACCACGGCGAAGCGGGTCTCGTGTGCGGCGGCGTAGTGGTTGGCCGAGACGAACAGCTTGTCCGCGACCAGCTTGGTGGCGCCGTAGAGGTTGATCGGGCTGGAGGCCTTGTCCGTGGAGAGCGCGACCACCTTGCGCACGCCGCAGTCGATGGCGGCCTCGACGACGTTCTGCGATCCGGCGACGTTGGTGCGGACGTATTCGAACGGGTTGTATTCGGCGGTGTCGACCTGCTTGAGCGCGGCCGCGTGGACGACGTGGTCGACGCCGTGCATGGCGCGGGTCAGGCGGTCGCGGTCTCGGACGTCGCCGATGAACCAGCGCAGCCGCTCGTCGTCGCCGAAGAGCTGCCTGATCTCGTACTGCTTGAGCTCGTCGCGGGAGAAGACCACCAGGCGCCGCACGCCGAGCGAGTCGAGGGCGTGGCGGATGAAGGCCTTGCCGAAGGACCCCGTCCCCCCGGTGACCAGAATCGACGATCCACTGAGAATGCTCACGTGGCCCCCCTGAAGTCGCGTGCCGGGCGGTAGCATAGCGCGATCGGTCAATGACGCACTGTCACACGGGGGAATGGGGCTGCTGTGCGTATTGTCGGGATCATTCAGGCTCGTATGGGGTCCACCCGCCTTCCGGGGAAGGTGCTGCGGCAGCTGGGCGGTCGTTCTGTCCTGGGGTGGGTGGTTCGCGCCGCACGTGAGTCGCACGCCCTCGACGACCTCGTGGTCGCCACCACGACCCTGGCCGCCGACGACGTGGTGGTCGCCGAGTGCCGCCGGCTCGGCGTCGACTGCCACCGGGGGCCGGTGGACGACGTGCTGACGCGGTTCGTGCAGGCGCTGGAGGGGCGCGCGGGGGATGCCGTGATGCGGTTCACGGCCGACTGCCCGCTGCTCGACCCCACCGTGATCAGGGAGGCCGCGCTCGTCTACCGGGCCGTGCCCGGGCTCGACTACCTCAGCACCAGCCTGGCCCGCACCATGCCGCGCGGGCTCGACGTGGAGATCGTGGGCAGGGCCGCGCTCGATCGGGCCGACCGGGAGGCCGACGCCTACCACCGCACCCACGTGACCTCCTACGTCTACGAGCACCCTGGCGACGCGCGGCTGCTCGGGCTCGCCTATCGCCCGGTCGCCGACGACCTGCGGGTCACGCTCGACACCGAGGACGACTGGCGGCTCATCTCCCGCGTGGTGAGCGAGCTGGGCGACGGCTGCGTGCCGACCAGGACACTGGTGGGCTGGCTGCGTGAGCGGCCCGAGGTGTGCGGGCTCAACGCCCACGTCCGGCAGAAGGCGCTGCAGGACGCATGACCGCGGTCGGCTTCCGCTGCGACGCCGGGGTGAAGAGCGGCGTCGGACATCTGGTGCGCTGCGTGGCGCTGGCCGAGGAGCTGCGGGGGCGCGGCGTGGACGTGCTCTTCCTCGGCGCGGTGCACGGGTCCGACTGGGCCAGGGCGCAGCTCAGGGAGCGCGCGCTGCCGCTGGTCGCCGCCCCTCGGACGCCTGCGCGGCTGGCGGCCCTGGCCAGGGAGTTCCGGCTCGACGCGATGGTGCTCGACTCGTACCACCTGCCGGCGGAGACCGGGGCCGTGCTCCGGGACGCGGGGCTGGCGGTGCTGGCGATCGTCGACGGCGACCCGCGGGGTCAGGAGGCCGACCTCTACCTCGACCAGAACCTCGGCGCCGAACGCCGCGTCCTCCTCTCCGAGTCGCTGACCGGGGCGCGTTACGTGCTGCTGCGCGACAGCGTCAGGTGGCGCACGCGGGCGCCGCGGCGCGACGGGGCGGTGCCGCGGGTGCTGTGCTTCTTCGGCGGCACCGACAGCGCGGGCGTCGTCCCCGCGTGGGCGGACGCGCTCCGGGCGACCGGCGTGCCCTTCGAGGGCACGGTGGTCAGCCCGGCGCCGTTCGCGGCAGGCGGGCCGATCACCGTCATCCCGCCGACGGACCGGCTGCCGGAGCTCATGGCCGAGGCCGACCTCGTGGTCACCGCGGCCGGCTCGGCGATCTGGGAGCTGCTCTACCTCGGCGTGCCCACGGCGCTGACCTGGGTGGCCGACAACCAGCTCATCGGCTACCGCGAGCTCGTGGGCAGGGGTGTCGCGGCAGGCCTGGGCGGCGCGCCCGGCGCGGAGGCCGTCGCCGCGCTGGCCCGCCTGCTCGCCGACCCCGCCGCCCGCGAGGAGCACGGCGGCCGGGGCCGCGGCCTGGTGGACGGCAAGGGCAGGGAACGCGTGGCCGACGCCCTCCTGGCCCTGCTCTAGATCAGGTCCCAGCTCAGCGGCGTGCCCATGGGGACGTCCCGGACGAAGCGCCGCCCCATCACGTCACGCGCCGCGTCCGGGGGCAGCCCGCCGGCCGGCCGGATGGATCGCACGTTGCCGGCGCTCACCACGTCACCGGCCCGCACGTCGCGCACCACGTACAGCGACCGCCGGAACCGCAGCCCCTCGCGCTCCGACGCCCGGGGCCCGATCACCGCGCTCCCCAGCGCCTCCCAGGCCCGCCGGCTCTCCTCCACCAGCGTCGCGAGCTCGCGGGGCTCAAGGGAGAACGCGGCGTCCACCCCGCCCTCTGCGCGCGACACGGTCACGTGCTTCTCGATCAGGCAGGCCCCCAGCGCCACCGCGGCCAGCGGTACCCCGATGCCGGGCGTGTGGTCGGAGACCCCGACCACCTCCCCGGTGAGCGCGGCCAGCAGCGGCAGCGCCCGCAGATTGCTCTCGGAAGGCGCGGCCGGGTAGGAGGCGGTGCACGCCAGCACGGCGAGCTGGGTGCACCCGGCCTCCCGTGCGGCGGTCACGGCGGCGTCGATCTCGCCGGCCGTCGCCATCCCCGTGGAGATGATCAGCGGCTTGCCGGTGGCGGCGGCGAGCCTGATCAGCGGCAGGTCCACGATCTCCGAGGAGGCGATCTTGTACGCCGGCGCGCCCAGCTTCTCCAGCAGCTCAACGGCGGTCGGGTCGAACGGCGAGGAGAAGGCGACCAGCCCGTGCTCGCGCGCCCGCTCGAAGATCGGCTCGTGCCACTCCCACGGCGTGTGGGCACGCTCGAAGAGCCGGTAGAGCCGCTCCCCGCCCCACAGCGAGTGCCCGTCGCCCACGCGGAACGCCGGCCCGTCGGCGTCGACGGTGAGTGTGTCGGGCCGGTACGTCTGCAGCTTCAGCGCGTCCGCCCCCGAGCGCGCCACCGCGTCGACGATGGCCAGGGCCCGCTCCAGGCCCCCATTGTGGTTGCCGGACATCTCGGCGACGACGAACGGCGGATTGCCCGGCCCGATCGCCCGCCCCGCGATGGAGATCATGAGAGCTCCTTCCTGAGCTCGACGGCCACGATGTCGCGCGGCGCCCCGTCCACGTCCCGCCGGTAGGTCGCGACCTCGGCGAACCCGAACCGCCGGTGCAGTGCCCTGACCGGCTCGTTGTCGGCCAGCACCTCGCCGCGCAGCGCACTCACCCCGAGCGCTCCGAAGGCGTGGTCGATGGCCGCCCGCTCCAGGCCGATCCACGCCCGCAGCAGCGTCCCGGCCCGCTGCAGCCCGTCGAGGTCGAGGTAGAAGCCCCAGGTGGCGCTCTCCCGCGTGAGGCTCGAGTAGGCGACCACGCCCGCGGCGGCGCCCTCGTGGTCGTAGATCAGCACGCGCCTGGTCGCGTCGGCGCGGACGGCCGCCCACCATCGGGCGTGCTCTGCCTCGCCGATCTCATGTGTGGTGAAGCTGGAGGCCCGCACCCGCGGGTGGTTGCGCCAGCGCCGCATGGCGGGCAGATCGTCGTCCCGGACACTCCTCAGCATCGCGCCCCCTACGCTTCGCGATCGAGCCACTCCATAACGTAGCGGATTATGCGTCCGGTAAAGAGCTCATCAGGCTCAGGTCTCGAGCGGGGACCGCGAGGCATGCTGCCCTCGATCCCAACTCCCGACAGCCAAGGAGCACATTGGCATGATCCCCCTGCTGAGCGTCGTCGTCCCCTTCTACAACGTGGAGCAGTACCTCACCGAATGCCTGAAGTCGCTGGCCGTCCAGACGCTGGACGACCTCGAGGTCATCATGGTCGACGACGGCTCCTGCGACGGCAGCAGGCGGATCGCCGAGGACTTCGTCGCCCGGGACGGCCGTTTCCTGCTGATCGAGCAGCGCAACCTGGGGCCGGGGCCGGCCCGCAACAAGGGGGTCGGGCAGGCCCGGGGCACGTACATCGCCTTCGCCGACGCCGACGACGTCGTGCCGCCGGAGGCGTACGAGCGGATGGTCGCCAGGCTGGCCGAGACCGGCTCCGACCTCGCGTGCGGTGCGGTGGCGCGGCTCGTGGACGGCGCGCTGGAGGAGTCGATCCTGCACGAGAAGGTGTTCAGGCGGCCCGAGCTGTGCACTCACATCACCGACAAACAGGTCCTGATCCGGGACCGCACGGTCTGGAACAAGGTCTACCGGCGCGACTTCTGGGAGCGCGCCGGGCTGGAGTTCCCCGCGGGCATCTACGAGGACGTCCCGGTCGCCATGCAGGCGCACGTGCTGGCCACCAGTGTGGACATGGTCGGCGACGTGGTCTATCACTGGCGCAGGCGCGAGTCGTCCATCACGCAGTGCCGGAACGAGCTGTCCAACCTGAACGAGCGGCTGACCGCCATCCGGGCGGTGCGCTCCTTCCTCGACGAGCGGGCGCCCGAGCTGCTCGACGGCTTCGACGCGCTGGTGCTGGAGAAGGACATCATCTTCCTGTTCCAGGCGCTGGAGTCGAGCGAGGAGCCGGAGCCGCTGCTCGACCTGGCCCGCGCCTGGATGGCCGCGCTGAGCCCGCACGCGCTGGCCACCGCGCCGTCGCTGCGCCGCCTGGAGCTGCACCTGATGGCTCGCGGTCTGGTGCGCGAGCTGCGGACCATCCGCGACTTCCGGCGCTCCCGCGAGGACGCGGCCCGCATCGTGCCGCGCGGCCGGCGCAACGCCCGCTGGTTCGGCGACTACCCCTTCTTCCGCGACCGCCGGCTCAAGATCCCCGACGACGTCTTCGACGCCCGCGACGAGCTCAAACTGATCGCCAGGGTAGAGGAATGCACGTGGACCGGCGCCGAATACCGCGTGCGCGGGCACGTCGCGATCCACCGCGTCGACCGCCGGATCGACCGGCTCAACCTGTGGCTCAGCGACGGCCGCCGCAAGATCCCGCTGGACGTGCGGCGCTCGCGCCGCCACGGGTTCGTCACCACCATCGACCCGGCGCGGCTGGAGGGCGGCGGGCCCACCTGGCGGTTGCAGGCGCGGACCGAGACGCGCGGGCTGGTGCTCAAAGGCTGGCTCAGGGATGGCGAGGCCAATTCCGCATGGCGGTTGTCGGTGCCGGGTTGGTCAAGAACCGGCATGGACATCACCCAGTAGTTCCAGACAGTAATCACACGAGCGCGTGTCGTGTTCATGCTGGTCTCCATGAGGACCTATTCGCTCGATGACGTCTACGAGACACGCAAGCGGAGAGACTCCTGGTGGACCGTGTATTTCGTGGACCCGGTCGCCTGCCGGGTCGCCCTTCCCGTCGCCAATCACACCCGGCTGACGCCCAACGGCCTCACCGTGCTCTCGCTGGTCCTCGGCATGGTGTCGGCCGCCTGTTTCACGATGAACCAGCTCGTGGCGGGCGCCGTCGTCTTCTATCTCAGCTTCATGATCGACTGCGTGGACGGCAAAATCGCCAGGCTCAAGGGCACGGGGACACCCTTCGGCCTCTGGCTCGACTACGTGGGGGACCGGATCAGGGTGGTCGTGTGCGCCGGAGGACTGGCATCCGGTCAGTACGCCCTGACCGGGGATGTGCGCTACGTGGTCCTCGGCGCGGCGGTGGCCGTGCTGGACCTGTTCAGGTACGTCAACGCGCCGCAGATGAAGCGCGTCCGCGAGGCCGTCAGGGAGGCGCGGAACGAGCCGGAGCCGGACGAGGACGCCGACCCGCTGGAGCGCCTCTCCCTGGAGCAGGCGCACACCCAGCCGCTGGAGCCCGTCTCGCTGGAGCAGACGCTCACCGAGCCGCTGGAACGCGTCTCGCTGGAGCGGGGGCCGCGGCAGCGCGGCTTCTTCCGGCGGCTCAACAGGTTCCTGGCCCGGCACCGGGTCCGCTCTCACCTGATCAGCGGCATCGAGTTCCACGCGGCGGTGTTCGTGGTCGCGCCCCTCGCGGGGGCATGGGCGCTGATCCCGCTCGCCGCGCTGGCCGGGGCCCTGCTGCTGGCCAACGAGGTCTTCCTTGTCTACCGGATGTGGCGCTTCACGCGCAGGCACGCCGTCGCCTCCTCTCGGGAGAGCCGAGAGCACGTTCTCGTCTAAGTTTTCGGGGGTTAGAACGAAATGTCCGACCGGCCAGTCTTCGTCGTAGGATGCCCGCGCTCCGGCACCACGATGCTCCAGCTCATGCTGCACTCGCACCCGCGCATGGCCGTCCCACCGGAGACCCGCTTCGTGGTTCCGGCTTATTACCGGCGCCGCAAGTGGGGCGACCTGCGGGTCGCCCAGCGCCGCCGCGCCCTGGCGGAGTGGATCGCCACCGACCGCAGCACGAAGTTCCGCGAGCTCAAGATCGACAAGGACGAGTTCGTCAGGCAGGCCGTGGCCGGCCCCGGCTCGCTCGGCTCGGTGATCGGCACGGCCTTCCGCATGTACGCCGACCGCTTCGACAAGGTCCGCTGGGGCGACAAGCGGCCGAGCTACGTCAAGCAGGTGGACATGCTGCTCAGGATGTTCCCCGACGCCCAGTTCATCCACCTCATCAGGGACGGCCGCGACTGCGTGTCCTCGCTGAAGGAGATGCCCTGGTACACCCTGGACTCCTTCCACGCCATCTCCACCTGGGCCGAGGCCATCGACGCGGGCGGCAAGCTGAAGCGCACGCTGCCCGCGGACACGTACTACGAACTGCGTTACGAGGACCTCACCGACGACCCGGCGACCGAGCTGAAGAAGCTCTGCGACTTCCTGGAAGAGGACTTCGCCCCGTCGATGATCTCCCCGCGCGAGGCGGCCAGCGTGGCCGTGCCGCAGCACAAGGTCTGGCACAGCAACACGCACGGCGAGGTCATCCGCACCCGCGTGGGCAGCTGGGCCAATCGGCTCGAGGACTGGGAGATCGCCCTGTGCGAGCACATGCTCGGCGATCGGCTGGAGTCCATGGGGTACGAGCTGAGCGGCGCGCCCAAGCCGGCCAAGGAGCACATCACGACCTGTCAGAAGACCATGCAGAAGCGCAGGGCCAGCCGCATGCGCAAGCACATGCGTGACCGCTTCAACCGGCTGCGCGAGCCGAGCCCGGTGGCGGCGATGCTCACCTCCCGCCAGCGGTCGCTGGCCGGCGTCCCGCGCCAGCGCACCGAGGTGAGCGAACCCGCCGTCTGACCCCGGCCTCGGACCTCCGCGCCGGTCCTTTGGGGAGTGTGCGCGTTGCATACTGTTGCGCATCCCCCCTGACTCCCAAAGGACCTCCGCCGAAGTGCGGGGGCCAGGATGGGGCCGGCGCCTGGAGGGAGACGGGCTCAGCGCTCGATGTGGGCGAACAGCTGTTCCCAGCGGTCCAGCACGCGGTCGAGGCGGAAGGCCGCGGCCCGTGCCCGGGCCGCGGCCCCCAGGCGCCGCCGCTCCTCCACCGAGTCCACCAGCCGCCTCAGCTCCGCCGCGAAGGTGTCCACGTCCCCCGGCGGCACGGGTACCGGACCCGCGGACCGCACCCCGCCCGACACGTCGAACGCCACCGACGGCACCCCGTGCGCCCCCGCCTCCAGCAGCACGATCGGCAGGCCCTCGTGCTCACTGGTCAGCCCCAGGACCGAGGCGTTCAGGTATTCGGCGGGCATGCGCGCGGCCGGCAGCAGGCCCCTGAAGACCACCCGGTCGCCGACGCCCTCTCCGGCCGCGTGCGCGCGCAGCCGCTCCCGCTCGGCGCCCTCGCCGATCAGGTGCAGCTCCCACGGCGGTGGCGCACCCGAGCGGGCGAAGGCGCTGATCAGCCGGTCGAACCGCTTGACCCCCTCCAGCCTGCCCACGCCCAGCACCCGGGGCGAGTCGAGGGCGGACGTCTCCTCGGGCCAGGGGGCCAGCGGGTTGGGCAGCGTCCAGGCGTTGGGCAGCAGGGCGTGCTCGGAGAAGCGCCAGGCGTCGTCCTCGCTCAGGAAGACCGCCTGGTCGAGCGCGGGATAGTGCTTCCTGATGGAGGCGAAATGCCAGCAGCCGCGGGCATGGTCGTACGAGCCGTGATACTGCCCGATCGGCCGGAACCCGGCAGGCAGCAGCCCCGACAGCCTGATCACCACGGACGGCGAGGTCATGACCGCGTACCCCGGCTCGATCGCGCGGAGCAGCTTCTTCAGCCGCCGGTCGGCCGTGATCACGTGGTGGTGGTAGAGCGGCCGGTCCACGTAGCGGAAGGGCGATCGGGACCGCTGCAGGCCGATCACGTGCACCTCGTGGGCCCGACCGGCCAGCCCCTGGGCCAGTGTGTGCGTGACCTGCTGGATGCCGCCGAGGGTGTCGGCGTCCAGGCACGCGAAGACCACGCTCACCGGAAGAAGTCCTCTACCACGCGGGCGGCAGCGTCGCCGCGCTCGTCGGCGCACCACAGGTCGCGGAAGGCCGCGTACCGCTCGGCGAAGGCGGCGTGGACCTCGGGCAGCCGCCTGATCACGTCCACCAGTTCCCCGGTCGTCGTGACGCAGGGGCCGGGCGCGATCGCGGGCAGGTCGTGGTAGACGCCGCGCTCCGACAGCCGGTAGTCGTCCCAGTCGTCGATGAGGAACACCATGGGCTTGCCGGTGATCGCGTAGTCGCACATGACGGAGGAGTAGTCCGTCAGGAGCGCGTCCGAGGCCAGCATCAGGTCGTTGATCTCGGGATAGGAGCCGGCGGGCCGGACGAAGTGCAGCAGGTGCTCGGGCGGGCTGTAGCGCTCGACCGGATGCGTACGCAGGACCACGACCCAGTCGTCGGCCAGTTCGTCGGCCATCAGCTCCAGGTCCGCCCGTACGGACTTGCCGCTGCCTTTCGCGCGATCCCTGTACGTAGGCGCATAAAGGAGGATCTTTCGCCCGGGTGGGATCTCCAGCCGCTCCCGCACGTCGCCGGTCGACTCGCCCCTGACCAGCGCGTCGCAGCGCGGCGTCCCGTACCGGTAGACCTTGCCGGTGTAGCCGTTGGACGGCACGAAGATCCGTGAGAACTCCGCGCTCGGCGACACCAGTGCGTCCCACCGCGCCACCGCCGCCCGCCACCGGGCCCGCGGCGCGTCGAAGTCGGCCCGCAGGTCGGGCGCGTCGAAGCCGATCGACTTGATGCCCTGGCCGTGCCAGGTCTGCAGGTAGCGGGTGCCACGCGGCTTGGGGTAGTCCAGTGGGAACCCGTGGCTGTCCACCCAGATCCCGGCCCGCGCCATCGTATAGACGTACCGCCAGCTCCCACGCCGCACGAGCCGCGCGTCGGACGGGAAGTTCCGGCGGCCCGCGGCCACCGACCAGACCACCTCGATCGGCAGCCGGCGCCGCCGCAGCTCCTCGTAGACGGCCCGCGGGCTGCCGCTGTAGCCCTTGCCCACGTCGGACTCGAACAACGCGAGGTCCTGACGCTGCGGCAACACCTTGATCATGAGCTTGTACGCCCGGAGCTTGTTCCGGGGGGTGCTGACCCGCTTCACCAGCGCCCGCCTGACCCGCCGCCACAGCGACCGCGGGGCCGGGTCCGGCCGCACGCACAGGTACGCGGCGTAGCCCTCGGCCTGCACCCGGCACCCCGGCAGCTCGATCGGCGGGGTGCCGGGGTCGACGATGATCCGGTCCGTCGTGGTGTGCCCGTCGGAGGTCCTGGTGAAGCCGATGCGCGGGTCGCATCTGCCGGTGGGGGTGAAGACGACCTCGCTGACGTAGCCGCCCTCTTTCGACGGCTCGCCGATCGGCTGCGGATCTATGGGGATCTTCCGCCTGCCGAGCTGAAGGAAGGCCGTCCATTCCGCCGGCAGCACGCCGAACGGGTCGTACGTCCGCACGGTCATCCGCACCCGCTCGCCGTCACCGGTGAGGTCCGTCGCCTCGTGCCGCAGCCTGGAGGCGGAAAACGGCAGCTCGGCCAGCCGCAGCCGGGTGATGTCCAGCCCGGGTGAGACCGTGGTGCCCCAATATGTCCGCCCGTCGAGCTGCACGGCCGCCCGCGGCGCGGCCCTCGGCCCCGTGAGCGAGCCCGCCGCGATCCGCAGGTCCTCGATCCGGTCGTCGAGGATCAGCCTGCAGCAGACCCGTTCCAGCGGCTCGGCCTCGTCCAGCACCCCGGGGGAGATCTCCGCAAGGTACGGCCGCACGATCGAGGCGAACTCCTTGACCCACACCAGATCCCGCGCCGGCAGGGGATTGAGATAGACCCGCAGGTCCTGCCGCACGAACCGGCGCTGCCGATGCGGCACCAGGTCACCGGCCCCGTGCGCGCGCAGGACCTCGTCGCTCATGCGGGCCGCGATGACCCGCTGCCGCACGTTCTCCATGTCGTCGATGCTCAGAGAGATCGAGTTGTTCGCCGGCGCCCGGTGCCAGTGGTAGACCACCCAGGGAACGATCGCGAACCTGCGTGACACGGCGTACAACCCGGCGGCGAAGACGTGGTCCTCGTAGTGGATGTCCTCGGGGAAGCGCAGCCCCCGGCTCCGCAGCCGGTCCACGTCGTAGAGCTTGTTGGTGCTGAAGGAGTCCAGGAAGAGCTCGGGATCCTCGCGGATCCCCTCGACCACGCGCCGCCTGGCGAACAGCGACGGATAGTACGGCTGCAGCCGCCCGCTCGCCTCGAACAGCCGCGAGATCTGCCCGGACACGAAGTCGGCCCCGGTCCGCTCGATCTCGGCGACCAGGCTCTTGCACGCGTGCCTGGGCAGCTCGTCGTCGCTGTCGAGGAACATCACGTACGGCGCCGCCGCGGCGTCGATCCCGGCGTTGCGCGGCGCGCCGCAGCCCCCGCTGTTGGTCTCCCTGCGCAGGTAGCGCACCCGCGGATCCTCGCCCGCCAGCCGGGCGGCCACCTCCGGCGTGCCGTCCGTGCTGGCGTCGTCGGCGATGATCACTTCCAGGTCGCGCAGCGACTGGTGGAGCACGGAACGCACAGCCCTGGGCAGTCGGGCCGCGTCGTTGTAGGTGATCACGACAACGGTGCAGTCCGGCATCCCAAGTCCCCCCGCTGGTCCAACAGCCTGCGGGGATGGAGCTTCCCCCGGGTTGGGAGAAGTGTCCGGACTTGATGGACTGTTGCCGAAAATCAGAGCATCTGCCGGAAATTACCGCCTAAAGCGACGAATCACCCAGACGATGAGCAGGAGCCCCACGATCGCGCCCGCGACGGGCGCCAGCCGCTTCAGAAGCGGTTGACCGGCGATCTCCAGCAGGTCGAGCGCCTCCTCGTCGGCCGTGCGCGACGTCCGCTGCGTGCCTCCCGGGCGCAGCTCCTGCTCCGGCGCGGGCACCGCGGTGAGGTGCCGCTCCTCCTCCTGCCGCTCCTCCTTCTGGGGCTGCGCGGGAGCGGGCTCGACAGTGGGCTCGGACAGCAGCTGGGCCAGGTTCTCCGCGAACTTGTCGATGAGCTTCGCGCCCACCTCGGCCATCACGCCCCGCCCGAACTGCGCGGGCCGCCCGGTCACGTTGAACGTCGTCTCCACGGTCACCGCCGTGGCGCCCTCGCTCGGCGCCATGTGGGCCTTGACCGTGGCCGAGGCCGTGCCGGAGCCCCGGGCCTCCTTCCCCGACGCCTGGATGGTGAGCGTGTGGGAGTCCTTGTCCACATCCTCGAACCTGGCGGAGCCGCGATAGGTCACCGTGATCGGGCCGACCTTGACCTTCATCCTGCCGGTGAACTCGTCGCCCTCGTAGATGTCGAGTGTCGCCCCTGGCAGGCACGGCGCGACCCGCTCGACGTCGAGCAGCACGGCCCAGGCCTGCTCGATCGGGACTGGAACAGTGAACTCGTGCTCGAACCGCATTGCCATCGCTCCGCTCCTTCTGCCGATATGGAAGACACCCCGACCACCCACCCTGTGGGGGCGCCCCAGGGAGAGGCGCCCCCGGGTGGTCAGGGGGCGCCCGCGGCGGTGCGCACCGCGCGGTGGGTCAGGACCCTGGCCAGGTGCCGGCGGTAGTCCGGCTGGGCGTGCAGATCCGCCGGGGGCGAGGTGTCCGCCGCCGCCTCCTCGCACGCCTGCCGCAGCTGGTCGCCCAGCTCCATGCCCTGCAGCGCGGTCTCGGTCGCCCGCGCCCGCAGCGGCGTCGGGCCCATGTTCGTCAGCCCGATCCTGGCCTCCGTGATCGCGCCGTTGGAGCGCTTGACGGCCGCCGCCACGCCGACGATGGCCCACGCCTGCGCGGTCCGGTGGAACTTCTCGTACTGGAAGCCCCAGCCCTCGCCGAGCTTCGGGATCTTGACTCCGGCCAGGATCTCCCCGGGCCCCAGCGACGACTCCCAGTAGTCGACGAAGAACTCGGCCGCAGGGATCTCCCGCTCGCCCTGCGCCGACCTGGCCACGAACACGCCGTCCAGGGCCAGCACCACGGCCGGCAGGTCGCCCGCCGGGTCTGCGTGGGCCAGCGAGCCGCCGAACGTGCCCCGGTGCCTGATCGCCGGATCCGCCACGTGGGCGGCGGCCATCGCCACCAGCGGGCACCCGGCCCGCACGACGTCGGAGCGCATGACCTCGTCGTGCGTGGCCATCGCGCCGATGAACACGTGGTCGCCCCGGTCGTGCACGCCCTTCAGCTCCGGCAGCCGGCCGACGTCCACCAGCGTCGACGGGTACGCCAGCCGCAGCCGCAGTAGCGGCAGCAGCGACTGCCCGCCGGCCAGGACCTTCGCGTCCTCGTCCGACGCGAGAACCTGCGACGCCTCGGAGAGCGACTCCGGGCGCACGTAGTCGAACTGCGCGGGAATCATCGCCGCACTCCTTCCTGCGCCTCTGAGACGGCCCGCCAGACGCGCTCGGGCGTGCACGGCATCTCGATGTCGTGGATGCCGAACGGCCGCAGGGCGTCGACGACGGCGTTCACCACGGCCGGGGTCGAGGCGATCGTCCCGGCCTCGCCCACTCCCTTGACGCCGAGGGGGTTGCTGGTCGCCGGCGACTCGGTCCGGTCGAGGCTGAACGGCGGCAGGTCGGCCGCCGACGGCAGCAGGTAGTCGGCCAGCGTCGTGGTCAGCAGGTTGCCCTCGGCGTCGTACACGGCCTCCTCGAACAGCGCCTGCCCGATGCCCTGCGCGATGCCGCCGTGCACCTGGCCCTCGACGATCAGCGGGTTCACCACCTTGCCGACGTCGTCCACCGCCACGTACGAGCGGATCTTCACCATGCCCGTCTCGGTGTCCACCTCCACCGCGCACAGGTGGGTCCCGTGCGGGAAGGAGTAGTTCTCCGGGTCGAACGTGGCGTCGGAGTCGAGCCGCGCCTCCACGCCGTCGGGCAGGTCGTGCGCCGTGAACGCGGCCCAGGCCAGCTCCTGCATGGTCTTCTGCGACTCCGTGCCCCGCACCTTGAACGCCCCGGCCTCGAACTCCAGGTCGTCAGGCGAGCACTCCAGCACGTGCGCGGCGAGCTTGCGGGCCTTGTCCCTGACCTTCTCGCACGCCTTCAGCACGGCGATGCCGCCGATGACCAGCGAGCGCGAGCCATAGGTGTCCATGCCCTTGTGCGCGATCGCCGTGTCGCCGTGCAGCACCGTGACGTCCTCGAAGGGCACGCCGAGCGCGTCGGCCACGATCTGGCTCCACGCCGTCACGTGCCCCTGGCCGTGCGGGGACGTGCCGGTGATGACCTCGACCTTGCCGCTGGGCAGCATGCGCACCGCGCCGTGCTCCCAGCCGCCGGCGGCGTAGTTGGCCTCGCCGAGCATCCTGGACGGCGCCAGGCCGCACATCTCGGTGTACGTGCTGACGCCGATCCCCAGCTGCACGGGGTCGCCCCTGTCCCGCCGGTCGGCCTGTTCGGCCCGCAGCTTGTCGTAGCCGAACATCGCGGTGGCCTTGTCGGTCGCCGCCTCGTAGTTGCCCGAGTCGTAGGTCAGCCCCGAGATCGTGGTGTACGGGAACTCCTCGTGCTTGATCCAGTTGCGCCTGCGTACCTCCAGCGGATCCATGTGCAGCTCGGCGGCCAGCTCGTCCATCACCCGCTCGATGGCGAACGTCGCCTCCGGGCGGCCGGCGCCGCGGTAGGCGTCGGTGGGCATCTTGGTGGTGAACACGCCGGTGCAGCCGAACTCGTACGCGTCCATCTTGTAGATCGCGTTGAACATCGACGCGCCCAGCATGGGGATGCCCGGCGTGACCAGCATGAGGTACGCCCCCATGTCGGCCAGCAGGTCGACCTGCAGCCCGCGGATGCGCCCGTCGGCGTCGGCGGCCAGCCGGATGTGCTGGATCTGGTCGCGGCCGTGGTGCACGGTCAGGTTGCCCTCGGAGCGCGACTCCGCCCATTTGACCGGCTTGCCGAGCTTGCGCGCCATCAGCAGGCAGAGCACCTCTTCGGCGGTGACCTGCAGCTTCGAGCCGAATCCGCCGCCCACGTCGGGGGCGATCACCCGGATCTGGTGCTCGGGGATGCCGGTCACGACCGCGAGCATGACCCGCAGGATGTGCGGGATCTGCGTGGCCGACCAGACCGTGAACGTGTCGCCGTCGGTGTCGGCCAGAACCGCGCGGGGCTCCATCGCGCACGGGATGAGCCGCTGCTGCCGGTATGTTCTGTCGATGATGATCGGCGCGTCCCTGAACGCGGCCTCGATGTCACCCGAGTTGATCTTCACGCTGAACGCCTTGTTGCCCGCCTCGTGCACCTTCGGGCTGTCCGCGGTCAGCGCCTGCTTCATGTCGAGCACCGCCGGCAGCGGCTCGTAGTCGACCTCGATGGCCTCCAGCGCGTCGGCCGCGCGGTAGCGGTCGGTCGCGACCACGCAGGCCACGGCCTCGCCGACGTACCGGACCTCCGACACCGCCATCGGCGGGTGGTCGGGGATGACGATGTCCTCGCTCACCGGCCACGCGCACGGGAGGCTGCCCTGCTCGGCGGCGAAGTCCTGGCCGCTGAACGCCGCCACGACCCCTGGCAGGCCGCGCGCCCCCGACACGTCGACCCTGGTGATCCTGGCGTGCGCCATCGGGCTGCGCAGGAACATCACGTGCAGCATGCCCGGACGCGAGAGGTTGTCGGTCCACCGGCTGCGCCCCGTCAGCAGCCTGGCGTCCTCCTTGCGCTTCCTGGGCCTGCCTACTTCCCGGCCTGCCTCCTGCTGGATCGTCATGGCGTCCTCACCGCCTGCCCCATTTCCTGGGCGCCCCTGCGGACGGCGCGGACGATGTTGCAGTAGCCGGTGCAGCGGCAGAGGTTGCCCTCCAGGCCGTGCCTGATCGTCTCCTCCGAGGGATCGGGATCCTCCCTGAGGAGGTCTATCGCGGCCATGACCATGCCGGGCGTGCAGAAGCCGCATTGGAGCGCGTGCTCCTCGTGGAAGGCCTGCTGCATCGGGTGCATCGACCCGTTGACGCCCAGGCCCTCGATCGTCAGGACGTCGCACCCGTCGGCCTGGACGGCGAGCACCGAGCAGCTCTTGACGCTCTTTCCGTCCAGCATGACCGTGCAGGCGCCGCAGTTGCTGGTGTCGCAGCCGACAGGGGTGCCGGTCTTGCCCAGCCGTTCTCGTAGCAGATGGACGAGCAGGAGCCGCGGCTCGACGTCCTCCTCGTACTTGATCCCGTCGACGGTGACGGTGATTCGGGGCATACGTCCTCCCTCAGGAGCAGGGGAAAGGCGGACACACCCGAACCTACGCCCGTGTTTTTCCCGGTCAAGGGTTACTTACCGCCGGACCGCTCGGGCGATGATCGCTACCAGCCCTGCGAACGCCAGCCCCAGCACCATGACCCCCACCAGGACCAGCGGATCTCTTATCACGCGTGTCACTATCAGGATGCCCAGAACGACGAAGAGCACGCCGCTGAGCAGGGCCATCCAGTCCGTCCTGTGGAACTGCCGGGGCCGATCGATCTCACGCGGCACGCCGCACCTCCATGTCGCCGACCCCGCCCCTGAGGTTGAGCACGAGTGTCGAGACCGCGCCGTCCGGTTTCGTCTCCGGCTCCAGCACCTTGTCCAGGCGTACGTTCACGCCGCCTCTGATCGACTGGTCGACCGTGATGTCGCCGACCTTGTTCGTGGCGTGCACCTCCAGCCTGACCGTCGACGGCACGATCACCTCCAGCTCGCCCAGCGAGATCGCGGTGTTGACCGTCGCCGTCGTCCCCGGCGCCAGCTTCAGGTCCGACAGGTCCAGCCGGCCGTCGCCGATGCCGACGTCGTAGACGGCGTTCAGCTCGGCGAGCGTGGTGGGGGACCACTCGGACGAGCCGATGTTCCTCGGCAGGCCGCCGAGCGTCAGGCCCAGGCTCAAGATCAGCGCCACCGTGGTGCCGGCGGCCACGAGCCCGGCGCCGCGGCCCCACCAGGCCGCGACCAGCAGCCCGGCGCCGATCGTGATGAGCATCGCGCCGCCGACGATGGTCGGGCTCACTCCGGCGGCCGACCTGGCTTGGACCGCCACGACGATCCCTCCAATGATGATTGCCAGCAGGATGGTGATGACGCCGATGAACGACTTCGGCCGGGGTTTGCGCTCGGGTCTGGGGACCGGGCGGCCGTACAGGATGGGGTCGTACGGCGACTGGTCGCCCGCCCGCTTGGCCGGGTCCAGCGGCCTGTAGGGGCCGTGGGGCGCGAAGGGCTCGCCGTAGCGGGTGTGGCCGACTGCGGGCCTGGGCTGGGGGCGGTGGGCGGGCGGCTGGTACGGCGGGACGGGGTGCTGCGCGGTCACCGCGTCGCCGCGTGCCGTCGTGTCGCTCGCACCGGGCGCGGTCTCGCCGGCGTGGGTCTCACCGGCCGCGGTCTCGCCGGCGTGGGTCGCCGTCTCGGTGGCATGGGCAGTGGTCTCATCCGCGTGTGCCGCGGTCTCGTCGGGCTGGGCCGCTTCCCGGGGGATGACCTCTTCCCGGGGGGTGGCCTCGGCGCGCTCCTGCGCCAGGGCGGAGGCCGCGGCCGTCGGCGGCGTCACGGTCGTCTCCTCGGCGGGCCGGGACGGAGCCGCGGGCGGGGGCGAGGGCGCGGGGCGTACCGGGGGAGCGGGCTCCGGGCTGGTGTAGGACGGCGCGGCCCGCTCCGCCGTACGCCTGCGGCTGAGCCGCTCCGGCATCGACCGGGCCACCCCCAGCAGATCGACACCGCTGGCGTGCGCCGCCAGCAGTGAGACCGCCAGGAGCACACCCACCACCAGCGTGCCCGCGTCCAGCCAGATCGTGGCCAGGTTGAGCCCGAGCCCGCCCGCGAGCACCGCCGTCAGCAGCGCCATGACGGCCTCGGCGTCGAAATCCCTGCGCGTCCACTGCTCGATGAGCCCGGGGCCGCCGTTCGGCTCCTTCATCAGCAGGAACGCCGCTATGTAGAGGAACAGCCCCACCCCGGAGCCCAGCATCAGCATGGCGAAGGCCACGCGGAACACCACCGGGTCGATGCCGGTGTGCCGCCCGAGCCCCGCGCACACTCCCATGAGGATGCGCCCCTCGCTGCTGCGTCGCAGCACCTTGCGGGTGGTGGCCGGTTCTCTGGGTGGAGCTTCTGACATGCCACCATCGTGGACCCGCGCGCGGTGTGCTCGCATCCGGGACACCCCTGACCCGACCCGGGGGTCGTTCCCTGATGCCCGGGACTTCCCTGGCGTGTGACGATGGCCATGTTATGGCTGACCAGAAGACTCTCGCCGAGCCCACCGGCGACGCGCCCTACCGGCGCATGATGCGCCCCATGGAGGGCCGCCTGATCGGCGGCGTCGCTCAGGGGCTGGCGACGCAGCTCTCGCTCGATCCCGTCGTGATCAGGCTGATGTTCATGCTGCTCAGCGTCGTGGACGGGATCGGTACGGTGGCGTACGCGGTGCTGTGGATGATCACGCCGCGGCAGCCGTACGAGGGGCCGGCGCCGCAGCGGGACTGGAGCCAGCTCGCGGCCTTCAGCGCGATCGGCATGGCGCTGCTCGCGTTCGGCTGGATCACGGGAGCCTCGCAGGGCGGGCTCGGGATGCTGCCGTTCGCCGTCGGCGGGATCGGCGCGCTGATCCTGTGGCAGCAGGCCGATCCAGAACGCCGCAAGAACTGGGTCAGCGGGACGTCCAAGAGCATCAGGAAGAACCGGGTGCGCACGCTGCTCGGCGTGCTGCTCGTCGTGGGCGGGGCCATCGGGTTCCTGGTGGTGCAGGACGAATTCGCGCAGGCCAGGCCGGGGCTGCTGTTCACCGTCGTGGTCGTCGGCGGGCTGGCCGTCATCGCCACGCCCTGGCTCGCCGGCCTGTGGAAAGAGCTGCAACTGGAGCGGCGCGAACGCATCAGGCAGGAGGAGCGCGCCGAGGTCGCCGCCATGGTGCACGACTCCGTGCTGCACACGCTCACGCTGATCCAGCGCGTCGCCCACGACCCGCGCGAGGTCACCCGGCTGGCCCGCTCGCAGGAGCGCGAGCTGCGCAACTGGCTCTACCAGCCCGCCCAGGACGCCGACGCCACGCTCGCGGCCGCCGTACGCAGGATCGCCGCGGAGGAGGAGGACGCGCACGGGGTGCCCATCGAGGTGGTCTGCGTGGGCGACGTCGATCTGGATTCGGGGGGCCGGCTGGCGGCCATGCTGAAGGCGGCCCGGCAGGCGATGGTCAACGCGGCGAAATACTCTGAGAGTCCGTCCATTTCCGTGTACGCGGAAGTAGAGGGTGAAGAGGCCACGATTTTCGTGAAGGATCGAGGCAAGGGGTTCGACCTCGAGGCGGTGCCGCTCGACCGGATGGGGATCAGGCAGTCCATCGTCGGGCGCATGGAACGCCATGGAGGCACGGCCCGCGTACGCACCGAGCTCGGCGAGGGCACGGAAGTGATGTTGACGATGAAGGTGGAGAGAGCATGACGCGCGTGTTGATCGTCGACGATCACCGGCTGTTCCGCTCCGGCGTGCGGGCCGAGCTGGGCGACTCGATCGAGGTGGTGGGCGAGGCGGAGGACGTCGAGTCGGCCGTCAAGGCCATCGCCGAGCAGCAGCCCGACGTGGTCCTGCTGGACGTGCACATGCCCGGCGGCGGCGGCCAGGAGGTCCTGCGCCGCGTCCTCGGCTCCGGGTCCCAGGTCCGCTTCCTCGCGCTGTCGGTGTCCGACGCCGCCGAGGACGTCATCGGCGTGATCAGGGGCGGCGCGCGCGGCTACGTCACCAAGAACATCAGCGGCAAGGAGCTGACCGACGCCATCCGCAGGGTGGCCGAGGGCGACGCGGTGTTCTCGCCGCGGCTGGCCGGCTTCGTGCTGGACGCGTTCGCCTCCTCCGAGGCACCGTCCATCGACCCGGAGCTCGACTCGCTGACGCAGCGCGAGCGCGAGGTTCTGCGGCTGATCGCGCGCGGGTACGCATACAAGGAGATCGCCAAGGAGCTGTTCATCTCGGTCAAGACCGTGGAGACCCACGTCTCGTCCGTTCTGCGCAAGCTCCAGCTCTCCAACCGCCACGAGCTGTCCCGCTGGGCCACCGCTCGCCGCCTGGTCTGACGGCCGATACGGCCTAGTTTGGACCGTTACAGGAAAGTTATCAGTAGTCTGCCTACGAAACACCGGTCTCAGTTGTCACACAAGGAGGTAGATCGAAGCACATAGTCCAGGAGTACCCCTTTGAAGCGCGTCACCCGGTTGCTTCCGGCTTTGGTGGCATTGGTCACCGTGACGGCCTGCGCGGCGCAGACCGTCCCCGTCTCGCGTCCCCAGGCCGCCCCCGCTGTTCAGACACCCGCTGCCGCCGCCGTCGCCGCTCCAGCGAAGAAGGTCAAGCTCGGCATCGCCGACATCACCCCCATGGGGGAGAAGACCGAGAAGGTAGGCGTCGGCTTCCCGATCATCGTCACGTTCGACCGTGACGTGAAGCCCAAGGACCGGGCGGCCGTCGAGGCGCTGCTCGTGGTGGAGCCGGAGAAGCCGGTCGAGGGGGCCTGGCGCTGGGTGTCGGCGCGCAAGGTCATCTACCGGACCAAGACGTACTGGCAGCCGTACCAGAAGGTGCTCTTCACCGCGAAGTTGTCCGAGCTGCCGGGCAACACCGGCGCCAAGGACGTCTCCCGCCGCTTCGCCGTCGGCGCGAAGCACATCTCCGTGGTCAACACCCGCACGCATCAGATGAAGGTCTACCGCAACGGCAAGCTGGCCAAGAAGATCCCGATCAGCGCCGGCAAGGGTGGGCTGATCAGGAACGGCGTGGACGTCTACCTGACCACCAGCGGCATCCACCTCACGATGGGCAAGAAGGCCGTCGAGACCATGACCTCCTCCTGGATGGGCGTGACGGATCCGAAGGACCCGCGCTACTACAAGGAGGAGATCCCGTGGGCGGTGCGCATCTCCGACAGCGGTGAGTACGTCCACCAGAGCGCCGGCTACTACCACTTCCTCGGCCGCTCCAACCAGAGCCACGGCTGCGTCCGCGCCACCCCGGCCGGCGCCAAGTGGTTCTACACGATCGCCCAGCGCGGCGACGTCGTGAAGATCACCGGCACCAAGCGCAAGCTGCAGTGGAACAACGGCTGGAGCTACTGGCAGCTCAACTGGACGCAGTGGAAGGCGGGCAGCGCCCTGCTGTGACGACGTCCGGCTCAAGCGTCGTCGCGGCCATCGTCCCGGAGGCCCTGGGCGAGGCCGCGGCGTCGTTCCGGCTGGACGTTCTTGACTGCCCCGGGCCGTCGTGATCTCTGTCGTATAGAGAACGAACAATCGCTCTCGGACTTGGACTTAGCGACTTATGACGGGAGCGGGACCCATGACGTCTGAACCCACCATCCCCGGCCAGTTGTCCGGAATCGGGGCGACCGCCCTGGGCGTCGCCTTCCTCCGCGCCCGGGAGAACCGCCGCCCGGACCGCCTGTTCGCCGACCCCTACGCCGAGCTCTTCCTCGCCGCCGTTGCCGCCTCGTCCCCCTGGGCCGGCGGAAACGCCGCGGAGTTCCTCCAGGTGATGACCGAGCAGGTGAGCGTGCGCACCCGGTTCCTGGACGACGCCCTGCTTGCGGCCGCACGGGGCGGCTGCGACCAGGTGGTGCTGCTGGCCTGCGGCATGGACGCCCGCGCGTACCGTCTCGCCTGGCCCGCCGGCGTCACGGTCTTCGAGCTCGACTTCCCCGACGTCCTGGCCTTCAAGGCCGCCGTCCTCGCCCAGCACGACGCCAAGCCCGCTGGCCACCGCGTGGAGGTGCCCGTCGACCTGCGCCTGAACTGGCCGGATGCCTTGACCGAGGCCGGCTTCGACCCGCGCAGGTCCACAGCCTGGCTCGCCGAAGGCATCCTCTACGCCTTGCCCGCCGAGGCGGCCGATCTCTTCCTCAACCGCATCACCGAGCTGTCCGCCCCCGGCAGCGTCCTGGCTCTGGACCACATGGAGGACTCACCGACACTCCGCGCCGCCCGGGCGAAGGTGTCGCCTGAGCTCGTCACCATGTGGCAGGGCGGCCCCGCGGAGCCCTTGGACGCCTGGCTGCGGCGCCACACCTGGAACCCCACGATGAGGGATCTCACGGACCTCACCTCCGAACACGGCCGCCCGGTTCCGCCGCCCTTCGACCCGGCCCGCCCCGACACGGGCCGCGGCTGGCTCGTCACGGCCCACCTCCCATCGAGCCCCTGACCGCGCCACCGCGCCACCGCGCAGCCCCACGGGTCACCCGGCACGCACCGGCTCTCGCGCCGGCCCGGCACTGCCGCTTCCGCCCGCACGCCGTGTCGCTCAACCGGCGTGCGGCGCCGCTCCACTCGGCACTGTGGCCTCGCCCCGCCCGGGCACCGCTCCCGTCCTGAGGTTCCGGCGGCTGCCCTGTTCGGTGTCCAGCGGCGCGGCCCTGTCCGGCCCCGGGGAGGGGAAGGTAAGGGAGCCCGAGGAAGGGAGCCCGAGGAGGGGAGGGGAGAAGAGAACGCCCCATGCCGTGTGGAGGCCGTCAGAGCTTCTCGAGGGGGGCGTAGGCCAGGAGAAGCGTCTTCTCGCCGCCGCTACCGAAGTCGATCTTGACCTTGGTCTTCTCGGCGACCCCGTCCACGGACACCACCGTGCCCAGCCCGAACGCGTCGTGCGACACCCGATCCCCAGGCGTCAGCGACGGCACCTTGCGCCCGCCCCCGCCGCTCTTGGCGGCAGGCGCCGGCCGCGCGGCGGGTTCCCGCCGGGTGGCCGCGCTCCAGGCGGACTTCTCCGGATCCGTACGCCACTCGATGAGCTTGCCCGGCACCTCGTTGACGAAGCGCGAGGCGGGATTGAACGACGGCGCCCCCCACGAGCTGCGGACGGCCGCCCGCGTGAGGTAGAGCCGCTTCTGCGCCCGGGTGATCCCGACGTACGCCAGCCGCCGCTCCTCCTCCAGCTCCTTCGGCTCGCCCAGCGACCGGATGTGGGGGAAGACCCCGTCCTCCATGGCCGTCAGGAAGACCACGGGGAACTCCAGCCCCTTGGCCGTGTGGAGGGTCATCAGCGTGACGACCCCCTGCCCGCCGTCGGACTCGGGGATCTGGTCGGCGTCGGCCACGAGCGACACCTGCTCCAGGAACTCCACCAGCGTGCCCTCCGGATTGGCCTCCTCGAACTCCGAGGCCACGGAGATGAGCTCGTTGAGGTTTTCCAGCCGCGACTCGTCCTGCGGATCCTCGGAGGCCTCCAGCTCGGCGCGGTAGCCCGTGGCCACCAGCACCTCCTCGGCCAGTGCTGACGGCGGCATGCCCTCGCCCTTGGCGATCAGCTCCTCGATCATGGCGACGAACTCCCGCACGGCGTTGAGCGACCGGGTCGCCATGCCGTACGCCTCGTCGGCCCGGCGCAGCGCCTCCCAGAACGTGATCCCCTCGCGCGACGACAGCGCCTCGATCATCGCCTCGGCCCGCTCGCCGATGCCGCGCTTGGGCACGTTGAGAATGCGCCGCAGTGACACCACGTCGGCCGGATTGGCCAGCACGCGCAGGTAGGCCAGCAGGTCCTTGACCTCTTTGCGCTCGTAGAAGCGCACACCGCCGACCACTTTGTACGGCAGGCCGGTGCGGATGAAGATCTCCTCGAAGACCCGGGAGGCCGCGTTGGTCCGGTAGAAGACCGCCACCTCGCCGGGCTTGACGTCTTCCTCGTCGCTGAGCCGGTCGACCTCCTGGGCCACGAACATGGCCTCGTCGTGCTCGTTGTCGGCGACGTATCCGACGATCTTGGGACCGTCGCCCTGGTCGGACCAGAGGTTCTTGGGCTTGCGGGACTCGTTGCGCGAGATGACGGCGTTGGCGGCGGCCAGGATGTTCTGGGTCGAGCGGTAGTTCTGCTCCAGCAGGATGGTGCGGGCGTCCGGGTAGTCTCGCTCGAACTCCAGGATGTTGCGGATCGTCGCGCCCCGGAACGCGTAGATCGACTGGTCGGCGTCGCCCACCACGCACAGCTCGGACTGGTCGGCCCCGGACCTGACCAGATCGCCGTCCGTCGTCCGCAGCTCGGGATGCCCGACCAGCTCCCTGATCAGGATGTATTGGGCGTGGTTGGTGTCTTGATATTCGTCCACCAGCACGTGCCTGAACCGCATCCGGTAGTGCTCGGCCACGTCGGGGAAGAGCTGGAACAACGTCACCGTGTTCATGATGATGTCGTCGAAGTCCATCGCGCCGGCCTCGGTCAGCTTGAGCTGGTAGGCCTTGTACGCCTGCGCGAGCGTCTTCTCCAGGTGCGAGCCCGCCTTCTCCATCGCGGTCTCGTAGTCGATCAGCTCGTTCTTGAAGTTGCTGACCTGCGCCGAGAACGAGCGCGGCGGATAGCGCTTGGGATCGAGGTCCATCTCCCTGCAGACCATGGCCATGAGCCGCTGCGAGTCGGCCTGGTCGTAGATCGAGAAGCTGGACGGGAACCCGAGCCGCTTGGCCTCCCGCCGCAGGATCCGCATGCAGGCGCTGTGGAACGTCATCACCCACATGGCCTTGGAGCGCGCCCCGACCAGCTTGTCGATGCGCTCCTTCATCTCCTTGGCGGCCTTGTTGGTGAAGGTGATCGCCAGGATCTCGCCCGGATGCACCTTGCGCTCGGCCAGGAGGTAGGCGATGCGATGGGTGAGCACCCGCGTCTTCCCCGACCCCGCTCCCGCGACGATGAGCAGCGGGCTGCCGTGATGGATCACGGCCTCGCGCTGCTGCGGGTTGAGACCGTCGAGCAAGGGGTGGTCAACAGAGACTTGGGTGGGCACGCACCTAGGTTAAGCCGCCCGACCGACAAACGGCGCATGGAATGCCATCGCCGGGGCTCCGGTTGTGCTTCAAAGGAAGGTCAAGAAAGGGGAGTCATGCTGGCGGAAGCCGAGATCAACCGGGTACTGGTCGTGACCGCGCATCCCGATGACGCCGACTTCGGTTCCGCCGGGAGCGTGGCGCTCTTCGTCGACAGGGGCGTGGAGGTCACGTACCTGCTGATCACGGACGGTGACGCGGGCGGCAACGAGCGCACTCTGGACAACTCGGGCATGGCCGAGCTCCGCAGAGGGGAGCAGCGCGCCGCGGCCAAGGCCGTCGGCGTGACCGACGTGCGCTTCCTGGGATACCCGGACGGGCAGGTGGTGCCGTCCCTGGAGCTCCGGCGCGACATCGCCCGCGTGATCCGCCAGGTCAGACCGGACCTGGTCATCACCCATCATCCGGATCGCAACTACCGGTTCGTCGCACCCAGCCATCCCGACCACCGCGCGGTCGGCGGCGCCACCCTGGACGCCGTCTACCCGGACGCCCGCAACCCCTACGCCTTCCCCGAGCTGCTGAAGGACGAGGGCCTGGAGGCGTGGACGGTACGGGAGGTCTGGCTGAACGGCGGCATGACCCCGAACCACTGGGTGGACATCACCGACGTCATGGACCGCAAGCTCGCGGCCTTGCAGTCGCATGTGAGCCAGGTGTCGCACGTGGAAGGGTTCGCCGAGTTCGTCAAGGGCCGCTTCGCCGCCTGGGCCGAACAGGCCGGCTTCGGCGAGGGCCGCTACGCGGAGGGCTTCCAGGTGGTGCCGACGGCCTAGCGCTAGGGGATGGAGCCCGGCGGCACCACCCAGAGCGCGGGCTGCCCGGTGACCTCGGCGATGACGTCGAAGTCGCGGTCGTAGTGCAGCACCGTCGCCCCGTGCACCTCGGCGCAGGCGGCGATCAGCAGTTCGTTCGGCCCGACCGCCCGATGGTGTGACTTGCGCGCCAGCATCGCCTGGACGTCCAGGGCGCGGGACGGCACCGCCTTCTCGGTGATCGACAGGAAGCGGAAGTCCTCGTGCAGGTGGTAGGCGTCCCGCTCGTAACCCTCCGGGTCACGCGCGCTGAAGAGCACCTCCAGCTGGGTGACCTCGCATATCGCCAGCATCTTGTCGAGCATGAGCGGCTTGAGCGCCCGGTGGACGTCCGGGTGCGGCATGCGCGCCAGCGCGCTCTTGTCGATGAGGTAGACCACACCCGTGGCTACCACGCATGCTTCATGATCTCCGGGTCCAGGAGATCGGTATTGTCCTGGGTACGCCAGTACTCGAAGGCCTCGCGACGCTTTGCCCTTTCGGCGATCTCCTGCAGGGCCACGTTGACGGTCTCCTTCATGGTCGACCTTGTGATCTTGATATACACCCTCCCCAAGGGCGGCACCGGCCCCGGGAAGAGCGCGTAGGAGACCGTAAAGCATCAAGGTCAGGCGCTCATGGAACGCTCCAACATCTTATGCAGGATCTTCATCCGTAGGCGAAGAACCCTCACTCCCGGGGTGATCGCAGGCCTGCCGCCCACGCCGGCTTACTTCCGCTTTGCGGCGATCCTGGCGAAAAGGTAGCCCAAGGAGTTGGTCGCCAGATGCAGCATGACCGGCGCCAGGAGGCCGCGGTGGCGGCGTAGCTCGCAGAACAGCACCCCGGCCGCCGCCGTCGACACCACGCTCCCCGCCACCACCCGTGCGGTGTCCAGATGATGGGGGGACTCGCCTGCCGTCAGAGCGCCGAGGGCTGGGTTGGCGCGGGCCATGTCGATGGCTGGGAGGATGTGCCAGAGGCCGAACAACGTCGAGGAGACCGCGGTGGCGGTGATCGTGCCGCGCCTCTGGCGGAGCATGGCGTAGAGAGCCCCCCGGAAGCCCACCTCCTCCAGCAGGACCGTCCCGAAGGGGACCTGGACGAGGGCCTCCTCCAGGACGCGGGCGCGCGAGAGCGACAGGGCGCGCTCGTCGTGGAACAGCGGCCTGGTGCGCGGGTGGGATATGCCGACCGTGTACGCGGTGGCCACCGCCGCCGCCAGTGCGCCGCCGGCGAGCGCGCCGCGGCGGCCGTGCTCGAAGCCGAGCTCCTCCCACGACAGGCCGGACCTGCGGGCCATCGCCACCAGGGCGGCCGTCGCGGCGGTGGAGGTCAGCGGGCCCAGGCGGGGGGCGACCTTGTTGTTCATGATGTTGGCGGCGGCGAGGATGGCGATCGAGCGGAGGAGCACCCTTGCAGGCTACGTCGCGACCCGCTCCCATCGGCCCGCCTCAGCAGGATCGCCGCTTTTCTCACGTTCCTCCCGCATCCACTCACCCGCCGGAGCCCGTGTTCGCCTGCTTGGTGTCGCGCCGGTGCGTTGCCGTCCGCCGGTAGGCGGCCCTTCTCCAGCGGGGGTGGGTCAGGAGGCGGCGGCGGAGTTGCGCCAGCCCGCCGGGAAGCGGGAGCGGCGGCGTTCCTCCGGGGTGAGGCCGCCCCAGATGCCCTCGGACTCGCCGGACCGTAACGCGTACGCCCGGCACTCCTCCAGCACCTGGCAGCTCGCGCAGACCGCCTTGGCCCGGGCTTCCTGCAGGGGTGAGGGGGCGAGGGGGAAGAAGAGGTCCGGGTCGCTGGATCTGCACGCCCCCCTGCGCAACCAGCCGATCTCCTCCAGTGGCATGCGTCCACGGTACGGCGTGGTCATGATCGGCCACATCATCCTCTGGGTTGATGGGGGTGTACATCCCCGAGCCAATACGCGGACGTCAGCAGGCCCCCACGCCGCCCCTGTACCCCTGCACGAACGCCTGCTGACGTTGTTCGGCCGTGCCGTGGGCGGCCGGGTTCAGCCAGTCGTCCGTCGGGTCGCCGGCGGCCGCCAGGCTCAGCAGCAGTTCGTTCTCGTCCCCCGGCTGCGCGGTCAGCGCGCCCGAATTGACCAGGGCCGAAAGGGTGCCGCCCGCGTAGCAGTCGGCCTGCAGCTCCATCTGCACGTTCAGTTCGAAGCCCGTGCCGAGCTGGGCCTGGACGGAGTGGCCGAACTCATGCGGAATGATCAGATAGACGGACCCGTCTCCCATTTCATTCCACAGCGCCTCCATCCAGTCCTGGTCGTAGGCGATGAAGTGGCCCACGGGGCAGTAGAAGGCGTTGTTCGGCACGGACGGCTCGCCGCCGCAGCTCGGTCCCGAAGTGCCCGAGTAGGGGATGAAGTCGGCTATGGGCCGATAGGTCTCACCCAGCCGGTCGAACTGCTGCTTCCAGAATTCCTCCGTCAGCGTCCGCGCCGTACGGACGTCGTCCTCGAACGAGTCCTCCTCCGCCGCATCCATGGACGGCGGGCGGGTGAGGCCGCAGGCGGCCAGCACCAGGGCGAGTACGACGATCAGCGGACGGGGGATCACGGGCTTCAGACTTCCCACGTATGCACGGGCTCATTCGTGTGCATGCGCGCGATGTAGTCGAGGGTCATGGCACGCAGCGCCTCGTGCCGGCCCCCTCCGTGGGCGCGTACGCGTTCCACCTGCCAGCCCGCACCCGTCCGCCCGGTTAGGCAGCGGCCCTCGATGATGCCGAGCAGCCGGTCGGCGACGGGACCGTTCACGCCCCATCTGGCCAGCCCCTCGTGGGCCATGGGCAACAGGCGGCGCAGGATCAGCTCGGCCGCGGGCACCTCGCCCATCCCCGGCCAGTACAGCCGCGCCTCCAGCCCGTGCCGCGCCGCGGCGGCGAGATTGTCCTCCGCCGCCTGGAACGACATCTGACTCCAGATCGGCCGTTCGGCGTACGGCAGGACGCGCATCAGACCGTAGTAGAAGGCCGCGTTGGCCGCGATGTCGGCCACGGACGGCCCGGCGGGCAGCACGCGGTTCTCCACGCGCAGGTGCGGCATGCCGTTCACCACGGCGTACACGGGCCGGTTCCAGCGGTAGATCGTGCCGTTGTGCAGGGTGAGCTCGTGGAGCTGGGGGATGCGTCCCTGTTCCAGCTCGGCACGGGGGTCCTCGTCCTCGCAGAGGGGGAGGAGGGCCGGGTAATAGCTGACGTTCTCCTCGAACAGGTCGAAGACGCTGGTGATCCACCGCTCGCCGAACCACACGCGCGGCCGCACGCCCTGCGCTTTCAGCTCGGCCGGTCGCGTGTCCGTGGCCTGCTCGAACAGCGTGATCCTGGTCTCGCGGTGCAGTTCCTTGCCGAACAGGTACGGGGAGTTGGCCGCGGCCGCGACCTGCGCTCCCGCGATGGCCTGGGCGGCGTTCCAGTGTGCGGCGAACGCCTCGGGGCTGACCTGCAGGTGGAGCTGGACGCTCGTGCAGGCGGCCTCGGGCGCGACGCTGTCGGCGTGCGTGTCGAGGCGTTCGACGCCCTCGATGCACAGGTGCAGGTCCTCGCCGCGAGCTGCGAAGATCTGCTCGTTGAGCAGGCGGTAGCGGGGGTTCGCGGAGAGGGATCCCTCGTGGACGTCCTGCTCGCGCAGCGTCGGCAGGATGCCGACCAGGACCAGGTGGCCGCCCTGGGAGCGGGCGCGCTCCTCGGCGTGGTTGAGCCTGGCCCGTACGTCGTTCTCCAGGCGGAGCGGGCCGTCGCCGCTCAGCTCCTGGGGTTCGATGTTGATCTCGATGTTGAACTGGCCCAGCTCCGTGGCCCAGTCCGGCTGCTCGATGGCGGCGAGCACCTCGGTGTTGCGCATGGCGGCCTCGCCTGCCGCGTCCACGATGTTGAGCTCGATCTCCAGGCCGGCGAGCGGGCGTTCGAGCTCGAAGCGGGATTCGCGCAGCATCTGGGCGAAGACGTCGAGACATCGTCGCACCTTTTCGCGATATTTCCGGCGATCATCGCGGCTGAACACCACGACCGGCACGTCCCTGCCCATATCTGGAAATGTCGCACGTCGACGCCTCAAACACCAGGCCACCCCCCTTTCCGGCCTCGCCGAACCCTGGATACGACCACGGCGCCGGCCCCTCCCGCTCCGTAAGAGGCGGCCCGCCGGTGAAGGGCCACGCTCCCTGGAACCGCCGCCCGCTGCAGGCGATGCGCCACCGCCGCCGGTGGTGCCGCCGGTCATCGTCACCGCGCCCCGGTCATCGTCTGGGTGTCGCGGGGGTCATCGTCTGGCGTCGCCGATTGTCGCGCCGCGGCGGCGGCAGCCGGGCTCGAAGCCCCGCCTGCGCTCCTCCGACGCCAGGCCGGCGTTCACGGCCATCGCCACAGCCCATGGCCGGTCGTGGCGGCGAGGGCACAGACAGCCCCGCATCCGGCGTGCCGCCGTACGAGATCGGGGCTCCAGCCATTCGCGGCGCTGCGGGAGGCCGCGCGTCCGCGCAGAAGTAGGGTGCTGGGATGCGTGTTTTGATTACCGGTGGGGCGGGATATATCGGCAGCACGGTCGCCTCGGCGTGCCTGGACGCCGGGATCTCGCCCGTCATTCTCGACAACCTCGTGACCGGGCGAAGGGAGTTCGCCGAGGGGCGGGTGTTCTATGAGGGGGATATCAGCGACGGACCGCTGATTGACAAGATATTTGCTGAAAATTCGGATATCGAGGCCGTCATCCACTGCGCGGCCCTCATCGTCGTGCCGGACTCCGTGGCCGACCCCATCGGCTACTACCGCGCGAACGTGGCCAAGAGCCTGGAGTTCGTCGACCACCTGATCCGCAACGGCTGCACCCGCATGATCTTCAGCTCGTCCGCGTCGATCTACGGTGTCGCGGAGGACCACACGGTGACCGAGGACTCCCCGCTCGCCCCGATGAGCCCGTACGCGCACACCAAGGCGGTCTGCGAGGGCATGTTCGCCGACATCGCCGCCGGCAGGCCCATCAAGATCCTCTCCTTGCGTTACTTCAACCCCATCGGCGCCGACCCGAAGATGCGTACCGGCCTGCAGTTGAGGCGCCCGAGCCACGCTCTGGGCAAGATGATCGAGGCGTACGAGGAACGCGTGCCCTTCCAGATCACCGGCACCGACTACCCGACCAGCGACGGCACCGGCATCCGTGACTACATCCACGTCTGGGACCTGGCCGCCGCGCACGTCGCGGCCCTGAGGCGGTTCGACGACCTGCCGGTGGACGTGATCAACCTGGGCACCGGCGCAGGCACCACCGTCCGCGAGCTGGTCGACGCGTTCAACCGCGTCGTCGACCGCCCGATCGAGGTCGTCGAGGCCCCCGCGCGACCGGGCGACGTGGCAGGCGCCTACACCCGCAGCGACCGCGCCCGCGTCCTGCTCGACTGGCAGGCTCAATACTCCGTCGAGGACGGGATCAGGCACTCGCTCGAATGGGCCCGCCTGCGGGACTCCCGCCTGGCATAGGCACCCGGGGTGCCCGGCCCACCGGCCGCCGCTCCGCTCACCCCGAGACGGCGGCCCGAGCACTTCCAACCGCCCTACCGCCGCCTCCCGCCGTCGGCGCCCCGGCCGCCGCCTCCCGGCCGTCGGCGCCCGGCCGTCCGCGGCCTCTGTCACGACCACCGCGGCTGTCCAAGGGCGGCACCGTGGAGACGTGCTGAACGACACGCTCCAGCCCCACATGCCCGGCGCGACGCCCGGCCGAGCGGAAGCGACGGCCGGGAAGTGACAGGTCCGGTGCGGCGGCCGACCGCGAGAAGCAAGCAGCCCTCTCCCGCCCGGCGGCAGGAGAGGGCTGCACGGCTGGGATGTCAGCCGATGATCTTGCCGAGGACGCCGTCCAGGATCTTGCCCGGATCGTCGACCAAGGGCGCGTCGCCGTCGCCATCCTCATCCGTCTTGGGCTGGCTGGTGACCTCGTCCGCCGGCGGCGCCTTGATCTCCACGGCGGTGCCCCAGTCGGTGAGCCTTGTGTCCACGCTCACGGTGCCCTTCCCCTCGGACACGACGACGACCGGGAAGGTCGACACGAGCCGGGTCGGCAGGCCGGCCGAGTCCAGGGTCATCCGCCAGCTGATCGTGCTCTTCAGGGCCTTCTTGGAAGGCTTCTCGAGCATGCTCGCGCGGTACCACGGAGACACCTTCCACAGGTCGCCCACCGTGACCTTGCCGGCGTAGCCGCCGCCGACGGGCTTGGCGCCCTTGAGCAGGGTCTTGAGGGTGGCCGCCTCGGCCAGGTTCAGCGGCTGGCCGTAGACGCCCGTGATGCCGCCGGTCGGGCCCTTGGGATACTTCAGCCAGGTCTTGTCCTCGGGCAGCACGGTCGCCCACAAGCCGCCGGACATGTACGACGTCGTACCGACGCGGATGGTACGTTCCGGCCTGGCCAACGCCTTGAGCAGTTCCGGGGCCTCATCCGGATTCGGGCCCAGGTCCTTCTGCGAGATGTTGAACTTGCCGGTGATGTCCGAGGCGGCGACGCCGGACTTGCCGAACTGCAGGGTGCCGCTGCGCCGGACGAAGATTTCGCGGTCCCCGTCGATGTCGAGGGTGGTCCGCTCGGTGAACTTCACTCCCTTGCCGGGAGCCATCTGCTTCTTCACCGCGACGACCGGGTCCTTGGGCGCGGCGGCCATCGCGGGGGTCGCGGCGATCAGTGTGGCGCTGGTGGCTAACACCACGCCGGCGAGCATGCGCTTCATACGGATTCCTTTTTGTCGAGGGGGTTACCGGTGCTTCCCGCCGAAGCCTTGGTGCCTCGAGGTGAAGCGAGGTGAGGAAAAGCCGTGTGGGCCCCTGCCTTTACCCGATCGCGGTCAATGGATCGACCGACACGGAGAGAACCTCTTGTTGGACGGAGGGTCCAGGTCGAGATCCCGGCGAGCGGAGCTTGATCGGGATCATACCGTTCCAATCCACGGGTGATCCACTGAATCGATCATGCTCGGCGCGCCGAAGGTGCAGGTTTCGCCGGTCGTTCGACCGCGACCGCCGGAGCCTGTGTCTTCCGTGAGAATTCGCTTCATGCGATTCCTTCGAATCGGAAAAGGAGGGCCCGGGAATCCTGCCAAGCAAAGATCACGGCGGTATATCGACTGGCGGGGGTTACGACGTCGAATCGGTGCATTTTTCGTGCAGATCATCATCCGGACCCTTGCTCCAGAAGTGAGATCGCCGTCACATAGTGGGAGAACTGCGACCCGATGACCAGGGCAGGTCAAGCTTCGGGCTAGGCTTCACTGGCGGAAACGCCCGGCACGCACGGGGTTGCCCGGGCCGTCGAACAACCAGTCGGATAAGCAAGGACGGACCCTCGTGGACCTGTTCGAACATCAGGCGAAGGAACTCTTCGCTGACTACGGCATCCCGGTGCCGCGCGGCATCGTCGCCCACAACGTGGAGGAGGTGCGGGCGGCGGCTGAGCAGCTGACCGGCCGCGTCGTCGTCAAGGCCCAGGTCAAGACCGGCGGGCGCGGCAAGGCCGGCGGTGTGAAGGTGGCCGACGGCGCCGCCGACGCCGTCGAGAAGGCCACCGCCATCCTGGGCATGGACATCAAGGGCCACACGGTCCACAAGGTGCTCGTGGAGGAGGCCAGCGCGATCGCGGAGGAATACTACTTCTCCTTCCTGCTCGACCGCGCGAACCGTACCTTCCTCGCGATCTGCTCCGCCGCCGGCGGCATGGACATCGAAGAGGTCGCCCACAGCACCCCCGAGAAGGTCGCCAAGGTGCCGGTGTCGGCGCTGACCGGCATCGACCGGGCCAAGGCCCGCGAGATCGCGGTGGCCGGCGGCCTGCCGGAGAAGGCGCTCGACGGGGCCGCCGAGCTCATCGAGAAGCTCTGGTGCTGCTTCGTGGACGAGGACGCCACGCTCGTCGAGGTCAACCCCATGATCCTCTCGGCCGACGGCCAGGTGAAGGCCCTCGACGGCAAGGTCACGCTCGACGACAACGCCTCCTTCCGCCAGCAGGACCACGAGGCCCTGGCCGACAAGGCCGCTGAGGACCCGCTGGAGGCCAAGGCCAAGGAGAAGGACCTCAACTACGTCAAGCTCGACGGCGACGTCGGCATCATCGGCAACGGCGCGGGCCTGGTGATGTCCACCCTCGACGTCGTGGCCTACGCGGGCGAGCAGTTCCCCGGCAAGCCTTCCCCCGCCAACTTCCTCGACATCGGCGGCGGCGCCTCGGCCGAGGTCATGGCCGCCGGCCTGGAGATCATCCTCTCCGACCCCGACGTGAAGTCGATTTTCGTGAACGTCTTCGGCGGCATCACCGCCTGCGACGCCGTGGCGAACGGCATCGTCTCGGCGTTCAAGCTGCTCGAGAGCCGCGGCGAGGCCGTGACCCACCCGCTGGTGGTCCGCCTCGACGGCAACAACGCCCAGCTCGGGCGGCAGATCCTGGCTGACGCCGCGCTCCCGCGGGTCGAGCTGGTAGACACGATGGACGACGCGGCCAAGCGGGCCGCCGAGCTCGCTGCGGTAGGTGCGTAACTCATGGCCATCTGGTTGACGGAAAACAGCAAGATCATCGTTCAGGGCATGACCGGTGGCGAGGGCACCAAGCACACCCGCCGCATGCTCGCCTCCGGCGCCAAGGTCGTCGGCGGCGTCAACGCCCGCAAGGCCGGCACCGTGCACGAGGGCCTGCCCGTGTTCGGCACGGTCAAGGAGGCCATGGAGCAGACCGGCGCGGACGTGTCGGTCGTGTTCGTGCCGCCGGCGTTCACCAAGGACGCCGTCAAGGAGGCCATCGACGCCGAGATGCCGCTCTGCGTGGTGATCACCGAGGGCGTGCCGGTGCACGACTCGACCGAGTTCTGGGCGTACGCGGTGGCCAAGGGCAACAAGACCCGCATCATCGGCCCCAACTGCCCCGGCATCGCCTCCCCCGGCGCCTCGAACGCCGGCATCATCCCCGCCGACATCACCACCGCCGGGCGCATCGGCCTGGTCTCGAAGTCCGGCACGCTGACCTACCAGCTCATGTACGAGCTGCGCGACTTCGGCTTCTCGACCGCGGTGGGCATCGGCGGCGACCCCGTCATCGGCACCACCCACATCGACGCGCTCCAGGCTTTCCAGGAAGACCCGGGCACCGACGCCATCGTGATGATCGGTGAGATCGGCGGCGACGCCGAGGAGCGGGCCGCGGCCTACATCGAGCAGCACGTCACCAAGCCGGTGGTGGCCTACGTGGCCGGGTTCACCGCGCCCGAGGGCAAGACGATGGGCCACGCCGGCGCCATCGTGTCCGGTTCGGCCGGCACCGCCCAGGCCAAGAAGGAGGCCCTGGAGAAGGTGGGCGTCCGCGTCGGCAAGACCCCGTCGGAGACGGCGCGGCTCATGCGGGAGATCATGCAGTCCCGCTGACCGCTCTCCGAAGGCCCCGCGTGGTACTCCACCATGCGGGGCTTTCTCATGCGCTGCCGCTACTCGCCCGAGCCCCCACCGCGTCGGCGTGTCGCAGCGACTCGGCCGTCGGCGCACGCCGTCGGCCTCCGGCACCGACATCGGCGGCGGCATCATCCGCTCGCTCACGACGCCGTGCGCCTGCCGGCTGGTGGCCAGGATGCGGAGGCCGGGCACGGAGCGCATCAGCGTGTCCGCCATGGCGGCGCACGCGTCCAGCAGGTGCTCGCAGTTGTCCAGGACGCGGCGGTGGGCCATTGACGGCCCTGGGCCGGCGGGTGGAAAAGATGAAAACGATATCCCCGGCGCGTCAACCAAGGGTTGGTTGGGAAAGGTTGAGAAAATCGCACTGTGACGGCGATCCTCGACCAACTGCGCACCGGGTCAATGCTGAGCAAGCTCCCGGGAGCGGACGACGAGGCCAGGCGGCCGCTACCCGTGTCCGGGATGCTGGCCGCGGCCTGCACCCTGGGCGTCGGCCTGGCCGCGCTCACCACGCTCACGCTGGTCGGATGGATCGCCGCCCCGCGCGGCACGCTGGGCGCCGGGCTGCCGGGCGTGTTCCGTACGGCGGCGCAGCTCTGGCTGGCCGCGCACCACGCCGGGTTCGCGATTCCCGGCGGGCGGGTCGGGCTGCTGCCCATCGGGCTGATCGTTCTCCCCGCCATGCTGCTCTACCGGGCCGGCCGGTGGATGGCGCGCGACGCCGACCTGCGGCTGCGCCTGCCCGCGCGGCTGCCCAAGAACAGCCCGCGCGAGCAGGCCCAGGCCCGCCGCCGGGCGCAGCTCGTCCTGGTGGTCCAGGCGGGGGTGTCGCTGGCGGCCCCGTACGCGCTGCTGGCCGGGCTCATCGCGCTCGTCGCGAGTAACGAGATCACTCAGCCGTTCATCGGCGAGGCGCTGTTCAGCCACTTCGTGCTGGCGTTCCTGGCCGGGGCGCTGGCCACCGCGCGGATGATCGGGCCCTGGCGGGTGATGCTCAAGCTGCTGCCCGAGCGGGTGCGCGCGCTGACGCTCGGCACGGCGATGGCCACCGCGCTGCTGCTGGTGGCCGGGCTGGGCCTGGTGCTGGTCGCCGTCGTGCTCAACTTCGACCAGGTCAGGGAGCTGTCGAGCGTCCTGTCGCCCGGCTTCGTGGGCGGCGTGCTGTTGATCCTGCTCCAGCTCCTCTACCTGCTCAACGCCGTCATCTGGGCGCTCTCCTACATCGCGGGGCCGGGATTCGCGATCGGCGCGGACACGTTGGTGGCGCCCACCGGGGTGCAGCTCGGCACGGTGCCGAGCCTGCCCCTGCTGGGCGCGCTGCCGGAGAGCGGGCCGGTGCCGGCGTGGATGATGGCGGTGATCGCGCTGCCGTTCGCGGCGGGGGCCGTGGCGGGGGTGATGGTGGCCAGGATCTCGCCGTCGCCGTCGTACGAGGCCGCGCCGCTCTGGGGCTTCCTCACCGGGGTCTCCACCGGCGTGGTGGCGGGGGCGCTGGCGGCGTTGTCCGGCGGACCCATCGGCGGCGGCCGGCTCGCGACGGTCGGGCCCTCGCCCTGGGAGGTGGCGCTGTCAGTCGCGCTCGAGGTCGGCGTGGCCGCGGGCATCTCCGCCGGCGTCACCAACCTGCTGCTGCTCAACAAGCGCGCCCGCGCGCCGCTCGACAAGGCGGCCGCCCCGGTGCGCAAGGCCGGAGCCGCGATCGCCAAGGCGGCGAGCAAGGTCGGCCTGGCCGAGTCCGACCCGCGTCCGCTGCCCGGCCACTGGATGGACGCCACCGAGGCCGACACCCAGGAGATCCCGGTCATCAGGGACGACTGGCAGGACGAGCACGCCTCGGCGGAGGCCGAGACGCTGGCCCAGGCACGCCCGCGTCCGCCGGAGCCCGATCCGGCGCGCCCGCCGCGCAAGGACATCGTGGACGAGTCGGACGACCGCGGCGGCCACGTCATCTACGTGGACCCGTACGCCTGGGACCGCGACTGAACACGCCGCACACAGGCGCACAGTGATGTGATCCCGTTGCCACGGCATCGGGGTGTGGGGCCTTTGCCACGGCATCGGGGTGTGGGGCCTACGCCACGACACTGGAATGTGAAGGCCTTTGCCGCGGCTGGACGGCGACGACCGGAGAGGCGACCGCACCCGGCCCTCGGCCACCGCGCTGCTACTGCGGTAGCCGGGGAAACGCCGGTTGCGCCACCCCCGAGCCGTCGAGCGCCGTCCTGGCGCCGACGGGGCGCAGGCGGACCCGCCCGCAGCGCCGCCGGCCCGAATGGCGGCGGCGACATCATGGCGATCCTGGAACCGCCGCCTGCGCTGTCGGCGGGGCACTACGCCACACCGGCCCCGTTCGAGAGCGGCGGGGCGCACCCCCCCACACCGCCCCGTTCGAGGCGGCTGGGCACGTCGCCATGAAAGGGGAGACGGTATGGGGCCGGGCACCCCGCCCGGACGTCCGTTCGCTCGACGCGGAAAGACCGGCGGGCTCAGCGGGGGAGCGTCGCGCTCAAGGTTGCATCGCGCCGAGCAGTTCGAGCACGTCCGGCGGCAGCTTGCGCTGCGCCGCGTCCCTGAACTGAGTGAAGCACTCGCCCTGCGAGGACACCGTCCCCGCACCCTTCATGCACTCCTGGTAGGCCGAATATTCGTCCATCAGGTACAGCTGCATCCCCGTGGCCATGGCGGACAGCGCCAGCGCGATCGAGGAGATGGTGATGCCGCCCACGGCCATGCTCGTGGGCTTGCTCGCACCCTTCAGCAGCGGGAACGCCCGGATCCCGGCCACGAGCGCGAACAGCGCCATGACCAGGCCGGCCAACGGCAACATGAACGTCATGGCCAGCGCTGCGATGGACAACCAGATCGCTCGGCGGCCCGCCGATTCGGCGGGCTGCTGGCCTGCCGGTGCCTGCACCGGTGTCGACACCTGACCTCCTCTGCGTCGCCGGGAGAGGAACAGATACCCTGGCAGCTCACCCTGTTTCCTCTTTGGAGAGTGTGCGTGTCTAAGGCTGGGCGGCTCGTCGTCCTCGTCTCCGGCTCTGGAACCAACCTACAGGCCCTTCTGGACGCTTCTGCCGACCCTTCCTACGGGGCCCGCGTGGTCGCGGTAGGCGCCGACAGGGATGGGATCGAGGGGCTGGCCAGGGCGACCAGGGCAGGGATCCCGACATTTGTCGAAAAATTGGGCGACTATGCGACACGGGCCCACTGGGACGCGGCAATCGCGGCCAAGATCGCATCGTACGAACCCGACCTGGTTGTGTCGGCCGGCTTCATGAAGATTTTGGGCAAGCCGACGCTCGACGCCTTCCCCGTGGTCAACACCCACCCGGCGCTGCTGCCGTCGTTCCCCGGCGCGCACGGCGTGCGCGACGCGATTGCCCATGGGGTCAAGGTCACCGGTTGTACGGTGATGCTGGCCGATGAGGGGGTCGACACCGGGCCCATCATCGCCCAGGAAGCTGTGCCCGTGCTCCCGGACGACGACGAGGCGACCCTGCACGAGCGCATCAAGACCGTCGAGCGCCGCCTGCTCGTCGAAATCGTCGGCCGGATGGCCCGCGAGGGCTGGACGGTGAGCGGACGTATCGTCCGAATCGGCAACCAATCAGGAGGGGAATCCACGTGACTCGCATCGCCATCCGGCGCGCGCTGATCGCTGTTTACGACAAGTCCGGGCTCGAGGAGCTGGCCAGGGCCCTCGACGGCGCCGGGGTGGAGATCGTCTCGACCGGGGGCACGGCCGCCGCGATCTCGTCGTACGGGATCCCGGTGACCAAGGTCGAGCAGCTGACCGGGTTCCCCGAGTGCCTCGACGGGCGGGTCAAGACGCTGCACCCGCGCGTGCACGCCGGCCTGCTGGCCGACGTCACCAAGCCGCACCACGTCGCCCAGCTGGAGGAGCTGGAGATCGACCCGTTCGAGCTGGTCGTGGTCAACCTCTACCCGTTCCAGCAGACGGTGGCCTCCGGCGCGTCCGACGAGGAGTGCGTCGAGCAGATCGACATCGGCGGGCCCGCCATGATCCGCGGCGCCGCCAAGAACCACAACACCTGCGCCGTCGTGGTCGACCCCGGTTACTACGGCGACGTGCTCACCGCACTGGCCGAGGGCGGCTTCACCCTGACCGAGCGGCGGCGGCTCGCGGGCATCGCGTACGCCCACACGGCCTCGTACGACGTGGCGGTGGCCAACTGGTTCGCGGGGACGTACGGGGAGGAGGAGTTCCCCTCCTTCAGCGGGGCCGCGTACGAGCGCCAGGCCACGCTCCGGTACGGCGAGAACCCGCACCAGCGCGCCGCGCTCTACACGACCGGCGCCGGCGGGCTGGCCGGCGCCGAGCAGCTGCACGGCAAGGAGATGTCCTACAACAACTACCTCGACGCCGACGCCGCCTGGCGGGCCGCGTGGGACTTCTCCGACCCCTGCGTGGCCATCATCAAGCACCAGAACCCGTGCGGCATCGCGGTCGGCGCCGACGTGGCCGACGCGCACCGCAAGGCGCACGCCTGCGACCCGGTGTCGGCGTACGGCGGGGTGATCGCGGTCAACCGCGCGGTCACGGCGGAGCTGGCCAGGCAGATCGCCGAGGTGTTCACCGAGGTCGTCATCGCGCCCTCCTTCGACGCCGAGGCGCTGGAGGTGCTGCGGGAGAAGAAGAACCTGCGCCTGCTGGCCTGCCCGGAGGGTCCTTCGCAGCCGACCGAGTTCCGCAGGATCGACGGAGGGCTCCTGGTCCAGACCGTCGACCGGGTGGACGCGCCCGGCGACTCGCCGTCGCAGTGGGAGCTCAAGACCGGCGAGCCCGCCTCGCCCGAGGTGCTGGCCGACCTGGAGTTCGCCTGGCGGGCCTGCCGCTCGGTGAAGTCCAACGCCATCCTGCTGGCCAGCGACAGGGCGACCGTGGGCGTGGGCATGGGCCAGGTCAACCGGGTCGACTCGTGCCGCCTGGCGGTCACCAGGGCGGGCGAGCGCGCGCCCGGCTCGGTCGCGGCCTCTGACGCCTACTTCCCGTTCCCCGACGGGCTGGAGGTGCTGGCCGAGGCAGGCGTGAAGGCGATCGTCGAGCCCGGCGGGTCCATCCGGGACAACCTGGTGGTGGAGGCCGCTGAGAAGGCCGGCATCACCCTCTACTTCACCGGCACCCGCCACTTCTTCCACTGATCGTCCACTGAACGGCACTAAAGGGCGACATGGCCGATCATGTCGCCCTTTAGCCGTTTTGGGAGCGAGCATCGGTCTCCTGCGGTTAGCCTGTTGACCTCCCCGCTTGGCCGACCTCCCGGAGTCCCCCTTGCTCGACATGATCCTGCAGGCCTTCGTCACCATGAACGGCTTCGCCACCAGCCCCGTCGTCCTGCTGGTGCTCGCCTTCATCGGCGCCTACCTCGGCAGCCGCGTTGTCGAGATCATCCCGGTCACCCGCCGGATCATCGAGCGTCGCGAGGCCCAGGCCGCAGAGCGCGACTGACCGCGGCACATCCTTCCTTGCGCGGTCGGCGTCTCCCCGAACGCGTCCCCACCGCCACACCCGCCGCAAGCCCTGAGCGGCGGCCGACTCATGCCTTTCCTCCGGAAAGGTATTTCTCGCCGCCCTCATGCCCTGTCGAATCTCGACAGGAAGCGATGGATGCGCTGCTTTCGGCAAAAGGGTGCATGACGCGGCCGATGGGCGGCACCTGGAATGGGCATGATCTTCCCCGGCGTCCCCGAGGGTCGGCGCACCGGTTGATCATGCGCACGCCTGACTGCTCAGCCACCGGATCGGACGGCCTGCCAAGCGAGGTCGGCGGCTCCGGCCAGCGCCGCCCGCACCCCGAGAGTGCTCTGCTTCACCTGGACCGCTCTGACGAAGGCCAGCCCGGCCACGTCGTCCAGTGCTCGCTCCAGCGGATCGAACAGGACCCTGCCGGCTCCGGACACGCCGCCCCCGATGACCACGGTGGTGACCTCGGCCGCCGCGGCGGTGGACGCGATCATGGCGGCCAGCGCCCTGGTGCCACGCTCGAACGCCGCCACCGCGACCGGATGCCCGGCCGCGGCATCCCGCGCAAGTGCCCGCGCGTCAGCCTTCTCCCTGGTCCCGGTCATCGTGCCGACCTGTTCGCCTTGATCGACGTCGAGGGCGGGGCTGTCGGAGTCGACGGCGCTGTGCTGTCCCGCGGAATGCGCCGTGGCCGCTTCGCCGGTCCAGGTGTCGGCAGCCCGGCCATCGGCTTCGAGCGGGGGGCGCTCGTCCGGGCTGGTGGGCGTCCAGCCGTTCTCCAGGGCCCAGCGGGCCATGTTGGGGCCGCTGGAGTAGCGTTCGACGCAGCCCCGGCCGCCGCATTCGCAGCGTTCGCCGTACGGGTCGATGCTCATGTGACCGACATGTCCGGCGTTGCCTGTTGGGCCGAGGAGAGGGGCGCCGTCGATCACCAGGCCTCCGCCGATGCCGGTCGACACGACGATGCCGAGCAACGATGAGTAGCCGCGTCCGGCCCCCAGCCAATGTTCTCCGAGGGCGAAGCATTGGGCGTCGCCCGCCAGCATGGTGGGGAGCCCGGTCAGCCGCCGCACTTCATCCCGTAGCGGAAAACCCCGCCAGCTGGGCATGTTGACCGGGCTGACGGTGCCGGTGGCGAGGTCGAGCGGGCCGGCGCAGCCGATCCCGGCGGCCACCGGTGGCGGGCCGCCCTCGGTCACCTCCGTGATCAGGGCCGCCAGGGCGGACATGACGTCCGTACGCGGCGTGGGCCGGGTAGCGGAGCGCAACACGGAACCTTCCTCGTCCACCAGCGCGGCGGCGAGCTTGGTCCCTCCGATGTCAATGGCAAGTACGCAGGTCATCAATGTTTGTGGTGGTTGTCGGGCTGGCGGGGGTCGCCAGGATGTTCGAGTCCGGGCACTAGCTTGATCTTCTCGGCTCGCCTCTCGTCGAGCCAGCGTGCGAAGGCCCTCCGTCGCGCGGCGTCCAGCAAGGGAGCCCTGTCTCGCTCCGGCGGGGTGGGAGCGGAGTGATCGTCGGGCGGGGAGGTGGTGGTCGGTGCGGGTGCCGGGACGGCTATGGCCAGGTGCCAGCCCAGGGCGTCTCCCACCGGCCCGATGAGGGTGCCGGATGGCTGGTGGCTGAGCGCCTCGGCGACCGCGACCGGAAGTGAGCCGAGGTCTATGCGGCCAAGGGACTGGAGGTCCTCAGGGGTGGCCTGCTCCGCGCTCCTTCGGTCCTTGAAAAGGCGGTGCCGGACGATGTGGGTGGCGGAGTGCTGGGGGGAGGTGCGGGCGCGCCACTCCGGCGGGATCTCCGCCGTGCCGGTGACGTGCTGGAACATGGCGCGCACCCAGGGGCTGCCGTTGTAGGCGGCGGCGTTGATCGAGCCCAGTTCGACGGCCGCCAGGCGGTCGAGCGGCGGGCCGTCCAGCGGGGGCAGGCCCAGGGCTCTGGCGGTGGTCTCGCAGAGGGCTTCGGTGAGGATGACCTGGGTCAGCCACCTGGCCAGCTGGCGGTCTTCGGAGCTCCCGGGGACGGGCAGCGCCGCGCTGAGAGGGCCGTCGCGCAGGTCGGCGATGCGCAGGTCGAGGTGTGTACGCGGGATCGGGCGGTCGTCCACCCAGCCGATCACCTCACCCAGCCCCGGTGCGGTGGCCGCTCCGGTGGCCGCCGGGCTGACGGAGTGATCATGGACATGGCCTCTCATCGGGACACCTCCGGACGAGTGGCCCGGCCGTCATGGGTCATCGGGACAGCTCTGGAACGAGTGGCCCCGCCGTCACGGCTCATCGGGACACCTCCAGGCGGATCGCCGGGGTGTACTGGCAGCGGCCGTACCACATCACCTTCGCAAGAGCCCAGGCGTGGCCGTCCGACGCGTCCGCGGGGACCTCCACCGGGAACGACACCTCCGCCGTCTCGCCTGCCGCCACCGCGAAACCTTGAATGACCTGGGGGAGCAGGGACCACGTTCCCCACGGGGACGCCAGCTGGGCCTCGCCGCGGATCTCGTCGGCGGTGGTGTTGGCGAGGCGGAGGACGAGGGCGGTGCGGTCGCCGGGGCGGAGGGAGAGGGCGTCCGCGACCGGGGTGATCGACAGGCCCGTGGGGCGGGCCTCGGCCGACGTGGTGCCCTTGACGGCGGTGCCCGAGGCCGGCGGCGGGCCGGAGACGGGGAGTTCTGGGAGGTCGTCGCCTACCGCCAGGGTCGTGACGTCCTCGATGACCTGGCCGCCGACGGAGGTGCGGGCGGAGAGGAAGTAGAGGCCCGCGTCCGGTGCGGTGGCGGGTGGCGCGATGGTGACGGGGAAGCGTAGGTGGCCGCCCGGCTGGAGGCGGTAGGGGCGCTGGGCGGGGGTGGCGGTCCAGCCTTCCGGGAGGCGCAGGTCCACCACGCCCTCATGCGGCTCGTCGGTCAGGTGGGAGGAGACGACCACCTCCACCTCGAACGGACCGTCCGCGGACGTGACGAGGCCGGGGGTGACGGCGATGGAGACCGGCAGGTAGCCGAGCGGCGCCGGACCCTTGTTGTGGAGCCAGTAGCGGCTGTAGACCGGCTGCGCCGGCTCGGTCGTGGGGCCGAACTCTGGGCCGGCCGGTGGAGGCGGGGCGGGGGCCAGGTAGGTGGCGACCTCGAATCCGGAAAGGGCGGGGTCGGAGACCGGGCCGCCCGGGCGTTCCAGCAGGTTGGAGTGGGTGAGTTGGTCCAGCGGCAGGACCGGGGAGTCGAGCTCGACCTTGGATCCCGCACCGGTGGATTCGATCAGGCGGATGGTCAGGCCGTGGTCGCCGGGCCGGTCGTGCTGGGTCGTGCGGCCGTGGGCATGGGGGTTGCCGGTGGCCTTGATGGTGCCCACCAGGACGTCACGAGGGGGAGAGACGGTGAGGAGGGAGTGGGTCGCGGGAAGCGTGCCCTCCTGGGCGTCCAGAGTGCGGGCGAGTAGCGGGGTGATGTGTTCCTGGGCGGCGGCGGGGAGCTTCAGGGCACGCCAGTCGCCTTCGCCGGCGACCAGCGCGTACGAGAACTCGTGCGTCCAGCGCTGCAGCTGGAACCCCGAGCCGTCCGGAGTCGTGCGGCGGGGCGGGTCCAGCCAGATGCCCGACGGCCAGCCCGTGCAGGAGCGCATCAGCGACAGGTGCAGGGCGCCCGAGGGGTCCACGGCGAAGCCGGGCAGGCCGTACGTGAGCAGGGCCACCGTCCGGCGGTCGAGTCGCTCGGCGCCCAGCGGGCAGACGGCCTCGATCGTGGCGTCGGCGAGGTCGGTCACGAGATCCTCGACCGGCCCGGCGACGATCAGGGCGGGCAGGGCGCGGAGGTCGCGCAGGTCGGCGCTGGGCTGCCAGACCTCCGACAGCGGGCGTTCGGCCGGGATCCACACGCGGGGCTCGCCCGACTTCAGCGCGTCCAGATAGGCGGGGTCGGCGCGGGAGAGCAGCTCGGCGGCGAGCGGATTGGTGTCGGGGCCGCCCAGCACGATGCGTACGTCGGGGAGGTTGGAGTCGACGTCCAGCCAGCCATACCTGGTGCCCGCGGCGGCGGACGTGGTGGCGGTCACGCCCGCGCGGGCCAGTGCCACCACCAGGTCGCGGGCCTCGGGGGCGTCGGCGAGCGTGGGCATCACGACCTCGGCCACGCCCAGCGCCCGCGCGCCCGCCTCGCCGAGATCGACGCTGGCCGTGGCGGACAGGCCGAACCAGGTGTTGGCGGGGTTGTCGAGCGTCCATGGGTGCTCGGCCGTGTCGACGTCGGGGAGTGCGAAGCCGCGGCCGACCACGGCGCCCGACACGTCCGACACCGGCAGCGCGCCCTCGACGCGGGCCGGGAAACGGACGCGGAGGAGGCGGTCGGCGCCTGTGTGGTCGAGGACGCGGGTGGTGAAGTCGATCCGGTCGGAGCCGGCCAGCAGGGTGACGGTCTGCTCGTACGCGATCTCGCCCACCTGCCCCGTGACGATCAGGCGCGCGCCCAGCGGGCTCGTCTCCGCCCGGGCCGAGAGAGCCTGGGTCTCCGCCGATCCCACGACGTGACCTGTGGGAATGAGGTGCCACGGGCCCTCGCCCATGTCGGGGTGCGTGGGGTATTCGTGATAGAGGCGCAGCTCGTTGCCCAGCCCGGAGAGGAGCTCCCGGCCGGACGCCCGGTCGACGATCGAGGTCAGGCCGCCGCCCCGGGCGGGGTCGGCGGTGACCTGCCAGCGGTCGTTGTCGATGGTCAGGGTGGCGCCTTCGGGCGTCGGCGCGGCGTGCCAGGCCACGGGCGAGCCCTCGACCACCTGGTACGTCCGCCAGCCCAGCGACGGAACGTCGCGGGCCAGGAACGTCAGCGCTCCGTTGTCGACGACGGCGGGCACCTCGGCGCCCGACGGGTCGGCCAGCGTCCGGCCGGCGGGCAGGAGCACACGGCCCAGCCCGTCACGGGCGAAGGGCAGGGTGTTGGTCACCACGACGCTCGGGCCGTCCACGGCGATCTGCCCGGTCAGGGCGTCCAGGGCGTTGTCCCTGGCGGTCGTGGCCAGGTCGTACGCCTCGCGCCAGCCGGTCAGCAGGTCGATGTAGACCTGGTCGGACTCCGAGCCGGTGATCGCGTCGTGGTGCGCGCCGTACGCCAGCTGCCGCCACACCTTGTCGAGCGCCGTGTGCGGATAGCGGCCGAGACCGAGCACGGCCGCGAACGCCGACAGGCGCTCGGCGTCGAGCGCGGCCACCTCGGCGGCGCGCTGAGCCTGCTTGGTGTCGATGTAGGAGACGTCCTTGCCGGTGTAGACGGGGTTCATGTCGCGGGTCTGGGGACTGAAACGCGACAGGCCGGCGCGGACGGCGTCGAGGAACTCCCTCGGCGTGGCGCAGACGAACCTCGGCCACACGTAGCGGGCCGCCCACGTGCGGTGGACGTCGGTGATCCACTTGTTGGGCGGTGTGTAGTCGGTGCCGACGGGCAGCAGGATGTGTCTGGTCGCGGCCACGGGCTTGAGCGAGCGGTAGAGGTCGTAGACCGCCTGGCAGGCGTCCTCCAGCGTGGGGGCGGAGTCCATCCACCAGCCCGCGGAGTAGTGGGCGGGCATGTAGTGGGTGAGCACGCCCTGCCCGGACGGCGCTATCCACTCGAACTCGCTCGGGAACTGCATCAGGGCCGCGTCGTTCTTGGCCTGCTGGAAGTTCTTGTGGATCGGGCCCCATTGGTGGAACGGCCCGCGTGCCCACGCACTGCCGGTCAGCCCGGCCGCCGCCAGGTAACCCGGGAACTGCGGATCGTGCCCGAACACGTCCAGCTGCCACGCCGTCCGCGGATCGCCGCCCAGGATGTCTCGCTGGTAGCCGATGCCGTAGACGAGGTTGCGGATCGTGGTCTCGGCGCCGGTCAGGTTGGTGTTGGGCTCGTTGTAGGTGCCGCCGATCAGCTCGGCCCGGCCCTCGGCCATGAGGGCGCGAAGGTCGGCCCGCCGCTCGGGGTGGGTGTCGAAGAACGGCTTGAGGTAGTCGACCTCGGCCAGCACGAAACGGTAGTCGGGGTCGCGCAGCGCCAGCTCGATGTGCGCCTCGACCAGCGCGAACGCGTTGCGCTCCCACAGGGGTCTGGTGGTGGCGTCGCCGGAGAGCAGCTCCCAGGGGCTGGTGTAGGCGGCCTGTGTGTTCCACCACACGGGGTCGTAGTGGAAGTGGGAGATCATGTGCATGGTCCAGCCCGGCTCCTCGGCCGTGACCGTGAGCTCCAGGGACTCCTCACCCAGGGTCAGGGTGCAGGGGACGGCGGTGCCGGGCGGGACCGACAGGGTGAGCGGGACCTCCACGACGCCGGAGGCGGTGGCGGGCACGGTCACCGGCTCGGACAGCCGGACGCCCTCTCCGCGCAGCTCAAGGGGAGTGTCGTGCTCTCCTTGGGCCACCGTGACGCGGAGCACCTGGCGCGGCTCGTCGGGGGAGCCTGTGAACAGGTCGGTCGACTCGGCGGACAACAGGCGGACAGGCAAGGGGGGACCTCCGTGGGCAGCATGGTGCCGGCGCCCGTAACGATAAGCCCTTCCAAGATCAATGACAACGATGTCAAAGATCGCCTGTGGATAACCCTGTGTTAACTGCCTGGGATCTGTGGATAACTGGTGAGCCGCGCTCGCGTCCTCGCTTCCTGCGGGTGACGAGGGGCCGGTTGGCGGCTGGGGAGAAAGGCCGAGCGGTTCGAGTGGGTGGGTCAGGAGGAGGGGTGCGGGTGTACGAGGGGTGGATGGGGACATGGAAGGATTGCCGCATGAGCGCAGTGAAACTCGATGGCAAGGCGACCGCCGCCAAGATCAAGGCAGACCTCACGACCCGAGTGGCCGCGCTCAAGGAACGCGGCATCGCCCCCGGCCTGGGCACCGTCCTCGTGGGCGACGACCCGGGCAGCCAGATCTACGTGGCGGGAAAGCACCGCGACTGCGCCGAGGTGGGCATCGCCTCCATCCGCGTCGACCTGCCGGCCACCGCCACGCAGGCCGAGGTCGAGGCGGCCATCGACGAGCTCAACGCCTCCCCTGAGTGCACCGGCTACATCGTCCAGCTGCCCCTGCCCAAACACCTGGACACGATGGCCCTGCTGGAGCGCATGGACCCGGCCAAGGACGCCGACGGCCTCCACCCGGTCAACCTCGGCCGCCTCGTCCACATGGTCGACGCGCCCCTGCCCTGCACCCCGCACGGCATCGTGCTGCTCCTGCAGGAGTACGGCGTCCCGATCAAGGGCGCGGAGGTGACCGTGGTGGGCCGCGGCATCACGGTGGGCCGCTCGCTGGGACTCCTGCTCACCCGCCGCAGCGAGAACGCCACCGTGACCCTCTGCCACACCGGCACCCATGACCTCGCCGCGCACGTGCGCCGGGCGGACATCGTGGTGGCGGCCGCCGGAGTGCCCGAGCTGATCAAGCGCGACATGGTCAAGCCGGGCGCGGCCGTGCTGGACGTGGGCGTCTCCCGGGTGGACGGCAAGATCGCCGGTGACGTGGCGCTGGACGTCGAGGAGGTCGCGGGCTTCCTCACCCCCAACCCGGGTGGCGTCGGCCCCATGACGCGAGCGCTCCTCCTCTCGAACGTCGTGGAGGCCGCCGAACGCCAAATGAGCGCTCGGTGAACCCTCAGGACCACACCTAGATCATCGAGGACCGGGCCGTCCATCCGCCGCCGAAGGAATGCCGGTCCAGATCCTGGGATGGAGGCACGGCATGGCGCGCCTCCTCAGGGCTGGAAATCGGGGTCGACCGTCACGGCGACGTCGAGCAGAAGGGGTTCCTCGCGGGTGCGGAGCGTCGGCAGCACCTCGTCGAGGGCCGCCGTCAGCTCGTCGTGGCCGTCCACCGTGCGGGCGGGGCAGCCGAGGGATCTCGCCAGGGCGCCCATGTCCACCTCCGTGAACGGCGGCCACGGCGCCTTGCCGCCCTGTTTGTCGGCCAGCCGGTCCATGACCGCGTAGCGGCCGTTGGCGAGCACCACGAACAGGGCGCCCACCCTGTAGTGGGCGGCGCTCCAGAGGGCGTGCACGCCGTAGAGCGCCGACCCGTCGCCGACGACCGCCACCACGGGGCGGCCGGGCAGCGCCATCCGCAGCCCGACGGCGGCGGGCACGGCGAACCCGAGCCCGCCCATGGCCGCTGACAGGAAGCCGAGCGGGTTCCTGGCGGGGACGAGCCGGTGCAGGTCGGGGCGGGAGGACGGGGTCTCCTCGATGAGCACGGTGTCGTCGGCCAGCCGCACCGCGAGCTCATGCAGCACGTGGGCGGCCCGCATCGGCCGCCCACCCGGCGGCGATTCCGGAATGTCGACGCTCTCGTGTTCGCCGGCGTCGCTGCCTGCACCGCTCCGACCAGCGCCGACGGCGCCCGGACGGGCCGTCTGCGGTGTGCCCTGTGAGGCAGTGGCCTCTGGCGTGGTGGCGTGCGGCGGGGTGGAGGTCCCGGTCGCGCCTTGTTGCGCTGCGTCGTCCGACGGATTGCGCCCGACTGTGGTGTTGTCTGCCGCGACGCCCCGCCCGGAGTCCGCGTTGCCTTCGGGCTCGCCGGCGTCGCCGCCCGCACCGCACAAGAGCGCGGTCAGACGGGTGCACACCGGGGACGGCGCGGCCAGGTAGGCCAGGTCGGCCGGGCTGCGATGGGCCTCCGCCGGGTCGTCCGTGATCATCGCGACGGCCGTTCCCGGCTCCACCAGGGGCCCGGGCACGTACGGGTACTGCCGGAACACCGGCGCCCCGACGGCCAGCACCACGTCATGTCCCGCCAGCACAGCCCGCAGCCGCCCTCGGTCGGCCGGCAGCACCCCCGCGTACTGGGGATGGTCCTGCGGGAACCCGGCCCGCGCCCCGAAGGACTCCTGGAACACCGGACACCCCAGCGACTCGGCCAGCGGCACCAAGGAGCCCCAGTCGGCCCCCGCCCCCGCCACGATCGCCGGCGACCTCGCCCCCGCCAGCAGCGACACCAGCGGCGCGAGATCGGCGTCGGCCACGGCCACCGGCCGCACGACCCGCCCGGGCGCCGCCACGACCTCACCGGCCCACGCGGCCTCCCAGTCGTCCATCGGCACCACCACCAGGGCGGGCCCGCGGAAGGTGACCGCCTCGTGGCAGGCCCGGGCCACCGCCCCGGGCACGTCGTGAGCCCGCACCGGCTGGTCGACGCGCACCGGGTAATCTCCGGCCAGCCCGCTCAGCCGCCCCGTGAGGAACGGCTCCAGCGCCAGGTGCCGCCGGTCCTGCTGCCCGACCAGGATCACCAACGGCACTCGGTTGACCCGGGCCGTGGCGATGGCGCCGACGGCGTTGCCGAGCCCGGCGGTCGTGTGCAGCACCGCCAGCGCGGGTGCCTCCTGCCCGATCGCCCACCCGGTGGCCATGCCGACCACGGACCCCTCGTGCAGGGCCAGCACGAAACGCAGGTCGTCCGGCAGCCCGGTGAGCAGGGAGACCTCGGTGGAGCCGGGATTGCCGAAGATCGTGGTCAGGCCGTACCGCCTGAGTAAGCCGAACGTGGCGTCTTTCACTGTGGCCGCCGCGGATCCCTCGCTTCGCTCGCTCACATCGCGCCCCTCGCCCGCTGGATCTGCCGATAGACGTGCCCGCGCATTCCTCATCCCTAGAGGATCCCTAGAGGACAGAACCATGACCACAGGGGTCAGCGGTTGCGGTAGCGGTCCGTGGCCTCGCGGGTGGCGCGGATGGCCGCGTCGGCCGTGTCGTACGTCCGCTGCGCCAGCCCCACGAAAATGCAGTCCACGATCAGCAATTGACTGATCCGGCTGGCCAGCGCCCCAGGCCGGAACGCCGTCTCCCGCCCCGCCGACACCAGCGTGTGCTCGGCCAGCTCCGCCAGCGACGACCGCGGATTGTTGGTGATCCCCACGACCAACGCCCCCGCCTCGGCCGCCGTGCGGGCGGGCACCAGCACGTCGGGCGTCTCCCCGCTGCAGCTGATCGCCACCGCCACGTCCCCTGACCGCAGCAGCGCCGCACTGGTCAGCGCCATATGGGCGTCGCTGAACGGATGGCTGGACAGCCCGATCCGCAGCAACTTCTGCGACATGTCGGCCGCGACCAGCCCCGATGCCGCCACCCCGTACACGTCCACCCGCCGCGCCGCCGCGATCGCCGACACCACCTCGCCCAGTTGGTCCGGGTCGAGCTGGGCGGCGGTGTCGGCCAGGGCCTCCGACTCCGCCCGCGCCACCTTGGCGATCACATCCGTGAGGGGGTCGTCGGGCGCGAGGTCGCCGGGCACCAGCCGCTCGGGCGCCTTGGCCACGGCCGCCGCCAGCGCGAAGCGCATCTGCGAGTACCCGGCGAAGCCGAGCGCCCGCGCCGTCCGCACGATCGTGGCCTCGCTGGTGCCGGAGACCGCGCTGAACTCGGTGATCGTGCTGCGTACGACCAGCCCGGGATCGTCCAGGATGATGCGGGCGATGGCCTGGGCCGCCGGGGTGAGGGACGGCAGCACCGCGCGTACCGCCGCCACGGGGTTGGTGGTCACTGGGTCAACCATTCCGCCGCGGCCTGCGCGGACACGCGTGAGATTCCGTGGGTGGCGACGTGGGCGGCGCCGGCGGGCGGGCCGGGGATGCCGGTGTCGACCACGATCGCGTCGGGGCGCGCCGCCACGGCCTTGGCCACGACGTCGCGTACCCACGCGTGCCGGGCGGCGTCGTGGACGACCAGCACGAGGGGCCGGTCGTCGAAGGGCGGCAGCTCGCCGTCGGGCCCGATCCTGACCATGGCGGTGCCGGGCAGCAGCGCGGTGAGTGCCGCGGTGATGCCGGTCGGCGTGGCCGGGTCCACGGCCTGACTGTGGCGGACGTTGATCTCGACGACCAGCGGCCCGCGGTCGAGCGTGGCGGCTCCGGTCGTGGTCAGGGCCGCTCTGGCGGCCTCCAGGCCGACGTCCGGGTCGACGTCGGCGCGGGCCTTCTCCCGCAGCGCGGTGCGGGCGGCGTACCAGTCGGAGAGAGCTCGCACCCGTCCGGCGGCCTCGGCCAGCCGCTCCTCGGGGAGGACCCCGCCGCGTACGGCCGCCACGATCGCGTCGCGCATCGCGTGCAGGCTCTCCTCGGTGGCGATCCCCACGCAGATCGCGTCGGCGCCTGCGTCCAGCGCCCGTACCGCGATCTCACCGGGGGAGAGCATGGCGGCCACCGCGCGCATCTCGATCGCGTCGGTGACGACCATGCCGCCGAAACCGAGCTCCCCCCTCAGGAGCTCGGTGAGAACGGCCCGGCTCAGCGTCGCCGGCATCTCCGGATCAAGAGCGGGAACCAGCAGGTGGCCGGTCATGACGGCCCGCACCCCGGTGCCGATCGCGGCCCGGAACGGGGGGAGGTCGCGTTCGGCGAGCACCTCGCGCGAGGCGTGCACGGTGGGCAGCGCCAGGTGGGAGTCGGTGACGGTGTCGCCGTGGCCGGGGAAGTGCTTGGCGCAGGCGGCCACGCCCGCGCCCTGCACCCCGTTGACGTACGCGACCGTGTGACGGGAGACCAGGTCGGAGGCCGGGCCGAACGAGCGGACCCCGATCACCGGGTTGGCCGGGTTGGAGTTGACGTCGACAGAGGGCGCGTAGTTCAGCGTGATGTCGAGTTCGGCGAGCATCCTGCCGATCTGGCGGCCCACCCGCTCGGTGAGCTCCACGTCGTCGGCCACGCCCAGGGCCCTGTTGCCGGGGAATGAGCTGCCGGCCTGGACCTCGAGCCGGGTGACCGTGCCGCCCTCCTCGTCGATCGCGACGACGGCGGCCGGGTTCTCCGCCCGGATCTGCCGGACGAGCCGCGCGCCGACGGCGTTGCGGGCGAACAGGACGACCCCGCCGAGACCCTCGCCCAGCGCACGGCGCAGCCAAGCGGGGACGGTCGTCCCGTCGAACCCGGGATGCAGCACCGTCATCGCCAGTCTGGACAGCTCACGACTCATCGGCATTTTCCTTCATGGTTATTGATCTGAAGGTAATTTTCTGTCATCGTCGCCCTCGATATAACCACATTCCGAGAGGCCAACCCCCCATGCCCAGCAGAAGGACTCTCCTCAAGGGTCTCGCCCTCGCCGCCGCAGCCTCGGCTGTGCCGCTGCCCGCGTTAGCCGAGACAGGCTACGTCCCGCCGCTGCACCAGATGCGCGGCATGTGGATCGCTTCCGTGGTCAACATCAACTGGCCCTCCAAGCCCGGATTGACCGCCGACGAGCAGAAGGTCGAATTCCTGGCCTGGCTCGACGTGGCCGTGCAGCGCCGGCTCAACTCGGTGTTCGTGCAGATCAGGCCCACCGCGGACGCGTTCTGGCCCTCACCGTACGAGCCGTGGTCCCACTGGCTGACCGGCACCCAGGGGCAGGACCCCGGCTACGACCCGCTCGGCTTCGCGGTGGAGGAGACGCACAAGCGCGGCCTGGCCTTCCACGCCTGGTTCAACCCCTACCGCGTGTCGATGCAGGCCGACCCGGCCAAGCTGCACCCCGACCACCCCGGCCGCAAGCGCCCCGACTGGATCGTGCCGTTCGGCGGCAAGCTCTACTACAACCCGGGCATGCCCGAGGTCAGGAAGTTCTGCCAGGACGCGATGATGGACGCGGTCACCCGCTACGACATCGACGGCCTGCACTTCGACGACTACTTCTATCCGACCAACACCACGGCCTTCGACGACAGCGCGGCGTTCGCCCAGCACGGCGCGGGCTTCCCCGACCTGGCCTCCTGGCGGCGCAACAACGTCGACCTCATGGTCCAGGAGATGCAGCAGCGGGTGCTGGAGAGCAAGCCCGGCATCGCGTGGGGCATCAGCCCGTCCGGCATCTGGCGCAACAAGGCCAGCGACCCGCTCGGCTCCGACACCAACGGCGGGCAGTCGTACGACAACCTGCACGCCGACACCCGCGGCTGGGTCAAGAAGGGCTGGCTGGACTACATCGCGCCGCAGCTCTACTGGTACATCGGCCAGCCGCCGGCCGACTACTCCAAGCTCGTCCCCTGGTGGTCGGACGTGGCCAAGGGCACCGGCACCCTGCTCTGGATCGGGCAGCCCGCCTACAAGGCCGGCGACCCCGCCCAGCCCGCGCCGGAGTGGAAGAACCCCGCCGAGTTGTCCAACCACCTGACGCTCAACAGGAACCACCCCGAGATCAGCGGCGACATCTGGTACAACGCCAACGACGTCAAGGTGGACAGGATCGGCTCGATCACGACCGCCGTCAACGAGCACTACCAGCGGCCCGCGCTCGCGCCCGTGCTGCCCAGGCTCGCGAAGGGCGATCCGCCCCGGCGGCCGGTGCTGGCGTACGCGCTGCGCCGCCCGGGAGGCGTCGAGGTGCGGGCCGTGGCCACGGGCAGGGACGAGCCGTTCCTGTTCGCGGTCTTCCGCTTCGACCGGCACGCGGGCCCCGGCGACTTCGCCGACGCCCGCAACCTGGTCGCGGTCGTGCCCGGCGACCGGCAGGTCCGCTGGACGGACCCGGACGGCAAGCGTGGCAGCCACTACTACGTCGTCGCGGTGGACCGGGCCAACAGGACGAGCAGGCCCAGCAACGGATTCCGGGTCGTCTGAGGCGTGAGCAGGCTACGCCCTGCTCCTGACCTGCGACGAGCTCGGCGGGTCGCCGTGCGCCGGAAGGCGCGCGGCCATCCGCCGCAGCTCTGATCCGTGTCCGCGGACACGGTGGAATTCAGGTTCCGACGCTGCCGGAACCCCTCGCCGAAGCCCCGGTCGCGATCCGATTCCTGTGAAGCGCTCCTACGAAGCCCTGCGCCCGGCCGCCGACGGCTGCTCGGCGGAGGCTCCCGACGACCGCTGTGGGGGGACCACGGGGGTCGGGCGTACCAGACCCAGCGCGACGACCTCGTTGGCCAGTCGCGTGCGCCGGTTGGTGCCCTCGGGAATCCGGAACTTCTGGTAGAGCCGCAGCAGATGCTGCTTGACCGCGGCCTCGGTCACGACCAGGTCGTCGGCGATCTCGCGTGCGGTCGCCGGGGCGACGAACGCCTCGTCCGACAGCGCCGGCCGGCAGAGCGAGGTCAGCACGTCGACCTCGCGCCTGGTCAGCTCGGGCGCCGCTGCCCTGCGCAGCTCGACCTCGGGGGTGAAGTCCTCACGGGGGACTCCACCGATGCGACCCCGCGCCGCGCCGAACGAGACGACGTCGCCGTCGTCAAGGACCCTCCGGGCGATCGGCCTGCCGTTCACCCGCGTGCCGTTCCTGGACAGCCCCAGGTCCACGACGTACAGGTAGGGTCCTCGTCTGACGAACTCGGCATGGAGTCGAGACACGCTGGGATCGGTGAGCCGGATGTCCACACCCCGGCCCCTTCCGACCGTCGTGATCTCGGGGCGCAACGGGATCACCTCGCCGGTGTCCTCGATGCGTATGAACGGCCCCTCCACGGCAGTTCCTCCCCAGGTAGCCCGCCGTAACTATTACTACAGCTCCGGCTTACCCAACCGAGGGGATGCGGAATCGCCTTTGCCGAAAGGAGAATCCGACGTGAAATTGGTCTGGACCTTTGCGGACGGTTTTGCCTGCTCACAGGTAGACTTCGGAGGAAGATAAGCGGAGGAAGCTCTCATGGCGGACAAGCCCACGAAAGGTCTGGCCGATGTCGTTGCCGCGTCCACAGCGCTGAGCGACATTGACGGAAAGGCCGGCCGGCTCTTCTATCGCGGATACGACATCCACGATCTTGCCGGTCGCGCGACGTTCGAAGAGACCGCACACCTGCTCCAACGCGGCAAGCTGCCCACCCGCTCCGAACTGGACGCCTTCGGGGAGGAGCTGGCGCGGGGCCGGGAGCTCGGCGCCCTCGTCTCGGCGAACATCTCCGAGATCGCCGAGAAGCAGAAACCCATGGAGGCCCTGCGCTCGCTGGTTTCGCTGTCGGGCGCTGACGATCCCGACAAAGACTCCATCGCCCCCGACGCCAACCTGCGCAAGGCCGCCCGGCTGGTCGCGCAGCAGCCCCTGCTGGTCGCCCGCTACCACGCCGCCCGCACCGGCGGCAGCATCCCCGAGCCGGACCCGTCGCTGAGCATCGCCGCGAACTTCCTGCTCCAGGTCACCGGGCGCACCCCTGCGCAGCGCGAGGTCGAGATCTTCGACGAGTGCCTGGTGCTGCACGCCGACCACACCATGAACGCCTCCACGTTCGCCGCCCGCGTGTGCGCCGCGACCCTGTCGGACATGCACTCCGCCATCGTCGCCGCCATCGGCACCCTGAAGGGCCCGCTGCACGGCGGCGCGAACGAGCAGGTCATGAAGACGCTGGAGTCGATCCCGGCGGGTGGTGTGGCCCAGGCCGTACGCGACAAGCTGGCGGCGCACGAGAAGATCATGGGGTTCGGCCACCGCGTCTACAAGACCGAGGACCCGCGCGCCACGCACCTGCGCAGGATGTCCGCCGAACTGGCCGAGTCCACCGGGGACGACACCTACTACCGGATGTCCAAGGAGATGGAGGAGGTCGTCTTCGAGGAGAAGGGCCTCTACCCGAACGTCGACTTCTACGCCGCCTCGGTCTATCACTACCTCGGCATCCCGACCGACCTGTTCACGCCGGTCTTCTCGATCAGCCGCATGTCCGGCTGGACCGCTCACGTCATCGAGCAGCACGCCGACAACCGCCTGATCCGCCCGGACAGTGAGTACATCGGCGAGACGGACCAGAAGTGGAAGCCGATAGAAGAGCGTTGAGCGATCAGTTGGGCGATCAAGGGACTGAACGCGAGAGCTGGGGACCGTACCCGCTGATCCTGGCGGGTGCGGTCATCGGCGTGCTCGTGATGTTCTTCGTGGACCCGCGCTGGGGCGGGTTCGTGCTGGGCGCCGCCGTCATGGTCGCCGCGGCCCTGCGCTTCGCCGGATACGGTGGTCAGCTCTCGGTGCGCAGCAAGGGCATCGACGTGGTCACGCTGGCCGTCTTCGGCTTCGTGCTGGTCCTGACCTCGTTGTTGCTCGAGAACAACGCGCTCAAGGCGATCATCCTGTCCCTTTTCGACCGGTGACCGGACGGTCCGATAGCCTCAACGCATCAATTCATTGAAGGGGAACCATTCGCATGCCCAAGATCAAGGTGGAGGGTCCGGTCGTCGAGCTTGACGGCGACGAGATGACCCGGATCATCTGGCAGTTCATCAAGGACCAGCTGATCCTTCCCTACCTCGACGTCGATCTGAAGTACTACGACCTCGGCATCGAGCACCGCGACGCCACGGACGACCAGGTCACCATCGACGCCGCCAACGCCATCAAGAAGTACGGCGTCGGTGTGAAATGCGCCACCATCACCCCCGACGAGGCGCGGGTCGAGGAGTTCGGTCTGAAGAAGATGTGGAAGTCCCCCAACGGGACGATCCGTAACATCCTTGGCGGTGTCATCTTCCGCGAGCCGATCATCATGTCGAACGTGCCGCGGCTCGTCCCCGGCTGGACCAAGCCGATCGTCGTCGGCCGTCACGCCTTCGGCGACCAGTACCGCGCCACCGACCTGAAGGTCCCCGGCGAGGGCACGCTGACCCTGACGTTCACCCCCAAGGACGGCTCCGAGCCGATCGAGCTGGACGTCTACGACTTCCCCGGCAGCGGCGTCGCCCTGGCGATGTACAACCTGGACGAGTCGATCCGCGACTTCGCCCGCGCCTCCATGCGCTACGGCCTGGCCCGCAACTACCCGGTCTACCTGTCGACGAAGAACACCATCCTCAAGGCGTACGACGGCCGCTTCAAGGACATCTTCGCCGAGGTCTACGAGACCGAGTTCAAGGCCGACTTCGAGAAGGCCGGCCTCACCTACGAGCACCGCCTCATCGACGACATGGTCGCCGCGGCGCTCAAGTGGGAGGGCGGCTACGTCTGGGCGTGCAAGAACTACGACGGCGACGTGCAGTCCGACACGGTCGCGCAGGGCTTCGGCTCCCTCGGCCTGATGACCTCGGTGCTGATGACCCCCGACGGCAAGACAGTCGAGGCCGAGGCCGCGCACGGCACGGTGACCCGCCACTACCGCCAGCACCAGCAGGGCAACCCCACCTCCACCAACCCGATCGCCTCGATCTTCGCGTGGACGCGTGGCCTGGCCCACCGCGGCAAGCTCGACAACACCCCCGCCGTGACCGAGTTCGCCAACACGCTGGAGCAGGTCTGCATCGAGACCGTCGAGGGCGGCCAGATGACCAAGGACCTCGCGCTCCTGGTCGGCGGCGACGCCAAGTGGCTCACCACCCAGGACTTCCTGGCCGCGCTGGACGAGAACCTCAAGAAGAAGATGGCCTGATCGTCCGCGCTCGAAGGGCCGCCTGCGGGCGGCCCTTTCCCATGTCTTGACGAGTTCGGCGGCGTGGCGCGGTTGATCGTCTGGGTAAGAGCCACCACATAACAGTCGTACGCGTCTCGGGGGGTTCGAATGCGACTGCGTGTTCTCAGTGGGGTGGGGTTGCTCGCCGGCACGGCGATCCTGGCTGGGTGCGGCTCGCAGCCCGACACCGCCAAGAGGGCCGACGCCAAGCCCAACGCCGCCGCGAAGGCCAAAGAGACCAGGGCCGCCAAGGTGAAGGCGGCTGCCCAGGCCAAGGCCAACGAACTGGGGCAGATCCCGGTGCTCATGTACCACCGGATCATCCCCAAACCGGCGACGACGGACGACAGGACGCCCGCGCAGTTCCGCGCGGACCTGGCGCGGCTGATCAAGGAGGGCTACGTGCCGATCACGGCCGCCGAGATGGTGGCCGGCAAGATCGACATCCCGGCCGGCAAGCATCCCGTGGTCCTGACATTTGACGATTCGTCCCCTTCCCAGCTCACGCTGAACCAGATGGGCGTCCCCCAGAAGGACACAGCCGTCGAGATCCTCAAGGACGTGGCCGCCAAGAACCCGGGCTTCCGCCCGGTCGCGACCTTCTACGTGACGCGTGACATGTTCGGCAAGAGCGCGCAGGAGGAGCAGGCCCAGGCGCTGGGTTGGCTGAGGGACAACGGCTTCGACATCGGCAACCACACCCGCGACCACTTCGACCTGCGTCCGCGCTCGCACAAGGAGGTCGAGGAGCAGATCGGCTCGATCGGCCGGCAGATCACCGCCCTGTCCACCGTCAAGCCGACCACCATCGCCCTGCCGTACGGCAACCAGCCCCGCAAGAAGGAGTGGGCCCTGCGCGGCAGGAACTACAACCACCAGGGCGCGTTCCTCGCCGGCTACACGCCCGCCGCGTCGCCGTTCAGCAAGGCGTTCGACCCGGCCGGCATCCCGCGGATCAAGGTCATGGAGAAGAAGGGCGACTGCGCCCAGTTCTGCTCGCACGCCTGGCTCGACTGGCTCAAGAGCAACCCGGACATGCGCTACACGTCCGACGGGGACCCGCGCACGGTGGCGTACCCGAAGTTCAAGGCCCCCTACCTGCGCAAGTCCTTCGCCGCCTGGAGCCTGCCCTACTGACGCACGCTCCCCACGACCACTCCGAGATCGGCAGGCTGCAGGATCAGGTCCGCCACGTGGCCCATGTCGATGCCGAGCGGCCGCATGCCGCCCGTGCCGAGATCCAGGACATGGTGGGCGATCTCGTTGTACGGGCCGCGGCTCTTGACGACGAGGGCGCCCTCGCCGTCCCAGCGCAGGATCTCTCTGATCCGCCAACCGGTCGGCGTCCGCGGGGCGACCGCGCGGACCGGCTTGCCCGATGACGTGTCGGTGAGGGCGACGCCGAGGTCGGCGATGCCGTCCGGGGCGATCTCGCGGACGAGCGAGGCGAGCGTGCGCCCCGAAGGGGATGTGACGGTGCCGTCCGCGAGATTGCCGGGGAGCGTGTACGTCCTGACAGCCTTGCCCTGGGGCGAGTACACGGTGAACGTCGCCGACGTGGCGTGCCCCGGCAGGTCGTCCGTGGGCTTGCGCGTCATGACGGCGAGACCGGCGTTCGTCCAGCCAACCACCCGATCGACGCGGGGCAGGCGGTGGACGGCGCCGCGTTCGATGTCCACGACCATCGGGTTCTCCAGCACGACGTCGTCGTTCTCGTCCAGGCGGTCGAGCTGGATGAGCAGGTGACGGCCGTCGAGGGAGAACCGCGGCGGCTGGGCGCCGAAGATCTCGGTGACTGACCCGCCCTTCTGCCGCACCGGGAGAGGCTTGGTCTTGCCCGTACGCAGGTCGGTCACCACGTACCTCTCGTCCTTGCCGCGCAGGAAGGCCGCGCGGGTGCCGTCCTGGCTGAGCGCGAGGGATCCTGCGGCGTCGGCGCCGGGCAGCCAGCCGTGCTCACCGCTCGCGGTGACCAGGTTCCAGTTCGCGCACGGGCCGGACCCGTCCTGGCAGGCGGGCACGTACGCGTAACGGACCGGGGAGGCGTACTTCGCGAGCTTCTGGGGGACGGGAGCGCTCGCCGCGGGGCTGGAAGAGGGCCGGAGGAACCGGATGGGCCGTTCGCCAGGGCCGATCGCCCACGCGGCGGCCACGGCCAAGGCGGCCGCACCGAGAGCCGGCCGCCAAGGAAGCCGCCTCATCGAAGTCTCCCGAACACCATGCTCTCCGGCTTGTCCGGTATGCCCTTCACCTGCTGTGACTTGCCCGTACGCAGGTCGACCAGGTGATAGGCGTCATCCTCGTCCTCCTTGGGATCGATCCTGACCAGGAGCCGCCCGTCGTCCGCCCAGCTCAGCGCCTCCGGAGAGCCGTAGCGCGCGGGGAGGCGGAGCTTCGTCCGCTCGCCGACCTTCCCGGTGCTGGGATCCATGGTCAGCACCTCGTCGTCGGTGACCACGGCCAAGCCGCGGCCATCGGGAGTCAGCAGGACCTCCAGCGTGGGATCGAACGGCGCCCGTGTCCGCACGGCCCCCTGGAGGTCGAGAGTGAGCAACTCGACGTCGGGGGCACCGGGCAGCGCCTGGCGGCCGGTGGTGGCCACCACCCTGCCGGGCCCGAAGCCGAGCACGCTCCCGACGCCGGGCAGGCTGAAGCGGGTCCAGGCGGCGGTGTCGATCACCTCGGCGCCGATGCTCACGTAGCGGCCGTCGTGTGACATGGTCACATCGGGGAAGGCCGCGCCGGACAGAGGGCCGGTGAGCTGCCGCGGGGCGCCGGACTGGGAGAAGTCGCGCAGGAACAGGCCGCGGGTCTCCTCGTCCAGATAGAGGACGCGCCGGCCGTCGCCGCTGAGTGCGAAGGGCGCCCGCCGGTGGTCGCCGGGAAGGCGCACGGCGGCTCCTTCCACGGTGAAGCGGCTGCCCAGCGCCAGCAGCACCCACGTGTGGGACTGTGGGTCAACCCACGCGTAGGGGAAGGACTGGGCGTCGTGACCGGTGACCACGTGTGGGGCGGCGTGCCGGGTGACGGCGGGTTTCGACACCTCGGCGGTCGCGCCCACGTACAGGGCAGTGGCGGCCAGCGTCAGACCGACGACGGCCGGCGTCCAGGCCTGCCTTCTTTCGGACGTGCGCACCTGCCAGGAGTCGGCGCTCTTGATCCACGCCACGGTCGGCAGGCCGACGAGGAGCAGTAGGCCGACCGCGGTCACGTTGTCGGGGAGCTCGTCGGGGAGGACACTCGTCGCGGTCCACAGGGCCACGGTCGTGCCCGCGGCCGTGATTGAGCGCGCGGACCTGGATCGCGTGGCCAGTTCCGCGCCGACCAGGTCGGCGGGCCCGGCGGGCAGCGCCCGCCGGTGCAGCTCGCTCACCATGAGCTGGACTACCACCACCACCGCGAGTGCGGCCACGGCGCCGAGGCGCTGCGCGATCCCGACCTCGTGCGAATAGGAGCGCACTACGGTGCCGGCGGCCAATCCGCACGAGATGGCTGCGGAGATCGTCCACGTCGCGGTGAGCGTCGGCGGAACCAGTCGCATGCCCAGCGGACGCCGCACCCGGCCTGCCGCACGGCCGAATGCGATTTCCCCGGCTATTACTCCGAGGAGCCATCCGGTCACCGGGAAATATGGGCTCAGACTAAAAGAGTCCGACGTCATGGTGAGCGGCAGGGCGGTCATTCCCGCGGCCGTGCCCATCCAGCGCGAACGCCGGGTGACCTGGAGATATCGCAGAATGTGATAGCCGTTGAACGCCGTGACGTCCACCATTTGACGGCGGGCGAACCGCTCGGCGTCCAGGCGGTGCATCGGTGAGTTCGCCGATGCGCCGACGACTGGTACGACGATCGATGCGAGAACCGCCAGCCCGATTAACAACAGGAATCGTCTTTCGCCACGCCCGGAAAAGTAGCAGAATGCCGAATCGCCAAACAGAGGGGCTGGAGTGATTTCCGAAGAAATCTGGGTGCGGCTCGATCCCGGAGCGGGAATGGTGCGGGCGATCGGCTACCGGCGCTGGTCGCTGGCCGGAGTGGCGGCGATGCTCGTCGCGGCCGCCTGGGTGAGCGGTGCGATCAGCCCTCACCTGACCTCCCGATATGCCGGCGTTGCCCATGTCTACGTTGACAACGACGACATAGGCCGGCCGAACGGCACCGAGGTCGCCATCCACCAGACCTTCGACAACGATGGCTGGCTGCCCGTCACCATCACCGGAGTCGGCGTGCCGGCCGGCGACGATTACACGCTGAGAACCGTGAGAGCCGAAGGTGGCGGCTTCCCCCGGACCATCCCGCCCGGCGGATCCGTGAGGCTCGCACTCATCCTGTCCGTCGCGGACTGCGCGGTCGTCAAGGACACGATCGTCCCCGTCGTGTTCGAGGTGGACCGCTGGTGGGGGCGTGCCACCGCCGAAGTGGCGGAGGAGGACGAAACCGAGCCGCCCTGGATGCCGTCGTGCGAGTGACGCCCTCAGGGCTTCACGGCGAAGGTGATGCCCGCCCGCCGCAGCCGGTCGATGAGCGGCCGGCCCATGGCCGAGGCCGGTGTGAGCTGGCCCGCGCGGTCGGGGACCTCGTCGAAGGCCAGGCACAGGGCTGACTCGCCGAGCATCTTGGCGGTCTCGTCGTACCCCGGGTCGCCGCCCCCCACCTCGGTGACCACCCGCTCGCCGCCGCCTTCGCCGAGGAACGTGATCTTGAACCAGCTCCTCGCGCGCCGCTCGGGTGACGGGCCCTCGCCAGGCCGCAGGCGGCTCTGGAGCCAGTCGCGGGCCGGCGGGATCATCGCGAGCGTCGCGAACGCGCCCGCGCCCGCCGCCGTCCTCAGCGCCTGCGGAAGCGTTCTCACGGCGTAGTGCTGGCGGTAGGTGAAGTCGGGGCCGTAGCGGTCGAGCAGGCGGGCGGAGTAGCCGACGATCTTCGGGTCGAGGGTGGGCATCGGCAGTGCCCACCCGCCCACATACCGCAGGCCGCCCGGCGCCGAGCTCACCTTGCGGCCCTTCGGCCCCGGCTCGGCGGCACGGCGCCGCGAGGCCGCCTCGGCCGCCTGGCGGGCCCGGCCGGCGATCGTCAGCGCGGTGGCCAGCGTGCCGCCGGACGGACGCATGCTGGTCCGCAGGAAGCCGCTGACCGTGAGCGGGACGCCTTCGGGGAGGCGGGTGACGATGTCGAGCACGCCGAGGTCGTACGGGATGGAGTCGAAGCCGCAGGCGTGCACGATCTTGGCGCCGTTCGCCGCGGCCAGGTCGTGGTAGCGGACGTACATCCGGTCCACGAACTCGGGCTCGCCCGTCAGGTCCACGTAGTGGGTGCCGGCCTCGGCGCACGCGGCGACGAGCGGCTCGCCGTACCTCACGTACGGGCCGACCGTCGTGGCGAGGACGCGGGTCCGGCGGGCGAGCTCGGCCAGCGAGGCCGGGTCGGTCGCGTCGGCGATGAGGATCGGCACGTCGAGCCCGAGCCGCCCCAGCTTGGCCCGGTCGCGCCCGGCCAGCGCCCACCGGGTGCCGGGAGCGGCGGCCCGCGCGAGGTAGGCGGCCGTGAGCGCGCCGGTGAATCCGCTCGCGCCGAAAAGTACGATGTCGTAGGGGCGGTCCATGATTCCCGAGCCTCCCCTGTGATCGCCCGCTGGTGCAAGGGCCCCTCGAGACCCGGAGATTGCCGGTTTCCTGGGCAATGAGCGGGCTATGACGGAAAACGTGACGTCACGAACGGTTAACGGATCCCTGAGAAGTTGCTGAGCGTCGTAAAGTTTTCGTCGTTGGGATTCAGAAAAACGTGGGGAATGACGAATGCCGCAGATCTCGCCGCTGATGGCCGGCGATCCCACCCAGCTGGGGTCATTCCGGCTGTCCGGACGGGTCGGGGAGGGCGGCCAGGGCATCGTCTACCTGGGCGTCAACGAGGCGGGCGAGCGGGCGGCGATCAAGCTCCTGCATGTGAAATTCTCCGGCGACACCATCGCCAGGTCCCGTTTCGCCAGGGAGTTGAAGGCGGCCAAGCGGGTCGCCTCGTTCTGCACCGCCCGGGTGATGGAGGCCGACCTCGACGGCGACACGCCGTACATCGCCAGCGAATACATCGACGGCCGGTCGCTCAGGGAGATCGTCGAGACCGACGGGCCGCTCAGGGGCACGGCGCTCGACCGGCTCGCGATCGGCACCGCCACCGCGCTCACCGCCATCCACCACGCGCACATCGTGCACAGAGACTTCAAGCCCGACAACGTGCTGATCGCCGCCGACGGGCCGCGCGTGGTCGACTTCGGCATCGCCCGGATCATCGACTCGACCGGCACGATCACCAGCCGGGCCATCGGCACGCCCGCCTACATGGCGCCCGAGCAGATCGCCGGGGACGACATCGGCCCCTACACCGACGTGTTCTCGTGGGGGGCTACCATCGCCTTCGCGGCGACCGGGAAGGTGGCCTTCGAGGGCAAGTCCATCGCCACCGTGCTCAACCGGATCCTCAACCACGAGGTCGACGTCAGCGCGATGGAGGAGCCGCTGCGGAGCGTGGTGCGCGCCGCGCTGGCCAAGGCGGCCGCCGAGCGGCCCTCCGCCGACCAGATCCTGCTGCGGCTGCTCGGGCAGTCCACCGCGGTGGGGGCGTCCACGGCCGTGCTCACCCGGGGCGCGGAGGTGGCCAGTGACGACACCACGCCGTTCACCCGGGTGTCGGCCGGGTCGATCACCGACAAGGGCACCGGTTCTCTGGTGCCGTCCCAGCACGGCCCGCCGGCTCACGAGGGGTCCACCGGGTCCCACGAGCACCGGACCTCGGGGGTCCACGAGCACCGGACCACCGGGTCCCACGAGCACCAGGTCACGACCGGACAGGGCGGCGTGAGCGTGATGCCCGCGGAGACCGCGCCGCCGGAGGGGGAGCGGGCGCCGTACCCGGTGGCCGAGCCGGCGCGGCCCGCCCGGCGCGGCCGCGTGAAACTGTGGGTCGCGTTCGGCGCCGTGCTCGTCCTGGTCGCCACCACGGCGATGGCGCTGGCCATGAACGGCTGGCCGCCGGCGTTCCTGGAGCGACAGACGGACCCCGGCGAGGACCCCACGCGCCCGTTCGCCTCGGTGGCGGACAAGGTCGCCCAGACCGGGAAGATCGTGATCGGCGTCAGGGGCGACCTGCCCGGCGTCGCACTGCGGAACGGGGACGACTTCCAGGGCTTCGAGATCGAGCTCGCACAGCGCATCGCCGCGGGGCTGGGGGCCAAGGAGACGAAGTTCGTGGCGGTCAGCCGGGAGCAGCGGGTCACCGGGCTGGCCGAGGGCAGGCTCGACCTCGTGATCGCGACGTTCGGCACCGACAAGAGCCCGCTCCAGTTCGCGGGCCCCTACTACGTGGCCCACCGCGACGTCCTGGTGCGGTCGGGCGGCGGCATCGACTCGATCGAGGACCTCGAGGACAAGAACATCTGCGCTCCCAACAGCCCGTCCGTCGGCGCGGTGCAGGACCGGGTGAAGGTCCGGCCGGTGATCGCCGGCCACCTCGCCCAGTGCATGGACATGCTCAGGAGCGGCAAGGTGGACGCGATCCCGGGCGAGGACCTGATCCTCGCCGGCTTCGCCGACCGCGAGCCGCAGCGCTACAAGATCCTCGGCGCCAAGCTGAGCAACGAGCGGTACGCCGTCGCCATCAAGGAGGGCGACGCGCGGACCTGCCAGGCCGTCAACGGCATCGTCGCCAGCCTCTACAGCGACGGCACGCTCAAGCAGCTCTTAGCCAAGTATTTCGGCAAGGTCGAGTTCGATCCCGAGCTGGAGCCACCCGCGATGGAACCCTGCCGATGACGAGCGGGTAACATCCCCAACGTCAATGATTCCTGCTGCGAGTTAGGGGAAGGCCATGGCGTCGTCAGCCACTGCGCCCGTCAAGGTGACCGTCACCGGAGCCGCCGGCCAGATCGGCTACGCACTGCTGTTCCGCATCGCGTCGGGGCAGCTGCTCGGCGCCGACGTCCCGGTCAGGCTCAGCCTGCTGGAGATCCCGGCGGCGGTGAAGGCGGCCGAGGGCACCGCCATGGAGCTGGACGACTGCGCGTTCCCGCTGCTGTCCGGCATCGAGATCACCGACGACCCCAACGTCGCCTTCGACGGGGCCAACGTCGCCCTGCTGGTCGGCGCCATGCCGCGCAAGGCCGGCATGGAGCGCGGCGACCTGCTCGGCGCCAACGGCGGCATCTTCGGACCGCAGGGCAAGGCGATCAACGACCACGCCGCCGACGACATCAGGGTCCTGGTCGTGGGCAACCCGGCCAACACCAACGCGCTCATCGCCCAGCAGCACGCCCCCGACGTGCCCGCCGACCGCTTCACCGCGATGACCAGGCTCGACCACAACCGCGCGCTGTCGCAGCTCGCGGCCAAGCTGCAGGTCCCCGTCACCGAGATCAAGAAGATGACGATCTGGGGCAACCACTCCGCCACCCAATACCCCGACCTGTTCCACGCCGAGGTCGGTGGCAAGATCGCGGCCGAGCAGGTCGACCAGGAGTGGCTGAAGGAGACGTTCATCCCGACGGTGGCCAAGCGCGGCGCCGCCATCATCGAGGCCCGCGGCGCCTCCTCGGCCGCCTCGGCCGCCAACGCCGCGATCGACCACGTCTACGACTGGGTCAACGGCACCGACTGGACCTCCGCCGCCATCGTCTCCGACGGCTCGTACGGCGTGCCCGAGGGCCTCGTCTCGTCCTTCCCCGTACGCTCGGTCGACGGCAAGTTCGAGATCATCCAGGGCCTCGAGATCGACTCCTTCTCCCGCGAGCGCATCGACGCCAGCGTCCGCGAGCTGGAGGAAGAGCGCACCGCCGTCAGGGAGCTCGGCCTCATCTGACCAGCATCTGACCGGACGCCCCCCGTGCCACGCGGGGGGCGTTCGTCATGTCCGCCCCTCTCTGGGCCCCGTGGCGCAGGGGGACGGCTGCACGGCCGGAGCGGGTTGGGTGGTCGCGAAGATCACGCCCGCGGCGGCGAGGAGGCTGCCCGTCACGACGAGGACGCCAAAGATCAGTTTTGTGACCCTTGGTGAAAAGCTCCTCACGTTTGGGTATCACAGCACAGATTCATCCTCCGCATGACTCATTTGGCGGAAAGCGCCGCCCACGCGTCCGAGACGATGTCGCGCAACGCCGGCCGCTCGGCTTTCCAGCCCAGCTCACGCTGGATCTTCGCGGACGAGGCGACCAGCACGGCCGGATCTCCGGGACGGCGCTCGCCCACGACGGCCGGGATCTCGTGGCCGGTGACCTCGCGGCAGACCGAGATCACCTCCTGCACGGTGAACCCGCTGCCGCTGCCCAGGTTGTAGATCTTGTGCTCGCCCGGCGTGATGGCCTCCAGCGCCAGCAGGTGCGCCCGCGCCAGGTCGGCCACGTGGATGTAGTCGCGCACGCAGGTTCCGTCCGGCGTGGGGTAGTCGTTGCCGAACACGCTCACCGACGCGCGCTCGCCGGTGGCGACCTTCAGCACGTTGGGGATGAGATGGGTCTCGACGGTGTGCCGCTCGCGGAAGCGGCCGTAGGCGCCGGCCACGTTGAAGTAGCGCAGGCTCACCGCGCCGAGCCCGCGGATGCGCGCGTACGCGCTCAGCGCGGTGTCCACGGCCAGCTTGGAGGCGCCGTAGGGGTTGGTCGGGCGCGTCGGGTCGTCCTCCTGGATCGGGGAGCGCTCGGGCTCCCCGTACGTGGCCGCGGTCGAGGAGAACACGATCCTGCCCACGCCCTTGTCGCGCATCGCGTCGAGCAGCGCCAGCGTGCCGCCGAGGTTGTTGGCCCAGTAGAGCCCCGGCTTCTCGACCGACTCGCCCACCAGGGACTTGGCCGCGAAGTGCAGCACCGCGTCCACGCCGTCGAGCGCGGCGCCGGCGTCGGAAATGTCGGATTGGACAAAACGGGCACCCTCTGGGACGGCGTCCTGATGCCCGGTCGACAGGTCGTCGAGTACGGTCACGTCGTGTCCCGCCTCGATGAGCTGCGCCGCGACCACGCTGCCGACGTATCCGGCCCCTCCGGTGACCAGCAATCTCATGTGTGCTCCTGTTCAAATATGTTTGATTTTGTAGGGCTTGCCCATCAGCATACGCTGGAAACTCCACGAGTACGCTGCCAACCACCATGTTTGACACCGTCGCGGCCAACATCGCCCTGGTCCTGCTCTTCATCCTGATCGGGGGCTTCTTCGCCGCCGCCGAGATCGCGCTGGTGTCCCTCAGGGACAGCCAGGTGCGCAAGCTCGCCGTCCGGGGCCGCCGGGGCGAGCGCGTGGCCAAGCTCGCCCGCGATCCCAACCGCTTCCTGTCCGCCGTGCAGATCGGCGTGACCGTGGCCACCATGCTGTCGGCCGCGTTCGGCGCCGACCGGCTGGCCGCGCAGCTCGTGCCCGTGCTCGAAGGGTGGCGCGTGCCCGGGGCCGTGTCTCCCGTGCTCGCGCTCGTGCTCGTGACGCTGGCCATCTCGTACGTGTCGCTCGTTCTCGGCGAGCTCGCGCCCAAGCGCCTGGCCCTGCAGCGGGCCGAGGGGCTGTCGCTGGTCGTGGCACCCTTCCTGGACTCGATCGCCACCCTGTCGCGCCCGATCATCTGGATGCTGTCGAAGTCCAGCGACGTCATCGTCAGGCTGCTCGGCGGCAACCCGGCGGCCGACCGCGAGGAGGTCACCACCGAGGAACTGCGCGAGATGGTCGTCGGGCACACCGAACTGACCGCCGACGAGCGAAAGGTCATCGCCGAGGTCTTCGCCGCCGGCAAACGGCAGCTCAGAGAGGTGATGCTGCCGCGTACCGAGGTCGATTTCATGGAGGCCGACACGCCCCTCGCCGAGGCGGCCCGGCTGGCCGCCACGCTCCCGCACTCCCGCTTCCCCGTCTACCGCGAGTCATACGACGAGGTCATCGGCTTCGTCCACGTACGCGACCTGCTCGATCCCGAGCTCGCCGGCCGCACGGAGCCGATCAGCGCGGTCGTGCCCATCCGCGCCGCCAAGTTCGTGCCCGCCTCCAAACGCCTGCTCAGCACGCTCAACGAGATGCGCGACGAGGGCCAGCACCTGGCCATCGTGGTGGACGAATACGGCGGCACGGCCGGCATCGTCACCATGGAAGACCTCGTCGAGGAGCTGATCGGCGACATCAGGGACGAGTACGACCTCGAGGAGAACGTCGTGGTCCTGCCCGCCGGCGAGATCGAGATCGACGGCCTGACGAACCTCAACGACTTCGCCACCGAGACCGGCATCCGGCTGCCCGACGGCCCCTACGAGACGCTGGGCGGGTTCGTGATGGCCATGCTGGGCCACGTGCCCGTCATCGGCGAGAGCGTGGAGATCCCGGGCTTCGAGCTGACCGTCACCGAGCTCGACGGGCGCCGTACCGCCAGGGTGAGAGTGAAACGCCGGCCGGTCGCCGAGTCGCCGCCCGAGCTGGATTCCTGACACAATTGCCTGCTATGGCCAGACCTCGTGTACTCTCCGGCATCCAGCCCACCGCGGACTCCTTCCACCTGGGCAATTACCTGGGTGCGGTTCGCCAGTGGGTCACCATGCAGGAGACCCACGACGCCTTCTACTGCGTGGTCGACCTCCACGCGATCACCGTGCCGACCGAGCCCGCCGCCCTGCGCCGGCGCAGCCGCGTGGCCGCCGCACAGCTCTTCGCCGCCGGGCTCGATCCCGAGCGGTCCACCGTCTTCGTGCAGTCGCACGTACGCGAGCACACCGAGCTCGCCTGGATCCTGATCTGCCTCACCGGCATGGGCGAGGCGGGCAGGATGACCCAGTTCAAGGACAAGTCGGCCAAGTTCGGGGAGAGCGCGGCCAGTGTCGGGCTGTTCACCTACCCGATCCTGCAGGCCGCCGACATCCTGCTCTACCAGGCCAACGCGGTGCCCGTGGGGGCCGACCAGAAGCAGCACCTCGAGCTGACGCGCGACCTCGGCCAGCGCTTCAACCACCGCTTCGGCGACACGTTCACGCTGCCCGAGCCGTACATCCTCAAGGAGGTCGAGAAGATCACCGACCTCCAGGACCCGACGGCGAAGATGTCCAAGTCGTCGTCCAGCCCGGCCGGGATCCTCGACGTCCTGGAGCAGCCGGGGCCGCTGCGGAAGAAGATCATGCGGGCGGTCACGGACACCGGGACGGAGGTCCTCTTCGATGAGGAGAACAAACCCGGCATCTCCAACCTGCTCCGCATCCTGTCCGCGCTGACCGGCACGCCCATTCCCGAGCTGGTCGCCCGCTATGCCGGGCAGGGGTACGGCACGTTCAAGAAGGACGTGGCGGAGGCCGTCATCGAGACCTTCGCGCCGATCAGGGAACGCACGGAGAAGCTGCTGTCCAACGAGGCCGAGCTGGATCGGATGCTCGCCATCGGGGCGGAGCGGGCGTCGGCCGTGGCCAAGGAGACCATGGCCCAGGTCCGCGACCGCGTCGGCTTCCTCCCCAAGCTCTGATCGCCGCCCGGGTCCTCCCACCAGGCCCCTGACGCCGCCCGGCACCGCCCTGTCGCCGGTGCGGCCGGCGCGCCCCGTGACCGCTCGGCCGGTGGGGTCGAGGTCGTGCAGGGTGGCGCACCGGCACGTGGCATGGGTTGTCCCGGGGCGGCGCACCCGCGACCGTGGCGTCGGGTCTGGGCGCGCACATGCACCTGGCACGCCGGCCGATGAGTGCCGGGCTGTCGGAGGCCGCGTTGCGGGTGGTGCGCGGCCGGTGGGGGTGAAGTCGTGGTGGGCAGCGCCCGCGCGTGGCAGGGGCCGCATTCAGGCGGCAGCGCCTGCGCGTGGCACGGTCGTCTCCAGGCGGCGCGGACACGACACCCGGTGGGTGTCAGGGGTGGAGGTCGGTGGTCAGTTCGGCGGCGGTGGTGAGGTCCTTGGTGAGGGACTCGCGTTCCGCCGGGGTCAGGTCCATCGCCTGCACCTCGGCCAGCAGCGCCGCCGCGCCCTCGCGATCCCCCGTACGCACCCGCAGCTCCGCCAGGTACACCAGGGCAGGCAGCCGCTGGGCGGGCGGCGCGTCGGCGTGGCGGGCGAGCCCGTTCTCCAGCACGCGGATCCCCGCGGCCTCGTCCCCGTGTGAGTCGGCCTGGCGGGCGGCCGCGGCCACCACCCGCGCCAGCCGCCCCTCCGAAGGGTCGGGCTCGTCGAACTCGTCCTTGTGCCTGGTGATCCGCAGCCAGTTCCCGCCGGGGTCGACCACCATGAACCCGCCCGCGGTGCCCTGCATGCGCCGCGGCCGGGTCATCCGCGGGATCCCGGACACCGGGACCTTGCCGAACGCCGCCCGCAGCCCGGCGGCGAACGATTTGTGGAGCGCCTCCGTGTCGTCGACCTTCACGATCACGTTTCCCATGGACTCGGCGGGGTCGAACTCGGGGACGCCGAACAGGTGCACCTCGATCCCGCCGCGGCGGACGGCGGCGTACGGGTTGGGGCGTTCCTGGCGGTAGGTGACGTCGAACCCGAGCGCCGTGTAGAAGGGCAGGACGTCGTCGAGATAGCGGCAGGGCAGGCAGGGAATGACCGTCTCGGTGCGCATGAAAACATCGTACGCTGTTCGGAGTATTTGTCGCAGGGGGATTTCCTGATGGAGTACGCGGGACGCGGTGACCCGGCGCGCACGATGGCGCTGCTCTGGGACGGGCTGCCGACCCCACGGCGCGGGCCGCGGCAACGGCTGGAGTTGTCGCGCATCGTCGACGCCGCCATCGCCCAAGCCGACCGCGCCGGTCCGGCCGCCCTGTCGATGCGGGCGCTCGCGCAGGAGCTGGGCATCGGCACCGCGTCGCTGTACACGTACGTGCCGGGCAAGGCCGAACTGCTGGAGCTGATGGTCGAGCGCGTCGTGGGCAACCAGCCCCTTCCCGACGCCGCGGCCGGGTGGCGGGCGGGGCTGCGCGACGTGGCCGGCTCCGACCTGGCGGCATACCGGACTCATCCGTGGTTGCTGCAGGTGTCCACCGTGCGCACCGTGTTCGGCCCGAACGTCCTCGCCCGCTACGAGGCCACCCTCGCCCTGCTCGACGGGCACGGCCTGGCCGCGGCCGACGTCGTGGGCTGCGTGGCGGCCGTGGAGGCGTACACGCGGGGCGCGGCGTCGGCGGTCGTCGAGGCCGAGCAGGCGCCCGCGCAGACCGGGAGCAGCGACGACGAGTGGTGGGAGCGGCAGGTGCCGTTCCTGGAGGAACGCATGAACGGGCGCTTCCCGCTGTTCTCGGCGCTGGAGGAGGCGGGGGCGTTCGCCGTGTCGGACACGACGCTGCCGTACACGGTGCAGCGGGCCCTCGACCGCTTCGCCTTCGGCCTCGACCTGCTCCTCGACGCGATCGGCGCCCGGATCACGGCGGCCTGACGCCGAACCGCCGCCGCACGTCGGGAACGTGGCGGCGGCGGGCCGACCAAGGCGTCTCGGTCACCGTACCCGGGTGGCCCGGTGGATCCTCAGGATCGCGCGGAGGGCGGCCAGGCTCGGCCGGGTGAACCGGATGTCGCCGTGAACGGCGGTCCACCCGGAATGGTCTCGCTCGAAAGACCACCCCGGGAACTCCCTCATGGCTTCCTGCAGTAGTCGTTCCATGACGAAATCGGCACTCGGCGCTGTGGTCATGAACGCAGAGTGGCATCAGAACGCCGGTCCGTGACGAACTCAAGCGACAGAACTCCTCGTTCGCAAACTCCGAACTCTCAGTTCGCGGGTCAGTTCAGGATGCCGTGGCGCTCGGCGAGCTGGCGGACCTCCGGCGCCCAGGACGGCCGCGCCCGCCGCGCCAAAGACCGGACCATCTCTCTCAGCAACAGCTTGTGGTCCAGCTCCTCGGGGCTCTCCCGATCGATCCGCAACAGGTGGAGCAGGCTCGCGGCGTCGTCGCCGAGGTCCTCGCACGCGCGGGCGACCTGCCCCAGGTGGGTGGTGCGCCGCTCGATGGACGGAGTGTGGCGCAGGTCGATGTCGTCGGCGATGCGCAGCACGTCCTCGGGGCGGCCGACGTCGCTCTCGATGCTGGCCATGTGGATGGCGACGTTGGTGGGCCCGAAGAAGGCCAGGTCGTAGACGTCCGAGGTGTCCCGCACCCGCTCGGCGAGCTGTGTCGCGGGCCCGCGTACCCGCTCCCTGGCCTGGTCGTCGTCGCCCGAGCGGGCCTCGCCGACGGCGGCGAGCAGGTGCAGCGCGCCGAGCGCCTTGACGTGCCGCTCGTCGCCGTCGGCGACGTGCGGCTCGAGGAGTTCGAGGCCGCGCCGCGCGACGTCGTACGCGATCTGGTGCATGTCGTCCGACAGCATGGACTGCCCGAGGCTCCAGTACGCCCAAGCGATCATCAGCGGATTTTCGGACTCCTCGGCGAAGCGCATGGCCCGGTCCGCCGCGAGGTGCGCGAGGTCCACCCGCCGCAGGTGCTTGAGCACGCCCCTGGCCAGCATGTACGCGTCCGTCGCCACGCCGCACGCCTGCGGGGTGCCCTCGGCCGCCACGCTCTCGGCATCGGTGACCAGGGACGGCAGCTCCGCCATGAGGATCGAGTAGCGCCGCGTCGAGGTGAACCAGGCATTGCGGGCGGCCGCCACCCGCTCGGCCAGTTGCTCGGCGTCGGGCGGCTCGATGTCGGGGGAGAGGGAGCGGCTGGTGAACAGAGCGCGCTCGATGTCGCTGATCTGCGGCCTGCTGGGCTCGTGCGAGTCGCGCGGGGTCTCTCCTAACAGCACGGCGGTGCGCACGCCCAGCACTTTGGCGATCTCCCGCAGCAGCGGGAGCGACGGCGTGCGCTTGCCGTGCTCGATCAGTTCGATGTGCCGTGCGGTGCATCCTGACTGGGTCGCCAGCGCGGTGGTGCTCATGCCTCTTCGTTCGCGCTGGAGTCTGATCATCTGACCGGTGCTGATTTCGGTCATGGGCGTGACGCCTCCTGGCTCGGTCGTAACACCGACAGGCTAGGGCTCCAGCAGGGGCCCTGCCATGGTTTCTGCCCAGGTCAGGAACGTGAAAGATGCTCAAAAAGGCGGCCCAGAAAGTCCGTCAGCTGCTCGCGTTCCGGTTGGGTGAGGGGCGCCAGAAGGTCGTCCTGGAGTGAGGCGATCAGCTTGTCGAGGCGGCGCAGATGCCGGCGGCCCTGCTCGGTGACGGTGACGACGTTGCGGCGGCGGTCGGCGGGGTCGGGCGCGCGCTCGACGAAGCCGCGTTCGGCCAGCTCGTTGATGACGGCGACCAGGTCGCTGCGGTAGATGCCGGTGCGTCTGCTCAGCTCCGCCTGGCTGGCGGGGCCCGACTCGCGCAGCGCCACGAGCGCCGCGTAGTGCCACTTGCGGGCGTCGGCGCGGGCCAGCCCTTCGCTCACCAGCCGGTCGGCCTGCATCGCGACCAGCGACAACAGCCGGCTGGGCAGGGCCCGCAGCGGGGCGGGGGTCTCCTGCGCGTCCATGGGGTCCGTCATGCCGGCGATCCTATCCCGTTGCGTTAGTGGCACTAACGATGTAGGTTCGTTAGTGCCATAAACGTTAGTCAAACGAACGAATGGATGTGTCATGGCCACCATCGATGTGCTCGACTCGACCGTCTTCTACGAAGATTCCGGCAGCGGAGTCCCCTTCGTCTTCCTGCACGGCAACCCCGCCTCCTCCCGCACGTGGCGGAAGGTCCTGCCCGGCGTCGCCGCCCCCGGGCGCCGCCTGCTCGCCCCCGACCTCATCGGCATGGGCCGCTCGGGCAAGCCCGACGTGCCGTACCGGTTCGGCGAGCACGCCCGCTACCTCGACGCCTGGTTCGACGCGCTCGGGCTGGATGACGTGGTGCTGGTCGGTCATGACTGGGGCGGCGCGCTCGCCTTCGACTGGGCCGCCCGCCACCCCGGGCGGGTGCGCGGCGTGGCGTTCATGGAGACCTTCGTCCGCCCGATGAGCTGGGACGATCTGGGGGAGGGGCCGCGCAGGCGCGCCGAGGCCATTCGCGGGCCCGAGGGCGAGTCCCTGGTGCTCGACGGGAACTTCCTCGTGGAGACCGCGTTCACCGGCGGGGTGCTGACGCCGTTGAGCGAGGAGGAGAAGGCGCCGTACCTGGCGCCGTACCCCACCAGGGAGAGCCGGCGGCCGCTGCTGGAGTGGGCGCGGTCGTTCCCGCTCGACGGCGAGCCCGCCGACGTGGCCGAGCGGGTCGAGCACTACAGCAAGTGGCTCGCGAGCAGCGGTGACGTGCCCAAGCTGCTGCTCACCTTCGACTCGTCCCCCACGCTGCTGATCAAGGAGGACATGGCGGCCTGGTGCGCGGAGAACGTGGCCGCCCTGGAGATCGCGCACTGCGGTCCGGCCGGGCACCACGTGACGGAGGACCGGCCGGAAGAGATCGCCGCGGCGGTCGCCGCGTGGGCGGGTCGTCGCGCCCTGGGCTAGCGGAAGCGGCGGCGGCTCAGCGGGGCCAGGACCTCTCGGAGCGCGTCCGCCGCCCGCCGCACCGTCTCCTCCGGGATCCCTGCCATCAGCTCCTGCTGCGCCCGGTTCGCCGCCTCCAGCGCCGCGCTCGCCACGCGGCTCCCCTCGTCCGTGAGCTGGACCCAGCGGCTGCGCGCGTCGCCGGCATTGGCCTCGCGCTCCACGTATCCGGCCGCCGTCAGCCGCTGCAGCACGTTGCTGATGCCGCCGGAGGTGAGGAACAGCGACTTGGACAGCTCGCTCGGCTTCATCCGGTGCGGTGGTTCGGCCCGGGCCAGCGCGATCAGCACGTCGAACTCGGCGTAGGTGAGCCCCAGCTCCGCCAGCTCGGCCTTGATCGCCTGCATGAACAGCTGGTCGAGCCGGGTCGCGCGCTTGCTGAGCTCCAGGGTGGCGATGAGCGACGACGACATGCCCAGTCGTTGCCAGCGGGGCACCAGCGCGTCGATCTCATCCGGTTTCACGTCATCGAGGATACCTGTCAGCAGATTGCTTTCTTAAAAGCTTCTGCTTAAGCTTTCAGCATGACAATTACCACGTTGATCAGGAATGGCGTCGTCATCGACACCGAGCCGGAGCCCGTCGTGCTGGGCCGGACCGACGTGCGGATCGAGGGCGGCGCCATCGCCGAGGTCGGCCCCGCCCTGCCGGACGTCCCCGGGGCGCAGGTGATCGACGCGACCGGCACGATCGTGCTCCCGGGATTCGTCGACACCCACCGGCACACCTGGCAGGCACCCATCAGGGCCGTCCTGCCCGACACCACCATCCAGGGCTACATGGCGCGCGTCATGGGCGACCTCGCCCCCAAGCTCCGCCCCGAGGACATGTACGCGGGCACCCTCGCCGGCGCTCTGGAGTGCCTGGACGCCGGCATCACCACCCTGCTCGACTGGTCGCACGCCCAGTTCAGCCCCGCCCACACGGAGGCCTCCGTGAAGGCGCTGCACGACTCGGGCATCAGGGGCGTCTTCGGCTACTGCTACGGGGGCGAGCCCGGCGGGCTCACGAGCGAGACCCGGCGGGTGCGCGAGCGCCTGTCCGACACGCAGGGGCTGGTCACCATGGCCCTCGCCGCCCTCGGGCCGGAGATCGCCGGGGAGGAGCGCGCGCTGGAGGAGTGGCGACTCGCCGCCGAGCTGGACCTCCCGGTCACCGTGCACTTGAGCACCGCATCCGGACTGGCGTTCCTGGAGTCGAACGGGTTGCTCGACACTCCCACCACGTTCGTGCACGCGCTGCACTACACCGACGAGGATTTCAAGCGCATCGCCGCCACCGGGGGCACGGTCTCGCTCGCACCCGTGGACGAGATGAACCTCGGGCTCGGCTACCCTCCCACCGGCCGGGCCAGGGCCGCGGGGATCCCGGCCGGGCTCGGCGCCGACACCGTGGTCTGCTCGCCCGGCGACATGTTCTCCCTGATGCGCGCCGTCCACCTGCTCGAACGCGGCCGCCCCGACGGCGCCGGGCTCGGCTTCACCACCCGCGACGCGCTGAGCATGGCCACCATCGAGGGGGCGGAGGTGCTCGGCCTGGCCGACGTCATCGGGTCGCTGCGGCCTGGAAAACAGGCCGACCTGATGCTGCTGCGCACCGATAGGCTCGGCATGGCCGCCGCCCACGACCCGATCGGCGCCGTCGTGCTCAACGCCGACACCGCCTGCGTTGACACGGTGCTCGTCGCGGGGCGTGCGGTCAAGCGAGATGGGCAGTTGCTCCACCACGACCTGACGGCGGTCCTCGCCTCCCTGCACGAGTCCGCCGCCGCGGTCGTGAGGTGAGGCCATAGGCACGGAGGGCGTGATGGCGGGCCTGGTGGAGCGGATCGAGGCGGCCAAGGTCTGGGGCCGGGGCAAGGTGGACGACTGGCGGGTCCGCCGGCTGTCGTTCGACCACCTCATCAGGGCCGTGCAGCGTTACCAGGTGCAGGAAGGCGACCGGCTGGCGGGCGCGGTCACGTACTTCGCGTTCTTGTCGTTCTTCCCGCTGGTGGCGCTGTCGTACGCGGTGCTCGGGTTCGTGGTGGCGACCAGCGACACCACCAGGGAGGCCCTGGAGGCGGCCATCCTCGAGCGGCTGCCGGCCATCGCCGGCCAGCTCAACCTCGAAGCCATCGCCAAGGCCAAGGAGGCGGCCGGGATCATCGGCCTGTTCGGTCTCCTCTACGCCGGGCTCGGCGCGCTGGACGCCCTGCGCGGGGCGCTGCGCGAGATCTCGATGACCACCGCGCCCCCGCTCAACTTCTTCGTCGGCAAGCTGCGCGACCTGGCCTCGCTCGCCCTGCTCGGCGTCACGATGATCTCGTCCGTGCTGGTCGCCGGGTTCGCCACCACGGCCACGGACAAGGTGCTGGACTTCCTGTTCGGCAGCGAGTCCGCGCTCGCCAACGCAGGGCTGCGGCTGGCCGGGGTGGCGGCGAGCCTGGGCGCCGACTGGCTGCTGTTCCTGATCCTGCTCGGCTGGGTGGCCAGACCGACCCAGCCGTTCCGGGTGATCGCCAAGGGCGCGTTGCTCGGCGCGATCGGGTTCGGGCTGCTCAAGCAGCTCGCGACGCTGCTGCTGGCGCAGACGCTCGGCAACCCGGTCTACGGCGCGTTCGCCGTCATCGTGGGCCTGCTGGTCTGGATGAACTTCTCGGCCAGGCTCGTCCTCTACGTCGCCGCGTGGACGGCCACGGCGGGGTTCTGCCCGCCGCCGGCCCCGACGCCGGCGCCGCCGTCGAGGTCAGAAGCGTGACCTGGCGCGCCTGCGGCGGCGGATCCCGTACCACAGGTAGATCAGCCCGAACAGCAGCCCGCCGCCGATCACCACGGATCCGACGGTCTTGGTGGTGTCGGTCTGCTTCTTCGCGGCCGTGTCGAGCAGCGGCGGCTGGGCGGCCGGCGTGACCGTCTTGGCCGGCGCGGAGGCCTGCTGCTGCGGGGCGGGCAGGCCGGCGGGCAGCGGGTCCACCAGACGGCCGACCGGCGTGACCTTGCCCCTGACCGAGAAGCCCCAGTCGAGCAGCTTGGCCACCTCGTCCCAGAAGAAGCCCTCGTGCCGCATGATGCTCACCACGATCGTGTGGCCGCCGCGGGTGGCCGCGCCGACGAAGCTGGCCCGCGCCTTCGTGGTCCAGCCATTCTTGACGCCGATCATGCCCTGGTAGCGCCAGAGCAGCTTGTTGTGGTTGCTGATCTGGTAGGTCTTGCCCTTGGGCGCCGGGAAGTTCGCCGTCTTCGTGCTGATGTAGCGCTTGAAGTCAGGGTTGGCCAGGCCGGCGCGGGCGATGAGCGCCAGGTCGTAGGCCGAGCTGCTCTGGCCGGGCTTGTCCAGGCCGCTGGGCGTCTTGGCCACGGTGTCGTACGCCTGCAGCCGCTTGGCCTCGGCGTTCATGTCGCTCATGGTCTTGGCGAGGCCGCCGTTCGACTCGGCCAGGGCCATGGCCGCGTCGTTGCCGGACGACATCATCAGCCCTTTGAACAGGTCGTCGATCTTGTACGTCGCCTTGGGCGACAGCCCGACCGCGGAGCCCTCCTGGTTGCACGCGTTGTGGCTGGGCCGGATCGTGCGGTTCTTGTCGAGCTTGGGGATGAGCGTGAGCGCGGTCAGCGTCTTGAGCGTGCTGGCCGGCAGGTAGCGCCCGTGGGCGTCCTTCGCCGCGAGCACCTGGCCCGTCCCCACGTCCGCGATGACGTACGACGTAGCCTTGCTCTTGGGCGGCTTCTGGACGCCTTCCGGCGCCACCAGGCCGCGGCTGCCCAGTGCCTCACCGCCGACGGGTGTCGTCGGGCTGGCATATGCGGTCCCGCCGGTGAGCGAGACCGAGGCGATGAGTGCCGCGACGGGCACGATTTTCGTCCACATTGCGGTCTCAGGGTAGCTCCGTGTGAATGCCCATGGAGCGACACTTTCCCCGCAGATCCCCCTTCGATACTGGAGAGATGGACATGTCACGAAAGATCGCCGGATTCCTCATCATCGCGGGCGCATTCATGATCTTCGAATGGGTGAATCTCGGGTTTAACTTGGCCGATGGGCATCCGACCAGCTTTTATGTCGTTCACGGCATCTTGATCGCGGTGAACATCGTCCTCGCCGTCGTCCTGGCCGCCATCGGCTGGCGAGGGCTCAGGGGCCGCAAAGGAGACGCCGGGTGAGCGCGTGGAGCTCGTCGGCCTCCTCCCGTGAGTCGCCGATGGAGGTGAAGCCCAGCTTCCCGTGCTCGGGGATGGCCCCGAGCAGGTGGAACACGTTCCCGGTACGCCGCTCGTGGTCGAACCCGATGCCGAGCCGGTCCGCCGTCCGCACGACCTCGCCCGGCGTGCGCCCGCGCAGGCAGGAGGCGGCGCAGTTGTCGGTCGCGGTGTAGTACTTCGGCTGGTCGCCCGCCATGAGCAGGCCGGTCGCCGGATCGTACGCGGCCCCGGTCGTCAGCATGGCCGCGCCGAACGGATGCGTGGTGCCGCCGATCCGCAGGTTGATCTCGCACAGCAGCGCCGCGTACCCGGCGTCGGCCTTCAGCGCGAAGAAGTCCATCCCGAACAGCCCCACGACGCCCCGCTCGGCCAGCACGCGGGCGATCCGGTCGGCCGCGGCGCCCACCTCGGCGCGGTACTCCGGCGCGGCCGGGAACGTGCACCCCTGGTAGACGTGGCCGTTGGGGCCGCCGAGCACCTGGTCGTGGGTGGCCAGCACCTGCGCGTGCCCGCCCGGCGTGATGCCGGCCAGCGCGCTCGGGTAGTACAGCGGCCGGTGCTCGATGTACTCCTCGACCACCGCGCCGCGGTCGCGCACCTTGGCGGTGAAGGCGTCCCACGTCTCGCCGGGCATCGCGAAGCTGGTCGACGCCCTGTCGGCCTTGGTGACGATCGCGTTGCCGAGCCCCGAGTAGCCGTCGTTCAGCTTGACGATCACTCGCTCGCCCGGCAGCGCCTCGATGGCCTCCTCGATCTCCAGCGCCGTCCGCACGTCCCCGAAGCCACGCGCCATCGGCACGCCGGCATCGTGGCCCACTTCGCGGGCCCCGCTCTTGGAGCCGTAATAGGCGAACGAGGTGGCCGGACCGTAGAGGGGAACGTTGAGTGACGACGCCAGCTCCTCCTCGAGCTCGCTCAGCACGAACGGCACCAGCCAGGCGTCACCGTCGATCGCGGAGCGCACCTGCTCGATCACGTCGGGGCGGCCGAGCAGGCTCCTGGTCAACGGCTGGGACCAGGGGTCGTCGAGCGTGATCAGCGTCAGTCGCTTGGCGGCGTCATCCGGATCGGGCAGGAACGCGAAGTAGTAGTCGATGATGTCGGGATCGATGGGCGCGGAGGAGAGGTAGACCACCTTTACCCCGGGTTCGCGGAGCGTCAGCAGGAGGAAGAGAAGACGCTCCTCGTAGGACCTCGCTGCCGTGATGCGGCGGAGCTCGTCCTGCGGAAGGGAGAGCGAGGGCACGACCACCAGGGTCCCCTCACTCGGCTCGAAGATGCTCAACCCAGCATGCTTCTCCCCGAACGGGATATTAGTGATCATATTGCGAGTGAAACACGCATACTTCTCAAATGCAGCCATCGTCGAAGTGTGATGACCATGACAGAAGGTGACAGGATTCGGAATCGCTGACCACGTTTGGAAGTGGCTTCAACGGGTCACGATCTAATGATCCCTTGTGACTATTTCGGGATCAGGAAGACGTGCACACACCGTGACCACCTGCGGTTTCGGACGTGCCATCGGCTAACTTTTGGTGTATCTGTCGGCGGGAAGCAGCGCGCGGGCGATAGAGTCGAAGCATCGCCATCGGGCTCACGGCCGACCGCTGTGCTCCCGGGCTGCAGCGGCACTCGCGGACCGACGAACGCAAAGCCCATGCTGACGATCTCGCGCACCCCGACCAGAGGGTGTGTTTTTTGATTCGCCGAGCGGCCGCTCGACCCGGGAGGCCACGGCGGATCGGACGAGTTTTCCACAGCGGATGAGCCGCGGTGGTCGGACATATTGGGGCGCGCGGCATTGGACGGGACGGTGACATATGCGGGGACGTGAGCTGCGGGGGGAACTCGACGCGTTCCTGGCGGAGACCGAGCAGGACCTCGTGGCGTTTCGCCGCGATCTCCACATGCACCCTGAGCTGGCCTTCGCCGAATACCGCACGACGCAGCGGATCGCCGAGCGGCTCACCGCCGCCGGGCTGACCCCTTCGGTGCTCCCCCGGGGCACCGGCCTCATCTGCGACGTGGGCAGCGGCGACGGGCCGACCATCGCGCTGCGCGCCGACATCGACGCGCTGCCGCTGCAGGACGAGAAGGACGTGCCCTACCGCTCGACGGTGACCGGGGCCTGCCACGCCTGCGGCCACGACGTGCACACCACGATCCTGCTCGGCACCTCGCTCTTCCTCGCCCAGCAGGCCGCCGCGGGCCTCCTGCCAGGCCGGGTCCGGCTGATCTTCCAGCCGGCCGAGGAGCTTCCGGGCGGCGCGCTGGAGGTCATGGCGCACGGCGGCATCAGCGGCGTCGACCGCATCTTCGGCCTGCACTGCGACCCCCGCGTGGACGTCGGCCAGGTCGGGCTCAAGCCGGGCCCGATCACCTCCGCCTGCGACAAGCTGACCGTCCGCGTCTCCGGGCCCGGCGGCCACACCGCCCGTCCCCACCTGACCGCCGACCTGGTCTTCGCGCTGGCCAAGATCCTCACCGAGCTGCCCGCGGCCCTGTCGCGCCGCATCGACCCCCGCTCCTCGCTCAGCCTCGTCTGGGGCCGGGTCGAGGCCGGCTCGGCGGCCAACGCGATCCCCGACGACGGCATCGCCGAGGGCACCGTGCGCTGCCTGGACGAGAACGCCTGGCACGCCGCCCCCGACCTGATCAAGTCGCTGCTGGAGTCGGTGGCCGGCGCCTACGGCATCGAGGCCACGATGGACTACAAGCGCGGCGTGCCGCCCGTGGTCAACGACGAGGTCAGCGTCGAGATGCTGGCCGAGGCCACCGAGCGGGTGCTGGGCGCGGGCGCGGTGGTCTCGACCCAGCAGTCGCTCGGCGGCGAGGACTTCGCGTGGTACCTCGAGTCGATCCCCGGCGCGTTCGCCCGCCTGGGCACCCGCTCGCCGGACGGGGTGACGTACGACATCCACCAGGGCACCTTCGACGTGGACGAGAAGGCGATCCCGATGGGCGTCCGGGTCATGGCCGCCACCGCGCTGACCGCCCTCTGGGAGGTCGGGCCCCTCGACTCGATCACCAGCGCGCTGGCCTGAACCGTTCGCGATCACTCACCGCCGCATGCCCCGTCCCGCCATCTGGGACCGAAGGTGCTCTCGGGAAAGCCGTACTCCGGCTGAGGTCCTTTGGGGAGTGCGTACGGTGAGTGGCGGGGCGCCGACGTCACCCTCCTGGCCCGCCCCTTCCCAAGCAGGAAGGGGCGGGGACGGCGGCGCGTGCGATCGGTCAGGGGAGCTTGCCGAGGACCACGGGGAGACGCAGGGACGAGTGGCCCGGCGAGACCGTGATCTTCGTGCCCGGCGGGTACCGCAGGGTGTAGTCGTAGTCGGTCGAGATGATCACCAGGCCCAGCCGGTGCCCCTTCTTGAACAGGTAGTCCGTCGGCTGGAAGTCCCAGGTGAAGGTGTACTCCTTGCCCGGGCGGAGCGGCTCGGTCCTGTCCGGCCGGTGCCGGTTGCGGACGTCGAGCCAGCCCCGGGTGACGATCTTGTACGGCGTCGCGGCCGTGCCGAGCACCCGCAGCGTGGTGCAGCCCGTGTCACCCGGGACACCCTGGCCGTAGCAGTAGGTCTGGCCGGTCGAGAGCAGGCGGCCGTCAGGCCGGACGTCCTCGCCGTAGTCCACCAGCAACGCCGTCAGGTACGGCGACGCCCCGTCCTTGAACGAGGCCCGCACCGACACCGTCGGCGTGCCGGAGATCCGCACGTCGGCGGGCAGGCCACCGGTCACGTACGCCAGCCGGTTCGGATCCGCCCCCGTCGCCTCGACCAGCTGCTCGGCGGTCCTGACCTTCTGGTCCACGAAGGATTCCCTGGCCGACGGGCCGGGCAGCAGGCCGAGGCTCCCGCCGGACCGCGGCCGGAGGGGCACGGTCGTCGCGCCGGGCAGCGGCCACGACCGGTGCTGCGCCCACTGGCCGGCCGCGATCTCCACGTCGGCCTGCGGCTCGCGCATGATGCCCGAGTCGATCCCGTACAGCCAGTGGTCGAACCAGCCGTGCAGCTGGCGCAGCCACTCGGCCGTGCGCAGGCTGAAGGGGTTCATGTGGGTGCCCTGGTGCAACCAGATCTTGCGCGGCACGTGCCGCTTGGCCAGGGCGTACCACCACTGGGCGAACTGCTTGGTCTTGACGTTCCAGTCGTTGAGCCCGTGCACGACGAAGACGCTGGCCTTGACCTTGCCGACGTCGTTGAGGTAGTTGCGGGCGTCCCAGACCGGGCTGTAGTCGCCGGTGATCCGGTCCTGGGCGGCGGTGATCTGGTCGATCAACGCGCCGCAGGCCTCCTGGCCGTTCTCCCTGGTCAGCACGTATTTGGCGAGCACGTCCAGGTCCTCGCCCTGGAAGCCGCCGGGGGCGAGCACGCCGCCGTTGGCGCGGTAGTAGTCGTACCAGCTGGAGATCGCGGCGATCGGGACGATCGTCTCCAGGCCCTCGACGCCGGTCGCGGCGACCGCGTTGGGCAGCGTGCCGTTGTAGGAGACGCCGATCATGCCCACTTTGCCGGTCGACCAGGTGGCCTCGACCGGGTTGCCGGCGGCGTCGTAGCCCTTGGCGCGGCCGTTCAGCCAGTCGATCGCCGCCTTCGGGCCCTCGGTCTCGTTGCGGTCGCCGGAGGTCGGGCAGCCGGTGGCGCGGCCGCTGCCGAGGTTCTCCACCAGCGCGATCGCGTAGCCGCGGGGCAGGAAGTAGTTGTCGTAGTAGCCGTCGAACGGCTCGGCGGCCAGCTTGTCGGCCAGCGCCTTGAGCGTCGGGAGGGGGTTGCCGTTCTCGTCCACGTCCACGGGGTGGTTGGCGACGTCGTTGCCGCCGGCGTAGTACGGGCTGGCCTCCATGATCACCGGGACCTTCAGTCCCTGGTCGGTCTCCTTGGGGCGCAGGATGTCCACCGCGACCCGGTCCGGTTCGCCGTCGTTGTCGCTGTCGGTCCCCGCGACCTCGACGAACACCGTCTGTTTGATGGCGTCCGCCCGGGAGAAGACCGGCTGGGTGGCGTTGTTCTCGATCTTGATAGCTGGGGTGTCGGCTGTGGCGGGCGCGGTGCCGGCTAAGGTCGCGACGAGGAGCGCGACGAGCGGCACGGCCAGTGCTTGCCTAGGGTGCATACGGGGCTCCGATACGGGAAGATTCCACCGTCGCTCGAATCTCCGCCATGATCCGGCCTTGGGCAAGAGGTGATTACCTCCCAAAGCTGGGCAAAAGTTTTGCCAACGCATGGCGCGCCCCGTATGCGGGGATTCAGGTCACGGACGCGCCTGAGGTCGATAACGGAGCGGTTGCGACACTGTGTGCCGGTTTGGTCCGCCCTGGTCAAGCAACTATCTTCCGTGCAGGTGCCGTACGTTTCTTCGCGCCTGCGATGAAGTTCGACGGCGGGGAAATGGAAGGGAGTCGCCTTGCTCGGCAAGCGATTCAACAGGATGGCGATCGGCACGGTGGCCGGCGTCATGCTCATGGCAGCGGCCGCCTGTGGTGGCGGCGGCGGGGGCGCCACGACGGCCAGCGAGGCGCCGACCGGTGGCGCGAGCAGCGAGGCGCCCAAGAGCGCGCTCAAGGTGGGTCTGGCGTTCGACATCGGCGGGCGCGGCGACAAGTCCTTCAACGACGCCGCGTACGCCGGCCTGGAGAAGGCCAAGACGGAGCTCGGCGCCGAGATCAAGGAGCTGAGCCCGGCCGCCGACGGTTCGAACCGCGGCGACCTGCTGCGCCAGCTCGCCGACGCGGGCTACAACCCGATCATCGGTGTCGGCTTCGCCTACGGCGAGGACATCAAGAAGGCGGCCGAGGAATACCCGGACATCCAGTTCGCGGTCGTGGACTCCGCCTCCAACGCGCCCAACGTGACCGGCCTGCTGTTCGCCGAGGAGCAGGGCTCCTACCTGGCCGGCGTCGCCGCCGCGACCAAGTCGGAGAGCGGCCACATCGGCTTCGTCGGCGGTGTCGAGAACGACCTGATCAAGAAGTTCGAGGCGGGCTACGTGGCCGGCGCGAAGTCGGTCAAGTCGGACATCAAGATCGATATCAAGTACCTCACGCCCGACGGTGACTTCTCCGGCTTCAAGGCCCCGGACAAGGGCAAGGTCGCGGCCGACAAGATGTACCAGGACGGCGCCGACATCGTCTACCACGCCTCCGGCGACTCCGGCCTCGGCGTCTTCCAGGCGGCGGCCGCGGCCAAGAAGAAGGCCATCGGCGTCGACTCCGACCAGCGCCAGACGGTCAAGGAGACCGACCTGCAGTCGGTCATCATGACCTCGATGCTCAAGCGCGTCGACGTCGGCGTGTTCGAGTTCATCAAGGCCTTCCAGGGCGGCGCCAAGGGCGGCAGCAACGTCACGTACGACCTCAAGGTCGACGGCGTGGGCCTGTCCACCACCGGCGGCGAGATCGACGACATCAAGGACAAGCTCGACGCCGCCAAGAAGGACATCGTGGACGGCAAAATCACGGTTCCGGCCAAGCCGTAACCTGGGTAGGAGCATCGACTGAGGGCCCGGAGTCCGGTTACTTCGGGCCTTCCGTCTATCCCCTGCCCGCCTGAGGAGAAGGCGCAACGAGATGAGTGCTGACACCCTGGCCACGGCGAAATTCCCCGCCGTAGAGCTGGAGGGCATCACCAAGCGTTTCCCCGGCGTCGTCGCCAACCACGACATCCGCATCACGGTCCAAGCCGGGACGGTGCACGCCATCGTCGGGGAGAACGGCGCGGGCAAGTCCACCCTGATGAAGATCCTGTACGGGATGCAGAAGCCGGACGAGGGCAGCATCAGGGTCGACGGCAAGGACGTGAGCTTCCGTACCCCCAGTGACGCCATCGAGGTCGGCATCGGCATGGTGCACCAGCACTTCATGCTGGCCGACAACCTCACCGTTCTGGAGAACATCGTCCTCGGCGCCGAGCCGAAGAAGGACGTCAGGCTCGACACCGCCGGGGCCCGCAAGCGCATCAACGCGCTGGCCGCGAGCCACGGCCTGCGGGTCGACCCCGACAAGCTCGTGGAGGACCTCGGCGTCGGCGACCGCCAGCGCGTGGAGATCCTCAAGGTCCTCTACCGCGGCGCCCGCATCCTCATCCTCGACGAGCCGACCGCCGTGCTCGTCCCCCAGGAGGTCGAGGAGCTCTTCCAGAACCTGCGCGAGCTCAAGGCCGAGGGCCTGACCGTCATCTTCATCTCCCACAAGCTCGACGAGGTGCTCGACATCGCCGACGCGATCACCGTGATCCGGCGCGGCACCACCGTCGCGAGCCTGCCCAGGAGCGAGGTCACCAGCGCCCGCCAGCTCGCCGAGCTCATGGTCGGCAGCGAGCTGCCCACGCCGGAGACCCGCGAGTCCACGGTGACCGACCGCGTGGCCTTCAAGGTCGAGGACCTCACCATGGAGGCCGACGGCTACCGCCCGGCGCCCAAGGGCACCCCCGTCCGGACGTACGTCGAGAAGCTCCGCGCGGAGGGCAAACGGCTCCTGCTCGACGACGTGTCGTTCGAAATCCACGAGGGCGAGATCCTCGGCATCGCCGGCGTCGAGGGCAACGGCCAGTCCGAGCTGATCGAGGCCATCATGGGCATCCGCCCGGCGCACGGCACGATCAGGCTCGGCGAACACGACATCAGCGCCTGGTCCACGCTCAAGCGGCGGGAGTCCGGCATCGGCTACATCCCCGAGGACCGGCACCGGCAGGGTCTGCTGCTGGAGGCCTCGCTGTGGGAGAACCGCGTGCTCGGCCACCAGACCAGGAAGCCCGCGCGCAGCGGCATCTGGGTCGACCGCAGCGCCTCCAAACGCGACACCGCGCGCATCGTCAAGGACTACGACGTCCGCACGCCGAGCGTCGACACCCTGGCCCTCGCCCTGTCCGGCGGCAACCAGCAGAAGCTGATCGTGGGCCGCGAGATGAGCGGCGCGCCCAAGTTCCTCATCGCCGCGCACCCGACGCGCGGCGTGGACGTCGGCGCGCAGGCCGCCATCTGGGACCACCTGCGCAACGCCAGGGCTGCGGGACTGGCGGTCCTGCTCATCTCCGCCGACCTCGACGAGCTGATCGGCCTGTCCGACACGATCCAGGTGATCTACCGGGGACGGCTCGTGGCCGCGCTCGACCCTTCCGACATCACGCCCGAGCGGCTGGGCGGCTACATGACCGGCGCCATCGCCGGCACTGAGGAGACGTGATGCCCGCGGGGCTCAACCGGGCGCTGCTCACCGTGGCCGGCGCCGTCATCGCGATCATCCTGGCCATCGCGATCTCCAGCGTGGCGATCACCGCCGCGGGCGCCAGCCCGATCGACGCGTTCGCCGCGTTCTTCGACTTCGGCGCCTCGGAGCGGGCGCAGTCCAACGGCATCGCGGCCTTCATCAACCGGGCTGTGCCGCTGTTCATCGCCGGCCTCGCGGTGGCCGTCGGTTTCCGTATGAACCTCTTCAACATCGGCGTGGAGGGGCAATACCGGCTGGCCGCCATCTGCGCGGCGTACGTCGGCTCGACGTTCACGGCGCCCGCGCCGATCCAGATCGCGGTGATCATCGTCGTGGCGGCGGCCGTCGGCGGGCTCTACGCGCTCATCCCGGCGGTCATGAAGGTGACCAGGGGCGTGAACGAGGTCATCGCCACGATCATGCTCAACTACATCGCGATCAACCTGACGTCCTACCTCGTCCGCGGGCCGTTCGCGGGCGAGCGCGCCGCGGGGCAGCTCACCACGACGACGCCGGAGCTGCCGGAGTCGGCCATGTTCCCGAACCTCAACTTCGTCTTCGAGTTGTTCGGGCTGCTCCCGCCGACGCGTGGCGGCGGCGTGTGGGGCTTCCTGCTCGTGGCGATCGTGCTCGGCATCGTCATCTGGGTCGTGCTCGAACGCACCCGCTTCGGCTTCAACGTCAAGGCCAGCGGGCTCAACGGCCCGGCCGCGCTCGCCTCCGGCATCGACTCGAAGAAGATGATCATCGCGGCGATGGTCATGTCCGGCTCGATCGCCGGGCTCATCGGCCTGCCGGAGATCCTCGGCGACAAGGGCGCCTTCAACTCCAACTTCACCGCTGGACTGGGCTTCCTCGGCATCGCGGTGGCGCTGCTCGGCCGGAACAAGCCGGTCGGCATCGCGGTCGCCGCGCTGCTGTTCGCCTTCCTCGACCGGGCCCAGGGCGCGCTGCAGATCGCGAACGTGCCGCCGTCCGTCATCACGATCATCCAGGGCGTGATCGTGCTGCTGGTCGTGGTGGCCAACGAGGTGACGAACCGGCTGGCGCTCAGACTCGAGGAGCAGCGGGCCGCCCAGGAGCTCGGCAGGAAGCAACCGGTTGAGGTGGCAGCATGACCAGGTTCACCAAGTACCACCTCGTGCTCGTCGGCGTCGCCGCGCTCCTCCTGGTGATGTCACTGGTCCGCGTCGTGTCGGGTCAGAACGACATCACCTCCTCCGGCACGTTCTCCGCGGCCCTGCTGCTGGCCGTGCCGATCGGCCTCGCCGGCCTCGGCGGTCTGTGGGCCGAGCGGGCCGGCGTGGTCAACATCGGGCTCGAAGGCATGATGGTGCTCGGCACCTGGTTCGCCGGATGGGCCGGCTACCAGTGGGGACCCCTGGCCGCGCTGATCGCCGGGTTGCTCGGCGGCGCGCTCGGCGGCCTCATCCACGCCGTGGCCACCGTGACGTTCGGCGTGGACCACATCATCAGCGGCGTCGCCATCAACCTGCTCGGCCCCGGCGTCACCCGCTTCCTGTCCGAGGTGCTCTACAAGGAGGGCACCCCGGCGGCCGACGCCGGCGCGGGCATCACCACCTCGCCCGCGATCACCGGGCGGACGTGGCAGCCCAGCCTGCCGTTGCTCTCCGACGGGCCCGACCTGCTCGGAAAGCTTGAGAACACCCACTGGTTCCTGCTCTCCGACGTCGCGGGCATCGTGCGCGGCCTCACCCACAACGTGAACATCCTGGTGGTCCTGGCGGTCCTGCTGCTGCCCCTGACGTTCTTCGTGCTCTGGCGCACGGCCTTCGGCCTGCGGCTGCGCTCGGTGGGCGAGAACCCGTGGGCGGCCGAGTCGCTGGGCGTGAACGTCTACCTGACCAAGTACATCGCGGTCGTCATCTCCGGCGCCTTCGCCGGGCTGGGCGGCGTGTTCCTGGTGTTCGTCTCCACCAAGTACGTGGAGGGCCAGACGGGCGGGCGCGGCTTCATCGGCCTGGCCGCCATGATCTTCGGCAACTGGCGTCCCGGCGGGCTCGCGGCCGGCGCCTCGCTGTTCGGTTACGCCGACGGCCTGCAGCTGCGCAGCGCAGGGGCGGTCACGTCGTTCTTCCTGTTCGGGGCGGTGCTGCTGCTCGCCTACCTGGTGATCAGGGCACGCCGGATGTTGTCGCCCACCCAGCCCGCCGAGCTGGCGGCCAGGACCGGCAAGGACTACACCATCATGGCGGCCGCCGCGGCGGGCATGGTCGTGCTGTTCTGGCTCTGGCTGACCGTAGACCAGCTGCCGAACGAGTTCGTCTTCATCACGCCGCACGTGCTCACGCTGCTCGTGCTCCTGGTGGCTTCGCAGCGCCTGCGGATGCCCAAGGCCGACGGCGTACGCTACCGCAGGGGGGAGCAGCATTGAGCATCGACTGGGAGGGGCTCCGTGACGAGGCCACGGAGGCCATGAGGCACGCGTACGCGCCGTACTCGAAGTTCCCTGTGGGAGCGGCGGCGCTCGTCGACGACGGGCGGATCGTCACCGGCTGCAACGTCGAGAACGCCTCCTACGGCCTCGGCCTCTGCGCCGAGTGCGGGCTCGTGTCGGCGCTGCAGCTGTCCGGCGGCGGCCGGCTGGTGGCCTTCACCTGCGTGGACGGCCACGGCGAGCTGCTGATGCCGTGCGGGCGCTGCCGTCAGCTCCTGTACGAGTTCGGCGGCGAGGACCTGCTGGTCGAGACCGTGGACGGGCCGAAGCCGATGTCCGAGATCCTGCCGTACGCCTTCGGCCCCGAAGACCTGAGCAGGAGCGCCTGATGGACGCCATCGAGGTCATCCGCGCCAAGCGCGACGGCGGCGAGCTCACCACCGCCCAGATCGACTGGGTGATCGCCGCCTACACCCGCGGCGACGTGGCCGACGAGCAGATGTCCGCGCTGGCCATGGCCATCCTGCTCAACGGCATGAACCGGCGCGAGATCGCCGACTGGACGCAGGCCATGATCCGCTCCGGCGAGCGCATGGACTGGTCGATGCTCGACCGGCCCACCGCCGACAAACACTCCACGGGCGGCGTGGGCGACAAGATCACGCTCCCGCTGGCGCCGCTGGTGGCGGCGTGCGGCGCGTACGTGCCGCAGCTGTCGGGCCGCGGCCTCGGCCACACCGGCGGCACCCTCGACAAGCTGGAGTCCATCCCCGGCTGGCGGGCCTCGCTCTCCAACGACGAGATGCTGCGCGTCCTGCGCTCGGCGGGCGCGGTGGTCTGCGCCGCGGGCTCGGGGCTGGCCCCGGCCGACAAGAAGCTGTACGCGTTGCGCGACGTCACCGGCACCGTCGAGTCGATCCCGCTGATCGCCTCGTCGATCATGTCGAAGAAGATCGCCGAGGGCACGGGCTCGCTCGTCCTCGACGTCAAGGTGGGCTCCGGGGCGTTCATGAAGACGGTCCCCGCGGCCCGGGAGCTGGCCGAGACCATGGTCGCGCTCGGGACGGACGCGGGGGTGCGCACGGTGGCGCTGCTCACTGCGATGGACCGGCCCCTGGGGCGGGCCGTGGGCAACGCGCTGGAGGTCGAGGAGTCCGTCGAGGTGCTCGCGGGCGGCGGGCCGTCGGACGTGGTGGAGCTGACGGTGCGGCTGGCGCGGGCGATGCTGGAGGCGGCCGGGGTCTCCGGCGGCAAGGACCCGGCCAAGGCGCTGCAGGACGGCTCGGCCATGGACGCGTGGCGGCGGATGATCTCCGCCCAGGGCGGGGACCCGGACGCCGTGCTGCCTCGCGCGGCCGAGACCATGACCGTCGAGGCGCCGTCCTCGGGGGTGCTGACCAGGCTGGACGCGTACGCGGTGGGCCTGGCGGCCTGGCGGCTGGGGGCCGGCCGGGCGCGCAAGGAGGACCCGGTGTCGTCAGGGGCCGGGGTCACGCTGCACGCCAAGCCCGGCGATCTGGTGCGGGCCGGGCAGCCGTTGATGACGTTGCACGCCGACGAGACGGCGCGCTTCGAGCGGGCGCTGGAGGCCCTTGAGGGCGGCTACGCGGTGGGCGCGGCGAGCGAGGAGCATCTCCCGCTGGTCATCGACCGCATCACCGCGTCCTAGCGCCGGAGCGCGCCTTCGGGGGCCGGGGCGTCGGCGAAGATCTCCGTCAGGACGGCGTGGTGCGTCGGGAGCGCTTCCGCGTGCTTGGCGCGGCCTTCCGGGGTGATGCAGACGAACACGCCGCGCCGGTCGGAGTCGCAGGCGTTGCGTGCGACGAGCGCCGCCTTCTCCAGCCGCGCCACCACCCGGGACAGGGCGCTCTGGCTCAGATGGACCTCGTCGCAGAGCTCCTGCAGGCGCAGCTTCCTGTCGTGACGGACGATCCTGTCCAGCACCTCGAACTCGCTGGGCCCCAGCCCGTGACGATCACCTAGCTCACGCTCCAGCTCGCACATGGCCTTGGCATGCTTGGCCAGGACGTAATGCCAGGTCTCGACCACGAACTCCTCGTCCATGTCGCGGAGGTTACCACTCGGCTAAAACTTATGCAACAGCATTAAATGCATTTGCATTAGATGCGATTGCATGTAGTGTTCTGGGCCATGTCCTCTTCCTCAACTTCCGTATCTGTGTCATCCCGTTGGGCGGCGCTCGCCGTCCTCTGCGCGGTGATCTTCCTTGACGCCCTGGACGTCTCGATGGTCGGTGTCGCCCTGCCGGCCATCCAGCACGATCTGGGTCTGAGCACCTCGTCTTTGCAGTGGGTGGTCAGCGGTTACGTGCTCGGCTACGGCGGTCTTCTGTTGCTCGGGGGCAGGACCGCCGACCTGCTCGGGCGGCGCAGGGTGTTCCTGGCCGCGCTGGGCGTGTTCGCCGTGGCGTCGTTGATCGGCGGCGTCGTGGACGACGGCGCGTTGTTGATCGCGGCCCGGTTCGTCAAGGGTGTCGCCGCCGCGTTCACCGCGCCCGCGGCGTTGTCGATCATCACGACGACCTTTCCCGAGGGCCCGGAGCGCAACAAGGCATTGAGCATCTTCACCGCCTGCGGCGCCAGCGGCTACTCGCTCGGTCTTGTGCTCTCCGGCCTGCTGACCCAGCTCGACTGGCGGCTTACGCTCCTCATGCCGGTGCCCGTCGCGGTCATCGCGCTGGTCGCCGCATTGAAGGTGCTGCCGCGGGGTGAGGAGGAGCGGGCCGAGGGCGGCCACGACATCCTCGGCGCGGTGCTGATCACCGCCTCGATGCTGCTGCTGGTCTTCACCGTCGTGCAGGCGCCCGAGGTCGGCTGGGCCTCCATCCGCACCATCGGCTCGCTGGTGGCCGTGGCCGCGCTGCTCGGGCTGTTCGTCTTCACGGAGCTGCGGACGAGGCACCCCCTGGTGCGGCTCGGCATCCTGCGCTCCGGCCACATCGTGCGGGCCAACCTGGGCCTGGTCATCCTCATGGGCTCGTACGTGGCCTTCCAGTTCGTGGCCATGCAGTACTTCCAGAACCTGCTGGGCTGGTCGGCACTCGGCACGGCCCTGGCGTTCCTGCCCGCCGGCCTGCTCGTCGCGGTCACCTCGACCAAGATGGGCGACTTCGCCGACAGGTTCGGCACCGGCAAGCTGATCGTCATCGGTGCGGCCGCGCTGGCCGGCGGGTACGCGATCTTCCTCGGCATCGACAGCACGCCCAGCCTGGCCGGCATGGTCCTCCCGGGCATGCTGCTCCTCGGTGTGGCGTTCGCGCTGTCCTTCCCCGCCCTGAACATCCAGGCCGTCAGCGGCGTGGACGACGACGAGCAGGGCCTCGCCTCCGGGCTGCTCAACACCTCCGGCCAGGTCGGCGGCGCCGTCGTGCTGGCCGCGGTCACCGCCGTGCTTACCTCGGGCGGCGGCGGCGAGACGCTGTCGATCGGCTCGCTCCGCGCGGCCATCGTGGTGTCGCTGGTGCTGGCCCTCGTCGGGCTGGCGATCTCGGCGACCGGCCTGCGCCGCCGCAGGGCCGTGGCCGTGGAGCCGGAGAGCGGCAAGGTGTACGAGACCGTCTGATCAGACACTCGCGAGGGCCCCGCCAGTTCTGGCGGGGCCCTCTTTCACTCCTCCAGGACGCCGATCGGGGAGTCGTAGTCCATCCACTCCGTCGCCTCGTCCGCGTGCTCCGAGAGGGTGCCGGTGCGCACGTTCGCCTTCGTGAAGACGACGTACTCCTCGTCCTCGTCCCAGTGGCGGACCAGGACCTCGTCCGCGTTGATCCAGCGCTCGACCGCGATCACCTCGTAGTCCTCCAGCGGCGTGCGCCGCTTCATGACGAGCCCCGTGCGGACGTCCATGGTGACGAGCTTCGCGCCCTGGGAGACGAGGGCGAGCGTGCGTCCGTCGGAGGACAGGGCGGCGCCGTACTCGAGGAGGTCGGGGTCGATCCGGTAGCCGCCCGCGTAGACCCGCGCGCCCCGCAGCTCGACGGTCGTGACCGAGGCGTGCCCCGGCACGTCGTCCACGTCCTCCTCCTCGCTCACCACCTGCGTGCCGTCGTTCCCGACGGCGAGGATCCTGACCTTCTCACCAGTGGTGTGACGGGTGACGCCGGTGTCGAAGTCGAGCATCGCGCTGGTGGCGCCGTCCTCGAAGTGGACGGCGAAGTAGCGGCCGTCGGGGGAGGAGGTGAAGTGCGGGGTGGCCTGCTGGTCGTCCAGGTCGATCCGCTTGAACTCGCCCGTGGGCAGGTCGAGGACGAGGTAGGAGCCCTGGTTGTCCCGGTAGGCCAGGCGGTGGCCGTTCTGGCTCACGGCGAGGGGCAGGACGATGCCGGTGTCCTCGTCGTAGCCGGCGCCCGCGTGCGGCAGCCGCCATTCGTCGCCCGACGTGGTCGTCAGCCGCCACTGGCCGCACGCCTCGGGGTTGGCGGGGTTGTTGGGGGTGCCGCGGCAGTAGCCCGCGTACGCGTACCGGACCGGCTCTTCGAGCTCGTCGGGGATCGGTGGAGGGACCTGCTGCGGGGACTCCGTGTACTGGGGAAGGCCGGTCGGCTCGGTCATCGCGCGTTCGATGTTGCCGGCGAGGGCGGTCGTGGCGGCCACGACCAGGGCCACGAACCCGCCGGCCGCACCGACGGAGATCGTCGCCCACGCCGTCGACCGGATCCTGCGGCGTCTGCGGATGAGGCGCAGGACGGGACCGGAGAGGTGGACGTGGGGCATCTCGGCGGCGGCCAGATGGATGAGCGCGGCCCGCAGCTCCGGATCGTCGTCACCCGGCACGACATCCCAGGCCGAAGCCGGCACCGCCCATGTCTCGCCCCCGAAATGCCTTCCCGGGCCGCCGGAGCCGGTTGAGCGGGGGCCGTCGTCGACCGCGGCGAACGCTCCGGCACCACCGGCCTCGGATCTCGGAGCGGCCTGTGCCTCGGCGCCGGGAGCGGCCCAGGGCGTGGGCTCGGGGTTGCCTGTGGTGCCTGGCGCGGCCTCTGGGAGGGCGTCTGGCGCGGTGCCGGGAGTGCCGCCGGGCGGGGCGGTGGGCGAACCCCATGGAGCGGCCCACGGTGCGTTTCCGTCCTGGTCGTCGGAGTGGGCTCGCTGCGCCTCCGCGGCCTTCGGCACGAGCGAGTCATCCGGCGCCTGTGGGGTGGCTGGGGCGCCCGGCGACGCGTACGCCGGGGTGGGGAAGAGGTCGGGGCGGGCGGTCCGGAGGTGGATGCGGGCGCGGTGGATCTCCTCGTCGTGGGCGGCCGTCCACAGGCCGATGATCGCGGCCACCTGCTGCGGCGACAGGCCGTCGTGGTAGCGGGCCACGACGGCGGCTCGCGTGTTCGGCGGCAGCGCGGCCAGCGCGTACGCGTCCGGCGCCGGCGTGCCGTCCGACAGGAAGCGCTTGTACAGCTCACGCAGCACGGCCTGCACAGGCCGGGTCCAGCGGACCGCGGACCAGCGGCGGCCGACCGCCGTCAGGGCGTTCACGGCCAGGTCGCGGCCCCGGTCCGGGTCGCCGGTCAGCAGGTACGCGGTCCGCGCGAAAGACGGACCGTAGTGGGCCAGGAAAACCGGTAAATCAGTGGATTCACTCACGTATATGACTCCTTGTGGGCTGAACAGGGTAGAGGCCCCGGCCGGTTCCGCGAAAGACCCGGGAAAGTCCCCCCTTGATCGGCGAGACGCCGCTTGCAGGCCCGGGGGCTGGGCATCTACCGGGCATGCGACCGTCATCCCCGTCCGGCGGCAGGCCGTCGAGAGCCCGCGTCGTCGCCGTGCTCACCTGCCTCGCCGCGCTCACCGCCTGCGGCACGAGCGGTACGACCACCCACACCGTCCTGTCCGAACCCCCGTCCGCGACCGAATCGAGCGGCGCCCCCCAGCCGGGCGCGCCGACCAGCACCGCGGAGGTGGACGTCGAGCGCGACGGCGTCGAGCCCGCCATCGTGACGGCCGTGCGTTTCGCCGCCCACGAGACCTACGACCGCCTGGTCATCGATCTCGAAGGCGATATCCCCGGCTACAACGTGAAGTGGGTGGACGAGTTCCTACAGGACGGTTCCGGTAAGCCCATCGACGTGCGCGGCGGCGCGTACCTCCAGCTCACGCTCTTTCCCGCGAACGCCCACGACGAGGACGGTGAGCTCACCTGGAAGGGCGGCCCGGTCTACCCCGCCGACCTCCCCAACCTCACCGAGGTCGTGCGGACCGGCGACTTCGAGGGCCGCGTCGGCATCGGGCTGGTGCTGGCCAGGCAGGCCGCGTTCCAGCTGAGAGAGCTGACCGGCCCCAACCGGCTCGTGCTCGACGTGGCACACTGACCTCGTGGTCAGAAAGATCGAGGGCCCGGCCCGCATTCCCGTCGCCGGCGGCAAGCTCATCGACGAGCACGTCGGCCGTGTCAGCAGCGGCGACGAGGTGATCTCCATCGCCCATATGACGGCACCGCCCGGCTGGGAGGAGCCGGCCCAGACGCCCTCCTTCACCGAATACACCGTGGTCCTGCGCGGCATGGTGATCGTCGAGCACGACGGCGGAAGGACGGAGGTCGAGGCCGGGCAGTCCGTGGTGACCTCGCCGGGCGAGAAGGTCCGCTACAGCGTCGGTCCCGAGGGGGCCGAATACATCGCCGTCTGCCTGCCCGCCTTCTCACCGGAGAGCGCGGGCCGAGACCCGCATATCATGGCCGGATGAGCCCCACGCTTGACGAGATCCGGCGGGCTCCCAAGGTGTTGCTGCACGATCACCTCGACGGCGGGCTCCGCGCCGAGACGATCGTCGAGCTCGCCCGGGAGACCGGTTACGATCGGCTGCCCACTCAAGATCCCGACAATCTGCGCCAGTGGTTCGAGGAGGCGTCGGATTCGGGATCGCTCGTACGCTATCTGGAGACGTTCGACCACACCGTCGGCGTCATGCAGACCCGCGAGTCGCTCGTGCGCGTGGCCGCCGAGTGCGCGGAAGACCTGGCCGCCGACGGCGTGGTCTACGCCGAGGTGCGCTTCGCCCCCGAGCAGCACACCGCCACGGGGCTGAGCCTCGACCAGGTGGTCGAGGCCGTGCTCGAGGGCTTCAGACAGGGCTCCGAGGGCCGCGGGATCCGCGTCGGCACGCTGCTCACGGCCATGCGCCACCAGGCCATGTCCATGGAGATCGCCGAGCTCGCCGTGCGCTACCGCGACGTGGGCGTGGTCGGCTTCGACATCGCGGGTGCGGAGGCCGGATACCCGCCCACCCGGCACCTCGACGCGTTCGAATACCTCCAGCGCGAAAACTCGCACTTCACCATCCACGCCGGCGAGGCGTTCGGGCTGCCGTCGATCTGGCAGGCCATCCAGTGGTGCGGCGCCGACCGGCTCGGCCACGGCGTGCGGATCATCGACGACATCACCGTGGCCGACGACGGACCGGCCAAGCTGGGCCGGCTGGCCGCCTACGTCCGCGACAAGCGCATCCCGCTGGAGATGTGTCCCACCTCCAACCTGCAGACCGGGGCGGCCGCGTCGATCGCCGAGCACCCCATCGGGCTGCTGCGGCGGCTCTACTTCCGCGTCACGGTCAACACCGACAACCGGCTGATGAGCCGCACCAGCCTGTCGCTGGAGTTCGCCAAGCTGGTCGAGGCGTTCGGCTACGGCTGGGACGACCTGCAGTGGTTCACGGTCAACGCGATGAAGTCGGCGTTCATCCCGTTCGACGAGCGGCTGGCGCTGATCAACGGCCGGATCAAGCCCGGGTTCGCACAGCTCAAGTGGCAGTCGTGAAACAGGTCTACCGGTCCAAGACCGCGTACGTGATGGCGTGGGTCTGGCTGGCCTTCGTCGCCTTCAACGTCTGGGACCTGGTCAGTAAATACAACGGCAAGCCGTCGCTGGTGGCGCTGGCCGTGCTCGGCGTGCTGTCCGCGCTGGTCTACATCGTGGCGCTGCGGCCGGCGACCGTGTTCACGGAGCGCGAGCTGGTGGCGCGCAACCCGCTCCGCACGACGTACGTGCCGTGGGCGGCCGTCGACGACGTCACCGTGTCCCACGCCATCGGCGTCCACCACGGTGAAGACCGCGTGCTGCGGATGTGGACGCCGATGAGCACCGCCCGTGAGCGGGCCAAGGCGCAGCGGCGCGGCATGCCCAGGCCGCAGCGCGGGCGCCTGAGCGCCGAGCCGGTGCTGAGCAAGGGCGAGCAGGCGGCGGCGGAGGCGTTGGCGGGCAAGACGCACGCCGACTGGGTGGGCGAGCAGATCCGCGAGCGTGCCGAGTCGGCCCGGCGCCGCCAGGGGGAGGAGGCGGCGCCGGCGGTCCGGGCCGTGTGGTCCTACGACTCGATCGCGGTGCTGGCGGCGGCGGTGGTGCTCGTGGTCGTGGCGATCGTCGTGCCGTGACCTCGCCCGGCCGTCATTCCCTGGCCTTCCGCGATTCGATGAACTTCGACATGCCCGCCTGGGCGATCCCGGCCTCCTCGACCTGCCTGGCGGCCTCCGTCTCCAACTCGAAGGCCCGCTCGACCTCCGAGCGCGAGGGACGCAGCAGCGACAGGTGGACGGTCGTGGCCGTGCCGGGCGGCGTCCAGTGGTGCACGAGGCCGATGGCCGCCTCCACCAGCCTGTCCTCCGGGACGATGGTGTCGAGCAGGCCCGCCGCCACGGCCTCCTCAGCTGTCAGCCGCGCCGAGTCGAGCACCAGCCGCAGCGCCCTGGCGCCCGCCAGGCGGGGAAGCAGGTAACTGCTGGCGTTCGAGATCGACAGGCCGATGTGGTTCTCCGGGAAGAAGTACGCCGCCGACGGGGCGCCCAAGCGGGCGTCGAAGCACAGCGTCCACTCGGCGGCCCCGCCCACGGCCAGGCCGTTGACCGCGCCCACGACCGGCACGCGGGTCTCCAGCACGGCCCTGGTCATGTCGTGGAACGACTCCACCTCCTCCAGGAGCGACTTCCCCGCGGCCTCGCGCAGGTCCTCCCCGGCGGAGAACGCACGGCCCGTGCCCGTGACCACGATGCCCCTGACCTGCTTGCCGTCCCCGTGCCCGCGTACCTCCGCCGCCAGTTGCCTGCGCATGTCCGCGGTGAGGGCGTTGAGCTTCCCGGGCCGGGCGAGCGTGATGACGGCCACGTCGTCGCGTTCGGTTATCTCGATCATGGTCTCTCCTTCTCGACCTGGTGAGGGAGTGCCGTCGTCTGGAGGAGCGGCGGGAGCGTAGCGACCAGAGCGGGGAAGACGGCGGCGTGTGGCGAGCGAGCCGCCGCACGCGGTGCGGCCATGAGCAGGCGGCGGCATATGGCGACCGAGCCCGGGCTCACGGAGTGAGGCCCATGAACAGGGCGGGGGTGGAGCGCTGGTCGGGGCGCTGGAGGTGGCGTTTCTCGATGCGGGCCGACGGGGTCAGCGAGAACTCCTCGACGAACTCGACGTACGCCGGGATCTTGAAGGGGGCCAGCCGCCGTCTGGCGTGTTCGATCACGCTCATGGCCGTCTCCTCGTCGGCGGCGTGGCCGGGGCGCAGCTGGAGGAACGCCTTCGGCAGCTCGCCCCACAGGTCGTCGGGGATGGGCACGAGGGCCGCCTGGAGCACCGCCGGGTGCTGAGTGAGCACGCTCTCGACCTCGGCGCACGAGATGTTCTCGCCGCCCCTGCGCACCATGTCCTTGATCCGCCCGGCGTGGTGGACGTAGCCGCGTTCGTCGCGGAAGCCCAGGTCCCCGGTGTGATACCAGCCGCCTCTGAACGCGTGGGCGGTCGCCTCCGGGTGGTTCCAGTAGCCGTTCATCATGGGCAGGCCCCGCACCAGGATCTCGCCGGTCTCCTCGTCGACCACGACCTCCTTGCCGGGCGGCGCCACGCCCATCGCGCCGGTGCCGACCGTCTCCTCGGCGTCGATGGGCACCAGCAGGTCGGGGCCGCTCTCGGTGGAGCCGTACAGCTCGCGCCACGGTGCGCCCCAGCGCTCCTCGAACTCCCGGTGGAGGTCGGGGCGGATGCCCGAGCAGAGCACCAGACGCATGCGGTTGTCGCGGTCCAGGGGGGATGGCGCCTGCTTGTGCAGCAGGAGGGGCATCGTGCCCAGCACGTACGTGAGCGTCGCGCCGTGCTCCCTGACCGCGGGCCAGAAGCCGGAGGCGGAGAAGCGGGGGAGCACCACGAGCGGGATGCCGCCGATGAGGCACATGAGCGTGGCCCACTGGGGGTCCATGTACGAGTACGCCTGGGCCATCAGCATGACGTCGTCGTCCCGGAGCTCGGCCTGGTCGGCGATGATCCCGGCGGTTCTGAGCCAGAAGTCGTGGGTGAGCATGCAGGCTTTGGGGAAGCCGGTCGTACCCGACGTGTACTGAAAATTCGCGACATCGTGGGGCATGACCGGAACGTTTGGCACCTGGGCGGCCGAGGAGCCCAACGTGGCGAGGAGGTGCACCGTGCCGGGGATGTGCGGGGCGTGCTCGTCGGTGGTCAGCGTGGCGACGGCGCCCGAGTCGCGCAGGACGTGCTCCAGGTCGGCGGCCCGGTAGCGGACGTTCACCGGCACGGTGATCGCGCCCGCCTTCAGGACGGCCAGCCAGCTCAGCGGCCAGCCGGGCACGTTCTCCATCATGATCGCCACCCGGTCGCCCGGGCGGACGCCCTTGTCGACCAGGGCGGTGGCCAGCCGATCCGATTGCTCGTCGGCGTCTTGGAAAGTCAGCGAGGTGTCGGGGAAACGGAGGAACTCGCGGCGGCCGTACCGTCTAGCGGCGTGCCTCAGCAGGTCGGGGATCGTTTCTGACATCCGGCGGCTCCCAGGGGAAGTCGGGCAGCAGGGAGAGGTCGGGGGTGGCGACGACCTGGGCGGAGGCGCGTACGGCGGCCAGACCGATCGCCACGAACTCCGCGCACACCTGCTCCAGCGTGGAGTCCCCGTCGGGGCGGTACCACTCGCTGGTGCCCGTGCACATGGACATCAGGGCGAGGCGGGTCAGCCGCTGGTCGGCGATGCGGAAGACACCCTCGGCCACGCCGTCGGCGAGGGCCAGCCTCCAGTGGTCCTCGTAGGCGTCGCGGAGGGCGATGATCTGGTCGCGGACGGCGGAGCCGGGGGTCAGGGAGCGGAGCTCGCCGTCCATGACCCGGGTCGTCATGGGGCCGAGGGCGTGGCTGGCGGTGAGTGAGCTGATCAGCAGGGCGAGGCGGTCGGCGGGGCTCCGGACGCCCCGCAGCATGCGCTCGGTGGCGTCGATCAGCCCTTGCTGGGCGACGCGCATGAGGTCGGCCAGCAGGGCCTCCTTGCTGGAGACGTGGTGGTAGATGCCGGCGTTGGTCATGCCGACCTCTCTGGCCAGGTCACGGATGCTCGTGGCCGCGTAGCCCCGCTGGGCGAACAGCAGCACCGCCGCCGTCCTGATCCGCCGGCTCGCGTCAGCGTCCCTGTCCTTGAGGTCCATCACCCTCCTACCGAACGTTCGGTCGCTCTAAGTCCGGAAAATACTCCAACGCCCGGCAAAACGCCATAGGTTGACTCTGACACCGTGTCAGGGCCTACACCTGGAGAGGCCATGTTCAGCATCGGAGACTTCGCCAGGCTGGGGCTCGTGTCCGTACGCATGCTCCGCCACTATGACGCGATCGGCCTGCTGCGCCCCGCGCACGTGGATCCGGTGACCGGCTACCGGTCCTACCAGGCCGCGCAGTTGTCCAGGCTCAACCGCATCGTCGCGATCAAGGACCTCGGCTTCACACTGGAGCAGGTCAGGGCGATCCTCGACGAGAAGGTCAGCGCGGAGGAACTGCACGGCATGGTCCGGCTGCGTCGCGCCCAGATCGAGGCCCAGATCAGCGCCGACCTCGCCAGGCTGCGGAGCGTCGAGGCGAGGCTCCGCACGATCGAGACGGAGGGACACATGCGTACGGCCGAGGTCGTGCTGAAACGCGTGGCCCCGCTGCGTGTCGCCCAGCTCAGCGCCAGGGCGGCCAGCTACGAGGGCGAGGACATCGGGCCGGTGATCAAGCCGCTGTTCGCCGAGATCTGCCGGCGGATGGATGCGGCCGGCGTGCCGATCGTCGGCCCTGGCCTGGCCTACTACGTGGAGGAGGAGGACGGCTCCGTCATGGTGCACGCCTGCCTGCCGGTCACCGTGGCGCCCAGTGACTCCTACGACTTCGAGGTGCTCGACCTGCCCGCCATCGAGACGGCGGCCACGATCATCCACGAGGGGCCGATGGAGGAGGTCGGGCCGACGTTCCAGGCGCTGGCGCACTGGATCGAAGAGAACGGCTTCCGCTCGCTCGGCCTGGCCAGGGAGATCTCCCTGCACTGCCCGGAGAACCTGGACGAATGGGTGACCGAACTGCAGATCGAGGTGACCTCCACGTAGTGGACACTGTCGACTCCGAGCGGCACCGGATCGAGCTGACCGGCTACTGCTACCGGATGCTCGGCTCCGGGTTCGAGGCCGAGGACGCGGTGCAGGAGACCTTCGTCAGGGCGTGGCGCACGTACGATCCGGCCAAGGGCCCGCTGCGTCCGTGGTTGTTCCACCTGGCCACGAACGTCTGCCTCGACATGCTCCGCGGCACTCAGCGCCGCGCCCGCGCCATGGACCTCGTCCCCGACGCGATCCCCGGTGCCGACCTGGGCGCCCCGCTCCCGCCGGACCGGTGGATCCAGCCCATCCCGGACGGCCGCGCCCTCGACCCGGCCGACGTGTCGGTGGCGAAGGAGACGATCCGGCTGGCGTTCGTGGCGGCCCTGCAGCATCTGCCGCCCCGCCAGCGGGCCGTCCTCATCCTCCGCGACGTGCTGAAATGGTCCGCCGCCGAGACCGCGGGCCTGCTGGACACCACGATCACGTCCGTCAACAGCACACTCCAGCGCGCCCGCGCCAAGCTCCCCGCGACCGGGGAGGCCGACGCGGAGGTGGACGAGAGCCTGCTGGCCCGCTACGTGTCGGCGTTCGAGCGGTATGACGTGGACACGCTGGTGTCGCTGCTCCACGAGGACGCCACGTCGTCGATGCCGCCGTTCACGTGGTGGCTGCGCGGGCGCGAGCACATCCGCGCCGTCCTGCTGGCGGCCGGTCCGGACGCCCACTGTGCCGGCTCCCGCCTCCTCCCGACGCGGGCCAACGGCTGCCCGGCGTTCGGACAGTACGTGAAGGGGGAGCCGTTCGCCCTGGTCGTCCTCGACGTCGCCGGTGGCCTGATCACCGGCGAGACCACATACCTGGACCCGGGCCTGTTCCCGTACTTCGGGCTGCCGATGAGTTTGGGGCAGGCGCTTCGTACTGAGAAGTGAAGGAGGAACAGAAACATGCCAAAGATCATCGAGCTTCCCGAGCGTCCGTACGTCGGGGTGCGCGGGACCATCACCATGACCACCTTCGGCCTCGTCGGAGACCGGATCGGTGAGATCATCGGCTGGCTGATCGCGCGCGGCTCGTATCCCGCGGGGGCCCCGTTCTTCAGGTACGACGAGATCGACATGGCCAATGACCGGCTGGTCGTGCAGGCCGGGGTGCCGGTTCCCGCGCCGGTGGAGGGCGAGGGCGACATCTTCGCCGACGTCCTGCCCGCGGGCCGCTACGTCACCGAGTCCCACCACGGCCACCCCGACGGGCTGTTCGACGTCATCGACAGGACGCGGAAGTGGGCCAAGGCAGAGGGTCTGACGTGGGACATGACCGAGAAGGACGGGACGGAGCACTGGGGGTGCCGCCTGGAGCTCTACAACACGAACCCCCAGGAGGAGCCCGACCTGAACAACTGGGACACGGACCTGCAGTTCCGCCTGAAGGATTGATCCACTGAAGGACTGAGCGCGCGGCGCCGGGGACCGGCGAACAACGTCGATCGTCCCCGGCGCCGGACGCCCAGGATCGCCGGCTTGGTTGTCGCCACGCTGGCCTTCACCCTCGCCGAACTCCGCCGCAATGTGGAGCCGGCTCGCTCATCGCCAGGCGTCAAGGAGCTCCTCTGGGCCGATGGGCGTGACGCCGTCCACACTGCATCCGCTGCGGGAGATCGCGTAGAGAGGCGTGGACGTGTCCGCTCCGGGCATCTTCGAGCGGTGGACGATGAGCTCGCTCAGGTCGTGATGGTCGAACGGCCGATTTTCGAGCCACTTCACAGAGCCGAGCATGGTGATCTTCTTCGCGATCGGCTCCCGATCTGCGCCGACGAGGTCGATCTCGGGGTCGTTGGTTCTCGTCCAGAACCCGCCGATTGCCCCGGTGTCTTCGGGACGTCCGTCCATGCGGCGCAGCGATTCACGGATCAACGGCTCGACGGCAGCGCCTCGCCATGCCGTCCATGAGCGCTCGATCCGCCGCAGGACGAGATCTCCACGGCCACGATAGATCTCCGGCATGCCCGGCTCGAGGAACGCCAGCCAAAACCGCACGTGTGTGTCCTCGACGTGATAGCGGCGCTCCTTCGAGGGACGGGTGGACAGCGGCGTCTCCGAGGAGACCATACGCTTGTCCATAAGGATCTGCAGGGCGCGCCTGATCGATGTGGCAGGCATTCCACCGGAGGCCCTCGCAATGGACGAGAAGGTGCGTTGTCCCGAGCCGATGGCCTTGATGAGGGTCCTGGATTGCGCTTCAGGCGGGAACTCCGCCGCCATCGCGCGTTCACCGCTGACGATCAGGGCCGAGGTCTGTTCGGGCACGGAGGTGTTCAGGAAGTCCCACACCGTGGTGCCGGTCGGCCACTCGTCCAGGATCAGCGGGAAGCCGCCCGTGACGAGATAGGCGTCTATCGTGTCGGCGGGTGGCAACTCGAGCTTTTTCTCCACGTCAGCAGGGGTGAGCGGACGGACCACCATTTCCGATGCCCGCATGTAGAACGGACGGTCATATTGATTGATCGCCTCCATGACGGACAGGTCGGAGCCGATCAGTATGAGCAACATCGGGCGGCGTGAGAATTCGCGGTCGAAGAGACGCTGCACCTCCCCTCCAGGTGCGGATCCTGAGCGATCATGAAGGGGAGCTCGTCGAGCACGACGATGCTCGGCGAGTCTTGAGGCACGGCCTGGGCCAGCAGCCGTAGCGCGCTGTCCCACGATGTGGGGGCCACACCGTCAAAGAGCGAAGCATCAGGCAGGTTGGAGGCCGCGGCATCTGCGATGAACCGTGCGAGTTGGTCGGCGAGCGGCTCGTGGGCCGCGGTGAAGAACAGGCTCGGAACGCCGGAGCGGCGGATGAACTCCTCGGCGAGGCGAGACTTGCCAACTCGGCGACGACCTCTCATGAGGACGGCACGACCTGGCCTGTCTCCTGCTCCTACGCGCGCAAAATAGCGGCCGAGCATGGCCAGCTCGCGATCGCGCCCAATGAATCCGTCCATCGGTCCCCCGCACGTCAATAGGTCCAAAAATGGTCCAACCATTTTTGGACCTATTAACCTTGGACCTCATCTGATACCGATGCAAGCCATTGTGAGCTTCTGAGGGCTGACGCAGATATGAAGCCGCACTGGGCTTAACTGGGGCCGTGGACCATCGTCTCGAACCGGGGAGACTCATGAAGCGAGTCCTGTTATCCCTTGTCCTGGCCATGGCGACAGCAGGGGCGCTGCCCGCGGCGGCCCACGCCCGTCCGCCCGCGGTCATCTTCGACACCGACATGGACTTCGACGACGCGGCCACCCTCGCGTACCTCGCTCAGGAGCACCAGGCCGGGCGCATCGACCTGCGTGCCATCACGGTGACGAACGACGGGGCCGGCCTGCCCGGCCGGGCGATCCGCCACGCGCGGTGTCTGGCCGAGCGCCTGGGCCTGGATGACGTGGCAATCGCCGACGCGTCGGGCACGGCGCCCAACACCTTCCCCGCCGACCTGCGGCAACTCTTCGACCGGGTGCTCACGGCGGCTACACCCGGGTGCGCCGGTGACGAGACGCCGGCGCGGCTGCCTGCTCACCAGCTGATCAGGAAGGTGTTGCGCGAGGATCCTTCGACCCAGATCATCGCCACCGGCCCGCTCGGCAATCCGGCCGCCGCGCTGCCGTACTCCGCCTCCCGGCTGACCTCGATGGGCGGAGCCGTCAAGGTGGGCGGGAACCTGTGCTGTGGGACCCCGCCGGAGTTCGACGGGACCCAGGAGTTCAACTACTGGCTCGACCCCGTGGCCGCGCGGGCGGCGCTCACCCGGAGCCGGGGGATCGTACGCATGGTGCCGCTGGACGCCGCCAACCAGGTGCCCATCACCGACGCCTTCTTGGATCGGCTCGGCGCCGACCACCACACTCCCGCCGCCGACACCGTCCTGGAGATCGTCACGCATCCCGAGGTCCGGCCGCTGATCGAGCAGGGCCTGCTCTACTGGTGGGATCCTCTGGCCGCGATGAGCGCCGTCCGTCCCGGGCACGTGGAGTTCACCACCGGACGCGTCGACGTGGTGCTGGACGGTCCCTCGGCCGGGCGGACGGTCCTGTCGCCGTCCGGCCGCCTGCTCTGGTACGGCACCACAGCCGACACCGCCGCGTTCGAGCAGCGCTTCCTCGACACCCTGAACGGCCGGACCTAGGCGCAGCGCCCTGTCAAAGGCCCAAGGAGCTCGAGAGATCCGCTTTCAGGGCGTCGAGGGACCGGGCGGCGTGGGCGCGGGCGTCGGCGACCTCGCCCGTCACCGGCGCCACCACCTCCAGGTAGCACTTCAGCTTGGGCTCCGTCCCCGACGGGCGGATCACGACGCGGGCGTCTCCGGTGAGGTGGTAGCGCATGCCGTCTGTCGGCGGCAGGCCGCCCTCGCCCTTGGTCAGGTCGTCCACACCCGTGACCACGCGGCCGCCCAGCTCGGTCGGCGGGGTGGTGCGCAGGCGGGTCATCGCATCGGTGATCAGCGACAGGTCCGCCACCCGGAACGACAGTTGTGACGTGGCGTGCAGCCCGTAGCGGCGGGCCTGGTCGTCCAGGAGGTCGAGGAGCGTGCGGCCGTCGCGTCTGGCCGCCGCGGCGATGGCCGCCACCGTCAGTGCGGCGCCGATGCCGTCCTTGTCGTGGACCGGGAGGCCGTCGTCGGAGCCGACGCTGTAGCCGATGGCCTCCTCGTAGCCGAAGACCAGGCCGGGGCCGGCCTTGATGATCCACTTGAAGCCTGTCAGCGTCTCGCCGTAGCGGACGCCGTACGCGGCGGCGATCTTGCCGAGGAGGCTGGAGGAGACGATGGTGGTGGCCACCATGCGGTCGCCGGTGGTGTGGGTGAGGACGTGCTCGGCCAGCAGGCCGCCCACCTCGTCGCCGGTGAGCATGCGGCAGCCGCCGCCCGGCAGCGGCACGCCCACCGCGCACCTGTCGGCGTCCGGGTCGTTGGCCAGGACCAGGTCGGCGCCCTTCGCAGCGGCCAGCGCGATCGCCAGGTCCATCGCGCCCGGCTCCTCCGGGTTGGGGAAGGACACCGTGGGGAAATCGGGGTCGGGCTCGCGCTGCTCCTCGACCGCCATGGGACTCTCGAACCCGGCGGCCAGGAAGGCGCCCGTCAGCGTGGCCCCGCCCACCCCGTGCAGCGGCGTGTACGCCACGCGCAGCTCACGGGCGTCGCCCAGCGGCAGGGACGTCACGGCGTCGAGGTAGTCGTCGACGATGCCCTCGCCCAGCTCCGTCAACGTGCCGGGGCCGTGCAGCGGGAGCCGGTCGACGGGACCGACCGCGTCGATGGCGGCCGAGATCTCGCGGTCGATCGGCGGCACGATCTGCGAGCCGTCGCCCCAGTAGACCTTGTAGCCGTTGTCCCGCGGCGGGTTGTGGCTGGCCGTGACCGTCACCCCGGCGTCCGCGCCCAGGTGGCGCACGGCGAAGGCCAGGACCGGCGTGGGCAGGGGGCCGGGCAGGAGGGAGGCGTGCAGGCCGGCGCCGGTCAGGACGGCCGCGGTGTCGCTGGCGAACACGTCGGACTTGCGCCGGGCGTCGTAGCCGATGACCACGTGCTTGCCGGGGCCGAGGACCTGGGCCAGGCCCGCGGCGGCGCGCATGACGGTCACGCGGTTCATGCGGTTGGGGCCCGCGCCCAGCTCGCCGCGCAGGCCGGCGGTGCCGAACTCCAGCTTGGCCCCGAACCGGTCCCGCAGCCCCGCCAGATCCCCGGCGTCGAGGAGGGCCGACAATTCGGCGCGGGTGTCGGGGTCGGGGTCCTGGGCCAGCCACCGGCGGGCGGCCTCCATCAGGTCGCTGCCCTCCGGCGTGTCGTGGTGCTCGTCCGCGGGGCTCACAGGCGGTCCACCACCTTGGCGAGCAGGACGCCCATGCGGGCCGCCGTCGCCCGGCCGACCTCCAGGACCTCCTCGTGGTTGAGCGGCTCGCCGGACAGCCCCGCGCCGGGGTTGGTGACGAGGGAGAGGCCGAGCACCTCCAGGTTGGCCTCGCGGGCGGCGATGGCCTCCAGGACGGTGGACATGCCGACCATGTCGCCGCCCAGCGTGCGCAGCATGCGGATCTCGGCGGGCGTCTCGTACGTCGGCCCGCGGAAGGCCACGTAGACACCCTCGGAGAGGGTCGGGTCGATCTCGCGGACCAGGGCGCGCAGGCGGCGCGAGTAGACTTCGGTGAGGTCGATGAAGGTGGTCCCGGTGATCGGGTTGGCTCCGGTCAGGTTGATGTGGTCGCTGATCAGGACCGGGTCGCCGACGTTCTGCGTCTCCGGCCGCAGCCCGCCGGCCGCGTTGGTGAGCACGAGCGTGCGGACGCCGGCCGCGGCCGCCGTGCGCACGCCGTGCACGACGGCGTCCACGCCGAGCCCTTCGTACAGGTGTGTACGCCCGAGGAACACCAGAGCGTGCCGCCCGCTGGAGGTGCGCAGGACGCGGATCTTGCCGCCGTGTCCGGCCACGGCCGGGGCGCGGAAACCGGGCAGGTCGGTGAACGGGACCTCGCCCACCGTCTCGCCGATCGCGTCGGCGGCGGGCACCCACCCCGAGCCCATGACGAGCGCCACGTCGAAGGTGTCGAGGCCGCTGGCGCGGTGAAGCGCCGCCGCGGCCTCACTGGCCAGGGTGTATGCGTCGTTGCTCACAGCTCAGTAGTTTATGAGCAGCGTGTGCGATTCTCTGTGTTCGCCTGGAGCATTCGGGCAATTCGGGCGGGCGTTGCCGTGCGCGCGCCGGCCGGGCACACGGCTGGAGGTCTTTGAGGTGTTCTTCCGGGTGTGGGTGGGTCGTTTCGGGGTGGGGCGGCTCTTGGGGCGGTCCCGCGCCTCTGGTCGGGGAGCGGGCCGGTACGGGTGCCGCAGGCGCGGCGGGCGGCCCGGATAGGGCTTTTCGCCCGTCGGGCGCGGGCCGCATTCCCCCTATGGGCGGCAGATCACTTCTTGTCGAGCTTGTCGGCGACGTCCCTGATGGCGCGGCTGACCTTGTCGAGGGCACGCAGGGTCTCGGTGTCGAGGTGGGACATCACCCGGCGCAGGTGCTCCAGGCCGGTGTAGTTGATCTGCTCGACGAGGTCGGTGCCGGCGGGAGTGAGCCGGACACGGCGGACGCGGCGGTCGTTCGGGTCCTCGTGGCGGCTGACGAGCCCCTGGGCGACGAGCCGGTCGACGATGCCGGTCACGGTGCCGAGGCCGACGCCGAGCGCGGCGGCGAGCTCCTGACCGGAGGCCGAGCCGCCGGCGGAGAGGATCATGACGACCTTGAGCTGGCGCATGGTGAGGTTGGAGTCGAACAGAGGCGACTGATTCTGGGCGAACAGTCGACCCATGCCGCGCTGCGTCGCGGAAATCCGGCGGATCAGCTCTTCGCGCTCGTCGTTCACACTCACCTCTCGTTCCCTGAGAAGGTTATCAGGAAAGAAAATGTTTGTCTAAGGCTAAGTGTTAGTCTGGGGCGAAACTCCAGGGAGGGAAGCCCATGACCGCTTTCGCCAGGATGAGCCTGGCTAACCGGAGCCTTGTGATCTTGATCTCGCTCGTGTTGAGCGGGTTCGGCGTGTTCGCGATTCCGCAGTTGAAGCAGCAGTTGCTGCCGTCGTTGTCGTTTCCCGGAGCGTTCGTCGTCGCGTCGTATCCCGGCGCGTCGCCGGAGATCGTCGAGGAACAGGTCACCAAGCCGATCGAGGATTCCTTCCAGGGGCTTGCCGGGATGGAGCAGATGACCTCCACCTCGGCCGAGGGCATGGCGCAGATCCAGGTGGCGTTCGCGTACGGCACCGACGTCGACGAGTCGCTGAACAAGATGCAGCAGGCGGTCAGCCGCGTCACGCTGCCCGACGGCGTGGAGCCGACGGTGTCGGCGGGCAACACCGACGACATCCCCGTCATGGTGCTGGCCGTGGGCGACGGCGGCGACGCGCGGGCGATGGCCGACAAGCTGAACCGGATCATGGTGCCGGAGTTGCAGGGCATCGAGGGTGTGCGGGAGGCGAACGTCACCGGCACCCGCGAGGAAGTCGTCACGATCGAGCCGGACGAGGACAAGATGGAGGACAAGGGGGTGTCGGCCTCGCAGATCTCCAGTGTGCTGCAGGCGAACGGCACCCCGATCCCGGCCGGCACGCTCGACTCCGACGGCAAGGCACTGACGGTGCAGGTCGGCACGCGGGTCGACACCGTGGAGAAGCTGAAGAACCTGTATCTCACGCCGGCCCAGCCGCAGCAGAGCCAGGCCCAGGCGCAACCGGGGCAGGGTCAGCCGGGGCAGGGTCAGCCGGGGCAGGGCCAGGCGCCGCCGGGGCAGGCGCAGGCTCGTCCGGGGCAGGGCGGGGTTCCTCAGCAGGCCGCCGAGCCCGAGCCGCTCAAGCCGGTGAAGCTGGGCGACGTCGCGAAGATCACGCGAGGGCTGGCCGAGGCGACGACGATCACCCGTACGGACGGGAAGACGAGCCTGGGCGTGTCGGTGACGATGGCGCCCGACGGGAACGCGGTGACGATCTCGCACGAGATCACGGAGAAGCTGCCGGAGCTGACCCGGGCGCTGGGCGACTCGTCGGACACGGCGGTGTCGGTGGTGTTCGACCAGGCGCCGTACGTGGAGCAGTCGATCGAGAGCCTGACCACCGAGGGCCTGCTGGGCCTGGCATTCGCGGTGCTGGTCATCCTGGTGTTCCTGCTGTCGGTGCGTTCGACGCTGGTGACGGCGGTGTCGATCCCGCTGTCGGTGGTGATCGCGCTGATCGTGTTGTGGATGGGCGACTACTCCCTGAACATGCTGACGCTGGGCGCGCTGACGATCGCCGTGGGCCGGGTCGTGGACGACTCGATCGTGGTGCTGGAGAACATCAAACGGCATCTCGGCTACGGCGAGGCGAAGCTACAGGCGATCTTGACGGCGGTGCGCGAGGTGGCCGGGGCGGTGACGGCCTCGACGCTGACCACGGTGGCGGTGTTCGCGCCGATCGCGATCGTCGGCGGCATGGTCGGCGAGTTGTTCGGCCCGTTCTCGATCACTGTGGCGGTGGCGCTGATGGCGTCGCTGGTGGTGTCGCTGACGGTGGTGCCGGTGCTGGCGTACTGGTTCCTCAAGGCGCCGGCGCTGACGCCGGAGCAGGCGCGCAAGCAGCGTGAGGAGGCGGAGGCCAAGGAGTTGCGCTCGCCGCTGCAGCGGCTCTACCTGCCGGTGCTGCGGTTCGCGACGCGGTTCAAGCTGGTGACGGTGCTCATCGGGGTGGCGGTGATGGTCGGCACGTTCGGGCTGGCCGGCGGGCTGCAGACGAACTTCCTGGACTCCTCGGGGCAGAACACGATCTCCGTCAGCCAGCGGATGCCGGTCGGCACCGACCTGGAGACCACCGACAAGGCCGCCAAGCAGGTCGAGGGCGTGCTGGCGGGCATGGACCAGGTGAAGTCCTATCAGGTGAACGTCGGCGGCGGCGGCAACTCCTTCGGCCCGCCCGGCGGGGGCGGCCGCGGCGCGGACCGGGCCTCGTACTCGATCACGCTCAAGGACGGCGTCGACACCCCGAAGGTCGAGCAGGAGCTACGCGACAAGATCGCGGGCCTGTCCGGGGTCGGCGAGGTCACCGTGGGCCAGAGCGGAGGCGGGTTCAACTCCGACACGATCGACGTGATCGTGCGCGCGCCCGACACCGAGACCCTGCGCAGCGCGACCGACCAGGTGGCGAAGGCCATGGGCGAGGTCTCCGGGCTTCGGGACGTGGCGTCGAACCTGGAGGACAGCGCGCCGCGGATCGAGGTGGTCGTCGACCGTGAGGAGGCCGCCGAGCGGGGGCTGTCGGAGGCGCAGATCGGGCAGGCGGTGGCGCAGGCGTTCCGCGGCGCGCCGCTGGGCCAGATGACGCTGGACGGCCGCACCAGTGACCTGGTGCTGCGCGAGGACGAGGCGCCGGAGAGCGTCAAGAAGGTCGAGGACCTCGAGCTGGCCACCGCCGCGGGCACGGTGAAGCTGAAGACCGTGGCGGACGTCAAGGAGGTGGCCGGGCCGACGCAGATCACCCGGATCGACGGCGAGCGCTCGGCGACGGTCTCGGCCAAGGCGGCCGACGCCGGCAACCTGGGCGCGGTGACTCAGGCGCTGACGACCAAGCTGAACGGGCTGCAGCTGTCGTCGGGCGCCACCTACGAGATCGGCGGCGCGTCTGCCGACCAGACCGAGGCGTTCGCCGACCTGGGCATCGCGATGCTGGCGGCGATCGCCATCGTGTTCCTGATCATGGTGGCGACGTTCCGCAGCTTCGTCCAGCCGGTGATCCTGCTGGTGTCCATCCCGTTCGCGGCGACGGGCGCGATCGGGCTGCTGGTCGCCACGGACACGGCGCTGGGCGTGCCGGCGCTGATCGGCATGCTGATGCTGATCGGCATCGTGGTGACGAACGCGATCGTGCTGATCGACCTGATCAACCAGTACCGCGAGCGGGGCATGGGCGTGGTCGAGGCGGTGATCGAGGGCGGCCGGCGCCGGCTGCGGCCGATCCTTATGACGGCGGTGGCCACGATCTGCGCGCTGACGCCGATGGCGCTGGGCGTGACCGGATCGGGCGGGTTCATCTCGCAGCCCCTCGCCATCGTGGTGATCGGCGGGCTGATCTCCAGCACCCTGCTGACGCTGGTGCTGGTGCCGACGCTGTACACGGTGGTGGAGCGGACCAAGGAGCGGATGCGGCGCAAGCCGGCCGAGCCGAAGCAGGAGGAGAAGGTGCTCACGCCGGCCACGTGACCGCGGCGGCAAAGGGCGCGTACCCCCTTGGGGGCACGCGCCCTTTCGTCGTTCAGGGTGTGCGCGCCCGGCTCACCGGCCCGAGTCAGAACCGGCCGCCGCCCCGCCGCACGGTCGCCGGGCGATCGGCCGGTCACCATGCACTCGGCTGACCGCGGCCCGGTCGGCTCCGGTGGGCCGTCGTGCGAGGGCGCGTGGCGCGGGAGTCAGATGCCGCTGGCCGTCTGGGGCTGCATGAGGCGGCGGGCGGCCTCGGTGATCGAGCCGGACAGCGACGGGTAGACCGCGAACGTGTGAGCCAGCTGGTCGACCGTCAGCCGCTGCTGGACGGCCACCGACACCGCCAGGATCAGCTCCGACGCCCGCGGCGCCACCACGACCCCGCCCAGCACGATCCCGGTGTGCGGCCGGCAGAACAGCTTGACGAAACCGTCGTTGAAGCCCTGCATCTTGGCCCGCGCGTTCGTGGCGAGCGGCAGCTTGACGACGTTGGCCTCGATCTCGCCGGCCTCGATGGCCCGCTGGGCGACGCCCACCGCCGCGATCTCGGGGTCGGTGAAGATGTTGGAGGCGACCGTGGCCAGGCGCAGCGGCTGCACGGCCTCCCCGAGCGCGTGCCAGACCGCGATGCGCCCCTGCATGGCGGCGACCGAGGCGAGCATGAGCACGCCCGTGCAGTCGCCGGCGGCGTAGACGCCCGGCGCGGACGTGCGCGAGACCTTGTCGACCTTGATGAAGCCGCCCCGGTCGAGCTGGACCCCGGCCTCCTCCAGCCCGATGCCGGACGTGTTGGGCATCATGCCGACCGTCATCAGCGCGTGGGACCCCTCGGCCGTGCGCCCGTCCTCCAGGGTCACCACGACCCCGTCGGCGGTGCGCTTGACGGAGGACGCGCGCGAGCGGCCCATGACGTTCATGCCGCGCCGCCGGTAGACCTCTTCGAGCACCTCGGCGCCGTCGGCGTCTTCGTTGGGCATCATCCGGTCGCGGCTGGAGACCAGCGTGACCTCGGCCCCGAGGGAGCGGTAGGCCCCGGCGAACTCCGCCCCCGTCACGCCCGATCCGATCACGATCAGGTGCTCGGGCAGCTCCTCCAGGTCGTAGAGCTGACGCCAGGTGAGGATGCGCTCGCCGTCGGGCTCGGCCCCGGGCAACACGCGCGGCGTCGCGCCGGTGGCCACGAGCACGACGTCGGCCCGGATCGTCCGGTCTCCCGCCCGCACGACCTGCGGATCCACCAGCCGGCCGCGAGCCTTGATGATCTCGACGCCCTCGGCCTCGACCCGGGTGGCGATGTCGGCCGACTGGGCCTGCGCCAGCTCTTTCACCCGCTTGTTGACCATCGGCAGGTCGACCCCGACCGTGCCGGCGTCGCCGTCGGGCCCGCCGTCGAACGACAGGCCGAGCGACGGGGCGTCGAGCAGCGCCTGCTTGCGCACGGAGGTCGCGATCAGCGTCTTGGAGGGCACGCAGTCGGTCAGCACGCACGCGCCGCCCGGCCCGTCCTGCTCGACCATGGTGACCTGCGCGCCTAGCTGGGCCGCCACCAGCGCCGCCTCGTAGCCGCCTGGTCCGCCACCGATGATCACGATCCTCGTCACGTGTCCTATTCTCCCGCATGCCTCGTGGTGACCACGAACGGGGCGCGCTCTCACGCGCTACTCTTGGCTGCTGTGCCTGTGTACGCCGCCTACGGCAGCAATCTCGACCCCGAGCAGATGGCCATGCGCGCCCCGCACTCCCCGATCCGGGGTGTCGGCTGGCTGACCGGCTGGCGCCTGACGTTCGGCGGCTACGACCCGGCCTGGGGCGGCGCGTTGGCCACGATCGTGGAGGATCCTGACGAGCACGTGTTCGTCGTGCTCTACGACGTGCCGGAGTGGGAGGAGACCTCGCTCGACCAGTGGGAGGGCGCGGTCCGCGGCGCCTACCACAAGGTCCGCCTGCGGGTGCAGACCCTCGACGGCGATGTCCTGGCCTGGTTCTACGTGCTCGACGGCTACGAGGGCGGTCTGCCGTCGGCCCGCTACCTCGGCAGCCTGGCCGAGGCGGCCGAGCGGGCGGGCGCCCCCGACGACTACGTCAAGGAGCTGCGGGAGCGCCCCTGCACCTCATACGGCGGCTAGCTCAGCGGCTGGTCCTTGGTCTCCTTGAGCACGAAGACGTAGACCAGGGTGGAGATCAGTGCCAGCGCCGACACGTACCACGGGAACAACCCGGGGCTTCCCGCCTCCCTGAACGCGGTGCCGATCAGCGGGGCGGTGCCGCCGAAGAGCGCCACGGTCAGCGAGTACGGGAACCCGATCCCGGCCGCCCGCACCCGCGTGGGGAAGAGCTCGGCGTTCACCGCGGCGGAGATCGAGGTGAAGCAGCCGAGGAAGATCATGCCGATCAGCTGCACGACCAGCAGGCTGCCGTACGCGTCGCTGAGCAGCCCGAGCAGCGGCACCGGCAGGATCAGGAACCCGAGGCCGAACGCGATCATCATCGGCCTGCGCCCGACCCGGTCCGACAGCATGCCCAGCAGCGGCTGCAGGATCATGAAGAACACCAGCGAGATCGTGCCGATCTGGAGCGAGTCCGCCTCGTCGAAGTTCACGGTGATCTGCGCGTACGTGGGCAGGAAGGTGGTCCAGGTGTAGTACGCGACGGTGCCGGCGATCGTGATGCCGACGATGGTGAGGGCGGACTTCGGGTGGTGCTTGAGGAACTCGAACATCTTGGGCCGCTTGGCCTCGCCCCGCTTGATCTCCTCTGCCACGGCCGAGGTCTCGTCGGCGGTCTTGCGGATCCACAGGCCCACGAGGCTGAGCACGGCGCCCACGATGAACGGGATGCGCCAGCCGTAGGACTCCATGTCGGCCTTGACCAGGACGGTGGCCAGGAGCGCGGCCAGCCCGGAGGCCAGCAGCTGGCCGATGGTGGTGCTGACGTACTGGAAGCTCGAGAACAGGCCGCGCCGGCCCGGCGGGGCCGACTCCACCAGGAACGTGGTGGCGGCGGCGAACTCACCGCCCACGGACAAGCCCTGGGTCAGCCTGGCGAGGGTGAGGATGATCGGCGCCAGTAGGCCGACCGCCGCGTAAGTGGGGGTCAGCCCGACCAGCAGTGACCCCGCGCCCATCAGCACGATCGTGAACGTCATCGCGGCCTTGCGGCCGTACCGGTCGGCGAACGCGCCGACGAGCAGGCCGCCCAGCGGGCGCATGAAGAAGCCGACCGCGAAGACCGCGAACGAGCTCAGCAGCGGCACCAGGCTGTTGTCGCTGGTCTCGGGGAAGATCTGCTTGGCGAAGAAGGGCGCGAGAAACGTGTAGGCATACCAGTCGTACCACTCGACCACGTTGCCGATGCTGGCCGCCATGAGCTGGCGGACGCGGCTCTTGGGGATGCCGACGGGGGAGTGCGCGGTGGGGGAGGTCGCCACGGGGGCTCCTTTGCTGCAAGGTGCGGTATGGCCTACTGTGCTATTGGATGACCGAAACAGTCAAATATCAGGCCGCCTATTTACATTCCCGACACGGAAGCGCTTGCAGGTGGATGTTCTCGACCGGCGCCTGGTCGCCGCGCTCCAAGTCAGCCCGCGCGCCTCATGGGGCGAGATCGGCCGGGCCGTGGGCGAGCACGAACGCACGGTCGCCCGCCGCCTGCAACGGCTGATCGCGGACGGCGTGGTGCGGGTCACGACGATCTACGACGACCTGCGCACCGGACACGGCCGTCCCGCGCACCTGCACGTCCAGGTGCGCCCCGGCACCGTCACCCAGGTCGCCAAGGCGCTGGCCGACCGGCCCGACACGCGCTCGGTGTACGCGCTGACCGGCGTCGCCGACCTCGGCTGCGAGCTGGTCTCGCCGTCCAGGGAGGCGCTGCACCGCATCCTGTCCGCGGAGATCAGCGCGATAGACGGGGTCTTGCAGACGCAGACTCAAGTCGTGCTCCATACCTTCAGGACCGTCGCGGAGTGGCACGCGCCGTACCTCACCGAGCAGGAGGTCGCCGAACTGCGGCCGGCGCCGCCCCCTGAGTGCCTGCCCGACGAGGAGGGGCTGTCACCTCTGGAGCAGGAGATCGCCGAGTTGCTCGCCGCCGACGGCCGGATCGCGTTCACGGCCGTCGCCGAGCGGCTGGACGTCTCCGTGCCGACCGCGCGCCGCCGGGTGACCTCGCTGATCGAGCGGCGGCTGCTGCTGCCCCGGGCGGAGGTGGAGCCCGCGCTGCTCGGCCTGGAGGTGGAGGCCATGCTGTGGCTGAAGGTCCGCCCGTACGGACTGGATCAGGTCGGGCAGCGGCTGGCCGAGCATCCCAACGTGCGTTACTGTGCCGCAACCTCGGGCACCCACTCCCTGATCGTCCAGGTGGTGACGGCTCACGAGGCCGACCTCTACCGTTTCATGACCGGCGTCGTCGGTTCGTTCGACGAGATCACCGACAGCGACCTCACCCTCATCACCCGCGCCTACAAGCGCGGACACCTGCACAAGTCCGGACTGCTCACACTGGAGAAAAAGCCATGACACCTGCCGAGAAGGAAGTCGCCGACCTCTGCGTGGAGCTGATCCGCGTCGACAGCAGCAACTACGGGGACGGCAGCGGTCCCGGCGAGCGGGCCGCGGCGGAGGTCGTCATGGCGAGGCTCGCCGAGGTCGGGATCGAGGCGACGTACGTCGAGAGCGAGCCGGGCCGCGGCAACGTGATCACCCGCGTCGAGGGCACCGACCCGTCCCTGCCCGCCCTGCTCGTCCACGGGCACCTGGACGTGGTGCCGGCCAACGCCGCCGACTGGTCGGTCGACCCGTTCGGCGGCGAGGTGCGCGACGGCTACATCTGGGGCCGCGGCGCCGTGGACATGAAGGACATGGACGCGATGATGCTGGCGGTGCTGCGCCAGCTCAAGCGCGACGGCCGCCGGCCGCGCCGCGACCTCGTGTTCGCCTGGGTGGCCGACGAGGAGGCCGGGGGCGTGTACGGCGCCAAATACCTCACCGCGCACCACCCGGAGCTGTTCGAGGGCGTCACCGAGGCCATCAGCGAGGTCGGCGGCTACTCGCTGGAGGTCGACCCGTCCCTGCGGCTCTACCTCATCGAGACGGCCCAGAAGGGCCTGGCCTGGATGAAGCTGATCGCCGACGGCACCGCCGGGCACGGCTCGATGCTCAACTCCGACAACGCCGTCACCGAGATCGCCAAGGCCGTGGCCAGGATCGGTGATCACGAGTGGCCGCTGACGTACACGCCGACCGTGCGGCAGTTCCTCACGGAGGTCGCCGTCGCCTTCGGCATCCCCTTCGACGAGTCGGACCCGCAGCCGATCCTCGACAGGATCGGGCCCCTGGTGCGCTTCGTGGGCGCGACGCTGCGGCACACGACCAACCCCACCCAGCTCGGGGCCGGCTACAAGTCCAACGTCATCCCGGGGCAGGCCACCGCCGTCGTCGACGGGCGGTTCCTGCCGGGGTTCGAGGAGGAGTTCTTCAAGACCGTCGACTCGCTGATCGGCCCGCGCGTCCGGCGGGAGTTCGTGCACCACGACATCGCGCTGGAGACGTCGTTCGACGGGGCGCTGGTCGAGTCGATGATCGCGGCGTTGAAGGCCGAGGACCCGACGGCGCGGGCGATCCCGTACTGCATGTCCGGCGGCACCGACAACAAGACCTTCTTCGCCGACCTCGGGGTGCGCGGCTTCGGGTTCGTGCCGCTGCGGCTGCCCGGGGACATGGACTTCGCGTCGATGTTCCACGGCGTGGACGAGCGGGTGCCGGTGGACGCGCTGCAGTTCGGCGTGCGTGTGCTGGACAGGCTGCTGCTGAGCTACTGACTCTGCGGCCGGCGCGCAGCCGGACGTCACAGGGCGGCTGGGCGCCGGCGCGAGCGGAGGCGACGGGGCGGCTGGACGTCGGCGAGAGCGGAGGTGACGGGCGCGGGCCGAGCGCAGTCGCAGCCTCCGGCAGGAACATCCCCGCAGCTCCGAGAGCGCGCGGCAGGGCGCGTGTCGACAGGATTCGCGAACCAATCGTCAACCCGTTGACCGTTGACGTTTGTTGGTATGGACAGCAAACTAATTCACGAGTTGGCGCAGCCGTTCGTAAGGAGCTTCCATGCCCTATCGCCCCCCATTGGTCGCGCACGAGTACTTCGTCGCGGACCCGCCCGAGCTCCCGGTTCGCGCGCGAGGCGAGGGTGGTCTGTCGGCGCTCACCGCGGCCGAGCTGGTCGCGGCCGACGGCGCCGAGGTGATGCTGAAGGCGGTCACCACGGCGGAGGAGACGCTGGTCGTCCAGGTGGGCGTGGCCGGTGAGGGCGTGATCCGCGTGCGGTTGTCGGAGGACGCGGCCGCCAGGCCGCGGTCGGAGGGGGCCATCTCCTTGGTGACCGCCGGCACGTATTCAGGGGCCCGTGCCGGGGTCACCCCCGAGGGCCCGATCGTGATCGACGCGGGCTCGCTGCGGGCCGAGATCAGCCTCGCGCCGTGGCACCTTCGTTTCACCGACGCCTCCGGGAACACGCTGGCCGAGCAGGACCGCGGGCACACCGACATCAGCGGCCGGCTGCGCACGCTCCCCTTCGGCCGCTCGACCGCGAACGGCGCCTCCGTCGCCTACCACGACAGCTTCGCCGCCGCCCCCGACGAGGTGTTCGCCGGGTTCGGGGAGTCGTTCGCCCGGCTCGACAAGCGCGGCCAGCGCCCGGTCATGTGGAACTTCGACGCCTTCGGCGCCGAGTCGCAGCGCGCCTACAAGAACGTGCCGCTCTACGTGTCGAGCCGCGGCTACGGCCTGCTGGTCGACAGCGGCGCGCCCACCGAGTTCGACGTGTGCCAGTCCACGCACAGCGTCGTGCAGATCGTCGTGCCGGACGACGTGATGGACTACTACGTGATCGCGGGGCCGACGCCGTCCGAGATCCTGGACCGTTACGACCTGCTGACCTGCCGCCCCTCGCTGCCGCCCAAGTGGGCGTTCGGGACCTGGATCTCGTCCGGCTTCTGCGTGGACAGCCAGGAGCGCGTGCTGGCCAGGGCGCGGACGATCAGGGAGCGCGGCATCCCGTGCGACGTGCTTCACCTGGACACCTACTGGCAGACCGACGGGCACTGGTCGGATTTGCAGTGGGATCCCACGAACTTCCCGCAGCCGGAGCAGATGCTGGACGAGCTGCATGAGATGGGGTTCAAGGTCTGTCTCTGGATGAATCCCTACATCTCCCATCGCAGCCCGGCCTTTGAGGAAGCATCCCGCGCCGGATATTTCCTGAAGAAGGAGGATGGGGAGACCTACGTCGCCGACTGCTGGCACGGGTCGTTCCCCGCCTGCGGGATCGTCGACTTCACCAACCCGGCCGCGACCACCTGGTTCAAGGGTCTGCTCGAGAGCCTGCTGCGACAGGGCGTGGACGCGTTCAAGACCGACTTCGCCGAGGGCGTGCCGGCGGACGCCGTCGCGTACAACGGGATGAGCGGGACCGACCTGCACAACGTCTACACGCTGCTGTTCAACGACGCGGTGGCCGCGGTCACCCGCGAGGTCAACGGGCACGAGCTCGTGTGGGCGCGCTCGTCGTACCTCGGCGGGCAGCGCCACAGCGCCCAGTGGAACGGCGACACCTACACCAGCTACGCCGCCATGGGCAGCACGATCAGGGGTGGGCTCGCGCACGGCCTGTCCGGCGTGCCGTTCTGGAGCCACGACGCGGGCGGCTTCACCGGCCGGCCGACCGACGACCTGTACGTCCGCTGGACCCAGTTCGGCGCCCTGTCCCCGCTGCTGCGGCTGCACGGCACGACCACGCGCGAGCCGTGGGAGTTCCCCGCCGTCGAGGAGCAGGCCGTGCAGGCGCTCAAGCTGCGCTACCGGCTGATGCCGTACCTCTACTCGGCGGCCGTCGAGGCCGCGCGCACCGGCGCGCCGATCATGCGGGCGCTGTGCGTGGACTTCCCCGACGACCCGGTGGCCTGGCAGGCCGATCTGGAATACCTGCTCGGCCGTGACCTGCTGGTCGCGCCCATGATCGCGCCGGAGGGCGTCCGGCAGGTGTACCTGCCGCGTGGCACGTGGGTCGACTACTGGACGGGCGAGGTGCTGGAGGGCTCGCGCTACGTCCGGGTCGCCAAGCCGCTCGACCAGATCCCCCTCTTCGTCCGGCACGGCGCGCTCATCCCGGTCGCCCCGCCGGGCGACACCATCGACGTGCCTGCCGAGATCACCCTCGTCGCCTTCGGGGGCGGCGGCGGAACTACCCGAATCCACGACGAAGACGGCGTGACGGTCGCCGTCGCCACCAGGGACGGCGACGAGCTGCACGTCGCCGTCACCGGCCCGAAGCGCGTCACCGCGGTCGAGATCGTCCCGGTGGCCGGAGCTCCCGCGCGGGCCGTCATCTCGTAACACCCCCTGGAGGGACGATGCTGAAGTTGAGAAGCGCAGCGGTGCTGGCCGCCGCCGCGCTCGCCCTAGCAGCCTGCGGCTCCGGCTCGGAGAGCCCGTCGCCCGCGCAGAGCGGCCAGCCCCGCACGCTGAAGCTCTGGCACTACGAGTCGAAGGACAGCGCCATGGCCAAGGCGTGGGCCGAGGCGATCAAGAAGTTCGAGGCGTCGCACCCGAACGTGACCGTCAAGTTCGAGGAGAAGGGCTTCGAGCAGATCCAGAAGACCGCGAGCATGGTGCTCAACTCCGACGAGGCGCCCGACATCATGGAGTACAACAAGGGCAACGCCACGGCCGGACTGCTGTCCAAGCAGGGTCTGCTGACGAACCTCACCGAGGAGGCCACCAAGCGCGGCTGGGACAAGCTGCTGCCGGGCGGCCTGCAGACGACCGCCAAATACGACGACCGGGGCGTCATGGGCTCCGGCAACTGGTACGGCGTGCCGAACTACGGCGAGTTCGTGATGGTCTATTACAACAAGGACCTGTTCGACAAGCACAAGGTCAAGGTCCCGACCACGTTCGAGGAGTTCACCGCCGGGCTGGACACGTTCGTCAAGGCCGGGGTGACCCCCATCGCGAACGCCGGCGCCGAGTACCCGGCCCAGCAGATCCTCTACCAACTCGCGCTCACCAAGGCGCAGAAGCCGTGGCTGGACGCCTTCCAGTCCTACAAGGGCAAGGTCGACTTCCACGGCCCCGAGTTCACCTACGGCGCGGAGACCTTCGCCGACTGGGTGAAGAAGGGCTACATCGCCAAGAACTCGGCCGGGCTCAAGGCCGAGGACATGGGCGTGGCCTTCATGAACGGCAAGTTCCCCATCATGATCAGCGGTAGCTGGTGGTACGGCCGCGTGGCCTCCACGATCAAGGACTTCCAGTGGGGCCACTTCCTGTTCCCCGGCGCCACCATGTCGCCCGGTTCGAGCGGAAACCTCTGGGTCGTCCCTGAGAACTCCAAGAACAAGGACCTGGCCTACGACTTCATCGACATCACGATGAGCAAGGAGATTCAGAACCTCCTGGGCAACTCTGGCGGCGTGCCCGTGGCCGCCGACCCGACCGCGATCACCGACGCCAAGAGCAAGGAGCTCATCGAGTCCTTCAACAAGCTGACCGCCGCCGACGGCCTGGCCTTCTACCCCGACTGGCCGGCGCCCGGTTACTACGACGTCCTCGTGGCCGGCGTCCAGAACCTCATCAACGGCAGCAAGACGCCCTCCGCGGTGCTGGACGAGATCGCCAAGCCCTACGAGGACAACCTCGCCGACATTGGCAACTAAATGAGAGTACGCACGAGGGGATACTGGCTCTACCTGATCCCCAGCCTGATTCTCTTCCTGGGCGTCATCGTCGTCCCGTTCCTCATGAACGTGGGCGCCAGCTTCACCCGCTGGTCCGGGGTGGGCACGCCCAGGTGGATCGGGTTCGACAACTACGCCCGTCTGCTCAAGGACGAGCGGTTCTGGCAGTCGTTCCAGCACAACGTGGCGCTGATCGTGGCCATGGCCATCGTGCCGACCGCGATCGGCCTCGTGCTGGCGTCCGCGTTGTTCGACTACATCGGCAAGCGGTTCGGGCCGCGCACGGCCTCGGCGCTGCGGGCGATGTACTACCTGCCCCAGATCCTGCCCGTGGCGGTGGCCGGCGTGGTGTGGGGCTGGATGCTGCATCCGTCGTACGGCGCGGTCAACCAGATCTTCGGGCTGGACCTGGACTATCTCGGCGATCCCGACCTGGCGCTGGCCACGGTCATGGCCGTCATGGTCTGGTTCCAGCTCGGCTACCCGGTGGTGATCTTCATGGCGGGGTTGCAGCGCGTGGACCCGGCCTATTACGAGGCGGCCGAGATCGACGGGGCCTCGTGGTGGCGCAAGTTCTGGCACATCACGATCCCGCAGATCCGGCCGGAGATCTTCGTGGTGCTGCTGACGTGCACGATCGCCGCGCTGAAGGTGTTCGGGCCGATCTTCGTGCTGACCCGGGGCGGACCCGGCAACGCGACCATGGTCCCGTCGTACTTCTCGTACCTGAACTTCTTCCAGAAGAGCAACGTCGGGTACGGCGCGGCGATCGCCACGGTGCTGGCGCTGATCATCATCGTGGTGACGTTCCTGTTCCTGCGCGTCCAGGAGCGTGAGCAATGAGGGGGCCGGGACGCTGGGCGGTGCTGTTCGCGCTGGTCGTGCTGGCGGTCGTGATGCTGTTCCCGTTCGCGATCGTGGCGATCAACGCGGTCAAGTCGCCGGCCGAATACAGCTCGCAGGGCCCGCTCAGCCTGCCGGACGGGCTCTACCTCCAGGGGATCATCGACTTCTGGAACCGGGTCGACTTCGGCACCAAGCTCTGGAACAGCTTCGTCATCAGCGCTTCGGTGGCGGTGCTGGCCGTCGTGCTGTCGGTGCTCAACGCGTACGCGCTGGGCATCGGCAGGGTGAAGGGCCGGCTGTCGATCCTCGTGGTGTTCCTGGTGGCCAACACGCTGCCACAGGAGGCGCTGGCCTACCCGCTCTACTACCTGTCCAAGGCCGTCGGGTTGTACGACACCCAGCTGGCCGTGATCATCGTCATGACCGTGATCCAGGCGGCGTTCGGCACGTACCTGCTGAGCGCGGTCCTGGGCCAGTTCCCGAAGGAGATCCTCGAGGCCGCGTCGATCGACGGCGCGGGGCGGTGGCGGTCCCTGTGGCGGATCGTCGTGCCGATCAGCAGACCCACCATCAACGTCCTGCTGATCTTCTTCTTCATCTGGACCTGGAACGAGTTCTTCCTGCCGCTCATCTTCCTGATCTCGAACGACACCCAGACGGTGCCGGTCGCACTCGCCGTCCTGCAGGGCGAGAAGTTCATGGACGCCACCATGTCCAGCGCTTCGGCACTGCTCGGCGTCGTGCCGGCGATCGCCTTCTTCCTGATCTTCCAGCGCACGCTGACCCGAGGAGTGACGGTCGGCGCCATCAAGTGATGGAGAACCCCCGATGCGAAAAATCCCGCTGTTAGCCACCCTTGCCCTGGCGGCCTCTCTGGTGACCGCCCCCGCCCACGCCGCTCAGGACTACCCCTTCCAGAACCCGCGTCTGCCGCTTGAGCAGCGCGTGAACGACCTGCTCGGCCGGCTCACGCTGGACGAGAAACTGAGCCTGCTGCACCAGTCGCAGGCGGCGATCCCCCGCCTCGGCATCGCCTACCACAAGAACGGCACCGAGGCGCTGCACGGCGTCGCCTGGTCCAACCACCTCAACGACGGCTGGAGGCAGAAGTTCGCCAACGGCACGGTGTTCCCGCAGGCCGTGGGCCTGGCCAGTACCTGGGACCCGGAGCTGATCAAGAAGGTCGGCTCCGTGGTCGGCGACGAGGTGCGCGGCTTCAACGACGTCGACCCGATCCTGTGGGGTCTGCAGGTATGGGCGCCCGTGGTGGACCCGCTGCGTGACCCGCGGGCGGGCCGCAACGAGGAAGGCTATTCGGAGGACCCGCTCCTGACCGGCGCCATGGCGACGGCCTACGGCAAGGGCCTGCAGGGCGACGACCCCTTCTACCTGAAGGCCGCGCCCGTGCTGAAGCACTACCTGGGCTACAACAACGAGACCACCCGCAGCCTTTCCTCATCCAACCTGACGCCGAAGCTCAAGCGTGAGTACTACGAGCAGGGCTTCAAGGCGGCGATCTCGGCTGACGCCGCGACCGGCGTCATGGCCTCGTACAACCTGGTCAACGGGCGGCCCGCGCATGTCAACCCGGACCTGAACACCGTGGTCAGGTCGTGGACAAACAAGACGCTCTACAACGTCAGCGACGCGTGGGGCCCGCACGCGCTCACCGACCTGCAGAGGTACTTCGACAACAAGCCCGAGGCGTTCGCCGCCGTGCTGAAGAGCGGGCAGGACAGCTTCACCATCGACGACAGCAACAGCGGGCCGCTGGTCACGAATCTCAAGGCCGCTCTGGAGCAGGGCCGGATCACCGAGGCCGACGTGGACAACGCCGTGCGCCACGCCCTGTCGATCCGGACCCGGCTGGGGCATTTCGATCCTGACGGCGGGCCGTACAAGAAGATCACCAAGGACGTGATCAACAGCGCGGAGCACCAGAAGCTCAACCGCGAGACCGCGGCCAAGGCCGCGGTGCTGCTGAAGAACTCCGGCGTGCTGCCGCTGGCCGAGCCCAAGTCCGCGGCGGTGGTCGGCCCGCTGTCCGACAAGCTCTACCGCGACTGGTACTCCGGCCAGATGCCCTACCAGGTGACGCCGCTCGCCGGCGTCAAGGAGCGCGTCGGTGATGTCGCCACCAGCGAGGGGCTGGAGCGGATCGCGCTCAAGCACCTGGCCTCCGGCAAGTACATCACCGCCACCGGCACGGGCCCGGACGACAACGCCGCGCTCACTGACACCGCGCCGACGGCGGCCTCGCAGTGGGACCTGACCGACTGGACCGGCGGCGTGTCCACGCTGCGCAACGCCGGCAACGGCAAGCTGCTCGGCGGCGACTGGCGCTCGCTCGACACCGACGACGCCGAGCCCGACGGCTGGTACGTGCAGCAGCAGTTCGCGCTGGAGCGCCAGTCCGACGGCACCTACCTCGTCAGGTACGCCGGCTGGGAGAGCGTCGAGGGCTGGTACGGCCTGCCCGACCCGTACGTCACAGTGACCGCCGACGGCGCGCTCGCCCTGGCCCCGAAGGCGCAGGCGGCGAAGTTCGGCAAGGAGGTCGTCTCCGACGGCATCGCCGCGGCCGCCGCGCAGGCCGCCAAGGCGGAGGTCGCGGTCGTGGTGGTGGGCAGCCACCCGTTCGTGGCCGGGCGCGAGTTCCACGACCGCGACAACCTGCAGCTCGGCGACGGGCAGAAGCGGCTCATCGAGGCCGTGAGCAAGGCCAACCCGAAGACCGTCGTGGTCCTGGAGACCAGCTACCCGGTGATCGTGGACGCGCCGAACCTGCTGTGGACCACGCACGCGGGCGCCGAGACCGGTCACGCCGTCGCCGACGTGATCTTCGGCGACGTCAACCCGGGCGGCCGGCTCACCCAGACCTGGCCGGCCACCGACAACCTGCCGAGCATCCTGGACTACGACCTGGCCAAGACCGGGATGACGTACCTGTACGGGAAGAGCAAGCCGCTCTACTCGTTCGGCCACGGGCTGAGCTACACCACGTTCGGCTACCAGGGCCTGCGGGTGCAGGGCGACAAGGTGAGCGTGAAGGTCACCAACACCGGCAGGGTGAAGGGCGACGAGGTGGTCCAGCTCTACACCCACCAGCAGCAGTCCCGCTTCAAGCAGCCGGTCAAGCAGCTGCGCGGCTTCCAGCGGGTCACGCTGAACCCGGGTGAGACCCGTACGGTCACCTTCACCCTGAAGAAGTCGGACCTGGCCGTCTGGGACTACACCCGGGGCAAGTGGATCGTCGAGAACGCCACCCATGACGTGCTCGTCGGCTCCTCCTCCGACCGGATCCGCCAGACCACCACGCTGCGCGTCTCCGGCGAGACCGTCCCGGTCCGCGACCTGGCCAAGACCACCAGGGCGATGGACTTCGACGACTACTCGGGCGTCTTCTTCGCGGACGAGACCAAGGCCGCCGGCGAGGTCGTCGAGGGCTCGGCGGGTGACTGGATCTCCTTCACCAAGGCCTCCTGGGGCTCGCGCCTCACGGCCTCGGTGGCCTCGGTGAACGGCGGCTCGTTCGAGGTGCGCAGCGGCTCGCCGACGGGCACGCTGCTCGGCACCGTCCAGGTGCCCGCCACCGGCGGGATCTACCAGTACGGAACGGCGAGCGCCTCGGTCAAGCCGGGCACGGGCGCCGTGTACCTCGTGTTCAAGGGCGATCTGCGGATCAAGGACTTCGCGCTCGTCCGATGAGCGTTTCGTGGCGGCCATGAGCATGGTCGTGGCCGCCACGAAACCCCCTTGGATAGCTATAGTGTCTAACACTAAGATAGTGATGCTATCCAAGGGGGGTTCTTGATGACTGTGATCGTTCTGCTGGTCGCCACGCTGGTGTTCCGGCTGCTGGGCGTGCTGGGCGTGGGCCGGTTCGCCACCTGGCGGGTCAGCGCCGCCCACGGGCTGGCCGTCATGCTGGTCATGACGGCCAGCGCGCATTTCGTCCCGGCGAGTGTGACCTTCATGCCCAATCACGCCGACCTGGTGGCCATGGTGCCGCCGTTCGTGCCGTTGCCCGCCTTCATGGTCTACCTGACCGGCGTGCTGGAGCTGGCCGGGGCCGTGGGGCTGGTGCTCGAAGGGACCCGCAGGGCCGCCGGGATCTGCCTGGCGCTGCTCTTCGTGGTGCTGCTCCCGGCCAACGTGTACGCCGCGCTCGCCGACATCGCGTTCGCGGGCGAGCCCGCGTCGCCGTTGTGGCAGCGGGTCCCCGAGCAGGTGCTCTACATCGCGGTGGCGCTGTGGGCGGCCACGCGGACGAAGTCCACGGTGAACTCCTTGGGGTAGGCGCCGCCGGGCCGGAACTCGTAGATGTTGAGCATCAGCTGCATCGGATACGGCGGCGACTGGTTCACCGTCCTCACGTGACGGCCGTCCACGAAGAACGAGACGTGGCCGGGTGTCCAGTCGGCGGCGTACACGTGGAACTCGCGGGCGTCGATGGGCAGGGTCTCCACCGTGAAGTCGTCGGTGATGGACGGGTCGCCGAACGGGTGCAGGCCCATGCCGACCTTCGCCTCATCGGGGCCGACGTCGCGGCCGAAGATCTCCGCGACGCAGATCTCGGCGGAGCGCTCCGGCTCGTCCTCGAAGCCGATCAGCCAGAGCGCGACCATGCAGTTCGGGTCGTCGATCGCCTTCGCGCGCATCTCGATCCGGCCGTACTGCGGGGTGCAGAGCCGGAGGGTGGGCTGCTCCTCCCTGACCACCGCGCCGCCGCGCCCGTGCTGCCCGATCCGGCTGCCGACCGGCCCCGAGAAGAGGCCCGTCTGCAGCGACGACACCCGCAGCCCGCCCTCCAGCTCCGGGCACCAGGGCGGCTGGTCCTCCTCGATCAGCAGCGTCAGGTGGCCGTCCCCGAGCCGGTAGCGTGCCGCGGCGGCCTCGCGGGTCGTCCACTGCGGCAGGTAGTACGGCACCCACTTCGTCTCGTCGAGGCGGTCGCCCGCGAAGGTGTCCTCGAATGTCATCGGACGGTCCACCCTCCGTCGACGACCAGCGTGTGGCCCGTGACCAGGGAGGCGGCGGGGGAGACGAGGAACAGCACGGCGCCGGCCACGTCCATGGGCTCGCCGATGCGGTGGAGCGCGGCGATCCGCTCGATCACGTCCGCCTCGAACGCCGGGTCGGACAGCGCCGCGGTCGTGCCCGGCGTGCGGATGAACGTCGGCGCGACGTTGTTGACCGTGATGCCGTGCGGCCCCCACTCGACCGCCAGGCACCGGGTGAGATGGGCGATCGCCGCCTTGGTCGTGCAGTAGACGGACTCGCCGGGCAGGGCGACCTCGCCGGCCTGGGACCCGATGTTCACGATGCGGCCGTGCTTCCGCCGGATCATCGCCCGGCCCACCGCCTGGCTGGCCAGGAACGTGCCCTTGAGGTTGACCGCCAGCGTGCGGTCGAAGTCTTCCTCGGTGACGTCCTCGGCCGGGTTGCCCGGGGCGATGCCGGCGTTGTTGACCAGGATGTCGATCCTGCCGAAATGGTCCAGCGCGTGCTGCACCGCCTGTGTGATCTGCCCGGGGACGGTCATGTCCATCTGCAGCGGCAGTGCCGTCCGGCCCATCCCGGTGATCTCGCCGGCCAGGCCGCCGTCGTCGCCGACGTCCCGCAGGCCGAGCGCGACCTCGGCCCCGGCGTTCGCCAGAGCCAGCGAGATCGCCTGCCCGAGGCCGCGTGCCGCCCCCGTGACCAGAGCGACCTTCCCGTCGACCCGGAACTCGGGAAACTCCATCCTCCACCCCTTAATTCGTTGTACGTCCAAACTATTGACCGCTTGTGCGGGCCTGTGTGAGCCTTCTTATGAGCTCATGCGCGAAGGCGCGGTGACGGTCAGGGTCCTGCACTCTGCTCGTGCATGGCGTCATGTGAAGCCTTTGGGGCGCCCGTTGGCGTGCCTGGAAAGGGAGAGCCGCGCATGCGAAGAAGATTATTCGCGATGCTGGCGACCGCCGCCGTCCTGCTGGTGGTGGCCGTCGTGAGGATGTCGCCGGTCTCGGCCGTCGCCTCCGATCCGTACGCGTACAAGAACGTCAGGATCGACGGCGGCGGCTTCGTCCCCGGGATCATCTTCAACCCGGCGGAGCGGAACCTCATCTACGCCCGCACCGACATCGGCGGGGCGTACCGGTGGAACCAGTCGACCAAGTCGTGGACCCCGTTGCTCGACTGGGTCGGATGGGACAAGTGGGGCTACAACGGCGTGATCAGCCTCGCCACCGACCCCGTGCAGACCAACCGCGTGTACGCCGCCGTCGGCATGTACACCAACAGCTGGGATCCCAACAACGGCGCGATCCTGCGCTCCACCGACAAGGGCGACACCTGGCAGGTCACGGCACTGCCGTTCAAGCTCGGCGGCAACATGCCCGGCCGCGGCATGGGGGAGGCGCTGTCCGTCGACCCGAACGACAACCGCGTGCTCTACTTCGGCGCTCCCAACGGCAACGGCCTGTGGCGCAGCACCGACTACGGCGCCACCTGGGCCAAGGTGGCGAGCTTCCCCAACCCCGGCAACTACGCCCAGGACCCCAACGACCCCAACGGCTACCTGAGCCACCGGCCGGGCGTGGTCTGGGTGACCTACGACCCGCGCTCGTCCACCAGGGGCACCCCCTCCAAGACCATCTACGTGGGCGTCGCCGACAAGGAGAACACCGTCTACCGCACCACGGACGGCGGCGCCACCTGGTCGCGGCTGGCCGGCCAGCCCACCGGCTACATCGCCCACAAGGGCGTGCTCGACACGGTCAACGGCTACCTCTACATCGCCACGAGCGACACCGGCGGCCCGTACGACGGCGCCAAGGGCGACGTGTGGCGCTACGCCACCGCCACCGGCGCCTGGACGCAGATCAGCCCCGTCCCGTCCTCCAGCAGCGACGACTACTTCGGTTACAGCGGCCTGACCATCGACCGCCAGGACCCGGGCACGATCATGGTCGCCACGCAGATCTCCTGGTGGCCCGACGTGATCTTCTTCCGCTCGACGGACTCCGGCGCCACGTGGACCCGGGTGTGGGACTGGACGTCGTACCCGAACCGTAGCTTCCGCTACAAGATGGACATCACCGAGAACCCGTGGCTGACGTTCGGCACCAACCCGCAGCCGCCCGAGGTCACGCCCAAGCTCGGCTGGATGACCGAGTCGCTGGAGATCGACCCGTTCGACTCCAACCGCATGATGTACGGCACCGGCGCCACGATCTACGGCACCGAGAACCTCACGCAGTGGGACTCCGGCGGCCAGTTCACCATCAAGCCCATGGCGAGGGGCCTGGAGGAGACGGCCGTCCTCGACCTGATCAGCCCGCCCAGCGGCGCGCCCCTGATCAGCGGCCTCGGCGACATCGCCGGCTTCCGGCACACGAACCTCGACGCCGTGCCGCCGCTGATGTTCACCCAGCCCAACTTCACCTCCACCACCAGCCTCGACTACGCCGAGAAGAACCCGTCGATCATGGTGCGGGCCGGCAACTTCACCGACGCCGACCGCCCGAACGACAGCCACGTGGCCTTCTCCACCGACGGCGGCGCCAACTGGTTCCAGGGCACGGAGCCGGGCGGCGTCAACGAGGGCGGCACGGTCGCCGCCGCCGCCGACGGCTCCCGCTTCGTGTGGGCCCCGCGCGGCGTGACTCCCGTCTACTCCGTCGGGTACGGCAACTCCTGGCAGCAGGCGTCCGGCCTGCCCACGGACGCGGTCGTGGAGTCCGACCGGGTGAACGCCACGAAGTTCTACGGCCTCAGCGGCGGCAGGTTCTACGTCAGCACGAACGGCGGCGCCACCTTCACCGCCACCGCCGCGACCGGCCTGCCCACCAGCGGCAAGTTCAAGGCGGTGCCCGGGCGTGAGGGCGATCTGTGGCTGGCCGGCGACGGCGGCCTGTGGCACTCCACGAACAGCGGCGCCTCGTTCACCAAGCTCTCCGGCATCACCAAGTCCGTGAACGTCGGCTTCGGCAAGGCGGCGCCCGGCGGCACGTACATGGCGATCTTCGCGGTCGCCACGATCGACGGCGTCACCGGCCTGTACCGCTCGGACGATGCCGGGGCCACCTGGGTCCGCATCAACGACGACAAGCACCAGTGGGGCAACATGGGCGAGGCGCTGACCGGCGACCCGCGCGTGTACGGCCGCGTCTACCTGGGCACCAACGGCCGCGGCATCATCTACGGCGACCGCACGGGCCCGCCCGTCACGGTCACGCCCACCGTCACGGTGTCCCCGACGGTGACGGTCACTCCCACGGTCACGGTCACTCCCACGGTCACGGCCACTCCCACGGTCACCCCGACGACGGGCACCGGCTGCACGGCCACGTACAAGGCGGGCAACCAGTGGTCGGGCGGCTTCCAGGCGGAGGTCTCCGTCCAGAACACCGGCAGTTCGGCCATCACCGGCTGGAAGGTCACCTGGACCTGGTCGGGCGACCAGAAGATCACTCAGCTCTGGAACGGCGCCCACACCCAGACGGGCGCCGACGTGAGCGTGGCCAACGCCTCCTACAACGGCAACCTGGCGCCGAACGCGTCCACGTCGTTCGGCTTCACCGGCTCGGCCTCCGGCACCCCGACCCCGCCCGCCACCCTCACCTGCACCCCGGCGTAACACCCGGACAGGGCGCCCCCGGCACACCCGGGGGCGCCTGCGCTTCCGGAACCTTTCCGATCACCGGGTTCGTTGACCGGGCGTGGGGAGCAACTCCAGAAAGAGGCGTTCGCGCAGGAAGAACCGGCGAAGATCCAAGGGTGGGTCCTCTGGTTCCACCCATCACATGTCCACGATCGGGCGGGCCGGAAGGGAAGCCGACCGCCACTGGACGAGGTGGGGGTGGATCACCTGGGGCTTGCCCGCGGCATGCTACGTGATCGGCATCCAACTGGTGTACTTGTTCATCATCGCCGACCTGATGGGCGAGGTGAGCAGTGACGGCGTCCTACTGGCTTCCCTGCTCGGTTTCGGCGTGACGTGGTTCCATATCGCGCGCCTGGATCCGGACATCAGAGGCCGTCCCGTCGCGGTGACGTCCATCATCACGGCAGTCGTCACCGTGGCCGCCCTGATCCTCATCGAGATCTGACCGGTCCCACGCCACCGAAGGTCCCGCGAGGCCGGCGTAAGGGGATCGAGCACCTCTCGGAGGGTCAGCCCTTGATGGCGCCGACGATCACGCCCTTGGTGAAGTGGCGTTGGACCAGGGGGTAGATGATCAAGGCTGGTACGACGGCGATGACCACGATGGCCATCTTGATGGCCAGGGTCGGGGGTGCGTCACCCGTCACGCCGGCCGTGGCCGCCGGTAGCGGGTTCGAGTCCACCACGTACTGGCGCAGGATCAGCGCCAGCGGCCACTTGCGCGTGTCGTCGATGTACAGCATCGCGTTGAACCAGGCGTTCCAGTAGCCCACCGCATAGAACATCGCCACGACGGCCGTGACCGCCTTCGACATCGGCAGCACGATGCGCCACAGGATCCGCCACTCTCCGGCGCCGTCGATGCGGGCGCTGTCCAGGACCTCTCCCGGGATGTTCATGAAGAACGAGCGCAGCACCACCACGTTGAAGGCGGAAACGGCGGTCGGGAGGATCAACGACCAGTAGCTGTCCTTCAGGCCCAGGCCGCTCACCATCAGGTACACGGGGATGATGCCGGGGAAGAAGACGAACATCAGCAGGATGCTGAACAACAGCGGGCGGTGCAGGAAGGAGCCGGGGCGCGACAGCGAGTACGCCCCCAGGATGCTCACTCCCGTGCTGATCAGCGTGCCCGCGAGGGTCACCCCGGTGCTGACCAGCACGGCCCTGCTGACCACCGTGTCGGAGAAGATCTGCTGGTACGCCTCGAACGTGATCCCCTCGGGCACGAGCACGAGGCCGCCCGCGCGGTTGACGGTGGCGGCCGAGCTCAGGCTGGTCAGCACGATCGTGTAGAGGGGGCCGAGCACGGCCAGGACGATCAAGGTCACCAGCGTGCCCTTGCTCAGCCGGCCGATCGGGGAGGGCCGTTCCTCCCAGGGCGCCAGGTTGGCCGGCTTGCGGGAGGCGCCCGGCTTCGTCAATGCCCACGTCATGATCGCGAATACACTCCTCGCTCGCCGAACGCGTGCGCCACCCGGTTGGCCGCCACGATCAGCAGCAGCCCGACCAGGCCCTTGAACAGCCCGGCCGCCGCGCCGTACCCGAGGTCGCCGGTACGCAGGCCGGACCAGTAGACGAACGTGTCGAACACCTCGGACGCCTCGCTGCCGACGGCGCTGCGCTGCAGCATGAACTGCTCGAAGCCGACGTTCAGGGCGTCGCCGAGACGCAGGATCAGCAGCAGCACGATCACCGGACGCAGCCCGGGCAGCGTGATGTGCCACATGCGCCGCCATCTGCGGGCTCCGTCCACGGCGGCGGCCTCGTACAGGTTGGGGTCGATGGTGCTCAGCGCGGCCAGGAAGATGATCGCGCCCCAGCCGGCGTCCTTCCAGATGGTCTGGGTGGTGATCAGCAGGATGAACGTGTCGGAGTTCGTCATCCAGTCGACGCCTTCGTGGCCGCGCTCGCGCAGCAGCTGCGCCAGCAGCCCGGCCCCGCCGAACATCTGCTGGAAGATGGCCACGACCAGCACCCAGGAGAAGAAGTACGGCATGTAGACCACGCCCTGCACGAACGCCCTCAGCCGGGCCGAGACGATGCTGTGCAGCAGCAGCGCCAGCATGATCGGCACGGGGAAGTAGAAGACGAGCTGGAAGGCCGTGATCGACAGCGTGTTGGTCATCGCGCGCAGGAACTGGGGGTCCTGGAAGAGCAGCGCGAAGTTGGTGAAGCCGATGATCGGGCTCTCGACGATCCCGCCGGTGTAGGGGTTGTAGTCCTGGAACGCGATGACGTTGCCGAGCGCGGGGATCCACCAGAAGCCGAGGACCAGCAGCAGCATCGGCAGGTTCATCAGCAGCAGCGACCGGTCCCGCCGCAGTTTCGCCCGCCAGGGGAGCTTCTCCTGCGGGGGCGCCGCGGCCTTGGCCGGCTTGGCCGGGCGCTTGACCGTGATCACGCCCATGGCAGGCCCTCCGGCTGCTCCCAGGAGACCTCCCCCGACGTCAGCGCGTCCATGAAAAGCCCCGCGCCCACGAATTGCCCCTCACGGTGTCACAGCCTGCCGTTCTCGCGCGCGACCTTCATGTAGAACTCGCGTGCCTCGTTGCCGCCCTGCTCCTGCCACTCCTTGACGATCTTCGACCACTCGGAGACGGGCCGCTTGCCGCGGAAGATCTCCTGCATCTTGTCCTCGGTGGGCTTGGCCAGGCCGGCCATCTTGGAGGGGACCTCCACGCGGATCCCGACGAACGGGTCGATGTCCAGGAGCTTCGCGGCCTGCGTCTGCCAGTCGTAGAGCGCCTGGACCAGGCCCTCGTACTGGCTCTTCTCGTTCGCCGGGGGCCGGCCGGACAGGAACATGTACGTGGGCGCGACCTCCTTGCGCCCGAGTGCCGTCTGCTTGATGTTGCCGTTCTCGATGTTGTAGTGCTTGCCCTCGACGCCGTTGGCGACCAGCTCGTACTCCTGGGTGCCGTACGGCCCCGAGCACCAGTTGGACAGCGCGAGCAGCTCGCGGGTGCGGGCGTCGCCGAGGCCCTTCTTGATGAAGACGAACATGCCTGCGGGCTCGTTGCGCCACATGATCGTCTTGCCGCCCGGCCGGCCCGGATAGGGTGCGACGGCCTGCATGCCGAACTTGGGGTTGTCGGCCTGGAACCGGCCCAGGTTCTCGTGCCAGGCGCCGAGCCCGTCCCGGTAGATGATCATCTGGCCGCTGCCGAAGATGCCCTTGTTGTCGGCGTCCTGGTTGGCCACGATGTCCGGATGCACGTACCCGGCCTCGAAGAGCTTGGTCATGAACTCGATCGAGGCCTGCCATTCAGGCGTCTCGTACTTGTACTCGAGCGTGCCGTCGCTCTTCTTGCGCCACTCGCGCGGCGCGCCGAAGGCCCGCTGCATCTCCTGCTCCATGCCGCCGCCGAACGCCCAGCGCTTCTTCTTCGCGTCGGTGATGGCCTTGCCGAGCGCGATCAGGTCGTCGCCGCTCTTGGGGTGCTGCAGGCCCAGCTCCTCCATGATGTCCTGGCGGACGAAGGTGGCGAACGGGAACGGCTCGTTCTGCCAGGGGATGCCCTGCAGGATGCCGCCGAAGACGCCGTACTGCCAGGCCGCGGTGTCGTAGTTGGCCAGCAGCGGGAACTCCTTGGCCTTGTCCCCGGCCAGATAGGGGGACAGGTCGGCGAAGAGCTTGTTGGCCGCCTCGGTGAAGTGGCCGATCTTGATGAGCTCCCAGTTCGGGACCATGACCATTTCCGGCACGTCGCCGCTGGCCAGGAGGGTGGACAGCTTCTGCCCGTAGGTGTTGCCGTCGGAGATGTTGAACCGGACGACCCCGCCCAGGCGCTCGTTCATGTGCTCGTAGTAGGAGTTGTCGCCCAGGCCTGGCGGCACGGTGCCCCACAGCGGAGTCATCGCCGTCACCTCCTTGCCGCTGGTCAGCGGCTTGGTTGCGACGGCCTGCACCATGCTGGCCGGGCGCTTCAGGAAGCCGGGCGCGACGAACTCGCTGCCGGGCAGATCGGGCTTGAGCCCCGGGATCTCGAACGGGATCCGCGTCGGCACCAGGCTCTTGAGCTTGTCGGCCGCCACGGCGGTGCCCTTGTTGACCGATTTCTTCTCGGCGCAGCCCGCCACCAGAACACTTGCGCCGACCAGGCCGAGGAACCCGCGGCGAGTCGTGTTGGTTGCCATGGCTCGCTCCCTTCTCCGGTGGGGATGGCCTCAGTAAGATTTAGTTGGTATTGCGACCAAACAAATTAGTAGACTGTCGTCCGGGCCACAAGGGATCCCATCGTCACAGGTTGGTGCCGATGAGAAAGGTGCGAAGCGGACTGTCGCCATGACGGCGGCCGGATGCAGGCAGTAGGGCCGCAGTTTGATGAGCGGCTTTCTTGTTGGTGAAGGGAGACCACGAATGCGGCATGCTGGGGTCATCTCTTGGCGGGAACGGGGCTGATATTGATCACTTCTACGACCGGCCCGCAGCCGGCCGACTTCGCCGACGTACGGGCCACCAACCTGGCCGTCGTGCTGCGGTTCGTCCGCGAGCACGCGCCCTGCTCGCGAGCCGACATCGCGGCCTCCACCGGGCTCAACAAGGCGACCGTGTCGAGCCTGGTCGCGGACCTCATCGATCGGCGGCTCGTACGCGAGACCGGTCTCACGGAAAACCGCGTCGGCCGGCCGGCCACGATGCTGGTCCTCGACGGCTCGCCGTACGCCGCCATAGGGGTCGAGATCAACGTCGACCACGTGTCCGCCGTGGCCACCGACCTCGCGGGAGAGCGGTTGCTGACGTGGCGGCGCTCGTTCTCGACCGGCGACTCGGTCAATCAGGGGGTGGCCAACGTCGGGGCGATCATCCGGCGCGTGGTCAACCGCATGGCCAAGGAGGAGCGCCAGGTGCTCGGCCTGGCGGTGGCCGTGCCGGGGCTGGTCGACGTGCAGGGCACCGTGCGCCTGGCGCCCAACCTGGGCTGGCGTGACGCCGACATCGGCGGCGACCTGGCCAAGGCGCTGCGCGATCCCGGCTTCCCCATCCAGGTCGACAACGACGCCAACCTCGCGGCCCTGGCCGAGCAGCGCTTCGGCGCCCACTCCGGCGCCGCCGACCTGGTCTACCTCACCGGCGAGATCGGCGTGGGTGCCGGCGTCATCCTCGACGGGCGGCTGCGCCGCGGCGGCCGCGGCTACAGCGGCGAGATCGGCCACGTCCAGCTCGACCCCGACGGCCCCGAGTGCCACTGCGGCCGACGTGGCTGCCTGGAGGCGATGGCCGGCATCGGCGCGGTGCTGCGCAAGGTGCCCTCGCCCGCCGAGATCCAGATCGAGATCGAGGAGTCCGTGCGCCTCGCCCGCGCCGGCGACGGCGACACCCTCGCCACGCTCGATTCGGTCGGCCGCCGCCTGGGCCGCGGGGTGGCCATTCTGGCCAACCTGCTCAACCCCGAGGTCGTGATCCTCGGCGGCTACTACGTCCCGCTCGCGCCCTGGCTGCTGCCCGCCGTCCACGACGAGCTGAGCGACCGCGTCATCGCCGCCGAGGCGGGAGGATGCCAGGTCGTGGCCTCGACGCTGGGCCACGACGCGGCCGCGCTCGGCGGGGCTGCGAGGGTGCTCGATTCCATTGATTCGGGAAGATTGCCCGGAGGATTGTCCTCAAGCCCTTGACCTTGGTCACTGGGGAGTGCACCCTTCAGTCAACCCACCGAAATGTCCGCGTAACTTCCCGAGGCCGGTCGTCGAAGCGCTTCGACACTCTCAGAGGGATGACCATGCACGAACCCCCCTTCCGCGACCCGTCGATACCCCTTCCCGACCGGATCGACGACCTGGTGCGCAGGCTCACGCTCGGGGAGAAGGTCGGCCTGCTCCACCAGTACCAGGCCCCGGTCGAGCGGCTCGGCCTTGGCGCGTTCCGCACCGGCACCGAGGCGCTGCACGGGCTGGCGTGGCAGGGCCCGGCCACCGTGTTCCCCCAAGCCATCGGGCTGGCCTCCACCTGGGACCGCGACCTCGTCCGCAGGGTCGGCGAGGCCACCGGCGACGAGGTGCTGGCCTTCCACCACAAGGACCCGGCCGGAGCAGGGCTCAACGTGTGGGCTCCGGTGGTCAACCCGCTGCGCGACCCCCGCTGGGGGCGCAACGAGGAGGGCTACTCGGAGGATCCCTGGCTGACCGGGGTCATGGCGGAGGCCTACGCCCGCGGGCTTTGTGGGAGCGCTCCCGAAAATCTCAAGACCGCCCCCACGCTCAAGCATTTCCTCGCCTACAACAACGAGACCGACCGCTGCACGACCTCCAGCAGCGTGCCGCCCCGGGTGCTGCGCGAGTACGAGCTGCCGGCCTTCCGGCCCGCCGTCGAGCAGGGCGTGGCGGTGGCCGTCATGCCGTCGTACAACCTGGTCAACGGCCGTCCCGCGCACCTCAGCCCGCTGATCAATGATGTGCTGCGCGAGTGGGCGCCGGACGACCTGCTGGTGGTCAGCGATGCGTACGCACCGGGCAACCTCACCTCGCCGCAGGGCTACCACGACACGCTGCCGGAGGCGTACGCGCACGCCGTCAAGGCCGGGCTGGACAGCTTCACCCAGGACGACGACCGCTCCGAGGCCACGCTGAACCACCTGACGGAGGCCCTGGAGAAGGGCCTGCTGGCCGAGGAGGACGTGGACGCGGCCGTGCGGCACGTGCTGTCGATCAGGTTCCGGCTGGGCGAGTTCGACCCGGCGACGCCGTACGACGAGATCACGGACATCGTGGTCAACTCCCCGGAGCACCAGGCGCTGGCCAGGGAGGCGGCGCGACGCTCGTTCGTGCTGCTGAAGAACGACGGCCTGCTGCCGCTCCAGGACGCGATGAGGGTCGCGGTGATCGGGCAGCTCGGCGACACCCTCATGGAGGACTGGTACAGCGGCACCCTGCCCTACGCCGTCACCGCCCGCGCCGGGCTCGCCGAACGCTGCGAGACGATCTTCTGCGAGGCCGTGGACCGGGTGACGCTGACCGCCGACGCCGGTCCGGTGACGGCCGACCCCGGCGGTGGACCGCTCAGCGTCGGTGTCGCCGAGGCGGGGGCGTTCGACCTGTTCGACTGGGGCGGCGGCGCGTACGCCCTGCGGTCCGTGACGACCGGGCGCTTCGTGTCGGTGGACGGCGGCACGCTGGTCAACGACCAGCCCGGGCCGAACGGCTGGGAGGTGCGCGAGACGTTCCGCATGGAGGAGCGGCCGCGCGGCACGCTCGTCCTGCGCCACATCTCCACCGGCTGCTACGTCGGCGCGGGCGAGGACGGCGTGCTGCGCCTGATGGACGACGCCGACCAGGCGGTCTGGCTGGCCATGGACGTGCTCAGGAGCGGCACCGACCAGGCCGCCCGCCTGGCCGCCGCGGCCGACGTGGCGGTCGTCGTGGTCGGTGACCATCCGCTGGTGAACGGCCGCGAGACCGAGGACCGCATGACGCTGGCCCTCGCCCCCGCCCAGGACGCCGTGGTCGCCGCCGTGCGCAAGGCCAACCCCCGCACGGTCATGGTCATCACCAGCGGCTACCCGCTCACGTGGACCGACGACGAGGTGCCGGCCGTGCTGTGGTCGGCCCACGGCGGTCAGGAGTACGGCCACGCCCTGGCCGACGTGCTGTTCGGCGACGCCGACCCGGAGGGCCGCCTCACCCAGACGTGGTACCGCTCCGAGCAGGAGCTCCCCGACCTCCTCGACTACGACATCATCGCCTCCGACGCCACGTACCTGTACTTCCGCGGCACCCCGCTGCACCCCTTCGGCCACGGCCTCAGCTACACCACGTTCGACTACGCCGACCTGCGGGTCCACCAGGACGGCGAGGTCATCACGGCCGAGGCCACGGTCACGAACACCGGCGACCGCCCCGGCGTCGAGGTCGTCCAGTTCTACACCCACCAGCAGCGCTCCCGCGTCAAGCAGCCGCTGCGCCGCCTGCGTGGCTTCGAGAAGGTACGCCTCGCGCCCGGCGAGAGCCGCACCGTCATCCTGACCCTGCCGGTGTCGGAGCTGGCCTTCTGGGACGTGACCAGGGAGCGGTTCGTCGTGGAGAGTGCGCCGCACCAGCTCATGGTCGGCCGCAGCGCCACCGACGTGCGCCTGAGCGCGCGCTTCGAGGTCGAAGGGGAGATCATCCCGCCCCAGTCCGGACTGCTGCGCGCGGCCGCCCACGACGAGTACGACGCGATCACCTTCGTGGACGAGACCAAGACGGACGGGGACGCCGTACGGTCGGACGCGGAGGGTGCCTGGATCCTGTTCCGGCAGGTGGACCTGACCGGCGTCACGACGTGCGTGGCCACCGTGGGCAGCACCGAAGGCGGCATGATCACCATCCGCCGCGGCGACCCCCTCTACGGCCAGGCCCTGGCGACCTTCCCGGTGCCCAGGACCGACCGGTACGACTATCACGCCATCCCGGCATCCCTTGCGGCCGCGGACGGGGTGCACGATCTTTATGTGGTGTTCGAGAACGATGGCGTCATCCTGGCCGAGCTCGACTTCGGAGCCGAGGCTTGAGCCGGCGCACGGTCACGATCTCCGAGGTGGCCAAGCACGCGGGCGTGGCGGTCAGCACGGTCTCGTACGTGCTCAGCGGCAAGCGGACGATCTCGGCCGACACCAGGCGGCGGGTGCTCGACAGCATCACCGCGCTCGGCTACCACCCCAACGCCGGCGCCCGGGCCCTGGCCAGCAAGCGCTCCAACGTGATCGCGTTGGTGCTGCCGCTGCGCGCCGGCATGCACGTGCCCGTGCTCATGCGCTTCGCCAGCGCCGTCGTCACGGCCGCCCGCCGCTTCGACCACGACGTGCTGCTGCTGACCGCCGACGAGGGCACCGCCGGCATCCGGCGGGTGGCCGCGAGCGCGCTGGTGGACGCGCTGGTCCTCATGGACGTGGAGCTGGACGACCGCCGCGTCCCGCTGCTGCGGGAGCTGGCCGAGCCGAGCGTGCTCATCGGCTTCCCCGCCGAACCCGCCGGCCTGACCTGCGTCGACCTCGACTTCCACGCCGCCGGGGCACGCTGCGTGGAGCACCTGGCCGAGCGCGGCCACGAGGAGATCGCCCTGCTCGGGGCCCCTTCCGTGGTGTACGACCGGGGCACCGGCTTCGCCACCCGCACCCGCGAGGGCTTCGAGGCCGCGGTGGCCGACCACGGGCTCAAGGGCGTGGCGCTGCCGTGTGAGGAGACGTTCGACGAGGTCTACGAGACCGTCCGCGATCTGCTGCTCGACCACCCGGGACTGTCCGGCCTGGTCGTGCACAACGAGGCCGCGGTCGGTCACGTGCTGGCCGCGCTGCGCCAGCTGGACCGGCGGGTGCCGCACGACGTGGCCGTGGTGGCGATCTGCCCCGACGACGTGGCCGAGCGCGCGAGCCCGCCTCTGACCTCGGTGCTGATCCCGGCCGAGGAGGTCGGCAGGGAGGCGGTCCGGCTGGTCATGGACAAGCTGGAGGGCCGCAGCGTCCCGGATTCGACCTTGCTCGCCCCTCTGCTCGCCGTCCGCTCCAGCACCTGAGGCGACGTGCCTGTCGGCTCACCGGACCCGGACGGCGATGCCGGGGTAGTCGAGGACGATGCCTGACTCGTCGTAGACCAGGCGGCAGGCGAAGCCGTCGACCGAGGTGTAGTCGTAGCGCTGCCCGGGGCCCTCGTCGGGGATGCGGACGTAGTGCTGCTCGTCGAGTCGCTCGACGGCCAGGTCGAGGGCGCGGACGTAGACGGCGGGGGCGTCGGCCTCGTCGCCCACGGCCAGGCGCATGCGGTGCACGGGGAACGCGTTCGTCATCGCCGACGACTCCAGGTCCACGTCCAGGAGGCCGTCCAGGAGAGGAGCCGGGGCGCCGTCGACCCGCCAGTGCCCGGCCCCGTCGGCCTCCAGCGTGATGTGCCGCGTTCCGGCCGCGGAGCGTCCGGTCACTTCGGCGCGCCTGGTGATCCAGGCGGCGTCCACGTCGATGACGTAGCCGACGATCCAGGTGCGTCCGTCCTCGACGGCCGTCGTACAGCCCTCGATGCGGTGCCCGCCGTCCAGCGGGCGGAAGTATGCGACCTCGAAGCCCGTGCTCGCGTCGAGGTGCCGCCAGGCGGCGGTCTCCGGTGGAGGTGCGAAGGTCACGCCACCGATCCTGCCACGGCGCGGCAGTGCGATCATCCGGACAACGTCTGGGTCATGCGCCACCCGGTTCTGCCATCTCCACGGTGATGGCCCAGCGCTCGTGGTCGCGCCACGCGCCGTTGATGAACTGGAAGTTGGACGAGTAGCCCTCGCGCTGGAACCCGACGCGCTTGATCAGGTTCAGAGAGGGGGTGTTCCCCGGCTGGATGTTGGCTTCCAGGCGGTGCAGCTCCAGCTCGTCGAAGGCATACCGGACCAGCAGCCGCAGGCCCTCGGTCATGTAGCCGCGCCGGGCCGTGGCGGCGTACGCGCAGTAGCCGAGGGTCCCGGCCTGGTGGGTGCCCCGGACGATGTTGTTGATGTTGGCTCGGCCGACGATGGCGCCGGTGTCACGGCGGCAGATGACGAAGCCCTCGTGCGCCCGGCCGTCGAAGCGGGCGACGTACGCGTCGAAGGCCTCGGGGGTGGTGATGGGCCGTCCGGGCATCCAGGGGGCGAGGAAGTCGGCGCTTTCCCTGTTCAGAGCCACGAACTCGGCCCGGTCGGGCAACGCGAGGTGCCGGATGCCGACGCGGGGCCCTCGGACGAGGTAGGTCATTCAGGTGATGTTAGGAGATCCCGGCCAGGACGAGCACCGCCACGCACCGCCGTCCCACTCCACGAGGAACGGGACCGCGTGCGGGAGAGGAGCCCCCCACACCCGCCCGCCCAGCCCGCAGAGCCCACTGAGCCCGATGGTGAGGCTCGCGACGTGCCCGACGACGGCCACCGTCTCGCCCGGGTGAGCGGTCGCGATCGCGGTGAGGGCGGCGACGACGCGCGCGGCGACCGTGTGCCCATCCTCGCCGTCGCCCACCGCCTCGCCCAGCCGCCCGTCCACGACCCAGGACCGGAGGACCTCCCTCGTCCGCGCCCGGGTCGCCGGGTCGGTGGCGCCCTCCAGACGGCCGATGCCCATCTCGACGAGGCCGGCCACAGGGGTGACGCCGATGCCGAGCGTGCCCGCGATGATCTCGGCGGTCTGCCGGGCCCGGACCGCGGTGCTGGCGTACGCGTGGGTGATCCCCTCCGGCAGGAGGAGCCGGGCGGCCTCGGCCGCCTGCCCTCGCCCTTCGGCCGTCAGCTCGGCGTGGGGGAGCGCGCCGGAGGCCCCGGCCGTGACGTTCTGCGACTCGGCGTGACGCAGGCACAGCACGCGGACGAGATCGCTCATGCTCCGACGATACGACCCCTGCGGGCGCCTATGCGCCGGATGCGGACGGCGTGATGGGCGCGTGCAGGCGGACGCCCTCGGCGGCGAGCCGCTCCTCGTACGCGCCGGCGAGATCGCGCAGCGCCGCTGTGCCGTCTCCCTGGTACGCAGGACCGTGCATGAGGCAGAGCGTCGCCGGCTTCAGGCCGGCCAGGGCGCGGATGGTCGGGCCGGTGGACGGGGTCAGGCAGGTCGCACCGAAGGCGTCCTCCGCGGCCAGCGCCGGGCTGACGATCTCGTGCTCGGTCAGCGCCGGAGCCTGGCCCATTGCCGTGAACAGGTCGCCGCAGAGCAGGGTCCCCGTCGTCTCCTCGAAGAACAGGCCCGCGTCCCAGCCGTGCGGCACATGAGGCGTCTCGATCCGGCGTACCCGCTTGCCGCCCAGGTCCATGACCTCGCCGTCGGCCAGCTGCCGGGGCGGCCGGTCCGCGAGGTCGTTCACGGACACCATGCAGCCCAGGACGCCGTGCGCCACCTGCGCATCGGGCGCGGCGGCCAGCCACGAGTTCATCGACCCGCACTCGTCGGCCTCGACGTGCCCGAACGTGATCCAGCGCAGCCGCGCGACCGGCACCACCCGCTCCACGGCCGCCGACACCGACGGGAACAGCGCCCGCAGACCGGTGTGGAACAGCAACGGCTCCCCGGCGTCGATCAGGAACTGGTTGAAGGTGATCCCGGCATCTGGGATGAATGTCGACAAGCGATAGATGTCCGGCGCGACCTCGGTAACGGTGGTGTCCATCGTGCTCCTCCTCCTGGAGCGGCCCCCTGCGTCCATCGTCGCACCCGGGGCGGCGGGACACGAGACAGCCCTGTCGACCTGGCCGGTGGGATCGACGTCGCCCGGCACCGCAACAGACGGAGCCGCGCCACGCGTCCTTAGGGAGTGGAGGTGTGGTGTGACGACATGGCCGAGCGTCCCCCGAGCTTCGAGGAATTCGTGACGGGCCGTGGAGAGGCGTTACGGCGGTACGGCTTCGTACTGACCGGAAGCGTCTGCGAGTCTCTATGTTTACCTGAGCATGTCGGGCAAATCGGGCGGGCGTGGCCGTGGCGGGCCGTCTGCGTACGGTCCCAGGGGGAGTGCGGGGGTGGCCGCGACGCTGTGGAAGCCGGTCCGCTGGTGAGGACCGCGTGCAAGCCCTGTACGTTCCGCTGGGCAGGTCGCCTGGGGTGCTTGGCCTGCCGGACGCCGGCCACTCCCGGCAGCACGTCGTCACGTCGTCGCGACGTCCGTCGGCTCAGGTGAAGCGGCGGTAGCTGACGGAGCGTCCGTCGGCCGCCACCGGCGCCACCATGACGTCGGATCCCGAACGCGGCGCGTGGATCATCATGCCGTCGCCGATGTAGATGCCCACGTGGCCGGCGGGATTTCCGAAGAACACGATGTCGCCCGGCTGCGGCGACGACACCGGCTTCCCGCTCGCCTGGTATCCGGCGGCGGTCGTGTCACCGATCTTGATGCCCGCCTGGTTCAGGACGTAGTAGACGAGCCCGCTGCAGTCGAAGGCGCTCGGCCCGTTGGCGCCCCACACGTACGGCTTGCCGAGATGTTGCCGCGCCGCCTGGACGATGCGCGCCCCCGTGCCGGTTCCCGGTGTGAACGGCAACGGCTGCGGGGCCGCACCCCCGGGGTCGGCCAGGGCTCCAGGACTGCCCGGGGATCCTCCGCCCGGGGTGTACGAGGTGGGGGAATACCCGTTCCCGCCTTGGAACGTCGTCGTTGCCGGCAGGGTGACCGGTTTCCACTCGACGGTGTTGCCACGTGAGGGCCGCCATGGCTCACCGGTGGGACTGTCGATGGACTCGAAGGTCGGCGTCCGGTCCTTCAGTTGGTTCGAGATGTCCCTCATGGCGATGGTCAGGGCCGAACTCGCCTTCCCCTCGAGATCCCTGGCCGCGGGGAGCGCCACCTCGAGCAGCCGTTTCGCCGCCGCGTCCGGCTTCTCGCGGTTCTCCGCCTCGAAGTCGACCATGTCCTGGCAGATCGAGGTGATCCTCGATTTCGCCGTCGCCAGATATTGGGCCGCTCCGTCGAGGGAGCTCGCGCTGCTGTCCAGCGCGTCCTGCAGCGCGACGCCGGCCTTGCGATACTTGCTCATGTACTCGACGAAGGCGACGGCTGACGCGCCGTTCCAGGCGTTGTCCACATTTCCCACGGCCCTGTTGATCCGCCCCGCGTGGTCGCTCACCTTTCCCGACGCGCCTCGCCACCGGGTGGCTATGTCACGAATGGCATCGGGGTCGCTGGCGGTGATGTTGGTGTAAATCGCAACGAGCTCCGCGCCTGACGGTAACTGGGAGATTCGCGTCAGGTCCACTACGCCGCCGCCCCGCTGGCTCTGTTGGCCGTGCGGACGTTCTGCTCGACAGTGTCAAGGGCCCGGCTGACGGCGTCGAGTTTGCCGCGGGCGGCTCCGAACTCGTTGCCGACCATCGTCTCGACCTCGCTGACGACGGAGGCCAGACCGGAAGACGAGCCGCCCAGCTTCCCGAAGATCGACTTCGGGAAGATCGAGGAGTCGGCGTTCGCGGCCGAGTACTTGAGCTGCTCGGCCGCCTTGCGCGCGGCATCCGCGCAGTCCTCGATCGCTTGGAAATGGATGTCGAGGGCTGCCATCGACACGTACCCCCTGGAAGATCGTCGTGACGTTCCTGACGTGACCATCTTGCCGCGAATGCCCATCCAGCCGCATTAGTCACAGAAAAAACAACAACGTCTCAACTCGGTGGCGGCTATTTCCACTCGGTGCAGTGCGTCTTGCCCTCCCGCCGGGAGCACAGATCCCACCGCACGTCCTTGACCGGGCGGGCGCCCGAAAGCGCGAAGCGCCCCCCACGGAGGCCCACGCTCTCGGGCCCGGGGGAGCGCTTCTGAAAAGGCTGGTTACCAGTCGCCGCCGAAGTCTCCGCCGCCGAAGTCTCCGCCGCCGCCGAAGTCACCCCAGTCGCCGCCGTCTCCGCCGCCGGCACCGGCGTCAGCGTAGCCCTCGGCGTAGCCGGCGCCGTAGCCGCCCATGCCCCAGCCGCCGCTCAGCATGCTGCCCATCATGGTGCCGATGAACATGCCGGTCATGATGTCGCCGAAGCCGCCGTAGTAGCCGTAGGCGTACGGCTGGTAGGCCGGGCCCGCGTCGTAGTAGGGACGGCGTTGGCCGTCGACCATGACCTCGCGCATCTGCGGGTCGAAGCCGCGCTCCACGGCCTCGGCGTCCATCCGGCAGGCCGGAACGTCGCGGACCGCGCCGCCGGGCGGCGCCCAGCGCACGTCGCGGGCGGACGGGCCGTGCTGCGGGTTGAAGAAGCAGGGGGCGCGCCGCTCGGGCACCGGCTCGTTGTTGACCTTGGCCTTCACCACGGCCAGCGCGTAGCGGCCGTCCTCGAGGGTCTGGGTGACCTCGCGGACCTGGTCGACCCGCTCGATGGTGGCCAGCTGGGTCTTGGCCTTCTCGTACGAGTCGAGCGCCGTCTGCCATTCCTCGATGTGCTTGCCGCCCTCACCGGAGAGGGTCACGTCCGCGTCGAGCGTGGTGATCTCCTCACCCAGCTTGGTGACGTCCTCGTCCACGGTCTGCTTGACCGCGGCGAGGTCCTTGGCCTCCTGGATGGCGCGCTTCTTCTTCTTGTTGCTGGAGTAGAGGAAGTAGCCGCCACCGCCGACCAGCGCCAGGATGCCCAGGCCGACCAGCGCGGCGGTGCCGCCGGCGCCGGGGTTGGCCTGGCTGCCGGTGTCGAGCGCCGAGCGGGTCTTGCCCGCGACGGCGGAGTCGACGCGGTTGACGAAGTCCTTCATCCCGTCCACGACGTCGGAGTTGGCGCTGACGGCGCGCTTGGCCAACTCGCCCGCAAGGCCGGACTGGCGGATGGAGCTCGAGGCGGCGAACAGCGTCTGGCCGTCGAGCACGGCGATGGTCGCGCTGGGGCGGCCCGCGGCGACCAGCGCGGAGTTCAGGGAGCTCATGTATGACGCAATGCTGGAGTTGTCCACCGTGCCGTCGGGAAGCGCGACGGCGTAGATCTTGCTGTCGGCCCCCTTCAGCGCGTCACTGATCTCACTCTGCTGGTCCGACGTCAGAGGTGAGCCGGACACCACGTAAAGAGGGTTGTTCTTCCAGTTGGACACCACCGACTGAGCGTCAGGGGGCGCCGCCGCGTTGGCGGCAGGGGACAGCGCAAGAACGACGATTAGACCGGCGATCAGAGCCGCGATCGCGGCCCCTGCTCGGCGCAGCGAATGGGTCATTGGCAGCAAGCCTCCTTCGCCCATGAGGACGAACGGGCGGTCGGCAAAGTTCCTCACTGCGCACGTTACCCGCCAGGAAGCCCGCAGGCGCACACCCTGGACGAAGATCCTGGGGTCATGATTTCCATAACAGGGGTCATTGACGTCAAGTCAACGTCTGGTAAGGGTGTCAGGCGTCCTTGATTTCGCAAATGATCGCCCCTGACGTGACCGTCTGCCCGACGGCCGCCACGAGCCCGGTGATCGTGCCCGACTTGTGAGCGGTCAGCGGCTGCTCCATCTTCATGGCCTCCAGCACCACCACCGTGTCGCCCTCGTTCACCGTGTCACCGTCCGCGGCCACGACCTTGACGATCGTGCCCTGCATCGGGCTCACCAGCGAGTCGCCGCCGGCCGAGGCCTTCTTCGCCTTGCCGCCGCCGCGTTTGTGCGGCGCCTTGTTCGCGGCAGGCGTAGCGGCGGAGGCGCCCAGTCCGGCGGGCAGGACCACCTCCAGGCGTTTGCCCCCCACCTCGACGATCACGGTCTCGCGGGCGGCCGTGGCCTCGTCGGACGCCACGTCTCCCGCGTACGGCGCGACCGTGTTGTCCCACTCGGTCTCGATCCACCGCGTGTGCACGGAGAACGGCGCCGAGGCGAAGGCCGGGTCGGCGACGACCGCACGGTGGAACGGCAGCACGGTCGGCATGCCGGCGATCTCGAACTCCGCCAGTGCCCGCCGCGACCGCTCCAGCGCCTCCTGCCGGGTCCGCCCGGTCACGATCAGCTTGGCCACCAGCGAGTCGAACGCCCCGGGCACCGTCATCCCCGCCTCGTAGCCCGCGTCGAGCCGCACCCCCGGCCCGGAGGGCGCGCGCATGACCGTCAGCGTTCCCGGAGCGGGCAGGAAGTCACGCCCGGCGTCCTCGGCGTTGATCCGGAACTCGATGGAGTGCCCGCGCAGCACCGGGTCGTCGTAGCCCAGGGGCTCGCCGTCGGCGATCCTGAACATCTCGCGTACGAGGTCGACGCCCGCGACCTCCTCGGTGACCGGGTGCTCGACCTGCAGTCGCGTGTTGACCTCCAGGAAGGAGATCGTGCCGTCCTGGCCGACGAGGAACTCGCACGTGCCCGCCCCGACGTATCCGGCCTCTTTCAGGATGGCCTTGGAGCTGGAGTAGAGGATCTCGACCTGCGCGTGCGTCAGGAACGGGGCCGGCGCCTCCTCGACGAGCTTCTGGTGGCGGCGTTGGAGGGAGCAGTCGCGGGTGCTGACCACGACCACGTTGCCGTGCTGGTCGGCCAGGCACTGGGTCTCGACGTGGCGCGGACGGTCGAGGTAGCGCTCGACGAAGCACTCGCCGCGCCCGAACGCCGCGACCGCCTCGCGCACCGCCGACTCGTACAGTTCGGGGACCTCCTCCAGCCGCCGCGCGACCTTGATGCCGCGCCCGCCGCCGCCGTACGCCGCCTTGATCGCGATCGGCAGTCCGTGCTCCTCCGCGAACGCCACCACCTCGTCGACCCCCGACACCGGGTCCTTGGTGCCCGCGACCAGCGGCGCGCCGACCTTCTGCGCGATGTGCCTGGCCTGCACCTTGTCGCCGAGCGCGGCGATGGCGGCCGGCGGCGGGCCGATCCAGATCAGGCCCGCGTCGATGACGGCCTGCGCGAAGGAGGCGTTCTCGGACAGGAAGCCGTAGCCGGGATGTACGGCGTCGGCGCCGGAGCGGGCGGCCACGTCGAGCAGCTTGGCGATGTCGAGATAAGTCTCGGCGGGGGACAGCCCGCCCAGCGCGTACGCCTCGTCGGCCACCCTGGTGTGCAGCGCGTCGAGGTCCTGGTCCGCGTAGACGGCCACGCTGCCGATTCCGGCGTCCTTGCACGCCCGGGCAACCCGCACGGCGATCTCGCCGCGGTTGGCGATCAGAACCTTCCGCACCGACGTTCGTCCTTCCTCGAAGAGTTCAGCGGCCCAGGTACGCGCCGCCGTTCACGTGGAGCACCTGCCCGGTGACGTGCCCGGCTCCCGCGGAAGCCAGGAACAGAACGGTATCCGCCACGTCAGCTGGAGTGCCAGGCCGGCCGTTGCGGGTGTTTTCGACGCGGGCCCTGATGCCCTCCTGCGTGAGGCGGCCGCGGAAGAACTCGGTGTCCAGCACCAGGCCGGGGGCGACGACGTTCGCCGTGATGCCCCGGGGGCCCAGCTCGGCGGCCACGTCGGCGGTCCAGGACTCGATGGCGGCCTTGGCGGCGCCGTACGAGCCGGAGCCCGTCCCCCGGGCGGCGATCGAGCCGATCGAGATGATCCGGCCGCCCTCGGTCATGCGCGGCGCCAGCGCGGTCGTCATGAGCACGGCGGACATGAGGTTGGCGTTGAGGTTGGCCCACCAGGCCTCGGCCACGTCCATCAGGTCGTGCGACTGCTTGCGGTCGAGGTTGGTGTTGCCGCCGGCGTTGTTGACCAGCACGTCAACCCGTGCGGGCAGGCTGTCGAGCGCCTCCTTGACGGCGACCGGGCTGGCGGCGTTGAAGGCCGCGTACGCCGCCCCGAGGCGGTCGGCGGCCTCCTTGAGCACCTGCTCGCGGCGGCCGGTGATCGTGACGTGGTCGCCCAGTGAGGCGAACGCCGCCGCGACGGCGTATCCGATCCCGGTGCCGCCGCCGGTCACCACAACCTCGCGCATGACGGGACCACTCCCGTGAGAATCCGAATGTTCCTCTGGAAGACCATAGCCGCTCGGCATAACCCGGACGACGGCAGGTGGCCCCCGCTTATGGTGATGGCGCTTTCACCCGGTCCAGGAGGTATGCATGAGCCACAGTATGCTCGGTGGCGACCCCGCCGAGATGCAGCAGATGGCCACCCAGTTCACGCAGCAGTCGGAGGCGGTCCGCACCACCATGACCGCGCTCGACCGCGAGGCCGCCAAGGTCGGCACGGCGTGGACGGGGCCTGGCGCCCAGCGTTTCCAGCAGGCCTGGCAGAACTACCGCACGGCCTTCCAGCGGATGACCGAGGAGCTCCAGGAGGCCTCGCGGGTCATCGGCACCTACCGGCAGAACATCGAGTCCGCCACGCAATGATCGGCGGAACGGAGCCCCGGCATGCCGCTGGGGCTTCTTTCCGTTGCATCTGCGGGGCCGTCGCCGCCCCGTCCCGGCTCTCGCGCGACACCAACGGGAACGAACAGTTGGGTTAACTGTCAGAGCGCGCGACCGAAACCCCTGATGCGTATGGGGCTTATTTGGTTAAATGTCCTCCGATCATGACGTGATGCCGGGAAGGACGGTCATGGCGGAAAGGGACTCCTCCCAGCCCGAACGAATCGGCGGCCACGAGATCGTGGACCGCCTGGGCGAGGGGCCTCGTGGCATTGTCCACTTGGGCCGGGAGTCCGAAGACGCGCCCCTGGTGGCCGTCAAGACGCTGAACGTCGACCCCGCCGCCGACCCGGGCTTCGTGGCGAGACTCAAGAGCGTCACGCGGATATCCAGCTCGTACGTGGCCCGCACACTCGACGCCGGCACCGATAACGGCTCCGTGTACGTGATCAGGGAGTACGTCCAGGGCCGCTCGTTGGCCGAGACCGTCGAGGCGGACGGACCCCTGACCGGGGACGCGCTGGAGCGGGTCGCGGTGGGCATGCTCACCGCGCTGACCGCCGTTCACCTGGCCGGGTTCGCGCACCGCGGTCTCACGCCCTCGAATGTGATCCTCACGGGCGAAGGGCCCCGCGTCACCGACATCGAGCTGGGCGACCCGGTCGGCGAGATCGGCTACCGGGCGCCTGAGCAGCTCAACGGGCTGCAGTACGGCCCGTACGCCGACGTCTTCTCCTGGGCCGCGACCGTCGTGTTCGCCGCCACCGGGGCCGCGCCGTTCGGGCACGACGCCCAGAGCGTGCTGAACGGACAGCCCGAAGTCGGCGTCCTCCCCGAGCCGTTGCGGCAGGTGGTGCTCGCCGCGCTCGCTAAGGACGTGGCGGGGAGGCCGACGACCTCTATGGCGCTGTTGCGGCTGCTGGGCGACCGCAACGCGCCGATCCCCGCGCCGCCGATCGAGGGCGTCCCGACGCCTCAGATGCCGGCGCCGCCACCTTTTGTAGCGCCCCAAGAACCGATGACGCCGGGTCCCATGCAGGCCGGCCCGGTGGGTCCGGATCCAGGTGCGGCCGGTCCGGCTCCGGCCGGTCCAGGTGCGGCCGGTCCGGCTCCGGCCGGTCCGGGTGCGGTCGGTCCGGGTGTGGTGGGGTCGCCTCCGGTGGAGCCCGGGTTCGCGCCCCAGACCTGGGGACCTCCGCCCGGTACCGGTCGGCAGGAAATGCCCCAGGCCGCGCCGCCCCCCGCCGCGCCAGGGCAGGGCGGCGGTCAGGAAAGCAAGCGGTTCCCCGTCGCGCTCCTGGCGGGTGTGACCGCCCTCGCCCTCTTGTCAGGCCTCGCCCTATGGGGCGCGAGCCGGTATTCCGACAACGTCACGTTCTCTCCGATCGCCGCGGCCGCCACGGAGTCCGCGGGGAGGGATGCCCTCTCCTCGCAGGAGCAGGGAGTCGTGTCAAGTGTGCCCGCGCAGCCGCAGGGAGAGGTGACGGCGCCGTGGGTCACCACGCCGAGCCCCGACGACAGCGGCGTGGGGCCGATGCTGCTGCCGACCGACACCCCCGCGGAGACGGGTGATCTCCCTACGATCACCACGGTGCCCACGCCGGCGCCGATCCCGACGCAGCCGGTGCCGGTGCCCACCGTCACCGTCCAACCGACACAGACGGCCCAGCCGACGCCGACCAAGACGCCCAAGACGCCCAAGACGCCCAAGCGGACCAAGAAGGCCCGTCCGACAGCCACGGTGACCAGAACGGTGAGGCCCACGCCGACCCGTACCGCACCCACCGAGCGGCCTGAGCCGACGCCCACGAGGACCACTCAGCGGCCGGCGCCGACCAAGACGGCCAGTCCGACGCCGACCAGGACCACTAAGCCGACGCCGACCAGGACGACCAAGCCGACGCCCACCAAGACCACCAAGCCGACGCCCACCAGAACGCCGACGAAAGCTCCGACGACGAAGCCCCCCCAGAAGAACCCCTACACCGCGACCCAGGTGTGCGGCAGCGGCTTCGTCATCCAGCGGAGCACCCCCTTCAACGGCGGCACCACATACCAGCTCTGGAACAACAGCACGGGCCAGAACTGCGTGGTCACCCTCAAGTCGGGCCCGGACGTCGGCAAGTCGACTCCGGTCAGCGCGACGCTGGAGGTGCAGGGCGGCGGCAGCCAGACCGACTCCGGCAACTATGAGTACTACGCCGGCCCCGTCAAGCTGCCCGCCAGGGGCAAGTGCGTCCGCTACTCCGGCAGCGCGGGTGCCGGGAGGACCAGTGTGGGGTGGGCAAACTGCGGCTAGGGATTCTCATTGCCGGCCTGCTCGCCATGAGCGTCGTCGCGGCTCCTGCTCAGGCCGCCCCTGAGGACTGCAATCCGAAGAAGGGCACGCTGAAGCTGCCCGCCAGCGAGCCGTGGGCGCAGAAACGGCTCGACATCAAGAACGCCTGGCGGCTGACCAGGGGCGCGGGTGTGACCGTCGCGGTCGTCGACAGCGGCGCCGACTACCACCCGCAGGTCCAGATCTCCAAGATCATCGATGAGACGCACACCGGCCACCGCGACTGCGTGGGTCACGGTACGGCGGTCTCGGGCATCATCGGCGCCCGCTACGTGGCCGGCGTGCCGTTCCACGGCGTCGCGCCCGATGCCAAGATCGTGATGGTCAAGCAGAGCAACAAGACCGAGGGCGACATCACCAAGCTGATCAGCGCCATCGACGACGCGGTCGCGGCGAAGCCCGAGGTGATCAACGTCTCGGTGCGTGCCTCCGATCACCCCCAGTTGCGGGCCGCCATCCAGCGGGCGCTGGACCAGGACATCGTCGTCGTGGCCGCCGCCGGGAACGTCACCGGCCCCGACGACCAGGACGTGCCGGCCTATCCCGCGGCGTACGAGGGGGTGCTGGCGGTGGGCTCCGCCACACCCGACGGCCGCCGCGCCGACTCCTCCAACGCCGCCACCCCGGTCGGCGTGCTCGGCCCCGGCACGGACATCACCGCTCCCTGGCCCGGCCGAAGCTACATGCGCGGCCTGCAAGGCACCAGCTTCGCCGCGCCGTACGTGGCCGGCACCGCCGCCTTGGTGCGGGCCCGCTTCCCCCAGCTCACCCAGGAACAGGTGCGCCGGCGCATCATCGCCACCGCCGACGGCACGGCGGGCGCGGGCACCGGCGCGGGCATGGTCAACCCGCTGCTCGCGATCACGGCCGTGCTGCCGTACGAACGCGGTGACGCGCCCGTGGTCGCCGAGCCGCTCCCTTCCGCGCTCCCCGCCGACGCCATCGCCAAGGTCCCGCCGCGGGACGAGACCGCCATCGGCATCGCCATGGCGGTGGGGGCCGGCGTGCTGGTGGCGATCATGGTGGCGGGCGGACTCGCCCTGCTCATTCCCCTGGGGCGGCGGAGGGGCTGGCGCCCCGGACGGGCGTCCTGAACGTGTACCACCGATGAATTGTCAATTCGCCTGTGAAACAGGTGATACAAAAGTGGCGGATTTGGTTGAATATCCCTTCGAGATCGTGCTTTGACTGAAGGGATAGAGATGCACCCCCTGCGGCCGGGTGATCCCGAGAAGGTGGGCGCGTACGTCATATCAGGACGGCTGACCGATGGGCCGCGGGGCGCGGCCTATCTCGGCAAGGAGTCCGACGACGCGCCGTTACGAGTGGTCAAGTTGTTGCCCCCGGCTCCGGAGGCCGGCAGCGACGACGTCGCTCGGCTCACCGGGGTGCAACGCGTGTCCAGCTCGTACGTGGCCAGGACGCTCGACGCCGGCAAGCACGGCGACCAGCTGTACGTGGTGCGCGAGTACGTCGAGGGGCGGAGTCTGGCCGAGGTCGTGGCCGAGGACGGCCCGCTCGACGCCGACGCGCTGGAGCGGGTGGCGGTGGGCGTGCTCACCGCGCTGACCGCGGTGCACCTGGCCGGAATCACGCACCGCGGCCTGACCCCGCACAACGTGATCATCGGTCCCGACGGTCCCCGGGTGACGGACGTCGACCTGGGCGAGCCCGTCGGCGAGGTGGCGTATCGCGCGCCCGAGCAGCTCAGAGGGCTGGCGTACGGGCCGTACGCCGACGTGTTCTCCTGGGCCGCGGCGGTGGTGTTCGCCGCGACCGGGAAGCCGCCGTTCGGCGAGGACGAAGAGGCGGTGCTCAACGGGCAGCCCGAGGTGGGCGGCCTGTCCGAGCCGCTGCGCCGGGTGGTGCTGTCGTCGCTGGCCAAGGACGTCACGCCGCGCCCGACCACGTACATGGCGCTGCTGCAGCTCCTCGGCGACAAGCGGGGCGCGGCCGCCGGCGTCATGACGCGGAGCCTGCCGCCCCAGCCGGGCGCCCCGATCGAGGGCGTGCCGGTGCCGGGAGTGCCGCCCCTGGAGGGTGTGCCCGTACCGGGCGTGCCCGTGGCCGGAGGCCCCGTGCCGGGAGTGCCGCCGGTCGAGGGTATGCCTGTGCAGGGGATGCCGGGCGAGGGCGTGCCGCCGGCGGGGGCGCCCGTCCCGCCCCAGTCGACCTGGGGGCCGCCGGCCGTGCCCCCGGGCGCCCAGGGGCCCGGTCAGGGTGGCCCGGGTCCGATGGAAGGCGCGGCCCCGATGGAGGGCGTGCCGCTGCCGCCCTCAGGACCCATGTGGGAGCCGCCGCGTGACCAGGCGCGGCAGGCGCCGGTCCAGGGTCAGACGGTGCCGTCCCGCCAGCCGCGCAGGTTCCCGTTGGGGCTGGCCGCCGCGGTGGCCGCGCTGGCGCTGGTGTCCGGCGTGGGGCTCTGGGGCGCCAACCGGTACGCCTCGACACAGCGCTTCGAGCCCGTGGCGGTGGTCGCGGCCCCGACGACCGAGGGTGCCGCGGCCGCCGAAGGCGCGGAAGGAGTGGACAACGGGGTCACGCAGCCGGGCCAGAGCCAGCCCGAGCAGAGCCCGCCCGAGGTGACCGTGCCGTGGGCGAACACGCCGAGCGCCGGCCCGGACGACGTGGGCCCGATGGTGCTGCCCAACGAGTGGACGTCGCAGACGCCCACCCCGCCGGAGCTCAGCACCGTGCCGACGCCGCTGCCGATCAACACCCAGCCGGTCACGCAGCCGACGGCCGCCCGGCCGACGTCGGCCCAGCCCACGGTGACCGTGACGCAGACGCCGACGCCGACGCAGAGCCCGACGCCGACGCAGAGCCCGACACCCTCGAACGTCCGCACCCTCGGACCCGAGGAGAGTCCCACCGCGTCCGAGACCCCGACGCCCACGCCGACCGTCACTGTCACCCCGACGCCCACGCCGACCGTCACCGTCACCGCGACGCCCACCCCGACCGTCACCGTGACCAACGCCCCGCCGGCCAAGCCCACGCCGACGGCCAAGCCCACAGCAACGGCCAAGCCCACGCCGACGGCCAAACCGACCGCGACGCGCACGGCCACCCCGAAGCCGACCCCGACGTCGCCCAAGCCCAGCACGAGCAGCCCGCCTCCGCCGGCCCACAACCCCCACTCGCCGACCCAGGTCTGCGGTCCGGGCTTCTCCGTGCAGCGCTCCCAGGCCTTCGGCGGTGGCGAGACCTTCCAGCTGTACAACGGCTCCACCGGTGAGAACTGCGTGGTCACCATGAAGACCACGGACATCGGCAAGCCCACCTACGTGAGCGCCACGCTCGAGGTGCAGGGCGGCGGGAGCCGGACCGAGAGCGGCCAGTTCGAGTACTACGCCGGGCCGGTCAAGCTGCCCGCCAAGGGCAAGTGCGTGAGGTTCTCCGGCAGTGCCGGACGCTTCGCCACCAGCGCCGACTGGGCCAACTGCGGCTGACCCCACACAGAGAACCCCTCCGGGCCGGCACCGGCCCGGAGGGGTTCTCCACGTACGGAGGTCAGGGGCGCAGGTTGCTCATCAACTCGTCCTTGGCGGCCGCGGCGGCCTCCTCCGCCTTTGACACGGCGGCCACGATCTCGTCGGCGAGGCGGCGGGCGTCCAGCCGCTTCCTGCTCAGCGGGCTGATCTCCAGCTTGGTCAGGGTGCCGAGCGCGTCCGCGGTGGCCACGATGCGGCCCTCGTCGGCGCGGCCGACGAACTGGCGCGTGCTCCACTCGGCCGTCATCTCCTCGGCCCGCCGGCCGGCCGCCGTGATCGCCTCCAGGCGCTCCATCAGCTCGTCCATCTCCTGCACGGCTCATCCCTCCCGCAACACGCGCTGGATGTGGGACGCCAACGGGTCCTCCCCGGGCTGCGCGGACCACTCGGGGCCGACCAGGTCGCTCATCAGCTCTGTCAGCCGGTCGCCCATCGCGGCGCGGGCCGCGCCGACGGCCTCCATGACGGCGGCGGCCAGCTGGACGTGGTCGAGGTCGTTCAGGCCGCGCGAGTCGATGGTCAGCCCGAGCAAGCGGCCGGTGCCGGAGATCTTGGCGCGTACGATGCCGCGTTCGTCGGCGCCCTCCAGCCGCTCTCTCGCCAGGTCGTCCATCGTCCTGTTCAGCGCGCCGGTCCACTCGTTGATCTCGCGGAGCAGGCCGGTCACGTCGCCCTCCCTGCCCTCGGCGAATGCCTTGATCTCTTTCATTCCTGCTCCGACGCGTGGACCCAGATGTCCTTGTTCTCGATGTTGCCCGAGAGGTCCAGGTCGCGTGCCCCCAGCTCGGGGTTGCCCGAGTTGTAGAAGGCGCCTCTCAGGTCGTTGAGCTTCAGCTCCAGCTTGTTCAGCTCGCCTTCGTTGGTGACGTAGATGTCGGCGAACTGCTTGAGGAGGTTGCCGAGCGCGCCCATGAAGAGGCCCGTCTGAGCCACCAGAGTGGCGCGCGCGACCGGATGCGCGCTCATGGAGGCCAGGGTCCTGAGGATCGGCGCCTGGGAGGCGTACAGGCCGAGGACCGACAGGTCGTACTCGGCCACCTCCTTGAACTGGGACTGCATGCTGCTGCTCATGTCGTCGCTGACCTTGCCGAGCTGGCTGAACAGGCCGTTGACGTTGAACCGGACGTACTGCTGGAGCATCTCGGACGCGTGGCCCTTCCAGTTCGGCGAGACGTTGTCGAAGTAGCCGCGCCACAGGTTCGACCTGCTGCCCTCCAGCGAGCCCGACATCTCCTTCCAGGTTTCCCGCCGGTCGTAGAAGAGGAACGGGTTGCCCAGGTTGAGCGTGGCGGCCACGTCCAGGGCGATCGCGCCCGCGCCGAGCAGTCCCATCGCCGGCCTGGTGGCCGCACGCAGAGGGTTCAGCCGGGCGATCAGGCGATTGAAGAAACCGTTGTCGGCACGGGCGGTGGCCGGTGGCACCGTGACGGTCTTGGTGACAGCGCCGTTGGAGTTGGCCAGATGGAGCTGCCCGCCGGTCGGCTGTGTGGTGCTCTGACCGGGGATGATCAGCTTGGGCGGCTGGTTCGAGGGAGTCGACATCCAGATCCTTCTCAGTTCTTTCAGCCGGGACGTTCGGCGTTCCGGTAGTTCTGCGCCGCCCTGGTGACCTTCTCGCTGTCCTTGTCGAGCACACCTCGCAGGATCCCCGCGCTGTCACGCCAGGTGTCGGAGATGGTGTTGTAGCGGCCGACGAACATCCGGCCGACGAGGGGGACGCCCGCCAGCGGGACCAGGTTCCAGCCCTCGAAGCGGGGGGTGCGCTCCTTGACCAGGTTCACGCCTTGGGCCGCGCCGCTCATGGACCCGGCGAACGCGTCGATCGAACCGGTCCGGGTCTCGTACCCGGGAAGGTTCGACTTGTCGCCGGAGCCGTTTCCCGCAGGCTTGTCAGGACTGGGGCGAGGGCCGGCGCTGGGCGTCGCCGTGAGCCGCAGCGACGGCGGCAGGCACACGGGCGGCGGGCACTTGGGGGCGTGCGGGCACGGGCTGACCATCGACGGGCTCGGCGTGGGCGTCCCCGACGTGCTCGGTGTCGGGGACGGCGTCGTGCTCGGTGTGGGGGACGGCGTCGTGCTCGGAGGCGTCGTCGAAGGAGACGGCGTGGGCGACGGCGTCCCGCTGGTCGGCGGGGTGCTCGGCGTCGGGTTGGGCGTGCTGGAAGCGGGCGTCGAAGGGCTCGGTGAGGCGCCGCCCGTCGGGGACGGGCTCGCGCTGGTGGACGGAGGATCAGTCGACACCCGATCTTTGTATCACCGCGAAATGTCGCTTAAATCGGCATTTGCCCAGGTGAAGGGCATTGTGCGATCATCCTTCACGTTGTCGTAACCCGGTGTTTCCCTGGCTCAGTAGGGCCGGTAGCCGCCGCCCCGCTCCAGGGACGAGATGCCGGGGTGGCCGGCGAGGTTGCCGTAGCGGCTGTAGGTGTACAGGACGCCGGCGATGATGTTGTCCACCGGCTCCCGGATCTGGCCGTACCCGGGCAGCGCGTGCGCGTTGAAGGTGGGCGGGATGGTCTGCATCAGTCCCTGGGACGGCACGCCGTTCTTGGCGTTGATGTCCCAATTGTTGATGGCGTTGGGGTTGCCGCCGGACTCGTGGTAGATGATCGTCCAGATGCGCTGGATGTCCTTGGGGTCGTTCGGGTCCAGGTCGCTCACGTCCAGCCCCCTCTGCCGCATGATCGCGGCCATCTCGGGCGACTTGATGATCGTGAGGGCCTGCTTGATCCACTCGACGACCTGAGCCTTGGGCGCCGGGGCGTTGCCGTACGACGACGGCGCGCCGGCGCCGCCTCCGCCACCTCCCGAGCCGCCGCCCCCGGGGCCGCCGTCCCCAGGGCCGTTCAGGCCGCCGGGATTTCCTGTCGAGGCGAGCGTGGTGGTGGGGTTGTAGCTTCCGATCTTCCGCCAGTCGACCTTGTGCGTGCCTTCCTTGAAGTCGGCCCCGTCGGGCTGCGGGATGCCCTTGAAGAAGGTGAATCCCTCGCCGAGTTGCTCGCCGAGCGCCTTCTTGGCGGAGGCCACGGCGTCCTGGGCGTCCCGGATGGCGTCGTCGGCCTGCTTGACCGGGTCGCCCTGCAGCGCCGAGGCGACATGCCTGTCGATGTCGGCCGCGGTGGCGTCGGGGTGCTTGTTCTTGTAAGCGGTCTGCGCCGCGCTCGCCTGGCTGTGCAGGTTCGTGATCGTGTTGTGGGCGCTCTCCAGCTTGCCGGCGGCCTCGTCGAGCGCCGAGGCGCACGTGGTGAGCGCTCCCTTGAGGTTGTTGCCCGCTTTCGGGTAGGCGGCCATGTACGAGGCGAAGGCCTCGGCCGACGCGCCCCGCCAGGCCTTGCCGACCTCGCTGACGTACCGGGGGAGCCGGTTCATCGAAGTGGAGACGTGGTCGCCAACCGCGCGCAGACCGGCGGCGATGTTCCTGATCGCCTTCGGGTCGCCGTCGACCTTGGCCAGCTTCCCGGCCAGCGTCTGGACGATGCTCATGCGCCGGAGGCCCCCTCGGCGCCGCGGTAGTTGGTGACGACCTCGCCGAGCGCCGTGTCGACGTTCTTCAAGCGGTTGCGTCCCTCGCCGAGCTCGTGCTTGACCGAGTTCCACACCTCATCGATCTTGGTGGCCAGGTCGCCCGCGCCTTCGAGCTTGCCGAAGATGCCGGCGTCGGTGGCGCCGCTCGGCGCCGTGGCCTTGCCGTCCACGAACGCGTCATTGAAGTCGAGCATGTTCCGGACGCGGGTCGCCTGTCGCCCGCACTCCTCGATCGCCCGGACATGTACATCCACAAACCCCATGGAACTCCCCGACTGTGTATGAAGCACAGGAGGGCCGAGCATAACGGACACCGTTCTGCCCGGCCATGGACTACACCTGCTCCAGGTACGCGGTCTGGATCAGGCGGGAGCCGAACCTCCTGTCGACGTAGAAGCCGCGGCCGACGGGCAGCGGCTGCGGGCGGATGTTGCCGAAGAGCTGGCCTTCATCCCGGTTGCCCGACATGATCAGCGCCGGGCTGGCCATCTCCTTCAGCCGCTGGACGGCCGAGTCGTACATCGCCCGGCTGGCGCCGCCGCTCTGCCGGGCCAGCACCAGGTGCAGGCCGATGTCCCGAGCCTGCGGAAGGAGCTCGGCCAGCGGCTGCAGCGGGTTGTTGGACGTGGCCACGAGGTCGTAGTCGTCCACCACGATGTACAGGTCCGAGCCCTGCCACCAGCTCCGCTCCCGCAGCTGCTCGGGCGTGAGATCGGCCGGCGGCAGGCGCTTCAGCAGGGCGGACCGCGCGTCCTGGATCAGCTCCGTGGCGGCCGTGCTGGAGGCGGCGTAGCCGATGCGGTGCTCGGTCACCGCGGTGTCCAGCAGCGAGCGCCGGTAGTCGATCACGATCATCATGGCTTCGTGTGGCGTCTTCCTCGCGACCACGCCCTCCATGATGAGCTTGAGCACGTTGGACTTGCCGCACTCGTTGTCGCCGAACACGATGAAGTGCGGATCGGTCTCGAAGTCGAGCGTGACCGGCGAGAGCGCGTCCTCGTCGATGCCAATCGCGATGCGGTGCGGGCCCGTCAGCTCCGGCCCCGGCATAGCGGCCGCGGGCAGCAGCGACGGCAGCAGGCGCACCGGCGGCGCCTTCGGCCCCTGCCAGGACTGCCGCACGATCTCCACCACCGACCGCAAGCCCTCGGAGACGTCCTCGGCGCTCTGCTGCCCGTCGATCCGCGGCAGCGCGGCGAGGAAGTGCATGCCGTCCCTGGTCAGGCCGCGGCCCGGCACTCCCTCGGGAACGGCGAGCGACGCCTTCCTGCTGATCTCCGACTCGTACGCGTCGCCCAGCTTGAACTCGATCCTGGTGCCGAACAGGTCCCTGATGCCGGAGCGGAACTCCGACCACTTGTTGGTCGCCGCCACCACGTGGATGCCGTAGCCGAGCCCGCGCGCCGCCAGGTCGGTGATCACGCCCTCCAGGCTCTCGAACTCCTGCCTGATCGTCAGCCATCCGTCGATGACCAGGAACACGTCGCCCCAGCCGTCGCTCTGAGCGCTGCCATCGGCCACCATCCGCCGGTAGGTGGCGATGGAGTCGATGCCGCGCTCGGTGAAGCTCCGCTCCCGCTGCTGCAGCAGCGCCGCCACCTCGGCGACGGTTCTGCGTACCCGGTCGCCGTCGAGCCTGGTGGCGACGCCGCCCACGTGCGGCAGCCCCTCCAGTGCCGCGAGGCCGCCGCCGCCGAAGTCGAGGCAGTAGAACTGCACCTCGCGCGGGGTGTGGGTGAGCGCCATGCCGGCGATCAGCGTGCGCAGCACGTTGCTCTTGCCGCTCTGCGGCCCTCCGGCCACGCCGACGTGCCCGGCGGCGCCGGACAGATCCAGCCAGTACGGATCCCGCCGCTGCTCGAACGGCCGGTCGATGATCCCGACGACGGCGTGGAGCTTGCCCCTGCCGTGCCAGCCGGGCGTGGACAGGCCGAGCTCAGGCGTGACGGACAGCGGCGGCAGCAGGTGTGCCAGCGTGGCCGGCTCCCCGAGCGGCGGCAGCCAGATGCGGTGGGCCGCCGGCCCGTGTCCGGCCAGGCGCTGCACGACGATGTCGAGCAGGCTGGCCTGGGAGGAGCGCTCGTCCACCTCCGCGGCCGCCGGGGCCTCCTTGGGCGGCTCCTTCACGACGGGGAGCGGCACGTACGCCGAGCCGTACTCCACGACCTGGCGCAGGACGGTGTGGCCGTCCTCGGAGCCGGGACGGTGGGAGTCCACCTGGTGGGGGCCGGACACGTACGCGGCCTTGAACCTGGTCATGCCGGTGGTGTCGAACTTGAGGTAGCCGTTGCCCGGTGCCGAGGGCAGCTCGTAGGCGTCTGCCACGCCCAGCACCACCCGGCTCTCCATCGCGGAGAAGGTCCGCAGGCCGATTCGGTACGACAGGTGGGTGTCCAGGCCGCGCAGCCGCCCCTCCTCCAGGCGCTGCGAGGCCAGCAGCAGGTGCACGCCGAGCGAGCGGCCCAGCCGGCCGATCATCACGAACAGGTCGATGAACTCCGGCTTGGCCGACAGCAGCTCGCTGAACTCGTCGAGCACCACGAACAGCGTCGGCAGCGGCGCCAGCTCCGCCCCCTGCTCCCTGGCCCGCTCGTAGTCGCGCAGCGAGGCGTAGTTGCCCGCCGCGCGCAGCAGCTCCTGCCTGCGCACCATCTCGCCGTGCAGCGCGTCGTGCATGCGGTCGACCAGCGGGAGCTCGTCCTCCAGGTTGGTGATGACCGCCGAGACGTGGGAGAGCGACTCCAGCCCCAGGAAGGTCGCGCCGCCCTTGAAGTCGACCAGGACGAAGTTGAGAATCTCCGACGAGTGCGTGACCGCCAGGCCGAGCACCAGCGTCCGCAGCAGCTCGCTCTTGCCGGAGCCGGTGGCTCCGATCACCAGGCCGTGCGGCCCCATGCCGCCCTGCGCCGATTCCTTGATGTCGAGTTCCACGACCCGGCCGTCGGCTCCGAGCCCGATCGGCACCCGAAGCCTGTTGCGGCCGGCCCGCGGCCGCCAGGTGACGGACGGGTCCAGGTGGGTGGGATCGCCGACGCCCAGCAGCTCGGTCAGCGTGGTGTTGACCGACAGCACGTCCTCGGCCTCGCCGCCGGAGGACGTCGAGGCCCGCAGCGGCGCGAGCTGCCTGGCCAGGCCCTCCGCCCGCAGATAGTCGAGCCGGTCGGGGTCGCCGAGCCGCGTCCGGTGCTCCTTGCCCGCGTGGTCGATCTTCACCATGTGGAAGCCGTCCGGCCGGATGTCCAGCCGCAGGGTGTTGGCCTCCTCCACGTCGGCGGTCGAGCCGGACAGGTCGATCACGGTCACGCCCTGGATGGCGTCGGTGCCGAGCTGGGAGTCGTGCGGCACGTGCCCGCCGTCCACGATCAGCACGTGGTACGGCAGCGAGTCGGCCGCGGCGCCCGGCCGGAACCGGGCGCGTTCCTTGAGCTCGCCGCCGACCAGCCGGTCCAGTTCGCTCATGTTCTCCGTCATCAGCCGTACGGGACCGGCCGCGTCCACCTCCTCGGGGTGCAGCGCGTGCGGGAGCCACTTGACCCATTCCCAGTGCGGCATCCAGTCCGCGCCGGCGCACACCATGATCCGCATGTCGTCGGGCGAGTGGAACACGGTCAACTGGGCGATCATGGCCCTCATCAGGTCGCGCACGGCGACCGGGTCGCCGGTCACTCTGATCCGGGCGAACGAGCCGAGCGCTACGGCGACGGGCAGCCCGGACACCGTCGAATGCGCCCTGATGAACCTGCGCAGGGCGCCAGCGGCCAGCGCGTCCAAGTCCTCGATGGGCTTGGAGTCCGGCGGTATGAGCTGGATGGCCAGCTTCTGGACGCCCGTGCCGAGCCGTACGGTGGCGAAGTCATCGTCGCGCGGGCGGCGCTCCCACAGCCGGGGCCCCATGGCGATCCACCACAAGGAGTCGGGCTCGGGACCGCTCCACTCCAGAGCCTCCCGCTGCTGCCGGGCCGCGCGCCTGGTCCTCTTGCGCACCTGGCTCAGGTAGCGGAAGTAGTCGCGCCGGGCGCCGTTGAGCCGGTACTTCCGCTCGCCCGCCTGGCGGCCGACCTGGCCCAGCGTCATGCCCACCATCGACAGCGCGAACAGGCCGCTGGCCACGTACATGATCGGGTTGGCGTTGCCGTAGGACGTGAACATCAGGGCCATCGCCGCCGCGCCCGCCACCATCGGCAGGTAGGTGAGGACCAGCGTGAAGCCCTGCCCCTGGACCTCGGGGATCTCGGGTGGGGACTCGAGCAGGATCTCGCCGCGCGGGGGTTTGGGGCCCGGACGGCGCTCAGGGCGGCGGACGACGACGATGCTCATCGAGACGTTCTTACCAGAAGAGACCGGATATGTTCTCTGTTGTCCATGACCGTTGGTGGGGACGGAGAGTTGATATGGGACATATTGTTCAGGGACCTCCGCCCGGTCCACCCCCCATCCAGGGACCACCCCCGGGTCCGCCGCCGATGAACGGATTTTCCGGGCGCCTCGGTCCCCCGCCACCGCCACAGGGCCCCTTCCAGCAGGGCGCCCTGGCGCAGGTGCCCATGCCGATGCCGACCCAGTGCCATGTGACGATCGTCGGTCCGCGGCGCAAGGCCGACCTGTCGCTGCCCGCCGATATCCCGCTGCCGAACGTGCTGCCGGGACTGCTCCGGGCGCTCGGCGAGGTGGGCGGCGACTCGGCCGCCGCTCCCGGGTGGACGCTGCAGCGGCTCGGCGGGGCGCCGCTCGACCTGGGACAGAGCCTGGGCGCGCTGGGCGTGCTCGACGGCGAGATCCTCTATCTCAGGCCGCGTGAGGCGATCCTGCCGCCGGCGCTCTACGACGACGTGGCCGACGTGGTGGCCACCGGCGTACGCGAGGGCCGCGGCGTCTGGTCGGCCAGGCACACCAGGATCGTGGGTGCCAGCGGGGCGGCCGGCCTGCTCGTGCTGGGCGGTGTCGGGCTGGCCCTGTCCGGGATGCCGGCGCTGACCGTCACGATCGTGGCCGGGCTGCTGGCGCTGCTGCTGGTCGTCACCGGCACGCTGCTGTCCCGGGCGGTCGGTGACTCGATGGCCGGCGCGCTGATCGGGCACGCGGCGCTGCCGTACGGATTCGTCGCGGGCCTGTTCGCGCCGGGCTCCGCCGCCGGGTTCGGCGCGCCGCACCTGCTGTCGGCGCTGGCCTGCACCGCGCTGGTGGCCGCTGTCGGCGGCGCGCTGGTCTCCGACGGCGTTCCCGGCTTCCTGGGCACGGCCGTCGCCGCCACGGCCGGAGGGATCTGTGCGGCGGCGGTGATGGTGTGGTCGGCGCCGCCCGCGGGGGTGGCGGCCGTGGCGGTGGCGGTGCTGCTGGCGTTCAGCCCGCTGGTGCCCACGCTGTCGTTCCGGCTGGCCAAGGTGCCACTGCCGGCCATGCCGACCACCGCGGAGGAACTCCGCAGCGACAACCAGCGCCTGGACGCCCAGGCCATCCAGGACCGCACCAGGGTCGCGCAGCGCTACGCCACCGGCATGATCGCCGCGATCGGGATCTCGGTGCTGGTGACGCAGTTGCTGCTGGTGCTCGACCGCGACTGGGTGGCGGCCGTCATGACGGTGTCCCTGTCGCTCACCGTGATCATGCGGGCCCGGGTCTTCCGCGGGCTCGGACAGCGGCTCTGGCTCATCGGCACGGGCCTGGCTGGGTTCGCCATGCTCGCGCTGTCGCTGGTTGGCCAGGGCGGGATCGTGGGGTCGCTGGCCGTGGCCATCGGGGTGCTGTGGCTGGCCCTGACGACCGTGGGCATCGGGCTCTGGCTGGCGACGGGGAAGCCGTCGCCGTTCTGGGGGCGCTCGGCCGACATTCTGGACGTGGCGCTGATCGTGCAGCTTTTCCCGCTCGCGCTGGGCGTGCTGGAGGTCTACACCTGGGTGCGCGGGCTGTCCGGCTGATCTCTTTCAGGAAGGTAGTGGGATGCAGGAGTTCGGCGACTTCGCGAACATCGACATCGACAAGTTGCTCAAGGGCGCCCAGGAGCAGTTCGCGCACCTGGAGGAGTTCCAGCGCAACCTCGACTCGTACGTCGGCCGCGCCGAGGACGAGAACGGCATGGTCACCGTCGAGTACGACCACCAGGGCGTGCGCGAGCTGGAGATCCACCCGAAGGCGATGCGCATGGGCTCGGGCGAGCTGGCCGACCTGATCAAGACCGCGCTCGCGGACGCCACGGCTGATTTCCAGCGTCAGGTCAACGCGGCCGTGGGCGAGATGTTCGGTGGGAAGGACGACCCGATGCGGCTCTCCGACCCGGCCACCGCGCTCGACAAGCTCAAGGAGATGGAGGCGGTCCACGACCGGGCGTTCACGGACGTGATGGGTCAGCTCGACACCATCCGCCGCCGGATGGAGCTCTGACGCCGTCCACCCACAGCCGAGGCTCTCCTGATGTCAGGGCTTTTGCGCCCTCTACCAGCAGGTTTTCCGGAAAGTCGCCACAGCGTGACCGATCCGTAATTTGATATTTCTGGGAATTGTGGGGCCAAAAGTGACTACCATGCCATTTGATGTTGTTCACGGGGGTAGTCCGTTCGTTTCACCGGGTGACCGCCCGTCGTGACAGACCAGGCCATGTCGACTTGGAGGTCCAGTGGCACTGTACGGGGCAAGCCCAACTCAGCTGACCAACGCGGCAGGCTATTGCCAGGACACCGCGCAGTACATCGAGGGCATGCGGCAGCGCGTCCAGCAGATCAAGGGCGACCTGACCACCCAGGGGTGGAAGGGTGGCGCGGCGCAGAAGTTCAGCCAGGCGCTCGACCAATGGGACGTCGAGTTCAAGGCGGTCATCAAGATTCTTGAGGACATCTACGACCGCCTCAACATCGGCGCCGGTGTCTACCGGAACGCCGCCGACCAGAACATGGACATCGCCGGCGGCTTCGCCGGGGCCGGTCAGGGCGGCCGTATCGACTCCCTCATCAACGCCAACCGCTGAGCTGGACGGAGACCATCATGTCTATGCCTGCTGACGACTACACATACGTTCGGTTCGGCTCCATGGAGCAGGCCTACGAGGAGCTCAAGAAGGTCGTCACCGAGCTCGACAGGGCCACCGACGACCTGTACCAGGACATCAAGAAGGAGTTGGGCGCCAGCTGGGAGGGCGAGGCCCAGCAGTTCTTCGACACCAAGCGCGAGCAGTGGAACGCCCACGAGAAGGCGATGGGCCAGCAGCTGTTCCAGGCCGCGACGGCGGTCAACGTCGCCAAGGGCAACTACGAGTCCGCCGAGCGGCGCAACATCAGCATCTGGACGGACTGACCCGAATTCGTCCATTCTCTCGGTCATCGCTGGGGCGCGGTGGCCGAGAGCACTGTTGTTGGGGGAACTGTTGTTGGGGGAGAGGCATGACCGACGCCCGGGAGAACTCGCCGTCCGGCATGCGCCTGGTGGCGCAGGAGCTGAGAGGCGCCTTCGACGCCATGATGGGCCGGGGCGAGCGGCCCAACGGCAACATCAACCAGATCGACACCGGCAACGAGCTCTCTGCGACCCAGATCGGCCGGTGGTCGGACGCCGAGACCCTCGCCAAGGTCGTCGGGTCGTCCAACGCGGGCCTGAAGTTCGCCGAGGTGTACGACAAGTTCATCAAGGCGTACGAGGACGTCGTCAAGGCCGTCGAGCTCAGCGCTGACAACCATGACAGGGCGCGCCGGACCAACGAGGGTGAGACCTGATGGCTGAGCGGGGGAAGGTCGAGATCAAGCTCGGCGACGGACCCAAGGGCACCTCCGTCAACAACTCCATGGCCGAGATCAAGCAGTGGATCCTGAACACGGACCCGTCGACGGTCTCCGGCGCCGGCATGACGTACAACAACGCGTCGAGCAAGGTCGAGCAGGCCGTCAACGCCCTTGAGGCGAACCGCGCCAAGATCCTGCAGATCTGGAAGGGGCCGGACGCCGAGCTGGCCGGGGAAGCGCTGGACATGCTGCAGGCGACCGGCGCCCAGCTCGTCCAGAGAATGCGGGAGATGGGCGGCGCGCTCGGGACGTACGCGACGCACCTCCAGGACGCTCACCGCAAGATCAATGAAAAGGTGGACGTCCCGGAAGTCTCGTCCCCTTCACAGACCCAGGAAGAGCTCGACACCGCGTACAAGAACGAGCACGCGCGGAAGGTGCTCGACGATCTCAACAAGTGGATCGTCACCGTCTACTACAGCGACGTTCCCGCGGCCATCGAGTACAACCTGCCCACGGTCAACCTCCCCGGGGTCCCCGTCGACACCCAGAACCCGGGTTACCCCACAGGCTCCGGGACGACAGGCCCCACCTTCGGCTCGTCGGCGGGCGATTACTCGGGCGGCGGCGGCTCCTCCGGCGGTGGCTCCGGCGGGTCCAGCCCAGGTAGCGGCGGTTCCAACCCCGGCGGCTCCAACCCGGGTGGTTCCAATCCGGGCGGCTCCAACCCGGGCGGTTCGGATCCGAACAATCCCACGAACCCCGACCCGAACAACCCGGGCGATCCTGGCGGCCCTTCCAACCCGAACACGCCCACGACCCCGGCCCCGGGCCAGACGCAACCCCCCGGCTCCGGCGACGGCACGGTTCCGCCGGTCATCGGCGATCAGGACCGTACGACCACGGGTGACACGAACACCGTCGACCCGCGCCAGACCGCCGTGGCGAGCTATCAGCCGCCGGTGCTGACCACGCCGGCCGCGACCGTGCCGACCACGTCGATCAGCCCTCCCAGCGGCTACATCGGACCGTCAGGGTCGCCGGGCATCCCCGCGATCATCGGCTCGCCGGGCGTCGGCGGCAGTCCGGCCTCCGCGGTGGGGCCAGGCGGCCGCGGAAGCGGCGGGTCGTCGGCCGGGATGCCGTTCATGCCGTTCATGGGCGGTGCCGCAGGCGCGGGCGAGCACGGCGACTTGGAGCGGAACACGTACGTGCCGGAGGACGCGAGCAGCTGGACGACCAGCCATGAGACGACGGACCCCGTGATCGGATGAACTGATGGGCAACAATGGGTCGAACCCTTTCCCTTCGCTCGGAGGCTTCGGTGGCCAGGGATTGTCATCGGGCCTCAGCTTCACGGCGGAGGAGATCAAAGCCAGCAGCGAGACGATCAACCCGCACGTCGACCGCGTCGCCAAGCTGAGGGACGCGACCAACAATCTGGACGTTCCCTGGCCCCACTTCGGCGTGGTCGGCCTGGGAGTCCACAGTGTCCACCAGGACGCGATCGCCAACCAGCGGGACGCCTTGGAGCGGGCCCGCGCGGCGTTGGCCTCCTGGATGCCGGCACTCAAGCATGCCAGTGAGAACTACCGGAAGGCCGACGACGACAGCGGCAACGTGCCCGGTCTGAACGACATCCCCGGTCCCGGCAACCTGGGCATGGACGGTCTGAAGAACGCGAACCTGCCCAAGATCCCCGGCGGCGGTCTCCCAGGTGGAGACCTGCCGGGCGGCCGCCTCCCCGGAGGGGACCTGCCGGGCGGCCGCCTCCCCGGAGGAGATCTACCGGGCGGCGACCTGCCGGGCAATGGCAAGCCGCCGGGTTCGGACCTGCCCTCCACCGACCTGCCGAAGCCGAACCTGCCCGGCACCGACCTGCCCGGCACCGACCTGCCTCAGCAGAACCTGCCGACCACCGACCCGGCGGACATGAGGGTCCCCGACCTCGACTCGGCGCTCAACAATCCCGGCAAAACTGACCTGTCGTCCTATCAGCCCCCGCCCCCCGGCGTCGGGAGCAACCTGCCGACCGTCGACCCCGGCTCCCCCGGCACGCGGACGGTACCCGGCACGCTCGGCGGCCCCGGCGGAGGCGTGGGCGTGGGCGCCGGCCCCAACGGCGCCGTACCGGCCGCGGCGACCGCCGGTCTGCGCGGGGCTGCGGGCAGCGGCATGCCGATGATGCCGTTCATGCCCATGGGTGCCGGGGGCGCGGCCGGCGACCAGAAGAACGACCGTGAGAAAACCGTCGGCCTGTCCGAGGACGAGGGCGTCTGGGGCGGCGACGAGGACATCGCACCCCAGGTGATCGGTCAGGAGGAAGACCTGTGAACTACAAGGACCTCTACATGACGGGTGCCGGGGCGGCGATGCTCGGGGCCGCCATGATCTGGCGGCCGTGGCCGTTCTACGTCGCCGCCGCCATCGGCACCATGGTCTCCGATCCCAACGGCATGGACCATTCCGCCGGTCAATGGCGGACGAACGAACTGGACACCCTGAGCGGGGAGCTCCGCACGCTGAGGGACCAGCTCAAAGAGAAAGGCAAATGGGAGGGCAAGGCGTCCGAGGCCTTCGACAGCGTCTACACGAGCTACAACGACTCCATCAAGCAGCTCAAAGAGATCCGTGACAACACCGCTGACGGCGTCGGATCGACGGCCAATTTCTACAAGGTCGGCGCCGGCGTCTGTATGGCCATCGGCCTGGGCGTGTATGCGTTCGGGCTCTGGAAGATGGCCATGAGGAGCACTCCGCCGACCGCGTTGGCCGCGGAGGCCGCGGACGCCGCCGTGGGCAAGGCCACTCTCACCGTGATCGGGAACGTGGTCAAGAAGCAGGGCATGGTGGTCATCGGCCTCGGCACGCTCCTGAGCATGGCCGTGACGCAGACCAAGATGAGCGGCAAGATCTTCCCCACGCTCGAGGCCGCCATACCGACCAACACGATGTCGACGCCTAATGGCAAGATGCCGTTCACGAACGACGGCATGACGTACGACCCGAACATGGGCGCCCTCACCCCGAAAATGGACGAGTCCCTGGGAGCGCCGCTCGGCGGGGGCAACCTCAAGATCTAGGGCGTCGATCACCGCGGCTGCTGGATGGTCTGCACCTCCTGCACCGGCGTCCTGGCCGCCGCCGGATCCAGCATCGGGCCGTCGGGGATCAGCAGGAGCAGGTGGGAGGGCACCGGCGCGACGTCCGTGGCCTCGTACCCCAGCTTGGCGATCACGTCCGCCGTGGACAGGCGGAACCTCCGGCCCTGGTCGGTGATCAGGGAGTACTGCTGCACCGCCGACAACTGCCCGTCGCCCGGCAGGGTCCCGGCCAGCACCGCGCTGCCCGGCGGCAGCAGCACCTGGTCGACCTTCTCCGGGCCGGCGCTCGCCGGCGGCGTCGGGATGCGAATCCTGCTGCCGGTGGTCAGCACGGCCCGTGTCGAGCCCTTCGCCGTGTTCGCGTACACCGCGCAGAGCGGGGCCGACGCCCCGGGCGAGCGGAAGCGGGGCATGGTGGCCGGCAGGCCGTTGTTCAGCAGGGCCTTCCCGGAGGCCTTCATCGCGTTGGCGCTCGCCGCGTCGATCGAGGTCTCGCGGACCGGAAGCTTGCCGTAGGCGCTCTTGCTGGCCGGGTCCAGGAGCAGCAGCATCGCCTGCGTCTGGTTGATCGGCGCGAGGCCGTCCGCGAGCAGCACGTACCAGCGCTCGCCCGAGCCGGCCACGGGCGCGACCTTGTACACCTGCCCGACCCTGGACGCCTTGCCGCCGGGGCCGACGGCCTTCTTACCGCGCTGGGGGACCTTCGGAGCGGCGAAGTCGACGCCCGCGGGGATGGCGTTGACCCACGACGTGGGCACGCGGCGCGGCGCCTGATCGGTGAGCCGGTCCACGTTCGTCACCCGCATGCGCTGGTTGGCCCAGAGCACCCAGCTGTTCTGCCCTTCGCTGACGACCAGAGCCTCGCCGCCCACGGGCGTCCCACCGACGTCGGTCCCGGCCACGAGCGTCACGAACGGCTTGCGCATCCCGGTTGCATCGACCCCCTCCACCACGCATGCCGACCACGGGGCCTTGACGAGCCGCTCGCGCTTCGGCAGCGAGTCGGGCGCCCCCTGGATGCCCACCTTCTGCCCGCGGCCGAAGCCGGCCAGCGACTCCGCGGACACCGTCCTGACCTTGATGTTCTCCTCGCCCAGCATCAGCCGCGCGGAGACATAGTTCGCCACCGGCTGCAGCTTGCCGCTCTGCTGGTTGTAGACGTACGAGGCGCCGGTCTCCTCCTCGATCAGCAGCTGGCCGGCCTCGGTCAGCTTGGTGGCGTTCCCCGGCTTGAGCAGTCCCCAGATCCCGAACCCTGCGACGATCAGCACGGCGACCAGGATCCCGGCGAACGTCGCCACGTTCTGCCTCCGCATCGGGGACTCCGGCACATCCGGTTCCCCCTGCAGCAGAGCCAGCCCCAGGCGCTGCGTCATCAACCGATGCGCCTGATAAAGATCCTTTTGGGTCTGCATATTGCCTAATGTTACGCATGTTGACTATGAGTTTTCTGTACGGCAAAGGAAACATTCCAGTAGGCTGCTTGATCAAGTGCCAAGGGGGAGGGCCTCGTGGGAGAAGCGCAACCGCCCAAAGACTGGCCGGGGCTGGAGGCGGAACGGGACGGTGTCACGTACGACGCCAGGAAGATCGCGAACATCGCCGAAGCGCTGCGTGAGGCGATGCAGCCCATTTCGGGCTATGGCACGAGCAAGGGTTCGGTCGGAAATCTCGCCACTTCCGGCGACCTCTCCAAGCTGCGCGATCACTTGGCGGGCATCGATCGCGTCGACGGGATCAAGACGTTCCTCCAAACGTTGACGGACAACCACGAAACGTTCACGCAGGTCTACGGCAGAGTCCTCCAGAAGTTCGAAACCGCGATAACCCTGATCGACGACGGGGCCGGCACCTACCGGGTGACGAATACGGCCAACGAAGGCGGGAGGTGATCGTCATGGGAGAGAGCAGGCATGAGACCCACTCCCTGAAGGCCTCCGGAGCAGGCGGGACCGACAGCCCGGACAACCGGAACGTCGAGCAGGTCCTCACCTTGATCGGGAAGTTCGATCCCGCGCCCATCGACCATGCGGCGACTGCCTACCGCGATGCGCAGAAGGCGGTCAACGACGCCAGGGAGGAGATCAAGGCGGAGGCCCACAACCTCGCCAAGGTCTGGGAGGGCAAGGCCTCGGTCGAAGCCCAGAAGGCACTTGGGATTTTGTACGCGACGCTGGGCGAGCTGGCCGAGAAGCTGGGGAAAATGGCCCACCCCCTCTCGGAGTTCGGCAACGTCGTACGCGGCCACCAGGCGTTCCTCAACGACGACTGGAAGGGGTTCCTGCTGCCGGCCTGGCACTACCAGGGATACTTCAACGCGGGGATACCGTTCACCGACACCGGCAGCTGGAACGACGACCTCATCTCGGACAACTTCGGCGTCTACACCGGTTACTACAACGAGCGCGGTGAGGTTGTGAACTCCACCCGCGCCCAATGGGGGACCTCGAACGAGCTGGCCGGGCTCCACCTGCAGACGTTCGGCAACGACCTCAAGCAAATCCTCCACAAGATGCCGGACAACCTGGAGGAGACGCTGCCGGACATCCATCCGTCGGCAGGGCCGACGTATCAGCCCCCTCCGGTGGACTACAACTTCGGCGACCAGCGGCCGGGCACGGGGAACGTCACCCCGGTCTCGTACGGCAACAACGACCTGAACGGCTACCGGCCGGGCGGACGGGACACCGACGGCCCCACCCTCGGCTCCGTCCATTCCCCGACCGACACCACCCAGACCGATCCTGACCCCCGCGAGCCCGGGCAGCAGGGCGACCCTTCCACCGGCTCCACGGCCACGCCCGGCGGCACCGACCCCCGCGGCACCGACCCCAGCGGCCAGAACCCGGCCGGCGCCACGTCGCAGAACCCCGGCCAGGTGCCGAGCCCCGGCACCAATCCCACCACGAATCTCCAGGACTACCAGCGCCCCCCGAACGGCTACACGGCCAACGGCGGGAACTTCCCCACCGCGAACCCGCCCGGCCACGCCACCCCCAACACCTCGTCGTTCACTCCGGGCACCTCCGGCGGCCCGGGCGGCCCCGGCGCGTACGGTGGCGGCGTCGTGCCCGCCGCGGCACCGGCAGGCGGCGTCAGGGTCGGTGGGAACACGGGGATGCCGATCATGCCCATGGGCGCGATGGGGGGTGGAGCGGGCGCGGAGCAATCCCGGGACCGCGAATCCACCACGTGGCTCCACGAGGACGACGACGTGTGGGGCGGCGACACGGACTCGGCGGTGAACAGCAAGATCGGCTAACGCGCCCTGTTGCGGGCGGAACCCACGACCCTGCTCCGCCCGCAACACGAACCCGCCAGCCGCCCTCCCACCCGCTACACGAACCCGCCAGCTGCCCTCCCACCCGCTACACGAACCCGCCAGCTGCCCTCCCACCCGCTACACGAACCCGCCAGCTGCCCTCCCACCCGCGAGACGAACCCGCCAGCCGCGTCCCCTGCTCCGGCGGGCAGCACGAACCCGCCAGCGGCCCATCCGCCTGCCGCCGCCGCCACAGCCCTCCGCCTACGAGGGGCGCGCCGCGTCCCCGCTTTCGGGTCGAAAGCCGCGAACCCTGCTCCGCCGGGCAGTACGCACCCGCGAGCCGCCCTGCCGCCTCCGGGACGGAGCCGGCGGACCTCTGAGGCGTGCCGCCCCCGCTTGCGGGACGAAGCCGCGAACCCCACTTCCGCCTGCGGACTCGCCGCCCTCCCACGTGCCGGACGCGAACCCGCGAACCGTCGTCCTCTCCCATCTGCGGCATGAGACCGGCGGAGGCGGGGAGGCGAGGGGAGACCCTCAGGCGTTGTCCGGCAGAGCCGCCTGGACGGGGGTGATGTTGCCGGTCGTCACGAGCAGGCCGCGTCCGGGCGGCCCGCCCGCCGCGCCACGCGGCAGGCGGATGGTGAAGATGTCACCGTCGTTCTGCCCCTGCACCGCCAGCAGCAGCCCCGTACGGGCCTTGCGGGTCTCGGCGACGAAGCCGCGATACGCGACCGCGAGGTCCCCGGTCGTGCCGGCGATGAGCAGGCCGTGATCGCCGTCCCTGCCCGAGCGGAGCACCTCCTCCAGAGCCGTGCCCAGCGGGGAGTCGGGATTGATCAGCTCGGCGTCGTCCACCAGCACGACGTAATGGTGCTGGTCCGCGACGAGCTCCAGCAGGTTGGCGGCGTTGCCGTCCAGGACCGCCAGGGCTCCGTCCAGGTCTCTCAGCGGGCTGCGTCTCGGCGCGATGGCGATGACCGGGGTGCCGCGATCGATCAGTGAGTGCGCGGCCGTCAGCAGGGCCGACGACCGGCCGGAGCGGGCGGGGCCCGCGATCACGGCGCCGGGCCCGTGAGCCAGCAGGTCGAGTCCGAGCGGGGCGAGGGCGTCGCCTCCCGCGCCGATCAGCGCCCACAGCGGTGAGGGAGGGACGAAGGACGGATCCAGTTCGAGGGTCTGCGCTGCGGTGATGCGCATCGGGAGGGCGTCCACGCGCAGCGGCGGCTCCCCGCTCCACCGCCATGCGCCTCGCCCCAGCGGTGTCCCGTCCTCGTGCGCGGGCCCTTGCCGCCGCGGCCGGGGACGACCCGCCTCGTCCTCGCCCGCTGCGGCGGCCTGCCTGGCCAGGGACTGGAGCGCCGCCACCTGGGCGGGACCGGAGGGGTCGGCGGCGAGGAGCGCGATGTGATGCTCCACCACGCCGTGCTCACCCATCGACAGCGCCCGGCCCGCGGGCATGGACGAGGGCAGGCCCTTGAGGGGGAAACCGGCCAGACCGTAGTCGGCCCCGTCGGAGAGACGCAGCAGCAGGCGTTCGTCGAAGACCGTGGACACCTGGCCCAGCAGCCCGGACCGGTCGCTGGTGACCACGCCGCGAAATCCCACCGCCGCGCCCTCGCGCAGCAACTGGAGCAGCGCCTCGATGAGCCTGCCGTAGTCGTAGCTCTCGAACGCCGCCACGAAGCCCTCCCAGCGGTCGAGCATGAACACCAGCCAGGGGAGCCGGTGGCCCGCCTGGCGGTATTCGGCCAGGGAGGCGTGCCCGGCCTCGGCCAAGAGCTGCTGGCGGCGCCCGATCTCGGCCCGGAGCCTGGTGAGCAGGCGCTCGACCCGGTCGAGCTGGTCACGGGTCACCACCGCGCCGCAGTGGGGCATCGCCACCAGCGGCAGGAGCGCTCCCGAACCGCAGTCGACCGCGTGGAGGTGCACGTCGCTGGGGGAGGTGTGGGCCGCGATGGACCCGGCGATCGTCCGCAGCGCCGTGGACCTGCCGCTCCGCGCGGCCCCCGCGATGAGCAGATGCCCTCCGTGCGCGAGGTCCAGCGCCAGAGGCTTCCGATCCTGCGCCCACGGCCGATCGGTGAGGCCGAAGGGCAGAGGCGCCACCTCAACGAACGCACCACCCGCCGACACCCCCGAGTCTGACGACGGAGCCCCACCCGCACGCGACCCCCGGCTCCTGTCCGACCCTCCGAACGGAGCGCCGTCCACCTGCACCGACGAGTCCGAAGAGTATGCCCCCACCCCTGCCGGAGGAGGCGCGCCAGGTCCTGCAGGGGGGTGCGCGCCCGGTGCCGCAAGTGGGCGGGTGTCCGGTCCTGCAGGAGGGTGCGCGCCCGGTCCCGCAAGTGGGCGGGTGTCCGGTCCTGCAGGAGGGTGCGCGCCCGGTCCCGCAAGTGGGCGGGCGTCCGGTCCTGCTGGAAGGCGCGCGCCAAGTCCCGTTGGAGGGTAGGCATTCGACCCCGCCGGATGGAACGGGCCCGGCGTGCCGACCTGCCCCGCCGGAGACGACGGATCCGACCCTGCCGGGTGGGAGACGCCCGTCCCCGCAGGGTGGGGCCCGTCCGGCTCTGCCGGGCGGGACATGTCCGGCCCTGCTGAATGCGCCATCTCCTGCCCTGCCAAAGGGGACATGTCCGGCTCTTCCGGTGGGGCGGCGCCGAATCCGGACGGTGGGAGCGCGGTGGATCCCGGAGGTGGGACGGGGCCGAACCCCGTGGATGGAACCACGCCCGCGCTGACGTTCCCCTGGTGGCCGGAGTCTTCCAGCGCCGGCTGGCCGGAGCCTTTCACCCGGGGCTGCAGGGGGTTGCCGCGGAAGGGAACACCGGAGGCGTGAACGGGCGTGGCTCCCGATGCATGGGAACCAGCGGAGCGCGGTGCGGCGCCGTCAGCATCAGATGCCTCGGAACGGGAGCCTGGCCTTCGGGCGTCGCCTGACCTGGACGAGTCAGAGACCGAGCCGTCACCGGACTCACCACGCCCGTCCCCCGCACCGCCCAAGGGGACGACGCCGGCCACGCCTTCAGCGGCGCCGGACGATGCGGAGGTCGTGCCCGCCTGCTTCGAGCCGCTCCCGAAGGCGCCCACGTCGATGCCTGACGCGTTCCCAGCGAACCCGAGCGGGCCGGAGGCGATGGCGGGGGTGTTTCCGGTGGTTCTGGGCGGGTCGGAGGCGATGGCGGGGGTGTTTCCGGTGGTTCCGGGCGGAGCGGAGGCGATGGCGGGCGTGTTGCCCGTCGTCTCGGGTGGGTTGGACGCGATGGCCGGAATGTCGCCCGCACTGCCGGGTGCGGAGGCGGTGTTGGGCGGGGGCTCGGGGACGGAGGCAGGCGTTGGGAGGTCCAGGACGAAGTGGGTGGGGAGGGGGTCGAGCCAAGGGCTGGGCTGGGCAGGGACACCGGTCAGCTGGGCGGCCTCGATGAGGGCGTCGGCCACCAGCGTGAGGTCCGTGACCGTCGACTCCTCCTCCGGCTCCGGCGGACGCGGAAGCGGTTTGCCCAGCGAGCGCCAGGCCACGTCCACGACCCGCACGTTGCCGCCGGACGCCTCGAGCGCACCCGACGCCGCCGGGCTGCGGCCCCCGACTCTCGCCGTCTGCACAGCGGTCGCCGCCCCCACCCCCGACCGCACGTAACAGCGGCCCGGCGTGGACTTGGAGATGTGGGCCGCGTCGGGCAGGTCGATGACGTCCGTCGACTCGGAGGGCTCAGTCACCCGCAACGCGATGCGCAGGGACGTGTTGGCCTGGATGTCGGCCGTCACCACGCCCGCCGGGCGCTGGGTGGCAAGGATCAGGTGGATCCCCAGCGAACGGCCCCTGCGCGCGATGTCCACCAGGCCCGTGACGAAGTCGGGCAACTCGGCCACCAGGGCGGCGAACTCGTCGATGATCAGCACCAGCCGCGGCAGAGGGACGGCGCCGGCGTAGTCGTCGATGTCCTTGGCCCCGGCCTGCATCAGCAGGCGCTCCCTGCGCCGGATCTCCGCCGCCAGCGAGTCGAGCGCGCGTTGTGTCAGATGGCCGTCGAGGTCGCTGACCATGCCGACCGTGTGCGGCAGGCGTACGCACTCCTTGAACGCGGCCCCGCCCTTGTAGTCGATGAGCACGAACGTCAGCTGGTCCGGCCGGTTGGCCACCGCCAGCGCGCAGATCAGCGTCTGCAGCAGCTCCGACTTGCCCGCGCCGGTCGTGCCGGCGATCAGGCCGTGGGGGCCGTCGAGCCTGAGGTCCACCGAGAACGGCCCCTCGGGGCCGACGCCGATCAGCGCGCTCGTGGAGCCCCGGTCGCCCCATCGGGCGGCCAGCTCCTTGCCCGACGGGCTGGGCATGCGCATCAGGTCGAGCAGGCGGACCGCGCCGGGCAGGTTGCCCGCCGGGTCGTCCCTGCTCACGTCGCGGATCGGGGCCAGCGCTCTGGCCAGACGGTCGCACCAGGCGGCCGAGACGAAGTCGCCCAGGACCGGGCCGATGACGTCGAGGCCGCCGCCGCGCAGACGCACGAGGCCGTCGCCGCCGCACGCGGCCACCGTCTGGCACTCCTCGGGCAGCAGGCGCTGGTCGTCGTCGAGGGCCAGGGTGTAGACGCCGGAACGCGGCCCCTGCCGCAGCACCTGCGGCATGTTGGGCAGGCCGCGCAGCACCTGGGCGCCGTCGAGGATCACCAGCACGTCGTGGGGGCGCACGTCGTAGGAGGAGAACGTGGGTTTCTCTGACCCGCCGAGGTCGTCCCAGCCGGTGGGGATCTTGCCCAGCTCGGGGATCTTGGTGTTCTGGCGCTCGTCGATGAGGGCGGCCAGCTCCGAGACGCGGCGCGCGGCAGAGTCGGGGTCGGTGCCGAACAACGCCACGCATTCCTCGCCCGCACGGGGCGCGCAGTGCGGCAGCCAGCGCATCCAGCCCCAGCGGCTCTCGGCGTCGGCATGCGCCGACACGACCACGATGGCCAGGTCGCGCGGGCTGTGGAGAGTGGCGGCCTGGGCGATGAGCCAGCTCGCCAGGCCGGTCGCGGCGGCCCGCGGGCCGGTGAGGCCCGCCACGCCCAGCCTGCGCATGGGCAGCGCCACGGGCACGGAGCGGCAGATCGGCGGATCGATGGGCCCGCCCTGCTCCTCCGACAGCTCCAGGTTGGCGGGCAGGTCGGCGAGCCCGACCCGGAGCCTGAGCGCGTCGGAGTCGTGGATCCTGCGCTCCCACAGCCGCCGGCGCGGCCCCGTGGCCGTGAGCAGCACCTGGGCGGGGTCAGGGGCGTCGGCCCGGCGGGCCGCCTCGTCGATCACCCTGGCCCCCTCGACCGCCTCGTCGTATTTCTGGAGCCGCTCCTTGTATTCCTTGATCGCCTTTTTGTGCTGCTTCTTGCCGTGGCGGCGGTCGCTCCACCACTGGCCGATCATGATGATCGGGGTCATGAAGGCGATGAGCAGGTAGTACCACTGCCCCAGGGCGATCGCCAGGGTCAGCCCCAGCGCGGCGGGCAGGAGCGCGGCCAGCAGTTGCAGGCGCAGGCCTTCGTTCCTGGTCGGCTCCTTCGGCTTGACGAACTTGCGCTCCGGCTCGGGGCGGCGCAGCCGCGGCGGCCGGTTGTAGGCCATGCCGCCTTCGCTCCGCGGTGCCAGATGGGCGTCCTTGGGCTCGATCGACGTCAGCACGAACACCGAGGAGCCGCAGGTCAGCACCGCCTGGTCGGGCCACTCGACGGGCTCGGTGAACGGCCGGCCGTCGAGCTCGGGGGCTTCGCCGTAGCCTGCGGCGAGCTCGGCCGCCTCCCGCTCGGCGGTCCGCGCCGTCAGCTCGGCGACCTCCTCGGCCCACCGCCCCTTGAGCTTGAGCTTGGGCGCCTCTCCCGGCTCGCGCCAGGTGCGCGCCACGGTGATCGCGTCAGGCGTCACGCGTACGGTGACCGCCTCGGGGGCGAGCGCCGGATCGGCGGCGGCGATCGCGCACATCGGGTCGGAGCCGATGATGTGGGCGCCCAGCCCCAGCCGGTGCACCGCACCGGCCGCCGGCCCGCCCACCACGCGCACCTCGGCCACCCCGCCCGGCTCCTCGACGACGGTGGCGCGGGCCAGCTTGGGGTCGAGCGTGACCTTGTCGCCGTCGCGCAGCACGGACGAGGCCCTGGCCCGCGGGTCGAGCGGGCGGCCGTCGCGCCACATCACCGGCTCTTGGCCGCCTGGCAGGTGGGCGCGCTCCGGCCGGCGCGGCGGCGGCACATGAATGCCGTCGGCCGACATGCCGTACGGCGCTCGCGCTCGGGGCAGGCGGACGACCTTCGCCAGAGGTCCGTGGTCGCTGAGCGCCTCGCTCACCTTCGCCACCGTGGCGTCGTCGTCGCCGTCGATCACGACGTCGCGGTCGCCCTGCCCGCCGAGCACGGTGAGCATGATCCGCATGATGCCGTCTCCTCGCTCGACTTCGGGCGCCAAGGTAGCGCCCGGAGCGAGGCTAGGCCGGTCGGTTGACGGCAATGGCATGAGAACGGCGTTCTGTGGACAACGCGGATCGCGACGCGACCGGGTCAGCACCTGCTCATACGCATAGAGCGGCAAATGTACGTGATTCAAGTGGCGATTGTGGCTGAAGTGGCGGCTAGCCGGAAAAATCCCCACTCGTCAACTCGATAGAAACAATAGGCATCGATTATTTCCCATTGACATACCGTCACCTGCGAAACGAGCATGGGTCCTCGCATTCCGCCCCCGCCGTTCCAATGCGACCCACATAATGGCGTGGATTCCGCAATTCACATTGGGAGCCCCCCACCCATGAGGACCAGTGAAAAGCCTGCCGTCAACACGGCGGCGGGGTTGTCCGGCCCGGCCTCGCGCAAGCTCCCGGTGCCACCCCGCGAACGCAAGCCGGCCCTGGCCGCGCTCGCCGTCCTGCTCATCCTCGGCGGCGCGCTGGCCACCACCCTGCTCGTGCTGAACAGCGGCGACCGCGTCTCCGCCATCAGGGTCACCCAGCAGATCGGCGCAGGTCAGAAGTTCCCGGCGGACGCGCTCGAAGAGGTGAAGATCGCCGATACCGGCATCGACTTCGTCAGCTGGTCGCAGCGCCAGCAGGTCGTCAACAGCTTCGCGGCCGTGACCATCCTGCCCGGCACGCTGCTGACGAACCAGATGGGCGTCAAGGCCAGCAGCGAGCTCGGCGAGGGCAAGGCCACGGTCGGATTGGCGCTCAAGCCCGGCCAAATGCCCGCCGGCATTCAACAGGGCGACCGCGTCCAGGTGATTTTCGTACCGAGCCGGTCGAGCCAGGGACAATCGCGCGTGCTCGCCCAGAGCGCACTCGTCTTCGCCGCCGGCGACAGATCCCGTTCCGGAAATTCCGGCCAGATCACGGTGGTCGTGGATTCATCTGCGGCGCCGGAAATCGTGGCGTTCGCCTCCACCGGCGAGATCGCGGTGGCCGAGCTGCCGGGAGCGCGCTGACGTGGGACTGATCGTGCTGGCCGCCGACAAAGGCGCGCCGGGCGTCACCACGGCCGCGACCGCCCTGGCCGCGGTGTGGCCGCGGCCGGTGCTGCTGGCCGAGTGCGACCCGGCGGGCGGCGACCTCGCCTACCGGCTGCCCGCCGCCGACGGCGGCGTGCTCAACCCGGGCAGGGGCCTGCTCACACTGGGCGCCACCGCCCGGCGCGGGCTGGAGCCCGCCCAGATACACCAGCACACGCAGAAGATCGTCGGCGGCCTCGACGTGCTGGCCGGGCTCACCCACGGCGAGCAGGCCGCCGGGCTCACCTGGCTGTGGGGGCCGCTCGGCAGGGCGCTGGCCGCGATCCCGAACGCCGACGTGATCGCCGACTGCGGCCGCCTCGGCGCGCACCCGCAGCTCGGCGACCTGCTGGCCGAGGCCGAGCAGGTCGTGCTGCTGACCAGGGCGACCCTCGACCACGTGGCCCACCTGCGCGAGCGCCTCCAGGTCACGAAGGCGCACGGCGTCGTGGTGATCGCCGACCCGCGCGCCTACCGGGCCCAGATCGAGGACGTCCGCAGGATCGTCGGCCCGAGCGTCCAGTTCGTCCACGGCCTCGCCTACGACCCCAAAGGCGCCGAGCTCCTGCGCGGCCAGTGGGGCGGCCGCCTCGACCGCTCGCTCCTCATCCGTACGTCCCGCGACCTCGCGGCGAGGCTGGTGAGCCACCGATGATCGATCACTCGCTGGTCAAACGGTTCCGCCAGGAGGTCGGCGACCGCCTGGCCCACCAGCGCAGGCTCGACCAGGCCAACGGCCTGCCCGCGATGACCGGGGAGGACGAGCGCCAGTTCGCCAGGGCGCTGATCTCCCAGGTGCTGGAGGAGCACGCCCGCAGCGAGATCGGCCTCGGCCGCACTCCGCCCACGGTGGAGGAGGAGGAGGCGCTCGCGGCCGGCATCCACGCCGCGCTGTTCGGCGTCGGCCGCCTGCAGCCGCTGCTCGACGACCCCCAGGTCGAGAACATCGACATCAACGGCTGCGACAGGGTCTTCGTCAGCTACGCCGACGGCCAGGAGGTCATGCACGACCCGGTCGCCGAGTCCGACGAGGAGCTGATCGAGCTCATCCAGATCCTGGCGGCGTACTCCGGCCTGTCGAGCAGGCCGTTCGACACCGCGAACCCGCAGCTCGACCTGCGCCTCCCCGACGGCTCCCGGCTGAGCGCCGTCATGGACGTCACGGTGCGGCCGGCGGTCTCGATCCGCCGCGCCCGCCTGGGCAAGGTCTTCCTGTCCGATCTGGTGGGCAATGGCACGATAAGTCCGGACATTGGGAGGTTCCTGAGTGCGGCCGTCGCCGCCCGCAAGAACATCATGATCGCCGGCTCCACCAACGCCGGCAAGACCACCCTGCTGCGGGCCCTGGCCAACGAGATCCCGCCCAGCGAGCGCCTCATCACCGTCGAGCGCGCCCTGGAGCTGGGCCTCGACCAGTTCCCCGAGCTCCACCCCAACGTCGTCGCCTTCGAGCAGCGCCTGCCCAACTCCGAGGGCCAGGGCGAGATCTCCATGGCCGAGCTCGTCAGGCGCTCCCTCCGGATGAACCCCAGCCGCGTCATCGTCGGCGAGGTCCTCGGCGACGAGATCGTCACCATGCTCAACGCGATGACCCAGGGCAACGACGGCTCCCTGTCGACCATCCACGCCAACTCCAGCATGGAGGTCTTCAACCGCATCGCCACGTACGCCCTGCAGGCCAGCGAGCGCCTCCCCATCGACGCCACCCACATGCTCATCGCGGGCGCCATCGACTTCGTGGTCTTCGTCGAGAAACGCAACGACTACCACCGCGGCGGCACCCTGCGCCGCTACGTCTCCAGCGTCCGCGAGGTCAACGGCTGCGACGGCCGCGTCCTGTCGAGCGAGGTGTTCGTCCCGGGGCCGGACGGCGGCGCCGTGCCCCACGCGCCGGTCTCCTGCCTGGACGAGCTCATGGCACACGGCTACACGCCGGGGAGATGGTGACGGATGGCGATCACCTTCGACCCCTTCGCGCTGCTGGCCGGCGCCGTGGCCGGCGGCGGGCTGTTCCTGTTCTTCATCGCCCTGTACGGCCTGCGCCCCCGCCCGTCCCAGCCCAAGCGCCACCTGGTCAAGATGCTGACCACCCGCACGGCGATCGCCGCGGTGGCCGCCACCCTGGTCCTGCTGATCACCGGCTGGCCGGTCGTCGCAGTGGGCACGGTGCTGCTCGTGTTCGCCTGGCGCGGCCTGGCGGGCGGCGCGTCCGAGGAGCGCGCCGCGATGCGCCGCCTCGAAGGGCTCGCCGCCTGGACCGAGTCGCTCCGCGACACGATCGCCGGCGCCGCCGGGCTCGAACAGGCCATCCCGTCGTCCATCAGGGCCGCCGCCCCCACGCTCCGGCCCCACCTGCGCGCCATGATCGACCGGCTGCACACGAGGATGGCGCTGCCCGAGGCGCTCGCGCTGTTCGCCGACGAGCTCGACGACCCCTCGGCCGACCTGGTCGTGGCCGCGCTCATCCTCAACTCCAAGCTGCGCGGCCCCGGCCTGCGCGACGTGCTGGGCGCGCTGGCCGTGTCGGCCCGCGAGGAGCTCGACATGCGCCGTCGCGTCGAGGCCGAGCGCCGCGCGACCAGGCGCAGCGTCCAGATCGTGGTGATCACCGCGCTGGTCTTCGCCGGGATCCTCGTGGTGTTCAACCCCACCTACGTCGCCGAGTACGAGGGCCTGCTCGGCCAGGCCGTCCTCGTGGTCGTGGCCGGGCTGTTCGGGGCCGGGTTCGCGTGGATGAGGCGGCTGGCCAGGTTCGACAAGCCGACGCGGCTGCTGATGGGAGGTGGCGGCGATGGTTGAGGGCGCGCTCGCGGGAGCCGTACTCGGACTCGGACTGTTCGTGCTGCTCCGCGCGCTCTTCCCGGCCCGTCCCGGGCTGGTGGCGCGGCTGCTCGCGCTCGACGCCGTCCGCGAGGACACGGACGCTCCCCGCATCCAGCTCGTGCTGCCCGACGAGGAGGTCAGTGCGTTCCGCCGCGGCCTCGGCCTGCGGCTGGCCCGCCTGTACGGCGCCCGCGGCTGGGAGGTCAGGTCGATCAAGGCGGACCTGGCGCTGGTCGGGCGCTCGTTCGAGGCGTTCCTGGCCACGAAGGCGCTGCTGGCCGCCAGCGGCCTGCTGGCGTTCCCACTGCTGCTCGGCTGGCTGGTGCTCATGGAATGGGGCACCTCGCCCGCCATCCCGTTCTGGGCCTCCTTGATCGTCGCCGTCGTGTTCTTCTTCCTCCCCGACCTGCAGGTGAAGAAGGAGGCGGCGGCAAGGAGACGCGACTTCCGCCACGCCGTGGGCGCGTTCCTCGACCTCGTCTCCATGAACCTGGCCGGCGGCCGCGGCGTGCCCGAGGCGCTCACGATGGCCGTCTCGGTCAGCGGCGAGCGCCCCAACTGGGCGATGGGCCGCATCCGCGACGCGCTGAGCGGCGCCAGGATCGTCGGCATCACCCCATGGCAGGCGCTCGGCCAGCTCGGCGAGGAGATCAACGTCGACGAGCTGCGCGACCTGTCCGCGGCGCTCGGCCTGGTGGCCGACGACGGCGCGAAAGTACGCGCCTCCCTGACGGCCAGGGCCGCCACACTGCGCCGCCGCGAGCTGGCGGAGATCGAGGGCCGGGCGGGCGAGCGCTCGCAGTCGATGCTCGTGGCCCAGCTCCTCCTCTGCGCCGGATTCGTGATCTTTCTCAGTTTTCCCGCCGCTATGAAGATGTTGGGGGTCTCATGAACCATCCCTGGATCGTTTACCTCACCGCATACCTCGGCTCGCGCATCCACCGGGCCCGTACGGCGCCCACGCGCGGCGCCTCCGCCGTCGAATGGGTGATCATCACCGCCATCATCGCCGGCGTCGCCCTCGGCCTGGCCACCTTGATCAGAACCTTGGTCGAGCAGCAGCAGGGCGAGATCGAGCAGAACTTCGGCGGTGGTGGCGGTGGTGACGACCCTCAGCCGTAGGCCCCGCGACGGCGAGCGCGGCGTGACCGCGATCGAGCTGGCCATGCTCATGCCGGTCATCCTCGCGGTGTCGCTGCTCATCGTGCAGGTGGCGCTCTGGTTCCACGCCCGGCAGGTCGCCGAGGCGGCGGCCAGGGAAGGCGCCCGCGTGGCGAGGTCGGCGCCGATCGACTCCGGCGACTGGCCGGGCGCGGCGACGGCCAAGGCCACCGACATCGTGCGCGCGATCGGCCCCCGGCTGCTCGGCAACGCCACCGCCACGACGTCCGAAAGGGAGCCCGACGAGCGCTTCGTCACGGTGACCGGCAGCGCCGTGCAGGTCGTCCCGCTGCTGCCGGAGCTCGCGTTCACGATCACTGCGACCGCGGGCGGACCGGTCGAGTGCTTCCGTCCCGACAACGGCGGCGAGGACTGCGAATGACCCTGCCGATCACTGAGGGGGATCCCGAGCGCGGGTCCATGGCCGTGGAGACGGTCATGCTGGCCCCGCTCTTCCTGCTGTTCCTCATGTTCCTCGCCGGTGCGGGGGTGCTGGTGGAGTCGCAGGGGCGGGTCAGCGGGGCGGCCAGGGACGCCGCCAGGGCGGCGTCGGTGCAGCGGACGTTCGACGAGGCCGAGGCCGCCGCCGAGGCGATCGCCGAGAGCACGCTCACCGGCCCCTGCGGGTCCCCGACCGTCTCCCTGGACGGCTCCGCGTACGAGCAGGGCGGCCAGATCCAGGCCGAGGTCACCTGCGAGCTGGACCTCGGCTTCCTCGGGTTCGGCGCCACCAAACAGCTCACCGGCACGGCCGTGGTGCCCCTGGAGCAGTTCAGGAGGGTGGAGGAGTGAGCGAGCGGGGGTCCATGTCGGTGTTCACCGTGCTGTTCTCCGTGGTCGCGTTCCTGCTGGCCGGGCTGCTGGTGGACGGCGGGTCGGCGATCAACGCGCGGCTGCGGGCCGCGGACGTGGCCGAGCAGGCCGCGCGGGCCGGCGCCGACCAGATCGACGTCGACCACCTCCGCGCCACCGGCGAGGCCCGGCTGCTCGGCGACGACCAGGTGTGCGGCAGAGCCGACGAGATCGTCGCGGCGCAGGGCGGCGACGGCGTGACCAGCGGCGAGTGCACCGTGGAGCAGGGCGGGGCGCAGGTGACGGTCACCGTGTCGGTGCGGTGGGAGGCGTTCTTCCTCGGCGCGATCGGATTCCCCGGCTCGGAGATGACCGGCGAGGCCAGTGCCGCGCCCGAAGCGAGATAGACCGAATCCCTTCACTCGATGGATTGCGGAACGCACGAGGCAGGACGCTGGGTGGGAGAAAGGAGAGGCGATGCCGACGCGAGAGCCCGCGCGTCCACAGGGGCGGCACACGTCCAGGCGCATTCCGGCCAGACGCAGCGCCGGCGACGTGTTCGCCGGGCTCGCCGCGCTGGTCGTGCTCATCGCGCTGGTGGGCGGGGTGCCGTACGCGCTGCTCACGTTCGTCGGGCCGCCGATCCGGCCGGAGCTGCTGGACCTCGAAACGTTCACCGGCCGCGTCGGGCCGAGCACGATCGTGGCCGTGCTCGTGCTGCTGGTGTGGCTCGCCTGGTTCCAGCTGTTCGTGTGCGTGCTCGTCGAGGTGTACGCGGGGGTCCGCCGGGTCGGGATGCCCGCCCGCGTGCCTCTCTCCGGCGGCACGCAGGCTCTCGCCAACAAGCTCGTCGGGGCCGTGCTGCTGCTGTTCACGACCGGGGCCATGATCGTGCCGATCGCGAAACTGTCGCCCGCCCCGGCTGCGCCGCCGGTGACCGCGGTGGCGTATTCCGCGCCGATCGTGGAGAAGACGCTGGAGACGAACAAGACCAAGAAGGTGTACGTGGTCCAGCCGCCGCACGGGCGGCACCACGAGAGCCTGTGGGAGATCGCGGAGAAGTGCCTGGGCGACGGCCGCCGATATGCCGAAATTTACCGACTTAACCAGGCGAAGGAGCAGCCGGACGGCTCCCGCCTGAAGATGGCCGACCTGATCAGGCCCGGCTGGGTGCTCGACATGCCGGACGACGCCAGGAACGTCCACATCGTCCCCGCCGACCAGCCGCGCGAGCAGACGCTGCGCGAGCACCCGGGCCGCGCGCAGCTCCCCGACGGTCGGATCCACGGCGAGGTCGAGAGCGAGGCCAAGGGCGAGGTCAAGCAGCGCCTGCCGGACCGGCAGGACCCCAGGCAGGAGGAGCCGACCGCCATTCGGCAGGCCCAGGACGACGACCTGGTCGAATACCTGGCCGGGGCCTCGCTGGCGGCCGCCGGGCTGCTGCTCGTGCTGGCCAGGCGGCGCCGCGAGCAGCTCTGGAGCCGGATGTTCGGCCGCAGGATCGCCCGCCCCCGCGGCGACGCCGCCGAGGCGGAGGTCGCGCTCAGGCTGGGCGGCGACGCGCCGGGCGCCCGCATCCTGGACATCGGCCTGCGGCTGCTCGGCGCCGAGCTTGCGGCCCAGAACCGCACGCCGCCCACCGTGTACGCGGCCCACCTGTCGGCGCGCACGCTCGACCTGTGGGTCCACCCGCCGGACGCCGACCCGCCCCCGCCCTGGACGGCCGAGGACGGCGGTCAGGTGTGGCGGCTGCCCGCCCACGAGGGCCGGCTGTTGCAGGACCAGCCCGGCGGGGCGCCGTACCCCGGGCTGGTCTCGATCGGCACGAACGCGCACGGCCGCGTGCTGGTCGACCTCGAGGCCGCGCAGGGCCTGATCAACGTACGCGGGGCGCAGACCACGGCGGCGCTGGCCGCCATCGCCGTCGAGCTGGCCACCAACCGCTGGTCCGACCGCATGCGCATCACGCTCGTCGGCTTCGGCGAGGAGCTGACCGCGATCGCGCCCGACCGCATCAGGGCCGTCGGCGGCCTGGCCGAGGTGCTGCCCGAGCTGGAGGCCGCCGCGGCCCCGCGCAGGGAAGTGCTGACCGGCCGCATCACCGGCAGCCCACCCGTCGCCCATTACCTGCTGTCGTCGGTGGCGCCCACGCACGAGGAGGCGCGCCGCCTGGCACTGCTGGCCCGCAGGGACACCGCCGGGTACGTCGTGGCCGGCGACGTCCCCCACGCCACCTGGACGCTGGAGATCACCGACGACGGCAAGGCCAAGATCGCCGAGCTGGGCTTCGAGGTGGACGCCCAGCTCCTGCCCCGCCGCCACTACCGGGCGCTCGTCGACCTGTTCCGCACGGCCGGGCGGATGGACGGCGAGCCCATCCCCGACCCCGAGCCGCTGTCCGGCCTCCACCCGCCCGCCGTCGAGATCCGCATGCTCGGCCCCATCGAGGTCCTCGGCCTCGGCCCGCTGGAGGAGGGCCGGATGGCCCTGGCCACGGAGCTGCTGATCTACCTGGCCACGCATCCGGGCGGCGTGCATCCCGTGGTGCTGGGCGGCGTGCTGTGGCCACGGGGCGTCCAGGACATGGTCAGGGACGCCACGATCGCCAGGGTCGCCGAATGGCTGGGGCCCCGGCACCTGCTCACCGACGAGGCCGGCCGGCTCCGGCTGGGTCCCGAGGTGCGTACGGACTGGGCGCTGTTCCGCGAGCTCGTCCGCCGCTCCCACGGCGACCCGACGGCCAGGGCCGTCCTGCTGGAGAAGGCGCTCGGCCTGGTCCGGGGCCCGCTGCTGGCCGGCCGGCCGCCCGGCAGGTACGCGTGGCTGGCGGCGGAAGACCTGGAGTACGACGTGGCCGCCGAGATCGCCGACGCGGCGCACCAGCTCTGCGAGATCCGCCTGGCCCAGGGGCAGCCGGACGCCGCGGTGGCCGCCGTACGCGCGGCGCTCCTGCTGGCGGCCGACGACGAGGGCCTCTGGCGCGACCTGCTGCGCGCCACGCACGCCACCGAGGACGTCGCCCGCCTGCGCGCCGTCGTCGAGGGCCTGACCAGAAGGGCGGTCTCCCACCCGTACGGCGGCGGGATGGCCCCGGAAACCGAGGCCTTGATCGAAGAACTGCTGCCCACATGGCGCATCCATGTGGTGAGGGAGTCATCGGCATGAGACGAATCGCGATAGCGCTGACCCTGCTCTTAGTGGCAGGATGCGGCCAGGCCGCACGTCCGTACGCGCCAGGGGAGGCGGCGGCCGAGTCCGCCGCGCCGAAGGAAACGGCCACGCCCGAACAGAGCAGCCCGGCACAGGCCGAGCGGCCCGCGGACGAGAAGCTGCCGTCGGGCACCCAGACCATCGACGTCGGCCATGGCCTGCGCATACGAGTGGAGTGGCCGGCCGACCCCCACCCGGCCCTGAAGCCCATGGTCGACCAGTACGTCGGCACCCGGAAGGCCGTCGTCGAGGGGAAAACGATCTACAAGGACGGCCTCGAGTTCGACGCGGCGGTTCAGGCGAGCGAATGGGTGAAGTCGTTCGTCGACGAAGGGTGGTCGATGCGCGGAGTCGGGCGGATCTACAACCTGCGGGTCGCTGCCCGGATGGGCAGGGGCGCCGAGGTCACCGCGTGCGTAGACGAATCGGGGATCCGGGTGGTCTCCTCCCGCACCGGGAAGGTCATCAGCCCTCAACCCGACTGGCTGCGCACCCCATACCCCCAGAGCGTGGGCGTCCGCCGCGGCGACGACGGGGTGTGGCGCATGAGGATGTACGCCACCGGCAGAGAGAGGTGCACCCGATGAAAGTCTTGATCGCGGCGTTGCTCATGGCACCGCTGCTTCTCGACAGGCCCGGAGAAGGCGCCGGCGAGACCACCGCCGAGGTCGGACAGGATGGAAAGACGGCGTTTGCATATATCGGTGACGTCATCACCTTCCGTGGCGACGGCGCCAAAGGTGGGAAGGGCGACGGCTATCGCATCCCGCGTCCGTGCTGGTACGAGCCGGGCCCGTCCGCCCAGGAGATGTACGACCGGCAGAGTAAGGGCCGCGACGCGGCCAACCGAGCGCGGATCGACGACTTTTACCACCAGGAGTACCTCAAGCCGTTCGAGGACGTGCTGACAAAGCCGGGGCGGTGGTGGACGCCCGCGTACAACGAGGCTGATCCGAACCACGTGGCCTGCATGACCGAGCTCGACCCGACCGGCGTGTTCGTGCCGCCCGGCCAGACGCCGCCGTCCGGGATCACGATCGAGCAGCTGGCGCAGATCGCCAGGGCCGCGCTGACCGTGCCCGAGCACACCGTCAAGCTGAACCCCGACGCCAAGAGCTTCGTCAACCTGCCCACCTGGGTCTGGCTGGAGGGCGTCGGCCAGCCTCGCCGCACGGTCACGGCGGAGATTCCCGGCGTCATGAGCGTGACCCTGGTCGCCAACCTCCAGAACGTCAAGATCGACCCCGGTACGACTCAGGACCGGGCCGAGGTCAACGAGAGCGGCTGCGGCACGGCCGGCAAGCCGTACACCAAGGGCGGCACGTTCTCCTGTGGCGTGCGTTACCTGCGCTCGTCGATCGACCAGCCGCGCGAGAAGTACACGCTCACGGTGAGCACGGTGTGGTCGGTCGAGGTGCAGGACAACGTGGTGCCGTTCCAGTTCGCCCCCGTGGAGCTCGACGTCACGCGTGACGTGCCGGTGGGCGAGATCCAGAGCAACGTCAAGCCCTAGCTGAGCACCGCGGCGAGCGGGGCCAGCTCCGGCTGCTCCGCCGCCTCGGCCAGCACCTCCTTCAGCACGGCGTCGTGCGTGGGGCCCGCCTGCGCGAGCAGCTCGCGCCCGGCCGGCGTGACCTCCGAGTAGATGCCGCGCCGGTCGTCCTCACACAAATAGCGGCGCAGCAGCCCGCGGTTCTCCAGCCGGGTGACCAGACGCGTCGTGGCGCTCTGGCTGAGGACGACGGCGCGGGCCAGTTGCTGCATGCGCATATGCCACCCGTCCTGCCGGCCCAGCACGTCGAGCACTGTGTATTCGCTCACACTCAGGCCGTGCTCCTTCTGGAGCGCCTTCTCCAGCCTGTCCTCGATTTTCGCGTGCAGCGCGGCGAGGGTGCGCCAGCCCTGGGCGCGCGCCTCGACGGCGTCATCGGCTATGGGCATGTGGCAGCCTCCTCGACATCCTTGTATGGTCAGTTAGTCGGCGTGTGCAAATAATGCCTACGCTTACTAACGTCGCCTGAGGAGAATTCTATGCCTCTCGCCCTGTTCGCCCTCGCGATCAGCGCCTTCGGCATCGGGACCACGGAGTTCATCATCAACGGCCTGCTGCCCGACCTGGCGGCCGACTTCGCCGTCACCATCCCGGCCGCCGGCCTGCTGGTGTCCGGGTACGCGCTCGGCGTGACCGTCGGCGGGCCGCCGCTGACCATGCTCGGCGGCCGGTTGTCGCGCAAGACCATGCTGCTGGCGTTGATGATCCTGTTCATCGCCGGCAATTTGTTGTCGGCGCTGGCGCCCTCGTACGGGGTGCTGATGGCCGGCCGCATCCTGGCGGCGTTCGCGCACGGCGCGTACTTCGGCGTCGGCTCGGTCGTGGCCGCCGACCTGGTGGCGCCGCAGCGGCGGGCCAGCGCGATCGCCCTGATGTTCACCGGCCTGACGCTGGCCAACGTCCTCGGAGTGCCATTGGGGACGTGGATCGGGCAGTCGTTCGGCTGGCGGGCCACCTTCTGGGTGGTGGTGGCCATCGGCCTGGTGGGTCTCGCGGGCGTGCTCGCCCTCGTCCCCCGGCAGCCGAGTCCCGCGGGCGGCGGCCTGCTGCGGGAGCTGGGAACCTTCCGCAAGCCCGAGGTCTGGCTGGCCCTGGCGATGACCGTCTTCGGCTTCGCGCCCGTCTTCGCGGTCATCACGTTCATCGCGCCCATCATGACCGGCGTGGGCGGCTTCTCGCCGGGGGCGGTGCCTGTGGTGATGGCGTTGTTCGGGGTCGGGCTGGTCGCGGGCAACCTCATCGGCGGCAAGCTCGCCGACCGCGCCGTCATGCCGAGCATCTACGGATCGGTGGGCCTGCTCACCCTGCTGGCCGTGGCGGTCGCCCTGCTGTCGGGTGACCAGATCGCCTTCGTCGTCGCGATCACGTTGTTCGGCGTGGCGGCCTTCGCCACGGTCCCGCCCCTGCAGACTCGCGTCCTGGACGCCGCAGCCGGCGCTCCGACCCTGGCCTCGGCCGCCAACATCGGCGCCTTCAACCTGGGCAACGCCATTGGTTCGTTCGCGGCCGGTCTCACGATCGACGCGGGCCTCGGCTACACGGCGCCGGCCTGGACTGCTGCCGTGTTGGGAACGGTCGGACTGGCGGTCGCGGGGGCGGCGGGCGTCCAGGCGCGCCGCTTCGCGCCTGCGGTGTGAGCACAGATGGGGCTGGCACTTGGCTGCCACTGTTGCCCTCATGTGTGCTCATTGCTGCCCGAACGCCCCGAATCTGCGGTGATGTCAGTCGAACAGCTCGTCGACGCTGGTGGCGGTGGCGGCCTTGCGGACCCAGGACCTCGAGGATGTCCCGAGCAGCAGCACCGGACACTTGTGGCGTGCCCGGAGGGTGGCCAGGTAGACAGGCCAGCTCCAGCGCTTGTCCTCGTCGTACTGCCGCTGTACCTCCAGCACGACCGCCGACACCGGCACGTGCTCGTCGTCCTCCAGCACGACCACTGCATCGGCCCGATACTCCGTCGGCCTGCAATCCGTGAAGTCGCCGCTGTCCAGCCTGGCTTCTTGGAAGGGGGATACGGGGACGCCGGTCTCGGCCCAGCAGATCGGCCACGAGAGACGGGCGTCCCCGGACGAGTTCCAGCAAAGAACTCATGTTTCTGCGCCGGCATGCCGAACGCATTACCGAACTCAGTTATATCATTACTTTGAGTTGTCAATTCGTCCGGATTCGTGGGCAAGCAGCCACTGTTTGACCGGTACGCCGTAGTAGTACCCGCCATACCCCCCACCGCTGGGTAGCACCCGATGGCACGGCACGAACGGCGCGATCAGGTTCTGGGCGCAGGCCGACCCGGCGGCCCGGGCCGCCGTCTTCGGGAGCCCGGCCCGCTCGGCCAGCTCCGCGTACGACACGGTCGTCCCGGCCTTGACCTCGCGCAACGCCGCGTGCAGCCGCTTGCGGGTCGGGGAGCCCGGCTGGGAGACCGGGATGGCGTCCAGGGCGTCCAAGTCGCCCGCCATATACGCACGGGCGGCCTCCGCCGCCGGGCCGAGGTCGTCCACCACCTCCAGGCCCTCCGCCTGCAGCGCGGGCGTGAGCCGTACGAACATCTCCGTGGGGTCGGCGGTGAAACCGGCCGCGACCAGCACGCCCTCGCGGGAGAGCAGGGCCAGAGGACCGATGGGGGTGGGGACGAGCTGAGCAGCGATCATGATGAGCTCCAGAGATGCAGCGCGGCGTAGGCCCGCCAGGGCCGCCACCGCTCGATGTGGTCGTCGGTGATGCCCAGGGCGGCCATGCGCTTCTTGAGCACCAGGTCGTCCGCGGGCCAGGCGTCGGGGTCGCGGAGCGCCCGCAACGCGATGTAGCCGGCCGTCCACGGGCCGATGCCGCGGACTTCCAGCAGCTCCGCCACCGCCTCCGCGGGATCCTGGCCGCCGTCCAGGTCGATGCGGCCCTCGGCCAGGCGTGCCGCCAGGTCCTTGAGCGTGTCGATGCGGCGGTTGGTCAGGCCCAGGCCGGTCAGGTCGGTCTCGAGCAGCTGGGCGGGGGTGGGGAAGAGGCCGTCCGGCGCGGCGGCTCTGGCGACGATGCGGCCCAGCAGGGTGCGGGCGCCCGCCACCGAGACCTGCTGGCCCACGACCGCCCGCACGGCCAGCTCGAACCCGTCGAACGTCCCCGGCACCCGCAGCCCCGGCCGGGCCGCGACCAGCGGGCCCAGGGAGGTCGGGCCGAGGGCCTCGCTGATGGCCTCGGGGTCGGCGTCCAGGTCGAGCAGGCGGCGGCAGCGCGCCACGACGCGGGCGAGTTGCCGCGTGTCCGCCACCGCCACGTCGAGGGCGATGTGGTCGCGCCGCGGCGTGAGTGTGATCGTCCCGCCCGGCACGGCCCGCGAGTACGACGTACGATCCGCCACTTCCAGCCCAGGGATCGCCCGGGAGGCCAGGAACGCGAAGACCCCCTCCACGTCGTACGGCTCCCGCCGGTGCAGCCGGAGACGCAGCGTCGCGTCGGTGACCGGCGGCCCCGCCGTGGCCCGCAGCTCGCTGGGCGTGAAGCCGTACGTCTCCCGCATCGTCGCGTTGAACTGCCGCACGCTTCCGAACCCCGCCGCGAACGCCACGTCCGTCACCGGCAGCCCGGTCTCGGTCAGCAACTGCTTGGCCAGCAGCAGCCGCTTCGTCCGAGCCACCGCCAGCGGCCCTACCCCCAGCTCGGCCACGAACAGCCGGTGCAGGTGCCGCTCGGTGATGTGCAGCCGGGCGGCCAGCCCCGCGACACCCTGCTCGTCGGCCGCGCCGTCGTCGATCAGCCGCAGCGCCCGGCCGACGAGGTCGCCGCGCACGTCCCAGCCGGGGTCACCGGGGGAGAGTTCGGGACGGCAGCGCTTGCACGGGCGGAACCCGGCGGCCTCGGCCGAGGCCGCGTGACGGTAGAAGCGCACGTTGCGCGACGACGGCGTACGGGCCGGGCAGATCGGACGGCAGTAGATGCGCGTCGTCGTCACCGCCGTGTAGAAGCGGCCGTCGAACCGGGCGTCCCTGGCGGAGACGGCCCGGTAGCACGAGTCGAAGTCGAGCTCCAGTGGAGGTGCCATGCCTCCGACGGTATGCGCTCCTCAGGGGCGCTGACTGGCGGAAATCAGACGTGAACGTGACAGGCCAGGTCAGCCCCTCCCGAGCTACTTCGACGACACCCCGACACCCAGGTCGAACTCCCTGTAGACGCGCGCCCAGAACCCGTCACGCAGCCACACCCGGGCCTCCGGGAACGGTCGCAGCGAGTGGCCGAGCTCCTTTTCGGCCTCGATCAGCAGCTCGGTGTCGATCACGGTCGGCAGGATCGGGCCCGGCAGCAGGTCGCGGATGTTGTCGCGGCCGCGGGTGAGAATCCATTTCTGCGCCACGTGCTCGCCCACGTCCTCCACGCGCGGCCGGCTCGGGCCGAGCTTGGCGACCTGCCCGGGCTTGGCGTGCGGCTTGACGGGCGCGCGCCCGGCGAACACCTGGGCGGGCGAGGGCGCGGCGGGCGGCTGGACCGGGACGGGTTGAGGAGCGCGGCTGAAAAAGGGCCTCAGGAAATCAGCAGAGATCACTTCCACGGTGTCGGACTCCCACACCAGGCGCTCGGCCTGGTTGGTGCCGTACGGCGGCTCTACGCCCCACAAGTGGATGCGCACGCCGTACGCCTGCGCCGCCTCGACGGCCGGGACCATGTCCTCATCGCCTGCCAGCAGGATGGTGTCGGTGACCGCATGATGTCTGGCCAGTGCCTCCAGATCGCTCCTGATCTGCGCATCCACGCCTTTTTGCTGGCCACGGGCGTTCAGGTTGCCAAGTCGCACCTTGACCCAGGGGAGCTGGGCGATGACACGCTGGTCGACGGTCGGCACGCGGTCACGGGCTGCGTCATACCAATAGATCCGCAAGAGTTCGCCAGAAATACGTTCCTCTGCATGTTTCTGCAGACTCTGGATGAGCTCATCTGCGGCCACCCGATATTCTTTGCGTTCCTTCGCACCCAGCAGCACTTCACCCGCCGCCGCGTACAGATAACCGACATCCACCAGGACGGCGTACTTGGCTGCCACAGGATGCGGCACGAGGTCTGGGATGGCCATGTCGTCCTCCAGGCCGCGGTGTTAGTTGATCGGCCGACTATATACGCCTACTTTCTCTAGATAGTCCCAACTCCCGGCGAGCTTGACACCCGTTTCCCAGGATCTATCTAGGGTAGGGCGCTCATCCGCCATGCCGACTTCCCTGGAAGGACGGGCTTACGCATACCTCTGGCGGGGTTTCGCCACGTTTGGCGGCGGGGTCGAGGAGGCGGTTCCTCTCCCGCATGCGAGCTCCGTCGCGTGGCGAGCGCGGCCACCAAGGCGGCGATCTCCTCCGGCGTGGCGTCACCGCGGACAATACGCAGATGTGCCGTCATAGCGGAATGTTCCCATGCTTCTTCGGCGGGAGCGTCGCCCGCTTGTTCCTCAGCGCCCGCAGCGCCCTGACGACCTGAGGCCGGGTCTCCGACGGCCGGATCACCGCGTCCACGTAGCCGCGCTCGGCCGCGATGTACGGGTTGGCCAGCGTGTCCTCGTACTCGGTGACGAGCCTGGCACGCTCGGCCTCGGGGTCGTCGGAGGCGGCCAGCTCACGCCGGTAGAGGATGTTGACCGCGCCCTGCGCGCCCATGACCGCGATCTGCGCGGTGGGCCAGGCGAGGTTGATGTCCGCGCCGAGGTGCTTGGAGCCCATGACGTCGTACGCGCCGCCGTACGCCTTGCGCGTGATGACCGTGATCAGCGGCACGGTGGCCTCGGCGTAGGCGTAGAGGAGCTTGGCGCCCCGGCGGATGATTCCGTTCCATTCCTGATCGGTGCCGGGCAGGAAACCCGGTACATCAACAAATGTCAGGATAGGAATATTAAAGGCATCACATGTTCGAATAAATCTTGCGGCCTTCTCTGAAGCGTTGATATCCAGACATCCCGCGAAATGCATGGGCTGGTTCGCCACGACGCCGACCGACTGGCCGTCCACCCGGCCGTACCCCACGACGATGTTCGGCGCGAACAGCGCGTGCACTTCCAGAAACTCTCCGTCGTCGAGCACGTGCTCGATCACCTGGTGCATGTCGTACGGCTGGTTCGGCGAGTCGGGGATCAGCTCGTCCAGCTCGGGATCCGGGTCCAGGTCCGCGGCGGCCTCGAAGACCGGCGCCTCGTCCAGGTTGTTGGAGGGCAGGTACGACAGCAGCGCCTTGACGTAGTCGAGCGCGTCGTCCTCGTCGGATGCCTGGTAGTGGGCCACGCCCGACTTCGTGTTGTGCGTGTGGGCCCCGCCGAGCTCCTCGAACGTGACCTCCTCGCCCGTCACCGTCTTGATCACGTCGGGACCCGTGATGAACATCTGCGACGTCTGGTCCACCATCACGATGAAGTCGGTCAGCGCGGGGGAGTAGACGTGCCCGCCGGCCGCGGCGCCCATGATGAGCGAGATCTGCGGGATCACCCCGGAGGCGTGCACGTTGCGCTTGAAGATTTCCGCGTAGAGGCCGAGCGCGACCACCCCCTCCTGGATGCGCGCGCCGCCGCCCTCGTTGATGCCGATGATCGGGCAGCCGGTCTTGAGCGCCATGTCGAGGACCTTGACGATCTTCTCGCCGTACACCTCGCCGAGCGAGCCGCCGAACACGGTCACGTCCTGCGAGAACACGCAGACCTGCCGGCCGTCGATGGTGCCGTGACCAGTGATCACCCCGTCGCCGTACGGCCGCCGCTTCTCCAGCCCGAACATCGAGGACCGGTGCCTGGCGAACTCGTCGAACTCCACGAACGAGCCCTCGTCCAGCAGCGCGAGCACCCGCTCCCGGGCGGTCATCTTGCCCTTGGCGTGCTGCTTCTCGACCGCGGCCGCGGACCCGGCGTGCGCGGCCTCGTCGAGGCGCCGCTCCAGATCGGCGATCTTCCCGGCAGTCGTATGGATATCCGGCTTCTCCGGCATTGGCTCCGCAGCTGCACTCATGCGCGCAAGGCTAACCCCTCCCCATAGATTGGTTCCATGACGGAGGCGGTTCGCACCCATGGCCTGTTCAAGCGGTACGGACAGCAGGTCGCCGTCGCGGGGGTCGATCTCGTCGTCCCCGCAGGCAGTTTCGCGGGCCTGGTCGGGCCCAACGGCGCGGGTAAGACGACCACACTGAGCATGATCACCGGGCTGCTCCGGCCCGACGGCGGCTCGGCCGAGGTGGACGGGTTCCACGTGTGGCGCGATCCCGTCGAGGTCAAGGCGCGCATCGGGGTGCTGCCCGAAGGGCTGCGGCTGTTCGAGCGGCTGTCGGGCCGCGAGCTGCTCCTCTACGCCGGGCGGCTGCGCGGCATCCCCAAGGGAGAGGTCGAGCAGCGGGCGGACGAGCTGCTGGCCGTCATGGACCTGTCCGGCGCCGCCGACAAGCTCGTCGTCGACTACTCGACCGGCATGCGGAAGAAGATCGGGCTGGCGGCCGCGTTGCTGCACAACCCGTCGGTCCTGTTCCTGGACGAGCCGTTCGAGGGCGTCGACCCGGTCAGCGCCAACACGCTGACCGAGGTGCTGCGGCGCTTCACCGCCTCCGGCTCGACGGTCATCTTCTCCAGTCACGTGATGGACCTGGTCGAGCGGCTGTGCGACTGGGTGTCGGTGATGAGCGCGGGCCACATCGTGGCGCAGGGGCCGCTGGCGGACGTACGCGGCGGGCGCAGCCTCAACCAGGCGTTCCTGGAGCTGGTCGGCGGCCCCGCCCACGGCCGCGAGGCAGGCCTGTCCTGGTTGGGCGCCAGGCCGAAGGACGACCAGTGAGCACAGCGAGGGAGTGCCGTCGTCTGGAGGAGCGGCGGGAGCGGAGCGACCAGAGCGGGGGAAGACGGCGGCATGTGGCGACCGAGCCGCCGAACGGAGTGAGGCCATGAGCACGGTAGCCCTGTTCGCCCGGCTCAAGCTGCGGCTGCTGGCCGGCAACCTGCGCGGCGACCTCCAGCGCCGGCTCGGGTTCGTCTTCACTCTGATCATGGCCGCCGGGCTGGCCGTCTTCGGCTTCCTCCTGATGAGCCTGCTCAGGCTGGCGCCGGCCGACATCGCGACCTCGCTGGTGATCGTCGCGTTCGCGTTGTTCCTGTTCGGTTGGATGATCGTGCCGCTGCTCGCGTTCGGCCTGGACGACACGCTCGATCCGGCCAAGCTGGCCCTGTTCCCGCTGCGCACGCGAACGCTGGCGGTCGGCATGCTGACCGCGTCCGTGACAGGCGTCTGGCCGGTCGCGATGCTGGCCGTCACGTCCGGCGCCCTGATCGCGCTCCCCGCCGGCGTCGGCGGTGCGCTGCTCGGGGTGCCCGCCGTGTTACTGCAGTTCGCGCTCTGCGTGGTGACGTCGCGGCTGATCACCACGTCGCTGTCCGGCGCGCTCCGCACCCGGCGCGGCCGCGACGTGCTCGCGGTGGCCGCCGTGGTCGTGGTGGTGCTCGCGCAGCTGCCCAACCTGCTGATGAACCGCGGCTTCGGCGACCCTGAGGCCATGCTGCACCAGCTGGCCGCCGTGCTCAGGTGGACCCCGCCGGGCATGGCCGCGCACGCCATAGCCGACGGCGGCCTGATCGGATTGGCCGAGCTGGCGTTCCTGGCGCTGGTCGTCGTGGCGCTCGCCTGGCTGTGGATCAAGGCGCTCGGCCGCGCGCTGGTGACGCCCGACGTCTCCACGCAGGCGTCCGTACGTAAGGAAATCGGCCTGGTCGACCGGTTCGTGCCGGACGGGCCGCTGGCCGCGGTGGTCACCAAGGAGCTGAAGTACATCAGGCGCGAGCCGAGGTTCCGCGTGGGCTGGTTCAGCGCGTTGGCGATCACACTCGTGCTGTCGTTCTCGCTGAGCGGCACCGCCGAGGGCACGCCTGGCCAAGGCGTGGCGATCGTCATCACCACCGTCGGCGCCCTGATGATCGCCCTCCAGTCGGGCAACGCGTTCGGCATCGACGGGCGCTCGCTGTGGATGAACGCCGTGACGTTCGGCTCGGAGCGGAGCCTGGCCACCGACCTGGCCGGTCGCCACCTGGCCAGCGCGCTCGTCGCGGTGCCGCTGCTCGGCGTGATCGCCGTCGTCACCGGCCTGCTCACCGGTCACCCGGCGGCGATCGCGCCGGCCATGCTGTCGGGGTGGGGCGCGCTCGGCATCGGGCTCGGCGTGGGCTCGGTGACCAGCGTCGTGCTGCCGTACTCCGTGCCCGAGCGCATGAACGCCTTCAGCGGCGCCGCCCCGGGCCAGGGTGGGCAGGCGTTCGCCTCCTCCATGGGCGCGATGCTCGGCATCGCGCTGTTGTCGCTGCCGTTCGTGGTGCCGCTCGCATTCGGGCTCCTGTGGGTGTCCGTGGTGGCGCCGTTCTACGGCCTGCTGGCCGAGACGCTCGGCCGCCGCCTGGCCGCCCGCATCGGCTTCGCCCGTCTCCCCGAACTGCTGGCGGCCGTGTCCAAAGCCTCCTGACCTGCTCCTCGCCCTAAAGAGGCGAGGATTTCCGGCGCCGCTTGCGCGGCCCTGGTCCTTGGCGCTTCACAGACCAGGCAATCCCGCCCTATCGGGGGCCGCATTCATCCACGGCCTGAAGGCCGATGGCTTTCTGCGGACTTTCGGTAAAGCCCTCCTCACCAGTGGTCTAGTCCAATTGGCGAGACCGGTCTACGTGCATTCAAACCGACTCGCTACTCTTCAAAGCATGATTGACCAGGGGCTCGAACATCGCAGCGCCGCTGTCACCGAGATGCCGGACGAGCTGCGCCACGATGTGCGGTTGCTCGGCAAGCTGCTCGGCCAGGTGCTCGCCGAGCAGGGCGGCGAGGACCTGCTGGCAGACGTCGAACGGTTGCGCAAGGCCGTCATCGCGGCACGCAGAGGTGAGATCTCCGCCGATGTGATCACCGAGATGGTCGCGGCGTGGGAGATCGAGCGGGCCGTCCAGGTCGCCCGCGCGTTCACCTGCTACTTCCACCTGGCCAACCTGGCCGAGGAACACTACCGGATCCGCACGCTGCGCGAGCGGGACGCCGAGGGCCGGGTCCAGCGGGAGTCGCTGGCGCAGGCCGTCCACGAGCTGGGCCACGACCGCGTCGCCGAGCTGCTGGAGGGCCTGGAGCTGCACCCGGTGCTGACCGCGCACCCGACCGAGGCACGCAGACGCGCGGTCGTCACCGCCATCCAGCGGATCAGCACCCAGCTCACGGAGTACAACTCGCCGGGCCGAGGGGCCTCCGAGCGCGCCGAGAGCAAGCGGCGCATGCTGGAGGAGATCGACCTGCTGTGGCGCACGGCCCAGCTGCGCTCGACCAAGCTCGACCCGCTCGACGAGGTGCGCACGGCCATGGCCGCCTTCGACGAGACGCTGTTCCGCATGGTGCCGCAGGTCTACCGCGCTCTCGACGCGGCGCTCGACCCCGGCACCGGCACCCGCCCGCCGCAGGCGAGGCCGTTCATCAGGTACGGCAGCTGGATCGGCGGCGACCGCGACGGCAACCCCAACGTCACGGCCAGGGTCACCCGCGAGACCATCCAGATCCAGTCCGAACACGTGCTGTCGGCGCTGGAGACGGCCTGCTCGCGCATCGCCCGCACGCTCACCGCGTCCGCCCAGTTCGCCCCCTGCTCGGCGGAGCTGAAGGCGGCGCTGGCCGGGGCCGTGGACTCCCACCCCGAGCTCGTCTCCGAGCTGGCCACCCGCTCCCCGCGCGAGCCGCACCGGCAGTGGCTGCTGTTCGTGGCCGCGCGCATCGCCGCCACCCACCGCCGCGACCTCGACCTGGCCTACCGCTCGCCCGCCGAGCTGCTGGCCGACCTGCGGCTGGCGCAGGAGTCGCTGGCCGCGTCCGCGCCGCGGCAGGCGTACGGCGAGCTGCAGCACCTCATCTGGCAGGTGGAGACCTTCGGCTTCCACCTGGCCGAGCTGGAGGTGCGCCAGCACTCCCAGGTCCACGCGGCGGCGCTGGAGGAGCTGCGGGCCGGCGGCGAGCCGTCGGAACGCACCGAGGAGGTCCTGGCCACGATCCGGGTGATCGGCTGGATCCAGGAGCGGTACGGCGTGCGCGCCTGCTCCCGCTACGTGGTCTCCTTCACCCGCTCGGCCGACGACATAGCGGCCGTCTACGAGCTGGCCCAGCACGCGCTCGGCGGCCGCGCGCCCGTCCTGGACGTGGTGCCGCTGTTCGAGTCGGGGCAAGACCTCGCCAACTCTCCGCGCGTGCTGACCGGCATGCTGGAGATCCCGCAGGTCCAGGAGCGGCTGGCGGCCACCGGCCGGCGCATGGAGATCATGCTCGGCTACTCCGACTCGGCCAAGGAGCTCGGCCCCGCCGCCGCCACGCTCCGCCTGTACGAGGCGCAGGAGGCGCTGACCGCCTGGGCCGCCGAGCACGACGTGAAGCTGCGCCTGTTCCACGGCCGCGGCGGCGCGCTGGGGCGCGGCGGCGGCCCGGCCAACCGGGCGGTGCTGGCGCAGGCGCCCGGCTCGGTCGCGGGCCGGTTCAAGGTCACCGAGCAGGGCGAGGTCATCTTCGCCCGCTACGGGCACATCGCGATCGCCCGCCGCCACCTGGAGCAGGTCACGAACGCCGTCCTGATGGCCTCCTCGCCCACGGTCGGCGCCCGCACGGCCGCCGCGGCCGATCGGTTCCGCGGCCTGGCCGAGCGGGTGGCCGTCGCGTCCGAGCAGGCGTACCGCGCGCTGACCGAGGCGCCGGGCTTCCCCGAGTGGTTCGGCCTGGTCAGCCCGCTGGAGGAGATCGGCACGCTGCGCCTGGGCTCCCGCCCGGCCCGCCGCGGCCTGGGCGCGCCGCGTTCGCTGGACGACCTGCGGGCGATCCCGTGGGTGTTCGCGTGGGCGCAGACCCGGGTCAACCTGCCCGGCTGGTACGGCCTCGGCGCCGGCCTGGCCGCGGCCGACTCCCTCGACGAGCTGCGGGCCGCGTACCAGGAGTGGCCGCTGTTCAACGCGATGCTGGACAACGCGGAGATGTCGCTGGCCAAGACCGACCGCTCGATCGCCAAGCGCTACCTGGCGCTCGGCGGCCGGGAGGACTTCACCCAGCAGGTGCTGGAGGAGTACGACCGGACCCGCGAGCTGGTGCTGCGCGTGACGGGCCACACGCGCCTGCTGGAGAACCGCAAGGTGCTCTCGCGTGCCGTCCAGCTGCGCGACCCGTACGTGGACGCGCTGTCGCATCTCCAGCTGCGGGCCCTGCGCGCGCTGCGCACCGGCGCCCCGTCGGAGCAGGAGCGCGACCGGCTGTCCACGCTCCTGCTCCTGTCGGTCAACGGGGTCGCGGCGGGCCTGCAGAACACCGGCTGACGGCGGCGGTGCCGGGCTGGGCGAGCCCGGCACCGGGGCAGCGCCGGGCCGGTGGACCTGTCCGGGTCAGGATCGCGGCAGCCGGACCGCGGTGAGCACTCCGTCGCCGATCTCGTGCACGTGTACGGCGAACCCGCCGTCCGCCGCCATCAGCTCGAGGAAGCCGGCGACCTGCTCCCGGTGGCTGACGGCGTTGTCCACGGCGATGACGCCACCGGGGGTGAGCACCCGCAGCAGGTGCGGCCAATAGCCCAGGTACGCGGGCCGCTCGGCGTCCAGCACCACCAGATCGACCGAGGCGTCGGCTGCGGACTCCAGCACCTGGCCGCCGTCGGCGTGCACCACGTCCACATGGCCTGCCACGCCGGCGGCCGCGAGGTTGGCGCGGGCCTCCGCGACCCGTGCGGCGTCGATCTCCACGGTGGTGAGACGGCCTGCGGTGTCCCGCACGGCGTCGGCGAACCAGATCGCCGAGTAGCCGTTGGACGTGCCGATCTCCAGCACCCGCAGGCTGCGCTGGACCCGGATGAGCACCGAGACGAACGCGGCGGCGGCCGGCGTCATGTTCCGCAGTCGCAGCAGCCGGTCGGCCAGCGGGGCGTCGTGCTCGCGGCCGCGCTCGTACAGGTCCGTCAGATAAGCCTCGAGTGAAGGATTCATGGTCACATTCAAGCGCGAAGCCCCGCGAAGAAGGCGATGACGTCGGAGGTGAGCGCCTCGGTCGCGGTGTGCGCGGTGTAGTGCCCGCGGGCCGGGGCCGGGAGCGTCTTCCAGCTGACGATGTTGGCGTGGTCGCGCTCGGCGAAGCGGCGGATGGACTTGAAGTCGCCCTCCGCCATGGCCAGCGCCGTCGGCGCGGTCGTGGGCTCCTTGGGCTGCTCCATGCGGGCGTTGTCCCAGTACAGCCGGAGCGACGACCCGGCGGTCCCGGTGAACCAGTAGATCGCGGCGTTGGTCAGGACGAAGTCGTCGTCGAGGTCGTCGTCGAGGAGCTGCGCCAGCCAGCCGAGCAGCCCGGCGGGGGAGTCCATGACGGCGTGGGCGAGGGTCTGCGGCTGCTGCGACTGCAGGACGTTGAAGGCGCCCTTCTCCTTCCAGAACCAGTCGAGCACGGCCAGCCCGGCCTGATCCTCCTCGCTCAGCTCCGCGAACTCGGCCGGGTCGCCGGAGGGGAACGAGAACAGCTGGGTGACGTGCACCCCGGCCACGTGCTCCGGGTCGATCCTGCCGATCTCAGGAGAGATCATCGACCCGGCGTCGTTGCCGGCAGCGCCGTAGCGCTCGTATCCGAGCCGGGCCATCAGCTCGGCCCACGCCCCCGCGATGCGCCGGTTGTTCCAGCCGAGCTCCTTGGTCGGGCCTGAGAAGCCGAAGCCCGGCAGCGACGGGATGACCAGGTGGAAGTGGCGCCTCAGCGGCTCGATGGCGTCGAGGTATTCGACGATCGAGCCGGGCCAGCCGTGAGTGAGGATCAGCGCCATGGCGTCCGGGGCGTCGGAGCGGACGTGGAGGAAGTGGATGTTCTGCCCGTCAATCTCGGTGGTGAACTGCGGGTACGCGTTCAGCCTGGCCTCCTGCGCCCGCCAGTCGAACCCGTCGCGCCAGTAGCCGACCAGGCGCTTCACCCGCTCGACGCTGACGCCCTGGTCGGCGCCGGGGATCTCGTCGGCGAAGCGGGCCCGAGAGAGGCGGTCGCGCAGGTCGTCGAGGTCGGCCTGGGGGATCGCGATGCGGAACGGCGTAATGGTCATGACGGGATCCTCTCGGAACGGTTCGTTCTGTTCCAAGAATAGCAGAACGGAATGATCCATTCCATAGATGTGACAAGTGTGGCCCAAGTGATTTCCAAGGGCCACCCGCGATCATGAGCCTTTCCGAAGCAGAGAAAGGCACAACTGATGAAGAGGACAGCGTTGCTGCTGGGCGCCGCGGTGCTCGGCGGCCTGCTGGCCGCTCCTCCCGCGCTCGCCGCCCCGGCGATCAAGACGGCGGTGGCCCAGGTCAAGGCGAGCCCGGGCAAGCGCTCCGGCGCCTGCCCCACCACGGTCGGCTTCTCCGCCGTGGTGGCGGCCAAGGGCAAGGGCGTCGTCCGCTACCGATGGGTGCGCGGCGACGGCAGCAAGGGCGCGATCAAGAGCTTCCGGGTCAACGGCGCGCGCAAGGTCACCGTGCGGGATCGGCAGACCTTCGACCGCAGCACCTCTGGCTGGCAGGCGGTGGAGGTCCTCGGCAAGCGCGGGCTGTCCGCCAAGGCGCGTTTCACCGTCGCCTGCCAGGGGCCTTCGAAGGTGTGGGACACCACGCACCCGCTGCCCGGCGAGCCGGGCAATCCGCTCATGGCCGTCGCCCACGTGGACGTCAGCCCGGCGACCTACAGCGGCGCCTGCCCGGCCAGGGTGACGTTTACCGGCACCATCCAGGTGTCACGCACTCCGGCCAAGGTCGACTACCAGTGGATCGACAGCGCCACCGGGGAGGGACGGCCGGAGTCGCTGTACTTCGTCGCAGGCGGCCCGCGCATCCGCCAGGTCACGCTGCCGGTCAGCGTGGGGAGCACGGCCAGTGGGTGGAAGGCCGTTCACCTTCTCGGTCCCGGCGGGCGCGACTCGGGGCGGGCGGCGTACCAGGTGACCTGCAAGACCGGTCCGGCGCCGACCCCCACCTCGACCCCGACCTCGACCCCCACCTCCACCCCCACGTCGACCCCGACGGCGACGCCCACCAGCCCGCCGCCCGCGCAGAAGCCGGTGCCGCAGATCGAGACCCTCACCCCGGGCGACTACGAGGGAAGCTGCGCCGAGCCCATCGCCTACGAGGCCACGGGCCGCGTCAACCTCCCGGCCGGAGCGGCGCAGAAGGTCACCTTCTGGTGGGCCATGGACGGCGTCAAGGGACAGGCGTTCACCGCGGACTTCCCGGCCAGTGACCAGCCACGCTCCCAGTACACCTCCGCCATCTGGAACACGAAGGTCGCCGGCGGCCACAGCGTGGAGCTCGTGGCCGAGGGCGCGACCGCCTCCGCCGAGCGGAAGTTCACCGTCACGTGCGCCGCCGAGCCCGACCCCGCCAAGGTGGTCATCCACGAGCTGCTGACGCCGCTGTACAAGGGCGACTGCACCACCTACTACGCGCTCAACGCGAGCGCGAGGGTCGTGTCCGACCGCGACACCGAGATCAGCTACCGGATCGTGGTCGACGGCGACCCCAAGGTGACCAGGACGGCCAAGCTCATCGCCGGACGCCCTCTGTCGATCGGCGACTTCTGGTACGACTGGACGAAGGAGACCAAGACCGGCAAGGTCCGCATCGAACTGCTCAACCAGAACAAGGCGGTCAGGGAGGCCCCCTACAGCCGCACGTGCTGGTCGCAGACCCCCGAGCCGGGCACGGTCAGGTTCGCCGGCTTCGAGCCGATGGCCACCTACGGCGACTGCACGCTGGATCCGTACCCGACCGCCCAGGCCACGCTCCTGGCCGCCGCCGGAACGGAGATCTCCTACCGGTGGGTCATCGACGGCAAACCGGACCAGGAGCACACGTACAAGGTCCCGCAGTCCGGCTTCCTGGCGCTGCAGGCTTTCCACTGGAGCGGGAAGCCGAAGCCCGGCGGCGTGGTCCGGTTCGAGGTGCTGAACCACAACAAGCCGGCCATGGAAGCCGACTATCCCGTCCACTGCCAGAGTTAGGCGGCGATCCGCTCACCGCCCGCGTACACGTTGCAGCGCTCGCCGCGCAGGAACCCGACCAGCGTCATCCCGAACTCCCTGGCCACGTCCACGGCCAGGGAGGAGGGCGCGGACACCGCGCAGACGGCGGGAATCCCGGCGGCGAGAGCCTTGTGCATGATCTCGTAGCTGGCGCGGCCGCTGACCATGAGCACGTGGCCGGCCAGCGGCAGCCGGTCCGCCAGCGCGGCCCAGCCGGCCAGCTTGTCGACCGCGTTGTGCCGCCCCACGTCCTCCCGGAGGGCCAGGAGCTCCCCCGTCGCGGTGAACAGGCCCGCTGCGTGCAGGCCGCCGGTCTTGCCGAACACGCCCTGGGCCCCGCGCAGGGCGTCCGGCAGGCCGTACAGGACCTCGGGGGTGAGCGCCAGCTCTCCCCGGGGGATCGGACGGCAGCGGTCGTGCAGCGCGTCGAGACTGGCCGAGCCGCAGACGCCGCAGGCGCTGGAGGTGAGGAAGTGCCGGTCCAGCGCGGGCAGGTCGGGGATGGGCCCGCGCAGGCGCACGGTGACCGTGTTGTAGCGGGCCTCCGGCGGGAGGTCCTCGTCGGTGCAGTACGCGATCGCCGCGATCTCGCCGGGCCGCACCAGCCCCTCGCCGTGCAGGAACCCGGTGGCCAGCTCGAAGTCGTGGCCCGGCGTGCGCATGGTGACGGCCACGGTCTTGCGGGCGCCGTCGGCCGAGGCGAGGCGGATCTCCAGCGGCTCCTCCGTGGCCAGGTCGTCGCGGCGGTCCCTGGCCACGGAGCCGGTGATCTCCCGGATCCGCATGCGGGTGGTGGGGCCGGGGCGGGGCTTCATAGCGGCCGCACGGTGACGAGGTCCAGACCCTTGCTCATGTCTCCATCCTTCCCCGCTGACAAGATAGGGGGATGGCCGACTCCCGCTACTCCGACCTCGACCGACCTCCCCTCTCGGAGGCGGCGCTCAACCGCGTTCTGGTGCGCCCCGGCAGCCTGTGGACGGGCGTCACCGTGGTCGAGAGCACCGGCTCGACCAACGCCGACCTCGCCGCGGCCGCCCGCGAGGGAGCCGCCGAGGGGGCGGTGCTGGTGGCGGAGTCGCAGGTGGCCGGCCGCGGGCGACTGGGCCGCACATGGACGGCGCCGCCGCGCGCGGGGCTGACGTTCTCGATCCTGCTCAGGCCGCAGGTCCCGATGGCCGCGCAGGGCTGGCTGGCGCTCCTGTACGGCGTCGCCGCCGCCTCGGCCGTGCGCCGCCTGGCCGAGGTCGACGTACGCCTGAAGTGGCCCAACGACCTGCTGATCGGCGAGCGCAAGCTGGCCGGCGTGCTGGCCGAGCGGTCCGACGACGCGGTCGTCATCGGCATGGGGCTCAACGTGTCGCTCCGGCCGGAGGAGCTGCCGATCGAGACCGCCACGTCGCTGGGCATCGAGAAGGCGGCGTGCGTCGACCGGGATCCGCTGCTCAGGGCCATCCTCAGAGAGGTCGAGACCCACTACAGGGAGTGGACGGCGGCAGGCGGCGACGCCGAGGCGTCCGGGCTGCGCTCGGCCTACCTGGCGGCCAGCGCCACGATCGGCCGCCTGGTCCGGGTGGAGCTGCCCGGCGGGCAGGTGCTGATGGGGCAGGCGACGGGCGTCGACACCGCCGGGCACCTGCAGGTGGCCGGCGATGACCAGCACTACACGCTCAGCGCGGGCGACGTGGTGCACGTCCGGATCGCCGGGTGAGCCGGTTATGCCGTCCACATAGCCGCCGGGCGGTGATGGTGGCACGATTTGGGCCATGACCCTTCCCGACCACCATCTGACGCAGGGTGAGCGACGCGTCCGGTCCTTCCACCCGCACTGGAAGCGGCTCATCGGCCCCTTCGCCGCGCTCGTCCTCATCGCCGCGGCCTCGGGCGCGGCGCTGTGGTTCATGCCGGACTGGCAGTTCGCCTCCTACGCCAGGATCGCCGTCGTCGTCATCGCCCTCATCCTGCTGACGATCTGGTCGTTCGTGCCCTACCTGCAGTGGAAGAACACCGGCTACGTGCTCACCACCCACCGGTTCACGATCAGCCAGGGCGTGCTCAACAAGTCCACCGACGAGATCCCCATCGCCAAGGTCAACACCGTCAGCTCCGACCAGACCTTCGCCGAGCGCCTGCTCGGCTGCGGCACGCTGACCGTCGAGTCCGCGGGCGACCGGGGCGAGATCGTGCTGCGCGACATCCCGAAGATCCAGGATGTCCGCACCGACCTGTTCAGGCTGGTCGAGGACGCCTCGGACGGCGAGATCGACGGCCGTTGAGCTCTCATCCGCGGGGACGGCCGACCGCCGAGGACATCGAGCGGCTGCTGCTCGGCCTGCCACCGCGCTACACGCGCGCGCAGGTCGCGGCCCGCAGCGGCGTGTCGCAGGAGCTGGCCGCGCGCATCTGGAGGGCGCTCGGCTTCGCCCAGCGCGCCGACGACGCCGTGGCGTTCACCGACGCCGACGTCGGCGCCCTGCTCCATGTGCGCAGGATGCTCGACCGCGGCCTGCTCGACGAGGAGACGGTCGTCCGCATGGCGCGCGCGCTCGGCCAGACCACGGCCAGGCTGGCGCAGTGGCAGGCGGAGATCATGACGAGCACGATGCTGCGGCCGGAGCCCACCGACGCCGACCTGGCCGCGATGCTCGACACCGCGCAGGTGATGCTGCCGGATTTCGAACGCGTGCTGATCCACGTCTGGCGGACCCAGCTCGCCGCGGCCGGCACCCGGCTGCTGGCCCTCGCCGACCTCAACGACCACCCCGTGCCGACCCGGGTGCCGATGGCGGTGGGGTTCGCGGATCTGGTGGCGTTCACCCGGCGGGCTCGCGAGCTGGACGAGCGGGAGCTGGCCGGGCTGGTGGAGGGCTTCGAGTCGCGGGCCTCCGACGTGGTGGCCACGCACGGCGCCCGGCTGGTCAAGACACTGGGCGACGAGGTGCTGTTCACCGCGCCGACCGCTGCACAGGCGGCGGCGATCGCGCTCGACCTGCTCGACGCGGAGGAACTGCGCATCGGCATGGCGTACGGCCCGGTGGTGCCCATGATGGGCGACGTGTTCGGCACCACCGTCAATCTGGCGGCCAGGCTCACCGCGATCGCCCGTCCGGGCACCGTCCTGGTGGACGCGGAGCTGGCCGGAGGGCTCGACGGCTACGAGATCCACAAGATCAGACGCCGCCAGGCGAGGGGCCTCGGCCTGGTGCAGCCCTATGTCTTGCGGAGATCAACCTCCTGACACAAGATGGCTGCCATGCCGTACGAAGTGCAGGGCGTCATCGCCAGGGCCAAGGGCCAGGAAGTTTCGCTCGAGACCGTCGTCGTCCCCGATCCCGGGCCTGGTGAGGCCGTCGTCAACGTGCAGGCCAGCGGGGTCTGCCACACCGACCTGCACTATCGCGAGGGCGGCATCAACGACGACTTCCCGTTCCTGCTCGGCCACGAGGCGGCGGGCGTCGTCGAGGCGGTGGGCCCCGGCGTCACCGAGGTCGAGCCGGGCGACTTCGTGATCCTCAACTGGCGGGCGGTGTGCGGCCGGTGCCGGGCCTGCCTGCGCGGCCGCCCCTGGTACTGCTTCAACACCCACAACGCGACGCAGAAGATGACGCTCAAGGACGGCACCGAGCTGTCGCCCGCGCTCGGCATCGGCGCGTTCCTGGAGAAGACCCTGGTCGCCGCCGGCCAGTGCACCAAGGTCTCCGCCGAGGCCCCGGCCGCGGTGGCGGGCCTGCTGGGCTGCGGCGTGATGGCCGGCATCGGCGCGGCGATCAACACCGGCGGGGTGACGCGCGGCGACAGCGTGGCCGTGATCGGCTGCGGCGGCGTCGGGGACGCGGCGATCCTGGGCGCCTCGCTGGCGGGCGCGGGCACGATCATCGCGGTGGACGTGGACGACCGCAAGCTGGAATGGGCGCGCGGCTTCGGCGCCACCCACACGGTCAACGCGCGCGAGAGCGACCCGATCGAGGCCGTTCGCGACCTGACCGGCGGCTTCGGCGCCGACGTGGTCATTGAGGCGGTGGGCCGGCCGGAGACGTACACGCAGGCCTTCTACGCCCGCGACCTGGCGGGCACGGTGGTGCTGGTCGGCGTCCCGACGCCGGAGATGAAGCTGGAGCTGCCCCTGCTCGACGTGTTCGGGCGCGGCGGGTCGCTGAAGTCGAGCTGGTACGGCGACTGCCTGCCGAGCCGCGACTTCCCCATGCTGATCGACCTGTTCCTGCAGAACCGGCTGCCGCTCGACAAGTTCGTCACCGAGACGATCGGCGTCGGCCAGGTCGAGGAGGCGTTCGCGAAGATGCACAACGGCGACGTGCTGCGCTCGGTGGTGACGTTCTAGATGATCGACCGCGTCATCACCTCGGGCACGTTCTCGCTGGACGGCGGCACCTGGGACGTCGACAACAACGTCTGGCTGGTCGGCGACGCCCGCGAGGTCGTCGTCATCGACGCCGCCCACGACGCCGCGGCCATCGCCGAGCGGGTCGGCGGGCGCGCGGTCAAGGCCATCGTCTGCACGCACGCGCACAACGACCACATCAACGCCGCCCGCGAGCTGGCCGAGCGCACCGGGGCGCCGATCCGCCTCCACCCCGCCGACCAGGTGCTGTGGGAGCAGGAATACGGCGATGCGGTCCCGTACGAGCCGCTGACCGACGGCGAGCGCATCGAGGTCGGCGGCTGCGCGCTGGAGATCCTGCACACGCCCGGCCACGCGCCCGGCGCGGTCTGCGTGTACGGGCGCGAGCTCGGCGCGCTCTTCAGCGGCGACACCCTGTTCAAGGGCGGGCCGGGGGCGACCGGCCGCTCGTACTCGTCGTTCGACACGATCATCGAGTCGATCAGGAAGCGGCTGCTGACCCTGCCGCCGGAAACCGTCGTGCACACCGGCCACGGCGACTCGACCTCGATCGGCGCGGAGGCCCCGCATCTGGAGGAGTGGATCGCCAGGGGACACTGATTAGAGACGGCCCGTAATCCGCTGTTCGCCGAGGGATACGTCACTGTGGCCCACCCAATGTAGGCAAGCCTTACCAAAGTGGGTTATCTTAGGTGTGCCTAACCTTGGCATCCCATCTTTTCGCGGAGAGGCCGTCCCTGGATGTACGTGTGCATTTGTCGTGCGGTAACGGAGAACGAGGTGCACGACTGCATCGCCTCCGGGGCGAAGAGCGCGAAGGAGATCCGCGACACCACCGGGGCTGGTGGGGACTGTGCCCGATGTGTACGGAAGATCTGTGCGATCCTGAAAAGGTCGGAAGAGTTGACGACCGCATAGCCGGGATAGCAGCAAGGGGCCCGTTCACATGCAGGGCGACAAGCAGATCATCGAGTTGCTCAACGAGCAGTTGACCGCCGAGCTCACAGCGATCAACCAGTATTTCCTGCACGCCAAAATGCAGGAAAACTGGGGATACACCAAGCTGGCCGAGCACACCCGCGAAGAGTCGATCGACGAGATGCGCCACGCCGAGCGCCTCACCGACCGCATTCTCTTCCTGGAGGGGCTGCCCAACTATCAGCGCCTGGGCACCCTGCACATCGGGCAGACCGTCGAAGAGCAGCTCAGGGCCGACCTGGAGGTCGAGCTGTCGGTGGTGCAGCGGCTGCGGCCGGCGATCCAGCTCATGCGGGAGAAGGGTGACGTCACCTCGGCCCGCATCTTCGAGGACATCCTCCAGGACGAGGAGCACCACATCGACTACCTGGAGACCGAGCTGGGTCTGATCGACAGCCTCGGCCTGCAGCTCTACCTGGCCCGCTACGCCGAGCCGCCGTCCGCCGACGACTGACCGCCGTCACGGCGCCGGGGCGGGCGGGGCCCGCCCGCCCCGGTCAGCCGATCGTGTACGCCTTCCCGGCCTCGGCGTCCCAGCTCACCGTGTCGTCGGTGCGCCGCACGGCCACCTCGTCCCCCTGCTCGTCGCACACCCGTCCGGCGGCCCGTACCGTGATCTCGCCGGTGCGCCCCGCCCGCAGCGTGACCTTCTCGGCCGTCCCGTCGCGCCACCACACGTCCACGGTCACGTCACAGCGGGCCCGCAGCCCGCGCACGGACCCGGTGCGCCAGGCCGACGGCAGTGCGGGCAGCACGTGGATCACCCCATGGTGGCTCTGCACCAGCATCTCGGCCATGCCCGCGACGGCCCCGAAGTTGCCGTCGATCTGGAATGGCGGGTGCGTGTCCCACAGGTTGTCCAGCGTCGAGTGCTTCAGCAGCTCGGCCAGCATCGTGTGCGCGTGGTCGCCGTCGAGCAGCCGCGCCCAGAAGTTGATCTTCCAGGCCTTGCTCCACCCGGTGCCGCCGTCGCCCCTGGCCGCCAGCGTGACCTTGGCGGCCTCGCCCTCGGGGCTCCCCGCCGCGATCTGGCGCCCGGGATGCAGCCCGAACAGGTGCGACACGTGCCGATGCGTGTCGTCCTGCTCGTCCCGGTCGGCCTTCCACTCCTGCACCTGACCCCAGGAGCCGATCCGCAGCCCCGGGTCCAGCCGCTCCAGCGCGTCCATCACCCGGGTCCGGAACTCGGCGTCCACGTCCAGGATCGCCGAGGCCTCCCAGACGTTCGTGAACAGGTCCCAGACGATCTGCTGCGACATCGACGCGCCCGCCGAGAAGTCCCCGTGCTCGGGGGAGTAGCTCGGCGACACGACCAGCGTCCCGTCGCGCGGGTCGGTGTGCAGCGTGTCCAGCCAGAACTCCGCCGCCCCCTTCATCGCCGGGTAGGCGGTCTGCCGCAGGTAGCCGAGGTCGCCGCTGAACCGGTAGCGGTCATAGAGGTGCTGCGTCACCCAGGCCGCCGCCTCCGGGAACCAGAACGCGGTGGCCCAGTCGTGCACGCCGGTGAACCCGAACGGGTTCGTCTCGTTGTGCACCACCCACCCCTCGGCCCCGAACATCTCGCGCGCCGTCCGCCTGCCCGGCGCCATCAGGGCCTGGACGTACTCGTCGTACGGCACGGCCGTCTCGGACAGGTTCGTCACGTCGGCCGGCCAGTAGTTCATCTGCAGGTTGATGTTGACGTGGTAGTCGCTCGACCACGCGGGGGCGGTGGAGTCGTTCCACACGCCCTGCAGGTTCGCCGGCAGGGACCCGGCCCGTGAGGACGCGATCAGCAGGTAGCGTCCGTAGGCGAAGTAGAGGGCCTCCAGCGCCCGGTCGGCGGGCGAGTCGCCGCCGGTGTAGCCCGCCAGCAACCGGTCCGTCGGCACCTCCGGCTCCTCCTGGCCCAGGTCCAGCTCCACCCGGTCGAACAGCCGCGCGTGGTCGTCCTGGTGGGCTCGCTTGAGCGCCTCGTACCCCTGCACCACCGCCTTGTCCACGGCGGCGGTGACGGCGTCGTGCGGATCCTCGCCCCGGTAGGCCGGGTAGACGGGGGCGTAGTCGGTCCCGGCGGACAACACGAACACCGCGCTGTCGGCTCCGGTGACCGTGACGCGGTCGGCCCCGTCCGTACGGGTGCCGCCCTCCACGACCACCTGCACCTGCGCCTCGAACACCATCCCGTTGTCCGCCAGCGCCCCGCGCATCGTCAGCCGCCCGTCCGCCACGCTGATCCGCTTGTCGTCGTGCGGCGACGACGCGCGCAACGTGAACTCCACCGCGCCCGGCCGGTCGGCCGAGATCCGCCCGACGATCACGTTGCCCGGGTGGCTCGCGAAGTACTCGCGCGTGTGCCGCACCCCGTCCACCGTGTACGCCACCCTGGCCACGGCCTCACGCAGGCTCAGCTCCCTGCGATAGCCGGCGGGGGCGCCTTCGGGCAGGTCGAGCCACAGGTCGCCGAACGTCTGGTACGCCCCGAAGCCCGACTTCGGCTGCCCCAGCCTGGCCGCGGCCTCCTCCGGCGCCATCCGCCCCTCGCGGTCCAGCACCTCGCGGACCTCGGAGAGGGCGTGCGGGCGCGGGCTCGTCCAGTTGCCGAAGTCGTATCCCTGCCGCGACCCCGGCCCGCCCGTCCACAGCGTCTTCTCGTTGAACTGGATCTGCTCGACGTCGGTCCCGCCGAAGACCATCGCGCCCAGCGCCCCGTTGCCGATCGGCAGCGCCTCGGTCTCCCAGTCGGTGGCGGGCCGGTCGTACCAGAGGAGTAAGCCTGTCATGGATCACAACCGTAACAATCCGGGCCCGGTCGCGGGCGCAGCGGAGGGCAGCAGCCTTCGCCCCGCCGTCGCCGCGCCCCTCCCGGCCTCTCCCGCGAGAACCCCGCCGAAGTGGCCGGCCCTCGGCCCCTGATCCGCACGATCCCAGGCTCTCACCCTTTCCCTGGAGGGACCTCGCCGAAGTGCGGAGGGGCGGGGCAACGCGGGCCTGTCGTGGTGACGTGCGAAATACGACGAGGCCCAGGAGACAGCGCTCGTCATGTGAGGGGCGACGCTGGCCAGGCAATGTGTCGGGCGGCGCTGGTCAGGTAGCGGGCCGCGCTGCCCTCCGTCACGCGGGGGATCTCCTCCACCCCGACGATCGCGAGCCCCACGGCATGTCCGGCACGCCGCGGCAGGTCCGTGAGCGCCGCCGCCACGAGCGGCGCGGCCCGTACGGCGATGCGCTCCACGTCGATGCCCACACGGCCCACATCTGTGATCGCCACCGCCACCCAGCGGCCGGAGTGCGACACCGACACGTGGAGCTCGTCGCCGGGCACGCGAGGCTTGCCGTGCGGGCGACCACAGTCCGGGCAGTCGCGCCGCAGCGGCACATCGGCGGGAGGCATCCCCAAGTGCCGGCCGAGCACGATCCTGGTGATCGCACAACCCAGGACAAAGCGGTCACGGTCCGCCGCGGCGCGATACTTCGCCTTCCAGCGCCGTTCCACGGGATCCAGCAGCCCGTCATGCCATGGGCGCACATCACCGAGCTCCGCCCACCACACCTCGCAGGTCATCCCACGCCTTCCGGGAGCGCGGCGGCAAGCCCGTCCAGCAACAGGCGAAGCCCGAAGCGGAAACACTCCCCGCCACGGGCCTCGGGCGCCGAGGTGAAGCGGGATCGAGGCCCGTCCAGGGGCGCGGTGAAGGGGGAGCGCGGCTCGTCCGTGGGCGCGGTGAGGCGATTCCTGACGCGCCGCCCCTCCGGGCCCGGCGGAGAGTCCAGCGCGACCCGCGCCATGCCCGGGTGGGCCAGCAGCGCCGCACGCAGCCCGGCGGTCACGTCCTCCAACTGCTCCCGCCACCGCCGCGGATCCGCGGCGGGCACCCGAACCCCGGCCGGCACGCCTTCGAGCGTGGTATGGGGCCCACGGGGTGGGGCCGTGCGCGGCGGCCACCACGCGGGAAGGCGGGGCGCACGTGGCAGAAGGTCGGTTTTCATCGGCTTACTCCGCTCACTCGCTCACCCGCTACCGTGCACCGCCCCGACCGAGAATCACTCGAGGACCGATGCAGCAGCCCGTCGGGCGTCACGGGCCCTTCCGATGCGAGGTGCCAAGTGGTCCGGCGAAACATCGGTGAAGTGGCCTGCTTCTCCGGACCGATCGCGTCCTAACGTGACGGCATGAACGTCTTCCTGGCCGGTGGCGCCGGCGTGCTGGGCCGCCGCATCGTCCCGCTGCTGGTCGCCGAGGGCCACACGGTGACGGCGACGACACGTGACGAGTCGAAGGCCGCGATGCTGTGCGACCTGGGCGCCACTCCCGTGATCGCGGACGTCTATGACGCCGACGCGTTGACGGCCGCCCTCCGTGAGTCAGGCGCCGATGTCGTGATGCACCAGTTGACCGACCTGAGCGCGGGCGACCTCGCCGCCAACGCCCGGATCCGCACGATCGGCACACGCAACCTGGTCGACGCGGCCCTGGCCGCCGGGGTACGCCGCATCGTGGCGCAGAGCATCTCATGGATGTACGAGCCGGGCGACGACCCGGCGGCCGAGGAGACGCCGCTCGACGTCCACGCTCCGGAGCCGCGCCGCACGAGCGTCGCCGCCGTCGCGACCCTGGAGTCAGCGGCACGGGAGCTCCCCGAGTGGGTGGTTCTGCGTTATGGGATGTTCTACGGCACCGGCACCTGGTTCGAGCCGCGTGGGCTGAGGGCGGACCAGGCCAGGTCGGGCACCCTCGTGGCCGATGCCGACGTGATGAGCTTCGTGCACGTGGACGACGCCGCGACCGCCGCCGTCCAAGCCCTCGCCTGGCCATCCGGCCCCGTGAACGTCTGCGACGACGACCCCGCCCCGGGCCGGGACTGGCTGCCTGCCTTCTGCCGGGCCGTCGGCGCGCCCGAGCCACCGGAGAACGGCACACAGAGGAACGGGTTCGCACGGGGCGCGGACAACCGGTACGCGCGCAAGCACCTCGGCTGGACGCCCCGATACGCGTCCTGGCGCGAGGGGTTCGCCGCGTGGACCGGCCCATGACGCCCACCGCATCGATCACCTCCAGGCGCCGGCCGAGGGTGGGCAGCCGAGAAAGCCCTTGGGGAACCCCGTCGGCAACGGAGAAGCCGGGTCACGGGATGAGCTGGTAGAAGCGCCAGAAGCCGAACTCCTCGATCGGCAGGACCTCGACGTCGCGGAAGCCCGCCTCCCGGGCGTACCGGCGCAGCGTGTCCGGGCGCATCACGGTGCCGGTCGCCGCCGACGGCCGGTCGCTCATCCCGTCCGGCAGGCAGATGAGCAGGCTGAAGCCGTACATCAGCCGCTCGGTGTCGTCGGCGGGCGCCGTGAACGACTCGCCCACGGCCTCGTCCATGATGACGACGGCCCCGCCGGGCACGATCGCGTGCCGCGCCGCCTCCAGCGTGTCCACCGGCCGCGACATGTCGTGCAGGCACTCGAAGGCGAAGACGGCGTCGTACCGGCCGCCGCCGAGCAGCGCGGCGTCGCCGCGGCGGAAGGAGACGCGCCCGCCGAGGCCGGCGGCGGCCGCGTTGCGCTCGGCCAGCTCGATGGAGGGCCCGTCGAGGTCGACGCCCTCCACGGTGGCGTCCGGGTACGCCCGGACCAGCGCGATGGACGACCATCCCGCGCCACAGCCGATGTCGGCGATGCGGGCGCCGGGACGGCGGAGCACGGCGTCGAGCGCGGGCACGCCGGCGAGGGCGCCCGGCAGCGCGTGCTCGAACCAGGGCCGGTTCATGTCGGCCTGCGACTCGCGCACGTCGGCCCCGAACGTCGCCCAGCCGACCCCGTCGCCACTCCGGTAGGCGTCCAGCAGGGCGGGCATCTGCACCGCCGCGCCCGCCAGCATCCGGGCCAGCGGCGCGAGGTAGGCCAGGCTGGCCTCGTCCGTCAGCACCTCGGCGGCGCCCTTCGGCAGCACGAACCGGCCGTCCGCGGCCACCTCCAGGATCCCGTACGCGGCCTGCTGCTCCAGCCATTCCCTGGCGTACCGCTCGTGGCCGCCGGCCCGCGCGGTGAGCTCCTCAGGAATGGCAGGGCCGTGTGCGGCCAGCGTGCGGTACCAGCCCAGCCGGTCGCCGATGTGCACGGAGAGCACCTCGATGGTGCCGAGCGCCGCCTGGAACAGCCGGTCGGCGAATTGATCCGTCGTCGTGGTCATGATCTTCTCCTTCGTCCCGTAGAAAGTCCCGAACGAGAATCGGTGTCGCCGGACGCGGCGAAAAGGTCATTCGACACAGATGGGGAAGCGACCCTCGACGAGGCCGTCGCGGAAGCCGGTGACCGGACCTTCGACGGGCTGACGAGCATGGCATGCCTCCTCGAACGCGCTTGAACCATCAGGCAACCGTCAGGTTCGGGCGTTCGGCTGTCGTTCCGCTGCCACGGCGCTGTCACAGCCGCGTAGGAAGTTCCGGGTGTCGGGCACGGTCGAGGCGGCGGGGCACGAAGGCGGCCCGGTGGCAGGGACGAGCGGCAGCGGGCGTTGCCGGCGGCGCTGCCGGCGGGAGCCTCCGACCGGGGCCGGAGAGGCGGTGTCGTCGTGCCGGTCGGCGCTGCGGCGCGCGCTCCCCGGAGCCGAGCTGCGCACCCAACCTCCAGGCTACGCGCTGCGGGTCGGCCAGGACGACCTGGACGCATGATCGCTCTTGACGGCCCATGCCATTTGCCCGATGCGGCACATCTTGAGCAAATAGTCGGGGTGATTGCCGCCTTTCTTGAAGAGGATTGAGAATCCGTCCCGACGGGCACGATCAGTCGACGATCTGTTCAGAAAGGCCGCGGCAATTTAATCATGATCAACCGTATTTTAGTCGTGTTTGCCCAGGTCAATAGATAGGTCAACGACGAGTCAAACCGCGCGCTGTGCCCGGGAAACGATCGCCTAAGGTCCTACGATCGCTTTATGACCTGCGTACTTCTCGCCGAGGACGACACCTCGATCTCTGAACCGCTCGCGCGTGCGCTGCGCCGCGAGGGCTATCAGGTCGAGGTGAGCCCCGACGGTCCGCAAGCCCTGGAAAGGGCGCTGTCGGGCGGCATCGACCTCATAGTTCTTGATCTGGGCCTGCCAGAAATGGACGGCCTGGAGGTGGCCCGCCGGATTCGGGCCGAGGGCCACGGCACTCCGGTCCTCATACTCACGGCCCGAGTCGACGAAGTCGACACGGTGGTCGGCCTCGACGCCGGCGCCGACGACTACGTGACGAAACCGTTCCGGCTGGCCGAGCTGCTGGCCAGGGTGCGGGCGCTGCTGCGCCGCGGCACCTCCGAGACGCCGGTCGTGCAGGGTGTGCGCATCGACGCGGACTCCCGGCGCGCCTGGATGGGAGACAAAGAGCTGCATCTTACGACAAAGGAATTCGACCTGCTGCGCGTCCTCGTACGGGACGCCGGCAAGGTGGTCACTCGCGAGCAGATCATGCGCGAGGTGTGGGACACCAACTGGTGGGGTTCCACCAAGACACTCGACATGCACATCTCCTGGCTCCGCCGCAAACTGGGTGACGACGCCGCCAAGCCCCGTTACATCACAACCGTCCGGGGAGTCGGCTTCCGGTTCGAACGCGAGTAGGCGGATGCGCCGTCGACTGCTCACCTCCACCCTGGTCGTCGCAGTGATCGCGGTCCTGTTGCTGGGGGTCCCCCTGGGCGTCGTGGTGAGCCGCCTGATCGTCGACGAGGCGGCTCAGGAGCTCGGGGCGGAGGCCAGGCGCCTCGTGGGGGAGGTCGAGTATGCCCGCGTCCAGGAGACGCCGCTCGACCCCCAGCAACTGGAGCAGAAATACCCGGGCAGGTACATCCGGATCTGGGAACGCGGAACGCCGCTCAGGCTGACCATCGTCGGCAGCCCCCCACCATCCGGACACCTGATGACGCAGGACGCCGAGACCAACACCGGCGTCTACGTCCTGATAAGCCGTGACAGGGACAAGGTCGAGCAGGACGTACGGGCACGTCTGCTCCTCATCGTCGCCCTGGCCGCGGCCGCCCTGGCGGTGGCCGTGAGCCTTGCCGTCGTGCAGTCCCGCCGCCTGACGCTGCCCTTGCAGGACCTGGCGAAGATCGCCGACCGGCTCGGCTCCGGGGACGCGCGGCCGAGCAAGCATCGCTACGGCATCCCCGAGCTCGACCGGGTGGCCCAGGTGCTCGACCGCAGCGCCACCCGCATCTCCGATCTGCTCACCCGCGAACGCGAGTTCGCCACCGACGCATCACATCAGCTCCGCACGCCGCTGACCGGCCTGACCATGCGCCTGGAGGAGATCGTCTCCGCCGCCGACCACCCCGAGGTGGTGCGGGAGGAGGGCGAGGCCGCGATCGTGCAGGCCGAGAGGCTGACCGCGGTGATCGACGAGCTGCTGGCCGCGGCCCGCCGCCAGCGCCACGCGCAGGCCGAGCCGGTCGCGATCGACGAGGTGCTCGTCCAGCAGGTCACCGAGTGGGAGCCGGTGTTCAGGGAGGCTGGACGCACGCTGCGGCTCGACGGCGCGCGCGGGCTGAAGGCGATGGCCACGACCGGCGGCTTCGGCCAGGTGGTCGCGTCCCTGCTGGAGAACTCGCTGCGCCACGGGGGCGGCGCCGTCACGGTCACCACCACCAGCGGCGACAACTACGTGGTCATCGAGGTGGCCGACGAGGGCCCGGGCATCGCCGACGAGATCGCCCCCAAGATCTTCGAACGGAACGTCAGCGGCGGCGGGGGCACCGGCCTCGGCCTGACGCTCGCCCGCGCGCTGGCCGCCGCCGACGGCGGCCGGCTGGAGTTGGTGCGGCGCCGTCCCGCGACGTTCGCCATCTTCCTGCGCCCCGCGGAGGACGACGGCGCCAGGACCCGCGTGGTCAGCGGTCCTGCCTGACCCCGGTCTCGGGCAGCTCCATCGGGATCGGCTCGGTGGCCTCCAGGAACACCCACTTCTTGTACGACCAGTAGCGGAACAACGTGCCGAGCCCGACACCAACGATGTTGGCGATGTTGAGGCTGAGCGGGTCGTGCAGGTTGAGCGTGTAGGTGGCGAAGCCGATCGTCAGCACGCCGAACAGCAGCGCGATGCCGTTGAGCAGGAAGAACAGGAAGTATTCGCGCCTCAGCCCGCTCTGCTCGCGGTGCCGGAAGGTCCAGTAGCGGTTGCCGGCGTAGGCGAACGTCGTGGAGACCGTCGTGGCCGCGACCTTGGACGTCAGCGGCCCCAAGCCGACCACGACGTTGCAGAAGTTGAGCAGGCCGAAGTCGATGAGGAAGGCGATGGCCCCGATGCTGCCGAACTTGGCCAGCTCGTGGACGAGGGAGGCGAACCGCTCGTAGAGGCGTTTGGCGAAGTCCACGTCTCTGCTCGGACCCTTCCTAGTCGAGGCTGGTCACCCCAGCGTACCGGTCATGATGTAGGCCGGGTGTCAGACGGATGAACTTACCCCGTAAAGACAGCTTTAGAAATATGGTCTTATGGGCGGCGATTCGGAAACGCGGGCATTACTCTGCCGATGCAGGTCGCTGGGCGGTCGTGCCTTGCGAGGCGACCCGGAACGACCGCCCAGCCCCCTTTGGAGAGGTGCCCGGCAACCCGCCCGGCACTCCAGGAAGAAGCTGTCGTTGCGTCCCGGTAAGCTCACCTGGCGTGAGTTCATACCGCCCCATCGGCCCGGTCGTCGGCATCGTAGGCGCGGGTCAGCTGGCCAGGATGTCGCAGCAGCCCGCCATCGCGCTCGGCGTCGAGCTGCGGGTGCTGGCGGGCGCCCCTGACGAGAGCGCCGCCCGCGTGATCGTCGACACCCGCGTCGGAGACTACCGCGATCTCGGCGACCTCCGCGATTTCGCCAAGGGATGCGACGCGATCACCTTCGACCACGAGCACGTCCCGACCGAGCACATCAGGGCCCTGGCCGGTGACGGCTATTCCGTCCACCCGGGCGCCGACGCGCTCGTGCACGCGCAGGACAAGGCGGTCATGCGCGAGCGGCTGACCGTGATCGGCGTCCCGTGCCCGGCCTGGTCGCGGCTCTCGTCGGCGGCGGACGTGTCCGGCTTCGCCGAGGAGCACGGCTGGCCCGTGGTGCTGAAGGCGGTGCGCGGCGGATACGACGGCCGCGGCGTGTGGGTGTGCGAGGACGCCGCTCAGGTCGAGGATGCGTTCGCGTCCGGGGCCGAGCTGATGGCGGAGGCCTTCGTGCCGTTCGAGCGGGAGCTCGCGGTGCTGGTGGCTCGATCGCCGCACGGGCAGGGCGTCAGCTACCCGGTCGTGGAGACCGTGCAGCGCGACGGCATCTGCGTCGAGGTGCTCGCGCCGGCCCCCGGCCTCGACCGGGAAGACGCCGCCGCGGCCCAGCACATCGGCCTGAAGATCGCCCACGAGCTGGGGGTGACAGGGCTGCTGGCGGTGGAGATGTTCCAGACGGCCCGTGGGCTGGTGGTCAACGAGCTGGCCATGCGCCCGCACAACAGCGGCCATTGGACGATCGAGGGCTCGCGCACGTCGCAGTTCGAGCAGCACCTCAGGGCCGTGCTCGACCTGCCGCTGGGCTCGCCCACGATGACCGCCCAGGCCGTCGTCATGGCCAACCTGCTCGGCGGCGACGACCCCGACCTGTTCAAGCGCTACGAGCACGTGCTGGCCCACGACCCGGGCATCAAGCTCCACTTCTACGGCAAGCAGGTGCGTCCGGGCCGCAAGATCGGCCACGTGACGGCCCTCGGCTCCAACCTGGACGAGGTCCGCGCCCGCGCCCGCCACGCCGCCGTCTACCTCACCACGGGGGAATACACGTGAGAGAGCGCAGCGAACGAACCATCGGACGCAGCATCTTGATTTTCACGTTGCCGACGAAGGAGGCAGCGTGAAAATCGGTATTGTCATGGGGAGCGACTCCGACTGGCCGGTCATGAAAGCGGCGGCGGAGGCCGTGGCGGAGTTCGGGGTGCCGTTCGAGGCCGATGTCGTGTCCGCGCACCGCATGCCGACCGAGATGATCGACTACGGCCGTCAGGCGGCCTCCCGCGGCCTCCAGGTGATCATCGCCGGCGCGGGCGGGGCCGCCCACCTGCCCGGCATGCTGGCCTCGGTCACGCCGCTGCCGGTGATCGGGGTGCCGGTGCCCCTGAAATACCTCGACGGCATGGACTCCCTGCTGTCGATCGTCCAGATGCCGGCCGGGGTGCCGGTGGCCACGGTGGCGGTGGGCGGGGCACGCAACGCGGGCCTGCTCGCCGTACGCATCCTCGCCGCCTCCGACGCCGGGCTCCGCGCCCGGATGGAGGAGTTCCAGGAGCGGCTCAAGGAGCAGGCGCACGCGAAGGGCGAACGCCTGCGCGCCGAGGCCGCCGAACTCTAGCACCCAAGCCCCGCCCGGACCCCGCTCGCGCGTTCGGCGGGCGCCTGCGCCTGCGCCGCTGCCTGCGCCGAGGCGGACAGCGCACCGGGGTCACAGGCCGCGCTGCCCACGCCTCCGCGTCGAGCCGGGTGCCCGCCATGCGGAAAGAGCCGCGCTCGGCGGCGAGTCCCCCGTGAACAGGACGATCGCTCCGGGGTGCTCCCTGCTTGGGGGATGAGGGACGTTGCTCTGGAATGGGGGACCTGGACGGCGGCCTCACCCGCGGAAGCTCCGCCATATGCACGCCCGTGTGGGCCCTTTTTCGCGGGCGGCCGGACCACTACTGTGCCGGGATGAACTCGGTGATCAGGGCGCACGCCGCCCGCGTCCGGGCCGCCGATCCGCTGGTCGGGGGCCAGTACGAGCTGTTCGGAGCAGGCGACCTGATCGAGGCCCGCGACGCCGTCGGCCGGGCGTCCGTGGAGCGCATCGACCCCGGCAGCATGCGGGCCTCCTGGTCCCCGCTGATCCTGCACCGGCTCCAGGCCCGCGTCGCCGGACCCGACCCGGAGGCGGCGCTCGGCGCGCTGCTGGACCGATGGGTGGCGGGCCTGCGGCTCGACGAGCCCGACCAGGCGCTCACGGTTTCCTGGCCGAGCCGGGACACGACGCCGGTGCGCGCCCTGGCCGTCCGCGACTTCGCCCCCATCGTGGCGCAGACGGTCCACCGGTCTCCCACGGGTGTCACCGCCGCTCCGGGCGTCCGCCGGGCCACCATGGCCGACCTCGAAACGATGGCCCGTCTGTACGAGCGGCTGGTGGCGTACGACGCGCAGTTCGGATGGGTGACGCCACGCCCGTCGACCCCGGCCCGCATCCGCGACTTCCTGGCCACGGAGGTGCTGCCCACGGAATGGTGCTGGCTGGCCGAGCGGGACGGGGAGGCGGCGGGCTGCGTCATCGTCCAGCCGCCCGGCCATTCCGGATGGATCGCCCGATCCGTGAACGCGGCGCCGGTAGCGTACCTGAGCGTCCTGTACGTGGAGCCGTCCGTCCGCGGCCGGGGCGTGGGCGCGGTGCTCACCGAGGTGGCCCACGGCCATGCGGCGGCGCAGGGCGTGACGGCGATGACGCTCCACCACGCCCTCCCGAACCCGCTCTCGGCCCCGTTCTGGGCCCGCCGCGGCTACCGCCCGCTGTTCACCCAGTGGGTCCGCCACGCCCGCCCATGAGGCGACCACACGACGGCGAGGAACCCTGCGGACACGACGGACGGCATGCGGACGCGACGACCGGCTTACGGACGGACGGCCTACCGGCACACGGAGGGTCTACGGGCGGCCCAGCGCCCGGTAGTGCCATCCAGCGGATCGCCACAGTTCAGCGTCCAGGGCATTGCGCCCGTCCACGATGCGCCGCGTGGCCACGACGGCGCCCAACTCCTCCGGATCGAGCTCCACGAACTCCTGCCACTCCGTGAGCAGCAACACCACGTGCGCCCCACGCACCGCCTCCACGGCCGACTCGCCGTAGTTGAGCTCAGGATGAGCCTTGCGGGCGTTGCGGAGCGCGATCGGGTCGTACACGGTGACCTGTCCGCCCTGGTGACCGATCGTCACGGCGACGTCGAGCGCGGGGGAGTCGCGGATGTCGTCGGAGTTCGGCTTGAACGCCGCGCCCAGCACGCCCACGGTGCACCCGTGGAAGGACCCGCCGGCCAGCTCCCTGGCCAGGTCGACCATGCGGGCGCGCCGCCGCATGTTGATGGCGTCCACCTCGCGCAGGAACGTCAGCGCCTGGTCCGCCCCCAGCTCGCCGGCCCGCGCCATGAACGCCCTGATGTCCTTGGGCAGGCAGCCGCCCCCGAACCCGAGCCCGGCGTTCAGGAACCGCCCGCCGATGCGGTCGTCGTACGACAGCGCCTCGGACAGCTGCTTGACGTCGGCGTGAGCAGCCTCGCACACCTCGGCCATGGCGTTGATGAAGGAGATCTTGGTCGCGAGGAAGGCGTTGGCGGCCGTCTTGACCAGCTCGGACGTGGCGAAATCGGTCACCACGAACGGAACGTCTCCCAGCGGCTCGTACACCTCCCGCAGCACCTTCTCGCTCCGCTCGCTCCGGACCCCGAGCACGATCCGATTCGGCCGCAGCGTGTCCTGGACGGCGAACCCCTCCCGCAGGAACTCGGGGTTCCAGGCCAGCTCGGCCTCGGCCCCGGCCGGGGCCAGCCGGGTCAGCTTGTCCGCGAGCCGCTCGGCGGTGCCGACGGGCACGGTGGACTTGCCGACGACCAGGCATTCGCGGTCGAGGAGCGGCGCGAGCGACTCGATGGCGGCGTCCATGTAGGAGACGTCGGCGGCGTACTCGCCGCGTTTCTGCGGGGTGCCCACGCAGATGAAGTGCACGTCGCCGAAGTCGGCGACCTCCTGGTACGAGGTGGTGAAGCGGAGGCGGCCGGAGTCGAGCCCGCGGCGGAGCACCGGCTCCAGCCCGGGTTCGTGGATGGGGAGCTCACCGTCGTTCAGCCGGCGGACCTTGTCTGCATCGATGTCGAGGCCCAGGACTTCGAATCCCAGATCCGCCATGCATGCCGCATGCGTGATGCCCAGGTATCCGGTCCCGATCACCGTGAGGCGATATGGCACGAGTGAGCTCCTTTCGATCGCGCAGGCATGCTACCGGCCTTTCGCTAAGTGCTACGTGCCACCTGCACCTCTTCGCAAACCGTACCGACTGGTAACAAGATGTTCGGACGTCCTAGTATTTGACGCATGAGCTTCCCTCTATACGCGCCCGCCGAAGAGCACGACATGCTCAGGGAGACCGTCCGGGCCCTGGCCGACGAGAAGATCGCCCCCTACGCCGCCGAGGCCGACGAGACCGAGGAGTTCTCCTGGGACGTCTACAAATCGCTGGTGGCGGCGGATCTGCACGCCGTGCACATCCCTGAGGAGTACGGGGGCGCGGGGGCGGACGCGCTGGCGACGGTGATCGTCATCGAGGAGGTGGCCCGCGCCTGCGCGTCGTCCTCCCTGATCCCCGCCGTCAACAAGCTCGGCACGGTCCCGCTGCTCCTGTCGGCGTCGGAGGAGCTGAAGTCCCGCTACCTGGCGCCGGTGGCCAGGGGGGAGGCCATGTTCTCGTACGCGCTCTCGGAGCCGGAGGCGGGCTCGGACGCGGCGGCGATGAAGACGAGGGCGGTGGCGGACGGCGACGCGTACGTGCTCAACGGCACCAAGATGTGGATCACGAACGCCGGCGTCTCCGAGTACTACACGGTGATGGCCGTCACGGACCCGTCGGCAGGCGCCCGCGGCATCTCGGCCTTCGTCGTCGAGAAGTCCGACGAGGGCGTCTCTTTCGGCCCCAAGGAGAAGAAGCTCGGCATCAAGGGCTCCCCGACCCGCCAGGTCATCCTGGACAACGTCCGCATCCCGGCCAGCCGCATGATCGGTGACCCCGGAACCGGCTTCAAGACGGCCCTGGCGACGCTCGACCACACCCGCATCACCATCGCCGCCCAGGCGCTGGGCATCGCCCAGGGCGCGCTGGACTTCGCGATCGGCTACGTGAAGGAGCGCAAGCAGTTCGGCCGCCCGATCGCCGACTTCCAGGGCCTGCAGTTCATGCTCGCCGACATGGCGATGAAGCTGGAGGCGGCGCGGCAGCTCACGTACCACGCGGCTGCGAAGTCGGAGCGGGCGATGAACGGCGAGCCCCAGAAGGACCTGACGTTCCTGTCGAGCGCCGCGAAGTGCGCGGCTTCGGACGCGGCCATGGAGATCACCACGGACGCGGTGCAACTGCTGGGCGGGTACGGCTACACGAGGGACTTCCCGGTGGAACGCATGATGCGCGACGCCAAGATCACCCAGATCTACGAGGGCACCAACCAGATCCAGAGAATGGTGATGGCCAGGCAGCTCCTCAAGTAGGCCCCAGGGAGAGCTGTCCGAGCACCACGAGTTGACCTCTACCGTGTCCTGGCGCGGCGTGCCGTCTTCACGCCGCGCGTGGACGGTCGGCGACGCCGCCCTCGCATTGGCTGACCGACGCTCTCAGACCTTCCACGTGGTGAAGGCGATCTCCAGCCCGACCGGGTCGTACGAGACCCGCATGACGGTGACCAGCGCCACCTGCTTGTCATTCGTCTCGACGCAGAGCTTGGTCCCCTGCGTCAGATCGTCCAGCCCCACTTCGAGCCGCCGGTACTTCTTGTGGGCGAGCAGGTTCACGCAGTCCGCGGCGTCTGCGGTCGTGCCGGGCGAGATCACGTAACGTGGGGTCGTGTCGGACCCGTGAATCCGGTCGTCCTCGAGGATGATCTCGGCCGGTCCGCCGTTCCTGGCCGGCCCTACCTGGATGGATGAGCTGCCGTGCCCGGGGTTGCCCGTGTCGAGGTCCATCTTGTCACGGTCGTTGCAGACCAGGGTCCAGGAACAGGGCTCCAGCGGGTAGCCGTCGCTGCTCGCGACCACGGATGAGGGGTCCGGGGACGGCGTCTTCGCCGGGGAGGAGCCGGGCGAGGCGGAGGTGACGAGAGTCCACACCGCGGCGATCCCGGAGACGATGCCGAAGCACCACCCGCAGCGCTCCACCCACGTCCAGAACGGCGACGTGGGCTCGCCCGCCTCCCGCCCGCCGCTCCCGGCGACGGTTGTCCGTTTCTTGCGGATGTGCCGGATGACGAGGATCAATGTCCCGGCCGTCACGCAGACGATCAGCCAGATGATGAGCCATGACATGGATGTCTCCGTTGGATTCCGTTACTGACTTCTGCTGAGTCGTCGCGAGAGCCACAGGGTGGCCCCCGCGAAGCAGGCGAGCGTCACGACCCCGAGCGCGGCAAGATCGAACAGCCACTGATGGAGGTCGTGCCGCCACAGCGCGTCCTTCGGCGTCCCGAGGGCGCTGAGCGCGCGCAGGTCGAGCGAAGAGGCCGCGGCGGCCACCCCCCACCGGTCTGGCAGCAGGGCGGCCACGGCGGTCAGCACCCGGTTACCTGACAGGTCGGCCGTGATGCCGTTCAGCGCGATCTGCGCGACTGACGTGGCCGTCACCAGCGCGACGGCCTGTTCCAGCTTCCGCGCGACCACCGAGATGAGCAGGCCCATCGACATGGCCGCCACGGTGACCGCTGCCAGGTTGACGAAGAGCTCCGCCGCTGGCCACAAAACCAGGGAGCGCGTGGGCCCCGGCCTGATCCGCAGGAACAACACAGTGATCAGCAGCGCCTCCGCCACGGCGACGGCGGCGTAGATCAGCCACCGGGACAGCGTCACTGCCAGGGTCAGCGTCCCCGTGCGGCGTTCCCTGCGGATGATCGGATAGTCCGAGACGATGTCGCTGTAGGTGAGCGCCTGGCCGCTGAGCACGCAGAGGGTGGTGAGCAGGCTCAACGCCGTCGGCGCCGCGTCGCCTCCGCCGAGGCCGGACTCGCCGGTCACGAGGCCGGCCAGCACCGCCGACACACCTGCGATGATGAAGGGCATCAGGACCACCGCGCTCCTTCGCGTCCACTCGAGCAGCTTGCGCTCGTCGTCGCTGCGGTTCCTGGACGCGCCGCGCGCGGCCAGCAGGGAGATCTGGCGGAGGATCAGCACCCAGAGCTGGCGGGCGAACGTCCGGGCCGGGCCGCGGCGGCGCATGGGGGGTGGAACAGCCGGCGAGGTCTTCGCGCGTTCCGCTTCGACGACCGCCTCGGATGCCGCGCTGCCGGCCGCGTACCGCCGGGCCGGCGTCAGCGGGTCGTCGGCGAGTGACTTCATCAGGTCTGCGTAGCTCGCGGCCCCGAGCGCGCTCCTGACCAGTGCCGGCGGCCCTGAGTAGACCGGCCGGCCGTCGCGGACGACGACGAGCACGTGCCCGGCCCGATCCAGGTGGTCGGTCGCGTGGGTGATGACGATGACCGTGTTGCCGTCGTCAGCGTACTCGCGCAGCAGCGTCATGAGCTCGCGGTCCATACCGGGGTCGAGACCGGAGGCAGGCTCGTCGAGCATGAGCAGCCGCGGCTTGGTGAGCAGCTCCAGTGCGATCGAGACACGCCTGCGCTGCCCGCCGGAGAGCGTGGCGACGAGCTGGTCGATCTGGGTTTCGAGGCCGAGTTGGGCACACACCTCCTCGACGCGCCGATTGCGCTCGGGCCGCCGCCACGGGCTGCGCAGCCACGTGGAGTACTGCAGCAGGCGCCGGACCGTGAGCGTCTGGTAGAGCTCGATCTCCTGCGGGACGAAGCCGAGCTGCTCCCGGATCTGCCGGGCGTGGGTCTTGAGGTCCAGACCCCGGAAGAACAACTCGCCGCCGTCCGTTTCGAGCTCTCCGAGGAGCGCGGAGAACAGCGAACTCTTGCCCGCCCCGGATGGGCCGAGGATCGCTAGCAAGGTGTTGTCCCGCTGCACGAAGGACATGCGCGTGAGGCGGGGTTTGTCGCCGCTCTTGGCGTACACTTCGGCGACGATGAGGGCGCAACCGCCGAGAGGGGTGTCCTCCAGGCCGGAGCCGTCTTGGCTGATGCGGTAACGATGGTCGGCGAAGTCGAAGCAATCGCCCGGCGAGAGCATCGCGGACTTGACCGGCTGCCCGGCGATATACGGCCCATGCCCATGCCCGTGGTCTGACAGCAGGTACCGCCCACCCTCCCGTCGCAGCGTGAAATGGTGCGGTGCCGCCGCGACCGCGTCGAGGACGACGTCGGCGACCGGGTCGGAGCCGAAGACCGTGACGTCGCCCAGGGGGATCAGCCGCCGCGCCGGCGGCTCCTCCGGCTGCGGCTGCTCTTCCCGCAGCGGTCGCGGAGCCGGGCTGGGAAGAGGCGCGGGCGGGCCCAGAAGCGCCCATCCCGGGATCTCCGGGGACGGGGAGCTGAGCACGTCGTTGACCCACGCGCCGTGCGGGTGCGTGCGCACGAGCCGCCTCCGGTACGCGGCGAGTCTGCGATGGGTGTGTTCGTGAATGCGTCGCACCCGCGCCGCGGCCGCGCTGAGGCACCTGTCGGCCTCCTCCGACGTGGCAGCGATCTGCCCGTCCAGGGAGGCGAGCTCCGCATGGGCGTCTTGGACGGCGGCCTGCGCGGCGCGTATCCTCTGCTCCTGCTCGCGCAGTCGGCGGGTGACGACGATGCGGTCGTCGCGGCGCTCCTCGCCCAGGCGTCGCCGCGTCCGCTCCTCTGGAGACAGGAGAGCGGAGACGGCCGCCAGTCGCTCCTCGGCCCGCGCGGCCCGGTCCTGGATGTGCGGCTTGAAAGCCGACGCTGCGGTTCGGTGCGCCAGCACCCTGGTGCGGTCCGCCTCGTAGCGGAGCCGTTCGTGTTCGAAGGCGTCCTGCGCCCGCCGTATCAACGCGTCCCTGTGTGGGGTCGTGACCGGCCGGTCCAGGGCGCCGTGGGCAACGGGCGAGGGGATCTCCGCCCAGCCATCGCGCCACCCGTGATACCAGTCCGACAGGCGGGCGAGCGGGCCATAGAGGGTCGGTTTCATGTGGCCGGGCAGGTCAGCCGGGCTATGACCTTGCGGTTGCGGGCTGCGGGGCCGGGCAGCAGGGTGCCGTCAGGGGCGAGATCGTCGACCCGGCCCGGCCATTGTGCGCCATGACCCTCGGCGGTGATGCTCCCTCTGGGTACCCCCAGCAGGACGAGTTCCCGCTTGACCGCTTGCGCACGTTCCCGGGAGAGCCGGAGGTTGCCCTCCCTCGTGCCCTCCGACGAGGTGCTGCCGATGAGTTTGACCCGGAGGTCGTCTTTGCGGATGGTGTCCGCGAGGTTCGCGAGCGTCTTCCTGGCGCCGGCGACGTCGCGGAACTTCGATGTCCCCCGTACGAACCCGACGTGGTTGCCGTCGCTCAGATCCGCTTCGCCACAGGCGGAGAACGTGTCACGTACGGACGGCAGCGGGACGACGCTGACTGGTGGAGCGCCCGTGGGGGCCGCCTGATCGTTCGGCTTGCCGTCCACCGCGACGCATGCGGCCCCGCCGGCCTGCGCGATCTCCTTCCAGATCGCGACGATGTTCCTGCGCAGGCGGAGATCCGGCTCGGGCTGGGGCGACGCGGTGTCGCCGAGCCCGGAGAGAAGGACCTTGCGGCCGGTGAGGTCGGGGATGAGCTCCTGCTTGCGCAGGTACGCGACCACATCGGCGGGCTCCGCGTCGATCACCTCACGGAAGTCGAGAGGCGTCGTGGTCTGCAGTCCCGGGTCGATGAGGACGATGTTGCCGCCGGGCTCGGTGCTGCGGGCCGCCAGCGTGAACGCGGTCAGCACGTCCACTTCCGGCGCCTTCGCGCGGATGTCCCCCTTGATCTTCTGCTCGACCGCAGTGAGGTAGGAGTTGACGTCTTTCTCCAGGGCGACGTCGTTTCCCGCGTCGCTCTTGAAGGGGGCGTCGAACACCACTGCGGGGGCGCCGTCGATCCGTACCAGCGATATGCGGTGCCCCGCCTGGGCGCTCTGCTTCATCAGTTCCACCAGAGCAGGCTCAATGGCGGGCGCGGGGGCGTTCGCGTGCGAGCCCACGGCGAGGGCGAGTGGGCCGTCGCCCGACATCCCGCAGCCCAGCGAGGCGAGCTTGGATGTGGACGGGCCTTCCCCGCCCTCGGCGCAGGCGGTGAGCGAGAGACCGAGGAGCGCGGCGACGGAGAGGAAGGTCGCGGACGACCGTGCGGATGGATACATCGACGTGTCTTCCAGGTCGGATCGGGATGTGTAACGGGGCTGGCGGCGCGGTCACGAGGTCGATCGCGCCGGCGGGGTGGTGCTGCCGGCAGTGCCCGGCGACCACGCGTAGGGCCGCAGATCGGGCTCGAGGATGGCGTCGGTGACGGCCGGGTCCTGTGCCCGCTGAGCGATCAACACGCGGGCCATCTGCTTGAGCCGCTCGGCGAGGGCTAGGCGGACCTGGAGGGCGTGCAGCAGGCTCTGGCGCGCGGCCATGAGCTCGCTCGCGTGCGCGGACCGGTTCGCCTCGGCCAGGGCGAGCTCACGGGCCGAGACGATGGCCCTGCGGAGCATACGCCGGTGGACGCGCAGCGCCCGGCCGTACGCTGATCGGAGGGGGTTGTGGGTGAGATACGCTCCCGCGCCCGCGACGATGCCGGTGCCGACGAAGAACGCCAAGAAGAAGAGCGCAGAGAACAGGGCGCTGTCGTCCGATGGCGATGTGGCGTCGCTGAACGCCTGGCGAGGCTCGGCGGCCCTGAGACGTGCCACGAAGGCGGCGGCGCCGAACGCGGCCCACGCGAGCACGCAGAGGGCGGCCAGGGCTCGGCTCACCTCCGCTGATCCGGCCCTGATATCACGACACATCACGCCGGTGGCATGCGCCAGATAGACCACGATCGCTGTGAACCCGACCACTACCACGGAGGTGGTGAGGGCGGACTCGGAGCGCATGATCAGCTTTACCACCTGCAGGAAAGCGGCCCAGTCGGCGCCGGCTGCGGCCGCCAGCGCCGCCGTGTGGAGCAGCAGTGGCACCCGCGGCCACCCGGCGAGCAGCGTGGGATCCGCGTACTGCCGGCCACCCCATCGCACGAAACGGCCCCGGCCCGGCAAGTCGCCCCCACCCGGCGAGGCTCCCTCGCCCGCAGGGTCGCCCCGGCCCGGGGAACCGGTCTCGCTCGGGGAGTCGGTCGCACTCGCGGGAGCGGCCCCCTCTGTGGGGCCGTCGCCCGGTTGCACCAGGCGGGAGCTGGCCGCGTCGAGGGCGAGGCGGACGTCCGCGAGGCGTTCGCGGTCATCGGCCTCCGCCAGCCGGCACTCCGCCACTGCTGCGTCCGCCACGCCGACGAGCGCGGTGGCCTCCGCGTGGTACGCGGCGTACTCCGCCTGGACCTCCTGCTCCCAGCGCGCCGCCGTCGAGTTGATGAGGTTGTCGAGCGGGTGCCCGGTCGCCTCGTCCACCCCACCAGGCGCCAGCTCCTCCACCAGGCGTGTGATCTCGGAGAGCGCGGCAGCCTCATCGACGTCCGAGGGCACGAACCGCCTGGGCTCCGGTGCGCGCCGCAGGCCGGAGCCGCCGCGCCTAAAATGCCACCGCGCCATCCGAAGTCACTCCTTCTGTTCGATCCCGTGCGTGTTCCCTGGCCTCCGGCTCGCGGCCGGAGAACTCCGGCGGTTCGAGCGCCCACGCCGGCAGGTCCGGCCCGAGCAACTCGAGGCGGGAGTTGAGATCGGGCCCGCGCGGGTGCGTGCGGACAAGCTGTTGCAGGTACGCGGCCGCGCGCCGGCTCACGAACTCATGGACGCGCCGGGCCCGCGCCCGGCCGTCCGCCTCCTCGCGTGCGATCTCCTGCCTCAGCGTTTCGACCGCCTGCACCGCAGCGGCCAGGCGCTCCTCGGCCTTGGCCCACTCGATCTCGGCCGCGGCCAGGCTCCTCCTGCGGTCGGCCAGCCGGCGTGCCCGCACCAGGGAGTCTGGGCGGCCATTCCTGAGGGACTCGGCCAGCCGTCGCTCTTTGAGGTCCTCCTCGGGGACCGGCTGGCGTGCCTCCTCCCACGCCTGTCGGGCGATGCGGACTTCGCGCTCGGCTGCCTGCCGCCGCTCCTCGGCACCGGCCAGTTCTCCCCGCAGGCGCCCGGTGCGGGACAGGCACGCGCTCCGCTCCTGATCGATCTGGTCATGGGCGAGATGGCGCAGGTATTCCAGCTTGGGGGTGATCACGTGGACCTCCGGGGCTTTTGTAGAACCGGATTCAGTTTCGGCGGCGATTGGGACCGCGGGAATGCGGTGACGCCCGTCCCGAAATCCCTGATAGGCGTCCCAAAACCGGAGCAAGAAGCCGTAACGGAGCGGCTTGGCGGGCGGGCCCGCCCATTCACTCAATCCGACACCTCCCGACATAGGACTCCAATATGGGCATGAAGGAATCCCGATACTCGGCCGCTGGCGATTCGCGGCCCGGATAACCGATCAGCCGGATCGGGGCATCTGCCCAAAAAATGCCCAAAAGGGGCATGTTGCTCGAAGGGTGACCGAATCCATGCCGACCTGTACGTGCGGGAACACTATGCGCGATACGGGAGTCGCACATGAAGTACTATCCCGCTCAGCGGGAAACGCCGTCGTCTACCTGGAGTAATGCAAGAAGTCGCAACTGAGTGGAGACTCAATGACGGGGAACGACAAGGGCCTCGGGCCGTCGGGCGCCGCCAAGGTGATGTCGATCTTCAAGTCCTTCGCCGGCGACCAGACCGAACTGTCCCTCACGGAGATCTGTGAGAGAACGCAGCTCACGTCGAGCACCGCGCATCGCTGGCTCCAGGACCTCGTGCTCCAGGGCGCTCTGGTGCGGCTGCCTTCCGGGCGCTACTGCCTGAGCAGGCTCATGTGGGAGATCGGCACGCGCTGCCCCCATGCCTCGATCCTGCGCGAGATCGCCATGCCCGTCCTGCAGAACCTGTACCGGATGACCCGCGGGCACGTGCAGCTGGCCATGCCCGCCGGGGATGGGGCGCTCCTCGTGGAGAGGCTTTCCAAGAACCTTCCCGTCAAGCCCGTGGGGCGTGTGGGCGGACGCATGCCGTTGCATGCCACCGGGGCGGGCAAGGTCATTCTCGCTTATTCTCCCGTCGAAATGAGGAAGAGAATTCTGAGCAGAAAGCTCACCCGATACACCGACCACACCATCACCTCCCCGCAGCAATTGAAAGCGGAGCTCAAGGCTATTCGGGAACGCGGTTATGCCATCTGTTATGAAGAGCGTCTGATCGGGATCGACTCGTATGCCTTTCCCATTTTCGAGCACGGTAGCGACAGTGTTGTCGTGGCCGCGGTCTCCGTCCTGGTAGGAGCGGGGCAGAGAGAGGCGGATGGGCTGATCAACGCTCTGCGGTCGGCGGCATCGCAGATCTCTCGCGCATTACGCAAAACCCCGCTCGTCCATCCGTTCGACGGCCTGTGATGATTTTGTGCTTTGGGGGAACGCCGTCTCATCGTGAGGGTCGGCGCGGACGGAAAGGAGCACACCCCGGCTGTCATGGGGTCGCCGCGTGAACGACAAGCCTGCCACCGAAGCACTCCGCCATATCGAGATCTGGGTCCCCGACCTCCAGCGCGTCATCGACAGCTGACAATGGCTCCTGGAGACCCCGGCTACAGCCGCTCCCAGGACTGGGAGGCCGGCCGAAGCCGGCGGCTGGGTGGGTACCGCACGCGCCGCGCCTTGCTCCACCACCCGTGGCAGACACGCTGGCTCTCATCGCCACCCATCTGCCGCATGGCCGCTCCACCTCCATCGGCGGGCACGCCTGGCCGACCCCCGCCCGCGCCGACGCCGCGTCGCGCAGTTCCTCGTGGACCACTATCGGCACAGCGCCACTGGCCGCGGTTCAAGCGGCGGCTCGAACCCGTGCTCGCCGCCCGAGAGAACGCACGGCTGGCGGACGTGATCCTGCCGGCTGATCGGCACGATGACCTGCCCGTGCGGGACCGGAGGCATGAGATACCTGGACCGGGCCGCGTTCGAGGTCCTCCCGTTCCAGAACCCCACGTTGGGCATCTGGGCAACCGCCCACGAGCTGAGCGCCGTACATGTCCTGATGCTCGTCGGGCCACATATCTTGCGGCGAGAGGTGGCGGCTCTACGGGAGCAAGCTCGGTCGAATTGGTCGGCGCCCCGGTCTGGGGATCTTGCGGGTAATTCCGCACGTCGTTTGGGATAGTTGCCGTGTGCGTACCGTTCACATCGGGGCCAAGCCGTGATCTGCTGCGCCTCGCCAAGCAGAAGGGCCCGGTAGGCGCGGTCGCGGAGATGATCTGGAACGCTGGAGGTGTCGTGCCAGAGGCCGTGATGGTGCCATGACGGCAGCGGATCACGCGAGCGGACCCATGACCGGCACTCTGCACCATGTCGAGATCTGGGTCCCCGACCTGTCTCGGGCGACAAGCAGCTGGCAATGGTTGCTGGAGGCTCTCGGCTACACCGTTTTCCAGGATTGGAAGAACGGCAGAAGCTGGCGTCTCGGCGCCACGTACCTGGTCCTGGAGCAGTCGCCCGACCTGACCGCCGACCGCCATGACCGCCGTCGTCCCGGCCTGAACCACCTCGCCTTCCACGTGGCGAGCCGTGCCGAGCTCGATTTCCTGGTCGAACAGGCGCCTCTGCACGGCTGGACGCTCATGTTCCCGGACCGGCATCCTCATGCCGGTGGTGAGCAGCACTATGCCGCCTACCTGGAGGATCAGGACGGGTTCGAGGTCGAACTGGTCGCTTCCGACATATCCGGGCAGTCCTGACGCCGCCGCGTTCGCGGGCGCTGTGCCGATGTGAACAGATCACCTCTTCCCGAGCAAGATCGGGGCATGTATGGTCGAGCCGTAGTCCGAAAGAAATTTTCAGCTACGGAGGCATTGTGGGCAAGAAGCTTCACTTACTGGTGGTCCCGGCCGCGGCGGCGCTGGTCACGCTGACGAGCGTTCCGGCCCAGGCGGCCGAGGGATATGACCGATGCCGGCCCAACTACTACTGCCTGTTCTCCGGGCTCGACGGCACGGGCGACATCGTCGAGGTTCAGAGCGACACCCCCGATCTGGCCGTACTCAACATGGCGGGCCGGGCCAAATCCGACTGGAACCGTACGAGTTCCACCGTTCACCTCTACTCGGAGGCGAACTACGAAGGCTGCCGCGCAGTGAGCCTCGCCGGCGCGAAGGGCAATTTCTTCAGTACATTCCGGGACTTCTTCCACTCCCTCCGTGTCAGCGGTCCGAGCGGGCCGTCCTGCTTCACCATCACCCGGTCCTCCGCCGACGTCCACGGCTGATGAGCCCGGCGGCCGGGCATCCCGCCTGCGATGTCCGGCCGCGCCGAGCCGTGTGTCGTAGACCAGCGGCCGCCCATCCGAGACCACCCGGCCCTCCCCTGTCAGCCGTCCGACCGCGCCGGTCAGCAGGGTATTGAGCCCCCAGTCGAAGCCGCACCCGAGCACATGACCGGTCGCGGGCGCGAGGCCGATCGGGGTCCGGAACGGCAGATCGATGCGTACCCCGCCCCTTGACCACCCGCAGGGTCGGGGAGCACAGTTTCGCCTCCGCCGGGACGGTCGGCGGCAGGGCGATCGGCAGCACATGCCAGGCCCAGCCCCTGGCGGAGGCTGGGCAGGCGGTCAGGGGCAGCTTCACCCGCAACCGGGCGCTACGCTCCCCGGTGCGTTCCAGGACGGCCAGTTGCCGGTCGGCCGCGGCCAGCACGATCTGCGCCGCACACGCCGGAGGCTCCTCCAGGTCGGTCAGATCCGCCGGCAGCACGCCGTCGTGGGCATCGCGGTAGGCGCGGATCTGCCGGGTCCGGTTGCGCACCTCCGCCGCGCCCACCCCGTCCGGCAGCACCGCCCGCAACGCCGCCCATTCGGCCTCGGTGCGCCTGCCCGGGTCGCGCGGCCAGGTGGCCACGAGCGCCGCCACCAGATCGCGGCGGTGCAGCGCCAGCCGCAACAGGCGAGCAGCCTGCTCCTGGGCGCAGCGCGCCACCCGATCACAGACCTGCACGCCGGCTCCGGGGCGACGCCCCAGCCCAGCCTGCGGGCGGCCATCCAGCCCTTGGCCGGCAACGCCCGCCCGTCCAGCCCCACCCCAGAGGCAAGGGCGTCCAGATCGGCTGGGTTCCACCGGGCGGCGATCAGGCGGGCGGTCAGCTCCTGGGCCAGGCCGGTCAGCCAGGCCACCCGCTGGGCCAGCACGCTCTGCGGGACGACCTGGCCGGTCTGCTCTGCGATCGCGCCATGAGCGGTGCAGGTCGCGGTGAGCTTACTCATGCAGGGCACCGGCGCCGGTCGCGGGGCGTGCCGAAGCCGGCGCGCCGTTGCGGGGATCGGGCGCCGTGACCCCGTCTGGCCCCCGTGTGGCCATCGTCGAATGACCGGCACGCCCGCACCCCCGCTCTCATCCTGCTGTCACTGTCGGTGACCGTTACATTGCCAGAGCTGGCCCTGTCGGGTAGAACATGCGAACGACATGATGCCCGGGACCCCTGCCCGCCCAGCCAGAACCGGTCGCTGCCCGTTGGGCCGTTGCGCGTGAAGGGCTCGGCGGTTTAGGACTACACCCTGACGCTGCGGCCGCTCACCGCCGAGGAGGTACGCGCGGGCGGCGTCGTCGACTCCGGCCCGGGCGCACCCGCCGGGGATGCGACCGCGACGCCGGGCCCGGCCCTCGATCAGGCGGCCTGGATGCGGACGTCTCCCGAACCGCTGCGTGCCACGATGGTGTTGGCGGCCTTGGAGTCGCTCTTGATCTCGGAGCGCTCGCTGCCGTCCGTGCTCCTCGCCGTCACCGCGTACGAGCCCTTCGGCACGGTCGCCGTGACCCTCCCATCGCTGGACTGCAGGTCGAGCCTGGCCGGCGTGCCGGTGAAGGACAGGTCGATCGCGCCGTCCGCGGTGCGGCACCGGACATTCGCCGACTTCAGGCCGTCGCCCGTGATCGGGCCCTCGCTGCGCAGCCGCAGCTTCCCCGAGGTGCCGGACACCTGGATGTGGTCCCTGCTGACCACGTCCACGTCCTGCGGGAGGTCCTTCAGGATGACGCCGTCCGCCGCGTCGATCGACAGCCGTACGCCGGGCGGGACCTTGACGTGGTAGCGGGCGCCGCAGTCGCCGAGGACCATGTTGCAGTCGGCGCTGAGCCGCAGGGTGCCGTCCCGCAGGGACCAGGCGGCCTTGCCCTGGTGGGCGGCCTTGCCCCGGACCCACCGTTCGACCTGGACGTTGCCGCCCGTGCCCGGGAGGACGCGGACGCCGCCCAGCGAGGAGATGATCTTCAAGTCGGTCCCCGACAAGGGGAACGACTGGGTGGCGTGCACCTCTTCGGCGTCCAGGTCCAGGCCGCCGCAACCGGCGGTGGTCAGTGCCACCGCCGTCGCGCATGCTGCTAATGCCGTGATTCGCCTCATGTGGTCGATGGTGGCCGAGCGCCGCCCGCCGGCCATCGACCATCCGACCGACCGCCATCGACCATTCGGCCATCTCGCCCCCGGCCGCCCTCACCCGCCCGGGTCGGCGGCGGGTGTGGCGGACGCGGGCGCCCGCCACGGGGCTTGAGGACCGCGGGGGCGAGATCGGTGGCCGGGCGGCGAAAGGGGTTGTGACCGGCGTGGCCCCTTACAGCGCCGCCAGCAGTGCCGTGACGTGGCGCAGCGGGTCCTCCTGGGCGAGCGGCCGGACCGCCACCGTGTCGGCCCCCGCCGCCCACAGGCTCTTGACCATGGCCGCCGCCTCCTCCGCGGTCCCGGCCGCCATCGCCACGTCCTCCGGGGCGACGCCCAGCCACGCGGCCTGCCCCTCCACCATGGCGCGGGTGAACCCGGCCGCGTCGTCACCGATGTGGAGGTAGGTGAAGACCACCAGCTCGTGGTCCTCGTCCCCGGCCCCGATCTGCTCCCGTATCCCGGGCAGCTGCGCGGGCCCGACGCCCTCGGGAAGGATCGTCCCCTGCGCCACGCGCCCCGACAGCGCCAGCGACCGAGGCCCCTTCACCCCGGCCAGCACGGGCGGCGCCTCGGCGGGCGGGTGCACCAGCGACACCCCGTCCAGGTGGACCGACCTGCCGTGCAGGGTGACGGTCTCGCCGCGGAGCAACGCGCGTACGGACGTGATCGTCTCCTCCAACAGCGCCAGCGGCGACCGCGGGGCCGCGCCCACCTGGCGCATCCAGTCGCCTGCGCCGTGCCCGATCCCCGCCGCCAGCCGTCCGGGATGCACGCGGGCCAGGTTGGCCAGCTCCATGGCCAGGAGCATCGGGTTGCGCAGGGGAGCGGGGGCGATGCCGAGGCCGACGCGCAGGCGGGAGGTCGCGGCGAGGGCGGTGGCAGACGAGGAGATGCCGCCGGTCCAGCCGAGGTCCTCCACCACCCACAGGTCGTCCACGGACGTCTCGTCCAGCGCCTTGGCGAACGGGATCAGCTGCTCGGGAGGAAGGTCCCGGTCGAACATCACGCCAAGTCTCACGATTTCCTCCAGTAGTAGCGGAAAACCCGGCCGACCTCCGAGTATCCAGCACGGAGGAAGGCGTTCGCGGTAGGGGTGTTGGCGACGTCGGTGGCCGCGACGATGCGCTGCAGGCCGGCCTCGGCCAGTGTTGTGGTGCCCCTGGCCAGGAGGTCGTCGACGTAGCCGCGGCCGCGGTGCTCGGGCACGACGCCGATGTAGGCGATGGAGTGGTCGTCGGGCGCCACCAGGCCGACGGGGGAGTCGTCGGCGTATCCGATGACGAACCAGTCGGGCTTGGCCCTGCGGCTCATCAGGTCGTCGTACATCCAGCGGGCCTCCCGCTCGGCGCCCGACGTGGCGACCTCGACGCGGGTGTCGTGGTCGAGCGAGCCCTCGGAGATGCGTACGAGGAGGTCGAGCACCTCGGCGCGGGGCATGCGGCGCGCCGGGCGGTAGGTGAGCCTCCCGGGGTCGGGAGGCATGTCGGTGCCCGCCACCCATTCGAGCGACAGCCGCTCGACCTCCATGGCGAAGCCGGCCCGGGTCAGGGCCTCGTGCTCGACGGCGCGATCGACGACAGGGGTGAGGCCGGGTTTGAGCGGGATGTCACAGATGATCTTTACCAGACCCATCGCCTGCAGGCTGCGGCGCAGCAGGTCCGCGGCGGCGACGGGATCGGGCCCCGGGTCGAACTGCCAGACGATCATCGGCTCCGAGTCGGGAAAGGGCGCCCAGTACGCCAGGCGCGCCTGACCCTCCGCGAAGCACCACTCGGGCCGCGTCCTTCCTTCGTCGAAGGCGGCCGCGAGCTGAGAGCGCGCCGGCTCGGGGAACTGGTCGAACAACGTGAAAGCCTCCACAGTGTGCAGGGGCTCTCCGCCAGGTCATGGGGAGGTGTGCCCGCGATGAACATGACCATGTTCTCGCACACCTCAAACGTTTAACCGCGCTCCCAGGACTTAAGCCGCGTTCCCCAACGCGTCGCGGGCCTCACCGAGCGACGTGGTCGTCTCGAAATGCCGATCCAGGTTGGTGATGGTCAGCAGGTGACGGATCATGCCGGGGGCCAGCACGAGGATCATGCGGCCGCGCATGCGCTGCACATTGTTGAGCGTGGCCACCAGCACGCCCAGCCCCACGGAGTCGCAGAACGGGACCTCGGTCAGGTCGACGACCAGGTGGGGCGGGTCGGCGCCTGCGATCGCCTGCTCGAACTCGGCTCGCAGCCGAGGCGCGCCCGCAACGTCGAGATCACCTACGACGTGCAGAACCGTACAGGGGTCCTCCCGCCAAGACCTGACCACCATGGGGCTCACCTGCCCGAAAGGCCGATAGTTATACCTATTTCTTACATATGTTCTGCATTGCCGTTTTGGTCGTAGGTGTAACACTCGGTTTGGCGGTTGGGGTGGTTGTCGGCTTCTGTTTCTGGATTTTCGGCTGGTCGCTGCCGACTATCACTTCGATGCCCTCGACGTCGGCCTTTTTCAGCTCGGCCCCGGGAATGGCGGTCGCCACCACGCGCGCCGCCTGCTCCTGGCCCTCGGCGTACCGGACGACGGTCTTCGTGTAGTCCTTCTTGGTCGTGTTTCCGGGATCGTCGGGGACCTTGAAGCCGTACGCGACCAGGGCCGCCTTCGTACGGGCGCCGAGCCCGGTGATGAGCGTGCCGTTCTTGACCGTGAGCGAGATGCCGCCGGGCGCGATGGCTGACGGCTTGCTCGACGGGGTCGACGGGGCCGCGGTGGGCGTGGCGCTGGTGAGGTCCTGGTCCGCGTTGATCTTGGCGAACATGTCCTTGGCGGCCTGTTTGTCCCACAGCACCGCCGACTCGCCCGTGGGCGCCTTGAAATCGACGTTGGCGAGCGGCACCTCGGCGAACTTCACGTCCTCCAGCGAGACGTCCCTCAGCTGGGTGGCCAGGCCCAGCAGTCCGTCGTCGGGGTCGACCTTGACCGTGCTGAGCGTCGAGTTGACGAACGAGGCCAGCTTGCCCGGGTTGGCCAGCGTGTCGGCGCTCAGCGCCCGGTTGAGCAGCGCCGAGATGACCTGCTGCTGCCGGTCGATGCGGTCGAGGTCGGACCGGGCGGTGGCCCGCGTGCGGGCGTAGCCGAGCGCCTGCACGCCGTCGAGCTGGTGGGTGCCCGCAGCCAGGTTGAGCCCCGTCTTGGGGTCGTTGATCGGCACCGGCGTGCACACCGTGACACCGCCGAGGGAGTCGACCACGTCGATGAAGCCCAGGATGTTGACCTCGATGTAGCGGTTGATCTGCAGCCCGGTGGCGGCCTCGACGGTCTGCTTGGTGAGCTTGGGGCCGCCGAACTGGTAGGCCGAGTTGATCTTGTGGTCGCCCTTGCCCGGGATCGTCGTCCAGGTGTCGCGCGGCAGGCTCACCACGGTGATCCGGCGGTGGTCCTCCGACAGGTGGATCACCATCATGGTGTCGGTGCGCTGGCCCGCCTCGCGGCCGAGCTTGAGCCGGTTTTGCTGCTGGCGGGTGAGGTCGTCGCGTTTGTCCACGCCGACCAGCAGGATGTTCTCCGGGCCGCGCGCCGAGGGCGCGGTCACGCCGGCGTCCACGGTGCCGATCTGGCGCGGCGTCGCCCACACCACCCCGGTGGTGACGAGCACGCAGGTGGAGAGGAAACCGGCGATGATCACGTTGCGGCGGCGCGCCTTGGCGCTCCGCTTGAACGGCTTGCGGGTGCGGCCGGGCGCGAGCCTGACGCCACCGTAGGCGTCTCCGCCCACGAGCACTCCGGCGTCCTCCTCGCCCGCGTCACGCATGCCCTCCCCCTCGTTCGCCCGGAGGTTTCCCGACTCCCCTGCCGGTACAGTAGCGTGAGCCCCGCCATGAAGCAGTTCCCCGACTCGCCGCACGCGCCCGCGGAGACGCGTGCCTGGCCCCCCATCTCCGTCATCATGCCGGTCCTCAACGAGGAGCGGCACCTGCGCGAGGCCGTCGACCAGGTCCTCGCCCAGCACTACCCCGGTGAGATCGAGGTCGTGCTCGCCGTCGGCCCCTCACAGGACCGGACCCAGGAGGTCGCCGACGCCATCGCGGCGGCCGACCCCCGGGTGACCGTGGTGCCCAACCCGACCGGCCGCACCCCCAACGCGCTCAACGCCGCGATCGCCGCCTCCCGCAACGGCATCGTCGCCAGGGTGGACGGCCATGCCATGTTGCCCCCCGACTACCTGCGCATCGCGGTCGAGACGCTGGCGCAGACCGGCGCCGACAACGTCGGCGGCATCATGGCGGCCGAGGGCGTCACGCCGTTCGAACAGGCCGTCGCCTGCGCGATGACCTCCAAGATCGGCGTGGGCGCCGCCGCCTTCCACGTGGGCGGCACCGCCGGCCCCGCCGACACCGTCTACCTCGGCGTCTTCCGCCGCTCGGCGCTCGACCGGGTGGGCGGCTACGACGAGCACTTCCAGCGCGCCCAAGACTGGGAGATGAACCACCGCATCCGCCAGAGCGGCGGCCTGGTCTGGTTCCAGCCGCGCATGCGGGTCTCCTACCGGCCGCGGCCCAACGTCAAGGCGCTGGCCAAGCAATACTTCCACTACGGCCGCTGGCGGCGGGTGGTCGCGCGCACCCACGAGGGCACGATCAACCTGCGCTACCTCGCACCGCCGGCGGCGGTGCTGGCCATGCTGCTGGGTCTGGTCGTCTCGCCGTTCTTCCCGCTCGGCCTGATCGTCCCCGGCGGCTACGCGCTCGCCATCGTGGCGGGCTCGGTGCTGACCGGCGGCGGGCTGCCCATGGCGGCGCGGCTGCGGCTGCCCATCGTGTACGCCACCATGCACTGCTCCTGGGGCTGGGGCTTCCTCACGAGTCCGAAGAAGCTGGCCCGGCCGCCGAAGTCAGCACCCGCTCCACCGCCGCGTTGAAGCGGGTCATCGCGTCCGGATACTCCGGGCCGAACAGGTAGCTCCTGAGCTTGATCCTGGCCCGGGCCAGCGTGTCCTCCCCGTCGAGGAAGTCCGCGAGCCCGGCCAGGTCCTCGCCGAGCAGCACGCCCGCCTCGGCGCTCGGATAGCGCTCGTGGAAGGCGCGCTCGGGCAGGCCGGCCACGTTGGTCACCGCGTACGGCTTCTCGCTGGCGAGGAAGTCGGCCACGACGCTGGAGATGTCGCTGATGAGCAGGTCGCACTCGTTGAAGCAGTCGTAGAGGTGCGGCTCGGGGCCGGTGACGATCAGATGCGTGATGCGCGGCCGCGTCCCGGAGGCCCGCGACGGGTGCCTGTCCTTCGACTTGGCCAGCTCGGCCGCCTCGATCATGGCCACGATCTTCCGGTGCGCGCGGAGGGCGCTCTTGTCGCGGCAGCCCGTGAGCGGGTGCGGTTTGTAGATCACGCGGAGCGGGGGCTCGTGGTCGAGCAGCGCCCGCACGATGCGCGGGCCCATGGTGATCAGCGAGGTGTGGAACAGGTCGTCGTTCCAGCCCTCCCAGGTGGGGGCGTACAGGACGGTCCGGTACGGCAGCCCGGGGCCCTCCGTCGAGATGCCCTCCAGCTGCGGCCGGCCCACCTCGTGGATGTTCTCGTCCCGCACGCCCACCTTGGCCCGCCGGTAGCGGTCCCTCCCGGCGGGGCCGGCCACCCACACCTCGTCGTACACCCGGGAGAACGGGTTGAACGACGCCTCCTTGTCGCTGTCGCCGTGGTTGAGGAAGGCGCTGCGCAGGGTCGGGATGCGCAGCATGTGGACGTTCCTGCCGACGTTGGAGACGTACAGGCAGAGCTTGGCGCTGAACAGGGCGCGGAAGCTCATCAGGTCGGCCGAGGACGGGATGCACACCATCGGCAGCGTGGAGGGCTCCAGGTGGGCGGCCATGCCGCGCTCGCGCAGCACGACGATGGCCCGCCGGTCGATCCGCTCCAGCACGGGCAGCCACATCCTGGCCTGGTACGCGGCCGCGGTGGCGCCGGAGAAGTACAGGATGACCTCCGGGTCGTAGGCCCTGACCTGCTCGCTCACGACCTGGAGCACGCGAGCCTTGTCGGTGAGAGGCAGGGCCCGGCGCACGTACGGGATGAGCGCCAATGCCCCGGCGGCGCCCAGCACCAGCGCCAGGGCCGCGCCGGCGGCGGCCGCCACGGCGCCGGCCGCGGGCGGCACCGCACCGCCCGCCGCCGCGGCCGCGCCCGCCCCGGCGCCCAGCACGGGCAGGGCGTCCAGGTAGAGGAAGCGCACGCTCCGGGCGTCGCGCAGCCAGCGCGGTGGCAACTTCGGGATGCGCAGCGCCGACACGTCCAGGTTGCGAGTGGTGACCGGCATGCTGCCGAGCATCTGCCTGAGCCGCATGGCCAGGCCTGTGTGCGCGGCCCGCACCATGTGGAGGCCGAACCCGCCGGCGGCCACCGCCACGAACCACGCCGAGTCCGGCCCCGCCGTCCGCGCCACCAGCAGCAGCGCCGCCGTCTGGCGGGCCGCGAAGCGCAGGGTGATCCCCAGGTGCACCTTGCCGAGCAGGTCGAGCAGCCGCCTGGCGACCCGTGGCGCGGCGTACTCGGCGGCGTAGGAGACCGCGGCCACCGCCGCGAACGCCAGTGGCGCCGGCCAGAGGGCCGACGCCAGCAGTACGGGGTAGGAGCCGAGCAGCAGGACGATCACGATGAGTTTCCTCATGTGATCGCACGGTAACAAGCGCCGGGTCAAGCGCCGTCCACGTGACCGTCTACCACCTGCCCGGAAAGATCGGAGATGAGGACGTCCAGCGAGGTCTGCGCGTCCGCGCGGGGAGACGTGGTGGTATTCACGCAGTTCACCCTTATGCCGTCGGTCGCCCATTCGCGGGCCAGCGTCCGGGCCAGCGCGGCGACCGCGGCCCTGGCCGAGGCCTCCGGCGCGCCCTCGCCGGACGGGGCGTGCAGGAGCAGGCTCATGCGCAGGTGCGGACGGGCGGCCCGGGCCACGTTGAGCGCCCCCAGGTAGTGCACGGCCATGGCCTCGTCGGTCGGTGTGGCCATGGCCGCCGTGTGCACCACGTGGTCGATGTCGCCCATCCCGGCCAGCGCCTTCGCCACGGAGTCGGCCTCCTCCACGCGTACGCCGTCGCCCCGGGTGAACGTGCGCACCCGGGCGCCGTACGCGGCGGCCAGCCCGGCCACCTCATGATCGCCGAAGACCACCACGCTCCTGCCCGCCAGCCTGCTCCGGTCGCCCGCGGGCGCCTCGGTGCGCAACTGGAAGAGCAGCTCGGCGATGTGCAGGTCGGCGGGGTGGGTGATCTTGATGTTGTGCTCGCTCCCCGTCACCAGGTGGATCGGCACGTCGGGCAGGTAGCGCAGCACCACGCCGCAGTCGTCGGTGGCCGGTCGGCTGCCGAAGCCGGGGTCGGCCAGCGCCCGCTCGTACGCCTCCCTGATCACCGACAGCTTGAAGCACTGCGGCGTCTGGCTGCGCCGCAGCCGGGACCGGTCGAGCACCTCGCCGATGACCTCTCCGTCCGGCACCGGCTCGGCCACCAGGACGGTGTCGGAGCTCGGGATCGCCACGTTGACGGCCTGATGCGTGCGCAGGGCGTCGACGCACTCGGCGATGATCCGGCGATCCACGAGGGGGCGTACGGCGTCGTGCAACAGCACGTCGCACTCTTCGGTCCCCAGGGCCTGCAACGCCCGCCAGGTGCTCTCGGTGCGGCTCGCGCCACCCTCCACGACCTTGCTGACCTTGCGGTAGCCGCCCCTGGCCACGATCTCGCGTGCCCGGTCGGTGTATCCCGGCGTGATCAGCACCACGATCTCGTCGATCTCCGGCGCGCCCTCGAACACGGCCAGCGAATGCTCGAGGATGCTCCTCCCCGCGACCTCCACGAATTGCTTGGGAGTGGCCAACCCCACCCTCTGCCCGACACCGGCCGCGAGAAGCACGCCAATCGACCGTGAACTCATACCGGCAGCGTACCGATGAGAGATCTGCTAAATGGACTGCCGCTACTGGCCTGACCAGTCTCGACAGTGGGGCGGCAGTCTGATGAGCAGGTTTCTTATCGGGGGTCCCACATCCGTGATATCGCGTTGACCGGTCGCTACGCTGAGGCTACGCACCCCCAAGTCCACGCACTCCCGCCCGACCGGTAGGAGACCTGCGCTTTGCCCGACTCGTCGACGATCCGCGAGAGCACGGCCACCTCGGTCGTGCTGCTCGCCACGACCCCGGCCGGCAGGCTCTCCTGCGGCGACGGCACGCTGCTCGACCGGCTCGGCGACCAGCTCGCCACGCTGCCCGTGCGCGAGGTCCAGCTGCTGACCCCCGGCGGCGGGCTCGGGGCCGACCTCAGGGGCGTCGCGAAGCTCGCCAGGACCGCCACGGGCGCCGTCGCCGTCATCCCCGGTGACCTCGTGGCCCACCGCGAGGCGCTCGCGGTGCTGCTGGAGCACCCGGCGCACGACACCGGGGCGCTGGTCTCCCACGACGCGACCGCGGGCCCCCTCCGGCCGCCGGTGCGCGTCGAGGGCGGCAGGGTCGTCACCGCGGGCAGCTCGTTCCACATCGTCCCCGAGGCGAACGCCACGTTCCGGGGCGTGCTCCAGGCCGGCGAGCGCGACCTGGCCGCCCTCGCCGACGTGGCCGAGGAGCTGGCCGAGCTGGCCGACACCGGCAAGCTTGGGCCGGTCACCCCGGTCGAGGCCGTCGACCTCCTGCTGGTCGGGCTGGTCAGGACCGGCGTGGCGGTGCGGGCCGCCGCGATCGGGCCGCTGCACGCCGATCGCGTGGCCGGCCAGAACGCCGCGGACGCGGCCGTCGCCGCCCTGGCCGGCGTGGACGAGGCCCGGGTCAGGCTCGACACCTCGGTGAAGGAGGACGACGGCTTCTTCGCCACCTACTTCGTCTCCACCTGGTCCCGCTACCTGATCAAGCCCGCCGTCAAACTCAAGGTCACTCCCAACACCGTCACCGGCGTCTCGTTCGGCCTGGCCCTGCTGGCGGCCGTCTGGTTCTCCGCGGGCACCCAGAGCGGGCGCCTGGCCGGGGCGCTGCTGCTCTACCTGTCGTTCGCGCTCGACTGCCTCGACGGCCAGCTCGCCCGCTACACTCGCACGTTCTCCTCGCTCGGCGCCTGGGCGGACGGCATGTCCGACCGGTTCAAGGAGCTCATCGTCTACATCGGCCTGGCCTTCGGCTCGGCCGACCCCGCCATCTGGCACCTCGCCGCGGCCGCGATGATCGTGCTGGTCGTCCGGCACGCCATCCAGTACTCCTACGCAGGCGCCGCCGCGGACGCCGCCAGGGTCGGCGCGGCGTGGGCCCGGCCACCCCGATCCCTGCAGGAGTCGGCCGACACCAGGTCCGCGACGGGCGTGCTGAAGCTCGCCCAGCGCCTGGAGCGCCAGGCGGTCGTACGCTGGCTGAAGAAGATCGTCGTCCTGCCCATCGGCGAGCGGACCGCGTTGATCGCCGTCACCGCCGCCGTCTGGGACGCCCGGGCGACGTTCCTGGCCCTGCTCTGCTGGGGCGGCGTGGCGGCCGTCTACCAGCTCGCCGGACGGATGGCGAGGTCGGCACGATGAGCCCGGTTCACATGACCCCCGTGCCCAACAGCACGGTCGTGGCCTACCGCGACGACGGCCCGCTCTCGCGCGCCATGGGCCTGCTCGTGGCCGGGCAACTGCCGCCGCTGCCGCCGGTGCTCGCCGGCACGTTCGTCACCGGCGTGCTGCTGCTGCTCGGGGTGGCCGGCACGGACGGGCTGGCGGTGTTCGCGCCGGCCGTGACGCTGCTGCTGGCCGGGCCCGGCAGCACCCATCCGCACGACGGCAGGGTCGACTGGCTCGTCCCGCCCATCCTGCGGGTGATCGAATACACCTTCGTCGCGGCGTGCGGGTTCGCGCACCAGCTCAACCCGGTGCTGATCTTCCTGTTGCTCGGGGCGCTGGCGTTCCACCATTATGATCTTGTTTATCGGCTGCGGCAGCGCGTCTATCCGCCGTCGTGGCTGGCCACGCTGGGGCTCGGCTGGGACGGGCGGATGATGGCGGTCTCGCTGGTCGCCCTCATGGGGCCGATGACCGCCGGCTACGCCCTGCTCGCGGTCTATCTGTGGGCGTTGTTCGGCTGGGAGAGCCTGACAAGCTGGCTGGCTGCGCCCCGATCCGGGGTGGAAGCAGCCGATATGGGAACGCAAGACTAACGCCGGATTACCCGCGGAGGGCCCAAAGGGAACTAACCTTTGGCCCACACGTAGTCATGCTCGACTGAGGAGTGCACGTTGCTGGGAATGGTGCTGGCCGCTGGGGCCGGACGACGCCTGCGGCCGTACACCGACACGCTGCCCAAGGCGCTCGTGCCGGTCGACGGCGAAACCACGATCATGGACATCTCGCTGCGCAATCTGGCCGAGGTGGACCTCCGGGAGATCGTGGTCGTCGTCGGGTACGCGGCCCAGGCCGTGCACGATCGCAAGGCCGCCTTCGAGAAGAAATACGGCGTCCAGCTCACCCTGGTTCACAACGACAAGGCCGAGGAGTGGAACAACGCCTACTCCCTGTGGTGCGCCCGCGACTACTTCTCCCAGGGCGCGCTGCTGGTCAACGGCGACACCGTGCACCCGGTCTCGGTCGAGAAGACGCTCCTGTCCGCCCCCGAGACGAGCGACATCCTCCTCGCCGTCGACAACGTCAAAAAGCTCGCCGACGAGGAGATGAAGGTCACACTCTCGCCCGACGGCTCGCTGCGGCGCATCACCAAGCTGATGGATCCGGCCGAGGCCTACGGCGAGTACATCGGCGCCACCCTCATCAGGCCCGGCGCCGCCGAGCGGCTGGCCGACGCGCTGAGGGCCACGTTCGAGCGGGACCCGCAGCTCTACTACGAGGACGGCTACCAGGAGATGGTCGAGCGCGGCGAGACGATCCACGCCGCGCCCATCGGCGAGGTCGACTGGGTCGAGGTGGACAACCACGACGACCTGGCCAAGGCCCGCACCATAGCCGTTCGCTACTGAGGGGGCGGGCATGCCGCTTCTCGCGAGGATGCTGCCGGCGCCGCTGACCATGCAGGTCAGGCGCGGCGCCGTGGCCGAGCTGGGCGCTCTGCTGGCCGACAGCAGGGTGGCCACCTCCGGCAGGGTGGCCGTGGCCGTGGGCCCCGGCCAGGGAGACCACATCGAGAGCCTGATCTCGCCGCAACTGGACGAGGCCCAGATGTTCAGGGTGGCCGACGGGTCGGTCGACGCGGCCGTCTCGCTCGGCGCCGACCTGCGCAAGGCCGCCTATGAGGTCGTGATCGGCGTCGGCGGCGGCAAGACCATCGACGTCACCAAATACGCCGCCTCGCTCGCGGGCATCCCGATGGTCGCGGTCGCCACCAACCTCTCCCACGACGGCATCTGCTCGCCCACGGCCTCCCTGGTCTACGAGGGAGGCAAGGGCTCGTTCGGGGTGCCGATGCCGCTGGCCATCCTGGTCGATCTCGACTTCGTGCACAACGCGCCGGAGTCGCTGGTCAGGGCGGGTGTGGGCGACGTGGTGAGCAACCTGTCGGCCATCGAGGACTGGCAGCTCGGCAACATCGAGCGCGGCGAGCCGATCGACGGGCTGGCCTGCTCTATGGCCCGCACGGCCGCCGAGGCGCTCATCGGGCGCACCGACTCCATCGAGTCCGACGCCTTCCTGACCGTGCTGGCCGAGTCCCTGATCCTCTCCGGCATGTCGATGGTGATCGCGGGATCCTCGCGGCCCGCGAGCGGTGGAGACCATGAGATCCTTCATGCCGTGGATCAGCTCTTCCCCGGCACCTCCAACCACGGCGAGCTGGCCGGCATCGGCGCCGCCTTCTGCTTCTTCCTGAGGGAGGACGAAGCCCGGGCCAACCAGGTCGTCGACTGCCTGCGCCGGCACGAGCTGCCGGTCGTGCCCGCCGACATCGGGCTGAGCGTCGCGCAGTTCGCCGAAGCCGTCGCGCTGGCGCCCAGCACTCGTCCCGGCCGTTACACGATCCTGGAGCACCTGCGCATGCAGGACTCGGAGATCCGCGATCGGGTGGGGGACTATGTCCGGGCCTTCGGTCGCTGAGCTGCGGCGGGTCGCCCAGCCCGCCGGCCACCTCGAGCGCAGGAACGGCGAGCACTGGGCGGGCGCGCTCTACATGCGCCGGTTGTCGATCTACGTCACCTGGCTCATGACCAAGACGCCCGTCACGCCCAACCAGCTCACCTGGGTGATGACGGTGGCCGGCATCGCGGGCGGCGTCGTGCTGGCCCTGCCGGGGCTGTGGGCCGCCGTGGCCGCCGCCCTGCTCATCCAGGTCTACCTGCTGCTCGACTGCTCCGACGGCGAGCTCGCCCGCTGGACGGGCAAGACCTCGCTGGCCGGCGTCTACCTCGACCGCGTCGGCGCCTACTTCGCCGAGGCGGCGGTGCTCGTCGGGCTGGGCTGGCGGGCGTCGGCGGTGCTGCCCGACTGGCACACCGTCCTGGGCCTGGCCGCCGCGCTCGGCGCGATCCTCATCAAGGCCGAGACCGATCTCGTTGAGGTGGCCCGGGCCAAGGGCGGGCTGCCGGCCGCCACCGAGGCGTCCGGGGTGCAGTTCCGCTCCGGGCTGCTGGGGCTGGGCCGGCGGGTGCTCGCCGCCACGAGGTTCCACCGCATCGTGCAGCCGATCGAGCTGTCCATGCTCGCCCTGGCCACCGCGGTGATCGACGTGGTGAGGGGCGATCTGACGGCCACCCGGGTGCTGCTGGCGGCCTGTTTCGTCGCCGCCTGTCTACAAGTCATTCTGCATTTGGTAAGTATCCTCGCGTCGCGGCGGCTGGCGTGATCTCATGTCGGAACCGGAGTGGGCCGTCGTCCGTCGTATTGATCGGACGTCCGCCGTTCGGTGGGGGTTCACCTTCGGTTCCGATACGCTTAGCTCCACCCAACATCCCCAATGACCAGCAGACTCGGTGATCATGAAAGAATGCTCCGCTCGTGCTCTCAACGCGTCAGGACAGTGATTCGTTGAAGATCTCGTGCGTCATCCTCACCATGGGCAACCGGGTCGCGGAGCTGAACCGGGCGGTCGAGTCCGCGCTCAACCAGATCGACGGCGACGTCGAGGTGGTGATCGTGGGCAACGGGGCCGACGTGCCCGAGGTGACGGCGACGCCACCCGAGGGGTCGGCCGCGGTCGTGAAATCGATCCGGCTCGACCGCAACGCGGGCATCCCCGCAGGCCGCAACCGCGGCGTGGAGGAGTGCTCGGGCGACGTCGTGCTGTTCCTCGACGACGACGGCTGGTATGCCAACCAGAAGGTCGTCGCGCACGTCCGCGAACGCTTCGCCACCGAGCCCGACCTCGCGGTGATCTCCTTCCGGGTGATGGATCCCGACGGCGGCATCGGGCAGCGGCGCCACGTCCCCCGGCTGCGCGCGGGCGATCCGCAGCGCTCCTCGCCGGTCACGACCTTCCTCGGCGGCGCCTCCGCCGTCAGGCGCTCGGCGTTCCTCCAGGTGGGCGGCCTGCCGGAGCGGTTCTTCTACGCCCACGAGGAGACCGACCTGGCCTGGCGGCTGCTGGGCGAGGGCTACCGGATCGAATACGACGCCGAGACGGTGATGTACCACCCGCAGGTGCCGCCGACCAGGCACGCCGAGTTCTACCGGCTCAACGCCCGCAACCGCGTCTGGCTGGCCCGCCGCAACCTGCCGTGGCCGCTGGCCGTGCTCTATCTGACCAACTGGATCGTGCTCACGGTCATCAGGGAGCGCCGCTCCGGAGACGCGCTCAAGTCGTGGTTCAGCGGCTTCATCGAGGGCCTGCGCAGCCCCGCCGGCGAGCGCCGGCCGATGGCCTGGCGCACGGCCTGGCGCATGGTCAAGCTCGGCCGCCCGCCCATCGTCTGAAACCGCCGAGCCTCTACCGGGCTGCTAACGCCGGGCCCGGTCAGGTCTCGGACGCCTCGCCGAAGACCATCGCCGCCCGCGAGACCGTGGTGGTGAACATGGCCCGCTTGGGCAGCCCCAGCTCGCTCAGCTCCTTGGCGACCGGGTGGTTGCCGAGGCGGATCAGCGCGCCGCTGGGGCGCATCCTGGCGCCGCGGGCGCGCACGGACCAGGGGACGCGCCGCGTGACCCCCTCCCGGTGCGTGTAGGCGTCCATCGGCGTCATCGCCGTCGCGCCAGGCACCGGAACACCCGGTTTGACCAGCATGTCCAGCACGAGCCTGCCGTCCTTGCGGAGGATGCACCGCTTGAACGGCGAGTTCAGCCGGAGCTCGATGTCCGCCAGCTCCTTCGGGAACCCCCACAACGTCCGCCCCGCCTCCAGCGTGAACCGCTGGTCCACCGGCAGCCAGTGCACGAACACCCCCGCCTGCCGCAGCTCGCGGAGCCCCGTGGCCCCGGAGAAGCCCGGTGGTCGGATCAGGAAGGCCATCCCGAACTCGTGGTAGGTGTCGAGGTCCCCGTCGCGGTAGTCGACGAACAGCAGCATGCAAACGGCCTTGCCGGGCAGCACCTCGGCCACGTCGAGACCGGAGTACGCGATGACCGCCCGGGCGGCGTCGGCACGCACCGGGTAGAAGGCGCTGCAGATCTCGGCGTCCCTCACCCGGACGGGCATGTCCACCGTCCGGCCCTGGATCAGATGCGATGCCATGGTCCCAGTACATCAACCCCCAGGCCGTGTGACCATTCCCACCCCGGTGGCGTTTCGGCTCAACCCTAGACGGCGAGGGCGTGCGCGGCCGAGCGGCCGGCCCACGACTCGGCGAGGCGCACGAAGGCCGCCGCGTGGTCCGGCCAGTGGTGACGCAGGCGCGCCTCGGCATGGCCCAGGGCGCCCAGCCTGACCCGCCGTTCCGGGTTCTCCTTCAGGTCGAGTACGGCGTTCAGCACGGCGTCCACGTCCAGCGGCACCACCAGCCCGCAGCCGACGCCCTCCACCATCGCGGCGCCCTGCGGCGTGGTGATCACCGGCAGGCCGCGGCCCATGTAGTCCATGATCTTCGTCGGCACCCGGCGCACCGTGGCGTCCGCCAGCGACAGGCCGGCCAGCGCACCCTCGGCCATGCGCAGGGCGTGCCGGTTGGGCACGTACCCGAACCAGTCGAGCAGGCCCACCCGCTGCGCGTCCCGCAGCAGCGGGCGCACGTCCCGCTCCGCGGGCCCGATGAGGTCGAGCCGGATGCCGTGCGGCACCAGGCGCTCGGCCAGGCCGATCAGCTCGTTCACGCCGCGCTCGGCCGACAGGCGGCCGATGTGGACGACCCTGGTGTCGCCGGGAGGAGGCGGGCTGGGTGACACCAGGGTCGCCTCGGGCACCACCGCAGGCGTGATCACCTGGTGGCGGCGCTCGGCACGGGCCAGCTGCCTGGGGGTGACCTCCTCGCGCACGTCCCAGACGACCGGAGGGCGCCGGTAGGGCAGCGTGCGCAGCAGCCGGTGGTCGTGCACGATCAGCAGGTCCGCGCCCCTGAGGCCGCGTCTGAGAGCCGCGCGGGCCTTGCCGTACGTGGCCAGGCGCGGCACGTCGACCGCGGTGAGCCCCATGGCCGGAGTGACGTTGAAGTAGGTGAACGGCGCGACGTAGGTCACCTCGTGGCCCGCGTCGAGCAGCGCCCGGATCTGCCGGTGCATGATCCGGGCGTCCTCGGGGTGATGGACGGTCGTGGCGACACATGCGCGCATGTGTCGATGCTCCGCGCCTACCAGGTCAAAGGCGTTAATGCGGGTGGAACGGTCGCTTAACTTCCAGAGGGGCGACGATAGAGCCATACCAGGCGCGGCTCCAGCACCCACTTGAAAATCGTCCTGGTCTCGGGCAGGCACAGCAGGATCGCCAGGGCGAACGCGCTCGAACTGATCGCCAGCACGCCCAGCGGCCCGAACAGCCACGGGAACTCCAGCCAGCCCATCTCCTTGGCGATCATCACCGGGATGCCGTGGAGGAGGTAGGCGTAGAGCGTTCGGGTGCCGAGGTCGGAGAACCACGTCTCACCCCTGGGCACCAGCGCCAGCACGGCGAAGCACATGGCCAGCCCGCACGCCAGCAGCCCGAGGCGCAGGCCCAGGCCCATGTACCAGGACAGGTCGAGGTCCTGGTAGCTCTCCTTGAAGTAGAAGGGGTCGAGCGGGGCCCTGGGGGCGATGTAGATCGCCACCGCGGCCGCGCCGAGCACGGTGAACGCCGCCACGATCTTGACCCAGCGGCGGTTGAGCAGCTCGAAGTGCTCGGGCTGCATCACCAGGCCGATCACGAAGAACGGCAGCAGGCCGAAGAAGCGGTCCATGCTGAAGTCGCCGGAGATCTGCGAGAACCCGGCGAACAGGTAGATCGCGATCGCCACCGGGACGGGGTACTTCATCCGCTTCCACACCGGTGTGGACAGCCGCCAGAACAGCAGAGCGAGCAGATACCAGTTGAGCCAGGCCGGGTCGATGATCGTCAGGCTCCACTTCTGGCCCGTGGCGAAGCGGAGCGCGGCGTAGCCGACCTCGACGATCACATAGGGGACGAGGAACGTGTCGACCAGCTTGTTCGTCTTGGCGTTGGAGTTCCAGAAATTTCTGGACAGGTAGCCGCTGATCATCACGAACGCCGGCATGTGGAACGTGTAGATGAAGATGTAGAGCGCCCTGGAGGAGTCGGCCGAGAGCGTCGGCACCAGCGAGTGGCCGACGACCACGAGGGCGATCAGGACGAACTTGACATTGTCGAGGAACGGGTCGCGCTTGCGCTTCGGCGGCTCGGCCTCCGCCTTCGGCTCCGCCTGCGCCAGCGGCCGCTCATCGATCGCTACGCCGTGCCTCCCGACCCGCTCGCCGCCCGCACCCGCGGCCGACCGGCCATCGGGCATCTCGGGACCGACACCGGGCGTCCGCGGAGGGGCGGCGGGATGGGCGGTCGCCAGACCGTGAGGGCTTGCCGAATGGGCGGTCGAGGCCCCCCGCCCTCCAGCGGCCCGCCTGCCTCCCGGAGCCGGCCGGCCCTCGGCCATCCCGTCAGGGCCGGCGGCCCGCCTGCCTCCCGCAGTCGGTCGATCCTCGGCCATCCCGTCAGGGCCGGCGGCCCGCCTGCCTCCCGCAGTCGGCCGGATCTCGGCCATCCCGTCAGGGGCAGCGGTCCCGAGTGAGTCGGCGGGGCGGGGCGTGGCGGCGTGGCGGGCACCGGTGGCGTGATGACCGCCGTGGCCGGCGACGCTCCTGGGGTCCGCCGGGCGAGCCGAGGTGGTGCCGCCGCGGTCCGTTGGGTGAACGGCGGCGCCTCCCTGGGCGGCCGGGTCGGCGGTCGTGGGGTCCCACGCTCGCGCGGCCCGCCGGTCGCCCGCGCTCTGCTGTGTCCCCGCCATCCCGCCAGGGGAGCCGGGCATCCCGGGCGCGGCCGAGTGCGGGGCCGAGAGCCCGCGTGCGTCGGCCGGCCCGTGAGCGGCGTCGTGAGGCCCGGTCGGCCCCTGAGCCGTGTCGCGAGGGCCGGTCGGCCGCCCGTGAGCGGCGTCGCGAGAGTCTGCGGGCCGGGCGTTGGCGCTCGGATCGACCGGTGGGGCGGTGGCGAGGCCGCCGGGGTCCGTCGGGTCGCCCGGCAGCACCCCGTGAGGATCGGTCCGCTCGCTCCAGAAAGTCTCCTCCGGCAGCGGCCATTTCGCGCCCGTGTTGGCGGGGCCGCCTTCCTCGTCCGGACCCGCAGAGCTCCGCGGGGTCATGGCCGGTGGAGTGAATCTGGTGTCAGACACGAGGAAGTCGCTCAGCTTCGCTAGGGGGCCGGGGAACACGACGACAACACGACGTGAAAACCACCTTACGATTCGGTGTCGCGCTGCGTCGCCGACCCGCAACAGACTATCCCGCCCTCACGGCTCCTGTCTCCGAAGGCCGCCCAGAATGCCCTGTTACACAGGGAACTTGGAGCGTCAGGTGCAGACGTTCTTCTGCTCGGAGGCGGTGATCGTGCTGTTCTGGACGCTGTCGGGCAGCTTGGTCACCTTGACCGAGTCGAAGTCCTCACCCACCACGAGCTGGATCACCGGAGTGCCCTTCGGAGCGGCTCCCGCCGTGACCGCCGGGTTGGTGTACGTCGACGGGTTGGTCGCCTTGACCTTGCCCGCCGCCGGGGCCGGTTTGGGCAGGACCGCGCCTGCCAGCGTGGTGGCGTGGTCGGGCGCAGAGGCGATCGTCTTGGCGTAGTGGATCTCGCTCTTCGCCAGGCTCTGCCCGTCGGGAGACTCGTAGTTGCCCAGGCCCACGACGTTGAAGCCCTGCTCGGCGAGCTGGTCGGCGACCTCCTTGGCCTTGCCCACGGCCTTGGTGCCGTTGAGCACCTGAACCCTCACCTGCTCCGGCTTGACGGTGACCTTGGGCTTGGTGCCGGCGCTGGCCGACGGCGCCGGGGTGGCGACCTCGGTGTCGGTTTTGATCGAGGTGAACAGCTTGGTGGCGTCCGGCTCCTTCCACACCACGCGGGCCTTCGGGTTCTCGGGGTCGGGAATCCACGGGATCGTCGTGAGCTTGACGCCGTTGGCCGTCAGCTCCTTGGCGCTCAGCGCGATCTCGATGAGCCGCTCGGTGTCGTTGGCCAGGTCGGGGTCCATGGTGACGGAGCCGGCCGCGGCCGAGATGAAGTTGCGCAGCTTGCCCGGGTCGGTGAGCAGGTCGTTGCTGGTGGCCTTGGCGATGACCTTGCTCAGGAAGATCTGCTGGCGCTTGATGCGCTGGATGTCGCTGCCGTCGCCGTAGTTGCGCAGGCGCACGTAGCCGAGCGCCTTCTCGCCGTTCAGCAGGCTCTTGCCCGGTGGCAGGACGAGCTTGGCCTTCTTGTCGTTGACGCCCGACTTCAGGCAGATCTCGATGCCGCCGAGCGCGTCGACGATGTTCTTGAAGCCGCTGAAGTCCACCTCGACGAAGTGATTGATGCGGATCCCGGTGAGGGTCTCGATGGTGGAGATCGTGCAGGCGATCCCGCCCGCGTTGTACGCCGAGTTGATCATGTCTCGGCGGGCCGGCATCTCCTGCTTGGTGGCCTCGTTCTTGCACTTGGGGATCTGCACCATGGAGTCGCGCGGGAAGCTGAGCAGCTGCGCCTTGTCGCGGTTGGGCGAGATGTGCAGCAGGATGATCGTGTCGGTGCGCTTGCCGCCCGCGTCGGCCGTCCTGGCGAGCTGCTGGCCGTACTTCGCGTTGCCCTCGCCGGCGCGCGTGTCGGAGCCGACGAGCAGCACGTTGAGCGCGCCCGTGTCCGGGGGACGCGGGTTGATGATGTCGTCTTTGACGCTCTTCTGGGTGATGTTGCCGAAGGCGTCGCGGTACACGGTGTAGGCGGTCAGGGAGCCCCCGACCATGAGCGTCGTGACCCCGATGCTGATCCAGGCCAGCACCCGCATCTTGCCCTGGCCGCCGCCGTCGGTGCGGTGGCTGCGCGGGGGCCGGTCGTCGGGCGGGGGCGGCGGAGGCGGGGCGGACGCCGCGGCGGCCCTGCGCGCCATCCTGCTGCCGGGCTGGGTGGTGGCGACTCTGCGGTCGTGCACGGTGTCGACCACCGGCACGCTCCTGTAGTCACTCATACGCCCCCTAGCCTCGTACCTCGCGCTCCGCGCTCCGGCTTGGTCGTTCCGCGCCACGAGAGTAGGTCACGTTCCGCGTGTCCGGTGCGACGACCGCCGGAAACGACCGTGACCCGGGCGTGATGTTTCCGCGGGCAAGCATACTCAGAGCCGGACATTGGGTGGAATATCATCGCCAAACTCATTCGTACTCCCTGACTGAGGTCGCAGGTCAGGCCTGATGCTCAGGGCCGCGGCAAGACAGGCCAGGGGTACGGCCGGCAACACGTAGCGATAGTCGAACTCCGCCGCCGCTGCCGGTGTGACCAACAGCACAACGGCTGCGGCCCACGGCAGCGGCCGGACCGGAGCTCCCGCGCGGCGCCCTGCCTTCCGCCTGCGCGCGACGGCCACTACGGGAGGCACCAGAAGGACCCCCAGGAGCACCGGGCCGGGCAGCCGCGCCACGCTCTGGTAGGCCCTCAGCCATCCGGCGTAGGGCTCGACGATCTCCGTGCCGATCGCACCTTGCTCGTAGAGCTTGGCATATTCGGCGCCGACCTGCGCGGGATAGCGCCCAGGTGGTCCGGGTGGAGTTACCGGGAATTGGTAATAGCCGTAGATTTCCTGGTCCGGATAGACCGGGCGATCCCAGCGGAACGAGCGGCCGAGCTCGGAGAGGACCGAGGCGGCGTAGTCGAGCGGCTGCTTCGTGATCGCCAGCGTCGCGAACCTGGCCGCCAGGTCGTCGTTCTCCTTGGTGAACGTGATGCCGGGCAGGCGGACCAGCGGAGAGTCCGGCGCCCAGATGTACTCCTGGGACGGCGGGCGCTGCTCGGGCGGGCGCGGGTCGCACAGGACCTTCAGGTCCGGCGGCGGGTCCATCTCGGCGCAGTCGGCGAACGACATCGTGCGGGCGTACAGGAAGGCGCCGTTCGCGCCCACGAGGCCGACGCGCTGGTAGGTGGCGTAGAACCAGGCGCCGTACGCGAGGACCGGCACCAGGGCCGCCGCCAGCATTATCCCGGCCCGGCCGATCCGCCCGCGCAGCACGAACCAGGCCGCGAACACCACGATGAGCGGCTGGCCGACGGTCCTGGTCAGCGTGGCCGCGGCCAGCAGCAGCCCGATGGCGACGACCGGGCCCGTCCTGGTCGCCGGGCACAGGGCGACGGCCGCGACGACCAGGAACATGAACAGCGTGTCGGAGACCAGCAGGTGCTCCAGCTCGATCTGGTAAGCGTCGAGAAGCACCGGCACTGTGGCCAGGGTCGCCGCCCACCTGGGGGCCCTGCGCGCCACCCGGTAGATCAGCACGCCGGTGGCCAGGCCGAGCAGGTGCTGGGCCGCCGTCACCGCGGCGAAGGAGTGGAACGGCTCCAGCAGCTTGAGGAACATCGAGTAGCCCGCCGGGCGCACCAGGTCGGGCTTCGGTTTGAAGACGGTGACGATGTAGGTGTAGGAGTCGGGGAACCACAGGGCCGGGCGGTACCCGAGCATGGCGAGGGCCCGCAGGGCCGTGCCCAGGGCGAGCACCAGCAGGAACCACTTGTGCCGCCGCACCACGCCGGCCAGGTCCCGGGGGCGTCTGCCCCCGTGCCGCTCCGCGGGCCCGTCCGCGCGAGCCTCCGACACCACCCGCACGCCCTCCCGCTCCTGTGACACACCGGTACGCTACCCGCGCCTCCGACACCCCCGCGCCACCAACTGCGCCCCGCCCGCCACGCGCTCTCTGTATGCGGTTCCGCGCCGCCGGGTCTGCATGCGCTGGTCGATCGCACTGCGGGGCGCGGGCCGGGCATCCGCCGATCGTGCCATGGCCACGATGCCGGACCCCACGCTGTCGGCGTCCGCACCACGGCCTCCCCGCTGCCGGCCCTGCCGCGTGCGTCGCCCACCGCGGTGGCGGCATTGGCCGGGCGCTCGTAGACCGTGAAGGGGGCCCGCGTGATCGGTCCTTGTCGTCGCGTGCCCACAGAGTGGCGTGCGGGCCCGGCAGGCGTGTCGGCCGCGGGAGCGGGGCGGTGCGGGTCGGGGGGTGGTGAGGACGGATGCGGAAACGGCCTGCGGGGCGCGGAAACGGTGGCCTGCGGGGCGTGGAAACGGTGGCCTGCGGGGCGTGGAAACGGCAGGCAGGGCGCGGCGGAGGTCGTGTCGGGGGCGGTGGGTGGGTGGCGTTGGATACGCTCGCTCACCGATGGAACTCGATCGACCTGGCCGACTGCTCGCCACGCTCTCGCTGGTGCCCCCGCTCGCCGTAGCGGGCTGGCTGCTGGTGGGGCTCCCGCTGCTGTTGCTCGGCCGGTTCACGCCGCTGCCCGCGCTGCTGCTCGGCGTGCCCGCGGCCGCCCTGCTGTGCTGGGCGGGGACGCGTCGCCCGGGCAAGGTGGTCGAGGCCACGTCGTGGCAGGTCGCCGGGGTGATCGCGGTCGCGGTGGCGGCGGGCGTGTTCAACGGGATCCTGCACAGCGAGCAGCTGATCGTCCGGCGCGACCCGGCCACCTACGCCCAGTACGCCGCCTGGATCGCCGGCCACGGCTCCCTGCCCATCCCCGCTCAGGCCGCGGCGTTCGGCGGTGCCGATCCGGCGCTGGTCTTCGAGAGCGTCGGGTTCTACGACGTGGGCGGATCGGTGGTGCCGCAGTTCATGCCGGGCCCGCCCATGCTGTTCGCGATCGGCTACTGGCTGGGCGTGCCGTTCGCGGTGCCGCCGGTGCTGGGGGCGCTGGCCGTCCTCACGCTGGCCGGGGTGGTGGTGCGGCTGGCGGGGGCGCGCTGGGCGGTGCCGGCGGCGCTGGCGTTCGCGGTGAGCCTGCCGATCCTCTACACCTCGCGCACCACGTTCAGCGAGATCCCGTCGCTGATCCTGCTGTTCGGGGGGCTGGCGCTGGCGCATGACGCGCTGGAGCGGCCGGGGTGGCGGCACGGGCTGCTGGCGGGGCTGGTGTTCGGGCTGGCCGTGCTGGTGCGGGTGGACGGGCTGCGGGACGTGCTCCCGGTGCTGGCGTTCGCGGGATTGCTGATCGCGATGCGGCGCTTCGGCAGGCCGCAGGGCGCGCTCGGACTGCCGATGCTGGCCGGGCTGGTGGCAGGGGCCGGGCTGGGGATGCTGGCGGCGTACCTGCTCGCCCGCCCTTACCTGACCTATTTGTCGAGCTCTGTCCGGCCGCTGCTGCTCATTTGCGCCGCCGTCGTCGTGCTGATCGCGATCGGTACGGCCGCCGCTCCCGCCCTCGCCAGGCTCCGGCCGCCGGCCTGGGCTCCCGCGGCCGGAGCGACGCTGGTCGTGCTGCTCATGGCCGGGCTCTACGCGCGCCCGTGGTTCCAGACCGTGACCCGCGACCCCGTGAACGGGGAGGACCGGCGCACGTTCACGATGATCGAGACAATCCAGCGGGCCAACGGCCTGCCCCTGGACGGCACCCGGCTCTACTTCGAGGACTCCCTGCACTGGGTCGCCTGGTACGTCGGCCTCCCCGTGCTCGTGCTGGCCACGGTCGCGGCCGCCCTGCTCCTCCACAGGCTGCTGCGTGACGGCACGCCGTTCGCCTGGCTGCTGCCGCTGGCGATGATCGGCTGGACCACCGTCACGACGCTGCTGCGGCCCGAGATCACGCCCGACCACCCGTGGGCCGCCCGCCGCCTGGTCCCCATCGTGATCCCGGGATTGATCCTGCTCGCCGCGTACGCGCTGCGCGAGCTGCCGAAGCGGCGCTGGGTGGCATCCGTCGCCGTCCTGCTCGTGCTGGTGCCCCCGGCCGTGACCTCGATCGGCACCGCGTTCACGCCGGTCGAGCGCGGCGAGGCGGCCGCCGTCGAGGCGATGTGCGCGAAGATCCCGCCCGAGGCGTCCGTGCTGATCGTGGAGCGGGTCACCGGCGACCGGTTCACCCAGCTCGTCCGCGGCATGTGCGACCGTCCGGCGGCGAAGGTCGCGCGCCCTCCGGATTCGGGGGACGTCGCGCCCGAGGCGGAGACACGCCGGCTGATCGAGCGGGTGCGCGCGGCCGGCCGGGTCCCCGTCGTGCTGGCGGCGAGGCCCGAGCAGGTTTGGCGTTACGGGCCTGCGACGCGCGTGATGGCGCTGGTCACCCTCCAGGACGAGCGCTCGCTCATCGACCCCCCGAACGGCACGTGGTCACTCGGGATCGACGTGTGGATGGCGGTGGCAGCATGAAGCGGTTCCTGCACGATGTGGAGCCGCCTTTAAGGTGGGCAGAGTAACCTCGACCCCCGTGAGCACGCTTGAGACCCCCAAGAGTGGACCTGCCGTGGAAGAAGCGCCATACGTCACCATCGTCCTGCCCTGCTACAACGAGCAGGATCACGTCATCGACGAAGTCGAGCGCATCACGAGGGCCATGGACTCGAGCGGCTACACCTACGAGCTCGTGGCCATCGACGACTGCTCGACCGACCTGACGCTGGCCAGGCTGCAGGAGGCCGCGCCGAGCTACCCGCACCTGCGCGTGCGCGCCTTCCACCGCAACGGCGGCGCCGGCACCGTGCGGCGCATCGGCACCCAGGAGGCCAGGGGCGAGATCGTCGTGTGGACCGACGCCGACATGACCTACCCCAACGAGCGCATTCCCGAGCTGGTGCAGATCCTGGACAAGGACAAGACCATCGACCAGGTGGTCGGCGCGCGCACCAGCGAGGAGGGCTCGCACAAGCTGCTGCGGGTGCCCGCGAAGTTCGTGATCCGGAAGGTCGCGGAGATGCTGGCCGGTCAGAAGATCCCCGACCTCAACTCGGGGCTGCGGGCCTTCCGCAAGTCGGTGGCCAAGCCCTATCTGCGGCTGCTGCCTCCCGGGTTCTCGTGCGTGACGACGATCACGCTGTCGTTCCTGTCCAACCAGCACGACATCCACTACCTGCCGATCGAGTACGCCAAGCGGGCCGGCAAGTCGAAGTTCAGCTTCGTGTCCGACGCCTATCGCTACATCCTCCAGGTGCTGCGGATGATCATGTACTTCAACCCGCTCAAGGTGCTCATGCCGCCCGCGTTGTGGCTGGTCGGCATCGGGTTCGTGAAGGGGGTCTGGGACATGATCCAGCACCCGTTCTACTTCCCCGCCAACACCGTCATGATCTTCCTGTCCGGGATGCTGATCGGGTCCGTGGCCCTGCTGGCCGACCTGATCGTGCGTTCGCGGGGAGAGTAGGCGCGTGCGGATCGCGATCGTCGGGCCGACCTATCCGTACAAGGGCGGCGGGGCGCAGCACACCACCGAGCTGGCGCACCGGCTGTCGGCGCTCGGCCACGACGTGGTGATCGAGTCGTGGCGGGCGCAATACCCGTCGTTCCTCTACCCGGGGCAGCAGACGATCTCGGCGCCCGAGGGCACCCCCTATCCGAAGACCGTCAGAAGGCTCGACTGGCGCCGGCCTGACGGGTGGGTGGCGGCCGGGCGGCGGATGCGCTCCGCCGACCTCGTGGTGCTGGCCGTGCTGAGCCCGGTGCAGGTCCCCGCCTATTTGGGGATTTTGTACGGGATAGGGCGGAAAGTCAGGACGATCGCCCTCTGCCACAACGTGCTGCCGCACGAGCGGAAGCCCTACGACGAGCCGCTGATGAAGGCGCTGCTCAAGCGGGTCGACGGCGTGCTGACCCACTCCGAGCAGCAGGCCGCGCTGGCCAGAGGGCTCACGGGCAAGCCGGTGAGCGTGGCGGCGCTGCCTCCGCACCTGCCGTCCACCACGGCCGAGCGGTCCTCCCAGGTGCACCGGCGGCTGCTGTTCTTCGGCATCGTCCGGCCGTACAAAGGGCTCGACCTGCTGCTCAGGGCGCTGCCCGACGGGGTATCGCTGACCGTGGCGGGGGAGTTCTGGGGCGGGCTGGACGAGACGAAGGCGCTGATCGGCGAGCTGGGCATCGCCGACCGGGTGGACCTGCGGCCCGGCTACGTCGCCGCCGAGGACGTGCCGAAGCTGTTCGCCGCCGCCGACGCGCTGGTGCTGCCCTACCGCACCGCCACCGCCAGCCAGAACGTCTGGCTCGGGCACGAGCACGGCGTCCCGGTGATCGCCACCCGCGTGGGCGCGCTCGCCGACCACGTCACCGACGGCGTGGACGGGCTGCTCGTCGAGCCAGGCGACGTGGGCGCGCTCCGGGACGCGATCGAGCGCTTTTACGCCTCCGGGGAGCCTGAGAGGTTGCGGTCGGGGGTCAAGGCGGTCGATCCCGAGCCGTTCTGGTCGGCGTACGCGGGCACGCTCCTCGGAACCTGACGGCCGAGCAGGAACGAGATGCCCGCCGCGGCCGCGTCCGCCAGCGTGAACGCCAGCCGCGACACGATCGCCACCGCCAGCGCGGGCCCAGGGCCGATGACCGGCGCGAGCACGAGCACCAGCGCGCCCTCCCGGATCCCGACCCCGGCCGGCACCACGACCGTGAGGATCCCGGTGGCCCACGCGAACGCGTAGGCCCCGGTCGCGATCACGTAGAGGTCCGGCCGGCCGCTGAGCAGCCAGATGTGGATCCCGTACACGAACCAGCCGAGCGCCGTCCACGCCACCGCGACGACCACGGTGCGGCCGGGCAGCACGCTCTCCAGCGGCTCCCTGCGCGCGACGCGCAGCGCCAGGTTGAGACCCCAGGCGAGCACCTTCGGGTGCAGGCACAGGATGATCACCGGCACGAGCAGCACGAGGTACCAGGCCTGCCGCACCGCATCCAGCGTCCAGAGCGTGGCCGCGGCGATCGAGATCGCGACGCCGATGTTGATCACCAGGCCGAGCGAGATCGTCGCGAACGTGCGCCGCGGCGGGCTGCCGTGGTCGCGGCCCAGGTCCATCATCGCCGCGTACGCCCACACCGCGCCCGGGATGTATTTCCCCAGCTGCCCCACGAACATGATCCGCCCGGCGGTCCGCAACGGCACCCGCGTGCCGAGCCCGGCCAGGATCTCGCGCCAGGCCACCAGCATGAAGAACTGACCCAGCAGCACCGCGGCGAACGCACCGAGCACCGCCCACGGCGACATCGCGGCCACGGCGCCGGTGGTCTCTTCCCAGTTCTGCGCCAGGCCGTACCCGAGGAAACCCACGGCGACCAGGGCGAGGACGATGCGCAACAGCCGACGCAGCATTCGCTCAGGCTACGCGTGATCGGCCTGGTAAAGCCAGACGACGCTCGCGACGGGCGCAAGCCGGCAGACGGGCCGGCCACGGTGCCCTTGCGCCCCTTCGACGCCGTGCCGGCGCTGAGGTGGGTACTGTGGGGCTCCGTGGGGAAGCAAAGGGTCGCGCAGCTCGAATACTCGGAGTTCCAGTCCGCCATGCTCGACGAGCAGAAACGGCGGCGCAAGGCAGCGAAGATCATCGCTGTGCTGGAGCACTTCCACGGGCCGCTCGGCGGGCTGACCGTGGGCGACGTGGGCTGCTCGGCCGGGTTCATCGCCGACGAGCTGGCGCAGGCCGGGGCCAAGCACACGCTGGGCATCGACATCGACGTGCCGGGCCTGCGCAAGGCGGCCGACCGGTTCGGCGACCGGGTGGCGTTCGTGTGCGGTGACGGCACCGCGCTGCCGTTCCCCGACTCCTCGATCGACGTGCTGGTGTTCAACCACATCTACGAGCACGTGGTCGACCCCGACGCGGTGGTGGCCGAGATGCATCGGGTGCTGTCCGACGGCGGGGTGCTCTACCTGGGGCTCGGCAACCGGCTCGGGGTGATGGAGCCGCACTACAAGCTGCCCTTCCTGTCCTATCTGCCGCCCGCTCTGGCCGACCGGTACGTGCGGGCGTTCGGGCGGGCCGATCACTACTATGAGCGGTTCAGGACTCGGCGCGGGCTCCGGAAGATGCTGCGGGCCTTCCACGTGTGGGACTACACCTTCCCCGTGCTGGCGACGCCGACGAAGTTCGCCGGGGGCGAGTTGTTCCCCGGCCTGCCGGGCAAGGTCGTCAAGGCCGTGCTGGCCAGGATGCCGCGCGGGGCGCTGAAGCTGCTGCTTCCGGTGGTGCCGACATACCTGTGGGTGGCCACCAAGACGCCCAGGCGTCCTGTGGGCGCGGCCCTGCCGCAGCCCCCCGAACGGGTCCGCCCGCTGTGAGCGAGCGTCCGGGTGAGGCGGCCGTCGTCGGCGGAACCGCCGGCGAGGATGCCGTGAACACGCCGCGCCCCGGTGGGTCGCTCGCGAAGAAGCTCGTGCGGATCGGGTTCCTGCTCATCGCGCTCGGGTTCGGCGGGTGGGCCGTGACGAAGCAGTGGGACGCGGTGGTCGCGGGGTTCGCCCGGCTGTCGTGGGCCGCGCTGGCGGGGTCGCTGGTGGCCGTGGTCGCCGCCCTGCTCGGGGCCATGCTCACCTGGCGCACGCTGCTGGCCGACCTCGGCTCCCCGCTGCCGCTCCGGCCCGCGGCCAAGGTGTTCTTCGTGGGCCAGCTCGGCAAATACATCCCCGGCGCCGTCTGGCCGGTGCTCGCCCAGATGGAGATGGGCCGCGACCTCGGCGTGCCCCGCCCGCGCAGCGCGGCGGTGTTCTTCCTGATGATGCCCATCCAGCTCGCCACCGGCCTGCTGGTCACGCTGGGCACGCTCGGGTGGGATCGCTACGGGTGGCTGCTGCTGTTCATCCCGGTCCTGCTGGTCCTGCTGGAGCCCAAGGTCATCAACGCGCTGATCGCGTTCGGGCTGCGCAGGCTGAAGCGCGAGCCGCTCGAACGCCCGCTCACCCGCCGCGGCATGCTCACCGCGCTCGGCTGGGCGCTGGCCGGCTGGACCGCGTACGGCGTGCACCTCTACTTCGTCGCACCCCAGGTCGGCCTGGTGTTCGCCGTCGGCGCCTTCGCGCTGTCGTGGTGCCTGGGCATCATGACCTTCGTCGTCCCGGCGGGCGCGGGCGTGCGGGAGGTCGCCATGGTGGCGGTGCTGGCGCCCCACCTCGACAGCGGCGCCGCGATTGCGGTGGCCCTTTCGTCCCGAATTGTCATCATCGTGGGTGATCTCATCTGTGCCGGCCTGGCCGGAATTGCGGCGCGTCGCACCTCGATGTGATTTGCCCCACGATTTAGGGGAGGCTGGTCGTAGGCTGAACTTCAGAGGGGGACGCCGGGTCCCACGTTGATCTTGAGGGGAGAAGATCTTCGTATGCCTCGTGTGCTCGTCGATGCGGCAGCCGTCCCCGCGGACCGCGGCGCGTTGATCAGATATGTGGACGGGCTCGTGGCAGCCCTTGACCGGGCCGGCGCCGACCTCGCCGTCGTCTGCCAGCGGGCCGAAGCGGAGCGATATCGGCGGCTGGCGCCCTCCGCCGACGTCATTCCCGGCCCCGTGGCGATCACCAACAGGGCCGCCAGGCTCGCCTGGGAGCAGACCGGTTTACCGCTGCTGGCCCGCCAGGCCGGCGCCGACCTGATCCACGCTCCCTACTACTCCATCCCGCTCAGCTCCGGCCTGCCGACCGTCGTGACAATCCACGACGCCACCTGGTTCACCGAGCCCGACCAGCACAGCCCGCGGGCGTCGTTCTTCCGCTCGGCCACGCGCACCGCCGTGCGCCACGCGCAGCGCGTGATCGTCCCGTCCAAGGCGACCAGGGACGAGCTCGTCCGCGTGCTCTCCGCCGACCCGACCCGCATCGACGTCGCCTACCACGGCGTCGACCTGGCGCAGTTCCACCCGCCGAGCGAGGAGGAGATCCGCCGGGCCGCCCTGCGTTGCGGGCTGCACGGGCAGCCCTATGTGGCGTTCCTGGGCAATCTCGACCCACGCAAGAACGTCCCCAACCTCATCCGCGGCTTCGCCGCCGCCGTGAAGCGGCTGGAGAAGCCGCCCGCGCTGGTGATCGGCGGGGGCGTGCACGAGGACGACGTCGACGCCGCCTGCCGGGAGGTCGAGGCCACGGTCAGGGTCGTGCGGCCGGGCTACCTGCGCGCGCCCGACCTGCCCGGGTTCCTCGGCGGGGCGCTCGTGGTGGCCTTTCCCTCGCGCGGCGAGGGGTTCGGGCTGCCCGTGCTGGAGGCCATGGCCTGCGGCGCGCCCGTGCTGACGACACACCGGACGTCGCTGCCCGAGGTCGGCGGGGACGCCGTGGCCTACACTGAGCCGGACGCCGACAGCATCGCCGCGGCGCTCGGGCAGCTGCTCGCCTCCTCCGAACGGAGACGGCAGCTGCAGGAGGCCGGGCTGGCGAGAGCCCGCGAGTTCACATGGGACGCCTCGGCCGAGGCGCACCTCAGCTCCTACCAGCGCGCAATGGAATAGTTCGGTAACCTCACGGAGTGATGGAGAGCTCTTTGCCAGACCTCGAGGCGATCCTCCTGGTCGGGGGGCAGGGCACGCGCCTGCGTCCGCTGACACTGGGCACGCCCAAGCCGCTGCTGCCGACTGCCGGAGTGCCGTTCCTGGCCCACCAGCTGGCCCGCGCGCGATCGTTCGGCGTGCGCCGGATCGTGTTCGCCACCTCCTACAAGGCGGCCATGTTCGAGCCCGCTTTCGGCGACGGGGCGGCGTTCGGGCTCTCTCTCGAATACATGACGGAGGAGACCCCGCTCGGCACCGGCGGCGCGATCCGCAACGCCGCCGAGGCGCTCACCTCGGGCCCGTCCGACCCCGTGCTCATCCTGAACGGGGATATTCTGTCCGGACACGACATCGGCCACCAAGTGCGCATGCACCTCGCACGGCAGGCCGCTGTAACGCTCCATTTGACAGAAGTGGACGATCCCTCTCGATTCGGATGCGTGCCGACCGACGAGAGCGGGCGGGTCACGGCGTTCCTGGAGAAGACCCCCAATCCGGTGACCAACCGGATCAACGCCGGCTGCTACGTCTTCACCCGATCGGTGATCGACTCGATCCCGAAGGACGCGGTCGTGTCGGTGGAGCGGGAGACGTTCCCCGGGCTGATCGGGTCAGGCGAGCTCGTGCTCGGATACGCCACCCGCACCTACTGGCTCGACGTCGGCACCCCCGCCGCGTTCGTCCAGGGCTCGCGTGACCTGGTGCTGGGGCGGCTGGAGTCGCCGGCGCTGCCGGGGCCGACGGGCGAATACCTGGCGCTGCCCGGGGCCCTGCTGTCGCCGGAGGCCAAGGTCGAGGGCGGCACGGCCGTCGGCGCGCGGGCGGTCGTCGAGGCCGGGGCCACGGTGGTCGGTTCGGTGCTGCTCGACGACTGCGTCGTCGAGACGGGCGCGTCCGTGACGGACTCCGTGGTCGGCAACGGCGCGCGGGTCTGCGCGGGCACGGTGGTGCGTGACGCCGTGATCGGCGATGGGGCCGTCGTGGGGCCCGGCAACGAGTTGCAGAACGGCGTGCGCATCTGGCCCGGGATCGAGCTCCCCGAGCGCGCGATGCGCTACTCCAGCGACGTCTGACGTTCTCAGGAGCCGACAGCCGGTCGCGCGGTCTGCGGCGCGGGATTTCCCGGGTGCAGTTTCCGGCCCCTCCCGGCCCGAACACGTGAGCGGGACGGGCAGACTGGACGGGTGATGGAGCGCAGGTGGACACCCGAGGGGCCGCTGGACGTGGGGCTGGCGTTGCTGCCCCACCGGCGCGGCGGCGGCGACCCCACCTGGCGTCAGACGCCCGACGGAGCCGTGTGGCGCACCTCCAGGACGCCTGACGGGCCCTGCGCGCTCAGGGTGAGCGTCAAGGACGGCTGCGTGCACGGGCAGGCGTGGGGTCCCGGGGCGGGGTGGGCGCTGGAGACGCTGCCGGCGCTGCTCGGGGCCGACGACGACATTTCCGGATTTACCGTCAAACATGAGGTCCTGGCGGACGTCGCCCGGAGACACCCGGGGCTGCGGATCGGCAGGACCGGCCGCGTCATGGAGGCCCTCGTGCCGGCCGTGCTGGAGCAGAAGGTCGTCGGGCAGGAGGCGTGGCGGGCCTGGAAGTGGCTGCTCAACCGGTACGGCGAACCCGCTCCCGGACCGGCGCCCGAGGGCATGCGGGTCATCCCCGAGGCGACCGTGTGGCGGCAGATCCCGATCTGGCACTGGCACCGCTCCGGCGCCGAGGCCGTACGCGCCAGGACCATCGCGACCGCCGCCTGGCACGCCGGCAAGCTCGAGGCCGCCGCGACGACGCAGGAGCTCGACCGGCTGCTTCGGGCCCTGCCCGGGATCGGGGTGTGGACGTCCGCCGAGGTGCGCCAGCGGGCCTTCGGCGACCCCGACGCCGTCAGCGTGGGCGACTTCCACCTCGCCAAGCTCGTCGGCTACGCCCTGACCGGGGAGAAGACCGACGATCCCGGGATGTTGCGGCTGCTGGAGCCGTACCAGGGGCACCGGCACCGGGCCACGGTGCTCGTCTGGCTGTCGGGGCTGCGCCCGCCGGCGCGCGGGCCGCGCATGCCGGTGCGGGACTACCGATCCTTCTGACCGGCCCTGGGTGCGGGCTGCGAACCCAGGCGGACGTAGTGTGCCATGCATGGATCTGGTCAGTGAATCCGCTTTGCGCCGCGCTCTCGCCCGTGCCCGCGACGGCAAGGCCCTCGACGTCACCGAGGCGACCGTGCTGCTGCACGCCCGTGGTGACCACCTCGACTCCCTCCTGGACCACGCCTCCCGCGTCCGCGACGCCGGACTGGAGGCCGCCGGCCGTCCCGGGATCATCACCTACAGCAGGAAGGTGTTCATCCCGCTGACCAGGTTGTGCCGAGATCGATGCGGTTACTGCACGTTCGCGACCGCGCCGCACAAGCTGGAGTCGCCGTTCCTGAGCCCCGACGAGGTGCTGGAGATCGCCCGGCAGGGGGCGGCGATGGGGTGCAAGGAGGCGCTGTTCACGCTGGGGGACCGGCCCGAGGACCGCTGGCACCAGGCCCGCGAGTGGCTCGACGCGCACGGCTACGACGACACGCTGTCGTACGTGCGCGCGATGGCGATCAGGGTGCTGGAGGAGACCGGGCTGCTGCCGCACCTCAACCCGGGCGTGCTGAGCTGGCGTGACCTGCAGCGGCTCAAGCCCGTCGCGCCGTCCATGGGGATGATGCTGGAGACGACGTCGCGGCGGTTGTTCGAGGAGAAGGGGCAGCCCCACTACGGCTCGCCGGACAAGGACCCGGCGGTGCGGCTGCGGGTGCTGGAGGACGCGGGGCGCACCAACGTGCCGTTCACGACCGGGATCTTGATCGGGATCGGGGAGACCGTCCAGGACCGGGCCGAGTCGATCTTCGCGATCCGGCGGGTGGCCCGCGAGTACGGCGGCATCCAGGAGGTCATCGTCCAGAACTTCCGCGCCAAGCCGGACACGGCCATGCGCGGGCTGCCCGACGCCGACCTCCAGGAGCTGGCCGCCACGATCGCCGTGGCGCGGCTGGTCCTCGGCCCACGCGTCCGGCTCCAGGCGCCGCCGAACCTGGTCGACGCCGAGTACGAGCTCATGATCCGCGCGGGGATCGACGACTGGGGCGGCGTGTCCCCGCTGACCCCCGACCACGTGAACCCGGAGCGGCCGTGGCCGCAGATCGACGAGCTGGCGGACCGTACGCGGGAGGCCGGCTTCCGGCTGCGGGAGCGGCTGACGATCTATCCGGAGTACGTGCTGGCCGGCGAGCCCTGGCTGGACCCGCGCCTGACCGCCCACGTGGCCGCCCTGGCGGACCCGGCGACGGGGCTGGCCCGCGAGGACGCGGCGCTGGAGGGCCGGCCGTGGCAGGAGCCCGACGGCGGGTTCGCCGCGTCGGGACGCGTCGACCTGCACGTCGAGGTGGACACCTCCGGGCGTACGAACGACCGGCGGGACGACTTCGACCACGTGTACGGCGACTGGGACGCCTTGAAGGACCGCCTCGGCGCGGCCGTCCCCACCACGCCCGGCGACGTGCGCCAGGCGCTGCGGCGGGCCGCGTCGGACCCCGCCGGGCTCACCGACGACGAGGCCGTCGCGCTGCTCGGGGCCGACGGGGAGGCGCTCGACGAGCTGGCCGCCATCGCCGACGAGCTACGGAAGGAGGCCGTGGGCGACGAGGTGACCTATGTCGTCAACAGGAACATCAACTTCACCAACGTCTGCTACACCGGCTGCCGGTTCTGCGCGTTCGCCCAGCGCCGCACGGACGCCGACGCGTACACGCTGAGCCTGGACCAGGTGGCCGACCGGGCGCAGGAGGCGTGGGAGGCGGGGGCGACCGAGGTGTGCATGCAGGGCGGCATCCATCCGGATCTGCCCGGGACCGCGTACTTCGACATCGCCAAGGCCGTGAAGGCCAGGACGCCGGACATGCACGTGCACGCGTTCTCGCCGATGGAGGTGATCAACGGGGCCTCGCGGACGAACATGTCCATCCGGGAGTGGCTGGAGGCGGCCAAGGAGGCCGGCGTCGACTCGCTCCCCGGGACGGCGGCGGAGATCCTCGACGACGACGTGCGCTGGGTGCTGACCAAGGGCAAGCTGCCCACCCAGGAGTGGATCGAGGTCATCACGACCGCGCACAAGGTCGGCATCCCGACGACCTCCACCATGATGTACGGCCACGTCGACACCCACCTGCACTGGGTCAGGCACATCAAGCTGATCAGGCGGCTGCAGGAGGAGACCGGCGGGTTCTCGGAGTTCGTGTTGCTGCCGTTCGTGCACACCAGTGCCCCGATCTACCTGGCGGGCGTGGCCCGTCCCGGCCCCACGGCCAGCGAGAACCGGGCCGTGCACGCCCTGGCCAGGATCCTGCTCCACGGCGCGATCAAGAACATCCAGTGCTCCTGGGTGAAGCTCCGCGACGACCTGTGCCGCCAGGTGCTCCAGGGCGGCGTGAACGACCTCGGCGGCACGCTCATGGAGGAGACCATCAGCAGGATGGCGGGGTCGGAGAACGGCTCGTACAAGACCATCAGCGAGCTGCGGGCGATGGTCGAGGTCGCCGGCCGGCCCGTCAGGCAGCGCACCACCGAGTACGGCGTCCCCTCCGCGGAGCGCCTCCAGGCGTCCCTGGCGAGCGACGGCGTCTGCCAGAGTGTCCGGCGGGTGCTGCCGTTGGCCTAATTGTAACCTGTTCTAACAACGGCTCGTGTCCGGTATGAGAGACGCTGGGAGAATCGTCACTCCCCTGGAGAGAGGTTCACCGTGCGGTTGGGTCGACACCGCGCCGCTCTGTCCCATGAGCAGCGACGCAGGAAGGCGCTGCAGCGCGGCATGCTCGCTGGGCTCGCGGCCGTGGCCGTCGCGGCCGGCGCCCTCGTCGTGGTGTTCGGCGGGGTCGGCACGCTGTGCTCCACACGAGAGCCTGTTCTGGTCAGCGTGGCGGCGGCGGTCGACGTGGCGCCCGCGGTCATGGAGGCCGCGGGGCGGTTCAACGACACGAAGGCGTCGGTGGGCCGGCGGTGCGTGCTCGTCCAGGTCACCGAGCAGCCGCCGGCCACCGTCCTGCGTACGCTGATCGGCGACCGGGCCGGCGTGCTGCGCGAGCGGCCCGACGGCTGGATCGCCGACTCGTCGGCCTGGATCAGGCTGGCCCGCCGGCAGGGCGCCAGCGCGCTGCCCGCGGGCGAGACCGTGGTCGCGACGTCGCCGCTGGTGTTCGCCACCCGCTCGTCGCTGGCGCAGCGCTTCTCCGTGGGCAAGACCGAGATGAACTGGCGGATGGTCTTCCCGCCGACCGTCCGCGGGCGGCTGACGCCGACCGCGGAGGAGCCCGACGTCGTACGCGTGCCGGATCCGTCGCTGGCCGGGGCGGGCATCGCCACCGTGGCCGCGGCCAGGGACGTCGTCGGCACCGGGCAGGACGCGGACAAGGCGCTGACCGCCTTCGTCCGGTGGGCGCAGGCCGGCTCGGCGCCCGACTACCGCAGCATGCTGGACGCGGTCGACGATCGCGCGTTCTGGCAGCGGCCGGTGGTCATCGTCCCCGAGCAGTCGGTGTGGAACCACAACCTGCGCCCGTCCGCCGACCCTGTCGTGGCGCTGCATCCACGCGAGGGGACGATCAACCTCGACTACCCGTACGTCGTCACCGCCACCGACCCCGCGGTGGCCGAGGCGTCCACGCTCTTCGCCGGTTGGCTGAAGGGGGCGGAGGCACAGGAGATCGTCCGGCGGGCCGGGTTCAGGTCGGGCGACGGCGCCCAGGGGCCGATCTCGCCGGGGCCCCAGATTCCCACCGCCGCACCGAGGACCAGGTCGTCGGTGTCGCAGCAGGACATCGACGAGGCGCTGCGCGCCTGGAGCCGGCTGGCGCCGCCGACCAACATCCTCGTGCTCGCCGACACCTCCAAGCACATGGCCGAGCCGCTGAGGGGCAGCACGCGGGTGCAGGTGGCGCTGGAGGCCGCCAGGATCGGGCTGCAGCTCTTCCCCGACTCCACGCACATGGGGCTGTGGGAGTTCGCCGACGGGCTCGGCCGCATCAACGGCTACCAGGAACGCGTCGGGCTCGGGCCGATCAGCGAGCCGGAGAGCGGGGAGGTGATCCGCAGGAGCCGCCTGGGGGAGATGACCACCACGATCACCGCCCATCCTGATCGGGACAGCTCGCTGTACGACTCGATACTCGGCGGCTTCCGGAAGGTCTCCGGGGCGTACCGGGAGGACATGAACAACTCGCTCCTGGTCATCACGGCGGGCAAGGATGACGGCAAGGGCACGAGTTTGCCGCAGCTCGTGGAGACGTTGCGGCGCGAGTGGAAGCCGGAGCGGCCGGTGCAGATCGTCATCATCAGTTTCGGCCCGGGGACGGACCGTGCCGGGCTCGCCCAGATCGCCGCCGCCACGAACGGCTCCCTGCACGAAGCCCAGGAACCTGGTGAGATCATCGACGTCTTCCTCGCCGCCCTGGCCCGCCGCCTCTGCCACCCCACCTGCAAACCCACCACCTGAACCCCACCCCCTCACGTCTCCCTTGGCCTCACCGGCTGAGTGCCCCTGCCCGTTACTGAGGCCTCGGCTTCGCGCCACGCGTGCGCCTGTGTCCCGGGGCGGCGACGGCGATCACCGCCACGGCGACGAACGTGGGCATCCTGGTCAACGTGTCACGATGAAGTCCGCCGGGTCGCGGGGCGCACGGTCGCGCGGCGGGGCCGCCGCGTGCCCCACGGCCACGCAGCCCATCGGGTCCCACGAATCCGGCAGGTCGAGCACCGCGCGGACGATCGGACGGCAGAACATCGTGGACGACACCCACGCCGAGCCGAGCCCCTCGACGGCGAGCTGGATCAGGAAGTTCTCCACCCCGGCGCCCGTCGCCACCACGAACATCTCCCGCTCGGACGCGTTGCGCCGATCGTCGCGGTAGGTGTGGGACCCCTCCATCACCAGGCACGGCACCACCAGGTAGGGGGCGTTGCGCAGCACGTCGCCGCGCCTGATCCGCTTGGCGATCGACTGCTCACTGAACCCGTCGCCCCGCAGGTCCTCGATCCACGCCTCGCGCATCGCGTCGAGCAGCTTGATCCGCGTCTCCGGCGACTCGACCAGCACGAACCGCCACGGGGTCGTGTGATGCGGCGCGGGCGCGGCGATGCCCGCCGCCACCGCCCTCCGCACGGCCTCCGGATCGACGGGGCGGTCTGAGAACTCCCTGATCGTACGGCGGGCGAACACGACGTCCCGCGACCCGTAACGGAACAGGTCGTCGTCGGCCGCCCGCACCAGCGGCCTGACACCGGGCCCGTCGTCGTCCGTCACCAGATGGGACAGCCCGCGTACGATCGCCACCGGAACGCCGGCGAGCTTGCCCTTGACCAGCTCGGCCGCGCCGGCGATCTCGTCGGCCAGCGCCGTCACGGTGGCGCTGAGCTCGTTGCCGTACCCGTCGGAGGTGCCTCGGAAGTCGTCCAGCGCCCGCACGCCCGCCACCCCGATGGCCACGTCGGTGAGCCCGTTGCGCCAGGGGCGGCCGAACGTGTCGGAGACGATCACTCCGGCCCGCGCCGTCAGCCCTGCCCTGATGCGCCTGGCCGAGGCGTCGGGGTCTTCGGGGAGGAGCAGGACGGTGCCCGGGTCGGTGTTGGAGGCGTCGACTCCGGCGGCGGCCATGACGAAGCCGTGGCGCGTCTGGGAGATCACGGTGTCGCCGCGCCTGGCGACCACGCGCTCGGTCTCGTCCTCGATCGCCTGGCTCCGGTCAGGCGCCCGGCGGATCCTGCCCTCGGCCTTGCTCACGATCTTTGACGTGACGACCACGATGTCACCGTCGCGAAGACCGGCGCCCGCGAGCAGCCCCGCCACGTCGTCACCGGGCCGCACCTCGCCGATGCCTTCCACGGCGATCACCTCGATGCGGTGGGGGGTGTCGTGCGTCGGCTCGGTGTCGCGTCGGGTGTCGTCCGGGGTTTCGGCGGCGGTCATCGGGCGAGCTCCTGAGGGCGACGTCGGGACGTGATGGGCGGGGTGGCGTGGTGTGCGGGCGGGGTCATCGGGTGAGGCTCAGCGCCAGGTCGAGGGCCGTGCGGGCGATGTCGGCGGCGGCCTCCGCGTCGTGCATGAGGATCGGGCGGACGACGACGCGGACACCGTCGAGGGCGACTTCGGCGTCCTCCTCAGCCACCAGCCAGCCGTCGATCAGCTCAGAGCCGTACAGCTCCAGGACGGCCTGGGCAGTCGTCTCCACCCCGATGGCCGTCAGGCAGGCGTCGGCCATGCCTCGCACCGGCGCGCCGCCGATGATCGGCGAGACCCCGACCACGGTCTTGGGGAGCAGGGCCTCGCGGATGCCCGGGACCTGGAGGATCGTGCCGATGCTCACGACTGGGTTGGACGGCGGCAGGATGACCACGTCGGCCTGCTCGATGGCCTCCAGCACGCCCGGCGCCGGCTTGGCCTTGTCCACCCCGACCAGGGCGAACGACTGCGCGGGCAGGGAGGCGCGCAGGCGTACCCACCACTCCTGGAAGTGGACGGCACGCCTGCCGCGCTCGTCCTCGATCACCACATGGGTCTCGCAGCGGTCGTCGGACATGGGCAGCAGCCGCACGCCCGGCTGCCAGCGCTCGCACAGCGCCTGCGTGATCTGCGAGAGCGGGTAGCCGGCCTCCAGCATCTGGGAGCGGAGGATGTGGGTGGCGAAGTCGCGGTCACCGAGCCCGAACCACTGCGGCTCGGCGCCGTAGGCGGCCAGCTCCTCCTTGACGACGTGGGACTCCTTGGCCCGGCCCCAGCCCTGCTCCTCGTCGATGCCGTTGCCCAGGGTGTACATCACGGTGTCGAGGTCGGGGCAGACCCGCAGCCCGAACAGGGTGATGTCGTCACCCGTGTTGCCGATGACCGTGATCGTGGCGTCCGGCTCGGTCGCGCGCAGGCCGCGCAGGAAGCGGGCGCCGCCGATGCCGCCCGCGAGTGACACGATGTGCATGCGGTCCAGTCTTTCACCGGCCTCTGACAAGCCTGCCGGGGGAGTGGTCTTCACCACTTGTGAGTGCGTACTGGCTGGTATAGGCCGAATTGAGATGTAAGGGGTTCCTGGGACTCCCGCCGTCCCCGGGGGTGATGTGGCAAACTCCCTTCGGGCCAAAGGGTCCAATGGGGGTACTTATGAGCAAACTTGACGTCAACCGGCTGCGGGAGCCGGCCGCCTGGATCATGCTCGTCACCGGGCTGGTGAACGTGCTGCTGGCGATCGGCCACATCCTGATCGGCTCGTCGCCCAGCTCTTCCTTCATGGACCGCGCGCTGTCCAACTTCTCCAGTCTGACCAGCCCGGTCGTGACGGCGTTGCTCCTGGGGGCGGTGCTGCTGGTCACCAAGATCGGCGCGCCTTCGCCCAAGGCGAAGCCGATCGCGTACGGGGCGGCGGTCGGGCTGCTCCTGGGTGCGGTGTTCGGCATGCTGGCGCTGCTGCTCGGCCTCTTCGCCGGAGGCGGGGTGCGCGTGACCGTGGAGTTCGTGCTGCTGGGGGCGCCTGCGCTGGCGCTGATGGCCATCGCGCTCGTGTACCTGATCCCGCAGGTCATGCCGGAGCGTCCGGCGGCGCAGGTCTACCACCACCCCCAGTTCGGCCAGCAGCCGCCCTTCGCCGGCGGCCCGCAGGACCAGCCTCCCGCCCCCTATGGCCAGCAGCCCGCTCCCGGCTACGGTCAGCAGCCCCCCGCCGCCTATGGCCAGCAGCCGCCGATGGGCCACCCGTCGGGGCAGCAGCCCGCGTTCGGCCAGCAGGAGCAGCTCGCCGCCGGTTACGGCCAGCAGCCGCCGTCGGGGCAGCAGCCCGTCCCCGGCCAGCCGCCCGGCCCGGCGCCGCAGGAACAGCAGCCCGCCTTCGGGCAGCAGGAACAGCCGTCCCCCTACGGTCAGCAGCCCCCGTCCGGCCAGCAGCCCGGCTACGGTCAACAGCCCCCATCGGGGCAGCAGCCTGGTTACGGTCAGCAGCCCCCATCGGGGCAGCAGCCGGGTTACGGTCAGCAGCCGCCGAGCTTCGGCGGCGGTGGCCAGGTCGAGCAGGGCGCGGCCTACGCGCCGTCTGCCGACCTCCACCAGCAGTTCGGCCAGCCGGAGCAGCCCAATGCCCAGCCCGGCTACGGCCAGCCGGAGCAGCCCGGCTACGGTCAGGGCCAGCCGCAGTCCCAGCAGCAGGAGCCCTACCAGCCGGTCATAGGGGCGCTTCCGCCCGCGCCGGCCGATCAGCAGGGCTTCGGTCAGGACTCCGGTTTCGGGCAGAGCCCGGCGTTCGGTCAGGATCCGGCATTCGGTTCGTCCCCCTACGCGCCCGCCGACACGGCGCCGAACCTCGACCGCCCCGCCCCGGACTACAACACCCCGGCGGCCCAGGAGTACAACACTCCGGCGCCGCAGGAGTACAACACCCCGCCCGCCGCCGAGTACCAGCCCGCCCCGTACGTCCCGGCGGACAGCCAGCCGAGCCTCTACGGCCACGCCAGCCCCAATCCGTACGCGCCCCCGCCCGCCCCCGCGGACCACCAGAACCCGTACGCCCCGCCGGCGGACGCCTACCCCACCCCCGGCGGCGACCAGTCCTACCCGACGGGCGACACGTCCCCCAGCGTCCCGTACTACGGGCAGAGCGCCTTCGACCAGCCGCAGCAGGGCGGCACCCCGTTCACCGGCTATTCGGGCGCCGAGTTCGCCACCCCGCCCGCGCCCGCGTACCAGGAGCCCGACCCGCCCGTGGACCCGCGCTCCCAGCAGCTCATGGACGCCTACCAGCAGGCGGAGACGTACCAGCACGCGACGTCCGGCACCGCCCCCGACCTGCGCGTGCCGGACTACAGCGGCCAGCCCAGGCCGTACGACGACCCGTTCGGCCACCCCCAGCACCCCCAGCAGCAGGGCGGGTACGAACCCCAGCAGGGCGCGTACGAGCCCCGCTCCTACCAGCCGACCCACCAGGCTTCCACCGGCTGGAACGACGGCCAGGGCGAGTCGACGGTGCGCCTCGACCCGTCCTCGATGCACGGGGACGCCCTCGGCGACCATCACCGCCCGGGAGACGCCCCCATCGACCCGACCGCCATATACACCCCCAACGAGCCACGCAGGTAACGGACCGGCAATGAACGACTAGAGAGAAGGTGGGTCACGGGCGGGCGTCTATCCCGCCCTGGTACGGTTCGGACCGCTGACAGGTTGAACGAACCCGGTCGCAGCCGTTGCCGGCCGGGCGAGAACATCACATGCCAAGCACACCGGGGCGAGATCTGGTCTTTCCCCGGATACCCGCATGCCGCTTGACGTCAGCTACGGCACACGCGTGTAATTACAACCATGTTGTTACGCCTTCCGGTGGGTGGGTAATAAGGAAGGCGTCCATGGGGGGCTCCATTGCGGGCGGGCGGCAGGGAGGTGTGCAGTGACCGATCCGGTCATCGCACAGGATCAGCTTGACGCTGAAGAACTCGGCTGGCAGGAGCGCGCGCTGTGCGCGCAGACCGATCCGGAGGCGTTCTTCCCGGAGAAGGGCGGCTCCACCCGAGAGGCCAAGAAGGTCTGCCGATCGTGCGAGGTCCGTGCCGAGTGCCTCGAATACGCACTCGAGCACGATGAGCGGTTCGGCATCTGGGGTGGGCTGTCCGAGCGGGAACGCAGACGGATCAAGCGCCAGGCCGTTTAGCTATATGGGCGAAAGGGTCACGCGGGCCGCCGTGTGACCCTTTTTCGCATCTCATGACCCCCTTGTACATGTATGGTGGGCGCGCCTGATCATCCCCCCAGGAGCACCCACCATGTCCAGGCCCTACGTCACCGTGATCGTCGTCGCTCATGACGGCGCGCGCTGGCTCGGGGAGACGCTGCGGGCGCTGGTGAACCAGAGCCGCAGGCCCGACCGCGTGGTCGGCGTCGACAACGGCAGCAGGGACGGCTCGGCCGGCCTGCTCACCCAGACGCTCGGCGCCGCCAATGTGATCTCCATGCCCCGCTCGACCGCCTTCGCCGAGTCCGTCGCCGAGGCGCTCGAGAAGCTGCCCTCGTACGGGAGCGACGAGTGGATCTGGCTGCTCCACGACGACTGCGCCCCCGAAAGACGCGCGCTGGAGTTCCTGCTCACCGCGGCCGAGTACGACCCCAAGGCGGCCGTGCTCGGTCCCAAACTGCGTGACTGGCTCGACCGCCGGCGCCTGCTCGAGCTCGGCGTGACCGTGGGCCGCACCGGGCGCAGGGACACCGGGCTGGAGCCGCGCGAGTTCGACCAGGGGCAGCACGACGGCACACGCGAGGTGCTGTCGGTGTCCACGGCAGGGATGCTGATCCGCCGCGACGTGTGGGAGAAGGTCGGCGGGCTCGACCCGTTCTTCCCGCTGTTCCGCGACGATCTCGACCTGTGCTGGCGGGTACGCAACGCCGGTCACAAGGTGCTGGCCGTGACCGACGCGGTGGCCTGGCACGCCGAGGCGGCCGCGCGCCGGCGGCGGCGCATCACGGTCAGCGGCGACCACCCGCGCAGGCTCGACCGGCGGAACGCGATCTTCGTGGTCATGGTGAACCTGCCGTTCCGCGCGATGGTGTGGGCGCTGCTGCGGAACGTCCTCGGCTCGGCCGTCCGCACGCTGCTGTTCGTCGTCGGCAAGCAGCCGGCGAACGCGCTGGACGAGATGGTGGCCATGGGCTCGATCCTGGTGCATCCGTTCCGGCTGCTCCGGGCGCGCCGCGCGCGCCGTTATGGCCGCAAGAAGGGATATATCCGCATAAAGCGGTTGTTGACCCCTCCTGGCGCGGCCTACCGGCGGCTGATCGACATGGTGCAGAGCTTCCTCGCCGGCGACGCCCCCGTCGACTCGGCCGGCCGGCACCACCACCACGCGGCCGCCGACGAGGACGAGGAGATCCCGGGCCCGCCGGACACCGGCGCGGTCAAGCGCTTCCTCACCCGCCCCGGCGTCGTCCTCATGCTCGCGCTGACCGCGATCTCGCTCGCCGCCGAGCGGTCGCTGCTCTTCGGCGAACGGCTCGGCGGGGGCGCGCTGGTCCCGGTGATCGGCGGCGCCGGCGACCTCTGGGCCTTCTACACCGAGGGCTTCCACGACATCGGGCTCGGCTCGGGCGAATGGGCGCCCCCGTACGTGGGCGTCATGGCCGTGCTGTCCACGCTCGCGTTCGGCAAGACCTGGCTGGCCGTCTCGGTGCTGCTGCTCGGCTCGGTGCCGCTGGCGGGCGCCACCGCGTACCTGGCCACCCGGCACCTCGTCCCGGCCGTGCCCGCGCGGGCGTGGGCCGCGGGGACGTACGCGCTGCTGCCCGTCGCGACCGGCGCCGTCGCGGCCGGGCGGCTGGGCACGGCCGTGGTGTTCGTGCTGGTGCCGGTCTACGCCTCGCTCGGCGCGACCCTGCTGTCCCCCGAACGCCGCCGCGCCCGCCGCGCCGCCTGGGCGCTCGGGCTGCTGCTGGCGGTGGGGACGGCGTTCGTGCCGCTGGTGTACCCGATGGTCGCGGTGCTCGGGGTGTCGGCCGCGGTCGCGTTCCGCAGGGCGGCGACGTCCATGGCCATCGCGCTCCTCGTACCGGTGGCCCTGCTGTTCCCGTGGCTGGCCGGGCTGGTGACGGACCCGGGGAGGATCCTCCTGGAGGCGGGGCTTCACGATCCCGCACTGGTGGACGCCGCGCTGGGGCCCGAGTCGCTGCTGGCGCTCAGCCCCGGAGGGCCCGGGCTGCCGCCGTTCTGGGTGACCGCGGGCCTGGTGGCGGTGGCGCTGGCCGCGCTCCTCATGCGCCGCCAGCGTGTGATCGTCGCCATCGGCTGGGGCGTCGCCCTGTACGGGGTGCTGGTCGCGATCCTGGTCAGCCGGATCACGGTCGCGGGCGCGCCCGCCTGGCCGGGGGTTCCGCTGGCGTTCGCGGGCGCCGGGCTGGTGATCCTCGTGTGCCTGACCGCCCACCGCCTGACCGGGCTGCGCGCCCGTGGCGGGCTCCGGCGGCTGGGGGCCTCGGCGGTGGTGGCGGTGGCGTTCAGCACGCCCCTGCTGGCCGCCGGCTACTGGGTGGTCACGGGTGTACGGGGGCCGCTGGCCGGCGACGCGCCCGACGTGTTGCCGGCACTGGCGGCCGCGCATACCGTCAACGGCGAGCGGACCCTGGTGATCAAGGGCTCCTCCTTCACCGTGCTGCACGGGCGCGGCCCTCTCCTCGGCGAAGCGGAGTTGCCCGTCGCGTCCGAGGCCCGCACCCGGGTCGCCACGGCGGCGCAGGGGCTTGTCGGCGGGCGTGGCGGGGACGCGGCCACGCTCGCGGTGAACGGCATCGCGATGGTCGCGGTGGCGCCCCCGGTCGCGCCGCAGCTGGCCAGGACGCTCGACTCGCAGCCGTCGCTGCAGCGCATGAGCCTGTCGGCGGCCGGCGGCCTGTGGCGCCTGGCCGAACCGGTCACCCGCGTGCCCACCCAGCCGGAGAGCGCGCTCCACCGGCCGTGGTTGTGGGCGCAGGGGTTGATGGTGCTGGTGGTCGGCGTGCTGGCCGCGCCGGGACGGCGTGAGAGCACGCAGGAGGCCGCGGAGCCCTCGCACTCGGCCGCGATGGCGGTGGCGTCGTGAAGTCGTTCGTGGAGAACAGGTTCGGCCTGCTCGCGCTGGTGATCGTGGCCCTGGCGGCCATGTACGGCGTCGCGTACGTCACCAGACCCGCCCCCGTCGCGCCGCCCGCCTCCGTACCCCGGAAGGTGGCGGTCGAGTCGGTCACGGCCGTATGCCCCGGGACGGAGGGGGAGAAGGTCGGCGTGTACGCGTCCGGCAGCCTGTCCCACGAGACGATGGAGAAAGGCGACCCGTACGTCACGAACGGCCCCGCCGCCCTGGAGGCCGGCTACACCACCCGCGCCACGCGCGGCGACGGCCGCGGCCTGTCCGGCGTCCGCTGCACCGAACCAGCCCCCACGACCTGGCTGATCGGCCCCGGACCGGCCAACGCCGCCGTGACTCTGCACCTCACGAACGCCGACAAGGCCCCGGCGCTGGCCGACGTCCAGGTCCACGCCGCCGAGGGCCCCGTCTCCGGCGACAAGGGCGTCGGCCTGGACATCGCGCCCGGCCAGCACCGCGAGATCGACCTCAAGACCCTCGCCCCCTCGGCCGACATCATGGCCGTGAGCGTCACGACCGTCTTCGGCCGCGTCGCCGTGGCCGCCCGCACCACGCTGGACACCGGGGGCGTCGACTGGCTCCCGGCCGCCGCCCCGCCTGCCACGCGCGTCGTCGTACCCGGCATCCCCGGCGGTGGCGGCCGCCGCGAGCTGCTCGTCGCCGCCCCCGGCACGACCGACGCGCTGGTGCGGGTGAAGGCGGTGAGCAAGGACGCCGAGTACGCCATGCGCGGCCGCGAGACGATCGACGTGCCGGCCGGGAGCGTCGTCTCGGTGGACGTGACCACCGGCCTGTCCGGCTCCTCCGCCGCCCTCGTTTTCACCTCGGAGACCCCGATCGTGGCCGGCGCCGTCATGACCGGCACCGGCCGGCGCCAGGACGTCGCCTTCACCGCCGGCACCCCCTCCCTGGACCTGGGCAGCGCGGTGGCCCGCAACGGCGCCGGCTCCCGGCTGATCCTCACGGCCCTCGGCGGGGACGGCGGCAAGGTGCGGGTGCAGGTGGTGCCCGGAGGGAGACCTCCGGAACCGCCGTTCGACGTGGACGTGGCGGCGGGCCGGACGCGGGAGGTGCCCCTGAAGGCGAAGGGCGATTTCGCGATCGTCGTCACGCCTGTGTCCGGGGAGGTCTATGGAGGACGGGTGGTGGAGGAACGCGACAAGAACGGCCGGCTCCTCACGGTCCAACCCCTGGCCCCGGGCCGCATATGGACCCTGCTCCCACCGCTCACGGACACCCCGCGGGTCGTCCTGCCCTAGGAGCTGGGGTAGGCCCTGGGGAACTGCATGGTCCTCGCCTCAGGGTCGCGCTAGGTGCGGTTGGAAGCTCGGGCAGCGCCCTGTGGGGCAAGCCCCCGGGCGAGGGGCCTTCCGGACCCCTCGCGCTCCCCGGCGTGGGCCATGATGTCAATCGATGAATCGATACCGGCGCGGGATCGCCCCGCCACTATGCCGTGGGATGTTCACTGTGCCATCGGGCGTGCGGACGCCTGTTCGCTCCGGTGATAGGGGAGGCCAAGGAGGTGAGCGGCCCAGGCTGCGTTATGCGATCCGTTCGTGCAGATGAACAGTGACGCTGTCCCCCGCCTCTTTCCTGAGGAGCTTCCGGGTGGCCGCCTTCACGGGCAGCATGTGCGTGCCGTCGCCGAGGGCCATGAAGGAGCTCTGGAAGGGGTGACCGTCGATGGTTCCCCTGATCTTGACCAGTCCCCGGGTCCCGAAGAATTCTGCCGAGCCGGGCATCACCACGTACGTCCAGGCGCCCTTGCCCTCGCCCGTCCGCAACGTCGCGACGAACTCTTTTCCCAGCTTGTTCGTCATCGCAAGATCTCCTCCCCAGCTATTCGACGATCTCGAGTCCGTTGCCGTCCGGATCGCGGAGGGCGAACATCGGCGGGACGCCTTCCCACTGCAGGAGCTCGCCCACGTCCACCCCGCGCTGTACCAGTTCCTTGTGCAGGGACGCGGCGTCCGCCGTGGTCAGACGGATGCCCGTCTCGACGCCGGTCGACGCCGTCGAGGAGGCGGGGACGAGTGCGATGGAGGTTGCCGATCCCGGAGGAGCCGCCTCGATCCACCGCCCGCCGAGCTGCTCGACCGGGGCGTCCATGCGCTTCTCCAACCCAAGGGCGTTCACGTAGAAGTCGACGGCGCGGTCCTGGTCGGTGACGGGGACGCCGACGGTTCTGATGCCGGTGATCGCGGTGCTGACTCGCTCGCCCATTTCAGGCCTCCTGTTGTGCGCTTCAGCATGTGGACTCGCGAACGCCGCGAAACTCATCGCTGCCGGGCATATCGTCTCGCTGAGGGCTGAAGCTCAGGGCTTCGGGACATCCCCAGACGCACGCAACGATGGAGTTTGATTAACTTAGCCGCTCTAGGACCCAATTGAACTAATCAACTCCAGGCGTGCGGAGACGTTGGGCCTTGCCAGAGGATGGGACTTGAGCGTTACAAGATCTCTGATGGTGTTGGCGCTGCTGATCTAGGCTCGTGGATTCCATTCATGGTGACAGATTGATCGTTGCATACTCAGCCCAGGGTCGGGAGCGCGAGGGCGGCTGCTGGGAAGGTGGTCAGCGGCGGTCGTCGTAGCCGGGATCGACGGTCTCAGGGGAGAGGCCGAGGAGCGTGGCGACCTGTTCCACCACCGTGTCGTGGACCATCGCGCCCAGCGTGTCGCGGTCTCTGGCACGGGCCTCCAGCGGGCGCCGGTAGACCACCACCGACGCCGGGCTCTGGCCGCTGGCGGCGTCCGCGCGGCCGAACGGGATCGGGTCGGAGCCCAGGCTCGGTCCGTCGCCCAGCTCGCTCAGCGGCGGCACCTCCTCCACCGCGAACTCCACGGCCGACAGCTGGCGTTCCCAGCGGGGGCGGAGGCGGTCGACGGCGTCGAGGACGAGGTCGTCGAAGCGTTCGCTGCGGGACTTGGCCATGGGGACGTGGGAGGGGGCGAGCGGGCCGCGGAGGCCGCGACCGTGGCGATCGCGCCGTCTCGGACCGCGCTTCGGAGTCACAGGGGCAAGTCTAAGGGGAGGCGCCGTCAGTTCTGGGAGTGACGGCGCCGGTTCTCCAGGTGATCGTCCGGCCGGAGTTCGCCAGGTGGTGTCGGGGTCAGGGCCTCCCGGTGGTCGTTCGGTCAGAGATCGAGCACGACCTTGCCCTGGACGCGGCGGGCGAGCAGCGCCTCGGCGGCCGCGTGAGCCCGGTCCCAGGGGCCGCGCCAGCCGATCTGCGGATCGAGCCCTCCCCTGCGCAGGAGGTCCACGAGGTAGGCCAGGTCGCCACCGAGCGGGGCCGACAGGTTGAACGTCTCCAGGCGTCCACGGTCGACGCGGGTGCGGGCCTCCTCGAAGTCGATCAGTGTCGGCTCGCCCGACGCCATGCCGACGGCCTGGACGATCCCACCGTCCTCCAGCAGGTTGTACGCCTGGGCCAGCTGGGATCCGCCGACGTTGTCCAGTACGCCGTACACGCGTCCTGAAACGCCGGACGGGCCGAAGACGATCTCCGACGCGCCCAGCTCGCGCAGGCCCTCGGCGCGGGCAGGGCTGCCCACGGAGGCGATGACGTGGGCGCCGGCCCGGGCGGCGAGCTGCACGGCGTACCTGCCGACGCCCCCGGAGGCACCCGTGATCATGACCCGGCGGCCGATCACAGGGCCGAGCCGTCGCAGCGCCTGGAGCGCTGTGACACCGGCGACCGGGAGGGCGGCGGCCAAGCCGAGATCGACGTCATCCGGTACGACGGCCAGATTGCCCGTGTCCACGGCTCGAGACTCGGCCCAGGCGCCGGACCAGCCGAACGTCACCACCCGGGTGCCGGCGGCGGGACCCGATCCGTCAGCGGCGGCCTGGACGACCACGCCGGCGGCGTCCCAGCCGGAAACGTGCCCCGGCTTCCCGTCCGCGGGCCTGAAGGCGATCTCGCCGAAGTTGAACGAGACGGCGGTCACCTGAATCAGCGCCTGGGCAGGCGCGGGCGTCGGGTCCTCCGCCTCGCCGAGCCGTAGCCGGTGTGGTGCGGCCGGGTCGTAGATCAAGGCTCGCATGGTCGCTCCTTCATGTCGTTCTCAAACGGAGTGAGGCGACTCTGGCAAGCGACGCGCACGATCGGCTGGGGGTCAACGCATGGCGGCCGAGCAGGCGGCTGAGCAGGGCGGCCGAGAGGGAGGCGTTGGGGCAAGGCGTGGAGCTGGTCGTGGTCGGGTGGGGGTCGGGTCAGGGGGTTGGGCCGGTTGTGGGGAGGCGGGCTCGGATGCGGTTGACGTCGCCGCGTTCGGCCGGCGGCAACGGCGCGCCGATCGACTCGCGTAGCGCGCTCGCCTCCGCCAGCAGGCGCAACGCCTCTTCGGTCGCGCCTTCGAGCGCCGCGACCCCGGCCAGACCCTCGTGGGCCAGGGCGACGGAGCGCGGATCGCCGAGCTCCCTTGCGGCCGCGAGCCCTTCGAGGTGCAGCTGCCTGGCCCGTACGGCATCGCCCCGCTGCTCCGCGACGAACCCCAGCTCGGCCAGGATCAGCGTCACCCCGTAGAACGGCACGTCGTAGTCGGCCTCCAGCCGCCGGTTCCAGTCCAGTGACTCCTGGAAGAGCCGCTCGGCAGTGTCGAGGTCGCCCGCGCGCCGCGCCACGAGCCCCAGCCCGACACGGGCGAACTCCTCGGCGAACCGGTTGGACTGCTCGGCCGCCAGCCGCATGCCGCGCTCGTGGAACTCCCTGGCGCGGGCGAGATCACCCTTCAGCAACGCGATCCTGCCCAGGCTGGACAGCCGGTACGACACGTCGGTCCACAGCCGTAGCTCCTCGGCGATGTTCAGCCCTTCGCGGTGCAGCCGGCCGGCGCGTTCGTGGCCACCGGTGATCTCGGCCAGGTACGCGAGCTGGTCGGAGGCCTGCAGAAGCCCCCAGCGGTCGCCGAGGCGGTCGAAGAGGGCCAGGCTCTCCGCGCCGCTGCGCTCGGCGGCCGCGAGGTCGCCCTGGAAGATGGCCAGCTTGGCGTGTGCGGTGAGCGCTGCCGCCTCGCCCCAGCGGTCACCGAGGGCGCGGAACTCGGCCAGCGCCTCATCCAGCAGAGGTCCGGCCGCGGCCACGTCGCCGCGATGCAGGTATGCGTGCGCGAGGAACCATCGTGACCTGGCGTCGGGGAACTCCGTCACCTCGCCCCGCGGGGCCCCGGTCAGGATGGCGAACCCCACCTCGTACGCCGATCCCGGGCTCGTCGCGGCGAGGTGGCGGTGCCCTTCCGTGTGCCGTCCGCGCAGGTACCAGTACCAGACGAGGGCGTCGGCCAGCCGTCTGGAACCGGTGACGGCCCGCAGGTTGAGCACCTCGTCGTCGAGCCGGCGCAGCCATTCGCGCTGGGCGGGACCGCGCAGGTGCGGCCGCGCCCGCTCGGCCAGCCCGATGTAGTGCTCGTCTCTGAGCCGGAACACCGGGTCGGCGGGGTCGAGGCGGGCGAGGCAGTAGGCCGCGATGCTCTCCAGGAGGCGGTAACGGGGCGGGTCGGCCACCACCATGGACCTGTTGACCAGCTGGTCCAGCAGGTCGAGGCCGACGCCGACCGCTTCGGCGCCCTCCACCGTGCAGCCGCCGGGGTGGACGGCCAGCGCGGTCAGAGCCCTGCGCTGGGGCTCGGTGAGCTGGTCCCAGCTCCAGTCGATCACCGCCTGGAGGGTCCGCTGGCGGGCGGGCAGGCCTCGGCCCGCGGCGGCGAGCAGGCGGAAGCGGTCGTCGAGGCGTTCAGCCACCCCACGCACGCCGAGCGCGCGTACGCGGGCGGCGGCCAGCTCGAGCGCCAGCGGCAGGCCGTCCAGTCGCGCGCAGATCGACTCGACCCACGGCCGGCTCTCGGCATCCAGGGTGAGTCCGGGCGCCGCGCGGGAGACGAACAACCGCACCGCGTCGGCGGGGGCCAGCGGGGGGACGACGTAGAGCGCCTCGCCGGGGATCGCCAGCGACTCCTGGCTCGTGGCCAGGACACGGAGCCCGGACGCGGTCCGCAGCAGCAGGCTCACCAGCTCGGCGACCTCTTCGACGAGGTGCTCGCAGTTGTCCAGCACCAGGAGCAGCTCCTGCCCGCGCAACGCGTCTGCCAGCCGGTGCGGCAGATCGGCGGTCGGCGCTCCGGGGCCGGATGCGGTCTCGTCGCGGACGCCGAGCGCCGCGGCGACCGGCTCGGCCACCGAACCGGTGGTCCCCGCGAGCTCGACCAGCCACACCCCGTCGGCGAACGCCAGGTCCGCGGCGGCGGCCACGGCCAGCCGCGTCTTGCCCACCCCGCCCGGTCCGGTCAGGGTGACCAGCCGGGAGGAGCCCAGAAGGCCGCGGACCTGCGCGACGGCGTCCTCCCTGTCGATCAGATCCGTGAGGGGCGCGGGCAGGTTCGTACGGCGCCGCGCGGCCGAGGTGACCGGCGCCGCCACGGGCGCCAGCTCCGGCTCGTGCCTCAGCATCGCCCCGTGCAGCGCGGCCAGCTCCGGCCCTGGATCCAGCCCGAGCTCGTCGGCCAGCCGCTCGCGCAGGTCGGCGTACCCGGCCAGAGCCTCGCTCTGCCGCCCCGACCGATAGAGGGCACGCAGGTGCGCGGCCCGCAGCCGCTCGCGCAGCGGGTGGGCGGCCACCAGCTCGCCGAGCTCGTCGGCCAGCCGGCTGTGCTCGCCGAGCGCCAGGCGTACCTCCGCCTGCTCCTCCAGCGCGGTAAGCCGCTGCTCCTCCAGCCGCGTGGCGGCGGCGCGGGCGAACTCCTCGTCGCGGAAGTCCGCATAGGCTGGCCCGCGCCACATCGCCAGCGCGTCCGCCAGCAGGTCGGCCTTGTCGTGCGGGTCCGCGGCCGCGCGGGCGTGGTCGAGCAGCGCGGCGAAACCGGCCTGGTCGACCTCGTCGGCACGCAGCACGTACCCGGCCGGCTCGAGCACCACCGTGTCGCGGCCGAGGGCGCGGCGCAGCTGGGACACCTTGGTCTGCAGGGTGTTGGCCGGGTTGCCGGGCGGATCGTCGCCCCACAGGTCGTACGCGAGCCGGTCGGGCGGCACCGGACGGCCCTCGTGGACGAGGAGGTCGGCGAGAAGCGCACGCACCTTCAGCTCGGGGACGCGTACGGGCCGCCCGTCCGGATCCCACACGGCGAGCGGTCCCAGAACTCCGAATCGCACCCGGTCACGCTATCCGCAGCGAACCCCCAGCCGACCCCCAGCCCGTCGTGCGCGGCCCCCGGCACAGTCGGTCCCGTCAACGAACGCCGAGCCGGGACGAGACTCGCGATCACCCGGCCATCCCATGAGTTCCAGGGAGAACACCATGTCCGTCAACCGTGAGATCCGCCTGGCTGCCCGCCCCTCCGGGGAGCCCCGCCCGGAGGACTTCGAACTCGCCGTCACCCCGATCCCCGAACCGGCCGACGGCCAGGTGCTGGTGCGCAACACGTGGATGTCGGTGGACCCGTACATGCGCGGCCGGATGGACGACCGCGAGTCCTACATACCGCCGTTCGAGCTCGGCGCGCCTCTGGAGGGCTCGGCGGTCGGCGAGGTCGTGGCCTCGCAATCCCCGCTGGTGCCGGTGGGCGCCACCGTCGTGCACTTCCTCGGCTGGCGGGAGTACGCGGTCCTGGACGTCGCCGCCGCGACGGTCGTCGACACCGCCCTCGCGCCCGCCGACGCCTACCTGGGCGCGCTGGGCACCACCGGGCTGACGGCCTACGCGGCCCTGACCGAGGTGGCACCGGTACGGGAGGGTGACGTGGTGTTCGTCTCGGCGGCGGCCGGGGCCGTGGGGAGCGTCGCCGGCCAGCTCGCCCGCAAGCTGGGCGCCTCCCGCGTGATCGGGTCGGCCGGCGGCGAGCACAAGGTGAAGAAGATCGTGGCCGACTTCGGCTACGACGCGGGCGTCGACCACCGGGCCGGCGCCGTCGCGGACCAGCTGGCCGCGGCCGCCCCCGACGGCATCGACGTCTACGTGGACCACGTCGGCGGCGACCACCTGACGGCCGCCATCGGCGCGCTGCGGCACGGCGGCCGGATCGCGATGGTCGGCGCCATCAGCTCCTACAACGCCACCGAGCCCGTCCCCGGCCCCGGCAACCTGTTCCAGCTGGCGGCCAAGGACGCCACGCTGCGCGGCATGCTGGTCAATTCCTACCTCCACCTCTTCCCCGAGTGGATCGGCAAGGCGGCGGGCTGGCTGGCCGACGGCTCGCTGCGTACCGAGACGACCGTGGCCGAGGGCATCGAGCAGGCTCCCGGCGCCTTCCTCGACATGATGCGCGGCGGCAACGTCGGCAAGATGCTGGTGAAGCTCTGAGCCGTGACTCCCGCGCAGCGCCGCCCGCCCGGGCCCGGGCTTCGTACGGTCATGAGACGTCGAGGGGCCGCGGGACCGGGCGGATCCGGACGGATCCGGGCGGTGGGAAGGGGCGACAGCGGGGCGGATCCAGCGAGGTGGTGGGGGGTGACGTCATCGGGGCATGTGGGTGGAAAGGCTGCGACAGGTGTCCGAATTGTGGCGACACGCTCGTTAAGAGCGCTCAGATAGTGGCGCCTCGGACTCTTACCAGATACGGTCCCTCCGTGAGCCCCGTCCGCCGCTGTTCCCGCACCGCCTGCAGCCAGCCTGCCGTCTTCACGCTCACGTACGTATACGCCGACTCGACCGCTGTTCTCGGCCCCCTGGCGACGTACGCGGAGCCACACTGTTACGACCTGTGCGCCGAACACGCCGAGCGACTGACCGCCCCCCGCGGCTGGGAGGTGGTACGCCTGCCGACGGACGGCGCCTCACCCAGCTCCGACGACCTCGAGGCGCTGGCCAACGCGGTCAGGGAGGCCGCCAGGCCCACGCCCTCCGGCGGCGGCGAGCCGGTCGGCCAGGGCGTCGAGGTCGGCCGCCGGGGGCACCTGCGCGTTCTGAGGTCGGCCCAGCAGCACCGCGACCGGTAGGCTCGTTTTACCGGAGGAGGAAACGACCTAGGGGCGGAGCTGGAGAGTGGGCGACCTCGCCAAGATCTTCAAAGCGTACGACGTTCGCGGGGTGGTGCCCGACGAGCTCGACGAGCCGACCGCCGAGGCCGTGGGGGCGGCCTTCGTCGAGGTGACAGGTGCCGAATCGGTCGTGGTCGCGCATGACATGCGCGAGTCGTCCCGGCCGCTGGCCGACGCGTTCGTACGCGGCGCCCGCTCGCGGCGCGCGGACGTCGTCCACGCCGGCCTGGGCTCGACCGACCTGCTCTACTACGCCAGCGGCAGCCTGGGGCTGCCCGGCGTGATGTTCACCGCGAGCCACAACCCCGCCCGCTACAACGGCATGAAGATGTGCAGGGCCGGTGCTGTGCCGATCGGCGGCGACACGGGGCTGACCGAGATCCGCGACCGGGCCGCCGAGCTGGTCGGGGTGACCGCCACGCCCACCGGGTCGCTGATCGAGAAGGACCTGCTGGTGGGCTACGCCGACCACCTGCGCTCGCTCGTCGACCTGTCGGCCATCAGGCCGCTCAAGGTCGTGGTGGACGCGGGCAACGGCATGGGCGGCTACACGGTGCCCGCCGTGTTCGATGGGCTGCCGCTCGACCTGGTCCCGCTCTACTTCGAGCTCGACGGGAACTTCCCCAACCACGAGGCCAACCCGCTGGAGCCGCAGAACCTCGTCGACCTGCAGCGGGCCGTGGTGGAGAGCGGGGCGGACATCGGGCTGGCCTTCGACGGCGACGCCGACCGCTGCTGGGTGATCGACGAGCGCGGCGAGTCGGTCTCGCCGTCCGCGATCACGGCGCTGGTCGCCGTGCGTGAGCTGGGCAAATACCCGGGGGCGACGATCATCCACAATCTGATCACGTCGCTCGGGGTCCCCGAGATCGTGCGCGAGCACGGCGGCGTCCCGGTGCGGACGCGCGTCGGGCACTCGTTCATCAAGGCCGAGATGGCCCGCACCGGCGCGGTGTTCGGCGGCGAGCACTCGGCCCACTACTACTTCCGCGACTTCTGGTTCGCGGACTCCGGGATGCTCGCGGCGATGCACGTGCTCGCCGCTCTGGGCGGGCAGGAGCGGGCGCTGTCGGAGGTGGTGGCGGCCTACTCGCGCTACCACGCCTCCGGCGAGATCAACAGCGCCGTCGCCGACCAGGGTGAGGCGCTGCGGCGCGTACGCGAGGCGTTCGCCGGTCGGGGCGAGTTCGACGAGCTCGACGGCCTGACCGTGACCGGGCCCGACTGGTGGTTCAACCTGCGGGCGTCCAACACCGAGCCGCTGCTCAGGCTCAACGCCGAGGCGGCCGACGAGAGCAAGATGACGGCGATCAAGGACGAGGTCCTCGCCATCGTGGGAAGGGTGTCAGTGTGAAGATCGACGACTGGCTGCTGGAGATCCTGGCCTGTCCGAAATGCAAGGCGCCCCTGCGTGCGGAGGCGGAAGCCGAAGAGCTCGCCTGCACGGGCTGCGGCCTGATCTACCCGGTCCGGGATGACATCCCCGTCCTGCTCGTCGACGAGGCCAGGAAGCCGTGACCTGGGAGCCGGAGCGGCTCGACGACCAGGCTCACCTCACCGAGGCCGACCCTGGCGGCATGCTGCCGGCGGTGGCCGCCTCCGCGGCACACGTACGCACCGGCCACCGCGCCGCCGCCGAGGCCCGCCTCGACCGGCTGGGCGCCCACGGGCGCCCGCGCGCCATCGTGGTCGCGGGCATGGGCGGCTCCGGCATCGCCGGCGACATTCTCGCGGCGGTCGTCGGCAACGGCGCGCCGCTGCCGATCGTGACCGTGCGCTCCTACCAGCTCCCCGGCTGGATCGGCGCCACCGACCTGGTCATCGCCGTCTCCGGCGCAGGCGACACCGAGGAGACGATCTCGGTCGCCACCCAGGCCGTGCGGCGCGGCTGCACGCTGCTCGGCGTCGGGCCCGCCGGCTCCCCGCTGGAGGCCATCGCCGTCCAGGCGTCGGCCGTCTACGTCCCGGTGCCGGTCAGCGGCCCGTCCCGGGCCAACCTCTGGCTGCTGACGACTCCGTTGATCGTGGCCGCCGCCGCGTTGCGGCTCGTGCAGGCCGACGCCGACCTGTTCGAGCGGGTGGCCAAGGGCCTGGAGGACATGGCGCACCGGTGCCGGCCGGCCAGCGAGTCGTTCATCAACCCCGGCAAGTCGCTCGCCATGGACCTGGCCGAGAGCGTGCCGGTGATCTGGGGGTCGTCGGCGGCGACGACCGTGGCCGCGTACCGGCTGGCCTGCCAGCTCAACGCGAACGCGAAATATCCCGCCATTTACGGCGAGCTGCCCGAGGCCGGGCACAACCAGGTGGCCGCGTTCGACGGCCCGATGGCCGAGCGCGACATCTTCGCCGACACGGCCGAGCGCACGCTGCGGCTGGTCGTCCTACGCGACATCGAGGAACACCCGCAGGTGACGCGGCGGCGCGAGGCGGCGCTGCGGCTGGCGCGCGAGCGCGGCCTCCCGGTGACCGAGCTAGCGGCCAAGGGCGAGCATCCGCTGGAGCGGATGGCCATGCTGATCGCGCTGGGCGACTACGCCAGCACCTATCTCGCGCTGGGATATGCCGTCGATCCGACGCTCGTGTCGGCGATCACTGAGCTGAAGGCCAGGATTTCGCAATAGGATCCCCTTCCAGGCCTTTGCAGATGATCCTTATGAGTGGAGAAGACCCGTGAGCGCGAGCGGCGGAACTAAAGCGATCGTTGCGGCATTGGCCGCGAATTTGTCCATCGCTGTGGCGAAGTTCGTGGCCGCGGCATTCACCGGCTCCTCCTCGATGCTGGCTGAGGGCATCCACTCCGTCGCCGACTCCGGCAACCAGGTGCTGCTGCTGGTCGGCGGCAAGCGGGCGCAGCGGGCCAGCACCAAGGAGCACCCGTTCGGCTACGGGCGCGAGCGCTACTTCTACGCCTTCGTGGTGGCCGTGGTGCTGTTCACGATCGGCGCGTTGTTCTCGCTCTACGAGGGCTACCACAAGATCAGCCATGACGAGGGTCTGAAGTCGCCGGGCTGGGCGTTCGGCGTGCTGATCTTCGCCATCATCGCGGAAATATTCTCGTTCCGCACGGCGATCAAGGAATCGAACGCCGTGCGCGGCAACCAGTCATGGGTCGCGTTCATCCGCAGGTCCAAGTCGCCCGAGCTGCCCGTCATCCTGCTGGAGGACCTGGGGGCGCTGCTCGGTCTGATCTTCGCGTTGTTCGGCGTGACGATGGCCGTCGTCACGGGCGACCCCATCTGGGACGCCATCGGCACCCTGATGATCGGCGTGCTGCTGGCCATCATCGCGATCGTGCTCGCCATCGAGACCAAGTCGCTGCTGGTCGGCGAGGGTGCCGCGGCGGAGACGGAGGAGCAGATCCGCCGCGCCCTGGAGAGCGCGCCCGAGGTGGAGCGGATCATCCACATGCGCACGCTGCACCTCGGGCCGGAGGAGCTGCTCGTGGGCGCCAAGATCGCGGTGGCGCACGACGAGACGGCGTCGGAGGTGGCGCGCGGCATCGACGAGGCCGAGCGGCGCATCCGCGAGGCCGTGCCGATCGCCCGGGTCATCTACCTGGAGCCGGACCTCGACCGCGAACGCACCAAGACCACCTCCGGCTGACCTCCTCTTACCTCCCCCCCGGGACGAGCTGCCGAAGCTCGTGCCCGGGGGTGCGTGTGTCCGGGCGGGGGTGGGCGAACGGCTTCGGCGGTGAGGCCGTCTCAGCGTCCGGCGCCCCCTCTGAGGAGCCGCAGGGCCTTCTCCTTCTCGAAGTCGAGCGCCCTGCGAGGCACCTGGATGCGTCCGATCCGCACCCCGAGCTCGCGTACGGCGGCCGCCACCGCCGGCTCGCTCAGCACCCGCAGCGCGAACGCCAGCTCGGCAGGCGACACGTCGAACCGTTTCTCCAGCTCCACTCCGTGAGCCACCGCGGCCAGCTCCTCGGGCCCGAACCGCCGGTGAGCCCCCTGCTCCCGGACGGGCGGCAGCAGCCCGAGCGCCTCCCGGTAGCGAAGCATCCGTGGGGACATGCCGAGCCGCTTGGCCGCTTCCGTAATCCGCATTCTTACATTCTTACGTCAAGTTCGGGGTGCTGCGGATGCGATCCCGGCCGGAAGGCGCCTAGACTCGTCCGCGACAACCATCCGTCAGCGCGAGGGGACACCCGATGGACTTCAAGGTCGCCGACCTTTCACTTGCCGAGTTCGGCCGCAAGGAGATCCGGCTCGCCGAGCACGAGATGCCCGGCCTCATGGCGGTCCGCAAGGAATACGCGGCCTCCCAGCCGCTTCGCGGCGCGAAGATCATGGGCTCCCTGCACATGACGATCCAGACCGCCGTCCTCATCGAGACGCTGGTGGCGCTGGGCGCGGAGGTCCGCTGGGTCAGCTGCAACATCTTCTCCACGCAGGACCACGCCGCCGCCGCGGTGGTCGTCGGCCCCAACGGCACCGTGGACGACCCGCAGGGCGTCCCGGTGTTCGCCTGGAAGGGCGAGACGCTGGAGGAATACTGGTGGTGCACCGAGCAGGCCCTGACCTGGCCCAACGGTGACGCCCCCAACATGATCCTGGACGACGGCGGCGACGCCACGCTCCTCGTGCACAAGGGCGCCGAATACGAGAAGGCCGGCGCCGTGCCGCCCGCCACCGCCGAGGACCCGGAGGAGTGGCACGTCATCATCGACCTGCTCACCCGCACGGTCGGCACGGACAAGAAGTGGACGCGGATCGCCGAGAGCATCAAGGGCGTCACCGAGGAGACCACGACCGGCGTGCACCGCCTCTACGAGATGCACAAGAACGGCCAGCTCCTCTTCCCGGCGATCAACGTCAACGACTCGGTCACCAAGTCGAAGTTCGACAACAAGTACGGCTGCCGCCACTCCGTCATCGACGGCCTCAACAGGGCCACCGACGTGCTCATCGGCGGCAAGGTGGCCGTGGTCTGCGGCTACGGCGACGTCGGCAAGGGCTGCGCCGACGCGCTGCGCGGCCAGGGCGCCCGGGTCATCGTCACCGAGATCGACCCGATCTGCGCGCTCCAGGCGGCCATGGACGGCTTCCAGGTCACGACGCTCGACGAGGTCGTCGGCATCGCCGACATCTTCGTCACCGCCACGGGCAACTTCAACATCATCACCGCCGAGCACATGGCGAAGATGAAGCACCAGGCGATCGTCTCCAACATCGGCCACTTCGACAACGAGATCGACATGGCCGGCCTGGCCCGCATCGAGGGCATCACCAAGAACAACATCAAGCCCCAGGTCGACGAGTGGGTCTTCCCCGACGGGCACTCGATCATCGTGCTGGCCGAGGGCCGGCTGATGAACCTCGGCTGCGCGACCGGCCACCCGAGCTTCGTCATGTCCAACTCGTTCACCAACCAGGTGATCGCGCAGATCGAGCTGTTCACGAAGACCTCCGAATACCCGATCGGGGTCTACACGCTGCCCAAGCACCTGGACGAGAAGGTCGCCCGCCTGCACCTCGACGCCCTCGGCGTCAAGCTCACCGAGCTCACCAAAGAGCAGGCCGCCTACATCGGCGTCCACGTCGAGGGCCCGTACAAGTCCGACCACTACCGGTACTGAGAGCTGTACAGGCAGGCGCTCCGGGGTCGCTCCTTCGGAGCGCCTGTCACAACCACCACCATCTCGTACGGCGGCGCCAAGTTGACCGCCACTCGACGTACTTCGGCTGATGGCCCTCCAGGAACACGGCCTCTGAGCCCTTCACCGGCGGGCCGCCGTTACGGAGCGCATTCTTGGCCGTCTTCTTCGGTTAAGAGGCACCCATGGACCTGAGTGACAGCGGAGAGCGGCAGATTTCGTGGGCCGCCCGCTCGATGCCGGTGTTGACCGCGATCGGTGAGCGCTTCGCGCTCGAACGGCCGCTCGACGGGTTGAAGGTCGCGGCGTGCCTGCACGTGACCGCCGAGACCGCCGTGCTCATGGGCGCCTTGAAGGCGGGCGGTGCGGAGATCGCGCTGGCCGCGTCCAATCCCCTGTCCACGCAGGACGACGTCGCCGAGGCGTTGCGGGCCTATGGGATCGGCGTCCACGCGCGGGCCGGAGTCGACCGGGCGACCTACTACCGGCACATCCACCAGGTGCTCGACCTCGGGCCCGACCTCGTCCTCGACGACGGGTGCGACCTCGTCAACATCCTGCACACCGAGCGGACCGACCTCCTGGAGGGGGTGAGCGGCGGCTGCGAGGAGACCACCACCGGGATCATCCGGCTGCGGCAGATGGCCGCCGAGGACGCGCTGCGGTTCCCCATGGTGGCCGTGAACGACACGCGGACCAAGCGCATGTTCGACAACCGGTACGGCACCGGGCAGTCGACGCTGGACGGCATCATGCGGGCCACCAACACCATGCTGGCCGGGCGGACCGTGGTGGTGGCCGGGTTCGGGTTCTGCGGTCGCGGCGTGGCCGAGCGGGCCAAGGGGTTCGGGGCGCGGGTGATCGTGACCGAGATCGACGCGGTCAAGGCGCTCGACGCGACCCTGCAGGGCTACGAGGTGCGGCCGATGGCCCAGGCCGCGTTGCTCGGCGACCTGTTCGTCACCGTGACCGGCAACCGTGACGTGATCAGGGCCGAGCACCTGTCGGTCATGAAGGACGGGGCGATCCTGGCCAACGCCGGGCACTTCGACGTGGAGATCGACGTGCGGGCGCTGGACGAGCTCGCCACCGAGGTGCACCGCGGCGTGCGGCCCAACACCGACGAGTACGTCATGCCCGACGGCCGCCGCCTGCTGCTGCTCGCCGAGGGGCGGCTGGTCAACCTCACGGCCGCCGAGGGGCATCCCGCCGCGGTCATGGACATGTCGTTCTCCGCGCAGGCGCTGGCCGTGGAGTGGCTGGTGGGGGAGCGGGCCAACCTGGTGCCCGGCGTCTACGACGTGCCGGGGGAGATCGATCACGAGGTCGCCAGGCTCAAGCTCGCAGCCACCGGGATCGCCATCGACACGCTCACCGCCGAGCAGGAGGACTACCTGCATTCCTGGCGCGTGGGCTCATAGGGCTTCCGCCTCCCACCGCACGCCCCCACCCTGCCGTACCCCGGCTGGTGTCCTCCAGGGGTTCGGGGTGTGCTGTGGTACGGCCGTATGTCGGCTGGTGTCCTTTGGGGAGAGCCGGAATGCTCCCTGAGACGGCCGTACGTCGGCTGGAGTTCGTTGGGGAGGGCCGGAGCGCTTGGGACGGCCGTACGCGGCTCAGGTCCCTTCTGAGGGAGGCTCCCCGCCGGGGAGGCGTGGTGTCCACGTGGGACGGTCGTGGGCCGTAGGGACGCCTAGAGGGCGGCCTGCATTTCCTGCATGCGGCGGATCTCCGCCCCCTGGGTGACGCTGACGTCACTGGCCAGCTCCTCGATCCTGATGTGCGAGCCGTTGGTCAGCACCTGCTTGGACATCTCGATCGCCCCGAGGTGGTGGTTGATCATGAGCTGCAGGAACAGCCGGTCGAAGTCCTTGCCAGTGGCCGCCTTCAGCGCCTCCAACTGCTGCGGCGTGGCCATCCCCGGCATGCCCTCGTGGGCCGCGTGGTGGTCGGGCACCTTCTGGTCCAGCTCGCGCAGCCAGCTCGTCATGAACTGGATCTCCGGCCCCTGAGCCGCCTTGATCCGGTCCGCCAGGCTCTTCAGCCTGGCCGAATCCGCCCGGTTCGGCGCCAGCAGCGCCATGTCGAGGGCCTGCCGGTGATGGACGATCATGTCCTGGACGTACTTGACGTCGGCGGCGTTCGCCGTGGGGGAGGGCACGGCGGTGGCGGCCTCGGCGGGCGAGAGCGTCTTGGCCTGCTCGCCGGGACGCCCGGGGGCGATCATAGGCGCGGTCGAGTCGGCCCGCGGTGCCTGCGGCGGTGTGCTGGAACTGCAGCCGGAGAGAGCGAGGACGACGCCGATCACTGGTCCTGCGATGACGATGAGCGCGCCGCGCACCCAGCCTCCCTGACTGACTCGGTGGAGAATGCGCACTCTAGGTGAAAATCCGACCGAATGAAAGAGGGCGAACAGGAACAAAATTTGACAGGTTGGACGCTGGCCCCTCGCGAGGAGAACGGCGAAGATTACGTAGATTTACGCCCCCTTTATTGGAGGTTGACCGGTGTTCACCCCCCGCAGGGCCCTCGTCCTCGTGGCGGCGGTAGTGACGCTGGCCGGCACCACCCTGCCCGTCCAGGCCGCGGACATCCCTGCTCCCGGCGAAATCGTCATGAGCCCCAACATCAAGCACGTGACCAACGTGCCGAAGCCCGAGGTACTGGCCGACATCCATACGGACATGGCCTTCCAGGGCGACTACGCCTATGTCGGCAACTACTACGGCTTTTCCATCTACGACATCAGGAACCCGAAGAAGACCTCACTGGTCAGCTCCGTGGTCTGCCCCGGTGGCCAGATGGACGTCAGTGTGTACGGCAACCTGCTGTTCGGATCCGTCGACTCCTCCCGCAACAACGACTCGTGCAGCAGCACCTCGCAGAGCGCCACGATCAAGGAGTCGTGGGAGGGCATCAGGATCTTCGACGTCTCCGACAAGGCCAACCCGAAGTACATCAAGTCGGTCGAGACCAACTGCGGCTCGCACACGCACACGCTGGTTCCCGACAAGTGGCGCCAGAACGTCTACATCTACGTCTCCTCGTACTCCCCGAGCGACACGTTCCCGGACTGCAAGCCGCCCCACGACCTGATCTCGATCATCAAGGTGCCGCTGCGGAACCCGACGGCCGCGAGCGTGATCGCCACGCCCAACCTGTTCCTCCCCGACGGTGGCTACGGCGGCGTCCCCGCGCCCTACCCCAACGGCAAGTCCGCCACGACGGGCTGCCACGACATCACGGCCTACCCGGAGAAGGGCATCGCCGCCGGCGCCTGCATGGGTGACGGCATCCTGCTCGACATCCGTGACCCCGAGCAGCCCAAGGTCACCGCAGCCGTGCGTGACGTGGAGAACTTCGCCTTCTGGCACTCGGCGACGTTCAACAACGCGGGCACGAAGGTGATCTTCACCGACGAGCTCGGCGGCGGCACCAGGGCGACCTGCAACGAGGCCATCGGGCCGAACAAGGGCGCCAACGCGTACTACGACATCGTGAACGGGCAGCTCGTCTTCAAGAGCTACTTCAAGATCGCGCGTCATCAGGCCGACACGGAGAACTGCGTGGCCCACAACGGCTCGCTCATCCCGGTCAAGGGCCGCGACATCATGGTCCAGGCGTGGTACCAGGGCGGCATCTCCGTCGTCGACTTCACCGACTCGGCCAACCCGCAGGAGATCGCCTTCTTCGAGCGCGGCCCGGACAACACCGCGCCCCCGCTGGACGGCGGATTCTGGTCGGCGTACTACTACAACGGCTACATCTACGGATCCGACTTCAACCTTGGGCTTGACGTACTCAAGATCAACGACTGGCGTACGAACCAGGCCAACAGCGTCAGGATGCGTTCACTGAACGCCCAGACGCAGGCTTCCTACCCCGAACACGGCCACGGCCACTGACCCACCTACTTGCCGGTGAGGGTCCCGGATCCGGGGCCCTCGCCGGTGTGTTCCAAACGGGACAACGTGATCAAGGAGGCTCCCGAGTGTCCATTCCGCGCCGTACCCTCGTAGCGGCCGCGGCGGCCTTCGCGCTGGCGCTGACCGCAACGCCCTCGCTGGCCGCCGACATTCCACCACCCGACACCGTGGTCATGAGCCCCAACATGACCCACGTCCACAACATCCCCAAACCCGCCCCGATCGCCAACACGATCAACACCGACATCGCCTTCGAGGACGGTTACGCCTACGTCGGCAACTACGGCGGCTTCTCGATCTACGACATCAGGAACCCCAAGAAGCCCGCGGTCGTCAGCTCCGTGGTCTGCCCCGGCGGGCAGATGGACGTCAGCGTGTACGGCAACCTGTTGTTCGGCGCCGTCGACTCCTCCCGCAACAACGACTCGTGCAACAGCACGGGCCAGTCTGCCACGATCAAGGAGTCGTGGGAGGGCGTACGGATCTTCGACATCTCCGACAAGGCCAATCCGAAGTACATCAAGTCCGTCGAGACCAACTGCGGCTCCCACACCTTGACCCTGGTCCCGGGCAAGGGCCTCGACCGGTTCAAGAACGTCTACGTCTACGTGTCGTCCTACCTGCCGGACGCGACCTTCCCGGACTGCGAGCCGCCGCACGACAAGATCTCGATCATCAAGGTGCCGCTGAAGAACCCGGCCGCGGCCGCGGTGGCGGCCACCCCGATCGTCTTCCCCGCCTCCGAGGGCGGCGGCAACGAGACCCAGCCCGGCCTGCTCCTGCCGACCAGTGGCTGCCACGACATCACCGTCTACGCCGAGAAGAACATCGCGGCGGGCGCGTGCATGGGTGACGGCGTGCTCTTCGACATCTCGGACCGGCTGAACCCGAAGGTCACCGCCAAAACCACCGACCCGAACTTCGCCTTCTGGCACTCGGCCACCTTCAGCAACGACGCCAAGAAGGTCGTCTTCACCGACGAGCTCGGCGGCGGCGGCGCGCCGACCTGCAACGAGGCGACCGGGCCGAACAAGGGCGCGGACGCGATCTACGAGATCGTGAACGGGCAGCTCGTCTTCAAGAGCTACTTCAAGATCTCGCGCCACCAGGCCGACACGGAGAACTGCGTCGCGCACAACGGCTCGCTGATCCCCGTCAAGGGCCGGGACATCATGGTCCAGGCGTGGTACATGGGCGGTCTGTCGGTGTGGGACTTCACCGACGCCGCCAACCCGAAGGAGATCGGCTACTTCGAGCGCGGGCCCCGCGCGGCTGGCGACGGAGGCGGCATCTGGTCGGCGTACTACTACAACGGCTACATCTACGCTGCCGACTTCCACGAGGGACTCGACATCGTCAAGATCAACGATCCGCTCACCAACAGCGCCAGGCACGTCCGGTTCGACCGGCTGAACGTGCAGACCCAGGAGTCGTACCGCTCCTGGTGGAACTGACCCCTAGCGATGCGCCCGCCGCGCTCACTGCGGCGGCGCGAACCCGCCCGGAGTCGCCTTCGGCGGCTCCGGCGCGGGCGCCGGGGGCTGCGCGTAAGGCCCGGTCTGCGGTCCGGGCTGCTGGTACGGCCCGGGTTGAGGTCCGGGCTGTTGGTACGGCCCCGGTGGGGGCCCGGGCTGGTAGGGCCCGGGCTGCGGCCCGGTCGCCTGGTGCGGCCCGGGCTGCGCGTACGGGGACGGGGGCTGATGAGGCGCCTGATAGGGCCCGGCGTACGGTCCCTTCTGCGGCAGGCCGCCGGCGCGCTGTGCGAGCCGCGCCTCCTCCCGCCGGCGGCGCTCGGCCAGGACGGCGCTCAAGTACGCGTGCGGCGGCACCCCGGGCGGGGCGGCAGGCGTGACGAACGCCGCCGTCTGGGTCGCGATCCGCACCCCCATCTCGTGCTGGACCTGCGGCGACAGGTCGTGCCAGCGCATGAGGTACTGCCGGGCGGCGTGGACCACCTCGTCAGGCAGCCCGGAGAGCTCCAGCGTGGCCGCCCAGTTCGCCAGCGGCGGCGGCATCATGATGACCTGATCGCCGTGACGCGGCACCCGTTCGGAGATCACGATCGTGCCCGCGAAGACGTCGCCGATCCGCTTGCCCTGCTTCGAGATCAGCGAGCAGATCAGCGCGGGCGCGCCGAAGAGCGGCGGCCAGAGCTCCAGCACCCCGGTCAGCCCCCGGAACAACGCCTGCCTGAAACGCTCCGGGCTGCCGTCGTCACTGACCACGCGGAGCCCGAGCGCCATCTTGCCGAGGCTGCGACCCCTGGTGAGGGTTTCGAACAGCACGGGATAGCCGACGATCACCAGCACCGACAGCACGATCATGACGGCCGCGAACATCGCCGGATCCGAGATGCTCGCAAAAGCGCCCAAGATCGCGTTCGCGCCGAACAGGGCGGTGAACTGCACGAGCATGTCGATGCTGAGGGCCACGGCGCGGGAGGGCATCTGCGCCACCCGCACTTCGACGACGACTGCGTCACCGGTCACAACCTCTGACATATGTGGAGCCTAACGGCTATGTAAGGGTGATCGAGCGGCCAGAATGTTCGGGTGGACATCGACGCGTTCAACGCAGCACACCGTCCGGCCTGGGACCGGCTCGACCACCTGGTCAAGAACCGCTCGTCGCTGACCGGCGCCGAGGTGGACGAGCTGGTCGACCTCTACCAGCGGGTGGCGACGCACCTGTCCATCGTCCGCTCCTCCGGCGGCGACCCGATGCTCACCGGCCGGCTGTCCGCGCTCGTGGCCAGGGCCAGGTCCGCGGTGACCGGCGCCCACACGCCGGCGTGGCGGGAGTTCGTGAGGTTCTTCACGGTGTCGTTCCCCGTGGTGGCCTACCGGGCGCGGTGGTGGTGGCTGGCCAGTGCGGTGGCGTTCGTGGCCGTCGCCTGGGTGCTGGGCGCGTGGGTGGCGGGCAATCCCGAGGTCCAGGCGTCGATCTACACCGAGGACGAGATCACCCAGATCGTCGAGCACGAATTCGCCGACTACTACTCGGAGAACCCGGCGACGTCCTTCGCCAGCCGTGTGTGGATCAACAACGCGTGGGTGTCCATGCTGATGATCGTCTACGCGGCGCTGCTGGGGCTGCCGATTCCGTACGCGCTCTACGCGAACGCCGAGAACGTCGGCATCACGGGCGGCCTCATGGCCTCGCGCGGCAAGCTGGACATCTTCTTCGGCCTCATCACGCCGCACGGGCTGCTGGAGCTGACCGCCGTCTTCCTGGCCGCGGCCGTGGGCATGCGCCTGGGCTGGACCGTCATCGATCCCGGGCCGCGGCGGCGGCGCGAGGTGCTGGCCGAACAGGGCCGGGCGGTGATGAGCGTGGCGCTGGGGCTGGTCGTGGTGCTGTTCGTGTCGGGGCTGATCGAGGCGTTCGTGACCCCGTCGGGGCTGCCGACGTGGGCGCGGATCGGCATCGGGGTGGTGGCCGAGGCGGTCTTCCTGGCGTATGTGATCGTCTTCGGGCGCCGCGCCCTGCGCGAGAACGAGACCGGCGACATGGAACGCGCCCCAGACGTCGCCCCGACCGCCTGACACCTGCCCTTACAACCGTCCGGCCGCCTTCAGCGCCAGGTACGCGTCCGCCAGCGCGGGCGCGATGTCCTCCGGCGGCGCGTCCACGACCTCCACCCCGTGCCGCCGCAACCGCGCCGTGATGCGCCTGCGTTCCAGCTGGGCGTGCTCGGCCGCCGCCGCGTCGTACACCTCCTCGGCCGACCCCCGGCGCGCCGCCATCGCCGCCACCCGGGGATCCGACACCCCGGCCACCAGCACCAGATGACGCGACGACAGTTGCGGCAGCACCGGCATGAGCCCTTCGTCGAGGGCCGCCGCGTTGAGGTCCGTCAGCAGCACGACCAGGCAGCGCCGCTTGGCCCGCGACAGGATGGCCGCCACCATGCCCTGGGAGTCCGCCTCGATCAGCTCCGCCTCGATCGGCGCCATCGCGTTGACCATCGACGACAGCAGCTCGGAGCGCGACGCCCCGCTCACCCACGCCCGCACCGCCCGGTCGTAGGCCAGGAAGTCCACCTGGTCGCCGGCCCGGGCGGCGAGCGCGGCCAGCAGCAGCGCCGCGTCCATCGACCAGTCGAGCCGCGGCCAGCCCGGCGTGGGCCTGGGCTCCGTCCTGACCAGCAGCCCGCCGCCGCCCGGCGTGGCCCCGGCCATGGGAATCGGCGCGTCGCCCACCCGGCCCGCCGACGTGCGGCCGGTGTCGAGCACGATCAGCACGCGGCGGTCGCGTTCCGGGCGCCACGTACGCACCACCACGTCGTGGCGGCGGGCGGTGGCCCGCCAGTCGATGGAGCGTACGTCGTCGCCGATCACGTACTCGCGCAACGAGTCGAACTCCGTGCCCTGTCCCCGCACCAGCGCCGGATGCTGGCCCTCGAGCTCGCGGAGCCTGGCCAGCCGGGAGGGCAGGTGCTTGCGCGACAGGAACGGCGGCAGCACGCGGACCGTCCACGGCGACCGGTGGCTGCCCTGGCGGGCGGCCAGGCCGAGGGGGCCGAGCGAGCGTACCGTGACCGCCACCGACGAACGGTCGCCGCGTCTGGTCGGGTCGAGCGTCACGACGATCTTGCGGCGCTCGCCCGGGGGCACGTCCAGCCGGGCGACCCGCGGGGTGGCGTTCGCGGAGGGCGGCCAGGCGTCCCTCAGCATGCCGCGGACGCGCCTGCCTCCGGGGTTCTCCACGATCAGCTCGACCGTCGCCGGCTGGCCGAGACGTACGAGCGTGTCCCCGGATCGGTGGAACCGCAGCGGCCGCACCGCGCCCGCGAACACCAGATCCACAATGACCGCGGCGGCCAGCACCAGGCAGACTCCCGCCAGCGCGGCCCCGGGCTGGGGCGCGAACAGCACCACCACGATCCCGAGCGCCGCGACCAGCCCGGCCCGTCCCGTCAACGCCATCAGCACACCACCGCCGTCCCGAACACCCCGCCCAGCCCGTCACCCGCAACCGGAACCACCCCGACGGCCACGGCCACCCCAGCACGCCCGGCCGGAACCACCCCGACGGCCACGGCCACCCCGACACGCCCGGCCGGGACCGTCCCGAGAGACGCGGCCTGTTCGGCGTGCCGTGCTGGGTTTGTCCGGAGAGGCGCGGTCACCTGGGCGGTGGTCCGGGCCATCCCGAGGGACACGCCCAGTCCGGCGCCCACGGCAGGGGCGGTCGCGAAGGGTGCCGGGCGCGCTGTGGATCCCGTCAGAGCGGACATCAGCGGGGGACCGGGACCGAGGCCAGGATGCCGTCGAGCAGGCCGTCGGCGGTAGCGCCCTCCAGCTCGGCCTCCGGCCGGAGCTGCACGCGGTGCCGCAGCGCGGGCCTGGCCAGCGCCTTCACGTCGTCGGGCGTCACGTAGTGCCGGCCGGACAGCCACGCCCACGCCCGCGCGGCGGCCAGCAGCGCCGTGGCGCCTCGCGGCGAGACGCCCAGCTGCAGCGAGGGAGAGTTCCGCGTGGCACGGGCCACGTCCACGATGTAGCCGAGCACCTCGGGCGCGACGTGCACCTTCGCCGCCGCCTCCCGCCCCGCCGCAAGGTCCTCGGCCGTGGCGACCGCCTTGACCTCCGACAGGTCGCGCGGATCGAAGCCGCGGGCATGCCGCTCCAGCACCGCGATCTCCTGCTCGCGCGGCGGCAGCGGCACGGTCAGCTTCAGCAGGAACCGGTCGAGCTGCGCCTCCGGGAGCTGGTACGTGCCCTCGTACTCGACCGGGTTCTGCGTGGCGCACACCACGAACGGTTCGGGCAGCGGCCGGGCCGCACCCTCCACGCTGACCTGCCGCTCCTCCATCGCCTCCAGCAGCGCCGCCTGCGTTTTCGGCGGCGTACGGTTGATCTCGTCTGCGAGCAGCAGATTCGTGAACACCGGGCCCTCGCGGAACTCGAACTCCGCGGTCTTCGCGTCATAGATCAACGATCCGGTCACGTCGCCCGGCATCAGGTCGGGCGTGAACTGCACCCGCTTGAAGTCCAAGGAAAGCGCCGACGCCAGCGTGCGCACCATCAACGTCTTGGCCACGCCGGGCACGCCTTCCAGCAGCACGTGCCCCCGGCACAGCAGCGCGATGACCAGCCCCGTCACCACCGCGTCCTGTCCCACCACGGCCTTGGACACCTCGGCCCGCAGCGCGCCGAGCGCGTCCCTGGCCGCGTCGGTCGAGGTCTGCACGCGGTAAGTCTCCTCAGAGTTCACTGACCTGCCTTTCGATGAAGTCCAAGTATCCGGCCAGGGCGACGAGGCCGGCGTCGTCGGCCGGCGGCGGCCCGTACAGCGCCGCGCCGACCTGGGGCGCATCCTGCCCGGTACGGGCGGCCAGCGCCGCGACGACCTCCTGGGCGCCCGCGCCCGAGGCGAGCCCCAGCCTGGGCGTCAGCCGGTCGATCGTGCCCGCGCGCAGCGACTCCGCCGCCCGCTGCCGTGCGCGCCTGGCGCGGTAGAGCCGGCCGCGTCCCTCGACCGTCTCGGCCGCCCGGACGATGACCGGCAACCGCTCGGCCACCACCGGCCCCAGTCGCCTGCCCCGCCAGAACGCGGTGAGCGCCACGGCGATGATCGCCATGTAGACGGTCCAGAGGATGTTGTCGGGCATCAGCTCGTACATCGACTTGCCGCGCTCGCCGGGCAGGTCGAGCGCGGGCGGCGGGTTGTCCGGGCGCACCAGCCAGGTCACGGGCCTGCCGGTGCCGATCAGGTTGAGCGCGAGCGCGGCGTTGCCGTCCTCGGCCAGGCGCAGGTTCGTCATGAAGGAGCCGTCACCCACGATCGTCGTCACGCCGCCCGCGTTCGGGTAGGTGATCAGCGTGTGGCCGCCGTAGGGAGACGGGTAGCAGCCGGTGGCTCCCGGCGGGCCGTCGAACGCCGTGCCACCCATGTACGCGCTGCCCGACAGCCTGGCCGCGGGCAACTGGCACTCGGGCTCGCGGGAGCGGCTGCGCGCCGGCGGGCCCGGGTGCATCCGCACGCCCGGGGCCAGGGTCTCGAGGCCGAACGCGTTGCCGATGATCAGGCGGTCGCCGGGGATCCTGGACAGGGTGTGCTCGTCGAAGTACGTCATGTCCGTGATCAGCAGCAGGCGGTTGCCCGTCGCCGCCTTCTCGGTCGCCGCCTGCACGGAGTCGACCCGGTCCACCGTGACGCCGCGGTCACGCAACAGATCGGCCAGCGCCTTGGAGCCGGCCAAGGAGGTGTCCGCCGGGTCGAGCGGGCGTTCCGGGCCCCGGCCCGGGTTGATCAGCACTCCCACGACCGCCGCCAGGACGAGGAGGGCGCCCAGGAGCACGATCATGCGGCTCGCGTTCCAGGTGGAGCGGACGGTGGGCGAGGTGGGCCGTGACCCGCCGCCCGGCGACCCGCCGCCTTGCGGCCCGCCGCCGGACGCCTGGACCGGGCGCAGGACCGCGCTCATGACGCCCCCTCCCCAGACTCCCGATCCACCCCGTCCGTCCCCTCACCGTCACGCGTGCTCCCGGCCTCCCGCCCTCCGGCGCTCCCGGATACGCCTCCCGATCGAGGGTCGTCGGCTCGGCCGGGCGCGTCATCCGACAGGGCGCTGTCGGCTCCGCAGGGTGAGACGGGGGCTGCCGGACGTTCCGAGACCAGCCCCGCAGGCGGCGGTGCCACCGGGTGCGCCGGTCCAGTAGGCGGTGGAGCAGCCGGGTATGCCGGTCCAGCAGGCGGCGGCGCGAGCGGGTACGCCGACGGTCCCCCAGGCGGCCCCGCCATGGGGCCGCCGATGGGTCCGCCAGGCCGGCCTGCGACAGGCCCGCCGGCGGGTCCGGCCGTCGGAGCTCCGGCGCCGACCGGGACCCCGGCGCCGACCCCTGCCGGAGCGGCGAGGGGGACGGGGCGGGCCTGGCGGAGTCGGTCGTCCAGGTGGGTCATCGAGTCGTACGTCTCGCGGGTGCCGGGGACGCCCCCGTACGTGACGTCGTCGAACGCGCGGGCCGCCGCCGCCAGCTCCGTCGCGAAGCCCGGCAGCGCCACCGCCGCCTCCGCGGCCAGTTCGTCGGCCGTGCGCCCGGGCATGCCGTCCACCAGCGCCCGCTCCTCCAGGTCACGGGCGATGGCGCGGAGCCGCTCCTGGATGGCCTCGCTCCAGCGCCCCTCGGCGGCGAGACGTTCGGCGGCCTGCCGGTGCTCGGCGGCGCTCATGGCACGCTGACCGAACAGCCCGCCCACGGCGAGCGCGTTCCTGCGGGCGGTTCTGCGCAGCTGCCACGAGATGAGCACGATCACCCCGAGGATGATGAGGACGATCATCACTCCCGCGATGATCCCGCCGGCCGGCCCTCCGCCCGTGGCCGCGTCCATCAGGTCGCCGAGGAACTGGTTGATCCGCCGCCAGATCAGCGCGAGCAGCGACTCTTTCTCGAACTCAGGCTTGAGGAGCTCCTCCGCGGCCCGGCGCGCGGCCTCCTCCCTGTCGATCGGGCTCACGAGCCGGCGGAGTTGGACGGGTGCCAGAGCTCGTCGGCCGAGGCGTGCACCCACCCCTGGCGCTGCTGCTCGATGGCCGCCGTCTGCAGCACGAGGTCGAACGCCTCACTGCGCATGCGGCGGTCGGCGTAGAGCAGGCCGGCCACCCCGGCCTCGATGGGATAGGTGAGCATCGCGCCGAGCGTGGCGCCGATCGCGATCAGCACGGCGGAGAGGACGGCGTTGGCCGCGGAACCCGCGCCCAGCATGCCGAGCAGCATGCCCGCCACCGAGAACGGGAGCGACAGAAGGCCCCCCAGCATGCCGACGAGCAGCAGCGTCAGCAGCAGGATGCCGAACACGCGCCAGAAATCGCCGGTGACCAGGTGCCACGAGCGGCGCATGGCCTCGATCGGGCCCCTGCCCTCCAGGACCACGGCCGGCGGGGCGAACGCGAAGCGGGCCCGGAAGAACAGCGCGTAGCCGATGTACAGGATGAAGAAGAGGACGGACAGCCCGAGGATCGCGCCGGCGGTGCCTGAGGAGGGGTTCATCGCGAGGGCCACCATGAGCACCACGAAGAGGATCGCCGGTATGAGCATGATGAGGGCGAGGATCCCCACGACGCCGAACAGCGCCGGGATCCGGCCCTTGACGAGTTGCCAGGCCTCGCCCGCGCTGAGGTTGCCGCCGAAGACGGCCCGGCCGAGTATGCGGGTGATCACGCCGGTGAGCAGGGTGACCACCACGAACTGGATGGCGTACGAGACGAGCATGCTGCCGTATTGGGCGGCGAGGCCGTAGAGGCCGGTGAGCTCCTCGGCCGCGCCGGCGTTCTGGGGATCGGTGAGCAGGCCGCCCATGGAGTTGAAGACGTACGCCTGCCCCGCGGCGAGGGGAATGGCGCTGAGCAGCGCGGCGATGGCAGAGAGGCCGAGCACGGCCTTCGGGTTGGAGCGGATGAGCTTGATCGTGCCGTCGAGGATGTCGCCGAGGGCCAGCGGGCGCAGCGGGATGATGCCGGGACGCAGCGCCGGCGGGGGCGGCATGTAGCCGTGACCGGGTTGCGGCTGGGCTGGATATGGTGTTTGGGGCCCAGGTCCGTAGGGCTGCTGGTGTTGCTGAGGCGGCCCGTACGGCGGCCCGTCGGGCTCTTGCCGCGGCGAGCCGGGGGCGGTCCACGGGGAGGCCGGCGGGGCGCTGTAAGGCGGGGGCTGCTCGGCCGACCAGCCGGATGGCGTCTCGGGCATGGGACCGTGACCGTCTGACATATCCCAATCCTGGCACGCTGAGGAGGGCATTGGTGTCACAGAGCCGATTCGCCCTCTCATCTTGCCCGCATTCTCGGCGAATCCGGTCAAGCTTCCCGTCCGGGGATGGCCGAAAGTTGCTCTGTTACCGCAGACTGAGATTGCGGTCGTGGGGGCGGACCTAAAATTCGTCTTTTGTAGGGCTCAGGTCACACTCATGGCCCGAGCAAGGGTAACCTTCAGCGATCGTGCGGGTATGTCCCACAATGCGTAGAACGAATGAGGGGCCATGAAAGGACGCGTGCTGGTCGTCGACGACGACGCCGCTCTCGCCGAGATGCTGGGGATCGTGCTGCGGGGAGAGGGATTCGAACCATCCTTCGTCTCCGACGGCGACAAGGCCCTCGACGCGTTCCGGGATACGCGCCCGGACCTGGTGCTGCTCGACCTGATGCTGCCGGGGGCCGACGGCATCGACGTCGCGCGCAGGATCAGGGCTGAGTCGGGGGTTCCGATCGTCATGCTCACGGCCAAGAGCGACACGATCGACGTCGTGCTCGGGCTGGAGTCCGGCGCGGACGACTACATTGTCAAGCCGTTCAAGCCGAAGGAGCTGGTCGCGAGGGTGCGGGCGCGGCTTCGCCGCACCGACGAGCCGACCCCCGAGATCCTGCAGATCGGCGACATCACCATCGACGTGGCCGGTCACTCGGTCAAGCGGGGCGAGGAGACCATCAACCTCACGCCGCTCGAGTTCGACCTGCTCGTCGCGCTGGCCCGCAAGCCGCGCCAGGTGTTCACCCGCGAGGTCCTGCTCGAGCAGGTGTGGGGCTACCGGCACGCGGCCGACACGCGGCTGGTCAACGTCCACGTCCAGCGGCTCCGGGCCAAGATCGAGAAGGACCCCGAGCACCCTGAGATCGTGGTCACCGTTCGCGGCGTGGGCTACAAAGCCGGCCCCGCGTAGTCTTCGCCCCGCCCCGCCATGCCCCCGACGAAGAAGAAGAGGACGCGCCGACGGACACTCCGCCAGATTCTCGGCGGAGTGCGTCGGCGGGTGCGTCGTGCGGCCGGCAGGGCACGCAGCGTCTGGCGGCGCTCGCTCCATCTCCAGGTGGTCACCAGCACGCTGGTGATCTCCGTGATCGTGGTGGTCGTGCTCGGCACGTTCCTGTCCACCCAGATCAACAAGTCGGTGATCGACAGCAGGACGCGGTCGTCGGTCAGCGAGGCGGCCGCCGACCGCCTGCAGATCGCCGACGCGCTGACCTCCGAGACGGACGAGCAACCGCAGCCGCCCGACGGCGGCGCGGTCTCGCTCAACCCGCTCGACGACGTCATGGACACCGTCACCGGCTCCAGCGAGGACGGCTCCAAGAAGAGCTACGACGTGCTGATACTCAACCCGGCCAGCCCGGGTAAGTCGCGCGCATCGGGCAACGTCGTGCCCGAGAGCGTGCCGGCCGGCCTCGCCACCAGCCTCGGCCGCAACATCAAGAACGGCGAGTACGACACGCCCGTCGCCTCCATCGAGCGGCTCACGTTCGTCGGCCAGAGCCAGCCCAGGCTGACGTACGTGGTCGGCGGCATCGTCCACGAGCTGTCCACCGGCCAGAACTACGAGGTCTACCACTTCTTCCCGCTCGACGCGGAAGAGGAGCTGCTGTCCAACGTCCGGCTGGCCATCGTCGTCGTGGGCCTCGGGCTCGTGCTGCTGCTGGCCGCCATCGCCTACCTGGTCGCCCGGCAGGTCGTCACCCCGGTGCGGCTGGCCCGCCAGGCCGCCGAACGCCTGGCCTCCGGCAAGCTCGACGAACGCCTCAAGGTCCGCGGCGAGGACGACCTGGCGCGACTGGCGAACTCGTTCAACGAAATGGCCGCGAACCTGGCACTCAAGATCCACCAGCTGGAGGAGCTGTCGCAGGTCCAGCGGCAGTTCGTCTCGGACGTCTCGCACGAGCTGCGCACGCCGCTGACGACCGTGCGCATGGCCGCCGACCTGCTGTACGACGCCCGCGAGGACTTCGACCCCATGGCCGCCCGCTCGGCCGAGCTCATGCAGGCCCAGCTGGAGCGGTTCGAGTCGATGCTGGCCGACCTGCTCGAGATCAGCCGCTACGACGCCGGCGCCGCCACGCTCGACCTGGACTCCGTGGACGTCACCAAGGTGGTGCTGCGGGCGATCGAGGACTCCGAGGCACTGGCCGAGCGCCACGGCACCCGCTTCGAGCTGCGGCTGCCGCACGAGCCGTGCATGGCGGAGATCGACAACCGCAGGGTCGAGCGCATCCTGCGCAACCTGCTGTTCAACGCCATCGAGCACGGCGAGGGCCGGGAGATCGTGGTCACCGTGGGCGCCGACCGGGACGCCGTGGCGGTCGCCGTACGCGACCACGGCATCGGGCTGAAGCCGGGCGAGGACACCATGGTGTTCGACCGGTTCTGGCGGGCGGACCCGTCGCGGGCGCGGACCATCGGCGGCACCGGGCTCGGGCTGGCGATCTCACGCGAGGACGCCACCCTGCACGGCGGCTGGCTGCAGGCCTGGGGGCAGCCGGGTGAGGGCTCGCAGTTCAGGCTGACGCTGCCCAGGACGGCCGGCGCCGACCTGAAGGGGTCGCCGCTGCCGCTGGTGCCGCCGGAGATCGAGATGCGGCGCACGTGGCGCGGGACCATGACCCCCGTGCTGCTGCCCGCCACCGGGGACGGGGCGGCTCATGACGAGGACTAGCCGGCTCCGGGCGGTCGCCGCGATCGCGGCCGCCCTGATCTGGGCGATCTCGGGCTGCACGGTGATCCCGGTGACCGGTCCGTACGCCGTCAAGGACCAGGCCGGCGGCGGCGACCCGCTGAGCAAGCCGTTCCAGCGGATGATCGCGACCAGGCCGCAACCCACCTGGAGCGCCGAGCAGACCGTCAGGGGACTGCAGGCCGCCATGGCGGCCTACGCCGACGACCCGAAGGTCCTGCCCCAATACCTGACCCCCGAGGCGCTGCGGAACTGGACGCCGTCCGGGGCGGTCACGGTGCTCGACGACCAGTGGACGTTCGACATGGGCGACTACGACGGCACGGAGCCCGTGGTGACGATCACGCTCAAGGCCAAGCTGGTGGGCCGCATCGAAGAGGACGACACCTACGTCCCCCAGTCCGGTGGCTGGGAGCGGCCCTTCCAACTGGTCAAGGTGGAGGGCGGCGGCTACCGGGTGCGGAGCCTGCCCACCGACGGGCTCGTCCTCACCAGGTCCGACGTGGACCGCGCGTACCGGGCGACCAAGCTCTACTACCTCAGCAGCCGTACGCCGGACCGGCTCGTCGTGGACAACGTGCGCCTGCGGCTGAAGCCCACGGAGACGTACGCGAAGATCGTCCTCGAGCGCCTGCTCAAGGACCCGACCGCTGCCCTGAAGGGCGCGGCGACCACGAGCTTCCCACCCGGCACCAAGATCGAATCGGTCAGGTCGGGCGAGGACGAGCGGGTGGTGATCACCCTGTCCGGCTCGTTCGACCCCCTTGACCTGAGCCTCCAGCACGCCCTCATGGCGCAGATCAGGTACAGCCTCAACAACAACGACGTCGCCAAGGGACGCGACATCGACGTCATGGTCGACGGGGAGCTGTACACCAACTACCGGCCCAACTCCGACCAGAGCTGGCTGGACAACGGCGTCAACACCGCCTACTACGTCAGCAGGGGCGCGGTCCACGTCATGACCAAGGAAGGACCCGGCCGCGCCGTGCAGGGACCGGCCGGTCAGCCGCGCCCGGGCTACTCCGACTTCGCCATGTCCAAGGACGGCGCGCTCATCGCCGCCAAGACCTCCACCGGCATCTCCGTGGCCGGGCTCACCCAGGAGGGGCAGTGGCAGGAGGTCATCCAGGGCGCTCCCGCCGACCTGACCGCGCCGTCGTGGCACCGGGACGGCTCGCTGTGGGCGTTCGACCGGAAGAACAAGGTCGTGCTGCGGTACGACCCGGCCAGCGGGCGCGGGCCCGAGCGGGTCTCCGCACCCGAACTGAAGGGCTGGGACGTCACCAACCTGCGCATCGCCAGGGACGGCGTGCGGGTGGTGGTGACCACCAGCAAGAACGCCGTCCAACTCGGGGCGCTGACGGACGTCGGCGGGCTCAAGCTGGGCAACGTCCGGGTGCTGGCGGGGATCGACTCGAAGGACACGATCCAGGACGTGGCATGGCGGGATGACGAGCACCTGCTGCTGCTGGTCAGCGGCAAGGCCGGGCAGACGCTGAACGAGATCGACATCGGGGACGGGGAGATCACCGAGATCCCGCTGAAGGATCCGCTCTGGTCGGTGGCGGCGTTGAACGAACGGGTCCTGGCGGAGGCCGAAGGGGAGAAGGGCAAGGGGCACAAGGTCATCGAGCTCAACCCGGACCAGACCTGGACCGCCAAGATCGACTCCGACGCCGGCGGCCCCCTCTTCCCCCTCGGCTGACCCCTCGACTCCTCGCCCGGCCACCGTCTCGGCCGGCCACCGCTTGGGTCGGCGCCACCGCTTGGGTCGGCCCCACCGCTTGGGCCGGCCACCGTCTCGGCCGGTCATCGCCTGGGCCGGTCATCGCCTGGGCCGATCGTCGGCCTGGGCCAGCCCGACGTCTCGGGGAGCCGACGTCTCGGGGGAGCCGACGTCTCGGTCTGCCGCCTGTGCCGCCCGCCACCTGTGCTCGGTCCGCGCCCGCATGGTCGCCGGGCGGACGGGGACGTACAAGCCAGGTGGCGTGCAGGGCCTGCGCTGGGGCCGGAGGCGGCAGGGGCGGAACTGTCGGTGGTGGGCGGCATTCTGGGGCGCGTGCTGAGCGCCGTACTCGACCTGGTCCTCCCGCAGACGTGCGCGGCGTGCCGTGCCAAGGGCGCGCGTTGCTGCGCGCGCTGCGTGGCCGAGCTGACCGCCCATCCGGCCAGGCGGCTGCCCAGACCGAGGCTGCCCGGCATGCCGGACTGCTGGTCGGCGAGTCCGTACGAAGGGGCGGTACGCAAGGTGATCCTGGCGTATAAGGAGCGGGGCGCGGTGGCGCTGGCGGGCGTGCTGGCCGAGGCCCTCGCCTACACGGCCGTCATGGCGATCGGCGGCACCGGCGCGCGGTGGGCGGCCCGGGGGTTCGCGGTCGTGCCCGTGCCCAGCCGGCGGGCGAGCGTGAGCGCGCGGGGACACGATCCGATCGGCCGCCTGGCGGTGCTGGCGGCACGCCGCCTGCGGGCGTACGGACTGCCGGCCGAGCCCTGGGCGGCGCTGAGGCAGACCAGGCGGGTGGCCGACCAAGCGGGCCTGAGCTCCGCCGAGAGGGCCGCCAACCTCGCCGGGTCCCTCCGGGTCGCGGAGGGCGCGAAAGGCCCTCCAGTGGCCTCTGTGCTGCTCGTGGACGACATCGTCACGACGGGGGCCACCCTTTTGGAAGCTTCCAGAGCTCTGCGGTCGGCGGGGTGGAGCGTTCCCCTGGCGGTGACTGTCGCGGCGACACGCCGAAGATCTTGAAAAGGATTACGGTGACGGTCAGTAAAGAAAGATCCAAAACTTCACCCTCACCCGGAGGTCACATGTCACTTCCTTGGGGGCGCGGTGGGGCAGCTCCGTCGAAGGGAGGCCCCCACGCATAAGGCTTGCCGATCGGTTAACTAGGGCATCGAGCAGCGCCCGCCACGCCTGCGGAAATCACGGAAAGTGATCCTTTGGTCCAACCCTTGGCTGACATTCGCCCAGGATGCGGATAGCGTTCTGACATGGCACCCGTTCGGGTCCGTGGTTGCGCAGGGTCGGGGTCCCCGGCTCTGCTAGCCGATGCCAGCCGCAGGCAAAACGGTCCACGTAAGGCGACTCTTTGTCGACCGATCACGGTGCGGCTTAGGGGTAAGTCCTGCCTTCCCGAGGGGCCAGATGCCCCTCGTCAGAAGAGAAGGGCAGTAGTGGCGACAGAGCTGCGAAATCCTCAGCAGGCGGATGTGGGGTCGAAGACCAGGTCGGCCGGACGGGTGCCACTCGGGTTCCCGGTGACCGTGAGTCGGAAGAGGGTAACGGTGACAGAAAGGCAGACAGAAGACCCCGCCCGGCATGCACGTCGTCGGGCGCTCTTGCTCAGTCGTTAGACGGAAGGGGGGCTGTTGCATGGACATCATCGTCAAGGGCCGGCACACCGGAGTGAGTGACCGGTTCCGCGACCACGTGACGACCAAGCTGGCCAGGATCGAACGTCTGGACAACAAACTCATCCGAGTCGATGTGGAGGTGTCGAAAGAACGCAATCCGCGTCTCGCCGATCAGCGGGAGCGCGTCGAGCTCACCATTCACTCCCGAGGACCGGCCATCCGCGCCGAGGCCTCGGCCGACGACCGATTCACAGCCCTCGACATAGCCCTCGACAAGCTGGAAGGCCGACTCAGGCGGCTGGCCGACCGGCGCAAGGTCCACCACGGAAGCCACTGCCCGCCCTCGGTGGCGGAGATCACCGCGACGCTCCCCGACGCAGCCGGCCTGGCGCCGAAGAAGGAGCCCGCCGTCCCGGAGCAGGCCGAGCCCGACGAGGACGAGCTGCATCAGAAGAGCGACAAGCTCTACGACGACATCGTCCCCATCGAGATGGACGGCGAGGGGCCGCTCGTCGTGCGGGAGAAGTTCCACAGAGCGGAACCCATGACCATCGACCAGGCCCTGCTCGAGATGGAGCTGGTCGGACACGACTTCTACCTGTTCCGTGACAAGGAGAGCGGCCAGCCGAGCGTCGTCTACAACAGACGCGGGTACAACTACGGCGTGTTGCGGCTCGTAGAGCCCTGATCGCGCGCTAAAAGATCTTCTCGACCACCCGAGAACCGCGGCATACATGCCATCATTGCGGTTCAACGGCTCTGGCCCCCCGACGAGGAGGAGACGTGAGCGAGCTCAGTCAGGTTCAGATGGGCGAGCGAAGCGAGGGATGCGCAGTCGCGAGGCGGATGAAGGAGGCCTCGTGAGCGAGCGAAGCGAGCGAACCATCAGACGCAGCAGCTTGCTCACGAGGCCGACGAAGGAGGCCTCGTGAGCGAGTCTGGCGAGGCCCGCACGCCGGCGAGCGAGCCGATCCGTGTGCTGATCGTTGACGATCACGAGCTGATCAGGCGCAGCCTGGCGTTGGCGCTGGCCGCTGAGCCTGACATCGAGGTGGTCGGTGAGGCGAGCGACGGGCAGGAGGCGGTCGAACTGGCCGATCGCCTCATGCCTGACGTCGCGCTCATGGACGTGCGCATGCCGCGGCAGGACGGGATCGAGGCGACGAAGGGCATCAAGGCCTCCGTCCCCAGCACCCGCATCATCATGCTGACGGTGAGCGACGAGGAAGAAGACCTCTTCGAGGCCATCAAGGCAGGAGCGACCGGCTACCTGCTCAAGGACGTCCAGATCAACGACGTGCCCGCTGCGGTGCGGGGCGTTCACGAAGGCCAGTCGTTAATCAACCCGGCCATGGCCGCCAAGCTCATCAGCGAGTTCGCGAACATGAGCCGCAAGGAGGCCGAACGCCCGCCCCAGCTGCCGGTGCCCCGGCTGACGGACCGTGAGATGGAGGTCCTGCGGTTGGTGGCCAAGGGCATGAACAACCGCGAGATCGCCAAGCAGCTGTTCATCTCCGAGAACACCGTGAAGAACCACGTCCGGAACATTCTCGACAAGCTGCAGCTGCACTCGCGGATGGAGGCCGTCGTGTACGCGGTGCGGGAGCGGATGCTGGAGATCACCTAGCAGGGGTAGCCCGCTGGAGATGTCCGGCGGGCTATGGGCGCAGCCGCTCCCACTCGAGACGGATCCGGATCGGTCCCTCAGCAAGGGTCCCCGAGCCGGGCTCGAGGAGGGAGACGAGCCGATAGCCGGCGATTCCGTGATCCAGCGCGAGGATCTCGATGCTGGAGACTCCCTGATCGTCCAATCTGACGATCCAATACCAGGGGATCCCGGCGGCGGCATATTCGGCGCGCTTGCCGACGGTGTCTACTCTGCCGGTGCCTGAGACGACCTCCACGACAAGCAGCACCAGGTGTGCCGGAAGGGGGTTCTCCTCTTCCGGCGCACAGCGGAACAGGGCCGCATCGGGCCGTCGGATCTGCGCGCGCGGTAGCTCCCAGAGCAGAACGTCGAAGTCCATGTTGGCTTCGAGGCGCTCTTCGTGTTCGGCGCCGTGTCGCACGGTGGCAAGCTCAAGCATGTTGGTCAGGTGTCGAGCAACCTTCTGGTGCAGCCTTGACGGCGGTTCGCACCGAATCGCCTGGCCGTCCACAACCTCGACTTGGCGGCAGAACTCCTCGGGGAGTCGTTTCCAGACATCCACCGTGATGGGCTCCGGCTGAACCCCTGCCTTCTGCACCCAGTCGAAGATCTCCGACATGACGCCCTTCCGAATGCGGGATTGTGCTTACCTCGCCGTACTGGCCCTGTTGAGGATCGGCACGAGCTCCGGGGGGTCGGCGCGTTCGACGCGTACCGCGTCGCAGCCCACCCACTCGGCCGCCGACCACAGGGCGTCCGCTAACGCGTCGGCCCACTTGGCGGGGGAGAGGCCGGGCTCCAGGCTGAGCTGCCTGGCCACCAGCGTGGTGCCCTCGCGGGCCGGGTCGACGCGGCCGATCAGACGGCCGGCGGCCAGCACCGGCATCGTGAAGTAGCCGTGCACCCGCTTCTGCTTGGGAACGTAGAGCTCCAGGGTGTATGTGAAGCCGAAGATCCGCTCGGTGCGGCCGCGGTGCCAGATGAGCGAGTCGAACGGCGACACCAGCGTCGTGCGGTGGCGGCCGCGTGGCTCCGACTCCAGCGCCGCGGGATCCGCCCAGGCGTTGGCCTGGCCCTTCTTGCCCGGCCAGCCCTGGACCGTCACCGGCACCAGGCCCGCCGCGCCGCTGAGCAGCACCTCGTCGAGTATCGCCGCGTGGCGGCCCTTGAGGCGCAGGAAGTCGATCAGGTCCGTCCTGTTGGCCACGCCCAGGGAACGCCCGGCGATGCCGGCCAGCCGGACGATGCACTCCTCGTCGGACAGGTCCTCGGCCATGAGGTCGGCGGGGACCACACGCTCGGCCAGGTCATAGACGCGGCGCCAGCCGACGCGGCGGCTGCAGACCAGCTCGCCGATGTCCAGCAGCCACTCCAGGCCGATCTTGGAGTCCGACCAGTCCCACCACGGGCCGCCGTTCTTGGCACCGCCCACGTCGGAGGTCATCAGTGGGCCCGACTCGCGCACCTGCTCCAGGAGCTTGTCCACGTTGTCGGGGACCTCGTGCCAGCGGAACTTCCGGTCCCGGAAGGCGCGGCGCCGGAAAGAGTAGAGAGGCCAGTGCTCGATGGGCAGGATGCAGGCGGCGTGGCACCAGTATTCGAAGCTCTGGGCGGGGTTGTGCCAGTAGGCACGCTCCACCTTGGCCCGGCCCACCGCGCCCAGGCGGGCGTATGCGACGAGCTCGTGGGAGCGGGCGAGCACCGAGATCGTGTCGAGCTGCACGGCGCCCAGCCTGCGCAGCATGGCGTGCACCCCGCCCTTGCGCGCGTCGGCGCCGATCAGACCTTGCGAGCGCAGGACGATCCGGCGTGCGTCGTCGGCCGTCAGGTCGGTCGAACCGGTCATGTGCGCGTCTCTATAGGGCGATGCATGCGAGCAATTTAGCGCCGGGCACCGACAAAACCCGGCCCCGCAAGACCTTCCCCCGGCCCTGACGCCGCTGACTCGCCAGCGATGCCAGCCCGATGGCACCGGCCCCGCGACGGTGTGGGGTCTGCGATGGCGTAGGCCCTCGGACGCTGCCGGCCGATGCCGCCGATCGGCCAACGTCGCCAGCGCGCCCCGACGGCGCTGGCTGCTGATGGCGCTGGCGCGACGGCGGCGCCAAGTCCTCGATGGCGTCGGGCTTGCGGTGGTGCTTGGCTTGCGGTGGTGCTTGGCTTGCGGTGGTCCTGGCCTGCGGTGGTGCTGGGCCTGCGATGGCATCGGCCTCTGCTGCTGTCGACGCCGTCGACCGGCCCGGCCTGCTGTGCTGGCCTGCGTGCTGCGCTGGCCTGCCTACGGTGCTGGCCCGCCTACAGCGCTTCCGGCTGCCGGCGACGAGTTGCCAGCAGTGCTCGGGTTCCGGTGTTCGCTCGTCAACCGCGCTGTGCCGAGGGGGCGGCTCCCAACGGCGCTGGTGCAGGGGAAGGGGGGCGATGGGTGCTGCCGCAGTCGGGCGCCGTCGTGCCGATCGTGATGGGCGGGCACGGAAAAGGCGGGCAGCCGATGGGGTCGGTGCCCGCCTGTGGCGACTGGGTTCAGCGGTGATCTTCGGCGCGCATGCCCGCCCGGGGCGCGTCGATCACGACGTCGCTGTAGATGTCGAAGACAAGGGCCAGGATGGCGCCCACGACGAACACCCCGACGCCGATCCAGATGAGCGTCCAGCTGGCCGCGGTGAGCCCGAAGCCGGCCACGGTGAATCCGGCCACCATGACCGTCACCGCCAGCCACGATGACGCGCGCCCGCCGTGGCTGCCGAGATTCTCCGTCTGCTCCGACTTCTTCCCCTCAACCATGACAAATCCTTCCTTTGCCGGTTATCCGCTATTGAGTGCGGGCCGGCGCTCAACCGGCATACCCTCTGCCTTACGCCCATTCTCCCAGACCCATACCGCGCCCTCGTCGGCACGGTGGCTGTGTCTGGTTGCGGAAGCGCCTACGATGGCATCGGGGAAGTTTGTCTCGGCCTCTCCATCCTGGCGACGCCGCCGGGGTAGACCTGCGAGGAGCTTTACATAAAGTGCCAGCCATTCTCGACAAGATCCTACGCGCCGGCGAAGGCAAGACTCTGCGCAAGCTCAAGCGGATCGCAGACCAGGTCAACTCCATCGAGGACGACTTCACGAGCATGTCCGACGCGGAGTTGCGCGCCCTGACCGACGAGTTCAAGCAGCGCTACGCCGACGGCGAAACCCTCGACGATCTGCTTCCCGAGGCGTTCGCGACCGTGCGCGAGGCAGCTCGCCGCGTGCTCGGCCAGCGTCCCTACGACGTGCAGATCATGGGCGGCGCCAACCTCCACATGGGCAACATCTCCGAGATGAAGACCGGTGAGGGCAAGACGCTGACCTGTACGCTGCCGTCCTACCTCAACGCTCTGACCGGCAAGGGCGTCCATGTCGTCACGGTCAACGACTACCTGGCCAAGCGCGACGCCGAGACCATGGGGCGCATCCACCGCTTCCTCGGCCTCGAGGTCGGCTGCATCGTCTCCGGCCAGCAGCCCGACGAGCGCCGCAAGCAATACCTGGCCGACATCACGTACGGCACGAACAACGAGTTCGGCTTCGACTACCTGCGCGACAACATGGCCTGGTCGCTCGAGGAGTGCGCGCAGCGCGGCCACCACTACGCCATCGTCGACGAGGTCGACTCCATCCTGATCGACGAGGCCAGGACGCCGCTGATCATCTCCGGCCCGGGCGAGCAGTCCGGCAAGTGGTACCAGGAGTTCGCCAAGATCGTGCCCCGGCTGCGCAGGGGCGTCGAGGCGAAGAACCCCGGCGAGGAGAGCACCGGCGACTACATCGTCGACGAGAAGAAGCGCACGGTCGGCATCCTGGAGTCCGGCGTCGAGAAGGTCGAAGACTGGCTCGGCATCGACAACCTCTACAAGCCCGAGCACACCCACCTCGTCGGCTTCCTGAACAACGCGCTCAAGGCCAAAGAGCTGTTCAAGAAGGACAAGGACTACATCGTCGCCGACGGCGAGGTCCTGATCGTCGACGAGTTCACCGGCCGCATCCTGCACGGCCGCCGCTACAACGAGGGCATGCACCAGGCCATCGAGGCCAAAGAGGGTGTGAAGATCAAGGACGAGAACCAAACGCTCGCCACGGTCACGCTGCAGAACTACTTCCGCCTCTACGACAAGCTGGCCGGCATGACCGGTACGGCCGCCACCGAGGCCAACGAGTTCCACCAGACGTACAAACTTGGCGTGGTCCCCATCCCGACCAACCGGCCGATGATCCGCAAGGACCAGCCGGACGTCGTCTACAAGACCGAGGACGCCAAGTTCAACGCGGTGGTCGAGGACATCAAGGAGCGCTACGAGCGCGGCCAGCCGGTGCTCGTCGGCACCACCTCGGTGGAGAAGTCCGAGCGGCTGTCCAAGGCGCTCAAGCGCCGCGGGGTGCCCCACGAGGTGCTCAACGCGAAGAACCACGCGCGTGAGGCCGCGATCATCGCCGAGGCGGGCCGCAAGGGCGCCGTCACGGTGGCCACCAACATGGCCGGTCGAGGCACCGACATCATGCTCGGCGGCAACTCCGAGTTCCGCGCCGACCAGGAGCTGCGCCAGCGCGGCCTCGACCCGGTCGAGACGCCGGAGGAGTACGAGAAGGCCTACCCGGAGGCACTGGAGAAGGCCAGGGCCGCGGTCAAGGCCGAGCACGACGAGGTCACCGAGCTGGGCGGCCTCTACGTCCTCGGCACCGAGCGCCACGAGTCGCGCCGCATCGACAACCAGCTGCGCGGTCGCTCCGGCCGTCAGGGCGACCCGGGCGAGTCCCGCTTCTACCTGTCGCTCGGCGACGACCTCATGCGCCTGTTCAACTCGGCGCGCGTGCAGATGATCATGGAGCGGCTCAACATCCCGGACGAGCAGCCGATCGAGTCCGGCATCGTCTCCAAGGCCATCGCCTCCGCCCAGCACCAGGTCGAGCAGCAGAACTTCGAGATCCGCAAGGAAGTTCTGAAGTACGACGAGGTGATGGACCGCCAGCGCAAGGTCATCTACGCCGAGCGGCACCGCGTGCTGGAGGGCGCCGACCTGCACGAGCAGGTGCGCAACTTCATCGGCGAAGTGATCGACGGCTACGTCAAGGGCGCCACGGCCGAGGGCTTCGCCGAGGAGTGGGACCTCGACAAGCTGTGGAAGGCGTTCGGCGAGCTCTACCCGTGCACCGTCAGGATCGACGACGTGATCGAGGAGGCCGGCGGCCGTGAGGAGCTGACCGCCGAGCTGATCAGCGAGAAGATCACGAAGGACGCACTGGAGGCGTACGACCGGCGCGAGGCCGAGTTCGGCGCCGAGGCCATGCGCGACATCGAGCGTCGGGTCATCCTGTCCGTCCTCGACCGCAAGTGGCGCGAGCACCTCTACGAGATGGACTACCTGCGCGAGGGCATCGGCATGCGGGCCTACGCGCAGAAGGACCCCAAGATCGAATACGCGCGTGAGGGCTACGAGATGTTCGCCGCGATGCTCGAGGGCATCAAGGAGGACTCCGTGGGCTTCCTGTTCAACCTCGAGGTCGAGGTGCAGGAAAACCCGATCGTGGAGGAAGAGGACGCGGTCATCGCGGAGACCCGGTCGATCATCGCCCGCGGGCTGCGCGGTCCCGAGCGGCCGGCCGAGCTCGAATACACCGCGCCCGGCGAGCAGGGCGGAGTCGAGCACACCAAGGTGCGCACGACTCCGGCGGAGCGGGCCCAGTGGGGCAACGTGGAGCGCAACGCGCCGTGCCCGTGCGGGTCCGGCAAGAAGTACAAGCGCTGCCACGGCGACCCGAAGAACGCCGCCTGAGCTGATAGCGGAAGCAACGCCGAAAAGGCCTCCACCCCGTAAGAGGTGGAGGCCTTTTCGGTGGGTCAGGCGGTTTCGAAGTCCGTGCACAGCCAGTGGACGCCGCGGCGTTCGAGCCGTACGGCGAGGACGTGGTTGCGCTCGCCGCAGTGGACGAGCACGCACATCTCGATCGCGCCCTCCCTGGGCTCCTTCACGTGCATGCTCCCGGCGAACGGGGTGCGGTTCGTCTGGATCATCCGTCCTGCCCGGACCAGCTCCCGGTAGGCGCGATCGGTGAGCCGGTCGGCCACGGTCTCCGGGGCTCGGCGGCCCGCCAGCACCTCGGCCAGGGCCTGTCCGAGGTGGCGCAGCTTGCGCTCGTCCGGGATGGCGCCCGGCGGCCCCCATATCAAGGGCTGGATGTCCAGGGCCAGGGACCCGTCGACCTGCGGGTTTCGAGGTGCTGCCGACACTCGTCCTCCCATTTCCCGAGTGGAGAAAGAATCGCTTATAAGGAGTTTTCGGCCCTGCTCGGATATACGCAGGCCGCCAGCTTCCTCGATTTCCGCTGCTTTTCGTCCCATTCCGGGGGAGAAAGTGAGGGGAGAGTTGGGGTCCTTCGCCATCCTTTCGGACGGGCTCGCCGGACGCTATGGTTCGGCCGTAACCTCGCGGCCCGGCGTGGGCAGGTCGAGGGCGCGGATGAGGACGGCGAAGATCGCGTAGTAGATGAAGAAGTACGCGACTCCGAAGGCGATGATCAGGCCGAGGCCGTGCGTGTTGGACTTGCCGGCGTTCAGGAGCAGGTCGATCGCGCCCGCCGAGAACGTGAAGCCGAGACGGGCGCCCAGCTCGGCCATGAGCGCCATCGACACGCCCGTCAGCAGCGCGTGCACGGCGAACAGGACGGGCGCGACGAAGATGAAGGCGAACTCCAGCGGCTCGGTGATCCCCGTGACGAAGGACGTCAGACCGGCCGAGAGCATGATGCCCCCGACAGAGCGGCGGCGGTCGGGCGGGGCGGCACGCCACATGGCGATGGCCGCGCCGAGCAGGCCGAACATCATGACGGGGAAGAAGCCGGTCATGAAGATGCCCGCGCCCTGCTCTCCCGCGAAATAGCAGTTCAGGTCCCCGCTGGCATTGCGGATCGCGCCGTTCACGCCCGCGTGGCACTCCGGGAGCGTGAACCAGACGATGGTGTTCAGGAAGTGGTGCAGGCCCACGGGGATGAGCAGGCGGTTGGCGACGCCGTAGATGCCGGTGCCGGCGGTGCCGTGAGCCGAGAGCCAGTCACCCGCCCCGGTCAGCCAGTCGCCGACCGGGCGCCACAGCAGGCCGAAGCCGACGCCCAGGAGGAGGGCGGCGACGGCGGTGACGATGGGGACGAAGCGGCGGCCGCCGAAGAAGGCCAGCCACGACGGGAGCTTGACCCGGTGGCAACGCTGCCAGAGCAGGGCGGCGGTGATGCCGATGACGATGCCGCCCAGGACGCCCGTCGGGTTCTGGGCGCCGACGTCGAGCGTACGGGTGCCGTCCCCGAGGACCAGCGCGACCTTGTCGTGGACCGCCCCTTCGCCCGCCGCGAAGAACAACGTCTTGGTGACCCGGTCGAAGACCAGGTAGCCGACCAGGGCGGCGAGTGCCGTCGAGCCGTCGGACTTGCGGGCGAAGCCGATCGCCACGCCGATGGCGAACAGGACGGGGAGGTTCTCGAAGAGGGTGCCGCCGGCGGCCGCCAGCACCCTCGCCACGGGGAGGAGCCAGGGCAGGACGCCGCCGAGGCCGTTCGCGCCGAGGAGGTCGTCCTGGCCGAAGCGGAAGAGCAGGCCGGCGGCGGGGAGGACGGCGATGGGCATCATGAGCGAGCGGCCGATGCGCTGCAGCACCGCGAAGGACGATGACCAGGCCGAGCCGACAGCCCCCATCGCCGCATCCCCCCGCTCGGTGATCCGTTCGCGGGGGATTGGTGGGTTCCTACCACGGCCGCCTGCCGGGAAACCGGGCATCCGCGGTCGACCGGGCCGCCCGCTCACCGATCCACGGACTCGTGAGCGCGCCCGACGCCCCTTGGAAGGCCGCCATGGGGAAGGGCCTTCCCCCGGGCTTGAACGGGCCGTAGGCGGCTTGAGCGAGTGCGAACGCCCATGGATGGGATCGGAACGACGGGTCGGCGGCGCCTACCGGGCCGCCCCGTCGGCCGGCCTCTGGCAGAGCCAGGCCCTTGTGAGGGGCTGCTGCAGCCGGGGCGGCGGCGCCGGCCGACCTGACGGGGGCCTCTGCGAAGGGCGGCTGCTCGGCCGGGCCACGGCGTCGGCCGGGCCACGGCGTCGGTTGGGCTCTGGCGGGGTTGGGCTCTGACAGGGTCGACCTCTGGCGGGGTCGGGCTCCGGCAGGGGCGGGCGCTGTGAGGGCCGCTGCTCGGTCGGGGCTGCGGCGCGCGTGGGCAGGCTGGTGGCGGGCCCTACAATCCCAGCCGGCCGAGCCCGGGCAACTGGGCGCGGGCCGCCGCACGGGCCTCGGTCGCCGTGGTGCGTGATCGGGCGGCGTCGGCGGCCAGGCGGCACTGGGCCAGGGTGTGCGCGTCCAGGGCGGCGCGTACGGGAGCCAGCGCGGCGGCGCCCATCGACAAGGTCGAGGCGCCCAGCCCGACCAGTACGCAGGCCATGGCCGGGTCGGCGGCCGACTCGCCGCAGATCCCGCACGGCTTGCCGGCCCGGGCCGCGGCGCTCGCGGTCATCGCCACCAGGTCGAGCACCGCGGGCTGCCACGGGTCCTGGAGCGCGCTCACGGCGCTGAGCTGGCGGTCGGCGGCGAGGGCGTACTGGGCGAGGTCGTTGGTGCCGATCGAGACGAAGTCGACCGACGCGAGCACGTCCTCGGCCCGCAACGCGGCCGACGGGATCTCGATCATCACGCCGGCGACCGGCAACCCCTTGGCCCGGCACGCCCGCGCGAACCACCCGGCCTCCTCGGCCGTGGCCACCATGGGAGCCATCGCCAGGAGATCCTCGGACCCCACGGCCGCGAGCGCCTCCAACTGCGCGTCCATCACGCCGGGGAACCGCCGGAACCTCCGCAGCCCGCGTTCCCCCAGCGCCGGATTCGGCTCGGCCGGAGCGGGCAGGAACGTCAGCGGCTTGTCCGCGCCGCCGTCCAGCGTCCGCACGATCACCTTGGCGCCGGGGAACGCCTCCATCGCCGCGCGGTAGGCCCGCGCCTGCTCCTCCTCCGACGGCGGCTCGGCCCGGCCGAGGAAGAGGAACTCGGTCCGGTAGAGACCGATGCCCTCGGCGCCCGCGGCCACGGCGGCGTCCAGCTCGGCGGGGCCGCCGACGTTCGCGAGCAGCGGAACGAGGTGCCCGTCGGCGGTCCTGCCCGGGCCTCGCGCCGAGGCGAGCGCGGCCTGCCTGGCCGTGGCCGCGCTGACCGCGTCGGCGACGTCGGACTCGGCCGGCTCCACGCGTACGTCGCCGGAGGTGCCGTCGGCCATCACCCGCACACCGTGCGGGATGCCGGTCGCGCCCGGGCAGGCCACCACGGCGGGCACGCCGATGGCCCTGGCCAGGATCGCGGTGTGGCTGGTGGGGCCGCCCTCCTCGGTGACGAACGCGGCGACCTGCTCGCGGGACAGCAGCGCGGTGTCGGCAGGCGCGAGATCCCTGGCGACCAGCACGTACGGCTCCGCCGGCGCGGTCGGCAGCCCCGGCATGGCCTGCCCGTACAGCAGCGCGATCACGCGGTCCCTGATGTCGTCGAGGTCGGCGGCCCGCTCGCCCAGGTAGCCCCCGGACCCTGCCAGCACGTCCCGATATTTCGTGAAAGCCTCAAAGACCGCCCTGGGCGCGGCCAGCCCCCGGTCGATGAGGGATCGCACCTTCACGACCAGCCCGGGGTCCTCCGCCATGAGCGCCTGGGCCTTGAGTATCTCCTCGGCCTCGCCGCCGGCCTGGTTGCCGCGGGCCTCCAGCTCGCCCGCGACCTGCCTGAGCGCGGCCGTGGCCCGCTCTTTCTCCTGGTCCGCCTCGCCGGTGTACGTCGCGCCCTCGGGGGGTTCGGGCACGGAGACGGCCAGCACGTACGCGGGGCCGTGCCCGATGCCCGGGCTGACCCCCACCCCCCGCAAGTTCACGGTGTACCGGCGATCTCGGCCAGCTCGTCGAGGACCTCCTCGGCGCCCTCGCCCTCAGCCCTGATCACCACGGTCTCGCCCTGCCTGACGTCCAGAGCCAGGATCCCGAGGATGCTCTTGGCGTTGACCGGCGGCTTGCTGCCGTACGCCTTCGCCACGGTGATGTCCATCGGGGCCTTCATCGCCCGCTGCACGAACGTCGCCGCGGGACGGGCGTGCAGCCCCACCTCCGCCGCCACGGTGACCTTGCGCTCACCCATCGAGTCCTCCTTCTGTGCCGGTCCAGACCAGCTGGACATACGTGACCACCCTGCCGATCGGGGGCGGGATCGGCGGACGTGCCTATTGTGTCGTCTTCCCGATGGAGGTGAGACCGTGCCTATTCCCATTGGAAGAGTTCGTCCCCCACATGCACTGCCCCCTCGGCGACCCCGGTCACCGCCTCGGAGAGGGCGTCGAGCGCGACCACCGGGCAGACCGGCGAGCGGCCGCCGGCCTCGATCGCCGCAGGATCCCAGGCCACGACCGGCTGGCCGGCGCTCACCCGGTCGCCCTCAGCCGCCAGCAGCTGGAAACCCTTCCCTTTGAGCTGGACCGTGTCGATGCCGAGGTGCACCAGCACGCCTTTGCCGTCGTCCCCCACGATGACGTACGCATGCGGGTGCAGTTTCATGATTTTTCCCGCGATGGGGGCCACGGCCTTGCCCGGCCCCCGCAGGGGATCGATGGCCGTTCCCGGACCGACCATGCCCGCGGAGAACACCGGATCGGGCACGGCGGCCAACCCCACGGCTGCCCCCTCAACCGGGGCGAGAACAGTCGTCATCGTCTCGCCCTCAGCCGATGATGTCCTCGATGTCGCTGGCGATGGTGTCCGCCTCCGGCCCGACGACGACCTGGACCACGTTGCCCGCGGCCATCACGCCGTGCGCGCCCGCCGCCCTGAGCGCGGCCTGGTCGACCTTGGACGCGTCGTGCACCTCCGTACGCAAGCGGGTGATGCAGGGCTCGATCTCGATGATGTTGTCCGCGCCGCCGAGCCCGGCGATGATCGCGTTCACATCCGCCGCCATCCGGCCTCCCTAGCTCTTCCACCCAGGCTACCGACCGGCACGCGACCCGGGTAATCGTATGGTTACTTCTCGTGAACAGCCCCGTGCCCAGGCCACACGGGGGTGTCGTCCCCCGTTCAGGGACGCTGATCAGTCGGTCTGGGTGACCTTGTTCAGGCCGCGCGGCGCGTCGGGGTCGATGCCGAGCCGGCGGGCCAGCGCCTCGGTGAGCAGCTGTCCAGGGACGATCAAGCCCATGGGCGCCACCCATTCGGGCAGGTCGGGACCGTTGAGGGCGGCCGTGCCCGCCTGGGCGAGCGCGTGGCCGCCGCCGATCGTGTACGCCGCCGCGCCCGCCGCGACGACCCGCTCGGCCAGGGCGACCGTGCCGGGCAGCGTCGGGCTGTTCTCCGCGGCGACCAACAGCGCCGGGGTGTCGGCGTCGACCACGGCGATGGGGCCGTGCAGCAGGTCGGCGTACGACAGGCCCATGGCGTGCAGGTAGCAGGCCTCCTTGAGCTTGAGTGCCGTCTCCAGCGCCGTCGAGAACGCCAGCCCGCGCCCGGACACGACCACGCCCGGCTTGTCGAGAAGCCCCTCCACCACGGCTTCCACGTCGCCGGGCTCGGTGATCAGCTTCTCCACCGCCTCGGGCACCCGCCGCAGCTCGGCCACGTCCACGTCGGCCCCCAGGCCGAGCGCCAGCACCGCCAGCGCGGCCAGCTGCGTCGTGTACGTCTTGGTCGCCGGAACCGCCTTCTCCTCCCCGGCCACCGTGCACAGTGCCACGTCGGCTGCCTGCGCCAGCGGGCTCTCCTCGCCGCCGTTGGTGATGCCGACGGTCGCGGCCCCGCAGTCCTTCGCCCACGCCAGGGTCTCGACGATCTCCTCAGTGCGTCCCGACTGCGAGATCGCGACAGCGAGCACACCGTCCAGGTCGAGCTTGCGCTTGTACGTGGTCGCGATCGACGGGGCAGCCAGCGCCGCCAGCCTGCCCGCGTGTGATTCGACCAGGTAGCGGCCGTACACTGCTGCGTTGTCGGAGGTGCCACGCGCGATGAACAGCAGCTGGCGGGTGCGCTCGCCGACCGCCCTCACCTCGCCGACCCTGGGGAGCAGAGAGTCCAGTGTGGCCCGCAGCGCGGCCGGCTGCTCGGCGATCTCGCTGCGCATCTTCGTGGTCATCGTGGGCTCATCCCTCACATCAGTGCGGCTCGGACTTGACCGTGTTTCGCGACATATGGTGGTCTAGTCCGGACTAGACCAGTACGAACCATAGCTCATTGCCCATGTGGGATACGAGGGGAGGATCCGTGGCGCACATCGATCCGGACAGTCCGGTGCCCAAATACTTCCAGCTGCGCGAGATCCTGCTGGACCTCATCGACAGCGACGAGCTCAGCATCGGCGCCGCCATCCCGTCCGAACGCGAGCTGTGCCAGCGTTTCGGGCTGTCGAGGATGACCGTCCGGCAGGCCGTCGACCACCTCGTGTCCGAGGGTCGCCTGCACCGCGTGCCGGGCAAGGGCACGTTCGTGGCCAGGCCGAAGATCGAGCTGGCGCTGCAGCTGACGTCGTTCACCGACGACATGAGGGCCCGCGGCATGATCCCGGGCTCGCGCGACCTCGACAGGCGGGTCGTCCGCGCCAGCGCCCACCTGGCCAAGGAGCTGGGGATCCAGCCGGGCGAGGAGGTGCATTTCATCGAGCGCCTGCGTACGGCCGATGGAGAGCCGCTGTCCATCGAGCGGGCGCACATCCCGGTCAAGCTCGCGCCTGACCTGGCTTCTCATGATTTGTCCGACAAATCGCTGTATGAGCTGTTGGAGAGCCGCTACGGCCTCGTCATGGACGCCGGCGAGCTCACCATCGACGGCGGCATCGCCGACCCCAGCGACGCCGACCTGCTGAAGCTGCCGCGCGGCGGCGCCGTACTGTTGCTGCAGCGCCGGTCCTTCTCCGGCGGCGTCTGCGCGGAGCTGGGCGTGTCCACCTACCGCGCCGACCGCTACCAGTTGCGCACCATTCTCGAAATGCCCGTAAGACGGGGCTGAGGGCCTTACCCCGCCGGGGCGCTGCCCCGGCGTTCCCACCCCCCGGAGGAACGCCCGGTGAACGAGACCGCCGCCGCCCGGCCCTCGCCGTTCGCGCGTGTCATGACCGTGCTCCAGCGGCTGGGCCGCTCCCTGATGCTGCCCATCGCCGCCCTGCCCGCGGCCGCCCTGCTGCTGCGCTTCGGGCAGCCCGACATGCTCGGCTCCAACGGCGCCGAGCCGGGCGGGCTGGCCGACGTGGCGGGCCTCGCCTGGATGAACCAGGTCGCCGAGGTGCTGGCCGCGGCCGGCGCGGCGCTGTTCGAGAACCTGCCGATGTTGTTCGCCGTGGGGGTGGCGATCGGCTTCGCGCGCAAGTCCGACGGATCCACCGCGCTCGCCGCCGTGGTCGGCTATCTCGTCTTCGACCGCGTCACCAAGGTCATGTTCTTCGGCTCCGGCATCAGGGACACCGTCCTGATCAGGGAGGTCCAGGACCAGGGCATCAAAGAGATCATCGACTACGGCATGCAGAACCCCACCAAGGTGCTCGGCGGCATCGTGATGGGCCTGGTCACCGCCCTCCTCTGGCAGCGCTTCCACCGGATCAAGCTGCCGTCCTGGCTGGCGTTCTTCGGCGGGCGCAGGTTCGTGCCGATCATCACCTCCATCGCGGCGCTGCTCATCGGCGTGCTCTTCGGCTGGCTCTGGCCGGTGCTCGGGGAGTGGATCCGCCAGGCCGGCGAGGCCCTCACCGCGATCGGCCCCATCGGCACCGGCATCTACGGCGTGATCAACCGTCTGCTCATCCCCCTCGGCCTGCACCACTTCGTCAACTCGGTCGTCTGGTACGTCGTGCCGCAGTGCGAGGTGGGCGGCCAGGTGCTCGGCGGCGACTGGAACTGCTACTTCGGCGGCGCGCCGCACTCCGGTCAGTTCATGGCCGGCTTCTTCCCGATCATGATGTTCGCCCTGCCCGCCGCCGCCCTGGCCATGTGGCAGGCGGCGCCCAAGCACCGGCGTGCCGCGGTGGGCGGCATCATGCTGTCGGCGGCGCTGGCGTCGTTCGTCACCGGGATCACCGAGCCGATCGAGTTCGCGTTCATCTTCGTGGCCCCGCTGCTGCTGGCCGTCCACGCGCTCCTGACCGGCCTGGCCATGGCGCTGACCACGCTGATCGGCGGCCAGCTCGGCTTCGGGTTCTCGGCCGGGCTGCTCGACCTGGTGCTGAACGCCAGCAAGTCGAACACGGAAAACCTCCCAGGCATCCTGCTGCTGGGCGTGATCTACGGCGTCGTCTACTACGTGGTGTTCAGGTTCCTGATCCGCCGGCTCAACATCATGACCCCGGGCCGCGAACCGGAACCCGACGTCGACTCCGGCGAGACCTGACGCCGTTTGCCGCAGGTCAGCCACTATGGAGCCGCCGATACGGCCCCTCTACCTCTCAAAGAGGGGAACTCGCGGGCGTCGTCGGCTGGATACCTTTGGATGCATGCTTCGACGGATGGGTACGGCAGGCCTCCTGGTGATCACTCTGGCGGCGTGCGGCGGTGGCGGCGGGCCGGCGGGCGCCACCCCGAGCGGGGGCAAGGCCGCGCCGCCCGCCAAGACCACGCCGCCCGCGCCGAGCCCGTCCCTGGCGCAGGCCCAGCCCGACCCCGTCGAGCGCGTGCTGTCGAAGATGAGCGTCGAGGAAAAGGTCGGCCAGCTGCTCATGCCCGTCCTCTACGGCACGTCGGCCGACACCGTCTCGGGCGAGAACCAGGCGAGATACTCCGCCCAGACCCCGGCCAAGGTGATCGCGAAATACCACCTGGGCGGCGTGATCCTCTTCCCGCACAACATCAAGAGTGTCGGCCAGGTCGTCGGCCTGACCAACGGCCTCCAGCAGGCGTCGAAGGGGGTCCCGCTGCTGATCGGCACCGACCAGGAAAACGGTCTGGTGGCGCGGATGTCCGCGCTCATGACCGACTTCCCCGGGGCGTCGCAGATCGGGGCCACGAAAAATCCGGACATGTCGCGCGCCGTGGCCAAGGCGACCGGCGTGGAGCTGCGCGCCCTCGGCGTCAACCTGGACTTCGCCCCGGTCGCCGACGTCAACGTCAACCCGAGAAACCCCGTCATCGGCCCGCGGGCGTTCGGCAAGGACCCGGAGCGGGTGGCCACGATGGTCTCCGCGGCGGTCAAGGGCTTCGCCGACGCGAAGGTGGCCGCCACCGCCAAACACTTCCCCGGGCACGGCGACACGACCGTCGACAGCCACACCGGCCTGCCCGTGATCAAGCACACGAAGGCCGAGTGGGAGCAGATCGACGCGCCGCCGTTCAAGGCCGCGATCGACGCCGGGGTGGACGCCGTGATGAGCGCCCACATCGTCTTCCCCAAGCTCGACCCGTCGGGCGACCCCGCGACGCTGTCCAAGCCCATCCTGACCGGCCTGCTCCGGCAGAAGCTCGGCTTCAAGGGCGTGATCTCCACTGACGCCCTCAACATGGCGGGTGTGCGGCAGAAGTACAACGACGGTGAGATCGCGGTGCGGGCCGTGCTGGCCGGCGCGGATCTGCTGCTCATGCCGAACAACCTGCCCAAGGCCTACCAGGCGGTGCTGGCGGCGGTGAAGTCGGGCCGGATCAGTCAGGAGCGCCTCGACGAGTCGGTCACCCGGCTGCTCGAGCTCAAACAGGCGAGGGGCCTGCTGACCAAGGCGCCCGTCGCGTCGGCGGAGGAGGCGGCCGACGTGCTGCGCTCCGCCGAACACCGCAAGCTGGCCGCCGCTGTTCTGCGTGCCGCACGCTGACGCCCGCACCTGTCCGAGCGGACGCCATGTTTCCGGGCCGCCTCCCCAGGACGTGTCAGTGCTCGCCGTGCAGTCCGCTGGCGATGAACATCGAGGCGAGAACGGCGAAGAGGAAGGCCTGCAGGAACTGAATGAGGATCTCCAGTGCGGTCATGACGATCGTCATCACCACGCCCAGGATGCCCAGCCCCACGCCGAGTGGGGTGACCTGCTCGAACAGGAACCAGAAACCCACCGAGCTGAAGAAGGCGACGATGATGTGGCCGGCGAACATGTTCGCGAACAGCCGGATGAAATGGGTGAACAGCGAGGTGATGAACACCTCGGCCAGGATCATCGGGGCGTAGAGCCCGTAGGCCCAGCCGGGCAGGCCCGGCAGGTGCACGATGCCCCTCAGGTACCCGCGTACGCCGTGGTGCCGGACGCCGAGGTAGACCTTGATGCCGTACACGCTGAGCGCCAGCACTATGGGGAAGGCGATGTGGGCGGCGACGGGGAACTGGATGAGCGGGACGATGCCCATCAGGTTCCACACCAGGACGGTCAGGAAGATGGTCAGGAGCAGGCCCATCCATCGGTCGGCGTCCTTGCCGAGGGCGGGCCGGGCGATCTGGTCGCGTACGAACATGTAGGCGTACTCGCCGATGTTCTGCCAGCCCCGTGGCACGAGCTTCGGCCTGGCGAACGCGGCCCAGCACACGGCCATGATGATGACCGAGCTGAGCAGGGCGATCAGCACCGGTTTGGTGAACCACGCGGGTCCGCCGGAGATGATCGCGTCGAACTGGAAGAGGTCGAGACCCGGGGCTTTCCATTCGGGGGAGGCGTTCGGGCCGGTGGAGGTGATCAGGATCGTCGTCCGCACGGCGGTCCCTTCTGGGTAGCGTCCTTTGCGCTGGAAGATCACCCTAACGACCGAATTGGTCGGATCCTATTGGTGGTATCCGGTCAGGCGTCGCGCCGGCGCAGGAGGAGGCCGCCGAGGAGCAGGGCCGCGGCCGTCCACGCGGCGAGCACGCCCAAGCCCGCCCATGGGGTGAGGGGCAGGACGGCGGCGTCGGTGGTGGCCTGGATCATGAGGCCGGCGTTCGCGGGGGAGAGGCTCCAGAGGAAGCGCTGCGTGTCCTCGTCGCCGAACATGCGGATGACGAGGGGGAACAGGTAGAGCAGGCCGAGCACGATGCCGGTGGCGGCCGCGGAGTCCCGTACGGCGACGGCGATCCCCGCGCTGAACAGGGCGATCAGCCCGAGATAGAGCACCGAGCCGATCGCGGCCCGCAGCGTCGGGCCGTCGGCCAGGGACAGCGGCGCGTAGCCGTGCGCCGGAGTGAAGCCGCTGGCGGGCAGCAGCAGCCGGCCCGCCACCACGGACCCGAGCACCGCCGCCGTCCCCGCGGCCAGCGTCAGGCCCGTGAGCACACCTGCCTTGGCGGCCAGCAGAGTGGTCCGGCGCGGCATCGCGGTGAGGCTGGTGCGGATCAGGCCGGTGCTGTACTCGCCGCAGATCGTCAGGACGGCCAGCAGGGCCACCATGGCCTGGCCGAGTTGCACGCCCATGAGGCCGATCCGGGTGGAGTCCTGGCCGCAGCCGGGCGACCCGCAGGTGACGACCGTGGCCGCCACGGCGCTGAGGGCCACGGTGAGCACGATCACCCCGGCGAGGAGCCAGCCGGGCCCCGGCATGGTTCGCAGCTTCGTCCACTCGGCGTGCAGCTCCCGCTTCATACGTCGCTCCTGCGCAGCCGGCGCGCGGCCAGGGCGAGGGCCAGCGCCGCGTACCCGCACAGCACGGCGAATCCGGCCCACGGCGGCAGCGGGTAGTAGCCGGCCACCGGCGCGTAGTGGGAGATCACCTGCGGGTATTCGGTGACGCTCTGCTGGATGGCGAATCCGGCGGCGGGCGTGATCCGCAGCAGCCAGTCGGACACGGACTCCGGCAGGAGAGACGCGGTCGCCAGCACGTACGGGACCAGGACCGCCACGATGGCCGCGATGACCGCCATGGCGCTGCGCCGGAACAGCACGCCCAGCGCGAGGGCGAGCACGGCGGACACGGCCAGCACCGCCGCGACCCCGACGATCACGCGCAGCTCGGTCAGTGTGCCGACCGGGAGGAAGTAGATGCCGTTGCCCTGGTAGATCCGTCTCGCGACAGGGAGGGTGACCGCGGCGGCGGCCAGCGCGGCGACGAAGGTGACCGCGCCGATCACCACGGCCTTGGCCGCCAGCACCCGGCCGCGCCGTGGGGCGGCCAGCAGCGTGGTGCGGATCAGCTGCCGCCGGTACTCGGCGGTCACGAACAGCACGGCCACGACGATCACGGCGATCAGCGCGACCATCGCGCCGGTGAGCGTACGCTCGATGCCGCCCTCCTCCGTCACCGGTGCGATGTCGCCGACGCCGGTGACGGTGAAGGTGTCGCCGGATCGGGCCAACCTGCCCGGGTGATGGGGCGTCACGCCGTCGAGCCCCGTCGTGACTCCGATGTCGTCGATCTTCCACGTGCCGCCGGTTCCCGCGCCGCGCACGCTGACCTGGTCCATGACGGCGGTGGCCTCTGTGAAGCGCGACGCCGACGTGGTCCCGCCGAGTGTGTTCGACGACACTGTCACATCGCCGGGGGAGGCGGCGAAAAGCCCGATGCGCACCTGAGCGGGCAGCCCGTCGAGGCGGGCCGTGCCGACCTCGATCCACTGCCTTCCATCAGGCGACTCCGAACCGGTGATCGTGTCACCGAGACGGGTCAGCCGCAGCCAGCGCGGCGACTGCGGTGAGACACCGCCCGGGCGGCCGGCCACGTCCTCGGTGAAGTTGTGCTGCATGCGCGTGCCGTGGCTGCCGGTGACCATCACGGCCGCGTAGGGGTCGCCCTGCCTGGTGCTCTTCTTGATCATGACGCCGGCCTTCGCCCAGGGCACGACGCCGCTTACGACGTTTCTCACTCCAGGGGTGACATCGGGCTTGCGGATCTGGCCGGTCATGGAGCTCACCCGTACGGTGATGGTGCCGTCCCCGTTCAGGGGCTGGTGCACGAAGTAGAACCGGTCCCTCACGGCCTCGCCACCGGGCCCGAGGACAGGAGCGGGGCAGGGGACCTCGGCCGAACCCTTCATGCAGGAGGAGTAGCTGCCGCTCGCGGTCAGTGTCCCGAGCCCGGCGATCAGTAGCGCCGCGAGCGCCGTCCCGATCATCCAGCCGCGTACCGTGCGGAGTTTCGTCCACTCCGCGTGCAGCAGTTGCGCGAAGCCGTCGCGCCCGGCAGGTGCCTGCGAACGATAGGGCGTCATCGCGGCGTCCCCCGGAACTCCACCGCGTCCCTGGTGAGCTCCAGGTACGCCTCCTCCAGCGTCGCGCGGTGCGCGGCCACCTCGGAGAACGGGATCACCTGGCCGCTCAGCAGACCCACGATGTGCTCAGCGGCCAGTCCGGAGACGGTGAGCGTGTCCCGGTCGGTGACGGTCACGGTGGCGCCCGCGGAGGCCAGCACCCGCATGGCCTCCGGCCGCGCCGGCGTACGCAGCGTCACCCGGCCGTTGGATGCGGCCGCGATCAGCTCGGCCACGCCGGCGTCCGCCACCACGCGGCCCCGGCCCACCACCACGAGATGGCCGGCGGTGTCCTGGAGCTCGCTCATCAGGTGGCTGGACACCAGCACGGCCCGCCCCTCGGCGGCCAGCGACCGCAGGAAACCGCGGATCCACACGATGCCCTCGGGGTCGAGGCCGTTGAACGGCTCGTCCAGCATGAGCACCGGCGGGTCGCCGAGCAGCGCCGCGGCGATCCCGAGCCGCCGGCGCATCCCCAGGGAGAACCCGCCGGCCTTGCGCTTCGCCGCCGACCGGAGCCCGACCAGCTCCAGGACCTCGTCCACGCGGCGGGAGCCGAGCCCTTGCGAGTGGGCGAGCCACAGCAGGTGGTTGCGCGCGGTGCGGCTCGGCTGCAGCGCGCCGGCGTCCAGCAGGGCGCCGACGTGGCGCAGGGGGGTGCGCAGGCTCGCGTACGGCTGCCCGCCGATCAGCGCCTGGCCCTCGTCGGCCGCGTCCAGGCCGAGCACCACCCGCATCGTGGTGGACTTGCCCGCTCCGTTCGGCCCCACGAACCCGGTGACCTGGCCGGGCCGCACCGTGAACGACATCCCGTCCAGTGCCAGGGTTTCTCCGAACCGCTTGCGCAGTCCGGTGACTTCGATGGTTGCTTCCACGCCAGGCAGACTAGGCAGCGGGCGCCGCGGAGGTCGTCACGCGGCGGAGCGATCTCCGCCGTCACTGGCGGCAGCTACGGCGGGTCCCTCACACGAGGGATGCCAGAACGCCGCATGGGCCGTGACAATGGCTTTCGTGCAGCGAGTGGGAGACGGGGGCGGGTGGTGGCGCCGGGGCGCGGCCAGTTTTCCGCAGGCGGCCCGGTACGCGCCCCTCGCGGCCGGGCTGCTGCTGGCGCTGGTCGCCGTGGCCGAGTCGGTCCTTCAGGGAGCCAGCGCGACGCAGCCGTTCCTGGGGGAGAGCGTGAGTGCACCGGCGGGCGATCCAGCCGGGCAAGCCGAAGGCCCGCCGGGGACTGCCGCCACACACGGGCCGGGGTCGGCCGCCGCCACCGGCGGGCCCATGCCGCTTCCCACTGACGGGCCGGTGCCGGGAGCCACCGACGGGCCGTTCTACGCCATGGTCTTCCCCCTGCTGGCCCTGGCCACCACGCTCCCTCTGCCCCTGCTCTGGGCGCAGCCGCTGGTGGCCGCGGTCCTGGTCAGCGCGGCTGGCGTGCTGTCGATCGCGGCGTTCCACACGCTGACCGCGGCCGGCGTGGCCGCGCAGCTGATCGCCTCCTACCGGTGCGGCCGCCACGGATCGCCGATCCCGGCCGTGCTCATGACCGTGCCGTTCCCGGTGGTCGCCGCGGTGCTCGAGTCGGCCGGCTGGCCGGACGGGAAGTTGCGCCTGCTCACGGTGCTGCCGGCCTGCCTGGCCCCCGCCGCCGCGCTCGCCGGGATCGCCCGCAGGGCCCGAGGCAAGGCCCTGGCGGACACCGCCGCGCGGCAGGTCGTCGCGGACAGCCTGCTGGAGCATGTCGCCCGCGGCGAACGCGCCCGCATCGCCCGCGAGCTCCACGACGTCGTCGCCCACCACATCTCCATGGTCGCCGTGCAGGCCGAGACCGCCCGGCTGGCCGTCCCCGGGATGCCCGCCGCGGGCGCGGAACGGTTGCTGGCCATCGGCGACACCGCCAGGGCGGCGCTGACCGAGATGCGCCGCCTGCTCGGCGTGCTGCGCGAGGACGCCGAGGCGGAGGCGACCTGGCGGCCGCAGCCCGGCCTGCGCCTGCACGAGCTCAACGAGCTGCTCGACGAGTCCCGGGAGGCCTCCGGCAGCAGCACCCGGCTCATCCTGCGCGGCGCCCCGGTCGAGCTCGACCCGGGGGTGGAGCTGGCGGCGTACCGGATCATCCAGGAGGCGCTCACCAACGCGCGGCGGCACGCGCCCGGGGCGGCCGTGGACGTGGAGCTGCACTACACTGACGACGCCCTGCGGCTGGCCGTGCGCGACAACGGGCCAGGGCCGGCCGCCGAGGAGACGGCCGGGCACGGCCTGTCCGGCATGCGCGAGCGTGCCGCGGCCGTCGGCGGCGAGCTGCGCACCGGCCCCGCGCCGGGCGGCGGCTTCCTCGTCGAGGCCCGGTTACCCGGAAAGGACACCGACACCGCATGATCCGCGTCGTCATCGCCGACGATCATCTGGTGGTCCGCACGGGGTTCGCCGAGCTGCTCGACACCCAGCCCGACATCGAGGTCGCCGGGACGGCCGCCGACGGGGCCGAGGCGGTGCGGATCTGCCGCGAGCTGGCCCCCGACGTCGTGCTCATGGACGTGCGCATGCCCGGCATGGGCGGCATCGAGGCCACCAGGGAGCTGGCCGGGCCGGGCGGGCCACGGGTGCTCATCCTGACCACGTTCGACCTGGACGAGTACGTCTACGACGCGCTGCGCGCCGGGGCCAGCGGCTTCCTGCTCAAGGACGTCACCGCCGAGCGGCTCTTCGACGCCGTACGCGTGATCGCGGCCGGTGAGGCGCTGCTGGCCCCGGCCGTCACCCGGCGCCTCATCAGGGAGTTCGCCCGCCTGGGCCCGCGGTCCGACGCGCCCGTGGCCGCCCTGTCCACGCTCACCCCGCGCGAGACCCAGGTGCTCCGCCTGGTCGCCGAGGGGTTGTCCAATCCCGAGATCGCGGCCCGGCTCGTGGTGACGGAGGAGACCGTCAAGACCCACGTGAGCCGGGTGCTGAACAAGTTGCGGCTGCGCGACAGGACGCAGGCCGTGGTCGCCGCGTACGAGACGGGCCTGGTCGTGCCGCGCAGCCGGTCATGAACTAGAAGTCGAAGTCGTCAATGTTGTCCTTGTTGAACACGGTCGGCTTGCCGAGCAGCACCTCGCCCTTGGCCCCCACGGTGTACTCGCCGAGCTTGCCGGCCTTGAACTTCTCGCCCTCGGCGCCGGTGATCTGTCCCGAGGCCAGGGCGGCGGCCGCGTACGCGGACAGGTAGCCCAGGTCGGCCGGGTTCCACAGCTCGAACGCGTCGATCGTGCCGTCCTTGACGAACTTGCGCAGCTGGTTCGGGGTGCCGAGGCCGGTCAGCTTGACCTTGCCCTTGTACGGCGAGTCCGACAGGTAGCGGGCCGCCGCGGCGATGCCCACGGTCGTCGGCGAGATGATGCCCGCCAGGTCCGGGTACGAGCGCAGCAGGCCCTGGGTCTCGGTGAAGGACTTCTGGTCGTCGTCGTTGCCGTAGGCGACCTTGACCAGCTCCATGTCCTTGTACTCGGGCTTCTTGAGCTCGTCCTTCATGAACTCGATCCAGGTGTTCTGGTTGGTCGCGTTCGGTGTGGCGGACAGGATGGCGATCTTGCCCTTGTGGCCGATCTGCTCGGCCAGGAGCTGCACCTCCGTACGGCCGAGGTCCTCGGCGCTGGCCTGGTTCACGAAGATGTCCCGGCCGTCGGGGGCGGTGTCGGAGTCGTAGCTGACGACCTTGATCCCGGCGGCCCTCGCCTGCTTGAGCGCGGGCACGACGGCGTTCGGGTCGTTGGCGGAGATGACGATGGCGTCCTGCTTCTGCTGGATCAGCGTGTTGATGTAGGACACCTGGGAGGAGGCGTTGGCGTCGGACGGGCCGACCTCCTTGCCCTCGCCGCCGAACTCCTTGGCGGCCTCGATACCGCCATTGTCAGCGATCGTGAAATAGGGGTTGTTGACCTGCTTGGGCAGGAAAGCAATCTTCAATCCCTGCTTGAGCGGGGCGTTCGGGTTGGCCGCGGCCGACGACGCGGCCGTGGCGGCCGGGGCGGACGACTGCTGTTGCTGCACGTCGCTCCGCGTGGTGCCGCCGCCGCATGCGGCGGTCATCAGCACGAGCCCGGCCAGAAGCGCCGTGTGACGCATTTTCATCATGGGGACTTCCCTTCCATTTGTGGTGATGTGCGCCGTCGCCAGATCGCCCCCAAATTCGGCGCCAGCACGGACGCGACGAGCAGCAGGCCCGTCACGAAGTTGAGGACCTCGTTGGCCACGTCCGCCAGGATCAGCGCGTTGCGTACGACGCCGAGGAGGAGCACCGCCATCAGGACCCCGGGCAGGGTGCCGCGGCCGCCGAAGATCGACACCCCGCCGAGCAGCACGGCGGCCACCACGGCCAGCTCCAAGCCGACGCCGTTGTCGGCGCGGGCGCTGGCGTACCTGAACGTGTAGACCAGCGACGCCAGCGAGGCCATGACCCCGGAGGCCACGAAGAGCCAGAACTTGATGCGCTTGACCCGGATGCCGGAGAAGTACGCGGCCTCCTCATTGGAGCCGAGCGCGAAGATCGACCGGCCGAGGCCCGTGGCGTGCAGCACCACGGCCGCCAGCGCCGCCAGCACCGCGACCAGCACCGTCATCAGCGGCACCGGGCCGACCGAGGCCGTCGCCAGGCCGGTGTAGGCGGGCGGCAGGTCGGCCACGGCCTGGTCGCCGAGGATCACGTACGCCAGGCCGCGGAACAGCGCGAACGTGCCGATCGTCACCGCCAGGGACGGGAGGCCGAGGCGGGTGACGAGCAGGCCGTTGAACGCGCCGCACACCGCGCCGACCAGCAGGCAGATCGGCATGATCGCCTCGATCGGCAGCCCGGCGTTCCACAGCCAGCCGAGCACCGCGCAGGACAGCCCCAGCGTCGAGGCCACGGACAGGTCGATCTCGGCGGCCACGATGACCAGCGTCATGGTCAGGGCCATGAGGGCTATTTCGGTCGTGTCGAGCAGCAGGAACGAGATGTTGGAGCCGTTGGCGAACCCGTCCACGCCCAGAGACGCCCAGACGACGACGCCGACGAGCAGCGCGAGGATGAGCGTCTCCCACCGGCGGAGCAGGTCAGTTGTCACCGACTGGCGGAGCCGGTCAGTTGTCATCGACTGGCGGAGCCGGTCAGTTGTCATCGTGGAACCTCCGGCGGCGGAGTGCGGCGGCCACGCGCAGGGCGAGCAGCCGGTCGAGGACGATGGCGGCGATCAGCAGGGCGCCGTTGATGGCGGTCTGGGCGAGCGCGTCCACGCGGAGCACGGCCAGCGCACTCGTGATGCTCGCCAGCAGCAGCGCCCCTAGCGCGGCCCCGTACACGGTGCCGCTGCCGCCGAAGATCGCGACGCCGCCGACCACGACGGCGGCGATCACGTCGAGTTCCTTGCCGGTGGCCACGGTGGCGTCCACGGTGCCGAAGCGGGCCGCCCACATGACCCCGGCCAGTCCCGCCAGCGCCCCGTTGGCGACGAACGCCGCCATGATGCGACGCCGTACCTGGATCCCGGCCAGCACCGCGGCCTCGGGGTTGGAGCCGATGGCGTACAACTCGCGGCCGGAGCGCAGGTTGCGCAGCATCCAGCCGACGACCAGCAGCACGGCCAGGGCGACCAGGGCGAGCAGCGGCACGCCGAGCACCGAGCGCGTGCCCAGGGACAGGAAGCCGTCGGGCATGTCGGCCGCGTTCACCTGGCGTCCGCCCGCCACGGCGTAGTCGATGCCGCGGAAGGCGTACAGGGTGCCGAGCGTGGCCACCAGGGCGGGCACCTTGGCCGCCCCGACGAGCAGCCCGTTGACCGCCCCGCAGGCCGCGCCGAGCGCCACGCACCCGGCGATCACGAGGGGGATCGGCACGCCGGGGTTGTCGGCGAGGACGAGCGCGCCCCCGAACGCCGACAGACCGACCACGGAGCTGACCGACAGGTCGACGTTCCGGGTGATCACGACGAGTGTCTGGCCGACGGCCAGCATGGCCACGATGGCGGTGTTGAGCAGGATGTCGCGCAGGCTCCCGTAGGTCAGGAAGCTCGGGTTCACCGCGCCCGTGACGCCGAACAGGGCGGCGAGCGCGGCCAGGATGCCCAGCTCCCGCACCCGCGCGACCAGGTCGACGAGCCGCCGGCCGCCGTTGCGCGTGATGCGCTCGGGCCGGGTTGCGGTGGCGGTCATGCGACACCCCTCCTTTCCATGGTGGTCATGCCGCGGTCCTCCCGGTCGCGGCGGCCATCACGCTCTCCTCGGTGGCGTCCGCGCGGTCGATCTCGGCGACGAGCCGTCCTTCGTGCATGACCAGCACCCGGTCCGCCATGCCGAGAACCTCGGGCAGCTCCGACGAGATCATCAGCACCGCCACCCCGGTTCCGGCCAGCTCCGACAGCAGCCGGTGCACCTCGGCCTTCGTGCCCACGTCGATGCCCCGGGTGGGCTCGTCCACGATGATCACCGACGGCTTGCGCGCCAGCCACTTGGCCAGCACGACCTTCTGCTGGTTGCCGCCGGACAGCACGTTCACCGGGTCGGTCAGCCGGGCGAACTTCAGCTGCAGCCGCACCGCCCAGTCCTTGGCCCGCTGCCGCTCGGCGAGCCGCGAGATCAGCGGACCCCTGTGCAGGGCGGCCAGTCCGGCCAGGCCTATGTTGCGCTCGATCGACAGGTCCATGACGAGCCCCTGCTGGCGCCGGTCCTCGGGCACCAGCGCCAGGCCCGCCGCCATCGCCGCCGTGGGGCTGGCGGGCCGCAGCCGCTTCCCGTCCACCTCGACGCTGCCGGCGTCCCACCGGTCGATCCCGAACACGGCCCTGGCGACCTCGCTGCGCCCGGCTCCCACGAGGCCGGCCAGCGCGACGATCTCGCCCCGCCGCACCTCGAATGACACGTCGGTGAAGACGCCCTCGCGGGTGAGCCTGCGCACGCTGAGCGCCACCTCGCCGGCGGTCGTCTCCTGCTTGGGGAACAGGGCGTCCAATTCCCTGCCCACCATACGGCGGACGAGGTCGTCGGGTGTGATGTCGGCGATCATGTCACTGGCGACGAAGGCGCCGTCCCGCAGGGTCGTGACCCGCTGGCACAGCTCGAACATCTCCTCCAGCCGGTGCGAGATGAACAGCAGCGCACATCCCTGCTCGCGCAGCGCCTTGGCCACGCCGAACAGCCGGGCGACCTCCTTGCCCGACAGCGCGGCGGTCGGCTCGTCCATGATGAGCACCCGGGCCTGCCGCGACAGCGCCTTGGCGATCTCCACGAGCTGCTGGTCGGCGATCGACAGGCCACGGGCCGGCTGGTCGGGGTCGAGCTGCACGCCCAGCCGGGTGAACAACTCGGCGGCGCTCGCTCGCATGGCCCGCCGGTCGATGCCGAGCCGGGCGCGGGGCTGACGGCCCATGAAGATGTTCTCCGTGACCGACAGGTCGGGGAACAGGGTCGGCTCCTGATAGATCACCGCGACCCCGGCCTGCTGCGCGTCGGCCGGGCCGGCGAACTCCACCGGCGCGCCGTCCAGCAGGATCTGCCCGGTGTCCGGTCGGTGCACGCCCGAGAGGATCTTCACGAGCGTTGATTTGCCCGCGCCGTTCTCGCCGGCGAGGGCATGAACCTCGCCCGCATACAGTTCTAGAGAGACGTCGCGTACGGCCCGTACCGCGCCGAACGCCTTGCTGACCCCTGAAAGAGCCAGGACAGGAGTATCCTCCACTGCCGCACTCCGGCAAAATCGTTTTAATCGGTGGATGGAACGTAGAGCAGTGAGCAGCGGTGCGTCAATGCCCAGTTAAGGGAAGATTTCGCGACAGCTCCGATGGATCCGATGCTTGAGCTGATTGTTACGTTTTAACAACGGCCGTGCAGGGAAAGGGCGTCAGCCGCGGGCACCGCGCACAACGCCGCCGGCCACGCGGGCAGGCAGGGGCGGGCAGCCGTCACGGCGGTATCTGCCGGGCGCCATCTTGTATTCCCGCTTGAAGGCGTTGGCGAAGGCGAACTCCGAGCCGTAGCCCACGCGCCCGGAGATCTCGCCCAGCGACGCGTCGGACTCCCGCAGCATCCTGGCCGCGGTGGCCAGCCGCCACCAAGTGAGGTATGCCAGCGGAGGCTGTCCGACGAGCGTGGTGAAGCGGCGGGCGAACGCGGCCCGCGACAGCCCCGCCCGCCCGGCCAGCTCCGCCACCGTCCACGGGTGTGCGGGATCGCGGTGCATGGCATTGAGCGCGGCGCTGACGCTCCGGTCGGACAGGGCCAGGGCCCAGCCGCCGAGCTGGCACTGGCCGTGATCGGCGCCGTACCAGGCCCGCAGCATGTAGAGCAGGAGCATGTCCAGGAGGGACGTGACGATCGTGTCCGCGCCCAGACGCGGCTGCCTGATCTCCCCGCCCAGGAGGTCCACGGCGGTCCGCAGCTCCGAATGCAGACCCAGCTGGGCCGGCAGGTGGATCATCTCTGGCAGCTCGCGCAGCGCCGGGTGCGCGCGGGTGGGATCGAGCTGGTAGCCGCCGCACAGCAGCACCGTGGCCGCACCCGGACCGCCCACTGACGCGGACTCGAACATGCCCTCCTCGGCCAGCGGGTCGCACTGCGGCTCGGCCACCGGCGTGGAGGGGCTGTCGGCCAGCGCGTAGCCATGCCCGTGGGGGAAGAACAGCACGTCGCCCACGGACAACGCGATCGGCGCCTCGTCGGGCGGCAGCAGCCAGCACGAGCCCTGCAGCACCACCTGGAAGCCGGCCGATCCGGGCGCGGAGGGGAAGCGCTGGCCCCACGGGGCGTGCCATTCGACGCGAACCGAACGGGGCCGGCCGGTGCGCATGATGGCGATCACGTCGCTGAGCACGTCCATGGCGCAACTCTAACGCGAGACGATGACGTATAAACCGCAGATTTCAGCGCATTGGTCGTCTCGTCATTCGCTCCTACGGTTGCTTGCGACAGAAGGAGTGAGTGACTGATGAGCGGAGTTCTGGTCACCGGAGCGACCGGCAGGGTCGGCCGTCACGTGGTGGCGTTGTTGCGGGAGGCTGGGGCCGAGGTCGTGCCCTTCAGCAGGAGCATGGGGGAGTTGACCGATCCCGGGTCGCTGCCGCTGGACGGGGTGGAGGCGGTGTTCCTGGTGTGGCCGTTCGCCACGGCCGAGGGGGCGTGGGCGCTGGTCGAGGCGGTCGCCGGGCGGGTGCGGCGGGTGATCTACGTGTCCTCCGCCGCGCTGCGCGACCACGAACGCGAGGTCGAGCGGCTGATCGAGGAGTCGGGGACGGAGTGGACGTTCCTGCGCCCGCACGCCTTCGCGGCCAACGCGCTGCGGTGGGCCCGGCAGGTGCGGGCGGGGGTGGTGCGCGGGGCGTACGGCGCCGCGGCCGCGCCGGTGGTGCACGAGCGGGACATCGCGGCCGTGGCGGTACGGGCGCTGCTGGACGACGGGCACCACGGCGCGGTCTACTCGCCGACCGGGCCCGAGCTCATCAGCCAGGCGGACCAGGTGCGGATCATCTCCGAGGTGACCGGGATCCCGGCCCGCTGGGAGGACGTCCCGCTCGACCGCGCCCGAGCCGGCCTGCTGGCCGAGGGCTGGCCTCCCGAGGTGGTGGAGGAGGTCTTCCGGGCGCAGGCGGCCGACCCTCCGCCGGTCACCGCGGACGTCGAGGAGGTCACGAAGGCCCCGGCACGCACGTTCCGGGAGTGGGCGGCCGAGCACGCGGATGACTTCCGCGCCGTCCCGGAACTTCCGCTCATGATGCGGACGGCACGCATCCACCGGTTCGGCGACGCTTCGGAGATCGTGCGGGACGACGTCCCCACGCCCCGTCCCGGCCCCGGGGAGGTGCTCGTCGAGGTCGCCGCCACGTCCTTCAACCCCTCGGAGGTCGGCCTGCGGTCCGGGCTGCTTCCCGAGGTGTTCCAGGCGAGCCTGCCGCACACGCTCGGCTGGGACGTCTCCGGCACGGTCGTCGAGGCCGGCCCGGGGGCCACCGCCCTGGCGCCCGGTAACCGGGTCTTCGGCTTGGTGAGCGGCGCGGCGGCCGAATACGTCGTGGCGCCCGCTGACGTCCTGGCCAGGGCGCCGGAGAGCATCCCGCTCGCCGACGCCGCAGCCGTCCCCGTGGCCGGGCTCACCGCCTGGCAGGCGGTCCACGAGCACGCCCGCATCGCTCCCGGGCAGCGCATGCTGATCAACGGCGTGGGCGGCGGTGTGGGCCTGTTCGCGGTGCAGTTCGCCAAGCAGGCGGGCGCGCACGTGATCGCCACGGCTAGCCCGCGCAGCGCCGAAGCGGTGCGGCGGCTCGGCGCCGACGAGGTGGTCGACTACACGGCGGACCCGCTGCCCGGCGACATGGACGTGCTGCTGAACCTGGTCCCGATCCCGGAGGGCACGGCAGAAGGGCTGGCCGGCCTGGCCCGGTCGATCGTCACGATCGCCACCCCGATCGAGGGCGGCACGCACTTCGTCGCCCGCAACGACCCGCGGCACCTGGCCGAGATCGCGGCTCTGATCGACAAGGGCGAGCTCGTGGTCGAGGTCGCGGAGTCGCATCCGCTGTCCGAGCTCCCCCAAATCCACCGACGAGCGGAGTCGGGCGACATCCGCGGAAAAATCACCATCTATCCCTGAGGATCCACAATGATCAGGATTGGCATCATCATTGGCAGCACCCGCCCAGGACGCAACGGCGAGAGCGTAGCCCGCTGGGTCCACGACCTGGCGGCCAAGCGCGACGACGCCCGTTTCGAACTGATCGACCTGGCCGACTTCGCCCTGCCGCACCTCGACGAGCCCGTGCCGGCCGCCGTCAACCAGTACGCCCACGACCACACCAAGGCCTGGTCGGAGCGCATCGCCGCCTTCGACGGCTTCGTCTTCGTCACGCCGGAGTACAACCACTCGACCACCGGCGCGTTGAAGACCGCCATCGACTTCCTCTACAGCGAGTGGCAGGACAAGGCCGCGGGTCTGGTCAGCTACGGCGTGGACGGCGGCGTCCGGGCGGCCGAGCACCTCAGGCAGGTGCTCGGCCAGCTCAAGGTCGCCGACGTGCCCGCGCAGGTCTCACTCTCGCTGTACCACGACTTCGAGAACATGTCGGTGTTCAGGCCCACCGGGCGCCAAGAGGCACTGCTCGCCACCATGCTCGACCAGCTCGTCGCCTGGAGCGGCGCGCTGAAGCCGCTCAGGGCCGCAGCCTGAACCGTCTCAGGACAGCCGCCTCAACCGTCTCCGGACAGCCGCCTCAACCGTCTCCGGACAGCGGCCTGAAGCGTTGAGCCCGCTCAGGAGCCCGGCTTGAAGTGCTGAAGCACCTCCGGATTGGCCATCGCGTCCGGGTTGGCCGCGTCCTCCACCGGCGTGCCGAGCAGGATCTTGCGGACCGGCACCTCCAGCTTCTTGCCCGACAGCGTGCGGGGGATGCCGGGGACTACGCGGATCTCGTTCGGCACGTGCCGGGGGGACAACTCGGTGCGGAGCGCGTCGCACAGTGCACGCTCCAGCGACTCGGTGAAGTCGGCCCCCTCGGCGAGCGTCACGTACAGGAGCAGCCTCCCCTCCTGCCCGAGCTGCCCCGTGTCGATCACGAGGCTGTCGGCGATCTCCTCGAACCGCTCGACGACCCGGTAGAACTCGCTGGTGCCCATCCGCACGCCGCCCCGGTTGAGCGTCGAGTCGGAGCGGCCGTAGATCACGCAGCTGCCGTCCTCGTTGATCTTGATCCAGTCGCCGTGCCGCCACACGCCCGGGTAGACGTCGAAGTAGCTCTCGGCGTACCGCTCGCCGGAGGGGTCGTTCCAGAACATCACCGGCATCGACGGCATCGGCTGGGTCAGGACCAGCTCACCGACCTCGCCGACGATCGACTTGCCCGAAGGGTCGTACGACTCCACCCTCGCCCCCAGCGACCGGCACGGGATGATCCCCGCTCGGATGGGATGCAGCACCGTGGCCCCCACGAACCCCGTGCACACGTCGGTGCCGCCGGAGAACGACCCGATCGGGATCCCGGGCAGCTGCTCGGCCACCCACGCGAACCCCTCGGGCGGCAGCGGCGACCCGGTCGAGCCGACGCCCCGCAGCCGCTCCAGCCCCTCCGGCCGGATGCCGGCCTTCAGCGAGGCCATGATGTACGGCGCCCCGACCCCGAAGTACGTCACCCCCTCCGAGGCGGCGATCCGCCACAGCGCGGCCGGCGACGGATGCGTTGCCGAGCCGTCGTACAGCACCGGCGTGGCCCCCACCAGGAGCGCGCCGATGAGGTAGTTCCACATCATCCAGCCCGTGGTGGTGTACCAGAAGAACACCTCGCCCTCGCCCAGGTCCTGGTGGAAGGAGAGCGACTTGAGGTGCTCCAGCACGACGCCGCCGTGGCCGTGCACGATCGGCTTCGGCAGGCCGGTCGTGCCGCTGGAGTAGAGGATCCACAGGGGATGGTCGAACGGCACCCGCTCGAACTCCAGCGGCCCCTCCTCGGCCCGAAGCCCCTCCCAGCCGATCACCTCCCCGTGCGGCACCTCCGCGGTGTGCACGGGGGTGGGCTCTGCCTGCTGCGGCGCACGACCCTCCTCGGCCGCCGCCAGGTAGGGGATCCACACGGTCGCGCGTAGCGAGGGCAGCTCTGCGGCGATCTCGTTGACCGCCTGAGAACGGTCGTAGCTCTTGCCGTTGTAGTGGTAGCCGTCGACCGCGATGAGCACCTTGGGCTCGATCTGCTTGAACCGGTCGACGATGCTCGGCACCCCGAAGTCGGGGGAGCCGGCCGACCAGATCGCGCCCAGCGAGGCGGTGGCCAGGAACGCGATCAGGGCCTGCGGGATGTTCGGCAGATAACCGGCCACCCGGTCGCCGCGCCGCACGCCGAGCCGGGCCAGCCCGGCCCGGACGCGCGCGACCTCCTCGCGCAGCTCGGCGAGGGTCAGCTCCTGGCGGGCGCCGTCCTCGGAGACGAAGATCAGCGCGGTGCCGTCGGCGCGGCGCAGCGCGTTCTCGGCGTAGTTGAGGGAGCTCCCGGCGAACCACGTGGCGCCGGGCATCGTCCCGGACAGCACCGGCCCGTCGCCGCGGTCGCCGATGACGTCGAAGTAGTCCCAGATCGACGTCCAGAAGTCGGCGGGATGGTCGACGGACCACCGCCACACGTCCTCGTAGGACTCGCCGGGCCGTCCCAGCCACTCCAGATAGCGGGTCAGCCTGGCCCGCGCCACCACCTCTTCGCTCGGCTCCCAGAGAAGCTCGCCCTCAGCAACCATGTGCCCCATCCTGTCGCCCGATCAGTGGAGAGTCATACCTGTACCCTCCACATAACTCGCTATCGCCGTGGGTGGTCCACCGCCATAAACCCGGCCGCCGCCACCTCCCGGTCCTTTCTCAACGGAAGGACCCCGGCGAAGTGCGACGGGGACGGACGAACACATGCCTTATCTCCGCAGGTGGTCCACCGCCATGCGCGCTGCCGTCCCGATGACGGCGTCGGCCCGCGGCTGGATGAGCGCGGTGCTGAAGGAGCGGGTGAAGACCGCCACCGCGTAGCGCCGGCCGTCAGGGTATTCGACGACGCCCGACTCGCAGCGCAGCGTCGGCAGCGTGCCGGTCTTGCCGCTGACGGCGACGTCGTCGTACGGGAAGCCGGAGGCCAGCCGGTGCGGCCACACCTGCATGTTGAGCACCGTACGCATCCATGCGCACGACGCGCGGGAGGCCGCCTCGTCCCGCCAGATCAGCCCGAACAGCCGGACCATCTCCCGTGGGGTGCTGCTGTTGGCCCGCGCGGGGTCGAGCGCGCTGAGCCGGGCCACCTCGTCCGGATCCAGGTACGGCCACCCGTGCCCGGTGTCCCTGCGCATGCTCTCGTTGAGCTCTCTGGCGCTCTGCGACACCCTCGTCGAGGCCAGTCCGTGGTGCGCCAGCATGGCGTTGACCGCGTCGATCCCGACCCGGCCGAGCAGCACGTCGGCCGAGCTGTTGTCACTCACCGCGATCATCAGGTATGCCAGGTCGCGCAGGGAGATCGTCACGTCGTCGAGCATCGCCGAGATCCCCGTCGGCCCCGGCACCCGGTCGTCGGCCGTCACCGTCACCCTGCTGGTGGGATCGAGCAGCCCGGCGTCGGCCTGCCGGCAGAACTCGACCAGCAGCGGCACCTTGAACATCGACGCCGTCGGCAGCGGCTCGTCGGCGCCGTGCCCGACGTCACGCCCGGAGTCGATGTCGGCCGCGTAGAGCCAGCCGGTGACGCCCGCCGCGCGGAACAGCGTCTCGAAGTCGGGCCCGTGGTGCCCGGTCGTTCGCTCGGTGCGGTCGATCATGCCAGCATCCCCGGCCTGCGGCTGATCCGCCGCGCGGGCACGGCGCCTTCGTCCGTCATGCCGGCGCTCTCCTTCAACGTCCGTACGGCCACGGCCGAGAAATCGCCGACCAGCTCATTCATGGGGGCCGTCGCCACGCGCCAGGCAGTGGAGACCCGGCACGTGATCGGCGAGCCTAGCAGCGGCCGCCAGGCCAGCCCAGGAAGCTCGGCCTTCGGCCCGAACGCCACCGCCGCGCCCGCCAGCACAAGCCCCAGCCCGGCGCCCTGGTGCACCTGCGGGGGCACGTAGCCGTGGCGGCGGCACTCCGACAACATCTCGGCGTGCATGCCCGGCTCGCCCTCTCTGGGCGGCATCAGCAGCTCCCGCCCGGCCAGGTCGGCCAGGTGCACCTCGCCGACGCCGGCAAGCGGGTCCCCCGCCGCCAGCAGCACGCCTTGGAGCTGCACGAGGATCTCGCCGAACTGCAGACCGGGCGCGGACACCGGATGGCGGACGAGGCCGACGTCGATCGCCCCTTCGGCCAGCGCGGTCACCTGGTCGGCGGTCCAGATCTCGGCGGGCGCGAGACGTACCTCGGGGTTGGTCTCACGGAAGCCCGCGACCAGGGCGGCGATCACGGCGGCGGCCAGGTCGGGCGGGACGCCGACCTTGAGCACCGTGTCCTCGCCGTGCCTGGCCAGCTCGTGCAGCCGGTCCACGCGGGCCACGATCTCGCGGGCCTCGGCCAGCAGCAGCCGGCCCGACTCGGTGAGCCGCACCTGGCGGGCCGAGCGGTCGAACAGCCGCGTGCCCAGCTCCTCCTCCAGGCGCTTGATGCGCTGGCTGAGCGGTGGCTGGGCCATGCCGAGCCGGATCGCGGCGTTGCCGAAGTGGAGTTCCTCCGCCACCGCGATGAAGTAGCGAAGATGGCGGACAAGGTCCATGACCAGCAACTATATCCAGGTTTATATCTATTGAGCGGTCATATCAATATTGGACACCTTGGCCGTGCCTCTGGTGTCCTCTGCGTCATGGCACCACAAACGGGGACAATTTATGGCTATCTTCAGCCGGAGCGGCCGCCCCGGCGACAGCGGCGGCGCCGCCGCCGGCCGTGGATCCTGGCGGCGATCCTGGTCCCGGTCGTCGCGGCCGGGGGCGTGGTCTGGGCGCTGCGTACGCAGGGGTCGCAGGAGGAGACGGCCGACCGGTATCTGGCCGCCTGGACGTCGCGCGACTACGCCGCGATGCGGGCGCTCGTCGCCGACCCTCCCGCCGACTTCGAGGCCTGGCACAAGCGATTCCTCGCCGACCTCAAGGTCATGGACGCCACCTTCCGCCGGCCCCGCCCCACAGGCGTCTTCGCCGCGCCCGTCAAGGACGTCGCGAGCTTCACGGCGAGGCTCACCGGAGGGCGGGACTGGACCTACGACGGCGAGCTCAAGCTCGTCGAACGCGACCGCACCTGGAAGGTCGCCTGGAGCCCGGCCACCCTCCACCCGCTGCTCAAGAAGGGCCGCTCGCTGCGCGTGGTGACGGACAAGGCCGACCCGCCGCAGGTCCTGGCCGCCGACGGCACCCCGGTCAGCACGCCGGACGCGCCCGGCTCGGTGCAGCAGCTCGTCGAGGGCGTCAAGCAGACGTACCCGGACCGCTTCAAGGCTCTCAACCGCTCGAGGATCGTCCTCTATCAGGGGGACGAGGCCGTCCGGACCGTCGCCGACGAGCCGGCCGGGACCGAGCCCGTCAAGACCACGATCGATCTGGCGGTCCATCGTGCGGGGGCCGAGGCTCTCGAAGGGGTGCGCAAGCCGGCCTCGCTGGTGGCGCTCCGGGCCTCGACCGGGGAGATCCTGGCGGTGGTCAACAAACCGGGCGGGTTCAACCGGGCGCTGCTCGGCAAGTATCCGCCGGGGTCGACGTTCAAGGTCGTGACGGCCGCCGCGCTGGTCGCGGGCGGGGTGAAGCCGGGGGAGCAGGTCACGTGCCCGGCCGAGAAGAACATCGGCGGCTTCCCGTTCCACAACGCCGGGTTCAAGGACTACGGCACGCTGACGTTCCAGGAGGCGTTCGCCCACTCCTGCAACACCACGTTCGGGGAGATGAGCGTGGCCTCACTGAACGACGGCCGGCTGGCGGAGGTCGCGCGGAGCTTCGGCTTCGGCGCCCCGATCACCCCGGGCGTCCCCGCCGTGCGGGCCGAGTTCCCCGACCCCAAGGACGACACCGACCTGGCCTCCGCCTCGATCGGCCAGGGCCGGGTGCTGGCGAGCCCCCTGAACATGGCCTCGGTGGCCGCCGCCATCGCCTCGGGCGCCTGGATCCCGCCCCGCCTCGTCGCCGGAGGCAAGGACGACCGGCCCCGGCCCTTGGAGCCCGCCGTGGTGGCGGCCCTGCGCGAGCTCATGCCCGCCGTCGTCACGGACGGCACCGCCAACGCCGTACGCTTCCCAGCGGGCACCGCCGGCAAGACCGGCACGGCCGAGTACGGCTCCGGCAAGGAACCCCCGGCCCATTCCTGGTTCATCGGCTACAAGGACGACCTGGCCTTCGCCGTGATCGTCGAGGGTGGCGGCGCCGGCTCCGCGGTAGCCGCCCCAGTAGCGGCCCGCTTCCTGACCGCCCTCCCCTGACCCCTCACCCACCCCGCCTGCGCCGCTCCGGGTCTCTCCGCGCCGCGCCGACTCGCCACCGCCGTGCCCACCCGGGCTCTGTGCCGGGCCGGGGCCGATCCGCCTCACGCCCCCGCCGGGCCGGCTTCCTGCCCGAGGTGTGGAAACGGCTGGGACCCATCCCTCGCGGCGCGGACTAGCCACCGCACGCGAACAGGTGCCGGCCAAGGCCGCCGCCGCGGCCGCCACGCTGCCCTTCCCCGTGGTCGACACGGCGCACGCGGACGACGTGCGGGCGATCCTCGCGCTCTTCCGGCTCGGCCTGATCCCCTCCCTGCTGCTCGACACCGCCGTCGTCCTCGCGCTCCTCGGCGAGGACGCCGCGATCGTCACCGCCTGGCCTCCCGGAGCTGGGCCGCTACCGTGCCAAGCTGGGCCGATCCGCCTCGCGCCCCACGCCAGGCCGGGCCGCAGGGGCCGGGCCGCGCTGGTCTCGCTGGATCCGCCGAAGTGTGTCGTGCCCTGCCGGGTCGCGTCGGAGGCGCCATGTCGAGCGGATCCGCCTCGCGCCCGCGCCGCGCCGGTCCGCTCCCCGCGCCGGTCCGCCCCCCTCGGCCCGCGCCGGTCCGCCCCCCTCGGCCCGCGCCGGTCCGCCCCCCTCGGCCCGCGCCGGTCGCGCTGGATCCGGCCGTGCCGCGTCGTGCCCTGCCGGATGGCGTCGGTGGCGCCGTGCGGTTGGTGGGCGGCCAGCGGGGAGAGGTGGCGCCGTGCGGCCGGCGAGTGGCGCCGGGTGCGGGGTCAGCCGGCCTTGCGGCCGGCGGGGGAGGTGAGGGAGGCGACCGCGGCCACCACCTCCGAGGCGTTGGACAGGTCGGGCAGGACGACGTCGGCGCCGGCCTCGCGGAGCTCGGCGGTCATCGAACGCCCCGAAGCGACACCGATCATGGCGGCCCCGCCGATCTTGGCGGCCTGCGCGTCCCGCGTGGAGTCTCCGATCACCACGGTGTTGGCCGCCGTGAAAGGTGTCCCGAGCCGCTGTTTGGCCCGCCCCTGGGCGACCTGCAGCAGCGTCGCCTTGGGATAGGGCTCCTCGCCGTAGCCGCCGAGCTCGAAGTCGATGTACTTGTCCAGCCCGAACGCCTTGAGCTTGTGCACCGCATTGCTCTTGATCGTGCCGGTCAGCACCGTCTGCACCACGCCGTCCAGCCTGGACACCGACTTCAGCGCGTCCCTGGCCCCGGGCATCATCCGCCCCTGCTTGGCCAGCCGCCCGCGCCGGTCGGCGAAGGCCTCGGCGAGCGCGGACAGGAACCGGGGCAGATGATCGTCCTCCGCCTGCACGCCGTTGACGGCGAGCGTCTCGAAGACGATCTCGGAGTCCGGCCGGCCCAACGGCGGCACGAGCTTGACCAGCGGCCGCCCGGTCACGGCGCGGAACGCCTCGGCGTAGGCGTCTCTGGACACGATGGCGACGTCGACCAGGGTCAGGTCGACGTTCCACAGCACAAGGCGATTGATGGCAGCCTCCTGAGGGGGACACTGCAAGGGTACGGGCGGTGCCCGGTCAGGACCGCCGTGTGAGCGATTTAAGCATCTCCGGGCGAGTCTCGGGCCCTATGCGTGGTCGAGCGCGTCGGCCAGGGTGTCGACCACCGGCAATCCGGTGCTCTCCAGCTCCGCCCGCGTGGTCATCCCGCCGGTGTAGAGCACGGCACGGGCCCCCACGTGCTTGGCCGCGATCCCGTCGTCCACGCTGTCGCCTATCACCAGGACCTCGCCGGGATCCACGCCGAGGGCCTGGATGTGCGCGGTCATGTGGGCCGCCTTCTCGCCGCCCGTGGTGCCGAGCAGCCCGTCGATCCTGGTGAAGTGCCCGCTGATGCCGAACGAGTCGACCTTGGGCACCAGATGGGCGTGCGGCGCCATCGAGCAGAGCGACTGGGTGCCCGTCCAGTTGGTCAGCACCAGCTCGGCGTCGGCGGCCAGCGCGCAGGCGTGGGCCAGCCGGTAGTAGTGCTCGTGGAACCCGTCGTCCAGCAGCTTCCACTCGCCCTCGGCCAGGGGGCGGCCGAGCAGGCGCTCGTAGGCGACCCAGATGGGCCGCGTGTAGACGGCGCGGAAGCCGTCGGCGGTCAGCTCGGGCAGTGCGTACGGTCTGAATACTTCGTTGGTGGCTCCGACCACGGCGTCGATGTCGTGGAAGAGGGTGCCGTTCCAATCCCAAACAATGTGCTTCGTCATATCGGCGTCCAGCTTATTGGGCGACCATGACATTCCCGTGAACGCCGAGCGGCCGCGCCCGTCCGGGTCGCGGCCGCTCGTGCGGAAGGGTCAGTCGCAGGCGCCTTCCGGGTCGGTCATGCCGCTGCCGTTCTGGCCGCCCCGGCCGCCGTTCCACTGGACGGAGACGCTGCCCCAGGCGCAGACGTTGTTGGCGTAGAGCATGTTGCCCCAGTGCCGGCCGCCGTTGCCCTTCTTGAAGCTGAAGGTGTCGATCTTGGCGACCTTGGTGGTCCTGCCCTTCCCGGTGTACAGCCTGATCGTGCCGGTCGCGGACTTGGCCGTGCGGATCTCGACCCAGTTGGTCTTGCACTTGCCGGACCACATGAGCTTGATGGTCCCGACCTCGCCGTGGATACGGCTCTTGATGTCCGCGGTCTCGACCACGCGGGCCGAGTTGCCGCAGCCCGACCTGTAGGGGTCCTTGTGGTCGTACCTGTGCGCTGCCTGCGCGTGGGCGGGTGAGCCTGCGACGAGGGCCATCGCCGCCGCTGCCCCCACCGCGGTCGCCGCAACTCGAAGCTTCACTTGGACCCACTCCTTGCGTCAGAGAACACGTGCTGGGTCGCGACCTTAGCGAGGGTCGGCTCCGAGCGGTCAAGCGATTGTGATCTATGTCATGATCTGTGATCTATGTCATGGTCGCAGCAGGTCGGGGATCTCCTGCGTCGCGTACCACATGAGTTCGTGCGCCTCGGCTCCGTCCACGGTGAACCTGGCGTCGTCGTCGCCCTGGTCCGAGGCGGGCAGCGCGTCGATCGCCGCCTCGATGTCGGGCACCGCGGACACGTCGTCGATGTGCACCGAGGCCACCTTGGCCAGTGGGACGGGCTCGGAGAGCCGCACCCTCCCGCGTTCCTCGAGCTCGACGCCCATGGAGACCGAGCGGTCGGGCACCTCGGCCGCGACCACCACACGCCGGGGCGTGGCCTCCAGGCCGTCGGCGCGGTCGGCGGCCAGCATCCGCAGCGAGCCGCGGGCCGCCTCGGTGAGTGCGACGTACTCGAGCTCCTCGGTGTCTCCCGAGGCGTACCACTCGGTCAGCGCGGGGGTCACCGCGTAGCCGGTCAGCGGGGCCGGGCCCAGCTCGCCCTCCTCGACCGCGAGGGCGAGGGCGGGGAGGGTGCACGGCAGATAGACGCGCATGACGTACCTTTCCTGCTTTCATCGCCGAGCTCGGCCCGGCGGGCGGCGATGGAGACCATCGCCGTGCTTATGGTTGCCGAGCCCGGCTCGGCGTGCTGCGACCGATCCGCAGCGAAGTGAGGACATCGATCGCGAACTGCAGGGCACCCATCATGCCCGCCGCAACGTGAGACGGAGGAGAGACTCGAGTTCCGCGATGGTCGTGTCCGCGTCGCGGTGGTGTATTCCGGTCATGCCGAGTGTGCGGGCGGCCACGATGTTGGCCTCGATGTCGTCGATGAACACGCATTCCTCGCCCGGCAGCCCGACCTGGTCGAGCGCGTGGCGGAAGATGCGCGGCTCGGGCTTGCGCATGCCGACCTCGCCGGAGATCACCACCGCGTCGAAGACGTCGTCCCAGTCGTCCCGGGGGTACTCGTTGGACCAGGAGTTGGACACCAGGCAGGTCTTGACGCCGTGCTCGCGGATGTCGCGCAGCATGTCGTACATCGACTCCACCCGCTCGAAGCCCGCGAACATCCGGGCGAGCAGCCCTTCGGCCACCGGCGGCACGCCGTCCAGGGTCAGCAGGCGGGCGGCCAGCTCGCGTTCGAAGGAGGGGCCGTCGAGCTCGCCCCGTTCGAGGGCGTGGACGGTGCTCTCGCCGTCGCCGCCGCGGTAGGCGTGGTCGATCATCTGGCGCATCACGTCGCGGTAGTGCTCGCCGTCGATCCTGTCCGCCTCGATCCACTTCGCGATGGCGTCGGTGAGGCTGGTCGTGAGCACCCCACCCCAATCGATCAGCACACCCGTGACCACGACCACCTCCTGGCTCGAATCCGGTTCTAGGGTAAGGCGTCCGCGGGCCGCCACGGCGCCGCCGCGGAAGGGGCCGCGCCGGTGTCCTGCCGTCGATGACGGGCACTGCGATTCCTATAAAAGAGAAATGCCCCATTTATCGGGATTCAATGGTGCGCTGGGTTTTTGCTTGACAAAACCTCTATTAGAGGTGGAAGTTCGGTGATCCGGGTAGGCATCGGCATATGAGTACAAAGATACGGGGAATTGTCGCTCTGGCCCTCGGTTGCGGTCTGCCATTCCTGGTGGGCACGCCCGCCGGCACGGAGACGAAAACCGAGACGAAAACCGAGACGGCCGCGCTGAAGCCCGGCGATCGCGGGGAGAGCGTCACGCTGCTGCAGCGACAGCTGCACCGCGGCGGCTACTACTACGGCCCGGTCAACGGCGTGTACGACGAGCAGACCCAGTTCGGCGTCTGGGCCTTCCAGAAGAGCCGCAGGCTGCCGCCGAACGCGGAGATCGGGCCGGAGTTCTGGAAGGAGCTGGAGCGGCCGGCCCGCAACCGCCCCCTGGTGTCCGGGGGCGGCGCGAACCGGGTCGAGATCGACCTCACCCGCCAACTGCTCACCGTCTACCGCAACAGCCGCCCGGTGCTGTTCTCGCACATCTCCTCGGGGGCCGAGGTGCCCTACTGCCTCAACGGTCACTGCGGCAACGCCGTCACGCCGGTGGGGAACTTCCGCGTCAACCGGCGGGCGCCGGGGTGGACCACCGGCCCGCTGGGCCCGATGTTCAACTCGCTCTACTTCGTCGGCGGCGTCGCCATGCACGGCTCGACCAGGGTGCCGCCGTGGCCCGCCTCGCACGGCTGCGTCCGAGTCCCGATGGCCGTCGCCCATCGCCTGTACGAGCTCGTCGGCATCGGCCACCCCGTGTACGTGCGCGGCGACTACAAGGCCTGAGAGAACGTGAAGAGCCGCCCCGGATCATAGGCGGCTTTCACCTGGGCCAGCCGCGCGGCGTTGGCACCGTAATACGCGCTCCGCCAATTCGTTAAACCGGGGTCGATGTAATTGACATAGGCGTGATCCCCGAAATGTCGGGACATGTCGGCGTGTATTCCGCGCAGCCACGTCCGATCCATTCCATCCTGGTAATACTGCACGCTGAAAAGGGCCGCCCGATGCGGGAACGCCGTGGCCGTCGCGCCCACCCGGCCGATCGCACCGCCCATGGCGTCCATCAGCACCATGTGCCGCCCGCCGCGCGCCACTCCGTTCACCAGTGCCCGGACGCCGTCCGACGACAACCCCTGGTACGCCAGGTGCGACTTGGCCGCGAACGCCGTACGCGGGATCCGCCGGCACTCGGCCACCGACCGCGACCCACAGCCACCCATGATCTTCATGGCTTCCAGATAGGAGGTGCCCTGCACCGAACGCGACGAGGGCCGGCCGACCGCGGCCACGAACGGCGCAAGCAACCGGTCGAGCGCGGACCTGCCACCCAGGTACGCGCCCAGGACCTCCACGCCCAGGCCGCTCGCCGACCGCGCCAGATGCAGTGACGACCACAGCTCGTCGGGCGCCGACGGGGCCCACGACTGCCATGCCCGCACCGCGGCCAGCGCCTTGGACCATGGCCAACTCAGGAAGAACACGGTCACGTCGCGGGCCTCGAAGGTCCTGAACGTGAAGGACACGGCCACGCCGAAGTTGCCGCCGCCCCCGCCCCTGCAGGCCCAGAACAGGTCGGCGTAGTGGGTGGCGTCGCAGGTCAGCACGCGGGCCGTCGGCCGTGACGACCGTCACCGACTCCAGGAGGTCACAGGTGAGGCCGTGCTTGCGCGACACGACCCCGAGCCCGCCGCCCAGCGTGAGCCCGCTGATGCCCACGGTGGGGCAGGTGCCGGCGGACACGCTCACGCCGTGCCGGGCGAGCCGGTCGTAGACGTCGATCAGCTTGGCCCCCGCCCCGATCGTGGCCCGGCCGCCCGCATGGGCGACCGAGCGCATCCTGGACAGGTCGATCACCAGCCCGGTGCCCGTGGACCAGCCCGCGTACGAGTGACCGCCCGAGCGGGCGGTGACCGGGACGCGGGCCGTCCGCGCGAACGCCAGGCACGCCGACACGTCGGCCGCGCTCTCGCAGTACGCCACCCCGCCCGGCCTGATCCGGTCGTAGGCCGGGTTGTACAGGCGGCGGGCGGCGGCGTATCCGGCGTCGCCGGGCAGGACGAGCGTCCCCGACAGCCGCCTGCGCAGTCCTCGCCAGTCAGGCGCCGCCGCGGCGAGCCCCAGTGGGGCCAGGGCGGCGACATGCAGAAAATCGCGCCGGCCCATGGCCGTGTCCCGGCGCGCCAAATCCCAGTGGTCCATGGGCGCCCTCCTCCCGATCGATGTCAATCGACTGGTGAGACGCCCGGGTGGTCCACCGGGTTCGGGTTCACGTCACTCGGCCGCCCCTCTGGCCCCCTACCCGACCCGCGAGAACCGCGGCATCGGTCCGGTCTTCGTCGTGCCGTCCTTCCTCACCAGCCGCAGCGGCGACCCGTTCGACTTGCTCGACTTCTTCTCAGGGCCGGGACCGTGCCCGTCCCCGCTGGCCGAGGCGAGTCTGATGGCCAGCGCCGGGCACATGTCGACGGCCCGCTGCGCCTCCTTGGCCATGAAGCCGGGGATCTTCTTGAACGCCGGGAACCCGTAGTCGTCCAGCGTCACGAACTCCGGCAGCAGGTGCGCGCACAGCCCGTGCCCGATGCAGCGGGACCAGTCGACCTCCAACCGGTATTCGGGCTCCTTCTCGAACTCGGGCATCGGCATCACGCCGCGTATCGGCCGCCCGCAGGAGCCCTGCTCCAGGTGGAGCGTGATCTCGTTCTCGAACGCGTCCAGCGCCGACAGCACGAACTTGGCCGTGCCGTCCGGGTGGGAGCACGCGCCGCGCCGCTCCACCAGGCGCACGGCCCGCCGGATCGCGTCCACCGAGCCCCTGCCCTCGACGAGGTCGCACATGAGCCTGCCGATGTCCGGCAAGCCGAGGCGGCAGGGGCCGCACTGGCCCGCCGACTCGGACCCCAGATAGGCGGCGACCCTGGCGGCCTCGCCCAGCGAGCACGTGGACGAGCCCACCGGGACGATGATCCCGGCTCCCAGGGTGGCCCCGGCCGCCTTCATGCCCTCACGCGAGACCACGGCCCTCTGGACCGCCTCCGCCGACAGCCACGCGCCGTGATAGCCGCCGAAGAGCACGCCGTCGCCGATGTCGGCCTCGCACAGATTGAGCACGTCGGCCAGCATGACGCCGGTCGGCACCTCGATGACCGCGCCGTTGGCCGCGCCGCCGCTGACGGTGAGCAGGATCGTGCCCGGTTCCTTCACCGTGCCGACCTCGGAGTACTTCTCCGGGCCGTACTCGGCCAGCAGCGCGAGTTGCGCGAACGTCTCCGTGTTGGACAGGAGGGTCGGCAGCCCGTCGACACCGCTCTGCGCGGCCCGCCTCTTGCGGCCGGGCGGGATGCCCTCCAGGCCGTTCACGGCGTTGACGAGCGCGCCGCCTTCCCCTGAGATGAACCGCTCCTTGATGCCGACCACGCGGATCGGCACGCGGCTCTCGACGCCGCCGGACACATTGGCGGCCCGGCGCTCCTCCACGGCGGCGTTGACGGACGCCTCGGAGACCTCGCCCCCGGGGGTGGCGAGGACCACCTCGCGGGCCCCCAGAGCCTCGGCGGCCAGTACGGCGCCGTCCAGGACCAGGTGGGGGTTGCGGGTGAGCAGCATCGCGTCCTTGGAGCTGGCCGGCTCGCCCTCAGCGCCGTTGATGAGGACGACGCACTCGCCCTGCGAGCCCACCGCGTCGGCGACGGCTCGCAGCTTGCGCGCGAACGGGAACGCCGCGCCGCCCCGCCCGCGCATGTCTACTTCGTTCGCGTACGCGATGAGCTGGTCCAGCGTGCGCGGCTTCATGACGCCGTGGAGCGTGCGGTGGGCCGGCAGGTCGATGCGCCGGGCGTGCTCGAGCCCGGCCGTCAGCCGGGCTGGACCCATTCGTAAGACTCGTGGCACTCGAGCCGGAATCACGGTCGCTCCTTGGCGGTTGCGGTGAGGTTCATCCGGCCTCCCGGTATCTGCGTCGAGCCTCGGCGAGGCTCACCGGTGTGTTCTCTGCTGCGTTGAAGGCAGCGTTTTGAGCTGCGGCCGCACTGGCGGCGGCCGCGGCAGCGGCGGCCCGGTTCGCCGCCCCGACCGTCTGCGGCCGCTCGTTGGGCACGACCACGGGGATGGGCGCCGTCACCTCGGGCCCTCGGACCTTCTCGGTCACTGCGGGTGGCCGGCGCATCGAGGCCAGCACGCGCACGACCAGCGCTGCGCCGACCGCCGCCAGACAGGCCACATAGGACCAGTTCACCCACTCTCCGAGCGTCTGGCGGCCGGCCGCCATTCCATGCAGGATCGCGACCGGCCAGGCGATGTATGCGGTGGAGTGCAGCACACGCCAGACCCACGGCTTGGCCTTCACCGCGAAGCGCCCTCGCATCATTCCCGTGGCCACGGCCACCATCATCAGGTCGAAGGCCAGCAGCCCGAGACCCTTGTAGAGGCCCGCGACCGGGACGACCGCCGCGGCGGGCGGCACATGTCCCAGACCGATCATGAGTGCGATGTGCGTGATCAGGAAGGTCATCCCGAGGATGCCGAAGGCCTTGTGCGCGAGCTGCGACCTGACCCTGCCGGCGATCGACAGGAAGACCCGTTCAGTCGTGATGATGCCGAGCGCGACCGTCATGGTCAGCGTCACCAGGGCGAACACGCCCATGTAGTACTCGAGGAAGCCCACCACCCGGCCGAGCAGCGCGACGCCGCGCTCCGTACTGGTCACAGCGAAACCTGTCAGGACGACAGCCATGATCATCGCACTGACTCCCAGCCGGATGCTTCGATTGTCCAGCTTGGTGGGAGAGTGCCGGGGGTGTTGTCTGTGGAGCATCTGTGTTCCCCTCCAAGATCGGGTGAGGGTGCGACTCGGAAGGTCAGCCCTTGAGGGCGTGATTCAGGGTCAGCAACGGCGGCCCCGGTTGATGCAGTCGACGACGAAGCGCATCAGCCGATCGGGCATGACGTTGGCGAAGTCGGCGTGGTCGGTGATCGGGTTGTGCTTCTCCTCGGGGAAGGAGTCCAGCGCGAACGACGGGCCCTGCGGCACGGAGTACGCGAGGGTCATGCGTAGCTGCGGGATCGCCCTTGTGCCCTGAGGACAGGCACCGTTCTGCCCGGGGAAGACCACGTGCGTGCGGTGGTTGGCGCTGTCGGTGTTCTGTCCGTCCCAGCAGCTGGGGAAGTCCAGGATACGAAGGACCTGGCTGCCGCGCGGGCAAAGCGGAGATTTGTCGGTCGCTATACGGTTTTGGAATCCCGTGCAGCTCCACGCGGCGCGCGCGTTGGCCGGACCGTTCGCGTTCCCGCGGAACTGGAGCTGTACCGAGCGCGCCGTCAGCACCTGGCCGACGTTGCCGTCGGGGTCGTTGGAGTTCGCGTCCGCCTTGCGGTCCCTCAGCACGGGCCGGAAGTACGGGCTGTTGCCGGGGTTCTGGGTCTGCGTGGGCCTCGGGCGGCCGCGGCGGAACGTCTGCGCGTTCTCCTCGTCCTCGGGCGCCGCGGTGGGGTCCTGGTTCTGGCCCTGCTGCTGTCCCTGATCCTGGTCCTGGGCGCCCGCCTCGGGGGAGGCGACGGGGTCCAGCACCGCGACGCCGCCGCCCTGGGGGGGCCTGCGGTCCCGTGGCCGCGACGGCCAAGGAGGGGACGGCCGCGGCCATGCGCCTGGATCTGCTCACTGCTGTCTCCTCATGTCTCCCGCCAGAGCGACTGGCGGAGCGGGTGAGGGCGTCGGGGGCTCCGGCAGCTGGCTGTGGTCCACCAGGCCGGTGGACTCCAGGTAGGTCATGTGGCGCATGACGAAGGCGTTGGCGTCCGAGGCGAGCTTCCTCACCTCGGCGTTGCGGGTTCCGGCCCGTACGAGCGCGATGGCGGAGAAGACCTTGCCGTGCGCGGCACGCAACAGGTTCACGTAGTCCTTGTCGAACGCCGGGCCGCTCTCGGAGGCCATCTGGGCCAGCCAGCTCTGCTGGTCGGCGTTCGGCTCGTCGGGCAAGGCCACGCCCAGCTTCTTCGCTGATTGGCGGACCAGCAGGTCCAGCTTCCCGTGTTCATCCTTGATCTGCCTGGCAACCTGCTTGACCCGTTGGGACTCGGCGCGCGTCTGGGCGTAGTCCCCTGCCGGCATCTCCCAGAGGCCGGCCTGGCGCACCTTGATCAGGAGGTCGCGGTCAGCAGCGGTGAGGGGCCCGAACGACGTCGTCGTGGACTGGGTGGCCGCGGAATCGCTCGGAGACGGCATGATCAGCACGGCCGTCGCCGCGGCGGCAAGAACGAAGCTGGCGAGCATGAAGATCTCGCCACGCAGAAGCCTGTGCATGGTGTGAGGTACGCGGGGGGCATGAGCCTGGTTCACCTATGGCCGGAGATAGTTAGAAATGACTGGAGTTATCGGAGTGGCTACCGGACCGATAACAAAGGTGTAAAGATGTGCCCCGTGCTAGGTCACCTCGACGGCAGGTTCGAGAGTGCGGATGCCGAGGCGGAGCATCGCATTGCGGTGCTTTACCAGGAGTTCGGCGGCCCTCTGCTGCGCCACGTACGTAAATCAACAGGCAACGACCTTCAGTGGGCTGAAGACGTCGTGCAGGAGACGCTCGTCCGAGCTTGGAGAAACTCGGCAAGACTGCAATGGGAACCAGGCCTCATATGGGCATGGCTACTCACGGTAGCCCGCCGTATCGTCATTGACGGACGTCGACGTAAGAGTGTGCGGCCACAGGAGGTCGAGCCACCCGAAGTCGACACGCTGGCGGTGCCGGACGGCTCGGAGCGAGCCCTCTCGGCGATCGTTGTCGCCGACGCGCTGCGCAGTCTGTCCGAAGAACACCGGGAAGTAATAGAGCAGACCTACCTTCGAGACCGTACGATAAGTGAAGCGGCGGAGATTCTGGGGATCCCGCCGGGCACGGTGAAGTCCCGGCTCTACTACGGGATCCGGGCTCTCCGCGAACAGCTGCGGGACAAGGGGGTAGCCGGCTGATGCATGACGAGGTGGCCGCCTATGTCCTCGGCGTCCTCGATGAAGAGGAGCACGAGGCGTTCGAGCGCCACCTCGACACATGCGAGCAGTGCCAGGCGGAGCTACTTGAGCTTGCCGAGCTGCCGGAGCAGCTCGACGAGCTCAAGAACACCCCCTCAGCCTCCGACGACGATCCCCCTATGTCGATGTCGCGTTGACGTCTATCACCTTTTCGGGTGGTATCGGTACGGCGAGGCACTACGTCCGGCGGACCATGGCCGGGCGGTTCAGGGGGAGGTGTTCGGTGGGCATCAACGGTGATGCGCCCGGTCCCCCGCAGCGGCAGTTCGGCGAGGAAGGCGGCCGGCTGTCGTACGGCGGCTACCTTTGCCTGCCTGCGCTGCTCGCCCAACAACAGCCCCAGTCGGAGGCTCCCGACGAGCTGCTGTTCATCACCACGCACCAGATCTACGAGCTGTGGTTCAAACTGCTGCTCCACGAGCTGGAGGCGGCGCGTGCCGCCATGTTCGACGGCGAGCTGTGGCAGGCCAGGCACCTGTTCCGGCGGGTGCACGCGGTCGAGCGGGTGATGATCGAGCAGGTCGAGGTCCTGGAGACGATGACGCCTCAGGACTTCCTGGCGTTCCGCTCGAAGCTGGCGCCCGCCAGCGGATTCCAGTCGGTGCAGTTCCGCGAGCTGGAGTTCCTGTCGGGGCTGAAGGACGAGCGCTACCTCATGAGCTTCCGCAACGCCAGCGAGACCGAGCTCGCCAGGCTGCGCCGGAGGCTGGAGGAGCCCACGTTGTGGGATGCTTACCTGGCCGCCCTCTCTCAGCGAGGCCTACCGGTCTCCGACGACGAGATCATGGCTTCGCTGCTGGCCGTGGCCAGAGACCGCCGGTCCTACGACGACCTGTGGCAGCTGGCCGAGGACCTCTTGACCCACGACGAGACCGCCGCCCTGTGGCGGATGCGTCATGTCCAGATGGTCGAACGCCAGATCGGCACCAAGTCCGGCACCGGCGGCTCGACCGGCGCCCCCTATCTACGCGATAGAACGCGTCTGCACTACTTCCCGCTTCTGTGGGAACTAAGGGCCTGGCTATGAACGGCCACGGCGTACCCTCACAAAGGAGTGAGACCCAGATGCCCCTCGACGAGGCCAAGGACGAGCTGCTCCAGCGAGCCGCGGAGAGCTGTGCGGCGAGCAGCGAACACGTGACCACCGAGGAGGCGCTGTCCTTCCTCCGGTTCTACTACCGGCACGTGGCGCCGGAGGACCTGCTCGACCGCGACCCGGTCGACGTCTACGGTCCGGCGATGTCGCAGCGCCAACTGGCCGAGGTGCGCCCCCAGGGCCGGGCCGTGGTCCGGGCCTACACCCCGACCCTGGAGGAGAACGGGTGGGACCCGGGCCACTCCGTGGTCGAGGTGGTCACTGACGACATGCCGTTCCTGGTCGACTCGGTGACGATGGAGCTGGACCGCCACGACCTGGGCATCCACCTGGTGGTCCACCCGCAGATGCGGGTGCGCCGCGACATGACGGGCCGGATGCTCGGCCGGGGCCAGGAGGACGTCACCGGTCAGATGCTGGTCGAGTCGTGGATGCACATCGAGATCGACCGGCAGTCCGACCACGGGGTGCTCAAGAAGCTGGAGGACGACCTCCAGCGGGTGCTCGCCGACGTGCGGCACGCGGTCGAGGACTTCAGGAAGATGCGGGCGCTGGCCGTGCAGACCGCGGAAGACCTGAGCATGAACCCGCCGCCGCTGGAGCCCGCGGAGGTCGAGGACAGCATCGACCTGCTGCGCTGGCTCGCCGACGGGCACTTCACCTTCCTCGGCTACCGGGAATACCGGCTGGAGGACACCGACGAGGGCGAGGCCCTGCGTTCCCTGCCGGGGGCGGCGCTGGGCATCCTGCGTGACGACAAGGTCGGCTCGGCGAGCTTCTCCGTGCTGCCTCCCGAGGTGCGGGCCAAGGCGCGCGAGAAGCACCTCATGATCATCACCAAGGCCAACTCGCGTGCCACCGTTCACAGGCCCGCCTACCTCGACTACATCGGGGTCAAGATGTTCTCGCCCGAGGGCGAGGTGATCGGCGAGCGGCGCTTCCTGGGTCTGTTCACGCACGTGGCCTACAACGAGTCGATCTCCAGGATCCCGGTGCTCCGGCGCAAGCTGGCCGACGTGCTCGACAAGGCCGGGCTGGCGCCCGACAGCCACGACGGCAAGGACCTGATCGAGATCCTCGAGTCCTTCCCGCGCGACGAGCTGTTCCAGACCTCGGTCGACCAGCTGCTGCCGATCGCGCTGGGCGTGCTGCGGCTGCGCGAGCGCAAGCAGGTCAAGCTGTTCCTGCGGCGCGACGACTACGGCCGCTACATCTCCTGCCTGATCTACCTGCCCCGCGACCGCTACACCACCAAAGTCCGGCTGAAGATGCAGGAGGTGCTGCTCAAAGCCCTGGGCGGCAAGGCGCTCGACTACAGCGCGATGATCGGCGAGTCGGTGCTGGCCCGGCTGCACGTGGTGGTGCGGGGCGAGCGGGGCAAGCAGCTGCCGCCGCCGAGCGTGGACGTGGAGGAGCTGGAGTCCCGGCTGGCCGCGCTCACCCGCTCGTGGGAGGACGACCTGGCGGGCGCGCTGGGGGAGATGACCTCCGAGGAGGAGGCGCCGACGCTCATCAGGCGGTACGCGTACGCGTTCCCCGAGGGGTACAAAGCGGACTTCCCGCCCAAGGTGGCCGTCGTGGACCTGCGCCGCCTGGAGGAGCTCGTCGCCGGCGGCGACGACGACGAGGTCGGGATCAACCTCTACGAGCCGTACGACGCGGCCGAGGGGGAGCGGCGGCTCAAGATCTACAAGATCGGCTCGCCCATCTCGCTGTCCCATGCGCTGCCCCTGATCCAGCGGCTCGGCGTGGAGGTCGTCGACGAGCGGCCGTACGAGGTCGACCGAGACAACGACCCCCGCACCAAGAACGCCTGGATCTACGACTTCGGGCTGCGCTACACCCCCTCCGACGAGGTCGACAGGAACGACTTCAAGCGACTCTTCCAGGACGGGCTCACCGCCCTGTGGAAGGGCGAGGTGGAGGCCGACGACTTCAACGCGCTCATCCTGCGGGCCGGGCTGACCTGGGAAGAGGTCGAGATCCTGCGGGTGTACGCCAAATACCTCCGGCAGGCCGGGAGCACGTTCTCGCAGAGCTACATCGAGCGGGTGCTCACGGGCAACGTGCGGCTGGCGCGGCTGCTGGTGCACCTGTTCGAGGCCAAGCTGGATCCGCGACGGTCGGAAGACCTGCGGACCGATCTCGTGGAGGCGCTGCAGGAGGAGGCCCTCGGGGCGCTGGACGAGGTGGCCTCGCTGGACGAGGACCGGATCCTGCGGGCGTACCTCGAGATGATTCACGCGACATTGCGCACGAATTACTTCCAAACGGTGGATGGGCGGCGCAAATCGTACATTTCGCTCAAGTTTGACCCGCAGGCCATCAGCGTGCTGCCGTTGCCGCGGCCGAAGTTCGAGATATTCGTCTATTCGCCTCGCGTCGAGGGTGTTCATCTCCGGTTCGGAAAGGTCGCCCGGGGCGGGCTCCGGTGGTCCGACCGAATGGAGGATTTCCGGACGGAAATATTGGGCCTGGTTAAGGCGCAGATGGTGAAAAACACGGTCATTGTCCCGACCGGGTCTAAAGGCGGGTTCGTCGTGAAGCGTCCGCCTGCGCACGGCACCCGCGAGGAGCTCCTCGCCGAGGGCGTGGCCTGCTACCGCACCTTCATCTCGGGGCTCCTGGACGTCACCGACAACCTCGTGGACGGCAAGGTCGTGCCGCCGCCCGACGTGGTCAGGCACGACGGCGACGACACCTACCTGGTCGTCGCGGCCGACAAGGGCACCGCCACGTTCTCCGACATCGCCAACGGCGTGGCCAAGGAGTACGGGTTCTGGCTGGGTGACGCGTTCGCCTCCGGCGGGTCGGTCGGCTACGACCACAAGGCCATGGGCATCACCGCCCGCGGCGCCTGGGAGTCGGTGAAATACCACTTCCGCACCATGGGCGTCGACACGCAGACCACCGACTTCACGGTGGTCGGCATCGGCGACATGTCCGGCGACGTGTTCGGCAACGGCATGCTGCTGTCCGAGCACATCCGGCTCGTGGCCGCCTTCGACCACCGGCATGTCTTCGTGGACCCCACGCCCGACGCCGCCCGCTCCTTCGCCGAGCGGCAGCGCCTCTTCCAGCTGCCGCGCAGCTCCTGGGAAGACTACGACCCCAAGCTGATCTCGGCGGGCGGCGGCGTGTTCCCGCGCACGGCCAAGTCCATCCAGATCACCCCGCAGATGCGCGAGGCGCTCGGCATCCCGAAGGGCGTCAACTCGATGGCGCCGAACGACCTGATCAGCGCCATCCTGCGGGCCCCGGTCGACCTGCTGTGGAACGGCGGCATCGGCACGTACGTGAAGGCGACCGCCGAGACCCACGCCGACGTGGGCGACAAGGCCAACGACAGCCTCCGGGTCAACGCGGCCGACCTGCGCTGCAAGGTCGTCGGCGAGGGCGGCAACCTGGGCTTCACCCAGCTGGCCCGCATCGAGTTCGCGCTCAACGGCGGGCTGATCAACACCGACTTCATCGACAACTCGGCCGGCGTCGACACCTCCGACCACGAGGTCAACATCAAGATCCTGCTCGACCAGGTGGTCCGCGACGGCGAGCTGACCGACAAGCAGCGCAACCAGGTCTTCACCTCGATGACCGATGAGGTCGCCAACCTGGTGCTACGCGACAACTACGCCCAGAACGTCGTCCTGGCCGCGGCCCGCGCCCAGGCCGTCGAGATGCTCCACATCCACGCCCGCTACCTGCGGCGGCTGGAGCGGGAAGGGCTGGTCAACCGGGAGCTGGAGTTCCTGCCGGCGGACAAGACGCTGGCCGAGCGCCGCCAGGCCAGGCTCGGCCTGACCGCGCCCGAGTTCTCCGTGCTGCTGGCCTACACCAAGCTCGTGGCCGACGCCGAGCTGCTCGGCTCCGACCTGCCCGACGAGCCCTATCTCGAGTCGTGGCTGGTGTCGTACTTCCCGTCGGCGCTGCGGGAGCGGTTCCGGCCGTACATGGACGCGCACCCGCTGCGGCGCGAGATCATCACCACAGGCGTGGTGAACGACCTGGTCAACTCCATGGGCACCACGTTCATGCACCGCTTCGGCGAGGAGACCGGCGCCTCGACGCCGGACATCGTCCGGGCGTGGCTCGTGGCGCGCGAGGTGTTCGACCTGCCGAGCTTCTACCGGGCCGTGGAGTCCCTGGACAACAAGGTCAGCACGGACGTCCAGATCGCCATGCTGCTGGAGGCCCGCAAGCTCGTCGAGCGCGGCACCCGGTGGCTGCTGATCAACCGCCGCCCGCCGCTCGAACTGGCCGGGTCCGTCAGCTTCTTCGTCAAGGGCGTCAACGGGCTCCTCGCCCACCTGCCGAAGCTGCTGACGGGGCCCGACCTGGCCGCCTACGAGGACCGCCGCGACTCGTTCCTGGCCAGGGGCGTGCCGCAGGAGCTGGCCGAGCGTGTGGCCGCCATGGTGCCCGCCTACTCCACGCTCGACCTGGTGGAGGTCGCCTCCGTGACGGACCGGCCGGTCAACGAGGTGGGCGAGGTCTACTTCGACCTGGCCGACCGCCTCCAGCTGGCCCGCCTCAGGGAGCGGATCATCGCGTTGCCCAGGGACAACCGCTGGAACTCCATGGCCCGCTCGGCCCTGCGCGACGACCTGTACGCCGCGCACGCCTCCCTGACCAGGGACGTGCTGGCCCACAGCAAGCCCGGCCTGCCGCCGGAGGAGCGGCTGGCCCGGTGGTCGGAGGCCAACTCGGCGGCCGTCGGGCGGGCCAGGCAGACGCTGTCGGAGATCTGGGAGAGCGACAACTTCGACCTGGCCACGCTCTCGGTCGCCCTGCGTGCCATCCGCACGCTGGTGAACGCCAGCAACCTCCCGCACACGGAGGCCTAAGGGGCAGGGCTGCGGCGGTACGTCAGCCGCCGCAGCATCACCTCCGCCGGTCCCCTGCGCCCGGCCCGGCGCATCCACTCCGCGAGCGCGACCGAGACCGCCCAGATCGCGACGCCGATCCCGGATGCGGAGGCGAACCCCAGCTCGTCGGCCAGGTCCAGGGTGAACGGGTAGAACAGCACGAGGAACGCCACCGACTGGAACAGGTAGAACGTCAGCGACCGCTGACCGAGCGCGGCGAGGGCGGTGGTGAGCGCGCCGCTTTCCACCCGGGTCGCGACAAGGCCGATGAGGGCGGCGAGGCCGATGCCGCCGGCGTAGCCGAAGAGGGTGTGCGCGAGGACGACGGCCCAGGGCACGGGGGGCGTCCACATGCCGGCCAGGAGCAGTGCTCCCGGGAGCCGGCCGATGATCGCCGCCCCGAGGCAGATCACGGTGGCGCGGCCCAGCAGGGTCCGGTGGCGCCCGGGCTCGTCCAGGATCCGGCGGCGGGCCGCCCAGATGCCCAGCGCCATGCCCGGCACGACGTCGATCGTGCCCAGGGCCGTCTTGAACGGCCACAGCTGGAGGCCGGAGAGGAGGTGGGAACCGAGGTCGGCCGGCATGATCCCGGCGCCCGTGAGGGGCACGGCGCCCGCGTACGCCAGCATGACCGGCGCGGAGACCATGAGCGCCGCCGGGACGAGCATCAGGGCGGCTGTCCAGCACAGCACCGAGTCACGGGCCCGCACCAGCGGGACGAGCACCAGCAGTGTCAGCCCGTACACCGCGACGATGTCCAGCGGCACCAGCAGCACCCCGTGCAGGAAGCCGATGACGATCAGCCACCGGCCCCTGCGCCGTAACAGTCTCTTGAGCGAGGCCCAGTCGCCTTGATGGCGGTGGGCGAGCTGCCCCAGCGCGTAGCCGAACAGGAACACGAACATGGGTCGGGCCTGGTTGTGGGCGAGCAGGTGATCGAGGAACGCGGCGACGTCGTCGATGACTCCGGAAGCCGGGCCGGAGACGAACACCGGCGCGTGCGCCAGCGCGATCGCCAGCAGCATGAACCCGCGGGCCAGGTCCGGCGCCAGCGAGCGGCCGGTCGAGGTCGTGAGGGACATGGCGTCACCCGACCCGCTGCAGGGCGCGCTCGCGACGCGCCGCCATGGTCGAACCGGACTCGCCGCGAGCCATCCGCCGCAGCACCATGGGCGCTACGAGTAGCCCGAGCACCGCCCAGGCGCCCAGGACACCGGCGGTTTCCAGGTGGCGCCAGGACTCGCCGATCTCGACCGCCACCGCCGAGTTCGGCAGCAGGGCCGAGCGCATGCCGAGCCCCATCCAGTAGATCGGGAAGATCTGGGCGATCCACTGCAGCCATTCGGGCAGCGCGGTGAGCGGGTAGAAGATGCCGGAGATCCCGATCACGCCCAGGAACGGCAGCTGGATCAGCCCCTGGGCACGTGCGCTGGGGAACGCCGAGCCCAGGACCGCGCCGAGGGGCAGCGTCGCGACCAGGCCCAGCGCCAGCACCCAGGCCAGGGTGGGCCAGGAGCCCGGGCCGATCCGCAGGCCCTCGACGATGAGCATGCCGGGGACGAGGAAGATCACCAGGTCGGCGAGGAGGCCGCCGGAGACCGAGATCACCTTGCCGATGAGGTAGGCGGGCATCCCGTGCGGGGTCGCCTTGGCCCGCAGCAGGGTGCCGTCCTCGCGGTCGGCGGTGAGCTGCTGGCTCATGCTGATCATGCCGGTCGCGGCGTTCATCCCGAGGATGCTCGGCAGCGCCAGGGTGCCCAGGAGCAGCCCGGTGGACCCGAACGACATGTCCCGGATGAAGAACATGGTGGCCACCATCAGAGCGGGCCAGAGGAAGTGCGAGAACAGCTCGGCGCCGTTGGTGAACGACTGCCGCAGCTCGATGAGGCCGCGGGACCAGCCCGCGCGCAGTGCGGTCATGACGGGGTTCATCGGGTGGTCCTCTCCGCCTGGTGGACCAGGGCGAGGTAGGTCTGCTCCAGGGAGGCGCGGTGGACCTCCAGCTCCTGGACCTCCTCGCCGTAGCGGGCGAACAGGTCGCGGGCGAACTTCGTCGAGTCGGCGGTCTTCTCGGTGAAGCGCCGGCCGCCGCGCAGCCAGCGCACCTCGTCCTCGCCGGCGATCCGCCGGGCGAGCTCGGCGGCCGTGCCGTCGGCGACGATCCGGCCGCCGTTCAGGACGAGGATGCGGTCGGCCAGTTTCTCGGCCTCGTCCAGGTCGTGGGTGGTGAGCAGGACGGTGGTTTCTTGGGTGCCTGCCAGGCGGCGTACGAGCTCGTGGAACTCGTGCCTGGCCTGCGGGTCGAACGACGCCGTCGGCTCGTCGAGGAACAGCAGCTCGGGGCGGCCCACGAGGCCGATGGCCACGTCGAGCCTGCGTCGCTGGCCGCCCGAGAGCGTCTTGATCTTCTTGTCCGCGTGCCCGGTCAGGCCGACGGCCGCGATCAGCTCGTCGGGGTCCCAGGGGCGCTCGATGTCGGGGGTGGTGTAGGCGGCGTAGTAGGTGCCGAGGTGGGCAAGGAGTTCGCGTACGCGCCATTTGCCGTGATCGCGCCAGGATTGCAGGACGACCCCGACCCGGGCCCGCCACCGTTCGTCTCCATGTGCGGGATCGGCGCCGAGCACTTCGACCCGGCCCGCCGAGCGGGTGCGGAAGCCCTCGAGGATCTCGATCGTGGTGGTCTTGCCCGCCCCGTTCGGTCCCAGCAAGGCCAGCACCTCGCCGTGGCGGATCTGGAACGTGACGTCGTGCAGCACGTCGACGGAGCCGTAGCGCATGCGCAGCCCGTCGACGTCGAGCACCACTTGTTTGCTCATGGTCACCAGATGACCTCTCTTCGTGATCGGATGTCCTCGCGCCGGGACGCATGCCGGCGGGGCCTCGTCGCGAGGGCATGGCGCGTCGCGGCCCGAACCGGGGCCGGAGCGTGAGGAATGGGGTAAGGGGAAGTGGGCGGCGGCGCTGCCCGAACGGGCGTCGCGCTGCCTGGCCGGGCTGTCCGGGCCGTGTCCGCCGGGCTGTCGGGGCCGTATGGCCGGGCTAGGCCGGAAAGGGGGTTGCCGGGCTGGTTACCAGCTCTCGTGCGTGAGCGTCTCCCGGGCGCGCGCCATCAGGGCGATCCGGTCGACGCCCGACAGGGCGAGCGCGCGGGGCACGGTGCCGATCTCGGTGTCCAGGACGCCGAGCAGCAGATGGGCGGGACGCATGTCCTTCTTGCCCTTGCAGGCGGCGATGGCGCGTTCGATCGCGAGCCGGCCCGAGGCGCCGAGCTTGGGCAGGGCCTTGGGGTCGCGGCTGGGCCGCGGGAGGTCGAAGGAGGCGAGGGACACTCCGACCGCGCCCAGACTGTGCTCGAACTCCCGGTCCAGCGCCTCCCTGATGGTCTGCCGCCCGAGGTCCTCCGCGGTCAGGACGCGGTGCGCGGCGGTGCCCTCGATGGCGGCGATCGCCAGCAGGAGGTGATGGGCCTCGGTCGTCGCGGAGCCTTCCTCCTGCGCCTCGGCCCCGCCCCGGATGATGATGTCGTTGATGTAGTGGTCGATCCTGCTCACTGTCGTCTCCTCAGCACGACGCCGGCGGCGATGAGCCGCTTGGCGTGCTTCTTGTGGACCGCCTGGCGGGTGACGCCGAGCGCCTCGGCGACGTCCGGCCAGCTCCAGCCCGCGCGCATGGCCTGCTCCACGGCGGCGTCCTCCAGTTGGTCGGCCAGGCGTCGCAGCGCCACGACGGCCGCCAGCGCGTCGGCGGGGTCCTTGGGAACGGGTACGTCTTCTGCCGGCATGCAAGCAACCGTAGTTGACTAATTCGGCAATAGTCAACTGCGGTTGCTAAAGTCAGGTGCCGGAGGCGCGGGTGAGCCCGCCGTCGTGGGCGATGACGGCGGCGGCGGAGGGCTTGGCGAGCGGCGGGACGGCGGTGGCGTACTGATGCGTCTCGACCAGCCGCAGCGTACGGCGCAGCACCGGATCGCTGATCGCCCACCGGGCCGAGTCGGGCACCGGGAGCGGGTCGTCCTCGGCCGTCCTGGTGGTCGTGGTCGTCGTCCGCGACAGTGAGTATTGGATCAGTGCTCCGCCGTCCGCGGTCCGCAACGCGTACACGGGGAAACTGTCGGCGCTGAAGATCGAGTCGTAGCTGTAGCCGCTGAGTTTGGCCTCTTTCCGCAGGTCGGCGATCTGCTCGGCCACCTCGGTCGTGTAGGGGCCCGGCGCGAGGAGGCCCGCCGTGACCCCGGCCGACCCCGTCTCGGCCACGCTGGCGTGCACGGGCTGCATGAACTGCGGGCTGATCGTGACGGTCTTGTCGTCGGGCGCCAGCGCCGTGGCGTAGCCCTCGGAGTCCACTTGGATCTCCGGCACCTGCTGGTCGGGCAGCAGCTGCGCGACGGAGCTGAGCCGCCAGAGGTCCGACTTGGCGAACGTCAGCAGCGCCGGTCGGCCGTCGCGCGTCGCCAGCGCGCTGAACCAGGGCGCCTGCTCGCCCGGCGGGAACCTCGGCACGTAGAGCGTCGGCGTCCCCCACCGGTAGCGGGGCGGGGCGTAGCCGGTCGACAGGAACGCCGCCTGGGTCAGGGGCGTCCGGCCGCCGGTGGTCAGCCCCTCCACCTCCAGCTTCAGACGGCCTTCCAGGCTGCTCTCGCCCCGTAGGCCGTCGGCCCGCAGCACGTTGTCGCCGAGGGTGATCTCGGTGAACACCTTGGCCGCCTCGGCCCGCGTGACGGCCACCGCGCTCGCGGAGGGCGAGGGCGTGGAGGAGGCGGCGGCGGGCTTCGTGGACGGCGGCGCGGCACTGCTCGTGCAGGCGGTCGCCGCGGCCAGCACGCCGGCGGCGAGCGCCAGCACCTTCCGCCGCCCGTATGCACGCACGTGGCCATGTTATTCGGGCCGAGGAGGCGTAGCCGCCTCGGCGGGCATTACGTCCGCGAAGCAGTCCTTGGTTTTGGGTTTTGGGGGGTGCTCGGAGGGCGTAGCCCCCCGAGGGGTCGCGTACGCTAGGGAGGCGTGGCAGGCATCGATCCGGCAGAAGAGATCAACGAGCTCGCGGGCACGATCCGCAGCATTCAGGACGTGCTCGACCTCGACGCGATGCGCAAGCACATCGAGGAGCTGGAGCAGCAGGTCGCCGCGCCCGACCTCTGGGACGACCCTGAGCAGGCCCAGAAGGTCACGAGCAAGCTCTCGCACCTCCAGGGCGAGCTCAACCGCGTCGAGGGCGTCGCGCGCCGCCTCGACGACCTGAGGGTCCTCTACGAGCTGGCGGCCGAGGAGAGCGACGACGACACGCGCGCCGAGGCCGACAAGGAGCTCGAGACGCTCAAGTCCGACGTCGGCGCCCTTGAGGTGCGCACCCTGCTGTCGGGCGAATACGACGCGCGCGAGGCGCTCGTCACGATCAACTCGCAGGCCGGCGGCGTCGACGCCGCCGACTGGGCCGAGATGCTGCTGCGGATGTATCTCCGGTGGGCCGAGCGCAAGGGCTTCCCGACGGAGGTCTACGAGACCTCCTACGCCGAGGAGGCCGGCATCAAGTCCGCCACGTTCACCATCAAGGCGCCTTACGCGTACGGCACGCTGCGCGGCGAGCACGGCACGCACCGCCTGGTCCGCATCAGCCCGTTCGACAACCAGGGCCGCAGGCAGACCTCGTTCGCCGGGGTCGACGTCGTGCCGGTCGTCGAGCAGACCGACCACATCGACATCAACGAGGACGAGATCCGCGTCGACGTCTACCGTTCGAGCGGCCCCGGCGGCCAGGGGGTCAACACGACCGACTCGGCCGTGCGCATCACGCACCTGCCGACCAACATCGTCGTCTCCTGCCAGAACGAGCGCTCGCAGCTGCAGAACCGGGCCACCGCCATGGCCGTGCTCCAGGCCAAGCTGCTGGAGCGCAAGCGGCAGGAGGAGGCGGAGAAGATGTCCGAGCTTCGCGGCGCGACGACCACGTCATGGGGCACGCAGATCCGCAACTACGTGCTCCACCCCTACCAGATCGTCAAAGACCTGCGCACGGGCACCGAGGCCGGCAACCCGTCGGCGGTGCTCGACGGCGACCTCGACCAGTTCATCGAGGCGGAGATCCGGTGGATGCGGCGGCAGGAGTCGGGCAACGCCGACTAACCCCCGACCGGCCTCATCGCGCTCCTTGTGATGTCGGCGTGGAGCGGGCCGGGCGGAGGAGCCGGGCTAGCGGCCGGCCAGGTGATTGACCGCCAGGGTGACGAAGAGAAGGGCGATCAGGAGCAGGGCGATGAGGGCGGGGGACAGCCCGGCGAAGCCGTGGCTGTGCATCCGCTCCCTGTTGGCGCGGCAGAGGGGGCAGCGTCCCTCGATCACGGGGTGGGCGCACTGCGCACATACGAGGTGTTCACAACTCATGACAGCCCCAAGTCTAGCCGCACAATCGTTTTGTTTCCGTTATGGACGTTCCATGCCAGTCTTCCCCCTAGACTGTGCTCTGGCCAATCGGAACGTCGATCATCAGTAAAGCCGATGTCCCCGGTCGGCCAGCGGCGGGAAGTGGGCATGTGCCACCCTCGCTTCCGTCCTGACCCCTAGACTGGCATGCCGTGATGCTCTCGTGATCCATTTCGATAATGTCACCAAGGTCTACGCGAACCAGAACCGGCCCGCTCTCGACCACGTATCCGTAGACGTGGACAAGGGTGAGTTCGTGTTCCTCGTCGGCCCTTCGGGGTCAGGCAAGTCCACGTTCCTGCGTCTGATCCTCAAGGAGGAGCGGCCCAATTCCGGCGCGATCCACGTCGCGGGGAAGGACCTGGCCCGCCTCTCCAACTTCAAGGTGCCTCACCTGCGCCGCCGCATCGGCTGCGTGTTCCAGGACTTCAGGCTGCTCCCGAACAAGAACGTCTACGAGAACGTGGCGTTCGCCCTCGAGGTCATCGGCAAGCCCCGGCGGTTCATCCGCAAGGTGGTGCCCGAGGTCATCGAGCTGGTCGGCCTGGAAGGCAAGGCCCACCGCATGCCCGACGAGCTGTCCGGCGGCGAGCAGCAACGCGTCGCCATGGCCCGCGCCTTCGTCAACCGGCCGATGATCCTGCTGGCCGACGAGCCCACGGGCAACATCGACCCCGCGACGAGCATCGGCATCATGAAGGTGCTCGACCGCATCAACAGGACTGGCACCACGGTCGTCATGGCCACGCACGACGCGGCCATCGTCGACTCCATGCGCAAGCGTGTCGTGGAGCTGGAGGACGGCAAGATCGTCCGTGACCAGTCGCGTGGCGTTTACGGCCAGGCGTACTGACAGGGAGCTGTAGACAGAACATGCGGGCGAACTTCATCTTCTCCGAGGTCTGGATCGGCCTCCGTCGCAACCTGACCATGACGATCGCGGTGGTCATCACCGTGGCGGTCGGAATGGCGATGCTGGGCGTCGGCTTGATGATCAACGCCCAAGTCGGCTTGATGAAGGGCTACTGGGGCGACAAGATCGAGGTCTCGGTCTTCCTGTGCAGCAAGGGATCGGCCATCCCGGCCTGCAACGGCAAGGCGATCACCCAGGCCCAGATCAAGGCGCTGGAGACCCACATCGACGGGGTCCCGGGGGTCAAGGAAGTGTTCTTCGAGAACCAGGCCACGGCGTGGCAGAACTTCCAGGAGGCCTACGCCTCCAACAAGGCCCTCCTGACCGCCACCAAGGTCGAGGACATGCCCCAGTCGTTCCGGATCAAGGTGGACGACCCCAACAACTACCAGTCCGTCATCCAGGCCATCCAGGGCCAGCCGGGGGTCTCCCAGGTGACCGACCAGAAGCAGCTGGTCGGCCCGTTCTTCGAGATGCTCGACAACCTCGCCATTTACGCCACCGGCGTCGCGATCGTCCTGGTGCTGGCGGCGGCCCTGCTGATCGGCAACACGGTCCGGCTGTCGGCGTTCAACCGGCGCAGGGAGACGGGCATCATGCGCCTGGTCGGCGCGTCGAACCTGTACATCCAGCTGCCCTTCATCATGGAAGGCGTGATCGCCGGCCTGATCGGCGGCGTCCTCGCGGCGGTCATCCTGATCGTCACGAAGGTCATGCTGTTCGAGGAGCTCGGCCGCTTCTTCGGTGGCGCGACCGCGCAGCTCGGCTGGGACGCCGTGGCTCAGACGATCACGTTCACCATGATCATCGGTGTGGTCATCTGTATCCTGGCCTCGTTCGTCACGCTTCGCCGTTACCTCAGGGTGTAGCCGTGCTCATGGAGTCACTCCACTCTGAGCGCCGGTAAAGTCGAAGCATGCCGCGTGAGACCGGGCGGAAGGTCATCGCCCAGAACAAACGTGCCCGGCACGACTACCACGTCGAAGACACCTTCGAGGCGGGGCTCGTGCTGCAGGGCACCGAGGTGAAGTCGCTACGCGAGGGCCGCGCCTCGCTCGTCGACGGCTACGCCACCATCGACGGCAACGAAGCGTGGCTGCTCAACGTGCACATTCCCGAATACGCGCAGGGCACGTGGACCAACCACGCCGCCCGCCGCAAGCGGAAGCTGCTGCTGCACCGCAAGGAGATCGACAAGCTCGCCGCCAAGACCAAGGAGGGCGGGCTCACGATCGTGCCGCTGGTGCTCTACTTCAAGGACGGCCGGGCCAAGATCGAGATCGGCCTCGCCCGCGGTAAGAAAGACTGGGACAAGCGGCAGTCGCTGGCGGAGCAGCAGGCCAAACGGGAGATGGCCCGAGCCCTGCGCCACCGCAACAGATGAGAGCGGCATGAGACGGCTGAGCCGCACCCTCTCCGCGACCGTCACGCTGGCGGTGGCGTGCACGACGCTGACCGGCTGCTTCGAGGAGTCGTCGCCGCATGACGCCGTACGCGACTTCCTCGTGGGCTGGCAGACCGGAGACTACGACCTGGCCGCGGGGCGCACCGACGGTGACCAGGCGGCGGTGCGCAAGGCGTTGTCCGACGCCACGGTAGAGCTCGACGCGGCCTCGTTCCGCTTCAAGATCAAGAAGCTCACGGTCAACGGCGACCAGTCCCAGGCCGACTTCCACGCCGAGGTCGACCTGGGCGAGAACAACCCGCTGTGGCAGTACGACGGGATGTTGCCGCTCCACCTGGTCAACGGCATGTGGAAGGTGCGCTGGTCGCCTTCCGTGCTGCATCCGCAGCTCAAGGAGGGGCAGCGGTTCGCGGTCGACACCGAGCCCATCGAGCGCCAGCCGGTGACCGACCGGACCGGCCACCCGCTGCAGACCGACACGATGCTCTACGTCGCCGGCGTCTACCCCAACCAGCTGGGCGACCGGGCGGAGGAGGTCGTGGCCAAGCTCTCCGAGATCACCGGATACGCCCAGGACCGGCTGCTCAGCCGCGTCAGGTCGTCGCCGCCGGACAAGTTCGTGCCGCTGGTGACGTTCGGGCGCTCCCTCTACCAGAAGATGAGGCCCAAGCCCGACGCGATCTCGGGAATCAAGGTAAATCCGGAGCCTCAGCCGGTCGGCCCCGCCGCGCCCCGGCAGATCGTCGGCACCGTCAGCGCGCTCACCCCGGACGACGAGCAGAAGCTCGGCGCGCGGGCCGGCGACTCGATCGGCAAGAGTGGCCTGCAACGTGCCTACCAGGACTATCTGACCGGCTCCACCGAGACCAAGGTGATCACGCTCGACCTCAAGACCGGCAAGGAGGCCGCGACGCTGAAAGAGTGGCTCGGCCGGCAGAACGTCCCGGTGAGGACCACGATCGACAGCGGCATCCAGGCGGCGGCCGAGCGGGCGGTGGCCGACACCTCCACGAGCGCGCTGGTGGCGGTCGACCGCAACTCCGGCGAGATCCGCGCGGTGGCCACCAAGGGCGACATGCACCAGGAGAAGGACGCGCTGGCCGGCAAATACCCGGCGGGCACGGCGTTCTCGATCGTGGCCGCGGACGCGCTGATCAAGGCCAAGGTGAGCCCGAAACAGCGACTCGACTGCCCCGAGGAGCGCACGGTCGGCGGCGCCAAGTTCGTGCAGACCGGCCAGTCCGGCGGCACCACGTCGTCCGGCACGTTCCAGGAGCACTTCGCCAAGGGCTGCGTCACCGCGCTCGCCTCCCTCGCCCGCCGCGTCAAGGCCGACGACCTGAAGAAGAGCGCCGAGGCGTTCGGGGTGGGGCTGCCTTGGGGGCTGCCGCTGAAGTCCTTCAGTGGCTCGTTCCCCGCCCTGTCGGGCGACGCCGACAAGGCCAGGGCCATCGCCGGCCAGAACGTCGAGGTGAGCCCGCTGGGCATGGCGCTGGTGGCCGCGGCGGTGTCCTCGGGCACCTGGCGCCCGCCCGTGCTCGTCACCGACCCGAAGTCGCCCGATCCCTCGGCCGAGACCGTGCCGGTCACCCAGCCCGCCCCCGTACCCGTCGACCAGCAGGTGCGCGCGGCGCTGGTCCCGATGATGCGGACCGGTGCGGCCGGTACGCCCGCCCAGGCGGGCAAGGGCACGGTTTACGGCGTGCGGGCGAATGCGGGCAGCCAGTTGACCTGGTGGGTCGGCTGGCAGGGGGACGTGGCCATCGCGGTGCTGTCGAAGAACTACGACGCCTCGGCGGTGGCGGGCGGCTTCTTCGAGGCGCTTCGTACCTCATCGTGAAAAAGCGGTGACGGCGAGCAACCATTCGGGGCCGTGGCGGCGTCTTACAGAGTGACTGGGCCCGCTCGGGGGGTTGCGGTCCCAGTCGCCGTGATGAGATCAGGACTTCATCTCGGGGGAAGTCCTGCCGTCCGGACCGGCTCGACCCTGCCGGTCGGCCCCCGGGAGCGCGCGCTGCTGTGCCGCGCTCCCGGGGGTTTCGCCATGGGGAATTAAGTTGGCGTTGAGGGCGTTGTCCCGTGTACATTCATGTTGCTCATCCCGCCCCGGTGGGATGTGTTGACAACTGCACAGGGGGTGACTGGCTTCGACTTTGACCTTGCAAGCCAGGTGAAGCGGGCCGAGGACTGCGGACATAACCTCGTTAATCCTGTGACCGCAAACAATAAGTGCCAATTCCAAGAGCACTGTGGCGGCCACGGACACCCTGGCCCTCGCTGCCTAAGCAGCGAAACCACTGTCAGCCCGGGAGTGCCTTCGGCCCGGTGTCTGGCATCGCTAGAAGGCTCAACCGTTCGACCCGGCCACGGGGAAGATCGGGAAATCAAACAGTGGCTGAGCCCGTCGGCGACTCGCCTGCGTGATCGCCGGGGCTGAGAAAAGCACAGCAGGCTGCGCCCGGAGAAGCCCTGACTTGGGGTTGAAGGACGCGGGTTCGATTCCCGCCACCTCCACCACTTCAGACCGCCTCTTGGCTGCGGAAACACCGCAGGCAAGGGGCGGTTTGGCGTTTGCGGGGGCGCGCCTGCCACCGGTGTCCTCGGGCGCCCCGGCGGCATCCGCCGCGCCTCTGACCGCCTCTTACCTGCGGAAACACCGAAGGAATCAGTATTGCACCCACAGGTGGTACAGGCCGGGGGCGTTCCAGTTGGTCGGGATGACGGTTTCGCAGTAGTACGAGCTCCAGGTGTGGTTGACCTGGCCCTGGTGGCCGACCCCGAGGCATTGGTCGGGCCAGCCGTAGGAGCCCTGCTTGACGTAGCCGGGTGCTGCCGCTTGTGCGGGTGAACCGAGACTGAATGCGGTGACGAGGGTGGCCGCGGCCAACGCGAGCGCGGCAAGGATGCGCGACTTCATAAAGGAAAGTTAACTAATAATACGGTGACAGGCAATGCGCCCGTTCGCCGCCATGTCGCCCGGGTGGCCGCACTCCGGCCACCCGGGCATTCCGTGGTTACGGCCGAGAGGTCACGTCAGGCAGACGCCGCCCGGCCGGACCGACAGCACGGTGTGGGCGCGGACCGCCGACTGGCTGGGGGACAGGGCGTAGTTGTAGGGCTGGCTGGTGATGCAGTACGCCACGCTGGTCCGGTTGGAGACCTCGCTGACGCGCAGCCCGCCGGAGAAGGAGCGGCTGGTCCCCTCTCTGACGAGCACGGGCCGGGCGGACGTCGAGCTCGGCTGGAGGCACAGATAGCCGGTGGGGCAGACGACGGCGGACTGGCCCGCGGCGCGCTGCTCGGCGGCGACAGCCGGCTGCGAGGTGACGGTGGCGATCGCGGTCAGGGCGATCGCGGCGGCGGCCACTGTGTGGCGCTTGATGGTCATGTGATCTCTGTATCGAGAGAGGCTGAAATCCCGGTTAATTCCGAATTTGCGATCTTAGCCTTTCCGGGGAATTTCTTGATCAACTAGTGCGCGCACGCCGCCCGGAGCGGCTCAGGGGTGATCGATCCGGACATTTACCCAAAAAAGTGATTTTAGGTAGAATAATGGTTTCTGAGGCGCATATGTCTCTCGCTAGACGAGGGGGCGGTCAGAAGTGGCGGTTGCCTGGGACGACATAGACAAACTGACCGGCGCCCACGAGAGGTTCTACGACGGGCGCGAGGTCGAGGGAAACGTCAGGAGCCCCATTCTGACGTCCTGGCAGCGCTGCCGGTTGCTCGGCCTGGTCCCCGACCAGTTGGAGATTCCCTACCAGGAGGACCTGGACCTGCACGGCCGGCTCATCCACGCGGCCACGCCCGTGCTCGACAAGATGGAGACCCAACTCAGCGGAGAACGCGTGAGCGTGATCCTCTGCGACGACAAGGCGAGGGTGCTCCAACGCCGGGGCGGCGACCCCGAGCTCAACAGGAGTCTCGACGCCGTCTGCCTCGCCGTCGGATTCGCCTTCGCCGAGCAGATCGCCGGCACCAACGGCATCGGCACGACGCTGGCGGACAGAAGGCCCAGCTACGTCTTCGGCAGCGAGCATTTCGCCGCCTGCATGCACCCCTTCGCCTGCGCTGGCGCGCCCATCCGCGATCCGCTGAGCGGGCAGGTCGAGGGGATCCTCGATCTCACCTGCCGGCGGTCCGACGCGGACCCGGCGATGATGAAGGTCGTCCGCGACGCCGCCCGCGACATCGAGCGGCGCCTGCTGGAGCAGACCACACAACGGGAGCGGGACCTGCTCCGGGCCTTCATGCGCAGCCAGCGCGCCGCCCGGCTGCCCGGCGAGCCGCCCAGCGTCGGGTCCGAAGGAGCGCTCCCCTCGATCGACGACGTCCTGGGTCGCGCCGACCAGGCCCTGCTGCGGGCGAAGGCCGCGGAGCTGATCTCCTCCCCGCACCGGTTCATGGCCCAGGTGGAGCTCTTCAACGGCCAGATCGCCACTCTCACCTGCCGGTCGGTCGCCGGCCTCTCGGGAGAGGCCGGCATAGCGGTCGAGGCGAGCCTCCCGTACGACGCCGGCCGCGCGGACGAGGCCGGGCGCGTACGCCGCATGTCGGTCACGGCCCCCCTGGCGGTGGCGCCCTCCTCGGAGACCCTGATCATCCCGGCCCCGCGGAAGGTGGCCAAGCCGCCGGAGGCGGCCCCTGAGCCCACATCCGCACCGGTGCCCGCGGTCCCGTTCGTGTGCGGGGAGACGGCCGCTCCGGAACCCGGGACGGCCGACGGCCAGGACGCCGCCGCGGCGACCGGCGGCGGCGAGGGATGGCTGCTCCTCGTCGGTGAGCTGGGCGTGGGACAGCTCGCCCTGCGGGCACGGCAGCGCCTGGAGTTGCTGTACGACGCCAGCGTCCGCATCGGCACCACCCTCGATGTGACCCGTACAGCGGAAGAGCTGGCCGACGTGGTCGTCCCACGGTTCGCCGACTTCGTCAGCGTCGACCTGGTGGATGCCGTTCTGCGGGGGGACGAGGCGGCCCTCGAAACCGGGGAGTTCCGCCGGGTGGCGTTGGGCGCGGTCCTCGGGTCGTCCCACCTGACCGAAGTGGGGGAATCGGTCAGGTTCCTCCCGTCCACCCCGCAGGGCCAGTGCCTCGCCACCCGGGAGGCCGTGCTGGAGCCGGATCTGGCGCAGGCGCCGGGGTGGAAGGCCATCGACCCCGCGCGCACTGAGAAGATCCTCAGGTTCGGGATCCGCTCCCTCATCGCGGTGCCCATGTACGCCCGCGGCGCGACCCTGGGCGTGGTCAGCTTCTACCGCTGGCAGCAGCGCGCGTTCGAAGAGGACGACCTCCGCCTCGCCGAGGAGATGGTCGGCCGCGCAGCGCTGTCCATCGACAACGCCCGCCGCTTCACCCGCGAGCACAACATGGCGCTCGCCCTGCAGCGCAGCCTGCTTCCCCGCGGACTGCCCTCGCAGAACGCGGTCGAGGTCGCGCACCGCTACCTGCCGGCGTACGGCGGGGTGAGCGGCGACTGGTACGACGTCATCCCGCTGTCCGGCGCCCGGGTGGCGCTGGCGGTCGGCGACGTCGTCGGGCACGGCCTGCACGCCGCCGCCACGATGGGCCGCCTGCGTACCGCGCTGCAGAACTTCGCCGTACTCGACCTGCCCGCGGACGACCTGCTCACGTGCCTCGACGAGCTCGTCGACCGGCTCGACGCCGACCAGTGCGGCGGCGACGGGATCGTGGGCGCCACCTGCCTGTACGCGGTGTACGACCCGGTGTCCAGGCGCTGCACCCTGGCCCGCGCCGGTCACCCGCTGCCCGCCCTCGTGCTCCCGGACGGAACCGTGGAGTTCCCCGACGTGCCGGCGGGTCCGCCGCTGGGCCTCGGAGGTCTGCCCTTCGAGACGGTCGACCTGGAGATCCCCGAGGGCAGCGAGCTCGTCCTCTACACGGACGGTCTCATCGAGGAGCGCAGCCGCGACATCGACGTGGGGCTCTCCCTGCTGCGGCGCGCCCTGACGCACCCGGGCCGCCCGCCAGAGGAGACGTGCCAGGCGGTCGTCGAGGCCCTGCTGCCCGGCCGTCCCAAGGACGACGTGGCTCTGCTGGTCGCCCGCATGCACGCGCTGGACCCCGACCGCGTGGCCACCTGGGAGCTGTCCGCCGACCCGGCGAACGTCTCCACCGTGCGCGGCGCGGTGACGGAGCAGCTCGAGCGCTGGGGCCTGGACGAGCTGTGCTTCACCACCGAGCTCGTGGTCAGCGAGCTGGTCACCAACGCGATCCGCTACGCGAGGGAGCCCATCGAGGTGCGCCTGCTCCGCGACTCCGCGCTCATCTGCGAGGTGTCCGACGGCAGCAGCACCTCGCCCCGGATGCGCCGCGCCGCGACCACCGACGAGGGCGGGCGCGGACTGTTCCTGGTCGCCCAGCTCGCCTCCCGCTGGGGCACCCGCTACACGGCCAGCGGCAAGGTCATCTGGACCGAACAGCACCTGCCTGCGAGTCCCATTCCGGATCACACGGAGAGGACTGGTGATCATGCAGCTTGACACACTCTTCAGGCCGTCGCCGGTCAAGGAGTTCACACCGCTGCCCAGGGCGCTGCTGGGGCCGGGAACGCACGAACTCGTCGGCCCGGAGGCCAAGGCGCTGGGATTCAAACGGTCGCTGGTCGTCACCTCGGGCCTGCGTGGGACCGACATCGTCCAGCGGATCATCGACCAGGGGAAGTACCACGGTGTCGACTTCGTCGTCTACGACAAGGTCGAGTCCAATCCCAAGGACTACAACTGCATGGACGCCGCGGAGGCCTTCCGGGAGAACAAGTGCGACTCCTTCGTCTCCATCGGCGGCGGTTCCTCCCACGATGCCACCAAGGGCGCTCGGCTGTCCCTCGCGCACGACGGCCGCAGCATCAACGAGTTCGAGGGCTACCACAAGGCGGAGAATCCCGACAACCCGCCGCACATAGCGGTGAACACCACTGCCGGGACGGGCTCTGAGACCACGTCGTTGTTCGTCATCACCGACACCACGACCGATCCCGACAATCCGCACAAGTACGCGGCCTTCGACCGCTCGGCGCGCGTGACGCTGGCCATCGACGACCCGGTGCTCTTCTACGAGTGCCCGATCGACTTCACCGCGCAGTGCGGAATCGACGTGCTCACGCACGCCTCCGAGGCGTACGTGTCACGGCTGGACTTCACGCCCGCGCTCGGCCAGGCCCTGCAGGCCGTGGATATCGCGGCGCAGTACCTGCGCACCGCCACCTGGGACGGCCGCAACCTGGCCGCCCGCGAGGCCATGATGTACGGCGAGTACATCGCGGCGCAGGCGTTCAACTCCGGCGGGCTGGGCCTCGCCCACTCGATCTCGCACGCGGTCAGCGCCTACTACGACCTGCACCACGGGATCAACAACGCCGTGCTGCTGCCCAGGGTGTGGGCCTTCAACCTGCCGGTGGCCTACCGGCGCTTCGCCGACATCGCCCGCGCCATGGGTGTGGACACCACCGGCATGACCACGGTGCGCGCGGCCGACGCCGCGGTGGAGGAGCTCGTCCGCCTGGTGCGCGACCTCGGCATGCCCGAGAAGCTCACCGACGTGAAGCAGGACACGTACTCCAAGAACCGGCTCGGGCAGGGCCCCACCGAGTTCTACCAGCGGTCGAGGGAGATCGTCGGGGACGAGGCCGACGTCGACCGCATCACCCGGCACACCCTCGGCGACTCCTGTGTCCCGACCAACCCCAAGGAGGCCACGTACGACACCGTCCGTCCGCTCGTCGAGCACTGCATGAACGGTGACCTGGACGACCTGCTCCTCTGAGGTGATGACGTGACCGGCATTTCGCACCCCGTACCCGATGCGTTCGAGTCGGTCACGGATGTGATCGAGAAGTTGGCCGCCCACGGGTACATCGCCGATCGCCGGCTGGCCATCACCGTGTACCTGCTGTTCCGCCTGGGCAAGCCGGTCCTGCTGGAGGGCCCGGCCGGGGTCGGCAAGACGGAGCTGGCGAAGGTCCTGGCCGCGGCCACCGGACGCCGGCTGCTGCGCCTGCAGTGCTACGAAGGACAGGACGAGTCGAGGGCGCTGTACGAGTGGGACTACGGAAAGCAGCTCCTGTACACGCAGCTGCTGCGCGAGAAGATCAGCGAGATCGTCGCGGACGCACCCGACCTCGCCGCCGCCGTGGAGCGCATAGGCGATCAGGACGGCGTCTTCTTCTCCGACCGCTTCCTGTCCCCTCGGCCGGTCCTCGAGGCGATCCGCAGCCGCGAGCCGGCGGTGCTGCTCATCGACGAGATCGACCGCGCCGACGAGGCGCTGGAGGCCGTGCTGCTGGAGTGCCTGGACGAGTACCAGGTCTCGGTGCCCGAGATCGGCACCTACGTCGCGGCGGTGCCGCCGTGCGTCGTGCTGACCTCGAACAACACCAGGGACTTGTCGGCCGCGCTCAAACGGCGGTGCCTGCACATGTTCCTGGACTACCCGGACGCCGAGCGGGAGCTGGAGATCGTGCGCTCCAAGCACACGGGGCTGCCCGACGCGCTGGCCGCACAGCTGGTCGGCGTGGTCCGCGAACTACGCGGCCTGCGGCTGCGGAAGAGCCCCGGGATCTCGGAGACGGTCGACTGGGCCCGTGCTCTGGCCGTGCTGGGGGCCGCGGAGCTGGACGCGCAACTGCTCATGGAAACCGCCAACGTGGTGCTGAAATACGAGCGCGACCTGAAACGGGCGCTCGAGGCGCTGCCCCACCTGGTCCCCGGGGGGCGGGCGGCGCCTGCAGAGGAGGGCGCCGCCCACGATCCGCGACGGGCCCCGTCACCGGCGCACACCCACGCCAACGGTCACACCCACGCCGACGAGCCGGACGGCCGCGCCGTGCGGGCGGCCATGGACCAGCTCGGCCGGCACGAGGTCGGTTACCGCCTGCCGTCGGGCCCGAGCGCGGCCGAGCCCCACCGCGACGGGCGGTCCGGCCAGGGACAGCGCGCGTTCTCCGCGGCCGTGCGCCGCCGGGCACGCTGAGCGGCTCGGGCACAGGAGCGTTCCATGGAAGCGACCATCCACCGCTTCGTCCGGTTGCTGCGCCTGTCGGGCGTGCCGGTCTCGGTCTCGGAGACGATCGACGCGACGAGGGCGGCGGCGCAGCCGGGCATGCTGGGCGAGCGCGACACGCTGCGCGAAGCCCTGCGCATGACGCTGATCAAGGACCGGCGCTATGACGCGGTCTTCGACGAGCTGTTCACCGCGTTCTTCACCCTCACACCGCCGAGCCCCGCCGAGCAGGGGAACGGCCATCACCACGGGCACGACGACCTGTCCGACACCGGCGCGGCCACGTCGTTCACGCTCTCCGAAGAGCCCTCGCACCTCCCGCAGCCCGGCCACAGCCACGGCCCGCCTCGCGACATTCGCGACTACTTCGACCCGCAGGACCTCGCCCAGCGCTACAACCCCCACCAGGAGGCCAGCAAGATCGACCTTTCTGCGCTGACCCAGGAGATCGTCCTCCCCCAGGACCGGCAGCGGTCCACCGCCGGCTCCACTTTCGTCGGCAGCGTCGAGCTGGCGGCCGAACGGCTGCACAACCCCGGAACGCCCGGCCGGCTCTCCCGCGGCGACCCCCTCCGCGCGGACACCGAGATGACCGTGGCGGGACCCGCGAACGGCCGATCCGCGGAGGAGTCGGACGGGCCGGAGCCCGCCACCCCGCGCGGCCGGGCCCAGGCGGCCGACGCCCTCGCCGAGCTGCTGCTGCGCCACCTCGCCAAGCTGGCCCAGCTCGCCGCCGCCGTCGAGTCGAGAGCCGTCGAGCGGGCGCGTACGGAGGCGGTGGACGAGCAGAGCCGCCGAGAGCTGGAGGCGTCGCTGCGCCGGCTGGCCCGCACGCTGTCCGGGGCGCTGACCGCCACTCGGCGCAACAGCCCCCGCGGCCGGGCGCACCCGGCCCGCACGATGCGGCAGAACATGCGTTACGACGCGGTGCCCTTCCGGCCGGTGACCACGACCCGGGCCGAGGACGCCCCCCGGCTCGTCGTCCTCGCCGACGTCTCACTCTCCGTACGAGCCAGCGCCCGCTTCACCCTGCACCTGGTGCACACCCTCCAGTCCCTGTTCGGGCAGGTCCGCTCGTTCGCCTTCGTCGACGAACCCCACGAGATCACCGAACTGTTCGCCGAGCATCCGCTGCAGCAGGTGGCCGACCTGGTGTTCGGCGCGGTCGGCGGGCTGCTCGACGTCGACGCCGACTCCGACTACGGCCGCACCTTCGAGCTGATGCTCGCGGAGCACCGCTCGGCGCTGACCAGGAAGACGACCCTGCTGATGCTCGGGGACGGCCGGGGGAACGGCCACGATCCGAAGCTGGAGGCGTTCGAGGAGCTCACCAGGCGGGCGAGGCAGACCATCTGGCTCACCCCGGAGCCCCGGTATTCATGGCGGCTCGGCAGCTGTGACCTGCCCGCATACGCCGAGCACTGCGACCAGATCCACGTGGTGCCGGATCTGGCGCGGCTCGAAGGCGTCGCACACCAGGTGGCGCAGCGGTTCACGGGAAGGTGAACCGGTGAGGACCTCCGTGTGGTGCGGAATCCGGTTCCGGCACCACAGCGGAGGTCCTCCCCATGGACGCGGCTAGCGCGCCCGCGTGTAGACGATGCGCGGGGCCTCCGGGGCGGTCATGCCGTTCCCGATGAAGAAGCCCGCCTGCGGCGGCTGGTTGTAGCCGACGTTCTGCCAGGCCACCGAGAGCCGATACACGGGGTCGTGCATCAGTGTGGGGATCCTGACGTCGGTCACGTCGACGGTCGTGTAGAGGCGCAGCTTGGTGCTGTCCTGCGACCGCCAGATGATCTCCTCCCGCCAGTCTCCGACCAGGTCGGCCTGGAGCGTCGGCGTCCCCTTGGTGGAGTTGTTCGAGTAGGTGCCCTCGGCGCGGAGGATCTCCTTGCTCGCTGTGCCGTCCCACTTGGAGATCGTGCCGACGCCGACGCCCTTGGCCTGGTCGTAGGCGTGGTCGACGATCTCGCGCAGCGGGTCGCCGTCCCACCAGGCGAGGAAGTTCGCCGCCGGGATCGACTGCCCGAGCAGCTCGCCGGAGGCGGAGCGCAGCTCACCTTGGGTGGAGTTCCACTCGCCCGTCGCGGTCACGGCCCACGCCTCGGCGCCCGGGTGCTTGGGGTCGATGTCGGCGGCGGCGGCGCGGCCCGTGTCCTTCGTGGCGGGCATCGACCACAGCACCTCACCCGTGTCGGCGTCCCTGAAGGTGGCGCCGCGGTTGCCGCTGGAGCCCATGTCCTCGTGGGCCGCGAACACCTCGTAGCCGGGCCGGCTCGGGTCCAGGTCGGTGACGTGCAGCGCGTCGCCGTGACCCAGGCGGGTGGTGTACAGGCCCTCGCCGTCGTCGTCGACGGCCATGGAGCCGAACACGATCTCGTCCTTCTGGTCGCCGTCGAGGTCCGCGACGGACAGGTTGTGGTTGCCCTGCCCCGCATAGGCGCCGTTGCCGGGGGTGCCCGAGTCGAAGACCCACCGCTGCTTCAGGTCCTTGCCGTCGAAGTCGTAGGCGGCCAGGACCGTGCGCGTGTAGTAGCCGCGGCTGAAGACGACCGACGGGTGCTCGCCGTCGAGGTAGGCGACGGCCGCGAGGAAGCGGTCCACGCGGTTGCCGTACGCGTCGCCCCACGCCGCCACGTCGCCGCGCGGCGGGGTGTAGTCGACGGTGTCGATCGCCTTGCCAGTGTTCCCTTCGAACACCGTCAGGTATTCCGGGCCGGACAGCACGTACCCGCTGGAGTTGCGGTAGTCCCTGCTGGGGTTGCCCAGGACGGCGCCCGCGCCGTCGACGGTGCCGTCGGCGGTCTTCATGACCACCTCCGACCTGCCGTCGCCGTCGAGGTCGTAGACCATGAGCTGGGTGTAGTGGGCTCCCGCGCGGATGTTCCTGCCGAGCGAGATCCGCCACTTCCGCTTGCCCGCCATCGTGTACGCATCCACGTAGACGAGCCCGGTGTAGCCGGCCTGGGAGTTGTCCTTGGCGTTGCTGGGGTTCCAGACGAGGACCAGGTCGAGCTCGCCGTCGCCGTCCAGGTCGCCGACCGAGGCGTCGCCCGCGCTGTAGGTGTACGGCTGGCCGTCCTTGGTGTAGTCGTCGGCCGGCTTGTCCAGCGCGATCTCCGTGTACGGCTGACTCCACACGCCGAACTCGGCCGTCGGGTCGCCCCCCACGGGGACCACCCGATAGGTGGATTGTGCGGTGCCGTCAGGGTCGAGGTGGTTCGTGGCGCCCGTGATCTCCTTGATCTTCTTTCCGTCGCGCCAGATCTCGAACGCCTGGCCGGGGTCGTCCAGCCCGAGCAGCCGCCAGCCCAGGTAGACGCCCGAGCCGGTGGCGACGGCGACCGGCGCCCGGTTCAGGCGCTCCATCTGCCGCTTCAGCTTGGCGGCCGCCCGCGAGGCGGTCGACGGGGAGGGCTCGGAGGCGCCGCCCCTGTTGACGGCGACGATTCGGTAGTGGAAGGGCACCGTCGTGAGGACCTCGTCGTCGGTGAACGACGGCTCCTGGGTGCTCCCGATCAGCTTGTACGGCCCCTCGGCCTTCTCGGCCCGCTGGACCCGGTACAGCAAGGCGTTCTCGACTCCGCTCCAGCGCAGCTCCACGCTGTCCTCCTGCACCTGGCCGAGGCGGGGCGCCTGCGGCACGGCCGGAGGCGTCACCGAGGAGTCCACGGTGGCGACCTTGACCGCGGCCGAGGGCACCGACTCGTCCCCGGCGGGGTCGAGAGCGGTCACCGTGTAGTCGTAGCGGGAGCCGATCTGCGCGGTCGTGTCGGTGTAGGAGGGGTCCGTCACCTTGCCGAGCAGGGTGGGCTTCGCGTCGCCCTCCTCGGCCCGGAAGATCCGGTAGCCGGCCGCCCCGTCCGTCGCGGTCCAGCTCAGCGGGACGCCGGCGGAGATCCCCTCGAAGGAGATCGTTCCGGCTCGCAGGCCCTCGGGAGCCGTCAGGATCGGGGTGATCTCCAGGCCGTTGAGGTGGGCGGTGGTGCCCGAAATCACGACATTCAGCTGGCCGTCGGTGACCTTGATCCCGGAGATGGCGGCCGTGGCGACGCTTCTGCTGCCGGAGACGGCGACGGCGGTGCCGCCCTCCGCGGAGATGTTGGTCCGCGCGGTGCCCAGCAGGTCCCCGACGTACGCCTTCAGGCCGTACAGGCCGTTGGGCACGTCGACCTTGAACTCGTAGGAGCCGCCGAAGTAGGCCACGAAGTCCCTGCCGAGGTCGTCCAGCGCGCTGCCGCGGTCCCGGTCGATCATGTTCGCGGAGCTGGTGAGGCCGAAGCCCTTCTCAGGCGTGTAGATCGTCGCCCGCGTGACCTGGGTGTACCCGGCGGCGACCGGCCCGGTGGCGGGACCGAAGTCGTACTTGTACAGGGCGCGCTTCGTGGTGATCGTCACGGGGTCGGACGGCTCGGAGTCGCCGCGCCCGTTCACCGCCACCACGCGGAACTCGTACGTCTTGCCCTCCGCCAGACCCGAGACCGAGGCCTGCGGGATCGCCGAGGTGGTGGCCAGGGCGCCGTCGCGCAGCACCTTGTAGACGTCGGCGGACTCGGTGGCGTCCCACTTCAGCACGGCGCCCGCGTTCGAGATGCCGCCCGCCACCAGTCCGGTGGGCTTGGCGGGGACGGCGGCGGGCGGCTCGATCTCCCGCACCAGTCCCGACAGCGGCAGTCCCAGCGCCTTCACGCCGCCCGCGACCAGGCGCGCCATCTGGATGGCGCCGTACTCCTGGAAGTGGGTGTTGTCCGTGGCGCCGTTCGGCCAGGCGCCGTAGACGCCGGCGGGGACGTGCAGGAACACCGACTTGGCCGCCTCGGGCCCGATGCCGTCCAGGTATTCCCTGCTCAGGGTGGACAGGTCGACCAGGGCGACGTTCTCCTCCTGGGCCAGCTTCTTCATCTTCGCCACGTACTCCGGGAAGGAGACGTTGAACGTGCCGGTCGTGGCGTTGTAGTCGAGCCGGGAGACGGGCGTGACGAGGATCGGGGTCGCGCCCCGCTGCCTGGCGCCGTTGACGTAGACCTTCAGGTACTCCTTGTAGTCCGCGGGGGAGGCGTACCGGTCGGGGATGCTGACCGTCGCGTCGTTGTGCCCGAACTGGACGAAGAAGTAGTCGCCGGGCCTGATGGCGCGCAGGACCGTGTCGAGGCGGCCCTGGGTGATGAAGTTCTTGGAGCTGCGGCCGCCGATGGCGTGGTTGTCGAAGGCGACGCCGGTGGTGAAGAACTGCTCGATCATCTGACCCCACCCGGCCTCGGGCGCCCAGAACGGATCGTAGGTCTGGACGGTCGAGTCGCCCGCGATGTAGGCGGTCGGGATCGTGCCGGGGGTGCGGTCGGCCTGCCGCGTGATCACCAGCGAGTTGATCTTGGGGGCGGTCCCGGAGAAGGTGAAGTCCATCTTTCCGTCCACCAGGGCGATGCCGAACGACATCTCCAGGTACTGGCCTGCCGCCTTGGCGGTCTGCTGCACCTTGGCCATCGACTCGACCGTGATGGCGACGTCCGTCGCCTCGGCGGCGTCACCGGCGATGAGTGAGACGGTGTAGTCGCCGTTGGGCAGGTCGACGCTGAAGGTGGCGCCGCCGGTGGCGACGAAGTCGGAGCGGAGGGCGTCTCCCGTGGCTCTGTCGGCCGAGCTCACACCTGAGGTGTCGGCGAAGCCGTATCCCTGGGCGGAGGTGTAGCCGGTGGTCTCGGTGACGCGGGTGTAGCCCTCCTGCAGAGGGCTGTCGGAGGTGCCGAAGTCGAAGGCGCGATCGGCCTCCCCGGCCTGGGCCGGGATCGGCGTTAGCGCTAACAAGCCCAGAAGGAGGGCAATGGCCGCGGTCTTGCGCATGGGGCGTCCATTCGGGGGTGGTGCTTGGGGGAGTGGGGTTTCGGCCCGATTGAATCGTTTTAATAGAAGGTCCGAAACCAAGTGTGATCGGAAACTCACTTCAATGTCAACGGGGAGGTGATGACGCCCCTGATGTCCGCCTGCGAGCGGCCCTGCGGTAGCCGTCGAGCACGTCCTGCCGCAACAGGTGCCCGAACCCGGCCCGCTCCAGCCGCAGCCCCAGTTCGGCGGCGCTGGTCCTGAGGGTGGCCGCGGCGGCGGGCAGGCTCCAGTCATGAGCGGCCAGCGTGCTCAGCAGGTGCCCGCGCCGGGTCTGCGCCTCCGACAGCCGGAAGGTCTTCAGGTACGCCAGCCGCCCGTCCTCATCGAGGATCGTCTCGCCGATGTGGTTCTCGGACTTCCGCTCGAACGCCGGCAGGAAACGGCTCAGCGTGAACCGGCCGAGCCGGTGGACCTCCTGCACGTGTCCGGGGGCGCGGAGCAGACCGGCGGCCATGACGGAGTCGTGGAAGGCGGCCCACTGCCGCTCCTGCCGTACGGCCTGGGCCCGCAGGTCGGCGAGCGAGGAGACCGCCGATTCGTCGATGACCGCGGGGAAGTCTCTCGCCGGATAGAAGAGCGCGTACTCGTGGACGAGTTCGCCGTACAGGTCCCTGACCAACGTCGGGTGCAGCGCCCGGTAGTCCTCGGGGTGCGGCACCACGAAGGCGGCGGCCAGCGTGTCGCCCGCGTACAGCAGCAGCCCGCACTGCCCCGGGTAGATCTCGAAGATCTTGAGTGCGTCGTCGAGCCCGCGTACCTCGGCTCCCGTGTAGGCGTCCTCGCACCGCGGGGACAGGCCGTGCGCGATGGCCTGGCGCGACCACTCCTCCCAGGCGATCACGGGCCCGCCGAAGTGCAGCGCGAGGAAACCCTCCATGGCCAGGTGCAGCGGCAGGAACCGCAGCCGGTTCTCGTCCGCGCGCCGGGCCATGCGGCGGTGGAACCGCACGGGCATGTGCCGCGGCGGCTCCCCGAGCTGGGTGCCGTACGCCGCCGCCGGGGTGCCGTCGCCGGTCCACGACGCGACGAAGGCGTGCGGCACGTACGCGGTGTAGAAGGTTTTGTCGGGCAGGGACACCCCGGACGGCTCGTCGCCGTACACCCTGGCGTGCAGCCGCAGGTCCTCGATGGGCTCGCGGCGCACGAGCGGCACCAGCCGCAACCCGCCCCAGGTCTGCGCGGGCCGCGTGTCGAGCCCGGCCAGATCGATCATCGTGCCTCCAGCCCGGCCGCCCGATCCGCCAGGTACGCCCGAAGATCCGCGACCCCCGTCCGGCCCTCCGCGAACCTGGCCAGCTCCACCAGCGCCGGCAGGTCCTCGGCGTCGCGGATGCCGGCCGTCGGCACCATCGGCGACAGCCGCCGCACGTCGAAGTGGTCGGCATCGTAAACCGGGTTCACGTGCACGATGCCCACCTCGCCTCCGGGATCGAGCTTGCGCCGCCAGACGCGCAGCACCTCGCCTGCCAGCCCGGGCGGCGCGTTGTCCCAGCCGTCGGAGACGATGACCAGCAGGTCCGGCCGCGTCTCCAGCGCGTCGAGGATGCGCCGGCCGAGCGGCGTCGGCCCGGACGGCCGCGTCTGGAGCGGGTCGGTCCGGCGCGACAGCCACAGGCCGCGGTAGCCGCCGGCCAAGGCCTCCAGCAGGTAGTGGCAGGCCAGCGCGACCGCCAGCGGGCGGCGTCTCTTCACCGGCGAGCCGAACGAGGAGAAGCTGTCGTCGAGCACCGCCGCCACGCTTCCCCAGGTGCCGGCCCGTGTCCCGGCCACGCGGGCGGCCGCGGCCCGCAGCGCGCCCACCAGCTCGGCGCGGCGCCGGGTGCGGGTGTCCGCGGGCAGCGCCAGCACGTACGAGGCCAGCCGGACCAGCGGCATCGAGGCCAGGTCCGCCTCCGTGTCCAGGCCGCCCTTGCCCGCCGACTCGGCGAGACGCAGCCGCTCCAGCCTGGTCAGCTTGGGGGCGATGCGTTCGAGGAACAGGGTCCTGCTGATGCCGTGGCGGGCGGCGAAGCCCTCGGCGACGGTGTACGGCAGCTCGTACAGCGCCCCTTTGTCGTAGTGCGCGCGCCGCCACGCCTCCAGCACCGGCGTGTCGTACCGGGCGCGGCTGAACGGCGCGAACAGGAAGTCGCCGAGCTCGCCCGGCAGCCGTAGATGCGCGTGCCGGACCGCGGACTTCAGCGCCGAACGGTATTTGACGGCGTCGAAGGCCAGGTCGGGGCGGCCGGCGAGCCAGTCGCGGATGAGGGCGCGGGTGCGCCGGTTGTTGACGCCGTCGTGGCGGAGTCGCCGGAAGAGCCGGTAGACGCGGGGCGGGCTCATGCGCTTCAGCCGGCGCGCGATGAGCTCGCCGTCCCCTTGGCCCGGCCGCGCGAGCAGGTTGGCGATGATCAGCGCGGCGTTGTGGTCGTTGATGTCGAGGGCCAGCGTCGCGGCGTACAGGTCGGGGTAGTTGCCCTCGATGTAGCGGTGCAGGAAGTCGAGGGAGAGCCGCTGCTCGCCGGCCGCGCTGTGGAACTCGCGCTGGCCGGTCGAGGTGATCGCCGCGTTCGCGAAGAGCAGCACGTCCTCGCACTCGATCAGGTCGGCGTAGGTCTCCATGGACTCCCCCGAGGTCGCGGACTGGCCGGGGAATGGGGGCACGAGCTGCGAAGCATCGCGATTAAGGCGGGTTCCGGAAGTCGCGCCGAAGTCCCGCGGCCAGTCTGATTCCGGACCTTACCGGGCCGTCACGGGCATGGCGACGGGATTTACGCGGCGGCGCGCTCGCTGTCGTGCGCGCGCAGGAACTGCTGGAGCCCCGCCAGGTCGTCGGTGTTGATGTGATCCACGTCCGCCGCGACCAGCTCCCGCCAGATGGCCTCCCGCGCCGGCCCGGCCGCGTCGGGCGTGGCCCAGAACCGCACGCGCTGCCCGTCGCGGTGTGCGGCGGCCACGATCCGCCGCAGCTTGTCCCGCTCCGCGGCCGGCATGTCGCCCTCGCCGCGCCAGGTGAAGTGGTTCGTCCAGTTGTCGCTGATCAGCGGGATCAGGGACGGGTTGCCCTGCCCGAGGTCGGACATCCGGCCGTCGTAGAAGGCGTACCGGCGCTCCTGCGCGGCCATGAGGTCGCGCGGCCGGTCCCCGCTGATCACCACGGTCACCGCGCCGGGCTTCACCTTGCCCTTGTGGTAGGCGGTGAGCATCTTCCTGTACGCCCCCAGCACCTTGTCGAGCTCGGTGTACGTGGCCGCGCCGTTGTTCTTGATGTCCACGAGGAGCTGGAGCTGCTGCCGGCTGCGCGGGAAGACGCGGCCGTGGCCCTCGCGTACGCGCTGGGCGAGGGGGTCGAGGTAGAGGGACTGGAGCGTGCGCCCAGGCCGCAGGTCCTCCGGGTCGTGCCCGACGCGCAGCTCTCCGTCCACCAGGTAGATGTCGGCCTCGACGCTGGTGAATCCGTGGTCGAGTGCGTCGAAGAGGGGGCGTTCGTGCTCGTAGTCGTTGTGGGCGTGCGCCCGGGGAAGGGGCTCGGCGCGGTCGGCGGCGGCGGGCAGGGACGTCAGCAGCACGGCTCCGGCGGCGATCAGCACGCCCAGGGCTCGACGCAACATCGCATCTCCTTACGAGGTCAGGGATGCATGTCACGTTATTTGCGCAAGGTGTGACAGGAGTGAAGTTCAGCCTAACTATGCGTGGTGCCAGGTGCGGGGACGTTGAGGACCTGTTGAGCCGGTGTCCGGTCAATGGGCGCAGCCGGCGTACTCGTCGAGGCGGCGGAACATCGCCGCCAGCATGAGCGGGAACATCGCCACGTGCGCGACCATCATCAGCGTGCCGCCGTCGATCATGCCCAGCCACAGCAGCGGGAAGAGCGGCACGACCGGGACGAACATGGCCGCGCACATCTCCAGGGTGGAGGCCCAGCCGTGCCCGCGGATCCGCATCCACACGGCCATGCCGACGGACATGTTGAACGCCATCACCAGGTAGCCCAGCTCGGGATACTCGGAGTGGGAGATGCCGAGGCCGAGGACGTCGAGAAGGGCGCCGAGGGCGAACATCCCGACGAACATGGCGATGATCATCTCGATGTAGTGGAGGGTGAACCTGCCCCAGCGGCGGCGGGGCTTCGCGTTCGTCGTCGTCATGGTGACGACTGTGGCGGTCACCGTGGTCGCCCGGCCAGGGGTGAGCGGGCAGGAGGTCAGGAAACTTGGGCTCTTGGTCCTTCGGACCTACAGTCGAGAGCCATGGAGGTACGAAGGGTCGTCGTGGTGGCGTACGACGCGGCGGAGCTGCTCGAGATCGCCAGCGTGACCACGACGCTGGAGAGCGCCAACTGGCACGGCGCCTTACCGTACTACGAGTATCGCGTGGCCACGCCCGGCGGCCATGCGGTCACCACCGCCACCGCTCTCGTCATGCAGGCGCAACTGACCCTCGAACGGGTCACCGGGCCGCTCGACACCCTTGTGGTGGTGGGCGGGATCGGCTACGAGAACGCCGCCGCCAACCCGCTGATCGTCGGTCACGTTCGCCGGCTGGCCCGCGAGAGCCGCCGGGTGGCGTCCGTGTGCACAGGGGCGTTCGTCCTCGCCGCCGCCGGTCTGCTCGACGGGCGGCGCGCCACCACGCACTGGGAGCGGGCGCCGCTGATGGCGGCCCGCTACCCCGACGTCGTCGTCGACCCGGATCCGATCTTCATCCGCGACGGCAACGTCGCCACGTCCGCCGGCATCACCGCCGCGCACGACCTCATGCTCGCCTTCGTCGAGGAGGACAGCGGCCCGGAACTGGCCAGGACCGTGGCCAGGAACATGGTCACCTACCTGCAGCGGCCCGGGAACCAGGCGCAGATGAGCATGTTCGTCAGCGCGCCGCCACCCGCGAACGGCCTGGTCAAGCGGACCGTCGACTACATCGGCGGCCACCTCGCGGAAGACCTGTCCACGCTCGCCCTCGCCGAGGCCGCCGGCGTCAGCGAGCGGCATCTCACCCGGCTGTTCCTCAAGCACCTAGGGCAGACGCCCGGCCGGTACGTCCGCCAGACCCGCGCCGAGGCCGCCGCCCGCCTGCTGGCCTCCACGTCGCTGCCGATGGCGTCCATCGCGCTCCGGTGCGGGTTCGGGACGGCCGAGACGCTGCGTCAGGCCTTCATCGACCGGTACGGCATCCCGCCCTCCCGCTACCGCCTGACCCAGAGCTCGGCCACCGGATGATCTGGCTAATGTGGCTGCGATGAACGGTGAGCGGGTCATAGGCGGGTACGCGCTGCGGCGCCTGCTCGGCCGCGGTGGCATGGGGGAGGTGCACCTCGCGGCCACGCCCACCGGCGGCCTGGCCGCGGTCAAGGTCATCCATCCCGCGCTGGCCCGGGATCCGGCGTTCCGGCGGCGCTTCGAGCGCGAGGTGGCCGCGGCCCGCCGGGTCGCGCGGTTCTGCACCGCTCCCGTGCTGGACGCCGGGATCGACGGTGACGTGGCCTATCTCGTCACGGAATACGTCCGGGGTCCCGATCTGGCGCAGGCCGTACGGGATCAGGGCCCTTTGTCCGGCGGGAACCTGGAGGCGCTGGCGGTCGGGATCGCCACCGCGCTGAGCGCCATCCACGGGGCCGGGGTGATCCACCGCGACCTGAAACCCTCCAATGTGCTGCTCTCGCCGCTCGGGCCACGCGTGATCGACTTCGGCATCGCCCAGCTCGTGGACCACGACAGCCTGGCCAGCCAGGCGATTCTCGGCACGCCTGCCTTCATGGCGCCCGAGCAGGTGCGCGGCGAGGCGCTCACGCCCGCCATCGACGTCTTCGCCTGGGGCGGGGTGATCGCGTACGCGGGGACGGGGCGGCTGCCGTTCGGGGGCGGGGCGCCTGGTGAGGTGCTGTACCGGATCATGCAGGAAGGGCCCCGGCTGGACGGGCTGGACGAGGGGATCAGGGAGGTGGTCTCGCGTGCCCTCGCCAAGGACCCCCAGCTGCGGCCCACCGCGCAGGGCCTGCTGTCGGAGCTGGTCGGCGGCACTCGCCTGACCACGGCCACCGAAGTCGTGGAACGCACCTGGACGGGCACGGTGACGGCCGACCTGCGCCCGGACCCCGGCGGGTCCGCCCCCGACACCGGATCGCCCACCACTGGGCCGCGCGGTGCCGCATCACTCGGTGCCGCATCACTCGGTGGTGGGCCGCCGCCGGCACCGCCGGACGGGGTGGTGATGCGGCCGGACGGGGCGGCAGCGGGGTCTATGGACAGGTCAGCGCCCGTGCCGACGAATGCGCCCATCCCTGGAGCGGCCGCTGAGCAGATGCACGGGCCTCGGACAACGGGTGGGATGACGTCGGCCTCGACGGATCGCTCGACGCCGGGCGCGGACGGCAGGCCACAGGGCGGGGGGCCGGGGCCGTCGTCCGCCGATGGGCCGTGGGTGCCCTCTGCCACCGATGGGCCGTGGGTACCGTCTGCCGCGGATGGGACGATGGTGGCGCCGCCGCCGGATGGGGCGGCGCCGGGGGCGGCGGGTCGTCCGGTGAGGGCGGGACGGCGGCGGTGGCCGTGGGTCGCCGGTGCCGCCGCCGCGGTGGCCGTCGTCGTCGGCGTGGCACTGGCGGTGCCCAGGTTCTGGGGCGAGACCTGGCCGTACGAGGCCGGTTTCGGCGACGCCTGGGCGGTCGGCGCGTCGGATGGCGGCGACGCGCGCCTGGCGGGCACCGCCTACGAGCTCACCGTCAATCCCGGCTGGCGCCTGTGGAAGTCGGCACCGAGACGGGAGCCCGACGGCGGCGTGATCGTCAGCGCGAAGGCCGCCCTCACAGGCGGAACCGGCGAGTACGGTGTGTGGTGCCATGGCTCGGCGGCCTCCAGAGACCGCTACGAGTTCGGCGTGTCAGGCTCGGGCAAGGTCACGATCGTCAAGCGTGGCGCGGGCAGCACGGATGGCAAGACCCTGTACGGCCCAGGGAACGCGCAGTCCGCGGCCGTCAACCGGATCGTGGCGGAGTGCGGCCGAAGCGGGAACAAGGTGACGTTACGCATGTGGCTGAACGAACGCCTGGTCGCGGAGGCATCCGACGCCGACGCGCCGTACGGCCCCGACGAGGCGGGCGTCTACGCGACCGCCGCCGCCACGGGAGAGGTACGCGTCCGCTTCGACTCGTTCGCCCTACGGCTGGTGAGCCGGTGATGGGCGGCGGCCGATCTCCGCGCGCTCGGTTCGGGTGTGAGCGGGGCGCGATGCCGAAGGGCGGGTGAAGGTGCGGTTCGGCGTGCTGGGGCCGCTGCGGATCGAGGGAGGCCGGGCGCCGGGACCGGCCAAGCACCGTACGCTGCTGGCCGCGCTCCTGCTCTCGGCCCCGGAGCGGGCGCCGGTCGAGCGGCTCATGTCCGTGGTGTGGGACGACCGGCCGCCGGCGTCCGCCGAGTCGGTGCTCAGGGTGTACGTCAGCGCGCTGCGCAAGCTCGTCGACGGCATCCGCACGGTGCCCGGCGGCTACGTGATCGAGATCGATCCGGACGACGTCGACTGCCATCGCTTCGAACGGCTGGTCGGCGAGGCGCGGCAGGCCAGGGCGGAGGGACGGGTCGCGGAGGCGGCGGACGGGTTCAGGACGGCGCTGGGGCTCTGGCGGGGGCAGGCCCTGGCCGACGTCGAGTCGTCGGTGCTGCGCCGGGCGCACGCCGTACCGCTGGAGGAGTTGCGGCTCACCGCGCTGGAGGAGCGCGTGGAGCTGGACCTGGGGCTGGGCAGGGGCGCGGAGGTGGTCGGCGAGCTGCGGGCGCTGGTGGCCGCCCACCCGCTGCGCGAGCGGGCCTGGGTACGCCTCATCGACGCCCTTCACCAGGCAGGACGCCGGTCGGAGGCGCTCGCCGCCTACCAGGACGCGCGCCGGACGCTGGTCGAGGAGCTCGGCCTGGAGCCGGGCGCCGAGCTGAACGCCGCCCAGCAGCGGGTGCTGTCCGAGGCCGATCTCCCTGCCGCGCCACGGGATTCGCGGTCCGCGGATGGCGGCGGGCAGTGGGCGGGGAGCGGTGACGCGCGGCGGCGTACCGGCGTGGTCGACGAACTGCCGCCGGATATTTCGGACTTCGCCGGGCGGCGACAGGTGCTCGACTGGATCCGTCGCGCCGCCGCCGAGCAGGCGCCGGCCCCCGTACACCTGGTCGTGCACGGTCCGCCCGGATGCGGGAAGTCAGCCGTGGCCGTGCACGCCGCCACCGGCATCGACCGCCCGGACGGCCGCCTGTACGCCTATCTCGGCGCGAGGCCGCCCAGCGCCGTGCTGGAGGATCTGTTGCGCTCGCTGGGCTGCCCGGACGGCGCGGTGCCGCCGACGCTCGACGACCGCGTACGCCTCTACCGCAGCACGACGGCCCGCAGAAGGCTGCTCGTCGTGCTGGACGCCGCCGCCGACGAGGCGCAGGTACGCCCCCTGCTGCCGACCGGTCCGGGCAGCCTCACCCTGGTGACCAGCCGGTCGTCGTTGCCCGGGTTGGAGGCGGCGCGGGCGTACGAGCTGGGGGTGCTCGACGAGGACGAGGCCGTGGCCATGCTCGGGGGCGTGGCCGGGCATGAGCGGATCCGCGCCGAGCCCGAGGCCGCCCGGCGCATCGTCCGGCTCTGCGGCGGTCTCCCGCTGGCACTGCGCATCGCCGGATCCCGGCTGGCCAGGAAGCCCGGGTGGACGCTCGAACACCTGGCGGGCCGCCTCGGCGACGAGCGACGCAGACTCGACGAGCTCAGCGCGGGCGACCTGGCCGTCCGCGGCAGCCTGGCGCTCGGCTACCGCGGCCTGCCCGACCCGGAACGCCGGCTGCTGCGTGAGCTCGGCGCCCTGTCCGCCCCCGACTTCGCCTCCTGGGCGCTCGGCGCCGATCTGGAGCCGCTGGCGGCGGCCGGGTTGCTGCAGTCGCGCGGGCTGGACGAGGCGGGGCAGGAGCGGTACGGGTGGCACGACCTGACCAGGCTCTACGCCGCCGAACGGCTGGCCGAGGAGGACGGCGGGGCGGCAGGCGTGCTGGCGGTCAGGGCCGAGGCGATCCTGGAGCGTACCCGGCGGGCGAGGGCGGCCCTCCTCCCCGCCGAGCCCGGCACCGGCCGCACCGAGGTCCACCTGCCCGGGAACGAGCCGGTCGGTGACGGGCTCCACTCCGGGGACGATCAGGCGCTCCGGACGGGATGGTTGCGGCAGGAGGCGCGGTGGCTGAGCGCCGAGCGCCGCTTCCTGGTCGCGACGGTCGAGGACCTCCACCGGGCCGGCCTGTACGAGGCCGCCTGGCGCCTGGCGTTCTACCTGACGCCGCTGTTCGAGCTGGGCGCGCACCACGACGACTGGCACGCCACCACGGCGATCGGCCTGGACGCGGCCAGGGCGGCGGGCCACCGGCGCGGCGAGGCGCTCCTTCTGCGCGGCCTGGCCGATCTGCACCGCATCGAGGGGCGAACGGAGGCCGCCGCGGCCGCGCTGCGAGCTGCCCAGCCGCTGGCGGAAGGCCTGGAACTGGCCAGGATCACCCTCCGCCTCGGCCTCGTCCAAGCCCGCCAGGCGGAGATCGAGTCGCCTCACCCCCACGGCTGGGGACCGGCCGGCGTCATGCTCCCGACGCCGGGTGAGCGGCCGGCCGGGTCAGGGCAGATGACGTCCGGTGCGCGGCCCGCCGAGCGTGCGGGGACGGCGCCCGGGGCGGGACAGCCCGGTCCGGCGGAGTCACGGCGTGCGGGACAGGCCGGCGCGGCGGAGCCGGGGCCTACGGGGCAGGCCGGTGGGCTTACGGGGCAGGCCGGTGCGAGGGAGCCGGGGCCTGGTGAACGACCGGCCATGGCCGCCGAGGCCGTGCCCGGGGCGCCGCCGAGCGGACCCGGTACACCCTCGATCGGAGCCGGTACACCGCCAGGCGGATCCGCGGCGCGGCCGACCGGATCCGGGGGGCGGCTGAGCGGATCCGGGGGGCGGCTGAGCGGATCCGGGGCGGCGGGGCCTGCTGAGCGGCCGGGCGGATCCGGAGAGGCGGTGGGGGCCCGTGTGGCGCGGTCGCCGCATCTCGCGCAGGCCGAGCAGGCGTTCCTGCGGGCGCTGCGGGCCTTCGAGGAGGCCGGGGATCGGCGGGGGCGGGCGGACGCGTTGCGGGCGCTCGGCGCCCTGCGCCGGGACGAGGGCCGGCTGGAGGAGAGCCTCGAAGCGTACCGGGAGCTGGGCGATCTCCGGGGCGAGGCGGAGGCGCTGCTCGACCTGGCCAGGCTGCACCTCGCCGCCCGCCGCCATCCCCAGGCCCGCGGCTGCGTGGAGCGCCGGCTGCGGATCAACCGCCGCCTCGGCGACCCCCTGCCCGAGGCCGCGGCCCTGCTCGTGTCGGCCGAGCTGGCCAGGGCGGAAGGCGACCCCGGCGCCGCGGCGGCGGCCGCGCAGGCGGCCCGGGAGACGTTCACCCGGTACGGCGACCGCCGGAACGCCGCACACGCCCTGCTGGCGCTGGCCCACGCCGCACTCGACAGGCATGATCCCGATGGCGCGGTTGAGACCGTCACGGGCGCTATGGAAGAGTTCGACCGCCTCGGTGACGCGGACGGCAAGGCCGAGGCCGAAGGGCTCGCGAAGGAGGCCCGCAGGCAGAGTGGTCAGCCGATATAGGCCAACTATGCGGATCCTGAAGGTCGCCTCCGTAAGGTGTGGGCCACATCCCCGACAAACGAAGGTGATCACATAATGCGAAGGACGATCGCGCTGCTCGCCGCGGCCGTCGCACTGGCGGGCTGCGGCATGGTCCCCGGTCAGCAGGGCGGAGGCGGCGAGGAGAGGCAGTCGCAGGCCGTCGCCGACACGACCCCCGCCCAGGCCCCGGAGCAGGAGCAGCAGACCGCGCCGCCGCAGGAGGGCAAGGTCATCGCCAGCCGCGAGACCAAGGTCGCGGCCGGCGACATGTACGGCCAGGCCCGCGTCGAGATCACCGCGCTCAAGCGCCAGGGCAAGACCGCCATGCTCAACTGGACGGTCACCGCGACGGACGGCAAGGTCAACCTGCACAACAGCATGGGCGACGGCCCCACCGACAGCACCGTCTCCGCCGTGTCCCTGATCGATCCGGTCAACGCCAAGCGTTACCGCGTGGCCCGCAACAACAACGGCCCGGGCGCGGCCTGCGTCTGCTCCGGCACCCTGGGCCAGTTCCTGGAGAAGGGGGAGGCCTCGACGTTGTACGCCGTCTTCGCCGCCCCACCCGCGGACGTCACGAAGGTCAATGTGGAGATGCCCATGTTCGGCGTGCTCACCGATGTTCCGATCTCTTAGCGTGGCCCTCGCCCTCGTCCTGTCCCCGACCCCGGCGCCGAGCCCGCCGGCCGACGCCTATCTCCCGGTCGAGGACCTCGTCATGCCCGTCGAGGACATCGTGGGCGAGGTCGAGTCGATGGACGGCACCGAGAGCGAGACCAAGCAGGGGCGGCAGGTGACGCTGGCGGTGACCAGCGATGTGCTGTTCGCCCTGGACAAGTGGCAGCTGACCGCCAAGGCCCGGCAGCGGCTGGCGAAGGTGGCCGAGAAGGTGGGCGCCGAGGGCGCGGGCGGCGTGGTCAAGATCGAGGGGCACACCGACGACCAAGGGAGCGACGCGTACAACCTGACGCTGTCGCGGCGCCGGGCACAGGCCGTGGAGCAGGCCATGCGCACCCTGCTGACCGGCCCGGGCGTGACCCTCCATGCCTCCGGGTACGGCGAGAGCCGCCCCAAGCTGCCCAACATCGTCGACGGCAGGCCGGTCGACGAGAACCGGGCCAAGAACCGTCGCGTCGAGATCATCTTCACCGCCAAGCAGTGACGGACGGCAGCGTGGTGACAAGTCGGGGCGGCTCCCGGGGTGCTATTCGCCCGGTAGCTCGCCGAGCGTGACGGTCACCGTCTCCCTGGCGCCGTCGGCGCGGATCAGGCCCACCCGGGCCTGATCGCCGGGCTTGAGCGTGGCGATGATCTCGACCAGCAACGCCATGGTCGGCGTCTGCCGGCCGTTGAGCGAGACGATCGTGTCCCCGGCTCGGATCCCCGCCTTCTCCGCGGCGCCGCCGGGCTCCACCTGGACCACGCTCACACCGGCGGACTCGCCGTCGAAGCCGATGACCGTGCTGCCCCTGATGCCCAGCGCCGCCCGGCGGGTGTTGGTGACCTTGCCGTCCTTGACGATCTGGGCGGCGATGTCGATGGCGGTGTTGCTCGGGATCGCGAAGCCGATGCCGGGGGCGGTGCCGCCGCCCAGGGTCGGGTCCGTGGCCGCGAGCGTCGGGATGCCGATCACCTGGCCTGACAGGTCCACGAGCGCCCCGCCGCTGTTGCCCGGGTTGATCGCGGCCGAGGTCTGGATCGCGCCCGCGATCGTGGCGCCGGGAGAGCCCGGGTTCTGCGGCTCGGTGACGGTACGGCCGAGCGCAGAGATGATCCCGTTCGTCACGCTGCCTGACAGCCCGAGCGGGTTGCCCATGGCGAGCACGATCTGCCCGACCCGTAGCTTCGACGAGTCCCCGAACCTGGCCGGGCGCAGCCCGTCGGGATCCTCCACCTTGATCACCGCCAGGTCGCCGGCGCTGAACGAGCTCACCAGCCGGGCGCGCCGTGGCGCTCCGCCGGTGGCGAGGGTGACGTTCATCGACGTGGCCTCGCCGACCACGTGGGCGTTGGTGACGATGTGGCCCGCGGTGTCGAAGACGACGCCGGAGCCGAGCCCCACCCTGGTGTTGATCTGGACGATGGAGGGCAGGACGTCCGCGATGACCTTCTCGAACGCGGCCTCCAGCGGCTGCACGGGCGCGGCCGGCCCCGTGGGGGAGGGCGAGGCCGTCGTCGCCGTGGGAGAGGGCGACGGTGTGGCGGTGCCGGCGGAGGTAAGGGGGCCGCAGCCGGTGAGCAGCGCGACAGCGGCCAATCCCGCGATGATCTCCCTGATGGGCTCCCTCATGCGGGGTTCCTGCCCACCTCGATGTGAAAGATACGCTTCCCTGACGTTCCGCCTGCTCAGCTTCCCCGGTGGGCGTGCGGATGGCGGAGGAAAGGGCTTCTGCCACGCACTCAAACGACCACCGTTGCCAACCGTTCATTGCCGGAAGACCTTACAGAATTAGATTCTGCACGGGCCATAGGGGAAATATCCCTGGCTGTCGTGACGTAACCTCAAGGCCATGGCGGACGGACGCGACCAGAGACCTTCGTTTGAATCACGATCACCCACCACCCCGTTCCGCAAGGTCGTCCTGCCCGCTGAGGAGACGATCAAGATCCCCAAGCCGCCCAAGCCAGGCCCGTCCGTGCCGGTGCGGCCCCAGGGGCAGCAACCGCCGGCTCAAGAGGCCCCCGCGCAGCAGCCGCCTGGACAGCAGCCCCCTGGGCAGTCCTCGCGGCAGCAGTCGCCGGCGCAGGCGCCCGTGCCGCCTCCCGTACAGCCGCCCATGCCGCCGTTGCCCGTGGTGCCGCCCAAGCCGTCCCGGGGCATCGGCGACATCCCGATCAAGGTCGTCTACCTGCTCGGCGCCATCCTGGCCACGGTCGGGGCGGTCGTGCTGGTCTTCGTCGTCTTCTCCGGGGACGTGCCGGCCAACAACGAGCCGAGCGAGCAGGTCGTCCGGGTGGCGCCCGTGCCGTCGGCCTCGGCGACCCCCACGGCGACGGTCAGTCCCACGCCCACCGAGACCCCGATCGTGCTGCCGCCGGTGCCGGAGAGCAAGGCGTTCAAGAACCTGTCGGGCACGGCGTCCGCGGTCACCAGCACCATCACCGACAACGCGGTCGGCATCACCTATCCTCGGCTGGCCTCGCCGTGGAAGGCCAGGTCGTTCTCGCCGTACTCGATCGCGCAGCGGATCGGCAAGGTCAAGACGCCGTTCACGGTGATCGGCTCGGCCATGCTGCCCGAGAGCTACGCGCCGACGACGAAGCCCGACTCGAACGCCGACTACCGCGAGATCGCCACGAACGCCGTGCGCTGGTCGATCCGTACGCAGTTCCCCGAGGGCGCCACGGTCGCGGAGTGGACGGCCTCCAAGAAGATCCCGGTCGGCAAGGGCTGGACGCTCGGCTACAAGGTGACCTACCCCAACGGCGGCAAGCAGGAGACCGCCCAGGCCATGGTGACCATCGTCGAGGTGGGCAAGAACAGGCCCGCGATGCTCGTGGCCTCGATCCCGGAGTCCAACAAGAGCCGCTGGCGCGACCTGAACACTCTGGCCCAGCAGGTACGGCCCATCTAGTCCCGCAGCCGATCACGTGAAGAGCGGGTAGGCCGCTAGGCCAGAAGCATCCTCTAGAATATGGTTCTGGGTGTCGACTCGGACCTGGCTGGAGGATGAGCAATGGCGATCGGTTTGAGCGAGGAACACGAGGCGCTCCGCGAGTCGGTGAGCGGCTGGGCCGAGCGGAACGTCCCCTCCGAGCTGCTCCGCGCCGGGGGAAGCGGGCGTCCGCCGTTCTGGGCGGGCCTCGCCGAGCAGGGGTTGCTCGGCCTGCACCTGCCTGAGGAGTCGGGCGGCTCCGGCTATGGCCTGCTGGAGACGGCGGTCGCCGTGGAGGCTCTGGCCGAGCGCATGGCGCCGGGCCCATACGTGCCGACCGTGCTCGCCAGTGCGGTCATCCACGCCTCGAAGCGCCACGAACTGCTCGAACCGCTGGCCGACGGCACGCTCACCGGCGCCGTCGCCCTGACCGGCGCGCTGACGGGCACCCGCGCGGCGGACGGCTCCCTCGTCGTGTCGGGCAGGGCCGAGCCCGTGCTCGGTGGCTCGCTGGCCGACGTGCTGGTCCTGCCGGTGACCACGCCGGACGGCGAGGAATGGATCGCCCTGGACGCCTCCGCCGCCACCGTCACCGAGCTCAAGTCGCTCGACCCGACCAGGCCGGTGGCCAAGGTGGAGATCGCGGAGGTCTCCGTGCCGACCGAGCGGGTGCTTGACGGCGTCGAGGGCCCGGACGTGCTGGATCTGGCGGCGATCCTGCTCGGCGCCGAGGCCACGGGCCTGGCCTCGTGGTGCGTGACGGCCGCCGCCGACTACGCCAAGGTACGCGTCCAGTTCGGCCGTCCCATCGGCCAGTTCCAGGGCATCAAGCACAAGCTCTCACGCATGCTGGTCGCGCTGGAGCAGGCCCGCGCCACCGTGTGGGACGCCACCCGCGCGGAGGGCAAGGAGCTGGCGTTCGCGGCCGCCGTCGCCGGGGTGATGGCCCCCGACGCTGCCGTCCAGTGTGCCAAGGACGCCATCCAGACGTTCGGCGGCATCGGCTACACCTTCGAGCACGACGTGCACCTCTACTACCGCCGCGCGCTCACCCTGCGCGCCCTGCTCGGCCCGTCGGCCGAGTGGGCCGCCACGGTCGCCTCGCTGGCGCTGCAGGGCGTCTCCCGCGAGATGGAGATCGACCTGCCCGAGGACGCCGAAGAGCTGCGCGCCTCCATCCGCGCCGAGATCGCGGAGATCGCGCAGTTGGAGGGCAAGGAGCAGAAGCGGGCGCTGGCCGAGCGCGGCTTCGTCATGCCCCACCTCCCCCGGCCGTGGGGCCGCGACGCCAAGCCTCTGGAGCAGGTGCTCATCGCCCAGGAGCTGAAGGCAGCCAAGGTACGCCCGCCGATCCTGATCATCGGCGCGTGGGTGGTGCCGTCCATCGCCGTGTATGGCACCCCGGAGCAGCAGGAACGCTTCCTCCCCAAGACACTCAGCGGCGAGATGATCTGGTGCCAGCTGTTCTCCGAGCCCGGCGCCGGGTCCGACCTGGCCTCGCTGCAGATGAAGGCGGAGAAGGTCGAGGGCGGCTGGAAGCTCACCGGTCAGAAGATCTGGACGTCGGTCGCGCACGTGGCCGAGTGGGGCATCTGCATCGCCCGCACCTCCAGCGACGGCACCAAGCACGAGGGCATCACGTACTTCCTGGTCGACATGAAGTCCCCGGGCGTCACCGTCAGGCCGCTCACCGAGATGACCGGCGAGAACCTGTTCAACGAGGTCTTCTTCGACGACGTCTTCGTCCCGGACGACCTCGTCGTGGGTCAGGTCGGCGAGGGCTGGAAGGTCGCCCGCAACACGCTGTCCAACGAGCGCGTGTCGCTGTCGTCCGGCTCCGGCGGCACCGGCGCGTCCGTGACCGACCTGCTCGGCCTCGTCGGGCGGCTCGGGCGTGAGCTGACGCCGGTCGAGGCGCAGAAGGTGGCCGCGGTCGTCTGCGAGGGGCACTCGATCAGCGCCCTGTCGCTGCGGGTCACGCTCAAGCAGCTGGCCGGGACCGAGCCGGGGGCGGACGCGTCCGTACGCAAGCTGCTGTCCACCTCGCATGCTCAGCACGTCTCCGAGACGGCGGTCGAACTGCTCGGCCCCGCCGCCACGGTGGCTGCCGACGTCAAACTGGGCGACGCCGGCTACTGGAACCGGGCGGTGCTGGCGACCAGGGCCATGACCATTTACGGCGGCACCACGGAGGTGCAGCTCAACATCATCGGCGAGCGCATGCTCGGGCTGCCCAGGGATCCGGAGCCCGGCAAGTAACGCATGTGAGGTTGCGGCCCGCTACGCTCCCCTGTGCCTGGAATGTCCGGGAGCAGGGGAGAGGCGGTGCTTCGGTGGATGCCGACCGGTCGTCGTCCGCACAACCGAAGCCCGCACGCCCGGACGGCGAGCCGCCCGTGAGACCCGAATCCGGCCCCTTGAAGCACATGCGCCTGGACCCCGAACGCGCCGGATCCGACCAGACGGAGATCGTGCCCCCGGGACCCGAGTGCCCCGACTCGTCGGATCGGCCGGTGCCCGACCAGCCTGAGCACGTGCGCCCAGGAGACGAGCGCCCGGAAGGCGAGCCCATGGGACATGTGCCCCCGGGACGCGACCGCGCGGAAGGCGACCGCCCGGAAGACGAGCGGCCCGGAGGCGTGCCGCGGGGAGGCATGCCCTCGGGAGGCGTGCGCCCTGAGCGTGTGCCCCCGGAAGCCGTCCGCGCGGGGGGCGAGCGCCTGGAGTGGGTGCGGTTGGGGCTTTGGCGGGTGGCGCCTGCCGTCCTCGGCCTGGGGTTGGCGGTGCTGGCGCTGGGGCCGGCACTCGGCCAAGGGCTCGTGCTCCGCTACGACCTGGTGTTCGTGCCCGACCCGCCGCTGCTGCCCGATCGCGGCGGTTTCCCGCGCGCCGTGCCCAGCGATCTGGTGGTGGCGCTGCTGTCCCGGGTGCTGCCCGTGGAGGTCGTGCAGAAAGGCCTGCTCGTCGGCGTCTTCGTGCTGGCCGCGACAGGGGCGGCGGCGCTGGTGCCGCCGGAGCGCAGGCTCGCCCGGCTGGTCGCCGCCGCCTGCTACGCCTGGAACCTCTATCTCGCCCAGCGGCTCCTGCTCGGCCAGTGGGCGCTGCTGCTCGGCGTGGCCGGGCTGCCGTGGGCGGTGCGGGCCGTGGGCATGTCCGGGACCCGGCCCGCGTCCGGGGCCCGGCCCGCGTCTGGGGCCCGGCTCATGTCCGGCGCGCGGGCCACGCGCCGGGCCCGGTTCGCGCCCCTGACGCGGCTCGGGGCGGCGTTGCTCCCGGCCGCGGTCGGCGGGTTCCAGGCGATGCTGGTCTCGGCGCTCACTCTGCTGCCGATCGCCGTCGCGCGGCGCAGGGTGACCGTGGTCGCCGGCGTCCTCGCCCTGTTCAGCCTGCCCTGGGCGGTCCCCGCGCTCGGATCGGGCGCGGTGACGGACCCGGCGGGGGTGGACGCGTTCGCCGCCCGCGCCGACGGGCCCTTCGGCGTGCTGGGCAGCCTGCTGTCCCTCGGCGGCATCTGGAGCGCCGACGCCGGGCTCCCTGGTCAGGAGTCGTGGTGGCTCGCCACCGCTCGCCTGCTCATGGTCGGCGTCGGTCTCTTCGGCTACGTGCGGCTCCGTTCCGATCCCGATCGGCCGGCGTGGTGGGGCGGGCTCGCCGTGGCCGCGGCGGCCGGGTTCGGGCTGGCCGCGCTGGGGGCGTTCCAGCCGGGGCGCGAAGCGCTCAAATGGCTCGTGGCGCTGTGGCCGGGATTCGGGCCGCTGCGCGACGGCCAGGTCTATCTGGCGCCGCTGGTCCTGCTGGTCGCCGTCGGCCTGACCGCGGCCCTGCGGTCGGGCGTGTCCGCGTCGGTGGGGGTCGTGGCGCCGGTGCTGGTGCTGCCCACGCTCGCGTTCGGGGCGTTCGGCCGGCTGGCGGCGGTCACGTACCCGCCGGACTGGACGGCCGTGCAGCGGATCGTCAACGCCGATCCCGCGCCCGGGGCGCTGCTGTCACTGCCCTGGGGCGCGCACCGGGCCTTCGCCTGGAACGGCGGCCGGATCGTGCTCGATCCGGCCACCAAGCTCTTCGAGCGCCGGGTGCTCTGGGACGACACCCTGTACGTCGGGCTGCCGGACGGCGGCCGGCTGCGGGTGCGCGGCGAGGACCCCCTCAACCGGCGCGCCGGAGAGCTCCTGGCCGCGGGTGACCTTGCGCGGCTCCCTGCCAGGTACGTGCTGGTGGCGGCAAGTCAGAACGGGTTCCTACTTGAGCGGGCCGGCTTCAAGACCATTTTCCGCGGAAAAGACCTTCACTTGCTGCGGCGTTGACCGGCTGTTTCGTGATATACCGGAGGGTAACTTGCTTTATCACGGTTTGACCAATGTTATGGATTCAAGGCGAAACACGTTCTAGTCTCGGCACACTGCGCCACTGATCGGAAGGGAGTGCTCTGTTGTTGCGACTTCTCGTGGCCCTGGCCATCGGAGCTCTGCTGGCGGTCGGAGCCTCTGTCGCCGTGGTCAATGTGGCATCACCTTCTCTGACCCCGCCGAACCAGCCGCTCTACAACTACGGCACCAGGTGATGATCCTCCCCGCTTGACGGGGCCCATACCAAGCTCAGCAAGCACGGAGCGTGGCTCTGCCATGCCCGCATGCCCGCTGACGAGGAGTGACGGTGGTCTTTACCGGAGAGCACCAGGCGGAGGCGGCACGCCTGGCGAGGCTGACCCATTCCGGGGGGGACGAGCGGCCGCTCGCGGGGATCCGCGTCGCCATGCTCAATTTCCGCGAGCCCCGGCAGTCGACCGCCGGGGGCGCCGAGGAGTACGCCTGGCAGGTCAGCCGCTTCCTGCTGGCGCAGGGGGCGAAAGTGGTCTTCGTGACCGGCCGCCAGCGGGGGCAGCGCCGGGTGGAGGTCCTGGAGGACATCCAGCTGCGAAGGATGGGCAATCCGTATCTGGTCTATCTGCTGGTGCCGCTCTGGCTGCTGCTCCACCGGCGCCGCGTCGACGCCGTGATCGACACGATGAACGGCATCCCGTTCTTCTCCCCGCTCGTGGTGCGTCGCGGCACGCCCGTGCTCTGCCTCGTGCACCATGTCCACGACCGGCAGTTCCACGCCTTCCTCCCGCATTGGCTGGCCAGGATCGGCTGCTTCGTCGAAGGGCCCGTCGCCCGGCTGCTCTACCGCCGCTGCCTGACGATCACCGTCTCGGAGTCGTCCAAGCAGGAGCTCATCAGGAAGCTGCGCTGGCTCGCGCCGATCACCGTCGTGCCCAACGGCTGCGCCGAGCCCGCGGAGGTCGCGCCGGAGCCCGTCCAGGGCGACCCGACGATCGTGTACGCCGGCCGCCTGGTCGGCCACAAGCGCATCGAACGGGTCGTGGACCTGGCCGCCGAGCTGGAGACGGCGTGGCCCGAGCTGACCGTGCACGTCGTGGGCCGCGGCCCCGAGCAGGGCCCGCTGGCCCGGCGGATCGTGGACAAAGGGCTGTACGGACGGGTGGTGCTGCACGGATTCCTGCCCGATGCGCGCAAGAACGCGCTGCTCGCCGCCGCGTGGCTCAACGTGACGGCCTCGGAGTTCGAGGGCTGGGGGTTGACCGTGATCGAGGCGGCCGCCCTGGGGGTGCCGACGGTGGCCTACGACGTGGCGGGGTTACGCGACTCCGTACGCCACGGCGTCACCGGATGGCTGGTGCGGGACGGGGAGAGACTGGCGGACGTCGTGGAACGCGCGCTCAAGGAGCTGGCGGACCCGGCCCGCCGGGCCGAGGTGGCCGACGCCTGCCGCGCCTGGGCACGGGAATTTACGTGGACCCGAACAGGGGCTAGCATAACCGGACTCATCCTGGCGAACCTCCAAGATCGCGGCGGAGCCTATCAGTGACCCAAGCCTCGCCTGGACTCCGGGGGGAGTTCGCGGAGTCCACCGCCGAGAGCTACGAGACACGGATCAGACACAGGCTGCGACTGCTCGCCTCCTGCCTCCTGCTCGGCGCCATCGCGTTCAACACCTCGACCGAGAAGATCATCCCCGAGACCAAGCTCGACATGGCGGTCAACCCGCTGGGATTCCTCGGCCGAGCCCTGCACCTGTGGGACGGCGCCTACTTCGGCCACCTGCAGAACCAGGCCTACGGCTACCTCTTCCCGATGGGCCCGTTCTACGCGCTCGGCCTCAAGCTGGGCATGGAGGCGTGGACGGTCCAGCGGCTGTGGATGTCCCTGGTGTTGTGCACCGCGTTCCTCGGCGTGGTCCAGCTGGCCCGCGCTCTCGGCATCGGCGGCCCGCACACCCGCGTGATCGCCGGCTTCGTGTACGCGCTCGCGCCCCACGCCCAGGCGCTGATCGGCATCAACTCCTCGGAGTTCCTGCCCAGCGCCGTCCTGCCGTGGATCCTGCTCCCCCTGGTCAAGGGGGCCAGGCGGGAGCTGTCGCCGCGCCGGGCGGCGGCGTTGTCCGCGCTCGCCTTCCTCTTCTGCGGCGGCGTCAACGCCGTGGCCGAGGCCGCCGTGCTCCTCGTCCCGCTGGTGTATCTGCTGACCAGGGCGGGCGGGGCGGACAAATGGCGGCTGATCGCCTGGTGGCTGCCGCTCATCGCGCTCGCGTCGATGTGGTGGGTCGCCCCGCTGCTGACGTTGGGCGGCTACATCTTCTCGTTCCTGCCCTTCATCGAGACGGCCAGCGCGACGACCGGCGTCACTTCGCTGGTCAACGCGTTGCGCGGCACGTCGAGCTGGCTCAGCTTCCTGACGGTGGACGGGCAGACCTGGCTGCCCGACGCCCATCAGCAGTCCACGGTCCCGTGGCTCATCGTGGTGACCGCGGCCGTGGCGGCGCTCGGATTCGCCGGCCTCACTCTGCGCAGGCTGCCGGAGCGGCCGTTTCTCCTGATCAGCCTGCTGTGCGGGGTCGCCATCATCACGACGGGCCACCCGGGCACCCCGCACCACGAGCTGATGATCCAGCTGCTGGACGGCCCGCTGGCGGTCTTCCGCAACCTGCACAAGTTCGACGCGCTGATCAGGCTGCCCGTGGCGCTCGGCGTCGCCGGGCTGCTGTCACTGGTCCGGGTGCGCTGGCGGCGACCCCTGACCGTCGCCGCGGTCGGGCTCATGGGGTTGTCGAGCCTGCCCATCCTGTACGCGGGTCTCGCGCCGCCCGGCGGCTTCACCGCCATCCCCGATCACTGGAAGCAGGCCATCTCCTGGCTCAACCGCAACGCCGGGGACGGCATGGTGCTGGCCGTGCCCGGCGCCAAGCGCGGCGAGTACCTCTGGGGGCGCCCGCTGGACGAGCCGCTGCAGGCGCTCTCGCAGGCCCGCTGGGCCACGCACACCATCGTGCCGTGGGGGTCGGCCGGCATCTCACGCCTCATGGCGGCCATCGACGATCGCCTGGCCACCGGCGAGGGGTCCGCCGGGCTCACGGCCACGCTGCGCCGCATGGGCGTCACCCACCTGGTGGTCCGCAACGACCTGGACCGCGCCACCATCGGCACGGCCTGGCCGGTCCGTGTGCACCAGGCGCTGGAGGAGTCGCCCGGCATCTCGCTCGTGGCCCAGATGGGGCCCGGCGTCGGCATCGCCCAGTACGGCAAGGCCGCCGCCTGGCTCGACCAGCCCTACCACGCGGTCGAGATCTACCAGGTGTCGGGCGCCGCGCCGCTCGTCGGCACCGTCGACGCCACCCGCCCGCTGCGCGTGGGCGGCGCCCCCGAGGCCGTGCTCGACCTGGCCGAACAGGGACTCCTGGACGACGACCGCCCGGTCCTGCTCAACGACGACCCGGGCCAGGTGGAGGTGCCCGCGCAGGACACCGTGCTGACCGACACCCTGCGCCACCGCGAGCTCTCCTATCCCGACCTGCGCCGCAACGCCAGCGCCACGCTCACCGCCGGCGAGCCCCTCCGCGGCGACTCGCCGGCGAACGACATCCTCGACCCGGGATGGCGCAGATACCTGGCCACGGCCACGTTCAGCGGCATCGCCAAGGTCACGGCCTCCAGCTCGGAAGCGGACGTCACGGCGGCCCCCCAGACCCGGGAGCCCGGCCATCAACCCTTCGCCGCGCTCGACGGCGACCGGCGCACCAGCTGGCGCTCCACGGGCTGGAACGGCGCGGTCGGCGAATGGCTGGAGGTCACCTTCACCGAGCCGCTGACCGTCTCCACGATCCAGGTGGCCTTCGAGAACTCGCCCATCGGCCCGGCGCCCAGCGAGGTCGTGGTCGAGACCGACACCGGCTCCCTGCGCCAGCGGGTACGCGCCACCGCCGACCCGCAGGAGCTGGTGGTGCCGAAGGGCCCGATCAGCCGGCTCCGCCTGGAGGTGGCCGCCACCTCGCACAAGCCGGCCACCAGGCTCGGCGGCCGCGTCGGGATCACCGAGCTGACCATCCCCGGCGTCCAGGCCGGGCGCTCGATCACTGTGCCCGACCCCGACCCCGGCGCCGGCTCCGGCGAGCCCGCCGCGATCGCGCTCAGCAGGACCGGCGACGTCGCCGGCTGCGTGAAGGGCTCGCTCGCCTGGAGCTGCGCCAAGGGCCACGAGGTCCTGGGCGACGACGGCACCGGATTCGACCGCTCCTTCACCGTCAGGAAGGACGGCTCCTACGGCGTCACCGGCCGTACCGTGCTCACCGATCGCACCGCCATCGAGCGGCTCAGCACGCTGCCCGGCGACACCGTCAAGGTGCAGGCGTCCTCGACGGCGGTCGAGCACGGCGCGGCAGGCGGGCGGTGGGCGTTCGACGGCGACCCGAAGACCGCCTGGTTCGCCGACCCGCTCGACCCGCGGCCCACGCTGAGCGTCGAGCTGGCCCGCAGGATGCGGCTGTCGCAGATCCGCGTCGTGACGCCCGACTCCTACCTCGGCGCCCCGCCCATCCGGGTGACGATCCGCGCCGAAGGCGGGGTCAGGCAGAGCTGGGTGGGCAAGGACGGCCTCATCAGCTTCCCCGCCATGTCCGCCCAGAAGCTCAAGCTGGAGTTCGGCGCGTCGGGGGGCCGGTCCATCGAGATCAGCGACATCGCCTTCCCCGGGGTGCGTCCGCTCGGCCCGTTGACCGGCTTCCCGCTCAGGATGCCCTGCGGGTTCGGTCCCACGTTCACCGTGAACGGCGAGGCCATGCACACCGAGATCGTCGATGGCACGCTCGACGACGTGGTCACCGGCGAACCCGTCACGTTCAGGAGTTGCGAGCCGTTGCGGCTGGAGGCCGGGCCGTCCCGGATGGCGGTGCGGCCGGGCGAGGCCTACCGGATCGAGTCCGCGATCATCCGACCCGAGCCCGGCGGCCGGGCGGCCGCGCCCGTGGAGATGCGCGAGACGCTCGTGGAGTCGTGGGGCGCCGGCGAGCGCGTGGTCAAGGTCAGCGTCACCGACGACTCGTACCTGGTCGTCAACGAGAACTTCAACTCCGGGTGGCGGGCCGAGCTGGGCGTCGTCGAGCTCAAGCCGGTCCGGCTCGACGGCTGGCGGCAGGCCTGGTTCCTCCCCGCGTACACGGCGGGCACCGTCACGCTCACGTACGAGCCCGACGCGTCCTACCGCGCGGGACTGGCCGTGGGCGGCGTCCTGGCGGTGCTGGTCGCGGTGCTCGCGCTGGTCAGGACGGGCCCGACCGCGCGGCACTTCGCGCCGATGCGGCCCGCTCGCCTGCGTGCCGCGCACGTCCTGCCGTTCGCCGTCGCCCTGGGGTTCTGGGTCGGCGGAGTGCCGGGCGCGGCGGTCGTGGGCGCGCTCTACGCGCTGGGAGCGTGGCTGCGACCGCTGCGCGAGGCCGAGCACGTACGCGCGGGGCCCCGCAGGCGGCTGCTGTTCGGGCCGGCGGCCGGCGTCGCGCTCTACCTGGTCGCCGCGGCCCTCGTGGCGGCGGGCATGGGGGGTCTCTGGCCGCAGCTCCTCTGCCTGCCCCTGCTCGCGCAGCTGCTCGCCGAGATCCCCGCCCGGCGGGCGCCGGCGCGACAGGCTGAGATCCCCGTCCCCGTCGCCGCCGGCGGCCCGACCATGACGAGTGTTCCGTGACCGAGACGACCAAGCCGCGCACCGGGATCGTCCTCACCGTCCCGGGGCCGATGGCCCGCACCGCCGGGGCGGTGTCCCGGTGGGCGCGGCGGCGCGGCGTGCTGCTGGCCGCGCTCGCGCTCGTCGGCGCGGCCATGGCGTGGAAGGCGGCCATCGTCCAGAGCGCCTATTTCAAGGAGGACGACTTCGAGTTCGTGGCCAGGGCGATGGAGAGCGATCTCTCCTTCGACTACCTGACCCGGCTCCACGTCGGCCAGTTCATGCCGGGCGGTTTCCTCCTGGTGTGGCTGTCGTCCAGGCTCGAGCCCTTCGGCTGGGAGTACGCGGCGGGCGGGATCCTGCTGATGCACGCCTTCGCCGCGCTCGCCGTCCTGCGCATGCTGCGAGTCGTGTTCGGCGAGCGGCCGGCGATACTCGCGCCGCTCCTGGTCTTCCTCGTCGCGCCGGTCACCGTGCCCGTGCTCGTGTGGTGGGCGGCGGCGCTCAACACCGTCTTCCTGCAGGTCGCCCTGCCCATGGCGATCGCCTCGCACTGGCACTACCTGCGTACCGGCCGCCTGCGGCACGCCGTGGCGGCGGCGCTGTGGGTGCTGTTCGGGCTGCTGGGGTTCGTCAAGGGCTTCGCCGTGCCGCTGGTGTTGTTCGCGCTCACGGCGATCTACCACGGCGGCCTGGTCACCGCGCTGCGGCGGCACCTGGTGGCCTGGGCGATGTACGTGGTCCCGGTGGCGGCCTTCGGCGTGTTCTACGTCGAGAGATCGATGTCGTCGACCAGCGTCGGGGGACTGCCGACCTTGGGCCAGACCGCGGGCTTCCTGTGGGAGCTGCTCGGCAAGACCTTCGCCACCACGGTGCTCGGCGGCCCCTGGCGGTGGTTCGCGGGCGGCGACTGGGGGGTGGCCTCGCCGCCGCTGCCGGTGGTGATCGCCTCCCTGGTGACCTTGGCGGCCATGATGGCGGTCACCGTGTACTACCGCAGGCGGGCCGCCTGGGCCTGGGTGACGCTGATCGGATACATCGTCGTCGCCGACGCCGTGCCGGCGCTGTGGGGGCGGGTCTACCTGATCGGCTCGTTCGCCGGCACCAACACGCATTACATCGCCGACGCCGTCCCGCTGATGGCGCTGGTCGTCGGGCTCGTGGTGCTGGCGCTGCCGGAGGAGGCGGAGCCGTACCGGAAAGCGCTGCCCGGCAGGGAACGGGTGACCGGGGTCTGCGGCGCGGCGCTCGGACTGTTCGCAGGCGCGTCGCTGGTGACGGTCACGATCTTCGCGGGTTACCTGGGCAGCGACCGGCGCGAGCGCTACATCGAGACGGCCCGCGCCGAGCTGGCCAGGGTGCCACCGGGCACCGTGATCTACGACCGGGTCGTGCCGGCCGAGGTGATGCCGAGCAGCTACCAGGCCTACAGCCTGACCTCCAGGGTGCTGGGCGCGATGGCCTCGCCGCGGCTCAGGGCCACGATGAAGGCGCCGCCCGCGGCGCTCGACGGCATGGTCTTCGACGACCAGGGCCGCCTGCGGCCCGTGGACGTCGACGGCATCCCGCTCGCCCCGGCCACGTCCGACCGGTGCTGGCCGATCACCGGCGGGACGGTGCAGGTGCCGCTGGACAACCGCGTCAGCCGGGTGGAGGGCACGCTGGTCAGGCTGGGGTACGCCGCCCGCGCGGACACGAAGATCACGTTGTGGATGGGCGACCGCGCCACCGACGTGAAGCTGCGGGCGGGCCTGGGCCAGGTGTTCATGGTCGCGACCCCGGGCGCCGACCGCATCGTCGTGCACGACATGCCGGAGGGCGTGTGCCTCGGCGACGTGAAGCCGGGACGGGCGGTGCCGCGACCGTGAACGTCATGAGCCGCAGGAACCTCGCGCTGGTCCTGGCCGGCGTGGGCGCCTTCCTGCTGACGCTCATCCCGCTGACCCGCCTGTACGTCTACGGCCAGGTGCTCAAGGCCCCGCTGGAGCAGCAGAGCATGACCAGGTCCGTGGCCGAGTCGGCGACGTACCTGGACCCGGCCACGATGCGTCCGGCGGTGGGGGACCTCGTGCAGACCCGCTGGCTGATCGGCGACGTGCTGGCCGGCGACGACGACCGCGCGGTGTGGGGCGAGTCGGTCTCCATGGCCACGCGGGAGGACGAGCGGCTGGACTACCACGAGCGGCGCCTGGCCTTCGACCGGCGGACGGGCGCCATCGTCAACTGCTGCGGCGAATACCTCGACGAGGACACCACGATCAAGCAGTCGGGGCAGGCCTTCCGCTGGCCGTTCAACGCCGAGCGCCGCGACTACACGCTGTTCGACCTGCGGCTGCGCCGGCCCGTCACGGCCGCGTTCGACGGGGTCGAGCAGGTCCGTGGCGTCGAGACCTACCGCTACGTCCAGCGCACGCCGCGCCAGCTCGTGCCGGGGGAGACGGCGCCGCTGCCACGCCACCTCCTCGGGCTGCCGGGGAAGGGCGACGTCGGGCTGGCCCGCCACGCCGAGATCCGGCGCACGTACTGGGTCGAGCCGGTCAGCGGCCAGCCCGTCAAGACGCTGGACGAGGTCAAGGAGACGCTGGTCACGGCCGACGGACGCGGCCGGCTGACCGCGCTGGACGCGGTGTTCCGTACCACGGAGGCCGACGTCGTGGCGGCGCTGAACACGGCGGCTGCCTACCGCCGCTGGATCCTGCTGCTGGGGACCGTGGCCCCGGTGGGCGGCGGCCTGCTCGGCGCGGGCTGCGTGGCGACCGCCCTGTGGCTCGCGCGGCGGCGCTCATCTGCGGCGCAGGACGAGGAGCAGGTTCCAGGTGACCAGCTCGCGGATGCCAGGTAGGTGGACGACATGCCGGGCCCAGCGGGGATGGTAGCGAGGGATCGCATCCAGGATCTCCGCGTCGCGGCACCGCCGGGCCCAGGCCAGCGGCTTGGCCACCCCGATGGCGTACATGCTCTCGCCGTAGACGTTCTTGGGCGGCTTGCCGTGCCTGCGCGCGTACCGGCGGGCGGCGTAGTGGCCGCCCAGGTAGTGCCAGGGAGAGGTCTCGTGGCCGCCCCACGGGGAGAGCCAGACGGTGTACGACAGGTAGACGATCCCGCCGGGGCGGGTGACCCTGACCATCTCGTCGGCCATCCGGAGCGGGTCGGGGACGTGCTCCAGCACGTTCGAGGAGAAGCACACGTCCACCGAGCCCGTGGCGAGGGGCAGGTCGAGCGCGCTGCCCAGCACCGCGTCCTGGGGCAGGACGCCGTCGCGCAGGCGCATCTCGCCGGCGTCGCAGTCCACGCAGACGGGCCGCGCGCCGACGGCCCGCAGGGCGTCGGCGAAGTAGCCGGGGCCGCCTCCGATGTCGGCCACGGTGGCGCCGGCGAGGTCCGTGTAGGTGGCGAGCTGGGCGACCGTGTCCTGGGCCAGGGTGCCGTAGAAGAAATCCGGATCGCTCTGCTCGAGGCGGAAGGCACGCAGCAACCGGACGGATCTACCGAGATCCGCTCGGAACGGTACGGGGGTGTCCACGGGGGTGGACTTTACCAACAAGAAACCTGCTCGCAGGTCTGCCGCCCCACTGTCGTGCGAGGTCAAGGCCGTAGCGGCAGTGGGCGCAGATTTCTTATTGGGGAAGGACCCGACCATGGTTGACGACGTCAAGCGCGCGGAACCCCTGCAGATCACGCTGCCCGCGATCCGGACCGGCCCGGTCGTGGGCGTCGGCCTGCTGCTCATCCTCATCTCGCTGGTCTTCCGGGCCGGCGTCCTCAGCAGGGCGTATTTCGTCGAGGACGACTTCCTCTTCGTGGCCGGCGCCGCCGACAGCGGGCTCACCTGGGACTACCTGACCCGGGTGCACAAGGGCCACCTCATGCCGGGCGCGCTGGCCGTGGTGTGGCTGCTCACGTCAGTGGCGCCGTACAGCTGGACGCTGGTCTCGGTCGTGACCCTGGCGGTCCAGGCGGCGGCCTCGATCATGTTCCTGGTGCTGCTGCGGCGGCTGTTCGGCGACCGCGCGGTCGTGCTGGCCGCGCTGGCCGTCTACGTCTTCGCCCCGCTCACCGTGCCCGCCATGAGCTGGTGGTCGGCCGCGCTCAACGCGGTGCCGCTACAGCTCGCGCTGGTCGGCGCGCTGGCCGCGCACATCAGGTACGTACGCGAGGGCAAGGGCCGCTGGCACGCTCTGATCTGGACCGCCGTCGGCATGGCCTTCTCCACCAAGGGCGTGTTCATCCCCTTCGTGGTGCTCGGCATCACCAGCGCCTACCTCGGCAAAGGCTTATGGGCCCGCGCGGCGCTCACCGAGCTGCGCAGGCCCGTCTGGTGGGCGCACGGCCTGCTGCTGGCCGGATACGGCGTGCTCTACTGGCTGCGCCGCGACAGCGCCGGCTCCGACGCGCTGACCGGGCCGAAATCAGAGGTCGTCCCCGGGCTGCTGCGCCGGCTGCTGGGCGAGACCTTCCCGACGGGCGCCGTAGGCGGCCCGCTGCGCTGGGGCGGGGTCACCTCCACCGGAGGGCTGGCCGACCCGGCCTCGGCCACTGTGGTCGCGTCATGGACGCTGATCGCGCTGCTGGTCGTGGTCACGTGCGTGTACCGCCGGCGGGCCTGGCGGGCGTGGGCCGTCCTGGCCGCCTACGTCGTCGTGGCCGACGCGGTCCCCACCGTGATCGCGCGGGCGACCGCGTGGGACCTGGTGGGCGCGGAGACCAGGTACGTCGCCGACGCCGCGGTGCTGGCCGCCCTCTGCCTGGCGCTGGCCTGGCAGCCGGTCGAGGGCGAGCCCGAGGACGCCCGGCGCAGGCCGCTGCCGGGCGGGCTGTCGCTGGCCGCGGGCGGGCTGACGATCGTCTACCTGGTCGTGTCCGTGCTCTCGATCAACGCCTTCCGCGACACGCTCAGCGGCGACAAGGTCAGGACCTACCTGGACAACGCGCGCGCCTCGCTGGCCACCGCGTCGCCGGACGCCGACATCTACGCGCGTCCCGTGCCGCAGGAGATCGTCCTGCCCTGGAACGGGCCCCGGCGGCTGACGTCGTACGTGCTCGCGCCCTTGGCCGACCCCGACACCAGGGAGCGCATGCGCGATCCGCGCCCCTCCGCCGAGCCGTACGTCTTCGACGCCACGGGCAAGCTCGTCCTGGTGGGCCGGGTCACCCCGTACTTCGACGGGGTCAAGGGCAGGAAGTGCTACCCCGCGGGCAAGGTCTTCCCCGTCGAGTCGTTCGGCGGGCCCGGAATGGTGGTGGCCATGGCCTATGTCAGCCCCCAGCCGGTGCACGTCGTGGTGGATCTCGGCGGCACCGAGCGGGCGGCCACGCTGCCGGCGACCGGCGTCATGGGAGCGCTGTACTACGTCCCGCACGACGGGGTCGGCAAGGGCCTGAGGATCGCCGCGGCCGGCGGTCAGGGTCAGGCGTTCTGCCTCAAGGCGGTGGCGTTCGGCGAGCCGGGGCCCGCGCCTCCGGCGCCCTGAGGGATGAAGCGGATCAGCCGCCTGGCGGGCTCCTCCACGTAGCGGTAGGTGAGCCCGGACAGCGCGATCGTGAGCGCGCCGATCGCGACCAGGTTGACGAGCAGGTTGCCGGTCCACGGCTTCTGGCCGGTGAAGTCGTACCAGAGGTAGATGACCACGAACTGCCACAGGAAGACGCCGTAGGAGATCCGGCCGAGGTAGCTCATGACCCGCCCGCCGAGCAGTTCGCGCACCCGCGTGGGCCGCTCGGGCTCCAGTGCCGCGGGCGCGACCAGGCAGAAGGCGATGAGCGTGTAGAGCGCCTGCTCGTAGAGGGCGGTCCAGATGCCGCCGAGGCCGACGAAGCGGGGCCCGGTCACCGGGGTGGCGGCGATCAGGTAGGCCAGCCCGGCGATCGTCCACAGGGTGGCCCAGGAGGACGCCAGGGCCGCGCACAGCCGCCGGACGCGGCCGTCCTCGGCCCTGGCCCACACGGTCAGGACGGCCAGCGCCATGCCCGGCACGAAGAACGTCCACGAGCGCGGCAGCCAGACGTTCATCCACGGGCGGTACTCGGGGAAGTACTCGAAGATCGTGTACACGTACGACAGGGCGCCGAAGACCGCCAGCCCGATGAGCAGTCGCCTGGCCCTGGCCCGCAGGTCCGGCCCCGCGGCCAGGGCGAAGCGCCGCAGCGCGGCCGCCATCAGCGGGAGCGTGAGGTAGAAGGTCAGCTCGACCGCAAGGCTCCACATCTGTCCGAGCCCTTTGGGGCCGAGGCCGAACCACCACGGGGCGAGGTCGTAGATGTGCACCAGGAACAACATCTGCGCCCACGTCCACGGATCGGACCGGTGGGCCTCGCCCCACAGCAGCAGGGCCACGGCCACCACCAGCCAGTACGCGGGGATGATGCGGAGGAACCGCCGCCACAGGTAACGGCGCGTGTCCGGAGCCCGGTCGCCGGTCAGGACCTCGGCCGCCCACGGGCGGTACAGCAGCAGGCCGGACAGCGTGAAGAAGATCGGAACGCCGATCTCGCCCCTGGACAGCACGCCACCCAGGAACCCCGGCTCCAGCGCCGTCCCCGCCTCCATCGCGACGTGGAAGAGCAGCACGGCGAAGGCGGCCACGGCGCGTATCCCGTCGAGCGACGCCTGGTGCCCGGAGATCACCGGAGCCGCCGTCGATGTAGAACCTGTTTCGGTCACGTTTCCGCATCCCTGGTGACGTTGGTCACTCACCGCAATAACATACCGGCGAGTAGAACTAGTTCCAGTCACTTAACCACCCAGACAGGCGTCCGTGCACCTGCACATGGAGGGTCCATGAACCGGGTCGTCGTTGGCAGCGTCCTCATCGCCGTCGGGGCATTCCTCATCGTTCTGTCTCCCCTGCTGCGCTTCCAGGTGGCGCCCGCGCTCATCGCCGCCGCGGGCGACCACTACGGCATCAGCAAGCTCCGGGCCACCGGCGCTCAGTACTTCAGCATCCCCGACGGCAAGGTGCTGACCGCCGACCTCGACATCATCGTCACCACGCGTGGCGACGTGAAGGAGGCGGCGGGTGACCGCGTCGTGTGGGACGAGTTCACCGCCGTGAACGACGTCACCAACGGCAAGCCCGGCATCAACTACACCGAGCGGCGCAGCGCCTTCGACAAGCGCTCCGGGGTCGGGCTCAACTGCTGCGGCGTGAGCATCGACAAGGCTCCGGTGCAGCTCCAGGGGCAGATCTACAAGTTCCCGTTCGACGTGGAGAAGAAGAGCTACCTGGTCTTCAACTCCACCACGGGCAAGGCGTACGAGGCCAAGTTCGTCGGTGAGGAGCAGGTCAACGGGCTGAACACGTACAAGTTCGAGCAGGTCGTCCCCGAGACGAAGACCCAGACGCTGAACGCCCCGGCCGCCTGGTTCGGCATGGGCGACTCGGGTGACGTGCAGCTCGACCGCTACTACTCCGGCACCAACACCTTCTGGATCGAGCCCACCACCGGCGCGCCCGTCCGCCAGGAGCAGCAGCGCAACGAGGTGCTCAAGAGCCAGGACGGCGTCGAGCGCTCCAAGGCGTTCGTGGCCACGGCCAAGATGACCGACGACACCGTCAACGGGCTCGTGGACAGCGCTCGCGAGGGCAAGAGCCAGATCACGCTGATCAGGACCACGTTGCCGATCGTGCTGGCGGTCGTGGGCGTCGTGTTGTTCGTGGGAGGCATCCTGCTGACCGTCCGGGGCCGCAGGGCGGCATGAGCCAGGACGTGATCACGCGGCCCAGGACGGCGATCTCGCCCGTGCTGGCGCTGGTCAAGGCGGCCAGGCCGCGCCAGTGGGTGAAGAACGTGCTGGTCCTGGCCGCGCCCCTGGCCGCCGGGGTGCTGGGCCAGCCGCGCAGTCTGCTCGCCGCGCTGCTGGTCTTCGCCGCGTTCTGCCTGGCCGCGAGCGGCTCCTACCTGATCAACGACGCCTCCGACGTCGAGGCCGACCGGCTGCACCCGCGCAAGCGGCGGCGGCCGATCGCGGCAGGCGAGGTGTCGGTGCGAACGGCCCGGGTGACCGGCGTCGGCCTGCTCGTCCTGGCGCCCGCGGTGGCCGCGTTCACCGGGGGCTGGGAGGCGCCCGCCGTGGTCGCCGGGTACGTCGCCCTCACGTTGTCGTACACGCTGTGGCTCAAGCACCAGGAGGTCGTGGACCTGATCGCGGTCGCCGGGTGCCACGTGATCAGGGCCTACGCCGGGGCAGTGGCCGTCGACGTGCCGGTGACCGGCTGGTTCCTGGTGGTCGTGTCGCTGGCCGCGCTGCAGATCGTGGCCGGCAAGCGCGAGGCGGAGCTGCGGGCCCAGGGCGCCAACGGGACGCGCGCGACGCTGGCCGCCTACTCTCCCGCCTATCTGGCCCAGGTCCGGATCATGTGCTCGGGCGCGATGATCGTGACGTACTGCCTGTGGGCGCTCAACGCGCACGCCGACCTCTTCTACGGGCTCAGCATCATCCCGTTCCTCCTGCTCGTGCTCAGGCACAACCTGCTGGTGGACCGGGGGAGGGGCGAGGAGCCGGAGGAACTCGTCCTACGCGACCGGCAGACCCTGCTCTTCGCCGCCGGGCTCGTTACCCTGGTGGCCTTGGGGATCTACAGATGACGACGTTCCTGACCGGCTGGGGACGCACCGCGCCCACGCCGGCCGAGCTCGCGCGGCCGCGTTCCGTCGCGGAGCTGTGCGAGCTGGTCGCGGCCGCGCCCGGGCGCGGCGTGGTGGCGCGCGGCCTGGGCCGGTCGTACGGCGACGCCGCGCAGAACGCCGGAGGCCTCGTCCTCGACTGCACCGGCCTCGACACGTGGACCTTCGACGAGAGCAGTGGCCTGGTGACCGCCTCCGGCGGCGTCAGCCTGCACGACCTGATGACCGCGCTCGTCCCCCGCGGCTGGTTCGTCCCCGTCAGTCCCGGCACCCGGCACGTCACCGTCGGCGGCGCCATCGCGGCCGACGTCCACGGCAAGAACCACCACCGCGACTCCTCCTTCGGCGCACACGTGCGCTCGATCACACTGGTGACCGCCGACGGGACGGTCCGGACCCTCCGCCCCGGCGACCCCCTCTTCCCGGCCACCGTCGGCGGCATGGGGCTGACGGGGGTGATCGCCGAGGCCACATTCGGCTGCGTGCCCGTCGAGACCTCCTTGATGCGGGTGGACGTGCAGCGCACCGCCGACCTGGACGAGACGCTGGCGACCATGGCGGCCACCGACGACCGCTACCGCTACACGGTGGCCTGGATCGACCTGCTCGCCAGGGGCCGCCGGATGGGGCGCAGCGTGCTCACCAGAGGCGACCACGTGACGCGCGCGGAGGAAAAGGAGTCCCCGGCCTTCGCGCCCGGCGCGCTGCTGCGCGCGCCCGCGTGGGCGCCCGGCGGGCTGCTCAACGGCGTGAGCGTGCGCGCGTTCAACGAGCTCTGGTACCGCAAGGCGCCGCGCCGCAAGACCGTCGTGCAGGGCATCGCGCCGTTCTTCCACCCGCTCGACTTCGTCGACGGCTGGAACCGCATGTACGGCTCGCGCGGCTTCGTCCAGTACCAGTTCGTGGTCCCCTTCGGCGCGGAGGACACGCTGCGCGGCATCGTCGGGTCGCTGTCGGCGCACGGCACCGTGTCGTTCCTGACCGTGCTGAAGAGGTTCGGCCCCGGCTCCGGCGGGCTGCTGTCCTTCCCCATGCCCGGCTGGACGCTGGCCCTGGACATCCCCGTCGGGCAGCGCGGTCTCGGCGGCCTGCTGCGCGGCTTCGACCGGCGCGTGGCCGCGGCCGGCGGCCGGGTCTACCTCGCCAAGGACGCGCGGCTGCGCGCTGACATGATGGCGGCGATGTATCCCGAGCTGGAACGGTGGCGGCGGATCAGGGACGAGGCCGACCCCGCCGGGCTGTTCCGCTCCGACCTGGCCAGGAGGCTGCGGTTGTGAAGAACGCTCTCGGCGCGGTGGACACGGTGCTGCTGCTCGGCGGGCGCAGTGAGATCGGCCTGGAGATCGTCCGGCTGCTGGTGGGGCTGGGCGCGAGCCGGGTGGTGCTGGCTGTGCGGGGCGGGTTCGACCCGCCGGAGCTGGGCGGCGCGGAGGTCCACGTCGTGCCGTTCGACGCGCTCGACGTCCAGGGCCACGGCGCCGTCTTCGCCAAGGCGGCCGAACTGGTGGGCGACCTCGACGTGGTGATCTCTGCGTTCGGCGTCCTCGGGTCCCAGGCCGGCTACGACGCCGACCCCGCGGCCGCCGCCGAGGCGGTCGCGGTCAACTACGGCGCCCACGTGTCCGTGGGCCTGCACGCCGCCAGGGTGCTGCGCGAGCAGGGACACGGCACGCTCGTGGTGCTGTCGTCGGTGGCGGGCGCGCGGGTGCGCAAGGCCAACTTCGTGTACGGCTCCGCCAAGGCCGGCCTCGACGGCTTCGCCCAGGGGCTCGGCGACGCCCTGCACGGGTCGGGCGCCAAGGTGCTGATCGTGCGGCCGGGCTTCGTGATCGGGCGGATGACGAAGGGGCTGACCCCCGCGCCGATGTCCTCGACGCCCCGGCAGGTGGCGGTGGCCACGGTGGGCGCGCTCCGCGAGGGCAGGTCGTCCGTCTGGGTGCCGCGCGCGCTCGGGCCCGCCTTCGGCCTGCTGCGGCTGCTGCCCCGCCCGCTCTGGCGGAGGCTCCCGCGCTAGAACTCGTTCCATCAGGATGACCGACCAAAGGTTCTAGAGTAGAACGCGTTGCAGTTTGCTGGGTCCGCGGCTTATCGTCGGCTCATGCGGACACGTGTCACGGACATGTTCGGAATCGAGCTCCCGATCTTCGCGTTCAGCCACTGCAGGGACGTGGTCGCCGCCGTCAGCCGGGCGGGCGGCATGGGGGTCCTGGGGGCGCTCTACTTCACGCCTGAAGAGCTCGAGATGGAGCTCAAATGGATCGACGACCACGTGGACGGCAAGCCGTACGGCGTGGACGTCGTCATGCCGGCCTCCTACGAGGGCGCCGACTTCGCCCCCGACGAGCTGGTGGGCCGCCTGCAGTCGATGATCCCCGAAGGGCACCGCGCGTTCGTCGAGAACCTGCTGGCCAAGCACGGGGTGCCGCCCCTGTCCTCGGACGCGGACTCGGGCAAGGTGCTGCTCGGCTGGACGGACGTCACGGCCCGTCCTCAGGTCGAGGTCGCCCTGCGCCACCCCATCGCCCTCCTCGCCAACGCGCTGGGCCCGCCTCCCGCCGACGTCGTGGAGCTGGCCCACGCGCACGGGGTCAAGGTCGCCGCCCTCGCCTCCACGCCCCGCCACGCGCTCAAGCAGGTCGAGGTGGGGGTGGACGTGGTGGTCGCCCAGGGCACGGAGGCCGGCGGGCACACCGGGGAGATCTCCACGATGGTCCTGATCCCGCAGGTGGTGGACGCCGTGGACGTGCCCGTCCTGGCGGCGGGCGGCATCGGCAACGGCCGTCAGATGGCGGCCGGGATGGCCCTGGGGGCCGAGGGCGTGTGGACGGGATCGTTGTGGCTCACCGTCGAGGAGGCCGACACGCCGGAGATGGCCAAGCGCCGCATCCTGCAGGCCACCTCCCGGGACACGGTCCGCTCACGCAGCTGGACCGGCAAGCCGGCGCGGCTGCTCAAGAACGAGTGGACGGACGCCTGGGAGTCGGAAGAGTCGCCGGGGACGCTTCCGATGCCGTTGCAGTTCATGCTGGTGTCGGACGCGCTGCGGCGCATCGGCCGCTCGGACGCCTCCGAGCTGTCCACGTTCCCCGCCGGCCAGATCATCGGCATCACCAACCAGGTCCGCTCCACGAAGGACGTGGTCTTCGGCCTGGTGGAGGAGTACGGAGAGGCGCTGGAACGCCTCTCCCGCATCACCCAGGACTGACACCCTCGGGGGCTGCGCCCCCCGAGCACCCCCCAACCCTGCCCCCGGGGGCTGCACCTCCTTCCGAGGCGGGACACCCGCGGGTGCCTCGTGATCGGGCACGATATAGGCGATCAGGGCCTTCTGTGTCATGCTCCCCTCCCCCTGCCGGACGGCCGGACAAGGGGAGGCTACGAGGTGGCGGCGGCCCGTCGCGTCGGGGACGCCCCCGGGAAATCTCTCAATGGCCCTCGTAACGCGGCGCGCGCTTCTCGCGGAAGGCGCGGGAGCCCTCCTTGGCGTCCTGTGAGCCGATGACCGGCCAGCCGAGCTCGTCCGACACCTTCAGCGCCTCCGGCTCCGACAGACCCAGGGTGTCCCGGTACGTGCGGAGGATCGCCTGGACCGCCAGCGGGCCCGAGGCGGCCACGTCGTCGGCGAGCTCGCGGGCCGCCGTCAGCGCCTGGCCGTCCGGGACCACGCGGTTGACCAGGCCCATCGACAGGGCCTCCGCCGCCGTGATGGCGCGCCCGGTCAGCAGCAGGTCCATGGCGTGGCAGTACGGGATCTGCCGGGGCAGCCGGACGGCGCTGCCGCCCATGGGGAACAGGGCGCGCTTGGCCTCGAAGAGCCCCAGCGTGGCAGACTCCGCCACCACCCGCAGGTCGGTGCCCACCAGCAGCTCGGTGCCTCCGGCGACCGCGTAGCCCTCCACCGCGCAGATGATCGGCTTGGTGGGCAGGTCCTCGCGCAGGAGGCCCTTCCAGTGGAAGTTGGGGATCTGGGCGGCCCTGGCCTGGACCTCCGGGTCCGTCGAGGGTTGTCCCATGGCCTTCAGGTCGGCGCCGGAGCAGAACGTGCCCTCCGCGCCGGTCAGGATCGCCACCCGGATCCCGGGCTCCGTCGACGCGTACGCCCACGCCGAGGCCAGCCCGATCAGCATGTCCGAGGAGAGCGCATTGCGGGCCTCCGGCCGGTTCATGGTGACGATGAGGACGTGGCCGTCGCGTTCGACCCGGCAGTGGGGGGTGCTGATCGGCAGGAGCTCCACGGACGCCTCCGAAGGTGTCGAATCAAGCGCTTGCTACACATTGCGCCCCAGGATACGCTCCCACCAGCAAACGAGAACAGGTTCCTATTTTTTGCTGCCTGACCTCAGGAGTTCAGATGGGCACGCTCGGTTTCTGGAGGCTCGCGCAGGCGGATCCCGAGTGGATCGCGGCCGTGGACCCCGACGGCACGCAGCACCGCGCCGGCGACCTCCTGGCCAGATCGAACCGCCTCGTACACGGCCTGCGCGACCTCGGGCTCGAGGCCGGCGACGGCATCTGCGGCCTGGTGCCCAACGGCGCCGACGGCCTGGTGCTCTACCTGGCCGCGCTGCAGGCCGGCTGGTACTACACGCCGATCAACTGGCATCTCACCGGACCCGAGATCGCCTACATCGTCTCCGACAGCGAGGCGAAGGCGTTCTTCGTCCACCCGCGCTTCCTGGCCGAGGGCGCCCGCGCGGCCGAGGCCATCGCGCCCGAGCGCCGCTTCGTGTTCGGGGAGGCCCCGGGGTTCCGGTCGGTGAGCGAACTCGTCGACGGCCGCCCCGACACCGCCCCGGAAGACCGCACCGCCGGCGCCACCATGCACTACACCTCGGGCACCACCGGCAAGCCCAAAGGCGTCAAACGCCCGCTGAACGGCCTGGACCCGGACGACTCCGCCGAGCTGATGACGTTCCTGCTCGGCTTGTTCGGGATCACGCCGGGCCGCCCGAACGCCCACCTCATCACCTCCCCGTGCTACCACACCGCCGTCACCCAGTTCGGCGGCACCGCCCTGCACATGGGGCACACGCTGGTCTACATGGACCGCTTCGACGCCGAGGAGATGCTGCGGGTCTGCGAGCGGCACCGCGTCACCAACTCCCACCTGGTGCCGACGCACTTCAAGCGCTTGCTCGCGCTGCCGGAGAAGACCAGGGAGAGCTACGACCTGTCCTCGCTGAAGTGGATGATCCATGCCGCCGCCCCCTGTCCAGTGCCGGTGAAATGGGCCATGTTGGAGTGGTGGGGCGACTGCGTGTACGAGTACTACGCGGCCACCGAAGGCGGCGGCACCTTGGCCACGCCCGAGGACTGGAAGGCGCACCCGGGCACGGTGGGGAAGGCCTGGCCGATCAGCGAGCTGCTCATCGTGGACGAGCAGGGGGAGCCGGTGCCGACCGGCACCCCGGGCACGATCTACATGAAGATGATGGGCGTCCAGTTCGAGTACAAAGGCGATCCCGAGAAGACCGCCGCGAACCGGCTCAAGGACTACTTCACCGTCGGGGACATCGGCTACCTGGACGAGGACGGCTTCCTGTTCCTGTGCGACCGAAAGGCCGACATGATCATCTCCGGTGGGGCGAACATCTACCCGGCCGAGATCGAGAACGAGCTCATGATCCACCCCAAGGTGGCGGACGTGGCCGTGTTCGGCATCCCGGACGAGGAATGGGGCGAGCAGATCAAGGCCGTCGTCGAGCCGGCGCCGGGCGTCGAGCCGGGCCCCGAGCTGGCCGCGGAGCTGCTGGCCTCGCTGGAGGGCAGGCTGGCCAGGATGAAGTGGCCCAAGAGCATCGACTTCATCGCCGAGATGCCCCGCGAGCCGAACGGCAAGCTGCTCAAACGCAAGCTCCGCGACCCGTACTGGGAGGGACACGACCGTGCCATCTGATCCGCTGGTAACTCAGCACGTCCTGGAGTTCCCCGGCGGCTACACCCGTTCCACCGGGCCGGTGGTCGGCCGGTTCCTGAGCGAGCTGCGCGCCCGCCGCATCGTCGGGGTGCGCACGGCGGAGGGCCGGGTGCTGGTGCCGCCCCTCGAGTACGACCCGGCCACCGGCGAGCCCGTCACCGGCGAGTACGTCGAGGTCGGCCCGGCCGGCACGGTCACCACGTGGAACTGGGTGCACGAGCCGCTGGACGGACACCCGCTCGACCGCCCCTTCGCCTGGGCGCTGATCAAGCTCGACGGCGCCGACACGGCGCTGGTGCACGCGGTGGACCCCGAGCACGTCAAGGCGATGCGGACCGGGATGCGCGTATGGCCGGTCTGGCGCGACCAGCCCACCGGCCACATCACCGACATTTCGCATTTCGTCCCCGAGGTCACGAAGATCGTCTCCAACGTGCGCGGCGAATACCGCATCCAGGCCGGTGGCGCGCTCCGCGTCTTCCTGGAGGGCATCGAACGCGGCGTCTTTCTCGGCGGCCGCTGCGACCGGTGCGACAAGGTGTACGTGCCCTACCGCGCGGCCTGCCCCGAATGCGGAGGCGTCATCCCGGACACGCTCGAACTTCCCGACACCGGGACGATCACCACGTTCGCCATCAACAACCTGCCCGACCCGCGCGCCCCGCAGGTGCCCTTCGTGTCGGCGTACATCCTGCTCGACGGGGCGGACATCCCCATGATCGCGCTGATCGGCGACGTGCCCGCGCACGAGGTGCGCCAGGGCATGCGGGTCAAGGCCGTCTGGGTCCCCGAGAGCGAGCGCACGGCGTCCATGGCGAACATCCGCTGGTTCGCCCCCACCGGCGAGCCCGATGTGGAGCTGTCATGAGAGAGGTCGCGATCGTCGCGTTCGCCCAGACGCGGCACACCCCCCACGACACCGGGCTGAGCGAGCCCGAGCTGATCCTGCCCGTGATCAACGAGGTCAAGGAGCGCACCGGGCTCGACAGGTTCGGCTTCACCTGCTCGGGCAGCTGCGACTACCTCGCCGGCGCGCCGTTCTCGTTCGTGTCGGCGCTCGACGCGCTGGCCGCCTGGCCGCCCATCTCGGAGAGCCACGTGGAGATGGACGGTGCCTGGGCGCTGTACGAGGCGTGGGTGCGCCTCCAGCATGGCGACGTCGACTCCGCGCTGGTCTACGGCTTCGGCAAGTCGTCGCTCGGCGACCTGCGTACGATCATGACGCTCCAGCTCGACCCCTACTACCTGGCCCCCCTCGGCCTCGACCAGCTTTCCTACGCCGCGCTCCAGGCCGCCGCCGTCGGCGCGGACCGGAAGGAGCTCGACGAGATCGTCCGCCGTAGCCGGGCCGACGGCCGGGCCAACCCGTACGCGCTCGACCTGCCCGACCCCGAGGGCGAGGACTTCGCCGTCCAGCCGCTGAAGCAGACGGACGTGCCGCCGATCACGGACGGCGCGGCCGCGATCGTGCTCGCGGCCGGAGACCTGGCCACGGAGCTGTCCGACAGTCCCGCCTACATCAGGGGCATCGCGCATCGCATAGAGCCCCACTACCTGGGTATGCGGGACCTGGGCCGGTCGGCCTCCGCGGCCGATGCCGCACGTGCCGCGGGGGTCGGCAAAGGTCCCGTCGAGGTGGCCGAGCTGCACGCCCAGTTCCCGCACGAGGAGATCATCCTGCGCGAGGCGCTGGAGCTGACCGGCGACACGGTGATCAATCCGTCGGGCGGCCCGCTGGCCGCCAACCCGGTCATGGCCACCGGGCTCATCCGCATCGGCGAGGCGGCCAGGCGCATCCTCGACGGCCACGCGCGCCGCACCGTCGCCCACGCCGCGGGCGGCCCCTGCCTGCAGCACAACCTCGTGACGGTCCTGGAGGCGTGACATGGGAAACCGTTGTGCGGTCATCGGCGTCGGGCAGACGCACTACACGACCCGGCGCAGGGACGTGTCGATCGCCGGGCTGGTGCGCGAGGCGGCGCTGCGGGCGCTGGAGGACGCCGGCCTGACGTTCAAGGACATCGACGCCGTCGTCATCGGCAAGGCGCCGGACCTGTTCGAGGGCGTGATGATGCCCGAGGCGTACCTGGCCGACGCGCTCGGCGCGGCCGGCAAGCCCATGATGCGGGTGCACACCGCGGGCAGCGTGGGCGGCTCCACGGCGCTGGTCGGCGCCAGCCTCGTCCAGGGGGGCGTGCATGACAGGGTGCTGGTCGTGGCGTTCGAGAAGCAGTCGGAGTCCAACGCCACCTGGGCCCTCTCCACGCACCTGCCGTTCAGCTCATCGCTGGTGGTGGGGGCGGGCGGCTACTTCGCGCCGCACATCCGCGAGTACATGCGCAGGTCCGGCGCCCCCGGCCACATCGGCACGCTCGTGGCGGTCAAGGACCGGCTCAACGCGCTCAAGAACCCCTACGCGCACCTCAAGATCCCCGGCATCGACCAGAAGATGGTCGAGTCCACGCCCATGCTGTGGGAGCCGATCCGCTACCTGGAGACCTGCCCGTCCAGTGACGGCGCGTGCGCGATGGTCCTGTCGTCGGAGTCCGCGGTCACCGGCGTTCCGGCCTGGGTGCACGGCACCGCCATGCGCTCCGAGCCGATCTTCCGCGCCGGGCGCGACATGGTCACCCCGCAGGGGGGCAAGGACTGCGCGGCCGACGTCTACCGTCAGGCCGGCATCGCCGACCCACGGCGGCAGATCGACGTCGCCGAGACGTATGTGCCGTTCTCCTGGTACGAGCCGATGTGGCTGGAGAACCTGGGGTTCGCGGCGGAAGGGGAGGGATGGAAGCTCACCGAGTCGGGCGCCACGGCGCTCGACGGTGACATTCCGTGGAACGCCTCGGGCGGGGTGCTGTCCAGCAACCCGATCGGGGCCTCCGGGCTGATCAGGTTCGCCGAGGCCGCGCTGCAGGTCCGCGGGATGGCCGGCGAACACCAAGTGGACGGCGCCCGCACGGCGCTCGGCCACGCCTATGGCGGGGGAGCCCAGTTCTTCGCGATGTGGATCGTCGGACGGGAGAAGCCCTAATGGAGTTCAACCACGCGGACCTCTTCGAAGGGCTCGCGGACGCGATCGGGGAACGTACCGCGGTGATTTGCGGCGATGACCGCCGCACCTACGCCGAGCTGGACGCCGAGGCGAACCGGCTCGCGCACTATCTGATGGACCTCGGCATCCAGCCGGGGCAGCACATCGGTATCCAGCTCTACAACGGCGTCCCGTACATCGCCGGCATGCTGGCCGCCCTCAAGATCCGGGCCGTGCCGATCAACGTCAACTACCGGTACGTGGAGTCCGAGCTGCTCTATCTCTACCGGGACTCCGACATCCGGGCGCTGATCTACGACGTCGAGTTCGACGCGCGGGTGGCCGCCGTCGCCGACCAGGCGCCGCTGCTGGAGCACCTGATCTCGGTGGGCGGGCCGTCGGCCATCGGGTCCGCGGTGCCGTACGAGACCGCTCTGGACCGGGGCAAGCCGGAACGGGGCTTCCCGCCGCGCTCCGGCCAGGACGTGTACATCATCTACACCGGCGGCACCACCGGCATGCCGAAGGGCGCGATGTGGCACGTCGAGGACCTCTTCATGGGCTTCGGCGGCGGCAACCCGGGCGGCGAGCCGCGCGCCACCCCTCAGGAGGTGATCGACGCGGCCGTCGCGTCAGGTCCTCTCTTGATGTTCCCCGTCGCGCCGCTGATGCACGGCGCCGCTCAGATGGCCACGTTCATCAGCTGGTGGATGGGCGGGAGCGTCGCGTACATCCGCAAGTTCGACGGTGCCGAGGTGTGGCGGACGGTCGAGCGCGAGCGCGTGAACACCATCAACATCACCGGCGACGCCATGGCCCGGCCCATGGCCGAGGCGCTGGCGGAGGGCTCCTACGACGTGTCGTCACTGATCGTGATCAGCTCGACCGGGGCCATCCTGAGTGGCGCGGTCCGGGACCGTCTCCAGGAACTGCTCCCGAACGTCATGATCGTCGACAACTTCGGGTCCACCGAATCCGGTTACACCGCCTCCGGCGTGGCCGGCTCGACGCCGGAGAAGGGCCTGCGGTACCAGCCGAACTCCGTGGTCAAGCTGGCCGTGCTCGACGAGAAGGGCCGGCCCGTCGAGCCCGGGTCCGGGCAGCTCGGGACGGTGGCCAGGTCGGGGCGGGTGGCGTTCGGCTACTACAACGACCCCGAGAAGACCGCCCGCACGTTCGTCACGGACGAGAACGGCACGCGATGGCTGCTGACCGGCGACCTGGCGACCGTCGACACCGACGGCACCGTGAACGTGCTCGGCCGGGGCTCGCAGTGCATCAACACCGGCGGGGAGAAGGTGTTCCCCGAGGAGGTCGAGGCCGTGCTCAAGGGGCACCCTGCCGTGTTCGACGCGGTGGTGACCGGGGTGCCGGACGCGCGGTGGGGCAACAAGGTGGCGGCCGTGATCGAGCCGCGGCCCGGCGTCGAGGTCACGGCCGAGGAGCTGGACACGCACTGCAGGAAGCTCCTGTCGGGCTACAAGGTGCCCCGCTCGTACGCGTTCGTCGCCGAGATGGTGCGCTCGCCGGCCGGCAAGGCCGACTATCGGTGGGCGCGGGAGACGGTGGAGGCCGCGGGGTCCTGAAGGCGACGGGCTAGCGGGTCCTGAGGTTGCGCAGGTCCTCCTCGATCTGGCGCGCCTCGGCGGCCCTGCCCGCCTTCTCCAGCAGCTTCAGCCTGCCCTGCAACACGTCGCGCAGCAGCTCGGCCAGGCTCTCGTCGTCGTCATCGGCGATCAGCTCGCGCAGCAGGACCGACGCGACCCGCAGCGCGGCGTCGGCGGCGTCGTCCCTCCCCAGCTCCTGCTGGCAGAAGCCGAGCCGGGCGTGCGCCAGCGCCTTGGAGAGCATGTCGCGCGTCACCTGCGTGCCCCGGTGGAAGACCAGGCCGGCCTCCAGCGGCCGGCCCGCCTCCATCAGGGCGTCGCCGAGCATGAGCATCGCCCTGGCCAGCAGCCCGGCCAGTTGCCCCGTGCTCGGTGCGTGCCGCTCCAGCGCCCCGACGGCCTCGCGCAACGGCCCCACAGCCTCGACGGCCAGGTCCCGCATCCTGAGCGCGGCGGCCAGCGTGAGGCTGGCGCCCGCCCGGCTGGTGTGCAGGGCCTCGGCGTTCATGCCCGTGGTCATGAGGTCGTCGTAGATCGCGATGGACTCACGGGCCCTGGCCTCGGCCTCGGTCCCGTCGTCCAGCCCCAGCAGCGGCAGCAGCTCAGAACTCTGGGCCAGCGAGTCGGCCAGGATCGCCCGGTACGTGAGATCGTCGGGCGACCGTCTGGCCAGCGGGATCAGCCGCTCCACCAGCTCGTTCGCCTCGGTCATCTCGTTCAGCATCATGTGGCACCTGGCCAGCCGCTGGAGGGCGAGCGCGTGCTTGACCGTGCGCTCCGGGTGCCCGGTGGCGGCGATCTTCGCGTACTCGACGGCCTCCTCCGCCCGCCCGGACGCCAGCAGGTCGTCGGCGAGCATCGCGGCGATCTCGGCGGCGGCAGCCGGCTTCGGCAGCCGCGTGTAGATCTGCAGCGCCTCGACGAGGTGCGTCATGGCCTCCTGCTTGCTTCCCGAGCTCCGCAGCACCTGGCCCTTGACCTGGATCGCCCGGGCCCGCACCTGGGGCAGCTCCTGGCCCCGCTCCCTGGCCCGGTTCAGCTCGGCGAGCGACCAGGTGGTCGCCTCCAGCGCGGCGTGCGTGCGGTCCAGCGCGGCGAGGGCGGCGCCCAGCTGGGCGTACGTGGCGGCGGCCACGGCCGGGTCGTCCAGCTCGTCGCACAGGTCGGCGGCCCGCTCGCAGTGGGCCAGGGCCTCCACCGTGCGGCCGCGTTCGAGCAGCCCGGCCGCGTACCGGCCGAGGGCGGCCGCCAGTTCCCTGCCGTTCTCCTCCTCGCTCAGCAGGGCGACCGCCTGCTCGGCGACGGCCAGGTCGGCGGGGTCGTACTCGGCGAGGGCGGCGAGCGCCGCACCCAGCCGACCGCGGTACGAGCTGGACAGGGTGGCCAGCCCGAGGTGGACGCGGACGGCCAGCCTGGCCGCCAGGACGGCGCTGTCGGGGTCGCCCGCCTGCGCGGCCGCGGCGGCGAGGCGGGACAGGCATCGGGCGTAGCTGTCGTGCAGGCCGGCGTCGGTGCTCACCGGCACGTGCCGTTCGAGGGCGTCGGTGAACGTCCTGAGCGGCGGCAGCAGCTCGCCCGGCTCGGCGCCGTCCGGAAGGTCGCCCACGTATGCGGAGAGCTCCTCGATCAGGGTCCTGAGCACGTCGGGTGCCGGCAGGGGGCGCATCTTCAGGATCCGGGCGTACAGGGCGATCCCGGCGGCGGGGTCCTCGCGCGCCCGCAGCCTTGCCAGCCGCACCAGGGCCAGCAGGTGCGCGTCGGCCAGGCCGGGCGGCGCGGTGCCGTACTCGGCCATCTTCGCGGTGCCCTCGGCCAGCCGCTCCCTGGCCACCTCGTCCTCGTGCAGCTCGGTCAGGGCGAGGCCGCTCAGCTCCAGACAGGCTGCGGTGATCAGCCTCCTGTCCTTGGCCGATCGCCCGTTCTCCGGCTGTCCGCCCTCCTGCGGTTTGGTCTGCTCCGACGCCAGGACGTCCAGCGCGCGGTTGGCCGACTTGAGCGCGCCCTCCGCGTCCTGCCTGGCGAACCGGATGCCGCCCTGCAGGCGCAGCGCCCCGGCGAGGGCGACGGGGGACTCGATGCCCTCGGACACGAGTGCCGCGTACAGCCTGACCAGCCGGTCCGACGCCGACTCCGCGTCCGCGGGGCAGTCGGAGGAGGACAGCGCGACGGTCTCCAGGACGAGCAGCCCGGCCAGCTCCTTCCCGGACGCGGGGCTCGCTCCGGCCTGCCCGTGGGACTCGATGGCGGTGAGCAGGTGCGGCACGGCCTCCTCGTGGCGGCCCAGCCCCACGAGCGTGCGCCCGAGCGCCGCCGCGACCTGGCCGACGGCGATCGCGTGCGGCCGATCCGGTGCCGAAGCGGCGAGCCTGGGGCGGAGAGCGGCAGTTTGCGTGATCAGCGGAGCCCCGTGCGGGCGCGGCCGTAGACCCGTATGGCGCTCGAGCAGTTCGGACGCCTGCATCGCCAGCGCGAACCCTTCCGCCGCCCGGCCGGCGTCGGCCCAGGCGCGGGCGAGCACTGCCTGGGCGGACACGTAGGCGTGGATCTCGTCCGGCCGGGGTGCGAGCGCCTCCTCGACGGCTTCGCGGCACTCGGCCAGCAACTGCTCCGCCCTGGCCACGGCCTCTTCTGGCCGCCCGCTGACCAGCGACAACATCCAGTGCCTGGCGCCGGCGGGGGCCGGGGGCGGCTGCGTGCGGCCCAGCCGGGCCCGTACCTCGGTGAGGTGGCGCTCGTAGGCCGGGTCCTCCGCGGTCAGGGCGTCGTACAGCTCGGCCGCGAGCTCCAGGTGCGCCACCGCGTCCACGGGCCGGCCCAGCTCGTCCAGGCACAGGCCGAGCAGCCGCCTGGCCCTGGCCTGCGCGTGCCGCCCGGCGGTCAGACCCATGGCCTCCTGCAGCGGGTCGAGCGCCTCCTCGGGCCGGTCGTCGAGCAGCAGCAGCTCGCCCAGTTCCAGCAGCCGCTCCACCAGGGCCGGCCGGTACTCGCTCGGTTCGAGCGCGACCAGCGCCCGCAGGTTCCGCACGGCCTCGGCGGCGGACCTCGCGGCGGCGTCCAGGTCGTCCAGCGCGCCGTGGATACGCGACAGCAGGCCGGCGGCCTCGGTCAGCATGAACCGCAGCCCCGGCTCCTCGCCGGCCAGCCCTCGCAGCCGAGCCGCGGCCTCACCCGCCGGGACCCGGGCGTCGGCCGTCCTGCCGTGGTCGTGGAGCCAGGAGGCCAAGAGGTGGAGGTGGTGGGCCAGGTCGCGGTTGGTGGGCGCGACGCCCTTGACGGCCGTCGTGGCGGCGGCGATGAGCGAGGCCGCCAGCTCGGCGAGGCTGGAGGCGTCGAGCACGTCCAGGGGCGCCAGCGGCTCGGGAATGATCGCCGCCACCGCCGGCGGATCAGACACCACCGGCCCACCAACCGGCCCGCCGATCGGCCCTGCAACCGGCACCGCCGCCGCACCGCTGCCGCCTGTGCCGGGCCCGGTGGCCGCAGCCGCGTCACCTCTCCTCCCCGTGCGGGGCCCGGTGGGGCCGCCTGCATCGCCCGTCCTGCTCCTGCGTGCCCCGGAGGGCCCGGCCGGGTCGCCCGCGCCGGCACGCCCGGGCACGGCCGCGCTGCCCGCGCCGCTCCCGGTGGGCATGGTCACCCCGCTCGCGCCGGCTTCGGCAGGCATGGCCGAGCTGCCACTGCTGGACCAGGCGGACGCTGCGGTGTCGCCTGTGGCTGGCCCGGAGGGGGGAGTGGTCCAGCCCGGGCCGGGCCTGGCCGGCGCTGCCGTGTCGCCTGTGACGGGCCCGGACGGAGGAGTCGTCCAACCTGGACGGGGCCCGGTGGACGCGGTCGTCCTGCCTGGGCCGGACCCAGCGGACGGGGTCGTCCTGCCTGGGCTCGGTCCGGTGGGCGGGGCCGGTCTTCCTGCCCTTGCCCCGGCGGGCGCTCCGGCCGCGGCTCCCGCGGCGGGGGCGGCCGTGGACAGCACGGAAAGGACCGCTGCCAGATCAGCCACGACGTCGGGATCGCCGCCCGCCGCCTGGAACGCCCCGACGGCCTCGTCCGTCCGTCCGACCCCCACCAGCGCACACGCCAGGTTGTAGTCGGCCCGCGCGTCAGCACGCCCCGCGTGACCCTCGTCCTCGGCGAGGAGGCGGAATCTGGCCGCCGCCTCCTGCACCGGCTTGAGCGCACTGCCGGGCTCACCCGCGAGCAGCAAACACGCCCCCAGGTTGTACAGGGCCTCCGCCCGCGCACCCGCCGCCTCGTACGGGGCAGCGGCGGCGAAGATCTCGACGGCCTCCGCGGCCGCGACGACCGCCTCGCCCACCCGCCCCACGGCCGCCAGCCGCCCCGACAACACGGACAGCGCCTCGGCCAGCGCGATCGACTCACCCCTGGCCCGCAGGTGCCGCACCGCCAGCTCGCCGAGCGTCACGCCCAGAGCCCGCAGCCCCAGCGGCGCATCCGGCCGAACCGTCAGCCCGACCGCGGCACCCCCGATCCGCCGATCGTCGGCGAACAGCGCCAGCGCCGCGTTGAGCGCGTCCCCCAGCCGGCTCGCCGGAGCCGAAGCGGCCTCCGTCACCAACCGGTCGATCCTGCTCACCACCAGCGACCGCAGCGCCGACTTGACCCGCGCGGAGCTCGCCGACAGGCGAAGGATGTCGAGCATGCGTACGAGGTGCTGCGGCGTCCGCCCCTCGTGATCGTGCAGGGCGAGCACGAGCTCGTCCAGGCCCTCGGTCTCGGCCAGGAGCCGCTCGGCCAGGACGTCCGGCCCGAGCGGCACCAGCCGCTCCTCCCCGGGGAAGATCCGGCCGAGCCAGCGCGCCACGATGAGGAGCGGTCCATGAAGTCCGGCACCGTCCTCCACGCTCACGCCCTCGTCCTCCTGTCCCGCCTGCTCGGCAGGTGAATCAGGCAGCCGGAGGCCGGGAACGGCCGTCAGCAGCCCGGGCAGCTCGGCGGGAGTGGGGGCGGTCAGCGTGAGCACCGCCACGGCCTGCCGCGCCGTCACGTCGTCCACCCGCTCGTGCCGGGCGGGCCATACGTGGGCCCACTGCTCGTACTCGCGCGCCAGGAACCGGCCGACCAGCCCGCCGGCCACGCCCGCCCAGCGATCGCGACCGCCCAGCCCGTCACCCAGCCGCGCGTCGGCCGCCGCCGCGCCGCCCTTGCGGGCATCCGTCCAGCTCGCGGAGTCGATGCCGCCGTCGCGCAGACGCATGAGGACGGCCAGGTGAACGTGGAGCGGCAGACCGTACTCCGGGTCGTCGAGGGGTGGTGGCGGGGGCAGGGCGGCCCTGCTGGGACCGAACGCCTTCATGGCCGCCAGCGCGTGCTCGCTCCGTTCGGCCAGCGTCAGCGGCCGGGCGTTGAGCTGGACGGTCGTGGTGTTGAGCCGCCGCAGCCAGCCACCCGCCGCCGTGTCCAGCCGCCGCCACCATTCGGCGTCGCCGGGCTCGCGGACCAGCAGCAGGATCCGTACGGGCGGATTGTGCTCATGCTTGGCCAGCCGCCGTACCAGCTCTCCCACCAGCGGTGACGACGGCTCAGGATGATCGACGACCAGCAGCGTCGGCCGCACCGCGTCCAGCACCACCCGTCGCCCCGTCCCCCCGAGAGCCGGCCCCGGGCCCTGCTCCTCTGGGCTCACCCAACCACCGGCCGCCGCCTCGCCGGCTCCCACCGGATCAATGGCGCCCTCAGGATCCAGGAGGTCCCCGACCACCACAGGACCGGCGACCGCCATGCCCTCGCCCGGCAGCGGCCCCAGGTCGCCGGACAGAGGTCCGCAGACGGAGTCCAGAGGCAGGAAACCGGCGTCCCAGCCCGCTCGGGCCAGCTCCTCGCACAGCTCGCCGGCCAGCCTGGTCCGGCCCGTGCCGCTGCGACCGCTCAGCACCGCGATCGACAGAGCTCCCGGCTCGGCGGCCCAGTCCCGCAGGCGCGCGAGCTCCTCGTCCCGCCCCAGGAACGGCACCAGCGCGTGACGCGGCGCCAGCAGCCGCCAGTCGGGGGAGTCCGGAGGCAGCTTCTCCCGGGCGGGGGACAGCAGATTGGACAGGATCACCGACGGGTCGCCCTCGGCCACCGTTTCGAGCCGCCCCGGCGGCACGCCCGCCAGCTCGCAGAACCGCGCGTCACTCAGCAGCGCGGTGACCGGGACGACGTCCAGAGACCGCCGCGCGTCCCCGTCGCGTCCGGCGACGACCACGCCGACGATCTGCCTGGCGGGCTCGGCGAGAAGCGCGGCGCCGGACAGGCCCTCCCAGAGGGAGACCGGCATGGACGCCGGCTCGGGCGTGAGTACGCCGACCGTCAACGCCTTGGACACCGCACCTGTCGGCGCGTCCACCAGCCCCGACACCGTCTGCGCGGTCCTCGACCCGCCCCGCTGCGCCGCCCTGGGGAAACCCCTGGCCACACACCGCAGCCTGTACTGCCCGTCGCCTTCTCCACCGGCCACCCGGGCCCAGCGGACGTGGTCGATGCCGGGAACGTCGCGCCAGGGAGAGCCGCTGCCCGTCTCGTCGGACGGCTCACCCGGCGGCGACCCCACCACCCGCAGCAGCACCGCCCCCGTGCCGCCGCGGCCCCGCCACACCTCCTCGGCCCGCACCCACCGCTCCGACCAGGCCGCCCGGACCTGACAGGGCGCCTCGGGGTCGACCACGTCCGCGGACGTCAGTACGAGATCGGCGCCGATCGCATAGCCCGAACCGGTCAGGCCCGCGAGCTCGTCGTGACCCGAGTAAACCTCGACGGTCCGCTCGAGCCCGTGGCGGTGTGGTGGCATGTCCATGGGCTCCGCCTGTAGGCCTCTTACGTACGTCCGGACGTGCCGCCCCCCGCTCAGCCGTCCCCCCTATCGGCGCTTGATCTCCACTATCGCATTATGGGCCCGAAATTTCTTGGCTTGTCATGCCTTCTCGGTTGTGAGCCATGCCGCAAGCCCCAGGTACACGACCCCGCTCCCCACGTCGAGCCGCCGCCGCACCCGCGCGGACCCGCGTACCCGCCCGGCGAGCGCCGAGGAGAGCATCGCGTACGTGCCGTCAGAGGCCATGCCCAGCACGATCCACAGCACTCCGAGCAGCAGGATCTGAGGCCCGACGGGACCGGCGGCCGGATCGGTGAACTGCGGCAGGAACGCCAGGAAGAAGATCGCGGTCTTCGGGTTGAGCACGTTCACCACGAAGCCCTCCCAGAACAGCCGCTGCTTCGACTGCACGCGGAGTTCGACCGCCTCCTCGGCCTCGCCCCGCCGCACCAGCTTGCTCACGCCGAGCCAGACCAGGTAGGCGACGCCGACGTATTTGACCACGGTGAACGCCGTGGCGGAGGCGGCCAGCAGCGCGCTGATGCCCAGTGCCGCCGCGGCCACGTGGACGATCGAGCCGGCATGGACGCCCAGCACGGAGATCAGTCCCGCGGAGCGGCCTTGGGCGACGCTGCGCGTGACGATGTACAGGACCGCGGGCCCGGGCACCACGAGGAGGCCGAGCGTGAGCACACTGAAGAGAGCGAGTGTCGAGATATCCGGCATGAGGCCATCGTAGGAGCGGCGTCAAAGACTTTCTCGTAGTGCGTCCAGCAGCGCTCCGGTGGCCGGCGGGTGGGGCGGGTCGCCGTAGACGGCGGCGTACACGTGCCTGGTCGAGCCCGGCACCTCGGCCACCTCGACGTCCGGGTGGCGGTGGGCGCGCAACGCGAGCCCCGGCAGCATCGTCAGGCCGAGCCCTGCCGCGACCAGCGCCTGAACGGCCACGATGTCGTCGCTCGTGAACGTGATCCGCGGCGCGAACCCCGCCTTGTCGCAGATGTCCAGCAGGTGGCTGCGGCACCGGTCGCAGCCCGCGATCCAGGACGCCCCGGCGTGATCGGCCAGCCGCCCGTCCGTCGGCTTGTCGGACACCAGGTAGCTGGGGTCGTCGAGGAGATGGATCATGTTGATGCCGCTGTCCTCCGGTGCGGTGTCGTCGTACCGGAAGACCACCGCCACGTCCACCCGCCCGGCCCGCAGCAGCCTGAGCGCCTCCGGCGGCTCGGTCTCGGTGAGGTGCAGGCGCAGCCCGGGGTGCGCGTCGCCGAGCAGCGTGGCGGCGGTCGGGACGAACGTGCCCAGTGCGGAGGGGAAGGCGGCCAGGCGTACGCGCCCAGAACGCAGCCCCACATGGGCGGCCAGCTCCTCGGCGGTGTCGTCGAGACGGCCGATGATCTCCGCGGCGCGTTCGGCGAGCAGCCGGCCCGCGTCCGTGAGCCTGATGCCGCGGCCGGCCCGCTGGATGAGCCGCGCGCCGGTCTCGGCCTCCAGCCTGGCCAGGTGGTGGCTGACGGACGGCTGTGAATAGTGCAGCTCCTTGGCGGCGGCGGTCAGCGAGCCCTTGCGGGCGACCGCGAGAAGCACGCGCAGACGGGTGACATCCAGCATTCATCAATCGTATCTATGGGTTGCACAGAAGACTTCTGTTGGACCTATTGGTCGCGGCGTAGCACCGTAGAAGGGAAGGGCAACTGTCGGCTTCCGCTAGGGGGACACCATGAACATGGCCGCCACCGCACTGGCGAGGCCGGGGCTCGATGCGCTCATGACCGGCATTTCCGGAATCGTGGCCCGGCGGCTCGGGCCGCGCGAGACCGCGTACGCCGTCGCCGGTCTGCTCCGCGACCGCCTGCCCGGCCTCGACCTCCTCACGCCGCAGGAGCGCGAGGGCTCACCCGACGGGTACGTGTCCCACGTGCTGCACGCCCAGGAGGACTTCTCGATCGCGGCCGTGGTCTGGCGGCCCGGGCAAGAGACGGTGATCCACGACCACGTCTCGTGGTGCACGTTCGGCATCCTCAGCGGCATCGAGCACGAGACCCTCTACCGCGACATGGGCGATCACCTGGTGGAGATCGGGCGGGCCGACAACCGGCCGGGAGAGGTCAGCGGCTTCGCGCCGCCCGGTGACATCCACAAGGTCCGCAACAGCAGCAGCGAGATCGGGGTGTCGGTGCACGTGTACGGGGCCGATCTGAACCGGCTCGGCAGCAGCGTGCGCCGCGTCTACGACCTGCCGGTCAGGTAGCCAGTCAGGTGGTCGGCCAGCTCTTTGGGCCGGGCCAGCATGGGGGCGTGGCTGCCGTCGATCTCGTCGGGCCTGATGCCGAGCCGGTCGCGTACGACGCCGCGCATGAACTCCGGCTCGAAGAACCGATCGTCGCGGCACAGCAGGAACCTGGTCGGCACGTCCGGCCACCGCTCCAGCGGCCACGGCTCCTCCAGCGCCTTCTCCGCGTGATCACGCGACCTCGTGAGTGACTCCTCGGCCAGGTCCCTGGGCACGTCGTGCAGGAACAACCCGATCGGGTCGTTCATGTCGCGATGAGTGAAGCCCGTGTTGTCCCACCAGTCGGCCGGCGGCTCGCCGGGCTTCGGGATCATGGCCGTGACCAGCACCAGGAGCTCGGCAGGCACGCGGGCGCACACCAGCGGGCCGACGAAGCCGCCCCACGAGTGCGCCACCACGAGCAGTCGCTCCCTGGGCCCGCCGAGGGCCTCGACCACGGCGTCGGCGTAGTCGAACAGCCCGGCGGACTCGTCCTCGATCGGCAGGGACACCGCCACGGCGTCGTGTCCGCGCCCACGCAGCTCCTCCACCAGCAGATGCCAGTCCCAGGCGGAGCCCCCGCCGCCGTGGATCAGCGCGAACGTCGCCATTTTCAGTACCTCCGCGTCCGACATGCGTGGACCCACTGATCGGGATCGGCCCCATTCTGACACTCGCTCGGCCGGCTCCGGCGATGAGTTTCTGACCCCGGGCACGTCTGTCCATGTGGAAGCCGTACCGACGACACGTGAGGATCGGCCATGGAACCGACCACGAAACTGGACCAGCGCTTCAGCGAACAGAACGCCACCGCGACCCCGTGGTCGCAGGCCCGCGACCAGTTGGAGCGGGCGGAGACGTACTGGTTGACCACCGTACGCCCCGACGGCCGCCCGCACGTCACCACGCTGCTGGCCGTCTGGCAGGACGACGCGATCTACTTCTGCACCGGCGCGGAGGAGCAGAAGGCCAGGAACCTCGAGCGCAACCGCAACTGCGCGCTCACGACCGGCGCCAGCGCCCTGCGCGAAGGGCTCGACCTGGTGGTCGAGGGCGTCGCCGACCGGGTGACGGACTCCGGCAAGCTCAAGCGGCTCGCCGACGCCTGGGGGTCCAAGTACGGCCCCGAATGGCACTTCGGCGTGGGCGACGGCGTGTTCACGCACGCGCAGGGCGGGGAGGCGCTGGTGTTCGAGGTCGCCCCGGCCAAGGTGCTGGGCTTCCGCAAGGGCGAGTACAGCCAGACCACCTGGCGTTTCTGACCACATGCGAAAGGAAATTTGCGCAAATTCTTTTTCGCATCTAGGGTGGGGGTATGGCCGCCGAGAACACCCGCCGCATCAAGGACCTCGACACGCTCAAGGCGTTGGGGCACCCGCTGCGCATGAAGCTCTACCGCGCTCTCAAAGTGGCGGGCACGGCGACCGCGTCGCACCTCGCCGACCAGGTCGACGAGGCCGTCTCCCTGGTCAGCTACCACCTGCGCAAGCTGGCCGCCCACGGCCTCATCGAGGAGGCGGAGGGGAGCGGCGGTGACGCGAGGGAGCGGTGGTGGAAGCCCGCGGCCGCCACCCTGACCACCAGGGACGAGGACTTCCGCGACGCCCCTGAGCGCGCCGCCGTCCACGCCGCCGTGACGCGCATGCACACCCGTCAGCAGCACGAGCTGTTGGAGGAATTCCTCGACACGCAGCCGACCTGGGGTGATGCCTGGCGCAGCGCGGCCTTCACCTCCGAGCACCTGATGTCGCTCACGGCCGACGAGCTGAGCCGCTTCGCCGAGGAGCTCCGAGAGCTGGCCGAGAAGTGGCGGGCCCACGGAAAGGCGGCCCGCGAGGCCGGCGACACCGACGGCCGCGAGAGCGTCGCCGTGCACATGTACGGCTTCCCCTTCCGCCCGTGGAGTCCCGGACATTGACCAAGGAGAGCCCGATGGACCCGGAGCTGTACCTGTACGTCGAGAAAGTGCGAGCCCGCGAGCTGCGCGCCGAGGCGGACCGCCACCGCCTCGCGTCCCGTTCGTCGGTCTTACGTACGTGGGAGACCCGCCTGGGCTGGGCCCTGGTGGAAACCGGCCTCCGCCTCGTCCACCGCCGACCTGTGCACTACTGATCGAGGCGAGCTGGTGCCGCTCTCCCGGGGACCTGGATCAGGCGGAACGCCTCGTGCCCCTCATCGCTCCGTCTTGAGCTCGTGGCAACCGACGAACCGGAACATGAGCTCACCGAGCTCCAGAGGCCGGGGCCGGCCGGTGAAGCGGTGAACCCCGACCCCGAACCCCGCATCCGGATCCGACACCCACCGCAGTTCGAAACCCTGTTCCTCGAACCAGTCGCAGATCCGCGGCACGAGATCGGGAGCCTCCCGATGCCGCGTCCAGATCACCGTGCCACCCGTGGCGCACAACTGCGGGAAGAACCCGACGGTCCGCTCGATGTCCTCATCGGTGACGTCGCCCCGGCGCGGATGCTCCTGCAGCACGGGAAGGAGATCACGCCCTTGCCCCGCACAGGCTGATCACCTTCACCGGACCCGCCGGAGCGTCATCGAGCGCCTGCCGGGTCTGCTCCTGAACGACCCGCAGCCGCCGCGCCAAGCGTGAGTCCGGGCGATCGTATTCGTCATGCCACACGCGCCAGTCCATGCCGTGACCATATGGGCGGCCCCCGGCCGAATCCCAGCGAATAATGGGCGCAGAGCTGAAGGGGGCACGGTGATACGGCTTGTCGCCCGTGTGTGGAGGTCGCTGGGCGGTCGCCTGCAGTGGCGGCTGGTGTGGCTGAGGCACGCCACGTTCATGGTCGGCGTCACCGGCGTCGTACGAGACGATGAAGGGCGGGTGCTCCTGCTCAAACACCGGCTGTGGCCGGAGGGCCGCCAGTGGGGATTCCCCACCGGCTACGCGAAGCGAGGGGAGACGTTCGAGGGCACCGTCGAGCGCGAGGTCCTCGAGGAGACCGGCCTGACCGTGAAGGTCGGCCGGCTCGTACGGCTGAAGAGCGGCTTCAGGTTACGGCTGGAGGTGGCCTACGAAGCCGTGCTCACGGGCGGCACGCTCGAGATCGACCCCTGGGAGATCCTGGAGGCGAAGTGGTGCCCGCCCGACCGGCTGCCCGAGGGGACACAACCGTCCCACCAGCGACTCCTCCAGGAATGTTCACATCTCTGACGGCGGCCTACACGCCCAGCGGCGAAGGAAGGCTCAGCTCGTTCAGGAACAGGGCCTCCGTGGTCGCGACCCTCCGCAGCTCCTCCAGGTCCACGCGCTCGTTCGGCGCGTGGATGGCGGCGTCCTCGTCCTCCGCCCCGAACAACAGGATCTCCGCCGCGGGGAACTGCTTCAGCAGCGTGTTGACCAGCGGGATCGACCCGCCCGCGCCCACGTCCCGCGGCGGGCGGCCGAAGGCGCGGGTCATCGCGCTGTTCAGCGCCGCTCGCGCCTTCCCTCCCGAGTCCGCCTGGAAGCCCGAGCCCACCGTGAGGTCGCTGAACGTCACCTGCGCGCCCCACGGCGCCACCTGCCGCAGGAACTCGACCACCGCGTTCGCCGTCGTCTTCGGGTCTCCGGCCGGCGGCACCCGGACCGTCACCCGGGCGCGCGCGACCGGCTGCACCGCGTTGACCGCCCCCGACACCGTCGGCACGTCGAGCCCGGTGACCGTGATCGCGTAGGAGGACCACAGCCGGTCAGCCAGCGCGCCGGAGCCCACCAGCGACACGCCGTCCAGCACGCCCGCGGTCTTCCTGAACTCCTCCTCCGACGGCCCCTGGCCCAGGAAGGTCCCGCGCGGCAACCCCGGCACCCGGATGTCGCCGTTGTCGTCGTGCAGCGAGGTCAGCATGCGCATCAGCGCGGCCAGCGCGTCGGGGGCGGCGCCGCCGAACGAGCCGCTGTGGACGGCCTCGCGCAGCGTCCGGACCTCGACGGTGAAGGCGGCCATGCCGCGCAGCGACGTGGTGACGGCCGGGTCGCCGACGCGCGGGTTGCCGGTGTCGGCCACCACGATGCAGTCGGCCCGCAGCAGGTCGGGGTTGCGCTCGACGAACGCCTCCAGGCGCTCGCCCGCGTACTCCTCCTGGCCTTCGATGATCACCTTGATGCCCACGGGGAACCGGCCCTGGAAGGCGCGCAGGGCGGTGACGTGGGAGATGATGCCGGACTTGTCGTCCGCGCAGCCACGCCCGTACAGGCAGCCGTCGATCAGGGTCGGCTCGAACGGCGGCGTGCGCCACGCGGCCGGGTCACCGGCGGGCTGCACGTCGTAGTGGGCGTACAGCAGGACCGTGGGCATGCCGGGCGGGGCAGGGGCCTCGGCGTAGATCGCGGGGAAGCTGCCCTCGACGGGCACCTGCTGGACGCGGGGGAGGCCGACGGACCGCAGCAACTCCTCCGTCATCGCGGCGGCGGCCAGCACGGGCTCCTGCGGATGCCCGGGGAAGGCGACGGACGGGATGGCGGCAAGTCGCTTGAGCTCCTCGACGGCCTGGGGCATCGAGGCGGCGACAGCGCTCTCAATCTGGTCAGGAGTCACGGCAGGGTCCCCCGGGGGTGGTTCTTATCGAATGTGACAGTTCGGGTCTCATTGGATCACAGAAGGTCCCGGCGTACGTAGCCCGGCAGGATCCTCGCGTCAATCTACATGCGGATTTCGTCGCTGTTACATAGCGGTTCTGCGGATCTCGATTTTCTTGCACAATGCTGCGACCGATTCGCTTGGCAAACCGCAGGTGAACATGCAGACTGTGGGGAGTTCACAGACGAGGGAAGATAGCCATGACGCAGCCGGAACACGACGTCCTCAAGGCCGCGGAAGACCACCTGTGGTTGCACTTCACCAGACACAGCGCATACCAGCAGTCCGAGATCCCGACCATCGTGCGCGGTGAGGGATCGTACGTCTACGACATCCACGGCAAGCGCTATCTCGACGGCCTCGCCGGGCTTTTCGTGGTCCAGGTCGGCCATGGCCGCCAGGAGCTGGCCGAGGCCGCCGCCAAGCAGGCCCAGGAGCTGGCGTTCTTCCCGCTGTGGTCCTATGCGCACCCGAAGGCGGCCGAGCTGGCCCAGCGCCTGGCCGCGCAGACCCCCGGCGATCTCAACCGCGTCTTCTTCACCACCGGCGGAGGCGAGGCGGTGGAGAGCGCGTGGAAGCTGGCCAAGCAGTACTTCAAGCTCACCGGCAAGCCGCTCAAGCACAAGGTCATCAGCCGCCAGATCGCCTACCACGGCACCCCGCAGGGCGCGCTGGCGATCACCGGGATCCCGGCGTTCAAGCAGATGTTCGAGCCGCTGGTGCCCGGGTCCGTGCGCGTCCCCAACACCAACCATTACCGGGCGGACGAGATCACCGGCGTCAAGGGCATGACCCCGGAGGAGTACGGCCTCTGGGCCGCCGACCGGGTGGCCCGCGCCATCGAGATGGAGGGCCCCGACACGGTGGCCGCCGTCTTCGCCGAGCCCGTGCAGAACGCGGGCGGCTGCTTCCCGCCGCCCCCCGGCTACTGGCAGCGCCTGCGCGAGATCTGCGACGAGTACGACGTCCTGCTGGTGTCCGACGAGGTGATCTGCGCGTTCGGGCGGCTCGGCACGATGTTCGGCGGCCAGAAGTTCGACTACGTGCCTGACATCATCACCTGCGCCAAGGGCATGACCAGCGGCTATTCGCCCATCGGCGCCATGATCGCGCACGAGCGGCTGTTCGAACCGTTCAAGAGCGGCGACACCATGTTCGCCCACGGCTACACGTTCGGCGGCCACCCCGTTTCCGCGGCCGTGGCCCTCGCCAACCTCGACATCTTCGAGCGCGAAGACCTGCTCGGCCACGTGACGAAGAACGAGCCGCTGTTCAAGCAGACCCTCGACGACCTGCGCGACCTGCCGATCGTCGGCGACGTGCGCGGCGCCGGCTACTTCTGGGGCATCGAGCTGGTCAAGGACAAGGCCACCAAGGAGACGTTCGACGCCGACGAGTCCGAGCGGCTGCTGCGCGGCTTCCTGTCGAAGGCGCTGTTCGACGCGGGCCTCTACTGCCGCGCCGACGACCGCGGCGACCCCGTCATCCAGCTCGCGCCCCCGCTCGTCGCCGGTCTCAAGGAGTTCGAGGAGATCGGTTCGATCCTCCGCGGCGTGCTCACCGAGGCGTGGGCCCGCGTCTGAAGACCCCTCAACACGGCACAACGGTGTGCCGGCTCCCGAAAGGATCCACCGCCATGAAGATCGGCGTTCCTGCCGAGGTCAAGAACCACGAATACCGTGTCGCCGCCACGCCCGCAGGCGTTCACGAGCTGGTGCGCAACGGCCACGACGTCCTGGTCCAGCGGGGCGCGGGCCTGGGCTCGCACATCACGGACGAGGAATACCTCGCTGCGGGCGCGAAGCTCATCGACAGTGCCGACGCCGTGTGGGGCGAGGCCGACATGGTGCTCAAGGTGAAGGAGCCGATCGCCGAGGAGTACCACCGGCTGCGGGAGGGGCTGGTGCTGTTCACGTACCTGCACCTGGCCGCCTCACGCGCCTGCACCGACGCGCTGCTCACCGCCAGGACCACGGGCATCGCGTACGAGACCGTCCAGGTGGGCAACGCGTTGCCGCTGCTCGCCCCCATGTCCGAGGTCGCCGGGCGGCTGGCGCCGCAGGTGGGCGCGTACAACCTCATGCGCTTCAACGGCGGCCGCGGCATCCTGCCGGGCGGGGTGCCGGGCGTGGCGCCGGCGAAGGTGGTCGTGATCGGCGGCGGCGTGTCGGGGCTGAACGCGGCGCAGATCGCCGTCGGCATGGGCGCCGACGTGACCGTCCTCGACACCAACATCGACCGCCTGCGCTACATCGACGCGATCTACCAGGGCCGGCTCAAGACGCTGGTCTCCACGCGGTACGCGATCGAGCAGGAGGTCCTCCAGGCCGACCTGGTCATCGGCGCGGTGCTGATCCCCGGCGCCAAGGCCCCGACGCTGGTCTCCAACGACCTCGTCTCCCGGATGAAGCCGGGCTCGGTGCTCGTCGACATCGCCATCGACCAGGGCGGCTGCTTCGAGGACTCGCGCCCGACCACGCACGCCGACCCGACGTACAAGGTGCACGAGTCGGTCTTCTACTGCGTGGCCAACATGCCGGGCTCGGTGGCCAACACCTCCACGTACGCGCTGACCAACGCCACCCTCCCGTACGCGGTCAAGCTGGCCAACCTGGGCTGGCGCGAGGCGGTCAAGGCCGACGCGGGCCTCGCGGGCGGGCTCAACACGCACGACGGCCTGCTGACGAACCAGCCGGTCGCCGAGGCGCTCGGCCTGGAGTACACGCCGGTCGCCGAGGTCGTCTAGTCCTCCGAGCGGTACGTCGTGCCCCGTACGATCTCGTCGGGCGTGAGCTGCTCCCTGGCCGTCGTCACCGCCCACCGGTGGCCGAACGGGTCGCGCAGCACGCCGTACCGCTCGCCCCAGAACGTCTCCTGCACCGGCATCTCGATGTCGGCCCCGGCCGCGATCGCCCGCTCGGCGACCGCGTCGGGGTCGTCCACTTCCAGCAGGATCAGGACCGGGCTGCCGCCCAGCGTCGGCGGGGCCAGCGCGCCCAGGTCGGGCGTCTCCTCGCTCACCAGCAGCCGCCCGGCGCCGAGCTGCAGCTCGACGAAGAGGATCACCCCGTCGGGCAGCGTGTTCCTGAACACCTCCACCGCGCCCAGGCCCTCGCGGTAGAAGTCGATCGCCGCCTGCGTGTCGCGTACGAACAGATGCGGGCTCAGCCCCTGCGGGCGCAGCGATGTCACGTGATCAGCCCTGCCTCTCTGGCCGCGGTCACCATGCGGGCCATGAGCTCGGCCTCCGCCCGCGCGGCCCGCTCGCCCTGCGGCGTCAGCTTGTAGTAGCGCCGCCTGGCGTCGTGCGGCGCGGCGGGGTCGGCGTCGTCGGACTCCTCGACCAGGCCGTCGGCCACCAAACGGCTGATCGTCCTGTAGAGCGTGCCCGGCCCCAGCTTCACCGCGCCGCCGCTGACCTCCTCGACGAACCGCATCACCGCATAGCCGTGCCCGGCGCCGCTGGCCAGGGCGAGCAGCACGTGGAAACCGGCGGCGGTGAGCATGATTGACACCATAGCACCACGGTGGTTATATCCATGGCGGATATAACGACGAGGAGGAGCAATGGCGCTCGGCATCAGCCAGGTCACCATCTACGTCGAGGACCAGCAGCGGGCCGTGGACTTCTGGACCGCGAAGGTGGGCTTCGAGATCACCAAGGACATGCCGTACGGCGAGGACCGCTGGATCGAGGTCCAGCCGCCCGGCGGCGGCACCGGGCTGGTCATCCACAAGGCCGACCCCAAGTGGCCGGGGCTGGCCAAAGACCTGCCCAACTACGTGCTGTTCCAGGCCGACGACATCGTCAAGACGCACGAGGAGCTCGCCGCCCGCGGCGTCGAGTTCACCCAGGAGCCGCAGCAGCAGCCGTGGGGCTGGTCGGCGGTCTTCAAGGACGACGAGGGCCACCTGTTCCACCTGGGCCAGCGTTAGCGCACGCCCAGACGCCGCCGCAGATCGCGGGCGGTGGCCAGGACGTGCTGGATCTCGCCCGGGCTCGGCCAGGGCGCGCTGCCCGGGCGCAGCAGCGTGCCGCGTACGGACGCCAGATGCTCGATGGCGCTCGTGTGCACCCCGCTCCGCCGCACCAGCCACCCGACCACGTCCGAATGGTCGTGCAGCGGCCTGGTCACCAGATCCCACGTGCCGAGGACCTCGGTCAGCTCGGCCACGTCCAGCGAGATCCCGCCCCGGCGGCCGGTGGAGGCCGCCGCCAGCTCGGCCCGCGCGGCCAGCTCCGGCTCGGCCGGGCGGGCCCAGCCGGGCGGCGGCGGGTCGGACAGCCACGCCTCACTCGGCTCGCCCGCCACCGACAGCAGCCCGCCCAGCTCGACGGCGGCCCCGTGGTGCCCGGCCCGCGCGGCCTGGCGGAACCAGTGCCGGCCGCCGGCCAGGTCGCCGAACTCGGCGATGAGCAGCAGGCCGTAGTTGAAGGCCGACTCGGCGTCCCCGCCGACCGCCGCCCGGCCGAACCAGTGGCTGGCCGCCCCGCAGTCGCCCAGCTCCACGCACACGAACCCGGCCATCCGCTGGTCCTCCACGCGCCCGGCGTTCGCGGCCCGCTCGAACCAAGCCCGCGCGGCGCGCAGATCGCCCCTGGACAGCGCGATCCCGCCGAGCCGGGAGGCGGCGCCGGGGTGCTCGCTCTTGGCGGCCAGCCGGTAGTAGGCCTCGGCGCCCTCGGGGTCGCGTCCGGCGTCGAGGTAGAGGCCCATGCAGTAGGCGGACTCGGCGTGGCCGCCGCGGGCGGCGTACTCCCACCACCGCACGGTCTCCTCGTCGTCGCCCGCGGAGTAGGCCAGGAAGCCCAGGTCGTGGGCCGAGGCCACGTCGCCGTCGGCCGCCGCCTGGCGGTGCCACTCGCGGGCCGCCGCGAGCTCGCCGGTGTCCTCGCAGACCAGCGCCAGCCTGCGGGCCGCGATCCTGGACCCGGCGCGGGCCGCGCTTTCGTACCACCTCCTGGCCGCCTCCACGTCGCCGCGCTGCTCCAGCAGGAGCGTCGCCAGGTTGGCGGCCGCCTCGGCGTCGCCGGTGGCGGCGGCGGTCTCGTACCAGGCGACGGCCTCTTCCAGACTGCCGTGCTTCTCGTGCCAGATGCCCAGGTTGAAGGCGCTGTCCATGTTGCCGCCCGCGGCCGCCCGCTCCCACCAGTGCTTGGCGGCCGCTCGGTCGCCGTGCTGCGCGTAGAGCTTGCCGAGCCGGTGCGCGGCCTGCGTGTCGCCGGCGTGCGCGGCGGCCAGCAGCTCGGGCTCGTCTCCCACGCGGGGCGCCGGTACGGTCGGCGCCGCCACCTCTCCTTGCCAGGCCATGGCGACAGACTGGCACGTGATCGCGTGATTGCGAACGGTAATCGCCGACAAGCCGCTACGAGAACTCGACGAACCCCGTGTACATGCCCATTCCGCAGGCGTACCGCAACCTGCCGGGCGGCTGCGGCGGCAGGCGCACCGTGGCGGGCAGCGCGACGTCCCGCCCGCCGATCGCGACGGTGCCGGTGCAGCCCGGTCCCGCCAGCCTGAAGACGATCTCGACCGGCACACCCGCCGGCGCGGACGCCACGGCCGGGCGGTAGCCGTCGCGCGTCGCCCAGACGGTGACCGTCGGTGACGCGGGGGTGGATGAGGAGGGAGCGGACGGCGTGAATCCGGGCAGCCAGCCGCCCAGGTTGAGCCCGGCGCCGACGGTCCAGAGGCCGGCGGCGATCGCCGCCAGCCCCGCGACCCTGGCGAGCCGGGTGCGGGAGACGCGCCGCAGCACGTACCCGAGCAGCGCGAACGCCGGAGCGGTGCCGATCACGAACCCCGCCATGGCCGCCGCCCCTGACAGCGGCGAGCCGCTGGAGACGGCGATCATCTCCACGCCGAGCGTCGCGCCGCACGGCACCAGGATGGTGGCGGCGCCGAGCAGCGGCGCTTTGCACCGGGATACCTCGCCTTCCGGCGGCGTCGCGCAGCGCCCGCGCCGCATGATCCGCACCGCGAAGACGATCACAGTGACGCCGGCCGCGACGAGCAGCGCCGCACGTGCCGCGGGCGGCGGGCTGACGGCCGAGCCGAGCAGCCCGAGCAGCGCCCCGGCCAGTGTGTACGACGCCAGCCGCCCGGCCAGGAACCACCCCACCAGCGCCGGATCGCGCCCGTGGCACCGGTCGGCCAGGCCCATGAGCAGCCCACCCTGGGCCGCGGTGCAGGTGACGGTCCCGGCCAGCAGTCCGGCGGCGACTCCGCCGGCGAACATGGCGGCGGCCTGGGCGCTCAGTGGACGAGCGCCACGTTGTCCAGGGACCCGCTCTTGGCGGCCGCCACGATCGAGCCGAACTGGTCGAGGCTCATCTCGACGCGCTGCCCGAAGTCGTCGGTGATGATGACCCGGCGCTCCTCGGGTGCGCTGTGGTCGACGAACAACATGGGGCATCCGCAATCGCACTGCCCGCAGAACCTGGCGATGGACCGCATCCTTCTCCCACCTTCTAACTCGCTGTGTAATGCAACGTAACGCGGAGTGTCAGGCGCGGCCAGTGGCAGTTGTCTCACCCTCGGTGATGTTTAGGGGTGCGTTGCTCCTGAGAACAGATGGCGGCCGCCGGGCGGCGTCGTGGGTACCTCGTGCGGCTAGGCCCAGCCCGGCTTGACGAGCCCTGACTCGTACGCGATGACGACCAGCTGAGCCCGGTCGCGGGCGTGCAGCTTCATCATGGTGCGGCTCACGTGGGTCTTGGCCGTGGCCGGCGACATGAACAGCTTGGCGGCGATCTCGTCGTTGGTCATGCCGGTCCCGACCAGGGCGAGCACCTCGCGTTCGCGCTCGGTGAGCTGGTCGAGCCCGCCGGCGGCGACCGGCTCCTTGGCGCGGGAGGCGTACTCGGCGATCAGGCGGCGGGTCACGCTGGGCGACAGCAGCGCCTCGCCGGCCGCGACCACCCGGACGGCCTGGATCAGCTCGGCCGGCTCGGTGTCCTTGACGAGGAAGCCGCTCGCCCCGCTGCGCAGCGCCTCGAAGACGTATTCGTCCAGCTCGAACGTGGTCAGGATGATGATGCGCGGCCCCTCGGGCATCTGGCGGGTGGCGGTCAGGCCGTCGGTGCCCGGCATGCGGATGTCCATGAGCACCACGTCGGGCCCGTGCTCCTTCGCCAGCCGCACCGCCTCGGCGCCGTCGGAGGCCTCGGCCACCACGGTCATGTCCGGCTGGGCGTTGAGCAGCGCCTTGAAGCCGGCCCGGACCAGCGCCTGGTCGTCGGCGAGCAACACCTTGATCATGAGGTCTCCTCGGGTAGTGGCAGCCGGGCCTCGACCTGGAAGCCGGTGTCCGACGGGCCGGCGACCAGGGTCCCGCCCAGCGCGGAGGCCCGCTCGCGCATGCCGGGGATGCCGTTGCCGCTGCCCGACTCGGACAGCACTGCGGGCTTGGTCGCGCCGGTGTCGGTCACGCGGATGACCAGCTCGCGCGCGGCGTACTCCAGACGCACCGTCACCGCCGAGCCGGGGGCGTGGCGGGCGGCGTTGGTGAGCGACTCCTGGACGATCCGGTACGCGGCCCGCTCCACAGAGGGCGGCAACGGCCGCGAGCCGACGCGCTTGAGCGTCACCTCCATCCCGGAGCGCTCGATCAGCTCGTCGAGGCGGTCGAGCCCGGCCGTGGGGGAGCGCGGCGCGCCCTCACGCAGGACGTTGAGCACCGAGCGCATCTCGCCCAGCACCTCCTTGGAGGCGGTCTTGATGGTGGCCAGGGCGGTGCGGGCCTGCCCGGGGTCGTCGTCGATGAGGTGCAGCGCGGTCGAGGCCTGGACGTGGATGAGCGAGATGTTGTGCGCGAGCACGTCGTGCAGCTCCTGCGCCATGGTCAGCCGCTCCTCGCTGGCCTGCCGCCTCGTCTCCTCCTCGGCGGCCCGCTGCTGCTGGGCGCGGCGCTCGCGGGCGATCCTGACCAGCTCGGCCGCGATCATGAAGAGCAGGATGAACGAGGTGACCGCCAGATCGTGGAAGAGCCCGCGGTTCGGCGAGGACGTGATCCAGGGGTAGGCGATGAAGACCACGTCGGTGATCCCGGCCAGGATCCAGGCCGTCAACCGGTGACGGTGCAGGACCAGCAGGAACAGCATGGCGATCGGCGCGAAGAACACGCCGCCGTAGGGGTAGCCGCCCCAGACGAAGGCGTAGGTCGCCAGGAAGGTGGCCACCGCCGTGGGGATCGGGAACTTCCGGTGCAGGAGGATCATCAGTGGCCCGACCAGCAGCAACCCGTACGCCAGCGGATCGAGCGGCGCCCTGTCCGGCTGCCCGCGCTCCGCGCCCTGGGACAGCACGAGCTGGAACACGGCCGCGATCAGAGCGAGATAGGGGGCGAAGCCGGACTTCGAGCGCACGCCCCAACGCTAAGGCACCGCCTTGACCAGCGCATCACCCTCATGTAGCAGGGGGCCCTACCGCGACGGGCGTACCTGGTCCATCGTGGAGACCATGCGCCGAGTGATCGTTCCCGCATCAGCAGTCCTCATCGCGCTCGCGCCGACCTCTCCCGCGTCGGCCGAGCCCCAACCCGAGCAGAAGGTCGCGGAGGTCAAGGGGTACGGCGGCGCCGTCGCCACCGTCGACCTGGACGCGAGCAAGGCCGCCATCTCCGTGCTGAGAAAGGGGGGCAACGCCGTGGACGCCGCGGTCGCCGCGGGCGCGGTGCTCGGCGTCACCGAGCCGTACTCGGCCGGGCTCGCCGGCGGCGGCTTCATGGTCTACTACGACGCCAGGCAGCGTAAGGTCTTCACGATCGACGGCCGCGAGACCGCCCCGCAGGCCATGACGGCGACGACGTTGGAGGGCATCCCGTTCGACGAGGCGGTCACCAGCGGCCTGTCCGCCGGCGTGCCCGGCACGGTCGCGAACTGGGACCTGGCCCTGCGCAGGTTCGGCACGATCTCGCTCAAGCAGGCGCTCCAGCCTGCGATCGAGGTGGCCTCCAAGGGCTTCGTCGTGGACCAGACGTTCTACGACCAGACCGCCGCCAACGCCGCCCGCTTCAAGGACTTCACCTCCACGGCCAAGCTGTACCTCCCGAACGGCGCCCCGCCGCCCGTCGGCTCGGTCTTCAGGAACCCGGAACTCGCCGACACCTACCGTGAGCTGGCCAAGCGCGGCCCCGGCTGGTTGTACGGCGGCCAGCTCGGCAAGGAGGTCGTGGCCACCGTCAAGCAGCCGCCGGTCACCCCGGGCAGCACCCGCAACGTCCGCCCGGGCCTGATGGAGCTGTCCGACCTGCGTGCCTACCGCGCCCTGCTGCGCGAGCCCACCAAGATCTCCTACAAGGGCATGGACGTGTACGGCATGGCGCCCCCGTCCTCCGGCGGCTCGACGGTCGGCGAGGCGCTCAACATCCTCGAATCCCTGCCCGAGGTGGGCCTGCACGAGTATCTGGAGGCCTCCAGGCTGGCCTTCGCCGACCGCGGCAAGTACGTCGGCGACATCCCCGGCGTGCCGCTGAAGGAGCTGCTGTCCGACGGCTTCGCCAAGGAGCGGGCCTGCCTGATCGGTGACACGGCGATGCCGCACCCGGCCGCGCCCGGCAGCCCGGACGGCTCCTACGAGCCCTGCGCCCAGCCCACCGGCAGCGCCACCCCGATCGCGGACGAAGGCCCCGAGACCACCCACCTGGTCGTGGCCGACCGCTGGGGCAACGTGATCGCCTACAACCTGACCATCGAGTCCACCGGCGGCAACGGCATCGTGGTGCCGGGGCGGGGCGTGCTGCTCAACAACGAGCTGACCGACTTCACGTTCGGCCCGGCGCCCGGCGACCCGAACCTGCCGGGGCCCGGCAAGCGGCCGCGCTCGTCGATGGCGCCGACGCTGGTGTTCGACGACGACAAGCCCGTGCTGGCGGTCGGCTCCCCCGGCGGGTCGACGATCATCACGACGGTGCTGCAGATCCTGCTCAACCGGTACGAGTTCGACATGGACCTGCCGGAGGCGGTGGCGGCGCCGCGCCTCACGCAGCGGAATACCCCGCAGACGCTGGCCGAGCCGACGTTCCCGGGGCCGGTCCTGAATGAGTTGAGGGCCCGTGGGCACGCGTTCGGGTCCACCCCGGAGATCGGCGCCGCCACGGCGCTGGAGTTCCTCGGCCGGGGCCGTGTCCAGGCCGTCGCCGAGCCGACGCGGCGAGGGGGCGGCAGCGCGATGGTGGTCTTCCCCAGGTGAGACGCCACCCTGTGTCAGGCTGGATTGACAACCGCAGGGTTGTCAGTCTAGCCTGACGGCGTGGACGTAGCAGAACTCTCCGAGCGGATCAGGTCGAACGACCCGGCCATGGGGTTGCGGGCGGTGGGCGCCCTGCACCGGCTGGCCGAGCAGGTCGAGGCCGTGTCGGTGGCGCTCGCCAGGGAGCAGGGCTGGACCTGGGAGCAGATAGGCGACGCGCTCGGCATGTCACGGCAGTCCGTGCACGCCAAGTACGGGAAGTGAGGACTCGCGATGTTCGGCAGTCAGAAGACCCCGTTCCACGTGGCCGTCAAGGCCGCGTTCGAGGAGGCCAGGCAGCGGGGGGACAGGAGGCTCGGCACCGAGCACCTGCTGCTCGGGCTCCTGCATCACCCGGACACGGCGCGGGCGCTGGGCGTCGACCTGGAGGGGGCGCGGACCGCGCTCGACGACCTGGACAAGGCGGCATTGCGGATGCTCGGCCTGGAGGTCGGCGACCTACCGAAGAACCCGCGCAAGCACAAACCGGTCCCGTCCACCGCGCTGACCTCCAGCGCCCGCGCGGTGATCAACCAGGCCATCAAGGCCACGACCGCGAAGACCAGGTCCCGGGACGCGCACCGGCAGCTCGCGCTCACCCTGCTGGCGCAGCGGCCGCCCGACCCCGTCGCGCAGCTCGTCGACCAGCTCCGGATCGACCGCGCGGCCGTGCTCAGCGCCTGGGGCGGACCCGCGACGGCCTGAGCATCCCGCGTCCGCTCGCCCTTTCCTTCCGCCGCCCCCGCACTTCGGCGGGGGTCCCTTCTGGAGAGGGAAGTCGCAGGGCGCCAAGCACCCATGGCGCTGAGTGCGACGAAGCGGCACGTGCGGAAAACGGGCCGAGCCCCGGACGGGCCGGGGGACCGCGTCCCGTCGGCCCGGACGCGCCGCCTGACCGAAATTCGGTTGAACGCCAGGACGCGCCGCTGACAAGGTCGAAGGATGCGGCGCACGTACGACGACCTCGTCCGGGAGGCGAGCACCGTCTCCGTGGACGGCTGGGACTTCTCCTGGCTCGACGGCCGGGCCACCGAGGAGCGGCCCTCGTGGGGCTACTCCCGGCTGCTCGCCGAGCGCATGAGCGCAGCGCGGGCCGTGCTCGACATCCAGACCGGCGGCGGCGAGATCCTGGCCGGCCTGCCCACCCTGCCGCCGGTGACCGTGGCCACCGAGTCGTGGCCGCCCAACCTGAAGCTGGCCGCCTCCCGGCTGCGCCCGCGCGGGGCCTGGGTGGTGGCCGACGACGAGGAGCCGCGGCTGCCGTTCGCGAGCGGCGTCTTCGACCTGGTGAGCAGCCGTCACCCGGTCGTGACGTGGTGGGAGGAGATCGCCAGGGTGCTGCGGCCTGGCGGGTCCTACTTCTCGCAGCAGGTCGGGCCGTGGAGCGTGGCCGAGCTCACCCACTACTTCCTCGGGCCGCACGACGGCTCCGGACGCGACCCCGAGCGGGCCCGGGCGGCGGCCGAGGCCGCCGGGCTGCAGGTCGTGGACCTGCGTTCCGAGCGGCTGCGGATGGAGTTCCACGACATCGGTGCGGTGATCTACTTCCTGCGCAAGGTGATCTGGATCGTGCCGGGCTTCTCGGTCGAGCGCTACCGGGACAAGCTGCGGGCCCTGCACGAGCGGATCGAGGCCGAAGGGCCGTTCGTCGCGCACTCCGCCAGGTTCCTCATCGAGGCGAGGCGGCCCGGTGGCCGGGCTGCGTGACATCGTGGTCGACTGCCGGCACCCGGCCTCGCTCGCGAGGTTCTGGGCCGCCGCTCTCGACGGCTACGCCGTGGCGCCGTACGACGAGGCCGAGCTGGAGCGGCTGCGCGGTGAGGGGATCGACGACCCTGAGGACGATCCGACGGTGCTGGTCGAGGGAGGGCCGCCGCGGCTGTGGTTCCAGCGCGTCCCCGAACGCAAGATCGTGAAGAACCGCGTCCATCTGGATCTGGAGACCGGCGACCTCGACACCGAGATCGCCCGGCTCGCCGCGCTGGGCGCCACCCTGCTGGCCACGCACGACGACTGGGTGGTGCTGGCCGATCCGGAGGGCAACGAGTTCTGTCTGTTCGTGAAGTGAGGTCAGAGGGCCTCTGACAGGGCGGCCGGGATGCGGTCCAGCACCGGGTGCGGCGCCAGCCCGTACGCGTAGAAGTCCACCGCCAGCGCGCCCGCCGCCTTCGCCGCCCGCGCCTTGGCCACCAGCCGGTCGGCGGAGTCGCTGTCGGGGTAGCCCGGCCGCAGCACCGCCCGCACCTCCCGGTCCTTGCCCACGGACCGCAGGTAGGCCGCCACGTCGTCGGCCACGCGCGCCGCGTCCCGCGCGTAGGCCAGCACCCCGAACGCCGGCACGAGGTCGCCCAGAGCCACCAGGTCCACCCCGAACTGCCACGCGTCGTGCGCGGCCAGCACCGGCGTGGGCAGCCCGTCGGCGTATCCCTTGACCGCGCCCGTCGAGTCGACGAACACCAGCCTGGAGCCCTCCTCGGCGACCGCCGACGCCACCTCCGACACCAGGGTCGTGACGGTCTCCGAGCGCGCCCGGGCATAGGCCACGACGTCCGGCCCCGCGTACGCGGTCAGCGCCGCCCTGGTCACCTCCCCCTGCGCGGGCGCGTCGCCGTCGAACACCCGGCCCACGATCCCGGCGCACTCGTCCCGCGCCACCTCGGCGTCCACGCCCAGGTCGGTGGCCCGCCGCATGCAGTAGTCGCAGAAGCAGAGCCCGAACAGGTAGGCGTCCATCGGCCCCAGCGGCACGAACGACCGCTGCGCCTTGAGCGGCCGGAAGTGCAGTGACTCGGCCACCACGCTGTCGACCCCGAGCCTGGCCACCGCCCTGGCCAGCGCGACGGCGTATTCGCGCACGTCCGGATGAGCCGGGCACAGGTCGGCCGGGGCGCCGCGGTCGCCGAAGCAGTCGCGTACGGTCACGTCCGGATGTGCCATGCCGATCGTGGCGTTGCGCAGGAAGACCGTCCATCCGTGGAGCTTCATGGAGCGTTTCGCACAGGCCTCCCGAAGCCCGTCGAACGCGTCCAGATAGCCCGGCACCGGCGACAGCCGCAGCCCGGCGAACAGGTCGGCCGGCGGGGCGAAATGCGCCCCGTCGTGCCGGACGGTCAGTCGGGACAGTCCGTGCGGGGTGACGTCGCGGGAGGCGTGGTGCACGGCTCCGACGGTGACGCCGGTCGCGCCGTATCCGCTGATCCTGTCGAGCACCCTCTCGACGCCCTCGCCGCGCAGGTCCTCGACGAAGACGTATACCGAACTGTCCACGAACCGACCTTATGCGCTCTTGTGCGCGACGAAGTCGATCTCCACCAGGATGCCCATCAGCTCGGACCCCACGGTGGTGCGTACGGGGTAGGGCTCGTTGAAGTACGACTTGTACACCTCGTTGTAGGCGGCGAAGTCGCGATGGAGGTGCTGCAGGTGGACCGTGGACTTGATCACGTCGTCGAAGCCGAGTCCGTGCGCGGCGAGGATGGCACCGAGGTTGCGCATGACCTGGTGCGTCTGGGTGGCCACGTCGTCACCGACGATCTCGCCCGTCTGCGGGTCGAGCGGCCCCATGCCGGAGGTGTAGACGAAGTCGCCGACCACGAGACCCTGCGAGTACGCGCCGACGGGGGCGGCGCCCTCGCTGGTACGGAGCTCCTTTTTCATGCAATCTCCCTAGAAGCTGGTGCTTATCGTGCCGATGACACGGTAGCCCCGGTCCACCAGGGGTAGCACGCGCCATTTGTCGAACGCGGTGCAGGGGTGGGAGATGCCGAAAGCCAGCAGGTCGCCGGGCTTGAGCCCGTCGGCGCGCACGATGGTGTGCTGGTCCTGCATCTTCACGACGGTGACGCCCTCGCGGCGCGGGATCGGCAGGCCCTCGTCGTAGGGCGCGTCCCGCTTGCCCATGCCCACGATCGCCAGCCCGGGCTCGGGCGTGGACAGCACGTGCGCCCACACTTCCAGCGCGGGGCGCAGCTCGCCGTCGATGCGGTTGAACGGGGTGCGCTCGCGGTAATAGCCGTCGTCGTGGGTGACGTACGCGCCGCTGCGCAGCAGGATCCTGGCCTGGGCGGCGACGAGCTCCCGCCCGATCACGTCGAACCACTGGCTGCCGCCCACGCTGAGGATCGGGCTCTTGACGCGGACGTACTCGACGGCTTCCTGGAGCGAATCCAAATATTTCCTGACCTCGCCGGCGGTCTTCAGCCCGCCCTCGTACCCGGCCACCCCTGCCAGCTCGACCCCGGGCGTCTGCTGCACGTGCGCGGCGACCCGCAGCAGCTCGTCGAGCGTGCGGCAGCCGGCCCGCCCGCCCTCGTGCCCCAGCTCCACCAGCACCCGGAACGGCCGCGCCCCGGCGTGACCGGCCAGGATGTCCACCCCGGCCACGGAGTCGGCGAAGCTCAGGAACTCGAAGGCCGGATCCCGCTCCAGCTCGGCGGCCGCCCAGGCGAGGCCCGCCGGATCGACGACCTGGTTGGCCACCATGATCCGGTCGACGCCCCCGAAGTCCCTGACCGTCTGGGCCTGTCGGGGCGTGGCGACGGTCAGGCCCCAGGCGCCGGCGGCGAGCTGCATGGCGGCGATCTCGGCGGACAGGTGGGTCTTGGCGTGGGGGGCCAGCTCGAGCCCGTGGTCGCGGACGAAGGCCGCCATCGTGGCGACGTTGTGCTCCAACGCATCCCGATGCACCACCATCAGCGGAAAGCGGAACCCGCCGTCGAAGACCGATGCTGGCACGGCACCCCCTTCACCCGCGTCCGACCTTATCCCAACCCCTGCCCCCTGCTCTTCGCCCGCTCCCACCCGGCCGTACTCCGGTTGGGGTCTTGGGGGTAGGGGGGCGACCTGATCCCGGCCGGTGGGGAAGGTGCCGTTAAGAGCGCCTTGCCGCCGGCGGTTGCATCTCACTCAGCGCCAGCATGGCATCCCTCTCGATGCGCGAGAGGTCGTGGAGGAGGACGCCGGCCTGCTCGAGGTACGCCTGGTCGCTCCCCTCCCCGGCCTTCGCGATCAGGGTGGCCACGTCCGTCCACAGGGCGGCGGCCTCGGTGTACAGCCGGTGAGCGGTGCGGAGGTGGTCATCGTCGATGAGCCCGGTGCACTCGCCGAGGAAGTCGCGATAGAGGGCACGGAACAGGGCGCCGCCGGTGCCGGCCTTCTCCATGAGGACGGCGGCCTGCGGCAGGTCCCGCTTCGGCTCGTCCGTGCGGGCCAGCCACTTGGGCACCAGGCGGGCGGCTTTCTCGATGCCGCGATGGCCGAGGTTCGCGATGGGGGCGGCGAGGAAGGCGTCGGCGCAGGCCTTGATCGCGGGGACGATCTGGTCCTCCCAGGAGAGCGGGCGCGCCGGCGGGGTGATGGAGAAGGAGCGGTTCCTGGCGGTCATCGGTCCGCGTTCGGCCCTCGCCATGGCGAGGCCGGTCCGGCTCGTACGCACGGCTCCGCCCTGCTGCGCGGTGTCCACCAGGTACGCATAGTGCTCGTCGTAGCCGTACATCGCGACGACATGGCCACCGAAGTGCACCTTGGACTGGAAGTAGTCCAAGTGGTAGCAGTCGAGCTGCAGGCCGACCGGTCGTCCGGCATCGATGGGGGCGGACACGTTCTCCCACGCCTTGCGTGGTGAGGTGGTCTCCTCGACCAGCAAGGTCAGCCCCAGTCTGGTGGCGAGGTTCCTGGTGAGCTCGAAGGGCTTGACGCGGCCTCCGAGGAAGGGGAACTCCATGCTCTTGGCGTCCCAATAGATGAAGGACAGGCCCGAGCCGAGGCCGAACAGCATGGGCTCGGACAGATCGAGTCCCTCATGCCGCAGCAGCACACCCAGTGCCGTCGTCTCGCAGTGTTGCATGCCGCGAGCCTCGATGCCTTTCACGATGGTCATGCGTCGCTCTCCTCGATATGTCCGGGCCGAACGCCGGGAAGTAGCATGAGGCCTCCCATAAGGGGAGAGTCCAGCGTCTCGATCCCTGCCTCGCAGGGCCGGCTCGGCGGTTTCCGACCGTCAGCGTTCGGTGCGCCACACCGCGCCGTAGGAGACTTGCGCGACCCCGGATCCCGCCACGCCGTCGCCGGGCCTGCGGGCTGGCGGGAGCCCACCACCCAGACCGTACCGTCCGGTGCGGCGGCGAAGAGCATGAGCACCGGCACCATCGCCACGGTCGGCCAGAACTCCCGGGGGACATCCCCGTGATTCCGGCATGATCGGCGCCGGTCTCACGGGCGGAGGGCGCGGCCGGGGGTGGCGCCGGTCAGGGCGCCGGCGGACAGGACGCGGACGCCCGAGACCAGGACGTCGTCGATGCCGGTCGCGAGAGAACGCGGGGTCGCGTACGTTGCGCGGTCGGTCACCGTGGACGGGTCGAACAGCACCACGTCGGCTGCGAATCCGGCGCGCACCAGACCCCGATCCGTCAGCCCGAAGCGCCGGGCAGGGTGGGAGGCGAGGTGGACGACGGCCTGCTCCCACGTCCAGTCCCCGAGCTCCCGCACGTGCCGCCCCAGGTAGCGGGCGAACGCGCCGAATCCGCGCGGATGCGGATGGCCGCCCACGTAGATGGCGTCGGAGCCGCCGGTGTGCGCGGGGTGGCGCAGCATCCGGCGTACGGACTCCTCGCCCTCCGGACCCTCGTCGGGCCGGGCGAACACGACGCCCGCCTCCAGCCGCGTCTCCATCAGGAGGCGGCGGCACAGCTCGGCGGGCTCGACGCCCGCCCGCTCGGCCGCGGCCACCATCGTCAGCCCCTCGACCCACTCCATGCCGGGGGCATGCGAGATGGTCAGCCGGGGCCAGGTCTCGCTCAGCGTCGGCCACCAGTCGTCCAGCTCGTCCGAGGCGATCATCTCCAGCGCGCGGCCGGGCTCGGCGCCGGGCACGGACGGCGGCAGCACGTACATCGCCAGGATGGAATTGCCCCGCAGGTAGGGGTAGGCGTCGAAGGTGAGGTCGACGTCCTCGGCCAGCGCGTGCTCGACCAGCGGCAGCAGCACGTCGGCGGGGCCGTGCAGATGGGAGACGTGCACGGCTGCCCCGGAGCGCGTGGCGATCTCCATGACCTCGGCCATGCCCACCCCGGCCCGGGCGCCGTAGGCACGCATGTGGGTGACGTACGGGAGGCCGCCGAGCGGCTCGCACAGCGCGGCCAGCTCCTCGGCCGAGGCGTACCGGCCCGGCAGGTATTCGAGCCCGCTCGACAGCCCGGCCGCGCCCTCGGACAGGCCGCGCTCGACGTGTCGCAGCATCTTGGCCAGGTCGCCGGGCGAGGCCGGATCGGGCGACGGGCCCATGACGTCGTAGCGGATCGTGCCGTGGGGGAGGAGGTAGGCCGTGTTGAGAGCCACCGCGCGGTCGTACGAGGCGAGCAGCTCGCCCACTGTCAACGGGCCGTCGACCCGGGAGTCGTCCCTGAGCGGGCCGTTGACGGCGGCGAAGTAGCGGGCCGCGTAGGCGACGGTCTCGGCGGAGCCGGGGGCGAAGGACAGCCCGTCCTGCCCGAGCACGAACGTGGTCACCCCCTGCCGCAGCGCCGCCTGCTGCACCGCCGGGTCGAAGACGGCCGCGTCACCGTGGGCGTGGCAGTCCACGAACCCGGGCGCGACGAACCGCCCGGCGGCGTCGATCACGGTCTCCGCCTGCGCGCCGTCCAGCCGGCCGACCGCGGCGATCCGGTCGCCGCGGATCGCCACGTCCGCCCGGTACGGCGGGGCGCCCGTCCCGTCGAGCACCCGCCCGCCGCTGATGACTACGTCGAAGCCCACTCCAAGATTCAATCAGAGCGCGACGACACCCGGTCGCACGCGGCCGACTCGCGGATCGGCCGCTCGGCCAGCAGGTCGCGCGCCTGCGACCGGGCCAGGTTCCAGCCGTTCCACGGGTCGGGCCGGTCCAGCCCGTTCGCCCTGACCACGTCGGCCAGCACGCAGCTGCGCTGCGGCTCCGGCAGCCGGTCGAGCGCCGGCACCGCCTCCGCGCCGAGGTCCCCCAGGTAGTCGGAGTCCATCTTGTGGATGCCGCGCACCTCCAGCTGCGTGTACGCGACCCGCAGGTCGGGGTTCACGACCGCGAACATGCCAAGCCCGAGCCCGGTGACCAGGACGATCGTGCGCGGCAGCCAGCCGGAGCCGCGGCCGGTCAGCCGTACCGCGCCGGCCAGCAGCACCAGCGCGAACACCGCGCCCAGCCACCAGACCGTGGCCTGCACCGAGATCCGCAGCCTCGACAGGCCGTAGGCGTCGGTGTAGAGGTTCATGCGGTGCAGGGCCGAGGCCAGCACCACCATGGTCAGGCCGCACAGCACGCCCAGCAGGCACACCAGCACCCAGCGCTCGCGGCGCTCGGTCCTGAGCAGCCCCCCGGCCACGGCGACGATGCCCAGCACGAACACGCTGACCACGACGAGCTGGAAGAAGCCCTGCCTGGCGTACTCCGCGTAGGTCAGGCCCGCCGTCTTCAGCACCCACGTGTTGCCCCCGAACAGGGCCGTGATCTGCACCGCCACGAACGACGCGAACAGCAGGTTCACCGCCGTCAGCGGCACGAGCCACACGCTCCTGCTCACCGTGAACTTGCTCTCCGGGCCCACCGGGTCGACCACCGGCCTGAGCGCGACCAGCACCACGGCCGCGAGCAGCACGGCGAAGACAGCGAACAGGAAGATCCGCAACGGCGCCGACTCCGCCCACTCCGGCGCGGTGGTCAGCCGTTCCACGTACGAGGCGAACACCGCGTCCGCCGAGCTGAACAGCAGCCCGAACACCAGCAGCAGCACCGCGGTGATGCTCAGCGCCGCGACCATCGGCATGACCCGCCGCCGGGCCGTCAGCTTCTTGATCGGGGTGGCCAGGAACCACGGCACCGGGCCCAGGGCCAGCAACACCGACACGCCGCCCCTGATGACGCCGAGCCAGCCCGCGCCCGCTCCCGAGACGGCCAGCGCGGCCAGCCCGGCCCCCGCCACGAGCAGGATCGCCACCAGCCAGTCGGCGTCGCGCACCGCCGCCATGGAGATCAGCCAGTACGCCGTCACGCCGAACGCCGCCGTCCACGGCGTCATCCGCCGCGCCACCGCCGGCAGCGCCGCCGCGCCCAGCACCGTCGCCACCAGCACCATCCCGAGCCCTACGTGCGCCTCGGGCAGGGCCACGGCGGCGAAGATCCCGGCCCCGGCCGCCGCGGGCAGCAGCCAGCGGGGCGACTCGGGCAGCTCGGGCCTGGGGAAGAGCGGCGGCGGAACGTAGGGCGGGGGAGGGGCCTGGCCGCGGTACAGCTCGGGGCCGTGTCCCATGGGGCGGTACGGCTCGACCCCGTGTCCCACCTGCTGGCTGTACGGCCCAGGCCCTTGTCCCACTGGCTGACCTGCCGCGTGGACCGCCGACCGGCTCCCCGTGTCGCTCGCGGGCTGGTCCGTGGCCTGCGCCCCCGTCTGACCCGCCGGTCGCAGCGCCTGCGCCGACGGGTATCCCGCTGTCTGCGCCGATGGCCGGGCCGCCGACTGGGTCGCCCCATGGCCTGGCATCTGGCCCGGCGCGTGGGGTTGCGGCCGGCCTGGTGCATGGGCCATCAGCTGGGCCGTCTGATAGGCCGACTGGTACGCCGCGGCGCGGCGTCCCGAGCCCGCTCCCAGCGCCGCACCGACGGCCCCCATGACGGCCGTGCACAAGACCAGCGTGACGAGCGCCATCCCGTCGCCGACGGTCACGCTGACGAGGACGGCGGCGAACATGCCGACCAGGAAGCCGACCAGTACTCCGACGACGCCGCCACCGATCATCCTGGCGAAACCGCTGCCGACGGCTGGTGGCGGCATGGACGGTGCCGGGGACGCTCCCGCGCCCGCCGCGACCGGTTCGGTGACCGCACCGCCCACGCCTGCCGTATCCCCAACGCCGACCGGCCCCGCCCCGGCCGCGCCCATCGGCTCCACGGCCACCGCGCCGCCACCGGCTCCCCTGTCGCTCGCGGGGCCGCTGTCCGAGGCGCCGGTCGCCGCGCCGTCCATGGCGAGGCCGGGGGTCGCCCCCGCGCCGACCTCGTCGGAGACCCGGTCGGCCGCCCCCGTGGCCACGTTCTCCTCGGCGGTGACGCCGGCCGGTTCGGGCCGCGCCTTCTCCGCCGCGTTCCGCTGCTGCTCCGCCTCTAACGGCGCGTCAGCCATCGTCGTCCTCCCTGGTAAATCGACGACCATGCGGCATCCCGCGCAGTCGTCGATGCGAATGGATCCCCCGTGCAGCTCGACGATCTCCTTCACGATGGCCAGCCCCAGCCCGGCGCCTCCCGAGTCCGCCGCCCGCCCCGCGTCCAGCCGGGAGAAGCGCTCGAACACCCGCCCCCGAGCCGATACCGGGATCCCCGGCCCCCGGTCGGCGACGGCGATCCGCACGCCGGCTCCGTCGGCCACGCCGCTCACCGTCACCAGCCCGTCCGGCGGGCTGTGCCGTACCGCGTTGTCGAGGAGGTTGGCCAGGACCTGCGCGAGCAGGTCCGGATCGGCCCGCACCACCAGATCGCCCGCTACGACGGCCCGGATCACGACGTCCTCGCGGGCCAGCCCCGCCTCGCGCACCGCCTGCTCGATGAGCGGCGCCAGCTCGACGGCCTCGGGCTCGATGAGCCGTACGCCCGAGTCGAGCCGCGACAGGTCCAGCAGTTGCGCCACGAGCCGCCCGAGCCGCTCGGTCTGGGCGAGGGCGGTCCGCATGGTGACGGGGTCGGGCGCGGAGACGCCGTCCACGACGTTCTCCAGGACGGCCCGCAGGCCGGTGATGGGGGTACGCAGCTCGTGGCTGACGTTCGCGACGAGCTCGCGGCGCTGCCTGTCCACCTCGCCGAGGTCGGCCGCCATGGCGTTGAACGCCCTCGCCAGCTCGCCCACCTCGTCCCGCGAGGTGGCGCTGACCCGCAGCCCGTAGCGGCCCTTGGCGATGGTCTGGGCGGCGCTGGCCATCTGGCGCAGCGGCTTGGTCATCCCCATGGCCAGCAGCTGCACCATGATCAACGCCAGCACGACGGCGACCGCGATGCGCACCTCACGGGACAACCCCGAGTTGAGCCCGACCTCGTTCACCACGAAGGCGGTCCCCACGGCCAGCACGATCACGATGCCGAGCTTGACCTTGATACGGCCGAGGAAGTCGAGCGGCCTCATCGCCGCACCAGGGCGTAGCCGACCCCGTGCACCGTGCGTACGACGTCGGAGCCCAGCTTGCGGCGCAGCGCCCGCACGTGGCTGTCCACGGTCCTGGTCGCGGCGGCCTCGGAGAACCCCCACACGTCGGACAGCAGCCGGTCGCGCTCGAAGACCTGCCCCGGCCGCTCGGCCAGCCGGCGCAAGAGGTCGAACTCGGTCCTGGTGAGCTGCGCCTCGGCCCCGCGCACGAACACCCTGCGGGCCGCGGTGTCGATCTCCACCTCGCCCACCCTGATCACGGTGTCCTCGGCGGCGAGCTGGGCCGCCCGCTCCACCCTGCGCAGCAGCGCGTGGATCCGCGCCACCAGCTCGCGCATGCTGAACGGCTTGGCCAGGTAGTCGTCGGCCCCCACACCGAGCCCGACGAGCACGTCGGTCTCCTCGCCGAGCGCGGTCAGCATGAGGACCGGCACCGGCCTGGCCGCCTGCATCCGCCGGCACACCTCGAGCCCGTCCAGGCCCGGCAGCAGCCGGTCGAGGATCACCAGGTCCGGTTCCGCCTTGCCGTACTGGGCCAGGGCGTCCTGCCCGTCGCCGGCCACCCTGACGTCGAAGCCCTCGGCGGCCAGGCGGTTCCGTACGGCCAACGCGATCGTCTCATCGTCCTCGACCACGAGGATGCGTCGCTGCTCTGCCACGAACGAAAGCCTAGAAGCGCCCTGTGCAGACAGACATATCTCCTTCGTGCACATACGGTGCAGACTTGGCGGGTGAACATTCCCGGATACCTCCGCCGCATCGGCCTGCCGGACCTCATCGACGCCCCCGTCACCGCCGGCAACCTGCGGGATCTGCACGTCGCCCACATCGAGAAGGTCCCGTACGAGGCACTGAACATCTGGCTGGGCCGTCCCACCACCGTCGATCCGCTCGAGTCCGCCGAGCGCATCATCGGTGGCCGCGGCGGCTACTGTTTCCACCTCAACGGCGCGTTCTCAGAGCTGATCACGGCGCTCGGCTACGACGTGACCAGGCACGTCGGCGGCGTGCAGGGCCGAAACGAGCAGCCCAACGTCAGCGCCAACCACCTGGTGCTGACCGTGCGCGGCCTGCCGTCGGCGGACAACCCGGGCGGCGAGTGGCTGGTGGACCTGGGGCTCGGTGACGCGTTGCACGAGCCGATCCCCCTGATCGCGGGCACGTACCGGCAAGGACCGTTCCAGTACGTCCTGCGCCCCTCGGAGGTCGCGCCCGGCGGCTGGCGGTTCGACCACGACCCGAGCGGCTCCTTCGTGGGCATGGACTTCAGTCCGGAGTCTGCCGACATATCGGCGTTCGAGGAGATGCACCGCCATCTGACCACGTCGCCGACGTCCGGGTTCGTGCGCGTGGCCTCGGTCGCGCGGCGCGACGCCTCGGGCGTGGATCTGCTGCGCGGGCTCGTCCTGTCGCGCGTCGGCACCGGCGCGCACTCGGTCACCATCGACACGGCGCGCGACTACTACGCGGCGCTGGCGGACGTGTTCCACCTTCCGCTCGACGACGTGAGCGCACCGGAGAAGGACAAGCTCTGGCGCCGCTTGCACGAGGCTCACGAGGCCTTTCTGGCCGGCGGTGACGGAGCGCCGTCGCCTGGAGGAGCGGCGGGAGCGTAGCGACCAGAGCGGGGCGACCGGCGTGATGGCCACAGGTGCGTACGGAGGGTTATCGTGCACCTCGAAATGGGAGAAACCAGGAAGCTCGCCGGTCGATACCGGCTGCTCAACCCCCTGGGCGCGGGATCCGTACGCCTGGCCTTCGACGAGTCCGGACACCGTGACGTCGCGGTCAGGGAGTTACGGGTCCCCGCCGAACTGCGCGACTCGGCGCTGCACCGGGCGCGCAGGGCGATGGTCCTGCGGCACGCCTCGATCGTGCGGGTGCTCGACGTGGTGGTCGACGACGGGTCGCCGTGGCTGGTGATGGAGTTCGTGTCCGGGGCGTCGCTGGAGCAGGCCGTGCGCTCGCGGGCCCCGCTCCCCGTCATGCAGGCGGCCAGGGTCGGCGTCGGCGTGCTGTCGGCGTTGACGGCCGCGCACGCGGCGGCGTTCGTGCACGGGCACGTCGACCCCGGCAACGTGCTGCTCACGACGACGGGCCGGGCGGTGCTGACAGGATTCGGGCTGCCGAGCCGCAGCACGTGGCCGTCCGGAGATTTGTGGTCGCTGGGCGCCACGCTGCACTTCGCGATCGAGGGCCGCCCGCCCGGACAGGCGCCTGCCGAGGGCCCGGATCCGCTCAGGTCGCTGATCAGGGCGATGGTGCATCCCGCGGGGCCGCCGCCGGTCGAGGTGGTCCGCGAGACGCTCGAACGGCTGGCTCTGGACCAGCCGCTGGATCGGCTCGTCGAGTCGCTGGGGCCGCTGCCGCCCGCCGAGGTGGCCGCGATCGGCGTGGCCGTGCTCGACCGGCTCCAGCGCACGCCGGGCACGCACGGCGGGGTGCAGCCGGGTCACGTGCTGATCGACGGGAACGGCCGGGCGACGCTGCTCCCGTCGCTGCGGTCCGGGACCCCGCCGGCGTACACCGCGCCCGAGGGGGTGCGGAGCCGGGCGGCCGACCTGTGGTCGCTCGGGGCCACGTTGTTCACCGCCGTCGAGGGGACGCCGCCCGCGCCCGGCGCGCCCCTGGGCCGGGCAGGACCGCTGGCGCCGATCCTCTTCAGGCTGCTCTCGGGCAATCCCGCCGACCGCCCGTCCCCGGAGGAGCTCCGCCGGGAGCTGAAAGCCCTCGTACGCCGGCGCAACAATTGAGATACATCGCGAGTGGGAACCAGCGGGGTGCTCTCAATCGTTGGACCGGCGACGCAGAATGTGGGAGAGGCGGGGCGTGCGCTCCGCGTCTGGAGGATGTTGAGGATGTCGCCAGTCCAGAAGTACGCCATTGGCGCAGGCATCGTGGTTCTGCTCACGCTGATCTTGCCCCTACCCGGATGGGTCACCCTGCTGGTCATCCTCGGCGTGATCGGCGCCCCGGTGGTTGGTTATTTCATGCTCGACCCGTCGCAGCGTGAGCGGCTCAAGAGGGCCCGCAGGCGCGGCATCGGCCGCTGAGGCCCCTGGCGGCGGGGGCTCAGGCCTCCGCCGCGGCCAGCGCCGACTGTACGCGCTGGGTCACCCTGCGCTCGACGTAGAACGACAGGAACGGCACCGTGCCCCCGAGCATGACGCCGAGCATGTACGGCCAGGTCCAGCGTGCCTTCATGCCCAGATTCATGACCGCGATCAGATAGATCATGTAGAACCCGCCGTGAATGGGCGCGGTGATCTTCGACAGGGCAGGGTTGCCGAAGCCGTAACGCAGCACCATGGCGACACAGAGAATGAGCAGCATGACGCCGACCACGTAGGCGAGCACCCGGAAAGGCTTCAGGGCCGATTCCACGATTCAACCTTCCAGCGCCATCTCGGGGGATTTGGCGCGATCCCGATCACTTCGCACGGCATCGCGTACGAAGTGGAACCACATGAATACGGCGAATCCAGCAAAAATCCACCAGTTGGCGGCGTATGCCAGATTACGCCAGGTCAGCGTGCCCTCCGTCGCCGGCGGCGCCACCTTGACCTGCGTGAGCGAGCCGGACGGCGGCTGCGCCACCACGTAGCCGGTGCGTACCTTCTGGCCCGTCCACAAGTTGATCAGCTCACCCGTGGACACCGTCTGCACCTGCCCGGCGGGCAGGCCTTCGGCGCGCCGCTGGACGCTGTCGGTGCCCTGCTGCGGCCGCAGGCGCCCGGCCACCGTGACGCGGCCCTCCGGCACGGCCGCCACCGCGGGGTCGTCGCTCTTCGCCACCCAGCCGCGCACGATCGGCATGAGCGTGCCGTCGTCGAGCCTGAGCGGGGTCAGCACCCAGTAGCCGCGGTCGCGCGAGACGTTGCCGCCGGGCGCGTCGACGTCGGCCCGCCGGTCGGCGACCAGCAGCTGGCGGCCGGCCTCGTAGACACCCTCCGCCGTGACCCTGCGACCGACGACCTCGCCGCTCATCTGCGAGCCCACCTGGGCGAGCGTGGCGACCGCGACGGGCCCGGGATCCGCGGCGGCCTGAGGCTTTCCCGAATCTTGGAAGATGCCGAGCTGCCAGCGTCCGAGCAGGATGAACGCGATCAGGACCCCGATCGTGAGCAGGTGCAACCCCAGCATGCGGGGCGAGAGCAGGGTCCTGAGCATGCTTCAAAGCTATCCGCAGGGTGGGGTGGTCCCCTAATCAGCCCATGCCCATGGATCCCGCCAAAAGGCGCAAACGGCGCAGGAGATCACGCTAGGCTGCTGGCCATGTCTGACCAGCACATCGACCCCGCGGGCAACACCCAGGCCTTCCGTGCCTTCGCGCAGGCGCGTGAGCAGGAGGCCGCGGCCAAGCCCAAGAAGTCGCCCCTGCTGCCCATCGTCGCGGTCGTCGCGGCGATCGTGATCATCGGGGTCGCCGCCTTCCTCCTCCTGCGGTAAGTCCGAATACCGGACGCTCCCGCCACGACGCCGTGGCGGGTTTTCGTCGTTCCCTCGTTGACCTACATTGGACTTATGGTCCAATAGGAGGCCCTCGTGGGAGATCCAGGGATAGTGATCGTCGGTTCCGGCTTCGCCGGGATCTGCATGGCCATCAAACTGAAGGAAGCCGGGTACCACGACTTCGTCGTCCTGGAGAAGGCCGCCGAGCCGGGCGGCACCTGGCGGGACAACACCTATCCCGGCTGTGCGTGCGACGTGCCGTCGCACATGTACTCCTACTCGTTCGAGCTCAACCCCGGCTGGTCCCGGATGTTCGCCCCGCAACAGGAGATCCAGGACTACCTGCGCTTCTGCGCCGCCAAGTACGGGGTCACCCCGCACATCCGGTACGGCAAGAACGTCACCGCCCTCGAGTACGACGACGAGCGCCGCGCCTGGTCGGTCACCATGGACGACGGCGAGACGATGCGGGCCAACGCCGTGGTCTCCGCCGGCGGCGCACTCCACATCCCGAAATTTCCGGAAATACCGGGGCGGGAGTCCTTCGCCGGCCCCGCCTTCCACTCCGCCGAATGGGATCACTCGGTCGATCTGACCGGCAAGCGGGTCGCCGTCGTCGGCACCGGCGCCTCCGCCGCCCAGTTCGTCCCCCAGATCGCCCCGGCCGCCGCCCACGTGACGGTCTTCCAGCGCACGCCCCCGTGGCTCCTGCCGAAGCCCGACTTCGCCTTCTCCCCGCGCGTGCGCCGGTTCCTGCGCCTGCCCGGCGCGGCCCGGGCACTCCGCTACGCCATCTACTGCGCTCTGGAGACCAGGGCGCTCGGCTTCGCCGTGCACCCGAGCCTGATGAAGCCCCACGAGCGGCTGGCGCTCAAGCATTTGGAATCGCAGGTCCCCGACCCTGACCTGCGCCGCGCGCTCACCCCTGACTATCTGATCGGCTGCAAGCGCGTCATCATCTCCAGCGACTACTACCCGGCTCTGACGAGAGACGACGTCACCCTCGTCACCGACGCGATCGCCGAGATCCGCGAGCAGTCGATCGTGGACGCCGCTGGCGCCGAGCACGAGACCGACGCGATCGTCTACGGCACCGGCTTCAAGGTCGTGGACGCGCTCGCCGAGAAGCGGATCGTCGGCCGGGGCGGGCTGAAGATCCAGGACGCCTGGCAGGACGGCGTCGAGGCCTACTACGGGATCGCGACCTCGGGCTTCCCGAACCTGTTCTTCCTGCTCGGCCCCAACACCGGCTTGGGGCACAACTCGGTCGTGTTCATGATCGAGTCACAGGTGCACTACGTCCTCGAGTGCCTGCGGCTGCTCTCCCGTACCCGGGCGCGGGCCCTCGACGTCCGCCCGGAGGCCCAACGGGCGTTCAACCGGCGGCTGCGTGCCCGGCTCGACCCGCTGGTGTGGAACGCGGGCGGCTGCCGGTCCTGGTATCTGGACGAGCACGGCGTGAACCGGACGATCTGGCCGGGCTTCAGCTTCGAGTACTGGGCACGCACCCGCCGGGTGAACCCCGGCGCATACGAGCTCATCTCCTGATGCCGTCGAGCGGCCAAATGCCGTCGAGCGGCTAGATGCCGTCGAGCAGCGCCGCCACCGCCTCGTCGGCGAAGTCCTCCGTCACGCGCAGCCCCCTGAACACCGCCCTCATCCACACCGCCCCGGCCAGCAGGTCGACGATCAGCATCGGGTCGACCGACTCCTTGAGCTCGCCGCGCCGCACCGCGCGCTCGAAGATCTCCCGCTCCCGCGCGAACCGGTCGGCGAAGAACCGCCGCGCGTCGAGCTCGGGGTGGCGTACGGCGGCACCGAGCGCCGCCACGGCGATGTCGGCCGCCGGCGGCTCGGTGAGCAGCCGCGCGACGCCCTCCACGAGCGCCACCAGGTCGCCGCGCAGGCTACCGGTGTCGGGCGGGTCGAACCCCAGCACGTCGGCCTCCACCAGCGCCGCCCCCAGCAGCGCGGCCTTCGACGGCCACCACCGGTAGATCGTGGTCTTGTTGACGCCGGAGCGCTCGGCGACCCCCTCGACGGTCAGCCCGTCGTAGCCCTTCTCCGCGACCAGCCGCAACGTCGCATCGAAGATCTCCTGCTGCTTCCTCGGCGCCATACGGGCCATTTTCTCCCGGTCATCTCCGCCCGGCGAACGCCGTGGCGACCCCGAGGCCGAGGTAGACGACGCCGCTGACGTACCGCAGTGCCCGCGCGCGCCTGTTGAGGCGGTGGCCGAGGGCGCCGGCGGCGTACGCGTACACGATGTCCGCCAGCAGCCCCAGGAGCAGCAGCGTCGCCCCGAACACCACCACCTGCAGCGCCGGCGAGCCCGCGCCCGGGTCCACGAACTGCGGCAGGAGCGCCAGGAAGAACAGCGCCACCTTGGGGTTCAGCACGTTGACCAGCACGCCTTCCAGGAACACCTTGTGCAGCGGCTGCGGGGGCGGCGTCGCGCCCGCCACGTCCTTGCTCGTGAACGCGCGGACGCCGAGGTAGACGAGATACGCCACACCCGCCCACTTGATGATCGTGAACAGCGTGGCCGACTGCGAGATCACGTACGACAGGCCCGCCGCGGCGGCGGCGATGTGCACGAGCGTGCCCGTCTCCACGCCGAAAGCGCTGGCCAGGCCCGCAGCCCTGCCCTGGGCGAGCCCTCTGGCGGTGATGTAGAGGTGGTTCGGGCCCGGGATGAGCACGAGCGCGAGCGAGGCGGTGACGAAGAAGGCGAAATTCGTGGGGGAGATCATGAAACAGCAGCTTAAAGATGCTTTGGTACGCCTATATAGGCCAATCTCGGCTCAGTTTCGTGGACCAATCAACTGTCGGCGCGGCGTGGCATAGTGGCTGACGTGAATGGTCAACTCGTCGGGCGCTCGGTGGAGCTGGCCAGACTCGAAGGAGTTCTCCGGTCCGCCACCGAGGGCACGGCCGGCGTCGCGCTCGTCGGCGGTGACGCCGGCATCGGCAAGACCCGGCTGGTGTCCGAGCTGGTCGAGCGGGCCAGGGAGCGCGGCTTCCACGTGCTGGTCGGCCAGTGCGCCGAGCTGGGTGACGCGCTGCCCTACCTGCCGCTGGCCGACGCGCTGCGCGGCGCGGAGCCCGCGGTGCGCGAGGCCGTCGGCGCCCATCCCTTCCTGGGCCAGCTGCTGCCCGGCACGGAGAGCGCGCCCTCGCCGGGGCTCACCCAGCAGCGGCTGTTCGGCTCCCTGCTCGGGCTGCTGGCCGACCTGCAGCCGGTGCTGTTCGTGATCGAAGACCTCCACTGGGCCGACCGCTCCACCCGCGACCTGCTGGTCTTCCTCAGCCGCATGGTGCAGACCGAGCAGGTCTGCGTCGTCGGCACCTACCGCACCGACGACCTCCACCGCCGCCATCCCCTGCGGTCGGTGCTGGCCGAGCTGAAGCGCCTGCCCACGGTGACCCACGTCGGGCTGGGGCCGCTGGGCTCGGGCGAGCTGTCCGACTACGTCACCACGCTCGGCGAGGTCGACGCACGCGAGCTGGACGAGATCGTCTCGCGGGCCGACGGCAACCCGTTCTACGCCGAGGAGCTGTTCGCGGCCATGGCGGAGGGCGACAGCCTGCCCGACGGGCTGGCCAGCCTGCTGATGTCCAGGGTCGAGATCCTCTCCGAGGCCGGTCAGCGGGTGCTGCGGGCCGCAGCGGTGGCCGGGCGGCGGGTGGAGGACGAGCTGCTGCGTGAGGTGTCGGGGCTGCCACTGGCCGAGTTCGAGGAGGCGGTCAGGGAGATCGTCTCGCGCGGGCTGCTCAGGGTCGACGGCTTCGGCTACGCCTTCCGCCACGCGCTGCTGCAGGAGGCCGTCTACACCGACCTGCTGCCCGGCGAGCGCACCCGGCTGCACGCCGCCTTCGCCCGGCTGCTGACCTCGCCCGCCGAGCTGGCGCACCATTACCTCGCGGGCCACGACCTGGCGGGCGCGCTCGCCGCCTCCGTGGAGGCGGGCCGGGCGGCCGAGCGGCTGGGCGCCCCCGCCGAGGCGCACAGCCACTACGACCAGGCGCTGAGCCTGTGGGACCGGGTGGACGGCGCGGCGGAGCTGGCCGGGGAGAGCCGGCTCGCGCTGGCGTTCCGCAGCGCCGTCATGGCGGCCGACAGCGGCGACAACCATCGCGCGATCGTCCAGCTGCGGGCGTTGCCGCAGACGTCCGAGGTCTGCGAGCGCCTGGCCTACTACCTCTCCGAGATCGACGACGGGCCGGGCGCCATCGCGGCGGCCGAACGCGCGGTCGAGACCGCGGAAGACCAGGCCGCCCTCGCGCGCGCCCTGGCCACCCAGGCCCGCACGCTGCTGTGGAGCCCGCGCCACCGGGAGGCGGAGGCCCTGGCCGCCAGGGCGCTCGAGACGGCCCGCACGGCGGGAGCGAGAGACGCCGAGGCCGGCGCGCTGCTCACACTGGCCGTCTACGTCGAACACCGGGGCGACGTGGCAAGGGCCCACGAGCTGGTCCACACCGCCTCCGCGGAGAGCACCGGCGACCTGGCGATGGACCTGCGCGCCCACTTCCACCACGCCCGCATCCACTTCGAGCAGGGCAGGCTGGCCGAGGCCGCCGAGGTGGCCGACGCCGGCATCAGGGTGGCCTTCGACACCGGGCTCAAATGGAGCACCTACGGCACCGACCTGCGTTTCCTGCGATTCCTCATCCACTACGCGGCGGGCGAGTGGGACGAGGCGGAGGCCGTGGCCGCTGGTTTCCCGGTGCGGGTCGGCACGATCCCCGAGGCGACCCTGTCGTCGTTCGCGCTCTTCGTCGAGGTGGGGCGCGACCTGCCCGCGGTGGAGAGCAGGCTCAGCTGGCTGCGGCCGTTCTGGTCCGACGAGCTGGTCACCTTCATGTCCCGGGGCATGGCGGCCGAACACGCCCTGTGGCACGGCGACCCGGCCGCCGCCCTCGAACACGTGCGCGCGGCCATCGCGCCGTTGGTCCCGGGCGACAACGGCCTGCTGCGGCTGGCCGCCGTCGGGCTGTGGGCCCTGGCCGAGCTCGGCACCACCGAGGGGGCCGACGACCTGCTGGCCCGCGCCCGCTTCACCGTCGAGCACGGCCCCATCGGCGAGCGCGGCTACCTGGGGCCCGAGGGGCAGGCGTGGGCGCTGCGAGCCGAGGCGGAGTGGCACCGCGTCCACGGCCGTTACGACGTGGAGCTGTGGCGGCGGGTGGTGTCCGCCTTCGACTTCGGCTTCGTCTACGAGGTGGCGCGGGCCCGCTGGCGGCTGGCCGAGGCGCTGCTGGCGGCCGGCGAGCGGGAGGCGGCGCAGGCCGAGTGGGAGCTGGCCAGGGAGACCGCGGGCAAGCTGCGGGCGACGCCGCTGGAGAACGCGCTGCTGGAGTTCGGGCGGCGGGCCCGGTTCGGGATCGCCGGCGGACAGGGCGGCGATGGCGGGCTGACGGCTCGGGAGGTCGAGGTGCTACGGCTGGTCGCCGAGGGGCTGACCAACCGGGAGGTCGCCGAGCGGCTGTTCATCGCCCAGAAGACGGTGAGCGTTCACGTGTCCAACATCCTGGCCAAGCTGGAGGTCTCCACCCGCACCCAGGCGGCCGCGGCAGCACGCCGGCGGGGGCTGCTGACGTAGACGAACGCCCGGTCGGGTGGGGCGCTCGCCGGGTGGGGCTCGTCAGGTGGGCCGGGTGATGGCGCGGTGGTGTCGGGCGCGGCCGGGTGGATCGGGCGGGTGTGGTGGTGTCGGGCGCGGTCGGGCGGGCCGGGCGGGTGTGGTGGTGTCGGGCGCGGCCGGATCAGCGGGATGCCTCCAGCAACAGGTCGGGGTCGCCGAAGTTGCCGGACTTCAGCAGCAGGCTCAGGCCGGACGGCGTGAAGATCCAAGGAACGCCGCGGGCCGCCTCTGGGCCGATCACGCCGCCGGAGACCCCGAGCGCGCTCACGACAGCTCCGGAGGTCTCCCCGCCGGCCGTGATCAGCCGGGTGACCCCGCGTTCGACCAGCCCTCGGGCGATGAGGCCGAGGGCGGACTCCAGGATCGCGGCCGACCGCTCGCCCCCCAGAGCCTCCTGGACGCGGCGGAGCGCGGCGGGCTCGAGCGAGGAATAGACCAGCGGAGCGCCGGAGCCCTCGAAGGCCGGCCCACCCCCGGGACGGGCGACCGCGCCGAGGGCGTCGTACCAGGCCAGCGCCCCCGCGGCGAGCGACCCGGGATCCGGGTCGGCCAAGGGGTCCAGCCGGTGAGCCGGCCTGCCAGCGTCGATCATGGCGGCGACCTGCTCCAGCGTACGGGCGGAGCAACTGCCCGCCAGCACCGCGGCAGGGCCTGCCGGCACGGCGCCGGTCACGTCGCCGCCCTCGGTCCGGGCGCGAGCGGCGGCGAGTCCTCCGGCGAGGCCGGCCGCGCCGGCGACCAGCGGCGCGTCGGCCAGCGCCCGTCCGGCGGCGGCGAGGTCGGCGTCCTCGACCGCGTCCACCAGCGCGTAGCGGACACCCTCGGCCCGCAGCTCGGCCAGCCGGCGCGCGAGCTCGCCCCGCCGCACCTGCGCCAACGTCACGACTCCCGCCCGGTAGGCGCTCTGCCCCTCCAGCACCCGCGGCAGATAGGAGTCCGTCATCGGCGTCAGCGGGTGGTGGCGCATGTGGGACTCGGCGAGCAGCACGTCCCCGACGAAGAGGTAGCCGTTGTACTGCGTGCGCCCGTGCTCGGGAGAGCTCGGCGTCATGGGCACCACGGGCACGTCCAGGGCGTCGGCCAGCGCGTCCAGCACCGGGCCGATGTTGCCCTCGACGGTGGAGTCGAACGTGGAGCAGTACTTGAAGTAGACCTGCTCCGCCCCGCGCGCCCGCAGCCACTCCAGGGCCGACAGCGACTGCGCCACCGCGGTGTCCCTGGCGATCGTGCGCGTCTTCAGCGCGATCACGACGGCGCCGGGCTCGGCGGCCGCCTCCTCCCGGGGCATCCCGAAGAACAGCACGGTACGGATCCCGCGCCGGCGCAGCGCGACAGCGACGTCGGTGGCCCCGGTGAAGTCGTCCGCGATGGCGCCGATCATCGAGGCCCCGAATGGGTTCGGTGGAACTCGGACATGAACCGACGGTATCGACCGCAAATCTCTTGATCGCCACAGGCCATGGTTTTCCACGGCCTTTGCCCTGCGGCTCATAGCGTCCACTGATCGAGAACCTCTCAACGGAGGGCCGGCGGCCTCGTACACCCTCCGCCGCCATCTCGTCCTGCCCTCGAAAGGAGCAGCTCCATGTCCACTCTGGCCAAGACCCTGCCCGCCTTCGCCGCGCTCGGCGTCTCCGCCCTGTTCCTCGCGGCCCCGCAGGCCGCGTACGCCGCCGGCGAGGTCTCCTGCAACGCCTCCGGGCAGACGCACTTCCTGCCGGGCGTGCAGATGTTCCCGCAGTCGGAGACCGTGACGTACCGGGGCGCCAAGGTCGCCTGCGTCGACCACGGCAACCTCGGCATCACCTCGGCCCGCATCAGCGCGACCTTCGACGACGTGGACCTGAGCTGCGTGGCGAGCGACTTCGGCACCGGCACCGGCACCGCCACCATCGAGTGGTACCTGAACGGCGCCAAGGTGACCAGCAAGGCCGACATCAGGATCGACGAGACCGTGCTCAACAGGGCGAGGGTGTCCGGCGTCGTGACTCAGGGCCCGTTCGCGGGCCGGCCGTTCCGCGGCGAGTTCGACACGAACCTGCTCATGGGCGGCGGGAAGTGCACGGCGGGGGCGCTGTTCGGCGGGGTGAAGAGCGCGGACTTCAAGGGCCACTTCAGCGTCGGCTGACCAGGGACGACGCCGTGGCGGGCCGGCATCTGGGCCGGCCCGCCACGGCGTTTACCCGGACAAGTGTGTACAAGCGCACAGACGTGTCCGGCGGCCGGCCGGATAATCGCAGCAATGGACGCGGATTCCGCTACCTGTACAAGCTGTTCGAGCCCGAGGGCTGCGGCGTCGCGGACTGGATCAGGCGGCGCAGGCTGGAGAGCTGCCGCCACCACCTGCTCGACCACGCGCCGGCGGACCGGCCGGTACGCGCCACGGGAGCACGCTGGGGCTCCCCGGCGCGACGCGGTTCAACAGGTCGTTCCGCGCCGCGTCCGGGCTGCCGCCCGCCGAGTTCCGCCGGAAGGCCGGCTGGTTCGTCCCATGATCGGCGTTCTTCGTCGCATGTTCGGCCCCGTGCCACCCGCGTTGGCCCCCACGTCCGCCACGTTGAGAGGTGTGAGAGAGACGATGGGGCGGAGGTCGGGGTCAGCTGGTGATGGTCAAGTCGCGCAGCTCGAAGTAGCTCGCGTGGTCGGCCTGCAGGTAGCCGTGGAACTTCTCGGCCTGCGCCTTGGCGGACCTGTCCGCGGTGACGACCGTGACGATCACATACTTCTTCGACGCACCCGATCGGATCTTTCCGTACGCGTACGTGGTGTGGGCCTTGTCCTTGCGCCACGTCACCGCGTCCGAGGTGAGGTTGGCCAGCCGGGTGGCGGTGTTCCTGGCCGCCCGCTCGTTCGGGAAGGACATCATGATCTGCACGGCCTTGAGGTGCCCGCCGTACGCCGAGTAGGCGACCTGGATGGCGCGCTGGCAGTTGTACCTGGCCAGGACGCCCTCGCCGTCCACCGGGTCGCAGCTGTTGTACGTCCAGCCGCCGACCTTGTTGGCCTTGAACTTGACGCCGCCCAGGCCGAAGTTCCAGTCGTCGAACTCGTTGTGCGTGATCGGCGAGTTCGGCGTGACCCGCTTGGAGGTGGGCGGATCGTCGGTGGGCGCCGTGGTCGGGTCGGCGGGGTCTGGGTCGGCGGGGTCGGCCTGGTCGGACGCGGGCGGGTCCGACGGGGTGGACGGAGGGTCCGACTCGGTCGGCGGTGTCGCGGGGACGGTGGGTACGTGGCTCTCCAGGGCGAGGGACGGCCGAGGGGCAGGGGAGCTGAGGAGGGCGACCGCGCCGATCGTGCCGCCGCCCAGGAGGAGCACGCCTAACCCCACGGAGAGACCGATGATCAGGGCGTTGTTGCGCTTGGGCGGTGGACCGTACTGCACCGGCGGCAGCTGGTCCGGGCCATAGGGGTTGCCCTGGCCGTACTGGTTGGGCTGGCCATAGGGGTTCTGCGGCCCGTACGGTGCGCCGCCCTGCCCGCCGGGCGGCTGACCGTACCCGGGCTGCGGGGTCCCGTGCCCCTGCGGCGGCTGGCCGTAGCCGGGTTGTGGCGATCCCTGTCCCCGCGAGGGCTGGTCGTAGCCGGGTTGCGACGGCCCCTGTCCCTGCGGGGCCTGGGCGTAGCCGGAGTGCGGGGCTCCCTGTCCCTGCGGGGGCTGGCTCCCCTGGCCGGGCGGAGGGCCGTAGGCCGGGGGCGGGGCCTGGTGGCCGGGTCCAGGCTGTGGTGCCCCCTGCCCCTGCGGCGGTTGACCGTAGCCGGGCTGGTGCGGCGTTTGCCCCGGTGGCGGGCCGTAGCCCGGCTGCGGGGCGGTCTGGCCGGGCGGCGGGCCGTAGCCGGGCCGGCCAGGTCCCTGGGGTGCTCCTTGTGCCTGCGGGCCCCACGGTCCTTGCGGGTGAGGCTCCTGAGGCTGGGGAGGATATGCCATCCCCCCATTCTGGTGCAGTCCCGTACCATCTGCCCCAACCGCCCCACCCAAAAGTGACGGTGACGACCGTCGGCTATGGACTGTGGTGTCGGGACGTCAGGCGCGGCGGATCACGATGTCGCCGTCGTGGCTGCGGGCGCGTATCTCGACGCTCTCGTCGAACGCCTCGGGTCCGTCGTGCGGGGCGAGGGAATTGACGAGGCTGCCGTTGGCGGTGCTCACGTCGAGCCAGGCGGCGGTGCCCTGCCGGATGCCGACCTCCAGGTCGCCGGTCGTGCTCGTCAGCACGACCGAGCCGCGTGCGATCTCGCCGATCCGTACGCTGCCGTGCACCGTTTTGGCCTCGACGTCGCCGTGGGTGCGATGGACGTGCATGTCGCCGTTGACGCCGATCAGACGGAGGTCGCCGGTGACCTCCCCAAGGTAGATCTCCCCGTCGTCGTTCCTGATCAAAGCTGTGCCGTCGAGCTCGTTGATCCGGATGTCGCCGCTGCCGGCGGTGATCTCGGCGCGGCCGGTCGCGGGCTCCACGGTGATCTCGCCGCTGTCGCTGCTCAGGCGGATCGTGGCCGCGCTGTCGAGCCGGATGTCGCCGTAGTCGGTTTTCAGCCGGCAGTCTCCCAGACGGCCCGCGCAGTGGAACTCGCCCGCCATCGCCTCGCCCTGCACGTGGGAGCCCGACGGCAGCTCGATCGTCACACGGGTGGAATCCCAGTCGCCGAACAGGCCGGACAGTCCGGACCAGCTCCAGCTCTGCCTCAAGGCCGCCGCGACGAGCGCGCCGGTGCCGCCCGCGTGCCGGGACAAACTCGACAGGGTCGAGGTCTCCGGTCGCGCGGCCTTGACGACGAGGGTGCCGCCCGCGTAGCCGACCTGGATCGGGACCTGCTCCTCGTCGTCTCCGGACCACACCTCCACCACCGTGTCGGTGCGGTCGCCGGCGATGATCCTCACCTCGCCGCCCGGCAGGTCGATCCGGACCGAGATCGGTTCGGGGGTGTCGAATGTTGGCATGAGACCCTCCTCCTCTTCGTTGTGGGTGTCCGGGCCTCAGCCGACCCAGCCGGTGTAGCGGCGCCCGCCCGCCGGGACGCGCCGGGCCGAGCGGCGACCGCCGGATTCGAGGGTGGCCGCGACGGAGCGGACGAGCCAGGTGTTGACCGACAGGCCCTCCTGGCGGGCGGCGTCCTCGATCTGTGCCTTGAGGTGCTCGGGGAGGCGGAAGCTGATCCGCGCGGTGCCGCCGTCCTTGGCCGCCGTCGCACCGGCCGGCAGGGCGTCGGCATCGGAAGGCTCGGCGGGTCCGGCGTCGTCGTCGTGGGTGTCGTGGCCGAACGGATGGCCCGCCGGTGACGGGGTGACGACGAAGTCGGGGTCGGCGCGGCGCAGGCGCACCTCCACCGAGCCCGGTGCGAGATCACGGCTGATCTCGTCGGCCGCCGCCGACAGGGCCTCCAGCAGGATCAGCCGGATGGACGATTCGAGGGGTGAGGTGAGCCGCTCGGCAAGGGCACGCGCCTCGTCACCTCCGGCCTCGGCGGCGACCGCGAGGTCTCGGCGGAGCCTGTCGACATACGGCTTGAGATCCATGGTGCCACTATGGCGCCATTTTGGCGTCATCGCAAACTCCCGCCTTCACGACCGGCACCGGCGGGCACCACCGTCCGCCCGACCCTGCACTTGGCGGATGCCTGCGAGGGCGGGACCCGCCGGTGACGGCGGGCCGGGTGAGCGCCACCCCGCTGAGGACGGCGAAGGTTCCCAAGGGTGGCATCACATTGACGTCATGGATCTTGATGGAGGGGCCGCGGGACGTTCTCGATCCGTAAGGATCGGTGAGGCCGTTCCGGTATGGGATTGAGGGCGATCCGACTCCGAGGAGCCGTCCGATGTCCGAGGTCGCCGTCCTGTCCCGTGGGGCGCCCGCCACGCTGGCGGCCGTCCGCGTCGCAACCGCCCTGCTGTGGATCCAGAACGCGGGATGGAAGACGCCCGCGGACGGCTTCGGTCAGAACGCGCCGAGGCCGCAGGGGCTGTTTCAGTGGACCTCTTACGCCGTCGAACACCCTGTGCTCGCTCCTTACGCCTGGCTGGTCGAGCACGTGGTGTTGCCCAACTTCGCGCTGTTCGGCTGGGCGGTGCTGCTGGTGGAGTCGGGGCTGGGCGCGTTCCTGCTGGCCGGGCTGTGGACGAGGGCGTGGGCGCTGATCGGGATCGGCCAGACGGCGGCGATCACGCTGTCGGTGCTGAACACGCCGAACGAGTGGCACTGGTCGTACCTCCTGATGTTCATGGTTCACGGCGTGCTCCTCGCGACCGCGGCCGGGCGCTACTACGGCGCGGACGGGTTGGGGGTGAGGGGATGGGAGCCGCCGAGGTACGCGCTCGCGCTCGGTGTCGGGTCGGTGGTCAGCGCTGTGTTCGTGTTCGCGAGCGGGGACTGGCGGTTCGTGGAGATGACCGCCGTGAGTGCTGTCGCCGCGGTGCTGCTCGGGCTGGTGGCTTGCGTGGCCGCCCGGCTGGGCCGGCCGTCGCTGATCCTCGCCGTCGGGGTGCTGTTCCTGTTGGCGGCCCTGCTGGTGCTGGGCGACATGACGTTCGGCTGGAGGCTGACCGGTGGCACCGGATCGCTGTTCAGCCTGTGGGCGGGGCTCGGCGTTGGGTTGGTGGCGGCGGCCAGGTGGCGTCCTTCGGTGGCGCCCGCGAGCCCCTCTGTGTAGCAGACGATATGAGGCACAGATAGGCGGCCGTACCACGGGTTGTCGGTATATTTCAAGGTATGAGCATCGACGAGAAGAACGGGCAGCCTGAGGGTGACTTCGGGTGGTCTCTCGGCGTGCTGCTGCGCGCCTTCCACGACTCGATGGTCACGGTGCTCGGCGACCTCCCGCACGGGCCCCGGGGCTACCAGACCCTGTCCACGGTCGTGCACGGCGATCAGCCGAGCCAGCTCGCACTGGCCGCGCACCTGGGGATCGACCGGACCGTGATGACCTACCTCATCGACGACCTCGTCGAGGCGGGCCTCGTGGAGCGCCGGCTCAACCCGGCCGACCGGCGGCAACGCAAGATCGTCGCCACGGAGAAGGGCGCAGGCGTGCTGCGGGCGCTGGAGCGGCGGGTACGCGAGGCCGAGGACCGCGTCCTTCAGGCGCTGGAGCCGGACGAGCGGGAGACCTTCAGGAGGATGGTGCGGCGGGTCGCGTGCGGCGTGGCCGACATCGAGCCCGTCACCGACCCCTGCGAGGTGGTCGACGAGATCTTGGGTGACGGGCAACAGCCCGCTCGCTGAGCAGTGCCTTCGGCGACCCCCGGCACGTCGGGTCACCCGATCGCCGGGGCCGGCACCTTACCCGGGCCTATTGCGAAATGCCCGCCAAATTCCTACGATCCGGTGCGTGGCGGTACTCTCCCGCCCAACCTCTTGAGCGCGTCCCCACGCGGCGCGCCGATCGCGGAGGCAAAGGGGACGCAAGGAGCCTCGGGAGTCGTGGTCTGACCGGCCGGCGAACGAACCGTCGCGGCCGCCACGGGCCGCGGGCGTGGGCCGGGCCCTGGCAATGGCCGCGGGGAGCGCCGTCATGACCAGCAAGAAGCAGCTCAAGGCCCGCATCCGCGCGCGGATGGCCAAGACCGGCGAGAGCTACACCACCGCCCGCAACCACGTGCTCGGCCGGAGCGAGACGCACGCCGACGCGGGGTGGCGGTTCGCCGGAGGACGGCACCCGTCCAGCGCGGCGATCACCGCCGTCCTGGTCAACCAGGGTGCCGACGTCCGGGAGCCGCTGGTGTTCCTGGCCGGGGGCGGCATCGGCGCGGGCTACATCCTGTGGGAGTTCAAGCACGACGACTCCCGCCACGTGACGCTGGGCTTCCGCAACCAGTGGCAGTACCACGACCGGTGGATGGCCAAGACGCTCGCCCGGCTCGGGGTGCCGTACGAGGAGCACCGCACGGCCGGCGCCCGCGGCGCGAGCGAGAGGCTGGCAGCCGAACTGGACGCCGGGCGGCCCTGCGTGATCCTGCCCGACCGCTATCACCTCGGCTACTGGCAGCTGCCCGCCGCGTTCGACGGCCACGGCGGCGGCCCGGTGGTCGCCTACCGGCGGGACGAGGGCGGCGTGTGGCTCGACGACCGAGGCCAGGCCCCGATCCGCGTCCCGAGGGAGCGGCTGGACGCCGCGCGGGCCCGCGTGCCGTCGTACAAGAACGTCATGCACGTGCTCGGCGAGGCCAAGCTGGACGAGGCCACGCTGGCGGGCGCGGCCCGCGAGGGGCTGCGGGACTGCGCGGCCCATCTGTCGGCGACCTCCGACTCGTTCTCCCTGCCCGCCTGGCGCAAGTGGTCGCGGCTGATGGCGGACACCCGCAACGCGAAGGCGTGGCCGAAGGTGTTCGCCGACGGGCGCGGCCTGGCCGACGCCCTCCTTTCGGTGTGGGAGGGCGCGGAGCCGGCCGGCATGGACGGCGGGAACCTGCGCGAGCTGTTCGCCGACGCGCTCGACGAGGCCGTCCCACTGCTGGGAGAGCCGGAACTGGCGGGGCTGGCCGAGCGGTTCAGGGAGATTCACGCTCTGTGGCACGGGCTGGCGGAGGCGGCGCTCCCGGCCGAGGTGCCGGAGTTCGCCCGGGTGCGCGAGCTGACCGTGGCGATCAAGGAGAGTGTCATGGGGGAGGGCAGCGCGGGCGCTGACGAGGCGGCCGAGAACGGCCGGCTCCTGTGGCAGGCCCGCGCCGCCGCGAACGAGTCCCTCGCCGCCACCGACACGGCCGCGCTCTTCGCCGACCTCGGCACCCGGCTGGGCGCGATCCACGCGGCGGAGACGGCCGCCGTCGCGCGCTTGTCGGAACTCGTGCGCTGAAGGTGTCGATCGCCGCTCATCCCGTAGGTCGTAGCTCGTCCAGACGCTGCTCGCGCACGATCTCGTCGACGAGTTCCGCCTGCTGGTCTTCCCGGTGCTCGTGGGCTCGGGCAAGCGGCTCTTCGGGGACGGCACCGTCCCGGCCGGGCTGAGGCTCGCGGGGAGCGTGACGTCGAGCACCGGGGTCGTGGTCAGCACGTACGAGCGGGCGGGAGCGATCACGTACGGCGCGATGGGCCCGGAGACCGGCAACTGGTGACCGGGTGCCGCGCCCGTTCAACAAATCGGGGGCCGAGCCCGTCTGAGGGGTGACGGACCACGGAAGGGCGAGGCCAAGTGGAAGACGACTCCAGATTCGTGGAGTTTGTCGCTGAACGCGCCAATGCGCTGCTGCGTTACGGCTATGCGCTGAGCGGCAACCCGCATGACGCGGCGGACCTGACCCAGGAGGCGCTGGTCAGGCTGCACGGTGCCTGGGCGCGGGTGCGCAGTAAGGAGGACCCGGAGGGCTACACCAAGATGATCATGGCTCGGCTGCACATCAGCGTCTGGCGGCGACGGCGTCGCGAGCAGCTGACCTGGGCCCTGCCGGAGACCCCGCTGGAGGACGTGCTGCCCTCCGACGCCGACCAGGAGATCTGGGAGGCGCTCGGAGGGTTGCCACGCAAGCAGCGCGCCGTCCTCGTCCTGCGCTTCTACGAGCAGCTCTCCGACGCGGAGATCGCCGGTCTCCTCGGCATCTCCCAGGGGACCGTGCGCAGCCACGCGTCGCTCGGGCTGAGCAAACTCCGTTCCGCGATATCCCACCGCATGCTCGCCAAGAGGAGGACCCCGTGAGCGACGATTTGGAACGCGACCTGCCCACCATCATCAGCCGCGCCTCCCGGCGTGCGCCGCAGGCTCCACAGGATCTCCCCACGCAGGTCATGGGCCGTTCCCGCCGCCGGAGGGCGCGGACGCAGTCCCTGATCGCCGCGGTCGCCGTGGCGATCGTGGCGGGCGGGGTCGGGGCGGGGACACGGGCCATGACCGACGGCGGCCCCGTCACGGCGGTGGACCCGACGCCGACGTCGTCCCCTACGGGGCAGGCGCCTGAGCCCATCGAGAAGGTGTGGCCGGACGCGGTGTACAAGATCCCGGCGAAGCTCCCCGGGGGTAAGAAAGCCCGTCCGCAGATCTTCATCGACGAACGCACGCTGCTCCTGGAGACGTGGGAGAGCTTCGAGAAGGCCGACGCCATCTACGCCTACGATCTCGACACCGGCCAGAGCCGCAAGATCGCCGACATTCGCACACCGAAGGGCGTCTTCGCCTCCGGGTACGCGGCGGGCGAAGGACGGATCGTCTGGCAGACGATCGACGACAGGCGCACGCAATTCTGGTCGGTGCCGCTCCGCGGCGGGACGCCCGCCGCCATACCGACCGACGCCCCGGTCAAGGGCGGCGGCGACGGGCTGGTCGTGATCGGGGGCAAGATCGCCTTTTCGCTCAGCGAAGGCGGCGTCTTCACGCTCCCGCTGGAGGGCGGGACGGTCACCCCGGTCGAGGGTGCGGAGCGCCACCACATCCTGCGTTGGCCCTGGGTGGGGACCCCCGGCAGCTACACGCCCGACAACGAGCCCAGCTTCGAGGAGATCCTCAACGTCGAGACGGGGGAGACGAGCAAGGCGCTGGTCCGGCCCGGTGACCGGTACGTACGCTGCGGTGTGACGACGTGCACCGGCACGAGCGGCGACGAACGCTACTTCTTCCGGCTGCGCGACGGCTCTCTGGAACGGGCTCTGTCCCAGAGGCCGCTGTTCGGGGCGGCCTACGACCGGTTCACGACGGTCCGCCTTCCGAACAGGAATGGTGAGGCGCTGCTCGACCTGGTCACCGGGGAGTCCGGAGACTTCGGCCTGCGTCCTGACGCCAAGGGCCGCATGATCAGCATCCAGCCGGATGTCACCGACCGCCTGCTGTCCTACGAGCTCAAAGGCAAATACGTGGTCATCGACCTCGCCAAGATCTGAACCCCGGCACCGGCAAGCGCGTCTGCAGCCTGCCCGTCACCGACCCCGGGTCAGAACGTGAGCAGCGAATGGCAGTGGTGCGCGATGAACGACGCGATGCCGGGCACCAGCGCCACCATCGCGGGACCGCCCAGCAACGCGCCCACGGCCAGCAGGCCGACCAGGCGCTCGGCCCGCCGCAGCGGGCGTTCGGGGTTGAGCATGCGGCGCACGCGGGCCAGGGCGGTCTCGCCGCCGGCGCCCAGCGCGAACGCCGGCGCCCGGCCGGTGGCCAGGCCGACCAGCGCGGCGGCGATCTGCACGCGCGGGTGGCGGCGGGCCGCCATGTCGTCGGCCAGCAGCTCGATCAGCCGCGCGATCTCCACCCGGGCCGCCCCGAACACCGGCACCTTCGGGAACGCCCTGGCCAGGGCCTGTGCCGCGGCCAGCACGAGGTGGTGACGGCCGCGCAGGTGAGCCTGCTCGTGCGCCAGCACGGCGGCGACCTGCTCGGGCGACAGGCTGCGCAGCGCGCCCGTGGTGATCACGGTCTCCGCGTGCCGGCCGGGCACGCAGTAGGCGAGCCGCTCGTCGTGCTCCAGCACGATCGCGCCGAGCTCGCGGTCGCGCCGGCCGAGCAGCCCGAGCAGCGCCGCGTGCTCGCGCCGCTCCAGCCCCGTACGGGCCAGCACGGCCGCGCCGCACCACAGCAGGCGGGCCACCACCACGGCGGCGGCGAGCAGCGCCGCGACGCCTGCCCTGGTCAGGCTGGAGTGGTCGGTCAGCATGGCCGCACACGCCTCGAACAGCCCTGCCAGACCGTGCCCCACGACGTCGGCGGGGACGGCGAAGGCCAGCGCGGACAGCACGGCCGAGGCCACCACCGAGACGGCGGCCGCCAGCCACGCCGCGATCGCCAGGCGCGGCGCCCGGTCGGCCCGGCTCGCGGCCCGCCGCCCGAGCGCCGGCAGCCCGAACGCGGCGCCGATCGCGTAGACGGAGAGAACGGCGGCGGCGATCACGACTGCTTGCCCTTGGGCGGGAACACCTGCAGGGCAGCTTCCAGCGCGGTCGTCTCCTCGGGGGTGAGCCGTTCGAGGAAGTGCACGAGCGTGGCCGCCTGGTTGCCGCTGCCCGCCAGCGCGCTGCGCATCAGGTCGGCGGTGTAGGACTCCTTCGAGGCGACCGGCTCGTAGACGTAGGCGCGGCCGACGGGCCGGCGCTTGAGCAGGCCCTTGGTGTGCAGCTTGTCCATCACGGTCATCACGGTGGTGTAGGCGATGTGGCGCTCCTGCCGCAGCTCTTCCAGCACGTCCCGCACGGAGGCGGGACGGCGCCGGGCCCACATGCGATCCATGACCGTGGACTCGAGTTCGCCCAACCCGCGCATCATGCCGCCGATGCTACCGGCCATCGCGGCTCAGCCCATATATCGCGTGATCGCCTCTGCTGCGGGCGGAGAATGCGGGAACGGGGCCGGGCCGTCCGGCGTGCGGATCATCGGCGGGGGACATTCCGGGCGGGCGGCGCTACGATTCCTATCGATCACCGGGCCGGGCGAGGGTGCGAGGTGGATCATGGGCGACAGCACGGTACCGGGCGAGTCGCGACAGGGCCGGGTGCCCCCGGGCGTGGATCCCACCGTGCCCAGCATCGCCCGCGTGTACGACTACTTCCTGGGCGGCAAGGACAACTTCGCGATTGACCGCCAGGTCGCCGAGGAGGCACTGAAGATCGCCCCCGACGCCCGCGAGGCGGGCCGGGCGAACCGGACGTTCCTGCGCCGGGCGGTGCGGTACATGGTGGCCGAGGCCGGCCTCCGCCAGTTGCTGGACATCGGCTCCGGGCTGCCCACCCAGGGCAACGTGCACGAGATCGCCCAGGCGGCGGCGCCCGAGGCCCGCGTGGTCTACGTCGACAACGACCCGGTCGTGCTGGCGCACGCCAGGGCGCTGCTGGCCACCGATGACGTCACCACGGTGGTGGACGGCGACCTGCGCCGCCCGGGGGAGATCCTGGAGAACCCGGAGGTCACGGGCTTCCTGGACTTCAGCCGGCCGGTCGGGCTGCTGCTCGTGTCGGTCCTGCACCACATCAACGACGACGAGGACCCCGGCGGCGTGACGGCCCGTCTCCGCGAGCGGCTCGCCCCCGGGAGTCACCTGGCCATCGTGCACTTCCACAACCCCGGCGAGGAGCACCCCGAAGCCGCCAGGATCGCCGTGGAGGCGGAGCGGAACTTCAACCAGAACCTGGGCACCGGGCGCTGGCGCACCCGCGCCGAGATCCTGTCGTACTTCGGCGACTGGGAGCTCGTCGAGCCGGGCCTGGTGCCGCTGGCCGACTGGCGCTCCGAGCCTGACGACCTCATCCGCCAGGACCTGACCCGCTACAACGTCGTGGCCGGTCTGGCCCGCAAACCCTGACGGCCCCACCGCGATCCGGTCACTGTGGTCCCATCGCGGCACGAAGCTGACCTCGATCCTTCCTACCGTGGCCCTTCCGAACCCAGAAGGAGGGCTGAGTCATGGAAGCACGGCTGGCGTCGCGTCCGGTCGGCGAGCTGACCGAGGAGCATTTCGAGCTCGTCGACGCCGAGGTGGGAGAGCCGGGCGAGGGCGAGTTCCTCGTGCGCAACGACTGGATGCTGCTGTCCGTGGTCATGCGCGACCTGATGGAGGCCGAGCCCCACCCGGAGTTGCCGATGTCCGGTTACCAGGTGGGCGAGCCGCCGTGGGCGCCCACCGTCGGCACCGTCGTCCGCTCCAACAGCCCCGAGTACGCCGTCGGCGACCTGGTGCGGCACACGTACGGATTCCGCGAGCACGTCGTCGGCGACGCCGGCGACTGGGCGTTCACCAAGCTGGATCCCGATCTGCTGCCAGGCCCGCACTACCACCTGAACCAGGGCCCCACCGCGTGGCGGGGCATGGTGGAGCTCGCGGGAGCCGGCGAGGGCGACACCGTGTTCGTGTCGGCCGCGACCTCGGGCGTCGGCTCGGTGGCCGGCCAGATCGCCCGCTGCCGGGGCGCCGCGCGGGTGATCGGCAGCACGGGCAGCAAGGACAAGATCGGCTATCTGGTGGACGAGCTGGGCTTCGACGCCGCCTTCGACTACCACGACGGGCCGGTGGCCGAGCGGCTGGCCGAGCTCGCGCCGGACGGCATCGACGTCTTCTTCGACAACGTCGCGGGCGAGCAGTTCGAGGCCGCCCTGCGGCTGGCGGCGCCGAACGCCCGCTTCGTCCTCTGCGGCGGCCTGTCCGGCCGGAACCCGACCCTCGACCTGGAGCCGGCCGTGCTCAGGGACGTCACGTTCCGCGGGTTCACCACGTCGTACGAGCCGGAGTCGTACGCGGCGTGGACCGAGCACTACAGCCGGTGGCTGCGCGAGGGCCGCTTCGTGTTCCCGCACACGGTGGTCGAGGGAGGGATCGCCGAGGTGCCCCGGGCCCTCGTCGCGCAGCTGCGCGGCGCCTACCGGGGCACCGCCCTGGTCAAGCTGTCATGATCTCGGCGAAGCGGCGCACGTCGATGTTGCCACCGGAGACGATCAGGCCGATCCGGCGCGGCACGGGTTCGAGCCGCCCGGCCAGCAGCGCGGCCAGCGGGGTCGCGCCGCTGGGCTCGATGACGATCTTCATGCGCTCGAACGCCAGCCGCATCGCCCTTCTGATCTCGTCGTCGGAGACCAGGACGACGTCGTCCACCAGGTGCTTGTTGATGGAGAACGTGAGCTCGCCCGGGATGTCCGCGGCCTGACCATCCGCGATCGTCCGCGGGACCGGGATGGACACCCGCCTGCCCGCGCTCAGTGAGCGCTTGGTGTCGTCGCCCGCCTCGGGCTCCACGCCGATCACCCGGACACCGGGCAGCAGGCCCTTGGCCGCCGTGGCGCTGCCCGCGATCAGGCCGCCGCCGCCGATGGGCACCAGCAGCGCGTCCAGCTCGCCGACCTCCTCGATCAGCTCCAGCGTCGCGGTGCCCTGGCCGGCGATGACGTGCGGGTGCTCGTACGGCGGGATGAGCGTCAGCCCGCGCTCGGTGGCCAGCGCCTCGCCGATGGCCACCCGGTCGCCGGTGTAGCGGTCGTAGGTGACGACCTCGGCGCCGTATCCGGCCGTGGCCTCGAGCTTGGAGCGGGGCGTGTCCTCCGGCATGACGATCACCGCGGTGCTGCCCAGCTCGCGGGCGGCCAGGGCGACGGCCTGGGCGTGGTTGCCGGACGAGTACGCGGCCACGCCCCGGGCCAGCTGCTCGGGCGTGAGCCGGGAGACGGCGTTGTAGGCGCCGCGGAACTTGAACGCGCCGATGCGCTGGAAGTTCTCGCACTTGACGAAGACCTCCGCCCTCACCAGGGCGTCCAGCGTCCGCGAGCGCAGGACGGGCGTGCGGTGCGCGACGCCCTTGAGCCGGGCCGCGGCGTCGTGGACGTCGTCCAGGGTGACCGGGAGAGAGTTCGTCATGTGTGCTGCTCCTGCGGGGTGTCGGATCCGGTGCGGGCCTGCGACAGATAGGCGTAGGCGGAGGCACGCGAGATGCCGAGCCGGGCCGCCACCTGGGGGACCGCGCGGCGCACGGCGAACACGCCGCTCTCGTCCAGGCTCCTGAACAGCTCCACCCGCTCCTCGCGGGTGAGCTCGGCCCAGGGTTTGTGCCGGTCGAGCTGGTGGGCGTCCACGACCGCGTTCACGACGGAGTCGATGTCGTCGCCGAAGGTCGTGGTCGGCACGGCGGCCGGGGCGGACACCCCGGCCAGCTGCCCGATCAGCGCGTGGGCCTGAGAGATCGCGCTGATGTCCAGGTTGAGGCACAGGGCGCCGAACACGGCGCCCTCACTGTCGCGCAGGACCATGGTGGAGGACTTGACGAGCTTGCCGTCCCGGGTGCGGGTGACGTAGTTGAGCTCGTCCTCCGCCTCGTCGCCGCGGGCCAGGATGCCCATGCCGATCTCGCTCATCGACCCGCCGACGCCGCGCCCGGTGACGGAGCCGGCGATGGCGACCACGGAACGCTCGGGGCGGCGGAAGTCGTGCACCACGACCTCGCAGAACGACCCGAGAGTGGCCGCGATCCCGTCGGCCACCGGGGCCAGCGCGGCGATGATCGCATCCTGCTCGGCACTCATCGGTCCTCCAGACAAGACTGTCTGGACACAATGTATAGCGCTTGGATGAAAAGTCCAAGCCTGCCGGATCCTAGTAGATGCGGTACTTCTTGCCGCAGTTGTCGAACTTGCCGGCCCAGCAGGTGAAGGTGTAGACCTTCTTGATCCCGTGGCCGCTCCAGGCGCCGACGACCTTGCCGTCCCACGAGCGGTTGAACTTGTGCCAGCCGCCGTTCTGGTAGTACTCGAACCAGACCCAGCCCTTCTTGCCGCCCTTGTTGTCGACCCCGTACCACTTCGTGAAGACCTTGCCGCCCTTCTTCCACGTCTTGCCGAAGGTGTAGGCCTTGTGGTCGCTGGAGAAGAGCTTGCCCCAGCTGGTGCCGGTCGTGGAGTGGGTGGCGGCCTGAGCGGCCGGGGCGACGGCGAGGCCGGTGACGGCCATCGAGCCGGCGAGAGCCGCGATCGCAAGGGTCTTACGCATTGGATTTCCTCCCGTTTTCGTCTGCCGGTCGTTCCGGCAGCAGGGACATTACGGAGGTTCCAAGCGACGCTCTGTGCAGGAGTCCACACATCGGAGGTGATCAGTCCCACACATCCACGGCGGGCTCTCGGACGATGCCGAGACCATTTGCGATGAGTAGGCAGCGAACGGGACGAACGTCCTGTCAGCGTTTGGCCCATGACCTCGTTGGACCACGTCGAGCGGCTGCGCTGGCCCGGCGTGCTGCTGCAGAGCTATCTGAGCGCCGGACGACACCTGGCCGGGCTGGCCCTTCCAGGTGTGATGGTGCACGTGCCGCTCGCCACGCTCTCCCTGCTGGTGCTGGCGGTGGCGTCGAGCGGCTCGGCGGCGGTGGTCAACGGGCGGTTCCAGCTGATCGGAATCTCCGATGGCCCGCTGCTGATCTGGACGGGTGTGCTGACGGTGGCCGCGGGGGCGGGCGTGCTGCTGGCGACCGAGGCGGAGTGGGCGGCCTCCATGGCGTCGGCGGTGCTGGCGCTCGTGGCCATGCCCGGGCTGCTGGCCGTGCCGAGCGTCGTGTTGCACGGCTGCACGGCGCTGGGGGCGATCGGCCGCGCCTATCACCTGATCCAGTATCGCGAGTTGCCGACCCCGTTCACGCTGGCCTTCGGCGTCGTCATCCTGCCCGCCGCGGCGGTGTGGGGGCTTCAGCGAGGGCTCAGCCTGCTCCCCGAGCCGCTCACGACCCTGGGATGGGGGCTGGCGGGGTTCGTGACGGCGCTGGCCGTGACGCCGTTCCAGGCGGCCGTGGTCGCCCGCCAGTTCCTCCACTGCATGGCCTGGCGTACCGAGGTCGACGACGAGGACCTGGCGCACGGCTTTGCACCGAGGAGCCGGCACGATGGACCCGGTGGTCGCCGCCCGCCATCGGGGTCACCGCTTGAGCAGCGCGTGCGGCACGTCCTTGATGTCGTACTCGCCCTCGCCGTCGGCGGCGAGCACGTGGGCGCCGCCGTCCTGTGATGCGGCCACCGCGGCCGGGGCGAGGCCGACGGCGGCGAGCAGAGCCGCCGTCAGGGTGATCGTCTTCGTCTTCATGCCCCGTACTATGGCGGCGGCCACTTGGAGATCACTTGTGAACCGTCGGGGCGGGGTGGTAGGGCGCTCCCTCCTCCCATACGGAGACCAGCGGCAGGCCGCGTGACCGGCGGCGGCGAGGCGCCGCTTCAGCCCGGCGTACTCGGCGGCCGCCTGCGGGTTCGCCCGCAGGTGGTCGCGGAGCAGCCGCTCGGTGTCCCAGATGTCGGCCGTGACGACGTGCGGGTGGTGGCTCAGGTCGATGATCGGCTTGGCGGCCAGGGTGGGCACGGCCCTGCTTGCGATCATTTATCCACACGCCATGGTTGAACCCCGCTCCGGCAGCTGCCCGTACCCCCGAGGGAGCACCCAATTAGGCCTCACAGTCGAGGCAGCTGAAAGGTTCAGTCATGAACATGCGCACCCTCGCCGTCCCTGGCCTGGCCATCGCCACGGCGCTGGTCGCCACCGCCGTCAATCCGGCCACAGCGCAGGCGAGCACTCCCGTGTATCTGGCCGCCTCGCTCCTGGGCGAGAACGAAGTGCCCGTCGAGGGCATGAAGGTGGGTGACCCGGACGGCAGCGCGCTCGCCGTGTTCCGGATCCACGGTAGCCGGGTCGACTACGCCATCCGGTGGCACAAGATCTCCGCGCCCAGCGGGTTCCACATCCATGTAGGCGATGAGGGCGAGAACGGGGAAGTCAGGATCCCCTTCATCGGCACGGCGCTGCCCCCTCAACTCCACGCGATCAAGGGAACGGTCTTCGTCAAGGACCTCAACCTGCTCGGTCGCATAGTCAACAACCCCATGGGGTGGTACGCCAACCTGCACAACGCCGAGTTCGGCGGCGGGGCCGTACGCGCCCAGCTGCACCGCGTCCGCCCCGTCGAGCTGGAGTCCGTGCTGACGCACGGGTTCACCGAAACGCTCACCACGCAGGCCAACGGACGGCAGGAGGTGCCGGCGCCCAAGACGAAGGTCGGCGACAGCAACGGCCGGGCCGCTTGGCTGGTGCAACCGGCGGGCAACCGCGTGTGGTTCGCCGCCGCCTGGAAGAAGATCGCCGCACCGACCATGGCACACATCCACCGTGCCCCGAAGGGCAAGAACGGGCCCGTCGTGGTGCCCTTCTTCGAGGCAGAGAAGGGCCTGCCGCCCAGCGTCAACGGGCTCGCGGGCAGCGCGACGACCTCCCCCGCCGTGTCGAAGCGCATCTGGAACAACCCGAGCAACTGGTACACGAACCTGCACAACGCCGTCTTCCCCGGCGGCGCGGTACGCGGCCAGCTCTACAAGGGCAACGACTACGAAGACGGCGACTGGTGACAGGAGGCCCGAGCACGCGCCGTGGGGGCACGGGCCCGCACGGCGCGTGAGCTAGCGAAGCGGCCGGGGGAGCCGGATCGTCAGGATGCGGCTGGTGACCCCGGAATCCACCAGGCGGCCGTCGGGGCCGAAGGTACCGAGGCCGAAGTCGTTGTCGTTGGCGACGGCGATCGTCTTGGGGTCGAGCACCGCGACGCCCTCGATCTTGCCGGGCAGGCCGTCGATCGCCGCCAGGTCCACGGCCAGTGACTTGGCCGCCACGGTGACGTCCGCGGGAAGGGCCGCCTCCAGCGACGGCGTGGTGGCCGGATCGTCGTGGACGCCGCCGAGGAGGTCGGTCGCCTTGCGGAGATCGACGGTGTAGAGGCGGGAGACGGCGTCGGTGCGTTCCTGCAGCAGCAGGCGGCCGGGCCGCAGCACGGTGAGGGCGGAGATCTTCATGTCGCCCTGCTCCGCGGCCGGGTCGAAGGTGGCGACGTCCTCCATCTTGTACGCCCATTCGCCGGTGGGCCGCCCGGTCCGGAGGTCCACGCGGAGGATGCGGGCGACGCTGGAGGCCTTGCCGGTCGCCTTGTCCGGGTTGGCCAGCGGGCTCTGTACGGCCAGGTACAGGGCGCGTTCGGCGGGCGAGATGCCGAGCGCCTCGATGCCGCGGTTCTGCTGGCGGGTGGCGAAGACCGCGGGCAGCGTCTCGTGCACGGGGTAACCGGCTCCGGTGAGGCCGAGTCCCTTGGGGACGTACCTGGCCTTGACGCGGCCGTCGCCGGCCACGTGCACGAGCGAGGGAGAGTACTCGTCCACCAGCCAGAAGCCGTCGTGCCCGTCCGTGACGACGTCCTCGGTGTCGAGCCCGTTCGGGTCGTAGGAGAGCCGGGTCAGGCCGTCCCAGGTGTAGGGCGTCTCGTCGTGACCGGCCTGGTTGGACAGGCCGGTGATCGGCGTGCCGTCGGACTTCTTCAGCGGGATGCTCCGTACGATGCGCGCCTTGCCGTCCCGCACGGCCACGCGGACGATCGCGGGCGCGAACTCCGGCACCGGGAACGTCCGCCGCTTCTCGCCGTTGACCTTGGGCTCGCCGTTCGGGCCGCGATCGGTAACCATCCAGTACACGCCCGGGCGTCCGGCAGGGAACAGGCCGCTGCCGACGCCGCCCAGCTTGACCCCTCTGGAGTCCCGTACGATGCCCGCCTCGAACGTGGCCAGGTCCGCGCGGGCAGCGTCACGTCGGACAGGACCCGCGCCGGCCCTCCTGGTGAGGCGGCCGCCGGTCCGGCCATCGTGGTGGCCAGTGCCGTGCCGACGGCGAGCGCGGCGATGAGGTGACGAGACATGACGCTTCCCTTGGGGCAAGTTTGGAGATAGGGGTGCAAAGTACCGAGGTTCGATGTCCGATCGCCGAAGCCGGAGTGAACACCCGCATACGCCGTGGGTGGGGATGGTTGGCGAGGGATGTCGTGATCCGCGCGAATCCGCCCAGAGGGGGACACGGGGTGCGGCGCTGGGCTGATGACCACCCTCATGTGGTGATCTAGGCTCCGCTCATGGCCGACTCTCCCCCTTCCCCTGCCGTGTCCGACAGCGGCGCCGGGCGACGTACGACGCGGCTGAGGACGATCGACTGGCTCCTCGCCGCCGTGATCGGCCTGTTCGCGTTGGTCGAAGAGCTGAGGAACCCCGCGGACCTGCCTGACCGGCCGGTCCTGGCGCTGTGGCTGGGCGGGGCGCTGCTGACCGCGTTCCTGGTGCTGGTGCGGCGGCGTTTCCCGTTCCCGGTGGTGTGCGTGTTCACCGGGGCCAGCCTGGCGGTGTTCCTGCTGGCCCAGCAGCCGCCGGGGGCCTGGCAGTGGTACACCCAGTTGCTGCTGCTGTTCACGCTGCTGACCGTGGTCGCGCCGGGCAGTCCGCAAGGGGTGGCCGGGCTGGCGATGACCGGGGTCTTCCTGTCGGGCATGTTCCTCGCCGGGCACACCGGGGTGGAGGAGTACGCGGTCGCCGTCGTGATGGTGATGATCGCCGGCGGCACGGGGGTGGCCGTGCGGCGGCACGGGCTGCGGGCCGACAAGGCCGACGAGGCCGACGCGCACAGCCGGCTGCTGGCCGCCCGCGCCGAGCTGCTCGCCCGCGAGGCGGTGGCCCGCGAGCGCGCCCGCATCGCCCGGGAGCTGCACGACATCGTCACGCACAGCGTCAGCGTCATGGTGATGCAGGCCGGCGGCGTACGGCTGACGCTGCCCGAGGAGCGCCGGCGCGAGCGCGAGGCGCTGGCCGTGATCGAGGAGACCGGGCGCGGCGCCGTGGAGGAGCTGCACCGCATGCTCGGCCTGCTCCGGGCGGCGCCCGCGGGCGACGAGACCGCCCCGCAGCCGACCCTCGACCGGCTGGCCGAGCTGATCACCCAACTGCGCTCGGCCGGGCTGGACATCGCGCTCCAGGTCGAGGGCACGCCGCGGCCGCTGCCCGCCGGCCTGGACCTGTCCGCCTACCGCATCGCCCAGGAGGCGCTCACGAACGTCCTCAAGCACGCCGGCCCCACCGAGGCCCTGGTGAAGATCACCCATGGCGACGCCGCGCTGCGCCTGGAGATCGTGGACGAGGGGCCCCGCGACGGTCGCGCCGGCCCCGCGGCGCCCTCGGAAGGGAACGGTCTGACCGGGATCAGGGAGCGGGTGGCGCTGTTCCACGGCGTGCTCGACGCCGGGCCGCGCGAGGGCGGCGGGTACCGCGTGCACGCCGTGCTACCGCTGCAGGCCACCCTGTTGGGCAGCCGATGAGCGCGAACGCTAGGTCAGAGTGGGTACGGCGCCGCCTTCGACCCGCTCGACCGTGACCCCGGCCAGGCCTCTGACCCAGCCGGCGGCGAGCTCGGCCAGCTGGGCGGCGGCCGGCGGTGTGCGGCCCAGTCCGATGGCGTAGCGCGCCGAGCGCGGGCCCGACTCGAACGGCCGGGGCCAGGCGTGCGCGTCCGGCACCCCGGCCTCCTCCAGCGCGGTGAGGAGCTCCAGCATGCGGCCCCGGGCCCGGCCGAGCGTCGCGTCGAACTCCTCGGCCCGGTCCGCCCGCAGGGTCACCACGGCCCACGCCGCGTGACGCCGGTGGAGGGGCGGGGGTGCGGACAGTTCGGCGGAGCGGCCGCTCCCGATGAGCTCCCAGGCCTGGTAGAGCTCCTGCGTGAGCAGGTCCCTGCCGCCGGCGGAGATCTGGCGCGCGCAGTTGCGCATCGGGTCGCTCGGCGTCATCACCGTCATCGGGGCCGGCTCGGCCGGAGTGGCGGCGGGCGTCAAAGCGACGGGGTCTCGCCAGTTCCAGGCGGCCCACGTACTGAAGAAGTCCTCCAGCAGGTCGCCGCCCTCCCGCACGGTCCGCGCCGCCAGCACCGTCCAGGCCAGCCCCGGAGGCCCGCCGAACGGCGCCGAGTCCAGACCGCGGGCCCTCGCCCACGCCTTCACCTGCCTGGCGAGACGGGCGAAGCGGGCGTGATCGGCGCCGACGGCGGCACGTATCGCGTCAGCGTCACTGACCGCGCTCATGGCGATCGCGGCCGCCTGGCCCAGCTCGGCGCGGCGGGTCAGCGCGTGCGCGGGGGAGAGCGGCCCGGAGGCCACCACGGTGAGGTCGACGTCCAGGCCGGCCACGTGGAATCGCAGGCCCGGCACCCTGGCGCCGATCACCTGCCGCACTCGGCCGGCGTCGGGCAGCGCCTGCCGCACCCGTGCCTCCACCTCAACCGGGTCCGTCTCTCCCGGCAGTGCCGCCACCAGGTCCAGGTCCGCCGCCGGCAGCTCGCATCCCATGCGCCGGGATCCCGCGACGTGCACGACCCCCGGCCGCAGCGCTTCCGTCAGACACCGTACGACCAGGTCTGCCGACGCCTTAAGATCCGGGCCTTCGGCGGCCGGCACCTGGGTCTCGGGCAGCCACCGGACCTCGCCCGTCCCCAGGGTGATCACAGCTCGCGGGCGCATGGGCTCGTCCGCCCGGCGCGACAGCAGCATCACGTCCCCGACCTGCGCCGTCATGGCGTCGATCCGGACGTCGAGACGTCGCGGATCATCGACGCGCCCCAGCGTCAGGTGCGGCGTGAACCCTTCCGCCCGCCCCTTGCAGCGGGGGAAGCGCTGTCCCAGCGCCCGGCGCAGGCCGGCCCACGGCGCCGGTCCGTCGGCGGCGGGGTCGAGCCAGACTGTCGCGTCGTCCCGGTGCCGGAAGGCCCGCACACCCCGCAGGCGTACGGGGAAGGGCTCGACCTCGGCGGCCGCCTCGGCCAGCAACGGCGCCGCCGGCTCGAACTCGGACTCCGGTACGAAACCGAAGAGCAGGTTGACGTGCGGCGGCCAGCGGTCGATCCGCGGATCGTGCGCCCGGCGGACGTCCTGGATCGGCGGCCACAATTCCGGCGGCGGCACCCACGCCACCGCCGTACGGGCGGTCGGGGCCACGTCGAGCACCCCGGCGGCCTCGTCACGCACGTCCGCCGCGACGTCGAGGACCGCTTCCACGCCGTAGTGATCGGAGATGTACAACCCCTCGGGCGTCGGCGTGTCACCGCGCAGGGCCGCCGAGACCACCCGAGGCCGGCCCCGTAGCAGGACGCGGTCCAGCCGCGCGGCCCTCCCGGACCGGGAGGAGATCGCCGCCAGCGGGTTGGCCGGCGGGTCGAAGGTGGGGGTCTGGTCGTCGGCCCCGTACGCCTCCGTCCAGGCGTCACGGAGCCCGAGCGCGACCGCGGGGGCGTCGGTGCCGTCGTTGAAGTCGCCCAGCAGCACCAGGTCGCCGTCGATTCCGGCCAGCCCTTCGGCGATCCGGTCCAGCTCGGCTCGCCGCCTGGCGGCGCCGTCGGCGGTGTGGTCGCTGGTCAGGTGGGTGACGGCGACCACGAGGGGACCGCCCTCAGTGTCCACGACGACGGCGGACACCGCCTTGTGGGGGCCGAGCTCGTGCCAGGCGGCCTCCCGCACGGGCAGCCGGCTGAGCAGGAGCAGCCCGCAGTCGTCCACGTCCGCGCCGTCCGGGCCGGTGCCGACAGTGTAGCGGGCGCGTACCCACGGCGCCGCCAGCAGCATGGACAGCAGCTCGGACTCGACCTCCTGCAGCGCGATGACGTCGGCGTCGGCCTCCTCCAGGGCCGCCAGCAGCAGGGGCCGGCGGCGGGCGGTGTCGATGCGCTCGCCGTCGTAGCGGTCCCACAGCGTGTTCCACGTCAGGACGCGCAGGGCCGCCGTCGCCGGCGCCGCATGTCCGGAGCCGGGCCGCCAGCCGCCGTCCGCATCCCACGTATGCGGGGTCCTGGCCGTGAAGAACGGCGCCCGGAGGCGGCGCGGGACCCGCGCCCGGCCGGCCTCGCAGGTGTCCACCCGGTCCAGCCCGGTCGCGCGGTCCCACACCAGCTCCCCGTCCGCCTCCACGAACAGCACCCGGTGCCAGGGGATGTCCCCGCCCGGGGCGAAGGCGGGCAGCGGGATGCGCTTGGGCGCGGCGCCCCGCTGGCCGACGCCCAGGACGAAACGCGACGGATCGAACCGCGGGTCCCAGCGGACCCGGTGGTAGACCTCCTCACTGGTACGCATCACGCCTCCTCCCCGACCAGGGCGCCGTCCGCGTCCTCGACCGTGCCGGAGGCGCCGACGTACCAGGTGCGATGGGCCTGCCCGGGATAGGGCGGGACGAACCGGCGCGCCTGCGCGGCGAGCACGTGCGGCGGCACCGGGTGGGCGCGCCGGTCGTTGCGCCGGTGCAGCTCGTCCTCGTCCACCAGCATGACGGCGTGCGTCGTGAGCGCGTCGCGGCGGCGTGCCACGGCGTGCACCAGGGAGCGCTGGTGCTGGTTGAGCGAGGTCGCGTCCCACACCACGATGCCGCCGCCGGCCAGCGCGGCGTCGAGCCGGGCGAGGCCCTCGCCGAGCACCTCCCGGTTGGCCCGCTGGTCGGCCCGCGACCCCCGGGCCTCGCGCAGGTCGTCCAGTGACAGGCGCACGTCGATCCCGGGCAGTCCCGCCGCGAACGTGCTCTTCCCGCTGCCCGCCGGCCCCACCAGGTGCACCAGCCTGGGGAACCTCCCCGGCCGCCACCGCCAGGTCGCCGCCACGGCCTCCTCGACCGTGGCGATCCGGCCCCTGGCGTACGCCTCCCGCGCCTCGGCCCAGCACCGGTCGGCCGCCTGCGGGTCGAGTCCGGCGAGTGCCTCGCGCAGCCCGGACCGCAGGGGCTCCAGCGGATCCGGCCCGAGCAGCCCGGCGTCCTCGGCGTGCAGCGCCGACCATTCGACCTGCTCGCGGGCCTGGTCGTCGGCGTGAGCGGCGGGCACGGCCGCCGCGACCGCGTGCAGCACCCCCAGATCGGCGGCGAGCGCCATGCGGGCCAGCCCGGCCCGCCGTTCCTCGTCGGGAAAGGGCCGGTGCAGGCCCGTGTGCAGCCCGACCAGATCCGCGACGCGGCGGGCCGGCCGCATGCCCAGCGGCCTCGCCAGCCGGGCTGCCAACCAGGCCCGCGGCAGCTCGTGCAGGGCGGCGGCCAGCACACCCTCCAGCCGGGCGTCACCGTGCCGCCCGATCACGTCGAGCCTGCCCGCCGCCTCGGCCACGGCCGCCTCGGCTCCGGCGGGGTCCTTGACGGCGATGCCCACCGCGTCCAGCAGGGCGGCCACGTCGGCGTCCGCCCCCGACCGCACCGACCACAGCGCCGCGGCCGGGCCCAGGGTGTTCGGCACCACGGTGGCGTGCATCCAGTGGGTGCCGGTGCGTACGTGCTCCCGCCGCACCCACTTGGCCACCCGCCCGGCGAACTCCTCCCGTCCGAACCCCTCGACGGTCCGGACGACGTACCCTTCCTGCCGCTCCGTGTCCAGCCGCAGAGCCCGCAGCGTGCGCTCGTCGAAGACGCCCCGCCACAGCACCGGCGGCGCCGGGATCCCCAGGTCGCGCAGGAAGGAGACCGTGCGGTCCCAGTCCAGGCACCGCTCGCCGGCCCAGACCGAGAACCCGTAGAACCAGCTCTCCAGCTCCCGGTAGGGGATGGAGTGCCGGGCGTACATGTTCTCCCCGCACACGCGCCATCCGGCCGGGATCCTCGCGCCGATCCGCCCCTGCAGGCCCTTCACCCACGCCCGGGACGGATGATGCGCGGAGTCGAGGGACCGCGCGTGCATGCCGTCGGGGTACAGGGTGGTGTTCTCCCCGTCGAGCTTCTCGGTGACCACCACCTCGCGCCCCCGCAGCCCGGACAGGTCGCCTGCTCGTACGTCGTCCGCGGTGGCCCCTGGCGACCAGGGCAGATGCGGGGTGCGTGGATAGTGCACGGGCATGATCCCCTCCCCCTGACGCCTGGCGTCACTGTACAAGCGGCCAGGAAAGCGGATCTATCGAATAACCGGGGGCCGCTTCGCCTCAGGAACGCTCCGGCTCGTAGTGCAGCGCGGTGATCCCGCACGCGAACGGCCGGGCGGTGACGAGGCGGAGCCGCTGGTTGACGCCGAGGGCGGGGAAGACGGGCATGCCGGCGCCGATCGCGGTCGGGTTGACGAACAGGTGGAATTCGTCCACCAGCCCCTGGGCGATGAGGTTCGCGACGAGCGTGCCGCCGCCGTAGACGATCAGGTCGCCGCCCGGCCGGGACTTGAGCCGGCCCACGGTCTCGGCCAGGTCGCCGCCGGCGACGACGGCGTTCTCCCAGGGTGACTCGGTGAGGGTGTGGGAGATGACGACCTTGGGCGTGTTGTTCATCCAGTCGATGGACGCCTGGTCCTCGCCCTCCGGGCCGGACGCCCACGCCGGTATGAATCCCTCGGCGAGCCTGCGGCCCAGCACGATGCAGTCGACCGACTTGGTGAGCCCGTCGACGTAGGCGTTGAGGTCGTCGGTCCAGGGGTGCGTCAGCCAGTCCATCGCACCGCCCGGGCCGGCCATGTAGCCGTCGACGGTGGTCTGGACCTGGAGCTTGAGCTTGCGCATGAGGTTCGTCCCTTCGGGTTTTCGGCGGCGCTCGCCGTCGATGTCTCCACAGTGGCGGAGTGCCCTTACGCTCTCCTTCCGCCGGGCTTAAGACTGCATCACTGCACGATGGTGAGGGCGAGAGAGGCCACGGCCAGCGCCAGGAAGCCGCCGGGAGCGGCGATGTTGTGGAACACGCGGGTGTGGACGTGGACGGCGACCGCGCCGACGAAGAACAGGACCAGCCCGATGGCGGCGGCGACGCCGATGAACCGCATGCCCAGGAGCCCGAGGAGCAGCCCGGCGGCTCCGGCGGCCTTCAAGGCGCCCAGCAGCGGGACCCAGGACTGCGAGATGCCGAGTTCGGCCGCGTTCGCGAGGACGAACCTGGCCCGTGCGAAGTCGGCGGCAGTGGCGCTCAGGTTGGCCACGATCGTGATGAGGGTGACGACTACGTACGCGCTGAACATGCGTACCACCTCCGCGTCTGACGACGGAGGCGATCACGCGTGGCGTGACATCGCCCGAAGGTGATCCGGATCACACCGGCCGGCGCTCCCCGGACCCCGCGGGGGTCCGGGGAGCTGCAGCCGTCAGCCGACGGCGTAGGCGCGGAGGACCGTCTGGGTCACTCCGGAGCCCGCCGTGTCGGTCACCGTCGCGCGGAGGGAGACGAATCCCGCCGTACGGGGGTTCGGCACGACGGCGGTCCAGCCGGTGCCGGCGCGCTGGACCGGTACGCGGCGCCAGCTCGCGCCGTCGTCGGTGGACATCTCCAGCCGGACCGACCTCGCCTCCGCCTTCTGGGATCCGGGATTGCGCTCGATCCACAAGGGCAGACGGGTCGCGGTGCCAGGCTCGGCGCGGTTGGAGTCGTCCAGCCCCGTGGGACGGTAGCGGACCGCCATCAGCGGCAGCGGCCGCTCCCCGTCCGTGGTGGCGGACCTGAACGTCCACACGGACGTCACCTCGGTGGACAACGCCGAATGCGGCACCTCCCTGCGCATCGACGCGGTCAGCGTGTACGCGCCGGAGCCGGGGGGCAGGTCGGCCCGCAGCTCACAGCCCTCCGGCTGGAAGACGGCACAGTTGGAGAGGTCGGCCGTGACCAGCGTCCGCCCGTCCTCGGCAAGGGTGGCGGTGCCGGTGGCGGCGACGTCCGATCCGGTACGCCCCGGCCCTCCGTCGGCGAACATCCCCAGCCCCGAGAAGGTCAGCCGGTCACCGGTACGGCTGCCGCCCGGCAGCAGGAAGGACGGCCCGGTGACCGCGGCGTTCCACACCTCGCTGGTGTGGCCGCGCCGCATGAGCCGGCCGCCGTCGAACATCAGCGACGTGCCGACCTGGAGCCCGCTCTCGAAGGTGAGCCCGGGGGTCCGGTAGTGGACGAGCGTGCCGGGCAGGGGGATGTCGCCGATCGGCGCCGCCAGGCTCGCGCCGGGGAAGTCGACCACGCGCAACCCGGCCATGGGCGTGCCCGTGGCCGCCACGCCCGACGCGCGGTAGGTCGCGGTGACCTTCGCCAGATCCTTCTGCCTGGCCTCGTAGGTGGGATCGTCGGGGATGCCGCCGGTGTGGTGGTGGACGAGGTCGTAGACGTACGGGCTGGGGGAGACGTCCTTGCTGACCCACGTGGTCGTCAGGGCGTAGGTCAGACCCGGCACGCGGGCGGGAAGGACGTGGAGCTCGGTGTTCTGGCCGCTCGTCCACATCCAGGAGTTCCACGCGCCGTGCACCAGCCCGGCCCCGAAACCGTCCGTCCGCTCGGCGCTCGGGTCGTCGAGCGTGACCTCGGCGGCCTTCGCCTGCCGCAGGTCCACCGTGAGCTGACGGTCGCCGCCGTCGATCGTCAGCGGGGAGGCGGCGATCGTCAGGCTGAACTTCCCGTCGATCCTCTCGCCGACATCGGTGTAGAGGTTCCAGTCCCCTTCGGGCAGCCGGATCTTCGCCACGCCGTTCCGGAAGGCCGGTATGTGGACGGTCCCGGTCTTCGCGTCGTAGATCTCGCTGCGCATGGGGGTGGCGGGGAGACCCTGCCGGTTGAGGACGGTGATGGTCACGTCGTACGACTCCGGCTCGACGTACGCGCCGGCCAGGGTGCGGATCACCGTCTCGCCCGACGTGGCGGTGACCGCTCCCGGGTAGTCGCCGGGCGCCTTCCCGCCGGCGTCGATGGTGAGCGTGACCGACGCCTCCCCCTTGGCCGGGACCGTGACCTCGCGGGCCGGGAGCTTCAGCACCTCGCCCTGCGCCGACAGGTCCAGGGTGACCGGGGCGTCGCCCGCGTTGGCGTACGTGATCGTCCTCTCCGCCGTGCGCTCGCCCGAGCCGTTCCACGGGAACGCGGCCCACAGGTTGACCTGCGCGGCCGTGACCTGCTGCGTCAGGACGCGCCCCAGGTCGATCAGCCCGGTGCCCTGCTGATAGGGCGTCGCGCCGGCAACGGGTGCGGCGCTGCCGATCAGCGCGGCCTTGAGCCGCGCGCCCGTCCACCCGGGATGGCGCTGGGCCAGGATGGCCGCCGCCCCCGTCACGTGCGGGGCGGCCATCGAGGTGCCGCTCAGCGACCGGTATCCGCCCCCTGCGGCCGCGGCCGTGATGGACACCCCCGGCGCGACCACGTCCGGTTTGATCGCGTGGTCGCTCACACGCGGCCCGGGGCTGGAGAAGTCGGCCATGCGGCCCTGCTTGTCCACCGCGCCCACGGTCAGCGCCGCGTCGGCGCTGCCGGGAGTGGACACCCTGCCGGCGGGGCCGCTGTTCCCCGCCGCCGCGA
>NZ_VJYI01000006.1 GCF_008065375.1 Nonomuraea sp. SYSU D8015
TCCAGACCACCTACTCGGCGTCCTTCGACGAGGGCTTCGCCAACTCCAATACCGCCGCGAAGTCATCGACGGATGCCTCGCCGTAACCGGTCTGAATCTGACGACATCACGCCTTCAAGCTCGTTAACGGGCTTCACAGCCCGGAGGAATCACCGAAGCAAGCTTTCGGGTCTACAACGGCCCTGCCCTCGCTCACCTCGAGCGAGGCCACACATACTTCTGCCGCGGCTGGCACGCCCAAGAAAAAGGTCAAGGCCCCGAAGAAGGCGCTGCCGCAGGAAGAACGCGCAGGCGTCAGGCGCCACGCAAGAACAGCGACCGCACCGCGGAGCGGCTCTTCGGCGATCATGGCTCAGATGGCGGCCGAGCCGCCTTGCGGTTCCTATGAGCCGTGGAGATATGGCGTCTATGTCGCGTACGGGACCGTGGTCCACTCCGACAGGCGGGTCTGGAAGGCCATCCAGAACATTCCCGCCAGCCTCAATACGTTCCCGCCGCATCGTGAACCGACAGGATGGTCGCTGATCGGCCCCTGCCCCCCGCCTCCCGCGCCGACGCTCACCTCGATGGCGCCGGACAACGGCCTGCAGCTGATGACCACCACTCCCACGTTGAGCGCCACGGCTACGACCTGGTCGGGGGGCACGATCAGTTTCGAGTTCGAGGTGTGTGAGAACCCGTCGATGTCCGGGTGCCGCACGTACGACGACTGCTGTTGGACGTCGTCCGGCAGTTGGACCGTGCCGGAGGGCACGCTGGCCTGGGGACGCCAGTACTGGTGGCGCGTCAAGGTCACCGACGCCTCCACCATCGGCGGCCAGGGCGCGTACTCCGAGACACGGACCTTCATCATTGGCGTGCGCCAGCCCACGATCACCTCGCACCTTGCGACACCTGGTGTGAACGGGCAGGAGTTCCACCAGGCGTCGGGCAACTACACCACCACCGTCACCGACGTGCAGGTGCCGGTGGCGGGGCCACCGCTTTCCGTCGTCCGCTCCTACAACAGCATGGATCCACGCCGCGACGGTGCATTCGGCGCGGGCTGGTCCACCCGCTGGGATATGCGCCTGGTGGAGGAAAGCATTCGCGGGCTGGCGTCGGCGCTGGTGACGTACCCGGACGGGCGGCAGGTGCGCTTCGCCAAGAAGGACGACGGCAGCTACCAGCCTCCCCCCGGCATGTTCGCCACCCTCGGCAAGAACACCGACGGTACCTGGCGGCTGATGGACAAGTCCTCCACCTCCTACCTGTTCGACACCAACGGGCGACTGCTGAAGGTCACCGACCAGCGGGGCCGCAGCCAGAACCTCCAGTACGGGAGCGACGGCAAGCTGGCCAAGGTGACCGCGCCCGGCGGCCGGTCGCTCAGCTTCACCTGGGCCGGCGCGCACGTCGCGACGGTGAGCACAGATCCGGTCGATGGCAAGGCGCTGACGTGGAGCTACACCTACAACGGCGACGTGCTGGAAAAGGTGTGCGACCCAGCGCAGGGATGCACCATCTACGGTCACAATCCCGGGTCGCTGTATCGCAGTACCGTGCTGGACTCCGACCCGATGGGGTACTGGCGCTTCGGGGAGACCTCCGGATGGAGCGCCAAAGGCTTAGGCTGGCTCGGCGATGCGGACTACAACAGCGACTACACGCTGGGCCAGCCCGGCGCGCTCGCCGGAACGCCGGACACCGCCGTCGGTATCCCCGCCTCGACCACAGGCGCAATCCACCTGCCTCCAGGGATCATCCCGCGCGCCGGCGCCTGGGCCTCGATAGAGGCCTGGTTCAAAACGGCCGAGAGCGGAACCATCATGACCGTTCAAGGCAACTGGTCCGTCTATACCTTCCCCATGCTGCAGGTGACCGCCGATGGCAAGCTGGCGGCCGGTTACGATGCCGCGTCCCGCATCGTCACCACCAAGGTGGTCAAGGACAACGCGTGGCACCATGCCGTCCTGACCGCCGAAGGAGACCGGCAAACGCTGTACGTGGACGGGGCGGCCGTCGGGACCTTCAGCGGTGAGATCACTGACACTGATCCCAGTTACGCGGATTACCTGATGCTCGGCGGCGTGTCCGGGACCGTCGACGAGGTCGCCGTCTACGACCGTCCGCTGTCCCCGGCGGAGGTCGCCCGCCACTACGCGGCAAGGGCCGAGGCGCCGCATAAGCTCACGAAGATCACCCTGCCATCGGGGAGGGTCTGGGCCGGCAACACCTACGACGCCCTCACTGACCGCCTTAAGACCCACACCGACAGCAATGGCGGAACCTGGCAACTAGGCGAGCTCGTCTACGACACCACCACGGGCATGTCCAGTGTTACGGTCACCGATCCCGCCAACGGCACCTTGAAGTCCGTTCATGACGCATGGCGCGGCTACCGGATCGTCTCAAGCATTGATCAGCTCGGCAAGACGACCAGCTACAGCTACGACACCGGTGGCTACCTCAGCGAGATCACCGACCCGAACTACAGCACCGTTGAGGTGGCCAACGACAAGCGCGGCAATCCCATCGCTAAAACCACCTGCCGCGACGTGGACTCTTGCCAGACGGTCTACACCGAGTACTACCTGAACAGCGACGACCAGTTCGATCGGCGCAACGACCTCGTCGTGAAGATCCGCGACGCCCGCTCAGCCAGCGCCACCGACAACACCTACGCCACCACGTTCGAGTACAACTCCTACGGCGAGCAAACCAAGGAGACCACCCCGGCCACACTCGACTTCCCACAGGGCCGATCCTTAACGATCACGTACACCGACGGTAGCGAGCCCGCGGTCGGGGGCGGCAGCACGCCCGCGGGCCTCGTGAAGACCAGGACCGACGCCCGGGGCAATGTGTGGCAGCAGCGCTACACCGCGGCCGGTGATCTGGCCGAGCAGGTGGAGCCGGAAGGGCTGATCACCAGGTACGAGTATGACCCGCTGGGCCGTCCGATCTCCCGCACAGAGATCTCGAAGGCGTTCCCGGACGGGATCAAGACCAGCCTGGCCTACGACGCGCTGGGCCAGCTCGTCAAGCACACGGGCGCTCCGGTCAAGAACGAGATCACCGGCAAGACGCATACCGTCGAGACCCGCCACACCTATGACCCGGACGGCAACAAGCTGACCGACACCGTGGTGGACCTGACGGGCGGCGATCCGGAACGGACGATCACCTACACCTACGACGCGTTCGGCCGCATGGAGACGGTGACCGGGCCGGAGGGCGGCGTCGTCCGCAGCACCTGGGACAACACAGGAGCCCGTACGTCGGTAACCGATGAGCTGGGCTCGGTGTTCGGCTACACCTACACCCAGCGTGGCGAGCTGGCCACCCGAACGTTGAAGAACTGGACGGGCAGCCCGGTCGACCCCCAGCCGGCCCGGGAGATCGTGCTGCAGTCGTATTCCTATGACCCCGGCGGGCGACTGGCGGCCCAGGTCGACGCAATGGGCCGCAAGACGTCCTACACCTACTTCTCGGACAACCGCCTGTCGCAGGTGATCGCTGACGACGTCAAGCTGAACGGCGCCACCACGGTCAAGGACGTGGTGCTGGAGACGAGAACGTACAACGCCGCAGGCCACCTGACGGGCCTTACCACCCCCGCAGCGCAGACCACATTCTCCCTCGATGCGGCCGGCCGGCTGACCTCGTCCACGTTCGATCCTGCGAAACTGGCGCGCAAGGTCACCAATGCCTACGACGCCAACGACAACCTCGCCAAGCAGACACTGACAGCGGCGGGCACGACGCGGGCCGAGAGCGTGGAGTTCGCCTACAACAAGGAGAACCAGCTGGTCCGCCAGACCGTGGAGAACGGCGACACGGACCTGACCACCACGTGGACGGTGGACGAGCGCGGCCTGGTCACCGCGAGCGTGGACCCGCGAGGCAACGTCAGCGGCGCCCCGGCAGCCGACTTCACGACAAGCTACCGCTACGACGCGCATGGCCGGCTGGTCGAGGTCAAGTTGCCCACGGTCAAGGCCGAGCGTGGCGGGACTGCTGAGCAGGTACGTCCCAGCACCCGGTACGGCTATGACAGCGCGGGCCGGTCGACGCACGTCATCGATCCGGAGGGCCGTCAGAGCACGACCTCCTACGACAGGCTGGGGCGGGTGACCGCGGTGACCGGCGCCCCGTACACGCCGCCGGGGGGCACCCAGCTCGTCCCTCAGCAGTCGTACGCCTACGACGCGGCCGGTCAGCTCACGAAGATCACCGACGAGCGCGGTCACAGCAGCACCGCCGAGTACGACGCACTGGGCAACCAGGTACGGGTCACCGAACCAGCGGTCGACGGGCAGCCGGCCGGTCAATGGGTCACCGAGTACGACTTGGCGGGCGAGCCGCTGGCACAGGTGGACCCGACGGGTGCCCGGACGCAGGCCACCTACGACGATCTCGGCCGCCTGATCACCCGCACCCTGGTCGAACGCCGCCCCGCCGCAGCCGCGTACACGACCAGATTCACCTACACCGACGCCGGCTTCCCGGCCGCCAGGACGCCGCCCATCGGGAAGCCGGCCGCCTACACCACCAACGCGGCGGGCGAGGTCACCAAGGTCACCGACCCGCTCGGCTACGAGACCTCGTTCGCTTATGACGCCGCAGGCCGGACGGTCAAGACCACCACCCCGCTGGGATACGCCACCGTGTCCGAGTTCGACCTGGCCGGGCGGCTGACCGCGCACAAGAACCTTGATACCACCGGCGCCACGCTGCGCACCGTCGGCTACGGCTACGATGCGGCCTCCAACCTGGTGCGCACCACATCGGGCGAGGGTCATGTCACCACCCGGGCCTACGACGCCACCAACCTGCTGACCGAGCTGGTCGAGCCGGTGTCGGCCACCGAGTCGATCACCACGACGTTTGGCTATGACGCCACCGGAGCGCCGACCCGCAGCACCGACGGCCGCGGCAACACGGTATGGACCGCCTACAACTCCCTGGGACTGGTGGAGACGGTCACCGAGCCCTCCACCGCCGCCCACCCGGCCCCTGCGGACCGCACCTGGACCCAGTCCTACGACGCGGCCGGAAACATGACCACCGTGCAGCAGCCGGGCGGCATCCGCATCGACCGGCACTACGACGCACTGGGCCGCCTGACGAAGGAGACCGGCCAGGGCGCCCCGGTGGCCACCCCGGAACGCACCTACCGCTACGACGCCGCCGGCCGCCGGATCGGCATCGGCGACTACGGCCTCGAATACAACGACCGCGGCCTGCTCACTAAGGTCACCCGCGGCAGTACACAGATCGCGGCCTTCACCTACGACGCCCTCGGCAACCCGCTAACCCGCGCCGATACCTCCGGCAACGCCACCTTCACCTGGGACGACAACTCCCGCCTGGCCACCGCGGCCGACCCGGTGACCGGCCGGAGCTTCACCTACGGCTACGACGAGAACAACCGGCTGAGGTCGCTGAACTCCACCAGCCCTGTCAACAGCCAGGACTTCACCTACGACCCGCTCAGCCGGTTGGCCACCCACACCCTGAAGAGCAGCACCGGCACCCAGCTCGCCAAAATCACCTACGGCTGGGACAAAGACGACAACCTCATCTCCAAAACCACCGCCGGCACCGCCGGAGCGGGCAGCAACGCCTACGGCTACGACCACGCCGGCCGCCTGACCTCCTGGACCGCCCCCAACGGCAACGTCACCACCTACACCTGGGACGCCGCAGGCAACCGGACCAAAGCCGGCGACCACACCTTCACCTACGACGAACGCAACCGGCTGCTGACCGGAGCCGGAACCACCTACACCTACACCCCACGCGGCACACTGGCCACCGAAACCACCGGCACGACCACCCGCACCCTCGTCTTCGACGCCTTCGACCGGATGGTCAGCGACGGCGAGGCCAGCTACACCTACGACGCCCTCGGCCGGCTCGCCTCACGCAAGCAGGGCACCGACGAGACCCGCTTCACCTACTCCGGCCTGGCCAACGACATTGCCACGGTGACGGACCAGACCGGCACGATCAAGGCCAAGTACGGCCGCGACCCCTACGGCGGCCTCCTCAGCCTCCAAGAAGGCACCAGTCCCGCCCTGGGCGTCATGTCCGACCTGCACGACGACGTGGTCGCCACCTACTCGAGCACCGCGATCGTCGACTCGGTCGCCTACAACCCCTTCGGCGAGCCGATCACCCGCACCGGCACGCAACGCTCGCTCGGATACCAGGGCGAGTACACCGACCCGGACACCGGCAAGGTCAACATGCACGCGCGCTGGTACCTGCCGGGCACCGGCGGATTCGCCTCACGCGACGACTGGACACTGTCCCCCGACCCGTCCAACCGGCTCAACCGCTACCTATACGGCCAGGGCGACCCGCTCGTTCAAAAGGATCCGTCCGGCCATGACATGTATATCAAGATCGATTTCTCGCCGCCGGCTCCAGGATTCAGAGCAGGATGGTCCGACAGATACTGCGGTGCCGGGTGGAGCAGCGCGGCATGCAACGCGGCTCAACATTACGAGCAGCGTGGCAAGACCGAGCGGCAGTTCTACGACAGAGCTATCGCACCAGCTTTGGAAGACCACGCAGCAACCGAGAAAGAGTTTTTACAGAAATGGGGGGACGGGAACGGGACGGGTGGTACCGGCAAGGGCCCCAGGGGCGGAAAGACCGCCGGTACCGGTAAGACCGCCGGTACCGGTAAGACCGCCGGTACCGGTAAGACCGCCGGTACCGGAAAGACCGGTCCTATCGGTAAGGCTTGCAAGAAGGTCAGGTGCAAGAAGGACCGTGACGGATCCGACGACGACGATCGAGTCACTACCCGGGACCGTGACGGGTCCAACGACCCGCGGAGCTGCACCCGTAACTGCCCGCGGAAGAAGACCACTGAGACTAGGAGACCGACTCAGCCCAAGAAGATTGTCTCGGGCTCGGCCAAGGCTGGTGCCGGCTCCTCATTGCCCCGTCGGAAAACCAAGCAGGAACGCATCGACGAGCAATGCCGCACCGGCCCCTGCTCGGGCAGTTACGGCGGTCACAGAGGCGTCGACCTCGGTCCCAGTGCCACCATCGGTCCGGAGGGCTCCCGTATCGAATGGAAAAAGGACGTCGTCGAAGAAATCAGGGAGACGACGACCGAATCCCTCATCGACGACATCCTCGACGACGTCGCCCCTGACCTGCCGCCGGACGTCCCTCCCGGCATCGGCCCCGGCCGCTGTACACCTGGCGGCAACAGCTTCGTGCCCGGCACCCAGGTGTTGATGGCCGACGGCAGCCACAAAGCCATCGAGGACATCGAAGTCGGAGACCATGTCCTCGCCACAGACCCGATAACCGGTCACACAACCTCCAAGCCGGTCACCACCTTGATCACCGGCCACGGCACCAAGAACCTCGTCAAGATCACCGTGGACGTTGACGGCACACGCGGCACTGCGACCGACGACATCACAGCTACCGACAACCACCCCTTCTGGGTGCCCGCCCTGAAGGAGTGGGTCGACGCCGGGCAACTACAGCCGGGCATGTGGCTGCAAACCTCCGCGGGCACGTACGTCCAGATCACCGCAACAAGGGCCCGAACGGTCGTCCAGCGGGTCCACAACCTGACCGTCGACGACCTGCACACCTACCATGTGGTAGCAGGCGATCAAGCCGTCCTTGTCCATAACACAAGCCCTCGTGGTGACTGTGGGCCGATTGACGACGATGCAGGCGCGCGGGCGAGATGTGAACGGGATAACGCAGGCAACGCCCTTGGAAAGAAACACGCCACTTACTGCGGTGGTTACGATGCTGATGGTAATGCATATGCTGGATGCTCTGGAAATCCGACCGGATGTGCTGAGAACGATATTGAGCGCCAGGCAGGTAGGGGTCCTGGCGGTGTGAGATTTGAAGGAGCTTTCGGCTGGCGCCAAGGCGAATGGACCGAAATTCCAGTATGTAAGAGGTGCCAGGAGAGATATGATAGGGATCAATTTCCTCCAGGCATAACGTTTGATCCCGGAGGGAGGTGGAGTCGTGAGCGATAGTATGGTTAGAACGGAGCTGAGCCGTCACGACTGGGGAGCGCTTCGGGCGATGGGGGGCGAGGCTGACCGTGTACCAGAAAGCATTCTGGCTCTCGTCTCAAGCGAAACCGAGGACGAAGCCTGGGCTGCATATTGGGAGCTCGAGAACTATGTCGTGGTTCAAGGGCAACTGTTCGAGGCGTCGCAGCATATGGTCCCTGTCTTGCTTGCGGCCCTTGCGGGGGAAATTCCGCAGGCAGCTCGCAAGGCTCTTCTTGAACTGCTTTTGCAGTTGGTTTCTGGTGAGTCCGATGCGGAAGAGATGGAGAGAGGGAATTCGGATCTCGGATCCATCTGTCGGAAAAACGCCCGGGAAGGAATCTGGATAATTTACCGAGAGCTATGCTCGGGGTACTATGATCTTGCCAGGGATATTCTTGAAGTGATCGATCTAGACAGGGATAGGCTTGCTCATTTTATGAATGCCTATCCAAGCGGCAAGCGAAAGAAGCAGCGGGGGCGAATTAGCTAGGGGAAAATGAGAGGGGGCCCACGCCCCGCTCTTTGGATATGCAGCGTGGGGTTCCTTATTTAGCCCTCAGCTGATCACCATCGTCCGCGACCTGATCGTCGAGCACCGCACCGACACGCTGACCGGCACGCTCGCCCACGAGTTGGCCATCGAGACCTGCAGCAACCACAAGCGGAGCCTGCCGGACTGGCTGGCCGCCGCCCGCGGCGTGCAGCTGATCCGCGTGCTCGAAGCACAGTGAAGGTCCCCATGGCGCGGGCTCTCGGAGTCCGGCTAATCCAGTCCGGTCTCAACCCGGACCAGGAAGCCGACGTCGGCGGGCAACCACCCCGATTTTCGGTCCGAGGGCTCTTCCGTAGGGGGAGATGAGGGACTAATCCGATACGATCTTGTCGAGAATCGAACGTTTCTCGACAAGATCACCAAGGCGCCGCGAATCCCTTGATCGACGCCGCGCGAGTGTCCAAGAAACGTGTTGAAAAGTCGGAGTGTCCAAGAACTCCGAAGGGGCCGTTTCTCATACAATGGCGCGGTGACGATCACCCCGCCCGCCGCCGGCCTTGCCGTCGACGACCCTCTGGCCGCCGAACCCGCCAACGCCAGCGGTGCCCTCATCGGTTACGCCCGAGTCAGCACGGCCGGGCAACTTCTGGACCGTCAGATCACCGCGCTTGAGGCGGCCGGTTGCATGCGGATCTTCTCCGACAAGAAGTCCGGCAAGAACGCCGAACGTGAAGAACTGGCCAAGGCGCTGGACTACCTCCGTGAAGGCGACACCCTCGTGGTGCCCTCCGTCGGGCCGCAGGGCGGCAGGGACCGTTTGACGGCTACGTTGACGGCTACAGCGGTCATGATCGTTTTTCGGACGGCTACGTTTTGGGGTGGTCGTTAAAGCGGTCCGCTACGCGGCCCGCCGCGCGTCGGGTGGTCGCTGGCCGCGCTGCGGCTCTTCGGCCGGTCGCGGCCGCGCCGCCCAAGCGCGCACTGCTGGACAGGCGCTCCTGCAAAGAACCGCCCCGCCAACGGCAGCGGTAAGACCACGAGGGCGATGCGTCAGGTACGCGGGAGAAGCTGCTGATAACCCAGGGGCTCCGTCCCTGTACCCTTGCCCTCCTCGGAGAGGAGAGGACATGGCCGGCGTGGAAGGGCGGCCACCACAAGGGAAGCCAGACCAGCCACCCGGGGTCAGACTGTCGTGTGCAGGCAGGGCAAGTAGTCGAGGCGGAAGGTCACCAGGAGTATGTACACGCGAACGACGGCTTGACCCCCGGGAGTCCGGCCCGGCATGGCGAAGCCTGCTCGACGAGGAGATGACCAGCCAGGCCGAGGACTGCGGGTGGAAGGCGAAAACCGGGCGCTGCAAGAGCGTCGGATGCCCGATAAGACCGCGCCCGATAAAACAGCGCCAGCGGAATGACGACCACATGCTTGAGCTCCCCGAGTTGATCGGAAGCTCCCAAGACTGGAAGGCTGGGAGCCAGGCCCGCCCAGGGGACGTACCCCTAAGAGTTGCATGATGGGGCCGCAAAAGATGGTTCGAGTTATGCGGCGTGGGTGTCGGTGCCGCGCAGGATGTACACGTCATCGCCGAACACGGCGAGATCTGGAGATGCCCGCCGAGGGCCTGTACGTAGCGGGCGATGGCCTCCACGGTGGACACCTCACCGCGTTCGATCTGCGAGACCTGGCTCTTGGTCACTCCCCATCAGGTCAGCGACCTCGGTCTCTGACAGGCCCAGGCTCTTGGCGCCGTTCGGCCAGCCGGTAGCCGTCGATGTAGGCCTGATTGCCCCGCCGGGCCTCAGCCACGGCCTCCTCGCCGCCGGAGGTGGCCATGTCGGCGCGGACGTCGCTCCACTTGGGAAAATTCGTCATCGGTCCTTCTCCTCCGCCTCGCGTTCGGTCATGTACTCCGCATACAGCTCTTCGGCGCAGGGGATGGCCTGCCGATACCAGCCGGACCAGTCACCGGACTTATCCCCGCCGACCAGCAAGATGGTCGGCCGCCACGGATCGAACACAAGCGCGATCCGAATCTCGGAGCGACCCGCCGGCTGGGACGCAGTTCCTTCAAGTTGTGAACCTGGGAGCCCTCCAACTTGTCGCCCAGCGGGCGGTACAGGTTCGGATCCACGATCTTGTTGGTGACGCGGATCTCCCACTCCTCCACATCCAGAAGTGTAGAAACTCCTTTACCCATGGCAGAAAACAGCACCCGCATACGATGCCTATCGTTGCGGTTCTCACCTGCGAGAACGACGATCGGCTTCCGCGTCGCCTTGACACGGGAACCTGCGTCTTGGCCCTGAAGTTGTAGCCTTCTTCGGGTTCGGCTCGGTTGTTCAGTTTCCGCGCCAAGCTGTGAGCAGCTTTTCCGGTCCGTATGCTGCCTGGAGCCCGGAGCAGTTGACGCCGCTGCGGGAGACCGCGACCAGCGGTACGGGATCATCGGTGATCGACGCCCGGTGCTTGTGCAGTGCGGCCAGGTCGTGGCTGTCGAATGCCGAGTTCTCCAGCCACTTGATCGATCCGAGGAAGAGCAGTCGCTTGGCCACCGGCTGGCGGTCGGCACCGACCAGGTCGATCTCGATGTCGTTGCTGCGGGTCCAGTAGCCGCCGATGGCTGGGGCGGCAGGGAGCCCGCCGTCGGGGAGGAGTCGGCCGAGGGATTCGCGGACGAGCGGCTCGACGGCCCGGCCTCGCCAACTCGTCCACTTCTCTTTGATCCGGCTCAGGGTCAGGTCGCCCCGCATTCGTTCGATCTCCGCCATGTGCGGGTCGAGGAAAGCCAGCCAGAAGCGCAGATACGGGTCGACCACCCGGTAGCGACGTTCTTTGGAGGGCCGCAGGGAAATTGGTAGTTCGGCGGCGACCACGCGTTTGTCGGCCAGGACGTCGGTTGCCCGGGTGAGGGTGGTATGTGCGATGCCGCCCGCGGCCCGAGCAATGTTGGTGAATGTGCGCTCTCCGCTCCCGATAGCCCGCAGTACTTCCCTGCTCATCGCCTGGGGCGGGAACTCGGCGGCCAGCGACCGCTCGGCCGATACCAGGAGCGCGGAGATGGGGTTGTCGAGCGAGTCGCGAAGGAACTCCCATAGTGAGGCATTCGGTCGCCACTCGGCGCAGATCAGCGGCAGTCCGCCTGTCACCAGGGCGGCATCGAATGCGGCAGCAGGCTCCAGGCTGAGCATGTCGCTGATGTCAGCGGGATTCAGCGGACCAAGGACCATCTCCGTCCCTCGCTGGTGGAAGGGCCGGTCGTAGCTGTTCAGGGCCTCCATCATCGATAGATCGGAACCGACCAGCAGCAGAAGCACCGGCTTGCGGCTGAGCAGGCGGTCCCATGCCCGCTGCAGCATGCCCTCGAAGGCGTCGACCCTTTCCATGAGGTACGGGATTTCGTCGATCACGACAACACTTGGAGCGTCATCGGGCAGGATTTCCGCCAGCAGCCTGAAGGCTGCGTTCCAATGCCCTGGCTTCTCCTCGGCGAAGAGGGACCGCTCCGGCAAAGTGGAGGATGCGACGGCGTCGAGAAGCTCCGCCAACTCGTCCGCAGCAGATCCGCTTGCTGCGGTGAAGAAGAGATAGGGGACCTCGGCCCTGCTGAGGAACTCCTCGACAAGGCTTGACTTGCCAACCCGTCGTCGGCCGCGCAGCAGGATGCACTGGCCAGGCTTCTGAGAGCCGACCCCCTCACGAATCTTCTCGAACGCCGCGCCCAATACGCGCAGCTCCCGTTCTCGCCCGATGAACCGACGCACCGCGCCCTCCAGCCTCTCGCTCGGAATAGTATCCAAGGAGATAGTATCATGCGCGATACTATCTTGGCCTGCTCAAGCGCCTCGCGAGCGCCGGGGAGAGATGTTCAGCACCAAACTCAGCGGCGCCGTGGGACACCGCGCCGCCGTGGGACACCGCGCCCTGGGACGCCGACCCCGACTGGGACTTCTACTCGGCCGCCGACGACAGCCCCGAAGACCTCTACGCGCTCTGGGACGCCACCGTCGAACGGTCCCGGGCGAAGCTCGACGCGGCCCTGGCCGCCGGCGGATTCGACCACCTCGTCCACCTCGCCTACCCCGACGGGCGCCGTTTCAGCCTGCGCCGGCTGGTCTGCGACCTGATCGAGGAGTACGGGCGGCACACCGGCCATGCCGACCTGCTCCGCGAGGCAGTGGACGGGCTGGTTGGGGAGGACCCTGCGGCTGGATGGCACGTGAAGTCCAACCGGCCACGCCTGCGCGGTTGACCGGTATACCCGGCAGGCGCGATCCGCCAAGTGTCATCGCGGCACTCGAGGGGTCGTCATGGCCCCGTCCTGCATCAGGGACTTCCTGATCTGCCGCGTGATCCGCTGACCAGACGTCCGGATGCCTACAGGATGCCCGGTGGCTCCTCGAAATCCGGATGGCATGACGTGAGGAAGGCGAAGGCAGCGGTGGCGTCCTTGGTCCGATAGAAATCAACCATCATGGCGTTGAACTCGGCCCGCCGCGCCGCCGGGACACTGATGGCGTCGATTCCATGCGTCATCAGGTGCCCGTTCATCATGGTCCGGCCGGTCCGCTTGTTGCCGTCGAAATAGAACTGCTGCAGAGCGGCGAACAGGAAATACGCCATGGCTTGCTCGAAGGGAGACTCTATCTCTGCCAGGATTGCCTTCACCCCTTGAGAGAAGATGCGACGCAGGTTTTCGCCGCCTGGCTCCGTTGGTGGAGGCATGTAGCGGCCATATTCTCCCAAATTGACGCCAGGCGTGAGGGTGAGCGGGCCTTCTCCCCGGAAATGACCCACCTCGAGTGCCTCGCCCTGAGCGATGATCTGCTGGAATCTATCCGAAGTCGGTTTGTCCAGCCTGAACTCCCCTGACTTCACCACTCTGGCGAGTTCTCTTGCGGACTCGGCAAGATTGATCACTTGGCGCTCATCGCTGAGTTTCCGCCCACCCACTGTGATGCCGTCCATGAGGGTCTGCACTTCAGGGTAAGTGAATGGGTTGCCTTCCAGGACCGCAGCATCCCATACGAAACCCGGAAGGGCATGCTGATATCGCCAGACAGCGCGCTCAATCGTGTGCATTCCAACGTCTTGTCTTATGGAGGCTCGGTCCCAGCGGAATCCCAAGGCCTCTGCCAGCTTGCCTACCATCGCTACTCCCAGAGTCGACGCGGGATCGGATGGCCTGTTCGCGCCCTACCGGAGGCGCCCAGCCTCTCACGCTCCCTCGGTGATTAAGGATAGGCCGTATCCCTTCACGATCACGGCCTTGTTGTAAGGAGATCCGCGGCCCGGTACGAGAGGAACGGCCTGGGCGGCGGGATCGTGGTTCACGCCCACTTCCTTGCCTCGACGGCCTCCGCCGCGCTGAACGCTAGGTCGTCGTCCCGCGTCACGTGGAAGCGCAGGGATCGACGAGCTGCCCCGAGACTCGCGCCGAGATTGAGAAGGGACGCCGGCGTTCTGAGCGCCACCCTCCGCATACCCGGTGCGCTGGGCGGAAGGTGACCACCCGATGGTCTGCATCGCCTTCTACTCCACCCGCGACGCGTGCGCCGTACTAGAGAAGATCGCTGGAGCCACCGGACTTCTGTACGCCATCAACGACCAGCTGGATCTCGTCGGAGCAGAGCGGCCCTTCAGAGAAAATGTAGAGAACACGATGGAGAAATTGTGGAGTAGAGCTTCCGCGAGTCCGATGGTATGGGAGTTGAGCCGCTCCGACCAGGACGTTCACGTCGAAGACCACGGGCACGGGGTCGACGATGGCTACCCCTTAATATCCGGCGAGTGATCTCCGGGATGTCCTCTAGGGGCATGCCCCGCTCGCCCAGCTTGCCGTGGGCGTAGGCCTGCAGCTCCCGAAGCTCCTCTGCCAGCTTCACGGATTTCATGACCCCGATCGTCGCCTGGAGGTAGGCGGAGCGATTGCCCTGGCTGAAGTAATCGACCAGTTCCTCGAGGTCGGTCAGATCCTCATCGCTTACCGCGAACTCGATTGTCTTGGTCGCCATGATTCACCATCTCCACTTCCCAGGAATAGCACGATAGATGCGATCTTCCGCATTCATGGATCGGACTGGTACCTCCCGCGCTGGTGCAAATCTGACCGGGTTGGGGCCGCGCAGGCGTACCTCTGCCGGCGGGGCGCCTGCACTCACCGGGGCTGCTCGACGGTCGGTCCGAACCGTCCCCAGTGTGGGGGCTGACACAGCCCTACTCACTGTCCTCTGATGAGGATCTTCAGTGATGGCGGGTTGGTGAGGATCGGGTCGGTGTATTCGTTGGTAGAGCGTTATGTTCCTGGCAAATGGGAGATTCCCTTTAATGTCTGGCAATCGATTGCGGGAAGCGTGTCCGGGGCACTTCTATGGAGATCGTGGTCGTTAACCGTGACGTGGTCAGCGATGCCCTGGCGAGTTATTTCGCCGCCGCCCCCAACCGACGCTTCGATGTGCTCCCTCTGCTCTCGGCTCTTTGTCACGATGATGATGTCGTCTCGCGCAAAACCTTTCCGCTGCACGTCACCTGTAGTGCGGCTGCGGTGGATGCCGTCGGTGACGTGTTGATGGTGCGTCATCGGTCGCTGGAGCGATGGCGCCTGCCGGGTGGTCATATCGAGCCGCAGGATCCGAGCATGTACGATGCGGCTCTGCGTGGGCTGGAGCAGGCGACCGGCATTTGCTGGCATCGCACCGCGTCCGCGGAGCCGCATGACGTTGTGCCGGTGGATGTTCGTATTCAGCCGGTTCCTGCCGATGAGGCCGGGAACGAGCCGGCGCACGTGCATGCGGACTTCCGGTACGCCTTCTGGGCCGGTGAATTTCAGATGTTCGATTCGGCCAAGAAAGGCGCTGCTTTCGCCTGGCGGCCACCGCTCGACTTGCCGAACCCTCGCTTCATGTTCTCGGCGTATGGGATCTGGGCAAACGGATCGATCCCATACTGAATCGGGGATCGTCTGCCGCGGGCTCCTCCAGGAACCGTCGAGCAGTCTGCGCGTACAACATCTCCACCGTCCGGAGGCTCAGGAGTTCGTGGTGGCCGTCCGGACTCTTGTCGAAGACGTTGTGGACGCCGTGGTCGAGGTGAGTCTGTCGGCGCAGCTGATCGCCCACACTTCCGGCCTGGCACGTACAAGCCGGAGTCATGGCGATCGCGCTGGACGCGTTGGAAGCTATCCCTGATTCCCACGTGTACGTAGGGTGATCTCCCAGTCGTGGAAGCAGCGGCGAAGCTCTTGCACATCTTCGTTGCTCAAGCCGTGGTTTCTTAGGGATTGATCATCGATGCGTCCGAGAGGGAGAGGGCAACCGCGAACATCCCCGCATCGAACCCCGGGTCTGCCGCTGCGGCCAAGGCCATCACCTGGGTGGCGCTGTAACGTCCGCTACGGAGGATAGCGAACACGTCGACGAAGTCTCGGACTTCGGCTCTGCCGTAGAGTGCAGCGATCTTGTTGCCCACCGCGTCGTCAGGGTGGAGCACCGGGCCGATTTCAAGCCGCACTGGTGGATGGGCCCGCCAATCAACGCCCATCTCGACCCTGACCGATCGATGCTCGGCGTCCGTGACGACCAATCTCGCGAACCCGGGTTCTGCAATTGGATCTCCGCCTTCAAGCCGGCATCACGATAGGCCGATTCGGCGGCGAGTACAGCCTTCTCGAACTCCCCGCCTGCAGTTGTGAAGAGATCGACGTCTTCGGACTGACGGGTGAGAAATCCATGGGCTTGTACGGCGTAGCCGCCGGCGAGCGCGAAACCGAACCGAGCTGTCGCCGCGAGGCCGATCTGTGCGACAAGTTCGTGCAGAGGCTCCATAGGAAGCTATGCCGCCCGTCGTAGCTCTGGAAAGATCGTTTCCCATGCTTGTCTCGCGTTGACCGGCAGATAGAGGCGAGGCCAGATCCGGACCAGCGTTTCTTGATTCAAGTATGTTCGTAGGTCGTCGAGATGAGAGGCTTCGCGGATCACGCGTTCGTACATCAGTACCACGTGGCTCTGGTTCGACAAGTCGTAAATGTGCTGCTCTGACCAGTCCAACCTGGTGGGCAATTCCACGACACCGGCGGCCGGACCCGTCAGTTCGCCTAGATCAGCGGGTACGAGGTAGACACGGTGGCTGGCGTAGCGGGGCCGGGAATCCATGCTTCTAGTGTGCCCTCTCATGACAGGGCATCGCACTACGGGCGAGAAGACGCGGCAGCGGAAAGACCGGTGAAGCTATGGGGCCGGGTGGGCAGGAGGTTTCCTGCCGGCGACTCGTTGGCTAAGCAGCGCTGGATCGGGACGGCTATGAATGAGGAGCGCGAGGGGCGGCCCCGTTAGGGAGTCCGAGCGAAGCGAGGTCTGGTCAGGGTGGGCTCCCGCCAGTCAGCCCGGTAACCAGGCAACGGGTGGGCTGGCGAGCGGAGCGAGCGTGGGTTTTCCGGGGTTCGAAAGGGGCTTGCCCCTTGGGAGGCGCTGCCTGGAGCTCAAAGGCGCGTAGCGCCCCCCATCGCGGAAGGCCTTGCCCTTCCAAGCGGCGCGAAGGCGAGGGCCTCCTTGCAGGTGAGGCCCTCGCCTGATCGCGCGACGGGGTTACTTGTACAGTTCGCCTCGCGGGCCGACGATCTTGCCGGACCACACGTTCTTCGCCGCGTTGTACACCGCCGCCGTCTCACCGTCGAAGTACGGGGACGTGATGTAGTCCACGCGGTCGTTCCCGTCCTGGTCCGCGAACGTGCTGGTCACGCCGTTCACGTACCCCAGCCGCTTCCCGTTGCTGTAGTTCATCAGCCACGGGCCGCCGTCGTACCCAGGGGTGACGGCGCACTTGAGGCCGATGTGCTCCTCGATCTTGAGCCAGGGGGCGCCCACGGCCTTGGCGGTGGTCTTGCCGTAGCAGTGCTTCGGGGTCACGCCGCTGTACGGCTTGTCGCCGTCGGGGTGCGGGGCCGCCGGGTAGCCGAAGGCGCGGACCGGCTTGCCGGTGGGCTGGTTCCAGGCGAAGCCCTGGCCGCCCACATTGTCGCCGAGGCGGCCGGCGTCCTTCGACAGCAGGATGTAGTAGTGGCCGCCCCAGCGGCGCTTCGGGCCGGTGAAGCGCTGGTAGTCGCGCTTGTCCACCTGCTTGACGCCGTCGAAGAGGATGCCGTTGTAGACGGTGACGAACGCGTAGTCGCGGTCGTAGTCCTCGTAGACGTCGAAGTCGTAGTGGGTGAAGGCCTGCTTGCCCACGTAGATGCCCCACGGGGCCTTGCCCTGGTAGTAGCCGGGCACGAAAACCCAGTTGTCCATGAGCGCCTTGTTGCTGTCCGTGTCGTAGACGCAGTGGCCGGCGGTGGAGACCAGGTTGCGGTAGTTCGACTGGACGGAGGTGGCGGAGCACCAGCGGAACTTGCCGCTGCCGTCGACGAAGAAGACCTTGCCGATGGTCTTGGGGAGGTTGACGTTCTGGGCTCGGCCGGTGGACTTCGACTCGCCGGTCGGGGCGGTGGTGCCGGGCCGGCCGTCGGGGGAGTATCCGCCCTTGGAGACGACCTTTCGCACTTCGTTCGCGTCCCAGGTGTACTGCGTTGCCGCGCGCAGGGCGGCGCCGTTCGACGCCAGCCAGAACGAGGCGACCGAGGCGGCCTCGGCGGTGTTGCGCGCCATGGGGTCGCGGGCGACGTCCGGCTCGGCCTGCGCGACGCCGGCGAGGCCGGACGCGAGCAGGCCGGTGACCAGCACGGCACCACCGGCGGGAAGAAGGATTCGCTTCAAGGTAACTCCAGGTTGCGCTGACATGAGGCGCCTCGTGCACCTCCAGATCTCAGCAAACGGTCAGCCCGGAATTTACAGGTCTGACACTGCTCCTGTGAGATTGGGGTAGATCATGTCAGCGTTCCAACACCCGTCGTGACCTTCCTGAGATGCAGGTCTGGGCTGATCACGGATGGTGATCGGGGCGTTGCAAGTGACTTATGTCACTTTTGGAGGGGTGCTCTGCGTGGCGGCGCGTCGGTAGACGTCTCCGGTGTCGTTGTCGAAGTACGGCGACGACACCGCGTCGTACGACCCCTTGGCGTCCCTGTTCCAGGTCAGGCTGTTGACGCCGTTGAGGCTGCCGATCCAGCGATCCCTGTCGAAGCCGATCACCCACGGGCCGCCGCTCGCGCCGGGGCTGAAGTCGCATGCCTGGAGCTGCACGCCCTTCTGCAGGTCGAGGTTGGGCGCAACGGTCCAGCGCGTCGGACCGGGGCGGCACATGAGCAGCTTCCTGCCGTCGTGCGGGCGGCTGCCGTCGGGCTGGACGCCCGCGGGATAGCCGAACGCGGCCACCGTGTACGTGGCCGGCTTCTTGTTCAGCTCGAGCCCCAGGCCGCCCACGTTGTCCTGGAGTCGCCCCACGTCCTCCCTGACGAAGCCGCCGTTCTTGGTCACCCAGGTGAAGCCGCGGTGCACGGTCACGAACGCGTAGTCGTAGTCGTAGTCGCCCTTGCCCGACCAGTCCTCGTGCATGCTGATCGACGAGCCCACATAGATGCCCTCCGGCGTCTCGCCGTTGGCGCCGGGGTTCGGGACGAAGATCCAGTCTTCGGCCGGCTTGCCCTGCCGCGGGTCGTACACGCAGTGCCCGGCGGTGGCGACCACGCTGAGGTTCTTGGCCGCGACCGCGCTGGCGGAGCACCAGAACTCCTTCTCCCCGAACCGGAAGAAGACCTTGCCCATGGTGCTGGCGGCCTTGCGGTCGCGCGGAAGCACGGGGGCGACGGTCTGCGCGGCCGACGTGCGCTTGGCTGCGGCGGCGACGGCGGCGGTGGCGGTGGCGGGCGCCGGAGGGCCGGCGGCGCCTCCGGCCGAGCGCGTCGGGGCGGCCTGGGCGCCGGGCGTGGCGGGGCTGAAGAGGTCGGCCTTGCGGAGCTTGTCGGGTTTCCAGTACTCGGCGACCCTCTTCACGTCCGCCGCGGTCTTGGCCAACGGGACGGTGAACACCTCGTTGGGCGCGGCGGTGGCGATCCCCGTGAAGGCAGGCAGCATCAGCAGCGCGCCGCTCAGAGCGGCGGCCACCACGTGCCTTGCCCGGGAGATCATCAAAATGCCTTTCTTAGGGTCGTAAGGGTGGATTTTTCCAGATGTACAGAGGGTATTGCAGCTTGGATAGGGATTCGTTACCTGATCTAGGGTCCACAGTGAACTATAAGGACATCGTCAGCAGACCACTCCCGATACACCCAAATGATCATTAGTAGGCCCGTGTAGCCGCAGGTCAGGAGGGGTGCGCACGGTAGCCGAATTCTGCGTGGCTTTCACTTCTCCGGCCGCCGGGGAAGGCCCCGGATCCCATACGGAACCCGGGGCCGAGGGTGCCGGCTCAGTGTCGCGGCATGTTGCCGGTCCACCGGTTGGCGGCGGCCTTGTAGACCTTGTAGGTGTCGGTGTTGAAGTACGGCGACGAGATGTGGTCGAACCGGTCGTTGCCGTCGGTGTCCCACGCGACGCTGTTGACGCCGACCAGGTAGCCGGTGCGCGACGCGCTCTTGTAGTTGTAGAGGAACGGCCCGCCGCTGGCGCCGGCGGTGAAGGAGCACTTGAACCCGATGTGCTCCTGCAGGTTGTACTTCCTGGCCTCGGGCATCGCCTTGGTCTTGCCGTAGCAGTACTTCATCGTGCGGCCCGTGTACGGCCGGTCGCCGTCGGGGTGCTCGCCCGCCGGGTAGCCGAACGAGAACACGTTCAGGTTCGTCTTCCTGTTCCAGGTGAAGCCCTGGCCGCCGACGTTGTCACCGAGCCGGCCGACGTTCTTGACCGTCCACTGCCACCGGCCGTTGACCTTCTCCCAGCCGACCTTGATGCCGTTGTAGACGTTGACGAACGCGTAGTCGAAGTCGTAGTCCTCCTTCACCACGAAATCGTCGTGGGCGTTGAAGGTCTTGGCGGCGTAAATGCCGTAGGGGGCCTTGCCGTTCCAGACCTTGTCGCCGTCCCAGTACGACGGAATGAAGATCCAGTTGTCGTAGAAAGTGTTCTTCTTGGTGTCGTACACGCAGTGGGCGGAGGTCGCCACGAGGTTGCGGTACTTGCCCTGCACGGAACTGGCCGAGCAGTAACGCCAGTTCTTCGGGTCGCGCGGGTCGGCCTTCGGCAGCGTGAAGAACACGCGGCCGACGGTGTTCGGCAGGTTGACGTGCTTGCTCTTCTTGGCCTTCGTCTTCTCCGCGCCGATCGGCGGCACGGAGCCGGGGGGACCGTCAGGGGCGTCGTTGCTCGCCTTGATGCCCTTGGTGGAAAGGTCCAGGCCGTCGTCGTGGTCGCTGGCGAGCTTGATGCGATCCGGGGTCCAGAACTGGACCGCCTGCTCGGCGGGGGTGGTGGCGTTCTGCGAGACGACGTCGGAGGGTGCCGTCGCGCTCGCGGAGGCGCCGCTGATCGTTCCCGCGGACAGCCCGATGGCCGCCAGGCCGGCGAGCGGGATCGCGATGCGCCTTGCTCGGGAAAACATGGAGCTCCTCTCAGTTCTCGGCGGCCCAGAGCGGGGTACTGCGCCCCGGTGGGCCAGGAAAACGATCGGAACGTTAATGAACGGCGCAATGGGGCGGCCAGGAAACGACGTGAAAAAGCATGGCCCGGTTCCATTCCGTTATAGAAATATCAAAATCGCATGTATGACGAGAAAGCATTTCCGCAGGTCCGGCGGGGTGCCTAAACGCCTCTCGCACCAGTGGTAACGCTGATTATCAAAGGCCACTTCTTATCAACCGAATGATGTTCTGGTTGAATGGGCCCATGGATCCACGCACCCCCTGTCTCATCGGCATCGCACAACGCACTATTCGCGAGCAGCCCGGCCCGGAACCGCTCGATCTGTGGGAGGAGGTGGCGCGTGCGGCCGCGGCCGACGCCCGGCTCCCCGTCGAGCGGCTCGACTCGATCCAGATCGTCTACACCGACTCCTGGCAGTACGACTCGCCGGTCGGCCGCCTCGCCGAGCGCCTCGGCGCGGCGCCGCGCCACCGGGCCTACTCCAAGGTCGGCGGTACGGCCCCGCAGTTGCTCATCGGTGCGGCGGCGGCCGGGATCGCGGCCGGAGAATTCGATTCCGCGCTCGTCGTGGGGGCGGAGGCGCTGGCGACCCGGCGGGCGTACCGGCTGGCGGGGGAGCACGCGCCGTGGAGCCACCCGGCCGACCCCAAGCCCCCGTACGGCTGGGAGCGCCCGCCCCACCCCGCCGAGCTGGCGCACGGGCTGTTCCTGCCGGTGCACACGTACGCGATCATGGAGACCGCGCGGCGGGCGGCACTCGGGATGTCGATCGAGGAGGAGATGCGCGACCGGGGGCGGATCATGGCGCCGATGACCGAGGTGGCCGCCGCCAACCCGTACGCGTGGCGCAGGGTCGTGCGGACGTCTGAGGAACTTGTGGCGGGAAATCGATTCGTCGGCTGGCCCTACACCAGGAACACGGTGGCCGTGCTGGAGGTGGACCAGGCGGCGGCGGTCGTCCTGGCCAGCTCGCGGCTGGCCGATCGGCTCGGCGTTCCGGCCGAGGGGCGGGTGTACCTGCGGGGGTGGGCGTACGGGGAGGACACCTGGGAGGTGGCCGCACGGCCCGCGCTCGGCGCCTCGCAGGCCATCCCGCGCATCGCCGAGGTCGCCTTCGAGCGGGCCGGGCTGGGGCTCGGCGACATGGACGCGATCGACCTCTACAGCTGCTTCGCGATCGCGCTGCGGCAGGCGTGCGACGCGATCGGGCTCGATCCTTTGGGCCGGCGCGGGCTGACGGTGACCGGCGGGCTGCCGTACGCGGGCGGGCCGGCCAGTGACTACGTGCTGCACTCGACCGCCACCATGGCGGGGCTGCTGCGGGCGCAGTCCGGGCACGGGCTGGTGACCGGGGTGGGGATGCATATGACCAAGCACACGTACGCGGTGTGGTCGAGCGAGCCGGGAGGGCGGCTGGGGAGCGCGGCGCCGGTGTTCGTGGCCAAGGGGGTGCCGATCGCGGGGGCCTATGAGGGGGCGGCGGTGGTCGCGGGGTACACGGTGGCGCACGGGCGGGACGGCGGCGCCGAGCGGGGGATTCTGGTGGTGGATCTGCCCGGGGGAAGCCGGGCCCATGCCGTGGTCGAGGATGCAGAGCTGCTGGCGGACGCGAAGTCTCGGGAGCTTGTGGGGCAAACCGTGCGGCTGACCTCCGATGGCAAGGTCAATGTGGCGGCGTGGTGATGTAACGGCGATGCAAATCGCGTGACCGTTCGACTACGCTCCGGTGTTGACATTTTTATGTCACGCGCGGACGCTGGAGTCATGCGGAGGACTACGGTGCGGATCGACGAGGCGCTTCTCAACGAGGCGAAGGCGTACGCGGCGCGAAACGGACGCAGTCTCAACTCGGTGATGGAGGATGCTTTGCGACAACTCATCCACCGCTCCGCCGACGTGGCGGAGCGCCCCCCGATCACATTGCCGGTCTCCGGGGCGGCCCAGGGGCCGAAGCTGTCCTGGGAGGAGATCAAGGAGCTCATCGACCAAGAGGACGTCGAGCGCGCTCTAGGGGGCGGCCATGCGAATGCTTGACACGAACGTCCTCCTCAGCGCTCATCGGCGGGACATGGAGCATCACGAGCAGTGCTACGCCGTGCTCATGGAACTGCTGCGCGGCGACGAGGCCTATGCCGTCAGCGACTTCGTGCTCAATGGCTTCATCCGCGTGGCCACCAATCCGCGCATCCCCGGTGCCACCTCGTTCGATACTGCGCGAGAGTTCGCCGACACCGTCCGGCACCAACCGCATGCGGTGGTGCTGCATGCCGGGCCGCGACACTGGGAGATCTTCGTCAACCTGTGTCTCAAGGCCGGCGCGCGAGGCAAGCTCGTCCCCGACGCCTACCTCGCCGCACTCGCCATCGAGCATGGTTGTGAATTTGTGACCTGCGACAAGGATTTCGCCAGGTTCGAGGGCTTGCGCTGGCGGTCGCCGCTCAACTGAACTTGAAGGCGAGGGCGCAAGCCGCACTACTCGGCAAGGAACGTCGGTGGCTGACCGGTTCGAGGTCATCGAGGCGGGACAGAGCGGGCGCCGCCGGTGGGTCGGGCTGGTGGTGGTCGTGGCGGTTGTGCTGGTCCCGGTCGTCGGGTTGATCGCCAGCCGGGAGCCGGAGCCCCGGCCGCCGGAGGCCGCGTCCGCGCCGATCAGGTCCCTGACCAGGGTCGAGAGCCCGCCGAACGTCCTGCAGGTGCCGCCCAGGGCCAAGGGCGGCGACGAGCTCATCGAGGTGGTGTTCCCGCACGGGGTCCGGGCCGAGGTGCGTTATCCGGCCGAGCTCGACCTGGCCGGGATGGGGTCGCGGCCGTTCCAAGGGGTGTGGATCGAGGGAACGTACCGGCAGTTCGTGGCGCCGTACGGTGGGGAGATCGAGGTCACCAGGGGAGGGGAGCCGATCAGGAGCTACGCGCCCCACGTCACGCTCTGGCCGCGTCAGGCGGGCAGCGGGGCCAACGGGCAGGTGCTGCTGTTCGCGTTCGGGAAGTGGCGGCTGGCGATGTACGAACGGGGCCAGGGGCTGACGTTCGACCAGCGGATCGCCGTGGCGCGGCAGGTGAGCGGACGGGTCACCAAGGACGGCTATCTGGTGCTGTCGGACCAGGGGACGGTGCGGCTGGCCGAGCCGGGCGACACCGTGCAGGACAATCCGGTCGGGCCGCAGCTGTGGTTCGGCGGCAGCGTGCGGGAGATGGTCGCGCTCGTGCCCACCCCCGGTTGCAAGAAGAATGCCAGGATGCCGTTCGTGATCGACGGGCGCGGGAGTCCCGCCGAGTCGGTGTGCCGCGGGGATGTGCAGGTCGCCGTCACGGGGCCGCCGCGGTTCAGGAAGACGGCGATCGACGGGATCCGGGTCACGCTGAATAGGTGAGCCCGGCCGGCATGAAACCTGCCCGTCGGACTGCCTTCCAACTGTCGGACCTGGTCAAGACCGTGGCGGCAGCCCGCTCAGCAGGTTTCTCATCGGTAGTAAGGTGCGGCCATGTTCGCCGTAACCGCCACACAGACCGATCCCGACAACCCACTCGCCGGGCTGACGCTCGGGGAGCGCCCCGAGCCGAAGGCGCCGGACGGATGGACGACCGTCTCCGTGCGGGCGGCCGCGCTCAACCACCACGACCTGTGGACGCTCAAAGGCGTCGGCATCAGGCAGGACCGGCTGCCGATCGTGCTCGGCTGCGACGCCGCCGGCGTGGACGAGGACGGCAACGAGGTCATCGTGCACGCCGTGATCGGCACGGGCGCCGACGAGACGCTCGACCCCAAGCGTTCGCTGCTGTCCGAGGTGTACGACGGCACATTCGCCGAACGCGTGGCCGTCCCGCGCCGCAACCTCGTCCCCAAGCCGGCCGCGATCAGCTTCGAGGAGGCCGCCTGCCTGCCGACGGCGTGGCTGACCGCGTACCGCATGCTCTTCGACAAGGCAGCGCTCCAGCCCGGCTCGACCGTGCTCGTGCAGGGCGCCGGCGGGGGCGTCGCCACCGCGCTCATCGCGCTCGGCCGGGCCGGCGGCTACCGGGTCTGGGCGACGAGCCGCTCCGAGGCCAAGCGCGAGCGAGCCCTTCAACTCGGTGCCGACCAGGTCTTCGAGACGGGCGCGCGGCTGCCCGAGCGGGTGGACGCGGTCATGGAGACCGTCGGCCAGGCCACCTGGGACCACTCGCTCAAATCGCTCAAGCCGGGCGGGCGCATCGTCGTCAGCGGCGCCACCAGCGGCGCGGTCCCGCCCGCCGACCTCAACCGGGTCTTCTTCCTGCAGTTGTCCGTCGTCGGCTCCACGATGGGCACCCGCGACCAGCTGCAGCGGCTGGCCGTGTTCCTGGAGCAGACCGGGGTGCGGCCGGAGATCGACAGGACGCTGCCGCTGACGGAGGCGCGGGACGGGTTCGCCGCCATGGCGGAAGGGGAGATCTTCGGAAAGATCGTCTTTATCGCCTGAATAAGTGAAGGGTTACTTCTGTGTCTCCCAGGTGATACAAGAAGAGTGACGTTGTATCAACCGGGAGGCCGCGATGATGGACGTTGAGCCCTTCGGCCCGGGTTCGATGCACTGGGACACGGCCGGCGAATATCGCAATCTGCTGGTGGCCGGCAGCGCGCTGGTCCTCCAGACCATGCATCCGGCGGTCGGCGCGGCCGTCGCCGAGCACTCGACGTACAAGGCGGACCCGTGGGGGCGGCTCACCCGCACGCTCGCGTCCGTGCAGAAGTGGGTGTACGCCGACGGGGCGGCCGAAGGGCAGCGGCTCCGGCAGGTGCACCGGTCGATCAGCGGCGTGGACGAGCACGGCCGGGCGTACCACGCGCTGAACGGCGAGGCGTGGGCGTGGGTGCACCTGTCGCTGTTCGAGCGCTTCATCGCGCTCAACCGGTACTTCGGTACGCCGCTCACCGTCGAGCAGGAGCGGCGGCTGTATGCGGAGTCGCGGCAGCTCGGCGCCATTCTCCAGGTGCCGGAGCGGGAGATGCCGGCCGACCTGGAGGGCTTCTGGCGGTACTTCGCCGACATGGTGGCCAACCGGCTGGAGGCGCACCCGACCGCGCTGGACGTGCTGGCGGTCCTGCGCGGCACGCCGGCACCGCCGGGGCTGCCCAGGCCGCTGCGCCGGCTGTGGACGCCGGTGGGGGTGGGGTCGGGGGAGTTCAACCACTTCGTAACCGTCGGCACCCTCCCGCCCGCCGTCCGGAAGAAGCTGGGGCTTCGGTGGACGGGCCGGGAGGAGCGGCGGCTGCGGCATCTCGGACATGCGGTGGCGGTGCTGACGCCGCGCCTGCCCGAACGGCTGCGGTACATGCCGATCGCCTACCATGCCCGCAAGGCGGCCCGCACCTCGCGCCGCCTGGACCGCCAGCTCCGCTCCGCCTAGCGCCCGTCGGCCTGCAGCCGGACCCGGAGGGCGCGTGCGCCGCCTTCCGGCTTTCAGGACGCCACCCGTGCCCTGCCCATCGGGGCCTGCCTCGTCGGCGAAGTGAGCGTCCTTGAGGGGTGGCTGGATGCGCTGGTGTTGCCCACTGCTGGGGCCGGCCCGGGAGGCGTGGGGACGGTGGTCTGCGGACGGCTGGGGCGATCGGCAGGCGTGGGCTGGGACGCGCTGAGAGGTGGTCTGAGATACGGCGGTGCTGAGCACTGCTGAGGCCGCGCTGAGGGGTGGCTGGGATACGGCGGTGCTGAGCACTGCTGAGGCGGCGCTGAGGGGATGGGCTGGGGGCCGTTGCGCGCCGCCGTGCTGCCCGAAGGTGGTGCTGCGGTGTTGCGGGCGCCGGGCGTGCCCAAGGGGCCGGCGGTGGGGGCGCCCACGTGTTACCGCGGTGGGGATGCCGCGGCACGGTGGGCCGTCGGGGCAGGTGCGAGGAGGAGGCGGAGGGTGGTGCGGTCGTCGTGGGCCGTCCGGGGTGCCGTCGGCGACGACCGGCCCGGGGTTCGTGGGCCGATCGTGGCTAGGGCTCAAGGATGTCGCGAATGCGGCGGCTCGCGTCGTCCAGCGCCGTACGCAGCTCCGCCAGCTTCTCCGGTGTCAGCCGGGCCTGCGACGCCTCCTGCCGGGCCTGGGCGACGAAGTCGGCCAGCAACTCGCCCAGCTCGGCGTCGAGTTCGGCGCGGTTGGTCGGCGCGCCGCCCAGCGTGGCCCAGACCTCAGTCCAGATCCTGCGCCACTCGCCGGCCAGCCGCTCGCCCTGGTCCTGCCACTGGTAGGCGTGCTCCATCCACTGGCGCTTCTGCTGCTCCCGCAGCCGCCTGAGGTCCTCCTTCTGGCGCTCCCTGAGCCGGCTGTTGTCGTCGCGGGCGCCGGTGCGCACGTCCTTGGCCATCCGCGTCAGCTCGTCGCGCAGGGACTTGACCGTGTCGCGGACGTCCTCCTTGACCTCGCGGGCGATGTCGCGTACGGAGGCGGAGATCTCCTGCTCCAGGTCGTTGAGCTCGTCGAGGCGGGCGTTGAGCTCGTCACGTCCCTTGTCGGTGATCGAGAACACCTTCTTGCCCTCGACCACCTCGTGCGTCACCAGGCCCTCCTCCTCCAGGCGGGCCAGGCGCGGGTAGATAGTGCCGGGCGAGGGCGAGTAGACGCCCAGGAAGCGGTCCTGGAGCAGCCGGATGACCTCGTACCCGTGGCGCGGGCTCTCCTCCAGCAGTTTGAGCAGATACAGCCGGAGCCGGCCGTGACCGAATACAGGGCTCATTCCTTCTCCCCCTTGAGCAGCGCGATCTCGCCTGAGATGGTGATCGCCGACAGCGAGGCCATGCCGCCGCCCAGCCGCCCGGACATCGTCTTCGTGCCCGGCCCGCTCGTGTTGGACAGTTCGTCGAACGTGCTCACCAGCCTGCCGGAGGTGCTTTTCGCGCTGACGTCCGCCTCCACGTTCTCCGGCAGTCTGACCAGGATGTCACCGGAAACGCTGTTGAGCGTCACATGACCCGTGGGTCGCAGCGCCAGGTCGGCGGTGATGCGGCCGGAGACCGTGTTGGCCTTCAGCCGGCGCGGCGTGCCGTCGGCCACGGTCAGGTCGCCCGAGACGCTCTTGAACGCCAGGTCGCCGTCCATCGCCCGGCTCTCGACGGGGCCCGAGACGGTCGAGGCGCTGACGTCGCCGCTGACCCCGTCCAGCACGATCTCCGCGGACAGGCTCCGCACCTGGGTCATCTTCTCGAAGCCGGCCACCACGGCGGGCGCTGACACCACTCCGGCGTTGACGGTGCAGGTCTTGGGCACGGTGATCGTGAGGACCGTCCTGCGCCGATCGGCTCGCAGCCAGCCGAGCAGGCCGTCCCAGGTGAGATCCTTGTACGTGATCGAGAGCTCTTTGGCGTTTTCGTCATAGGTCACCAGCAGCGGCGAGGCCGAGTCGAACTCGGCCACCTCCAGTGAGGGTGGCCCCTCGCTGGCGAGCACGGCGAGCCGCCCGGCGACGATGCGCACGTCGAGCGCCTCCACGGGGCCGAACGTCAGTTGCTCCGGCGCCTCGATCGTCCATTGCTGCATGATCCCCAGCCCTCCTGGCGCGACACTTCCTCTCACAAAACACGATATGTCGTGTTTTGTGAGAACTCAAGATGTATCGCGTCCGCGAGTGGCGGCTAGTCGTCGTCCCCGTCGTCCAGGCGCGCCAGCCACGTGGCCAGCCGCTCGATCGGGGTCTCGAACTCGGGGTTGAGGTCCACGAACTCGCGCAGCCGCTCGCCCAGCCACAGCAGGCTGACCTCTTCCTCGCCCCGCCGTTCGACCAGCTCCTCGATCCCCCGATCAGTGAAGTACATCGCTCTCCATTCAGTCAGTGCGCAATTGTGATGCGAGGTCGCCGACCGGAATCCACGTGTCGGCCCGCCCTCGCTCGACTCTAGTCAGTAGCCCACGATGCTCCAGCTCACGGAGGTCCGTTCTGGCGGTCTGGAGCACGGCTCCGTGGCTGGAGGCATGGGAAGCCACGGTGTATTCAGCGGCCGGGTGGTCGGCGGCGTGGGCGAGAAGGGCGATCAGTCGCGATCGGAGTGGCCGGATCGGCACACCCGAGCCATCTTGAGTCCGAGCCACCACTGTCGGTGCGTGAGGCCGGTCGGGGGCGTGCGCCACCTACCAAATTGGCAGTCGCCAACAGCTGATCAGCTGCTGACGACTGCCAATTCAGCAGGTCAGGCGTACACCTGGTGGAGGATCTCCTCCAGCTCGTTGTCGTGGGCGTTGTGCGAGCCCGTCGCCGGGGAGCTGTTGGGCGTGCGCGACACCCGGCGCACCGGCCGGCCGCCCAGCGTCTGCGGGTCTTCGGCCAGCTTGAGCGTCAGGTAGGGCCACGGCCCCATGTTGACCGGCTCGTCCTGGGCCCAGATCAGCTCCGCCTGCGCGGAGTAGCGGCCCAGCTCGGCGGCCAGCTCCTCGCCCGGGAACGGGTAGAGCCGCTCCAGGCGGACCAGGGCGACGTCGTCGCGGCCCAGCTTGTCGCGCTGCGCGGCCAGCTCGTAGTAGAGCTTGCCGGAGCAGAGGACGACCTTGGCCACCTTGGCCGGGTCGACGGTCGTGTCGCCGAGGACCGGCTGGAAGGTGCCCGAGGTGAAGTCGGACGCCTTGGACGTGGCCGCCTTGTGGCGCAGCAGCCACTTCGGCGTGAAGACGATCAGCGGCTTGTGCCGCTCCGACTCCACCTGCCAGCGCAGCAGGTGGAAGTAGTTGGCCGGAGTGGTGGGCTGCGCGACCGTCATGTTGTCGAGCGCGCAGACCTGCAGGAAGCGCTCGATGCGGGCCGAGGAGTGGTCGGGGCCCTGGCCCTCGTAGCCGTGCGGCAGCAGCAGCACGACCGAGGACTTCTGACCCCACTTCTGCTCACCGGACGAGATGAACTCGTCGATGATCGTCTGGGCGCCGTTGACGAAGTCGCCGAACTGCGCCTCCCAGCAGACCAGGGCGTCCGGGCGGACGACGCTGTAGCCGTACTCGAAGCCGAGCGCCGCGAACTCGCTGAGCAGCGAGTCGTAGACGTAGAACTTCGTGGTGCCCTGGTTGAACGCCTTGAGCGGCGTGTGGTCGGCGCCGGTCATCCGGTCGACCAGGACGGCGTGGCGCTGGGTGAACGTGCCGCGCCGGGAGTCCTGGCCGACCAGGCGCACCGGGTGGCCGTCGAGCAGCAGCGAGCCGAACGCCAGCGTCTCGCCCATCGCCCAGTCGATCGCGTCCTGCTCGACCATCTGGCCGCGGCGCTGCAGCACCGGCGCCAGGCGCGGGTGCGGCGTGAAGCCCTCGGGCAGGTTGAGCTGGGTGTCGACGATGCGCTTGAGCGTCTCGTGGGTGATCGCGGTAGGCGTGTCGTCGTGCGACCACTTGACGACCTCGGTCGGCGGCACCCGCATCGCGGCCGCCTCCTGAGGCTTCTTCGCCGCCTCGCGGACCTCGGTGAAGGCCTGCTCCAGCTTGGCCTGGTAGTCGCGCAGCGCCGACTCGGCCTCCTCGACCGTGATGTCGCCCCGGCCGATCAGCGCCTCGGTGTAGAGCTTGCGGGTCGAGCGCTTGGCGTCGATCAGGTCGTACATCAGCGGCTGGGTGAAGGCCGGGTTGTCGCCCTCGTTGTGGCCGCGGCGGCGGTAGCAGATGAGGTCGATGACGACGTCCTTGCGGAACGCCTGGCGGTATTCGTAGGCCAGCTCGCCCACGCGCACCACGGCCTCGGGGTCGTCGCCGTTGACGTGGAAGATCGGTGCCTGGATCATCCGGGCCACGTCGGTGGCGTAGACCGACGACCTGGACGAGGCGGGTGAGGTCGTGAAGCCGACCTGGTTGTTGACCACCACGTGCACGGTGCCGCCGGTGCGGTAGCCGCGCAGCTGCGACAGGTTGAGCGTCTCGGCCACGACGCCCTGGCCGGCGAAGGCGGCGTCGCCGTGGATGAGGACGGGCAGGACGCTGAAGCCCTCCTCGCCGCGCTCCAGGAGGTCCTGCTTGGCGCGGACGACGCCCTCGAGGACCGGGTTGACCGCCTCCAGGTGGGAGGGGTTGGCGACCACGGAGGCTGTGATCGTGTTGCCGCTCGGCGCGGTGAACGTGCCCGTCGCGCCCAGGTGGTATTTCACGTCGCCGGAGCCGTGCGCGGTGCGCGGGTCGATGTTGCCCTCGAACTCGCCGAAGATCTGGGCGTACGACTTGCCCACGATGTTGGCCAGCACGTTGAGCCGGCCGCGGTGGGCCATGCCGATGACGACCTCGTCGAGGCCCTCGTCGGCGGCGTCGCTGATCACCGAGTCGAGCAGCGGGATCAGGGACTCGCCGCCCTCGAGCGAGAAGCGCTTCTGGCCGACGAACTTCGTCTGCAGGAACGTCTCGAACGCCTCGGCGGTGTTGAGCCGCGACAGGATGTTGAGCTGCTCGTCACGCTCGGGCGACTTGTGCGGCTTCTCCACCCGCGCCTGGATCCAGGCCCGCTCCTCGGGGTTCTGGATGTGCATGTACTCGATGCCGACCGTGCGGCAGTAGGAGTCGCGCAGCACGCCCAGGATCTCGCGCAGCTTCATCAGCGGACGGCCGCCGAAACCGCCCGTGGCGAACTCGCGCTCCAGGTCCCACAGCGTCAGCCCGTGCGACTGGATGTCGAGGTCGGGGTGCTTGCGCTGCTTGTATTCGAGCGGGTCGGTCTCGGCCATCAGGTGGCCGCGCACGCGGTAGGCGTGGATCAGCTCGATCACGCGGGCGGACTTGGCCACGTCGTCGTCGTGGGAGGCCGAGATGTCCTGGACCCAGCGGACCGGCTCGTACGGGATCCGCAGCGCCTCGAAGATCTCGTCGTAGAAGCCGTCCTCGCCGAGGAGCAGCCGGTGGATCTGGCGCAGGAAGTCGCCCGACTGGGCGCCCTGGATGATCCGGTGGTCGTAGGTGCTGGTCAGCGTCATGACCTTGGAGACCGCCAGCCGCGACAGCGTGTCGGGGGAGGCGCCCTGGTATTCGGCCGGGTATTCCATCGCGCCGACGCCGATGATGGTGCCCTGGCCGGGCATCAGGCGCGGCACGGAATGCACCGTGCCAATGGTGCCCGGGTTGGTCAGCGAGATCGTGGTGCCGGAGAAGTCGTCGACGCCCAGCTTGCCCGCACGGGCCTTGCGGACGATGTCCTCGTACGCCATCCAGAACTGCCGGAAGTCCATCTCCTCGGCGCCCTTGATCGAGGGCACGAGGAGCTGGCGCTCGCCGTTGCTCTTCTGGACGTCGATCGCCAGCCCGAAGCCGACGTGCTCGGGCTTGATCAGCGTGGGCTTGCCGTCGATCTCCGCGTAGGAGTAGTTCATCTCCGGCATGGCCTTCAGCGCCTTGACGATCGCGAAGCCGATCAGGTGGGTGAAGGAGACCTTGCCGCCGCGGCCCCGCTTGAGGTGATTGTTGATCACAATGCGGTTGTCGATGAGCAGCTTGGCCGGGATGGCGCGCACGCTCGTCGCCGTCGGAACCGACAGCGAGAGGTCCATGTTGGCCGCCGTGCGGGCCGCGGCGCCGCGCAGCTTGACCTCCTCGGCGCCCTTGGGCACCGGGGTGGCGGGCTGCTTCGGCTTCTCGGCCGCCGGAGGCGCCTTGGGTGGCGCCGGGGAGGGGGCGGGGGCGGTCACAGTGCCGTTCGCCGCCTCCCTGACCGGGGTTCGGCCCGGTCCGTAATCAGGGTTGTAGTCAGCGAAAAAGTTCCACCAGGCCTTGTCGACCGACTCGGGGTCCTGGAGGTACTTCTGATACAGCTCGTCGACAAGCCACTCGTTCTGACCAAAGCTTGCCAGCGGGTTTGTCCGCGACGACTCAGACGACACGGCGGAAATCGCCCTCTTCCGCAGATCGGCGTTGATGTTAGAGAACCTGTCCAAGGCTACTCGCCCGGACCGGCAGCGCGCGCCGAAGAGCCCGTGCCGCCTCGCCCGATCCTCTCAGGAGCGCGCAAAGAGGTCACGACCGCCCTCCCCAATCCGGGTGGTGCAGCTTTTATTACTGTTTGGTATCAACGCTAGGACGAGGGGTTTATTTCCCTCTGGACATCAATCTGCTAGCGATCCGCACGTCAGGGGACAACTCGGACAGAAGGTCGGCAAGCTCCTCGCCGGCCTCCTTGAGCTCCTCCAGGGACATCGGCTCCAGGCGTTCCAGCAGGAAGATCGCGTTGGTGGTCTCCTCGGTGAGCCGGGTGCGCACGCACTGGCGCCAGTTCCACCGGCGGCAGGTGACGCCGACGTCGTCGCGCCAGATCACCTCGCCGGGCTCGGGCCGCCCCAGCGCCTCCTCCGAGGCCTCGTCGCCGGTGGCCCTGATCAGCCGCGCGGGGCCGACGTAATGGTCGAGGTCCTCGCCGCCGATCGGCAGCGCGTGCTTCACGCTGATCGAGTTGTACGCGTCAACGGCCCGGTTGATCTCCGGCAGCGGCATCCTGCGGGTGAGGGCGTCGACCGAGGGCCTGGTGCGCTGCGGCTTGGCCCCGAACGCCCGGTAGGCGTCCTTCCATGCGTCGATCTTCGCGGTCTGCGCCTCCGCCTCGGAGGCCGCCGCCAGCCACGCACGGGAGCGGTCGTCGGTGGGCCCGTTGCGCAGGCCGTGCGCGGTCATGAGCAGCACTGTGAAGTCCGGACGAAGGTCGAAAACGCCGTCGTCCACCCAGATGTCATCGAGCACCGGTTCAGTGTATGAGCCCATACCGCAAAATTCTCTTTGCAAAATTGGCTTTGCGGTTTACCGTGGGTTTCGTGGAGGAGCGATACAAGATCAGTGATCCGCAGGTGCTGAAGGCGGTGGCCCATCCGCTGCGGGTGCGCCTGCTCGGCCTGCTGCGTACCGACGGCCCGGCCACCGCCAGCGAGCTCGGCCGCAAGCTCGGCGAGAGCTCCGGCTCGACCAGCTACCACCTGCGCGAGCTGTTCAAGTACGGCTTCATCGAGGAGGATCCCGAGCAGCGCGACGGCCGCGAGCGCCGCTGGCGGCCCCGCCACCGCTACACCTCGTGGGACTCCGCCGAGATGTCCGCCACCGCCGAGGGTCGCGAGGCCGTGCGGATCATCCATATGCGCCAGGCCGACCTGGTCAGGCGGGTGATGGAGGAGTTCGACCTCGCCGACTGGTCCCGGGAGTGGGTGGACGTCGCCGGGATGAACGACCACATCTTCACGCTGCCGCCCGCCGCGTTGCGCGAGTTCAGCCACAAGGCCGAGGAACTGCTGAACGAACTCGCCGCCCGCTACGCGGACGACCCAGCCGCCACAAGAGTCCACGTCTGGCACGGCGCCGTTCCCCGCGCACCCCAGGAGGAGCCATGACCGCCCGCCGCGTTAGATGGTCGCGCTCACTCGGCCCTCGCTGGTCACGCGGGCTACCGCTCTCGGGCCTGAACGTTCGCCGCAGCTGTGTTGAATGGTCGCGCTCACTCGGCCCTCGCTGGTCACGCGGGCTACCGCTCTCGGGCCTGAACGTTCGCCGCTCCGCCTTACGCCGCTACGCGCTCGTCAGCTTCCTGACCTGGCTGCCGCTCGGGCTGATGATGCCCTCGATGGTGCTGCTGATGACCGGGCGAGGTCTCAGCCTGGCCCAGATCGGCCTGGTGGTGACCGCGTTCTCGATCGTCACCGTCAGCCTGGAACTGCCCACAGGCGGCCTGGCCGACGTCGTCGGGCGGCGCGTGGTGCTGGCCGCCTCCGCCGCGTTCTTGACGGCCGCGCTCGCGTTGATGAGTGTGTCCACGACGTTCTGGATGTTCCTGCTGAGCGGCGTGCTCAAAGGTGTGGCCAGGGCGCTGTCCAGCGGGCCCGCCGCCTCCTGGTACGTCGACACGCTGCACCGCGTCGAGGGCCACGACGCCGACCTCAAGCCGGGGCTGGCCCGCGGCGGCGCCATGGAATCGGTGGCGTTGTGCGTCGGCGTGCTGGCCGGCGGCGGCCTGCCGCTCCTGGTGCCGCCGGAGCTGATGTTCCCGCTGGCCGCGCCGAGCCTGGTGGGCGCGGTGGCGGCGGCGGTGCTGCTGGTCGTGGTGCTGCTCGCGCTGCCCGAGCCGCCCCATGCCCACAGGTCCCTGGCGAGCGTGCTGCGCGAGGTGCCCGCCACGGTGACCGCCGGCGTGCGGCTGGCGGCCGGCGGACCGATGCTGCGCCGCCTCCTGATCGCCTCGGCGAGTTCCGGCGTGATGCTGATGTCCATCGAACTGCTCACGCCGGGCCGCCTCGCCGAGTTGGCGGGGACGGCCGAGCAGGGCAGCATGGCCTACGCCGCCGTCGCCGCGCTGGGGTTCGCCGGCAGCGCGGCGGGCAGCACGCTCGCTCCCCGCGTGGCCCGGCTGGTCGGCGGCTCGGCACGGGGGGCGATCGCGGGATCCGTCCTGACCGCGCTGTCGGTGGGCACGCTGGCCGCCACGGCTGGGCTCGGCGGCGCCGCCGGGCTCCTGACCGCCGGGGGTGCCTACGTCAGCCTCTTCGTCGGCGGCGGCGTGACCGGGCTGCTGTGCCTGGAGATGACGCACAACGCGGTCACCGCCGCCGAGCGCACCACTGTGAGCTCGACGGCCTCCCTGTCCCTGCAGTCCGGCGGAATCATGGCCAACCTGACGCTCGGCGCGCTGGCGACCCAGGCGGGCGTGGCCGCCGCGTGGGCCGTGGCCGCCGCGGTGATGCTGGCCTCGGCCCTGCTGTTCGTGCGGATGCCCGCGGCTAGAGGCTCCAGTCGAGTTGCGGCCCCACCGGCACGATCCGGCTCGGGTTGATATTGGTCTGGGTGACGTAGTAGTGGCGCTTGATCTCGTCGAAGTCGGTGGTCTCGCCGAAGGCCGGGATCGCGTACAGCCTGCGCGCGTACGCCCACAGCGCCGGGTAGTCCGTCAGCCGCCGCACCATGCACTTGAAGTGCGCGTAGTAGACGGTGTCGAACCTGGCCAGGGTCACGTAGAGGCGCACGTCGCTCTCGGTGAGGGTGTCGAAGAGAAACTCCGACTCCGCCAGGCGCACCTCCAGGAAGTCGAGCGTGGTGAAGACCCGCGCCACCGCCTCCTCGTACGCCTGCTGGCCGCGGGCGAAGCCCGCCTCGTACACCGCGTTGTTGAGGCCGTGATAGAGGCGGTCGTTCATGATGTCGATGTCGGGGCGGAGGCGTTCCGGATAGAGGTCGGGCGACGTGGCCCATGACGTCTCAAGGTCGAGGGTGATCTGCGGGAAGTCGTTGGTGACGATCCGCTTGTCCCTGGTGTCCCAGACGCAGGGGACGGTGACGCGGCCCTCGTAGCCGGGGTCGCTGGCGTGGTAGAGCTCCGACAGGTACTCCGGGTCGCCGCCGGGGATCCGCCAGCCCTTCTCGTCGCGGATGGGGTCGACGATCACGACGTCCAGCAGGTCCTCCAGGCCCAGGAGCTTTCGGACGATCAGCACGCGCTGCGACCACGGGCAGGCGTAGGAGGCGTAGACACGGTACCTGCCCGGCTCCGGAGGGCCGAGCCGTTCGGTGAAACGGTTCGGCCGCCGGACGAAGCGGCCATCGTCTGAGATCTCGCGGCTCAGCTTCATGGGTCCAGTAGAACATGGTTCGGGCACAATCAGGTGCATGGCCAGATTTGCGGTGACCCCTGCCAGCCACGCGCAGCGGGAGGCGTGGGTGAGCGGGGCGATCCCGGAGGTCGAGCGGGTGCGCCCGGGACTGTGGTCGGTCCCGGTGCCGATCCCGGTCAACCCCCTTCGGTACGTCCTCGTCTACGTCCTCGAACTGCCCGACGGCGTGGCGATCGTGGACGCCGGCTGGAACACCGACGAGGCGTACGACGCGCTCGTCGCCGGGCTCGGCGTGGCCGGCTACTCCATCACCGACGTCAAGGGCGTGCTCGTCACCCACATCCACCCCGACCACTACGGCCTGGCCGGGCGCGTCCGCGAGGTGTCGGGCGCCTGGATCGCCCTGCATCCGGCCGACGCCCGCCTGGTCCGCGAGCGCTACGACGAGGAGGCCATCGACTCCCTGGTCCAGCGGGAACGCGCGCTGCTGGCCCGCTGCGGGGTGCCGCCGCTGACGCTGGACGAGCTGGCCGGCGCGTCCATGATGATCAGGCACATGGTCTCGATGGCGAGGCCCGACCGGCTGGTCGAGGACGGCGACGAGCTCCGCCTGCCCGGCTGGGACCTGAGGGCGGTCTGGACCCCCGGCCATTCGCCCGGTCACCTGTGCTTCGTCTCGCCGGAGCGCAGGCTGCTGTTCTCCGGCGACCACGTGCTGGCGAAGATCACTCCGATCGTGGCCGTGCACCCCCAGTCCGGGCCGAACCCGCTCGCCGACTACCTCGACGCGCTGGCCGCCGTGCGCAAGCTGGACGTCGACGAGGTGCTGCCCGCGCACGAATTCCGGTTCCTGGAGCTGGCCGAGCGCGTGGACACCGTGATCGCGCATCACGACGAGCGCCTGGCCGAGATCGAACGGGTGGTCGCCGCCGGCGACGGCGTCACGTGCTGGGCCGTGGCCACCCGGCTGAGCTGGTCGCGGCCGTGGGAGACGATCCCGCCGTTCATGCGGCGCGCGGCCAACAACGAGACGCTGGCGCATCTGGCCTGGCTGGCGGCCAAGGGACGGGTGACGAGAGTGCCGGGCGAGCCGGAGCTGTGGCACGCCGCCACATGACGCCGAGACGATCAGTAACACCGGCCTCGGCGCGCGTTATGGTACTCGTACTAGAACGTTGTTCTCCTGCGCTGGAGGTTCGATGCTTCGGTTCGATGACAGAGTCGCGATCGTCACGGGGGCCGGGCACGGCCTCGGCAAGGCGCACGCGCTCCTGCTGGCAGAGCGGGGCGCCAAGGTCGTCGTCAACGACCTCGGAGGAGCCCTCGACGGCACGGGAGCCTCCGCCGGGCCCGCCGCCGAGGTCGTCGAGCTCATCACGAAGAACGGCGGACAGGCCATCGCGAACGCCGACAACGTCGCCACCCCCGAGGGGGCGCGGGCCATCGTGCAGGCGGCCGTGGACACGTTCGGCACGGTCGACATCGTCGTCAACAACGCCGGCATCCTGCGGGACAAGTCGTTCGGGAAGATGACGGTCGAAGAGTTCGACGCGGTCATGGCCGTGCACGTGCGCGGGTCGTTCCTCGTCAGCCACGCCGCCTACCCGATCATGAAGGCGGCCGGCTATGGGCGCGTCGTCAACACCTCCAGCCCGGCGGGGCTTTTCGGAAACTTTGGGCAGGCCAACTACTCGACCGCCAAGATGGGGCTGGTCGGGCTGACCAAGACGCTGGGCATCGAGGGCGCGCGCAACGGCATCAAGGCCAACGCCATCGCGCCCGTCGCCTGGACCAGGATGACCGAGTCGCTGCTGCCGGCCGAGTTCGAGGCCAAGTTCACGCCGGAGCGGGTGAGTGCGCTGGTGGCGTACCTCGTGCACGAGTCGTGCGACGTCAGCGGCGAGGTCTTCACCGTGGGCGGAGGCCGGGTGGCGCGGGTCTTCGTGGCCGAGGGGCCGGGCTGGAAGGACGACGACATCACGCCCGAGGCGATCGCCGGCAACTGGGAGTCGATCATGGCCGAGCAGCCCTACGTGCTCACGGCCGGCGACTCGATGAAGGCGATGATCTGACCTCCCGCCGTGCGCCGGGGGCCGGTCTCCGTCCGTGACGGCGGGCGGCCCCTCGCGTCTGCCGGCAAGACCGGAGGCCGGTGCGCCCGAAATATCTGACAAACCCGTCTTTGTTCGATCTCCGGCGTAAGTAAGGGGAGTTTGGTCGATTCTCACTCTTGATTTGCCGCAACAGTGATCTTATTGTCGCGACATGACCCCCCAGCCGGGCTCCGCCGGTGATGTGCTGACGTTGATCAGTGCGGGTTCGGCGACGACCCGTTCCGATCTGGCGAGGCTCACGGGCCTGGCCAGGTCCACCATCTCTCAACGCGTGGACGCGCTGATCGAGCGTGGCCTGGTCGAGGAGACCGAGAGCGGCGAGTCCACCGGCGGGAGGCCGCCGCGCCAGTTACGGCTCCAGACCGAGGACCACGCCTTCGCGGGCGTCGACCTGGGCGCCACGCACTGCCGGGTCGCGTTGATGGACATCTCAGGCAATGTGCTCGCCGAGTGCGAGGACTCGCTGCAGATCGGCGAGGGCCCGGAAAAGGTGCTCGCGCACGTGGACCAGCGGCTCGAACGGCTGCTCGGCCAGGTCCGACGCACGCGGGCGACGCTGCGCGCGGTCGGCATCGGGGTGCCGGGGCCGGTGGAGTTCGCCACCGGGCGGCCCAACAACCCGCCGATCATGCCCGGCTGGAACGACTACCCCATCCCCGAGTACTTCGACGGCGTCAACGTCCTGGTCGACAACGACGTCAACGTGATGGCGCTGGGCGAGCACCGCAACGCCTTCCAGGGCATCAACCACCTGCTGTTCGTCAAGGTCGGCACCGGCATCGGCTGCGGCATCGTGGCCGACGGCAAGCTGCACAGGGGCGCCCAAGGCTCGGCCGGCGACATCGGCCACATCAGGGTCAGCGGGCACGACGACGCCGGCTGCCGCTGCGGCAACAGCGCGTGCCTGGAGGCCGTGGCCGGTGGGGCCGCGATCGCCCGCCGGCTGAGCGAGCTGGGGCTGCCGGCCGAGACCGGAGCCGACGTCGTGGCGCTCGTGCAGTCGGGCAACACGCAGGCGCTGCGCCTGGTCAGGGAGGCCGGCCGGCTCGTCGGCGAGGTGCTGGCCAGCCTGGTCAACTTCTTCAACCCCGAGGTCATCGTCATCGGCGGCGCGCTGTCGCGGGTGCACGAGCACCTCCTGGCCGGCATCAGGGAGACGGTCTACCGCAGGTCGCTCCCGCTGGCCACGCACCACCTGTCGATCACCCCGAGCCGTACGGGCATCAACGCCGCCGCGCTCGGCGCGGGACTGCTCGCCATCGAGCACTACCTGTCACCGGACAACATCAACCGCATCGTCAATGCCTGAAGCCAAACGCCTGACACAGACAAAAACGCCTGACAGATACAGATAAGGACCACCGATGCTGGTCATGAAGGGCATCGTCAAGCAGTTCCCCGGCGTGCGCGCGCTGGACGGGGTCGACCTGGATGTGCGGGCGGGCGAGGTGCACTGCCTGCTCGGCCAGAATGGCGCCGGCAAGTCCACCCTGATCAAGGTTCTGGCCGGAGTGCACCAGCCGGACGAGGGCACGATCGTCTTCAACGGCGAGCAGGTGCGGCCGGGCAGCCCGATCGACGCCATCAAGCTCGGCTTCGCCACCATCTACCAGGAGCTGGACCTGGTCGACGGGCTCAGCGTGGCGGAGAACATCTTCCTCGGCCACGAGCACGCCCGCTTCGGCTTCGTGCAGCGGGCGGCCGCCAGGAAAGCCGCCCGCGAGGTGCTGGAGCGGCTCGGCCACCCCGAGATCCGCCCGGCGGCCGAGGTCGGGCGGCTGTCCCCGGCCGCCAAGCAGGTCGTCTCGATGGCCAGGGCGCTCTCCCACGACGCCCGGCTGATCATCATGGACGAGCCGTCCGCCGCCCTCGCCCACGACGAGGTCGCGAACCTCTTCCGCATCATCCGCGAGCTCACCGCCCAGGGGGTGGCCGTCGTCTACATCTCCCACCGCCTGGAGGAGATCCGCGAGATCGGCGACCGGGTCACCGTGCTGAAGGACGGCCGCACGGTCGCGGTCGGCCTGCCGGCCCGCGACACGCCCACCGCCCAGATCGTGTCCCTCATGACCGGCAGGAACGTCGAGTACGTCTTCCCGCCGCGGGGCGGCCGCGAGCTGGGCGAGGAGGTGCTCCGCGTCGAGGGCCTGACCTCGCCGGGCGTCTTCGCCGACGTGTCGTTCTCGGTGCGGGCGGGGGAGATCGTCGGGCTGGCCGGGCTCGTCGGCTCGGGCCGCTCGGAGATCCTGGAAGCGGTGTACGGAGCCCGCCCCGCCACCGGCCGCGTCCTGCTCGGCGGTGAGCCGGTGCGCCGCGGCGTCGTCGGCACCGTCAGGCGCGGCATGGGCCTGGCCCCCGAGGAACGCAAGGCCCAGGCACTCCTCCTCGACCAGAGCGTCACGGCGAACATCACGCTGGGCAGCCTGCCGGGGTTCGCGAAGTTCGGCTGGATCGACCGCAAGCGGGAGCGCGCCGAGGCCAAGCGGTTGTCGGAAATGCTGGACATCCGCCCGCCCGACCCCGAGCGCCCGATCAGGACCCTGTCGGGCGGCAACCAGCAGAAGGCCGTGCTCGCCCGCTGGCTGCTCGGCGGCCGCAAGCTGCTCCTGCTCGACGAGCCCACCAGGGGCGTGGACGTGGGGGCCAGGGCGGAGCTGTACGCGGTCATCCACGAGCTGGCCGAGCGGGGCATCGGCGTGCTGCTGGTCTCCAGCGAGGTGCCCGAGGTGCTCGGCCTCGCCGACCGGGTGCTGGTGCTGCGCGAGGGGACGGTCATCCATCAGGGCGACGCCGCGGAGCTGGACGAGCACGACGTACTCGACATGATCATGAATGGGAGGGCGGCCTGATGAGCGAGCCCACAACGGACCGGCCTCGCGCGGGAGCGGCCCTGCCGGCTGCGGCGCGTGGCCTCGGGCTCGGTGAGATGCGCCATCTCGGCCTGCTCGGAGCGCTCGCGCTGCTGGTGGTCGTGGGGCTGGTCACCCGTCCGGAGAACTTCGCCACGACCTCCAACTTGGTCAGCATCCTGTCGCTGGCCGCCACCATCGGCGTGATCACGGTCGGCGCCACGTTCGTGATCATCGGGGGTGGCATCGACCTGTCGGTGGGCGCGGTCATGGCGCTCGCCTCGGTCTGGGCGACGACCTTGGCCACGCAGTCGTACGGTCCATGGGTCATGGCGATGTGCGCGATCCTCGTCGGCACCGGGGCGGGGCTGGTCAACGGGCTGCTGATCGCGTACGGGCGGCTGGTGCCGTTCATCGCCACGCTCGCCATGCTCGTGGCCGCCCGGGGTCTGGCGCAGCGCATGTCCGACCGCAAGACGCAGCTCATCCAGCCGGAGAACTCCGCGATTGTCGACCTGTCGACCACGCGGGTGCTTGGCATCCCGCTGCTGGTCTACATCTTCGCCCTGGTCGTGGTGCTGGGGTGGATCCTGCTCAACCGCACGACGTTCGGGCGGCGGACGTACGCGGTCGGGGGCAACCCCGAGGCGGCCCGGCTGGCCGGCATCGACGTGCGCAGGCACACGATGCTGCTCTACGCGCTGTCCGGGCTGTGCTGCGGCATCGCCGCCATCCTCATCATGGCCAGGACCACGACGGGCTCGTCCACACACGGCGACCTGTACGAACTCGACGCCATCGCCGCCGTGATCATCGGCGGCACGCTCCTCACCGGGGGGCGAGGGACGATCATGGGCTCGATTCTGGGCCTGCTGATCTTCACCCTCATCACGAACCTGTTCATCCTCAACGGCCTCAACACGAGCGACCAGCTGATCGCCAAGGGCCTGATCATCGTCGTCGCGGTTCTTCTCCAGCGGCGGAACCTGAAGGAGAGAGCACCATGAGCGAGAAGAACGAGAACGTCGCGCGCAGGGGATTCCTCGTCGGCGGGGCCGTGCTCCTGGCGGCCGGCTGCACCAGCAACGAGCCTGCGGCCTCGCCCACCAGCGCGGCCCCGGCGCCCGCCCCGGCGGCCAGCGGCAACGACCAGCCGGGCACGAAGGTCACCATCGGGTTCTCCGCACCGGCGGCCGACCACGGGTGGATCGCGGCGATCGCCAAGAACGCCGAGAGCACCGCGAAGCAGTATTCCGACATCGATTTCAAGCCCGTCGAGCCCACGAACGACATCAACCAGCAGATCTCCGCGGTCGAGTCGTTGATCGCGCAGAAGGTGAACGCGCTGGTGATCCTGCCGAACGACGGCCAGCAGTTGAACCAGGTCGCACTGCAGGCCACGGAGGCGGGGATCCCGGTCGTCAACCTCGACCGGATATTTCCGGACAAGCTGGCATATCGAACGTGGATCGGCGGCGACAACTACGGCATGGGCGTCGCGGCCGGGCACTTCATCGGCAAGCAGCTCAAGGACAAGGGCGTGACCAACCCGGTGATCGTCGAGATCCAGGGCATCGCCACGCTGCCTCTGACGCAGGACCGCAGCAGGGGCTTCGCCGACGCACTGAAGACGTACGGCTTCAGCGTCACGGCCAAGCAGGACGCCAAGTTCACCGTCGAGACGGGCAACCAGGTGGCCACCTCGCTGCTCCAGGCGCACAAGAAGATCGACGCGCTGTGGAACCACGACGACGACCAGGGCGTCGGCGTGCTGGCCGCGATCAAGGAGGCCAACCGCGACGAGTTCATCATGGTGGGCGGGGCCGGCTCGCTCAACGCGATGAAGGAGATCCAGTCGGGCACGTCGGTGCTGAAGGCCACCGTCACCTACAGCCCCACGATGGCCTCCTCGGCCATCAAACTGGCCCGCTTGATCGCTCAGGGGAAGGGCATGAGTGACCTGGTGGAAAACCAGGTGCCCCAGTCCATCACGCTCGCATCCGAGACCATTACGAAGGATAACGTCGAGAAGTACCTGGCACTCGGCTTCGAATCCTGATCGGGGGTTGCATGTCAGACAAGACCACCATCGGCGTGGGCATGGTCGGCTACGCGTTCATGGGCCGCGTCCACTCCCAGGCCTGGCGGAGCGTGGGGGCGTTCTTCGACCTGCCGCTGGCGCCCCGCATGGCGGTGCTCGCCGGCCGGTCGAAGGAGCGCACCGAGGCCGCCGCCGCGCAGCTCGGCTGGGACGCCGTGGAGACGGACTGGAGAGCGCTGGTCCAGCGTGACGACGTGCAGATCGTCGACATCTGCACGCCCGGCGACTCGCACGCCGAGATCGCCATCGCCGCGCTCGCCGCCGGCAAGCACGTGATCTGCGAGAAGCCGCTGGCCAACACCGTCGCCGAGGCCGAGGCCATGGTGCGGGCCGCCGCCGAAGCCCCCGGCAAGAGCATGGTGGCCTTCAACTACCGGCGGGTGCCCGCGGTCGCGCTCGCCCGCCGGTACGTCGAGGAGGGCAAGCTCGGCGAGATCCGGCACGTCCGGACCCAATACCTTCAGGACTGGATCGTCGATCCCGAGTTCCCGCTGGTGTGGCGGCTGCAGAAGGACAAAGCCGGGGCCGGGGCGCTCGGCGACATCGGCTCCCACATCGTGGACGCGGCCGAGTTCATCACCGGGCAGCACGTCGTCGGTGTGTCGGCGCTGACGGAGACCTTCATCAAGCAGCGCCCGCTGGCGGGCGAGTCGGCCGGGCTGGGCGCCACCCGTACGGAGGCCATGGGCGAGGTCACGGTCGACGACGCCGCGCTGTTCATCGGCCGGATGTCGGGCGGGGCGCTGGCCTCGTTCGAGGCCACCCGCTTCGCGACCGGTCGCAAGAACGCCATGCGCATCGAGATCAACGGCCAGCTCGGCAGCCTGGCGTTCGACTTCGAGTCCATGAACGAGCTGTGGTTCAGCTCCGGCGGCGGGTTCGAGCGGATCCTGGTCACCGAGCCCGATCATCCGTACGTGGGCGCCTGGTGGCCGCCCGGGCACGGGCTCGGCTACGAGCACACCTTCACCCACGAGATCAAGGACTTCCTGGAGGCGATCGCCACCGGGACCGACCCCGTGCCGTCCTTCGCCGACGGGCTGCGGGTGCAGCGGGTGCTGGAGGCGGTCGAGCGGAGCGCGGCTGAGGGCAGCCGCTACACCAACGTGGAGGATTGACATATGCGACCAGTCACGCTGTTCACCGGGCAGTGGGCCGACCTGCCGTTCGAGGAGATGTGCCGGCTGGCGGCCGAATGGGGCTACGACGGGCTCGAGATCGCCTGCTCCGGCGACCACTTCGACGTGGCCCAGGCCATGGCGGACCCGTCGTACGTGGAGCAGAAGAAGGCCCAGCTGGAAAAGCACGGGCTGAAGGTGTGGACGATCTCCAACCACCTGGTGGGCCAGGCCGTCTGCGACCACCCCATCGACGAGCGCCACAAGGCCATCCTCCCGGCCCGCATCTGGGGCGACGGAGAGCCCGAGGGCGTGCGCCAGCGCGCCGCCGAAGAGATGAAGAACACCGCGAGGGCCGCCTCGCTGCTGGGCGTCGACACCGTCGTGGGCTTCACCGGCTCGTCCATCTGGCACACGGTCGCCATGTTCCCGCCCGTGCCCGCCTCCGCGATCGACGCCGGCTACCAGGACTTCGCCGACCGCTGGAACCCCATCCTCGACGTCTTCGACGAGGTGGGCGTGCGCTTCGCCCACGAGGTCCACCCGAGCGAGATCGCCTACGACTACTACACGACGGTGCGGACGCTGGAGGCCATCGACCACCGTCTGGCGTTCGGCCTCAACTGGGACCCGTCCCACATGGTCTGGCAGGACCTCGACCCGGTGGGCTTCATCCTCGACTTCAAGGACCGCATCTACCACGTCGACTGCAAGGACACCCGCATGCGCGTCGGCGACGGCCGGCGCGGGCGTCTGTCCTCGCACATGCCGTGGGCGGACATGCGGCGCGGCTGGGACTTCGTCTCCACCGGGCGTGGCGACGTGCCGTGGGAAGACTGCTTCCGTGCGCTCAACTCGATCGGGTACGAAGGCCCGATCTCGATCGAGTGGGAGGACGCCGGGATGGACCGGCTGGACGGGGCGAGGGAGGCGCTGGCCTACATCCGCAAGCTCAACTCCATCACCCCGCCCGCGACGTCCTTCGACGCCGCCTTCTCCACCACGTAACCGGCTGCCAGGGCACGAGACGCCGTCTGGGCGGTCATTCGCCCGGGCGGCACACCGTGCCCTGAGGCGGGAGGTCGAGGGTCTCGACGTAGCGCACCACGTGGTCTGCCACGCAGCGGCTCGTTCCGGAGACGTAGAGGACGTGGCCGAAGCCCTCGTACCGGATCGTGACCGAGCCGGGCACCTTCCGCACGAGCCGGTCGGTCATGTCGAAGTCGCTCCACGTGCCGGTGCCCAGCAGGCGCGGCAGCCGCGTGACCGGCAGCGGGCCGGGCGGGTTCGCCGGGCGGTACGGCCACCCGGAGCACATCAGTGCCGCCCACAAACCGTTCCGGCCGAGGTCCGGCAGCTGTCTGTCCAGGTCACGCCGGAGCTTGGCGTACTGGTCATAGGACGTGATGCCGAAGCCGTCGCCGCACCAAGGCGCCACGGCGCGCGGCTGGGTCCCGTGGTAGGAGAGCCCCAGCACCTGCTCGCCGAAGAACGCGAAGTCGCCGCGCATGGCCTCGGCGATCGCGTCGGCGAACGGCTTCCACTGGTCGCCCCGCGTGTTGACGGCCATGCCGTATCCGATGGTCTGCAGGTGCATGCCGGTCAGGTGGCCGCTGCCGAACCGCGGCGAGGAGACGGGAACGGGATCGCGGTCGACGCGACGGATCAGACCCCGCCAGACCTTGTGGACGTCCTGCCCGTGGAGAGCGCAGGACCGGTCTTCCGCGCACCAGGCGGCGAACCTGCCGAGCATCCGCTCACCGGCGGCGACGGCGTAGTCGAGCTCCGCGGTGGTGTGGTCGGGGGTGCCGTCGAGGTGCATGGCGCGGATCCGCTGCGGGAACCGGCGGGCGTAGGCAGCCGCCGTGATGCCGCCGTACGACTCGGAGATGACGGTGATCCGGCGTTCGCCCAGGGCGGCGCGGATCGCGTCCATGTCCCCGGCCACCGCGTCCGCGTCCGCGTGGCGGAACAAGCCGGTGGCGTCCTCTGCGGCGCACTTCTCGAAAGCCGCCCGCTGACGGGCCGCCTGCCGGTCGAACTCCTCGCGGTCGCGCGGTTCGGCCAGCAGCGGGAGAGCCGTCGCGCATGATCCGGCCAGGTCCCTGATGACGAGCGTCTGGCGCGTGTCGAAGGCGACGACGTCGAAGTGGCGTCGCAGGGCGGCCAGGGTCTCGGCGGAGTCGCGGAGCTGCTGGATGCCGTCCTTGCCGGGGCCGCCGGGGGCGTAGAGCACCGTGCCCTTGCGGGCGCCGGTGGCGGGGAGGCGGGCCAGATCGAGTGTGAGGCCGGCCGGGACGTCGATGGTGCCGCATTCCATGCTGTGCGGCGGGCCGCAGGGCCGCCAGTCGATCGCGCTCGTGGAGGCGACGGCGGGTGTGGCGGTCGCCAGCAGCCCGACCGTCGCCAGAGCGACTGTCGTGCGTTTCATGCTGGGTCCTCCATTCGCATCTCGTTTCAGCATCCCTGCGGGGTGTGCCGATTTCCTGATGCGGAAGGAGGATCTCGACCTAGGAGCAGGCTCCTATCGAGAGGGGAGGGACGCCGGAGTCGTGCCGTCCGGCGCCTCGCCGTTGATCCGCGGCGGGTTCTGGGCCGCCACGCCTCCAATTCAGAGGCCCTGGGGGGCCTGTTGCCTGAGTTCAGCCTCGAGTTCGGCCTTGAGCTGCCAGTATGCGCGCCACTTGTACCAGTCGAGCCGCTTGTCCGCTTGCTTCCTGCGCTCCCAGGTGTCCCACTTGTCCAGGGTGGCCCAGACGGGCACCGGTGCGGTCCTGCTCGGGTCGTTGAGCGGTTCGTGCGGGGTCGTGGTCGGAGGCTGCGGTGTCCGGTTCCCCCGCCGGTGCTTGATCAGTCCATGAGGACGATCTGGCGCAGAACCTCGCCGGTGCGCAGGGCCGCGACGGCGTCGTTCAGGTCGCCGAGGCGGATGCGGGCGCTGATCATCGATTCGAGGTCCAGTTTGCCGGCCTTGTAGAGCTTGGCGAAGTACGGGAAGTCGTGGCGCACGTCCGCCTCGCCGTACAGGCTGGACAGCAGGTTCTTGCCCTCGAAGAGCAGGCTGAACGCCGAGATCGACACCATGTCGTCCATCGCGCCCGCGCCGACCACGATGACGTCGCCGCCCTGCCGCGTGATCTGCCAGGCGCTCTGTATGGTGGCCGACTTGCCGACCACCTCGAAGCCGTAGTCGAAGCCGGTGCCGCCGGTGAGCTCGCTGAGCGCCTCCGGCACCCCCTCGGGCGTGACCGCGTGCGTCGCACCGACCTTCTTGGCCAGCTCGTGCTTGGACTCCAGCGGGTCCACCGCCAAAATCATCCTGGCGCCGGCGACGCGGGCGCCCTGGATGACCGACAGGCCCACGCCGCCGCAGCCGATCACGGCGACCGTCGAGCCGGGGCGCACCTTCGCGGTGTTGAGGGCGGCGCCCACGCCGGTCGTGATGCCGCAGCCGATCAGGGCCGCCGCCTCCCACGGCACCTCCGGGTCGATCTTGATCGCGCCCTGCCAGGGCACGACGATCTCCTCGGCCCACGTGCCGCAGCCCGCCATCCCGAAAGCCGTCGCCCCGTCGCCCCCGAACCGGAAGTTGCCCTTGGTGAAGCCCTCGATCACGTACTTCATGCACAGGTACGGCTGGCCGCCCAGGCACAGGTCGCACTCCTGGCAGGACGGCCGCCAGTTGATGACCACGTGGTCGCCCGGCTTGACGGAGGTGACGTGCTCGCCCACCTCGACCACCTCGCCCGACCCCTCATGGCCGGGGATGAGCGGCACGGGCTGCGGCAGCACGCCGGACATGGCCGACAGGTCCGAGTGGCAGACGCCTGTGGCCTTGATCCGCACACGTACGTCGGCCGGACCCACCGGGGCCAGCGTGACGTCGTCGCGGATGTCGAGCTTGTCGTTGCCTACGGCGTGCAGGATTGCGGCGCGCATGGGGGGTTCCTCCTCCGGCTCGAAGGCTTGGTCCTCGAGGGGCTATTCCTCGATGGAGAGAGCGGCTTTGGGACAGGACCTCACCGCGTGGCGGACGCGGTCCTGAAGCTCGGGGGGTGGTTCTGGAAGAAGGATGTGCAGCTGGTCGTCGTCGTCGACCTCGAACACCTCGGGCGCGAGCCCCATGCAGACCGCGTTGGCCTCGCAGACCAGCTCGTCCACCTTGACTTTCATCTCAGCCTCCTGTGGTCCCATGAGACCACTTTGCTGCGCTCGACGACGTACGCAACCCGCTTGCGCCCGGTCTGCTCCACGTACGGCCGCAGCAGATCGTCCGGCACGTCCGGGGTCATCCGGCGGGCGACCGTCATGCCGATGGCCATGACGCGGTCCCGGTCGGTCACCTGCTCGGCCTTGCCGTACACCAGGACGCCGCGCAATTCGTCGTAGTCGTCGCCGGCCTCGACCAGGCAGCTCACCCGGGGGTCGCGGGCCAGGTTGCGGGCCTTCTGCGCCTTGCCGTAGGTCCAGAAGGCGATCCGCCCCTCCTCGAGCCCGTAGAACATCGTCACCAGGTGCGGCGTGCCGTCCGGGTTGATGGTGGCCAGCTGCAGCTTGCGTGAGCTCTCCAGGAAGGCGGCCACGTCGTCGTCCGACATCGCGATACGAGCGCGCTGATTCACGTGCCAAGTAGAACAGGTTCCAGAACGGGCCTGCAAGAGTTCGCCGGAATGTTGTTCGGTTCGGCTAGGGTGCACTTCCATGACGATGCCGTCAGAGCTGCTCTTCGCAGCGAAGCACGCCAAGGGATTCATGCCGGCCAACGAGGGGCTGGCCCTTTTCGCGGCGGCCTGTGAGTACGGCAAACTCGGGCCCATCTGCGAGATCGGCACCTACTGCGGCAAGTCCGCGATCTATCTCGGGGCGGCCGCGAGGCAGGCCGGATCCGTGGTCGTCACCGTGGACCACCACCGGGGGTCGGAGGAGATCCAGCCCGGGTGGGCCCACCACGACCCGACGCTGATGGACATCCGGTTCGGGAAGATGGACTCGCTGCCGACCTTCAGGGCCACGATCGCCGCCGCCGGGCTGGAGGATGAGGTGATCGCCGTCGTCGGCAGGTCGGAACGGGTGGCCGCGCTCTGGAACACGCCGCTCGGCATGCTCTTCATCGACGGCGGCCACTCCGACGAGCCCGTCACCCGCGACTACGAGGGCTGGGCGCCGCACGTGATGCCGGGCGGGGCGCTGGTCTTCCACGACGTCTATCCCGATCCCGCGGACGGTGGGCAGGCGCCGTACCGGGTCTACCTGCGGGCGCTGGAGTCCGGGGCGTTCAGCGAGGTGTCGGCGGAGGGGTCGGTCCGCGTGCTGGAGCGCGTCGGCCCGGGCATCTGACCGATGCCGAGCCCGCGACGATTTCACGAGGTCAAGGCCATGAGGTGCCGCCCTGGACGCGGTGGTTGCGGGTCCAGGCGTGCCGGATCTGGGCCTGCCAGCTGCGGAAGTCCTCGTGCGTACGCGCCTCGTGCCCGAGCTCGATGAGCGCCCGGTCGGTCCAGGACGCCGCCTCCTCCGGGTCGGCCCCGGCCAGGATCGGCACGGCCTGGGCCGCGTGATCCGGCAGCGTCCCCGACCGCAGCCGCGCGGCCACCGCGAACGCGCACCCCTGCGCCAGATGGGCGCGGAACCCGTCGGCCCCCGCGTGCTCGGTCAGCCACCACAGCTCGTCGGTCTCGGCGCCGCCGGTGTACGTGGCCGCGAACCCGACCCCGCTCCACAGGTCGGCCCGCCGCCCGGCGGGGAAGCCGGCGATCCTGGCGGCCACGTCGTCGGGACAGGCGCAGTCGTGGTACCAGAGCAGCCGCCCCAGCCCCTGGTCGAACACCGCGCAGTGGGCCCTGGTGAGCAGGTCGGGCATGGTCCGCTCGCCGACCATCCGATCGGCCCTGGCCAGGCTCCACTGGAATCCGAACCCGTCCACCGCGAGCCACCGCAGCAGCGGGTGGGCCCGCCGCGCCCCGCGTACGGGACGCAGGCGCAGCAGGGCATACCCGCGGCCGGCGCCGAGGTAGGCGGCGTGCCGGTGATGCTGGGCGGGGCCGGTGAGTAGCTCGTGAAGGCGCCGGCCCCGGGTCAGTGTGAGCAGGTCGAGCATGGTACAGGCCGCGGCGGCCCCCTCGTAGCCGAAGGGCCGCTGCTCGGCCGGGATCTCCTCGACCTTCTCTACTTCTCTAGAAATCACCGCGTTGAAGCCGAAAACGTAGGATTTTTCGGCCTTCGCGAAGGCTGTCCGAGAGACTCCATTCCTGAGCCGGAACCTTCGCCGGCCCAGATCGGACTCCAGCGGATCCTTGGCGAGGATCCTCCGCAGCCCCTTTGCCGGGGTCAGTGTCGGCCAGGTCCCGGCCCGGTCCAAGAACGTTGTCGTGCCCGTGTCGCCCACGCTTCCCCCGAAGACGCCTCGTACGTCACTCAGAAGCTAGTGAGCGCGTTGCGCCTTTCCGTGGCGGCACACCCGATTTCCCCGGCAAAGAATCCGCAAAAGCCCTTGCGGCGTCTGATCGGCCCGGGCCACGGGCTCTAGTGCACTTGCGGCGGCAGGACCGGCGACGTGCAGCCGCACACGTCGGGGTCGTACACCGACGTCCCGGCGACGTCGCGGAACAGCCCCGACCCGGGGGACAACTCCAGCAGCGCGTCCGCCGCCAGCACCGCCGCCGCGGCCGTGTAGCCGGAGCGCTCGTGCGGGAAGTGCTTGCGGTTGGCGAACTGCCACCCCGTCCAGTACGAGCCGTCCTCGTGCCGCAGGTGCTGCACGTCGGCGAAGAGCGCGGCGGCCCGCTCCCGGTCCCCCAGCGCGTCCAGGGCCAAGACCAGCTCGCACGTCTCGGCCCCGGTCACCCACGGCTGGTCGGACACGCACCGGATGCCGAGCCCGGGCACCACGAACGTGGCCCACTCCCGCTCCAGCAGCTCGAACGCCTGCCGCCCGCGTACCGCGCCGCCGAGCACCGGGTAGTACCAGTCCATCGAGAAGCGGCTCTTGTCGGCGAACGCCTCGGGATGCGCCGACAGCACGTGCGCCAGCCGGTCCGCGGCCAGTTCCCAGTGCGGCTGCGGGTCGCGCAGGTGCTCGGCCAGCAGCACGCCGCAGCGCAGCCCCTGGTGGATCGAGGAGCAGCCGGTGAGCAGCGCGTACGTCGAGGCCCTGCCCCGGGCGTCACGCTCCCAGACGATCTCGCCCCGCTCGGTCTGGAGCCCCGCCACGTAGTCGAGCGCGGCCTTGACCATGGGCCAGCTCTCCTCGGTGAAGGCCCGGTCGCCGGTGACGAGGTGGTGATGCCAGACGCCGACGGCGACGTAGGCGGCGTGGTTGGTCTCGCCGCCCAGCTCGGTGGGCACGCCGTCGACCAGCTTCATCGGCCAGGAGCCGTCGGCGCGCTGGTGGCGGGCCAGCCACGCGTACCCGCGACGCACCGGCTCCGCCAGGCCCGCCACGGACATCGCCATCAGGCACTCGATGTGGTTCCATGCGTCCACGTGCCCCTCGGGCCACGGGACGCCGCCGTCCTCCTGCTGTATCGCCGCGATGCTCTCGGCCGTCCGCACGACCTCCGCGGGCGAGATCATGGCTTCCTGACGTAGAGGACCACGCTCTTGCCGATGATCGGGTTGAGCACGGTCTCGGCGATCCTGGTGGCGGCGGGGCGCTTCATGATGTCCCAGACCAGCAGCTCGTGGTACGCCTTCGCGAGCGGGTGGTCGTCGTTGTTCACCCCGACCGCGCACTTGATCCACCAGTACGGCGAGTGCAGCCCGTGGGCGTGGTGGTGCGGGCCGATCTCGAAACCGGTGGACTTCAGCTTGGCCGACAACTCGGCCAGCGTGTAGATCCGCACGTGCCCGCCGGGCGCGGTGTGGTAGGCCTCGTCCAGCGCCCAGCAGATCCGCTCGGGCAGGAAGCTCGGCACGGTGACCGCGGCCGTCCCGCCGGGCTTGAGCACCCGGAAGATCTCGCGCATGGCCGTCATGTCGTCGGGGATGTGCTCGAGCACCTCGGCCGCGATGACCCGGTCGAAGCTGCCGTCCTCGAACGGCATGTCGAGCGCCGTGCCCTGGACGGTCTGGCCGGTCGCGCCGGGCGGCACCTCGCCCGCCTTGTCCATCGCCGCGAACATGGCCGCCACGCCGTCCAGCTCCGACTGGTCCATGTCGAACGCGATCACGTCCGCCCCGCGGCGCAGCACCTCGAAGGCGTGCCTGCCGGCGCCGCAGCCCAGGTCCAGCACGCGCACGCCGGGGCCGACGGGAAGCCGGGCGAAGTCCACGGTCAGCACTGGTCGCTATCTCCTCTTGTGGGTCTCGATGGCCTCGTGGTAGGCCTCGACGGTCCGCTTGGCCACGACGTGCCAGGTGAAGCGCTCCATCACACGGTCGTATCCCGCCTTGCCCACGCGCTCACGCTCCTCGGGGGAGTCGTGCAGGCGGCGCAGCACCGCGGCCAGCTCCTCGGCGTCGCCCGGCGGCACCTGGACGGCCGCGTCGCCGACGACCTCGGGCAGGGCGCCCGTCCGGCTGGCCACCAGGGGCGTGCCGCAGGCCATGTGCTCGACGGCGGGCAGCGAGAACCCCTCGTACAGCGAGGGCACCACCGAGATCTCCGAGGTGGCGATCAGCTCGCCCAGCTCCTCGTCGGAGATGCCGTGCACGAAACGTACGCGGTCCTGCAGCGACAACTCCTGCACGAGCTGCTCGGTGGGGCCGCCGGGAGTGGGTTTGCTGACGACGGTGAGATGTACGTCGCGCTCGGTGGCCACCTTGGCCACGGCGCGCAGCAGGGTCGCGACGCCCTTCATGGGCGAGTCCGCGCTGGCCACCGCCACGATCGAGCCCTTGCGCCTGGGCTTGCCGGGGCGCGGGTGGAAGTAGCGGGTGTCCACGCCGAGCGGGATCAGCCGCATGTTGGCCTGCGGGACGTTGAAGTCGCGGTGGATGTCGGCCAGTGACGACTCGCTGACGGTCAGGATCGGGCTGAGCCGGGGCGCGACGCGCGCCTGCATCTTCACGAACCCGTACCAGCGGCGCATGGTCAGCTTCTTCGCGCCGACGGCGGCCTCCAGCTCGATGCGCCGGTCCACGCTGATCGGGTGGTGGATGGTGCCGACCACGGGGAACAACTTCTTGATCCCGAGCAGGCCGTACCCGAGGGTCTGGTTGTCCTGGACGACGTCGAAGTCGCCGACCCGCTTCTTCAGCTCGCGGTAGGCGCGCAGCGTGAACGTCAGCGGCTCGGGGAACCCGGCCGTCCACATCGTGCCGACCTCGAGCCAGTCGATCCAGTCTCGGTATTCGTCCAGCTTGGGGGTTCTGAACGGGTCCTCGTCGCGGTAGAGGTCCAGGCTGGGCACCTCGCGCAGGATGACGCCCTCGTCCAGCTCGGGGTAGGGCTGGCCGGAGAACACCTCGACGTGGTGCCCGAGCGCGACCAGCTCGCGGCTCAGGTGGCGGAGGTACACGCCCTGGCCGCCACAGGTGGGCTTGCTGCGGTAGGACAGCAGCGCGATCCGCAGCGTTCGCTCCCGCACGGACACCCCTCTCCACCGAGTGAGATCGTAAATGTTGACCTTAGCCCGAGAAGGCTACCATTCGGTAGGTCGGCTGGAATTGTTCACATTCGGGCTGGCAGGCCGTGCGAACTGCGACGTTGCTGTGACCGAGCGTGGTTCGGTGGAACACGTTCTAGGTCGCTTGGTGCTCATTCCGGGCACATAGCTGTACATTCCCGTCCCAAAGGGATGCGGTTCGCGATAGTGGGAGGACCCCTTGGCCAGGCGCGCTCTGATCACCGGCATCACCGGCCAGGACGGTTCCTACCTGGCGGAGCACCTGCTCGAGCAGGGGTATGAGGTCTGGGGGCTGGCCCGGGGGCAGGCGAATCCGCGCGTGTCCCGGATGCGCAAGCTGCTCGCCGACGTGCGGGTGGTGCGGGGTGATCTGCTGGACCAGGGCTCGCTGATCTCGGCTGTGGAACGGGTTCAGCCGGACGAGGTGTACAACCTGGGCGCGATCTCGTTCGTCCCCATGTCGTGGGAGCAGGCCGAGCTCACGGCCGAGGTGACCGGGATGGGCGTGCTGCGCATGCTGGAGGCCATCCGGGTGTGCTCGGGCGTGTCGCGGGGCGGGGGTTCGGGTGCCTCCGGACAGATCCGCTTTTATCAGGCTTCGTCATCCGAGATGTTCGGCCAGGTCAGCGAGACCCCGCAGAACGAGCGCACCGCCTTCCACCCGCGCTCCCCGTACGGCGTCGCCAAGGCCTACGGGCACTTCCTCACCCAGAACTACCGCGAGTCGTACGGCATGTTCGCCGTGTCCGGGATCCTGTTCAACCACGAGTCGCCGCGCCGGGGCGCCGAGTTCGTCACCAGGAAGGTGTCGCTCGGGGTGGCCAGGATCAAGCTCGGGCTGGCTGCGGAGCTGCGGCTGGGCAACCTGGAGGCCAGGCGGGACTGGGGGTTCGCCGGCGACTACGTGAAGGCCATGCACCTCATGCTCCAGACCGGCACCCCCGAGGACTACGTGATCGGCACCGGGCGGATGAAGTCGGTGCGGGAGCTGGTGGAGGCGGCCTTCACCGCGGCGGGGCTGGACTGGGAGCAGTACGTGGTGACCGACCAGACCCTGCACCGGCCGGCGGAGGTCGATCTGCTGTGCGCCGATCCCAAGAAGGCGCGGGTGCAGCTGGGGTGGGAGCCGCGGGTGTCGTTCGACGAGCTCGTCGCGATGATGGTCGAGTCCGACCTGCGACTCCTCACCGACGGCGGCGACCCCGATCAGGACAGCTCCTGGCCATAAACGCCTTTCCTCGAGAACCGCACCGTATTTCGCATGGAAGCCGGGATCCTCATGCATTCGTCGAGCGAAAGATACGGCAAACAATAGGCGCGCAGGTGAAACCCATCAAACGCCACCCTTTGCTTGCCAATGGGTGACCTCACCCGTTTGCTGTTACTAACGTGGCGAGTTGAGTGACCTAGAGGGTCACAGATCGATCGGCATCCCGGGAGACCGATTCAACCGTCTGCCCCGGCCGTTCTGGCCCAAGGGGCGAATCTCATCGCGGTACGGAGTATCTCCATGTTCAAGGAAGCCCTTGCGGGGGGCGCATTGGTGGCCGCTGCCCTCGTCGCCCCGGCGACGATGCCGGCGCAAGCCGCCGCTGCCACTCCGACGATTCAGGTCGCAGAGTCCGCTGCACATCCGTGCAAATTCCACCCGAATCCTCAGAGGTGCCGAAATCTAGATCATCCGCAGCCCTGGGGTCACAACCTTCGGAAGCAGCAACAGCAGCAGCAGCAACAGCAGCAGCAGCAGCAGCAACAGCAACAGCAGCAGCAACAGCAGCAGCAACAGCAGCAACAACAGCAGCAGCAACAACAGCAGCAACAACAGCAGCAGCAACAACAGCAGCAGCAACAGCAGCAGCAACAGCAACAACAGCAGCAATAGGAGGTTGACTATTAGGCAGCTGGATACTTCTTTCAGCGCCATTCCGCCCCATGAGGAAGTCGCCTCATGGGGCGGCCTGTGTTCAAGGCCGGGTGTCTCCTATCCGCAGATGCTCGAAGAGCGGAGCCTGGAAGCCCTCACGGCTGCGGGCGCCGACCTATCGCCTGGGTGGAGATGCCGTCGTCCATGCGTGGGGTGACACGCTGTCCGCGGCTTGGCGGTAGGCGCCCGGGGTGAGGCCGAAACAGCGGGTGAACCAGCGGGTGAGGTGGCTCTGGTCGGCGAAGCCCGTCTGCGCCGCCGCCTCTGAGCGCGGTTCCGGCGGCTATGAGGGTCCGGGCTCTTCTCAGGCGCAGCTGGCGCTGGTAGTCGCTGGGCGGGAGGCCGTACTCCGCTTGGAAGGCGCGGTAGACGGCGTAGCGGCTGGCGCCTGTGGCCCTCGCCAGGTCCTCGATGGTGAGATCTTCGGTCATGCGGTCGTCGAGGAGCTGCCTGGCTTGTCTGGCGATCGTCGCCGACCTGCCGGGTCTGGCCGGGCCGGGGAGCCGCCTCGACGCGGCGCGGTGGACGATGCGGGAGATCGTGGCCGTGAGGAGCTCGTCGCGGCGCAGGGCCGTCGCGCCGTCGTCGAGGAGGGCCGCGTGGAGAGCGCGCAGGGCGGTCGCCAAGGGCGCGTCGCGCACCACGGGGGCCGTGAAGAGCGGCAGGCCCGTACGATGGCCCGTCACGTCCGAGAGGGCCGCCGAGACGAGCTCAGGGCCTATGTGGAGCATCCTGTACGTGAAGCCGAGGGTGTTCGCGGCGTGGCCGTCGTGGGCGTCGTCCGGGTTGAAGGCCATGACCATGCCAGCCGCGCTCGTGTGGGCCGCGCCCCGGCAGGTGAACGACTGCGCGCCGGTCTCCGTCACGCCGAAGGAGTAGGTCTCGTGGCTGTGGCGGTGGTACACGTGCCGCTCGAAGTGGGCGTGCATGGCCTCCAGCGGCCGGTCGGGCGACCGCCAGTATCGGGACCAGTCATGCGGCATCCCCTCATTGTCCCGCAGTCATTGACAAGTCAGATTTTTACGTAAAGGATAGTTTTTGCGATGAGAGATGTCCTGTACCTCGAAGAGATCGAGCAGGCCGAGGCGCTGCTCAAGCCGCAGCGCGTGGAGGTGCTGCGGCAGCTGGCCGAGCCGCGTACGTGCTCGGAGGTCGCCGAGCGGCTCGGGCAGACGCCGCAACGGGTCTACTACCACGTCAAGCGCCTGGTCGAGGCCGGGCTGGTGGAGCTGGTGTCCGAGCGCAAGGTGCGCGGGATCTCGGAGGGGATCTACCGGGCCGGCGCGCGCTCGTACTGGTTGTCGCCGCGCCTCGTCGGCCGGATCGGCGGGCTGCGCAAGGCACGTGACGAGCTCAGCCTCGGCTATCTGCTCGACCTCGTGGAGGAGGTCCAGGCCGACATCGCGGCGCTCGACAGGTCCGCGCCCGAGCTGCCGTCCATCGGCCTGTCGGGCGAGATCCGCGTACGACCGGAGGATCGCCAGGAGTTCCTGACCGAGCTGCGGACCACGCTGCAGGAGCTGTTCACGCGTTACGGCGGGGCCGAGGGCGACGCCTTCAAGCTCGCCCTCGTCTGCTACCCCAAGATCGAGCCATCACAGGGAGAAGACCATGACTGAGCCCATGACCCTGCGTGCCCGCGTCCAGGGGCCGCTCAAGGAAGTGCGGCAGGCGCTCACCGATCCGGCCGTGATGCGGATCTGGCTGGCCGAGCACGCAGAGGTGGAGTTGCCCGGCCGGTTCGGGTTCTGGGGGCGCACCACGCCCGAAGGCGACGCGCCGCACCAGCGGCTGGTGCACGCCGACGAGCGTACGGTGCGGTTCTCGTGGCTGCTCGACGGAGAGGAGACCACCACCGAGTTCACGCTAGAGGAGGAGAGCGCGGACGTCACCGTCGTGACGGTGTCCCAGACGCACTGGGACTTCCAGGACGTCATCACGGGCAAGAGCATCCGGGGCGTGCTGCAGACGTACTGGTGCCAGGCCCTGGCGAACCTGGCCGAGCACTTCGAGGGGCGCGAGCTCACGCCCAGGGCCGACTACACCTCGGCGGAGATGCGGGCCGAGGTCACGATCGACGCCTCGCCCTCCGACGTGTTCGACTCGTTGATCGATTCGGAGAAGGTGACGCGGTGGTTCGGCTTCCCGATCGAGATCGAGCCGTACGTGGGTGGGCGGTTCGCGATGGGCGGTCTGGCCAACGACCCGAACCCGGCGAAGGTGCTGGAGCTGGACCCCGGCCGTAGGTTCTCGCTGGGCTGGGGCGGCGGCACCGGTGTCGGGACGTGGGAGCTGGAGGGGTCCGGCGGGAAGACGCGGCTGACGCTGGTGCAGAGCGGGTTCGACGGGGAGCGGCCGCCGTACGCGGCGTGGGGCGGCATCCTGGCTGGAGTGGCTGAGCTGCGGCGCTACCACGAGGTGCCCGGTTGGCGGCCGGTCATAATGGCCTAGCGCGGACCGCACCAGCGTTCAAGACCCGGCCGGGGGCGGACGTGAAGACTTGCCGTCATGCGATTCGACACCAAGATCGGAATTGTGGTCCGTGCGGATCTGGCCGCGTGGCAGCGCCTCAACGTCACCGCCTTCCTGGCCGGCGCGGTGGCGGGCGGCGCCCCGGAGACCGTCGGGGAGCCGTACGAGGACGGGTCGGGTAACGCGTACCTGGCGATGTTCCGGCAGCCCGTGGTGGTTTACGTGGGCGGTCTGGAGGACTTGCGGGCCGTTCGGGAGAAGGCGGTGGGCCGGGGGATGGCGGTGGCCGTGTACGTCGAGGAGATGTTCAAGACCGGGCACGATGCGGACAATCGGGCGGTCGTGCGGGCGGTGGGAGCGGATGAGCTGGCACTGGTGGGGCTGGCGGTCTATGGGCCCAGGAACGGCGTGGACAAGATCCTGAAGGGCCTCGCCCTGCACCCTTGAGCCGCCCCAGGTACGCATCTTTGAGCCGGCCCGCTGGACTTGGCCCTGAGGCGGCCCAGGGCGCGCATCTTTGAGCTGGCCTGCAGGACCTGCACCTTGAGCTGGCCCGCCAGGACCTGTACTTAAGGGAACCCCACACCCTCATCTGAGCTTCTCGATTGCCTTCCCCGAACCTTTTCCACAGAATCCCGTTCGGCCTCTCGGCGCAGCGTCGCATCCCGGCACCCTTGGCGCCATGAACAAGTCCTTCGCCGACCGTGTCAGGCACATCACCCGCGCCGTCCCTCGGGCCGTCGCATGCCGCCAGACGGCCGCGTACATCTGGGGCCTCGATGTCACGTCGTCCCCCGGCGACGACTGGCCCGTCGAACTGACCGCCCCCACCCACCTGGCAGTCCCCGGTTGCGTCACGCATGTGGTGCCGCTGCCGGACGATGACGTCACTGAGCACGCGGGCGTCCGCATCACCACCATGGAACGCACGGCTCTCGACTGCGCCCGCTGGTTGCCCCGCATGGAGGGCGTGGCGATCCTCGACCAGTTCGCCAGGCGGGGAGTCGATCTGATGCGTTGTGGCACCGCGCCCTCAACACCTGGCGCGTCCGCGACACCCTCAGCCTGGCCGACCCAGGAGCCGCCTCTCCCAGGGAGAGCTGGCTCAGGGTCATCCTCGTGGAGGGCGGCCTCCCCAGACCCACCACCCAGATCCGGGTCGACCTGGGCGGCGACCGCTACGCACGGCTCGATCTGGGCTGGGAGGAGTTCAACGTCGCGGTCGAATACGACGGCCAGCAGCACCACACCTCGGCGATCGACCAGCTACGCGACACGGATCGCCGGGACGAGCTACGGCGGCGGGGCTGGCGGGTGATCGCCGTCCGCAGAGACGTCATCCCCGGCCAGATCGCCGATCTCCTCCACCACGTGGCCGACGCCTTGATCGAGCGGGGCTGGCAACCCGGGCCGGACGGCATGACCCGCATCCTGCGCCGCATCCGCGCCGCCCGCCGCGGCTCCCACTACACACCAGCCCCCCGAACCCGCCGCCACCATCACGACCTTGCCTAACCGCCCGGGCCTCGCAGCCGACATCACAACCGTGGCTGTGGTCAGGGTCAGCCGGTGAGGGCTCGGGTGGTCAGGATCAGACGGTGCAGGGCTCGTGTGGTCAGGATCAGAGGGTGCAGGGCTCGGGTGGTCAGGGATCAGCCGATGGTGACTGGGAGTTCCTTGATGCCGTTGATGAAGTTCGAGCGGAGGCGGCGGGCCGGGCCGGACTGGCGGAGGCGGGGGTGGCGGCGGGCCAGTTGTTCGAAGAGGACGCGGAGTTCCAGCTTGGCGAGGTGGTTGCCCAGGCAGAAGTGGGCGCCGCCACCGCCGAAGCCGATGTGCGGGTTCGGGTGGCGTCCGATGTCGAAGACCTCGGCGTCGGGGAAGACGGAGGTGTCGCGGTTGGCGGAGCCGTAGAAGACGACGACCTTGTCGTCGGCCTTGATCGGTTGCCCGCCGAGCACCTGATCCGTCGTGGACGTGCGGCGGAACAGGTTGACCGGGGAGACCCAGCGGACGATCTCGTCGGCGGCGGTCGTGGCGAGCGTGGGGTCGGCCACGAGGCGGTCCCACTGGTCGGGGTGCTCGAAGAGGGCGAGCATGCCGCCGGAGGCCGCGTTGCGCGTGGTCTCGTTGCCGGCGACCACCAGGAGGAGCACGAAGAGGTCGAATTCGTTCTCGTCGAGGGTTTCGCCGTTCTCGTCGGGCTGGAGGAGCTTGGTGACGATGTCGTTCTGTGGGTTGGCCCTGCGCTGTGCGGCCAGCTGGTTGGCGTAGGCGTAGACCTCCATGGCCGCGCCGGAGCCCTCCTCGGGGCTGGAGGCGTAGTCGGGGTCCTGGGCGCCGATCATGCGGTTGGACCAGGCGAACACCTTGTCGCGGTCGGACACGGGCGCGCCGAGCAGTTCGCAGATCACGTAGAGGGGCAGGGGCGCGGCGACCTCGGTGACGAAGTCGATCTCGCCCGAGCACTTGTCGAGGAGGTCATCGCAGATGTCGCGGATGTGTTGTTCGAGTGCGCCGATCGTGCGCGGGGTGAAGCCCCGGTTGACGAGGGAGCGGCGGCGCGTGTGCTCGGGCGGGTCCTGGTTGAGCATCATGAGCCGTTGCATCGCGATCTGGTCGTCCCCCAGCTCCTCGAACAGGGCGAGCTTCCGATGCGAGGAGAACAGGTCGGAGTGGCGGGAGACGTGCACGACGTCGTCGTAGCGGGTGACGGCCCAGAATCCGGGCTCGCCCTCGTGCCAGTGAACGGGGGAGTTCGCGCGCAGCCAGGCGAACTGGTCGTGCGGTGGTCCGGCGGTGGCGTAGCGGTCCCTGTCGACGAGGTCGATGTGCACCCGATTCACCTCTTGATCAAGCGCTTGGTTAGAGCGTACTGAAACGTGTTCTATTACGTCCCTGTACGACCGTCAAGGAGCCCGATGGACACTTCACGGGTACTTCGCAGGTGCTCGACAGGCCTGTTCGACCTCCGATGTCTTTCCGCCTGCCCCATTTCCAGGATGTGAAACCGGCTGTCAGGGCGGTAAACCCGCTTCACATGCTCTGGTTCTCCCTTTTGGGGGGTATGTCCAGGTCACGGATCGGATGTTTCGTTCTCCTCACCCTTGACACGCGCCATTCGATCGCAAGAGCATCATGGAACGAGACATCCGATGTATATGTGAAGGATGCGGTGTGAAGCTGCTGCGAGTAGGACCTGTCGGACAGGAACGGCCGGTGGTGCTGGACGACGCCGGTAACCTGCGCGACATCGGTGAGCCCGAGATCGACGGGGCTTTCCTCGCCTCCGGGGGAGTGGCGCGCGTCCGTGAGGCGCTCGAGCGCGGTGACCTGCCGGTTGTCGACGCCGAGGGGCTGCGCATCGGCGCCCCCATCGCGCGTCCGGGAAAGATCGTCTGCATCGGCCTGAACTACAGCGACCACGCCGCCGAGTCCGGCGCGGAGGTGCCGGCCGAGCCCGTCGTGTTCATGAAGGCCCCCAACACCGTGATAGGCCCGTACGACGAGGTGCTCGTCCCGCGGGGCAGCGTGAAGACCGACTGGGAGGTCGAGCTGGCCGTCGTCATCGGCCGGGAGGCCCGCTATCTGGGCGGAAGGGAGGAGGCGCAGGAGGTGATCGCCGGTTACGCGATCTCCAACGACGTCTCCGAGCGCGAGTTCCAGCTCGAGCGCGGTGGGCAGTGGGACAAGGGTAAGTCGTGCGAGACGTTCAACCCGCTCGGCCCCTGGCTGGTGACCGCGGACGAGGTGGGCGACCCGCAGAACCTGCCGCTGCGCCTGTGGGTGAATGGCGAGCAACGCCAGGACGGCGACACCAAGAACATGATCTTCGATGTGCTGGAGATCGTGCGGTATCTCAGCCAGTTCATGGTGCTGGAGCCGGGCGACGTGATCAACACGGGCACGCCCGCCGGCGTGGCGCTGGGGATGCCGGGGCAGCCGTACCTGCGGTCCGGTGACGTGATGGAGCTGGAGATCGAAGGGCTGGGGCGGCAGCGGCAGACGGTGGGGCAGGCATGACCGGGGCAGCAGGCACGTACAAGATCGTCGGGATGGAGACGCACGACGTGCGGTTTCCGACGTCGCGCGAGCTCGACGGCTCCGACGCGATGAATCCCGATCCCGACTACTCCGCGGCCTACGTCGTCCTGAAGACCGACGACGGGTTCGAGGGGCACGGGTTCGCGTTCACGATCGGGCGCGGCAACGACGTCCAGACGACCGCCATCCACGCGCTCGAGTCGTACGTGGTGGGCAAGGACGTCGAAGACCTCGGCGCTCTGTACAAGAGCATGGTCAACGACTCGCCGCTGCGGTGGCTGGGGCCGGAGAAGGGCGTCATGCACATGGCGATCTCCGCCGTGGTCAACGCCCTGTGGGATCTCAAGGCCAAGCGGGCGGGCAAGCCGGTGTGGCGGCTGCTGTCCGAGATGTCCCCGGAGGAGATCGTCGATCTCATCGACTTCCGCTACCTGAGCGACGCGCTGACCAGGGAAGACGCCCTGGAGATCCTGCGCAACGCGGCGCCGGGGAAGGAGGAGCGGATCGCGCGGCTGCTCGAGACGGGCTATCCCGCGTACACCACCTCACCTGGCTGGCTCGGTTACGACGACGAGAAGTTGCGGCGGCTCTGCAAGGAGGCCCTCGACCAGGGGTTCGGGCAGATCAAGCTCAAGGTCGGCGCCGACCTCGACGACGATCGGCGCCGCTTCCGGGTGGCGAGGGAGGTCTGCGGCCCCGACTACCCGATCGCGATCGACGCCAACCAGCGCTGGGACGTCGGCTCGGGCATCGAGTGGATCAACGCGTTGCGTGAGTTCAACCCTTATTGGGTCGAGGAGCCCACCAGCCCGGACGACGTGCTCGGGCACGCCGCCATCGCCCGGGGCATCGACCCGATCCCGGTGGCCACCGGCGAGCACGTACAGAACCGCATCGTGTTCAAGCAGTTGCTGCAGGCGAACGCCATCTCCTACCTGCAGATCGACGCCGCCCGGGTCGGCGGGGTCAACGAGAACTTGGCGATCCTGCTGCTCGCGGCCAAGTTCGGAATCCCGGTGTGCCCGCACGCGGGCGGCGTGGGGCTGTGCGAGCTCGTGCAGCACCTGTCGATGTTCGACTACGTGGCGGTCACCGGGACGATGGAGGGGCGGGTGATCGAATACGTCGACCACCTGCACGAGCACTTCGTCGACCCGGTCGTCGTCCGCGACGGCCGGTACGTCGCCCCGACCGCGCCCGGCTTCAGCGCGGAGATGCACCCTGAGTCGATCTCCGCCCACACCTTCCCCCACGGTGCGGTCTGGAGGGACGCGTGAGCCCGCAGAATCCGATCCTCAAAGCGGTGGTGACCGGCGGCGGCTCGGGCATCGGCCTGGCCGCGGCCACCCTGCTCGCCGAGCGCGGCATGAAGGTCGCCTGTCTGGACCTCGCCCCGCCGGGCGAGCCGTTCATCGGGATCAAGGTGGACGTCACCGACGACGCCGGCGTGCGGGCCGCGGTGGCCGAGGCCGCCGAACGGCTGGGCGGCGGCATCGACGTGCTCATCAACAACGCGGGCATCGGAGCCCAGGGGACCATCGAGGACAACCCGGACTCCGAGTGGCACAAGGTGTTCGACGTCAACGTGCTGGGCATGGTCCGGGTGGCGCGGGCCGCGCTGCCGTACCTGCGGAGGTCCCAGCACGCCGCGATCGTCAACACCTGCTCGATCGCGGCCACGGCCGGCCTGCCCGACCGCGCGCTCTACAGCGCGACGAAGGGCGCGGTGCTGTCGCTGACGCTGGCGATGGCCGCGGATCACATTCGCGAGGGCATCCGGGTCAACTGCGTCAACCCGGGCACCGCCGACACCCCGTGGGTCGCCAGGTTGCTCGACGAGTCTCCGGACCCGGAGGCGGAGCGGGCCGCCCTCAACGCCAGGCAGCCAATGGGCCGCCTGGTCAGCGCGGAGGAGGTCGCCGCGGCGATCGCCTACCTCGCCAGCCCCGAGGCCGGTGCGACCACCGGGACCGCACTCGCGGTCGACGGCGGCATGCAGGGGCTCCGGATCCGGCCAATCAACTAAGGAAGGTAACCCCCCATGAAGTTCGGACGGGTGGTCGCGAGCGCGGCCCTGGTGGCGGTCGTCACCGCATGTGGCTCGGGAACGACGACGGCTGGAGGAGGAAGCGGCGGCGGGAAGATCGGCATCGATCACCCCCGAGCCGACTCCGACTTCTGGAACTCCTACATCAAGTACGTCCCGCAGATGGCGAGCGAGCTCAAGGTGGACCTCATGCCCGCCACGAACTCGCAGAACGACGTGTCGAAGCTGGTCAACAACGTGCAGGCGCTGGTCGGCCAGGGAGCCAAGGCGATCGTCATGGCCCCGCAGGACACCGGCGCCATCGCCAACTCGCTGCAGCAGCTCGAGAACAAGAAGATCCCCGTCGTGACCGTCGACACCCGGCCGGACAAGGGCAAGGTCTACATGGTCGTCCGCGCCGACAACCGCGCGTACGGCACCAAGGCGTGCGAGTTCCTCGGCGAGAAGCTCGGCGGCAAGGGCAAGGTCGTGCAGCTCCAGGGCGCGCTCAGCTCGATCAACGGCCGCGACAGGTCGGAGGCGTTCCTGGAGTGCATGAAGACCAAGTTCCCCGGCATCACGGTCTTCAGCGAGCCGACCGAGTGGGAGGGCAGCAAGGCCGCGTCCATGCTGCAGACCCGCCTGGAGCAAAACCCTGACATCAAGGGCATCTACATGCACGCGGGCGGTGTCCACCTGGCGCCGACGCTGCAGACGCTCAAGCAGAAGGGCGTGCTCGTCCCGTCGACCGACCCCAAGCACATCTTCGTGGTCTCCAACGACGGCATCCCGCAGGAGTACGAGGCGATCCGCAAGGGCGAGATCGACGCCACGGTGTCGCAGCCGGCCGACCTGTACGCCAAGTACGCCCTCTACTACGCCAAGGCGGCGCTGGAGGGCAAGACGTTCAAGCCGGGCCCGACGGACCACGACAGCACCATCATCCAGCTCCCCAACGGGCTGGAGGACCAGCTCCCCGCGCCGCTGGTCACGAAGGACAACGTGGACGACAAGAGCCTCTGGGGTAACCAGGTCAAGTAGATGAACATTCACGTTGAAGCCCGAAACGTCGTCAAGCGCTTCGGCCCGACCGTCGCGCTCGACGGCGCGAAGATCGCGATCGCCGAGGGCGAGACGCACGCGCTCGTCGGCCGGAACGGCGCGGGGAAGTCCACCCTGGTGTCGATCCTCACCGGGCTCCAGCGGCCTGACGAGGGCGAGGTGCTGTTCTCCGGAGAGGCGGCGCCCGCCCTCGCCGACCGCGACGCCTGGCGGCAGCGCGTCGCGTGCGTCTACCAGAAGTCCACGATCATCCCGTCGCTGACGGTCGCGGAGAACCTCTTCCTCAATCGCCAGACCGACGGCGCCGGGCCGATCAAGTGGTCCGCGCTGCGGGCCAGGGCGCGTGAGCTGCTGGACACGTACGAGGTGGACGTCGACGCCCAGGCGCTGGCCGGTGACCTGAGCGTCGAGCAGCGCCAGCTCGTGGAGATCGCCCGCGCGCTGTCGTTCGGCGCCCGGTTCATCATCCTCGACGAGCCGACCGCGAGGCTGGACGGGCCGGCCATCGAGCGGCTGTTCGCCCGCATGCGGTCGCTGCGCGAGCAGGGCGTCACGATGATGTACATCTCTCACCACCTGGACGAGGTCTACGAGATCTGCCAGAGCGTCACGGTCTTCCGCGACGCCCGGCACATCATGACCAGGCCGGTGGCCGACCTGCCGCACGACGAGCTGGTGGCCGCGATGACCGGCGAGGCCACGGCCGCGTACGAGTCCCGCTCCCGGACACCGGGCGACAAAGTGGTGCTGTCGGCTGAGAACCTCTCACTCGATGGCCGCTACACAGATATCGATATTTCGGTTAAATCGGGCGAGGTTGTCGGCCTCGCCGGCTCCGCGAGCAGTGGCAAGGTCGGGCTGGCCGAGACGCTGGTCGGGCTGCGCAAGGCCGACTCGGGCACGGTCACGGTCAACGGCACGCGGGTCCGGCCGGGCGACGTGCCGTCGGCCATGAAGGCGGGGCTGGGGTTCGTGCCCGAGGACCGGCACCACGAGGGCTTCATCCCGTTGCTGTCCGTGGGAGAGAACGCCACGTTCCCGATCGCCCGGAAGCTGGGCCGGTACGGCCTCGTGTTCCCGGCGCGCCGCCGGGCCAAGGCCGAAGAGATGATCAAGACTCTGGACATCAAGACCGAAGGGCCCGATCAGCCGGTCGGCGACCTGTCCGGAGGGAACGCCCAGAAGGTGGTGTTCGCCCGGGCGCTCGTGGACGACCCGACGGTGCTGGTGGTGATCAACCCGACCGCCGGCGTGGACGTCAAGGCCAAGCAGGCACTGCTGGGCGCCGTCGAGGACGCGGTCGGGCGGGGAGCCGGGGCCATGGTGATCTCCGACGAGCCGGACGACCTGCGGATCTGCGACCGGGTGCTGGTGATGTTCCACGGCAGGATCGTGAAGGAAATGCCGCGTGGCTGGACGGACCACGAGCTCGTGGCCGTGATGGAAGGCATAGAAGATTGACCACTTTGTCACCGCCGATTCCTCGAGTACGACTGGCCAGGTTCCGTGACCTGACGCTCGTACCGGTGATCGTGATCCTGCTCGTCGTGGGCTCGCTCCTGGATCCGTACTTCCTGACCCTGGGCAACCTGACGAACGTGCTCCAGCAGCAGGCGGCGATCTCGCTCCTCGTGCTGGCCGAGGCCATGATCCTCATCGCCGGGAAGTTCGACCTGTCGCTGGAGTCGACGGTCGGCACCGCGCCCGCCATCGCGGTGATGCTGGTGATCCCGGTGTCGGCCGGCGGGTTCGGGATCGGGCTGCCCGGGGCGCTGGCGATCCCGCTCGCGCTGCTGATCGGCGCGGCCATCGGCGCCTTCAACGGGTTTCTGATCATCAGGTTCCAGCTGTCGGCGTTCATCGTCACGCTGGCCATGTTGATCATCGTGCACGGGTTCCTGCTCGGGCCGACCGAGGGCAAGACGCTGTTCCAGTTGCCCGACTCGATCAACTACCTGGGCAGCGCCACGTGGCTCGGACTGCCCGCGTCCATCTGGATCGCCGGGCTGCTGTTCGCGGTCGGCATCTTCGGTCTCGGCTACCTCCGGATCGGGAGGGCGCTGTACGCCATCGGCGGCAACACCGACGCCGCCCGTGCCGCCGGCATCCGGGTGGACCGGGTGCTGTACGGCGTGTTCATCGTGGGCGGGACGCTGGCCGCGCTGGCCGGCCTGCTGGAGACCGGGCGCCTCGGGGCGATCGGCAACAACATGGGCGTCGGCTGGATCTTCATGGTGTTCGCCGCTGCCGTCATCGGCGGCGTCAGCATGGACGGCGGCAAGGGCACGATCCTCGGCGCGCTCACCGGTGTGCTGGTGATCGGCCTGGTGCAGAACATCCTGACGCTCATCGGCGTCTCCGGCTTCTGGCAGCCGGTCATCTACGGCGGCATCATCCTGGTCGCGCTGATGATCAGCCGGATCGCGGGTGGAAAGGCACAAGATTGACGGCGCGTCCGGGGTGGTCACCTCCTGCTCGACGGGCTCCGGCGCGCCCCTTGGAGGCGCGGCCGGCCGGAGATCCACGAGGCCGGGTGCTCGCGGTCCTCAGCGGCGGAGGGCTGCCCGGACGACGGCCGGGACCGCCGCTGGAGTTCTCCGCCCCGACGGCGCGGCCGAAGCTCTTGGGCGTGCCGCGTGCTCCGCGCCCGCCCGTACTCTGTCGGCCGCGGGAATGCGCACCGCCGCCCCCGATCACGGGCGCGACGTCGCGGGGCGGGCCGTGCTGGACGGCTCAGGGGCTCCATGCGGAGTGATGACGACATTCGTGGATCGTTGTTCGGGAGGTGCGGTGTGCTGGTGACGCTCAGGGGTTGCCGTTCGGGAGGTGCGGTGTGATTGAGCTGCCCAGGCACGGATTCGGGGGCGCGCCGATCGGCAACCTGTTCCAGGAGGTGTCGGAGGAGCAGGCCCGGGCCACCGTCGACGCGGCGTGGGAGAGCGGCGTGCGCCTGTTCGACACGGCGCCGCACTACGGGCTGGGCCTGTCGGAGCGGCGCCTCGGGGCGGCGCTCGCCGGCCGCTCGGGCTACGTCCTGTCGACGAAGGTCGGCCGCCTGCTCGTCCCCTCGCCGTCCCCTTCCGGCCGCGATCAGGAGGGCTTCGACGTGCCCGCCCAGCTGGAGCGGGTGTGGGACTTCTCCCGGGACGGCGTACGCAGGTCGCTGGAGGAGTCCATGACACGGCTGGGCCTCCCGGCCGTCCACATCGCACTCATCCACGACCCCGACGACCACGTGGAGCAGGCGCTCGGCGAGGCGTACCCGGCGCTGGCCGAGCTGCGGGCCGAGGGCGTGGTGCAGGCGATCGGCGTCGGCATGAACCAGTGGCAGGTGCCGCTGCGTTTCGTCGAGGAGACCGACATCGACGTCGTCATGCTCGCGGGGCGCTACACCCTGCTCGACCAGTCCGGCCTGCCGCTGCTGGAGGCGTGCGCGGAACGCGGTGTCAAGGTGCTGGCGGCCGGTGTCTTCAACAGCGGGATCCTGGCCACCCCCAAGCCGTCGGGCACCTACAACTATCAGCCGGCTCCGGCGCCGCTGGTGGAGCGGGCCACCCGGATCGCCGAGGTCTGCGAACGCCACGGCGTCTCCCTGCCCCAGGCCGCCATGGCCTTCCCCCTGCGCCACCCGGCCATCGCCACGATCGTCCTTGGCGCCCGCACCCCGGAGGAGGTCACCACCAACGCCGCCCTGTGGTCGCAGCCGGTTCCTGAGGTGTTGTGGGAGGACCTGGAGTCTGGAGGGCTGCTGTCCAAGGAAAGATAGAACCACTACGCCGTGCCGCCGCAGGCTGTTCGCCGGCGTGCGACGGGAGACGGCGCCCCTCCAGCACCACGGAGGTGCCCGCTGGGAGCCCGCGAGGGGGAAGGCGGCCCGATGGCGTACGAGACTCTATCCGACCTCCCACAACACGCTCACGAGCATGGGGCCCGCATGCGGCCGCCAAAGGGAAGCGTTTGCGTGCCGACGTCGAGCGTTCGTCCGGCTGACCGCTTCAGAAACCCTCCAACCGTTCGTTGTCGTGGCCACTTGGCCGATATGATCACGGTGAGTTGGTCGCCAGGTGCGTGGTTACATGGTCGCCGCCATCGTGGTGAATCGGTCGCTATGTTGATGGTGGATCGGTCGATTCATGCGGGGATGAACAGCCAGGACTTCGACGGGCCCGGTTCGTACGGCGAGTCCAGGCGTTTGGCCACCACCCCCGGAAGCCCCTGCTCACGGGCTGCCTGCCGCACCGGCCCCGGCTCGCCGGGCCACGACGGGGCGGTCTGCCAGCGGGCCCCCGACACCCCTAGCGCCTCCAGGGCCGCCCGTCGCACCGTGAAAGGCTGCTCGACCAGCGAATGCCCGTCGTCGTACAGGAGGTCGTAGAACACCAGGATCTCCGCGCCCCCGAGCGTGGCGACCTCCCCGTCCAGCACCGCCGTGCGGCTGCCGAACGACTCCGCCAGCGCCCGCAGCCACGGATGCTCGCGGGCCGCGTCGGTGCGCCCGCCCTCGACGGGGACCAGGAGGCGGCGGCCGCCCCACGCGAACTCGAAGGCGTACGCGGAGGCGTCCTTCGGGGGCTTGGCCCGCTCCGTCGGCAGCATGGGGTCGAGGGAGGGGAAGGGCTCGCGGGCGGGACCGTCCATGCGGTGGATCATCCAGTTGTCGCCCCGCGTCCGGAACAGCACGAACCGGCCGGTGGCGCGCTTGCCGTGCAGGACGACCTTGACCTCGCGGTCCGACCACTTCTCCGTCTCGTAGGTGCCGGTGTCCCAGACGGTCATGGTGCCGCCGCCGTACTCGCCCTTGGGGATCTCGCCGTGGAAGGTGAGGTACTCCATCGGGTGGTCCTCGGTGTGCACGGCCAGGTGGTTGGTCTTGGGGTCGGCGGGCAGGCCCTTGGGGACGGCCCAGGAGACCAGGACGCCGCCGCGTTCCAGGCGCAGATCCCAGTGGAGGGACCGCGCGTGGTGCTCCTGGATGACGAACGCGTTGCCGCCCCCGCCGGACGGGCTCTTCTCGGGAACGGGCTCGGGGGTACGGGTGGGGTCGCGCTTGCTCCGATATCGCTCAAGTTTGTCCGACACGATCGGGTTTCTACCCGCCGGTACTCTCCCTCACCACGAGCCGGTGCGGCACCCGGATCTCCCTCGGCTCGGAGGCCCGCGACGCCATGCGGGCCGCCAGCAGGTCGACCGCCTGGCGGGCGATCGACTGCTTGTCGGGCGAGATCGTGGTCAGGGTCGGGGTGGAGTATCGCCCGTCCTCGATGTCGTCGAAGCCGGCCAGCGCCACGTCCCCGGGGACGGAGCGGCCCCGCTCCAGCAGCGTCCGCAGCGCCCCGAGGGCCAGCAGGTCGTTGAAGCAGAAGGCGGCGTCGGGGGCGGCGCCGGAGTCGAGCAGCCGGGCCATGGCGCGGGCCCCGTCGGCCCGATGGTACGCCTCCACGGGCACCACCAGTCGGTCGTCCCAGGGCAGCCCCGCCTCCTCCAGCGCCAGCCGGTAGCCCGCCAGCCGCAGCCGGGACGTCTCGGCGGCCACGTCGTCCTGGGCGCCGATGGCGGCGATGCGGCGGCGGCCGAGCGCGGCCAGGTGGAGGGTGGCCTCCTTCGCGGCGGTCACGTTGTCGACCACCAGGTGGTCGGCGGGCCCCTCGTACACCCGCTCGCCCAGAAGCACCGTCGGGATGGGGCTCGGGGAGGTGGGCGAGGCGTCCCAAATGGCGGCGAGGTCCTCGGACGACAGGGCGAGCGGGCTGAAGATCACGCCGTCGATGAGGTGGGCGCGGAAGCCCTCGGCGACGAGCTGCTCGCGTTCCCGCGAGGCGCCGGTCTGGTCGATCAGCACCGTGAGCCCGCGTTCCTCCGCCGCCGCCACCACGAGCCTGGCCAGCTCCGCGAAGTACGGAATGTCCAGCTCGGGCACCGCCAGCGCGATGATCCCGGTCCGGCCCTGCCGCAGGTTCCTGGCCGACAGGTTGGGCCGGTAGTTGAGCTCCTTGATGGCCGCCTCCACCCGGGTCCTGGTGGCCGGGGTGACGTGAACGTAGCCGTTGACCACGTTGGAGACGGTCTTCACCGAGACACCGGCCAGCCGGGCCACGTCCTTGAGGCCGACGCGAGGTCTGTCCATGAGGAGAAAGTGTACGCACTTCTTTACAACGTTGAATACAACGATGTATAGATGGGGCAAAACTCGAGGCTGCGCCAAGGAGGACTGCCCATGGATTCCGCCAAGCTGACGCTGGACCCGGCGTTCGAGGTCGGGCCGGTGGAACGGCGGCTGTTCGGATCGTTCGTCGAGCACATGGGACGGTGCGTGTATACCGGCGTGTTCGAGCCCGGCCATCCACAGGCCGACGAGCACGGGCTGCGCCGTGATGTCATCGAGCTGGCGCGGGAGATGGGCGTGACGGCCGTGCGCTACCCAGGCGGCAACTTCGTCTCCAACTACGAATGGGAGGACGGCGTCGGCCCGGCCGCCGAGCGGCCCACCCGGCTCGACCTGGCGTGGCGGCAGATCGAGACGAACGCGTTCGGCCTCGGTGAGTTCATGACCTGGCTGCGTGCGGTCGGCGCCGAGCCGGTGATGGCGGTCAACCTGGGCACCAGGGGTGTGCGCGAGGCCCGCGACCTGCTCGAATATACCAACTTCCCGGGCGGCACGCGCTGGTCGGACCTACGGATCAAGCACGGCGTACGGGAGCCGTACGGGATCAAGGTCTGGTGCCTCGGCAACGAGATGGACGGGCCCTGGCAGATCGGCGGGAAGACCGCCGAGGAGTACGGCAGGCTCGCCTTCGAGACCGCCAAGGCCATGCGCCGCGTGGACCCGACCATCGAGCTCGTGGCCTGCGGCAGCTCCAACGTGCGCATCCCTACGTACGCGTCGTGGGAGGCCACGGTGCTGGAGCACTGCTACGACCAGGTCGACTACATCTCCGCGCACAACTACTACGACGCGGCCTCCGGCGACCGCGCCGGCTATCTCGCCTCGGCCGTGGAGATGGAGCAGCAGATCGAGGGCGTGATCGCGACGGCCGACCACGTGGCCGCCAAGCTCGGCAGCCGCAAGCGGCTCAAGATCTCCTTCGACGAGTGGAACGTCTGGTCGCATTCCCGGTTCGGCGGCGAGGACAGCCTGGACTGGGCGCACGCGCCGCGCATCATCGAGGAGGACTACGACGTGGCCGCCGCGGCCGTCGTCGGCAGCCTGCTCATCACCCTGCTCAACCACGCCGACCGGGTCGGCATCGCCTGCCAGGCCCAGCTCGCCAACGTCATCGCCCCCATCCGCACCGAGCCGGGCGGGCCGGCCTGGCGGCAGACGATCTTCCACCCGTTCGCGCTCACGGCCGGCCACGCGCGGGGGCAGGTGCTGCGGGCGCAGGTCACGGCCCCGGCCATGGCGACCGAGCGGTACGGCGAGGTGCCCGTGCTCGTGGCCGCCGCCACCCTGGACGACGGCGAGTTGTCCGTCTTCGCGGTGAACCGCGGCGACCGGCCGCTGCCGATCGAGATCGACCTGCGAGGGCTGCCGCGGGCGACGGGGATCTCGCACGTCACGGTCGCCGACGACGACCCGGGCGCGCGCAACACCGAGCGGGAGCCGCGGCGCGTGGAGCCGCGCGCCCTGGCCGGCGCGGCCATCGACGGCGACCGGCTCACGGCCGTGCTCCCGCCGATCTCGTTCAACCTCCTGAAGGGGACGTTCAGATGAGCCCGCGATCCGGTGCGTGCTGCAGGTCCTGCGTACCGATGACCTTGAGCAGCCGCAGTGCCTCGTACGACGGCGAGCCCGGCGCGGCCGTGTAGAACACCACCCACTGGTCGCCCTCGGGCACGTGCAGCGTCTCGCAGTCGAGCTCCAGCCAGCCCAGCGCGGGATGCCGCACCCGCTTGCGCAACGACCTGCGCACCGTCACGTCGTGGCCGCCCGTCCACACCTCGGCGAACTCGGGACTGGCGGCCAGCAGCCGGGAGATGAGACGGCGCATGCCCTGATCGTCCGGGTAGCGGGCCGCGGCGGCCCGCAGGTCGGCCACGCATTCCCGGACGAAGCCCCACGCGTCGTCGTCCATCCGCCACCTGGCGTCGGGCTCGGTGAAGAAGAGCCAGACGATGTTGCGGTCGCCGGGGAGGGCGGGACCCTGCTGGCCTACAACTCCTCCAAGGCCGCGCTCAACGCCATCACCGTGATGTACGCCCGCGCGCTCCGCGACACCCCGATCACAGTGGTCGCGGTCTCGCCCGGGTTCTGCGCCACCGACCTCAACGGCCACCTCGGCGTGCTCACGGCCGACGAGGGCGGCGCGCACATCGCCCGCCAGGCCACCGGCCACCATGCCCGACGCCCCGAGCGGGGTCTTCCTCAGCGAGCTCGGCGGCACCTACGCCTGGTGATCAGTCCAGCTCCAGGGCCTTGCGCAGCCAGGACTCGACACCAGCCACGTGCACGGTCGCCCAGGAGCGTGCGACGTCGGCCCGGCGGGCGGCGATGGCCTCGTAGATGGCTGTGTGCTGCTCGCGGGTCTTCTCCATCGCGCCCTCCTGGGTGAGCCCCCGCCAGATCCTGGCCCGAGTGGTCGGACCTGACAGGCTCTCGATGAACGAGCAAAGCACGCTGTTGCCAGACCCCTGCGCGATCCGCTGATGGAAGCGCAGGTCGTTGGCCACCAGCTCCTCGACCGTGGGCTCGGCGGGCAGCGACTCCAGGATCACGCGGAGCTCGTCGATCTCCTCGTCGCTCATCAGCTCGGTGGCCATCGCCGTGGCGGCCGGCTCGAGGATCCGGCGCACCTCGAAGAACTGCAGCACCGTGTCGTCGCGGTGCAGGTCGAGCACGAACGACATGGTGTCGAGGAGCAGGCGCGGCTCCAGGCTGGTGACGTACGTGCCGTCGCCCTGGCGCACGTCGAGCACGTTGATCAGCGACAGGGCGCGTACGGCCTCGCGCAGCGAGTTGCGCGAGAGGCCGAGGCGCTCGGCCAGGTCGGCCTCCTTGGGCAGCCGATCGCCCGGGGCCAGCTCGCCCGAGACGATCATTTGCTTGATCTTGTCGATGGCTGCGTCGGTGACCGCCACGCTTTTCTCCCTAGACATCGGATGTCTAGGAGTCTAGAGCCTGGAAGCGTACGGGATCGAGCCCTGAAATCCGGCGCACCCCGCCTCTGGCCTCCAGCGTGCGCAAATGGGCCGCGGCCTCCCCGGCCGCCATGCTCCGCAGCACGGGGGACAACTCGCCCCACGGCCTGTTCCACGTCATCATCGCGGCGACCTCCCAGATGGTCAGCGGCTCCGGCCGCTGAGCCAGGAGGGCGCGCAGCCGTTCGAGCTTCTCCTCGTGATGGTGGCGGATCTCGGCGGCACGCGCGGCCACATCCGGAAATATCCACTCATGGGCAGGAAGCGCGTCAAGGGGCCCCAGCTCGCAAACCCGGTCCAAAGAGTCCAGGAAGTCGCCCAGAGGGTCAATGTCGTCGCGGTCGAAGGGATAGATGCCGATGTGCGGGGTGATGTCCGGCAGGACGTGGTCGCCGGTGAAGAGCCGGTCGGCGTCCTCCAGGTGCAGGCAGATGTGCCCGGGGGTGTGGCCGGGCGTATGCACGGCCCGCAGCTTGCGTCCCGGCAGGTCCACCAGGTCGCCGTCGCGGAGCCGGCGGTCGGGTTTGGCGGGCGGCGTCGGCCGGCTCACCGCCTCCATGGCCTCGCCGGGATCGGCCCCCGCCCGCTTGAGCATGTCGGACTGGAAGCTCGCGTGCTCACTCTCGCCGTAGGCGTGCATGAGGTCGACCAGCGCGGCGTCGCTCTCGTGCATGGCGATCCACGCGCCGGAGGCCTCCTTGACCTGCCCGGCGAGCCCGGCGTGGTCGGGATGGAAATGGGTGACGACCACCCCGCTCACCGTGCTCACGTCGATCCCGAGCGCCGCGAGGCCGCCGCTGAGCGCCTTCCACGCCTCCGGATGGTTCCACCCCGCGTCGACCAGCACGGGGCCCTTCGGCGACTCCACGGCGTAGACGAGCGTGTAGCCGAGCGGGTTGCCGGGAATCGGCACCGGCACACTCCACACCCCGCCGCCGAGGTCCTGCGGGCGCTGCTGCGCGTACGGCCTGCGTCTGCTCTTCAAACCACTCCCCCGATCAAGTGATCCGCTCCAGGATCGTGGCCGTGGCCAGCGCCCCGCCCGCGCACATGGTGATCAGCGCGGTCGACGAGTCCGACCGCTCCAGCTCGTGCAGCGCCGTGGTGATCAGCCGCGCGCCCGTGGCGCCCACGGGGTGGCCGAGCGCGATCGCGCCGCCGTTGACGTTGACGCGGTCCAGGTCGGGCTCGTGCACGCTCGCCCACGACAGCACGACGGAGGCGAACGCCTCGTTCACCTCGAACCTGTCGATGTCGCCGATCGTCATGCCGGCCGCCGTCAGCACCTTGGCCGTCGCGTCCACGGGGCCGTCCAGGTGGTAGTACGGCTCCGCGCCGACCAGCGCCTGCGCCAGGATCCTGGCCCGGGGCCGCAGACCATGCCGCCGCGCCGCCTGCTCGCTCATCACCAGCACGGCCGCGGCGCCGTCGGAGATCTGCGACGACGTGCCGGCGGTGTGCAGCGCGCCCTCCCGCACCGGCTTGAGCCCGGCCAGCCCTTCCACGGTGGTCTCCCGCAGCCCCTGATCTCTGCGTACGTCGCCGACCGGCACGATCTCCCGCTCGAACCGCCCGTCGGCCCACGCCTTGGCGGCCAGCCGCTGCGAGCGGGCTCCGAACCAGTCGAGCCGCTCGCGCGTCAGCCCGCGCCGCTTCGCGATCCGCTCGGCCGCGGTGAACTGGTCGGGCAGGTCGATGCTCCAGTCGTCCGGTTTGGGCTTGGCGGGCAGCACGTTGCTGCCGAGCGGCGCCCGGCTCATCACCTCGACGCCGCATCCGACGCCGACCTCGATCACGCCCGCGCCGATCATCGCCGCCGCCAGGTGCACGGCCTGCTGCGACGACCCGCACTGCGCGTCCAGCGTGGTGACGCCCGTCTGATAGGGGAGCCCCGCATACAGCCACGCATGGCGCCCGACGTGCCCACCCTGCTCGCCGGCCTGGGTCACGCAACCGGTGAACACCTGGTCGACGGCGGCCGGATCGATGCCCGACCGCTGGACGAGCCCGTTGAGCGCGGTGGCGAGAACCTGTTGCGGCTTGAGCTCGGCGAGCCAGCCCGCCCGCTTGCCGATGGGGGTGCGAACGGCCTCGACGATCACAGGTGTGCCCACAGTCGCCTCCAGAACGATGCTCTGGCGCGACTGTAACGCGTTCTACTTTGTCGCGGAAGCCTCCAGCGTCGACGGCAACCCGAAGGTCTCGAACAGCTTCTCCTCGAAGAACATGCCCACGTGGCGCACACGGCCCCCGGACAGCGTCACCACCATGATGGAGAACTGCCGGTAGACGCCGTTCTCGCGGAAGTACATCGCGAAGGCCGACTGGCCGTTGGCGGCGATCGGGACCAGCTTGAGCTCCCCATGGTGCTTGGCGGGGCACTGCCTCTTGATGAGCTCGACGATCGACTCCGGGCCTTGGTACCAGCCGACGAAGGGCGGCATCTCCCAGATCGCGTCCTTGGTGAACAGATCGACCAGGCTGTCGATGTCGTAGTTCTCGAAGGCGGCGACGTACCGGTCGAGCTGGGCCTTCTGCTCCTCGTCCAGCGGCTCCACCGGGTCGTCCATGCTCGGCGACACCTCGTTGAGCTGGGCCCTGGCCCGCTGCAGGATGCTGTTGACGGCCGCGGTGGACAGGCCGACGGCCTCGGCCACCTCGGCGGCCTTCCACCTGAGCACGTCGCGCAGGATCAGCACCGCGCGCTGCCGGGGCGGAAGGTGCTGCAGCGCCGCGATCAGCGCGAGCCTGATGCTCTCGCGCGAGGTCACGATCGCGGCGGGATCGTCGGCGCTCGCGCCGGCCAGCGCGTCGGGCACCGGCTCCAGCCACGGCACCTCGGTGTCCTGCACCAGCGGGCCCGTGGCGTCGGAGCTGGGCGCGCCCAGCCCGGTCGGCAGCGGCCGCCTGCCACGGCTCTCGAGCGCGGTCAGGCAGGTGGTGGTGGCGATGCGGTAGAGCCACGTACGCAGCGAGGAACGCCCCTCGAAGCCGTCGTAGGCCCGCCACGCCCGCAGGTAGGTCTCCTGGACGAGATCCTCGGCGTCGTGCACCGACCCCATCATGCGATAGCAGTGCGCCAGCAACTCGCGGCGCATCGGATCAGCCTGTCGGAGGAAGTCCTCGTTCGTCGGCTTGTCGCTCATACCCCCTGTATAGACCCCGCCACCGACAGCGCGATGAGTTTTCTCCCTCGGGCCGGTCATAAAGGGCGATCCCATGACGAAACGCAAGGGAATGACCATGACGACGGATCGCTCACGCCGGGTGGCGCTCGCCGTGCTTTGCACCGGGATGCCGTCGGCCACCAGAACCGAGCGGCCGGCCGCCGAGGGGCAGCCCGGGGCGGTGGCGCTGACCGGGGGCTACCAGCTCACGTTCCTCATCGGGGCCGGCCTCGTCGCCGTGTCCTTCGCCATCGCCCTGGCGGCGCTGAAGCCGGGCCGCCCGGAGACGGAGGACGAGCAGCACGACGAGCTCGTCCACGCCGCGGGCCTGTGAACCCGGCCTCCACCGGGATCCGCGGGGGCGCCCCGGCGGAGGCCGTACATCAGCGGGGGACCGAGAGGACGATCTTGCCAGTGGTGCGGCTGGTCTCGCCCAGTTCGTGCGCCTTGGCGGCCTCCGCCAGCGGCAGGACCGCCGCCACCTCGACGCGCATGCGTCCCGCCTCGACCAGCGCCGCGATCGCCCGCAGGGCGGCCTGGTCGGGCTCCACCAGCATGGTCTCCGAGCGGATCCCCAGCTCCGCCGCCACCGTGTGCACGCTCGGGTCGAACAGGCTGAGGGTGAGCGAGACGATCGTGCCGCCCTTGCGCATGGTGCGCAGCGAGCGCGGCCCGTAGTCGCCGCCGATCGTGTCGATCACCACGTCCACGTCCCGGACGATCTCGGAGAAGTCCTCGGTCCGGTAGTCGATGAGCTCGTCGGCGCCCAGACCGCGCAGGAAGTCGTGCTTGGCGGCGCTGGCCGTGCCGATCACATAGGCTCCCCGGGCCTTGGCGATCTGCACCGCCAGGTGGCCGACTCCGCCGGCCGCGGCGTGGATGAGCACCCGCTGGCCGCCCTTCAGCCCGGCCACGTCCACGAGCGCCTGGTAGGCGGTCAGCCCGGCGAGCGGGATCGCGGCCGCCTGGACGTGATCGATGTTCGCGGGCTTGCGGACGAAATGCCGGGACGGCGCGGTCACGTACTCGGCGTAGGCGCCGTGCCCCTGCGGATAGCGGAGCATGCCGAACACCTCGTCGCCCGGCTTGTAGAGCGCCTGCCCGAGGCCGACGGCCTCGACCACGCCCGAGACGTCCCACCCGAGGACGAACGGCGGGCGCAGCATCCCGCCGTTCGCGCGGAACTTCCAGTCGGTCGGGTTGACGCCGGCCGCCTCCACCCTGACGAGCACCTCGGTCGGACCGGGCTCCGGCCGGTCGACCTCAACCATTTTCAGCACGTCCGGGCCGCCCAGGACGTCCTGGCTGATCGCCTTCATCTTCATGCCGTCCAGCCTGCTCGGCTGCCGCTGGGCCCGCGAGTGGTCCAGAGGCCAGGAAGGGTAAAGATCGGGCCATGCGCCGGCTCCGTCGGGCGATGACGGCTCACGACTCGCCACGCGGGCGGCCCACTGTGCGCGACCGTAACGGCGGCGCGCCACTGACCGGTCAGCGGCCGTGCCCCTGGACAGACGCGAGCCGGCGACGGCGGGTGGCAGGCCACGGCAACGCGTAAAAGATCTCAGATGTCGGTGAGCAGCCGGGACGCGGCGGTCTCGATGCGACGCTGGATCTGATCATATGTACGGCGCCCGCGGAGCATCTCCAGCAGCTCCTGCACCCACACGCTGGCCAGCGACCCCGCCAGATCGCGCTGCTCCTCGCTCGCCTGCTCCAGCGTCAGCCCGTCGGCCGAGACCCGCAGCAGCAGCCCCGTCATGCGGTCGCCGAAGGGCGTCTGCACCTCGGCCATGATCAGGGAGCGGATGAGGGCGTCGGCCAGCTCGGGCTCGCGCATCAGCCCGCGGGTCGCGCGCATCAGCACGTCCACCGCGCGGCTCGACGGCGTGGCCGCCCCGGGCGGCCGGCGCTCGATGCTGTTTTCCAGAAGGTCGATCTCCTCGCCGACCACCGCCACGACCAGGTCCATCTTCGAGGGGAAGTAGCGATAGAGCGTGCCAAGCGCCACGCCCGCGCGCTCGGCAACCGTGCGCATCTGCATGGCCTCGACCCCGCCGCGCGAGGCCAGTGCGGCCGCGGCCTGGACGATGCGCTTGCGGCGCTGGTGCTGGCTGCGCGTACGAACGCTGTGCCCGCCCGTGGTGGCGTGGCTGTCCATGGTCCCCTCGGTGTCGCTGGATGAGGGCGCGGCGATTGTCGCATGCGGAGTGCGCATAAGAACACGTTATCTGATTTTGTGAGGCCACGACTTGTTACTGGTGAGTCACAAAGAAGCCTTATCAGCCCATGTCTACGGCGTTACCCGGATATGTCGACATCTACTCATATGGGCCCCCTCTGGACAACTATTAGAATCTGTTCTAGTTTGCGATTCGGCTGACCGAGCGCTTGGTGGAGGCGGCATGACCGCGAACACCCTCGCGGCCCTGCTACTCGCACGGGCCGAGGACGACCGACCTGGGCTGATGTTCGAGGACGCGACATGGTCCTGGCGCGCGCACGTCGCCGCCTGCCGGGCGGCCGGGGAGTGGCTCTCCGGGCGCGGCGCCGGGTTGCACGTCGGGGTGCTCAGCGAGAACGTTCCAGAGCTGCTCTTCCTGCTGGGCGGCGCGGCCCTCGGCGGGCACGTGGTCGTGGCGCTGAACCCCACGCGGTCGGTCGACGAGCTGATCCGCGACTCCCGCGCCACCGACGTCGACCTGCTCCTGTGGGACGCTCCCCACGAGGCCCTGGCCCGGCCGGTGTCCGAGGCGCTGGGCGTGGAGTCCGTACCCCTGTCCAGCCTCGACACGAGCGCCGGCCTGGGACAGCCGTCCGAGCCCGCGCCCGGCGACCTCGTCATGCTGATCTTCACCTCCGGCACCTCGGGCCGCCCGCGGGCCGTCCGGATCACCCAGCGCAAGATCGCCGTGCCGGGGACGAGCCTGGGCGCGCTGCTCACGCCCGACGACGTCGTCTACTGCTCGATGCCGCTGTTCCACTCCGGCGCCCTCATGGCCGCCTACGCCCCCGCGGTGGCGTCGGGTGCAGCGCTGGCCCTGCGGCGGCGCTTCTCGGCCTCGGGGCTGCTGCCCGACGTCAGACGGTACGGATGCACATACCTGCACTACGTCGGCAAGGCGCTCTCCTACGTCCTCGCCACGCCCGAGCGCCCGGACGACGCCGACAACCCACTCGAGATCGCGTTCGGGAACGAGGGGAGCGCGGTCGCGACCAGGCGGTTCGGGGAGCGGTTCGGGTGTCGCGTGATCGACGCCTTCGGCTCCACGGAGACGGCCATCTCGCTCACCCCCGACCCGTCCGGCCCGCCGGGCTGCCTCGGCCGGCTGCCCGAGGGCGTAGCGATCCTCGACCCCTTCACGGGACGGCCGTGCCCGCCCGCCCGTGTCGAGGACGGCCGCCTGCTCAACCCGGACGAGGCGGTGGGCGAGCTGGTCAACACCTCCGGGCTGGGCCTGTTCGAGGGCTACTACAACGATCCGGAGGCCGACGCCGAGCGGGTCAGGGACGGCGCGTTCTGGTCGGGGGACCTGGCCTACCAGGACGCGGACGGGTACGTGTTCTTCGCCGGACGCGGCACCGAGCGGCTGCGCGTGGACGGCGAGAACCTGGCCGTCGCCCCCATCGAGGCCGCGTTGCGGGAGTTCCCCGGGGTGATCGAGGCGGCCGTCTACCCGGTGCCCGACGCGGCGGCCGGCGACCAGGTCATGGCGGCGCTGGTGCTGGACGGGGTCTTCGACCCGGAGGCGTTCACCGCCTTCCTGGCCTCCCGCCGCGATCTCGGCGCCAAGTCCGCACCCCGCTACATCCGGCTCTCCGATCACCTGCCCCAGACGCCCTCGCACAAGGTGCTCAAGCGGGTCCTCGCCCGGGAGGGCTGGCGCACGGGCGACCCGGTCTGGTGGCGCACGCCCGCGGGGCTCCGGCGGCTCACCGACGCGGACGCCAAGGGGATCGAGGAGGAGTTCGTACGGCACGGCAGGCAACACCTCTTGGAGACGTAGTGGATTTCAACCTGGACGAAACGCAGCAGGATTTGCGGAAACTGGCCGCCGAGGTCCTCTCCAAGGAAGGGGATACCGGCGAGGAGCGGTTGCGGCAGGCCGGGCTGATGAGCGTGTGCGTGCCGGAGGAGGCGGGCGGCGCCGGGCTCGGGCCGGTGGAGATGGCCGTGGTGCTGCGGGAGGTCGGCGCGCGGGCGGCGCCGGTGCCCGCCCTGCCGACGCTGGCGGGCACCCTCGCCTTGGCCCGCTACGGCACCCTTGACCAGCAGCGACGCCACAGCGGCGACGTGAGCGGCGAGGGCGCACCGGACGGCCGCGTGACCCTCGCGCTCCGTGAGCCCGGCCGCGCCCTCGCTGACCCGCCCGTCACCGCCGCGCGGCCGGTCGGTGACGGTTGGGCTCTGACCGGGCGCAAGGTCTCGGTCCTGTATCCGGGAGCGGCGGTGCTGGTCAGCGCGGATGAGGGCCTGTTCCTGGTGGAGCCGCGGTCGGCCGCGGCATCCGGGGCGGCGCCGGCGTTCGCGCCGGAGTTCACCTCCACGGGTGAGCCCGCCGCCACGCTCGTGCTGGACGGCACGCCGGCCGAGCGGGTGGCGGGGCCCGAGGCGGTCGCCGGGACCGGGCGGCTCTTCACGGCCGCCGTCGCCGCGCAGGCGAGCGGCGTCCTGGCCGGGGCGCTGGAGCTCACCACGTCCTACATCAGGACCAGGAAGCAGTTCGGCCGGGCGCTGGCCGAGTTCCAGGCCGTGACCATGCAGATCGCCGACGTCTACATCGCCGGGCGGGCGCTGGACGTGGCCATGTGGTCGGCGGTCTGGCGGCTGGGCGAGGGGCTGCCGGCCGAGCAGGACCTGGCGCTGGCCGCGTACCACGTGAGCGAGGCGTTCAAGGCCCTCTACACCTGCCAGCACCTGCACGGCGGCCTCGGCCTCGACGTGACCTACCCGCTGCACCGCTACTTCGCCCAGGCCAAGCACCTGTCCCACCTGCTCGGCGGCGCCGACGCCCAGCTGGACCTGATCGGAGCGCTCGTCTGATGCTGATCGACCTGACCCCAGAGCAACGCAGGCTCCGCGACGAGCTCCGCGAGTACTTCCAGAACTGCCTCACCGACGAGGACCGCAGGAAGATCGCCGAGGACCCGTTCGGCGAGGCCTACATGGCGCACTGCCGCCGCCTCGGCCGCGACGGCAAGCTCGGCCTCGGCTGGCCCAAGCAGTACGGCGGCGGTGGCTACGGCCCCATGGAGCAGCAGATCTTCGCCAACGAGATCGCCCGGGCCGGCGTGCCGTATCCGATCATCACGGTGCAGACCGTCGGCCCGACGCTCATGCAGTACGGCACCCAGGAGCAGAAGGACCTCTTCCTGCCGCGCATCCTCGCCGGCGAGTGCCATTTCGCGATCGGCTACAGCGAGCCCGAGGCCGGCACCGACCTGGCGTCCCTGCGCACCACGGCGGTGCTCGACGGCGACCACTACGTCGTCAACGGCCAGAAGATCTTCACCAGCGGGGCGCACTACGCCCAGTACATCTGGCTGGCCGCCCGCACGAACCCCGAGGCCAAGAAGCACAAGGGCATCACCATGATGATCGTCTCCACGGACGACCCCGGCTTCTCGTGGACCCCGATCACGACCATGGACGGCCGCCACCACACCAACGCCACCTACTACTCCGACGTCCGCGTCCCCGTGACCATGGTGGTCGGCGAGGTGGACCGGGGCTGGGACCTGATCGTCAACCAGCTCAACCACGAACGCGTCACACTCGGCCCCGCCGGCAACATCGGCCAGACCTACGACCGCTTCCTGGCCTGGGCCAGGCGCACCGGCCTGGTGGAGCACCCCGACGTGCGGCGCGCGCTGGCCCGGGTGTGGGTGGCCCTGCGTACGAACGAGCTGCTCAACTGGCAGGTGGCCGCCAACATGGACCTCGGCTGGCTGGGCGCTCCCGACGCGTCGGCCACCAAGATCTACGGCTCCGAGCGCATGCAGGAGGTCGGCAGGATCGTCTGCGACGTCCTGTCCAGGTACGGCGACCCGGCCGACCCCGAGACGGCCGAGCTGCTCGAACGCCTCGACCACGGGGTGAAGGGCGCCGTGGTGCTGACGTTCGGCGGCGGGGTCAACGAGGTGCAGCGCGAGCTGATCGCGATGCTGGGCCTGAGCCTGCCGAGGCCGCCGCGATGACGGGGCCGATGACGGACGAGGAGCTCCACGACCTCGCGGAGAAGCAGGCGGCGCTGGGAGAGGTACGCGGCACCCCGGCGCCCGACCCGGTGAACGCCCCGATGATCAGGCATTGGCTGGCCGCCATGGGCGACGAGAACCCGGTCTACCTGGACCGGGGCGTCGCCCCGCCGGCGATGGCCCAGGTGTGGACCATGCAGGGGCTGAGTGCCACGGGCAAGGACCGGTCCCCGGTGGACGACGTGCTGACCGCGCTCAACGCCGCCGGCTACACGGGCGTGGTGGCGACCAACTGCGAGCAGACCTACCACCGGTACGCCCGCCTGGGGGAGCGCCTCACCCCGGCGACCAGGTTCACCGACCTGGCGGGGCCCAAGCGGACCGCGCTGGGCGTGGGCTACTTCGCCACCTGGAACGTCACCTGGTACGCCGAGGACGACGAGCCGGTGGCCGAGATGCTGTTCCGTGTCCTGAAATTTCGCCCGCCCGCCACGAAATCCCAGGAGCCGTATCCGCTCCAGCCCGCCGTCAACCAGGACACCGCGTTCTTCTGGGAGGGCGTGCGGAGCCGCGAGCTGCGCATCCAGAGCTGCGCCGACTGCGGCCTGCTGCGCCACCCGCCGGGCCCGCTGTGCCCGCACTGCCGCTCGGCCAACCGCTCGTACGTCCTCGCGAGCGGCGAAGGAACCCTCTACAGCTACGTCGTGCACCACCACCCGCCGGTGCCCGGCCGCGAGACGCCGTTCGTGGTGGGTGTGGTGGAGCTGCCGGAGGGCGTACGGATCGTGGGCAACCTCGTGGACTGCCCGATCGAGGAGGTGCGTGTCGGTATGTCGTTACGCGTGACGTACCGTCCCATGGACGCCGAGCTCGTCCTGCCGATGTGGGCGCCGGGGGAGCCATGACCGAGGAGCTCGCCGAGATCGGCGCCGCGCTGCCGGAGCTGTCCATCGACCTCACGCCGACCATGGTCGTCTCCACGGCCCTGGCGACCATGGACTTCACCCCGGTGCACCACGACCCGCAGCTCGCCCGCGCGCAGGGCTCGAAGGACATCTTCCTCAACATCCTCACCACGATGGGCCTGGTCGAGCGGTACGTCACCGACTGGGCGGGACCGGCGGCCGTCATCAAGCGCATCAACGTCAAGCTGGGCGTCCCCGCGTACGCCGGGGACCGCCTCAGCTTCGGCGGCACCGTGGTGTCGCGCGAGGACGGCCAGGTCACGGTCGAGGTGCACGGCAAGGTGAGCCTGGGCGCCCACGCCACCGGCACTGTCACGCTCACCTTCCCGAAGGAGGGCGAGCCGTGTTGAGCGGACGCGCCGCCATCGCCGGCATCGGCGCCACCGAGTTCAGCAAGAAGTCAGGGCGTTCGGAGCTGCGGCTGGCCGCCGAGGCCGTGCTGGCGGCGCTCGACGACGCCGGGCTGTCGCCGGGCGACGTGGACGGCCTGGTCACCTTCAGCCAGGACTCCAACCAGGAGATCGCCGTCGCGAGGGAGACCGGGATTGGCGACCTGACGTTCTTCTCCCGCGTCGAGTACGGCGGCGGGGCGGCCTGCGGCACCGTCGCGCACGCGGCCATGGCCGTGGCCACGGGCATGGCCAGGACGGTCGTCTGCTACCGGGCGTTCAACGAGCGCTCCGGCCGCCGCTTCGGCCAGCCGAACTCCCGCCTGACCGGCGAGCCCACCTCCCAGGGCCTGGAGATGAGCTGGCACGTGCCGTACGGGCTGATGACCCCGGCGGCGTGGGTCGCCATGTTCGCGCGGCGTTACATGCACGTGTACGACGCCACGTCGGAGGACTTCGGCCGGGTCGCGGTGGCCATGCGCCGCCACGCGGCCACCAACCCGGCCGCCTGGTTCCACGGGCGGCCGATCACGCTGGAGGAGCACCAGGCGTCCCGGTGGATCGTGGAGCCGCTGCACCTGCTCGACTGCTGCCAGGAGAGCGACGGCGCGGTGGCCCTGGTCGTGACGTCCGCCGAGCGCGCCAGGGACCTGCGCCGGTCGCCCGCGGTGATCATGGCGGCCGCCCAGGGATCCGGGGCCGGCCAGATGATGATGACCAGCTACTACCGCGATGACATGAGCGGTCTGCCCGAGATGTCCCTCGTCGGCCGGCAGCTCTGGGCGATGTCGGGGCTGTCGCCGCGCGACATCCAGACCGCCATCCTGTACGACCACTTCACCCCGTTCGTCCTGGCCCAGCTGGAAGAGCTGGGCTTCTGCGGGCGCGGCGAGGCGCCCGGCCTGATCGCGGACGGCGGGATCGAACTGGACGGCCGCCTCCCGGTCAACCCGCACGGCGGGCAGCTCGGGGAGGCGTACATCCACGGCATGAACGGCATCGCCGAGGCGGTGCGCCAGATCCGCGGCACCGCCGCCAACCAGCTCAGCGGCGTTGCCAACGTCCTGGTCACGGCCGGTACCGGCGTGCCGACGAGCGGCCTGATCCTCTCGGCGGCATAGGCCCGGCCTCCGCAGGTTCCCACGACCGCACGTCGGCAGAGGTCCTCTGAGGTAGAGGAGCCCGGCGGCCGACGGCGGCATGGGCGGGCACGCCTGGCGTGCCTCGGGCGGCCGCGCCTGACGTGCCTCGGGCGGCCGTGTGCGGCGTGCCTTGGGTGGCCGTGTGCGGCGTGACCGCGGTGCGGCTCAGCCGGTCCAGGCGCCGGCCACCTGACGGGTGGAGGCGTTGAGGCGGTTCCACAGGTTCACCGTGGCGATGCCCATGAGGAGCGTGCCCAGCTGGACCTCGTCGAAGTGATCGGCCGCCGCCTCCCACACCTCGTCGGACACCGCCTCCGGCCGGTCGCTCAACCGGGTGACGGCCTCGGCGAGCGCCAGCGCGGCCCTCTCCTCGCCGGTGAAGTACGGGGCCTCGCGCCACGCGGCCACCGACCACAGCCGCTCGTCGCTCTCACCGTTCTTCTTCAGGTCGCGGGCGTGCATGTCCACGCACACGCCGCAGCCGTTGATCTGGCTGGCCCGCAGGTAGACGAGGTCGAGCAGCTGCTTCGGCACGCTGCCGCCCTCGATGGTCTTGCCGAGGCCGAGCAGCGCCTGCATCGCGCCGGGCACGACCATCGCGGGGTGACCCCATCCGTGCTTCCATGGTTCTGTCTCCAATGCTTCGGGATTCGGTCCGTCACCTCCATGACGCGGCAGCACGGGAGAATGTGACCGATGAACGACAACGAGGTATTGACTGGCGTCTTCGAGGCGCACCGGGATCATTTGCGGGCGGTGGCGTACCGCATGCTCGGCTCGCTGAGCGAGGCCGACGACGCGGTGCAGGAGACCTGGATCAGGCTGGAACGCACCGACACCGGCGACGTGGAGAACATGGGCGGCTGGCTCACCACGGTCGTGGGCCGCGTCTGTCTCAACATGCTCCGCTCCCGCCGGACGCGCGGCGAGGAGCCACTGGAGACGCGCCTGCCGGACCCGGTGGTGAGCTCGGCGGACGGCGTGGACCCCGAGCACGAGGCGCTCCTGTCCGACTCCGTGGGCCTGGCGCTGCTCGTGGTGCTCCAGACGCTCGAACCGGCGGAGCGGCTGGCGTTCGTGCTGCACGACATGTTCGCCGTGCCCTTCGACGAGATCGCCCCCATCGTCGACCGCACCCCTGCCGCGACCCGTCAGCTCGCCAGCCGGGCCCGCCGCCGCGTGCGCGACGCGGCGCCGGCGCCGGACCCCGACGTGTCGCGGCAGCGCGAGATCGTGGACGCCTTCATGGCCGCCTCCCGAGCCGGCGACTTCGACGCCCTGGTGGCGGTGCTGGACCCGGACGTGGTGCTCAGGGCCGACCGCGGCGCCGTGGCCGGCGGCCGGTGGATGGAGCTGCGCGGGGCCCTGGCCGTGGCCAAGTCGGCGTTCATGTTCAGGCGGTTCTCGCCGTTCGTGCGGCCGGTGCTGGTCAACGGCGTAGCGGGCGTGCTCACCGTACCGGACGGCGAGCCGATGTCGATCATGGCGTTCACGGTCGCCGGCGGGAAGGTCGTGGCCATCGACATCCTGGCCGACGTGGACCGCCTGAAGACGCTCGTCCTTCCCGGCCTCGAGAACGACTAGGGATCGACGAACATCGGCACGGAGAAGAACACGATCATCGCGATCGCCACACAGATCAGGAAGCCGATCAGCTCCCAGGCCCAGTCGTAGTGGCGGTCCTTGCGGCGGTGTGTCTTCTCCGGCCGGGGCTTGACCACCGGGCGGCGCTGGGGGACGGGCCGGGCGCGGACCGGACGCGGCGCCAGGAGCGACTCCCCGGACACCGGGGCCTCCTCCTCGGCCGCCTCGTCCTCCCAGGGCAGCGGCATCCGGTAGACGGGCTCCGAGGGCTTGGGGCGCGGCTTGAACAGCGGCGCGGTGTTGCGGATCGGATCTTCCTCGCGCTGCGGCGCCGGATCTTCCGTCCGCTGTCGTCCCAGGTCCTCTGGCAGCTGTCGTCCTGGCTCCTCCGGCCGCTGTCGTGCCGGCTCCTCCGGTTGCTGGAGCGGCCGGGCCGGACCCTTGTGCACCAGTACGTCGTCCGCCGGGGACGGCTGCGGGCGCCTGCCGGGCCTGGGCGGTCTGCGCAGGCCCCCGCGGGAGGGACGCTCCGGGGGCTGGAACCCCAGGAAGCCGGGCGAGGGCTCCGGGGTGTCGTTGGGCAGCAGCACGTCACCCGTGGCGAACGGTTCGGGCGAGTCCTTCGGCAGGAGCACGTCACCCGTGGCGAACGGCATCGGCCCGTCCGCCGGCTCCGCCAGGAAGAACGGCCGCTCTCCGGACGGCCCCGAGGACGGTGCCTCCCCTCCCCACGGGTCCGCTCCGAAGGGGTTGGGGTCGCGCGAGGCCGCTCCGCCGGTTTCGAAGGGGTTGGAGTTGCGTGAGGCCGCTCCGAAGAAGTTCGCCTCGGTCGAGCCGGTTTCGAAGAGGTTGGCGCCGCGTGAGCCCGTTCCGAAGGGGTCCGCGTCGCGCGAGGGCGCTCCGAGCTGGTCCCTGCCGCGCGGATCCGTCTCGAACGGGTCCTGCTCGTGCGGGGAGCTCAGGACAGGCCGGGCGGTGTCCAGAGCGGCCAGCGGGTCCCTGAGGGAGCGGCCGAGGTCCTGCGGCGGGCCGTTCAGCGGGTTGCGGACCTTCGGCATCGGGGCCGTGGTGGCCTCGTACTGGGAGACCCGCGCCGGGCTCGGCGGCTTCAGCAGCTCTTTCGGGAAGATCATCGTGCTGCTCGCCGGGTCGGACTCGGCCAGCGGCTGCGGCCACACCGGCGGGCTGGGCCAGCGCGGCTTGACGAACAGCGGGGCGGGCGTCGGGGTACGCGAGCCCGCGAAGTGGATGCGCAGCGCGGCCGGCGGCTGGGGCCACGGCAGACGGCCGAGCACGTCATGCAAGGGCGCGACACCTAAGGCGCCGTAGACGTCGGCGATCGGCTTGGGCACGCGTAACCCGGTGGATGCCAGCGCGGCTCCCAGCGCCTGCCGGAACCGGTGCCCCGCCCCCACGGCCAGCTCCTCGGCCGTGTCGGGCGCGACGTCGAGCACCCAGGCGAGCTCCGCCTTGCTCAGCCCGCAGACCGCGCACAACACCAGCACCTCCCGCTGGTGCGGGCGCAGCTCCCGCAGAGTGCGCTCGACGAGGGCCGTGGCCGGGTCGATGAGCGGGTCCACAGCGGGGGGCGCGTAGACCACGTCCCGCCGGTGGATCTCGCGGCGGGCGAACGCATAGAGAGCGGCACGGGGTGGCTCCGTGTCCGGGATGCCGGAGAGCACCGACGCCAGGACGTCGGAGGCGGAGCCGAGGTCGCCGAGCTGGTCGGCGCAGTACGCGAACAGCCCGGCGGCATAACGGTCGTAGAGCTCTGCGATCAGTTCTGCGCGTGGGCGCTGATCGGTGAGCGGCTGGGACACAGGCCGGATCCTCTTGCTGTGAGCGGACGCTGGCTGAGGGTGTTGGTGCGAGGGGTGCTCGTTTTGCGATTGTGGAGGTAATCATGCCAACACCGACCGGTCTGGCGCACTACCAGATCAGGATTTAGGTAAATATGCCTGGTCAGTGAAGCGCTTAAGTCTGGCCCAAGGGGACAGCCCGGGTGGTGTCGCCGTAGTCTGTGGTCCAAGAGATCATGCGGCGGTCGTGGCAGGGGGGCCGCGGCCCTGCCCCGAGCGAGAGGTCGCGCGTGATCACATTCGACTCTGTCACCAAACGCTACCCAGACGGAACGGTCGCCGTTGACCGCCTCAGCCTCGAGGCACCCACCGGCGAGATCACCGTGCTCGTCGGCCCTTCGGGCTGCGGCAAGACGACCTCCCTGCGGATGATCAATCGCATGATCGACGCCTCGGAGGGCCGGATCCTGCTCGACGGCGTGCCGGTGCAGGGCATCGACCCCCCGACGCTGCGGCGCGGCATCGGGTACGTCATCCAGCAGGCCGGCCTGTTCCCGCACCGGAAGATCGTCGACAACATCGCCACCGTCCCCTACCTGCTCGGCTGGGACAAGAAGAAGGCCCGCGCGCGGGCCATGGAGCTGCTGGAGCGCGTCGGCCTCGACCCGGCGCTCGCCGGGCGCTATCCCTTCCAGCTGTCCGGCGGGCAGCAGCAGCGCGTGGGCGTGGCCAGGGCGCTGGCCGCCGACCCGCCCGTGCTGCTCATGGACGAGCCGTTCAGCGCGGTCGACCCCATCGTGCGCACCAGCCTCCAGGACGAGCTGCTCAGGCTCCAGGCGGAGCTGAACAAGACCATCGTCTTCGTCACCCACGACATCGACGAGGCCATCAAGCTCGGCGACCGCGTGGCGGTCCTGCGCGTCGGCGGCACGCTGGCGCAGCTCGCCGACCCGAAGACGCTGCTGTCGGAGCCGGCCGACGACTTCGTCCGCGAGTTCCTCGGGCACGACCGGGGGATCAGGCGGCTGCAGTTCATCTCCACCGAGGGGCTGCGGCTCCGTACCGACCTGACCGTCGAGGAGGGCGCCGAGCGCGGCACGTCCGAGCCCTGGCTGCTGGTCGTGTCGGGGGACGGCCGGCCGGTCGGCTGGGTCTCTGGGGCGCGCCCGGGGGAGCTGGAGCCGTACGGGACGTTCGTGTACGGCCGGGACTCGATGCGCTCCGCGCTCGACGCCGCGCTGCTGTCGCCGTCCGGCTGCTCCGTGGCCGTGGACGAGCAGGGCAAGGTCGTCGGCGTGGCCACCAGGGAGGCGCTCGACCAGGCGCTCGCGGAGGCCGCAGATGGGTGACGGTCCCCCCTCGATCTGGGAGTGGATCGCCCGCAACTGGGACACCGGGCGCGTCGACAGCATCCGCAACCTGCTCACCGACCACCTGACCATGTCCCTCGTGCCGATCCTGCTCGCGTTGGTCCTGGCGCTGCCCCTCGGGCTGGCCTGCGTCCGCTGGCGCTGGCTCTACCAGCCCACCGCGGGGCTCTTCAACGTGGTGTACGCGCTCCCGTCGCTGCCGATCTTCATGCTGCTGATCTCGGTGACCGGGCTGACGCAGACCACGGTGATCATTCCGCTGACCTTCTACGGCATGGCGGTGCTGCTCCCGGCCGTGGTCGACGGGCTGGGCTCGGTGCCCGACCACGTGCGCCAGTCGGCGGTCGCCATGGGGTTCACGCCGTTGCGCCGCCTGTTACTGGTCGAGCTGCCGATCGCGGTGCCGGTGGTGCTGGCCGGGCTGCGGGTGGTCGCGGTGTCCAGCATCAGCCTGGTGAGTGTGGGTGCGCTGATCGGACAGGGCGGGCTGGGCGGGCTGTTCACGCGGGCGTACCAGAACCCGTTCATGCCGCCGGTCGTCGTCGGCATCGTGCTGATCGTGGCGCTGGCGCTGGTCGCCGACGGCCTGATCGTGCTGGCGCAGCGGCTGCTCACCCCGTGGGTGCGGGCGCGGAAGGGGCAGGGAGCATGAGCGTGGGCTTCGGTGGGGAGGCGGCGTCGTGGGCTGGCTGACGGCGTTCTTCTCCTGGCTGGGTGAGTTCTTCGGCAACCCCGAGAACTGGTCGGGGCCCGACGGCATCCCCATGAGGCTGCTGGAGCACCTGGAGTTCTCCGCTCTGGCTCTGGCGCTGGCCGCGCTGATCGCGGTGCCGCTGGGCCTGCTGATCGGCCATACCGGGCGGGGCGAGGTGCTGGTCGTCGTCTCGGCGAACCTGGCCCGGGCGCTGCCCACCCTGGGCCTGCTGGTGATGTTCGTGCTGCTGCTGGGCGCGGCCTCGATCTGGCCGGTGATCATCCCGCTGGTGCTGCTGTCGGTGCCGCCGATCCTGGTGAACACGTACGAGGGGATCAGGGGGGTCGATCCGGAGCTGCGGGACGCGGCTTACGGGATGGGCCTGCGCGGCCCGCAGGTGCTCCTGCGGGTGCTGGTGCCGGTCGCGCTGCCGCTGATCCTGCTGGGCTGCCGGCTCTCGGCGATCCAGGTCGTGGCCACCACCACGGTCGCCGCCTACACCGGGCTGGGCGGCCTCGGACGTTACGTGATCGACGGTTTCGCGACAAAGGATTACGCGAGCGTCGTCGGCGGTTCAGTACTGATTGTGCTGTTCGCGCTGGTGGTGCAGACCTTGTTCACGCTCGCCCAGAGAGTGACGGTCTCGCCGGGGGTGAGCCAGCGACTCAAGGTTCGATAGTCTCCTGTATTACCTCCCGCTTAGAAGGGAAAAGCAAGATGAGACGCAAGTACGGCATCGCGGGGGCGCTGGTCTCGGCGATGCTCGCACTGGCCGCCTGCGGTGGTGGCGGCACCGGCACCGCGGGCAACCCGCTCGACACCACGAGCGCGGCACCCAGCGGCACGGCCTCTGGCGGGGGTGGTAAGGCCATCATCGGATCCGCCGACTTCGACGAGAACGTGCTGCTCGCGTCGATCTACGCCCAGGCGCTGGAGGCCAAGGGCGTGCAGGTCGAGGAGAAGCCGCGCATCGGCAGCCGTGAGGCGCTGTACGACCAGGTCAAGAGTGGCGGCCTGACCATCGTGCCGGAGTACAACGGCAACCTGCTGGCCTTCATCGACAAGACCGCCACGGCCGCGACCACTGAAGAGGTCGACGCGGCGCTCAAGGAGAAGCTGCCCCCCGAGCTGGAGGTGCTGGACTCCTCGCCGGCCGAGGACAAGGACAGCCTGTCCATCACCAAGGACACGCAGACCAAGCAGTCGCTCAACACGATGGAGGACCTCGCCAAGGTCTCCAAGAACATGATCGTCGGCGGCCCGCCCGAGTTCAAGGAGCGGTGGGAGGCGCGGTTCAAGGAGGTCTACGGGATCGAGTTCAAGGAGTGGAAGCCGACGGGGCCGACCACCGCGGACGCGATCAAGGACGGTTCGATCCAGGTCGGCAACGTCTTCACCACCGACCCCAAGATGACGGCCAACAACCTGGTGCCCCTGCAGGACCCCAAGAACATCTTCCCCGCCCAGAACGTGACGCCGCTGCTCAACAAGGCGGCCGCCACCGACACGATCAGGACCACGCTGAACTCCATCTCGGCGAAGCTCACCACGCAGTCCCTCCTGGACATGATGCAGAAGATCTCCGTCAACAAGGACGAGCCCGCCACGGTGGCCAAGGAATGGCTGACCGCGAACGGTCTCGCCTGACCGTTGAGAGGCCCTGGCGGTGAGCGAGTTCACGGAGGCAATGGCCCAGCTCGCCGCCGGGGTCGCGGTCGTGACCGTCCGCGACGGACGAGACGACCTCGGGACGACGGTGTCCGCCCTGATGTCCGTCTCCCTGGAGCCCCCGCTCGTCCTGGTCAGCCTGGCCAGCCGCAGCTATCTCAACGAGGTCCTGCTCCGGCAGGACCGCTGGGCGGCCTCCCTCCTGTCCTCCGGCCAGGCCGCCATCGCCAGCCGCTTCGCCACCCCGGGCCGGCCCAGCGCCCGCCTCCTGGTGGCCGGCATCCCGCACCACCGAGGGCCGCACACGGAGGCGTTGGTGGTGGAGGGCGGAGTGGCCGCTCTTGAGGCCGAGACCACAAAAGTGATCCCAGGCGGCGACCACACCCTCTTCCTGGCCGCCGTCCTGGCCGTCTCCTACGTGAACCCGGCCCTGCAGCCCCTGGTACGCCTTCGCGGCCGCTACCGCCCCATGGGGGCGTGATCATGCGCCGAGAACCCGCTCCCTAAACGACGTTGATCCTGGCCCAGACTTTGTGCCCCACCCCGTCGTCACCTTCGTAGCCCACATAGTCGGCGATCGCTCCGACCACAGCCAAGCCGCGCCCATGCTTTGCACTGGTCCGTCGAGGCATGTTGAGACGGGGAGTTCCGCCCCAGCCGCAGTCATAGACGGCGACGGTCACCGTGCTCGTGGTAGGGCCCGTCTCCCGTGACGTCGCCTCCTGGGAGGTACGTTGGATCGATACCTACCTGCCGCATCGTGTCCAGGAGACGATCTGGATCGCTCCCATAACGCCATGCGGGTTTCCTCGGGTCGAAGGAAGTGAGCCGATCTCCGTCGATGGCATACACGAACAGGTCGGTTGCGTAGTCGTGCCGTAGAACGGATACGAGCGAGACGTAGTTGTCCCGCCCTTGAGCCACTCTAGGATAGTTTGATCAAGAAAAGGTCCAGCTTCAGAACGCAGTTGTTTCCGTACCGATCTCGGTGTTGACCGATACAAGTCGGTGCTATCGCGAATTGGTCCTGTGTTTACCGCCTGCAGTTGCTTCAGCAGTCCCTCCGTGGCGATGTCCTGGGAAGCGGGCCGTTCCGGATAACCGCGGGAGCGTTCGTGGTCGTTCATGAACGCTTCCTGATCTTCGGGAGTCCGTGGCGCCGGTTCGCCCTTGTAGTAAAATCGCATCATTTTCGGCACGAGAATCACGAGTTCACGATGTGAAGGGGGCTCACGGATTATGGCCGTTGAACATGTAGAATGCGATGTTTTCCATCACCTTCAGTAAGCGATAGTCATCGTTCTGCCTCCGCTGGCCGACGACGACTTCCCGCGCTTGCCTGATCGCCGCCTTGCAGCCCGGGTACGGATCCATCGACAGCGGGGCGGCGAGCGCTTTCAGTGCGTGACGCTTCTATGTTTGTCAAGCGGCCTGCGCGGCGGGTGGCGGGTGTTCGAGGGCGCGGTAGATCTTGCGGGCGAGGTAGCGCTTGAGACAGTGGATGCCTTCGCGCCGGGTTTTGCCGTCGCTGATGCGTCTGGCCAGGTAGTCGCGGGGTTTCGGGATCGCAGCGCTCGAGGGTGAGGGCGATGTGGTGCAAGGCGCGGTTCAGTGCGCGGTCGCCGAAGGGGTTGAGCCGGTGGCGGGTGTGTTTGCCGCTGCTGGCCTCGATGGGGTTGACGCCGGCCAGGGCGGCGAAGGCTGCTTCGTTGCGGAAGCGGCCGGGGCCGGACCAGGAGACCCAGCATTGGGCGGCGGTGATGACGCCGACGCCGCGCATCTGCAGCAGGTGGCCGACATGCCGGACGACGAGCTCGGCCAACTCGTCGTCGGCAGCGTGCACTTCGGCGGTCAGGTCGCGGATGCGGCGGGCCAGGCGCTGCATCACGGTGCGGCGGATGCGTTCTTCGGCATCGGCGACGGCCGAAGGGCGTAGGCGCAGGCAGGCGTCGATCAAGGCATGCCTCTTCAGGGCGCGCAGTCGTTGCCGCAGGGGTTCGGGCGCGGTCAGGATCAGAGCCTTGAGCTGGTTGAACGCGCCGGTGCGCGCCTGAATCGCGCTTTCGCGGGTGACCAGAAGCATGCGTGTCGCCTCTCGCGGACCGTCAGCGCGTGGGAACGGCGGTCTGCTCTCGGCCGAGCGCTTCTCGGGCGGCCCGGCGGGCGTCCAGCGCGTCGCTTTTGCCGCTGCCGCGACGTCGGACGCGCTTGGGCCGGTCGGACTCGATGACCTGCTGGCCGACCTGGCGCAGGGCACGCACGAGACCGGCGCCGTGGCTGCGGGTGCCCTCGATCGCCCACACGACCTTCGGGCCCGGGGTGTGCTCGCTGGCCCAGCGCACCAGCCGCGCGTACCCGTCGGCATCGGCTGTGACGGTGATGGCGGCCAGCTCGCCACCCACCGGGTTGACCAGGCAGGCGCTGTGACTATCGCGGTGGGTGTCGACTCCGATGACGGCATCTACTGACTCCGACAGCATGGCCATCTGCGGCTCCCTTGCGTCCGGCGGTGTTGGGGGCGTGGCCTGGACGATGTCACCCGCGCGGACACATCTGTGAGGAGTCACACCAGCGGCGGACAGGCTTCTGATCAAGTCAGCGGGGGTGAGCCGGGCCGGTATCGGCGACCATGGGGACACGTCACGCGCAGGGCACACCACGGGGTGGCCAGATCCTTCGAGAGTCACCCGAGATCGCCGATACCGAGCCTGTCAGCGCTTCGCCTCAAGCGCCACCACCAGACTCACAGATCCTTCATCAGGAGCCTGCCCCAGTCGGTGTCTGGATCAGGCAGTCCGGCATTCGCGTTCTCGTCCATGACCTCGGTGGCCCGCCCCCGGAAATCGTCGGCCAGCGTCACAAGACGGTCGTTCAGCGCTCGTACGGATTCTCCACGACGGCCGGCCCCGATGGCGGCCAGGGCTTCGTCGATGTCAGGGCCCTCCAGCCCAGCTGCACGCACAACCATCTCGGACGCGATCAGCGGCATTTCAGTAAAATCGTCCTCCGGAGGGTTCGCCGCGATGGCCTCGACGCGGGGATGGCGGGCGACCAGCTCCCGCTTTTCCTCATTCAGCGCCAACGGGGTTCTCGCGGCCGGCTCCTCGTCGTCCTGCCGGATGATGTTGAGCACCAGGTGGGTTCGCTCTTCCACGCCTGGTCGACGGGCAGACCGGTGATCTGTTCGGCGAGGGTGAACGACACGGCCAGCCAGTCGTCGCCCCACTGCTCGGCCGTGACACCGTAGGTCTGCGCCCAGTCCAGGTACTCCGGCTCGGCCGCCGTGGTGCCCTGCCGGACGGGGTCGAAGATGTTCTCCAGCTTCCCGTCCGCAGCGTAGGCGAGGGTGGCATCGAGTTCGATGGTCCACGCCAGGGCCAGGGCCTCACCACCGGCTGACAGGCGTCGGAGCATGTCACGGCGGGCCCCCATGTACCGGGTGAATTCAACGACCATAAGCCAGCCGGGCGACTGAGTTATGAGAATAATGGCCTCGTCGTCATCCAACTCATAGGATTCGTACAGGTCATTGAAGTCGCCTTCGGCGAGTTGCTCCGGTCGCCCACCGAACGCTTGGACGACGTCACGGATATTCTCGCCGCGCACCCAAGTAAGACAGGCCGGGTCTTCGAATATCGAGTGAATCGTTTCCTTGTACAACAGAAAGCTGGACACTCTTCTCGCCTCAGGGTAGACGTAGCCACTAAATGGCGAATGGTGCGGGGCGCTTCGATCTCGACGCGCTTGTTGTCTTTCTTGGCTTGGGCTAACGCGGCGTCGGTCGGGGCGTTGGCGTTGGCCGGCGGGGTTGTGGGGTGGGGGATGGCGTGGGGGCCCCGGGCTGAGGCTCACCAGGCTGGAGTCAGGGAGGGGACGTGGCCATCAACCGTGATCAGCGCCGGCTGCGAGAGATGGAGGGCGCGCGAAAGAAGCCGGCTGTCCGTTCCTGTTGGGTCGCAGTCGTGATATTGGGCCTGTGTGAAACTCTTCTGATTCCGTCGCATCGAAGGATCGTGGTTGGCTTCTGTGTGATCGTGAGTCGGGTCCTGCTCGGCGCGGTGTACTACTCCCACCTCTGGTTGGAGTTGGTCCTCGCCTGCGGCCTGGGCTGTCAGGCCGCGCGTCCGGCGGCGATCCGGGGCCTCCGCCGTGCGATGACGACATGAGCCGATCTTCGTCAGACTTAACACGTGCCCTTCGGCAGATTTAACGCAGGACCTTCGGCAGACGTAACGTCGATGCTAGTCTGGCACCGTGCGAGAAGCGATCGACTACCTCCCTCGACGTGCTGCTTCACTTGTCTACGAGGCGTTGGAAGACACGCGGGTCGTCGTCATCAACGGAGCGCGCCAGGTGGGCAAGAGCACACTCGCGGAAAGGGTGCTGCGGCAGGTTCCCGGCGGTGTCGCACGCTTCCTCGACGAGCCGGTCACACGGACGGCGGCGCAGGAAGACCCGGTCCGTTTCGTACACCACGACAGTCTCATGCTGATTGATGAGGTCCAGCGAGTGCCAGACCTCTGGCTGGCGATCAAGTACATGGTGGACCGCGATCCGCGTCCTGGCCGCTTCCTTCTCACCGGCTCTGCTCGGCTACTCGCGTTGAGGAGCCTTCCGGACGCGTTGCCCGGCAGGTCTGAGACCATCGAACTCTGGCCGCTCTCACAAGGCGAGATCGAGGGCCATGAAGACGGTTTCGTCGACGCCGTCTTCGCATTGGGCGCTGATCTGCGCGCGGAAGAACGTGGGCTGAGGCGTAAGGACTATCTGGCACTAGCCACCCGGGGTGGGTACCCCGAGGCGGTGAAACGGACCGCCCCCCGACGACGTAAGCGCTTCTTCGAGGGCTACATCGCAGATTTGATCGTCCGCGATGTGAAGCAGATCGCTGAGATCGAGCGCACAGCCGACATGCGCAGGCTCATGTCCTTGCTCGCCGCACAGACCGGCGGCCTGCTCAACATCAATCGCCTCGCAAGCGAGTTGGGACTGCCCAATCCGACCGTACGCCGCTACGTCGACATTCTGGAGATCATCTTCCTGGTCCGCTTCATTCCCGGATGGTCATCGAACGCCACGACACGAGCCGTGGCAACCCCAAAAGTGATCTTCGTGGACCCCGGCTTGGCGGCCTACCTCACCGATGGGGACGTCAGCGACAGCCGCGTCGGCGGTCTGCTGGAGAACTTCGTGCTTAGCGAGATCACCAAGCAACTGACCTGGGCCAGGACGTCGGCTCGCCTCTACCACTACCGTGACCGCGACCAATACGAGGTGGACGCGATCCTGGAGAACAACGCGGGCGAGATCATCGGCATCGAGGTGAAGGCGGCGGAGACCGTCCGCCGCGACGACTTCCGAGCCCTGAGACTACTCCAAAGGCGCCTCGGGGATCGCATGAAGGGAGGCTTCGTCCTCTACTGTGGATCTGAGTCGTTGAGCTTCGGTGAAGGCCTCACCTGCCTGCCCATCTCCGCGCTGTGGACGACGCAGGCGGAAACCTGATCCTGCTCGCGTGAGTCGCTTGGACAAGAGCCCGCCGTGAGATCACAGAGGGCCTCTGACGTGAAGTGGCCTTGGGCGTCACGCAGTTCACTCAGGCTTGGCGAGGAGGAAAGCCGACGACCGATTTCAAGAAGTGGAGCGATGTCCGTGACGGACATATCGAGCGGGCCGGGGGAGAGAAGGCGCTGGCCGAGACTCGGGGCATGATCGAGGCGTATGTGCGCGCATGGCACCTGGCCGAACGGCGCAAGAACGCCGGGCTTACGCAATCCGAGGTGGCCGAGAAGATGGGCGTGACCAAGATGCGCGTGTCCCAGATCGAGAACGGCGATGTGACCTCGGTAGAAGTGCTGGCTCGCTCCGTCGAGGCCATCGGAGGGCGGGTGGGGTTGACCGCCACGTTTGATGACGGCAGGTATCGCATGGGCGACGCGACCGCGGCCATGTGACCGTTTGAAGCCTTGAGCGTTCTTCCCGATGGTCGTTTCGGGATGAGCAGGGCTTGCAAGTGCTGGGTCAGCGGATCGTGTACCACTCCGGCAGGATCAGCGGGCCGGCGGCGGGCAGCCCCAGTTCGGCTGAGAGGCGAGCCAGCGGGCCCCAGGCGTCCAGGCGGACCCGCGCCAGCGCGGCCGACTTGTCCTCGCTGGACTCGGGTCCGCGCAGCCGCTCCAGCACGTTGAGGCGCGGATACATGCGGACCGGGGCGTCGTCGGCCAGCCCTGCGCGCTTCCTGGCGAGGGTCAGCGCGTCCTCCAGGCCGCCCAACTCGTCCACCAGGCCGTGCTTGTGCGCGTCGGCGCCGGTCCAGACGCGGCCGCGGGCCAGCTCGTGCGTACGCTCCCGGGTGAGGTTGCGGCTCTTGGCGACCTTGCCGACGAAGTCGTCGTAGATGCGGTCGAGCCAGACGTTGATGCGTTCCCACTGCTCGGGGGAGAAGCCGCGGGAGGTGGAGAACATGCCGGCGTTGGCGCCCTCCGCCACCATTTCCGAATTTATCCCCATTTTTCCGAGCAATTCGGAAAGGACGGGCTTGCCGCCGTACACGCCGATGGAGCCCGTCAGTGTGCCCGGCTGGGCCACGATCACGTCGGCGGCCATCGACACGAAGTAGCCGCCGGACGCCGCCAGGTCACCCATGGAGACGATCACCGGCTTCACCTTGCGGGTCAGCGACACCTCGCGCCACACGGTGTCGGAGGCCACGTACGAGCCGCCGGGGCTGTCGACGCGGAAGACCACGGCCTTGATGTGCTCGTCGCGCCGGGCCGCCCTCAGCGCGGCGCTGATCGTGTCGGAGCCCATCGCGCCGCCCCCGCCGAGCGGGCTCCGGCCGCTCCGCCCGGTCTTGATCATGCCGGTGCCGTGGACCAGCGCGATCCCGTCCGCCATCGGGTGCGGCAGCTTCCGCACGGCCGCGGCGCGGGCGTACCTGGCCACGTACAGCAGATGTGCGTCACCACCGGTGGCCTGCTTGACCTCGTCGTGCACTTCGTCCCGGTACGCCAGTCCGTCGACCAGCCCGGCCTCCTGCGCCTCCGCGGCCGTGAACGGGCCCCGGTCGATCAGCTCGCGCACCTTGCCCGGGTCGAGCCGACGCCCGTCGGCGATGCCCGCGATCATGGTCTCGGTGACCGACTCCACGATCCTGCTCATGGACTCGCGGTGCGGCTCGGTCATGTGGTCCTGGGTGAAGGTGTTGACGGCCGTTTTGTACTCGTGCCGCTGCCCCGCCTCGAACCCCACGCCCAGCTTCGTCAGCGCCCCCTTGAGGAAGCGCTGCTCCAGCGCCACCCCGGTCAGCCCGACGTCGCCGCTGGGCTGGAGGTAGAGGCGCTCGAACGCGGTGGCCAGGTAGTAGGGCACGGTGCCGCCGCCGAACTCGCCGAACGTCTCGGCGAAGGCCACCGTGAGCTTGCCGGAGGCGCGGAACTGGGTCACCGCCTGGCGGATCTCCTGCACCATCGCGAGCCCCAGCGGATTGGCCCCGATCTTCACGACCAGCGCCTTGACCCTGGAGTCCTGCCTGGCCCGCCGCAGCCCGGACAGGATGTCGGACAGGCGCGTCTTGCGCATGGACAGCACCGCGGCGAGCGGATCCGTCGGCGGGCCCTCCGTGACGCCCTCGGTGAGATCGAGCTCCAGCACCAGCGGGCCCGTGCGCCGCTGGCGAAGCTTGTCGACGGTTTCGAAGATCGCCTTGCCTGCGTCCATAGAGCCACCCTAAGCGACACATTCCGAAATGGGCTCAGGTGTACGGAGGGAAATGGTGTAGACACGTTTCGTGAAAATCATGCCCAAGCCGGCTCGCATCTTCGAGCGAGACGAGGAATGGGCGGGCCTGGTCAGGTTCGCCACCTCGCCCTGCTCGGACGTGCGGCTCGGCATCGTATACGGCAGGCACCGCCACGGGAAGACGTTCCTCCTCGAGGGTCTGGTCCGGGAGGTCGGGGGGTTCATCTTCACGGCGGCGGAGGCGACGCAGGCCGAGGCACTGGCCCGCTTTGGCCGGGAACTGGCGGCAAGGACTGAGGGCGCGCAATACGCGTTCGCCAACTGGGACGAGGCGTTGGAGCGGCTCTTCGCCGTCGTTCAGGAGGGGATCATCGTGATCGATGAGTTTCCCTACCTGACCAAGGCGTCCCCTTCTCTGCCCTCACTGATTCAGCACGCTCTGGATCCGAGGGGGTATGCCCGGCGTGGCAATGCCCGTCTGCTGCTGTGCGGCTCGGCGATGGGGGTGATGGGCCGCCTGCTGGCGGGGAACGCGCCGTTGCGTGGGCGCGCGAGCCTGGAGTTGATCGTCAGGCCGCTGGACTACCGAGCCTCGGCGGAGTTCTGGGGGATCGACGATCCGCGTCTGGCGGTGCTGGTCCACTCCATCGTGGGCGGCACGCCGGCATACCGTCGCGAGTTCGTGGCCGGTGACGCGCCGGCATCGATGAAGGATTTCGACGCGTGGGTCCTGCGTACCGTGCTCAACCGGCAGGTGCCGCTGTTTCGCGAGGCGCGTTATCTGCTCGCCGAGGAGGCCGACATTCGCGACATGGCCCTGTATCACGCGGTGCTCGGCGCCATCGCCGCGGGAAACGCGACCCGGGGTGGCATCGCGAACCACATCGGGCGGAAATCTCCGGACATCGGGCATCCGTTGGCGGTGCTGGAGGACTCTCACCTGATCGCTCGCGAGGCCGACGCGTTCAGGAAGGGCAAATCTCTCTTCCGTATCTGCGAGCCCTTGATTCTCTTCTACGAGGCCGTCATGCGGAGCGAATGGCCGCGGCTGGAGCGCGGCAGGTCCGAGGCGGTCTGGCGCGATGCCCGCGGCCGATTTCTTTCCCAGGTGGTCGGGCCGCATTTCGAGGGGCTGTGCAGGGAGTGGGCTCTGCTCGCCGAGCCCGAGGTCTTCGGCGAGTTTCCTGGAGAGGTGGCCGCGGGCACCGTCGCGGATCCGGGCAACCGGGCGCAGATCGAGATCGACGTCGCGGTTCTCGCCCCCGAGGAGCATGGCCTCCGCGGCGCATCCTGTCTCTCGGCGAGGTCAAGTGGGACAAGGTGATGACGGCAGCGCATGTGGATCGGTTGCGGCGGGCGCGCGACCTGCTGTCGGTCAAGGGCTACGACACCAGCGGCACGGTGCTCGCCTGCTACAGCGGGGCCGGGTTCCAGTCGGACATGCCGGGGGACGTCCGCCGGATCGGGTTGGAGGAGCTCTACGTGCCTCCTTCCGCGTGATCGACCGGGTCGGAAACCGGTGGCGGCGGATCGTGAACTTTTCCCGCTCCCACAGGCTCCAACAGGGAAGCCACCACGTTGAAGCGGGGGAATCATGAACCTCACCACGCGCATGAGGGCCGCTGCCGTGATCACGCTCGCGGCGACCGGCGTCGTCGTGCCCGCGTCGGCCGCGGGGGCGGCCGCGCCCGGCCGGCCGCCGGCCCTGCCGGACTCGGGATCCGGCACCGCCGCCTTCGCCTACCTGTGCGTCAACCCCAAGGACCGCGACGAGATCCCTTCGGGCACCTGCGACACCTGGCGGCTGGTGACGGCCGACGGGCAGATCTTCTCCGTGCCCGAGGCGTTGGGCTGGGAGAAGAGCAAGGATCCCAACTTGCTGGGCGAGGCGGGCTCCTTCGCGATCAGCCCGGACGGAACGCGTGTCGCCTACCACCGGGCCAAGGACGACAGAGTCGTGGTCCGCGATCTGACCTCCGGAGAGAGCTGGACGATCCCCTACCGGGTGCCGCGCGGCTCGCTGGGCTCGCCGTTCAGACTGAGCTTCATCAGGGACGGGAGCCAGTTGGCGATCGACTCGGATGATGCCCCCGCCACGCTCGCCCAGGTGGAGGCCGGCACAGTACGCCGCATGCCCAAGGGCTGGACCCTGCTCGACGCCGATCCGGAGACCGGGCGGATCACTCTGCTCCAGGCGCCCGGGTTGCAGGAGCGCGGGGTGTTCCGCACCGTGGAGGACGGTCGCAGCGTCACCGCCAAGATCCCCGCCAGAGCCGGCAAGCATCTCATTTGGGGCGCGTTCGCCGCACGAGACGGGCGAGCCGCCAACCTGGTGCCCAAGGATCCGCCTGCCTGCGGCCCCGACATGACCCCCGTCTGGCTGGCGGTCTTCTCCACCCGGACGGGCAAGATGACCACGGTCAAGCCGCGGCTGCCGGCGGACGTCCACCAGGCCGACGTGATCGACTGGCTCGGCCCCGAAGAGATCGTCGCGGCCGCGGGACGGGAGCGCCCCGGCAAGACACCTGACACGCCCGTCGGCTCGTACGTCTATGCCATGAACGTCACGACCGGCCAGACCCGCCTCCTCGCCAAGCTGTCGACCGCCGAGCGGATCTACCAGAACCGCCTGGCCGTGGGCGGCTATGCCGCGGCGCAGGGCGAGCCGGCAGCCGGCGCGGTGGCCAAGCCGGGCAAGCGCGGCTGCGAATAGGCAAAAGGGGTGGGTGCGCCAAGAGCGACCCACCCCCTGTCGCGTTTGTCAGCGTACGGCCCGCAGGGCCGCGTACACGTTGATCCTGGGCGTCGTCACCTCGGCGCCCGCGCTCCCGTACGCGATCGGCTTGCCCGTGCGCTTCAGCGCCTCCAGCAGCCGGTCCACGTCGGCGCGGGGGCGCTTCTGGTGGAGGAGGGCGAAGGCGCCCGCCACGTGCGGGGTGGCCATCGACGTGCCGCTCAACGACCCGTACGTGTCATCGACCACCGCGGCCTTGATCGCCATGCCCGGCGCGAACACGTCCAGCAGCGCGCCCCGGTTCGAGAACGAAGCCACCGCGTCCTGCTTGTCCGTGGCCCCGACGGCGACGGCGTTGGAGACGCACGCGGGCCAGGACACCGCCGCGTCGTAGCCGTTGTTCCCCGAGGCGACCACCGTGGCCACGCCCTTGGCCAGGAGCTTGTCCACCTCGGCCTTGAAGTCGGCCCCGTCGCCCGCATCGCAGGCCGTGTCGTACTTGCCGCCGCCCAGGCTCAGGTTCACCGAGGCGAGGTTGTACTGGTCGGCCAGCAGGTCCGCGTACGCCATGCCGGTCAGGATCGAGGAGTCGTACGCCAGGACGCAGACGGGACGGCCCGCGCAGTACGGCGAGTTGTCGAACCGGCTGAAGACCTGCACCGGGATGATCCTGGCCTTCGGGGCGACGCCGTCGGCCGGGAAGTCCGCCGTGGCCTGACCGGCGGCGATGCCGGCGACGTGGGTGCCGTGGTAGCACAGACCGTGCTGCGGCTGCGGCGCGCCCGTCATGCACGCGCTCGTCTCGGCGTCGGCGGCGCCGTCGCCGATCTGGAACTGGCTGCCGTTCGGGCACAGCGGCGTGGAGCCGTCGGCGGGGTCGGCGGCCGAGAAGCAGGCCTGGGCCACGATGCGGCCGCCGAAGGCGGGGTGGTCGGCGTCGATGCCCGTGTCCAGGATGGCGACGGCCGTGCCTCGGCCCGTGAAGCCCTGCCGGTGCGCCCGGTCGGCCCCGATCAGCGGGATGCTCTCCGTCAGCGTGGGCTCGTTGACCTTGTCCTTGCGGATGGAGACGACGCCGGACTGCTCGGCGATCTTCTCCAGTTCGGCCCGGGTGCCGCGGTAGACGAAGAAGTCCAGCTTGCCGGCGACCTCGGAGGGCGGCTCCGCGGTGACGTTTCTCCTGCCCGGCTTGACCTGTTCCGCGTTGGTCTGTACGGAGTCGACCTGGGAGGGTTCCTGCACGCGGACGATGGCGCGGTGCTCGCCGGTCGCGGTGATCGAGGGGTCGATCTTGGAGTCGGGGTCGGCGAGCGCGGGTGTGGCGACCAGCGCGGCCGAAACGGCGGCTAACGCGATGGCGCCGGCCAGCAGAGACGGGAGTCTCAACTGTTTCCTCCGGGGGTTCAGGGGGACTTTGTCACCCGGAGTCTAGTAATGTGACAGCTGGTGTCAGAAGGGGGATCGGGCCGGATTCACGAAATCCGGCCCGATACACGACCTCCCGGCCCCGGTCTGCGGCTCAGGCGGCGGCACGCGCGGCGGAGGCGGAGGCGGTGGCGCGTTCCGCGTCGAGCCGCGCCGTGATCACGGGGATGCCGTCCGCGCGGTACTGGATCGGCGCGCCCGTCACCTGCAGCTGCTGCAGGCTCTGCGCGACCGTGAAGTCCGGGTACGCCTGCTTCATCAGCGCGAACATCCCCGCCACGTGCGGCGCGGCCATCGACGTGCCGCTCATGTCGTAGTACATCCCGCGCGGCACCGCCGAGGTGATGCGTACCCCCGGCGCGAGGAGGTCCAGGAGCGGCCCCCGGTTGGTGAATGCGGCCAGCGCGTCGGAGTTGTCCGTGGCGCCTACCGTGACGGCGGTGGAGACGCAGGCGGGGGCGGAGACGCCGTTCGCGAAACCGTTGTTGCCGGCCGACACCACGGGCGCCACCCCCAGCGACACCAGCGTGTCGAACTCGGGCTTGACCGCGGCGTCGCTCGGGTCGGCGTCGCAGGCCGTGGTGTGGGGGCCGCCGCCGCCCAGGCTCATGTTGACCGCCGCGATGTTGTGGGTCCTGGCCAGCCGTGCCACGTACTCCAGCGCCAGCTTCTGGTTGGAGGTGTAGCTGAGGAGGCACGGCGCCGTCGTGCCCCCGATCCGGCACGTCAGAGGACTGTCCACGCGGCTGAAGACCTGGATCGCGAGGATGCCGGCCGCAGGGGCGACCCCGTTGGCCGGCGCCCCGCGGGTCATCCTGCCCGCCGCGATGCCGGCCACGTGCGAGCCGTGGGCGCAGATGTTGTCCGCCCCGACGACGCACTGAGCGGTCTCGGCGTCCGCCGCCCCCCGGCCGGTCTGGCTGGGCTGGTTGTTCGGGCAGAGCGAGACCGTGCCGTCGCCGGCGTCGGAGGAGGAGAAACATGCCTCGTCGACCAGCCGGCGGGCGAAGAACGGGTGGTCGCGGTCGATGCCCGTGTCCACGATGGCGACCGTCGTGCCCTTGCCGGTCCAGCCCGCTTGGTTCGCCCGGTTCGAGCGGATCAGCCTTGTGCTGGCGTCGAGGGCCGGCGCGCGCAGCTCGTCCTTGTAGACCGACTGGACGCGGCCGTCCTCCTTCAGTTTGGCCAGCATGGGCTGGTCCACCTCGGCGACGAAGAAGTTGGGCGACGCGGCGGCCTCCAGGATCCGGCTGCTCGTGGACGCCTGCCGGAGGTCGTTGGCGACGGCCTCGACGCTCTGGCCGGGCTTGAGCTGGATGATGGAGCGCACCCTCGTCTTGGCTTGGACCTCCTGGGCGAGCGTGGGGCTGATGATCGGGCCGGTGTGGTCGGCGGCGCCGGTGGCGGTGTCGGCGGGCGTCTTGGTCTCGGCGTCGAGCGGCGCGGTGCCCGGCGTGACCGAGACTCCGGGCGCGGTCGAGGTGTCCGGCTGGTCGATGGTGTCGGCGTGGAGCGCCGGGGCCGCGCAGACCAGGACGGATATGGCGGCCAGCGCGGCGGCGCAGGCCGGCAGGGACCGTAGCCTCACTGATTCCTCCGAGGGTCGGCTGTGACGTGCTGATGAGGCTGGAGCCGCGAAGCTCTTCCTGCTCCCGGCTTGCGTACAGCCGCCTACATCCCCACCTGCGACAACTGTGATGTCAGTGACGGATGTGACCGAGGAGAACCATGGATGCGTTTTTGCCTGTTTGAGGCCAAACAGAAAGGCCGGTCAGATACGACCGGCCTTTACCCCGACATTTGGTTACTTGACGGTTTTGAGGACGCTCTTCGCCGCCTTCTTCAGCGCCGCCGTGGACGGCTTGGAGCTCATCCGCACCTTCTCGGCCGCGCCCAGCGTCGTGGTGCCGTTCGTGCCGTGCGCCCAGTTCAGCCAGCCCGTGAGCAACGCGCTGTCCAGCTTGCCCTTGCCGGTCTTCGCGCCCTTCAGCACCCGGTACGCCTTGCCGAGCGACGAGGCCTTCGTCAGCTCGGGGAACACCTTGCTCGACTTGCCGATCAGCTTGAGATAGCAGGCGAGCGTGGCGTCGGGGATCGTGCCGCTGCTGCGGTGGATCTCCACGGCCCACTGCTTGGCCGTCATCTTCTTGGCCGCCGTGCCACGCGTGCAGACCGCGGCCGTGGTGGCAGGCGTCGGCGTGACGGTCACCGTGACCGTGACGGTGGGCAGCGGGACCGGCGAGGCGGACGACGACGGCTCCGGCTCCGGGTCGTCCGCAGGATCATCGGACGGCTCGTCCGTGGGCTCGTCCGACGGCTGGTCGGGCTCGGGGCTCGGGCCGCTCTCCGAGGGCTCCGGGGTGGGGGCGATCGGCGACTGAGAGATGGGCGGCTGCTGCGGTGTCCCGGCCAGGGCCGCCGCCAGGTCCAGGCGCGGCGTGGTGACCTCCGCGCCGTTGGCCTGGTACACGTACGGCCGGCCCGTCTTCTTCAGCGTCTCGATGAGGTCGGTCATCGGCGTCTGCGGGTTGGCCTGCTTCATCAGCGCCAGCGCGCCGGCTACGTGCGGCGTCGACATCGACGTGCCGCTGTGGACGGTCGTCTGGTTGTCCGGCACCGACGACTCGATGCCCACGCCGGGCGCGAAGAGGTCGAGCAGCCCACCCCGGTTGGAGAAGTCCGCGATCGCGTCGCTCCCGTCGTTCGCCCCGACGGCCACCGCCGAGGTGATGCAGGCCGGGTACGAGGCCCCTTCGGAGAACTCGTTCCCCGCGGCGACCACGGTGGCGATGCCCTTGGCCAGCAGCGCGTCGATCTTCGGCTTGAAGATCACGCCCTCCTCGCTGCCGTCGCACTGCGTCTCCGACACCGCCCCGCCCAGGCTCAGGTTCACCGCGGCGACCGGCTGGGTGAGCCCGGCCACGTAGTCCATGGCCAGCCGCAGCGACGACTCGAACGCCAGCAGGCACGACGCCTCGCCGCAGATGCCCTCGTCGTTGACCCGGCTGAACACCTGCACCGCCACGATGCCCGCCCCCGGCGCCACACCGCCCGTGCCTGCCGCGATGCCCGCGACGTGAGAGCCGTGGTCGCACATGTTCACGCTGCCGGCCAGGCACTTCGCCGTCATGGCGTCGGCCGCGCCTTCGCCGATCTGCTCGGCCTGCCCGTTCGGGCACAGCGACTCCACGCCGCTCTCCACGGCGGAGAAGCACGCCTCGGCCACGATCCGGCCGGCGAACCACGGGTGGTCGCGGTCGATGCCCGTGTCCAGCACGGCGACCGCCTGCCCGGTCCCGGTGAAGCCCTTGCCGTGCGCCTGGTCGGCGCCGATCAGCTTGAGGTTGGGCGTCACGTCCGCCGGCGTATACGTGCGGTCCCGGTGGATCGAGGTGACCCGCGGATCCTCGGCCAGCTTGGCCAGCTCTTCCACGGTGCCCTCGACGACCATGAACGACTGGTTCTGCGGCCGCAGCAGCACGTCCAGGCTCTCGGCCGCCGCCTGGCTCGCCACCGGCTCGTTCTGCGCCGGATCGGTCAGCTCGACGATCGCCCGCTCAGTGCCGCCGTCGGCGCCTAAGCCCTCCTCGACCTTCTGCGAAACGCTGGGGGTGGGGGTCGGTGTCGGGTCGTCTGCGTAGGCCGGGCCCGATAACGGGATCAGGGCCAACGCGATCGAGCACACGATCAGGTGGCGAAGTCGCACGCGTCTTCCTCCGAGGGGGATGATCTCGGAGTTTATGGTGATTTTCCTGGCAGAGACAGGCCCCGGGTCCGCTTTCTCACCGAACTTTCAGCCGACGCACCCGAATCGTTCAGGGCCGCGACCACGGCGGCGAGGGCCAGCCCCGCACCGCCGGCACGCCACACGCAGCGGCACGACCCCGATCGCGGCCTTCACACCTGCACCGGCGTCACCTGGTCTCCACAGAGTTTCACCATGTCATCCACGGCCGAGGTCAGTAACCGACTACTGAGTCCCCTCGTGCGTGAGCCACACCGCGCCCAGCGGCGGCACCCGGAGCGTGGTCGAGTACGGCAGCCCGTGGCACGCCTCGACGGCCGCCTCGACCGTCCCCATGTTGCCGACGCCGCTGCCCCAGTAGTCGTAGGCGTCGGTGTTGACCACCTCGGTCCACTGCCCGGCGTACGGCAGCCCGAGCCGGTAGTTCTCGTGCGGCGCGCCGCTGAAGTTGACCACGCACGCCACCGCGGCCCCGTCCTTGGCGTAGCGCACGAACGAGAAGGTGTTGCCCGAGGCGTCGTCGGCGTCGATCCACCGGAACCCGTCAGGCGTGGCGTCCAGCTCCCACAGCGCGGGCGTCTCCCTGTAGGTCCTGTTCAGGTCGCGGACCAGCCGCTGCACGCCCTGGTGCCCGTCGAACTCCAGCACCCACCAGTCCAGCCCGCGCTCCTCGGACCACTCGGAGCCCTGGCCGAACTCGCCGCCCATGAACAGCAGCTGCTTGCCCGGATGCGCCCACATGAACGCCAGCAGCGCCCGCAGCTGCGCGAACCGCTGCCACTCGTCACCCGGCATCTTGCCGAGCAGCGACCCCTTGCCGTGCACGACCTCGTCGTGCGACAGCGGCAGCACGTAGTTCTCCGAGTACGCGTACAGCAGCGAGAACGTCATCTGGTGATGGTGGTACTGCCGGAAGACCGGCTCATGGCGGAGATACTCGAGCGTGTCGTGCATCCAGCCCATGTTCCACTTGAACCCGAACCCGAGCCCGCCCAGGTGCACCGGCCGCGACACCCCCGGCCAGGCCGTCGACTCCTCCGCCACGGTGGAGATGCCGGGCGCCTCGCGGTAGCACACCGCGTTCATCTCCTTGAGAAACTCGACCGCGTCGAGGTTCTCCCGGCCGCCGTAGACGTTCGGCGTCCACTCGCCCTCGCGCCGCGAGTAGTCCAGGTAGAGCATCGACGCCACCGCGTCCACGCGCAGCCCGTCGATGTGGAACTCCTTCAGCCAGTAGAGCGCGTTCGCGACCAGGAAGTTGCGCACCTCCCTGCGGCCGAAGTCGAAGACGTACGTGCCCCAGTCCGGGTGCTCGCCCCTGGCCGGGTCGGCGTGCTCGTACAGCGGTGTGCCGTCGAAGCGGGCCAGCGCCCAGTCGTCCATCGGGAAGTGCGCGGGCACCCAGTCCAGCAGCACGCCGATGCCGCGCTGGTGCATCCGGTCGACGAAGTGGCGGAACTCGTCGGGGGTGCCGAACCTGGCCGTCGGCGCGTAGTACGACGTCACCTGGTAACCCCACGACCCGCCGAACGGGTGCTCGGCCACCGGCAGCAGCTCCACGTGCGTGAACCCCATGTCGGCGACGTACTCGGAGAGCTGGTCGGCCAGCTCCACGTACGTCAGCCCCGGCCGCCACGACCCCAGGTGCACCTCGTAGACGCTCATCGGCTCGGCCTGCGGGTGCTTGTCCCGCCGGTCCGTCATCCAGTCGTCGTCCTGCCAGCTGTAGGCGGACTTGTCGATCACCGAGGCCGTCATCGGCGGCACCTCGGTGCGCCTGGCCATCGGGTCGGCCTTGTCCCGCCAGACGCCGTCGGCGCCGAGGATCTGGTATTTGTACCGCTCGCCGACCCCCAGCCCGGGAACGAACAGCTCCCACACCCCCGAACGGCCCAGCGACCGCATCGGGTAGGCGGTGCCGTCCCAGTGGTTGAAGTCGCCGACGATCCTGATGCCGCGCGCGTTCGGCGCCCAGACGGCGAACGCGGTGCCCTGGACGTCCTCGTGCTCCATCACGCGGGCGCCGAGCGCCTCCCACAGCCGCTCGTGCCGCCCCTCGCCGATGAGGTGCAGGTCCACCTCCCCCAGCGTGGGCCAGTGCCGGTAGGGGTCGCGGACGGTGTGCGGCTCCGCGCCGGCGTACTTGACGCTGAACGTGTAGGCGGGCACTTTGTCCAGGCCCGGGACCGTGATCTCGAACACCCCGTGGGCCTGGTGTTTCATATCGTGGGCCGTACCGTCGTCCAGCACCACCGTCACCCGCTCGGCGAGCGGGCGGAGCGCGCGGAAGACGACGCCGCCCGCGGCGGGGTGCGCTCCCAGCACGGAGTGCGGATCGTGGTGTGCCCCGCCCGCCAGGCGGTCGAGCTCTGTCCTCATCGGCATGCTCCCAACACTGCCCTATGATGACCGTCCATCCCAGGCACTGCCCGCTTTCATTGCGACAATCACAGAAAGTGCAAAATCCCGGCTTGATCACAAGGGGATGCCGAGACGGATAACTGATCCTTTCCCGGCTCTTGGCTCGACATACTGGTGCGCCGCTCGTCACCCCTCGAGGAAGGCCCGAGCCATGTACCCGCCACCGCCCTCAGCCGGATACCCGCCTCCGCCCCCGCCCTTACGCCCGGTCCGCGGCCTCGCGATCTTCGCGGTGGTGACGCTGGTGTGCGACTCGATCGTCGGCCTCGCCGCCGCGGGGATCGACATCTGGTACGCGGCCCTGATCGACCGCGTGATCGCCGACCCCGACTCCGTGCCGGACACGGAGATCGGCACGGGCGACCTCGTCTACGGGTGGTCCGGCATCGTGGAGAGCGTCGTCTACCTCGTCACGGCGGTGGCGTTCCTGGTCTGGCTGTTCCGGGTCAGGGCCAACGCCGAGATCCTCGCGCCGGACGGGCACCGGCGGGCCGCGCCGTGGCTGATCTTCGGCTGGGTCGTGCCGATCATCTCGTTCTGGTTCCCGAAGCAGATCGTGGACGACATCTGGGACGCCTCCGCCCGCACTCCCTCACCCCCCAAAGGCCTGTTCCACGCCTGGTGGGCGGCCTGGGTGGTGGGAAGCCTGATGTCCAGTGTGGGCTCGCGCCTGCTGTTCAACGCCGATGAGCTCGACCAGATCGCCGCGGCTGCCCGGTTCGACGTGGTGTGCATCGGGGTGATGCTGATCGCCGCCGTGCTCGCGATCTTCGTGGTCCGGCGGATCAGCGACGTGCAGGAAGAGCACCGGTCGGCGGCCTCCAGCGGCTTCCCCGGGGCGTACCCGGCGTACTAGCCACACGCGGCCGGCGGCGCCCTGCTCGTACGACGGGCTGGTCTTACGCGTACGCGGCCAGGAGATCGTCCAGCGGCAGCGTTGTGCCCCGCGCCATCGCGGTCGCGACCCCGTCCCGGCCGAGGGCGGCTTCCACTCCGGTGGTGATCCGGTTCACGTCCCCCCGCTCGGCAGGCGGCAGCGGGGCGCCCACGGACGCCCTGAGGGCCGACGCCTGTCCCAGCAACAGCGCCGCGTCCTCGGGCCGGTCGGCGAGCGCCCGCGCGCCCGCCAGCCCCTCCAGCGCCAGCGCGACGGCCCGCGGGTCGCCGATCTTGCGGGCGGCCGCCAGGCCCCGCAGGTGCAGCTCGAGCGCGGCCGCCGCGTCGCCCCGCTGCTCGGCCGCGAACCCCAGCTCGGCCAGGATCAGCGCCGCCCCCGGCTCGCCCGCCACGTCCATGACCCAGTCCAGCCACTTGCGCAGCAGCCGCTCGGCCTCCTCCAGCCGCCCCTGCCGCCGGGCCGTGAGCGCGAGGCCGAGCTCGGCGAACTCCTCGGCGGGCCGGTTCGACTGCGCCACGGCCAGCCGCCTGGCCCGCTCGTGGTAGTCGTCGGCCGCCGCGTGGTCCCCGTTCAGCATGGCGATCCTGCCCAGCCGCGACAGCGCGTCGCACACCGAGCTCCACAGCCCGAGCTGCTCCGCCATGCGCAGCACCTCCGTGCGGAGCGCGGCGGCCCGTTCGTAGTCGCCGGTGATCTCGGCGAGCGTGCCGAGGTTCTCCGCGGCCCGCATCTCGCCCCACCGGTCGCCGACCTCGCTGAACAGCGCCATCCCCTGCTCGCCGTAGCGTCGCAGCGTCTCGAGGTCACCTCGCATGGCGGCGTATTTGGCCAGCACGTTCAGCGCCGCGGCCGTGCCCCAGGTGTCGCCGAGCGCCTCGAAACCCTCCAGCGCGCTCCGCGCGAGGTCTGCACTCGCCGACAGGTCGTCGTAGCCGAACATCGCGAATCCGATGAACCACCGCGCCCTGGCCCTGGCGAGAGGGTCTTCGATGGCCTCGAACACCGCGGGGTCCGGCACACTGAGCTGCCCGGCCAGCATTCGCAGCCCGCTCAGCCACGTCTCGGCCTCGGCTGCGCCGCGGACGGGCTCCGTGGCGATGGACAGGGCGGCCTCCAGCGCCCGCCGACCCTCTCCGAGTCTGCCGCGCAGCACCCAGTACCAGGCCATGGCGTTCACCAGCCGCACCGCCTCCTCGGCAGCGCCGAGCCGTACCGCCGTCTCCAGCGCCGTCCTCAGGTTGGCGCCCTCGGTGTCGAGCTGCGCGAGCGTGCGCCGCTGCTCGCGCCTCCTCAGGTACGGCTCCGCCCGCTCGGCCAGCGCGGTGTAGTAGCGCAGGTGCCGCGATCCGATCAGGTCGTGCTCGCCCGCCTCCCGCAACCGCTCCTGACAGTAGGCCGCGACCGACTCCAGCAGCCGGTAGCGGGGCGCGGCGGAGCTCCGGAACCCATCGGCCCCAGATCCATCCGCTCGGGGCACGGCGGCCCCAGCGGTGCGCACCACCAGGGAGCGGTCCACCAGCCGGGCGAGCGTGTCGAGCACGTCCACGCCCGGTTCGGCGCACACCTCCTCGGCCGCCTGCAACGTGCAGCCGTCGGCGTGCACCGCCAGCCGCCGCAACACCACCCGCTCGGCCTCGCCCAGCAGCTCCCAGCTCCAGTCGATCATCGCCCGGAGCGTCCGCTGCCGCGCAGGCGCGTCGCGCAGGCCCGCCCCCAGCACCCTGAAGCGATCATCGAGCCGATCGGCCAGCTCACGGACCCCCAACGCCCGCACCCGGGTGGCGGCCAGCTCCAGCGCCAGCGGCAGGCCGTCGAGCCTGGCGCAGATCTCCGCCACGGTGGCGTCCGGCTCGATGCCCGCCCGTGCCGCGAACAACTCCACCGCCGCCTCCGATGCCAGCGGCGGCACGCTCCACAGCGCCTCGCCCTCGATGCGCAGCGACTCCTGGCTGGTGGCAAGGACCCGCAGCCGGGGTGCGGCCCGCAGCAGCCGGGCGGCCACGGCGGCGACCTGCTCGACCACGTGCTCGCAGTTGTCGAGCACGAGCAGCGTCTCCTCGCCGTCCAGGGCGGCCGTCAGCCGGTCGACCATGGAGTCCGCCAGGTCGTCCCGCAACCCGAGCACACCGGCGACCGCCTCCGCCACCTCGACGATCCCCGCCCCCGGCCGCAGCGCCGCCATCTCGACCAGCCACACACCGCCGCCGAACCGGCCCGCGCCGCCGTTGCCCGCCCCGGGGGCTCCCGTGCCCGTGTTGAGTGCTCCGCTCCCGGCGGCGGGTGCGTCGGGCGTCGCCGCGGCCGCCAGGGCCAGGCGGGTCTTGCCGACGCCCCCTGGCCCTGTGAGGGTGACCAGACGGTGGGCCCGGAGCAGGGCGCGGACCTCGGCCAGCGCCGACTCCCGGCCCACCAGGGGCGTCAGCGGCGCGGGCAGGTTCGTACGGGGCCGCGCGGGAGCGTCGAGGGCAGGATCCTGGCGCAGGATCGCCTGGTGCAGCGCCGCCAGCTCCGGCCCCGGGTCGAGCCCCAGCTCGTCGGCCAGCCGCCGCCGCAGATCCTCGTACGCCGCCAGCGCCTCGCCCTGCCGCCCCGCCAGGTAGAGGGCCCGCACGTGGACGGCCCGCAGCCGCTCCCGCAGCGGATGCCGGGCGACCAGATCGGCGAGGTCGGCGGCGACGAGCGCGTGCTCGCCGAGCTCCACCCGCGCCTCGGCCAGCGACTCCACCGCCACCATCCGCTGCTCGTCCAGCCGCGCCACGGCGGCCTGCGCGAACGGCTCGTCCGCGAACTCGACGTAGGCGCCCCCGCGCCACAGCTCCAGCGCCTCCTGCAGCAGCGAGGCGCGTACTGAGGGGTCGCCGGTCCGCCGCGCGCGCCCGAGCAGCGCCTCGAACCGGCCCCCGTCCACCGACTCGGGCTCCACGCGCAGCACGTAACCCGGCGCCTGGTAGGCCACCAGCTCCCGATCCCCGAGCACGCGGCGCAACTGCGACACCTTCACCCGCAGCGCCGCCAGCGCGTCGGCAGGCGGGCGATCAGCCCAGAGGTCTTCCACCAGCCGGTCGGCGGAGACGGGCCGGCCGGCGTGGATCAGCAGATCGGCGAGGAGCGCCCGGACCTTGACCTCCAGCACCCGGACCGGCTCCCCGCCCGCCGTCCACACCGCGAGCGGCCCCAGCACCCCGAACCGCATCTGCCCCCCATAAGGATCTCCGAATCAGACCATAACCGCGCCCTCCGACACTTTTCACATGTCAGAAAACATCACCGTTCTCGGCCTCGGCCTCATGGGCACCGCACTCGCCGACGCCCTCCTGTCCGCCGGCCACGACGTCACCGTTTGGAACCGCACTCCGTCCAAGGCCGACCCGCTGGTCGCCAAGGGGGCGACGCGTGCCGCGACCCCGGCGGAGGCGGTCGGGGCCAGCCCGCTCGTGATCGCCTGCCTGCTCGACTACCCGTCCGTCTACGAGGTCCTCCAGGACACCCAGCTGGCCGGGAAGACGGTCGCCAACCTCACCACCGGCCGCCCCGCCGAGGCCCGCGAGGCCGCCTCCTGGGCGGCCGAGCGCGGGGCCGACTACGTGGACGGCGGCATCATGGCCGTGCCCCCCTTGATCGCCCAGCCCGGCGCCCTGATCCTCTACAGCGGTTCCAGGGCCGCCTTCGACCGCCACGAGCAGGCGTTCGCCGTCATGGCCGAGGCCCGGTACGTGGGGGAGGACCCGGGCATGGCGCCGCTGCTCGACCTGGCCATGCTGACCGGCATGTACGGCCAGATGGCCGGTTTGCTGGAGGCCGCGGCCCTGGTCACGTCGGCGAAGTACCCGTTGAAGGAGTTCACTGAGACCTTGCTGATTCCGTGGCTCAACGCCATGGCCGCGCTGGGGCCGGCCTGGGCCGAGAAGATCGAGGCGGGCGACCACAGCACGGAGGTGTCCAACCTGGAGATCAACCGGGCGGGCCTGGAGAACCTCGTCCGGGCCTTCCGCGAGCAGGGCGTCAAGCCGGACCTGCTGCTGCCGCTGAAGACCGTCGTCGACCAGCGCACGGCCAGGGGGCTCGCGCACGAGGGCCTGTCGGGACTGGTCGAAGAGCTCTACAACTGAGCTCGCGGGCGGAAGGCGGCCAGCGGGATGGAGACCCACGTGGGCCGGTTCCTGGCCTCGTACACCACCTCGTACACCGCCTTCGACAGCTCGAACGCCCGCAGCAGCGCCGCGTCCGCCCGGTTGATCACACCGCCGCCCTCCATGTACCCGTCGAGGAAGGCGGCCCGGTTGCGGTCCGCCCACTCCTGGGCCCTGGGCTCCAGCTCGTCGGCCTCCGGGCGGCCGGCGAGCAGGTGCCGGGCCGCGTAGTCGAACGAGCGCAGCATCCCCGCCACGTCGCGCAGCGGCGACGACAGCGCCCTGCGCTCGGCCAGCGGCTGCCCCGGCTCGCCCTCGAAGTCCAGCACCACCCAGTCGGTCGGGGTGCGCATGACCTGCCCCAGGTGGTAGTCGCCGTGAACCCGCTGCACAGGCACCACGGTGGTGAGAACTTCCATCTCGTGGTAGACCTGCTCAACCGCGCTCACGTGCGGGCGCAGCTCCGGCACCTCGGCCACGGCCCGCCCCAGTCGCCGCCTGAAGGTCTCCGCCATGCGTTTGACCTCGTGCGTCTCGATGACCTCGGTGGGGAAGGCGGCGGCCAGCTCCCGGTGCACCTGGGCGGTGGCGATGCCGAGCCGCTCCGACTCGCCCGCGAAGTCGCCGCCCGCCTCGGCGGCCTTGATCTCGGGCGGGCTGGCGTACAGGTCGCGCACGCTGGTCAGGGCCAGGTCCCAGCCGTCGTTGGCGGTGGTGAGGAACTCCTGCATGATCGCCAGCGTGGTCTCGATCCCGTCGAGGTCGGTCTCGATCCATCCGTACGGCTGGGCGATGTGCGGGGCGTTCCTGGCCGCCAGGGCGGTGATGATCTCCAGTTCCGGGTTGACCCCGGGGATGAGGCGGCGGAAGAGCTTGCAGATGTAGGCGTCGCCGTACACGAGCGAGGTGTTGGACTGCTCGGCCCCCAGCACCAGGCTGCGCTGCGTGGTGTCGATCTCGGCGCCGCGGACGTGGCGCATGCGCAGGCCGCTGCGGGTCTCGTCGTGGGCCATGCCGTCGAGGAGCCAGGCGGTGCGCTCGGGGTCGTGGGCGGCGTCGTACAGGTAGGTGTCGTCGACCGTGGCGATCAGGGCGTGGGTCAGGCGGTCGGGGAGCTGATGACTGCGCTCGCCCAGCAGGAGCTGGTACCGGTCGCGTGAGCCCTCTTGCCAGACCGCCACGATCAGGTGTCTCAGCCCGGCCGTCAGCTCGACGTCCGAGTCGATCGACAGCTCGTCGATCGGGCGCCCCTTGCCGCCGAACCAACGCTGTCGGCCGATCCATGCGGCAAGGAGCTCAGCAAGCACGTCTTACTCCTCCTGGGGAATGACCGGCGGGAGTGTGAACCAATAGAACCCATGCCCAGGAAGCGTCAAAAGATACGGAAGTTCGCCAATTGCCGGGAATGGTACGCCTCCCATGGTTTCCACGGGGGAGACGCCGACGAACCTGCGCAGGTCGAGCTCGACCGGTTGGGGGAAGCGTGACAGGTTGTTCACGCAGAGCATCCGGTCGTCGCCCAGCTCCCTGACGAAGGCGAGCACGCTCGGGTTGGAGGAGTTGAGCTCGGCGTACTCGCCGAGGCCGAAGACCGGATGCCGCTTGCGGATCTCGATCATGCGCCGGGTCCAGTGCAGGAGCGAGCCGGCGTTCTTCTGCTGGGCCTCGACGTTGATGGCCTGGTAGCCGTAGATCGGGTCCATGATCACCGGCAGGTAGAGCCGCCCGGGGTCGCAGTCGGAGAACCCGGCGTTGCGGTCGGGGTCCCACTGCATGGGCGTGCGCACGCCGTCGCGGTCGCCGAGCCAGATGTTGTCGCCCATGCCGATCTCGTCGCCGTAGTAGAGCACCGGGGAGCCGGGCAGCGACAGGAGCAGCGCGGTGAACAGCTCGATCTGGTTGCGGTCGTTCTCCAGCAGGGGCGCCAGGCGGCGGCGGATGCCGACGTTGGCGCGCATACGGGGGTCCTTGGCGTACTCGGTGTACATGTAGTCGCGTTCCTCGTCCGTGACCATCTCGAGCGTCAGCTCGTCGTGGTTACGGAGGAAGATCCCCCACTGGCAGTTCTCCGGAATCTTCGGCGTCTGGGTCAAGATTTCGGAAATGGGGTAACGAGACTCCCGGCGTACGGCCATGAAGATGCGGGGCATCAGCGGGAAGTGGAAGGCCATGTGGCACTCGTCCCCGCCGCCCACCGGGTCGCCGAAGTACTCCACCACGTCCGACGGCCACTGGTTGGCCTCGGCGAGCAGCACCCGGTCCGGGAAGAGCCGGTCGATCTCGGCGCGGATGCGCTTGAGGTATTCGTGGGTCTTGGGCAGGTTCTCGCAGTTGGTGCCCTCCTCCTCGAAGAGGTAGGGGACCGCGTCCAGCCGGAATCCGTCGATGCCGAGGTCGAGCCAGAACCGCAGCACCTCCAGCATCGCGTCCTGCACGTCCGGGTTCTCGTAGTTGAGGTCCGGCTGGTGGTGGAAGAAGCGATGCCAGTAGTACTGGCCGCGCACCGGGTCGTAGGTCCAGTTGGACGTCTCGGTGTCGATGAAGATGATCCGGGCGTCCTGGTACTTCTCGTCGGTGTCGGACCAGACGTAGAAGTCGCCGAAGGGGCCCTCCGGGTCGTGCCGGGAGGCCTGGAACCACGGGTGCGCGTCGCTGGTGTGGTTCATGACCAGGTCGGCGATGACGCGCATGCCGCGTTTGTGTGCCTCGTCGACGAGCCGCACGAAATCGCCCAGATCCCCGAACTCCGGCAGGATCTTCATGTAGTCGGCGATGTCGTAGCCGCCGTCCCGCAGCGGGGACTCGTACAACGGCAGCAGCCAGAGGCAGTCGACGCCGAGCCACTGCAGGTAGTCGAGTTTGCTGATAAGGCCACGGATGTCCCCGGTGCCGTCGCCGTTGGAATCGGCGAAGCCCCTGATCAGGACCTCGTAGAAGACGGCATGCTTGTACCAGTACGGATCGCGAGGCTTTTCCTCGTCGAAGGTGTTGGGAATGGGTGTGGAGCTCATGAGCGCCCTCGCCGGGGGCTCATGAGGGAGGCGCTTACACACACGTTGAAGACTCCCCGCTGAATTCAGTTCTACCGTGGCGCGGCTCGTACGGTGAGAATGTGGGCTGGCTGGATGTGGGGGTCGAGACGGACGTAGTTGTTCTGCCTCCACCGGTACGACTCTCCTGAGAGCTCGTCGTCCACGACGAACTCGGCGTTCCAGTCGAGACCGAGCGCGGGCAGGTCGAGATCAACAGTCGCCTCGTGGGTGTGATGCGGATCCAGGTTGATGACCGCCAGAACGACGTCGCCGAGCCCGTGCCTTCGTGTGGCCGGGTCATAGGCGCCTGGGAGCCGCTTGGAGAAGCAGACGATGTCCGGTTGGTCGACCCTGTGGAATCGTAGATTACGCAATTCCTGCAGCGCCGGATGCGCTCTTCGGAACAAATTCAGGTGAGTGATGAAGGGGGCGAGGCTTCGCCCTTCGCGTTCGGCGGAAATCCAATCGCGGGGCCTGTACTGATATTTCTCGCTATCGAGATATTCCTCGCTGCCTGGGCGTACTGGTACGTTTTCTCCGAGTTCATATCCGGAATAGACGCCCCACGTCGGCGACGCGAGCGCGGCCAGCACCGCCCTGATCTTGAAGGCCGGGATGCCGCCGTGCTGCAGGTACTCGTGCAGGATGTCCGGCGTGTTCACGAACAGGTTCGGCCGCAGGTAGGCGGAGGTCTCGTGAGCGAGCTCCGAGAGGTACGTCTCCACGTCCCCCTTGGAGTTCTTCCAGGTGTAGTACGTGTACGACTGGTGGAAGCCGGTCTTGGCCAGGGTGCGCAGCATCGCCGGCCGGGTGAACGCCTCCGACAGGAAGATCACGTCGGGGTCGGTCGTGTGGATGTCGGCCAGCAGCCGCTCCCAGAAGGACACCGGCTTGGTGTGCGGGTTGTCCACCCGGAAGATCCGCACCCCGTGGTCCATCCAGTGCCGCACCACCCGCCTGATCTCGGCGTAGATCCCCTCGGGATCCTTGTCGAAGTTGAGCGGGTAGATGTCCTGGTATTTCTTCGGCGGGTTCTCGGCGTACGCGATGGAGCCGTCGGCCCTGATCGTGAACCACTCGGGGTGCTCCTTGACCCACGGGTGGTCGGGTGAGCACTGCAGCGCGAGGTCCAGCGCCACCTCCATGCCCAGCTCACGCGTGCGCGCCACGAACTCGTCGAAGTCGGCGAGCGTGCCAAGATCGGGGTGCACGGCGTCGTGGCCGCCGTCCTCCGACCCGATGGCCCACGGCGAGCCGGGGTCGTCCGGCTCCGGGCTCAGCGTGTTGTTGCGCCCCTTGCGGAACGTCGTGCCGATGGGGTGGATGGGCGGCAGGTAGACGACGTCGAAGCCCATCTTGGCGATGGCGGGGAGCCGTTTCGCCGCCGTCTGGAAGGTGCCCGACTTGGAGACGCCGGCCTCGTTGACGACCGCCCCCTCCGAGCGGGGGAAGAATTCGTACCACGAGCCGTAGAGCGCCCTGCGCCGGTCCACCCTGATCTTGTGGGACTTCGACCTGGTCACCAGCTCACGGAACGGGTGCGCCTCCAGCAGCGCGGCGGTCTCCGGCAACTGCGCGATCGACAGCCGGGCTCTCGGGTCCAGGCTCTCGTCGCGCAGCGTGGCGGAGATCGACAGCAGCGCCGCCCGGTGGCCGCAGGCGTTGTCTCCGTTGCCGCCCTGGCTCCGCTGCCCGTTCTTACCATTTGCGTGGTTTTTACCGTTGGTGCCGTTGGGGCAGTCCGCCGGGCGGACGGCCTTGGCGGCACGCTCGAAGAGCCGGGCGCCCTCTTCGCACATCAGATCGACGTCCATGCCGCGCGGGATCTTGATCTCGGCGTCGTGCAGCCACGTGTGGATCGGATCACTCCATGCCTCCACGCGGAACAGCCAGTCGCCCTCGGCCGGCAGGGAGACGTCCACGCCCCACCGGTCGGTGCCGGGCGCGAGCTCGCGCATCGGTCTCAGGCGACCACGCTGCCCGTCGGGCGAGGTCAGCACCACGCCCGCGGCCACGGCGTCGTGGCCTTCTCTGAAGACGGTCGCGGAGACCTGGAAGGTCTCGCCGGCGACCGCCTTGGCGGGCCACTGCCCGCAGTCAACGACGGGGGAGATGTCCGTGATGGGAATTCGTCCGATCATCGCATTTCAAGGGTTTGCGGCGGCGCACCCGGAGCCGCCGGAGGCTTTCCTTGCAGGATCGATCCTTGCACGTGAATTGTGGACAGCAACGGATAGACCTCCCGAGAGTGTCTGCGGGAGAGCCCAACATTAGGGAAAGTTGCCCCAATGGTCCCTCTTCATGCTTGTTCCCGGAAGGGGTTTGAAGGCCGTTCGTGGGGGTGAAGGACTGAGAGGTCCCTCCTAGCCCTTAGGGTGCACAACGTGAGAGCTATCCGCCGGTTTACCGTCCGCACCGTCCTGCCCGCGGAGCTGGCCGCCCTCGGCGAGCTCGTGCACAATCTCCGCTGGTCATGGCACCCGGAGACGATGGACCTCTTCGCCGAGGTCGACGAGGACCTGTGGGAGCAGGTCGGGCACGATCCCGTGGCCCTGCTCGGCGCCGTCACACCGGCCCGGCTGACCGAGCTGGCCGGCGACCGCCGCTTCCTGCGCCGCCTCGCCGACGCCGCCGACGACCTGCGCGAATACATGACCTCGCCGCGCTGGTACCAGACGCTGCCGGACGGCCCGCGCGCCATCGCGTACTTCTCGCCCGAGTTCGGCATCGCCGCCCCGCTGCCGCAATACTCCGGCGGGCTCGGCATCCTGGCCGGCGACCACCTGAAGGCCGCCAGCGACCTGGGCGTGCCGATCCTCGCGGTCGGCCTGCTCTACCGGCACGGCTACTTCACGCAGTCGCTGTCGCCCGAGGGCTGGCAGCTGGAGCACTACCCGTCGCTCGACGCCGGCGGCCTGCCGCTGACCCTGCTCAAGGAGGCCGGCGGCGACGCCGTCAAGATCCGCCTGACCCTGCCGGACGAGCGCGTGCTGCACGCGCAGGTGTGGGTGGCACAGGTCGGCCGGGTGCCGCTGCTGCTGCTCGACTCCGACGTGGCCGACAACGACAACGCCGCCCGCGACATCACCGACCGCCTCTACGGCGGCGGCACCGACCACCGGCTCATGCAGGAGCTCCTGCTGGGCGTGGGCGGCGTACGCGCGATCAGGGCGTTCTGCCGCATCGCCGGCCACGCCGAGCCCGAGGTCTTCCACACCAACGAGGGCCACGCCGGATTCCTCGGCCTGGAGCGCATCCGCGAGCTGACCGAGGCCCGGCTCTCCTTCGACGAGGCGCTGGAGGCCGTGCGCGCCGGCACGGTGTTCACCACGCACACGCCTGTGCCCGCGGGCATCGACAGGTTCCCCCGCGACATGATCGAGCGCCATTTCGGCGGCTCGGCCGCCTGGCCGACCGTGCCGGTCGAGCGCATCCTGGCGCTGGGCGCGGAGGCCGACCCGAGCCGGTTCAACATGGCCGTGATGGGCATGCGCCTGGCCCAGCGCGTCAACGGCGTGTCCCAGCTGCACGGCGCGGTCAGCCGGGACATGTTCAAGAATCTCTGGCCCGGATTCGACGTGGACGAGGTGCCGATCGGCTCGATCACCAACGGCGTCCACGCCCCGACCTGGGTCGGCAGGGAGCTCATGGAGCTGGCCGGGCGCGAGCTGCCCTCGCTGATCGAGCGGGCGCGCGGCTGGGAGGGCATCCAGAAGATCTCCGACGCCGACATCTGGAAGATCAGGGGCACGCTGCGGCGCCGCCTGGTCGAGGGTGCCCGGGTCCGCCTGCGCCGGTCCTGGCGCGAGCGCGGCGCCTCTGACGCCGAGCTGGGGTGGATCGACGACGCGCTCGACCCCGAGGTGCTGACGATCGGCTTCGCCCGGCGCGTGCCGTCGTACAAACGGCTCACGCTCATGCTGCGCGATCCCGACCGGCTGACCGAGCTGCTGCTCGATCCGGAGAAGCCGGTGCAGATCGTGATCGCCGGCAAGGCCCATCCGGCCGACGAGGGCGGCAAGAAGCTGATCCAGCAGATCGTCAAGTTCGCCGACCAGCCGCACGTGCGCCACCGGATCGTCTTCCTGCCCGACTACGACATGGCGCTGGGCCAGCTCATGGTCCAGGGCTGCGACGTCTGGCTCAACAACCCGCTGCGCCCGCTGGAGGCGTCCGGCACGTCCGGCATGAAGTCCGCGCTCAACGGCGGGCTCAACCTGTCGATCCGCGACGGCTGGTGGGACGAGTGGTACGACGGCACCAACGGCTGGGCCATCCCCACCGCCGACGGGGTGACCGACCCCGACCGGCGCGACGAGCTGGAGGCCGCCGCGCTCTACGATCTGATCGAGCACGAGGTGTCCGACCGGTTCTACGACCGGCCCGCCGACGGGCTGCCGCGGCGGTGGATGGAAATGGTCAAGCACACCCTGACCTCGCTCGGCCCGAAGGTGCTCGCCGGCCGGATGCTCCGCGACTACGTCGTGGACCTCTACACCCCGGCCGCGAAGGCCGCCCGCGCGCTTTCGGCGGACTCGTACGCGCCCGCCAAGGGGTTCGCCGCCTGGCGGGTCCGGGTCGCCAGGGCGTGGCCCGGGGTCCGGGTCGAGCACATCGAGGCCTCCGGCGTGGGCGACACACCCGAGGTGGGTGCCTCCATCGAGCTGCACGCCACGATCGCGCTCGGCGACCTGGAGCCGGACGACGTGCTGGTGGAGGCGGCCTACGGCAAGGTGGGGCCGCACGACGAGCTGGTGCATCCGTCGTACGCGAAGCTGACGGCCGGATCGGTGGACGACGACGGCCGCGCCCACTACACGGGCACCGTCCCGCTCGACCGGACGGGCGCCTTCGGCTACACCGTGCGAGTCGTCCCTTACCACCCGCTCGTCGCGACTCCCGCCGAATTGGGGCTCATCGCCGTGCCCGAGGAACCTGCAGGCATGACGAACGGCACGCTGAGGTAAAGCGGCATAATCGTCACGTGGACGACAGCGGGAACGGCCTGAGGGCCGACACTCTGGTGGCCACGGTCCGCGGTGTGCTGCCGTCCCTGACGCCGGCCGCCCAGACCGTGGCCCGGCTCATTCTGGAAGACCCGGCGACGGTGGCCAGGAGCACCATCACGGAGCTCTCCGCCGCCTCGGGCACCAGCGAGGCCACCATCGTGCGCACCGCGCGGCTGCTCGGCTTCGCCGGCTACCCGCAGCTGCGCCTGGCCCTGGCGGCGGCCGCCGCGCAGCCGGACCGGCTCGTGCCCGGTGACCTGGCCCCCGACGACCCGCTGTCGGAGGTGATCCAGAAGGTGGCGCGGGCCGAGTCCGAGGCGATCAACGACACGGTGGCCCAGCTGACCTCCGAGCGGCTCGGCCTGGTCGTGGACGCCATCGTCGCGGCCCGGCGGATCGACGCCTACGGGGTCAGCGCCTCCGGGCTCGTGGCCGAGGACGTCGCGCAGAAGCTGATGCGCATCGGCCTGTCCAGCCACGCCTTCCAGGACGCGCATCTGGCCCTGACCAGCGCGGTCCTGCTCAAGCCCGGCGACGTCGCGATCGGCATCAGCACCTCGGGGGAGACCCCCGACGTGATCGAGCCGCTGACGCGGGCCAAAGAGGCGGGCGCGACCACGGTCGCGATCACCAACAACCCGCGCTCGTCGCTGGCGGAGCTGGCCGAGCACGTGCTGATCTCGGCCGGGCGCGAGACGGAGTTCCGCCCCGGCGCCCTGGCCAGCCGGATCAGCCAGCTCCTCGTCGTCGACTGCGTGTTCGTCGGCGTCGCCCAGCGCACCTACGACTCCTCTCAGGAAGCGCTCGCGAGCACCAGGCGAGCCGTCAAGGAGTTCACCCGGAGAACGTCACCTGCACGTCGTCAGCCTTGACGAACATCACGCGGTGGCCGAACTGGATCTCCAGATACTTGGTCTTGCCCCGCACGACCTTGTGGTCCTCCAGGTTGAAGGTGACCGCGCGGTAGTACTCCGCGGCCGCGGGTCCGGCGAGGGTGTACTTCTCGCCTGCCGAGAACGTGTACTGCAGCGGGGTCACGGCCTGGTAGGGGATGCCCTCCGGATAGGCCTCCTGCTCCGGGTACGCCCGGCCGTACACCGGCACGGTGGCCTTGCCCGGCTTCGGGGTCACGACCAATCCCATGGACGGGACGGCGGTCGGGGCGTCGGCCGGGTTGTGGAACCAGGCCTTCTGGCCGAGGTACCAGATGGCCGTCCAGTCGCCCTGGCGGCCGGCCACCGCGAAGCGCTGGCCCGTGCTGGCGCGGGCGCTGTGGTCGTACACGCTGTAGAGCGATTCGCCCGTGGGGTGCTTGCCGATGTCCTTGACCAGCGGCGCGTCCGGGCGCGGCTCGGTACGCAGCCAGACGGTCCCGGCGGGCAGCGGCGGGCAGGCGGCTGAGGGGTTCTTGCGGTCGCAGCCGTAGAAGTACGGCTTGTTCGTCGCGAAGTCGGGCTTGATCATGACCGCGCCGGCTCGCGGCCCGCCGAACTGGTGCAGCGGCGCGCCCATCAGCTGGAAGTAGTGGGCCCAGTCCCAGAAGGGTCCCGGGTCCTCGTGCATGCCCCTGACGGTGCTCGGGAGGGTGCCTGGGACGTTGTCGTGGCCCAGGATGTGGGCGCGGTCCAGCGGCACGCCGTGCTTGAGCGCCAGGTAGCGGACCAGGCGGGCGGACGAGCGGTACATCGCCTCGGTGTACCAGGTGCCGCCCTCGGCCAGGAAACCCTCGTGCTCGATGCCGATGGACTTGGCGTTGATGTACCAGTTGCCGGCCTGCCAGGCGACGTCCTTGCTCTTGATGTGCTGGGCGATGTGGCCGTCGGTGGAGCGGATGGAGTACTGCCAGCTCGCGCGGTAGTTCGGGTCCTGGTTGAGGCGGATGGAGGGGAGGAAATATCCCTCCATGTCGTGAATGATGATGTAGTCGATCTTCTGGCTGAACGGCCGGTTCGCCAGATCGTAGTGGCCGTAGTTGCCGTTGGGCAGTTGCTGGTACGCCGACGCGATCCACTCGCAGGAGACCGAGGCGGGGCACTCGACGCCGTCGGGGCGCGTCGGGCGCAGACCGAGCTTGTCCAGCCATTTCACGATCTTCTGGAGGTCCGGCACGGCGGGCAGCCGCACCCGCTCCCCGTCGTCGGTGGTTCGCTCGGCGCCCTTCTCGATCACCGAGAAGACCTCGTCGGCGAAGAACCTGGCGGCCCCGGCCTCCTCGGCGCCGGAGTACTTGGCGACGGCGCCGTACCACTCACCGGGGTCGTCGCTCAGGGGCGCGCCGAGCGACTTCTGATAGTCGGCCAGCAGGGCGGCGCCGCCGCGGATGTTGGCGGCGTCGTCCGTTCGCAGCCGCTCGTGACTCTCGCCGGTGAGCTCGGCGGCCCGCTCCATGGTGCGGAGCGAGGCCGGGATCTCGGCGGGCGCGGGCTCGTGCTCAGCCGGAGGGAGGGGCCGCGAGTCGTCGCCGCGCGCGTCCTCCTCGCCCTCGTGGTGATGGTTGGACCCGGTGTACGCGGCCGCGTCGGTAAGGTGCATGGGGCCGAATCCGGCGTCGCTGGAGGGCTGGCCGGCGTGGGCGTCCCATCGGGATTCGAGATAGGAGACGCCGAGCAGTACGCTCTCGGGGACCTGGAACTCCTCGGCGGCGGCGGCGAAGGCCTGCTGCCGGTCGGCGGGGTCCTGGGCCTGGGCGGCGGTGACGTTCGTTAAGGGCAGCAGGGCGACGACGCTGATCGCCAGCAGTCTGCGCATGAACCACTCCTCGGGCTGGGGGCATGGTGCAGTTCAGCGTCTCAACATTTTCCTTCGCAGGCGAGAACTTTGCGAAGGTATTTTTCACGCCTTAACCTCATGGCCGCTCGCCGGGCCGGTCGACGACGCCGGACTCCAGCATGCTCCCCCAGCCGAACAGCTCGCCCTTCTTGACGGAGACGTACACCCGGGGCTCCTCGCGGTCGCGGACCGCGATCGAGCGATACCCCATGTACGCGTACGTCTCCGGGTCGATGAAGATCTCGTCGCGCAGGTAGCCCCCGTGGACCCGGTAGAGGGTGACCCCCGGCCGCTCGGCCAGGTCCTCCGCGCGTGCCTCGTACCGGACGCCGGGGATCTCGGCCAGGGCACCGTACATGGCCGCGCGGAGCGTGCGAGGCAGCACGGCGTCCCGCATGCCCTGCACGATGTGCTGGAACGCGTACGTGTGCTTCTGCTCCTCGGTCAGCGGCGGCTCCAGTCGGTCGAGTTCCTCCTTCGCCGACTCGGCTCTCCTGCCGCGCCGCTCGGCCAGCTTCGTCAGGTGTTCCAGGGTGGCGGCCCGCCCTCTGGCGTACTCGGCCTCGATCTGCTCGTAGACGCGGGCGAGCAGGGCGCCGGGCTCGGTCGGCAGGGACAGCAGGTACGGATAGGTCACCTCGAACTCGGAGCCGTCGAGCACCTTGAGCTTCCCGCCCTCGATGAAGGCGAACTGCTTCTCGTCCGCCCGGCGCCACATCTCGTGGATCTTCGTCCCCCTCTTCCGCACGCCCCCGTCCTGCCGGCCGATGATCTCCTCGGTCTTGATGTACGCCCACTGGTGAGGTTCCGGGACGGGGTCCGGATTGGCGGCGGCCAGCGCGGCCGCGTTGCCGGCCAGGTCCTCGGCGCTGGCCACCGCACGCAGCCGCAGAGACGTGTCCTGCGAGCTGGAGGGACGCGCCTGCGGACGCTCGGAGCCCCCGGGAACGATCACGATCGCCGCCACCAGCGCGGCCGCGGCCGCTCCGGCCAGGCCGAGCGCCCAGGCGAAGGGAAGGCGGCGCCGGGCGGGGCGAAGGCGGCGCCCAGGGCTCTCGCGCACGTGGGCGAGCAGGCGGGAACGTGCCTCGGCGACGGCCCGCTCGTCCGGATCCGGCATCGCGTCGTGGCGGTCCTTCAGCAGCCGCAGCTCATCCATGGTCGTCTACCTCCAGTGCGGGGAAGCCAAGTGTCGTGCGGAGCCTGCGCCTGGCGCGGGTGACGCGGGAGCCCACGGTGCCGATCGGGATGGACAGGGCCCGCGCCACCTCCGCGTAGCTGAGCTCGGCGCAGGCGAAGAGCAGCAGCGCGTCGCGGTCGCCCTCGGACAGCGCGGCCAGGCCCTTGGCCAGCGCGGGGTTCAGCTGTTCCGCGCTCACCCGGTCGGCCACCCGGTCGGCGTGGTTCTCCACGTCGTCGGGGTTCGCGGCCCGGCCGATGGCGCGGTAGAGCCGGATCTCGGCGCGGCGGTGGCGGCCGATCAGGTTGGTCGCGATCCCGTAGAGCCAGGCCCGCGCGCTCGGGCAGGTCAGGTCGTAGCGGTCCCGCTGGTCGAACGCGGCGAGGAAGGTCTCGGACGCGACGTCGTCGGCGGTGGCGGGGCCTAACCGCGCGGCCGCGTACCGGTGTATCGCGGTGAAGTACCGGTCGAAGATCACCGAGAACCACTCGGGCTCGTGGCGGGACCTCTCGATGATCGACGCGTCGGTCGTCTCCTCAAGCATTCGCACAGGAGGGACGTGGGTCAGGGGCATGCACCGTGAGCCTTTCTGGAGAGGTCATCGGCAGCTGATTGCCCGAACCCGGGATTCTTCTTCGCACTATTTTCCGGAGCCGCCGACACGGCCCGCCTAGAGGACGAGCTTGAGCGAGGGCCGTCGGTCGGGGAGGCCGATGAGCTCGCGTACCCGGCCGATGGGCCAGGCGAGCTCCTGGGCCAGGGTGGCGGCGGTCAGATCCGTCTCCCGGGTGGCCAGGTCGAATGCATGGGCGAGCAGGACGGGCTGCTCGCCCGGGTAGCCGGAGACGGGCTCGTTGGTGAAGCCCGGCTGGTCGCGCAGCGCGGCCAGGCGCTGGTAGGCGCGGCTCGCCGCCGAGTCGGAGATCAGCCCCGTCTCGCGGCAGCGGTAGAGCAGCGAGTCGACCGACACGCCCCAGGTGCGCCGCAGCTCGGCGAGCTTGCGCAGGTCGACGCGGAGCGGCAGCTGGGGCAGGATGCTGTCGCGCGGTGTCAGGAACTCGGCGGCGAACGCGTCCGCCTCGCGCTCCTGGTGGGTGTCGCCGGCGGCGGTGTCGCCGTGCAGGACGAGATGACCCAGCTCGTGAGCGGCGGTGAAGCGGTGGCGGTAGATGTCGTCGAACCTGTTGGGGGTCAGCACGACGATCGGCCGCGGCAGGCTGGAGGTGGAGAAGGCGTCGACGGTGACCGCGTCGGGGTCGTGCCGGGGGAAGACCACGACGATGCCGTGGGCCTCCATGCGGCGGACGAGGTGGCTGATCGGGCCGGTGCCCAGGCCCCAGTGGGCGCGCAACGCCCGGGCGGCGCCGGCCGGGTCGCGGGGCAGCGCGGAGTGCATCTCGCCGCCGGCGAACCCCGGCAGGTCGACGGCGGGCAACTGGACCCGCCGCTCCAGCGCGTAGGTCAGCTCCCACACCTGCTCGACGAACGCGACGGCCTTGGCGCGCTGGTAGGCGCGGGTGGAGCGGAGGCTGCGGAAATGCGCCATGGAGCCGTCGAGCTTGCCATGGGGGCGCCCGGGCAGGAAGAACGCCATCGGCACGCCCAGCACCTCGGCCAGCCGTGGGATCAGGTCGGGGCGCGGCCGGGTGACGCCCGCCTCGTATTGGCCGACCGCGGCGGGGGAGACGCCGAGGTGCTCGGCCACCTCTTTCTTCGTCAGCGCGGCCAGGTGGCGGGCCTGGGTGAGACGGGTGGCCTCGAACGCGTCGGCGACGGCCTGCGGGGTGGGCGGGCCTGCTCGGAAACTACTCACCGCCCGCGGCTTCTGCCCTGAACTCGTGCACGGCCCGCGTACGCGGATTGAGCGCGGGAGTGGGCAGGGCGCCCTGGTCGAAGGCGGCCGCGGGCAGCGCCGTCTGCTCCGAGCCGACCGGCGCGGCCAGCGGGATCTCCTCGCAGTGGTGCCAGCGCAGGCTGCCGGTGCGGTCGAGCAGCTCTGCCTCGCCCCACCAGGCGTCGAGCAGCCCGGCGTGGGCGTTGCAGGCGTACGCGATCAGCACCAGGCTGGTGTCGCCCGGCAGGTCGCTCAGCGCCTCGGCCACCGGCACCGCGTGCGGCGCCACGTCGTGCAACGCGAGCTGCCGCATCGTCGGCTCCGGCCCGAACCGGTTGAACAGCGCCTGCACGAGCGCCGACGGCCGGCCCTCGCCGATGCGCGCGCTCATCACGCTCAACGAGCGGTCCTTGGCATAGCGGAACGGGAACAGCAGCTTGCCGTCCAGCACCACCAGCTCGTGCGGCGACCCAGCGGGCTTGACGATCCTGACGTCCCCCATGTCCTCGAACGTCTCGGCCAGCGCCTCGAACTTGCGCGACATGAGCGTGAACCCGAACGGGTGCGTGTGGTCGGTCTGCGCCGCGCTCTGGGCGTCGCGGGCGTTGTCGAGCGCGAGCGACAGCGCCTCGGCGACGCCCTGTCTGATCACCGCCGCACGCTGCCCGAACGTCTCCCGGGCCCACCGCGACACCGACATGGGCGCACCTCCGCAACGCTTTGCCCAGCAGCACCCGCACACCGGAGCCACTTTATTTTCCAACATCATAGTGACGTCCGCGCTTCACGAAGCCGCTTTCTCCGGACGGCGTGTCGCCCCGCCGCGAACGCCGACGTGCCGCGGCCGAACGGCACGGTGGCCCGCCTGCGGCGAAGCGGCACTTGCGCACGACAGGGCTAAGATGCTCGTCTGACATGTGGGCGATCCGGGGTGCTGTCCCCGGACGCCGGGCCGGGCGCAGCCGGAGCCGGAGGGGGATCCGCGCGTGATCAGGTGGACCGTCAACTGCTCGATCCTCTACACGGACCTGCCCCTGCTGGAGCGCCCCGCCGCCGCGGCGGCCGACGGGTTCGCGGCAGTGGAGTTCTGGTGGCCGTGGCCGGTCGCCGTCCCCGCCGACCGGGACGTGGAGGCGTTCGTACGCGCCGTCGAGGACGCCGGGGTGCGGCTGACCGGGCTCAACTTCTTCGCCGGCGACATGCCGGGCGGCGACCGCGGCCTGGTGTCGTGGCCGGGGCGCTCGCGTGAGCTCCTGGACAACATCCCCGTGGTGGCGGCGATCGGGGAGCGGCTCGGCTGCCGGGCGTTCAACGCGCTGTACGGCAACCGCGTCGAGGGCGTCGAGGCGAAGGAGCAGGACGAGGTGGCCCTGGAGACGCTGGCCGCCTGCGCGCGCGGCGTGACGGGGACCGTGCTGCTGGAGCCGGTCAGCGGCGCGCCGCGCTACCCGCTGCTGACCGCCGCCGACGCCGTGGCCGTGCTCGACCGGCTCGGCGACGTGCCCAACGTGGGGCTGCTGGCCGATCTCTACCACCTGGCGGTGAACGGCGACGACGTGGCGGCCGCCATCGAGCGGCACGCCGGCCGGGTCGCCCACGTGCAGATCGCCGACGCCCCGGGCAGGGGCGCGCCGGGGACGGGCGGGCTGCCGATCCGGCAGTGGATCGACCAGCTGTACGCCGCCGGATATGACGGATATATCGGGCTCGAATACCGCTCCGAGGGGCCCGGCGCCTTCGACTGGCTCCCACGCGAGCAACGCGCGGGCGGATCCTGGTGAACGCCGTCGCCCGCGCCGGAAGATCATCGTGAGCACCAAGGCCTTCATGGCCCCCGCGGGAGGATCATCGTGACCACCATCGCCTTCATCGGCCTCGGCATCATGGGCAGCCCCATGGCCGTGCACCTGGTCAGGGCCGGGCACAGCGTGGCCGGCTACAACCGCTCGCCCGAGAAGGCCAAGGCCCTGACCGAGGCCGGCGGCCGGGCCGCCGCCTCCATCGCCGACGCCGTGACCGGCGCCGAGGTCGTCGCCCTCATGGTCCCGGACTCTCCCGACGTACAAGACGTGCTGACCGGCGACGGCGGCGTGTTCGCCCACGCCGCCCCCGGCACGCTGATCATCGACTTCTCCACGATCCGCCCCGACGTGACCCGCGAGCTGGCCGAGGAGGCGGGCCGCCGCGGCCTGCGCTATCTCGACGCGCCCGTGTCGGGTGGCGAGGCCGGCGCCCGCGACGCCGCCCTGTCGATCATGGTGGGCGGTGACGCCGCCGCCTTCGAGGCCGCCAAGCCGATCTTCGACGTGGTCGGCAGGACGGTCGTACACGTGGGGCCGAGCGGCGCCGGCCAGACCGTCAAGGCCGCCAACCAGCTCATGGTGGCCGCCCACCTGGAGGCGCTCGCCGAGGCCGTGGTCTTCCTGCGGGCCTACGGGGTCGACCTGGAGGCGGCGCTGGAGGTGCTCGGCGGCGGGCTGGCCGGCTCCGCCGTGCTGACCCAGAAGCGCGCCAACATGATCGACCACTCCTTCGAGCCCGGCTTCCGCATCGCCCTCCACCACAAGGACATGGGCATCGTGACCTCCGCGGCCCGCGAGGCCGGGGTCGTCCTGCCGCTTGGGGCGCTGGTCGCCCAGCTCGTGGCGGCGGCGAACGCCAACGGCGACGGCGGCCTCGACCACTCGGCGCTGCTGCGCGGCGTCGAACGCCTCTCGGGCACCTCATAGCCTCGTTGCCACACGTGCCGCCCCGTCGCAGGCCGGCACCTATGGAGCCGCCGGCAAGGCTCTGCTTTTCAAGGAAGACCCCCGCCGGCTTTCCTGAGGGGACACCCGGCGGATGACGGAGGAGCGGAGGGCGGCCGTGACAAGGTGCGGAAAACCGGCCTGACCTCAGCCGGTGATGCGCCGGCGCAGCTCCTCGGCGGTCATCGGTGAACGGGGCGGGGCCGGGGCCGGATGGGCGCGCATGCCCGCCAGCACCAGGTGCGCCGTACGCTCCCGCAGGTCCTGCGCCAGGCCGGCGGGCAGCGTGGGCAGGCCGCGGACGAGCAGCCCCACGGCGCCCATGACGTCCCCGGCGCCCACGTCCTCGCGTAGCGCGCCTTCGTGGTGTGCGGCGTCCACGATGCGTTCGAGGGCTTCGAGCAGCCGGGCGCCGCCGTCGCCGATCGCGATCCGCGTTCCGATCACCGAGACGAGCGGGTCCAGCCTGAGCTCGGCGCAGCCTCGTACGAAGCGGCTGAGCGCGTCGAACGCCCAGGTCTCCTCTGTCCGCGCCGACTCCGCCAGGTCGGTCATCCGCTCCAGCGCATCCTCCAGCACGGCCCGGACCAGGGCGTCGCGGTCGGGAAAGTGCCGGTACAGCACGGCCGGGCCCACCCCCGCGAGGCGGGCGACCTCGTCCATGGCCGCTTCCGGTCCTTGCTCGGCGAAGACGGTCCGCGCCGTGTTGACGATCAGCTCGTGGTGGCGCCGTGCGTCGGCCCTGAGATGGCTCGTCGCGCTCATAGATCAGCTCGCCTCTCGCTTCGACGTCGGTTTCCACCCGCATACCCTCAGGTGAGCACGTCCTAATCCGGGAAAGTGTCGGTGGTGTCGTGTTCAATCGCCGGCATGGAGACGCAGACGCGGCGAGGGTTGTTCTGGGACGTCCTCGCGGGCCGGGTGGCGCCGCCGCCCGCGGCGGAGACTCTGGGCTGGGAGCTCCTGCATGTCGACCCCGACCAAGGGACCATCGAGGTGGCCTTCCAGGCGACCGACCGTTTCACCAACCCCGTGGGCGTGGTCCAGGGCGGCTTCCTGGCCGCGATGCTCGACGACACGCTGGGGCCGGCGCTGGTCGCGACGCTGCCCGAGGGCCAGTTCGCGCCGACCCTCGACCTCCACGTCCAGTTCCTGCGCCCGGCGCGGCCGGGCAGGCTGGTGGGCCGGGGCCGGGTGGTGCGGCGGGGCAGGCAGGTCTGCTTCATGGCGGGTGAGCTCCTGGCGCCGGACGGCGAGCCGGTCGCCGTGGCCACGGCGACCGCGCACCTCCAGTCGGCCGGCTCGTGACGCCCGCCGGTCACGCGGTCGCCTGGCGCGGCACGTAGCGGTCGCGTAGCACGGCCAGGGCGGGCAGCAGCGCGGTCCACGTAGCACGGCCAGGGCGGGCAGCAGCGCGGTCCACGTAGCACGGCCAGGGCGGGCAGCAGCGCGGTCGACGTGGCCGTGAGCACGTTGCCGAGTGTCTCGCCGATGCCTGTCCCGAGGTAGTCGTACAGCGCGGAGTCCCTGAAAGCGCCGCCCCCGCCTCCGAGCTCCTGAGCCCCTACGCGCCCGCTCCGGTCAGCCGCCCCCGGTAGACCGTCCTGGCGCGCTCGTACAGCTCCAAGTGGTCTCCCAGCTGCTCCTTGGTCTCGAACGTGCCGAACTCGCGCAGGATCTCCTCCAGCCGGTCCAGCCACGCCAGGCACCACCGCACGTCCGCCTCCCTGGCGACGTGCTCGCCCGCGACGTCCAGGTACACCGGGCTCGTGTGCGCGTAGGCGCCGCTGCGGTGGAGCGCGCGCGGGTGCGGCCCGCCCTTGGCCACGGCCACCACGTACGTCGGCTCGCTCACCGTCATCGACGCGACCAGCCGCCCGGGCGGCCCCTGCGCCAGCACGCCGTCCGCGGTGCGGATCTCCAGAGACTCCACCTCGGGGCCGATCGAGGAGACCGCGATCTCGACGCGCTGCCCGGGCGCCAGCTCCAGCGTGTCGCCGGGCTCGTGCCCGTTCACGGCGAGCTCCAGCCACGGCCCCGTGGTGGCGAACGTGCGGCCGAGCACGATGGCCTCGGCGTAGGACTCTGCGGTGAGCGGGCCGCCGACGTGCGCATACACCCGCTCCCACCCAGGCGGGGCGGAGGCGGTGCCGCGGCGGCAGAACGACAGCACGACGTCGGTCCCCGCGGTGACCGCGAGCCGGTTGCCCGCGCCGATCAGGCGGTGGTAGACGGCGGCGGTGCCGGCGATCGAGGAGTGGTTGAGCACGTCCAAGGTGTCGATCAGGCCCAGCGCGGCGTCGGCGACGATCTCCCTGGCCGAGCAGTTGCGCGCCCGGTCGAGCACCACGTCGGGCGGGTCGTCGTCGCCGAACGGCGTGTGGAACGGATGCCCGTACCCGGTGAGGCCGCCCAGCGCCCGCAGCTCCTCCAGCGCGGCCGTGTTGGGCGGCCAGTCCACCGTGCCGAGGAAGCCCGTGTGGTAGCGCTTGGGCAGCTCGCGGATGCCGAACGCGGTCAGGTGACCCACGAGGTCGCTGCGGTATTCGACGCCGATCCTGGCCAGGTGGCGCTCGTCCGACCACGGCAGGTCCTCGCCCGCCCAGTGCGCCAGCGCCTCCACGTCGTAGACCCGCTCGCTCGCCACGTTGCCGGCCACGAGGTTGAGCACGTGCAGGTCCTCGCCGTGCTGCGCGGCCGCGGCCAGGGCGGGCGCGGCGGGCTCCTCGCCCATCCAGTTGAGGTGGACGTGCAGGTCGCCGCCGTACCAGCCGCGGGCGGCCGCGTCGTACAGCCGCTCGGGCGCGAGCTCGACCAGCGTCTCCCGGCCCGGCTCCGGCGTGACGACGACCTCGGACGAGGTGTACTCCATGCCCCTGGTCACCGTCACCGTGACGGGCTCGGCGGGCACGGCCACCACCAGGTCGTCGCCGTGGAAGTACGGCCTGCGGAGCGAGTCGATCTTGGGCGGCGCGCCCTCGGGGTACCACCCCTGGCCGTTCGCGCTCGTCACGCTCCACCGGCACGGGAACCCGGCCCGCACCCTCACCGCGGCCCCGGCGACCCGTCTGGCCAGCGGCGACAGGTCCACCGGACGGCCGTCCACCACGACCTCGCCGGCCACTTCGACGATCTTCGCGCCGCGCGGCGGCACCTCGTACGGCGTGCCGTCCACGACCACCGTGACCGGCTCCTCCCTGCTGGAGTCGAGCAGCAGCGCCGTGCGGAAGGGATCGTCGTCCAGCACCACCCGCGTGTCGGCCGCCACCGTGCACCCCTCCGGGGTGAGGCGCAGCGCGGGCAGGTTGTCCACGACGTCGCCGGCGAGCGCGTCGCGCACCACCCGGTCGAGGTCCACCTCGCCGAGGTGGTCCTCCAGCTCTGCCGCGGGCAGGTGCGGGTAGCGCTCGGCGACCTGGCGCAGGCCGGTGTTCCAGAAGTCGTAGCGGCGGTCGAGGAAGACCGTGGCCCAGGCCTGGACGACGTACGACAGGGGCGGCTCGCCCCAGCAGGGTCCGTGGGCGTCACGCAGGGCGCGGTAGTCGGCCAGCGCGCGGGCGACGGGGTCGGGAAGCAGCAGATCGTCACACATCGGACACTCCCAGAAATGGACGCGCCGTCATCGTGACACGGTGGCCGCGGCCATGCGAGCGGTATCTGAGGGTACGGGGGACCGCATGACGCACATCATCGATCGCGAGGCCCTACAGGACCTGGTCTCCGCCCGGCAGGCCCAGCTCGTCGAGGTGCTGCCGGCGGAGGAGTACGCGTGGGCGCACCTGCCCAGGGCCGTGAACCTGCCGCTCGCCGCCCTCGACGACCCGTCGGCGCTGGACCGGGCGCGGCCGGTCGTCGTCTACTGCCACGACTGGCTGTGCGACCTGAGCCCGCGTGCCGCGCACCGGCTGGAGCGCCTCGGGTTCGGCGACGTCCACGACTACGCGGCGGGCAAGATGGACTGGCTGGCGGCCGACCTGCCGTACGAGGGCGAGGCCCATTTGGTGTCGCAGAACGTGCGCCGCGACCCCGTGACCGCCGGCCTGGACGACCCGCTCGACGAGCTCAGCGAGCGCATCCTCGGCGATCCCGCCGGGCTCGCCGTGGTGGTGGACGAGGACGGCGTGGTCCAGGGCGTCGTCGGGTCGCACGAACTCAAGGGCGCCGACATGAGCGGCACCGCCGAGCAGGCCATGCGCGTCGGGGTGACCACGGTCCGCCCGAGCGAGCAGCTCGAACCGCTCATCCAGCGCATGGACCGGGCGAAGGTGGACCACGTGGTCGTCACGCAGGCGGACGGCACGCTGGTGGGCCTGTTCGGGCTCGGCGACGTGCGCCCGCAGGCGAGCGAATCCGACCTCGGCTAGCCGGCCCCCGGCTGCCGGTCGAGGCGGAACGTCGGCTGTCCCGGGGCCCCCGGCTGGGCGTCGAGCGCCTTGTCGTCCAGGATCGCCACCGTGTCCTCGGCGATGAAGACCCGCACGTCCTCCTGCTCGATCACCTGGTCGCCCGCCTGCGGCTGGCTGGCCAGGGCGAGTTCGAGCGCACCGGCCTCGTCGGCCTTCGCGGAGATGCGCAGTCCGGCGTCGGCGGGCACGTCCACGCCGGCCATCACGTCGCGGATCGCCACCACGGCGTTGTGGGTCAATGTCAGCACAGGCAAGCTCCCTTCCCCATTTGAGCAACCTCCGCCTCCCCAGCAGCCCTGTGCCCAAACGCGGGCATGTGGGGAGCTCGGCCGGGTAGCGGGAGCGGCATGGGCAAGACCGACAAAGCCATCCTCGACGTCCTGCTCGACCGCTACGGCACCACGTTCGCGGGCGAGGCCGGCATCAAGCTGTCCGACCAGCCGAAGCCGCTGTACCAGCTGCTCGTCCTGGCCACCCTGCTCAGCGCGCGGATCTCGTCCGGCGTCGCGGTGGCGGCCGCCAAAGAGCTGTTCAAGGCCGGGTACGGCACGCCCAAGGGCATGCGGGACGCCAGTTGGCAGGACCGGGTGGACGCACTCGGCCGCGGCCACTACCGCCGCTACGACGAACGCACCGCCACCATGCTCGGTGACGGCGCCGAGCTGCTCCTCGACCGCTGGAACGGCGACCTGCGCAAACTGCGCGACGAGGCGAAGGGCGACGACCGCAAGATCGCCTCGCTGCTGATGGAGTTCCCCGGCATCGGGCCGACCGGGGCGGACATCTTCCTCCGCGAGGTCCAGGCCGTATGGCCCCAGGTCGCGCCGCACCTGGACAAACGGGTGCTGGACGGCGCGGGCAAGCTGGGTCTGCCCCGCCAGGCCCGCCCGCTCGCCGAGCTGGCCCACTCCAACGACGAACTGGCCCGCCTGTCCGCGGCGCTCGTACGGGTGTCGCGCAGCAAGAAGACCGTGGACGAGGTGAAGTCCGCCGCGCGGTAGTGGCACCTGTTAACTTCGGACCATGGGTGAGTTCGTAAGCGTCGAGGTGGCCGACCAGATCGCCACGATCCGTCTCGACCGGCCGAAGATGAACGCGCTGAACGGCCAGGTCCAGCTGGAGATCGCCGAGGCGGCCCGCATCGTGGACGCCGATCCGCAGGTGCAGGCAGTCATCGTGTACGGCGGCGAGAAGGTCTTCGCCGCGGGCGCCGACATCAAGGAGATGGCCGACATGTCCTACGCGGACATGGCCTCTCATTCCCGCACACTCCAGGCGTGTTTCACGGCGGTCGCCGAGATCGGCAAGCCGGTCATCGCCGCCATCAGCGGCTACGCCCTGGGTGGCGGCTGCGAGCTCGCCCTGTGCGCCGACTTCCGGGTCGCCGGTGAGTCGGCCAAGCTGGGGCAGCCGGAGATCCTGCTGGGCATCATCCCGGGCGCGGGCGGCACCCAGCGCCTGCCCCGCCTGATCGGCCCGGCCCGCGCCAAAGACCTCATCTTCACCGGCCGCCACGTCGCCGCCGCCGAGGCGCTGCAGATGGGCCTGGTGGACCGGGTGGTGCCGGACGAGCAGGTCTACACGGCCGCGCTCGAATGGGCCGCCACGTTCGTCGGCGGTCCCTCGGTCGCGCTGCGCGCCGCCAAGCAGGCCGTCGACCAGGGCCTCGAGGTGGATCTCGACTCAGGTCTCGAGGTCGAGCGCCTGCAGTTCTCCGCGCTCTTCGCCACGGACGACGCCAAGATCGGCATGCGCGCGTTCGCCGAGAAGGCCAAGCCAAAGTTCACCGGGCGGTAGTTCCGTACCCATTCCGGCAGTCGTCCATTTGGTCATGGCTTTGCCAGTATCGTGACAGTCCATGATGCGCGTCCTCGTCCCCGCCCGGCTCCGGAAGGCCGTGCGTGCGTGGTTCGACTCCCGGTACATCTCCATCGCCGATCATCGTCAGGACATCCGGGACGCGCTGTGGGAAGTCCAGACGCTGCGGCGGGAGGTGGCCGCCCTCCAGGGCGAGGTGGCCCGCCTCAGGAACGCCCGGCCCGCGGCCACGGCCGACAAGGCGAGGATCGACGACACGTACCGGCTGGCCCAGGAGACGGCCAAGGCCCTGGACGGCGTGCTGCAGAACGAGGTCCTCGTCTGGCAGGCCATCGACGACCTGCGCGCCCGCCACGGCGCCGCGGGAGACGGTGACCTGCGCGTCGGCCACGGCGCCGCCGGAGACGGTGACCCGCGCGCCCGCCACGGCGCCGCCGGAGCCCCCGAGCCCGGGGAGCGGCCGTGCGTGTGACCTGGAGCGGCGGGGACCTGAGTTTCCGGCTCGACCCGGAGGACGAGATCACCGGAAAGGCCTCCGACGAGCATCCCGTCAAGCTGGCCACCAACTCCTGCTCGATCGGCGGCGTCCCCGACGACGCACACCCCGACCTCATCGCGGTCGCGGCCTGGACGGTGGTCGCGCCGTGGACCCGCCGCCGCGTCTCGTTCGACCGGGCCGTCTCCGCCGAGGTCGCCGCCGCGCTTCACGACGGCTGGGGCGTCGAGGCCGGACCCGTCGGAGCGCAGCCGCGGCAGGCCGGGCGCACGCTCGCGATCTCGTACAGCGGCGGCGCCGACTCCGTGGCCGCGGCCACGATCCACCCGGAGGCGCCCTTCGTGCACTTCCAGCGGGTGTCGCATCCGCGCGTCCCCAACCGGTGGCCGCACTACCGGTCCGACGTGCTGGCCAGGCTCGCCGCCACGACCGGGCGGGAGGTGACCACGGTCACGTCCGATCTGGAGTTCACGCTCGCCGAGCCCCGCCCCGGCTACCCCGAGCACCACGCGGTGGCGGCGGGCGCGCTGCTCCTCGCCGACCAGCTGGACCTCGGCGGTCTCGGCTTCGGCTACGAGCTGGGCTCACGCTGGCTGGGCGGCGACCGCTACCTGCACCGCTACACCCCGGACAACCCCATGTGGGCCCCGCACGGCAAGTGGGGGAGGCTGTTCGCCACGGCCGGTGTGCACCTGGTACTCCCCGTCGGCGGGGTCAGCGAGGCGATCACCATGCGCGTGGCCCTGGAGTCCGAGCTCAGGGGCCACGTCCGCTGGTGCCTGCGCGGCACCGACGGGCCGTGCCGTACGTGCGGGAAGTGTCTGTACAAAGAGCTCATCCAGGCCGCCGTCGAACGCCGCCCCCTCGACACCCCCATCACCGCCGACCGCCCGGTCGCCCGCAAGTGGCTCGGGAAACCGCCTTATGGCGGCCAGGAGATGATCGAGTACGCGCTCGCGCGCGTTCCGGGCATCGAGAACACGCTCTTCGCCCCGGCGCTCGACTACTTCGAGGCCACCGAGGAGTCCACGAGCTGGCTCGACCACTGCTATCCGCCGGCGATCGACGAGATCCCGGAGCGGTGGCGCGAGCAGGCGGCCGGGTTCATGACGGCCCACGTCGGCTTCATGACCGAGGACGAGGCCCGCCGGGTGGAGACATGGGGCTCCTGACCCCGGGGTCCGAGCTAGCTGAGGAGCTTGGTGCGTGAAGGTTTACCTGTCGGTGGACATGGAGGGCGTGACGGGGCTGACCGACCCCGAGGAGATGCACGCCGGCAAGCGCGGCTACGAGCGTGGTTGCGAGCTGATGACCGCAGACGCCAACGCGGCCGTCGAGGGAGCGTTCGCCGCGGGGGCGACCAGCGTGCTGGTCAACGACGCCCACGGCTCCACCAAGAACCTCCGGATCGACCTGCTGGACCGTCGGGCCACCCTCATCCGCGGGCCGGGCAAGGCGCAGCGGATGGCGCAAGGGCTCGACGGGTCCTTCCAGGCCGCCTGTTTCGTCGGCTATCACGCCCGGGCGGGCGTGCCGGACGGCGTGCTCAACCACACCTGGATGGGCAAGGAGATCCAGAACGTCTACCTCAACGGCGAGCTGTGCGGCGAGACGCGGCTCGTCGCGGCGTGCGCCGGGTTCCACGGCGTGCCGGTGGTGCTGGTCACCGGGGACGAGGCGGTCGGTGAAGAGGCGCGTGAGGTGCTCGGCGATGTCGAGACGGTCGCGGTGAAGAAGGGGATCGACAAGTTCTCGGCCGAGCTGCTGCCGCCGAGCGTCGCCCAGGGTCGTATCCGTGAGGCCACGGCTCGGGCCCTCGGGCGGTTGACGGACTTCACGCCGTACCGGCTGGCGGCGCCGTACACGCTCGGAGTGGAGTGGAACTCGACCGCCATCGCCGCCGCCGTGGCGCTGATCCCCGGCGTGAAGTCGGTCGGTCCGCGTCACATCGAGTTCACCACCGACGACTTCACCCAGATCATGGCCCTGTTCGGCATCTTCGCCACCATCGGCGGCCAGATCGCCTGCGGCAGCGGCCCGTACGGCTGACGGCACGGGGATGGCGATGACGATGAGATGGGAAGACGGCGGGAGACCGCCCACCCGTGGGCTCTCGCGCCCGTCCTGCGTGTCCCCGCCCCAACCGCCATCGCCCCTGACCGCCCGGCACCGCCGCCCCGGCGGGCGGGGGTGTGGGCGACCGGTGAGCCGGAGGTGAGCATCGTTTGGTGGATCGGTCGTGTGGCGGGTCGGTGTGGGAGCGGGAGTAGGGAGCGGGTGACGTGGAAAGGGCGGCGCTGACTCGGCGGGGGTTGCTCGTCGGCATCGGGGCGGTGGGTGGCGCGGGCGCCATGTACGCCGCCATGGGCGCCCTGGGCCTGGCGCCGTCCGAGCAGGACAAGCAGTTCGCGCCCCCCAGGCCGGGCGACTTCAGCCTGCGCGGGAAGGCGGCGGCCAAGGTCGTGATCCTGGGCGCGGGCGTCGCCGGCCTGACCGCCGCGTACGAGCTGGGCAAGGCCGGCTACGACTGCACCCTCCTGGAGGCCAGGGAGAAGGCCGGCGGCAGGAACCTGACGTTGCGCGGCGGCGACCGGCTCCCCGAGCTGAACGGCCCCACCCAGGAGGCGAAGTTCGGCGAGGGCGTCTACTTCAACGCGGGCCCGGCCCGGATCGCCCCGTGGATGGTGACCCTGGACTACTGCCGCGAGCTGGGCATCCCCATCGAGACGTTCGTCAATCACAACGCCTCCGCCTACGTCCACACCAACGGCCGCACCGTACGGGCCCGCACCGCCAGAGCCGACATGTACGGATATGTCGCAGAACTTCTCGCCAAAGCCACAAATATCGGCGCGCTCGACAAGACCATCACCAAGGACGACCAGGACCGCCTCCTCGAGTTCCTCCGGAGGTTCGGCGACCTGGGCCCCAAGCTGGAGTACGAGGGCTCCAACCGCCGCGGTTTCGTGAAATTTCCGGCGTTAGACACCGGCACTCCCCTCGACCCCCCGGCCTCCCTCCGCCAGGTCCTCGCCGCCGGAACCGGCCGCGCCATCACCAACGACTTCGGCTACGACATGGCCACCCCCATGTTCCAGCCGGTCGGCGGCATGGACGCGATCGTCGCCAAGCTCACCGAGGCCGTCGGCCAGGACCGCATCAGGACGGGCGCCAAGGTCACCAAGATCACGATGCTCGACGACGGCGTCGAGGTCGTCTGGGACGGCGGCAGCATGACGGCCGACTACTGCATCGCCACCCTCCCGCCCCACCTCCTCGCCGAGATCCCGCACAACCTCGGCGCCCAGGTCACCGCCGCGCTCGGGACCCCGGTCCCGATCGCGGCCGGCAAGATCGGCCTGGAGTACGGCAGGCGCTGGTGGGAGCTGGAGGACCGCATCTACGGCGGCGCGACCGAGACGGACCTGGACCTCACCCATATCTGGTACCCGTCCCACGGGTACCACTCCGAACGCGGCGTCATCGTCGGCTACTACAACACCGACCGCCACGCGGAGCTGTACGGCGCCCTCACTCCGGAGGACCGCAGACGCCGGGCCCTCACCCAGGGCAAGAAGATCCACGGTGAGAAGTACCGCCAGAACCTGCTGTCCAGCGTCTCCATCGCGTGGGAGCGCCAGCCCCACATCCAGGGAGCGTGGGTACGCTGGCCCGCCTTTGATTCGTCCTTCACTCTTCTGCAACGCCCTGCCGGAAGGGTTTACTTCGCGGGCGACTGGCTCACCCACCTGATCGCCTGGCAGGCGGGGGCCATGGAGTCCGCCCGCGGCGCCGTCACCCTGCTGCATCAACGCGTGCTGCAGTCCCCGTGACGTCGCTCGCTGCTTCCAGGACCGCAATAAGGTTCTGGGAGAAGCGGATCGAGGAGATGGGATGACGTTGCACTGGGTTCCCGCGACCGAACGCACCGACCTGCTGGCTGATCCGGTGGCCCTCGCCGTGCGCAACATGGAGGGCGTCGAGGTGGCCGAGATCGATCCCGATCTCGCGGACACCGCGGCGTTCTGCGAGCACTACGGCGAGCGGCTCGACGAGTCGGCCAACTGCGTGGTCGTGGCGGCGAGAAGGGGCGGCGAGACGCGTTACGCCGCCTGCATGGTGCTCGCGACGATGCGAGTCGACGTGAACGGCGTGGTACGCAGACATCTCGACGCCCGGAAGGCGAGCTTCGCGCCGATGGCCGACGCGGTGGAGCTGACCGGGATGGAGTACGGCGGCATCACGCCTCTCGGCCTGCCCGACGACTGGCCGATCCTGGTCGACACGCATGTCGCCGAGCACCCGAGGGTGGTGATCGGAAGCGGTGTGCGCAGGTCGAAGCTCGCCGTCTCCGGCGCCGCGCTGGCCGGACTGAAGCGCGCCGAAGTCCTGGCCCTGGCAAACTGAGGCCGATTCGAGACCGTTGGATGGGAAACCGATGGGGCCATCGTGGACGTTGTACGAGTGGGAATGTGGCCTCATGGTTCATCTCGTGGGCGGGGATTAAGCCGGTATGGTGCTTCATGCCATGAACGATGACCGACTAGGCCCTTACCGGCTGCTCAGGCGGCTCGGTGAAGGCGGGATGGGCGTTGTCCACCTCGCTGTCGACCCGCAGGGGCGGCAGGTGGCGGTCAAGGTCCTGCGCGGAGAGGTCGCCGGCGACGAGGTCGCCAGGCGGCGGCTTTCGCGCGAGGTCGAGACCATGCGCCGGGTCCGGAGCAAATACATCGCCGAGGTCGTCGACGCCGACGTAACCGGTCATCGTCCCTACATCGTCACCCGTTTCGTCCCGGGCCGTCCGCTCGACGAGATCGTCAAGGACGACGGGCCGCTCGACCTGCCCGCGCTGATCAGGGTCGCGCACGGGGTGGCGTCCGCGCTGGCCGCCGTGCACTCGGTGGGGGTCATCCACCGCGATCTCAAGCCGGGCAACGTCATGATCCTCGACGGCGAGCCGGTTCTCATCGACTTCGGCATCGCGCAGGCGGTCGACGCGACACGGCTGACGCAGACGGGCATGTTCATCGGCACCCCCGGTTACCTCGCGCCCGAGATCATCGAGGGGCAGGAGGCGGGGCCCGAGGTCGACATCCACGCGTGGGCGGGCACGCTGCTGTTCGCGGCGACCGGCCAGCCGCCCTTCGGCAAGGGCACGCTGGAGATGATCTTCTACAACATCACCGCCGGCAAGGCCGACGTCAGCGCCGCCCCGGCGGAGTTGCAGCCGCTGCTCAAGTCGGCCTTCCAGCGCAACCCGGCCAAGCGTCCCAAGGCCGCCGAGCTGGCCGAGCAGACCGCCAGGATGCTCCCCGCGCCGCCGCCGGGCACACCCGACGAGATCTCGACCGTGCCGCGCCCGGACGGCCAGGCGCCGAGCCGGCTGCCCCCGCGGGTGACGGACAAGCCGTCCTATGACATCTCGACGCCGCCGGTCACGCCCAGGCGGCTGATCGAAGGCCAGGAGCCGCAGCCCGTCGCGCCCCCGCAGGACCAGCCGTACGTCTCGCTGCTGCCCAACCAGGGTGACCCGTGGCCGACCCGCAGGGTGACGCCCGAGGAGCTGCGCCAGATCCAGCGTGAGGGCGCGGCGGTGCCGCCCAGCCAGCCCTGGCCGCACCACCAGGCAAACAGCCACCCGGCCCCGGCCCCGCACGGCGAGGCCGACGTGCCGACCAGACGCGTACGCCCCGACTCGCCCGACTACGGCAGGCTCAACGCGAGCCCCGACGTCGGGCGCCCCACGCCCGGCGTGCCGCTTCCAGGGCCGATGGGCCACGGAGCGGTCGGTCCGGTCCCCGAGACGCCCGACTACGGCCAGCCGGGCCCCACCCCGGTCCAGCCGCCTCCTTACATCCCGGCGCAGCCTCAATATCCGCCGGACCCGAGGACCAAGCGGGAGCCGTACATCCCGGCCTCCGCGCCGGGCAAGGTGCTGCAGCGTTCCAAGGCGTACGGCGTCGCGGGCGCGATGCTGCTCGTCATCATGATCGTGGCGGCCGTGCTCGCGCCCGTGATCGTGGCCGCCGTGGCGATCCCGTTCGCGGTGCTGCTGCGCGCGGCCGATCTGGCGCAGCCCCAGCTGACGGCCCGCCGGGCCGCGGGGGCGGCGGCGCTCGACGTGATCAGGGTGTTCGCCTACCCGGCCGCGCTGGCCAGGTCCGTGGGCATCACGCTGGCCCTGGTGCTCTACGCGGTCATCCTGGGGCTGCCGGTGACGCTGCTGCTCACGGTGGTGGCCGGGGTGGACGCGTACTACGCCCTGGCCTGGGGTGCCGCCGTCGCGCTGTGGACCGTCTGCGCAGGTCCCGGAGTGGAGGGTCCCGGCAAGCAGATGCGCAGAACGCTCTCATCGCTCGTACCCTCGAGAACAGCGGCGATGGTTATGGCGGGAGTCTTCGCGGTGGGTGCCGCGCTCTCGCTGATCCCCGCTTACAGCACGTTCGTGGACGAGCCGAAGGGGGAGGCCGTATGGACTCCGCTGAACGTCGATCCAGTGGTCGAGCAGCTCGAAGGACTGAGGGGGAACACCGGGGGATGACGCGGGGAAGGCGGCGATGAGCACTCAAGCACCAGAACGCCTCGGCCCGTACCGGCTGGTCAGGAAGATCGGCGAGGGCGGCATGGGAGTCGTCCACCTCGGGCTCGACTCCGAGGGCCGCGAAGTCGCCATCAAGGTGCTCCACCCGCACGTGGCCGCCGACCTCAAGGCCCGCGACCGCCTCACCCGCGAGGTCGAGACCATGCGCCGGGTACGCAGCCCGCACGTGGCCGAGGTCATCGACGCCGAGCTCGTGGGCGGCCAGCCGTACGTCGTCACCCGCTTCGCGCCCGGTCGCACGCTTGAGGACACCGTCCTGTCCGACGGCCCCCTCTCGGCGCGCGAGGTCATCAAGCTCGCCCAGGGGCTCTGCCAGGCGCTGGTGGCCATCCACGCCGCCGACGTGATCCACCGCGACTTCAAGCCGTCCAACGTCATGATGGTGGACGGCGAGCCGCTGGTCATCGACTTCGGCATCGCCCACCTGGTCAACGCCACCCGGCTCACCCAGACCGGCATGTTCGTCGGCACGCCCGGCTACCTGGCGCCCGAGATCATCCGCGACTCCGACATCACCCAGGCGGCCGACGTGCACGCCCTGGCCTCGACGGTGTTCTTCGCCGCGACGGGGGCGCCGCCGTTCGGCACGGGAACGTTCGAAGCGGTCTGCTTCAACATCATGGAAGGGCGGGCGCAGCTCGACAAGGCGCCCGCGTGGCTGCGCGGCTGGCTCAGCCGGGCCCTCCAGGTCGACGCGGCCGCCCGGCCCGGCGCGCAGGAGCTGCTGCGGATGGCCAGGGCGCTCGACCCGGCGGTGACCACGTTCAACGAGACGTCGTTCGACGGCCCGACCGGCACCAAGCGCATGGGCACCGGCACGCGGGTCATGGAGTCCTACGCCGACCTGCTGCCGCCGGTCGAATACGGCAAGCCCGCGCCGCCGAAGCGGCGCGAGGAACGGCCGCCGCCACCGCCGAAGCGGCGCGAAGAGCGGCCCCCGCCCTACGTGCCCGCCCCGATCTCGGCCCGGCCGCCGCGCCCCGACCAGCGGGTGGCCGGCTACCCGGCGCCGCCGAACTCGGCGCCGTCACAGGTCAGGCCTTACACTCCGCCGCCGGCGCCGGCGCCGCGCCAGTACACCCCGCCGGCCGAGCGCAAGAGATACCTGTTCGGCGCGCAGCTCACCGGGTTGCTGCTGCTGGTCACGCTGGTGGCGCTGACCGTCATGATGCCGGTCATGGTGGGCGCGGTGGCGATCGCGCTGGCGCTGGTGCTGCGGCTCGGCGAATACCTGTTCGGCGACCTGGTCAAGAGGCGCCAGGTCCGCGGGAGCAGCGCGGCCGACCCGCTGCTCGCCCTGGTCGGCACGCCGTGGGCGCTGGTGAAGTCCGCTTTGGTCACGGCGGTGCACGTGCCGCTGGCGCTGCTGTTCGGCGTGTGCGTGTGGGGCGTCCTGCACTGGCTGGGCGGGATGAGCTTCAACGTGGCGGCCTCCTACGCGGCCGGGGCGTTCGCGGCCGGCCTGTTCGTGCTGCCCGGCGGCGGCGCGCCGCGCAAGGCCGTCACCCGCTCCCTCACGGGCGTGCTGCGCAGCCCGGGCGCGGCTCTGATCGCGGTCGTGCTGGTGGGCACGGCTGCGTTGTTCGCGGTGATGTTCGCGCTGGGACAGGACGCGGTGTGGTCGCCGTGGCGGGCGCCGGAGTCCGTCGTCAACGACCTGGCCAGCGATGCCAGGCAGAGCACGATCGGGCTGATCTCCGGGTTGATCGGCAGCCTGATGAACGATCTCGGGCTGGGATTCCTGACCAACTGGTTCTGAGTGTCCCCGCGAGCCCTCAGGGGGACAGTAGAGATATGAGCGAGCGCCTCGGCTCCTATGAGCTCCTTTCCCGGCTCGGGGCGGGCGGGTTCGGCGAGGTGCACCTCGCGCTCGACGGCGAGGGGCGCACGGTGGCGGTCAAGGTGCTGCACCCGCACGTCGCGGCCGACGGCGGCGCGCTCGCCCGGCTGGCGCGCGAGGTGGAGACCATGCGCCGGGTCGGCGGGCCGCACGTGGCCGAGGTGCTCGACGCCTCGCTGGAGGGCGCCAGGCCCTACCTCGTGACCCGATACGTCCAGGGCCGTCCCCTGAGCGCCGTGCCGGTGCCCGTCGAGGACCTGCGCAGGCTGGCCGCCGGGCTGGCCGACGCGCTGCTGGCCATGCACGAGGCCGGAGTGATCCACCGGGACCTCAAGCCGGCCAACGTGATCCTCGCCGAGGGCGACCCCGTCGTCATCGACTTCGGCATCGCCAGCGCGCTCGACTCGCTGTCGGTCACCGCCTCCGGGGCCGTGGTGGGCACACCCGGCTACCTGGCGCCCGAGGTGCTGGAGGGCCGGAGCGCGGGCGTGGAGGCCGACGTGTTCTCCTTCGGGGCGACGCTGGCGTACGCGGCGACCGGGCGGCAGCCGTACGGGCAGGGGCCGGCCTCCGCGGTCGCCTACCGGGTGGTGCACCACCCACCGGACCTGGCGGGCGTGCCCGACTGGCTGGAGCCGCTGTTACGGGACTGCCTGTCCACCGACCCGGCCGCCCGTCCCACGGCGGCGCAGATCTGCGCCCGGCTCGGGGTCGCCCACGTGCCGTCCCCACCGCGCCGCGCCACCCGTACGGCCGATGACATGGTCACCATGGAGTTGCGGCCGGCCAAGGAGCGGCATCGCCGGTCGGTTGAGGAGTCCAGGGCCAGGCATCGGGAGAAGGTGCGCCGGCGCTGGATGATCGGATCGGGGCTGTTCGTGTCACTGCTGGCCGCCGCCGCGCGCGAGCCGTTGCCCGAGGTCGCGCTCTTCCTGCTGGCGGCGTACGCGCTGGCCGTGGTGTCGGACGCCGGCGTCGCGCTGTTCTCGCACAGCCCCTACCGGCGCATGCGCCTGATCACGGACCTGGTCAGCGTGGCCGGGGCTGTCGGACTCTGCTTCGGGCTGGCGGCGATGTTCAGCACGTTCACGCTCGCGTTGTTCGCGGGAACGGCGCTGGTGGTCGGGATCGTGTTCCTGTTGTCGGCCTGACCTGACGCCGACACGCTGCCGGCGTGACCCGGTTGGCCACCAACAGAATGAAGCTCGGTATGGTGGCATGCGTGTCGTCCGCACTCCTGGCGGTTTGCGCGTAAGCTACCCGTGGGTAACATGACCGCGACAAGCCACCCTCTGCCGGGGGTCCGGGAGACACCTGGCAGTCTGGACAGCATTGCATCCGCCGGCCACCGCAGCGACGCGGTGGCGCACGCGAAACGGGAGGTCGGCCACCGGCCATGAACATCGTCGTCTGCGTGAAGCAGGTCCCCGACACGGCGACCGAGCGCAAGCTGCGGTCCGATGACAAGACGCTCGACCGCGACGCCGCCGACGGCGTGGTCAACGAGCTTGACGAGTACGCCGTCGAAGAGGCGCTGAAGCTCAAAGAGGCCCACGGTGGCGAGGTGACCGTGCTCACCATGGGCCCGGGCAAGGCCACAGAGACCATCCGCAAGGCCCTGGCCATGGGCGCCGACAAGGCCGTGCACCTGAGCGACGAGGCCCTCCACGGCTCCGACGCGCTGTCGACCTCGTATGCGATGGCCCAGGTGCTCAAGAAGATCGGCTTCGACCTCGTCGTCCTGGGCTCCGAGTCCACCGACGCGCGCACCGGCGTGCTGGCCGCGATGTTGGCCGAGCGCCTCGGCACGCCGCAGCTCACGCTGGCCAACAAGGTCGAGGTCGAGGGCTCCTCCATCTCGATCCAGCGCATCACCGACTACGGCTACGACAAGGTCGAGGCCACGCTGCCGGCCGTCGTGTCCGTGGTCGAGAAGATCAACGAACCGCGTTACCCCTCGTTCAAGGGCATCATGGCGGCCAAGAAGAAGCCGGTCGAGACGCTCGCCATCGGTGACGCCTCCATCGACGCCGCCCAGGTCGGCCTGGCCGCCGCCTGGTCCGAGGTCGTCGACTTCGCCCCGGCCCCGCCGCGCGCCGCCGGCACCATCGTCAAGGACGAGGGCGACGGTGGCTCCAAGGCCGCCGAGTTCCTCGCGTCGAAGAAGTTCATCTGAGAACGGGGGTTTACTGAAATGTCGGAGATTCTCGTTCTCGTCGAGCAGGTCGACGGCGAGGTCAAGAAGGTCACGCTGGAGCTGCTCACGCTGGCCCGCTCGCTCGGCACGCCCGCCGCCGTCTGGGCCGGCCCCGGCATCACGCCGGAGGCCAAGGCCAGGCTGGCGGAGTACGGCGCCGAGAAGATCTACGTCGCCGCCTCGGACGACATCGTCGACTACGTGGTGGCGCCGAAGGCCGAGCTGCTCGCCCAGCTCGTGGCCGCCAAGTCCCCTGCCGCCGTGCTGGTTGCCGCCACGCCCGAGGGCAAGGAGATCGCCGGCCGCCTCGCCATCAAGACCGATTCCGGCGTCATCACCGACGCCGTGGGCCTCGGCGAGGGTTTCGTGGCCGACCAGTCCATCTTCGGCGGCGGCGTCAACGTGCACTCCAAGGTCCGCAAGGGCACGCCCATCGTCGCCGTACGCCCCAACTCGACCGCCCCCGAGCCCGCTGCGGGAGCCGGAGCCGAGGAGGAGGTGTCGGTCACGCTGTCCGACGCCGCCAAGGCCGCGCGCATCGTCGAGCGGGTCAAGCAGGAGAAGGGCGCCAGGCCCGAGCTGACCGAGGCCGCCATCGTGGTCTCCGGCGGCCGGGGCGTGGGCTCGGCCGAGAACTTCTCCATCATCGAGGACCTGGCCGACGCGCTGGGCGCGGCCGTGGGCGCCTCGCGCGCCGCCACGGACGCGGGCTGGTATCCGCACCAGTTCCAGGTGGGGCAGACGGGCAAGACGGTGTCGCCGCAGCTGTACATCGCGGCCGGCATCTCGGGGGCGATCCAGCATCGGGCGGGCATGCAGACCGCCAAGACGATCGTCGCCATCAACAAGGACCCGGAGGCGCCGATCTTCGAGCTGGCGGACTATGGCGTGGTGGGCGACCTCCACCAGGTCGTTCCGCAGCTGACGGAAGAGGTCAAGAAGCGCAAGTAGGAGGTTTGGGGGCGCGGCCCCCAAACCCCCAGCTCAAAGCCGCTTCGCCGCTTTCCGCCGACCGCGGCACGGAATGGATGCGAGCAATGCCATGCGATCTGGATACGCCGGGACCCGGCCTCCGCCAAGGCACGCTTGAGTGGTTCAGGCAGGCCGATCCCGGCGTAGGGATCGCGAAGTGTGTCGTCGATCAGGCGATTGACGCGTTTGAGGGCTTGCCGGTCGGCGGTCTGCCAATGGACGTAGTCATCCCAGCCAGTTGGCGTGAAGGACAAGGCCTGCTGATAGGAGCGCAAGATCCGGCGGGCGTTCGCGGGGGAGCGCAGGAGGTGGGCGGTCTCCTGGAGGGCCTCGTACAGGCGGCGGCGGACCTGCAAAGGTCAAGGCCCAGGAAATGTCTCCCGGGCCTTATGGGTGCGCTGAGCCTGCCGTCACCATGGGGTGTGGTGCGGCTGCTGCTCCTCTGGATGTTCGACCACCGCGTCCGGGCCGGGCGTGATCACGGTCTCGTGTCCGTCGGGGTAGTGGACGCGGTACGGCGGCTGGCCGTCCTCACCCATCACTTCGATGATCTCCGCTATCTCGTCCTTTCTGCCGACGATGTTCGAGTGCTTGTGCAACAGGTCTCCGGGCTGGGCGCGCATACCTGCCCCCTTTCCACGGGCCGGACCCACGTGTTCGATATACGCAGCGTTACTCCGCCACTCCTGACAACTTCCCTCTCGGGTGTACGGCGAACACACCCCGGGACTACAGCAGCTGCGCGGACCAGCATGGCCGGCAAGAAGGAGCCATGGCCGCACGACGTGCAGGAAGAGCTCGCCGCCGTCAAACGGCGACAGGGCAAGGACATCGCCATCTTCGGCAGCTCCACCCTGACCGCGAACCTCCTGCCGACGGGACTCATCGACGAGCTGCGCCTCCTCGTCAATCCGATCGTTCTCGGCGAGGGCCGGACACTGTTCGAAGGCGCACATCAGAGAACCAGGCTGGAATTGACGAAGACCAGGCCCTTCAAGTCCGGCAGCCTCCTGCTCTACTACCGGCCTGGAATCGGGTGAGGAGAGGGTTATGTCCGCCGTCGCCGTAGTCGGTGCGGGAATCGTGGGCGCCTCGGTGGCCTATCACCTGGCCCGCCGAGGCGTGTCCGTGACCCTGATCGATCAGGCGGCGTCGCCGGCGGCGGGCGTGACGGGCGATTCCTTCGCGTGGATCGGCGACTCCGGTGGTGATTGGCCGGGCGGGGCCGAGGACCTGCGCGGGTCCGTTCTGACGGACTACCGGCGGTTGGAGGCGGAGCTGCCCGGAACGGCGGTTCGCTGGACCGGCTCATTGGCCTGGAGCGATGGCGGGGAGGGCTTCCGGCCGGGGCGCGGCCAGGAGTGGGTGGGCCGGAGCGAGATCGCGGCGCTCGAACCGCACCTCCAGTCCCCTCCCGAGCGGGCGGTGTACTCCCCGGCCGACGGGGGCGTCGATCCGCTGCGCTTGACGGAAACTCTCGTGCAGGCCGCTCGCAGGCTCGGCGCGCAGGTGATGCTCGGCTCGGGCGTGACCTCCCTCGAGATCGCCGGTGGGCGCGTCGAAGGAGTGATGACCTCAACGGGATTCCACCCGGCTTCGACGGTGGTGCTCGCCGCGGGCACCGGTGTCCCGGCGCTGTGCGAGCCGCTGGGCGTCCACCTGCCCGTGGCGGTCTCTCCGGCCTTCCTGATACGGGTGGAAGCCCCATCGCGGCTGGTCAGGACCATCCTCGCCGGCCCGCACTTCGAAGCCAGGGAACTCCGGGACGGCCGGCTCTTGATGACGGCTCCCCACGCTGGAGCAACCTCCGGGGCGGTGCTCCGACGGCTTGCCGAGCACACCGTGGAGCGGCTGCGATCGGCGTTCGGCGGCGACGTCGCCGTTCGTCTCCTCGGGCACCGCCTCGGCAGACGCCCGATGCCGCCGGACGGCCCCATCGTGGGATACGTGACCCCGGACAGATCCGTCTACGTGGCCGTCATGCACGCGGCCGTAACCCTCGCGCCCACTGTCGGGCGTCTGGTCGCGGACGAGCTCGTCACCGGCCAACCCGCGGCCGAGCTGCGACGCTGCCGCCCGCGGGGAGGGTCGTCCTCGCCACCCGCCGGGAGCAACCCATGATCGCCGACTGGCCTCGCCTCAGTGACGCCTTGCTCGCGAAGTCGCTCACCACCCGCTCGACCGCCATCAGTTCCGGGCTTGCCACATGAAACCCTCCGGGCGAGGGGCGGTCGTCAAGGGTTCAGGGGTGGGAGCGGCTTGTCGTGCAGCCAGGCGGACAGCAGCGGGCGGATCGGTTGCGGGCTGTAGCGCTGGGCGTGATCGACGAACTCTCGGGTGGTCACGTTCCCGTGCCGGTGCGCGTGGTTCCATGCCCGGACGGTGAGGAAGAAGAGGTGGTCGCCCACGGTCTGGCGTAATGCGTGCAGGGCCAGCGCGCCGCGCTTGTAGACGCGGTCGTCGAACATCATGGTCTCGCCCGGGTCCGCCAGTACGAAGTCCTGAGGGAGCGTGGCGAGCTTCTGGTGCCAGCGCCGGGCATGGTCGCCGGCGGGCGGGCCGCCCGAGGACTCCGACCAGAGCCACTCGGCGTACGTGGCGAAGCCCTCCTGCAGCCAGATGTCGCTCCAGCAGGCCACGGTGACGCTGTTGCCGAACCACTGATGCGCCAGCTCGTGCGCGATCAGCCTCTCGAAGCCGCGCCTGCCGTCCACGTGGTTCCTGCCGAAGATCGACATGCCCTGCGCCTCGACCGGGATGTCCAGGTCGTCATCGGTCACCACGACGGTGTAGGCGGCGAAGGGGTAGGGCCCGAACAGGTCGGTGAACAGCGCCATCATCTCGCCCTGCCGGCCGAAGTCGTGACGCGCGCGCGTGGCGAGGCGGGCCGGGTGGGCGAGCCGCGTTCCGGCGACGTCCGAGAGTTGGTAGCGGCCGATCTGAACGCTCGCGAGGTAGCTGGCCATGGGCTCCGCCTGCTCGTACACCCACGTCGTGGCCCCGGCCGCGCGGCGCTTGCCGACGAGCACGCCGTTCGCGATGGCATGGTACGGCGACGCGGTCGTCACGGAGATCCGGTAGGACGCCTTGTCGTCGGGCCGGTCGTTGCACGGGAACCAGGAAGGGGCGCCGATCGGCTGGCTGGCGACCAGTGCGCCGTCGGTCAGCTCCTCCCAGCCCAGATCGCCCCAGAAGCTCCGCACCGGCATGGGGCTGCCCGAGTAGCGGACCTCGACCTCGGCCTGCGCTCCCACGGGCAGCAGCCGGGGCAGGGACACGCGCAGCTTGCCCTGGTCGTGCGAGTAGCGCGCGGGAACGCCGTCCACGGTGACGCCCGAGACGCGGAAGCGGCCGAGGTCCAGGTTGAGCATGGTGAGAGGCCCGCCGGACGACACCGTCAGCCGGGCCGTGCCGTCGAGCCGGTTGGCCGGGACCCGGTATCTCAACGTCAGGTCGTAGTGCGAGACTCCGTAACGGTGATCGCCGTGCGCAGGAAAGTACGGCATCATCGCCAAGCCGAGATGGGATTGCCGAACCAGCGGGTGCGGCCGGGGACGGCCTCGCCGCGCATGACCAGCGAGGCCGGCCCGATCGTGGTGTCGGCGCCGACGCTCGCGGCGGGCAGCACCACGCCGTGCGGGCCGAGCGTCGCGCCCGGCTCCAGCGTCACCGTGTCGATGCTCATGACCCGGTCGTGGAACAGGTGCGTCTGCAGGACGCAGCCCCGGTTGACGCACGCGCCGTCACCCAGCGTCACCAGATCTGCCTCGGGCAGCCAGTACGTGTCACACATGACCCCATGTCCGATGTTTGCCCCGAGTGAGCGAAGCCACACGTTCAGGAGCGTAGTCCCCAGGCACGGCCGGGCGAACCAGGGCGCCGCCAGCACCTCGACGAAGTTGTCCGCCAGCTCGTTGCGCCACACGAACGAGCTCCACAGGGGCCGGTTGCCCGCTCGGATCCGGCCGACCAGGGCCCATTTGGCGACCGTCGCCACTGCGGCCGCGAGCACCCCGGCGGCCAGCATGACGACGCCGCTCAGCGCGGCCGCCGCGGCGAAGCCGTACCGCGCCGCCAGTCCTTCGAGAGCGGCGGCGACCAGGACGGCGAGCGCGACCGCGCACATCGCGGGCACCACGCGGAACAGCTCGACCAGCGCCCGGGCCGCCTTGAACCGCGCGGGCGGGTCGTAGGTGCGGCTCCGGTCGCCCTCCTCCGCGGTGCGTCGCAGCTCCATGGGCGGCATGCCCACGTACGACGAGCCGGACTTGGCCTTCTTAGGTGTCGCCGACAGCACCCCCACCAGGCCGTCCTTGGGGACCTTACGGCCGGGCGCGGTCATGCCGGAGTTGCCGAGGAAGGCCCGCTTGCCGATCCGGGCGGACGCGATGCGCATCCAGCCGCCGTCGAGCTCGTACGGGGCCACCATCGTGTCGTCGGCCAGGAAGGCGCCGTCGCCGACCGAGGTCATCGTGGGCAGCGCGAGAACCGTGGACAGCTCGACGCCGCGGCCCACCTTCATGCCCAGCGCCCGCAACCACGCGGGGGTGAGGACGCTCGCGTACAGCGGGAACAGCCAGACGCGGGCCGAGGCCATCAGCCGCCCTGTCGCCCACGCCTGCCAGGCCTGGCGGCTGTGCACCGGGTGGTGGCCGGGACGCAGGCGCAGACCGAGCAGCCGCACGCTGACCAGCGTGATCAGGGCGAAGGCGGCGAGGCCGGCGAGCGTGGCGAGCGGAACGCCGGCCAGAGCAGCCGTGAGCGCCTCGCCCAGCGTGCGGGCATCCCCGGCGAACGCGGCGAGAACGGCGAGCGCGGCCCCCGCCGCGACCACCGGGAGCAGGCTGAGCACGACGGCGGTCACGGCGTACAGCGACGCCCAGAGGCGGGAGCGCGCCGCCCGCTCCGGTGGCCTGGTCCTGCGTGACTTGCCCTGCCTGAACGCCGGCGCGCCGGCCCACAGCTCGCCCGAGGGGACGGCGCCGGCGACCGCCGACCCCGGCGCTATCTGGGCGTTCTTCCCGATCCTCGCGCCCGGCAGCAGCGTCGCCCGGGAGCCGACCGTGGCGCCCGCGCCGATCCGGATCTCACCGATGTGCACGAGGTCACCGTCGTACCAGTGGGCGCTGAGGTCGACCTCCTGCTCGACCGACGCGCCCTTGCCCAGCTTGAGCAGGCCCGTGACCGGTGGCGGCGAGTGCAGATCGGCGTCCGGGCCCACCTGGGCGCCGAGCAGCCGGGCGTACCACGCCATCCAGGGGGCGCTCGCCAGGTCGGGGACGCCGAGCCTGGCCGCGAACTGCTCGGCGAACCACAGTCTCAGATGGACGCCGCCACCGCGCGGGTGGCTGCCCGGCCGCACGCCGCGCAGCAGCAGCCGGGCGACCCCCGCCGACAGGCCCATCCGCCCCATGGGAGTGACGAACGCCAGCCCGCCCAGGGCGACCCACCACCACGACAGAGCCGGTGCCCACGGCGGCGCGAGGAGGTTGTTGAGCGCGGCGAGCAGCACGAGCCAGCGCATGGCGCCGGCGGTGAGCAGCGGGATCATGAGCACCGCCTGCATTGCTGAGGCCCGCCGCGGCATGGGGGACACGGGCGGCCGCGCGGTCTCGGGCTCGCCCTTCGCGGTGAGGAGCCGAGCCAGACCGGCGAGCGTCGGGTGCGCGTACACGTCGCCCACCGCCACGTCCGGATAGTCGGGGCGCAGCACGGAGACCAGCCGGGCTGCGGCGAGGCTGGTGCCGCCGTCGGCGAAGAAGTCGGCGTCCGGGCCGTCCGGCGCCACGCCCAGGATGCCGGCCCACCTCTCGGCCAGCAGGGCTTCGGCCGGGCTGAGCTCCGCGGAGGCCGCGGCCGGCTCGGCCAGCGGCCAGGGCAGCGCGTCACGGTCGATTTTGCCGGAGGTCCGCGTCGGCAGCGAGTCGACGGCCGCCAGGCGCGGCACCAGGGCGGCGGGCAGCGAATCGGCCAGCAGCTCGCGGGCCTCACCGGCGTCGAAACCGGGCTCGGTGACGACGTAGCCGACGAGCACTTGATGACCGCCGCCCGCGGTGCGGACGGCGGCCGCCGCGCCGTTGACGCCGGGCAGCGCCTGCAACGCGGCGTCCACCTCGCCCAGCTCGATCCGGCGTCCGCCCAGTTTCACCTGGTCGTCGGCGCGGCCGACGAAGACGAGGCCCTCACGTTCGGCGCGTACCAGGTCACCGCTGCGGTAGGCGCGCTCCCACCCCAGCGACGGCAGCGGCGCGTACTTCTCGGTGTCCTTCACCGGGTCCAGGTAGCGGGCCAGGCCCACGCCGCCGATGACCAGTTCGCCGGTCTCACCCATGGCCACCGGCTCGCCGGAGCCGCCGACGACCGCCAGGTCCCACCCGTCGAGGGGCAGGCCGATGCGTACGGGGCCGTCGCCCGTCAGCCGCGCCGCCGACGCCACCACCGTCGCCTCGGTGGGCCCGTAGGTGTTCCACACCTCGCGCCCCGGCACGGCCAGTCGCTCGGCCAGCTCGGGAGGGCACGCCTCACCGCCGAAGATCAGCAGCCGGATCCCGCCGAGGTGCTCCACGGGCCAGAGCGCGGCCAGTGTCGGCACGGTCGAGACGACCGTGATGCGCTGACCGGCCAGCCAAGGTCCCAGGTCCATTCCGGTGCGTACGAGTGCTCTGGGGGCGGGCACGAGGCAGGCGCCGTTCCGCCAGGCCAGCCACATCTCCTCGCAGGAGGCGTCGAAGGCCACGGAGAGCCCGGCCAGCACCCGATCGCCGGGGCCCAGCGGCCGCTCCCGCAGGAAGAGCCCGGCCTCGGCGTCGGCGAACGCGGCCGCCGAGCGGTGCGTCACCGCGACGCCCTTCGGCTTGCCGGTGGACCCGGACGTGAAGATGATCCACGCGTCGTCGCCGGGCGAGGGCGGCGCGGACGCCGTCCCCGTGCTGCCGTGAACCGTCAGCTCGCCGGTGATGACCGCGTCGACCCCGGCTTCGGTGAAGACCAGTTCGGCCCGCTCGTCCGGGTCGTCGGCGTCCACGGGCACGTACGCGGCCCCGGCCGCGAGGACGGCGAGGATGGAGACGTACAACTCGGCGGTGCCCGACGGGATCCGCACGCCCACCCTGGCGCCGCGGCCGACCCCGGCCTCCGCCAGTTCGGCGGCCACCCGGTCGACCTCGGCGCGCAACGAGCGGTAGTCGAGGCAGACCGTGCCGTCGTCGAGCGCGGGCGCGTCCGGGTGAAGGCGGGCGGTCTCGTCGAGGATGTCGATCAGGGTGCGGGGCGGCGGCGCCAGCAGACCCGCGGGATAGACCGCGGACGCGGCTCGGGCACGTAAATCGGCCGGATGGCGAGACAAGATGCTGCTCCCTACCTAAGTTCAGGCGGTCGGCAGCGGCCGCCTCAGAAGGGCATGGGCCGCAGCATCGAATCATCCGCCACCTTCGTGGCGTTGCGCCACCCCAGTGCGCAACGGCTCTCTCGCCGTCCCTTATTCCGGGAGGATGGCGGAACGTCCGGGTCGTGTGGCGTCAGTGCTGGTCGGCGGCCGGGAGGCGGACCTCGAAGGCGGTGCCCTCGCCCGGCGACGAGCGGACCTCCACGCGGCCTCCGTGGGCGGTGACGATGGAGCGGACGATGGCCAGGCCGAGCCCCGCGCCCCCCGTCGTACGGGCCCGCGAGCCGTCCGCGCGGTAGAACCGGTCGAACACCCTGGCGGCCTCTCCGGCGGTGAGCCCCGGCCCTTCGTCCTCGATGACCAGCACGGCCTCCCCGCCGGAGGTTCCCACGCCGATCCTCACCGGCGTGCCGGCGGGGGTGTGGGTGACGGCGTTGCCCGCGAGGTTGCTGACCACCTGCCGCAGCCGCGCCTCGTCGCCCAGCACCGGGGCGCTCGCCGCCGGGCCGCCGAAGGGCCCGGTGAACGCGATCGGCCGGGACGGATCGAGGGCGGCGAAGTCGTGGCGGGCGTCGGCGGCCAGCGTACGCAGGTCCATCGGGGTGAGGTCGAGAGCGGGCCCGTCGGCCTCGTCCAGAGCGGCGAGCAGCAGCAGGTTCTCCACCAGCCGCGCCAGCCGCCCGGACTCGCTCTCGATGCGGGCCAGCGCGGGCCCGGCCTCCGTGCCGCCCATCCGGTAGAGCTCGGAGAAGCCCTTGATGCCGAACAGCGGGGTACGCAGCTCGTGGCTGACGTCGGCGACGAACCTGCGCATGCGGGCCTCGGACTCCGCGCTCGCCGCGACCCCCTGCTCGATCTGGGCGAGCATCGTGTTGACCGAGCGGGCCAGCCGCCCCACCTCGGTCCTGGTCGTGGCCGGCTCGGACACGCGCCTGGACAGGTCGCCGCCGGCGATGGCCGCGGCCGTCTCCTCCACGCGGCGCAGCGGCGCCAGCCCCGCCCTGATCGCGAAACCGCCCACCAGCGCGAGCACCGCCAGCAGCACGGCCCCCGTGATCAGGGAGGCCGTCCGGAGCCGGCCGACGATCGAGTGCATCGCCTCCAGCGACACGGCCGCGACGACGCCGGAGTGCGCCGCGGACTGGTCGGTGCGGGGGAGCGCCTCCTCGCCGCCCCTGGCGGCACGCGGGAAGACGATCGCCCGCCACTCCTCGCCATCCGGCCCCGCCACGGTGAACGGCTTGCCCGCGCGGGCCGCCAGCGCCGCGGCGTCGAGCCGGGGCAGGGCGGGCGCTGCCCCGTCGCCCAGCTCGCCGAGTACGGTGCCGTCCGCGGAGAGGTAGGCGGCATACCCCTGCGCGATCAGATCGAACTGCTCGCCGCCCAGCGGCACCGTGGTCCCCTGCCGTTGCAGCCGCTCAGTGAACTCCCGCGGCATGGCGGACAGCAGCCTGCCCATCGGTGCCAGCTGGGTGTCGATGCGGGCCAGGAGCTGGGTCTCCAGCTGCCGCAGCACGACCGAGCCGATCACCGCCAGGCCGACCACGAGCAGCGCCATCACGATGGCCAGCAGCCGGGCCTGCAGTGACAGCCGCCCGATCATCGCTTCGGCTTGCGCAGCACGTAGCCGACCCCGTGGACGGTGTGGATCAGCTTGGGCTCGCCGGTGTCGAGCTTGCGCCGCAGATAGCTGACGTACGTGTCCACGATGCTCGTGTCGCCGGCGAAGTCGTAGCGCCACACGTGCTCCAGGATCTGCGGCTTGGGCAGCACCCGGCCGGCGTTGAGCGCCAGGTGGTGCAGCAGCCGGAACTCCGTCGGCGACAGGCGCACCGGCCGCCCCGCCCTGGTCACCTGGTGGCCGTCGGGATCGACCTCCAGGTCGCCGACGACGATCGTGTGGTCGTCGGGGACCCCGCCCGTGCGCCGCAGGATGGCCCTGATCCTGGCCAGCAGCTCTTCCAGGTCGAACGGCTTGGTCACGTAGTCGTCGCCGCCCAGCCGGAGCCCGTTGATCTTGTCGGCCGTGGCGTCGCGCGCCGTCAGGAAGAGCACGGGCACGGGGCCGGGCCGCCCGCCGCCTCTGGGCAGGCTCCGCAGCCTGCGGATGACCTCGAACCCGTCGAGATCGGGAAGCATGACGTCGAGCAGCACCAGGTCGGGTGGGTCGCGCCGGGCCGCCTCCAGCGCCTGGGCGCCGCTCTCGGCCGAGCTCACCGTGAAGCCCGCGAAGCGCAGGGTCGCCGACAGCAGCTCCTTGACGGTGGGCTCGTCGTCGACCACGAGCAGTCTCTCGCCCACAGCACCTCCCCGGTCCAGCGTAGTCAGGCGTCGCGATTCTTGAACTGGACGTACGCGACGATCAGCATGACCGCCACAAAGCCGACGAGGATCCCTGATCCCACCCATACCGGCAGCTCGGAGGTGCCGGAGACGGTCTGGAAGGCGGCCATGTTGGGCCAGTAGGCCGAGATGAAGTCCCGGACGGGGGCGGGCGAGGCCGTGGAGAGGATGGGCAGCAGGAGGAACGCCGTGCTGACGTTCACGGCGGGGGCGGTGCCGCGCAGCAGGAAGCCCAGCGCCAGCCCGAACAGCGCCAGCGACGTGAACACCAGCGGCCCGAGCAGCAGCAGGCGCAGCGCGGCCGGGTCGCCCGGCATGACATACGGCGCCCCGCCCGCGGCCAGCGTCGTCTGACCGGCCACGTACATCAGCCACACCCCGGCCACGCTCACCGGCAGCGCGGTCAGGACCGTCATCCCGGCTTTGGCGGCCAGCAGGCGGCCCCGCCCACCCACCGCGGCGACACTGGCCCGCATCGTGCCCGAGCCGTACTCGGAGGAGGCGACCAGCACGCCCAGCGCCGCGACCAGCAACTGCACGACGAACAGGCCGCGCATCCCCAGGTCCAGCGGCGCGAAGTCCAGCCGCTCCTGGGGCGTGGCCGTGGCGTACTGCCTGGCAGAGGCGTTGCTGAACAGGAAGCCGAGCGCCGCCGAGGCCGCGACGGTCGCGAGCGACAGCGTCATGGTGGCTCTGATGCTGCTGAACTTTGTCCACTCCGCTCCGAGAACCGTCATCGGGCAGCTCCGTACTCGACGCTGTCGCGGGTGAGCTCCATGAAGGCCTCTTCCAGGGACGTCCGCCGCGGGGTGAGCTCGAACAGCGGCACTCCCTCCGCCGCCGCCAGCCGCCCCATGTCGGGCGCCGTCATGCCGGTCACCACCAGTTCGCCGTCCCGCCCGGCCCGCACGTGCGCGCCGGACAGCTCCAGCCGCCGCGCGAACGAGGCGGACTCCGGCGTGCGGACGAGCACCGCCCCGTCGTTCCCGGTGAACTCGCCGATGGCGGCCTCGGCGATGAGCCGGCCCTTGCCGATCACCACCAGACGGTCCGCGGTCAGCGCCATCTCGCTCATCAGGTGGCTGGAGACCAGCACCGTACGTCCCTCTGCGGCCAGGCCGCGGATCAGCGTGCGGATCCACAGGACGCCTTCTGGATCCAGGCCGTTGACCGGCTCGTCGAGCAGCAGCACCGGCGGGTCCCCGAGCAGCGCCGCGGCGATGCCCAGCCGCTGGCTCATGCCCAGCGAGAAGACGCCGGCCGGCCGGTCCGCCGCGTCCGTGAGCCCGACCAGGTCGAGGACCTCGTCGACGCGGGCGGGCGGGAGGTCGTTGGTCTGGGCCAGGTAGAGCAGGTGCTTGCGCGCGGTGCGCCGCGGGTGCACGGCCTGCGCCTCCAGCAGCGAGCCGACCTCGCGCAGAGGGTGCGGGAGGTCCTGGTGGAGGCGGCCGTTGACGGTGGCGGTGCCCGAGGTGGGCAGGTCCAGGCCGAGGATCATGCGCATGGTCGTGGACTTGCCTGCGCCGTTCGGGCCCAGGAAGCCGGTGACCAGGCCCGGCCGTACCGTGAAGGTGAGATCGTCCACGGCGAGCACCTCGCCGTGGCGTTTGGTCATTCCGTTGAGCTGGATCATGGGTCCAGCGTGGGGTGGTGGGCTGGAGGCGCTCTGAGGGGTTCTGTGAGTTCTCTGTGAGGCGGCGACGCCGTGCGGACGTGCTCGCGAGGATCCACAGAGAACTCACAGGACCCGGGGTCAGGCGGCGGCCTCGGCGGGCTCGCGCTCCCCGACCGGGAGCGGGCTGATCGCGGCCGGTTCCGTGCGGGGGAGCAGGCGGGAGGCCAGCGCGATCAGCAGGCCGAGGACCACGCCGACGCCGAGTGCGGTACGCAGGGAGGTGACGTCCGACAGGAAGCCGATCATCACCGGGCCGAGCAGCAGGCCCGCGTACCCCATCGCGCCGGCCTGGGCGATCGCCGGGCCCGGGGTGTCGGTCGCGGTCCCGGCGAGCGACAGCGTCAGCGGGGAGATCGTCGCCACGCCGAGCCCGACGAAGAACATCGCGAACACCGCCACCAGCGCCGCCGGAGCCAGCAGCACGACCGTGAAGAACCCGGCCGTGGCCACCCCGGACACGGTCAGCATGCCGCGCACCCCGAACCTGGTCCGCAGCCGGTCACCGGTCAGCCTGGCGATCAGCATGCCCGCCTCGAAGACCGGGTAGCCGAGCGCCGCCAGGGCCTCGGGGGCGCCGAGCTCGTCGCGCATGTACAGGCCGTTCCAGTCGGCGACCGTGCCCTCCACCATGAAGGCGAAGAACATGATCGCGCCGAGCAGGTAGACGATCGGGGGCAGGCGGCGCCCGGCCTTCGCGGCGGTCTCCGCCGCCGGGGCCTCGGGCAGGTACGTGCGGCCGATCACCACCATGACCGGCAGCGAGACCAGGCCGATCAGCGCCACGTTGGCGGTGAACGACAGGCCCGCGGCGATCGCCAGGCTGCCCAGGGCGCCTGCCGCGATCGCGCCCACGCACCAGCCGGCGTGCATGCCGTTCATCAGGGGGCGTCCGTACGCCTGCTCGACCGTGGAGCCCTGGGCGTTCATGGCGACGTCCACCATGCCGAACGCCATGCCGAAGAACGCCACGGCCACCATGAGCGAGGGGAGGTCCGGCGCGAACGCCACGGCCACGAGGCCCAACGCCGTGAGAGGGCCGCCGACCCGCAGGACCGCCCTGCTGCCCGCGCGGGCCATGACGCGGCGCATGGACTGCATGGTCAGCAGGGCGCCCAGGCCCCAGACCAGCAGGATGGCGCCGACCGCGGACTCGGACAGGCCGAGCTTGTCGGTCAGCGCCGGGATGCGCACGGTCATCGTGCCGACCATCAGGCCGCCCAGGACGAAAGTGAGGACTGCACCGTAACGGGCACTCCTCAGGTTGCGGGTCATACGGCAACACCTCACATAGAGTCGTAATTTCGGGATATTTCAGGGCGTTGGGGGCTGTGGCTGGGGGGCCGGCTGCGTGATGGGCTGCTGACGGCGCGGTCACCCCTGAGGCATGGGGATCTCCGGCGCGTAGGACCTGCGACACCGGCGTCGTGTGGGCGGGTGCGGCACCGCGCGGCAAGGCGCCGCACGGCGAACACACTCGGGGAAGGTGTCGCCTGCCAGAGCGCCGTCCGGCAGAGGGCCGCACTGGGGAGCCGCTCGGCAGAAAGATCACCTGGCAGGGCGCCGTCCGTGGGGAGCGCCGTCCGTCCGTGGTCGGGGGCCCTCCCGTCGGGCGCCGTTCCCCCATGAGGGGGCGTCTTCACTCCGGAGCGGGATGGGCCGCCGGTCCTTCGGTGGGGCGGTCGTCATCGGGGGGCCGGCGCGGCGGGCCGCCGGTCAGGGGCCTTTGAGCAAGGCTTTCATGCGGGATTCGAGGGCCCGCAGATCGTCCTCGGTGTTCAGCTCCGGGTCGTGGCTGGCCACGTCCCAGAGCCCCTCACACGCGAGCCGTACGATCTGCGCGGCCACGGGATCCGGCTCCTCGCTCAACCCCTCGCGGTGCCATCGGGCCATCGCCTCGCGCAGCGGCGCGAGCAGGAAGAGGTTGCCTGACGCCCCCGTGACGACCGCCCATCGTCGCAGCCGGCCGGATCGCACGGCGACCAGCGTCGCCTCCAGGTAGCGCTCGGTGTAGGTCTCGCCGGGCTGGGCGGCCATGAGCTCGTCGAAGTCCTCGATCAGCCGCTCCACCATGCCCTTGATCAGGGCATCCTTGGAGCCGTAGTGATAGAGAAGGCCGCCTTTGCTCACGCCGGCCCGGTCGGCGACCGCGGCCAGGGTGAGCGCGGCCGAGCCCTGGTCGCAGAGGAGCTCCTCCGCCGCGTCCAAAAGCTCGTCTCTTCGCATGCCACTACTGTACCGTCCGGACGGTACAGTAGCAAACGAGATACCCTGAGCGGGTGACCAGACCGTCGGCCTATCTTGATCATGCGGCGACCACGCCGATGCTGCCCGAGGCGATCGAGGCCATGACGGAGCAATTCCAACGCGTCGGCAACCCGTCCTCGCTGCACGCGGCGGGCCGCCGATCGCGCAGGGTGGTCGAGGAGTCGCGGGAGACGATCGCCGACGCGCTCGGCGCGCGGCCCAGCGAGGTCGTGTTCACCTCGGGGGGCACCGAGGCCGACAACCTCGCGATCAAAGGTCTCTACTGGGCGCGCCGGCCGCGGCGGCGCGTGCTGATCAGCTCCGTGGAGCACCACGCGGTGCTCGACCCGGCCCACTGGCTGGCCGACAGCCAGGGCGCCGAGATCGAGTTGCTGCCGGTGGACGAGCACGGCCGGGTGCATCCGGAGACGCTGCGGGCCGCTATCGAGCGCGACCCCGACAGCGTGGCCATGATCAGCATCATGTGGGCCAACAACGAGGTCGGCACCGTCCAGCCGGTGCACGTCCTGGCCGCCATCGCCCACGACCACGGCATCCCGTTCCACACGGACGCGGTCCAGGCGGTGGGTCAGCTACCGGTGTCGTTCGCCGAGTCGGGGGCCGACGCCCTCACGCTGAGCGGCCACAAGATCGGCGGCCCGATGGGGGTCGGCGCTTTGCTGCTGGCCAGGGGCCTGACTCCGGTCTCCGTGCAGCACGGCGGAGGCCAGGAGCGCGACGTGCGCTCGGGCACGCTCGACGCGCCCGCCATCGCGGGACTGGCGGCCGCCGTCGCCACCGCCGTCGGGCACCAGGAGGAGCAGAGCCGCCGCCTCACGGCGCTGCGCGACGAGCTCATCGCGCGGGTCCGCCAGGCCGTGCCCGACGTGATACTCAACGGCGACCCCGACCTGCGGGGGGCGAGCCCCCCGCAGGCCCCCCAGGACGAACGGCGAGGAATCGCTCCGGCCTCGTCGGCGCGGTTGCCGGGCAACGCCCACTTCTCCTTCCCCGGCTGCGAGGGCGACGCCCTGCTCATGCTGCTCGACGCCAAGGGCGTGGAGTGTTCGACGGGCTCGGCCTGCTCGGCGGGCGTGTCGCAGCCGTCCCATGTGCTGCTGGCCATGGGGGCGGAGCCGGCCGCGGCGCGGGGCTCGCTCAGGTTCACGCTGGGCCACACCTCGACCCGCGAGGACGTCGACCGCCTCATCGAGGTGCTCCCCGCCGCCGTCGAACGCGCCCGCCGCGCCGGTCTCAGCTGAGCGGGGCCGGTCTCGGCTGAGCGGGGCCGGTCTCGGCTGAGCGGGGCCGGTCTCAGCTGGGCCGGGGGCGTCAGCTGAGGAAGGGCGACACGGCGATCCACCCCGCGTCGGTGGCGACGTCCACCCGCGGCTCGCCCTCCTCCCAGCTCACGATCAGCTCCTTGGCGTGGATCGCGGCGTCGCCGGTCGGGTCGGCGTACACGTGGATGACCCGCTGCCCCTCCGCGCTGAGGTGTGCCGCGAGCACCGCGTCGTCGCGCAGCTTGAGCAGGCGGGCGGCCAGCCGCTCCTCGAAGTCGCGCAGCGCCGTCAGCGACTCGCCGATCGGCAGGCCCGCCTCGTCGCGGTGCGCGTACGGCAGCGTGATCTCGATGTGCTGGTCGAACAGCGGATAGTCGACCGGGCGCAGCGGATAGCGGGCCGTGGCGACGAGCGGCGCGCCGCCCGCGGTCTGGCCCTCCAGCAGCACCCACTGCTCCTCGTCGTAGCCGGAGGCCAGGTCGGCGACCACGGCGGGCAGGTGTGCGGCCGCGACGGCGTCGATCGGCTCGAACGTGGCCGCCGTGATCTCGCCCACCCACCTGGCCACGTCGTCCTCGCCGAGCAGCCAGTCGAGGGCCAGCAGCGTGGCCTCCATCCTGGTGTCCTCGTCGAGCTCCCCGAAGATCGGATGGTAGGCCGAAACGTCGACCCGCGGCTGGTTACGCGGCACGCGCAGGCCCAGCGTCAGCTTGTCGAGCGCGAACTCGAACCCGCCCACGTCCACCGTGAGCTCCACAGCCTGTGGACTGGCCTGCCGCGACGGGTGAAACTCCCACAGCAGGTCGGCCGGCGGGGCGGCCCCGGCCCAGCGATGTGCGAGCGGGCGCAGCTCGGCGTCGCCCGCCGAGGTCACCACCAGGGCGTGCGCGGCGTTCCTGCCGGGCGCCACCTCCCACACCAGGCCTGGATCGATCGCCGCCACGGCCGGGGCCAGCAGGTCTTCCAGCCCGCCCGCCTCGCCCGCGGCCACGAGCGAGTCGAGCCGCGGCCTGGCCTCCTGCCACCACTCCCAGAATCCGGCGATCCCGTCCTCGCGTGACTCGCCGCCCTCTTCCTCTGCGTCCTTGCGCCCGAACAGTCGCATGGCCGAATCCTCGCAGACCCCGACGACCACCGCACTCCGCGCCGCCCCAGACCCCGCCGTACCGGGTATCGGAGACTCCGAGGACCGCCGCACTCCGCGCCCTTCACCCTCGCCCTCGCCGTACTTCGGCGGAAATCGGTGGGCTGTGGAGTCTTCGGCCGAGGTCCCCCGGCGGAGATGGAGGCGCGGGGATTGCGGGCCATGGTCGCGCACTCCCGGCCGGACAGTACGCTGGAACGGTCATGGGACTGCGTGTGCTTGCCGCCATGTCGGGCGGCGTCGACTCAGCCGTGGCCGCCGCTCGGATCGCCGAGGCGGGCCACGACGTCACTGGTGTCCACCTCGCCCTGTCCGCCAACCCCCAATCCCACCGCACGGGCGCCCGCGGATGCTGCACGATCGAGGACTCGCGCGACGCCCGCCGCGCCGCCGACGTGATCGGCATCCCGTTCTACATCTGGGACATGGCCGAGCGTTTCCAGCGCGACGTGGTCGAGGACTTCGTGGCCGAATACGCGGCCGGCCGCACGCCCAACCCGTGCCTGCGCTGCAACGAGAAGATCAAGTTCGCGGCGGTGCTGGACCGGGCGCTGGCCCTGGGCTTCGACGCGGTCGCCACCGGCCACCACGCCAGGCTGGTCGACGGCGTCCTGTCCAGGAGCGTCGACCAGGGCAAGGACCAGTCCTACGTGCTGGGCGTGCTCACCCGCGAGCAGCTCGGCCACGCGATCTTCCCGCTGGGCGACTCGACCAAGGCCGAGGTGCGCGAGGAGGCCGCCAGACGCGGCCTGACCGTCGCCGACAAGCCCGACAGCCACGACATCTGCTTCATCGCCGACGGCGACACGCGCGGCTTCCTGTCCAAGCGGCTCGGCTCGGCGGAGGGCCCCATCGTCGACCAGAGCGGCGAGGTCGTCGGCAGCCACCACGGCGCCCACGGCTTCACGATCGGCCAGCGCAAGGGCTTGCACATCGACCGGCCCGCCCCCGACGGCAGGCCGCGCTACGTGCTGTCGATCGAGCCGGTGTCCAACACGGTCACGGTCGGGCCGCGCTCGGCGCTGGAGGTCACCACGATCACCTGCGGCCCGCCGGTGTGGAACGGCCCCGCCGCCCACGACGACCTCACCGTGCAGTTGCGGGCCCACGGCGAGGTGTACGGCTGCCGCTTCGAGGAGGCCGGCGGCGGCCTGCGCATCGACCTCGACCGCCCGGCCACCGGCGTCGCGGCGGGCCAGGCGGCCGTCCTCTACTCGGGCGACACCGTGATCGGCTCGGCGACCATCGTCTCCGCTAGCCGAGAGTGACCGACTCGCCGACCGGCAGGCGGCGGATGTCGGCCTTCTGCTTCTCCGCCTCGTCCCGCAGCCAGTTGTCGATGATGCCCAGGCCGAGGTCGCTGTAGAGCGCGTCGTGCGTGGAGTACGCCCGCGCGGGGCGGACCGTGCGGAGATACTCCATCATCTCCATGAGCTTCAGCCACGGCGCGCCGGTCGGCACCAAGAGGGTCGGCACCTCCACGTCCGGCACCGTCAGGGCGTCGCCGGGGTAGAACACCTCGTCGTCCACCAGGAAACCGACGTTCTGGACGACGGGCACGTCAGGGTGGTTCTTGGCATGCCACTCGCCGAACGCCTTCACCCGGAAACCGGCCGTTTCGAAGGCGTCGCCGTGGCGCACCACCCGGACCTCGCCCGGCACCTCGGCCAGCCCCGCCGCCACGCCTTCGCAGGTCCAGATCTCCAGCTCGGGCGAGGCGGCCTTCAACTTGCCGACGTCGACGTGGTCGAAGTGCTCGTGGGTGATGAGGACCGCGTCGGCGCCGTCGAGCACCGGGTCCGTGGTGAAGGCCCCGGGGTCGATGACGAGGACCTTTCCGTCCTTCTCCAGGCGTACGCAGGCGTGACCGTATTTCGTTAGCTTCACGCGCCAGAGCCTACGCTTGTGTCCATGTCTACGTGGGAAGCCACCGGGGTCGGGTCGCATCCGGGAGAAGACCATCTCGAGGCGATCCGGGTCGTGTTCGGCGAGGTGCCCGGGCTGCCGTACCTGCCAGAGCTGCCGGCCAGAGGCGTCGGCGCCGACATGATCGGCAGGACGGCTTCGCTGCTGATCGACCTGCCCGTGGAGGTGCAGCCGTCCGGGTGGCGGCTGACCGACCGGCCGGGGCGCGACCACCAGCGGGCCGTCGACCATCTGCGGCGCGACCTCGACGGGCTGGAGGAGATCGGGCATGACTACGCGGGTCCGCTGAAGCTGCAGGTGTGCGGGCCGTGGACGCTGGCCGGGTCGATCGAGCTCAGGCACGGCGACAAGGTGCTCTCCGACGCCGGGGCCGTGCGCGATCTGACCGCCTCGCTGGCCCAGGGGGTCGCCGACCACTGCGCCGAGGTGCGGCGGCGGCTGCCCGGGGTGACGGAGATCGTGCTGCAGCTCGACGAGCCCGGGCTGCCCGGGGTGCTGGCGGGCACCGTGCCGACCGCCTCCGGGTTCGGGCGGCTGGCCGCCGTCGAGGAGTGGCGGGTGGAGGAGTCGATGCGGCTGTTCGCCGACCCGGTCCTGCACTGCTGCGCGCGCTCCGTGCCGTTCGGCGTGCTGCGGCGGGCCGGGGTGCGGGGCGTCTCGGTGGACGCCTCGCTGCTGCGGCGGCGCGACGAGGACGAGCTGGGGGAGCTCGTCGAGGCAGGGGTGCTGCTGTTCCTCGGGGTCGTGCCGGGCACGGACACCCGGCTGCCGGATGTCGGGGCGATCGCCAAGCCCGCGGTGGAGCTGTGGCGGCGGCTCGGGTTCACGCCGGACAAACTGGCCGGTCAGGTCGTGCTGACCCCGGCCTGCGGGCTGGCCGGGGCGTCTCCGGGGTACGCGCGGGCGGTGCTCGCGGCCTGCAGGAAAGGCGCTCAGGTGCTCAGGGACGACCCGGCGAGCGGGTGATCGGCCTGGTCCGGGGCGGCTGAGACGTGTGCTTGTCGGTGCTCGGCGGTAGCGTTTCCTCTGGATGAGAGGAGAGTCCACGTGACTGAGCCGAGCACCCAGGTCGGGGGAGTGCCTGTGGCCGCGCTCAAGCGGCATGCCGAGCTGAGCGAGCTGGTCGAGGACGCTCGCTGGCGCTATTACGTGCTCGACCAGCCCACGGTCAGCGACGCCCAGTTCGACGAGTGGTTCAAGGAGCTCCTGTCGCTGGAGGAGTCCCATCCGTCGCTGCAGACGCCCGACTCGCCGACGCAGAAGGTGGGCGCGCCGGTCTCGGGCGACTTCGCGAAGGTCCAGCACCTCGCCAGGATGGAGAGCCTCGACAACGCCTTCGACGCCGACGACATGGCGGCCTGGGCGGCGCGCGCCGAGCGGCTGGCCGAGGGCGACCCGGGCCCATACCTCTGCGAGCTGAAGATCGACGGGCTGGCGATCGCGATCGTCTACCGTGACGGCAAGCTGGAGCGCGCCGCCACCCGCGGCGACGGGCGCACCGGCGACGACGTGACGGCCAACGTCCGCACGATCAAGGGCGTGCCCCACCGGCTCAAGGGCGACGACGTGCCCAGCCTGGTCGAGGTCCGCGGCGAGGTCTACATCCCGGTCGAAGACTTCAAGAAGCTCAACGAGCAGCTCGTCGAGCAGGGCAAGCCGCCGTTCGCCAACCCGCGCAACTCCGCGGCGGGCACGCTGCGGCAGAAGGATCCGCGCATCACGGCCCAGCGGCCGCTGCGGATGCTGGTGCACGGCATCGGCATCTGGGAGGGCTCGGCGGTGCCGAAGGCGCAGTCGGAGGTCTACGACCGGCTGCGGGAGTTCGGCCTGCCGGTCAGCGACCTCTACAAGGTGGTGCCGGGGCTCACCGAGGTCAACGAGTTCATCCACTACTACGAGGTGCACCGGCACGATCCCGCGTACGAGATCGACGGGGTCGTGGTGAAGATCGACGACTTCCGCACGCAGCGGGAGCTGGGGTCCACCTCGCGGGCGCCGCGATGGGCGATCGCGTACAAATACCCGCCGGAAGAGGTCAACACCAAGCTTCTCGACATCCAGGTGGGCGTCGGGCGCACCGGGCGCGTCACGCCGTACGCGGTGATGGAGCCCGTCGTGGTGTCCGGCTCCACCGTCGAGCGGGCCACGCTCCACAACGCCGCCATCGTCAAGAAGAAGGGCGTGCTCATCGGCGACACCGTCGTGCTGCGCAAGGCGGGCGACGTCATCCCCGAGATCGTCGGGCCGGTGGCGGCGCTGCGCGACGGGTCGGAGCGGGAGTTCGTCATGCCCACGCACTGCCCGGAGTGCGGGACGGAGCTGGCGTACGAGAAGGAGGGCGACGCCGACCTGCGCTGCCCCAACGCACGCAGCTGCCCGGCGCAGATCCGCGAGCGCATCTACTTCGCGGCCGGGCGGCGGGCGCTCGACATCGACGGTCTCGGCTACGTCGCGGCCACCGCGCTCACCCAGCCGCTGCCGCCGCAGCAGCCCGTGGTGCGCACCGAGGCCGACCTGTTCGACCTGACGCTGGAGCAGCTGCTGCCGATCAAGTCGGTGGTCCGCGACCAGGACACCGGTCTGCCCAAGATCGACCCCAAGACCGGCGAGCAGAAGGTCGTCTCCTTCTTCTCCAACATCAACGGCGAGCCCAGCGCCAACGCCCGGCTGCTCATCGAGGAGCTGGAGCGGGCCAAGCAGGTCCCGCTCGCGCAGCTGCTGGTCGCCCTGTCGATCCGGCACGTCGGCCCGCCCACGGCCCGCGACCTGGCGGGCGCCATGCGCTCGATCGACGCCATCATGAACGCCTCGGAGGAAGAGCTGGCCGCGGTCGAGGGCATCGGGCCCAGGGTGGCGGCGACGATCAAGGAGTGGTTCGAGGTCGACTGGCACCGGGAGATCATCGAACGGTGGCGGGCCGCCGGCGTGCGGATGGAGGACGAGCCGGCGCCGGAGAAGGGGCCGCAGACCCTCGCGGGGCTGACGTTCGTGGTGACGGGCACCCTGGAGGGCTACACGCGAGACGCGGCCAAGGACGAGATCGAGGGCCGCGGCGGCAAGGTGGCGTCCTCGGTGTCGAAGAAGACGTCGTTCCTGGTGGCGGGGGAGAACGCCGGGTCGAAGTATGACAAGGCGGTCAGTCTCGGCGTGCCCATCCTGGACGGGGCCGGGTTCGAGATCCTCCTGAAGGACGGGCCGGACGCGGCGGCGGAGGTCGCTGTCACGCCTGAGGCCGAGTAGGGGCGTCGCGCCGGTTGCGCGCATGGGCGGCTTGCTTGCGCGCATCGGCCGTGGACGGTTGGTGGACGGCGGCCCGTGTTCCGTGCCGGGCGCGCCCATACGCTTGGCTGCAGGTTTGCTACGCACGGTGGTTTTTGGGTATATGTCGGAAAGGAGAACTACGGACCGTACGCGCTTGGTTTCGCGAAGTGGGCTGAAGGTCGTACCCTCCCATAGTGACCTAATGGGGGTTCTGTTACCGATGACTGACCCAACCGACACTCGCGACACCGGCCCGCGCGTCGGCACGCCGCTGTGGGCGTTCCTCGCCGGCATCACCGTGATCGGCTTCACGGCTCTCGTCGTGGCCATGCTCAGGCTCGACGCGGTGGCGCTCGTGGAACTGGCCCGCACGCCACTGTTCTGGGTGCTCTCGGTGCTCGTGATCCTGGGCGAGCTCAGGCCCGTGATGGTGTCCTCCGCCAGCTCGGTCGGCGGCACATACCCGTCCACCATGTTCACCTTCGCCGTGCTGCTGCACTTCGGGCTGCCGGTCGCGGTGCTGATGCAGGCCGTCGGCGTCGCCATGAACGGCGTGGTGACCCGCCGGGCGTGGCACCGGGTCATGTTCAACATCGCCCAGTCCACCCTTGCCCTCACCGCGGCGGCCGTGGTGCTGGGGGCGTTCGGGATCGTGCCAAGCCCGGCCGCGCCCTGGGAGCCGAGCGGGGCCGACCTGCCGGCCATCGCCCTGGCCGGGGTCGCGTACTTCGTCAGCCGGGCCACGCTCGTCTCCGGTGCGGTCGCGCTGCACGAGCGGCGCTCGATCATCCGCGTGCTGAAGTCCACGGCGGGCCCGCAGAGCCTCGTCTACGCCGCCCTGCTGGGCCTCGCGCCCTTGGTCGTCGTGGTCATGAACCACTCGCCGGGGCTCGTGCCGCTCTTCGTCGCACCCCTGGCCGCCGTCTACTTCACCGCCACGATGTCCATGCGCCGCGACCACCAGGCCCTGCACGACGAGCTGACCGGCCTGCCCAACCGCAAGATGCTCATCGTGAGCACCGAGGAGGCTCTCGCGGAGGCCCGCCAGGAGGAGCGGGTCGGCCTGTTCCTGCTCGACCTGGACCGCTTCAAAGAGGTCAACGACACGATGGGCCACCCGGTGGGCGACCGGCTGCTGCAGATGGTCGCCCACAGGCTCACCCACTCCGTGCGGCCGGGAGACGTCGTGGCCCGGCTGGGCGGCGACGAGTTCGCTGTGCTCCTGCCCTCGATCAGAGACACCCACGCGGCCAGGGAGGTGGCGGCCCGGCTGCGGGCGGCGCTGACCGAGCCGGTGCGGCTGGAGGGCATGACCTTCGACGTGGACGCCTCGGTCGGGATCGCGCTCTACCCCGATCACGCCCCCGACTTCGAGCTGCTGCTGCAGCGGGCCGACGTGGCGATGTACCTGGCCAAGGAGGGACGCACCGGCGTCGAGCTCTATCAGCCGGACAAAGACCGTAACTCGCCCGAGCGGCTCACCTTACTCGGTGACCTGCGCCGCGCCATCGACAACCGGGAGCTCCGGCTGCACTACCAGCCCAAGGTCAGCCTCGGCAGCGGCGCGGTGCAGGGCGTGGAGGCCCTGCTGCGGTGGCGGCACCCGGTGCACGGGGCGATCGCGCCGTCCGACTTCGTGCCGCTGGCCGAGCAGTCCTATCTGATGCGGCAGCTGACCGCGTACGTCATCGAGGAGGCGCTCGAACAGGCCGCCCGCTGGTGGCACACCGGCCTGCAGGTGCAGGTCTCGGTCAACATCTCGGCCCGTGACCTGCTCGACTCCGCCCTGCCCGAGCAGCTGGAGGTGGGGCTGGCCAAATACGGCCTGCCGCCCGCGGCCATCCAGCTGGAGGTGACCGAGCGCATCCTGACCGGCGACCAGGCCTACACGCAGGAGACGATCAAGGCGCTCGCCACGCTGGGCGTGCCGCTGGCCCTGGACGACTTCGGCACCGGCTACTCCTCGCTGATCAGGCTCCAGCGGCTGGCGGTGTCCGAGGTGAAGATCGACTCCTCGTTCGTGCGCCGGATCGCCGAGTCGGACGACGACGACCGGATCGTGCGCTCGATCGTCGACCTGGTGCGCTCGCTCGGGCTGCGCTCGGTGGCCGAGGGCGTCGAGTCGGACGAGGTCGCCTTGCGGCTGGCGCAGATGGGGTGTGACGCGGGGCAGGGGTGGCTGTTCGGCAAGCCCATGCCGGCCGCCGACGCCACTGCCTGGCTCCGCGAGCGCTCCGAGACCGCCACGGAGGTCGGATACGGCTTCCAGCCGGAGGTCAGCCGCTCGGCCTAGAGTCGATGGTGCCGCCACGTCGGCCGCGCCGGCCGCCACCTCGGCGGCTTCGGCGGGCGCTTTCTGAGCGTGCGCCAGAGCAGGTACGCGGGCAGGAGCAGGATCGCCAGCGACAAGCCCGCCATCATCAGCACGCCGACCAGGTCGTAGTAGCCGGGACGGAAGACCTTGACGTCGTGTCCGGCATCGAGCGCCGACACCTGATCGCCCTCGGACAACTCCCACGACGCGTACCCGAAGATCCAGGCGTTGGGCTTGGTCCCGTGGGCGGACACGTACACGCCCTGCCAGTAGCACGGACCGCGGCCCGAGCAGTCCAGCTTCCGCGCGGTGAAGGACCCCATCGTGCCCCTCTCCCGCGCGGCCCGGTACTCCAGCGCGGCGCCGTCGATCGTGACGACGGTCATCAGCACGCCGGCCAGCAGCACCAGCGGCATGGTCATCGCCACGAGGATGACCAGGCATCCCGCGCCACACCCGTTACGCTCCATGGCCACGCCCTCCGCACTGGCCAACGATCGGACGGCCGGGAACGTTCGCGCTGTGTTGCCAGACGGTTAATGGTTCGGGGGCGCTACGTCAAGCCCCCTAGGATGGCAGTGTCCAAAGACTCCATCCACGAAACGGGTTAACCGACTCATGTCCGCCATAACCCGCGACGAGGTCGCACACCTGGCCCGGTTGTCCAGGCTGGCGCTCACGGACGACGAGCTCGACCACTACGCCACCCAGCTCGATGCCATCATCGAGGCGGTAGCGAAGGTCCGCGAGGTCGCCGCCGAAGATGTGCCGCCGTCGTCGCACGCGCTTCCGCTGACCAACGTCTTCCGTGCCGACGAGGTGCGACAGTCCCTGACCCCCGAGCAGGCGCTCTCCGGCGCGCCCGCCGTCGAGGACGACCGCTTCCAGGTGCCGCGCATCCTCGGGGAGGAGGCATGAGCGAGCGCAGCGAGCGACCAATCAAACACAGCTCTGTCCAGACTCATGCGACCGACGAAGGAGGGCGCATGAGTCTGATCCGTAAGACCGCCGCCGAGCTGGGGTCGATGATCGCCGCCGGCGAGGTGTCGGCCGTCGAGGTGGCCGAGGCGCATCTCGACCGCATGGCCGAGGTGGAGCCCAAGGTCAAGGCGTTCCTGCACGTCGACCGCGAGGTCACGCTGGAGCAGGCGCGGGCCGTCGACGCCAGGATCAAGGCGGGCGAAAACCTCGGGCCGCTGGCCGGCGTGCCGATCGCGCACAAGGACATCTTCACCACGCGCGACATGCCGACGACGGCCGGGTCCAAGATCCTTGAGGGCTGGCGGCCGCCGTACGACGCGACCGTCACCGCGCGGCTGCGCGAGGCCGGGCTGGTCTTCCTGGGCAAGACCAACCTCGACGAGTTCGCCATGGGGTCCTCGACGGAAAACTCCGCCTACCACCCGACGCACAACCCGTGGGACCTGACGAAGGTGCCCGGCGGCTCGTCCGGCGGTTCGAGCGCCGCCGTGGCCGCGTACGAGGCGCCGCTGTCCACCGGCACCGACACGGGCGGCTCGATCCGGCAGCCGGCCGCGGTGACCGGGATCGTGGGCATGAAGCCGACGTACGGCGGGTCGTCCCGCTACGGCCTCATCGCGTTCGCGAGCTCGCTCGACACGCCCGGGCCCTTCGCCCGCACCGTGCTCGACGCGGCGCTGCTGCACGAGGCGTTCTCCGGCCACGACGCGATGGACTCCACGTCCATCGACGCCCCGGTGCCCAGCGTGGTCGAGGCCGCTAAAAACCCCGACATCTCGGGCATGCGGATCGGCGTCGTCAAGGAGTTCTCCGGCGAGGGCTACCAGTCCGGCGTGCTGGCCCGCTACAACGAGGCCGTCAAGCTGCTGGAGGCGCTCGGCGCCACGGTCGTCGAGGTGTCCTGCCCGTCGTTCACGACCGCGCTGCCGGCCTACTACCTGATCGCGCCGTCGGAGTGCTCGTCCAACCTGGCGCGCTTCGACGCCATGCGCTACGGCCTGCGCGTCGGCGACGACGGCACCCGCAGCGCCGAGGAGGTCATGGCGCTGACCCGGGCCGCCGGCTTCGGCCCCGAGGTCAAGCGGCGCATCATGCTCGGCACGTACGCGCTGTCGAGCGGCTACTACGACGCCTACTACGGCCAGGCGCAGAAGGTGCGCACGGTCATCGCCCGCGACTTCGAGGCCGCTTACCAGCAGGTCGACGTGCTGGTGTCGCCCACCACGCCGACCACCGCGTTCTCGCTCGGCGAGCGCACCGACGACCCGATCGCGATGTACCTCGCCGACCTGTGCACCATCCCGTCCAACCTGGCGGGCAACGCGGCCATGTCGGTGCCGTGCGGCCTGGCCGACGAGGACGGCCTGCCGGTCGGCCTGCAGATCATGGCGCCGGTGCTGGCCGACGACCGCTGCTACCGTGTGGGCGCCGCTGTGGAGAAGGCCCTGGAGAGCCGCTGGGGCGGCCCGCTGCTGAAGGAGGCCCCGTCGCTATGACCATGGTCTATGACGAAGCGCTCGACAAGTTCGAGCCGGTGCTCGGCCTGGAGACCCACGTCGAGCTGGGCACCAAGTCGAAGATGTTCTGCGGCTGCAAGACCACCTTCGGCGCCCCGCCCAACACCCAGGTCTGCCCGACCTGCCTGGCGCTGCCCGGTGCGCTGCCCGTGGCCAACGAAGCGGCCATCGAGTCGACGATCCGCATCGGCCTGGCGCTGAACTGCTCGATCGCCGAGTGGTGCCGCTTCGCCCGGAAAAACTACTTTTATCCGGACATGCCGAAGAACTACCAGATCTCGCAGTACGACGAGCCGCTCTGCTTCGACGGCTACATCGACGTCGAGGTGGGCGGCGAGACCGTGCGCATCGGGATCGAGCGGGTGCACCTGGAGGAGGACACCGGCAAGTCCACCCACGTGGGCGGCGCGACCGGGCGCATCCACGGGGCCGACTACTCGATCGTCGACTACAACCGGGCCGGCATCCCGCTGGTCGAGATCGTCACCAAGCCCATTCCGGGCACCGACCGGCTCGCGCCCGAGGTCGCCAAGGCGTACGTCACGGAGCTGCGCGAGATCATGCGCTCGCTCGGCGTGTCCGACGTACGCATGGAGGAGGGCTCGCTGCGCTGTGACGTCAACGTCTCGCTGATGCCGCGCGGCTCGTCCGAGTGGGGCACCCGCACCGAGACGAAGAACGTCAACTCGCTGCGCAGCGTCGAGCGCGCCGTGCGGAGCGAGATCGAGCGGCAGGCCGGCATCCTCGCCGAGGGCGGGAAGATCGTCCAGGAGACCCGGCACTTCCACGAGGACACCGGCACCACCACCTCCGGCCGGTCCAAGGAGGAGGCGCAGGACTACCGCTACTTCCCCGAGCCCGACCTGGTGCCGATCGCGCCGGACCCGGCGTGGGTGGCCGAGCTGAAGGCGGCGCTGCCCGAGCTGCCGTCGGTCAAGCGGAAGCGGCTGCAGGCCGAGTGGGGGCTGTCCGACCTCGACATGCAGGCCATGCACAACGCGGACGCGATCGACCTGGTCGAGGCCACGGTCGCGGCGGGCGCGCCGCCGGCGGACGCGCGCAAGTGGTGGATGGGCGAGCTGGCGCGGCGCGCCAACGAGAGCGGCGTCCCGCTGTCCGACCTGCCCATCACGCCGGAGCAGATCGCCCGGGTGACCGAGCTGGTGGCCTCCGGTGCGCTCAACGACAAGCTGGCGCGTGAGGTGCTCGAAGGCGTGCTGGCCGGTGAGGGCACGCCGGATGAGGTGGTCGAGCGGCGCGGGCTGCAGATCGTCAGCGACGAGGGCGAGCTGCTGGCGATCATCGACCAGGTGCTGGCGGACAACGCCGACGCGGCCGAGAAGGTGCGGGCCGGGAAGATCGCCGCGGCTGGGGCGCTGGTCGGTGGCGTGATGCGGGCCAGCAAGGGCAAGGCCGACGCGGCCCGGGCGCGGCAGCTGATCCTGGAGAAGCTGGGCGTCGAAGGGTAACCAAGGTGTCTCATGAGGGCCTCGCCACTTCGGTGGCGGGGCCCTTCGGCTGCCGGGCGCCTTCCACCACCGGGTCCCGCGCCTCCTGCTCGGCCCCGCCCCTTCCGCCGGGCTGGCCCTTGTGCCCGCTCGCCCCGCCGTCCGCCGCCCCGTCGTCCGCCGCCCCGCGGTCCGCCGCCCCGCCGTCTGGCGCCGCCCACTGTCGGTCGGCGGTTTTGTGGCGGCGTCCGCTATCGGCGGCTTCCCTGTGGCACCGCCCGGCGTTGCGCTTCTGGGCCGGTGCTGTGCCTCCCGCCCACACCGCCCGCCGTCTGGCGCTCGGCTTCTCGGAGCCGGTGCGGCGAGATGGTGTCCGGCGCGGAGCGTGTGGCGAGGTGGTGGCCAGGGCGCGGTGCCTCTCGGGATGGCCGTGGCGGGATATGGGCCGGGCCGGCCCGGGAGGAGAGGCAGGCATGGGCGCGCGTCGCCGACGGGTGCGGGCGGCGGGCCGGCGGCGGATGGTGGGCCTGGCGGCAGGTGGGCGAGTGGCGCGGGTGGCGTCGGTGGGTGGGCGACAGGCCGACAGTCCTAGGTCCAATTGCCGAGGAGGGGCAGGGCCCTGCGCTGGAGGTGCCCGGCATCGGGCCGTCGTACGTTCACGGCATGACTAGAAGAGCATTGACAGCGGGTCTGGTGGCGATGGTGTCACTGGTGGCCTTCGAGTACATGGCAGTGGCGATCGCCATGCCGGTCGTGGCTAAAGAGCTCGGCGGCCTCGAACTGTACGGGTTGGCGTTCAGCGGCGCGATGGCCGCGGGCGTGGTCGGCACCGTGCTCGGCGGCCGGTGGTCGGACGTGCGCGGCCCCAGCGCGCCGCTCTGGACGGGCGTGGCCGGCTTCATCGCCGGGCTCACCGTGGCGGGCCTGGCACCCAGCATGGAGGTGCTGATCGCCGGCCGGTTCCTGCAGGGGTTCGGCGGCGCGCTGGTCAGCGTGGCGTTGTACGTGGTCGTGGCCCGGGTCTATCCCGAGAGCCTGCACCCCAAGATCTTCTCGTTGTTCGCGACCGCGTGGGTGGTGCCCTCGATGGTGGGCCCGGCGATCGTCGGCGTGGTGACCGACACGCTCGGGTGGCGCTGGGTGTTCCTGCTCGTGCCGATGCTGACCGTGCTCGGCGGTCTGGTGCTGCTGCGCGGGCTGGCCGGGCAGCCGGTGACCGGCGGGCAGAGCGAGCCGGCGCCCGGCCTGCTCGGCAAGATCGCCTGGGCGGCCGTGACCGCCGTCGGGGCCGGGCTCATGCAGTACGGCAGCGGCGGGCAGTTCCCGCTCCTGATCGCCGGGCTGGTGGTGCTGGCCGTGGCCCTGCCCAAGTTGCTTCCCGCCGGCACGCTGCGGGCCGTCAAGGGACTGCCCGCCGTGGTCGGGCTGCGCGGCCTGGCCGCCGGGGCGTTCTTCGCGGCCGAGGTGATGGTGCCGCTCATGCTGATCAACGAGCGTGGCATGTCGGCGGTGGCCGCCGGGTTCGCGCTCACCGGAGGCGCGCTGACCTGGTCGTTCGCCTCGTGGCTGCAGGGCCGGGAGATCTTCGGCCAGATGACGAACCTGCGGCTCGGCTCGGCCATGATCGCGCTGGGCATTCTGCTCATGGGCACGGTGACGTTCACCGCCGTGCCGGTGGCACTGGCGTACCCGTCGTGGATCATCACCGGGTTCGGGATGGGGCTGGTGTACCCGACGTTGTCCGTGCTCACGCTGGAGCTGTCGGCGCCCGGGGAGCAGGGGGAGAACAGCTCGGCGCTGCAGGTGGGCGAGTCGGTGTTCTCGGTGGTGTCGGTGGCCGTCACCGCCGCGCTGTTCACGGCCGCGGGGTCGGGCTACTGGGCGGTGTTCTCCGCCACGCTCGTCATGGCGCTGGCCGGGCTCGCCATCGCCCCCCGCGCCATCAAGGGCAAGGCGCACTCCCCCGCCGACGCCGGCACGCCGGCGGGAGAGCCGCTCAGCCGACCGGCGTGACGGAACGCCGCTTCGCCATGAGCTTCCTGAACAGGGGCGTCAGCAGGGCCAGCGCCGCCAGCACCAGCAGCACGGCCGCGATCGGGCTGCGGACCAGGACGGTCACGTCGCCCGCGCCGATGGCCAGGGCCCGGCGCAGCTGGATCTCCGCCATCGGGCCCAGGATCATGCCGATCACGGCGGGGGCCACCGGCAGGCCGAAGCGGCGCATGGCATACCCGAGCAGGCCGAGCACGAACAGCACGAACAGATCCACAATGGTGCCGTTCAGCGCGTACACGCCGAGGGCGGCGAAAAGCACGATCCCGGCGTACAGGTACGGGCGCGGGATCCGCAGCACGCGCGCCCACAGCGGGGCCAGCGGCAGGTTCAGCACCAGCAGCATCGTGTTGCCGATGAACAGCGACGCGATCATGCCCCACACCAGCGCCGGGTTGTGGTCGAACAGCTGCGGCCCGGGCTGCAGGCCGTACTGCTGGAAGGCGGCCAGCAGGATCGCAGCCGTCGCGGACGTGGGCAGGCCCAGCGTGAGCAGCGGGACCAGGGTGCCGGCCGCCGAGGCGTTGTTGGCGGCCTCGGGGCCGGCGACGCCCTCGATGGCGCCGTTGCCGTACTCCTCCTTGGCCACGCCGCGGGCCAGGCGCTTCTCGGCCGCGTACGACAGGAACGTGGGGATCTCCGCACCGCCGCCGGGCAGCGCCCCGAACGGGAAGCCCAGCGCGGTGCCGCGCAGCCAGGGCCGCCAGGAGCGCCGCCAGTCGGCGCGGCCCATCCAGGCCCGGCCGACGGGCACCACCTCGGGCGTGGCGTGGCGCAGCCGCGAGGCCACGTACAGCGCCTCGCCGAGCGCGAAGAGGCCGACCGCGACGATCACCACGTCGATGCCGTCGAGCAGTTGCGGGATGCCCAGTGTGAGCCGCGCCTGACCGGTCTGCTGGTCGATGCCGACCAACCCGATCGTCAGGCCGAGCCCCAGGGAGGCCAGGCCGCGCACGATCGAGCGGGACAGCACCGACGACACGGCGGTGAACGCCAGGATCGCCAGCGCGAAGTAGTCCTCGGGGCCGAACGAGATCGCGAACGCCACCACGGCAGGCGCCGCCACCACCAGCAGACCCGTCGCGAGGGTCCCCGCCACGAACGAGCCGATCGCGGCCGTGGCCAGCGCCTGGGCGGCCCGCCCGCGCCGGGCCATCTTGTTGCCCTCCAGCGCGGTGATCATCGAGGACGACTCGCCCGGCGTGTTGAGCAGGATGGACGTGGTCGAGCCGCCGTACATGCCGCCGTAGTAGATGCCGGCGAACATGATGAACGCGCTGGTCGACGGCACCGTGAACGTGATCGGCAGCAGCAGCGCCACCGTCATGGCGGGCCCGATGCCGGGCAGGACGCCCACCAGGGTGCCGAGTGTGACGCCGACGAGCGCGTACAGCAGGTTGACCGGGGTGAGCGCGGCGGCGAAGCCGTCGATCAGGAGCTGCAGCGACTCCACCTAGATCACCCCCTCCAGCGGGCCGCCCGGCAGCGTGACGCCGAGGCCCTTGACGAACAGCAGATACGTGGCGAGGCCCATGACCACCGCGACCACGGCCGCGCGCGCCTTGTGCTCGGCGCCGAGCGCCACGGACAGCCCGAAGAACAGCAGGCTGGCGCCGATGATCCAACCGAGCACGTTCAGCAGCGCCGCGAACGCCAGGAAGATCCCGCTGACCAGCCCGACACTGCGCCAGTCCGTGGGGGCGGCCACGTCCACGTCCTCGCTCTCCTCGGGGTCTCCGTGCCCGCCACGCAGCACGTCGATCACGTAGAACAGGCCGACGACCACCATGGCCCCGCCGACCAGCATCGGGAAGAAGCGCGGCCCGATGCCGAGCTGGGAGGCGGCCGCCGAGACGTCCAGCGTCCCGGCGATCACGAACACTCCCAGCCCGAGCACCACGACCGCGAGCCCGAGCTCGGGCCGCCACCATCGAGTCATCAGGAGACGAGCCCCATCTCGGCGATGATGCCCTTGACCCGGGTCTGCTCGGAGGTGAGGTAGTCGGCGAACTGCTGCCCGGTCTGGAACGAGTCGATCCAGCCGTTCTTGGCCACCGCGTCCTTCCACGCCTGCGAGTCGTGCATCTTGGTGACCAGGTCGGTCAGCGTCTTCTTGTCGGCGTCGGAGAGACCGCCGGGGGCGACGAAGCCGCGCCAGTTGGCCAGCTCCACGTCGAGCCCGCCCTCCTTCAGCGTGGGCACGTCCAGCCCCTCCAGCCGCTCACCGGAGGTCACGCCGATCCCGCGCAGCTTGCCGGACTTCACGTGCTCGGCGAACTCGCCGACGCCCGAGATGCCCGCACTGACCTTGTTGCCGAGCAGCGCGTTCAGCGCCTCGCCGCCGCCCGAGTGGGCGATGTAGTTGACCTGCTTGGGGTCCACGCCCGCGGCCTTGGCCATCAGACCGGCCACGATGTGGTCGGTGCCGCCCGCCGAGCCGCCGGCGATCGACACCTTCGCCGGGTTCGCCTTCCAGGCCGCCGTCAGGTCGGCCAGCGTCTTGTACGGGGACTCGGCCGGGACGACGACGATCTCGTACTCCTCGGTCAGCTTCGCGATGGGCGTGGTGTCGGCCAGCGTGACCTTCGACTTGTTCTGCTCGATGGCGCCCACCATGACCAGGCCCATGGTCATCAGCAGGTTGCCGTTGCCCTTCTCGCCCGCGAGCTGCGCCAGGCCGATCGTGCCGCCCGCGCCGGGCACGTTGAACACCTCCACCTTGCGGTCGGGAGCGGCGGACTTGAACGCCTGCTCGGCCGTGCGGGAGGTCTGGTCCCAGCCGCCGCCCGGCGAGGCCGGCGCCATGATGCGCAGCGTGCCGGAGGCGCTGGTGCCGCTCTGTCCGCCGCACGCGGTCAGAGCGCCGAGTGAGAGCGCCGCGAGGGCGGCGAATATGCGCAGGCGCATGGTCACTCCAAGGGGGTGTTTTCACGGTTATGAAACTGGGATGGTGAATGCCCGTCCCGCCCCAAGTCGAGCCTTTGCATCCTTGCCGTCATAGTGGTCGTATTGGTCGCGACCTGGCCGTGACCTGCGTTTGTTTCCATGTGCCACGTGATGAGGGTGCGCGACGCCTCCCTAGGGACCCAGCTGTTCGTGCTCCAGATGGTGATCGTGTTGCTCGCCGTCGGGGGCACGGCCGGCGTGTGGGCCGGGCACACCCGCAACCAGCTCGCCGGGCTCCACCAGCAGCGGGCGCTCGCCATCGCCCAGTCGGTGGCCGGGCTCCCGCAGGTCCGCGAGGCGTTCAAGCTGCCGGAGCCCTCGACGGTGCTCCAGCCGCTGGCCATGAGCGTCCAGCAGGAGACCGGCGCCGACTACGTCGTGATCGCCAACGCCGAGCAGACCCGCTACGCCCACCCCAACGCCTCGCTGATCGGCAAGAAGCTGTCCACCGACGGCACGGAGGTGCTCATGACCGGCAAGGGCTGGGTGGGCACCCAGACCGGCACGATCGGCACCACGGTCAGGGGCAAGTACCCGATCCGCGACGAGTACGGCACCGTGATCGGCCTGGTCTCCGTGGGCGTGCTGGAGACCACGGTCATGGCGCAGGTCGGCGGCGCGCTGCCGCCGCTGGTCTGGACGGCGCTGGCGGTCATGCTGGCCGGCCTGGCGCTGGCCGCGCTGATCACCGCGCGGGTGCGCAGGCAGACGTTCGGCCTGGAGCCCAAGGAGATCGCCGCGCTGCTCGAGCAGCGCGAGGGCGTGCTGCACGGCGTCAAGGAGGGCGTGCTCGCGCTCGACCTCGAGGGCCACGTGACGCTGGTCAACGACGCCGCCCGCGACCTGCTCGGCGAGGTCGGCGAGGACCTGAGCGCGATGCCCGTCTCCGAGCGCATGCGTGACGTGCTCGGCGGCGCCGACCCGGGCGAGGACCGCATCGTGCTGCACGGTGAGCGCGTTCTGGTGCTCAACCGCACCCCGGTGTGGGTACGCGGCCGCCACCTCGGCTGGGTGGTCACGCTCAGGGACCGCACCGAGCTGGTCCGCCTGGCCCGCGAGCTCGACGATACCAGCAGCGCGACCGAGGCCCTGCGCGCCCAGGCGCACGAGTTCGCCAACCGCATGCACACCGTCGTCGGCCTGCTGGAGCTGGGCGAGCACGAGGCCGCGATCGCCTTCATCACCAGCACCACCCGCGCCACGTACGCCACCGACCTGCGCGAACGCGTCCAGGACCCGACCCTGGCCGCCCTGCTGCTGGCCAAGTCCGCCGAGGCGGCCGAGCGCGGCGCCAACCTCGTGCTGTCGGACGACTCCTCCGTGCCCGAGGGCACGCTCGGCGATCCGCAGGACGCGGTGCTGGTCGTCGGCAACCTGGTCGCGAACGCCATCGACGCGCTCGACGGCGCGCCGGGCACGATCGAGGTGTCGGTGCAGGCCGACGCCGGCGGGCTGCGCGTGCGGGTCGGCGACTCGGGCCCCGGCATCGCCCCGGACCTGGTGGACGAGGTCTTCAGAGAGGGCTTCACCACCAAGGCGGCCCATTCGGGGCCGCGCGGACTCGGCCTGGCGCTGACCCGGCAGGCGTGCCTGCGCCGAGGCGGCTGGGTACGGGTGGCGAACGCGGGCGGAGCCGTCTTCACGGCACTGCTCCCTGCGAAGGCGAGAACATGAGCGACATTCGCGTGCTGGTCGTGGACGACGACTTCATGGTGGCCCGCATCCACAGCGGTTACGTGTCCCGGGTGCCCGGCTTCCGGGTCGTCTCCATGGCGCACAACGGCGCCGACGCGCTCGCCACGGCGGCCGAGCTGCGGCCCGACCTCGTGCTGCTCGACATTTACCTGCCCGACATGTCCGGCCTGGAGGTGCTCAAGGCACTTCACGACGTCGACGTCCTCGTGATCAGCGCCGCTCGAGACGTGCCCACCGTCAGGGAGGCCATGCGCGGCGGCGCCTTCAACTATCTGATCAAGCCGTTCACCGCCGCCGCCCTGACCGAACGCCTCCAGCAGTACGCCGACACCCGCAAGCGCCTGACCGCCATCGGGCCCGAGGCCCGCCAGGACGACGTGGACCGCCTCTTCGGCACGCCCACTTCGGCCGCCCCCATGCCGAAAGGGTTGTCCTCGGCCACCTGCGCGCTGGTGGCCGATACCCTCCGAGATGCGGGCCGCGACCTGTCGGCGGTCGAAGCCGCCGAGCTCACGGGCCTGTCGCGGGTGAGTGCCCGCCGCTATCTGGAATACCTGTGCGCGGCGGGGCAGGCCGAATTGCGCCCGCGCTACGGAACGGCCGGACGACCGGAACATCGCTACCGGTGGCGAGGTTGACACATTTCCGTAGCCATTTCCCGTGACATATGCGGATCCTCGTGCCTTACTGTTGCCTGAGACTTGGCTGCGGACCCGGGAGGAGATTGAGGCGTGCGAAACGCCGGACCGATCGAATCACCGACCGACCCGTTCGCCTCGGTGCCCTTGCCCTCGTCGAGCGTCTCCAAGAAGCCGCGGATCGAAGGCTTACCCCCGGGGGTCTCCCGGGACATCTTCGGTCCGCCGGACAGGCAGGAGCCTCGGCCGGCGCAGGGCCCGAGCGCGCCGGGCGGTCCATCGGGAAGCGCGCTGCCGCCGGTGGCGCCGCCGGCGCAGCCATGGCCGATGAAGGACAAAGAGCCGTCCGTCCCCATGTTCGGGGCCACCGGGCCGTCCGACCCGCCGTCCTTCGGTGACACCGAGCCGCACCGGCGGAGCCGGCTGCTGCCTGGTCTGGCGCTGTTCGTCGTGGTGCTCGCGGCCCTGGCGTACGTGGTGCCCGCCGTGCTCATGTCGGGCTCCGTGCTACGCGGCACCCGCGTGGCCGGCGTGGACATCGGGGGCCTGACCGTGACACAGGCGGCCGAGAAGCTCCGGGCCGAGCTGGGCACCAAGCTGAGCAGGCCCGTCGTGGTCGACATCGGCGCCCAGAAGGACACCGTCCAGCCCGACGAGGCCGGACTCGAACTCGACGTGGTCGGCACGATCGGGCAGGCGCCGAGCGGGTTCCCCAGCCCGCGGGAGGTCTGGCAGGGCCTGACCGGCACCACCGAGCTCCAGCCGAAGGTCACCCTCGACTCCTCGCAGCTGGCAAGGACCGTCGAAGGGCTGGCGGAGAGCGTCGACAAGCCCGCGGTGGAGGGCCGGGTGACCTTCTCCGGGCTCCGGCCGAAGGCCCGCGAGCCCGCCGACGGCGTGCTGCTCGACAGGGACGACGCCGTACAAAGGATCAGCGACGCCTTCCTGCGGGGCGGCGGCACGGTGGTGCTCGCGCTCCGGCCGGCCGAGCCCGTCACCACGGCCGAGGCCGTACAGGACGCCCTGACCAAGGCACGCAGGGCCGTCGCCAGTCCCATCACGCTGACCAGCGGTGACAAGCAGGCGCAGATCTCCCCGGCCATGATCGCGGCCAACCTGGCCTACGTCCCGGACACCGACGGCAAGCTGGTGCCGGAGTTCGACGCCAAGGCGGTGCTGGCCGGCGTGGAGAGCAAGCTGGTCGACGCGGCACAGCAGCCCCGCGACGCCACGTACCAGATCGTGAACGACAAGCCGATCCTGGTGCCGTCGCGGACCGGGCGGGGCGTGAACGAGAAGCTGCTGGTCGCGGACCTGGAGAAGGTGTTCGACGAGGGCGGCTCGCGGACGGTCCCCGTGCGGCTCGGGGTCGTGGCGCCGACGGTCACCACCAAGCAGGTGCAGGGCCTCGGGATCAAGGAGAAGGTGGGCTCGTTCACCACGAGCTTCGACTGTTGCCAGCCCCGGGTGAAGAACATCCAGCGCATGGCGCAGCAGCTCGACGGCTACGTGGTGAAGCCCGGGGAGACGTTCTCGATCAACGAGGTCGTCGGCGAGCGCACTGTCGAGGACGGCTACGTCGAGGCCGGTCAGATCGTCGGCGGGCGGATGGTCAACATCGTGGGCGGCGGGGTCTCGCAGTTCGCCACGACCATGTACAACGCGGCCTTCTTCGGTGGGTTCGAGGACGTAGAGCACCAGCCGATGGACTACTACGCGCAGCGGTACCCGGCCGGGCGGGACGTGGCGCTGCTCTATCCGGACACGGATCTGAAGTGGCGCAACGACTCAGACTTCGGGGTGCTGATCAAGACGGCCTTCACGGACACCTCGGTCTCGGTCACGTTGTGGAGCACCAAGCGGTACGACAACGTGGAGGCGGTGGAGTCGGAGCGGCGCAACTTCACGCCGTTCCGCCAGGAGGTCAGCTCCGCGCCCGACTGCCTGCCGACAGTGGGGGAGCGGGGGTTCACGATCGACGTCACCCGGGTGTTCCACAAGGACGGGAAAGTGGTCAAGAAGGACAAGAAGCTGACCACGAAGTACCGTCCCCAGGCCCAGATCACCTGCGCCGGCACCGGCCAGTGACCTCCTCCGGCCCGCACCTGGTGTGCGGGCCGCACGCCTGCGGATGGAGAGTTCCCGGCAAGGTGACGCCTGAGCTGCGCCGCACGGGGCTGGTGTCCTTTTGAGGTGGGTGACCCGGGGAACCCGGCCGGGGTGACACGTGGCGTGCGCTTGCCGGCCCCCGCCCCGGTGGCGGCGGGCAGCGGGGTGCGTTTGCGGCGTCCGTCCCTCGTCATCCCCCGAAGGACCCAGCCCCGACGGGCCTTCCCCTCCCCCCGAAGGACCTCAGCCCCGTGCGGCCCGGCAGGTAGTGAGGGCGTCAGGAGGAGGCGGTGAAGGACAGGATGCGGTCGTCGCCGTCACGTGGGGAGCCGCGCCCGTCCTTGTTGCTGGTGCCGATCCACAGCGTGCCGCCGGTCGTCGCCGTCACCGCGCGGATCCGGCCGTACCGGCCGTCGAAGTGGGCGACCGGCCGACCGGCCGAGCCGTTCTCGTCCAACGGGACCTGCCACAGGCGGGTGCCGCGCAGCGCGCCCACCCAGAGGGAGCCGTTGGCGTACGCCATGCCGGACGGGGACGCCTCGTCCGTCGACCAGGTGACGATCGGGTTCACGAACCGCTGGTCGTCGCCGCGTCCCTCGACCTCGGGCCACCCGTAGTTGGCGCCCGGCTTGATCAGGTTGACCTCGTCCCAGGTGTTCGCGCCGAACTCGGAGGCGTACAGGCGCCCCTGCTCGTCCCAGGCCAGTCCTTGCACGTTGCGGTGGCCGTAGCTGTAGACGAGCGTGCCGAAGGGATTGCCGGGCGCGGGCGCGCCGTCCACGGTCATGCGCAGGATCTTGCCGCCCAGCGAGTCGCGCTGCTGGGACAGCTCTCCGTCGCCGACCTCGCCCGTGGTGGCGTACAGGTAGCCGTCGGGGCCGAACTCGAGCCTGCCGCCGTTGTGGATGCCGCCCTTGGGGATGTCCTGGACGATGACCTCGGGCTCGCCGAGGCGGTCGCCGTCGAACGGGTAGCGGACGATCCGGTTGTCCTCCTCCGCGGTGTAGTAAAGGAAGACCTGCTGATCCTTCACGGCCACCCCCATCAGGCCGCCCTCGCCGTCCGGCCGCACCCCCTCGATGGTCCCCAGCTCGGTCACCTGGCCGGACCGGCCGACCCGCAGCAGGCGGGCCGTGTCCCGCTCGGTCACCAGCGCGTCGCCGCCCGGCAGGAACGCGATGGCCCACGGCACGGAGAGTCCGGTCGCCACGTCCTTGGGCTGCCCGGGGGCGGCGGCCTCGCCGACGGCGGCCGTCGGCAGCACCTCTCCTCCTCCTCCACCACCTCCGCCTCCGCTGGAGCAGGCGGTGAGCGCGGCCAGGAGCATGATGGTCCAGAGCTTCCTCATATGCTCCATACTTACCGGCGACACATAAAGTTCTCCGCATGAAGACCTGGGTTCCGTCCGATTCGGTAGCCGAAGTTCTGTCCGACCTGCCCGGGGTGGAATGCGCCGTCTATGACGGCACCGCCCCGATGCCGGAGGGGATCGAGGAGGTGGAGGTCTGGATCCCGCCGCTCGCCACGGTGCCCGACGTGCCCGGCACGCTGGCCAGGATGACGTCGTTGCGGCTGGTGCAGACCGTGACCGCCGGTGTTGAGCCGTACCGGCCCCACATGCCCGAGGGCGCGATGCTGTGCAACGCCCGCGGCGTGCACGACGCGGGGACGGCCGAGTGGGCGGTGGGCGCGATGATCGCGGTGCTCAGGGAGTTCCCCGGGTTCGTGGACGCGCAGCGCAGGGGCGAGTGGACCTACCACCACACCGACGTGCTGGCCGACTCGACCGTGCTGATCGTCGGGTACGGCTCCATCGGCACCGCGCTCGAACGGCGGCTGGAGGGCTTCGAGGTCGAGGTCGTCCGCGTGGCCAGGAGCGCCCGCGAGGGAGTGCACGCTCTGGAGGAGTTGCCCTCGCTGTTGCCCCGGGCGGACGTCGTGGTGCTGCTCGTGCCCGCCACGCCCGACACCGCCGGCATGGTCGACGCGGCCTTCCTGGCGCGGATGAAGGACGGCGCCGTCCTCGTGAACGCCGCCAGAGGCGGCATCGTCGACACCGACGCGCTGATCGCCGAGCTGAAAACCGGTAGGCTACGCGCCGCGCTGGATGTGACCGCGCCCGAGCCGCTGCCCGAGGGCCACCCCCTGTGGAGCGCCCCGGGCGTGCTGATCACCCCGCACGTGGCGGGCAGCACCCCCGCGTCGGGGCGGCGGATGCTGCGGCTGATCCGGGCGCAGCTCTCGCGTTACCTCGCAGGCGAGGAGCTGATCAACGTCATCACCGACTCGTACTGAGAGGATCCCGGAACGTGGCTGGTCCGTGACCTTCGGTGCGTACGGTTGCGCTTGCAGGGGGTTCCTGACTCACTGTCAAGGAGCTCTTGGCGGCAAGTGGTCTGTCTGGTTATCAGATCGGTGACGACATCGGCGTTGTCACCACCCGGGCGCTCGTGACCGTTCACACTGGCGAAGTGGTCGCCGGACTTCGGCGGTCGCGGGTGCAGAGCACGAGACGGGATGGGCAACGACTGTGATCCGCTGGCGTGATCCACGTGCGCCGCTGACCGCCGCGGTAGCGGCAGGCGCGGTGGCGTTCGCTGCCGCGTTCCTCAAGGACGAACAGGTCCTGATCGCAGGAGCGATCGCCGGAGGGCTCGCGGCGCTGGCCGCCGCCGCCTCCTTGCTGGTCGCCTCGCTGAAGTCGCCCGGGCACCGCCCGACGGCGATGGGGGCGCGCTGGATGGGCGGCGGCGCCGTCATCTGGGGCGCCGGAGTGGCGCTGCGCCCGTTCACCGAGAACTTCGTGGCCGGCTTCGCCGACATGTTCATGCTGGTCGGCAGCGTGGTCACGGCGGGCGGGGCACTGATCGCCGCCGACCGCAGGCTTCCCGCCAGAGCGGTTCTCCGGCACATCACCGACGCCTACCTGTGCGCCGCGTCGCTCTTCCTCATCGGGTGGGTGGCGCAGCTGCGCCACGTCTACGCCGCGACCGACCCGCCGGTGTTCACGCTGGTCATGCTGCCGCCGATGGTCGCGCTGCTGGTGACGTGCGCCGTGATCCCGTCCGTGCTCACCAGCCGGGCCTCCTCGCGGCTGCTCGGCCTGGCGGGCGCGGGCGTGCTGATCACCATGATCGTGGCGGCCCTGGCCGCGGCGGTGGCGCGCCTGGACGGCGGCATCCCGCCGACCTGGACCGTCATGCTGGCGCCGGTGGCGTTGCTGCTGCTGGCCGCCCTCCCGTGGGGGCCGCGGGTCAGGGAGACAGGCGCGTTCGCCGGCAGGAACGTCGTCTCGCTGGTGCCGCTGGCGCTGGTCGCCGTGGCGGCCATCACGCTGCTGGCCCACCTGGCCGGCGGAAAGGCCGAGCCGCCCGTGACCGGCGTCGTGGTGGTCGCGGTCTCCGTGGTGCTGCTCCTGCTCCTGCGCCTGTTCGTGGTGTCGGCGACCAACGTGCGCCTGCGCGGCCTGGTCAGGCTCGGCGAACGCCAGCTCAGAGAGCTGGCCGAGAGCACGGGCGACGTGGTGTTCCTGTGCGACTACGAGGGCGTCGTACGCGAGATCGGCCCCGGCGTCGAGGTCACGTACGGCTACCGCCCCGGCGACCTGGTCGGCGGGTCGATCTTCGACTACATCCACCCCGAGGACGTGCCGGGCATCCAGGTCGCGATGCGCGCCATGCACCTCGACGAGGAGAACACGGCGCCCGGCGCCTGCCTGATCGCCTGCCGGGTGCGGGCGGCCGACGGCACCTGGCGCCCCACGGAGTCGGTCGCCACCCGCCACGTCGGCGGCGACGAGCTGATGCTCGTCACGACCAGGGATGTCAGCGACGAGGAGGCGCTGCGCAACCAGGTCGCCCACCTGACCTTCCACGACGGCGTCACCGGCCTGCCCAACCGCGCCTACTTCGAGGAGCGCACCCGCGAGGTTCTCTCCGGGCGCACGTCGGGCAACGTCGCGGTGATCTTCCTCGACCTTGACGGGTTCACCTCGGTCAACGACTCGGTCGGCCATGCCAGCGGCGACTACCTGCTCGGGCAGGCGGCCCGGCGGCTGCGCGGCGCCGTGCGCGCCGACGACACGCTCGCCCGGTGGGGCGGCGACGAGTTCGCTGTGCTGGTGGAGACCGGCGGTGAGGCGCAGGTCGCGGTCGACCTGGCCGAGCGGCTCGTCCGGGCGGTCTCGCAGGAGCCGTTCCGGGTGGCCGACCGCGACGTGGCGCTGACCGCGAGCGTGGGCGTGGCCTTCACCGAGGACGACATGCCGGCCGGCGACCTCATCCGCAACGCGGATGTGGCCATGGCGCGCTCCAAAGAGCTCGGCGGGCGGCGGGTGGAGGTGTTCGCCGCGCACATGCACGCCGACGTCGTACGCCGCCTGGAGTTGGCCGCCGACCTGCAGCGGGCGCTGATCGAGCACCAGTTCGCGATCGAATACCAGCCCGTGGTCGACCTGGCCACGTCGCGGGTGACCGCCGTCGAGGCGCTCGTACGGTGGTGGCGCGGGTCGGTGTTCGTGCCGCCCGAGCAGTTCCTGGGGCCGGCCGAGGACACCGGGCTGATCGTGCCGTTGAGCGAGTGGATCCTGCGCGAGGCGTGCCGCGAGGTCGCCGCCTGGCGGGCCTCGTCCTGGGAGATCGGGCTGTCGCTCAACCTGTCGGCCCGCCAGATCACCGCGCCGCGCTTCGTCGAGACGGTCGAGGAGGCTCTGGCCGAGAGCGGGCTTCCCGCGTCCGCGCTCACCCTCGAGGTGATCGAGGAGATGCTGGTCGAGGACGCCGAAGAGACGATCAAGCGGCTGTCGGAGCTGCGTGCGCTCGGGGTGCGCCTGGCCATCGACGACTTCGGCACCGGCTACGCGTCGCTGGCGTTCCTCAGGCAGCTGCCGGTCGACATGATCAAGATCGACCCGTCGTTCGTGGCGGGGCTGGGCAGGGACGACACGCTCACGCTGCTCACCCGTACGATCGTGCGGCTCGGCCACGACCTCGGGCTGACCGTGGTGGCCGAGGGCATCGAGCGCCCGGAGCAGCTGGAGCTGCTGCGGAAGATGGGTTGCACCAGCGGCCAGGGCTTCCTGGTGGCACGGCCCATGGCGGCGCGTGGCGTAGACTCACTGATGCGGACAAGTCTCACTGTTTGAGACTTGTGTCCACCAAGTTGACACCAGGGCGTTCGGAGCGGCTATCGTGGACGCCATGCTTCGCAGTGAGATTCTCGTAGTACTTCGCCGGCGCGCAGGCCGATAGCGAAGCACGACGACCTGCGCGCCGCCCCAGTCCCGCCGCCCGGTGGGCAGGGGCATTTTTTATGTCCTAAGCGAGCAGCCACGCAAGGAACGAGCCGATGACCGAACGCATGACAGGTGCACAGGCCCTGGTGAGGGCGCTGGAGCACGTGGGAGTCGACACCGTGTTCGGGATCCCGGGCGGCGCCATCCTCCCCGCCTACGATCCTCTCTACGACTCGACCAAGGTCCGGCACGTGCTCGTACGGCACGAGCAGGGCGCCGGCCATGCGGCCGAGGGCTATGCGCAGGCCACGGGCAAGGTGGGCGTGTGCATGGCGACCAGCGGTCCCGGCGCGACCAACCTGGTGACGCCGATCGCGGACGCCTACATGGACTCGGTGCCGATCGTGGCGATCACGGGACAGGTCGCCAGCGCGGCCATCGGCACGGACGCCTTCCAGGAAGCCGACATCTCCGGCATCACCATGCCGATCACCAAGCACAACTTCCTGGTCACCGATCCGGCGGACATCCCGCGCACGATCGCCGAGGCGTTCCACATCGCCGCCACCGGCCGTCCCGGCCCCGTCCTCGTCGACATCTCCAAGGACGCGTTGCAGGCCCAGACCACGTTCTCGTGGCCGCCGGTGATGCAGCTGCCGGGCTACCGCCCGGTGACGCGACCGCATTCCAAGCAGATCCGCGAGGCGGCCAAGCTGATCGCCGAGTCGAAGCGGCCGGTCCTGTACGTCGGCGGCGGCGTCCACAAGGCCCGCGCCTCGGCCGAGCTGCTGCGGCTGGCCGAGCTGACGAACATCCCGGTCATCACCACCCTGATGGCGCGCGGCACGTTCCCCGACAGCCACCCGCAGCACATGGGCATGCCGGGCATGCACGGCAGCGTGTCGGCCGTCGGCGCGCTGCAGAAGTCCGACCTGATCATCGGCCTGGGCGTGCGCTTCGACGACCGGGTGACCGGCGACCTGAAGTCCTTCGCGCCGTACGCCAAGGTCGTGCACGCCGACATCGACCCGGCCGAGATCTCCAAGAACCGCCACGCCGACGTGCCCATCGTCGGCGACTGCAAGGAGGTCATCAACGACCTCATAGCCGTGATCGAGGCGTCCGGCCAGAAGGGCGACTACGCCGACTGGTGGACGCTGCTCAACGGCTACAAGAAGACGTACCCCCTGGGCTACGAGCCGTTCGAGGACGGCTCCCTCGCCCCTCAGTACGTGATGGAGCGGCTGAGCGCCATCGCCGGCCCTGACACCTACTACGTGGCCGGGGTCGGGCAGCACCAGATGTGGGCCTCGCAGTTCATCGACTACGAGAATCCCGGCACGTTCATCAACTCCGGCGGCCTGGGCACGATGGGCTTCGCCGTGCCGGCCGCGATGGGCGCCAAGATGGGCCGCCCGGACGCGACGGTGTGGGCCATCGACGGCGACGGCTGCTTCCAGATGACCAACCAGGAGCTGGCCACCTGCGCGATCGAGGGCGTGCCCATCAAGATCGCCGTCATCAACAACGGCAACCTCGGCATGGTCCGCCAGTGGCAGACGCTCTTCTACGACCAGCGTTACTCCAACACCGACCTGCAGACGACGCGCCGGATCCCCGACTTCGTGAAGCTGGCCGAGGCCTATGGTTGTGTGGGCCTGCGGTGCGAGCGTCCTGAAGACGTGGACGCCGTCATCAAGAAGGCCATGGAGATCAACGACGTGCCCGTCGTGGTCGACTTCGTCGTCCACCAGGACGCGATGGTGTGGCCCATGGTCGCGGCGGGCACCAGCAACGACGACATCAAGATCGCCCGGGACATGGCGCCGAGGTGGGAGAGCGAAGATGAGTAGGCACACGCTGTCCGTGCTTGTCGAGAACAAGCCGGGCGTGCTGGCGCGCGTGTCCGCGCTGTTCAGCCGGCGGGGATTCAACATCGACTCGCTGGCCGTCGGGCCGACCGAGCACGACGACATCTCCCGCATGACGATCGTCGTGAACGTCGAGGAACTGCCTCTCGAACAGGTCACCAAGCAGCTCAACAAGCTGGTGAACGTCCTGAAGATCGTCGAGCTCGACCCGTCGCAGTCCGTGCAGCGCGAACTGATGCTCATCAAGGTCAAGGCCGACGCCGAGAGCCGCTCACACGTGCTGGAGCTCGTCCAGCTCTTCCGCGCCCGCTGCGTCGACGTGGCGGCCGACGCCGTGACCATTGAGGTCACCGGCACCCCGGACAAGCTGGAGGCCTTCATCAAGGTCCTCGAGCCGTTCGGTATCAAGGAACTTGTACAGTCGGGCATGGTGGCCATCGGCCGCGGCGCCCGATCCATCACTGACCGGTCCCTCAGGGCACTGGACCGTACCGCCTGAAAGGTTTTGAGCAAGTGACCGAGATCTACTACGACGACCAGGCCGACCTGTCGATCATCCAGGGACGCCACGTGGCCGTGCTGGGGTACGGCAGCCAGGGCCACGCCCACGCGCTCTCCCTGCGTGACTCCGGCGTGGACGTGCGCGTCGGCCTGCCGGAGGGCTCCAAGAGCCGGGAGAAGGCCGAGAACGACGGGCTGCGGGTCCTCACCCCGTCCGAGGCCGTCGAAGAGGCCAACCTCACGATGATCCTCGCGCCGGACCACATCCAGCGCGACCTGTACGCCCAGCACGTGGCCCCCAACCTGGTCGAGGGCGACGCGCTGTTCTTCGGCCACGGCCTCAACATCCGCTACGGCCTCATCGAGGCCCCGGAGGGCGTGGACGTCTGCATGGTCGCCCCGAAGGGCCCCGGCCACCTGGTGCGCCGCCAGTTCGAGGCAGGCCGCGGCGTGCCGTGCCTGGTCGCGGTGGAGAAGGACGCCTCGGGCAAGGCGCTGGACCTGGCGCTGTCGTACGCCAAGGGCATCGGCGGCACCCGCGCCGGCGCGCTGCGCACCACGTTCAAGGAGGAGACCGAGACCGACCTGTTCGGTGAGCAGGCCGTGCTCTGCGGCGGCGTCTCCGAGCTGATCAAGGCCGGTTTCGACACGCTGATCGAGGCGGGCTACCAGCCGGAGGTGGCCTACTTCGAGTGCCTGCACGAGATGAAGCTCATCGTCGACCTGATGTACGAGGGCGGCATCTCGAAGATGTACTGGTCGGTGTCGGACACCGCCGAGTACGGCGGCTACACCCGCGGCCCGCGCATCATCGGTGAGGAGGCCCGCCAGGAGATGCGCCGCATCCTGGGCGAGATCCAGGACGGCTCGTTCGCGCGGGAGCTGGTCGAGGAGTTCGACAGCGGTCAGAAGAAGTTCGCGCAATACCGCGAGGAGCTGGCCGAGGACGCGATCGAGAAGACGGGCGCCAAGCTCCGTCCGATGATGAGCTGGCTCAAGAGCTAGTTCGCGCGGGTCGTCGGACGGGTGGGTGAGCTGTCGCGCACCCACCCGTTGCCCGATTACCGAATGGGCCGGCGGTAGCCCGCCCCTCCACCTGCTCCTGACATGTCGGTGGCGATGAGATGATCTCTAAGCCGGACATGGCGGAACTCGTAGGCCGCCCCCGCTTGGCGTAGCACGCCCCGCCGATGTGCGTCATCCAGGAACGCGATGAGGTGCCATGGCAGGCGACACCGTGCGGCCAGCCACACACGCGCGATCAGGAAGCGGCCCCACGACGTTCGCGCCATCGCCATGAGTCCCGCGACGAGCCCGATCGCCAAGCCCCGCCGCCACACCGAACACGTGCCCGTCCGCCTGCCCGACAGCGAGCCCGCCCGCAATTCCGACTATTGGCCCGACGATCAGGGCGTGGGCGAGCGCCACTGATCGATCCATCCGCAGCAGTGACACGGGATTGACCGAATCAATCGCCTCTACAGGAGCGCCCACCCAGGCCCCGGCCCCCATGACCAGGCTGAACGCCAGACCGATCGCGATGCTCTCGGTCATGATCTGCAGCCCGCTCTCCAGGAACAGGGACATGACGTCCACTGTCTCGCCGCGCTTGACGGCCTGCACGGCAAACGTCATCAGGGAGCCTACGACCACCACGATGAGCCCGAACCCGAGCCCTGCCAGGAGCCTGCATCCGAACGGCCGGGTACGACCCCTGAGCCGGAACCGCACGGCGGAAGGGGCCGCGCTGCCAGACACGGCGATGATCCACCCACCCACCCCGCCCGCCGCGACGCCCGCGAGCCCGTCGATGAGGGCGGACGCTCGCCCGGCGGCCGGGCCGTCGGCCATCCACCCCGCGATCGCGCCGCCGACGGCGCCCACCAAACCGCCGGCCAGCCCGAACGCCACCGCAGGCACATACCGTGGAACGGAGTCCGCCAAGCGCCACCAGGCGAGATCATGCGTTTCGGCCGCCTGCATGCGGCTGGCGAGGAACCACAGCCAGGCGTTGACGCGTTCCGACCGCCACCGCGCTGGCGACGACCGGGGGCTCGGCCCTGGCGGTGGAGGCGGGGAAGTGGCGTAGGCCGCAGGCACGAACCCGTCGAGGAGGTGGCGCTCGATCACATATTGATCGGCGAATCGGCCGAGGTCGAGCATGGCGGCAGGGTCGGTGGCCGGATCCGTGTAGACGCTACGGGCCAGGGCGGCCATGAGAGGGCTGGACAGGACACGAGCGAGTGGCAGGTCGGGACGGTCACGAAGCGCGGCGAGTGTCGGTTGCCAGTGGGCGGCTTCCGGCGGCGTCGAGGTGAGAAACTCGGTGAGGTCGTCAAGGCGGACAGGGTGGAGTTCGATGACGGCGGCGGTGGACAGGATCACTCCGCCCGTTTCGACAGCGGCCTGATATTCGTCACCTCGCGAGGTGACGACGAAGGGTTGACCGCCGGCGTAGGTCCTGTCGATCCCCTTGATGGCCGCTATCCGTTGTGGCGGGGGTATTTCATCCATGCCGTCGAAGATGGGCAGGACCTTGCCGTTCGTCACCAGCCTCCACGCCGCATGGGGGCCGTAGCGGTCGGCGTTGAGAAGGAAGGGGTAATCCTGCTCCAGCCGCCGGGTGAGCCAGGTGCGCAGGTGCTCGCCGGCGCGATGGCCATCGCCTCCGGGATTCCACGAAGAAAGCGACAGCAACACCGGCACGGGATCCTCTTCTGCGATATCGGCGAGTAGCCCCAAGGCCAGCCATATGGCGATGACGCTCTTTCCAGCCCCTGGCTCGCCGAGCACCACCAGCTGGCGGGACGGAATCCGGCGGAACTTGGCCGCTATATCATGCAGATCGCCTTCTCGGAATAAGTGGGTCACGCGCTGATAGAGGCTCTGTTTTCTGAATATGACCTTCGGGTCGGCGGCCACCCGGGCACGCTGGGTGGTCGACCACCGCACCCGGAGCGGGTTGCGCCAACTCGGGCGCCGTGTCGACCCGGTCTTTATGACGGCGCTCCGGCCACTGCCGGTACACCTCGAAAGCGATCACGGCCAGGGCGAGGAGGGCCGCCAACGCCCATACCAGGATTTTTCCGGCGGGCGAGAGGGATATTGTCGTCGTGGCGAGATTGCCGACGAGTCCGAGCGATATTACGGCGAGTGCACCCAACGCGACAGCGAACAGCGAGGGCTTCTTTTGCAATCCGCCTGCTCCTTGCATCCGATGTCTAGCCGCGATTTTAGGAGAAGCGAGTCTCGTTCGTCGTTGACCGACGGGATGCGGCGAAACACTAAGCCAATCGCGGATCGATCGGGGTGAGCGGCGGGACTCTCGCCTCGATGGCGGCGGCCGCGTCCAGGCACAGGTCCTCGCGGAAACGAGGCCCGATGACCTGTACGCCCTGGGGCAGCCCATCCGCGACGCCGATCGGCACCGCCACCGCGGGCAGCCCGAGCAGGTTGACGGCCACGGCCATCCGCAGCGCTGCCGGCCACCCGGCGAGCCAGCCGGCGTCGAGGTCGGATCCCACGGCGAACGCCGGGCTGGTGCAGATCGGCGCGAGCACGAGCGGCGCTTCGCTCATCCACTCCATCCACGCCCGCGCTATCTCCGCGCGCTCCATCATGGGGTCGAAAGCGGACGTGTCGGCCGCCCGCGTCCAGTGCGGCTCGAACTCCGCCCAGAAACGTACGAACCCCTCGGACGCCACCAGCTCGACCGGGGGCTGTTCCTCCTGAACCCGGCCGTAGGCGGACATGATCTGGAAGTAGATCTCCCCGGCCCGGGTCAGGGCCGGCGCAGGGCGTTCGTCGACGACGTAGCCGGCGTCGGCGAGCAGGTCGGCCGCCTGCCGCAAGGCCGCCGCGACGCCGGGATCCGGTTCCGGCCCGTCCGGGTCGATCGCGAGGGAGACCCGGACGGGGTGTTCCACCGGCGGGCCGCCGAGGAGCGCGGGCGCGTACCAGGGGTCTCCACCGGCGTCCCCGCACATGTGGGCGAGGGCCAGCCGTAGATCTTCCACTCGCCGCGCGATCGGCCCGTGCACGGCCAGCAGCTGGAACGCGAACGGCATCGGTTGCCCTGGTCCGTCCCGGCCGACCAACGGCACGCGGCCCAGGGAAGGCCTCAGCGCGGTGACGCCGCAGCACTGGGCCGGCCAGCGGAGCGAGCCCGCCCCGTCGTTGCCCATTCCCAGCGGCGCCATGCCGGTCGCCACGGCCACCGCGTCTCCTCCACTGGAGGCGCCGGGGGTGTGGGCGGCCGACCAAGGGTTGAGGGTGGCGCCGCGCAGGTCGTTGTCCGTGTGCCAGCGCATGCCGAACTCCGGCATGTTCGTCCGGCCGATCGGGATGGCGCCGGCCGCGCGTAACTCGGCGATGTGCGGGGCGTCCTGGGCGGCGATCGCGTCGCGAAGCGCGACGATGCCCTGCGTCGTGGCCGAGCCCGCGACGTCGATGTTCTCCTTCACGGTCATGGGAACGCCGCAGAGCGGGCCGGTGGCCGAGCCGGCGGCGATCGCCCGGTCCACGGCGTCGGCGGCCCGGAGCGCCTCTTCCGCCAGAACAGCCGTGACGGCGTTCACCCGCGGGTTGACGTCGTCGATGCGCCGCAGACAAGCCTCGACGACCTCGCGGCTCGACAGCTCGCGGGCCCGGATCAGCCGTGCCAGCTCCACAGCCGACATCTCCCAGATTTCCGACATCACGCCTCCTCGGATTCGTCCCGAGGGAATCTAGGGCGTGTCCTCCGCGGATTGCAGTCTTGTCTTTGCGGTGTGCTTCAGCCGCCCGGACAGGGGGCGTGGGGACATGCCGCTGTTGGTCTGCCCTTCAAGGGGGTCACGTCGAGGTCAGCTGATCCAGCGTGTTGGTTGTCCGGTCACGCGGGAGACGGTGTCGAAGTCGCCGTCTGCGTGGAGCAGCGTCAGCTTGTGATGCCTGGCTGTCACCGCTGTGAGCAGATCTGTGGGGGAGGCGCATTGGTGCCACCCCTTTTCGGCGAGTTCTCGTTGCAAGTGGCTTGCCTCGTCCCAAGCCGAATCGGGGACGACGCAGTAGGGAAAGGTCCCGCGAAGAAGGCTGTCGGCTTCGTAAAATGCGGCCTTACCACTTACGGCGCGAAGATATTCGAGCCGCGCCGGCCTGATTCGTGTCGCCGCCCTTCTCCAGTACGGAGAAGTCGATCTCTCCCGTTGCCACCATCTCACGCATGCGGGCCACAGCCGCCGCTCGCCTGCGCCGGTCCACGATCTCTCGAAGCGCGGCGTTGACCGTGTCCTTCTTCGACGTGGTGCCAAGCAACCTCGCGGCCTCGGCGAGGGCCTCGTCGTCGAGGTCGATCACGGTTTTCGCCATGGTCCCCTCCGCACCTATATATACGTTCGCGAAAAAATATACGCGTCCGTGCGTCAAGGGGAATGGCGGGTGGCGGGCTGAGGGGCGCGGTCGATGTGGTCGGCGTGGAAGAGGCCCTCCGTCAGGAGACGGCGTACGTGCTCGTCCGCCGCGCTGTAATAGACGAACGTGCCCTCGCGGCGGCCCTTGACCAGCCCCGCCAGCCGGAGCTTGGCCAGGTGCTGGCTGACGGCGGTGGGGGCGGCGTCGGCCAGCTCGGCGAGGCACGCCACGGACGACTCGCCCTGCAGGAGCGCCCACAGGATCTTGATGCGGGTGGGGTCGGACAGCAGCCGGAACGACTCCGCCGCCAGGTGCACCTGTTCCTCGTTCGGCATGTCGAAGTCGGGCAGCGACGTGTGCATGCCGTCAGCATAACCCCCGGCCTCGCTACGTGCGTATCTGCGTGAATGCGCAGATATGCCGCCAATGCCCGACCGGCGCCGCGACGGGCCTCAGGTGATCGAGACGAGGTGGCCGTAGGCGATGGTGTTGTTCAGGTAGTGGCCGCTCGTGCGATCGAAGTCGCCGCCGCAGGTGATCAGCCGGATGGCCGGGTACGCCACGTCGCCGTAGACGCGCTGGGTCGGGAAGGCGTCCTTGCGTACAGACTCCAGCGCGTCGAGCCGGAACGTGGCGATCCTGCCGTCGGCGCGCGTCACCCGTACGCGTTCGCCCGGGCGCAGCTCGCCGAGCCTGGAGAAGACGGCCGGGCCGTCGGCGGTGTCCACGTGGCCGACGATCACGGTGGGGCCGGCGGTTCCCGGGGCCGCGCCCCGCTCGTACCAGCCCGTCTGATCGGCCTTCGACAAGGGCGGGACCTCCAGCGTGCCGTCGGGGTTGAGGCCCAGATTCATGACCTTCGCACGTACGCCGATCCCGGGGATCTCCACGCGGACCGGCGGTGAGGCCGGAACCCGTGGCGTCGCGGCCGCCGGAGCGGGGACGGCGGTGGCGGGAGCGGGCGCGAGGGCGGTAGGCGGCGCCGCGGACCGGGGCCACGACGACATCGCGATCAGAGCGGCGGCGCCGAGCGCCGCGGCGAGGGCGGGCAGCACGGCGCCGCGGCGAGAACGAGATCTGGGCAAAGCTGCACCTGGCTCTGATCGAGGCGGAGAAGGGTGGATTCTGGGAGCTGTAACTCTATATCCACTGATACAACAGGCTGAGTGGCTAAAATTTAGCAAAAGATGCGATAGACTCCGTTTTGCTCGCTGACCTGGGCATTTGCTCCATCAGGCGATAGCTCCCCCATGTCACCTCATTTCGCCTGAAGGTGCTGCATACGTGGCCTTCCCTCAGCGGGCCGTCGCGCGACCACGACCGACGTCGCACCGTTACGACGGCAAAACGAGCCTTCCTTGGGCGCCGATCGGCCAGATGCGCGTCACCGCGTTGCTCCCCGCCCACAACGAGGCCGAGCAGATCGCCGAGAGCATCGACTCGCTGCGTTTCCAGACCCGGCCCCCTGACCGCGTCATCGTGATCGCCGACAACTGCTCCGACGACACCGCCCGCATCGCCCGGCGGTGCGGTGCCGAGGTGTACGAGACCGCGGGCAACGCCCACAAGAAGGCGGGCGCGCTCAACCAGGTGCTCGACCGGCTGCTGCACTTCCTCGGCCCCGACGACGTGCTCCTCGTCATGGACGCCGACTCGGCGCTGGACCGGGGCTTCCTCCAGGCCGGGCTCGAATACCTGAGCAGTGGCTACTACGCCGCCGTCGGCGGCACCTTCACCGGCAAGGACGGTGGCGGGTTCGTCGGCATGCTGCAGCGCAACGAGTACGTCCGCTACGCCCGTGACGTCCGCCGGCTCCAGGGCAAGGCGCTCGTGCTGACCGGGACCGCCACCCTCTTCCGCGCGCTCACGCTGCAGCAGGTCGTCACCGCGCGCCGGGCCGGCCGCCTGCCCGGCGCCGGCCACGTGTACGACGTGCGCGTCCTCACCGAGGACAACGAGCTGACCCTGGCCATCCTCCACCTGGGCCTGCGCATCCTGGCGCCCAAGGAGTGCACGCTGACCACCGAGGTCATGCCCACCTGGCGCGAGCTCTTCCGCCAGCGGTTGCGCTGGAAGCGCGGCGCGCTCGAGAACCTGACCGACTACGGATGGACGAAGGTGACCCGGCCCTACTGGGGGCGGCAGCTGCTCTCATTCATCGGCATCGTGGTCGTCTTCCTCTACCTGGGGACCGTCGTGTGGTCCATCGCGGTGATGGGAGGCATGCGGATCCAGCCCGTGTGGGCCGCCATCACCGTGATCTTCATGGTCGAACGCGTCGTGACCGTACGCGCCCGCGGTCCGCGGCAGATGCTCCTCGCCGGGCTGCTGTTCGTGGAGATGGTCTTCGACGTGTTCCTGCAGATCGTCCAGGCGAAGGCCTTTTGGGAGGCGGCCTGGCACAGAGAAAGGAAATGGTGAGGATGTACAACAATCTGCCGATCGGGGGCGTGGCGGCCGGTTTCGGCGGCCTCGTGTCCGCTCCGTTCGCCGGCTTCAACGCGATCTGGATCGGGCTGGCGATCTTCACGATCGTTTCCGCGGGGCTCGCCGTCAAGCGGGTCATGCCCAAGCGCCAATCCTGAGACCCCGTGAGCGCCCCTCGCGCGAGTGGCGCTCACGGCTCCGGCGCGCGCCGTCCCTGAGGACTGCCGGGTGCCGCGATCACGCATCTAGCCTTTCATCGCATGCGGGGGACCGGATCGTCCGGTTCGGCTTGACGGGCGATCTTAGATGCACAAGATTGTTCGCGTCCCTCTGGACCGTCCCAAGGAAACCCTCATGAAGCGAACCATCGTCGGCGTTGCCGTGGTCGCGGGCCTGGCGCAGCTCGCCGCCACTCCCGCGCAGGCAGCGCCCAGGATCGACCCGGTGAAGGCGCTGAAGGCCGAGTTAACGCGCGGCAAGGCCGTCAACGTGCAGGCCACCGCGAAGGTGACGTACAGGCAAGGCATGTACGCCACCTCGGGCCTCGAAGGCACGATCGGGTTCGACACCCGTGGCGCGGCCGCCTCCCATGTGGCCCATACCCTCCAGTACAGCGAGGCCCTGCTCCGCAACATGATGAAGGAGCGGCCCGAGGAGACCGAGGCGTTGGGGCAGGGGCCCGTCAACATGATCTCTTCCGGGCAGACGAGCTACGTCGGCGGCCCGGTGGTCGCCGAGGCCCTGCCCGAGGGCACGAGCTGGGTGCGTTACGGCGGCACGGACGTGCCCTCCGGCAACCTGCTGCTCGACGTCCTGGAGCCCGCCACGCTCAAGACACTGATGGACCGCCGGGCCTCCTGGAAGGACGGCGTGGTCAAGGGGTCGATCAAGACCACCGATCTCGCCAAGGTCTCCTCCTCCTTCGCCTCGCGCTACGGCTCCGCCTCCGTGAAGGGCCGCACCGGCAAGATCTCCTACACCCTCTGGCTGAGCCCGAACGGCCTGGTCGAGCGGCTGGCCGCCAAGGGTGACCTGCACTTCAAGAACAGCTCGGTCCAGGTCGAGTCCGAGACCCGCTACACGGAATGGGGCCGCGAGGTCGCCATCCTCCTGCCGCTGGAAGGAGACGTCATCGACAAGAACCAGGTCGAGGACGACGTGCCGGCCGAGGTTCCGGGCATCTGGAGCTAGAAACGTCCGCCCGCCGCATGTCCCTCCATCGCGGCGGGCAGGTACGTACTCCATGACCGCGAGCACAGTCCATCGAACCATCGACGTAGACGGCGTCGAGATCTTCTACCGGGAGGCCGGGCCCGCGGACGCGCCGGTCTTCCTGCTGCCGCACGGCTATCCGTGCTCCTCCTACGAGTTCCGCAACCTCATGCCCGCCCTCGGCGACCGCCGGCGACTGATCTCGCCCGACCTGCCGGGCTTCGGCTACAGCGCCACCCCCGACCGCGCCGCCTTCTCCTACACGTTCGACGGCTACGCCGATTTCCTGGAACGCTTCACGCACGCCATGGGCCTGCCGGAGTACGCCATCTACCTGCACGACTACGGCTCCCAGTTCGGCCTGCGCCTGGCCATGCGCGCTCCCGAACGGGTCACCGCGCTCGTCATCCAGAACGGCGACATCTACGAGGACGAGCTCGGCCCGAAGTACGCCTGGCTCAAGGAGTTCTGGGCGAACCCGACGCCCGAGGGCCGGGCCGAGCTCGCCGCGAACGTCACCGAGGAGGGTTTCCGCGACGAGTTCGCCGGCGACCTGCCCGCCCATCTGGCCGCCCGGGTGAGTCCGGACCTGTGGACGCTGCACTGGGCGTTGATGAACACCCCGCAGCGCCGCGAGAACGTCGTGGGCCTGTTCGAGGACCAGGCGACGACGCTCGAATGGTTCCCGAAGGAGCAGGCGTACCTGCGCGAGCACCGGCCGCCGACGTTGATCGTGTGGGGCCCGCACGACGGCTACATGCCCGAGGGCGCCGCCCGCGCCTACCTCCGCGACCTGCCGGACGCCGAGCTGCACCTGCTCGACGCCGGCCACTGGGCGCTGGAGACCAGCCTCGGCGAGATCGTGCCGCTCATCAGGGACTTCCTGGACCGCGCCGTCCCCACCGCCGGCCCCTGACCCACGTCGCAGCCGATTACGGCGACAGGCAGAAGATCTTTCCTTCGTTATATCGTTCGATATAGCATCCGAGTCATGATGATGAACGCGCGCCGCGTCCCGGGTGGGTTCGGCCCCACGGGGCGCTTCTTCGGGCCGGGCGAGCTCCGCCTGGCCGTCCTCGCGCTGATCGCCGAGCAGCCCGGCCACGGCTACCAGGTCATGAGCCGCCTGGCCGACCGCTTCAACGGCACCTACGAGCCGAGCGCCGGCTCCATCTACCCCACCCTGCAGTTGCTGGAGGACGAGGGTCTCGTACGCGTCGAGCAGGCCGACGGCCGCAAGGTCTACCACGTCACCGACGAGGGCCGGCGCGCCGCCGAGGACCAGGCCGACGAGATCGAGCGGCTCTGGGGCCGGGCGGCCAGCCGGGGCGAGTGGGGGATGTTCCGCGAGCCCGAGGCCGCCGAGATCGTCGGTCCGGCGCTGCGGATGGTCAAGGCGGCCGTGAAGACGCTGGCGCACGCGCACGGCGACCCGAGGGTCGTCGAGCGCATCCTGGAGATCTTCGTCGAGGCCCGCCACCGCATCGACGATCTCGACCCGAGGGGGAGGCGATGAGACAACCCCTCGCCCGCAGGGTGCTCGACCGGATGTTCGTCCGGGGGGAGGTCGTCGAGGTCGAGCGGATGACGCCCCGCATGCGGCGGATCAGGATCGCGGGGGAGGCCCTGGCCGGCCTGAGCTGGACGCCGGGCCAGCACGTGCGGCTGCTGGTCGGCGACGGCCGGGGCCTGCTGGGCGGAGTCCTGCGGACGTACTCGATCTGGCGGCACGACCCCACCTGGGAGGCCGTCGATCTGATCGGCTACGACCACGGCGGCGACGCCCCGGGCGCCTCCTGGGTCAGGAGCGCCGCGCCCGGCCAGGAGATCTCGTTCACCAGGCCGGAGGGGAGCTTCGTGGTGAAAGAGGCGCCGTACCACGTGTTCGCGGGGGAGGAGACGGCGTCGGTGGCATTCGGCGCGATGCTGCGCGCCCTCCCGGAGGATGCGGCCGTCTACGGAGCCGTGGAGGCCGACGGGCCCGGCGAGCACCTCGACCTGCCCAGGAAACTCGTCCGGGTGTGCCGGGACGGCGCGCCGGCGGCCGGCTCCCGTGCGCTGGTGGACGCGGTCCGCGAGCTGGACCTGCCGGATCGGCCCGGGGTCGCCTATCTCGCCGGCGAGGCACGCACGATCCAGGCCGTCCGCGCCCACCTGGTCGGCGAGCGCGGCTGGTCGCGGCGGGACGTGCGCACCAAGCCGTTCTGGACCCCTGGCAGGCGAGGGCTCGACTGACGCGGCCGCCCGCCATCCGTGATAGTAATACCGGTATAGTTATCGGTAGGCGGACGAGGAGGGGCCCATGATCGAGCTGAAGAGCGCCGGGGAGATCGACGCGATGCGGGAGGCGGGCAGGGTGGTCGCCGCCGTGCACGCCGCCGTGCGGGAGCGGGCCGCCGTCGGGGTGTCGCTCGAGCAACTCGACGAGGTGGCGCGGACCGTCATCGCCGAGGCCCGGGCGGGGGCGTCGTTCCTGGGCTACCACCCGTCGTTCGGCGCCACGCCGTACCCGGGCGTGATCTGCACCTCGGTGAACGGGGTCATGCTGCACGGCCTGCCGACGCCGTACCGGCTGCGCGACGGCGACCTCATCAGCGTGGACTGCGGCGCGTACGTCGACGGCTGGCACGCCGACGGCACGGTGAGCTTCACGGTCGGCGAGCCGCGCGCGGAGGACCTGAAGCTGATCAGGGTGGCGGAGGAGACGCTGGCCGCCGGCATCGAGGCGGCCCTGCCCGGCGGCCGGATGGGCGACATCGGCCACGCCATGTCCACGGTCGGCCGCGGCGCCGGCTACGGCATGCAGAACGATTTCGGCGGCCACGGCATCGGGCGGGCCATGCACGAGTCGCCGTTCGTGCCCAACGAGGCGCGCCGGGGGCGCGGCCTGCCGCTGCGGCCCGGCCTGGTGATCGCGATCGAGCCCAGCCTGATGGCCGGGGGCGGCGACGACTATGTCATGGCGGAGGACGGCTGGTCGGTGTGTTCGGCGGACGGCAGCCGAAGTGTGCACGTGGAGCACACGGTGGCCATCACCGCCGACGGCCCGGTCGTCCTCACTCTGCCCTAGGGGTCCGGGGTCGTCGGCGAGTCACGAAAACCTCGGATATCCCTCGGGCTCGCACACCGATTCGTCAAGAAACGTGATCTTCCGCACCTCTTCCCCCAGGCGGGGCATTCTTGCAGGTCAAGAGCGAAATTGGGGGTGTTTGTTGAAAGTGGACATAGGGCAGATCTTCTCCCGATAGCTACGGAGAGTAGTCGATAGGCATCAGAGGAGAAGATATGTATAGAGCAGGGCTTATCCTGGCGGGCCTCGCCGGCGGGATGGTCGCGTTCGGCGGCTCGGCGCTGGCTGTGTCACCCAGCGTGACCGCCGCGCCGGTCCAGGCCGGGATCCTGCAGGCCCCCAGCGACGACGACGGCAGAGTGCTGCACTTCGGTGAGTGGAACAACTTCGGCGAGGACAACGACGTCGTCGACCTCGACCTCCTGAACGAGCTTCTCTCGAGCGTCCTGAGCGGCTGACGAAACGGTACGAAGGGGCCCGCGCCGGCGGGCCCCTTCGCCGTGCCGGGGTCCTCCGGCGCTGGACCCTGACACCGTGTCATGGCCTTCAATGGCCTACGTCCTGTCGTCGCCCATCTGCGAGGTCGCACGATGATCGCCTACCTGGGCTCCGGCCCGTACTGCTACGCCAACTGCCTGGCCATGATGATCGGCCGGGACGCCCCGGCGCCCGGCGTCATCGAGACGCTGACGGGGTCGCCGTTCGGGATGCAGCTCGCGGGCGGCCGTACCCCGTACTTCGACCCCTACGGCTGGGACCCCGAGCTGGGGGTCGACGCCGCCGTCGAGCTGCTCGGCTGGGAATGCGAGCGGAGCGAGGCGGGCACTGCCGAGGAGGCGCTGGCCCGGCTGCGTGCCGCGGTCGAGCGCGGCCCCGCCATGGCCGGGCCGATCGACATGGGACGGCTGCCCTACGTCCCGGACGGCAGTGGCGACCACTACGTCCTGGTGCTGGCGGTGGAGGGCGGCGTCGTGGTCGTGCACGATCCGCACGGCCATCCCTACGCCACCCTGCCGGTCGCGGACTTCCTGGCCTCCTGGCGGGCGGATTCGGTGGAGTACGTCAAGGCGCCGTACGTGCTGCGCACCGGGTTCGCGCGGGTGCGGGAGACGGCCGTCCCGGAGGCGTTGCGTGCCTCGCTGCCCGCCGCCGTCCGCTGGCTGGAGGGGCGGGACGACCTCCCGGTGGCGCCGGGCTCGCTCGGCGGCGCCGCCGCCGCGCTGGGGCTGGCCGAGATGGTGGAGAAGGGGCTCGACGACGAGGTGCGCGGGCTGCTGCTGCATTTCGGCGTACGCGTCGGCGCCCGGCGGCTTGCCGACGCAGCCGTGTGCCTGGAGCTGATCGGCCTGGAGGAGGCGGCCTCCGTCGCGGCCGGGCAGGCCCGCGTGCTCGGCAGCCTGCAACTTCCACTCACCCTGGGCGACGACGCGGCCGTGGCGGCGGGGCTGCGGCGGCTGGCCCCCACGTACGAGCACCTGCGATCGCTGCTGAGCAAGGCCCCGGATCTCGCCTGATCACCCCGTACGGTCTGTCCCTGTGGAGCCGCCGATCCGGCCTTTTCCAAGAAGGCCTCTGCCGACGTGCGGCCTGCCCACGGGGACCTGCGGTCCGTCTCCTCGGGGGAGGAAGTGAAGGGCGGCGCTCACCGTGTCGGCGGCTCTGAAGCGGCCGGCCTGCGGGGGCGGGGCAAAGGGAGCGAGGCGTGCGGGCCCGGCCGCGGTCCTTGTGCGGGGGGAGGCGCGGCCGGGCCCGCTGGGAGGGGAGCGCCGTGGGCGTGCGGTGGGAACCGGCTCGGGGTGTGGCCGGTGAAGCCCTGGCGCTCCCTTGGCCTTTCAGCGGGCGGCGAAGTCCTGGGTCCAGGTGGGGCCCTTGGTGTGGTGTCCGACGCCGATGTGGGTGAAGGCGCAGTTCATGATGTTGGCCCGGTGTCCGGGGCTCCTGAGCCAGTCCCTGACCACGGCGGCCGCGGTGGGCTGGCCCTTGGCGATGTTCTCGGCGGCCCTGGTGAAGGTGAAGCCCGCCGCCGTGATCCGCTGGTCGAAACTGCGGCCGTTGCGCGAGTCGTGGTCGAAGTAGTCGTTGACCGCCATGTCGGCCGAGTGGCGTTCGGCGGCCAGGTGCAGCTTGGGGTCGTGGATGAGGGGCTTGCAGCCGTTCTTGACGCGGGCGTCGTTGGTGAGCTTGACGACCGCCGTCTCCACCGCCGAGGCGAAGCCCTTGCCGGCCGTCGCGCGCCCGCAGGTCAGCTTCGCCGAACGGGACTTGTTGACCCGGCCCTGCGCGTCGAGAGCGATCACGTAGTAGCGGCGGGTGGTGGAGGTGCAGTCCGCGCCCGCGGTGATCCGCCCGTTGCCGATGACCTTGGAGCCGCTCTTGACGACGCGGTCGGGGCCGGTGACGTCCAGCGCGATGCGTACCCGGAGGCGGGCCTGGTCCGCGCAGCCGGTCCTGACCGCGATGCCGCGGATCTTGCCCTTGGAGACGGCCGGCTTGACCGCGACCACCCGGCACGCCTGCTGCTGGGCCTGCGGCGCGGCGGCGAGCTGTGCGGCGGGCGCCTGTTCGGCGGGTGTCTGCGTGGCAGGCGGCTGCGCGGCGGGCGCTTGCGCGGCAGGCGGCTGCGCGGCAGGCGGCTGCGCGGCGGGTGCTTGCGTGGCGGGCGCGCAGGCGCAGCTCAAGGCCGCCAGACTCCCGGCGCAGGCCAGTGCCTGGAGCTGTCTGCGCATTTCTGTCCTCCGGTTGAGGGGCTCGACACCGCGTCGAATCCGCATTCTGGTCCTCCGAAGTCGGCCATGTCCCGAAAAGTTCGGCCATACCTGGAGCTCCAAGTGATCGAACCGTGATGAGACCTGCGCCGAGCTCGGTAAACCATAGCGGCCCCCTGAACGTCAGGGGGCCGCGGGGTCTCAGCAGGCGGCTAGCACTGTACGGGCTTCAGCCACGAGCACTCGAGGTCGCCCGCCGGGGCGTCCTGTGCCGTGCGGAGCTCGGCCGGGGCGTTGACCGGGTTCGCGCGGGAGAACTGCGCGAGCCGGACGGCGATCTTGTCCTCGATGTCCTTCGGCGAGCCCGACAGGTACTGGTTCAGCATGATCGAGAAGATCAGCGGCTCGCCGTCGGCGCTGGTGACATACCCGGACAGCGACGTCACGCCGGTCAGCGAGCCGGTCTTGGCGTGGACGTTGTTCGCGGCCGGCGTGTTGCGCATCCGGTTGCGCAGCGTGCCGCCGACGAAGCGGTCGGCGTTGCCGGCGATGGGGAGGGACTCGTACCAGGTCGGGAACCACGGCTTGCCGCGGACGGCGGTCAGCAGCTGCGCGATCGAGCCGGGCGAGAACCCGTCGCGGCGCGACAGCCCGGAACCGTCCCGCATGTTGATCACCTGTACGCCGTTCGCCCTGGCGAAGTCGGTGCTCACCTTGAGTCCGGCCGACCACGTGCCCTGGTTCACGGCCTTCCGGCCCATGGCCTTGGTGAGGATCTCGGCGTGGATGTTGTTGCTGAGCTTCATGAACGGCACCAGCAGCTCGCCCAGCGTCATCGACTCGTGCTTCGCCAGCTCCTTCGCCCCCTCCGGGGTCGCCCCGGTCGTGGTGGGGCCGAGCACCTTGACGCCGTGCTTCGTGAGCGACTTGCGGAACAGCGAGGAGACGTACGCGGTGGGGTCGTCCACGGCCACCCACTCCTGGTACGGGCTCGCCACCGTACCGGTGATCACGACCGTGCGGGTGCCGTGCTGCCGCTCGATGAGCACGTTCGTCTGGGAGCCCACGGTGGCCTTGTTGACGATCTTCAGGTAGTCGGTCTCCGGCGTCGTGGACACCTTGACCTTGTCACCGTCGGCGGCCACCGCCACGATCACCGAGCCCGCGTCGTAGTCCCGGTCGGGCGAGGCGGTCAGGGCGGAGATCGGCGCCGCGTAGTAGGCGGTCTCGTCGTCCCACGACCAGTCGTTGCCGAGCCGCTGGGAGTCGAACCACGTGTCGTCGGCCACCAGCTTGCCCGTGACGACCTTGATGCCCGCCGCCGCCACCTCCGCCGCCAGCGCGTCGTAGTCCGCGGCCAGCATGGTCGGGTCGCCGGTGCCGCGCAGCACCAGGTCGCCGGTCAGGAATGAGCCCGCCTTGCGGCCGCTGCTCAGGACGGTGGTGGTGAAGCGGTAGTCGAGGCCGAGCGTCTCCGCCGCCGCGGCCGAGGTGAAGAGCTTGGTGTTGGACGCGGGGATCATGAGCTTGCCGGCGTCGGTGGCGTACAGTTCCTCGCCGGTCTGGGCGCTCTTGACCACGACGCCGGCTCTGGCGATCGTGAGCCGCGAGTCGCTGAGGATCTCGTTGATGTCCTGCGTGAGGTCGGCCACGCCGGCCGAGGGGTCGAGGGCGATGGCGGGCGAGGAGGGACCGGACGCCCACGCGAGGGCCGCGACGAGCGCGCCCGCGACGAGGGATGCTGAGGTGCGCCGCATGGGTTCTCCAAGAAGACTGGGGGATCGCCTGAGAGCATGAATCACCCCCGCCCCCGTGTAATCCGCAAATATCCGTATTTCTCCCGCTGTCCGCGGTCCCGTGCCTCCAGTCCGTCTCCGGCGCGCCACCCATCGCACTCGCACATGCTCTGGAGCCCGCGCTCCCCACGCCGCGCACACAGGCGAAGCGGGTGATCCACCCCGCCCGGCGGCGCAGTACGCACAGGCATGCGTCGAAGGCGGGTGGCGGGCGGGTCAGGCGGACGGCTGGCCGGAAGTCAGCAGAAAGCCGCAGTCGCCGAACGAGATCTCGTCCCCCGACTTCACCCGGGCGGGGCCGACGAGCCGCCAGCCGTTCAACCGAGTCCCGTTGAGCGAGCCCAGGTCGACCAGCATCCATCCGCCGTCGTCCTGCCGCCGCAGCTCGGCGTGGACCCGGGACACCGTCAGGTCGGACAGCACGAGGTCACAGGCCGACCCCCGCCCCACCACGTAGCGGAGCCGGTCGTCGTCGGGCAGCGCCAGCCGGGGCAGTCGCGGCCGCCGCCAGGCGGCCTGCAGCTTGGTGGTGAACTCCGACACCGCCGCCACTGCGTCGGTCAGCCGCTGGCGGATCGTGGGCCGCCGCGGCAGGTCGGCCACCAGCTCGTCGAGCTCCCACTGGTTACGCGCCCGCAGTGCCTGGTCGACCCGGCCGATGAAGGTGTCGTGGGAGATCCGGCCCTCTACGGCGCGGTCTTTGAGCTCGTCGATCGCACGGTCACGTTCCCCGTCGGATGCGCGAAAGGGCGGATGGGTCGAGCTCATGTAGCGAGTATCGGGCCGAATTTGGCTCGTGTCCAGAAAACGCGGATCAGTTGCAGAGGGGATACTGAGTATGCATACTCAGTATCCATGTCGATCAGACACGGACTGCTCGCGTTGTTGAGCAGCGGACCGCGCTATGGCTACCAGCTGCGGGTGGAGTTCGAGGCGTCGACGGGGGCGACCTGGCCCCTCAACATCGGCCAGGTCTACACGACGCTCTCCCGGCTCGAACGCGACGGGCTGGTCGCGCCGGACGGCGCCGACGAGCAGGGCCGCGCGGTCTACACGATCACCGAGGCCGGTCGTGCGGAGCTGGAGCGATGGTTCAGCACCCCCGTCGCCCAGAACGACCGGCCTCGGGACGAGCTCGCCATCAAGATCGCGATGGCCGTGGCCACCAAGGACGTCGACGTGGGCGACGTCATCCACACCCAGCGCATGGCGACCATGCGCGGGCTGCAGGAGCTCACGCAGGCCAAGCGGGCCGCCGCCGGAGGGCTCGCGCAGCGGCTGGTCCTCGATTCGCTGATTTTCAAGGCCGAGGCGGAGCAGCGCTGGCTGGACCACTGCGAGGCCGTTTCCAAGGAGAAGAACGCATGACTGTGGTGAGGTTGCGAGAGGTGACCCGCGAGCACGGCCAGGTCCACGCCCTGAGGGGCGTGAGCCTGGAGGTGGCGAGCGGTGAGCTGGTCGCGGTCATGGGCCCGTCGGGCTCGGGCAAGTCAACCCTGCTCAACGTGGCCGGCGGCCTCGACAGGCCCACCTCCGGCAGCGTGACGATCGAGGGCCGCGACCTCGCCGAGGTCGCGGACCTGGCCGCGCTCAGGCGCGGCAGCGTCGGGTACGTCTTCCAGGACCTCAACCTGATCCCGTCCCTGACGGCCGCCGAGAACGTGATGCTGCCCAGGGAGCTCGACGGCGTCCGGACGGGCCAGGCCAGGAAAGAGGCGCTGATCGCGCTGGCCGACGTGGGCGCCGAGGAGATCGCCGACCGCTTCCCCGAGGAGCTGTCCGGCGGTCAGCGCCAGCGCGTCGCCATCGCCAGGGCGTTGGTCGGCGAGCGGCGCCTGCTGCTGGCCGACGAGCCGACCGGCGCACTCGACACCGCCACCGGCGACGAGATCCTGCGGCTGCTGCGCTCCCGCTGCGACGACGACGGCGTGGCGGTGCTGCTCGTCACCCACGAGCCGCGCTACGCGGCGTGGGCCGACCGCGTGATCTACCTGCGCGACGGCCTGATCGCGGAGTCGAACACCGTGCGGCTGGAGAGCGCCCGATGAGCGTCTTCCGCGCCGCGCTGCGGATCTCACGCCGGGACGCGCTGCGCTTCAAGGGCCGCACCGCGCTGATCATGGTGATGATCGGCCTGCCGGTGCTGGTGATCACAGCGGTGCTGACCGGCGCCGCCACCACGGACCTCACCCTGCGGGAGACGCTGAGCTCCACGCTGGGCGCGGCCGACGCCCGCATCGACACCATCCCCGCCCGCACCCCGATCAAGCAGAATTACGACGGTGGAGTCCCCAACCAGCCGCTGATAGAGAGCTCCGGGCCCCCATGGACGCCCGCCGAGATCAACAAGCTGCTCGACGGCCGCCTCCTCCGCTACCAGTCCAACGTCGTGGACGCCAAGCTGGCGGACGGCTGGTCTTCGGTGGAGGTGTTCGAGGCGGATCTGCGCGACCCCATGACCAGCGGGATGCGCGCCCTCGTCGAGGGCCGGTTCCCCGCCGCGCCCGGTGAGGTGGCCGTGTCCCCCGAGATGGTCGACAGGGGCGCCCGGATCGGCGGCACGATTCAGGTGTGGCGGCCGGACCGCACCGTGCGGGTGGTCGGCGTCGTCGCCCATCCGAACCGCCCCGGCCTGCGCGAGATGGTCGCGCTGCCGGAGGGGCTGCTGCCGCATCAGAACGACGGCAACAGCAGCGGCTGGCTGATCGACACGCGTGCACCCGTGCAGTGGGCGGACATCCGGCGGCTCAACGACCAGGGACTGGTTGTCCTCTCCCGTGCCGTGGTCGAGAGCGCAACGCCGGACGAAACCGGCATAGCGGACTTCGCTCCGGACGACGGCATGCGCGGGCTGGCCTGGCTCGGCATCGCCGTCGTGCTGATCATCACCGAGACCGTCCTGCTCGCCGGGCCGGCCTTCGCCGTCGGGCTGCGGCGCAGGCGCAGGGAACTGGCGGTCATCGCGGCGCAGGGCGCGGACGGCCCGCAACTCCAGACGATCGTGCTGGCCGACGGGCTCGTGCTCGGCGGCGCGGCCGCGCTGCTGGGCGCCGCCCTCGGGATCGGCGCGGGCGCCGTGGCGGAGGGGGTCGCGGCCCGCGTGCTGGACTGGCAGCACGGCCCCCTGGACGTCCCGTGGTCGCAGGTGCTCGGCGTGGCCTTCCTCGGCCTGATCAGCGGGCTGACCGCCGCGCTGGTGCCGGCGGTCCAGGCGAGCCGGCAGAGCCCCGCGCAGGTGCTGGCCGGACGCGCCGCCGTGGACACGCGCGAGCGCGCGGGACGCCCCATGGTCGGGATCGTGCTGGTGGTGCTCGGGCTCGGCGGCAGCGTCTACGCCGTGAGCCACGGCGTGCTGTCCGTCGCGGCGTCCGCCGTGCTGCTCGTTCTCGGCCTGGTCGCGCTCATGCCGTGGCTGGTGCGGGCCACTGGAGGGCTGGCCGCGCGGCTGCCGCTCGCGCTGCGCCTGTCCGTGCGCGACGCGTCACGGCACCGTGTCCGCACGGCCTCCGCCGCCGCGGCCGTCATGGCGGCCACCATGGGCGCGGTCACGCTCGGCATCGGCGCCAGCAGCTCCTACGCCGCGCGAGAGGCGGCCCGCGACTCGGTGGTCCCCGTGGGCACCATGACGATCCGCGCCCACGACGCGACCGGCCCGACATGGGCCAGACTGCGGGCGGCCGTCCAGCAGAGCCTGCCCGGGGTGTCCCTGGTCGAAGGGCTGGAGCCCGAGGACACACGTGGCCGGAACGTGCTCCTGACCGTCGGCGGGAGGAACTGCGGCGACAGGTGCAGCCACGGTTTCTACGCCCCGGTGCCGGTCGGCGACGAGCGCTTGCTCGCCCTCCTGCAGGGCCGCCGTGACCCGCAGGCCGCGGCGGCGCTGGCGGCCGGCAAGGTCGTGGCGTTCGATCCCGCTGTGGTCCGCGACGGCATGGTCGAGCTGAACGCGAGGTACTGGAATGCCGAAGGCGCGACATCGGGCAAGGTGTGGCGGGTGCCTGCCGTGGTGGCGCGTGGTGCCGACGCGAATCAGGGCGGCGTCATCGTGCCTGCGGGGGTGCTGGCGCAGGCGGGGTTCAAGGCAGTGCCGCGCACGCTCTACGCCGCGGGCGTCACCGTCGAGGAGCTCCCTCTGCAGACCCACCTGAGGGTGGTGGGCGCCGAGACGGCGTACATCAACCTCGAGCGAGGCTACGACGAGGACCGCTTCTTCGTCCTGCTGATACTCCTCGGCGCGGCGCTCGTCCTCGTGCTCGGCGGGACGTTCGCGGCCACCGGCCTGGCCGCCGCCGACATGCGCCAGGACCTCGACACCCTGTCGGCGGTCGGCGGGGCGCCGCGGGTGCGCCGGCTCGTGGTGGCGGCCCAGGCGGCGTACATCTCGGGCCTCGGCGCCCTGGTGGGACTGCCGGCGGGCGCGGTGAGCGGCATCGTCGCGACCTGGCCGCTGACCCGTGAGGGCTTTCGCCAGCAGGGGGATCCGGTGGCCGCGTTCGGGCCCACGACGATCGACGTCCCCTGGTTGTTCCTGGCCGGGGTGGTGATCGGGCTGCCGCTGCTGGCGGCGCTGGTGGCGGGCGCGTTCACGCGGACGCGTCTGGTGCTGGCGCGGCGGGTGGCGTAAGGCGGTACTTCAACGTCATCAGCACCGACGCCAGGATGATCAGCGTGGGGACCGCGGTCGTCCCGATGAGGACCGCGGTCACCGCGCTGTCCGGCTGCTGGACCGGCCTGCTCGGCTCCGACTCGATGAAGCCGCCGATCGACAGGATCACACCGAAGATCAGCGCGCCGGACGAGCTGACCGCGCTCTCGATGGCCGTCCACAGGCCGGTCAGCACGCCGGCCCGGCGCTTGCCGGTCTTCGCCGCGTCGGTGGCGATGACGTCCGCCAGCATCGAGAACTGCAGCAGTTGCAGGCCGGAGAACCCGACGCCCACCAGCGTGATCGTCACGTGCGCCCACACGGCGCCGAACAGCGGCGTCGCGATGGCCGCCGCCGCGCCGCCCGCGTACAGCACCGCCGCCAGGATCATCGCGCCGCGCTTGTCGAACCGCTTGGCCAGCCGCACCCACAGCGGCATCGTCAGCAGGATCGGCCCCACCAGCGCGGCGAAGAGCGTCTGCGTGGCCTTGGGGGAGCCGAGCGTGTAGGTGGCGAAGTACGGTGCGGCGGCCAGCATCATGCTGACGGCCAGCATCTGGGTGCAGGCCAGCACAGTCAGCCACAGGAATGCCGAGTTGCCCTTGATCGCGGCGAACTGCTCGCGCCACGTGCCCCGGTCCGCCTCCGGCGCGCCGGTCATGGGGGCGCGGGCGGTGCCGAAGAACGCGCCGATCATGGCGGCGAACAGCACGATCGCGATCGTGACGGCCATCGTCCGGTAGCTGCTCAGCGTGCCGTTCTCGCCCTCGCCGGTGGCGATGGCCGGCGCGAGAATGCCGCTGATCGCCGTGGCCACGCCGATGAACACCATCCGCCACTGCAGCAGCGAGGTGCGCTCGTGGTAGTCGTGCGTCATCTCGCCGGGCATCGCCTTGTAGGGCACCTCGAACAGCGCGTACGCCGTCGCCGTCGCCAGGTAGCACACTCCCACGTACCCGGCGGCCGCGACGCCCGTCACCGGCGGCCCGGCGAACACCAGGAAGAACGCGACCGGCAGCGTGCACGCCCCCGCCAGCAGCCACGGCCGCCGCGGGCCCCAGCGTGAGACCGTCCGGTCCGACCAGCGCCCGACCAGCGGGTTGATGGCCAGGTCCCAGACCTTGGGCGCGGTGACCACCACACCGGCCAGCCACGCGGGCACGGCCAGGAAGTTGGTCATGTAGTAGAGCAGGAGCAGCCCGGGCACGGCGTTGACCGTGGCCGTGCAGAAGGAGCCCACCCCGTAGCCGAGGCGCACGCTCCTGGGAACCGTGGGCGTGCTCACCACCGGTGTGATCATGCTCTCATTGAAGCCGAGCGAGAGCTTGTTTGGGGAGGCCCAGTTTCCGCGCGCACGCGGCGAAGGGCCCGGGCGCCCGGGCCCTCGCGCACGGCTTCGTCAGTCGCTCACGTCGGCGCAGACCACGTGGGCGCCGATCTCGATCATCCGGCGCTCGCTGCGCGCGTCCGCCACCCTGGCCATGAGGATCGGCGCACCGCTGGCCGCGAACTGCGGCAGTCTGGCCCGCACCAGCCGGTGCAGATCGCGTACGACGTCCTCGGCGGCCGACATGTGGGTCTTCACGTGCAGCATGATTCCCGTCGCGCCGGACGCGGTCCGGGCCTCGGAGATCCAGACGTGGTGCACCAGCGGGAAGTCCATGAGCAGTTGCCCGATCGCCTGCCGCAGCGCGGGCAGGATCGGGTGCGTGCACCGCCGGTAGCCCGGGTCCACCTGCTGCATCGGCCCGGACAGATGTGGCCGGGGCGCGGGCACCCACGGGATCGCCGGCGCCTGCGGGGCCGGCGTCGCCACCTGGGCCAGCGCGGCACCGCGCGACACGGTGGCCATCGCGCCCGTCGCGTAGGCGGCCGGCACCGCCCCCGACAGGACGGGCGTGGGCCCCGTGCGCGTCGTGGTGAGGAAGCGCTGGAGGTCGTCGATGGGCACGGCCGCGGCGGCTGGTCCGGCCGCGTCGATCACGATCTCCCGCACACCGGTGACGCGCTGGATGTCCAGGATGGTGTCGGCGTCGCACGCCGACAGGGAATGGCTGCCGCGGTGCCGGGCGTAGGTGGCCGGGCTGGTGTAGCCCAGCAACACGCGGTCACCGGCCTGTGTCGTCCCGAGGACGACCGAACGATCTGGTCGCACTGCCACCAGGACACCACCGTCGGCGAGAGCGCCCAGCAGGCGGTGGGGCGTGCCATGCTGGGCGAGCACGTCGGCAAGCGCAGGATTCCCGATGCTCATATGACGAACGATAGGTAGTTGGCCACGGCTTATCAGGCTAATGGTGAAGAAATCTTCCGATCAAGACAAAGATGGGCGCGGAGTGGATGACTTTTCCGCTCGGTGGGTAGGGCGGCAGCTGTCTCACATGGTGGGTCTCTCGTGAACGCTTTCACAAGCGCCGGATAGACTCGGTGGGACCGCCGGGGGATCCGTGGAGGTGTCCCTCGTAGACCCGTGCAAGCCCCTAAGGATTCACGCCTGTGAACAAGCCCGTCGTTCTGGTCGCAGAGGAGCTGTCCGAGGCTGGCCTCGCCGTGCTCGGCGCTGATTTCGAGGTCCGCCACACCGACGGCGCCGACCGTTCCCAGCTGCTGCCCGCGCTCGCCGACGTGGACGCGCTGATCGTCCGCTCCGCCACGCAGGTCGACGCCGAGGCCATCGCCGCGGCGCCCAAGCTGCGCGTGGTCGCCCGCGCCGGCGTCGGTCTCGACAACGTCGATGTCGAGGCCGCCACCAAGGCCGGCGTCATGGTCGTCAACGCGCCGACCTCCAACATCACCAGCGCCGCCGAGCAGACGGTCGCGCTCATCCTGGCCAGCGCGCGCAACACGGCCCAGGCCCACGCCGCGCTGAAGAGGGGCGAGTGGAAGCGGTCCAAGTACACCGGTGTCGAGCTCGACGAGAAGGTCGTCGGCATCCTCGGCCTGGGCAAGATCGGCCAGCTGGTGGCGCAGCGGCTGCAGCCGTTCGGCGTCGAGCTGATCGCCTACGACCCCTACCTTCCGCCGGCCCGCGCCGCGCAGATGGGGGTCAAGCTGGTCAGCCTCGAGGAGGTGCTCAAGCAGGCCGACTTCATCACCGTGCACCTGCCCAAGACCAAGGAGACCCTCGGGCTCATCGGTGACGAGGCGCTGCGCAAGGTCAAGCCGAACGTCCGCATCATCAACGTGGCGCGCGGCGGCATCGTCGACGAGGCCGCGCTCTACTCCGCGATCAAGGAGGGGCGTGTCGCGGGCGCGGGCCTCGACGTGTTCGCCAAGGAGCCGTGCACCGACAGCCCTCTGTTCGAGCTGGACCAGGTCGTCGTCACGCCGCACCTCGGCGCCTCCACGCACGAGGCCCAGGAGAAGGCCGGCACCCAGGTCGCGCGGAGCGTGAAGCTGGCGCTGGCGGGCGAGTTCGTGCCGGACGCCGTCAACGTCCAGGGCGGCGCGGTGGCCGAGGAGGTCAAGCCGGGCCTGCCGCTGGCGGAGAAGCTGGGCCGGGTGTTCACCGCGCTGGCCGGCGAGGTCGCCACCAAGCTCGACGTCGAGGTGCGCGGCGAGATCGCCTCCCAGGACGTGCGGGTGATCGAGCTGGCCGCGCTCAAGGGCATGTTCGCCGACGTGATCGAGGAGCAGGTCACGTACGTCAACGCGCCGCTGCTGGCCAAGGACCGCGGCATCGCCGTCGAGCTGGTCACCAGCTCCGAGAGCCCCGACTGGCGCAACGTGGTGACCGTGCGCGGCGTGCTCGCCGACGGCCGCCAGGTCTCGGTCTCGGGCACGCTGTCCGGGCCCCGCCAGATCACGAAGATCGTCGAGGTCAACGGCTACGAGATGGAGATCGAGCCGACGGCCCACCTGGCGTTCTTCACCTACACCGACCGGCCCGGCATCGTCGGCGTGGTCGGCCGCCTCCTCGGCGAGCACAACGTCAACATCGCCTCGATGCAGGTGGCCCGCTCCACCAAGGGCGGCAAGGCGCTCATCGCCCTGACCGTCGACTCTGCCATCCCGGCCGAGGTGATCGAGCAGATCGTCTCCGAGATCGGCGCGGAGAGCGGCCGCTCGGTGGACCTGGAGGACTGACCCTCCGTCTCGCCATAAAGGCCGCCGCCCTCCGGGGCGGCGGCCTTTTGTTGTCTCAACATGCGAGATACTAGGACATCCAACGAGATGCCTCAGGTATCGTAACGACAAATGCGCCAGGTGCTCGTACTCATTACCTGCCGCGGCGAGGCCTGTTAGGGCAGGTCGACGACTCGCCGCGGTGAGTGGCGTTGTGTGTCGGCCGGTAAGTCCCCTTCGTTCGGTCCGTGACCCGGACCGCGAGATCAGGCCCCGTTCGGATTCGGGACCGGGGTCCGATGTCCTCCATTGGAACGCGCCCGCGAAACGAGATGAGAATCATGTACGAGATGTATGCCTGGAACCGTGCCGAGGAACACGAGGACAAGGCGGCGGAGGCTGTCCAGACTGCGCTGGACCGCCGCGACAACGGCGGCGCGCCGGAGCACCCCGGCCGGTAGGGCAGAGGGGGGCGCTGGGAACAGCTGTCCGAAAAGTGAGATGATGTGTTCGTCAGTCGAGACGAGCCGGTAAGGTACCGCCATGGATTCGCGTAACATCCGCCTGGCCGTCATCCCTGGAGACGGCATCGGCACCGAGGTCGTGGCCGAGGGGCTCAAGGTCCTCGAAGCCGTTGGCACGAAGATCGAGCCCACCCACTACGACCTGGGCGCCGCGCGCTATCACCGCACCGGCGAGACCCTGCCCGACGCGGTGCTGGAAGAGCTGCGCGGCTACGACGCGATCCTGCTCGGCGCTGTGGGCGACCCCAGCGTCCCGCCGGGCATCCTCGAGCGCGACCTGCTGCTCCGGCTCCGCTTCGAGTTCGACCACTACGTCAACCTGCGGCCGGTCAAGCTGTTCCCCGGCGTGGAGACCCCGCTGGCCGACACCCCCGCTGAAGACATCGACATGATCGTCGTCCGCGAGGGCACCGAGGGCCTCTATGCGGGCACGGGCGGCGCCATGCGGCGCGGCACGCCGCACGAGATCGCCACCCAGGAGTCGCTCAACACCGCCTACGGCGTCGAGCGCGTGGTGCGTTACGCGTTCGAGAAGGCCAAGACGCGGCCGCGCAAGAAGCTCACGCTCGTCCACAAGACCAACGTCCTCACCTACGCCGGCGACCTGTGGCAGCGCACGGTCAACCGTCTGGCGGAGGAATACCCCGAGGTCACGACCGACTACTGCCACATCGACGCGGCCTCGATGTTCTTCGTGACGCAGCCGGAGCGGTTCGACGTCGTCGTCACCGACAACCTGTTCGGCGACATCATCACCGACCTCGGCGCGGCCATCGCGGGCGGCATCGGCCTGGCCGCCAGCGGCAACATCAACCCCGAGCGCACCTCGCCCAGCATGTTCGAGCCGGTGCACGGCAGCGCCCCCGACATCGCCGGGCAGGGCAAGGCCGACCCGACCGCCACCATCCTGTCCGTCGCCATGCTCCTCGACCACCTCGGCCTGCACACCGAGGCCGCCAGGGTCGAGCAGGCGGTCGCCGACGACATCGTGGAGCGCCTGGCCGGCTGGGCGGGCCGCACCACCCACGAGATCGGCGACGACATCACCGCGCGAGTATCCGGCTAGGACCGCCTAGCCCCGACGCGCCTGGCGGTCCGCGGAAGGACCGCCAGGCGCTTTTTCACGCCCAAAAAGGCCGAATCGCCCATCGGCCGCTTGCCATCCCATATAGCGAGACAATAGGAAGTACGGGCTGCCTTCGGGCAGTCCTGCCGTAGGACCGTGGATCCGCAGATCCGTGGGATCCGGTAAATTTCGCAGATTCGCAGAGAGAAGGACCGCCGTCATGACCATCGCTCAGAAGCTCGGCTTCGACGTGCAGCTATCCGACCACGCTCGCACCGCGGCAGAGCGCGAGCAGGTACTGGCGAACCCGGGATTCGGTCAATTCTTCACCGATCACATGATCTCGATCGACTTCACCGAGGGCCAGGGATGGCACGACGCCAGGCTGATGCCGTACGGCCCGCTCTCTCTCGACCCGGCCACCTCGGTCTTCCACTACGCGCAGGAGCTATTCGAGGGCCTCAAGGCCTATCGCCAGATCAGCGGCTCGATCGTGATGTTCCGCCCGTACGCGAACGCCGCCCGCTTCAACCGCTCGGCCGCCCGCATGGCCATGCCCGAGCTGCCCGAGGAGACGTTCGTGGAGTCGCTGGAGCTCCTCGTCGAGACGGACAAGGAGTGGGTGCCCACCACCGAGGGGCACAGCCTCTACCTGCGGCCCTTCATGATCGCCACCCAGGCGGGGCTCGGGGTCAACTACCCGTCCAAGTCGTACAAGTACATGGTGATCGCCTCGCCGGCGGCCTCGTACTTCACGGGCGGCATCAAGCCCGTCTCGGTCTGGCTGTCCACCGAATACACCCGGGCCGCCCCCGGCGGCACCGGCTTCGCCAAGTGCGGCGGCAATTACGCCGCCGCGTTCGTCGCCCAGCGGCAGGCGGTGGAGCACGGCTGCGACCAGGTGGTGTGGCTGGACGCCCACGCCCACGAGTACGTCGAGGAAATGGGCGGGATGAACCTGTTCTTCGTCTTCGGCAACAAGCTCGTCACCCCCGCCCTGACCGGCACCCTGCTGCCCGGCATCACCAGAGACTCGATCCTGTCGCTGGCCGGCGACCTCGGCCTGGAGACCGAGGAGCGCCTCATCTCCGTCGACGAGTGGCAGTCCGGCTGCGAGTCCGGCGAGCTGACCGAGGTCTTCGCCTGCGGTACGGCGGCCGTGGTGACGCCGGTGGGCTCGGTGAAGGGCGCCGACCGGTCCTGGACGATCGCGGACGGCACCCCCGGGCCGGTGACCATGCGGGTCCGCGAGGAGCTGGTCGGCATCCAGTACGGCGCCCGCCCCGACGCCCACAGCTGGATCCACAAGATCGTCTAGTCGGGGTGGGCGAGCAGCTCCGGAAGCGTCCCCTTGAAGGACAACAGCCTCCTGAGCACCGCGGGCCAGAATCCGGCCGGCGCCTCCCGAGCCGCCCGCTCCACCGTCAGCGCGCAGGCAACGCGTAGCCCGTCGTCCTCGGCCAGCCCGACGACGTGCTGGACCGGCCCCATGGCTGGGCGGAACGTGGCCACCAGTTCCTCGTCGGCGAGAACCCCCGCCTCCCGGATCGGGGGGATCACGTTCCACGGGTAGTGGTAGGCGAGCCCGGCGGCCACGGCGGCCCGCGCGGCCGCCGGGCTCTGGGCCGCCAGCCAGTACAGGTCATCGCGCGGGAGCGACCGCGCGAGCGGCTCAGGGAAACCCTCCCGGGCGGCCAGCGAGCACAGCACGTGTTTCGGCAGCGGCGCGTCGCGGTGCGCGTCGACCAGGCCGGGCCAGGGCAGCGGGCCGTCCTCGCCGGCCACGGCCAGCAGCACCGCCTCGCACTCGCTCGGGACCGCGCACGCGCGGCGTGCGCCCACCGGGCGAAGACCCCGCGAGGAGGAATGCTGGCCTCGAAGATCCGTTTGACGATCATGGAGCTGAGGTGGGAATTCCGGGCGTGGCCGGGGCCCCGGTCACTCTTGCCCATGCGTTCCAGCGCCTCGTCGGAGAGCTCGCTGATCACTTCGGCCAGCAGGGCGTCCGGCGCGTGGACCAGGACCCGCAGGTCCGCGTCCTGCGGGGACCTTGCGACCGGCGTCTGCTCGATCCGGTGGAGCAGGCTTTCGAACGTCCCCGTGTGCGCGGTCAACACCGCGGCGGCCGTCGGCCAGGCCGCTCGATCGTCGCCGAGCCACTGCCGCAGCAACCCGCCCACGCCCTTCCAGAACATCGCTGTCTTCGGGGTGTCGACGTCGGCGACCGCCCGTACGAACAGGTCCAGGCGCGACGTGGCCAGGATCTGCTCCCGCACCGCCTCCTCCGACACGGCCTGCCGGACGAACGTGTGCCTCGTCTCACCGACCCTGGCCAGGGCGGTCTCCCATACCCACCGCGGAATGGGCTGTCCCCGGTCCCCGAGACGGACGGCCACGAGCGAGTCCCACGGCGTGAGCAGGGCCCGGGTCAGCTCGTCGGGGCAGTCCCGGCGCGCGATCAGGGCCCGACGCTGCACCCGGCCGAACGGCTTCCGCCGGTGCTCGGCCGCCAGCTCCGCCCAGTCCGGCCGTCCGTCGGCAAGCACCGCGTCGCAGTCGAGGACCGTGGTCCGGGACCTCAGCGCGGCACTCACCTTGATCGGCGGCGCCTCGACGGCGACCGGCGGCTCCCGCGGAACCAGCCCCTCGGCCCGGAGATCGGCCTCGGCGACGCACCTCAGGCCCGCGTCGAGCCATGACACCAGGCGCCAGATCAGCTCCGTCACCCACTCCGGCGGGTCATGGGGCGTCCGCATCGCCGCTACGGGTTCTTCCTGATCAGCGTCATGCCGTCGGCGACCGGCAGCATCAGCACGGTCACTCGCGGATCCTCGATCACCAGGTCGTTGAACTCGCGGATCTCCACCGTCGTCGGCTCGTTGCGGGCGGGATCGGCCACGTGGCCGCGGCGCAGCGTGTTGTCGGCGATCAGCAGCGCACCCGGCCGCATGCGGGCCATCAGCAGCTCGTAGTAGCCGGGGTAGTTGCCCTTGTCGGCGTCCAGGAAGGCCAGGTCGATGATCTCGTCGAACGCGGCCAGCGTCTCCAGCGCCGGTCCCAGTGTGAGCGTCACCCGGTCCGCCACGCCGCCCTTCGCCCAGTACCGGCGCGCGATCGACGTCCACTCCTCGCTCACGTCGAAGCAGTGCAGCCGGCCGCCCGACAGGCCGCGCGCGATGCACAGGGATGAATATCCGGTGAACGTCCCCACCTCCACCGCCACGTCAGGCGCGATCAACTGAGTGATCATGGTGAGGAAGAGACCTTGGTCGGGTGAGATCTGCATGCCCGCGTTGCCGCCCGTGGCCTGCGCGGTCTCCTTCGCCAGCTCCTCCAGCAAGGGGTCGGGGCTGGTCGAGTGCTCGAGGAGGTACTGTGCGACGGCGGGAGCGATGAGGTCTGCCTTCATGTGGCCACGATAGGGTCTGCGCGATGCGAATCATGAAACGTTTTGTGGCGGTTGTGCTCGCCTGCGCGGCGGTGGCGGGGTTGTGGTGGTCCAATCCTGGCGCGTCGTCGTCCGAGGGGGTGCGGCTGTCCAGGCAGGCCGACGGCTCCATGGTGCTGGCCGACAGGTCGAGCAACGCGCCCGTGCTGGACGTGTTCGAGGACTACGACTGCCCGGTCTGCAAGGACATGCACGCCAAGGTCGACGCCACGATCCAGCGGCTGGCGCGCGAGGGCAGGGTCAGGGTCGTCTTCCACCCTGTGACGATCTTCCAGGACGAGCCCATGCGCTCCAACTCCATCCGCGCCGCCGCGGCCGCACGCTGCATCCCCGAGCAGAACTGGCTGGCGTTCAGGGACGAGCTGTACGCCATCCAGCCCGCGCCGCACGGCGTGGCGTCGGGGTTCACCGTGGAGGAGCTGGTCAAGGCGGCCAGGAAGGCGGGCGCTGCCGTGGACGACTGCGTGACGTCGCAGTCGTACGCGAAGGCGCACGTGGAGGCGAGCGCCAAGATCCAGCTGGAGGGCACGCCGACGCTGGTGCTCGACGGCCGGCTTCTGGGCGGCGAGGCGTTCGACCCCGCCGCGCTGGAGCGCGCCATCACCGGAGGAGCCGGAGTCGTCGTATGACGTCCCACCGATTGAGACCGGTGTGCCGAATGGTGAATCCGTATGGCACACTGGGGAGCACCATGTTCTACGGTCTGCTCATTATCGGCAGGCGCGCTGGCTGATATAGGGACACCGCCAGCGCGCAGACCTCTCACGTCCGTGAGGGGTCTTTTTGTTTTCCAGGAAGAAGTGAGACAGATGGCCGACGACCGGTTCCACGTATACGACACGACGCTGCGGGACGGCGCGCAGCAGGAAGGGCTCAACCTGACCGTCGCCGACAAGCTCGCCGTCGCGCGTCACCTGGACGGCCTGGGCGTCGGTTTCATCGAAGGGGGCTGGCCGGGCGCCAACCCCAAGGACACAGAGTTCTTCAGGCGCGCTCAAACAGAGCTCGACCTGAAGCACGCGCAGCTCGCCGCGTTCGGCGCGACCCGCCGGGCCGGTGTGAAGGCAGCCGACGACCCATTGGTGGCCGCTTTGCGCGAATCCGGCGCGCCGGTCGTGACCCTTGTCGCCAAGAGCCACGACCGGCACGTGGAGCTGGCCCTCCGCACGACCCTCGAGGAGAACCTCGCGATGATCCGCGATACGGTCTCCCACCTCCGTGCGGAGGGACAGCGAGTCTTCCTCGACGCCGAGCACTTCTTCGACGGCTACAAGTCCAATCCAGCCTACGCGCTGGAGGTCATCAGGACGGCCGCCGAGGCCGGGGCCGACGTCATCGCCCTGTGCGACACCAACGGCGGCATGCTCCCCGACGAGCTGGCCGACATCGTCCACGAGGCCGTCCAGACGAGCGCCCGCGTCGGCATCCACTGCCACGACGACACCGGCTGCGCGGTCGCCAACACGCTGGCCGCCGTCAAGGCGGGCGCCACGCACGTCCAGGGCTGCGCCAACGGCTACGGCGAGCGCTCCGGCAACGCCAACCTCTTCACCGTCGTCGCGAATCTCCAGCTCAAGCGGGGCTTCGACCTCGTGCCGCCGGCGGCGCTCGCCGACATGACCCGCATCGCCCACGCGATCACCGAGGTCACGAACGTCACCCCCAACTCGCACGCGCCGTACGTCGGCATGTCCGCCTTCGCCCACAAGGCCGGCCTGCACGCCAGCGCCATCAAGGTCGACCCCAACCTCTACCAGCACATCGACCCGGCCGCCGTCGGCAACGACATGCGCATGCTGGTCTCCGACATGGCCGGGCGGGCCTCCGTCGAGCTCAAGGGCCGCGAGCTGGGCTACGAGCTCACGCCCGAGCACACCAAGACCCTGGTCGAGCGGGTCAAGGACCTCGAGTCCAGGGGGTTCACGTTCGAGGCCGCGGACGCGTCGTTCGAGCTGCTGCTGCGCGACACCGTCCACGGGGAGCGCAAGCGCCACTTCGAGGTCGAGTCGTGGCGCGTCATCGTCGAGCGCACCAAGGGCGGCGAGCTGGTCAGCGAGGCCACCGTCAAGCTGCACGCCAAGGGCGAGCGCATCGTGGCCACCGGCGAGGGCAACGGGCCCGTCAACGCCCTGGACAAGGCCGTGCGGCTGGCCCTGGAGAAGCTCTACCCCGAGCTGGCCAAGCTGGAGCTGATCGACTACAAGGTGCGCATACTCGAGGGCACCCACGGCACCGGCGCCATCACCCGCGTGCTCATCACCTCCAGCGACGAGACCTCCGAGTGGGCCACGGTCGGCGTCGCCGAGAACATCATCGACGCCTCGTGGCAGGCCCTGGAGCAGGCGGTCACGTACGGGCTGCTGCGCGCGGGCCGCGACTGCTGAGCCTCCGCCGGGGTGTGGAAGCCTTCACACACCCCGGCCGAGGTCTCACAAGGTGCTCAGAGGACGCCGGTGGAGAACGAGACGCCCTCCACCGTGACCTTCCCGCCGGAGCACGACACCTTGGGCGAGTCGGTGCCCGGGACGACCACCGTCAGCAGCGACTTCGCCGCCGGCGACACGATCACGTTGGTGGGAGTCCTCGACAGGTAGGTCGGCGACACCCAGCCGAGCTTGCCGCCGCGCTGCACCTTCTGCCCGCCGATCCGGTCGCACCCGGAGAACTGCACCAGCGTGACCTTGAACTTGCCGTCCGCCAGCACGACCTTGCCGCCGCCGTTCGAGACGACCTTGAGCGACGGATGGAACCGCCAGAGGTTACTGACCTCCTTGCCGCCCGACGCCGTGTCCAGCACCGCCATCAGGTCCTCGCCGTGGTTGACCAGTACGGACCGGGTCCGGCTCACGCCGTACGCCTTGTCGGTCAACCGGAATGACTGCCGGTCCTCGCCGTAGGAGGACTTGACGAGCTTGGTGGGGGTGCGCGGCCGGAACCGGGCGCCGACCACCGTGGGGACGTTGTGCGCCTCCGGCGAGAGCGTCCAGTAGCGGTAGGAGCTCTTCTCATAGGAGTGGAAGCCGCCGTCCACGAGGATGTCGCGGCCCTGCGCGTAGTACGTCACGCCCAGGTGGTCCTCGTGCCCGTGGTACTTCATGCCGGGCCCGAACCTGATCGAGTAGTACGCCGACTCCGGCTTGCCCCAGGCCGTCCGGCCGAAGACGTAGCCCGCCCGGTACGCCTTGACCTCCTGCTTCGGCGTACCGGTCTCCATCTTCGGCTCGGTGTCGGCGGTCCCGTCCCCGATGGGCACCATGTAGCCGTTGGGCATGGTCGCGTGGGCGATGAAGTCCTTCAGCGCCTCGGTGCGGGAGGCGATCGCGCCGGGCACCTTGCGGTCGCAGGCCTTCATGTTGGTCATCGCGAGCTGGAGCCGGCCGTAGACGTAGACGGCGTACCGCGGCGCCTGCTCCATCAGCGCGCCCTGGGAGTCCACGTCGAGCTGGACCGTGCCGGTGAGGCGCCTGGAGGCCAGGTCGGCCCAGTCCTTGCGGTCGTAGCGGCAGCCGATGCCCATGAGCGCGATGTCCTGGTCGATGCCGTGGTTGTGGCCCTTCTTGTAGAGCCGCGGGTCCGCCAGCAGCTTGGCGTGGACGGCCAGGCTCTCCTTCAGCCAGCCCTCCTTGACGTGCATGCTCAGGCACAGCAGCGGCTGGGTGCGCAACGAGACCGGGTGGTCCTTCCACACGTACGGTTTGGTCCCGGGGGCGCCGTACTTGTTGTTCGCCACCCAGTCCTGGGCGATCTCCTTGGCGCGCTCCAGGTAGCGCCGCTCGCCGGTGTTCTCGTACGCGACGACCAGCGTGCCCATCCAGCGCAGCGACTGGAAGACGAACTCCCAGGAGCGGTTCCCGTACGGGCTCGCGTCCCAGTTGATCTTCTTGCCAAGCTGGTACACCGGAAGCCCCACCAGCGCCAGCTCGCCCCGCATGACCTCCTCGGCCGTCGGCGTGCCGGGCAGCCAGTCACCCTGGCACGCCCAGGTGCGGTCGACCTTGTCGGCCTGGGCCGGGCTCACGTGCCCGCCGAGTGCGAGCGTGAGGGCAAGAGGTATCGCGAGCCGGCGCACGCCAGTTCCTTTCGGGACAAAAGATGAGGGCGGAACATGCTGTCCGAATCGCGATCAACTGGTCAAGTTGAATGACCGATTCGTTAGCCGCGCGATGCCCCACTGGCATGCTGGTGTCCGTGACATTCGACGATCTCGTGATCCCCGACACACCCGCCTGCCGCGGCGCCCTCGAGGTGGCCACCCGCTACCACTCGCCGTCGCTGCTCAACCATTCGATCCGCGCCTACCTGTGGGCGGCCGCGTACGCGCGTGCCAACGACATCGCGTTCGACGCCGAGCTGCTCTACGTGTCGGCCATGCTCCACGACATCGGGCTGGTCGCCGAGTTCGACAGCCACACGGTGCCGTACGAGGAGGCGGGCGGGCACGTGGCCTGGGCCTTCTGCGCCGGGGCCGGCTGGTCGCCCGAGCGCAGGACGAGGGCCGCCGAGGTGATCATCCGGCACATGTGGGAGGAGGTGCCGGTGGAGGAGGATCCCGAAGGACACCTGCTGGAGCTCTCGACCGGCATGGACATCTCCGGCCGCCGCACCGACGAGATCCCCGCCGAGGTGCGGCGGGAGGTGCTGGAGCGCCATCCGCGGCTGGAGATCGCCAAGGAGTTCGCCGTGTGCATCTCCGAGCAGGGGGCGCGCAAGCCGGGCAGCATCGCCGCGCAGTTCGTGCGGAGCGGCATTGTGGACCGCATCGCGCGCAACCCCCTGGACGGCTGACTACTCCTTGGGAGCCGCGGTCTCGGCGACCTCGAACGTCCACACCTCCGAGCCGGTCGCCGCGGGCCCCTGCCCGTGGCCGTGTCCCTGGCCGGCGGCCGCGGCGGCCTGGGCGTGCCCGCGCTGGAACGCCTGGCTCTGCTGCCACTTCTGGAAGTCCTCCTCGCTGCGCCAGCGCGTGTAGACGAGGTACCGTTCGGTGCCCTCCACCGGCCTGAGCAGTTCGAACCACTCGAAGCCGTCGGCGGACTCCACCATCCCGGCCCGCTTGGCGAAGCGCCTTTCGAGCTCCTCGCGCATGTCGGCGGGCACGGTCAGCACGTTGATCTTCACGACGGACAACGGGATCCCCTTTCCTCAGTGAGGACTCCAGGCTAGCCCCGTCCCTCGTGTGATCCACTTCTCGCCGGGCCGTTCCTGTACGAACTCGGCCGGGCGACGCGCCGGCGCCGCCGCCGGGCACAGGCGACGTCAGGAGAGGCGGGGGAGGCGATCGCGGGAGTCGCGGAGATCTGCGGCGCGACCTGCTCATTGGGCCGACCCCTGTGGCGGCGGCGATAGCCTTGTCAGGTGCGTATAGCGAGGTTCTCCACAGGCGAAGGCGTGTCGTTCGGCGTGGTCGAAGGCGGCCCGGGCGAGGAGTTCGTCTCCACGATCTCCGGACACCCCTTCGCCACGGTGCAGTTCACCGGCGAGCGGTTCCCGCTCTCCCAGGTGAAGCTGCTGGCTCCGATGCTGCCCAGCAAGGTCATCGCCATCGGCAGAAACTACGCCGAGCACGCACGCGAGATGGGCAACGAGGTGCCCGAGGAGCCGCTCATCTTCATGAAGCCGTCCACCTCGGTGATCGGTCACGGCGAGAACATCGCCTATCCCACGTCGCTGTCCGACCGCGTCGACTACGAAGGCGAGCTGGCCGTGGTGATCGGCCGGCTCTGCCGCGAGGTCCCGGTCGAGCGGGCCAAGGACGTCATCTTCGGCTACACCTGCGCCAACGACGTCACCGCCCGCGACCTGCAGAAGAAGGACGTGCAGTTCACCCGGGCCAAGGGGTTCGACACGTTCTGCCCGCTCGGGCCGTGGATCCAGACCGACCTGGACGCGAGCGACCTCGCGCTGACGACCACGGTCAACGGCGAGGTGCGCCAGAGCGGCCGCACCAGCCAGCTCATCAACGACATCCCCGCGCTGGTGGCCTACGTCAGCGCGGTCATGACGCTGATCCCCGGCGACGTCATCCTGACCGGCACCCCGGCAGGCGTCGGCCCGCTGCAGATCGGTGACGAGGTCAGCGTCGGCATCGAAGGCATCGGCACACTCACGAACAAGGTGGTCTCCCGTGACTGATCTACGGGTGCGTTTCGCCCCGTCCCCAACCGGCATGTTCCACGTCGGCGGTGCCCGCACGGCGCTGTTCAACTGGGCGCTGGCCGAACAGTCCGGCGGCCGCTTCGTGCTGCGCATCGAAGACACCGACGCCTCGCGCAACCGGCCCGAGTGGACCGAGGGCATCATCTCCGCGCTCGACTGGATCGGCATCAACGGCACCCACCCGTGCTTCGAGGGCCCCTACTTCCAGTCGGCCTACGAGCCGCAGCACCGCGAGGCGGTGGCCAAGCTGCTCGCCGACGGCCGCGCCTACTACTGCGACTGCACGCGCGAGGCCCTCGTGGCCCGCACCGGCTCCGAGCACAAGGGCTACGACGGCCACTGCCGCGAGCGGGGGCTGACCGAGGGCGCGGTCCGCTTCCGCACCCCCGACGAGGGCGTCACCGTGGTCGAAGACCTCGTCCGCGGCAACGTGGAGTTCCCCAACGAGGCCCAGGAAGACTTCGTCATCGCCCGCACCGACGGCTCGCCGCTCTACGTGCTGGCCAACGCGGTCGACGACATCACGCAGGGCATCACCCACGTGGTCCGCGGCGAGGAGCACCTGGGCAACGCGGCCAAGCAGATGCTGCTGTGGCCCGCGCTGGGCGCGACGCCGCCGGTGTGGGCGCACCTGCCGGTGATCGTCAACGAGCAGCGCAAGAAGCTGTCCAAGCGCCGCGACAAGGTCGCGCTGGAGGACTACCGGGCCGAGGGCTACCTGGCCGAGGCCATGGTCAACTACCTCATGCTGCTCGGCTGGGGCCCCGGCGGCGACCGCGAGATCATGCCGTGGTCGGAGATGGTGCCGCTGTTCCGGCTGGAGGACGTCAACTCCGCCAGCGCGTTCTTCGACGAGAAGAAGCTGCGCGCGTTCAACGGCGAATACATCCGGGCGCTGCCGCTGGAGACCTTCGAGGAGCGCTGCGCGCCCTACCTCGACGCCTCCTGGGACCGCGAGCTGTTCAGCAAGGTCGCGGCGCTGGCCCAGACCCGCATCGCGGTGTTGTCGGAGATCCGGCAGAACGTCGACTTCCTCTTCCTCGAGGAGCCGGTGTTCGACCAAGCGTCGTGGGACAAGGCGATGAAGAACTCCCCGATGGAGATCATCACCGGCTACCTCGACCGGCTGGAGTCGGTCAGCTGGGATCCGGAGTCGCTCAAGGAGGCCCTGGAGGAGGTCGGCACGGCCCACGGGCTCAAGCTGGGCAAGGCGCAGGCGCCGGTGCGGGTCGCGGTCACCGGCCGCACGGTGGGCCTGCCACTGTTCGAGTCGATCGAGGTGCTCGGCCGCGAGCGTGTGCAAGACCGCCTGCGTTCCGCCCTGACGCGGCTGCATTCAGGAACGTAGTCTGCCGCGACGGCTTCTAGCGTCGTCGGCATGACCTATCTGGTGACCGGGGCCACGGGCTCCGTGGGCAGGCATGTCGTCGGCCATCTCGTACGCATGGGGCAGCGGGTGAGGGCGCTCACCCGCGACCCCGCGAGAGCCCGGCTGCCCGAAGGGGTGGAGGTCGTCCAGGGCGACCTCAGCCGGGCCGAGACGCTCGTCCCGGTGCTCCAGGGCGTCGCGGGCGTGCACCTCATCGACGTGGGCGGCCCTGATTACACACCCCTGCCGAACGGCGAGGAGATCGTCGAGCTGATCGCCGCGGCCGGGGTGCGCCGCGTGACGCTCCTCAGCGGCTGGTCCCAGGGCACGCTGGAGCCCGCCGTGACCGCGAGCGACCTCGCCTGGACCTATGTCCAGCCCACCGAGTTCATGGCCAACGCCCTCGCCTGGGCCGAGTCCGTGCGGACGAGAGGCGTGATCGAGGAGCCCTTCGGCGCGACGAAGACCGCGATGGTGCACGAGGCCGACATCGGCGCCGTGATCGCCACCGCGCTGACGGAGGACGGCCACGCTGGCCACTCCTACGGCCTGACCGGCCCGGAGCTGCTCGACATGCCGGCCAAGGTCGCGATCCTCTCCGAGGCGATCGGCAGGGAGATCGCCTTCGTCGAGCTCACCGTGGACCAGATGCGCGAGCGTTACCGGGCCCAGGGTGTCCCCGAGGAGATGATCGAGTTCCAGATCGAGGTCTTCGGCAACGTGCCCGAGGACGCCTACCAGGTCACGCCCATCGTCGAGCAGGTGACGGGGCGGCCACCGCGCACGTTCGCGCAGTGGGCCGCCGAGCACGCCGGGGTTTTCAGTCCAGGCCGCGGCGCTTGAGCAGCGGCTCGATGCCGGGCTCGCGCCCACGGAAGTTGCGGAAGGCGGTCAGCGGGTCGAGGCTCCCGCCGCGAGAGAGCAACTCGCGGCGGAAGTGGTCGCCGTTCGCCCTCGTCAGCCCGCCGTTCTCCTTGAACCACTCCACGCTCTCCGCGTCCAGCACCTCGCTCCAGATGTAGGAGTAGTAGCCGGCGCTGTAGCCGCCGGAGAAGATGTGCGCGAAGTAGTTGGTCCGGTAGCGCGGCCTGACCTGCGGCACGGCGATCTGCGCGGCCTCCAGCGCCGCAGCCTCGAACGCCTCGGCGTCGCTCACCGTCTCGCCCGGCGCCAGCTTGTGCCAGGCCCAGTCGAGCAGCGTGGCGGCGAGATATTCGACGGTCTTGAAGCCCTGGTTGAACTTCTCGGCCGCCTGCAGCTTCTCCACGAGCTCGGCCGGCATCGGCTCGCCCGTCTCGTGGTGCTTGGCGTAGTTGGCCAGGACCTCCGGCCAGGTCACCCACATCTCGTTGACCTGCGAGGGGTATTCGACGAAGTCACGCGGCACGCTGGTGCCCGACACCCGCGGGAAGCGCACCTGCGAGAACAACCCGTGCAGCGCGTGCCCGAACTCGTGGAAGGCCGTGTTGACCTCGTCGTACGTCAGCAGCGTCGGCCCCGAGGCGGGCTTGGTGACGTTGAGGTTGTTCATCACCACCGGCCGCAGCCCGAACAGGAACGACTGGTCGACCAGGCTGTTCATCCACGCCCCGCCGCGCTTGCGCTCCCTGGCGTACGGGTCGAGCAGGAACAGCCCCAGCCGGCTCCCGTCCTCCTCGAACACCTCGAACACGGTCACGTCCGGGTGGTATCCGCTCAGGTCGGGCCGCTCGGTGAAGGTGATGCCGTAGAGCTTGGTGGCCGCGAAGAAGATGCCGTCCCGGTAGACCCGGTTGAGCTCGAAGTACGGCCGCATCACGGAGTCGTCGAAGTCGTAGCGGGCCTGGCGCACCTTCTCCGCGTAGTAAGGCCAGTCCCACGGCTCGATCGCGAACCCGGCCTGCGCGGTCAGCTCCTCGGCCTCCCGCTCGGCGTTGCGCACGGCGGGCCGGACGAGCTGGCCGAGCATCTCCTCGACCGCCTCGACGGTCTTGGCCGTCTGGTCGGCCACCGAGTACGCGGCGTGGTTGGGGAAGCCGAGCAGCGCCGCCCGCTCGGCCCGCAGCGTCGCCATCCTCGCGGCCAGCTCGAAGTTGCCCGGCGCCCGGCCGACGCTCAGCTCGTAGAGCCGGCGGCGCACGTCCCGGTTGGTCAGCTCGGCCAGGGCGGGCTGGGCGGTGAAGTTGAGCAGCGGCAGGACGTATTTGCCGTCCTTGCGCAGCGACTCGATCCTGGCCTCGTCGAACCCGTCGAGCTCCTTCGGGTCCTCCACCACCAGCGCCGACTCGGTCAAGGCCTTGAGCAGGCTCTGCGCGAACCCCGTGGAGAGCTTGGCCAGCTCCTCGTTGAGCTCGCGCAGCCGGGCCTGCTCCGGCTCCGACAGGTCGGCGCCGGCCCGGATGAAGTCGTCGCGGTATTTCTCCAGCAGCCAGGCCTCCTCCGGGTCTTCCGTGGTCACCAGCTTGATGCGGGACCACAGCGCCCGGTTGAGCCGGATGGCGTCGTTGTGCCTGGTCAGCTCCGGCGAGATCGTCTTCTCGATCTCCATGATCTCGTCGTTGGAGTTGGACGCGGCGATGCTGTAGAAGACCGTGGCCGTGCGATCGAGGATCCGTCCCGACCGTTCGAGCGCGGCGATCGTGTTGTCGAAGGTCGGCGGCTCGGCGCTGCCGGCGATCGCGTCGACCTCGGCCAGTTGCTCCGCCATGCCGTGTCGGAACGCCGGCAGGTAGTGCTCCTCACGGACGTCGGCGAAGGGCGGCAACTCGTACGGCAGGGTGCTGGGGGCGAAGAACGGATTCTCGGCCAACGCTCGGGCTCCTCCACGTGGTGTTTTGTCCCCATCAGCTTGGCACGGCGGAGACACTGGAGAGACCGGCCGGCTAATCGTTTTGGTCTTACCCCCCTAGCTGGGCTATTCTTTCGGACGTCGCCAAGCGCGCCCCGAGGGGTTCGCAGCGGTGGGGTATGGTGTAATTGGCAGCACGACTGATTCTGGTTCAGTTAGTCTAGGTTCGAGTCCTGGTACCCCAGCAGTGAACGGATGTCTCCGAGCGAGACGTCCGTTTTTCATTTCACCAGCCGATCCAGGATTTCGGTGATCTCCCGATAGGCCTTCGGTGTCGGCGCGTGCGAGCTCTCCACCGTGAAGACCTTGAACCTGTTGCCCGGCGTCGCCGCGTCCGCCTCCCTGATCATCCGATCCTGCAACGCCGGCGGGATCACCCGGTCCCGCGTGTGCCTGATGTACACCCTCGGCACCCGCCCCCACGCGCTCCTGCGGCCTCGCGCGTCCGCACTCGACACCTGCAGGCTCTCGTCCGGCAGCGACGTGTTGAGCATGGCGAGGAACTCGCCGTCGGTCCCCTCGGCCATGAACGCCGCCTTGGCCGCCTCGAGGAATTTCCTGTCGTTCGTCCGCCAGTTGACGCGCACCGCCTTGAGCACCCGGGGGTCGCCGACGACGCCGGACAACAGGTTGCCCACCAGGCTCGTCCTGCCCTCCGGCGTCTCCAGATACTCCGCCGGCGAACGCAGCTTCGTGCAGCAGTAGGCCGAGATGTAAACGAGCCGGTCGATCAGGTCGGGGACGGCGTCGGCCGCCTTGGTGATCGTCGAGCCGCCCAGGCTGCCGCCCACCAGGACGACCGGCCCGTACCGCGCGACCCGGCGCACCGTGTCCACCGTGGCCTCCACGTAGTCGTCCAGCGTCACACCGGCCATCGGGGAGGGGATCGCAGCCAGCTTCGTCAGGTCCTGCGGCGCCTGGTAGGCCAGGTGGAACTGCTCCTCGGGGCCGTGCCCCGGCAGGCTCACGCCCACGGCGCGGTGGCCGCGCAGCGTCAGCTCCGGGTCGGCGGTGGCCACGCCGTTCGAGCCGGTCACGAAGACGAACGTGGTCACCTCCTTCTTGTGCCCGGCGGCGATCGAGGCGGCGCCCGCGCCGGCCACGGCGGCCATCTGGAACATGCTTCTCCGTGTCGGTCTGCTCATAAGTCGATGTTCGCCCAGGTCAGCCGAGGTCCACATCGTCCGGGCGGCGCTACGTGCGGTGGATGCCGGACATCCACCGATCGGTTGATGTCATGCCAGTCTGGACCTCATGAGCTGGTTCGACGGGCGCGAGCGCTGGGCGTACCTGGGGCTCGCGTACGCACTGCTCGCGGCCTCCGCGGTCGGCGCTGCCCTCCTGGACGTGCCCGACGGCGGCCCGTCCGCCCTGCGCGCACTGCTGGACCCACTCACTACGCGGCTGTCCGGACTTCTCGGCACCGGATCACCCGCCGACTCCGCCGACCGCGCAAGCCTGCCCTGGCCCGCCCTCACCGTGGCCGCCGCGCTGTGGCTCGCTCCCATCGCCTGGCTCCACCCTCGCCGTGATGCCTTGCGCGCCCCCGTCATCGGCCACTACCTCGTCCTCATCGCCCTCGCCGGAGCCCTCGCCGCCGAGAACGCCGCCTTCACCGTCTTCGCCTCGGTCGGCTACCCGCTCGCCATCTCCCTGCTCCCCGCCCGGCTGATCATGGCCGGGGTGACGCTCACCGCCACCGTCAACGTGGCCGCCCAGGCGAGTCCAGGGGACCAGCCGGCCCTGCTCGCCGTGATCGCCGGCGTCGCCGTCCCGCTGGTCCTGGCCGGCTGGTACGTCTCCGCCGAGCACGACAAGCGCCGCCGCCTCGTCGAGCGGCTGAGGGCCGCCATGGACGAGAACGCCGACCTGCACGCCAGGCTCATCGACCAGGCCAGGCGGGCGGGCGTGCTGGACGAGCGGCACCGGATGGCCGGCGAGATCCACGACACGGTGGCGCAGGACCTCGTCGCCCTGATGGGCCAGCTCGACGCCGCCCGCCGCGCCGTCCAGGATCCCGCCCGCCTCCGCCATCTCGACCAGGCGGCCGAGCTCGCCCGCCGCGGTCTGGCGGAGGCCCGCAGATCCGTACGCGCGCTGGGTCCCGAGCCGCTGGAGGACGCGCGGCTGCCGGAGGCGCTCGGCCGCATGGCCGCATCCTGGTCGCGGACGTCGGGCGTGGAGCTGGCCTTCGAGGTCACCGGCACGCCCGTCGCCCTGTCCACCGACGTCGAGGCCACCCTGTTCCGCATCGCTCAGGAGGCACTGGCGAACGTCGCCAAGCACGCCAGAGCCACCAGGACGGGCCTCACCCTGTCGTACACGGACGAACTCATCCTTCTCGACATCCGCGACGACGGAGCCGGCTTCGGCCCGCACACGCCCACTGACGGCTTCGGCCTGGACGGGATGCGCCAACGCGCCCGCGCCGTCGGCGGCACCCTGGAAATCGAATCCGAGCCCGGCCACGGCACGTCCATCGCCGCCACCGTCCCCGCCATCCCCCTTCCCTCCCACCCCGCCATCCCCCTTCCCTCCCACCCCGCCATCCCCCTTCCCTCCCACCCCGACCACCCCCGCGCCGAGCCCGACGACACCACCCCCCTCCAGGGCCGGCCCGTCACCCGCGCCGAGCCCGACGACACCACCCACCCCGAGGGCCGGCCGCAACGCCACCCCCCGCCCCGAGGGCCGACCGGACACTCGCGCTGAGTGACACCGCTCGCCCAGCGGACCGCCCGCTCCTCGCGGGAGGTAGGCGAGGCCGCTCACGCGGAGATCGGCGCGGTCGCCCGCGCGGAGGGCGGTGACGCGCCCGCCCCGAGGGCCAGTCCGCCACCCGTGCGCCACGGGCGGTGAGGCCGCTCGCCCGGCGGGCCGCTCCAGGCTTCGGGGGGAGGCCGGCGAGGCGACGGGCGCGGACGGCTGCCACCGCTGGCCGGGCGGAGGGCGGCGATGCCACTGGCTCGCCGGGCCGAGCGGCCACGCGCCCTGAAAGCGGCGACGCCGGGCGACCGGCGGGCTCGCCCGTCTCTCGCGTGGAAGGGAGGGCATACCACCCGTCCGGTGGGCCGTTACTCCGCTCCAGCGGAGGGCTCCGGTGCCGGGCGGGCGGTCGAGGATGGGGATCGGTGAGACGATGACCTTGGGAAGGGGAGACCGATGACGGTGCGGGTGCTGATCGCGGACGATCACCCGATCGTGCGCGACGGACTGCGTGCGGCCCTCGACGCCGAGGCCGACCTGGAGGTCGTCGGGGAGGCGGCCGACGGCGAGCAGGCCGTGGCCCTGGCACACGACCTCCGCCCCGACGTCGTCCTCATGGATCTGCGCATGCCCGGCGTGGACGGGGTCACCGCCATCCGGCGGCTCGGCGGCACGGGCCCGCGGGTGCTGGTGCTGACCACGTTCGACACCGACGTCCTCCCGGCGCTGGAGGCCGGCGCCAGCGGTTACCTGCTCAAGGACGCCCCGCCCGAGGAGCTGGTCCGCGCCGTCAGAGCCACCCACAGAGGCGAGACCGTGCTCGCCCCCGCCGCGGCAGGCCGCCTGGCCGAGTCCGTCCGCCGGCCCGCCAGAGGCACGCTGAGCAAGCGGGAGCTGGAGGTGCTGCGACTGATCGCCGAGGGTGCGACCAACAAGGAGGCGGCGGCCAGGCTGTTCATCAGCGAGGCCAGCGTCAAGACCCACCTGTTGCACATCTACGCCAAGCTCGACGTCCGCGACCGCGCCGCCGCCGTGGGCGAGGCCTACCGTCGCGGCCTCCTCACCACCTGACCATGGACGAGTTCCGCATGCGCCCGGGCGGCTTCCCGCGCTTCGCCGCCCCGTTCATCGCCCCGCTGGCACTCTTCTTCGTCGTCTGCCTCCTCCTGGGAGCGATCTTCACCGGCAGCACCGCGCTCGGCGCCGTCGTCGGCGCGCTCGCCACCGCCGCCCTGCTCACCGTCCTCGCCGCCAAGCACCGCCGCCTGACCTCGGGCACCGTCGTCCGCTTCTCCGCCGACGGCGTGGAGCTGACCGACGCGCATGGGTTCCGCGTCCGCCTGCGCTGGCCCGACATCACCAGGGTCGACGCCGTGGACACCCGGCTGGCCGACCCGCGCTCGATCGGCCGCCCCGGCGGCGTACGGGTGCGGGTCCAGCCTCTGCGGTCGGTCGGGCTCGTGGGCTGGGGCGAGCGTACGGTGCCGGCCGGCGTGCCCCGCTGGGTACGCGACCGCCTGGCCCGCGTCCCGGTGGACCCCGCCACGGGCCGCCCGGAGGTCGCGATCCCGCTGAGCGAGTTCGACGTCCGGTGGGAGAGCGGCCCCATGGGCGCCTGGGTACGTCACCACAGGCCCGATCTGATGGGCTGATAAGCGGTTTGGAGTGGTCTCCGGGGTGCGGTAGAGTTACGTGCGTCGCCGGGGGAGCCCCCGGCACACCAGCTTGTGGACAGGGTCCCGTCGTCTAGTGGCCCAGGACGCCGCCCTCTCAAGGCGGTAGCGCCGGTTCGAATCCGGTCGGGACTACCACTGTCACAAGTGCGCGAAGGTCCCGTCGTCTAGTGGCCCAGGACGCCGCCCTCTCAAGGCGGTAGCGCCGGTTCGAATCCGGTCGGGACTACGTCTGCATCACACTCGCTCCGGCGCCCACAGCCCGGAGCGTTTCGCTTTTTCCGGCGGTCCACGCCTCTCCCGGTCCGCTTCTTCTCGGTTCCCGGCGGTCCACGACTCTCACGCGGGCGGCCCACAGCGCGCACGTAACGGCGCCCGCCCCGCGAACCGGAGGAGCGTTCCCCTGGAGGGAGCCCGGCCCCGTACGGCGTTTGGACCCTCCCGTGCGAAGCCGTAAAAGAAACAAATGAGACCTTCGCCACGGACGGCGGGGGAGGGTCGACGAAACGGCGGCCGAGAACGCGAAAAGCCCCCGCCACATGCGGCGGGGGCCTCCAGCGGGGAACGCGCGCCGCCAGAGCGGGCCCGGCCCGGCGAGCGGCGGTTACACCGAGCTCGCCGAGCGGGCCTTGTAGAGCGCCCGCCGGGCCGCCTTGGCCACCTGCTTGTCCGGATGCACCTGCGAGATGAGATCCAGCAGCTCCTCCACGTGCGCGTGCGGGATCTTCCAGATCACCTCCAGCAGGTTGTTGACCATCTCAGGCCCGATGTCCTGCAGGCTGCTCACGAACTCCGACCGCCCCAGCCCCGCCGAGATGGTCCACATGTCGAGGATCAACCAGTGCGTGTCGTCCGGCGTCGGCTCGGGCGCCCCCTCAACCCCGAGCTGGCTCAGGTGCGTGGCCGCGTACGGCCGCAGCGACGGCTGCTTGAGCGCGGCCTGCCAGGCCGGGATCGCGGCCTCGCCGAGCGTGCCGACCACGCTGGCGGCCTGCACCCTGATGAGCGCGTCGTTGTCGTCCTCGGCCGCCGCCTCCAGCAGCTCCTCGGCGGCCTTGCCTGGCTCGCGCAGCCGCATCCAGGCCGCGAACTCGGCGTCGGCCTCGTCCTCGGGCAGCTCCGCGCTGAGCGCGAGCAGCTCGTGGGCGCTCATGGACTCGATCGCGGGCCGCGCGTCCACCTCGATGTCGGCGTCGTCCACCAGGTGGACGACGCCCTCGGTGCCGAGCGGCGTGAGGCTGAGCGTGCGGCCCTGGAGCTCGACCATGCCGTAGCCGCTGAGCCAGTCGATCGCGGGCGCCAGCGGGTCGCCCGCCGCCTCCCACGCGTCCGCGCCCAGCTCCTCGTCGAGGTCGGCGGCGGCCTCGGCGAGCTCCTGCGCCAGCTCGTCGAGGTCGCGCGAGCCGCCCGCGAGCAGCAGGCGGACCAGCACGCCGCGGGTCAGGCCCGTGAGTGCCATGGTCAGATCGTCGTCGGGCAGCTCGGGGTCGCCGTAGTCGACCGAGTGGAGCCCGAGCATCCACGCGTCGAGCACGTCCTCGTCGTCGTCGAACGGCCACTCCGCGGTGTCGTCCTGCACCGTCACCGTGTTGCCCTCGCCCGGCTCGAGGAACTCGAGGTCGACGGCGAGGTTCCAGATGTTCCAGAGCTGCGGGACCGCCTCGGCGATCGGGCCGTCGGTCTCCGGCCTGGGCAGCCCGACGGCCGCCAGCGCCTCCTCCACCTCGGCGTCGCTGAGCAGCGTCTCCTCGCCCACCCGGCGGCCTGACCCCACCCACAGGGCGAGGTCGCGGGCCTTGGCGATGAGCGGCGCCCGGCGGGCGGCCTCGGCCAGCTCGGAGTCGGGCCGCAGCCTGATCGTGTCGAGCTCGGCCAGCTCGTCGGCGAACTGCTCGAAGTCGCCGAGGTCGCCGGCCTCCTCTCCCTCGTCACCGTCGTCGCCCTCGGTGTCGTCGAGGAGCTCCTCCATGAGGTCGACGAACTCGTCCTCGACGTCGTCGAGCTCGGCCTGCAGATCGGCGAGGGAGTCGGAGCGCTTGGTCAGCCTGCCGGTCTGCGAGAGGAACGTGAGGTACGCGTCCACGGCCGGGAGCATCCCGTCGGCTGCGGCGTCGGGGTCCTCCACGACCTTGGGCATGCGGTCGAGCAGCAGGTTGCGCAGGTCAGCGCGCTTCCAGGTGCCGAGGTCCTGCGAGAAGGCGAGCCGGTGCCACAGTGCGGCAGGCCCCACGAGCTCGGGGTCGCTTTCGGGCGCGTTGGTACGTGCCCACATGATGAACTCTTCGAGCAGGGGTCGCAGCTCAGTGGCGGCTACCTCGATGCGATCTGTCACGCACTCAGGCTAGTGCGCCCGCGAGGTGGTCGGCTCCCGAAATACAGCCTTTTCCTGATCATGACGTGCGGCGCATCGCCTCGGTGATGCGTTCGGCGGCGGCCATGACCGGCACCGCGTGCAGCCGCCCGGGCGCCCGCGTCAGCCGTTCGATGGGGCCCGAGACGGACACCGCGGCGATCACCTTGCCCCCGCTGCCCCTGATGGGGGCCGAGACGCTGGCCACGCCCTGCTCGCGCTCCCCGACGCTGTGGGCCCATCCGCGGCGCCGTACGGAGGCCAGCGTGGCGGCGGTGAACTTGGCGCCGCGCAGGCCGCGGTGCAGCCGGTCGGGCTCCTCCCACGCCAGCAGAATCTGCGCCGCCGAGCCGGCCGTCATGGGCAACGCCGAGCCCACGGGAACCGTGTCCCGCAGGCCGCTGGACCGCTCCGCCGCGGCCACGCAGACCCGTTCATCACCCTGGCGGCGGTAGAGTTGCGCACTCTCGCCGGTCAAATCCCTCAGCTGCACCAGCACGGGGGCGGCCACCGCCAGCAGCCGGTCCTCGCCGGCCGCGGTGGACAACTCGGAGAGCCGCGGGCCCAGCACGAACCTGCCCTGCGTGTCACGGCTCACGATGCGGTGGTGCTCGAGGGCGACGGCCAGCCGGTGGGCCGTGGGCCGGGCCAGACCGGTGGCCTGGACGAGCTGCGCCAGTGAAGCAGGGCCCGCTTCGAGGGCGTTGAGTACAAGAACTGCCTTGTCGAGTACTCCGACTCCGCTAGAGTTGTCCATACACCGATACTGCAGTCTCGACATATGAGAAGGCAAGTCGGAGGCGAACTCCCGCGAGTGGGTGCCGGTCCCGGAGCGGCGAACGGGGGCGCGCCTCAGCGGGCGATGCGACGGCGCATCGCGAAATACACCAGGAGGAGATCATGGGCCGCACACTGGCCGAGAAGGTCTGGGAGCAACACGTCGTCCGGCGTGCCGAGGGCGAACCTGACCTGCTCTACATCGACCTGCACCTCATTCACGAGGTGACCAGCCCGCAGGCGTTCGACGGGCTCCGTCTCGCCGGCCGGAAGGTGCGACGGCCCGATCTCACGATCGCCACCGAGGACCACAACGTGCCGACCGTGCTCGGCCCGATCGCCGACCCGGTGTCCAAGACGCAGGTCGAGACGCTGCGCAAGAACGCCGCCGAGTTCGGCATCAGGCTCCATCCGATGGGCGACGCCGGGCAGGGCGTGGTGCACATCATCGGCCCGCAGTTCGGTCTGACCCAGCCGGGCATGACGATCGTCTGCGGCGACTCCCACACCTCGACGCACGGCGCGTTCGGCGGCATCGCGTTCGGCATCGGCACCTCCGAGGTCGAGCACGTGCTGGCCACGCAGACGCTGCCGGCCTACCGGCCCAAGACGATGGCCATCGAGGTCTCCGGCGAGCTGCCCGTCGGCGTCACCGCCAAGGACCTGATCCTGGCGATCATCGCCAAGATCGGCACCGGCGGCGGCCAGGGCTACATCGTCGAGTACCGCGGCGAGGCCGTGCGCAAGCTCTCCATGGAGGGCCGCATGACGGTCTGCAACATGTCGATCGAGGCCGGCGCGCGGGCCGGCATGATCGCCCCGGACGAGACCACGTTCGAATACCTCAAAGGCCGGCCGCACGCGCCCCAGGGCGAGGCGTGGGACCAGGCCGTCGAATACTGGAAGACGCTGCGCACGGACGACGACGCCGTGTTCGACAAGGTCGTGGAGATCGACGCCACGACGCTGACCCCGTTCGTCACGTGGGGCACCAACCCGGGCCAGGGCCTGCCGCTGGGCGCGTCCGTCCCCAGCCCCGAGTCGTTCGCCGACCCGGTCGAGCGCGCGGCCGCCGAGCGGGCTCTGGAGTACATGGGCCTGACCGCGGGCACGCCGCTGCGCGAGATCGAGGTCGACACGGTGTTCGTCGGCTCGTGCACCAACGGCCGCATCGAGGACCTCCGCTCGGCCGCCGAGATCCTGCGCGGCCGCCAGGTCAAGACCCGCACGCTGATCGTGCCCGGCTCGATGCTGGTCAAGCACCAGGCCGAGCAGGAGGGCCTGCACGAGGTGTTCAAGGCCGCGGGCGCCGAGTGGCGCGAGGCCGGCTGCTCGATGTGCCTGGGCATGAACCCCGACACGCTCCAGCCGGGCGAGCGCAGCGCCTCGACCTCCAACCGCAACTTCGAGGGCCGCCAGGGCAAGGGTGGCCGCACCCACCTGGTGTCGCCGCAGGTCGCCGCCGCGACCGCCGTCACCGGCCGCCTCACCGCCCCCGCCGACCTGTAAGGAAGAAACACAGATGGACGCCTTCACCACCCACACCGGTACGGCGGTGCCGCTGCGCCGCAGCAACGTCGACACCGACCAGATCATCCCGGCCGTCTGGCTCAAGCAGGTCAGCCGCACCGGCTTCGAGAAGGGCCTGTTCGCCGCCTGGCGCGAGGACCCGACGTTCGTGCTCAACGACCCCGCCTACGAGGGCGGCACGATCCTGGTCTCCGGCCCCGACTTCGGCACCGGCTCCTCCCGCGAGCACGCCGTCTGGGCGCTGCAGCAGCACGGCTTCCGCGTCGTGATCGCCGCCCGCTTCGGCGACATCTTCCGCAACAACTCCACGAAGATGGGCCTGCTGCCGGTCGTCCTGCCCGGCGACAAGGTCGAGGCCCTGCAGTCGGCCGTCGAGGCCGACCCGAAGCTTGAGGTCACCGTCGACCTGGTCGAACGCCAGGTCCGCTGGGCGGACGAGGTCGTGCCGTTCGAGATCGACGACTACACCCGCTGGCGGCTCATGGAGGGCCTCGACGACATCGGGCTGACCCTGCGTCACGCCGACGACATCGCGGCGTACGAGAATGGTCGGCAGCCATGGCTGCCGACGACCGTCTAGAAGACGACGCACTGGCGCGGCGGTTGCGCGATGCGCACCGCCGCGTCCGCATGCTGCCCGCCGGCGAGAAGGAGCGGGTGGCCCGCCGATATCTCGCGATCTGCGACCTCGCCAAGCGTGACCCGGAAAGGGCCGCCGTCCGTCTGGAGGCGTTACTGGCCTGCCTCGAACCGGGATCCGACACGCCACGCAATGACGAAAACACGCTCGGTGATTGAGTTCCCCCGCAATCCCGCCTACTTTCAAGCGCGTAAGGGGTTTCTACGTCGAACTCGTGAGCAGCAGAACCCTGAGGCGTAACTGGGGGAGCAGGACTTTCATGAACAAGCGAGAACTCGTCGAGGCCATCACTGACCGGGTGGGCGACAGGAAGACGGCCACCGAGGCCGTGAACGCTGTCATCGACGCCGTCCAGAAGGCCGTGGCGAGTGGGGACAAGGTCTCGATCACGGGCTTCGGCGCGTTCGAGATGGTGCACAAGCCCGCACGCACGGCCAGGAACCCGTCCACCGGTGCGGAAATCAACGTTCCGGAGAGCTGGGGGCCCAAGTTCCGGCCCGGCTCCGATTTCAAAGAGCTGGTCAATGCGGGCGGCAAGAAAATCGGCAAGAAGAAGTAGATCCAGCGGACCGCCACGCCCGGGCTGAACGGCCCGGGCGTCCGCATTCACGGGCTCGGGACCGGGAAGGTCGAGAGCGTGATGTAGGTGATCCGGCCGCCCGTCATCCCGAGATTCACCCGCTGCCCGGTGCGCAGCAGCCGCAGCGGGCCGGCGTCGAAGGCCGCCGTGCCGAACTCCAGCACGGTCCCGTCGTCCAGGAAGACCGTGCCCGAGCGGGTGTCCTCGTCGAAGCTGCGTACCGTCGCCTGCACGTGAACCAGCCTAAATGGTTTGCCCCGGCCGGGCGAGGAGGCGAGGATCGCCAGACATGGGCGGCGACTTCTGGCGATTCACGTGGGCCAACGGCATCACCCAGCTGGGGACGCAGGTCACGGTCGTCGCACTGCCGCTGACCGCGCTGCTCACCCTGGACGCGAGCGGCTTCCAGCTTGGCGTGCTGTCGGCTCTCCAGACGATCGCGTTCCTGGTGATCGGACTGCCCGCCGGGGTCTGGGTGGACCGGATGCGCCGCCGCCCGATCCTCGTCTGGGCAGACCTGGCCCGAGGCGTGGCGCTGCTGACCGTACCCGCCGCCGCCTGGCTGGGCGGGCTCACGCTGCCGCACGTCTACGCGGTCGCGCTCCTGCTGGGCGTGGGCACGGTGCTCTCCGACGTGGCGCAGTTGAGCTTTGTCCCGGCGATCGTGCCCAAGGACGGGCTCGAACGCGCCAACGGCCGCCTGGAGGTCACCAAGTACGTGTCCGTGCTGGCGGGCCCGGGAGTGGGCGGCTGGCTGGTCGCCGCGGTGACCGCGCCGTTCGCGCTGCTCGCCGACGCCCTCGGATACCTGGTGTCGGGGTTCCTGCTCTCGGGGGTACGCGCCGAAGAAGAGCCCGGACGGCGGGGAGCACGGGCCGACGAGAAGCCGGAGGGACGGCCCGGTCACCGGGCGTCTGAGACGCGCGCCCGAGGGCTGCGGTCGGAGGTCGCGGAGGGCATCTCGTTCGTCATCCGGGATCCCGTGCTGCGCAGGGTGGCGATCGGCGGCGCGCTCACCAGGTTGGCGCTCGGGGCCTGCGCGGTCGGCTACCCGCTGTACCTGGTGGCGGAGCTGGGCCTCAGCGCGACCGCCTACGGCCTGCTGCTGTCGGCCGCCGCCGCCGGTGCCCTGGTGGGCGCGCCGCTGGCGGCCCGGCTGACCGCGAGGCTGGGCGTCGGCCCGACCATCTACGGCTCCGCGGCGGCGTCGACGGTCCTGTATCTGCCCGCCCTGGCCACCGGGCCGGGCTGGCGGCTGGCGGTGTTCCCCGTCTTCTCCGCCCTCGCCGGAGTCGCCGGCGTGGTGTTCAACATCGCCCAGCTCAGCCACCGCCAGCGCATCACCCCCGACCACCTGCTCGGCCGGGTCAACGCCAGCATGCGCTTCCTCATGTGGGGCGCGACGCCGATCGGCGGGCTGGCCGGCGGCCTGCTGGGGGAGTGGTTCGGCGGCTACGCGGTCTTCGCCGCGGGCGTCGCCGGGCTCGGCCTGTCGTACCTGGCCGTCGTCCTGGCCCCGCGGATCATGCGGACCACCGTGCCCGCCTCATGAGCCGGGCCACAGCTCGGCGACCACCGCCGCCGTGCGCGGGCCCAGCCCGAGCGCGATGGCCGCGCGCAGGTCGTCGGGCGTGTCCACGTCGCGCCTGACCGAGTCGATGCCCGGCACGGTAAGCTCCTTCGCCCCGGCGGCCAGGTGCTTGGCCCGCGACTCGCCGCCGAACCTGGGCGTGAACGGCTGGCCGGGACGCACCCCGTAAAAGGTCGTGCCGACGTCCAGCGCGTCGGGCACGAAGGACCGGTCGAACTCGGCCGCCGCCGCCAGGGCCACCCCCAGCTCGGCCGGCCGCAGGGCGGGCAGGTCCGCCTGGAGCGCGCCCACGGCGTCGCCGGGCGCGACCCGTACGGCGTGGGCGGCGCCCGTGCGCAGCGCGGTGTTCAGGCCGCGGTCGGGATCGGGCACCACCTCGGCCCCCAGCGCCCCCAGGGGCCCCGCGGCGGCGGGGTCGGCCGTCACCACGATCACCCGCGCGACCAGCGGACAGGCGAGCGACGCCGCCACGGTGTCGCCGGCCACGGCCACGGCGAACTTCGTACGGTGCGGACCCGTCGCGGCGGCCAGCCTGGTCTTCGCAGCGACCAGCGTTTTCACCGGAATGACCAGTGACCAGCGGATGCTCATAGGGTTAAGCATCGTGCCTCGACATCCCATGCGGCCAACGGGGAGACTTGGGGCTCACACCGGAGGAGGAGACCATGAGCCGCCCCACGCGACCATCGCGTTTCTGGGAAACCCTGGCAGTAGTTGTGGTGAAACCGCTGTCCCGGCTCCTGGTCAAGCGGGACTGGCGGCACGGCGAGCGCATCCCCCGCACCGGCGGCCTGATCATCGCGGCCAACCACCTCTCCTGGACGGATCCGGTCCTGCTGTCGCACTTCCTCTACAACAACGGCCGCTGGCCGGTAATCCTCGCCAAGGCGGCCCTGTTCAAGGTGCCCCTCTTGGGCAAGGCCGTCACGGCGCTGCTGGCCATCCCCGTCGAACGCGGCAGCAGCGAGGCCGCCAGGTCGCTGCGGGTGTCGAAGGAGCGGCTCAGTGACGGGTGCGTGATCCTGTTCTACCCCGAGGGCACCTGCACCAGGGACCCCTCTCTGTGGCCCATGGTGGGCAAGACGGGTGTGGCGCGGCTGGCGCTGGAGACCGGCGCCCCCGTCATCCCGGTGGCCCACTGGGGGGCGCACGAGCTGCTGCCGTACGGTGAGAAGAAGCCCAGGCTGTTCCCGCGCAAGACGTTCCGCGTGAGCGTGGGGCCACCCGTGGACCTGTCGAAATACCAGGGCAAGCCGCTGCAGGCCGGCGTCCTGCGCGAGGCCACGGCCGACATCATGGCGGCGGTCACCGAGCAGTTGGCCGAGTTGCGTGGCGAGAAGGCCCCCGAGACGCCCTATGATCCCGCCAGGCGGTGATGGCATGACAAAGGTGGCCGTGTTCGGCACGGGCTCGTGGGGCACCACGTTCGCGATGGTTCTGACCGAGGCAGGCAACCAGGTCACGTTGTGGGGCCGAAGACCTGAGCTGGTCGAGGCGATCGACCGCACGCACACGAACCCCGACTACCTGCCCGGCATCGACCTTCCGCCCGCGCTGCGCGCCACCACGGACCCGGAGCGGGCGCTCCACGGGGCCGACTTCGTGGTGCTGGCCGTGCCGTCGCAGATGCTGCGGCCCAACCTGGCCGCCTGGCGCGAGCACATCCCGGCCGGCGCGGTCCTGGTCAGCCTGATGAAGGGCATCGAGCTGGGCACGACCAAGCGGATGAGCGAGGTGATCCGCGAGGTCGCCGAGGTGCCGGAGGAGCGGGTCGCGGTGGTCTCGGGCCCCAACCTGGCCAAGGAGATCGCCCAGCGCCAGCCCGCCGCGACGGTCGTGGCCTGCACGGACCTGTCGGTCGCCGAGCGCCTCCAGGCGATCTGCCACCTGCCGCCGTGGTTCCGCCCGTACACCAACCCCGACGTGGTCGGCGTCGAGCTCGGCGGCGCGGTGAAGAACGTCATCGCGCTGGCCGTGGGCGTCTCCGCGGGCATGGGCATGGGCGACAACGTCAGCGCCATGCTCATCACCAGAGGCCTGGCCGAGATCTCCCGCCTGGGCGCGGCCCTCGGGGCCGACCCCCACACGTTCGCGGGGCTCGCCGGCATGGGGGACCTGGTCGCCACCTGCACCTCGCCGCTGTCGCGCAACCGCACCTTCGGCGAGAACCTCGGTAGGGGCATGACGCTGGCCGAGGTCGTCGCCGCCACCAAGCAGACCGCCGAGGGCGTCAAGTCCTGCGAGTCGGTGCTGCAGCTGGCCAGGAAGCACGACGTGGAGATGCCGATCACCGAGGTCGTCGTCGGGGTCGTGCACGATGGCATGTCGCCGGCCGAGGCCGGAATGCTCCTCATGTCGCGATCGCCCAAACCAGAGCGTTACGGCGTGTGACCGGGCACGCCGTAACACGTGCTTGGCTCGCTGTCCCCGGAACACCCCGGTAGATTCGGACACCATGAGCAAGCCACGCGTCGCCGTCGTTTTCGGAGGTCGCAATTCGGAGCACGCCGTGTCCCTGATGGGCGCGGGCAGTGTGCTGGATGTGATCGACAGGAGCAAATACGAGGTGATCCCGATCGGGATCGCCCAGGACGGCAGGTGGGTGCTGGCCGCTTCCGACCAGCGGTTCGCCATCGAGGGCGGCGAGCTGCCGGTGGTCGACACCTCGGGCGCGGCGCTGGCGCTGCCCTCCGGCGGCCCCTCGCTGGTGGCGTACGACCCGGGCAGCATCCCCGTGGAGCTCGGCCAGGTCGACGTGGTCTTCCCCGTGATGCACGGGCCGTTCGCGGAGGACGGCACCATCCAGGGGCTGCTCGAGATGGCCGGGGTGCGTTACGTCGGCTCCGGCGTGCTGGCCAGCGCGGTCGGCATGGACAAAGCTCATATGAAGACCGTGATGACCGCCGCGGGGCTGCCCACGGGGCGCTACGTCGTCGTACGCGACCGCGACTGGCGGCTCAACCGCGAGCTGGTGCTCAAGGAGGCCGAGGAGCTCGGCTGGCCGGTGTTCGTCAAGCCCGCCAGGGCCGGGTCCTCGCAGGGCATCTCCAAGGCCCACGACCGGCCCCAGCTGGAGGAGGCCGTCGAGTTCGCCCGTCAGCACGACCCCAAGGTGCTCATCGAGGCGGCGATCGAGGGCCGGGAGATCGAGTGCGCGGTGCTGGAGTCGTCCGGCGACGAGCCCGCGGCGGCGTCGCTGCCCGGCGAGGTGAAGGTCGTGGGCGGGCAGGAGTTCTTCGACTTCGAGGCGAAGTACTACCCCGACCAGATGTCGCTGACCGTGCCCGCCGACCTCCCGGCGGAGACGTCCGAGGAGCTGCGGGCCATGGCCGTGCGGGCGTTCGAGGCGCTCGACTGCGAGGGGCTCGCGCGGGTCGACTTCTTCTACACGCCCGACGGCAGGCTGGTCTTCAACGAGATCAACACGATGCCGGGGTTCACCGCGCTGTCGGTGGCGCCGCAGCTGTGGGCCGCCACCGGTGTGCCCTATCCGGAGCTGGTCGACCGGCTGATCCAGCTGGCGCTGTCGCGGCGGCCCGGGCTGCGATGATCATTGCTGGGAGATCTGGGCGACCGGCTTCGACAGGTCCGAGAGCACCTCGGCGGGCGTGTGCTCACCGCCGATCGTGACCTCCACATAGGCGGGGTCGGTCACGGCGGTGAACAACGTGGGCCTCTCCGGATCGGCGAACCAGCCCACGCCGCCGATCTCCTGCAGCTGGTCGGTGGGCGCCATCCTGGCCGGCCTGGGCACGCCGCAGCGCAGCGCGATCACGCCGTCACCCCAGACGGCCACGTACGGCGACTCCGGCGTGGAGGCGCCGCGCGCGGCGCCGTCGAGCGTCTGGGGCAACAGCGTCGCCAGCGTGTCGCAGGCGGCCACCGCGGGGCCCTGCGGCACGGGCGGCTCGACCTGGACGGTGCCACCGCAACCGGCGAGTGCTAGGAGAACGAGCAGGACGGCGGCGGCACGCATGCGAGGACCACCTTCATATGTGAACGATCGGACACGTAAGCGTACGCGTGATCCCCTCCACTGCCTGAATCTGTGCGACGACGAGTTTGCCCAGCTCGTCGACGTTTCGGGCCTCCGCGCGGACGATCACGTCGTAGGGACCCGTCACGTCCTCCGCCTGAGTGACACCGGGAATCCCGGAAATCTCGCGAGCCACGGCGGCGGCCTTGCCGACCTCGGTCTGAATAAGGATGTAGGCCTGCACCATTACGTCCTCCCGGGCGATTGGATCACGCCGAAGGGCCACCGTACCCTGTGTGCGTCAGGAGGTGCGTCATCACAGTCGGAGATCTCGGCGAATTCGGTGTGGTAAGTCGTATTACCGGACGTCTGCCCCAGGGAGCGGCGGTAATGCTGGGCCCGGGTGACGACGCCGCGATGGTCGGCGCGCCCGACGGGCGCGTCGTGGTGTCCACGGATTTGCTGATCGAGGGTAGGCACTTCCGCCGCGATTGGTCCAGCGCCTATGACGTGGGCCGTAAGGCCGCGGCGCAGAACCTCGCGGACGTGGCGGCCATGGGTGCCCGGCCGACGTCCATCGTGGTCGGGCTGGGGATGCCGGCGGACCTGCCGGTGGCGTGGCTGGACGGGCTGACCGACGGGTTCCGCGACGAGTGCGCCGGAGCCGGCGCGAGCGTGGCGGGTGGCGACGTCACCCGGTGCGACCTGGTGGTCCTCGGCGTGACGGCGCTGGGCGACCTGGGCGGGCGGCCTCCGGTGACCCGTGCGGGTGCCGCACCGGGGCAGGTGGTGGCGGTCGCCGGCCGGCTCGGCCACGCCGCCGCAGGGTGGGCGCTGCTCGACGCCGGGGCGCCGGTCGACTCCAGGGCGCTCCAGGAGGCCGTGGCCGCGCACCGGCGGCCCTGTCCGCCGTACGCGGAGGGGGTGCGGGCCGCCGAGCTGGGCGCGAGCGCGATGCTCGACGTCAGCGACGGCCTGCTGCAGGACCTCGGGCACGTCGCGAAGGCCAGCGGGGTGCGGATCGAGCTGGATCCCCAGGCGTTCACCGTGGGGGAGCCGGTCGCCGCGGCGGCCAAGGAATTGGGGGTCGATCCGCTGGAGTTGGTGCTCACGGGTGGCGAGGATCACGCGCTTGCGGCGGTCTTTCCTTCAGGGGTACGGCTGCCGGCGTCATGGCAGGTGGTGGGCCGGGTGGTCGAGGGCGAAGGCGTGCTGGTCTATGGACGTGAGCTGGGTCACGGCGGCTGGGATCACTTTCGGTGATGACTTGTCCCGATTTACGTGAAATTTTCCCGATTTGGGGTATGACTAGTGGGATTGCTGTGACAACGGCGTAGCAAAGGTGTTATGAAGATTGGCGGCCACTGTAACCGGAAGAAAGGGCAGCCATGGGCCGCCACGGCACAGGTGGATCCGACGACGGGGAAGAACGGGGGGAGAGCAGCGCATTCTGGGGTCCTGACGACCCGGGTGAGGCGCCGGGCTGGCCGTCCTTGCCGGACCGGCCCGAGGTGACGGGGCAGTGGGCCCCGATGCCCCGGCGAGAGAGCGCGCCGCCGCCGCGCGGACCGCAGCCCGAGCCGTTCGAGACCACCGGGGCCTTCGCGCTGCCCACCGACTCCGCCGGCGGCCTCCCACCGGCCAACGACCCTGCGGGTGCCTTCCCGCCGCCGTCCGGTCCCTTCGGCGACCAGGCCGGCCCTTTTGAGACGACGGGCGCCTTCGCGCGCCCCCTGGACTGGGACGCGTCGCCCGGCGCCCCGGGCGGTCCTTCCAACGGTCCAGGCTCTTTCGACGCCTCCGGCCCCAGGGACGCTCTTGACCCCATGAGCACGCCCGGTCCTGGCGGTGCGCCGGGATCCGGTGGCGGCCAGAGGTCTGGCGGTGCTCCGGGCCTCGGTGGCGGGCCTCAGGCCTTCGACGGCCCCGTGACCGGCGCCTTCGACGTGCCGGGAGCCTTCGACCGGCCCGGTGGCCCGCGATCCGGTGACGGCCCCTTCGACGCGCCTGCCGAGCGCACCGCCGTCTTCGGCGGTCCCCCCTTCGACGCGCCCACCGGCGGAACCGCTCCCTTCGACCGGCCGGCAGGCGGAACGGACCCCTTCGGCCAGCCGGCAGGTGGAACGGACCCTTTCGGCCGGCCAAGACGCGGCATCGGCTCCTTCGACGGCCCCGACGCTGACAACGGCCCCTTCAGCGGACCCGAGGGCGGCAACGGCCCCTTCGGCGGGCCGGACGAGCGGAGGAGTCCCTTCCTCGACGGGCCGGACATGCCCGGAAGCGCCTTCTTCGACGACCCGGACGGCGGTAACGGCGCCTTCGACGGGCCCGCGGACCGGACGGCCAGGTTCGACCGGCCGGGGGATCCCCCTCCCATGCCCGGCGGACCGCCCGAGCCGGGCGACATCAAGGTGGCAGGCGAGCCGACGGCCATCCAGACCCCGGCGTGGGCGGAGGCCGAGACCGGGTTCCTGGGCTCCGGCTGGTCGTCGGACTCCGGCCTGGACGAGTCCGACGAGCCCAAGGGCCGCCGCGGCCGGCGCAAGGCCAAGGGCGCCCGCGGCGGAGGCGGCGGCGCAGGCGGCGGCGAGTTGCTCGCCGCTCCGTCAGGAGGCGGCAGGGGCCGGGTAGCGCTGTTGTCCGTGGCCGCCGTGGCCGTCGTGCTCGGCGGCACCGTGGCGGGCGTCAAGCTCATGAGCTCCAGCGGGGCCGCCGACTGCGCGGGCGCCACGTGCGCGGCCGTACAGGCCACATCCACTCCGCCCACCCCCGGGGTCTCCGACACTCCGGCGGGGCAGGAGCCCGAGCCCGAGGAGGAGCCGGCGCCGGAGGAAGAGGAGACCACGCCCTCCGAGACGCCGACGCCCACGCCCACGTACGCCGCCCGCGCGCCGCGCCGGACCACGACGCCCACGCCGAAGCCGACGCCGACCAAGACCAGGGCGAAGAAGACCCAGGAACCGACGGAGCCGGCGGAGTCGCCGGAGCCGACCGCCGAGGAGACTGAGACGCTCACACCGACCGACAACCCTTCGCCGCTGGACACCGGCGAGCCGGTCGTCAGCGCCACGCCCAGCGAGGGGCCCTTGCCCGGTGGGCCCAACGGCGGCTCGGTGAGCGTCAGCCAGACGATCAGGCAGCGCCTGACCACGTACGTGGCCGAGCTGACGCTCTCGAACACCTCTGAGGAGACGCTGGACAGGCCCACGGTCTCCGTGCCCGTCGAGGGCCGGGTCCTGGACGTGACCGGCGCCGAATGGACCCAGGACGGCGACCTGCTGATCCTGGACCTGGCGGCGTCGCTGTCGGCGGGAGCCACGGCCGAGGTCTCGTTCACCGCCACGGGCAGGGGCGTGGAGGCCCAGACGTGCGGCATGGTGAGTGGGGAGTGCGCCGTCAGCTGAGTGGTTGGATGGGGACATGACGGTTTCGACCCCTCCCCGCGTGCTGACCGTCGCCGGCTCCGACTCGGGCGGCGGCGCGGGCATCCAGGCCGATCTGAAGACCATGCTGGCCATGGGCGTGCACGGCATGAGCGTCATCGCGGCGGTGACCGCGCAGAACTCGCTCGGCGTCCAGGGCTACTGGGAGCTGCCGCCCGAGGCCGTGCGGGCGCAGCTCGACTCCGTGCTGGGCGACATCGGCGCCCAGGCGGTCAAGACCGGCATGCTGGCCTCGCCGGTGCTGGTGGCCACCGTGGCCGAGGTGCTGGGCGCCTATGCCGCGCCCGTCGTGGTCGATCCCGTGGGGGTGTCGAAGCACGGCGATCCGCTGCTGGCGCCGGAGGCCGTCGAGACGGTGCGGACGCGGCTGCTGCCCGTGGCGACCGTGGCGACGCCCAACCTGTGGGAGGTGGAGCAGCTCACCTCGGTCAAGGTGGAGGACGAGGACGGCCTGCGCCGGGCCGCGGACGCCGTACTGGAGCTGGGGCCCACGTGGGCGCTCATCAAGGGCGGCCACCTTCCCGGCGACCCCGTCGACCTGCTCACGGACGGCACGAGCGAATACCGCTTCGCCGCCGAGCGCCTCGACAACCGCCACACCCACGGCACGGGCTGCACGCTGGCCTCGGCCATCGCCTCGCGGCTGGCGCTGGGCGACGAGGTGCCGGACGCGGTGGCCAAGGCGAAGGAGTACGTGACGGGCGCCATCGCCCGCGGCTTCCCCCTGGGCGACGGCATCGGCCCCGTGGACCACGCCTGGCGCTGGCGCTGAGCGCCGATCCGGCCGTGGACCAGGAAACGTGCCGGGGGACGAAAACGCAAAAGCCCGTGGCTCCCTGAGGAGCGACGGGCTTGCGCGAAAGCGGGAACTAGCGGGTGACCTTGCCCGCCTTGATGCACGAGGTGCACACGTTCAGCTTCTTCGGGGTGCCGCCGACGACCGCGCGGACCGTCTGGATGTTGGGGTTCCAACGACGACGGGTGCGGCGGTGCGAGTGGGACACGTTGTTACCGAAGGTCGGGCCCTTGCGGCAAACATCGCAGACGGAAGCCACGGTTCGCTCCTTAAAACAGTCGATGTAGCCCTGTCCGCGGATGCTTTCCGGGCGGAGGGCATGCCGGGACAACCGGCCAGCCAGACGAGAATATCCGATCCACACCGCTGGGCGCGAACCGGAGCACTGGACCGAGCACTGACGAGCGCTCCACTTGGCCCGGCACGGAGATATTCTCCTCCAACAACAGTAGCGCATTCGGGCTGGAGGCATCGCAGATGAAGATCCTCGACCCGCCCGCGGTGCGCCGCTGGGCCCGCCTGGCGGCCGACGCCCTCGGCCGGGCCAGGACGGAGATCGACGCGCTCAACGTGTTCCCGGTCGCCGACGGCGACACCGGCACCAACCTGCACCTCACCATGCTGTCCGCGGCCGAGGCCGTCGAGTCGCTGCCCGAGGACGTGGACGCGGCCGTGGTGTGGCAGACCCTCTCGTACGGCGCCCTGGTCGGGGCCCGCGGCAACTCCGGGGTGATCGTCAGCCAGGCGCTGCGCGGGCTCGCCGAGGTGCTCAAGGACGGCCACGATCTGCGCGCCGGGCTGCACAGGGCCGCCCTCCTGGCCAGGGAGGCCGTGGCCAGGCCGGTCGAGGGCACGGTGCTGAGCGTGCTGGAGTCGGCCGCGCGGGCCGTACAGGAGCTCGACGGGGACCTGAGCGAGGTGGCGAGGCAGGCGGCGGGGGAGGCGCGGGCGGCGTTGCGGCGCACCCCCGAACAGCTGGACGTGCTGGGCCGCAGCGGGGTCGTGGACGCGGGCGGCGCCGGCGCGGCGATCGTGCTGGAGACCCTGGCCGCCGTGATCACCGACTCCTACGACGGCCACTACGACGTGCCCGCGCCGACCGCGCGGGTGACGCCGATGACCGAGGTCGGGGCGGGCTACGAGGTGATGTACCTGCTGGACGCCGACGACCGGGCGGTGGCGGCGCTGCGCGCGGAGCTCGACGCCATGGGCGACTCGCTCGTCGTGGTCGGCGGCGAGGGCCTGTGGAACGTGCACGTCCACGTGCCCGAGGCCGGGCCCGCCGTCGAGGCCGGCGTGCGGGCGGGGCGGCCGCACCGCATCCGGATCACGTACCTGGCCGAGCGGACCCATCGCGCGAGCGCGGGCAGGGGCGTGGTGGCCGTCGCCGCGGGCGACGGGATCGCCGCGCTGTTCGAGGAGTGCGGGGCCGTCGTGGTGCGCCGCGCGCCCGGCGCCAAGCCCCCGCTCCCCGCCCTCCTCGCCGCGATCAGGCAGGCCGGCAGCGAGGTCGCGGTCCTGCCGAACGACGAGGGCGTCGGCTCCGTCGCCGCCGCGGCGGCCGAGATCGCCCGCGAGGACGGCGTCGCGGTCAGCGTGCTGCCCACCAAGGCGACCGTGCAGGGGCTGGCGGCCCTGGCCGTGCACGACCCCTTGCGCCGCTTCGACGACGACGTGGTGGCCATGACCGACGCGGCGGGCCAGACCAGGTACGGGCACGTGACGGTGGCCGACAGGGAGGCTTTCACGAGCGCCGGGGTGTGCCGTCCCGGGGACGTGCTCGGCCTCATCGAAGGCGACGTGGCGGTGATCGGCGGCGCGCTGGAGCAGGTGTCCGCGATGATCGTGGATCGGATGGTGGCGGGAGGCGGCGAGCTGGTGACCCTGGTCACGGGCGCGGACGCCCCGGCGCGCCTGGCCGCCCACATCGAGGAGCGTTTGCGACGTACGAGGCCGGACGTGGACCTGGTCGTATACGACGGCGAGCAGGGCGGCTACCCCCTGCTGATCGGGGTGGAGTGACGCTGCTGACAGCCGTGGGGTGACGCGCCCGCGGCGAGGGAGGATTCCTGTCGGCCGCAGGCGGTAGAACTTAATGCCGTGAGTCGTTTCGACGAGCCTCTGACGAAGGCGCTCGACCCGAAGACCGCCAAGCTGCTGCACAGCGTGCTCGGCCTGGAGACGGTCGGCGACCTGCTGCGCCACTATCCGCGCCGCTACGCCGAGCGCGGCGAGCTGACCACGCTCGACGCGATCGAGGTCGATCAGCACGTCACCGTGGTCGGCGAGGTGACCAGGCTCATGCGCAAGCCCATGCGCAACCGCGGCGGCACCTGGCTGGAGGTCGAGGTCGTCGACGGCGACGGCAACAAGATCTACCTGTCGTTCTTCGGCAAGGGCTCCCACGTGGCCGAGTCGCGGCTCAAGCCGGGGCGGCGCGGCATGTTCGCCGGCAAGGTGGGGCTGTTCGGGTCCAGGGGCAGGCCGCGCTGGCAGCTCGCGCATCCGGAGTTCGAGCTGTTCGAGGAGAGCGAGGGGAGCGCGGAGGAGTTCGCGGCGGCGCCGGTGCCGATCTACCCGGCGGGCAAGGATCTGACGCCGTGGGCGATCAGGCGCGCGATCGGCATCGTGCTCGACACGCTCGGCCCGCTGGACGATCCGCTCCCCGCCGGCCTGCGGGCCCGCCACGGCCTGCAGCCGCTGGCCGAGGCGCTGGTGTCCATTCACCGGCCCAAAGACTTCGCCGAGGTGGGGCGGGCACGCAAGCGGCTGAAGTTCGACGAGGCGTTCGTCCTGCAGGCCGTGCTCCTGCAGCGCCGCCAGGCGGCCACCGCGTGGCCGGCCAAGCCTCGGCCGCGGCGCGATGACGGCATGCTGGCCGAGTTCGACAAGCGGCTGCCGTTCTCGCTGACGGAGGGGCAGGCGCTGGTCGGCGAGGAGATCGCGGCCGACCTCGCCTGCGAGCACCCCATGCACCGGCTGCTGCAGGGCGAGGTCGGCGCGGGCAAGACGGTGGTGGCGCTGCGGGCGATGCTGCAGGTGGTCGACGCGGGCGGGCAGGCCGCGCTCCTGGCGCCCACGGAGGTGCTCGCCCAGCAGCACCACCGCTCCATCACCGCGATGCTGGGAGACCTGGCGCAGGGCGGCATGTTCGGCGGCACGGCCGTCACGCTGCTCACCGGCTCCATGGGCGCGGCCGCGCGGCGATCGGCCCTGCTCGACGCCGCCTCGGGCAACGCCGGCATCGTCGTCGGCACGCACGCGCTGCTGCAGGAGCACGTGCAGTTCGCCGACCTCGGGCTGGTGGTGGTCGACGAGCAGCACCGGTTCGGGGTTGAGCAGCGCGACGCGCTGCGGGAGAAGGCGGGAGACGGGCGCCCCCACGTCCTGGTCATGACGGCCACCCCGATCCCGCGCACGGTCGCCATGACGGTCTTCGGCGACCTTGAGGTCTCGACGCTGTCCCAGCTCCCGTCCGGGCGCGCCCCCATCACCACACACGTCGTGCCTGCCGCGGAGAAGCCCCACTACCTCGAGCGCACCTGGGAGCGGGTGCGGGAGGAGGTGGCGCTGGGGCGGCAGGCGTACATCGTGTGTCCCCGCATCGGCGACCTGGAGGGCGACGAGGGGGACATGGAGATCGCGATCGCGTCGGGTGACGACGAGCGCCGCCCGCCGCTGGCCGTCCTCGACGTCGCCGAGCTCCTCACCCAGGGCCCCTTCCACGACCTGCGCGTCGGCACCCTGCACGGCAAGCTGCCGCCGGAGGAGAAGGACGCGGTCATGCGGGCTTTCTCGCGGGGCGAGCTCGACGTCCTGATCGCCACGACGGTCATCGAAGTGGGCGTCGACGTGCCCAACTCCTCCGTCATGATCATCATGGACGCCGACCGCTTCGGCGTCTCCCAGCTCCACCAGCTGCGCGGCCGCGTGGGCCGCGGCGGCCTCCCCGGCCTGTGCCTCCTGGTCTCCGACTTCCCCGAGGGCACCCCGGCCCGCGCCCGCCTGGACGCGGTGGCCGCCACCCTGGACGGCTTCGAGCTGTCGCGGGTCGATCTGGAGCAGCGGCGGGAGGGCGACGTGCTCGGGGCGGCGCAGTCCGGCAAACGATCGTCGCTGAAGCTGCTGCAACTCCTGCGCGACGAGGACGTCATCGCCACGGCCAGAGAGGAAGCGGCCGCGCTTCTCTCGGAAGACCCGTCCCTGACGGCTCACGAGGGCCTGAGAGCCGAAATCGACCGCCTGCTGGCCGACGAACGAGCCGAGTACTTGGAGAAGGCCTGACCCCCTGCCCCGCGCGCCCAGGCGGCGAGGCGGTGTGCGGCGGTGTGCGGCGCGACGTGTGCGGCGCTCGGCCGGCGACGGGGCGTGGCTCTCGCGGACGGTCTGATGGGGCGAGGTGCCGTGGGGCGCTTCGCTTGGCGGGGACCGGCCCGGCGCCGGTGCGGCGAGGTGGCGGGAGCGGTGAGGCGCCGGTGCGGCGAGAGGGCTGCGGTGGCGGACCACGGCAACGCGTGACCGAAAAGGAAAAAGGACCCAGCCGCGGGGACGGCCTCCCCCCGAATGCCGTCCCCGGCTGGGCCCACCCTCGGGTCAGGTGCCGAGGGAACCGGCGTGCGGAAGGGCTCACGATCACGCCGGTCGGCCTTCGTGTGGGTCACCTCGAAGGCCGCATGAATCATCATGCGGGCCCACCGCACCGATGTGAATCACCCTTGCGCAGTCGAGGCAGACACTTGTCCACTCTTGACCTGCGTGAACATGCGAAAGAATGGGGCACATGACTCGGATCATCGCGGGGAGCGCGGGTGGGCGGCGGTTGGCCGTGCCGCCGGGACGCGGCACGAGACCGACCAGCGATCGAGCCCGAGAAGGGATCTTCTTGACGCTCGATTCACTGTACGGACTCCACGACGTCCGCCTCCTCGACCTGTACGCCGGGTCCGGGGCGATCGGCCTGGAGGCCCTGTCGCGCGGCGCCGCCGAGGCGGTGATGGTCGAGTCCGACCCGAAGGCCGTGAGGACGATCAAGGAAAACGTCCGCTCCCTGGGCCTGGAGGGCGCCCGCGTGGTGGCCGACAAGGTGGCGCGGGTCCTGGCCAAGTCGCCGGACGCCCCGTACGACATCGTCTTCGCCGACCCGCCCTACGCCGTGCCGGATGACGAGGTCACGACCGTCCTGGAGGCGCTGCGCGACAACGGCTGGCTGGTCGCTGAGGGGTTGGTGGCTTTCGAGCGGGAAAGTCGGGGAAAAGCCCTGATGTGGCCTGAGGGGTACGTTGAGGAGAGGGTCCGTCGTTATGGCGAAGCATCCGTTTGGTACGGTCGCGCCGCCGGGAACCCGTAGACCTGGGAGGCGTCTTGCGCCGCGTAGTCTGCCCGGGGTCGTTCGACCCCATCACCAATGGCCACCTCGACATCATCGGCCGCTCGGCCCGCCTGTATGACGAGGTGACCGTGGCAGTGCTCATCAACGTCGAGAAAAGCAGCCTGTTCACGGTCGATGAACGCATCGAGATCCTGCAGACCGTGACCAAGGACTTCGACAACGTCAAGGTACGGAAGTTCCACGGCCTGCTGGTGGACTTCTGCAAGCAGAACGACATCCCCGCCATCGTCAAGGGCATCAGGGTGGTCAGCGACTTCGACTACGAGTTGCAGATGGCCCAGCTCAACTACCGTCTGTCGGGCGTCGAGACGCTGTTCATGCCGACGAATCCCGAATACTCTTTCCTGTCCTCCAGCCGGGTGAAGGAGATCGCCCGGTATGGTGGGGACGTGTCGGGCCTCGTGCCGGACCTCGTCCACAAGCTGCTCATCGAGCGGCTGCGCGGAAGCTAGCTTCCGCGCAGCGAAAGAACGCGCGAAGCCCGATGCCTCTGGGGGGTATGCGGGGAGCTCGCTCCCCGCAGGGCCTGCTATCCTTTCATTTCGGCCTTGTACGACGGCGATCCTCTTCGCCATGCCTAGCGAGAGCAGGATGACTCAGCACCTCGACCCCCGCTCCCCGTGGGTGATCTCAACCCATGACCTGGGAAAGCGGCCGGGGACGATGCGGCAGATGACCCTGACCCTCCCGGCACCGGCGGATCTCGGCGTCGACATGATCGGCGTCCCCAAGGACGCCGAAGTCGAGCTGGATCTCCGGTTCGAAGCAGTGATGGAAGGCGTGCTCGTCTCTGGCACGGCGCAGGCCCCGCTCGCGGGGGAGTGCGCGCGGTGCCTGGACCCGGTCTCCTCGGACATCGAGGTCGACCTGCAGGAGCTGTTCTTCTACTCCGACGAGGACGCCTCGGAGGACGACTCGCTGCTCGACGGTGAGCTGCTCGACCTCGAGCCGACCTTCCGCGACGCGGTGGTGCTCGCACTGCCGTTGAGCCCGGTGTGCCGCGAGGACTGCGAAGGGCTCTGCGCGGAGTGCGGGATCAAGCTGGCCGAGGCCGGCGCGGATCACCGGCACGAGAAGATCGACGCCCGCTGGGCGTCGTTGCAAGGTCTGATTGCCGACAAAGATAACGATCAGGAGAAGTGACGTGGCCGTCCCGAAGCGAAAGATGTCGCGGAGCAACACCCGCGCCCGTCGCTCCCAGTGGAAGACGACTGCCGTCGCCCTGGTGAGCTGCCCGCAGTGCCGTTCGCCCAAGCAGCCGCACATCGCGTGCCCCACCTGCGGCACCTACAACCGTCGTCAGGTCGTCGAGCCGTCCGCCTGATCCTCTGACAAGGAACCCGACGTTGGACCGCCGCATGGAAGACATCGGGGCGGCAGTCCGCGGCGCGGGTTTCCCGTCAGCAGTTGACGTGATGCCGACCGAGTGCAATTGTGCCTCGGTCGGCGTTACCGTCTCAGATGCGTGCGGCGGCGGTTCGCCCGCGGCCGTGGTGGACGCCGGGGCTACGCGTTACCCCGACGCCCACCACGTTTTCGGGCATCTTCCGCAGTCGTCGCGCCATGTGAAGATGTCCGAGGAGGAAGCACGTGGGCGCAGGTCCTAAGCCGGTGGCCGTGGAGGTCGCCAGAGACGAGCTGGAGCAGGTCCTTTCCGTCGGTCTCGACCCCGACATCCTGGAGCGCGCGCTGACGCACCGCTCCTACGCGTACGAGAACGGCGGCCTGCCCACCAACGAGCGCCTGGAGTTCCTGGGCGACTCGGTGCTGGGCCTGGTCGTCACCGACACCCTCTACCGCAACCACCCCGACCTCCCCGAGGGCCAGCTGGCCAAGCTGCGGGCCGCGGTGGTCAACATGCGGGCGCTGGCCGACGTGGCCCGGGGGCTCGGCCTGGGCCGGTTCCTGCGGCTCGGCCGGGGCGAGGAGGGCACGGGCGGGCGTGACAAGTCGTCCATCCTGGCCGACACGCTGGAGGCCCTGATCGGCGCGATCTACGTCGACAAGGGTCTCGACGAGGCGTTCCGGGTGGTGCACCTGCTGTTCGACCCGCTGATCGTCCGCTCGGCCTCGCTCGGCGCGGGGCTCGACTGGAAGACCTCGCTGCAGGAGCTGACCGCCTCCGAGGCGCTCGGCGTGCCCGAATACCACGTCGAGGAGAGCGGCCCCGACCACGCCAAGTCGTTCACGGCCATGGTGCGGGTCGGCGGCGAGTCCTACGGCTCGGGCACCGGCCGAAGCAAGAAGGAGGCCGAGCAGCAGGCGGCCGAGGCGGCGTGGACCCGCATCAGGGCCCGCCGCGAGCAGCGGGAGAGCCAGCGCGAGAGCCAGCCCGCGGGCTGAGCGCCCCCGAAGCGCAGGAGGTCCGGGTTGCCGGAGTTGCCGGAGGTGGAGGTCGTCAGGCGCGGCCTCGCCGAGTGGGTCGTCGGCCGGGAGATCGCCGAGGCGGAGGTGCTCCACCCCCGCGCCATCAGGCGTCACGTGCCGGGGGCCGACGAGTTCGCCGCGCGGCTCAAGGGCCGCGCGGTGCTCTCCGCGGAGCGTCGCGGCAAATACCTGTGGCTGCCGCTGTCGGGCGCCGAGGAGGCGCTCATGGCCCACCTGGGGATGAGCGGCCAGCTGCTCGTCGTGGCGCAGGACACGCCGCCGGAGAAGCACCTGCGGGTCCGCCTGCGCTTCGAGGACGGCGGCCCCGACCTTCGCTTCGTCGACCAGCGCACGTTCGGCCACGTCATGCTCACCGCCCTGGCGGACGGGACGCCGGAGCCGATCTCGCACATCGCCCCCGACCCGTTCGAGGCGGCGTTCGACGAGGACGGCTTCGCCCGCAGGCTCAGAGCCAGACGCACCGAGATCAAGCGGGCGCTGCTCGACCAGTCGCTGATCAGCGGCGTCGGCAACATCTATGCCGACGAGGCGCTGTGGATCGCCAGGCTCCATTGGGCCCGCCCCACGCACACGCTCACCCGCCCCAAGATCGCCGAGCTCGTGGCCGCCGTCCGCACGGTCATGGGTGCCGCGCTCGAGCAGGGCGGCACGTCGTTCGACAGCCTGTACGTCAACGTCAACGGCGAGAGCGGCTACTTCGACCGCTCGCTGGAGGTGTACGGCCGCCGCGACCTGCCGTGCTCCCGCTGCGGCACCCCGATCAGGCGGGAGGCGTTCATGAACCGCTCGTCCTACTCCTGCCCGCGATGCCAGCGGCGGCCCCGGTGACGACTGCCGCCAGCACGCTGAGCGCCGACCCCAGCCACATCACCGCCGAGATCGACACGCCGTCCACGAGCCGGCCGCCGGCCAGCGAGCCGAGCGCGATGGAGACGTTGAACGCCCCGACGAACAGGGCCGTGCCCAGCTCGCCGCCGCCCGACCGCATGATCCACAGCTGCAGGGTCACCCCAACGCCGCCGTAACCCAGCCCCCACACCACGAGCAGGGCAAGCGGCAGGCCGACGAACGGCAGCGCCGCCGTGGCCAGGGCCATGAGGGCGGCCAGGGCGATCAGGACCGGCCGGGGATCTCTGGCCGCCCGGGCGCCGGCGGCGAAGTTGCCGAGCACGCCCGCGGCCCCGTACAGCAGGAGAGCCGCGCTCACGAGCCCCGGACCGGCGTGCGAGACCTGCTCCAGGAACGGCCGGACGTAGGTGTAGGCCGCGAAGTGGCCGGACACGATCAGGACGGTCAGCACCAGGACGACCTTGAGCGGGCCGGGGACGCCTCCCCCTCGGACGGGACCCTCGCCGGGGAGCGGGGGCAGCGTCGCGGCCAGCAAAGCGAGCAGGGCCAGGGCCACCACGCCCAGAGCGGCGAACGCCGTACGCCACCCGGCGAACGACGAGACCAGCGTCGCCGCCGGCACCCCCAGCACCGACGCCACCGACACCCCGGCCAAGATGATCGACGTGGCCCGCCCGACCTGCCGCTCCGGCACCAGCCGCACGCCCAGCCCGGCCGCGAAGGCCCAGAATCCGCCGATGCTCACCCCCGTCAGCACCCGCGCCGCCAGCATGACCGGGTAGCCGGGCGCCAGTGCGGCCACCAGGTTGGCCGCGGCCAGCAGCGCCATCAGGCCCAGCAGCACGGTCCGGCGGTCGAGCCGGCGGGCGGCCAGCGCCAGCACGGGGGCGGAGACCGCGGCGACCAGACCGGGCGCCGACATCGTCAGCCCCGCCGTGCCCGCGGACACGCCGAGGTCAGAGGCGATCGAGGTCAACAGGCCGACAGGGAGCATCTCGCTGGTCACGAGCGTGAAGGTGCCCACGGCGAGCGAGGACACGGCGAGCCAGCGCGCCCGTACGGGCGTGGAAACGAGGGTTGTCATGCCCTCAGCCTTCTGCCGGCCCGCCGGCGGGAACAATGACGAAGATCGAAGGCTTGGTTTAGTGAGGCTAAGCGATCGCCCGGAGGTGGGAAATGGACTTCAGGGAGCTTGAGTGCTTCGTGGTGTTGTGTGAGGAATTGCACTTCGCGCGTACGGCCGAGCGCCTCTACCTGTCGCCGGGCCGGGTGAGTCAGCTCATGCGCTCCCTGGAGACCAGGATCGGCGGCAGGCTCTTCGACCGCACCAGCCGCCGGGTGCGCCTGACACCCCTCGGTGAACGCTTCCTGGCGGACCTGAGGCCCTCCTACGAGGGTCTGGCGAACGCCGTGAGCCGCGCCAAGGCGGCCGCTCGCGAGGTGACGGGGGTGCTGAGGGTCGGCTTCCTGGCCACGCCCACAGACGCCGTCACGGGCAGCGTACGGGCCTTCGAGCGCCGCCACCCGGGCGGCGAGGTGGAACTGGTGGAGATCCCGCTCTCCGACCCGTACGGCAAGCTCCGCACCGGACAGGTGGACCTGGCGTTCACCCTGCTGCCGGTGGACGAGCCCGACCTCGTCACGGGCGCGGCGCTGAACCGGGTCCCCTACCGGCTCGGCCTCTCCGCCCGCCACCCGCTGGCCGCGCGCGCGAGCATCGGCGTGGAGGAGTTGGCCTCGGTGCCCCTGATCGGGGTGGAGGGCCCCGCCCCGCGCTGGTGGCGCGAACGGGTTGCGCCATCCGTAACCCCTTCCGGTCGTCCGATTCCCCGGGCCGGAACTGTCGCGACCACTCAGGAGGGTCTGACCCAGGTGGCGCTCGGCAGGGGCGGGATGCTGTTCTGCGCCCCCACGGCGGACCACCACCAGCGCCCCGACATACGCTTCGTTCCCGTCACGGGACTGCCTCCGTCGATCTTGGGCCTGGCCTGGGTGCGGGCGGCGGAGACGGCGGTGGTCAGGGCGTTCGACGAGGCGGCGGCGGGGCACGCGCTGGGGGTGGAGGCGCTTGTCGCGTAAGACCTTTTGGGGAGGAAATATGCAAGAAAATATGGAAAACGCCAGGTTGACGGCCTGGGTACGGGGGAGGGTCCAAGGTGTGGGGTTCCGCTGGTGGACCCGGGCGCGGGCCTTGGAGCTGGGCCTGACCGGGTGGGCGCGCAACACCGAAGACGGCAGGGTGGAGGTGGTCGCCGAGGGGCCCCGCGAGCACTGCGTCAAGCTGCTCGAGCTGCTGAGAGGTTGCGACACGCCGGGCAGGGTCGATGGAGTAGTGGAACGGTGGAGCGAACCCCGAGGTAGTTTGGGCGGTTTTGTGGAGCGGTAGCGCCTTCCGTTAAACCGCCCAAATAGGGTATAGTTGTATGTCGGGAGTGCCCATCAGTAAGGGCGCAGCGGCTTGTTCGACTTGACCGCCCACACTGCCGGTGCGACTCTTGTTAGGTACCACGCGCACCCCTCCCGCGGAATAGAAGTGCGCGAACCAGTCTGGTCACTCAGCGTGGAGGACCCTTTACCATGGCGAAGGCTCTACTCGGCCACGTCGGCGGTCCTGACCCTCGGATGGTCTCGGAAATGCGCCGCTTGCAGCAGCGTATCCGTGACCTGGAGGCAGAACTCATCCGACTTCAGGCCACGAATGACGCTCTTGCGGCGCAAACCCGCGACGAGGCGCTCAGCCGCATGCAAGAGCGCGAGCCGGCACTCACCTGAGAGTGATCGGAGCGCAAGACCCAGGGACGTCTCGGAGAGGCGTCCCTCGTTATTTGCCCTGATACGGAAAGCCCTGGTCAAGGCCGTCCCGGACTGTACATGCCCACGTCGGGCAGTGAGGACCAGTAGGCTTTCCCGCATGTCCGGTCAGGGAGAAGGGGGTCGCGCTTGTATTTGAAGACCCTCACCCTGCGCGGCTTCAAGTCCTTCGCCTCCGCCACCGCCCTCCGGTTCGAGCCCGGCATCACCTGCGTGGTCGGCCCCAACGGCTCCGGCAAGTCCAACGTCGTCGACGCCCTGGCCTGGGTCATGGGCGAGCACAGCGCCAAGTCGCTGCGCGGCGGCAAGATGGAGGACGTCATCTTCGCCGGCACCTCCTCCAGGCCGCCACTCGGGCGCGCCGAGGTGACGCTGACCATCGACAACTCCGACGGCGCCCTGCCGATCGACTACACCGAGGTCACGATCAGCCGGCTGATGTTCAGGTCGGGGCAGAGCGAATACGCGATCAACGGCGACACCTGCCGCCTGCTCGACATCCAGGAGCTGTTGTCCGACTCGGGCATCGGCCGCGAGATGCACGTGATCGTCGGGCAGGGCCAGCTCGACGCCGTCCTGCACGCGGGGCCGGAGGACCGGCGGGCGTTCATCGAAGAGGCCGCCGGCGTCCTCAAACACCGCAAGCGCAAGGAGAAGGCGCTGCGCAAGCTGGACGCCATGCAGGCCAACCTGACCCGGGTTCAAGACCTCGCCACCGAGCTGCGCCGCCAGCTCAAGCCGCTGGGCCGGCAGGCCGAGATCGCCCGCAAGGCCGCCGTCATCCAGGCCGACCTGCGTGACGCCAGGCTGCGGCTGCTGGCCGACGACGTGTGCATCCTCCGGGCGACCCTGGAGCGCGAGGCCGCCGACGAGGCCGCGATCACGGCCAGGCGCAACCAGGTCGAGGCCGAGCTGGCCGAGGCCCAGCAGCGCGAGATGGCGCTGGAGACCGCCGAGGCCGAGGCCCAGCCCCGGCTGGCGGCCGCTCAGGAGACCTATTTCCGGCTCTCCTCGCTGCGCGAGCGCATCACCGGCCTGGAGCAGCTCGCCGCCGAGCGCCACCGCCACGCGCTCGACGCCGCCGCCATCGAGCGCCGCGGCCGCGACCCCGAAGACCTCGAACGCGAGGCGGCCGAGGTGCGCGAGCGGGAGCTCATTCTCAAGGCCGAGCTGGAGCAGGCCCAGGAGCTGCTGGAGGAGGCCGTCCAGCGGCGGGCGGCCGCCGAGGGCGAGCTGAGCGCCGAGGAGCAGCGGCTTGCGCTGGCCGCCCGGGCCGCCGCCGACCGCCGCGAGGGGCTGGCCAAACTGCGCGGCCAGGTCGATTCCGTACGCAGCCGGGCCCGCGCCGCCGAGGAGGAGATCGGGCGGCTCCAGCAGGCCGTGGCCGACGCCGCCGAGCGCGAGCGGCAGGCCAGGGAAGACCTCGAGGCCCAGCGGCTGGAGGAGCCCGCGGTCGATCCCGCGCTCGCCGAGGAGCTGGCCACGGCGCAGGCCCTGGTCGAGGAGGCCAAGGCCGTCGCCGACGAGGCCAGGGTGGCGGCGGAGGAGGCCAGGTCCGCGCTGGACGCGCCGCGGGCCGCCCTCCAGGCCGCCAGGTCGGCGGTCGCGACCGCGCGGGCCGCCGACCAGGAGGCGCAGCGTTCGGTGGCCGCGCTGGCCGCCCGCCGGGACGCCCTGGAGCTGGGCCTGGCCAAGGGCGACGGCGGCGCCGCGCTGCTGGAGGCCGACCTGGCCGGAGTGCTGGGCCCGCTGGCCGCCTCGATGCAGGTCACGCCCGGGGCCGAGCGGGCAGTGGCCGCCGTGCTCGGACCGGTCGCCGAGGCCATCGCCGTCAAGACCCTCGACACGGCCGTCGAAGCCCTGGAGCTGCTGCGCACGGGAGACGCGGGCCAGGCGACCCTCTTGGTGGCCCAGAACGGCGGCGACCATGGGGCCGACTTCCTCGCGAGCTCTGCGAGTGCCGCAGCGCCCTCCGAGCGCGAGGGGTACGGCGCAGTCCGGCGCGCGCGTACGGCGGCCCCTGGAGGCGGCGAGTGGGCCGCCGACCTGGTGACCGTGCCCGACCACCTGCGTCCGGCCCTCGACCACGTGCTCAGCGACGTCGTCGTGGTGCCCGACCTGGGGAGCGCCCGCGAGCTGATCGAGAGCCACCCCACCGTCAAGGCCGTCACCAGGGCGGGCGACGTGGTGGGCGCCCATCTGGCCAGCGGCGGGGCCGAGAGCGGCACCTCCGTGCTCCAGGTCAGGGCGGCCCTCGACGAGGCCGTCAGAGACCTGGAGGAGGCCGAGGCCAGGGCCGAGGAGACGGCCGCGGCCATGGACGAGGCGATCGCCCAGGAGCAGCGGGCCCAGGCCGCCCTGGAGGCCGCCCAGGCCCAGGCAGGCGAGGCGCAGACCGCCGTCACCACCGCCCAGGCCGGCGTGAGCGCCGCCCAGGGCACTCTCGACCAGGTCAGGGCACGCCAGCGGGAGGCCGACCAGCGCACCGCCGCGGCCGCGAAACGCCTGGCCCAGCTCGAGGCCGCCGCGGGCGCCGCACACGCCGAGGCCGCACGCCTGGCCGGCAGCGTTACGAAGGCGGAGGAGGCCCGCGCCGAGGGCCTGGAGGAGCTGGCCGAGCTGGAGATCCGCCTGGCCGAGGCCGAATACGCCCAGGAGCTCGAGTCCGAGCCCACCACCGACCTGCGCGACGAGTTGGCGAGCGCCTGCGAGGCCGCCAGGCAGCGCGAGATGGACACCCGGCTCCAGGTACGCACCGCCGAGGAACGCGTCAAGGGCATCGAGGGCCGCGCCGACGCCCTCATGCGCGCCGCCGCCCGCGAGCGCGAGGAGCGCGCCCAGGCGGCCGCCCAGCGCGCCAGGCGCCGGCGGCAGGCCGCCGTGGCCGAGACCGTCAGCAAGGGCGCCAAGCAGGTCCTCAGGGCCCTGTCGGAGTCCGTCCAGCTGGCCGCCAGGGAGCGCGACGAGGCCGACCTCGCCAGAGTGGCCGTCGACGCCGAGCTCAAGCAGGTGCGCCTGCGCGTCCGCGAGCTCGGTCAGGAGCTCGACAAGCTCGTCAACCGCGTGCACGGCAGCGAGGTCGCCCGCACCGAGCAGCGCCTGCGGCTGGAGCAGCTGGAGGAGCGGGCGATGGAGGAGTTCGGCGTCGAGGTCGAGGCGCTGATCTCCGAGTACGGTCCCGAGGTCCCGGTCCCGGGCGACCCGCCCGTTCCGTACGTGCGCGAGGAGCAGGAGAAGCGGGCCAGGGCCGCCGAGCGGCAGATGAACCAGCTCGGCAAGGTCAACCCGCTGGCGCTGGAGGAGTTCGCGGCGCTGGAGGAGCGGCACTCGTTCCTGACCTCGCAGCTGGAAGACCTCAAGAAGACCAGGCGCGATCTGCTGACCGTGGTCAAGGAGGTCGACGACCGCGTCGAGCAGATGTTCGCCTCCGCGTACGAGGACGTGGCCCGCGAGTTCGAGCAGATCTTCACCAGGGTGTTCCCCGGAGGCGAGGGCCGCCTGGTGCTGACCGACCCCAACGACATGCTCACCACCGGCATCGAGGTCGAGGCCAGGCCGCCGGGCAAGAAGGTCAAGCGGCTGTCGCTGCTGTCGGGCGGTGAGCGGTCGCTCACGGCGGTCGCGTTCCTGATCTCCATCTTCAAAGCGCGGCCCTCGCCGTTCTACGTGATGGACGAGGTCGAGGCCGCGCTCGACGACACGAACACGCAGCGGCTGCTGACGTTGTTCGAGGAGCTGCGGCAGAGCTCGCAGCTGATCGTCATCACCCACAACAAGCGCACGATGGAGATCGCCGACGCGCTCTACGGTGTGTCGATGCGTGGCGACGGCGTCACGCAGGTCGTCAGCCAGCGGCTGCGGGAGCGCGAGTCCGCCTGACAGCAGCGCCACGCCGGTAACCCTCCCGCCGCCCGGGGCTGGGGTCCTTCAGGGAAAGGGAAAAGGGCTGGGGTCCTTTGGAGGCGCGGGAGAGCGCTGGGGTCCTTTGGGGCAGCGGGCCTGGGTCCTCTGGGGGCGCGGGAGCGGGCCTGGGCCGGAGTTTCCTCAGGTGCGGCCGTGCGGTGGGAGACGCCGGCTGGGCTGATCGGTGTGGTGTCGTGCGTGACCATGCCGGACGATCTGGAAAACTGGCATGTTGTGGAAGGTTACCTCGCCGTCATCGTGATCGTGGCCGTCGTCGCCCTGCTGGCGGCCGGCGGTCTCTTCCTGCTCTTCAGACCGGGTCGCAAGGCCCCACCGCCGGTCAAGCCGCCAGAGGCGCCGCCCATTCCGGAGAAGCCCGAGGAGCGGCGGCCCGCGGCGGAGGAGGCGGAGGGCGCGACCACCACGCTCCCGCCGCCCGTCAAACCGGCCGAGCCGGCGGTCGTCAAGCCCGAGATCGAGGTGCCGCCGCCGTCCGCGGGCCGGATGGTGCGGCTGCGCTCGCGGCTGGCCCGCTCCCAGAGCGCGCTCGGGCGCGGGCTGCTGGAGCTGCTCTCCCGCGACCGGCTCGACGACGACGTGTGGGACGAGATCGAGGAGAGCCTGATCACCGCCGACGTCGGCGTCGCCCCCACCCGCGTCATGGTCGACGACCTGCGCACCAAGGTCAAGGTGCTGGGCACCCGCACGCCCGACGAGGTGCGCGCCCTGCTGCGCGAGGAGCTGCTCACCCAGGTCAACCCCGACCTCGACCGCACCCTGCACGTGCAGAAGCACGGCGAGCGGCCCGCGGTGGTCCTGGTCGTGGGCGTCAACGGCACCGGCAAGACCACCACCACCGGCAAGCTCGCCCGCTCGCTCGTCGGCGACGGCAAGAAGGTCGTCCTCGGCGCGGCCGACACCTTCCGCGCGGCCGCGGCCGACCAGCTGCAGACCTGGGGCGAACGGGTCGGCGCCGACACCGTGCGCGGCCCCGAGGGGGGCGACCCGGCCTCGGTGGCCTTCGACGCCGTCGCCAAGGGCATCGAGGAGAAGGTCGACGCCGTGATCGTCGACACCGCCGGCCGCCTGCACACCAAGACCGGGCTGATGGACGAGCTCGGCAAGGTCAAGCGGGTCATCGAGAAGAAGGCCACGGTGGACGAGGTGCTGCTCGTCCTCGACGCGACCACGGGCCAGAACGGCATGCGCCAGGCCCAGGTGTTCGCCGAGGTCGTCAACATCACGGGCATCGCGTTGACCAAGCTCGACGGCACCGCCAAGGGCGGCATCGTGATCTCGGTGCAGCGTGAGCTGGGGGTTCCCGTCAAGCTCGTGGGGCTCGGCGAGGGGCCCGACGACCTGGCGCCGTTCGACCCCGAGGTGTTCGTGGACGCCATTCTCGGAGAGTGACGCGTTACGGTCGCGCTGTAATGAGCAGTGGAATAGCCCTTACCAGATAAGTGTTGATCGGCGACTTTTGTATGTGCTGACATGTTCCGGTCATCAATGATCGTGAGAGGGCGCCCATGAAGAAGATCGTCGTCCACCGGCCAGGGACCGTTAAGCCGACTGCCGCGGCCGCGCCGAGGCACAGCCCCTGATGCCGTCCAGGCCGGCGTCCCCACCCGGGGCGCCGGCATCCGGGCGGAGTACACACGTGGACCCGATCCTCCTCGACGCCGATCGCCGCATCGGCGGCCCGTACACCTTCGCCGCCGCCCTTCTCGATCATCTCGTCCCGGTGGCGCTGGAGCGCTGGCCTGAGCTGGTGGCCGCGTACGACATCGAGATCCGTGCGGCGGCGCCCCACCTGCGCGGGGTCGTTCCGGCACGCAGGCGCTCGCTGGCCGACGACCTTCCCCGGGGGCAGCGGATCCTCGTGCCCGGCGCCCGTCGGAGCCTCAGGGTCGCCAACGGCCTGGCCGAGTTCGTACGCGATCATCTGCGTCGCGCCGGGGCGCTCGCGGTAACCGTGGCGAACCTCGCCGAGGCCGACCATACCGACGCCGAGCTCGTCGCCGTGCTGCGGCGCAGGCTCGAGCCCGGCCTGCTCACGATCGCCGAGGGCCCGTCCGCGCCCGGGACGGGGCCGCTGCCCGCCGACTTCGACCGCTACCGCGACGAGGGCTTCCATCACGCGATGGCCGAATCCGGCCTGGCGCGGCTGCGGGAGCAGTACGACCCCATCCTCCTTCAGCGGGTGGGCGCCGCCCTGGAGGCCATCGAACGCGAGGACGAGGCCCGCGCGCTCTACGACCGGGCCCGGCGCGCGACCACCGACCCCAAACACCGGGCGACCATCGCGTACTCCACAGCCATGATCCTCGTCCGCCACCACGACCCGGTCCGGCGCGACCCCGAGGAGGCCCTGGCCTGGATCAACGAGGCCATCACGATCACCTCGCTGCTGCCCGACCCGCGCGAGCGCGCCTTCCACCTCGGCTTCGACCTCAACGGCAAGGCCCTGGTCGAGGTACGCAGGAGGCGCCCCGACGCGGCCATGGAGCTCGTGCGGCAGGCCATCGACCTGGCCGAGACGCACCTGCCGGACGAGCACCCGATCCACCGGCTCGTGCTGTACGCCAACCGCGCCCAGCTCCTGGCCGCGGCGGGCCACGCGGAAGAGGCGCTGGCCGACTACACCCGCGCCATCGAGACCGACCCCGGCTACCCCGACTACTACCTCGACCGCGGCAACCTCCTGCACGCCCTCGGCAGGGCGGAGGAGGCCCTGGCCGACTACGAGGCCGTCATGCGGCTGAGCCCGCCGTTCCCTGAGGCCTACTACAACCGCTCGGAGCTCAGATTCGCCGCGGGCGACCTGGAGGGCGCCCGCGCCGACCTGGACCACACGCTGGAGCTGGATCCCGGGTTCGTCCCCGCCTACGTCAACCGCAGCGGGATATATGCCTCGACCGGGGACTACGGCCTGGCGAGGGAGGACGTCGAGCGGGGCCTGGCGCTGGCGCCGCGCGACCCGCACCTGTTGTGCGTGCTCGCGCAGGTGGAGCTGGCCGACGGCCGCCTTCCGGAGGCTCGGGCCGCCTACGACGCGGCCCTCACGATCGACCCCGGCCTGGTGGCGGCCTGGGCGGGCCGGGCCGAGCTGGCCTTCGAGCGCGGCGACCACGACGCGGCGCTGGCCGACCTGGCCCGCGCGCTCGACCTGGAGGAGAGCGCCGAGCTGCTGTTCAACAGGTCGGTGGTGTACCGGGCCGCGGGCCGGCCCGAGCAGGCCAGGCGCGACCTGCTCAGGGCCGCGGAGCTGGCCCCGGGAGACGAGGACGTGGAACGGGCGCTGGCCGAAGCCTGAGCCGGGCGTCGGGCGGGCGCCGACCGCGGCGTGAGCGTTGTGAGGTGCGTGGTGTAAGAACGGGCGGGATTCGGTCACTTCCCTGTGTGATGACGAACATGAGACAGAGGAGGGCGTGTTGACCGAGCCTGATCCCCGGGACCGGTTCACCGCCCTCTACAGCGCCTGCTACGCGAGCGTGTACGCCTACGCGGTCGGCCGCGCGGGACGGCAGCTCGCCGAAGAGGTGGCGAGCGAGACCTTCTGCGTCGCGTGGCGACGCATCGACGACGTGCCGGACGAGGCGCTGCCGTGGCTGCTCGGAGTCGCGCGCAACGTCCTGCTGGAGTCCTACCGGGCCGAGGCGCGGCGGAAATCGCTGGAGGCCGAGCTGTCGACCTGGACGGTGGCGGAAGGCGACGTCGCCGAGTCGGTGACGGAGCGGGCGGCCGTCCTGCGCGCGCTCGCCACCTTGTCCGACGGCGATCGTGAGCTGCTCACGCTGGTCGCCTGGCACGGGTTGCGGCCCGCGCAGGCGGCGAAGGTGGTCGGGTGCTCCACGGCCACGTACTTCGTCCGGCTGCATCGTGCCCGGCGGAGGTTGGAGCGGGCGGTTGATCCGGGCGTGCCCGCCGCATCGGTGGCACTCGTGAAGGAGGCGACACAGTGAAGAAGATCGACGTGATGAAGGTGCTTCCCGAGGCCCGCCCGGCGTCGCTGCGACCGGCCGACGACCCGGACCGGCTCGCACGGATCGTCGCCGCCGCCACCACCGCCCCTTCCTCCCGGAACGGAGTCCGTGCCCGGCGCCGCCGGTTGGGCCTGGCCTGGCGGGTGGGGATCGCCGCGGCCGCCGGCGTCGCGGTGGCCGTCCCCCTGGCGCTGATGGGGACCGGCGGTCCATCCGCCGATCCCGCCGCCCGGAGCCTGCTGCTCGCCGCCGCGGAACAGACGGGGCGGACGCCGACGGGCACCGGCAGGTACTGGCACACCCGCGGCGCGAACTGGGGCGGATTGTTCTCCGCGGGCAGGACCCACGGCTTCTGCAAGGACGAGACCTGGGTGGCCCGCTCACCCGCCGACCCGAGCTGGTGGGTCGTCCATTCCTGGAGCCGGGTGGAGGCCGCGCCGGACGCCCCGCCTCCCGAGGAGGGCTCGTTCGACTCGCGACAAGCGCACTTCACCTGCGCTCGCGGCAACCGCGCCCTGAGTGAGCAGACCGACACGACACCCTATGCGGGCCGGCTGAACGATTTCGCCGAGCCGGGTTCGAGCTGGCCCAACGTGAACGGCAGGCCCGTGACCGTCGCCGAACTCGAACGTCTGCCCAGCGACCCCGAGGCGCTGAAGGAGGTGCTCATCGGATGGCAGAACGCCGATCTGAGCGACGCCAAACGGGACGAGATCCTCTTCCAGCAGGCCGCCGAGCTGCTGCTCGAACTCCCTGTTCCGGCGGGAGCCAGGTCGGCGTTGTTCACCCTGCTCGCCGACCTGCCGCAGGTCCGGTCGCTCGGCGCGGTACGTGACCCGCTCGGTCGCGAGGGCGTCGGGGTCGCGTTCCGCACGTGCGAGACCCGATACGGCACCGAGACGCGGATCCTGTTCGACAAGGGCACCGGGCGGCTGCTGTCGGTGCAGAATGCGGCGGGCAAACAGGGATGCGGCGATCTCCGCCCGCGCAGCTGGACCGCCGTCCTGGAATCCGGCTGGACCGACGAGACCCCGGAACTGCCCGGACGGTCCTAGGCCGCGGGATGGGAGCGGGGGCGGATCGGGACGACCAGCGGCGTGCCGGCCACGGGGTCCTCGATGACCTTGGCGTCCAGCTCGAACACGTCCCCGAGCAACTCCTCGGTGAGCACCTCGTGCGGGCTGCCCGCCGCGATCACCTTGCCGGCCCGCATGGCCACCAGCCGGTCGGCGTAGCGGGCGGCCAGGTTGAGGTCGTGCAGCACCATGACGACCGTGCGGCCCGCCTCCCGGTGGAGGTGCCGGACGAGCTCCAGCACCTCCACCTGATGCGCCAGGTCCAGGAACGTCGTGGGCTCGTCGAGCAGCAGCAGGTCCGTGCCCTGGGCCAGGGCCATGGAGATCCACGCCCGCTGCCGCTGCCCGCCCGACAGCTCGTCCAGCGGCCGCTCGGCCAGGTCGGCCAGGCCCGTCATGTCCAGCGCGGTCGCGACGGCGTCCTCGTCGTCGGAGGACCACTGCCGGTACCACGTCTGGTGCGGATGCCGGCCCCTGGCCACCAGGTCGGCCACGGTCAGCCCCTCGGGCGCGGTGGGCGCCTGGGGCAGCACGCCGAGGATCTTGGCCACCTCACGGGTGGGGATCTTGTCGATGCGTTTGCCGTCGAGCAGCACCTCGCCGCCCTGGGGCTTGAGCAGCCGGCCGAGCGCACGCAGCAGGGTCGACTTGCCGCAGCCGTTCGGGCCGATGATGGTGGTCACGGAGCCCGCCTCGATGCCCAGGTCGAGCCCGTCGACGACGATCCGGTCGCCGTATCCGAGCCGGACGGCGGCGGTCTGCAGTCTCACTTCTGCGCCCACTTCTGGGCCCTCCAGATCAGATGGATCAAGTACGGAGCGCCGAGCACGGCGGTGACGATGCCGACAGGCAGTTCGAGCGGGGAGAACGCGGTCCTGGCGATCAGATCGGCGCCCGTGGTGAGCACCGCGCCGATGATCGCCGAGCACAGCAGCGGCGGCCGGCCCGAGCGCACCAGCCGGAGCGCGATCTGCGGCGAGGCGAGCGCCACGAACGCGATCGGCCCGGCGGAGGCGGTGGCCACGGCGGCCAGCAGCACGGCGGCCAGGATCAGCAGGGCACGGGCCAGGTTCGTCCGGACGCCCAGCGAGACGACCGTGTCGTCGCTGAAGCGCAGCGCGTCGAGCGAGCGGGTGCCGAGCAGGGTCACCGGCACGAGCACGGCCAGGGCCAGCGCGGTGGGAACCACGTGCTCCCAGCCGCGGCCGTTGAGCGAGCCGGTGATCCAGACCATGGCGCGGCCGGTGTCGTTGACGTCGCCGACGGTCAGGAGCCAGAACTTGACGTTGGTGAAGACGGCGGCCACCCCGATGCCGACCAGCACCAGGCGGTAGCCGTCCAGGCCGCGCCGCCACGCCAGTCCGTACACGACGGTCGCGCCGACCAGGCCGCCGAGCAGGGCGAGCGCGGGGATGCCGAGGGTGGACAGCAGGCCGCTGGTGCCGCCGTACACACTGCCGCTGAACACCACGCCCGCCACGACCGTGACGGAGGCGCCGGTCGTGACACCGAGGATCTCGGGGCTCGCCAGCGGGTTGCGGGCGATGGACTGGATGATCGCGCCGGACAGCGCGAGCGCCGCGCCGACGAGGGCGCCGGTCAGGGCGCGCGGCAGACGCAACTCCATGATGACGAAGTGGGCGGCGCTCGCCTGGTCGAACGTGCCGGCGACGACCTCGGCGAGCGTCATCTCGATCTCGCCGATGCGCATGTTCATGGCCATGAGCAGGGCGAGCAGCCCGAGGCCGAGCACCGAGACCGCGACGCCGCGCAGGCGGATCCGCCAGGACAGGGCGCCGCCGACGCGCAGGGGGAGGACAGCGGTCTCAGAAATGGCATGAGATCGCCCGAACACAGTCATCACAGGCGCACCGGCTTCCTGCGGCGGACCATGGCCACGAAGAACGGCGCGCCGATCAGCGCGAGCACCACGCCCACCTCCAGTTCTCCCGGCGGCGCCACCACGCGGCCGATCACGTCGGCGAGCAGCAGCAGCGCCGCGCCGATCAGCCCCGAGTACGGGAGCAGCCACCGGTGGTCGGTGCCCGACAGAGGGCGCGCCAAGTGGGGCACGATCAGGCCGACGAACGACAGGGAGCCGCAGGCGGCCACCGCGGCGCCGGTCAGCAGGGTGACGGAGGCGACACCGACGGTGCGGGTCATGGTGATGTTCTGGCCGAGGCCGCGGGCCACGTCCTCGCCGAGGGAGAGCGCGTTCAGCCCTGGTGCGTTGGTCGCCGCCAGGACCAGGCCCACCAGGATGAACGGCAGCACCTGCCAGACCACGTCGGCGCCCCTGGCCGCGATCGAGCCCGCCTGCCAGAAGCGGAAGACGTCCATCGCCTGCTCGTCCCAGAGGACGATGGCCGAGGTGAGCGCGTACAGGAAGGCGCTGACCGCGGTGCCCGCGAGCGCCAGTGTGACCGGGGTGGGACCGCCCCTGCCGCCCACCATGCCGAGCGCGAACACCGCCACGCTCGCCACGAGCGCGCCCGCCAGCCCGAACCAGATGTAGACGAGCAGGCTGGAGGCGCCGAGCAGGATGATCGATGCCACCATCGCGAAGGCCGCCCCCTGCGTGACGCCGAGCAGTCCGGGGTCGGCGAGCGGGTTGCGGGTGTGGCCCTGCATGAGCGCGCCGGCCACGCCGAGCGCGATGCCGGCGAGCACTCCTAAGACGGTCCTCGGGACGCGGAGGGAGCGGATGATGATGTCGTTCTCGCTGCCGGTGGGCGCGGTGAGCGCGGACCAGGCGTCGGCGATCGGCACGGACTTCGAGCCGATCGTCACGCTGAGCACCACGGCGACGGCCACGGCGGCGAAAAGCGTGAGGAGAACGCTGAAGCGGCGATGGCGGAGGCCATGGAGACGCGGCGCGGCGGCGGTTGCGCTCACCCGGTTCCTCCTCAGCATTTGCTCGATCCTGGTGAAGTATGCCAGCTTAGGCAGGGCTAACCTAATTTAGGGTTGCCTTACTTTTCTGGGAAAGGGATTTCACATGAGACCGTTGCGCGCGCTGGTCGGCGCTCTCCTCGTGGCGGGCCTCGCCGCCTGCGGCTCCTCCGAGCCGGCCGCGACCACCTCGACGACTTCCACGGCGGGTTCCACGGCGGGTGCGACCTTCAGGACCGTGAAGCACGCAATGGGCGAGACGAAGATCCCGACCCAGCCGAAGCGGGTGGTGGCTCTCGACCAGAGCTTCGTCGACGCGGTCCTCACGCTTGAGACGCCGGTCGTGGGCTACACGACGTACCGGTCGCTCGACGACAAGCTGCCGGGCTACCTCGGCACGGTCGCCGAGCAGTACGGCAAGGAGGCCACCCCGGTCGGCACGCTGGAGCAGCCCAGCCTGGAGAAGATCATCGCGCTCAAGCCCGACCTGATCGTCTCCGCGAAGGTCCGGCACGAGGCCCTGTACGACAAGCTCTCCAAGATCGCGCCGACCGTCTTCAGCGAGACCACCGGCGCCATCTGGAAGGAGAACATCCGGCTCATGGGCCAGGCCCTGGGCAAGGAGGAGCTCGCCGAAACCAAGATCAAGGAGTATGAGGAGCGGGCGGCCAAGATCGGCGCGTCGATCAAGGAGAAGGACGGCAAGCTGCCGACGATCTCCATCGTCCGTTTCGCCGGTGAGCCGACCGTCCGGCTCTACGTGGAGAAGTCGTACTCCGGCATCGTCATGAAGGACGTCGGCTTCCCGCGCCCCGAGGGCCAGCCCACCGTGGAGGACACGATCGCGGTGGACGTGAGCCAGGAGCGGATCCCGGACCTGGACGCCGACCACATCTTCGTCTCCACCTATGAGGACCCCTCGGTCGAGGAGTCGAAGAACAAGTTCGTCGACAACCCGCTGTGGGCCAAGCTCAAGGGCGAGAAGCACGAGGTCGCCGACCTGACGTGGATGACCGCCGTGGGCATCCAGGGCGCGCACTCGGTCCTGGACGACGTCGCCAAGTTCTTCGGCGTCGACGCGGCCAGGACCGCCTGACCGCTCGCCCCACCGCCCGGTGACCACGGCCCGGTGGTCACCGGCGGGGGAGCTCGCTGCCGCGGACGTGGGTGCGGAGCCACTCGACCAGCGGGTCGAAGGCGCGCCAGGCCCGCTCCACCCGGGGGCGGACCTCCGGCGTGTGCACCCAGGGCTCGGGCTCGAAGCGGATGCCCGCGTAGAGCGACTTGTGGCGGAGCAGGTCGATGCGCGGATGGTCGTCGGCGAAACCGCGCGGCTTGGTCTTGAGCCGCTCGCCGAGCACCTCGTAACCGGCCGCCGTCAGCGCGTCGGTGATCGCCGACAGCGGCTTGCCCGTCAGGTCCTCGTCGACTGCCGCGCGGTAGCGGGCCACCTGGTCGGACGCCTGGGTGTAGCAGCCGCCCGCCATGAACAGCCCCGACGCGCTGACCTCGACGTAGAGCCCGATGCCGGGCATGACGTCGGCGAAGGCGCCCTGGTGGGTCTTGTAAGGCGACTTGTCCTTGGAGAAACGCACGTCACGATAGGGCCGGAAGAGCTGCGCGGGCCCGAACTCGGCGGCCAGCTCGTCGGTGAGCGCAAGCATGGGCGCCCGCACGGCCTCCTCGTAGAGCTGCTTGTGCCGGGTGAAATATGTCTTCGAGTTGTCCGCCTCGAGGCCCTCGTAGAAGAGGAACGCCTCGTCGGGGAAACCGGTGAAACCCATGCCGCAAGAGTGCCACGGCCCACCGACAACGCGGGAAGCCGATCAACGCGACAGGTAGGTGCAAACCCCGCTACCTGCCTTGGACTGCTGAACGCAGCCCAAGGTACATCTTCCCCGGCGTCGGCGTCTTGCCGTACAGCTCTGACACCGTCACGAACGTGTAGCCCTTGCGGGCGAGCGTGTCGATCATCGCCGGGACGGCGTCCACGGTGCTGCGGTGGATGTCGTGCAGCAGGATGATCGACCCCGGTTTGGCCTCGCCCGCCCGCTTGGCCACGGTCGAGGCGACCCGGTCGCGCCAGTCGAGCGTGTCGACGTTCCAGAGGATCTGCGCCAGGCCCTCGCGGCGGGTCTCCGCGGCCACGTCGTCGTCCGTGGATCCGTACGGTGGTCGCATCACCCGCATCCGGACGCCGGTGAGCCGCTGCACGAGGTCGTCGGTGTGCTTGAGCTGGCGCCGCACCACGTCGTTCGGCATCTCCGCCAGCGGGGGATGGCTCCAGGAGTGGTTGCCGATCTCGTGGCCTTCCTCGACGATGCGCCGGACGATACGCCCGCCCTTGTCCGCGGCCACCATCTGCCCGATGACGAAGAAGGTGGCCCTGACGTCCCGGCTGTCGAGCAGGTCGAGCAGCCGGCCGGTGTGCTCACCCGGCCCGTCGTCGAAGGTCAGGGCCACGCACTTGATCCGCGCGCAGTCGAACCTGCGGCTGAGCGGCCAGCCGGCCTGCATCGACGCCAGCCGCCTGGCCAGCGGGCCGGGATCGATGGCCACCGGCCGCAGCGGTGTGATGGGCGGCTCCTTGCCGGACCGGCGAACTGCCACGGAGTACGTGACGCAGGCCACCAGGGCGAGCAGGGCCAGCGGCAGGGCCCATACGCGCATGATTCCCCCCGAAACGCCGCACGCGGGGGCCTACGGATAATCCTGGACCGGTTCCCCCCGCAACTCCCTGGCCAGGTCGTCCCACCAGAGTGGGATATCGGCCTGCAGTTCCTGGTAGCGGCGCGCCACGCGTATGGCACATCCGACCGGATCCGTACCCAGATGCCGACGTTTCACCGACCCTTCCTGCCAGCGGTAAAAACCATCCCTATACCGCACGACCAGGCCGATCCACACTGAGATGGTCGCGTCGTCCCCCACCTCGTACGCGCTGGTGACGCCCAGACCATGAAGCTCTACGTGGAGCTTCTCCGTCGCCGCTCGGGCCTCACTCACACGCCACCCCCTGCCGACTTTTCGCCGTGACACCAGGGATGTACCCAACAACCGGCATCTGCCGTCCAAGACATGGAGTAATCGTCAACTACCACCGGGGTATGGCTCCAGCACGCGCCATCGCGCACCTCCTGTCACGGCGGTCTCACTTACCGGATACGTTACCTATCGTGACCGGGTCTTTGCATGGCGTTTGAGAACGACGGTCAGTGGTCGTGCGTCTCGCGGGGCTCGGCGACCACCATGATGAGCCTGAGCTCCTGGTCGCCCAGATTGGCGTAGCGGTGGGGGCGGTCGGCGGTGAAGAGGACCGCGTCGTCCTTGCCGATCACGTGGCTCTTGCCGTAGACGGTGAGCGTCAGCTCGCCCTCCAGCACGGTCACCATCTCGCGGGTGCCGGGCGGGTGGGCGTCGCCGTCGTGGTGCTCGCCCGGCCCGATGTGCCAGTCCCACAGCTCCAGGATCATCGGCGTGTCCGCGCCGACCAGCAGCTTCGCCTGCACGTTGCCCTGGTGGAACGTCACCACGTCCGCCTTGTCCACGATGCGCACCATGGGGACGTCGGCGACCTCGACCAGCCGGGCCACGGTGACGCCCAGGGCCGAGGCGATCCGGGTGAGGGTGGAGACGCTCGGGTTAGTCCGGCCCTGCTCCACCTGTACGAGCATCCCCCGGCTCACTCCCGACCTGGCGGCCAGCTGGTCCAGCGTCAGCCCTCGGTGTGAGCGCTGGAAGCGGACGTTGTTGGCGATGGCCTGGTTGATGAGCTCGGGATCCTCCATGGGAGTGCAGTTTAGTGAAACTGATTTGCACTCTGTTGCACCTAATGTGTTGTACTAGCAGTGCAACACAGTGAACTGGAGGAGCGGCGAATGACTGCGGTGATCTTGGCGACCGCCTGTGCGGTGGTCTACGGCACGGCCGACTTCTTCGGCGGCCTGGCCACCAGACGGACCCAGGTGCTGTCGGTCGTCGTGCTCTCGCAGATCGCCGGGCTGGTCCTGATCCTCGGCCTGCTGCCGCTGCTGCCGGGCACGTTGAGCGACCGGGCGCTGCTCTGGGGGCTGGCCGCCGGGCTGTCGGGGGCCGCGGGGCTCGCCCTGTTCTACCGGGCGCTGGCCACGGGCGTCATGTCCGTGGTGGCGCCCACGACGGCGGTGACCTCGGCGGCGCTGCCGGTCGTGTTCGGGCTGGCGACGGGCGAGCGGCCCCGCTTCTGGGCGCTGGTGGGCGTGGCGCTCGCGCTCGGGTCGGTGCTGCTCGTCAGCAAGGACGGGACCACGGGCGGGCGCGCCTCGGTCGGCGCGCTGCTGACCTCGCTGGCCGCGGGCGCCGGGTTCGGCGGGTTCTTCATCCTGCTGGCCATGGCGCCGGCGGACGCGGGGCTGTGGCCGCTCGTGGGCGCCCGGCTGTCCTCGGTGAGCGTGGTGGCGCTCGTGGCCCTGGTGATCCGGCGCTCGTTGCGGCCACGGGCGGGCTCTCTGCACATCATCGTGGCCGCGGGCGTGCTCGACATGGCGGCCAACGTCCTCTACCTGCTGGCACAGCGCCAGGGTCTGCTCAGTCTGGTGGCCGTGCTGGTCTCGCTCTACCCCGCCAGCACCCTGCTGCTGGCGAGGCAGGTGCTCGGCGAGCGACTCAGAGGTGTGCAGGTGACCGGTGTGGCATGCGCGCTCGGCGCGGTGGCCTTGATAGCCGTTGCGTAGCTCTGCCGGGCTTGTTACGTTTCGCCCGTGCGCCCTGACCGGGCACGTATCAATGGCGAGGGTCTGAGGCACGTCGGCGTGCCGTACGACTCTGATGAGTCGTTTCTGGAGCTCGTCCTGCCGCGCGTGCGGGCCGCGCTCAACGAGGGCAGGCGGGTGCTGGTGATCACCTGCGCCCGCAAGCTCGACCTGCTGGCCGACGCGCTGGGCCACGACGCCGGGCGCATCGACAGCCGCGTCTCCAGCACCTGGTACGGCCACCCGTACCGCACGCTCGCCGCGTACCACGAATACACCCGTGGGCGGCGCACCCTCGTGATCGGCGAGCCCATCTGGGAGGGCAGGAGCCGACGCGAGATCACGGAGCTCATCCGCTACGAGTCCGTGCTCAACGCCGCGCTCGGCCCCGCGTCGGCCGTCATGTTATGCCTGTACGACCTGCGCAGGGTGCCGCCCGCGGTGCTGGAGTACAACGCGGTGAACCATCCCCTGCTGCTCGGGGCGGAGGGCGAGGCGGCGAGCACCAGTTTCGTCCCGCCCCACGAGCTGGTGCTGGGCGGCGACCGCGCACCGCTCCCCGAGCCCGGCCCCGGTGCCGTGACCATCCGGTTCACCGGCCGCGAGCTGCGGCGGCTGCGCCGGAGCGTGGACGACTACGCGACGGCCGCGGGCATGGACCGCAACCTGATCACGTCGCTCGTCATCAGCGTCTCCGAGATCGCCGCGAACAGCATCGAACACGGCGCGGGGTACGGCACGATCACGATGTGGTCCGCTGACGGGGAGCTCATCTGCGAGGTCGCCGACCCCGGCGGCGCCCTGGACGACCCCTTACCCGGCTACATACCACCCGAGCCCGAATCCCCCCGGGGATACGGGCTCTGGATCAGTCGTCAGCTCTGCGACCTCGTGGAGCTGCGCGCGGAAGGCGGCGTGTTGCGCGTCCGCCTTCACGTCTCTATGGGGTCCTAAGCGGCGCGCTGGGTGGGGACCCGGAGCGCGCCCTCCTCGCGGGCGTACTCCTCCAGCATGACGCGGAGCTGCCGGCGGCCACGGTGCAACCGGGACATGACCGTGCCGATGGGCGTGCCCATGCGCTCGGCGATCTCCTTGTACGCGAAGCCCTCGACGTCGGCCAGGTAGACGGCCACGCGGAAGTCCTCGGGGAGGGAACGCAGGGCGTTCATCACGACGTTGTCGGGGAGCCGGTCGAGCGCCTCGGTCTCGGCCGACCGCAGGCCGGTCGAGCTGTGCGACTCGGCGGCGTGCAACTGCCAGTCCTCGATGTCCTCGGCGGCGGACAGCTTGGGCGAGCGCTGCTTCTTCCGGTAGTCGTTGATGAAGTTGTTCGTCAGGATCCGGTGCAGCCAGGCCTTGAGGTTGGTGCCCTCTCTGAACTGGTGGTACGACGTGTACGCCTTCGCCACTGTCTCCTGCACCAGATCCTCCGCGTCGGCGGCGTTACGGGTGAGGCGCATGGCGGAGGCGAACAGCTGCGACGTCACGGGCACGACATCGCGCTCGAACCAGTCCTGACGCTGCTCATCGGTCATGGTGATCAAAATTTCATTCCCCCTTGCGCTATCCCCCGTTTCGGCACAGGCCGCCTGCCGACGGTTCCATCATGGCAAGTCCCAGTTAAGGGACGCGTTAGCGAGGTTCCGCCTTGGTCAGAAGGGGTTTCCGTCCATCTGCTCGCGGCGTGCGTGGTCACGTCCACGGCCGGACAAGTCTCAGTATCATAACACTACCCATCCAAATGTGTAGTTCTAGTGGCCAAAGTCACATGGGATAGCGTAAGGACATGGATTTCGTGGACCGTCACGACACGGGGACACGTCGCTGGGTGGCGGAGGCCATACGTACCGTCGAGGCCGACGCCAACCGTAGCTGCGACACGCACCTGCACGTCTTTCCGCTGCCCCCGGACTGGGGTGTAAACCTCTACTTGAAAGACGAATCGGTGCACCCAACCGGTTCACTGAAACATCGACTTGCCCGTTCCCTATTCCTGTACGGCCTGGCCAACGGCTGGATCGGGCCCACGACCACGATCGTCGAGGCGTCCAGCGGGTCCACGGCCGTGAGCGAGGCCTACTTCGCCCGGTTGCTGGGGCTGCCGTTCATCGCCGTCATGCCCGCCTCCACGTCGCCGGAGAAGTGCCACCTCATCGAGTTCTACGGTGGGAAATGTCACCTCGTGGCGGACCCCGGCACGATCTATGACGAATCTCACCGTCTGGCCGCCGAGACCGGCGGCCACTTCATGGACCAGTTCACCTACGCGGAGCGGGCCACCGACTGGCGCGGCAACAACAACATCGCTGAATCGATCTATTCACAGATGTCGATGGAGCCGTACCCCGAGCCCTCCTGGATCGTGGTCGGGGCCGGCACCGGCGGCACGTCGTCGACCATCGGCCGCTACATCCGCTACCGCCGCCACGCCACCCGGCTGGCCGTCGTCGATCCTGAGGGCTCGGCCTTCTACCCGAGCTGGGTCTCCGGCGACGCCTCCGTCACCGCGCCGGGCTCGCGCATCGAGGGCATCGGCCGCCCGCGGGTGGAGCCCTCCTTCCAGCCGTCCGTCATCGACCGCATGATCGCCGTGCCGGACGCCCGCTCGATCGCCGCCATGCACTGGACTCGCGAGGTCACCGGCCTGGACGTGGGCGGCTCCACGGGCACGAACATGGCGGCCTGCGTGGAGCTCATCGACGAGATGCGCCGGACGGGGGAGCGGGGCAGCGTCGTCACGCTGGTCTGCGACAGCGGAGACCGCTACAAGGGCACGTACGGCAACCCGCGATGGCTGGCCGACCAGGGCCTGCACATCGAGCCCCACCTGGACGAGCTACGCGCCTGGCTCCCCACCTGAACGGCCCTCCGCTCCACCCTCCGCTCCACGGCCACCCGCCCCTCTTCCCCAAGGGACCTCCGCCTCTCTTCTCCGAGGGGACCTCCGCCTCTCTTCTCCGAGGGGACCTCCGCCTCTCTTCCCCAAAAGGACCTCCGCCGAAGTACGGTCGTGACGGAGGAGCGGAGGGGCACCCGTACCGGCCCTAGCGCGGGGCGGTGGTCGTCACCTGGTCGCCCTTGAGGATGCGGTCGACCGTCTGACCGGCCGCCGACGTGGCCACCGTCGTCCCGGCGGCCAGGACGAGGGCCAGGGTCGGCGCCGCCAGGCTCCGCACGCTGCGCAGATTGCGCACCCGGGCCCAGGGCTCGTCCGCGAGATGCATGATCCGCCACTCCCAGAAGAGCCCGAGCCCGATGCACACCACCATGACCTGCCCCACCACGATGCCCACCACCTGCGCCTTGTCCATAGCCCCGATGTCCGGCTCCGCCAGCGTCGAGAGGTAACCGGACAGCTCGGTCAGGAGGGCGGCGGCCGTGAGGTGCAGGGCCTTGGTCATCGGCTGGGTGCCGCGGACGCGCGGGTAGAAGTAGCCGAACAGGAAGCCGAAGGCGGGCAGTGTGATCAGGTAGCGCCCGTCGAAGACCAGGGTGGTCAGGTCCACCCCCTCCGGCAGCCCGAACACGACGGTGAACGGCAGGCTCAGCAGCAGGCTGACGATGAAGGCCTGCACGCCGTTGTGCCACGGCGTGCAGGCCGCGGCCGTGGCGAACGCGGTCTCGGGATGCCGCCCGTGCTGGTGCAGCGCCGCCTCCAGGGCGCTGCGTTGCTGGTCGAAGTCGGCCATCGACATGTCGCCGGCGCCGATCCTGCCCCGCCCGACGCGATACAGCTCCTGCTCGGCGACCAGCAGCAGGCGCTTGTGGATGGCCGCCCTGATCAGCTGCCGGTGCTCCTCCTGCGTGACGGGCTCCACGATCGCCGTCTGCGGCCCGCTGAGCAGCCAGCGGGCGGTCGCCCAGGCCACGATCGAGGTGATCGCCAGCAGCGGCAGCGGCACGTCGATGTCGGCCAGCGTCGTGCTGCCGCTCGGCGTGATGTAGAGCACCATCAGCACGGCGATCATCGTGGACTCGGCCACCGGATCGTCGATCGCGGACAGCTGCCCACCGAGCCGCCGCAGCCGCAGCACCAGCATCACGAACCCGAGCAGCATCAAGCCGAGCACGCCCCGCACGATCGGGTCGAGCGGCAGGGTGCCGATGGCGGGCACCGGGCGCGGCACCGCCAGGCTCCACGACCCGGCGTCCAGCCACTCGGTCGGCCACCCCTGCACCAGCAGGCTGACGAGCACGGCACCGACGACCGCGCCGCGGCTCCATCGCCTGGTCGCCACCGCGATGGCCGCGATCGGGATCATGGCCCAGCCGAGCGCCAGCACCAGTCGGGTGCTGTCGGGCGGGTAGACCCCGTCCAGGAGCGCCCGCAGCCACAGTGCCAGCGCCAGGAGCCCGATCGCGGCCTCGGCCGACAGCACGGCCAGCCGGACGATGACCGGCCGGACCCCGAGGTCCACGCTGAAGGCGATCGCCGCCCCGGCCGCCGCCAGCGCCGCCACCGCGCCACCGGCCAGCAGGGCCTGGCCGGACAGCTGTCCGTGCAGCCACGACCAGATGAGCATGCCGAGGCCGACCACCACGCCGAGCCCGGTCACGATCAGCAGGTCGCGGGTGTTCCACGGCGGGCTCGTGGGCAGCACCCGTCCGGCGTGCCGCAGCGCGAGCGCGGGCACGGCGACGAAGAGGACCACGTACGCGACCGCCGACCAGTCCTTAGCGAACAGTGGGATCAGCAGCGTGGGCGCGGCCAGCGCGAGCCCGACGACCAGCTCCCTGTTGGGCAGCCGCTGCCACCACCCCTGGCCGAGCGAGCGCAGCAGGAAGACGACCAGCGCGGCCGCGGTGAGCACGCCGAGCGCGGTGGCCCACGAGAAGTCCTCCGGCGTGACCACGTCCGGGAACCCGTAGGAGTCCGGTGCCAGCGTCATGTTCACCGGATAGGCGCCCACGGTGAACTCCAGCCGCTCCTCCTGCTCCCGCTGCGGCGTGATGCCCTCCTGCCGCAGCACGGTCCACTCGCCGGGCAGCACGGCGATCGATCGTGAGGTGACGATCAGCGGGAAGGCGTTGGGGGCGTTGAAGTCGAGCTTGAGCAGCGCCTCCTCCTCCAGCTGCCGCAGCAGGGTCACCGTGAAGGCGGCCGTGGTGCGCTCGGCGTCGGAGGTCAGGACCGGCGCCATGCGGGTCGTGGGCGCGAGGCCGGGGCCGTCCACCTTGACGGCGCCGAACGCGGCGTCCGTGACCTGCTGAAGCGTGCCGGGGAACCCGCTGCCCTGGCGTAACGCCTCGATGAGCGGGTCCTGGCGGGCCATCTGGAGCCGATGGACGACGGTCACCTTGATCTGGCGCTGCCGGGGGTCGAGCCGCCCCTCGGGCACGGACTTCAGGTCGTCCTCGTCCGCCCTGGTGAGCAGGACCTCGGTGGTGGCCCTGCGGGCCCAGCCCACCTCGGGGTCGGCGCGGGCGGCGGCCGCCACCCACGGGTTGGGCTCTGCGGTGCGCCTAGGAGCCGCAGAACCCGCTACTGGTCTGGCCGCAACGGTGCACCAAACGATCGCCCCCAAAGACACCAGCGCCAGCCCGAACGCGATTGCCATCCGGAGCTTTCCCACAATTTGGATGATTCTCCGGCATACGCGATTGTTCTATCTCGTGCGGTAACGGTGTGATTACAGCTGCTCCCATAACAGCTTTTCTTTACGGCATGACACGGGAGCCGCCGGTGCATCGCACGTGGCCGGATGCGGTCACTTACTGCCCGCACTTACCGAAGAACGGCGCTTGGCTCAGTAAAAAGGAAAAAGTTCACGCACGCTTGGCGCGGGCGGCCGCACGGCCGCGGGTGGCGGCGTCGAGCACCACCTTGCGGATGCGTACGGCGTCCGGAGTGACCTCCACGCACTCGTCCTCGCGGATGAATTCGAGCGCCTGCTCCAGCGACAACACACGCGGCGGGATCACCTTCTCCGTCTCCTCGGAGGTGGAGGAGCGCATGTTGGTGAGCTTCTTCTCCTTGGTGATGTTGACGTCCATGTCGTCGGACCGGGAGTTCTCGCCGATGATCATGCCTTCGTAGACCTCGGTGCCCGGGGAGACGAACAGGGTGCCGCGCTCCTGCAGGTTGAGCATGGCGAACGCGGTCACCGGACCGGAGCGGTCGGCCACCAGCGAGCCGCTCGCGCGGGTGCGCAGCTCGCCGAACCACGGCTCGTACGAGTCGAACACGTGGTGCACCAGGCCGGTGCCGCGCGTCTCGGTCAGGAACTCGGTGCGGAAGCCGATCAGGCCGCGCGCCGGCACCACGAACTCCATCCGGATCCAGCCGGTGCCGTGGTTGGTCATGTGCTCCATGCGGCCCTTGCGCACCGCCAGCAGCTGCGTGACCGCGCCGAGGTATTCCTCCGGGCAGTCGACCGTCAGGCGCTCGACCGGCTCGTGAACCTTGCCGTCGATCTCCTTGGTGACCACCTGCGGCTTGCCGACGGTCAGCTCGTAGCCCTCGCGGCGCATCTGCTCGACGAGGATGGCCAGCGCCAGCTCACCGCGGCCCTGGACCTCCCAGGCGTCGGGTCGCTCGGTCGGCAGCACGCGCAGCGACACGTTGCCGACCAGCTCCTTCTCGAGGCGGTCTTTGACCATGCGGGCGGTGACCTTGGCGCCCTTGGTCTTGCCCACCAGCGGCGAGGTGTTGGTGCCGATGGTCATCGAGATGGCCGGCTCGTCCACCGTGATCAGCGGCAGCGGGCGCGGGTCGTCGGGGTCGGCCAGCGTCTCGCCGATCATGATCTCGGGGATGCCGGCGATGGCGATGATGTCGCCGGGGCCCGCCTCCTCGGCCGGCTTGCGCTCCAGCGCCTCGGTCATCAGCAGCTCGGTGATCTTGACGCGCTGGATCGTGCCGTCGATGCGGCACCAGGCCACCTGCTGGCCCTTGCGCATGACGCCCTGGTGGATCCGGCACAGCGCGATGCGGCCGAGGTAGGAGGAGGCGTCGAGGTTGGTCACGTGGGCCTGCAGCGGCGCGTTCGGGTCGTACGTCGGCGCGGGGATGGTCGACTTGATGATGTCGAACAGCGGCTCGAGGTCCTCGGAGTCGGGCATGCCGCCGTCCTCCGGGCGGTTCATCGAGGCCCGGCCGGCCTTCGCCGAGGCGTACACGATCGGGAAGTCGATCTGCTCCTCGGTCGCGTCGAGGTCCATGAACAGCTCGTAGACCTCGTCGACGACCTCCTTGATGCGGGCGTCGGGGCGGTCGACCTTGTTGATGCAGAGAATGACCGGCATCTTGGCCGACAGCGCCTTGCGCAGCACGAAGCGGGTCTGCGGCAGCGGCCCCTCGGAGGCGTCCACCAGCAGCACCACGCCGTCGACCATGGACAGGCCGCGCTCGACCTCGCCGCCGAAGTCGGCGTGGCCGGGCGTGTCGATGATGTTGATGGTCATGCCGCCGTGCTTGACCGCGGTGTTCTTCGCGAGAATGGTGATGCCCTTCTCGCGCTCCAGGTCGTTGGAGTCCATCACGCGGTCGTCGACGTCCTGGTTGGCGCGGAAGGCCCCGGACTGCCACAGCATGGCGTCGACCAGTGTGGTCTTGCCATGGTCGACGTGCGCGATGATCGCGATGTTCCGCAGGTCGTCGCGGCTGTTCAAAGGCATGATGACGTCTCGCTCTGTGTGTCGTGGGGGCGGCCGCGCGAAGTCGCGACCTCATAAGTCTAGTTGATCCCTTCTGATGGCAAGAGCGACATCGGGTGACGGCGAGCGTAAGCGCGGGCGTCCATACAGATGCGGGCGAGTCCCCCGGATTACGGTGTGTCACGTTCGGCGAACTGCCGCGGTCGCGGGGTTCGCACCTACGGTGGGTCGCGTTCGGCGAGCCGCCGCAGGTCGCGGGGGTCGCACCTACATAGCGGGTTGCACAATTGTGCGCATGGCAATCGCGGGCGCGGTCCCTAGATTGTCGGCATGACGTGGACAGAGCTGGTTATGGCGTCGGCGCCGACGAAGGGTGACCAGCCGGCGGTGAGCGACGTCAGGACCGGCGAGGTGTTGTCGTACTCCGCGTTCGTGCGGCGTGTCACGCGGGCCGCGGCGGGCCTGCGCCGCCAGGGGCTGCGCCAGGGCGACCACGTGATCGTCGACGTTCCGCTCGGCGCGTCGCTGCCCGTGGCGGTCCACTGCGTGGCCTGGGCCGGCGGGATCGCGGTGCTCGGGTCCGCGGGCCGGGCCCGCATGATGATCACCCAGCGCTCCTACGACCCGGCCGCCGTGAAGGCCGATCAGGTCTTCTCCTTCCGGCCGGCGCCGGGCACCAGGCCCTTCGGCGAGCTGCTGGCCAACGGCTCCGTCGAGTTCGGCCCGCTGGCCGGGCCGGCGATCACGCTCGACGGCCTGCGCATGTTCGACCACATCGAGCTGGCCGGCGACCTGCGCAGGCTGGCGGCGCGCCTGGTGGTCGCCAAGGACGACGTCGTGATCAGTGCGGTGAGCGAGCCGTTCAGGGGCCTGCGGGTGATGGACCTGGCGATGATGTCCGGCGCCCACGTCGTGGTCGCGCACGGGCCGAGTCTGGTCGGCTGCCGGGTGCTGGCCAAGGAGCGCCGGGCAACCATGGTGGTGGCCCCCTACGACCTGGCCAGACGGCTGCTCGGCGATCCGATCCTGCGCGTCGTGGACGAGAGGGCGGTCGTGAGCTCGCTCGGGTTGTGAAGGTCTCTTCCTGACGGAATCAGGGCTCGGAAAAGTGCGACACTGTGGGAGAGTGTGATCCTTCCGCGACGCAGGGTGACCACATGCCAGAGCCCCCCAGGCACAACCTTCCAGCAGAGCCCAACCGGTTCGTGGGTCGCGAACGCGATCTCGACGATCTGCGCGGGCTGTTCGGCCAGACGCGCGTCGTGACCCTGTGCGGGGTCGGCGGCATCGGCAAGACGCGGCTGGCCCTGAGGTTGGCCGCGGGGCTGGTGCCCGCCTATCCCGACGGGGTCTGGCTGATCGAGCTGGCCAGGCTCAGCCGGGCGGAGCTGGTCGTGCCGGAGCTGGCCCGCGTGCTGCGCGTGGGCGAGGAGCCCAACCGGCCGCTGTTCGACACCGTGGCGGCCAGGCTGCGTGACCTGCGCTGCCTGCTGCTGCTCGACAACTGCGAGCATCTGGTCGACACCTGTGCCGAGGTGACGGCCGGGCTGGTGGCCGCCTGCCCGCGGCTGAGCGTCCTGGTCACCAGCAGGGAGCCGCTGCGCATCGCCAGCGAGCTGATCTGGCGGGTTCCGCCGCTCGACCTGCCGGATTCGGAGGGCGCCGACGCGGAGTCCGTGCAGCTGTTCTTGGACCGTGCCAAGGCCGTCGGCACCCGGCTGGGGCCCGGCAGCCTGCCCGACGTCGTACGCCTGTGCCGGGCGCTCGACGGGCTGCCGCTGGCGCTGGAGCTGGCGGCGGCGCGTACGAGCCTGCTCAGCCCCGGACAGATCGCCGACCGCATCGACGACCGTTTCTCGCTGCTCACCACGGGCGGCCGCACCGCCCCCGCGCGGCAGCGCACGCTGCTGGCGGCCGTCGACTGGAGCTACGACCTGCTCTCGGCCAAGGAGCAGGTGTTGCTGCGGCGGCTGTCGGTGTTCGCCGGCGGCTTCGACCTCGACCTGGCCGAGCAGGTGTGCGCCGAGCGGCCCATCTCGCGGGCGGAGATCCTCGACCTGCTGGGCGGCCTGGTCGACAAGTCGCTGGTGTCGTGCGACGAGAGCCGCACCCGCTACCGGCTGCTGGAGACCATCAGGCGCTACTCGGTCGAGCGCCTGGAGCAGGCCGGCGAGCGCGAGGTCCTGCGCGAGCGGCACCTCAAGGTGCTCTGCGAGCTGCAGGAGCGCCATTTCGCGACGGAGATGGTCGAGCCAGGCGTGCCGTGGCAGGAACGCCTGCGCGCCCTGACCGCGAGCAGGATCCTGCTCGACGACCAGCGGTTGGCGCTCGACTGGGCCGCCGAGTCCGGCAACGTGCCGCTGGGCCTGCGGCTCTGCACCACCAGCACGGGCCTGCTGCCGGTCGGCGGCAATCCGGCGGAGATCGTGGGCTGGATCGAGCGGCTGCTCGCGCTCGACGTGTCCGGCGTGACCGGCGAGCAGATCGCGCACGTCAAGTCCTTCCTCGCCTACGGCCTGGAGTCGCGGGACGAGCTGGGCCGTTCGCTGGAGGTGGCGCGGGAGAGCCTGGCGGGCATGTCGCCGGACAACGTGTTCGGGCGCTGCGTCACCCACAGTCTCCTCGTCGTGGTGCTGCTGCGCATGGGCCGCGCGGACGAGGCGCTGCACCACGCGGAGGAGGGCCTGGCCGTCGCCATCCGCTCCGGCGACACCTGGAACCAGGCGGCGGGCCTGGCCGGGCTGTCGGCGGTGGCGCTCATGCGCGGCCGGTTGCGCGAGGCGCAGCGGCACGGCGAGGAGGCGCTGGCCCGGGCCCGCGAGCACGGCCACCGCTGGATCATGGCGAGGACCGCGACCCAGCTCGGCGCCGTGGCCGAGGCCCGCGGCGACCTGGTCACGGCCAGGGGCCAGTACGACCTGGCCGTCCCGTGGCTGCGCGAGCTGGCCAACGACGCCGACCTGGCGCGCTGCCTGGCCAGGAGCGGCCGGGTCGCGGCCATGCTGCACGAGTTCGGCACCGCCAGGGAGCGGCTGGCCGCGAGCCTGGCGCTGAGCAGGGAGACCGGGCAGCGCCAGGGTGTGGCCCGCTGCCTGGTGGGGCTCTCGGTGCTGGCCGAGCACGAGGGCGACCTGGAGGGCGCCGTGCTGGCCGCCGCGGCGGCGGCCACGCTCCGCGAGTCGATCGGGCAACACTCCGCCACGACCAGGATGGAGGAGCTGCTCGCCAGGGCCCGCGCCAAGCTGGGCGACGGCCGCACCACGTCCCTGTGGTCGCGGGGCCGGGCGATGAGCCCCGACGACGCGGCCCGTCACGTGCTGGAGGGCGAGCGGGCGGCGCCGGGAGGGCCGCCCGCGGTCGCCGAGCCCGTCAGGCGCTCGCTCCTCACCGCCCGCGAGCAGGAGATCGCCCATCTGCTCACGCGGGGGTTGTCCAACCGGGCCATCGCGGAGGAACTGGTCATCAGCCCGGCCACGGTCGCGCGGCACATCGCCAACATCATGGAGAAACTGGGCTACACCTCCCGCGCGCAGATCGCGGTGTGGGCAGCCGAACACCCTTCGGACTCTTCTGCATAGGGATCTGCATATTCCGCCCCATGTACGTACGAGACGCCCTCCCTACGGTGGTCAGCATGGATGAGCGCATCGTCATCGTCGACTCGGGCACGGGCCTGAAGCTCACCGAGGAGCAGCTGGACGAGAGGTCCGCCATCGCGATCGTCCAGTTGCGGCGCCGTGGGGTGCGGTCGGGCGACACCGTGCTCATCTGCCTGCCCGTCGGTCCCGACCTGCTGGTGGCGACCGACGCGGTGATCGCCGCGGGCGGCGTGGCCTGGCCGGTGTCCGCCGACCTCGACGCGGACGCGCTCAGGGAACGCATCAGGGACAGCGGCGCCCGCGTGCTGATCTCCGACCTGCCGCGGGCGCTGGAGGCGGCGGAGGAGTCGCGGGTGCGGATCGTCATGAGCGTCGCGGACCTGTGCGCCCTCTCCACATGATCGCGCATGCCCCCCACAACCTCCCCGCCGAGCCCGACCGGTTCGTCGGACGCGCGCTCGACGTGGCCGCCTTGAGCGCGCTCCTCAGGCAAGAACGGGTGATCACGCTGATCGGGGCGGCCGGCATCGGCAAGACCCGCCTGGCGCTCCGCGTGGCGGCGCGGGCGGCGGCGTGGTTCCCCGACGGGGTGTGGCTGGTCGAGGCGGCCCGCGTCCGCGACCCCGGGCCGGCCGTCACCGAGCCGGCCGAGGCGCTCGGCGTCCGGGACGAGCGCGCCGGGCGGCTGTTCGACAGCCTGCGTGAGGCCAGGGCGCTGGTCGTGCTGGACGGCTGCGATCACGGCCGTGAGCGTTGCGCCTCGCTGGTCGCCGAGCTCGTCGCCGGCTGCCCCGGACCGCGGTTCCTGCTCACCTGCCGTGAGCCTCTGTGCGTCCCCGGCGAGCTGGTGTGGCGGGTTCCGCCGCTCGACCTGCCCGACGACGACCGCCCCGACGCGGAGTCCGTGCAGCTCTTCGCCGAGCGGGCGGCGGCGGCCGGCGCCCGTGGCGTGTCCTCGGGCATGGCCGACGTGGCGCGCGTGTGCCAGGTGCTCGACGGCCTGCCGCTGGCGCTGGAGCTGGCAGCCGCCCGCACCGCCCTGCTGAGCCCGGGCCGCATCGCCGACCGGCTCGGCCTGCTCGTCAGGCGCGACCGCCGCTCCCTCCCGCACCGGCAGCGCGTCCTCCTGCTCGCCGTCGAGTGGAGTCACGACCTGCTCCAGCCGAAAGAGCGGGTGCTGCTGCGCCGGTTGTCGGTGTTCGCGGGCGGCTTCGACCTCGGCCTGGCCGAGCGGGTCTGCGCCGACGGCGGCATCCTGCGCGAGGCCGAGGTGCCCGGCCTGCTCACCGGCCTGCTGGACGCGTCGCTGGTGCGCCGCCACGCCGCCGGCGGCCGCTACCGGCTGCCCGAGACCATCAGGTGCTACGCCGCAGAGCGGCTGGCCGAGGCCGGCGAGGACGCCTGCCTGCGCGACCGCCACCTGGAGGCGGTCTGCGAGGAGATGGAGCGCTGCCACGAGGCGGGCCGGCCGGGCCGCCGGACGCCGTGGAGCGAGCGCCTCCCGCACTTCGTCAGGGCCCGCGGGCTGCTCGACGACTGCCGGATCGCCGTCGACTGGGCCGTGGAGTCCGGCGCCCCGGCGCTCGGCCTGCGCCTGGCCCGCGCGGTCCTGGCCGTGCGCGGCCAGCCGGCCGAGAGCGTCGGCTGGCACGAGCGGCTGCTCGCGCTGGACCTGACCGGCGTGCCCGCGGACCTGGTCGCGGCGGGTGAGGTCGGGCTGGCGTACGGGCTGGTGCTCGGCGGCGAGCCGGCCGCCGCCGAAGAGCTCGTCGTGCGGGCCGTCGAGGAGCAGAAGCGGCACCCGTACACGCATTGGACGGGCGTCACGTACGGCGTCGCCCTGACGGTGCTCCTCCGCACCGGGCAGAGTGAGCGCGCGCTGCGCTGCATGGAGGAGCTGGAGGCGGCGGCGACCGCCCACGGCGACGTGGCCGGGCTGGCCACCGTCAGGATCGCGCAGCTCGAGCTGGCGCTCTCCAAGGGGCAGCTGCGGTACGCGCGGCGGCGCGGCGCGGAGGCGCTCGCCCTGGCCAGGGAGTCCGGTCACTGCCGGACGCTCGCCAGGGCGCTGACCCGCCTGGGCGCGGTGGCCGAGGCCGCAGGCGACCTGGACGGCGCGGCGCTGGCCGCCGCCGCGGGCACCGCCCTGCGCCGGTCGGAGGAGGCGGCCCTGCGGGTGCTCGACGGCGAGCGAGCTTAAGCTCGTATTCATGCCTCTCGCGCGCCATTTCCCCGTCATGCTCAGGACCGAGGACGGGGTTCGCCTCGACGCCGCCCACACCCCCTTCGCGCGCACGCGAGGGAGCGCCGACGCCTGGAGGAGGAGCGCCGGGAGCGCGACCAGAGCGACGGGGGAAGGCGGCGGCATCGAGGCGACCGAGCCCGCCTCACGGAGTGAGGCCATGGACGTCGGGATCGTGGTGGCGCACGGTTTCACCGGATCGTGGCGGGAACGCCCGGCACGCCGCATCGTGCACGTGCTGAGCCGATACGGCGGCGTGGTCGCCTTCGACTTCCGCGGCCACGGCCGCTCCGGCGGCGAGACGACCGTCGGCGACCTGGAGATCCTCGACGTGGAGGCGGCCGTCAGGCACGCCCGCGTGGTGGGCTACCGGAAGATCGCGGTGGTGGGGTTCTCCATGGGCGCGGCGGTGGCCGTACGGCACGCGGGGTTGCGCGGCGGGGTGGACGCGGTGGCGGCGGTGAGCGGTCCGGCCCGCTGGTACTACCGGGGCACCAAGCCTATGCGCCAGGTCCACTGGGCGATCGAGCAGCCGTTCGGCCGCTGGGCGGCCCGGGTGGCCAAGCGCACCAGGATCGCCCGCGGCCGGTGGGACCCGATCCCGATGCCGCCCCACGAGGCCGCCGCCCTCATCTCACCGACGCCGCTGCTGATCGTCCACGGGGATGCCGACACGTTCTTCCCGCTGGAGCACGCACACCAGCTGTACGCCGGCGCGCGCGAGCCCAAGGAGCTGTGGATCGAGCCCGGATACGGTCACGCCGAATCCGCCGCGACGCCCGAACTCATCCGGCGAATCGGTAAATGGATCTCGTCGAACCTTTCGTGAGTAAAACACGTCTACCTAGGACGGATGGAAGAAAACCGCCGGGAGAAAGCCCCTGAGGATGAAAACCGCCGATGCGGCGGGCGTGGGACATACTTCAGGTGTCAGGCGGTGTCTACCCCATGTAGCGAGGTGTGCACCTAGCGTCGCGGGGGCGCGCTGGGTGCACACTCGCATGTCGGCTCAGCCCAGCCGGGCGATCGACTTGTATTCGAGGTAGCCCTGCAGGCCTTCGGGGCCGAGCTCGCGGCCGATGCCGCTGGCCTTGAAGCCGCCGAAGGGCGAGTTCGTCTCCAGCATGAAGCAGTTGACGCCGTACGTGCCGGCGCGCACCTGGCGGGCCACCTCCATGCCGTGCTCGGTGTCGCTCGTCCACACCGTGCCGGCCAGGCCGTAGTCGCTGTCGTTGGCGATCCTGACGGCGTCCGCCTCGTCCTCGTACGGGATCACGACCAGGACGGGGCCGAAGATCTCCTCGCGGGCGATGCGCATGTCGTTGGAGACGCCGGCGAAGACGGTGGGGGAGACGTACCAGCCCCGGTCGTACGGCCGGTTGAGTCCGCCCACCACGACCTTGGCGCCCTCGTCCATGCCGATCTTGATGTAGCCCTCGACGCGGTCCTGCTGCCGCTTGGCCACGAGCGGGCCGATGCCGGTCGCCGGGTCGGCCGGGTCGCCGACGGGCTGGGAGCCCACCATGTCGGCCACGGCCTCGACGACCTCGTCGTAGCGGTTGCGGGAGGCCAGGATGCGGGTCTGCGCCACGCACGCCTGCCCGTTGTTCATGAGGGAGGCCATCGACAGGAAGCCCATGGTGCCGGCGAGGTCGGCGTCGTCGAGGATGATCGCCGCGGACTTGCCGCCCAGCTCCAGGCTGACCCGCTTGAGCTGCTCGCCGCAGATGGCCCCGATGCGCCGGCCGGCGGCGGTGGAGCCGGTGAAGGCCACCTTGTCCACGCCGGCGTGCGAGATCAGGTGCTCGCCGACCTCGCGGCCCGCGGGCACGACGTTGAACACCCCGGCGGGCACGCCCGCCTCGGCCGCCCACTCGGCCAGCAGGAACGCGTCCAGCGGCGTCTCCGGCGCCGGCTTGAGCACGATCGTGCAGCCGGCCAGCAGCGCGGGCGCCACCTTCGTCATGGTGACGAACTGCGGGACGTTCCACGGCACCACGGCCGCGACCACGCCCACGGGCTCACGCCGCACCGTGACCGGGCCGAACAGGCCGGGCCGCTGCTCCTCCTGCTCGTACGTCTTGCCGAGCTCGGCGTAGTACTGCAGCATGCCGAGCGGCTGCGGCGCCTGGGCCAGGTTCGAGAACGTGATCGGCGAGCCCATCTCCTCCGTGATGAGCTGGGCCATCTCGCCCTGCCGCTCGTTGTAGATCGCGGCCAGCCTGCCGATCACCTCGGCCCGCTCGGCGAACGTCATCCGCGGCCAGGGCCCGTGGTCGAACGCCTCGCGGGCGGCCGCCACCGCGCGCTCCATGTCCGCGGCCGTGCCGTCGGGCACCCGGCCGACGAGCTCCTCGGTGTGCGGCGAGATGACGTCGATGGTGGCCGTGTCCGCTGGGGCCACCCATTCGCCCCCGATGAACAGCGTGTCGTGCTGGCGCATGTCGTGACCTCCCGGCCGAACGCTTGCTTGCTAACGGTACGCCTCAAGGCGACCGAACCATGTTCTGTCCAGACACGCAAGAGGGGCGCGACGCCACGGCGCCGCGCCCCTCCGAAGGCCTCAGCGAGAATCGCCGAGCAGGTGCTGCATGGACCGCTTGACGAGGTCCGTACGCGTGGTCTGGTCGGCTACGCTCTCGACCCCGAACCCGAGGTAGACGGTGTCCTCGGTGACGATGCCGCCGCCCTCCTCGAAGATCTGGTCCGTCCTGAACCAGTTGTTGACCGACGAGGAGCTCCCCTCGGGCGGCGCCCCGACGGTCCAGCCGCCGAGATCGGACTCGAACGAGGTCTCCTCGGCCGTCGCGCCGTCCAGCGTGACCTTGAAGTCGTCGAGGAAGACGCCCGCGCCCTGGGTGCCCCAGTCGCTGATGTAGGAGATGGACAGCTCGACCTGCTTGCCCGCGTACGGGGTGAGGTCGATCTTCCACTGCTGCCAGCCGGCCGAGTTGCCCGAGGCGGCGTTCCATGAGCCGGAGGTGCCGGTCGGCTCGCAGTTCGGGCCCTGGTAGCGCTGCGTGAACGGATGGATGGTCCGCCAGCCGTCGCCGCCGCTCGGCGGGTCACAGCTGCTGCCCGTGACCTGCGAGGTGTGGCCGTTGGCGTCGGGCAGCGTCGTCCAGTCGTCCCCGCCCGCCGTGCGGGCCTCCACGGTCAGGAAGTCCCATTCGGCCTCGGTGTCGTACGACGTCCAGAACGACAGGTCGCCGCTCGTCTTGCCGGTCAGGTCGATGGTCTTGGTCAGCCGCTTCCACGAGACGTCGGCGATGCCGCTGTAGACGTCCCAGGCGCCGGTGTGCGGGTCGAAGGGGCCGCCCGGGCGTACCCACTTGACCTGGGCGGAGCTCGCGAACAGCGGGAACTTGTCCGCGGGCAGGATGGCCGAGGTCGCCACGAAGGAGTTGGTGTGGCTCGGCTCCAGCGTGGCGTTGAAGCCGTCGAACCGGCCGCCGTTGCCCTTCAGCGGGAACGGCTGCCCGGTGTCGTGGTCGGTGCCCGCGTCGTCGAAGAAGACGTAGGCGCCCAGCCAGTACTGCTGGAAGTCGTTGAACACCGGGATGCACGGCGGGTCGTCGTCGACCGTGCACTCGGGCTGCGCGGGGTAGTCGGGCTCGTAGTAGTACGCCCCGTTGTTGTTGGCCGCGAACGACGGGTACTTGCCCGCGTGCAGCAGCTTGCCGCCCTCGTTGAGGTAGTCGCGCACGGCCAGCTCGGTCTCCACGCCGCCCTTGGACGTGGTGCCCGGCACCTGGCCGACCGACCTCGGGATGATGTCGTCGCCGGTCTCCCACACCACGGCGTCGTAGTGGCTGAGCACGCCGAGCGGGTGCGGGGCCTTGCGGCCCATCTTGTCCATGTCGTAGACGTCCGAGGTGTAGCCGGCCGCCTGGAGCGCGGCGGCGTAGTCGTCGGCGTACTTGGCCTCGGTCACGCCCTGCGCCGGGCTGATGCCGGTGACGTCCTCGGTGGCCAGGACCAGCACCTTCCCGCCGATGTCGGCGGCCACGGTGTAGGTGAAGTCGGCGCTCTTCCTGCCGATCGAGGAGAACCAGACCTTCACCTTGTCACCGGGCTTCGTGCCGGTGATCTTGCCGCGCATCCAGTGGTAGTAGCGGTTGTAGCCCTTGCCGTAGCGCTCGCCGCCCTTCCACTCGCCGGTCAGGACGGTCTTGGTGCGGCCGCCGTTGACCTGGTAGTTCAGGAAGACCGGGCCGAGCTTGCGTTTGGCGTTGACCTGGACGACCTGGTCCTTGCCATGGCTGACCTCGAACGGGTCGAGCACGAAGTCGGGGGTCTTGTTGCCCAGGTGGCTCACCGGCTCGACCGGGTTGACCGCGGACTTGGCGACGTCCAGGGCGAACGGCAGGTTCTTCTCGAACTCCGCCTGCACCAGGGCCTCGTCGTCGGGGAAGACGAACCCGCAGCCGTCGCAGCCCTCGTTGAGCTCAGGTGTCCAGGACAGCGTGCCGTACCGGAAGTGCGCCTGGTCGTTGGTGTCGCCGTTCGTCGTGTACAGCTCGGCGCCGAGGTCCGGGTCGAATCCGGGCACGGCCGGCTTCTCGTCGGTCCCGGTGAGAGCCTCGTAGATCGGGTTGTCGGCCGTCTCCGTGGCGATCTGCACGCCGATCGGGTAGAGCAGCAGCGGGCCGTAGGAGTGGTAGTTCAGCTGCATCTCGAAGCCGACGCGCTTGAGCAGACCGTCCATGGCCTTGGTCTCCGGCTCGCTGGCCGGGCCCGCGCCGCGGTAGGTGTCGCTGCTGGGGACGCTCGAGGAGCCTTCTTCGTCGTAGTGGAAGTTCGTGGGGAAGTTCCGGTTCGGGTCGACGCCGTCGCCGACCGTGATCTTCCCGTCGCCGTTGACGTCACGCAGGTTCTTGCGCCACAGGCGATTGCCCTCGGTGAACGTGAAGTCGTAGCCGTCGGGGTTGGCCACCGGCACGAACCACAGCTCGGTCTTGTTGAGCAGATCCTTCAGCTGGGTCTTGTTCGCGATCACGTACTTCAGCAGCCGCATGTCGACCTCGGTGGTGATCCACTCGCGGGCGTGCTGCGTGGCGGAGAACAGCGTGGACGGCTTGAGGCCGTCGGGCAGCAGCCGGGCGCCGGTGGTCACCTTGGCGGCCAGGATGTCCTTGCCGTTCAGGGACTTGCCGATGGACTGCAGCTTGACGATGTCCTTGTTGGCGTTCGCGATGGCCTTGAGCTGGTCGGCGATGCCGCCGGGCTCGGAGTACGACTTCCAGACGGTGTATCCGCCGGTCGCCTGAGCCTTGGCGGCCTCCAGCTGGGTCTGGCCCTGGGGGTTGCGTACGGGTTCGGGCTTGTAGCCGAGCTTCTTGAGCCCGGCGAGGTCCGCCTGGGCCGCGGTCAGTTCGACGTGCTCCTTGTCGCCCTCGGCCTCCTGCTGGACGACGTCGAAGCCCTTCTCTCGAAGCGTCTGTCCGGTGCCCGGCGCGCCGTCGAGCTGGTAGAGCTCGATCTGGTCGCCGGGCGGCAGCGGGGCCGCGGACACTTGGGCGGGGATGGCCACGAGGGACGTGCCTAAGCCGAGGATCACGGCCGTGGCGAGGGTGATTGATCGAGACACGGTCTGCCCCTTCGCAGAGACGAAGTCGATCGCCATCTCAGACGGTTGGAGCGATCTCCGCAAGACCCAATCTTTAGACTTGTCTTAATTCGGACAAACTTCGTCAAATATCACCAAGGGTGCAGCAGTTCCGTCGTTCGGATGACAGGCAACAAGATCATCTTCTATAGTTTCGGTCCGTCTATGAGGGGAGGGACGGGTGTGAGAATCTGGCGGATCGCCGTTCTTGTCGCCGTTCTCGCCGGGCTGGTCACCCTCCCCGCCCCGGAGCCCGCAGCGGCCGCTCCCAGCCCCGCTGAACTGCGCAAACTCACCAAACAGGCGGCCAAGCTCAACGAGCTCTACCGCGGGCAGATCCAGAGCCTGGAGGAGATCAGGATCCAGGCCAAGCGGGCGACCGACACGTCGAGCGACCTGGAGGCCCAGCTCAAGGCCGCCCAGGCGGATGTGGCGCGCATCGCCCAGACCGCCTACATCCTGGGCCCGCTCGACACCGTCCAGATGTTCGGCATGCAGGCCGAGCCGCACCAGGTCCTGGGCCAGGCGGCCAACATGACCTACATGGCCAACGAGCGGACCCAGCGCGTCAAGAGCATCCAGAAGCTGATCGAGAAGTCCAAGAACGCCAAGGTCGAGGCCAACGACAAGATCCAGAAGATGAAGAAGGAGATCAAGGCCCTGGAGAACAAGCGCGACGAGATCCAGCGCCTGCTCAACAAGTACGGCTTCCAGCGGCCCGGCGGCTCCGACAACCTGACCCCCCGCATGATCTCGGTACGTGCGGCGATCATGGCGAACTTCCCCACGAGATACGGCGTAGGCTGCTTCCGCGCCGGCGACCCCGGCGAGCACGGCAAGGGCCGGGCCTGCGACTTCATGATGTCCCCCGGCGGCACCATGGCCACAGGCGCCGACGCCGCCAACGGCGACGCCCTGGCCGACTATCTCATCAAGAACGGCGCCAGGCTCGGTGTGATGTACATCATCTGGAAGCAGCGCTACTACGACATCCGGTCGGGCGGCGGCTGGGATCCGATGTCAGATCGCGGCGGGATCACGGCCAACCACTACGACCACGTTCACGTGTCGGTCTTCTGAGCCTCCAGGAAGCTCCGCAGCCAGGCGTACGACGCCTTCGGAGTGCGGCGCTGGGTCTCGAAGTCCACGTGGACCAGGCCGAAGCGCTGGTGGTAGCCCTCGGCCCACTCGAAGTTGTCCAGCAGGGACCAGACGAAGTAGCCGCGCACGTCCACACCCTCGGCCATGGCCTGCCGCATCGCGGCGATGTGGCCCTCGAGGAACGCGATGCGGGGCCCGTCGTCGAGCGTGGCCGTGTCGTCGGTGGAGCAGCCGTTCTCCGTGATGAGGACGGGCGGGAGGGCGGCGCCGTACCTGGTCTCGAGTCCGGTGAGCAGCTCGCGCAGGCCGTCGGGGACGACCGGCCAGCCGAACGCCGTCGTGGGGTAGCCGGTGATGCCCGCATCCGTGAACGGCAGCCCTTCGGAGGTGGGGGCGGCTATGCGGGTGGGGTTGTAGTAGTTGACGCCCAGGAAGTCCAGGGGGGCGGCGATGACGTCGAGGTCGCCGTCGTGGACGAAGTCGAGCGTGGGGGTGTAGGCCGACAGGTCCGGATATTTCCCGAGAAGTACGGGGTCGTTGAACAGGCGGTTGTGCAGGACGTCGTACGCGTGCGCCGCGCTGAGGTCCGGCTCCTGCTGGGACGCCGGCCAGACCGGGGTGCAGTTGTTCGTGATCGCCACCTGGCGGGCGCCCGCGGCTCTCAGGGCCCGCACGGCCATGCCATGGGCCAGGAGCTGGTGGTGGCCGGCTGGGAGGGCGCCGGTCAGGAGGGCCTGGCCGGGGGCGTGGATTCCCATGGCGTAGCCGTACGCCATGTGGACGAAGGGCTCGTTCAGGGTGATCCAGAGGGGGATGCGGTCGGCGAGGCGGCTGGCCACGATGGCGGCGTAGTCGGCGAAGATCTCGGATATTTCGCGATTCATCCACCCGCCACGATCCTGCAGCGCCTGCGGCAGATCCCAGTGGAACAGCGTCGGCACCGGCTGGATGCCCGCCTCCAGCAGGGCGTCCACGAGGCGTTCGTAGAAGTCGAGGCCCTTGGGGTTGGCCGTGCCGGTGCCGAGCGGCTGGACGCGCGGCCAGGCGATCGAGAACCGGTAGGCGTTCACGCCGAGACCGGACATGAGGGCGACGTCCTCGCGCCAGCGGTGGTAGTGGTCGCACGCCAGGTCACCGGTGTGGCCATCCCTGGTGCGGCCGGGCTCGTGGGAGAACGTGTCCCAGATGGAGACGCCTCTGCCGTCCGCGGCGACGGCGCCCTCGATCTGGTAAGCGGCGGTGGCCGTACCCCATAGGAACATCGCAGGCTCCTTGCTGTGATGCGAGTATGGCTCATGTTAACTGGAGCCCGTGTGACTCCCTTTACCTGGTGGTATACGACAGGATGGGGGCATGACGAGTATCTTGCGCCGCCGTCCCGCCCAACGCCGCAGCGTGGAGCGGGTGGAGCGGATGCTCGACGAGTGCGCGTTGCTGCTCGACGAGGTCGGATATGAGGCGTTGACCACCAAGGAGGTCGCGCGACGGGCTGAGGTGCCGATCGGCACGTTCTACCAGTTCTTCCATGACAAACAGGGATTGGTGCGTGCGCTGGCGCTGCGCAACCTGGACGCGTTCCTGGAGCGGATCACCGAGCGCCTCGCCACGGCCGATCTCGGGCACTGGACCGACCTCGTCGATCTGGCCATCGACGAGTTCGTGGACATGAAACGCACCACGCCGGGGTTCGCGGTGATGGACTTCGGCGAGGTGCTGCTGGCGCCGGGCGGACCGGCGCTCCCGGGGACACACCGGGCGCTCGACGGGTCTAAGGACAACAACGCGATCGTGGCCGACCGGCTGCGGGCGCTCACATTGGAGCTGCTGGACGCGCCCGCGGGGCCGGGGCTGGACCGGGCGCTGCAGGTGGCCGTGGAGGCCACGGACGCGGTGCTCAAGCTCGCGTTTCGTGCCGACCCCCGAGGCGACGCGATGCTGATCGCCGAGTGCAAGCAACTCGTCCGCCGCTACCTCGCCGACCACCTCCCCTGACCCCGTCCCCGGCCCACCACTCGAACCGGCCCCCCGCACCCTTCTCGCCATCCGCCGACGGGCCATCCGCCGACGGGCCATCCGCCGATGGGCTGTGCGCCGACGGGCCGTGCGCCGACGGGCCGTGCGCCGACGGGCCGTGCGCCGACGGGCCGTGCGCGCGCCCGTGGGCCTGCGACGGCGGGTCCGGCTCGCCCGCCCCGCCGTCCCGGCGCCGTGCGACTGCGGAGGGTGGGCCCGCCGGTCGTGTGGTGAGGCACCGTGTCCACGTCGCCCGTGTGGCTGTCGGGCGTGTGGTCGCGGGCCGCCTGTCGCCGTGCCCGCTTCGCCGTCTCCTCCGCCACGGCAGATTGCGCCGTCCCCCCGGTGCGGTCGAGCGACCGAGGGGACGGCCGACTGCGGGTGGGCTGGTGCGCGGTGAGGGTCGCGAGATCGCGCCGGCTTGTCGCTGCCGCGCCGCAACCCGGGCGGGCCGGCCCGACTGCCCCGCGCCCTGCCGCCGTGCGGCTGCTGGCAGTAGGACCGCCGCCCGTGCGGTGGCGGGCCGTGTCCACGTCGGCGTGTGGTGGCGGCGCCCTGGTGCGGTGGGGGATGGCGGGTCTGGGGTCGGGCGGACCGGTCTCCAAAGGGCGCCGCCGGGCCGGGGTCAGGCAGGGGTGTCGAGGCGGGTGCGGAGTTCCGGGTCGAGCTTCAGGTCGGCGGCGCCGATGGCCTCCTCCAACTGGGCCATCGTCGAGACGCCCACGATCGGGACGATGCCGTCGGCCATCAGCCAGGCCAGCACCACCTGGTTGGGGGTGGCGCCCAGTTCCCGGGCGACCTCGTGCAGGGTGGCGAGGCGGCGGGTGGTGCCCGGGTGGTCGTAGATCTCGGCGATCGGCCGGTCCGGACGCGTGTACGCGCCGAACATCAGCGTGTTGTACGCCCACAACGTCATGTCCGGCTCGGCGGCCAGGTAGTCGAGCAGTTCGTCGGTCACCAGCGTGTGCCCCGCCTCCGCGAGCTTGGTGAGGGGCCGCGGCCGCAGGTACGTGTGCCGCAGCTGCACGTACCTGTAAGGCAACCACCCGCGCGTCGCCGAGATGTTCCTGGCCCGCTCAAGCCGCCACGTCGCCATGTTGCTGGCCCCGATGTCGCGGACCTTCCCCTGCCGGGCGAGCTCGTCGTACGCCCCCAGAGTCTCCTCCAGCGGTACGGACCGGTCCTCGATGTGCGACCAGTACAGGTCGATGCGGTCGGTCCCCAGCCGCCGCAGGCTGCCTTCGATCGCTTGCGCGATGGCACGCGCCGACAGGCCCTCGGCGGAGTGCAGGGTGGTGTCGCCGGGCACCGTGGGGCGGGCGCCCGACTTCGTGCTGATGAAGATCTCGTCCCGGTTGCCGCGGGCCTTCAGCCAGGCGCCGATGGCCTCCTCGCTCTCGTCGCCCGTGCGGCCTTCATTCCAGAACGGGTAGTTGTTGGCGGTGTCGAGCATCGTGCCGCCCGCCTCGTGGAACCGGTCCAGGATGGCGAAGGTTTCCTGCAGATCGACGTTGGTGCCGAAGGGAATCGTGCCGAGTGCGATGTTCATGGCCCCGAGCCTCGGAGCTGGAGTGCGCTCCATGTCAACCGGTTGACCTGGAGTCCACTCCAGGTGGGATGCTGGGGGCGTGACGACCGTGTATACGCCGGCGGAAGCCGTCGAGGAGACCGGCTTCAGTCTCGACACCCTCCGTTACTACGAGAAGATCGGCCTGCTGGAGCGCGTCGCGAGGAATGCGGCCGGCCAGCGCAGGTTCACCGAGGATGACATCGGCTGGCTCGGCACGCTGCGGTGCCTGCGTGACACCGGCATGCCGATCGCCACGATGCTGCGCTTCGCCGAGCTCGTCCGCGCGGGCGACCACACGATCCCCGATCGGATCAAGCTGCTGGAGGAGCACGACAAGCAGGTCCAGGAGCAGATCGCGAACCTGGCCGAGCGCCAGCGCTACATCCGGACGAAGATCTCCTACTACCGCAGGGTCCTCTAGCTCCGCCTTTGCGCTCCGGTCGGTAAACCAAGATCCATGACGGGATCGAGGAACGGCCGGATCGACGTGTCGCTGCGCCGCGTCGCCGTGCTCTGCGCGTGGATGCTGTTCGTCCTGCTGATCCACGTCACGATCGTGCAGGCGTTCTGCTCCCACACGCTCAACGCCGACCCCAGGAACGAGCGGCCGCTGATCGCGAGGTTCGGCCAGCCGCGCGGCGACATCCTCACCTACGACGGCACGGCCATCGCCATGAGCCGCCCGACCGGCGGCGGCCCGTACCGCTACCGGCGCGTCTACCGGCACGGCGAGCTCTACGCGCCGGTCACCGGCCACCTGTCGCTGCACCGCGCCACCGGCATCGAGCAGGCTCAGGACGCGGTGTTGTCCGGGGACGACGCCAAGGTGAAGGTCAGGTCGCTGGTCCGGGACGGGGCCGCCGAGGGGGCCGACGTCCGGCTGACGATCAGCGACCGGGCGCAGTGGGCGGCGTACCAGGGCCTCAAGGAGACGGGGGTGCCGGGGGCGGTGGTGGCCATCGATCCGGCGAGGGGCGCGATCCTGGCGCTGGCCTCCTACCCGTCCTATGACCCTAACACCCTCACCTCCTTCGACCGCGCCCGGCTCGCCGAGACCGCCCGGCGGCTCCGGCAGGCGCCGGGGCAGCCCCTGTTGAACCGGGCGCTGCATCGCGCCTATCCGCCCGGGTCCACGTTCAAGCTGGTCACCACCGCCGCGGCGCTGGCGTCGGGCGAGTACGCGCCGGCCAGCTTGCTGGACGCCCCCGCTCGGCTGGTCCTGCCTGGAAGCTCCGCGTACGTCCGCAACCATCCGGGCTGCCGCGACAGGCACCCCACGCTCATGTACGCCTTCCAGGTCTCGTGCGAGACGGCGTTCGCCAACCTCGGGATGCAGCTCGGCCAGGACCTGCTGCGAGACCAGGCGGAGGCGTTCGGGTTCAACGCGGAGAACCTCAGGATCCCGCTGCCCACGACGCCCAGCAGGTATCCGACGGCGGCGGACCGCGCCCAGACGGCCCTGGCCGCCATCGGGCACCACGGCAACCGGGCAACGCCGCTGATGATCGCCATGATGTCGGCGGCGGTGGCCAACGACGGGTTGCTGATGCGGCCGTACCTGGTGGAGGAGGTGCGTTTGCCGGACGGCTCGGTCATCAACCGCGCCGGTCCCACGCCGTACCGGAGGGCGGTGCCGCCCACGCTGGCCAAGCACCTGGCGGCGCTGATGACCACGGTGACGCACGCCGGCGGCACTGGGACGGGGGCGGCCGTGCAGGGCGTGGAGGTGGCCGCCGAGACCGCCATCTCGAGGACCGTCCCGGGAGCGGAGGACCACGCGCTGGTCACGGCCTTCGCTCCGGCGGACAAGCCGGAGGTGGCGGTGGGGGTCGTGCTGGAGCGGCCGGGCGCGCGGGCCGACGCCGTGGCGCGGATCGCGCGGGCCGTGATCCAGGCCGTCTTGTCCTAGCCGCCCCTGGCCTGGCGTACACAAATTGCCGCATGGGCGATCGAGGGCCGCAGTCCGCGTCTACACATTGCCGGGCCGTCGGCCTACACCGTGGAATGGACAGGTCGGCGCATGTGCCGTACCCCTTCGGCCCTCTACGGTTTCTTTTTGTGCGCGTCCCGCATGGGGCCGGACCTTTTCGGAGGGGTGGGGGTGCGGCTCCGGACGCGTGGCAGCGGGCTCGAGCCGCGCAGGGCTCGGGCCCGCCCCACCCGAGAGGCCCCACGTCCGGGAATGCGCACTCCTCCTACATAGGGAATGCGCATCGGCCTACATACATCGGTGGATGCTCCGCTCCCCGCGGTGGTCGCCGGCGCGCGGCCGCCGGCCGTGCACGCGTCGCTGAGTATGCGGAGCTGTTACCCGTCACCTCTTGACGATCAAGAGCGGCAGGTGAATCGTTGACAACGTTGTCAAATCACCTACTTCGGGGGGACTTCGAAGGGATGGTGTGCGATGCGACGGTGGTTAACGGCCGTTTCGATCACGATGGTGAGCGTATTGGGCCTGGCGGCCTGCGGCGGTGGTGGCGGCGGGCAGGCGACCCAGTCACCCGCGGCGGGCGGAGGCGGTAAACAGCAGGTCGAGGTCTTCTCCTGGTGGACGGGCCCCGGTGAGGCCGACGGCCTCGCGGAGATGCGGAAGATCTTCGAGCAGCAGAATCCGAACTACACGTTCTTCGACGCGGCGGTGGCGGGCGGCTCCGGTGACAAGGCCAAGGCGCTGCTGCAGTCGAAGCTCCAGGCCAGTCAGCCGCCCGACACGTTCCAGGGACACGCGGGCGCGGAGCTGCAGGGCTACATCAAGGCAGGCAACCTGGAAGACCTGACCTTCCTCTATGACGAGCTCAAGCTCAAGGACGTCTTCCCCGCGCAGCTCGTCGAGCAGATCAGCGTCGAGGGCAAGATCTATTCGGTGCCGGTGAACATCCACCGGTCCAACGTGCTGTGGTTCAACCCGTCCGTGCTCAAGGAAGCAGGCGTGGCGGCCGCTCCCAAGACGATCGACGAGTTCGTCGCGGCGCTGGAGAAGGTCAAGGCCAAGGGCAAGATCCCGCTGTCCATCGGGTCGGAGTGGACCGTCACCCACCTGCTGGAGAGCGTGCTGCTCGGCTCGCTCGGCACCGACGCCTACAACGCGCTGTTCAAGCCGGGCGCGAACTGGAACAGCCCGGAGGTGACCAAGGCGCTGGAGAGCTTCGCCAAGATCATGTCGTACGCGGGCGACCCGCAGGACGACTGGCAGCCCGCGGCCAAGCAGGTGGCCGACGGCCAGGCGGCGTTCAACGTCATGGGCGACTGGGCCTACGGCTACTTCCACAACCCGCCCGAGGGCGGCCTGGGCAAGAAGTCGAAGACGGACTTCGACTGGGCGCCGGCCCCCGGCACCGAGGGCACGTACCTCTGGCTGTCCGACAGCTTCACCCTCCCCAAGGGCGCCAAGAACCGGGAGGGGGCCATCGCCTGGCTGAAGGTCGCGGCCAGCAAGGAGGGCCAGGACGCCTTCAACCCGAAGAAGGGCTCCATCCCCGCCCGCAAGGACGCCGACCAGGCGCTCTACACCGACTACCTGGCCGACGCGCTGAAGGACTGGTCGAGCGACAAGCTGGCCGGGTCGATCCAGCACGGCGTCGCGGTGAACCAGCCGTGGCTGGCCGCGATCAACGAGCAGGTGGGCCTGTTCATCGGCAGCAAGGACGTCAAGGCCCTGCAGCAGGGGCTGGCCGACGCGGCCACGGCCAACGCACAATAACTCATCGGGGTGCGGCGGGCGTGCCCGCCGCATCCATGGGAGGACATGGTTGTGAGGCGGGCACGCACGTGGCTGCCCGGGCTCCTCCTCGTCACCCCGTCGATCGTCGCGATCGGCGTCTTCGTGTACGGCATGCTGGGCTGGAACTTCCAGCTGGCCATGACCGACAAGCACGATCAGGTGTCCGAGGGGCAGTTCGTGGGGCTGCAGAACTTCATCGACATCTGGGACCAGCCCCGATGGCATCTCTCGGTCAACCACACGATCGTGTTCACGGTCGTGTTCGTGCTGGGGGCGCTGCTGCTCGGGTGGCTGCTGGCGTTCCTCATGGAGAAGGGGATCAAGGGCGAGGGGACGTTCCGGGCGATCTACCTGTTCCCGATGGCGATCTCGTTCGTCGCCACCGGGATCGTGTGGCGGTGGCTGATGAACTCGGGGACGGGGGAGCGGGCGGTCGGGCTCAACCGGCTGTTCGACTGGCTCGGGCTGCCGCAGTGGCAGTGGTTCAGGGATCAGGACTGGGGCATGGCGGCGATGGCGCTCCCCGCCATCTGGCAGATGTCCGGATATGTCATGGCGCTGTTCCTGGCCGGCTTCCGGGGTGTGCCGGAGGAGCTGCGTGAGGCGGCGCGGGTGGACGGCTGCACCGAGTGGGGCGTCTACCGGCACGTGGTGCTGCCCATGCTGCGGCCGGTGACCCTGTCGGCGCTGATCATCCTGGGGCACATCTCGCTCAAGGTGTTCGACCTGATCGTGGCGGTGTCGGGCAAGCAGATCATCACCGACGTGCCGGCCGTGTTCATGTGGGTGGCGGTGTTCGACTCCAACGACCCGGCCAAGGGTGCCACGATCGCGTCCTACATCGTGGTGAGCGTGGCGATCTTCGTGATCCCGTACCTCATCTGGTCCGTTCGTGCGGAGCGGCGAACGGTCAGGCCCGAGAGCGGTAGCTTGCGTGGCCAGCGAGGGCCGAGTGAGCGCGACCATGAGCAGGAGCGGCGGTCATGACGGCCGTGGGCGGGCGCCGGGCGAAGCCGCTGCTCTGGACGCGGTTCGGGGTGCTGCTGCTCTTCGGGGTGATCTTCCTCATCCCGATCTACGTGCTGCTGGTCACCAGCTTCAAGCCGCTCACCGAGGCGGATCCCGGCCAGGCCTGGAACCTGCCGCAGACGTGGACGGCCGAGGCGTGGCGGGTGGCCTGGGAGAAGCTCGCCCCCGGGCTGTGGAACAGCGTGCTGCTGGCCGTGCCGGGGTCGCTGCTGTCGTGCGCGCTCGGGTCCATGAACGGCTACGTGCTGTCGAAGTGGCGCTTCCCCGGGGCGGACGTGCTCTTCACGTTGTTCCTGTTTGGCATGTTCATCCCGTACCAGGGGGTGATGATCCCGCTGGTGCAGCTGCTGGTGTGGCTGAACGAGGCGACCGGGCTGCAGGGCGTCTTCTACGGCGGCATCCCCGGGCTGGTGCTGGCCCACGTCGTGTACGGCATCCCGATCTGCACGCTGATCTTCCGCAACTACTACGTCACGATCCCCGACGAGCTGATCGAGGCGTCGCGGGTGGACGGGGCCGGGCTGCTGCGGACGTACTGGTCGATCGTGCTGCCGGTGTCCGGGCCCGCGTTCGCGGTGGTCATCATCTGGCAGTTCACCTCGCTGTGGAACGACTTCCTGTTCGCCGTCTTCCTGACCGGGCCGCAGAGCTGGCCGACGACCGTGATGCTCAACAACATCGCGGGCGCGCAGGCCACCCCGTACAGCCAGCAGATGGCGGCGGCGATCCTCGCGTCGATCCCGACGATGGTGATCTATGTCCTGCTGGGCCGGTTCTTCATGCGCGGCCTCATGGCCGGCGCGCTCAAGGGGTAGCCCCTTCAAGGAGTGGCAAGGTGGACCAGTGGCTCGCCGCGCACGTAGCGGGCCACGTCCGCGGCCACGATGGCGGCCGCCTTCATGGCCGTCTCCTTGCTCGCCCCGGCCAGGTGCGGGGTCATCACCAGGTTCGGCGTCGTGAGCAGGCGTGAGCCCGGCGGGATCGGCTCCTCGGGGAAGACGTCCATCGCGGCGCCGAACAGGTGGCCCGAGTCCAGCGCGTCGCACAGGGCGTCGTAGTCGAGCAGCGCGCCGCGGGCGCAGTTGACCAGGACCGAGCCGCGGGGCATGGCGGCGATCTCGGCCGCGCCGATCATGCCGGCGGTCTCGGGGGTGGCGCGGGCGTGCAGGGAGACGAAGCGGGAGCGGCGCAGCAGCTCGTCCAGGTCCACGTTCTCGGGCGCGTCCACGTACGGGTCGTGGACGATCACCTGCGCGCCGAAGCCGTCCAGCATGCGGGCCACGCGGCGGCCGATCGCGCCGTACCCGACCAGGCCGACCGTGCTGCCCTCCAGCTCGGGGCCGACGTTGTCGTACATGTAGTAGTCGCCCCGCCACACGCCCCCGGCCAGGTCGGCGTGGGTCTGCGGGAGGCGGCGGGTGGCGGCCAGCAGCATGGCCAGGGTGTGCTCGGCGGTGGCCACCGCGTTGCGGCCCGGCGCGTACGTCACCGCGACGCCCGCCTGCGCGGCCGCCTCCAGGTTCGCGTTGACCGGGCCGCCCCGGCTCACGCAGAACAGCCGCAGATCGGGGGAGGCGTCCAGGACGCGCTTGGTCAGCGGCGCCATCTGGGTCACGCAGACCTCGACGCCACGCAGCGCCTCGATCAGCTCGTCCTCCACGTCGGACGCCTCGTCCACCTCGCCCACCCGGCCGAACGGCTCCACCGGCCACGGCAGCGTCAGCTCGCGGATGTCGACCTCGCCGGGCACCGCGCGCCTGAGCGCGTCGACGAGCAGGCGGTTCTGGACGAAGTGGTCGCCTGCGGCAAGGACTCGGATGGTCAACGAACGGCTCCAATCGGGGAGTTGTACTGCAGCAACGCCGCCCGCCCGGTGTCGCGAAGGCGGACCTCGGTCAGCGCGCAGTTGTCCAGGCGCGGGAGGAGCCGCCGGTACTCGCCGAGCGGCACCCCCATCAGCCGGCACAGAGTCAGCCTGATGGCCGTCGTGTGCGCGACCACCAGCACCCGGCCGCCGGCGTGTGCGGCGGCGATGTCGGCCAGGGCCTCGGCGAACCGGGCGGCGGCGGCGTGCGGGTCCTCGCCGCCCGGCAGGGGATGAGCCGCGGGGTCGGCCTCGAAGGCGGCGCGGGCCTCGGGGAAGCGGGCCTTCATCTCGGCCGCGGTCAGGCCCTCGCCCTCGCCGAAGTCCAGCTCGAGGAGGCGGGGGTCGGTGTGGAGTTCGAGGCCCGCCTTCGTGGCGGCGGCCTCGGCGGTGATCACGGCCCGGCTGAGCGTGGAGGCCCAGACCGCCGCCAGGCCCGCCGTCGCGGCCCATTCGGCGAGCTGGGCGGCCTGGGCGTGGCCGCGAGGGGTCAGCTCGACGTCGCTGACGCCGGCGTAGCGGTTCTCGGCGTGCCAGACGGTCTCGCCGTGGCGGACGAGCACGAGGTCGGTCATCGGGCGATCCTCTCGCGGGCGTGGTGTGCGACCTTCCCTGGAAGCCAGCCGCGCTGCTCCAGCTCTCCGACGAAGCGCAGGTACGGCTCGCGCAGGTCGGCGCCGGACGGGTCGATCACGGCGCGGGTCCTGATCATTTGGGCCGGGTCGCCGCCCGCGAGCACCGCCATGCCGAGCGCGGGCTCGGCGTTCTCCCGCAGCGTCACGGGACGTCCCAGGACGTCTGCCCGGAGCCGGGTCCAGTACGCGCTCCTCGTGGCGCCACCGGTCAGGATGATCTCGCCGTCCACGGGCGCGCCGAGCAGGTCCAGGTAGTCGAAGCAGAGGCGCTCCACGAAGGCCGCGCCCAGCAGGATCGCCACGTAACGCTCGACGTCGCCGGCCGGTTGCCCGAGCGTGAACGTCTCGGCGTCCGGGGCGTCGAAGGGGAAGCGCTCGCCGCGTGAGACGAGCGGGTATGTCACGGGCGCGGAGGGGGCCCATTCGGCCGAGCCGCGGCCCACGGTGACGGGGCGAGCGGGCTCGGGGTGGGCGTGTGCTCGTCGTCGGCTGCCGAAGCGGGCGGCGGCCTCGGAGCTGAGGGCGTCCAGGTCGCGGCCCGGGAGGTCGCGGGTCAGTGCGCCGGCGCCCGTGCTGGAGGCGCCGCCCGGCAGCCAGGAGCCGTCGGGGGCGCGGTGAGAGTAGACGACGCCGAGCGGGTCGTGGAGCAGCTCCTTCGTCACGCCCTTCAGCACCAGCGTCGTGCCCAGCACCGAGTTCCAGCTCCCGATCCGCGTGGCGCCCGCGCCGAGCTGGGCCGCGCAGCCGTCCGTGGTTCCGGCGATCACCGGTGTGCCCGCGGGGATGCCGGTCTGCTCGGAGGCGGCCGCGGACACCATGCCCAGCTTGCTCCCCGGCCGTACCACGCCGGGAAGGACCCCCGGGGGCAACAGGTTCAGCACTTCGAAGGGCCAGCGCTCCTCGATCAGGTCCACGCCCGTCTTGAGCGCGTTGCTCAGATCGGTGGCGACCTCGTGCCCGACCAGCCGCCGGTTCACGAAATCGCTCTGATGTGCCAGTCGCGCCCCGGCGGGGGCGTCGCGGAGCAGCCACAGCAGCTTCGGCAGCGCCCAGTTGGGCTGCATGCGCCGGTAGCCGAGCCGTTCCCACACGGCCGCGCCCACCTCGTTGACCCGTTCGGCGTCGGCCCGGCGGTCGTCGTACATGAGCGCCGGGGTCAGCGGACGGCCGGCCGCGTCGGTGAGGAGGATCGTTCCAGAGGTCGCGGCCACGGCCACGCCCGCGATCCGCGAGGCCGGCACGTCCCGCAGCGCCTCCCGGGTGGCTGCGGCCAGCGCGCGCCACCACTCCTCGGGGTCCTGCTCGTGGCGCGGCCCGTCGCGGCGGCTGGTCAGCGGCCGGCCGGCCGCGCCGAGCACCTCCCCGGTCTCGGCGACGGCCATCGCCCGCACGCTCTGCGTCCCGAGGTCGACGCCGATCCAGACACTCATGCGCGTCCCCGCATCTCGCCCAGCAAGGGCCAGGAAACCGCGCTGGTCGCGCGGAGGGTCAGGAAGTCGTCGAACAGCCGCGCGTAGAACGCCTGCCGGGCGGCGTCGGGCGCCACGGCGTCCCGCAGGCGCACGTGCTCGGCGGCCGCGGTGGCGATGGACGGCGCGGCGCCCGTGGCGGCCAGCCCCACCAGGTACGCGCCCCGCGCCCCCACCTCGGCGTCGGCCGGCCGCCGCACCGGCAGCCCGGTCACGTCGGCGATGAGCCTGAGCCAGGCGGCGCTGGCCGAGCCGCCGCCGCACACCCGCAACTCCGTCGGCGCCGCGCCGGTGGCCGCCAGGCAGTCCTTGATCACCATCGTGAGCCCTTCGAGCACCGCCCGCGCGACGTGCTCACGCCCGTGTTCGACCGACATGCCCAGCATCGCCCCCCGCGCCAGGGGGTCGGAGAACGGCGCCCGTTCCCCGGCCGGCGACAGGTAGGGCAGGAACGCCAGCCCGCCCGCCCCCGGCGCGCACCGCGCGGCCAGCTCGCTCAGCTCGGCCGGGTCGCGCAGCCCCAGCAGGCGGCACGTCCACTGCACCACCTCCGTGCCCGCGAACGTGGGAAAGGCCCGCAGGTAGCCGCCGGGCAGCGCGATCGTGATGCCGACCGGCTCGCCGTCGAGGCCGGGGGAGTCCACGACGACCTCGGTGCAGAGCGTGGTCCCGAGAATGCCGCACGCCTGCCCGGTCGTCACCGCGCCCGCCCCCAGGGCCGTGGCGGCGATGTCGTACGGGGCCATCACGACGGGCGTCCCGGCCGGCAGGCCGAGCGCTTCGGCGGCGTCCGGCAGCAGCTCGGCGACGTGGCCGGAGCGCACCGGGGGAAGGAGCCGCTCGGCCCACTCCAGGCCGAACATGGTCAGCAGCTCAGGGGAGTAGGCCCGCGCCCCCAGGTCCATGAACGGCGCGGAGGCGTCGGACTCGTCGGCCACCCGCTCCCCGGTCATCCTCGCGAAGATCCAGCCGCCGCAGGTCAGCAGGGCGGCCGACCGGTCGAGCCGATCGGGGTCGTGCTCCCGCAGCCAGGTCAGGATCGCGTGCGGCAGCCCGGACGCCGCCGTGGACCCGTTGACGCGGAAGGCCGCCGCGGCCAGCCCCTCCCGGGTCCAGGCGTCCACGGTCGCCGCCGCGCGGGCGTCGTTCCAGAGGACGGCGGGCCCGGTCGGCGCGCCGTCCGGGCCGACCAGCCAGCAGCCGTCGCCCTGGGCCGTCACCGCCACGAAGTCGACCGGGCCGGCCAGGGTCGCGACCTCGCGCACGGTGGCCGCGACCGCGTCCCAGACCGCGTTCATGTCCTGCTCGGCGTGGCCGGGCGCGGGCCTGGACACCGCGGTCTCCCGCCGGGCGACGGCCGACTCGGCGCCCGCGGCGTCGTACGCGACCGCCTTGATGACCGTGGTCCCCGCGTCCACGCAGATGATCGCCATCACGCCCTGCCGTGGGAGGTCCTCGACCGCCGCGACACGGAGTCGACGATGACCGCGAGCAGCAGCACGGCGCCGGTGACCACGAACCTGATCGAGGAGTCCAGGTTGAGCAGCGTCAGCCCGCTGGAGATGGACTGGATCACGATGATGCCGAGCAGCGCGCCGAACGCCGTGCCGCGCCCGCCGAACAGGCTCGTCCCGCCGATCACGGCCGCCGCGATGGCGTTGAGGTTGACGTCGCCGCCGCCGCTGCTCTGGTTGGCCGCCGCCAGCCGGGCCGCGGCCAAAATGCCGCCGACCGCCGCGAACGTCGAGCACAGCACGAACACCGAGGTGTAGATCGCCTTGACGTTGATGCCCGCCCGGCGCGCGGCCTCGACGTTGCCGCCCACGGCGTAGACCGCCCGGCCCCACTTCGTCCGCGACAGCAGGTAGTGCATGATGAGCACCAGCGCCACGAAGAAGACGAACATCCAGCCCACGCCGCGCGTCTGTCCGAGGTACCAGACCACGAACGCCAGCACGGCCAGCAGCGCCGCGCTCCGCACGGCCAGCGCGGACACGCTCCTGGCCGACAGCCCGGCCCGCCGCCGCTCCCGGGCGTGCAGGTAGCCGCTGGCGAACAGCCAGACCGCGGCGATCACCGCGAACGTGTACGACAGCCAGGCCGGCACGAAGTCCAGCTGCGCGAAGTTCACCAGACCCGAGTCGAACGGCAGGTTGATCGAGCCCTTGGTGCCCAGCACGTACAGCTGGAGCCCGAGGAAGGCCAGCAGGCCGGCCAGCGTGATCACGAAGCTGGGCACGCCGAACCTGTTGAACAGCTGCCCGTACACCCACCCGATCACGGCACCCATGATCACCGCGGCCGCGACGGCCAGCCACGCCGGCAGTCCCTCGCTCACGAACAGCACCGCCAGCACCGCGCCCGACAGCCCGCTGACCGAGCCGACGGACAGGTCGATCTGGCCGACGAGCAGCACGCACACGATGCCGAGCGCGATCACGCCGACGGCGGCGGACTCCAGCGTGAGGTTCACCAGGTTGGCGCTGGACAGGAAGATCGGGTTGAGGATCTGCAGGACCGTCCAGATGACCACGAGGCCGACCACGACGGGGATGACGCCGAGGTCGCCGCCGCGGGCCCGCTCGACCACGTCGGCGAGCGCGCCGCGCAGCCCGTCGCGCTCCTGGAGCCGCTCGTCCTGGCGGTCGGTCGTCACAGCGGTCACGACGACGCTCCTTCCTGTGCTCGTGCCGTCACGCTCACGAGGGCGTTCCTCTCTGCGCACGGCGGGACACCACGTTGTCGGTGGCGCCGGTGATGGCGGCGATGATGTCCTCCGTCGAGACGGCGTCCACGTCGAACACCCCGTTGTTGCGGCCGAGCCGCAGCACCGCCACCTTGTCGGCGACGGCCTTCACGTCCGCCATGTTGTGGCTGATCATGATGACGCCCAGACCGTTCTCGCGGAGCCGCTCGACCAGGTTGAGCACCTCGGCCGTCTGCGCCACGCCCAGCGCGGCGGTGGGCTCGTCGAGGATGATGACCTTCGGGTCGCCGAGCAGCGACCGGGCGATGGCGACCGTCTGCCGCTGGCCGCCGGACAGCGCCGCGACCGGCACCCGTACGCTCGGGATCTTGGCCGAGAGTTGGCGGAGCAGCTCCCACGAGCGGGTCTCCATGGCCACGTCGTTCAGCCGCAGCGGGCGGATCTCCTGGCCGAGGAACAGGTTCTGGATGACGTTGAGGTTCTCGCACAGCGCCAGGTCCTGGAAGACCGTGGCGATGCCGAGCTTGTGCGCGGCGGCCGGGGTCGGGATCTCGACCTCGCGGCCCTCGAACGTGATCGTGCCGGAGTCCTGCGGGTGCACGCCCGAGAGGATCTTGACCAGCGTCGACTTGCCCGCGCCGTTGTCCCCGACGACGGCCACGACCTGACCGGCGGCCACGTCGAGGTCGACGTCGGTGAGCGCGGCCACCGCGCCGAAGGTCTTGCTGATCCCGCGAAGGGAGAGGACGTCCATCAGGCCATCACTTGATTCCGAGCTCGGCGCAGCCCTTGGCGTACTCGCCGGTGCAGACGTCGGCGGCCTTCATGATGCCGCTGTCGAACAGCACTTCCTTGATGTTCTCCTTGGTCACGACCGTGGGGACGAACAGCTCGGACGGCGTGTTGTACAGCGTGGTCTTGCCGGCGGGCTTCTTGCCCTGCATGAACTCCCACGCCACGTTCGCGGTGGCCTCGGCCACGATCTTGATGGGCTTGGAGATCGTGTTGTACTGGTCGCCGGCGATGATGCGCTGCGCGGCGGCCACCTCGGCGTCGTTGCCGGTGACCGGCGGCACCTTCACGCCCGCGGCCTTGAAGGCGGCGATCGCGCCGCCGCCGGTGCCGTCGTTGGCCGCGACCACGCCGACGATCTGGTCCTTGAACTGGGTGATCTGGCCGCTCACCCAGGTCTGCGCCTTCTCCGGCTGCCAGTCGGGGGTGTCGTACTCGGCCAGCAGCTTGAAGCCGCTCGGGTCGATCGCGCTGTGGATGCCCTTCTTGATCAGCCCGGCGGCCGCGTCCGTCGGCGAGCCGTTGACCTCGAGGATCCCGCCCTCGGCCTTCTCCGCCTTCAGGTGGTCGACGAGGGACTGGGCGATCAGCTGGCCGATCTTCTCGTTGTCGAACGAGATGTAGTAGTCGGCGGGCGTGGCCGGGATCGGCCGGTCGTAGGCGATGACCGGCACCTGCTGCGACTGCGCCGTCTTGACGATGGTGGCCGCGGCGGCGGAGTCGACGGGGTCGATCACCAGGGCCTTGACGCCCTGGGCGAGTGCGGAGTTGGCCTGTTGCTGCTGCTTGGCGGCGTCGGAGTCGGCGTTCTGGTAGATGACCACGCAGGTCGGGCAGAGCTGCTTCATCCTGGCCTCGAACAGCGGCTTGTCCTGCAGCTCGTACCGGGTGGAGGCGAGGTCGGGCATGAGGAAGGCGACCTTGGCGTTCTCGACGCTTCCGCCGCCGCTGCCGGTGGTCCCGCCGCTGGAGCCGGAGCTTGAGCCGCACGCGGCCAGCGCCGAGCCTGCGAGCACTGCCACTGCGGCGAACGCGGCGGTCCGCATCTGAGCTCTGTTCACGGGTTCGTTCCTCACTTGCTATGTCCTCGCGGACGGGTTCATGACGCTCGCTGCCCCCGAGAGCAGGACGTGACCTCACAGGAGGTACGTCCCTTTTGGTGAACGTTACCCTGCGTTCAGAAAGATTGTCCAGAAAAATTGTTCAAAGCTGGTGAGCTGCGGCGACCAGGCCCTCCGCGGTCGGCGTGTCCGTGACGAGCTGGTTGAAGTAGCCGCCCCTGGCGCCCGCGACGATCGAGAGCACCTTCTCGGCGCCCACCGCGACCGCGATCACGGCGGGGATGCGGCGCAGCTCCTCAGGCTTGGCGGCCACCAGCCGCTCGCTGCCCGGGTAGGTCACCGGGGCGCCGTCGCGGTCGTAGACGCGCATGCACACGTCGCCCACGGCGTGGCGCAGGCTCTCGGCGTCGCGTGGCATGAGGGCGGGCACCATCTGCCGCATCAGCGGCGGCGAGCCGACGCCGACGATCGCGCACTTGGCGTGTGCCCACAGGTCCATGACCTTGCGCACGGACGGCTCGTGCTGCAGCGAGTAGAACAGCTCGGGCCCGGGCAGGGCGGGCGCGTAGAGGTAGGCGGGCACGCCGCCGACGCGTTCGGCCAGGATGCGGGTGGTCTCGTTGGTCTGGAACCAGGGCTGCGGCTCCTCCTGCCCGCCCACCGCCGGCGCGATCGTGACGCCGGGGAACTGGCCGAGCCCCTCGCGGGCGCACTCGTAGACCGTGGTGCCCGACGAGACGAGCACGACGTCGCCCGACTCCAGGCCCACGGCGGCCAGCGCGCGGGAGACGCCGGGCGCCAGCCAGGGGCCCAGGGCCGGACCGCTGACCTTGGGGACCAGGTAGACGCGCCGCAGGCCGAGCGCCTGGGCCACCTCGTCGGCCAGCGGGCCCTCCGTCAGCTCGGCCGGCCGGTGCACCTTGATCTCGACGATGCCCTGTCTGCGGGCCTCGGTGAGCAGCCGGCTCACGGTGGCCCTGGAGACGCCGAGCCGCTTGGCGATGTCGCCCTGCGTGGCGTCCTCCATGTAATACTGCTGCGCCGCCGCGTACATCAGCTCATGCGGGAACCTGGCCTGCTGCCCGTCGGGGGCGACGTCGGCGGCATTCATGCGCGCGCTCCTGGGATGTGAACATCTTTGCTGAACTGATGTGCGACCCACTATAGCTTCCGGGGGCAAGGCTAGCCGGTGATCAAGGCGTCGCCGAGGGGCGTGCGGGCGTACATGACGCTGCGGCCGATGCGGGTGCCGGCGATCAGGCCCGTCCGGCGCAGCGCGGCCACGTGTTCGCCCGTGGTGCCCACGCTCTGCCCGAGCAGGGCCGCGAGCTGGGTGGTCGTGGCGGGCTCGCCCAGCTCGGCGAGGATGCGGGCACGGCTGCGGCCGATCAGCAGCGACAGGTCGGCGTCGGGCGCGGGCGGCGCGGCCGCGATGCCCCGGGCAGGGTAGATCATCGCGTACGGCCAGGCGTCCTCCAGGTAGGCGGCGATGCTGGTCATGAACGCGGACGGCACGAAGAGCAGCCCCTTTCCGCCGAGCCGGTAGGGTCCGCTGATCGAGCGCAACTCGATCTCGATGTGCCCGCCGCGCCGCCAGTGCACCCGAGGGCTGAGGTCCTCCAGCGCCGCCGCCCAGCCGTAGGCGGCCAGCCGGCCGGCCCGCTGCGCCACGTCCCGCTGGAGGATCGCGCGGAAGCGCGGCCACTCGTGAGAGATGATCTCCGTCCACAGCGCCTGGTACGCGTCCGCGAGCCGCCGGACCACCTCCGGCCCCAGGAGGAATTCGCGGACCGTCATAGGCGCGGGCGGGCGCACGGCCAGCACCTTGACGATCTCCGCTCGCGCCTGCTCCAGCGGTGTCTCCCGCATGGCGGCCAGCTCTTCCTCGAACGACACGTCCACCGCGGTCGGCGGAGGGGCGACGAAGGAGACGTTCGCGCTGCCCGCGTTGCCGCTGATCGCCGCGGCCGCCTGGAGGGCCGGGTGCTCCCGTACGAGTTCCCGGTACGTCTTCCGCCACCGTCCCGCCCACGTCCCGTGCACACCCGCCCCGGTGCGGCCGGCGAGCACCCATTGCGCGTGCATGGTCTCGATCAGCGGTGAGATGGCGAACCGGCTGGCCACCAGGTCTTGCGGAGTAACCTCGATGCTCACAGGCACGTTTCGGTTATATCCGAAAAAATCGCCCCGTCGAGGGTTCGCTCGCAGCATCGTGACCCATGAAGGGCGCGACGTTCGGCGAGGTGTTCGCCGTCAGGGAGTTCCGGGTGCTGTTCGGCAGCTTCGTGTTGCTGATCGCCGGGGACGTGATCAAGATGCTCTCCCTGTCCGTGCTGGTCTACGCGCGGACCGGGTCTCCCGGGCTGTCGGCCGCGGCGTACATGGCGGGGTGGCTGCCGTTCATCCTGGGTGGGCTCTTCCTGCTCTCGATGGCCGACCGGGTGCCGCCGCGGGCCCTGATGATCGCCGGGGAGCTGGTCAGGGCGGTGACGTGCCTGCTGCTGGCCTACGCGGGGCTGCCGGTCTGGGTGCTGCTGGCGCTGGTGCTGGTCACCGGGTTGTTCTCGCCGGTGTTCTTCGCCGCGCGGGCGGCCATGCTGCCCGAGGTGCTGCCCGGGGACGCGTTCGTGCTGGGGCGGTCGGTGCTGAACGTGGCCTCCGCGAGCGCGCAGATTCTCGGGCTGGCCGTCGGCGGCGCGTTCCTGGGCGTCACCGGCCCCTCGTCGGCGCTGGCCGTCACCGCGGGGCTGTCGATCGTGGCCGCGGTGGTGCTGCGGGTGGGGCTGCCGTATCGGCCCGCCCGGGGCGCCGCGGCGCGGGTGGAGCGGGACGACGCGGACCGGGCCGGGCGGGATGGCGTGGATGGGGCCGGGCGGGATGGCGTGGATCGGCTGGAGCGGAGCGACGCGGACCGGGCCGGGCGGCGTGGTGCGGTGAGGGAGACGCTGCGCGTGAACCGGCGGTTGCTGGCCGATGGGCGGGTGCGCGGGTTGCTGCTGGCCGGGTGGTTGCCGTGCGTGTGCCTGGCGGGGGCCGAGGCCATGGTCGTGCCCTACCTCGGCGGGCAGGGGCAGGCGGGGGTGGTGCTGGCGGCGGCGGCGGGCGGGATGGCGGTCGGCGAGTTCGCGGTCGGCCGGTTCGCGGCGCCCGAGCTGCGGGAGCGGCTGTCGTTGCCGCTGGCCGTGCTGCTCGGGGTGCCCTGGATCGGGTTCGCGCTCGCGCCGGGGATCGTGTGGGCCTGCGTGCTGGCGGCGGTGGCGACGGCGGGGCTGGCGTACCAGCTGGGGTTGCAGCGGCGGTTCGTGGACGCGGTGCCGGAGGAGGTGCGCGGGCAGGCGTTCGGGCTGCAGTCGGCGGGGTTGATGACCGGGCAGGCGGCCGGCGCGGCACTGGTCGGCTTGCTCGGTGAGGCCATGGGGCCGGGGCCCGCGATCGCGGTCGCGGGCGTCGGCGGCATCCTCGTGGCACTGGCCCTCGCCGGCGTCCTGCGCCCGTCGCCCACGCCCCGCCCACGGCCCGCTGACCAGCTCCTTCCGCCGTCCACGCCGGCTCCCACCCCGCACCTGGACGCGTGACATGGACGCCCGCGAGGGGCAGCGGGGGGCACGGTCCTCAAGACCGTCGGGGGCGGCGATGAGAGGCGTGGGGTTGTCCCGGGTGGTCAGGGCGGGGGAGGGGGCGGGAGTTCGCCGGATCCGCGAGGAATGAGGCGGACCGGGAGCTGGATGTGCTCGGGCGGACCCACGTCACCTCGCAACCGGCGGAACAGCAGCTCGGCCGCCACCTTCCCCATCCACGCCGGATCCTGCGCCACCACGGTCACCCCCGGCCGCAGCAGGTCGGCCAGCTCGAAGTCGTCGAATCCCACCACCGCGACCCGCCGCCCCGCCAGTGCCCGCAGCACGGTCACGGTGTACCGGCCGTTGCCGGTGAACAGCGCCGTCGGCGGCTGCTCCATGGCGAACATCCGGGACAGATCAGCCCGCACCGCCTCCAGAGAGGGCGTCCGCATCGACACCAGCCGCTGGTCGTACAGTCCGCCGAGGGCTTTCCGGTAGCCGCGGAGCCGCTCGGCGGCCGTGTAGATCCCGGGGTCGTCGCCCAGAAAGGCGATCCGATGGTGACCGTGGCCGAGCAGGTGGCGTACGGCGTGCTCGGCCCCGCCCGCGTTGTCGGCGAGCACGGTGTCCACGTCGAGCCCCGCCCCCGGCGGCCGGTCCGCGAACACCACCTTCGTCCCCGCCTCCAGCTCCGGCCGCAGGTACGTGTGATCGTCCCCGGCCGGCACGACGATCAGCCCGTCCACCCGGCGCGTGCAGAACGTCTCGACCAGCTCCCGCTCCCTGCCGGGCTCCTCCCCGGACGAGCCGCTCAGCAGCAAGCAGTCGTGCTCGATGACCACGTCCTCCACGGCCCGGCTCAGCCCGGAGTAGAACGGGTCGGCGACGTCCTCGATGACCAGCCCGATCGTGGCCGTCCTGCCCCTGCGGAGCACCCGCGCGCTCTCGTTGCGGCTGTAGCCCAGCCGGTCGATCGCCTCGCGCACCCGCTCGGCGGTGGCCGGGTGGACGCCCGGCTCGCCGTTGACGACACGCGAGACGGTCTTGAGAGCCACGCCGGCGGCGGTGGCGACGTCCTTCATCGTCGGTCTCACGCCAGGATCATGTCTTACCCGGACGGGCTAGACAACGTTGTCAGGTAGCTATGCGAGAGTGGTCCCCTATGTCGTTGAGATCTGCCGTGCTCGTGGCCGGGTTCGTCCTGGCCGCGCTCAACCTGCGCCCGGCCATCGCGGGCGTCTCCCCGCTCCTCGACGAGATCATGAACGACGTCGGACTCTCACCCGCGGGCGGCGGCGCGATCACCACGGTCATGGTGATCTGCCTGGGCGTGTTCGGCCCGGTGGCGCCGCTGCTCGCCCGGCAAATCGGGCTCGACCGCACGCTGCTGGCCGGTCTGCTCGTCATCGCCGCCGGCGTGGTGCTGCGCGGCCTCGACGGCGCGCCGATGCTCTACCTCGGCTCCGCCCTGGCCGCCACCGCGATCGCGGTCATGAACGTCGCCATGCCCGGCGTCGTCAAACAGCACTTCCCGTCCCGGGTCAACCTGCTGACGGGCGTCTACGTCTCCGCGGCCGTGGCCGGCGCCGCCACCGCCTCCGCGGTGATGATCCCCATCGAGCGCGCCACCGGGTACGGCTGGCGCGGCGTCTCCGCGCTGCTGGCCGTGCCCGCCCTGCTCGCGGCCCTGCTCTGGCTGCCGCAGGCGCTGGCCAAGCAGGCCGGGCCGCAGAACGGGCCCAGGCCGTTCGGCGCCGTCCTCCGCAGCCGCGTCACCTGGTACATCACGGCCCTGATGGGCCTGCAGTCACTCACCTTCTACGTCGTCCTGGCCTGGCTGCCGACGATCTTCCTGGATCACGGTCTCCCCGCCGACCAGGCGGGCTACCTGCTCAGCCTCACCAACCTGGTGCAGGTCGGGACCTCGCTCGCGGTCCCCGTGCTGGCCGGTCGGCGTGACTCGCAGGTGCCGTACGTGGTCGGCGCGGGCGCGCTGACCGTGCTCGGTTACCTCGGCGTGCTGCTGGCCCCGACGACCGTCCCGTGGCTGTGGATGATCGTGCTCGGCGTCGGCCAGGGCGCGTCGTTCGCGCTCGCGCTGCTGATCATCGCGCTGCGCCCCGCCGACCCCGCGACGGTGACCGCGCTGTCGGCCGTGGCCCAGTCCGTCGGGTACGTGATCGCCGCTCTGGGGCCGCTGCTCTTCGGGCTCCTGCGGGAGGTCTCGGGCGGTTGGACGGTGCCCCTGATCGCGGTGCTGGGGGTGCTGGCGGTGCAGATCTTGGCTGGCTGGTTCGCTGGACGCCCTGCTACTTTAGGTAAGGCTAACCTTTAGGGGAGGGTTTTCAGCGTGCTGACCGAGGCGCTCCGGCGCATGGCCGACGGGCGCGGCGGGGTGATCGGGGTGGAGCCCGGCCTCGTCATCGAGCCGGACGCGAGCTGGACTCCCGTGCCGGAGCTGACGCGGGAGCCGTACACGCTGCTGAACGGGCTGATCGCCGAGACGGCCGGGCGCTGGAACGCCCCGCACCACGTCGGCGCGGCGCTGTTCTGGAAGACCTTCGCGTACTGGCACACGCTGCCGATGGCTCTGGGCTGGGCGCTGGACGGGCGGGTGCCGGTCATGCGCCCGGCCGAGACGTACTTTAAGCCCTCCGACGCCGGGGTGACGATCGCCGCCACGCGCGTGAGCTGGGGCTCCGGCGCGGGGGCGATCCGCGAGGTGCTGGCCGAGACGCAGGAGCCGCTGGTCAAGGCGATCAACACGCTGGCCAAGGTGGGCGAGCGGACGCTGTGGGGGTCCACGGCGGAGGCGTTCGCCCACCCGTTGACGGCCATCGTGCCCGGCGACTACATGGCGCTGCTGAAAGAGATCGGCCCGCCGGTCGACGGGCTGGTGGAGCCCGCGGACGACGGCTACTTCCGCAGGACCTGCTGCCTGTGGATCACGCTGCCCGACGTCGAGCCCTGCGGAAGCTGCTGCGTGCTCAGGCCGGCCCGCCGATAGCGCGCAACGAAGCGCGCTACGCCACGACGGCGTCGTCCAGTGGCCTGAGCTCGTCGGCGTAGCTCACCGAGACGCGGCGCATGACGCCGGTGTCGTCGATCGAGTACTGACCCAGCCGCCACAGCGGCGGCGAGTAGGCGTGGATGGAGACGCTCCGGTCGACCGCGCCGGTCAGCCGGTGGATGTGGTCGGGACCGAACGAGAACGACTGCCCCTCCGACACCACGGTCTCCAGGTGCTCGCCGCCGATGCGCGGGTTGCACTCCAGGAGCGCGCCCTGGACCACGTGCACCGCGCCGGAGGAGATGTCGTGGTCGTGCCAGCCCGTGTCGTCCTGGGGACGCCAGCACAGCACCCAGACGTCGACGTACGCGTCGCGGTGCAGCGAGGCGTAGTGCCGCCCGCCGTCCTCGGGGAAGTCCACGAGGTCGCGCCACTCCTCGGGGCGGGCGGCCAGCTGATCCACCAGGTCGCGCAGCTCGCGCCGGTCGAGCGTGCGTTCGGGGAGCCGGGCACACGTGTCCCCGCCCTGGGTCTGCTTGGTGCTCATGTACGAGGCTCCTCTCTTGCTAGTAGGCGACGGGGATTGGTGACGCGGATCGCGTGGGCGGCCGCCGCGCCGAGCCCCGGGTCCGGCGCGGTGGCGTAGGGGGCGTCCGAGCCGTTGACGACGACGTCGATGCCCAGCTCGCGGACGACGGCGTCGATCGCGCGCGGGCCGTAGGAGGAGGTCTCCACGAAGACGTTCCTGTCGACCAGGCCGCGGCCGGGGCCGCCCCGGGCGATCAGGCGCTCGGAGTGCAGCGGTGCCAGGCCCGCCAGCAGTGCGAAGCACACGCGCAGCCGCGGGTGCTTGGGCCGGACGACGGCGTGGAAGTGGTGCCACGCGGCGTGCATCTGCTGCACGTACGGCACCAGCGCCGGCCACCACGGCGGCATGCCCGGCGCGGCCGCGGCCGGACCCGGGTGCACGAACAGCGGCAGATCGCGCTCGGTGAGCACGTCGAGCAGCCGGTCGTCGGGCACGGCGTTCGCCGGGACCTGCAAACCGATGAACCCGCGATCAAGGTCCTTGGCCAGGCGCTCGGGGTCGGGCTCGCTGTGGCAGGTGGCCGCCCAGGCGCCGAACGGCTCGCCCAGCGCCAGAGCGCCCTCGTGGTAGGCGTCGAGCAGCGGCCAGCACTCCTCGGGCGGCAGGAACTCGATGCCCAGCGGGCTCGACAGCGACACCAGCGCCAGCTCCAGCCCCGTGGTGTCTCTGTGCTCGTGGTCGGCCGGATTGACCTCGTACGGCGGCTCGCCCTCGAGGATCAGCGTCCACCCGTCGAGGCGCGGCGGGGAGGTGCGGGCCCGCAGCGCGTCGACGAACGAGCCGGTCCACAGATGCTGATGCACGTCGATGGCCACGGTCACCCTCCCCTCATTTCCGACTAGTATTGCAGGTAAACCCCTCACCCAGCGAACCTGTGGTCGTGAACCGCTTCAGTGATGCGGTTCAGTGAACCGCTTCACTCAGGATATGTCAACGGCTCGCCCGGAGCTCCCCGATCAGCCGGTGCTGCCGTTCGACACGGGGAACGACGGGATGCAAGCTGATGAACATGCCTTCACCGTAAGGAGACAAAAGCGACAAGCCCATGACGGGAAATCCGATTCTGTCGGTGCCACGCAATAGGCTGGCGGAATGCCTCGTAAGCGAGCCACGATCCGTGAGGTGGCCCAGGCCACCGGCTTGTCACCGGCGGCTGTCTCCTACGCCCTGCGCGGCCTGCAGGTGTCCGAGGAGACGATGGAGCGGGTGCGCGCCGCGGCGGCCGAGCTCGGCTACGAGGCCGACCCCATCGCCAGAGCCCTGGCCAGCGGGCGCACCGGCATGATCGGGCTGCTCTGCGGCTCGCTCGAAGACCTGTGGCAGCAGTCGCTGGCGGTCGGCATCAGCAGGGGCCTGCGGGAGAAAGACCGCTACGCCCTCATCCTCGACGCGGTCGGCGACCCGGCCAGGGAGCGGGCCTTGGCCCAGCAGCTGCGCGACCAGCGCGTCGACGGCATGATCGTCCAGCCGCTCGACCCGTCGGCCGCGTTCTGGAAAGAGCTGTGCGAGTCGCTGCCGGTGGTCGCCATCGGCGACTCGCTGGCGGGGACGGCCGGCGAGGTGGTCTTCGACAACCGGCGCGGGGTGACGCTGGCGCTGGAGCACCTGCAGGCCCTGGGGCACCGCAGGGTGGCCGTGCTCACCTCGACCCGGGCCAGCACGCCTGACCGGCCCGCCGACGTGCACGTCACGGCCGAGGCCGAGCGCCTGGGGCTCGACATCGACGTCGTCACCGCGCCGCACGGCCTGGCCGGGGCCGCCTCGGCCGCCCGTGACATACTCGCCGCCGACAAGCCGAGCGCCGTCTTCTGCTTCGCCGACTCCATCGCGTACGGCGTCTACGCGGCGGCCCAGGAGCTGGGGCTGTCGATCCCCGGGGACGTGTCCGTGATGGGCTACGACGATCACCCGATGTCGGGCCTGCTCACGCCGGGCCTCACGACGGTCGACTGGGACATCGACGGGATCGTGCGTGCGGCGGTGCGTCTCATCTCGGCCGCCGCCGACGGCGCCACCCGCCGCCGCCGCATCATCCAGGCCCCCACCCTCAGAGAACGCGGCTCGGTCGCCCGCATCTCCTGACCCGCCCGGCCCGCTTCCGGCCTCGGGTCCGGCCCGCTTCCGGCCTCGGGCCCGGCCGGCGCTCCGCCCGGTACGGCGGGCGGAGCACTGGGCACCAGCTGTCCGGCCCGGACCCTCGCGCCCAGATCCCTGTCCGACTCGGGTCGGCTTCCCGGCGGGTTCCGTGGGCGAATGGCGGCGCTGCTGCCCGGGGTGGTGTGAGCGTCGTCTGGGCGGGCGGCGTGAGTCGATGGGCGGCCCAGGCCGAGCGCGGACAAGGGCGGCTGCTGCTGGGGTCGTGTGGCGCGTCGCCCGGGGTGGGCGGCGCGGGACGTGCGGTGATGCGGGTCGAGGCAGACCGTGCCGTCGTCGAGCGCGGGCGCGTCGTCTGGGTTGGGTGGTGCGGGTCGTCCTGTGGCGTGGAGCGTGAGGGCGGAGGTAGTCAGGGGGTGTGGTTGGTGGGGTGGGTCACGGTGTGGTGGGCGGCTGCCAGGTCGTCGGTCAAGGGGCGGTCGGGAGGCGGCGGGTGGAGGGCGCGGGTCGCAGCCGCCAGCTCACAGGACAGGATGATTTCCAGCGGCTCCAGGCACCTCAGGGCGTGGCGGGCGGCCTGGGTCGCGAAGGAGGCGTGGTCCTCGACGCCCAAAGAGATCACCGCCGTCCCGGACGTCACCGGGTTCGCGAGGTGGCGCAGCTCGGCAAGGGCGTCCTGGGCGACGTACTCGAGGATCAGAACCCCCGAGGCGCCGGGCCGGTTGGCGAGGAACGGGTGGCGGCCGGTGTAGGCCGGGTCCATGAGGGACGCCAGGCGGGCCGTGCTCAGCTGGGCCGTCTGGGCGACGGCGGCGCGCAGGGCGTCCAGCGCCAGCGCCACGGGGGCGGCGTGGAAGTTGCCGTTGTGCCAGGCCAGGGAGCCGGCGATGAGGGGGTTCTCGGTGGCGGCGTTGAGGTCGGTCTCGACGGTGGCGCTGGCGCGGTCGAGGGCGTCCACGGCCGCGCCGTGCACCTGGGCGAAGGCGCGGAAGCCGTACGGGTCCTGGATCCTGGTGGCCTGTTCCCTGGCGAGCAGGCCGCGCAGGCGTGCGGCGACGGCGGCCTGGCCGGGATGAGGGCGGGCTTCCTGCACGGTGGCGGCCAGCGGCTCGGCCGAGGCCCCGACGGCGGTGAACGACCGGGCGGCGACGTCGATGGCGGTCTCGAAGAGCAGGCGGAGGCGGTGGCAGGCGATCGCGGCGTCTGCCAGCGTGGCCGCCCCCGAGCTGATGAACGGCAACGCGTCGCCTGAGGAGAGGGGAAAGCGCGGCCCGGGGGCGGGCTCACCCCGAGGGGAGCGGGCGTCTGGCGCGGCGCCTTCTCCATGGGCCGGGGGTTTCTCAGCGAATCCTTCCCCACGGGCCGGAGGTTCCTCAGGGAACACGGGTGGTGGGGGCGCGGGATCGTTCTGCTCGTCCGGGACGGCCAGGGAGGGGTCGTGGTGCCAGGGGAGTTCGCCGAGGAGGCACAGGGCGGTGGTGGCCAGGGCCGTGAGGTCGCCGGTGCCGATGGCGCCGTAGGTGCGGACCGGCGGGGTGAAGCCGTCGTTGATCGCGTCGGCCAGCACCGGCAGCAGGGCCGGGTCGAGGCCGGAGCCGCCCACGAGGAGCTGGTTGAGCCGGACCACGAGCATGGCCCGGGCGCGGGCGGGCTCGATCGGCGGCCCGGCGCCGATCGCGTGGCTGCGGAGCACGTCGAGACCCGGGGCCTCGACCAGGACGTTCCTGTTGGCGCCCAGGCCGGTGGTGCGCCCGTACACCGGACCCGTCAGCTCCTGGGCGGTGATCCACGCGGCCCGGGCCCGATCCAGCGAGGCGATCGTGACCCGGGCCCCGTCGTACGCGGCCGCGTGGACCTCCGCGCAGGTCAGTCCGGCGCCGTCGAGCAGCACCATGGAAGGTCAGTCTTTGTCGGGGATGAACAGCCCCAGCAGCCAGCTCACCACGCTGACGACGATGGCGCCCCAGAACGCGGCCGGGTAGAAGTTGTCGACGTGGAAGGGGATGTCGAGCTCTCCCGCGATCCAGCTGGTCAGCAGCAGCATGGCCGCGTTGATCACGAGTAGGAACAGGCCCAGGGTCAAGGCGATGATCGCGCACCCGAGCGCCTTCACGATGGGCTTGACGATCGCGTTCACGAGGCCGAAGATCAGCGCCACGAGGAGCAGGATGCCCCAGTATCTGGCCGAGTTGGTGGGGGCGTTGACCTCGATGCCATCGATGAACTGCACGGCGACCCAGAGGGCCGCCGCCGCCGCGATGGTTCTGATGATGAATCTCACGCTGCTTGATCCTCCCACTTGGGCGCGGCGCTGCGATAGGGGCGCAGTCAGTACGATGCCCGGCCGTCACCGTTCGTAGTCACCGGTTATCGGCCCCCATACGCGGGGAAGAGGCGTGCAAGGGGAGGGAGTGAGATGGATGCGAACGGGCTCGAGGAGTTGCCGGCGCACGAGTTGCACGATCGGGCGGTGCGATACGCCGTGCGTCACGGCGATCTGGGGTTCCTGTGGGACCTGTTGAAGGTGATCCCGGCCGCCGAGGCCGCCACCGGTCACGAGACCGACGCCGACCTCACCAGGGTGTCCGCTCTGCTGAGCGACGCCATCGCGGCCGGGGAAGGCGATCTGGGGGAGGCGCTGCGCCCGGTCTATATCGAGTACCTGCGCAAACACCCCGACGCCTAGCCGGCGAGCCGGGCCTCGGCGCCGCTGTACTCGATGAAGCCGGGCGTGCTCACCTCCTGGCCGTCGCGCCCGACGATCATGGTCTGGTACGGGCCGGACTCGGCCAGGTCGGCGGCGAAGCGGCGGGCCAGGATCGGGCCCATGGCGTAGATGGCGGTGGCGTACGCGTCGGCCAGGCCGAGGTCGGGGCCGATCACCGTGACGAAGCTGAGGCCGTCCTGCACCCGGCCCGTGCGCGGGTTGACGATGGGGGCGGCGCCCGAGGTGGCGATGCCGAGGTCGTTGGCGAAGACGACCTTGCGGACCACGTCCTTGCGCGGGTCCCTGATACCGATGCGCCAGCGCTTTCCGGGGGCGGCCGAGCCGCGTACCCGGATGTCGTTGCCCGCGGTGATCCGGTGGTCGACCGCGCCTGCCTGGGACAGGGCACGTGACAGGCGCTCCAGCGCCCATCCCTTGATGTAGCCGGACGGGTCGATGACGCCGTCGCGGCGGGCCTCGAACCAGCCGCCCGTGGCCTCACTGAGCTCGTCGCAGCGGTGCAGGACCTCGATGAGCTCCGGGATCTGCCTGATCGTCTGGCCGCGGTTGAGCCGGCCGATCTGGCTGTCCTCTTTGGCGGGGCTGAAGGTGTCGGCCACCCATCTCAGCCACGAGAACGCGTCTTCCAGCAGGGGCGTCAGCTCACGGACGGGGAGAGCCGTCCGGATGTCAACAGTAACCGGCATGCCCGAGATCATTTCGAGTCGACGCGTTCCAGGGAAAAGAGCGGTTCTGGGGAAACTCGTCACCTTGCCTCCTTGTCCGCGACCCACCGTCCCAGATGTCGCGTAATGTCAGGCTAAACTTTTGGTATGGATTTGAAATGAATCTGTGACTTTGGGATGGCGAGTCGTGACAGAGCGCCGCCGACGTACCTCTTGAACTGCCGCGGACCGGCCACCACCACGTCGCGCTCGGCGATGTCGGGAATCTCACGTCTCAGGCCGGACGCGCTCACCCGCTCCTTGACCCTCGGGTCGTGCTCCTCGCCCAGGACGAGGATGAGCCCGTATCTGGCCTCCAGGTCGCGGAGCTCGTCGGTGGCCCGCTCGGCACGGTAGATCGCGACCGTGTCCGCGGCGCCGGCCAGGCGGGCCCGCAGGGCGGCCGGGTCCAGGCCGGTGGCGATCAGCAGCGAACCCTTGGTCGGGTGGGGGATCTTGTGGCTCCACACCGCCATCACGGCCGCCGTCGCGTAGGTGACGAGCGCGCCGGCCTGCCAGAGGTTCGTCACGTAAGCGGTCGAGGTGAACTGGTGTGCCACCAGCAGCGCCCCGGCCAGGTAGCCGCCGAGCCGAAGCTTTTGCCTGGCTTCTTCGGTGCGCAGGTATTCGGCGGCCTTGACGCTGATGAAGCCCAGCGCCACGAGCAGACCCGCGGCCGCGTACGCGGTCGGCGTCCACGGGTGGCCGAGACCTGGCTGGATGGCGCCGAACTCGGCAACCGCGACACCGCACCAGAAGAGGATGGGACCGTGATTCGCATTCGCCTCGCTAGCCATGTCGTCCACGATCCTGAGCGAACATTAAAGCTTCCTGAGTACTTCCGAGGAATCTGCTAAGACAGGCCGCCCGCACCGGGAGACGGGCGGGTGGATAGGGTCCTGACATGGCTGATGTGCGGGTTGAGCGGACTGATGACGGCGGATTCCGGGCGGTGAACGCCCGTGGGGCCGAGGTGCGGATGGGCGGTCAGGAGGACGGCGTGTTCACGCCGGTGGAGTTGCTGCTGGCCGCGCTGGGCGGGTGCAACATCGTGACCGTCGAGCCGCTGACCGCCAAGCGGGGGCACCGGCTGGTCAGGCTGGCCATGACGGTCGAGGCGGAGAAGGTCGAGCCGAACAAGCTGGGCCCGGTGACGATCACCTACGACGTGGAGCTGCCGTCGGAGGAGGCCGGCGAGGTGTTCCGCGCGGTGGCCGGGCGGGTGCACGAGAAGTACTGCACGGTGGGGCGGTCCCTGGAGGAGGGAACTGAGGTTCGGTTGAAGCTTCCGTAGTCGGATTAAACAGATATTCGACCCCGTTATGACGCGACCGTTGCATTCGTCTCGGTAGCGTTGTACCAGGTCAGGAGCTCAGGCGACTGACCGAGGGCCTTCACCGAAGCGGACGCGGAGGGGGACCGCGAGCCGCTAGTGCGGGACCGCCGACGTTTTTGGGGGAAAGCGTCGGCCTGGACCGCCAACGATCGGGCCGGGCAGCTTTGGGGGAACTGCCCGGCCCGATCCATGCGTAAGCTCCGTTTCTGTGAAAAAGGTTCTCATCGATTGCGACCCCGGCATCGACGACGCGCTCGCCCTGGCCCTCGCCGCCGGGTCACAGGACGCCCTGGACGTGGTGGGCGTCACCACGGTGGGCGGCAACGTCGACCTCCCCCTGACCACGGCGAACGCACTGGCGCTCAGGGAGTTCCTCGACCTCGGGGACGTGCCTGTCACCCCGGGGAGCGCGGGCGCCCTGCTCCGGCACACGGTACGGGCCGATCACGTGCACGGGGCCACCGGGCTCGGCGGCGTGGTGCTGCCCGCGCCGGAGCGCGGCGTCTCCGAGGGGCACGCGGTCGACTTCATCGTGGATTCGCTGCGGGCCGCGCCGGGTGAGATCACCCTGGTGGCCGTGGGGCCGCTGACGAACCTCGCCCTCGCCGTACGCAAGGAGCCCCGCGTCGTCGAGTGGGCCCGCGACCTGGTCATCATGGGCGGCTCCTACACGCGCGGCAACCACAACCCGGCCGCCGAGTTCAACATGCTGGCCGACCCGGAGGCGGCCGCGATCGTCTTCGAGGCCGGGTGGACGGTCAAGATGATGGGCCTCGACGTGACGTTGTCCGCCGTTGTGACGTCGAGCGTGCTGGACCGGATGTGGCCGCTCGGCAGGCTCGCGGACCTGCTGGTGCCGGCCGCGCAGTCGTACAAGCCGGTGACGGCCGACGACGGGCCGGCCATCCACGACGCGTGCGCGGTGGCGTACGTGCTGGATCCATCCCTCTTCACCTGCGTCCCCGCCGTGGTGAACGTGGAGACGGCGGGCCTCTACACGCGGGGGATGACCGTGACGGACTTCGAGGTCGGCGACCGGCGGGCGAACGCGCTGGTGGCGACCTCCCTGGACGTGAAGCGGTTCTGGGATCTGGTGATGGCGGCGTACGAGCGGCTGGCCGCCCGGCTCGGCTGATGTGTGCGGGCACTGCTCGGCGACTGATACAGTTACACCTGTTGCGCCGCTAGCTCAGTTGGTCAGAGCAGCTGACTCTTAATCAGCGGGTCCGGGGTTCGAGTCCCTGGCGGCGCACCCACCGGAAACCGCCTGGTCCGCCAGGCGGTTTCGCTGTTTCCCGGAGGTCAATCCTTCACGGCGCCGCCCAGTCCTGAGACCAGCCGCCGCTGCACCGCCACGAAGAAGATCAGCACCGGGATCGTCATGAGTGTGGAGGCGGCCATGATGCCGCCCCAGTCGTTCTCGTCCGGCTTGAAGAAGACGAGCAGCGCCGCGGGCAGGGTCTGGTTGTCCTTGGCGGAGATGATGAAGGTCCTGGCGAAGACGAAGTCGTTCCACGCCGTGATGAAGGAGAAGACGCTGGTGGCCACGAGGCCGGGTGCCACCAGCGGGAACAGGATGCGCCACAGCACGGTCGCGCGCCCGGCGCCGTCGATCATGGCCGCCTCCTCCAGCGCCTCCGGCACGGCGGCGACGAAACCGCGCATCATCCAGATCGCGAACGGCAGCGTGAACGCCAGCTGCACCACCACCAGCGAGCCCAGCGTGTTGAGCAGCCCGAGGTCCCTGACGACGAAGAACAGCGGGATGGTCAGCGCCTCCACGGGCACCATCTGCGCGATCAGGAACATGATCAGCACGGTCGTCCTGAGCCGGAAGGCGAACCTGGTCACGGCCACGGCGGCGAGGAAGGCGACCCCGGCCGAGAGCACGACCACGGTCAGCGCCACGCCCGCGCTGTTGAGCAGGTAACGGCCGAAGCCCTCCCCGGTCAGCACCCGGACGAAGTTGTCCAGCGTGGGGTGCAGGGTCCACGGCCTGACGTCGAGCGACTGGATCTCGCCGTTCGGCTTGAGCGCCGACAGGACCATCCAGTAGAGCGGGAACGCGGTCAGGAAGGCGACGACCAGCGCCACGGTGTTGGGCAGGAGGCGTCTTCTCATAGTTTCTCCCCGCTGCGGTAGAGCGCGCGGATGTACAGCAGCGTGATCGCCAGCAGGATGAGCGTCATGACGACGGCGATGGCCGAGCCGAGGCCGTATTCCGAGGAGCCGAAGGCGGTCTGGTAGGCGTACACGTTGAGCACGGTGTTCTGCCCGGCGACGCCGCCGCCGTTGGTCATCACGTAGATCTGCGTGAACACCTTGAAGTCCCAGATCACCGACTGGATGACGACGATGGTGATCAGCGGCCGCAGCATCGGCACGATGATCTTCCAGAACGAGCCCCAGGCCGAGGCCCCGTCGAGCGCCGCCGCCTCCAGCACCGACGCCGGGATGGCCTGGATGCCGGCGTAGAGCGTCACCATGACCAGCGGGAACGAGTGCCACACGATGGTGGCGCCGACCACTCCGAACGTGACCCAGCGGTCGTAGAACCAGTTGAACCCGTCCAGCCCGAGCACCTGGTTGACCAGCCCGAGATCCGCGTCGAACAGGAACATCCACACGGTCGAGCCTGTCATCGCCGGCGCTGCCCACGCCCCCAGCGCGGCCAGCGACAACGTCGTCCTCGGCACCGGGCTCACTCTGGTCATCAGCACGGCCAGCGCCGCGCCCACGGCCAGGGTGGCGGCCACGAGCGCGGCCGCGAATCCCACGGTCTGCGCCAGCACCTCCCAGAACCGGGCGTCCCCGAGCAGCGTCGCGTAGTTGCCGAACCCGACGAACGTGCTCGGCTGCCCGCCGCTGACCTGGGCCTGCCGGTAGTCGAAGACCGACAGCAGGCCCAGCATGTACACCGGGTAGCCGAACATGGGCACGAGCACGGCCGCCGCGGGCAGCAGGTAGAGCCAGGGCCGCGCCTTCGTACGGCGCCTGACGAGGACAGCGGTCACGAGCGTCCGAAGGCCGCCTTGACGGCCGCGGCCGCCTCGGTCGTGGCCTCCTCCACGGTGGCCTGGCCGGTGGCGATCTTCTGCAGCATCGTCGGGATGACCTTGCCGTTGTCGATCTTCACCCAGGCGGGGTCGATCGGCACGAACTTCGTCCCCTTGGGGACCGTGTCCAGAAACGGCTTGAGGAACGGATCCTTGGCCGCGACCTCCTCGCGCGCCGAGGTCAGCGTCGGCAGGTTGCCCATGGCCTCGTACATCTTCATCTGGTACGCCTTGCCGCCCAGCAGCTTCACGAAGTCCACGGCGAGCGTGCGGTGCCTGGCGTTCTTCATGACGCCGAGGTTGTTGCCCCCGGCGAAGGCCGGAGCGATGGAGCCCTCGGCCGAGCCGGGCAGCGGCACCACCGCGTACTTGCCGGCCGCCGCGCCCGCGTCCATCGCGGAGCGGTTGAAGTTGCCCCCGATGCCCATCGCCGCCTTGCCGCTGGCGAACAGCTCGACCGTCTTGCCGCCGGTGAGCGACACGCACGCCTGCGGCGGGCAGATCTCCTCGGTCAGCAGGTCGGTGTACGCCTTGACGCCCTTGCGCGACTCGGGCGAGTCCAGCGAGGTGATGTCACCGCCGGCGTCCCAGACGAAGGGCAGGGCGCCGAAGGTGTTCTCACCGCCGACGGCCATGCCGTAAAGGTCGGGCTTCTTCTTGCGGATCGTGCGGGCGGTCTCCGTCAGCTCGCCGATCGAGGCCGGCGGTTTGAGTCCGAGCTCGTCGAAGACGTCGGTGCGGTAGTAGAGGGCGCGGACGCCGATGAACCACGGCAGGCCGTACTGCTTGCCGTCCACCGCGGCCGACTTGAGGAGGTCGGGCGTCATGTCCTGACCCTGCAGGTCGGCGGTGAGATCGGCGAAGCCGCCCGCGGCCGCGTACTCGGCGAGGTCGGTGTTGCCGTACTCGGCGACGTCGGGCGAGCTCGCCGGGTCGTTGAAGGCGCCCTTGAACTTCTCGTGCCGGGCCGGCGTGGTCGGGATGTAGGTCACCTCGACCGTCACGTCGGCGTGCGCGGCGGTGAACTCCTTGATCGCCTCGTTGACGACCTTCTCCTTCGGGGCGCGGTTGGGCTCGTCGAAGAGCCACACGCGCAGCGTTCCGGTCTTCTCGTCGGCGCCTCCTCCCGCTGGGGCGGTCGAGGGAGCGCAGGCGGCCAGCGCGAGCAATGCTGTCCCGGCCGCAGTCAAGTAAAGAAACTTCACTGTAAACCTCCTGGCCGCAGACATTAGGAAGCCGTCCAAGCGGGCGGGAAGGTTCGTAAATGGTTGTTCTGCACAGCAAAATGCCGTGTTGCATACGCGTTTCGTCACGGTATGTTGGCCCTCGTGCCCGATCGCAACCAGTCCACCTCGCTCAGGCGGGCGCTGGCCGTGCTCGACCACGTACGCGAGCGCCCCGGCCTGTCGCTCACCCAGCTGGCCGAGGCGGCAGGGCTGCCCAAGAGCACCGTGCTGCGGCTGACGGCGCCGCTCCTCGAGACCAAGCTGCTCGAACGCGACCGCAGGACGGGGGCGTACCGGCTGGGTCACGGCACGCTGCGGCTCGGCCAGGCGTACCTCGCCACACTCGACCTGCGCGCGGTGGCGGCCGAGGAGTCGCACCGGCTGATGAGCGAGGTGCGCGAGACCGTCCACCTGGTCGTGTACGACCCGCCGCACGTCGTCTACATCGACAAGGTGGAGAACGACGCCAACGTCCGCATGGCCTCGCGCATCGGCAGCCGCGGCCCCGTCCACTCCACCGCGGTCGGCAAGGCCATCCTGGCCTGGCAGCCCGACGACGCCGTGGCGGAGCTGACGCTCGAACCCAGGACCAAGCACACGATCATCGACCACGACCGGCTCCGCGCCGAGCTGGCGCACATCAGGCGCCGCGGCTACGCCGTGGACGACCGCGAGAACGAACCGGAAGTGCGCTGCGTGGCAGCGCCGATCTTCAACCACAACGACGCGGTCGCCGCCGCCATCTCCGTCTCCGGCCTCACCTCGCGGATCACCGCCGCGCGGGTGCGCGAGCTGGGGCCGCTGGTGGCCGGGGCGGCGGCGCGGATCTCGAGAAAGCTGGGTAGCCCCAACCGATGACCGATCTCGTCACCTTCGGTGAGACCATGGCGCTGTTCGCGGCCCGCCGCACCGGGCCGCTGCGCTTCGCCCGCGACTTCGACCTGGGCCTCGGCGGCGCCGAGTCGAACGTCGCGATCGGCGTGGCCAGGCTCGGGCACGGCGCGACCTGGATCGGCAGGGTGGGGGCCGACGAGTTCGGCGACCTGATCCGGGCGACCCTCGCCGGCGAGGGCGTGGACGTGCGTGCCATCCCCGACCCCGACGCGCCCACCGGGCTGATGATCAAGGGCAGGCGTACCGCCGACCTCATCGACGTGCGGTACTACCGCAAGGACAGCGCGGGCTCCCGGCTGTCGGCCGCCGACCTCGCCCCCGAGCTCATCAGGTCGGCCCGCGTCCTGCACGTCTCCGCGATCACGCCCGCGCTGTCCGCCTCCGCGCGCGAGGCCGTGCGGCACGCGATCGCCGAGGCGCGGGCCGCGGGCGTGACCGTCTCGCTCGACGTCAACTACCGCAGGGCGCTGTGGACTCCCGAGGAGGCGGGCGCGTGGCTGCGAGAGACGGTCGGGCTGGTGGACGTGCTGTTCGCGACCGAGGCCGAGGGCCGGCTCATCGCCGACGCCGAGGGGCCGGTCGAGCTGGCCAAGGCGCTGGCCGCGCGGGGGCCGCGGCACGTGCTCGTCAAGTTCGGCGCGAAGGGCGCCATGGAGCTGTCGGACGGCGTCGTACGGAGGGCGGAGCCGTACGACGTGACCGAGGTGGACTCGGTGGGGGCCGGGGACGCGTTCGCGGCCGGGTGGCTGGCGGACTGGCTGGCCGGGGCGGAGCCCGCGCAGCGGCTCAGCACGGCGTGCGCGGCGGGGGCGTTCGCGGTGACCTCCCAGGGCGACTGGGAGAGCCTGCCGCGGCGAGCCGACCTGAGCCTCCTGCAGCGGCCCGCCGACGGGGTGAGCCGCTGATCAGAGCAGGCGATGCGTTGGGCGCCAGAACGACGATGGTGAGGGTGTCATGGATCTGATGGAGCGGGCCGGGGACCTCAGGGGCGAGCTGATGGATTTCGCCATGTCGCCGAGCTGACGTATCGGATCCGCTCGAACATGGGCCCGGAAGGCATCGTGCAGCTCGCCGCCCCTGGCACGATCATGGTCGGCGGCGTCGTGCCCGGCGACGAGGTGAAGGAGAAGATGCTCGCCTTCTGCCAGCACTCCCATGAGCGCGCGGGCAGCAAGGACGGGTCGTGGACCCGGCCTGATCTGCCGATTTCCCCTTCACCGGCGACGAGCAGGTCGCGGTCATCTTCGACGCAGAAGACGGACTCGGCTTCTACCGTGACTTCGACCTGGCGCAAGAGGTCTTCGCCGACCCGGCGCTGATCATCCGTCAGCGGTACCGCGACGTGGTGACCGCGTACCTGCGTGGCGAGGACGGGACGGCGAGGCGTTGCTGCGCAAGCACAAGCCCGACTGGTTCGCCACCCCACGCCTGCCCCGGGGTCATTCCCGTCTGAGGCGGGCTCAGCGGTAGTAACCCTCGACGGGCACGCGGGCCTCGGCGTAGAGTGCCGGGCCCTCGGACGGAGGGTAGACGAAGGCGGTGCCCGGGGGCTTGAGGGCGTCGAGTTGCTCGCCGGACAGGGCGTAGACGACGCGGCCCAGGCCCGAGCGGGCGATCGCGCCCTGGCACATGGGACAGGGCTGGCAGCTCGTGTACATCGTGGTGGCGGCCGCTGTAGCCGGGTCCAGCTCGCGGGCGGCCCAGCGGGCCAGCTTCAGCTCCGGGTGCGCAGTGATGTCGCGGTCGGTGAGGGAGGAGTTGCGTTCCTCGGCCAGGACGGTGCCGTCCGGTCCCGCCAGCAGCGAGCCGAACGGCGGATTGCCGCCGGCCCTGGCCTCCGCGGCCAGTTCGATGGCGCGGCGCAGGAGTTTCTCGTCGTCTCGGGTCATCGTCGCTCCTCGGGCGGTCACGATTCGTGCAGGCGGCGGATCATGGCCTGCTTGGCCAGCGCGAACTCCTCGTCCGTCAGCACGCCCGAGCGGTGCAGCTCGCCCAGCTCGGCCAGGCGGCGCAGGACGGCGTCGTGCACGTCGTCGGAGACCGGCGGCGGGGGCGCAAGGAGCTCGGGCACGTCACGCGGAATGCGGGCCAGCACGGCCGCGCCGACCAGGGCGGTCGTGCCGCCGTAACGCTGGATGCCCCACGACACGCAGCGCTTGTCCTTCTGCGGCGGCTTGGCCGGGCCCTCGCCCTTGATCCGGAAACGCAGTGTACCGTAGCCCATGCCGGACTGCGGCTTCCACTCCACGCCGGAGATGTCCGACAGCGAGTATTCCTGCGGCCCCGCCTTCTCCTTCTTGTCGTCGGCGAATCCGGTCCACTCCAGGCGTACGCGCTCACCGTCGAAGAACACCGTGCCGTCGCCGGCCGTGGCGGTGATGGGCACGTCGGGGCCGGGCAACAGGTAGTCCTCGCAGGGGCCGGTCGGCGTCTGGTAGACCGTCAGCGTGTCGCGGACCTCGTCGGCGAAGTATTCGGCGGCGCCCACGCGGTTCTTCGGGATCGCCAGCCGGTAAGGGTCCGCGGGCGCCCCCAGCGCGCCCGCCGCCACGTCGGACAGCGGATCGGCCCCCTTGCGCAGCCGCAGCCGCAGGTGCCCGCCCCGGCGGGCCGGCTCGAACGCCACCCCCGCGATCGCGTCGCGCGGCACCACCACCTCGCCCAGGGTCTTGCGTAACTCGTGCACGTCCTTGCCGCTGCCGGGCACGACGCGCAGGATGTCGCCGTTGAACGTCCACGAGCCGTCGGGGACGGCGATCTCCGCCATATCCTCAGCCTAGGACACTCGCGCCCGATCGCAGCGAGAGGAGCGGGATGGAGATCTTCACGAGCTGGCCGTCCTGGAAGCACGCGGAGGGGCCGCTGGCGGCGGCGCTCCCGGCGCCCACGGTGGACGTGCTGCGCGAGGCGGTCGCGTTCGCCCGCCGGTGGCACGGAGCGCAGCAGCGGCCGACCGGGCGGCCGTACCTGGAGCATCTGCTGGAGGCGCTGGAGGTGGCGGTGGCCGGCGCCCAGGTGCACGACCAGGACGTGCTGGTGGCGATCGTGCTGCACGACGTGCTGGAGGACACTCCGTGCACCGAGGGGGAGATCGCGCGGCGGTTCGGCGGACGGGTGGCGGAGCTCGTGCGGTGGGTGACCAAGCCTCGCGGCATGGCCAAGGGCGACTACATGGGCTCCCTCGTCAAGGCGCCGCCGGAGGCCGTGCTCGTGAAGCTGGCCGACCGGGCGAGCAACGTGCAGGAGTTGCAGCGCATGTCGTCGTGGCGGTTCCAGCGGCGCTACTACCTGGAGACCGTCGCGTACATCATGCCGCTGGCCGGGGCCCATCCGTGGTTCGCGCAGTGGTACGGGGAGTGGCGCCGGCTCTGGAGACGTGTCGAACGCTGGCCCGCCTCCTAGGCTCCTCCTCCGCGCCTTGTCACGACCGCCCCTCCGCCACCCGCTGTCTTCGACCGAAGTGATCCTTGGGGAGGGCCGCACTTTCTGCGGGGATCCGCATGGGGGGCGAATTGCGGAAAGAGGCCGCGGCCGGAGCGATCGTCGCCGTGGAGCGGTCGGCGGCCGGTCGGGTCGGCGGGACCATGGGTGGCCGGCCTGCGGCGGAGTGGCAGGTTGGGTGGACGGGCCCTAGCCTCTCAACCGGGCGAGGCGGTTGCGTACGCCGTCGAAGTGGGCCGTGACGGCGGCGGCCGCGGCCGGGCCGTCCCCGGCCAGGACGGCCGTGTAGATGTCGCGATGCCGCTTGGCCACGTCCCCTGGCGGCTCGTCCGGCGTCCCCAGGTGGTCGCGCAGCTGGTAGTAGACGTCCCAGAACGCCCCCAGGAGCTGCCCCACGAGCGGGTTTCCGAGCGGCCGGTAGAGCAGGTCGTGGAAGAGGCGGTCGGTCTCGGGGGAGACCAGCCCGCGCTCGGCCTCGGCGTCCATCCGGGCGATGACGTCGGCCACCGGCGTCAGGTCGGCCTCCGGCCCGAGGTCGATGAGGCGCTGGACGAGGCCGCGCTCCAGGACCTCGCGGATCTCGACGAGGTGGGTGAGGTGGTTCTTGCCGTTCTGCATGGTGATGCGGCTGTGGAAGGCCAGCTCGTCCACCAGCCCGGCCAGCGACATGCGGCCCACGAACATGCCGAAGCCGTGGCGGATGTCGACGATGCCGACCGCCTGCAGAGCCTTGAGCGCCTCCCTGATCGAGTTGCGGCTCACCTGGAGCTCTTCCATGAGCTCGGACTCGGTGGGCAGCGGGTCCCCGGCCACCAGCCCGCGCCGGACGATCAGGTCCTTGACGCCCTGCTGGGCCTCGAGGGCACGGCTGGGCCGCGCCGGGCGCGGGACTGCGGTCATGAAGGATCCTTTCGTCGTAGGTAACAATCCTGAAATCTTCTGTTGACCACAAGCGGGCGGGGGATCTAGCGTCCACTTACGTACAAGGTAGGACATGGGATGTCCCACGTCCTACATTCGGAGGCATCCAGGAGGCATCCGTGAGCTCTGAGTTCAGCCGCCGCGACTTCCTGCGTTACAGCGGAGCGACGGGTGCGGCGGCGTTCGTCGCGGCGGCCCTCTCCGCCTGTTCCGGAGGGCCGGCCTCGACCGGCTCGGTCGGCGCCGGTTCCAACAAGGACCTGATCACCGCGGTCATCGGCTACGGCAACGACCAGAGCTGGGACCCGACCCAGACGGCGTCGGCGTTCGCCATGGCCGGGATCAACCACATCTACGAGGGCCTGCTCGACACCGACCCGATCACGCGGGAGCCGTACCCGGCGCTGGCGACGGCGCTGCCGTCCGACCTGAACGCGACCTCGTGGAAGTTCACGCTGCGCGAGGGCGCCAAGTGGCACGACGGGCAGCCGGTCACCGCCGACGACGTGATCTTCACGTACGAGCGCGTGCTCGACCCGGAGGCGAACGTGCTGGTCGGCAACTTCTTCAAGTCCTGGCTGCAGGAGGTGAAGAAGATCGACGACAAGACCGTCGAGTTAGTGTTCAAGTTCCCGTTCCCGGACGCCGCTCCCAGGCTCACGATCGCCAAGATCATGCCGAAGCACGTGTTCGGCCAGCCGGGGGCGTGGGACCAGGCCAAGAGCGGCAAGGCGGTGGGCTCGGGGCCGTACAAGCTGGTCCAGCACAACCCGAAGTCCAACACCTCCTTCGAGGCCTTCGACGGCTACAACGGCCCGCGCCCGGCCACGGTCAAGAAGATGAACTGGCTGACGATCGTGGACGCCGCGGCCCGCGTGGCCAAGATCTCCGGCGGCTCCGCGGAGGCGCAGATCGCCGACAACATCCCGTACGCCAACGTCGAGCAGCTCAAGCAGCAGGGCCTCACCGTCGAGGGCGGCAAGGGCATGAACCACATGTTCCTGATGTTCAACACGGGCGCCAAGCCGTTCGACGACGTACGGGTGCGGCAGGCGCTGCACTACGCGATCGACAAGCAGAAGATGATCGACGTGGCGCTCAAGGGCCACGGCACGGCCTCCAGCTCCTTCCTCAACGAGGGCCACCCCGACCACAAGCGCGCCTCGGTCGTCTACGACTACGACCCCGAGAAGGCCAAGGCGCTGCTGAAGGAGGCGGGCGTCAGCAACCTGACGATCAACCTCATGGCCGTCAACGTGAGCTGGATCGCCGACTGCCTGCCGACGATCGCCGCCTCCTGGGAGGCCATCGGCATCAAGACGACGCTGGAGCCGCAGGACACGGCCGCGCTGTTCACCAAGATGGACCAGTTCCAGGACTACCAGGTGGTCGCCGCCGCCTCGAACCCCAACCAGTTCGGCATGGACGCCGACCTGATCCTGCACTACAACTACGTGCCCGGCGGCCTGTGGATGAAGTACGCCAAATGGGACGGCAGCGACGACGCCAAGAAGCTCTTCGCGATGATGGATGCGGCCAGCAAGGAGACGGACAAGGCCAAGAGGACCGAGCTCATCCACAAATATCTGGACTTCGTGGCTGAGCAGGCGATCCTCTACCCGGTGGTGCACAACGAGCTGATGACCGCCTGGGACCCGAAGAAGCTGTCCGGCATCCGCGCCCAGCCGTACCCGGGCATCAACCTGCTGCAGGCCCAGAGGACATGACGCTCGTCGCCCGGATGCTGCTGCGGCGGCTCCTCGTCCTGATCCCGATCCTGCTCGGGGTGGTCGCGTTCGTCTTCATCGTGATGCGCTTCTCCAACAGCAAGCCGGAGTACGCCTACTTCCAGGGCGCCAACCCGACCCCCGAGCAGATCCGCCAGTTCCAGCTGGAGAACGGCCTGCTGGACCCGCTGCCCGTGCGCTATGTCCGTTTCGTCGCGGACCTGGCGCAAGGCGACATGGGCACCAGCGTGCTCACCAAGAAGCCCGTGCTGGAGTCCGTGACCACGGCGCTGCCGCTGACGTTGCAGCTGACGTTCCTCGGCCTGGCCGTGGCGGTCGTGCTCTCACTGGTGTTCGGCGTGACGGCGGCGCTCTTCCGCGACCGGTGGCCGGACCAGGTGATCCGCGTGGTGTCGCTCATCGGGGTGGCGGCGCCGCCGTTCTGGCTGGCGCTGCTGATGATCCAGTATCTGGCCGTGGGGGAGGGGCTCTTCCCGACGGGCGGCTACATCAACCCGGCGGACTCGACCGCCGGGTGGCTGCAGTCGATGACGCTGCCCGCCCTGTCGTTGTCGCTGCCGATCGCCGCCCAGCTCACCCGCATCATCCGCACCTCGATGGTGGAGGAGCTGGACCGGGACTACGTGCGTACCGCGATCGGCAGCGGCCTGCCGCCGATCGTCGTGATCGGCCGCAACGTGCTGCGCAACGCCCTGATCACCCCGCTGACCGTGCTCGGGCTGCGCATCGGCTACCTGATCGGCGGCACCGTGGTCATCGAGACCATCTACGGCCTGCCCGGCATGGGCCAGCTCATGATCAACGCGGTGCGCGACGGCGACCCGGCCGTCGTCCAGGGCGTCGTGCTCACGATCGCGGTCGGGTTCATGGTCGTCAACCTCGTCGTCGACGTCCTCTACCTGCTGGTCAACCCCCGACTCAGGAGCGCCGCATGAGACGTGAGCTGACGGAGCGCCTGTCCCGGCCCGGCATGCGGATCCGCAGGCTGAAGCCCTTGTCGTGGGTCGCGGTCGGCATCGTGGCCGTCGTGGTGCTGGCCGCGCTGCTGGCGCCGTGGATCGCGCCGCACTCGCCGTACTTCCAGGAGGCCGCCGGCGGCGGCCCGTCCGCCGAGCACTGGATGGGCCTCGACAGCGCCAACCGCGACATCCTGTCCAGGCTCCTGTACGGCGCCCGCTGGTCGCTGATCATCGGCCTCGGCGCGACCGGGCTCGCCCTGGCGGCCGGGGCGATCGTGGGCGCGGTCGCGGCCACCTCCCGCCGCGCCGTCGACGAGACGATCATGCGTTTCCTCGACGTCATCATGGCCTTCCCCGGCATCGCGCTGGCCGCGGTGCTCGTCGCGGTGTTCGGCGGCAGCATCCCGGTGTTGGTCATGGCCATGGCCTTCCTCTACATGCCGTCCGTGGCGCGGGTCGTGCGGGCCAACGTGCTCGCCCAGTACGGCGAGGACTACGTGGCCGCCGAGCGCATCATCGGCGCCCGCACCCCGCACATCCTCGTCAAGCACGTCGCGATCAACTGCGCGGCGCCGGTGCTGGTGTTCTGCACGGTGATGGTGGCCGACGCGATCGTGTTCGAGGCGTCGCTGTCGTTCATCGGCGCCGGCGTACGCCCCCCGAACCCCTCCTGGGGCAGCGTCATCGCCGACGGCAAGAACCTGGTCCTGCTCGGCGGCTGGTGGGCCACGGTCTTCCCGGGCCTGCTGATCCTGATCACCGTCCTGGCGCTGAACATCCTGTCGGAGGGCATCTCCGACGCCTGGGCCGCACCCGCCGCGCGGAAGCCCGTCCCCAAGAAGGACGACGCCTTCGAGCAGGCCCACCCCGGCTCGGGCGAGATCGTCGAGCTGCCCGGCCTGGCCGAGGCCGCGCGGAGGCTGGCCGAACGCGCCCGCCCGCTCCCGCAGGGCCCGCCGATCCTCGCCGTGGAGCGCCTGCGCATCGGGTTCGGGGACGGCGTTGACATCGTCGACGGCATCGGCTTCGAGGTGCGCCCCGGCGAGGTGCTCGGCCTGGTGGGCGAGTCCGGCTGCGGCAAGTCGCTGACCGCGCTCACCATCATGGGCCTGCAGCCCCGCGACGCCCGCGTCAGCGGCCACATCCGCTTCGACCAGCGGGAGCTGCTCTCGGAGTCACGCCGCGCCCGCCGCCGGCTGCTCGGCCACGAGATGGCGATGATCTACCAGGACGCGCTGTCCTCGCTGAATCCGGCCATGACCATCAAGGCCCAGCTCAAGCAGCTCACCCGGCGCGGCGGCCGGCGCACCCCCGCCGAGCTGCTGGAGCTCGTCGGCCTCGACGCCCGCCGCACCCTGTCCGCCTACCCGCACGAGCTGTCCGGCGGCCAGCGGCAGCGGGTGCTGATCGCCATGGCGCTGTCGCGCGAACCCAAGCTGATCGTCGCCGACGAGCCCACCACCGCGCTCGACGTGACCGTCCAGGCGCAGGTCATCGAGCTGCTGCTGCGGCTGCGCGAAGAGCTCGGGTTCGCGCTGATCCTCGTCTCGCACGACCTCGCGCTGGTCGCCGACGTCACCGACCGCGTGGTCGTCATGTACGGCGGCCAGATCGTCGAGACCGGCGCCACCGCGACGGTGGTCGGCGCACCTGCCCACCACTACGCCCGCGGGCTGCTCGGCTCGGTGCTGTCGCTGGAGTCGGGGGCCGAGCGGCTCACGCAGATCCCCGGCGTGGTGCCGTCCCCGGCCGACTTCCCGGCCGGCTGCCGCTTCGCCGACCGGTGCCCGATGGCCACGGACGTGTGCCGGACCAGCACCCCGGTGCTGGAGGGCGACGCCGACCGGCACGCGGTGGCCTGCCACCACCCGGCCGTGAACCTCGCGAGGAGCGAGCAGCATGCTTGAGCTCAAGGACGTGCACGTCGTGCACAAGGCCCGTTCGGGCGGGCTGTTCTCGCGCGACCGCGTCTACGCGCTGACGGCCGCGAACCTCACCATCGGCCCCGGCGAGACCGTCGGCGTCGTCGGCGAGTCGGGATGCGGCAAGTCCACGCTGGCCAGGGTCCTGGTCGGCCTGCAACGGCCGACCGCGGGCACCGTGACCTTCCGCGGCCAGGACCTGTGGGCCCTCAAGGAGCCCGAGCGGCGCGCGCTGATCGGGTCGAACGTCGGCATGGTCTTCCAGGACCCGTCCACGGCGCTCAACCGCCGCCTGCCCGTCAGGCAGGTGCTGCGCGACCCGCTCAACGTGCACCGGCGTGGCACCCCGGCCGAGCGCGACGCCCGCGTGCGGGAGCTGCTCGACCTGGTCGGCCTGCCGAAGAGCGCCGCCGACGCGCTGCCGGGGCAGCTGTCCGGCGGGCAACGCCAACGGGTGGCCGTGGCCAGGGCGCTCGCGCTCGAACCCGATCTGCTCATCGCCGACGAGCCCACCAGCGCCCTCGACGTGTCCGTCCGCGCCCAGATCCTCAACCTGCTGCTCGATCTGAAGGAACGGCTCGGTCTGGCGCTGGTGTTCGTCTCGCACGACATCCAGACCGTACGCAGGATGAGCGACCGCGTGGTCACGATGTACCTCGGCAGGATCGTCGAGCAGGCGCCCGCCCGTGCTGTGCCCATGCGGGCGCGGCACCCGTACACGCGGGCGCTGTTCTCCGCCACCCCCGGCCTGATCTCGCCCATCAACCCGATCCCGCTCGTCGGCGTCGTGCCCTCGGCCACCAGGCCGCCGAGCGGCTGCCCGTTCCGCACCCGGTGCTGGCGGGCAGACGACGTGTGCGCCGCGGAAATGCCCGGCGCGCGGACCGACGACGACCACCACCTCTTCCACTGCCATCATCCGGTGGCGGCGGGAGCGACAGATGTAGAGCTGATCCAGGAGCGCGCATGAGTTTGACCGGTGTCATCCCTCCGGTGTGCACCCCCATGACCCCCGACCGCCAGGTGGACGCGAAGTCGCTCACCCGGCTGGTCGACCATCTGCTGGCGGGCGGGGTGGACGCGCTGTTCGTGCTCGGCTCGTCGTCGGAGGTCGCGTACCTGACGGACGCGCAGCGGCGGACGGTGCTGGACACCGTGGTCGGGCACGTCGGCGGGCAGGTGCCGGTGCTGGCCGGGGTGATCGACATGACCACGCCGCGGGTGCTGGACCACGTGCGGGTCGCGGTCGAGGCCGGGGCGTCCGGGCTGGTGGCGACCGCGCCGTTCTACACGCGTACCCATCCCGAGGAGATCCGTACGCACTTCCGCACGATCGCCGCCCGGAGCGGGCTGCCGGTCTACGCCTATGACCTGCCGGTCTCCGTACACGTCAAACTGAGCGCCGACCTGCTGCTCGAACTGGCCGCCGAAGGGGCGCTGGCCGGGGTCAAGGACTCCAGCGGCGACGACGGCGGCCTGCGCCAGGTCATCCTGGGGCGCGAGGCGCCGTTCAGCGTGCTCACCGGGTCGGAGGTGACCGTGGACTCGGCGCTGTGGATGGGCGCCGACGGGGTCGTGCCGGGGCTGGGCAACGTGGACCCGCACGGCTACGTGGAGCTCTACCGTTGCGCGTCGCGCGGCGACTGGGAGGGGGCCAGGACGGAGCAGGAGCGCCTGGTCAGGCTGTTCGAGATCGTCCGCGTCGGAGGCACGCGCATGGGCGGCAGCTCGTCGGGCCTCGGGGCGTTCAAGGCCGCGCTGCACCTACGCGGCGTCATCGACTGCCCGATCACCGCGCTCCCGCAGATCCCGCTGAACGACGACGAGATCGGCCAGATCGGCAAACTGCTGGCCAGCGCCGGGCTGCTCTAGCCCTCAGCCCGGTCGCGGCCGGTCGTCAGGCCGGGCTGGCCATCTGCGCGACGTCCTTCGCGCCGTCCTCGATCAGTTTCGAGGCGAGGTCGGACAGCGCCCGCCCGGCGGCCAACTCGTCCCCGATGCCGGGCACGGGCCGGTCGTGCGGGTTGCGGCGGGCGTGCGCCACGCTCTCGTGGCGCTTGCCGTCCGGCGTGAACAGCACCGCCGTGGCCGTGGTCAGGGCGTCGTCATCGTCCTCGCTGATCCAGATCTGGATGTTCCACTGTTTGTACTCCATGACGACCTCCTCCCTATTCTCCAGCCTCCCTCTATAAGGCTCAGCGGTAAAGTCACGCCGCGTGATTGCCCTCCGGCGCGACCTTGGCCAACCATGCCGCGGCCTCCTCCGGGGGCAGGATCCGCCGCAGGCGCATGGAAGGCCGCATCATCGGATACATCCGGCCGGGGCTCCACGACCGCTCGTACGGCGGCGGGCCGAGCACGACCACGCGCACCCCGTTCAGCCGGGGGATGTCGGCCGGCCGGCCCTCGTTCCAGATCCACTTGCCGTACGCGTCGACCAGGTTGAACTGGCCGCGCACCGGCGGCGCGTCCCGCTCCACCGGCCCTTCCACGGCGGCCCGCACCCACGCCGGCTCCGGCCGGACGCCCTCGAGCAGCCCGTCGGCGGCCGGGCCGCTCAGCGCGTCGGCCAGCAGCGTGTGCAGCTGGAAGTTGTCGCCGATCCCGCCGATGACCACCTCGTAGCCACGCCCGCTCGGACGGTGCAGCACGATCAGCCGCTCGTCGTCCAGCACCCGCAGCAGCCCGGCCAGGAACTCCAGGTCTGCCCGCTCGTCGAGCACCGTCCCCAAGGCGGCGATCAACCGCTCGCGGCCCGGCAACGCGGTCCTGACCCGCGGCGACAGCTGCAGGACCGACATGACGGGCAGGGCCCGCATCTGCGCGAACGACCACGCGTCGGTCAGCTCGACGGCCTGCTCGCGGGTGAGCGGCGCGGCCGTCAGGCGGGCGGCCGTGGCCTCCGTCCACGCGTGGTCGTCGTCCACGGGCTCGGGCGGCTCGTCGCCGGTGGCCGTCCGCCACGCCGCGGCGAACCTGCCGGCCAGTTCCAGGCAGTCGCTCAGCTCGTTCACCAGCGGCTCGGCCACCGGGGCCGGATCGCCGCCGAGCTCGGCCAGCGCGCCGCAGAGCACGCCGAGGCGGGCGCCGATCCTGAGCGGGACCCGCTCGAAGAGGTCTCCTAGCCGCGCCAGGGCGGCCGACAACGCCGGCTGCTCGGCTTCTTGGGCGGCGGCGTACAGCCGCGGCAGGACGTCGAAGAAGCGTGCGGGGTCCCTGGCGTCCGCGGCGTGGAAGAGTTCGTCGAGAAGTTGATCGAGCATTGCGGCAGGCTATGACATCAAGGGTTCCGCGCGGCGCTGTTTGGGCGTAAAGCCGGTTACGTGTGGTGGTCGTTCCGGCGAAGGTTCCCCCGGACTCGGGCTCATCGGACGAACCAGCGGCTTGCCGGCGTGCACCTTGCGCCGACCCGCGCAGGCGCGCGGGAGCCCCGGGAGCCACGGCCGGGCGCGCCGATGCCGGGGCCGGATGGGAGCGCCGGTCATTGACTCTTCCGCTGACTGGAAATCGACGCCTTGTAAAGGGAGACCTTCGGCGAACTCCGGCGAAAAATTGAGCACAATCTGCTTCTGCGTTTCCGCGCTTTTCGCTTCATCGTGAAGGCGTCAGGCCAACCTTGCCATGACACGCACCGGCTCCCGAGCAGAGAAGCAGGTTCTCATGGTCAGACGATCCCTCGCCATGCTCGTCCTCCCCCTGGCCGCCGTACTCGGATTCGCGTTACCGGCCCACGCGGTGACCCTGGAGCAGAAGCTCGCCGCGCTCTCCGCCTTCAGCCAGCCCACCTCCACCAGCGCCGGCGCCTGGCGGTCGGCCTGGCAGGACCAGGCGGCCTGGGCCGACTACGCCTTCGACTGGTCGACCGACCTGTGCTCCAGCAGCCCCGACCGGCCGCTCGGCTACGATTTCCGAATGCCCTGCCGGCGGCACGATTTCGGATACCGCAATTACAAGGCCGTCAACCAATTCCCGGCGAACAAGTCACGCATAGACGACGCATTCTACTTCGATATGCGTCAGGTGTGCTCCGGGTACTCGGGAGTCGCCAAGTCGACCTGTGACGGGCTGGCCTGGACGTATTACCAGGCGGTCCGGCAGTTCGGCAGCCTCGTCGTCACCGACGAGCAGATCCAGCAGGTCCGGCGGGAGGCCGAGCTGAACGCCCAGGCCGCCGCCTGACCTGCCTCGTCAGGGTTTGGAGGGGCTGTCGCGGACCGCGATCTCGTGCTTGTCGCCCGGCGCGAGGAACTCCAGCAGCCGCAGCCCCTCCTGCTCCACCTCCTCCAGCACGGAGATCGGCTCCCACTGGTGGACGGTGAGCGTCGAGACGCCCTTGGCGCGGCTCACCGTCCAGTCGCCGGCCGTGAAGCCGTCCACGAGGATGACGCGCGGCACCACGTTCGTGCCCATGAAGCCCTGCAGCGCCGCCGACCCGGTCTCGCTGATGACCCTGGACCGGTCGGCGTGCGACAGAAACAGGTTGTCGAAGTCGTACATCAGCCGCACCGGCGCGGGCACGTCCTCGGCCGGGCGCGGGGCGTCCGGCAGGTCGTACAGGATGCGTCCCGTCTCGTCCCGGAAGCGCACCAGGTCCAGCGACTCCACCACCTCGCCGAGCCGCGTCAGCCCGCACCACGCCTGCACGTCCATCACCGACGCGGGCCCGAACGCCGCCAGGTAGCGCCGCACCAGCTCGGCAGGTGTCATCGGCGGCACGTCGAAGCCCAGCCAGGACTCCGCGCTCGTGTGCGCGATCGGCCCGCTCCGGCCCCAGAGCCCGCGCGGCGGCACCTGCACCAGCGGCACCAGCCCGCGCACGCCCTGGCCGAGCGCGTGCGGGTCGTTCGACGGCCACCGCTCGGCCAGCGCCCGCCCCAGCTCGGCGAACGTCATCGGGCGCGACTCCAGCAGCGCCCGCCCGGCCGCCTCCAGTTCGTCCAGGTCGACCCCCGCCAGCCGCCTGCCGAACGTCGTCCGCGTCATGCGCTCGATGACCGCCTGCAGCAGCTGACGCATGGCCAGGCAGTCGCGGGCGCTGACGAGGTGGATGGTGCCGCGTTGCAGGGCGATGCGGACGAGCGCACGCGACTCCAGGAGCCCGGCGGCCTCGGCCGGGTCGAAGCCGGCGATGCGGTTCCACAGGCCGGTGTACCAGGTGTGCGGGGTCTGCGCCTGCAGCCCGGCGAGGTGCTCGACGACGTCGACCACACCCTTGTCGGTGCGGCGCAGCAGGAGCTGCCGGTCGAGCGTGGCCCGGTTGAGCGCCCTGCGGCTGATGAGGGGATCCATGGCTCAAAGGTAGGGGCTATTGCGGCCGGTCCCGGGCCGCAATAGCCCCCTCGTCGCCGGCCGATCGGGCCGGCATGTGGCTCCTACCGCTTGATGGTACGCGCGTTCGCGTACTCTCTGAGGAACTCGTCCCACCCGGTGTGCTGGGCGATCTGGAGGTCCGCGTAATAGCGCGAGATCGTGCGCTCCATCGGGAAGTACGCGCTCAGCCCGCCGCACTCCTCCACCTTCCAGCCCTGGTGGCCCTCCTGGATCACGAACCCGCCCGGGCTGTGGACGGCCAGCAGCTCGTCCGCCACGGAGGCCAGCGTCGGGTCCGTCCGCGAGTCCGCGACCAGCGCCAGGCAGAGCGTACGCAGGTCGACCAGGGACCGATCGGTGTGGAAGCGGGTGGCGACCGACTGGACGCTGTCCACGACGGACCGGTTGGTGAGCACCTGCTGCCTCATGCCGCCGGCCAGCGCCTGGAACTCCCGCATGAACTCCTCGATCCGCGTCGCGTCCACCGCGCACTGGGTGACGGTCTGATGCGTGCCGCGGTAGGACTCCACGTACTGCTCCACGATGATCCGCCCGAGCTCCCTGGCGTCCATCCGGGGATTCGCGGCCAGGGCGGAGACGATCTCGGTGTACGGCCAGCCCTCGTTTGGCTCCAGCTCCTCCGAGCCCACCACCGTGCCGACGTGCTCGCGGATCTCGTAGCAGACCTCGAGGTTGCTCATGAGGCAGGCGTCCATGCCCAGCAGGTCGATCGGCCGGCCGAGGTCGTCGTGGAGCTGCCGCATGACGTTGCGCAGCTCGACGGTGTCGAGTGAGTGGAGCGTGCCGTCGTCGCTGGCGATGGCCCGCTCCTGGGCGCCGGGCAGCTTCAGCACCTCCTTCAGCGACCTCGTGAACACCGCCTTGGTGACCTGGGGGTTCTCCGTCAGCCTGGCCAGCTCCGAGAAGGCCGGCTCCTCGTCGGCCATGGCCATGCGGGCGGTGCGCCGCACGTAGCCGGTCTCGACGTCGCGCCTGACCCGGCGGCCCCTGACCTGGGTGTAGAGCTGGTCGAGGTCGTCGGGGGTCCAGCCGCCCCCGTGGTTCCAGATCACCAGCGCGTACCGCCGGGCGGGGGCGCGGCGGACGGCCCAGCGGACGAAGTCCACGAGCGTCTGGGGGTTGCCGGAGTCCGTGTTCGGCGGCAACTCCTCGATCACGTCGGAGGCGCCGCCCGGGGCGATCTCCATACGCCTGGCACGGCCGCCGGCGTCCTGCTGCTTGACGAAGGCGGCCACCCGTACCTGGCCGGACGACGGCACGGCACGCAGCTCCTCCAGATCGCGCCCCGCCGCGTCGGACAGGTTGTTGTTGCCTGCCATGTAGACCATGAACGTCCACTCGGCCTGCTCGCCCCGGTGGACGTCGACGGCCGCGGGCCGCTCGCGGATCTCTCCGAGCGCCTGCCACGTGGTGGGGCCGGCCACGCCGTCGGCGGGGAGGCCCTCGCGTTGCTGCAGGTGGTAGAGGGAGCCGTAGGTGGCGGGGCCGAAGTACCCGTCGGCCCGCACGCGGTAGCCCCGGGCGCGCAGCAGCTCCTGGAGCCGCCTGACCTCTTCTCCTCTGCTGCCGAGTCGCAGCGTGGGCCCGGCCATCAGTCCGCGGCCCAGTGGAAGGTGAAGCACTTGGCGTCCGGCGACAGGTCGCCGGTCGGGACGACGTACATCGGGGTGTGCACGCCGAAGGCCTTCGCCTTCCACAGCACGATGCTGCCGCCGGTCTGCACCGACCTGGAGTCGAAGCTCGCGTACGTCTCGCCGTCGGTCTCGACGAAGCAGATCTGCCGGTCGGCGTCGTCGGTGACCTGGACGCCCTTCCACCACAGGCCGTGGGGCGCCATGCTGATCCGCACCTCGGTGGTGCCGGGCGGCGCCGGGGTCTCGGTCAGGTAGACCACGTCGCCGTCGCGCAGCCGGTGCGCGTGGACGAGGTCGTTCCTGCTGATCCTGATGAGCTGGAACATGCCGCGGCCCGGCATCCGCTCGTACCGGACGGGCGCGCGCTGGTCGCCGTGCACGATGGCCAGCAGGTCGGGCAGCGCCGAGACGATCGTGGGCAGCGTGGCCTGCAGGATGGGGCCGAGGAAACGCTGGTTGAGCTCGCGGTCGGTGACGCGTACGGGGTGCTCGGCGCGGGCCCCGTGCATGGTCTGGAGCAGGCCCGGGAGCACCTGCGTGACGATCGGCGTGATCGTGCCGACGAGCTGCGGCACGAACTGGGCGAAGCGGTCCTCCTCGTTCTGGTCGGTGTCCGCCTTGGGCGGCCCGAACGAGAGCAACTGCTCCACCAGCGGCGGCGTGATGGCCTGGACGACGGGCATGAGCACGGACGCGACATCCATGAAGGAGCGGTCGGTCGTCAGCCTGCTGTAGATCTCCTGCTCGGGGTGCCGCTGCTGCGCGTGTTCCATGGGCGGCCGGCGCGGGGGCGCGCCGAACTGGTCGGCGGCCTGGTGGCTCAGCTGGAGGCCCTGGAGGATCGTGGGGAAGAGCGCGTTGAGAATCCGCGCCTCCGTCCCCCGCTGCTCCTCTGCGATGTAGGACGGCATGATGGTCTCCCGGCTCTTGGGGATTCGTCCACGTTGGACGCTATGGATGCGGTTTGCCGCGAGCATCAGGGAAGGCACTGGGGATAACCCCGGGGCGACGCCCTAGTGACCGGAAGGGCTGACTCGGGTCAACGGGATACTGGACGGTCGCCGGGCCAAGGCCCACCATGAATGGGCCAGGGGGTGAGTCCATGACAGCCCGCGCCCTACGCAACGGACCCGAGCGCTCCCGGGACGAACAGTTCGTCGGCCGCTGCCGGGAACTGGCGGTGCTCCACGCCCAGCTCGGCCGCGCCTGCGAGGGCCGGTCGAGCCTCGTGGTGCTGGAAGGACCGGCGGGCATCGGCAAGACCGCGCTGGCCGGCGAGTTCCTGTCCGCGATCGAGAACGCGGTAGTGCTGGACGTGAGCGGGGAGGAAGGGGAGGCCGAGCTGCCGTACGGCGTGCTCGGGCAGCTGAGCGCGCAGTTCGAGCCCTTGCCCGAGGCGCTGGCGAGCCTGCCGGGGCCGGGTGCCGCCGCGCAGCCCGACCCGCTCGTGGTCGGCGCCGCGTTGCTGGAACTGCTCGGACGGCTGCAACGCACCTCGCCGGTCGTCATCGCCGTCGACGGCGCCGGGTGGGCGGATCTTCCCTCGCTGCACGCGTTGACGTTCGCGTTGCGGCGGCTGCGTACCGATCGGGTGCTTACCCTCCTCATCGCCAGGGAGAGCGACGACCCCCGGCTGCCCGACGGGCTCCGGCGACTGCTCCGCAGCAGCGCCGCGCTGAGGCTGCCGCTCAGCGGGCTGAGCGCACGCGAGCTGCAGGCGCTCAGCGCCCGGCTCGGGCCGGTGCGGCTCACGCCCCAAGCCGCCGAGCGGCTGCACGAGCACACCAAGGGCGTCCCGCTGCACGCCCGTGCGCTGCTCCAGCAGGTACGCGCCGAGACGCTGGCCGACGTGGACGCCCCACTGCCCGCGCCGCGCGCCTACACCACGCTCGTGCTCGACCGGCTCGGCTTCTGCGAGGACGCGGCGCAGCGGCTGCTGACCGCGGCCGCCGTGCTCGGCACGTCCGCGCCGCTGCACCTCGTGGCCCGCATGGCCGGGCTGGCCGAGCCGCTGGCCGCGCTCGAGCAGGCCGCGCGCGCCGGGCTGCTCGCCGAGTGGCGCACCGGCGCCGGGGTCTCGGTCGGCTTCCCCAACCCGCTGATCAGGGCCGCCGTCTACCACGACCTCGGCCCGGCCACGCGGCGCCGGCTCCACCTGCTGGCCGCCGAGCTGGTCGACGACGTCGTGCACCGGCTGCACCACCGGCTCGCGGCCGCCGACCAGGTGGACGAGGAGCTGGTCCGGGAGGTGGCCAGGGTCGGGCGCCGGCAGGCGGCGGCCGGGCGGTGGTCCAGCGCCTGCGGCTGCCTGACCCGGGCCGTGCAGCTGACGGGGGAGGGGGCCGCGCGGGACCGGCTCATCGCGGAGGCGGTGGAGGCCCTGCTCGCCGCCGGCCGTCCAGGGGATGCCGGCGCGCTGGCCGCCCAGGTGGCGCCTGCCGCCGATCCCGCGGTCCGCGACTACGCGCTGGGCTCGGTGGCTCTGGTGGCCGGGCGGGTGGAGGAGGCCGCCCGGCAGCTCGACAACGCCTGGTCCCACGCCTCCCACGACCCGCACCTGGCCGCCGCCATCGCCGCCCGCCTGGCCTTGGCGGCACTGCTCCACGGCGACGGCCCGGCGGCGGTCCGCTGGTCCCACCACGCCACCGCCCCGCCGCCAGCCCAGACCCCGGCACCGGCCGTCGGCGACCGGCCCCCGCCTGATCGGCCGCAGCTGCCCGGTCGGCGGCGTCCGTCCGGCCCGCCCGGCCTGTCCGACACGCCGCTCCCACCCGGCTCACGGCCCTTCGGCGAGGGCCCCTTACGGGACGAACGGCCCCCGGACGGCGCGCCGCCTTCGGAGGGTCTGGGGGCTTCGGACGGCGCGCAGGTTTCGGGGGGCGTGGCGCCCTCGGACGGCGCGCAGGCTTCGGAGGGCGTGGCGCCTTCGGCGGGTGCGCGGTCTCTGGAGGGCGCGCGGCCTTTGGAGGGCGTGCCGCATTTGGAGAGTGTGCCGCCTTTGGGAGGCGCGCCTTCGGCCGGCCTTCCCATGCAAGGCGACGCGCGCACTTCGGGCGGCCGACGCGTGCGTGGCAGTGAGCGGACGCCGGGCGACGGGCGCGAACTGGGCCGTGCGGGCGCTTCGGGCCACGGACGGTCGGACGGCGTGCTTGTGCGTGGCGGCCAGCGGACACCGGGTCGTGAGCGGCCGTCCGAGGCGGGGCCGCCGGGCGGTGAACGCGTTTCCAGCGCCGGCGGGCTGGTGCGGTTCGCTCGCCTCGTGGGGCTCGGGTTGATCGGGCGCGTCGACGAAGCGCTGACCCTGTGCGGTGAGCCGGCGGCGCCTGCGCCAGGGGTGTCCGCCGAGCATGACGTGCTGCTCGGAAGGGGGATGCTCCGCCTGTGGGCCGACGACCTGGCCGGTGCCCACGACGACCTGCTCGCAGCTCTCGCCGTCGGCGCGGACGGCTCCGCGCCGTTCCAGCTGCTGGTGGCGAGCACGCTGGCGCAGGTCGAGTACCGGCTCGGCCGGTGGGACGAGGCGGCCGCGCACGCCGAGATCGGCGCGTCCACCGCCGACGACTTCGACCAGGTGTGGCTGGCCGGCTACGCCCACGCGGTCGCGGCCCTGGTGCCCGCCGCCCGCGGCGAATGGGACCTGGCGCTGGCCCACGTGCGCGCCGCCCGCGCCGCCTGCCATCCCGGCAACGTCCCGGCCCAGGTCAGTACGGCCGCCGCCGACGCCTCGACGGCCACCGCCAGGGGCGACCACGAGGCGGCCGTCACCGCGCTCATGCCGCTCACCAGGGCGAACCTGCCCGACGAGCCCGCCTTCGCGCTCTGGCGCACACTCCTGACCGACGCCCTGGTCAACGCCGGCCGGCTGGACGAGGCCGAGGAGGTCCTGCTGCCGTGCGAGCTGCCGGCCCTGGGCAGGGAGCGCCGCAGCGTCCTGGCCGCGGCCGCCCGCGCCAGAGCCGGCCTGCTGGCGGCCAGACACGAGCCGGCCGAGGCCGAGAGCCTCTACCAGGTGGCGCTCGGCCACTCCGCCAAGATCGACATGCCGTTCGAGGAGGCCAGGATCCAGCTCGCGTACGGCACCTTCCTGCGCCGCAGGGGACGGCGGGCGGCCGCCGCCGAGCAGCTGGAGGCGGCCCAGCTCACGCTGTCGAGGCTGGGGGGCGCTGCCGTACCTGGAGCAGTGCGATCTGGAGCTGGCCGCGAGCGGGCGGGCGGTGCTGCGCCCGCAGGACACCGCCCGGCTGGGTCTGACGCCGCAGGAGCACACGGTGGCGGTGCTGATCAGCAAAGGGCTGACCAACCGGCAGGCGGCACGCAAGCTGGTGCTCAGCGTCAAGACGGTCGAATACCACCTGAGCCACATCTACACCAAGCTCGGCATCACCTCCCGGACCGCCCTGATCGGGCGGCTGAGCGACCTGGGGGAGTGAGGGGACGGGGCCTGAGTTAAGCGGGCCAGCGCGGGTAGGCGGCCTGAAACCTGTCTCGAGGAGGTCCTGATGCCCGAGCGAGATCTTCAATACCTGGCCGAGCTGGCCGCGCAGCTGCGCGTCGACTCCGTACGGGCCGCCGCCGCGGCCGGCTCAGGTCACCCGACCTCGTCCATGTCCGCCGCCGACCTGATGGCCGTGCTGTTTGCCTGCCATCTCCGCTACGACTTCACCGACCCCCGCAATCCGGCCAACGATCACCTGATCTTCTCCAAGGGCCACGCCTCCCCTCTGCTCTATTCGCTCTACAAGGCGGCCGGGGTCGTCGACGACGAGGAGCTGCTGTCGTTCAGGAAGCGGGGCAGCCGGCTCGAAGGGCACCCGACGCCCAGGGTGCCCTGGGTGGACGTGGCCACGGGTTCGCTCGGGCAGGGGCTGCCGATCGGCGTCGGGGTGGCGATGGCCGGGCGGCTGGAACGGCTGCCGTACCGGGTCTGGGTGCTCTGCGGCGACAGTGAGCTGGCCGAGGGGTCGATATGGGAGGCCGCCGAGCACGCCGGTGACGAGGGCCTGGCGAACCTGACCGCCATCGTGGACGTGAACAGGCTCGGGCAGCGCGGGCCTACCAGGCACGGGTGGGACACCGGCGCGTACGCGCGCAGGTTCGGGGCGTTCGGGTGGCACACGATCGAGATCGACGGCCACGATCCAGGACAGATCGACTTCGCGCTGTCGGACGCGTGCAACATGCGCCGGCGGCCCACCGTGATCCTGGCCAAGACCCGCAAGGGCGAAGGGGTCCTGGAGGTGGAGAACCGTGAGGGCGCGCACGGCAAGGCGCTGAAGGACCCGGACAAGGCCGTCGAGGAGCTGGGCGGGCCCCGGAACGTGCGCGTCGATGTCCGCAGGCCCGAGGGCGGGGCCGCGCCGCATCGGTTCCCGGACGGGTCGCTGGAGCTGCCCAGGTACGTGGTGGGGGAGTCGGTGGCCACGCGGACGGCGTACGGGGAGGCGCTGGCGGCCCTCGGCAGGGCCAGAGGCGACGTCGTGGCGCTGGACGGCGAGGTGGCGGACTCGACCAAGACCGAGACGTTCGGCGAGGCGTTCCCTGAGCGGTTCTTCGAGATGTACATCGCCGAGCAGCAGATGGTGGCCGCCGCCATCGGGCTGCAGGTGCGGGGCTGGAAGCCGTACGCGGCCACGTTCGCGGCCTTCCTGACCAGGGCGCACGACTTCATCAGGATGGCGGGGGTGAGCCGGGCCTCGATCCGGCTGGTCGGCTCGCACGCGGGCGTGGCCATCGGCGAGGACGGGCCGTCGCAGATGGGGCTGGAGGACCTGGCCATGCTGAGGGCGGTCCACGGGAGCACCGTCCTCTACCCGTGCGACGCCAACCAGACGGCGGCGCTGACCGCCGAGATGGCGGACGTCGAGGGCGTGTCCTACCTGCGGACCACGCGCGGCAGCACGCCGGTGATCTACGAGCCGGGGCAGCACTTCCCCGTCGGCGGGTCGCGGGTGCTGCGGCAATCCGCGGGCGACCGGGCCACGATCCTGGCGGCCGGGGTCACCGTGCACGAGGCCCTGGCGGCGGCCGACGAACTGGCCGCCGCGGGGATCCCGGTGGGGGTGATCGACCTGTACTCGGTCAAGCCGGTCGACGCCGCCGCGCTGGCCGAGGCGGCCACCACCACGGGCAACCTGATCACGGTGGAGGACCACCGGCTGGAGGGCGGGCTCGGCGACGCGGTCATGGACGCCGTCAGCGAGCTCGGACCCCGGGTGATCAAGCTGGGCGTGACGGGGCTGCCCGGTTCGGCCACTCCGGAGGAGCAACTGGCCGACGCACGCATTGACCGCCACGCCATTGCCGCGGCGGTCAAGCGACTGTTGTGAGGGAGGGTCACCGCGCCTTCGCGGTGGCCTTCCTATTGGCCTTCTTGATGGCGTCGACCAGCTCCTGCTTGGTCATCTTGGACCGGCCGCGGATGCCGAGCCTGGCCGCCACGCCCTGCAGGTGCTCCTTGCTGGCGTTGGCGTCCACGCCCTCGGCCGTGCGGCCGGAGCGGTCGGTCGCGCCCTTGTCCGAAGGGCCCTTCTTGGACTTCGGCTCCCAGTGGTCGCCAACCTTCTCGAAGGAGTGCTTCAACGCCGCGAACGCCGTCATGTGGGCGCGCCGGCCCTCGCCGTACTGCTCCACGGCGTGGTCATGCGCCTTGATCCACGTGCTCTGCGCCTTCTTCGGCGAACGCTTGATGGTCGACGGCAGTTCTTCAACGGCTGGCATGTCGATTCACCTCCTACAGCGGTGGTTCGTCGTAGTGGCGGCGGTCCTCGTACACGGTGGTCCTGCGGGTTTCAGGCTCCTCGTAGATGTCGTGGCGGTGCACCGGCTCGTCGATCGGGCCGACCGCCCTACGGGTGACGCTGATCCTGTATATGCCGAACAGGAGTCCGACCAGGCCGCCGAGCATGAGGATGACCCCCACCACGTTGATGTCGAGGCCGGCGAGGTCGAACTCGACGGCCCAGGTGAGGATCGCGCCGAGCATGATGAGGATGATGCTTCCGGCGATGGTCATTAGATTTACCTCCTTGACACGAAGGAACCTCTATCCACATGTCGAAAAACAAACCAGTCGTGGTGATCGGGCTCATGGGCTCGGGCAAGACGACCGCAGGGGTTCTGGTCGCGGAAGCCCTGGGGCTGTGGTTCAGCGACAGTGACCCGTTCCTCAAGGAGCGCTACGGTGGCACCGCCGCGCAGATCGCCGCCCGCGAAGGCGCGGACACCCTCCACCGCTACGAGGCCGAGCACGTGCTCCACGAGCTGGCCGGCGAGCCCAAGGTGATCGCGGCGGCCGCCAGCACGGTCGAGGACCCACAGGTGCGGGCGGCGCTGCGCGAGGCGTTCGTCGTCTGGGTGGACGCCGCCGACGAGGTGCTGCTCCAGCGGATGCGCTCCAGCGACCATCGTCCCGACTTCGACCCGACGGCCATGCGAGCCCGCCGCGAGCCCTACTTCCGCGAGGTCGCCGACCTGGTGTGCGACGTCGGCGTCATGAGTCCCGAGCAGGTCAGGGACGCCGTGCTGGAAGCGCTGGGCCGGGCCGCACCGCACGGCCTGGCATAATGATCATGACGCATGGGTCCCCCGAGGCGCGCGGGGGACCCGTGGCGTCATTTCGGACAACCAACCACTCGCGCCATGCATCTAAGCATCAGTGATGATGGTGCCCGGCGACCCCGAGAGGCTTGGCGGCTATTGGCTGGCCGCCCGCCTCGGCGCGGGCGGGCGCGGCGTGGTCTACGACGCCTACGACGACGAGGGCCGCCGGTACGCGGTCACGGTGCCGCGCGGCGAGGTGGCCGGGCGGCGCCGGTTCGAGCGGGTGACCTGCCCCCATCTGGCCGAGGTGGTGGCGGTCGGCGTCGACGAGGGCGTGCCCTATGTGGTGAGCGAATACGTCGACGGGCCCGACCTGCGGCGGGCGGTCGAGCTGCACGGCCCGTACAAAGGGGACGAGCTGGCCGCGCTGGCGGGTGCGCTGGCCGCCGCGCTGCGGGCGCTGCATGAGGCCGGGCTGACGCATCGGGGGCTGAACCCGGAGAGCGTGCTGCTGGCGGCCCGCGGCCCCAAGGTGATCGAGCTGGGCCTGCCTGCCGCGGGGTCGGTGGACGGCACGTTCACGTACCTCGCCCCAGAGGTGCTGACCGGCCAGGAGGCGGGGGCGGCGGCCGACGTGTTCGCGTGGGGCGCGGTGGTGCTGTTCGCGGCCACCGGCAGCGACCCGTTCCGAGGGGAGAGCCTCGGCGGGGTCATGCACCGGGTGCTGGCCGTGGACCCCGACCTGAGCGTCCTGCCCGACCCGCTGCGGGAGCTGGTCGGGTGCGCACTGGCCAAGGACCCCGCCGACCGGCCCGGGGCCGGAGAGCTGAAGATCGAGAGCACGACCGAGCTGCGGCCGCCGGAGGGCCACACGGGGCCGCGCTCGCTCGGCGACGTGGCAGAGGCGGCCTACCTGGCGCTCACCCCCCGCCAGCAGGAGGAAGTGCCCGGGCTGCTGCTGCGCCTGCTCGACGGCGACAGCCCGCACGACGAGGGCGACGTGCTCGGCCCGCTCCTGGCGGCGGGGTTGCTGGTGCGGCGCAGCGTACGCGTGCCGCCGGCCGAGACCCCCATCGGCAAGCTGGTGGCCGTGAGCGACGGCCGGGTGGTGCCGGCCACCGCCGCCCTTTACCGGGCCTGGCCGCGGCTGCGCGGCTGGGTGGCGGACGAGCGCGAGAGCATCCCGGTGCACCGTCGCATCCGCGAGGCGGCCAGGCACTGGTCGGAGCACCGGCGCGGCAGGAGCCACCTCTTCCGCGGCGAGGAGCTGGACACCGCGCTCGGCTGGGCCGCGACCAAGCGCCGCCACCTGCGGCTCAACCAGCTCGAACGCGACTTCATCAACGACAGCGTGGCGTTGTCCAAACAGCGCAGGAAGCTGCTGTGGCCCGCGCTGGCGGCGCTGGGCGCGGTGCTGGCCGTCGCGGTCTCCATGTCGGTGGTCACCGTGCAGGGCCAGAACGAGCTGCGCGGGCAGCTCGTCGAGGCCAACGCGCGGGCGGTGGCGGCGCGGGCGGAGGCGCTGCGGACGTCCGATCCGCGGACGGCGATGCGCCTGAGCGTGGCCGCCTGGCGGCTGTCGCCGGTGTTCGAGGCGCGGGCGGCGCTGCACGCCTCGCTCGGGCAGCCGGAGCTGGGCGTCTTCACCGATCCGGCGCCCGACTCGCGGGCCCGCTACCTGCTGCGCGGCGACGAGCTGGTCAAATGGGACGCCGACGCGGTCACCGTGTGGGACGTCACGGCCGGGCAGCGGGTGGCCTCGTACGGGCTGCCGCCGGGCAACACGGCTCTGAGCGACGACGGGCGGTTCGCGGAGGGCGTGGACGGCAGGCCGTTCGAGGTGGCGACCGGGCGCACGCCGGCCTCGGACGTGTACGCGATCAGCCGGGGCAACAGGACCAGGGTCTACCGCGGCGGCCAGGTCCTCTTCGAGGTCGCCGACCGCAGGGTGGCCCTGTCACCCGACGGGACCAGAGCGGCGGTCTCCCGGCTGGACGGACGGGTGGAGCTGTGGGAGCCGGTGAGCCGGAAGAAGATCGCGACCGTCGCGGTCCGGCCGCCGCGCGCACCGGACGCCGCCGCGCCGTCCCTGGCGTTCAGCCCGGACGGGAGCGTGCTCGCCGTGGCCGGGCGCAACGGGGTCACGCTGGTGGACCCGGACGCAGCGGCGGCCGACGCGCTCGCTCGGGGCGGGAAGAAGCCCCGCCGCACCGAAACGCGAGGGCCCGCATCCGGGGCCCCCGCGTATGGGGCGGCGGACGAGGCCGGGCGCGCGGAAAGTGCCGGATCGCCGAGAGCCGGGCGGACGGAGGTGCTGGAGACGCCCCACGCCAGCCGCGGCGGGACGGTCGGCGCCGAGCGGTTGCACGCGCCCCACGGGACCTCGTCGGACGTCCCCGTCTTCAGCCCCGACGGCCGCCTGCTGGCGCTACCAGGCTCGGGCGAGGTGCGGGTGTGGAACGTGGCCGAGCGGCGCCTCGCCGGCTCCTATCCGCTCAAGGACCCCCAGCCCGGCATGTCCTTCTCCACCGACGGCCGCTCGCTGCGCTACCTGAGCGGCACCGGCTCCGTCGTCTCGCTCGACGTGTCCGGCCTGCCCGCGCCCGCCGACGACCACGAGGTCGCAGCCTTCTCCGGCAACGGCCGGTTCGCGGCCAAGGAGGTCGGGGACGCGACCGAGCTCACCGACACCGTGGAGCACCGGAAACTGGGCAGGATCGCGGCGGCCGGCGACCTCGCCTTCGACGCGGGCGGCAGCCTGCTGGCCGTCGCCGGCGACCCGGTGACCGTGTGGGAGGTGACCGGCAGCAGGCTGGTGAGCTCCATCGACGTGGGCGGCGACGTGCTGGCCGTGGCGCTGTCCCCCGCGGGCGACCTGCTGGCCACCGCGCGCGGCGGCACGCTGGAGACGTGGGACGTGCGCGCGGGCCTGCGCGTCAGGGTGTACGAGGGCGCCGGGGACGTGGCGCTGGCGTTCAGCCCGGACGGAGCCACCCTGGCCGCCGGCTCCAACCTGCTCGACCTGCGCACCGGCAACGTCACCCCGCTCGACCTGCGTACCGCCGCCACGGCGGACGCCCCCGTGCCGACCGCGCTCGCCTTCTCACCCGACGGGGGCACGCTGGCGTTCGGGCTGGACGGCGGGCGGGTGCTGCTCTGGGACGTAGGCGGCCGCACGCGGCTCGGCACGATCGAAACGGGCACGTCGGCGGTGGAGGAGCTGCGCTTCTCGCCCGACGGCGACCTGCTGGCCATCGACTCCGGCCGCACGTCGCTGTGGGACGTGTCCACGCTGCGAGAGGTCGGCCAGGTCGCCTCGTGGGGCGCCGGGCTGGCCTTCAGCCAGGACGGCAAGCGGCTGCGCGGTGTGGCGCTGGACGGGACCGTACGCGAGAGCCCGGTCGATCCGGCGCTCGCGGCGAAGGAGGTGTGCGCCCGGGCGGGCGGGTCGCTCAGCAGGGCGGAGTGGTCGCGGCTGATCCCGGAGAGCTCCTACCAGGAGGTGTGCTGACCGTCGGGCGCACGGCTTTCGCCCTACGTGTCCGGGTATGTCTTGACCACCTTGCCCTGGAGGTTGGCGACCAGGTATCCCCCGCGGCCGTAGTCGTCCGAGACGTAGACGAGCAGCACCTGGCCCGGGGACGCGAAGGCGTAGTCGTTGTCCACGATCACGTAGCGCGTCGTGGGATCGGGGACGCCCAGGTCCTTGTCCGCCCTCTTGATGAGCGCGGGGAGGGCGTCCCAGTTGTACTTGTCCAGGTCCGCCAGGGGGCCGTCCACCTCGCGGCCCTCGCCTGAGCGGGTGACGGCACCGTCGCGGTAGTCGTACAGGTCGTAGAGGCTCTTGTCGTTCTCGAGCGGGGCCTCGATGGAGGCGTAGGTCGGGTAGACCGTCATGCCGACGACCTTGCTGCCGCCGATGGCCGCCTTCACCTTGGTGATCATGGCCTTCATGCCGGCGGGGGTCAGGAGGTTCTCGGGTGCGCTGCTCTCGGTGTCCGTGCTCTCGGTCGGGCTCTCGGTCGGGCTCTCGCTGGAGGTCTCCGGGGACGTGCTCGCCGCCGGTGTGATGTTCGTGGCCGACGGGTCGTCGTCGGCGTTGAGGGTGCCTGCCGGGACGAGCTGCCACACCAGCACGCCGGCCAGCACGAGCGCCGCGGCGGACACGGCGCCCACCGCGCTGCGGCTCGGGCGGCGCGAGCGCACGGTGTCCGTCTGCGAGATCGGCGCCTTGCCCCACGGAGGCGGCTGCGGCGCCGACTGGCCGTAACCGGGTGGCATGGTGTGGCCGGCCATGGGCGGCGCCATCCCGGCGGGCCCGGGAGGTGCGGCCTGGGCACCGATCGGCACCGGCTGCCCGTGCCCGCCCGGCCCGTGCCCGCCCGGCCCGTGAGGGGACGGGACCTGCCCTCCTGCGTTCGGGCCTGTGGGGTCCTGCCGGGCGATCCCCGGACCCGACGGTCCACGCCCTCCGACTCCCTGCCCGGAGAGGCCCGGGCCGGAGGGGCCGGGGAGCGGGGAGGGGCCGTAACCGGGGTCGGTGGCCGCCGCCAGCATGCGGTCCACGGTCTCGGCGTCGGGGCGGGCGGCAGGGTCGCGCTGGAGCAGGGCGTGGAGCGCGGGCGCGAGCGCCCCGGCCCGCTCCGGGGGCGGCACCTCCTGGTTGAGCACGGCCGCCAGCGTCGCCAGGGTGGTGCTCCGGCGGAGCGGATGCCGCCCCTCCACGGCCACGTACAGCATCATGCCGAGCGACCACAGGTCGGAGGCCGGATCGCCTTCGTGGCCGTTGATGCGCTCCGGCGCCATGTACTCCGGCGAGCCGATGAACGACCCGGTGGCCGTCAGGCTCGTGGACTCGCGTACCGCCGCGATGCCGAAGTCGGTGAGCACCGACCGGCCGTCCTCCCGCACGAGCACATTGGCGGGCTTGACGTCGCGGTGCTGGATGCCGACGGCGTGCGCGGCCCGTAAGGCGGACAGGACCTCGCGCCCGAGCCGCGCCGCCTCCGCCGGAGGCATGGGCCCGCGCTGGAGGCGGTCCTGGAGCGAGCCGCCGGTGACCAGCTCCATGACGATCCACGGGTAGTCGTGCTCGCCGGGGTCGACGATGTGGTGGATGGTGACCACGTGCGGGTGGTTCAGGCGGGCGAGGGCCCGGGCCTCGCGCAGCACCCTGAGCCGCAGCTCCCGGGCTCCGGCCGGGTCGTGCTCGTCCATGGAGGGGTCGGGCGGGCGTACCTCCTTGAGCGCGACCTCGCGGTGCAGGGCCACGTCCCAGGCGCGCCACACCAGGCCCATGCCCCCGCCGCCGAGCCTCTCCACGAGCTCGAAGCGGCCGTCGATCACCCGTCTGTGCATGCAGAGCAGCGTAGGGCCGAGCCCTGCCCGCCGTCATCTGTGCGGATATGTCCGGCTTTTGCTTGCGCGGAGTGCGGATCCGGAGTCAGAGGTCCCGGGCGTTTTCCGTGCTAGCGGAGCCGGGGCAGCACCTCGCGCCCGTAGAAGTCGAAGAACGCGTCCTGCTCCTCGCCGATCTGGTTGACGTAGACCTCGTCGAAGCCCGCCTCCACGTACTGCCTGATCGCCTGGGCATGCACCTCGGGGTCCGGGCCGACCGGGCTGCCGTTCACGGCCTCGTCCTCGGTGACCATCTGCGCGAGCTGTTCGAAGTGCCGCGGCAGCGGCAGGAGCTGCGACGCCTCACCCTTGATGCCCTGCGTGGGCCACAGGCGATGCACGGTCTTGCGGGCCGATGCCTCGTCGGCGGCGTAGCAGGCCTTGAGTCCGCCGAGCGCCGGCTTGCCCGCACCGCCGGCCTGGTGGAAGCGCTGGACGGACTCGGCGCTCGGGCCGGTCGAGATGTAGCCGTCGGCGATGCGCCCGGCCAGTTCGATGGACTTCTCGCCGAATCCCGACATGAGGATGGGCGCGGGCTCCTCCGGCAGGGTGTAGAGCCGGGCGGTGTCCACCCTGTAGTGGCGGCCCCTGTGCGTCACCAGCTTGCCCGTGAACATCTCCCGCATGAGGCCGACGGCCTCCTCCAGCATCTCCAGCCGCTCGGCGAGCGGCGGCCAGCGGGAGTCGACCACGTGCTCGTTGAGCGCCTCGCCGGTGCCGACGCCGAGCCGGAACCGGCCGCCGGTGAGCGCCGCCGTCGTGGCCGTGGCCTGAGCGATGACGACCGGGTGGGTGCGGACGAGCGGACAGGTCACGGCCGTGGTGATCGGCAGGGACGTGGCCTCGGCGATGGCGCCGATCACGGACCAGACGAACGGAGACTGGCCCTGCTCGTCGAGCCACGGGTGGAAATGGTCGGAGATCCAGAGCGCCTCGAAGCCGGCGCGTTCGGCGGCCTTGGCCTGCCGGACCAGCTCTTTCGGCCCGTGTTCCTCGCAAGACAGGAAATAACCGAATGTCGTCATATGTTCCCCCCTGCCCTTTATGGCGGGGAGAAACATGTTATGCAGCTAGCGCTGAGGGCAGTGCAATTCCATGGCTACTTTGCTCTGGATCATCGCAGTCGTACTCGTCATCGCCGGGATCTACGTGATTCTGGCCCGGCGTGACCTCCTCTGGGGGATCGTGCTGATCGTCCTCGGTTTCCTGGTGGGGCCCGGCGGCGTCAGCATCTTCAATGTCTAGGGGAACCGACCCGTCGGTACCCCGTTCCGTCTGCGCCGCTGGACCGATCCTCGAGAACGGTCCAGCGGTTTCATGTTCGCCGAAATATCGCCAGTAAGCGCGCTAGGAGATTTCCTCGCCCAGGCAGTAGACGCCGTACGCCCGGCCCAGCACCGGCAGTGCCACGTTGCGCACCCTGATGCCGCCCGGCGTCATGCCCTTCTCGCTGCCCTTGTGCGCGTGCCCGTGCAGGATCAGGTCGGCGCCGGCCGTGTCGACCGCCTCGGCCAGCAGGTAGCTGCCGAGGAAGGGGTAGATCTCCGGCGGCTCGCCCTCCAGCGTCTCCTTGATGGGGGAGTAGTGGGAGAGCACGACGCGGTGGTCGGCCACGATCTCCTTCAGCGCGACCTTCCATGCCTCGGCGATGTAGCGGGTGTGCTGCACGAAGTTCTTGATCTCACGCTCGCCGAATTCGCTCGCGCACTTGCCGGCGAACCCGCCGCCGAAGCCCTTCCCGCCGACCACGCCCACCTTCTTGTCCCCGACCTGGATGACCATGCCGTCGTCGTCGAGCACGGTGACACCGGCGTCGCGCAACTCGGCGGCGATCTCGTACTGCAGGTCGGAGTGGTAGTCGTGGTTTCCGAGCACCGCGACGACGGGGATGGGCAGGCCGCGTAGCTCGTCGGCCACCAGCCTGCCCTCCTCGAGCGTGCCGTGCCTGGTCAGGTCCCCGGTAAGCATGAAGACGTCAGCGCGGTCTTCGATGCCCTGGAGTCTTTTGCGGTATTTGCCGCGCAAGTCCTCACCCAGGTGGATGTCTCCCACGGCCGCTATACGCAGTTCAGTCAAGGTGCTCATCCTCTCCCGGCTCGGTGACGTCCACTACTTGGATCTCGTTGTGCACGCGGAGCTCGGGGGCGGCCTCGTGCGCCACCTGGCCGAGCCGCTCGCGCTGCTCGGGCCCGCTCACCTGACCACGCAGGAACAGCTGGTCGCCTCTTATGTCGACGCGGATTCCGAGCTCGTGCGTACGCGTGTCCTCGGCCAGCGCCTGCTGGACTCGGGCCGCGACGTACTGCGGAGCTTCCATCGCTCGCCTCCTTCTTCTGTCGCCGCATGCCCGGGCAAGAACCGCTCAAACGGCACGAATCAGGTCTATAACCGCCTGCTCGACCGTGCCCACCGTGGCAAGCTGACCGAAGTCGGCGTCCGCGCCCAGCTCGGTCAGCACCGCGGCGATGGTCCTGTCCTGGTCGTACGCCTCCACGACCCGCGGGTCCACGTACGACGCCCGGGCCACGGTGGGGGTGTTGCCCAGGTACTCGGCGACCTCCCGCATGACGCGGGTGATCGCCCTCTTCTTCTTCGCCTGCCCCTCCGCCCCGGCCGGCTTGGACACCGCCAGGCCCACGGCCGCCAGGACCGTGGCGTGCCAGGTGCGGAAGTCCTTGGCCGTGACCTCGCACCCGATGATCTCGCGGAGGTAGTCGTTGATCTCCTCACTCCGGACGTCGGCCCAGCCGCCGTTGTGGCGGTAGCGCAGCAGCTCGCCGTCCACGCCGAGCGCCTTGAGCGAGCGCAGCACCGCGCACGCGCCCGGATCGGCCACCACGACCTCGCGCGGCACGTCGCCCTTGGCCTGATAAGAACAGGTCACGATGCCGTTCGCGCAGGTGACGTGCTCCATCCGGAGCGTGGCCAGGCCGTAGGTGTCGTAACTCTCGCCGCCGATGCGGAAGAAGCCGATGTCGAGCAGGCGCGCGGCCGCGGCCAGCACGCGCTGCCTGGTCAGGCCGCGCCCGCCGAGCTGGTCGTCCACGGCCTTCCTGAACGCCGGCAGCCGCTCGGCCACCTCCAGCACGTGGTCGAACTTGGCCCGGTCCTGCTGCTCGCGCCACAGGTCGTGGTAGCGGTACTGCCTGCGTCCTGCCGCGTCCGTGCCGACCGCCTGCAGATGCCCGTCCGGCGACGGGCAGATCCACACGTCGGTCCAGGCCGGGGGGATGGCGAGGGACTTGATCCGGGTCAGCGTGGCGGGGTCGCGCACCGGGCGGCCGTCCGGCCCCTCGTAACTGAACCCTCGCCCGCGGCGCCGACGCACGATCCCCGGCTCACTCTGGTCACTGGGATGCAGCTCGGGCACGGAGGGCGGCTACCCAGGACGTTAGGCGACAAACAGGACGGGCAGGTGAGCGCCATGGCTAATACCGGAGAGTGGCACGAGGACCGGGACAGGAAGGGCCATGCCATGGTGCCCGCCACGCCACGTGACGTGGTGCACATCAGGGTGGGGTCGTTCATGCTGGTGTTCCTGTTCGCGTTCACGGTGCTGGGGATCATCACGCGGGCGCCCGTGTTGGCGGGGATCGCCGTGGCGCTGGGCATCGTCACGGTGATCGACATCATCTTGGCCGTACGGCGCCAGAGGCAGCGGAGCGACGGAGAGGCGGGCTGATCTCGACATGGCACCACTTCGCGGGCGGATCGTGGTGGTGACGGGCGCAAGCGGCGGAGTCGGGCGCGCCGTCGTGCGGGAGCTGGGGCGGCAGGGCGCCAAGGTGGCCCTGATCGCGCGAGGGACGACCGGCCTGGGAGCCGCGGCCGTGGACGTGGGGGTCGAGGGCGGCAGCGGCCAGGTCTACGAGGCGGACGTGGCCGACTACGACCAGGTCAGGCAGGCGGCCGAGCGGATCGAGGCGGAGATGGGGCCGATCTCGGTCTGGATCAACACCGCTTTCTCCAGCGTCTTCGCCAAATTCACCGACATCACCCCGGCCGAGTACGAGCGCACCACCGCGGTGACGTATCTCGGATACGTCTGGTGCACCAAGGTCGCCCTGGACCTCATGAAACCGCGGAACGCGGGGGCGATCGTACAGGCGGGTTCGGCGCTGTCGCAGCGCGGCATCCCGTTGCAGTCGGCGTACTGCGGCGCCAAGCACGCGATCAAGGGCTTCACCGAGTCGGTCCGCACCGAGTTGCTGGCCGACCACAGCGGCATCCACATCACCCTGGTCCAGCTGCCCGCGCTCAACACGCCGCAGTTCGACTGGGTCCTGTCCAAGCTCCGCCGCCACCCGCAGCCGGTGCCGCCGATCTACCAGCCGGAGGTGGCGGCCAGGGCCATCGTGTACGCCGCCGAGCATCCGGAGCGCAAGGAGTACTGGGTGGGCATCCCCACGGTCGCCACCCTCCTGGCGCAGCGCGTGGCCCCGGCGCTGGTGGACCGGTACGTGGCGCGGACCGGCATCGCCTCCCAGCAGACCGACGAGAAGTCCCCGACCGGGGTGGCGAACCTGTGGGAGCCGGCGGACGACGACACCGACTACGGCGCCCACGGCTCGTTCGACCGGCGCTCGCACGGGCACAGCCCGCAGCTGTGGTTGTCCCAGCACCGCGGCCCGGTCCTCCTCGCCCTGGCCGGCGGCGCCGCGGCAGCCACCGCGGCAACCGTGGCAGCCCTGCGCCGCCGCACCTGACCGGCCCGGCGCCGCCTCCCTCGTGCCCATGGGACCTCGCCCGTGGGCACGCGTCCCTTCCTCGCCGCCGGGCGCGGGCGGGCTGCGTGAATGCGACGGCGTGAATGCGACGGCGCAGTCTGGCGGCGTGTGCGTCCGGTGATCCGGCGCGGCTCCTTGGCGCCACTGCCGGGCAGGGTGGATGGAGACGCAGCGTGGGCCCCCGGTCGTAGGGTACGGAGTCCTTTCCGGGAGCCGGTGGGGAGTCGGTCAGGAGGCCGACTTCATGAGGCGGGCGTAGCCGAGCTGCAGCCAGTCCGAGATCGCCACCGCCGTCATCGTCGCGCCCACCAGCCGGGTGACCTTCGGCGCCAGGACGAGGCCGGCGGCGTACCCGGTGGCCACCCACTGCGCGATGCAGAACGGGCAGGCGAGCAGCTCGCCGAGCGCGCCGCGCGGGCTCTCCTCGACCTCCGACGGGCCGCCCTGTCCCTCGTACCGGGTGAAGGGCGCGCGGAGCGGGCTCATCACGGGGTCCTTCGCGACCCGCCGCGACACCTTGTGCGTGCACGCCGCCATGAGCAGCAGATCCATGATCCCGATGTGGTCCGGCGCCTTCCGCCCGGCCAGCGCCGCGACGGCCGCCGCCACGGCCACCGTCCCGCCGTAGGCGCCGAGGATTCCGGCGTACCCGCCGAGCGGCCGGTCGTGCTCGCCCTCGTACGCTCGCTCCGTCTTCTCCAGGATTTCCGTCATAAACCCGGCGCTACCCTCAGGACCTCGTTCCCAACGTCTACTTGACCATCGGCTGGGTAGCCCGATCTCATGAGTAGCCACGGCCACGCGGTCACCGACGCGATCCTTGACACGCTGAAGCGTGCAAGCACCGGGCTTAAGGATGCCGGTGTGAAGTTCGCGCTGGCCGGCGGCTGCGCCGCGTATGCCAGGGGCGCCGCCCCCTCGCTGCACGACGTGGATTTCGTGCTCACCGAGCACGACGTGCCGGCCGCGCTGGAAGCCCTACGCGGCATCGGGTTCCAGACCGCCAAGCCGCCCGAGGACTGGCTGGTCAAGGCGTACGACGAGGGCCGGCTGGTGGACCTGATCTACCGCGTCTCCGACCTGCCGATCACCGACGAGCTGCTCGACCGGGCCGAGCCGCTGAAGGCGTCGGCGGTGATCGTCCCCGTACTGGAAGCCACCGACCTGGTCATCTCGTGGCTGCTGCCGCTGTCGGAGCACGCCTGCGACTACGGCGCGCTGCTGGCCCAGGTGCGTGCGCTGCGCGAGCAGGTCGACTGGCCGCGTGTGGCGGCGGTGGTCCAGGACTCGCCGTACGCGACCACGTTCATCACCCTGCTGGAGCGCCTCGGCGTGCTGAACGGCCCCGTCGAGCCGTCCGGCGACCCGAAGTGGCCCTAGCCGCGGCGCGTGGCGTTCTTGACGCGCCTGAGGATGCGGTCCCACTCGGTGCCGAACGGATTGTCCTGCACGAGGTATGTCCACGTCGCCGCCGGCCGCTTGAGATCGGGCTCCGGCGCCTCGAACGAGGCCAGCGACCGCCGCTCCACCTCGGCCTGCAGCGATTTGTACTCCGCCACGGCCTCGCGGTGGAACTCGTCGATCGGGCTCATCCGGCCCAGCGCCCGCAGGTGGATGCCCTCACGCAGGTCCGTCAGGAACGCCAGGTGCTCGGTCCAGCAGGTGTCGATGGCGTGCAGGACGATCTGGCGGGCGGTCTCGTCCCTGGTGTCCTCGGGGAGCGACTCCCACCGCTCTGGGTCGGCCTTGGCCAGCGCCTTCGCGGCGGCGTCGCCGTGCAGGACCTTGTCGCGCCACTCCAGGATCAGCTCCCGCTGGTGCTCGAGCAGGCGGGTGTAGCGCCACGTGTTGCGGTGGATCTCCAGGTTGACGCCCTCGGCGACGCGCTGGGCGTGGCCCACGAGGTAAGCGCCGCGCCGGTGGCGCACCCGCCCGTCGGGGTCGGCGGCGGGCGGCCGTTCGTCGGGCACGAACTGGGTGATCAGGTCGTCCTGCATGCTGACGAAGAAGACCGAGCCGCCCGGGTCGCCCTGGCGGCCGGCGCGGCCGCGGAGCTGGTCGTCGAGACGGCTGCTGGCGTGTCGCCCCGAGCCGATCACGTAGAGGCCGCCCAGCTCGGCCACGCCCTCGCCGAGGCGGATGTCGGTGCCGCGCCCCGCCATCTGGGTGGAGACGGTGATCGCGCCGCGCTCGCCGGCCCTGGCGATGATCGCGGCCTCCTCGGCGTCGTTCTTGGCGTTGAGCACGACCGGCTCCAGGCCGCGCCGCTGCAGCAGCTTGGCGAGGTTTTCCGACTCGGCCACATCGAGGGTGCCGATGAGGATGGGCCGGCCGGTCGCGTGGACCTCCTGGATCTCCTCGACCAGCGCGGCGTCCTTGTCGGGCACGGTCGGGTAGATGCGGTCGGGCTCGTCCTCCCTGATGCAGGGCCGGTTGGACGGGATGACCGCGACCTTGAGCCCGTAGAACTCGCCGAGCTGCTCGCTGACGGCCACGGCGGTGCCCGTCATGCCGCAGATCTGCGGGTAGCGGCGGATCAGGCCCTGCACGGTGATCGAGTCGAGGATCTCGCCCTTCTCGCTGGGCGGCAGCGCCTCCTTGGCCTCCACGGCCGCCTGCAGGCCGTTGGGCCAGCGCTGGAGCAGCGCCACCCGGCCGCGCGAGGGGTTGATCAGCTGGACCTTGCCGTCGCGCACGATGTAGTCGACGTCGCGGGCCAGCAGGGCGTGGGCGTGCAGGGCCAGGTTGAGCTCGATGAGCGTGCCCGGCTCGTTCTCGTCGTAGAGCTCGACGCCGAGGATGTTCTCCACGCTGTCGGCGCCCTTGGGGGTGAGGTAGACGTTGCGCGCCTGCTCGTCGATCTCGTAGTGATAGCCCCTGACGAGCTGCCGGACCAGCGCAGCCATCTCGGGCACCGCGTTGCCGGGGTCGGCCGCGCCGGCCATCACCAGCGGTACGCGGGCCTCGTCGACCAGCACGGAGTCGGCCTCGTCGATCAGCGCGACCTCGGGCTTCGGCACGATGATCTCGCTCGCGTCGGTGCGGAGCCGGTCGCGCAGCACGTCGAACCCGATCTCGCTGACCGGCCCGTAGGTCACGTCTTTCGCGTACGCCTCGCGCCGCTCGCCTGGGGTGGAATTCTGGTCGATCCAGCCGACGCTGACGCCGAGCGCCTCGTAGAGCGGCCCCATCCACTCGGCGTCGCGTCTGGCGAGGTAGTCGTTGACCGAGATCACGTGGACGCGCTTGCCCTGCAGCGCGTAGCCCGCCGCGGCCATGGCGCCCGACAACGTCTTGCCCTCGCCGGTCGCCATCTCGGCGACCTTCCCGTCGAGGAGCGCGAGCGTGCCCAGCAGTTGCACGTCGTACGGGCGCAGCCCCAGCGTGCGGTCGGCGGCCTCCCGCGCGACGGCGCAGAACTCGGCCAGATCGTCCATGCCGGGCCGGGGGAGCTCGTCGAGCTCGCGCACCCGGTCGGCACGCTCGCCGGCCGCCTTGACGACCTTCTGGTAGGGGGTCAGGGGCACCCCGCCCGGACGGTCCAGGAGGTTCCTGAATATTCCCTTGAGTGAGGCCACAGTTCCTCCAACGCACGCTTCGCCGACACCGTTCCCTCGCGGAGGCACGGGGCCTTCAAGGAAGGGGAGCGGAGCGACGATACGGCAAGCGCCGCCGTAGGGGAGGGTAGCCGATTCGGCGCGCAGAACCGTCACCTCGCTTCCGCGCGTCACGCCGCTCCCGCAGCCGTCACCCCACTCCCGCGCGTCACCCCGCTTCGCCTCGTGCCGCCAGGACCGCGACCGCCGCCAGCAGCAGCACGCAGCCGCACCAGGCGAGCGGCGTGAGGTGCTCGCCGAACAGCACGACGCCGAGCAGGGCCGCTCCCACGGCCTCACCCAGGGAGATGATCGAGACCGTGGTGGCACGCAGCGCGGTCAGGGCTCGGAAGAACAGCCCGTACGCCAGCGCCGTCGGCACCGCGCCCAAGTAGAGCAGCAGCGTGACCGAGACCACGCCGATCTCCGGCACCACTCCCTCCGCCAGCGCGAACGGAGTCAGGCACACGGCGCCCACGACGAACCCGCCGATCGCCGCGCCCTGCGGGTCGTCGCGGTGGCGGCGGGAGAACAGCGTGACGCCGGCGTACCCGGCCGCCGAGGCCAGGGCGAAGCCGATGCCGGCGACGGAGGACGCGCTCCCGGCCGCCTCGGTGGTGATGCTCTCGGCGGTGAGCAGCGCGAGCCCGGCCAGGGCGGCGGCCAGGGAGCCGAGCCCCACCCCGCCCAGGCGCTCGCGCAGCAGGAAGCGGCCGCCGAGGGCGGTGAAGACAGGCGTGGCGCCCATCGTGACCACCGTCGCGAGGGCCACGCCGGAGTGGGCGATCGCGGCGAAGTACGCGGTCTGGTAGACGGCCATCCCGGCGCCGACCGGCAGGACGCGCCAGCTCAGCCGGGTGAGGTCGGCGGGACGGGGAGCGAGGACGAGGAGGAAGGCGGCGCCGATGAGGTAGCGCCAGAGGGACACGCCGACGGGGCCGAGTCCGCCGGTCTCGAAGAGGAGTGAGCCGGCCGCGCCGCCGGTGCCCCAGGCGGTCGCGGCCACGGACACGTAAACGGCGCCCCGCCGGGCGGAGACATGGGTCATGACAGGAGCTCTCCGGAGGGAGTGGTGGAAAGGGGCCCGGTGTGCGGGCAGCAACCACCCCCGGATCGCTCAGACCCGGAGATCTCGTGAAAGCCGCCCGCTAGCGGGCGGGCGGCGGAGAGCAGATCAAACGTCGCGGCACGATCCCACCTTAGCGTGGCGCCACCGGCCGCGGGGGCCGGAGTGATCACGGCTTGCGGCCCGGAGTGATCACGGTTTGCGGGCCGGAGTGATCACGGTTTGCGGGCCGGACTGATCAGGGTTTGCGGGCCACGCCGCCCAGCAGGAGCTCCTCCCAGGGGGCGAGCGGCCCCGGGAGGCGCTCGTCCGGGCGCCATTCGGGGAAGTGCACCACGCCCGGCTCCACCAGCGTCAGCCCGTCGAAGTAGGCGGCGATGTCCGCTCGCCGGCGAAAGTGGCCGGTGCCCATGGTGGCCTGGAGCAGGGCCTCCAGCGCCTTGGCCTTGGGGCTGGGGGAGGACATGAAGTTGGAGGCGGCGAGGTAGCTGCCCGGCGCCAGCGCGGCCATGTACCGCTTGATCAGCCCGTGCGGGTCCTCCTGGTCGGAGAACAGGTGCAGCAGGCCGATGGCCAGAATCGCCGTGGGCTGCGTCAGGTCGATCAGCCGAGTCACGGACGGGTGCCCGAGCACGGTGTAGACGTCGCGGGCGTCGGCGGTGACGGCGTCGGCGTTCGGGTTGCCGTTCAGTATCGCGCGGGCGTGCGGCTCCACCATGGGGTCGATGTCGACGTAGACCACCCGGCACCGGGGATCGGCGAACTGGGCGACCTCGTGCGTGTTCTCCACCGTGGGCAGCCCCGCGCCCAGATCGATGACCTGCCGGACGCCCGCCTCGCGGACCAGGAAGTCGACCACCCGGCCGACGAAGGCCCGGTTGCACCAGACCAGGTTCACCACCTCGGGCACGGCGTCCTTCAGTCTCCTGGCCACCGAACGGTCGGAGGCGAAGTTCTCCATTCCGCCGAGCAGGGCGTCGTGGACGCGGGCCACGCTCGGCCGCTCCGGATCGACACCGGGAGGAGCCCACTCGTGCGCGCTGCTGAGACTCACCTGGCCCCCTTCGCAGTAGGGTCCGTTGACGCGGATCGTATCCGCACCTGGGGCTCCGAGACCGACCTGGCATCCGGTTGTCAGGAGAGTCAGACCGTCATGTCGAGCAGCCCGCCACGAGCGCGCCGAGCGCGGTCGCCCGCCCGCCGGCCCTTTGCGCGGGGTTTACCAGGCGCTGTCCGGGTAGCGGGAGCGTGCCCGAGAAGACGGAAGAGAGAGGAACGAGCCCTTATGGAGCTCTGGGACTATCGACCTGACGTCTATGACCGCGGCCGGAGCTTGGACCTGGTCGGATACCACGTACAGGCGACGGACGGGCGAATCGGGTCCGTCGACGAGGCGACGTACGAGGTCGGCGAGAGCTACATCATCGTCGACACCGGTCCGTGGATCTTCGGCAAGAAGGTCTTGCTCCCGGCGCAGGTCGTCACGAGCATCGACCCTCAGGAGCGCGTCGTTCACGTGGCGCGTACCAAGTCCGAGATCAAGGACGCGCCCGAGTTCGACGCGGGCACGTTCAAGGAACCCGAGTACCGAGCCCGGATTGGGGACTACTACGGCCGGTTCCCCGGGTGACCTCCACGTGCCGTGAAAGGAGGGCCGCGCCCCGTCCGGGGCGCGGCCCTTCGTCGCTTCGCCGTACCTGACAGGAGATGGCAGGTACGCCTGGAACGCTGGACGCATGACAACGAAGGCGAAGCTCCTGGCGGTCACCCTCGACTGCGCGGAGCCCAAGAAACTGGCCGAGTTCTACCACGAGGTCACCGGCTGGGAGATCCAGTATTCCGAGGACGAGTACGCTGCCGTGGGCGACGGCACCACGAACATCTACTTCGGCCGCGTCCCCGACCGCACGCCGGTCACCTGGCCCAGCCCGGACAAGCAGTTCCATTTCGACTTCCGGGTGCCCGACGTGGAGAAGGCGGCCGAGGAGTACGTCGCGCTGGGGGCCACCAAGCCCGAGTTCCAGCCCGGGGTCACGGAGGACGGGGTCCGGTGGATCGTCCTTCAGGATCCGGAGGGCCACCTGTTCTGTGTGTGCCCGGAGCCGTCCTGACCTGCGATGACGTCAGGCGTCCCGGCCACAGGTCCGTACGGGCCGCATCTCTCAATTAGCCAATGATCCACCTAAAGTATGATTCCTCGGCTCCGCTTCCCTCCTAAGCTGGAGCAATGCTCTTGGAAGGATCCATGCCCCTGCGTGGGCGAACATGACCTGGCTCGGCCTGATCATCGCCCTGGCGGGAGCGCTCGGATACGCGCTTGGCGCAGCCCTGCAACAGTACGAGGCCGTGGCCGAGGGCGCCTCGCTCAAGCTGGTGAAACGCCCTCGCTGGTGGATCGGCGGCGTCATCGGGTTCACGGGGGCCTGCCTGCACGCCGTGGCGCTGAGCTTCGCCCCGCTGGTCGCCGTCCAGCCGATCAGCGTGGCCACGCTGGTGTTCGCCGTGCCGCTGGCCGCTTTCATGTACGGGCGCAAGCCGTACAAAGCGGAGATCTTCGGCTCGATCGCGGTGGCCGTGGGGCTGCTCTGGCTCATGCTGCTGGTGCCGCAGCACCACGTGACGCCGCGACTGGGCGACGGGGCCGCGATCGGGTTCCTCGCGGTGATCGGTGTGATCGTCCTGGTCACCCAGGTGATGGCCACCCGTGTCCACGGGGCGGGCCGGGCGCTGCTGTTGTCCGTGGGCGCGGGGGTGGTCACGGCCAGCGTGTCGACGTTCGTGCGTGTGGTGGGCGGCGGCATGGAGGGGGATTGGGGGCGGCTCGTGCACTGGTTCACGCTCGCCATCCCCGTGCTGCTGGTCTGCGCTGTGGTGCTGTTGCAGCGCTCGTACGCGGTGGGATATTTCGGGATCGCGTACGCCGGCGTGCAGGTCATCGACCCGATCACCTCGGTCCTGGCGGGCGCGCTCCTCCTGGGCGAGCCGCTGCCGACGAGCCCATCGACGGCGATCCCCGCCCTGCTGGCCAGCGCCCTGACCATCGCCGGCACGATCACCTTGGGCCGCCTGGCCCCGGACCACAGCCGCCCCGCCCCCGTCGACCCCACCCCCGCCCCCGCACCCCACCCGGTAACGGTCGCCTCGGACGCCAGCTGACCCACCCCTGACGGGGCTCTTCCCCTTCGCCGGACCCTGTGACCGGTTCTTCCCCCGCCCGGTCCCGTGACGGACTCTCGCCTTCGACCCGGCCCTGTGACGGGCTCTTCGCCCCCCGCCCGGCAGAAGCCGGCGTGATCGCGGCATATCCGCCCTCCGGGCCAGTGGCACACCTGACCCTGGCGCAGCCCGCACCTTCGCCTTCAAGTCGCACCGGACCTGCGCTCCGGCCTTGAGCCACGCGCGTTGGGGCCGCGCCGAGCCCGCATCCGAGCCGAGGCCGCGCCCCCATCTCCCGCGCAGCCGCGTCCGGTGCCGGTCATCACGCGGCCTTCCGCCCCAAAGGCCCCGCCGAGCCTCGGCGGCGATCACCGGCACGCGTCGGCGGCGCCGTCACCCGGCCCATCGCCGCCACGTGGTCAGGGGCGGCTACCACCGTGTCCATCAACTCCTATCCGCGACAACCGTCGTCGTCGCCGTCGGCGGGCGCCAGCGCAGCACCTCGTCCATGGACCGCAACATCAAGTCCGGCATCATCCTCGACGCCACCGACACCCCCAGATCACGCAACCAGACCGCGACCGGATTGCGGACCTTCGTCACCCGGCAGATGCTCATCGACTGCCGCACCACCTTCGACGTCCGCTCCAGCCGATCCGCGGTGTATCCGGCGAGGAGGTCCTCGGCCACGCCGCCACCGCTCCCGTCGCGCCACTGACCCGCGTGGTGGGCGAGCACGACCGCGTCCTCGATCGCCTGACACGCCCCCTGCCCGAGATTCGGCGTCATCGCATGCGCGGCATCACCCACCAGCGCCACCTTCCCTCGGTGGAAGGCAGGCAGCGGCGTGTCGAAGTAGTACACGTCGTTCCGGATGACGTCGGCGGGATCGGCCGCCCGCAGCAGGGTGGGAATCGGCTCGTGCCAGTCCCCGAACCTGCGCACCAGTTCCTCCCGCTCGTCCCGGAACACGGTCCCCGCGGGCAGCACATCGGTCGCGTACACGTACACGGTGTCCCCGGCCAGCAGAGTGACCCCGAAGACGAGCCCCTTGCCCCAGCTCTCGGTGCTCCGGATGTCGAGATCTCCCCGGGGTACGAGCCCGCGCCAGGCCGTCACCCCTGAGTACGTCGGCCCCGGATGCCGCGGGAAGAGCGTCTGCCGCGTCTTCGAGTGGATCCCGTCCGCGGCCACCACCAGATCGGCGTGGAGATCGCCCTCGTCGGTACGCACCACCCCGCTGCCGGCATCCACCCCCGACACGCTGACCCCCAGCCGCAGCTCACCCTTCCTCAACGCGTCTACAAGCACCTCCATCAACGTCGCCCGCAGCATGACGACCACCGAGTCCCCGTAGCGGGCGTCCGCGGCGTCGGGAGTGGTGTGCGTCAGCCACCGCCCGTCCGATCGGCGGAGCCCCACCTGCCCCTGGATCTTGGAGAACTCGCGTATGGGGTCGCCGAGCCCGATCGTGTCGAGCGCTTTGAGGGCGTTGGCCGCGATCGCGAGCCCGGACCCGACCGGGTCGATCTTCGGCGCCCTCTCCAGCACGGTCACGTCCCACCCTTTGCCGCGCAGCGCGATCGCGCTGGTCAGCCCACCGATACCGCCACCGATCACTACAGCCCTGGGCATGTCAGGACCTCCTCCTCACTACGTCTGTAGTGTCACCATACTACGCCCGTAGTCCGGTTGCACTACCGCTGTAGTATCGGGTTCCGTGAAACGCTCAGAGACCGTCGCGGACACGGCCATCACGTTGCTGGCCGAGCGAGGCATGCGCGGCCTCACCCACCGGGCCGTCGACGAGGCGGCCGGCCTGCCGCCCGGATCGACGTCCAACCTGGCGCGCACCCGCGCCGCCCTGCTGGAGCTGACCCTGTCGCGGCTCACGGAGCTGGAGCTACGGGCGCTGGCGCCGGTCTTCCAGAGCGAGGCGCTGGAACCGTCGGACGTGCCCGGCCGGATGGCGGAGGCGGTGCACGTCCAGCTGCGGGACCGCAGACGCACGCTGGCCCGCTACGAACTGGCGCTGGAGGCGACGAGGCGCCCGGAGCTGCGCGCGATCTACGACGCGGCGGGCCGCCACTTCCGCGACCCCGCCGTCGCCCTGCTGGCCGCACTGGGCTCACGCGATCCGGCACGACACGCACGCCAACTGGTGGCCTTCGGCGAGGGGCTGATGTTCGACGCCATAGCCGGCGCGGGCACCACGCCCACACTGGACGACCTCAACGAGGCCATGCGGGATCTCTTGGCCGGCATGCTCCGCTGAACCCGCCCCTCCGGACCACACGCCGCCCAGCCGGCGCTGCCGGCCCGCTCTCTCTGCGTCCGCGTGCCGCCCGGTCCCATGCCCGGCCGGCCACGGGACGCGGACCCGCAGTGCCTCACCCGACCCCGTGCCCGCCCTGCCAGCACGGCGGTCAGGAGCGGACGGGAGGCCTGAGGAAGGGCGGGCCGCACAGTGGTGCAGTCCCTACTAGCGCGGGGTTACGTGAGCGTCACGTTCCCGTGCCGTCCGGACAGTACGGCGCTCAGGCCGGGGCGTGGGGTCCGGGCGAGACCGGGATACGGTTCGGCCCGGTCGAGCCCCACGCCGACGGCCGCCAGGTCCTTCCGCACCGCGTCCCGGTCGGGGTGGCCGATGGTCAGCGACACCAGCTCGACCAGCGGCAGGCCGCTCTCGGCCGGATGCCGTGTGGTGCCCCAGTCGATCAGGAACGGCAGCAGCCCGCCGTGCCCGGCCTGATCGGGTGGGGTGAGCCGCCAGCACAGCAGGTCGCCGGTCGGGGTGCGCCGGGACATGTCCTGCGGGTCCCCGGGGTCGTAGCCCTGGACGCGGGACCGCGCGACGACCGCGTCGATGTCCTCGACCGCCACGGCCCAGCCGACCAGCGCCGCCCCCTCCAACTCGTCGATCCTGAACGGTCTCGGCCCGGGCGGCGCCTCCTGCTCGGGGTCAGGGCCGATGATCTCGAGGTAGCTCCTGCCGCCGAGGCCGACCAGGTGGTTGCGCGTGCCGAAGCCGGGGTGCCGCCCGCCCACGGCGGGTCGCACGCCGAGCCGCCGCTCCAGGTCGGTCACGGTCGCTTCCAGGTCGGGAGTCGCGTATACGAGATGATCCAGCGTCATGGCTTCACCATTGTGAGTGCTCTCAGCACATTTCGCGGTACGGCAGCTCCGGCAGGTGCCTCGCCCACTCCTGCGGGGAGAGGCCGCCATATCGGGAGCAAATGTGCGCGGCGTGGTCGGTGGGCGGCGGCTCGCGGTTCAGGTCGATGGTGAGGACGACGCCACGCCCGGTCAGGACCCGCAGCCATCGCCCGTCCGGGGTGAAGACGGCCCGCGCCGGACGGTCCACACCGGTCGCAGCCACCGGCCGATCGACGACCAGCAGGCCGCCGTCGGCGTCGGCCGGTACGCCGCCGTCCGGGTGCGGCGGGCTCTCCTTCCCGAGGCGCCATACCCGTACGCGGTCGCTGTCGGTGCTGGCCAGCAGCTGCCCGTCCGCGCTGAACCGCAGGTACCCAGGCGACGGCCGTAGCCGCGTGGACTGCGTGGGCACGCCGTCCAGCCCGTAGATCTGGATGCCGCTCTCCTCCGCGATGGCCACCCGCCGCCCGTCCGGCGCGAACGTCGTGTACTCCCACGGCATCCTCTCCAGCCACGCCGCCTGCGACTCGCGGCCGCCGGGACGCCGGAGCTCGGATCTCCTGCCGGCGAACACCAGCGCCAGCCGGTCGTCCGGACCGACCACCGCGTACTCGCCCACGAAAGCCGCCCGCCGCGCCCGCAGGTCCCACGCCCACCGCTCGCCCGACTGCCTGGCCGCCGCGAACAGCAGCCCGCCGCCGGGGCTGAACCACGCCGCCTGCTCCCCGGGCGCGCCGAGCCCCCGGCCGAAGGGCGGGCCCACGCTCGGGGAACCTGTGTCCCACAGGTACGAGCGATCGACCCCGACCAGCGCCAGCGTCCGGTCGTCGGGCGACCAGGCCATGGCCCGTACGCTCTGGGCGGGACCCGCGGTCCTGGCGATCTCACGGCCGGACGCCAGGTCGTACACCCGCAGCGTGTTCTCCTCCAGCGCCGCCAGCTTGGCGCCGTCGTCGCTGACGGCGTGCAGCGAACGCGGCCCCGCCCACGGATCGGCGAACACCGCCACCGCCGCGTCCGCCGCCGTCAGCGCCCGCCGCGCCTCCGGGATGGGCGCGAGCCGCCAGGCGGCCAGGCTGAGCTTGCGTGCCGCCACCGGGTCGATCAGCCGCAACCCCTCCGCCCGCGTGGCCGCCACCTTGGCCATCGCCCGGTCGAACCGCCCATCGGCGTCGTTCCGCTGCCAGAACGTCTGCCAGAAGGCCAGGAGCAGCACCAGCGGCAGCAGCGCCGCCACCACGGCCCGCCGCCGGCGCGACCGCCTGCGGCCCCGGACGATCGCCGCGTCGAGGAACGACTGCTCGCCCGTGCTCAGTGTCACCCGCCGCCGCCCGCTGGCCGCCCAGGCGAGCGCCCGGTCCAGCGGCTCCCCCTGGAGCAGCTCGGCATCCCGTCGCCCGCCCGCCTGCCACCGCCGCGCCGCCCGCGCCAGTTCCCTCTGCACGGCCAGCCCGTCCCGCTCCCCGTCCAGCCACTCCCGCAGCCGCGGCCAGGCCCGCAGCAGCGCCGCGTAGGTGATCGCCACCTCGCCCGGCCGCGCGACGGCCTCTTCCGCGCCGTCGCCGGGCCGCTCGGGGACTTGCCGGTCCGTGAGCAGGCCCTCCTTCGTGTACGCCTCCAGCACGCGCTCGATGGCGGCCACCTCGTCCGCGTCCCGCCCGCCCACCAGCTCCTCCCTGGCGGCCGGCGTCACCGTGTCGGCGCCCTCCGCGTCCACCCCCACCAGGCGCAGGAAGACGTCGGGCACCTTGTCCTGGTCGGCCGGGCCGAGACGGAGGTAAACGGCCTCGGCGCGGGCGCCGAGCGGCGGGTCGTCCACGGGTTCGGGGGGAAGCAGGCGCCCCTGCTGGGACTGCGGGGCGTCGAGCAGGGACAGCAGGAGCTGGCGGGCGCTGGGGCGGCGTTCGGGGTCGCGGTGCAGGGCGGCGGCCACCAGCCCGCGCAAGGGCCGGTCCAGCCGCTCGCCGTGGCCTAATCGATCGCCGGACCCGTAGGCGGCGAAGATCAGGAGCCGCCCCCAGGCGTACACGTCCGCGGCCGGCCCGTCAAAGCCGTCGGCCAGCCCCAGGCCCACCAGCCGCGGCCCCTCGGCGCCGAGGACGACCTTGTCGGGGGTGAGCGCGCCGTGCACCGTGCCCGCCTCGTGCACGGCGGCGAGCGCGGTGGCGGTGGCGGCGGCCAGCCGGTAGAGGTCGTCGCCCGTGTACGGCCCGTGCCGCTCCACGACCTGGCGAAGAGTCGGACCCTCGATGTACTCGCTGACCAGGTACGGGGGCTCATGGTCCAGGCAGGCCGTCACCACCGCGGCCACCGACAGCGACCGCACCCGGGCGGCCGCCTCGGCGGCGTCCCGCACAGCAGGCATGGCCAGCGCGTAGCGGGCGCCCGGCTCGTCGTAGGCCTCGCGGACGATGACCCGCCCGCCGCCGTCGAGCCGGGCGCCGAGCCAGTAGCCCCCCAGCCGATCGGTCATGCGGGATCGGACGCCGCCTCTCTACATGAGATTCAAGCGAGCCCGGTGCTCGGGCCACTCCTCTACGAGGATGCCGAAATAGACCGTGTCGCGCCAGGTTCCATCGGATCTCTTCCGGTGCCGGCGCAGGGTGCCCTCGCGTACGCCGCCGATGCGCTCGATGGCGTTCCGGGAGCGCAGATTGAGCACGTCGGTCTTGAGCAGGACCCGGTTGTAGCCCAGCTCGAAGGCGTGATCGACGAGGAGCAGCTTGCAGGCGGTGTTGACGGCGCTGCGCCAGTACGCGCGGCCGTACCACGTCCAGCCGATCTCGACGCTCTCGTCGAACCCCGGCACGTCGGCGTACGTCGTCCAGCCGACGGCCCGCCCGGACTCCTTGAGCACCACCGCGAACGGGACGTGCTTGTCGTCGTGGATCAGCCCCAGTGCGACCTTCCCCAGCTCCTCCTCCGACCGCGGCGCGGCGACGGGGAGCCACCGCCACACCTCGTCGTCCCCGCCCCCGGCGGCGAACAGGTCGGGCACGTGGTGGAGGGCGAGCGGATCGAGCCGGACGACGTCGTTCTCGAGCACCACAGGGGAAGGCAGCTTCGCGGTCATGGCGACCACCTTAGGGAACGCAAGAAATCACGATTATGGCCACATGCCGCTTTTTGCCGGGAACCACCTGTCGACAGTCATACCGGCCGGTCGGTAGGCTCACGTCATGGACTTCGCCTTCGACAAGGTCACCGAGGACCTGCGCGAGCGACTGCTGCGCTTCATGGACGAATGCGTCTACCCCGCCGAGCCCGCCTTCGAGGAGCAGGCCGCGACCAGCGGCTGGAGCCCTCCGCCGCTGATCGCCGACCTCAAGGACGAGGCCAGGAAGCGCGGCCTGTGGAACCTGTTCCTGCCGGGGGAGCACGGCGCCGGGCTGACGAACCTGCAGTACGCACCGCTGGCCGAGATCATGGGCAGGAGTCCGGCCATCGCCCCGGTGGCCACCAACTGCGCCGCGCCCGACACGGGCAACATGGAGGTCCTGTCCATGTTCGGCAGCGAGTGGCAGCGCAAGGAATGGCTGCGGCCGCTGCTCGACGGCGAGATCCGCTCCGCGTTCGCGATGACGGAGCCCGACGTGGCCTCCTCCGACGCCACGAACATCGCCACGTCCATCGTCCGCGACGGCGACGAGTACGTCATCAACGGCCGCAAGTGGTTCATCTCCGGCGCCATGAACCCCAACTGCAAGATCTTCATCGTCATGGGCAAGACGAACCCCGACGCGCCCAAGCACCGCCAGCAGAGCATGGTCCTGGTCCCGCGCGACACGCCCGGCCTGCACATCAAGCGCGGCATGCACGTGTTCGGCTACACCGACGCCGACCACGGCGGCCACGCGGAGATCGTGTTCGAGGACGTGCGGGTCCCGGTGGAGAACCTCATCGGCGAGGAGGGCGGCGGCTTCGCCATCGCCCAGGCCAGGCTCGGCCCCGGCCGCATCCACCACTGCATGCGCCTGATCGGCATGGCCGAGCGGGCGGTCGAGCTCATGTGCAAGCGGGCGCTGGCCAGGACCACTTTCGGCAAGCCCGTCGCGCAGCAGGGCGTCGTCCAGGACTGGATCGCCGAGTCCCGCATCAAGATCGAGCAACTGCGCCTGCTCGTGCTCAAGACCGCCTGGCTCATGGACACGGTCGGCAACCAGGGCGCCCACACCGAGATCCAGGCCATCAAGATCTCCACCCCGATCACCGTGGAGTGGATCCTCGACAAGGCCGTCCAGGTGCACGGCGCGGGCGGCGTCTCGCAGGACTTCCCGCTGGCCGCGCTGTGGGCCGGGGCCCGCTCGCTGCGCCTGGCGGACGGCCCCGACGAGGTGCACAAGCGGTCGCTGGCCTATCGCGAGCTCAAGAGGTGGATGTGAACGAGGCGGAGATCAAGGAGCGGGCCGCGGCGTTCCTGGCCGCGCACGACCCGGACGGAGACCGGCTGGAGTTCCTGCGGGCCAGGTTCGACGCCGGTCTGGCCTGGGTGTGGTTCCCCGAGGGGCTCGGCGGCCTCGGGGTGGCCAGGGAGCTGCAGCAGGTCGTCGAGCGCGAGCTGGCCGGCACGCCGCAGATCAACCTCGGCGTGCAGGGCATCGGGCTGGGCATGGCGGCGCCGACGATCCTGGCGTTCGGGACGGAGGAGCAGAAGCGCCGGTTCCTGCGCCCGCTGTGGACGGGTGAGGAGATCTGGTGCCAGCTCTTCAGCGAGCCCGGCGCCGGGTCGGACCTGGCCACGCTCGGGACCAGGGCGGTCAGGGACGGGGACGAATGGGTGGTGGACGGCCAGAAGGTGTGGACGTCGGGCGCCCATCACGCGCGGTGGGGCATCCTCGTCGCCCGTACCGATCCTGACGTGCCGAAACACCGCGGGATCACGTACTTCGTCTGCGACATGCACGCGCCCGGCGTCGAGGTGCGGCCGCTGCGGCAGATCACCGGCGAGGCCGAGTTCAACGAGGTCTTCCTCACCGGCGTGCGGCTCCCCGACGAGCTGCGGCTCGGCGAGGTCGGCGACGGCTGGCGGGTGGCGCAGACCACGCTCATGAACGAGCGCGTCGCCATCGGCGGCGCGCCCGTGCGGCGGGGCGGCGGCATGGTGGCCCCCGTGCTCGACGCCTGGCGGGAGCACCCTGAGCTCCGCACCCACGACCTGCACCAGCGGCTGCTGTCGCTCTGGGTGGAGGCGGAGGTCACGCGCCTGTCCGGGGCGCGGCTGCGCGAACAGCTCGCCGCGGGGCACCCCGGCCCCGAGGGATCCGGCATGAAACTGTCGTTCGCCAAGCTCAACCAGGCGTTGTCCGGCTTCGACGTCGAGTTCGGGCGGGATCTCGGTTACGACGACTGGACGTTCCGCCGCTCGGAGGACGTCGACTTCTACGGCCGCGGCCCCGGCTACCGCTACCTGCGGGCCAAGGGCAACTCGATCGAGGGCGGCACGTCGGAGATCCTGCGCAACATCATCGCCGAGCGGGTGCTCGGCCTGCCCTCGGAACCCCGCGTCGACAAGGACGTGCCCTGGAAGGACCTGCCGCGATGACACTGCTGTATTCGGAGGTGGAGGAGGAGCTCAGGGCGGCGGTGCGAACGCTGCTCGCCGACCGCTGCCCGCCCGCCGCGGTGCTGAAGCGGATCGAGTCCGACCCCTACGACCTGGACCTGTGGAAGACGCTCGCCGGCGAGATCGGGGTGGCCGGACTGCTCGTCCCGGAGGAGCACGGCGGGGCCGGCGCGTCGGCCCGCGAGGTGGCGGTCGTGCTGGAGGAGCTCGGCCGGGCGGTGGCGCCGGTGCCGTTCTTCACCAGCTCGGTGCTGGCCACCTGCGCGTTGCTGCCCACCGGGGACGCCCTGCTCGGCGAGCTGGCCGAGGGGCGGAGCACGGCGGCGCTGGCGGTGTCGTTCGCGGCCTCGCCGTACCGGCCGTCGCGCGGGTCGTCGGTGCGGCTGGAGGACGGGCGGGTGTCCGGGACCGTCACCGGCGTGGCCGGGGCGGAGGTGGCCGACGTGCTACTGGTGCCGGTGGACGGCGACCTGTACGCGGTCGAGGGGGCCGCCGTCGAGGTCGTGCCCTCGCTCGACCTGACCAGGCCGGTCGCCACGGTCACCCTAAAGCGGTGCGAGGCCCGGCGGGTCGGGGCCTGCGACCTGGCAGGGGTGTTGTGGTCCGGGGCGGCGCTGCTGGCGTCCGAGCAGCTTGGGATCGCCGAATGGTGTCTCGACACGACGCTCGCGTACGTCAAGGAGCGCCACCAGTTCGCCCGCCCCGTCGGCTCCTTCCAGGCGATCAAGCACCGGCTGGCCGACCTGTGGCTCGACGTGGTCAGGGCCAGGGCCGCCGCCAGGCACGCGGTCGCCGACTCCTCACCCGTCGCCGCGGCCGTGGCCCAGGCGTGGAACGCCGGCGTGGCCGTCCACGCCGCCGAGGAGGCGCTGCAGCTGCACGGTGGGATCGGGATGACGTGGGAGCACCCTGTGCATCTCTATCTCAAGCGCGCCAAAGCCGCCGAGATCGCGCTGGGCACGCCCGGCGACCACCGCGAGGCGCTGGCCTCACTCGTCGACGTCCCCGGCCCCGAGTGAGGCGAGGAGCAGGTCGGCGAAATGCTTGCCCACCTGGGCGCCGGTCAGCGGCCCTTCCGCATGGAACCACGTGCCCAGGTGGTGCACCGAACCGAAGAAGTAGTCGACGACCAACTCGGCGGGGACCTTGTCGCTGAAGACGCCCGCACGCTGGCCCTGGGCCACCAGACCGCGGAAGCGCTCGTGGTAGCGGCGGCGCTCGGCGCGCACGGTCTTCTGCGTCTCGGGGGCGAGCAGGTGCATCGACCTGAAGAAGATCTTGGAGTCGTCGAGGTTCGCGGTCGTGGTCTCCACGACGTCGGCCGCGGCCTGGTGCAGGCGCTGCTTGAGCGAGCCCGGCCCCTCGGCGATCTGCGTCAGCCGGTTCATCTGCATGCGGAGCACGCGGGCGTAGATCTCATGCAGCAGGTCGTCCTTGGAGTCGAAATAGTGGTACATGGCGCCCTTGGTGACGCCGGCCGCCACGACGATCTCCTGCACGCTGGTGCCCTCGAACCCGCGCTCGGCGAACAGCCGGGTTGCCTCGGCCAGCAGTCGCTGTCTGACCGGTTCCTCTCTCACATGCGTCACGGGCTCAGCATACCGACTGGTCGGTTGCGCCCCGCCTTGCCGGTGCCAATCACCTCACCTTAGGCTTGCCTTGGTTGAGGAACGGGTATCCCTTGACCGGCGAGGGATCTTCGGCGTGGCAGATCCTTTATCTCATCAACTCATTCGGGGAGTTTGCCGTGCCCGGTGGCTCTATCTACGTGCAGCCAAGCGAGAAGTACACAGGAAATTCCCCGCAGTGGTGGTACGAGAAGTTCTGGCGTGAGGACGCCGAGAACCGGCGCAGGTCCAGGTACGTCAAGGCCGCTGTGGGGTTGGTCATCGGAATCGCGCTGGCGATCAGGTTCGATCTCACAGGCGCCGCGCCGTTCATCGGTCTCCTCCTCGCCGGCCTGGTGGCCGGGGGAGACTGGTACTTCCACTGGCGCTCCTTCCACGCGACGGCGGTCTGGCGTGGGGCGAAGCGCGGCGAGGTGATCACGGCCAGGCATCTGCGCAGGTCGCTCGGCCGGCAGGGCTACGTCGTCCTCGACGGCCGCGCGATCCGCGGCCAGGCCTCCATCGACCACCTGGTGATCGGCCCGGCCGGCGTGTGGATCATCGACAACGAGTCCTGGAGCCCTGACACCGAGATCGCCTCGTACGCCGGGCGGCTGTTCTTCGGAGAGAAGTACGGCTCCAAGACGGCCAAGGGTCTCGTGGACGCCGCCGAGGCGTTCGCTGAGGTGCTGACCCGTGAGACGCGCATCCCGGTCACGATCTCCCCCATGCTCGCGGTCCACTGCGGCGACATGCCCAAGGGGGGCATCCTCGTGGCCGAGGGGCTCACGCTGCTCAAGCCGCGCCTCACGGCCAAGGTGATCAAGGCCGCCGAGGGCCGGATCTACACCGACGAGCAGATCGAGGTCCTCACCCGCACCGCTACGAGGGAGCTGCTGAAGCTCAAGGCAGCGGCTTGATGCCTGCTCAGGCCAGCGTCTCGATGAAGGCGGTGAGCTGGGCGACGTTGCGGCACTCGTACATCGGGACCACGGTGCCATAGTCGCCCGCCACCGAGTCGCCGGTGTCCCACTGCGACCGCGGCTCCGGGTTGAGCCAGTAGGCGTGGCGGGCCTTGGACGCCAAGGACTTGAGCACGTCCAGCGCGGGCGGCTGGTAGTTGGAGCGGGCGTCGCCGAGGATCAGCAGCGAGGTCTTCGGGCCGATGGCCTCGCCGTACCGCTCGGCGAAGCGCGCCAGGGCGTGGCCGTAGTTGGTGCGGCCGAAGCGGACCATGTCGGCTTCGTTCGCCAGCCGCGTCATGGCCTCGACCACGTCGGAGCCCGGTGCGAAGAACCTGGTGATCTCGTCGACCGTGTCCACGAAGCCGAACGCGCGCACCTTCGTGAACTGCTCTCTCAGCGCGTACGTCAGCAGCAGCGTGAAGTGCGCGAACGACGAGACCGAGTCGCTGGTGTCGCAGAGGATGACCAGCTCGGGCTTGCGCGGGCGGGGCGGCCGGAAGTGGGTGGTCAGCGGCACGCCGCCGCTCTGCAGCGAGGCCCGCATCGTCCTGCGGAAGTCGAGCCGGCCGCGACGGCCCTTGCGCTGCCTGATCGTGAGCCGCGCCGCCAGCCGCCTGGCCAGCGGATGGACCTCCCTGCGCAGCCGGGCCAGGTCGGCCTTGGTGATGCGGAGGAAGTCGACCTGGTCGAGCGGAGGGCGTACCGCGGAGCGGGCGATGCGCTCGATCCCGGAGTCCTCGGCGATGCGGCGGCGCACGTCGGTTGCCACGGCCTCCTCGAAGCGCCGGACCCCGGCGTCGACCCGCCGGCGCACGGTCTTCTCGGCCAGGCCCCCGCGCTCCCGGCCGGCGAGGGCCTCACGCAGGATGCGGGCCATCAGGGTCTCCGGCGACAGGGCACGCATGACGCTGTAGGAGAACCAGTTCTGCCGGCCCGCGCTCGCCGGCTGGCGGCCGAAGCGCTCGACCATGGCCTGGGCGAACGCGCGCATCTCCGCCTCGGTGCCGTCGGTGAGAAGGCCGGCGAGGTGGTCGCGCAGTTCCTCGACGGTGGCCGTCTCGGGATTCATCGCCTCGTCCGGGCGTTCGGCGTGCAGGCCGGTGGTCACCGCCGGGAACCACAGGTCGAACAGCACGTCGAAGCCGGGCCGGTGGGCCGGCTTCTTGACCAGCGTCGCCACGTAGGCGGCACGCAGCGACTCCCGGTCGGCCAGCTCGATCACCCGCAGCGCGTTCGCCGCGTCGAGCCCCTCGGCCACCGACACGGGCACCCCGGCCTCGCGCAACGCGCGCACGAAGCCCACGTGCCGGTCGACCAGCGAGTCAGGCATCGGGCAGCCCCAGCTCCTTGACCGCCCGCGCCTGGTCGGAGGCGTGCTTCAGCACCACCCCCAGGGTCCCCGCCACGGTCGCCTCGTCCAGCTCCGCGCGCCCGAGCGCCAGCAGCGTGTTGGCCCAGTCAACGGTCTCGGCCACTGAAGGGGCCTTCTTCAGCTCCAGCGCGCGCAGCGTCGCCACCGTCCTGGCGAGCTGCTCGGCCAGCTCGGCCCGGATGGTCGGCACCTGGGTGAGCACGATGTCGCGCTCGCGCTCGGGCGTCGGATATTCGAGGTGCAGGTAGAGGCAGCGCCGCTTGAGCGCCTCGGACAGCTCGCGGGTCGCGTTGGAGGTCAGGACGACGTACGGCCTGCGCGTCGCGGCGATGGTGCCCAGCTCGGGGATCGTCACCTGGAAGTCCGACAGCAGCTCCAGCAGCAGCCCTTCGACCTCCACGTCGGCCTTGTCGGTCTCGTCGATGAGCAGCACGGTGGGGCTCGCGGACCTGATCGCCTTGAGCAGGGGCCGCTCCAGCAGGAACTCCTCGCTGAAGATGTCGTCGTCGACGCCGGCGGCCTGGATCCTGAGCAGCTGCTTCTTGTAGTTCCACTCGTACAGCGCCCTGGCCTCGTCGAGCCCCTCGTAGCACTGGAGCCGGATCAGCCGGGCGCCCGTCGCCAGCGCGACCGCCTTGGCCAGCTGCGTCTTCCCGACCCCTGCCGGCCCTTCGACCAGCAGCGGCTTGCCCAGCGCCGCGGCCAGGAACACCGAGGTGGAGATGGCGTCGTCGGAGAGGTAGTCGACAGCGGCGAGCCGCTCCGTCACGTCGGCGGGCGAGTCGAACATCGATGATCCTGTCTGCCGGAGCTCGGGGCGGAACTTTATTCTAGCGTCACGGGTCCGCCGGATACCGATTCGACCAGGATCGGGATCACCGGTATATTCCTCTCTGCAAGGCGCCGCTAGCTCAGTTGGTCAGAGCAGCTGACTCTTAATCAGCGGGTCCGGGGTTCGAGTCCCTGGCGGCGCACCTCGCATTTTGACCGGGCACCTTCTTTTCGAAGGTGCCCGTCGTCGTTTTCCCCGCCGAAGCGCTCAACCGCGTTGTTGAGCAGTGGTCATGGGCGGGCCGATCCCGTCCAGGGTGAAATGCCTGTTCCATTCCCGCACCCACTTCGGGCCGAAGCCGGGCGTGGTGTTCAGCGGAGTGGTCTTCGGGTCGAATTTCCCGGTGGCCGGTCGAAGGCGAACGCGGCGGCATTGTCCTTCTTGACGTTGTCGCGGATGTTCGGGTACTGCCTGCCGTAGTGGCGGTACCAGCGCTCGACGTTCTCCCGGGTGTTCGCGAAGCCGGTGCCGTCGCCGACCTTCAGCATGTCGTTGAAGCGCTCGATCACGACCTTCGCGTTCGGCACCGGAAGCGCGTTCTCGTGGTAGATCTTGTCGTGGCCGATGTACCTCACGTCCTTGAACACGTTGTCCCGCGCCACGTTGCCGTGCCCCGACTGGAAGAACAACCCGTGCTGGACGTTCTCGAAGACGTTGTGGTGCACGACCATCCCGGACATCCCGTCGTCCATGTAGACGGCCTGGTTGCCGGCCGCGCCGATGTCCTTGAAGTGGTTGTAGGCGACGACGTCGTTCAGGTACGTGTAGTCCCGGCCGGAGTAGATCACGCCCTGGTCGGAGGCGTGCGTCACGAGCCGCTCGAACCTGTTGTGGCTGATCTCCATGTCGTTGCCCATGATCTGGATGGCCATGTGGGGCGCGTCGTGGACGTGGTTGTGGCGGAAGACGTTGCCCACCCCGTACATGTAGCCGGCGGGTGTGTAGGTGGCCAGCTTCGAGAAGTCGTAGATCTCGTTGTGCGCCACGACGTGGTCGCCGCGGCGCAGCGAGTCGCGGTCGCCGCCGGCCGCGAACACCCCGCCGCCGCCCAGGTCGTGCAGGCGGCTGTTGATCACCTTGTTGCGGTGGCCGCCCCTGCTCGTGCGGTATTCGGCGACGGCGGTGATCGCGTCGTCGGCCTCGCCGATGGCGACCGCGTCCATGCTGACGTTGAGGATCTCCAGGCCGTCGAGGACGCACTCCTCGGCGTCGAGGAGGCGGACGCCGGTGCCCGTGGTGCCGTTCAGCCTGAGGCCCTTGAGGGTCACCCCCTTCACGTTCTCCAGCTGGAAGAACGGCGCGTCGAACGACGTGAGACTGATCTCCTTGCCGGCCACGGTGCCGCCGGGCGGGTAGTAGAGCGTGTTGCGGCCCTGGTGGCGGTCGATGTAGTACTCGCCTTCGGCGTCCAGCTCGCTCAGCACGTTCTGGGCCACGCAGGAAGTCCACTTGTCCGTGGCGGCGTACATCGTGGGGTAGCGGGTGCGCAGCTCGCCGACGGCGACGGAGTCGATGCGGACGCGGTCGTTGGCGTAGTTGTTGCCGAAATAGCCCGACAGCCAGCCGTCGGTCTCGTACCTGGTGTGGTCGGCGTCCGCGGCGGAGGGCGGGGCCCAGGTGGCGGAGCGGGCGGAGACGGCCGGGTCGACGGCGGTGTAGACGGTGCGCCAGCGTCTGAGCCGTGTCGTCGGTGATCAGCTCGGGGGCGAAGGTCTATCCGAACGGCGCTGCGAAGCTGGACAAAACCCATCTGACCGTCAAGGAGGCCCCGAAGGGCGCCCGCGACTACGTCTCCGACAAGACCCCGGACGGCACCACGATGGCAGTTGAAGCCGTTCTTGTTGATCTGTCCGGTGGGGATGCCGTCGGCGCCCAGGTCGTAGACGTGGACGTGGGGTAAGGCCGCTTCGGGTACGCGGGATCTCGACGACCATTTCGGCTCGTCCGGGACCTCGCTGAGCTTGCGGAATCTTTCGGGCGCGAGCGTGGTGACCCCGGCGAGCTCCACCTGCTCGCCCGGGTGGGCGGCGTAGGTGACGTAGGAGTGGTGCGCGCCGTCGAGCTCGATGGTCCTGGACGTCCGGTACACGCCGCCGCGGAGGTAGACGGTGCCTCGGTCGCGGGCGGAGGTCCGGCCCGCCAGGGCGTCGCGGGCCGCCGCGATCGTGGCGAACGGGTCGTCGCGGGTGCCGGTGGCGCCGTCTCTGCCGTCCGGCGAGACGTACACGGTGGTCTTCGGGGGAGCGGCGCCGACGCCGGTGTCGCGGTGGCCGCGAGCACGGCGGTCAGCAGGACGCCTAACGCTCTCTTCGGCATACTGCGCGTCATTCCCCCTATTTCGGCTTGGCCGGCAGCTCGCGCTTCGGGGCGAGGTAGACGGAAGGCGGCGTGGTGGAGATGACGGCGCGCTCGAAGTTGATGGCGGCACCCTCCGTCGGCTGGATGTTGAACAGCTGGCCCAGCGACTGCGAGCTGGTGGCGAGCGTGCCGCCCGCCACCGCCAGGAAACCGTACAGCACCTTGGTGTTCTGGGCGATCATGGAGTTGGTCAGCAGAGAGAGCCGGTTGAGCAGGATCTCGCCGACGGCGCGCAGGTGGGGCGTGAGCTTCATGGCCTGGCAGGCGACGAGGTAGCCGAGGACGGTGGCGGCTAGAATGCCGATCTGCATCCAGTAGAGCGCGTAGGCGTCGCGTACCTGGTCGACCTGCGACTCCATGTTGTAGCAGAGGCCGCTGAGCTTCTGCAGGTCGCCGCCGAACACGCTGGCCGCGTCGAGGAACGCCTCCCGGTCGTCGGCGATCCAGCCCGCCCTGGACAGGAAGACGGCGTTGCCGATGAGGCCCGGGTATTCCACCTCCAGGGCCTTGGCCAGCGAGTTCCAGTTGGCCTTCGCGTCGCCCATCGCCGGGAGGTTGGCCAGCGCCGTGGTGGCGATGGTCACGCCCACCATGATGGCCGGCGCCGATCTGGCGGCCAGCTTGAGGTCGTCGAGCGCGGCCTTGGCATGGAGCGCGGCATAGGGCATGGGATGGGTCCTCCTGTCACTGGTAGACGACGGTGCTGGCGTCCTCGGCGGCGCGCCAGTTCGTCTTGATGGTCTCCAGGGCGTCGATCCACGCACCGATCGTCTTGATGGCCTCGTCGACGTGGCCCTTGACGTCGTCGCGGACGCTGTCGTACTTGCCGACCAGGACGAACCCCAGGGTGCCGAAGCCGGGGAAGGGGACGTGGGTGCTGTCGACGGAGCTCTTGAGCCGTTCTAGGCCCGGGATGACGTACTCGCGGAGGTTTCGCTGGATGTCGGCGATGGTCTTGGAAGTGACGTGGATGTCCTGCGCCATGATCTCCCCCTTGACATGTCCGCTGTGTGCGGAAAGCGAAACGTCTGGTTAACGCTGAATGAGCGTATGGAGTAATGTCAAGGGACAGTAGTGATCTTTGTTACAGACGTCGCGGAGGGGGCGTATGGTGCTCGATCCCGGTGGTATCGGTCCGGAGGACCTGGAGCGCGTGGCGCGGGAGGCGGAACAGGCCCTGCACCGCCTCGCCGACGTGCAGGAACGCCTCGGCGAGGTACGCGGGACCGGCACCGCGGCGGGCGGGCGGATCGTCGTCGGCGCCGACGCCTCCGGCCGGATCGACTCGATCAAGCTGGACCCGCGGGTGATGCGGATGGCCAGTCATGAGCTGGCCGCGGAGCTGCTGCGCGCGGTCAACGCGGCGCAGGACGACTGCGCGCGGCAGGCCGGCGACCTGATCGCCGAGGCCGGTGTCGACACCACCGTGGACGAGGCCGCGTTCGCGGCCATGGAGCGACGGCTGGAGGACGCCCACGCCGCCTTCGCCAGGGACCTGGAACATCCGCCGGGACGGTGACGTGGCCCCGGCCGAAGGGCGTGCGGGTCACTGCTGGGAAGCTCGTCGCGAGCGCCCGCGCAGCACGAGACCGGTGGCCGAGGAGAAGAGGACCAGCAGGGAGCCGACCAGCACCAACGCCCGCCCGTCGGGCCCGGCCTCGCCGCCCGCCCCGGTGTCGGCTCCGCCGGCCGGGGTCCTCGTGACGGTGGCCGTGACGGTGTCGTCCGGCTCCGGCGTCGTGGTGGTGTCCTCGCCGTCCTCGTCGTCCGTCTCGCTGGTGTCCGGGCTCGGCGTGGTCGTCGCGGCGCCCTCGCCGACCGCGAGGGGGTACTCCGTCAGGGCGCCTCTGTCCTTGACCTCGCACTCGATCACGGGCTCCTGAGGGGTGGGGCCGAAGTTGATGGCGGCCGCGTGCACCGTGCCGGCATCGTCCCTGTCGGGCGTCGTCGTGGTCAGATTGACGGTCGTCGTGGGGAGGGGGATGGGCGCTCCAGGGGTGACCGTGCCGAGCTGTGCCACGCCTGTGGCCGAGGTGAGGCCGCGGATGTCGCTGATGCCTGCGTAGGCGTACAGGTTGAGTCCCCCGTCCAGGCCGGTCGTGGGCGCGAGCAGTTCGTCGGCTCCGGCGTAGGAGCCGGTCCAGCCGATCGTCAGGTTCTCGCGCCTCCCGACCGTGGCGGGGACCGTGAGCACCACGTCGATCCTGATCTCCTGCTTCTCACCCGTGGCGATCGTGGTGCACTCGTACGGCACCACGGTCGCCGCGTGGGCGTGCGATAACAGCAGGGCGGCGAGCGGGGCGATCAGGTGGACGCGCACGGTGGCTCTCCTTGCGGCAGATGGTGCACTTGAGGGGACGAGAGGCGGGGACGCTGGGTTGACACGATTGTCCACATGGGGACAAGTTCAGCGCAGGCGGGGCGTGTAGGGCGGGAGGGCGTCGAGGTCCAGGTCCGCGTCGGGCCAGCGACGGCGGAGCAGGGCGGCCCCTCGCCGGGCCCACCCGGCGAGGTGCGGCAGAACGCGGTGGGCCTCGGCCGTACGGGCGGTGGCCTCGAGGGTCGCGACCAGCTGCGGGCGGCTGTGGTCGCCGGGGGCGCGGGCGTCGACAGTGAGGAGGCGTTCCAACCGGCGGAGCGCGAACGAGACGCAGGCCGCGGCCAGACCGAAGCCGTACCGCCGGTCGTCCTCGGCCTCGGGCACGCCGCGGGTCAGGGCGCGGCGATACTCGGCGGCAAGGGGATCGTCGCGGACCGACAGCCAGGCGGGGCCGGGGACGTGCAGGCAGACGGCGTCGTGGAGGGCGTGGGTGTAGCCGGCGAACTCGAAGTCGATGAGGCGCGCGTCCGGGTCGCCCGAAGCGTTCACGAGCACGTTGTTGGCCTCCGGGTCGCCGTTGCTCAGCGCCAGGAACGGCCCCGGCTCGGCCAGCTCCGCCAGTGCGGCGGCCAGCTCGTGCTCGGCCTCGCCCGTGATCGGCGCGCCGAGGGCGGCGGCCTGCCTGCGACCCTCGGCCTCGTGGGCGACGAAACGCCCGAAGCGGTCCTCGGCGACGGCGACCGGCCCGAGAGCGGCCCTGCGGGCGTAGTACGTCGCGGCTCGGCCGGCGGTGGCGGCGTTGAGCTCGCCGCGGGCGCGGGCGAAGGCGGCCAGGCGATCGGCGTGCGCGGCGGCGCCGTCCGCGAGCAGCAGCTGATCCAGCGGCGTGCGGGGGGCCAGGTCCTCCAGCACGACGAGCCCGGCCGCAAGATCGGCGGCGAGGACGCGGGGCGCCAGGCCGAGGCCGAGATCATCGGAGAGGAAGCGCAGCGCGGCCAGCTCGGTGCGGGTCCGCCACGAGATGGTTCGGGACCCGTTGACGTGTGGTCGCGTCCATTTGACGATCACCCGCTCGGCGCCGTCCAGCCGCGCCCGCACCACGGCCCAAGGCGGCACCGGCTCCCAGCCGACGACCGTGACGGAGGCGGAACGATGCCGGGACAGGACGGATTCCACGTCGGCCGGCCGGCCGATCTCTTCCGCGGTCACCGGTGAAGCTTACGTCGGAGCGACGGCATGAGGACACGGCCGAGGCCACGCCCCGCGTTGTCCGCACAATCCGGTCTGCCGCGCGCCGATCCCCGTCCGGAGGTGCGCCCGCTTGGGAAGATCGTCATTCCGCGCGGCGGAACTCCTCGCCGCTGGTCCCCGCCCCGGCTGTTGCTCCGTGCGGCCACGCGGGAACGGTCGGCCGGCTCGCCGGAGAGCCCCGAACGCTCGATGCACCGGTCGACCCACTCCGGGAGCAAGCCCAGGGCCGTCTTGGCGTCTTCCTCCAGATACATGTCCCCGACCAGGACGGCCGTGTGCTCGATCCGGTGAGGCGAGCACACGTACGAGAAGGGGCCGCGGACGCCGGCCCAGCTGTCGGCCAGGGTGCCGATGTCCTCCCTGGCCGGTCGGCTGCCTTTGCGGGCGGCAAGCCAGGCGGCGAAGTCATCGACGACAGGCTCGGCTCCTGCCGCCGCCACCGGGCCGACGGCCGTCCGCCACTCGGCGAGCGCTTCCTCCGATGACGCGAAGACCCCGGCCGCGACGATTGCGTCCGAGCCGCACTGGTCGATGTCCCAGCAGTACCAATGCTGGTCGGTGTCCCGCCATGCGAACGGCGCGAGCAGGACTCATGGCTCGTCGGCGTTGGTGCGCCACAGGGGGCGGCGGAGCTGAGTGCGGGCAGTCCGGCGGTCGAGTTGGGCTCTTCTCGCAACATTCGGTAATGGCCGTGCCACAATCTGTGCATGGCAATGTTGCAATCGGCCAATCGCCTGCCTGATCACGGAAGCGGAGGGCTGGGCCAGGTGGCGCACGGAGCGCTGACGACTCCGTCGGGCGGCCACGACGACCTGAGGATGTTCCTCGGCTACAACACGCTGCCCGATCCGCCGTTCCCGCTGGTCGGCTACCTGCAGTACGACATGGGCCAGCGGGCGGACGTCGACCTGGTCACCCTGCTCAGCGCGGCCGCCGAGTCCATGAGGGCGCAGCCGGTGCCGCCGCCGGAGGCGTTCGACGAGTCGCGCCGGCGGGTGGCGGCGGCGATGCGGGTGGACGCCATCGTGATGGTCGTCCCGGCGAGGGCGCTCGCGCCGCAGCACAGCGAGGCCGCCCGCGCCCTGTGGGCCAACCTGGCCGAGGGCTACTACCGCCCCGGCGACGCCGAGGCCTGCGTCGACGCGCGGGAGGCCTCGGTGGCGCTGGCCGTCGACCGCGAGGGCGCCCAGGTGCTGCTGATGGCCGAGCGGGACCCGTCCGGCGCCCACGCCGCGCCGACGCGGGTCGAAGGGGAGCCGCACGGAGCGCTGTTCGACCTGCTGGGAGACGTGCTGGAGGCCCAGTACACCTGGACCAAGGCGGCGTTCGCGCTCTGAGCCGGGCGTCGGAAGGGCATCAGGTCGCCGTGCCACCAGCCGTGGCTCAGCTCCGGCTAGCCCCAGAAGCCTGCGGTTCGGCGCCGAACTGCGGCTTGCGCAGGGTGGCCTAGGCGTGCGCGCCGAGCCACCGCTCGATCCGGTCCCATGCCGCTCCTCGGTCTCGGGGTCCCCGCAGGACATCGAATTGTTGACGAAGGCGCAGCTAACACCCTCGCCGACCTGGGCAAGGGCGCGATCATTCCGTACGAAGTGCCTCCGCGATGGTCAACCTGGCGGCCGAGCGGGCCGGAAGGAACGCGCCCAGCATCGCGATCGCCACCCCCGCCGGGACGAGCACGACCAACCCCCAGGCCCGCCACACGTCGAGCAGGAAGCCCGGCGTCGTGAGCCCTGCCGCGGCGCACATGGCCTCGACGATCAGCCGGTGCGCGCCCACCCCCAGCGGGACGCCCAGCAGCCCGCCCGCCGCGCCCAGGGCCGCCATGGAGGTCACCATCATCACGGTCACCTGGCGGGGGGTCATCCCGATCGACTTGAGCACGCCCAGGTCCCGGCGGCGTTCCCGGGTATTGAGCAGTACGGTGTTGAACACGCCCAGCGCCGCCACCGCGCCGAGCAGCAGGGTGAAGATCGACGTGGCGCTGATGATCGCCACACTGTTGGTGTCGACCTGCGACTTCGCGGCCGGGTACAGGCCGGGGTCGGCCGCCTTGACCGCCGCGTTGTACGCCTCCACGCCGACGCCGGGGGCCAGCTGGACCTCGTACTGCGTGGGCCGCAGGCGGGGGTCGAGCGCGGTCAGCGTCGGCCAGCTCACCATGATCAGGTCGGCGGCGGTGTCCATGGCCTCGCCCACGATCGTGGCGGACGTGCGGCCGCCGTCGAGCTCCAGCATGAGGCGGTCGCCGATCCGGAGCCCGCGTTTGCTCATGAACGCCGAAGGGGCGACGACCTCGCCGGGGCCTGACAGGGGGCGTCCGCGGACGATCACGTCGCCCCGCGCCCGGAGGTCCCCACGCAGGAACTGGGCCATGATCCGGTCCGGCCGTCCCGCCAGCCGCACGTCGATCCAGGCGTCCGCGACCACGTGCCGCGTGCCGGGCAGGGAACGCAGCAGTGCCTCGATCCCCGCGTCGTCGCGCACCGGCCGGGTCTGGTCGGGGCGGCCCACATGGATCACCGTATGGACGTGGCCGGCCCGCTGCGCCGTGTCCCCGTACACGATCATCGAGCGGGACAGGCCCGAGGCGAGCGTCACCGTGGTCACGCCGAGCACGATGGTGGCCAGCGTCAGCGCCGAGCGTCCCGGACGCGCGAACGGCAGGCCCAGCCCCAGGCCGACCGCGCGCGGCAGGCGTGCCCCGGCCAGCAGGTGCTGGACCCGCCGGCCGCGGGCCGAGCCGGGCGCGGCTCCGGCGTTGATCGTCCGGGCGGCGGACATCCGGTGCGCCCGCGAGGCCGGGACGAGCGCGGCCAGCGCCACCACGGCGGGCACACCGAGCAGCGCGGCCACGTGGACCCAGACGCCGACGCCCAGGCCGATGGCCGTCCCGAGCCCCTCGAAGACGAACTGCAGCAGGGGCTGCGCGGCCAGGCCGCCGAGCGCCGTGCCGACCAGGCAACCGGCGAACCCGGGCACCAGGACCATGATCAGGTACACCGCGACGACCTGGTTGGGGGTGAAACCCAGGGCCTTGAGCACGCCGATGTGCCGCCGCCCCGCCACGACCGCGCCGCCGACGACATTGGCCACGATGAGGACCGCCACCGTCAGGCCCAGGATGCCGAATCCGGTCAGGAAGGGCAGGTAGGCGGAGGCCGTGCGGGCGACGTCCCGCTTGACCGTCAGGTACGACCGCCAGTCGAGCAGCGCGCCCGCGGGCAGGGCCGACGTGCTCGCCGCCATCGCCGCCCGCAGGTCGGCGTCGCTGTCCGGGCCGGCGAAGCGGTAGAGCAACTGGGTGGTGGTCGGGCGCAGGGCCTGGATCTGCGTGGGCGCGACCCAGGCCTCGGCCGTCCTGCTCACGCTGGAGGCCAGTCCGACGGCCGTGAGCTTCGGCCCGCCCTCCGGCTGGACCGTGGCGCCGATCAGGTCGAGGAAGAGGGGCTCGGCCGGGCGGTCGAGCACGATCTGCCCCGGGGCGGTCGCCCAGCGGCCGGCCCAGAGGTTCACCCGGTCCACCGGGCCGCCCGGGTCGGCGCGGCCGACGACCGTGAGCGGGCCCGGCGGCACGTCGCCGGTGTCGGCCACGGTGATGACGGCCTGGCCGAAAGGTCCCGCCACGGCCTCCACCGCCGGGTGAGCGGCCGCCCGTACCAGCTGGTCGTCGGAGACCGCCGTGCGGTCGAACGCCGCCACCGCGTGCGCGCCGCGCTGGTGGGCGAACGTGCGGTCGAAAGGGGCCGAGGAGGCCTCGAGCAGGCCGAGCGCCACCACGATCGCCACGCTCGAGCACAGGACGACCACGCCCAGGACCGTGCTTTGGAACCGGCGCCGCCGCACCCCGGCCATCGCCACCCGCCACACCGCCCCGGCGCCTTCCAGCCGATCACGGAGGATTCCGCTCTCCCTCGCACGGCGTCGTCCGTTTCCGGTGCGGCTCGTGCTGGTCGTGCCCTCGCCGCGGCGGTCGCGTGCGTGCGCCGAGCCGTGGAGCCGCTCGCCGGCGTTCAAGGCGTCCGCTCCAGGGACCGCTCGCCCGTCACCCGGCCGTCGGAGAGCTCGACCAGCCGGCTCGCGCACCGCTCGGCCAGCCGCCGGTCGTGGGTCACCAGCAGGAGCGTCTGGCCGATTTGGTGGAGGTCGAGCAGCAGGTCCATCACCTGCTCGCCGGTGTGGCTGTCCAGCGCCCCCGTCGGCTCGTCGGCCAGCAGCACGGCGGGCCGGTTCATCAGGGCGCGGGCGACGGCGACGCGCTGGCGTTCGCCGCCGCTCAGCACGGCCGGATAGAGGCCGGCGCGGTCGGCGATGCCGAGCTCGTCCAGCAGTTCGAGCGCGCGCCTGCGGGCGTGCGCGGCGGGCGTGCCGGTCAGTTGCGCGGCCAGGGCCACGTTGTCGAGCGCGGGCAGGTCGTCGATCAGGTTGAAGAACTGGAAGATCATGCCGATCCCGCGCCGCCTGAACAGCGCCAGCCCCGTCTCGTCCAGCCGCCCCAGATCCTCGCCGCGGACGGTGACCGTCCCCGAGGTCGGCCGGTCCAGCCCGGCGATCATGTTGAGCAGCGTCGACTTGCCGCACCCCGACGGCCCCATCACCGCGACCGCCTCGCCGGCCCGGATCTCCAGCGAGACGCCCTCCAACGCCGCAGTCTCGCCGTAGTGCTTGCTCACCGCGTCGAGTCGCACGACGACCTGGTCAGATGTCGCCGGGTCCGCGACGGTGTCTGATGTCGCCGGGTCCGCGACGGTGTCTGATGTCGCCGGGTCCGCGACGGTGTCTGATGTCGCCGAGCCCGCGACGGTGCTCTCGTTGGACATGAGAGGAGGCTATGAGCGGACCTGGGGGCGGGGCATCCTTCCCGGGATGCAATCCCGCCGCACCATCATCCCGTGGATGTACGGCAGTGGGCTCGCGGGCTGATGCGGATCACGGAGCGGTCTGCGATCGTGAAGGCGTGACGTACGGCCTGATCACCGCCGTGGTGGCGCTCTCCGCGGTCGCGGGCTGGCTGGGCCTGCTCCTCATACGGTCCCGGCGGCGGCACCGCGCGGCCATCGAGGAGCGCGGCCGGCTCCTGGAACGCGAGAGGCAGAGCGCCGCCAGGGCGGCGGTCGACGCCGAGCGGGCCAGGATCGCCAGGGAGTTGCACGACATCGTCAGCCACAACGTCAGCCTCATGGTGGTCCAGGCGAGTGCCGCGAGGGAAGTGCTGGCCACCATGCCCGGCGAGGCCGAGGCGGCGCTCCAGGCCGTGGAGGGCGCGGGCCGTGCCGCCATGACCGAGTTGCGCCACCTGCTGGGCCTGCTCGCCCCCTCCCCGGACGGCGACGACGACTCGCCCGCCGATCCGTCGCCGGGGCTGGCTCGGCTCAGCACGTTGATCGACCGGTTCGCCTTCGCCGGGCTGCCCGCCGAGGTGCGGATCTCGGGGGAGCCGCGGCCGCTGCCGCCGGGCGTGGACGCGACCGCGTACCGGATCGTGCAGGAGGCGCTGACCAACGCGCTCAAGCACGCGGCGCCAGGCGCGAAGGTCGAGGTGACGATCCGTTACGCCGAGCACCAGCTGCGGGTGGAGGTGTTGAACACCGGCCGCAGCGTCCTCACTGACGACCACGGCCTGCCCGGCGGCCCGGGTGCCGTCGGCGGCGTCGGGAAGGGCGCCGGGGACGGAGGGGCCGGGCGGGGGCTGCTGGGGCTGCGGGAGCGGGTCGCGCTCTACGGCGGAGACCTGGACGCCCGGCGTCGCCTCGGCGGCGGTTACCGCGTACGCGCCCGCCTCCCCCTGGAGCGGCCATGACGAGGGAGCCCCGGGTGCTGATCGCCGACGACCAGGCCCTGATCCGCAGCGGCTTCCGGCTGATCCTCACCACGCGCGGCATCGACGTGGTCGGCGAGGCGGCCGACGGGGCACAAGCGGTGGCGGCGGCGCAGGAGCTGCGGCCGGACGTCGTGCTCATGGACATCCGCATGCCCGCCATGGACGGCCTGGAAGCGGCCCGGCGGATCCTGGCGCAGGATCCGGGCTGCCGGGTCCTCATGCTGACCACCTTCGACCTCGACCGCTACGTCTACGCCGCGCTGGCCCTCGGCGCGAGCGGCTTCCTGCTGAAGGACGTCACGCCCGAGCACCTGGCCGCCTCCGTGCGGCTGGTCACCACCGGGGACGCGCTGTTGGCCCCGTCGATCACCCGGCGGCTGGTGGAGCGCTTCGCCGCCGCCGACCGCGCGGGCGTTCCCGCCCCGGCCGGACACGCCGACCTGGCGACCCTGACACCACGCGAGGTCGAGGTGCTGACGCTGATGGGGCGCGGCCTGTCCAACGCGGAGCTGGCCGGCGTGCTATGCCTCAGCGAGACCACGGTGAAGACCCACGTCGCCCGGATCTTCGCCAAGCTCGGCCTGCGCGACCGCGCTCAGGCCGTCGTCGTCGCGTACGAGACCGGCCTGGTCAGCGCCGGTGAGAGCAACCTGTAGCGGCGGGTCCCTCCAGGCGGGGCGCGCCCTTAGTCTGTCGGCATGGCCTTCATCGTGACCACGGGCGCCACCGGCCGGCTCGGCGGCAGGATCGCCGCCCGGCTCGCGGCGGCCGGCGTCGAGCAGCGGCTCGTCTCCCGCAGCGCCGGCCGCGTCCCGCCGCTCGACCGCGCGAGCGCGGTCAGCGCCGACTACGGCGACCCCGAGGCGATGCGGCGGGCCCTCGACGGGGCGACGACCGTGCTGTTCGTGTCGGCCTCGGAGAGCGCCGACCGCCTCGACCGGCACCGCGCCTTCGTCGACGCCGCCCGCGACGCCGCCGTCACGCACCTGGTCTACATCTCCTTCTACGGCGCCTCGCCGTCGGCCACGTTCACGCTGGCGCGCGACCACTGGGCCACCGAGCAGCACATCCGCGACAGCGGCCTGCCCTTCACCTTCCTGCGCGACAACCTGTACGCCGACTTCCTGCCCATGATGGCCGGCGACGACGGCGTGATCCGCGGCCCGGCCGGTCAGGGACGGGTGGCGGCCGTGGCCCAGGACGACATCGCCGACGCGGCCACCGCGGTGCTGCTCGACCCGGGCGCGCACGAGGGCGCGACCTACGATCTCACCGGGCCGCGGGCGCTGACCCTGGACGAGGTCGCCGCCACGCTGAGCATGGCGACCGGGCGCACCTATGCCTACCATCCCGAGACCCTCGAGGAGGCGTACGCCTCCCGCCAGGTGTACGGGGCGCCGGAGTGGCAGCTCGAGGCGTGGGTGTCCACCTACCTGGCGATCGCCGCCGGCGAGCTGGAAGGCGTGAGCGACGCCGTCCCGGCCCTCACCGGGCGCCCGGCGACCACCTTCGAGGAACTGCTCGCCGGGACGCGGTGAGCGGGGCACCCGTCGTTTGACCGGTGTCGCGTGACCGCTTATTTTCTCACCGGTAGTTACTTAAGGGGCGCTCATGGACCAGAGGTACTCGCCGGTTCAGGACGTCCGGCGGCACCACCGCCGGCTCGTGCTGCGCAGCCTGCGGGACGACGGCCCGCAGCCGCGCGCGGACCTGGCGCGCCGGCTGGGCCTGTCGGCCACCACGATGACGAAGGTGGTCGGGCAGCTCCTCGACGAGGGACTGGTCGCGGAGGGCGCCGTGGAGGGCGTCGGTCAGCGGGTCGGCCGGCCGTCCACCGGCATCCAGATCCGCGCGGACGCCCGCCACGTGATCGGCGTCCAGGTCGGCGCCGGCACGGTTCAGCTGGGCCTGTGCGACCTCAGGGCCCAGGTCCGCCGGAGCGCGTCGTTCGCCTTCGACCTCGCCGCCGAGAGCCCCGAGCAGGTCGTGGCGCGGATCGCCGAGGCCGCCTCCGGGCTCTCGGCGGACGTGCCCGCCGACCGGCTGCTCGGCATCGGGGTCGCCGCCCCGGGGCCGGTGGATCCCGCGCACCGCCGCAACGTCCTGTCGGTCAACCTGGGCTGGCGCGAGGTGGCCTTCGCCGACCTGCTGGAGGCCGCGCTGGGCGTGCCGACCGTGGTGGACCACAACGTGCGCTCCATGGCGCTGGCCGAGAGCCGCTACGGGGAGACGGAGGGCGCGGACCCCCTCCTCTACGTGTACGTCCGCACGGGCGTCGGCGCCGGCCTGGTGATCGGCGGCCGCCCCTTCCGCCCCGGCGCCTACGGGGTCACCGAGCTGGGCCATCTGCGCGTGCTGGAGAAGGGCCGCCCGTGCGCGTGCGGCGCGACCGGCTGCCTGGAGACCGTGGTCTCGGAGCCGTACATCGCCGAGCAGCTCGGCCGCCGCCCCTCCAACCCGCTCGCCGAGCTGCCGGAAGCCCTCCTGGACGACCTCGTCGACCACCTGACCACCGGCCTGGCCAGCGCGGTCAACCTGCTCAACCCCGAGCTGATCATGCTCGGCGGGATCTTCCGGCCGGCTCCGGAGCCGGTGTTCGACCGGGTGCGCGCGGCGCTGCGCGCCAAGGCGTTCCCCGTGCTGCGCGACATGGTACGGGTGGAGCGGCCGACGCTCGGCGGCGACGCCGGCGTGGTGGGTGGGGCAAGCGTTGCCTTGGACTGTTTCCTGTACGAAGGGAGGACTTGTGGTTAATCGTGTTTACGCTCCGCTCGCGGCGTTCGATCCGCTGGCGGGCTCGGTGGTGCTCGCGCCCGAGAAGGACGAGGAGGGCTACTGGGTGGGCGCCGCCGGCGTACTGCACGATGGCGAGCGGTTCTGGCTGACCTACCGGCGGCGCCGGCCCAGAGGCGCCGCGTCGGAGCGCGGCTGGCAGTGCGCGGTCGCGGTGAGCGAGGACGGCGTCGATTTCACCGACGTGTGGTCGGTGCACAAGGACGAACTGGGCACCCCCTCGATGGAGCGCTTCTGCCTGATGCCGGCCGACGACGGCGGCTTCCGGCTCTACATGTCGTACGTGGACCCGGCGGACAACCGGTGGCGCATCGACGCGCTGACCGCCGGGCACCCGTCCGCGTTCGACGTGGCCAGGGCCCGGCCGGTCCTTACCGCGGCCTCGACCGGCACCGAGGGCGTCAAGGACCCGTACGTGCTGCGCGCCGGGCCGGTCACGTACCTGTTCGCCAGCTACGCCGAGCCGCTGGAGATCCCCCACCCGGACGCCCACGCCACCGCCGACATCTACAACGCCGGCGTCACCACGCACCCCACCGGCCTGGCCACCAGCCTCGACGGCGAGTCGTTCACCTGGCGGGGCGGCGTCCTGCCGGTCGGCACGGGCTGGGACCGCTACCAGGCCAGGCTCAACAGCATCGTCCCCATCCCCGGCGGGGGATACGTGGGCTTCTACGACGGCTCCGCCTCGCACGCGGAGAACTACGAGGAGCGCTGCGGCATCGCCGTCTCCTCCGACCTGTTCGGCTGGCGGCGGCTGTCGGAGTACGGGCCGTGGGTGACCTCCCCGTACGGCAGCGGCTCCGTACGCTACCTCGACGCGCTGATCCTCGACGGCCACTGGTGGCTCTACTACGAGATGGCCCGCGCGGACGGCGCGCACGACCTACGCGTTCTGCGCGTTCGAGCCGAATGAGCCGGACTCTTGTCGCCGCACCACACTAGTCTCCATAGAAGGCATTCATGGGGGCGGAGGGATCAGTGACGGTCAACGGGACGGCGAGCCGCGAGGCGACGGCCGCGACACCTGCGTCGGGTGAGGCCGTGGGGCGGGTCCTCGGCACGCAGGCGGCCTCGCCGCTGTCGTTCTGGGTCGGCCTGGAGCAGGGCAAGGTCCTGCAGCTCGACGACGTGGTGGTGACCAGGCGGGAGGTGCCGGGGCACGGCCCGGTGCTGGTCGCGGGCGTGGTGACGGCCGTGGAGGCCAGGCACGAGGGCGCCGCGTACGACTCCGACGTGTTCCTGATCGCCGACGGCGCGCTGCCCGCGGCCGTGATCGAGGTGGCCGAGGTGCGGGTGACCAGGATCGAGCCGGAGGTGTTCGTGCCGCCGCTGCCCGGCGCCAAGGTCTATCTGGCCGGCGCGGGCGACCGCGACCAGGCGCTCTACTTCGACGTCATGGACCGGCGCATCCCCCTGGGCATGGGCCGCGACGGCCAGCCGCTCTACGTCAACTTCGACTTCCTCGACGGCACCCGCGGCGCCCACGTGTCGATCTCCGGCGTGTCCGGCGTGGCGACCAAGACCTCGTTCGCCACGTTCCTGCTCTACTCGATCTTCAACTCGGGCGTGCTGGACGCCGAGTCGGCCAACACCAAGGCGCTGATCTTCTCGGTCAAGGGTGAGGACCTGCTCTTCCTCGACCACGACAACCTGCGCCTGGACGAGAGCGCGAGGAGCGTCTACGCCCGGCTCGGGCTGCCTGCCCGGCCGTTCGACAGCGTCCACGTCTTCGCCCCGCCCCGGCCCGGCGACCCCAACGGCGTGCCCCACGTCGCCGCCCGCACCCAGGGGGTGAGCGCGTTCTACTGGACGCTGGTCGAGTTCTGCGAGGAGGAGCTGCTGCGGTTCGTCTTCGCCGACTCCGACGACGAGCGGGCCGGATACTCGCTGCTCGTAGGGCAGGTCGCCGCCCGGCTGAAGTCGTGGGCCGAGCCGGTGGGCGACGGCGGCGCGGTCATGATCAAGGGCACGGCCTGCCGCACGTTCTCCGACCTGGTCGAGCTGCTGTCCGACCAGCTGCAGGACGAGGCCACCCGCACGGAGTGGACAGGGGCGCAGACCCCTCTGGGCACCGTCAACGCGTTCCTGCGCCGCCTGCGCAGCGCGGTCAAGCCGCTCGCCCCGATCGTCCGCGGCGACATGCCGTTCTACCGCGCCCACTCCGTCAGCACCTCCGACGCGCAGGTCTCGATCGTCGACCTGCACAACCTGCCCGAGCGGGCGCAGCGGTTCGTGGTGGGCGTGGTGCTGCGCGGCGAGTTCCACCGCAAGGAGTCCTCGGGCACGGCCCGGCCGCTGCTGTTCGTGGTGCTCGACGAGCTCAACAAGTACGCGCCGCGCGAGGGCGACTCCCCGATCAAGGAGATCCTGCTGGACGTGGCCGAGCGCGGCCGCTCGCTCGGGGTCATCCTCATCGGCGCCCAGCAGACCGCCTCGGAGGTGGAGCGGCGCATCGTCTCCAACAGCGCCGTCCGCGTCGCAGGACGCCTCGACCCGGCCGAGGCCGCCAGATCCGAGTACGGCTGGCTGCCCCCGGCCGTCAGGGAACGCGCCACGATCGCCAAGCCCGGCACCATGTTCGTCGCGCAGCCGGAGATCCCGGTCCCCCTGGCCGTGGCCTTCCCGTTCCCCGCCTGGGCCACCCGGCCCGCCGAGGCGGCGGCGCCCGCGACAGTCGTTTCCCTAGACCCGTTCAAAGGCCTGCCCGGCATCGAAGACGACATCCCGCCCTTCTGACCACAGGTGATTTCGTGAAGATCCTCCACACCGCGGACTGGCACGTGGGCAAGGTGCTCAAGGGCCGCCCCCGGATCGACGAGCACCGCGACGTGCTGCGCGAGCTGGTCGCGGCCGCCCGGACCCACGACGTCGACGCCGTCATCGTGGCCGGCGACCTCTTCGACACCTCCGCGCCCACGCCCGAGGCCCAGTCGCTGGTGCTCAACGCGCTCATGGCGCTGCGCGGCGACGGCAGGGACGTGATCGTGCTGGCCGGCAACCACGACAACCCGCAGCTGCTGGAGGTCTACCGGCCGGTGCTGGGCAAGCTCGGCCTGCACGTGATCGGCTCCTTCCGGCGGCCCGACGCGGGCGGCACGCTCGCCTTCACCGCGCGGTCGGGGGAGCCGGTGCGGCTGGCCGTGCTGCCGTTCCTGTCACACCGGTACGTCGTACGCGCCGCCGAGGTCCTCACCGGCACGGCCGCCGACCACAACCGCGACTACGCCTCCCGCATCGGCGAGCTCATCGGCGCGCTCACGGCCGGTTTCCAGGGCGACACCGTCAACCTCGTCACCACCCACGGCACCCTGCCCGGCGGGGCCTTCGGCGGCGGCGAGCGCGAGGCACAGTCGATCTTCTCCTACTACTTCGAGCCGACCGCCTTCCCGCCCGCCACCCAATACGCCGCCCTCGGCCACCTGCACCGCCGCCAGCAAATCCCCGGCCCCTGCCCGATCTGGTACAGCGGCTCGCCCCTCGCCGTCGACTTCGGCGAGGAGGGCAACACCCCGGGCGCGCTGCTGGTCGAGGTCTCACCGGGGCGGCCCGCCGTGGTGCGGGAGCTGACGTTCACCTCGGCCCGCCGGCTGCGCACCGTGCGCGGCACGCTGGAGCAGCTGGAGGCCATCGAACCGGGCGACGACTGGCTCAAGGTGATCGTCGAGGAGAAACCCCGCGTCGGCCTCGCCGACGACGTGCGGGAGCTGCTGTCCGGCGCCGTCGACGTCATGCTGGACGAGAAGTTCCGGCCCGTGCCCGCCACGCGGCGGGCGAGCTCGGCCGACCGCAGCCCGCGCGAGCTGTTCCGCGACTACCTCGCCGCCACCGGACGCCACGACGATCAGGTGGCCACCCTGTTCGACCGGCTCTACGACGAGGTGACCGGCTGATGCGTCCCCTGCTGCTGCACCTCGACCACTTCGGCAGCTTCCGCGAGCCGGTGACCGTCGACTTCTCCGACACCGAATACTTCGCGCTCGTGGGCCCCACCGGCGCGGGCAAGAGCACGATCATCGACGCGATCTGCTTCGCGCTGTACGGCACGGTGCCGCGCTGGGGCCGGGAGGGCGCCGTCGCCCACGCCCTGGCGCCCTCCGTCAGCGCCGGCAAGGTGGCGATGGTCTTCGAGAGCGACGGGCGGCGCTACGGCGTGGCCCGCGCGATGGTGCGCGACGCCAAGGGCGCGGTGCGTACCAAAGAGGCCAGGCTCGACGAGCTGGACCCGGCGGCGCCGCTCGCCGGGGCGTTCGACGCGGTGGTCAAGCCGCTCGCCGAGGGCGAGAACGTCACCCCCGAGGCCCAGCAGGTGACCGGGCTGGAATACCGGTTCTTCACCCAGTGCGTGGTGCTGCCGCAGGGCCGCTTCGCCGAGTTCCTGCACGCCGCGCCCCGCGAGCGGCAGGACCTGCTGGTGCAGCTGCTCGACGCCGACGTGTACGAGCTGATCAGGCAGCGCGCCGCCCGCGAGGAGGAGACCGCCAAGCAGTCCGCCTCCTTCGCCCGCGACCAGCTCGCCAAGCTCTCCGGCGCGACGGAGGAGGCCGAGCGGGAGCTGGCCGAACGGCTGGCGGCGCTGCGCCGGCTGGCCGAGACCATGGGCGTCGACCTCGACCTGCTGCGGGCCCGCGAGGCCGACATCCGCCGCGCCGAGCAGGAGCGGGCGCTGGTCGCCGAGCGCCAGTCGGTGCTGGCCCAGCTCCGCATGCCCGCCGCGGTCCCGACCCTGGCCTCGGCCCGCCGCGCCGCCGCGGAGGCGGTCGAGACGCTGACCGCCGAGGTCGCCGCGCTCGAGGCCGACGAGCACGAGGCGTTCGAATCACTGACCGCGCTCGGCGACCGCGGCGCCCCACAGGCCGCCCTGGCCGCGCTCGACCACCGCGAACGGCTGCGGGCCGAGGCCGCCCGCGCCCGCGCGGCCGCCGCCTCGGCCGCCGCGGAGCTGGAGGGCCTGGCCGGGGAGCTGGCGACGGCCGACCAGGTGCTCGCCGCTGCAGAGCAGCAGCGCGAACGCCTGCGTGACGCCCACGCCGCCGCCCACCTGGTGGGCCGGCTCACCGTGGGCGAGCCCTGCCCCGTCTGCCACCACCCGATCTCCCGGCTGCCCCGCCACGAGCCGCCCGCCGACATGCGCACCGCCGACCGCGTCCTCGCCGGCGCCCGCGAGCGAGCCCAGCGCGCCAGAGCCGCCCACGCCAAGGCCGAGACCTCGGCGTCGATGTCGGCCACGCAGGCGGCCCGGCTGGAGTCCGAGCTGGCCGCGCTGCCCGCGCCCGGCGACCGGGCCGTGCTGGAGGCCCAGCTCGCCGCCATCGCCAAGGCCGACCAGCTGGCCGCCCAGGCACGCACAGCAGTACGCGCCGCCCGCCGCCGGCTGGAAGAGGCGCGGGCCGACGCCGAGCAGGTCGAGCGCCAGGCCGACTCCGCCTGGCGCACGCTCGAGGCCGCCCGTGACCGGCTGCTCGTCTCCGGCGCCCAGGACGACCCGCCACCGCCCCTCACCCGTGAGGACCTCCACCGGGCCTGGACCGAGCTGCTCGGCTGGCGCGACCGGGCCGCGCAGGCCGCCCGCGCCGCGCTGGCCGAGCGCGAGGAGCAGCTCGGCCAGGCCCGCGACCGGCTCGCCGCCGACCGCCACCGGCTGGCCGAGCGCCTGGCCGAGCACGGCGTCGTCGTCCCGCGCGACGCCTCGCCCGACCAGGTCGGCGCCGCCGTCGCCGGGAGCGTCGCGCGCGCGGAGGGCGCGCTCGACCGCCTCAAGGAGGAGCGCAAACGCGCCGCCGACCTGGAGAGCCAGATCGCGATGAAGGAGCACGAGGCCAAGGTCGCCCACGAGCTGGCGCTCCGCCTGCGCGCCAACGCCTTCGAGCGCTGGCTGTGCGCCGAGGCCCTCGCCGTGCTGGTCGCCTCGGCCTCCGACACGCTGCGCGAGCTGTCCGACGGCCAGTACGAGCTGGCGCTCAGCGACAAGACCGGCGACATCGAGGTCATCGACTACGGCGAGGCGGGGATGCGGCGCAGCGCCCGCACGCTGTCCGGCGGCGAGACCTTCCAGGCCGCGCTCGCCCTCGCCCTGGCCCTGTCCGGCGCCGTCGCCAGAGGCCTCGACTCGATCTTCCTCGACGAGGGGTTCGGCACCCTCGACCCCGCCACGCTCGACACCGTCGCCACCACGCTCGAACGCCTCGCCGCCGGCCAGGAGCGCATGATCGGCGTCGTCACCCACGTTCCCGCGCTGGCCGAGCGGGTCCCGGTACGCTTCGAGGTCAGGCGCGACGCCAAGGGCTCCCATGTGAGGAAGGCGGGGATCGGATGACGGGGTTCACCGTCGACCCGTGGGACCCCGGTTACGCCGCCGCCCTCTCCGTCGAGGCGCTGTCCGAGCTGGGCGCGACCAGTGCCGAGCTGGTGCTCGACATCGAGCGTCCCGCCGCCGACTGGAAACCCGTCACACCGGCGCCCGACACCTCCGCGCCGGGCACGCTGCTGGTCGCCGACGGCGTCCGCAGGATCGACGCCCGCGTGTGGGTGCACGACCCCGACGCGCCCATGCCCGTCCCCGGGATCGCCGCCTCGTACGCGGCCGGCATCGTGCGCTGCGGCCCGGAGGGCGCCGACCTGGCCGAGATCGAGGTCAACCGCACACTGATCTCCGCCTCCCCGCACGCGCCCGAGGTCAAGACCTCGCACGCCACCTACCACCCGAGCAAGGCCGCCGACACCAGCTTCGAGGAGCTGTCCCTGGCGCTGCAGCGGCAGGTCACGCAGCTGGAGGTCGACCTGGCGGTGCGGCACCGCACCAGGAGCGACGACCTGCTGTTGGTGGACGGGCCGCTGCGGGGGCGCTCCCACCTGCCGCGGACGGTCGGCTACATCAAGACCCACCACACCGCGTACCTCCCGCCGCCGCAGTCCGCGGTGGTCGCCGCGCTCACGCCCGGGCAGCGCACGCCCGTGTTCCTCATGGGCACGAGCTGGCGGCGGCACGCCTGGTACCTCCGGCTCCCCGTCCAGTCGTCGGCCCCGTGGGCGGGCGTGGCGCGCTGTGAGGCCAGTGCCGAGCTGGAGCCCGCCCAGGTGGTCCGCCTGGCCGACGCGGTGACGCTGGCCCTGCCGCCGCTGGCCGGGGTCGACTACAAAGACCCGCGCGCGCCTCAGAACCTCGTCCCGATCGGCGGCCTGGAGAAGCTTCTCCGCCACCACCTGGGCGACGCCCGCCTCCTGTACCGCGCGCTCCGCACCTCCTCCGCCGGCGGCGAGCCATGATCGACACCCGGCTGGCCGGCCGCCTCCCATCACGCGCATTGGATCATCGGCAAGATCCTCGGACTAGTCTCCCCACTCTTCGCCCCAGCTCTCGCTGTTGCTGCAGATCTTCACTGTGGTGCTCTTCCGGAGGCTCCTCGGAGTGACCACCTCGAAGACCACGCTGTACGTGCCGGCTCCCTTCCACGTGATGGAGGGGAGCAGGGGCTTCGACGACGGCGTGCCCTGCTGCCTGCCCTGGTTCTGGCCGTTCACGAGCCACCGGTAGCTGTAGGTCCCCGTGGCCGAGACCTTGGCCCAGATGTTCGTGTCGTTGCGCCAGCAGTCACTCAGCTTGAAGCCCTCGTAGGTGAAGACCACCGACTTCACGGTGCTCGCGCCGCCGCTGGTGGCGGTGGGCTCGGAGGTGGTGGGCGCGGGCCTCGCCGTCGTCGGGCGGGAGGTGGGCTCGGTGGTGCCGGGCTCCGGGGCGGTGCTGCGCTTCGGGGTCGTGCTCGGCTTGGTGGTTTTGCTGGGACGCGGACGCAGGGCCCTGGCGGACTTCTCGCTGCCGGTACGGCTCGTGCTCGCGGCGGCAGTGGGGGAGGTCGTGTCCGAGGCGATGGCGGCGGCGCTGGTCTTGCCGCGGAACGCCGGTAGCCAGACCCACGCCGCGACCACCGCACCCGTCAGGACCAGCGCCGCACCGGCGGCCAGCAACGCAGGAGCGCGCCTCCGGCCGGAGCCGCCATGCGCCGGCCCGGTCCGCCCGCCACTCACGAAGGCCGCCTGCGCCGGCCCGGTCCGCCCGCCGCCCACGAAGGCCGCCTGCGCCGGAGCCTGGTCCATGGCCGGGCCGCCGATGAGGCGGAAGAGCACGTCCTGCATGGCCGGGCGGGCGTGCGGGTCCTTGGCCAGGCAGGCGTACACGATCGACCGCAGCGGCTCCGGCACGCCGTCGAGCAGCGGCTCCTCGTACTGGATCCGCCGGAGCACCGCCGGCAGGGAGTCGTTGCCGAACGGCGGGGCGCCGGTGGCCGCGTACACCATGACCGATCCCCAGGCGAACACGTCCGCCGCCGGGCCCACGGCGGCGCCCGCGAACTGCTCGGGCGCCATGTACGCGGGCGTCCCCACGACGCTGCTGCTCCGCGTCACCCCGTCGTCCACGGCCCGCGCGATGCCGAAGTCGATCACCCGTGGCCCGTCCCGGCCGAGCAGGACGTTCGCGGGCTTGAAGTCCCGGTGGACGACGCCGGCCCGGTGGATGGCGACGAGCGCGGTGGCGGTGGCCACGGCCAGCCGCTGCAGGTCCGCCCCGGTGTGCCGGCCCGCCTCCCGCAGGGACGGGCCCTCGACGTACTCGGTCACGATGTACGGCCGCCCGCCCAGCGACGCGTCCAGCACCTGCGCGATGCAGAACGGCTCCACCCTCCGCGCGGCGGCGATCTCCTTGGCGAAGCGGCCGTCCCCCCGTACGCCCTCGCGCAGCACCTTGACCGCGACCCGCGTGCCGTCGGGGGCGGACGCCAGGTAGACCATCCCCTGCCCGCCCTCGCCGAGCGGCCTGATGACCCGGTACGGGCCGATGGAGTCCGGCATCAGTAGTTCTCTATGTCACACACGTCGATCGAGATGGACTTGCTCGTCACGGACGGGGACGTGACCCGCAGGGTGATCCGGTGGCTTCCCGCCTTCAGGTCGTAGTGATAGGAGGTCGCGAACGCCGTGTACTGGCCCTCCGACACCCATGACCTGTTACGGGAGACGGCCTTGCCGTCCACCTCCCAGACATAAGAGATCCACACCTCGGATCGGGACGATTCCACATTGGTCTGGAAGTGCACCGGCGGCATGTAGCAGCCCTGCGCGCTGGACTGGCCGGGGCCGCCGAACATCTCGATCTCGAGGATGCTGACCCTGGCGCCTGTCGCCGGCTTCTTGGTGGTCCGGATGGGAGAGGGTGTCGGGCGCGCCGTCGTGACCTTCGGGGAAGGGGTGGGGGAGGGCGTGGCCCTGGGGGTCTTCGTACGAGGGGTCTTGCGCGTCGTGGGCTTGCCGGTGGGGCCGCGCGTGGACTTGCGGCGCGGTGACGTGGTCGCCGCCGACGGCTCCGTGACCTCGGCGGAGGGCGTGGGGGAGCCCAGGGCCAGCTGTGCGGACCCCGCGCGTCCGGCCGACCACGGGGCGAGCCAGAGGACGCCGCCGACGAGCGCCGCCACCACGACCCCCGACACCCCGACGGCCACCGGCACACCAACCCGCCTACGCCCACCATCGGCAACCCCAGCCCCGATCCCAGCTCCAGGCCCGATCCCGGCCCCAGGCCCGATCCCTGGTCCATGGCCGCTCCCAGGTCCCGGCATCGCCCCTGCTCCTGGCCCTGGCCACTGCCCGGCCGCTGCCGCCATCGGCCCCGCCCCGGACACCGGCACAGGCCGTCCTCCGGGCCCCATTCCAGGCATGGGCCCCGCCCCGGGCATCGACCCGGACGACCCCGGCACCGCCATCGGTCCGGGGGATCCGGGCACCGGCATCGGGCCGAAGGAGCCGGGCACCGCCATCGGGCCGGGAGAGCCGGGCACTCGATCGCCGCCAGCAGGACCCCGGACCGCGGAGTCCTGTCCTCCCAGCAGCCGCAACAGCACATCCCTCATGGCCGGCCGCGCCCGCGGATCCTTGGCCAGGCAGTCGTACAGGACGGACCGCAACGGATGCGGCACCTCGCCCAGTTGCGGCTCGTTGTGCAGAATCCGGTTGATGATGGCCGGCAGCGTGTCCTGCCCGAACGGCGGGGTGCCCGTGGCCGCGTACACCATGACCGACGCCCACGCGAACACGTCCGCCGCCGGCCCCACCGCCTGCCCCGCCAGCTGCTCGGGCGCCATGTACGCGGGCGTCCCGACGATGCCGCTCGCGACGGTGGCGGCGGCGTCCGCGGCCCGCGCGATGCCGAAGTCGATTACTCTCGGCCCGCCCGGCCCGAGGAGCACGTTGGCGGGCTTGAAGTCCCGGTGCACGACGCCCGCCTGGTGGATGGCGGCCAGCGCGGTGGCGGTGGCGACGGCCAGCCGTTGCAGGTCGGCCCCGCTGTGCCGGCCGGCCTGCTGCAGGGACGGCCCGTCGACGTACTCGGTCACGATGTACGGCTGCCGCCCCAGCGACACGTCCAGCACCTGCGCGATGCAGAACGGCTCCACCCGCCGCGCCGCCTCGATCTCCTTGGCGAGCCGGTCGTCGAACCCGGCGCCCTCCCGCAGCACCTTGACCGCGACGGGTCTGCCGTCGGGCGCCTGCCCGAGGTAGACGGTCCCCTGCCCGCCCGCGCCGAGCCGGCCGAGCAGACGATATATCCCTACCGCCGTCGGATCGTCCTCCCGCAGCGGTTCGGCATGCGCCATGAGAGAAGTGACTCCTGAGACGGGGTGCGGTGGATCTTTACGTACGATAGCGACTCATATTCGGATTTGTGGTGAAGTCTGGGGGCCGAGAAAAAATCTCCGTAGCCGCCGCCGTGGACTCCCTCTACGCCGCGGCGGAAAAACGATCGCGCGGTGCCGGACCGGCGGCCTATCGTGAGCGACGCCGACCATGGACCCGAGGAGGCCCGCCATGGACCGCGAAGAGACGTCCTTTTGAGCCGACCAGCAAACGCCGCCGGGGGTTTCCCTTGGCGAGACCCACGTCAAGCGCGGCGACCGCCGCGTCGGCCGCGACAAGGAGCTGATCGAGAAGCTCGGCGGCAACGACCCATGCCCGTGCGGCTCCGGACGCCGCTTTCCGCCACTGCTGCCGCCCCACCGGCCGGTACGACGACACCCTCGGCTACTACTACGTCCGCGACCGCGCGTAGGCCGGGCGGAGACGGCCACCCCGGTGGACTGCGCGGCCGGGTGGCGAACTTCTCCCGGCGGACCTCCGTCCAACGTGGAGTACGGTTCACGACGGCATGGGGAGACATCATGAGGAAGATGATCGGCGCGGTGCTGGCCGGCGGGGCGCTGCTGGTCACCGGCACGCCCGCGCTCGCCCAGAGCGCCAAGCCCGCATTGGGGCCGTACGGCTACGGCCAGGTCAAGCTCGGCATGAGCACCAAGAAGGCCAAGGCCACCGGGAAGATCGTGCTCAAGATGGCCGCCGGACAGGGCTCGTGCTCGGGCTGGGATCTCAAGGCGCACCCCACCGGGAAGGACCGCGTGGGCCTGTACATCTCCAAGAGAGTCGGCGTAGCCGTGATCTTCGCGCCGAAGGGCGTCAGGACGCCTCGGGGCATCGGCATCGGCTCGACGATGAAGCAGGTCAAGAAGGCCTACCCCGGGCTCAAGACCTCGCCGGGCGGCATTCCGTACGTCTCCGTCCCCGGCAACCCCAAGGCCTACTACGCCTTCTTCGCCGACAAGGGCAAGCTCGAGGAACTGGCCCTCGGCCTCGACACGCAGGACTGCGTCAGCTGACAGTTACGCGTCGTAGCGGGCCCGGGGGAGTGAGGCGGTCACCACGAGGCCGCCACCCTCCCGCGGGCGCGCCCTGACGTCCCCGCCGTGCGCGAGCGCCACCGATCGCACGATCGACAGCCCCAGCCCCGCGCTGCGCGCCGTGACCACCCGCTCGGCGCCGTGCCGGTGGAAGGGCTTGAACAGCAGCGGGATGTCGTACGGGGGCACGCTCGGTCCGGTGTTGCTGACCTCCACCTCCACTTTCCTGTCCCCCACGGTACGGCTCACCACCCGCACCCACCCGGTCCCGTCGTCCACGTTGTACCGGATGCCGTTCTCGACCAGGTTGTGCACCAGCCGTTCGAGCAGCAACGCGTCCCCGGTGGTCGGCGCCTGCGCGGTCACCTCGTACACGGTGACCTTCGCCTCGTGGGCGTCCCCCGCGGTCTGCTCGACCACGTGCGTCACCACGTCGGCCAGGTCCACCGGCGACCGGTCCGCGATCTCCTGCTCCGACCTGGCCAGCAGCAACAGCCCGGAGATGAGCCGCTCGTGCCGGGCGTTGATCTCCAGCAGGCTCTCGCCGAGCTCCTTGACGTCGGGCGAGGCCGTACGACGGTGCATGGCGAGCTCGACCAGCGCCCGGTTCAGCGTCAAGGGCGTGCGCAGCTCGTGCGAGGCGTTCGCCACGAACCTGCGCTGCCCGTCGAAGGAGTGGTCCAGCCGCTCCACCATGGTGTCGAACGTGTCGGCGAGGGTCTTGACCTCGTCCTCCGGCCCCTCCAGCGCGATCCGCTCGTGCAGGCCGCGCTCGGCCATGGGCGCGGCGGCGATCTTGCGTGCCGTGTCGGTGACCCGGTTCAGCGGCGCCAGCACCCGCCCCGCCACCACCCAGCCGAGCCCGACGGCCGCGCCGCCGACCACGACCAGCGCGATCGCGCCCTGGGCGAGCAGGGAGGTGACGGCCGCGTTGCGCAGCTCCAGCTCCTGCTGCCGCAGCCACTCGACCGCGGCCTGGCCCTGCAGAAGAACGCCGTCCTTCATGAAGAACAGGTTCTTGACCTTGCCGGGCTCCGACACGTACCGGCTGTCGAACGTCCGCGTCAGCTGCTGGTCGAACAGCAAGTAGGTGACGCCGAGCAGGGTCAGCCCGGCGAGGAAGAAGACGGCGCCGTAGACGAGGGTGAGCCGCAGCCGCAACGTGGGCTGGAAGCGCGGCCGTCTCATGCGATCCGGTACCCCACCCCCGGCACGGTCTCCACGACCGGCGGGTCGGCGAGCTTGCGGCGGAGCTTGAGAATGGTGAGCCGGACCGCCCCCGTGAACGGGTCGGCGTGCTCGTCCCACGCCTTCTCCAGCAGCTGCTCGGCCGAGACCACGCTGCCGTTCGCGCGCAGCAGCTCCGCCAGGACCGCGAACTCCTTCTTCGACAGCGGCACGAACCGGCCGTTCCTGAACACCTCCCTGCGCGCCGGGTCCAGCGTGATCCCGGCCCGGCGCAGCACCGGCGGCACGGCCGGCCGCGAGCGCCGCCCCAGCGCCAGGACCCTGGCGGCCAGCTCGGGGAAGGCGAACGGCTTCGGAAGGTAGTCGTCGGCCCCCATGGACAGCCCCGTCACCCGGTCGTCGAGCTGGGCGGCGGCGGTCAGCATCAGCACCCGTGCGTCGGACTCCGAGGCCACCAGCTCCCTGCACACGTCGTCGCCGTGCACCCGCGGCAGGTCGCGGTCCAGCACGACCACGTCGTAGTCGTTGACCGCGATCCGCTCCAGCGCCGCCTCGCCGTCGTGCGCCAGGTCGACGGCGTGGGTCTCCTCACGCAGCCACTCGGCAATCGCGTCGGCGAGCATGGGCTCGTCCTCAACCACCAGCACCCGCATGGCGTCTCTAGGCCCTTTCATCCGCGTACAGAGCCGAGTGTGACCTAGACGGCATTTGGTCAAAATAAGCCGCGGACGGAAACGCTGAGGAAACAGCCGCACCTATTGCATCTCCCCTCGAAACCACGTTCCTTCGACGGAGGAGATCATTCATGCGAGGACGAGTGCTCACCGCACTGGCCGCGGCGACCCTGCTGCTGGCGGGGTGCGGCGCCGGCGACGGCGGTGCCGACGTGGCGTCGGTGACCGGCAACGGCACCGGCAACCAGGCCGCGGCCAGCGCGAAGCCCAGCGAGGACCCGCACGAGCGCAACCTCAAGTTCGCCCAGTGCATGCGCGAGAACGGCATTCAGATGGACGACCCCGAGCCGGGCAAGGGCATCATGATGAAGTTCGACCGGGGCACGCCCAGGGAGACCGTGGAGAAGGCCCAGGAGGCCTGCAAGCAGTGGGCGCCGCAGGGCGGGCAGGGAGGCAGGGTCGACCCTCAGCGCGCCGAGGCCATGCGCAAGCTCTCGCAGTGCATGCGGGACAACGGCGTGGAGAGCTACCCCGACCCCGACGGCGGCATGATGCGCATCACCGGCGAGATCGCCAACGACCCCGACTTCAAGTCCGCCGAGGAGAAGTGCCAGAAGGAGTCCGCTGAGGCCGGGCTGGGAGGTTCTTGATGGGCCCAGTAAGAGAGGGGGCCACCCTTGACGGAAAGGCGGAGCCCGACACCACGCCTTCCCGGCCGCGCCGCCGACGCGGCCGGGGCAAGGTGGTCGCCGGCCTCCTGATCGTGCTGGTCGCCGCGGGCGGCGGATTCGTGGCGATCAACAGCGCCGGCCTGCTGGAGGGCGCCGCGGGCCCGACCCGGTCCGCCAGTGCCCTGCCCCCCGCCACGGCCACCGTGAGCAGGCAGACCCTGAACGACACCGTGGACGCCGACGGAGAGCTGGGCTACGGCCCGGTCACCTCCGCGGTGACCAGGAGGCCGGGCACGATCACCTGGCTGCCCGAGAGCGGGCAGCAGATAACCCGAGGCAAGTCGCTGTACCGGCTGGACAACAAGCCGGTGGTGCTCATGTACGGCGACACGCCCGCCTACCGCGATCTCAAGATCGGCACCGAGGGCAAGGACGTCGAGAACCTGGAGCGGAACCTCCGCGAGCTCGGCTACGACGGTTTCACGGTGGACGACGAGTACACGTACGACACCTACGAGGCCGTCATGGAGTGGCAGGACGATCGCGGGCTGGACGAGACCGGTGTGGTCGAGCTGGGCCGCGTCGTCTTCGCGCCCGGCAAGGTGCGCGTGGAGAGCCTGGAGGCCGAGGAGGGCCAGCCGGCCCAGCCCGGGCAGAAGGTCCTGACGTACACGGGCACGTCCAAGGTCGTCACGGCCCAGCTGGAGGCCGAGGACCAGCGGATGGCCAAGGAGGGGGCCAAGGTCGAGGTCACGCTGCCCGACGGCAAGAAAGTGGACGGCAAGGTCACCGAGGTGGCCACGGTCATCGTGCCGGGCGAGGGCCAGAACGCCGAGCCCGAGACGCGGATCGAGGCACTGGTCTCGATCGCCGGCTCCAAGGCCGCCAAGGGGCTCGACAAGGCCTCGGTGGACGTGACCTTCACGGCCTCCCAGCGGAAGAACGTGCTGACCGTGCCCGTCGCGGCGCTCGTGGCGCTGCAGGAGGGCGGGTTCGGCCTGGAGGTCGTCGAAGGCGGCAGGTCCCGCTACGTCGCAGTCGAGACGGGGCTGTTCGCCGGGGGCCGGGTCGAGGTCAAGGGTGAGGGGCTCACCGAGGGCATGACCGTGGGGATGCCGAAATGACGCATCCGATGATCCAGCTGACGGACGTGAGCCGGACGTACCCCGGCGGGGTGGCGGCGCTGAGGTCGGTGTCGCTGCGCATCGACCACGGCGAGCTCGTCGCCATCGTCGGCCCGTCGGGATCGGGCAAGTCGACGATGCTCCACGTCGTCGGCACCCTCGACCGGCCCACCTCGGGGACGATCCACATCGACGGCTACAACGTGTCGAAGCTGTCCGACGGCCAGCTCTCGGCGCTGCGCGCCACCACGATCGGCTTCGTCTTCCAGCACTTCCACCTCGCCGCCAAGGTCCCCGCGCTGGACAACGTGGCCGACGGCCTCATCTACACCGGCCTGGCCAGGTCCGAGCGGCGCCGCCGCGCGGCGGCCGCCCTCGAACGGGTCGGGCTCGGGCACCGGATGGACCACGAGCCGCACGAGCTGTCCGGCGGCGAGCGGCAACGCGTGGCCATCGCCAGGGCGGTGGCGGGAGAGCCGCCGCTGCTGCTGGCCGACGAGCCGACCGGGGCCCTGGACTCGGTCTCGGGAACGGGGGTGATGGAGCTGCTGCACGAGCTGAACGCGTCCGGCACCACCATCGTGATCATCACGCACGACCGGGAGATCGCCTCCGGCCTGCCGCGGCAGGTGAGCATGCGGGACGGCCAGATCATCGCGGACTCCGCCGTGCCCGTCGAGTCGCTGGCCGAATCCGGGGTGGCGTGATGGCCGTCGTCGAGGTGCCGCGGCCCAAACTGGCTCCGGCCAGGATGCGGCCCGGCGACGTGATGCGGGTGGGCGCGGTCGGCCTGCGCACGCGGCCGCTGCGGGCGTTCCTGTCCGCGCTCGGCATCGCCATCGGCATCGCGGCCATGGTCGCCGTGGTCGGGCTCTCGTCCTCCTCGGGCGCCGAGCTCGACCGCACGCTCTCCGCCCTCGGCACCAACCTGCTCACCGTCTCGTCGGGCACCACGCTCACGGGCGAGGCGGCGCAGATGCCGAAGGACGCCGAGGCGATGATCGAGCGCATCGGCCCCGTCGAGGCGGCCGCGTCGGTCGGGAAGATCTCCGAGGCCAAGGCCTACCGGTCGGAGCAGATCCCCGAGGCGCAGACCGGCGGCATCAACACCTACGCCGCCAGCCTCGACCTGCCCGCCACCGTCGGCGCGACGCTGAGCAGCGGGACCTGGCTCAACGCGGCCACCGAGCGATACCCGGCCGCCGTGCTCGGCTGGTCCACCGCCCAGCGGCTCGGCATCGGCTCGGCCGGCCCGGACACGCAGGTCGTCGTCGGCGGGGTGCGGTTCACCGTCGTCGGCGTACTGAACCCGGTCGCCCTGGCCACGGACCTGGACAGCGGCGTCCTGGTCGGCTGGCCGGTGGCCGAGGAACGGCTCGGCTTCGACGGCCACCCGACCACCCTGTACACGCGCTCGGAGGAGGCCAAGCTGGAGGCGGTACGCCAGGTCCTGGCCGGCACCGCCAACCCGGAGGCGCCGAACGAGGTGGACGTCTCCCGCCCGTCCGACGCGCTGGCCGCCAAGCAGGCCACCAGCCAGGCGTTCGCCAACCTCCTGCTGGGCGTGGGGGCGGTGGCGCTGCTCGTGGGCGGCGTCGGCGTGGCCAACACCATGGTGATCTCGGTCCTGGAGCGCCGCGCGGAAATCGGCCTGCGCCGCTCGCTGGGTGCGACCCGCGGCCAGATCCGCACCCAGTTCCTGGCGGAGTCGCTGCTCCTGTCCGCGATGGGCGGAGGCGGAGGCATCCTCCTGGGCACCGCCGTCACCATGGGGTACGCGCTCTACAGCGGCTGGCCGTCCGTGGTGCCGGCCTGGGCGACCGTCGGCGGCCTCGCGGCGACGCTGCTCATCGGCGCCATGGCCGGTCTCTATCCCGCCATCCGCGCCTCCCGCCTCTCCCCGACGGAGGCGCTGTCCACCCCGTAGCCGCCGACACGGGCGCCGCGGCTCCCCCCGCTGTTCGGCCCTCTTCCATCAGTGGTCCGGCCGACATGGGCGCCGCGGCTCTCCCCGCTGTTCGGCCCTCTTCCCCGGGGAGACCCCCGCCCAAGGCGGCGGGCACTTGCGGCGAGGTGCGGACAACGGGGGAGCGCGGCCCCATGGGCTATGCGACCGCTCCCTAGTGGGCGGTCGCGTAGCAGGTGGTCTTGCCGACGATCCGGACGCCGGGCTTGTCGCCGTCGACCACGGTCAGCTCGAAGGTCAGCCGCGTCTCCGGATGCCGCAGCACGACCACGTCCTGCGCGTCGTCACGCAGGTCCAGATCGTCGACGACCTTGTCGTACCCCATGGCCTGGAGCTTCTCCAGCAGCCCTACGGACGCGTCCACGAGCTCGCCCTCGATCCGCAGGAACGCTCGCACCTCTCCCGGCACGCAGGAGTCGTCCCGCACCTGTTCGGCGGCCGGCAGGCGGAGGCCGGAGGCGCCGAGCAGATGGTCGGCGTCGGCGGTGAGCTGCTCGGTGGCCGCTTCCAGCGTGGGGAACTCGGACGCCGCCGTACAAGCCGCCATCGCCGCGACGCAGGTCAGCACCGCGGAGGCAGCGTAACGGCGGATACGCACGATCGGACCATATCCAAGAGCATCCGTAACTACGGGGTAAATAACGCAAAAACCACATATTGCTGGGCGTCGTCCACGAACGGTAGCCGGTGCCCGTTCACGGGCCTCATCTCCCGGCGGCTCTGAGCCTGGCGATCAGCCTCAGGTCGGCCACGCAGTGTCCCAGGCCGAGCGCCACGGAATCCCTGGGCCGCTCGGCCCGCCGCACCGGCATGCACAGGGCGGCCCGCAGCCGCCTGCACAGACCGCGCAACAGCGCGCCACCCCCCACCAGCACCGCGCCCCGCTCGCCGAGGTCGGCGGCCAGCTCAGGCGGGCAGCGCTCCACGATCCCGACCGTCGCCCGCACGATGGTCTCGACCGGCTGCCGGGTCGCCTCGTAGATCAGCTGCACGGGCAGCGGCACCGCCCGCTCCCGCCCGCTCTCCACGTCGCGGCCGCGCACCACCACCTGCCGGCCCAGCGGCTTCCAGTCGGTGCCCGCGGTCCTCTTGGCCGCCTCGGCCTCGCGCTCGTCGATCAGCAGCCCGTGCTCGCGTTCGACGAGGCGGGCGATCGACAGGTTCATGCCGTGGCCGCCCCCGGGCACGGCGCCCGAGGCCACCACGATCCCGCGCGACAGGACCGCGATCCTGGTCGAGTCGCGGCCGATGTCCATGACCATCCGCCCGGCGCAGTCCTCGACCGGCACGTCCGCGCCGCGCGCCGCCGCCACCGCGTGCGGGATCAGCAAGACCCCCCGCGACTCCACCTCGAACGCCAGGTCGCACAGCGCCGCCCGGTCGATCGGCGTGGCGCCCTCCGGCAGTGCCATGACCATGCGTGGCCGGGCGAACGGATTCCGGTGCACCTTGCGCAGGAAGTGCCGGACCAGGCGCCGGGTGAGCTCGGCGTCGGCCGGCAGGCCGCCGCTGATCGGCCAGCAGGTCTCGCCGTCCGCGCTGGAGGCCGCCTCCGCGCCGTACCCGAGCACCCTGCCCGTCTCGGCGTCGCGCGCTACGGCCGACGGCTCGTCGAGCACGATCCCCTTGCCTCTGACGTAGATGCGCGTGCTGGCCGCTCCCAGATCCAGCGCCAGATCTCGGCCGAGGAGGCTCATCGCCCTACCGGGGGGTTGACCGTCATGTCGCTTGCATTTCCCGGACCGCCCCAACGCAATACCAGGAACCGAGCGGTTTCCCTTTACCCGTTTCTGAGGTCGGCCAGGGTCTCGTCGGCCCACGCGATGCCGGTGCGGATCTGGGCCATGCCGAGCTTCGGCGCGTACCTGCCGATTCCGTCGCCCGGCGCGGTGATCGCCCTGGTGGCCATGGGGGGCGATGCCGAGCGGGCGGCCGGAACTCCCCGCCGCGCCGGAGCGCAGGGTCCAGGCTGGTTTCGCGTCATAAGCGGCGCCATGCGAAGCTGTGATTGTCCCCAACACCATGGAGGTCCTCATGGCGGAATCACCGGAGCCGGAAGTCAGCGAAACTCCCGAGGACGAGATGAAGCGCAAGTTCCGCGAGGCGCTGGAGCGCAAGCGCAACCAGCATGCCGGTGCGGGCGCGGGTGGCAGGGGCGGTGACCCATCGAAGATTCACGGGGCGCACGGTCCGGCTGCGAGTAAGAGATCGTTCAGGCGCAAGAGCGGCGGCTGAGGCGGGGATTCCTGAGGGGGGCGCGGCACGCCGCGCCCCCCCTTTTCATTCCCGTCCTAGGTAGATCTTTTGTCCGATTTGTGATGATTCGTTTGCGCGTGTCCGGAAAGCCTGGTTAAAGTGTGGGCCAATTAACCAGCCGAATCCCGATGGATCGGGAACCGGGGACCCATCTCCGGGGTGAATCCGGCCACGTGCCGGTAGGGCATCTCCACGCCCGAACCCGTCAGCTAACCCGGTAGGCGTGATGGAGAGGACCCCCATGTTGCATTCCCGCGTCATCCCCCCAGACAGCGTCGTGCCGACCGCCTGCTGATCGGCCCTTTCCCCAGGTATTTCCGCGCTCCGCGCAGCCACCATGTCAGGCGTTCTGCCCGGCTGCGTCCTTTTCGATGAGCGTGTGTCCCTGTCCCCTCGCAAAGGACCTCACAGCTTCATGTCTGCTCGATTTGGCCTGCGTTCCTTCGCTCTGTTCACCGCCTCCGCCATCGGTGCGCTGACCATCGCCTGCACCGCCGTCCATGCCGACTCCGACGACGAAGAGAAGGTGCTACTCAAGGGTTCGACCACGGCGTCCTACTTCTGGGACGACGGCTCCGGCCGCGCCGGTGACACGGGAATGCCGGCCAGCGGCAAGCCCATGCAGAAGGGGCTGGCTGCCAGCCCGAGCTGGCCGCTCCTGACCGAGGGGTACGTGATCTACAAGGGCAAGAAGCTGCCCTTCTTCGTGGGCGACCGCGGCCCCGGCGCGCCCTCGAACCGCGGCATCATGCTCGACCTGGACGCCAAGACCTTCGCCGAGCTGACCGGCGGCACGTTCAACCCCGACACGCTCGGCGTCGACGGCATCGGCGGCCAGGGCCACATCGAGGTCGACTACGTCATCACCAAGTGGGGCGAGGGCGTCGGCAAGAAGAACCACCCGGTCCCCTTCTCCACCGGCGCCTGGTCCGAGCGGGACACCAACCCGGCCGAGCCCCCGCAGGAGGAGGCCGTCGTGAAGCCCGCGGCCTTCGTCGGGGGCGTGACGGCCGCTCCCTAGGGCCAGGTCGCGGAGCCGGCGCTGACTTTACGCACGGAGACCAGAATGACATTCTGGTCTCCGTGACCACCCGCGTAACAGCCAACGGCATCGAAATCGCCTACGAGAGCTTCGGCTCCCCCGCAGGCCGTCCCCTGCTCCTCATCATGGGTCTCGGAGCGCAGCTCATCCACTGGGACGAGGAGTTCTGCCAGCTCTTGGCGGAGCAGGGACACCACGTCATACGGTTCGACAATCGCGACGCCGGCCTCTCCACGCACTTCCACGACGCGGGCGTCCCCGCACCGGAGGGGCCCGCGCCGTACCTGCTGGACGACATGGCCGACGACGCGGCCGCCCTCCTGGACGCCCTCGGCCTGCCCGCCGCCCACGTGGCCGGCGCGTCGATGGGCGGGATGATCGCGCAGACGATGGCCATCCGGCACCCCGGACGCGTGCTCACCCTGACCTCGATCATGTCGACGCCCAGCCCTCACGTCGCCCCGCCGACCGAGGAGGCGCTCTCGGTGCTGATGTCGGCCCCGCCAGCCGACCGCGAGGGCGTGCTGGCCTCGGCGTTGCACACGTGGTCCGTCATCGGCTCGCCCGGCTACGAGATGGACCGGGAGCGGGTCACCAGGGTGGCCGGCCTGGCCTACGACCGGTGCTTCGACCCGCCGGGCACCGCCCGGCAGCTCGCCGCCGTCATGGCCTCCGGCAACCGCACCGAGCAGCTCGGCCGGCTCACCGTGCCCACGCTGGTCCTGCACGGGGAGGCGGACCCGCTCATCCCCCTCGAGGGCGGCCGCGCCACGGCGGCGGCCATCCCCGGCGCCCGGCTGGTCACCTATCCGGGCATGGGCCACGACCTCCCGCGCCCCCTCTGGCCCGACATCGTCACCGAGATCACCAAGCTCACGAGCGCCTGAGCCCCGGCCGTGGGCGGGGCTCACGAGACCTCCTCGCGGGCGCGGAGGATCTCGGTGATGTTCTGCTCCGCCCACCTGGCCACCACCGACACCGGCTCGTGCAGCGACCGGCCGAGATCCGTCAGCGCGTACTCGACGCGCGGCGGCACCTCGGCGAACACCTTCCGGGTCACGAGCCCGTCCTGCTCCATGGCCCGCAACGTCTGCGTGAGCACCTTGGGCGTGACCCCGCCGATCCGCGCCCGCAACTGGGTGAAGCGCATCGGCCCGTGGACGAGGCTGAGCAGCACCAGCACCGACCATTTGTCGCCAATACGATCCAGAACCACCCTGGTCGGACAGTTCGGGTCGAAGACATCGCCAGTACCCATAAGGTACCTATAGCACGATGAAGTAACCAGTATCCAGTGGATACTGTTGACCACATGAAGATCCTTCTCTTTGGCGCGACCGGCATGATCGGCCAGCGCATCGCCGCAGAACTGACCGACCGCGGGCACGAGGTGACCGGCGTCAGCCGTTCGGGCGGCCCGGTCAAGGGCGACGTCCACGACTCCGCCACCCTGGCCAAGGGGCACGACGCCGTCGTCTCCGCCATCAGCCCGCCGCGCGACGGCACCGAGCCCGAGGGCCCGTTCGTCGAGGCGTACCAGGCCCTGATCGAGGGCGTGCGCGCGGCCGGGGTGCGCCGCCTGATCGTCGTCGGCGGCGCCGGCAGCCTCAAGATCCCCTCGGGGGTCGACCTGGTCGACACGCCCGAGTTCCCGGACCTCTACAAAAAAGAAGCACTGGCCCAGCGCACCGTGCTCCACCTTTTCCGCGAGGTCGGCGACCTCGACTGGACCTACATCTCGCCGGCCGCCGAGATCGCCCCCGGCGACCGCACCGGCATCTACCGCATCGGCGGCGACGACCTGCTGGTCGACTCCGAGGGCCGCAGCTTCATCACCGCCGAGGACTACGCGGTCGCCGTCGCGGACGAGCTGGAGAACGGCGCCCACCCGCGCAAGCGCATCACGGTCGCCTACTGAGCGGGCTCATCCGGCAGCAGCGCCTTCTCGTCGGGCTTGTGGACGAGCACGTTGTCGACGTACGACTTCACGGCCGCCTCCAGCCCGACGTCGGCGTCCGCCTGCTCCGACAGGTACCAGCGGTGGTCGAGTATCTCGTGGAACAGCTGCGCGGGCTCCAGCTTCCCGCGCAGCTCGACGGGGATGGCCTCGACCGTCGGCTGGAACACCTCGGCCAGCCACCGGTGGGCCACGATGGCCTCGTCCTCGTGCCGCAGGCCCTTGGCCACCCGGAACCCGTCGAGGTCGTTGAGCAGCCGTCGCGCCTGGTTCTCCTCGACGTCGAGGCCGGTCAGCCGGAGCAGCCGCCGCTGGTGGTGCCCGGCGTCCACGACCTTGGGCCGCACGATCAGCCGGCCGGTGCCGACCTTGCGCCGCACCATCATCTCGGCCACGTCGAAGCCCAGGTCGTTGAGCCGCCTGATGCGCTGCTCCACGCGGCGCCAGTCCACCTCCTCGATGATCTCGCTCTGGTTGATCTCGTCCCAGAGGCGGTGGTAGCGGGCGACGATGTCCTCGGCGGTGTCCATGGGGTCGATCGACGGGTGCAGCAGCCCGCCGGCCTCCAGATCGAGCATCTCGCCGAAGATGTTGGTGTGGGCGGCGTCGATGTCGGCCAGCCGCTGCCCCTCGCTGATCATCGGGTGCATCTCGCCGGTCTCGGCGTCCACCAGATAGGCCGCGAACGCCCCCGCGTCCCTGCGGAACAACGTGTTGGACAGCGAGCAGTCGCCCCAGTAGAAGCCGTTCAGGTGCAGCCGCACCAGCAGCACGGCCAGCGCGTCCAGCAGCCGGGTCAGGGTGTCCGGGCGCAGAGTGCCCGACATGACCGCGCGGTAGGGCAGTGAGAACTGCAGGTGCCTGGTGATCAGGGCCGCGTCCAGGCCCTCGTCGCGGCCGGTGACGTACGCGACCGGCTCCACGGCCGGCGCGTCGAGCCGGGCCAGGTCCCACAACAACTGGTATTCGCGCTTGGCGTAGCGCTCACTGATCTCCTTGATCGCGTACACCTTGCCGGAGAGCCGGGCGAAGCGCACCACGTGCCGCGAGATGCCGCGCGGGAGATCGACCAGATGGTGTTGCGGCCAGTCTGCGAGAGGAACGTCCCAGGGGAGGCGGAGGAGGTCGGAGTCGCCGAGCGCGCCAGTGATCTGCAGGGGCATTTGCTCAGGATATGGTGCATCGGTGGACGAGTTTCTCAAGTGGTACTTTTCTGACCGTCCTGTCCTCGCCCAGTTCCTGGGGGCGGACGGCTACGATCACACACTTGGCGATTTCACCGCCTCCGCCTGGGCCGCCCGCGAGCGTGAAGAGCTCCGCTGGTTAAAGCGCCTCTCGGCGGCCGAGCCCGCGTCCCCGGACGACCAGATCGACAGAGACCTCGTCCTCTCGCAGCTGAGGGGCTCCATCGCGATGGCGTCCTGGCCAGACTGGCGGCGTGACCCGGCCCCCTACCTCTCGGCGATCTTCAACTCGATGTACACGCCGTTCCAGCGCCGGCTCAAGCCGGAGCCCGAGCTCGTCTCGGCCGCCGTCTCCCGGCTGGCCGAGGTGCCCGGCGTGCTGGCGGCCTGCAGGGCCAACCTGGACCCCGACCTCGCCGCGCCGCTGCTCGTCCAGCGCGGGCTCGGCCAGGCCCGCACCGGCCGCCACTTCCTCACGAAGACCGTCCCCGGCATGGTCGAGGACCCTGAGCTTCGCGCGAAGCTGGCCACCGCCGCCGAGCCTGCCGCCGAGGCGTTCGACACGCTTGTCACGTTCCTGGAGGAGTTCCAGTGCGGCGGCACCTGGCGGATGGGGGAGAAGCTCTACTCCACGCTGCTGCGCGAGCGCGAGCTCCTCGGGTACGGCGCCGCCGAACTGCACGAGAAGGGCAAGGCCGCCTGGGCCGAGCTGGACGCCAGGATGCGCCAGGTGGCGGTCCGGGTCGACGGGAGCGAGGACTGGCGGGCGGCGATGGAGGTCCTCATGGACGACCATCCGCCGACCCTGGCGGACATGCGGGCCGAGTACGAAGCCGAGACCCGGCGGGCCAGGGACTTCGTGAAGGAGCGCGACCTGGTGACGTTCGCCGACGGCGAGGAATGCCACGTGCTGCCGTCCGCCGAGTACGCGCGGCCGATCCTGTCCGTCGCCCACTACCTGGCGCCGCCGCCGCTGAGCAGCTCGCGGACCGGCGTCTTCTTCGTGCCGTACACGCCCGACGACTTCACCCCCGAGCAGGTGCGCCAGCGCCTCCGTACGAACTCGCGGGCCCAGATGCCGTCGATCGCCGTCCACGAGGCGTACCCGGGGCACCACTGGCACCTGTCGTACATGGCGGGCAACTGCCGCACGGTCAGGAAGGTCTTCCGGACGCCGTACTTCACCGAGGGCTGGGCCCTGTACGTCGAGAAGTTGCTGCACGAGCAGGGCTACTTCGACACCCCGGCCACCGAGCTGGCCCACCTGGACTGCCGCATCTTCCGCGCCGCCAGGATCGTCGTGGACACGGCCCTGCACTGTGAGGACATGTCCATCGAGGAGGCGGAGACGTTCATGGCCACGAAGGCGTCGCTGTCGCCCGGCACCGCCCAGGGCGAGGTCAGCCGCTACTGCGCCTGGCCCACGCAGGCGCCCGCCTACCTCACCGGCGCCCTCGAGATCGACCGCATCCGCGCGTCGTTCCGGGGCTCGCTGAAGGAGTTCCACGACCGCATCGCGGGCTCCGGCGGCCTGCCGCTGGGCCTGGCGGCTAGGGTCTGCGAGGGAACCGCGGCGGGTTGAGCGAGCGTTCGACCACCGCGGCGAGCTGCTCCTCCGTCAGGACGGTCGGCTTGCCGACGCCGAGCCCGCGCACGTAGACCTCGCAGAGCCACTCCAGCAGCCGGGTGGCCTCGAACGCCTGCTCCAGCGTCGCCCCGATGGTCACCCCGCCGTGGTTGGCCATCAGGGCGGCCTGCTTGCCCTCCAGCGCCGCCCGCACGTTGGCGGCCAGCTCCGGGGTGCCGTACGTGGCGTACTCGGCGACCTTGACCACGCCGCCGAGCAGCAGCGCGTTGTAGTGCACCGGCGGCAGCTCGGTCATGGTGGTGGCCACGACCGTGCCGAACACCGAGTGCGTGTGCACGACGGCCTGGGCGGCGGTGGTCTCGTAGACCGCCAGGTGCATGGGGGTCTCACTGGACGGCTGCAGCTCGCCCTCCACGAGGTATCCCTCGACGTCCACGATCGGGCACATCTCCGGGGTGAGCTTGTCGAGCGCCGCCCCCGACGGGGTGACCGCCACCAGGTCGCCCTGGCGCACGCTCAGGTTGCCCGACGTGCCGATGACCAGGCCGAGCTCGACGGCCCGCCGTCCGTACTCGCACAGCTGCTCGCGGAGGCTCATAGGCTGGCAATGTAGTCGGTCGTCCGAAATACAGCAATCAGAGCCGGTCGATCGCCTGCAGCATGAGTCGTTCGAGGTCGACCCTGGTCAGCCGGCCCGGATAGAGCAGCAGGTGCAGGCTGAGGCCGTCGACCAGGGCGAGCAGGTGCTCGGTCAGGTCGTCGAGGTTGTCGTCCGTGCGCAGCTCGCCGGCCGCACGGGCCTGGCCCAGCAGGTCGCGTACGACGGCCCGCAGCTCGGCCGCCTCCGCCCGCTGCACCTCGGCCAGCCGCTCCGAGGCCAGGCTCCGGCTCCAGAAGCTGACCTCCAGGCGGCTCTCCTGGGTGCGCTCGGCGTCCAGCGGCAGGTTGTCCAGCAGCAGCTCGCGCAGGGCCGCCAGCCCCGACACGCCCTCGACCTTGCGGGTGAGCCGCGCCCGGATGCGCTGGTGGGACTGGCGCAGCGCGGACAGCAGGATCTCGTCCTTGTCGGCGAAGTAGTGCGCGAGCACCCCGTTGGAGTAGCCGGCCTCCTTGGCGATGGCGCGGGTGGTCGCGGCGTCGATGCCGTCCCTGACGATCACCCGGCGGGCGGCCGACAGCACCTCGCGCCTGCGCTCGTCGTGATCGACGATCTTCGGCATCGAATCCTCCGTTGACTTTTTAGTCGGACGTCTGTCTATTTAGACTATGACTGTCGTCACCGTCGGCGTCCATATCGTCGACATTCTCACCCGGCCCGTCGATCACATTCCCGAGGGCCAGGACACCGTGCTGGTCGACCAGATCCGCATCACCGCCGCGGGCGCCGCCGCCGGCACGGCGGTCGACCTGGTCAAGCTGGGCAACGACGTGGTCACGATGGGCGCCATCGGCGACGACGAGCTCGGCGACTTCCTGCTGATGGTGCTGGCCAAGCGGGGGGTGGACACCTCGCGCCTGGCCCGCAGGGCGGGGGAGCAGACGGCCGCCTCCATCCTGCCCATCAGGTCCGACGGCGGCCGGCCCAGTTTCCACGTCCCCGGCGCGAACCTGTCCGTCACGTACGCCGACCTCGACGCCGACGTGCTGCGCGGCGCGCGGGCGATCCACCTGGGCGGCATGGACGTCACGTTCGGGCTGGGCGACCCGGCCTTCTTCGCCCTCCTGGACGAGGTGCGGGCGGCAGGCACGATCATCACGATGGACCTGCTCTCGGAGATGCCCGACTTATTGGGAATGGCCCGCGCCTTCCTCCCGCACGTGGACTACGTCCTGCCGAACGAGTCCCAGGCCCTTCTCATGACCGGGGCCGCGGACGTCGAGAGCGCCGCCGCGTCGCTCCTGGCCGACGGCCCGCGCGGCGTCCTCGTCACCCTCGGCGAGGAAGGCAGCCTCGTGGTCGCGGAGTCGCTCTCCGAACGCGTGCCGGCCGTCAAGGTCGACGTCGCCGACACGACCGGCTGCGGCGACGCCTACTGCGCCGGCTTCCTCACCGGCCTCCTCCACGGCCACGACGTCCTGACCGCCGCCCGCTGGGGCACGGCCGCCGCCGCCCGCGTGGCCACCGGCCTCGGCTCCGACGCCGGCCTCACCGACCTCGACTCCACCCTGGGAATGCTCACATGAACGACGCCGAACTCCGCCAGCGTGCCGCCAAAGTGATCCCCGGCGGCATGTACGGGCACCTCAACGCCGCCATCTTCGCCCCCGGCTACCCGCAGTTCTTCGAGCGCGCCGAGGGCTGCAGGCAGTGGGACGTGAACGGCCGCGAGTACATCGACTTCATGTGCAGCTGGGGCCCGATCGTGCTGGGACACAAGCACCCGCGCGTGGAGGAGGCCGCCGCCCGCCAGGCCGCGCTCGGCGACTGCCTCAACGGCCCCGGCCCGATCATGGTGGAGCTGGCCGAGCTGCTCGTGGACACCATCCCCAGCGCCGACTGGGCGATGTTCTCCAAGAACGGCACCGACGCCACCACGCAGGCTCTCATGGTCGCCAGGGCCGCGACCGGGAAGACCAAGGTGCTGATGGCGCACGGCGCCTACCACGGGGCCGACCCCTGGTGCACGCCGTCGCCCTCCGGCACGACGCCGAACGAGCGGGCCGACCTCGTCGAGTTCACCTACAACTCCCTGGAGTCGCTGGAGGCCGCGGCGGCCACCGTGGAGGGGGACGTCGCGGCGATCATCGTGACGCCGTTCAAGCACGACTCGTTCGAGGACCAGGAGTTGGTCGAGCCCGCCTTCGCACGCGGCGCCCGGGCCCTGGCCGACCGCCTCGGCGCGGCATTGGTGATCGACGACGTGCGGGCCGGCTTCCGGATCGACCTGCGGGGATCCTGGGAGCCGTACGGGGTGCGCCCGGACCTGACGGCCTGGTCCAAGGCCATGGCCAACGGCTACGCGATCGCCGCCGTCACCGGCACCGACGCCCTCCGCGGCCCCGCCCAGACCCTCTACTCGACCGGCTCCTTCTGGTTCTCGGCGGTCGCGATGGCCGCGGCCAAGGCCACCATCGAGACCCTGCGCGACACCGACGGCATCACGGCCATGGAACGCGCGGGCACGCTCCTGCGAGAGGGCCTGTACGAGCAGGCCAAGTCCCATGGTTTCGTGGTCAACCAGACCGGGCCGGTCACCATCCCGTGGCTCAGCTTCGACGGCGACGCCGACCTGTCCGTGGCGATGCACTGGAGCGACGCCTGCCTGCGCCACGGGGTCTACCTGCACCCCTGGCACAACTGGTTCATGTCGGCCGCCCACACGGAGGAGGACGTCGCCAAGGCCCTGGAGGGCACCGATCAGGCCTTCGCCGAAACCCGCGCCCACTTCGGCTGACCGCCCTCACACCCGGGTGTCCGTCACCGTCGTCTATCTACGTAAGGAGTCACGGCAAGGTCACGGCTCGATTGCACCCTCTTGACGCAGGTCAGGGGCCGTCCGTACCTTCGGGCAAAACGTTTAGGAAACTTTCCTAATCAAGGAGCCCCCCATGACCCACCCGGGCGAGATCACGCGGCGTCAATTGCTCCGCCGCATCGGCCTGACCGCGTTCGCAGCCGGCCCCGGCGCGGGCCTGCTGAGCGCCTGCGCCACCGCGGGAACGGGCGGCGATCCCGCCCCCGCTCCCGCGGTCACGCTCTCCGCGGACCCGAAGAATCCGTTCGGCGTCGACGCCAAGAAGCCGCTCGAAGTGGTGATCTTCAGCGGCGGGTACGGCGACGCGTACGCCAAGGACCTGCACGAGGAGCTCTACAAGAAGGCGTTCCCCGGTGTGACCGTCAAGCACACGGCCACCCAGCAGATCGGCACCCAGCTCCGCCCGCGCTTCGTCGCCGGGGACGCGCCCGACGTGCTCAACAACTCCGGCCCCGAGTCGATGGACCTGGCCGCGCTGGCCGCGGAGGGGCACCTGGCGGACCTGGCCCCGCTGTTCGACGCGCCGTCGGTGGACGACCCGGCCAAGAAGGTGCGTGACACCGTCACGCCCGCCGTGCTCGACAACGCCAAGATCAACGGCAAGGACCTGGTGCTCAACTACACCGTCTCCCACCGTGCGCTCTGGTACAACGCCAAGCTGTTCGCGTCCAAGGGCTGGCAGGTGCCGAAGACCTGGGCCGAGTTCACGGCCCTGGGCGACACGGCGAAGCAGGAGGGCATCCTGCTGTTCGCGTACCCCGGACTGAAGGGCCCGTACTACCAGCTCTGGAACGTCCTCTACACCGCCGCCAAGATCGGCGGCAACCAGGTCATCATCGACATCGACAACCTGGTGGACAACGCCTGGAACGCCGAGCCCATGAAGCAGGCGGTGACGGCGTGGGCCGACATCCAGGCGAAATACGGCGACAAGGCGTACTTCGGCCTCGACCACACCCAGACCCAGATCAAGCACCTGCAGAACGAGGTGCTGTTCTACCCTGTCGGGTCCTGGATCGAGAACGAGATGGAGAAGGACAAGCCGCAGGACTTCGAATACGCCATCGCCCCCATTCCCGACGTCACCGCGGCCGACAAGATGCCGTACGGCGCCATCCAGGTGGGCGTCGGCGAGAACTTCGTCGTGGCCGCCAAGGGCAAGAACCCGCAGGGCGGCCTCGAATACCTGCGCCTCATGCTGTCCAAGGAAGGCGCGCGCGGCTTCACCGAGAAGACCAAGAACGTCACGGTGGTCAACGGCGCCGCCGAGGGCGTGGACCTGCCCGCCGGTCTGAAGAGCGCCGCGAAGGCGCAGGACGCGGCCGGCCAGAACATCATCACCGAGGCCCGTTTCGAGGGCTGGTACAAAGAGCTCTTCGACTACGGCACCGAGCAGATCAACGTGGTCATGGCCGGCCGGATCACCCCCGAGAAGTTCTGCGCCAACATGCAGAAGAAGGCCGACGCCGTCAAGAAGGACGACTCCGTGGCCAAGCAGACGCGGAGCCAGTAGTCCATGGTCAGGCTGCGCCGCTACGGGTTCGTCGCCGGATTCCTCGTCGTCCCCGTCGCCCTCTATTCGGTTTTCGTCATCAGCCCGTATCTCCAGGCGTTCCAGCTCTCGCTGACGAGCTGGAACGGCTATTCCTCGGTGGTGCGCTACGTCGGGCTGGACAACTTCGGCCGGCTGCTCGCCGACGGGGTCTTCTGGCAGGCACTGCGCAATCACGGGCTCCTGCTGCTCGTGCTGCCGATCGTGACCATCGTCATCGCGCTGTTCCTGTCGTTCCTGCTGAACCTGGGCGGGGGCACGCGCGGCGCGGGCATGAGGGGCGTCTGGGGGTCGAGGTTCTACCGCGTGGTGTTCTTCTTCCCCCAGGTCCTCGCCGTGGCCGTGGTCGGCGTGCTGTTCCAGGCGGTTTACCGGCCGGATGAGGACGGCGTGCTCAACGGCGTGCTCGCCAGGCTCGGCGCGGAGCCGGTGGGCTGGCTCACCGAGCCGGGGCTGGCGCTCTGGTCGATCATCGCGGTCATGGTCTGGCAGGCGGTCGGGTTCTACGTCGTGCTCTTCTCGGCCGGGATGGCGGCCATCCCCAAGGACTACTTCGAGGCCGCGGCGCTGGACGGCGCCGGGCGGGTGCGGCTGTTCTTCTCGATCACGCTGCCGCTGCTGCGCGACACCGTGCAGGTCGGGTGGATCTACCTCGGCATCGCCGCCTTCGACGGGTTCGCGCTGATCCAGGTGCTGGCGGGGGACAAGGGCGAGCCCGACGGCGCCACGACGATCCTGCCGGTCACCATCTACAAGACCGCCTTCGCCTACAACAAGGTCGGCTACGCCTCCGCGATGGGCGTGGCGCTGTTCTTCCTGACCGTGACGTTCGCCGTGCTGACCCTGCGCACGATACGGCGAGAGAAAGTCGAGCTCTAGAGATGACCGCGCGTGACACGGGCAGGCCGCGGCTGGGCGTGCTCAACGGACTCTCCCACGTGGCGCTGGCGGTCTGGGCGCTGCTGATCGCCCTGCCGTTGCTGTGGACGTTCCTGGCGTCGTTCAAGACCAACACCGAGATCTTCGGCGACCCGCTGCAACTGCCGGGCGCGGTGCGGCTCGACTCGTGGGGGCGGGCCTGGGACAAGGCCCACATCGGGCAGTACATGCTCAACACGGTCGTCGTCGTGTTCTTCGGTACGGCGGGGACTATGGTGTTCGGGTCGATGGCGGCGTACGTGCTGGCCCGCTACCGGTTCGTCGGCAGCAGGCTGATCTACTACTACTTCGTCGCGGGGCTGGCGTTCCCGGTCTTCCTGGCGCTGGGGCCGCTCTTCTTCGTCGTCAGGCAGTTCGGCCTGCTGAACTCGCACGTCGGCCTGGTGCTCGTCTACATCGCCTATTCGCTGCCGTTCACGGTGTTCTTCCTGGCGGCGTTCTTCCGCACGCTGCCGGACGCCGTCGCGGAGGCGGCGCTCATCGACGGCGCCTCGCACACCCGCACGTTCTTCCAGATCATGGTCCCCATGGCCCGGCCGGGCCTGATCAGCATCACCATCTTCAACGTGCTGGGCCAGTGGAACCAGTACCTGCTGCCGCTCGTCCTGCTGGCCGGTGACCCGGACAAATGGGTCATCACCCAGGGCATCGCCAAGATCTCCACGCTGGCGGGATACGAGGCGGACTGGCCCGGCCTCTTCGCCGCCCTGAGCATGACCATCCTCCCCGTAATGATCGTCTATATCGTCTTCCAGCGGCAGATCCAGTCCGGGCTCAGCTCGGGGTCGCTGAAATAAGGTGAGGCCATGGACGTCGAGAGCAAGCTCAAAGACCTGCCCGAATGGCGGCGCGAGGGCGACGAGATCCGCCGCACGGTCAACGCGCCCGACTTCCCCACCGCCATCCGCATCGTGGACGAGATCGCGGTCAAAGCCGAGGAGCTCAACCACCACCCCGACATCGACATCCGCTGGCGCACGCTGCACCTGGCGCTGACGACCCACGACCAGGGCGGCCTGACCGACCTCGACTTCCGGCTGGCCGCCATCATCGACGACATCGCGGCGAAACACGGCGCTTGACCGACATCCCGCCAGATACTCTCCGTGTCGGTCCGGTCACTCGTTAGAGTGGTGCCCTGTCGCAGCCCTGCCTGCCGCGGCCCGGACCTTGGGGAGTTCTCATGCGCGTGCCCACGTTCCTGTTCGTCCTGCTCGGCGTCCTCGCCGCCACCGGCACCGCCGCCTGCGCGGGGCCGCCCGCCCCGCGCCAGGAGGCCCTCGGTTCGCGCGCCGCCTCCCCGGACGGCCAGCTCTCGCTGTCCGCCTCCGGCGACTTCAGCCCCGGCGACACCGACGCCATCGTCTACGACCGCAAGCTGGCCCCCGAAGGATCCCAGGCCAGCGTCACCGTCGAGTCCGGTGACGGCAAGACCCGGACCTCCCTCGTCGTCGAGGGGTTCCTCCCCAACCGCCGCTACGGCGCTCACATCCACACCAAGCCGTGCGGCACGAAGCCGGAAGACTCGGGCCCTCACTACCAGCGCCACCCCGGCAAGATCGATCCGACCAGCGAGATCTGGCTCGACCTCACCACCGATGGCGAGGGTGCGGGTCGCTCGACCGCCCGCAACGACTGGACGCTCGACCCGGACAACCTGCCCCGGTCGCTGGTGATCCACTCCCAGCCCACCGTCACCAGCGGCCCGAAAGTCGGTCAGGCGGGAGAGCGCGTCGCCTGCCTCACGCTAGGCTGAGCCTGCCCGAGAGGGCATAATTACATAATTACATAGCGGAGGTACGAGAACCTGTGACCAACAGCCGTCAGTGGCAGCCACCCCGATTAAGGCTCTTCGAGGCCGCGCACCGCCGCGCCACCTGGCTGGAGCTACTCTACGACCTCGCCTTCGTCGTGGCGGTCGCGGAGCTGGCCGCCGTGCTCGCCGGAGGCGACATCCTGGTCTTCGTCGGGTTGTTCATACCGGTCTGGTGGGCCTGGGCCGGATACGTCTTCTACGCCAACAGGTTCGACACCGACGACGTCAGCCACCGGCTCCTCGCACTGCCCCAGATCCTGGCGGTCGCCACCATGGCCGCGAGCGCGGGCGACATCAGCGCACGTTCGGGGCTCTTCGCGGTCTCGTACGCGGTGGCCAGGGTGCTGCTCATCGTCGCCTACGCCCGCGCCGGCCGCCACGTGCCCGAGGCGCGGCCGCTGGCCGTCCGCTACATCGCCGGCTTCTCCGTGGCCGCGGTCATCTGGCTGGCCTCGCTCGGCGTCGAATCGCCGTTGCGCTACTGGTTCTGGGCCGTCGCCGTCGTGATCGACCTGGCCACGCCCCTGCTGGCACGGGGGCACCAGGGCAAGCTGCCGCCGCAGAGCGAGCACCTGCCGGAGCGCTTCGGCCTGTTCGTGGTGATCGTGCTGGGCGAGGTCGTCGCCGCGGTCGTCACGGGGCTCAAGGGCCACGACATCACGCCGGGGACGCTCGCGATCGCCCTGGCCGGAGTGGCGATCGCGATGGGCTTCTGGTGGCTCTACTTCGGCCACCTGGACGAGTCCGTGGTCCTGCGCACCAAGCTGGCCGGCCAGGTCTGGGTCTACTCGCACCTGCCGCTGTCGCTCGGGCTGGTGGCGTTCGGGATCGGGATCGAGCACGCGATCGCCCACCCCTCCGGCACGAGCTGGTCCGTCGGGGTGCCCGCCGCCCTGGTGTTCGCCGTGCTCGGCCTGCAGCATCTGTGCTCGCTCGACCGCCGCGCCGGCGGCATCCGCCTGGCCGTCGCCGCCCTCACGCTCGCCACGTCCGCGCTGCCCACCGCGGCGGCGCTGCCTCTCATCCTCGTGTACGCGGCCGCACAGGTGGCGTACGACCTGCTCCGCCCCCAGCCGGAAGGTGCCGCATGACCGCCAAGGACCTGTTCGACCGCCAGCTGGCCGCCATCGCCGACGGGGACCTGGAGGCGCTGCTGGCCCAATACCACGACGACGCCACCGTGGTCCGCTTCGACCGCGTCGCCCGGGGCCCCGCCGAGATCAGGGACCTGTTCACCGCGTACCTTTCGGCGAAGCCCCAGGTGGACGAGATCGTCTCGCTCCAGGTGACCGAAGACGTGATCTTCTACAACGCGGTGATGACGATCGGCGGCAATCACGTCACCACATACGGCACCCTGGTGATCAGGGACGGCCGGATCTGGCGCCAGACCGCCGCCGCCCTCCCGCTTTCCTGATCGCCTTGAACACCGGCTCCGCGCGGGCTCATTCGCCCGCGTAGAGCCGTTGGAGATCCACCAACTGCACCCGCCCTCCGCTCTTCGCGGCGGCGTCCTGGAGGGCGGGCATGAAGCCGGCGGCACTGAAAAGCAGGATGACCTTGGGCTCCTGCCCCCGGGTCTTGAGGGTGGCCGCGATCTTCTCCATCCGCTCGAGATGCGCCATCCCGAGCGTGTCGCCCCACTTGGCTTCCCCGATGGCCAGAAGATTCTTGTCTTCGTCCATCGACACGACATCAACCTCGTGGCTCGTGCGGGAGGAAGTGTCGTAGACGACCCCGGACAGCACGTCGGTGGCCAAGCCCCCGAGCGTCTCCTCTGCCGCCATGTCGCGCGCCCAGGTCTTGCACATGTCCTCGAAGACGGGCCCGGCCACGGCGCTGCGGAACCGCGGTCGAGCGCCTTTCCAGATGCGTTCGGTACGACCTGGGCGTACCCGTTCGAGTGCGCCGTACGCCGGTCTCATGATCGCGTGGTAGAAGCGGACCAGCGGCTCGGTGATGCGGTAGGTGGAGCGGTTCTGCCGGAACGCGTCGGGCTCGCTGGTGAGCAGACCTGCGCCGGCGAGGACGGTCAGATGGTGGGAGATGTCGGTCGCCTTGCGCTCGAGCCTGCTCGCTATCGAGCCCCGTGTGCAGTTTCCCTCGGCGACCGCGGCGAGCACCGTGTGATAGAGGCCGGTGTCCCGGAGCGTCGGGTCTTCCGCCAACAGGAATCTGACCTCCCTGAAGAGAGGGCTCACTGGATTGAGCACGTGCTCGATCACCCAGGCGTCGAAGTCCTCCACGCGTGCGGGCGCTGCTCCGCCGAGGTATTCGGTCTTGTAGGCAGGCGTGCCGCCCAGGACCAGGTAGACGAGCGCGGCAAGGCGTGGATCGTCGAGCCCCCAGAACTCCCTGGCCAGGCGGAAGTCGAAGGTTGGCACGGTGAGTTCCATGCCGGCTCGCCCACGGAGAGGCGCCGATCCCGTCAGCAAGTTGCCCATGAACGAGATCGACGATCCGCAGAGCAGGATCCGCGCACGGGACTCGCGGCGTTCCCTGCGTCGCGGTGACAGCGCGCGTTGGATCATCGACGGCAACTCCTGTGCGCCGCGGACCGTGTAAGGGAACTCGTCGAGGACCACGGGAATGGGGCGGTCCTTGCCCAGCGCGAGCAGGCTGTCGAGTGCGTCGTCCCAGTTCGTGAGGTGGATGGGACCGGGAGCGCCGATATGCCGGCCCAGTGCTTCGCCGAGTTGTCTGCGTGATTCCTCGGCCGAAACGACCTCCGTCGCTGCAAAGTAGAAGCCTCCCGTGGCCTCGCACAGGGCGTCGAGGAGGAATGTCTTGCCTTGGCGTCGACGGCCGGACACGACGCCCAGCTTCGCTCCGGGCTGCTCGTCGAAGACGAAATTGGTGAGCTGCGTCCACTCCCACGTGCGGTCGAACATGTCGGCGGGCTTGGGAATCTGCATCGGCGCCTCCTAGGAGCGCAATTATAATAAGTGCGCTCCTAAGAAGCTGCGGGTTCAGGAGCCTTCGGCCAGCGCGAACGCGCCCCTGACCAGTGCGAGCAGTTCTGTCCCCGCCTGTCCCTCGTCCATCGGCGCGCCCGGATCGACCGCCATCGCCGTCACCACGTACGTCCTCCCGCCGGAGGTGCGGGCGAGGAAGCTCAGGTCCAGCACCCCCGGCTCCGACCCGCCCTTGTACCACACGGCCGGCCACCGCCCCCGGTCCAGCCCGAGCCCGGCGTCGTTGATCGACATCACCTCGCCGACGCGCGGGTCGCGCAGCTTCGCCAGCCGCGCATATGCCTCGCACACGTCGGCGGGGGAGCCGTACCACTCGATCGTGTCCAGCTCGCGCGGCTGGGTCCACGGCTTGACGGCCGACAGCGGGACCTCGGCCACGACCTCCTTCAAGTACGCGCGCTTGCCGGCCGTGCGCAGCGACAGGTAGCGCTTGGCGTGCTTCGGATGGTCGGCGCCCTTGAGCACGAACATCTCCCGCGTCGTGAGCAGGGGCACGTTGCGCTTGTCCGGAGCGCCCCACGCCCGCATCGTCCGCTCGACCCTCTTCCGTCCCACCTTGTGGATCAGCAGGTCCGTGGCCGTGTTGTCGCTGATGGAGATCATCAGCCTGGCGGCCTCCAGCACGGACACCTTGCTGTGGTCCGGCCGGTCCTGGAGCTGACCGCTCGGCAGGCTCTTCACCTCCGGAGTGACCGTGAGCTGCGTGTCCCAGCCGAACGCGCCGCTCCTGATGCGCTCGGCCACCGCGCCCAGCACGTACAGCTTGACCATCGAGCCGAGAGGGCGCGCGGTGTCGTGGGCGACGGCGTGCGCGGGACGGCAGTCGCCGCCCCTGGTCACCTCGGCCGCCACGAAGCCGGTCTGCGGCGCGACCTTCCGCAGCCGCTCGTCCAGCTCGGCCCAGCTCTTGGGGGCGGGTCTCTCGGGGGTGGGCGCGCGGAACCGCAGGCCGTCGATCAGCCCCGCGCCGTCCACCGACAGCACCACCTCGTACGGGGCGCCGCCCGCCACGATCCGGGCGACCAGCGCCCTTTCCTGCGACCGCGCGATCTGCTCCAGCCGCATGTCCTTGAAGTTCGCGAGCACCTGGTTGATCTGGGCGGCCGGGATGTTCTCGAGGAAGCCGGCGGCGAAGTGCGCGGCCAGCTCGCTGTCCGCGATCGGCGTGCGGCCGGCCGCGTCGAGCAGCCAGCTCAACTGCCGGCCCGCCGGTGTCTCCGGGATCACTGGAGCGACGGAGGTCCGGGCGGAGGTGGCCTGGATGGAGGTCGCCGGGGCGGAGGTGGCCTGGGCCGGCACGGGCTGGCCCACGCAGGCGGCCAGCGCCGCCGTCACCGTGGCCGTGGCCAGGAGGCGGGCGGGCTTGGACGGACTGTTCATGGAAGGTCTCTCCTTCGGCAACGGGTACGCCCTTCCCAGGCAATCGGAGCCCCATCCCGCGAAGCCACCCGGCGGGCCGCCGTTCTGGCAGGTGCGGATGACCGCCGGACATATGCGGCTAACCTCATAGACGCCGTTCCGGCCTGCGACGACGATGGGAACCTATGAGTTCCAGGCTGACGGCCGCGGTGCCGGCGCTGATCGCGGCCGGATGCGTCGTGGCCGGCGCTCTCCTGGAGAGCGGCCTGCCCGCTCCGGCGACGCAGTGGTCGTACATCGCGATCGGGGTGACCCTGCCCGCGCTGGGCTGGCTGCTGGCCTCCAGACGTCCCGACGTCCGCTTCGGCCGGCTGCTCCTGATCAGCGCGCTCGGTCTCGGGCTCGGCACGCTGGGCGTGGGGCTGTCCGCTCGCGGCGCACAGCCGGAACTCCTCATGTCCGTCCTCATCCCCGGATACGCCGTCTTCTACGGCACGATCTGGATATTCATCCCACTGCTGTTCCCCGACGGACGACTGCCCTCGCGCCGCTGGCGGCCCGTCGCGTGGATCTCCGGCGTGGCGATCGCCGCGCACGGCATCGGATTGGCGCTGGTCGGCTACACGCCTTACAGCATGCAGCCCCTGCCTCGGTCAGGTGCCGGGCTGATCGCGCTGCTCGTGGCCGGGGCGGCGCAGTTCATCACGTGGATCATGGCGGGGGTGGTGTTCTGCGGGCTCGTGGCACGCTGGCGGCGCAGCGCGCAGGCCGAACGCGGGCAGTACGCCTGGGTCGTCGGCGGTGCGGCCGTCAGCCTGGCCGGTGGCGTGCTGCTCGTCGCGTCCGGGTTCGGCGGGGTGGCGGGCGTGGTCGGGCTCATGGCCATGCTCGGGGCGCTGCCCGCCGCCATCGGCGTGGCGATCGTCCGGCATCGGCTGCTCGACCTCCGGGTGGGGATCCGGGGATCGCGGCTGCACCTGGTGTTCGACCTGCGGCCCACGGTGGACGAGGTGCTGTCCGACCTCGGCACGGCGCTCGACGACACGCCCGAGCCGGTGGAGCAGCTCGGCCGGCTGGCCGCGGCCGTGCGTGCCGGGCTGGAGACCAGGTGGGCGGCCGTGACGCTCGCGGACGGGACCCGCGTGGTCGCCGGCCGCGAGGACGGCCCGGCGGCGCTGACCGTGCCGGTACGCGGCGGGCTCGGCCGCATCGAGTGCGGGCCCAGGACGGCGGGCCGGCTGACCCGCGAGGACCGGCGGCTCCTGGAGGCGCTGGCCGTGCCCGCCGGGCTGGCCATCCAGAGCGCCGGCCTGGTGACCCGCCTGGTCAACGCCCAGGAGGCCGAGCGCAGGCGCATCGAACGCAACATCCACGACGGCGTGCAGCAGCAACTCGTCGCGCTCATCGCCGGGCTGGAGCTGGCCCGCGCCACGGGCGGCGGCCCGGACATGCTGGCCCACCTGCGCGAACAGGCCCGCCAGACGCTCGACGACCTGCGCGAACTGGCGGCCGGCATCCACCCGGCGGTCCTCAGCCAGGGCGGCCTCGTGGAGGCCGTCGAGGAACGCTGCTCGCGGCTCCCCGTGCACACCACCGTCACGTCCGGCCCCGGGCTGCGTTCGCGGCGCTTCGCCGACCAGATCGAGGGCGCGATGTACTTCACGGTCAGCGAGGCCGTCGCCAACGCGCTCAAACACGCCGCCGCCACGACCATAGGAGTACGGCTGTCGCACGAGAACGGCCGCCTGCGCGCCACGGTCACCGACGACGGCAAGGGCTTCGACCCGCACGCCGCCGCCCACCGCGGGCTGGCGACGCTGGCCGACCGGCTGGACGCCCTCGGCGGCGGCCTCGACCTCGACAGCGAGCCGGGAAAGGGGACTCGGATGAACGCGTGGGTGCCGGTCGATGGGTGAACGGATCCGCACGGTGGTGGCCGACGACCACTACCTCGTACGCGAAGGCACGCGGCGGCTGCTGGAGACGTCCGGCGAGGTGACGGTCACGGGCGCGGTCGGCACCCCCGACGAGCTCATGGACGCGGTACGCCGGCTCGCCCCCGACGTCGTGATCACGGACATCCGCATGCCCGGAGGGGAGTGGCGCCCCGGCTTCGAGGGCATCGACGCCGCCCACCGCATCCGGGCCGCGCATCCACGGACCGGGGTCGTGGTGCTGTCGCAGTTCTCGGACGCGCTGTACGCGTTCGAGCTGTTCAAGCACGGGACCGAAGGCTACGCCTACCTGCTGAAGGACCGCGTGGGCGACCTGGACGAACTGCTGGGCGCCATCAGGGCCGTCGCCTCGGGCGGGTCGGTGATCGACCCCAAGGTGGTGGAGGGCCTGCTGGCCCGGCGGGACGTACGCGGGCAGCGGGAGGAGCTGACGCCGCGGGAGCGCGACGTGCTCCGGGAGATGGCGCACGGCCGTTCGAACTCGGCCATCGCCCGCGCCCTGCACCTGTCGATCTCGTCGGTGGAGAAGAACGTCAACTCCATCTTCGCCAAACTGGGCCTGGAGAACAGCGGCGACGTGCACCGCCGGGTGGCCGCGGTCCTCGCCTACCTCGGCCCCGACAGGTCCTGAACCCGGCGGGGTGTTTAACGGACGCCGATGGAGTCAGAGGAGTCGTTGGCCGAACCGAGGGGGAGGAACTGTTCATGGTGCGCAGAACGCGGGTCGTCGTCGTGGGCGCGGGGTTCGCCGGACTGGCCGCCACACGGGTGCTGGCCAAGGCCGGCGCGCTCGTGACGGTCGTCGACCGCAACCCGTACTCGACCTTCCAGCCCCTCCTCTACCAGGTGGCCACGGCCTCGATGGGCTCGGCGGACGTGTCCTACCCGATCCGGACCTTCGCCGCCAAATGGCCGAACGTGCGGGCCCGCCAGGCCGAGCTGAGCAAGGTGCAGGCCGACAAGCGGCGGGTGGAGTTCGCCGACGGCAGCACGCTCGACTACGACTACCTGGTGCTGGGCACCGGCGTCACCACCAACTGGTACGGGGTGCCGGGTGCGCAGGAGAACGCGCTGCCGATCTACTCCCTGGGCGACGCGGCCACCCTGCGCCGGCGGCTCCAGCAATACCTGGAGGACACCGCCACGGGTCGGCGCGAGAGCACCCACGTCGTGGTGGTGGGCGCGGGCGCGACCGGGGTGGAGGTCGCGGGCACGCTGGCCGAGCTGCGCGAGCGCACCCTGCCGCTGACGCATCCGGAGATCCGGTCCGACCAGACGAGCGTGTCGCTGGTGGAGCGGTTCGACTTCGTGCTGTCGCCGTACAAGCCGCGGCTGCGCGACGCGGCGGCGGCCGCGTTGCGCAAGCGAGGGGTACGGCTGCGCCTGGGCTCCACGCTGGCGTCCGTGGAGCCGGACGCCGTGGTGCTCGAGGACGGGACGCGGCTGCCGAGCGACGTGACCGTGTGGGCGCTCGGCGTCGCCGCGTCCGACCACGTCGCCGACTGGGGGCTGCCGCAGGGCAAGGCCGGCAGGATCACGGTGACGGAGGCGTTGAGCGTGCCCGATCATCCGGAGATCTTCGTGGCCGGCGACCTGGCCGCGCCGCCGAAGCCGCTGCCGCAGCTCGCCCAGCCGGCGATCCAGATGGGCGAGCACGTCGGCAGGCAGATCCTGGCGGCCGCCCAAGGGCGGCCGTGGCAGCCGTTCCGGTATCGCGATCCGGGGATCATGGCCACCGTGGGCAAGGCGGAGGCCGTGCTGCAGTTCCCCAACGGGATGACCATGCGCGGGTTGCCCGCGTGGCTGGTCTGGATCTTCATTCACGTGTCTTACCTGCTGGGCGGGCGCAACCGGCTGAGCGTGCTGCTCAACTTCTTCTGGCGCTACTTCGGGCCGCGCCGCAGCCGCACCAGCGTCACCCAGTGAGCGCGCCGGTGAGTGACAGCGCCAGGGCCCGCAGGCCGTGGTCGAGGTCGGTCTCGGGGATGTTCAGCGCCGGGCGCAGCCGTACGGAACGAGGCCCGCAGGGCAGCACCAACACGCCGTGATCCTCCCTGAGCCTGGTCACCAGGGCGTCGCGGGCGGCCTGGTCGGGCAGGTCGAACGCGCACATCAGGCCGCGCCCCCGGACGTGGGACAGCCGCTCCGGGTGCTCGGCCTCCAGCTTGGTGAGGCGTTCGAGCAGCAGGTTGCCGAGCGTGGCGGCCCGCCGGATGAGGCCGTCGCGCTCGATGATCTCCAGGATGCCCCGGCTGCGGACCATGTCGATCAGGCCGCCGCCCCACGTCGAGTTGATCCGGCCGCTCAGCTGGAACACGTTGTCGGGCACCTGGTCGACTCTGCGGCCCGCCATGATGCCGCCGACCTGCACCTTCTTGGCGAACGCCACCACGTCCGGCTCCAGCCCGAGCTGCTGGTAGGCCCACGGCGTCCCGGTCGTCCCGCCGCCGGTCTGGACCTCGTCGAGGATGAACAGCGCGTCGTAGTCGTGGCACAGACGCTGCATGGCCTGCAGGAACTCCGGCCGCATGTGGTTGTCGCCGCCCTCGCCCTGGATGGGCTCGGCGATGAAGCAGGCGATGTCGTGCGGATGGCGCTCGAACGCCTCCCGTGCCTGCGCCAGCGCGCGTTCCTCGGCCGCCTCGACGTCGCCGAAGTGGATGGCGGGCACGTCGATGCGCGGCCAGTCGAACGTGGGGAAGCGGTCGGTCTTGGCCGGCTCGGTGTTGGTCAGGCTCATGGTGTAGCCGCTGCGCCCGTGGAAGGCCTTGGTCAGGTGGAGGACCTTGGTGCCCAGCTCGCGGGGGCGGCCCGCGGCCTCGTTGCGGCGGCTCTTCCAGTCGAAGGCGGTCTTGAGCGCGTTCTCGACGGCCAGGGCGCCGCCCTCGACGAAGAACAGGTGCGGCAGCTCCGGGTCGCCGAGCACGCGGACGAAGGTGTCGACGAAGTCGGCCAGGTGCTCGGTGTACATGTCGGGGTTGGCGGGCTTGTTGCGCGCGACCTGGCCGAGCAACTGGACGAAGTCGGGGTCGAAGGGAGGGTTCACGCCGAGCGGCGCGGAGGCGAAGAACGTGTAGAAGTCCAGATAACGGCGGCCGTTTCGGGCGTCGACGAGCCATGAACCGCGGCTGAGCTCGAGGTCGAGCACGAGACGGTAACCGTCGACGAGCAGGTGGCGGGCAAGGCGGGTGTGTACGTCCATGTCGCCTCCACTGTGGGCAGATGGGTCGCACGTTCCTTCGGGGGAACGCCGTCACATGCGTAAAATTTACGGTACATCTACCCACAGAGTGGAGTTCTTTATGCGTGGGAGTAGACCACGATCGACACCGCGATGTACTGGACGAGGTATGCGGCGATGGTGAACGCGTGGAACACCTCGTGGAAGCCGAACCAGCGGGGCGAGGGATCCGGACGGCGCATCCCGTACACGATCGCCCCGGCCGAGTAGAACACGCCGCCGACGGCCACCAGTACGACGGCGGCCACGCCCGCGCCCTCCAGGAGTTGCGGCATGACGAAGATCGCCGTCCAGCCGAGCGCCAGGTAGAGGACGGTGTAGAGCCAGCGCGGGGCGTTCATCCAGAACATCCGGAACAGCACCCCCGCCAGCGCGCCTCCCCAGATCACGCTCAGCACCGCCACCCGGGCCGCCCCGCCGAGGGCCAGCAGGGCGAAAGGCGTGTAGGTGCCCGCGATGATCAAGTAGATGTTGGCGTGATCGAAACGGCGCAGGAACTCCGCCAGCCGCGGGCCGAGCGTGCTGCGGTGATAGGTCGCCGAAATGCCGAACAACAGAGCCGAGGTGATCGCGTAGACGGAGGAGGCCAGACGGGCCTGCAACGTCGGGCCGAGCGCCACGAGCACGAAACCCGCGACCAAGGTCACGGGCAGTGCTCCAGTGTGCAACCAGCCTCGCAGCCTGGGCTTAACGGTGATGGTCGTCATGAAACCTACGGTACCGTAGGTTACCCCACCGTAGGTTACAACCCGTTCAGGAAGCGCGCGGCGATGGGCACGGCGGTTCCGCGGCCTGACCCGCCGTGCCGTACGAACACGCAAAAGGCCAGGTCGTCGTCGCTGTAGCCGATGAACCAGGCGTGCGGCTCCAGGCCCTCGCCGACCTCGGCCGTGCCGGTCTTGCCCGCCACGCCCTCCGGGAGTCCGAGGTTCGCGGCGGTGCCGTAGTCGACCACGGCGGTCATCATGTCCCTGAGCGCCGTCACGACCCCTTCGTCCATGGGCGCGTCCTCGGGCGGCGTGCCCTCGACGCGGCTCACCTGGTCCTTCGACAGCAGCCTGGGCGAGCGCCAGGTGCCGCTCTGCACGGCGGCGGCGAGCGCGGCCATGCAGAGCGGGCTGGCGACGACCTGGCCCTGGCCGATGGAGTTCTCGCCGAAGAGGTTCATGTCCTCGGTCGCCCGCACGTCTCCGCAGGTGCCGCGGATGCCGGTCACGAACGGCCTGGCGAACCCCCACTCGGCCGCCGTCTCCGCGAGGTCCTTCGAGCTCAGCCTGGTGGTGGCCTGCTCGACGAACGTCGTGTTGCAGGAGTGCGCGAACGCCTCGGTGAAGGTGATGAGGCCGCGATCCACGTCGCCGTCGTTGTTGAAGGCCCGGAATCCTGGGATGGCGTACGTGCCGGGGCACGCGACCTCGGCCGACGGGCCGAGACCGCTCTTGAGCAGCGCCGCCGCCGTGATCGTCTTGAAGATGGAGCCGGGCGGGAAGGTGTCCACCACCGCGCTGTAGTTGTCCTCCAGGCGGTCGGCCAGACCGAGGATCTCGCCGGTGCTCGGCCGGATGACCACGATCGCGGAGTCCGCGACCCCGTCCAGCGCCCGGGCGGCCGCCGCCTGGACCGGGCGCGACAGCGTCGTGCGCTCGACGTTCGCCTCGGGCCGCTTGCTCAGCAGCGGCTTGTCCGGCTGTCCCGGTGCCTTCAGCACCAGCTGCCAGCCGCGGTTGACCTCCTCGAACTCCGGCTTGAGCGGGTCGAGGTACGCCTCCGCGTAGCTGTCGTTGGGGATCTTCGCGCCCTCTGTGGTGACGAACTCGACCGCCGACGTCTCGAGCTCGCCCAGCTCCAGCCGGCCGCCGTCCTTGAGCAGCGGGTGGAGCGTCTCCGGCGTCCACAACACCTTCCAGGCCCGGTCCCGCACGCCCAGCCGCAACGTGCTGTCGAACGGCCACGCCCCGAACTCGGCGAGCTCCCGCACCCCCTCGAACGGCACCTCGGCGGCTCCGTCCCCCAGGCTCTTCAACGGCCCGGGGGCCAGCTCGATGGACTGGACGTGCAACTCCTCGGACAAGGCGCGATGCCGGGCGATGAAATCAGGGGGCGGCTGGTACACCAGCCGTGCCATGGTGGTGACGTCCCCCTTGCGCCATGCGTCGAAGTACTCGGCCGCGGTCCGCGAGGCGGTCCCTTTGACCCGGTTCGACGCCAGCACCGCGAACGCCGACGCCCCGACTATCGCGACAACCGCGATGACGAGCACAATCAGCCTTCTGCGTCGCATACCGTTTCTCCCAGGAGGGATCAGCGTGACACGTGGACAGCGGCAACCGATGCCTGGCCTGTATCCGGTGACGTTCGGCGAGGTCGAACTCCTCCGGGACCTGGACAGGCAGGACGGCTGGGTGCTGTCCAAGGATGGCGTACCTCAGTCATATGTTGATCTGAAAGACCCGACATTTCTGGAATTCGAATACGTCCGTCTCATGGCGGACGTGATCGACCTCCTCGACGAGGGTCCGCTCAGCTGTGTCCACGTGGGCGGCGGCGCCTGCACGATCCCCCGCTACGTCGCCGCCACCCGGCCCGGCTCCAGGCACATCGTGATCGAGCCCGACGGCCTGCTGGTCGACCTGGTGCGCCAGCAGCTCGACCTGCGCTCGGTGCCCCGGCTGAAGGTCATCGTCGAGGGCGGCCGCGAGGGCACGGCGAAGGTGTGGGACGCCTCGGCGGATCTGGTCGTGCTGGACGCGTTCACGGGGGCGACGATGCCGGTGGAACTCGCCACGACCGAGTACATGGGAGACATCGCCAGGGTGCTGCGCCCGGACGGCACCCTGCTGATCAACATGGCGGACGGCAAGGGGCTGGCCTTCGCCAAGCGCCTGCTGGCGACGGTGACCGAAGCCTTCCGGCACGTGGCGCTGCTGGCCGAGCCGGGGATCATGCGGGGGCGGCGCTTCGGCAACCTGATTGTGGCGGCGTCGCGGACGGACCTGCCGGTGGACCTGCTCACTCGGCGGGCGGCGGGCGGGCTGACGCAGGCCAGGTGCGTGCAGGGGGAGGCGCTGAGCAATTTCATCGCCGGCGCGCGCCCCATCAAGGACGGCGATGCGGTGTTAGCCCCGGTCCCCCCACCCGCCGTCTTCGGCTAGCGCGAGGGGCCTCAGCCCCTCGCGCGGAATCTCAGGTGCCCCTGCCGGACCACTTGATCTCGTAGGGCGCCAGCGTGACCTGGCGGCCGTCGACCGTGGCCGTCACCTGCTCATCGGACGTGTTCACCATCACGACCTGGCGCTCCTGACCCAGGACCTTGACCCGCTCGTCGGACGACTGCACCTCGGCCAACGCCACCCCCGACGGGAACCACTTCGTGAAGCCGCTCAGCAGCCCGGCCATCGGCATCTCGTCGCCGGACTTCGGGGCCCACAGGCAGCCGGCGCACTCGCCCGCCTCCTTCTGCTGCGGGTTCCAGTAGAGCGCCGTCGTCACGCCGCTCCTGGCGAACTCCATGAGGGCCGTCGCCTGCACGGCCGTGCGCTTCTTCTCCGACCACCCGGAGTTCTCCGGCTCCACGTACCACTCGGCCCACCACACCGGCAGGTTGTCGCTCTTCTCGCGCAGCCACGTCGTGATCGCGCTGAACTTGGCCTGCGCGGCGAAGTCGTCGGGGACGTTGCCCTTGTCGTTCGTCATGGAGGCGCCGTCGACCACGATGAAGTCGGCGCCCTTCTTGTTGGCGATCCAGTATTCGATGGCCTCCAGCGCCCGCTGGTCGATCGTTCCCCACGGGCCCTTCAGCTCAGAGGGGCGAGGGGAGCGGGCGTTGCTCTCGACCGGGATGTACGGCCCTCCGACCTGGATGTCCTTGTTCACCTTCTTGAGGGCCGTGTAGACCTTGTTGTACATCTCGGTGTAGCCCCTGGCATCCCACTGGTTCGTGGCCGGGTCCCAGAAGCCCTTGAACTCGTTCCACACCATGTAGTGCTTGACGGTCGGATACTGCTTGGCCACCTGGACGGCCAGCTTGGCGAAGTCGTCGAAGTGCTCGGGCTCGGGGGCGACCGTGTGGTTCTTGCTCCAGTCCGTGCGGCCGGCCTGCCCGCCCTTCATCCAGTCGGGCGCGCAGCACAGCGTGATCACGGGCACCGCCCGGGACGACGCCATGAACTTGAGCCGCCGGTCGAGGTCGCGGAAGTAGAACTGGCCCGGGCTCGGCTCCGGGTTGCCGACGCCCCAGCCCATGATGTGCTGGTTCTGCAGCATCGGGACCCGGCCGAGCACACCCCTGGCCTGCTCGACGACGTCCTGCGGCTCGTTGTCGGCGCTGAACTGGGTGTGCGTGACGCCCCAGCGCGGCCAGCTCTCCAGCGCCGGCGGCTGCTCCAGCTCGGGCGCGGGCGAGGTGGGCACCTTCGTGGCCACCTCGCCGCCGACGAACGCGGTGCGGGGCTTGGATCGAACGGAGGCGTACACCATGATGCCCGCCACTAGGACGACCGCGAGGATTCCTGCTCCGAGTGCAAGCGGCCAGGGCGATCGTCGGCGCGCGTGTCGGCCGTCGGTCGGGATCACTGAAGGCTCCTCACGGGTCGCGGACGTAACCGAGGCTGAGTCGTGGCCCAGCCCTCTTTACGTTAGTCGTCCCTCTTGCAAGCGACTTGCCATCAATCGACGCGAGGCGGCAGTTGTCCGCCCGCGGGGCCGGGAACTCCGGCGTAGCGGTACGGAACCGGCGGCCGGCCCGGCTGGACGATGAGGAGGGTGCCGGGAGTGTCGGTGTAGAAGGCGGACTCGACGGCGGCGGCCACGTCCTCGGCCGTCAGCAGCGGGAACCCGGCGTTGACGAACAGCTCCCGCGCCTCGGCCACCAGGGGCGTGTCGGTGAAGCCGGGGCAGACGGCGCTGATCCGGACGTTCCGCGCCGCCAAGGGCTCGGCCAGGGCCCTGACCAGACCGACGACGGCGTGCTTGGTCATGGTGTAGATCGGGTCGCCGGAGTAGCCCACGAGGCCGGCCAGCGACGAGGTGACGACGATGGCGCCGCCGCCGGAGCGCACCAGCAGCGGCACGGCGGCGCGTACGCCGAAGACCACGCCGTCCACGTTGACGCCCACGACCTGGCGGTAGCGCGCCGGGTCGAAGTCGGTGACGTCGACGTCCCCCTTGATCCCGGCGTTGAGGTGCACCAGGTCGAGCCGGCCGTAGCGCCGCTCGGCCAGCGCCACGGCCTCGAGCGAGGCCTCCTCGGCGCTGACGTCGGCCGCCAGCCACGCGCCGTCCACCTCTTTGGCCAGCCGCTCGACCCCCTCGGCGTCGAGGTCGACGAGGACGCACCTGACGCCGCCCGCCGACAGGCGCCGCGCCGTGGCGGCGCCGATGCCGCTCGCCGCTCCGGTGATCAGTGCAACTGTGCTCATGGCGCTCGCTCCTTGCGGATCCTGGTGACGACGTTCAGGGCTGGTCGAGCATGCGGTGCGCGCGGGAGACCAACGTCGGTACGGCGGATCCGATGCGGTCGAATCCCTCCCCCACGGTCTTACCCTGCCGGAAGCGCGCGTGGATACCCTCCACGATGACGGCCAGCTTGAAGTTACCGAAGGCCACATAGAACCCAAGATCCGAAATATCACGCCCAGACACCTTCGTGTAGTGCTGGGCGAACTCGGCGGCGTTCATGAACCCCGGCGCCACCGTCACGTCCCCCGCCACCGGGATCGTCGCCCGCTCCTCGTCCCCCCGATCGTGCCAGTACGTCAGCGTCAGCCCCAGGTCCGCGAGCGGGTCGCCGAGGGTGGACATCTCCCAGTCCACCACCGCCATGATCTCCATGTCGCCGGGCCGGATCAGCGTGTTGTCCAGCCGGTAGTCTCCGTGCACCAGCGTGCCCGCGGTCTCGGCCGGCAGCCGCTCCCGCAGCCGCTCCACGAGCCGGTCGTACTCCGGCAGGTCGGCCGTCTTCGACCGCTCCCACTGCTGGCACCACCGGTCGAGCTGCCGGGACATGTACCCCTCGGGCCGCCCGAAGTCGCCCAGCCCCACCTCGCGGTAGTCCACGGCGTGGATGGCGGCCAGCACCTCGGCCAGCCGCTCCGACAGCCGCCGCGCCTGCTCCGGCGGCGGGTCGCCGAGCTGTTCCCTGGTCCGCACGGCGGCGCCTTCCACGTACCCCATGAGGTAGAACGGCGCCCCGATCACGTCCTCGTCGCCGCAGAACGCGACCGGCTCGGGCACCGGCACGGGCGTCGGTGCGAGGGCCGAGATGACCCGCCACTCGCGCCGCATGTCATGCGCGGTGGGCAGCACGTGGCCGAGGGGAGGGCGGCGCAGCACCAGCCGGCGCTCGCGCGCCTCGACCAGATAGGTCAGGTTCGACCGGCCACCGGAGATGAGGGAGACGGACTGGAGCTCGCCCGCGTCGGGCACGTTCCGGCCCATCCACGCGACCAGGCGGGGCCGGTCAATGCCAGGTACGGTCATGGACAAACATTAGAACGTCACTCGGTCCTGAAAACCAGCTGCCAGTTCTGTAACGTTCCGGAGCTGCGTGGATGACCATTGGCGAGATCCCTTACCCTGGGTAAATACATGTCTGCCAGCATGCTGGAACCCGAGCATGCCGTCAGTGGGAGCCCATGCGCGTAAGTCTTGCCCTCCCCCGAGAGCTGGGAGACAACGAAGTGAGCCGTTGGCGGGCTCTGCAGGAGTCGAGCCCCGCCTTCGACAACCCCTTCCTGTCTCCGGAGTTCACGATCACCGTGGGCGAACTCCGAGAGGTCGTCCAGGTCGCCGTCCTCTACGAGGGCCCTGACATCGTCGGTTTCTTCCCGTTCGAGCGACATCCGATGGGCATCGGCAGACCCGTCGCCGCGGGGCTGACCGACGCGCAAGGGCTGGTCCACGCCAAGGATCTCGAGATCGACGCACGCCGGCTGATCAAGGCCTGCGGGCTCGCGGTCTACGAGTTCGACCACCTGGTGTCCGGGCAGCCGCTGCTGAGCGACCGGCACGACCGCTACCCGTCGCCGATCATCGATCTGCGGGACGGCTACGAGCGCTACACCGCGACGCTGAAGGAAAACTCCGGCAAGACGTACAAAAGCACGCTGGCCAAGTCGCGCAAGCTCCAGCGCGACGCCGGCACGCTGCGCCACGACTACGCCATCACCGACGTGGGCCCGTTGCGCACGCTGCTCGGCTGGAAGACCGATCAATACCGGCGCACGGGGCGCACCGACAGGTTCGCGCACCGGTGGATCGTCGAGCTCGTCGAGCGGCTGCTGGCGACCCAGACCGACGCCTTCGCCGGCGTGCTCGACATGGTCTACGTCGACGACCGGCCGGTGGCCGGCCACTTCGGGGTGCGCACCCGCACGACGCTCGCCGGCTGGTTCCCCGCCTACGACACCCGCTACGCCAAATACTCCCCGGGCCTCATCCACCACCTGGCGATGGCCGAGCGGGCCGCCGCCTCCGGCATCCAGGTGATCGACATGGGCCGGGGCGACAAGGAATACAAGGAGAAGCTCAAGAACGGCGAGCTCGAGGTGGCCGAGGGCCGGGTGGCCACGGCCAGCCCGGCGGCGGGCTTCCACTGGATGATGCGGGTGCCGGTGCGCAAGACCCGGGCCACGGTGATGGCCAACCCGCTGCTGCTCAAGACGGCTGACAAGGCGTTGAAAACCTACGGGCGGTTCCGTACTGTCATACAGCGGTGAACGTCATCGCAGAGCGCACGGGCCGTCACTGCCTGCCGCTACCGTCCAACCGTCTCGGCCTCTACCTGGCACTACGCCACTGGTGCACGCCCGGGCAGCGGTTGCTCATGTCGCCCATCTCGGCCGACGAGATCCTCTTCCTGGTGCTCGCGGCCGGTCTGCGCCCCGTGATCGCGCCGCTGTCCCCCCGTGACGGCAACATCGACGCCTCGCGCGTGGATCTCAGCACGGTCGACGCCGTCCTGACGACCAACCTGTACGGCCTCCCCGACGACGCCCCCGCCTACGCGGGGAAGATCCTGATCGAGGACGTGGCGCACGCCATGGAGACGAGCATCGGCGGCCGGCCGGTGGGGACGTTCGGCCAGGCGGCGGTCTTCAGCCTCTCCAAGCACCCGGCGGCGGGCTCGGGCGGCGTGCTGGCCGTGGAGCGCGAGTCCGACCTGCGGGCCCTGGCCCGCGCGCGAGACGAGCTGCTCGCCCCGGGCTCGCTCAAGGCCGACCTGATCAGCGTGGCCACCTCGATGGCCCGCCAGGCGGCGCTCAAACTCGGCCTCGTACGCCCGGCGCTCGCGCTCATGCGAGCCCTCGGCATGCAGGAGGAGCGCGAGGGCTATCGCATCGCCCTCGACCCCGAGCAGCTGACGCTGGCGCTCAAGGAGGCCCCCGAGCTGCCGCCCTTCGACCCCTGGGTCCGCGCCGACCTGCACGACTACCGCGCGCGCCGCGGCCGGCCGGCCCTCTGGTACCAATCCAGGCGCCTGGCCAAGGTCGCCGCCGACCGCGGGCGCAGGCTGGCGGGCGTCGCCCGGCTGGCCGGGCTCCCCACCGTCGCGCCGGCCGTGCGCGACCACCTGGACCAGCCGCTGTTCCGGGTCCCGCTGCTGGTGCGCGACCGGGACGCGGCCATCGCCGAGCTGGAGCGGCACGGGGTGGCGACCGGCTATCTGTACGACCCGCCGTACGACGACTATGCCCCCGACTTCACCGAGGCGTCCCCCGACCCCGCTCCGGCGCGCTGGTGGGCCCGTCACGTGCTCCCTGTGGACCCGAGCTACGTTCACCGCTCCTTCCCGGTCCTGCGCGACCTGGAGCCCCCTACGGAGCGTCCGTGCGGATCATCCGGAGGAACGCCTTCAGCCCTGTGATGATCTCCTGGTGGTCGCCGAGCCCGTCCACGGTCTCGTCGAAGCGCCGCGTCATGAGGGTGATCCTGCGGTTCAGGTCGTGGTCGGCCTGCTCGAGCTCATGGCGGGCGACGGCCAGGTTCTGGCCGGTCTGCTTCAGCCCGTCCTGGAGTTCGTGGACCGCCGTCTCCAGCGCCTTGACCTGCTCATGCAGGGAGACCACGTCGGCGCGCGGATAGCGGATCTCCCCGCCGAGCGTCCTGACCCGCTCGCGCAGGTGCGAGGTGTACGCCCCGATCGGGCGGAAGCCGGTCGCGAGCAGGTAGAAGCCGGAGAAGTAGTAACCGATCTGCGCACCGGAGAAGTACGTGATCATCGCGATCACGGCTGCCGACACGACGTGGCCGGAGATCGCGAGGACGAGCATGCGGCGCGCGATGTGCCTGGCCTCGTCCTCGCGGTGCCGCGCCACCTCGATGCCCGCCTCCCGGGAGACCTGGATCTCGTGCACCACGTGGCGGGCGGCGAAGCACAGGTTCCACGGCACGGTCAGGACGACGACCAGCCAGAGCAGGCAGATCGCCCCGAAGCCCAGCGAGATGAGCGTGGCCAGCGGCACGCCCGCGTAGAGGACGAGCCAGACGGTGATCAGGGTGACGATCAGCGAGACGAGCAGCAACCACCATTTCATGCCCCCAGCGTGCTCCCCGGGCAGTCACGGCACGAGGGGACCGCTACTCAGAGGGACGCGGGGCCTGGTACTCAGATGCGATCAGCTCGGCCAGGATCCGGCAGCCGCGCCGGACGTCCGCGAGCGACGCGGAGCCGTACCCGATGACCAGGCCGTGCAGCCGCTCGCGGCCGTGGTGGTGGCGGCCGGTGGAGTCGAGCAGGACGCCGCGTTCCCTGGCGCGCTCGATCACGGCGGGCACCACGGCCTCCGGCAGCTCCGCCAGGAGGTGCAGGCCGGCCGTGTCGCCGCGCAGCCGGCAGACGGGCCCGAGGAGCTCCACGACGGCGGCGCGGCGGCGGGAGTACTCCAGGCGCATCCTGCGCAGGTGCCGGTCCAGGTCGCCGCGCTCCAGCAGGGTCGCCACGGCCTGCTGCACGGGGCCGCTGGTGCGGTCGGCCACGGTGCGGCGCAGGCCGGCGATCTCGGCGACCAGCGCGGGGTCGCCGACCAGCCAGCCGACGCCGACGTCGGGCGAGAGGGTCTTGGAGAGCGTGCCCAGCAGCACCACCCGCGACGGGTCGAGGCCGTAGAGGGCGGGAAGCGGGGCGACGTCGTAGCGGAACTCGGCGTCGTAGTCGTCCTCGACGATCGTCGCGCCCGTGCTCCTCGCCCAGGCCAGCAGCCGCTCCCTGCGCGGGATCGGCAGCCGTCCGCCCAGCGGGTACTGGTGGGCCGGGGTGGTGTAGAGCACGCGGAGATCGCCGGGCAGCCCGTCCACGATCACGCCGTCCTCGTCCACCGGGCACGGCACGATCTCGGCGCCCCGGGCCGCGAACACCGTCCGTGCCACGTGGTAGCCGGGGTCCTCGACTCCGGCGCGGGTGCCGGGGCCGAGCAGGGCGAGCGCGCACAGGTCGAGGCCGTTGCCGGTGCCCCTGGTGACCAGGATGTTCTCCGGGCCGACGGCCATGCCCCTGGCGCGGCGGAGGTGGTCGGCGAGCAGCTCTCTCAGCCGGGGCAGGCCGTACGGGTCGGGGGAGGCGACGGGCGGCAGGTCGGCGGCCTTGCGCCAGGCCCGCTTCCAGGCCGCGTGGTCGTAGTCGCGCACCCAGGGCTGGCCGGCCGTGAGGTCGATCCCGGCCTCGGGACGGGCAGGCGGGGGCGGGGGAGGCGTCTCGCGGGGCGGTGTAGGCGCCTCCATGTCGGCCACGAACGTCCCGGAGCCGTGGCGCCCGTCCAGCCATCCCTCGGCGTACAGCTGCTGGTACGCCTCCGTGACGACGGTCCGGCTCACTTCCAGCTGGGCGGCCAGGGCCCGGGTGGACGGCAGCCGCTCGCCGGGCGTCAGCGTGCCGTCCAGCATGGCGCGGCGCAGCCAGTCGGCGAGCTGCGCGCTGAGCGGGTCGGCCGACTCACGTGACAGGGAAACCGGCAGGTCAACAGAGGTGCGCACGAAAGTGGTCCCTGAGAAGAGGGCAATAGTGGCCCTATAGGATAGGTCCACTTCGCGGCTACGGTCGAATCATGCCGCTCTCCACCACACCCCGCACCATGCTCGGCCGCTCGAAGGAACGCGGCAGCACCGACCGGAACGACCTGTACGAAGTGCTCGACACCGGCCTGATCTGCCACCTGGGCGTCGTCGTGAACGGCCACCCGATGGTGGTGCCCACCGGCTACGGCCGCGTCGGCGACACCCTCTACGTGCACGGCTCCACGGGCGCGAGGTCGCTGCGCGCGGCCGACGGCGGCGAGGTCTGCGTCACGGTCACGCACCTGGACGGCATCGTGCTGGCCCGCTCGGTCTTCCACCACTCCGTCAACTACCGCTCGGCGATCGTCTACGGCCGGGCCAGGCTCGTGACGGACGAGGACGAGCGGCTGACGGGGCTGCGGGCCGTGACGGAGCAGCTCGCGCCCGGCCAGTGGGACTACGTCAGGCCGCCGACGCGCAAGGAGCTGGCGGCCACGGCCGTGCTGGCGCTGTCGCTGGAGGAGGCGTCGGTAAAGATCCGGCGCGGGGCGCCCATCGACGACGAGGAGGACTACGCCCTTCCCGTATGGGCCGGGGTGCTGCCGCTGGTCACCGCGTGGGGCGAACCGCAGCCGGATCCGTCGCTCCCAGAAGGTATCGAACCGCCTGTTCACATCCTCCGTCGGGAGTAGTTCCATGAATCAGGTACCACCTGGCAAACCCGACTCCTTGATCGCACGTCTCATCAGGTGGGCCGACTCCTGATGGGAGAGGCATATGGAGTGGAGCGCTCCCGGGTACACCGAGATCAAGCAGCTCGGCGCGGGCGCCGGCGGGCGGGTGGTCCTGGCCGTGCACAACGAGACCGGCGTCAAGGTCGCGATCAAGTATCTCTCGGCGGAGTTGCTCCGCGATGACGCGGCCGTGGCCAGGTTCCAGGCGGAGGCGCGGCTGCTGACCACGCTGCGCGACCCCCACATCGCCACGATGTGGGAGTACATCCAGGACGCCGGCGGCGCCTGCATCGTGATGGAGCTGGTCAACGGCGTCTCGCTGCGCGCCCTGATGCGCGAGAACGGCACGACCGAGCCTGAGGCGGCGCTGGTAGTGCTGAAGGGCTCGCTGCTGGGCCTGGCGAGGGCGCACGCGTTCGGAGTCGTCCACCGGGACTACAAGCCCGAGAACGTGCTCGTCAGGGAGGACGGGGTCAGCAAGCTCGTCGATTTCGGCATCGCCGTGCGGCAGGGGTCGGCCGGGCACCCCGAGGGCACGCCTCCGTACATGGCGCCCGAGCTGTGGGAGGGGCGCCCCGCCTCGCCGGCCACCGACGTGTACGCCGCCACCGCGGTCTTCTTCGAGTGCCTGACCGGGCACCGGCCGTACCGCTCGACCGAGCCGAGCGTGCTCGGCTACCAGCACATGTACGCCCCCGTGCCGCTCCATGACGCGCCCGAGCCGGTGCGCGGACTGATCAGCAGAGGGCTGGCCAAGGACCCGGCGCGGCGGCCGGAGAGCGCGCACGCGTTCGTGGCCGAGTTGGAGGCCACGGCCAGGGCGGCGTACGGGGAGGACTGGGAGGAGCGGGGCAGGCGGCGGCTGGCCGCGCTGGTGGCCCTGCTCGCCCTGCTGCTGCCCACGCCGCCCGCGGCCACGCCCGAGGTGTCCACGTCGTTCGCCAGGACGGTGTTCCGCGGGCTGCGCTCGAACGCCGCCCGCGTGGCGATGGGCGGCGGACTGGCGGCGGCGGTGGCCGTGGCGGCGGTGGTCGTGCTGGCCAACAGGGAGCGGCCGCCCGCGGGGCCGATCGGCGCGGCGGCGGCCGTGCCGCCGTCGCAGGTCACCCCGGAGCTCGCCTCGGTCACGCCGACGACTCCGGAGGCGACGCCCGAGAGCAGCCCGGAGAGCAGCCCTGAGGGCGCGCCGGAGACGGACCCGCCGAGCACGCCTGAGGCCGTCCTGCCCGAGGAGAGCCCCACCGCCTCGCTCGCGGTGCCGCCGACCGCCACCGACCCCGCCACGACGCCGTCGGCCACACCCACCCGGACCCCGGCGCCGTCGGCCACTCCGACCCGGACCCGGACGCGCACCCCGACCCCCACTCCGACCCGGATCCGGACGCGGACTCCGAGTCCGACCCCCACTCCGATCCCCACGCCGACCCCCACCCCGACGCCCACGGTGACCACTCCGTCGCCGATCACGTCCGTGCTCGGGGCGAGTGTGGGCGATCTCACGGTGAACGAGGACGGGGTGGCCCGCGCGACGATCGCCGTGCGCGCCGACGGCACCGCCCCCGTCACCGCCACCGCGGCGTGGACGGCCTCCGGCACGGACGGCCGCACCGAGCGCGTCCGCCTCCTCGGCTCCACCGCCTACACCCGCACCCTCACTTGGTCCATGGGGGAGCGACCGTGCGGCAAGACGGTCACGCTGACCCTCACCACTTCCCCGGCGGCGCCCGGCGGCCCCAGGACGGCCTCGGTGTCCGTGCCGCCCTGCCCGACTCGGGTGACCGGTCTGCGCGTCGCCCTCGACGTGCCGGCCGCGCCGGCCCGCGCCGCGCACGCCCGGATCGGGGTGACGGCCAGCGGCACCGCCGAGATCCCGGTCGAGGCCCAGTTCGCGGTGAACGGCGACCCGGTCGGCACCCGCACGGCCACGCTGTCCGGCCGGACCTCCTACACGCGCACGCTCACCCACGCCTTCAGGTCCCGCCCCTGCGGCTCGACGCTGTCGGTGAAGGTGACCGCGGGCGGCAGGACGGCCACCGCGCGGGCCTCGGTCCCCTGCCCGCCGCAGGTGCGCCAGGTGTCCATCGTCCGGGCGAGCGCGGGCGACGGGCTCACGGCGACCGTGCGGGTGCTCACGTCGACCACCCAGCCGGTACGGCTCAATGTCGCGTTCTCGGCCGGCGAGGTCGGCGACACGCGGTCGGAGGCGCTGTCCGGCGCGACGTCTTACGTCAGGACCTTCACCCTCCCCGTCAAGCGGCTCCCGTGCGGCACGAGGTGGTCGGTGACGGCCTCCACCGACCCGGCGGCGGCCGGCGGCGGCGACACGGCCAGTGGGACGACCGCCGAGTGCCCGTCCGAGGAAGAGCCGCCGAAGTCCCCCGAACCCGAAATTTCGGAAGAGCCCAACAAGATCGACTAACTTCGCAATTCAGACTTATTGGGATATCGGTAGCGGGACTGCGGTTCTCTCTGGTTAAGCTACGGACCGTTTGATGCGGGTGGGGGCCCAGACAACTCCAGAGGAGACCGTATGTACGGTGACGGGCAGTGGGGGGTCCCGGGCTACACCGAGGTCCGCGAGCTCGGCTCGGGAGCCGCCGGTCGCGTCGTGCTGGCCACGCGCGACCACGACGGCGTCGAGGTGGCCATCAAATACCTCAGTGACGAACTGAGGTCCGACATGGGCTTCGTCGCCCGCTTCCGGCACGAGGCCCGGCTGCTGGGAACGTTGCAGAGCGCGTACCACGCCCGCCTGATCGACTACGTCGAGTCCGGCCAGGGCGCGGCGATCATCATGGAGCTGATCAACGGCGTCTCGCTGCGCGAGATCCTCAGATCCGAGGGCCCGACCGGGCCTGAGGCCGCGCTGGCCGTGCTCAAGGGCTCGCTCCAGGGTCTGGCCTCCGCGCACGCCATCGGCGTCGTGCACCGCGACTTCAAGCCCGAGAACGTCATGGTCCAGGGCGACGGCACCAGCAAGCTCGTGGACTTCGGCATCGCGGTCCGGGCGGGCGAGGAGGCCGACGCCGCGGGCACCCCGCCGTACATGGCGCCCGAGCAGTGGTCGGGCACGCCCGCCGGGCCCGCCACCGACGTGTACGCCGCCACCGTGGTGTTCTTCGAGTGCCTCACCGGCACCCGCCCCTACCAGGCGACCAACCTGGCCGCGCTGGCCCGCCAGCACCAGATCGCGCCGATCCCGGTCGAGTCGGTGCCCCCGCCCCTGCACGGCCTGGTCGAGCGCGGCCTGGCCAAGGACCCCGCCGAGCGGCCGCCGTCGGCGGAGGCGTTCCTGACCGAACTGGAGGCCGTCGCGGCCGAGGGGTACGGCCCCGACTGGGAGGAGCGCGGCCGCCGGCGCCTCGCCGCCCTCGCGGGCCTGCTGGTCCTGCTGTTCCCGAGCCCGCTCCAGGACCCCGCGGAAACGCACACGTCGCTCGCCGAGACGCGGTTCGACGCGCCGGTCCGCGTCATGAGCAAGCTCTCCACGAAGATCGCCCTCGGCGCGGTCGCCGTCGGCGTGCTGGTCGCCGCCGTCGTGATCATCTCCACCTCGTCCTCGGACGAGCCCGTGCTCCAGGCGCAGACGACCCGGGTCACGCCGACCGTGGAGGCGGCCGTCACGGAGGAGCCGCCGGAGACGGAGGAGCCGTCGCCCACCCCCGAGGGGACCACGCCGGAGCCGGAGCCGACGCCGACCGCTTCGACGAGCCACGCGCCGCCGCCGGCCGTCGTCCCGACGACCGCCAAGCCCACGAAGACGGTCACGACCAAGCCCAAGCCGACGCCCACCCCGGTCAAGACCCCTCGCAAGACCAGGAAGCCGACCCCCACCCCGACCGAGACGCCCCAGCCCCAGATGAGCGGCGATCTCCCGGACGGCACCCGGCCGCCGTCCTCACCCACCCCGACGCCGACCGCCGGCTCTCCCACGAGCCGGCCCTCCCAGGTTCCCACCACGCCTTCGTCCACGCCCCCGACGGAGACGCCTGACGACGAGGTCCCCAGCGAGGTGCCCCGGCTCACCGTCGGCGGGGCCCAGGCCGCGCTGGTCGCGTTCGGCCTGATGACGTCCGGCGCGGTTCCGGTCACACTTGCGGTGGGACGCCGGATGGCGGGACGCCACAGAAGGAAGCGCTAGACGCGCGCCGGGGGGACGGCGATGGACAACGCTGCGAACGATATCGCCGGATTCCGGCTCACCGAGCACACCTGGATGACCGAGCTCGGCAATTGGATCGACGCGATCTCGCCCGACGGCCGCCGGGCCGGGGCGCTGCTGTTCGATCCGCGGATCATCGGCCTGCCCGGCGTGCGTGACCGCGTGGTCAACGCGGTCATGACCGACCAGCGGCTCGTGCTGGGCGGCCTGACCGGGCTGATCCCGGTCGCGGACGTGGTGGCGGTCGGCGACCAGGTGTGGCTGCTCACCGGCCAGGCGGTCAGCCCGACCCTGGCCGACCTCCTCACCAGCGGGCCCGTCGACCCGTCCGGCGCGGCCTCCGCGCTGGTCGAGACCGCCCAGACCCTGATGGCGCTGCACGCCGCCGGGGTCACGCACGGCTCCGTGCACCCGGGCACCGTGGTGATCACCGCCGAGGGCGCCGCGCTGCTGTCGGAACGCGGCCTGTCCGACGCCATCCGAGGCCTGGTCTCATTGCCCGACCGGGACGCGGCCGGCTGGGCGGCGCTGGCGCGCGGGCTGGCGGCCTCCTTGACTCCGGGCTCGACGCAGGCGGCCCAGCTCTTCGAACGCGCCGCGGCAACGGCGGGCACGCTGGGTCTGGGGGCCGCGCGGGATCTGCTGGTCGCCGAGCAGACGACGCTGCCCGGCGGCGCGATCGGCAGGGAGGGGCTGGCCAGGGCGGCGCGCGGCAGGTCGGCGTTCGCGCAGCCACGGGTGCACGCCCCCACGCCGGTCATGCCGAGGGACGAGGGCGACATCGTCACGCTGCTGCACGTCCCCGGCCGCTCGGCGGGTCCCGTGCAGTTCGGGCCGGGGGTCGGCACGCAGGTGCAGCGACCGGAGACGACGGCCGAGCGGATCTGGCGGGCCGGGCGGGACGGAGCCGCCACCATGCACCGCCCGGGCGGCAAGCGGCCGAGGGCGGCGCGCGCCCGGCGGTGGCGGACGATCTTCGCCACCGCGGTCTTCGCCGCGGTCATGGCGGGGGCGATCCTGGCCTGGTTCAAGCTGAGCGGCGAGCCCGAACTGGCGGTCAAGTCGATCGACGTGGTGGCGCCGAAGAAGACCCAGGGCTGCAACAGCAAGGTCCTGATCACCGGTACGGTCGTCACGAACGGGGCGCCCGGCGAGATCACCTTCGAGTGGCGCAAGAACCTCGACGAGGACGTCGTCAGGGGAACCCTCCGCACGACGTCCGACAAGACGTCCTACACGGTGCCGCTGAGGTGGTCGCTGCAGGGCAAGAGCAACGTCAAAGCCACCGCCACGCTGCGGATCCTGACACCGGGACCGGTGCGCACGGACAAGGCCAGCTTCACGTACAAGTGTTGATGCCCGCCCAGCAATGCATATCAAAGCGGTTCTTACTAATCTGGCGAACATGACCACGCAGACCCCCGCGGGCTGGTATCCGGACCCGTACGGCGAGCCCCAGCTCCGCTGGTGGGACGGCAACCAGTGGACCGACGCCACGCACGCGCAGGAGCACGGGCAGGCGCAGCCCCAGCAGCAGCCGGCCTCCGGGCCGCAACAGCAGACACGACCCGACTGGACGGCCACGCCGGCGAACCCCACGCTTCAGTACGGCCGGCCCACCTACGGTCAGTCCGCCTACGGCCAGCCCACGCCTCCCTCCCAGCAGTGGAGCGGCCCGCAGCTGCCGGGCCCCGGCTACGGCCCGCCGCCCAAACAGAGCAACCCGCTGCCGTGGGTGTTCGGCGGGCTGGCGGCACTGGTGGTGGTCGTGCTGATCGCGGTGGCCGGGATCTTCTACGTCAACAGGAGCAACGAGGCCGCGCTCCCCTCACCGTCCGACACCTTCGAGCCCCAGCCGCCGTCCAACGAGCCGCCGTCGAGCGAGCCGCCGTCCGGCCGGCCGCCCAGCCAGGGGGCCGGGCAACTGCCCCAACCTGCCGGCGGCCGCATCACCGACCCGCAGGCCGGCATCTCGTTCGCGGTGCCCGAGGGCTGGAAGGTCCCGCAGGCCGTCAACCCTCCGACCCCGCCTCCCACCCTGCAGCTGTGGACGGCCGGCGTGGACGCCGTCTCGCAGGAGTCCTTCGACGGCGAATCCGACTGGATGGGCAACGTCTACAGCGGGGTGCTCAACGAGCTCTACCCCTACTCCGACGTCGCGAGCATGGGTGACACGGCCAAGGCCGTCTTCGTGGACTTCTCCGCGCGCTACTACTCGCTGCCGCACGAGAGCAAGATCGTCGCAGACAAGGCCATGAAGATCGGCGACCGGGACGGATGGGTCTTGCAGTTCGAGCTCGACTTCACCAAGGTGTCGGAGCAGAAGGGCTACAAGTGGAAGAAGGAGAACGGCGCGATCGTGCTCATGGATCGCGGCTCCGGTGAGCGCCCGACCATCCTCTACACCTCGGTTCCCGACAATCTGGGCACTGACGTGGTCGGCAAGGTTCTCAGCTCGCTGAAGCCCGCGTAACCAGTGGCACTAGGCTGGTGGGGTAACAAGCGGGCGGATTGCTCCGAGCCGCTGGGCGAGGAGATCGTATGAGTGACTTGCTGGTCTGGATCGACTGCGAGATGACCGGACTCGACCTCGGGCGTGACGCGTTGGTGGAGGTGGCGTGCGTCATCACCGACAGCGAGCTCAACCAGGTCGACGAGGGCGTCGACGTGGTGATCAAGCCGCCGTCGGAGTCGCTGGAGCAGATGTCGGAGGTGGTGCGTGAGATGCACACCGCCTCTGGGCTGCTGCCCGAGCTGGGCAGCGGGGTGACGTTGTCGGAGGCGGAGTCGCTCGTGCTCGACTACATCCGCCGCCATGTGCCCGAGCCGAAGAAGGCGCCGCTGTGCGGCAACTCGATCGGCACCGACCGCACGTTCATCGCCAGGGACATGCCCGGGGTGGACGCCTATCTCCACTACCGGATGATCGACGTGTCGTCGATCAAGGAGCTGGTGCGCCGGTGGTATCCACGGGTCTACTTCGCGGCACCCGAGAAGCAGGGCGGGCACCGGGCGCTGGCCGACATCACGGAGAGCATCAGGGAGCTGCGTTACTACCGCGCGGCGATCTTCGTGGAGCAGCCGGGGCCCGACACGCTGACCGCGAGATCTCTCGCAGAGCGCGTCAGCGGATAAGGAGTGGCGTAAAGACTCCCGAACCCCGCTACACTTTTCCTGTGCCGCCACGCAGTGGGCGGCCGTGGTGGGTGTAGCTCAGTTGGCAGAGCGCCAGGTTGTGGTCCTGGATGTCGAGGGTTCAAGTCCCTTCACTCACCCCAAGTCGGCAACGGCCGGTCCTTCTGGACCGGCCGTTGCCGTTTTCTCCCGACAATCGCCCCAAATGGCGGCATTGCGAGTTATGCTCGCTGTCTAATACCGCTAACGCCGGAAGCACGGGGGCCCTCGGCGATCTGACCGTCTTCGCGCCCCCGGAGGCCGGATGAGAGTCGACGACGCAGCGTTCGATAGCGTGTTCACGTCCTTGAGCAAGCGTGAGGCCGAGGTCATGGACCTCATCGCCACGGGCCAGTCCAACGGCCAGATCGCGCAACGGCTGTTCCTCAGCGAGAAGACCGTCAAGAACCACGTCAATCGCATCTACGCCAAGCTCGGGGTGGACTCGCGCGTCACCGCCATCGGCCTCTGGCTGTCCCGCCGGCAATAGCCGCGCCGCGGGAGGCGCCGGTCTTTCAGGCGCCGAGCTCGGCCGTCCGCAGGTGGCGCTGTGGCCGCCTGCCGCGGCACGTGCACGGGCAGACGGCCACCCGGTGCTCACCGCACGATGTCGCCCAGGCCGAAATGGGGCAGGCAGCTCTCCAGGCCATCGATCTTCACCGGGACCGGGCTGGTGAAGTCGTCGCGGTCGAGGCGCAGGCGTTGCTGGATCGCGCGCCGCCCCCGTACCTGATGGACGGACAGGCCGTCGGGCCGGTAGCCGAGCTTGCGGGAGACCCCCAGCGACGCTGGGTTGTCCAGGAACGCGCCTGAGACCGCCGTCTGGGCGCCCAGCCCGGTGAAGGCGAGGTGAAGTACGGCAGCGCGCATTTCCGTGCCCAGCCCGGCGCCCTGGTGGGCGCGGCCCAGCCACGAGCCCGTCTGCACCTCTCGGGTGACGGCGAAGTCGGAGGCCGACACGTCCTGGGTGCCGATCACGCGGCCCTCGTGGACGACCGCGAAGTTGCAGCACCACTGGTCGGTCCGCCACCGCGCCATGACGCCGAGCTGGTAGCGGATGAGGGCGCCCGGCAGTTCAGCGGCGGGGACGTCGGTCCAGGGCACGCTGAACGGCATCCTCTCCGGATCGTGCACCCCTTCCACGGCCCGGTCGGCGAGCTCGTCGAGGTCGTCCAGGGACGGCAGGCGCAGTTCGAGACGGGGAGTGGTCAGACGCAGGTTGAAGAGAGGCCAGTGACGCATGCCGATCCATTGTTCCGGACCCCGTCGGACAGATCACCTGAATATCGCGCGGTCTGTGTGCTTGATCACGCTGATGAGCCGGCGCGGCGGGCAGAGCCCGGTTTGCGCCAGTACGTGAGGTAACGCAGCAGCCACTCCACCGGCCCGTACCGGTGCCTCTTGAGCCACCAATGGCTGTAGAGGACCTGGGCGGCGAAGATGCCGAGGGCGATCAGCACCTCGACGGGCGGGCTCACCCGGTCGACGAGCGCCAACCCGTACCCCGTGAAGATCAGGGCGCAGATCAGCGACTGCGCCAGATAGTTGGACAGCGCCATCCGGCCGGGCGCCGCGAGGGCCCGGCCGATGCGCGGCATGTGGGGGAGCAGGCGCAGGAACGTGGCCGCGTACGCGGCGGCCAGCAGCGGCGCCGTCACCAGGTCCACCGCCTCGCCCCAGAACTTGTGGACGGTTCCGTTCCAGGCCGACAGCGTGTAGAAGAACGAGCCCGCCAGCCCGGCCGTGAAGCCGATCCACTGCAGCCTGCGCAGCGTCGCCGTGTGGGCGGACAGGTCGTTGAAGGCGGCCAGCTTGCCGACGGCCAGGCCGATCAGGCAGGCGGCCAGGACGGCGGGACCCTGGAAAAGGACGCGGAACACGATGATCAGGGAGAGTTTCCGCACGTGCTCGGAGATGATCTGCCAGGCGGACCCGCCCAGGGCCGCGTCGGACTTGGCGGCCTCGGCCGTCGTGTCCGAGACCGTGCCCGACAAGTCGAGGCCGGTCATGGCCAGGACGGCCAGCAGCACGAAGCCGAGGGCCAGCAGCGCGGTCAGCCCGGCCGCCAGCAGCACCGCGGTCCTCGGCTTGATCCGGCGCAGCACCAGCAGGGCCAGGCCCACGGCCGCGTAGGTGGTCAGGATGTCGCCGGGGAACAGCAGCACGGCGTGCGCCAGCCCGAGCAGGAACAACCCGCTCAGCCGCCGCAGGAACATCGGGACGAAGGGCCGGCGCTGCCGGACGGCCGAGTCGAGCTGGAGCGTGAAGCTGTAGCCGAACAGGAAGGAGAACAGCAGGTAGAACTTGTTCTCCAGGAACAGCGTCACCGCCCACCGCACGCCCCAGTCCAGCGACGAGTCGAACGCGGGCTCCGCCATCCCGGCCATCCGGTAGCCGGAGGCCAGGAAGGCGATGTTCACCACGAGGATGCCCAGGAGCGCGAAGCCTCTTAAGGAGTCGACAGAAGCGATCCGCGCCCCCGCGGCGGGAGGCCGTAGGTCAATAGTTGCGGGGAGTGTCCTCTGTGCCCTCATCGAGTGACATCATTCCGCACATCCTGAGTGTTTCCTGTGGATTCAGTTATTTTGTGCGATGTAGACGAACCGCTCGACGATCACCGCGATGGCCACCACGAAGGCCGGAACCGCCAGGTAGAGGAGGCGCCTGCGGGCCTTCCGCGCCCGGTTCGGGCCGTTCAACCGGATGATTTCGTACCCGAAGAGAGCGACCCATGTCACACCCAGCGCGCCGACGCCCACCGGCGTCCAGGGCGAAGTGGGGTCGCCGCGCCCCTGATACTGGTTCGGCTCGGGGATCTCCGTGCCGCGGACGAATTTCTTCCAGGTGTAGAGCGCCGCGTCCTTGTTCGAGTAGACCCGCTTCAGGTCGGGTGAGGCGTCCAGCGCCGCACGGAACCTCTCGCCCCAGTCGGCCGGGAAGCCCTCGTTGAGCTGCAGGTAGCTGACCTGGCCGCGGCTCACCATGAGGTACGAGTTCCGGGCCGACTCCTTCAGCTTCTTGACCGCGTCCGCGATCTTCGTCGGATCCTTGTGGACGAGGGCCTGCTGGTTGAAGCTGACGATCTCGACGTCCCGCTCGCCCCACGGCATGGTGGGCGTGACCTCGGGGCCCTCCTTCGGCACCAGGTAGATCACCCTGGCGCTGGGCTTGTCGTGGTCGTAGACGTAGTGCATGGCCGCCACCTCGCCGGCGGTGACCCGCTCGAACTTCTCGTTGCCGTACCTCGCCAGGAAGAACGCGAACGCGAACAGCACCGCGAAGCAGGCGGCGAGCACCACCGAGATCTTCCGGGTGAGCTGCGGGTTGAAGCGCACGTTCCGCTTGCGCAGCGGCACGGTCTCCTCGCGCACGTCCGCGCTGTCGGCAGGCAGGTTCGGGAAGAACGCGTACGCGGCCAGCAGACAGGCGCCGGGCAGCGCGAACATGTAGATCCGCAGCCCGATCTCGCCGCCGTAGCTCTGCAGGCCCAGCGCCAGCACCGGCACGCACAGCAGGATCAGCGCCGACCGGTCGAACACGCCGCGCCGCAGCCGCCGGAACAGACCGGCCGCGGCCAGGCCGAGGATCACCACGAGGATGCCGAGCCGTGCCTGGAGCACCATCGCGTGCGCCGGGTCGCTGCCCTCGATCCGGTCGCCGGTGTTGCTGCGGAGGTTCTGCAGGATGTTGCCCAGGCCGCCGAAGATCGCGTCGATCTGGCTCGCCCAGAACCCGACCGTCATGTAGCTGATCCAGGCCAGCACGACCAGCCCGAGGAAGAACGGCAGCGCCCACGTCAGGGAGGTCCGCTTGAAGATCAGGAACGCGGTCACGACGCCGAGCATCATGAACGGCGTGATCTGGTGGGAGGCCACCGCCGCGAAGAACAGCGCCAGCAGCATCATGAGCATGAGCAGCTTGTCGGCGCGGTACGTGCCGGTGTTGGCCAGTTCGCCCGGCGTCATCGCGTCGAGCCTGCCGAGCAGCCTGCGCAGGCCCTTCGGCGGGATCGGCTTGGTCCGCGGCTCCACCCGGCCGAACCAGCGCAGCAGGATCGCCACCCACGCCAGATAGAGCGCGAACGTGAAGCCCTGCGGCGAGAAGTAGTCCTGGCCGATCCACTGCACCAGCACGAACAGCAGCGCCGCGAACCACCGCGCCCGCGTGGTGGCCACGACCTGGCGCAGGATCAGCACGAACGGGAGCAGGTAGAGCAGGTTCGACAGGAGCGGCGTCCACTGCAGGATCGGCGTCATGTCGGTGATGCCGGCGGCCTTCGTCACGAACGCGAACAACGCGAAGAAGCCCGGCCAGCCCATGCGGGCGTCGATGCTGATGGCGGTCTCGCCGGTTCTGCTGATGAAGTCGACGAAACCGGCATGGATGTACGCCGTGGGGAAACGCGGCTCCTCGGCCACGAGGGCGCCCGCGCCGTGCAGGGCGAACGTGATGGCTGCGATCTGGAACAGGAGCAGGAACTTGCGGTCCGTGCTCTGGGCGACCGTGACGAAGAACGACACGATCATGATCAGGATCGCGATGAACGCCGTGGCCGGGAGGGCCGAGATCAGGCCCAGGCCGTCGATGTCGTTGGGATCCACGCCGCGCAGGGGGCCCGGGGGGACCTTGAGGGCGAGGACGTACATGATCAGGCCCTCGAGGACCAGCAGCACGGGCAGCCACTTGGGCGCGCTGGCGATCAGCGCCCCGATCCGGCCGCCGGCGGTGCGCGGCCTTGAGGCCGCCTCTGCCGCCGCTTGCCGCGGTGGGGACTGCTGGGGGAGGGCCGACGGCCCTCCGGGCCCGCTGGGGGCCTTGGAAGGCGCTCCGACGGGCTGCACCAACGCCGACGGCCCGCCGGCGGCCGGCCCGCCGGTGGTCGGTGCTCCGGTGGTCGGTGCTCCGGTGGTCGATGCGCCCGTGGGCGGTGCTCCGGTGGGCATGACGTTCCTGGGCAGCGTCCCGGCGGCGGCCGACGCATCGGCGGCCTTACCCCCGGCGGAGGGCGTTCCCGTCGCCGGCCGCTTGGTCGTCTCCTTGGCGGGCGCCTCGGCAGGCGACGCACCCTTGGATTCGCCCGCGTTCTCCTTCGCCCCCACATTGCCCTGCGCGGCAACGGGCTGCGGCCCGCCGGTGGACTTGCCCCCGGCGACCTGCTGCGGCCCGCTGGTGGGTTGAGGGCTGCCGGTGGACTTGGCGCCGGTCGCCGGTTGAGGGCCACTGGGCGCCTTGGCACCACCGGAGGATGGCGACGTGTTACGCGCCTGACCGCCACCGGCGGGCTGCGGCCCATTGGTCGGCTGGGGTCCGCCGGCAGGCTGGGGTCCGCTCGTCGGCTGGGTGCGCAGGCCGGGGTTGGTCGGGGTCGTGTCAGGGGTCGTCGGCGACTGCGGTTGACCCGTCTTCGCGGACGGCTGCTCCTTGCCCGTCGGGGTGTCGCCCGTCTTCGCGGGCGGCGGCGCCTGGCCCGTCTTCCCCGTCGCGGTGTCGTCGGTCTTCGGCGGCGCGTCCGCGGCTCCCGCCTTCGCCGCCGCACCCTCCGGCGTGCCCGCCTCGGCAGGCGTGGCGGTCGCCGGGGCGCTCGCCTTCTTGGGCGCTGCAGCCGTGGGGGTGCCGGTCTTGCCGGATGCCGGAGACCCGGCCTTGCCGGATGCGGTCTTCGCCTTCCCGGGCGACGTGCTCGGGCCGGGCTTTCCGGGCGACTCGGGCGCGCCGTCAGCCCGCTCGGCGGCGCCGTCAGCGTCCGGGGAGGAGGTGCCGTCGGCCTCCGGGGAGGAGGCGTCGTCGGGACTCTGGACGGGCATGGAGACCGTCCCGGCGGCCCCGGGATCGGAGTCCTCGGCGGCGGTCGGCGGGTGGCCGATGTGGAGAGGGCCCGGGATCCGGAACGTCGTGGTCTGGTCGGCGGCCGCCTCGTCCGGATCGGCCGGGGAGTCCGGGCCCTCGGATCCCTCCGGTGCGGAGGGCTCCTTGTCGAACGTCAGCTTCGGGATGACCCCGGTAGCCTCCGGATCGAAGGGCACGTCTGACTCCTCCTTGTCCCCACGCACGTCCGAGGAGCCGGTGATCCCCGTTGTCATGCCATCGCCGTCCCGTTGCCTCACGTTGACCATCATGAAGCCCCGGACGACCCCTGGGTGACAGTCGCCTTCGCTGCATCGCCGAACTTGAGAATTTTACGTAGATTACCGAAGATCAGGAGTGCCACGAGCAGCTCGCTGAAGAGCAGTCCGTACCCCACCGCGTTCACATGGGCGAACGGGAACAGCGCCAGGGTGGACACCAGCACGAGCACGGCGAGGCCGATCTGGACGGTCGCCAGCGCCCGCGCCCTGCTCTGGGCCCGCAGCGCGCTCAGGTACACCTCGATCAGCACCCGCGGCAGCACGGCAAGCGCCATCAGCCGCAGCAGCAGCGTGCCCTCCTCGGCGAACTCCGACCCGAAGATCGTGAGGATCAGCGGCGCGCCGAGAATCGCCACGGTGATGATGGGTGTGACGATCACGAAGGCCCGTCGCAGGGCCCGCCGGCAGTTCGCGGCCAGCTGGGCGGGGTCGAAGGAGCCCTCGACGGTCAGCGACACGGCCATGTTCATGGCCAGCAGCTCGATCATGCTGGCCAGCGTGTGCGCCATCGAGAAGCGCCCGAACGTGGCCTCGCCCACCTGCGTGGCGATCACCACGGGCACGAGGTAGACGATCGCCAGGATCGACAGCGTCCCGGGGAAGTCCCCTGCTAGGAACCTTCCAATTTCACGCAGGCGGGGCGGCTCCTGGACGGGAGCGGCCTGCTTGACGTGCCGGGGCACGACCACGAAGAAGATCAGCCAGTTGACCGGGATCAGCGCCAGCGCGGTCGGGATCACCCAGGAGACGAAGATCCCGCCCTCGGGCAGCGCGCCCGCCAGCGCGACCAGCAGCCCCATCTTGACCAGGCCGAAGACGAGGTTGTTGAACGGCACGAACGGGGCCCTGCGCAGCCCGGTCAGCACCACGTCCTGCAGCGTGAAGACGGCCCACACGACCACGGACGCCAGGAAGAACAGGCCGGGCCCGAAGCCGCCCAGCACCTGGTACGTCTCGCCCCACATCGGCAGCGTCAGCAGGAAGCCCAGTGCGGCGACCCCGCCGGTGGCGGCGGCCAGGCCGTACCCGCGCAGGATCAGCTCGGGCGTGCGGCGGCCCGCCACCGGCAGATAGCGGGCCAGAGCTCCCACGAACCCCAGTGCGGTCAGCGACGCGAACAGCCGCATCGCCGTGATCACCGCCTGCCCGCGGCCGAACTCCTCGGGCGTGTAGTAGTGGGCGGCCAGCAGCCAGTAGCCCATGCCGAGCACACCGGTGATGACCGTGTTCCCCATGAGCGCGTAGCCCTGGCGGAAAAGGGGGTTGCGGAGGTCGTGGAGGAGCTTCCGCCAGACGCTAGACATTTCCGCGCACCCGCTGCAGCCCGTACCTCGTGCGCCGCACGACCGCGTACCCCTTGGTGAGGATGCGTTCGCGCAGGTAGATGAGAGGTACGGCGGTGCCTTCGACGGCGCGCTTGAACATGTTGATGGTCGTGCCCTTGCCGACCGTCAACCGGGGGATGGCGAGCATGTCGTGCCGGTCCGCGGCGATCGTGTTGGCCACGGCGCAAGCTGCGAAATATCCGGCCTTGCGTACTTCGCGGCGCACCCGGGCGCTGGAGTACCCGTAGGGGTAGGCCATGGTGGCGACCGGCTTGCCGATCTTGTCTTCCAGCAGGCCCTTGTTCCTGCGCAGCTCCTGCCGCAGGTCCTCGGTGCGGAGCTGGTCCAGCTGCGGGTGGCTGTGACTGTGGCCGCCGATCTCGATGCCGGTCTGCGCGGCCTCGCGGGCCTGGCCCCAGGACAGCATGTCGTCCAGCGGCCGGCCCGCGGCCTCCTCGCCCGCGTCGGACACCCAGCCGCTGGTCAGGAAGACCGTGGCCGGGAAGTTGTAGCGATCGAGCAGCGGCAGCGCATGGGTGTGGAAGTCGGCGTAGCCGTCGTCGAAGGTCACCACGACCGGCTTGTCCGGCACCGTACGGCCGTCGATCTTGTTGAGCGCGGCCACCAGGTCACCCAGCGTGAGCGGCGTGAAGCCGCTCTCCTTCAGGTAGGCGAGCTGCTCCTCCAGGTCCGACGGCCGCACCGAGTGCGGGCGGGTCTCGTCGTTGGGGGTGTCGGTGACGGAGTGGTACATCAGGATCGGTACGCGGATCATGACCGTGCCGCCTTAAGCCGTACGGAACCCACCACGTAGCCCCAGGTCGTCCAGGCCAGCCCGATGACGATCGCGGCCGCCCGGCCGAGCCCGCCCAGGTCGCCGCGCACGGCCTCGCCGATTCCGCGCAGCGCGCCGAGCGGGAGCGTCTTGAGTGCGTGCGCCCGCTCGCTGGCCAGCCCGTCCTGGGTGCCGACCTCCTGGGTCACCAGGGCCTTCGACAGCCCTTCCGCGTAGCACCTGGACCTGAAGTACGCGAACCGCTCGCGCTGCCTGGACACCTTGTGCCCGATCACGGCGCGCGGCTCGAACAGCATGACCGAGCCGGGTTTGCGCTGGCTCAGCCGGATGCAGAACTCCGTCTCCTCGCACCCCAGCGGGCGCGACTTGCGCCCCTGCACGCTGCGTCCGATGCCGCTGTGGAAACCGCCCACCTCGGACACGACGTCGCGCAGGAACGCCGCGTTGCCACCCATCACGTTACGGATCGGCGCACGCACCTCGGGCATGCCGCGGTACGTGCAGCCGACCGTCCAGTCGAACTCGTACGGGAACCACCGGGGCCGCCGCCCCGACGCCCACAGGGGGTCGGTGCGGCCGCCCACGCCCACCACTCCGGACTCCTGGAAGCCCTCCTCCAAAGCTTCCAGCCACCCCGGATCGGCGACCGCGTCGTCGTCGAGGAACGCGACAATTTCCCCGTTGGCCGTGGCCACACCGGTGTTCTTGCCGCCGGACAGCCCCTGCTCGTGAGTGTTCTCCACCACGATGGCCTGCGGGTACTCGCGCTTGAGCTTGAGGTGCAGGTCGGGGTTGTGATCGACCACCAGGATCAGCTCGTGTGCCGGGCGTGTCTGGTTCTCGACCGACTCGACTGCCTGCCTGATGTCCTCCCACCGGTCCTCGGTGTAGACGCAGATGACAACAGACGTGTTCACAACGTTCCTTCTTAAGCGACGCCTCGGTCAGCGGCGGGAGTGGCCTTGGGCTCAGGCTGAGGGGAAGTGGGCTGGCGCTTCCACTCCTTCAGGATGGTCTTGAGCACGCGGAAGCCGTCTCGTACGACGTGAAGATTGCTCTCGCCGTGAATGCGGTTGCGCTCGTGGCTCGGCACCTCGTGCACCTTCAGCCCGGCCTTGGCGGCCCGCACGTTCATCAGGGTCTCCACCTCGAAGCCGTCGCAGTCGAGGTTGAGGGTGTCCAGGTGGCGGGCCCAGAAGGCGTTGTAGCCGTAGCACAGGTCGGTGTACTTGGTGTTGTACATGACGTTGACGATGCCGGTGAGGATCTTGTTGCCGAGCCGCCGGTTGAACGTCAGGTCGTCGCTGCCGCCACCCGAGGCGTACCGCGAGCCCTTGACGAAGTCGGCGCCCGTCACCAGCGCGCCCACGAAATTGATGATCTCGCGGCCGTCGGTCGAGCCGTCGGCGTCGATCATCACGATGATGTCACTGGTGCACGCGGCGAAACCGGCGGCCAGGGCATCGCCTTTGCCCTTGCCGGTCTGCGTGATCACCTTCACGTTGGGGCGCAGCCGTTTGGCCACGGCCACCGTGTCGTCGGTGGAGTTGCCGTCGACGAGCACGATCTCGTCGATCCACTGCGGAATCGTGGCGAAGACATGGGGGAGGTTCTCGGCCTCGTTCATCGCCGGCACGACCACGCTCACCGTGGGTGAGATGGCCAGGTGCGGCGTGACGGGCGTGAAGCTCGAGGGCGGCGGCATCGAGCGGAGAGGCGAGGAGTGGACCTTGCCGTTGTGCTTGGTGATCTCGGGACTCATGGCGAGGGATATCCTTCCGGGGCCCTCCCCTGCGGGCCGGACGGAGCCAGCCCCGGGTGCTGCGGGAATGGCGAAGCCGGTGAACGGTGCATGAAGGGTCCTGTGGAGTGAGGGTGTGTGTGCCGGGGTGTGGTGGTGCGCTCAGCGTGCTCCGGTCGGTTCCTTGACGACTGCGTTGGGTGACTCCTGTTGCTGCTGCGTTAAGGTGCGCACCCGACCGAAGCCCTTGAGGACACGGTCGGCCGCTCTATAAAGAGACGGCCGATCCATGACAATTGTTCGGGCTTTGTTGAAAGGAGTTCGGCCCATCCAGTGAACCGCCGCCGTCGCGGACGGTCGTGAGATACGGCCTTCGGCAACGTACAGGACACCGCTCTTGAGCCAGTCCTTGTATTCCTTGCCGCCCTTGCCCATGTCGACCATGTGCAGCCCGGCGTTCGCGGCGGCCTCGGCCATCTGGAGGTGATGGACGATGCCGGGCGAATAGCGGGCGTACTCGGTGTCGTAGGCGGGGAACCACCCTACAAGCGTCGTCGCCGTACGGAGGCCGAAATGTCCGGCGACCGGCACGTCACCCGCATAAAGCATGGTGAGGACGCCTGCGAAGTCTGATGAGTTCTCGGCATGCATCATGTCGGTCAGCTCGACGATCCACGGCTGGGCGAACCTGTCGACCCGGCCGGTGCGGCGGTACTGGTCCGACTTCCAGGACAGCAGCGTGCGCAGCACCTCGGGGTCGGCCGAGGACCACTCGAAGCGCAGCTCCCCCTGTTCGCGGCCGAGCTTGCGCTCTTTGTAGCGGACGGTCTTGAGGTTCTTCGGCGAGTTGGCCTTGACCTGCTCGATCCATGCGTCGAAGCCGGCGGTGAAGTCCATCACCGGCGCGGGGCGCACGTCCGCCTCGTACGGGGCGAACGTCGGCTGCCCGGCCACTAAGTGATCGAAGTCGAACACGCTGAGCTTGCAGGCCCGCAGCAGGGCCTTCGCGTCGAGCTTCAGATCGGGGACCGAGATCAGACCGTGGCATGTGGTGAGGAAGCCGCCGAGCGGTTTGCCGATGCCGAAGCTGTGCCGCTCGTACGGGAAGAATCCCGCGATGCCGCTCCCGTTGGAGATGACCGCCACCCTCACGTAGTCGCGCAAGCGGTCCATCGCCACGGCGAACTCGACCGACAGGAACGGGTTGTCCAGACTCGGGTCGGCCTTCTGCAGCTCACGCCAACGGGCCCGCTCGGAGTCACCGAGCTCTCCCGGCCGAACTACCTGGATGTTCACCTTGTCCTGGCCCCCACTTCGGTCCTCATGCCCTTCCCCCGGTACAACACGCGGAGCACGTACATGAACCCGCCGAGCACGGCGACCGTCGCCACGCCGGCCCTCGGAGACCATGCGCCGAAGAGCAGCATGGCCTCGGCGAGAAGCACGTTCAGTACGAGGCTTGCCGCAGCTCCTACTGATAGTGCGGCAAGTGGGTCACGATCACGCAACAGTCCCACCACTGCCGCTCCTGGAACAACCAGAAGGAACAGGGAGATCAGGAAAGGTCTCAGCGGCGTCTCGATATCGAACAGCGCCACGACCGCTCCCGCTATGCAGGCGAGCCCCACCAGCCAGGCGAGGGCTCTGCGGTGCTGCTTGAGCATCTCCTGTACCTCTCCTGCTCCAACTGCTTAAGGCACGACTGATCGCAATTCATGGGACCAATCCGTGCCGGGACACGTCAATGCCGACGCTTGGCGACGCACTCCGGTTTACCGGCAGGCAGAGATTTCTTGTGTGACGTCCAACACAAGGTCAAGCGGTCTCCGGCCCCGACGTGGTCCCCAAGTCAACCAGAATGCCCTATGTGACCAAGGATGTTCGAGTCGGGGTCCGGTATATACCCGTTTGTCGACTAAAGGCGAGTCTACTGTGACCTGGCGTTCCCTTTACGCGCCGTTCATGCTGTCCGCTGAGGACGTCTCCCGCACGCTGGGTGACTCGGTCGGCTCGGGGGAGGCCGTCGGCTCGTCGATCGGCGGGTCGGATGCCTGGGGCTCCCGGCCGTCCCAGGACAGCGAGCAGACGGCGGTGCCGCCATTCGAGGTGAAGGCGACCCGGCCGGTACCAGACCCGTTCGGGTCGACGACCGTCACCCAGATCTGGACCGAGCCGCCGGCCTTGATCGACCCGCTCGCCGGGAACACGTCCAGCCCCTGAGAGGCGGTCGCGACCCAGGACACCGAGGCGTTGCGGGCGCGGAGCCCGATCTTGGCCGCGCCGTCGATCCCGCTCGGGCACGAGGTGGCGAGCCTGGCGCCCGGCGCCGCGACCCGGCGGCGCGTGGGCGTGGGCGCGGTCGCGGGCCTGGCGCTCGGCCGCGAGGCGGCCGGCCGCCCGCCCGGCGTGGGGCTGGTGGAGGAGCGGGTGGCGCTCGGGCTCGGCGACGGGGAGGGCGACGGCGGGTCGTCCTCCTCCGGCACGGCCTCGGGGGTGGGGCTCTCCGTGCCGGACTCGGTGGGGAGCGTGGGCGTGGGGGCGAAGTGCAGCGCGGTGTCGTTCGCGGCCTCGCCGCCGTTGATCACGACCATGGCGCCGGTCGCGGCCAGCACGCACGCGCCCGCGAGCACCACCGGCGCCAGGCGGCGCGGCCGGCGCCGGCGCGAGCGGTGCTCGGACGTCACGGGGAACCCGGTCCGGTCGAAGCTGTCACCGCGATCCATGATCAGGGTGCGGGTCTGGTCGCGCTCCGGGCTGAGGCACGTGTCGATCACCCGGCGGCGCAGGGAGATCGGCGGGAACGCGACCGGCACCAGGTCCAGCAGCCGTCCCGCCGAGACCTGCCGGTGCCGCCCCTCCGTGCACACCTCGCAGCCGCCGATGTGCCCCGACAGCCGGCGCCGCAGCATCGGGGTGAGCGGTCCCTCCCAGGAATCGACCATCGCCGACAGGTCCGGGCAGTGCGCCCGGCCGGTCCTGGCCAGCACGACCGCCGCGGCGGCGATCTCCAGTTGCTCGCGGGCCCTGCCGAGCTTGGCGGCGGCCTGCCGCGAGGTCAGCGCCAGCACCGCGCCGACCTCGGACGGGGTCAGGCCGTGGCGCAGCGACAGCTCCAGTGCCTCGCGCTCGGGTCGCCCCAGCTCGCACAACGTCTCGCGGACCAGCTCGGCCAGCTCGGGGTCGGCCTGCTCCTCGAGATCGGGCAGCGCCATGCCCTGCGCCGGGGTGCCGCTCCTGTGCGCCATCCTGGCCCGCACCTGGAACCTGGTCAGCGCGTACAGCCAGGCCCGCAGCCGGCCCGGCTCTTTCAGTCGCTCCACGCACCCCTGCGCGGTGACCAGGGCGTCGTGTACGGCGTCCGCCGCCAGCTCCCGATCCCCGGCCATGGAGACGGCGTAGTCGTGCAGGCGCTCGGCGTACGCGTCGAAGAGCTTGGCGGGAGCGTCGGCGTCCGCACGCCGCAGAGCCTCGACGAGCTCATGGTCGTCGGCGCGATCGACGGTCGGCCATCCAGGCACGGATTCCCTCCCCGCAGGTACGACGGGCACTCAAGCCCCACGCGGAGAGGACGCGGCCTCACTTGGACAGGTTCGCCCGCCATGCCCGTTGGGTATGGGGACGCCTGCTTATCGGCTCACTCCGTTCGGCGGCACTCCCTCGCTCAGCCGTCGCAGTTCGGCGAGCAGAGGCGCCGCTCCATGCCCTGCAGGAAGAAGTCGCGGACCTGGAGGATGTCCTTGGCGATGTAGGCCTCGCCGCCCGTGGCCTTGGCGAGCGCGTCCATCTGCTGCTTGCCGGGCGCGGCGTCCGGGCCGAAGGCGATGAGGATGATGCTGACCGGGCGCTTGGGGTTGTAGGTGTCCTTCAGGAACTTCAGGATCGCCGGGTTCTTGACCCCGCCGTCGGGGTCGTCGTTGCCCGCGCCGTCCGTCAGGATCAGGATCGTGTTGATCTTGTCCTGCTGGTACGTCTTGGACATCTCCGTGTAGGCGGCCTTGAGCGTGTCGTTCAGCCCCGTGTCGCCCGTCTCCTTGGCCTGGATGGTCCTGAGCTGGCCGACCAGCAGTTCCTTGCGCAGCGTGCCGTTGATGCTCTCGGAGAGCGGCCCGACCGGGACGAGCTCCTTCCAGTCCTTGCCGCGCCCGTCGAGGTGTGTGGAGAACGTCCACACGCCCAGCTCGGAGTCGGCGGGGAAGAGGCTGAGGCCCTCCGTGGCGATCTTGCTGATGGCCTGCATGCGGGTCATGCCCGTGCCCGGCACGGGCAGAGCCATCGTGCCCGACACGTCGAGCAGGGTGAGCAGGCGGGTGCCGAGGTTCAGCCGGGACCAGGTCTGCACCATCCTGGCCACGGTCGCGCCGTCGGGCGCGGGCAGCGCCTGAGGCGTCGCCGGCGTGAAGCCCTTGTCCTCCGACAACACGGCCCCGGCCTTGCCGTCGGTGCGGAAGCCCGCGTCACGCAGGATCTTCTTGGCGGGCTCGGTGCCCAGCTCCTGCTTGAAGTCCGCCGCCGCCTTCAGCGTCGCCGGGTCCTTGGTGAGGATCGTGACCGGATAGTCGAGGCTGAGCGTGCCCTCCTCGGGATAGAGGGCGACGACCGGCGCCTCCGGCTTCTTCGTGTTGTGGGCGTAGATGGCCTGCTCGGAGGCGACGCCCACCGGGACCTTGCTGCCGGACTTCACGGTGAGGCTGGCCAGCAGCGCCGTCGAGTCGGAGGCGAGCTGTCCCGACAGCTCCTTCAGTGCGCCCACCAGCGCCTTGTCCTGCCCGGCCTCCCTGGCCGTGCCCGCGGCGGCCAGCAGCGCGGCCAGGCCGGCGGAGTTCTTCTGCGGGTCGAGCGCGAGCACGCGGACCTTCTTGCCGGGCCCGTCCACGTTCGCCACGTTCGCTGCGGCGATCATGTTGGACCAGCTCGGCTTGAGCGTGCCCGACAGCTTCGGGGCGGCCGACTTGGCCGCCGCCAGCACGACGGGGGAGGTCGCGATCGAACCCTCGGGCTCCGGCAGCGACCCGCCCGCCGGGGTCTTGCGCATGCTCTCCATGAGCAGGCTCGAGTCCGCCACCCAGAAGTCGGCGGTCACCTTGCCCGCGGCCAGCGCGTTCGCGGTCCTGGCCGCCGACTCCTTGGCCACCGTCACGTCCACGCACTTGCTGTCGATGGAGTGCATCGCCTTGTTATAGTTGCCGGCGATCTTCTTGAGCGCCGGCTCGATGTCGGGGGTCGCGACGACGCGCAGCGCCAGCTTGCCCCCCGAGCAGTCGTGTTCGCGGTTGAAGATGACGAACGCGGCCACACCGAGGAGCACGGCCAGCGCGACGGCCCCGGCCAGCGGCACGAGCACGCGGCCCCGGCTGCCGCGGGCCCGCCTGCGTGATGGGGGTTCGCCGGCTCTGTATCCGCCATCGAGCTCGTCTGTGCGGTGTCGCCCCACGATGTCCTCTTAGGTGTGTTGAGACCTTCCGGAGACCCTAGCGGGAGATGCTCCGCAATACTTCGGGAACGATACTCGGTGTGGTCTGTGGTGCAAAACCGCCCTTTTGGTGTGACGATTACGCTATGTAGCCGGGGTTGGCCGCAAGCGTGACCGGATTGCGGGCAATATCGGCGTCCTTGAATGATCGTTCTCAGTGGGCGCAGGCGTTTCCGCGCCAGGCTCGCCTCCCCTCCCGGACCGCGACCGCCGCCAGCACGAGCGCCACCACCGGATCGACCCACCAGCAGCCCATCGTGTTGAGCCACAGCCCGGCCAGGACGCCCGCCGCCATCGCCCCGCAGAGGAGGTTCTGCGCGCCCTCGCCGGACGTGGCCGCCGAGGCCAGCCGCCGGCCGAGCCGCCGCTTCGCCATGCCCAGCACCGGCATGCTCACCAGGCTGAACGCAGTCACCACGATCCCCAGGGCGCTCGGCGCCGCGCGCTGCCCCTCGCCCAGGTCGTGGGCCACGTGCACGACGAGGTAGGGCGCGAGCAGCCAGAAGCTCACGGCGACCGCCCGCCTGGCGGAGGTCTCCGCGCTCGGCGAGAGCGTGCGCGCCCCGGTGAAACGCCACAGCACGATGAGGCTGGCCGCCGCCTCCACCAGGGCGGACAATGCCCAGCCGATCAGCGCGACCGAGTGCGCGGACAGGCCGGCGGCCAGGCCCAGCGTGCTTTCCACGCCCAGCCAGGCGAGCGTGGCCACGGAGAGTGCGCGCGCCGCGCGGGCGGCGCGCAGCCAATCGGCTGACGCGGCCGGACGCTCATGAATCCGCTGGTCAGGCACCGTGAACCCCCGAACTCCCGGCTATCCGGCCGTCGACAGCGATACGTAACGTACCCATTGCCGACCGTGGCCTCGGAAGACGTCGGCAAAGGATGGTCAAGATTCACCGCATAATGGGCGATGATCGCGGAGGGTGGTTCGGGAGCCGTGCGGGGCCTCGGCGATTCGGGGGTCGAGGATCCGGGGATTTGGGGGAATCGTGCCGTTCACGCCCAGTCACATGGCCGCGGTGGTGCCGCTGATCTCATCTGCGCGCGTACGCAGGTTCGCCGACCCCTGGGCGCTGGCGATGGGCGCGATGGTCCCGGACCTGCCGATCTTCCTGCCGTTCCTGCCCGACTACACCAACTGGCACTCCTGGCTCGGCGTCGTCACCATCGACCTGGCCGCGGTGCTGGTGCTGGTGCCGCTGTTCCACGGCGTCTTCAGAGACCCGCTGATCTCCCTGCTCCCGCCGTCGCTGGCGGGGCGCGCCGCCCTCCTGACCCCTGACCGGCTCCGGCCGTTGCCCATCGCCGTGGGCGCCGTGATCGGCGCGGCCTCCCACGTCGCCTGGGACTCCTTCACCCACTCCACCGGCCCGGAGGAGTGGGGCCCCTGGCTGTCCGTCTCGGTCTTCGGCGTGATCAGGCTGTTCCGCCTCCTGCAGTACACCTCGTCCGCGATCGGCCTGGCCGTCGTGGTGTGGTGGGCGTGGCGGGGCCTGTCCAGGATGGCCCCGGCCGCCGTCCCGGACCGGTTGACGATCTCGCCGCGGGTCCGGCGGGCCGTCATGGCAGCCTGCTCCGTGGGGGTGGTGGCCGGAGCGCTCCTCTGGCCCCTCGTGGACGAGCCCAACCCGGCCTTCGGCCTGCCCAGCGTGATCACCAAGACCGGCGCGGGCACGGTGGTCGGTCTGTGCCTGGTGCTCACCTGCTACGCCGCGGTCTGGCAGGTCAGGCGGCGCATGGCAGTATCGGAAGGTGCTTGAGTACGTCACCGACGCCGGCGACCCGCGACTGTCCGACTACACCGGGCTCCGGGACGTGGAGTTGCGCAAGAGCCTGGAGGCCGAGCGCGGCCTCTTCCTCGCCGAGGGCGAGAAGGTGATCAGGCGTGCCATCGGCGCCGGCTACCCGATCCGCTCGGTCCTGACCACGCGCCGCTGGCTGCCCACGCTGGCCGACGTCCTCGGCGACGCCCTCGTCTACGTGGTGAGCGACGAGATCATGTCCGGCATCGCCGGCTTCCAGGTCCACCGCGGCGCCCTGGCCTCCATGGAACGCCTCCCGCTCCCCTCCATGGACACCCTGCTGAAGGGCGGGGCACGGCGGCTGCTGGTGCTGGAGGACCTGGTCGACCACTCGAACGTCGGCGCGATCTTCCGCTGTGCCGCCGCGCTGGGCGTGAACGGGATCATCCTGTCGCCGCGGTGCGCCGATCCGCTGTACCGGCGTGCGGTGAAGGTCTCGATGGGTGCGGTGTTCTCGATCCCGTACGCGCGGATGGACGACTGGTTCGACGGGCTGACGCAATTGCGCGAGGCGGGTTTCCAGACGCTGGCCCTGACCCCCGATCAGACGGTCACCCCGTTGGACGCCGCCAAACTGGAGGATCGAGTGGCGCTGCTGCTCGGCTCCGAAGGCGACGGGTTGTCCTCGCACTGGCTGCAGGAGGCGGATCAGGCGGTGTGCATCCCGATGAGCGCGGCGGCGATGGCCGCGGGGGTGGACTCGCTCAACGTGGTGGCCGCCGCCGCGATCGCGTGCCATGGGCTGATGCGCGCGACGTGATCGGTGGCTGCAGGCCGAATTCTCCGTTTTCGGCGACGGCCAGAAAATCATGGGCGCGTGTGAAAATGGCGGGCGCATATTCTTCGCCGCGGCAAAAAGCAGAGCCATGGGCGCGGCCTGAGCGCGGTAGCCCCGGCCGCATTTGGCAGCATCCGTCTCGACAGCCCTGTCAGGAGGGCGGCGCGACACCTGCGTGAGCCTGGGGGCGCGGGTTCATCATGCTCCGCTTCCCCGACCCGAGCGAGCCGAAGGTCGTCTATCTGGAGCCTCGTCATGGGTTCTGGAGAACGTAACAAATGAGCGTCAAGAGAATATCGCTGCGAGCGCAGCAATAGGCAGGACCTGGGCCTGGTGGTGCTGCACAGACGCCCCCGTCGAGATGTCCACAGCCATTTCGGCGGTCGGTGCGCTGGTCGGGAACGTCGTCGTGGCGATCATCGCCACCGCGGTCACCCGGCCCTAGCAGGGGTGCCGGTTTCACGTTTCTGGGACAGCTGGGGCTGCTCTGACGTCTCCCGGGCCCTCTTGGTGCCCATAATGGGACTAATAGGTTGATTCTTCGCAATAACGGACATTAGGGTACATCGGACGCCGAGCTCCCTCCCTCCGTAAAGGCCAGTCATGTCCATGACCGCGAAGATCCCGAGAGTGTGGGCGATGGTGCCGGCCATCGCCTTGATCCTGACCACGGCAGGCCAGGCGCACGCCACGCCCGCCGCCGCCGAGCCCCAGCGACCGAACATCATCTTCTTCCTGGTCGACGACATGTCGGCCGAGCTGCTCCAATACATGGACGCCGCCCGCAGCCTGGCCAAGGGCGGCACCACGTTCACCCATTACTACGTCGCCGACTCGCTTTGCTGCCCGTCGCGGGCCTCGATGTTCACCGGCCAGTTCCCGCACAACACCGGCGTGCTGACCAACCAGGGCTGGGACAGAGGCGGCTACAGGGCCTTCGCGCGGCACGAGAGCCGCACGTACGCCGTCGCGTTGGACCAGGCCGGCTACCGCACCGGCTATCTCGGCAAGTACATCAACGAGTACCCGGTGCGCCCCGGCTACAAGGCGCCGGCCGGGTGGGACGAGTGGCACGTGTCCGCGGGCGGCGGCTACAACGAGTTCAGATACCAGCTCACCCGCTACATCAAGGAGAAGGGGGCGAACGTCCGGCCGCTCGACCGCTCCGACGGCACCTACATGACGGACGAGCTCGCGCGGCGGGCGGTGGGCTTCATCGAGCGCTCCCGCGAATACGCGCCGGACAAGCCGTTCTTCCTCCAGGTCTCGCCGTTCTCCCCGCACAACAGGATCAGGGTCAAGCCGGGGGAAAAGGAGCCGCGTTTCCCGCCGGCGCCGCGTGACCGGCCCAAGACCAAGTGGCCCGCCGGGCAGTTCCCGCACGGGGACTGCGGCGGTGCCGACTGCTCGACCCTCGACGTGGCCAAGCTGCCCGCGTTCAACGAGGACACCGCCGACAAGCCGTCCTGGGTGTCCAGGAAGCCCCTCGAGCCGAAGCTCATCGCGGCTCTGCGCAAGGACTTCCGCAACCGGATCCGCATGGTGCAGTCGGTCGACGACATGGTCCAGCGCGTCCTCGGGACGCTGACGGAGCGGGAGCGGCGGAACACGTACGTGGTGTTCACCAGCGACAACGGCTTCCACCTCGGTCAGCATGGCCTGGCGCGCGGCAAGACCACCGCCTACGACCACGACGTACGGGTGCCGCTGCTGGTCAAGCGCCCGGAGGGGAGCCCGCAGGGCGACCTCGTGACCGATGCCATCGCCCAGAACGTGGACCTGTTCGCGACCTTCCTCGACATGGCCGGGATCGACCCGGCGCTCCGCGACAGCCGCGACGGACGCAGCCTGCTGCCCCTCGTCCAGGGCCGCCAGGTGCCGGACTGGCGCGACGTGGCGCTGCTCGAACACACCAAGCCCGGCCGCGGCGGGCCGGGGATCGACCCGGACTCGGACTCTCTGGGGAGGGGCAAGACCATGGCGCCCACCTACGCGGCCGTGCGCACCGCAGGCGAGCTGTACGTCGAGTACGAGAACGACCCGAAACCCGAGTACTACAACACCGTCACCGATCCCCACGAGGAGGCCAACGACCCGGGCAACCCCAGGACGGCCGCCCTCGCCAAGGTGCTCGACACCTTGGTGACCTGCGGCAAGCCGGGCGCGGCGAACTGCTGGGCCGCCGCCCACCAGCGCTGAGCGACCGGTCCGCGCGGGGCCGGGTCGAAGCCGGCCGATGTCGGTGAAGCCCTCGGGCGCCCGCCGGTGGGCCAGTCGCCGCTCCACAACGGCTCCTCGGGGAACAGGGCCGCCCTGTCGCAGCCGTCGCCGATCTCGCCAGGAGGTCGTCCAGGCCGAACTCGGTGAGCACTTCCGCGTTTAGGAGCGTGACATGGGGCACGGGCAGACCTCGTCGTACCCGTCGTGACTCGTCATGAGGAGATGAGGCGAGATGCGTTCCGTGGAGAAAGCCGTGTCGCTGGGCACGAGCATGCTCAGTGCCGCGCTGGCGGCCGCGCTGTTCAAGCGGGTGTGGAAGGTGGCCGCGGGTGAGGACGACGCGCCCGACGCCGACGACCTGGAGCGCGGCTGGGCCGAGGTCCTCGTCGCCGCCATGGTGCAGGGGGCGATCTTCGGGCTGGTCAAGGCCGCCGTGCACCGTGCGGGCGCGCAGGCCTTCCGCCGGAGGAGCGGGGCGACCGGCTGACCTGCTCGACCCCGAGGTCAGGGAGGGCCGGTGAGCCAGTCGGGGTAGCCGTCGACGTCGTGGGCGACCGGGTGGGCGACGATCGGCCCGTGCCCACCGACGACCCTGATCTCCCGCTCCAGGGCCGGTGCGTGCCGTCGCGTGGTGATGAGCGTGAGCCGCCAGGTGCTCTCGCCGGGCGGCGCTTCGTCGATGTCGATGGACGTGGCCAGGCCCGCCCGCAGGATGCCGTCCGCCAGGGCGGCTGCTCTCTCGTGGCCTTCGATCGTCGTGCGGACCTCGATGAATTCCGCCATGAGACTTTCCTTGGGAAGGGGGGACCACCACCCTACCTGCGGCGACCCCCGGGGAAATCGGTTCCGGAGGAATCCGGGCAAGCGCTTGTCAGCGCGGGCACAGGCGGTCGAGCTGGTGGCGCAACACCGCCATCGCGTCGTCAGCGGTGCGCTGGCCGGCCAGCACCGCGGCGTTGAGCCCGGCGGACATGGCGAGCAGCGCGACGGCCTCGGTGCGGGCGTCGAGGCCGGGACTGGCCCGGCTCAGCTGGGCGGCGATGAAGTCCTCCATCGCGTTCGGCGCCGTCAGGAGCGGCTGCGCGGCCAGCGTGGGGTCGGTGACCGCCAGGACCGCATACGACGTGTAGACCAGGTGGAAGACGCGGCTCTGCGCGTCAGTGGGCAGGGCCTCCTGGAGGACGGCCTCGATGACGGCGCGCGGGTCGTCATCGAGGCCGGCGAACCTCTTCTCGAGCCGCTCGGCCATCCGCTCCGCCAGATAGCGGAGGGCGTACAGCATGAGCTGCTCTTTCGTCTCGAAGTAGTGCTGCACCAGATGCAGCGACACCCCGGCCTGCGCGGCCACCGCGCGCATCGTCGCGGCGTGCAGGCCGCGCTCGCCGGCGACCGTCAGCAACGCCTCGGCGATGTCGCGGCGGCGCTGGTCACGAGCCATCCGGAACTCCTGGTGGACGGGCGGGGCAGAGGTTGGTACAAATGTACCCTATACAGTTGTACCAGGAGGCGGGATGGGCACTTTCGCGAGCGGCGAGGCGAGGCAGGCGTTCCTGGACGCGTACGAGCGGGCCATGGCGCTGTGGCCGGACGACCGGGAGATGCTCGACGTCGAAACGAGCTGCGGCACCACCCGTGTCTACCGGCACGGCGTCACGCACGGTGACCCCGTCGTGCTGGTCCACGGCCACGGCGGGAACGCCTCCAACTGGTACGCCCTCGTGCGAGGGCTCGGCGCCCGGCAGCCCGTGTACGCGGTCGACACCGTCCAGGACCCCGGCGGCAGCGTGCAGACGGCCCCGATGGGCGACCCCGCCGCCTGGCTGGAAGAGGTGCTGGCGGGGCTCGGGCTGGAGCGCGCGCACGTGGTGGGTCACTCGTACGGCGGCTGGCTGGTGCTGGGGCTCGCCATCCGGGGCTCCGGCCGGGTCTCCAGGATCACGTTGCTCGATCCCGGCGGGCTTGAACGGGTGCGGCCGGCGTTCCTGATCGGGTTGTTCGCCGCCGTCTTCGCGATGCGGGCGCCGTCGTCGTGGAAGCCGCGGCTGGCCAGAATGCTGGCCGACCACGCGCTCGTCGAGCGGCCGGAGATCATGGCGCCGGTGATGATCGGGGTGCGGTGGTTCCGCTCGGACCGGCCGCCCGCCCGCCCGTACAGGGACGAGGCGCTGCGGCGGATCGCCGTACCCGTGCAGTTGATCTTGGGGGGACGCACCCGGATGTTACGGCCGCGGAGAGCGGCGGCGCGGGCGCGGCGGCTGCTGCCCGGATCCTGCCGGGTGGAGATCGTCCCCGGCGTCGGCCATGGGGTGCCGCAGGAGGTCCCCGAGCTGGTGATCGACCGCATCGTCTCCTTCCGCGGGACCCTGACATGACCGGCAGGGCCGTGGTGCTGGGCGGTGGCGGGGTGCTCGGCATCGCCTGGGAGATCGGGGTGCTGGCCGGGCTCGCCGCGCGGGGCGTCGATCTGCGTGAGGCGGACCTGGTGGTGGGCACATCGGCGGGCGCCCTGGTCGGCGCGCAGCTTGCCGCGGGCCTGGACCTGGAGCAGCTGTACGCTGGCCAGCTCGCACCCCCGGTGGCGGGGGAGCGGGCGCCGAAGGCGTCGCCGCTGGGAATCGTCCGGATGATGTGGCACCTGTCCCGGTCACGGACGCCGCAGGAGTACGGCGCCCGGATGGGCCGGATCGCGCTGGCCGCGAGGACCGCGACGGAGGACGAGCGGCGGGTGGAAGTGGCGCGGTGGCTCGGCGACGTGCGGGAATGGCCCGCGAAACGGCTGGTGGTCACGGCCGTGGACGCGGAGAGCGGCGAACCGGCCGACTTCGACGCCGGCAGCGGTGTCGCTCTGCTGGACGCCGTCTGCGCCGGCATGGCTGGCCCCGGCCTTCGTCCGCCCGTCACCATCGGCAGGCGCCGCTACATCGACGGCGGGATCCGCTCGCCCGCCAACGTCCACCTGGCCGCCGGGTACGACCGCGTCGTGGTCGTCGCGCCCGTGACGCGGGGCGGCGGGGTCGTGCCCGGCGTGGAGCGGCAGATCGCCGAACTGGGGGACGGGGTGCGGGTGGCGCTGGTCGCGCCGGATCCGGTGAGCTGGCGGGAGGTCACGGGACGCTCCCTCGCCAACCTGCTCGACCCGGCCCGCCGCCCCGCCGCCGCCCGCCACGGCCGGTCGATGGACGTGGGGGAGACGGTGGCCGCGGTCTGGCACACCTGACACTCCCACAGGCCCGTCCGCCCTCGCGCGCTAGCCTGCTGGTGGGGGTGGGGCGGTGGAGGAGCGGACGATCAGCTCGTGGGGGAACAGCAGCCGCTCCGGCTCGGCCGCGCCCCCCGACAGCAGCAGCCGCCCCGCCGTCTCCCCGATCTCCTGCTTGGCCTGCCGGATCGTCGTCAGCCCCGCCTCCTCTGCGGCGCTGTCGGAGAACCCCACCACCGACAGCTCGCCCGGCACCTCCAGCCCCAGATCGGCGGCCGCGTCGAGAACGCCCAGCGCGAGCACGTCGGTGTTGGTCAGGATCGCCGTGGGCCGCGGATCGCGCCCGAGCAACGCGTGCCCCGCCTTCCTGCCGGCCTCCCGCGAGTTGCGGGCGACCTCGTAGAACGGTACGTCACCCCAGTCGAGACCGGCCTCCACGCAGGCGTTCTGGTAGCCCTCGCGCCGCCGCCGCATGGCCTCGAACGCCGCGCTCCCCTGCCGCTCCCGATCGGCCCATCCGGTGTAGCCGTCGTCGTGGAGCCCCACCATGGCCACCCCGATCCGCCGGTGCCCGAGCTCCAGCACGTGACGGGCGGCCGCCGCCCCCGCCGCGGGCTCGTCGATGCCGACGAACGGATGGCCGGGCACGTACGGCTCGTCCACGATCACCACCGGCAGCTTCCTGGCCAGCACCTCCGCCAGCGCCGGATGCCCGTCGGGCAGCGACACCACGCAGAACGCGTCGACCACCGCGTCGCGCACGGTCTCGCTGCGCCGGTCGCCGTGCGGCAGCGGCAAGATGAGCAGCCCCACCCCGGCGTCCTCGGCGGCCGTGGCGATCCCCTGGAAGAACCCGATCGCGTAGGGGTCGGCGAACGCGTACGCCAGCGTCTCGCTGAAGATCAGCCCGAGCGCCCCCGCCCGCCCCAGCCGCAGCGACCGGGCCGTCGGGTTGGGCCCCGCGTAGCCGAGCTCGTCGGCCACCTCCAGGATCCGCCGCCGCAGCCCTTCACTCAGCTGGTCGGGGCGGGAGAAGGCGTAGGACACGGTGGCCCGGGACACGCCGAGCCGGTCGGCGATCGTCTGGAGTGTGACCTTGGCCATCGTTCAACCGTATCGAAAGAGCTTGCCAGACGGTTCTTAATCAATTAAGGTCTTAATTGATTAAGGAGGAGATATGGACGCCATGCACGTGCTCGCGCACCAGACCGCGATGGGATACCGGGAGTCGCTGGGCGAGGCGCTGCCGGACGCGCCGCGCAGGCCGCACCGGCCCAGGGCCGGGGTCCGGGTGCGGATGGCTCACTCGCTCAGGTGGACGGCGGACCGCCTGGATCCGGCGTGCCGCACGGCGTGATGCTGCAAAATGTGACGGATCGGACGCTGCCGGGGGAGGTCCCGTGAGCCGGTCAGGCTGCCGCCCCGGCCTCACCGGCACAGTGATCTCGGGACCGCTCGAGGGCGAGCGCGTCCGGGGCGGCATCGTGCCCGCCTCGTGGCTGCTCATATGCGCCGCCCGGGGCATGGGCCACCTGGCCGGCGCGGGACGCATCACATGCGGCTGACCGGGCGTCAGCCGCTCGCGATCTGCTCGCCGGCGTAGTCGAGAAGCTGTTCGGCCGTGGAGAAGCGGCGTTCGTTGGCGTCGCCGAGCAGGACGCCCACCACTTGCCTGCCGCTCCGCTCGCCGGCGAACAGCAGGCAGTACTTGGCCGCGTTCGTGTAGCCGGTCTTCACGCCCAGCACGCCGTCCGTCCGCGACAGCAGCTTGTTCGAGTTCCGCCAGGTGTGCGCCCTGTGCAGGGCGGTCTTGGCGACCTTGTGCTCCTTCGTCCCGACCACGGTCCTGAACGTGCTGCTCGCCAGCGCCCGCTGCGCCAGCTTGGCCTGGTCCACGGCCGTCGAATAGCCGCCGTTGCCCGGGGTGGGCATGCCGTCCGCGTTCGTGTAGCGGGTGTCGGTCAGGCCGAGGGCGCGGGCGGTGCTGTTCATCTTGGCGACGAAGGCCGTCTTGCCGGGGCCGTACTGGCGGGCCAGGGCGTTGGCCGCGTCCGCCCCAGAGGGCAGCATGAGGCCGTAAAGGAGGTCCCTGACCGTGAGGCGCTCGCCCTTCTTCAGCCCGGCCGTGGCGGCGCCGCCATGGGCGGCGTACTTGACGTCCGTCGCGGTGATCGTGATCGTGTCGCTCAGCCGGGCCTCGCGCAGCACGACGTACGCGGTCATGACCTTGACGAGGCTGGCCACCGGCACCCGCCGCGTCTCACTCTTGCCGAAGTGGACCGTTCCCTCCGAGTCGACGACGTACGCGGACGAGGCCTTCACCGTGGGCGGATCGGCCTCGGCGGCTGCCGGCGACGAGATCCCCACAACCACGGCGAGTACGGCAGAACTGATCAATCCCGCAATACGCATGGCAAACATGGTGGCAGGAGATCAAGGGTTTGTTTGCCGAGTAGCGCCATAAAGCCGCATCTGCTGGGGGTAAATGAATGCCATGGCGGGCAGGTTCATCATCAGTGAGGACGGGCAGGGCGGCTTCCGCTTCGCGCTCGTGGCGAACAACGGGCAGACGCTGGCGGTCGGAGAGGGCTATCCGACCAAGATGGCCTGCGTGAACGGCATCGAGACCGTGCGCAGGAACGCTCCGGAGGCCGTCATCGAAGACCGGAGCGATCTCAGCTGACCAGGGCCTTCTCATCCGGCGCGGAGCGGCGCCGCCTCCTGCGTCGCACCGCGAGCCAGGCCCCGCCGCCGACGACCAACACGGCGACGGCCGCCGCCGCGGCGGGCGAGCGCACGGCCAGTTGCAGCCAGCCCCACAGTCCGAACCACCACAAGGGCGCCCAGGTGAGGCAGCCCAGCGCGCTGGCCACCACGTACCAGGGATAGGAGACCCGCAGCGCGCCGGCCACCCACGGCAGCGTGTGCCGGAGCATGGGCACCCAGAAGCACCCGTAGACGGCCAGTGCGCCCCACTTCTCGACGACCCGCTCGACGGCCGCGATCCGCTCGCGGCCCACCTTGACGCCGATGCGCGACTCGTAGAGCTTCTCGCCCAGCTTGCGGCCGACCCAGTAGTAGACCTGGAACGCGCCGAACAGGGCGAGGATCAGGATCGCGCCCACCAGCCAGTAGGGCAGGCCGAGCCAGAACGGCCTCGTGGGGTCATCGATCATCGAGCCCGCCCTCCGGAAGTCATTAGGTCAGCCTTACCTTATTTAAGGTGCAAGCAATTGTCACGCCCGCTTGCAAGCGCCTCGTCAAAGGGTGCAACCCACCGACAACCGACACTCAACCACCCCGCTCCACTCTAAGGGTGAGCAAAAAGGGGTGTTGACGATGTCGACGACGAGAAGCGCAGCGGTCCTGGCCAGTGGCACCGCGAACGCGGCCAAGCTCTTCGTGGCCGCACTCGCGTTCACCAGCGCGTACGTCGGCTTCTCCGCCTACAGTAACGCCAGCTCCGCCACCGAGCCCACGCGGACCGTCACCCTGTCGGCCCAGGAGGTGCCCATCACCGAGGAGATGGCCGCCCCCGCCGAGGCCGGCAGGATCGCCGTGAGCGCCCTGGCCGGGTCGGGGTGCGCCACGTCGTACGTCGCCCGGACCGTGGTGGTCAACACCGACCCCGCCCAGGGTGTGCACTACAGCTGGCGGCTGGCCCGCTGGAGCCCTGCCGACAATTCCTGGCGCACGTATCTGGTGAAGCACGAGGGCTTCGCCGGCGCCACCAGGACCGTCGAGTGGCGGCCGGTGATCTCGCGCAACCCCGGGTGGTACCGCGTCGAGCTGGCCGTCGGCGGCACCGGGACGGTCAAGAGCGACCGGCTCCAGGTCAGCTGCTGACCGACCGCTGCGCCGCCTCCACCCAGCGCGGCACGCCCACCCGCTCGGCCACCTCCAGAGCCTTGTTGTAGTGGTCGCGCGCGGCGTCCGGCTGCCCCAGGCGGATGGCGAGGTCACCGAGTGTCAGCGCCACCGGCCACAGCGCCACCACGCCGGTGCCGGCGCCCGCCACCCGGTCGGCGAACGGCTTGAGCTTGTCGTAGCAGTCGACCATCCGCTCCCGGTCGTCCAGCAGCATGCCGGCCAGCGCCCGCCAGGTCATCGCCAGCTCGTACAGGAAGTCGGGGCGCACCGGCGGACGCGTGGCGGCCACGGCCTTGGCGTCGTTGATGTGCCCGGCCGAGGCCAGGGCCAGCGCGTAGGCGTCGAGCGTCCACTTGGCGCCCTGCTGGTGCTTCGCGGCCAGCAGGTCGACCGTCTCCGCCGCCCGGCCGTCGACCAGGTGCAGGCAGAACGTCGTGATCAGCGGGAGGTCCTGGCGGCCCTCCAGCATGCCCGCCCGCTCGGTCATCCTGGCCGCCTCCCGGTAGGCCCGCTCGGCGCCCGCGTAGTCACCGGCGATCATGAGCCGCATGCCGCCGTACCAGACCACGACCGCGGCCGGGGCCGACAGGTCGTACTGCTTGGCCAGCTGGTCGGCAGCCGCCGCGTGCTCGTCGGCCACCGCGAAGTCGCCCCTGGCCGCCGCGCACTCCAGCAGCACCAGGTGCGCCAGCGCCTGCGTGGCCATCTGCCCCGAGCGCTGGGCCACCTCCAGCAGCTCCCTGCCGATGCTCTCGCGCGTGTCCACGGCCGGGATGTCGTACGACTGCCGCAGCCGCCCGCTCAGCGCCGCGGCGATCAGCGCCGGGTCGCCGCTCTGCCGAGCCAGCTCCAGCGCCTCCAGGGACGCCTGCCGCCCGCGCTCGGGCGAGGAGGAGCCCTCCAGCTCCAGGGCGAGCGTCGTCAGCAGGCTGGCCCGCAGGCGCTGCTCGCCCGCGGGCAGCTCCATGAGCGCCTTCTCGGTGACGTCGACGATCTCCCACGCGGTGCGGGTGAAGTCGCGGGCCATGCCCTTGTGCGGCACGGCCAGCGAGGCCGCCACCTTCGCGGTGATCTCCAGGTCGCCCAGGGGCAGCGCGGCGTCCATGGCCTGACGCCGCAGCAGCCTGGCTGCGTGCATGTCGCCGCACAACGCCAGCGCCCTGATCTGGCGCAGCATGAGCCGCAGCCGCTCCTTGGCACGCTCGGGCTGCTCGCCCTGCTCGTCGCTGCGGGAGCGGTCGAAGGCCGCGATGGCCTGCTCCCACAGCGTGGCCGCCTCGCGGTGGGCGAAGCGCCGCTCGGCCTGCTCGGCGGCCAGGCCCGCGTAGTGGACGGCCTTCTCGGCCGTGTCGGCGAGGAAGTAGTGGTGCGCCAGGGCCGCCACGTCAGACGGCGTGTGCTGCTCGATGACCCTCGCCACTTCCAGGTGCAGCCTGGTGCGGCGCAGCCGGGAGGCGTCGGAGTAGATCGTGTCGCGCACCAGGTCGTGGTCGAACCTGAGCAGCCCGGGACCGGGCTCGGTCACCAGCCCGGCCAGCAGCGCCGCCTCGACGGCCTCGATCACCGCGTCCTCGTTGTTCTTCGTCGCCGCGATCAGCACGTCGAGGTCGACGTCGCGGCCGATCACGGCGGCCTGCAGCAGGATCTGCTGCGCGCCCGATGGCAGCCGCGAGATGCGCCGCCGCAGCACGTCGCGGACGCCGGACGGCACCTGGGAGAGCACCTCGGTGGCGCTGGCCCGGTCGGCCGCGCCCTCGGAGTCGAGCAGGCGCACGGTCTCGCGGACGAAGAACGGGTTGCCGCCGGTGCGCTCGACGATCGACTCGACCGCGTCCTCGTCGATCTCGCGTACGCACGTCGCCCTGACCAGCTCGGCCACGGCCTTCGGGTCGAGCCCCGACAGGCCCACGCGGACCGGGCCCAGCCGGGCCAGCGCGGCCAGCACGTCGGACTGGCGGTCGTCGAGCTCGCTCTCCCTGCACGTCACCACGAGCAGCACCCGGCTGGTCGCCAGCAGGCTCGGCAGCGCACGGAGTAAGGCGAGCGTCTGGTCGTCGGCCCAGTGAAGGTCTTCCAGCGTCAGCAGCACCGGCGCCCGCCGTGCGACCCCGGCCAGGTAGCCGCCGACCGCGCGGTGCAGCCGGAACCCGCCGGAGACCTCGTCCTCGTCGGGGTCGGGCGCGGCGTCGTCGAGCAGCGGTGCGAGTAACTGGGCGTATTCGCCCGCACCGGTCATGCCGACGAGCGTGCGCAGGATCTCCACCCACGCCCACCCCGGCGGGGTGGCGCTGGAGTCGGGGCAGGCGCCGGAGGCGGTGATCCAGCCGTCGCCGGCCAGCTGGCCCTCCAGTCGGCGCAGCAGCGTGGTCTTGCCCGCGCCCGCGACCCCGGTCACGATCGCGACCTGGAACCTGCCCGTGCGCGAGGCCGCCGTGGTCAGCCTGGCCAGCTCGGCGTCGCGGCCGACGAACGGCTCGGGCTCCAGCGGCGGCGGCTCGACGGCCGCGGTCGGCCTGGGCGGCCAGGTGTCGGTGGCCGGCGCCGGCCGGGCGGGCCGCGCCGGGACGGCGAGGTCGAGCTCGGGGGACTGGGCCAGGATGTCGGACTCCAGCTTGCGCAGCGCCGGGCCCGGGTCGATGCCGAGCTCGTCGGCCAGGATGTTCCTGGCCCTGCGCAGCGCGCCCAGCGCGTCGCCCTGCCGGCCGCAGCGGTAGAGCCCCAGCGCCAGCAGCCGCCAGCCCTCCTCGCGGAGGGGGTGCTCGGTGGTGTGCGCCTCGAGGTCGGGCACGGTCTCGGCGTGCAGCCCCAGCCGCAGCCTGGTGTCGGCGTGCCGCTCGCGCGCCACCAGGCGCAGCTCGGTCAGCCGGTTGACCTCGGCCTCGGCCCACTGCTGGTCGGCGAAGTCGGAGTAGGGGGTGCCGCGCCAGAGGTCGAGCGCCTTCTCCAGGCGGCTGCGGGCCGACTGCGGGTCGCCCTCCTCCAGGTGCTCGCCGGCCGCGCGGACGAGCTGCTCGAACCTGAGCGCGTCGACCTGGTCGGAGGCCACCCGCAGCGCGTAGCCGGAGGCGACCGTCACCAGCAGGCGGTTGGGGCCGCCGCGCGGGCGGCCGGGCTCCAGCACCCTGCGCAGGCGGGAGATGTAGACCTGCAGACCCGACTGCGCGCCCTTGGCCGCGTCGTCGGTCCACAAATCGTAAAGAAGTGTGTCAACCGGCACGACCTGACCCCTGGCCACGAGGAGTCGGGCGAGGACGGCCCGCTGCCGCAACCCGCCGAGGTCGAGTTCGTCGTCTTGTTCGTACGCCTCGACTGGCCCCAGAACTCGGAACGCCACCATGTCAGCCGCCACGCTATGCGCGCCTACGAATGACGCACAAGGTCTTTGAGGGGTTTGGGATTGTCACTGGGGGGCCTTCGAGATCGCGGACGGGGACTGCGCGTCGGTGTTCCGGCCGTTGCGCCTGCGCAGCAGCGCCCAAGCGCCCAGAGCCAGGCCACCGAACGGGATCTCGATAGTGTAAGTCCAGAAGCCGAAAAGCAGTGCGGTGGCTATGGCCGGAGCCTCCGGAACGGCGAACGCGGTGATGAGCAGAGCCGCCACGCCGCTCTCCATGATCCCCGCCCCGCTGGGCGTGATCACGGCGCTCGTGAGCACCCGCGACAGGGCGAAGACGGCGATCGACTGGGCCAGGCCCGGCCAGGCGCCGGTGGCGTGCATGCAGGCCGCCATGATCGCCCACTGGAAGCCCAGGAAGAAGATCATGCCGAGCGACAGCCCGGGCCATCGGGTCCTCACGACCCCCGCGGTGTCGGTGCGCAGTCGCTGGAACGCCTGCGAGGCGCCGATCCTCAGGCGCAGCAGCCGGGTGATGCCGTCGAGGACGCGGCCGAGCACGGTGGCGGCGCGGTCCCAGTAGAGCGCGACGGCCACGATCGCGCAGAGCACCAGGATCGAGATCGCGCCCGTCCAGCCCGCCTTGGCGACCGTCCCGTTGGGCGCCACGCCGGCCGACAGCAGCGCGATGATCCCGATGGCCGGCAGGACGAACCTGAACAACGTGTTCCAGATGCCGCTGACCAGCGTCATGACCACGATCGCCCGGTTGCCGAAGCCCCAGCCCCTGGCCATCGCGAACGACAGCGCCACCCCCACCGCCCCGCCGAACGGCAGCAGGTTGCTCACCGCGCTGCCCGCCGCGTTGAGCGTCAGGCCCTGCAGGTTGTTGAGCCCGGGCAGCGAGTTGGTCAGCACGAACGTGTAGGCCAGCAGACTCATCAGCCACAGCGCGGTCATCAGGGCGACCTCGCCGAACCGCAGCGTGCCGAACACCGCGCCGATCTCGGCCCAGGAGACGGGCTTGCCGGTGAGGGTCCGCACGATCTGCGGCAGGTAGACCACGAGCAGCACGGCCAGCCCGAGCGACAGCACGGACAGGGCGATCTGCAGCCACTTGTTCTTCATCGGTGTCCAGTCTGCCGGGTCGCGCCCGGTGGCCACTTCGTCCGGAGGTATTACTTGGGCCACTGCTCGAAAGGATGACGGAGCCGTGTCCCCGGGGGAAGGTCGCGGCGGACGTACCACTCGGTGCCGAAGACGAAGCGGTAGAGCGGGCGGGGGACCTTCAGCATGACGGCGAGCGTGCGGTCGCTGTCGCCGCCGCTCGCCTGTGAGGTGTGCGCGGCCATGGAGGCCCGCTTCTGTTTCGCATATTTACGGACATTGACCCGGTGGGTAATGGTCTCGCTCGACGAGTACGCGCTCTCGAACGTCCGCACGTCGAACTCCGGCGGGAACCGGTAGAACCGGCCCGCCAGCTTCAGCAGCCGCACCAGGGGGTCGCGGTTGACCGTGGCCTCCAGCACGATCTCGGTGCCGGCGATCTGCGCGGCCCGCTTGCCCACCCGGTGCACCTGCACGTGGTCGGGATGCCCGTAGCCGCCCGCCGGATCGTAGATCGCCAGCAGGTCGGCCCCCTCCTCCTGCAGGATCGCGGCCAGCGCCTTGGCCGCCTCTTCGGAGTCGGCGTCGATGAAGGCGTTGTCGGGCCGCTCCTCGGCTATGCCGCCCTTCGGGCTCAGCCCCGAGTCGCCGTAGCCGAGGCACTCGACGCGGGCGCAGCCCAGCACGGCGGCCGACTCGTAGAGCTCCTTCATCCTGGTCTCGCCCAGCGTCTCCCCCGGCTCGATCTCGGCCAGGCCGCGCTCGCCCGCGGTGGCCACCACGAGCACCACGCGGTGCCCCTCGGCCGCGAGCATCGCCATGGTGCCCGCCGTCAGCAGGGCCTCGTCGTCGGGGTGGGCATGGAAGAACACAGCGGTACGTGGAGGCACACGCCCAGATTAGTCTGGGAGGGGTGCGGATCTTTCACGTGAGTGACTGTTACCTGCCGCGACTCGGGGGGATCGAGGTCCAGGTGGCCGATCTCGTACGCATGCAGCGCGAGGCCGGCCACGAGGTGTCGGTGGCCACGGCGACCAGGGGCGAGGCGCTGCCCGGCGTGCGCAGGATCGTCGCCAGGATGCCGTTCGACCTGCCGGTGCACCCGTTCGGCGTGGGGCATCTCACTCGGTGGATCACCTCGTCGCGTCCCGACGTGGTGCACGTCCACACGGGCGCGGTCTCGCCGTTCGCCTGGATGGGCGTGCGGGCGGCGGTGCGGGCCGGGGCGCCGTGCGTGGTGACCGTGCACAGCATGTGGGATCCGCTCACGCGGGGTGTCTACCGGCTGCTGCGGCTGGTGTACGGCTGGCAGCGCTGGGGGCTGGTGGCGACCACGGTGAGCAACGCCGCCGCGGCGCCGATCCGCGGGGTCGCCGGGCCGGGCGTGCCGGTGCGCGTGGTGTCCAACGGCCTCGACCTGTCCGGCTGGGCGCCGCCCCCAGGCGCGCCGGACCGGCGTGACGAGGTCCACATCGTGGCGGTGGGCCGGCTGGCGCCGCGCAAGCACCCCGTGCGGCTGCTGAGGCTCCTCCAGGCGGCCCGGGCCCACGTGCCCGCCCGGATCGCCATGCGGGCCACGATCGTCGGCGACGGGCCCGCTCGCGGGCAGATGGAGCGTTTCGTGGCCAGGCACGGCATGGGCGACTGGGTGTCGCTGCCGGGCCGCTACACCAGGGAGCAGATCGCCAAGGTCCTGGAGTCCGCCGACGTCTTCGTGGCGCCGGCCCCGCGGGAGTCGTTCGGGATCGCGGCGCTGGAGGCGCGGGCGGCGGGGGTGCCGGTGGTGGCCAGGGCGCAGAGCGGCGTCGCCGACTTCGTCGAGCACGGCACCGAGGGGCTGCTCGGCCGCACCCTCGGCGACCTCGCCCGGGCGGTGGCCCGGCTGTGCTCGGACTCCGGGCTGCGCGAGTCCATCGCCGCGCACAACCGCGCCACGCCGCCCGCGGCGGGCTCCTGGCCGACCGTGCTGGAGGGCTTCCAGCGCGCCTACGAGCAGGCGCGAGCGTCTCGCTAGGTCAGCTCAAGGCCGTGTACGGGCTGACGCCGACGTCCGCCGACGCCCACCGGCTGACCGAGCGATGAGCGGCGCGCACTACACGCCCACCGGGCGGCTGCCCGTCGCACTGCCCCCGGAGGAGGCGTTCACGCTGTTCACGCCGCGCGGCGAGGAGCGGTGGGTGGCCGCGTGGCGGCCCCGCTTTCCGGTGGAGACCGCCACCTCGGTCCCGCCCGCCGGACGCGGCCACCCGGTCGTAGACGGGCGCGCCGCCCGGGCTCTCGGGTCCGATCAGCGGCGCAGGACCACGTAGCCGTCGCGCTCGTAGACCTTCACGTACCCCTGTCCCTGGAGCTCGTTGACCTTGGCGAGCTGGTCGTTCGGCGAGCCGAAGGGGAACTCCCAGCGGGCCGTGTCGGCCACCACCCACGGCGCGCCGCGCGGGGTGGGAGACCACAGCAGGACGGTGGTGCGCGAGGTCAGCGCGGGTCCGATCGAGTTGGCGGCCTCCACGACGACACCGGAGGGGATCTTGCTCACCGCCTCCGCGGCCGCGGCCGCCTTGGGCTCCTTGTAGAAGGACGGATGGTAGAGCTGGTCGAACGCGTACTTGGGGACCAGCGTGAGCGCGACCGCGCAGACCGCCGCCGACCAGGCCAGCTTCAGGGCGGTGTCGTCGGATCGCTTCAGCCACCGCAGCAGCCTGGCCAGCCCGTCCACGCCCGCGCAGAAGAGGATCACCACTGTGAACGCGCTGTGCCACATGCTGTCCTGCCACCAGAAGAGGCGGTCGGACAGCATGCGTTCCAGCACGTGCGGCAGCGCCGCCAGCGACAGCGGCGAGAGCAGGCACAGCAGCAGTGTCGGCCACACCAGCAGGAACAGCGTGTCGACCTTGGTCTCCTCGCTGAACGGCAGCAGCAGGGCGGTCAGGGGATCGCGCATGATCCCCAGAAGCGCGCCGGTGATGTCGTCCCCGAGATGCCCGTACGCCCAGAAGTCCTTGGCGTCGCCGCCGAACACGGAGAGCACGAGGCCGCGGGTGAGCAGCACCGCTCCGAGGCCGAGCGTCGCGCACAACACGCCCCGCCACCGCTCGCCCATGACGAACAGGCACAGCCCGAACCCCGCCACCATGAGGCCCATGTCCTCCTTGACCAGGAGGAGATCGATCATCGCGAGGCACGTCGGCAGCATGCGCCCGGCGTGGTAGCGCTCGATCATGATCGCGGTGAGCAGGGGGACGAACATGACCTCGTGCACGTCCAGCGAGACCGTCTGCGCCACCGGCCACGACAGCGCGTACGCGACGGAGACCAGGTACGCGGGCCAGACCCCCAGCACCCGCCTGGTGTAGCGCCACAGGAACGGGATCGCGGCGGCCATCAGCACCGCCTGCGCCACGATCAGCGTCCCTGGCCCGTCGTGGATCCAGTAGAGCGGCGCCAGCACGGCGTAGATGGGGGAGAAGTGGTCGGCGAGCTGGAGGTAGTCCATGCCCCGGTCGCGGAACATGCCGAGCACGGGGACGTACGGCGGCTGGAAGGCGGCGTAGTTGCGCACCGTCTGGTCCGCGAGCACCAGGTCCAATGAGGTGGCCCGGTAGTTGATCAGCTTCACCAGCCCGAGAACGGCGTAGGCCACCGCGGCGAGCAGCGTGATAACGCTTACTCGCAGGCGGTGGCCGGTGAGCCTGAGCCTCGATGAGGCGGCGAGCCCGATTCTCCGTAAGGCGGCGGCGCCGGCCCCCGTCGGCGCTGCGAGTGTGTCACCCGTCACGGGCGACAAGACTAGAACGAATCCGCCCTAATGTGACGCGGCCGCCGTGCCGACCTGCCCCCCACAGGCGGCACGGCGACCGCGCGACTCATGGGTCAGGAGCAGGCAGCGGTGATCTTGCTGGCGAAGCTGTTCATCTTGCCGGTGAACTCCGTGACGCCCGCGAGGTCGCCCTTCTCCATGGTCTCGAAGCTGGCGGCGAGCTCGTTCAGCGCGGCGGCGACGTCGCCGTCGTACTTGCCGGCGAGCTCCTTCGTCTTCTCCGCCGCCGTCGTCGAGGCGTCCCCGACGGCCTTGGTGTCGGTGGCGTTCTTGGTGACCGCCGAACTCCAGTCCGTCATGATCTTGGTGGCTTCGTTGGCGGCGGTGTTGCAGTCAACGGCCTGACCCAGGGCACCACAGGCGGTGGTGAAGACGGCAAGAGTGAACGTCGCGGCCGCGATGGCCAGGCGACGACGAGGGGGAGTCATTTTCCGTGCCCTTCGTTGGTTTAGCGAACGAAGGGAACATTATGGGCCAGGACTTGACCATCACTTGCACCCCACTAACACCATCGGTATCAAGCCGGTGTAAAGCCGTGCAAGGGCACCAGCAAATCCCGCGATGGTATGGAGGAACATGTCGCGTTCGGCGGGGTAGCAGCGGTTTACGCACCGGCGGCCTCGGCGACGTCGTCCACGGTGAGTTGGGGAACGCTATGAAAGCAATAGTCGTGGGGGCTGGGGTCGCGGGTCTCGCGCTCGCGCGTGGCCTGATCGACGCCGGTCACGAGGCCGAGGTGTACGAGGAGGCCCCCGAGCTCCGCACCGCCGGCGGCTCCGTCACGCTCTGGCCGGGCAGCACGGCGATCCTCGACGAGCTCAAGGCGGACCGCGGGCGGGTCGGCCGGCGTCTGGAGACCATGGAGTCCTGGACGAGCGACGGCCGCAGGCTCGTCACCGTCGATCTCACGGCCGCCGAGCGCAGGTACGGCCACCCCACCGTGCACGTGGCCCGCAGCGAGCTGGTCGAGCTGCTCGCCGAGGGGGTGCCGGTGACCTACGGCGCGCCCGTCGAGCACGCGGCGCCCGAACGGGCCGAGGCGCGCCTGGCCGACGGCCGCACCGTGCGCGGCGACGTGCTGGTGGGCGCCGACGGGCGCCGCTCCGTGGTGCGCCGGGCGCTGTGGGGCGGCGACCCCGCCGAGCTGAGCGGCTGGGTCACCTGGCAGGGTTTCACGACCGTGCCCACGTCGCTGACCGGGCAGCGCAGGGCTGTGATGATCCCCGGCACGAAGGGCCTGTGCGGGCTGATCCCGGCGGGGGCCGGCCGGCTGCTGTGGTGGTTCGACGTCAGGTCCGCGCCGGGAAAACCCTTCTGGGCCGGCGACGCCGACGTGGTGGAGCGGCTGCGCGAGCGGTTCGGCGGCTGGGCGGAGCCGGTCCCCACGGTGCTGGAGACGATGGGGGACATCGATTTCTTCCCGCACCACCGTCAGTCGATCCCCAGGGTGTGGGGCAAGGGGCCGACCACGCTGGCCGGCGACTCCGCGCACACCATGCCGCCCACCATGGCCCAGGGCGCCAACCAGGCGCTCGAGGACGCCTGGCTGCTGGCGCGCTCGATCGGCGACCTGCGTTCGACGGCCGACGTGGGCGGCTCCCTGCGCGCCTACGAGCGCGCCCGCTCCAAGGTCGTGCGGCGGCCCGCCAGGATCGCCGCCACCGAGGTGACCAACATGCATCGCCCGGCGGTGCGGCTGGTGCCCGACCGCCTCGCGACCAGGCTCAACACGGCATGGCTGCGCCGGGCCAGCACCTACCTCTTGACGGCCTCGTGAGGGGCTGCCCCGTCAGTGGGTGAACCAGCGCTTGCGCGGATAGCGCACGGTGAGCCCGCCGTACTTCGACCTGCCGCTGACCACCACGCACAGCGCGCCGGGGCGGGGCCTGCTCGGCACGGAGACCTTCGGCTCGTTGTGGTCGCCCCGCCAGGCGTCCACGTTCGCCACCGCGCCCTCCGGCAGGATTATCTTGGCGGAGCCGTACGCGAGGTCGAGCTCGACGTCCACGACGGAATGGGGGACGACCGCCTCGGAGAAGTCGAGCTCGACGCCGCCGTATTTGGACGAGATCCGCAGCCGCCTGGGGACCGCCCAGTCGCCCGAGCGCTTGATGTGGTTGTTCTTCGACTCCAGCTCGACCACGTCGTCGGCTGGCGTGTGCTCGGCCGGGAGATCGGCGATCAGGCCCAGCAGGTCGCCGTAGGTCTTGGCGGTCAGGGCCAGCTCCAGCCGGTCCTCCAGCTCTGGCTGCGTCAGCCGGCCCTCGGTGAACGCTTGCCGCAGCTGGAGCGTCGTCCGCTCACGATCCTCGTCGGAGACCCGCATCTGCATTTCCGACATGTCATGAGCATAGACTTCGATGCGCTCAGAACGGCAGCCTGCGGCCGGAAGGGGTGCGCAGATCGAGGGGTTGCAGCCGACGTGGGTAGCGGGGGCGGCGGATGACCTGGACTCTCTTCACACTGGTGTAGGTACCCAACGGACTGCCATGAAGTCATCATCATTGGGTAGCGTGAGATCCGATGCTGGCCGAACCGTTCTCGCACCCGGCGCTCATCTACCGGAGCGACCAGGAATACGTGGCTGCGACCACGGCATTCGTGCGGGAAGGCCTGACCGCCGGAGAGCCGGTCGCCATCGCGGTCCCCGGTCCCAATCTCGCCCTGATCGAGTCCGCGCTGGGCGCGGACGCCCGGCGCGTGCGGATGCTCGACATGACCGTGGCCGGGCGCAACCCGGGGCGGATCATCCCCGCCGTGCTGCGTGACTTCGCCGACCGCCACTCCGACGGCCGTGTGCGGATCATCGGCGAGCCGATCTGGCCGGGGCGCACGGAGACGGAATATCCCGCCTGCGCCCAGCACGAGGCGTTGATCAACCTGTCGTTCGCCGGCCGGCACGTCACGATCCTGTGCCCGTACGACGCCGTGGGCCTGGACCCAGAGATCATCCGCGAGGCCGCGCGCACCCATCCCGTGCTGCGCGACGTGTCGGGGGAGTGGCACAGCGACGACTACGCGCCCGATCTCGTGGTCGGGTGGCACAACCGGCCGCTGCAGGAGCCCGAGCACTTCGAGTCGCTGCGGTTCGACAGCACCAACCTGTGGGCGGCGCGGGGCCTGGCCGCGCGGCAGGCCGCCGCGCTGGGCTTCACCGGCGACCGGCTCGACGACATCCGGCTGGCCGTGGCCGAGCTGGGCGCCAACAGCCTCGACCACGGCGGCGGCGCCGGCACGATCCGGGTGTGGACGGAGGGCGGCCGGCTGGTGTGCGAGGTCAGCGACAGCGGCCACATCACCGATCCGCTGGTGGGGCGCAGGCCCGTCGATCCGCGCGACCCGGGCTCGCGGGGCCTGCTCATCGTCAACCTGCTCAGCGATCTCGTACGCGTCCACACCAGGGCCGGCGCCACCACCATCCGCGCATACTTCGACCTGCCCTAGCCCGCGTTTCCGCGCCTCCCGGGGAAGAGGGCGGAAGCGGGCCTAACGCTCGATCTCCGACATGTTCGGGTACCGCGTGCCGCGCACCGCGTCCGCGGGCACGGCCGCCGCGAGCGCGTCGAGCTGCTCGGCCGTGAGCGTGATGTCCGCGGCGGCCGCGTTCTCCTCCAGATACTTCAGCCGCTTCGTGCCCGGGATCGGCACGATGTCGTCACCCTGGGCGAGCAGCCAGGCCAGCGAGAGCTGTGCCGCGGTGATCCCGGCAGCCTCGGCGATCCGCTTCACCTCGGCCACGAGCCTGGCGTTGTGCTCGGCGTTCTCGCCCAGGTTGCGCGGCATGTAGCGGCGGAAGTCGTCCGCGGGCAGCTCCTCCGAGCGCGGCAGCGCGCCGGTCAGCAGGCCGCGGCTGATCGGCGAGTACGCCACCAGCGCCGTGCCCACCTCCCTGGCCGCCGGCAGGATCTCAGCCTCCAGACCCCTGGTGAACAGGGAGTACTCGCTCTGCAACGCGGCGATCGGGTGGACGGAGGCCGCCTTGCGCAATGTCTCGGCGCTCACCTCCGACAGGCCCAGATAGCGCACCTTGCCCTGCTCGACCAGCTCGGCCATGGCCCCGACCGACTCCTCGATCGGCACCTCCGGGTTGCGGCGGTGCATGTAGTAGAGGTCGATGTGGTCCACGCCGAGGCGCCGGAGTGAGGCGTCGCACGCGGCCCTGATGTACTCCGGGCTGTTCTCGATCGAGCGGGTGTCGCCCTCGCGCTTGATCCCGAACTTGGTGGCCAGCACGACCTCGTCCCTGCGGCCTTTGACCGCGCGGCCGACGAGCTCCTCGTTGGCGCCCCGGCCGTACATGTCGGCCGTGTCCAGGAAATCGATCCCCAGGTCGAGCGCCCGGTGGATGACGGCGATCGACTCCGCCTCGTCCGTCTGCCCGTAGAACTCGGACATGCCCATGCAGCCGAGACCGAGCGCGGAGACCTGAGGGCCGCCGGTTCCGAGAACGCGCTTGTTCATGCCTGCTCCCATCGTCATGTCCTCAGGTTCGCCCTTAGAGCGCGCTCTAAGTCAAATCGGGGGGGCGGCCCCCTGCACCACCCTGAGGGGGCAGGCCCTACCCAGGGTCACTTCCGCACAGCTCAGCCCGGGTCCCCCGAGAGGGCCCCGACTTAAGTACTAGGGGGCACTTCAGGGCCGTTTCGGGCCGATCTCCGATACTCCGGAATGCCGCGCTCCACGAGCTTTGAGGGCATGAAGGGATTGCTTGTCAGTGGATTCGCGGCCGTCGGCATCGGCACCGGCGCCATGGTCACCCTGCACGCGGAGGCCGGCCTCGACCCGTTGCACAGCGTCATCAGCGAGTACGCCTTCCACGAGTCCGGCTGGCTCCTGCCCGCCTCTCTCACGTTGTTCGCCGTGGGATCGGCGCTGATCGCCGAGGCGATGCGCCGGGCGGGCGTGAACCGCTGGGTCGTGGGGCTGCTGCTGGCGTGGGGCGCGAGCATGTTCCTGATCGGCGCCTTCCCCACCGACCGGCCGGGCGTGCCGCTGTCGCTGTCGGGCGGCATCCACCGGTACGCGGCCTTCGCCGCCTTCCTCGTCATGCCCGTAGCCGGGCTGCTGCTGGCCAAGGCCAGGATCCGGTACGCCAGGGCGATGCGGATCCTGTGCGGGCTCGCGCTCGGCGCGCTGGTGCTGGTCGTGATCCCGTACGTGGTGCGGATGTTCGGCATCCCGCTCACCAACGACGACATCCCGGCCGGGCTGACCCAGCGGGCCGTGGTCGTCACCGAGCTCGGGGTGCTGGCGGTGGCCGGCCTGTCGATGCTGCGCTCATGGCCCCACTCCGTGAGGCAGGCTCGGTCGCCCCATGCCGCCGCCTTCCCCCGCTCTGGTCGCTCCGCTCCCGCCGCTCCTCCAGTCGCCGGCACTCCCTCGCCGGGGCAGTCCGCCAGGCGCTCGCTGGTGGCGCGGCCGGTCGTCCGGCAGGCGTGAAACAGTTCGCCCTGGATAGAGGGGTGAAATGACGATCCTGATTGCGTACGACGGGTCCGACGACGCCAAGGCGGCGATCACCTTCGCGGGGGAGATCATGAAAGGGGAGTCGGCCGTCGTGCTGACGGTGTGGGAGCGGCTGGCGATGACCTCGGCCAGGGCGTCGGCCGGGCTCATGACCGGCATCGGGGACGTGGCGGGGGACGAGGCGCTGGGAGAGGCGATGCGCGAGCTGGCCCGGCACGGCGCCGACCTGGCCAGACAGGCCGGGCTGAACGCCACCCCGCGCTGCGACGTGGACGCGGTGGCCGTGTGGGCGACGATCGTGGACGTGGCGGACGAGATCGACGCCAAGCTCATCGTGACCGGCACCCGTGGGATGGGCGCGGTGCGTTCGCTGCTGCTCGGCAGCACGTCGGACCGGGTGCTGCACCACGCGGGCCGCCCGGTACTGGTGGTGCCCGCCCCCGAGAGCGGCACCTGATCGTTCCGGATTCCGCCTCGCCGCGTTCGCCCCGCCGTAACCGGGGCCGCGTTCGACCTGTCGGCGGCATGCGGCAGAGTGGGTGGCCGCTGGATCGGCAGAGGAGGCGGAGACGTGGCCGAGGAACTGGCGCGGCGGCTGGGCACCACCGACGCGGTGGTCGTGGGGCTCAGCGCGATGATCGGCGCGGGTGTGTTCGCCTCCTTCGCGCCCGCCGCCGCGGCCGCGGGTGAGTGGCTGCTCGTCTCCCTCGCGCTCGCCGCCGTCGTGGCCTACTGCAACGCCACCAGCTCCGCCCGCCTGGCCGCCCTCTACCCCGAGTCCGGCGGCACCTACGTCTACGGCAGGCGGCGGCTCGGCCCGCTCTGGGGCTACCTCGCAGGCTGGGGCTTCACGGTCGGCAAGACCGCCTCCTGCGCGGCGATGGCGCTCACGTTCGGCTCCTACGTCGCCCCCGGCCTGGCCAGGCCGCTGGCGATCGGCGCGGTCGTGGCGCTGACCGTGCTCAACCTGTACGGCGTGCAGCGCTCGGCCGGCGCGGCCAAGGTGATGGCGGCCTTCGTGCTGGCCGTGCTGGCGGCCGTGATCGTCGTGGGGCTGTTCGGCGACTCGACTGTCACGTTCGGCTGGTTCGCCCACACACCCCTGGACGACGCGCCGTTCTCCCCCACCGGCGGCCCCGACGCGTGGGGGGTGCTGCAGGGCGGCGGGCTGCTGTTCTTCGCGTTCGCCGGATACGCCAGGATCGCCACGCTCGGCGAGGAGGTCCGCGACCCGTCCAGGACCATCCCCAAGGCCATCGGCATCGCCCTGGGCATCACGTTCGTCGTCTACACGCTGGTCGCGATCGGCGCGTTGCGCGTGCTCAAGCCCATGTTGCTGGCCACGTCGCAGGCCCCGCTGACGGACCTCGTCAGGGAGGGCGGGGCCGGGTGGCTCGCGCCGGTCGTGGGCGCGGGCGCGACGGTGGCCGCGCTCGGTGCGCTGCTGGCGCTGCTGCTGGGCGTCTCCCGCACGGTGCTCGCCATGGCCCGCGAGCGGGACCTGCCCGGCGTGCTGGCCGCCGTCGACCCGGCTCGGCAGGTGCCGCGGCGGGCCGAGCTGGCGGTCGGGGTCGCGGTGATCGTGCTGCTGCTGGTGGCCGACCTGCGGGGCGCGATCGGGTTCTCGTCGTTCGGCGTGCTGGTCTACTACGCGATCGCCAACGCCAGCGCCTTCACCCTCACCCGGGACGAGGGGGCGCCGCCGAAGGCCGTGCCCGTGGTCGGCCTGGCGCTGTGCCTGCTGCTGGCGGCCACGCTCCCGGCCGTCTCCGTGCTGGGCGGGCTGGCGGTGTTCGCCGTGGGGCTGATCATCTGGCTCGTGCGGCACCGCCGCCGCTAGCATGGGAGCATGACGATCTCGCCGGTGATGATGAGCCCCTAGGGGCTTTCATCGGCGACGTCGTGTTGAGGCCCTGCGACCCGGGGCCTCTCGTCGTGTCGGGGCCCCTTGGAGGCATCCGATGTACATCACGACGACCATCCCGTACGTCAACGCCCGCCCGCACCTCGGCTTCGCCCTGGAGCTCGTCCAGGCCGACGTGCTGGCCAGGCACCATCGGCGGCGGGGCGAGCCCGTGCGGTTCCAGACCGGGACCGATGACAACTCCCTGAAGAACGTGCTGGCCGCGGAGGCGGCGGGCGTGCCGGTGCGGGAGCTGGTGGACAGGAACGCGGCCGCGTTCGAGGGGCTCCGCGGCCCGCTGGACCTGTCGTTCGACTCCTTCATCAGGACGAGCACCCATCCGGGGCATCGCGCCGGGGTCGAGCGCATCTGGCGGGCCGTCGCGCACGACCTCTACCCACGGCACTACGAGGGGCTCTACTGCGTGGGCTGCGAGCAGTTCTACACCGAGGGGCCCTGCCCCGAAGGGCACCGGCAGCCGCTGCAGACCGTCTCGGAGGAGAACTGGTTCTTCCGGCTCTCCCGCTACCAGGACGCCCTGAGCGAGCTGATCCGCGGCGGGCGGCTCAAAATCGAGCCGGTCACACGGCGGAACGAGGTGCTCGCGTTCGTCGAGTCCGGGCTGGCGGACATCAGCGTCTCGCGGTCGGCCGCCCGCGCCCGCGGCTGGGGGATCCCCGTGCCCGGCGACCCCGGCCAGGTCGTCTACGTGTGGTGGGACGCGCTGGCCAACTACGTCACCGCACTGGAGGGCGACGACTACGAGCGCTGGTGGGTGGCCGAGCGGCGTAAGGTCCACCTGATGGGCAAGGGAGTGATCAGGTTCCACGCGGTGTACTGGCCCGCGATGCTGCTGTCCGCCGGCCTGCCGCTGCCCACGCAGATCTTCGTGCACGACTACCTCACGGTGGCCGGGCAGAAGATCAGCAAGTCGTCGGGCGACGCGGTCGATCCGGTGGCCCTCGTGGAGGCGTACGGGACCGACGCCGTGCGGTGGTGGCTGCTGCGCGAGGTGCCGCGCGTGGGCGACGCCGACTTCACCGCCGAACGCCTGGTCGCCAGGGCCGACGAGGACCTGGCCAACGGCCTGGGCAACCTGGTCAACCGGGTGGTCACCATGGTCAGCCGCTTCCTGGACGGCCACGTGCCCGCCCCCGGCGAGGACCTGGCCGACGTGTCCGGCACAGTGTCCGGCACGGTGTCCGACACGGTGCATGAGGCGCTGGAGGGTTACGACTTCCGGCGGGCGGCCGCGGCGGTGTGGAGGATCGTCGAGGAGGCCAACCGGTACGTCGAGCGCACCCAGCCGTGGCGGCAGGACGGGACGGCCCGTGAGGCGTCGCTGGGCACGCTCGTGCACGCGTGCCGGGCGCTGGCCGTACAGCTCGAGCCGTTCCTGCCCACGGCGGCGGCGCGGGTGGCGGCGGCGGTCGGCGGAGAGCGGCTGGAACGAGCCGCGCCGCTCTACCCCAGGCTGGTTGACGCCGGTCGTGCCGGCGTCTAGGTTGGCGCAAACCGACCAGCCGGTACGGAGGCGGCCATGCCCACCGTCAACACCGTCCGCGGCCCCGTGGACGTCGACGATCTCGGCCAGACCCTGATGCACGAGCACATCTTCGTCCTGTCCCCCGAGCACCTGGACAACTACGGCAGGGGCGTCTGGTGGGACGAGGAGTTCCGGGTCGCGGACGCGATCGCCAAGCTCAACGCGCTGGCCGCGAAGGGGGTGCGGACGCTCGTCGACCCGACGGTGTGGGGCCTCGGCAGGTACATCCCACGCATCCAGCGCATCGCGGCGCAGGTGCCGGGGCTGCACATCGTCGTCGCGACCGGCCTCTACGCCTTCGAGGAGCTGCCGCACCAGTACGAGCACCGCGGCCCCGGCCTGCTCCTGGACATGCCGGACCCGATGATCGACGACTTCGTCCGCGACCTCACCGACGGCATCGCCGACACCGGAGTCAAGGCGGCGTTCCTGAAGTGCGTGGTCGAGCAGAAGGGGCTGACGCCCGGCGTCGAGCGCATCTGCCGGGCCGTCGCCCAGGCGCACGTGCGCACGGGCGCCCCGATCGCCGTGCACACGAACTCCTTCACCCAGAGCGGGCTGCTCGCGCTCGACCTGTTCGCGAAGGAGGGGGCCGACCTCACCAAAGTGGTGGTCGGGCACGCGGGCGACACCAACGACCTCGACTACCTCATGCGGCTGGCCGACACCGGCGCGACGCTCGGGATGGACCGGTTCGGCCTGGACATCTACAACCCGACCGCGCAGCGCGTGGCCACGATCGCGGCGCTGTGCGAGCGCGGATACGCCGACCGCATGGTGCTCAGCCACGACACCGCCTGCTTCATGGACTACTTCGGCACCGCCTGGGACGAGGCCCGCCGCACGCTGGCGCCGAACTGGCGCTACGATCACATTCACGACGACGTCTTGGCCGCACTGCTGGACTCTGGTGTGACCGACGACCAGATTGAGCAGATGCTGGTGTTCAACCCGAAGCGCTACTTCTCGTAAAGTGGGTGGATCGGGCGAGTAACGTTGGTAGGTGGAGCTGGGTGACTTCGGAGCAGGCCTTGTCGATAAGCCTCGGACTCCAGGGACCCTGCGTCATAGCGAGGCTGACAGGAGACTTCGACTTCGGCTCCGCCGCCGAGGTCCGCGACCGTGTCACCAAGGCCCTCGATCTCACCCAGCCCCCGCTGCTCGTCATCGACATGCAGGCGGTCAGCGTGTGCGACTCCTCCGGGCTGTCCGTGCTGGTCTACCTGCACAAGGCCGTCACCGCCTCGGGCGGCCGGCTGTTGCTGTCCGGGCTCAACGGCAGGTGCAAGCACCTGTTCGCGATCACCGCCCTGGACAAGTTCTTCGACATCCGCAGCACGGCCGAGCTGGCCATCGCAGAACTCAACGAAGCCGGGAATTCGCCGCCGTTTACCGGGTAGTGCCCCGTCATGTCGGCCGAAGAGCCCGACCTGCTCGGCTTATATCTGGAGCAGATCGGAAAGACCCCCCTGCTCTCCGCCGCTGACGAGGTCGACCTCGCCAGGCGGATCGAGGCAGGCCTGTACGCGGGCCATCTGATCGCGCGCGGTGAGGGCACGCCAGAGCTCGACCTCGTCGCACTCGACGGGCGCCGCGCCAAGGACCTGTTGATCAGGTCCAACCTGCGTCTGGTGGTGGCGGTCGCCAGGCGCTACTCCTTCCGCGGCCTGCCGCTGCTCGACATCATCCAGGAGGGCAATCTCGGGCTGATCAGGGCTGTGGAGAAGTTCGACTACCGGCGGGGCTACAAGTTCTCGACGTACGGGATGTGGTGGATCCGCCAGGCCATCGAGCGCGGCATCCACGACAAGAGCCGCACCGTGCGGCTGCCGATCCACGTGGCCGAGGAACTGTCGCGGCTGATCAGAGTTGAGCGGCAGCTGGCCACGGAGCTGGGCAGGGAGCCGACCGACGCCGAGCTCGGCGAGGCCGCCGAGCGCTCGCCGCGGCAGGTGGCCGCGTTACGGGTGCTCAGCCAGGACATGGTCAGCCTGGACGTGCCGGTCGGCGAGCACGGCGAGGGCCGCATCGGCGACCTGCTCGCCGACGAGGACGGGGCGCAGGTGCAGGAGCTGACCGAGCGCCGCGCCCTCAGCGACGAGCTCCACCAGGTGGTCACGGCGCTGCCGCCGCGCGAGGCGTTCATCATCAGGCTCCGGTACGGGCTCAGCGGCCAGGAGGTCCAGTCGTACAGCGAGATCGGCGAGCAGCTGGGCCTGACCAGGGAACGCATCCGCCAGCTGGAGAAGCAGGCGCTGAAACGGCTCAGGCAGGGAGGGCCGCTGCTGGCGTGGGCCTCGTAGCTCAACCCCGATAAGACCGACGTAAGCGGATAACCGTTTCGTATCGGATCAGTGCGGCGAAATGAAGACTTGTCCGCATTCCTGATAGTAGTCAGACCGGCACGAGTCGCTGCCAAGGGGGAGCGACCGACTCTGCACAGGGGGCAGAATTGATCAAGAAGCTTGCCGGTACGGTGTTAGTCGCGGCTGCCGCGACCACGCTCATGGCCGCGCCCGCCGCCGCGTCGTCGACCTCATCGGCGTCAGCGGAATCCGCCACCACCGCTGCCCGGCAGCTGATCCGGTCGAAGGTCTCCTTCGGCAGGTGTGAGGACACCTGCACGATCCGGGTCCGCGTCAAGAACATCTCGGGCAAGCGGCTCTTCAACGTCCGCCTGAACGCCCGGCTCAGCGTCAACGGCAGGAAAGTCGGGACGTGCACCGAATATGTCGGCACGATCCGGCCCTACGGGACCCGCTACACGAGCTGCACGGTGCGCACCAGCTCGCTGAGCCGCGCCTACAACAACTACCTCGACGGCCTGACCGGCTTCAGGTACTACGCCAGGACGAACGTGTCCTACAGGTACTACCGCTGAGTGAAGGCGGGGCCGGGCCCTCCGGCTCGGCCCCCACGGCTCACGCGGTGACGAGGAGCGCTACCCCGATGAGCACGACGACCGGGACGATCCACATCACGGCCTCGACAGCGAACTCCTTGTACATCGCGTAAGTCTCCTTTGGAACGCCCGTTCAGGGCACCGCCGAAACGTCACTGCGCAGCATAGCCGCCCGCGACCACTGCTCGATTCCATGGGGATCACACAGTGATCGCTCCGTCGGAGGCGGAGCCGACCGTGGCGACGTACTTGGCCAGCACACCCCGCTCGACCGGCCGCTCGGGCAGCCGCCAGGCGGCGCGTCGCTCCGCCAGCTCCGCCTCGGGCACCAGCAGGTCGAGCGTTCCGGCCGCACTGTCGATCACCACCGGGTCGCCGTCCCGGACCAGCGCGATCGGCCCGCCGCGGTACGCCTCCGGCGTCACGTGACCGATGACCAGTCCGTGCGAGACGCCGCTGAACCGGCCGTCGGTGACCAGCGCCACGGAGGAGCCGAGGCCCCGGCCGACGAGCGGGCCGGTGATCGAGAGCATCTCGCGCATGCCGGGACCGCCCGCCGGGCCCTCGTACCGGACGACGATCACGTCCCCGGCCAGGATCCGGCCCTCCTGGATGGCGGTGTAGCACTCGTCCTCCGAGTCGAACACCCTGGCCGGGCCCTCGAACCGGAAGTCGTCCTTGCCGCCCAGCTTGAGCACGCAACCGCCGGGCGCGAGCGAGCCGCGCAGGATGGCCAGGGCGCCACGCGGCTTGAACGGCCGCTTCACGCTCGCCACGACCTCCTGCCCCGGCGCCTCGCGGGCGTCCGCGGCGACGTCGGCGAGCGTGCGGCCGTCCACCAGCGTGACGTTCTCACGCAGCAGCCCGGCCTCCAGCAGCCGCCGCACCACCAGCGAGGTCCCTCCGGCCCGCCACAGGTCGGCGGCCGTGTGGTCGCCGCCGCTCGGCTTGAGCCCCGTGATGATCGGGACCTCGCGGCACACCGCGCCGATCTCGTCGATCTCCAGCGGCAGCCCGGCCTCGCGCGCTATGGCGAGCAGGTGCAGCACGGCGTTGGTGGAGCCGCCCATGGCCGCGACCGAGACGATCGCGTTGTGCAGGGCGTCCGCGGTCAGCACCCGCGAGGGGCGGGCGTCGCGGGCCAGGGCCGCCATGGCGATCTCGCCGACCCGCCGGGCGGCGGCGTTCTTCTCCTCGGCCACCGCCGGGATGTCGCCGACCCCGAACGGCGCCAGGCCCAGGAAGTCGGCGACGCTGCCCATGGTGTTGGCGGTGTATTGAGCGGCGCAGGTGCCGGCGCCGGGGCAGGCGTGCCTGGCCAGGTCGTCCAGCTCGGACTGGTCCAGGCGGCCGACCGCCCGCTCGCCGAGCGCCTCCCACATGTCCTGGATCGTCACGTCCCGCCCGCGCCATCGGCCCGGCATCATGCTGCCGCTGTAGAGGACCACGGACGGCACGTCCAGCCGGGCCAGCGCCATGATCGCCGCGGGCACCGTCTTGTCGCAGCCGACGATCGCCACCAGCGCGTCGAAGCCGTGCGCGCGGCCCATCAGCTCGATCGAGTCGGCGATGACCTCGCGGCTGATCAGCGAGGCACGCATGCCCGGCGTGTGCATGGTGAGGTTGTCGGAGACCGCGATCGTGTTGAACTCCATCGGCATGCCGCCTGCCGCCCGCACCCCCTCGGCCACGTGAGCGGCCAGCTCGCGGTGGGTGAGGTTGCACGGCATCGTGCCGGTCCAGGTGGAGGCGATGCCGACCACGGGGCGGCGCATCTCCTCCTCCGACATCCCCATGGCGTAGAGGTGTGAGCGGGCGGGCGCGCGGTCCGGATCGTCGGCGATGTGCATTCTGGTGGTCACATATCCATGATTCCTCACTGCTCCCTTATGCCCCACGGTGAGCCGTACTCCACAAGAAGGTCCAGGAACGGCCGTGGTTCGAACGCCTCGGGCCCCAGCACGCCGGTGCCCTTCCAGACGCCCTCCGCCAGCAGCTCAAGCGCGACCACCGGGTTGACGGCGGTCTGCCAGACGACGGCCTGGGAGCCGTACTCGCGCATGGACCACTGGTTGTCCACGACGTGGTAGAGATACACCTCGCGCGGCCGGCCGTCCTTGACGCCCTTCACCCACGTGCCGGCGCAGGTCTTGCCGTGCATGCGGTCGCCGAGCTCGGCCGGGTCGGGCAGCACGGCCGCGACCACGTCCCGCGGCGCCACCCTCGCGGTGCCGCGATCGGTCCGCACCGGGACCGGCTCGGTGCTGTCCACGCCCAACGCGTGCAGGGTCTTGAGGGTGCCGATGAAGTCCTCGCCGAGGCCGTACTTGAAGGTCACCCGCCGCGCCGGGATCCACCGGGGGACGAGCAGCACCTCCTCGTGCTCGACGTTCACGCACTCGACCGGGCCGATGCCCTCGGGGAAGTCGAAGACCTCCGGCTCGCTGAACGGCTCCGTCGTGTACCAGCCGCGGTCCTTGTCGTAGATGACCGGCGGGTTGAGGCACTCCTCGATCGTGGTCCAGATGGAGAACGACGGGGCGAACTCGTAGCCCTCGACCGTGAGGTTCGCGCCGTCCCTGATGCCGATCTCCTCGATCTCGTCGAAGAGCTCGTCGGCGGCGTACCGGGCGAACACGTCGGCGAGCCCGGGCTCCACGCCCATGCCGACCAGCGCCAGCCTGCCTTTCGCCGTCCATTCCTCTTCCCGGGCGAACTGCTCGTCGCCCAGCTTGACGCCGACCTCCTCGTACGGGCGCTCGGGGTGCGGCTTCGACATCGACATCGCCATGTCGAGATAGTCGGCTCCGCCCGCGAGCGCCGCCTCGAACAGCGGCAGCACGAAACGCGGGTCGGTGGCGTTGAGCAGAACGTCGCACCCGTGCTCGGCGAGCAGCGCGGTGACGGCGGCCGAGTCGGCGGCGTCGATCCTGGCCGGGGTGAACCTGCCGGCGCGCTCGCCCAGCGCGGCGACGGCCGCCTTCGCGCGGGGGAGGTCGTAGTCGGCGACGACCATGTGGTCGAAGAAGGGGCGACGGGCGGCTATCCGGGTGATGGCGGTGCCCACGCCGCCGGCTCCCACGAGAAGGATACGCATGACGATAAATCCCCTTATAGATGCTTTTGGGGGGCGGTGTCGTCAATCCAACTCGACTACGCTCATCAACGTCAATGGCGTTGGCATAAGGAGGGATCCGGCGTGGCCAAGCGGGTGGTTCCGGAGGCGGCGCGCAGGCGGCGGCGTCCCACCAAACAGGGGCAGGTCCTCACGCATCAGCTCATCGTGGAGACCGCGCTGCGGATGCTGCGCGAGCACGGCGCGGCCGGCCTGACCGCCCGCCGGCTCGGGCTGGCGCTGGGCGCCGACGCCAGCACCGTGTACCGCTACTTCCGCGGCATGGACGACCTGATCCTGGCCATCGCGGACGAGCTGTTCGGGCAGGCGATCGCCGGCTGGTCCTCCGGCGGCGACTGGCGGGCCGACCTGCGTGAGCTCGGGCTGCGCATTCACAACGCGTACCTGGCGCACCCGCAGGCCGCCGTGCTGACCGCCAGCCGGGTGACCGGGCGTCCCAACGAGGTGGCCACCGACGAGATCATCCTCGGCGTCCTGCGCGGGGCCGGCTTCCCGGACGGCGAGGCGGTGCGGATCTACCACGCGTTCATCGACCAGGCGCTGGCCTTCGCCATCCTGGACGCCGCCACGCTGGCGCTGCCCCCGGCCGCGCGGGAGGCCGACGAGGAGGTGTGGCGGAACACGTACGCACGCCTGCCCGCCGCCACTCACCCGAACATCGCCGCCACGGCGCCGCTGCTGGTCGCCCGCATGAACGACAGCGCCTACCCGACGGCCCTCGACATGCTCCTGTCCAGCGCCGCCGCCTCCCGCGACCCAGGCCGTCCGGCGTAGCCGTCTCAGGGTGGCAAGCAGGAGCGCCAGGGCGGCCATGGCCTATTTAGTGGTGTCAGCTGAGAAGACGAGGGGCGAGCTCCTCGAGCTGGTCGACCGCGGCGGCCAGATCGTCCGTCAAAGGGTGGAGCAGGACGTGGTCGGCGCCCGCGGCCAGATGCCGCTCCAGCCGGGTGGCGACCGCGTCCCGGTCTCCCCAGGCCAGGACGGCGTCGACGAGGCGGTCGCTGCGCTCGCCCGCGAGGTCGGCGTCCCCGTAGCCGAGCCTGCGGTAGTTGGCGGTGTAGGGGTTGTGGGTGTTGCCGCCGCCGCGGCCGAACAGCGCGCGCATCCGCCCCCGTGCCCGGACCGGGTCGGTGTCGAGGACGAGGGCCTGGTGCGGGATGAGCAGAGCGTCGGGGCCGAGAGCCCCGCGGGCGGCCTCGGTGTGCTCGACCGGTTGCAGGAACGGATGCGCGCCATCGGTCCGTTCGGCTGCCAACGCGTGGGCCTTCGGTCCCAGGGCCGCGAGGACGCGCGGGTAGCGGGCGTCGGGCAGGATGCGGGCGGCGGCCTCGTCCATGGCGTCCAGGTAGGCGCGCGTCGCGCTCAGCGGTCGCTCCCCGCGAGGCCCGCCGAGGCCGAGAAGCAGCCGCCCCGGGTGAGCCTCTGTGAGGGTGGCGGCCCCGGTGTGCATCGCCATCGGGTCGCGCATCGTGATGTTGGCGATGCCGGCGCCCGCGACGAGCGTGGTGGTGGCACTCAGGACGACGGCGAGCTGGGTGAAGATCTCACGTCCGCCGATCGGCGAGGACGCCGGGGGCTCACCGGTCCACAGCGAGCCGTACCCGAGCTGCTCGATGCGCGCGAACTGATCGCGCTGCCGTGCCACCGGCGTGGTCAGCAGCGTCATCGGCGGGACCCACACGCCGAACCGGCCGAGCCGATCTGCCGGGGTCGTCATAATCGGAGCCTCCCTCCGGTTATTGGGAGCACTAATATACGGAGGGAGGCTCCGGTTTGTGAACCCCGAGGAGGAACAGGTGGCCGACAGCAGGGCCCCACGTGCCATGCGGGCGGACGCACGACGCAACCGTGACCGGCTGCTGGCGGAGGCACGTGCCGCTTTCCTCGACCATGGCACCGACGCCTCACTGGAGGACATCGCCGCCCGTGCCGGGGTCGGGGTCGGCACGCTGTACCGGCATTTCCCCACCCGCGAGGCGCTCCTGGAGGCACTGCTGCGCGAGCGGTTCGACGCCCTCACCACCAAGGCGCGACGCTTGGCCGGCCATTCCTCCGCCCGTGACGCGCTGATCGCGTGGACTCTTGACTTCGTGGAGACCACCACCACCTACCGCGGCCTGACCGCGGCGGTGATGGCGACATTGCGTGACCCGGCCTCGGCCCTGCACGCCTCTTGCGAGGCGATGCGCGGAGCGGGCACGGCCCTGCTGATCCGTGCGCAGGAAGCCGGGGACGTGCGTGCCGACGTCGCGCCGGTCGAGTTCCTCGCCCTGGTCGCGGGCGTCTCATGGGCGGGCGAGCAGATGGCGGGCGGTGGGCTCCGCGGCGACCGCCTCCTCCCGCTGCTCTTCGAGGGCCTGGAACGGCGAGACTAGGCGCTGAGCCGCCTGAGGATCGCCGCCGTGGTCTCGTCGGCGGGCAGGAACGCTTCGAGGCGCAGCTCGGACAGCGTGACGTCGAGGGCGGTCGCGAACGACGTCAGCGTGGTGATGAGGCGCAGCTCGCCTTCCGGCACCCGCAGCCGCAGCGGTACGGCGAAGCCCAGGTGCTCGGCCGGCGGATCGAGGTCGGGGAGGTAGCCGTCCAGCTCGGCCACGAACTCCTCCAGCGCCGCATCGGGGCTCCGCCGTGCCTGCCCGCGCAGGCTGGCAGTGATGTGGCGGCCCCACTCGGCCAGGTTCTCCACCCTGCGGGCCATCCCCTGGGGATGCAGGGCCAGGCGCAGCACGTTGATCGGAGGCTCCAGCAGCGCGGGCGCGGCGCCCTCGCAGAGCACGCCGAACGCCGGATTGGCGGCCACCAGCTCGCCGTACGGCCGCACGACGACCGCGGGATACGGCATGTGCCCGGCGAGAATGCTTTCCAGCGCTTCCCGTACCGGGCCCAGCTCGGGGGCGTCGAGACGCGACTCGGCGTAGATCGGCGCGTAGCCGGCGGCGAGCAGGAGGTCGTTCCGCTCCCGCAGCGACAGGCCGAGGGACTCGGCGAGCCGCACCACCATGGCGCGTCCTGGTCGGGAGCGTCCCTGCTCGAGGAAGCTCAGGTGGCGCTGGGTCGTGTCGGCCTTGATCGCCAGATCGAGCTGGCTGAAGCGGCGACGCGTCCGCCAGCACCGCAGCTCACGAGCGAACTGATCAGGTTCCGCCGGCACCGTCATGTCCCCATTCATACTGGACGTCCGCGGCGGCGCGATTCCCTTCAGGGAATCGCCGCGCCGCCCGGATCGGCCGCACACTGCTGCGCATGAGCAACGCAGTTGATGTGAAGCACTTGGCCGACCGTTATGTCGCCCAGTGGAACGAGCCCCATCCGGCGGCGCGCAGCGCGCTCATCCGCGAGGTCTGGGCGCCCGACGGGATCCAGGTTCTGGTCGACCCGCCCGAGGCGATCCGGGACGCCGCCGCGGCGCTCGCGTTTCCCGTGCCACCGCTGGAGGTCCGCGGCCACGACGCCTTGACCGCCAGGGTGACCCGGGCCTACGAGATGTTCGTCGCGCCGGGCGAGCACGTCTTCGAGGCCGCCGAAGAGCCGTTCCTCCTGCTGCCCGGCGTGCTCGGCATCCGGTGGTCGATGGTGTCGACCCGCACGGGCGAGCGCGTCGGCGGCGGCCTGGACATCCTGGCCCTGGACGAGGAGGGCCGGGTCCGTACCGACCACCAGTTCATCGGGACGGATTGATGCGTTTCGACAGCGCCGTGCCCCCGCCGTTCGAGGCGTTGTTCATCCCCGTGCTCATCCCCGTGTTCATCCCCGTCTGACCGGCGGCCACAGGCGCTCACAGACGGCGCTGAGCGATGCGTTTGCTGATTCCGGCCAGGGACTCGTCGGCCATGAGCGAGGGCAGACGGGGCGCGTCCTCGTCGATCTGACGCAGCACCGCGGGCTGGTCGCCCGAGAAACGCGTCCAGGCGCGCAGCACCTCGGGCATCGCCGCGACGGCCGCGTCCGACATGATCGCCTCTCGGGGCAGCCACGAGGTCAGGAACTGCGACACCCTGGCCGGGCTCCACCACAGCGGCCGATCCCCGATGAACTCGGCCAGCCTCTCGAACGCCTCCCGCGCCCCCGGCAGGTCGGGCAGCTCGTCGAAGCGCGACATGGTGTCGTCGCCGGGCGCCCGTACGAGACCCGGCACGCCGCGGGCGCGGGCGATGGCCAGTGGACGGACCTGGGGCAGTGTGTTGGCGACCGCCGTTCCCATGATCCGGTCGCCCAGCTCGAACGCGTCGAGGATGCGCCCCGCGACCACCCCGGGATCGGCCGGCCACAGCCCCAGGTCGTCGAGGAACTTCACCTCCTCGACCAGCGCGTCGACCGCCAGCCCGCCGTTCGGCTGGTCGATACCCACGACGAGGATGTGCGGCTCCTTGCCGTTCTCGTACCGGAAGGACAGGCTGGCGAGGGTCTGCTCGCCGTACGGGTCGGCCTTGCCGTACCACGCGCCCTCGCACCTGACCCGGCCCATCCGGCGCACCCACTCGGGCAGCGTGCCCACGAGCCCTTCCGCGGCCCGCGCGTACGCCGCCGCGGCCGCCGCTCCGTCCGCGTCATCAGCGGCGGTCTCCGGGCCGGCGCCGCCGGTGTTGACGGCGGCCAGAGCCACGAGGGTGAGCCGCGCTTCCGCCCCGCCGTCCTCCGCCAGCTCCCGCAGGAAGGGCTCCACCGCGTCCGGTGCGAGAGCGGCCGTGAGCCGCGCCGCCCATAGCTCCGTGCGTAGCGGGGAATGCCACCTGAGCAGGTCTCGGGCCTGGGTGATGGCGGTGGAAAACGCTGATGTGCTCACCGTTCGACCGTATCGCCCCGGCCCCGCCCGTACGACGCCGCCACGTTCCGCCCGCAGCGGAGCCGGATGAATCCCTTCAGGATCAGGAGGTCCTTCGGGCGTCGGTGTCCACGCCGACGCCCGAAGCCGTCACCCACGGAAGGGCTCGCGACCGTTCAGCGCTTGTCGTCGCCGGTCAGCCCCGCCTTGCGGAGGGCCTCCGCCATGGCGCCCATGGGTGCCGGGCGGTCCTGGCGGCGCTGCCCGCCACGCTGCCCGTCGCCCCTGCCGCGCTGGCCACCATCGCCCCGGCCACCATCACGTCGACCACCGTCACCACGGCCGCCGTCGCCCCGGCCGCCGTCGCCCCGGCCGCCGTCGCCTCGCCCGGCGCGCTGGCCGTCGCCGCGGACGTCCTGGCCGCGGGCACCTTGGCCCCTGCCACGCTGGCCACCGTCACCCCGGCCGCCTTCGCCCCGAGCGCCGTCACCACGGCCTCCGTCGCGTCCGCCGCCCTGGCGGGACGATGACCGGCGGGAGCCGTCACCGGGCTGCTGGGCGGCGGCGGTGTCGTCGTCCAGGCGCAGCGTCAGGGAGATGCGCTTACGCGGGATGTCGACGTCGAGCACCTTGACGCGGACGATGTCGCCGGGCTTGACCACGTCGCGCGGGTCCTTGACGTAGGTGCGGGACATGGCCGACACGTGGACCAGGCCGTCCTGGTGGACGCCGACGTCCACGAACGCCCCGAACGCGGCCACGTTCGTGACCACACCCTCCAGGATCATGCCCGACGTCAAGTCGGAGATCTTCTCGACGCCTTCCTTGAACGTGGCCGTCTTGAAGGCGGGACGCGGGTCGCGGCCCGGCTTCTCCAGCTCGCGCAGGATGTCCGTGACCGTCGGCAGGCCGAACTGCTCGTCGATGAAGTCGTGCGGCTTGAGCGCCCGCAACGTCGCCGTGTTGCCGATCAGCGACTTGAGGTCCGTCTTGACCGAGCCCAGGATGCGGCGGACCACCGGGTAGGCCTCCGGGTGCACGCTGGACACGTCGAGCGGATCGTCGCCGCCCCGGATGCGCAGGAAGCCCGCGCACTGCTCGAACGCCTTGGGCCCGAGCCGGGGCACCTCCTTCAGCGCGGTGCGCGTGCGGAAGGGGCCGTTGGCGTCGCGGTGGCGGACGATGCTCTCCGCCAGCGTCGCGCCGATGCCCGACACGCGCGTGAGCAGCGGCGCGGACGCGGTGTTGACGTCGACGCCGACGGCGTTGACGCAGTCTTCGACCACCGCGTCCAGCGAGCGCGACAGCTTGGACTCGGCCAGGTCGTGCTGGTATTGGCCGACGCCGATCGACTTCGGGTCGATCTTGACCAGCTCGGCCAGCGGGTCCTGCAGCCGGCGGGCGATGGAGACAGCGCCGCGCAGCGACACGTCGAGGTCGGGCAGCTCCTGCGAGGCGTACGCCGAAGCGGAGTAGACCGAGGCCCCGGCCTCCGAGACCACGATCTTCGTCAGCCCCGGCACGAGCTTGACCAGCTCCCCGGCCAGCTTGTCGGTCTCGCGCGAGGCCGTGCCGTTGCCGATGGCGATCAGCTCGACCCCGTGCCGCTGCACCAGCGCGCCGAGCACCGCGAGCGACTGGTCCCACTGCCGCTTGGGCTCGTGCGGGTAGATGGTCGCGGTGTCGACGACCTTGCCGGTGGCGTCGACCACGGCGACCTTCACGCCCGTGCGCAGCCCCGGGTCGAGGCCCATCGTCGTGCGGCTGCCCGCCGGCGCGGCCAGCAGCAGGTCGCGCAGGTTGGCCGCGAACACCCGCACCGCCTCGTCCTCGGCCGCCTGCCACAGCCGCATCCGCAGGTCGATGCCCAAATGCACGAGGATGCGGGTGCGCCAGGCCCAGCGCACGGTCTCGGTCAGCCACTTGTCGGCCGGGCGGCCCTGGTCGGAGATGCCGAACCTGTCGGCGATGCGCATCTCGTAGTCAGGGCTGTCGTCGGGCTCCAGCGCGACGGAGAGGATCTCCTCCTTCTCGCCGCGGAACATCGCCAGGATCCGGTGCGAGGGCAGCTTCGTGAACGGCTCGCCGAAGTCGAAGTAGTCGGAGAACTTGGCCCCCGCCTCCTCCTTGCCCTCGCGCACCTTGGACACCAGCCGCCCGCGGCTCCACAGCTGCTCGCGCAGGTCGCCGATGAGGTCGGCGTCTTCAGCGAACCGCTCGATCAGGATCGCCCTGGCCCCCTCCAGCGCCGCGCCCGCGTCGGCCACGCCCTCCGTGACGAACCCCTCGGCCACCGCCAGCGGGCTCAGCGTCGGGTCGGCGAGCAGCTGGTCGGCCAGAGGCTCCAGCCCCAGCTCGCGGGCGATCTGCGCCTTCGTGCGCCGTTTCGGCTTGTAGGGCAGGTAGATGTCTTCGAGCCTGGCCTTGGTCTCGGCCGCCATGATCTGCTCGCGCAGCGCGTCGTCGAGCTTGCCCTGGGACTCGATCGACTCCAGGATCGCCGCCCTGCGCTCCTCCAGCTCACGCAGGTAGCGCAGCCGCTCCTCCAGCGTGCGCAGCTGCGCGTCGTCGAGCGCGCCGGTGGCCTCTTTGCGGTATCGCGCGATGAACGGCACGGTCGCGCCGCCGTCGAGCAGCTCGACCGCGGCCTGCACCTGCCCGTCGCGTACGCCGAGCTCTGCCGCGATCCGCTGGTGAATAGAGAGCACTTGCCTGCCTTTCGATGGTCCCGCCGGTCAATTGTGCAGGACTACGCCGTCCTTCATGACCAGACTGCGCCCAGGGTGAACGACCACCGCCTCCGCGGCGCCGCCGCACGGCACCACGACCAGGTCGGCCCGGTCGCCCGCGGCCAGCCCGTAGCCCTCGAGCCCGAGCAGGCGGGCCCCGCCGTAGGTGGCCGCCTCCAGCGCCAGCTCGATGTCCTCGTCCCCGCGGAACGTGCTGCGGTAGGCGACGTGCATCGCCCGCTCCAGCATGTCGCCGCTGCCGTAAGGACCCCACAGGTCGCGGATGCCGTCGTGCCCGCAGGCCACGGTGACGCCCGCGGCCCGCAGCCGCTTCACCGGCGGCACGGGGAAGCTGTAGACGGCCCCGGTCACCACCGCCACGCCCGCCTCGGCGAGCCCCTGGATCAGCCGGTGCTGGTAGGCCTCGTCGAGCTGGCCGAACGCATAGGCGTGGCTGACCGCCACCCGGCCGCCCAGCCCCAGCACCCTGGTGCGCTCGATGATCAGCTCCAGCTCCCACCCGCCCAGCGAACCGCCGTCGTGCAGGTGGATGTCGAGGTGGGCGCCGTAGCGCTCGGCCAGGCCGAAGATCACGTCGAGGTGGCGCACGGGATCGCGGTCGATGCCCGCCGGGTCGAGCCCGCCGACGGCCTCGACGCCGCTCTTCAGCGCCTCCTCCAGCAGCTCGGCCGTGCCCGGGTTGGTGAGCAGGCCGTGCTGCGGGAAGGCGACCTGGCGCACCTCGACCGGGGAGCGGGCGGCGGCCTCGCGCACGGCCTCCACGCCGCGCAGCCCGACCAGCGGGTCGATGTCGGTGTGCGTGCGCACGTGGGTGGTGCCGGCCTCGCTCATGCGCGTGAGCAGCGCCCCTATGCGCTCAACGCTCGGAACGCCGAGCTCGGCACGTCTGCCCAGGTCGTTGCCGATGCGGCCGGCCAGGGTGTCGTCGGCCGAGTGCGGCACCCACGGCCCGCCGTAGAGCGTCTTGTCGAGGTGGCAGTGCCCCTCGACGAGGCCGGGCAGGACGAGCTGTCCGGCGATGTCGACGACCAGGGAGCCTTGCGCGTCGATGCCCTGGCCCACGCTGTGGATCAGGCCGTCGCGGACGAGGATGTCGGCAGGCGCCGAGAGCCCCCAGGGGAGCCCGCCGCGGAGCAGCACGTCGGTCATGCCCAGAACCCTAGACCGCGGAGCCGACGATTTCCGTGCCTCCGACGTGACCGTTTGGGGTCAGGCAGGCCGCGTGGCGGAGAGCTCCAGGCGATGGATGAATCCCGGCTCCAGCCCGTTCTCGCCGCAATGCGTGCAGTGCAGGCCCGACATGTCGGAGATCGTAATCAGATCTCGTCCAGGTGAGCCACGTTCGCCACGTCGGCGGCGTCCGCGCTCGGCCGGCCCTCCAGCCAGGCGTCCAGGATCTCGTCGAGCACCACGTCGGAGGTCAGCCGCAGGCTGAGCGCCAGCACGTTGGCGTCGTTCCACTTGCGGGCCCCGTCGGCGGTGTAGGCGTCGACGCACAGCGCGGCCCGCACGCCGGGCACCTTGTTCGCCGCGATCGACGCGCCCGTCCCGGTCCAGCAGCACACGACCGCCTGGTCGGCCCGCCCCTCGCTCACGTCTCTCGCGGCCAGCTCGGAGGCCCACGCCCAGTCGTCGCGCTCCTCGTCGTTGAGCGCGCCGTGGGTCACCACCTCGTGCCCGCGCCTGCGCAGCTCGGCCACGACCCGCTCGGCCACCCCGTCCTTGCTGTCGGCGGCCACTGAAATCCGCATGCGCCCCTCCGTTCGCTCACCCCACATGTACCAGCGCCCCCGGCTGGAATCGAACCAGCGACCTCCTGCTTCGGAAACAGGCGCGCTCTCCGCTGCGCCACGAGGGCCGGTCCCCGTTCTCCGCATCACCGCCACTCCCCACTGCTTCTCCGCAGGGGGGCCAAGAAGCACTCACCGTGTCGGGAAGTCCTGATGGCCGGCCTGCGACGAGGCGGCACGTGTGGAAGACCGGGCTCGGTGGCGGGTGCGGGGATCGAACCCGCCTGATGCGACTTATGAAATCGCCGGGCACACCAGCGCCCTCACCCGCCTCGACGTCGACGGGCGGGTGCCTGGAGCTCAGACTCAGGACACGCCCGTACGGCGCCGCATACGCATTCGCCGGGTGTCCATGGAGCTCCTCTCAACGGGTCTGACACGATCCTGGCCATCCGAAGAGACCGGCGCAACGCAATTACCGGCCCCCACACGTCTCCGGGTGGCGGATTGAGGCGGCATGTGGTTGGTTGTGGCGCTAAATGAACATTGACGTGAGCGATATCCCGGCTCTCGCCCGAGGGTGCGCCGTTCTCGGCACCGGTGGCGGAGGCGACGTGCGTACAGGGTCGCTGGCCGCGGCCCGGGCCATCCGCGAGTACGGCGAGGTGCCGCTGGTCCGGCTGGGTGATCTTCCGGAGGACGCGCTGGTCGTGCCGCTGTCCGGGATCGGGGCGCCGACGGTCAGCCACGAGATGATCCACAGCGAGGACGAGCCCAAGCGCATCGCCGAGGAGGTCGAGAGAGTCTTCGGCCGCCCGCCGAGCGCGGTCATGTCCTGCGAGATCGGCGGCTCCAACGGGGTCGCCCCGGTGGCCTGGGCGGCCCAGCTCGGGCTGCCGCTGCTCGACGCCGACGGCATGGGGCGGGCGTTCCCCGAGGTCCAGATGGTGTCGATGTACGTGGCGGGGCTGCCGGCCGACCTGGTGATCATGTCCGACGTCGCGGGCAACGTGGTGACCATCCGCCCGGTCGACGGGCTCTGGTCGGAGCGGCTGGCCAGGGCCGTGTGCGTGGCGGCGGGATCGTCGGCGCTGATGGCCGACTACGTGCTGACGGCCGCGCGGGCGCGGGGCGCGGTGATCGAGGGCACGGTCACGCGCGCGCTGGAGATCGGCAGGGCCACCGAGGGCGCGACCGACCCGCTCCGTGCCCTGCGGGAGCAGCTCGGGGCGGCCCGGCTGATCACCGGCAAGCTGACCGATGTGGAGCGGCGCACCACGGGCGGGTTCGCGCGGGGGACGGCCACCGTCGAGGGCACCGGCGACGACCGCGGGCGGAGCCTCACCCTGGAGCTGCAGAACGAGAACCTGGTCGCCGTCGAGGACGGCCGGGTCAGGGCCATGGTGCCCGACCTCATCACGGTCGTCGACACCGAGACCGCCGCCGCCGTTCAAACCGAGGGGCTCAGGTACGGCCAGCGCGTCACGGTCCTCGCCTGGCCCTGCGACCCGCTCTGGCGCACGCCCAAGGGGCTGGAGACGGCCGGGCCGCGGGCGTTCGGGTACGAGCTGGACTACGTTCCCGTCGAGGAGTTGACCGCCCATGGCTGACCTGCCGGAGCTCGGGATCGGGATCGACGTCGGAGGCACGAACACCGACGCGGTCGTGCTGGACGCCGGCGGCCGGGTGATCGCCAAGGCCAAGCGGCCGACCACCCCGGACGTGACCGAGGGGCTCCGGGCGGCGCTCGACGCGGTCCTGGAGGAGCTGGGTCCCGGTGCGCAGCGGGTGACCCGCGTCATGCTGGGCACCACCCACGCCACCAACGCGATCCTGGAGCGCCGCAACCTCGGCAAGGTCGCCGTCCTGCGGCTCGGCGCGCCCGCCACCACCTCCGTGCCCCCGCTCTCGGGCTGGCCCGACGATCTGCGCAAGGCGGTCTCGGCGGGCGAGGCCGTCGTGGGCGGCGGGCACTACGTGGACGGCCGCGAGATCGGCCCGCCGGACCTCGACGGGATCCGCCGTTTCCTGGACGGCGCCGAGGCCGAGGCCGTGGCGGTGACCGGCGTGTTCAGCCCGGCCAGCGCGGAGCACGAGCGGCTGGCCGAGGAGCTGATCAGGGCCGAGTACGGCCTGCCGGTCTCGCTCAGCCACGAGATCGGCTCGCTGGGCCTGCTCGAACGCGAGAACGCCACCGTGCTGAACGCCGCGCTGTACGGGGTCGCCGCCGACGTGACCGGCGCCCTGGCCGCCGCATTGGCCGAGCGCGGCCTCCGGGCCCGGCCGTACCTGGCGCAGAACGACGGCACGCTCATGACGCTGGAGCACGCCGCGCGGCTGCCGGTGTCGACGATCGGCTCGGGCCCGGCGAATTCGCTGCGCGGGGCCGCGTACCTGTCGGGGGTGTCGGACGCGATCGTGGTGGACGTGGGCGGCACCTCCACGGACCTGGGAGTGCTGGCCGGCGGGTTCCCGAGGGAGTCGGCGGCGGCGGTCGAGATCGGCGGGGTGCTGACCAACTTCCGCATGCCGGACATCCTGGCCATCGCGCTCGGCGGCGGCACCGTGGTACGGGAGCACGGCATCGGCCCCGACTCGGTCGGCTACCGGATCGTCCGCGAGGCGCTGGTCTTCGGGGGGGCCACGATGACGATGACCGACGCCGCCGTGGCCGCCGGACGGACGCCGCCTGGCGCGGCCGGATGGCGGGAAAGCCTGGGTGACATGTCGGAAAGAAACGCAGACATCCTGGAAAGGGCGGTGGCTGTCGCGGACGAGATGGTCGTCGACGCCGTGGACAGGATGGCGCTCGGCAAATCCGGCCGTCCGCTGGTCGCGGTGGGTGGCGGGGCGTTCCTGCTGCCGGCCCGCGTCCCCGGCGCCGCCGAGGTGATCCGTCCCGAGCACGCCGAGGTGGCCAACGCCGTGGGCGCCGCCATCGCGCTCGCGAGCGGCAGAGTGGATACGATCTTGCCTGCGGGAGATAGCCGGTCGGAAGCCATCGAAAGGGCCAAGGAGGAGGCGGCGGCGCGAGCCGTGGCGGCGGGGGCGGATCCCTCCGGCGTCGAGATCGTCGACGTCCTCGAGGTGCCGCTGAGCTACCTCTCCGAGCCCGCCGTGCGGGTACACGTCAAAGCAGCCGGACCCCTCGCCCGGTGAAAGATCGAAAGGATCCCCCCACCATGCGCTGGCACAAGCGTCTGCTCGTCGCCGGGGTCACCGGTGCCTTGGCCTTGACCGCATCCGCGTGCGCGGGCGGCCAGGTGCGCGGCGCCGGCGGGACACCAGCCCCCCAGGCGAGCACCAGCACCAGTCAGGCCGCGCAGGCCAACGACAGCACGTTCGTCTACGTGCCCAACCTGGACGTGGTCACCGACTGGGACCCGGCGACCTCCTACTCCAACGAGATCGTCGCCCTGTCGAACATCTACGAGGGTCTGACCAGGTACAACTCCCAGACCAAGAAGGCAGAGCCACGTCTCGCCACCGAGTGGACCGCGGCGGACGGCGGCAAGGAGTGGACGTTCAAGCTCCGGCAGGGCGTGAAGTTCCACTCCGGCGCCACGATGGACGCCGAGGCCGCCAAGAAGGCCATCGAGCGGACCATCGAGAAGAAGGGCGGCGCCGCCTACATCTGGGACGCGGTCGACAAGATCGAGGCCGTCGACGCGGCCACGCTCAAGTTCACGCTCAAGTACGCCGCGCCGCTCGACCTCATCGCCTCCTCCGGTTACGCCGCCTACATCTACGACGTGGACGCCGTGGACCCCGACGGCAAGAAGACCGCCGGCACCGGCCCGTACACGATCGACTCCTGGCAGAAGGGCAAGGAGACCGAGCTCACGCTGAAGGCGTTCGACGGCTACTGGGGCGGCTGGAAGCCGGAGCAGTACAAGAAGGTCGCCTTCCGCGTCACCCCCGAGATCACCACGGCCTGGCAGCTCCTGCAGAAGGGCGAGGTGAACTTCGTCCAGCGGCTCAACCCGCAGCTCTTCGAGCAGGCGGGCATGACCGGGAACGTGCAGACCTCTCGGTCACCGTCGTTCCAGAACCTGCTCGTGCTGTTCAACACCGCCTCAGGACCGGCCAAGGACGTGCGGGTGCGCCAGGCGCTGCAGGCGGCGATCGACTACGACGGCCTGGTGGCCGCGCTCAAGGGCTCGGCGCAGAAGGCCAGCGGCCTGGTGCCGCAGGGCCTGCTCGGCCACGTCAACGGCATGGAGCCGAAGCAGGACCTGGCCAAGGCGCAGCAGCTGCTCGCCGAGGCCGGATACGGCCCCGACCTCCCCGAGCTCAAGCTCAGCCTGACCTACGCCCAGGGCGACGAAGACCAGAAGCTGCTGGTCACCCTGCTGAGCTCGGCGCTGAACAAGCTCAACGTGACCCTCCAGGCCAAGCCGATGACCTGGAACGCCCAGTGGGACCTGGGCAAGAAGCAGGGGCAGGACATCTTCGTCATGTACTGGTATCCGGACTATCCGGACGCCTACTCGTGGTTCCTCAACGTCTTCAAGAGCGCCGAGAAGCCGCAGTTCAACCTGTCGTACCTGAAGAACGCCGACATCGACGCCCAAATCGACTCGCTGCCGCAGCTCACGGCCACCGACCAGCTCAAGGCCGACACGGCCTACCAGGAACTGCAGAAGAAGATCATTGAGGAGCAGGCGGCGGTGGCGGTGCCGTACGTGCAGACCTACCAGCGCGCGCTCACCGCCGACGTCGAGGGATACGTGGACAATCCCGCCTATCCCAACGTGGTCTTCTTCTACGACCTCAAGCGCGCGACCTGACCCATGCCGCGCTATCTGGCCCGCCGGCTCGGCCAGGCCCTCCTGGTCGTGGCCGGCGTGGTCATGCTCACGTTCTCCGTCATGCGGCTGGTGCCGGGCGACCCCGCGGTGGCGTACGCCGGGCCGAAGGCCACGCCCGATGAGCTGGCCGCGGTGCGCGAGCGGTTCGGCCTCGACGACCCCCTGCCGCTGCAGTTCGTGAACTACGTGCGCGACCTGCTCACCGGCGACTGGGGCATCAGCCTGCACACCAGGCGGCCCGTGCGCGACGACCTCTACCAGGCCTTCCCCGCCTCGCTGGAGCTGGTCGGCGCGGCGCTGGTCATCGCGATCGTGGTCGGCATCCCGATCGGGGTGCTAGCCGCCCGCTATAAGACGAAATTTCCGGATTTCGGGGTGCGGTTCACCAGCATGCTGGCCGTCTCCATGCCCGTCTTCTGGCTGGCGCTGACCCTGCAGCTGGTGTTCGCCGGCAACCTGGGCTGGGTCCCGATCGCCGGCGAGTACGACTCCTCGCTCGACACCACCAGCCCTCTGACCCTCTGGACGAACATCACCATCGTCGACGCCCTCATCACCGGCAACTGGCCGATCTTCACCAGCACCCTCGAACACCTCGTGCTGCCCGCGCTCGTCGTGGCCGCCTACCCCACGGGCGTGATCGCGCAGATGACCAGGGCGGCGCTCATCGAGGAGTCCGGCCAGGACCACGCCAGGCTGGAGCGGGCGCTTGGCTTCGGCGAGACGTCCATCCTGACCAGGTTCGCCCTGCGGCCGGCGCTGAGCCCGGTCCTGTCGCTGATCGCCCTGGTCTTCGCCTATTCGATCGTGAACGGCTTCCTCGTCGAGGCCGTCTTCAACTGGCCGGGCCTGGGCCGCTACGCCGCCGAGTCGATCAAGTCGCTGGACACGCCGGCCATCGCGGGCGTCACCCTCCTGATCGCCTTGGTGTACACCCTGGCCAACCTCGTCGTGGACCTGCTGCAGGGCGTCGTGGATCCGCGGGCGAGGGCGCGATGACGGCCACCGGGGCGCCGCTGCGGCGCAGGCTGCCGAGGATCCCCGACCGGTTCGCCGCGCTCGGCGCAGTGATCATCGTGATCGTCGTCCTCGCCTCGCTCCTGGCTCCGTGGCTGGCGCCCTATCCCGACGATCCCAATCCGCTGGAATCTCTGCAGCCGCCGAGCGCCGCGCACTGGCTCGGGACCGACAAGGTCGGGCGGGACGTGCTCACGCAGATCCTGTACGGCGGCCGCACCTCGTTGTTCATCGCCGCCGCCGTGCTGGCCGTCTCGGCGGTGGTCGGGGTGACGCTCGGCGTGGTCGCCGGGTACGCGGGAGGCTGGATCAGAGACATGATCATGCGGGTCACGGACGTGTTCCTGGCCTTCCCCGCGCTGCTGCTCTCCCTGGCGCTGGCGGTGGTGCTGCAGCCCGGCGTGAACACCGTCGTGCTGGCCATCGCGGTGACCTGGTGGCCGTGGTACACGCGGCTGGCCGCATCCGTGGCCGCGTCGATCTCCACGCGCAGCTATGTGGACGCCGCCCGCTGCCTCGGCGTGCCGGCGCCGCTGATCATCCTCAGGCACGTGCTGCCGAACTCGCTCACCCCGGTCCTGGTCCAGATCTCGCTGGACGCGGGCGGGGTGATCCTGACCGCGGCGGCGCTGTCGTACCTGGGGCTGGGCGCGCAGGAGCCGACGGCCGAGTGGGGGCTGATGGTGCAGCAGGGCCAGACGCTCTTCACCACGAACTGGTGGGTGGTCACCTTCCCGGGGCTGGCGATCCTGGTGACGGCGTTCGCGTTCAACGTCCTCGGCGAGGGGCTGCGCAACGCGCTCGATCCCCGGAGGGCGGTCAAATGATCGAGGTACGCGACCTCCGGGTCAGCTATGGAGGCCGGGTCGTCGCCGACGTGCCCGAGCTCGACGTGCGGGAAGGCGAGTGCGTGGCGATCGTGGGGGAGAGCGGGTCGGGCAAGACGACCACGTTGCTGTCGTTGCTGGGCCTCACCACAGATGCCGAAATTTCAGGACAAATCCGCGTCTGCGGGGTCGACGTCCTGACCGCCCCGCCGCGCCGCCTCCGCGAGATCCGCGGGGCCAGGGCGGCGCTCGTGATGCAGTCGCCGCAGGCCGCCCTCAGCCCCGCCACCCGCCTCGGCGTCCTCATGCGCCGCGCGCTTCGGCTCCACGGCAGGCCCGCCACGGAGCCGGCCATGGCGGAGGCCATGGAGGCCGTGCTGCTCGACCCGGCCCTCCTGCGCCGCTACCCACACGAGATCTCCGGCGGCCAGGCCCAGCGCTTCGCCATCGCGCTGGCCATCGCCCTCGGCGCGGAGGTGATCCTGGCCGACGAGCCCACGAGCGCGCTCGACGTGACCGTGCAGGCCGAGGTGGTCGGCGTGCTGCGCCGGCTCAGGGCCGAGCGCGGCCTGGCGCTCCTGCTCGTCTCTCACGACCTGGCCCTGGTGTCCACGATCGCCGACCGGGTGCTCGTCATGAAGGACGGCGCGGTGGTCGAGTCGGGGCCGGCGCCGGAGGTGCTGGCGGAGCCGTCCCACCCGTACACGCGCGAGCTGCTGGAGGCGCTGCCGTGACCATGCTGAGGGCCGAGCGGGTGACGCTCGGGTACGGCAAGCGCCCGGTCGTGCACGACGTCTCCCTGGACGTCACGGAGGGCGGCGTCGGGCTGATCGGGGAGAGCGGGTCGGGCAAGACGACGCTGGCGCGCGCCTTCCTGGGCCTCCTCAGCCCGATGTCCGGGACCATCTGGTACGGCGACCAAACGCTGAAAAGTGTGGATATGCGGAAGTTCCGCAAGGACGTTCAACCGGTCTTCCAAGCCGAGTCCCTCGATCCCCGGATGCGCATCGGCAGTTCCATCGCCGAGGCCCTCCCCAGAGCGGCCAGATCGAGGGTGGGGGAGCTGCTCGAACAGGTGGGCCTGGACCCCGGGCTGGCCGCCCGCAGGCCGCACCAGCTCTCCGGCGGCCAGCGCCAGCGCGTGGTGATCGCCAGGGCCCTGGCCGTCGGCCCCCGCCTGCTCATCCTCGACGAGCCCACCAGCGCGCTCGACGTGACGGTCCAGGCCAAGATCCTCGATCTGCTGGCGGGGCTGGACACCGAGCGCCTGCTCATCACCCACAACCTCGCGGTCGTGGAGCGGCTCTGCCGCACCTCGCACGTGCTCTTCGCGGGCCGCGTCGTCGAGTCGGGTCCCACGGCCGACCTGCTGGCCAAGCCCGCCCACCCGTACACCAAGGCCCTGCGTGACGCCGTGCCGAAGCTCGGCGGCCCCCCGCCTGAGGCCAGGGGCAGGACGGAGGCCGTTCCGGCGGCGACGGGATGCCCGTACCGGCTGCGCTGCCCGCTTTCCGTGCCGGAGTGCGAGCAGGCGCCGCCTCTACGGGCCTTGGAGAGCCGTCAGGTGGCCTGCCACCGGGCGGAGGAGGTTCTGCTCACTTGATGACCCTCTGAGCCCTCAAGTGGGCGCAGACGTCGTCCGTGAGCTTCTCCATCAACCGGGTGAGCTCCGCCCGGTCCGCCGCCGACCAGCCGGCCATCGCGCCCCCGAACCAGTCGGTGGTCACTTTGCGGCACCTGTCCGCCACCTCGGTGGGCGCGATGCGCCAGGCTCGGCCGTCGTCGGGGTCGCGGACGCGCTCGACCAGGCCGCGCTGCTCCAGGGCGGCGACGTGCCTGGTGACGTGCGGGCTCTCGACCTGCAGGGCCTCCGCGATCGCGCCGACATGTCACAGCGGTCTGAGAAGTCGGCATCAGACCGCCACGTCACAGCGCCTTCAGCCCGCTGATCACCTCCAGCAGCACCTTGGCGTCCGGCGCGGGAGGCGGGTGCTCGACCTGGACGAGCTGCTGCGCGTGCAGGTCGCCCACCAGCACCCGGACCACCCCGATGGGCAGGTTGAGCTCGGCGGCCACGTCCACGAGCCGGGTCGGCTTCGTGCACATCTGCAGGATGATCAGATGCTCGGGCCCGAGGCCGACCGGCGGCGTGAGACCGCCGGCGGTGATGATCACCGCGATGAGGTCGATCGCCTCGCTCGCGGGGACCGTACGGCCCCTGGTCAGCAGGTAGGCGGGGACGATCGGACCGGCGTCCTCGTCCAGCCAGCGCTCGTCACGACTCACTTCGCACCACCCGCATGGGGCGCACCGGCTCCTCCGCCGGAGCGGGATCCTCGGGCTCGGCCACGTGCTCTTCCGGGATCAACACGATCGCGGTGGTCCCTCCATATGGTGAACCGCGCAATGTCACGCGGATGTTGTGCCTGGCGGCCAGGCGGGAGACGACGAAAAGGCCGAGCCGATCGCTGTCGGCCAGGTCGAACTCCGGGGGGCTGGCAAGCCGCTCGTTGTAGTCGGCCAGCTCCTCTGCGCTCATCCCGAACCCGCGGTCCTCGACCTCGAAGACGAAGCCCCGGGCCGCCGACTCGCCGCGCACGATGACCGGGGTCTGCGCGGGGGAGTAGACGGTGGCGTTCTCGATGAGCTCGGCGATCAGGTGGATCACGTCACCGACCACGGGCCCGGCGAGGCGCTTGCCGGGCATCGGCTCGACGGTGACCCGCTTGTAGTCCTCCACCTCGGCCGCCGCGCCGCGGGCCACGTCGAGCAGCGGCACCGGCCGGCTCCAGCCGCGGCCCGGCGTGGCGCCGGACAGGATGATCAGGCCCTCCGCGTGGCGGCGCATGCGGGTGGTGAGGTGGTCGAGCTTGAACAGGTCCTCCAGGGCCTCGGGCTCGGTCGCCCGGTGCTGCATCTCCTGGAGCTGGATGCGCTGGCGGTGCAGCAGGGTCTGGCTGCGCCGGGCCAGGTTGCGGAACACGTGGCCGACGCCCTCGCTGAGCTGCGCCTGCCCGACCGCGGCCTCCACGGCGGTCTGCTGGACGGTGGAGAACGCCTGGCCCACGTCGTCGATCTCGGTCGTGGTGCTCGCCACCGACAGCTCCGGCATCTCGACCTTCTCGCCCTTGCGCAGCTTGGCGACCACGTCCGGCAGCCGTTCCTGGGCCACCTCCAGCGCGACCAGCCGGAGCGCGCCCAGCTCCTTCGACAGCCGGTTGCCCATCCGCAGGGAGAACACGATCGACACGACCACCAGCGCCAGGCACAGGCCCGCCAGCATGAAGGCGCGGTTGAGCACCTCGTCGGCCACCGGCTCGGCACGCGCGTTCAGCATCTCGCTGGCCCGCATCTGCACGGCGTTGAAGGACTTCGCCAGCCCCTCCGTCGTGCTGAGCCACGCCGCGGGCGTGGCGCCGGCGATGATCTGGTCCTCCATCATCCGCATCCGCTGGTAGGCGGCGGAGGTGATCAGGGCGACGTTGGCGTCGCGCAGGACCGGGTCGAGTTCGGTGAGCGACTGGTCGATCAGGAAGCGCCGGTTGCCGACGATCTGGGTGAACAGCCTGCGCTCCGCGGCCGTGACCGGGCCGAGCGCGATGGCCTGCTCCCTGGTCAGCAGCTCCTTGGCGTATCCCATGTCGATGACCACGCGGGACTGCTCGTAGATCGGGATGTCGTCGATCAGCGCGACGTGCCGGTGCAGGCTGAAGATCGTGTCGATGATCGCGTTGTACGCCTCCACGGTGTGCAGACGGTCGAACAGGCCCGTGTCGATCTCTCCCCTGATCGCGTCGAGCCTGTCGAGCTGCGTGTACACCGCGTCCACCTGTGTGCGGATCTCTTCCGATCGGTCCTTGGAGTTGCTGGAGAGCTGCCTGAACGTGTCCCTGGCGGCGTCTGTACGGGTGCGCTGCTCGGTGACGGCTGAGCTGCCGGCCGCCCGGCGCAGGAGCTTGGCCGAAACGAGACGCTCACGCTGGATCTCGCTGATCAGTTTGTACGCGGGATGACGGAGGTTCGTCCAGAGTGTCTTGTATTCGCGTAGCTCCAAACCCTCCGATGCGGTGACGGCGGTGATGACCCCCCACAACACCACCATGGAGGTCAGCGGCACCAGCAGTAGTCCGATGATCTTCAAGCGGATCGTTCGGCTACGACCCATGGCACCTCACTCCGGTCGGTCCCCTGCTGGCAACCCCGGACGGGACAGGCCCCGAGGATAGCAATTCGATCACCAAAATGCCCAATTTTTCGGGACTTTTGGACACGTGCTCCCGGCTTTCGTGATCTTGGAGTAGGTTTCCCGGGTACATCGCCGAGAGAGGGAGATGCGTTGCGCCGTCGTCTCGCAGCGGCCGCCGCGCTGCTGCTCCTCGCGGCCTGCGCACCGGCCCCCGAGCCACCGCGGGCGCCGGCGGGCGAGGCGCCGTTCGTCCAGGTCCGGAACCTGGAGGTCATCACGGAGTGGGACCCCAGCCTCTCCTACTCCAACGAGCTCGTCGCCTTCCAGAACATCTACGAGACGCTCACCTTCTGGAACCCGGTCACCAAGAAGTCCGCCCCGCGCCTGGCCACGTCGTGGCGGGCCTCGGCCGACGGCCGGACCTGGACGTTCAACCTGCGCCCCGGCGTGACGTTCCACACCGGCCGGCCGCTGGACGCCGAGGCGGTCAAGGCGTCGATCGAGCGCACGATGGCGGCCAGGACCGGCGCCTCCTACATCTGGGACGCCGTCTCCTCCATCAGGGCCGAGAGCCCGTCGACCGTGACCTTCACCCTGAAATACCCGGTGCCCCTGGACCTGGTGGCCTCCTCCGGGTACGCGGCCTACATCTACGACACCAAGGCGGCCCCCGACCTCGGGAAGTGGTTCAAGGAGGGCAGGGACGCGGGCTCCGGGCCGTACACGGTGGCCAGGTGGCAGAAGGGCAAGGAGGAGGAGCTCACGCTCAAGGCGTACGACAAGTATTGGGGCGGCTGGGACAAGCCCCACTACAACATGGTCAAATACCGCGTCGTCCCCGACCCCGACCGGGCCTGGCAGCTGCTGCTGCGCGGTGAGGCGACCTACGTCGAGCGGCTCAACCCGCGCCTGTTCGCCAAGGCGCGGGTCACGCCCGGCGTGCGCACGTCGGAGCGGCCCTCGTTCAAGACCGCGATGATGCTGTTCAACACCGCCGAAGGCCCCATGAAGGACGTGCGGGTACGCCGCGCCATCCAGAAGGCCGTCGACTACCGGGGCCTGCTCAAGGACCTGAAGGGCGCCGGATCACGGGCCAGCGGCGTCATCCCCGAGGGCCTGATGGGCCACGTGCCCGGCCGGACGCCCCGCCAGGACCTGGCCGCCACGGAGCGGCTGCTGCGCCGGGCCGGGTACGGGCCGGGAGGCCGGCCGCTGCGGCTGCGCCTGACGTACGGGGAGGGCGACACCGACTGGCGCCTGCTGGCCACGCGGCTGGAGGCCACGCTGAAGCCGCTCAACGTCACGGTCGAGTCCCGCGCCATGACCTGGATCGCGCAGTGGGACCTGGGCAAGAAGCGCGGCCAGGACATCTTCGTGATGTATTGGTGGCCCGACTACGCCGACGGCTACTCCTACTTCGGCAACGTCTTCCACAGCGGGAACCCGCCGGTGTTCAACCTGACCTACCTCGACGACCCGGGGCTGGACGCGCTGCTCGAGACGGTGCCCGAGCTGACCGTGACCGACAAGCAGGCGGCGCAGCGGGCGTACGAGCAGGCCACCCGGTGGGTGCTGGACCAGCGGGCCGCCGCCGCGCTGCCCTGGGTGGTCAACTATCAGCGCGCCTACCAGGGCGGCATCCAGGGCTACGTCGACAACCCGGCCTACCCCGACGTCGTCTTCGCCTACGACCTGCGCCCCTCCGGCTGACCGTCACCAGGCGACGGCGCTCCCTCGACCCTTTCGCGGAGCTTGGTCCTGATCTCCTCGGGAGTGTAGGCGCGGCGGCGGCGTTCGGCACGCGCGATCACCACTCCCGTGGCCGCCACACCCATGATTCCCGCCAGACCGAGCATCTTCCACCAGCGCATGTTGCCTAGGCTAGCGTTGTGCTGACTCTCGACGAGGCCGTCAAGGTGACGCGGACCGGCGATCTCTGGATCTTCCGCGGGCGTTCGGTGCCCGACCGCGCGATTCAGACGATGACCAACAGCCCGGTCAACCACGTGGGCATGGCCATCGTGATCGAGGACCTGCCGCCCATGATGTGGCACGCCGAGCTCGGCAGGTCGCTGCCGGATCTGTGGGCGGGCGCGCACCATCGCGGGGTGCAGCTGCACGACCTGCGTGACGCGGTCACGGTGTGGGCGGACAAATACGGCCAGAGGGCCTGGCTGCGCCAGCTGGAGCCGGAGGCCACGCCGGAGATGGAGGACGCCGCCCTGCGCACGGTCGCCCGGCTCGACGGCACCCCGTTCCCGTCCACGGCCCGCCTGGCGGCCCGCTGGTTCCGGGGGCGCGTCCCGCGCCGGACCCGCAAGGAGGCCACGCTCGAGAGCGCCTACTGCGCCGAGGTCGTGGCGGTCACGTACGAGGCGATGGGGCTGCTGCCGGCCGGCCGCCGCCCCAACTGGTACGACCCGGGCAGGTTCTGGAGCGGCGACGACCTCGAGCTGCTCGCCGGCCGCAGGCTCGGCAACGAGATCACCGTGGGAGTGGAACGCACGCGGGCCTGACCCTGGTCAGCGGCAGCGTGACGGCCATGACCGCGGCGACCAGCGCGAAGCCGAGCGGATAGCCGGTCTGGCCCAGCACCAGCCCGAAGCCCATCGCCCCCACGCCCATGCCCGCGTCGTAGGCCAGGTTCCACAGGGCGCTGACGCGGGAGGGCTCGCCGCGCTCGAACATCAGCGCCAGCGTCGCGTTCTGCAACACCCCGAACCCCGCGCCGAACAGCACCATCCCGGCCATCACCGCGACCGGCGCGTCGACCTGGGTCTGCAGCGCGACCCCCGTGACGGCGGCGAGCACACCGGGTGGGAGCAGGCGGGCGTGACCGTAGCGGTCGCCGAGCCGGCCGGCCAGCCACCGGGCCGCCGGCGTCGTGAGCGACTGGGCGAGCAGCGCGGCCGAGGCCAGCTGCGGGGAGCCCGCCAGCGGCAGGAACGTGATCAGGACGCCGGTCGCGGTGGTCACGGCCGCGAAGATCAGCGACGGGCCCGCCAGGTCCCGCAGGCCCGTGCCGTGCTCTGCGCTCCGGTACGCGGGCCTCGACCTGGGGAGCCCGCGCACGGCCGCCAACCCGGCCAGCGGCACGAGCCCCGCTGCCACCAGGACCGGGGTGAAGCCGATCGTGTCGCTGCCCCACAGGCCCAGGGGCAGGCCGAGGACCGACGGGATGCCGACCGCGACGCCGTACAGGCCGAGGCCCTCGCCGCGCCGCTCGGCAGGCACCAGCTCGGCGGTCAGCGCCGTGCCGGCCACCACCACGATGCCGAGGCCGGCCCCGCGCAGCAGGCTGATCGCCAGGACCGCGGGGAGGGCGGCCGACAGCGGGAGCAGCAGGGTGGGCAGACCGAGCAGCGCCAGGCCGAGCCCCATCACCGCGCGGTGGCCGAAAGCGGACAGCAGCCACGGCACCGCCAGCTCGGCCAGGACCGTGGCCAGCATCATGACGCCGGTGGTCAGCCCCGCCCCGAACTCTCCCGAGCCGCCTCTCACGACGTACAGGGGGATCGCCGAGAAGAGCAGGTAGAAGCCGAACAGGCCGGCCATCGAAGCGGCCATCATCAGGTTCATCGAGCGTGTCATCATGCCCACGACGGTGACGGAAGGGACCCTCGGCCACATCGGGCAAGATGCTTAGCCGCCTCTTCAAAACGGGGCCGCCTCCTCATAATGGGGGACGTGTTCGTCGGGCGTGAGGCGGAGCTGCAACGGCTGGCGGCCGCGCAGGCCCGCACGCCGGCCGCGGTTCTGGTGGTCGGCGAGGCGGGCATCGGCAAGTCGCGCCTGGTCCGCGAGTTCGTCGGCGGGATCGACGCGCTTGTCGCGGAGGGCGGAGCCGATCCGGGCGGGACGGCGTACGCGCCGTTCGTGCCGGTGCTGCGGCGGCTGGTCAGGGAGTACAGCGCCGGGCTGGTCCCGGGCGGCGGGCGCAGCGGGCTGGCCCGGCTGCTGCCCGAGCTGGGCGAGGTGGCCGAGCTGCCCGGGATCGGGCGGGCGCGGCTGTTCGAGGAGGTGCTGCTGCTGGTCGAGCGGGCCGCCGAACGGCGTCCGCTGGTGCTCGTGCTGGAGGACCTCCACTGGGCCGACCCCGCCACGCGAGACCTGCTGGTGTTCCTGCTCCGCAACCTGATGCGGCCCGGCGTCCTCGTGATCGCGACCTCACGGGAACAGCTGCGGTTGCCGGGCGCCGAGCTGGTCAGAGTGCCACCGCTGGCGCGCGACGAGGTGGCCCGCATGCTCGGCTGGAACGGCGCGGCGCGGCACCCCGACGACGGCGCGGGGCAGGCCCCCGACGGGATCGCCGGGAGGGCGCCGCGGGACGGCGCGGAGCTGGATGTGATCGTGGCGCGCAGCGAGGGCAATCCGCTGTTCGTGGAGGCGCTGGCCGACGCGGGGGCCGGGGCGGCGACACCGGCCTCGCTGCGCGAGCTGCTCCTCGCCGGGGCCGACCGGCTCGATCGGCGCAGCCTCGGCGTGCTGCGGATCGCCGCCGTGGCGGGGCGCAGGATCCCCCACGACGTGCTGGCGGCCGTGGCCGGGCTGGACGAGCTGGCGTTCGACGAGGCGCTGCGACCGATCGTCCGGGCGCGGCTGCTGCTCGTGGACGGCGACGGCTACGCGTTCCGGCACGCGCTGATCCGTGACGCCGTCTATGACGACCTGCTGCCGGGGGAGCGCCGTCGCCTGCACGCCCGCTGCGCCGAGTCCTGGCCGGAACCGGCCGCCGACCACTGGTACGCGGCGGGGGACCGGCGCCGCGCCTTCGAGGCCGCCTGGCAGGCCGCCCGCTGGGACCGCGTGCTGGAGCTGTGGGACGAGGGCGACACCGGGGGCCGGGACCACGCGTGGGTGCTGGAGCAGGCCGCGCGCGACGCCCTGTGTGAGGGCGACGCCGAGCGGGCCGAGGAGCTGGCCACCCGGGCGTTGGACGAGGTGGCCGATCCGCTGCGCGCCGCCCACCTGCTGGAGTTGCGCGTCGCCGTACGCGACCTGCTCGGCGACCTCGGCACGGCCTCCCGCCTGTACGCGGAGTTCAGGGCGAGCCCGCCGGACGACGACAGCCTCCTCATGTCGTACGCCAGTGAGGCCGACGTGCTCGAGGCGGCCGGCGAGCACGCCAAGGCGGAGTCGGTCGCCCGCGCGGGCCTGGCCAGGGCCGGGCGCCTGGGCATGGCCCGCACCAGGGGCGCCCACCTGGCCGCGAACCTCGCCGAGCCGCTCGTCTCGCTGGGCCGCTGGAAGGAGGCCCGCGAGGTCATGACGGCGGCGCTCGCGCTCGACCCGGCGCCGATCCACCGGGCCTGGATCCTCATGGTCCTCGGCACGCTCGCGGTCTGGGAGGGCGCTCTGGACGAGGCCGACGACATCATCCGCCTGGCCAGGCCGCTGATGCGCGGCCGGTCGCGCGGCTACGACTCCTGCCTGGAGCCGGATCTGCTCGAATGCCGGCTCGCGGTGGCCACGGCCGACGCGGAACGGGCCGGGCGGGTGACCGATCACGTGCTGGCCGAGCACGACCTCAGGCTGAGCCGCCGCTACGCCTGGCCGCTCCTGGCCCTGGCGGCCCGCATCGGACGCGTACGCGAGGCGCCGGCCGGCATCTCCATCACAGGACCGGTGCAGGAGGCGTACCGAGCCACGTTCGAGGCCGAGTGCGGCGGGTCCTGGGCGGCGGCCGTGGCCCGTTGGCGGGCCGTCGGGCAGCCGCACGCGCTCGGCCAGGCGCTGGTCCGCGCGGCCGAGCAGGACCCGGCGGAGGCACGCGGCCTGCTGCGCGAGGCGGCCGCGATCGCCGACCGCCTGTGCGCCGAGCCGCTGCGGCGGGAGGTGGAGTCGGCCGCTACCACCCTGCGCGTCGGCCTCACCACGGACCCGGCCCTTTCCGCTCGCGAGCTGGAGGTGCTCGGGCTGGTCGCCGAGGGGCTGAGCAACCGGCAGATCGCCGAGCGGCTGTTCATCTCGGCCAGGACGTCGGGCGTGCACGTCTCGAACATCCTGGCCAAGCTGGGGGCGTCCTCCCGCGTGGAGGCCGCCGCCCTGGCCCGGCGAGACGGGCTGATCTGACCGGCGCCGCTCTCCCCACGGTTGTGCCCGGACCCGATGGACATCCGCGTGCTCGGCCCGATCGAGGTGTACGACGACGGCGCCGAGATGCCCATCGAGGGAGCCCAGCAGCCAAGGCCATCGTCCAGCTCAAGGTGTCCAGCTGCGTAAGACGCTGGGCGACCGCATCGCCGGCACCACCGCCGGCTACTCGCTCGCCGTCCCCGGCCGACGAGGTGGACCTCGGGTGCTTCCGCCTCCTGGCCGCCGAGGGGCGGGCGGCAGGCCGCCACCGCCGCGTGGGCGCGGGCGCTCTGTCTGTGGCGCGGGCAGCCCCTCCAGGGCCTCGGCACCGCGTGGGTACGACGGGCGGCGCAGCCTGTTCACGACGCCGACCGCCGGGCACCCGGGACCGCCCTCGATCATGCAGGAGGAGGGCAACTGGGTCGTGGTGGACTGCAACGACAAGGCGCTGTGGACCACCAAGACGGCAGGCAACCCGGGGGCCTGGCTCGCGGTCGGCGGCGACGGCCGGCTGATCGTCTACTCACGCGACGACAAGCCGCTCTGGACGAGCCGCTGACCGGCGGATGATCGGGCCGGGCGGTCCCCCTGCACGGGCCGCCCGGCCTTTGTCATACTCGCGAGATGCGGCATCCGGTGAACACGCTGACCGCGCGATGGGCGGCGGCGCTCGGCGCGGGGGAGTCCTACGTGATGTCGGGCGCGGCCGTGTGGCCGCTCCTCGCCTACCTCGCCCAGGCTGCCGACGGCCAGGGGCGCACCGAGCTCAGGACGGCCGTGGGGGTGGACGCCGACGCCGTGCCGGCCGTGCTGGACGCCCTGCGGAAACCGGCCGTGCGCTCGGCCATCGGGCTGTGGACCGCCCGTACCCTGCCGCTGAACCCGTCCTGGCTCGCCACGCTGCCGTCCGGCATGCGCGGCGAGCTGACCGGAGACCCGGCCGCGGACCGCTCGGCCCTGGACGCCTGGGCGTCCTCGCAGACCGGCGGGCTCGTCCCCGCCATGCCCGTGACGCCGTCCGAGGACCTCCGGCTCGTCCTGGCCGCCGCGCTCACCGTCAGGACCGCCTGGCTGCAGCCGTTCGAGGATGACATCAGGGTGTTCCGGAGCGGTCCCTGGGCGGGCCGGGAGCTGGCCGTCCTGTGGCGAAGCACGACCGCTCTCGACGTGCTCCGCATCGCCGACACCCCGTCGGGGCCGCTCACGATGCTCCGCGTGACGGGCGACGGCGGCGTCGACGTACACCTCCTGCTCGGCGAGCAGGACGAACCCGGCGAGGTGCTGCCGGCCGGCATCGATGCCCTGAGCGGCCTCTTACCGTGGCGAGAGTCGGGACCCGGCGTCCGGACGGAGATCGTCCCCTCGAGCACCCCCGACGACGCCCTGAACGTCACCGTGCCGCGCTTCACCGTCACCTCCGCGCACGACCTGCTGCGCCTGCCCGGCGTGTTCGGCCTGGGCACCGTCACCGACACGCGTCGCGGCCACTTCCCCGGGATCAGCCCCGAGCCGCTCGCGATCGGCCAGGCCGCGCAGGCCGCCGTCGCCGTCTTCGGCGCCACAGGCTTCGAGTCCTCCGCCGTCACCGCCTTCGGCGCCGTCCCCGGCAGCGCGCCGCCCGCGAGGCCCTACCGGGTCAGGCGCGTCGACGTGCACTTCGACCGCCCGTTCGGCTTCCTCGCGGTCGAGCGCGACAGCGGCCTGATCCTGACCGCGGGCTGGGTCGCCGACCCAGGGCCGGCAGAGCCGGTGGCACGCTAGGAGCATGCGCCTGGCAACCTGGAACGTGAACTCCGTCAAGGCACGCCTGCCCCGCGTCCTTGAGTGGCTGGACGAGACCAAGCCCGACATCCTCTGCCTGCAGGAGACCAAATGCCCGGCGGAGGCGTTCCCGGCGGCGGAGGTGGGCGCTCTGGGGTACGCCGCCGCGGCCCACGGTGACGGCCGCTGGAACGGCGTCGCGCTCCTGTCCAGGGTGGGGCTGGAGGAGGTCACGCTGAGCTTCCCCGGCGAGCCCGGCTTCGGCGAGCTCGACGGGGTCGGCGCCGCCCGCCCCGAGGCCCGCGCCATCGGCGCGACCTGCGGCGGGCTACGCGTGTGGTCGGTGTACGCCCCGAACGGCCGCACGGTCGACTCTCCCCACTACCTCTACAAGCTGGACTGGTTCGCGGCGCTCCGGGACGCGCTGGCGGCCGAGATCGCCGCGGGGCCCTTGGTGGTGTGCGGCGACTTCAACGTGGCGCCGACGGACGCCGACGTGTGGGATCCCACGCTGTTCGTGGGCGCCACGCACGTGACCCCCGCCGAACGCGAGGCGCTGGCCGCGCTGCGCGCCCTCGGCCTGCACGACGTGGTGCCGACGCCGATGAAGGGCCCGCACCCGTTCACGTACTGGGACTACCGGGCCGGGATGTTCCACCAGAACAAGGGCATGCGCATCGACCTCGTGTACGCGAGCGCAGAGGTGGCGGGGCGGGTGCGGTCGGCGTACGTGGATCGTGAGGCGCGCAAGGGGAAAGGGCCGTCCGACCACGCGCCGATCGTGGTCGATCTGGAGCCGGTGAATTAGTTAATTACAAGATGCCGTCGTCCGAGTATCCTGTGTTCTCAAATGTTTCGGGGGCCTTGACGCTCTAAGGACCACAGGGGGATCTCCGTGGAACCCGCAGACGGCCGCATCATCTTATTCATCCTCCTCGGCCTGGCCGTATTCGCCCTCGGCCGCCGCTTCCAAACCATGATCCTCATGCGTCAGGTGTGGAAGCAGAGCGCCAAGCAGGTCACTGCCAGGAAGGTCGTCGCGCACAACGCGGCGAAGGCAATGATCGGAATAACGCTGATCTCGGTTTTCGTGATCTGGTTGGTGCTCAACCTGAACCGTGTCATGTGAAAAGCAGCTCATGGCTGATTACCTGATCGCGTGATGGCCGGACAATTGGCCGGTATGCCGGTTTACCGCCCATTTGTCCGGCGCACGACAGGCGAAGTCATACCGCGGAACAACACGGAACCCGCGGCGGCCTGCGCGCGGCTCCGGACGGGGGAGCCGCGCGCCTCCGCATGTACGAAATAGACCCGGAACTCAGGAAGTCACGAGGCTCCGCGGCTTCGGCCGACGGCCGAGACGACGCCAGAAGCGAGAACGGCGGCGCCGGCGGCGGCCAGGCTAACCGCCCGCGTCAGGCGTACCGCACGGCGGATGTCCCCGACCCCGGGCTTGGGCCCGTCGCCCATGGTCGGCCGGTGCTCGGTCCGTCCTCCGTAGACGTTCGTGCCGCCGAGGGTGACCCCGAGCGCGCCGGCGAACGCGGCCTCGCAACGCCCGGCGTTCGGACTGGGATGCCGATGCCCGTCCCGCCGCAAAACCCGCATCGCCCCCCGCCGATCCGGCCCGGCCAGGACCGTGAGCAGCCCCGTCACCCGCGCGGGCACGTAGTTCGCCACGTCGTCGAGCCGTGCCGCCGCCCACCCGAACCGCCGGTAACGCGGCGACCGGTGTCCGATCATGGCATCCAGCGTGTTGACCGCCCGGTACGCCAGCAGCCCCGGAATCCCCGCCACCGCCCCCCAGAACAGCGGCGCGACGACGGCGTCGGAGGTGTTCTCGGCGAGCGACTCGACGGTCGCCCGCGCCAACTCGGGCGCCTCCAGGGCAGAGGGATCCCTGCCGCACAGGTGCGGGAGCCGGCCTCTGGCCCGCTCCAGGTCGTCGCGTTCGAGCGCGTCGGCCATGTGGACGCCCTCGCGCTCCAGCGTGGTCCCCCCGAGCACCGCCCAGGTGGCTAAGGCCGTCGCCGCCGTACGCGCCACAGGGTTGGACACCCGCTGCGCCGCCATCCCCAAGGCGGCCGCACCTCCGACGCAGACCGCGACGTGGACGACTCCACGCGCCTTGTGATCGCCGTACAGGGCCTTCTCCAGCCTCGCCGCCGCGCGGCCGAACACCGCGACCGGATGCGCGGCGCTACGGGGATCACCGATCAGCCGATCGAGTGCCACGCCGAGAGCCAGTCCCAGGGGGTCATACCAAATGGGCATGAAGCTCATCTTCGTGCACATCCAGCCAGGCCGCCGCCCTCCGGATGCGCTCACCCGCTCCGCCCGCCCACATCTTCGCCCAGTTGCCCCCGGCCGCGGCGCGGCCGCGCATGACCACGTAGGAACGATGGAACCGGAGCCGGGCCAACTCGATCAGCCGACGCCGCTCCCGAGCCGGGACACCGTAGGCGTCACAGAAGAGCCGCAGCCGAGCGCCCACATCGACGTTGCGGAGCAGCGGGGGCCGATCGACGGGATCAGCGATGGGGGCCCAGTGCCGCAAGGTCGTCACAACGTCGAACAGCCTGGTGGTAGGCCGGGCGAGATCAAAATCAATCAACGCATAAGGCACGAACCCCGCGTCCGCCGTCGTGCCTCCGGCTCCCCCCGCCCGAAACACCACGTTGTCCGGCGTCAAATCACAATGCCCGATGACTTCCGGCTCCCTGTCATCGTTGGACCCGCCTTCCCACCCCTCCATCGTCAACGGAAAACCGGCGGTCGCATCGTGGAAGGCCCGCAACAGCCCACCTAAGCACCCCAGAGCCTCATCGCTCGCGCTCTCCAGCCGAAGCCCCGTGGTGCCGGGAAGATAGGTCAGAACCTCCCGCCCAAGCCCATCCATCCCCAAGACCCGCGGCGCCCCCGCGAACCCCACGACCTCGAGGTGCCTGAGCAAGGCATGCACAGCAGGCGTAGACGAACTGACCGGCCTCCGAACGGTGTCCCCGACCCGCACCACCCCGTCAGTCACATCCCCACCCTGCAGGGGTATCTCATGCAGGAGCGTCGCGACCATGCCACGACAGCTTAGACCTTCCCACCCCCCCACCCGCCCCGCCTTTTGCCTCCGTCCCCTCCGTCCCCCTCCACCGACCCCCTTGTCCCCCTTGACCCCCTTGACCCCCTTGACCCCCGGGAAGCGTTGGAAGCCCCGATGCCCGCCCTTCAACCCCGCCCGCACATATCTGCCCCTCATGGAACAACCTCGGAAGCCTCCAGAACCCCGGTCACGCCTCGCGCCGCACCCCCGGCTGACCTCGAGGACCACGGGTCCCGCGAGCACCGCTCGCACTGATGTGACGGGGCTGACGGACTGACACGGTGAAAACCTGTGCATGACAAGTCGCCGGATCATGCACAATAAGGCGGGAGCGCCCTTAGCTCAGCTGGATAGAGCACCGGACTTCTAATCCGACGGTCGCAGGTTCGAATCCTGCAGGGCGCGCTTGGATCAAGGCTTGGGCCTGCGGTTTCTGGGAGACCCAGAATCCGATGGTCTAGCTGAACGGATCGGGGAGACCGAAGGGAGACCTTCAGTTTCGGACGGTTCGCCCACGGCCACGGCCCGGGGGACCAGAGACACGCTCGCTTCCGCCGCTTCCCGCGCCAACTCCGGCAGCACGTTCGTGTACGTGTCGCTCGTGATCGCCAAAGACGAGTGCCGCAACATCGCCGACGTCGTCTTCATGTCGTTGCCCGCCGCGAGGCTGAGCGTCGCCGCGCCGTGGCGGAGGTCATGCAGCCGGATCGGCGGCAGGCCGGCCGAGAACGCCAGCCGCTCGAAGTACTCGCTCACCCAGCTCGGCTTCAGCTCGGTGCCGTCCTCCTGAGTAAAGATCCGGCCCGTCTCTGTCCATGAGCCGCCCCACGCCAGCTTTTCCTCCTTCTGGCGCTTGCGGTGGAGCCGCAGCACGTCCAAGGTGGCCCGGTCGAGCGCGACCGGCGCGTCACTGGACTGCGTCTTCGGCTGGCCCTCCTTCACCTCGCGATCCACGATCGTGAGCTGCTTCTTCACCCACAGCACGCCGTCGTCCAAGTCGAGATCCACCCAGCGGGCGCCGCACGCCTCGCCACGGCGCAAACCCCGGAACGCCACCAAGTGGAACAGGGCGTACAGGCGGTCCCCGGCGATGTGGTCGAGGAACGCGCCGAGTTGCGCCGGCGTCCACACCATCACCGGCGACGGCCGCAGGTCCGTTATCGCCCACACCTTGACGGCAGACGTGGGCGGCTCGTTCGGATCCGCACGCACGGCGGCCAGCCGCGCCTGGAACGCCTCGTTGAACGCTGCGACGCGCGATCGCGTCCACACGACGCCCTTCGGCCGGGGCGCCGACTCCAGAGCCACCAGAGCCGCCGCGTTGAACGTGACGAGATGCTCTCGCTCCGCGTCGGCCAGCACGGTCCGGATCGTCGCCTTGATCCGCTGCTTCGTCGCCGGTCCCGTGATGCGCTTGCCGCGCACTGAGGCGCGCACCGCCGGATCGTCCGACGCGCGGGCGGCCAGGATCGCGGCGTTCTTCTCGTCGATCCGCTCGAAGACCCTCTCCACCACCGGCGCGAACAGCTTGTCCAGCCGAACGCCGTCGAGCACCTCACCGAAGTGTGCGTCATGGTGGGAGATGTAGCCGATCAGCGTGGACTCGCGGACGTCCCGCAGGCGCTTACGCCGCGGCGACGACCACACCCGGCCCGGAGTGGCCCTGCTGCTGTCGGAGCGCAAGAACACCGACGGCTCGGTCGCCCGCGTCGGCGATGAGACGCTCCGGGCCGCGCTGGCCAGGGCCGCCGCCGTCCATCTGCCGGAATGGGCCGACGTCCTGACCCCGCACGTGCTGCGGCACTTCTGCGCCTCCCAGCTCTATCAGCAGGGCATGGACCTGATCGCCATCCAGCAGTTGCTCGGCCATGCATGGATCGCCACCACGATGAAGTACGTGCACGTCACCGGCACTCACATTGAGGACGCCTGGGCTGCGGGCCAGCAGCGCGCGGCCACCCGGCTGGAAGGACTGCGGCGATGAAGTGGAATCTGCGGCTGGCGGCTGCCAACCGCGGCATCTGGAAGGCCAGCCAGCTGCAGCGGATGCTCGCCGAGCACGGCCTGAAGATCAGCGCTGGGAAGGTGTCCGGCCTGTGGTCGGGCGAGCCGGCCAGCATCAAGCTCGACGACCTTAACGTCATCTGCACGGTGCTGAACTGCGGCGTCGAGGAACTTCTGATCCCCGAACCGGACAAGGTGCGCAAGACCGACGACCAGCAGACAGCCCCGGCGGCGGGCCGCGGCCTCGAACGCGCCGATGGTGACACCACGCCAGCGTGACGGCCGCTCGCTGCCGCCCCCGTGAGATGCCGTACTCCGCCGACCGCAGCCCGGCCAGCTGCATCGACTGCATGGCCTGGGGCATCTTGAACGGGCGACGCTGCACCGCCTGCACCCTCTGGCGCAACAAGCACCGCGGCGACGAGCAACCCTGCGCCGGGTGCGGCCGGTCGGCCCTGCTGCGCAACCATCACTGCCGCATGTGCTGGAACCAGGCCCGGACCGAGGCTCACGCGACCGGCTCAGCGGGCGGAAGGGCCATCGCCTCCCGCTTCCTGGACCAGGTCGGCGCCTTCCATCAGCTGTTCTTCGCCGGCATGCTCAACAGCCGAGGCGCCTCAACGACCCCGCCCCGCACCCACAATCGGCGGGGCGCGCCTCGCAAACCGCCCCCTGAACCTGCCCGGCACCCGCCGATCCGCTGGATCCAGCTCCGACTGCTCGAGGCACGCCGCGACTTCACCCGCTTCGACGCCGCCACCGACGCCGACCCCGGCAACCCCTGGCTGAGGTGGGCAAACTATGTCGCCCACCAGCTCGGCGAGACCCACGGCTGGCGCCGAGGCATGCACGACAACGTCCGGAGGGCCTTAACCGTCCTGCTGTCCCGACACACCGCCGGCGACGTCATCCGCTACTCCGAGCTGTTCCCTGCCATCCGGGCCATGGACATCAGCGTCGAACGTGTGGCCGAGGTCCTGACCGAGATGGGTGTGCTCATCGACGACCGGCGCCCCTCCTTCGAAGTCTGGCTGGAGCGCAAGCTCGACGGCCTGGCCGACGGCATCCGCGCCGAGACCGAGCACTGGCTACGAACCCTGGCCCGGGGAGGTCCCCGCACCGCAGCGCGCAAGCCGGACACCGTCTGGACTCACATGAACAACGTCCAGCCTGTTCTTCTGGCCTGGTCACAGCGCTATGACCATCTGCGCGAGATCACTCGCGAGGACGTTCTGGCTGCCCTCGCTGATCTGACAGGCTCCCGCCGGATCCAGCTGCTGATCTCGCTGCGCTCGTTGTTCGCCTTCTGCAGGAAGACCGGGAAGATCTTCCGCAACCCCACACGCGGCATCAAGGTCGGGCAGCAGCCCTACCGGCTCGCGCAGCCACTCGCCTCGACCGACATTGATCAGGCCGTTCAGACAGCCACCACTCCGGCGGCCCGGCTCGCCCTCATGCTCGCCGCCGTTCACGCCGCCCGCCCCGGCGCGATTCGCGCCCTGCTGCTGGAAGACGTCGACCTCGGCAACCGACGGCTCACCATCGCCGGATGCCCTCGGCCGATCGACGACTTCACCCACCAGATCCTGCTCGAATGGCTGGACCACCGCCGCACCCGCTGGCCCAGCACCGCCAACTCGCACCTGCTCATCAACCAGATGAGCGCCCACGGAACGGGCCCGGTCAGCACCATCCACTTCGCCAAGACCCAACTGCGTGGTCAGGCCGCAACCCTCGAACGCCTGCGCGTCGACCGCCAGCTCGACGAAGCCCTCACGCACGGCCCCGACCCTCTCCACCTCTCCGCCGTCTTCGGACTGGACCCCAAGACCGCCATCCGCTACGCCGAGAACGCCCGAGCCCTCCTGGCAGCCATGATCGAGGAACAAGACCCCGCCAGTCGTGACGAACCCAAGGGTCCAAACGCCCTATGAAAGCTGAAGACCCCCAGGTTCATCCTGAAGACCCTTCAGTTCGCCTGAACTCTGGGATTTCCGGGGGTCTCAGAGGGCGTTATGAGAGGGCATGAGGCTTTGATGTCTTTGTTTCTGTAGGGATTTTCCGGAATTCGGTTGACGTTGCGTGTGGGTGCGCTGCACTGACAGTTATGGGCGAGCGCATGCCATACCCCAGCGATCTCTCCGATGAACGCTGGGAGCTGATCCGGCCGATCATCTCGGCATGGAAAGCACAGCACCCGTCAGTCAGTGGCCACCAGGGCCACTACGACATGAGGGAGATCGTCAACGCGATCCCGTACCAGGCGCGGACCGGCTGCCAGTGGCGCTACCTGCCGCATGACCTCCCGCCGTACAGCGCCGTGTACTACTACTTCTCCACCTGGCGCGATGACGGCACCGATCAGACCATCCATGACCTGCTGCGCTGGCAGGTGCGTGAGCGAGCGGGCCGGGCCGAGGATCCCAGCGCCGTCATCTTGGACACCCAGACCGTGCACACCTCGGCCAACGCCCCCGCCGACACCACCGGACTGGATCCGGGCAAGAAGAGCCGAGGCCGCAAACGCGGCATCGCCTCCGATGTGCTCGGGCTGGTGATCGCCGTGGTGGTGGCCGCGGCCAGCGTGCACGACAACGCCATCGGAACGGCGCTGCTGGACAAGGTCGCCGCCGCCAACCCCAGTGTGACCAAGGCGTGGACCGATGCCGGGTTCAAGAACGCGGTCGCCGCGCACGGCGCCGGCCTGGGCATCGACGTGGAGGTGGTGCACCGCGACCCGCACACCCTGGGGTTCGTGCCGCTGTCCAAGAGGGAGGAGCAGCGGGCGTAGCCGATGCGAATGTCGGCGGTCCGGGCGTCGGGGTCGACCGGGGCCGGCGGCGGGGTACCGGGCCGTCAGGGCCGGCCGGGTCCCCGGTCGGTGGGGGTGAGTACCCGCAGGTGCTTGGTCAGCCGCGGCACTTTGGTGAACCGGCCGGTGTGATAGCTGCCGGCGACCGCCCCCGACCGTGCTCGGCAGGGCGAACCGGCTTCAACGCCGCAGCGCGGGCACGGGTGGTGTTCCACCTCATCGGCGTCGCGGGTGTTATTGTCCGCGGATTCGGCGGCGGGATCCGAACGTTCGCGGGGGCGTGAGGCGTCGGCCATGCCCGAATCCTCTCACAAACATTTCTCACAACATGAGGGATCGACCACTTGCGTGAGACCAGGTTTTGAGAGGGATTCGAGGGCTTGCCGGTTCGCCGTCACGCTGACGGCGGACCTTGTCTCAGAATCGAGCGTTTCTGAGAATCAGATACCCGGTCGAGGACGCACACCGTGGCCCGGCACTCGGGTCCGTGTCACCAGACGCAAAGTAGCTGTGAGTAACTGGGGGCTCCCGGACGGCTTGACATAAAGCTGTTAGCGAGCAACGCGGCCTGCGGAAACGTCTCCGCCGTCGTTATCGCGGTGGCGAGCGCCGGACTCATCCCCGAACGCCCGGACTGAAACTCGTGGCTGGGCACCGCAGCCGTCACCCGCTGTGGCCTGCGGCAACGCTCTACTTTGGGGCTCGTTGCACGGACCCGGGCGGAGGGCCCGTATTCGGTGGCAGCACGACGGCGCCCCTATTCGGGGGGCAGACCAAGTACGGGAGAAAGGGGCAGTCACGTCTCTGCCCACAGCTAGTTCGTGGTCCTGGGCGCGTGGGGGGTGGCACAACGCCGTGCTCCTCGCGGGCCGGGCGGCCGCGCCGGCTGCTGGTGCGACTGCTGCTGGCGGCAGCCGTTTTCGCGGTGGTGACGTGGGTGTGGAGCTGGCAGGCCGGGCTGGCGGCCGCAGCGGGAAGGAAGGGCCACGTGCCCAAGATGCACGCTCAGGCGGAAAGGGCGCCTATGTCGGCGGCGACTCGGGCGAAGGCCCGGATGAGGTGGCTCTCGGTGGCTGTGCGCCAGATCAGCGCCCATCGCGCCGAAGGGGCGTCGCGGATGGGAACGTACGCGATGTCGGGCCGGGCGAAATAGCGCGCGGCGTGCGCATGGGCGGGCGAGACGGCCTCGCCGTTGGACAGTAGGGGGAGCATTTCCGCTGAGCTCGTGACGGCGGGGCCGATGGGGATCGGCCGGCCGCTGGGCGTGTGCCGGGGGACGAGCGCCTCGCGCCAGTAGTCCGGCTTGGCGCCGCTCATGACCACCTCATCGGCGAGGTCTTCGTAGGAGATCGATGGTCGGCCTGCGAGCCGATGCTTGGTGCCAACGGCCAGGACAACGGGCTCGATGTAGACGGTGGGGCCGACGGTGAGGTCTGGTTCTTCGACCGGCAGCCAGACGATCTGCACATCGACCGCTCCCGCGCGTAGCAGGCCGAAGGGATCGCTGAAACTGACGTAACGAAGATGAATGTCGCAGTCGGGGTGGCGGGACTGGAAGGTGTCGAACAACGGGCGCAGGTCTTCATGGTTGGCGTTGACCATGCCGATCCGGAGCTGGCCCGTCTTGCCCTGGGCAGCCAGTTTGGCCCGGTGCATGCCGTCCTGCAGCCCGGTGTAGACGGGCCAGAGGTCGTCGCGGAGCTGCCGGCCGAGGGCGGTCAGCCGGACCGCGCGGTTGGTGCGCTCGAACAGCGGGGCGCCGATCTGGCGTTCCTGTTTCTTGATGGCCTGGGTGATGCGGGCGGGGCTGACGCGCAGCCGTTCGGCGGTCCGCCCGAAGTGCAGCTCTTCGGCCAGAGTCAGGAAGATCTCGATGTCGCGAAGTTCCACGATCCTCCTTGGCATTAACCCGAGGGTTAATACCGCCTTGCGTAGGTTGTCGTTGTTTTAGGTAATGGTGCGCGTTGATCCTAGTCGCCGGGAGATTCAGAGCACTTCTGGAGTGACGAGATGACGCCTTTGGCGGGCAAGACGGCGTTGGTGACCGGGGCCTCGCGCGGGATCGGCCGGGCGATCGCGCGGCGGCTGGCGGCTGATGGGGCGCTGGTGGCCGTGCACTACGGCAGCAACGACAGCGCTGCCCGGGAGACGGTGGAGCTGATCGGCAAGGACGGCGGCCCGGCCTTTCCGGTACGGGCCGAGCTGGGCGTGGTCGGGGATGTGGAGACCTGTTCGCCGCCCTTGAAACGGGCCTGGCCGCGCAGGCCCGCCAGGTGCGGCTGGACATCCTGGTCAACAACGCCGCCATCACCGCCGACTCGATCGAGACGATCACACCTGAGGCCTTCGATCGGCTGATCGCGGTCAACGCTAAGGCACCGTTGTTCATCATCCAACGGGCCCTGCCTTTGGTGAACGACGGCGGTCGCATCATCAACCTGTCCACGGTGGCGACCAGGATCGCGGTGCCCGAGCAGCCGTATGCGATGAGCAAGGCCGCCATCGAGGTGCTCAGCCGCTCCCTGGCCCAGCTGGTCGGCGGGCGGGGCATCACGGTCAACGCCGTGGCGCCCGGCCCGACGGTCACCGACATGAACCCGTGGATGCTCGACAACCCCGCGGTCCAGCAGGTGGTGGGCAGCGGTAACGCCATCCCCCGGGCCGGGCAGCCCGCCGACGTCGCCGAGGTGGTGGCCTTCCTGGCCGGCGAGGCGGGCCGCTGAGTGACCGGGCAGGTCATCGACGCCTCCGGCGGTTGCTTCCTCGGCCCGCGGGTGTGAGGACAGGCCCGGCCGCATCCCGTCGTTTCCCGGACCACACCGTTCGCCGGCACCTTTGTCCGGTCAACCGTTGCCACCGGGCGTCGGTACGTCCGGTGGCCGCCGGCAGCCGGCGTCCGTGATCGCCTCATGCCCCAGCAGCGGCATCCGCTCCTGCCGCTCCTCCAGGCCGCCGCCGAAACCCTCACGGATGACGCCGCCCCTGCTGACCAGCCCTCGCGCTCGCCTGTCGATCGTGCGATGTCGTGTCAGCGGCCGCGTCAGGACGGCAACGGCCCGGAATCAGAGCAGTCGGCGATGGTGATGCCGTGAACGGTTCGGCGATCGCAACCTCAGGAGGTACCGGTGGGGCGGCGATCTTTTCCGTTCAGTTGAATTTCGTAACAATTTTGAAGGAGCACACCAGAATGTCCGTCACCCTTTCCGAGCAGGACAAGCTCACCCTGCGGACCGCCGCGTGGGGCGCCGTCTCGTTGATGTCGGCCGCCGGCGCCGCCGGCTCGGCGCACCGGGTCGGTACCGAGGGCTCCATCGCGTTGACCTCCGCGACCGGCCTGGTCGGGCACGTGCTCGCCAAGGCGCCCAAGGGCCTGCGCGGCACGTCGGTCGCCGCGCTCGCCGACCAAGTGCTGCCGGCCTTGACCGCCTCCATGAGCCTGCTCCGGCAGCAGGCGCCGGCCGAGGCCGACAACTTCCGCCGTACCGTCCTCGTCGCCGTCGAAGCGGCCACCATGCCGCAGCAGGGCGCGCCCAGCCCCACCCTGACGGAGATGGCCCGCAAGATCACCGAGGCCCTCGACGCCGCGTCGGCCGCACCGGACCGTCCCGAGCTGCAGAAGATCATCCAGGAGATGGTCGATTCCGGTTTCGTCGGAGTGACGCTGCGCGTGCGCGACCAGCGGGGCGAGTGGGTCGGCAGCGCCGGGTCGGGCCAGCTCGGCGGGACCGAGCAGCCGCCGGTGGACGGGCACTTCCGGATCGGCAGCAACACCAAGACCTTCACCGCGACCGTGGTGTTGCAGCTGGTGGCCCAGGGCAGGATCGGGCTGGACGCCCCGGTGGCCGGCTACCTGCCCGAGTTCGGGCTGGACGAGCGGATCACGGTGCGGATGCTGCTGCAGCACACCAGCGGGGTGTTCAACTTCACCGGCGACTACTACCCCGAGTACGTGCCGGGGGTCGTCTACCAGGGCCGGGAGTGGGTGGAGGGCCGGTTCCGCACCTACCGGCCGGAGGAGCTGGTACGGCTGGCGCTGTCCAAGCCGGCCCGGTTCGAGCCGGGAACCGACTGGAGCTACTCCAACACCAACTACGTGCTGGCTCGGCTGCTGGTCGAGAAGGTCACCGGCCGCTCGCTGGGCGAGGAGATGCGGCGGCTGATCCTGCGGCCGCTCGGGCTGTCGGGCACGGTGGTGCCGGACACCTCGACGGACGTTCCCACGCCGCACGCGCACGCCTACTACCGCTATGAGGAGGACGGTCAGGAGCAGGTGGTCGACGTCACCCGCCAGAACCCGTCCTGGATCTCGACCGGCGGCGACATGATCTCGACCACCGCCGATCTGGCCACGTTCATCTCGGCGCTGCTGGGCGGCCGGCTGCTGCCGGGCGAGCTGCTGGCCGAGATGTGCACGCCGGAGGCGAAGGCCGGCTATGGCTTGGGTGTGTTCGTCCAGGACGTGCCGGGCGGCGGCAAGGTCATCACGCACAACGGCGGCATCACCGGCCACGCCGGGCTGATGTACAGCACGCCCGACGGCGGCAGGACGCTGACCGCCTCGCTGAACTACGTCGACGACGCCGCCCTGTCGATGGGGGAGGCGTTCCAGAAGGGGACGCAGCGGCTCGTCCAGGAGGTGTTCGGCGGCAAGTAGTCGGGTCGCCGCTGACAAGGATTTCGAGCTGATCGTCGTCGCCGGGGCCGGGCACCGACTCATCGGCTTTCTGCACTACTTCCGCAAGCGCGCCTGGACTTCCTGATAGGCGAGCCGATGGGCACGCAGCCGCCCGCCTCCCCCAATCCCCCTTACTCATCGACCCCGAATCGCTCGGCGACGTGTTCGCCTGAGCGCGACACCGAAAGACAAGGAACCATGAAAACCTCATCACCATCAGCGATCACGCAGGCCAAGGTTCTGCGGCGAGTGGCGGTCACGGCGCTGGCGGCAGCGCTGCTGGCCGGGGCGGCTGTGTCCGCACCCGGGGTGGCCGCCGCGGACAGCAGCGCTACCGCACCGAAAGCCGCTGCCGGGCAGGATCGCCCGGAGCTGCAGAAGGCCACGCAGGCGTTCGTCGATGCCGGCTTCCTCGGGGTGCAGGTGCGCGTGCACGATGAGCGGGGAGGGTGGGTCGGCAACGCGGGGGTACGCAAGCTGGGCACGACCGCGAAGCCGCCGACGAACGGGTCGTTCTGGGCGGGCAGCATCATCAAGCCCGTCACCGCGACCGTGGTGCTCCAGCTGGTGGCCGAGGGCAAGATCGCCCTGGACGCCCCGGTGGCCGGCTACCTGCCCGAGTTCGGGCTGGACGAGCGCATCACCGTGCGGATGCTGCTGCAGCACACCAGCGGCCTGTTCAACTACACCGGCGACTTCGACCCCAACGGGGCGTACGTGCCAGGGATCCCCGCCGCAGGCAAGGAATGGCTGGACAACCGGTTCCGCAGCTACCGGCCCGAGGAACTGGCCCGGCTGGCGTTGGCCAAGCCGGCACGGTTCGAGCCGGGGACGAACCAGATGTACGCCAACACCAACTACACGCTGGCCTTGCTGCTGATCGAGAAGGTCACCGGCCGCCCGTACGCTGAGGAGCTGCAGCGGCGGATCATGCGGCCGCTCCGGCTGCGGGGCACCATGGTGGCGGGCAACAGGACGCAGCTCCCCGGGCCGCACGCCCACGGCTACTACCGGTATGAGGAGGATGGCCTGAAGAAGGTGGTCGACGTCTCGCGCCAGAACCTCTCCCTGCTGGCCGGCGCCGGTGACCTGATCTCCACCACCCAGGATCTCCACACGTTCTTCTCCGCGCTGAACGGCGGCAAGCTCCTGCCGGCCAACCTGCTGGCCGAGATGCGCAAGCCGCACCCGAAGATGGGCTATGGCCTCGGGCTGTTCGTACAGGACCTGGGCCCGAACTGCGGCACCGTCTACCAGCACAACGGCAGCCCCCCGCACGGCTACGGGGCGTTCATGTACAGCTCACCTGACGGCAAGACGACCCTGACCGCCTCGGTGACCTGGGTGGACGAGGCCACAAGGGGCCCGGCAAAGGACTACCAGAAGCTGGTGGACAGGCTCGTCAAGGAGGTGTTCTGCGGCGGCCAGACCGCGGACTGACCAGGCCGAGCCGGCTCACCCGACGGGTTCGACCACCGCGGACCGGTACGCCGATGGGCGGACTCCTTGCGGTCGTGCACCAGGTAGAGCCTCAACAGGGCCGCGCAGAGCTCGCCGAGCTCCGCGCGGCCGGTCCACAGGCGAGGAGCTCCGCCCGCATCACCGCCGAACACGACCCCCGCTCGGCACCGCCGACACAGCAACTGACCAGACCACCCAGCCCCTGATGTTGGCCCGACCGGCATCGCCAGCTCTGCCGAACACTCAGGCCCACCTTCGACTCAACGTGCCTTACGTGCATGACAAGATCATCGATCTCTGGCCTGCGGGAAGGCGCCAGGAATCCACGATAACCATCGGTTGGGAGGGGACACTGCCCCTTTATCTCGTACTTGGTCTGGCCCCCTATTCCGGGCGATTCTGCCGACGTGCTCGCCCAGGACGCTGTCTGCCTGCTGGACATCCCCGCCCACAAGACCGGAACACCGCCCGCCCCGAGGCCTACCCCACGACCGTCACCCTCAACGGGCAACGTAAGCTCGTCTTGACGCCTCGGGACTGGACATGGCAACCAGCGTGGTGAACAGCTCAAGATCTTGTCGAACCCATTGGCTGGACGACGCACCCGATCCGGCACCGCCAAACAGACCATGCCGCGCACCGGCCTAGCGTCGGGGGCGGCTTCATCGCTCGTCAGAACCGAGTGGTTTTGTCCGTGACGGCAACCCGGCGGATCTGATCAGGCGTCATCCCTCTGACGCCTCTCAAGTCCGCGCCTTTCAGGTCCGTCCCGCTCAGGTTCGCCCCGCTCAGGTTCGTCTCGCTCAGGTCTGCCCCGCTCAGGTTCGCCCCGCTCAGGTCTGCCCAGCTCAGGTTCGCCTTGCTGAGGTTCGCCTTGCTGAGGTTCGCGTCGATCAGGGTCGCCTGAACCAGGTTCGCTCTGCTCAGGTCAGCCAAGCGAAGATCCGATCCAATGAGATTTGAATGGTCCAGGCTTGCACCGGGAGCGCGGATCTCACCGAGGTCGGCATTAAGGGGCAGATAGTACGGTTCAGCGGTTCCACGGCCGATGACGGTCAAGGCGGCCTGGATGTCAGTGGCCGGCTTCGCCGGCGGCTTGACCTCAGGATCGTGCTCGCGGACGAAGGCTGTCAGCACGTCATAGATGGTGTCGTGGTCGCGCGGGGAGTCTCGGGCCAGGCGTTCCAGCGCGTAGATCGCACCTAAGCGGACGTCGAGCCTGGATGAGCCCAGCTGCTCGATGTTCTTGATGTAGCGGTCGGTGATCTGCGCCTCGCGGGTTGCCTCCAGGGTCAGCGCGGTGTACATCAGGCCAAACGCGGTGAAGGCCACGCTCAGCACGACACCTGTTCCGCTGATCCATTGGGTGCGCGCCTGCTGGCGCTGGATCAGCAGTTCCTCGCGGTCCTTGACCGGTAGCGCGGCCAGCTCCGTCGCGGTGGGCGCCGGCACCCGCCTCGCCCGAGCCCGGTCCATCGTCTGCCGGGTCAGTGCCCAGGCGGCGAGCAGGACGGTGATGATGACCGCCGGAGCACCTGAGGCGAGCTGCGGCCACACCGGTGGCTTCTCGTAGAACTCGTGTTTCCGTGGGACCCATTCCGCCAGTAGCTGTCCTGAAACGTACGCCAGTAGGAGCACCACCAGCGTGACCGCTGTCGCCAGCCATGGCCGTCCTGCTCTCCGGGCCTTGAGCGGGTTCAGATTCATGATCTTCACTGCGGTATTGCACACCGGCCTGGTAGCAGTCCGCCTACAAAACGCTGGTTTTGACCTTCGTCATAAGACGCCACCAGTTGTCCAGCCGTTTCCGCCTGAGGGGCTCTTCAGAGGGCGTTGTGCGAGTTGATGTCAACGCCGGTCGCCAGGTGGGATCCGATACCGTGCCGCTGTGGCGAAAGACGCTCTGCGGCCGCTCGAGCAGCAAGCCTGGGCGGGGTTTCTGCTGGCTCATGACCAGCTCTGACGTACGCATTAGGCGGGGCTCGCTCGACCCCCGCCGCGCCGCCGACGCTCTCCGCGCGGCCGGCCCAGAGGCCGCTTCCGGGCGACCGTCATTGAAGCCGGTCAGCAGCTTGAAGGCCGGCCAGGTGCGCTAATCGTGCGTGATGTCCGGGTTCTGGATCAGGGCGCGGAACCCGGTCAACAATGCCTTGAGGCCTACTTCGAACTCGTCGTCGCTGCTGACCTCCGCGAGGGCGTCGGCGTGCTGCACGATCAGGGGCAAGGCCGCGGCGTCTCGGGAGCGGTACAGCAGGCGCCGGTGACGGCTCTCTTCGGGATCTGACGAGTCCAGGCCGAGGTTAAAGTTCACCGAGCCGATGATGAAGGTGGCCAGCGACGATGCGGCGGCGTACGCGAGCCGGGGGCTGAAGCCGGCGCCGATGAACAGTTCGAGGGAGTATTGCACCCCGGCCAGCGAGTTGGGGCCGAGCCGCTCGGTCCCGCGAAGGAGCGAGGCCACGCCGGGGTGCCGGAGCAGGTGCTCACGGAACAGGCGTGCGGACCACGCCGCCTTCTCGGCCCAGTCCGTGTCGCCGGGCGGAACCGAGCTCACCACGCTGAGTGACCGGTCGACCAGCAGGGTCACCAGTTCCTCGCGGTTGCGCACGTGGCGGTAGAGGGACGCCTGCGTGCAGCCGAGTCCCTCGGCGATGTTGCGCATCGTCAGCGCGGCCACCCCGCGCGTGTCGAGCAGGGCCATGGCCGTGTCGAGGACGGCATCGAGGGTCAGTGATCTGCGCCGCCGCCGCCGCGCCGGTTCGTTCTCCCGGGCAAGCCACCAGGCCGCCGTGCCCGGCCTCGGTTCCGCCCGCTGGTTCTTCCGCGGGTCATGCGGCGGCAGCTCGCTGGCCATGCCTGTCGTTGTGGGTTCGCGCACGGGACCACGATAAGGCGTAGGCGAACGCCGATCACTTATCATAAGCTAACAGCGTTCACATAGTGGCGAGTTGAAGGGATCATCATGCGCGCAGTGCGTAACACCGACCAGGGCATCCTCGTGACCGAGATCGACGAACCGGTAGCGCCCGGCGTACGCCTCACCATCGCCTCGACGGGCATCTGCGGGACCGACGTGAACTTCGCGGCCGGCGGCGTTCAGGGCTACACCGTTCAGGGCTACACCTACGGCCACGAGTTCGCCGGCACCGCCGCCGACGGCCGGAGCTATGCCGTCGAACCCACGGTTTACTGCGGACAGTGCGACCAATGCCGCACCGGCCATGTCCAGCGGTGCACTGCCCCGGAGCACGGAACGCTCGGCATATTCCGAAACGGCGGCATGTGCGATGCCGTGACGGTCTCGGAGAACATGCTCGTCCCGCTTCCGGCCGGCCTGGACGTACGCGACGCCTGCCTCGTGGAGCCGGCGTCAGTGGCCTGGCACGGCGTCCGCAGGGCGGCGCTCACGCCGGGCGAGCGGGTGGCGGTCGTTGGCGGCGGCAGCATCGGGCTGCTGGCCGTGGCCGCGGCCCGGCAGCGCGGCCACGACGTTGATATCGAGGTGCGCCACAAGCACCAGAGGATGGCTGCGGAACGTCTCGAAGCCGGCCCAACCGAAGGCCTCTACGACGTCGTGATCGACGCCGCCGGCAGCGAGTCCGGTCTCGCCCGGTGCGCCGAGTTGGCCCGCCCCGGCGGTCGCATCGTGCTGCTGGGCGTCTACGTGCACACCGTTCCCATCCCGGGCGTCGCCAGCCTGGTCAAGGAACTCACCTACGTCAACTCCATCTCCTACAGCCGGCACGACGGCATCCGCGACACCGAACAGGCCGCAGCGTTGCTCGCCGGCAACCCTGCGATCGCGCAGACGGTGATCACCCACCGCTTCCCCCTCGACGATGCCCCAGAGGCCTTCCGCGTGGCCGGTGACCGGGCCTCCGGAGCCATCAAGGTCGTCCTCCACCCCTGACAGCCCTCTCCCCGTCGCCATCACCAGCTGTGGCCTGCGGCAACGCTCTACTCGGGACTCATGGCAACCGACCCGAGGCAAAGGCGGCACTGCGACCTCAAGAGGCACACGAAGATGCAGACGAGTATCCGACAGGCCCGGCACCTGCCAGGGACGGCACTGTGATCGACTTCGAGGGGCAGGGGTGGTTTCGCGTCCTCCGAGCGGCGCCGCCAAGCCTCGTAGTCGTCCAGGTCGTCGGGGTCAGCCTCGTTCCAGTTGGTGCTGCGCGCCCACAGAAACGAGAAGAACAGCCGGTAGTCCTTGGCCTACGCCAGCCGCGAGCCGATCGCCAGGCGGGAGAAGCGGGACCGGCGGAAGAAGGCGGCCAGCCGAGGATCGATCCTGCCGTGCGGGTCGATCAGGATCGGCGTCCGGCTCTCGATGCTCAACCGGCGCTCGCGCGCGTCGATGTCCTGCCACTCATCCAGCAGCGGCAGGAACCCACGCGGGATCACGGCACCGCGAGAGGTCCAGTACAGATCCCACTGACCGCGGTACTCGTCGGAGACAGCCTCAGACGAGGCATCCACAGGAGCCACTCAGGCACCGTAGACTCCATCCTTCGCAACACGCATAGACCTTCCGGGGAAACGCTGCCGCCCGGATCCAGTCCGCCGCGGCCAAGAACCCCGACAGCGACACCGCCGAAGACGACTTCGACCGCCGGGCCCAATCAGCCGCGGACAAGAACGAGGCCCGCGACGACAACGACAACCGCTGAACGGCCGGCCTCAGCGCCACCGTCTTCGTGAGGGCGCCGGACCCCATCGCGGTCAGTCCTGTTCGTCGTCTTCGGCCGTGGCATCGCGCAGCGGCCGCAGGTTCCCCGGCGTCTCCGGCCGGATGAACGGGTAACTGCCGTGGAAATTGATGTGCTCCCAGATCAACGGGGACAGTCGGGCCCGGATCTCCGGGCGGATCACCGGGTTCCCGCCCGCCTGCAGAGAAGCTTTCACGGCGGCGTCAATATAGGCCCTCCGCCCGGGTCCGTGCAACGAGCCCCAAAGTAGAGCGTTGCCGCAGGCCACAGCGGGTGACGGCTGCGGTGCCCGGCCACGAGTTTCAGTCCGGGCGTTCGGGGATGAGTCCGGCGCTCGCCACCGCGATAACGACGGCGGAGACGTTTCCGCAGGCCGCGTTGCTCGCTAACAGCTTTATGTCAAGCCGTCCGGGAGCCCTCAGTTACTCACAGCTACTTTGCGTCGGGTGACACGGACCCGAGTGCCGGGCCACCGTGGCCTGCCCCATTTCTCGTGGTAGCTGGTGGATAGTGGTCAGTTGGATGGCCAGAGCGAAGTGATCTGGGGTGCCGTCGAAGCCGGTCAGCCAGGTCCGCGCCGAACTCCAAGCCGTGTTTGTGGGCTACGTGGCTTGCGGTGACGGGGCCCTGTCGAGCCCCTGTCGAGCCCTGTCGCGCCACCCTGAATGGTTCAACTTTATGCCGTGCTCGTCGCAATAGTGTGTGGCGCACAGTATCGTGTGGCATGTGCACGATGACGATGAGCTGCTTGCCACCCATCTCCAGGAGCTGCGGCGGGGCACCGTCGTCCTGGCCTGCCTGCTCATGCTCGACCGCCCCGACTACGGCTACGCGCTGCTCGACCGCCTCACCCGGGCGGGCCTCGCCGTCGACGCCAACACCCTCTACCCCCTCCTGCGCCGCCTGGAGAAACAGGGTCTGGTGACCAGCGACTGGAACACCGAGGAATCCCGGCCGCGCAAGTTCTACCGCACCAGCGACAGGGGCGCCGCGCTCGCCGCCGCGCTCAGTCGCGACTGGGACGAGCTCGACACCGTACTCCGCTCCCTGAAAGGCGCGTCATGACCACTCCTGCCACCACCAACACGCTCACCGACCGCTATGTCGCTGCGGTCCTGCGCCACCTGCCCAGAAGCCGGCGAAGCGGGAGCCAGCGATCCGAGGACCAGCGGCCCGACATCGACATCGAACGCGAGCTGCGGGCCTCCATCGCCGACGCCGTCGACGACCGGGTGGAGGCCGGCGCCGACCGGGCCGAGGCCGAGTTCGCGGTGCTCACCGAGCTCGGCGACCCGGCGCGGCTGGCGGCCGGTTACGCGGACCGTCCGCTCCAGCTCATCGGCCCCGCGCTCTACCTCGACTACACGCGATTACTGACCGCCCTGCTCGTGACCATCGTGCCCGCCGTGGCCGTGGCGGTGGGGCTCGTGCAGGGACTGCGCGGGGCGGGCGCGCTCGACCTGATCGGCGACACCCTCGGTGCGGCGCTCACCACCGCCGCGCACCTGGTCTGCTGGACCACGCTGCTGTTCGCGACCATCGAACGCGTCGCCGGACGCGTCACCGGAGGCGCCGCGGGACGCCGCACGCCCGCCAGGCGCTGGACGCCCGACGCGCTCCCCGAGCCGCCCACCCGCCGCGCCCGCTACGGCGAGCTGATCATCTACACCGTGGCGATGGTGCTGTTCACCACCCTCATCCTGCTCTCCCCGGTGATCAGCACCGAGACCGACGCGCACGGCGTCCCCATCGGCGTGTTCGCGCCGTGGCTGTGGCAGACCGGCTTCGTGTACGCGTTCATCGCCCTGGTGACCCTGAACCTCGCCGTCGCCTACGCCAAGCACTACGCCCGGTGGAGCGTTCCGCTCGCCGTGGCCGGGACACTGGTCGAGATCGCCTGCCCGATCGCGCTGCTCTGGCTCGCCGCCGGTGACCGGGTGCTCAACCCCGGCTTCACCCAGGCCGCCGCCTGGCCGCAGAGCGCGACCACCTGGATCAACACCGCGCTCATCGTCGTGTCCGCCCTCACGATCGTCTTCGCCGTCATCGACGGCATCGCCCGAGCCACGCGTCGCTGAACCCACACGAATCAGGAGACCGGCATGAAAGCGATCGTCTATCAGGAGTACGGCTCGCCCGACGTCGTGCGTCACGCCGACGTCGACCGTCCCGCCCCGGCCGCGGGTGAGGTGCTGGTCCGGGTGCGCGCCGCCGCGCTCAACCACGCCGACCTGCTCACCCTGCGCGGCACGCCGCTCCTGCTGCGCCTGGCGTTCGGGGTGCGGCGGCCGAAGGCCACCGTCCTGGGACGCGCCGTCGCGGGCACGGTGGCGGAGATCGGCCCGGACGTCAAGGACCTCCAGGTCGGCGACGAGGTCTTCGGCGAGGCGGCCCAGCGCGGCTTCGCCGAATACGTCGCGATCCCGGCGAAACGCCTGGCCAGGAAGCCGGAGCAGGTGACGTTCGAGCAGGCGGCCACCTTACCCGTGGCCGGGATCACAGCCTTGCAGGCGCTGCGGCTCGGCGCCGCGCGCCCCGGCACGACGGTGCTGGTCAACGGCGCCTCCGGCGGGGTCGGCACGTTCACCGTGCAACTCGCCAAGGCGCTCGGCGCCGAGGTCACCGGCGTGTGCAGCACCCGCAACGCCGAGCTGGTGCGCTCGCTCGGCGCCGACCACGTGATCGACTACACCCGCGAGGATTTCACCCGGGATACACGCCGCTTCGACGTCCTGATCGACATGGTCGGCAACCACCCGATCTCGGCGCTGCGCCGGCTCCTCGCCCCCGGCGGCATCTACATCGCCTCCCACAGCGCGGGTGGGCCGGTGCTCGGGCCCATTCCCCGGCTGCTGGCCACGGTCGCGCAGACGCCGTTCGTCCGGCAGCGGCTCCGCGTCCTGACCTCCCGGAGCACCGCCGAGGACCTGTGGACGCTCGCCGGCTTCGTCGCCGACGGCAAGGTGACACCGGTGATCGAACGCACGTATCCGCTCAGCGAGACCGCCGACGCCCTCCGGCTCCTGGAGCGGGAGCACGCCCGCGGCAAGATCGTCCTTCTGGCGTAGGACGAGGAGGCCGGGTGCCTCCAGGGCTCGGGGCCTGGCCGAAAGTACGAGATCGCGGTCGGCCGTGGGGCGGGCGCAGGTCGGGCCGGTGGCCCGATGAGCCGTCCCCGCCTCTCGTCGCAGGATCGATCCATGACCGAGCACTCGAATCCGACGCTCTCCCCGGTGGCGGCCACCGCGCCGCGGCCGCGTCCGCGTGCCTCCCGGCGTGGCGACGGCCGGCTCGTGCCCGCCGGGCTGATCGCGCTCACCGTCGTCCCGCTGATCGCCGGTGCCGTCCGGCTGACCGAGTTGTTCACCGGTGCGGAGGTCACATCCGCGAACGCGCGGTACTTCGACGCGCCGACCCCCGTGATCCTGCACATCTTCGCCGCCTCCGGCTACGGAGTCCTGGGCGCCTTCCAGTTCGCCCGCGGGTTCCGCCGCCGGCGGCCGGGCTGGCACCGGGTGTCGGGGCGGCTGCTGGTACCGCTGGGGCAGCACGTGCTGTTCTCCGTCCGGCCTGTCGTCCTCGGGGCCGTCGCCTTCCTTGGCCGGGCCGGACGGCGGCGTCTCCAGCAGGATCGTCCACGCCGTTGCCAGCCGGGCGGCCGCCACCCGCAGCCGGGGCAGGTTGCGCAGCTTCTCCTTGTCGGCCGCCCGGCCGGCCCCGGCCAGCAGCACCGTCGACATCAGCAGGTCGAACAGCAGCAGCGCGTCATCGACCGCGGTGCCCTCCAGCTGCCGCACCGTGGCCAGCAGGGTGGCCAGGCGGCGGTCCTTCTCCCGCCATTCGATCCGGAACGCCTTGGCCATCATCCCGAAGCGGGCCAGCTCGGACAGCTTCACCGGCGCCACCGCAGTGCAGTCCACCGCCCCCGTGCCCAGCCCCAGCACGTACGAGGCGCGATCCAGCGCCTGCTCCATCCCGGTGCCCGACAGCCTGGTCACCGCCGTACGCATCCACTCCAGAGTGGAGACCTTCTTACCGTCCGGCACCTGCAGGGTCGCCACCAGCTCGGCCCGCATCAGCGGCGGCGCAACCTCCGCCAGGCCGCGGTTGATCGACTCCAGCACGGCCCGGCGCACCTCGGTGACCAGCCGGGACAAGGTGGTGATACCCGGCAGCAGCACCCGGTTGGTAATCAGCCACAGCACCGCCCGATCGAACAGCTGCATGCCGCACGTCACTGAGCATGCCGCTTGGCACGGGCTGCGTTCGGTCAACTTGGCCTACGTGAAAGAAGAGATCATCGTCCTCTAACCTGCTGGAAGGGTCCTCCAACCCTAGATAACCACGCCTGGGCGGACGTCCGGCCGACAACCCGCGCCTGCCCCGCCTGGTCAGAGCGCCGGCCTGCTCGGTGAGTCCCTCTACAGAGCAGAACCGCCGCAGGCGTTACGCTGCTGCCCCGGCGAGCTGGGCCGGACCGGGCGGCGGCGGGCAGCGCGTCGCCCGCTCACCGCCCGGTGGTGTAGCGCAGCAGGACGTTGTCCGAATCGTCGAACCGGCGGGTTTCCGCCAGGGACAGCCCGTTGGCCGCCGAGGTGAAGGCGGGGGTGCCGTCACCGAGCGCGTTCGCACCGACGATCAGGTGCAGCTCGTCGACCAGGCCTGCCACGAGCAACGCGTTCCACGTGACCCGGCTGCCGAAGGTGACGATGTCGCCGTCGGAGCCGTCCTTGAGCTCTTTGACGTACGTCTGCGCCGGAGCGCGCGGGATGACGGTGGTCTGCTGCTGCCACTGCGCCACGTCGTCGCCAGTGAGGGAATCGGAGATCACGTTGACAGGGATCCGGCCGTAGATTTCACCGAATTCCCGGTGCACCTCGCCGGCCTCCGGGTTGGCCGCCTGGGCCGGCCAGAAGCCCATGAACATGCGGTAGGAGTTGGCGCCCAGCAACAGCGCGTCAGCCGCACGGATCCGCTCCAGGTTGTAGCGGTCGAAGGCCGCACCCACCACCCGAAACGTCTCCCGCAACAGCGCATCGACGTTCGCCGTGGCCCGGGTCGGCAGCGCGCCCAACTGGACCGCCGCGATCGCGGCGATGCGATGGCCGGCCAGCACCGCGACCGACTGGCGGACCGCGGTCGGGTCCAGCCGCTGTCCCCGCTCATCCCGGGCGGCCAGCGCGAACAGCAACTCCGCGCGCACCACCGGCTCCAGCGGCGCCAGCGAGAACTGGTTGACGATCAGGAACGGCGCTTGGCGATCCAGCCAGGCCGCGTCCGCCACCTCCAGGCCGTCCGCTCGCAGCCGCCGGGCGTGCAGGTCGCAGATCCCCGAGCCCGGCCGCCAATCACGCCCGCAGCCGCCGACCAGACACGCCGGAAGCGCCTCGTAGGGGGCCGCGGTGGCGACCCACGCCTCCAGGTCCTCGGCACCGGGCCGCTTGCGCATCATGTCCTTTCTCCGGACTACGGCGGCCTCAACTGTCGACGTTCGCACCCGTTGCCAGTTCGAGGCGGGCCATTGCTTCCGCGGCCACCTCGTGAACCGACCGGCCGTCAGTGTCGATGCGGAGATCGCCTGCTCCAGCGCGGTTGAGAGCCTCGGCCTCGCCCGCCGCCCTCTCGGCGACGCGGCGCAGGGCGCCTTGGTCCAGCCCCTTCAGGGCGTCGCCCGGCATCGCTGGCCCGCCTCCCCGACCACGCTGCACGACGCGCTCGTGCAACGTGGTCGGGGAGGCGTGGAGGCGGCACACCGTCAGCGCCGTATCAGGAAGCAAGTCGGCGTAACCGCGGACGATTTCGTCAGAGTCGGCCTCCCCGGAGACGATCAGATACCTGGCCCCAACCGCGCGATACTCAGCCCAGAGGGCCGCGAGATTGCGTGTTTTGAGGCGGTGGTTGTCCTCATCGTCGTCCGTGGAAGGGCGCAGTGCAGCGATCTGTTCCACATCGACATAGGCAGCTCGCACGCCGGTCCGGTAGATGTGCCTAAAGATCTCGTAGCCGATCGTCGATTTCCCGACCGCCGTTGCACCCGAGAACCACAGCAGGGGAACCTTCGCCGCAGCAGGGACGGCATCAACCTGCGATGTCAGTGCGTAACTCTGCCGGTCAACGAGACCGCGGGGCGTCGCGGTGGGGTGGCCCCACGGCCATCCACGAGTCCGCTCACGCACCAACTGGGCCACCTCGGACACCGTCAAGCCGTCGGTATCTACGCACACATCGGCGTACTGTAGTGCTGCGTTCCTCAAAGGGTGTAGGTGAACCGTCGGCGTAGCTGCCGTGGTGGCGGTGGTGGGCGTCCCCAGACCCAGGGTTTGGCCTGGGTGTTGAGCTGGGCGGTGGCGATGCGGGTGGCGT
>NZ_VJYI01000007.1 GCF_008065375.1 Nonomuraea sp. SYSU D8015
GCCATCGCCTGGTTCCCTTCGAATCTTGATCTTGCTACTCGAAAGGATCACGCGATGGCCGTCTCCATTTCACGACGCCACGCCTGTGACCAGGTCAAACTCGTACACCACTCCCGTGGACGCAACCATCACGTTGTGTGACGGGCTGGTAGAGGACGGCCGTTCGAGGTGGAGCAGGACGCGTGTGATCGAATCGGTCCCATGACGATCGAGTACATCCCCGTCTCCGGTGACGGTCGCCTGTGGGCGGAGAAGGCCGGCAACGAAGCACCCGTGGTCCTGCTTCACGGCTCCGTGCATGACAGCCGCCTGTGGGACGGCGTCTTCCCCGAACTCGCGCTCCACCGCACCGCGATCCGGTACGACGCGCGAGGCCTGGGCCGCTCGACGCTGCCGACCGCGCCGTTCCGCTACGAGGACGACCTGCTCGCGGTCCTCGACCACTTTGGCATCGAGCGCGCTGCACTGGTTGGGCTGAGCATGGGCGGCGAGGTCGCGCTCGATTTCACCTTGGAGCATCCGGAACGGGTGCGATCTCTGATCCTCGTCGCGGCGTCGGCCAGTGGCCACGACTGGCCGCAGTCTCCCGAGATGGACGCCTACACGGCGGCGGACCGCGGGAACGACGCCGACCGCCTGGCCGAGATGGAGCTCGAAGTATGGGCCTCGCTGGGTGACCGGGCGCCGGGATACGCGGCAATCGCGGGCATGGTCACCGAGAACGCCAAGGTGCGGGCGGCCGCCGAGAAGGGCCACGTCCGCTTCTCGGAGGTAGGCGCCGTTGAGCTGCTTGATCGGGTCACGGTGCCCACTACCGTCGTCGTCGGCGATCACGATCACCCGGAGATCGGCGTGATCGCTCGCCGACTCGCCGAGGGCATTCCCGGTGCGCACCTGGAGATCGTGGCTGCGGCTGATCACTATCTGCCGCTGCGTGCGCCGGAACGGCTCATGGAAATCATCGTCCGCCGCTGAAGCCGTCGTGCGCGAGTGGCTGTGGCGGCTCGAACGAGACAGGTCCCTGATCGGGGCGATCTACGGATCCTGTCGTGGAACGGCGTGAAGCCCCTGGTGGAAGTAAGTCTTGTCCAAGGATCAAGGTCGTACGGGGGAATGAGCGTCAGACCCTGGCCGTCGGCCAAGGTCCGGCATACGTCTCTCGGTCTTCGGCGTAGCGGTCGTAGAGGACGATGTGTGCCCCACGGCTCCGGGTGGCTGTCAGCTTCGTTGCCGGCGCATCGTGCGGCATGGCGCTTGTGGCTGGAATGTTCAAAATCTGGGCGGCCAGAGCGACTGCCTGCGCGTGGTTGCCGGAGGAGTACGTGACGACTCCCCGGCGCCGCTGATCGGGGGGAGCAGGGATAGCGCGTTGAGGGCGCCGCGCAAGTTGTTTTCGCATTTGAACACCACGTCTACGCCGAGATCCTCGCTCAGGGCGCGCGAACGCAGTACCGGCGTGCGATGTGCGTGCGACTGGATCCGTGCGGCGGCCGCCGGCACGTCGCCGCACGTAGGCAAGGGGGCCATGCGAGCGCCTGACTGGTGCGGAGGAAAGCACGTCCGCCGATGTGCGGGTAGTCCTGCTCGTCGATGGAGAAGAACACCGCGGGGGTGAGTCGCTGTTCGCCGGGGAAACGGCTGACGTAGAGCTCGTCTCGAACGGGTGTCAGGGTCAGCGGCCTGGTGGCGTGTTCGGCCGGCAGCCGGTCAGCCCCCGGCGTCGCAAGCCGTAGCGTCCCGGTGAGCGTGCCGTCGGAAGGTGTGAGGTTGAGCTCGGACAGCGCCTCCATCAAGAAGGATGTCCTCCATGACCGAAACCTGTACATTCTGCGGCATCGTTGCTGGAGAGATCCCCGCGGAGATCGTCTACTCCGACGAGCACGTGGTCGCCTTCCTCGATATCGCGCAGGCGACTCGCGGTCACACCCTGGTCGTGCCCCGAGAGCACTGTCGCGACCTGACCGACATCGGCCCGGACCGTGCGAGCCTGCTGATGCGGGCCGCGGTGCACACCGCCGCCCTGTTGCGGCGCGCGCTGGAACCGGGCGGGATGAACATCTGGCACGCCACCGGCCCCACGGCCTGGCAGACCGTGTTCCACTTCCACCTTCACCTGTTGCCCCGCTACACCCCCGAGGATCTCAGGCAAGCATGGACGCATCGGGAACTGCCGCTGTGGTCGCTGTCGCCACTGGCCGATCACATCAGGAGCGCCGCGGCGTCCTGAAAACGGTCATCCCCTGTGCCGTTCCGCTTGGTAATGGGCGCATAGGTTGTCGGCCGTGCTCGCTTGCCGAACCAGACACCTCACACCAGACACCCCGCCACACAGACCTTCACCGCGTCAGGCCGACACGAACATCAGACTCGCCGGGGCTCTGATCGAGACCCGGCGAGCACGACGGCTACCGACGCCGGCATGGCCATTTTCCGCCATGCCAGCGGGCGGTGGAGGTCCGACGAGAACGCCGACCACTCCCAGCTCCTGGCCGACAGCGCCGCAGATCTGCTCGCCATATCGCCACGTATATGTGGGATGATCACTTCTCAGGCGAAATCAGTTGGCGGGCGCGGGTTTGGGGATGGCGGCGAAGAAACCGCCGGCCGGACGATGTCTTCCATGCTGGAGAATGCGATCCAGCAGTCCGCGCATCGCCATCAGCTCGAGACTGCGGATATGCAGACCGACTATGCGGACGAACGACTTGGGCTCCGTTTCCTTCTCCAGAACGAGTACCCGCACATCGTGCAGCCGCAGTTCGGCGGCCAGCATCGCACCGGTCGGCCCGCACCCGGCAATGATCACGTCGAACATGAGGGGCGCGTGATCGGCGCTGGAGGCCGGCGACCAGAGAACTCCGGGAACGTCGCCCACCGCGGAGTCACGCTCGACCCTGTCGTTCGACGGCGGCTCGGCGGTGACCTGCTGAGAGTGCATAGGTGTTGTCTTTCGGGAGTGCCTTGTTGGCGAGGCGCTCCCGGCGACACCTACGTCAATCGCCCGACCGCGACGGGAAGGGGGAGCACCCACATCGATACAGCGTTCATGGGTCTCACCTCCTCGGGCAGTGTCACGGTCAACTGCAAGCTACAAGCCCGAGCATCATCCCGTCCAACCCTTTCCGATCATCATGATCGGGTGGTCGCTGAGAGCGGGACTGGTGCGGCCGATGCCCGTTGTAGTGGTCGGCATACTCGGTCAGCACCGAGCGCAGGTGCCGTGCTGCGCTGGCAGGCCCGCGCCGTGGGAGCGCGAGGCGATCGTCAAGATCGCGAGGAGTGGCTGGAGATCGACCGTTCCCAGCGCAAGCACGCCCACCGCGGCTCGCGGCTGGAGGCGTTCTACGCCTCGGAATCGACGGTGCTGCGGGTGTTGCAGGCGGCCGGGATGACGGTCGTCGCCCCCATCGTAAGCGTCGTCCCCACCGGGAACTGCCCGCAACGTGATCAATCGGACACCCTGGCTACCCAGCTACGGCCTATGGCGCGGAAGCTGCTTGGACGATTACATGCTGTAGCGTTACTATCACCTTGCGTATCCATCGAGTGGGGCCTTGGAAGGATCATCGTGAAGAAGTTCATCCTCACCTCCGCGTTCACCGCCGCCATCGTCGTCGGCACCGCAGGCGCCGCCTACGCCTCGCAGTACGTCGCCTACGAAGGCCCCGGTTTCACCGGCAGAAGCGTCGTCATCGACCGGTGCGGCGTGTCCAACATCCCCTTCAACGGCTCCTACAAGTGGTACGGCGACGGTCAGAGCGGGCGCATGTACAACCAGCCCAACGCCGAGGGCGTGGCTCACTTCACGCTGGCCTCCAACAGGAACGCCGAGCAGCGGACGCCGGTGGGCTGGAAGAGCATCTTCATCGTGTGCTGAACCTCGCCCACCCACAGATCTGATGGCCTGTGGGTGGCGGCGTTGCTCTTCCAGTCCATTGGCGGCTCACGCGCCGTCAGCGCGACCTTTGAGACGGCAGGTCATGAGCATTCGAGCTGATGGTCCGGGGCGGCGAACGCTGCTCACAGGAACGGCGTCCCTGACAGCGGCCTGCTTGGTCGGCTGCTCGTCGGGCGAGGCGCTGAACAACGAGACGCGCGAGGCGGAGCCGTCTCCACGTACACCGAAGTCTGCTTACGAACGACTGATGGAGGGCAACGAACGCTGGGTGACCAACGCGCTCCGGCATCCGGATCGCGATCCCACGCGGCGACAGCTGCTCGCCACCAGCCAGGAGCCCTACGGAGCGGTGCTGTCATGCATCGATTCCCGCGTGCCACCCGAGCTTGTCTTCGACACCGGCCTGGGTGATCTGTTCGTCATGCGTAGCGGCGGGGCGGCTCTGGGGCCAGTGATCACCGGCTCCGTCGAGTACGGACCGATGACGAGCGGGACCCCGTTGATCGTCGTTCTTGGTCACCAGCGGTGCGGCGCGGTCTCGGCCGCGTACAAATCCCTGCGGGAAGGGGAGCCGCTGCCGGGCAATCTCCAGGCGATCACGGAGGCTCTGCGTCCGGCATATGAGCAGGCCGTACGGGAGAACCGCGCCGACCCCGCCGAGACGATGGCCAAGGCCCAGGTGAAGCTGACCGCGCGCGCCCTGCGTGGCAATCGAGACCTGGCGCCGTTGGTGAGCAAGGGAGTTCTGGCCGTGGTCGGCGCGTATTACTCCCTGGATACAGGCGAGGTCGAGATCCTGAACGGCGCGCCTGTCTGAACGGTTCTCCGCTCTCGGGAGTCCGACCGGACCAGACCGGACGGGTCTCATAGGCGAGGACGCCTCCGGTCGCGGACGGCACACGCCCTGCTGGAGTTTCCTCTTGTCTTGCGACATGGGTTTCCTATGTCCTGAGCCAGCACACTGCAGGGCGCGCATGGCACGCTTTCCTTGCGGCTCTGACCCGCGGTAATTCGGGGCCGCGCCGGCTCGGGGACAGGGCTGCCGGTGGAGTCGTTCCTCGTCGCGGACGGGGCGCGTCACCGGCCGCCGGCCTTCCGGAGCGCGTCGCGGAGCGCCTCGGTGCTGGTCACGCCGACGATCAGCTCGCCGTTCTCGAAGACGAATCTCGGCACGGTGGTGACGCCCTCACGCCGCGCTGCGGCAACTTGCTCACGTACCTCGGCGTCCCCCTCCTCGGAGGCGAGAAAGTCCCGCACCCGGCCGCTATCAAGGCCGGCCCGCTCGGCCAGCTCGGTGAGTCGGGTGTGGTCGGCGACGTTCACGCCGTCGCGGAAGTACGCGTCGAAGAGGGCGGTCGCCAGTGCGGCCTGCACCTCGGCACCGTGTTCGTGCAGGGCGAGCCACAGAAGCCGGTGGGCGATGAAGGTGTTGACTGCGATGGCACGCTCGAATCGGTACTCGATCCCTTCCTTGGCGCCAAGCCGTGTCATCTCCGCGAGCATCGCCTCCGCTTGTTCCGGACCGAACATCTCGACCACCGTGTCCATCAGCGGCCGGGGCTCCTCGGGCGCGTCGGGAAGGAGCTGGTAGGGACGGTGGACGAGTTCGACGTCCGGTTCCGCACCGGCCGCGGCCACCGCGCGGTGGAACTGGTGCGTGCCGAGGCGGCACCATGGGCACGCGATATCGGCGTATACCTCTACCTTCATCCTGGGTCCTTTCTCGTGTGGAGGCAGCTGGTGCGTCGGGGATGCGGGTGATGTGGCCATGGCCTCGGTGTGGAAGGTGTCCACTTGAGGTGTCGGCGGAGTAGAGCGTGTGGATCAGGTCGGCCCGGGCCGGGGATCGACGCTCGCGGTGGGGGCCCGCAGCACTCGCAGGGCATGGGACCATGCGAGGACTTCGTCCAGCATGGTGATCAGGGCGGTTTCTTGGCGTTCGCCGGGGGCGCCTTGTCGTTCCATTCCGCGTACAGGTAGTCGATGGCGTTTTTCAGCGCGGCGGGGATGGCGCCGTTGTACTCGGGGGTGACGAACACGAACCCGTCGAACCTGTCGGTCGTGGCCGCCCACCGCTTGGTGTGTGCCTTCTGGTAGGCACCGATGACCGCGGGCGCGGGCTCATCCAGCAACGGCCGCTCGTAGTCGGCTATGTCGACGAGTTCGAGGCCGGTCTCCCCGGCCTTGACCGCGGGGTGCCGGCCGGCGGCCTCGGCGACCCACCGGGCCACGTCCTCTACGCGGCGCCCCGGGCGGGTGCTGCCCAGAATGATCGCGATCTGGATCATGAGCCTCCTCCTTAGGTTCTGTCTCGGCCGGGGGTATGAACTTGTTGCTCGCCGTCAGGTTGGTGCCGGCGTGGCCGCCGATCAGGAGCGCCTCGTGATCGGGGTCGTGAAGGACCCCAACGGGGTGACGTGCGGCGCGTCGTCCGGGCCGGCCGCGGCCGGACGCCCGAGCAGCCCGCGCAGCGGCTCCGGTTCAGGAATGCGCTTTCACCGTCGGTGGAGGTGCTCATGCCTGCCAGCGTCCCGGCGCTGGGCGTGGCCGGCCAGGCTGCGGTTTTCCTAGCCCTGGCAGGGCCAGGCTCGCTGAGTACAATCGCGGTTGATGGGGACGACAGAGCTGGGCGCGTTTCTCCGTGCGCACCGGGAGGCGGTCCCGCCGGCCGCGGTCGGGCTCCCGAACGACGGGAAGCGGCGTCGCACACCCGGGCTGCGCCGGGCCGAGCTGGCCACGCTCGCCGGCGTCAGCGTGGATTACCTCACCCGGCTGGAGCAGGGGCGCGACCGCAGCCCGTCCGTCCAGGTGCTGGCCGCGCTCGCGGAGACGTTGGGTCTGTCCCGTGACGAGCGGATCCACCTGCACCGGCTGGCGAAGGCCACCGGCGGCGGCGCGTGCGACGGGGTCGCCACGATGCGGGCCCGGACGGTGCGCCCGACCGTGCAGGCGCTGCTGGACCGGCTCGAGCCCGCGCCGGCGCTGGTCGCCAACCGGCCCGGCGACCTGCTCGCGTGGACGGCCGGGTTCGGGTGGCTCGCCGGCCCGGTCGGGCTGCTGGAGGCCGAGCCGCCGAACCTGGTCCGGTACGTGTTCACCGACCCCCGGGCGCACGATGCCCACCCGGACTGGGACGCGGTCGCCGGCGAGCGGGCCGCCGCGTTGCGGGCCGCGGCCGCGCTCGGCGACCCGCACGCGTCGCTGCTCGCCGAGGAGCTGACGATCATTGCCGACGCCCGCTTCCGTGATCGGTTCGAGGGCTCCGCCGCACTGCCCGCGCGCACCGGCGTCGAGCGGTGGGCGCACCCGGAGGTGGGGGAGCTGCGGCTGGCGTACGAGAGCCTGGAGCTGCCCGACCCCGATGAGCAGCGGCTGGTCGTCTACCTCGCCTCCGACGAGGCCACCGCCGCCGCCCTCGACCGCCTCACCGACCATCACCCCGCCGCCTCCTAGGAGGCCGGCGCGCACGCCGAGCACGTGAGGCGTTGCGGCGGTGACTGACCGAGTGGATCTCTACGACGCGCCTGGTCTCGTTGATCCGGTCGATGACGCGGCAGGTGCTCCGGCGCGCCGAGTGATAGCCGTCGAACGGATCAGTAGGGTGCACTGCCGAGCAGCTGGACGTCGGCCTACAGACCGAGCTGCACCGGTCTGGCCGGAGCCCCGTCGGCGTTCAGTGCTGTCAGTGGTGTCGCGAGGTCGCGCGGTGAGAACGTGCCCGGGGGCGACAACCTGGTGGTCCACACATGGGGCGGGTCGAAATCGCACGACAGGATGCGGTCGTCCGGGTCGAGGACGATCGCGCGGACTGAGCAACGCAGGATCATCGAGGGCATCCGGCAGCTATCCGCCAGTCCGCGACCTGAACATCCTTTGGGATCGTGAGCCACGTGTCCCTATACCTTGGTCTGGACGATCTCGGGTGGAGCTGTTCAGGTCTTCCTGTCGGTGAGAAGAAGGGAACTGCTGTCGAAGTCGCCTCCTCATCGAGGACCGCCCCATGATCCAGATGGTGCGTAGGGCGTCGCTCAACGCGCGGCCACGGCCTCGGCCAGCGGGGGCAGATGCCGGATGGTGCGGCTCAACGTGGCGCCCAGAGCCACGATCGCCATGACGGACGCGATCGACAACAGGGCGGCCGTCACACCCCAGCGGTCCAGGATCAGTCCCGAGGCCAGCGGCCCGATCGGGGTCACCGCGCTGCCGATGAGGGCGAGGCTGCTGATCACGCGGCCCTGCAAGTGTTCGGGCGTGATGGTCATCTGGTACGTGTACAGGATCGCATTGGCCGCCGGGGCCAGGAAGAACGCCGTGGCCAGTAGCGGCCCGATGGCCCACGCGGTGGGATGGACGGCCATCGCGGGGATGGCCGCGGCGGCGGCCCAGAACATCGCCAGGACGACCGTCGCCGGTTTGCGTCGCTGCAGCCGGGGGGCGGCCAGTGCGCCCAGCAGTCCTCCGGCGCCGGAGATCGCCATCATCAGGCCGACATCGGCCGGTGTGGCGCCGCTCTGCCGGGCGGCGACGATCGCGGTGAGGGTCAGCGCGGAGAACACCAGGCTGAAGCCTGCTGCCGTCGCCAGCAGGATGCGCAGGAACCGCTGCCGCCAGGTCCAGCGCAGGCCCTCGGCGATGTCGCGCAGGAGCGTGCGTGACGGTTCCGCGGCCGGGACTGCGGGCGTCGGGTCTTTGATGGCGAGGACCGCGGCGAAGGAGAGCAGGTAGGCCAGGAGCTCTCCGGCGAGAGGGACCGTTCTGCCCAGGTTGAACAGCAGGCCGCCCAGTGGTGGACCGGCGATCGAGGCTCCGTACTGGCGGGCCTCGTTGTGCGCGAGGGCCTGAGGCAGGTGTTCGGAAGGAACCACGCGCCGTAGCATCGCCGTCTCCGTCGGGTGGAAGAACACCTCGCAGGCGCTGCTGATCACGGCCGCAGCCAGCAGCATCCGCCAGTCGAGCAGCCCGAGCAGCGAACCGGTGACGGTGGCGGCGACAAGAGCGGCTCGCATGAGAGTGCAGGTGAGCATCGTGCGCCGCCGATCCCACCGGTCGACCAGGGCGCCCGCGGGTAGGCGCAGCGCGATGCCGGCGGCTGTCGCGGTCGAGGCGATCAGTCCGGCGTAGGCGGCTGCTCCGGTCAGTTCCAGCGTCAGCAGGGGGTAGGCGACGGAGGCGACCTGGGAGCCCAGCGTCGAGGCCAAGGTGGCGCTCCAGAGCAGGACGAAGTCGCGGTTGCGGCGCAGTGGCTCACTCATGATCGCGATTATGTACAGTTTTAAAAAAATGTACAACTTCGAGGTTGTACGGAACTGCAGTACTGTGCAGACATGGATGCCGAGGCAGTGCCCTTCACCGAGGCGCGCGCTCAGCTGGCCGAGTTGATGGGGCGGGTGGCCTACGGTGGCGAGCGGATCGTGCTCAGCCGCCATGGCAAGCCGGTGGTCGCCTTGGTGTCGATCGCCGATCTGGAAAGGCTCCAGGCGATGGACGGCAGCGGCGCTGAGCAGATCATCACCCTGGGGCGGTCGTCGTTCGACCGTGCCGGGCCACCGGCTGCTGCGCCGCCACGCCGCTTGGACATCGCGGCACAGGACCCTCCGCCGGGCGACGCCTCCTGCTGAATCCCCCGCGCCGCAGGTGTACGCTGCGGCCCGCACCCACCCGTGACCGACTCTCACTGACTGCGGCACCTCTGTCACGTGTTCGCGTCGGGGGTGGCCGTTTCGTACTGCGGGCGGCCGGTGGGCCGGTAGACCTGGATCGTTACCCCCTTCGAGGTGGACCGCGATTCCACCAGGTCGAGCGCTGCGTCAGGGCCGGCGTCGGGGAACAGCCGCGTGCCCTGGCCGAGGATCACGGGGCAGACGAGCAGGGTGATCTCGTCGACCAGCTGGTTGTCGAGCAGCCAGCGGATCAGGGCGCCGCTGCCGTGCACCTGCAGCTCGCCTCCCGGCTTGGCTTTCAGGTCGCCGACGGCGGTTGCGAGGTCACCGGAGAGGACGGTCGTGTCCGTCCACCGCGGGTCTGTGAGCGTGGTCGATGCGACGTACTTGGGTCGCGTGTTCAACGCCGCCGCGATGGGGTTGCTGCCCGGATCTGGCATTACTCCCCAGGAGCCGGCGAAGATCTCATAGGTCCGCCGGCCGAACAGGAACGCGTCGGCGCGCTGGTAGACCTGGTTCAGGAAGGTCCCGGCCTCGTTGTCCCACAGCGGCGTGACCCATCCGCCGCGCTCGAATCCGCCGCGGCGGTCCTCGTCCGGCGCGCCGAGTCCTTGCATCACGCCGTCGACGGTGACCATCGTGATGGTCGTCAGCTTCATGATCGTGGTTTCCTTCTCGTCAGTTCGGCCGTCATTCGGTAAGACCAGACCGCCGCACCGAACTCATCGGTCATCGCGCCCGCTCCGCGAGATGACAGCGCGCTGCTCCCGGCCTCCCCGGCGCCTCCCGGCGTCGAACCGACTCGCATTCTTCCCGGTGGAAAGTCCAGGGCGACAGGGCAGGAGGCGGGCATCTACCTGCCATTCACCGATGGTCCCGGCTGAACTCCGGGGCACACCTAGGTCTTCGTCAAAGCCAGCGCGGTTCAGGATCAATCATCTAGTCGGGCAGGTGGGGGTTGGCGTCGGTCCAGCCCGAGTCCAGGATCAGCCAGTAGCCGAGGATCCTGCCGGGGACTTGCCAAGCCTGGCTGTCAGGACCGGGTTTCTGGAGGATGTCCCTGCTGCCCAGAACCTTGCCGGTCCGCTGGTCGAACAGCAGGTCCCGTTGGATCGTCCCCCGGCCGTCGCGACTCTCGTACGAGGTCGCGAGGGCGACCCCGGTGCGGCCGAGCGGGTCGGTAACGGTGCCGAGTCGGCGCACGCCGGGGTAGTCGGTGAGCAGGCGCATGAGACCGGCCCGCACTTTGGGAGGGACGGGAGTGTTGCCGAGGGTGAAGAAGACCTTGTTGAGTACGCCGAATGCGCCATCGCAGCGCTTGCGCGCCCCGGCGATGCCGCCGCGGCCCAGTTGTTCGGCCACTTCCGGCGTGTGCCTTACCCTGCCCTCGCACAGCAGTTTGCGCAGTTCCTCGGGTTCGGTGGGGAGGTCCTGGAGCTCCGCGTAAGTGAACGAGCCGACGCCTGGAATGTTGAAGGCGCCGCCTGCGTGCTTGTTCTGGTCTGCCCGCCAGGTGCCCGACTCGGTGCTAATCGTCCGGGTCACTCCGGACGAGCGCACCTGCCAGGTTCGTGGCGAGCCCGCGTCCCGCCAGGCTTTGACGTCGGCGTCGGTCTGCGGCCTGCCGGCGAAGTCGCGGCCGTAGAACGCCTGGCCGTCGCCGCGGGTGCGTCCCGTCCACTCGAAGGCCTCGCTGCGCTCCTCCACGACGTACCCGCCCGTCTGACCGAGTGCGAGCAGCGGCAGGCCGGTCCGCTGGTGCGTGAACCAATAGCGACCCTGCGGCTGCCGTTCGGCCTGGGAGGCGGCGGCCAGCATCATGCCGCGCGGCGAAAGGGTTTGAGTGCTGGGATCCACGCCCCCTTTGGTTTCACCGGGCCTTCTCGAGTCTCCGGGGTCGTTGGCCATGAGCGTCATGCCCGCGACCACGGACGTGACCATCGCGGCGGCCACCAGGCCGAGCGGCAGGCGCCAAGCTCGGCGAGGGCGGGAGCGTACGGTGTCGGCCTGGCTCAGCATCCGTGCCCGGGCTTGAGCCATGGCCTTGTTGTCGGGCGGGGGCGGGTCCTCGTCGTACAGTCCGCGTACGAGATCCAGGTCGTTCATCGATGCATCTCTTCCTCGTCCAGCAGGGGGTTCGTCCCACCCAGCGCCTTGCGTAGCCTCTTGCGAGCCCGGTTCAGCCGCGAGGACACCGTGCCGAAGGGCACGTCGAGAGCCTGCGCCACCTCCTCGTAGCTCAGCCCCGACAGCACAACCAGCAACAACACGTCACGCTGATCGACGGGCAGAGCGGCAACGGCCCTGGCCAGCGTTCCTTTGACGCCTTCAGCACTCACTTTCGCGGTCACCTCGTCCTCATGACCGCCGGCGGACTCCGTTACCGGGCGCAGCCGGTCCACGGCGCGTAAGAGGCGTACCTCGTCGCGCCGGTGGCGACTGATGACGTTGGTCGCGATGCCGTAGAGCCACGGTCGTGCGCTGCTGCGGCTCAGGTCGTAGCGGCGACGCTGACGGAAGGCGAGGGCGAACGTCTCGGCGCAGACGTCGTCAGCCGCGTGCGGGCCGAGTCGCCGGGACGCGTACCGGTGGATCTCCGTGTAGTGGGAGTCGAAGACCGCGCCGAAACACTCGGGCTCGTCCCAGGACCGCTTGATCACCGTGGCGTCGTCCTGCCACGGCGGTACGACGCTCGGGGGAGCTTCCATGCGTGGCTCCTTCATACACAAACCTCATCGTCGGCGGTACAGCGGTCACCTCGTTGTTGTCCGAAGGCCGCCGTCGCCTTCCCCTGAATTTCGAGATGCCGTGGCGGATGCATGGGGAGGGGGGCGGGCCGTGACGGCACGCTGAGATCATGATCGCGATTGGCGTGAGGACTTCCGCAGCGCGCCCCACCTGCCCAAAGAATTCGCTCATGGCCTCCATCCGGGCTCCGGCCGGAGTCGAGCGGCCACGGGTGTCCGCGCTCTGGCGGGCGACCTCGGCGATGTTGGCGTCGAATTGCCGTTCTTGGCGTGGTCGTACAGCAAGGAGACGCGGTAGTTCTGGTCGTTGTACTCCTTGGTGCCGTCGGTCATCTCCACCACCAGCCCGCCCGGCCGCTTGATCAGCAGCGGGAGGGCGTAGTGGCTGGTGATGACGTGAGTCTCGACGGCGAGCCCGAGCATGCGCAGTCCGCCGTCGAGGTCGTGCTCCCACAGCGGGGAGTTCGGCAACCTGATCCTGTCCGGTGGCCGCTCGGGCGCTGGCCTGGGCCTCGGCCCCGCAAATGCGTCAAGGAGGCCGGGGCCGCCCAACGCCGCTCGATGTGCGGCCTGCTCCACCACGAGAACAACCGCACGATGGAGATCACTCAACGCAGCCGGCCGTACCGGCAAAGATTCAGTAACCGCTGCGGCGGGGGGCAGCGGTCGGGCGGCGGGAGAGGTTGGTCCGGACCGTGGGCTTGACATCGCGCGACGGGCGCTCGTGCCGGTCCGGCGACTGAGCCTGGTGACCGGCCTTGGCCTGAGTGATCGAGGCGGGAAGTTTGACATGCATGGTTCCTCCTGCGGTTCTAGGCCCTGGTGAGCCAGCTGACCTGGGCGCCGTTGTCGAAGGACTCGCGCCGGGTGGGGGTGAACAGGGTGAGGCGGAACTGTCCGGAGAACATGGGGATGCCCGTGCCCGCCACCACGGGGTAGCTCTTGAGGATGATCTCGTCGATCTCGGGGAGCAGGGAGGCGGCGAGCTTGCCGCCGCCGCAGAGGTAGATGTCCATGCCGGTGTCCTCGGCCTTCAGCCGCTGGACGAGCTCGATGGGGTTGCCGGTCTCCACTCGTACCGTGGGGTCGTCGATCTTCAAGGTGCTGGAGACGACGTACTGGCGCAGGTGGAGTAGGGGCTGGTGGTGGGGACGTCCAGGGCCGGCTCGTAGGTGCCGCGGCCCATCACCAGCGTGTCGAAGACCTTGTTGGGCGCGCCGTCGAGACCGACGAGCTTGCGGACGTGGGTGGGGAGCGTCTCGGGGTAGCGGGCGTTGATCCAGGCGGACATCTGGTCCGACACGGGGTAGAAGTCCAACTCGACGTTGGGGCCTGCGATGTAGCCGTCGAGGGAGACGCCGACATAGTAGACGAGCTTTCTCAAATCACCACTCCTGATGTAGTACTCTGCGGCCTCGAACTACTTTGCCAACCGCGACGATCTGTTCACTCAGGTCGGCGGGCGCATCTACGAGCGGTTGCTGCCCGACGAGGCCACGATCACCCGCAATCGGGAGGGCGTGCAGGACCAAGCCCGCTACGCCCAGCTCATGCACGAGCTGGTCGATCGGGTCTCCGCCTTCAACTCCGGCTACCTGGCCCTTCTGGAGCTTCGGCTGGAGTCCACCCGGCGCCCGGAGCTGCGCGCCGTGCTGACCAAGCGCATCCGCGAGGACATCGACGCCAATATCGGCTACCACGCCGCGTCGGGCCTGCCCGGCGATCCGACCTCGGTGGTGCTCCTCTACCTCGCGCTGAACTGGCTCATCGTGGAGCGGCTGACGCTGCCCGGCATCTTCACCGAGCAGGAGATACACGAGCTGGTGGACGCCGCCGTACAAAGATCGCTGAACGCCTGATCTTCACCACGCACGCGATCGAGGTTCCGCAGCCACACCGTCGTCAAGCACTCGCGCGATGACACGGGGGACAGGACGTAGCCGCACCCGTTCACCACTGGTCGCGGATGGCCGTACCTCCACTTAGGGCCGCAAGACCCTTGACCGCAGGGTGGAATTCCATACCGATCGTGGTATCTGTCCGCATCCCGCAGTGACTCGGAATCCCTATTTAGTGTCACATTGACCGATCACGGCCCCCCTTTAAGTGGGGGCCGTTCGCCGTGAGGTGGGGTCATCGGCTGGGGCGAACCCGCCTGGCGCGCACGGCGCCGTGGGGCGGGTTCGCTTCGGCGGTGATGCGGGCGAAGGCCGCCTCGCCGAGCCGCATGCAGGGGCTCAGGCGAAGCCGGTCTCATTGCGGGGCCCTGACGGCTACAGGGCTCTGCCGGTGGCGTATCGGTATGAGGCGGTGACGACGCTCCTGGCCACCTCGAGCTCTTGTGCGTCGCGAGGACCGTAGAGCATCACCACGTTGATCGTGGGCGAATACAGGGGATGGCGCTCGCCCCAGCCCTTGTCGATGAGCTCTCGCTGGTCCTCCAGGGACAGGGCCAGGTGCAGGCTGCCGTCGATGTGGACGTGGGCGAACTCGGCGACCAGGCGGGGCGGCAGGAGCACCGCTCCCTGCGGCGGCGTCACGTCGTTTCCCAGGAAGAAGGCGACCGAGCCAGGCTCGGAGATCTCGCTGGCCCTGATCTCGGTGGCGGGAAGCTCGGTGCTCATCCACTGTGTCAGCTGCCCGCGGATCTCATCGGGGCTGTTCTGGCTGAGCTGGACGTGTGGAACGGACGGGCCGGTACGGGGACGGTCACCGGCGCGGGTGGGAAGCGACAGCATGATGGACTCCTCGATATTCAAAAAGTGATGACGATCTTGCCCCGGGTGTGCTTGCCGGTGGCCAGGTCCTGCATGGCCTGCGGGGACCGGCCGAAGGGATAGGTCGCGGCCACCTCGACGCTCATCCGGTTCGCCGTGACCCGCTCCACTTGCCGGGCCAGGTCGCCGGTCGACGCCTCCATCCGGACATAGACGGGTACGAGCCCGTCCAGCTCCGCGGGGCCGTACAGGGTGGAGATCAACCGGCCGCCGGGCGCCACGATCCCGGCCGTGGGGACGAGCGCCGGACCGGCGTTGATCAGGTCGATGACCACGTTCAGGCCATCGGGGTGGAGCCGCCGGGCCTGGGCCATGGTGTCGCCACTGGTGTGATCGATCGTCTCGTGCGCGCCGAGCCGGCGGATGTAGGCAGTGTCGGCCCGGGCGGCGGTGGCCAGGACGCGTACGCCGGCCTCGGCGGCCTGCTGGACCACGAGCGCGCCCACGCCGCCGGTCGCACCGATGACCAGCACGCCGTCGCCGGGCTTGAGCGCGGCGGCCTTCAGGACGCAGTGCGCTGTCATCGCCACCGTGGGCAGCGCGGCGGCCTGGACCGGGGGCAGGGCGCGCGGCCGGTGGACGAGCTGAGGGCCCTCGGCGACCAGCACGTACTCGGCGATCGTCCCCGAGACGGCGCCGGCGTAGGCGATCACCTCGTCACCGACGGCGAACCGCGACACGCCCCGCCCCACCGCGGACACCACGCCGGTGGCGTCCATGCCCGGCACGAACGGATGGGTCACCGGGTACATCTCGCGCAACTCGCCCGTGACCATCTTGACATCGAAGGGATTGAGCGCCGCGGCCTGCACGCGTACCAGTACCTGACCCGGCCCCGGCGACCGGTCGGACACGTGGCCGATGCGCAGCTGGTCCACGGGACCGTAGGCGGGAGCGACAAGGGCTTCCATGATGAGCGACTCCTGAGGTGGCGGAAACCGGACGGGTGAAAGCCTGCTCGCCGCCCGCCACACCGCTCACCGCCCGTTCGGGCGGTATTCGCTACCCGGACGGCCGGCGCCCCGCCTGAGGGCGATCGCCTAGCATCTGGCTCATGGAGCTGCCCGACCCGCGTACCGTGCTGGCGGCCGCCGCGTCCGTGATGCAGGCACCGATCGGCGCCATGCTGGAACCCCTGTCACAGGCGCTGGCGGAGTTCCAGCCGCACAGGGCGGTGGCCATGCTCACTGGCGACTGCGCCCGGCATCCCATGAAAACCCATGGCGAGACGGCGATCACCCAGAAGATCACCAGCACTGAGCTGGCCCGCGTGGGCGGCACGGTCGGCGTGGGTGAGCCGTGGTCCGGCCGGGCGCGCCTCGCCGGCCAGGACCTCCCCCTGCTCGCCGTCGCGTCCCGCCCGCCCGGGGCCTCCGGCGCCCTGCTCGTCGTGGTGACCCGCGGCGGAACCGAGCCCACAGGCCCAGTACGCGAGCTCGTGCAGCGGCTGTGGGATCTCGTCGCCCTGCAGCTGATGCACCGGGCGGAGAACCTTCCGCCCGCCGATCTCCACGGCAACCGGCTGGCCGCCGGAGAACGCGCCCGTGCCGTCGCCGAGCTCACCAACACCCACGCCGCCACGCTCCAATCCCTGCTCGGCACGTTGCGCAGCCGTACGCTCGACGACGCCGCCGCCCGGCGCACCGCCACCGACCTGGCGGTCGCGGCGCTGATCGAGCTGCGCACCGCGGCCGACCTGGATTCCTCGCTGAGCGAGGAGCCGGCTGGAGCGGCCTTCGACCGGTTGGCCGGCAAGCTCGCGCCGCTGATCCGCCACAGCCACGTGTCCCTGGAATTGGCCGGCCCGCGCGACCGTGACCACGCCCTCCCCGCGGACATCGCCAACACCGCCCAGGCACTGGTACGGGGAGCCGTCGTGACCCTGCTCGATCAGGACGGCCTGACCAGGATCCGCGTGGCCTGGGAGCCGGCGGAGTCTGAGCTCCACCTGGTCGTCCGCGACGACGGGCCGGGCACGCTGGCGGCCGACGCCCTGCCCATGCGCCGTCTGGCCGAGCTGGCGGCCGCCGCGGGGGGCCGATGGTCCCTCGACGCCGTGCCCGGCTGGGGCACCACGATGAGCGCCGCGCTGCCGCTCGCACCGCCCGCGTCCCAGCCTCCGGACGCCGCGCTGGCCGCGCTCAAGCCGCGAGAGGTCGAAGTGCTCGAACGGGTGGCGCGCGGTCTGCGCAACCGGCAGATCGCCGAAGACCTGCTGATCAGCGAGCACACTGTGAAGTACCACGTGGCCAACATTCTGGACAAGCTCGGCGTGGACACCCGCACGGAGGCCGCCGCACTCGCGCACTCCTCCGGCCTGGCCACGCTCGCCTGACCGCGGGTCTCGACGGCGGGCCGGTGGAGAGGGCGTCTCGCCCCTAACCAGCGCAAGCGACAAGAGGCGCCCGCTCTCTCCTTCAGCTGTCTCGTCGGCGGGTCCACCACAGGACCGTCGCGGCGCCCAGGAGCAGCAGCGCGACCCCGATGAACCCCTCGGTGCCGCCGTGGGGTGCGACGTGCCCGGTGTGGGCCAGCAGGGTTGCCGTCATCGCAGGTGGAAGGTGGTCGCGACGGCCGGGGCCTCGGCGAGGTGGATGGTGTGGGTGGTCGCGATGTGCAGCCAGGCGTTGCCGGTCCGCAGCGTGGTGACGGCCTTCGCAAGACCCCAGAACGCGACTTGCGTGAACCATGCGAGGGACAGGGCGACCTGCGCGAGCGAGCCCCAGGCGAGGAACGCCTCGGTGATGTTGAGGGCGCCGTACGCGAGGGCGGACAGGACCGATCCGGTCACCCACGATCGCGCCAGGACCGACAGCCGCGGGGTCAGCAGCGACTGAGTCGTGATCATGATGGGCAGGAACGACCCGAGAGTGAACAGCACGAGGGTGAGCGCGTGCCCGGTGACGGACGTCGTGTAGTACTCCGGGGTGGCGACGAAGAAGATCGGCGAGAGTCCGACGAGGATGAAGTACGGCACCCACACTTTCGGCCGGTAGAACCGCAGCAGCATGCTGTCTGGGCGGTAGCCCAGCCGGTAGCGGAAGAACCAGTACGGCAGCACCGCGAGGGTGACGAAGTTGAAGATCGCCCAGGTCAGGGTGGTCGTCATGGAGGACCTCTCAGAGAAGACGACCGCCTCCACCGGCCTCCGGGCCCGCCGCCGCCAGGAGCTGCTCGCCGCCATCCGCACCGCCGCCCTCGAGGAACTGCGCCGGTCCGGGGCCGCCGGCCTGTCCCTGCGCGCCGTCGCCCGCGACGTGGGGATCGCCGTCTCCGCCCTCTACCGGTACTTCCCGAGCCGCGACGAGCTGCTGACCGACCTTATCGTCGCCGCGTTCGACCAGCACGCCGACTCCGTCGAGGCCGGCGGCGCGCACGACGACGTGGGAGAGGCGCTCCACGGGGCCATGCAGGCGTACCGGGACTGGGCCGTGGCACACCCGGCCGAGTTCGGGCTCGCGTACGGGGCGCCGGTCCCCGGCTACGTCGCGCCGCCGGAACACACCGTGCGGGCCGGCACCCGCATCGGCCGGTTCGCCCTCGGGCTACTCGCCCGCGCCCACGCCGAAGGCCGCCTCGACCCCGACACGCTTCACCGGCGCGCCGCCCGCCTATCACCGGGCACCGCCGAACAGCTCGAGACCTGGGCCGAACGGCACGAGCAGCGGGTGCCGACCGAGGTCCTCGCCATCTGGCTCGACCTGTTCGTGCACCTACACGGCCTGGTGTCCATGGAGGTGTTCGGTCTGCTCGACGATCCTGACTCCCGAGCTCGGGTGCCGTCCGGGGCGCGTGGTTCCTGACGGCCGCGGCGAACAGTCCGTACACGGCGAAGACCGTGAACGTCATCAGCACCGAAACGCCATCGAGCGGATCTCCAACACGCCAGCACTCGCTCGCACGGTCAGGGGGCGTGATGGGGCGAGCGGTCATCGGCGCACAGAGCCTCCGGGACGGGGGCCTTGGGGGTTGAAGACGGTTCGTACGGCAGCTTCATCGCCTTCGATGTCGACGAGCCCAAGGGTGTCGTCGAGGGTGAGCACACCCGCTGCCAGCCCGAGAACGATCGAGGCGTCAGCGCGCACGACGGCATCGAGCTCGCGACCATCATGCAGGCTCACATCCATGCCCGAGCGCGTCGTCCTCAGCTGGAGCAGGCGGTCGTCGACCGCGATCCCCACCGTCGATGACCGGCGTGCGGCCGTCTTGCCGGCGAGCAGGGCTGAGAGAGCTAGGACGAGCCAGTCGGCACAGAAGTGGTCGCCGCCCGGTCCGCGCGCCATTAGTGGCGTGGACCAGCGGATGAGGCTCTCGACCGGCTCCCGGAGCTCGGCGCCCCACGGGGTGAGGGCGTACACGATGGCGTTGCCCTCTTCGGCCAGCCGCCGCTCGACCACTCCGGCGGTCTCAAGCTCGCGGAGGCGGTCGGCGAGCAGGTTGGTGGCTACGCCAGGGAGGCCCTCGATCAGCTCGCGGTAGCGGGCGGGAGCTATGAGGAGTTGGCGGACAATGAGCAGATTCCACCGGTCGCCCACGACATCGAGCGCCCTGGCGAGACCGCAGTACTGGCCGTAGCTTCGACTCATTCCACCTACTTGATAATCTCAAGCTTGCCTGACTATATCTAGCATAGTCATCGAAAGAAGGGCGGCCATGGCCGGCGCGGGAAGGCCTGCGTGGATAGACGACGAGCTGTTCCCGTTCGAGAGCCGCTGCGTCGCCCCCGACTATCCCGGCTTCGGACACCCATACCCCAGGCGAGGCCCAATTCTGATGCCCAGGAAGGTGCCGACATGATCCCGGCTACGACGCACAGTGGCGCACCCGACACCATGGCCCACGCTCGTGCGGCGTTGCGGGACGTTGTCCCCAGCCTCGTCGCACTTGTGCGGAGCGTCCCTGATGCCGGCTCCGCTTCGGTCGGTACTTGGACGGTGGGCGATGTCGCGGCCCACCTATCTCATGTATTTCGCTTCGACACCGACGCCGTCGCCGGAAGACCGGTCCCGCAAGCCATAGTCACGACAGCGGGAATGGCCGAGGTCAACGCGAAGATGCTGGCCGAGGACGGCGAACGGGACCCAGCCGTACTCGCCGATCGCATCGGCACGCTTGCAAACGAGTTCGACGACGTCGCGTCGCGTTCGCGAGCGGCCACCGTCGACTGGCTGCAGGGCACCCGTCTGCCGACTTCGGCGGTGGCTTGTCACCTGCTCGAAGAATGCCTGATCCACGGCCATGACATCGCCAGAGCCCTTGGGCGCCCGTGGCCAATACAGCGTCACCACGCTCTGCTCGCGATCGAGGGCGCCGCATTTCCGCTTATCGCGGCTCTGCCGCCCAGTGCTTTCTTGAACCAGGAGAAGGCCGGCTCCTTCCGGGCTCGCTTCGAACTGCGCCTGCGTGGAGGTGGACGCACGGCGCTTGTCTTCGACGGCGGTTCGTTGACGCTCGACGCGGCGGGCGCACGTGACGTTGACGCCCACATCTCCGCCGACCCTTCGGCCCTCATGCTGGTGTTCATCGGCCGGCACGGAATAGGGAAACCGCTTCTTGGAGGGAAGCTCGCCGTTTGGGGTCGTCGGCCATGGAAGCTCACCCGCATGTTCACCGTGATAAGCCCTCCTTAGCCCGCTCGTCGGACGATCAGCCAGCACCAGTTCGGCGGGCGTCCGCCCCCCGCGACCTGCGGGGAGCGGACTTGAAGACCTGCAACCGCTTCCACTGCGCGGCGGCGCACCGTTCTCCACATGCGACCCACCCTCGCTCCAAGATCGACAAGTGGAGTCAAGCTCGTTCCCGCTGGATGCGTTCCCGTCCCATCTCACTGGGCTTGGTGGGAATGATGTGCCCTGGGTTTCATGGAGTCGCACCGAACTCGGGGCGCATCGGAGCCTTCGTCAATGCCGGACGGTTCACGGCCGGTCGGCGACGATCTGCTCGTTCCGCTCGTCAATGCGGGTGAACACCTGCTCGACCGTGGGGGCGAGCAGCCGATCCAGACGGACGTCGACTGCCGATGGGGCAGCTGACCGCTAGGTCATGTCCTTGCGGAGGGCTCTGATCCCGCACCCGATTCGGGTGTTTTCACATATCGCCCCGGCCGCCGTGACGGCGGCCGGGGCGTTGACGTTTGCGCTCCAGGTTCCCCGCTGGAGCTCTGCTAGGTTACGACCAAATATCCGTTCTGTATAGATTTGCCGTGTGATGACTTGTGTGGCCCCGACGGCATCACGGTCCGGGTGACCGTGCTCCGCACCGCGCCCCTCTACAAGGTCACCAGGTCGCCCATCGGCGCCGGCATTTCCTCGCCTACGCGGCCGCCGTCGACGGCGTGGCGCAGGGGGCGGATGGACCGCGCCGACCTCGTCGAAGTCATCGCCCTGCCCGTCGGCGAGGCGCGTCAGGTCTCCTCGCCGTCGTCCTCGTCGGCAGGATACTCGTGAGTCAAGCCCTGAAGGCGGGACGGGACGCGGCGGAGTTGGCGCGGCAGCTCAAGCCCGTGCTCCTGCTGCGGTCACTGCGCGGTCCGCGATGGCCGGGACCGATGGGGCCACGGCAGGTTGAGCGGCACGGTGATGACCACTTCCGAGCCGAGATCGCTGCCCACGTCGGTCCACACGATCACCGGCCGCCCTCCGACGTCCAGCGTCATCGCCACGTTGGGGCCGGGCCCGTGGCGCATGTTCCGCACCGCGGTGGTCGTGCAGTCGAGTCCGGTGCAGGTGGCGAGCATGAGCCGGCGGCGTTCGAGGTCCTGGTAGGCCACCAGCGCCCGGCCGGACCGGTCCAGGACCAGCGCCGGGGCGGCGTGCTCGACTCCGGCGGGGGCGAGCGTGAGCGAGTCGGCCGCCCCGCAGTCCGGAGTGCGGCAGTCCAGCAGCCGTACCGCGCCGCCGACGGCGCTGCGGTAGGCGATCAGCGGCCGGCCGTCCGCCCGTACGGCCAGCGACACGCCGACCTGATCGCCGTACTCCCCGGACTCGTCGAAGCGCTCATTGATGTCGCCCGAGGCCTCCGCGTCGCGGATGTCCCGCCAGATCGGGGCGACCGGCCGCGTCACCCGTACCTCCTCACAGGCCGGGTCCGAGCAGGAGATCACGTGCATGGCGTCGGTCAGGCTGCCCAGCCGCACCGCGACCGCGCGCCCGCCCGGCCCCATGGTGACGGCCAGGCTGTGCATGCGCGCGCCCGGGGAGTCCAACGGCTCCTTCGCGTTGGAGAGCGCCATGGACGAGCTGGCCGCCGAGCTCGGCATGGACCCGCTCGACCTGCGCAGGAAGAACGACACGCCGGTCCACCCGGCCGGCGGGCTGCCTTGGTCGGGCAAGCATCTGGCGGAGTGCTACACGCTGGGCGCCGAGCGGTTCGGCTGGTCGCGGCGCAGTTCCCGGCCCGGCGCGGTCACCGATGGCGATTGGCAGGTCGGCCTGGGCATGGCGACCGCGACCTACGGCGCCGGGCGAGGCCAGGCGTCGATCAGGGTACGGCTGTGCGCCGACGGCCGGGCGGTCGTGTCGGGCACCGGGGCGGACCTCGGCACCGGGCAGTCCACCGTCTGCGCGCTCCTCGCCGCCGACAGCCTCGGCATCCCGGTCGGCCGGGTGGTGCCCGAGCTCGGCGACTCGGCCACACCTCCGGCGGCCAACGCGGGCGGCTCCGGGTCGACCTCCACCAATGGGCCCGCCGTCCTGCTGGCCGCCGGCGCCGCGAAGGAGGCGATGGTCAAGCTGGCGGCCGAGCACGAGAAGTCCCCGTTCCACGGCCAGGAGGTCACGTTCTCGGCCGGAGAAGTCGGCGGCCCGGGGCGCATGATGCCCTTCGGCGAGCTGCTGACCTTGCTTGATGTGCCGGCCGTCGAGGCCATGGCGACCTCGCCGCGAAACCCCGGCCGGGATCACGCCTTCAGGTCGTTCGGCGCTCACTTCTGCGAGGTGCGGGTCAACCGGTGGACCGGAGAGCCACGTATCACGCGATGGCTGTGCGTCGTGGACGCGGGCACGATCGTCAACGCCAGGACGGCCCGCAGCCAGATCGTCGGCGGCATCGTCATGGGGATCGGCCAGGCGCTGCTGGAGGAGCTGCGGATCGAGCCGGAGACGGGCCGGTTCGGCAACGCCACGATGGCCGACTACCTGGTCCCCGTCAACGCCGACATTCCCCCGATAGATGTGGAGTTTCTGAATTATCCGGACACGCTGCTGAGCGACCTCGGCGCCCGCGGCATCGGCGAGCTCGGCATCGTCGGGGCGGCGGCGGCCGTGGCGAACGCCGTTCACAACGCGACCGGCAAGCGCATCCGCGATCTCCCCATCACCCTGGACAAGCTTCTGTGATGTCGTAAGACGTTCAGAAGGGAGCCTGGTCGCGCGGTGTGCGAGTCGCGGGCCGCGAGTGCCGCCGTTCGCGGGGCCCGATGAGTCGGATGCCGGCGGGGAATCTGGCCGGGGTCATGACGGCAGGCCGGTCGGATTGGTGGCAAGCACACAGGCGACGGGCGGGTCGAGCTCGAGCGTCTCGACCCGGAGACGGGTGAAGCCGGCCTCGGTGAGCATGTCCTGGAGCTCTTGGGCGGCTCGGGTCGTGGTGTCCCGGGTGGCACCGGGGCAGCGGGGCTGGCTGACGAGCGCGATGCGTCCTGCGGGGCGGAGCAGGCGGCGCAGCTCGCGAAGCCGCTCCACCGGGTCGGGCCAGAACCCCACGGAGTTGACGGCGAGGATGGCGTCGAGCGGATCGCCGAAGCTCGGCAACTGCTCCACGGAGGCGTGCGTGAGGTGGACGCGGACGGCGGCGGCGTTGCGACGGGCGGCCTGCCGGACCATGGCCTGCGAGTGGTCGATGCCGAAGACGTGGCCCCGGGTGGCGCGGCGGGCGAGCTCGGCGATGGCGACGCCGGGACCGAAGCCGATCTCGAGCACCCGGTCGGTGGGCTGCACGTCCAGCAACGACACCGCCCAGATGTTGCGTTTCCGGTTGGAGGGGCGATGAGCGAACATCCAGCCGATCGCCCACCCGGCGATGCCCCGGGGGTGATGGGCCTGGCGCACCAATTTTCTGAGCGCGCGTTGCTTGAGAGACGTACCTGCTGTCTGCATGATCGCCAGTCAACGGCTTCAAGTACGCTTGAAGTCAAATGAGTGAGCAGCTGACGATCGGTGAGCTGGCGAGCCGCACGGGTGTCGCCACCTCCGCTCTGCGCTACTGGGAGGAACTCGGCCTGCTACCGGCGCCTGCCCGGGTCTCAGGCCAACGGCGTTATCCGCCATCGGCGGTCGGGCTGGTCGGCGTGGTCTTGCTGCTGCGAGACGTCGGTTTCACGCTGCGGGAGGTCAAAGCGTTGGTCGCCTCTCGTTCGCTGCCTGGCGACGGCTGGCGGGAGCTGTACCAACGCAAGCTCACCGAGCTGGATCAACGGATTGCCCAGGCTCAGGTGGCACGCACCGCCATCGCCCATGGCCTGGCCTGCCCGCACGAGGACATCTTCGAGTGCTCCAACTTCACCGGCGGGGTCGCGGCGCTCCTGGCGGGATGTTCTCTCGAAGAGGCTCATGCGCGGGTTCATTCGCATTCTGTGTCACACTCCCGCGCGTGATCCCAGGGACATGTTCGGCGAGCTTCACAACTCGGCTCGGCGGCCCATGACCCCCGCAACCCCGCTCTCATCGGTGGAGCAGGGCGGAGATGTCGCCGAACGACCGGTCGTGGGCGGCGGCCGCAAAGACCACCAGCGGCCGTACTGCTTCGAGGGGTGGTGATGGCGCATCCGCCCTGACACCGCCACGCCGCCGTGTCACGGGGTCCGGAGAGGACCCCGTGACCAGGTGTAGCTGCGCAGGCCGGCATCCATCAAGCGGCGTCGAGGGCCTCAGTGATCTTGCGGGCCATCTCCGCCATGGTGGGGCTGGGCTTCCCCCTTCTGGGGCCGGGTGGCCGCTTCGATGGCGACGAGGACGGTGCGGCGGAAGCTGCCGGCCTCTGCCGGAGCCTGCTCCTTGAGCAGGGTCATGGCCGCCGTCAGGGCCGGCAGCACCTGGTCGGCGAGTGCGGCCGTGGACTTGCTGTTCAGGCCCTTCGGCGCCGTGCCCGCGACCAGCTCGCGCCGTCCCCGGGCGACCAGCTCCTCGAACTGGCAGGCGTCGACGTCCTGAGGGCGCACGGACAGCCGGTAGCCACCGGCGACCAGCTCCAGAGCCGCGGCTCCGCTCAGGGCCTTGCGCAGCCGTGCGACGAGGCTGTGCAGGGCGGCGGTGGCTCCCGCGGGCGCCTCCTCGCCCCACAGGTCGTCGATCAGCGTCTCGGCGGAGACTGGGCGGCCCGGCTCGAGTGCGAGCCGGGACAGCAGCATGCGGAGCCGTACTCCGCTGATCTCCACGGAGTCGCCGCTGTCCAGATAGGCGTTGACGGGGCCGAGAACCTCAACTCGCACCGGCCCAGAATGCCGGAAAGGTGCTACTTGATCCAAATAGCTGCGTACTTGCCGTTCTTGGAGCTACCCTGGCCCGGCAGGGCCGCCGGCGCGTGCCCTGCCGGATGCCTTCCCTCAGGTGCAGGGGCTCGTGGACCAAGTGATGTAGCCGGTGACCCTGCCCCAGGTCGAAACCTCACCATTGCAGAATTCCGTCTTGACCCCGACCAAGTTGGTACGCGCGGAGTCGGAGAAGTACTGGGTGTTGCACATGTAGCCGGCCCGGCAGGCGGGGGCGGCCTGCGCGCCGGCCGGCACGGTGGCGAGCGCTGCGGTGGCCAAGGCGGCGACGGCCAGTACGCGACGGATCATGAATTGTCCTTCCTGATCGCGGGGGAACGGCGGGAATCAGCTACAGGGCGTTTCGGACCAGTCCTTGTGTACGGTGCGCACGCCCCACTCGTAGAAGGAGCCGTCGCAACCCTCGAAGCGGCCGCCGACGACCTGGGTGCCGGTGCTGTCGGAGTAGTACGTGGTGACGCATTGGTGACCGAGCGCGCAGATCCTGGCCTGCGCGGAACCGGCGGGGAGGGCGACGAGGGCCGTCGCGGTCAGGGCCGCGGCGACGAGTGCACGACGGATCATCAACAGTCCTTTCCCGAACGCGGAACAGCAGGTGACCCGAGCCCTGTGAGACGGCGGGCAGCCTTGTGCGGTCTCCCGGGGAGCGGGCAGACGGAGGGGGCCGTAGGAGCCGGACGGGACCGTGGAGAAGGTCCGGGCGGAGACGGATCCCCGACCGGTGATCGAAATGATCCGTCCTGGAGGAAGAAAACGCAAGAGGGACTCATGTTCTACTCGCCCGGCTTCGCCAGACTGGTGTCCGGCCACGTCCTCGTGGCGATGGGGTCGAACGCGCCGGCCAGTTGGTCTCCCTGCTGGGTGGCGACCCCGAGACCGTCGCGGAGATCCGTCCGCTTCTTGCCGGCCTGGCCGAAGCCGTGCATTTCGCCGGCCGGCACGGCTTGGAGCTCAGCACGTTCCAGGCCGCGATCGATTCCGGCCCGATGGCGTGCGATGTCACGCGCGTGAAGATCCCCAAGCTCATCGCGCGGGATTTCTCGGTGCAGGCGGCGACCTCCGACGCGTTCAACAACACCTGCCTGATCGCGGACGCGGCACGTGCGGCGGGCGTCCTCCCTGGAGGGCGGGAACTGCTGCCGCGTGGCGCACGCATACACCGTGGACGTCGGCCGATCAACAGGCGTCCGGGGGCAGGCGCGGTCACGTCGGCCCCCGGCGAAGGACCGGATGGCAGTGACGGGAATCACCGTCATCGACACCCGCAACGTTGTCACACTCCCCGGCCCGACGGCGTCTTGTGAGTAGGCAACGTTAGGGGGCCCGAAATGCGTTCGTTGTTGGCCAAGCGCCGCTCGTTTCAGTTCTCCCACTGGTCGTTCATGTTCGCGGAAATCGCCGTCTGGTCATTCGTCGTCCTGCTGGTGAGCGGGGCGGTGCTGATGGTGTTCTACGACCCCAGCATGTCCCAGGTGACCTATGACGGCTCGTACGGCCCGCTGCGCGGGCTCTTCGTCAGCAAGGCCTTCGACTCGACCATGCATCTGAGCCTGGAGGTGCGCGGCGGACTGCTCATCCGCCAGGTCCACCACTGGGCGGCGCTCGTCTTCGTGGCGGCCGTGGTGTTGCAGCTGCTGCGTATGTTCCTCACCGGCGCGTTCCGCCGCCCGCGCACGGGGCAGTGGCTGATCTGGGTGACGCTGCTGGCGTTGGGCATGGCCGCGGGGGAGACCGGCAACGCACTGCCCGACGACATGCTGTCCGGGGGGAGCCTGTGGTTGATCATGTCGGTTGTGCAGTCCATCCCCGTGGTGGGGACCTGGGCGATGTCGCTGCTGTTCGGCCCGGATTTTCCCGGTGACAGGGTCATTCCGGTCATGTACGGGGGGCACCTGCTGATCGCGGTCGTCATGGCCGCGCTGCTGATCGCCCGTGAACTGCTGGTGCGGCGGCACGGCCACTCCCGGTTCATCGCCTCGGTGCCGGCGCGGCGGAGCGCACGCCCGATGATGGCGCTGGCGACGTTCGGCATGCTGATCATTCTCGGGTTCGGGTTCCAGATCGCCCCTATATGGCTGTACGGCCCCGCCAAGCCGACGCATATCTCGGCCGGCTCGGTTCCCGACTGGTACATGGGGTTCCTCGACGGCGCCCTCCGGATCATGCCCGGGTGGGAGCTCACCATCGGGGACTACACGCTGAGCCTCGCGGTCCTCGTCCCCACACTGGTGATCCCCGGGGTCTTCTTCACCGCCCTGGCCGCCTACCCGATGGCCGAGCGCTTCCTCCTCTCACGACGCAACCGGCGCGACGCGCTGGGCCGGCCCAAGACCACGAGCCGCATGGCCCGCGAGACGCTCGCGCGTGACCGGCTCGATCGGCCACGCGAGACACCGGTGAAGACGGCCATCGCGGTCGCCGGCGTCACGTTCTACGGCCTGCTGTGGGCGGCCGCGGCCAACGACCAGATCGCCCACCAGTTCCACCTCACCGTCGACGCTGTGACGATCTTCTTCAGGTACGCCGTGGTCATCGGCCCCGTCGTCGCCTTCGTCATCGCCCGGTGGATCTGCCTCGCGCTTCAGCAGACGGATCGCCACGAGGCCGACCACGGAGTGGAGACCGGGATCATCACGCGGTCCCCGGACGGCGGATTCCACGAACGGTTGGCGCCGGTGCGGCGGGAGGACCCGGAGCCGGCGATCACCGCGGGGAGATGACAGTGAGACCGAACAGGCCACAGGTCGTGATCGTCGGAGCCGGGGTCGCCGGATACCAGGCGGCGCGCACCCTGTCGCGCACGGTGGGAGACGGCGCGGAGATCGTGCTGGTCAACCCGACCGGCGTCGCGTTGCACCCGCAGCTGCTCCCGCAGGTGATGATGGGCGTCCTCAGCCCGGATCGGGTGAGCGTGCCGCTGGCCGAGACGCTGCCGGGTGTGCGGGTGGTGCTCGGCACGGTCACCCACATCGACGCCCACGCCCGGCGCGTGCTGTACGACGGCGGCGTGCTCGGCTACGACCGGCTGATCGTCGCGGCGGGAGGCGTGAGCGAAGTCGCCCAGGTCTCCGCGGTCTCGGCGCACAGCGTCGGCTTCCACAACGTCGGCCAGGCCCTCCATCTGCGCGATCACATCCGCCGGCAGCTCTCCCTGGCCGCCGCGAGCACCGATCCCTTCGAACGCGCGGCGCACTGCACGTTCGTCGTGCTCGGCGCGGGATACGCCGGTACGGCGGCGGCCTCGGCCGGGCAGTCGCTGTCACAGTCGATCGCCTGCCGCGACCCGCGGCTGCGCGGGCAGCCGATCCGCTGGATCCTGGCCGATCCCGCAGAGTGGCTGCTGCCTGACATGCGGCACCGCCTGTCCAGGACCACGGCACGGATGCTGCGGTCGCGGGGCGTGGAGGTCCGGACGCAGACCTCGCTGGGGCAGATCACCTCCCGGGGGCTGCGGCTCACCGACGGTGAGTTCATCCCCACCCGCACGATCGTGTGGACCTTCGGGGTCCGCCCCGATCCGCTCGTGACCAACCTCGGACTGGCGGCCGAGCAGGGCAGGATCAGGGTGGACGAGTACCTGGCCGCGCCCGGCCATCCCGAGATCCACGCCTGCGGCGACGTGGCCGCCGTCCCCGACCTCACCAGGCCCGGCAAGATCACCCCGATGAGCGGGCAGCATGCCCTGCGCCAAGGCAGGCTGGCTGGCGGCAACGTCGCGGCCTCCATCGGGTACGGCTCGCGCCGGCCGTACCAGCACAGGATCCACGACTCCATCGTGGATCTGGTCCGGACGTCGGATCAGCTGCTGCGCGTGGCATGAGTCGCCCGAGCGGCGGGTACCGCGGAGCGCGCAGGCGAGGGTGGCCGGTATCGGCGTGCCAGATCATCATTCAGTGGGATGGCCCAAGAACTTCACCACCTCCGCCTGGCCCGCGGACTGTGCCCACTCCAGCGGCGTGGCGTCGTAGTCGAAATCCCGTAGCGACCGGTCGGCTCCCAACTCCACCAGCGCTCGCACCATCGGCAGGTCGCCCGCCCGCGCCGCCTTGTGCAACGCCGTCGACGGGAGGCGTGCGTTCACATCGAAGCCCAGCGCGCAGGCCAACCGTACGGCCGGCACCCGGCCGTACTCCGCGGCCTTGATGATCAGATCCCGCCGCCGCGTCAGGAGTCGTTCGGCCAGTTCGTGATCGGCGCTCAGCAATTGCTCGACCTGCCCCCGTTCCCCTCGCATGATCGCCGCTTCCGCGACGTCCAGCCCGCGTAGCGAGCCGGAGGCTCCCGCGTCGGCCAAGAGCCGAGCGACCTCCGCATGCCCGCCGAGCAGCGCCAGTTCCAGCGCCGTGTGATCGAGGAAGGACGGGTGCCCGTCGCCCCTGGCGTCCGCGGGCGCGCCGTGCGCCAGCAGGCACCGCATCCGGCGTGCCCGGCCACGCAACGCGACTGCCAGCACGGCGTTCTCCAGCATGCGGGCCGGCGAGTCCTGCACGCGCCCCAGCCTGGCCGCCCAGGGCCCGCCGTCCCCGCGGCCGAGGCCGAACCTCAGCAGCAGCCTCAGGTAGCCGGTGTCGTCGCCCAGGAGGCCGCGGTTGTACAGGGCCCGGTCGTCATTGGCGTCCGCCCCGGCCTCCAGGAGCACCCTGGCCAGCTCCAGGTCCTGCGGGTGCGGTGGTTGCCCCAGCTCGCCCCCGCCCAGCGCCCCGGTCAACGCGGTGAACGGCGGCCCCTGCCCCTCGGGAAGGTAGCCGGCGTTCGGATCGGCTCCCGCGCGGAGCAGGATCCGCGCCGTCCCCACGGCGTCGGCCTGCGCCACTCGTGAATAGGTCAGGTACAGCAGCGGCTCCCAGCTGAAGGGGCCCCCGTACGCCTGGGCCGATGCGGGGTCGGCCGCGACCGCGCGGGCCACCCCGGCGGCGTCGCCGACCGCCGCCATCGTCCACACCGAGGCGCCGGCCACCTCGGGACGGGCGGCCAACAGCCGCGCCGCCGCCTCGCTGCTCGCGAGCGCGAGTTCGCCGTAGGTCAGGCAGGCCAGCCGCAGGAACTCGGTTGCGGGGTCGGACGAGGGGCCCACCTCGTGCGGTCGGCGCGCGAACTCGCTCACCATCGTCAGATGTGCCCGCAGCTGCGACCAGCTCGTGAAGCCGTACTTGCGGGCCACCACCAGTTGCGCGCCGGCCAACCGCAGGTCTGACAGCTCTCCCGGATACCACCCGCCCGCCGTCGCGAGCGCGCGGATCTCGCCCGCGCGCACACCGCGCAGCAGTTGCTTGGCTTCGTTCTTCAGGTGGTCGAGGCTGGGGTTTTCGGGCAGACGATTCGCCACGAAGACCTCCCTTTCGGATGCGCCCGACGTCCGCATCTTCGGGCCGAAAAGGAGGAACGGCACCATGACCAAACACGTTGAGGATCGGGTGGGCTGAGCCCTTTCCGCGGACCGGTCGCGTCCCGAAACGCCGGCTCGAGCGTACCCCATCATGTTCGGACGTCGCCATCGTCATGTCTCTGAGGCCTTCTCCCCGCGGGCCCGGCTTGCTCTCCCCGAGCTGACGCGGGTTCGAGCCGGTCAGCGGAAGTCGGAGATGCGCAGCACCGCCAGCATGTCCGTCGCCCGGGAACTGGTCGAGAAGGACGCCTCCGCGCCGACCCAGCCGCGGAAGGCCCCGGTGTCGTCGATGATCTGCATGAGTGGTTTGACGTGGGAGTTGCCGGTGTAGCAGAACTGATCGCGCTCCATCGCCAGGCAGGTGCACCAGTGCCACAGCGTGTCGCGGCGGTCCGACTTGGAGATCATCGTGAGGTAGTACTGGATGGAGCTGATGTTGGGGCGCGTTCCGCCGCCGTACTTGGGGCAGCCGCCCGACTTCTGGCACGCGCCGCGTGAGGACGGCTGCAGGTAGGTCAGGCACGAGGTGGTGGCAGAGCAGGCACGGAAGGCGGAGTGGCCGAACGGCTGATTGCCGGAGGTGACGAGCTTGCCGCTCGCCCAGCTCGTCAGGTCCTGCCTGAGTGAGCCGGGGAAGGCCTTCACCGAGCTCATCGCGCGCCGCGTGCTGATCGAGGCGTTGCTGCCGTAGCCGTACCCGTTGGTGGCCAGCGTGCTCTGCTTGAGGTCCAGGCGGGCCAGCTTCCCGTCGGGGGAGGGCCGTACGTACCACTGCTCCGTCCACGTCTGGGTGATCTTCCACCGGATGCTCACCACGTTCCCGGACACTTTGTACGTCCCGGTGCGGCTCTCGTCGGGGGCGCCGGTGAAACCTCCGGCGGTGAGCACCTCGCAGGTACGGGGGCGCGATTGGGAACCGCCGGCTTTGGTGGTGCAGCTCGTGTCGGGGACGGTGCCGGTGCGCTGTCTGGCCTTGGGGTGACGCTGCCACCACAGGTACAGGGCCGCGGTGACCGTGCCGTTGGGGGCGAAGCGGTAGCTGCCCAGGCGTACCCAGTTCTGCCGGGAGGCGGCCTTGAGATGGCCCTGCGAGACGACATAGGTCGCCTTGCCTCCCGGTAGGGCGGCGAGCGAGGCGTCAGCCGGCCGGGCGGGGAGGAGGGTGAGGGCGAGAAGGAAGGAGAGGATTGCCGCTGTCCCGATGGAAGGGACGGTACGCATAGAACACTCCGGTGGCTTACGGGCTTCGCCGATTGTCCACGGGCCACCGTATCCGGCCCGGACCGGATATGTCTCCGTGTCGGTGCATTCGCGCGGACGCTGCCGAGTTGATCTCATAATGGGCCGATGCGGATCGTTGCCGCGCTGATGCTCGTGTCCTCCCTCGCCGCTTGCGATGCCCGCCCGGCGCAGGCAGGTCCGTGCGCGAAGGCCGGCGCCCGCAGCGCGGACCCGTCCCGGCGTCGCGTACCGCGCGGTCACCGATCGCGCCCCTCATCGACGTACGGCCGGCCGGGTGGAAGGACGACCCGCCCGCGCTCCTGGACGCGCTGGTGGACATGGCCCGTCGGCCGTACGCGACCGCCCCGCCCCCAGCGCAACGCCACCGGCCATCCGCCACGGCACGGGTGCCGGGGTCACGCCGGGCGGCGGGACCGGCCGATGATCGAATGCAGGTCCCCCACGCCACGGGTCATGTCCGATGATCGGACGACGGGGCTGGTGAGACCGCGAACAAACGCGACAGGCGGTCGCTCAGCTCGTCGTACGAACCCTCCGCGGCCACCCGGCCCTCCTCCAGCAGCACGACGTGGTCCGCTCGGCGGATGGTGGACAGGCGGTGGGCGATGACGAGCGTGGCCCGGCCGGCGGCGGCTTCCTGGAGAGCCTCGGCGAGGCGGGTCTCGTTGTCGGTGTCGAGGTTGGCCACGGCCTCGTCCAGCACCAGAACGGGCGCGCCCGTCGCCAGCGCGCGGGCGACGGCCACCCGGGCGCGCTGGCCGCCGGAGAGCGTGACGCCCCGCTCGCCGACCTGGATCGCCGGATCCAGGGGGAGCTGGGCGGCGCGAAGCGCGCCCGCGGAGTCGGCGTCCGGCGCGCCGAGCCGGACGTTCTCCTCGATCGTCCCGGCGAACAGGTGCACGTCCTGGGGCACCACCGTGACGTGCCGGTGCAGATCGGCGATGCGCGGCAGCGGCACTCCGCCGACCAGGATGCGCCCGCCGTCCGGGTCCCAGTAACGCAGCAGCAACGACACACAGGTGGACTTGCCCGCGCCCGAGGCGCCGACCAGGGCGACGGTCTTGCCGTAGGGGATGCGGAAGGACACTCCGCGCAGCACCTCGGGCCCGTCCGGGGTGTAGCGGAAGCGTACGTCCTCGAAGACGACGTCCGGCTGGGCGGCCACCTCGAGGACGTCTCGTGGCGCGGGCACGTTGGCGGGCGCGGTGACCAGCGCGTGGACCCGGTCGGCTGCCGCCCGCAGCGTTCCGTACTCCTTGAGCAGCAGCGCCACCTGCGCCGCCGGGCCGAGCGAGCTGGCGGCGAGCACCATGGCCACCGGCGCGTCCCCGGGGGATCCGATCACCGTCGCGACCAGCAACAGCGTCCCGGCGGCCGCGAGGGCGACGAGCACATCGGTGACGGCCGCCTCCAGCCCGCCGCGGGCCTCATTGGCCGCCTGGGCACGCGCCACCCTGAGGGTCTTGCGGGCCAGCAGGTCCCTGCGGCGCTCCAGGGCGCGGAACGCCACCAGCTCGCGCAAGCCCTGCACGGTGTCCACCACGTCGGAGGTCAGCTCCGCGGTGGCGGCGCGCAGCTCTTCGCCGTGCCGGTGCGAGATCTTGCGCAGCCACAGCGGCACGGTGATCACGCAGGCGGCCAGCGGCAGCGAGACGGCCAGCAGGAGAGGGTCGATCAGCGCGGCGGCCACGCCTCCCGCCACCAGCACCGTCCCGGCCGTGATGAGCTGCGCCAGGGTGTGCGCGAAGAGCCACTCCAGCGTCTCGATGTCCGAGAGCACGGCGGCCGACAGATCGCCGCTGCGGCGGCCCAGCAGCCGGGCCGGGGCGATCCTGGCGATGGCGTCGTACACCTGGCCTCTCAGCCTGGCCAGCACCAGATAGGCGAGGTCGTGCGCGACGTACGTCTCCCACCAGGCGGCCAGCGTCGCGACCGCGACCAGCCCGCCGAGTACCGCGCCGGCCACGTCGAGCGGCGCGGTCTGGCCGCTGATCGCGCGGCCCACCAGCCAGGCACCGGTCACCGCCGTGCCGAGCACGGCCAGCTGTCCGAGCAGGTTCGAGACCAGGGTCGACAGGAAGGCTCCGCGATGCGTGCCGACCGCGCCGGCGAGCCAGCGGATGGACGGGTTCATGCCGCGGCCTCCATGACGGTGCCGTTCTCCAGGACCACGACCTGGTCGGCCTGGCGGATCGTGTCGGGCCGATGGGCGATCATCAGGCAGGTACGGCCCCGCCGCACCTCGGCCAGCGCCTGCTCGGCACGCGCGTCCACGTGCGAGGTGGCCTCGTCGAGCACCAGCACGGGGGCGTCGGCCAGCAGCGCCCGGGCGATGGCCAGGCGTTGCCGCTGTCCTCCCGAGAGGGTCGCCCCGCGTTCGCCGAGCCGTGTGCCGTAGCCGTCGGGCAGCTCGGCGATGAAGTCGTGGGCGGCGGCCAGCCGGGCGGCGGCGACCAGCTCCTCGTCGGTGGCGTCCGGACGGGCCAGGCGCAGGTTCTCGGCCACCGTGCCGTGGAAGAGGTAGGTGTCCTGGGCCACGACCGCGACGCCTGCGCGCAGCGTGTCCAGCGTGAGGTCGCGCACGTCCGTCCCGCCGATGCTGATGGCTCCTCCGTCCGGGTCGTAGTGGCGTTGCAGGAGGGCGGCGAGGGTGCTCTTGCCCGCGCCGGACGGGCCGACCAGGGCGACCGTGTGACCGGCCGGCACGGTGAAGCTCACCGCCCGGACCGCGGGGTGTTCCGAGCCCGGATAGCTGAAGGTGACGCGCTCGAACGCGATGGCAGGCGGGGCGGGGAAGTCATGCCGCGTCCCGCGGTCCTCGACCGCCGGTGGAGCCGACAGCAGCGCCTCGATGCCATCAACCGCCGTTATCCCGAGATATCCGGCATGCCAGCTATCAGAGAGGTTCCGTACGGGGCGGAAGCACTCCACCGCGATCAGCAGGACCGTGAACACGCTCCACGCGCTGCCGGTCGTGGTGGCGGCGAGAACGGCCCCGGCCGTGCCCGCGTGGACGAAGAAGGCGCTCACACCGGTCTCCACCAGCGAGATCCTGAGCTGCCGCATGGTGGTCAGGTAGAGATCGTGCGCCCGCCCGGCGAGCCTGGCGCCCACCCGGCCGACGGCCCCGAACGCGCGGAGCGTGGCCATGCCCTGCATCGCCTCCAGGTAGTCCGAGGCCAGCTCGGCGAAGGCGATCCAGCGGCTGCGCCCTCGCCTGAGGAGCGTGGCGTCCCAGAACCTGGGGATGATCAGCACGCTCGCCACGGCCACGGCCAGGATCGCCGCGGCGGTCGGGTTCACCGTGAACAGCCATCCGACCAGCGCCACCGGCACGCAGAAGGTGACCGCCACCTGGGGCAGGTAGCGGCTGAAGTACGGGTCGAGGCCCTCGACCCCGTCGACCAGCGTGGTCTGCACGTGTCCCGTGCGGGCGCCGGTCAGGTGCGCCGGGCCCAGCCGCGCCAGGTGACTGATCAGCCGGTCGCGCAGCCTCGCCTTGATCAGCGCGCCCGCCCACACGGTCACCGCCCCCCTGGCCCACAGCAGTGCCGCGCGCCCCGCGATCACGGTGAAAGTCCAGGCCATCAGCTGGATCACGGTCGCGAGGTCGCCGCGCACCAGGGTGGCCAGCGCGGCGGCGAGCAGGACGGCCTGAGCGACGTACGCGGCGCTGACCGCCAGACCCAGCGCGGCGCAGATCGCGATCGGTCCCTTCACGCTCCCGGCCAGCTGCAGCAGGCGGCGATGGATCACTCACTGTCCTTCCCTGCCGGCTGCGACCACCCGGCGCCGGCGACGACCTTCTCGATTCGGACACAGGGCCCGATTCACCCCTTGCGGTAAAGAGAGGGTAAATGGTAATCGTTTTCATTGTCTAGCTCCGCGAAGATTTTCCATGTTCTGGAGGTTTCATGCGCCGCAGTGCCCTCTCGGCCGGGGCGGTGGCCGTACCGGCTCGTGCCCCGCATGCCCAGCCCGCATCGGCCGACAGGGCAGGTCGCTGATGAGAAGGCTTTTCGTCGCGCTGGCCGCCCTCGCCCTGGCGGCGGGCTGCGCCCAGAGCGAGCCGGCGCCACGCCCGGCCGCCCAGGCGGCACAGCAGCCGGCCGCGTCGCAGGTCACCCCGGTGACCGCGGCCTTGACCGTCATCGACCCGCACGGCAAGACGTTCACGCTCCCGAAGAAGCCCGAACGCATCGTCTGCCTCACCGGCCTGTGCGATGACGCCCTGGTCGAGCTGGGGCTGACGCCGGTGGCCACGACCACGCCCAAGCTGCTCTCCCGCCCCGACTACCTGGGGGCCGAGGGCGCCGAGGTGCCGGTCGTCCCGGGGAGCTTCGGCGGCGAGGACGTCTCCAAGATCGCTGAGGCGAAGCCCGATCTGGTGATCGGTCTCGCCGGGGTGCACGACCAGCTCAGGACCGCCGTGGAGAAGTTCGCCCCTCTGTGGGTGGTGAAGGTGAAGTCGTACGAGGACTCCATCGGCTACCTGCGGGCGCTCGCCCAGCTCACCGATCGCGGACAGCAGCAGGCCGCGGCCGAGCAGAAGTTCCGCGCCAAGGTCGCCGACGGCATCGCCAAGGCCAAGGCCGCGGGGCTGGCCGACAAGCCGGTCCTGGCGATGTACGGCGGCACCTCGGTGGGCGTGAACACCACCGATGACGTGCTCGGCCACTTCATGTCGCAGTTCTTCGCCTATCCCTGGCCCAGCAAGGGCGGCGGCTTCGAGACCGCCCAGGCGTACAGCATCGAGGAGATCCTGGCGAAGGCGCCTCAGGTGATCTTCATCCAGTCCTTCGGGACCTCGGTCAGCGAGAGCTACAAGGACAACCCGGTGTGGAAGCGCGTTCCCGCCGTGGCGTCGGGCAGGGCGTTCGAGGTGCAGACCGAGTTGTGGGCGTCCGGCCGTGGCACCAGGGCGTTCGGCATCATCCTGGACGAGGCGCTCGCCAAGGCCACCGGGTGAGCACTGCCCTTGGGAGGCGTCCGGCGGCCGCCGGACGCCTCGCCGCCGTCCGGGCCGCGCCGTTGGCCGTCACGCTCGGCCTCGCCCTCCTGGCGCTGGCAGGGCTGTGTCTGGGCACGCCCTTCGTCGGCCCGCAGGACCTGCTGGCCGCCCCCGATTCCATCGCCCACGTCGTGGTCTGGGAGTTGCGCGTCCCGCGCGTGCTGATCGGCATGATGGGCGGGGCCGCGATCGGCACGGCAGGGCTGCTCCTGCAGGAGTCGCTCAGGAACCCGCTCGCCGTTCCCGAGATGATCGGGGTCTCCACCGGCGCCGCGCTGGCGGTGAGTGTCTGCGTGGTGTGGGCGCTGCCCGTGCCCTTCGCGGTGTACCCGCTGGTCGGCCTGCTGGGCGCCGCGTTCGGCGGGTTCGTCACCCTGGTCGTGGCCAGGACGGCACGGACGGCCGGCGGCGTCCTGCTCGTCGGCGCGGCGGTGTCCACCGCGATCCAGGCGCTGCTGCTGGCCGTGATGGCCACGGCCGACCGCCTCCAGTACGACATGCTCTTCCGCTACCTCGTCGGAAGCCTGTCCGGACTGATGTGGGAGCAGACCGGCCGGGTGCTGCCGTGGTTCGCCGCCGCGGTGCCGCTCGTCGCGCTGTGCGTGCCGGCGCTCGGGCTCCTGCGCCTGGGCGACGATGCCGCCGCCGCGCTCGGCAGCCGGGTGGATCGCGCCCGGCTGGGCGTGCTGGCGGTGTCGGCGCTGCTGATCGGCTGCGTGACCGGTCCGTGCGGGCCGATCGCGTGGGTGGGTTTCCTGGCCCCCGTCCTGGCCAGGCGGCTGCGCCCGCGCGCGGACGCCCGGGTCTGGCTGCCGTGGTCGGCCGCGCTGGGCGCGCTCGTGACGTTGGCGGCCGACCTGGCGGCGCGGCTGGCGTTCGCCCCGGTGGAGACGCCGCTGGGGGCGTGGACGGCCCTCGCCGGCGTGCTGGCGGGAGCCGTACTCCTGAGAAGGCAGACGTCCGCATGACGGTCACGACGAGAAGGACCGCACCCGGGGGGACCGGCGTGGCCGCGCCCGCCCGCACCGGCCGCGTGCTCGCGATGGCCGCTCTGCTCGCGTCCGTCGCGGTCGCCCACCTCCTCGCGTCCGGGCAGCCCGCCGGAGCGATCGCCGGGCTGCTCGACGGCACGGCGAGCGGCCTGCACGAGCAGATCGTCTGGCAGCTCGGCCTGCCGAGGCTGCTCACCGCCCTGCTCACCGGCGCGGCCCTGGCCGTGGCCGGGTACGTCCTGCAGGCCACCCTGCGCAATCCGCTGGCCGCGCCGGAGTTCTCGGGGGTCAACCCGGGCGCGGTGCTCGGCATCCTGGCGGGGTTCACTCTCGGCGTGGTGCCCGCGGACTCGGCGGCGGGGGCGCTGGCCGCCGCGCTCGCCGGCGGTGCGGTGGGCGGTGGGATCACCTGGCTGTTCGCGGCCCGCCGCGACCCCGCCCACCTCGTGGTGTACGGCCTGCTCGGCAGCGCGCTGCTGGGCGGGATGACCACGATGCTGCTCGCCTACCAGCCCAGCAGGTTCGGCAACGCGCTGCGCTGGCTCATCGGCTCGGTGGAAGGCAGGGTCTGGGAGCACCTGGCCTTCGCCTCCTGGTGGATCCTCGGCGGAATCGCCGTGGCGTGGGCGTGCTCGGCGCTGCTGGCGGTCCTGGCCCCCAGCGACGATCACGCCGCCTCGCTCGGCCTGCACCCCGGGCTCGGCCGGGCCATCGCGCTCACCGTGGCGATCTCCCTGACCGCGGGCGCGGCCAGCCTCTCGGGAGCGATCGCCTTCGTCGGCCTGGTCACTCCGCACGCCGCCCGCAGGCTGGGCGGCGGCGTCATGACCGCGGCCGTCGCCGGAGCGGTGGCGCTGGCGGGGGCGGACACCCTCGCGCAGCTCGCCGGGCACCTGCTCAACGGCACGCATCGGCTCGGCGTGCCGACCGGGGTGATCACCGCCCTGGCCGGTGCCGCCGTCCTCATCAGACTGGGAAGATCACAATGAGCGTCGTGGTCCAGGACCTGCACTTCTCGTACGGCCCGCGCCCCATCCTGGCCGGCGCCGACCTGACCGTCGAGCCCGGTGAGTTCGTCGCGCTGGTCGGCGTCAACGGATGTGGCAAGAGCACGCTGCTGCGGCTCATCGCCGGCCTGCTCAAGCCGACGTCGGGACGGATCGCCCTCGACGGCGCGGACCTGGCGTCGCTGTCGCGCAGAGAGGTGGCCCGCAGGCTCGCCGTCCTGCACCAGAGCCTCCCGCCCGTTCCCGGGCTGACCGTGCGTCAGCTCGTCCGCCAGGGCCGCTACCCGCACCGCGGACCGCTGGGGCTGCTGTGGGACTCCGACACCATGGACGAGGCGCTCGAACTCGCCGGGGTGGCCCATCTCGCCGACCGCGTCCTCGACACGCTGTCCGGCGGCGAGCGCCAGCGGGTACGCCTGGCGCTGGCGGTGGCCCAGAACACCCGTATTCTGCTCCTCGACGAGCCGACCGCCCACCTGGACATCCGCCACCAGCTGGAGGTCCTTGAACTGGTGCGATCCCTGCGCGCGGCGCGCGGCCTCACCGTCGTGACCGTCCTGCACGAGCTGGACCACGCGGCCCGCTTCGCCGAACGCATCGTCGCGCTGCACCAGGGCCGGGTGTGGGCCGATGGCGAGCCCGAGGACGTGATCACACCGGAGCTGCTGGCCGAGGTGTTCGGCGTCGCCGGGCGGGTGGTCGTGGACGAGCTGCACGGGGCTCCGCGATGCCTGCTCGACGCGGCCATCTGAGGCCACCGCGCGGAGGAGTGAAAGTTTCACACCTCTGCTGCACATCTTCAGGTCTCTGACCAGGTCAGCAGTATGGCCCGGGGGAACACTCCTGTACACGCTCGGCAAACCAGCCAAACATGGATCACTGCGCTGCCGCCTGGCGCTCCTTCCACGGAGGCTTGAAGATGAAGACGTTACGTTCGTGGGCTCTGTCCGCAGTTGCCGCGCTTCTGGCGGCGATCGGGGTGGCCGTCAGCTCACCCGCGGCCCACGCGGTCGTCGCCTGTTCCGTGACCTACGCCAAGGCCTGGGACAACGGCAGCGCATTCGGCGCCAACATCACGATCAACAACCTTGGCGATCCGGTCAGCCCGTGGACGCTGGGCTACGCCTGGCCCGGCGATCAGCAGGTCACCCAGGGCTGGGGCGGAACCTGGACTCAGTCGGGCAACCGCGTGAGCGTGGCCGCCCCGTCGTACGCCCAGGGCCTGGGAACGGGAGCCAGCGTCACCATCGGCTTCAACGGCAGCTACGGCGGCACCAACACCGGCCCCACCGCTTTCACCGTCAACGGCGTGGCCTGCGGCGATACCGGCGGCACCCCGACACCCACGCCCACCCCGACGTCGACTCCGTCGCCCGGCGACGCGCGGGCCGTCGTGGCCGCGATGCAGCCTGGCTGGAACCTGGGCAACTCTCTCGACGCAACCGGCGCGGACGAGACCTCATGGGGCAACCCGCGGATCACGGCGGCGCTGCTCCGCAACATCAGGGCACAGGGTTTCAACAGCATCCGGATCCCGGTGACATGGGGTCAGCACCAAGGTGGAGCGCCCGGCTACACCATCAACGCGACGCACATGAACCGGGTGAAAGAGGTCGTCGACTGGGCTCTCGCCGAGGGTTTCTACGTGATGATCAATATCCATCACGACTCCTGGCAGTGGATCCAGAACATGCCGGGCGACCGGGCGAACGTACTCGCCCGGTACAACGCGATCTGGACCCAGATCGCCGGCACGTTCCGGAACTCCTCGCCCAAGCTGTTGTTCGAGAGCGTCAACGAGCCGACTTTCACCGGCAGCTCCGGAGACGCCCAGAACGCGACGCTCCTCCATGAGCTCAACACGTCCTTCCGCACCATCGTGCGGCAGTCGGGCGGTGACAACGCGACACGACTGCTCGTCCTGCCGACCCTGCACACGTCCGCCGACCAGGCCAGAGTCGACGAGCTGGTCAGCACGTTCAACGCCATGAACGACCCCAACCTCATCGCGACGGTCCACTTCTACGGGTACTGGCCGTTCAGCGTCAACGTCGCCGGCGGCACGCGCTTCGACGCCACCGTCCAGCAGGATCTGACCGGCGCTTTCGACCGGGTGCACAACGCCTTCACGGCCCGCGGCATACCCGTGATCATCGGTGAGTACGGCCTTCTGGGCTTCGACCGGCATACCGGCACGATCCAACAGGGGGAGAAACTCAAGTTCTTCGAGTTCCTCGGCTACTACGCGCGTACCAAGCAGATCACCACCATGTTGTGGGACAACGGCCAGCACTTCAATCGGACCTCGTTCCAGTGGGCCGACCCCGAGCTGTTCGCGCAGATCAAGTCGAGCTGGACGACGCGCTCCGGCACGGCATCGTCGGATCAGGTGTTCAACGCGAGGTCGTCCGCCATCACGAGCAAGACGCTCACGCTCAACCTGAACGGCACCTCGTTCGCAGGGATCCGCCACGGCAGCACCGATCTGGTACGCGGTAGCGACTACACCGTCTCGGGCGACCAGCTCACGTTCACGGCATCCGCGCTCACCCGGCTGACGGGTTCTCGCGCTTACGGCGTCAACGCGACGCTGTCGGCTCGGTTCTCCCAGGGCGTCCCGTGGCGGATCGACATCGTCACCTATGACACGCCGACCATGCAGAACGCGAGCGGAACGACGAGTTCCTTCGCCATCCCCACCGCATTCAAGGGCGACCAGCTCGCCACCATGGAGGCCAAGTACGCCGACGGCACCAACGCCGGACCTCACAACTGGACGTCCTTCAAGGAGTTCGACGTCACGTTCGCGCCGAATTACAGCAGCAACACCATCACGCTGAGACCGGCCTTCTTCGCCGAGGTCAATGACGGCTCACGGGCCACGCTCACCTTCCATTTCTGGAGCGGTGCGACCGTGACCTACTTCGTCACCAAGTCGGGAACCGCGGTCACCGGCACCACGGCCTGACCGAGCGGGCTCCCCGCCCTGCAGCGCGAGCCGACGGACCCTCCCTAGTGGAGGCGCAGTCCTGCGATGAGGAGTTCGACCATGCGGCGGGCGTCGTAGCGGGGATCGTGGTCGGCGCCGATGCAGAGGTTCCCGACGCCGCGCATGAGCTCGTAGGCGTCCATGTCGGAGCGGATCTCGCCGGCGGCGGCCGCGGCTTCGAGCAGCTGGGCGCAGACGGGCACGAGCCGGTCGAGGAAGTAGGCGTGCAGCGTGTCGAAGCCGGCGTTGTCGGACTGCAGCACGGCGGCGAGTCCGTGCTTGGTGACCAGGAAGTCGACGAACAGGTTGATCCATCGTCCGAGTGCGGCGTGAGGACTCGCGCTGCTCGCCAGCAGGGCTGGACCGGCCTCGGCGCAGGCCTCGACCTGATGCCGGTAGACGGCGATGATGAGATCCGCTCGCGTCGGGAAGTGGCGGTAGATCGTGGCCGTCCCGACGCCGGCCTTGGCCGCGATGTCGCGTACCGGCGCCTCCACGCCCGACGTGACGAAGATCGCGGCGGCCGCGTCGAGCAGAGTCTTCTCGTTACGCCGGGCGTCCGCCCGTTTGGGCCGGGCCGCGTGCCCTGCGCCCTCGTCGCTGTCGTTCATCGCGCCGTTCCCTCCGTTCCCGGGATTGCTAAACGGGACAGTGTCCCGTATCGTCAAACGGGACAAGGTTCCGTTTGCTCATGATGCCAGAGCCGGGGCCCGTCAACCAAGCCGCGCGTTGTCGTCGCGCGATGCCCGTTGACGCCGACCACATCAACCACGAATCAGCAAGGAAGTTCTTCCTATGAGCCAATCAGCCATGGTGGCGACGGACGTGGTCACGAGTGCGCCCACTTCGGTCGTCTCGATGAAGCCGGTAGTGCTGCCGGCCCCGGGCCGCGGTGAGGATCTGCAGGTCCGCGTGTCCGCCCCCGCGACCGGCGGCGATTTGCCCATCATTGTTTTCTCGCACGGCTTCGGCTGGTCGATGAACGGCTACGCCCCGCTGGCGGACTTCTGGGCCGCTCACGGCTTCGTGGTCCTGCAGCCCACCCACCTCGACTCCAGGACGCTCGGCCTCCCCGCCGAGGACCCCCGTACGCCGCGGATATGGCGCTTCCGTATCGAGGACCTCAAGCGCGTGCTGGACGGACTCGACGTCGTGGAAGCCTCCGTGCCGGGCCTCGGCGGGCGCCTCGACCGCAGCCGCATCGCTGTGGCCGGCCACTCCTGGGGAGCCCAGACGGCGAGCACGCTGCTGGGCGCGCGCGTCCTCGACTCCGACGGCGTTCCCGGCGAGGACATGTCCGACCCCCGCGTCACGGCGGGTGTGCTGCTCGCCCTGACCGGCCTGGGCGACGACCTGACCCCGTTCGCCGCCGAGAACCTCCCCTTCATGAAGCCGTCCTTCGCCACCATGACCACGCCGGCTCTCATCGTCGCCGGGGATCAGGACCAGTCCGCACTGTCCACCCGGGGACCGGACTGGTTCACCGACCCCTACACCTACAGCCCGGCAAACAAGAGCCTGCTCACGCTGTTCGGGGCGGAGCACTCGCTGGGCGGCATCCCCGGGTACGAGGTCGCCGAGACGACGGACGAGAATCCCGCGCGCGTCGCCCTGATCCAGCAGCTCAGCGTGGCCTTCTTGCGCAGCGCCCTCTACCCGGGGGACACCAGTTGGCGGGCGGCGGCCACCGCACTGCAGGAAGACCCCAGCCCGCTGGGGAAGCTGGAGAGCAAGTAAGCGAACCTCACCGTGGCCAGGCACGCGGGGCTGACCGTGCCGTTCTCGGCCCGATCAGCAGCGGTCGGGCGGCGCCGCCGGAGGCAGGGGAGTGGCGCCGTCCGGGCGGAGGGCGTCCAGCAGGAGCACCAGAGAGCGGCGCCAGCCCTCATCGGGGCCCTCGGCCGGCCGCAGCGTGCTGAGCAGCATCACGAGCATCCGCTTCAGGTCGTCCGGCTCCAGGTCGGCGCGGACCTGACCGGTGGCCTGAGCGTTCCGCATGAGCTGGGTGAGCGGCTGGATGAACCGGGGGGCCAGGTCGGCGGTGAGCGCCCCGGCGTCCCGCGCCGTGGCGAGGACGCCCGGTTGCCCCGACGCCAGGGTCAGCACCGTCTCCATCATGACCGACATGCCGCGCAGCGCGTCCTGCTCGGCGAGCGCACGGGTGATCGCCGGCTCGATCTCCTCGCGCATCAACTCCTCGACGACCTCGCGGACCAGCTTGTCCTTGCTCGGGAAGTGGCGGTAGAGGGTGGCCAGCCCCACCCCGGCCCGCTGGGCGATCTCCTCCAGCGTGATGCCGCCGCCGGTCTCGGCGAACGCCGCCCGGGCCGCGCGCATGATCCGCTCCGCGTTGCGGGCGGCGTCGGCGCGCCGGCGGCGAGGCGCGTCGGTGCTCCTCACCCACTGCCGCCGCTGCACAGCGACCCCACCCCGTACCACGCCGAGGACTACCGGCGGCTGCGCACCGAAGGGCCCGTCGTCCGCGTGCCCATCGCCACGGGCGGCCCGGACGTGTGGCTCGTCACCCAGTACGCCGAAGTCCGCAAGGTGCTCAGCGACCCGGCGCACTTCAGCAACGCCGCCCGCGGGCCGAGCGGCCGGCTGGCCGACCGCTCCGACGAGTCGTTGAAGGGTTTCATCATCGGCAACCCGCTGATGTACGACCCTCCGGAGCACACCCGCCTGCGCCGCCTGCTGACCGGCCAGTTCACCGTGGCCAGGATGCGGCACCTGCGGCCGCGCATCGAGCAGATCGTGACCGAGCACCTGGACGCCATGGAGGCCGCCGGGCCGCCCGCCGACCTGGTGCAGGCGTTCTCGTTGCCGATCCCCTCGCTGGTGATCTGCGAGCTGCTCGGCGTGCCGTACGCCGACCGGGAGGACTTCCAGCGGCGCAGCAACCGGCTCCTGGACATGACGCTGGACCGGGAGGCGCACGCCGCGAACACCGCCGAGATGAACGCGTACATGTCGGAGCTGATCCGCCGCGAGCGCGCAGAGCCGGGGGAGGAGCTGCTCGGTCTGCTCGTGCGTGAGCACGGCGACGAGCTGACCGACCACGAGCTGCTCGGCATCGGCAACACGCTGCTGGTGGCCGGGCACGAGACGACCGCCAACATGCTCGGCCTGGGCACGTTGCTGCTGTTGCACCGGCCGGACCAGGCCGCCGTCATCCGCGACGAGCCCGACGCCGTCACTCCGGCCGTGGAGGAGCTGCTGCGTTACCTGTCCGTGGCCCACCGTGCCGGGCCGCCCGGCACGCGACCGAGGACATCACGCTCGGCGGCCGCCAGATCAAGGCCGGTGACCTGGTGATCCCCTCGCTGCTGGCGGCCAACCGCGACGAGGCGTTCGTCAAGGAGCCCGACGAACTCGACGTCACCCGCGACGCCGGCGGGCACATCGCCTTCGGGCACGGCGTCCACCACTGCCTGGGTGCGCCGTTGGCCAGGGTGGAGATGCAGGTGGCCTTCCCCGCGCTGCTGCAGCGGTTCCCCGGGCTGAAGCTCGCGGCGCCGTTCGAGAGCCTCCGCTTCCGCCTGCAGTCGTCCGTCTACGGGGTGGAGTCACTGCCCGTGACCTGGTGAATCAGTACGCCGGGAGCCCCTCACAGTCGGCCTTGCCCGAGAAGAAGTGGCTCCTGGCGCGGGTACGGCGTGGCGGACGCGCGTTCGTCAGCCGGGGGCTCAGGGCGCGTGGGCGGCGGACCGCAGCGCGGCGCAGGCGAACCGGGCCAGTCGTTCGGGCAGGTCGTGCGGGTCATGGTGGCAGATGAACAGCCACGACATCACGGTGCCGCCGAACATCGCGTGGAACAGATCGACGTCGGGCAGCCGCGCCAGCTCGCCGCGCCGCACCGCGCGCTCCAGCAGTTCGGCGTTGCCGGCCCGTTCCGGTTCAACGAATGTCGTGGTGAACCGTGCGGCGAGTGCCGGATCGGCTGCGGCCTCGCTGAGCAGGCTCATCAGTGCGGTGGCGGCACCCGGAGTGCTCAGATGGCCGACGATCACCCGCGCCAGTGCGGTCAGGTCGCCCAGCAGTGATCCCGTGTCGGGCGGTGCCTCCAGCGTCTTTCCGTGGATGATCGTGGCGAAGGCCATCTCGTGTTTGGTGGCGTACCGCCGGTAGATCGACGCCTTGCCGATCCCCGCACGCTCGGCCACGGCGGCCACCGTCATGCCCGCGTATCCGACCTCATCCAGGAGCTCGGCGACGGCCGCGGCAATGGCCGCATCGACTCGGGCGTCGCGGGGCCGCCCCGCCTGTTGCCTGCTGCTCTCCATTCCGCCATGATACGAGACTGTGGTTTCGGAACTATGGTCTCGAAAGTAGGCCAGCGGTGATCGAGGGATCGGTGGCGCTCCCACCTTCGACCGGCACCCGGCGGCCGGTCCCGCGCTGGGCCGTCGGGGTGGCGCACGCTGTGCCCCTGCTCGTGCTGCCGTCGAGCCTGTGGCGGATCGGCCTGGCCGTGGGGCTTCCGCTCGGCTACACCGAGCAGGGCCTGCGCGACCTGGTCGGCACGACCATGTGGGGGCCGCTGTACCTCGCGGCTCTCTCCCTGCTGACCGAGGTCGCGGCCCTGCTCACGCTCGGCCTGGTGCGCCCCTGGGGCGAGGTGGTGCCGCGCTGGATCCCGCTGCTCGGCGGCCGCATGATCCCGCGTCCGGCCGTCACCGTGCCCGCCTGGCTCGGCGTCGCGGTTCTCGCCCTGCTGTGGACGCCGTTCCTGTTCTGGTGGACGCTGCCGCACGTCGACATGACGGCGGCCGGAAGGCTGCTCGTCGGATTCGTCTACCTGCCACTGGTGGCGTGGGCACCGCTGCTCGCCGCCGTCACACTCTCCTATCAACGCCGCCGAAGCATCCCCTGACGCGGCGGAACGGTCGACGCTGTCAGGCAGGAGCACCTGGTGCTGGGACTGTCGCATCCCCGACGGCCGGTAATGCCCGGCAAATGTCCGATCGCTGACCTGGATTTGTTACGGCCGGCAGCCGACTCTCTTCAACAAGAGAAGGGGATCGAGCCTATTCCCGGGACGGGGAAGCTCGGCGTGACCCTTCACCGCGGCTGAGCTCGATCGAACCCTCGAAGTAGCCGCAGAGGGGTGCTGAGTTGCCGGAGGACGGGACACCCAGCCGCGTCACCTACGCGGAGATCTTCGGCGTGCGTGAGTTCCGCGCGCTGTTCACCAGCCGTGTGCTGTCCACCATCGGCGACTACGTCGCGCGCGCGGCACTGGTCATCGCGGTCTTCGCCGACACCGGGTCAGAGGCTCTCATGGGCATCACCTTCGCCCTGACGACCCTGCCGGACCTCATCGGCGGCCCGGTGCTGGCCGGTCTGGCGGATCGGTTCCCCCGGCGCGCCGTCATGGTGGCCGCTGACCTCGGACGGGCATTCCTCCTGCTGGTCATGGCGATCCCCGGGCTGCCGCTGGCCGCACTGTGGGCATTGCTCTTCGTGATCCGGCTGCTGGACTCACCGTTCAGCAGCTCCTATCTCTCCACCATGTCCGTGGTGCTGCCGGGAAAGCGGCTCGTGAAAGGATCCGCGGTCACGCAGCTGGTCAACCACGTCTCCTACACGGTCGGCTACGCCTTCGGGGGCGTGATCGTCTCGCTTACCGGACTGTCCGTGGTCCTGGTGTTCAACGCCGCCACCTTCGTCCTGTCCGGCCTGGCGATCCTGCTCGGCGTGCGTGCCCGCCCCGCGACCGCCAGCGCCGATTCCTCGCCGTCCTGGTTCGGTTCCTTCCGCACCGCGACCCGCTACATCGCCGCCCACCCGCGACTGCGGGCGATCATGCTTTTCACCCTCCCCATCGCCGCCTGCCTCGTGTGCGAGACGCTCGCGGCGCCCTACGCGGCCCAGATCGGCCACGGGACGGCCGTCGCCGGCCTGCTGATGGCCGCCGGCCCCGCCGGCATCGTCATCGGACTCTGGCTCCTGCCCCTGCTGATCCCCGACCAGCGCACACCACACGTCGTGGTCCTGTCGGCCATCAGCTGCGCACCGCTGGTGCTGTTCGTCGCCGTGCCCGGGGTGGTGGTCGCGACCGTGCTGATCGTGGTCTCCGGAATGGCCCTGTACTTCTGGATCCCGCTCGCCGCCGAGTTCACCCAGACCGTCCCCGACGACATGCGCGGGCAGGCCGTGGGACTGCTCACGACGACCATGCGGGTCACCCAGGGCCTCGCCATCCTGATATTCGGGCTCACCGCCGAGAACGCGATGTCGTCCACGGTGTTCGCGGCCTCCGGAGCGATCGGAACGGTCATGGTGATCGTCCTGTCGGTGGCATGGGCACGGGCGAGCAGGCCGGCGGCGATCGCTGGAGCACCGCGGAACGTCCCGCCCCACGGCGATGCGGCCCAGTGACACACCCGTGACGCGCCCCGTCGCCCAGGTCATCACGGCCGCATTCCGCATTCCGCCGTGAAGACGAGATGAAGCCGAAATGAAGCTCGGGCACTGGTTGAATGCGGATCAAAGGAGCCGGATCGTGGACCTCTATGCCGCCTCGCCGGAGGACACCATGGTGATCTGCGTCGAGGACGCCGGATGGACCTGACCGCGGTTCCCGGTCGCGCGGACGGGAGCGACGACACCTCCAACGGTCGCGGGCCGCTGCTCGCGTTGAGAATGGCCAGGGTCATCGTCGCCGTGGTGTTCTGCGGCTTCGGCGGGACCGCGCTGCTGTGGGTGCTGGAGTCGGGGAAAAGGCCTGGCGAGGTCGTCCTGGCCGCCGCCTGCCTGTGCGGTCTGCTGAGCCTGCAGTACTTCTACTTCGGCAACCCGGCCACGAACCTGCGCTCGCCGCCGGCCTACGCCATGCTCGCGGTCCAGGCGTGCCTGGCCTACCTTCCGCTGCCCCTGTTCGGTCAGGCCTGGGTGAGCCAGCCCCCGTTCCTGGCCGGCAGCGTGCTGCTGGTGCTTCCGCCGCGGGTGGCCTGGCCCATGTACGCCGGCGTCGTGGCGAGCACGGGATTCACGCAGTCGATCGTCGACTTCTCGTGGCTCAATGTCGGCTACATCGTCGTGAACTCGGCGACGGCCGGCCTGTTCGTGTACGGCCTGACGCGGCTGGCCCGGCTGGTCACCGCCTTACACGAGGCGCGCGGCGAACTGGCGAAGACCGCGGTCGCGCACGAGCGGCTGCGGTTAGCCCGTGATTTGCACGACCTGCTCGGGTCGAGCCTGTCGGCGATCGCCCCGAAGGTGGAGCTCATCCTCCAACGGCTGCGGCGCGATCCCGAGCGGGCCAGGCAGGAGCTGTCCGAGATCCTGCGGGTCTCCCGTCGGGCGCTCGCGGACGTGCGGTCGATGGTCCGCCTGTATCAGGAGAACCCCCTGGGCGACGAGACCGGCGCCCTCGCCTCGATGCTCGCCGAATCCAACGTGGAGCTGCGGATGGATCTCGACCTCCGCGGGCTCCCACCGCGCACGAGGAGCGCGCTCGCCGCCGTCCTGCGCGAGGGTGTCGCCTACCTGCTGCGGCATCGGCCGATGGAGCACTGTGAGATCGTTCTGGGGCGGGAGGGGGACACGGTCTCGGTCGACATCATCAAGGAAGCGGCCGACGGGAGGGCCGGTGCCGCGCCGACCGGCGAGGGCCGCGGCTTCGATGAGCTCTCGGCGACGGTGTCGAGGCTGGCGGGCGAGGTGTCCGTCGAGGCGGAGACCGACGGGCGCGTACGCCTGCACGTGACCCTCCCGGTGGCGGCGCGGTCGCCGCAGGGTCCGGCCGAGCCCGCTGAGGGGCCCAGGGCGTTCACCCCACACGTCGCGACCAGGCTCGCCGGCGCGCTCGTCGTGGCGGTCCTCTGCGGGTTGTCCCTCCAGGCGGCCGGACGCCTGGGGTATGAGACCCAAAACGTGGGGGACATCGCGCTGGGCACCGCGTACGTGATTCCCGTGCTGGTGCTGCAACTGGCCTACTTCAGCCGGCCGGGTGCCCGGTTGCGCTCGCCGGTGGGATACCTGCTGCTGGGTCTGCAAGCGCTCCTGGTGTACGTGCCGTTGCTGCAGCTCCAGCTGCCGTGGACGGGATTACAAGGGTTCGTGGCCGGAAGCGCGCTGCTGGTCCTGCGGCCGGCCCTCGGCTGGAGCGTGTTCGTCGCGGTCGTGGCCAGTGTCGCCTGGGTGCAGATCGGATACGGCGACGTTCTTCCCCCTCACATCCGTCCCCGGCACCTGGGCCAGAACATTCTGATCACTCTGGACATGGGCCTGATCGTCTACGGCCTGACCTGGATGGCGCGGACGGTGCGTCAGCTGCGGGCCGTTCGGCAGGAGCTGGCGCAGGCGGCGCTGGCCGAGACGCGGCTGCGCTTCGTCCGCGACCTGCACGACCTGCTCGGCCTGAGCCTGTCGGCCATCGCGTTGAAGTGCGACCTGGCCCACCGGTTGATCCTCCGGGACGCGGCCAGGGCGCGCGCCGAGCTGGAGAAGGTGCGGGACGTATCCCGGCGGGCCCTCGCCGACGTCCGGTCGGTGGCCAGCGGCTATCACGAGATGTCCCTCGAGGAGGAGTGCGGAACCGCGCAGTCGCTGCTGGCCACCGCCGAGCTGGACGTGCGGATGGATCTGCGTTACGGCGACCTGCCCCCCGAGGTCGCCACTGTGCTGGCGACGGTGCTGCGCGAGGGCGTCACCAACGTCCTGCGGCACAGCAAGGGCACGTTCTGCGAGATCACCGTCCGCACGTACGGGGACGAGGTACGCCTGCACATCGTCAACGACGGGGTGACCGAGTCTCCAGAGGAGGATCACTGGGGCAGCGGCATCCGCAACATGTCCGACCGGGTCGCGGCGCTCGGCGGGGTGCTCACTGCGGAATTCGAGGGCGGCGGTCGTTTCCGGCTGTCCGCCCGGGTCCCGCTGCTCTCCCGTGAGCCCCCCGCCACGCCTCCCTGAGCGCCGGGGCCCCGATGGCCCGGCACGTGCGCACCAGACCGGTTCCGGCGAACGGCCGCCTAAGGCACGTGCCAGCGGCAGATCTTCTTGGTGGAGACGGTGGCGCCGATGCGCTGGTAGAAGCGCTGGGCGGCGACGTTGGCCTCGGCGACCTCCCAGCGGATCACCCGGCCCTTGGCCGCCTCGGAGACCGCGCGCATCAGCCGCTCGCCGACTCCCGCGCCGCGTTCGCCGGAGCACACGTACAGGTCGTCCAGAGCGAGATAGTCCTGGCCGGTCCACAGGCTGACCCGCTCGACCCAGGACACGTACCCGATCGGCGCTCCGTCCCGTTCGGCGATCAGGTAACCGATGTCGGGGCGGGCGAGCAGCTCTTCGAGCCGGCCGGCGCTCACCGTCACCTCCGCGGCCTGGCTCTGGTAGTCGGCCAGCTCGCGCATCAGCGCGCGCAGGGTGGACGCGTCGTCGGCCGTCGCGCGGCGGATGGCCGTCGTCATGGCGGATCTTCCTCTCCCGGTCGTGACGTTCGGTGCGGTCATGAGGCGGACTGCGCGCTTTCTGGCGCCGGCCGTCCGGTCGGAGGGACGTGCCGGAGCCTGGCCACCGCCAGGATCGCGGCCGCGGCGGCGATCACCGCGGCGGTGATCGCGGCGACGTTCAGCCCGCTGGTGAAGGCCTCGCGGGCGGACGTGAGCAGCGCGGAGCCCAGGTCGGCCGGCAACCCCTGCGCGGCCGACACGGCGCGACCGAGGCTGTCGCGGCCGGCCGCGGCGGCCTCGGGCGGCAGGCCGGACGGTAGCGTCCCACCGGCCTGGGCGCGGTAGACGGCGACGCCGATGCTGCCGATGATCGCGATGCCGAGCGAGATGCCCAGGTCGCTGCAGGTCGTGGCGAGCCCGGAGGCCGCACCGGCCTTCTCCGGCGGTGCGGAGCCGACGACCAGGTCGGTGGTCAGCGCCATGGACGGGGCCACGGCTGGATAGAGCACCAGGAAGCCGGCGACCAGCAGTGGCAGTCCACCGGTGCTGCCGACCTGGGTGAGCATCAGATAGCCGATCACCTGGACGGCGAGCCCGATCGCGATCAGAACGCCTGGGCGGATGCGGCGTACCAGGACCGGCGAGAACGTCGAGACGACCACCAGCAGGGCCGCCGCCGGCAGGACCCACAGCCCTGCCTGCAGCGGCGAGAGCCCTTCCACCAGTTGCAGGTGCTGGGTGAACAGCAGGTAGACGCCGCCGAGCGCGATCGCGGCGAGCAGGAAGACGCCCAGCGCGCCGCTGATGGTCCGGTTGGCGAACAGCCGCACGTCCAGCAGCGGCTCGGCCAGGCGCAGCTGGCGGAGGGCGAACCACGCCCCGAACGCCAGCCCGATCGCGATGCTCACCAGCGCCATCGCGAGCCCGCCCTCCTTGGCCAGCTCTTTGACGCCGTAGACGATGGGCAGCAGGGTCGCCAGTGACAGCAGCACGCTGAACAGGTCCAGCCGCCCCGCCGCCGGGTTGCGGTTGTCGGGCAGCAGCAGCGGCGCGCCGATCAGCACCACCACCATGACCGGCACCGCGACCAGGAAGGCCGCCCGCCAGGAGAACGCCTCCAGCAGCGCGCCGCCGATCAGCGGGCCGACGGCGGTCCCGACGGAGATGCCGCCTGCCCAGACGCCGACGGCGACGCCGCGCTGCCGCGGGTCGGTGAACGTGGCGAAGATCAGGCCGAGCGTGGCGGGCATCTGGGTGGCCGCCGCGACGCCGAGGACGGCGCGCCAGAGGATCATGAGGCCGGGGTCGGAGGTGGTGGCGGCGACGACCGAGACGACGGCGAAGACGGCCGCGCCCGCCATCAGCAGCCGGCGGTGGCCGATCCGGTCGCCCAACGTGCCCATGGTGACCAGGAGCCCGGCCATGAGGAAGCCGTAGATGTCGATGATCCACAAGGTTTGGGTGCTGGTCGGTTGCAGGTCCGCGGCCAGCTGCGGGATGGCCAGGAACAAGATCGTGAGCATCATGAACAGCAACATCGCGGGCAGCGCCAGCACGGCCAGGCTGAGCCAGAGCCTGGGGCCGGCGCGCCGGCCGGGGTCGGTCGACACGGATGCCATGGGGAGGTCCCTTCGTTCGCTGCGGTTGGCGGGCCTCCGGCGCGGATCGCCGGACGGGCCGGACGCCGTGGAGTTTCGAGGCGTCGAGCGGTTCATGACTCCGGCCGCACCACGGACCCTCTCCTGACCCAGTTCGCTCGGACACGGAACCGGAGCGGGTGGGCGTACTCCTCGTGCCGCCGCACCATGACCAGCGCCATGAGCACGAACATCAGCCCGTGTCCGATCGACGACACCAGATCGCCCGGTAACACGCCGAACCAGAACGGGACGAGCAGGACGAGGAAGGGCGCCACCATCGCCAGGCTCATCTCGGCGATGCCGGCCCAGCTGTGACGGCGGAGCCGAAGCCAGACGGCCACGCCGATGGACATCTCAGCGGCCATGACCAGCATGGCGACGTCGAACCGGGTGACCTTGGGCAAGCCCAGGCCCCACACCAGAGTGATCAGCAGCACGCCGAGGCTCATCGCGATGACCAGCTCGACGTACCGCCAGACGAACCGGCCGGCCAGGCGCGCCCTGCTGGTACGCGGCTCGTGAACGGTCATTGCCGAACTCCTGACGTGAAGGATGTGATGGTGCTTTCAGCGGGGAGGGTCGTGGGCGCGCGGGTCGACCGATGCCAGTTCAGCCTGCTCGCCGGAGGCCGACAAGCGACCGCCGGCCGGTTGTCCGTAGAGTTGGGCTGCTTGTCCGTTGTGGTGTGGCTCATGACGACCTCCAGGGACGGAGCGGGTCTGCTGCCGAGTGTGATCTGATGGGCGCGGACGCAACCAGTGCGTGCAGCACGAGGTCGATGTGGGATTCGCACCGCACGGGACGTGCACTCTGCACGGCCGTGGCGGAGGTTCGAGCCGATGCCGTCCTGGTGTCCTGGTGTTACGTCGAGCGCTGTCCGGCGGCTCCTGGTCGGACAGGCTCCGGGTCGCTGTCGTCGCTCCGGGAGGAACGGATGGTCCGGATTCTGATCGCCGAGGACATGCGCATCCTGCGCGAAACGCTCGCCGCCCTGCTCGAGCTGGAGGACGACCTCGAGATCGTCGCCGAGCTGGCTTCGGGCGACCAGATCGTGCCCGCGGCGCTCCAGCACCGCCCCGACGTGGCTGTGATCGACATCGATCTGCCCGGCACCGACGGGCTCACCGCCGCCGCGGAGTTGCACCGGCGACTGCCGGAGTGCCGGACCCTGATCTTGACCGGCCTGGGCCGGCCGGGAACCCTGCGCCGGGCGCTGGCCGCGCACGTGTCCGGGTTCATCGTCAAGGACGCGCCGTCACAGGAGCTGGTCGACGCGGTCCGGCGAGTGGCCGCCGGAGATCGCGTGATCGACGCCAAGCTGGCGCTGGCCGCGCTGGAGACGGCAGGCAACCCGCTCTCGGCCCGCGAGGCCGAGGTGCTCAAGCGCCACGCGACCGGCGCCTCGGCGGCCGAGATCGCCGCTGAGATGCATCTGTCGTACGGAACCGTGCGAAATTACCTCGCCTCGGCGGTCACCAAGCTCGGCGCGCGCAACCGGGTCGACGCCGCACGCATCGCCGAAGAGGCCGGCTGGCTGTAGCCGCAGGTGCCGGCGCCCTGGAAGACATCACCTGATGGCCATGCAGTGTGCATGGCCTCGGCGATGCTTTTTGCATGCCGGGGTCGTGTCGGCCGCACTGGCAGAGGATCCTCCCGTGGGCCAAGACTGAAGCATGGGCAACACGAGGGCGCGCGGCGACCTGGACGGCGGACCGGCTGAGCGCGACGGCGCACCACGCGAGGAGCCGGTGACGAGAGTCCTGGTCGCCGAGGACGTGGACGACGTGCGTGACACGCTGGTCGCTCTGCTCGGGCTGGAGGACGATCTCGATGTCGTCGCCGAGCTGGCATCCGGCGACCAGATCGTGCCGGCCGCGCTCCGTCACCGTCCCGACGTGGCGGTGATCGACATCGACCTGCCCCACGTGGACGGGCTGACCGCCGCGGCCGAGCTGCGCCGCCGACTGCCCGCGTGCCGCACCCTGATTCTGACCGGCCTCGCCAGACCGGGAAACCTCGACGACGCGGTGGCCGCCGGTGCGTCGGCGTTCCTGACCAAGGACGGCCCCGCGGACGGGCTCATCGACGCCGTCCGCAGGGTCGCACGCGGCGAGCAGCTCATCGGCCCCCCGCATCCCGAGCCCGAGCAGCCGCGGCCGGACGGGCGGGGCGGGCGCGGTCAGGACGGGCCGTAGATCGCCAGGAAGGCCTCTGCCGCCCGGTCTGCGAGGTAGGAGAGCTCCTCCGCCTCCGGCCGTGCCGCGGTGCCGGCGAACATCGCCTGGTTCAACGGCTTGTACATGACCAGCCCGGCGAAGTGGTAGGCGGCCAGAGTGGGGTCGGGCAGGTCGCGCAGCAGGCCGCGGTCGGCCATCCGCGCCAGCGCCTCGCCCAGCAGCACCAGCGACCGATGGAAGGCGCCCTTGAACCAGGCCCCGGAAATGTCGGGGAATCGGTCGGCCTCGGCGAGCACCAGGCGGCGTAGCTGGAGGAACTCGGGCTCGGTGAAGCTGTCGAGATACTGCTGCGCGAGAGCGCGCATGGCCTTCTGAGCGTCGGTGGCCTCGTCGAGGATGGTGGCGTAGGCCCGCATCAGCCCGTCCACCCCGCGCGTGTTGGTGCCGAGGATGATCTCGGCGAAGAGGTGCTCCTTGTCCTGGAACTGCTTGTAGACGGTCTGTTTGGAGACCGCGGCCCGGGCTGCCACCTCGTCCATGCTGGCGCCCAGGTAGCCGTGTCGCAGGAACACCTCGGTGGCCGCCTCGAGGATCGCCCGCCGTTTCCGTGCGGTGCGGCCTTCTGTCGCGTCGCTGTCGAACGCGCCGGGCCGGGGCCCGGCGGTGTCCACGTGTCGATCCACGATTCCTCCTCGATCTCAGGCGAAATCATACTAGACAGTTCCGTACTGCTGTGAGTACTGTGCCGTCTAGTTCCCAACAAGCGCGAGACGAGAGGCACGACCATGGGCACTGTCCGGTCCGAAGACGGCACCACGATCGCCTACGACGTGTGGGGTGACGGGGAACCGCTGATCATCATCGACGGCGCCACTGCTCACCGCGCCGTCAACCCGCTCAACGCCGAGGTGGCGAAGCTGCTCGCCGACGACTTCCGGGTCTACGCCTACGACCGCCGGGGGCGCGGGGACAGCACGGACACCAAGCCGTACGCGGTGGAGCGTGAGATCGAGGACGTGGCCGCGCTGATCGCCGACGCCGGCGCGCCGGCCACGGTGTTCGCCTACTCCTCCGGCGCGATCCTGGCTCTCGACGTCGCGGCGGCCGGTCTGCCGATCAACCGGTTGGCGCTGTTCGAGCCCCCGTTCGTCGTCGACGACAGCCGCCCGCCGCTGCCGGCCGACTACGTCGAGCGGCTCGACGCGGCCGTCGCCGCCGGTCGCCCGGGCGACGCGGTGGAGCTGTTCATGAGCGCCGCGGTCGGCCTTCCTTCCGAGGTCATCGAGGGGATACGGCAGAGCCCGATGTGGGGCCCCGTGGAAGCGGTGGCGCACACCATCGCCTACGACGGCCGGATCGTGGGCACCACCATGTCGGGCGCGCCCCTGCCCCGCGATCGCTGGGCCGCGATCGACGTACCCGTCCTGGTCATGCACGGCGACGGCACCTGGCCGTTCCTGATCACCGCGGCTCAGGCGCTGGCCGACCTCCTGCCCACGGCGACCCTGTGGCCGGTGCCGGGCGAGCAGCACAGCGTCGCCTCCGACGTGCTCGCGCCCGTGCTGCGGGAGTTCGCCCAGGTCCGCGCCGGTAGCTGAGGAGACCGGAGATGAGGAGGATCGTCGTCACAGAGTTCATCTCGCTCGTTCGCCGGCGCCTGGCCCCACTACCAGGGGCCCTTGGCCGACAAGTACAACAGCATGCCCAAGTACGTGGTCTCCAGGACTCTCACCGACCCGGAGTGGAACAACACCCGTGTGATCGCGGGGGAGGTGACCGCGCTGAAGCAGGAGGTGGACGGCGACCTCCAGGTGCCCGGCAGCATCCGGCTCGTGCAGGAGCTGATCGCGCACGGCCTCGTCGACGAGATCCGCCTGATGACGTTCCCGGTCATCCTCGGCACAGGCAGGCGACTGTTCGGTGAGACTCCGGACAAGACGACGTGGAAGCTGGCCGACTCCAAGGCGGTCGGCGAGGGCATCCCGATCACTATCTTTCGGCGGGCTCATACGGCACAGCCCTAATGGGGTGAAGCTCGCGAAGACGTCTTCATCTCCGTGGTATTTCGCCCTCAAGAGAGTGGGCTCCGCGAGTTCGAGCGGAAATGCTTTCTGGCGGATTTCCTGTGGCGCGGTGAACCGGGTACGGCGGAGGCAGGTCGCTCTGCCGCACCCGGTGCGCGAATTCCGCATTCGATTATTACCGCCGTGCCCAGAGGACCTTGCCGTCGGAGGTGCGGACGGTCAGGTTGCCGTCGTTCTGGACGTGTACGCCGGCGCCCTGGGTGCCGGTGTGCCAGAGGGGTTCGTTGTCGGCGGATCTGACGACGAGGTTGCCGTCGCGCTGCATGTGGGCGGCGGCGCCGGGGTTGCCGCCGGTGCCGGTGTGCCAGATGTGCTTTCCGTTGTCCAGCAGGACCAGGTTGCCGTCCAATTGCAGCCGCAACCTGTACCGGCCGTTGGCCGAATCGAGGTTCTGACCGGGCGCCAGCTTCTGGCCCGACCTCAACATCGCGCTCTGCACAGGGCCGGTCGCGCTCCTCGACGCCTCTGCCGCATGGGCCATGGCCGTGTTCCCGGCGACGAAGAAAGAGCCTGTGAGCATTGTGGTGGTGAGAGCGACTGTGCAGGCGCGTCGCATACCGTGCCGTGAAATTGACGACATTTTCCTTACCGATTTCTCAGTGAATGTGAACCCGGCCGGGCCGGCGGTTTTTCTGCCTGCGGCCCGGCAATGGGCGGCAGCCTAGCGCCTGGTTCCGACTTCCCGGCCGAATGTCCGGTTAATGTCCGGCATTTGTCTCGCAGCCGCACAGCTTGAATTCGCGGACGGCCGGTCAGCGCGTCGGGCCGAGGCGGGACCAGCTCCGCTCGTCGGACCAACGTGAGGCCGGGTCGATGTAGGCGCGCAGCAACTCACCGAGCTCTGGATCACCACGGCCGCGGAGTTCGTCGGCCGCGAGCCGCCGCGCGACCCCGGCCAGCACATCGGCCACCTGGACCCGCGGATCCGTACGCGAGTCCACCTGCCTGAAACGGAGGCGGCGGCCCGGTGGCAGGAGTTGCCGCTCGAGGCGGCGGACGCGCCGCTCGGTCAGGGCGGACTGCTCGTCGTGCACGATCGACACGTCGATCCCCCCGCCCCCGCTCCAATGGAGAATGGTCCTGGCGAGGGCAGGGATCAAGGGTTCCAGGGCCGGTTGCAGGACGTGGTGCTCGAGGAGCCGGGCCCGCGCCGCGTAGGCGACCGATCTCTCCCGCCGGAGCTCGTCGAGAATCGCGCGCACGCGGCTGCCTCCGTCGAGTGCCGCGAGCGTGTCGACCAGATCGACGAACGCGTCCACGGGCTCACGCACGTTGCGGGGCTTCCACGTCCGCAGGACGGCATTGGACGCTGCCAGGAAGGCTTGCCACCGATCATGGCCGAGCGCTTCGGGACCCTCCCGGATGAGCGTGGTCGCCAGTGCGGTGAGCCGCCGATCGGCGTCCATGCCGGCGCTGGCCGCGTCCGCGGACTGCCCGAGGACGAGGTCGAGGAGTCTGCCGACGACGAAGTAGGCCTTCTCGGTGAGATGGACGAAGGCATTGCCGTAGAGGGGCCCGGCTGGGCCGAGCAGACTCTTCACCCCAGAGCGTCGATCCGCGCGGAGCACATGCGACGCTTTGTACTCCCGCCTCACGTGCCCGGCGCGACCGCTGAGCCCGCGCAGGCACTCCGTGGCCGCGTCGACGCTCAGCCGCACACTGGCGTACGCGATGACGTCCGAGCTCCCGGCCACGAGGTTGGCACCCTCCCAGCCCGACTCGTCGCAGGCGATCTCGCCGACCGGCGCGATGGTGGGATGTGCCGTCTGCACGATGGCATCATCATCCCTTGATCCCCGCTCCCGCCACCGGGTTTCGAGCGCGGCGGCGGCGGTTCAGAGGCGTACCACCGCGGTGTGGGCGTGCCCGCGGCTGCCGCCGACTTCCACCTTGACCGCGCGCTTGGCCTTGCGCACGCTGCGGTCGCCTTCCTTGACCGATTTCACCGGCCAGGGCAGCTTGATCTTCACCTCGTCGGCGGTTCGGGAGGGGTCGGAGACGGCGAGCCGTGCCTGCTTGCGGTCGCGGCGGATCAGCAGCGTGCACGGGCCGTCGGCGGAGAGCGGTCCATCCGCGGTCTCGACGGTCCCCGCGCGCCAGAAGACGGCGGCGAGCAGGTTGTCGCAGGAAATGGCCTGCACAGTTCCGGAGTTGGCGAGGACCTTGATCCGCCGGCCGTAAGTGGCGGTCTGCGCGATGGAGGCCTCGGGCAGCACGGCATAGGCGTAGCGCGCCTTGCGCGGATCGACGCCGTGGTCGATGAGGATCGTCGTGTAATGCCTGGTGACGGGGGTCTTGTCGCCACCGGTGGTGGCGCCCTTGTCGATGTCCCGCCAGCGGCCGGTGCGCTTCTCGCGGATCACCTTCGCCTCGGCGCCGTCGAGCAGCGCGTAGCCGGCCGCACCGGACAGGTGGACCCAGCCGTCGCCCCGGGTCAGTGGCGGATGCCCGTCGTGGGTGTTGCGGTTCTCCACGATGGTCTCGATGCGGCGGCCATCGGAGGCGGTGATGCCGGTGCCGAGGGCGACCACCGCTTCATCGAGGAGGAACCACGCCTTCTTGGCCCGCAGCGAGGAGCCGTCGGCGATCAGCTTCATGGCCGCCACGCCGTACTCGCCGTCGAGTGCCACGCCGCCCGCCCACGAGGTGGGCGGCAGGCGGCGCTTGCCGTGCGGGAGATCGGCGCGCCTGCGGGTGTCGACCGTCGTGCCCGGCAGCCGGTACGGGTCGATCGTCGGCCACAGGTCGTCGTTCCAGTGGGTGAGGTCGCCGGTGTAGAGGTAGGTCATGCCGTCACCGGTGTACCAGCCGTGCAGGTTCTCCGCGTTCATGGCCTCGGCCGCGCCGATGCGCTCCGAGCTCATCGCGATCGCGTAGGCCCAGGTGGGACGGCGGTGCACGACCCGGTCCATGTCGGCGAAGACGTACGTGCCCGTCGTGCGCGGGCCGACCGGCACCGACGCATCCTCCAGCAGGGCCTTGGCCTTCGCGATGCTCGCCAGCGGTGCGAGCGTGTCGTAGGGGATGGCCTGGTTGCGGGTGAGCCAGCCTTTCACCAGTGGCCGCCAACGCCGGGCATGGCGCTTGGGCGCCGACTCCAGCAGGGTGAGGATGGCTTCGACCGCCTTCTGCCCCGAGTGGTGGTCGCGGTGGCCCTGCACCGAGATCTGCCGGCCGCGTACGCAGTCCATCATGAGCCCGTCGAAGATGAACGGCACGAAAGAGCGGTCCACGAGGTCGTAGACGTTCCCGATGTCGTCGATCTCCCACGGTGAACTCGCGAGCACGGCGATCAGCTTGGCCACGCCCTCCAGGTAGTCCACGCCGTAGCTGCCGTTGTAGGGGTACACGTCGTGCTGGATGAACGACCCGTCACGGTAGAAGCCGTCGCCAGGACCCGCGGTCGGCCGCAGCAGGTCGGAGACCGCGTCCCTGGCCCGCTTGATCAGGCGTGCGTCGTGGGTGAGCAATCCGCGCATCGCCACCGCCATGGCCTTGCCCGCGCGGTTGGCGCCGGTCTCGACGACGCCGGGGTGGCTGACGCGGCGCTCCGGGTCGGGGCACCAGCGGCGCAGTGGGCGCAGCCAGCGCTTGAGGCGGTCCTTGGGCAGGCCGTCGTACAGCAGGGCGCAGGTGTCGGTCAGCGAGCGGGGGACGCCGATCTCCCACCAGTACCAGTTGCTGCCCTGCCGGTCGAGCCCCTCGTGGTAGGCGTGCTCGTACAGGAAGTCCAGCGCCATGACCGCGGTCTCGGCGACCTGCCTGTCTCCGTGCATGGCGGTGCCCGGCGTGGCCCAGCCCAGCGCCAGCGTGCGCATGCGGTTGTAGGCGCGGTTGAAGTTGCCCGTCCCGGGGTCGCCGAGCGGCAGGTCGGGCCACAGGCTCGGGCGGTCGGGGTCGGGCTTCAGCTTGCGCAGCACCGCGTTGGCCGAGCCCTCGACCGCCTGCGTCCTGTCGGTGTAGGCGGGGTTGTACGGCCCTCCTGCCAGCAAGCTCACCCACCGCTCGCGCGCGGCGTCGAACGCGGCGGCGCCGACCGCCTCGGCCGGTCTGTCCCACAGGGCGAGGCCGGCCACGGCCGCGGCGCCCAGCAGGGCGGACCGCCGGCTGAGGGGGTGGGTCATGGAGGCCCTTCCGACAATTGGGCAAATACCAGATGAAAAGATCTTATGCCGACAGTCGGGTCGATATTTCAGCTCGGCGGTGGGCCGGCGCACGAACGTCACCGGCCGCCTGCACGGTACCCGCCTCGGGCGGTGCCGGCCCAGGCACTGCCCTCCGGCCTCAACCCACCGCTCGCTTCACGAGCTCGCCGATCCTCGCCTCGCCGGCGGCGGTCAACTCCGTCAGCGCGAAGGCCGTCGGCCACATGGTGCCGTCGTCGAGCTGCGCCGGGTCGTTGAAGCCGAGGGTCGCGTACCTCGTCTTGAACTTCGCCGCCGGTTGGAAGAAGCAGACTATCTTGCCGTCCTTGGCGTAGGCGGGCTGCCCGTACCAGAGTTTCGGCGACAGGGTCGGCGCGCTGGCCTTGATGATGGCATGGACCCGCTCGGCGATGACCCGATCCGCCTCCGCCATCTCGGCGATCTTCGCGAGCACGTCACGCTCGCCGTCGGCTTTGGCCGCGCGCGAGCCGCGGCGCGCGGCCGTCTTCAGCTCCTGGGCGTGCTCCTTCATCGCGGCTCGTTCCTCGTCCGAGAATCCGTCGAACGTCCTGGTGGCCTTCTTCGTGTCCGTCACTGGGTTTCCTTTCGATATGCGTTGTCGTGCGAGGGCGCGGGCCCGTCAGCCCCAAGCGCCGGCCATCTGGCGGGTCGTGGCGTTGAGCCGGTTGAACAGGTTGGTGACGCCGATCATCAGGACGATCGCGGCCAGCTGCTTCTCGTCGAAGTAGGTGGCGGCCGCGTCCCAGATCTCGTCGTTCACCGCGTCGGGACGATCGGCCAGCCGCGTCGCGGCCTCGGCCAGCGTGAGCGCCGCCCGCTCCTCCTCGGTGAAGTACGGGGTCTCCCGCCACGCGGCGACCGTGGCCAGCTTCTCGTCGCTCACGCCGGCCTTGCGGGCCGTCTTGGCGCCGGCGTCGACGCAGGCGCTGCAGCCGTTGATCTGGCTGACCCGCAGATGCACCAGCTCCAGCGTCTGCTCGTCCACCCCACCGGAGTGCACGGCCTTGAAGATCTGCTGGATGGGCTGCATCGCGCCGGACAGGACGACGGCGGGGTTCTGCATACGAGGCTGCATGTCGGTGTTCTCCTCTTCCGGGTCGGTGCCCCGTTCCCCCCCCCGGGGCGTGACTCCATCTCAGCCGGGCGGGCTTACCATGACCACGGCGGTGGGACACCGTGGGACACGTGAAACAGGCTCGACCAGCGGCGACCCGGCCCGGGAAGTTTCCACCGGGGTGGGACAGGGAGGCGGGGAGACGATGGTTGTGCAGCAGCAAAGGACGGCGAAGGCCGACCCGCAGGACGAACTGGCCGCCCGGCTGCGCATGCTCCAGGAGCTGTCCGGGCGCGGCGTACGGGCCCTCGCACGGGACACGGGTCTCAGCTCGTCGTCGCTGTCGCGCTACCTCAGCGGCCGGACGGCGCCGCCCTGGTCCGCGGTGATCGCGCTCTGCCGCCTCGTCAAGCGCGACCCCCGCCCACTGCGCCCATTGTGGGAACGCGCCTCGAACCCGCTGCCGGCGCCCCCGAAGACCAGCCGCCAGGTTCAGCCGCCGTCTCCGCCCGCCGGCGCCCCGCGCCCGCCGCGCAACGATCTGCCGCGTGACGTGCCCGATTTCACCGGACGCCAGGCTCAGCTCGCCGCCGTGCTCGCCACGGTGGTCACCAGCCGGGTGGTCGCCATCGACGGCATGGCCGGCGTCGGCAAGACCTGCCTGGCGGTGCACGCCGCACACCGGCTCGCCGCCGACTACCCGGACGCCCAGCTCTATCTGGACCTGCACGGCTTCACCGACGGGCGTCAGCCCCTCGATCCCGATCCCGCCCTGCGGACCTTGCTCGCCGCGCTCGACGTCCCCTCCGAGAAGATCCCGCAGGAGGGCGGCATCGAGCCGCTGGCCGCCTGCTGGCGCTCCGAACTGGCGAGCCGGCGGGCCGTCGTGGTCCTCGACAACGCCGCCGACGCCGACCAGGTCCGCCCGCTGCTGCCCGGCGCCGGCCCCTCCGTCGCCCTGATCACCAGCCGCAACCGGCTGCTGGGCCTGGACGAAGTGCCCCCGGTGTCGCTGGACGTGCTGACCCCCGAGGAGAGCGCGGAGCTGCTGGCCCGCGCCAGCGGCGACCCCAGCGGCCCCGACGGCCGGCTGGCCCGCGACCCGGAGTCCACGGCCGAGGTGCTGCGGCTGTGCGGCAACCTGCCGCTGGCCCTGCGGCTGACCGCGGCCCGGCTGCGACACCGGCCGGGCTGGACGGTGGGCATCCTCGCCGAGCGGATGCGGGAGGGCGCGAACGAGTTCGACACCGCGTTCGCCATGTCCGTGCGGCAGCTGGACCGGGGTCGGCGCCGCTTGTTCCGCCTGCTCGGCCTGCTGCTCGGCTCCACCTTCGACGAGTACGTGGCGGCGGCGCTGGCGGACGTGCCACTGCGCAGCGCCCGCGCGATGCTGGAGGACCTGCTCGACGCGCACCTCGTCCAGCAGCCGGCGCCCGGCCGCTACCGGCTGCACGACCTGGTGCACCAGCACGCGCGCCGGGCCGCTGAGGAACGGGACTCGGCGGCGGAGCGGGAGCAGGCCCTGGGCCGGGTGCTCGACTACTACGTGCACGCGGCGGCCGCCGCCGACGCCGCGATGCCGCTCCTGTCGCGCAGCCGGGTGGCCTCCGCGGGCCCGCCCCCCGCCGAGCTGCCGCGGTTCACCGACAAAAAAGCGGCCCTCATGTGGTTCGTCACTGAATACTCGAACCTGATGGCCGCCTTCGAGGTGGCGGTCGCCACCGGGGCCGACGCCCATGTGTGCGAGCTGCCGCGCTTCATGCGGGCCTACTTCGCACGGCGTTGCGGCACCACGCACCTCAACGTCCTCTTCGAGCGGTCCCTGGCCGCCGCGCAGCGCCTGGGCGATCCGCTACAGCTGGCCGAGGCGCACAGCGACCTGGGTTTCGCCCGGTACAACGCGGGCCGGATGGCGGAGGCCGACGCCGCCTACGAGGCGGCGGCGCCGCTGGTGTCCCAGACGGGCGACACCTGGGCCGAGGCCGAGCTGACCATGCGCCGCGGCTACCTGAGGTGGGACGAGGGGCGGGTCGAGGAGCCGCTCGAGCTCTTCCGGCTGGCGGGCAAGCTGTACACGCAGGCCGATTGCCCGATGGGCGCAGCCCACGCGACCGCGTACGAGGCCTGGGCGATGCTGCAGCTGGGACACCGCGAGGAGGCCGCGCGCCTGGCCCGGCAGGCGCTGGACATCCCGCACACCGACCCCGCGTCGGCGCTCCCGCTGACGGCCCGGATCACCCTCGGCGTGGCCATCGCCCATGAGGAACCCGCCGAAGCGGCGGAGCACCTGCAGGAGGCGCTGGCGCTGGCCCGCGAGGACGGGCACAAGCACAACGAGGCCTGGTGCCTCAACTGCCTGGGCGTCGCCCTGCGGCAGATGGGCCGCTACGAGGAGGCGCTGGCCAGCCATCGGCAGGCGTTCGCGCTGCTGGACGAGCTCTTCGAGGAGCACTGGAAGATCCACTTCCTCAACGGCTACGGCGAGACCTGCCGGCTGGCGGGCCTGCCCGAAGAGGCCCTGCGGCTGCACCGGCAGGCGCTGGAGCTGGCCCCGAAACTCGGCAACCGGTACGCCGAGGCCCTGGCTCACGAGGGGATCGCGACCGTGCTCGACGCGACGGACCCGGCCGCGGCAGCCGAGCACCGCGCGGCGGGACAGGCCGTCCTGCGGGAGCTCAACCTCGGAGCCTATTGATCACGCCGCCGGTCACCGTGGTCAGGCCAGGGTCTCCGGGGCGGCCAGGGCCAGGCTCGCGGCTCCGAGGGCGTGCTGGGCGTCGCTCCAAGGACGGACGATCACTCGAACGCGATGGGCGGCGGTGACCTGGCTGGTCCGCATCGCGGCGGAGAACCCCGGTTCCAGGCCCGGCCAGAGGACGTGATTCTCGCCGATGACCGTGATCGTGGGCGTGCCGAGCAGGTTGACGACACCGGCGACGGCCCGCCCGAGGATGGCGCCGATCTCGGCGAGGAGGTCCGCCAGCCCCGGCTCGCGGGAGGCCCACCGCGCGCGGAGCTCCTCGATGGTGGTGGCCGCCTCGGCGAGGCCTCTGCGGCGGGCGGCGCGCAGGATGCCGTGGTCGCTCGTGAACGTCTCCAGGCACCCCCGGGCGCCGCAGGCGCAGCGCGGTCCGGTGGCGGCCACCGGCGTGTGGCCGAACTCGCCCGAAAGCCCGCTCGGGCCGCGGTGCACCCGCCGGTGCAGGACCGCGCCGAGCCCGACTCCGTCGCCGATCCCGAGCACCAGGAAGTCGTCGTGCTCAAGCCCTGTCCGGTAGAGGAGCTCCGCGGTGGTGCTGGCCCTGAGGTCGTTGTCGACCAGCACCGGAATCGCCAGCTCGGCACGCAGCCGTTCGCCGAGGGGAAGGTCGGTCCAGCCGAAGCGGGGACAGAACCGGATGAAACCGGTGGCCGGGTCAACGGAGGACGGGGTGGCCACCCCCACGGCCTTGAGCCTGGAGCCCACGACCGGGTCGGCCAGCCGGTGGTTGATCACCGCCAGTAGCTGGGGGATGGGGTCGGCGTGACAGTCGAACGGCGATACATCGGATGAGATCATGCGGCCGTCGAGTCCCGCGACGACGGTGACGAGGTGGTCGGTGGCGACCCGTACGCCGACGGTCGCGGCGGCTTCCGGCACCACCTGTAGCGGGATGCGGGGCCGCCCGACCACGCCGGCCTGCGGGGCGAGAGTCCGCAGGTAACCGGAGGCCAGCAGGCGCCGGGTGTGTTCGTGCACGGTCGCGTCGCCGAGTCGGAGGCGGGTCGCGATCTGGCGGCGGTCCAGGGCGCCCGCGGTGCCGAGAAGCGCCAGGATCTCGACACGGGTCAGATCGCTACGAAGGTGGATTCGGTGGGCAGTCATCGGATATTTCCTACTTCGATCTCATTGACACTACAGAGCGCGACGCTTATGTTTCACCATAATTAACTCGGCCCCGAGCTTATTGGAGCTGCGATGGGCAGGTGGATGCGTGGCGGCCGGCGATCATTAGCGGCCGCGGTAGCGGTGGTCATCGCGGGGGGACTCACGGCCGGTTGCGGGGGCGACGGCCAGGAATCGTCAGGAGGAAGCAAGGCAGGCGACGGCACGGTGACGCTCACCTGGTCGATGTGGGCGTCCGGCACGGAGGACCGCGACGCCTGGCAGAACGTGGCGGCCGCGGTCACCAAGAAATACCCGAACATCAAGGTCACGCTGGAGACCTCGCCGTTCGAGGACTACTTCACCAAGCTCGGCACCCGACTGGCCGGCGGCAGCGCGCCGTGCGTCGTCTCCATGCAGAGCCTGCGCACGGGCGGCTACGTCAGCGGCATGCGTCCACTTGACGACCTGATCAAGAAGAACGGCCTGGACACCGGCGACTTCGACTCCTCGATCATGGCTGGGCTCGCCTCGGGCGGCAAGCAGTACGCGTTGCCGTACGATCTCGGCTCGCTGGTCATCACCTACAACAAGGACATGTTCGAGGCGGCCGGTGTGCCCGCGCCGAAGGTCGGCTGGAGCATGGCGGACTTCGAGTCGGCGGCCAAGAAGCTGACCACCGGCGGCAAGTACGGCTTCGTGGCCTACCCGACGGACCTGAACATGTTCTCGATGATCCTGTCGCGGACAGGCGCGGAGCCGGTGGACGCATCCGGCAAGCTCGACCTCACCTCCGGGCCGATGACGACCGGATTCCAGTGGTTCGCGGACCTGGCGGCCAAGGCGGGGGTCGCGCCCAAGGTGCCCGGCGTGGACAACGACTTCCCCGACACCCAGTTCCTCAACGGCAACGCGGCGATGTGGGTGAACGGGCCCTGGGCCGTTCTGTCGCTCAAGCAGCAGGCCAAGTTCGACGTGGGCCTGGCCACCATCCCCGCCGGTCCGGACGGGCCCAAGACGTACTCGGCCGGGTCCGGCTTCGGCATCTCCCAGTCGTGCCCGTACCCGGACGAGGCGTTCAAGGCGATCAGCGTGATGACCAGCGCCGACGTGCTGGGGCAGCTCGGCACGCTCGGGCGCGCCTATCCGGCGCGCAAGTCCGTCCAGGGCAAGTGGTACGAGAACGCCTTCGAGGGCGCCAAGGACGTCATCGACGCCGCCAACGCCTCGGCGAAGCCGTTCCGGGCGACCGCCAACTGGGATCAGGTCAGCAAGCTGCTGGCCCAGTACGGCGTGCCGGCCTTCAACGGGCAGGCCACGGCGGCGGACGTCCTCAAGCAGGTGCAACAGCAGGCGCCGGCGTAGGGAAAGGCCTGGAGCCCGGCTCCGCCATCGACAGGAGTGACGTGTACGACGACGCCATACCCCGACGGGGGGCAGGCGCGCGCGAACGGCGTGCCCGCCGCCTGCGCGGCGACGGAAGAGTCGCCGCCCTGTTCGCCGCGCCCAGCCTGATCGGGTTGACGCTGTTCACCCTCTTCCCGATCGTGATGTCCTTGGTGATCGCCTTCTTCCGCTGGCCCGCGGTGGGCGCGCGCGCCTTCACCGGGCTGGGGAACTTCGCGACGCTGTTCGCCGATCCCGTGTTCCGGCGGACGCTGTTCAACACGTTGCTGTTCGTGGTGCTCTACCTGCCGCTCAACCTCGTCGTGTCGGTGGGACTGGCCGTGTGGATCTCACCGCGCATGAAGGGCCGCAAAGTGCTGCGGGTGGTGTTCTTCCTGCCCGTGGTCACGCCGATGGTGGCCAACGCGGTCGTCTGGCGGATGGTCTACCAGCCCGGCGGGCTCATCGACGGCTCGCTCCACGCCGTCACCGGCGTGCACGCGCCGAACTTCCTCGGCGAGCAGGGCTGGGCCATGTTCGCCGTCGTCGCGATGAGCGTGTGGCAGGGGTTCGGGTACAACATGCTGGTGTTCTCGGCCGCGCTGGACGCCATCCCGCGGCAGCTCGTGGAGGCGGCGCAGATCGACGGGGCGGGGCCGTGGCGGCAGTTCTTCCGCATCACGCTGCCGATGATCTCCCCGTCGATGTTCTTCGCCACGACCATGACGCTCATCACGTCGTTCCAGGTCTTCACCCAGCCGTTCCTGCTGACCGGCGGAGGTCCTGGCATCGACACCGAGACCCTCATGATGTTCGTCTACAACCAGGGGTTCTCCGTCTACCAGTTCGGACTCGCCTCCGCCGCGGCCTGGATCCTGTTCGTGCTGATCCTGGGCGTGACCGCGGTGCAGTTCGCCGGCCAGCGCAGATGGGTCACCTATGATGTCTGACCACGTGCACCCCCTTCCGGCCTACCCGTGGGCACGCAGGATCAGGGTGGTCGTCTCGCATCTCGCGCTCTACCTGGTGGCCGCCGTCTTCCTGTCGCCGCTGGTGTACATGGTGGCCACGTCGCTGAAGCGCGCGGACGAGGTGTTCGGGTCGCCGCCGAGCCTGATCGGGTCGGTGGTCCGGTGGGAGAACTACCGGGAGGCGTTCGAGTTCCTGCCGTTCGGGCGCTTCGTGATCAACGGCCTCGCCGTCGCCGTCTGCGGCACCATCGTGGTGCTCGTGGCGTCGAGCATGTCGGCGTACGCCTTCTCGCGGCTGCGCTGGCGCGGTCGCGACGGCGTCTTCCTGGTCTTCCTGTCCACCCTGATGATCCCCCAGGAAGTGCTGGTCGTGCCGATGTTCATGCTGATGCGCTGGTTCGGATGGGTTGACTCCTACCAGGCGCTGATCTTCCCCTGGGCGTTCACCGCCTTCGGGACGTTCATGCTGCGCCAGTTCTTCCTGACCATCCCCGAAGAGATCGCCGAAAGCGCCCGCATCGACGGCGCGGGAGCGGTGCGCGTCTTCACCCGCATCATGCTGCCGCTGGTCAGGCCCGCGCTCGCGGTGCTGGCGGTCTTCACGTTCATCAACTACTGGAACAGCTTCCTGTGGCCGCTGATCATCATCAACTCGGTGGACGAGAAGGCCACGGTGCCGCTGGGCCTGCAGCTCTTCTTCGGGCAGCAGGGCACCCAGTGGAACCTCGTCATGGCCGCGTCCATGATCTCCATGGCGCCCACCGCGGCGCTGCTCATCATCCTGCAGAAACATCTCGTACGCGGGATCGCGACCACCGGTCTCGGCGGCCGGTGATCCTCGAATCTTTCCTGGAAGGAACCTTCGTTGCAGCACCACGCCTGGTTCTCAGAATCCCGGTTCGGCATGTTCGTGCACTGGGGCCTGTACTCTCTGGCCGCCCGGCACGAATGGGTGAAGAACCGCGAGCGCCTGACCGATGAGGACTATCAGCGGTACTTCGACCACTTCGATCCCGACCTGTACGACCCGGCGGAATGGGCGCGGCTGGCCAAGGATGCCGGCATGCGCTACGTCGTCGTCACGACCAAGCACCACGAAGGCTTCTGCCTGTGGGACTCGGCGTACACCGACTACAAGGCGACGCGCACCCCATGCGGTAAGGATCTGATCGCGCCGCTGGTGGAGGCCGTCCGGGCCGAAGGGCTGAAGGTCGGTTTCTACCACTCGCTGATCGACTGGCACCACCCGGAGTTCCCCGTCGACTCCCTCCACCCTCAGCGCGACGACGAGGCGTACAAAAGCGCCGCCGCGGGCCGCGACATCTCCAAGTACGCCGACTACCTGCACGCTCAGGTGCGCGAACTGCTCACCGGGTACGGCCGTATCGACTACCTGTTCTTCGACTTCTCCTACAAGGAGGGCGGGGACTGGGGCGGCAAGGGCGCCGACGACTGGCGCGCGGACGAACTGCTCGCGACGGTGAGGGAGCTCCAGCCGTCGATCATCGTGAACGACCGGCTCGGCATCCCCGGCGACTTCGTCACGCCCGAGCAGTACCAGCCCGCCGGGCCGATGACCGTCGACGGCCGCGAGGTGCCGTGGGAGGCGTGCCAGACCCTCAACGGCAGCTGGGGGTACGACCGGGACAACCTCGACTACAAGTCCCCGGACCTGCTCGTACGGATGCTGGTCGACAGCGTCGCCAAGGGCGGCAGCCTGCTGCTCAACGTGGGCCCGGACGGGCGCGGCCAGATCGACCCCCGCGCGCGCCGGACGCTCGGTGACATCGGCGCCTGGATGCGGCTGAACTCCCGCTCCGTCTACGGCTGCGGGCCCAGCGCCTTCACCGCGCCCCCCGACTGCCGCTACACCCAGCGTGGCGATCGGCTCTACCTGCACGTGTTCGCCTGGCCGTTCGGCCACCTCCACCTGCCGGGACTGGCCGGGCGGGTGAAGTACGCCCAGTTCCTGCACGACGCGTCAGAGATCCGCACGCGGGTCATCGACCCCGGCCAGAAGGCCGGCCTCACGACGATGGGGGCCCCGGCTCCGGACGCCCTGACCCTCGACCTGCCCGTGCAACGCCCCGACGTCGCCGTACCCGTCATCGAGCTGTTCCTCTGATCTGCAAAGACAAGGGAATGATCATTGTCGGCCGGCTACAGGGCAGGGCGGCCGGGGTAGGCCCACACGGGCCAGGCCCGCGACCGACGAGCGGGCGCGCGTGCTCGCTCGACGGGGGAGTGGCCGGTGAAAGTCGTCGTCGACCTGACGCGCTGCCAGGGATACGGGCAGTGCGCCTTCCTCGCGCCGGACGTCTTCACCATGCGGCAAGAGGCGCTCCTGTACGATCTCGAGCCCGGCGACGAGCGGCGCGAGCAGGTGCTGCGGGCGGCCGCCGCCTGCCCGGTCCAGGCCGTCCATCTCGACTGGACGGCGACGTGGCACGCCGCTGAGCAGCCCGCACCGCCGGCCCGGAGGAACACCGACGGCCGCATCGTCATCGTCGGGGCCTCGCTGGCCGGGGCGCGGGCCGCCGGTGTGCTGAGGCGGGAGGGCTTCACCGGGTCGCTGACGGTGATCGGTGGCGAGAGCCACGAGCCGTACGACCGGCCTCCCCTGTCCAAGCAGGTCCTCACCGGGCAGGTGCCGCACGACCACACCATGCTGCCCCACCTGCGCGAGGTCGACGCCGAGTGGCTGTGGGGGGCCCAGGCGACGGCGCTGGACGTGGCCGGCAAGCGGGTGCGGCTGGCCGACGGCCGCGAGATCGGCTTCGACCGGGTCCTGCTGGCCACGGGCACCCGCGCCCGGCCCTGGCCCAACGAGGCCGAGGCCGCGCTGGAGGGCGTCCACACGCTGCGCACCCTGGAGGACGCCGCCCGGCTGCGGCAGGCGCTGGCGGCGCGCCCGCGCCGGGTGCTCATCCTCGGCGCGGGATTCACCGGCTCCGAGATCGCCTCCGTCTGCCGCGAGCTCGACCTGGAGGTGACGGTCGTCGAACGCGGCCCGGCCCCGCTCGTCAGCGCGCTGGGCGGCGTGATCGGCGACGTGGCGGCGCAGATGCACCGCGAGCACGGCGTCGACCTGCGGTGCGACACGACGGTCACGGCCCTGGAAGGCGACGCGGACGGGCGGCTGCGCGGAGCCCGCCTGTCGGACGGCAGCACAGTGGAGGCCGAGGTGGCCGTCGTCGCACTCGGCTCCATCCGCAACGTCGAGTGGCTGCGGGACTCCGGGCTGGCCGCCGGCGTGTGGGGCGTGGCCTGCGACGCGGGCTGCCGCGCCGTGGACACCAACGGCCTGGTCACCGACGACGTCTTCGTTGCCGGCGACATCGCGCGTTTCCCGCATCCGCTCTACCAGTACCAGTTCATGACGCTGGAGCACTGGGGCAACGCGGTCGCCCAGGCCGAGATCGCCGCCCACAACATGGTCAGCGACCAGGCGCACCGCTGGCCGCACCTGTCGGTGCCGGTGTTCTGGTCGAGCCAGTTCGGGGTCAACATCAAGTCGGTCGGCGTGCCGACCTTCGCCGACGAGGTCGTCATCACCCAGGGCTCGACGGCCGAGCGCCGCTTCGTCGCCGTCTACGGGTACCGGGGCCGCGTCACCGCGGCGGTCACCTTCGACCAGGGGCTGTGGCTGGAGTTCTACCAGCGGCTGATCGAGCGGGCCGCGCCGTTCCCGCCCGAGTTCCGCCACGTCGACCGGCGGGCGGGCGTGGGGCCCGTACCCGCCCGCGTCCCTGAGCGGCTGGTCGCCACTGCGGGGGCGACCGTCGTGGTGACCGGTCATGATCCGGCGGAACGCCGTGCCTCGCTGCTGCACGCGCCGCAGAGTTGACCACCCCCGCAGGAGAGCCCCGAAGAAGGAGTGCAGGCCATGACATCGCGCAGCGTCTTCGAGCGGATCCTGGACCCCTCGGGCCGTGCGGACCCCTACCCGCTCTTCGCCGAGCTCCGCAAGACCCCGGTGGCGCGGCAGGAGGACGGCACCTATGTCGTCAGCACGTACCGCGAGATCGTCGAACTGCTGCACGACCCGCGCGTCAGCTCCGACCGTCGCAACCTCGGCTCCACGGCCGAGGCGCCGGACGGCGCGCCCTCGTTCATCGGGCTGGACCCGCCCGAGCACGACCGGCTGCGCCGCCTGGCCATGCGCCACTTCGGGCCGCCGCATTCGCCCCGCATCGTCGACGGGCTGCGCCCGGCGATTCTCGCCCTCACCACCGAGCTGATCGACGGCATCGCGGGCGAGCGCCGGGCCGACGTCGTCGACGAGGTCGCCTACCCGCTGCCGGTCGCGGTGATCTGCCGGCTGCTCGGCGTACCTCAAGAGGACGAACCGCAGTTCCACGCCTGGGCCGACCAGATCATCGAGACGCTCGGACCGGGGGAGGAGGACCGGGCCGAGAGGGAGCGGGAACGCCGGGCCGTGGGACTGAAGCTGGAAGGCTACCTCGCCGAACTCGCCGAGGCCCGCCGGGGGCAGCCAGGGGAGGACATGCTGTCCGGGTTCGTCACTTATCGCGGTCCCGAGGGCGGCATGACGCCGCAGGAGGTCGTCTCCACCGCCGTGCTGCTGCTGATCGCCGGCCACGAGACCACCATCAACCTCATCGCCAACGGCATGCTGACCTTGCTGCGCCACCCGGACCGGATGGAACGCCTCCGCGCGGAGCCCGGCCTCATCGTCCCCGCGGTCGAGGAGCTGCTGCGGTACGAGCCGCCCGTACAGCTCGTGTCCTCGCGGGTCGCCCTCGACGACATCGACATCGCGGGCACCACCATCCCGGCCGGATCGCCCATCGTCCTGGCGCTGGCGGCGGGCAGCCGCGACCCGGCCCACGTGGCCGATCCCGACCGCTTCGACCCCTTCCGCGCGCGCAACGAGCACCTGGGTTTCGGCGGCGGCGTCCACTACTGTTTCGGCGCGCCGCTGGCCAGGCTCGAGGCCCAGATCGTGCTGGGCGAACTTGTCCGGAGGCTGCGCAATCCCCGGCTCGTCGCCGATCCGCCGCCCTACCGGCCGAGCCCCGTCCTGCGTGGGCCGCGCCACCTGCTGATCGGGTTCGACGGTGTCGAACCCGATGGTCAGCCATATACGCGTAAAAGAGAATGAACCTCTCCAGGTTCGGTGCGAGGCTGGGCTCGTGAGCGACACGCAAACCGTGGTCCTGGTCGAGGGAGCCAGCGACAAGTCGGCCGTCGAAGCATTGGCCGAGCGCCGTGGCCGGAACTTGGCGGCCGAGGGCATCTCCCTCGTGGCGATGGGCGGCGCCACGAACATCGGGACGTATGTCGGCAGGTACGGCCCTCCCGGTCGCAATCTCCGGCTGGCCGGTCTGTGCGACGCCGGGGAGGAAGACGACTTCCGGAGGGGTCTCGAGCGCGCCGGCCTTGGATCCGATCTCAGCCGGAGCGATCTGGAGGCGCTCGGATTCTTCGTGTGCGTCGCTGACCTGGAAGACGAGCTGATCCGCGCCCTCGGCACCGCCGCGGTCGAGCGCGTCGTCGATGCCGAGGGCGAGCTCAGCTCTTTTCGCACGCTCCAGAAGCAACCCGCATGGCGCGGGAGCACCACTCACGATCAGCTGCGCAGGTTCATGGGATCAGGCAGTGGCCGCAAGATCCGCTACTCAGGCCTGCTCGTCGCGGCACTCGATCTCGATCGCGTGCCGCGGCCGCTGGACATGCTGCTGGCCCACCTGTGAGGCAGCCGGAGACGGTGATCGCCGGCAGCGCACGGTGATGGTCAGATCCAGACGGGCAGGTCGGCGTAGCGGGCGCCGAAGCCGCGTCGACCCCACCTGGGATCCGGTCGACGTGATGACCCTGATCACGCAGCTCGCCAGCGCCTGGATCGGCCAGCCCGAACTCGCCGCCCTCGCCCAGCACGCCGCCGCCGACACGTCCCTCGCCGCCCGCCCCCCGCCGTCGTCCGCGCCGTCCGCACCCTCTTCCCGCCCCGCACCGCCTACGGCGCGTGAGCGGCGCCGCGCGTAGTCCTGCGGCTCAGCGGGAGGTGGAACCTTGTGTGGTGCTCGAAGTCAGCGACAGGGCTGAACCCCAGGCGCTCAAGGACGGCGACACTCCTGGAATTGCCATGCGTCACGCCGGCGAACACGTCGGTTGCGCCAAGGACGGCGCGTGCGAAATCGATCAACGCACTGCAGGCGACCGTCATGTAGCCCTGGCCGGTGGCTGCTTCGTCGAGCCAGTAACCGATTGAGTACCGGGGTGGATCCACTGGGTTGAGATCCGCTCTGCCGATGAGCCGATCGCTCTCCCACACGCCGTATCTGATGTTGCGGTCGGACGGGCTCGTGAAGGAGGTCGTGACGGATTCGCGCGTGGCGGTCTTGATCTCCTCGTAGTCCCCGTTGCGGGTCAGGTGCTCACGGTTCCTCGCGATGAGGTCGTAGTAGGCGTCTGCGTCGGCCACGGTGAGCGGTCGCAGGGTGAGCAGTGGCAGGGGTGTCCGAAGGACGGGCAATCCGGCTGGGCATGGTGAACCGTCGGCCACGGTGAGGACCGTAGTCACCGCGACCCCAAGGCCGCAACCGACGGTCCCGGTTTCGAAAGAGGGCCGGCCACCCTAGGGCGGCCGGCCTTTCGTGCTGGTTCGGTCAGTGTCCGTTTGCGAGGTCGTCGGAGCGTCCGGCCTCCAGACGGGACCACTGGGCGGTGGGACGTCCGTTGGTACGGGAATAGTCGCCGGTGATCTGCGGCCAGCCGTCGGGCGAGTCCTCCCACGGCTCCTGCCGCCCGTACACGGTCCTGTCCAGCAGAGCGTAGGTCTGGTCCATCGCCTCGACGCCCCGGCCGGTCGTCCAGTAGGTCTCGAAGACCCGGTCGCCCTGCCGCAGGTAGCACGCCAGCATGAACGGGCCGCGCCCCGCCATCAGCACGTCGATGGACTCGGCCGCGGAGTACCACGGCACGTCCCAGCCCATGAAGTCGCGGTAGCGGACGCTCTCCTCGTACGGGCCCTGGCACAACGTCGCATAGGTGACGTCGCGCGCGTGCAGGTAGGACAGCTCGCGGACCTGGCTGTTGAAGAACGTGCAGCCCTCGCACTGCTCGGCGGCCGGGTGGCCGGTGTGCCACATGTGGAAGTACGCGATCAGCTGCCGGCGGCCCTCGAACACGTCGAGCAGCGTGACCGGCCCGTCCGGGCCGATCAGCTTGGCGGTGGCGTCGACCTCCACCATCGGCAGCCGACGGCGAGCAGCCGCGATCGCGTCGCCTTCGCGGGTGTGCGCCTTCTCCCGGATCCGCAGAGCGTCCAGTTCGGCCTGGTAGCGCGCTCGATCGGTGATCTCGGGGGCCGGCGCGGCGGTATCGGTGTTCACGATGTTTCCCTTCGTCTCCGGTGGACTTTCGCCCCACCGACGAAGGCGGCCGGACCACATCGACATCGGCTGGAAAAATCTCAAAGTTCTTCGAGCCGGCTGATCAGGTAGCGGCGCTCGGTCTCGGTCGGTGCCAGCTTCAGTGCCTCCTCGTACGCCGCTTTGGCCTCGCCTGGACGACCGGCCCGGCGCAGCAGATCGGCCCGGGTCGCGGGCAGCAGGTAGTAGCCCTCGAGCCGGCCGGACGCCGTCAACCGGTCGACCATGGCCAGGCCGGCCGGGATGCCGTCGGCCATCGCGACCGCCACGGCGCGGTTGAGGTCCACGACCGGGGACGGCGCCAGCCGGGCCAGCTCGGCGTACAGGCTCGCGATCTGCGGCCAGTCCGTCCTCGCCGCGTCCGGCGCGGTGGCGTGGCAGGCGGCGATCGCGGCCTGCACCTGGTAGGGCCCGGTACGCCGCATCGCCAGCGCCTGGTCGAGCATCGCCACCCCCTCGGCGATCAGCGCCCGGTTCCACCGGGACCGGTCCTGGTGCTCCAGGGTGACCAGCACGCCGTGGGCGGTACGCGTCGGGCGCCGCGCCTCGTGCAGCAGCATCAGCGCGAGCAGCCCGCGCGGCTCGGGCTCGTGCGGCATCAGCCGGACCAGGACACGGGCCAGCCGGATGGCCTCGGCCGTCAGCCCCCGGCGTGCGTCCTCCTCGTCGTAGCCCTCGTTGAAGATGAGGTAGAGCACCGCGAGGACGCCGGCCAGCCGTCGCGGGAGGAGCTCGGCAGGCGGTACGCGGTACGGGATGCCGGCCTCGGCGATCTTGCGCTTGGCCCGGACCAGGCGCTGCGCCATCGTGGGCTCGGCCGTCAGGAAGGCTCGGGCGATCTCGGCGGTGGTCAGGCCGGCCAGCGTACGCAGGGTGAGCGCGACCCGGGCCGGGAACGGCAGCGCCGGATGACAACAGGTGAAGATCAGCCGCAGCCGCTCGTCCGGGATCTCCTCGACCGGCGACTCGCCGGGGTCGCCGGCCAGCACGGCGAGCTGGCGCAGCTTGGCCGCACCGGCGGCGTCGCGGCGCAGCCGGTCGATGGCGCGGTGGCGGGCGGTGGTGGTCAGCCAGGCGCCCGGGCGGTGCGGCACGCCGTCTCGCGGCCAGGTCGCCAGTGCGGCGGCGAAGGCCTCCTGCGCGCAGTCCTCGGCCAGGTCCCAGTCGCCCGTCGACCCGATCAGGGTCGCGACCACCTGACCCCACTCGTCCCGGAACGCCGCGTCGACGGCCGCCCGGACCCGGTCGTCGGCGCCGTCGTCCGGGCCGTCGTCCGGCGAGGTCATTCCCAGACGGGGCGGATCTCGATGCCGCCCCAGCGCGCGTACGGGTGACCCGCGGCGATCTCGATCGCCTCGTCCAGGTCCGCGCACTCGACGATCACCAGGCCGCCGACGAAGTCCTTGGTCTCAGCGAACGGCCCGTCCGAGACCAAGGTCTCACCGTCACGGACCCGGACCGTGGTCGCGTCCACCACGGGACGCAACCGCGCGCCGACGAGCCTGCCGCCCCGCCGGTCCAGATCCGCCAGCCAGGCCTGGTGCACCGGATCGGCCGCGAGTTCCTCGTTGCTCGGCGAGTGCGTCTCGTCATCACAGATGAGCAGCACGTATTTCATGCGGTCGATTCTGCCCGACCAGCGTTGTGCGGAATCGCCCGCGGACACCGGGCCACGGCCAGACGATAGTCCCCGTCGGCGGTGAGGAGCTTCCGGTGCGTGTCCTCCGCGGTGATGACGCCGTCGTCCAGGACGAGGACGAGGACGAGGACGCGGTCGGCGGCGATTGCTTCGGCGTCGGTGAAGTCGTCGGCGCCCTCACCGTCCCGGCAGGTGACGACCCGAGCCGGCTACTTCCACTCCGTGACCAGATATCGGCGAGACGAGAGTCAACATCGACCGCACAAGCCACCCGTGGCCGTCGTCGGCACCATTGAGGCCAACCGGCTATTAGGGAAGATCCGAGCGCTGTCGTCGGTCACGAAGTCTCTCCAGCGCGTCCGCGATCTCGCTGACCTGCTCAGGCTGCCGGGTGCACCAATCTGAGACATCGTTGAACCATCGGTTCCAGACGGAACCGACAGTGTTGGCGGTGATCTCTTCCTCACCGCACACGAGGGTGGTGAGATCACCCACCTCGGGGTCGTACTCGTCTTCAGGAGACCCCATGCCCAAAAGACCTTCGGGGTCGTACCGGTTGATCAATGCACGGACAGCAGCGGCCACCTGATCTTCAGTCATGACTCCAGCATGCCGCAGTACAGCGCCCGTTATCTGAGGTAGTCAAGCGAACTGGCTGGTCAGCCGCCTGGGGGTCGTTCAGGCATGTAAGGCGAGGAGGCTGCTCGCGTTCGGCGCGCAGATGGATGGTCGAGAGGTCTATCAGCCGCGTGAAAAGACCCCTCCGGACTGGTGGGTGGCAACAGCGTTTGTCGGTCAAGCCGCTGCGTTAGCGGTGTCGCCGGTACTGCAGTTCTAGGATCCCGTTGCTGGAGGCGGTGCTGGAGACCAGGTCGAGCTGGTAGGACTTGGGGACGACGTCGAACAGCCGGGTGCCCTCGCCCGCAACGTAGGGGAACATGCTCAGCCGGAGCTCGTCGATCAGGTCGAGCCGCATGAGCGACCGCCAGAGGCTGACGCCGCCCCAGACCACGATGTGGCCGTCGCCGCCCAGCCTGAGCTTGTCGATCTCTTCTGCCGTGTCACCAGCGGCGATAGTGGTGTTGGCCCAGTCGGCCGTCTTCAGGGTCCGGGAGAAGACGACCTTGCGCCCGGCGTTCAGGATGTCGGCGAACGGGTGGTCGGTGGAGGTGGTCATGGCCCCGGCGATGCCTTCGTAGGCGGTGCGGCCCATGATGTGCGCGTAGGCGCTCTGGAGAAAGTCGAGGTGTGCCGGGTCGTCGGGCTGACGGTTTTCGGGCAGGTCGAAGCAGAACTTCCAGAACTCGGTGCCCTCGTCGGCGAGAAGGCCGTCGAGGGAGTAGTTGAACACTGTCGCTATCAGCTTCCGCATGATCAAACTCCGTGGTCTCGGGTCGTCTGGGGACCGTGCTTGCTAGAGGAACGTGCGTTGTCCCGGGCCGCAGCGCTCGCGTGGCCGCGGCGTCTGTGGCCTGTCTCCAGTGCTTTAGACACCAATGGCGCCCGGAAGTCATCGGTGCCCGGTCAACTGACTGGTTGCCCGGTAAGGTACCGGGGCGTCTACTCGCGCCGCTGTCGATCGCGGCGGTGCCGCACATGCGCTGGGCCGCAGGTCGGCTGAGTGCTGGGGGTGCAGCAGGACGTGTCGGTCTCGATTTCGAGGCTCCTTCCACGCAGCCTCCGGAGACGCTGCCGACCGCTGTGCCGTCGGTGTTGATGGCGAGTGCGGTGCCGGGCGGCAGGGATGCGCTGCGCTGATGTGGACGACGGTGGCGAGGGCGAAGGGGCGGCCCTGGCGGCACCAGGTGTGCAGCGTGTCTGCGATGTTCAGCATGGCCGGCTCTCCCCGTGAGACGGCGTGGGACGACGGGGTGGGATGAGGGTGTGAGCGGGTGCTCAGAGCAGGGCCTCGGCGGTGATGGGCAGTTCGCGGACGCGGCGGCCGGTGGCGTGGAAGACGGCGTTGGCGATGGCGGGCGCCACGCCGATCTGCACGAGCTCTCCCAGGCCCTTGACGCCGATGGGGTCGGCCTCGCGGTCGTCGCCGTCGAGGTAGATCGCGCGCAGGTCGGGGACGTCGGCGTTGACGGGGACGAGGTAGTCGGCGAGGTTGGCGTTGACGATGCGGCCGTCGCGGTGGTCAGTGACCGTGTGCTCCAGCAGGGCCTGGCTGATACCGCCGACCATGCCGCCCAGGGCTTGGCTGTCGGCGAGTTTGGGGCTGATGATGCGGCCCGCGTCGTAGACGCCGAGCATCCGCCGCACTCGGACGAGCCCGAGGCGGGCGTCGACGGCGACCTCGGCGAACGTCGCGCCGTAGGCGTACAGGGAGAACCGTTCCGGCCCTGTGGGCCGGGTGAAGGATCCGAGTGCGCGGCCGGTACATCGCCGGCGGCACCACCCTGGTCGACCTGATGCGCGAGACCGTCGAACGCCCTGAGACGCTGGTCGACATCAGCGCGCTGCCGCTGCGCGAGGTCACCGTCACCGAGCGCGGGGGCCTGCGCATCGGTGCGCTGGTGCGGATGGCCGAGGCCGCCGCCCACCCCAAGGTGCGCACCCTCTACCCGGTCGTCTCCCAGGCGCTGGAACTGAGCGCGTCGGCCCAGTTGCGCAACATGGCCACCATCGGCGGCAACATCATGCAGCGCACCCGGTGCGCGTACTTCCGCGACGTGACGGCCGCCTGCAACAAGCGAGAGCCTGGCTCCGGGTGCGCCGCGTTGGAGGGCTTCAACCGCACCCACGCGATCGTGGGCACCTCCCGCCAGTGCGTGGCCACGCACCCCTCCGACGTCGCCGTGGCCTTCGCGGCGCTGGAGGCGAGGGTGCACCTGCTGGGCCCGGACGGGGAGCGCGGCGTCGCCTTCGCGGACTTCCTCCTCAAGCCGGGCAGCACCCCGAACCGTGACCAGTCCCTGCGGCAGGGCGAGTTGATCACGTCGGTGGAGATCCCCGCCCATCCGCGTCCGCTGAAGTCGGGCTACCTCAAGGTACGCGACCGGCAGTCGTATGAGTTCCCTCTCACCTCCGCAGCCGTCGCCCTGCATGTTCGCGGCGGTGTGATCCACGAGGCGAAGGTCGCCGCCGGAGGGGTCGGCACGGTGCCGTGGAAGCTGCCCGCGGTAGAGCGGCACCTCATCGGCGAACGCTCCTCTCAAGCGCTGTGGACACAGGCCGCGGAACGAGCGGCGCACGGAGCCCGCCCCCTGGCGCACAACCGCTTCAAGATCGAGCTCCTCAAACGCACCGTCGAACGCCAGCTGCGCATCGTAGGAGGTACCCCGTGAGTCCGCAGCCGCAGGCAGCCGTCGGGGCGCCGCTCTCCCGGGTGGACGGCCGTCTGAAGGTCACCGGCAAGGCGCTGTACGCCCTCGACCACACCGTCGACCACGACATCGAGGGAACCGTGCACGCCGTCGTCGTCGACAGCAGCATCGGCCGAGGCCGCATCACCGGCATCGACAGCCGCGCCGCCCTCGCCCAGCCCGGCGTCCTGAAGGTGATCAGCCACCTCAACGCTCCCACGCTGCCCTACCAGCGCAACCCACTGCCACTCAACCGCCGGGCGAGCGACTACACGTCTTCCAGGACGACAAGGTGCGCTTCCACGGGCAGCCGGTCGCCGTCGTGGTCGCCACCACGCTGGAGGCCGCCCAGCACGCCGCCAGTCTGGTGACGGCGGCCTACGACGCCGAGCAGCCGACGACCGACATGGCCGACATGGCCGACGCGCCGGCCGGCGAGCCCCAGACCTACGCACGGGGCGACGCGGACCAGGCGCTGGACTCGGCCGCCGTACGCATGGAGATGACCTACCGGCTCGCCCGCAACCAGCACAACGCGCTGGAGCCGCACGCCACCATCGCCCGCTGGGACGGCGACAAGCTCACCGTCTGGGACAAGACCCAGTGGGTGTTCGGCACGCAGATGGAACTCGCCACGGTGTTCGGTATGGCACCGGAGTCGGTGCGCGTCATCTCGCCGTTCGTCGGCGGCGGCTTCGGCAGCGCCCTGCGGACCTGGCCGCACGTCGTCATCGCGGCGCTCGCCGCCCGCGAGACGAAGCGCCCGGTCAAACTCGCCCTGACCCGCAGGCAGCTGTACTTCGGGACGGGCTTTCGGCCCGCCTACCAGTACGCGGTACGCCTGGGCAGCGACCGGCGCGGGCGGCTGACCGCGATGGTTCACGACGTGCGCGCCGAGACGTCGCGCTACGAGACGTTCATGGAGTCCGTCCTCGTCCCGGGGCAGATGCTGTACAGCATGCCCAACGTCCGCCAGGCATACCGGACGGTGCCACTGGACGTGAACACCCCGCTGTACATGCGCGGCCCCGGATACACCACCGCCTCCTACGTCATCGAGTCGGCGATGGACGAGCTCGCCCACCACCTGGGCATCGACCCCATCGAGCTGCGGCTGCGCAACGAGCCCGACGCCGACGAGTCCAGCGGGCTGCCGTTCTCCACCCGCAAGCTGCGCGAATGCTACGCCGTCGGCGCCCGGGAGTTCGGCTGGCACCGGCGCAACCCCCAACCGCGCTCCACCCGAGACGGCGACTGGCTGATCGGCACCGGCATGGCCGCCGGCGTCTACGACACCGCCCGCAACGACGCCCAGGCGTCGGTCAGGCTCGACGCCGACGGCACCGCGCTGGTCCAGTCCGCGGCCGGCGACATGGGCCCGGGCACCTACACCTCCCAGACCCAGCTCGCCGCCGACGCCCTCGGCCTGACGATGCGCAACGTGACGTTCCGCCTCGGCGACTCCCTCATGCCACCTGCCCCGCCGCACGGCGGCTCCTGGACCATGGCCAGCGTCGGATCGGCCGTCCGGGACGGCTGCGACAAGCTGCGGCAGCAAGCCATCGAACTCGCCGTCGCCGACGAGAAATCACCGCTGCACGGCGCCGACCCGGCCGACGTCGTCGTCAGCGCCGGCCGACTGCACGTCAACGGCGACCCGGCACGCGGCGAGACCTGCCAGCAACTCCTGACCCGCAACGAACGCCCCACCTCCAACGCCCCGGCCGGCCGCGAGTGCACCTTGGGTGTCGGAGACTTTGACGAAGTCGAAGGGATACATGGGGGCCCGGCCTCATTTCCCGTGGACGGTCTGCTCGACCGCGCGCACGATCTTCACGTAGCAGCCGCAGCGGCAGATGTTGCCGCTCATCCACTCGCGGATCTCCTCGGCGGAGCCGGTGTGCCCTTCCTCGATGCAGCCGATGCCGGACATGATCTGCCCAGGCGTGCAGAACCCGCACTGGAAGGCGTCCTGCTCGACGAACGCCCGCTGCAGCGGATGCAGTTCACCGTCCTCGCCACCTGGGGCGAGCCCCTCGATGGTGGTGACCTCGGCGCCCTCCAGGCGCCCTGCCAGCGTCAGGCAGGAGTTGACCCGCCGCCCGTCGACCAGGACGGTGCAGGCCCCGCAGGCACCGGCGTTGCAGCCCTTCTTGGTGCCGGTCAGGCCGAACTGTTCGCGCAGCAGGTCCAGCAGCGAGGTCCGGTTGTCGATCGAGGCGGTGCACCGCTCGCCGTTCACGGTCAGCGAGACGCGACCGCTGGCGGCGCTACGGCGGTGCCCCCGACGTCGATCGTCGTGGCGATGAACGTGTGGCGCGTTGGCGCCGGCGCGGGCCCTTCAGGGGGAGGGTCGTATGACTCGGGAAGTTCGGTGGACATGCCCACTCTCTTCGTTCGGTTTGGCGGAAGGTCGGTGGACTGACTCGTCGGCGTGCTCGCAGCGCCACCGGTTTGGAGATGGGGTCAGAGTGCGGCGGAGCGAAAACGTACGCTGAGCCCGTTCCTCAGGGTCTGAGCCGTGTGCGTGCCGGCACGGCCGTCGCGTTGTCGAGGTTGGCAGGCAGGTCCTCGTATCCGAGGAGGTGGAGCACGTTGTCGAAGGCGCCCGCGGTGTCCGGGTCGCATCTGGACCAGCGACGCTGTTTCCGGCGGGAGGTCCGCCGGTCACCAGATGGCGCCCGCCTTGGCGTAGGGCGTCGGATCGGCGCTGGGCGAGAGGGCGACGGCGATGTCATACAAGCCCGTCTTTTGCCTGCCCGATCCCCGTGGCGAACGCGGTAGCCGCGTAGCCCGCCAACAGGTCCGCCACCTCTTTGGGGCGGCTGAGCGCGACGCAGTGGCCGCCCGCGATCTCGTCGGGGACGATACCCAGGCGGTCGAGCACCAGCCGGCGAAAGAAGTCGGGTGGGAAGAAGCGGTCCTCGCTGCAGAGCACGAACCTCGTCGGCACATTCGGCCACGCATCCAACGGCCACGGAGCGGCCGATGCGGCCGTGGACGGATGGTCACGCTCCTTGCTCAGCGCCTCCTCGGCCAGCTCCCGGGGTACATCGTGGTAGAAGCTCACGAATGGATCCGCGCTGCCGGTCAAACCGCCATCCCGCTTGGCCTGCTCCTCCACCGCGCTCTGGTAGCCGGTGTTGGCCCACCACTCATCCGGCGACTCACCCGGCAGCGGGATCATGCCGGCCACCAGGACCAGCACATCGACGGGCAGCCGATCGGCGACCAACGGGGCGGTGAACGCACCGAACGAGTGACCCACGACGACCAGGTCCTGCTTGTCACCGACGGCCTCGACCACGGCGTCGGCGTAGTCCGCCAGGGTCTTCGACTCGTCATCACCCGGAAGGTCGGGAGCCACCACGTCGTGCCCACGCGCTCGTAGCTCGGCCTCCACCAGGTGCCAGGACCAGCCGACGTCTCCCCCGCCGTGGATCAACACGAAGGTGCTCATGTCGCACTGCTCGACGTACTGGCCGGCTCTTGTCCGTACTCGTCGTGCCGTCGCCACCACCATCCGCTGGCCGGCAGCCAACTGCGTCCGGGCGGCTCCTCCCAGGGCTCTTGGCGGCCTAGCGGCGTCAGGTCGAGGTAGTTGAACGTGCCGTTGAGCAGGTCGGTACCCCGGGCGTAGGTGGAATAGGTGTGGAAGACGTCTGTGCCGTCGCGGAGGAAGACACTGACGCCGGGGCCTTCGCCGGTGGCGTCGTCGCCCGTGGCCGACAGCTCGGCCTTGTCGCGGTAGTTGTACTCGACCGGGGCCACCGACTCGTCGAGCGTGACGTGGAAGTCGTCGACGGCAACCTCGTCACCAGTCAGGGCGTCTCCGCCGGAATCGACGTAGCGGGCGGCACACCGAGTTCAGCGGTGAACCGCCGCTGCAGGTGACGCGGGCTCAACCCGGCACGCTCCGCCAGCTCCAGCAGGCCGTGCCGAGCGCCCGGATCCGCATGGATCGCCTCCACCACCACACGCATCCGGTCGCTGGACGGCTGCGTGGACCACAACGGCACGCTGAACTGCGACTGGCTGCCCGGGCGGCGCAGGAACAGCACCATCTCGCGGGCCACGTCATGTGCGATGTGCCGCCCGAGATCGTCCTCGACCAGCGCGAGCGCGAGATCCATCCCCGCGGTTACCCCCGCTGAGGTCCACACGTGACCGTCCCGGATGAAGATCGGATCGCAGTCCACGGTCACCTCGGGATGCTCCCGGACGAGCTGATCTTCCCTGCGCCAGTGCGTGGTGACCCGGCGGCCGTCCAGCAGGCCGGCCGCGGCGAGCAGGAACACGCCACTGCAGACAGAGGCCACGCGCCGCGCGGATGCCCCGGCGGCGGCGATCCACCGGATCAGAGCGCTGTCCTGCCGGGCCCTGTTCACACCGTTGCCACCCACAACGATCAGCGTGTCGATGCCGCGCGGATCAAGGTCGTCGACATCGTGCCCAGCGTGGACGCACAGGCCACTCTCAGACCGCACCGGCCCGGCTCCGGACGCCACGATCTGGCACAGGTATTCACCCGGATGGCTGAACACCTCGTACGGGCCGACGAGGTCCAGCGACTGGAAGCCCTCGAAGATGACGAAGGCGACACGTGGTCTGGGGGTCTTCACTTCTTGAGCGTCGTTGACGCCCGGCGATGGCGTCAACGCCACATACCCCACATATCGCGCCATGCCGCGCGGCGGCGGGCCACGAGGCCCGCCAAAGGCGGGCACACCGATCCAGCCACCTGGCGTGACCTGATCTGGCTCGCCGTCCCGAGCACGCCGGGGCCTCCGCGTCCAGGTCCGCGACCTGGTCATCCGGCTGATCGAGGCCCGTCAACGGCAACCGGGTGATCCGGACATCCTGCTCGCTCGTCTTCGACGCCGCCCGCTGTCCGCCGCAGCGTCCTGGGGCACGGGGTTGACCAGCGGGCCCTCACCGCGTTCGATCCCGGAGTCGTAAGCTGCGGAGGACGGCGTTGCTGTGCCGGATGGTCCCGGCAACGCGAGGTCATGGTGATGTCATCCGGTGCCGGCTCCCCCAGCCTGCACGACCATGTCACATCTGGTCGGCCAGCTCGTTGGCGGCTTCGACGGCGATGTCGATGGCTCGGGTCGCGAGTGGCGATTGGGTGCGTCCGGCCGGCCAGTACAGGTACCACGTGGAGGCGGGCGATGGCCGCAGGCGGTGGATGCTGAGCCGGTCGTCGGACCAGGCATCGGATCCGTGGAGGGTGAGCCATGGCAGCACCGCCGAGCCTATGCCCGCCCGCACCATCGACACGATGGTTTCGTGGCCGGTGGTTCGAAACACGATCCGTGGCCGCGCGCCGGCGTGGGCGAGCGCCCGCTCCAGCCATTTCTGGTGATAGGTCGGAGGCCAGGCGACCATGGGAACATCGTCGAGCAGCTTCACCTGCACTGGGCCATCGGGGAATGCTCCGGCGCCGGCCACCAGGAGGTATGGCTCGTCGAGCAGTTCGACGTGTTCGACGTCGCCTTCGATCCGGCCGTAGTGGAACAACAGGTCAAGCTCTCCGATCTGCGGATCCTCCGGTTCCACCTCGGACAGCCTGATGTCGCAGCCGGGATGCTCATCCAGCAGCCGGTGCACGACGGCCGGCAGGATCAGCCTGGTCGCGCCCTGGAAGGTGCCGATGTCGATCCGGCCGTTACCCGCCCTGAAGCGATCGACGGCGTCGGCCAGCGCCTCCGCCTTGGTGAGCAGATCGCGCCCGTGGGCCAAGACCACCTCGCCGAGGGGAGTGATCCGTACCGGCCTAGGACCTCCGGGCCGGTCGAAGACGGCGCCACCGACGGCCTTCTCCAGCGCGGCGATCTGCTGGCTCACCGACGACTGGGTGTAGCCGAGCCGGCCCGCCGCTCGCCCGAACGTTCCTTCCTCGGCGATCGCGGCCATGGTCCTCAGGTGGCGCAGCTCAACGTCAGCCATAACGCCATATCATAGCCAATAGCGATCGACTCGATCGGATGTAATCGCTTTTCTTGATGTACACGGCGATTCTAGGGTCGTTGACATGACGACCTCCAGCACATCCCTTCCGGACACGGCAGCGCTCGGCAACCGACCATCCCGCCTGCGACTCGACCTGCCCAACCTCGTCTGGGCCCTGGCGGCGACTCATTTCGTGAGTCGAGCCGGCGGAGTCGCGCAGTCGTTCCTCGTCCTCTATCTGACCCAGGAGCAGCAACTGGCACCGACGACCGCGGGTGCGGTGGTAGCGGCGGTTGGAGCCGGAGGCATCGGATCCCAGATGCTCGGCGGCTGGCTGGGCGACCGGATCGGCCGACGCCACACCATGCTCCTGGGGTTCTTGGGAACCGCTGTGACGCTTGTCGCGCTCGGCTCGGCCGATACGCTCCCCGCGATCTGGGCGGCGGCACTCGGTGTCGGGCTGATGGCGGACCTGTTCCGTCCGGTCGGGTCGGCTGTGGTGGCCGACCTCCATCCGAGTCAGCGGGTCCGGGCCTTCGGGTTGCTGTTCTGGGCGGCCAACTTCGGCTTCTCCGTCGCCACGGTCACCGCTGGGGTCCTGGCCCAGCATGGGTATGGACTCTTGTTCTGGATCAATGCCACGGCCTCGATCATCGCGGCGCTGATCGTCTGGCGCCGGGTTCCGGAGACCCGGCCGCCGACGCCGATACAGCCCCGCCGAGCGCTGTTGCCGGTGCTCCTGCGCGACCGACCGATGATCGCCATGGTGTTGCTCTACGTCGCCTACTTCACCATGTTCCTGCAGACGTTCGCGACGCTACCGCTGGTCATGGCGGCAGATGGTCACGGCCCTGCAACGTACGGCGCGGTGCTGGCCCTGAACGGGATCCTCATCGTGGTAGGCCAACCACTGGCGGTACGGCTGCTCGCTGGTCGCGATCCCAGTACTGTGCTGGCTGTATCCATGCTCATGGTCGGCGCCGGCGTCAGTTTGACCGCCCTCGTAGAGAGTAGTGCCGGCTATGCGGGATCGGTCCTGGTCTGGACCCTTGGCCAGATCGGCATCGCCGTCATGTTCGGCGCCACCTTCGCCGACCTCGCACCGGCAGACCTGCGCGGCAGGTACATGGGCGTCGCCTCCGCCACCTGGAGTGTCGGTGCCGTGTTCGGTCCGCTGGTCGGCACCGTACTGCTCGACCATGCCGGACGAGCCGCCCTGGCAGCGGCGTGTGCGATCACCGGGATCGCACTCTTCGTCGGCCAGCAAGCGCTCGGTCCGGCGCTCCGCTACCGAACAGCAGCGCAAGCGGACGGTCAGCCATGACAACTGCCCGTCTCGCTCGCACCAACGCGACGCACCCACTGAGCGGCCCATCAGCAAGACGCCGAAGTCACACCGACCGGTGCCGCCGGGAGACCTGCGGAATCGCCGGAGCAGCGATGCCCGCAACGACCTCTACACCCCGGTCAGCGGGCCACGGCCAGACGATAGTCCCCGTCGGCGGTGAGGAGGTTCCGGTGCGTGTCCTCCGCGGTGATGACGCCGTCGTCCAGGACGAGGACGCGGTCGGCGGCGTCCAGGAGGGCCGGGCTGCTGGTGATCACGATGGTGGTGCGGCCCCGGCGCAGCTCGGCGACGTTGCGTGCGATGAGCTGTTCGGTGACCGCGTCCACGGCCGTCGTCGGGTCGTGCAGGACGAGGATGTCGCTGTCGGCGGCGAGGGCGCGGGCCAGGGACAGCCGCTGGCGCTGCCCGCCGGAAAGGTTCGCGCCGCGGTCGCGGACGCCGTAGTCGAGCCCTTCGCGGTGGAGGGCGACGACGTCGGTCAGCATGGACGCCGCGACGGCCTCGGGGACCATCCGGCTGGTGCCGGACGGGTCGATGTTCGTGCGGAGGGTGCCCGCGAAGATCTCCCCGTCGTACGGGTTCACCAGCATGTGCTCGCGGACCGCCTCGATCGACAGGTCCGCGATCTCCTGCCCGCCGACCCGCACCACACCCTCATACGCGCCGGGCGGGACGTTCACGGCCAGGACCGCCGCCAGGTCGGCCGCCGCGCGCGGCTGGTAGGCGGCGATCGCCACGAACTCGCCGGCGGTCACCTGGAACGTCAGCTTGCGCAGGGACCCGTACCTGACGCGGTCGACCTCGAGGTCTCCGCACGCGGACGGGCGCTTCCGCCCCGGGGTCATCACCGGCGGCGCGGCCAGCACCAGGGCCATCCGCTCGGCCGACGCGCGCGCCATCATCACGTACTTCGGCATCTCTGAGAACAGCTTGAGCGGTTCGATGATGAACTGCGCCAGCCCCACGGCCATGACGAGCTGCCCGATGGTGATCTGGCCCTGGAACGCGAGCCAGCCCGCCGCCAGGGTCACGGCGGCGGCGAGGATCGCGTTGAGGGCCAGCGCGGCGCCCGCGTACGCACCGTTCACCCTGGCGACGGTGATCGCCTGGCTCTTCGCCTCCGTGCTGACCTTCCGGTAGGACAGGAACGCCGCGTGGTTGCCGCCGAAGCCGTGCAGCGGGCGCAGGCCCGTGATCAGGTCGGCGACCTTCGCGCCCGCCCGCGCCACCCGCGCCTGCTGTTCGCGGGTGCTGACGCCGATCCGCTTGGACATCACGCTCAGGATCGACAGGATCGCGACGGTTCCCACGATCACCAGCAGGCCGAGCCAGATGCTGGCCATGCCCAGCGTCACCGCCGTGATCAGCACCGCGACCAGCGAACTGATCAGCAGCGGCACCACCTCGATGATGTCGGCGGTCTGATCGGCGTCCTCGGTGGCGATGGTCAGCACCTCGCCTGATTTGAGGTCGACGTCCCTGGCCACCGGCTGGAGGCCGCAGGCCGCGACCCGCACCCGCCAGCGGTGCGCCTCGGTCGTGTTGGCCTTCTGCAGGATGCGCATCCCGAACCGCCACGACAGCGACACGGTCGTGATGATCACGGCCAGAGCGGCGATCGACAGGGCGAGCGAGCCGAGGCTCCGGTCCTGCATGGTGTGCTCGACGATCAGGCCGAGCGCGATGGGGAAGGCGGTCTCACCCGCCTGGTACATGCCCATGAGGACGGTGCCCCAGGTCATGGCGCCGATGTTGCGGCGCAGCGCGGTCCGCAGGATGCCGGACCCCGGACGGGGTCGCCGCGGGTCAGGTTTCGTCATCGAGGACTGCCTTGCCGCCAGGCCTGCCACAGCCGCGCATACCGGCCGCCCAGAGCCACCAACTCCTCGTGGGTTCCCTGCTCCACCACGCGTCCCGCCTCCAGCACGGCGATCCGGTCCGCCGCCATCGCCTGGGTCAGCCGGTGCGCCACGAACAACGTGGTCCGGCCCGAGCACGCGGCCAGCACGGCCCGCTCCAGCTCGGCGGCGCCCTCGCTGCCCGCCTCCGCGGTCGACTCGTCGAGCACCACCACCGGCGACCGGCTCAGCACCAGCCGGGCCAAGGCGATCTGGGCGTCCTTGGTGACGTCCAGGCGCTCGCCGCCCTCGCCGACCATGGTGTTCAGCCCGTCGGGCAGGGCGTCGACCCACCGGTCGGCGCCGACCGTGCGCAACGCGTCCATCAGCTCGGCGTCGGTCGCCTCCGGCGCGGCCAGCCGCAGGTCGTCGGCGAGCGAGCCGGAGAACACGTGCGTCTCCTGCGTCAGGATGCTCACCAAGGTCCGCGCCCCGGCCTCGTCCACGTCCGCGAGGTCGGCCGGTCCGATGCGCACCGATCCGGCCTGCGGGGTGCCGATGCCCGCGATGAGCGCGGCCAGGGTGGTCTTGCCCGCGCCCGTCGCGCCCACCAGCGCGAGCGAACCGCCGGCCGGGATCGTCAGGTCGACGTCCCGGAGGACCGGCTCCTCGGAGTCGGGGTAGCTGAACGTGAGTCCCTCCACCGTCACCGGGTACGGCGTGACGTCCGCGGACACGGCGGCGGCACTGCCCACCAGCCGGTCCTCCGCGGCCTCGCCCATCACCCCGACCAGCCGGGTCAGGCTCGCGCCCGACTTCTGCGCCTCGTCGAAGGTGAACATGATCATGCCCAGTGGGTTGAACAGCCGGTGGAACAGCAGCGGGGCCGCCGACACCTCGCCCAGGGTGGCGGCATCGGCCTCCAGCAGGACGTACCCCACCACGATGATCAGGACCAGCCCGATGAACTCGGCGCGGTTCTCTCTGCCGACGAACCGGCCGAAGAGCCGGAACACCTCGATGCCGAGATCGCGCACCCGCCACGACTCACTGGTGACCTTCTCGCGGAAGGCGTCCTCGAGGCGGTACGCCCGGACCGTGTCGATCCCGTTCAGACCACTGATCAACGCCTGCGCACGGTCGGCCTGGGCCGCCCGCTGCTTCCGGTAGAGCGGAGCGGACCGGGGGAGATACCAGCGCAGGGCCAGCGCGTACGCGGGCAGCGCGCCGGCACCGGCCAGGCCGAGCCGCCAGTCCAGCCCGAACATGCCGACCACGGCGATGACGACAAGCACTCCCGCCGAGAACACCGTGGGGACCGCCATGCGGATGCCCTTGGACAGCACGGCGACATCGTCGCCGACCCTCGACAGCACGTCTCCCCGGCCGACCTGCTCGATCCGCGCGCTCGGCATTCCCAGCACCGCCCGGACGGCGCCCTCCCGCAGCCGCGCCAGCATGTTCGCGCCCAGCCGTCCGATCAGGTACGTCGACGCCGCGGTGGCGGCCGCGCCGAGAACCGCGGCGGCGACCATCAGCGCGCCGACCGTGACCAGGATCGATCGCGGTTCGCCCTCGATCACCCCGTCGACCACCCGGCCGAGCAGGAGCACCGGCAGCACCTGGAGGGCCGCCCCGGCCACCGTGGTGAGGACGGTGGCGATCGTCAGCCATGGCATTTCGCGGCAGTGCGCCGCGACCCAACGGGTGGCCTCGCGTCCGGTCGCTGTGCGCAGGGTGGCCGGGGCGACGCGGGTGTCGGAGATGCTCATGCCCGTGCCGACACCGAGCGGTTCGGTGGACCCATGAACATCTAAGAGAGCGCCATCAGGTAGGCACCACCATGGGTGTGCCGGCGACCGGGTCGGGCACCACCACGCAGGCCAGGCCGAAGACCTTCTCGACCAGCTCGGCGGTGATCACGTCGGTGGGGGCGCCCTCGGCGACGATGGCGCCTTCGGCCATCGCGATGACGTGGTCGCTGAAGCGGCAGGCGAGGTTGAGGTCGTGCAGCACGGCCACGATGGTCTTGCCGGACTCCGTGTTCAGCTTCCGCAGCAGCCGCAGCAGTTCCACCTGGTGGTTGATGTCCAGGTAGGTCGTGGGCTCGTCGAGGAGCAGCAGGTCGGTGTCCTGGGCGATCGCCATCGCCACCCAGACGCGTTGCCGCTGGCCGCCGGACAGCTGCCGCAGCGGGCGGTTGACCAGGTCGGCGGTGCCGGTGGCGTCGAGGGCCCGGGCGACGGCGTCGTCGTCGCGTTCGGTCCACCGGCGGAACCATCCCTGATGCGGATACCGGCCGCGGGCGACCAGGTCGGCGACGGTGATGCCGTCGGGTGCGAGCGGGGTCTGCGGGAGCAGGCCGAGTGTCTTGGCCACTTCGTGGGTGCTCATCTCGGTCAGTGCCTTGCCGTCGAGGGAGACGACGCCGTGGCGGGGCTTGAGCAGCCGGGCCAGGCCGCGCAGCAGTGTGGACTTGCCGCAGGCGTTGGCGCCCACGATCGCGGTGATCTTGCCGTCGAGGACGTCGACGTCGAGGTTGGTCACGATCGCCTCGTCGTCGTATCCGAGGGTCAGGCCCTCGGCGCGTAGCCGGGTCATCCGCCCGCTCCTTGCCGGTTGGTGGTGGCCAGCAGCCACAGTAGGTAGGGCGCGCCGACCGCGCCGGTGACCACGCCGGTGGGCAGCGGCGTCGGCAGCAGGTGGACGGCGACGAGGTCGGCGGTGAGCAGCAGTGTCGCGCCGACCAGCGCGGCCGGGATGATCCCACCTGTGGCGGGGCCGAGCAGCCGGTTGGCGATCGGTCCGGCGATGAGCGCGACGAAGATGATGGGGCCGGCCACGGCGACGGCCAGTGCCGTCAGCACCACTGCCGTGGCCAGGAGGCCGCCGCGGCTGAGCTCGGTACGGGTGCCCAGCGCCCGAGCGGTGTCGTCGCCGAGCTCGAGTGCCCGCAGCTGCCGCTGTAGGAGGACCGCGGTGGGCAGGAGGAGTATCAGGGCTCCGAGGAGGAGCCGTAGCTCGCCGGCTTCGGCCTGCCCGACGGAGCCGGTCAGCCAGTGCATCGCCTGCCGGGCGTCGGACAGCTGGGCTTTGGTCAGCATGTAGCCGATGAGGCCGTCGAAGAAAAGCGCGACGCCGATGCCGATGAGGATGAACCGGTAGCCGGCGACGCCGTCGCGCCAGGCGAGCACGTACATCAGCAGGGCGGCGACGACCGCCCCGCCGAGGGCGAGCGCACTCACGGCCAGCCCGCCGGCCTGCAGCAGCACGATCCCGGTGACGGCGGCGAGCCCGGCGCCGGTGTTGATGCCGACGAAATCGGGGGACGCGAGGGGGTTGCGCAGCAGCTGCTGGAAGATTGTCCCGGCCGCGCCGAGGGCGAGACCGACGGCCAGCGCGGAGGCCGCGGTGGGCAGCCGCAACCCCCGGACGACGAAGTCGACGCTGGGGTCGTCGCGCAGGTACAGCACAGAGGCGATGACCTCCTCCGCGCTGAGCTGAAAACTGCCCACCATCATGGTGAGCACGAACAGCGCGCTGACGGCCACAGCCAGCGAGCACGTCACCGCGAGCAGACGGGCTGCCCGGCGACGCCGGGTGGTGCGGAACGCTCCGGCTGTCGCGGCCTGCGGCGCGGTGGATGCGGTCGCTGCCACGGTCACACCTCCGACAGCCGGCCGTAGCGGACGATTCCGACGAATGCCGGTGCCCCGAGCACCCCGAGGACCACACCCACCTGCAGCTCGTCGGGGGCGGCCACCACCCGGCCGAGCACGTCGGCGAGCAGCAGCACGATGGGAGCCAGCAGCATGGAGTACGGCAGGATCCACCGGTAGTCCGGGCCGCAGATGATCCGCGCGAGGTGTGGCACGACCAGGCCGACGAAGACGATCGGTCCGCAGGCGGCCGTGGCGGCGCCCGCCAGCACCGCGACCACGGCGAACGCCGCCGCTCGGGTACGGGTGACCTGCTGGCCGAGACCGCGGGCCACGTCCTCGCCGAGTGCGAGCCCGTTGAGCGCACGCCCGAACCCCAGCGAGGCGATCAGCCCGAGGATGAGGAACGGCGCGACTCCGGTCAGGATCGGGGCGTACCGCCCGGCCAGCGACCCCACCTGCCAGAACCGCAGCTCGTTGAGCGCGTCCACATTGGTCATCACGATCCCGGTGGTCACCGAGACCAAGCCTGCGGTGACGGCCGCGCCGGCCAAGGCCAGCTTGATCGGGGTGGCGCCCTCCCGGCCGAGTGAGGCGATCGCGTACACCAGCACCAGCGCCGCGATCGCCCCGGCGAAGGCGAACCAGACGTAGACAGCCGCGCCGCGCACGCCGAGCACCGTGATGGCGAAGACGACGAAGACGGCCGCGCCGGAGTTGATGCCCATGATCCCCGCGTCGGCCAGTGGGTTGCGGGTGACGCCCTGCAGGATGGCGCCGGCGACGCCGAGGGCGGCGCCCACCAGGATGCCGAGCAGCGTGCGGGGCACGCGCAGCTCCAGTGTCACCGTGCTGTTGATCGACCCGTCGGTGTCCATGCTGCCTAAGGCGCGCAGCACCTCCGGCAGGCCGATCGAGCGCGAGCCCAGCGTGACGCTGAGAAAGGCGATCAGGGCCAGTAACACGCACAGCACGGCGAGCCCCGGCCCGAGGACCGAGACTCTGCGTGCGACGTGTGTCGAGTTGCTCATTGGCCGGGGTCAGTCGCCGATGTTCGGGTCCGCGGACTTCACCGCCGCCGTCAGCTTCTCCAGCTCGGTGGCGAAGTCTCCGTACGTGTGCAGCCAGTACGCCGGCCACGCCACGACCGCCCCCGCCTTGGCCGCTTTGATCTTGAACCACGTCGGCTGCTTCTTGCCCCACTCTTCATTGGAGGTGGGCTTGTAGCTGCGGCCGTCAAAGAGGATCAGGTCGGGCTGGTACTTGTCGGCGTTCTCCCAGCTCAGGTTCTCCCAGTACGGGAAGCCGGGGTCCGGCTTCTCCGGATTGATCACCTTCATGCCCCAGCGCTGGAAGTCGAGCAGTTCGGGCGCGTACTCGGGGTTGGCGAAGTAGAGCTTGTCGTCCGCGGGGGACATTGCGCCCACTGTGAGGCCCGGCTTGCCCGCGACCGCCTCCTTGAACGTGGCGACCGCCGCCTCGAAGCGCTTCTTGTTCGCTGCGATCTCCGGGGCGTCGACGTCGGCGCCCAGGCTCTTGGCGAGGTCCTCGTACCCCTTGGCCAGGTCGACGATCGACTTGCCCTGGGAGACGCCCACCACCGGGGCCAGCTCGGCGAGTTTCTTGCTCTTTTCGTCGACGCCTTCTTCGAAGCCGCTGTGGGCCTTTTCGGCCGGCCACCAGTCGCCGACGATGAGGTCGGGGCGCAGTGCCGCGGCCTTCTCCACGTCGATCTTGCCCCATTCCTGGCCGAGGATCTCGATGCCGGTCAGGTCGAGGTCTTTGAGATTGGCGTCGGTTTTGACCGACTCGTCGGCGTAGATGCCGACCGGTTTGATGCCGAAGGACATCAGCGCGGCGGCCTCGCCGGCGTGTGCGATGATCCGCGTCGGGGTTTTGTCCGCTTTGACGACCTTGCCTGAGCCGTCGGTGAACGACCACGGGCCGGACGGCGCGGCGGAGGCGGCGGCGGTGGTGGTGCCGGGGGTGCCGGTGGTGGTGGAGCCGCAGCCGGCGAGCACAACGCTCAGGGTGGCGAGTGCCAGGACCGGACGCCATGCGCGCATGGTGGAGCTTCCGTTCTCTTTTGGGGGTGAAGCCTCGCAGGTCAACAGTTAGGAAAGGCTAACCATAGTTTGGGTAATTTGGCTAGAAGAGTGTGATCGGGTTCACGGGCCCGTGAGGGTCGTGCGCGGGCGGCGCGTCAGGCGTCGGCGGCGGGGGCTTCCGTGCGGACGCCCGCGGCGCGCAGCTCCTGCTGGGCCTCGGCGAGGTCTTTGTCCTCGAGGTGGAAGGCGTTGAAGTGCGACTTCCGGAACGCGAGCCAGCCGACGAGGAGGCCGATCGCGACCAGGACGGTGAGGACGCCGTACATGAGTTGAGGCGTGTTGAGCAGTGCGGGCGTGACGAGGGCCACGCTGGCGGCGACGACGCGCGCAAAGGCGATGACGGCACCCTGTGCGGACGAGCGGAGCAGGGTCGGGAACGACTCCTGGGCCCAGATCTTCATGATCGCTTCGAACGCCCACGCTCCTCCGATCGCGCCGCAGACCATCCCGATGATGATCGTGGTCAGCGAGAAGCCGAGGATCGCGGGGACGGCGTAGGACGCCACCAGGAAGAAGGCGCCGACGGCGTAGTAGGTCATGCGGCGGCGTCCGTCCGAGATGCGCATGAACCAGAAGGCGAAGAGCATGCCGAGGGGGACGCCGACGAGGCCGATGAGCGACGCGGTCTGAACCGTCAGCCCGACCACGTTGACGGCCACGTAGGCGCTGAACTGGCCTACCGTGTTCGCGCCGAGATTGGTCAAGGAGTAGAAGCCGAGCAGGGCGAGGAACGGTACGAGATAGAGCTTCTCGGTCAGCACGTCCCTGATGCCGTGACGCTCGGCGCGCACCGTGTGCGTTCCGGACTCGCGTTCCCGATGGGCGGCGGTCCACGAGCTCGACTCGGGAATCGTGAACCTCAGGAGCAGCACGATGAGCGCCACGGCGCCGACGTGCCCGAACAGGATCTGACCGCCGAGGTGCCCCATGCTTCCCGTGAACGTCGCGAGCACGACCGTCGCGAGGATGCCGACGAACCAGAGGATCTGCGAGAAGCTGATGAGCTTGCCCCGGTTCTCGTCCGTCGCGGCCTCGGAGATCGTCGCCAGGGACACGGGCAGATCCGCTCCACTGCCGAGCCCGACGAGCATCGTTCCGGCGAGGAGCCCGATGAGGCCGCTGGAGAAGACGAGCAGGCCGGCGCCCGCAACGATCATCGCCATGGTGACGATGAACACCGCGCGCCGTCCGAACGTGTCACCGAGCCGCCCGCCGGCCAGAGCGCCGATCGCGATGCAGAAGGTCAGAGCCGCCGACAGGATGCCGATCTCGGTCGGCGTGATCCCGATCGTCTGCTGGTACAGAACGAGGGCCGTTCCCGAGCTGACGATCGCGGCGGCGTCGATGTAGGACGCCATTCCTGAGACGACGCCCACCCACCATGGGTTCGGCGCTTTGACCGCGGACGGTACACGAGGCATCGATGTTCTCCTTCGGAAGAGGGCAGGGGAACCGGCAGCAAGATAAATCGTTTTAATCGAGAAGCCGACGTCGGCTGGTCTTCGTGCGTGGGGGATGGGCTGTGGCGACGCGCTCGCCCAGGAATTCGCGTACGTTGCGCGGTCGATCGGCGGATGGTGTACGGCTGCGACCTGGGAAGTTGCGCACACCGTACTGGGCGGTGTGGTCGCAAACAAGTGTCCTGCAGAAAATTTTTAGTTTCCTCAGGACATTGCCTTGGCCTCCCGGCGCGGCCTAGTGTCGGTCCATCTCGCACCGTTCAAGGAGGACGCGTGTCACTCGACGACCTCGCCCGTTTGATCGCCGACCCGTCAATCGAGTTCCGGCCCGAGCTCCGGTGGTGGTTGGCGGAAGGTCTCCACACCGACGAGACGCTGATCCGCGAGATCCACGCCGCGCACCGGCTGGGCTTCGGCGGGATGGAGTTCCTCGCGATGGACGAGGACGGCATCGACCACTCCCGCTACGGCTGGGGGGCGGAGGAGTGGGTGCACGACTCCCAGGTGGTCGTCGAGGAGACGACCAAGCGGAACATGTCGGTGAGCTTCACCTCCGGCACGAACTGGTCGAACGCGAACCTCCCGACGATCACCCCCGATCACCCGGCCGCGTCTCAGGAGCTCGACGTGGTGTTCGAGGACCTCGCCCCGTCGGGCTCCCGCAGCGGGGCGCTGCCACGCGTCGACCTCGACGCAGAGCCGCAGTCGACCATGCTTCCCGGCCACCGCGGCAAGGTCGCCGAGCAGCACCTGGTGGCCGTCGTGGCCGCTCGCGTGCTCGAGACCACCGCGACGGGCACGATCCTCGACGTCGACTCCGTCGTCGACCTCTCCGATCGGGTGCGCGGCGAGACTCTTGAGTGGACCGCGCCCGCCGAGGGCGAGTGGCGGCTGTTCGTCTTCTGGACGCACGGCACCGGACAGACCGCCTCGCCGTCGGCCTCGGTCAACTACACCGTCAACTACCTGGACCGGGACGGAGTCGACGCGGTCATCGACTACTGGGACTCCGTCGTGCTCACGCCGGAGCTGCGCAAGCAGATCGCGCGCAACCCGCGGGTGCAGATGTACATGGACTCCCTTGAGCTGTCGACCTACGGCGCAGGCGGCATGTTCTGGGGACGCACCCTCGCCCAGGAGTTCCGCGCCCGCCGCGGCTACGACATCACCCGCTGGCTGCCCTTCCTGACCCGGTCCGCCCCCTTCATGGCGGTCAGTACGGCGTACCACAACGACGCGCGCGAGGAACACCGCGTCACCGTCGAGAAGGTGCGCTTCGACTACGTACGCACCCTCACCGACCTCTACATCGAGAACATGCTGCGCCCGTTCGCCGCGTTCCTGCACGACAACGGGATCACGCTCCGCGCCGAGATCAGCTACGGGCTGCCGTTCGAGCTCACGCGACCGGGGCCGGAGGTCGACGGCATCGAGACCGAGTCGCTGGAGTTCGGCGCGCAGATCGACGCCTACCGCCTGATGGCCGGACCGGCTCACCTGTTCGGCAAGCAGTACTCGTCCGAGACCGGCGCGACCACCCGCAACCACATCCTCGACCACCGCTTCTACGACCAGATCATCGCCACCCAGCTGGCGGCGGGGAGCACCAGGACCGTGCTGCACGGCTGGGCGAGCACCGCGGGCGCGGAGGGCGTCACCCGGTGGCCCGGGCACGAGGGCATGCGGCCGATGTTCTCCGAGCGGTTCGACACACGTCAGCCCGCGGCGGAGTTCTACCCGCTGTGGAACAGGGCGATCGGCCGTTATCAGTGCGTCCTGCGGCAGGGCAGGCCGCGGATCGACGTGGGGATCCTCCGTACCGACCACTTCACCGACAACACCTCGGGGCTGTTCTTCCTCGACCGGGACGGGCGGCGGGTTCGGGACGAGGACGCCTACGGGCGCATGTGGATGCGCGATCGTCAGAACCACTGGTGGCAGGACCTGGGCATGCAGGACACCGGCTGGACGTATGAGTTCTTCGACGGGTCACTGCTCCTGCGGGAGGAGGTGTCGTTCACGGACGGGCTCGTGCAGCCGCACGGCCCGGGCTACCAGGCGCTCATCGTCTACCAGGAGACGCTGGATCCGGACGTGGCGGCCAAGCTCCTGGAGTGGGCGCGGCAAGGACTGAAGCTGCTCATCGTCAACGGGGCCACCGAGCTCAAGTGGCTCATGACCGGGCAGTACACCATCCACTCCCATGCCGCCGCCCGCACCCCGGGACTCGACGGCCGCGACGAGGAACTCGCCCAGACGATGGCGCGGCTTCGCGCCCTGCCGACCGTCGCCGAGGTGGACGACCCGTCCGGCACCGTCGGGGCGCTGCGCACCCTCGGCGTCGCCGGACGCGCCGAGTTCACCACAGGCGACCCCAGCGTGCTCAGCCACCTGCGCGAGGATGGCGAGCTGTTCCACCTGTACCTCTACCACTTCCTCTACGAGACCGGCGAGCCGACCACGGTCGAGGTCGCCCTTCCCGGCAGCGGAACCGCGCACCGGATCGAGGCCTGGACCGGCGACATCCGCCCCCATCACGGCGTCCGGTACGACGCGGGGCGCACGATCGTGACCGTGACGCTGGCGCCGGGGGAGACCGCCCTGCTCACGATCGACCGTTCGGCACGGGAGCCGGCGGTCTCCGGTCCCGTCACGCCGGACGTTCTCCAGGAGATCTCGGAGTGGACGATCGCGGTCGAGAGCTGGGACGCCGGCGGATTCGAGGTGATCAGCGAGGATCGCGGGCTCGGCTACGAGACCCGGGAGGTGCGGCCCATCACCGCGATCGCCCGCCTCGACGCCGGCCGCGGTCCGCTCCGCCCGTGGAAGGACCTCCCCGAGGTCGGTCCCGAGGTCAGCGGCGTCGGCCAGTACGAGGCGACGTTCACCCTGGAGGAGACGCCCGCCGCCGGAGCGAGGTACGTGCTCGACCTCGGATCGACGGCGGGCGGTCTCGGCTCCGTCCGTCTCAACGAGGGCGCGGTCAAGGGCTTCGACACCTCCTGCCCGCGCGTGGACGTCACCTCCGACCTGCGGCGGGGGGAGAACACGGTGACGGTCCGGGTGTCGAGTTCCCTGAACAACCGGCTGCTCGCCCGCGGTTACTACGACTCGGTCCCTGACGTCGTCGCGCAGTTGGCCGGCGGCGCTCAGGCGCAGAAGACGGAGGTCCACGACCACGGGCTGCTGGGCCCGGTACGGCTGCTGCGCGAAGCGACAGGAGGATGACGCCGGCGGCACGGGAGACCGCAGGCGGGGGCGTGGTCCCGTCACCCGCGCCCCAGCGAGCGGGCAGTAGGGTTCGGGGAGACGGAGATCGCATTCAAGGGGCGCGAGGGAGGCACATCATGGCGCGGGCGCCACGCTACGGGCTCGACGATCAGGACATCGACCTGACGCCCGTCATCGCGCCGGACCTTCTCGATCTGCGCGTCTCGATCGCCTCGATCGTCCACTGGGCGGACAGTCATTCGGTGCGGCTGGCTCTCATGGACGCCGTCGACTTCCCCGTGAACGATGTGCCGATGTTCCTCGTCGTCAATCAGCTCAGCTACCGGGGAGCGATGCGCCCCAGCGACCTTGCGCTGGCTTTGGGGACGGGACGGGCGAATCTCACCAAGATCGCTCATCGCCTCGACGACGCGGGCCTCATCGTGCGGGTTCGCGAACCATCGGACGAACGCAGCGTGCTGCTCGCCCTGACTCCCCGCGGACGGGAGATCGGACAGCGCATCATGGAGTACAACCAGCAAGGGCTCGAGTCGCTCCTCGCCGACTGGAGCGATGAGGACGTGAGAACGCTCAAACGCCTCCTCGCCCGCATAGCCCGCAACGCGATGTGGGATCTGCAGGCACCGAGGGGGCATGCCGAGCCGGGCCGCCGCCGCAGACCGTGACCGTGCCGCCCCGCCGCCGCGGCCTCGCTCGACCGGAGGGTGAGAAGAGCGGCGGCGGTCCTAGACCGTCACCGAGGCCGCGGCGCGCCGTCCACCGAGCGGTGCCGCGTCCTCCGCGCGCCGCGCCTCGCCCAGCCGGCCGGCCTGCACCCAGTACCAGCCGAGTGAGCCGGTGAGCCGCGCGGCCAGGCGCGCGTCGCCCAGGCTCATGGCGGCCTGCAGCGCGCCACGCAGGTTGGCGGTCTCGGCGTCCAGCCGCCGGAACCAGCGATGCCGGGCTGGTCCGCTCTTGTAAGTCTCGGCGCACTCGGCGAGCTGGGTGTAGTAGGTGGCGTACCAGCGCAGGACGCGGTCGTGCTCGCCGGCCTCGCGCAGCCGTTCCAGCCCGTAGGCCGCCACGGACTCCAGGAGCCGGTACCTGTCGCCCGACCGCACGACCAGGGACCGATCCACCAGGCGCGCCAGCAGGTCGGCCACGTCGGCCGGCTCGATGTCCGCCCCGGTGGCGGCAGCCTGCGTCTCGGCGGCCGGCTCGATGTCCGCTGCGGTGGCGGCAGCCTGCCCGTCGGCGTCGTCCGGCGGACCACCCGGGATGGGCAGGGGCACGACGCAGACCCGTTCGGCGGCTTCCAGCGTGCAGCCGCCCACCTGGACGGCCAGGCGGCGGAGCACGACACGTTCCGGCTCGGTCAGCAGCTCCCAGCTCCAGTCGATCGCCGCCCTGAGGGTCCGCTGGTGCGCGGGGCCGGCCCGCCGCCCGGCCGACAGCAGGCGGAAGCGGTCGTCGAGCCGCTCGGCCAGGGCGCGCACGCCCAGCGAACGTACCCGGGCCGCGGCCAGCTCCAGCGCCAGCGGGATGCCGTCGAGGCGGCGGCAGATCACCTCGACGGCGTCGGCGTCCGCGGCCGTCATCGCGAAGCCCGGCTGCGCGTCAGCGGCGCGGACGGCGAACAGCCGGGTCGCGGCGCCGGCGTCCAGCGGCGGCACCTCCCGCACGACCTCGCCGGTGACGCCGAGCGGCTCCCGGCTGGTGGCGATGACGCGGGGCTCGGGGCCGACGCGCAGCAGCAGCTCGGCGAGCTTGGCCACCGGCTCGACGACGTGCTCGCAGTTGTCGAGGACCAGCAGCGCCCTGCGCGTGCCGAAGGCCGAGGCGATCCGCTCCTCCGGGTCGCCTGCCCCGCCGTCGTCGCGCAGGCCGAGCGCCGCCGCGACGGCCTCGGCCACGTCCGACACCGGCCCGGCGGGCACGGACGACAGCTCCACCAGGTGCACGCCGTCGGGAAAGTCGCCGGCCAGCCGGCGGGCGGCCTCCAGCGCGAGGCGGCTCTTGCCCACGCCGGCCGTGCCGGTGAGCGTCACGAGCCGCGCTGTCCGCGGCAGGGCGACCAGCTCAGGCAGGTCCTCGTCCCTGCCCACGAGGTCGGTGAGCGGCTCGGGGAGGCGGGCGGGCGTGGGCGCCGGAGGGCTCGGCGGGCGGCGCAGGTCGGGACGCTGCTCCAGGATCGCCTGGTGCAGCGCGACCAGTTCAGGGCCGGGGTCGAGGCCCAGCTCGTCACGCATGCGGTCGCGGAGGGCCCGGTAGACCTCGAGCGCCTCGGCCTGCCGTCCGGATCGGTAGAGGGCGCGCATGAGCAGGCCGTGGAAGCGTTCCCTCGTCGGGTGCTGCGCGGCCAGCTCGGCCAGCTCCCCGACCTGCGAGGCGTCCTGGCCCAGCGCCAGCCGTACGTCGGCGTAGTCCTCGAGGGCGGCCAGTCGCTGCTCCTCCAGCCGGGCCGCGGCCCGGCGCACGAGCGACTCGCCGGGGATCCCGGCGAGCTCGGCGAAGTCGGAGAAGGCCGGACCGCGCCACCACGACAGGGCTTCGGCCAGCAGCGCGGCTCTCTCCCGAGGGTCGTCGGCGGCCCGGGCACGGTCGGCGGCCTCCTGGAAGCGGCGCGCGTCGGTGTCGCCATCCACCAGGTAGCCGGGCGTCCGGGTGACGACCAGCTCCCTGGCTCCCGGCTCTGCCTCATCGAGCGTCCGGCGCAGCTGCGACACCTTGGCGCGGAGCGCCCCCAGCGGATTGACCGGCAGCTCCGGCCCCCACAGGCTCTCGATCAGCCGCTCGGCCGGCACGATGTGCCCGTTGTGGGCGAGGAGGCAGGCCAGGAGCGCCCGCACTTTGAGCTCGGGCACGCGTACGGCGCGGCCGTCGTCGGCGGTCACCTCGAGCGGCCCGAGTACGGCGAAGCGCATGAACTCACCCTAAGCAGATCCGAATCGGACCGGAACGTCCGCCCTCCAAGCTGATCACATGACGACTACGACGACCACTACCCGAGCCGGGGGGCGCGCGTGGCTCGGACTGTCCGTGCTCGCCCTGGCCACGCTGCTGCTCGCCGTGGACAACACGGTGCTGGTGCTCGCGCTGCCTCATTTGGCCGCGGACCTGAGCCCCAGCGCGACCGAGCTGCTGTGGATCACCGACGTGTACGGGTTCATGATCGCCGGATTCATGATCACCATGGGCTCGCTCGGCGACCGGATCGGCCGGCGAAGGCTGCTGTTGATCGGCGCGACCGCGTTCGCCGCCGCCTCTGTCGTGGCCGCCTACTCCACCACGACCACGATGCTGATCGCCGCCCGCGTGCTGCTGGGCGTGGCCGGCGCCGCGATGGGCCCGTCTGCGCTCGCGCTGGTGGCGGGGCTGTTCGCCGACGCCAGGCAGCGTGCCATGGCCATCGGCGTGTTCACCGCCTGCTTCATGGGCGGGGCGGCGGCCGGGCCGGTGATCGGCGGGTTCCTGCTGGAGAACTTCTGGTGGGGGTCGGTCTTCCTGATGGGGGTGCCGATCATGGCCCTCGTCGTGGTGGGCGGCCTGGCCCTGCTGCCGGAGACCGCGGCGGAGGGCGCCGGCCGGCTCGATCCGGCCAGCGTCGCGATGTCGATGGCCGCGATCCTGCCGGTCGTCTACGGCCTGAAGGAGCTGGCCGACGACCCGCGGCAGGTGGCGGCGTACGCGGCGCTCGTCGTCGGCCTGGTGTTCTGCGTGGCGTTCGTGCGACGGCAGCGCCGGCTGGCGGAGCCGTTGGTGGACCTGCGCCTGTTCGCCAACCGCTCGTTCAGCGCGGCCCTGCTGATCCTGGCGCTCGCCATGGTGGTGCAGGGCGGGGTCTATCTGTTCGTGAGCCAGCACCTCCAGCTCGTCGAACGGCTCTCGCCGCTGGTCGCCGGCCTGTGGATGGCGGTTCCCGCTCTGGCTCTGGTGGGGGGTTCCCTCGCCGCCCCGGTCATCGCCGGCGCGTTCCGGCCCGGCCTGGTCGTCGGGGTGGGGCTGATCGTGTCGGCGGCCGGGTTCGCCCTGGTCCTGGCGGGCGACGGCCTCGGCATGCTGGTCACGGGCGTCACCATCGCCTTCCTCGGCATGGCGCCGGTGGGGGCGCTGGGACTCGACCTCATCGTCGGGTCGGCGCCGCCGGAGCGGTCCGGGTCGGCGTCCGCGCTGGCGGAGTGCGGCGGCGAGCTCGGTGTCGCGCTCGGCATCGCGCTGCTCGGCAGCGTCGGCAACGCCGTCTACGGCGGCCTGGTCACCTCGCCGCGAGCGGGCGACTCGCTCAGCGAGGCGCTCGACGCCGCCGCCGGCCTGCCGCCGGGCCCTGCCGCGGCGCTCGTGGGGGAGGCGCAGGCCGCCTTCGGACAGAGCCTGCTCGTCGTCACGGCCGTGAGCGCGGTGCTCGTGCTCGGCCTGGCCGCAATCTCCATGACGCTGCTGCGGCACTTGCGCCCGATCGGCCAGGAGAAGCGATGAGGGGCAGGGGACGTCGGCCCGTGCGGCGTTCGCGGCGGTGCACGAGATCCCTCTAGCATTTCGCAGGTGACCGCCTACGACGATCCCGACGCGTTCGAGTATCTGGACTTCTCGGCCCTGCCGCAGCGCCAGCAGCGGATCCTGGCCGCGATCCGCGACTGGGTGGTCAAATACGGCTACCCTCCCAGCACACGCGAGCTCGGCCGAGCGGTCGGGCTGCGGTCGTCCTCGTCGGTGTCGAAGCACCTGAGGAGCCTGGAGGAGAAGGGGTTCCTCCGCCGGGGCGCGACGATGAGCCGGCCGATCGACGTGCGCCTGTTCCTGCGGGCCTCGGCTCCGGAACCGGCCGACGACCTGGTGACCGTGCCCGTGGTCGGAGACATCGCCGCGGGCACCCCCATTCCGGCCGACGAGCACGTGGACGGCGCGCTGACCCTGCCCCGAGACCTCACCGGACGTGGCACCGTGTTCGGCCTCCGGGTACGCGGGGATTCGATGATCGACGCCGCGATCTGCGACGGCGACATCGTCGTGGTGCGGCAGCAGCCGGAGGCGTACTCGGGTCAGATCGTCGCCGCGATGATCGACGGCGAGGCCACCGTCAAGGTGTACCGCCGACGTAACGGGCATGTCTATCTCGAACCGCGTAATCCCGCGTATGACGTCATCGATGGCGACGGCGCCGTGGTGCTGGGCATCGTGGTCTCGGTCCTGCGCAGCATCTGAGCACCCCGGCCGTCCGCTCGTCTAGGCACGCGCCGGCGACGCGGCCTGTTGCCGTCCGCGCACGAGGTGCTCGTGCAGGGCGCGGGCAGTGCGTACGAAGCCGCTCGGCCCCTTCCGGGCCGCCACCTCGGCGACCGCCGGGACGGTGTCGCGCGCCCCCCGCCCAGCGGGCGGCGTCGATCGCGAAGGCGAGCGCCTGGGTGTGCCCGAGTTGCCACCCGTACTCCACCGCGGGCATGCAGCCGGCGGCGGCCGCGCCCAGGAGCAGCCCGGCTGCGCTCGGGCTTGGCCGTCGCTCCAGACGCCCCGGCTCCGGACGCGTTCCGCGATCGCCTTCGGAGGTGATGGCCCTGCGCACGCCCGGCCAGACCCGGCTCTTGGGGGGTGAGTGGTCATGCCGCACACCGTAGAGATCGGCTCCGACAGAACCGGAGCGCCGGCTGTCGCCGCGCACACGAGCAAAAGGATCAAAACCCTCTCGGCGGCAGGCACCGGATCTACCGTGAAAGTACCGATCTAAGGACTCGCGGGGGGATGGTCTTGTGACGGTCTCAACAGTTGTGGCGGTCGGCTTCGTGATCGCGTTCACGTGGATCCTCGTGTGGATGGTGTGGTCACTGATCAACGGTCAGGCTTCCATGCGGAGGGGATCCGGCAACCCCGGCATCCCGTTCGGCAGCGGTTCGGGGGGAAGCGGTTCGGGGGGATCTGGTGACAGTGGCTGCGGCGGCGGCTTTTCGGGCGGTGACGGGGGTGGAGGCGGAGGCGACTGACGACCACCCCGTCTCCGGGTGCCAGGATGCGGGCGGGGCGGCCGTCCGCAGGCGCTCAATCCCGGGCGTGCCGGCGCTCGGCGAGGTGGCCCCACGCTGATACGGCAGCGATGGCGACGACGAGCAACACGGCGCTTCCGGCGATGTCGAGCACGTAATGGTTCCCCGTGATGAGCACGACCGCCGCCATGCCCAGCGGGAAGATCCACGACAGCGACGCCGAGCGCGGATGGGAGGTCCGCAGCGCGGACCACACGGCATACGCGCACCACGACGACCATCCCACGTGCATGCTGGGCATCGCCGAATACAGGTTCTGGCCGCTGCCGATCTCTCGTGAGGCGTGGCCGCCCAGGGTGTCGTGCTCGGCGATGATGTCGACGACGCCCGGCAGGGCGAACCGAGGGGGCGACATGGGCAGCGCCCAGTAAACGGGCAGCACGAGGAGGGCCATCGCGACGAGCGTCCGGCGGACCTTGACGTAGACGTCGGCGTGCCGGACGAAGACCCACACCAGCACACCGATGATGACGACGTAGTACAGGCGGTAGTAGTACACCGCCGGCTGGATCAGGGCAGGGTGCTCGGTCAGCCACTGGTTCGCCTTCAGCGCGATGTCCAGGTGGAGGGCGTGCTCCATGGATTGCAGGGTCAGCGCGTTGGCGGTGGCGGCCGCGACGTCCTTCCCGGCGGCGGCATGAAGCCGTGAGAAGAGCACGATCACGAGGAGCAGACCGGCCACTTCGACGAGCGGCGCGGGGCGCCCACCCGCCCTCCCGGCAAGTGCGGCTGACCGGACACGCGCGACCAGGCGCGATAATCGGCCGCCGGCCACCTCATGCGGGCTCACACGGGTCACGCTAACTCACACCGCTTGGCACGCGCGAAAACGCATCGGCATCACCGAGGTCTCAGCGAAATGATCTCACCGATGCTGCCACGCTCGACGTCCCGCGCCACATCGTCGAGTTCCTCTCCCGTCTCCCGGCCAGGCATCGCCGCCGCTTGCGGACCCCGCGCGGGTCTCGGGCGCCGGCCCCGTTCCGGCAGGCCGTCCTGGTGCTGCCCTGGCTCAGGGAGCACGGCTGCGTCCACTGTCCGGCCCGCGATACCGGCATCTCGCAGGCCACCGGCTACCGCTACCTGCACGAGGGCATCGACGTCCTCGCCGACCAGGCCCCTGCCCGCACGAGATCCTGACGCACTGCCAGGCGTCCGGGATGACGCACGTGGTCCTCGACGGGCAAGGCGGCCGCCAAGGGCCTTTCCACCCTCGTGGACAAGTGCTACATCGGCGCCGGCGTCCACGTCCCCGTCCGCAGCCCCCCGCGGCCGCTCCGAGCAGGCGACATCGCCCGCGCCGCCCTCGTCCTCGACGGCCAGTGGAAATGATCTCCGTTGAGGAAACCCCTCACCATCATCGGCGGCCGCGGACGGAAGCGCACCACGCGGACGGGTATCGGTGAGTTCGCCGCGATCGGCGCCACCCGGGTGCGTGCGGCCATGCGAGCAGGTCGGCGTGGGCGTCTGGGACAGGAGCAGGATCACGGACGCCCGCGCTCCCGTCGTCCGTGCAAGGACGCGGACGTACGCGGCCTGGCGTTGCCCTGCTGTGGCCTGCCCTCGTGGCGGCACGGCGGAGCGATCCGTTGCTGTGAGTTCGCTGGGAATCGGATCATGCCCGTTCTCAGGCCCGGCGAAGTGATCTGGCCTGTTTACAGACAGTCACATCAACCGTTTGTCGGCGAGACGGGTTTCCTGTGGTGGGTCTTCACAGCTTGGCTGCCTTGTCGTGGCCATTCGGCGGTGTGTTCGAAAGCCTGCGCCCGTCACGCTGTGTGGTTCTTGACGGTATGTGACGATCTGTGGCCTGATGTGGGTGTTTGTTCTGGGATCTTTTAGATCCGCCTTATCGCTGTATGTGGAGTGAGTCCATGCCGCCTTGCCTCCAGACGCCTTGGGTCGATCACGCAGCGTCGATGTGGCAATCACGCATGGTTGCACAGCAGAACTGGAGATGGATGAAATGAAGCGAATATCAGCCGTATTGGCCGTCGGCCTGCTGGTGTCCGGCCTCGTAGCCGCGCCGGCCGAAGCTTCCAGCGTGACGACGGCCCCTCTGGCCGATACTCAGGCGACCGCTGTCGAGGTGGCGGAGTTCTGGCTCGGCGATGGCGGCGCCAACCTGAGAAACGCCACTCCGTACAACGTCCAGACCGCCGTCGACAAGGTCTTTCCCCGCAGCGGCATCCCCATGGACACCAAGCCCGGTGTTGTCCCGCCGTCGCCCCCGTCCACCTCTGACGCAGCGGACGACAATAAGCCCGTCACCTCGGGCAAGGTATTCTTCGTCGGCGCCGACGGACAGCCGCACTGGTGCACGGGCAGCGCTGTGCAGTCGCAATACCGCAACCTCGTGGCGACCGCAGGGCACTGCGTGTACGACACCCAGCGCGCTGACGCCACCCTGGACAAGTGGGTGTTCGTTCCCGGCTACACCGGCGGCACGGCTCCGTGGGGTCTTTACGTCGGAAAACTGGTTTTCGGTCATTACGACTTCCGCGCGTACAACGACTACGACCGCGACTACGCCTTCGTCACCGTTTACAGTGGCGTCGTCCCCTCCGCCTCGGGTGGATTGACCGACTTCGGAAGGCTGGTCGACAACGTCGGCGGACAGGGCCTGGCCTGGAGCCAGCCGCTGGACTCCGCAGTCGACGTCTTCGGCTACCCGGCCGGCACTCATCCCGACGGCAAGGGGCATTACACAGGTGAGACCATCGAATCATCCAGCGGTCGCACGGCGGGCGCGATGGTCCCCATCTTGAAGGCCGAGGAATTCATCGCCGTCGATTCCCCGTTCACCGGTGAAGGTTCCCTCGGCTCCTCCTGGTTGTCGCGCTATGACAACAGCAGCCGCATGGGATACCTCAACGGCATCACCATCAGCGTCGCCGACACCGATGGCAATCTGCGGTACGACACGAGCCTGTCTCCATACTTCGATGGCGAACTGGCAGCGGTTTACGGTGCCGCCAAAGCGTCGTGGAGTGGCTCGCTCCTGCCCGGATAACCGGATCAGGCATCCGCCCCTTCGGGAGGGATGCCACGATCCCGCGAACCGGTCACGATGGGCGCGTCGCTGACTGCCGACCGCGGCTGACGACGGGCGTGCGCAGTGTGCCGAGCCGGTCGATCTCGACCTCCACCACGTCGCCCGGCTGCAGCAGCCACGGCGGGGTTCGGACGTAGCCGACCCCGTCAGGGGTGCCGGTGGCGATGACGTCACCGGGATTGAGCGTGAGGGTGCGGCTGATCAGGCAGAGCACGTCGCCGACGCCGAAGATCATGTCGCGGGTGTTGCCGTCCTGCACGATCGTGCCGTTGACGCGGGTCTGGACGCGCAGCCCGTCGCGCAGGTCGCCGACCTCGTCGGCGGTGACGATCGGGCCCAGGGGCCCGCTGCGGTCGCCGTTCTTGCCGAGCGTCCACTGCGTGGTGAGCTTCTGGGCGCGGCGGGCGGTCAGGTCGTTGAAGGTGGAGTAGCCGAGCACGGCCGACAGCGCCGTGCCGGGGTCTACATCGGCCAGGGGCTCGGCGACGTACGCGGCGACCTCGCCCTCCCAGTCGAGCCCCGCCTCGCCGGACGGCACGGGCACGGGCACGTCCCCGACGCTGAGGGAGGCCGTCCAGCGGCCGAACAGGGTCGGGTGGTCCGGCACCTCGAACGAGCCTTCGGCGGCGTGGGCGCGATAGTTGAGGCCGACGCAGATCACCCGCGCCGACGGGGGCACCGGCGGCGCGAAGCGCACCTCCTCCACGGAGACGCCGGCGCCTGTCAGCTCGGCGGCCTTGGCCGTCCAGCCGCGGGCGTCGGCCCAGAAGCGGGCCACGTCGGTCACGATCTGGACGGTGTCGCCGTCCAGGCGCGCGACGTGGACCGTGTCGTCTCCGGCCGGCCGCACTCCGGCGAGCTTCACGCCTTTTCCTCCGTCCAGTTCACCGAGACCAGCCTCAGGTCGAAGGCGATCTCCTCGAAGGGGCCGTCGATCTCCCATTGCTCGCTGCCGGTGTCGTGGGCGACGGGGTGGCAGATCAGTTCGTCCTTGACCGCGAAGGCGGCGTCAGAGCCGAGGTAGGGATCGCCGGCCAGGAACACGTGGGTCGTCAGGGGCCGGTAGCCGTCCGCGGTGACCCGGTAGTGCAGGTGCGCCGGGCGCATCGGATGGCGGCCGATCGCGTGCAGCAGCCTGCCGCCGGTTCCGTCGGTCGGGACGGGGTAGCTGCTGGGCCGGATGGTGCGGAACCAGTAGCGGCCGTCGGCGTCGGTGGTGAACAGGCCGCGCAGGTTACCGCGGTCCTGGCTGTCGTCCTGTGTGTCGTACAGGCCGGTGTCGTCGGCCTGCCACAGGTCCACCACGGCGCCGGCCAGCGGGGTGCCGTCGCAGTCGAGGACGCGGCCGTGCACGACCGTCGGCACGCCGCGCTCCCGTTCGGGGCCGGAGCTGATCCAGGCGCCGAGCTCGCGTGCGGGCGTGGGGGAGTGGAAGGGGCCTTCCACCGAGGACGGCGTCATGTTGTCGGGGCCGGCGTGGTTGACGTCGTCCACGGCACTGGTGAGGCCGAGCATGTCGGACAGCAGGATGAACTCGTTCCGGTCAGGTGTGCACATCTTGCCGGTCTCGATCAGGAAGTCCAGCCCGGCGAGCCACTCGCGCTCGGTCGGGCGCACCTCTTCGACGAAGGCGTGCAGGTGGGTGACCAGGGCGGAGACGAGCTCGTTGAGCCGGGGGTCCGGCCCGTCGACCTGGCTGAGCACCTGGCGCAGCAGCGGCGTCATGAGACCTCCTTCGTCGGCGGTCAGGGCAGGCGATCGGGGCGGTCGGAGCGCGGTCATGGCGTGTCGGCGGTCTCTTCCAATGCGTCGTCGAAGTCGTAGGCGTAGATCCAGCCGTTCGCCACCAAGGGGTCCGCGTCGGCGAAGGACTTGTCGCGGGCCTGTTGCTCCGGCCCGTCGGGCAGGTGGTTGACGAACGCCCGGGCGTGACTGACCTCCTGCAACCGGCTGGTGCGGGGGATGCGCACCCTCTCGTAACGCTGGAGGGCCGCGGCGGGATCGCCCAGGTCGTCGGCGAGACAGCGGGCGAGCACGGCGGCGTCCTCGATGGCCTGAGCCGCCCCCTGCCCGAAGAAGGGGAACATCGGGTGCGCCGCGTCGCCGAGGAGGGTCACCGGGCCCCTGCTCCATCGCCGCAGCGGCGCGCGATCCAGCAGGGCCCACCGTCCGGGTGTCCCACCCGCCCGGATGAGCTCGGTCAGCCGCGGATCCCAGCCTTCGAACTCGGCCAGGAACTCCTCCACCGTCGCGGTCGCGGTCCAGGACTCGACGGCATCGTCCCTGGCCGGGGCGAACGCGACGAGGTTCACGAACCGCCCGGCCGAGACGGGGTAGTGCACCAGATGGTGGTCGGGCCCGATCCACAGGGTCTGGGCCTTGCGCCGGGCGAAGGCCGGGGCACGCTCGGCCGGCACGAGGGCGCGGAAGGCGCAGATGCCGGAGTAGGTGGCCGGCGAGGACCCGGCGATCGTGCTGCGCACGACGGAGTGGATGCCGTCTGCTCCGATCACGACGTCGGGCTCGGCGATCTCGCCGTCGGCGAAGCGCAGCACGGGCGGGCCGTCGTCGCGGATGGTGAGGCCGACGCATCGTTTGCCCAGGCGGACGTTGCTGTCGGGGACGGCTGATCGCAGTACGTCCAGGAGGTCGGCGCGGTGCGCGGTGTAGGTGTGCTCGCCGTACAGCTGTTCGCAGGCCGAGGCGAGATCCTCGGCGGACAGCACCGTGCCGTCCTGCCAGCGGCGGAACTCCCAGCCGATCTCGAGCCGTACGGCACGGTGCAGGAAGTCGTCGAGGACGCCGAGCCGGCGCAGCAGCCGGGCCACGTTCGGCGCCACCACCAATCCCGCACCCACCTCCCGCAGCACCGGGGCTTGTTCGTAGACGGTGGCGGAGATGCCGGCGCGCCGGAGGAAGGCGCAGGTCGCGAGTCCGCCGATCCCGCCTCCCAGGATCGCGATGCGTGGGTTCTCCGCCCCTGCGCCGGCCATCCCGCTCCGCTTCTGACGTGGTGGTCACCGCGCCCGTTGGCGCGCCCGATGGCGTCATGGTGCCCGACTGCGATGCCGGAGCGGGTGGGTGTGTTCATTCAATGAACATGCCTGTTAGGGTGCCACTACCCGAGGAGCGAGGAGGTCCCGCAGGGCATGCCGCGAACGCGTGAGCCGGGCAGAACGGTGAGCTCCCGCCTCCTGGAGATCCTCTTCGCCTTCCAGCCCGGCCATCCCGACCTGAGCCTGGCCGATCTGGTGCGCATGACCGGCATTCCGCACCCCACCGTGCGTCGTCTGGCCATGGAGCTGGTCGCGGCGGGCGCCCTGGAGCGCCGCAAGGACGGGCGGTTCACGGTCGGCCTCCGGTTGTGGCAGCTCGGGACGCTGGCACCGCTGACCGAGTCCTTGCGGAGCCTGGCCCAGCCGTTCATGGAGGATCTGCACAGCGCGCTTCGCCAGCATGTGCAACTCGCCGTCCTCGAGGGAAACGAGGCAGTGATCATCGAGCGGCTCTCCGCCCCGCACGCCGTGTGCCTGGTGTCGCAGGTCGGCGGGCGGCTGCCGCTGCATTGTTCCGGCGTGGGGAAGGTGCTGCTCAGCCATGGCGGTCCGGAGCTGATCGAGAGCGTCCTGAACGGCGGGCTTCGTCGCTACACCCCGCGGACGGTGGTCGATCCGGCGCGGTTGCGCCACGAGATCGCGGCGTGCCGCCGGAGCGGAGTCGCCGGCGTTCGTGGGGAGCTGACCGAGGGAGCCGACTCGGTGGCCACGCGCATCGTCGACGGCGACGGCCGTGTCGTCGCGGCCCTGTCGGTGGTGCTCCGGGCGGGCTCGGTCAAGCATCAGGCCGCACTGCCGTCGGTCCTGGCGAGCGGCTTGGGGATCTCGCGGCGGCTCGGCTGGCGGCCCGGCGTCCGGGTCCGCGAGCCCACCCTCCGGAATTGATGACCTGGTCCCGGCGACGAAACGGCACGTCAGGAAGATGGGCTACCCGCCGAGGCGGAGATCGAGCACCCGCAGGGCCGAGGGGTCGTGCCGCTGGAGGTTTGCTGGTACATGACCGACAGGACACGCTCTGCGGCCAGGCGCGCGTAGTCGACGACGACCTCGCCGAAGGCGTTCAGCCCCGCCCCGTCGAAGAGCACGCTCCAGTCGGCCCAGCCCGAAGCGGCGCTCGCCGCCGCCACGCGCCCGAACGGCAGCACCACGTACGCGTTGTCGGAGGTGTCGAAGACCAGGCGGGAACGGCCCGTGGAATTCAGCGCGACCGGGATCTCCCGCTTGTGCCAGCCGCCGGCGGCGTCCCGGCGGACGTGGAAGGCCCGGCCGTACGAGCGGCGCTGGGCGGCGTAGGAGGAGACGCACTGCGTGAAGCGCCCGGGGACGTAGCTGATGACGACGTGCGGACGCCCGGCGGAGTCGACGGCCTGGCTCTCCTGGTTCATCAACCCGTGGTCCACCGTGAGCGGATCGACGACCAGGCCCGGCGAGGCGACCGACACCAGGGCCCCGCCCGTCGTGCCCACCTGGGCGCCCGCGCCGTTGCGCCAGGTGCGTCCCTGGTCGTCGCTGTCGATGTAGCAGGTGTCGTGGTTGGCGAGCCCTCCCGGGTTGCACAGCACGGCGGTGTTGCCCTCGCGCCAGGTGAAGGCCACGTGCAGGCGGTTGCCGCGGTACGTCAGGCCGTGGACGTACATGTTGCGGGTCGTGGTTGGTGACGCCGTTGTGGGTGTACGAGCCGGTGGCCGCCGACCACTTGCCGAGTCTTGTCCAGCCGTTCGGGGTGTAGTCCGCCAGCTCGTTCGTGCCGTTGCCCGAGCCGCCGGTGCGGTAGAAGAGCTGCAGCCGCCCCGACGGCGCCACGACGAACTGCGGATACGTGATGGCGCCCAGGGACGTCCCGTCGAGGCTCCGCTGCACCGCCCCGAACCGGCTCGCCGACCACGCGCCCGTCCCCGTCACCAGCCCCGGCTCCGACTTGGTGTAGTAGACGGTGCTGTTGTGGGTGTCCATGGCCACGTGCAGGCGGCCGTCGGCGGGCGAGACGCCCAGGCAGATGACGTTGTGGGAGTCGTTGACGCTCAGCCGGTGCGGCAGCGTGATCGCCTGCCAGGCGCCGCCCGGCAGGGCCCGGCGCGCGATCCGCACGTCCCGCGTCGCGGTGTACCAGGCGGCGTATTGGTGCCCGGCATGCGTCACGATGCCGTTGAGCTGGAACGACTCGACGTTGACCAGCCCGTCGTAGGAGACGAAGTACAGCGCCGCCGGGTCGAGCAGGGTGTCACCGAGCCGGCTCACCGCGGGACCATCCGGGTTCCGCTGATCATGAGAGGTCCGGGACTGCCGGCGGGCAAGCACGTCAAGACGATGGCGGCCAACATCGACCTGGCGCCGACGATCCTCGACGCCGCCAGCGCGACCGCCAGCGTCACCCTCGACGGCCGTTCGCTGCTGCCGATCGCCCGCGGCGCCGCCACCATCCCGCGCGCCATCGTGATCGAGACCGGCCCCAAGACGACCGGCAACCCCTGGTACGTCGGCCTGCGGACGCCGCGCTGGAAATACGTCGAGCGCTCGACGGGCGAGCTGGAGCTCTACGACCTCCAAAGCGACCCCCACGAGCTGACCAGCGTGCACGCCGACCCGCGCTACGACGCCACGCGGCAGGCCCTCGCCGATCGCCTGGCACGCCTGCGGACCTGCGCGGGCGCCGACTGCCGCGCATGGGCCCCGGTGCCCGGCCCCAGACCCTGAGCCCTCCGCGCGGCGCCGACCCCGGCCGTGCTCTCACGAGGCATGGGGGTACGAGTGGATGGAGCACAGGCGTGACCGCCGCTCGACCTTGATGCATCTACGCCGGAGGAGTCGGATCATGGCACCAACGGACCCGGCCGCCGAGCCGCGGGCCCATCGGTCGATGGCGGCGGCGGCGCTGATCGGGGCGGCGGTGATGGCGGCGATCGATGAGATCGTCTTCCACCAGCTGCTGGGCTGGCACCACTTCTACGATCGCTCGACCCCGGCGGTGGGGCTGCTGTCGGACGGGCTCCTGCACACGGCCGAGTTGCTGGCCTTGGTGGCCGGGTTCGTGATGTGGGCAGATCTGCGCCGTCGCCGGGCACTGGCCGCCGGGCACGCCTGGGCCGGGCTGTTCCTGGGCATGGGCGGCTTCCAGCTCTTCGACGGCCTGGTCGACCACAAGGTGCTGCGTGTGCACCAGATCCGCTACGGGGTCGATCTGCTGCCGTACGACCTGGTCTGGAACGGGGCCGCGCTGCTGCTCGTGGCGGTCGGTGCGGCGCTGGCCCTCCGGGCCCGCCGCGGCGCCCGGCGTGCGGAGCGGAAAGGCGCCCGGCGTGCGGAGCGGAAAGACGCCCGGCGTGCGGAGCGGAAAGACGCGCGATGACGGCCGCCCATGGAGCCGCACCTGCGGCCGTCGCCGCGCTGCTGATGGTCGCCGTCTATCTGACGGCCGCGCGCCGCCTGCGCCATCGGGGCGATGCCTGGCCGCAGGCGCGGGACGCCTCGTTCGCCGCCGGGGGCATCGCGCTGGCGGCCGCGATCGCCGTGCCGCCGCCGGCGGCGCCGTTCACGGGGCACATGGCCCAGCACCTGGTGGCCGGCATGGTCGCCCCGCTGCTCCTGGTCCTGGCCCGGCCGCTCACGCTGGCGCTGCGCGTGCTGCGGCCCGGGCGGGTGCGGCGCGCCCTGCTCGTGGTGGCCCACTCGCGTTATGCGGTGTGGGTGACGTTCCCGCCGGCGGCGGCGCTGTTCGACGTCGGCGGGTTGTGGCTGCTGTACCGCACGCCGCTGTTCGCGGCCACCCACCACCTGGCGTGGCTCCATGTCGTCGTGCACCTGCACGTCCTGGCGGCCGGGACGCTGCTGGCCTTCGCGGTGTGCGCCCTGGACCCGCCGCGCAGGCGCTGGAGCCTGCGCTGGCGGGCCGGCGCCCTGCTGGCCGCCGGCGCCGCCCACGCGGTGCTGGCCAAGACGCTGTACGCGGCGCCTCCGCCCGGCACGACGTTCGCCACGGCAGATCTGCGGGCCGGCGCCCAGCTGATGTATTACGGCGGCGATCTGGTCGAGCTGGCCCTGGCCGTCACGCTCGCCGTGCAGTGGTACGCGGCCACGGGCCGGGCTCTGGCGGCGGACCGCCGCCGCAACTCTGTCACCCGCGCTGTCCGCGGCTAGACATGCCGTCGGGTCAGCCTCGCTTGCCCATGGCCTGACGGATCACGTCGCGGGCCCGGTCCATCATGGCGAGGGGGGTGCCCATGAGCACGTTCTTGATCGCCGATTCGGTGCCCGGGTGCGGGTGGGTGGGGGCCATCGCCTCGGCGGCCTTGACGCCGACGGCCATGCCGCGGCGCTCGATCTCGGTGGTCTGCGCGCGTAGCCGGGTGAATTCGTAGCGTTCCTCGCTGCGGGCGTGGGCTTCGACGGCGGCGCGCAGCATGGCGAGGTTCTGGGCGAAGTCGGGGGCATCCGGGCCGGCCTGATCCATACGCTGCAGGAGCTGCTTGGCCTCGTTCTCCTCCGTCAGGCGGTCCTCGACGACGCCGTCGCCGCCCTCGATCTTGCCGCGGGCATAGGGGTGGACGATCTCTTCCTCGGCGGTCTCGTGCACGGCCAGGAGCCGTACCAGCCGGGTGAACGCCTCGCCGCGCTGATCGGGGGGCGCCTGCTCGACCTCGTCGAACATGTCCCTGATCATCGCGTGCTGCGCGAGCAGCAGATCGATGACATCGCTCTCGCCCATCGTCTCGGGCATCGTCTTCTGACCGACCATGATCGCTCTCCTCTCGAATACGGCCCCTGCCTACCCTCGGACTCGCTGGTCACGCCTGGGCTTACCAAGTCCGGGGACTCCGGCGGCGAGACGAGGGGATTGTCCTCGAGGTCCCCGGGTAGGCCCGCTGTCGGCTGTCGTCGCCTCGCTCCGCCGGCCCTTCAGGAGGGTGCGCTGGGGGTGTATCGGGCGGCTGAGCCCAAGAGCGCAAGGGCACGAGCCCGCGTAGTCGAGCAGCGCGAAGGAGCGCAAGACACATGACTTTCAATCCGTTGCAGGAACGGGGCATCCCGCTGGACAAGCAGCTGCGCAACTGGCGCGAGCTGAACGTCACGCCCATCGACCCCGACCACGCCGACCCGTACACCCGGTGCCGGATCATCACGATGAACGGCATCGAGAGCGAGGCGATCTTCTTCAGCCACCACCTCTCCCGCCACTGCCCCGACATCGAGCTCAAGCAGCAGCTGGCCCGGGTGCGCTACATCGAGGCCCAGCAACAGAGGGTGGTCAACTGGCTGCTACCAGGCCTCGCCTCGGTGCTGGAGACCACCATCGCCTACGAGCAGGTCGCCGTGGACCTGACCTCCTGGGTGGCCCGCATGGAGCCCGACCCCTACCTGCGGCAGGCTTATGAGTTCGGCGTGCTGGAGGACTTCGACCACCTCTACCGGTACGCGAACCTGTACGAGATGATCGAGCACCGCAAGGCCGAGAAGATCGTGGACAACCTGACCGAGGTCATGCCCGGTCGGCCCACGATCCGCCACCACCGCGACCCCCGCGACAACGTGCGTGAGCCGTACGACCGGAACAGCACCGTCCCGATCTCCAAGCTGCACGCGCTGACGATCATGTCGGCCGAGCAGCAGACCATGAACTTCTACATGAACGTCGGCCCGACATACATGGAGCCGATCGCGCGCCAGCTCTACCAGGAGATCGGGCTGATCGAGGAGGAGCACGTCACCCACTACGAGTCGCTGGTCGACCCGGGCGAGAGCTGGTGGGAGATGCTGCTCAACCACGAGTACAACGAGTGCTACCTGTACCACTCGTTCATGCAGACCGAGTCCGATCCGAAGGTGAAGAGCATCTGGGAGCTGCACCTCAACATGGAGCTGGAGCACCTGCGGCTGGCAGCCGAGCTGTTCAAGAAGCACGACGGGCGTGACCCGGAGCAGGTGTGCGCGCCGGAGCTGCCGGCTCCGGTGACGTTCGAGCCGAACAAGGGGTTCATCCGCGACCTGATCGCCACCCAGATCGACTACACCACTCTCGGGACGGGCTACGTGCAGGAGGCCCACGAGCGGTTCGAGAAGATGCAGGAAGCGCTCATGGGCGGGGAGAAGCCGCCGTCCGAGCGCGTCATCGACGAAAACCGCGACAAGTCGGGCCGCGAATACCGGCTGGAGACCGAGGGTCCTCACCCGGTGGGAAGCCTGCAACTCCAGCGCTGACCGGCCGACGCCACAAAACGTCGGAGAGCGAACTCACCGGTGAGGCCACCCGACGCGATGCGCGGGCGGAGCACGGCGGTTTCACCGGTGAACCCCCGGGCAGATCGGAGCCCATGCTTCTACGGGATGAGACGCTTTTCCTGCTGCTCGAAGGCTACGGCTGGCTGCCCGCTCTACGGCGGCGCAGCTCGGGCCAGGTCGCGCAGACGAGGCTGATGGGCCGGCGTGCCGTGGGAATGTGCGGACCGGAGGCGGCGCGGTTCTTCTACGACGAGGACCACATCCGCCGCCATACGGCGATTCCCGAGCCCGTCCTGAGCACGTTACTGGGGCACGGAGCCGTGCACACCCTGGACGGCGACCACCACCGCGTACGCAAGGCGATGTTCATGTCGCTGTTGACCGGTCCGGGTGTCGCCTCTCTGGTGACGCACACCAGCGCATGCTGGGACGAGGCGGTCGACGCGTGGACCCTCGAGCGGCAGGTCGTGCTTTTCGACGAGGCCGCCAAGGTCCTGACCCGGGGAGTGTGCCGATGGGCGGGCATACCCCTGGACGAGTCCGAGGTGCCGGCTCTGGCAGCCGGCCTCACGGCCACGGTCGACGGGTTCGGCAGCGGCGGGCCCCGGCACTGGCGGGCGCGGCTGGCCCGCATCCGCCGCGAGGCGTGGCTGGGCGACCTCGTCCAGCAGGTACGTGACGGCACCGCCACGGCGGCGACGGGCTCGGCCCTCGATGTGGTCGCAGGCCACCGTGACGCCGACGGCAAGCTGCTCGACCCGCGTCTGGCGGCGGTGGAACTGCTCAACGTCATCCGCCCGACCGTGGCCGTGAGCTGGTTCGTGACGTTCGCGGCTCATGCGCTGCACCGCTGGCCCGAGCACCGCGCCGCGTTGCTCAGCGGGGATCCGTCCTTCGCCGAGGCGTTCGCGCACGAGGTCCGCCGCTTCTACCCGTTCGCGCCCTTCGTCGCGGGCAGGGCGGTCCGCGAGCTGTCCTGGGCGGGGGAGAGCATCCCCGCGGGCTCTCTGGTACTGCTCGACGTCTACGGGCAGAACCACGACCCCGGCCTGTGGGACGAGCCCTACACCTTCGACCCGCAGCGGTTCGTCGGCCGCCAGATGGGCGAGTACGACTTGATCCCGCAGGGTGGCGGGGATCCGGCCACCGGCCACCGGTGCCCGGGAGAAGACATCACGATCGCACTGCTGCAGACGCTGGCGGTACGGCTCGCCCGGTTGGACTACGACGTGCCGCAACAGGACCTGACCATCTCCCTCCGGCGGATCCCCGCCCGCCCGGCGAGCGGGTTCGTGATGGCCGTCCCCAGCCCCGCGACCACGCGACAGCCGGCATCGGCGCGGCGTGCGGGCACCGGACTCTGATCCGAACCGCGGCCTGCTGAGGTCCTCGCTTCCAGCAGCGACCCACCAGGACGCCGGCGTCCGCGGGCTCGGCGACCTCCAGTGTGGCGCGGAAGGTGGTCCCACCGTGCGGCATGTACAGGTTCACCTGCTGATTCCGGCGGTCATGCCGTCGACGATGCGGCGGCCCAGCCAGATGTAGAGCACGATCATGGGGTAGACCAGGATCACGATGCCCGCGAACATGCCGCCCCAGTCGGAGCTGTACTGCATGCTGCTGTACAGCCCGAGGAGCGCGGCGGGCAGGTTGCGTTCCTCGGGAAGCGGGGCGATCAGCAGGGCGAGCAGGGTCTCGTTCCACAGGCCCATGACGTTGAGCACGAACACCGTGGTCAGGCCCGGCCTGGCCACGGGCATGATGACCTGGACGAACGCGCGGAGCGGGCCGGCGCCGTCGATCTCGGCCGCCTCCTCGATCTCGTGCGGCAGCGAGCGCATGTACCCGGTGAGCACGAACACCGCGAAGGGGACCGACAGCGCCACCTGGAAGACCAGCAAGGTGATGCGGTTGTCCCACCAGCCGGTGACCCAGTCCTCCATGAAGGTGTAGACCGACAGTTTGATCACCACGATCGGCACCAGGATCGTCTGAATCGGGATGCTCAGCCCTATCGCGAAGTAGTTGACGGCGGGGCCGGCGACGCGCCGGCTCGAGCGTGCCAGCACATACGCGGCGGGGGCCGACACCGCCACGATCAACACGGATCCGAACAGGGTCAGCACCACGCTGTTCATGGCCGCGGCGGAGAACTCCGCCGCCTGCCACGCCGAGCTGAAGTTGTCCCAGCGCGGGGTCTCCGGCAGGGCGAACGGATTCAGCCACACCTCGCCCGATTCCTTCAGCGACTGGATGCCCACCCACGCGATCAGGGCGAGGTTGAAGGCGACCCAGGCCCACAACGCGACGGCCGTGGCCCTGGGCAGCAGGATGTCCCCGATCAGACGTCTCATGAAAGCTCCACTCGATCACGCCGGGTGATGCGCCGGGTCAGCACGATCAGTACGGCCGTCACGAGGAGCGTCATCACGCCCATGGCCGCCGCGCTTCCGAGATCCGGCAGGCCGGCGCCCTTCACCACGATGAACTGCTGCACCGCGATCGTGCGGGCGGGGATCGGCGGTGCGGCAGCGGTTCCCGCGGTGGTGAAGGCCAGCACGATGTCGAAGATCTTCAGGCTGCCGACCACCCAGAGGACGGCGGAGACGGCGAAGACGTCCCAGGTCAACGGCAGCGTGATGTGCCGGAACTGCTCCCATTTGGTGGCCCCGATGAGCTGGGCGTCCTCGTACACGTGCGCCGGGATGGCGTCGGCCGCCGACATCATCAGCGCGACGTAGAAGCCGGTGCTCGACCAGACCAGGCCGCCCACGATGCAGCGGAACACCATCTCGGGGCCGAGCCAGGGCTGCGGGTCCAGGCCGGACCACTCGAGCACGGTGTTGACCGCGCCCTCGGGGTTGAGCAGGAAGCCCACCGCCGCGCCGATCGCGATGATCGAGATGACCATCGGCAGGAAGACGACGGCCCGGATGAAGGCCCGCCCCTTGAGCTGCCTGAGCACGACCATCGAGAGGAAGGTGAAGCCGAAGATCAGCGCGCCGCCGACGATCGCCATCACGAAGGTGTTGGTGAAGGCCGTGGCGAAGACCTCGTTGTGCAGCAGCGCCACGTAGTTGTCCAGCCCGCGCCAGGCCATTTCCGAGCCGGGTCCCGACCATCTGGTGAAGCTCACCCAGATCCCGAACAGCGAGGGCGCGACGAACAGCAGCGTGTAGACCAGGAGGGCGGGTAGCAGGAAGGGCCAGAAGGCCCGTTCATAGGTTTTCATCCGGTCGCCAGGTGCTGGGCCGTCCGCTTCTTGCCCTCCCGGACGAACGCGGTCGCGTCGATCTTGCCGGAGAGGAGCCTGTCGTTCAGGGGCAGGAACATGTCGCCCCACCAGGTCTTGTCTGCGCCCGCGTAGTCGTAGCTCAGGTGCGTCTCCTTGGCCTCCAGCACCGCCTTCTGCACGTCCGCCATGTGTGCGGGCGCGGGCACGTCACCGCGCGAGGAGATGTTCAGCGCCACGGTGGAGAACTGCTCCATGTACTTCTTCTGCAGCGCGAAAGCCAGGAACTTCTTGGCCGTGGCGACGTTCTTGCCCTTGGCGTTGACGGCCCAGCCGAGGGTGCCCACCTCGATGGACCTCTTGCCGCCCGCGGGCATCTGGAACGAGGCGACCTTGAAGCCGGGAGCCAGCTGGGGCTGGACCTCGCTGGCCAGCCAGGTGCCGTTGATGTTGAGGTCGTACTTGCCCTGCGCCCAGGCGTTCTGCGCGGCGGGGAACTTGGTCGCCATGAAGTCGCGCTGGAAGTAGCCGCCCTTGGCGAGCTGCTCGACCTTCTCGGCCGTGTCGAGCACCTGGGGCTTGTCCCAGTTGGCCGGGTCCTTGGCCAGCTCGGCGAGGCTCCCCGCGCCGTTGGCGCCCACCAGCAGACTGTAGAACCAGAAGACGTTGTAGAAGGCGATCGTGCCGTCCTGGCCGATCGGGGTGCGGCCGGCCTTCTTGGACTCGTCGAGGAAGGCGATGAACTCCTCCCAGGTCTGCGGGTTCAGCCCGGGATGCTCGGCCGCGTTGTACCAGACGGCGGTGGAGATGATCGTGTGCGGAACATACGCCAGGCCGTTCTTGCCGGAGGAGGCCCGCCGTACCGGCTCGGGGAGCACCTCCTTGACCGTCTTCCCCTCGCCGGGGATCTGGGTGTTCTCCAGGTCGTCCATCGGGCCGATCAGTTGCTGCGCGGTCAGGGTGTCGATGTCGCCGGTGGTGGTGTCGAACAGGTCGGGGCCCTGGCCGGAGGCCATCTCGGCGTTGAGGTTCTCGTTGCCGGTGCGGCCGACGAACTTCACGTCGACCTTGGTGCCCGTCTCCTTGGCGAAGTCGTCGAAGATCGTCTTGATGATCTTCGCTTGGGGTTCCGCCGCACCCCAGGACGAGCGGTAGGACAGCGACTGCTGGGCGGATTCGCCGCTGTTCTTCTTGCCGCAGGCGGCCAGGCCGAGGGCGCCGATCAGGAGGACAACCGTCAATTTACGCATGGTGGGGGGCCTTTCCTAACGAGACGACGGTTCGGGTGTGCCGGGCCTGTTCAGCGGCCCATACCACCCGGTGCGTGGCGAGGCTGGCTTGTGCGTCGGTCGGGACCAGGGCGGGATCGTTGTCGCGGACGGCGGCGACGAACGCCTTCATCAGCGCCCCATCGCCCCCTCCGTGCCCGGAGGCGGCCGAGGCGTCCGCTCCGGCGAGGGCGTCGACCACCGACACCTCATTGGTGAGGAAGTCGTGGACGCGCAGCGTCTCGCCGTCGCACTCGATCGAGCCGCGCGTGCCGAAGATCCTGGTCTTCCTGTGCTCGAGCGCGCCGAACGCGGTCATGGTGCAGGTGGCGCTCGTGCCGTCGGCGAACTCCATGATCACCACCTGGCTGTCGACCACGTCGTTGTCGCAGGCGTAGACGCATCGGCCGTACGGGCCCTCGCGCAGGGCCGTGAGCACGCCCTCCTCGGTGAAGTCGCGGGTGATCGCGCCGAGCGGCCAGACGTGCCGGTTAGGATCGGCGAGGCACTCCATGTACAACCGCCTGGCCGAATAGGGGCAGGTGGGCTCTATCGAGCAGTCCAGGCATCGGTCGGCAGCCCCCGCGGGCCTGCTCTCCTTGGTGAAGTGGACGAGCTTGCCGAAGGAGGAGACCCGCTCGGGCACCTCGCCCTTGATGTGCACGATCCAGTCGAGATCATGGCACGCCTTGGCGAGTAGCATCGGGGCCGACTCGGCCTCGTTCCGCCAGTTCCCCCGCACGAAGGAGTGTGCCTGGTGCCACCAGCCGACCTGCTCCAGGTGCTGGATGTTCATGATCTGGCCGATCCTGCCCTCGTCCAGGAGTTCCTTGAGCCTGGTGGTGTAGGGCGCGTAGCGCAGCACATGGCAGACCGCCAGGATCACGCCGCTGCGGTCGGCGGCCGCGGCGATGGCCGCGGCGTCCTCCTCCGTCGGCGCCATCGGCTTCTCCAGCAGGATGTGGTAACCCAGGTCGGCCGCGCGTACGGCGGGCTGGAGGTGCAGGCGGTCCTGCGTGGCCACGATCACCGCGTCGGCCAGGCGCTCGCCGGCCAGCAGGTCCCGCCAGTCGGCGAAGGCGCGTTCGGCCGGGATGCCGTGCTCGGCCGCGAAGTCCGCCCGCCTGCCCTGGTCAGGCTCGGCGACGGCCACGACCTCGGCCAACCCGCCTTCGCGTGCCAGCCTGGCGTAGCCGGTGCCGCGCAGGCCCGCTCCAATGACGGCAAGTGTGACCATCCGCATCCCCTATGAGTTGCACATACTAATGAAGGATGTTTTTATTTCTGCGGCACAGGATCTGTCAAGGGGGCAAGCGTGACCATTCGCGGCGGCGACACCTCGCGGCTTCGCCGGATCAATCTCGTGACGACGCTCCGCACGGTCCGGTCGCAGGGGCCGCTCGGACTGACCGACCTCGCCAAGGGGGCCGCGCTCTCCAGGCCGACCGTGGAGGGCCTGGTCGAAGAGCTGCTGGCGGCGGGCTGGCTCAAGGAGCTGCCGCCGGAGAGCGGCCAGATGGGGCGGCCTGCCAGGTTGTTCGCCTTCCACGCGGCGGGCGGCCACGTGCTCGGGATCGACATCGGCTCCTACACGCTCAGGGCTGGCGTCGCCGATCTGGAGGGCACGGTCGTGGCCGCGCACGACGAGCAGATCGCCGCCACGGCGGGCCGCGCCGAGCGGCTCGCGGGCCTCAGGACGGCGATCGCGGCCGCGCTGGAGGCCGCCGGGCTGACCGCCGACCGCATCGCCGCCGTCTGCGCGGGCACCACCGGCGTGGTGACCTCCGAGGGCGTGGTGAAGCTGTCGGTCGGCCTTCCCGAGTGGACCGGCCTCGACCTGGCGGGCGAGCTGCGCGCGAGCTTCGACTGCCCCGTGCTGGTGGAGAACGACTGCAACCTGGCCGCTCTCGCCGAGCGCTGGCGCGGCCAGGCCCGCAACGTCGACGACCTGGTGTTCGTGCTGTCCGGCGTGCGCACGGGCGCGGGCATCCTGGTGGGCGGCAAGCTGCTCAGAGGCGCCAGGGGCGGCGCGGGCGAGATCGGCGCGCTGCCGCTGGTCGGCTGGCACCGCGCGCCCGTCCATCTGACCGGTTTCCAGGGCCTGCCGCCCGGCACGGCGCCGCGGGACGCCGCCGCCCGGGTCTTCGTCGCGGCCAGGTCCGGTGACCCGGCCGCGCAGTGGGCGGTCGAGCAGTACGCGCGCGACCTGGCGGAAGGCATCGCCGCGTTGGTGCTGACCGTGGATCCCGAGCTGGTGGTGCTCGGCGGCGGAGTCTCGCGCTCGGGCGACGTGCTGCTCGGGCCGATGCGAAAGCACCTGGACCCGTTCTGCCTCGAACCTCCCGTGGTGGCGATCTCCGATCTGGGGGAGCAGGCCGTGGTCCTGGGTGCGGTACGGCGCGCGCTCGATCACGTCGACGCCCGCCTCTACGACTTCGACGCCCCCCTGCCGAAGCCGTCCTCTTGACGATCGTCAGTCATGAGGGCGAACCGCAGGCAGTGCCCGTCGCCTGACCAAGGCGACGGGCGCGAATCCGCCGGAGTGCTCGGTGGCGGCTACCTGCTCTGCCCGCTCGTCGCCGGACGCGGAGCCGGCAGGTTGTAGAGCTCCAGCTCATAGACGGCGTACATGCTCCAGCGGGTGTAGTTCGCATCGTTGATCTTCAGGCGCAGCTTCCTGACGCCCTGCAGGTCGGGGAGGTCGGCGACCGAATACTCCATGATCCCGTCGTCATCGTCGTGCGTCCACCGGAAGGCGATGCCCTGCGCGGCGGTCGTCCAGCCGGTGCCGTCGGCCGAGACCTCGACGTCGACGTCGGTCAGGCCCTGCGGAATGCCGCCACGGGTGGCGACCACGAGCGTGTTGAACGCCTTCGGCTCGTTCCAGTCCAGCACGATCTCGTGCGGGAACGGGTTCGCGTCGGTGTAGCCCTGCTTGGCGGCGAACATCGTGCCGTATTCGCCGTCGACCATCTTCTGCGGGCCGTACTGCACGCCGCCGTCGCCGTCACGGGCCGCCGAGGCCGACACCGCCGAGTGGCTGCGGGCGATGTTGGCGTCCGGGGTGTTCACCGCGCCCTTCACGAGGGTGAGCTCATAGGTCTTCGTGGTCCGGCCGTCGCTCGCCAGCGTGCGGATCTCGACCCTGTTCTTGCCGTTCGCCACGTCGACCTCGACGGTCGCGCCATTGGCGACGGCGCTGCCGTCGACGGTGATCGTGCCGCCGGCGTCGGTCAGCGTCGGGGTCAGGCCGACGGTGGTCGCACCCTGGTTGACGAGCAGCGCATAGTCACCGCGATGCCCCTCGAACGTGAATTCCGAGACGTCGGTGAGCTTCAGGTCCTTCAATGTCGCGTCGAAGTGCTGCTGCCCGGGTGCGAGATGCACGCGGAATCCGTCGAACCGCACCTCTTTGCTCTCCAGGTTGGTGATCTCGATCCGGTGCTTGCCCGGCGTCAGCCCGGTCTTTCGATATGCGGTGAAGCGGTCGTACTGGACCGCCTCGTAGAGGTCGATCACCGTCGCCGGCCCGCCGTCGACCGACACGGAGACCTTTCCTGTCGTCGTGTTCTTCTCGAAGAACGCGTCGATACCGGTGCCCTCGAACTCGTAGGCCGCCTTGGTGCCGGCGGTCCTGCTCAGGTGGACGCTGCCGAGGTAGGCGGACTGCCGCTGCCGCTGCGCCCAGCCGGCGGAGTAGCCGATGCCGTCATCGGCGCTGTCGACCAGGAATGTACGCGGGACATCCTGCCCCTCATAGGGGCTGGTCGGCTGGGGAATCGTGCCGACACTCTCGCCCGCGGCCGCCCGCACGAGGTAGCTGTGCAGGGTGTCGAGATATGCCGGGTCGAGTGTGTAGCGCCGCGGGTCCTCAGGGCTGATCGCGCTGTCGACGATCTGCTCCGCCAGGGCCGGGTCGCGCTTCCTCAGGATGTTGAGCAGCTCGTAGTCCTCGAGACCATCGCGATGTGCCTCGAGACGCAGGCTGCTCTTCACCGTCAAGTTGGCCTTGTCGGGATAGACGATGTAGGAGTCGCCCTTCCACGGGCCCACGTACCACGCGTTCCACGCCCAGTGCAGATGACCCTGCACGCCCTCGCGCTCGAGGTCCCAGAACAACATGCGGCCGGTCATCGTCGGCTGCGTCCAGAACCGGTTGAGCCACGGGGGAGTGTTGACCTCGCACGTGTAGACCCACAGGTCCTGACCCGCGGCCTGCTGTGCCTTGTAGCCGGCCTTCTTGCGCTCGAACGCCGGCGTCAGCGGAACCCACGTGTCGACGTAGGGCTTGGTCTTGTCGTCGAGCAGGATGCCGTCGGGGTCGGCGTCCATGGTGCGGAAATCGGCGCCGATGCCGGCGTTGATCTGCTGGATCTCGCGCGCGACATAGGTCCAGAGGTTGCGCTGGTCAGCGGTGATGGGCTCGTCGCGAATGTGCTGGTACCAGGTCAGGCCGTTCGTCCAGCCCTTGCTCTTCAGGTGCTGGTGCAGCGCGGTCAGGTAGTTGGTCAGGAAGGCGTCGGTGACCGGCAGGCTGTCCGGCAGTTTGGTGTTCCAGCTGTCGTCGGGCTTCTCGTTGTCCGGCATCTTGTTCAGCGCGTGAATGAGATGCTGGTTCGCGAAGTTGGTGATCCCGTGCCGCTTGAACGTCTCGACGTAGCGGTCGAAGTTCGTCCAGTCGATGTCCTTCGGGATCCCCCGAACGAATTCCGACAGCTCCGTGCCGGTGGACTGCAGGAACAGGTCGGTGCGGAGCCAGACCATGTTGGTGCGATATTCGGCGAGCTTGCGTGCGAACTCGTCCATGAGTCCGAACCACGCGTCGCTGTAGGTCTCGACGCCGTAGTAGTACTTGCCGACGTCGTAGGCCTGGCCGGCCTCACCATTCCAGCTGAAGCCGTCCCAGGTGAAACCGTTCGTCATCGTCCAGTGGTAGTTGGTGAACGGTGACTTGTCGATCGTGGGGATCTCGGCGTTGTGCACGCTGAGCCGGATCGGGACGGAGTAGTCGCCACGAGACGTCTCCACTGTCGCCGTGCCGCGATAGGTGCCGGGCGCCGTGCCGCGCGGCACGAAGCCGGTCACGAAGACGGGCTGGGTCTGGCCGGCCTCGACCCAGGTCGCCCGGTCGTTGGACAGCGGGTCCGGCATGGCCGACTCGGGGTAGAGGAGGTTGCCCTCACGGTCGGGGAAGAACGGGTTCGCCGCGACCGTGCTGTCGTCCTTGTAGGCGACGAAGTGGTAGCGCAGGTTGGCCGCCGCGATCGGCCGCTTGCCGCCCGCGGTCAGGTTGCCGAAGCGGACGCGCTTGATGCGGAGCCGTTCTTTCGCGCGCACGGCGATCTGCGCGCTCTCGTGTTCACCGCGGGCCGCTACGAGGTTGATGGAGGTGCTCGGGGTCTGCGGGAGTGTCGTCGTGCGGTAGACGGTCTTCTGTGCACTCTCGACCCAGAGTTGCGCAGCGTTCGGACCGGCCATGGCCGCCGGCGCGAACGCTGCGAATGGTGCGAGGAGCAGGGGGGCGCAAAGTAAGGAGAGGGCTCGACGTCGCATGGCCACTTATCATGTGTTCTTGTATAAGTCTGGGTCAAGGGGTTGCCGGAGTGCTTCTTCTCCACTTCGGTGGCAGGGGGGCGTTCTCGGCGACCGCGACGTCACGGTGTGGGCGCCCGGTCGAGCAGAGGCTCGATGGAATCCCACGCGGGAGGCTCCGGCCACCCCGCCGAATCCGGGCCCGCGGCCTCCAGGCCGAGGACCGCGCAGGCCAGCAGGTGCTCGCCGGGCGGCAGGTCGCCCTTCAGCGTGGGGATCGTGGTGCGCGGGACGAGCACGTTGGTGCCGGGCAGGGCCGTGACGAGGGCGCCCTCCCGCCGGCCTGACAGGTCCTCGATCACGCACAGGCCGTGCGGCGAGTCGAGCCTGGCCCGGCCGGGACCGGTGTCGGCCCGGGTGGGCGGCCGGTCCCGGTCGACCGCGAAGGCGCCCTCGGCCGTGTGCAGCGCCCGCGCGGTTCTGATCCGGTGCACCCGCACGTGCCACGGGGGCCGCGCCACCAGCCAGGTCTCGATCTCCACGTCGTCCCAGGGCGTCCAGCGCGCGCGCAGCACGCCGTCGGAGGCGGAGGCGTCGTACGGCAGTTCGCACGGCCGCCAGTGCTCGCCGTCCTCGCTGAGCGCGAGCGTGCTGTCGAAGGCCCCCTGCTCGAGCTTCAGCGTCCCGGCGGGCACGCTGAAGCCGAAGCGCGTGGAGTAGGCGAACTTGGCGTATTTGGCCGCGCCGTGCCGCGCCCACGGATTGCGCTGCCCCGCGCTCAGCATCACCACGTGCCGACCCTCCTCGCAGCGCATCAGCGCCACGCCCGCCTCCGGCTGGGTGCTGACCTCGGGCAGCGGAGGCGCGTCGGCGTCCTTCGCAGCCCAGAACGGGTGCTCCGCGGGCAGGGCGAGCGGCAGGAACGCCTTCATGGCCCAGTACGGCGAGCCAGGCGCGTTGTACTGCTCGGCCATGTGCGGCTGGGGGTAGCCGTAGCCGATGGTGAGCAGCCCGGCGGTGTCGCGGATGGGCCGGCGGGCCCACCAGCGCAGGTTTCGCAGCAGGTGCCCCTTGGTCACCTCCCAGGGCAGCGCCTCGACCCCGGCGAAGGCCAGCGCCCCCCAGAACGCCGACTGCGCGAAGCGGTAGGTCAGGCTCCTGCCGAACGGGACGGCGACCCCCTCGCTGGTGAACCAGTGCTGGAAGTCGTGGGCGAACGCTGCGGCCCGCTCGCGGAAGCGCCCGGCCCTGGCCGGGTCGTCGCCGAGCGCGGCGTAGATGAGGCTGTAGAAGTGCATGGCGAAGGGGATGTAGTAGTCGCGCTGCCACGTGGGCCCGTCGGAGTACCACCCGCGTCCGAGGTCGAACTCCTCCAGCCGGTCGAGCCTGGCCGTGTTGGCGTCCTCGTCGTGGGAGACGCCGACGCGGCGGAGGCCCAACCCCACCATGACCGGGAAGAACAGCCAGTTGTTGTCGTTCGGCCGGACGGTGACCGCGTGCCGCAGCCAGGCGGCCACTGTGTCGCGCTGCCGGCCGGTCAGCGGGTCCCAGACCTGCTCGGGGGCGAGGGCGAGCGTCAGGCCGATGGCGGCGGTCTCGACCAGCCGCTGGTTCCGGTCGAAGACCGCGCCCCAGTAGTCGGGGTGCTCGGGGTCGGTGCCGGCGGCGAGCCCGGCGCGCCAGAGGTCCCAGTGATCGAACGCCCCGCCGCCGGCCGCCAGCGGCGCCAGCCCCCACAGCGGACGCGCAAACGCTTCCAGCTCGGAGGCCGCCTGGTCGTAGTGAGCCGTGTTGAACCCCAGCCGCAGCCGCCCCCCGCCTGGACAGAACCGGGAGATCAGCGGCGCCACCAGGTCGAGGACCTGATCCCTCAGCTCGTCCCTGCCGCTGCCGGCCCGTCCTGCGCGGTCGTCGGTGTCCACAGGCCATCTCCCCTTCGCTAGGAAAGCGTTTTCAGGCAAAGGGTTCCCGCCGCCGGCCTCGCTTGTCAACAACACCCGGCGACCGTACGGTCACCCGGCCAGTTCGCCGGCCATCCGGGGCGGTGCGGTGCTGTCGCGGACGTGCAGCTCCATGGGCAGGTACACAGGCTCCCCGTCGTGCCCCTCGGTCATGAGGGTCTCCAGCATCTCGGCCGCCTGCTTGCCGAGCTGCCCCCGGGGCGCCGACACCGTGGTCAGGCTCGTGTGCGCCACGTGGTCCAGCTCGATGTCGTCGAACCCGACCACCGACAGCTCCTCGGGAACCCGCACCCCGAGCTCGCGCATCCGGGCCACCGCACCAAGAGCCACGAGGTCGTTGTACGTGGTGAGCGCGGTGGCGCCGGTGCCGGGCACCTCGGCGGCGGCCTCGTAGCCGCAGCGGCTGGTGGAACCGCACGGCAGGATCGTGACGGACAGGCCGAACGCCTTGGCCGCCTCCAGCGCCCTGATCCGCTCGGAGTTGGCCCAGGACACCTCGGGCCCGCTCAGGTAGGCGACCCGGCGGTGGCCCAGCTGCGCCAGGTGGCCGCAGATCAGCATCATCCCGCCGAAGAAGTCGGCGGAGACGGCGGGCGCGGCGAGGCCGGGGACGATCCGGTCGAGCAGGACGAGCGGGTGGTCGCGGGCGGTCAGGACGACCAGGTCGGAGCGCTCCATGCGGGGCGAGCAGAGCAGCACCCCGTCGCAGCTGCGCATCAGGTCTTCGACCAGGTCGTGCTCGATCGAGGGGTCCTCGTCCGTCTCCATGACCATGACGCGGCGCCCGTGGGAGCGGGCGACGGCCGAGACGGCCTTGAGCACGTCGGGAAAGTAGGGGTTGGCCAGGTTGGGGACCAGCACGCCGATGGTGCCCCACTCCCCGCGGGCGAGCCCCTGCGCCGCGGCGTTGGGCCGATAGCCCAGCTGCCTGACCGCGTCATGGACGCGCGCCGCCAGCGAGGGGTCCACCTTGGCCGTGCCGTTGAGCACTCGGGAGACCGTCGAGGCCGACACCCCCGCCGCCGCCCCGACGTCGCTGATCGTCACCCGGGTCGAGCGGCCCTGCCGCAGATTCCGCACCTGCTCCTCCTACCCCCGTGCAGCGCCCGTCAGCCGAGCAGCTCGCGCAGATGGCCGAGATCCCTCCGTACGGCCGCCACCGGGTCGGCCGCCGGGTAGTGGACGTGCAGCGACAGCGGTCCGGCGTAGCCGCGTGCGCGCAGCCCAGGGATGATCTCCGGCCAGCGGACCACGCCCCCGTCCGCGAACGGTTGCCACTCGCACACCCAGCCGTCCGCGGCGGATCGCCAGACGGCGTTCTTCACTCCCATGCAGGCCATCCGATCGCCCAGCAGATCGACGTTGAGCTCCCATGCCTCGCTGCCCTCCTTGGCCTGGTTGCCGGGGTCGGCGTAGAAGCACACGTCGTTCAGGTCGCCTGCGAGTGCGAGGGCGAGCGAGGCGGATGGATGGATCGTACCGTGATGCAGCTGGAGCGCCAGCTGTACGCCGTGCCGGGCGGCGAGCCCGGCCAGCCGGGTCAGCGCGGCCCTGGACTCCTCCACCTGGCGGCGGTATCCCGTGGCGGGGTCGTAGCGGTAGAAGCCCGCCCGCACGAGGGGGACGCCGGTCTCGCCGCAGGCCGCGATGATCCGTTCGGCGTCCGCGTCGGCGTCGAGCAGGTCGGTGGTGACGACGTCGAGGGTGAGCCCGCGGCGCTCGAACTCGGCAGCGACGACGGCGATGCCGCCGGGGTCGGCGGGGCTGACCGTCTGCCCCTCGCGCACGACGAGGTCCGCCCCGTCGGCGCCCACGGAGGCCAGGGCCTCGGCCAGCCGGGGCGCGTCGACGGGGCCGAAGGGCTTGGTGAAGGCGAGCAGGCGCACACGTACTCCCATGGTCAGAAATCGCTTGTAGAGCTTGGCCCAAAGCGCCGCTGGACAGTGTTCATGTCCGAGCATCTTCCTGAAAGCGCTTTCTCACAACCCTTGAATCGGGCTATGAGCCGGGTTACTCTCGGACCCACCCTCGGGCAAGCGCTTACCCGGCTACTCGGCCACCCCCCGGGAGGGCTCCATGAATCCCCATCGGCCAGGCATCGCCGCAATGATCATCGCAGCCGCCGCTTCACTGCTCGTGGCGGCGTGCGGCACATCGACCAACAGCAGCAGCGGCGGCGGTGGCGGGCAGACCACCCTGAAGATCTGGGACTTCTCCGCCGAACAGGTGAAATTCCACAAGGACGTCGGCGCGCAGTTCACCAAGGAACATCCCAACATCAAGATCGAGTGGCGCTCGATCAACCAGGCCGACTACATGAAGACGCTGCCCCTGGCCTTCCAGAGCAACCAGGCGCCGGACATGTTCTACTGGAACGCCACCGGGCTGTCGGAGCTGCTGGACCAGAAGTGGATCCGCCCGCTCAGCCCGGACGGCACCGTCCCCGCCGACTTCACCAAGCGCTGGCCGGACGGGTCCTTCCTGGAAGGCATCAACATGCAGGACGGGAAGACGTACGGCTTCCCGTTCACGGAGAACCTCTACTGGGGCTCCGGCTACATGTTCCTCAACAAGCAGGTCTTCCAGCAGGCCGGGCTGGACGTCGGCAACCCGCCCAAGACCTGGACCGACCTCAAGAACGCCTGCGCGCAGATCAAGGCCAAGACCAAGGCGGAGTGCATCGCCGCCCCCACGAAGGGCGAGGACATGCAGCGGATCTGGTATGCCCTGGTCAGCAGCGTCTCGACGGACGAGTTCTTCGACTACAAGACGGGCAAGTTCGACCTGACCGAGCCGGCCCAGCTGAAGACCTTCGCCTTCATCCAGGAGCTCAAGAAGCTCGGGTACCTGGCGCCGGGCACGAACGACAAGAACTTCTCCCGCCAGCAGTTCGCCGCCGGGCAGGCCGGCATCTACTTCGACGGCACCTGGATGCTGAGCGTGTGGGACAGCCAGGGCTTCAGCAGCGACAACTACGTGGTGGCGCCGCGTGTCAACCCGGACGAGGGGCAGACCGGCGCGGCCGGCCGCACGTACGACGGCAACAAGTACTGGGTCAGCTCGCAGACCAAGCATCCCGACGCCGTCTGGACGTTCATCCAGTGGATGACCGACCCCAACGGCTACTTCGTCAAGCAGTACTACAAGAACGCCTTCGGCACGCTGTCCTACGTCGACAACCAGAAGATGGTCACCCATCCGGTGCTCAAGCAGATCATGGAGATCGGCGCGAAGCCGGGCTACCGGGTCCAGCTCCCCGAGCCGCTGCTCAAGTGCCCCGACATCGCCAAGTCCAAGGCGTACGTCAACGCGCTGGCGAAGAGCCCGGACGGTGAGTGGGAGGCCATGAGCCAGGCACTGGTCAGCGGCCAGCCCCTGGCGTCCGTGGGCGCCGCCATCGTCGAGCAGCGGCAGACCGCGCTGGAGGAAGGGCTCAAACAGGAGGCGGCCAGAGGCCTGAAGGTGTCGATGGACTGCTACACCTTCCCCGACTGGGAGTACACCAAGGACTACACCGCGGACATGTACCGCCAGTGACCGGACGGCGCCGCCGGCCAGGCGCCGGCGGCGTCCCCTTCTCCCTCGTGAGGACATCCATGACAACCACCGCCCCCGCCGCGGCCCCCGGCAGGGAGAAGGTGACGGACAGGGACCGGCCGCCCGCCGAGCGTGTGCCCGAACGCGTCGATCACTCCCGCGAGCGCGTCCGCGGCCTCGACAGGGTCTGGCTGCTCGTCTTCCTGGCCCCCTTCCTCCTGCTCTACCTCGGCTTCACCATCTGGCCGCTGATCGCGACGATCTACTACTCCTTCTTCGACTGGACGGGCATCGGCCCGATCGACGACTTCGTCGGGATCGGCAACTACAGCTCGATCCTGGTCGACCCGCTGTTCTGGCTCTCGGTGGTCAACACGCTGGTCTTCGCCGTGCTGACGACCGTCATCAAGCTGCCGATCTCGCTGGTGGCCGCCATCCTGCTCACCCGCAAGTGGCTGCGCGGCAAGCGGTTCTTCCGGACCATGTTCTTCGCGCCGCTCATCATCCCCGTCGCCATGGCAGGCATGGTCTTCACCTACCTGCTCAACCCGTCCAACGGCGCGCTGAACGCCATCCTGCGCGATCTCGGCCTGGTCGACCAGGGGTTCGACGTGTTCGCCAACCGGTGGAGCGCGCTGCTCGTGCTCGTGCTCGTCGCCGTCTGGCAGATCTTCGGCCAGTACATGATCTACTGGATGGCGGCGCTGCAGAACGTGCCGGAGGAGCTCTACGAGGCGGCCGCAATCGACGGCGCGAGCGAGTGGAAGAAGCTCACCCGCATCACGCTGCCGATGATCAAGCCGGTCGCCGTGATCATCACCCTGCTCGGCCTCGTGAACGCCATGCACGTCTTCGGGCTGGTCGTCACGCTCACCGCGGGCGGCCCCGGCACCAGCACCTACGTGGTGTCCTACTTCATCTACCAGAACGCCTTCGGCGCGGTGCCGTTCGCCTACGGCTACGCCTCGGCAGCGGCGCTGCTGTTCTCCGTCATCGCCTTCGTGCTGGTCTCCGCCCAGGGCCTCGCGGTCCGCCGGGCCCAGCGGCTCAGGAAGGAGTACGGCGTCTGATGGCGACGATCACTCAGTCCGGCACTCAGCCCGGCACTCAGCCCGGCCGGCGCAGCCACGCCGTGCGGGCCAACCTCATCGCCCTGCCGATCCTGCTGGTCATCGGGCTCGTGTGGATCTATCCCTTCCTGTGGACGATCTCGGCCGCGTTCAAGACCCAGGCGGGGATGTTCACCAGCGGCGCGAGCCTCGTGCCCGACCAGCTCAACTTCGACAACTTCGCCCGGGCCTGGGTCAACGCCGGGTTCTCCGGATACTTCTTCAACACGGTGCTCTACTCGGTCGTCTCGACCCTCATCGAGCTGGTCAAGGCGGCCCTGTGCGGCTATGTGCTGGCCAGGTACGACTTCCCCGGCCGCACCCTGCTCTACCGGATGATCGTCGGGACCCTGTTCATCCCGGTCGCGTCCATCATCGTCCCGCAGTTCGTGCTGATCGAGAACCTCGGCCTGCTGAACACGCGGGCCGGGGTCATCCTGGCCATGTCCGGCGGCGCGGGCGCGCTCTACGTCCTGCTGTTCGTCGGGTTCTTCTCCAGCGTCCCGGCCGACCTGTTCGAGGCGGCCAAGCTCGACGGGGCCGGCTTCCTCAAGACGTTCCGCCTCATCCTTCCGCTGGCCAAGCCGGTCATCGCGGTGGTGGTGATCTTCCAGTTCATCAGCAGCTGGAACGAGTTCAACATCCCGCTGGTGTTCACGCTCGGCCAACCGGACCTGCAGAACCTGGCCGTCGGGATGATGTCCTTCCAGGGCGAGTACGTCACCGACTGGACCGGGTTCGCCGCGGGAATGACGATCTCGTTCCTGCCCATGCTGATGATCTTCCTTTTCTTCCAGAACTACTTCACGCGCGGCCTGGCCGGCGCCACGAAGGGGTGACAATCCGCTTGGTAAGGCATGGCGCGTTCGCCTACACCTGGGACATCGTGGGCGACCCCGCGGCGGCCGAGCGCATCGCCGGCCTCGGCGTGAGCACGGTGACCCTGCAGGCCGCCTACCACTCGGTCCGGGCCACCACCCCGTGGCATCCGCGCCACCGCATCGTGCAGGCCGACCACGCGGCGGCCTACTTCCGGCTGCGCCCCGAGCGCTGGCGCGGGCGGCTCCGGCCGTACCCGCCGAGCTGGGGAGTGCCCGACGAGGACAGGTTCGGCGCGGCGCTGGCCGCGCTGGCGGGGGCCGGGCTGCGGGCCGAGGCATGGCTCGTGCTCACGCACTCCTCGGTGCTGGGCCGCGAAGCACCCGACCTGACGGTGACGAACGCCTACGGCGAGTCCTACCCGTACGCGCTCTGCCCCGCCCAGCCCGCCGTCCAGGACTACGCGCTCACCCTCGTGCGGGAGGTCTGCGAGCAGTACGACGTGCCCGCGCTGATGCTGGAGGCGTGCGGCTGGCTGGGCGCGGAGCACGCAAGCCACCACGAGAAGACCTCCGGCGCCCACCTGTCCGCCTGCGGCAGGGCGCTGCTGTCCGTCTGCCTCTGCCCGGCCTGCCGGGCCGGGCTGGCCGGGCGCGGCGTGGACGTCGATGAGCTGGCGCGCGACGTGCGCGCCGCCGTGGACGCGGAGCTCCAGCAGGGCATCCCGGCCGGGACGAGCCTGGACGACGCGCTCGGCCGCGAGCGCGCCCACGCCCTCTACGATCACCGCACCGAGGTCATCGCCGGTCTGGTCCGCGCCGTGGCGGCGCCGGCCGGCGGCCGCGAGCTGCTGCTCATGGCCACCGACGACCCGCAGGTCACCGGCCCCGACGTGGGGATCGACCTGGCCTCCTTCGACGCGCCGGTCGACGCGTACGTGCTCAAGTGCTGGGGCCAGGAGGAGACGGCCCTGGCCCAGGTGAAGGCCGCGGCGAGCCGTACCGACGTTCCCCTCGTCGCCAACCTCACCGTGCTGGAGGACGGCCACGCCCGGATACCGGCATTGGCGGCCGACCTCGTCGCCGCGGGCGCGCGGCAGCTGCGTTACTACCACGCCGGGCTCGGCTCACCCGCCCGCCTGGACAGCATGCGGGCGGCGGCCCGCTTGAAGGAGAGGCAATGCTGAACGGCCTGTATGTGATGGATCCCCACCGCTTCGACGACGTCTACGGCCCGGAGGCCCGCGCCGCGATCGAGCGGCACCTCGCCATCGCCTCGCCCCCGCTCACCGCCGACCGGCTCACCCCCGACGTGCTATCCGACCTCCAGGTGCTGGTCACAGGATGGGGGGCGCCCAGACTGGACGCCGCGCTGCTCGCCGCCGCGCCCAAGCTCTCGCTGGTGCTGTACGGCGCGGGCTCCATCCGCCCGATGGTCACCCCGGAGATGTGGGACAGGGGAGTGCGGGTCACCTCGGCGGCCACCGCCAACGCCACCCCGGTCGCCGAGTTCGCACTCTCGCAGATCCTGTACGCACTCAAACACGGCTGGCGTTACGTGCTGACCGCCCGCGCAGCCGCCGCCCCCGCCGCGCGCGGGAACGAGATCGGAGCCTACGGCGCGGTGGTCGGGCTGGTCTCGCTCGGCGCCACGGGCCGGGCCACGGCGCGGCTGCTCGCCCACCACGACCTCGTCGTGCAGGCCCACGACCCGTACGCCGACCCGGCCGAGGCCGAGCGGCTCGGGGTGCGCCTGGTCGGCCTGGCGGAGCTGTTCGCCACCTCCGACGTGGTCAGCCTGCACGCGCCGCTCACCCCTGAGACGCACGGCCTGGTCGGCGCCGCGCTGCTGGAGTCGATGAAGCCCGACGCCACCCTGATCAACACGGCGCGCGGCGGCCTCGTCGACGAGACGGCGCTCGTGGACGTGCTGGGCCGGCGGACCGACCTGTTCGCCGTCCTCGACGTCACCGACCCCGAACCGCCCGTCGCGGGGTCGCCGCTGTTCACGATGCCCAACATCGTCGTCACCCCACACGTGGCGGGCAGCCTGGGCCACGAGCGGCGACGCCACGGGCAGACGATGGCCGAGGAGCTCGCCCGCTACGTCGCGGGCGAGCCGCTGCTGTACGAGATCACCGAGTCCGCCCTGGCGAGGAGGGCATGACCACCACTCTGGTGCTGCTGCCGCCGCACGATCCGGCCACCGAGGACTGGCGGGCCCGGCTGGAGCGGGCCGTGCCGGAGCTCGTCGTGCTCCGGCCGCTGACCCGCGAGGAGGCGGAGCAGGCGCTGGCGGAGGCCGACGCCGCCTACGGCACGCTTCCCGCGGACCTGCTGGCGCACGCCCGGCGACTGCGCTGGCTGCAGGCCCCGCAGGCCGGGCCGCCTCCGGGGTTCTACCATCCGGCCCTGGTCGCGCACCCCCTACAGGTCACCAACATGCGTGACACCTACACCGACCACGTGGCCGCGCACACGCTGGCGCTGGTGCTCGCACTGGTCAGGGGCCTGCCCAGGTACGCCCGCGAACAGGCCCGCGCGCATTGGGCGCCCGACTGGGACCCCGGCTCCGTGCTCCCCCTGGGCGAGGCCACCGCCCTGGTGGTGGGGGTGGGCGCCGTCGGGGCCGAGGTCGGCAGGCTGCTGGCGGCATTCGGCACCAGGGTCGTGGGCGTGGACGCCCGGCGCGGCGGCCCCGTGCCGGGCTTCGCCGAGGTGCTTGCGGCCGACGCCCCCGACCGGCTGCTGCCCGAGGCGGACCTGGTCGTCCTGACCGTTCCGCACACGCCCGCCACGGAGGGCCTGCTGGACGCGCGGCGGCTGGCCCTGACCAAGCCCGGTGCGTACGTCGTCAACGTCGGCCGCGGGCCCATCGTCCGGCTCGACGACCTGGCCGCCGCCCTGGACGCGGGGCGCCTGGCCGGCGCGGCCCTGGACGTCTTCGAGACCGAACCGCTTCCCGCCGATCACCCGCTCTGGCGGCGTCCCGACGTGCTCATCACCCCGCACGTGGCGGGCGTGGGGCCGCATGCCGATGAGCGGCGCTTCGCCGTCCTGCTGGAGAACGCCCGCCGTTTCGTGGCCGGGCGGGAACTGATCAATCTGGTCGACAAGTCCGAATGGTACTGAAATGATCAAGCGACGGAACTTCCTGCTCGGCGGCACGTTAGCCGCCGTGGCCCCGCTCCTGCCCGACTCGCCCGCGCTCGCCAGCGCCGGCGCCGGCTTCGCCGTCCAGACCGTCGCCACCGGCGTGGCGGTCAAGAGCGACCGGCGCGCCATGGCCGGCGGCCTGTACGACCCGGTCGCGGGCAAGACGTTCATCTCCTGGACCGGAGAGAACACCAACCCCTACGTCGCCGCCTACGACCACGCCGCCGGCACGTGGACGCAGCCGATCAAGGTCGGGCAGTCTCCGAAGGCCGACTCGCACCACTACCCGGTGATGATCCAGGCCCGTGACGGCCGGCTCCTGGTCTTCTACGGCTCGCACAACTCCGTCCAGCGGCTGGCCGCCTCCCAGCCGCACACCGTCGAGGGCGGCTGGACCGACGGGACCGTCGACGCCGCGCCGCGCTCGACGTACCCGATGCCCGTCAAGGCGGCCAACGGCGACATCTACCTCTTCTTCCGCGCGACCCCGCACAACGACGACCCCTCGCTCCCCACCGACTACCGGCCCATCCACTACCTCCTGTCCACCGACGACGGCCGTACCTGGACCCACTCCAAGGACCTGGAGGGCATCCCGTTCGCCATCGGCTCCACCGACCGGCCCGACAACTGCAACGAGGTGTACATCGGCGAGATCGAGGTCACGCCGGCGCGGGGGAACGTGCCGGAGCGTTTCCACTTCGTCTGGACGCTCGCCGGCGGCGGCCCCGGCCGCCACGAGCACGACTACTACCACCGCAACCTCTACTACGCGGCCTTCCAGCCCGGCGACCGGCATTTCTACAGCGCCGCCGGCGACGACCTGGGCACCAGGGTGGACTGCGGCGAGGCGTCCCGGCTCCCGCTCGTCCTGGAGACCGAGCTGAAGCGGGCGAAGCCGCTGTCCCGGGACGTCGGCTACACCCACCTGGTCGGGTCGACGGCGGGCAACCGTCCGGTGCTGCTGTTCATGCTCCAGGACGGCGACACCACCGTCGTGCACGCGGCGGCCTGGCAGGGCCGGAAATGGCGCATCGCCGAGATGACCAGGGAGGCGACCCTGTTCGACAAGGAGCAGATCTCCCCGACCGCGTTGCGCGTCTACGCCAACCCCGCGGACGGGACCTCGGCCGTCCACACCTACATCCTCAAGCACGGGCGTCACTGGCGCTCCGAGGCCAGGGTTCCCACCCCGGCCAGGATCCAGCGTGCCAGCCTCATCGCCGGCTTCCGCGACCCCGCGCGCGTCGTCCTGACCGGCTCGGCCTCCAGCCCCGCGGTCCCCGCAGGCGGCATGTTCGTCCTGGGGATGCCCGTCACGTGAACCGGATAGCACAGGTCGAGACCTTCACCGTGGCCCTGCCCTCGCTGCGCGACTTCGCCGTCGCGGGCGGGTCCGTCGTCCGGGGCGGCCGCCCGGCCGTCAGGGTCCTGGTGAAGGTCACGGCCGACGACGGCGCCACCGGGTGGGGCGAGGCCACCCCGATCCCCTCATGGACGTACGAGACCACCGAGTCCATCGTCTCCACCATCGAGGGCTACCTGGCCCCGGCGGCCGTCGGCCGTCCGCTGTGGGACCTGGACGGACTCTGCCGCGCCTTCGACCGCACCATCAGCAAGGGATTCTCGATCGGCATGCCGCTGGCGCGCGCGGCGGTCGACGTGGCGTGCCACGACGCCTTCGCCCGCAGCCGGGGCCTGTCCCTCGGCGAGCTGTGGGGCCGGCGCAGGCGCGACACCATCGAGCTGGCCTGGATCGTGGCCGGCCGGTCGGCGGCCGAGGCCGCGGACTCGGTGGCCGAGGGCCGCGCCCACGGCTACCGCCACGTGAAGGTCAAGGTCGGCCTGCACACCGAGGACGAGGACGTCGCCGTGGTGGCCGCCGTGCGCGCCGCCGCCCCCGACGCCGTGCTCTGGGTGGACGCCAACCAGGGCTACACGGCCGCCGCCGCGCTCCGGGTGGCCCGGCGCCTGGCCGACCTGGACGTCGCCGTCTTCGAGCAGCCGCTGCCGTCGAACGACATCGCCGGGCTGCGCCGCCTGCGTGACGCCAGCCCCGTGCCGGTGGCCGTGGACGAGAGCCTGCGCCACCCGAGCGACCTGGCGACGTTCGTCCGGCTCGACGCCATCGACGTCGCCGTCGCCAAGGTGCAGCGCTGCGGCGGGCTGACCCTGGCTCTGCGCCAGTGTCAGCTCGCCGAGGACTGCGGCCTGGCGATCATGGGCTCCGGCCTCACCGAGTCCGACGTCGGGCTGGCCGCCTCGCTCCACCTGTTCGCCGCGTTCGGCGTGGACACGCCGGTCGACCTCAACGGCCGGCAGTTCATCACCAGCTCCTACGCCACGGATCCGGTCATCACCGTCGCCGACGGCATCGCCCACGTGCCCACGGGCCCCGGCTTGGGGATCGGAGTCGACGAGCAGGCGGTCCGCGCGCTCGCCCTCTGACGGCCGGTCGCGCTGGTCCGTCGGTCGTGCCGTCACGTTCGCGTGCCGCCAAGGGTCAAGCTCTTGAGGACGCAACGAAAGGAGACGGACCATGGCGACGGATCCCGCTACTCGGAGGGTGGAGGCCACGATGCCTGAGACGCAGGCCGCAGGCTCCGGCGGCTTCGTGACGTACGACGAGCTCAAGGGCCCGGACCTCGACGCCGCGCGCTGGAGCCCGGCGCGCCTGCCGCTCCCGGCGGGCGGCGACCACATCCCCCTCGACCCCAACGCGGAGCTGGCCGTCGGCGAGGGCGAGGTGCGTGTGTCGATCCCGCGCTTCTCGCTGGCGCACGACACGTTCCAGCCCGCCGACAGCCCCAAGTACCTCGCCTTCTCGACGCGCCAGTACGAGCTGCCGCCGGATCGGCCCGCGACGTTCGCCGTCGACCTCGCGGTGGAGAACGTCGGGGGGGAACCGGCGGACTACCGCCGGGGGATGGCCGCCTTCCACGTCTTCGACTTCGAGGTGAGCAAGCGGGTGTTCGCCGTCTGCGGCACCTCCACGCGCGTGCTGGCGTTGCACGAGCAGCTCGGCGCGTGGGGAGCGGACGAGCCGTTCTACCACGTCGTCGAGTCGCCGTACGAGGACTTCCACGACGACTTCGCCACCCGGCCCCGCGCGTGCGAGATCACGCTCGACCGGAGCCGATCGACCGCGGCCTGGCGTGTCGACGGCCACACGGTGTACGAGGCCCACGGCACGCTCGTCCCCGAACGTGTTCGCATCGGGTTCGGGATCTGGACGATGCTGCCGATCCGGGACGGGCGCAGTCGCTCGCTCGAGGGGCAGGGCCTGAACGCGCGGTGGCGCCGCTTCCGCGTACGCGGGGTCGACGCGTGAGCCCCGCAATATGTCAACAGTTGTCTACTTCTATTCGAAGGGGGAGTCGATAGCATCGATCAGCGCAGGAATGAGGTGACCAGCAGTGATCAGTGCCGCCGGGCAGGCCGAGAGCAAGGAGCGCAAGGGTGAGCGCACCCGCCGTCGCATCCTGGAGGCCGCACGGCGGGTGTTCGGCCGGGCGGGCTACGACCGCGCCACCATCCGGGCCATCGCCGCCGAGGCGCAGGTGGACAAGTCCTCGGTGATCCAGTACTTCGGCACCAAGCAGCAGCTCTTCCGCGAGGCCGTCACCTACGACATGGAGATCGACGCGCTGACGGTGGGCGGCGACCCGGCGGCTTCGGCGGAAAACTACCTGCGCGCCATGCTCCAGCGCTGGGCCGCCGACCCCGACAGCCCCATGGCCGCGCTGCTGCGCACCAGCCTGACCAGCGAAGAAGCCGGCGAGCTGCTGCGCACCCACGTCACCGCCGAAACCATCGACCGCATCGCGCCCAAGCTGTCGGGTCCCGATCCCCGGCTGCGGGCGGCCCTGGCCGGAGCGGTGATGTTCGGCATCACCGTTCACCGCCACCTGCTGCGCACCCCCGACCTGGCCGAGGCCGACCTCGACGACGTCCTGCGCCTGGCCGTGCCGCTGATCCGCACGCTCCTGGCACCGCCGCCCGCCGGCGACGCCGCGTCCGCCTAGGCGGCCTGACCGTACAGACCCTCAGTCGGCGACGTAGGTGATCGAGTGCACGTGGAAGCCGGTGGTCTTGGAGCCGCGTACGTGCATGAACATCGCGCCGCCGTCGTAGGAGTACGCGCAGGAGTAGCCCTTCCGCTCCTTGCCGCAGCCCTGGAAGTGGTGAGTGACGCCGCGCGGGTCGTATTTCACCTTGAACAGCGTCTTCACCGCGCCTGCGCTGCCGACCTCGAGACCGCTGTACCTGTCGCTCCGCTTCCAGGCGGCGAAGAGGTGTTCGGCCACGGCGGACGGCTTGACGAGGTGCCGTGACAGGTAGACCTTGGTGACCTTCGAACCGGTCACGACCATCGCGATGCCGTTGAGCCCGCCCGGCACACGCACGCTGGTGTGGACGAACCGGCACACGTTGCCGGTGCAGCCGTCGAAGCGGTCGGGCGCGCGGTAGACGTACGTGAAGATCGTGTTCACGGCGGTGGGGGTGGCCACCTTGGCGGCGGCCGGGCGGTCGGCGGCCAGCCAGGCGCGGAACAGCTTGTTCGCCACCTGGCCGGGCGCGGAGGGCGCGACCGCGGAGGCGGGCCCTGCGGAGGTCAGCGTCAGTGTTGCGGCCGCTGCGAGGGCGGTGCCGCCGAGAACCAGTCGTTTGGACACGCTCCGACGCTAAGTGCGGCGCCTTGCGCGGGGATTGAGCTCTGCTTGCGGATCGCGGGCGCGTGCGGCGACGCCCGGGGCCGCTCAGGTCCTGCGGTTGTAGAGCCGGAGCGCGATCGGGGCGAACAGCACCGTCATGATCCCTGAGAGCGTCAGGACGAGCGCGATGTCCCCGGCGTCGGGCACGCCGTCGAGGAGGCCGCGTCCCGCGTCGACGAGGCGCGTCACCGGGTTGAGGGTCACGAACTCCCGCACCCAGGCCGGCATGGTCTCCGGCGGAGCGAACGCCGAGCTCACGAAGGTCAGCGGGAAGAGGATGACGGTGGACGCCCCCATGACGGCGGCCGGGGTCCGCACGGTGAGGCCGACGATCAACCAGAGCCAGCTCAGCGCGAAGCAGAAGACCAGGAGCAGCGCGATGGCCCCGGCGACGCCCCCGAGGCCGCCGGACGCCCGATATCCGATCAACGTCGAGATGCCGAACACGAACGCGGAGGCGACGCTGTAGCGCAGCATGTCGCCCAGCAGCGCGCCGACGAGCGGTGCCGGACGCCAGATCGGCTGCGAGCGGAAGCGGTCGAAGGCGCCCCGCTCGATGTCGGTGTTGAGGGTCACGGCCGTGTACATCGTCATGAAGACGACCGTCTGTGCGAGGATCCCCGGCAGCGCGTAACGCAGGTACGCCTCCGGCGATCCGATCATCGCCCCGCCGAACACGTACGTGAACATCAACGTGAACAAGATGGGGAACAGCGTGGCGTCGAGGAGCTGCTCGGGAACGTGCCTGATCTTCAGCAGAACGCGCCACGCGAAGGTCAGCGTCGCGCGGAGGGCGCCGGCGCCCGTGCCCGGCGGAGGCGCGCCGGCGACGGCGGAGATCAGCCGCGTGTCGAGCTCGAACGTCGGGCGTTCGGCCGTCTGGTGGATGGTCACGTCGATGCCTCCTCATGGCCGGGCGCGGGGCCGTCGGCCGGTTTTCCGGTGAGGGCCAGGAACACCTCGTCGAGACTCGGCTGGGCCAGCGCATACTCGGCGATGCCGAGTCCGCGTTCGGTGATGGCCGCGAGCGAGCGCGCGACCGCGGCCGGCTCGTCCGCCCGCAGGGAGAGCGCGACGGGATCCGGCTCCAGTACGGGGGCGGCGCCGAGCATGGCCGCGAGGAGCCGGGCGACCTCCGGTCGGTCGGCGCTGTCGGCGACCCGCACGCGCAGCGCGCCCGCGCCGACCAGAGCCTTGAGCCGGCCGCTCGTGCCCTCGGCGATGACGCGGCCGTGGTCGACGACGGCGATGCGGTCGGCGAGCTGATCGGCCTCTTCGAGGTACTGCGTGGTCAGCAGGACGGTGGTGCCGACGCCGACGAGCGCGCGCACGCTCTCCCACACCTGGCCGCGGCTGCGCGGATCCAGGCCCGTCGTCGGCTCGTCCAGCATCAGCAGGTCGGGACGGACGACGAGGGAGCCGGCGATGTCGAGCCGGCGCCGCATGCCGCCGGAGTAGGTCTTCACCTCCCGCCTGGCGGCCGCACTCAGGTCGAAGGCCTCCAGCAGGTCGATGGCGCGCTTCCTGGCCGCCTTGCCCCGGTGTCCGCGCAGGCGGGCGAGCAGGGTGAGGTTCTCCAGCCCGGTCAGGTCCTCGTCCAGGGACGCGAACTGGCCGGTGAGCGCGAGACGCGCCCTGACCTGGGCCGCCTCGTCGGCGACGTCGTGGCCCAGCACGCGGGCGGTGCCGCCGTCGGGACGGATCAGCGTGGCGATCATCCGGATCATGGTCGTCTTCCCCGCCCCGTTGGGCCCGAGCACGGAGTAGACGCACCCCGCGGGCACCGCGAGGTCGACGCCGTCCACCGCCCGGTTGGCGCCGAAGACCTTGACCAGGCCGCGGGTTTCGATCGCCCATGTCTCGTGGCTCATACCGCGGCGCCTTCCCGGCGCAGCCGGTCTCCGACGAAGGCCAGGACGTGCGCGACGTGGCGGACTTCTCGCCCCTCGTGTATGACGACCTCAGCCGCCTGCCGACGGCCTTCATCCTGACCGGGGGGCGCGTCCTCGGCCGAGGCGGGAAGTGAGTGCTCGGGCGCCAGGCGGTCCTCCACCGAGACGACGGCGGGCACGCGCGCGGCGAGGTGAGAGCACAGCCGGTCGCTCCGCGCGCCAGTGCCGAGCAGCAGCAGGCGCGTGCCCGGCGAGGTGCGCCCCGGGCGGTACGCCGGTTTTTCGGTCAGTGATGTCATGAGGGCAGCGTGTCCGACACCGGAGCCGCCGTCTTGGACGAATGTTCAGGGGGGCAGACCAAGTCCCCCCGATCACACGGAAGATTCGCAAGCACCCTGCTCCGCACCGGGGGTCGCTACCATCCGGTACCGCTCATCCGTGACCACTACCTGACGATCCTGAACCATTACGCAGAGTTGCTTTGGGCGGGTTGCGCGGACCCGAGTGGGGCCTTGCGCTCCCGTTCCGCACCGGCCGGGGAACGACAGTGCCCGCCGATAGCCTGCCCTCCGCCTTCTATCAGTCTTCACCGCGATAGGCGCGCAGTTCGCGGCGCGCTTGGTGGCGGCTGCGGCGGCGGTCCTCACGACGGAGGTAGTACCCCTCCCGGTTCCCGCCCCTGGTTTCGCAAACGAGCACGTGGTAGCCGGGGGCGCCCCAGTAACAGCCACCCCTGCGCCAGTTCGTGCTGTCGGGAGTGACCTCGTCCGGCAGCGTGCACGGCCCGAACCGATGATCATGCACGGGCACGCAGGTCACCAGCGGCGCGTCGGCCATCCGCACCCACCTGGGCCGGGTCTTGTCGGTCTTGCTCATACGGTCACCTTCCGGCTCCGTGACGCCCCGGGCTGGGGCCGTCATAAGAGCTGGTACACCGTGATCACCTCCGACTTCGCACACGACAAACCGGGACCAAAAGCGACGTCGCCGCTCAGAGAACCTGATCTCGACACTACCGCTAACCACATCAGCAGCGCGCGTGACGAGGCCCGGTCGGCCGGCGCGCCCGGCATCCACGGTCACGGCTGTGGCCGCGGCACCGACTGCGAGCGTCACCGCGTGACCGGCGCACATGCCGGTGCGGCCCAGGTGCCGGGCTTCTTCCGTCCAGGTGATCGGCTCCGGGCACGGCTGGTTCAGCCGGTCGCCGGACCAGCGGGCAGCGGATTCCTGGCAGCGCGTCAGGTCCGCCTGGACCGCGAGCGTCGCCCCGTGCTGCGGGCACACGCCCCAGCCGATGCTGCACGGCTGCGGCCGGGCGGCGCTCAGCGCGGTGCTCGTGGCCGGGCCGCGGCCGGCGGCGTCGTTGCCTACGTCGTTGGCGGCATGGCCGGGCACGTCCGCGGAGGGCTGGCTCGCCGCGCGGTTGGCCGCCACCATCTCCTCGAACGAATCCTTCGCCGTCCCGGCCTTCTCCGACCGCCGCTGGCAGGAGATCGCGGAGGCCCGCCGGACCATCGAACCGGTCGTGCTACGCATGTCCATCGAGCGCGGCGACGTCGACTGGGAGGCCCGCGTACGAGCCGCCCACCACCGTCTGGCCCGTGCCCCGGCCTACGTGCCGGAGGAGAGCGAGTACTACAGCAGCGCATGAGCCGAAGCCCACCGGGTCTTCCACCGCACCCTGCTGGAGGGTTGCGGCAATCCCGTCCTGCTGGAGACCTTCGACCGGCTGTGGACCGCGAGTGAGCTGGCTCGCCGCTTGGTGATCACCGACACCGGAGCTCTGGACGTCGCCGACGCAAGTGGTGGCCGGTTCGGCCCCGACCCACAGAAGATCTATGGCCAGGGGGCCGAGTTCCGCGCCTGGACCCCCGCGGCGGCCCTGACGGCGCTACCTTCCGGCTCGCCGGGGCCATCCGAAGTACTCGGATCGCCCTGCCCTCTCCGGATGACGAAGGCGACGGCGGATCCGCTGTTCCCCAACCACACCGGCAGACGCCTCAGCCGCGACGCCGTCGCCGACCTGCTCGCCAAGTACGTCCCCGTCGCGGCCCGCACCTGCCCAACCCTCGCTTCCAAGAACGTCACCCCGCACACCTTGCGCCACACCGCGGCGATGGCGCTGCTGCACGCCGGCGTCGACGCCTCCACCATCGCGCTCTGGCTCGGCCACGTCAGCACCAAGACGACCGGCGTCTACCTGCACGCCGAACTGCCCATGAAGGAGAAAGCCCTGGCCCGCGTCACCGTCGTCCTTGGCGGTGACCACGAAGACATCCAGGTCGGAAACGGGGCGCGCGGTTCCACGAGCGAGAGATCCCCCAGCATCACTGCATTATCACTCCTTTCGCGTTTGGATCAGCACGCAGCTCGGTGCGCACTTCATTGAGTACGCGCTCGTGTAGTGGGGTGGGGTACCGAACGCTGGTCATAGGGCTCCGGGCAGTCACGGGAGGAGGTGCTGTGCCGGCCCTGCGCGGCGGGCGACCCTGCTCCTCCTGAAGTGCAGTCATTCGTCCCATACCCCGGCCGAGCCCGCGTCCGCATGATGGCCGGGGGAACCGGACGATCACGAGGAAACCGATGGGCACTCAATTCCGGCTGGTGGCACGCGCGTGGGATCGCCTCACGGCAGGCGATCCCGGGCTCGTACGCACGACCACCGCGCTCAGAGCCGTCGCGGGCATCGCGCTCACCCTGGCCGTGTTGTCCTTCACCGACCTGCCTGCCGCGTTGCTCGTCGCGGGCTGCTTCGCCCCCTTCACCGTCGCGCTGGCCGCCGGTGACAGCCCCGCGCGGGATCAGGTGTTCATGGTCGTCGCGGCCGTTCCGCTGGTGTCCGCCGTCCTGCTCGCGGGTGGCGCGCTCGCGCCGTTCCCCGTGGCGGCCGAGGCCGTCTTCATCCTGTTGATCTTCTGGGCGGTGTACGTCCGCCGGTACGGGCCACGGGGGCAGGCGCTCGGGATCTTCGCCTTCATGGCGTACTTCCTGACCCAGTTCCTCGACGCGCGGCTGAGCCACTTGCCCGGCTTGTACGCCGCCGTGGGCGTCGGCTTCGCCGCCGACGCGCTGGTGGGCTTCAGCCTGCTGCGGACGACCCCCGCAAGGACACTGCGGCGGCTGCGGCGTGCCTTTGACTTTCACCTGGAGGACGTCGTGTGCGGGGCGATCGAGGTGGTAAATGCGGGACGGGACGACACCCGCCTGACACGGTCACTGGAACGCCGGGTCGCCAGCCTGCACCGGAGCGCGCTGGAGATCGCCGATCTCCTCGATCGGGGAGGAACCGCCGATCCGGTGCGGCAGGGGATCGTGAGGGCCGAAGTGGCCGCGCAGCGGCTGGCGGTGCTGGCCGTCCGCTCCGTTCCGGCTTGCACAGGGCCGACGCGCGACCGAGCCCCTACTGCGCTCCTGGACGTCCACCACGCGATCGGCGAACTGATGCGTGCCGTGGACGGGCTCCGATCGATCGCCGACGCCCCTTCGTACCGCGGCCCTCGTACGAATGGCGCGGCCCGCCGGCTGAGACGCGTCGCGACGCGGCAGGCCGCCCAGGCCACCGCGGCGGCGGCCATCGCCGTCGTGAGCGGCGAGTTGTCGTCCTCCGAACGCTGGTACTGGGCCGTGCTCACCGCGTGGGTCGTCTTCGTCAACACCGAGAGCTCCGGGCAGGTCCTGGTCCAGGGCTTCCATCGCGTGCTCGGCACCGTGCTGGGCGTGGCGTGCGGGCTGTCGATCGCCGCTGTGGCCGGTGCTGACGTGCCTCTGGCCCTCGGCGTGTCGCTGTTCTGCGTCTTCGGCGTCTTCCACACCCCGCCGAACGCGTACTGGGCGGTGACCTTCTTCATCACCTGCATGATCGCCATGGCGTTCGTCCTGCTCGGCACGTTCTCGGCCGAGCTGCTCGCGCTGCGCATCTGGGAGACCGCGCTCGGAGCGCTGTGTGGGGTGCTGGCGGGGGCGCTCGTGCTGCCCACGACCGTGCGCCGGGCCGGTGGCGAGCGGCTGCTTGAGGTGCTGCGTGCCCTTCGGCGTACACGTGTTCTGGAAGGGGGCACGTTGTTCGACGCCCGTGAGCTGGATCGGGCTCTGGAGGAGCTGCGCGGCGCCCTTCGCCCGCTGACCCACCCGCTGAACCCGCGTCGCGCCCGCCGGGCCCACGCCCGCCACCTGCTCGCCCTGCTGGAGTCGTGCGCCTACCACGTGCGCAGCCTCGCCGCCGTAACCGCCGCAGCTCAGGTGGACGAGGCAGGGTGCGAGGTCCGCGCCGTCGAGCGCATCCGGGCCAGCCTGGACCGGGCGATCCGCCTCATGGAGGCTGGTGCGTGGCCCGCGATCCCCTGCCACGACGGCCGCCGCACGCTGGCGCGGCTGGCCGCCGACTGCCGGTGGGGCGGCGATCGTACGTCCCGCGAGCTCTATCACGTGGACCGCCTGGACGAGGCGACGGCCGAGCTGGCACAAGCCTTCGACGGCGGCCGCGTCCCCTGCGTCGTGTCCTAGTCGGGCGGGCCGCCGTCCACGGCCGCCGCCTCCACCACGTCGCGAAGCTGGGAGCGGGCGGTGACGCCCAGCTTGGGGAAGGTGCGGTAGAGGTGGGAGCCGACGGTGCGCGGTGACAGAAAGAGCCGTTCGCCGATCTCGCGGTTGGTCAGCCCGCGGGCGGCGAGCCGGACGATCTGCTGCTGTTGCGGAGAAAGACCGGCGAAGGCTCCGGGGTCGGCCGGGTCGACGTCCAGACCGGCGGCCCGCAGTTCCGCCTGCGCGCGTTCGCTCCACGGCCGCGCCCCGAGCCGGCGGAAGGTGTCGTACGCCGCGGTGAGGAACGGCCGGGCCTCGGCGATCCGGCGACGGCGGCGCAGCCATTCCCCGTACTTCAGCCGCGTCTGCGCACGCTCGAAGGGCCAGCGTTCCAGCGCGGGATCGGCCAGGGCCGCCAGGAATCCGGGCTCGGCGTGCTCGGGTTCGGCGAGCAGCGCGCGGCTGCGGTGCACCAGGCTCTGTAGGCGGGGCGAGCCGCCGCGGGCGAGGGTACAGGCCGAGCGCTCGACGATCTCGATCGCCTCGGTGTGATGGCCGCTGCGCGCGGCCGACTCCGCCAGCTCCGGCAGGGCCGGGTAGGAGGCGTGGTAGTGGACGGGGTCGCCGTTGGTGTCGAAGACCATCCGCGCGTGCTCGTAGGCGGCCTCGTAGTCGCCTTCGGCCGTGGCGGCGGCGGTCAGGGCGCGGTGCGCGTACATGGCGACCGATCGGCTCTCCAGTGGGTCCACCAAGTGCAGCGCCTCGTCGGCGAGCGCGCGGGCGCCCGCCGCGTCGCCCTGGGACGCCACGACCATGGCCTCGATGGCGTGCGCGCACGCGACGGCATGGTCGAGTCCGGCCGCGGCCGGAAGTGCGCGGAGGTCGGCGCAGACCGCACGGGCCCGATCCCAGCGGCCATACTCGAAGTAGGCCAGCGCGACAACGCCACCGAGCCCGTCGGGGAGCGGCCCCGCGGTGCGCCACGACTCGGCGGCCTCGTCGAACGTCCGGACCGCCAGCGGGGTCTCGTCCAGCACCCAGGCCGCGATGGCCAGCGCGGTCAACCGTTCGGGACGACCACCCGCACCGGCACCGCCGCCAACCCCTCCGCGATCACCCGCTCCAAAGCGCCCCCCGGCCGCGTCGATCATGTCGGGCAGGCGGGGCGCCAGCTCACGTCCGCCCAACGGGTCCGACACGATCCGTGCCCAGTCCCGCAGCGGGCCGGTGGGCAAGAGCGGCAGGAGCCCGTCGATCTCCCGCCGCTGGGACTCCTCGCCCGAGTAGAAGCGCAGCACTGCGGCGGCGGCGAGCGCGTCGAGCGCGATGGCCGGGTGGGTGGCCGCCAGGTCGCCGGCGATCGCGGCCAGGCCGCCGAAGATGGCGGTGTGCTGCCTGGTCAGCGCGGACAGCCGCCCGACGTGCAGTGAGGCGGCGGCGAGCACGGCGGGGTCGTCGGTACGGGCGCGGACCCGGCCGGCCAGCTCCTCCACCCAGGACAGGTCTCCGGTGAAGACGGCCAGGCCGGCGGCTTCCACCAGCAGCCGAGCGCTGTCGTCGCGCCTGGGACACAGCTCCGCCGCGCGGACCAGCGCCTTGGCCGCCGCCGCGTGGCCGCCTCGCCTGCGAGCCCTGTCGGCCGTCTGCTCCAGGGCGGCCGACACCTTCGCCTCGGGGTGGAGGGTGGCGGCGGCGAGATGCCAGGCACGGCGGTCCGGCTCGTCACGCAGGGCGTCGGCCAGCGTGCGGTGGGCCTCCATGCGGGCGTCGAACGGCGCGGAGTGGTAGATCGCGGAGCGGACCAGCGGGTGGCGGAACCGTACATGACGGCCTGCCCGGCGGATCAGCCCGGACTCTTGGACGGCGGGCCAGGCTTTGTCGTCGGCGTCGGGCAGCAGCGCCAGCACGGTGTCGGGGGGATCCTCCACGTCGGCGGCGGCGAGGAGCAGCAGGGCCCGCCGGCCGGCTTCCGGCAGCTTCGCCAGCCGGGCGGCGTAGATGGCTGCCAGTCGCTCACCGACCGGCAGCGGGCCGTGGTCGTCGGGGCTGAGCGATGCGTGTTCGGCCAGTTCGAGCAGGACCAGGGGGTTTCCCGCGGCCTGGTCGAGCACGCGTTCCCTGATCCTGCCCGTCAGACCCGGCGCGCGCAGGCTGAGCAGCCGCCGGGACGCCGTGTGGTCGAGCGGGGGCAGCACGAGCATCGGGAACGCCTGGCCGAAGCCCGGCCCCCGACCGATGCTCGGCCTGCCGTCGCGTACGCCGACCGGCGGTGCGCCCGGGTCGTCGTCGCGTACGGCGGCCAGCAGAGTGATGGGGTCGTCGTCCAGCCGACGGGCGGCGAAGGCGAGGACGTCGGCGGAGGCGGAGTCGATCCACTGGGCGTCGTCGAGCACGACCACGAGCGGCGCCCGTTCGGCCACCTGGGACAGCACGGTCAGCACGGCGACCCCCGTCAGCAGGGGATCATGGGTGTCGGGCTCAAACCCGAAGGCGCCGAGCAGCGCCCGGCGCTGTCGGTCCGGTAGGTGGGCCGCCTCGTCCAGCACCGGACGAAGAAGCTGGTGCAGGCCCGCGAAGGCCAGGTCCCTCTCGGACTCGCGACCGCTCGCCCGCAGCACCCGGCGGCCTGCCTCCTCGGCGCGGCGGGCCGCGTACTCCAGCAGCGTGCTCTTGCCCAGTCCCGCGGCTCCCGACAGGAGCAGGACCCGGCCGCCATCGGACGCGTCCGCCACCAGAGCGGAGAGCCGCTCGACCTCGGCGTCCCGCCCGACGATCGCGTCACGTTCCGCGGTGGCGCGTGAGCCCGGCACCCGCCCGTCCACAGGCCCTCCAGAAATCTCATCGAGCAGGACCGCAGCGTCGTCGCAGGTCCGTGCCCACTTTCTGCCACGGTAGCAAGCGCGTGGCCCGCAGCGGATGCAGTCACCTGACGCATACCGCCGGCCACGGGCGGCGGCGCACGATAGACGGGCGGCGGATCTCACTGCATTCATCACCACTCGTCTGTTCAAGGAATACTCATGCCTGCCAATCAGATCACCCTTGGTGATGTCACGATCACCCGGGTCTGGGAATACTACGGGCCCGTCGAGATGACGCCCGAGACGTTCTTCCCGGAAAGCTCGCCGCGTACGTGGCAGGAGCACTCGTTCTGGCTGGAGCCGCACTTCGTGGACCCCGAGACACGGATCGTCAACTCCGCGATCCAGACCTGGCTACTCCGCAGCGAGGGAAGGAACATCCTCATCGACACCGGGGTCGGCAACCACAAGGAGCGGCCCTACTCACCGGTCTGGACCCGCCTCGACACCGATTTCCTGGACAACCTGGCCGGCGCCGGCGTACGGCCCGAGGACGTGGACATCGTGGTGAACACCCACCTCCACGTGGACCACGTCGGCTGGAACACCTACCTGGACGGCCGTACCTGGGTGCCGACCTTCCCCAACGCCACGTACCTCATCTCCAAGCCCGACTTCGACTTCTGGAACCCGGCGAACGAGCACAAGCCACTGCTCGGGCGGGGCAATCAGAACGTGTTCGAGGACAGCGTGGCCCCCATCCACGAGGCGGGGCTGACGACGCTGTGGGAGGACTCGTACACGATCGACTCCAACCTGCGCCTGACCCTCGCGCCGGGGCACACGCCGGGATCCTCGGTGGTCACCCTCGAATCGGGTACGGACCGCGCGGTGTTCGTCGGCGACATGCTGCACAGCCCCGTGCAATTCGTGGAGCCGGACACCAACAGTTGCTTCTGCGAGGACCCGGCCGGAGCGCGCGCCACCCGCCGCAAGGTACTCGGCTGGGCCGCCGACCGGGGCGCCCTGGTCGTCCCCGCGCACCTGGGCGGGCAGGGAGCCGCCGAAGTGGTCCGCGAAGGGGGCAGGTTCGCCATCAAAGGCTGGGCTCCGTTCGCCTCGTACTCCGAGACCTCGAAGGACGCCCGATGAACCACCACGCCGCAGACACCGTCGTCACCGCGCAAGGCACCGTGCGCGGCCTGCGGCGCGACGGGACGACCGTGTTCCTGAACATCCCGTACGCCGCTCCGCCGACGGGCGCCGCCCGATTCGCCGCCCCACGCCCGCACGCCCCATGGCACGGCGTGCGGGACGCCACCGAGCCAGGGCCGACCGCGCCGCAGGCCGAACGCCGGCTCGGCAGCGTCGACATGACCCCGTACTTCGGGCCAGGCTGGATCCCCGGCGAGGACTTCCTGACCGTCAACGTATGGACATCGGGTGCCCCCTGGGAGCGGCTGCCCGTGATGGTGTTCGTGCACGGCGGCGGGTTCGTGGCGGGATCCACGCGGTCGGAGGTCTACGACGGGGCCGCCTTCGCCCGCGACGGGGTCGTGCTCGTGACGCTCAACTACCGGCTGGGCATCACGGGCTTCCTCGACCTGCCCGGTGCGCCTGCCAACCGGGGCATGCTCGACGTGATCGCCGCCCTACGGTGGGTACGGAAGAACATCGCCGCGTTCGGCGGCGACCCCGCCCGCGTCACGCTGTTCGGCCAGTCCGCGGGCGCCACAATCGTCGGCGCCGTGCTGGCCGCGCCCGAGGCTGAGGGACTGTTCCGGCGCGCGATCGTGCAGAGCGGCAGCGGCCTAGGCGCCTTCACACCCGAACAGGCCGCCCGCGTGACCCGCGCCGCGACCCGCGCTCTGGGGGTCGAGCCGCACGCCGACGCCTTCTCCTGCATCCCCGACGAGCAGCTGGTCGAGGTCATGTCCGAGCTGTCGGGCATCGACCTGAGAACCGAGACCCACACGGACCCGCTCATCGGGCTCAGCCCGCTCAGCGTTGTGCTCGACCGGCAGCCGGCCGATGCCGTCGCCGCGGGCCGCGGCGTGGGCGTGGACCTGCTGGTGGGCACCAACACGGAGGAGGGCAACCTTTACCTGGCGCCGTTCGGGAATCTGTCCACCTCGACGGCGGCGGACGTGGACGCCGCCGCGGCCCGCTCGCACCCGCAGCCCTCCCGCCTCGTCGAGACCTACCGCAAGGCGAGGCCGCAGGCGTCGTCGGGCGAACTGCGCTCGGCCATCCTGGGCGACGCGCTGTTCGGCGTGGGAAGCCGGCGCCTGGCCGACGCGCATGCGGGGAGGGCCGCCGCCACCTACCGCTACTCGTTCGCGTGGCGCTCCAACGCGCTGGGCGGCGAGCTGGGCGCCGCCCACGCCGTGGAGCTGCCGTTCGTCTTCGACGTCACCGGCCTGCCCCGGCTGCGCGGCTCCCAAGCCCTGCTCGGGCCGGACGAGCCGCCGTTGGACCTGGCCGCCCGGATGCACGCGGCCTGGGTGGCCTTCGCCGCGACCGGCAACCCCGGCTGGGACCACTACGACACCGGTCGCCGTGCCACCATGCGCATCGACGGCGAGTGGAGCGTGGCGGACGACCCGCACGGCGAGGAGCTCCACGCGTGGCCCTGACCGTTTCTCCCCTCTGCCACCCGAGGTTTTCATCATGAGCAGCAGAGCCATCGTCAGCACGGAACACGCACCCCGCCTCGACGCTCCCCTCTCTCAGGGAGTGCGCAGGGGCCCTTTCGTCCAGGTGTCGGGCCAGCTTCCCCTACGATCCCGCCACCGGCTGCCGAGACCGGCACCGATTCCTACCGACTGGCCCAATCCCGCGCTCAGCAGGCGCTTCCGCCTGACCACAGGGGGGCCAGAGGTCAAGCCAAGCGGCCCTAGCGACCAAGGATCGCCAAGGGCCTCGTCCGGGCGGCAGGTCCTGGAGTCGTTTCTGGCGCCGTGCGCCGGGCTCACGTGGAAGGGGAAGTTGACCTGCCGTTTCCCCGCAGTGTTGCGGTGAACATCTCGCCGTGTAGTGCCTGGCTGACAACCTCGATAGATTGAGCCAGGCGAACCAGGCGTGGCCCTTCCTCACGGTAGACAGCCAGCACCGCCTCGACGGCATCTGGTGTAAGGCGGCTCAGGTCGACGGCGGCATGTCGATAAGCGCTGGCTCCCTCGACAGCCGCATTGACGTAAGCGAACCTCGGTCGGCCACTCCGGCGGGAGATACATATCACCACCGTATTCACGCTCGGCCTACTGCTCGATGGGGCGGCGCGAGGCGTCGGCCTGGCCAGCTGGCAGCACGGGGGGACGTCCTCGGTGAACTGCTCAACAGCCCCGTAGTCGACGTTGGGCAGGAAGTGGACGCGCTCCAACGGGAGCCAGTCCTCACGGGGAACCAGCCCTCCCCGCGACCCGGGGGTGATCTCTGTCCAGGACAGCAGCGCTTCTTCGCGCCCGTCGGCGAGAGTGCGTCTCTTGAGCAGGTAGCCGGCACCGTCGGGCGGGAGCTTGACTTCTGGTGCGTCGGACATCCTCTTCAGGACGTAGCGGGTCGACGTCCTTCCTCGAGCTCCGTGACGATGTCGCCGTTCTGGTTCTCCAGTTTCCGGTTGATCTCCCGGCCGACTGCGGCCGGGCCAGATCGCTTCCGGTCAGAGCCACGCCATGCTCGCGGCTGATCATCCCTGCGGACACGTCCAGCTCGGAGAGCTTGAAGGTCTTGGTGTCGGAGGAGTACTGGCCGGGGTCGATCTCCTGAACGTCGGCCGGCGGGGTCGGCGAGCGCCGTGGCGGAACCTCCGGGGCGAGGAAGGGAGGAGTGCTAATACTCCAGCCGCACTTATCGATCTTTGGATCGTCGTCGCCAGTGTGACCAACGCAGGATGTGGTCTTCGTTGATGGGCGGCCGGGTCAGCAGGGCGAAGAGACGGCGGATCTCGTTGGCAGAGATCGTGATGAGTTGGCCGACGCCCATGCCGGTCGGGGAGGCCGGTTCAGGGTCGAGCGCGGTGGTGCGGGTGACGGTCAGAAAGGCCAAAGCGAGCATGGCCAGGGTGATGTAGCGGTACCAAGCGGGATAGAGCCGGACCTGGTAGTGGTCGAAGGCGGCCTCATTCTTGCCGGTTTGGAAGCATTCCTCGATCGTCCAGCGGGCTCCTGCCACTCGGACCAAGCGTTGTAACGGAACGGGGCGCGAGGTGTGACACAGGTAGAAGGCCAGGTCGGAGGGGTTGCTGAGCGAGCGGCGGATCATCAGGTGATGCGTGGGGCTGTCGGTGGCGATCAGGGCCAAGTCGTAGCGCCGTTCGCCCTTGGCGCCTTGGCCGCAGGACAGGCGCTGCCATCCGGTCTTGGGTACCTTGCCGGCCATGACGTCGGCGCGGACCTTGCCGGCGCCCGTGGTGATCTGGTGGGAGCGGGAGACTGCGAGCACGTAGCTGATCTGGTGGTCTTCCAGGGAGCGGCGTAACGGTCCGTTGTCGCCGTATGCCTCATCGGCGGTCACCCAGCCGAACGGGACGCCGGCGGCGATCGCTCGTTCGATCATGGCCTGCAGGAGCTGAGGCTTGGTGGCGAAGCCGACGTGCTCGGGAATCTGGGCGGCCGCGCAGCGCTCCGGTGAGGCGATCCACGAATCTCGGGGCAGGTAGAGTTCCCGGTCCAGCAGGGCCCGGCCATGGTTGGAGGCGTAGCCGAGGAACACCCCGATCTGGCAGTTGGCGATCTTGCCGAGGGTGCCGGTGTATTGCCGTTGCACTCCGGCCGAGCAGCCGCCCTGCTTGGCGAAGCCGGTGTCATCACCGACCAGGACCCCGTCGGCCTCGCCCAGGTGCTCGATGAGATAGGCACGGATGTCATCGCGCACGCCGTCGACATCCCATTTGGCGGCGTTGAACAGCCGTTGCATCCCATCGGGTGTGGTCTCGCCGGCGTACTCGGCCAGTGACCAGCCGTTCTTACGCTCCAGCCCGGACAGCATCCCCTCGATGCAAGCGCGGGCCCGCTGGCGAACTTCGGGGCGTCTGAATCGTCCGGCCACCAGCGCAAACGCGGCATCCAGCCCTACCCGCAGACGAGCCGCGCTGAGATGTTCTACTCTGGCCAACGCGGCCACCGCATGATCTTCAGATCCATCACACCTGAATGATCACAGCGGTGGCCGTTCCACCTTCACCCGGCTACAAGCATGCTCAGGCATAGACATGCGTGCACGTCTATGCACCAGCATGACCTGCCTGACTCTCAGCCTCATATCCCCAAGTGCGGCTGGAGTACTAATCGGCGCACGTGGCGCCTCCAGGTAAGGAGGGGGCGCGATTAATTCATGTGTTCGCGCAGGTCGGAGGCCACATGATGTGTTTATGGAGAATTTGTGGCAATGGTGTGGAGGCTTCGAGAATAATGTCTTGGCAGCGTCTTGGCGGTATGACGTAAAGCGTATTCGGTTTATTCACCGGTGCGGGAAGGCGGGAAAATGAACGACGCCGCACCCGCGGACCGGCTGGTCCGGCTCGTGAGGGTCATCGCTTGGGCCAGTGCCAGGCGGGCTCGTCCAAGGGTTCCTGCCCGACGATGCGCGTCTGGCCGAACTCCTTGGTCAGCTCGATGGCGTTCGCGCCCGCGTCGCGAAGCGCCGCCATCAACGCGGCGGCGTGCGTGACGACCAGCACCTGGGCGTGCGCCGACGCGGTGACGACCAGGTCGGCGAGCGGAGCGAGAAGATCCGGGTGGAGACTGGTCTCCGGCTCGTTGAGCACCAACAGCGCCGGAGGACGCGGGGTCAGCAGCGCCGCGGTCCACAGCAGGTAGCGCAGGGTGCCGTCGGACAGCTCCGCGCCGGTCAGTGGCCGGAGCAGCCCATGCTGGTGAAAGGCGAGCTCGAACCACCCGTTCTGCGCGCGGACCTCGATCCGGCTGCCCGGGAACGCGTGGTCGATCGCCTTGTCCAGGGCGTCGCGATCCCCGATCTCCCGAATGGTCTGCAACGCCGCCGCGAGGTCTGCGCCGTCATGCCCCAGGACGGGCGTGCGCGTGCCGACCTGCACCGTCCGCGCGGGCGCGTGGGCGTCGGCACGCACATGGTCGTAGAAGCGCCACGAGCGGATCAGCTCGCGCAAGGTGAGCAGGTCCGGCGCGCGGTAGGGGTCGGCCAGCTCGCTGAGCATGCTGTCGAACGGTCCCAACGCATACGGCATCGGCTGCCAGGCGCCGTCGGCGTCCCGTACGCGGGCGACCGCGTTGCTGCGGTCCGCCAGCAGCGTCGAGGAGCGCAGCAACGGGCCGCCCCAAACCGCCTCGTGCTTGATCTCGGGATCGAGCGCGAAGGCCGAGCTGGAGGGTGTGGGCAGGCCGAGGTCCATGGCGTAGCCGTACTCGTCGCCGGAGAAGCCGAGCCGCAGGCTGACCGGCCCTTTCCGCCGCGTCCCCTGGACCGGGTGACGTCCTTCCCGTACGGCCCGGCCCAGGTGCTCCGGCCCGGCCCACAGCGTGGACGGCAGACCGCCTTCCCTGGCCAGCGCGGCCACCGCGCCGTTCCGCGCGGAGTCGGCCAGCAACCGCAGCGCGCGGTAGAGGTTGGACTTTCCGCTGCCGTTGGCGCCGATCACCACGTTGAGCCGGTGCAACGGGAGGACGAGATGACGCAACGACCGGTAGTTCTCGACTGCGAGCGTGGTGAGCATGAACCTGCTTAATGCCGTGCGGCCAATACGCGCATGACGATACCCGGCCATGGACGGTGACCCGCTGCCCTTGGGCCGAACGGTCGCGCATATGCCATGACGGCTTCATCGCCGTCCTGGGCGTCAACTCTCAAATGTCCTCACGGGGTACCGGTTCCCCGGCCGTGCGCCCCTGGGCCTCGGCCTTGGCGTGCGCGGACGGCACCCCAGCCGGCCAGTGCGATCACCGCGAGCGCCGCGGACGTGGACGACACCTCTATGGTGAACACCGTCGCCAGTAGCGGGGACATTCCCAGGACCGCGCGTGCCACCGCCGGCCGCACCTCACCGGTCACAACCATGGTCAGCACCAGCATGCGCTTGCGGCCGAGCCGGTCGCCGAAGTGGCCGAACACCACGCCTCCAACCGGCCTGGCCAGGTAGCCGGTGACGAACGTGCCCAGGCTGGCCACCCTCGGCGATGAACTCCTCGGTGACCTTGGTGTCGGCGCGGGCGTTGATGCGGTACACGGTGGTGATCAGCAAGTCCACGCCGCTGACTTCACTTGCCCATGATCTCTCGTGGCGCCGGCCAATTCGGCTGCAAAACTGGCCAACTCAAGTGCTCAGTCACAGAGGAGATCTCAGTGGAAATCGACTTGCGCCTCAAGCGGCTTGAGGTACCACAGTGGCCCCCATGAACGACCACCCGCTGTACCCCATCGGAGACGCCGCGCGCCGCAGCGGCCTGAGCGTGAGCGCCGTCCGCTTCTACGCTGACTCCGGGCTCATCGAGCCCACGGGCCTGAACGAGGCCGGCCACCGGATGTACGACATCCACGCCATCGCCCAGCTGGAACTCGTCCGCACCCTGCGCGAGCTGGACACCGACCTGGACGAGATCCGCCGCCTGCTCGAAGGCGGCACGACCCTGCACGACCTGCTCACCACGCACCTGGAGATCGTCGAGCGTCAGGAGCGCACCCTGCGGGCCAGGCGGGCGGTACTCCGGACCCTGATCAAACAGGGCGCCACGACTGCGCAGGCCGACCTGATGCACAAGCTCGTCTCGATGACCGACGAGGAACGCGAACAGACCATCGACGACTTCTGGAACGACATCGGCGAGGACCTGGACGTCCCCGAGGGCTTCGTCGACCGGTTGCGGACGATGCGCCCGGTCCTGCCCGCGGACCCCACGGCCGCCCAGCTCGAGGCGTGGATCGAGCTGGCCGACCTGGTGTCAAGCCCGGCGTTCCGCGACGCGGTCCGCACCTACCTACACGACGCCTACTCCACGCCGGAGACCCGAGTCCTGGCAACCGAGCCGTTCCAGGACTTCATGCACGTGAGTGGGGCCCCGCTCGTAGAGGAGCTCCTTGCCGCGTACCGCGCCGGAGAGTCTCCCCGTTCCCCCTGGGCCCAGCAGGCCGTCACACGCTTCATGGAAGCGGCCACCGCACTGTCCGACACACCGCTCACCCCCGCAGTCCGAAACCGGATGGCCGACCTATACCGGCAGATACCCGACATCATGCGCCAGATCGCCGAAGAGGAAGCCACCTCCGAGAGCCCCGTCTACGACGACACGCACGGCCGGTACCTGTCCCTGGTGGCGCTGATCAACGGGACTGCGACCGAGGAGGACCATGACTCCATGCCCTATGCCTGGATAGCCGACGCCATGCGCGCCGTGCTCTGATCGTGGAGGGACGACATGGACGCCCAGCGCGTGAGCGAGCCCCAACCGCCCATATCGGCTCCAACGAGGCTCACTGCCCTCCAGCAGTCAGCCGCACCTCACCTACACACCGGCGGCCCAGGGAATGCGCTGGACGTCGGAAGCGTCGCTGGTGGTGATGCCCTCCGCGTCGACGCGGAGGCTTCTCGCGCGCATGGCCTTTCTCGTCGACCGGCGTGAGGCCCACCCTGGGATCGGGCCGGCCACCATGAACGCGGTGGCCAGCGCCCACATCGGCCACCCGCGTGAGAGCGGCGCTCCCACCTGGTTCGCGTAGACAAAGTTGAAGAGGACGCACATGATGGCGAGGCCCCACAGGAGCCACCGCGCCAGATCCAGCCCGTCGTGCCGGCAAAACTTCCAGTGGGGCTCCTCACCGGCCCAGGACTCCTCGAACGTCGGCGGCGCGTCTTGGTGGTCGGTGAGTGGAAGGGTCGGCGGGTTGTACTTCGTCGTCGTCTTCCGTTCCTGCTCCGGAGCACGCAGCAGGGTGAGGGCTTCGTGGATGGCGGGCGGTCTGCGGGGCCTTTGGCGAGTAAGGCGAGCAGCAGCGGGGTGAGCCGTGCGGCCCGGCGCGGGAGCGGAGGATGGCCGCCATGGTGACGGGGCGGAGACGCGCCGGAAGGGTGAGATGCCCTCGACGGCCTGGTACAGGGTCGCGCCCAGAGAAACGGTCTCCGTGGCACGAGCGTTCATGTAGGAGATCGTCATGAAGGCTCTTCAGTTCGACCGGTTCGGATCCCCGGACGTGATCGAGCTCCGCGACGACCCGAAGCCGGAGCCGGGACCCGGCCAGATCCGGATCGCCGTGCGGGCGTGCGGCCTGAACCCGGCCGACCGGGCGCTGGTCGATGGCCCTCTAGGCCGACCAGCTGCCGCCGCTACCGCGCGGGCTCGGCCTCGAGGTCGCGGGCACCGTCGATGCGCTCGGTGAGGGCGTCGACGGCGTCGAGGTCGGCGATCGTGTGTTCGGCCCGGCGCCCTTCGACGGCCCGACGGCCGGGGCCGCCGAATATGCGCTGATGGCGGCCTGGGCACGCATTCCCGAAGGCGTCACCGCCGAGCAGGCCGCCGCTGCCGATGGCGGCCGAGACGGCTTGGCGTGCGCTCGACATGATCGCCGGTTGCGTGCTGATCTCGGCCCCGGCACTGGTGAGGTCGCCTATTCAACAGCAGCGCCTGGGCGTATCGGACGGTGATCATGTTCAGTGCCGCCTCGACGAGGTGTAGGCAAGTTCGTACATCGTCGAGACGGCTTGCCCGGGGTCAGTCACGACCGCGATAGACCCCGGCGCCGGTGACCATCACCACCCGCGGGTTGTCGGCCGCCTGCAACAGCGGCAGGAACGCGTGCGTGACCCGGACCGGCCCGTACACATTGGTGTCGTAGACGGCGTGGATGTCCTTGGCCGTCGCGTCCGCCGGGTTGACACCGCCGCCCGGCGTGCCGGCGTTGTTGATCAGCACGTCCATCCGGTCGGTGTGCTCCCGGACTAGCCGCACAGCCCCGGCCGCCGACTCCTCCGAGGCCACGTCCAATGGGCCGCGCGATCTGCTTCCAACCGCGAGCACTCGATCAGCTCGATCGCCAAGCTGCTGGGCGTATCGGTGGGCACGCTCTGCAACCACATCCCCGATCTGCGCGAACTACGCGCCGGAAGCAGCGCCCACGAGCGCGATTCCGCCATCCACAGCGGGTGACTGCCTCTTTCCGACGTACTTGGTCTGGCCCCCTTCAGGCGGCGTGCGCCAAAGTCCAGGCCGTGCTGTCGACCGTCCACAGCGGGTCGGCGGCGATCGCACCCGGGGTGCGGCCGGTGAACGTGAGCACCTCGCGGTGGAGGTGGGATTGGTCGGCATAGCCGATCTCCGCGGCGACCTCGGCGACACTCGCGGTCGTGCCGAGCCGGCGAAGCGCCCGGTCGAACCTGACGATCATCGCCGCCCGTTTCGGTGAGACGCCGATCTGCGACTTGAACCGGCTCCAGAACCGCGTGCGGCTCCAGCCGTACCGGCCGGGCAGGTCGCCGATCGGCACCTGCCCGTGGCCGGCCCTGATGCGCCGCCACGCGTCGGCCACCTCGGGGTCGATGCGGAACGCGGAGCGCCGGTGCCGGGCGAGCGCCTCGCGGACCAGCGCGAACCGGTCGTCCCAGGACCGCGCCTCGATCAGCCGCGCGCGCAGCCGGCCGGCGTCACGCCCCCAGACCTCGGCCAGGTCGAGTGGCGCGCCGTTGAGCTCCGCCGGCGGCACGCCGAGAAGGTCCGGTGCCGCCAGCAGGTCCACCTGCAGTTCGACGCAGTCGACGGCGCGTCCGGCCATCCGGGCGGCCGTCGGGGAGATGCCGGCGACGATGCCGCCCTCGAGGGCGGCGCTTCCGAGGGGTTCGAGGCTGCCCGGGGTGCAGTCGATCACGATCGCGATCGCCGGACCGGGGGGAATGCGCTCCTCGAACGTCCCGCCGGAGCGATCGCGGAAGCCGACCATCGTGACGCCGGGGATCGCGCGGCCCTCGGTGGGGGCCGCCACCTCCCAGGCGCCGTGACGCCGGGGCGTCGGCACGGTGTCCGGTCGCATGCACGTGAGCATATCCGCGTATGGACGACCGGCCACAGGGCCGGCGCCGCCGTGATCCGGTGCGTCGTGTCGCCCATCGTGCGACACCGGCTGGACGGTTGCGCTCCCGACCGACCGGTAGATAGGCTGCAGTGAAACGCCCGACCGACCGGTCGGTAGAGTGCTAGCGAAGGAGCGCCGTGAAGAACACCGAGGTCGTCCACGGGACAGTTGCCACCGGCTTCGAGCCGGTGAGGGACGCGTTTCACCGCAATTTCGCCCAAGGCGCCGAGGTCGGCGCGGGGCTGGCCGTCTACCAGCACGGAGAGCTAGTCGTGGATCTTTGGGGAGGCTGCGCCGACCCGGGATCCCGGCGGCCGTGGGAGCGCGACACGATCGCGGCCCTGGCCTCGACCACCAAGACCTTCGCGGCGGGCGCGTTGCTGCTGCTGGTCGAGCGTGGCCAGGTGGACCTGGACGCCCCGGTGGCGCGCTACTGGCCGGAGTTCGCCCAGAACGGCAAGGGGGAGATCACCGTCAGGGTGCTGCTCAGCCACCGCGCGGGGCTGCCCTCGATGGAGGCCAGGCCCGTCACCTGGGAGGATCTCCGGGACTGGACGCCCATCACCGACACCTTGGCCGCCGCCGCGCCCGAATGGCCGCCCGGCACCGCACACGGCTACCACGGCATCACGATCGGCCACCTGATCGGTGAGATCGTCCGGCGGGTGTCCGGGACGAGCCTGAGCGCGTTCTTCGACCGTGAGATCTCCACGCCGCTCGGCGGCCTCGACTGCTACATCCGCGTGCCCGACGCCGAGTTGCCCCGGATGGCCACCATGGTGGTTCCGGACGCCGAGCAGGTCTCGCTCGGCATGGACGTGCCCGAGCTGGCGGACATGGCCCAAGCCCTGTCCGACCCCACCTCGCTGACCTACCGCGCGATGTTCGGCAGCATCGCCATCGGCTGGGACGCCGCCAACGACCCGAGCACCTATCGGGTGGAGAGCCCGTCCATGGACGGCGTGGCCTCGGCGCCGTCGCTGGCGCGCTACTTCGCCGCGCTGATCGGCGAGGTGGACGGCGTCCGGCTGCTCAGCCCGCGGCTCGTGGACCAGGCACGGCGACCCCATGCCGATGGCATCGACGAGATCCTGCGGGTCCGTACGTCGTGGGGGCTGGGATTCGCACTGCCCGGCGGCCCGATGTGGCCCGCGCCGGAGGAGATCACCGGCCTGTTCGGGCACGGCGGCGCCACCGGCTCGTTCGCCTTCGCCGACCCCGAGCGCGGCCTAGCCTTCGCCTACGTCCCCAACCGCGGCTCCGAGCTGCTCGAAGGCGGCGACTTCCGCGTCCGCAGGCTGATCGAGGCCGTGTACGAAGGGCGGCGCTGACTGCGAGACCGGCCGCCCAGTACGCTGTCCCGGAGTCGCTCCGCAGGAGATCGATCCAGTCGCCGAGGAGGTCCGGCTTTCATGACCACGACGTTCGGCGCGATCGGCAGCGGACGGCGGACACGGTTCTTCCTGCGGTTGGCTGCGGCGATGCCGGACCGGTTCCGGGTCAGCGGCGTCGTGACCCGCAGCGCGGACCGGGGCGACGAGATCACTTCAGAGTGGGGCGTGCCGGCCTTCCGCTCGATCGACGAGCTGCTCCGGCGCGAGCGGCCCGACTACATCGCCGCGGCGGTGCCATGGGCCGCGATGCCGGACGCGATCCGCGAGGTGGCCGGGCGCCGGATGCCGGTGCTCGCCGAGACGCCACCCGCACCCGATCTGGCCGGGCTGCGATCGTTGTGGCGGGACGTCGGCGGCACCGGCCTGGTCCAGGTGGCCGAGCAGTATCTGCTGATGCCCGGCCACGCGGCCCGGCTGGCCCTCGTACGGGAGGGCGTGATCGGGGAGCCCACCTCGGTCCAGGTCTCCTCGACCCACCTGTACCACGCGGTGTCGATGATCCGCGGCCTTCTCGGCATCGGCTTCGACGCCGCCGAGGTGCGCGCGGGCGCGTTCGAGGCGCCGCTCGCCAACCCGCTGGGGCCCGGCGGGTGGACCGGCGACGACACGCCGCGACAGCTGACCACCACCATCGCCACCCTCGACTTCGGCGGCAGGACGGGCCTGTACGACTTCACCGACGACCAGTGGTGGAATCCTCTGCGGATGCGGCGCGTCGTGGTGCGCGGCTCGATGGGCGAGCTGGTCGACGACCGGGTGGTCCGGCTGGTCGACCCCACGACGCCGGTGGAGTCGCGGCTGATCCGCCGGGACACCGGCATCGACCTCAACCTGGAGTTGCGCGACCTCAAGCACATCAGCTTCGACGGACGGGTGGTCTACCGCAACCCGTTCGAGGGCGCGTCCCGGTCCGACGACGACATCGCGGTCGCGGACATCCTCGAACGCACGGGCGCCTGGGCACGCCAGGAGGGCCCGCCACCGTACCCGCTCGCCGAGGCCTGCCAGGACCACCTGATCAGTCTCGCCATCGGGGAGTCGGCGAAGACCGGCGGCCCGGTCACCACCGGAAAGGAGGCTTGGGCGGGGTGACGGATCTCCCGCGGGCGCGACGACGGGCGTCGTCTCAGGATGTCGGCGTGCGGGTCCAGCGCTGGTAGGGCTGGCTGCCGCAGTCGTACAAGACGATGGGGGTGTTGTCCGCGGTGCCGCCGTTGGCGGGCGTGAGGCAACGGCCGCTCTGCGTGCCGACGATCGTGCCGTCAGGCCGTATCGTCCACTGCTGGTTGGTTCCGCCGTTGCACGTCCACAGGATGATCGCGGTTCCGTTCGCGGTGCCCCTGCCGTAGGCGTCGATGCACTTGCCGACGATCTGCAGGGTCGAGCCGGACTGGGTCACGGTCTGGCCGGCGCCGCCGTTGCAGCCTCGCAAAGTGAGCTGGACGCCGTTGGCCGTGCTGCCGTCGGGGTCGTCCAGGCAGGTGCCGGAGGCGGCGTTGGTCAGGCGGAACGTGGCCGGCGGCTGCGAGGTTCCGCCGCCCTTGATGAGGAAGTGGTTGTCCGCGACGTTGTAGTACGTCGCCAGGTAGCTCCCGGCCGGCGGGTTGGTGTGGTAGTAGTCCTCGTGGCCGCAGTCCAGGAGGCGGTCGTGGCTCCGGTCGGGGCAGTTGTAGATCAAGGTGACGTCGGAGGCGTCCTTGTAGCACATGACGTCGTATTCGTCGACGCAATGGGCGTGGCCGGAGGCGTGCGGCGCGTTGTTGTTGACCGCGCCCAGCGTGTGGCCCACCTCGTGGGCGGCCACGGCCGAGTCCCAGCAGCCGCTGTCGACGCGGGCGTATTCCGGGCCGACGTTGGAGCGGTTGGCGTCGCTCTTGGACGTGTCGCCGGCGAAGCCGCCGATGCCGCAGTACACCTGGGCGTCGACGAACTGCAGGTACTTGCGGTCGGTCCTGGTGTAGCCGGCGGCCTGCACGGCGTTGAGCAGCGGCGCCCAGTCGTTGGCGTTCAGTGCCGAGTCGGAGATCTGCACGTCACGGACGACGGGACGGCAGACGCCATTGACGGTTTCGGTGACGAAGCGGATGTGGCGCTCGCCGCCGGTCTCGGCCGCGCTGGCGTTGTAAATGGTGTCGACGCCCTCGGCGAGGGTGCGGAAGGTCTCCAAGTACTGCTGGTAGCGGCTTGTGGAGCCGTGGATGTAGAGCACCTCCACGCGCTTGCCGGTGACGCCGTCGCCCTCGCACACGGGCAGGCCCGCGGCCGCCGCGGTCCGGGAGACGGGCGGGACCGGGCGTTTGACGTCCAGGCCGGGCGGGGGAGCGTCGGGGCCGTGCGTGCAGATCAGCTGGCGGGCGGTCCTGATCTCGTACGTGCCTTCGGGGCAGGTCGCCGCGTGCGCCGTGGTCGCCCCGGAGGGGGCGACCATCGCTAAGACCAGGATCAGGGCAGCCGTGAGCTGGGGGATGCGGACGGACATGCGGTTCCTCTCGGTGGGGCCCATGCGGGCAGGCGTGAGCTACTCACGTCGGTGGTAAGCGCGACTTCCCGGGGAAGTACGCCTACCCGGCCCACCGGCGGTGCCCAGATTGTTGATGATCACAACAAATCTGACAAGGGCCCTTCACAATTTTTCAGAAAATGACGCAGTACGGCCGGCGGGCTCCGGAACCAGGTGCCCGCATCGACGAGCCGGCCGGACCGAGCGGGTGCTCGGTCCGGCCGGTGACCGGGTCGGGGACGTTATGCGCGGCCGTTGGCGGCGCACCACTCTGCCCAGGTGGTGGCGCCCTTGCCGAGCTGCTTGTTGTAGAAGGACGTCCAGGAGTTCTCGCTCGGCCCCGGCGCGGTGGGGGCGGCCGTGAACAGCGGGTGGTTCGCCTCGACCTCGGCCCGCAGCCACGGCTCGATGTCGGAGTAGGAGGCCAGCGACCAGCTGCGGGCGTGGTAGGTGAGCTGGCCGCGCACGTCGGTCTCCGCCAGGCACATGAACGGCGTCCACGGGCTGGTACGCGCCCAGCTGATCTTCGTCTTCATCGCGCCGGGCGGGACGCCGGGCCCGGTGCGGAGCGCCACCTCGCGGTCGTCGACGGAGAAGTCGAACATCTCCTGCGCGGCGTACACGCCGCCCGTCAGGCCGAACCGCTCGCCGAGCGTGGTGCCGAAGTTCGCCCGTACGGGGATGTCGCTGGTCCACACGGTCTCGTCGTGCAGCTGCTGCAGCGGCGGGCCCGTGAAGGAGGAGGTGACGGTGAAGGGGCCGAAGTTCACCGTGTCGTTGTTGATGGGGACGACCGGGTACGTCTTGCCGTCGATCGGGTTCTTCCACTCGCGCACGATGCGCCGCGGATCCGCCGGGTCGGTGTAGAAGACGATCTCCCTGGAGAGCTGGTAGAGCTGGTTCGTGTCGGGGACCCGGTAGAGCCGCCGGATGTTGTAGCCCTCGATGTTGAAGAGTTTCTGGCCGTGCCGCATCGCCGGGTCCAGGCTGTTGCCCTCGATGTTGGCGTACACCGAGCCGGAGATCCGGAACACCATGTCCTTCCCGTCCGGACGCCCGAACGTCTGGAGGGACAGTTTGCCGCTCTTGTCGGTGACCGTCGCGTACACCGGCCCGGGATGCGTGGGGCTGACGGCTCTGTCGTCCGCGGCCGCGTCCGGGATGCCGGTACTGATGAATAAGACAACAGGGACGAGAAGTCCTGTAAGGCCTCGTTTGAGCACTTACGCCCTCCGTGCGGAGAAGGAAGCGAATAGCCCCATATTGTGATCATGTCGGGCGAAGGGTTGTCCAGTCCGCCGATCGGCTGCCCCGGCACGGCCGGAGTGGTGGGGGTTTCGACTCAAGTGACGTATGACTACTATCGGGCACCGATCGCCTACTTTGGCGATTTTCGTCATGGACTCACCGATCGGCGGAGGAGAGTGTCCCGCACGTGGCTAGATTGGGCAGGGCCGGGCGACGACGGACGAGGACCATGGATGACGGTGACGGGCCGACGAGGGCGGCCGACGGCGGACCGCGGCGTCTGACCGGTTCTCGCCGGCTGCCGTTGCGTACGGTGCTGCTCATCGTCGTGTTCGTGCCGAGCCTGACCTTCACCCCGCTGTTGGCCTCGGGCATGTTCCAGCTGTCCTCGCAGTGGCGGGCGGAGAAGGTCCAGATGGATCTGGCCACCGACACGGTCGGCAGGCCTGCGGCCGAGCTGTTCTTCAGCCTTGACCGGGAGCGGCGGCTCACCGCGGAGGTCCAGGCCGACCCCGGCAGCACCGCCCGCGACGAGCTCGCCGAGCAACGCGCGGACACCGACCGGGCCGTGAGCGCCTTCCGTCCCCTGACAGCCCTCGACGTCACCAAAGGCCAGGAGGGGCTCGGCGACGCCATCGCCCGGACCGAAAACGTTCTCGGCCGCCTCGCCGAGCAGCGCCGCGCGGTCGACACCGGCTCGTCCAGCGCAGAGAAGGCGTTCGCCTACTACAGCGAAGCCCTCGAGTCGGACCTCGGCGTCCTGACCGCCCTCAGCAACACCGACGAGGGCCAGGTGAACAACAAGGCGCAGACGCTGGTCGACCTCTACTGGGTCGTCGACATGATCGGCCGTGAGGACGCCGTCCTGGCTCGCGGCTGGGCGACGGGGCGCCTGACGCGGGACGAGTACGGCCTCGTCGCCGACGCCATCGGGACCAGGAAGCACCTCATGCAGTCCCGCGTGATTCCCAGTCTCACAGGGAACGAGACCCAGTACCGAGAGCTGACGGCCGGCAAGGCGTGGGAGACCATGACCGCTCTGGAAGGGCGGTTGATCGCCTCCGGGAGCAGCACCGGGGGCAACCAGGTGACGCTCCGCGACGACAGCGCGGCGTGGCGCTCCTCGGTGGACGCGGTCACCGCGCAACTGCGGAAACTCCTCGGCCTCCGCTTCGACAACGTCAGCAGGATCGGCTACGACCACGCCGACATGCTCTTCACGGTCTTCATCAGTGTCACCACCGTGGGCCTGCTCGCCTTGGGCCTGGTGTTCTTCACGAGCTGGCGCCTCACCGCCATCCTCCGCCGCCGCATCCTCCACCTGCGCCAGGAGGCCCAGGAACTCCGCGAGCGGCTGCCCAAGGTGGTCGCCCGGCTGGAGCGCGGCGAGGACGTCGACGTGGACGCGGAAGTGCACAGGGTCGAGCCGACCCCCGACGAGCTCGGCGAGCTCGGGCAGGCACTCAACATGGCAAGCCGCAGCGCCGTCCTCACCGCCGTGCGGCAGGCCGAACAGCACCGTGGCTTCCAACGCATGCTCCAGCGCATCGCCCGCCGTACCCAGATCCTCATCGGCCTGCAGCTGAAGAAGCTGGACGAACTGGAGCGCAGGCACGAGGACCCCGAGGTGCTGGAGGGCCTGTTCGACCTGGACCACCTCACCGCCCGGCTGCGCCGCTACGAGGAGAACCTGGTGATCCTCGGCGGCGGGCAGCCGCAGCGCCGCTGGCGCAAGCCGGTGCACCTGCTCGACGTCCTGCGCGCCGCGCAAGGCGAGGTCCAGGACTACCGCCGGATCTCGATCGACGTCGAGGGCGAGCCCTGGATAGCCGAGCGCGCGGTGGGACCGCTGGTCCACGTCCTGGCGGAGCTCATGGAGAACGCCACCACCTTCTCCAAGCCGCAGACCCCCGTCGAGGTACGGGCGGCACCGGTCAGCCGGGGCGTCGCCGTGGAGATCGAGGACCGCGGCCTGGGCATGGAGCCCGAGGAGTACGCCGCCGCGAACGAGCTGTTGAAGTCGCCGCCGCAGCTCGACGTGATGACCCACGCCGACGATGTGCGGCTCGGCCTGTACGTGGTCGCCCGGCTCTCCGCCGCCCTGGGCCTCCAGGTGGAGCTGCGGTCGTCGGTCTTCGGCGGCACCCGTGTCATCGTGCTCATCCCGCAGTCGCTGGTGGTGGAGCGCCCTCGTACGGCACCCGGGCCGGCCGCCCCTCCCGAGGAGGCCCCCCAGGGCGCCACCGGTCCGCGGCCTCACCCGCGGGAGGGCACGGTCGACCCCCGCCCGCCACGCAAGGACGGACAGTTGCCGACCCGCTCCAGGGGACGCGCGATGGCGTCCGTCACCGCATCCGCCGGATCGCCGGATCGGGACGACGCGCCGCCGTCGTCCGACCGCAGGCCGTTGCCCCAGCGGGTGCGCCAGGCCAGCCTGGCCGCCGAGCTAAGGGTCCCGGCGGACGGCGATGAACGAACCGACCAGGAGAGCTGGGCCGTGCGCGACGAGCCCCGCCGATCCGGTGCCATGATCGGCGCGTTCCAGAGGCAGTCTCGCAAGCGCCGGGCCGGTGACGACGCCTCCCAGTCCCGGCCGAGCCGATCCCCTGAGCCCAGTTCCCCTACGACGGAAGAGCGAAGATGACCCAGCGAACCACCGCCACCAACATCGACCTGGACTGGCTCCTGGACGGCCTGGTCGATCAGGTCGCGGGCACTCGGCACGCCATTGTGCTGTCCGACGACGGCCTGGTGATCAGCCGGTCCCGTACCATCGAGCGCTCGGACGCCGAACGCCTGGCCGCGATCGCCACCGGACAGCAGAGCCTGGCTCGCGGGGTCGGGCAGCTCTTCAGCGGCGGGCCGGTCCACCAGGTCATCATCGAGATGGCCGACCTGTGGCTGTTCGTCACGGCCGCGGGCCGGGGCACCCACCTGGCCGTGGTCGCCTCCCAGGAGGTCGACGCCGAACTGATGAGCGTCGCGATGCACACCCTGATCCAGCAGGTCGGGCAGAAGCTGGGAACCGACGCACGTGCCCCCGAGGCCCGTGACGTGGGGGGCCACGGATGAAGCACTGGACGGAGGGGTTCGAGGACGATGACGCCGACGAGCCCCTTGTCCGTCCCTATACGATCACCGGCGGACGAACCGCTCCCGAGCGGGACGACTTGACGCTGATCACCCTGGTGACCGCGGCTTCCGAGGTCTCCTCGGAAGCCGGTCGCGCCCTGAGGAGGATGCAGCCGGAGCACCGCACCATCTTCGCTCTGTGCAAACGGCCCCTGGCGGTGGCCGAAGTCGCCTCCGCGCTGAACCTCCCGGTGTCAGTGACCAAGATCCTCATTGGCGATCTGATCGAGGCCGGTCAGATGCGGGCCAGGCCACCGCTGGCTTTCGCACAGGCAGGCGGCTTTCCCGATATGGCAATTCTTGAGGCGGTGAGGGATGGGCTACGCAAACTCTGACCACGGGAACGCTGCTCCCCTGGCGGTGAAGATCCTTATCGCCGGTGGTTTCGGCGTCGGGAAGACGACCCTCGTCGGCGCGGTGAGCGAAGTCGCCCCACTGCGTACGGAGGAGTATCTGACCCATGCCAGCGTCGGCGTCGACGATCTGGAAGGGGTGGGCGCCAAGTCCACGACCACCGTCGCGCTGGACTTCGGGCGCATCACCATCAACCGCGACATCGTGCTTTACCTGTTCGGCACCCCCGGGCAGGAACGCTTCTGGTTCATGTGGAACGACCTCGTCAACGGAGCGATGGGCGCGGTCGTCCTGGTCGACACGCGCCGGCTCGAGGTGAGCTTCGCGTCGATCGACTTCTTCGAGAGCCGCGGCATCCCCTTCGTCGTCGGCGTCAACTGCTTCCACGGCGTCAAGGACCGGACGCCGGAGGAGATCCGACGGGCGCTCGATCTCGATCCGCAGGTGCCGCTGGCCTTCTGCGACGCCCGCGACCGGACGGCGGGGCGCGATGTGCTGCTGACCCTCATCGACCACCTGATGGCCGCCCGGCCCCGCACCACGGCGCACCCCGTGGCCTGACCTCGGGCGTGCACCTGAAACGATGGAGGACTCCGTGACCCTGCTGGATCTGCGGATCGAATCCGGCACCGCCGTGCTCACGCTGGCCGACCCGGATCGCCGCAACATCCTGTCCGGCGAGCTCGTCGGCGAGATCGTCGAGGCGTTCGACGCGCTGGAGGCCGATCCCGGGGTGCGGGCGGTCGTGCTCACCGGCGCCGGGCCGGCGTTCTGCGCCGGCGCCGACCTGGCGGATCTGCTGGCCGCGTCCGACGGCGACACGTCGGGCGTCGAGCGGGTCTACGAGGGATTCCTGCGGGTCGCCCGGTCCCGGCTGCCGACCGTCGCCGCCGTCAACGGGCCGGCGGTCGGCGCGGGACTGAACCTGGCCCTCGCCTGCGACGTGCGGATCGCCGCCGCGTCGGCCTGGTTCGAGACCCGCTTCCTCAAGCTCGGGCTGCATCCCGGCGGCGGGCACACCTGGATGCTGCACCGCCTGGTCGGGCCGCAGACCGCCGCCGCGATGGTCCTGTTCGGCGAGCGGCTGGACGGCGCCGCCGCCGTCGCCGCCGGGCTGGCCCTGCGGTGCGTCCCCGACGCCGAGCTGCTCGACGCCGCACGCACGCTCGCGGCCGCAGTGGCCGGAGCGGACCCGGAGCTCGTGCGCCGGACCAAACGATCCCTGGGCGCCGCACCCTCCCGCACGCACGAGGAAGCGCTGGCCGCCGAGACGCGGGAGCAGATGTGGTCGCTGACGCTGCCCGGCACGCACGACACCTTGCGCCGGCTGCAGGCCCGCATCAGCCGGACGTAGGCCACACGACCCCGTCCGGGCCGGCCGAGCTGGCCGCCGCCGCCCGCCGCGCCGACGCGCGGGGTGTCCGGCTGGACGTCCTCTCCTTCGGCCAGACCGACCTCGAACCGGTCAACGGGCGTGTCCTCCACCACGCCGGCACCGAGGGCATGGTCGACCGCCACCACCAGGCACGCCACGTCGCCATCGTCGCGGACGGGCAGCACACGCTGTGGGCGCTGGCCGCCGACGACAGGCAATGGGACGCGGTGGTGGCGGCCGGCCCCGGCCTGGACGGCGATGCAACGGTGAAGCGGATCCTGTCCCTGCAGGCGGTATTGCCGGTGCTGCCTGAACTCGCCGTTCGCCGATTAGCCCCTGCTGCGTGGCTACGGTGCGGGCCGGGAGCGGGCGACGGCCCGGGTGAGAGCGGCGACGTGCTCGGCGAGCGCCGCGACCAGGGCGGGTGGGGTCCTGACGGTGAAGGGCCAGGGCAGGCCGGTGAGGATGCGGGCCATGGCCGGCAGGTCTTCTGCCCCGCTGACCAGGAGCACGCCGCCGCCGGGACAGGGCTGCAGGTCGCCGAAGGTGACCGGCAGGTGGTCGCGGGCGGTCTCGAGGTCGGTGTCGAGCCACACCTCGGTGCGGTGGGTCCAGGCGCCGAGCGTCAACGTGTGCAGGACGTGTGTCACGGGGTCGAACCCGTCCGGCGGGGTGAACCGGCCGGGCAGTTCGGCGGTCCCGCCGATCCTGTCCAGGCGGTACATGCGGATGGCGTCGCGGAAGTGGTCGTGCCCGACCAGGTACCAGCGGCGTGCGTGCACGACGAGCCCGTAGGGGTCCACCTCGCGTGAGCCGCGGGTGTGCTCGATCCGGACCGTGTGCCGCGCATGGACGGCTGCGGCGAGCGTCAGGACCAGCTGCGGTTCGGGGGTCAGCGGGCCCGCCGTCGCCGAGGTGGCGGCGATCAGCGCGGTGACGCGCCGGCGCAGCGGTACGGGCAGGACGCGGTTGAGCTTGACCAGTGCCCGGTCGGCCGGGCCGGGCTCGCCCACCTGCTCGTGCTTGCCGGTGGCCAGCGCGACCGCGACGGCGACCGCTTCGTCGTCGGCCAGCATCAGGGGCGGCAGACGTACGCCGTGGGCAAGCCGGTAGCCGCCGTAACGTCCCCTGACCGACTCGACGGGGATGTCCATGTCGCGGAGGGCGGTGACGTACCGGCGGATGGCGCGGGCGTCGACGTCCAGGCGCCGGGCCAGTTCGTCGGCGGGCACCAGACCGCGGTCTTGGAGGATCTCCAGCAGCGCCAGGACACGGGTCGCCGGACGGGACACGATCGCGATCCTAATGAGGGCGGAAAACGTCCACAATCCTTTCTAGCCTGGCGCCGCAAGAGATCGACCGAAAGGAGTCGGCTGGTGTCGACCATCGTTCTCGTGGCCCGGTCGTGATGCGGCCGTACCACGTGGAGATCCCGCAGGAGGGCCTGGACGCCCTGGCCGCCCGGCTGGCCGGGACCCGCTTCACCCGCCCGCTGCCCGGCCGCGGGCTCGGCGTGCCCGTCGACCGCGTACGGCGACTGGTGCGGTACTGGCGTGACGGGTACGACTGGCGCGCCTGGGAGCGGCGGATCAACGCCCATCCGCAGTTCACGACCGAGATCGACGGGCTCGACGTGCACTTCGTCCACATCCGTTCGACCCGGCCGGACGCCTTGCCGCTCATCCTCACGCACGGCTGGCCCATGTCGGTCGTGGAGTACCTGCCGCTGATCGAGCGGCTGAGCGACGCCTTCCACCTCGTCATCCCGTCTGTGCCCGGCTTCGGGTTCTCCGGCGCGCCGCGAGTGCCGGGCTGGAACCGCCGCCGCGTCGCCGCGGCGTGGGCGGAGCTGATGCGCCGGCTCGGTTACGAGCGCTACGGCGCGCACGGAAACGACGTCGGCTCCCTGATCTCCATCGAGCTCGGACGCCTGGATCCGCACCGCGTCGTCGGGGTGCACGTCACCCAGATCTTCTCGCTGCCCTCCGGCGATCCGGCGGAGCGGGCCGCGCTGGGGCCGGACGACCTGGCGAAACTGGCCGCCCTGGAACGCTTCATGGCCGACAGGAGCGCCTACCTCAGGCTGCAGTCCACCGAGCCGCAGACCCTCGCGCACGCGCTCGCCGACTCCCCAGCCGGTCAACTGGCCTGGAACCTGCAGCTTTTCAGCGATGCGGTGAGCGACGACTACATCCTCACCAACGCCGCGATCTACTGGCTGACCGACACCGCCGGCAGCTCAGCCCTGATCGGCTATCACGGGAACCGGCCGCCGGCCGAGCCGTCGTCCTTCCCCCTGGGCCTGGCCTGCTTCGCCCACGACTTCTTCCCCTCCATCCGCCCCCTCGCCGAACGCGACCACAGGGCCATCGTGCACTGGACCGAGTACGACAAAGGCGGGCACCATGCCGCGCAGGAGGAACCCCAACTCCTCGCCGACGACATCCGCACGTTCTTCGCCGCCCGCCGATGACGTCCGTCCACATCTGGAGCAGTTGGCGCATGTCGACAACCTTCGTCGTCTTCTACCGGAACATGAACCTGGGACACCCGAACAGCCCCGGCCGGGCCCTGCTCGAGGACGCGCTGCGCGAGGCGGGAGCGTCGTCGGCACGGTCGTTCCAGACGAACGGGACGGTCGTGATCGAGGCCGGCGACGCCGCGCCCCGCGAGGTGGTGCGCCGGGCGGCGCCGCGCCTGCTGGCGGTCAGCGGCTACGACGACGCCGCGTTCGTGCGTCCTCTCGACCGGCTCGCGGCGATCCTCGATCGCGATCCCTTCGCCGGCGCCGGCGACGAGCGCACCTACCGCGAGACGTTCACCTTCTTCGACGGCGGCCAGGAGTTCGGAGCCCCGATTCCCTGGACGAACGACCGAGGCGATGTGGACATCATCGAGATCGCCGATGGCGTGGCGCTGAGCGTCATCAGGAGGACGGGAACGCGGGCCGGCAGTCCCACCGCGGAGGTGGAGGCGAGACTCGAAGTCCCCGCCACGACCCGTACCGCGGGGACGATCAGGCGCCTGGTCAAAGCGTTTGGCTGACCGGTGGTGCCGAAGCGCGCCGCCGGGCGGCCATTGCGAGCCCGGCGGCCATGATGATCGCGGCGAGGCCGAGCAGCCCGACCGCCGTGGCCAGGCCGTCGACGGCGCCCGAGACGGCCAGCAGGAGCAGCGGGCAGAGGAACTGGCCGATGAAGAACGTCGCGGTCCACAGGCCGGTGCCGCGGCCGCGGTCGGCGAACTCGAGCTTGGACATGGCGATGGTGAGCAGGGACGGCAGCAGCATGCCGGTGCCGAAGCAGTTGATGACGGCGCCGGCGATGAGCAGGACGGGGTGTCCCGCGAAGGCGATCACCGCGAAGCCGGCGGCGCACAGGGCGAAGATCGCGGGCAGCATGAGTTCCGGGGAGCGGCGCGTGCGGGCGAAGGTGATGGCGCCCGCGACGGTGCCGGCGCTGGCGACGGCGGTGGCCAGCCCGATCATGCCGGGGTCCTTCACGCCCAGGCCGTCCATCAGGTAGGACATCTCCACCGGGACGGTGTAGAAGACCACGGCACCGAAGATCGTCACCGCGCAGATGCCCAGCAGTTGCCGCCACGGGTAGGGACGCCTCGCCGCGTCGGCGGCGGCCTCGGGGGAGCCGGTCGGCTGAGGCTTGGGCAGCAAGGCGGCCATGGCGGGGGCGAGCAGCAGGCTGACGGCGTAGATCCAGAACGGCGTCCGCCAGCCGGCCGAACCGGCCGCGCCGCCGAGGACGAAGAACGCGGTCGCGGAGATCGAGGAGCACATCGTCTGCAGGGCCAGGTAGCGGTCGCGGGCGCGGCCGGAGTAGTAGTCGCCTATCAGCGTGGTGCAGCAGGTCATGATGGCGGCCTCGGTGATGCCGACCAGGGCGCGGCTGGCCACGATGGCGGGCAGGGACTCCAGCCACAGCGGGGCGGTGCCGAACAGCGCGTACAGCAGGGTCGCGATCACGAGCAGTCGCTTGCGTCCGAGCCGGTCCACGATGACGCCCGCGAAGGGGGCCAGCAGCGCCAGCGACAGGGCCGGTACGGTGAGGGCCATCGGGACCAGCGCCTCGGCGCCGGGCACGGTGGCGAAGTGGGCCTGCATCTGGGGCAGCACGGGGGCGATGAGCACGGCACCCAGCACCGGCAGGCAACTGCCGGCCATCAGCAGCGTGATGCGCACCAGGTGCGCGGGGCCGGACGGACTGTGCTCTGAGGTGGCGGCGTGGGCTGCTGGGGGCACGGATCCGGGCATGCTGGAACTCCACTCGGCTGGGGCGATGGGTGGCGAAGACGTGCCGTCGCGCCGGACATGCGGCTCGGCCGTCAGGGCGGCTGTCGGTCTTCCTGAGGCGGACATCCGAGGCGGAGTCCGGAATTAGGGATGACTATGGGTCAGCTCACCGTGGGTGTCCAGGCTCCGTGCGATCGATAATCCTGATCGGGACCATCCTCCGCGTGGATACCCTCGTGCGGCAGGCCATTGGGGCGGCGCTCCGGCGAGGAGGCCCCAGCCGGCTCACGCGCCGCTGCCGCCGCCGATACGAAGCGCCTCCTTCAGGAACACGCGGTAGACGCTCGGTGTGCCGTCGGTGGTGATGACCTCGACGACGGAGCGGACGTTGCGGTTGTCGACGGCTTCGCGGATGAGCGCGTCGGCCAGGTCACGGCGCGAGGTGAACCGGCCGACCATCTGTGGCGGGCCGACGGTGTAGGCGGTGACCGCGGGGCCGTCGAACAGCCCCGACGGGCGGATGACGGTCCAGTCGAGGCCGGTGCGGGCCACGATCTCCTCCATGCGGCGGGCGTCCTCGTACAGCGGGCGGCCCATCCTGAGGAGCAGCGGCACGATCACCTTGCGGTAGAGGAGGGTCTCGCCGGGTGGCGGTTTCATCGGCACGCCAGTGGAGGTCACGCAGACCAGGCGGCGGATGCCGTGGGCGGTCATGACCTCGGTGATGTTCTTGATGGAGACGGAGAACGTGGTGGGGGCCTCGGAGCCGTAGGGGACGCCCAGCGTGGAGATCACCGCGTCGTGTCCGGCCGTCGCCCGCTCCACCGCCTCCGGATCCAGCGCGTCCGCCTTGGCGACGTGCAGTGCTGGATCGTCGAAAGGAAACGCCTCCGGATGCCGGGTGACCGCGGTGACGGTGTGGCCCTCGGCGAGCGCCTGGGCGGTCGCCAGCCGCCCTGTCGGGCCGTTGGCCCCGAAGATCACGAGCTTCACGTGCATTCCTCCTGGCTTCCTCATGGATATTTGACGCTGATTATATTGATTATATGCATCGTAAAACCAATGAGGTGATCGTCGTGGCGAGGGGGAGTCACTAGGGTGCTGAGCATGGGAGCACAGGCGGATCGGCGTCGGTACGACTCGTTGCGCCGTACGGCGCAGGCGCTGGAGACGCGGGCCGAGATCGCCCGTGCCGCGCGCCGGCTCTTCGTCGAGCGCGGCTGGGCCGCGACCACCGTGCGCGACGTGGCGCGCGAGGCCGGGGTCTCGGTGCCGACGGTCTATGCGGTGTACGGCAACAAGGCCGGCCTGACCCGGGCGCTGGCCGACGCCGCCGATCTGTCGGCCGATCCCTCCCGGCAACTGGCGGAGCTGGAGGCGGCCGAGAGCGATCCCCGCAGGCAGCTGGCCGCGATGGCGGGGTTCGACCGCCGCCTGTACGAGCGCGCGGGGGACGTCATCACGCTGTTGCGCGAGGCCGGCCGTGTCGAGCCGGAGCTGGCGGGGCTCTACCGCGACGGCCGCAGGCGGGCCGACGAGACGCGCGTCGCGGTGTTCTCCTCGTGGCCTCCCGGCGTCCTCCGCGACGGCCTGGACGTGCCCGCGGCCACCGACATCTACGCGGCCCTGTGCACCATCGACGTGTACGCCACGCTCACCGCCGAGCGCGGCTGGTCGCCCGATCGGGTCGAGCAGTGGTGGTGTGAGGCCCTGGTCAGGGAACTGCTGAGCTGATCCGGGCGGAAGACATGTCTGCCCGGGGCATGGCCGCCCGCCGGGGTCGCCGGCGCCGGGCCGGGAGAAAACCACTCCTGGCGAACAGCGGTAGCGATCTACGATGGGGACGCGTGAGCGGAAGATTGCGCCAAGTCGCGGCCGACAACGGGCGGATCGTCGCCGAGGGCCGGTACTCGGCCGCCGACGGCACGGTCGTGGAGGTGGGTGCCGCGCTGCGGGCCGCGGTCGACGCGACCGTGAGCCACCCGCCGGACGGCCCCCTCGATCGGCCGGGGGCCGGCTCGTACCGGACGGTCTTCGAGGTCACCGGCGAGAGCAGCCTGCAGGCGGCGCGGCGGCTGCACCGGGAAGGGGCCGTCCGGGATCGCCGTGCTGAACTTCGCCTCCGCCCGCAACCCGGGAGGCGGCTACCTCGGTGGTGCCAAGGCCCAGGAGGAGGACCTGTGCCGCCACGCCTTGCTGTACCCGTGCCTCCTCCAGGCGGCCGACTACTACGCCGCGCATCGGGCCTCGTCCGACCTGCTCTACAGCCACCGCGTCATCTGGTCGCCGGACGTGCCGGTGCACCGCGGCGAGGACGGCCGGCTGCTGGCCGAGCCGTACCTGGTCTCGTTCCTCACCTCGCCGGCGCCCAACGCCGGTGAGCTGCTGCGCCGCGACCCGGACGCGGGAGAGCGGATCCGGCGGGCGCTGCACGAGCGGGCGGGTCGCGTCCTGGCCGTGGCGGCGCATCACGGTGCCCGCACGCTGGTGCTGGGGGCGTGGGGCTGCGGCGTGTTCCGCAACGATCCGCGCGAGGTCGCCGGGGCCTTCCACGCCCACCTGGCGGGGGACGGCGCCTTCGCGGCGGCGTTCGAGCGGGTGGTGTTCGCCGTGTGGGACCGGGTGCCGGACTCGGCGAACCGGGCCGCATTCGCCGAGCGGTTCGGCGACATGCGGTGAGCCAGGCGCCGAGCCGGATGAGGTCGGTCAGGGTGAGGCGTTGTCCAGGCGGTCGAGGATGCGGTTGGAGATCCGCTCGAGCGTGGCGAGCTCGTCCGGGGTGAGAGCGTCGATGACCAGGCGCCGGACCGCGGCGACATGCTTCGGGGCGGCGGCTTCGATGGCTTCGCGGCCGGCGGGCGTCAGGACGACGTAGGCCGCGCGTCCGTCCTCGGCGCACTCCTCGCGGCCGACCAGGCCGCGTTTGCACATCCTGGCGATGTGGTGGGACAGGCGGCTCTGCTCCCAGTCCACGGACTTGGCGAGGTCCTGGAAGCGCTGCCGGCCCTCTGGGACGTCGGTGAGGGCGACGAGGATCTCGTAGTCGGGGCCGGACAACTTGGAGTGCGCCTGCAGGTCACGGCTCAAGGTGGCGCTGAGCTGCTGGTGCACGCGGATGAAGGCGCGCCAGGCCTGCTGCTCTGCCGGGCTGAGCCACTGGGGCGTCTCGTCCATGGCTCCTTAGTTTAGCCGAACGCTTGACGTGTCATGCGTTCTGGCCGTCAACGGAATGCGCCGGACCAGTTCCAGCACGGGTTTCGGCGGTCCCATGTGCCGCCCTTCGATGATGGGTGTGACCATGCCGGTGCAACAGGCGTTGCAGCCGCTGGACCAGGACGGTCGGTGAGCGACATGGCCTGCGCGGCGTCTTCGATGCACAGCAGCCCCGCTCGCCCGCAGCTGCAGGTCCATGCCTTTCCTCGCGATGTAGGCCAGTTGGTGCGACGGCCGCTGGTCGGCGCGGATTTCACCGACCGTGCCGTCTTGTGTCCGGTATCGAACGCCTTGCACGCGTCCTGACTCGCGGATGAGCTCCGTCGGTCGCGCCATCGTGGCCTGCGGGTGCCTCGACGGGTAGGCGTCCAGCCGCCGGAAGTCCGCGATGACCACGCTGCGGTCGCCGTCTAGCGGAAAGGCGACCTCATGGAGCCGGCTGTGCGGCAACGCGGTGAACCGTTCGATGAGACCCAGCTCATCGAGGAGGCGCAAGGTGGAGGGGGCGTGCGTTCGCTGCTTGATGAGTTCATCGGGATTCCTCCGGGCTCCATGGCCGCAGCCGGGGCCACCAGGCGGGCACGGCCCGACGGAATGCCTCGTAGTCTGCGCCGAATCGGCGTTTCAGGGTCGGTTCCTCGTACCAGCGCACGAACGCCGCCGTCACCGCCCATCCGGCGGCCGCGTACAGGAGCAGGCCGTCTTCGGCAGCCGCGACGGCCTGCTCGCCACCATGTTCGACCGGTACGTCCCCGTGCCCGACCTGGAGGCGCTGGCCGCCCATCCCCCTGAGCGCTTCGAGGAGACCGTCCACGCCGTCTACACGGCACTGGCCGAGGCTTTCGCCCGGGAGCCGCGGGTGCTGCCGGCCCTCTTCGGCGACCTGTTCACCCGCCCCGACGGCACGGCCGCCCGGATGTTGAAGGCCAACCTGCCCAGGATGTTCGCCAGCCTCGGCACCCTGCTGACCACGCAGATCCAAGCCGGCCGGCTGCGGCCGCTCCCGCTGCCGGTCCTCATCCAGCTCATGATCGGTCCGATGGCAGGGCACATGCTGTTGCGTCTCGTGCTGCAGGACGCGCTGGGGAACGTACTGCCTCCGGTTGACGAGTCCGCACGGGCATTCGCCGAGGCGTTCATCCGCGCCACCGCCCCGTGAGGTCGCCCCACAGGGTGGTGACGGGCCATTTTCCGGTCAGTGGGATGTTCGCGGGGGTTGGGGGACGGACCCGCACAGGTACGTGGCTCCCTCGACCATCTGCGGGGTCAGCCTGATTCCGGTCAGGTGCTCGGCCAGGACGAACCCGGGTCCCTCGTGGGGATAGGCGTGCCGGTGGTCGGACTCGATGCGGCGCATGATCTGCGCGAGCTCGTCCGGCACCTCCTCCGAGTAGCCCTCTTGGGCGTAGAAGGCGAAGCGGATCTCCCCGTCCTCGATCCAGTAGAAGGAGTCCAGGCCCTTGACGTCGAGGTAGTACTGGGAGACCAGCCGGGTGCCGGCCGACAGCGGCAGGAGGATCTCCTCGGAGGGGGCGATCTCGGCCAAGGTCTCGACGATGAGCGTCCAGGCGCCGACAGCCGCGACGCCGAAGAAGAGGCCGCCGTCGTCGAACCTGCGGAGAGCCTGGTCTTCCAGCTCGTTGGCCGTCATGGGCACGAAGTGCTCGACTCGGCCGCCTAATCGGGCTATCAGCTGCTCCGGTGTCAGGCCGTGGACGTAGGTGAAGCCGTAGGAGCCCGCCAACAGGGGGAAGCGCTCCTCGGAGAGCCATTCGAAGGTCATCCCGGCATACTGGCAGTTCCAGCCGACACCTTCGGCAGGGAAGCGCCCTCGGGCGCGCCCGGAGCCGACAGCGAGCCCGTTGTGATGCGGAGGACGGCCGGTGTCACATGTGGGGCGTCGGCGGTGCTCTACAGGTGTGGACGTTGTTGGGCATGGTGGGAGCGCACCGGCCGCCGCGCTGCCGGTCGGCCTGTCCGGTGAAGGACACGGCGCGGTGATCAGGCGAGCCGAGCGGAAGGACGGCGTGGTGGTGTCGAGTCCTCCGGGACGAGGGGCTGTCCGAGCCGACCTCGAACAGGTCTTCCGTACGGCCTATCCGCGGGTCGTCGCGGTCGCCGCCCGGGTGCTCGGTTCCCGGGACGAGGCCGAGGACGTGGCTCAGGAGGTGTTCCTGACGTTCGGGCGCTCCTCGGTGCCGGCCGGCGAGGCCCTGGGATGGTTGTCCGTCGCCGCGGCGCACACCGCGCTGAACCACCTCCGCTCCGGCCGTCGTCGCGCCTCCCGGGAAGAGGCCGCCCGGGGACAGGCCCCCGACGGCGGCGATGCCGTCTCCCCGGACGTCGCCGACGCGGTCGTGACCCGCGACGAGCGCCGCCGCGTGCGGGCGGCGCTGGCGCGGCTGCCCCGCAGGCAGGCCGTCGCCCTCGTCCTGCGGCACAGCGGCCTCAGCTACGCCGAGGTCGCCGCCGCCCTCGATCTTTCCCCCGGCAGCGTCGGCACCACCGTGCGACGCGCCGAGTCCGCCTTGCGCAAGGAGTTGAACCGTCATGCGTCATCCGACTGACGGCACGCTGCGCCGGCTCCTGGACGAGCCGGCCGGCGTCGCCGACGCCGACCGCGAGCACGTCGCGGACTGCCCGGTGTGCCTGTCGGCACTGGCTGCCGCTCAGGAGGACGCGGCGCTCGCCGCCGCCGCGCTGGACGCCGAATTCACCGTGGACGTGGAGGCGGGCTGGCACCGCCTCTCACGCGAACTCGCGGTCGAGGGGCGGCGGGCGGCCACGGCCGCGCCCGCTCGGCGGTGGCGTGCGAAGCTGCGCAGCCCGGTGGTCGCCATCTTCGGCGTCGCCGCCCTCCTCATCGGGGGTGGCGCCGCGGCCGCCGCGGACTGGCTGCCGATCTTCCGGACCGAGCAGATCACGCCGGTCACCGCCCCCGCGGCCGACCTGGTCAAAATGCCCGAGCTTTCCGCCTTCGGCGAGGTCGAGGTGACCGAAAAGATCAACATCCGCCCGGTCGCCGACGCCGCCGCCGCGGAGAAGGCCACCGGTCTCTCCGTCCCGCGGGCGGGCGAGCTGCCCCGCGGCGTCACGGGAAAGCCCACGTACCACGTCGCCGGCCGGGTGAGCGCGATGTTCACCTTCTCGGCGGAGAAGGCGGCGCAGACCGCTGCGGCAGCCGGCAGGACGGCGCCGCCGGCGCCCCCTGGCCTCGACGGCAGCCGGTTCCGGTTGGTCGCCGGCCCGGGGCTCGCCGCGGTCTGGTCGGAAGGCCGCCCCGTCCCGGCCCTGATCGTGGCGCGCGCGGTCGCACCCACCGCGTACTCCTCGGGCGTCCCGTTCCAGACGGCCCGCGACTACCTGCTCTCCTTGCAGGTTCTGCCGGAGAACGTCGCGTCGCAGCTGCGCAGCTTCTCCGGCGACGGGACGACGCTGCCCCTGTTCCAGTCGGTCGAGAAACTGGCCGTCTCCGCCGCCGACGTCGGCGGAACCCCGGCCACGGTGCTCGCCTCGCGGCACGGCACGATGGCGGGCGTGGTCTGGATGCAAGACGGTGCCGTCACCGTGGTGGCCGGCTCGTTGAGCGCCGACGAGGTGCTCTCGGTGGCCCGCGGGCTGAGGTGGCACCGATGAACGCGGACTCCGCCGGAGCCCTGTCCCTCGACCCCGCGGAGCGGCTGCTCGCCGAGCTGCCTGCCGCCCCGGCGGTGTGGTGCTCGGGCCTGCGCAAGCGATACCGGCGGCGCACCGCGGTCGCCGACGTGTCCTTCACCGTCGGCCGCGGCGAGGTGATGGGCCTGCTCGGGCCGAACGGGGCAGGCAAGACCACCGTCATCAAGATCCTGCTCGGCCTGGTCCGGCCCGACGCGGGCGACGTGCTGCTGCTCGGGCGGCCGGCGCGGGACCCGCGCGCCCGGGCGCGCGTCGGTTACCTGCCGGAGCTCTTCAGGTACCAGCCGTGGCTCACCGCCGCCGAGGTGCTGGACCTGCACGTCCGGCTGGCAGGCGCCGCGGTGCCGGCTCAAGAGCGGCGCGAGTGCCTGGCCGCCGTCGGCCTCGCGGACCGCGCCGGCGACCGGGTGGGAGGCTTCTCCAAGGGCATGCAGCAGCGCCTCGGGCTGGCCGTCGCGCTGGTGGCCCGCCCTGAGCTCGTCGTCCTCGACGAGCCGACGAGCGCCCTGGACCCGATCGGCCGGGCCGACGTCCGGGACCTGCTGCTGTCCCTCAAGGCCCGGCAGGTCGCCGTCCTGCTCAACTCCCACCTCCTCGGCGAGGTCGAGCGGGTCTGCGACCGGGTCGTCATCCTCGACAAGGGCCAGGTCGCCGCATCGGGCACCCTGGGGGAGCTGCTCGGCCGGCGCGAGCTGCGGCTGCGGCTCGACGGGGTCAGCGCGGAGGCGGAGGCACGGCTGGCCGTCGCGGGCCCGCTCACCCGCAGCGGCGGCTCGTTCACCGTCGCGCTGCCCGCCGACCAGGACGCCACCACCGTGCCGGACCTCGTCGCCGACCTGGTCGGGCTCGGGGTGCGCGTGCACGCCGTCGAGCCCGTGCGGATCAGCCTCGAGGAGCGGCTGCTGGACATCCTCCGCGCCGATCCCGGAGAGGACCGTCGATGACCGCCCGGATCGTGCTCGCCTTCGCCGCCCTCACCCTCCAGGAGGCCGCCCGCCGGCGCGTGGTGCGCTCGCTCGCCGTGATGACGATCGTGCTGCTCGCGCTCAGCGCCTGGGGGTTCTCCCGGCTCGACGCGGAGTTCGGCACGTTCACCAGCGGAGAGGCGCGAATGGCCGCCACCCAGGTGCTCAACCTGGTGATGTTCGGCCTGAGCCTGATCGCCGCACTCGGCACGGCGTTCCTGGCCGGCCCCACCGTGGCCGGCGAGATCGAGTCGGGGACGTCGCTGGCGATGCTGGCGCGGCCGGTCCGCCGCTCGTCGGTGCTGCTGGGCAAGTGGCTGGGGCTGGTGGCCTTCGGCAGCGGCTTCGTGGTCGTGGCCGGGCTCACCCAGTTCGGCATCGTCTGGGCCACCGTCGACTACTGGCCACCGCAGCCGGTGACCGGTCTGGCGCTGCTCGGGGCGCAGACGACCGTGCTGCTCACCCTGGGCCTGCTGCTGTCCACCGTCATCTCACCGATGGCGTCGGGCATCGTGGCGGTCGGCCTCTTCGGCGCGACGTGGATCGCCGGCGTGGTCGGCGGGGTGGGCCAGGCTCTCGGCAACGAGGGCGTGGCCCTGGTCGGCACCGTCTCCCGGATGCTGCTGCCGACGGACGGTCTGTGGCGCGGGGCCATGCACGGGCTCCAGGACCCGGCCCTGCTGGAGCAGTTCCCCGCGTTCGGCGACTTCCCGTTCCTGAGCCAGGCCCCGGTCACGACCGCATACCTCGCCTGGGCCGGCCTGTGGGTCGTCCTGGTCCTCGGGGTCGCGGCGCTGGTCTTCTGGCGCCGCGACCTGTGAGCCAGGGGCCGCCTCCGTACGGCGGCGGCCCCTTTTCCCCTACTCCTGGCCCTCTTCGGGAAGGCCGTTGTCGAACTGCTTCGGCTGGACGTGCTTGTGCGGCCCGCCCCGCTCGGCCTTCGCCAGGGCGGCGGTGTCGGGGTAGTCGGTGACGAAGGCGTCCACGCCCAGGTCCAGGTGCGCGCGGTACTCCGCCAGCGCGTCACCGTGGTCGTTCGGGTTCTGGCCCCGGCGCAGTTGCAGGGGCAGGAACTGGTTCTCGCTGCGGAAGGTGTACACGCCGATCTTCAACCCCGCCTTGTGCGCGTCGGACACCAACGTCGTCGGGGTGCCCCAGCTGCCGTCCGGGTTGATCCGGATCGCCGAAGATTTGTCCGGCCCGATCCACTGCGCGTACTCGGCGATCTTCGCCAGGCCCTCGGGCTTCATCATGTCCGCGTAGGTCGTCGGGTCTCCGGCCGCCTTCAGGTCGTACGGCTGGCCGGTGGTGCCCAGCGCCTGCCACAGCGGCACGCGCAACCCCTTGGCCACCCACTTCAGGCTGGACGGCTCGAACGACTGCACCACCACCGGGCTGTTCGGCCGGTCGAGCCCGTTGCGCTTGACCGTCTCGATCAGCGGCTCCTCCAGCGGCAGGCCGATCGACCTGAAGTAGGTCGGGTGCTTGGTCTCGGGGAAGACGCCGACCTGCTTGCCGTACTGGCGCGAGAGCCGCTTGGCCAGGTCGAGGATCTCCTGGAAGGTGAGCACCTGGTAGTAGCCGTTGTAGACGGTGTTGCGCTGGCGGACCGAGGGCAGCCGCTCGACCGCGCGCAGCGTCTTGAGCTCGGCCAGCGTGAAGTCCTCGGTGAACCATCCGGTCACGTTGCGCCCGTCGATGACCTTGGTGGTCTTGCGCGCGGCGAACTCGGGGCGCAGCGACACGTCGGTGGTGCCGGAGATCTCGTTCTCGTGCCTGGCGACCAGCGCGTGGTCCTTGGTCGGCACCAGGTCCGGCTCGATCCAGTCGGCGCCCATGGCCACGGCCAGCTCGTAGCTCCCCTGCGTGTGCTCGGGGCGGTGGCCCGCTGAGCCGCGGTGGCCGATGACGACGACCTGGGACCGGTCCTTCGCGGGTTCGGCCGCGGCCGGAGCGGCGCCGGCTCCGATCAGGGGGGTGAGGACGACGAGGGTGGTGGCTGCGATCTTTCGCACGTGAGACTCCCTGCGGCAGCTGCACCGGAGACTTTCACCGGTGATCGCCGCGGCGATTATGGTAAAGACCGAAATCCAGCTGTGGGCCAATTGTGGCGGAATTTCCGGTGACAACCACGTCTCGCGGGCGACGGCCTGCGGCCGCCGAAGGCGCGGCCGCGCGGCGTGCGAGGACCTCGCCGTACGACCGTTGAACAGGCTTATAGCCGCATTCATGCTGAATTAGCCCATTCGGACGCCCGCCCGGCAACCAACCTGGTGTGCGCATCGTTCGATTAGCGAACTTCGTCACCCCCACGTCGGGCGGGCTGCGCACCGCCCTGTACGAGCTCGGCGCCGGATACGCGGCGGCCGGCCATGAACCCGTGCTCGTCATCCCGGGCGCGGCCGCCCGCGACGAGCCCACCCCCGCCGGGCGGATCATCACCCTGCCCGCCCCCGTGATCCCCGGGCTCGGCGGCTACCGGGCCGTCATCGGCCGGCGGAGGCTGCGCCGGCTGCTGGAGGAGCTGGCACCCGACCGGATCGAGGTGTCCGACCGCACCACCCTGCGCTGGACCGGCGCCTGGGCCAGGGCACGGGGCATCTGCTCGGTCATGGTCTCGCACGAGAGCCTGTCCGCGCTGCTGCGCCTGTACGGTCCCCTCGGCTGGCTCGCCGACCCGCTCAACCGCGCCACCGCCACCCACTTCGACACCGTGGTCTGCACCACCGCCTGTGCCGCGGCCGAATTCGCCAGGCTGGGCGTGCGGAACCTGGCACAGGTCCCCCTGGGCGTCGACCTGGAGACGTTCGACCCCGGGCGCTTCGACTCCGGGCTGCGCTCCCGCCTGGCCGCCACCGGCCAGGCCCTGTTGGTGCACTGCGGCCGCCTGTCCCCGAGAAGCGGCCGGACCGCTCGATCCGAGCCCTCGCCGAGCTGCGCCGCCGCGGCGTTCCCGCCGTCCTCGCGGTGGCCGGCGACGGACCGCTGCGGCCGAAACTCATGCGTCTGGCGGGCGACCTCCCGGTCCGTTTCCTCGGCCACATCGGCGACCGCGACACCCTGGCGGACCTGCTCGCGACCGCGGACGTGGCCATCGCCCCCGGACCGGTGGAGACCTTCGGTCTGGCCGCGCTGGAGGCCCTCGCCAGCGGCACCCCGGTCGTGGTCTCCCGCCACAGCGCCCTGCCGGAGGTGGTCGGCCCGGCGGGGGGCGGCGGTGCGCGACGAGCCGGCGGCCTACGCCGACGCGATTGAAGTGCTGCTGTCGGACCCGGCGCGCCGGTCGACGGCGCGGGCCCAGGCCGAGCGGTACGGCTGGCCGGCGGCGGTCCGGGGATTCCTGCACGCGCACGGCCTGATCGGCGCGCCGCGATGATCAGGATCGCCGCCTTGGGCGACTCGGTCACCGTGGGCCTCGGCGACTCGGTGCCCGGGCGGGGCTGGGCCGGTTTCCTGGCCGAGGCGCTGGCGCCCGCCGAGCTGAGCAACCTCGCCGTCTGCGGCGCGCGCGTCGCCGACGTCGTACGCGGCCAGCTGCCGCGGGCCCTGGCGCTGCGCCCGTCCGTCGCCACCGTGCTCGTCGGCGTGAACGACACGCTGCGCGGCGACTTCGCGCCGCCTCATCGAGGACGCCGTCGCAGGCAAGAGCGTCGCGGTCTTCCCCGGCACGGTGCCGTTCGCCGTCGCCGCGCGCCTGACCGACCTGCACGGCCAGGGCGTCAACTCCCTCGGCCGGCCCCGCCCCGGCACCGACGTCTACATCGACGCCGCCGGCGGGGCCGCCGTCGTCAACACCGCGCTGCGATCGGCCAAGTGGGGCGCCAAGCTGGTCACCGTCGCGGTGCACAAGAAGCCCGAGCCCATCGATCTGGGCGCGATCCTGCGCAGCGAGATGACCATCCTCGGCTCCCAGGGCTACCCCACGGAGATCTTCGAGGTGACGGCGGAGAAGGTGGTCGTGACCTTCGACGCGGGGCGATGAGAAGGGCCGTCCGAAGATGCGACCCTTAGGGATAGTCTGTAACGGAACTATCTGCTACGGTCTCTCCTGTTGGTTCTGAACAGGAGAGACCATGTCGCATTCCAAACTTCACGCCCTCATCGTGCTCTCGGCCGCGATGCTGATGACGATCCTCGACGGCAGCATCGTGACCGTGGCGATGCCCGCCATCCAGCGTGATCTCGGCTTCACCCCTGCCGGGCTGAGCTGGACCGTCAACGCGTACCTGATCGCGTTCGGCGGATTGCTGCTGCTGGCCGGCCGGCTGGGCGACCTCGTCGGCCGCAAAACGATGTTCCTGGCCGGCAACGTGGTCTTCACCGCCGCCTCCCTGCTCGCGGGGCTGGCGACCGGCCCCGGGGTGCTGATCGCCGCGCGGTTCCTGCAGGGCGTGGGCAGCGCGATGGCCTCGGCGGTGGTGCTGGGCATCCTCGTGACGCTGTTCACCGAGCCCCGTGAGCGTGCCAAGGCCATCGGCGTCTTCAGCTTCACCGGCGCGGCCGGGGCCTCGATCGGGCAGGTCCTGGGCGGGGTGCTCACCGACGCGCTCAGCTGGAACTGGATCTTCTTCATCAACGTGCCGATCGGGCTGGCCACGGTCGTGTTGGCGATCAAGGTGGTGCCGGCCGATCGGGGGCTCGGCCTGGGCGAGGGCGCCGATGTGCTCGGCGCGCTCCTGGTGACCGCGGGGCTGATGCTGGGGATCTACACGGTCGTCAAGGTCGAGGAGTACGGCTGGCTGGCCGGCCACACGCTGGGCCTCGGCGCCGTGTCCGCCGTGCTGCTGGCCGCCTTCGTCGTCCGGCAGGCGACCGCGCGGACTCCGCTGATGCCGCTGCGCATCTTCCGCTCGCGTAACGTCGTCGGCGCCAACCTGGTGCAGATGCTGACGCTGTCGGCCATGTTCGCCTTCCAGATCATCGTCGCCCTCTACCTGCAGCAGGTCCTCGGCTACGGCGCGCTGGCCACGGGGCTGGCGATGCTTCCCGCGGCGGTGGCCATCGGCGCCGTGTCCCTGGGGGTCTCCGCCCGGCTCAACACCCGCTTCGGCGAACGCACCGTCCTGATCGCGGGCCTGGTGCTGCTGCTGGCGGCGATGGGCTGGCTCACCCGGGTGCCGGTGCAGGCATCCTACGTGGTCGACCTGCTGCCGGTGATGCTGCTCATCGCCGGCGGCGGGCTGGTGCTGCCGGCGCTGACCACGCTGGGCATGTCCGGCGCCAAGGCCGACGACGCGGGGCTGGCGTCCGGGCTGTTCAACACCACGCAGCAGATCGGCATGGCGCTCGGCGTGGCCGTGCTGTCCACGCTCGCGGCCTCGCGCACCGGCGTCCTGCTCGCCGCGGGGGCGTCGCAGGCGGCGGCGCTGACGGGCGGCTACCGGCTGGCCTTCACCGTCTCGGCCGCCCTCCTCGCCGCGGCCCTCGTCGTCAGCCTCCTCGTGCTTCGCCGCCCGGCGCCCGCTCCCGCCGCGGAGACCGAGAAGGTCCCGCTCACCGCCTCCTGAACCCTGCTTTTCGGCTCGCGGGGGCGCGCTGCTGCGGAGGCGGCAGCGCGCCCCCGCGCCGGTTACAAGGGCGCGCCGCCGAACTGGATCTCGTTCCCGTCCGGATCGCGGTAAATGGCCTTCCGCACGCCATTGGAGTAGGTCTCCCGCTCCGCGGGCTCGAGTCCCCGCTCGGCGATCCGCGCCACGAGAGCGTCGAAGTCGTCGACGAAGATCGTGTGCATGGCATGGCCGGCCCGCTCGGGTCGCTGCTCGATGAACACCGACCGATGCTCCGCGAGCTCCCACACGGCTTCGGTGTCGCTCGCGACGTACGTCGGCGGGGAGCCCAGCAGCCGCTCGTACCATTTCAGGGCCGCCGCGTACTCGGTGACCGGGATTCCTGCGAACAAGTCGAGGGCCATGCCGCGATCCTACGGATTCCCCTCCCGCTAGCGGGCTCGGCGTCGACGGTAGGCGAGGCGGCGAAGCAGGATCTCCGCCGGTCCGCGGTGGCCCGCACGCCGCATGAGGTCGGCGAGGAGAAGCGAGATCAACCAGGTCACGATGGCCACGCCTGTGGCGCCCGCCAGCCCGAGATCGTCCTGCAACCCCAATCCGTACGGATAGAACACCACGACGAACGCCAGGGACTGGAAGAGGTACAGACTCATGGACCGCTGGCCGAGCGCCTGAATGGCGATCGTGAGGCCATGACGTGCCCGGCCTGCTTTCAGCGCGATCAGTCCGATGATTCCCGCCATGCCGATCCCGCCGAAATACCCGGTGAGCGGTTGTGCGATCGCCGCCGCCAGAAGCGCGATATCCGATGGCGCCGCCCACACCCCTGACTGGATGAGAGCCGCGGGTACGGCACCCGCGAGAGACAGGATCGTGGTGGTCACCGAGGCGCGCACCAGGAAGTTCCGATGATCGGCGGGCTCGTCGAGAACGCGACGCCGGGCCACCCATATGCCGAGCAGGACGCCGGGAATGACCACCAGGACGCCGAAGGGCACGGTGAGCGGCCAACCCTCCAGCCGGCCGACGAACAAGTCCCAAGGGCTCGTCGTGCCGGCGGCGATGCTCCCCGCCGTGTAGGTGGAGATGTCCTGCGTCATCGGATACCACATGGCGAGCCCCATCAGGATGGTGGCCGGCACCAGGGTCAGGCCCGCCATCCAGAGGAGGGCCGCGTCCCCTTGCTTCAGCGTCCCGGCGACCAGGACGGCGGCCAATCCGTAAACCGCGAGAATGTCGATGGGGACCAGCAGCGCCATGTGTGCGAATCCGATCACCACCAGCCACCATCCCCGGCGGCGCAGCAGCCTGCGCGTCGTCACCCAGTCATCGCCACGCTGTTGCTGCCGATTCATCAGTTGCACCAGCGCGTAGCCGAAGAGGAAGGCGAACATCGGCCGCGCGTGATTGTTGACGAAGAGGAGAAGGAAGATCTCGGAGATTTCGTTGGCCACCGCCCCGCCCCGGTCGACGGCTGTCACGAACAGCGGCGCGTGCGCGAAGGCGATCGCCAGGAGCATGATGCCCCGGGCCAGATCGGGGGCCAGAGCCCGAGTGGCGGTGCCGGACGGCACGTGTGGGGCAGCCGGCGTCCCAGCCGATGTGTTCAACACTCATCTCCTCCGGGGTCTGTCGTGAGTTCGCGATTCCCGACGTTAAAGGCCCGGCTCCTGGAGGCGGAATGAACGTGAACACACGCTGGGGGTGGAGGTAACTGCACATCTGCCCGGGTGTCGCCGACATCCGGCACGCTGCCTTCGGCGGGGCCGGCCTCCCGCCGGACTTGTCATCCGGCGCGGTCCAGGCGGGCGGCGGCGTCGTAGGACTCGCGGGCGTCGAGCAGCTCGTCCCAGTGTTCCTGCGCCCAGGCGACGGCGACGGCCAGCGGTTCGAGCAGGGTGCGGCCCAGCGGAGTCAGCGCGTACTCGACGTGCGGCGGCGTCTCGGCGTAGACGGTGCGCCTGACGAGGCCGTCCCGTTCGAGTGAGCGCAGCGACTGGGTGAGGACCTTGGGAGTGACGCGGCTCAGCGGCACGCGCAGCTCGGAGAACCGGCGTGGCCCGTGCTCGAGGCAGCGGATGATGAGCGCCGCCCACTTGTCGCCGAATCGGATGGGATTGAGCGAGGACGGGCACAGCTCGTCGAACATGTCGGCGGGCAGCGCTTCCCTCATGATCTCACGATAGCCGGTATCCCCCCGGTAACCGCGGCCCCGGCTAGCGTCGGCGAACCGGCCGGGCGCACGGGGCCCCGGCCCTGGCGAGAGGCGGTTCGTCATGAATATCGTGATCTTCGGCGCGGGTGGCAGGGCCGGGCGTCAGGCCGTCGCCGAGGCGCGCCGGCGCGGCCATCGGGTCACCGCGGCGGTACGCGACCCCGCGGCCCACGGCGACCTCACCGACGTGCGGGTGGTGGCGGGCGACGTCACGGACGCGGCGAGCGTCGAGCATGCGGCCGCCGGGCAGGACGCCGCCATCAGCGCGGCCGCGGACCTGTCCCTGTCCGTGCCCCCGCACGACTTCTTCACCGCCTCATCCCGAGCGCTGGCCACCGGCCTGGCGAAGGCCGGCGTGCGTCGCCTGGTGGTGGTCGGCGCCGCGTCGGTCATGCCCGGTGCGTCCGGCGTTCTCTTGATGGACGAGCCCGGCTACCCGCGGGAACACCGCTTCTTCTCCCTCGGCCACGCGGCCGGCCTCGACGAGCTCCGAGCCTGCGACCTGGACTGGGCGTACGTGGCGCCCGCGGGCGACTTCGACCATGGCGGCACGCGCAGCGGCCGGTACCGGGTCGCCGAGCATGGCGACCCGGCCAGCCGGATCTCCTCCGCGGACTTCGCGATCGCGCTGATCGACGAGATCGAGGCGCCCCGCCACCACCGCGCCGCCGTCAGCGTCCGAGAAGCGTGAGGCCCGGAGTACAGCGTTTCCGCCTGCCCTCTGTATGGAGTTCACCTCTCTGAAACCTAAGGTGGGGCCGCATTAGGTAGAGTCCCGCCATCCTCGACAACGTTGACCCGTTCATTGGCACAGCGGCGACCGACCTGCCTCGAGCACGCGGTCTGGCCGCCACTTGGTGGTGGCCGAAACCGCAGGTGGGCAACACCCATCCGGGTGCCACGTCGCCGCTGGGCATGGTGTCGGCATGCGCCTACTCCGGCGCGTACCCCACCGGGTACGGGCGGTACGCGAAGAACACCGAGGGCGTGCCCGAAGAGATGTTCGAGCGGCTCCAGGCGTCCGGTTTCACCCATTTCCAGCAGTCCGGCACCGGCGCGATCCGCAAGTACTACAACTACGTCCGGGTCACCCCGATGGTCCAGCCGCTCGACGCGCTGGGGGAGTCATGGCCGCTGCACGACGAGGTGGCGGAGCCGGGCTACTACGCGGCCACCCTCGACACGGGGATCCGCTGCGAGCTCACCGTCGGCACCAAGGTCGCCGTGCATCGGTACACCTTCCCCGAGCACAGCAGCGCCCGGGTGGTGATCGACCTGTCCTGCGGCGGCCTGGACATCGAGCTCGGCCGCACCGTGCCGTTGCGGGCACAGGTGGAGAGCATGGGCCACGGCCGGGCCCAGGGCACGGTGGTGATGGAGGGCGTCCCGCTGTCGGTCCACATCGACGTCGACAGCCCGGGCTGGCGGCAGATGCTCTGGTACGACCGGCGGCTCATCGACGGCGGCACCCGCCTGGACTTCGACAGCATCCGGCACACCACGCTGCGGCCGTTCGGCATGCTCTTCATGGGCCCGGCCGCACCGGGGCAGACCGTCGAGGTGCGGCTCGGGTTCTCGCTGCGCGGGTGCGACCAGGCGCGGCACAACCTGGAGCGCGAGTGCGGGCAGGTGCAGCCGGCATTCGACGCCGTACGCTCCAGGACCCGCAGCCGCTGGGGCCGGCACTTCGACCGGGTCCAGGTCGAGGGCGGCACGCCGGCCCGCCGCACCGTGTTCGCGACCGCGCTCTACCATGCGCTGATCAAGCCGTGCTTCGCCGACGACGAGAGCCCGTTCTGGCCGACCTCCGGGCCGTACGCGTTCGACGTCTGCACCATGTGGGACATCTACAAGACACAGCTGCCGCTGCTCGCGGCCATCGCCCCGGACCGGTTCGGTGACCTGCTGGAGTCGCTGATCCGGGTCTGCGAGGAGGAGGGCAACTTCCCCATCGGATACCGGATGGCGCGCGGCGCCGACCGGTTCTTCCGCCAGGCCAGCGCGCTCGTGCACACCGCGCTCGCGGACGCCCACGCTCTCGGCCGGGTGGACCTGGACTGGAGCTGGGCGCTCGTGCACATGGTCGGTGACCTGCGCCGCCTGTACGGCGAGGACTTCTTCGAGCACGGCATGGTGCACCCGATCACCCATACCCTCGACCTCGCCTACGGCCACCACTGCACGGCCCAGGTCGCCCGGGCGCTGAACGACCGCCACCTGGCCGACGATCTCGAGGACCGCAGCCGCCAGTGGTCCAACGCCTTCGACCCGAGCACGGGGCTGCTGCGCGACTCGGAGTTCTACGAGGGCGGCAAGTGGAACTACTCGTTCCGGTTGCTGCACGACATGGCCGCGAGGATCGCCCTGGCCGGCGGCGACGACGCCTTCGTCGACAAGCTGGACAGGTTCTTCGGCTTCGGCGCCCCGCCGGTGACGCAGCCCGGCCGGCGCCCGAAGGCGGCGGAGATGGCGGCCGGGTACGCACTCAACCGGTTCGAGGGGTTGAACAACGAACCCGACATGGAGGCGCCGTGGGCGTACCACTACGCGGGCCGGCCCGACCGCACGGCCGAGGTGGTGCACGCGGCGCTGACCTGGCAGTTCGGCACCGGCCCCGGCGGCCTGCCCGGTAACGACGACTCCGGCGGCCTGAGCTCCTGGTACGTCTGGGCGTCGCTGGGGCTGTTCCCGGTCGCCGGGCAGAACCTGTTCCTCGTCAACGCGCCCGCCTTCGCGCGCTCGGTGCTCCGGGTCGGCGGCAACGAATTCGTCATCGAGACCAGCGGTCACCGCGAGACCCCCATCGGCGTCGACGGCATCGATCGTGACCCACCGGCGCAGTACGTCCAGTCGGCTACCCTCAACGGCGAACCCCTGCACGCGACGCACCTGAGCGCGGCCACGGTGCACCGCGGCGGCCTGCTCCACCTGCGGTTGGGGCCGGAGCCGTCGGCCTGGGGCCGGGGCGTCCGCCCGCCGTCCCTTTCAGTTCCACCTTCGACACCGGAGGAAGCACGATGACCCACCCCCGTCGCCGTCTCGTCATCGTGGTCAGGGCCGACCCGGTCATCTGCGGCCACTCCGGCGAAGCGCGCAACCTCGCCGAGGTGGCGCTGACCCGCGGGTTCGATGACGTACGGCTGCTGACCTGGCCGATTCCGACGCTCAAGGCGGCGGGGCTGCCGCTCAAGCCGCTGGACCGGCTGCTGCCGTACAGCGCCGGGATCACGGTGGAGCGGCCGGAGGCGGTCGGGGACTACCGGGTGCCGGACGGGCGCCACCAGGCCGGCCTCACCGGCCGCCTCGTCGAGCTGCTCGCCGAACCGGTGCCCACGACCTGCCTGTCCATGTATCTGGCTCCGCACACCGCAGTGGTCGTGGACGCCGTCGCGGCCGCGCGTGCGGCGGGGTTCGCGCCCGACGTCCACACCGTCGCGAAAGCGGTCGGCTCCGACGTGACCAACGTGATCCGGTCGTGCCTCAGGGACGGCCGGTTCGGCGCGGCGACCGTGCTGTTCACCACGTTCCTGGCCAACGACGAGGTCGTGGCGGTCTCCGAGTACACCCGAGAGGAGATCGTCGCCTCGGCCGAGCTGGTGGACGCTCAGTGCGGCACCACGTTCGCCGACCAATGCCGGCGCCGCGTGACCGTCAGCTACCCGCCGATCGACTCCGCCGCCTTCCTCGACCTGGACCCTGCGGACGTGGACGCCGCGCTCGCGCGACGCGGTCTGGAGCGTGACGGGTACATCCTGTTCCTGTCCCGGGTGACCCGGGCCAAGGGGATCGACGACCTGCTGGCCGCCTTCGGCCGGATGCGCTGCCGGTCGCGCGTGAAGCTGGTGGTCGCCGGCACCGGGCCCATGCTGGAGCAGGTGCGGGCGAAGGCCCGGGACGACGACGGGGTGGTCTTCCTCACCGACGTGGACGACGAGGAGAAGCCGCTGCTGATGCGCGGCTGCGCGGCCTACGCCCTGCCCACCAAGCCCGAGCCCGACTTCGTCGAGACGTTCGGCATCGCCCTGGCCGAGAAGATGCTGGCCGGCGGCGGACCGATCGTCACCACCGCGACGGGCGGCACCCTCGAGGCGGTCGGCGACACCGCCGTCATCGTCGAGCCCGGGGACATCCCGGGTCTGGCCGCCGCCGTGGACCGGGTGGTCCTGGACATGTCCGCCACCGAGCGGCACGACCTGGAGCTACGCGCCCGCACCCGCGCGATGTCCTTCGACCGCGCCGTGGTGTTCGACGGCCTCTTCCCACGGGAGGCGCCTGCCGTCGAGGTCGCCTGACCTGCGGCATGGCCGGGCGGGCGCCGACGTCTTCGGCGTACCGGCCCGCACTCGATCGCCAGTTCCGGTCGCCCAGGTGGATCTGGGCGGTCTCGCCGTGCCAGGGCGCCGGCTGCCCCGAAACCGAGGGCGCTGACGACTGTCCCGCTGCGGCCGAGCACGCGTGCGTACATGATCCCCTCCGGTCAAGGAGTCCACAGGGCATCAAGCGCGGGCACGAGATCACGGCCTTCGCGCGCCGCCCGGAGCTGCTCCCCGACCGCGCAGCGCTCGCCGGCGTCCATCAGGGCGACGCGCACGACTTGGAGGCGGTGCGCAAGGCCGTGCACGGCCAGGACGCGGTGATCGCCGCCGTCGGCGGCAGCCGCATCGCGAGCAACCTCATCGTGGCCATGCGGGAGAGCGGCGTGTCGCGGCTGGTGATGACCGGCAGCCGTTCGGTGCCCGCCACCCGCCCCCGTCTCGCGGTCACCCTGGCCTGGCTGTTCTTCCGCGAGGCGTACGTGGACCTCGCGCGGGCCGAGGGCATGCTGCAGGTCAGCGGCCTCGACTGGAGCATCGCACGCGCCACCATGCTCAACGACAAGCCGCCGGCCGGGGGGTGCACATCGACTTCGAGGCCGACGCGACCGGCGGGGCGATGCGACTCTCCCGCGCCGACTACGCGATGGCGCTGCTCGACACGGTCGAGGACCCTGGGCTCATCGGCAAGGCTCTGGGAATCTGCGGCCCCAAGTAGACGGCCGCGGTGGACAGCCCGCCATGAAAGATCCCATGCGACAAAAGGGGATAGAGCAGCGATGGGCTACGACCTGATCGTCGACGCCGGCGACCTCACCGAAACCCCGTACGACGGGGGATACACCAGTGAGCCGGATGCCGCGCGGGCCGGATGGGACCCGAGGACGACCCGTCCGCCGTGACCGACACCCGAGGCGCCGTGCGCGGGGGGTCGACGGGCTGCACGTGGTGGACGCCTCGGCCATGCCGGGCATCCCGCGGGCGAACACCAACCTGCCGACGCTGATGCCCGCCGAACGGTTCGCCGCCGCGCTGTCCTCTAGCCGAGCGCGTGGTCGAGGTGGAAGGCGGCGCTGATGAGCGCGAGGTGGGTGAAGGCCTGCGGGAAGTTGCCGAGCTGCTCTCCGGTGTGCCCGATCTCTTCGGCGTACAGCCCGAGGTGGTTGGCGTAGGTCAGCATCTTCTCGAAGGCCAGCCGGGCCTCGTCGAGGCGGCCGGCGCGGGAGAGGGCCTCGACGTACCAGAACGAGCAGATCGAGAACGTGCCTTCCGGGCCCTGCAGCCCGTCCGGGCTCACCTCGGGGTCGTAGCGGTAGACCAGCGAGTCGGACACCAGACCGCGGCCGAGCGCGTCCAAGGTGGACAGCCACTTGGGGTCGGTGGGTGAGACGAACTTGGCCAGCGGCATCATCAGGATGGACGCGTCGAGGACCTCCTCGTCGAAATGCTGGACGAACGCCTGCAGCGTGTCCGACCAGCCGTGTCGCATGATGTCGCGGTAGATCGTGTCGCGGGTCTCCCGCCAGCGCGGTATGTCGGCGGGCAGGCCACGCTGTGCGGCCATGCGCATGGCACGCTCGATGGCCACCCAGCACATCAGACGCGAGTAGACGAAGTTCTTGCGTCCGCCGCGGGTCTCCCAGATCCCCTCGTCGGGCTGGTCCCAGTTGCCGCAGACCCAGTCGACCAGCGTGCACACCTCTTCCCAGCGGTCGCTGGAGATCGGGGTGCCCCATTTGTTGTAGAGGTAGATGGAGTCGACGAGCGCTCCATAGATGTCCAGCTGGAGCTGGTCGACGGCGGCGTTGCCCACGCGCGCGGGGGCGGATCCCCGGTAGCCCTCCAGGTGGGTCAGCTCGTACTCGGGGAGGTCGCTGCGGCCGTCGATGCCGTACATGATCTGCAGCGGGCCGGCGCCGTGGTTGCTGTCGCGCCCGACGTTCCTGGACAGGAAACCCATGAACGCCTCGGCCTCCTCGGTGAAGCCGAGCCTGAGCAGGGCGTACACGCAGAAGGCGGCGTCGCGCACCCACACGTAGCGGTAGTCCCAGTTGCGGCCGCCGCCGATCTGCTCGGGCAGGCTCGTGGTGGCGGCCGCGACGATGCCGCCGGTCGGGGCGTAGGTGAGCAGCTTCAGCGTGAGGGCGGAGCGGTGGACGACCTCCCGCCACCGGCCCCGGTAGCGGGAGTGTGACAGCCAGTTCCGCCAGTACCCCACAGTGGCGGCGAACTCGTCCTCCGCCTCCTCGATCGGGCAGCCCCGGGGCGTGATGTCCCCGCCGACGCGGTCGAGGGCGAACACCGCGTACTCTCCTTCCCGCAGCTCGAACCGGCTCCAGGCGTCGCGCCCGTCGGTCTCCACGGGCACGCTGGCGGAGAGGGCGAGGCAGAGCGACTCCGATTCGAAGGTCGTCCGCGACCCGTCCTGCCGGACCTTGTGAGGTTGCCTGGCGTAGTCGAAGCGGGGCGCCACCCGGGCGTGGAACGGCAGGGCGCCGCGGACGCAGGTGACCCGGCGGATCAGCCGGTGCCGGTCGGCCTCGAGCCGGTCGGCGGCGATCGGCATGAAGTCCTGGATCTCGCCGACCCCGTCGTCGGCGTAGAACCGGGTGATCAGGACGTTGGTGTCGGGGAAATAGAACTGCTTGGTCGTGGCCGGCGTGTCGGCGGACAGCTGGAACGAGCCGCCCTTGTCGGCGTCCAGGATCGAGCCGAACACGCTGGGCGAATCGAATCTCGGGCAGCAGTACCAGTCGATCGTGCCGTTGGTGCCCACCAGCGCGACGGTGCGCAGGTCGCCGATCAGCCCGTGTTCCCCGATCGGCAGGTATCGGGAGTCGTCGTGAGATGTGGTCGTCGCCGCGGCGTTGTCTGCCTGCATGCTCTCAAAATAGACAGAGCGCTTGTTTGCCGGGCGCCGTTGTTCGTTCAAAGGGTCGCAGATCTTCCCGGCATGGCGCCGCCATCGTTCTGGTACGGTTCTCCATGCCGATCCGCAGCCTGGTTCGCCAGGTGCAAGATCTCCGCTGACGCGTTGAAAGGTCTTGCCATGGACAGGTTCGAGCGGAATACGAAAGCGCCGGAATCCAGGGGTGTCTGCCTGCTGACCGTCGTCAGCCCGTGCAAGGACGAAGGCAACAGCCCGACCGGGATCGTCGGCCGGTGCCTGGCCCGGCAGTTGCTCGCCATGGGCCGGCGGGTTCGGGTGATCGCCGAGCCGGACCAGCGCGGCGGCTGGCCGGACGCGGTCGAAGTCGTCGAGGGCTCCATCACCCGGCCGCTGGAGTGCGCCGGAGCCTTCGAAGGAGTGGAGGCCGTGTTCCTCGCCGGCGCCCATCCGTCGACGGTCCACGACGCCCTGACGCAGGCGCGGGACGCCGCCGCCAGGAAGATCGTCGTGTTGTCGTCCCACGGGCCGGAGTACGAGGTGGCGAATCCGCCGGAGACCTGGTTCTGGCTGGCGATCGAGAAGGCGGTGGAGCGCTCGGGCCTCGCCTGGACGCACATCCGGCCGTCAGCGGTGATGGGTGCCGTCATCGAGGGCACCTACCCGGCGACGGGATCGGACTGGCCCGACACCGTCCGCGCCGGCGGGGAGGTCCGGGAGGCCTTCCTCGGCCAGGGCCACTACCCCTTCATCCACGAGGACGACCTCGCCGCCGTCGCGGCCGCGGCCCTGGTCGGCGATGCATACGACGGGATGGTCCTCGAGGCGGTGGGCCTGCCGCTGAGCACTCGCTCACGGGTGCGGAGCATCGCCGCCGCTCTCGGCCGCGCCATCGACACGGTCGAGCTGACGCCGCAGGAGAGCCGGGCGATCTGGCGACGTCGTGGCTGGCCCGACGGGGCGATCGAGGTGACACTGTACGCCCTCGAAGAGTATGGCGCCCGACGCGCCGAACTCGTGCAGTGGACCCTCGACCAGCGGCCGTCCGTGCAGGAGATCATCGGCCGTCCCCTGCGCACCTACGACGATTGGGTGAGGGAGCACATCGACATGTTCCGCTGACCTCGGCGAGCGCCGGGCCGTGGCCATGTCGTGCGCGCCGGACGCCCGGCGTGCCCCAGCCGGTCCAGCAGCTCCACGGTCCGCACGCGCACGATGGCAGCGCGGGACTGGCCACCGGAGCAGGCGGCCCAGCGGTCTGCGCACCGGCCCGGTCCTGGCGACCGCGCTGTCATCGGGCGCGGTCTGCCCGCGTAACGCCCGGTCGACCTGCCCGCGTAACGCCCGGTCGACGCCGAACCGCTTGCAGGGCCTGGGCCGCCACGGTGGGCGCCCGTCTGCGCCTCTGCACGGCCGCGGCCGCCCGCTCGGGGATCGGCTCGCCGGTGACCTGCGCCCGCTGGAGGTGGCCGGTGAGGAGGTTCGCGGCGGCGACGGCGTCCTGGACGGCGGGGTTGATGCCCACGCCCGCAGATGGGCGACATGGCGTGCGCGGCGTCGCCGATCAGCAGACGACGGCTTCGACGACCGGCTCCGGGCTTGCTCGCCGCCCGGCAGCCCGGTCTCGCCGCCGCGGGCGTCATCCGCCGGCGCGTGAGTCCGTCACCGTGAAGATCGTTCGATCGCGAGCGCGGCGGCCAGGGCGACGTGGTCCTCCCATGGGCGGGCGATGATCTGCACGGCGCCCGGCCAGCCGTCTGCCGACCCCGACGGCGTGACGACGACGGGCGCGCCGGTCAGGCTCCACGGCAGTGTCCAGACATAGTCGGATTCGGCAGATTCTCTCCACGGCGGCGGCCCCGCCGCGGCCACCCCGCCGACGCTCTCCCGGAGCTCGGCCAATCGGTCCAGCACGTCGCGCACGGTCTCGGTGACCGTCGTCTCGCCCGATTCGTAGCGGCGTACGAGGCCCGAGGGCGCTCGGGATCATTCCCGCATCCTAAGTCGCGGCGGGTGCTCAGCCGAGACCGCGGGCGGAGCCGATGACCGGACGATCTCGAAGTTGACCAGTCTCGCCGGCCATCCGGCGACGATGAGTCGTCCATGAGCGGGAAGCAGCGTCGGCGTCCAAATGTACGTGACGCCGGCTGGGCGCAGGCGGCCGCGCTCGCCCGCGAACCGGCAGACGGGCGGGCGCCATGCGGGAACGTTTGATCGTGTAGCGCGGCCGGAGACTAACCGCCCGATGGGCGGGCCGGGGCGGGGCCGACCGACTGGCCGGGGATCAGGGTGCACGGGATGAGGAGGTGCGGCGGTGTGTCCTGGATCCCTTCGAGCTGGTCGATCAGGGCGTCGGCGGCGAGGCGGCCGAGCTCGGCGGCCGGTGCCGCCATGACGGTCAGCGACGGCTCGATCATCTCGCCGAGCTCCCGCGTGGTCGAGGCCGAGATGATGGACAGGTCGTCCGGCACGCTGCGGCCGAGTGCGCGTGCGCCCTTGACGAGCCCCGCCGAGGCCCCTTCGTTCACGAGGATTACGGCCGTCGCGTCGGGGAAGTGCTCATGCAGCGTGCGCGCGGCCTCCCGCCCGCCGGCCGAGGTGCCCTCCACGGTGATGACAGCGGGCGGGCGGTCGAGCGCCGCCATCGCGTCGAGGTAGGCGGCCTCCGCGCGCAAGATCCGGCCGGGCTCGTTGTCCGGCGCCGCCTTCGTGCGCTGGGTGACGAGCGCGATGCGCTGGTGGCCGTACGAGCGGAGATGGTCGACCGCCTGGTTGATCGTGGCGGTGAAGTCGATGTCGACGAACGGCAGGTCGTCGTTCTCGGTCCGGCCGATGAGCGCGAACGGGACCCGCGAGGCGATGAGCCGGTCGACGCGCGAGTCGTGGATCTGGACCTCCATGAGCAGCGCCCCGTCGACCAGGCCGCCGGCGAGCAGGTGCGACATCTGCTCGTCGTCGTTCACGGGCCACAGCACGAGGTCGTAGCCGCGCTCGCGGGCGCCGTGGGCGGCGCTCATGACGAACTGGATCACCGTGGCGTTCGGCCGGGCCTCGAGGTCGGGGTGCAGCAGCGCGAGGATGCGTGTGCGGGAGCTGGCCAGGGCGCGGGCGACGACGTTCCGCCGGTAGTCCAGCTCGCTGATGGCCGCCTCGATGCGGGCGCGGGTCTCCGGCGCGACGGGCTTGGTGCCGTTGATGACGAAGGAGACCGTGGCGATGGAGACGTTCGCGCGCTCGGCGACGTCGCGCATCGTGACCATGGGTGCCGCCTCCCGATCGTGAGGGCGCGCGGAGTGCGGGGACTCGCGAAGCACTGTGACTATATCCCGGAAGCTCCCGCTGTAAAACGCTTAACTTGTTGTTGACATCACCGCACGAGGGGCGCAACATATCGACAAGCGCTTGTCGGTTAAGCGCTTTGACAGATCAGTGTCCATCGTCAGGAAACAATCGGCCCCCCTTCCGCGACCGCCGCGAAACCGCAGGTGACGGGCGAGGACGGCCGCGGCTCCTCATGATTCGTTCCCGCCGGACGACGCGCCCATGACGGTTCCCGCCGGACGAGGCGCGACCCGATGAAAATCCCCCGAATTCCGTGCGCCGCCTGAGGAGGCGGTCAGGCACGGGTACGCCGCCGGAAGCATTCCGCGGAAGGAGTGGCTCACTCATGGAGACAGCACGGAAGCGCCGCGGGAAGGCGCCCGAAGGGGCTGTCGCGGCAGGCGTGCGCGAGGAGCCTCGGCGCCGACATCGAGATCAAGCGCTCCATCGCGGCGGGCGCCGTCATGTGACAACCCTCAGCGAAAGGAAGCTCCTATGCCCATCCACGTCACGGTGTGGGGCGAGAACCGGCACGAGCAGGTCGAACCCCGCGTGGCCGAGATCTATCCGGACGGCATGCACAACGCCATCCGCCGCGGGATCGAGCACTGGCTGGGGGAGAAGGCGACCGTCGCCACCGCCACGCTCGACGAACCCGAGCACGGCCTGACCGAGGAGGTGCTCGCCGGCACCGACGCGCTCACCTGGTGGGGCCACGCCGCTCACGGAGAGGTTTCCGACGAGGTGGTCGACCGGGTGCACCGGCACGTCCTGTCGGGGATGGGCCTGGTGGTGCTGCACTCGGGCCACTGGTCGAAGATCTTCACCAGGCTCATGGGCACCACGTGCACGCTGCGCTGGCGCAGCGCCGACGACCGCGAGCTGGTCTGGACGGTGAACCCGGCCCACCCCATCGCCCGCGGCATCCCGCACCCCATCGAGATCCCCGCCCAGGAGATGTACGGCGAGCAGTTCGACATCCCCACGCCCGACGAGCTGATCTTCATCAGCTCGTTCACCGGCGGCGAGGTGTTCCGCAGCGGCTGCACCTTCCGGCGCGGCAACGGCAAGATCTTCTATTTCAGCCCCGGCGACCAGGACTATCCCGTCTACCACCATCCGGACGTCCTGCACGTCATCGCCAACGGGGTCGAGTGGGCGGCCGGCGACCGGTCGCGGCGCGAGCTGCCGACCCTGCTCCGCTACGAGATGGGCGACTTCTTCAACGGGCACGGCTATCGCGGCGCGATGCACAACAAGGAGACCGCCGAGTGAGCGCTTTCGCCCGCGTCGCCGATCCGGCGCGCCCGCTCCGCGTGGTGCAGGTCGGGGCGGGCTCGATGGGCCTGGCCTGGATGCGTACGCTGACCGCGTCCGAGGACGTCGAGCTCGTCGGGGTGGCCGACCTCGACGTCGATCGGGCGGAGGCGGCAGTGCGCGCCGTCGGCGCCGACGCCAAGGTCGACGTCTCGCTCAGCAGCCTGCTCCCGGTCACCGAGCCGGACGCCGTCGTGAACGTCACCGTCCCGGCGGCCCATGCCGCGGTGAACATCGAGGCGCTCTTCGCCGGGGTCCCGGTCCTGTGCGAGAAGCCGGCGGCGCCGACGCTGGCCGACGCGGTCGTCCAGGTCGCCGCCGCCGAGGCGACCGGCCGGCTGCTGATGATCAGCCAGTCGCGGCGCTACTACGCCGCCCTGGCGGAATACCGGCGCCGTATCGCCGAGGTCGGCACGCCGGGCCTGCTCACCACCGGGTTCTTCCGCGGCCCGCGCTTCGGCGGCTTCAGGGACGAGATGGAGCAGCCGCTGCTGGTGGACATGGCCATCCACGCCTTCGACGCGGCCCGCTACCTGCTCGACGCCGAGCCGGTCTCAGTTGTCTGCGAGAGCTGGAATCCCGCCTGGAGCTGGTATCGGGGTGACGCGGCGGCGACCGCGATGTTCACCTTCGACGGCGGCACCCGGTACGTGTTCACCGGCGCCTGGTGCGCGGACGGGCTGGAGACGTCGTGGAACGGCGAGTGGCGGGCCACCGGCTCCGCGGGCACCGCGACCTGGGACGGCGAGGGCCGCGTCACCTCCAGCGTCAGCGGCGCGGCGGACGTGCCGCCAGGCCCCGGCGAGCAGATCGCCGGGGCGCTGGCCGAGTTCGTCGCGGCACTGCGCACGGGGGTGGAGCCGTCAGGGGCGATCGCCGGCAACATCCGGAGCCTCGCCATGGTCGAGGCGGCGGTGCGTTCGGCCGAGTCGGGCACCCGGGTCCAGATCGGCGCGTTGCTGGAGCAGGCCCATCGTGACGCGCTGGCCCGTCCCGTACGCGACGAGATCCGCGCGCGGCTGGAGTCCTGGTGACCGGGGGCGACGGGCGGGGTCTCCAGCAGGAGGCCGGGACACCGGGGCCGCCGGTCAGAAGGGCCTTCACCGGGTCAGACGAGGCGGGTGACCTCGCCGGTGTCGATCGAGTAGTACGCGCCGATCACCTTGAGCTTGCCCTTGGCGATGCGGGGAGCGAAGAGCTTGTCCTTCTTGAGCCGGCTCACCACGTCGAGCGTGTTGATGCGGATCATCTTGTCGACGTCGCCGCCCGAGCGCTTGTACGCCGAGCGCAGCGAGTCGGCGATCGTGTTCAGCTCGCCGGGCAGTTTCTCGTGATCGTGCAGCGACTCCGCGGCGGCCGTGACGGCCCCGCAGCGCTGGTGACCGAGCACGACGACGAGCGGGGTGCCCAACTCGGCGGGGCCGTACTCGGCGGCGCCGGTGACCAGCGGGTCGATGGTCTGCCCGGCGGTCCGCACCACGAACAGGTCGCCGAGCCCGGTGTCGAAGACGAGTTCGGGCGCCACTCGCGAGTCGATGCACGAGAAGACGACCGCGAACGGGTCCTGCTTCTGCGCCACCTGCGTGCGCCGGGCGGCGTCCTGGTGCGGGTGGGTGGCGGTGCCGGCCACCCAGCGGCGGTTGCCCTCGCGCAGGGTCGCCCATGCCTGATCGGGAGTGGCGGGACGTGGGTCGGGAGCGCTCCCACCGCTGGGTTGAGCGGTCTGGGCGAATACGGCGCTGCCCGCGGCCGCCGTGCCAGTGAGGAGGCCCCCGACGACGAGGCCGGCGCGCAGGAGCCCTCGCCGGCCGATCATGTGATTTCGCATGGCGTGGAGTATGCGCCTCCGGAACGATCACGCGCTAGAAAATGTAACGCTCATCACATGTAACGCTGCACACAGTCATGTATGAACGCGATTCACCTCTTTCAGCCGATGGAGGGCAGGACAGCGTCCCTACGAGGCGGAGGTCTCCAGCAGGGCGGAGCTGAGCCCGCAGACGGCCGTGATCAGGTTTTCGCCCAGCCGGCGCCACGCCTGCTCGGCACCGGCCGTGTCGACCCGGCCGTCGACCCGGCCGTCGACCCGGCCGTCGACCCGGCCGTCGACCCGGCCGTCGACCCGGCCGTCGACCCGGCCGGCGGCCAGGTCGGCTTCCAGCTCGGCGCTCATGTGCACGATGAGGAGGCGGATCATGGTCGCGTGTCGGGCGGACAGCTCGCGGTCGTGGTCCCGCCCGCGCGAGGGGCGGAGCCGTTCCAGGCGGCGGAACGAGGGCGTGCCCCGATGCGCCTGGTCCGCGTACTCGCGGAGGGTGGGCTCCACGACGGCCTGGGCGAGGAAACGCCCGTACCAGGACGGCGTGCCCAGCTCGATGTGGTGCTCGATGCTCGGCGCGATGGCACAGGTGATCCAGTCCCGGAGCGACACCTCGCCCGACGCCTCCAGAGCGGCCACCATCGGGAGGCGGTGCTCGTCGATGGCGGCCGCGTGGCGGGCGAGGATCGCCTGGATCAGCTCGTCGCGGGTGCTGAAGTGGTATTGCACGGCGGACTTGTTGCGCTGGCCGGCCGCCTCGCGGATCATCCTGATCGACACGTTCGCGAAGCCGTGTTCGGCGTAGAGCCGCTCCGCGGTGTGCATGAGCTTGTCCCTGGCGCGCATCGACCGGGTGGACGGCGTGGCGACCGACGTACTGACTTTCATGACCGGTCCTTGATCGTGTCTTTCTGCACCGCCCCCGATTGATTATCGTCGCCGCCGTGAGCGCTCAGTAATTCACCAGGTGACCCATACGTCCTGGAGCCCGCCGGACATCCCTCCCGTACGCAGCCGCAGGTCAGCGGGGGAGTCCCGCAGCCGCAGGCCCGGCAGCCGCCGCGTCAGCGTGCCCAGCACGACCTGGAGTTCGAGCCTGGCCAGCGGCTGGCCGAGGCAGTAGTGCGGTCCGGCGCCGAAGGTGAGGTGCTGGTTGCTGTTCTCTCGTCGCGGGTCGAACCGGTCGGGGTCGGGGAACTTGGCGGGGTCGCGGTTGGCGGAGGGGATGGTCGGGATCAGCGTGGTGCCGGCGGGCACCGTAACCCCTCCGAGCTCGATGTCCTCGGTGATGAACCTGGGCACCCCGCCGATGGCCGACAGCGTGGTGTCCAGGCGCAGGACCTCCTCGACGGTGCCCGGGATCAGGTCGGGGTCGTCGATCACGGCCTCGAAGCGCTCCCGTTCGGAGAGCAGCATCGCCACCATGATCGCGATCATGTTCGAGGTCGTCTCGTGGCCGGCCAGCAGCAATCCGCGTACGGTGGCGATGAGCTCGTCCTGGCTGAGCCGGCCGTCCTCGGCGTCGGAGATCTGGGTCAGCTCGCTGAGCAGATCGTCTCCGGGGTCGGCGCGGTTGCGGTCGATCAGGTCCGACACGTACGCGTTGAACTCCCGGTAGGCCTGGTCGACCTCGTCCTGGGTGTTGCGCGTCAGCGTCAGCATGGTGCGGGACCAGTGCGCGAACTTGTCCTGGTCCTCGCTCGGCGCGCCGACCAGGGCGCAGATGACCCGTACGGGAAGCGGCAGGCCCAGTCCGGCCGACAGGTTGCCCGGGGAGCCCTTGGCCAGCATGGCGTCCAGGAGCTCGTCGGTCATGGCCTGGACCCTGGGCCGCCACACCTCCATCTTCCGCGCCGTGAACCAGCGGCTGAGCAGCCGCCGCCACCGCATGTGGCCCTGCCCCTCGTTGATGTCGTCGGTGCCCTCCTTGCGCCGGCTGAACAGGCCGCCGTCTTCGGTGGTGGACAGCCGGGCGGCGCCCTCCCTGGCGAGGTTGCGGCTGAACCGCGGGTCCGCCATCACCATCCGGGCGTCGTCGTACCTGGTCACCAGCGCGGCCACGTCGCCGCTCGGCAGTCGAACGTGCGCCACCGGGCACTGCGCTCGCAGCTCCGCCAGCTTGGGCGGCGGCTCCAGGGCGGTGGGGCGGTCGAAGGGGAAATCGGGGATCGCGTCAGCAGTCATACGTCCTCCAGTGCGTGGAGCCCGACCCTGCGAATATAAGTCGATCGCCTTATTAAGACAATTGCCTCGAATCGGCATGATCTGGGGAGGCTCATGCGGGTCAGCCCAGACCGGCCTGCCGGCTGAACGTGTCCCGCACCACGCCGTCGTGCTCTTCCAGGGCGGCCATGCCGTACCGCGGGCGGCCGGCCGGCTGGTAGACGCCCACCATGGCGCCGCTCGGGGTGCTCGTGCGCTCGACGAGCGTGAGCGCGGTCGGCACGACGCCTTCGGGGAACAGGCGCCGGCCGCCGCCCAGGATGACCGGGTAGATGTACAGGCGGTACTCGTCGACCAGGTCGTGGGCCATGAGCGTGCGGACGAGCTGTCCGCTGCCGTGAACCTGCAGCTCGTCGCCGGGCCGGCGCTTGAGCTCCGCGACCGCGTCGGCGACGTCGCCGCTGATCAGCGTGGAGTCGTCCCAGGCCAGGTGGTCGAGGGTCGTGGACACGACGTACTTGGGCCGGCTGTTCAGCCTCGCCGCGATCACGTCACGCTCGTCGGTGACCTTCGGCCAGTGCCCGGCGAAGATCTCGTACGTCCGGCGCCCGAGCAGGAAGGCGTCGGCCGCCTCGAACCAGCCGGCGGCCAGCCTGCCATGCGCCTCATCGATGTACGGTGCCTGCCAGCCGCCCTGCTCGAAGCCGCCGCCGCGGTCCTCGCCGGGCATGCCCGGGGCCTGCATGACGCCGTCGAGGGTCAGGTAAGCGGTCACGGTCAGTCGCATGACGTGTCCAATCTCCGATGGTCGGTGCCGTCACAGGGTCAAGACGGCGGGACGACGGAGAACTCATCGGAGGCTGCGCAGCGCGGCTCCTACGGTTTGCGTCCCACGCCGCAGACGGCGCTGATCACCGTGGATGGCTGCTGCCCCGCCCCCGGCGGCGGGCGCCAGAGCGGCGTGGAGACCACACCCGGTTCCACGAGCTCGAGCCCGTCGAAGTAATCGGCCACCTGCTCGGGGCTGCGCAGCGTGTAGGGGAAGGCGGCGCGCTCGTTGTAGAAGCTCACCGCCTCCACCAGTGCCGGGTTGGCGTTGACGCCGTCGGACAGCGCCAGATGGCTGCCGGACGGCAACGCCGCGACATACCGGCGGACGAGGTCGGCGGCGAGGCCGGAATCGGGCACCTGGCCGATGATGCTGAGCATCATCAGGCCGATGGGCCGGGAGAAATCCAGCGTTTTGGCGGCTCCGTCGAGGATGGCGCCGGGGTCCCGCACGTCGGCTTCGATGTAGTCGGTCATGCCCTCCGGCGTGCCCGTGAGCAGGGCGCGGGCGTGTACGAGGACCAGCGGGTCGTTGTCGACGTACACGATGCGGGAATCCGGGGCGATGCGCTGCGCCACCTCGTGGGTGTTGTCCGCGGTCGGCAGACCCGTGCCGATGTCGAGGAACTGCCTGATGCCCGCCTCGGCGACGAGGTACGTCACCACGCGCTTGAGGAACTCGCGCTGGAGCCTGGCCACCTGCGCGAAATCGGGGAACATGCGCAGAAGATTGTCCCCGGCTTCGCGATCTACGGCATAGTTGTCTTTCCCGCCGAGAAGATAGTTCCAAACTCGGGCGGAATGTGGCGTCGTAGGGTCGATCCTGGGATCCGCGTCCATTGCCACAACCTATACGATCTTCCGAAAAGCCTTGGGAGTCCGTGAATGGCCGACGAGCAGCGCTCGGATCTAGCCGCGCAGATCAATGCCCACGTGCCGCACGCGGCGCGCATCTGGAACTACTGGATGGGCGGCAAGGACAATTTCGAGGCCGACCGCGCCGCCGGCGACGCCGTCGCCGAGGTCTATCCCGACATCGTCACGATGGCCAAGCAGTCACGCCGCTTCCTCATCCGCGCCGTGCGCCACCTCGCCGCCGAGGCCGGCATCAGGCAGTTCCTCGACATCGGCACGGGGCTTCCCACGATGCAGAACACCCACGAGGTGGCGCAGAGCATCGCCCCGGATTCCCGCATCGTCTACGTCGACAACGACCCGCTGGTCTTGGTGCACGCCCGCGCCCTGCTGAAGAACACCACCGCCGGCGGCGTGACCACCTACGTGCACGCCGACTACCACGAGCCCGAGGTGATCGTCTCCGAGGCGCGCACCGTGCTCGACTTCACCCGGCCGATCGGCGTGATGTTCATGGGCGTGCTCGGCTACGTGGAGGACTTCGACGTGCTGCTCTCCATCGTCCGCCGGGTGATGGACGCCGTGCCCTCCGGCAGCTACCTGGTGCTCTGGGACGGCACCGACACCGGCGACGCCGTCAACGAGGGCAGCGCCAAGCTCGCCGAGAGCGGCGCCGTGCCGTACTACCTGCGCAGCCCCGCGCAGCTCGCCGAGTGCTTCGCCGGCCTGGAGCTGGTCGAGCCCGGTGTGGTGCCGATCGCGCTCTGGCGCCCCGGCACCGACGCGGACGAGGCGATCGACGCGTACGGCGCGGTGGCCCGCAAGCCCTGACCGGGCTCAGAGCGGCAGTTCCAGGCTGACGGTCGTTCCCTCGCCGGCCGCGGAGGCGAGGCCGTACCGGCCTCCCAGCGCGGCGGCGCGGGCGCGCAGCTCGCCGCGGTCGAGCACCTCCTGCGATCCGAGCCCCCGCCCGTCGTCGCACACGGTCAGCCTCAACGTGGCCCCGGCCGTCAGCGCCATCGACACGTACGTGGCCCGCTCGACGGCGGAGAACGCGTCGACGAGCACCGCGAACGCGAGACGGGCCGCCTCGTCGTGCACCGTGCGCTCCGGCAGCGCCCACACCTCGACCGGGATCTCCGTCTGCCGTTCCCAGCCGGCCACGAACGCCTCCACCGACTCCCGCAACGTACGGCCCGTGACCTGCGACGGGCGACTCGCCAATTCCGACACCGCGGTCATGACACCCCCTCTTTCCCCTGTGAGACCCAGAGTCGTGGAGCATTCTTCGAACCGCATGGTGTTGGGATGAGATTTGCCTTAAAACCTAGAGGTCTCCGAGCCCGGCCAAGATCCTCCCGATCCAGGCGAGCCCCCGCAGGATCCAGCGGAAAGGCCACAGGATCCACCGGAAGAGCAGCTCGATCCATCTGAACGGATTCACCACGGCGGAGAGGACCAGCCCGATCATCTCCGGATCCAGCGACCGGAGGATCCAGCACCAGCCCCGGTGCCCCCACCTGCGGTACACCACGAAGGAGAACAGCAGGGGCGGGAGCGTCATCACCAGCATGAGCGCGAGCCCCGGCATCGGCAGCCACCAGATCACGCCCGCCGTCCACGCGATCACGTACACCGCCCATTGGAACGCCAGGCCGCCCAGCAGCCAGCCCATGCCGCCCTCCGACTGGACGTGCAGCGCGAAACACCCCGCTTGCTCCCTGCACACGTCCGGCAGCGAGGCGTCGAGGGGGACGGCCGGCTTCCCCGGCTCGGGGGACGGCCCCGGGCCTTCCCGCCGGCTCAGGGGATGCACGTCATCGCTCATGCTCTCTGATCTAGCAGGACGGCCTTGGAGCCCACTGGTCGGTCACTGTCAGTCGCGCGGGAGGACGAGCCCGGGACGGAGGGCGAGGAGCAGGCCGAGCGTGGCGTAGCCGATGAGCAGGTGCCCGCCGCCGACCCACCGCGACGCGCCCTCGCCGAACATGATGAACATCGGCACCGTCACCACGGCCCAGCTCTCCGCGATCAGCGGCCACCAGCGCAGCGGCCCGCGCCACCTCGCGGCCACCGCCAGCTTGATGCCGATGATCATCATGCCCAGCATGGACAGCGGCCAGAACACGTCAAGGACGGCGAGCGCCACGTGGTCCTGGGCGGGCTTGGGGAGCACACCGTGCAGCAGTGACCACAGGCTGGCCAGCCCGAGCAGGACGAGCTCGACCTTGAGCATGATCCGGGAGACCCGCGACACACCCGTCGCCGCGGTCCGGATCTGGACCGTGAGCAGGCCGAAGACGCCGAACTGGAAGGCCAGCGCGGTCAGGTCGCCGACGCGCTGCCCGAGGCCGTCGCCCACGGTCCCGAAGATGAAGATGCTCGTGGCCCAGGCCAGGGTGCCCGCGGTGAGCGCGAGGCCGAGCCGCCGCACGGTGGCCGGGGCGATGGCGGCAGGGGTGGGCGGCCGGTCGTCGGTGGGGACGTCGGTCCTGGCTCTGGCCGGGGTGGTGCTGATGTGGGCGTTCATGGAAGTTCCTTTCTCGTCGTGGCACCAGGCTCCGCGACGGGAGACCCGGGCGGGCAGGGCCCGGTGTCCCGTTCCGATCGGGACCGGTGTCCCGGGACTAAAGGGACGCGAATCGGATGTAATGCGTGGCATGACAGGAAAGGGACGAGGCTGGCTGCCGGCCGTATTGGCCGCCGTCGCGCTGGCCATCGCGGTCACGACGGTGGCGCTGGACGTCCGCGCGGCCGGCGTGCCGGTCCCGGACGCGGCGGAGCTGGAGGCGGGCTGGCCGGCGGCGCTGTCGGGGCTGGCCATGCTCGTGCCCGGCGTGCTGCTGCTGCGCCTGTTGCCGCGCCACGCCGTGGCCTGGGTGCTGACCGGGTTCGGGCTGCTGTGGCTGGTGGACGGCCTGGCGTCGAGCTGGGCGACCTACGCCGTCTACGTGGCGCCGGGGACGCCGGGCGCGTCGGCCGCCTACTGGTTCTACGCGCGTTTCGGCGCGACGCTGCTGCTCGGGCTGCCGGTGCTGATCCTGCTGTTCCCGGACGGGCGGCTGCCGGTGGGCCGGATCTGGCGCGTCCTGTCGGTGACGAGCCTGGCGCTGACCGGGTTGCTGCCCGCCCTGCTGATCACGGCTCCGGTCACGATGATGACGCGGTTCCACGGCGTCGCGCTGCCGCCGGAGATCGCCCGTCTGGAGCTCGACCCGATGGCGGTCGCGCTGCCGTACGGGTTCTGGGAGCCCGCGCTGCGGGTGGCGTACCTGTCGATCCTGGTGAGCCTGGTCGTGCCGTTCGCGGCGACCGTGCGCCGCTACCGGGCGGCCGATCCCGAGCGGCGGGCCCAGATTCGATGGCTGATGTGGGCGGCGCTGGTGGACATGGTCGTGCTGCTGCTGCCGCTGCGGGTGCCGCCCGAGGTGCCGGCGGTCCTGCTGGTCATCGCCGTCGCGCTCACCTCGGCGGCGGTCGTCGTGGCGGTCGCCAAATACCGGCTGTACGACGTGGACAGGCTGCTGTCGGCCACCGTGGCCTACGGCGTTCTGGGCGCGCTGGTGGTGCTGGTGGACGTGGCGGTGTTCACGGTGGCGGGCAGCGTGCTCGGCGAGCGCGACTCCGCGCTGGCCGCGATCGCCATCGTCGCCGTGCTCTACGCGCCGCTGCGCGGCTGGCTGTGGCGCGGGGCGCGCCGGCTCGTACGCGGGACCAGGCACGACCCCTACGCCGCGGTCTCCACGCTGGCCGAGCGGCTGGAGCTGGCGGCCGACGCGGACGAGCAGCTCGTCGCGCTCGCGACGACGCTGGCCGAGGCGTTCCGGCTGGCGTACGTGCGGGTGGAGATCGAACGCCCGGACGGCGCGCGTTCCGTGGCCGAGCACGGGACACCGCGCGGCCCCTCGGTGTCGCTGCCGGTGGCCTACCGGGGCGAGGTCGTGGGACGGCTGGTGCTGTGCCGCGCCGACCTGAGCGAGCGCGACCAGCGGTTGCTGGGCGACCTCGTACGGCAGGCCGCCGCGGCCGCCCGGGCCACCGAGCTCAGCGCCGACCTGCAACGCATCCGCGCCCAGCTGATCAGGGCCCGCGAGGAGGAACGCCGCAGGCTCCGCCGCGACCTGCACGACGGGCTGGGCCCCAGCCTGGGCGCGCTGGTGCTGCGCATCGAGGCGGCGCGGAACCTGACGGCCACCGCGCCCGACCGGGCCGACCGGCTACTCGAGCAGACGGCGAAGGAGGTGGGCGGCGTGCTGGCGGACGTTCGCCGGCTGGTGCACGACCTGCGCCCGCCGGCGCTCGACGAGCTGGGCGTCCTGCGCGCGATCGAGCAGCAGGCCGCCAGGTTCCGCTCGCCCGCGCTCGACGTCCGCGTCGGCGGCGACGGAGCGCTGGACACGCTTCCCGCGGCGGTGGAGGTGGCGGCCTACCGTATCGTGTCCGAGGCGCTGGCCAACGTGGTCAAGCACGCGGGCGCGGCGCGCTGTGACATCACCCTGAGCGTGCGGGAGGGCGGGCTCGACGTGGCGGTACGCGACGACGGCAAGGGGATCGGCCCCGACGTGGCGGCCGGGGTCGGCATGCTGTCGCTGCGTGAGCGCGCGGCCGAGCTCGGCGGTGACTGCCAGGTGAGCTGCCCGCCCGGCGGCGGGACCCTGGTCAGCGCGCGATTGCCGATAGAGACCGCGACGATTTAGGAGGTGCGGGATGTCCGACGAGGCGATCCGCGTGTTGCTGGCCGACGACCACCCGGTCTACCGGGACGGGCTCGCGGTGCTGCTCGGCTCGATCCCGGGCATCGAGGTGGCGGGCACGGCCGCGGACGGCGCCGAGGCCGTCCAGCGCGCCGCCGACCTGCAGCCCGACGTGGTGGTGATGGACGTGCGGATGCCCGGTCTCGACGGCATCGAGGCGACCAGGCGCATCGTCGCCGACAGCCCGCACGTCGGCATCGTCGTGCTGACCATGTCGGAGGAGGACGCCACGCTCTTCGCCGCCATGCGCGCCGGCGCTCGCGGCTATCTGCTCAAGGGCGCCGGCCAGGCGGAGATCGTACGCGCGATCAGGGCCGTCGCGCACGGCGAGGCGATCTTCGGCCCGGCCGTCGCGATGCGGGTGGCGGAGTTCTTCCAGAGCGTCCCGGCCGCTGACGACTCGGTGTTTCCGCAGCTCACGCCGCGTGAGCGGGAGATCCTGGCGTTGGTCGCGGCCGGGCGGTCGAACACGCAGATCGCCTCGGCCCTGTTCCTGTCGCAGAAGACGGTACGCAACAACGTCTCCAACATCTTCGCCAAGCTGCACGTCGCCGACCGCGCCGAGGCCATCGTCCGGGCCCGCGACGCCGGCCTCGGACGCTGACCCCGTCGTCACACCGTGGGCGACCCTTCGCCGTGCCTGATCGCCGTCGCCTGGTCCAGGCGGATGAAGGTCGAGCCCGCGGCGGCCGCACGGGCGCCCAGGACGTGCCCGTCGCACATCCGCGTCTCCACCCCGGACCGGTCGATCACCTTCCACGTCACCGGCTCCCGGCACGGCTGGCCGAGCCGGTCGTAGGCCCAGTCGCGGCGGCACACCCGGCACGTGGAGACGCCGGCCCTGGAGGAGAGGGTGTTGCCGTGCTCGGGGCAGACGCCCCACGGCATGCCGCACGGCTGCGGCTGGACGGCGGTCAGGTCCTGGGCCGAGCGCAGCAGATCCTCGGCTCCCCGGGCCAGCCAGTCCGCGGCATGCCGCGCCGCCGCGAGGGCGTCGTGTTCCGGAGAGCCGATCGATGTGCTGTCGCAGAGCGCCCGGACCTCGGCGGTGAGCGCCTCGGCACGGTTGGCGAGAGCGCGCAGGTGCGCGGGAGTGACGGTCAAGCGGGCATCCATCTCGCAAAGGGCCGCCGCCGGTGCGGCCGGGGACTGGTCGATGTGATCTGGAGCGTCTGCAATTCTCTATGTTTACCTGAGTATGTCGGGCAAATCGGGCGGGCGTGGCCGTGGCGGGCCGTCTGCGTACGGTCCCAGGGGGAGTACGGGGGTGGCCGCGACGCGGTGGAAGCCGGTCCGGTGTTGAGGATCGCGTACAAGCACTGTACGTCCCGCGGGGCGGGTCGTCTGGGGTGCTTGGCCCGCCGGACGCTGTCCACTCCCGGCAGGGAATGGGGCGGGCACCGTGCGCCGGTCGGGCACATGGCTGGAAGTCCTTGAGGTGTTCGCCGGGGTGCGGGTGGGTCGTTTCGGGGTGGGCCGCCTCTTGGAGCGGTCCCGCGCCTCTGGGCGGGGGTGCAGATCCGTCTTGGTGCGGCGGGCGCGGCGGGCGGCCCGGGTGGGCCTGCGCGTCCGGCGGGCGCGGGCCACATTGCCCTCCACCACCGTGCGGATGGTGCGGATCCCGGTGGCGCGGTCGGTGCGGGTGGACTGCTGCCCCAGCAAACCGCGCGCGAGGATCCGCTCGGCCGCGGCCCAGTCGCGGTCGCACGACAGGCCGCAGGCCGGACACCACGCCCACGCCCAGCCCCGCTCGGTGCGCCGGTCGGGAGCCGGGCAATGCTGAAGCAGCGACGTGCCGTCACCGCAGCGCGGGCAGAATTTGGAGGTGCCGCGCGCCGGGACGGTGACCACGGCGATGGCGCTTTTGGCCGCCAGGTGCCGGATCGCCTCCACGACCTGCCCGCGCACCTGACCTGACAACCGCGCGTTCGCCCGCCCCCGCCGCCCGCGCGCCTCCAGGCTGGCCAAGTCCTCCAGATAGATGACCGTCGCCCCGGCAGCGATGGACTGGTCGACCGCCCAGCGGGCCGCCGACCAGGCCAGCGCGTGGTTCAGGTTGCGGATCTTCGCGCACACCCGCTCATGCTCCACCCGCAGGACCTCACACGCCGCGCTCAACGCGGCGAAGCGCGGGTCGGCGGGTGTGATCCCGGCCAGCAGCCGCTCCAGACGCGTCCGCTTGGCGGCCAGGTGCTCGCGTTCGGCCCGCAACCGGTGCAGCTTGGCCGACACCCCGGTCGCGTCGTAGACCAACGGCCGCCCATCCGAGACGACCCGGCCCTCGCCCGTCAGCCGTCCGACCGCGCCGGTCAGCAGGGCGTTCACCCCCCCAGTCGAAGCCGCACCCGAGCACATGACCGGTCGCGGGCGCGAGGCCGATCGGGGTCTGGAACGGCAGATCGATGCGTACCCGTCCCTTGACCACCCGCAGGGTCGGGGAGCACAGCTTCGCCTCCGCAGGCACGGTCGGCGGCAACGTGATCGGCAGCACGTGCCAGGCCCAGCCCCTGGCGGAGGCTGGGCAGGCGGTCAGGGGCAGCTTCACCCGCAGCCGAGCGCTACGCTCCCCGGTGCGTCCCAGGACGGCCAGTTGCCGGTCGGCGGCGGCCAGCACCATCTGAACGCCCGCCCGTCCAGTCCCACCCCAGAGGCCAACGCGTCCAGATCGGCTGGGTTCCACCGGGCGGCCACGATATCGGCGGTCAGTCCCGGGCCAGGCCGGCCAGCCAGCCCACCCGCGGGACCAGCAGCGGCTGCGAGACGACTTGACCGGTCTGCTCTGCGATCGCGCCGTGAGCGGTGCAGGTCGCCGTCGCGGTGAGCTTACTCATTCATCCACCGGCCCCGGCCGCGGGGCGGGCCGAGGCTGCGCCCGGATCGGGCGCCACGCTCGACGATCGGCACGCCCGCACCCCCGCTCCGCTCCAACCTTTCACCCTCAGTAACCGTAAGACTACCAAGATGTGGCCCCGCCGGGTAGAACACGTGAACGACAAACTGCCCCTCTTGCCAACCGGATTGACCCGGAACACGGGCGGCATCGCGGGACAACCCATCGGCGGGTGGCTCGCCGACGCATACCGGCCTGGCGGGATGATCCCGACCCAGGTTGCCCGTCGCCGCCAACCCCGAGATCGCGAGTATCGAGATCAGGTCAGACGCTCAGGTTTTCATAGCGAATATGAAGAGCAGTCCATACCCTACGTCGTGGAGACGGTCATCGAGCCGGGCGCAGCCGCGGGTTGAACACCCATCCCTGCAGGAGCGCGAAGCGGATCGCGGAGGCCAGCGCGTTGGTCAGGATCACCGCGGTCAGCTCGGCCGCCTGCGACGAGTCCGCGGGCAGGACGGCCAGGCTCAGCGTGGAGATCCCCAGCCCGATGAGGAAGGCGATGAGCCCGCCGACGTGGTCGCGCACCGCTCCCGCCCTGCCGCTCACCCCGAACGTGAACCGCCGGTTGGCGGCGGTGTTGGCGACCGTCGTGATCAGCATGGCGGCGGTGTTGGCGGCCGTCGACGGCAGGATCGCGGAGAGCGCCCAGAACAGCACCAGATAGGCCACCGTGCACAGGGACCCGACGACCGCGTACGACGGCAGCCGGCGAGTGAGTGCGGTGGGGGCGGAACCTGCCCCGGTGGCGGGGGCTTGGGGGGTGGCGATCGTGGCGCTCATGATGTCGAGGATCGGGGCCGGGCATGGGAGCTCCCTTGGCCGATCATTAACGCCGGCTGAGAAATCCGCTGGTCAAAGCCGTTTCGCTGTGGCATCGATCACAGCGAGCCCAGGTGCGGCCGGCTCTCGGCGGGATGCCGCGCTGTCCCGGCGTGCGCGCTCAAGGGGGAGGAGAACTCATTGACGGCCCTTCGGATTTGTGAGATCACCATCCAGAGGTCCTATCTTTGAAGCCCCGTGAGCGCTCATGGGCCGAGGGAGCAGCATGCGCCAGGATCCTGTCAGGCTGAGTCGTCGGATGTTGATCGGGGGAGCGGCGGGGATCGCCACCGTGCCCGCGCTCGCGCACAGATCCGTGGCGGCAAACGCCGTCACGAAGGACCGGTCGCGGGACGTGTCGGCCGCGCTGCTGGACCAGTGGGCCGAGGCCCCTGGATCCCACCCCCTGATACCCGATATATCCGGCGCGGGCTACCGCCTCGGCTCCAGGCCGCCGCGGCCGAAGGTCGTCACCCGGGTGACCGATCACGGCGCCCGCGCGGACGGCGCGACGGACTGCGCCCCGGCGTTCAACGCGGCCCTGCGCGCCGCCGGAGAGCGCGGCGGCGGGGTCGTCCTGGTGCCCCGCGGAACCTACCGGCTGGCCTCGCCGGTCTTCGTGCACGGCTCCGGCGTCGTGCTCCGGGGCGCCGGGCGCGACGCGACCGTGCTGCACTTCGACCGGACGCTCGAGGACGGTTACCGGCCCGCCCGGCAGTCCAACGGGAACAGCCGCTGGTCGTGGACCGGCGGGCAGGTGTGGTTCGTGGCGGCCGAGCGGCTGGCCCGGTCCGAGGCCGAGGACTTCGCCGGCACGGAGGGCTGGTTACTGGGCGACACCTTCGCCGACATCGCCCCCGCGGCGCGCGGCCAGCGAACGCTGCTGGTCTCGGGAACGAGCGGCCTGCGCGCGGGCGACATGGTGATGCTCGAGTGTGACAACCCGCCGGACGCGAGCCTGCTGGCGCATCTCGCCGGAGACGTCCCCGGCGCCCTGTCCTACGACTGGCCACGCAGGGCGCCGCAGCTCGTCACCGGCTCCGGCGGCCAATACGTCCAGTACGCCTCCCTCCAGTGGCCCGTCCGCATCGAGGCGATCCTCGGCGACCGGCTGGTCGTTCTGGCCCAGCCGCTCAAGTACGATCTGCGCCCCGGCTGGCCGGCGCGGCTGCGGGCCATCGGCCCCACGGTTCGCGACAGTGGCGTCGAGCACCTGACGATCCGCAACGAGCCGGTCGCGATGACCGCGCACAACAAGCACCCGGGCTCGAACGGCGTGTGCTTCCAGGCCGTGCACGACTGCTGGGCGAGCGACGTACGCGTGGAGAACTGCGACCTCGGCTTCGGCTTCACCTCCGCCAAGTCGATCACCCTCTCCAGGGTGGTCGTGGGCGGCCGGTCGGCCCACCACAGCTTCGCCTGCCGGATGCAGTCGCACGACAACCTCGTCGAGGACTTCCAGATCGAGGCGTTCACCGTGCCGGTGCCGTCCGGCGCCGTCCACCACGGACTCAACGTCGAGGGCCTGTCGTCGGGCAACGTGTGGCGGCGCGGCCGGATGGCGGAGGGCACGTTCGACACCCACCGGGCACTTCCCTTCGAGAACGCCCGGACCGACATCACCCTGGTGAACAACGGCCGCGTCGGCGGCTCAGCCGCCTCCGGCCCGCTGTTCGGCGCCAGGACGGCGCACTGGAACGTCCGGATCACCGGCGGCAGCCCGTACGCCGTGACGATCGCCGACGTCGCCCCGTGCAGCGTGACCCTCGGCATCCAGGGGGTCGGCGGCACCGCCAGCGGGCTCCCGCCGGACTTCACCGGCGACCTGCAGAGCCTGCTCGCCCAGCAGGGCTCGCCTCCCCGGGTCGCCGACCTGTACGCGGCCCAGCGCGATCGCCCGGCGTGATCGCCCGGCGTGACGGACGTTCCCGGGGTGCTCAGGTGTCGTACAGGAGCGACAGCGGCTCCGCCGGATGCCGGTCTCTCAGCTGTGTGGCGGTCCGCCCGACGAAGCGGGTCAGTGACCGCGCCAGGTGCGGTTGGTCGAAGTAGCCGAGCCGGTGGACCACGTCGCGGGCCGGCACGCCCTCCTGGAGCAGGATCGCCGCCTGCCTGGCCCGGTTGATCTGCCGGACGGCGCCGCGGGTGAGGCCGGTCGCCGCCAGGAAGCGCCGCTGGAGAGTGCGTTCCGACACGTCCGGCGACGCGCCGCGCAGCGCGTCGGCGACGATCGGGTCACGGTCCAGGACGTCCTCACGGACCAGTCGCCGGACGAACTCCTCGGCGTTGTCGTAGCCGGGGACGCGCCAGGCGGAATCCTTCAGCCGGAACGATCGGCGCGTCGCGTCGGGGATCTCCACGGAGCCGTCGACGAGCCGGTCGATCGGGAGATGCGGCATCGACGTGCCGAGCGCGAAGTCGATCCCGAAGAAGGTGGCGTCCTCGGGGACGGGGGCGTGAGCCGCCCTCGTCTCCGGCCCTTGGACTGCCGCGCTGAACCGGCCGCGGTGCTCCCAGAAGACCAGCTCGCAACAGGTGGTCGCGATCGACATCATCTGGTTGACGTCCGAGCTGCTGCTCCGCCACACCCGCTCGATGTACGGCGAATCGGACGGCCGGCTCTCGACTTCCAACCCCATCCGCGTCATCCCTCTCGGATCTTCCGCTCTGCTTCCCGACCCTACGTCCGTTGACACCGGCCTGCCCGTAAACTGCCTGGTATGCGGCGATTGACCAGTACGGTGATCGTGGTGGCGGGGCACGGCGCCGGAGACGTGGTCGCGGGGCTGGACGGGCTGCACAACGTGCGGGCGATCCCGCGAGGGGAGCGGCGGCCGGCCGAGGTGATGGAGATCACGGCGCGCTCGGCGGCGACGTACGTCGTGCACGACGCCGATCCGCTGGCCGACGTGGCGGCGGCGTGGACGGCCTTCTTCGACGGCACGGCGCCGGTGGGCACACTGGAGGTGGCCGTCGAGGCCGCGCTGGGCGAGCTGCGCGCCGACCGGCTGGTGCTGCCCGACTACTACCTGGTGCTGGACCCCGACGGCATGACGGAGACGTGGCGGCACTGGTGGCTGGGGGTGCTGGCCGGGGCCGCACCCGTACGGGTCGTGCCGATGCAGGCCTCTGCGGCCGCGATCGCCGAGGAGCTGGGACGGCTGGCGGCGGGGCGGTGGTGGCCCGCCGACCTGGAGGCGTGGCTGCGCGGGCTGCCCCGGGTGGTGCCCGACCGGGCGGGGCTGCCCGGCAGCGGCGTCGTGGTGGGTTAGTCGCGGGGTCCACTCCGGGGGCCGGCGGTTCCCGGAGCTTCGCCATGTCTCGGCATGCCATGGGACGTCCTATCGGGGACGAATATGGACGCGCGTAAATGAATGTGATTATCATTTGCCTGCCGTCGGCGACTCACCCCGGAAGGAGTTCCCGTGGCCGTCCAGGAAACGCGGACCGAACGCCGCATCGACCTGCGCATGACTCCGAAAGATCTGATCAACATCGGCGTCTTCGGCGCGCTCTACCTCGTCATGGTGTACGCCATCACCATGCTGGGGTTCATCAACCCGGCCGTCATGCTCGTCTCGCTCGTCGCGAGCATCGTCGCCGGGGCGATCCCGTTCATGCTCTTCCTCACCCGGGTGCGCCACGCCGGCATGGTCACGATCTTCGCGATCGTCACCTCCGGCATCCTGGCCCTCACCGGTCACCCGCCGATCAGCTTCGCCATCACCATCGTGTGCGCCCTCGCCGCCGAGGCGATGCTGCTGGCCGGTGGCTACCGGTCCAGCCGGATGAGCGTGCTCGCCTACGCGGTCTACTCCGCCTGGTACGTCGGGCCGATGATGCCGATCTTCTACGCCCGCGACGACTACTTCTCCAGCCCGGCCATGCGGCAGATGGGCCCCGACTACACGGCCCAGATGGAGGCCGTGCTCTCGCCTGCCGTCCTCATCGCCTTCGACGTCTCCACCGTCGTCTTCGGCCTGCTCGGCGGCCTGCTCGGGCTACGCCTGCTGCGCAAGCACTTCCGGCGAGCGGGCCTCGCGTGAGCCTCACGCTCGGTACGGGGAGCGTCGAAAGCGCTCCCCCCACCGCGGTCCGGACGCGCCGGACGGTTCGGCTGGATCCGCGTACGAAGATCCTCCTCGTGCTCTCCTCCAGTTTCGTCGTGATGGCGCCCGGCGGGCAGCCCTTCGTTCCCGCCGCGGTCGTCCTCGGCGTGCTGCTCGCGCTCACCGAGCGTGCCTGGGCCCGCGCGCTGGGCCTGCCGCTGGCCGCATCCGGGGTGGCCGCCGTCGCCTATCTGCTGCCCGTGGCCCTTCCGCACCCCGCCGTCGGGATCGTCGCCGTCGCCGCGGCCTTCGCGCTGCGGTTCGTCGCCGTCGGCGGCGTCGCCCTGCACCTCGTGCACACCACGCGGCCCACCGAGCTCACCGCCGCGCTGCGCGCCGCCCGCGTCCCCCGCGCGATCACCGTCTCCGGCGCCGTCATGCTGCGCTTCCTGCCGGCCATCGTGGCCGAGGCCCGCGCCGTGCGCGACGCCATGCGGCTGCGCGGCATCGGGGGCTGGAGCGGCCTGCTCCGCCATCCGCTGCGCAGCATCGAGCACTTCGCCGTGCCGCTCATCGCCTCCACCCTGCGCGTCGCCGAGGACCTGTCCGCCTCCGCCCTGCTGCGCGGACTCGGCGCCGCCACCCGCCCGACCACGATGCGCCCGCCCAGGTTCGGCGCCGCCGACGCGGCCGCCGTGCTCGTCGTCGCCGTGCTCGCCGCCGTCACGCTGCTCAGCGGAGCCGTACGGTGATCCGCGTCGAGGCGGTGCGCTGGACGTACGCCGGCGCTGACACACCCACGCTCGACGGGCTCCACCTGCACGTGCGGCAAGGCGAGACGGTCGTGCTGTGCGGGCCGAGCGGATCCGGCAAGAGCACGGCGCTCCGGCTCATGAACGGCCTCATCCCGCACTTCCACGAGGGCGAGCTCGACGGCGCCGTCCACGTCGACGGGCTCGCCGTGGCCGGCACCCCGCTGGAGCGGCTCGGCCGCCGTACCGGCACCGTGCTCCAGCATCCCCGCCGCCAGTTCTTCACCGACAGCACCGAGACGGAGCTCGCCTTCGCTCTGGAGAACTTCGGCGAGCCGCCCCAGCACATCCGCGAACGCGTCGCCGCCGCGATCGACGAGCACGGGCTCGCCGCCTTCACGGACCGGCGCCTGCAAGAGCTGTCCGGCGGCCAGCAGCAACAGGTCGCCTGCGCCGCCGCGGCCGCGCACCGGCCGCCGCTGCTGCTGTTCGACGAGCCGACCTCCAACCTCTCCACCGCCGCGATCGAACGCTTCACCGCCACCCTCCGCAGGCTCCGCGCGGCGGGCGCCACGATCGTCATCGCCGAGCACCGGCTGCACTACCTGCACGGGCTCGCCGACCGGGTCGTCGCCATGCGCGACGGCCGCGTCGACGCCGAATGGCCGGGAGAGGAGTTCGCCACGCTCGACGACGAGGCCCTGCGCGCCCGCGGGCTGCGCGCCCGCACGGCACCCGAGCGCACCCGCCCCCTCCCGGCGTACGCCCACGGGCCCAGCATCGACCACGACGCCACTCCCTCTGCTCCTTCCGGGGCGGGTTTGACGCTGCGCGCTCTTCGCTGCGCCTTCCGCGGGCGGCGGGTGCTCGCCATCGACGAGGCGCACCTGCCCGCCGGGGTGATCACCGCCATCACCGGCCCGAACGGCGCCGGCAAGACCACCCTCGCCCGCATCGTCACCGGGCTGCAACGGCACGACGGCGAGGTGCTGCTCGACGGACGGCCGCTCAAACCGGCGCGGCGGCTGCGGGAGAGCGCGATCGTCATGCAGGACGTGCAACGGCAGCTGTTCACCGACAGCGTCGAGGCCGAGCTCCGCCTCGGCGTGCCGCCCGGCGCCGAGCTGGAGGAGCGCTCCCGCACACTGCTCGCCGACCTCGACCTCGAGCCGTTCGGCGACCGGCACCCGCTGTCGCTCTCCGGCGGCCAGCAGCAGCGCCTCGTCGTCGCGGCGGCCAGGCTCAGCGGCCGGCGCATCGTCGTCTTCGACGAGCCCAGCTCCGGCGTCGACCGCCGCCACCTGCGATCCATCACCGGGATCATGCGCGACCTCGCCGCGGACGGCGCCGTGGTCCTGCTCATCAGCCACGACGACGAACTCCTCGCCCACGCCACCCAGCAGGAGCTCCGGCTGCGTCCCCTGGACGGGCACCGTGATCCCGATGTCGATCATCCGACGAAGAGGCCCGGTTGGTACGGTATGGGCAAGTGAAGACCGGCTTGACAGGGTGGGGTAGAGGTGGAGATCGAGCAGACGGCGTTGCCGGGGATCGGGCTGCGGCACGAGTTCACCACGCGGTCCGGGCGCCGGATCGGCGTGGTCTCCCACCGCACCGGCCGCCGCGACCTGGTGATCTACGACCCCGACGATCCCGACCGCGCCTGTGAGACCGTCAAACTGAACGACGAGGAGGCCGACGCGCTGGCCGAGCTGCTCGGCGCGCCACGTGTCGTCCAGCGCCTCAACGATCTGCACCGCGAGGTCGAGGGGCTGGTCAGCGTGAAACTGCCGATCAGCGAGGGCTCGCCGTACGCGGGCCGCCCGATGGGCGACGCGCGGGTGCGGACCCGTACCGGCGCCTCCATCGTGGCGGTGGCCCGCGGCACCCAGATCTTCACCGGCCCCGCCCCCGATTTCGTGCTCGTCCCCGGCGACCTCGTGGTCGTGGTGGGCAGCGCCGAGAGCACCAGCGCGGTGGACGACATCCTGGCCCGAGGGTAGGACCGGTTGCACCACACCGCGATTTTGTTCCTGGAGTTCGGTGCTGTCGTTCTCGGGCTGGGCATTCTAGGAGCGCTGGCGCTGCGCGTCGGCATCTCGCCCATCCCGCTGTACCTGATCGCCGGGCTGGCGTTCGGCACCGGCGGGATCGTGCCGCTGGCCACCAGCGAGGAGTTCATCCGGGTCGGCGCCGAACTCGGCGTGATATTACTGCTGCTCACGCTCGGTCTGGAGTACAACGCCGACGAGCTGGTGACCAGCCTCAGGGGCAACGCCCGCGCCGGGATCGTGGACCTGCTGCTCAACGCGGCGCCCGGCGCGATCTGCGCGCTGCTGCTGGGCTGGGGGCCGGTGGCGGCGGTGGCGCTGGCCGGCGTCACCTACGCCACGTCGTCGGGCATCACCGCCAAGGTGCTGTCGGATCTGGGGTGGATCGGCAACCGCGAGACGCCGGTGGTGCTGTCGCTGCTGGTGTTCGAGGACCTGACGATGGCGATCTACCTGCCGGTGCTGACCGCGATGCTGGCCGGGCTCAGCCTGCTGGGCGGCGCGGTGACGGTGGCCATCGCGCTCGGCACGGTCAGCGTGGTGCTGGTGGTGGCGCTCAAGTTCGGCCGCTTCATCGAGGCGTTCGTGGCCAGCCCGAACTCCGAGGTGCTGTTGCTCAAGGTGGTGGGGCTCGCCCTGCTGGTGGCCGGGGCGGCCCAGCAGCTGCAGGTGTCCGCCGCGGTGGGGGCGTTCCTGGTCGGCATCGCGCTGTCGGGTGAGCTGGCCGAGGACGCCCAGGCGCTGCTGGCGCCGTTGCGGGACCTGTTCGCGGCGGTGTTCTTCGTGTTCTTCGGCCTGCAGACCGACCCGGCGAAGATCGGCCCGGTGGCGGGGCTGGCGGCGCTGCTGGCGCTGGTCAGCATGATCACCAAACTGGTGACGGGCGCGTACGCGGCCCGCCGGGCCGGGATCGCCCGGCCTGGACAGGCCCGGGCCGGGATCGCGCTGATCCCGCGAGGGGAGTTCAACATCGTCATCGCCGGGCTGGCGGTGGCCGCCGGGGCGCACCCCGACCTGGGGCCGCTGGCGGCCGCGTACGTGCTGATCCTGGCCGCGTTCGGGCCGCTGGCTGCTCGCCTGGTGCAGCCGTTCATCACGGCCGTCACCAAACGTACTTGATCTTGTGGAGGGCGGCCGGCGCCGACGTCCCGGGCACGGTGGGCTCACGGCTCGATAAGGCGCTGATCTCCCGGTCTCGGGGGTCGTGTTCGGGGTGCCCGTGCTCGCCGTGCCAGTGCGCCAGGCGGCCGCGGCGGCCCACGGCACGCAGGCGGCGTTCGACGCGCCCGCGTACGGCGCTGGTGGTGACGATGAGCACCTCGTCGCCCTCGCGGAGCTGTGTGTCGGGCTCGGGGACCAGGGTGTCGCCGTCGCGGATGATCAGGGTGACCACGGCCGGATGCGGCAGGCGCAGCTCGAAGATCTCCACGCCGTGCAGGCGGGAGCCGCGCGGGATGGACAGGGTGAGCAGGTCGGCGTTCAGCACGTCCAGCGGCGCCGCCTCGATGCCGACCTCCCGTGTCTGGCCCGGCTGGACGACGTGCAGCAGCCGCGCGATGACCGGCAGGGTCGGGCCTTGGAGCAGGGTGAACAGCACGACCAGCACGAAGACGATGTTCAGCAGGTGTTCGCTGCCGGGCACCTGGGCCACGATGGGGTAGGTGGCCAGCACGATCGGCACCGCGCCGCGCAGCCCGGCCCACGAGATGAACGCCTGCTCGCGCCAGCCGACCCGGAAGACGCTCAGGCAGGCCGCCACCGACACCGGCCGCGCGACGAGCACCAGCACCAGGCCGATGAGCGCCGCGGGCAGCAGAGCGCTGCCCAGCTCCCGCGGGGTGACCAGCAGGCCGAGCATGACGAACAGGCCGATCTGCGCCAGCCAGCCGACCCCTTCGGCGAAGGACCGGGTGGCCGCGCGGTGCGGCAGCACGGCGTTGCCCAGCACGATGCCCGCCAGGTACGCGGCGATGAACCCCGAGGCGTGCACGCTGCCCGCCGCGGCGAAGGCGATGACGCCCAGCCCGAGCGTGGCCAGCGGATACAGGCCGCTGGCGGGCAGGGCGACGTACCGCAGCGCGGCCACCCCCGCCCAGCCGATCGCCAGGCCCACCGCCGCGCCCACGGTCAGCTCGTAGCCGACCTGAACGGCGGTGACCACCGGATCGGGCAGCGCGGTGGCCGTGCTGAACACCAGCACCAGGATCACCGTGGGGGCGTCGTTGAATCCGGACTCCGCCTCCACCATCCCCGCCATGCGGCGGGGCAGCGGCAGCGCACGGAACACCGAGAACACCGCCGCCGCGTCGGTGGACGACACCATCGCCCCCAGCAGCAGCGCCAGCCGCCAGTCCATGCCGAGCAGCAGATGCGCCCCCGCCGCGGTGACCACCATGCTGACCGCCACCCCGACGGTCGCCAGCAGGGCCGACGGCAGCAACAGGCGGCGGATGTCGGCCCAACGGGTGCTCAGACCGCCCTCCACCAGGATGAGCGCCAGCGCCGTGGTGCCCAGAGTCTGCGCCAGCTGGGCGTCGTCGAACTCGATGCCCAGCACGTCCTCACCCAGGACCACGCCGAGGCCGAGGAACAGCAGCAGACCGGGCAGCCCCAGCCGGCTGGCCGTGCGGGCCGCGGCGATGCTGGCCAGCAGCACCAGTGCGCCGGCGAGCAGGACCCCGTACAACTCTGACAGGCTCATCAGGGCACTCCTCCGATCTGCCGCTCACTTCCCGTATGAGGGCGGTTGACCCACTCCTCGCCGGACGGATCGCCGGTTTCTCGGGTGCCCACCCGTGGCGTCGAATCGTCGCAGATGGGAATGGAGGCAGACCAGCACCTCCTGCTACGTGGTCCACGAGGCCGCCGCCGCCGTGCTCGTGACCTTCCGACGCAGGGAGGCCTGAAGGCCGTGCCCGGGGTCCGCAGACCCCGGGCACGAGACCCCTAGCGCCGCAGGTCCAGGCGCACCCTGGCCAGCCAGGACCCCCAGCCGTCCTGCGGCTGGCTGTCTCCTATGCGCAGGTAGAACGCCCTGGCCTCACCCCGCAGCTCGTTGAGGTCCAGCGTGCGCGGCGCGCGGTTGGACAGGTCGCGGACGTCGGCGCTCTCCTGCAGCACGGTCCGCCAGCTCCGGTTGTCGGCCGAGACCTGCACCAGGAACTGGTTGCCGATGTCCAGCGTCAGTGAGCCCCCGGTCACCTGGGCCGGCAGCTCGAATCGGTAGGTGGCGTGGCTGTCGCCGTCGGTGAAGCGGGCGCGGCCGTCGTACACCTCGCCGTCGAGCTGGGAGCCGTCCGCCTCCAGGAGCCAGGGCGCCTCGGCAGGGGTGCCGGGCGTGAACTCCACGGTGTCGCCGATCACCGTGACCGTCACCTGCTCGCCGGCCGGCCCGCGGTCGGAGGTCGCGGCGAACAGCAGCGGATGGCTGCCGGGGCCCGCCGTCGCCGGCGCCGTCACCTGGAACGACACGGTCGCGGACGCGCCCGGCGCGATGGGCCCGAAGCCGGCGGAGGCGGGCTGGACGGTCCAGCCGTCGGGTCCGGTCGCGGTCAGCCGCCCGGTGGCGGGCCGGTCGGCGTGGTTGGACACGGTCACCGGGACCGCCACGGTCTCACCCGGTGCGGCGAAGACCCCGCGGGCCTCGACGACCAGCGGCGACGTGGCCGGCGACTCGGGGGCGAGCAGCTCGATCTCCGCCAGCGACGTGCCGCCGGTGAACCTGATCCGGTAGTGGGCGTACGCGCCGGGATTGGCGATCTTGAACGGGCGGGTCTGTGACCGCCAGGAGAAGCTCTCGCCTGACCGCTCGTCGAGCACCTTCCACGTGGTGCCGTCGGCGGAGCCTTCCAGGACCCACCCGGCCGGGTCCCCGGGGTCGGCTCCGGAGGTGAGCGTGTAGAAGCGCGCCTGCCGGGCGTCGGCGAAGCTGTATCGGACCCATTCGGGCAGCCTCGCCCGGGTGGCCGAGTCGTCGTCGAACAGCGCGCTCACGTCGGCGCCGCCCGCTGCCGACGCCGTGCCGCGCCCCGGCCCCGTGGCGTCGTGCAGCGGCGCGGGGATGCGGTCGTCGCCGGTGATCGAGGGCGGGGCGGCGTTCCTGCCGGTGCCCCAGCGCGAGGGCTTCGGGCCCATCTCGAACACCAGCTCGCCGCCCTTGGCGATCAGGTCGTGCGGCAGGTACGTCTTGTCGTACGCCCTGCCGTTGACCCTCAGTCCCTGCACGTAGACGTTGCGCGGGCTGTTGCCCGGCGCCTTGATCACCAGTTTCCTGCCGCCCTCCAGGTGCACCGTCGCCTTCTCGAACAGCGGCGAGCCGATCGCGTAATAGGGGCTGCCCATCTGCAGCGGATAGAAGCCCAGGGCGCCGAAGATCTGCCAGGCCGACAGCTCCCCGTTGTCCTCGTCGCCGGGGTAGCCCTGGCCGATCTCGCTGCCCAGGTACAGCCGCGAGAGCGCCTCGCGGACCTTGGCCTGGGTCTTCCACGGCTGCCCGACATAGTCGTACATGTAGGGGATGTGGTGCGAGGGCTGGTTGCTGTGCCCGTACTGACCCATCCGGACGTCCCGGGCTTCCCGCATCTCGTGGATGATCCCGCCGTACGAACCGGGGAACGTCGCCGCCTCCGGGGTGGCGAAGAACGCGTCCAGCTTGGCCGCCAGTTCGTCGGCGCCGCCGTACAGATTGGCCAGGCCGCGGCCGTCCTGGGGGACGTGGAAGGCCATGTTCCAGCCGTTGGTCTCGGTGTAGTCGAAACCCCACGTACGAGGGTCGTAGGCGCTCGGCTTCAGGCGGAAGGAGCCGTCGGCGTTCCTGCCCTGGAAGAAGCGCACCGCCGGGTCGAACATGTGCACGTAGTTGAGGGCCCGGTTCCGGAAATACTCGTACTCCTCCAGGTAGCGGGCACGCTGGGCGCCCGTGGACCGCTCGGCCAGCGCCTTGGCCATGTTCGCGATCCCGAAGTCGTTGATGTAGCCGTCCATGGCCCACGACATGGCCTCGCCCGTCGACTGGATGCTCGTGTAGCCGAGGAAGACGGAGGTGGAAAGGCCCTTGCGCCCCACGTGGCGGGTGGGCGGGGCGACGGTGGCGTTCTTGACCGCGGCCTGGTACGCGGTCGCGGCGTCGAAGCCGGTCACCCCCTTCAGATAGGCGTCGGCGAAGGCGACGTCGGAGCTCGTGCCGACCATCAGGTCGGCGTAGCCGGGGGAGGACCACCGCGCGATCCATCCGCCGTCCTCGTACTGCCGGACGAACCCGTCGACCATCTCCCCGGCCGCCCGTGGCGTGAGCAGCGCGTACGCCGGCCAGGTGGTGCGGTAGGTGTCCCAGAAGCCGTTGTTGACGTACACCTTCCCGTCCGCCACCCTCGGCTCGGGCGGGGTGGCGGTGGACGACTGCACGGCGTGCTTGTACACCGGCGCCGCCGCCGTGCCGACGTTCTCGAAGGCCGAGTTGGGATACAGGAACAGCCGGTAGAGGTTTGAGTAGAGCGTGACCAGTTGGTCCCGGCTCGCTCCCTCGACCTCGATGACGCCCAGCTTGGCGTCCCACGCGCGGCGTGCCCGCTCGCTGACCGTATCCAGCGTGTCGGAGGCGCCGATCTCCAGCTCCAGGTTGTGCTTGGCCTGCTCCACGCTGATCAGGGAGGAGGCGATGCGCATGGTGACCGTGCGCGCCTCACCCGCGTCGAAGGCCAGGTAGCCCAGCACGTTGTCCCGGCCCTGGCCGGTGAGCTTGCCGCCGCCGGTGACCGGGCGGTCGAAGACGGCGTAGAAGAACATCCGCGCGGCCCCGGTGGACAGGTCGCTGCGCACGTCCGAATGGCCGGTCACCACGCCGCCCTCCAGGTCGAGCGTGAGGCCGCCGCTGTTGTCGACGTTGTCGAAGATGAGCTTGGCCGAGTCGCCGGGGAAGGTGAAGCGGGCCACGGCCGCGTGGTCCGCCGGGGCGATCTCGGTCTTGAGCCCGTTGTCGAAGGTGACCGCGTACAGGTGCGGCTGCGCGACCTCCCGCTCGTGGCGGAAGGGCAGCGCGCGGGCCGTACGGGACGGGTTCGGCACCCCTTCGGCCGCCGAGGGCATGAACTGGAACGTCTGCCGGTCGCCCATCCACGGGCTGGGCTCGTGGCTGGCGGTGAAGGCCTGGATCTCGGGCAGGTTGGCCGCGTTGTTGGCCCGGTGGTACTCGTAGAGCCAGCTCGTCGAGCCGGCGTTGGTCATCGGCGTCCAGAAGGTGAAGCCGTGCGGCACCGCGGTGGCCGGGAAGTTGTTCCCCCGCGAGAAGCCGCCCGTGGAGTGCGTGCCCCGGGTGGTCACCACATACTGCGAGGGTCCTGCCCCGCGATCGTCGCGACCCTCGTACGGCTGCCGCCTCCGCCGAGCTCCGTCCGATACGATCTTGATGTCGTCGAGCCACCCGCGGAACCCGGCCATCCCGGCGGGACTGTCGTAGGCCACCAGGATGCGGCTGATCCGCTTGCCCCTGGCCACCTCGCCGATCCTGGCGCGCTTGAAGTTCCACTGGTCGGCGTACAGGGTCTTGGACTCGCCCTGCTCGCGCGGCGCCAGCCGGACCCCGTGCTGGTCGACGGCCCGCAGGTCGCTGAGGTACGTGCCGTCGCGGAAGGCCAGGTCCACGGAGACGTACGTGCTGGGATACCGCAGATCGGCGGCGGTGAACTCCGGGAAGACCAGGTAGGACAGCTCCGTCGTGGACGTGACCGGGATGTCCACCTCGAACACCTTGTTGGTGGAGTGACCGCCGCGCTGCGCGGTGGTGCTGCCCGCGTACTGGAACGCCCGCAACCCGGAGAAGCCGGCGCGCGGCTTGGAGACGAACCCGCCGGTCGGCCCCGTGCCCACCTGGCTGCGCATGTCGGTGGGCGGCTTCGGCCCGGTCGTGCCGTCCGACAGCTCCCATTCGGCCAGTTGCAGGATCGAGCCGCTGCCGACGCGGGTGACGTTCAGCCGGTAGTGGGCGTAGGCGGTGGCGTTGGAGAAGCGGTACTCCTTGCGCTGCAGGCGCGAGGTGAACGTCTCGCCGGTGCGGGTGTCCAGGGTGGTCCAGTTCTGTCCGTCCTGGGAGCCCTGCAGCTGCCAGTCGCGCGGGTCGCGCTCGGGCGCGTCGCCGGCGGAGGTCAGCGCGTAGTGCACGACCGCGACCGGGCCGGACAGGCCGTACTGCGCCCAGCCCGTGCCGGTGAACACCAGCCACTTGGTGTTCGCGTCACCGTCGGCCAGGTTCTCCTTCACCTCGCCCGCGGCCGCGTACTCGCCGCTGGCGCTGATCTGGGCAATCTTGTCCGCGATGCTGCCCTCGATGCCCCCGGGCAGGGTGCCTATGACGTTCTTGGACTTCTCGGCGGTGTTGACCCACGTCGGCTGGGGATCGCCGGGCTCGAAGGAGGAGGCGAAGGCCGCCCCCTCGGCCCGGGCCAGCGCCTGCCCGTCCTGCGCGGCGCGCCGTACCTCTGCCGGGGGAGGAGCAGGCTCGGCCGCCCGCGGGTCTGGGGGCGGGCTGTGGGACGGGTTCGGGGCCGGAGTGCCCGAGGGGCCGGGATTGGGGATGGGGTCGGGGCCGCCGGCCTGGACGGTCAGCGCGGCGGCGGGTGCGGCGAGGACGAGTGCGACCACGGCGGATAAGACCGCGGTCAGGACGGATCGACGGCGGGGGAACGGCAAGGGGGTGCTCACAGCGGTCTCCCTGGAGGAGTTATGACAACGTTGTCAACACCGATCTGTTAAGGAACTTTTCAAATCGGGAGGGCCGTGTCAAGAGTCTGTGAGGCGGGAGCCGCTTGCTCAGATCGAGTAGATCGCGATGAGCCCGCCGGTCACGCCCACGACCGAGACGGCGGTCAGCGTCCAGCCGACGATCACGGCCGCGTCCAGGTGGCGGCGGGTGGCACGGGAGCTCCAGTACAGGACGACGTACGGGAGGAAGCCGAAAAGGCCTACGCACAGGAATGGCAGGATCAGGGAGCCGAGCACGCCGCGCGGCCCCGCCAGCGCCGCCCGATCGCCCTCGGGGGTGAGCTGAGCCCGCGCCGTGTCGCCCGCCTCCAGGTCGGCCGGGGCGCGGACCGTGATCGCAGGCCCGCCGGCGTCCGGTGTGAACGTGCCCCCGCAGCGGTACCTGCTCCTGTAGAGGTGCTCGCACGCCGCCACCGTGAGCGAGCCCGGCGTGCCGACGCCCCCCGCCGCCAGTTGGACCTGCGGCACCCACAGCGGGATCGGCACCAGGCACATGCCCGCCCACATCACGATGATCAGCAGCTTGCCGATCGACCCGGGGGTCCGGCTCCCGGAGGCGGGGACCGCGGCCGGGCGAGGGCCGGCGCTGTCCGTGCGGGTGGGGCTCGTGCCGTATCGGCGGTATCGGTTCCGGCCTCCACGACGGCGTCTGCTCATGGCCCCACGATGGCGGCCCCGACTTGTACGCGACTTGTCACCGGCTCTATCGACTCGCGCCGCCAGGCCGGAACCGCGCACCGCGCATGCGAGCCCGGGTCGTGAAGTAGCGTCGATCTTCGTGCCCCTCAGCCATGACGAAACCCCCTCCGGCCGGCTCTGGTCCCGCGACTTCCTCCTCTTCTTCGTCGCGCGCACCGCGTCGATGGCCGGCGACATGATGTTGCCCGTGGCGTTGACCGCCGCCATGGTGGAGGCGGGGTACGGCGCCAGCGGCGTCGGATACGCGCTGGCCGCCCACATCGCGCCCTTCGCGGTCTGCGTGGTGTTCGGCGGGGTGCTGGCCGACAGGTTCGGCCCGCGGCGCATGATGATCGGCGCCGACAGCGGCCGGCTGCTCGTCGAAGGGCTGCTGGCCGCGTGCTTCTTCATCGCCAGACCACCGTTGTGGCTGGTGCTCGCCCTGCTCGTGCTGATCGGCCTCGGCTCGGCGCTCTTCCAGCCCGGCGTGGCCAGCGTGATCCCGCGGATCGCCAAGGACGTGCAGGGCGCCAACGCCACCCTGCGGGTCGCCGAATCGCTGATGACGGTGCTCGGCCCCGCACTGGCCGGCCTGCTGCTCGCGGTGTCCACTCCCGCCGTGGTCCTGGCGGTGGACGCCGCCACCTTCGGCGTGAGCGGGCTGTGCCTGCTGGGCATGCGGAGTCTGGCGCACACGCGGGCGCGGGGCGGTCATCCCTCGCTGCGCAGCCAGCTCGTCGAGGGATGGCAGGAGTTCCGCTCCCGAGCCTGGCTGTGGAGCACCATCGCGATCTGGATGCTCGGCGCGTTGACCGCCTTCGGGCCCAACCAGACGCTCGGCTTCAGCACGATCGCCCTCACGCACGGCACCTCGGCCTTCGGCGCGGTGATGTCGGCCTTCGGGGCGGGGAGCGTGCTCGGCGGGCTGCTGGCCACCCGGATCCGGCCGCGCCACCCGCTGCGCGGCGGCGCCTGCGCCATGGTGCTGTTCGTCCTCGCGCCGCTGGTGGTGGCGCTCGACCTGCCGGTGCCGCTGATCGCCGCCGGCTACGCGGCGGCCGGCGGCGCGATCGCGTTCTGGCTGGTCATGTTCCACACCAGTGTGCAGACCCACATTCCGCCCGCCGTGCTCGGCCGGGTCCACGCCTACGACGTCGCGGGATCGCTGATCATGCAGCCGGTGGGCCGGGCGGTGGCCGGGCCGGTCAGTGAGCAGGTCGGCGTCCGGCCGTACCTGTTGTTCAGCTCGGCCATGGTCGCGGTGATCTGCGTGCTGCTGCTGTCGGTCCCCGCCGTCAGGAACCTGCGGCGAGCGGATTCCCCCGCCCACGAATCATGAAAGCGGTGGTGAGCGGCTGATTTTTGGATCTGGCCGCATACTGGAAGAATCTCGGCAGGAGATGCCTGGAAGGCGCGGACCGGAGGACTGATGGCCGAACGACTCGGCAGGGCCGACGTGGAGGAGCCTGCGGTCAAGCGCCGGCGCCCCCGTGCGGGCAGCGGGGAGTCGCTCGGCGACCAGGCGTACGCCCACATCCGCGCCGCGATCCTGGAAGGGAAATACCGCCCCAACCAGCGGCTCCCCGAAGACGAGGTGGCGGCGCAGCTCAACAGCAGCCGCACCCCGGTGCGCGTCGCCCTGATGCGCCTGGTCGATCAGGGTCTGGTCGTGCGTGAGCGGTCGGGCTGGGTGGTGCGCGAGCACACGCCGGACGAGATCCGTGAGATCTACGAAGTGCGCTGCGCCCTCGAGTCCATGGCCACGGGGCTGGCCGCGGTGCGGGCGTCCGAAGAGGAGCTGGCGCGGATCGCCGCCTTCTACGAGGGGCCGGTCGAGGAGTTCGTCCACCGCCCGCGCGCCGAGCTGGGCCGGATGAACCGCGAGTTCCACCAGGCCATCGTGCAGGCCTCGGGCAACGGGCGGTTGCTGGCCGAGTGGCTGCGCAACCGGGACTTCGGGATCACGTACAACATGGCCGTGGTCTTCACCAGGGACGAGGTCGTCACCTGCGTGGAGGGCCACAAGCGCATCGTCGAGGCCCTGGTGCGCCGCGACCGCGAAAGCGCGGAGCGGGAGGCGCGACTCCACGTCGAGGACGTGCAGGCCGCGGCGGGCCGCAGGCTCGACGCCCTGCACGCCTCCGCGGGCCTCTACCTTTCCTGACGCCTGCTTTTCACGCGTCCGGTACGGCCGCGGCGACAGATGCCAAACGGTGACGAAACAGCCTCCTGGCTTTGGATCCAATTTTGTATCCTACGTTGCATGCAACCAGGCACCAGCTTCTCGTCGATCGACCCGTGGACCGGGGCCGAGCGGCGCAGGTTCGCCGACGCGACGGCGGCCGATCTCGATAAGGCCCTCGCGGCCGCGGCCGAGGCGTTCCCCCTCTGGGGCGGCTTCGACCCGGCCCCGCGCGCGGCGCTGCTGCGCCGGATCGCCGACGAGCTGACGGCCCGCCGGGGCGAGCTCGTGAAGGTCGCCGGCGAGGAGACCGGGCTCCCCGAGCGGCGGCTGGAGGGCGAGGTGGAGCGGACCTCGCTCCAGCTCACCCAGTTCGCGCGCCTGATCGAGAACGGTGACCACTTCGACGCGGTGATCGACCCGGCCGCGGGCGGCGCCCCCGACGTCCGCCGCGTCAACGTGCCCCTCGGGCCCGTCGCCGTGTTCGCGGCGAGTAACTTCCCGTTCGTGTTCAGCGTCGCCGGCACCGACACCGCCGCCGCGCTGGCCGCCGGGTGCCCGGTCATCGTCAAAGGGCATCCGTCCCACCCGGAGACCGCGGAGCTGACCGCCGCGGCGGTGGCCGCGGCCGGAGCGCCCATCGGGGTCTTCCACCTCCTGCAGGCAAGCGGGCTCGAGATCGCCCAGCGGCTGGTCACCGCGCCGGAGATCGCGGCCGTGGCCTTCACCGGCTCACTCGCCGGCGGGCGGGCGATCTTCGATCTCGCCGCCGCCCGCCCGCGCCCCATCCCGGTGTACGCCGAGATGGGCAGCCTCAACCCGGTGTTCCTCCTCCCCGGGGCGCTCGCCGAGAGCCCGGAGCGCTTGGCGGAGGCCTACGCGGACTCGCTGACCAGCGCCAACGGCCAGCTCTGCACCAAGCCCGGCGTGCTTTTCCTGCCCCGCGGTGAGGCCGGCGACCGGTTCCTGACGCACGCCGCGCACCGGCTGCGCGACCGGCCGCCCGCGATCATGCTGAACGCCTCCATGTGGGAGCGGCTGGTGGTGGGCGTCGCCGAGGCGGCCGAGCGGCCCGGCGTGCGCCTGCTCGCGGGGGAGAGCGCCCCGGACGGCGCCGGGTTCGCCTTCCCCTCCACTCTTCTGGAAAGCGATCTGCACGCCTTCCTGGCCGACCCGGTGCTGCGCGAGGAGCGGTTCGGGCCGTTCGGCGTCGTCGTCCGCTACGACGATCCCGCCGAGCTGACGGCTGTGGCGCGCTCCCTCGACGGCCACCTCACGGGGACGATCCACCTCGGGCCCGGGGAGAGCGAGCTCGGGCGGCGGCTGGCCGGCGAACTGACGGCCCGCGTCGGCCGCATCGTGTGGAACGGCTGGCCCACCGGGGTCGCGGTCACCGGCGCCATGCACCACGGCGGGCCGTACCCGGCGACCACGAACGCCGCCGCCACCTCGGTGGGCACGAACGGCATCGCCAGGTTCCTGCGCCCGGTGGCGTACCAGGACAGCCCGCAGGACCAGCTCCCGCCGCCCTTGCGGGACGCCAACCCCCTGCGGATCGCCAGGAAGGTGGCCGGCCGGACGACCACGGAGCCGATCATCACGACGGAGCGGAGCGACGCCGCCCGCGGCGCCGTGCTGCTCCCGACGTTGCCCGCCAAGCCCCAGCCGAGCCCCGAGGCCGCCCGGGTGCTCGAGGAGGTGCCGGGGTATCTCGGCGTGCCGTTCGTCAGCCCGATCTTCCAGGCGCTGGCCGGTTATCCCGACTACCTCGTCCCGGCGTGGGACCGGTTCAAGCCGGTTCTCGGCTCGCCCGCGTTCAAGCAGGCCGCGGCCGGGCTGGGCGTGCCGATCGGGCTGCTCCCGCCGCGCGAGGCGTGGCCGGCGGCCGCCGGCCACGACCTCCGGCTCTCCACGGTGACCTTCCACCGGTTGCTGCCGGAGCTCCTGCTGCTCGCCTCGTGCTGGTACCGGGGACTCGCCGTGGGCGACAGCGCCGTCCCGGTGCCGCCCGACCCGGGTCCGCGCGGCATCCCGCCGGAGGCGCTCAACCTCGTTCCCGACGCGACCCCGCCCGACGAGGAACTGGTCCGCGTGTACGAGGAGATCCGCATTCTGCACGATCACCCCCGCGTGCTGAGCTACTACCGCGCGATCGGGAGCCGGCCCGGCTTCCTGCCCGAGGTGTGGAAACGGCTGGAACCCATCGCCCGCGGCGCGGACTACGCCACCGCACGCGAAAAGGTGCTCGCCAAGGCCGCCGCCGCGGCCGCCACGCTGCCCGTCCCCGGGGTCGACACGGCGCACGCGGACGACGTGCGGGCGATCCTCGCGATCTTCCGGCTCCGCCTGATCCCCTCCCTGCTGCTCGACACCGCCGTCGTCCTCGCGCTCCTCGGCGAGGACGCCGCGATCGTCACCGCCTGACCTCCCGGAGCCTCACCATGCCCAACATCACCGTCGAGATCCTCACCGGGCGGACGGCGGCCCAGCGCGCCGAGTTCGCCCGCGTGGTGACCGACGCCGTCGTCGACGTCCTCGGCGCGCCGCGCCACCTCGTGCGCATCTAGTTCACCGAGATCGAGCCCGGTCGAAGATCTGCTGGTACATGGAGCAACCCCTCAGAGGGATCGGGATGCCCGCAGGCACGCGGAAGCGGCGCCGGGGCGATGGGGACAGAGGGAAGCGGCGATCCCCGATGCCGCGAGCCGGGAGGGGGCTGTCAGGCGGCCGGGCCGTCCGGCGGGGACGTGCTGATCTTCTTGGCGGAGACGAGGTCCCCGCCCAGGGCGAGCCGGTCTTCGGCATCGGCCGGGCCACCGCCCAGATGCTCGCCGGCCTCGGGGCGAGCGTCGTCTGCGCCGACCTCGACGGCGAGGGCGCCGCGGGAGACGGCCAAGACCGTCGCCGCCGAGGGCGGCACCGCCCGGGGGCTCGCCGCCGACCTGAGCGACCGCGAGGACGTCGCGCGGGCCGTGCGGGCCACCGTGGACGCGTACGGCAGGCTCGACATCGGCGTTTCCACGCCCGGCATCAACATCCGCAAGCGCCTGGCCGCCTACACCGAGGAGGAGTTCGACCGCATCATCGGGCTCAACCTCAAGGGCACGTTCTCCTTCCTGCAGCAGGCCAGCGCGGTGATGGCCGAGCAGGGCGGCGGCAGCCTCATCGCGTGCTCGTCCATGCGGGCGCTGATGGTCGAGCCCGGGCTCGGCGTGTACGCCTCCACGAAGGCGGCGATCCTGCAGATGGTGCGCGGGCTCGCCACCGAGGTCGGCCCTCAGGGGGTCCGGGTCAACGCCATCGCCCCCGGGGTCATCGACACGCCGCTCACCCGGCCGCTGTGGGACGACGTCAAGGCCAGGGAGGCCTACAGCGCGCACACCGTCTTCGGCAGGTGGGGCAGCGCCGACGAGGTCGCCTCCGCGGTGGCGTTCCTGGCCAGTGACGCGGCCTCGTACATCACCGGGGCCAACCTCGTCGTCGACGCGGGCTGGACCATCATGGACGGCCGCTTCGACCCGGGCCGCTGACCTCCGCCCCGCCTTTTCTCCACGGTCGAGGTGTGCATATCGCTGTCGCCGATGGGCAATCGCTGGTATGGCTGGAATCATGATCTTCACGAGACGGGCGGTCCGAGTCGCCCTCCTCACGCTCCTGGTCATCCCTGTCGGCGCCGTCGTCGCCACCCCGCAGCCGGCGGAGGCGGCCCCGCGCAAGCGGTTACCGGCCGAGAGCGGGGCGGCGGCGGCCCGCCGCATGCTGGCCCAGCTGAAGGTCGCCAGGCCGTTGTCCATCCGCGGCTACAGTCACAAGCGGTTCCAGCCCCGCTGGGCGCACCACAAGGGGACATGCGACGCGCGAGAGGTGGTCCTGGCCCGCGACGGGCGAAAAGTACGCAGGAACGCGGCCTGCCATCCCGTGAAAGGCGTCTGGTACAGCCCGTACGACGGCAAGCGGCTGAAGAGCGAGAAGCTCGTGGACGTCGACCATCTGGTGCCGCTGGCGTACGCGTGGCGCTCCGGCGCAAAGAGATGGAGCCAGGCGCGGCGGCGCGCCTTCGCCAACGACCTCGCCCGTCCCGAGCTGATCACGGTCAGCCACTCCGCCAACATCGCCAAGGGGGGCCAGGGACCGCAGAGCTGGCGCCCGCAGCGCCGCGCCTACTGGTGCCGTTACGCGATCTCATGGATCACGGTGAAGCACCACTACCGGCTCTTCGTGACCCGGAGGGAGCGGGAGGCCCTGCACAACATGCTCCGCACGTGCGGCACGCGATGATCCGCATTCGCCTCACGCCCCCTGCTTGCCGAGGTCGGCCCGGTGCAGCAGGCGTCTGCCGAGGCGCTGGGCCGGGGCCTCGATCAGGTGGTGGGTCAGGAGGCTGAGCGGGATCAGGACGAGGAAGAACAGGGCCAGGTCCGGGACCACGTACAGCAGCATCGGGTGCAGCAGGTAGACGGAGAAGCTGATCACGCCGAGGCGCTGCAGCCAACCGGGGAACGCCCGCCCGCGGAGGGCCAGCGTCAGCCCGAACATGGCGAACGCCAGCACGAGCGCCGGCGCCCAGGCGGGATCCTCCTTGGCGGGGATCCCGCACCCCACCACCGCCGCCACGGCGACCGCCGCCGTGCGCCAGGAGATCGTCCCCTGCTCGGCCCGGTACATCGCCGTTCCCGCGAACATCGTCGCCAGGGCGATCATGCCCTGCCAGGTGCCGCCCCGGCTGCCCAGGGCCACCAGCGCCAGGCCGAGCAGACCGCCCGCGACCGCGGCCACCGTACGTGTCCTGCCGCTCGCCAGCACGGTCACCGCGATGGCCGCGACGACCGCGAGGCCGAGCAGCGCGGCGGCGAGGTCGGCGCGGCCGTTGATCGCGGTCCGCGGCATCAGCAGGCCGAGGGGCACGGCCAGCAGCGCGAGGACGACGGCGATCCCCGCCGACCTACCGGCCTGCCGCGCCGCCAGCAGCGCGACGCTCATCAGGTAGAACGCCATCTCGTACGAGAGCGTCCACGTCACGCTGATGATGGCGGGCAGGTTGAGCAGTTCCTGCAGCATCGTCAGGTTGCCGAGCACGACGAGGGGGAGTGGGCGCTCGCTCAGCTTCGGTTCGAGCGGCACCGCGCCCAGCTGGGCGAGGAGCAGGACCAGGCCGCAGGCGGCGAGCAGCAGCGGCAGGAGGCGGAAGGCCCGGCCGCCCCAGAAGGCGCGCAGGTCGCCGCGCCGCTCCAGGGAGGCCGGGATGATGTAGCCGCTGACGAGGAAGAACACGAACACGCCCCACGTGCCCAGATCGACCCGGCTGTCCACCGCCGCCCAGAAGGCCGGGACGAACGTCCAGCCGGCGTGATGCATGCTGACGGCCAGCGCTGCCGGCCCCCGCAGGGCGTCCAACCAGGCCAGCCGGGCGGGGGTTGGGGACATTTGCCGGATTTTATGCCATCAGAGGGGCTTGTGTGGCCTTTGGGGACGTGGGCCAGGCTCGGCGCGCTCGCTCTCCTGCACGCCCTCGGCGACCCGCCCCCGGGGCCCGTCGTCGGCCCGGGGGTGGGCCGCCTGAGAGGCGTTGACGCCGCGCGAGCGCGAGGGCTACGCGGTGTAGGGGAGGTGCTCGGGCAGCACCTGGCCGCGCAGCGGGTGTCCGGCGCGGAGGCGTTCGAGCTCGGCGACGGCGAATTCGCCGAGCCGGCGCAGCTCGCGTCCCTGCGCGCCGGCCAGGTGCGGGGTGATGAAGACGTTCGGCAGGCCGAAGAGCGGGTGACCGGCCGGCAGCGGCTCGGGGTCGGTGACGTCGAGGACGGCGGAGATGCGGCCGGACGCGCACTCGCCGACGAGCGCGTCGGTGTCGATCAGCGAGCCGCGCGCGGTGTTGATCACTACGGCCTGGTCGGGCAGGAGGCCGAGCCGGCGCCGGTCGAGCAGGTGGCGGGTCTCCGGGAGCGCGGGGGCGTGCACGGTGACCAGGTCGCTGCGCCGGCACAGCGCGTCGAGGTCCACCAGTTCGGCGCCCAGCCGGGCGGCCTCGTCGGGACCGACCTTGGGTCCGACAGCAGGACGCGTACGTCGAAGGCCCGCAGCCGGTGCAGGACGAGCCGGCCGATGCGCGAGGCGCCGATGACGCCGACCGTGCAGTCGTGCAACCCGGTGCCCGCGCCGGGCCGCCACAGGGACTCGTCGTCCCCGTTCGCGTAGTGGCGGGCCCGGCCGAAGGCGCGCTTGGCGCCCATGACGAGCGCGGCGACGGTGAAGTCGGCCACGGGCACGGCGTTGGCCTGCGCCGCCGAGGACACGACGATCCCGCGGTCGAAGACGACGGGATCCACCATGGCCTTGACGGTGCCGGCGGCATGCAGGATCGCCCGCAGGCCGGGCGCCGCGTCGAGGACCCCGGCGTCGATCCGCGGGCATCCCCATCCGGTGAGGAGGATCTCCGCCCGTGCCAGCGCCCTGGCCGCCTCCGGGCCGTCGAAGGACGTGAACGCCGTGGCGGCGTCGAGGTCCGCCGATCGGCGCAACCGGAGGAGGAGGCCGGACGGGAAGACGCCGGGGAAGGCCCAGGGCGCGATCGCGAAGACCGCGACGGGTCGCCGTGGCACGGACGGAGCTCCTTCATATCGGGATCGATGAGGTGTGGGCGGCTGGTGGTTTACGCGGGAAGGTGGTCGCCCACGAGGGCGAGGCATTGGATGGCGGCCAGGCCGTACTGCGAGGAGGCGTTGGTCGAGGCGAAGGCGGTCTCGTCGACGGGCTTGAGCACCTTCGAGCCCTCCACGCGCACCGCCTTGAACTCCAGACTCTTGGGGTACCCGGCGTGGCCGGTGTCGAACTCCTTCCACGCCCGCGCGGCCAGCGTCGCGTCGCCGAGCTTGGCGGCGGCGTAGGCGGTCAGCCGGGAGTGGGCCTGGCGCAGGTTCAGGTTGCCCCAGGACTTGCCCGTCTCCGCCTGCTGCTCGGCGGCGGTGCCGTTGTAGAGGCGGCAATACTGCAGCCACGCCCTGGTGAACGCCTCGTCCCCGGTCAGGTGGATGAGCTCGCTGCAGACCTCGACCAGCCCGAACACGGCGCCGAGCGAGCCGACGCTGACGGCCGGCTCGGTGGGCTTGAAGGTGCCGTCGTCGAGGTCGTACAGGCCGCCGCCGCGCGCGAAGCCGTTGGGCATCGCGGCGATGGAACGCATGCTGTTCAGGAGCTTCTCCTTGGCGACGGGGTCGCCGCCGCGCTCCCACTCGGTCAGCCAGGCCAGGGCGAGGCCGCTCCAGTCGGTCCCGGTGCCGACGGACAGGGCGTGCGGGTCCGGCTCGTACGGGCCCGTGCGGATCTTGCGGATGGGGTCCAGGACCAGGAACGTCTTGTCGGAATCCACGAGATCGCGCATCAGGTCGCCGATGCGCTCGTCGGCGGTGAGGAAGTACAGGAACCGCCGGTAGCCGGCGGTGCTGATGCGCAGCTGCTTGGCGCTGTCGGCCCAGTGCTGCACGCCGTGCCGGGTCCCCAGGTCCCGCCATTTGCCGAGGTGGTAGACGTCGACCTCGCCGGTGTGCCGGGTCATCGCCTCGGCGAAGCGGAACGCCTCGGCCTTGCCGGTGCGCAGGTAGTGGTACCAGAGCCACAGGTCGGGCGAGAGCTCGGAGTTGGCCCAGGCGTAGCCGCCGACGTCGTAACGCCAGACGTGCCGGTCGGGATCGTAGCTGTGCATGATGTCGCCGTAGTCCCAGAAGCCGTACCAGGAGCGCTGCTCGACCTGCTCGCTGTGGAAGTCGAACAGGAAGTCCAGACGGTCCTCGATGCGGGCCTTGGCGGGGGTGGAGCGGTCGACCGGAGACCAGTCGCCGAACACCTTGGCCGCGTGCAGGTGCGCGGGCGGCGCGACGACGAGCGGCGGCGTCCGCACGGCCTCCGCCAGCTCCGCCACCTTCTCGGCGGCCGGCGTGGCCTCGAGCGCCCAGAACATCAGCTCGCTGGTACGCGCCACGCCGTAGGGCGTGCCGAAGCCGGGCTCGTAGTCCTCGTAGGAGATCTCCAGCCCTTCCAGCTGCTCGGCGTAGGTGTCCTGGCCCATGCCGTCGTGGTAGAAGCGCAGGTCCATGGGCCCGGCGTCCGGCGACCACAGCCACACGGTGGCCTCGGCGACGTCGCCGGCCGCGCCGCGGATGTCGAGCTGGGTGGGGTGGAGCTGCCAGAAGTTCCGCAGGCCGAACGCGAAGCCGCCGCTGGGGCCGCCGACGTAGCCGAGCCCGCCCGCCCGGCCGCCGGAGTCCACCGGGATCCAGCCGTGACCCGGCTTGGTGCGCTTGCGGACCTGGAAGCCGTCGGCGGTGAGCTGGCGCAGCGAGTAGTCGCCGAAGGCGGGGATGAGGTGCAGCCGGGAGCTGACCCGGGTGTCCCAGGTCTCCACCGGCGGGGTGGCCTGCCCGGCGACCTGCGCCTGGCGGACCGCGGCGCCCGGGTCGCGGCGCAGGCCGGTGATGCCGCGCACCGCCTCCGCCAGGACGCCGTCGCCCGTTCCCGCGAAGCGCACGTGCCGGTTGTACAGCTCGTCGCGCATCGGCACCTCGAACCGGATGCCGAGCCCTCTGATGAAGTCCTTCTTCTCGTTCCCGTCGTACACGAACGTGTGCACCGCGCGGATGCCGTCGCCGCCGGCGTACAGGTACAGCCGCACCACGAACGGCAGCCAGGACCGGCCGCCGCGCCGGTGCCTGCCCACGATCTTGACCACGGCGCGCACCGGGCCGGACTGCTCGACGGTCACCTTCTCGGTCCGGCCCTCGAACCGCTCGACCTTCACCGAGCCCGACTCGTCGTCGCCCGACTCGTCCTGCCGCAGGCAGATGAGGTGCCCGGCGCGGGCGATCTCGCGGTCTCCGCGGATGATCGAGCCCACCAGGCGCTCGCCCTTCTTCGGGATCCGTAACCTGATCACGCCGGTGTCGACCGCGACCTCGTCGCGGCCGTCCTCGACCGTGACCGCCTTGGCTGGGGCGGCGGGGGAGCCGGGGCCGAGCACGTACTGCTCCGACGGCGCGATCTCCGGTCCGATGGCGTGCGCGGTCCACTTCAGCGACCCGTCCGGCCAGTACGCCGTCGCCCACGTCTGCATCGGCACCTGCGTGCCGGCCGCCGTGCGCAGGGCGAAGGTCTGGTCCTTGGGAACCGTGCCCTTGGGCCAGGGGACGCCCCAGGTCGTCCCGGCGGCGAGCCGGCGGGGGAGGCCCTCCAGCCACGTCAGCCGGACGCCTTCGTCCGCGTGCGCCGCACCGGCGCTCCAGCCGATCTGCCCGGCGGCGCCCACCAGCGCCGCGCTCTTGATCAGGGTACGTCGGGACATCGTCGCCATGAGGACTCCATCGGTTAAACCGTTTACACGGACGAGATAGGACCATGAGCTAGGAGTCACGTCAAGATCTGGCGTTCGCCGGACGGAAACATTGAATGCGTTTACGCAGGTGGCTCGCTCTGCCCGCGTCACGCGCGATGAACGGTTCACCCGGCGGGGCATTTGACGCGCTGGAGGAGTTGGGCCACTATCCGTTTAAGCGGTTACATGCACTGAGGAGGTCGGATGCCCCGCCGGGCCATGCCCGAAGACGGACGGCCTCGCCCCTCGACGATCCGCGACGTCGCCAGGCACGCCGGCGTCTCGGTCGCCACCGTCTCCCGCATCCTGTCCGGCACCTACCCCAGTGCCCCCGCCACCCGCAGCAAGGTCATGCGCGCGGTCCGCGAGCTCGACTACGTGGCCAACGCCCACGCCCGCGGCCTGGCAGGCGTACGCCCCAAGAGCGTCGCCATCGTGGTCAACTCCGTCATCTCCCCGCACTACGCCCATGTCGCCCAGGGTGTGCAGGACCAGGCCGTACGCGAGGGCAGGCTGTGCATCGTCGGCACCACCGGCGGCGACCCCGAGCGGGAGCTGGCCACCATCCAGCTGATGCGCGAGGAGCACGCCGAAGCCGTGATCCTCGTCGGCAACATCCAGGCCGACGACGCCTATCGCGAGCGCATGGCCGAATACGCCCGCGCGCTGGCCCTGGCCGGCTCGCAGCTGGTGTTGTGCGGCCGCCCGCCGCTCGGGCCCGACGTGCCGGCCATCGTGGTCGAATACGACAACACCGGCGGCGCCTACGCCATCACGAGCCACCTGCTCTCGGCGGGCCACAAACGCATCCTGTTCCTCGGGCGGCGGGACGGCTACACCACGCCCGAGAGCCGGATCGCCGGCTACCGTGCGGCGCTGGCCGCGCACCGCGTCCCGCACGACCCCGGCCTGGAGGTCGAGGGGACGATGGAGCGGTCCGAGGGCTATCGCATGATGGGCGAGCGGCTCGACGCCCGTCCGCGCGACTTCACCGCCGTCTTCGCTGGCAACGACCTGATCGCCGCCGGTGCGCGCGCGGCGCTGCGCGAACGCGGGCTGCGCATCCCCGACGACGTCTCGCTGGTCGGGTTCGACGATCTCCCGCCGGCCGCCGACATCGACCTCACCACCGTCCACGTGCCGCACGAGGAGCTGGGCCGCACGGCCGTGCGGCTGGCCCTGGAGAGCGAGACGCCGGGCACCGTCCAGCACTTCCTGCTCGGCACGCACATCATCGTCCGCGACTCGGTCCGCCCCCTCCTGCACTCACCGGGTTAAACCGTTTACAGGGGGTCCGCGGCCCTCCTGAGACGAATGCCATAGGATCCGCTTCATGCCCTCCCACCTGCGCCTCCCGCCACTCGACCCCCGTTTGTCCGGTTTCACCGGGTGGACCCGCGCCCATTGGGAGAGCGTCGCGGACCATCTGCTCAACTCCGTGGTCCCGTACGCCACGGACGACTTCGCCCAATACCGCCTGCCCGGCCGGGCCAGCCGGTCGGGTCCCGTGAGCGACGGGCTGGAAGGGTTCGCCCGCACGTTCCTGCTCGCCGCCTTCCGCATCGCCGGGGCGGGCGGCGCCGTGCCCCCCGCCCTGCTGGAGCGCTACGCGGCGGGACTCGTGGCCGGCACCGACCCCGCGCGCCGGTACGCCTGGCCGGCCCTGACCGACATGTCACAGCCGCTCGTCGAGGCCGCCTCCGTGGCGCTCGCGCTGCACGAGACGCGCCGCTGGCTGTTCGACCGGCTGTCGCCGGCGCAGCAGGATCGGGTGGTGGCGTGGCTGGCCGGATTCGTCGGGCGGCGCACGCCGGCGAACAACTGGGTGCTGTTCCAGGTGGTCGTCGAGCAGTTCCTGGCCGAGGTGGGCGGGCCGCACGAGCCGGACGAGATCATCGGCGGGCTGGAGCGCATCGAGGACTGGTACGTCGGCGACGGCTGGTACTCCGACGGCAAGGGCAAGAACTTCGACTACTACGCCGGCTGGGCGATGCACCTCTATCCGTCGCTGTGGGCCAGGATGGCCGGCGACACCGCCCGCCAGGAGCTGTACGCGGCCCGGCTGCACCGGTTCCTGACGCAATACCAGCACCTCTTCGCCGCCGACGGCGGCCCCGTCCACCAGGGACGCTCGCTGATCTACCGGTTCGCGACGGTCGCCCCGCTGTGGCTGGGCGCGCTGACCGGCGCCTCGCCCCTCCCGCCGGGGCGGACCAGGCGGATCGCGAGCGGCGTGCTGCGCCACTTCGCCGAGCGCGGCGTGCCCGACCGCCGCGGCCTGCTCACGTGCGGCTGGTACGACGCCTTCCCGCCCGGCACGCAGGACTACTCCGGCCCCGCCTCGCCGTACTGGGCCAGCAAGGCCTTCCTCGGCCTGCTGCTGCCGCCGCGCCACCCGGTCTGGACGGACGCTGAGGCGGCCGCGCCGATCGACCTCGCCGACCAGTCGGTGGCGATGCCCGCGCCCGGCTGGCTGTTGCACGCCACCCGCGAGGACGGCGTCGTCCGGCTGGTCAACCACGGGAGCGACCGCGACCGCGTCCAAGACCCGGCGGGCCCGCCGGACCCGCACTACCTCAGGCTCGCCTACACCAGCCACACCGGCCCCGACATCGGCGACGAGGCGATCGACGGGCAACTCGCCGTCGTCTCGCCGGAGGGAGTCCCCTCGCTCCGGCGCCACATCCAGCCCCTCACCGTGGCGGAGGGCTTCGCCGCCTCCGCCTACCAGGACGGCCCCGTCCGCGTGGTGACCGCCTCCGTCCTCGACGGCCCGGCCGAGATCCGCGTCCACAAGGTCACGGCGCCCGCCGGCCACGGCATACGCGACGGCGGCCACGCGCTCGCCGCCCACGAGCCGCCCGCCGCCGACGCGGCGGACACCTGGGCGCTGGCGCGGCGCGCGGACGGCCTGACCAGCGTCGTGCGCGGACTGCACGGCTACACCGGGGCCGGCGTGGCGACCGCGCGCGGCGTGAACGCCTTCGGCCCGCACTCCGCCACGCCGTACGTGATCTGCGCCGACCATCCGGGGGGCACCGCCGTGTACGTCAGCCTGGTGCTGTTGACGGCGGCGGGCCAGGAGCCGCCCGTGCCTGACGTGCGGGTGGACGGCGACGAGGTCGTCCTGAGCACGCCGGACACGGAACCGATCAGGGTCCGCCTCACCGGCGAGCCCGAATGCGTGAGGTAGCCGTCATTCCTTGACGAGGTGGGCGGCGACCCAGGCCGCCACGTCCTCGAGCAGGCCCGGATCCACCGGGCGGCGATACTGCTCGCCGTAGGTGCGCTGGGTGGCCGGGCCCGGGTCGCGGCGGAGCAGGTGGGTCAGGTCCGGGAAACGGCGCGTCTCGACCGGGCCGGGCACCAGATCGGCGAGCAGTTCCAGGTCGCCGGGATCGACCTGGACGTCCTTGTCTCCCGTGATGGCCAGCAGCGGCACCCGGACCTCGGCCAGATCCTTCGCAGGATCGTAGGCGAGGAACTCGCGGTAGGCGCGAGCGCCGATCCTCACGCCGAAGAGGCGGGCCACGTCGCCCTCGGTCGCCTTGACCTTGCGGACCATCCGCGCCGCCAGGTCCCGCATCGTCCGGCATCCGACGAGTCGGATCAGGAGCCGGCTGAGCCACGACAGCTCTTCCTCGTCCTTCCGCCCGGCCCACCACAGCAGGGTCTCCTCGCCGGTCCGGGCATGGCCGGCGAGCATGACGACCGCCCTGGCGCCCTCGTACGCACCCAGAGCCGCGGCGTGGAGCGCACCCTCGCTGTAGCCGATCACGGCGACGGGGCCGATCTCCGGGCGTTCGGCCAGCCGGTGGAATGCCGCGGCGGCGTCGCGTCGGTGCTCGTAGAACCCCGTCCTCAGCCAGTCTCCGGGCGTCGCGCCCACCCCGCGGCGGTCGTAACGGTAGGTCGCGATTCCCTTGCCGGCCAGGACCTCGGCCAGCGCTCCGCCCAGCTCGACGCGCCCCTTGCCGAGATTGCCGTCCCGGTCGAGCTTGCCGGGGAGAAGCAGGAGCACGGCGGGGTGCGGGCCCTCGGCGGCGGGCAACGTCAGCGTGCCGGACAGGCGTAACCCGTCGTCCGCCGTCAGCGCCAGATCGATCTCGCGCGGCGTGGCCTCCATCGTCCACCACTCCCTCTCCCAAAGGCGATATGTCGTGTGTTGCGTAAGAGCTACGGTATCGCCGAGCGCGAATGTTCGCAATGTATGAGAATGTTCTCGTGTCATGAGATCATGGCGAGGTGGACGCCTTGGAACTGTTCGCCCATCCGGTACGCCTGCGCATCGTGCACGCCATGGCCGGCCGGCGGGTCTTCACGACCTCCCAGCTCTGCGACCTCATGCCCGAGGTCTCCAAGGCCACCGTCTACCGCCACGTCGGCGTGCTGGCCGATGCGGGCGTCCTGGAAGTGGACGGGGAGGAGCGCGTCCGCGGCGCCGTGGAACGCCGCTACCGGCTACGCCGGGACCGGGCGACCATCGACCCCGAGATGGTCGCGGCGCTGTCCCCCGAAGACCATCGCCGGGTCTTCGCCGCCGCCATCGCGACCCTGCTCGCCGAGTTCAACGCCTACCTGGACCGGGACGGGGCCGACCCGGTCGCCGACTCCGTGGGCTACCGGCAGCACGCGCTCTGGCTCAGCCCGGAGGAGCTCGACGATTTGATCGGCCGGATGCGCGCCGCCATCGTCCCCCACCTCGACCACGAGCCCGCCCCGGACCGCAGGCGCTACCTCATCAGCCCGATCCTGTTCCCCAGCGAGACCTAGCCTCGTTCTCCGCAGGTCGCCACGACCCACCCGGGTCTTTTCCGCCGCCCCCGCACTTCGGCGGGGGTCCCTTCTGAAGAGGGACGTCGAATCTGGAGAGGGAAGTCGAAGGGCAAAGGGCACCCATGGCGCTGAGAGCAGCGCCGGCTCAGCCCGTGTCCCCGCCGGTGAGGTCGTCGGCGCGTGCCAGCAGCGCTCGCTGCTCCGCGCCGGCCGGAAGGAGGGCGGCGGCCCGGCGGAACAGCGCGGCGGCCCCGTCCGGGTGCCCCAGGCGCGCCGTGAGATCGGCCTGCGCCGCGACGGCGAGCGGGTAGTCCTCCAGCGCGCCGGTGGCACGGGCCTGGTCGAGCAGCGCCAGCCCGGCCGCCGGGCCGTGCGCGTACCCGTGGGCCACGGCGCGGTTCAGGGCGATCACCGGTGAGGGATGGATCTGGACGAGCTCGTCGTACCATCCGGCGATGGCCCGCCAGTCCGTGGCCTCGCCCCGGGGCGCGGTGGCGTGGCAGGCCGCGATCCTGGCCTGCAGGACGTACGGGCCGTCGGACCGCACCGCGTCCAGCACGTCGAGCCCTTCGCGGATCGCCGCCCGGTCCCAGCGGCTCCGGTCCTGCTTGTCGAGCGTGAGGAGGTTGCCCTCGCCGTCCCGGCGGGCGTCGCGCCGCGAGTGCTGGAACAGGAACAACGCCAGCAGTCCGGCGACCTCGTCCTGGTCCGGGAGCAGCTCGTGGAGCAGGCGGGCCAGCCGGACCGCCTCCGCGGCGAAGGCCGGCTCGCCGTCGGCCTCGTAGCCGCGGGTGAACAGCAGGTACAGCACCGCCAGCACGCCGGGGAGCCGCTCGGTCAGCGCCGGACCGCGCGGGACCTGGTACGGGATCCGCGCGGCCGCGATCTTCGTCTTGGCCCGGGTCAGCCGCCGCGTCATGGTCGCATGGGAGACCAGCAGGGCCCGCGCTATGTCGGCGGTCGGCATTCCGCAGACGGTCCGCAGCGTCAGCGCCACGCGTGCCTCCAGGGCGAGCGCGGGGTGGCAGCACGTGAAGATCAGCCGCAGGCGGTCGTCCACGACCTCCTCCTCCGGATCCGTTCGCGAGGTGTCAGGGTCGGTGAGCGTGAGCCCCGCGAGCTCGTGCAGTTTGCGGCGCTCGACGGACGCGCGGCGCAGCACGTCGGTGGCGCGGTTGCGGGCCACGGTCATGAGCCAGCCGCCCGGATTGTCCGGCACGCCGTCCCGCGGCCACTTCTCCAGGGCGAGGGCCAGCGCCTCCTGGGCGCTGTCCTCGGCGAGCGTCCAGTCCCCCGTGACCCGGATCAGGGTGGCGACGATCCGGGTGTAGGAATCCGCGCCGGCCGCCGCGACCGCGTCGGCGGTCGCGGCGGGACGTGGCCGCGCCGTGCTCCCCATCGTCACAAGGCCGCGAACGGCCGCAGCTCCAGCCGCCCGTGCCGGGCCATCGGGTGGGCCCGAGCCACGTCGATCGCCTCGTCGAGATCGGCGCACTCGAGGATGTCGTAGCCCACGATCACCTCCCTGGTCTCGGTGAACGGACCGTCGGAGACCAGCAGCTCGCCGTTGCGGACGCGGACCGTCGTCGCCGCCGACACCGGCCCGAGCTCATGCCCGTCCAGCCGCCGGCCGCGGGAATCGTTGTCGGCCACCCACTTCTCGATGTCCTCGCTGCCGGTGGAGTCGGTGTCGGGCTCGGCGTCGGTGCAGACGAACATCATGTACTTCATGCCATCGCTCCTCGTTGTCGTGCTGTCATCAGCATGACGAACGAGCTCGCCGGATCCGGACAACGTCCGGCGAAAGAAGACCGCGGGTTCATCCGCGCGGCAGGCCGGCCTCCGCGTACTGCGCCACGCCTTCACCGAAGGACCAGTCGATCGGCTCGTTCTCGGTCAGCGTGACGAGGACGTTCCGTGGTTCGGTGCCCGCGTACTCCTCGGCGAGCTCGGCGATCCTGCGGTAGAGCGCCTGCTTCTGCTCCGCCGTGCGCCCGGAGCGCAGGGTGATGGCGACGAACACGATGTCGTCGTCCCGGCGGATGCCGAGGTAGTCGTCGTGGCGGAGCGTGCTCCGCGTGCCGTCGTGGCTGGTGAGCACCTGGAACAGGTCGTCCGTCGGAATGCCGATGGCCTCGACCAGGGCGTCGTGCACGGCCCGGCCCAGGGCCTCCAGCCGCTGCGGGTCGGCACGGAGCGCGTCGATGCGGACGAAGGGCATCGTTACCTCATTTCGCGTGGGGTTTCAGCGGACGTGGCCGGCGAGGAGGCCGAGCGCGCCGTCGACGGCCTGGGCGTACACGTCTGCGTCGCCTGCGGCGCGGGCCAGCACATAGCCGCCCTGCAGCACCGCGACGAGCGCGGTGGCGGTGGCGGCCGGGTCGAGCGCGGTGTCGAGCTCGGCGTTCGCCCTGGCTTCCGTGAGGACCCCGGCGATCCGGGTGCGCAGCCAGGCGAAGGCCTCCTCGACGGGACGGCGCAACGCGGAATCGGCCATCACGTCAGGGTCCTGGGTGAGCCGGCCGACCGGGCAGCCCCGCAGGGCGTCCCGCTCCCGGCGGAGGTATGCGGTGACCCGCTGGACCGGGGCTCCGGGGCCGGAGAGCTCCGACTCGGCGCGGGCGCGCAGCTCCTCGGCGCTGCGGCTGATCGCGGCCAGCGCCAGGTCTGGTTTGCCGCGGAAGTGGTGGTACATGCTGCCCTGGCCCGTTCCGGACCGTTGCTGGATCGCCTTCGGCGAGGTGCCCACGTAGCCGCGCTCCCACAGGAGCTCTCGGGTGCTCTCGATCAGCCGTTCCTTCGTGTCCACGACCGAGAGCGTACATACTAGTAGGTACAGAATGCAACGGCCGCGGGCCCGCCCCTCCGGCATCCGAGGGGAGGATGCCGGAGGCAGGCGTGCGAGCGGTTGGCGGTTGCCTGCTGAGCCGGTGTCTACCTTCCGTCCTGCGGAGGCGAGAACTGGCCGTAGCGGACGTTACGCGTCTGGCCGTCCAGGGGCGGCTGCGGCTGACCGTGCGGGGGCGCGGGGTGACCGTGCGGGGTCGCCGGGTGACCGTGCTGGGCCGCGGCTCCGTATGGGCCGGCTCCCTGGTGGAGGTTGCCGTTGTTCGGGGCCGATCCGTACGGCCCGTAGCCGCCCGGCCCGTACGCGCCCTGCGCGGGCTGCGCCGGAGGCGCCACGGGGGCCGCCGGGAGCTGCTGCCACGGAGGCGGCGGCACCGCGCCGTACCCGTTGGGCGGCGAGGCGAAGGACGGAGCGGTACGCCGGCGCCGGCGTCCGCCGAGCATCTTGGCCAGGACGATGACGATCACGATGGCGACCAGCACGCCGCCACCGATCAGCACCCACATCATGATCGGCTTGGGCGACTCGTCCTTGCCCGCGGAGATCGCCTGCTGTGTGTCGCTGATGTACTTGGCCACGTACGGGTGGTTCGGGAACAGCGCCTGGACCTCGCGGAACTTCGGCAGCGCGTCCTCGTAGTAGTGACGGAAGTAGTCGTTGAGCGCCTCGTTGTACCGGGTCGTCGTGACGGCCTGGGCGGGCTTGACGTTCTTCTCGCCGAGCTTCTCCTTGATGATGCCGACCGGCAGGACGAAGCTCTCGCTCTCCGAGGCCTCGCCGCTCTCGCTCACCGTGCCCGCGATCAGCATGCCGATGACCTTGCCGTCCTTGCTGAACACCGGGCCGCCGGAGTTGCCCTTGTAGGAGGGCGCCTGCGTCTGGATGTACGGCACGCCGCTCTGCGTGGTGCGCGTGGCGTTGTACGGCCCCTCGGTCAGCGCCGGCTCCAGCTTCGACTCCAGGCTGAAGAAGGGCGTGTTCGTGACCAGCCCGGGGAAGCCGCTGATGTAGAGCGTGTCACCGGTGCGCACGTCGGAGTCGTTGCCGAGCGGCACGGTCGGCAGGTTCTGCTGGCCGTTGACCTTGAGCAGCGCGAAGTCCTTGCCGGGGTAGCTCTCGCCCACCGACACCAGCTCGGCCGGGACCGCCTTGGCGGTCTTGTCCACGCCGCCGCCGGGCAGGCTCTGCAGCACCGACAGGCTCTGCTTCAGGTTGCCGATCTTCATGTTCGTGGTGTTGAACGTGATGTAGATCTGCTGCGCGAGCTTGACGATCTCCTCGTCGTTGCTGAGGTCGCCCAGGCCGCTGATGATCTCCTTGGCGTCCTGCTGGTTGAGCTTGGCCAGCGCCTTCTGCGCGAACAGCTGGGCGAGCTCGGTCTCGCCGACCTGGACGCAGTGCGCCCCGGTGACCATGTAGCCGTCAGGGGTGATCCACCAGCCGGTGCACATGCCGCCGACCTCGGCATCGATCGTGCGCTCCGGAGTGGTCGCGGAGACGTAGGTGTCCACGTTGGCCGCGATCTCCTGGAACACCCACTTGGCGATGCTGCGCTCGTCCGAGGCGATCTTGCCCGCCGCCACCGCGGCGGCGGCCCGCTGGACGAGCTGGTTGTACGCGGCCTCGTCGATCGCGTTGGACGGCACGGTGACCGTGGCAGTGTAGGTGAAGCTGGTCAGCTGGACGGCGGGCTGGGTACGCGCGGCCAGCCAGGTGCCGACCGGCACGTCGGGCCGCTCATCGGGCTCGCCGTCGGCCATCGCCGGTGAGGCGGGCAGTGCGACCGCCATGACGACCGCCGCGGCTGCGGCGATCTTGGTAAACCTTTTTTTGAAATATCCGCTCACAGCGGGAAATCATGGGAGAGCGCTCTTGTACATGGCTTGGAGCCGACTTGGGGCGCCGGAGGGCTGACTTGCAGCAGTCAGCCGAGGTCAGGTGGCGGTTACCCGATCTCGGCGGGTGAGGGCATGCTACTCCATCGAGCGGCGCTCCTGGTGAGGGAATGCCCGGCCGGTGCGCCGTGGAAATCGTTTGTCGGCGGCGCAGGCCGCCCGACATGATCAGGTATGACGGTGACACGGGAACTGCTCGCCTACTACGAGCAGGACAGAGAGCATGTCCGGCTGCGCGAGGGGCGCGGCCGGCTGGAGTTCTGGCGCACACAGGACGTGCTGCGCCGGGCGCTGCCGCCGACCCCGGCTCGAGTGCTGGACGTCGGCGGCGGCACCGGTGTGCACGCCGAGTGGCTGAGCGCCGACGGCTACGACGTCGAACTGCTGGATCCCGTCCCTCTTCATGTGGAGCGGGCCGCGGAACTGGCCGGGGTGACTGCGCGGCTGGGTGACGCACGGCAACTACCGGCGCCGGACGCGAGCGTGGACGTGGTCCTGCTGCTGGGGCCGCTCTACCACCTGGCCGAGCGGGCCGACCGGGTGCGGGCCCTGACGGAGGCGCGGCGGGTCGTACGCCCGGGCGGCCTGGTGGCGGCCGCGACCATCAACCGCCACGCGGCCGTGCTCGACACGGTCCGCACCGGTCACTACCTGGACGAGCGGGAGAGGCGGGCCGCGCACGCGTCCGTGGCGGATGGGATCATGCTGTCTCCCGGACATGGGTTCACCGCCTACTTCCACGATCCGGACGAGGTCCCGGGGGAGTTCGCCGACGCAGGGTTCCCCGAGGTCGAGCGGTACGGGCTCGAGGGCGCCTTCTGGTTGTACGGCGACGTCGACGACTGGCTCGACGACCCGGAACGCCGGGCGCTCCTGCTCGACGCCCAACGGTCGATGGAGTCCGTGCCGTCGCTCCTCGGGGTCAGCGGCCACATGATCACCCTCGCCCGACGCTGAAGAAGCCTTTGCGTGCCCGGGTAGGCGTCAGGGTATCTTGACGATTGTGACGTTGAAGATCGCTGATATCCCCGATCACGAGGGTTTCGCCGCGCCGGTGCTGCCCGACGGCCGGCTGGCCTCCTCGGCCGGCGCCTTCACCAGGACCTTCGTCGGCTACCAGGCCGCATGTTCGTGCGGCTGGGCCGACCGGCGCCGGTTCCCGGCCACCCCGGAGGGGGCCAAGGAGGCGGAATACCGGTGGTGGAGCAGGCACACGCCGCCCTTGCTCGCCGCCGCACCGCCGAGCTGGCTCGTGACCAAGTCCAACCTCCTGTGCGAGCAGATCGTGAAGCTCGCGGCGGAGCGCCCGCTCGCCGCCCTAACCCTGCTGTCCCAGGTGGAGAGCTGGCAGCGCACCCTGCTCGACCAGGCCGTCGCCGGCGCCCGGGAGGCGGGCGCCTCCTGGGCGGAGGTGGGGGAGGCGATGGGGATCTCCAAGCAGGCCGCCCACGAGCGGTTCAGGGCCCACGTGAGCAGCTGAGGGCCTTCGACCGGCCCGATCAGGACTTGCCGAGATTGATCGAGCCGTAGACGTCGCCGGCTTGAATGACGGGACCGCTGATGCGGGCCTCGCCACCGATGGTGTTGCTCACGTCATGCTTGCTCTGAATGAGACGGGCTGTGTCGACCGTCCACTTGGTGAGGGCCTGCTGGAATTCGGAGTCCGCTTGTGCATGGTCCACCAGGGCACGTGTCACCTCCTCCGGCGGACCCTCCAGGGCCGCGACGGCGGGGGCGTCGTCGCCGAAGCGGCGGCGTACGAGGGCGGTCAGGGAGGTCCAGGCGTTCTTGCCGACCTCTCCTGCGGCGCCACCGACGATCGCGGAGATGACCGCTGCCAGAGTGGGGATGACGCTCGGGTCCATACCGTCAGCGTAAAACGTCTCCGTGGGGATGGGCCGAGGCTTGTCCCGATGCATATGGATCGCCGGCGGCGAGGTTGCCACGATCCAGTTCGACGCGGAACACTCCTGAAGCGTGGCTGGCGAAGGCGGTACGCGGAACGGTCCTGGCGAGGGCGCGGAGGGCGGCCGCGTGCGCAACGAGGTGTCCGGGCAGGTCACCGGCGGGGTCGTGCAGGCGCGAGACATCGGGGTGGTCAACGTGGCCGGGGCACCGCCGGCGCCCGCACGGGTTCCGCGGCAGTTGCCGGCGACGCCGCGCGGGTTCGTCAACAGGAAGGCGGAGCTTGAGCTGCTCGATCGTCTCCTTCAGGAAGGGCCCGCGGTCGCCGTCGTCAGCGGTCTGAGAGGCGTGGGCAAGAGCGCGATCAGCCGCTGGTGGGCGCACCAGTCGCAGGAGCGCTTCAGCGACGGTCAGCTGTACGTGGACCTGGGGGCTGTGCGACGCCGGGGCGGCACCTCGGTGAGCGATGTTCTCGGCGGTTTCCTGCGCGCGCTCGGCGTCCACGAGGAATGGATCCCGGCGGAGCTGCCGGAGCGGGCGGCCATGTTCCGCTCCATGACGGCAGGGCTGCGGCTGCTGGTGCTGGTGGACGACGCGGAGCACGCGGCGGAGGTGACGCCGTTGTGCCCGGCGTCCGCAGGCAGCGCTGTCGTGGTGACCAGCCACCGGCAACTGCGCGGGCTGCTCGTCGAGGGCGCGGCGCCGGTCAGGATCGACCCGCTGGAGGAGGAGCAGGGCGTACGGCTGCTGGCGGGGATGCTCGGCGAGGAGCGGGTCACCGCCGAGCGGCAGCCCGCCCGAGAGCTGGTGAGACTGTGCGGCGGGTTGCCGATCGCGCTGCGGGTGGCCGCCGCCCGGCTGATCCAGCGGCGGGCCTGGTCGATCGAGCGGCTGGCCGGTGAGCTCGCCGATGCCGAGCGACGCCTCGACCACCTGACGACGGAGGGCGGAGCGATCGTGGAAGCGGTCTTCGAGTCCGCGTACGCAGCGCTCCCGGAGCGGGCGGCGCGGCTCTACCGCCTGCTCGGCATCCTCCCGGGCGCGGACTTCACGCCGGCGGTGGCCGGCGCCCTCTTGGAGGAGGAGCCGGTGCCGGTGCTGGAGGCGCTGCTCGACGCCAATCTCGTGGAGGAGCCCGAAGAAGATCGGTACCGGTTGCACGACCTGGCCCGCCTCACGCGGCCCGGTGCGCGCGGCGGGCCGAGTCCTCCGAGGCGCAGGAGGCGGCGCTGCGCCGGGTGGCGGAGTGCTATCTGACGTCCGTGGCGGCGGCCGACGCCGCGATGGGCGCCCGCCTGCGCTTGGCCGATCACCGAGAGCGCCTGGCGACCGCGGAGCGATCGTTCGATCGTCCGCGCGAGCCGGTACGACGAGGCGGTGGCCGCCTTCGACCGCGCCTTGCCGCTCATGGCGCAGGTGGGAGACGAGCTGAGCCAGGGGAGGATCCACCTGGGCCTGGCAGAGGCCCGCCGCGGGCTCGGCCGCCGTGCCCAGGCGATCCGGTCCGCGGAGCGGGCCGCGGCCACCATGCGCGAGTGCCGCGTACCGGTGAAGGAGACGCGGGCCCGCGAGCTGCTGGCCGCGCTCGCCGAGGACGCGGGCGATCGTGAGGGCGCCGCGGCCGAGCTACGCCGGGCCGTGGAGGTCTGCCTCGCCTCGGGCAACCGGCCCAAGGCCGCGGCGCTGCGCGCCCGTCTGGAACGGGTGTTGGACGTCAGAAAGGGCGAGGGGCCACTGTGATGACGCATGTCCGGCCGCCCACGCGGACGGTGATCCCCTTGCCCAGGTCTTCCACGGTCCGGCCGCTGGTCAGCCAGGCGTACACGGCCGACGGCAGACACCGCGGATCCGGATCGCCGCGCGGGGAGGGCGTGGTGCTGATCCGCAGGCGGCGCCCGGCTTTCAGCGTCAGGCGGATCGACCGGTCACTGATGATCTCGGCCGCCATGAAGCAGCCGGGGTAGCGTCGCAGGATGCTCTCTCCCCATCCGGGCTCCCCGGCCTCGCGGCGTAGCACGATGGCGGCGTTCTCCAGGAGGGCCCGATCCAGCTCCTCGGCGTCCACGGGCAACTCGGCGACCAGGCGGGCCGGCAGATCGCCGTTCGACCCGAGCAGGGAATGCTCCCCCCACGTCGAGCTCACCAGCACCAGCCGGCGATCGTGGGGACGCCCAGCGCCCGCCTATAGCGGTCGCGCCGCGCCGCGTTCGCCACAATTCGATCGAAGACCAGGTCGCCGGTCACCACGGCGCGGGGAGCCGCCTCGGGACAGTCACGCTCCAGCCGGGTCAGCTGCTCGTGGTGCGAGAGGGCGATGGCCGCCGGCATGATCTGCCCGCCGCGTACGAGCTGGCGCCGCGCAAGGCCCGACACCTCGCCCCGGTAACCGCGTGCCGACCTGAGCAGGCGATTGTGCCCGGCACCGTGCGGCACCAGCAGCACCGGAGCCTTCAGCCGATGCAGGCCGCCGTTGGCACTGGCGGAGATCGCCAGATGGAACGGCGTGTCCACGGCCTGCGCCCAGGACACGGTACGCGCCTGAACGCTGCGCAGATAGTCGCCGACGCCGTCGTCGAAGGCCGACCCCTCCGCGACGGTGAACAACACCTGGACCCGGGGGTCGGAACGGAACAGCGGCAACAACTCCAGGAGCCTGCTGACCGAGGTCACCGTGCGGGCCACGGCGAGAACATTGCGGTCGGCCCTGACCGTGCGCCAGAGGCCGGCCTCGGCCCCTATCGGCACCCGCAGCCAACCATCGCCGCTCACCACCACTCCGACCGGCCGCTCAGGGAATCACACCGTCACGATTCCTCGACGAGAACTCACCTTATAGCCGGGGCTCGGAACGCCGAAGCAGCTCATGCGCGTGCTCTCGCCCGTTGATCAGTGCTCTGCGGGTGTTCCCGCCGGCGCACGGTCGCTCCGCCCGTCGCGGTCCCACGGGAATGCAGCGTCAGGGTCTGCCCGCCATAAACGCGCTCATATTGCGGCGTGTTTTAACATCCGTCATTGTTGCAGATGTGCCAGTATCCCGGGCTGCGAACCGAAATTTGTCCGAAATCCTGTATAACGATGTGACCGGGGTGATTTACGGTTCGCTGGTTCAAGCCCGTGACATATTCGGCGGAGTCCACCTTCACGAGGTGGCTTCCCTGCCTCCGCCGAGCCAGCTTCCGCCACGCCCCCGCCTGGTCGATCGCGAAGCCGCCCTCGCTGAACTGCAGAGCCTCCGGGAGGCGCCGACAGATGCCCCGATCACCCTGTTGATCACAGGCTCGGCGGGAGTAGGCAAGTCTGCGCTTTCCCTGGCATGGGCGCATATGATCCGCCGACATTTCCCGGACGGGCAGTTGTACGCGGAATTGCACGGATACTCCGACGTCGCGCCGGTGTCTCCTCGGGAGGTGCTGGGCGACTTTCTTCGAGCGCTCGGCATCCCGGCGGAGCTCATCCCCGGGGACCTGGCTCAGCGCGCGGCGTTGTATCGCACGGTGACCCAGGATCAGCGGCTTCTCGTCCTGCTCGACGACGCGATGAGCGCCGCTCAGGTGCAGCCGCTGCTCCCGGCCTCACCGGCGAGCATCACCCTGGTGACCAGCAGGCATCGGCTGGCGAGCCTGCTGATGCGGGGAGCGCGCAGTGTGTACGTGGACCGCTTCGACGCCGAGGCGAGCCTCGCTCTGCTCCGCGACGCGCTAGGGAGCGAACGGCTGGAGCAGGACCGGGAGGCGGCCTCCGAACTGGTCGAGCTGTGCATGCGCCTGCCGCTGGCCCTGAGCGTCGCGGCGGCGCGCCTGGCCGCGCGTCCCAGCTGGCCGCTGCGCGAGATGGTCACCGCGTTGACCGAGGAGCAGAGAGCCCTGACGGCGTTGACGATCGGAGACGACGTGGCGTTGCACTCCGCGCTGGACCTCTCCTACCGGGCGCTCCGTCCCGACACCGCCCGGTTGTATCGGTTGCTGAGCCTCATTCCCGGAGACAGGTTCGGGGCCGATGCGACAGCCGCGCTCGCCGGCGTCTCGAGAATGGAGGCGAGACGACTGCTCGGCGAGCTGACCGACGCGAACCTGTTGACCGACATCGAGGACGGCCGTTACCGCTTTCATCATGCGCTGGTCCGGTCGCACGCCTACCAGCTGATCGAGACCGAAGACCCGGGCGAGGCGCGGGAGGCCGCCGTTGGACGCCTGCTCGCCTGGTACCTCGCCACGGCCGCGTGTGCGGAGCGGCGGCTCCGCCCGCACCGTACCGGCCTGCCTCGCGACGCCGAGCCGCGCCCTGCCGAGCTGACGGACTTCGGTGGTCCGGAGGACGCGCTCCAGTGGCTGGAGTCCGAACGCGCGAACCTGAGCGCCGCCGTCGAGATGGCACACGACCGCGGGAGGGAAGCGACCGCATGGCAGCTCGCCGACGCCATGTGGGCGCTCTTTCTTTTCATGGGGCATCACATGGAGCGCGTTGCGGTAGAGGAGACAGGGCTGGCCGCCGCCCGCTCCTGTGGTGACCGGTATGCCGAGGCGAAAATGCTGAACCGCCTGGGACTGAGCCTGAACGCCCTGGGGCGCCACGACGAGGCCGTCGCACGACTGGGTGAGGCGCTTGAGCTCTGGCGTCAGCTGGGAGAGCGGGAGAGGGAGGTGGGCACACGGCGGCGGCTCGGGCTCGTCTCCGCCGGTCGTGGCGACCATGACGCGGCCATCGCCGAGCTCACGGCGGCCATCGCCGCGTACCGTGAGCTCGGCTCCGGGCGAAACACCGCGCTCGCACTCATGGACCTCGCCGGGGTTCTCCTGGCCCGAGGCCAGGCCTTTGACGCGGTTGTTCATCTTGAACAGGCGCGTGCCCTGCTTCGCGGCGTGGACGACGCCTACAACCGGGCACGTGTGAGCATCTTTCTCGGTCACGCCCATGCCGGCGCGGGGAATCACGATGAGGCCGATCGAGAGTTGCGTACCGGACTCGAGGCGATGTCCGAGCTGGGATCTTCAGCAGGTCGTGCCGCTGCCCTGGAAGGGTTGGGCGAGCTGGCGGAGCGCACCGGTCGCCGCGACGAGGCGAGACAGAGGTACGAGAGTGCACTGGAAATACTGGGAGAGGAAGGATCGGTGGGATATATCCGGATTCGTGCCCGTCTGGAACGTCTGAAGAATTATTCGTGAATTGCGACATGATATTGGCCATCGTCCCACTGGGACGATGGCCATGATGGACTGAGTGTGCGGTTAGCCCATCATCATATGGGCCACAAGGCCCATCATCATCTCAATCACGACGAAGGTGGACAAATTGCTTTCCTCCGGCACTGTGTGTTTCACGGGATATCAGTGCTTCCCCGAGAGCAATGCCAGAGTAGTCAGGAAAGCTACGGTCCGCTACCGCTTTGGTCGATCATGCCCCAGTAGCCTTGAGCGTCTCGAGGCGTTCCCTCAGGGAGCCCGCCTCTGGCGCGCCGAGCCGCTCGAAGATCGAGAGCGCCTCTTGCCACTGCCGCTCCGCCGCCTGCCTTCCACGCGTGCACAGGAGGGCCTCGCCCAGCCCCTGACGTGAGCCGGCCTCGAGTAATGGGTCGGCGACCTCGCGAGCGAGCGCGAGCGACCGCTCGTAGGTCTCCTGGGCGAGGGTGAACTGGCCGATGTACCGCTGGGTGTCGCCGATCTTCTGGAGTGCGCGTGCCGATTCGTACGGGTCGCCTATGTCCCGGGCAATGGAAAGCGCCTTCTGAAAATGGATCAGCGCCTCGGCGTTGAGGGCCATGTCGAGATATGTCGACCCGATGTTGCTGAGTGCGTCGGCTTCGTTCCGGCGGTCACCCGTTTCCCGGTAAATCGTCAGCGCCTCGCGGTAGAAATGCAATGCCTCATCCGAGCGTCCCTCTCGCTGGAGGCAATTCGCAATGTTGTTGAGCGCCACGGCCTCGTTTTGGCGCCACCCCGTCTCGCGCAGAATGGTGAGGGCGTCCCGGAAGAGCCTGAGCGCGTTGTGATAATCACCGCGGTTGAAATGCAGCTCGCCAAGATTGTTCAGGATCATTGCCTTGGTGGCGACGTCGCCCGTCCCGTTCGCGATCTTCAGCGAGCTCTCGAAGGCCGCCACCGCCTCTTCCGCGCGCCCCAGATAGGACAGCGCGATCCCCGAATGCAGCAACGCATTGCCTTCGCCATGCGGGTCCCCCGCGGCGCGGAACAACGCGAGAGCCCTCTCCGCATATCCCAGCGCCTCCCTGTTGCGCCCAGAGAGCCAGCACACGCGGGCGAGATGATCCATTGTCTCGGCCTCGCCTCGCCGGTCGCCGAGTGCGCGGAAGACGCCGAGGCCGTTGTTCGCGTGCTCGAAGGCCACGGCGTAGTGGCCGGTGCGGCTTCGCACCAGGCTGAGCTCGAGCTCCACCCGCGCTTTCCCCACCTCGTCGTCCATCTCCTGGCAGGCGCGACGCGCGAGATCGTGAATCCGGGCGGCGTCCTCCCAGTGCGCCGACCGTTCCAGATGCGTCGCGACCACCTGCGACAGCTGAACCACATGTCTGAGAAATCCCTGCTCAGCGGAGTAGTGGACGCACATCAGCAGATTGACGCGCTCGGCTCGTAGCCAGTCCGCGGCGGAACGCGGGTCGTCAACGGGCGGTGGGTTGAGGGGCGGATGGGAAATCTCCACGTCGGGGCGGCGCCTGTGCGGGTAGAGGAGACGATCGGCCCGGTCGGCGGTGTGCAGGTAGAAGTCGAGCAACCGGCGGACGGCTCGACGCGGTTCCTCCGGGGGCTCCTCCTCGGTGGCGCGTTCTCGCGCGTACGCCCGCAGGAGATCGTGGAAGCGGATCCGCCCGGACTCAGGCTCTTCCACCAGATGCCGGTCTATCAGCTCTTCCAACGCGCGTTCGGCCCGAGCCAGATCGCACCCGATCAGCGCGGCCGCGGCACCGACGGTCAGGTCGGTGCCGACGTGCAGGCCCAGGCGGCGGAACGCCTCCCGTCGTTCGTGGGACAGTTCCCGGTACGACAGGTCGAACGCGGTGACGAGGTCGCTGTCGCCGGCGTACATCTCGGCCAGCCGGCCCTTGGAGCGCGACAGCTTCGCCACGAGGTCTCCGACACCCCGCGCCGGCCGGTGGCGGAGCTTGTTCGCCATGATGGTGACCGCGAGCGGCAGGCATCCGCAGAGACGTACGAGCCGGTTGACGTCGCCGGCGTCGAGTTGCCGCTCCTGACCGACGATCCGGCGGAAGAGCAAGGCCGCCTCAGCCGGCACGAGAGCATCCAACGAGAGCGGTCGCGCTCCCTCCAGTCCGGCCAGCCGCCGCCGACTCGTGATCAGGACCAGGCATCCGGGTCCCCCGGGAAGGAACGGCCTCACCTGATCGGCGCTGGCCGCGTCGTCGAGCACGATCAACATCCGTCGGCCGGCAAGCCGCGCCCGCCACAGCGCCGCACGCGGCTCCAGCGCCTCGGGAATGCGCTGTGGTTCCTCTCCCAGCAGCCGTAACAGGATTTCAAGACCTTCCGCGGGGTCGATCGGCGGCTGGTGGGGATCGTGCGCCCGAAGATGCAGGTACCACCGCCCGTCCGGGTACCGGTCCGCCAGTTTGTGCGCCATGTGGACGGCGAGCGCCGTCTTGCCGACGCCGGCCATCCCGTCAATGGCCTCGATCACGGCCGTCGTGGGGGAGCGATCTGCTTCTGTGTACAAGTGGTTCAGCTCCGCCTCCCGGCCGGTGAAGTCCGGGATGTCACGAGGCAGATTGCCGGCGAGCAGCCCACCGGGGGCGCGGGGGCGTGCGGGTGGCGTGGCCAGATCCCGATCGCCGTGCAGTATGCGATCGTAGGTGCCGCGGAGGGAGGGCCCTGGCTCCGCTCCCAGTTCTTCGACGAGTCGATGACTGGCCCGGTGGTAGGCCTCCAGCGCCTCCCCCTGGCGTCCGCAGCGATAGAGGGCCACCATCAAATTCTCGACGAACGACTCGTCGTAGGGATATTGGTCGACGAGTCCGTACAACTCTCCGACGAGGTCGGCGTGGCGACCCTCGTCGAGCTCCAGCGTCAGGCGCATGCCGATGGCCGCGCGATGCTCGCTTTCCAGACTGGTCCGGAACTTCGCCGCCCATTCCCCCGACAACCCGGAAAGCGGATCGCCTCGCCACAGGCTCTCGGCTTCTCGCAGCAGGCGTAGGGCGTCGTGCGGATTGCCGCTGTCCGCGATGGCCCGTGCCTGGGCGTTCAGCCGTCGAAAACGGTGGAGGTCGACTGTTTGGGGATCGACCTCCAGCACGTATGCGCCGGAGCGGGAACTCAGCCGTGCCGAGGTGTCGCCGAGCCGTCGATTAAGGCGGCCGCGTAGGCGTGCGACATAGCTGTGGACGCTCTCGCGCGCCTTTGACGGCGGCGCGTCGCCCCAGATCCGGCCGATCAGGGCATTGATGGGCACGGGCTGTCCGGGGGTCAGGAGCAGGATGGCCAGAACATAGCGTTCTTTGGCCGATCCGAGCTCACACGCCTCTCCGTCGGCCCACAACTCCACGGAGCCGAGTATTCGGAACTCCATGAATGTCCTTCCCGTGACCAAAGGACCCCCGCCGACAGTTTCCCGCAGACCCGGTAAGTGGTCCATACGCGGCGTACTCTCTGACTCTGCTGCTTCACGGTTGTTGCAAGGTTTTGTCCAGGCAAGTCGCGGACTCTCGGATTGAGCATTGAAACGGGGATTACGGCCGGGTGAAACGGCGATGCGAAACCGTGCCGTATGTGAAAGGGGGGTTCGAAAGTCCGATGTCCTGTTCAGAGGGGTACCGCGTGCCGGTAGGGCCGGATGCGCCGCGCTGGGTGACGTGCCGGATTCGGCGAACCGTGCTCGTGATCGTCCACACGGTCACGTCCGGCCAGCGTCTCCTGGACGTCGTCCGCCTTCTCGCCACCGACCTTCGCGTCCAAGTGGTCTTCACGATGGGCCCTGATGTCTTCAACAACGGGGTCGGCGAGTTCCTCGAGCGCATCGGCGGGGTGGTAATGCCTTGGCATCTGGCCGTCCGCCAGCGCTTCGACCTCGCCGTCTGCGCCGCCTACGGGGGAATCGAGGACGTCCACGCGCCGCTCCTAGTCGTGCCCCATGGCGCCGGTTACAACAAACTCGTCAGTCGTCGGCTCGCCGGTGGCGCGATGGCGGCTCGGGGCGTGTACGGGCTGAGCACTCAGGAGCTGATCCGGGACGGCATGGTGATTCCGTCGGCCATCGTGCTCGCCCACGATGCGGAACGCCGGCGGCTGGCGCGCAGCTGTCCGGAAGCCGTGGCGGTCGCCGAAATCGTCGGCGACGCCTCTCATGATCGGCTGGTTGCCAGCGCGCATGAGCGCCGCGCCTATCGCCGGGCCCTGCGCGTCCCGGACGATCGCGAGCTCGTGCTGGTGACTTCCACCTGGGGAACACGGTCCCTCTTCGGCCGGCATGCGGGGCTGCTCCAGCGGATGCTGGCCGAACTGCCTCGCGACCGTTACCGCGTGGCCGCTCTCTTCCATCCGAACATCTGGTTCGGCCACGGCGTCTGGCAGATCCGCACCTGGCTGGCCGACTGCCTGCACAATGAGCTCGCGCTGATACCGCCGGAGGCGGACTGGCGCGGTGCGCTCGTCGCCGCTGACCACGTGGTGGGCGACCACGGTTCCATCGCGGTGTACGCGGCGGTTTGCGGTGCCTCCGTCCTGCTGGTGGGCGATGCGGCAGACGAAGTGGACCCGGAGTCCGCCGGGGGACTGTTGGCCTCCGCAGGCCCTTGGCTGCGATCCGATCTGCCATTGGCCGCCCAACTGCGCGAAGCCGCCGCCCACAACCACCCAGGACGGCATGCCGCGGTCGTGGCCCGCCTCACCTCGGCCCCGGGCCGTTTCAACCTGAACATGCGACGCCTGATGTACCGCCTCATGCGGTTGCCGCAACCGCTCACGCTTCCGCGTGCCGACCCGGTCCCACCGCCCTATCTGACCGACTAGTTCTGACCGATGCCTTCGAGGAGAAGAGATGGGCAGCAAAATCGTCGTAGCCGGTGTCACCAGTCTGTACATGGCCATGCCGGTGGCGGGATTCCCGCTGCCGTACACGCCGCTGCAGTTTCCCGACTGGATGAGGGCGGAAGTCTCCGGGGCCGCCTGCCATATCGCCGACACCCTTCACGCCCTCGGCGACCAGGCTCGCCTGTGCACCTTCGTGGGCCGGGACATCGCAGGAGAGGCGATCACCGCGTCGCTGCGATCACGAGGCCTGTTGGGCCCCGGGGTGGTGAGCACGCCTTGCTCCTCGCTAGGCGTGGTACTCGTGGCTCCGAACGGACGGCGCTCCGGCCATCCCTACGTCGCAGCTGTCAACGCCGTCGAGTATCCCGTCGAGGTGTTCCGCCGCCTGGTCCATGGCGCCGATCTGACCGTACTCACCAACACGGCGTTCGTCCGGCCCTTGCTGAGGCACGCGCGCGAGCAGAGCGTGCCGATCGCTGTCGACGTCCATCTGATCACGGATGTCGACGACGCGTACAACCGACCTTGGCTGGAGGTCGCTGACATCATCTTCTGCAGTCACGAACGCCTGACCTGCCCGCCACGACAGTGGGTGGCGAAAATCTTCGCACGCTATCCGGGATGTGCGATCGCGGCCGTCGGCCTCGGCGGGCGAGGCTGCCTCATGGGATTGGCCGACGGCACCCTGGTCGAGGCCTCGGCCGTCGCGCCGCGTGGTGTGGTCAGCACGGCGGGAGCAGGAGACGCGCTCTTCGCGTCGTTCATCCACGGCTGGCTCGCCACCCAGAACCCCGTGTGGGCGCTTGAGGACGCCGTGTTGCACGCGGGGTGGAAAGTGGGCGACAGCTTTCCCGGCGCCGCCTCGCTCACAGAAGCAGAGCTGTCTCGGCTGCGAGAGAGCCACCCCGTCCCCACGGTCCTCGACCGCTGGGACACCACCGGGTGACCCCGCTCGCGTGCCGGCCGGCATGGACGCCTGTCTCATCTGAGCGCGTCCACCGGCTCCATCCCGGCCGCGCGCAGCGCGGGGTAGAGCCCGGCCAGCAGGCCGACCACGGCGCCCGCGACGGGCGCGGCGATGGCCAGGCGCACGTCGAGCAGCGGCGTCCACTGCTTGGCCGCCGACACGGCGACGATCGTGACCACGCCCAGGCTGGCGCCGATCGCGCCGCCGGTCAGCCCGATCAGCGTGGACTCCAGCAGGAACTGTGCCGCGATGTGCCGCCTGGCCGCGCCGAGCGAGCGGCGCAGGCCGATCTCGGCGACGCGCTCCATCACGGTGACGAGCGTGACGTTCGCGATGCCGACCGCGCCGACGATCAGCGAGACCAGGCCGAGGATGAGGAACAACGCGTTGACGTCCTCCTGCGCCTGGTCGCGTGCTCTGGTCGGGCCGGGCGGCGCGATCACCTGCAGCATGTCGGCGTTGGCCGGGCTGAGCGCGTCCGGGGCCTGCCGGGCGATCAGCCCGGTGGCGCCCAGGCCGGTGTTGACCAGCACCCGGGTGACGTCACGCAGCCCGAACCGCCGCCCCACGGTCGGCGGCACGATCACGGCGGTGCTCAGGTTCCGCTCGCGGCGCAGGTCGCCGAGGATGCCGATCACGGTGTACGCGTGCTCGCCGATGAAGATCGCCGGCGCCCGGTCGAGCCGGGTGATGCCGAGCATCTTGGCCGCCTGGTCGCCGATCACCGCCACCCGGTCGCGCCGCCGGATGTGCCCGTCGTCGTAGAACCTGCCCTGCACGATCCTGCCGCGCGCCGCCTCCGGCAGCCCGGTCGTGGCGGCCAGCACGGTCAGGGTCTGCGTGGTGACCCGGGTCGGGTCCACGATGTCGTTGGAGCGCACGTACAGGTTGTCCGCGTCGTCCGACTCGGACACCGCGGCCGCGGACTCGACGCCGCGCAGCCTGGTCAGCCGGTCGATCGCGGTCCACTCCACCAGCGGCGCGTTCTCCGACTCCGGCACCTCCACCGTGATGGCGGTGGCCACCAATTCGTCGAAGCGGCCGACGATCTGGTTGCCCGCCGTGGCCGCCACGCCCAGCGTCACGACCAGCGTGGTGATGCCGAGCACGGTGCCGAGCGTGGTGAGCGCCGCGCGCACGGGCCGGGCGAGGAGTCCGGCGAGCGCTTCGCCGGCCAGGTCGCGAAGGTCCATTCAGGCCTCCGCCAGCACGCCGTCGGTGATCCGCACCCGCCGCCCGGCCCGCTCGCTGACCTCCTGCTCGTGCGTGATCACCACGATCGTCAGCCCCTGCGCCCGCAGCTCGTCGAACAGGTCGAGCACCGCCTCGGTGTTGCGGCTGTCGAGGTTGCCGGTGGGCTCGTCGCACAGCAGCAGCGACGGCCCGCCCATGAGGGCCCTGGCGATGGCCGCGCGCTGGCGCTCGCCGCCCGACAGCCGGTCGGGCGGGAAGCCCGTACGGTGTGCGAGGCCGACTCGTTCCAGCGCCGCCAGGGCCCGCTCTCGCCTGCCCCTGCGCGGATGCCTGCCGTAGACCTCGGCGAGCATGACGTTCTCCACCACACTGCGGTGGGAGAGCAGGTGGAAGGACTGGAAGACGAAGCCGATGCGGCCACCGCGCAGCCGGGTCCTGGCCCCGTCCGTCAGCTTCGTGGTCTCGACGCCGTCGAGGCGGTAGGTGCCCGCGCTCGGGCGGTCCAGCAGGCCGAGCACGTTCAGCAGCGTCGACTTGCCCGAGCCGGACGGGCCGACGATCGCCACGTGCTCGCCCCGGTCCACCCGGAGCGAGACGTCGTCGAGCGCGCGTACCGGCGGCTGGGAGGGGAAGTCCTTGTCGATCCCGCGCAGCTCGATGACCGGCTCAGCCATTTCCGACCACCACCCGGTCGCCCTCCTTGAGCGCGCCGGTGACCTGGACGTTCCCGTCGGCGGTCAGGCCGGTGCGGACCTCGACGTCCCTGGTCCGGTCGGGGGCGTACTCGACGCGCACCCGCGCCCTGCCGTCCGCGCCGGTGATCACGGCGGCCACCGGCACCACGAGCACGGGCTCCTCGGTCGCCCCGACCGTCACCCGCGCCGTGACGGCTTCTCCCGCCCGCAGGCCCTTGGCCGCGGCGGGCGTGAGCAGGACCGGCTGCGCGCCGTTCGCGGGCTCCTCGGCGCCGGGCACCTTGGCCTCCGCGCCGACCGCGGTGAGCGTCGCGGGGTGCGTCCTGCCGGTGTCGAGCTCGATCTCCGCTTTCATGCCGGCGCGCAGCAGCTCCGACTCGGCCGCGTCGACCGCTCCCGTCACCATGAACGCGGAGCTCGTCACGGTGGCGACCTCGGCCTCGATCTGCTGTCCTGCCCGCACCGAGCTCTTGTGCACCCGGGCCGGCAGCTTCGGCAGGAACACCAGCTCGCCGGGCGGGATGGAGGTCCCGTACGTGCGGGCGTACTCGGCCAGCATCTCCTTGGCCGCCGCCACGTCCTTCTTGGCGTTGGCCACCTTGAGCCTGGTGGGGGAGAGCTGCCTGGCCTGGCGCAGCTGCTGCTGGGCGCCGGCCAGCGCCTCGCGCGCGGTGCGCAGGCCCTTGCGCAGCTCCGCCAGCCTGGTCTCGCGGGCCTGCCCGGCCTCTTCCATGACCCGGGCCCTGGCTTCGCGGGCCGCCGCCAGGTCCGCCTCGGCGTTGGCCACGCGCATCTCCAGCAGGCTTGTGTCGGCGGCTGGGGAGGTGGTGGGCGCGGGGGCGCCGGTGGGCTGGTTCCTCGCGGCGTTGAGCGCCTGCTCGGCCTCGGCCAGCTTCTCCTCCGCCGCCCGCACCGCCGCGTCGGCCGCCGCCAGCTTGTTCTCCTCCTCGGGCGTCAGCCGCCGCGACCCGGCCTGCGCCAGCGCCTTCTTCGCCGCCGCCAGGTCGGCCTCGGCGTTGCGGACCTTGAGCTTCAGCGGGAGCACGTCACGCCCCTGGTCGAGGGCCTTCTGCTCGGTCGCGAGCGTCTCCTGGGCCGTCTGCACGGCCTTGCGCAGCGTGTCGTACGTCTGCCGGTCGGTCAGCGTGGGCTGCTGGGCCTCGTAGCCCTTGGCCGCGTACATCCTGGTGACGGCGGCGATCGTGGCCCGGTCGAACACGCCGGAGCGCGGCGCGCCGTAGCCGAGCCTGCGGAGAGCGCGTTGCAGCTGCTCGACGTCGTCACCCTCGGCGCCGGGGGCGATCGTGCGGTGCATCGGCACCGAGCCGCGCAGCGCGAACACGGGACGGCCGTTGACCTCCATCAGCACCGCGCCTTCCCGCAGCCGGCCCTTGCGCGGCGGCCGGGTGGCGCGCTGCAGCTCGGAGGAGCCGCCGACCGCGCCGGCGAGGGTGACGGGCAGCGGCGAGCCGTACTCCAGCGTGCCGCTGACCACGACCGTGCTGGCCAGCTTGCGGCGCTCGACGGCGGCGGTGATGAGCGAGGGCCTCGGCGCGGCGCGGCGGGCCGCCTCGTCGGCGGGGGAGCGCAGCCTGGTGCTCAGCGCCCAGCCGAGTGCGGCGATGACCACGACCCCGGTGAGGACGCCGGCGAGGAGTTTGCGGGGGGACCTCATGGCGTCGTCACATGCCGAACTGGTCGTTGACCTGCTTCTGGATCGCCGACTCCTTCGGCATGTAGGCGGCGTAGAAGTCCTTGCCGCACTCCAGGTCGTCGAGGGCCGCCTCGACCTCCTTCTGCAGGTACGGTCTGGCCTGCTCGGGAGTGAGGTTCGGCGCGACGTACATCGGGATCTCGTCCTCGTTCGCCGGAGGTGTGACGTCGGGCACGTCGTCGAACTGCTCACGGCCCAGCTTGTCCTCCTGGACGAGGAACTCCTTCTGGCCGCGGCCGGACATGGCCGCCGGCGTGGTGTCGGCGATGGAGTAGCCCTTGCCCTTGAGGCACGTGGCCATGGCGGAGGCCAGCTCCACCAGCGTGGGATCGGTGTTGAGCGTGCCGTCGACGGCCTTCCTGGCGGCTTTGTTCCGCAGGGTGTAGTAGTCCCGGTCGGACTTCACCTCCAAGCCCAGCACCTGCTTGATGGACGTGCTCGTGCAGGCGTCCAACGCCTTCCGGTAGGCCCCCATCTGGGCTGAGGAGAGCGAGGACTGGATCTTCCCGTTGGGGTTGCTCACCGGATCGGCGCCCCGGCTGGCCGCTTGGGGGTAGACGTGCCGGGAGAACACCCCAAACCCATGTTTTTCCCGATATTTCTGCATGGCCTGGTAGTCGCCGGCCGCGCGCTTGTCGTCCTGGTCCGTGCCCTTGAACTCCTGCACGAACGCGACGTATTCGAAGCCCTTCTGCTTCATGCAGTCGGCCTTGGCCGCTTCGAGCTGATGCCTCTTGTCCTGGGACGGGCTCGGCGAGGGGGCGGCGCTCTCGGCGGCGCCCCCGCAGCCGGAGATCGCGGCGGCCGCCGCCACGGCCAGGAACGTGCTCCCGACCCTCATGCGAGCTCCACCCCGCCGAACAGCTGGACGACCCGCCGGCTGATCTCGTTCTGCTTCGGCATGTAGGCGGCGTAGAAGTCCTTGCCGCACTCCAGATCGTCCAGGGCCGCCCTGACCTCCTTGGCCAGGTACTGCCGGGCCGTGGCCGGTGCGAGGCGCGGTTCGATGTACTTCCCGTCGGGCAGGTCCTTCTCGGGGATGTCGTCGTTCAGTGCGATCCGCTTCTTCTGCTCCTCGAACTCCTTCCAGCCCCGGTGGCTCATGTCCACCGGCTTGACGGAGTCGACCCGGTAGCCCTTGCCCTTGAGGCAGTCGCCCATGGCGGAGGCCAGTTCGACGAGCCGGGGATCGCCGTTGAGCTCGCGGTCGAGCGTCTGCTCGATCATCTGGTTCTCCTGCTCGGCCCGGTCCTCGTCGGACTTCACGACCTTGCCGGTGACCTGCTTGACCGCCTGTGCCTTGCAGGAGGTGAGCGCCTTGTCGTAGGCGGTCTGCTGGGCCGGCGAGAGCTCGTTCTCGATCGCGAAGTTGGGGCTGTCGGTCTCGCTCCAGAGCACCTGTTTGCGGTCTGGGTGGGCGAGGAGGAAGAAGACGCCGAAGCCTTGTTCCCGGCGCTCCTTCCGCATCGCCGCGTAGTCGCCGGAGGCGGCCTTCTTCCACTCGTCGTCGATCTTCGGGTCGGGTACCCAGGCGACGTACTTGAAGCCCTTCTGCTTCATGCAGTCGGCGATGATCGACTGGATGCGTTGCGGCTGATCGGACGGCCTGCCGCTGGTCGTCTCCGGCGTGGGTCGCGCCTGCGTCGCGGAGGCACAAGCCGCCGTCCCGACGAGGCAGAGCACGGCCAGAAACAGCAGGGATCTGTTCGGCATGGCGACGACCATACTCCGTTCAACGAAGCATGGTCAATCCAGACAGTGGCGCCGCTGGCGGAAGGGCGCGAAGGCGGCGCCCAGGGTCAGCACGAGCAGCACGCCCCAGTAGGCCAGGTGTTGCCTGGTCAGGTGATCGGCGAACTCGATGAACCGGCCGGAGGCCACCAGCAGGTAGACGCCGGACGCGAGCGCCCACCGGTGGTCGCGCGCCAGGTAGCAGGCGGCCGCCGCCAGCCCGAACGCCGCCGTCTCCACGGCCATCCTGCTCAGGCTGAGCGGGAGCGCCGTCGACTCGGCCATCCAGTCGGGACCGGCCCACGCGGCCGCCGGGACGACCGCGCACCACCACCACGACCGGGTGGGCACCGGTTGCCGTCGCGAGGCGAGCACCAGGAGGCCGGTCAGGACGACCGCGTACCCGGCGGCCACCGCCGGCGGGCTGCTGTCCCCGTACAGGGGGAGGTCCGAGAGGAACGTCGGATGGACCGGCAGCAGGGTCAGGTCCAGCGGCTGCCAGCCGCCCGCAATGGCGACCGCCTTGACGCCGGTGAGGAGGGTGAGCGGGAAGGCCGCGAGCACCCGTCCGCGCAGGATCGCCAGCAGCGCGAGCGCCGAGAGCGGCGTCCAGAGCGGCAGCGTGCCCGCGTACGGCAGCAGCGCCGCCAGGTTCGCCGCCGCCACCGCCGTGACCGCCAGGTGCAGGCCGTCCGCCCACGCGCTCCCCCTGGCCTGGTGGATGACGCGGCTGCGTACGCCGCCCACGAGCAGGCCCCACGCCTCCTTGAGCGCGGGGACGGTCCGGCCCGGGTCGGCGGACTCGAGGAGGACGTCGAGGAGCTCGTCGCCGTGTGCCGCGCGGTAGGGACGCGGGTAGGCCAGCAGCAGCCGCCGGTAGCGCCGCTCCAGCGCCGACGGGGTGCGGGCCGGGCTCGCGGCGGGGCGGCTCGGCCCCGTGGTCGTCACGAGGCGGCCGGGCGCAGGACGAGGGCGGCGGCCGCCTGCATGCGCCGCGCCTCGGCCTCCACGAGGGCGCGGCCGTCGTCGGTGATCCGGAAGTAGCGCCGGTTGCGGCCGTTGACGACCTCTTCACGGTCCACCTGGATCACGCCGCGCTCGTTGAGGCGTTCCAGGATGCCGTAGAGGGTGCCGACCGACGGCTGGACCCGGCCCCCCGACAGTTCCTTGACCGCCTTGCTGATCGCGTGTCCGTGCAGCGGCTCCGCGCGCAGGGCGGCGAGCACGAAGTACATCGGCTCGCTGACTTCTGACGTTCCCCTCGGCATGGGGAAAGACAGTATTCCGTTGAACGGAGCGTCCGCAACGCCCTTTGGTGAGTTGACAGAACTCGCTTGGCGTCGAATACTCGGATCCGAGTGATAGGAGACGAGCGCTTGGATTCGAGTATTCGACGCAAGGTGTCAAACCCGCTGGGCCTGGCCGTGCTGGGGTTGCTGATGGAGGCGCCGGCGCATCCCCACGCCATGGCCGCCACCCTGCGCGAACGCGGCATGGACCGGGCGTTCAAGGTGACGACCGGCTCCCTGTACGACGTGGTGCGGGCGCTGGAACGGGCCGGATGGATCGAGGCGCAGGAGACGATCCGGGTCGGCGGCCGGCCGGAGCGGACCGTCTACCAGTACACCGAGCTGGGGCGCGAGGAGTTCACGCGGTGGGTGGACGAGCTGATCCGCGTCCCCGCCGACGAATACCCCAAGTTCCTGTCGGCGGTCAGCTACCTCGGTGCGCTCGGCCCCGACGGCGCCGTGGCGGCGCTGCGGGAGCGGGCCGGCCGGGTGCGCGCCTCGATGGAGGAGACCCGGCAGGCGCACCGCGAGGTGCTGGAGGCCGGTGAGGTGCCGCGGCTGTTCGTGGTGGAGGCCGAGTACGCGGTGCGGATGGAGGAGGCCGAGCTGGCCTGGATCGAGGAGATCGTCGACGACATCGAGGCGGGCCGCCTGACGTGGCCCGAATCCGCGATCAGCCGGGACGACGCCACTGAGGAGGCCCGATGAACACCGAGGGATCAGCGCAGGTCATGGTGGCCGGGGCGGGGCCGGCCGGGTTGATGCTGGCCGCGGAGCTCGCGCTCGCCGGCGTCGGCGTCACCGTGGTCGACCGGCTGCCGGGACGCTCGCCATACTGCCGCGGGTTCACCCTGAACGCCCGCAGCCTGGAGCTGCTGGACCGGCGCGGCATCGTCGACCGGTTCCTGGCCGAGGGCCCCACGGTGCCGTACGGCATGTTCGCCGACCCGGGCCGGCCGCTGGACCTGACCGCGATGGACACCGATCACCCGTACGTGCTCGGCATCGCCCAGACCCGGGTCGAGGAGCTCCTGGAGCTGTGGCTGGCCGAGCTGGGCGTGACGGTGTCCTGGGGGCACGAGGTGGCCGGCGTCGCGCAGGACGGCGACGGGGTCGGCGTCACCGTCCGGGCCGGCGGCGTGGACGAGCTGAGGCGGGTGGACTACCTCGCCGGCTGCGACGGCAGCCGCAGCACCGTGCGCAAGCTCGCCGGGATCGGCTTTCCCGGCACGCCCGCCGCCACGTACGGGCTGCTCGCGGACGTGGAGATGGCCGACCCCGCCGACCTGCCGTTCGGGATGACCGAGGGCGAGCACGGCACCGTGTTCGTCATCCCGCGACCCGGTTACGTGCGGATCGTGCTCGACGAGCCGGAGCCGCCCGCCGACCGCGACGAGCCGGTCCGGCTCGCCTACTTCCAGCAGGTGCTGGACCACGTGCTCGGCCGCTCGGTGCGGCTTCGCGAGCCGCGCTGGCTCACGAGGTTCTCGGACGCGGCCAGGCAGGCGGATCGGTACGTGGCCGGCCGCGTCGTGCTGGCCGGGGACGCCGCGCACATCCATCCGCCGGCGGGGGCCGTGGGCGTGAACGTGGCCCTGGCGGACGCGGTCAACCTCGGCTGGAAGCTGGCGGCCACCGTGCTCGGGCACGCGCCGGACGGCCTGCTGGACAGCTATCACCGGGAACGGCACGAGGCGGGGGCCCGCGTGCTGCGGACCACGCGCGCGCTGGCCGTGCTCGGGCGTCGCGATCCCGCCCTCGATCCGCTACGGGACCTGCTCGGCGAGCTCACCGAGCTGGCTCCGGTCGGCAAACATCTCGCCGAGCTCTTGGCCGGGGTGAGCACCCGCTACGACCCGGGGATCCCCGGTGGTCATCCATGGCTGGGCAGGCTCACACCCAATCTGAAACTGGTCCTCGGCGACCGGCACACCAGTGTCGCCGAGCTGCTCAGAGCCGCCCGTCCGGTGCTGCTCGAGCTCGGCGACCGGCCCCTGGCGTCACACGTGGCCGGCGGGGTGGACGCCTACCGGGCCCGTTGTCCCGAGCGGCCCGACCTCGAAGGACTGCTGATCCGTCCCGACGGGCACACCGCGTGGGTCTCCACCACGGCCGGCCCGCAGCCCGCCGGCACCCTGGCCGCCGCCTCGGCCACCTGGTTCGGCCGGGCTCGGCACGAGCGGTGAAGCGGCCTGTCTAACGGCCCTGGTAGTCCTCGCGGGCGGACATGACCTGGGGCATGCGGTCCTCGACCCAGGTGATGAGGGGGAGCAGATGCTCGGCGGCCTCGCGGCCGAGCGGGGTGAGGCTGTATTCCACGCGGGGCGGGATCGTGTGCTCGGCCTCCCGGAGCACCATGCCGTCGCGTTCCAGGGCCTGGAGGGTCTGGGACAGCATCTTCTCGCTGACCCCGTCGACCCGGCGGCGCAGTGCGTTGAAGCGATAGGGCCCCTCGTACAGGGCCGCCAGCGCCAGGATCGCCCAGCGGCCGGTGATCGTCTCCAGCACCGTGCGGGAGGTGCACTTACGCGAGAAGACGTCGGCTACCAGGGTCTCGAAATCCTCCTCCATGGGTGCTACTGTACGCGGTCGCAGCACTTTCTGATAGAAAGCACTAACTACACCATCAGCACTGAGAGGAAGTAATCATGATCGTCGTCATGGGAGCCAGTGGGCACCTGGGCCGGCTCGTGGTCGAAGAGCTGAAGAAGCGGGTCCCCGCCGCGGAGATCGTCGCGGCGGCGCGTACCACCGAAAAGGCCGCCGACCTCGGCGTCGAGGTGCGTGAGGCCGACTACGACCGGCCCGAGACGATCAAGAGCGCACTGCAGGACGCCACCAAGGTCCTGCTGATCTCGGGCCTCGACCCGCACCGGGCGCAGCAGCACGCCGCGGTCGTGGACGCGGCCAAGGAGGCCGGGGCCGCGCTCGTCTACACCAGCGCGCCCAAGGCCGACACCACCGAGGCCGCGCTCGCCGCCGACCACAGGACGACCGAGGAGCACATCAAGGCGTCCGGCGTCACGTACACGATCCTGCGCAACAACTGGTACCACGAGAACTACGAGCAGTCGATCACCATGGCTCCCCAGCTCGGCGCCGTGTACGGCGCCGCCGGCGACGGCCGGATCGCCTCGGCCTCCCGCGCCGACTACGCCGCCGCCACGGCCGCCGTGCTCGCCGGTGACGGCCACGAGGGCAAGGTCTACGAGCTGAGCGGTGACACCGCCTGGACCCTCGCCGAGCTGGCCGCCGCGATCTCCGAGGTCACCGGCAAGGAGATCGCCTACCAGGACCTGCCTAAGGACGATTACGCGGGCGTCCTGGCCGGCGCCGGCGTCCCCGCCCCGTACGCCGGTGTCCTGGCGGACGTGGACGTCCAGATCTCCCGCGGCTGGCTCGCCGACACCCCGGGCACGCTGCGCGACCTCGCCGGCCGCCCGACCCAGCCCATCGGCGAGTACGTCCGCTCCCTGATCGGTTAGACCTCCGCGGCCGTGGACCGGCCGGTGGCCGTCTCACCTGGTCGTCGCATCAGGGAGAAGACACCGGCCAGCTGGGTGAGGGCGGCGGCCACGACGACGACCGTGATCGCGTGCGGTTGCCACGAGGGCAGCGCCTCGCTGAAGCCGGACTGGTCGTCGTACAGCACCTTGGTGCCCAACGGGTTGAACCACCAGGCTTCCAGCAGGGCGAGGAAGTAGACGACGGTCATGAAGCCGCACATCGCCGTCGCCTGGGGGCGCAACGCCAGCACCAGGGCGGGCACGCCCAGGAGAGCCGTGTTGAAGAGGGTCGCGGCGCGGGCGTCGGCGGCCACGTAGTCGACGCCGGTCTCGTTCCAGGCGATCTGCGCGATCACAAGATTGATCACGGCGTACGCCGCGACGAACGCGGGGGCCAGCCTGAGCGGCGCCGCGCTCCGGCGGCGTGCCGCGCCAGGAATGGACCGAGCCACCAGGACCAGCGCCGTGGCCTGCGCGAATCCCGCGAGCAGGAGCATGCCGGCGAGCGTGGTCAGATAGCCGGCCGGAGCCGCCATCTCCGGGTCGAACGGCATCCCGGCCAGCAGCAGGAAGGCCGCGATCAGCGCGATGCGGGCGGCGGCGAAGCCTCCGTAGCCGGCGACCGCCGCCTGAACCATGGGCTCGTTCGTGAGCACCGGGATGAACGGCAGCCGCCGGTGGGTCATGACGGCCGCGACGGCCAGCGCCGCCACGATCACCAGGCCGTTCGGGAGCGCCGACCACATGAGCGCGGTCGCGATGCGTGTTCGCCCTGACGTATGGCTCATGTCAGGTTTGATGAGGAGGCGACCGGAAGAGTTCCGACTCCACCGTCACGCACTACGACGTCGTGGAGCCCGCTGAGCCCTTCGAGAGATCCCCGACGGAGTCGGCATAGTAGACCGATCCGGCCAGATGGAACGCGAGTTGCCGGAACGTCCACCCCTCACCGGGCGAACGGTCGAGTTGCTCCGGAGTGAGCGCGTTCAGCCGGGCGGTCCAGATCTGGGCCAGCCGGGTGAGCCGGCTCCTGGCCTCGTCCAGGTCCTGCTCGGTGAAGGGCGCCAGGTCCGCGGGCGTGGTGACGGCCGACGCGTGCCAGTGGTCGGGGAGCGGCTCATGACCGGCCAGGCGTGCTTCCATCTCCGCCAGGTGATCGACGAGATGGTCGGCGACCCGGCGGATCGCCTTGTGCGGCGTGTAGATCCGGTCGTCCGCAGGCAGTGGACGGCGGTCCCACGCCGTCCATGTCGTCGCGAGCTCCAGGACGTGGTCGATCATCGTCGTCACGACCAGCGCCGGTTCGCGTTCGTCGGTGGCCGGGATCCCGTCGGTCATGCTCGTCCTTCCTCTGGTTCCGGGTGTTGCCAACCTAGGGGTCTGACATTTCGGCCGGAGCCTAAGGATGACCGCTGGTCTCGACGTACGTCGGGGCCAGCGGCTACGGTGTAACCGGACATAGCTGTCCGGTTTCAGGAGGGTCAGCACGATGACAGACCAGTGGGACAACGTCGTCGACGTGCTCGTCGCCGGTACGGGCGCGGCCGGGCTGACGGCGGCCATCACCGCCGCCGAGGCCGGGCTCGACGTCCTCGTCGTGGAGAGCACGCCGAAGTGGGGCGGCACCACGGCCGTCTCCGGAGGCGGCCTGTGGATGCCGGTCAATCCGCTCATGATCCGGGACGGTGTCCGGGACTCGGTCGAGGAGGCCCTCCAGTACATGCAGGAGGCCATCGGCGACGCGGGCCCGGCCTCGTCGATCAAGCGGCGGCGGGCGTTCCTGGACAGCGGGCCGCAGGTGATGCGGCTGCTCGGCCGCTTCGGGGTCCGCTGGCGGCGTTGCCCGGACTATCCCGACTACTACCCCGACCGGCCCGGCGGCAAGGTGGGGCGGGGGGTCGAGTCGGCGCCGTTCGACACCAGACGGCTGGGGGAGTGGTACGCCACCGCCCGCGCCGCCGACGGCCTGCCCGTCCCCGTGATGACCGACGACGTGTGGCTGCTCGGGCGGTCGGCGGGTTCGTGCGCGGCGCGCGGCTCGTCTTCCGCACGCTCGGCGGCCTGGCGACCGGCAAGCGCCTGGTCGGGCTGGGCGGCGCCCTGAGTTGCTCCCTCATGCACATCGTGCGCACCCAACAGACTCCCGTCTGGCTGTCGTCCCCGGTCGTGGACCTGATCGTGGAGGACGACGCCGTCGCCGGAGCGGTGATCGACAGGAACGGGCGCCCGACGCGGGTACGCGCGCGGCGCGGCGTCGTGCTCGCGGCCGGCGGCTTCGCCCGCAACCGCGAGTGGCGGCTGAAGCATCACGGCATCCCCGGCTACTCGGCGGCGCCGGAAGGAGACCTCGGCACGGGCATCGACCTCGGCGCGCGGGTGGGAGCGGCGCTGGAGCTCATGGACGACGCCTGGTGGGGCTCTGGCACCGTCGGACCCGACGGACAGCACGGCTTCGTGCTGTCGGAGCGCTCTTTCCCGTTCTCGATCGTGGTGGACGCGGCCGGCGAGCGGTTCACCAACGAGTCGGCCTCGTACATCGACTTCGGCCACGCCATGCTCGAGCATCCCGTGCCAGGACCGACCTGGCTGGTCACCGACGTCCGGCATGCCCGGCGCTACCTGTCCACCGCCTATCTCGGGCGCAAGAAGGAGTGGCTGGCCGCCGGGATCCTCTTCGAGGCCGGATCCCTGGCCGAGCTGGCGGACAAGACCGGCATGGATCCGGCACGGCTGGCCGCGACCGTCGAGCGCTTCAACGGCTTCGCGCGTACCGGTGTGGACGCCGACTTCGGCCGGGGCGGGACCGTCTACGACAACTACTACGGCGACCCCCGGGTCAAGCCCAACCCCAACCTCGGCCCCCTGGAACGCGGCCCCTTCCGGGCGCTTCTCCTGTACCCGGGCGACCTGGGCACGAAGGGCGGCCTGCTGACCGACGCCGACGGCCGCGTGCTGCGCGAGGACGGCTCGGTCATTCCCGGCCTGTACGCGGCGGGCAACACCACCGCCTCGGTCATGGGCCGACCTACCCGGGCCCCGGCTCCACCATCGGCCCCGCCGTCGTCTTCGCCTACCGCGCCGCCCGCCACGCCGCCACGGCCGCCCGCCACGCCGCCACGCCCGCGTAACGCCTCCTGACGCCTGCTGCCCCCGCACGCCTGCCCGGATGTGCGGGGGCCTCGAGGTGCGGGCCGTGGCAGGGAGCCGGTCGGGTCGGGTGAGCGGCTCCCCTCGGAGGGCCGCTGGTCCGGCGCGGACGGCGCGGAGACGGCCGATCGCCTGCCGGCGCGCAGCAGGTCAGGCGTGCGGTGGTGTGCGTGCGGCAGGACAGGCGGCCCTGTCCGGCTGCGGTCCGGCGCCGGTGACCAACAACTGGACAGCGAATGGCCTGGCAACTGAGAGGGCGGTCAGCCCACGCTCGGCCCGGTCGGACCCGCGACCCCGGCAGCGTACTGATCGGACGCTCATCCGCGCCCGGCACGCTGGAGCCGCGCGGGCCCGACGCCTCCGACATCAGGAAGGAAAGGCTGATCGACCGTGACTGAACGCCTGCGCGTGGCCGTGCCGACAGGCGGCCCATCCGCAGAGCACGAGGTGTCGCCGCAGTCGGCGCAGGCCGTGCTCGACGCCCTGCCGCGGGACCTGTACGAGCCCACCGCCATCATCATCGACCGCCAGGGCAGATGGCCGGTGGCCGAGGGGCTGAACGCGGCCGGGCGGCGCTCCCGGGGTCGGCTGGAGATCCACGAACGGCCGGACGGCGTCACCGTCGTCGACGACGCCCACAACGCCGACCCCGAGTCCATGCGCGCCGGGCTGCGTACGCTCAAGGCCCTGGCCGGGGCCACCTGAACGATGACCGAGCAGCACAGCAGCCCGGTGGACGCCGGCGAGGACGCCTTGTTCGAGGCGATGCTGGATGGGTGGGCCCGGCAGCAGCGCGGCGCTGGGCGTTCCCAGCCGTCCACGATCGACTTCCGTGAACACGTGGTGCGCCGGTTCGCCAGGTTCGCCGGGGCGCCTCCGTGGCAGTGGTCGCCCGAGCACGTCGACAAGTGGATCTCCCATCTGACGGGGGAGCTGCGCCGGGCGCAGTCGACCGTACGCAGCTATCAGGCCGCGCTGCGGTTGTTCTGCGACTACGTGGCCGCTCCGCACAGCGGATGGCGGGCGCAGTGCGAGGCCCGCTTCGGCCGGGCCCCGGAGCAGGTCTGCCCCGACGCGGACGCCGACGGGCGGCTGGCCGGCTACCACGGCGACCCGGGGCGCCGGCCGATGACGCGCGAGGAGGTCCAGCGCTTCCTCGACTACGCCGACGACCAGGTCGAGGCGGCCCTTCGGCAGGGACACAAGGGAGCGCTGGCCCGCTATCGGGACGCCACCCTCTTCAAGGTCGTCTACGCCTGGGGCCTGCGTGGCTCGGAGGCGTCCGCGCTGGACGTCACCGACTTCCACCCCCATCCCGAGGCCCCCGACCTGGGCCGGTTCGGCTCGCTCTACATCCGCTCCGGCCGACGGGTCAGAGACCTTCCGCCGCGGCGGCGGACGGTCGTCAGCGTGATGCCGTGGGCGGTGGAGGCGGTCAAGGACTACCTGGCCGAGGTCCGGCCCCGTTACCGCTCCAGTCTCCGGCCGGCGATGTGGCCGACGGAGCGGGGCGGGCGGGTGCGGACCAGGGAGATCGAGGATCGGTTCGCGGCCTACCGCGACGCCCTGGGCCTGGACCGGGCGCTGACACCGCACTGCATGCGCAGCGCGTACATGGCCCATCTGCTGGCCGACGGCGCCTCCCTGGCGTTCGTCCAGGAGCAGGTCGGGCACCGCTTCGCCGTGACGACCGCGAACTGCGTCCGTCCGCTGAACGACAGACGGGGACCGAGGTGACCGTGAAGCCGGACTACCGCTGGCACCTGCGCAAAGTCATGGCCAGTCGCGGCATGTACGCCACCACCGACCTGCGGCCGCTGCTGGCCGAACGCGGGTTCCAGCTGTCGCAGAGCCAGGTCTACCGGCTGGTCGCCGAGCGGCCGGTGCGGCTGAACCTCCGCGTGCTGATGGCGCTGCTCGACATCCTCGGCTGCACGATGGAGGACCTGATCGAGCCGGTCCCCGGCACGGGAGGGCGCCCGGCCCAGGCGGCCCGGCCGCGCCCGCCGCGTCCCCGGCGGGCGCACGTGCTCCCCGAGTAGGCGGCCACGGGCGGAGGAAGGCCCGCGGCCACCGGTCATCGGGTGATCGCGGCGAGCAGTTCGGCTCTCGCCGGAGTGCTCGCCGGCGCCTCCGCGGCCAGCGCCTTGTCCACGACGCCCGGCCGCGCCAGCACCTCCTCGGGTGTGGCCAGCATCGAGCCGAGGTCGCCCATCGCCGTCATCACATCCGGGTCGGCCAGCTTCGCGGCCTCCAGTGCCCTGGCCACGGTCCAGAGGTCGTCGCCGTGGAAGCGCCGGCCGCGGATGCCGGCGTAGATCTCCGCCAGCCGGTTGCGCTCCCAGAACCGCAACGTGTCGTAGAAGGGGCCGAGGGCCGCGTGCACCGCGTCCTCGTACCGCAGGACGACCTTCTCCGGCGCGTTCTGCGCCCGCATGACCTCGCGCAGCAGCTCGGCCTGAACCAAGGCCATCGACATCCCCTGGCAGAACGTCGGATTGGTGGTTCCCCACGCGTCTCCGACGCTGACCAGCCCCGTCACCGGCGGCCGGCTCCCGTCGATCGGGTCACGCCGCCGGGTCGCCGGGCCGGACGACGTCAGCACGCCGGTGACGGGCTCGCCGTGCGACAGCCACGCGTGCAGGCCGGGGAACAGGGCGGCCGCCCGGTGCCAGACGTGCTCCTCGTACAGCGAGCGCATGACCCAGTCCCGCCTGGAGACCACGAGCGTCAGCGACCACGAGCCGTTGTCGCCGGGCAGGGCGAGCGTGGAGACGCTGTCGTGGTGGGCGAGAGGCCAGGCCGGCTGGGCGGGCATGGTGCCGTCGGCGCTGCGGAAGAAGCGCGAGTAGTAGTCGAACGCCGCGTCCGGCCGGCGCGACGGCCGCTCCAGCCGGCGCAGCTCGTTCACCATGGCGCCCACCGGCGACCCGCCGCCGCTCGCGTCCACCACGAGCCCGGCCTCCAGCGTCTCGCCGTCGTCGGTCGCCACCGCGCGCACATGGGGGACGCCGTCCGCCCGCGAGCTGCCGGGCAGCAGGGCGGAGACACCGACGCCGCGCCGGATCCCGAGGTTCGGCGTACGTGCCGCGACGGCGCACAGCGCGGCCTCGACCACCGGCCGCCGCGCCGCCATGGCCTCGTACCGGCGATCGGGCGCCGCCCGCGCCCCGGCGAGCACGTTCCAGCGCAGGCCGCCCGCGGCCTCGATCGCGGCGACCACCTCGGGCAGTTGCCGTTCCAGCACGGCCAGACCGCGCGGCAGGAGCACATGCGGCTGACGGAACTGGGACACGCCCCGGCCGTCCCCGGCGGCCGGCTCGGCGGGGTCACGGTCGAGCACCGTGACCCGATGCCCGTCAGCGGAGAGAAGGAGAGCCACGGCCAGCCCCGCGGGCCCGGCCCCCAGTACGACTACGTCCACCGTCATTCGGGCAGCGTCGTCCCGGGTATTGCCCGTTTTCCAGACCAGCCAGGTGATCAATACTTGCTCATTCGGGCAGACGGAACGCCGCGCCGCTGTCATCAGATGAACGATCCACGCATTATGCGGAACAATTCCGAGCTCGCTTATATGGGGTCGCTCCGATTTCGCATCCAAGCAATCGGTGAATGTCCCGGAATATGCGATAGTTCGCGAAATCAATAGTTGGTCAGAGGCTAGAGTTAGGCGCATGTCTTCGGGGATGAGCAGGAAGTCCGAGCTGCTGGGGCGGCGTCTGCAGGCGGCGCGCGAGCTGGCCTTCGTGGGGCGGGAAGAGGAGCTCTCGCTTTTCGGCGCGGCGCTTCACGGCGGCCGGTGCAGCGTCCTTTACGTGCACGGCCCCGGCGGCATCGGGAAATCGGCGCTGCTGCGGCGCTTCGCGCGGGAGGCGGCGCTCGCCGGGCGGTCGGTGGCCAGGGTGGACGGCCGGACGCTGGAGCCCTCGCCCGCGGCGTTCGAGGCGGAGGCCGAGGCGGTGCTGCGCGACGAGCAGGCGGTGCTCCTGGTGGACACCTTCGAGCGGATCCAGGGGCTGGAGGGCTGGCTGCGGGAGCGTTTCCTGCCGCGGCTTCCTGTGGGCGCGCTCGTGGTCATCGCGGGCCGGTTCCCGCCGGACATGCAGTGGCAGGCCGATCCCGGATGGGCGCAGGCGCTGGAGGTCATGTCGCTGCGCGACCTGCCGCCCCGGGACGCCGAGGCGCTGATGGACTGCTGCGGGGTGGCCGACGAGCTGCGCGAGCCGCTGCTGGCCTTCGCCGGCGGTCACCCGCTGGCGCTGCTGCTCGGGGCCGCGGTGGCGGTGAAGGACGGCAGGGCGAGCCGGCGCTGGAAGCCCAACCAGGACGTGGTGGCGACCCTGCTGGACCAGCTGGTGGGCGAGGTGCCCTCGGCGGCGCACCGGCACGCTCTGGAGATCTGCGCGCATGCCTACATGACGACGGAAGACCTGCTGCGCGCGGCGCTGCCGGACGACGCCGCGGCGATGTTCGGCTGGTTGCGGCGGCTGCCGTTCGTGGAGTCGACCAGCCTCGGGCTCTACCCGCACGACGTGGTCCGGGAGGTGCTGGAGGCCGATCTGCGCTGGCGGGATCCGCAGGGCTACGCGGACATGCACGACCGCATCCACGCGTATCTGGCGGAGAAGGTACGCACCGCGGCCGATCGCGACGTCCTGGCCGCGGTGACGGCGCTGTTCTACCTGTATCGCGACAAGGAAGTCATGGGCGCCCTGTACAGCTGGCACGACGAGGGCGAGATCCAGGAGGACGTCATGCGCCCCGACGAGGTCGGCGCCCTGCTACGGGTGGCGGACGCCGCCGGGGGCGAGGCATCGGCGGCCTGCGCCGACTTCTGGGTGCGGCGCCGTCCGGAGGCCTTTCGCGTCTACCGGCGGACCGAGACCGGTGAGCCGGTGGGTTTCCTGACGTGGCTGCGTCTTCAGGAGCCCGACGACGTGGAATGCGCGGCCGACCCCATCGTGGCGGCGGCCTGGGCGCACGCGCGCGCCACCGCGCCGCTCCGCGATGGGGAGCATCTGGCCATCGCGCGGGGGTGGGTCCTGCCCCAGTACCGCTACGACTCGCCGGTGGCGGATCCGCTGCAGTGGCGGATCATCGCCAATTGCCTGCGGTCGGAGCGGATGGCGTGGTCGTATCTCGCGATACCCCGCCCCGGCCCGCCGGTGGTGGAGGCTCTCCGGAAACACGACATGCACGACATCCCCGACAATCCGTGCCTGGGAGACGTGCCGTTCACCTTGTTCGTCCATGACTGGCGGGCGGTGCCGCCGCGGGCCTGGCTGGAGGGCTTCAACGGATCGCCGGTGCCGCACGGGTTCGGCGGGGCGGCCGCCACGACGGGGAGACTGGCGGTGCTGTCACAGGAGGAGTTCGCCGAAGCGGTCCGCAAGGCGCTGCGCCACCTGTCGCGTCCGGACGCGCTGGCCGGCTCGCCCCTGACGCGCAGCAGGCTGGTCGTTGAGCACGCCGAGCGCGATCCCGCCAAGGCGCTGCGCGACCTGCTGGAAGAGGCCATCGAGTCGCTGTGCGAGGATGCGCGCTCGGTCAAGTTCCACCGGGCGCTCGCCGCCACCTTCCTGCACGGCGCCCCGACCCAGGAGATCGCCGCCGAACGCCTCGGCCTGCCCTTCACCACCTACCGGCGCCATCTGGTCTCCGGCATCGAACGCGTCTGCACCCACCTGTGGCACCGTGAGCTGTACGGCACGGGCGTCAATAGACTCGCCCACTCGCGCTGACGTCCGGCTCACCGCACTCCGGCCGCGCCCGGCAGCCGGAGCGTCCTGTCCGTCCGCGCCGGAGCGGACGCGGCGCCCGCGTCAGCGGGAGTGCTTGGCCAGCGCCTGCGAGACCGCGGCGCCCAGGCGGAGGATGCCCGGGGCGTTCGGGTGCGCGGCCGCCGGAGCGATGCGGCCCCCTTCGAGCAGCGGCTGGATCATGCGCTTGTTCTTGGGCGCGCACATGTCGTAGTCGGCCGACGGCTTGTACGTGTCGATGTAGAGGGCGCCGCCCTGGGCGGCCTCCGCCTTGATCATGTCGTTGAGCCGCACGAGGATCCCGTGCAGGAAGGCGAAGTCGCCGGAGGCGAACGGCACCTCGGACCGGTTGCAGCTCGAGCCGTCCGCGGGCAGCAGCTTCGGATAGCCGACCAGCGCGACCACGGCCTTCGGGCTCTTGCGCTTCACGTCGATCGCCACCGAGGCGAGCCGCCCCTTCAGCTTGCCGAACGCGGCGTCGACCTCGGCCTCGAACTTGCTCTTGCAAGGGGAGCCGGTCGGCTGCTGCAGCCCGAGGACGGCGCACTCGGTGACGATCTTCTCGAAGCCGATGTCGTTGCCGCCGATGTTCACCGTGACGTGGGTGGTGTCGGGCTTGAGCGCACTGATCTGCTTCGGCTGGCCCTTGTGCTCGTTCCAGATGGCGCGGGTCGTGGCCCCGCTGCACGCGACGTTCTTGAGACTCGCCGACTTGTCGGCGGCGATCACGACGGTCGGGTAGCTGACCTTGGCGCGGCCGCACACCTCGTTCTCGATCGGGGTGATGCCGTAGCCGGAGGCGTAGGAGTCGCCGAGGGCGACGTATCGAGCGCCGGCCGCGCCGGTTCCTTCGGCTGCGGCGGCCACCGGGCCTGCGGCGACGAGCGCGGCGCAGGCGCCGAGCACGGCGGTCGCCGTCACGGTCGCGCGCCGGACGGGTCGCAGGCGGGCATAGCGGGACATGAAGCCTCCATCAGAGAAATGACCATGACACAAGGCCCCGGCCTGCCGCCCGATGGATTGGGGCTCGGAATACTGCGGCAGGCCGGGACCTTCCTGCGGCACCCTGGCGGCCCGAACTGCTCATCCGCCAGTGCTTTCGATGTCCATTCGCTGCTCACTCGGCCGGCGAGCGTGCCGGCGAAGCCGGACACGGCGGCGAATGCGTATAAATACACACAATTGCTCCCGAGCCGTGGGGGAGCGGAGGGCTACAGTTACGCCCATGTCATCGGGGAACGATCTACTGGGGCGGCGGCTGCAGGCCGCGAGGGAGCGCGCCTTCGTCGGGCGGGAGGAGGAGCTCAAGGTCTTCGGGTCGGCGTTGCGCGGCGCCTGCAGCGTCCTGTACGTGCACGGGCCGGGCGGCGTCGGCAAGTCGACGCTGCTGCGGCGCTTCGCCCACGACGCGGAGGCCGCGGGGCGCCGCGTGACGACCTTGGACGGGCGCACGATGGACCCGTCGCCGGGGACGCTCGAGACCGAGGCCGGGCCGGTGCTCCGCGACGAGCGCGCGGTGCTGCTGATCGACGCCTTCGAACGGGTGCAGGGGCTGGAGGGCTGGCTGCGCGAGCGGTTCCTGCCACGCCTGCCGGTCGGCGCCCTGGTCGTGGTGGCCGGCCGCAATCCCCCGGACATGTTGTGGACGGCCGACCCCGCCTGGACGGGGGCGCTGCGGGTGATGCCACTGCGCGACCTCGACCCGGCGGACGCCGCCGCACTGCTGGACGTCCGCGGCGTCCTCCGCGACCTGCGCGATCCGCTGCTGGCCTTCGCCGGCGGCCACCCGCTGGCCCTGTCGCTGGGCGCCGCGGTCGCACTCAAGGACCGCACGGCGAGCGCTCGCTGGACGCCGAGCCAGGACGTGGTGGCCACCCTTCTCGACCAGCTCGTCGGCGAGGTGCCCAGCCCTGCGCACCAGCGCGCTCTGGAGGTCTGCGCGCACGCGTACATGACCACCGAGGACCTGCTGCGCGCGGTGCTCCCGGACGAGGACGCCGGGTCCTTGTTCGACTGGCTGCGGCGGCTGCCGTTCGTGGAGTCCAGCCCGCGCGGCCTGTTCCCGCACGACGTCGTCCGAGGCGTGCTCGAAGCCGACCTGCGCTGGCGGGACCCGCGGGGCTACGCCGACATGCACAAGAGCATCAGCGACCACCTGGCCGCCCAGATTCGCGGCGCGACCGACCCCTGCGTGCTCGGCGCCGTCGGCTCGCTGTTCTTCCTGCATCGCGAGGTCGGATCGACCGCCGAGTTCAACAGCTGGCGCGGGGACGGCGAGGCGTACGAGGACGCCTTCCGGCCCGAGGACGCCGAGACCATGGTGAAGCTGGCCGCAGAGGTGGCCGGCGAGGAGTCGGCCGCCACCGTCGCCTTCTGGACGGCCCGGCAGCCGGAGGCGTTCCGGCTCTACCGGCGGACCGAGACCGGTGAGCTGGTCGGCTTCTGCTCCTGGCTCCGTCTGGACCCCCCCTCCGAGGAGGAGGCGGCCGCCGACCCGATCGTCGCCACCGCCTGGGCGAACGCCCGCGCCATCGCGCCGCTGCGGCCGGGCGAGCACCTGGCCGTGGGCCGGACCTGGGTACTGGAGCAGTACCAGGGCATGTCCCCGGTGATGGACCTGATGCAGTGGCGGTCCGTGGGCTACTGCCTGCGCGACGACCGCATGGCCTGGTCGTTCATGGCCATGCGCAGCGACGACCCCATGCGGGACTACCTGCGCCACTACGACATGCACGATCTCGGGGAACACGCCTGGGTGGGTGACGTCGAGTACGCCCTGTTCGCCCACGACTGGCGGGCGGTGCCCGCGCAGGCGTGGCTGGACCGGCTCAACCGGCTGCTCACCGGCTCCGGCCAGGAGGACTCCGCCGTCCCGGCGCCCGCGCTGGCCGTGCTGTCCCGGAGGGAGTTCGCCGACGCCGTCCGCAAGGCCCTGCGCCACCTGTCCAGCCCCGGCGAGCTGGCCGCCAGCCCGCTCGCCCGCAGCCGGCTCGTCACCGAGCAGCCCGGCTCCGACCCCGCCGAGGTCCTGCGTGCGCTCCTGGAGCAGGCGGTCGACGAGGTGGGCAAGGACCCGCGCGCGGAGAAGTTCCACCGGGCGCTCGCCGTCACCTTCCTCCGCGGGGCCCCGACCCAGGAGATCGCCGCCGAACGGCTCGGCCTGCCCTTCACCACCTACCGCCGCCACCTGGCCGCCGGCGTCGAACGGGTCAGCGAGGACTTCTGGCACCGGGAGCTCTACGGGACGATCGGCCGCTGAAGGACGCGGCACCAGAGCGGCCCGGCGCGGCCGTTCGTGGCCTACGTGGCCTACGCCACGGTGGGCGCTCCGAGCGGGGCCATCGCCGCCTGCCGGGCCTCGTCGCTGATGGGGGCCGAGGTGAAGGTCTCCGGGTCGACGTTGACGCTGACCCGGCGCCCCTCGGCGTGCACGACCGTCCCGTCGGGCGAGAGCACCCGGAAGCCGTAGACCACCATTTCCCTGCTCACTATCGGGCCACCCGCTGCCCGGCACGGGCGTCCATTGGCCAGAGACCGGTCTGTGAACTGGACAGTCACCGGCGTCAGGCTGGGCCGGCACGTATCCCGACAGGACGAAAGGAGTGGTGGATCATGGAAGAGCAGGCCGGCGCGGCAGGGCTCCGCGAGGTCGTCCCGGGGGTCTTCGCCTGGGTGCAGCCGGACGGCACCTGGTGGCTCAACAACGCCGGCGCCGTGGCGGGCGAGGACGGCGTGATGATCGTCGACACGTGCGCCTCCGAGCGGCGTACCCGCCGGTTCCTGGCGGCGGTGGCGGAGGCGACCGGCGACGTTCCGGTGCGGATGGCGGTCAACACCCATCAGCACGGAGATCACGCCTACGGCAACAGCCTGCTCCCGGACGAGACGGTGATCTTCGGGCATGCGGCGATGCGGGAGGCGCTGCTGGCCGATCCGCTCATCGACGGATGCCCGCCGATCTGGACGCCGGTGCCCGACTGGGGGAGCGTGACGCGGCGCGTCCCGTCCGTGGTGTTCCGGTCCGAGCTGACCGTCCACGCCGGCGGGCGGCGGATCGAGCTGCGGCATCCCGGGTATGCCGCGCACACCCCCGGCGACGTGGTGGCGTGGCTTCCCGAGGAGCGCGTGTTGTTCGCCGGCGACCTGCTGTTCAACGGGCTCACGCCGATGGTGCTCATGGGATCGCTGGACGGGGCGTTGAGGTCGCTGGACTGGCTGGCCGCGTTCGAGGCCGAGCACGTCGTGCCGGGGCACGGGCCGCTGGCCGGCGCCGCGGAGTTGCCGGAGATCCTGGCGGTTCACGAGCGCTACTACCGCTTCGTGCTCGAGGTCGCGGGGAAGGGGCGGGAGCAGGGCCTCGCGCCGCTGGCCGCCGCGCGGGAAGCCGACCTGGGGGAGTTCGCCGAGTGGGCCGACGCCGAGCGGCTGGTGCTCAACCTGCACCGCGCCTACGCCGAGGCGGCGGGCGGCGAGGCGGATCTCCTCGCCGCCTTCGGTGACGCCATGACGTGGAACGGCGGCCCGCTGCCCACGTCGGTCTGACCCCCGGCCACAGGCGGGCCCCCTGGAAGCGCCTCCTACCCTCGGCTGAGGGCGAATTCCGCGGCCGCCTCGGCGTGCAGCCGGGCGGTCGGGAACAACGGGACGCCGACGTCCTTCTCGCCGATCAGCAGCTCGATCTCGGTGCAGCCGAGGATGACGCCTTCGACGCCCTGCTCCATGAGGTCGTCGATGATCCGCGCGTACGCGGCTCTGGAGGAGTCCTTGAGCACCCCACGTATCAGCTCCTTGAAGATCACCTCATGGATCAGCCCGCGCTGCTCAGCCCCCGGGACCACCACCTCGACGCCTTGTGCGGCCAGCCGGTCGCGGTAGAAGGGCTCCTCCATCACGAAGCGCGTCCCCAGCAGGCCGACCTTGCGCATGCCCCGGGCCAGCACCTCGGCGCCCACGACGTCCGCGATGTGCAGGAAGGGGACGCTCGCGCTCCGCGTGACCTCATCGGCCACGCGGTTGAAGGTGTTGCTGCAGATGAGCAGGACCTCGGCGCCGGACCGCTCCAGCGTCCGCCCGGCGTCGGCGAGCATCGTGCCCACCTCGTCCCAGCGGCCGGCGAAGATGAGGTCCTCGACCGTGGTGTAGTCGACCGACCAGATGAGGCTGTTGGCGGAGTGGCTGCCGCCCAGGCGATCCCGGACGCGCTGGTTGATGATCTGGTAGTAGATGACGGTCGATTCCCAGCTCAGGCCGCCGATGAGGCCGATCGTACGCATGAGTCTCCGTTCAGGGGATGAGCAGGGTCTTGCCGAGTGTCCGGCGCGCGCCGACGGCGGCGTGCGCGTCGGCGGCGCGGTCGAGGGGGAACGTCTGGCCGACGGCCGGCCGCAGACGTCCGGCCGCGCCCTCGGCCAGGGCCTCCACGGACAGCTGCTGCATGACGGCCGGGGAGGGGAAGGCGGCGCCCATCGGGACGAGGGTGACGCCGCGTGCGGCCACGTCCTCCTCCGGGATCCGGGTCATCGTGCCGCAGCCCGCGCCGAAGGCGATGAACCGGCCGCCCGGCCGGACCAGCTCGAACGCGGCGCGTCCGAGGTCGCCACCGGCGGCGTCACAGGCGATGTCCACGCCCGCGCCGCCGGTCGCGTCCCGTACGACCTTCTCCCAGCCCGGGCCGGTGTAGTCGACGACCACGTCGGCGCCCCGCCCGAGGGCGAGGCCGAGTTTGGGCGAGGAGCTCGCGGCCGCCACCACCCGGGCGCCGGTCTGCTTGACGACCTGGATCAGCAGGCTGCCGACGCCGCTGCCGCCGGCCCCGATCAGCACCCAATCCCCGGGTCCCGGCGCCACGGCTCGGCCGATGCCCAGTGCGGTGCGGCCGTCGTTCAGCAGGCCGACGGCCTCACGGAAGTCGAGCGCGTCCGGGATCGGGATCACCAGGGCGGCGTCGACCGCGACCTTCTCCGCGTAGCCGCCCGAGCCGCCGGTCGTGGTGGCCACCCGTTGTCCGACCAGCGCGGGGTCCGCGCCGGGACCGGCCGTCACGACCGTGCCCGCGACGCCGTTGCCCGGGATGACGGGCAGCTCGGGCAGGGGCATGGGCGCCGAACCCGAGCGCACCTGGGTCTCCACGTACGTGATCCCGATCGCCGCCGCCTCGACCACGACCTGCCCCTCGCCGGGCACCGGATCCGGGGTCTCCTCCACTGTCAGCACCTCGGGCCCGCCGAACCGCCGCAACCACACGGCACGCATCCGTCATCTCCTTCTTCCGTCCGTGAGCGGAAAGTGTCCGGCGGCCGGTTGTCCGGAGAGAAGTCCAGATGGTGACCACTTCCTGGCCGATCAGGTATTGAGTGAACGGACTCTCCGTCGCGTACGGCGCCGTCGAGGCGGTCAAGGACGTCGCCTTCACCGTCGCGGAAGGCCAGATCGTCTGCCTGGTCGGCGCCAACGGCGCGGGCAAGAGCACGACGCTCAGGACAGTCTCCGGCCTGCTCCGCCCGCGCCGGGGCGAGATCCTCTTCCGCGGCCGGCCCATCCACCGCCTGCCCGCGCACGCCGTGCTCGCCGCCGGCATCGCGCACTGCCCTGAGGGACGCAGGCTGTTCGCCGGGATGAGCGTCGAGGAGAACCTGCTCCTGGGCGCCTACCTGCGACGGGACCGCGACGTCGGACAGGACGCGGCCCGCGTCTACGACCTCTTCCCCGTCCTGGGGGAGCGGCGGGCGCAGCCGGCGGGGCTGCTCTCCGGGGGCGAGCAGCAGATGGTGGCGATCGGCCGGGCCATGATGGCCCGGCCGAAGCTGCTCATGTTCGACGAGCCGACCATGGGACTGTCCCCGATCATGATCCAGCAGATCCTGGACACGATCGCCGTGCTCCGCGACCTGGGGACGACGATCCTCATGGTCGAGCAGAACGCCCTGGCCGCCCTCACCCTGGCCGACCACGGCTACGTGATCGACCTCGGCCGCACCACCCTCTCCGGCCCCGGCAAGGACCTGCTCGCCGACCGCAGGGTCCGCCAGGCCTACCTCGGCTGAGCCTAGCCCCGCCCAGCACGCGCCCTCTCGACCCGGGCCGACCGGTTCGGCCGCCCCGCCCTTACAGAAGGGCCCGGCGCCGACCACCTCCCTTCCCCCAAAGGGACCCACGCCGAAGTACGGCGCGGGGAGGAGGAACGCCGGCCGGTCGGCGCGACGTGCGTGGCGCTAGCGCTCTGGGGTGCTGTAGGTCGAGGCCCGGAACAGGAAGGAGGCCCAGGAGCGGTAGGGCCGCCAGGCGTCGGCCAGCTTCCGGTACGCGGCGGGCGGCGCGTCCTCCGGCAACCCGTACGCATCCCGCAGGATGGCGAACAGCCGCGGCTCGTCGCCCGGGAACGCATCCGGCGCGCCCGCCCCCCGGATCAGGATCAGCCCCGCCGAGAACGGCCCCACACCGGGAAGGGCACGCAACTCGGCCAGCGCCTCCTCCGGGGACAGCGCCCGCAGGTGCTCGGCGGTGAGCACGCCGTCGAGCGCCGCCCGGGCCAGCCCGCGCACCCACTCCTCCTTCTGCGCGGGCAGTCCGAGACCGCCCGCCTCCAGCAATGTCATGGGCGGCGGGAAGGCCGCGTACACCTGCCCGTCCACCGTCACCTTCGCGCCGAACCGCTCCGCGATGCGCTGCTTGATGCGGGAGGCGATGAGCATCGACGACCGCTGCACGATCACCGCCCAGCAGGCCGCCTCCCACGGGCTCCAGAAGCACACCGGCCGCAGGCCCGGGCTGAGCCGCTGGAGATCGCCGAGCACGGGGTCGGCCTCGCCGACCTTGGCGAAGCCGGCGCCGTCCACGTCGAGGGAGAGGATCCGCGCCACCTCACCCCTGATCCCCGGCCCGGCGGCCCGCGTCGCGGTCACGGACACGCCGCCCGGCACGCCCGTCACCGTCACGCCGATCGGCAGCCAGTCGGTCTCCGCGCAGTAGGCGAAGCGCAGCGCCCGCCCGTCGGACGGCAGCGCGCTGGTGGCCGGCCAGTCCTCGACGAAGCGCAGCGAGGCGCCGAAGTCGAACGGCCCCTCGGCGGTGAGCGTGAATCCGTGCGTGGTCATGCACGCATGCTAGGAGCCCCGCGGCGCTCACCGGCCCGCGAGGGCGCGGATCTCCTCGTGGCGGTGGTCCAGGTCGATCTGGGCGAGCGCGCCGACCAGCCACGCGAACTGCTCCGACTCCTCGTACTTCGCCAGTTCGGCCAGGTCTTCCGGGGTGCGGCCCAGCCCGAGCTTGCGCGCCGCGGACAGCGCCTGCCGGTCGGCGAACGGCGACACCTCCTTCCACAGCACCTGGGCCTCACGGAAGAACAGGTCCACGACCTTGCCGTCCACGCCCGGCAGGTCCTCCAGCATCGCCCGCTCCCGCAACGGATCGCGCCGCGCCTCGGTGCGGAGCCGGCGCAGGTCGCCCCGATAGCGGTCGGCCACGGTCCAGGCCAGCTCACCGAGGATCTCGGCGGTGCCCCGCCGCACGCCCTTGCCCAGGGCCCCGACCCGCTGGTCGTACGGGGAGGCCGCCAGCTTCTGAGCGGTGTCCCAGCGGTCGCGCAGCCGCTGGGCCGCCTCCACCGCCACGTGGTAGTCCTTGCTGCGGCGCAGCAGGATCGACAGGCACAGCAGCTGGAACAACCGTCCCGGATTGTTGGTCACCGGGAACCCGTGCGGCTCGGCGAAGCCGCGGCCGATCTCGCGCAGCAGCCCGCGGACCAGGCGGCGCTTGTCGTCGACGTCCATCATGCCGTGCCGCTTACCCGCCGCCCCCGCGGCAAACGCCCCTGCCGACTACGGGCCGAAACGAGGGGAACTCTTGACGGCGGGAGGATTCCCGACGATGCGCGTTGCTGCTGGAGTGGCGATATGAGCGGAGGCCATCGCGCGGTGCCGCACACCGCGGACATCGCGGTGGAGGCGTGGGCGGACAGCCGGGAGGAGTGCCTGGCCGAGGCGGTGCGAGGGCTGGTGGAGAGCTTCGCCGACCTCCGGGACGCGCCGCCCGCCGACGGCGTGGACGTCGCGGTGACGGCGCAGGACGACGAGGACCTGCTCGTCGAGGTGCTGCAAGAGGTGATCTACCAGATCGAGGTGCACGGCCGCCTGGTCGTGGACGTGTCGCCCGGCGCGGCCGGGCTGCGGCTGGCGACGGTCCCGGCGGACGCGGTGGAGCAGGTCGGCGCGATGCCGAAGGCGGTGACCGCGCACGAGGTGCGGTTCGGGGAGACGGACGGGACGTGGCGAGCACACGTCGTGGTGGACGTCTAGCCCCCCGTGGCGGGCGTGCGGCCTTGCGCGGCGGGCGTGCGGATGTTCCGCACGCCGGCCGGCTAGCCCTTCACCACGCCGACGGGTGCGAGTTTGGCGATCTTGCGAGCCAGGCCCGCCCGGACGCAGGCGTCGACCACCGCGTCCAGATCCTTGTACGCCTGCGGCGTCTCCTCGGTCAGCCCGCGCGCCGACGCGCCGCGCACGGCGATCCCGGCACGCGCCAGCTCGGCCCGCAGCGCGGCGGCCCTCGTGGTCTTGACCGCCTGGTGGCGGCTCAGCCGGCGACCGGCGCCGTGGCACGCCGAGGCGAACGCCGGCGCTCCCGGCACCCCGGCCAGCACGTACGAGCCCACCCCCATCGACCCCGGCACGAGCACCGGCTGCCCCACCGGCCGCAGGTCGGGCGGCAGGTCCGCGTGGCCGGGCGGCAGGGCCAGCGTCGCGCCCTTGCGGTGCACGCACAACCGCCGGGCGCCGCCGTCCACCTGGTGAGTTTCGAGCTTGGCGAGATTGTGCGACACGTCGTACAGCAGGCTCAGGTCGCCGTGGCCCGTGGCGCGGTCGAAGGCCTCGCGGGCGGCCTGGCCGAGCAGTTGCCGGTTGGCCCTGCCGTAGTTGGCGGCCGCCGCCATCGCCGCGAGGTAGGCCCGCCCCTCGTGCGACTCGACCGGGGCGCAGGCCAGCTGCCGGTCGGGCACGCTGATGCCGTATCTGGTCATCGCCGCCTGCATGGTATTCACGGCGTCGGTGCAGATCTGGTGGCCCAGCCCGCGCGACCCCGTGTGGATCATCACGCAGACCCGGCCCGGCCACAGCCCGTACACCTCGGCGATCTCCTCGTCGTACACGTCGGCGACGGCCTCGACCTCCAGGAAGTGGTTGCCCGAGCCGAGGCTGCCGACCTGTCGCAGCCCGCGCTCCCGCGCACGGGAGCCGATCCCGGCCGGATCGGCGTCGGCCACCGCGCCGCGGTCCTCGCAGTGCTCCAGGTCGCCGGGCTCGCCGTGGCCCCGTTCGACGGCGTACCCGGCGCCGCCGGCGAGGATCTCCTCCAGCTCGCCCTGGCTGTGCAGCCGCCACACCGCGCCCTTGCCCATGCCGCGCGGGATGGACACGTCGAGGGCGTCCATCAGCCTGGTCAGGCGCGGCCGCAGGTCGTCCACGTGCAGATCGGCGAGCAGCAGCCGGACGCCGCAGGAGATGTCGAACCCCACCCCGCCCGGCGAGACCACCCCGCCCGCGGCCACGTCGGTGGCCGCCACGCCGCCGATCGGGAACCCGTACCCCCAGTGCATGTCGGGCATCGCGTACGCGGCCTCCACGATCCCGGGCAGCGTGGCCACCGCCGCGACCTGGGCCAGCGCCTGATCCTCCGACGGGTCCGGCAGCAGCTCCTTGGTCGCGAAGATCACGCCGGGCACCCGCATGCCGCCCTCGGGCTCGATCCGCCACCGGTACGGCCGCTCCTCGACCAGTTGCACCATCACGGTCACCTTGCCGTCTCGCTCTCCCGCCCCGCCTACCCCACGCACCCGCCGGGGAACGCCTCAGATGCCCGGTGAGCCCGTTCTCCGCCTGACCGGCGTGGGCGCGATGAACTCCCCGCGCTACTGCCCCGCCGGGCTGCTGGTCAGCTGGCGCGGACACCGGGTCCTGCTGGACGGGGACGACGAGGCCGGGGCGTCCGGCCGGCTCGACGCCTGGCTGGTCTGCGACGAGCGCGCCGAGCTGATGCCCGCCATCCGGCGTGCCGCACGGGCGCTGGGGCTGACGGCGGCGGTCGCCGCCTACGACGCGGCAGGTGTGGAGATCGAGCCGCTGCCGGTCGCCCACACCTCCCATCCCACCTACGGCTATCTGATCCGGACCGCTCGTGCCCGGGCCGTCTGGGCGCCGGAATTCTGGGCCTTCCCTGAATGGGCGGCCGGCGCGGACCTGATGTTCGCCGACGCCGCCGGCTGGAACCGGCCGATCCGCTTCGCCGGTGGCGTGGGCGGGCACGCCGACGTCCATCAGGTCGCGCGGGACGCCCGCGATCGCCGAGTGGGGAGGCTGGTCTTCGCTCACATCGGCCGCCCCTCCATCCGGGCGATCGACGGAGGCGCGCTGCCCCCGTACGGGGAGTGGGGGGTTGACGGGCGCGCCTACCGCCTGTGAACGTCCATCAGGACGGTGCGTACACCCGGTGGACGAACTCGGCGAGCTTGTTGTCCGGCAGCTCCTTCGCCAGGTCGGACTCGCTGACCATGCCGACGATCCGGTGGTTGTCGATCACCGGCAGGCGCTTGATCTGGTGCTGCTCCATCTTCTGCAGCGCCTCTTCGACACTGCTGTGGGCGTCGACCCACACCAGCCCGCGGGCGAGCTCGCCCGCCGTGGTCCGGTCGAGGTCCTTGCCCTCGGCACAGCACTTGATCACGATGTCCCGGTCGGTGATGATGCCCTTCAGCCGGTCGTCCTCCCCGCAGATCGGGAGTGCGCCGACCGACAGGTCCCGCATCATCTGCGACGCCCTGCGCAGGCTGTCGCGCTCACCAATGCACTCGGCACCTTGGTGCATCACGTCCTGGACGCTCTTGCCGATTCCTTGTGTGCCACCCATGTGGGCCTCCCGAAAGTGCTGGATGAAGTGTCCTTACGGCGCCCCTACCCACCAGATGGGAGATCAGTAGTAGGACCGCTCCCCGACGCATATCAGCGGTGACCAGCGGATATGCATCTGGCATGCGGTCGTGACCTGGGGGGTTGGTGTCCGCACGGGGGGTGGGGGTAGTGGGTCGGCTCTGGATGTCGTTCCGGGAGTCCACGGTGACGATTCTGCGTCCGCGTACGCCGCGTTCGCCGGCTTCCGCCAGTCGGCGGCGGTCGCTGTGGGCGCGCCCGGGGGCGCTGCTCGCGCTGGTGAGCGTCCTGTACGGCGTGGCGCAACTGGTGCTCGTCTCGCCGCACCTGGGGATCGGGTGGGACGAGACGGTGTACGCCAGCCAGGTGTCGCCGCACGCGCCGCCCGCGGTGTTCAGCGCGCCGCGGGCGCGGGGCGTGCCGCTGCTGGTCGCGCCGGTGGTGGCGGTGACCGACTCGGTGTTCGCGCTGCGGATGTACCTGACGGTGGTGTCCTCGGCGGCGTTGTTCTGCGCGTTCGCCGTGTGGCTGCGGATCCGGGACGATCACGTGGTGCCGCTGGCCGCCCTGCTGTTCGGCGCCTGCTGGCTGTCGCTGTTCTACGGCAACGAGGCCATGCCCAACCTGTACGTCGCGCTCGCCGCCGTCGCGGCCGCCGGCCTCGTCGTCCTGGCCGAGCGCTCCCGTATCGCGCCGGTGGGCCTCGCGGTGGCGCTGGCCGTCATGTCGCTGATGCGGCCGTCCGACGCGCTGGTCGCCGCGGTCGCACTGGCCGCCGGGGCGCTCGCGCTCCTGCGCCGGCGGCGGATCGCCGTGCTGGCCGGGCTCGCGGCCGGGCTCGCCGTGGGGTGGGGTCAGTGGGCGATCGAGGCGGAGCAGCGCTTCGGCGGGTTCTTCCCCCGGCTCCGGGACGCGGGCGAGCACAACGCCACCGGATGGAGCCTGACGATCGTCGAGCACGCGCGGGCGCTGGACGGGCCCACGTTGTGCCGGTTCGGCGCGGACTGCGGTCCGGTCTCGCCGGTGGCGCTGATCTGGTGGCTGGCCATCCCGGTGATGGCCCTGCTGGGGCTGTGGTCGGTACGGCGGAGCCCGCACCTGCCCCCGCTCCTGCTGGCCACGGGCACCGCGCTGGCGCTGGGGCTGCCGTACCTGTTCTACGTGGACTACGCGGCGCCGCGCTTCCTCATGCCGGTCTACGCGCTGCTGTCGCTGCCGGTGGCGCAGGCCGCGGTGACGGGTCTGCGGCTTCGCCGCCCTCTGGTGGCCGCGGGCGTGGTCGCCGGGCTGCTGGCCCATTTGGTGCTGCAGGGCGCGTACGCGTACGGCCTGGCGGCGGCCAACGGTCGCGACCGGGAGCAGATCGGTCGCGCCGCGGCTGAGCTGCGCCGCATGGGGGTGCGCCCGCCCTGCATGATCTACGGCCAGTCGGGTGTGCAGATCGGCTACCTGCTCGGGTGCGACTCCCAGGGGGTCATCCAGCGGTTCGCCGAGCAGACGCCGTCCCGCATCCGCACGGCGCTGCGGGACGGGGCGCAGGTGGTCGTCGTCTACAAGGGTCTGGACCTTCCCTCGTACATGGCGACCTGGGACAGGACGGACCTGCCCGGACCGTGGTCGGCCCGCTTCGCCCGGCGGTGAGCTATGGGGCGCCGCCCTGGCGGATCACTAGCTGGTTGCTGACGTCCACGACACCGGGGGTGTCCCAGGCGTCGTCACCCGCCGCGCGCTTGGCCAGCCAGCTGTCCACGTCGCCGCCCAGGATGACCACCCGCTGCTTGACGTCCACCCGGATGTCGGCGTCCTTGGTGTGCGGGTTGTCCCGCAGCCGGTCGACCAGCTGGGACTTGATCTCCCGGTCGCTCGGCTCGGCGGGCGGCCGCGGCTGGCTCCACCAGCCGTAGTAGTACCGCTCCGGGGGATAGCTCCAGGCCGGGAACGGAGCCGGATACATGGCAACCTCCTCGTGGTCGTGACCATCGCCTACCCGTCGAGGAGCCGGGCTATCAGCGCATGTCCACGGCCAGCAGGTCGTCCTCCCAGGTGGCCGTGGACCCGAGGTCCGCGCACGCCTTGACGAAGCGCTCGCCCAGCCATGCGCGCTCCCGGCCGTCGGCCAGGAGGGTGCGGCAGTAGTCGAGCTTGAGCGGCACGGCCCGCAGCCGGACCGGGCCGAGCTCGTCGACCGTCACCAGGAACAGGAACGACAGGTCGTTGCGCAGCTCCGGGTCCACGACGTAGTCGTCGAGGAAGTCGCCGAGGTCGAAGAGGACCGGCGGCGCCACGCCGTGGGCCACGTGCGCGGAGTGGCCCGCGACCAGCGTCGCACCGGACTCGACGAGGGCCGCCGCCGCCGAGCGGATGTAGGGGAGGGGCGCATCCGTCATGTTGGGCCCCCAGTGGGGCGTGACCAGGACGGCGTCCGTTTCGGCACGCATGTCCGCCACCGTGTCGGTCACCCAGGACGGCACGCCGGAGGCCAGATCGGCGTACGCCACGCCCGGCCGGTCGGGACGGGCCGCGAAGTCCATCGGATGATCGGTCACGCCGATGACGGCGAAGCGCAGCCCGCGGACGGCGAGCACGATCGGCCGCCGCGCCTCGGCCTCGTCGGCGCCGGCCCCCACCGCCTGGATCTCCACGCGCTCGAGGTGCGCGCGGGTGTCCAGGAGCGCGTCGTAGCCGTAGTCGAGGGCGTGGTTGTTGGCCAGGGTGACGCAGCGTACGCCGAGCTCGGCGAGCAGGTCGGCGGCCTGTGGCGGGGCGCGGAAATGGAACGGCTTGCCGGGCGCGGCCCACGGGGTGCCCCGGTCGGAGAGGCAGCATTCGAGGTTGAGCAGCACCGCGTCGGCCTCGGAGAGGTGCGCGCGGACGCCGTCCGAGACGTACGCGCCCGGATCCGTGGACATGGCCAGCAGGTCCGCGACGCCGCGGCCGAGCATCGTGTCACCCGCCAGCGCGAGCGTGGCAGTCACACGATCCCCCTGCCTCACCCTCACGCGCTCAAACGCCTCCGACCTGCCGCCCAACCGGCTACGGCCTCCCCACCCCCACGCCGTGTCCCCTGGGCGAAGTGTCGTCAGACGGCGCCTCACCAAGCGACGTGGACGGCCTTGGGGCCGGTGTCGTTCCCTCCGCCGAACCACTCGATCTCCTCGACCGCTCCCCGGAGCTTGAGCCCGGGCAACCGCCGGGCCAGGGCGCCGAGGGCGGCCGCGAGCTCCACGCGCGCCAGAGGCGCCCCGAGGCAATAGTGCATGCCGTGTCCGAACACCAGGGACGGGCTGGAGCGCCGCTCCGGCCAGAACCGGTCGGGGTCGGCGAAGTGGGCGGGGTCGCGATGGGCCGCCTCCAGCCGGACCAGCACCATGTCACCCGCCCCGATCCGGACCCCGGCCAGCTCGAGCTCCTCCTGCGCGTAACGGGGAAAGGGCTCGCCGGTCCGCCCGGCCTGCATCCGCAGGATCTCCTCCACGACCGCGCCGATCTCCTCTCCCCCGGAGGACGCCAGAGCCGGCAGCCGTCCTTCCACCAGGAGACGGATGGCCCCTGTGGAGATGGCGTTGGAGGCCGTCTGGTAGCCGGCGGCGACGATGGTCGTGGTCATGGCGACGAGCTCGGCGTCGCTGAGCCGCCCGTCCTCCGCGTCCCGGACCGTGACCAGGGCGCTGAGCAGGTCGTCCCCCGGGGCCTCCCGCTTGGCCGCGACCAGCTCCCCAGCGTAGGCGGTGAGCCGGCTCCACGCCTCGGCGGCCGCGGCCAGGTCCTCCTCCGCCCCGAAGAAGAAGTCCGCGGCGCCCGCGGCATCGGCCAGGTCGCGGAACCGTTCCCGATCGCCGATCGCCACCCCGAGGAGCTCGCCGATCACCGTGATCGAGAGCGGGGCGGCGAGTCCGGAGACGAGGTCGGCCGGTGGCCCGCCCTCCGCCAACGCCGCTACGTGGTCGTCGGCCAGCCGCTCGACCCGCGGCCGCAGCGCTCCGACGCCCCGCGGGCCGAACGCCTTCGACACGAGCCGGCGGAGCCGGGCATGAGCCTCACCGTCCTGGAACAAGGTGTCGTTCGCCGCCGTCTCGGCACCCGGCGGCGCCAGTCCGTACCTGCGATCGGACAGAGCTTGCGCGACCGCGTCGTAGGAGGTCGCCAACCAGGCCCGCCGCCCGTCCGGCGTGATCACGGGGGCCACGGGCGTGCGCTCGCGCAGCCGCGCGTACGCCGGCGGCGGCGCCATGGGGTCGGGCCGGTCGAAGGGCAGGACGGGAGGCGTCGTCTCACGCACGGGGACTCCTTGCTCGCGGTGGCTTCCAGTCAAGACGTTGACGCCGCGTCAAGGTCAAGCCACAGCGATCCGGCCTGCGGCGAGATGGGGATCGTTCCCAACGCCGCTCGTTCGCCGGCCTCCTCTTTCAACGGGAGGGAGGCGCGGTGGTACGACCCACCACCAGCGAGCCGGACAGCGCCTGGTGGTGATCCGGAGGTGTCTCGCCGTCCAGCAGGCGAACCACGGCATCGACGGCCCGGCTGCCGATGAGATCGATCGGCTGGCGCCAGTGGGTCAATCCGATCAGAGGGGTCGCGAGGTCCCCGATGCCGTCGTAGCCGGTGACCGACAGATCGCCTGGCACCGCGACATTGCGCAGCTGGAGCTGCTCCATCAGGGCCACGGCGTGGCGGTCGCTCGGCGCCATCACGGCGGTGATCTCCCGACGCCGGAGAGTCTCCGTCGCCCACCTGCCCTCCGCGTCGTGAATCGGACCGTGGATCTCCATGACCCGCGCGCCACGCTGCCGCAGCCGCCGCGCCATGGCCGCCGTCCGCGGCGCCATCGTGATCGACTCGCTCTCCGCCACTGTGACCACAGCGACGTTGCGGTGTCCCAGGTCGACGAGGTGATCGGCGAGCGCCGCGCCGCCTTCCTCCTCGTCGCAGAACACGCTGGTGATGCTTTCGTGGGTCTCCGGACGCCCTGCGACGACCGTGGGCAGCCGCTTGGCGAACGGCACGATCTGCGCGGCCGGCAGGGCCCCACTGCACACGATCAGCGCCTCGACCTGCAGCATCATCAGAGTCTCCAGGGCGCGGTATTCGTCGGCGACGGCGAAGCGGCCGGATCCGGTCGCGGTCACCACCCGGTATCCGTGAAAGGCGGCGCGCTCTTGCATCGCGGTGAGCAGCGAGCCGTAGAAGGCGGTGGAGGCGTCGCGCACGAACGCCCCGACGGTATAGGTGCGGTGGGCCACCATGGCGCGCGCGACCGCGTTGACGACGTAGCCGAGCTGCTCGGCCGCGATGAGCACCCGCTGCCGGGTCTCCTCCCTCACGCTGCCGCGTCCGGAGAAGACCCGCGAGACCACGGACTTGGACACGCCCGCCCGGTTGGCCACATCGATGATCGTCGGGTTTCTGGTGCGCTCAACCATGGAGTACCCCTTCACGGGCGAGCACCTCGAGCGCCTCGCCACAGCCGGTCCACACGTGTGCCCGCCAGCCGTGCGTACGGGCGGCGGCGACGTTGACCGCTCGGTCGTCGAAGAAGACGACGCCCGATGGCGGGGGATGCAACGTCGCCTCAGCAGTCTTGTAGATCATCGGATCAGGCTTCAAGAGCCCGACGTCCGACGAGAAGATCAGTTTCTGGAAAGAGGCACTCCAGGGCGAGGCGCGCACCGCCGCCGCGAGCGACGCCGGCGCGTTGGACAGGACGGCAAGAGGTATGCCCCGGCCCGTCAATTCGGCGAGCAGGCGCGCTGCGCCGGCGGCGAGCCGCGCCCAGCCCGCGACGTCGGCCTGGTCAAGGCGTTCGACGAGCTCACTGTCGATCGAGCGCCCCAGCGCTCCGGCCGCTCCTCGCCAGTAGTCGTCCGCGGAGCCGCCCGCGTCGTAGGCGTCTCGGCCCGCCCAGTACGGGCCGGCGAGGATCTCCTCCGGAACGCCCAGGATCCGGGAGACATCAGCGATCGCCTGGCCGGAAGGGGACAGCACGCCGCCGAGATCGAAGACAACCAACGGCGACCCTACAGATTGGAAACGTTCCACATCTCTGAGCATATCGGGCGCGGACCGTCCGCCGTCCAGAGGCGCAATCGCGGCGATCCCGCACCTCGGTCGCCCAACGCGCGTCATAGCTGGTAAAGACAGGGTCCGGGCGGTGTTCAGCTGGCGGTAACCATCTCTGTGCCCCGCTCGCCCATGGGCGATTTCGGGCCCGGCACCCCCTTCCCATACCGGACAAAACATGGGAATGTTGCCCCGTGATTGGGAACGTTCCCTCGCGTCGCCGACATGGGCTTCGCCTGGCCGGGCCTCTGATGGCCCTGCCCTGCGTGGTCCTCCTGGCCGTCTTCGCGTACTGGCCCGTCGTACGTGGCGCGTTTCTGAGCATGTACGGCACCGACCTGCTGGGTAACCCCACCCGCTTCATCGGTGCCGGCAACTACGTCGACTTGATGACCGACCCCGCACTGCGACGGGCCCTGCTGACCACCGGCGTCATCACCGCGCTCAGCGTGGTCCTCGCCATCGCCGGGGCCCTGGCGGCGGCCCTTCCCTTGCGCCGGGCCGCCCGCCGCCCGCGGGCCGTGCTGTCAGTGGTGCTCTCGTTGCCGTTCGCCTACTCCGCCTCGGCGGCGTCCGCCGTCTTCGCCGGCTTGTTCGCCCCCGCCGTCGGGACGATCAACCAGGTGCTGGCCACGGTCGGCCTGCACGGTCCCGAATGGCTGGAATCCCCCGCGTGGGCTGTGGTGAGCGTCTCGATCGCGACGGCATGGTACGAGTTCGGGTTCGCCTTCCTCGTGGTGCTGGCCGCGCTCACACAGGTGGATCAGGCGAGCATCGAGGCGGCCGCGCTCGACGGCGCCTCGGAGTTGCGCACGGCCTGGTCGGTGATCATCCCGGCCATCCGGCCCAGCCTGATCTTCCTGGTCGTGACCCAGACGATCAGCGGTCTGCAGGTGTTCACCCAGGTCCAGATCCTCACCCGGGGCGGGCCGGCGGGTGCGACGTCGACGCTGGTGTACGAGCTGTACCAGCGGGCGTTCGGCGAGGCGCTGCCCCAGCTGGGTTCGGCTTCGACGCTGGCGCTGGCCCTGCTGGCACTCGTTCTCATCGTCACGGCGGTGCAGTTCCTCGTCGTACGGAGGTCGGCATGAAACGTCTGCGGGCCGGTTCGGTCGTGCGCTGGCTGTGGCTCGCCATGATCGGTGTGGTCATCACCTTCCCGGTCTACGTCACCGTGGTGACCGCGCTCCTGCCGCAGAGCGACGTCGCCGCGGGCCGGCTCATCCCCGTGCCGACGCGGCTGACGTCGGCCAACCTGAGCGAGGCGCTGACGAGCGCCCCGCTGGCCCGGCAGTACGCCGTCAGCGTCGCGGTCACGGCGCTCCAGTCGTCGGCGCAGCTGATCACCGCGGCGCTGGCCGCGTACGCCTTGGTGTTCCCCCGCTGGCGTGGCCGCGCCGTCGTCTTCGCCATCGTGCTCGCCACGCTGGCCATCCCGGGCGAGAGCCTCGTCATCCCGAACTTCGAACTCGCCACGGCGCTCGGGCTGCGCGACACCCTGCTCGGCATCGTCATCCCGTACCTGGCCGCCGGGTACGCCGTCTTCCTGCTGCGACAGGCATTCCTCGCCCTGCCGAGAGAGGCGTGGGAGGCCGCCCGCCTGGACGGCTGCGGTGACCTGCGGGCACTGCTGCACGTCGTGCTCCCCATGGCACGCCCGCAGCTCGTCACAGCGGCCATGTGGTGCGCCCTGTCAGCGTGGAACGGGTACTTCTGGCCGCTACTGATCACGGACTCGCCGGACCGGCGCACCATTCAGGTCGGCCTGGCCCAACTCGTCGTCGAGGAGGCCACCACGCCGGTCGTCATCTACGCCGGCACGCTGCTGGTCATCCTGCCGACCCTGCTCCTCGTCCTGCTCGGCCAGCGCTTCCTCGTCAGAGGGCTGGCCAGCCGGGTCACCGTCTGACCCCCGGCACCCCTCCGCAACCACTCTCTCCCCGCTGGGTCCAATGAAGAAAGAAGAGTCAGCCATGCCTGTACGACTCCGCCTCGCCGGCGCGATCCTCGCCGCCGTGGCGACCATGGTCACGGCCTGCGGCGGCCCCGCCGCCCAGTCAACCGAGAGCACGTCAGCACCGGGACCGGCGGCATTGTCCGCGGCGACCGCGCCGGTGAGCGTGACGCTCTGGCACGGGATGGGCGGCGCCGCAGGCGAGGCGCTCCAAGCCGAGATCGACGCCTTCAACGCGGCCAACCGCGGCAAGATCGAGGTGAAGGCGTCGTTCCAGGGCAGCTACGCCGACGCCATCGCCAAATACACCTCGGCCATCCGCGACACGAGCACGCCGAGCGTCATGGTGTCCAACGACATCACCACGGGATTCCTCCGCGACGCCGGGCAGACCGTGCCGGCCGCGGCGATGGCCGCCGCCAACCCGGACGACCTCGACCTCGACCAACTGCGCCCCGCGGCCCGCAACTACTACACCGCCCAGGGGCAGTTGCTCGCCGTGCCGCTGGCCACCTCGATGCCGCTGCTGTACGTCAACGACGGCCTGCTGGACCGCGCGGACGTGGACCGGTCGACGCTCGGCACGCTCGACGGCGTCGCGGCGGCCGCGCGCAAGGTCTCCTCCGCGTCGCCTGACGTCAAGGGAATCGTCCAGCCCATGGACGGCTGGTGGTTCGAGCAGCTCACGGCCGCGTCGGGAGCGCTCTACTGCACTCCCGCCAACGGCCGGGAAGCAGGCGGAGCCACCGCCTCTTCGCTGACGGGCGAGCCGCAGCGGCGGGCCATCGCCACCATGGCGAAGCTCTACACCGACGGGGTGGCGCTCGACACCGGCGTCGACGGCAACGCCGCGGTGAAAGCGTTCAGCGCCGGCAAGGTCGCCATGATGTTCAACTCGAGTGGCGCCATCGGCGGTCTCAACCAGATCGGCATGAAGGGATACAGCGTGCTGCCCCTCCCCCTGTCAGGCGACCGGGCGACCTCCGGCGCCCTGATCGGCGGGGCCGCCATGTGGGTGAGCCGCGTCGGACACACCGACGCCGAGCAGGTGGCGAGCTGGAAGCTCGTCAGCCATCTGGCCTCCGCGGCCGTGCAGGAGCGGTTCGCGAAGGCGACGGGGTACGCCCCCATCAACACCGCGGTCGACACCTCGTCCTCCTGGCAAGCCTTCCTCAAGGACAACCCCCGCTCCGCCGTGCTGGCCAAGCAGTTCGCCGAGACCCCCTCCGTCCCGGCAACCTCGGGCTGCCTGAGCGGCGCGATGTCGGGCATCCGCGCCGTGGTGGTCCCGGAGATGCAGCAGGCCTTCAGCGGAGCCAAGCCGCTGGACGACGCGTTGACGGCGGCCCAGAACGCCGCCACCGCCAAGATCAACGACTACCGCAAGCAGGCGGGACAATGACGTCACGATTCGCCCGAGCCGCGGGTGACCCGTACCGCTACGGCGTCTACCTGCGCCCCGACCCCGTCACCTGCGCGGCGGTGACCGCGGTCACCGGCCAGCTGCGCGCCCAGTACGGCCTCGTCTCCGCAGGAGCGTTCCCGCCGCACGCCACACTCGTCGGCAGCCGGCACATCACCGCGTCCGCGGACACCATCAAGGACGCGGTGACCAAGGGCATCTCCGGAATCCGTGCGTTCACGGTCTACAACGCCGGCATCCGCCCGCAGGGAATCGGCCTGGTCTACGACGTCCACCACCTCGCCGACGCCACGACGCCGAACCAGGCGTTCGTGGACCTCGCCGCAGCTGTGGACGAGGCCGTCGCGCCGCTGATGGCTTCAGCGCCGAACCCGGACGACCACCATTTCGACCCCGAGACCTTCCAGGCGCACCTGTCGCTCGCGTCACACGACCTGTACGAACGACCCGATCTACGAGAGGAGGTCGAGGAGTACGCGCGTGGGCTCCGGGTGGACCACCCCGACCGCTTCCCCGGCAACACGGTGACCCTCTACCGCACCCGCAGCGACGACTGGTCCGGTCGGTGGTGGCACACCCTCACCTGGGAGCACCTCCACACCTGGCGACTGCCGGAGTGAACAGCAGATCGGCCGGCGGTCGCCGAGCGGCCGCCGGCCCTTTCCTTCCCCGGCGGGGGACACACGGGACCGCAATCGCTTCAGCGGAGTGTCCGGCCACGTTCACGCCCGCGGTTTGGGACAAGACCGGAACCAGGCGCTCGTCCGGCATCCAGCCTGCCGACGTCCAGGAGCTCGTTGACCGGGGCTGCTGCGTCATGGTCCTGTTCCGCGGGCATGCAGTCGGCGCTCCAGACCGTGTTGCCTGCCGACAGGGCGGAGATTCGCGGCTGTTCACCCTCGGCGAGACACCCGGTGTGTTGTGGACGCCGGAAGACGCCGTCGGAGCTCGTCTCCTGATCCTGATGGGCCACGGCGGCGGGCAGCACAAGAAGGCACCAGGCATCGTGACCCGCGCCGCCCAGCCTCGTGGCCACCGACCGCACGCCTCAGCCAGCGCGGCGCCCCCTCACCTGAGGTGCGAGCTCCTGTCCCGGGCCGCAGGCCCGATGCGTCCGCGTGATGCCGGGTCAGCGCACGCGCCCTCCCTGACCACGGGGGGCCCGCTGCGGTCAAGCAGTCGTCCTCAAGCATTTCTCGGTGATACTGGAAGTCTTCTTGCTCCAGCAGGCCATGTAGGTGTAGCCGCTGATGTCCTCGTTTTCGACCTTGTAGTGGCTGCCGGGACCATCGATGATGACATTGAGGTTGTACTTCGAGTTCGGGGTGCTCCCTGGCTGCTGACCCGGGCCCAGCAGTACGCACGACCCGCGTACGTGCCGACGCGCAATTGCAGGGTTCCCAGCGAGCTGGTGTACTGCTTATCCCCGGTGCGGCGGAATTCTGGCCGGACGAAACCTCAGCCGACGCCAGGGCGGGGGTTATTCCACCCATGAGCAAGGTCGTTGTGACGAGTCGCCTGCCAGGGTGCAGGTGCTACGCCTCCGCATACTGTTCCCCCTCGTTGTGGGTACCCAGCCGCCACGCTCATGACCGCCGAGCTCGCCGGTTCCGCTGGCGATCTCGCATCGGTGAGTTCATCGTCACAGCGCGGTATCCCGCCGTTCCTCCACCCCGAACATGGGACACGTGCCGGGCTGAGAGTCAGAGCATGTTCTTGATCGGCTGGGGTGTGTCCGGCACGGCCTGGGCGAGGATCTCGGTCGCCTCCCCGGGCGTGAGCAGGCGGGCGTCGCGCAGGAGGCGGATGGACTCCTCCCACTGTTTCCGTGCTTCGCCGTGCCGTTCCAGGTGGTGCAGGGTGGTGCCGAGCCACCAGCGTGACACGGCTTCCTTCATGCGGTGTCCCGACTCGCGGAGCAGCCGCACGGCCTCCGTGTAGCTCTCCACCGCCTCGGTCAGCCGGCCGGCATGGCGGTAGGCGTCGCCCAGCGAATCCTGTGCCGTGCCCGAACCAGCGAGCGGGTCCGCCTTCGGCCACAGCTCCACCAGCTGGCGTGCTTCCGCGATCGCCTCATCGAAGCGCCCCTGACGGTAGTAGACGTGCACCCGGTTGTTGCGGATCACGACCGATCCCACAGGGCGTTCGGCGTCGTCGTTGAGCATGAAAGCGGACTCCAGGTAGCCGAGCGCGTCGTCGAGACGGCCCACGATGGCGTTGATGACACCGAGGTTGTTGAGGGCTCCGGCCTTCCTTTGGGGCAGTTCCGCGTGGTCCCAGTCGGTGAGTGCTGTCTTCAGTTGCGCGATCGCGGCGTCGTATTGGCCCTGGTCTCGGTAAACCCAGCCGAGCAAGCTGCGGAGCTGGGCCTTGTCCTCCCACGCCGCGATGCGGTCGGCCACCTCGATGGCGTGCGCGTAGAGGCCGGCCAGTTGGGTGTGCCAGCCCTGGTAGCAGAAGGGCCAGTGGAGTCCGATGACCAGGCCGATGGCGGTCTCCGGGTCGGCGCCGTCCAAGGCCTGCTGCGCGGCGGCGAGCAGGTTGTCCCGCTCGTCCTGGACCCATCGTCCCGCCTCCGCCAGGTCCGTGAAGGGGGTGTCGGGCAATTCGACAGGGCATCGCGGTACGGCATCGCGGCCGAGCATGGGGCTGGCCAGCCAGAGCGTGGTCAGGTAGTGGTGGAGCGCACGCCGTACGGCGGTGGTGCGTTCCTCCTCGGACAACTCCTGGTGTGCCCGTTCGCGGGCATAGAGGCCGACCAGGTCGTGGAACTGGTAGCGGTCGGGTCCGGCGGGTTCGAGGAGGCGGGCGTCCTGGAGGCGTTCCAGGGCGGCTTCGGCGCGGGCAACCGGCCAGTCGGTCAGGGCGGCGGTGGCGGCGGGGGTGTGGGTGGGCAGGTCGAGCAGGCCGAGCAGGGGCAGCAGGTGGGCGGCGTCGCGGCCGGCGGGTTCTTCTCGGAGGTGGTGGTGGCTGACCGCGATGCTGGCGCGGACGGCCAGGTCGGCGTACTCCAGCACGTCCAGGCGACGGGTGGCGTCGGCCAGCCGTGCTTCCAGGTCGGACAGGGTCCAGTCGGGGCGGGCGGCCAGGCGGGCGCCGGCGATCCGCAGGGCGAGGGGGAAGCCGCCGCACAGGTGGACGATCCGCTCGGCCGCCTGCGGTTCGGCGCGTACCCGGTCGGGTCCGGCCAGGCGGGACAGCAGCGCGGCGGCGTCGGCGGCGTTCAGGGTGCCCAGGTGGAGGTGGGTAGCGTTGTCCAGGGTGGCCAGCGGATTCCGGCTGGTGATCAGGACCCGGCAGCCGGGGCCGGCGGGGATGAGCGGGCGGATCTGGCGGACGTCGCGGGCGTTGTCCAGGATGATCAGCAGGTTGCAGGTCGCGGTCAGGGAGCGGTAGCGGGCGGCGGCCTCGCCAGGGTGGGCGGGGACGGCGGTGCCGTCCAGGCCGAGGGAGCGCAGCAGGTGGCGCAGGGCTTGGGCCGGGGTCAGCGGGGCGAGGCCGGGGGTGGATCCGTGCAGGTTGAGGTAGATGACGCCGTCGGTGAACCGGGCGGCCAGGGCGTGGGCGACGTGGACGGCCAGGGCGGATTTGCCGATGCCGCCGGGCCCGTCGATCACGGCGATGGCAGGCCCGTCGGTGGGTCCGTCGGCGGGGCCGAGCGCGGTGCGCAGGCGCTGGATCTCGGTGGCGCGGGCGGTGAAGGCGTGGGTGTCGGCAGGTAGTTCGGCCGGGATGTACGGCTCGCTGAGCGTGACCTGCTGGGCCGGGGTGGTCAGGTCGAGCGCAGGGTCCTTGGCCAGGACGGCCTGGTGCAGGCGGCGTAGTTCGGCGCCGGGTTCGATGCCGAGTTCGCAGACCATGATCTTGCGGGTGTTCTGGTAGACGGCGAGCGCTTCGGATGGGCGGCCGGCGCGGTGCAGGGCGAGCATGAGCTGGGCGGCGGGGCGTTCGCGTAGGGGGTGGGCCCGCACGTGTGCGGCCAGGTCGGCGGCCACCGCGTGGTGGTCGCCGGCGGCGAGGCGGAGGTCGGCGTGGTCTTCCAGGACGGTGAGGTGTTCCTCTTCCAGGCGGGTGGCTTCGATCCGTGCCCAGGGGGCGGTCAGTTCGGCCAGTGGTTCGCCTCGCCACAACTGCAGGGCTGTGCGGAACAGCGTGTCCGCACTGGCCCCGGCCCCCTGCGCCTGGGCGGTGCGGGCGCGTTTGGCCAGGCGGGTGAACAGGTGGGCGTCGATGTGGTCGGGTTGGAGCGCGAGCCGGTAGCCGCCGGGCACGGTCTGGATGATCTCTTCGATGGTGTGGGGTTCGAGGGTTTCGCGGAGTTTGGAGACCACGATGTGGAGTTGTTTGGCCGCGGTCGCCGCGGAGCTGTCTGCCCAGATGTCGGTGAGGATCCGCTCGGCGTGTACGGTCTGCCCCGCGTCCAGGGCGAGTCTGGCCAGCACGCCGATTCGTCGTTGCCCGGCGAGCCGGACCGGTTCGTCACCGGCCAGGACCTGCCACGAACCGAGGAATCTGATCTCCAGCGGCATGAGGAGCGTATTTCCTCCTTCAACGGAGTCGGCATTGTAACGAGTTGGCCGGTCTTGTTCGCGGCGATGACGGATGGAACGCCGTCTCCCTGGGCGACGTCCACCACCTCACCGGGGAGGAGGCGGACCTGATCCTGGCCCAGGTAGTTCCCCTGCCGTCAGAGCCGATCAAGCACTTTGAGAACATACCGGCGATATACCGCCCGCTTGTACGCTTCTCTCCTTGATGACACTGGAGATCGGGTATCTCGGGCCCTGGGAGATCAAGGCGGGCGGGCAACCGGTACGGCTGGTGGGACGTCGCCGTGTCGCCGTTCTGACGCGGCTGGCGCTGGACGCCGGTCGGCCCGTCACCGCACGGCAGCTCGTCGCCGACGTCTGGGGGCAGACCTCGACGGCCACGGCCGGCAAGCAGCTCCACATCGTGGTGTCGAAGCTGCGTAACGTACTCGGCCCCGAGATCATCGCGACCGTGCCCAGCGGCTATCTGCTGGATGTGCCCCGCGACCAGATCGACGCGCACAGCTTCACGCTGCTGGCCGGCCAGGCGCGGATGGCGCGCGAGCGCCGCGAGCCGGGTACGGCCGACGGGCTGTTCCGGCGGGCGCTGGCCCTGTGGCGGGGACGCGCCCTGACTGAGCTGGTCGACGCATGGGCGCAGATCGAGTCCAGCCGCCTGGAGGAAGAGCGCCTGGCCGTCTTTGAGGATCACATTGACCTGCGCCTGGCCGCGGGGGATCACCACACGGCGGTGATCGACCTCATCCCGCACATCCAGGCCCACCCCCTGCGGGAGGGCCCGCGCGCCCAGCTGATGCTGGCGCTCTACCGCGCGGCAAGGCCGTCCGAAGCGCTCGCGGTCTACCAGGAGAGCCGCACCCTCATGATGAAGGAGCTCGGCATCGAGCCGGGCACGCGGCTGCGCCGGCTGCAACATGCCATCCTCACCAGAGATCCCGTGCTCGACCTCACCACTCCGGCGCAGTCCAGCACGATCGTCCCTGCCGAGCTGCCCGCCGATACCCGGTCGTTCACCGCCCGGCACGAGGAGGTGGGCTGGCTGCGGGAAGCGGTGGCGAGTGCGAGTGTGGCCGTGGTCAACGGGCCCGGCGGCGTCGGCAAGTCGGCGCTCGCCGTCCACGTCGCGCACGCGATGGCCGGACGGTTCCACGACGGCGTCATCTACGTCAACCTGAACGGCGCGACCCCAGGAGTGCAGCCGCTGCCGGTACTCGACGCTCTGGGCCACCTACTACGTTCGCTGGGGCTGGACGGCTCCGCCGTACCGGCTGACCTCGAAGGGGCGATGGCCCGCTACCGGTCGCTCACCGCGGCGAGCAACCTGCTCGTCATCCTCGACAACGCGCTCGACGCCCACCAAGTGCGGCCGCTCATCCCGGCGGGCGCGGGCTGCCGGACCGTCATCACCAGCCGCGATGCCCTGGCCACGCTCGACAACGCCCGCCACCTGCATCTGGCCGGGCTCGCCGACAGCGATGCCGTCACACTGCTCGCCAGGATCGCGGGCCCAGGCCGCATCCAGCGCGAGCCGGAGGCCGCCGCGAAGATCGTCGAGCTGTGCAGTGGCTTCCCTCTGGCCATCCGGATCGCCGGCGCCCGCCTCGCCGCGCGGCCCGACTGGCAGTTGGCCGGCCTCGCCGACCGCCTCGCCGACGCGGCCCGGCGCCTGGACACCCTGCAATACGCCGACCTGGCCGTACGCGCCAGCATCGCGGTCAGCCACCGGCACCTGCGCGAGGAGCCCAGCGGCCACGATGCCGCTTACCTCCTCCCGCTGCTCGGTTTGCTCGACACGCCGACCCACACCCCGGCCGCGACGGCCGATCTGGCCGACTGGCCCGAGGCACGGGCGGAGGCGGCCCTCGAACGGCTCCGCGGCGCCCGGCTCCTGGAGGCCGCGGGGCACGGCCGGTACCGCTTCCACGACCTCATCCGCCTGTACGCCAGGGAACAGGCCACCCGCGAGCTGTCAGAGCCCGAACGCGCGCGCGCTCTCCGCCGCGGGCTCCACCATTACCTGGCCACGGTCAACACCGCCACCCGGCTCGTGCACGTCCAGATCCAGGAGCCCGCGTACGAGGCGGAGCAGCCCGGTCTCGCGCTCGCCAGCGCACGGGAGGCCAGCGAATGGACCGAGGCCGAGCGTGACAACCTCCTGGCCGCGGCCCGCCAGGCGGCCGAGACCGCCGATCCGGACACCGCCATAGGACTGGCGATCGGGCTGCACTGGCCGTTCAACTACCGAGGGTGGGTCACGCACCTGGCCGACGTCCACCGGAACGCGGCCGAGGTGGCCGCGCGGTGCGGAGACTGGGCCGGCCAGGCGCAGGAGGAGAGCTACCTGGGCTGGGTCTACCGCGACCAGGGACGCTACGAACAGGCGATCGACCACCTGGAACGGGCAGTGGCGTGCTGGGACAAGACCGCCCTGCCGCACCGGAGGATGGGGTCCTTGAACAAACTCGGCGTCGTCTACACCATGCTCGGGCGGCTCGACCTCGCCGTCGCCAACCTGGCTCGGGCCCTGGACATCGCCGAGGAGACGGACGACCGCTACGCGCGAGGCGCCATCCTCAACAACCGCGTGCACGTGCTCTACCGGCAGGGCCGGTTCGAGGAGGCCATAGCGCAGGCGAGGGCGGCCATCGTGGAGTGGAGCGGCATCCTGTATGGGGAGGGGGTGTCCCGCGAGACCCTGGCCCGCGCCTACATGCATGCCGGACGTCTCGCCGAGGCGGCCGACACCTACCAGGTGGCGCTGGCGCTCATGCGCGAAGCCGGATACCGCATCGGCTACGCCGTGACCGCCTGGTGGTCCGGTCAGACCCTGCACGCCCTGGGACGGCACGCCGAGGCTCGGCAGGACTGGCGCAACTGCTTCGCGGCTCTCCTGGAGACCCGTCTCCTGACCCACGCGGACGTGGACGAGCTGCTCGAGCAGCCTGTTCCGGATATGCCGGGGCCGATCAGGAACATGCTGTAGGTCCAGCTATCCAGTGCTCGTGGTGAAGTGGGTGTGACCTGCCACCCGACCGGCGCGTGGACCGCTCAGCAGGTCCACGATGGTGCGCGCCGAGTGCACCGACCGCATGCTCCACTCCTCATGCATGAGCCAGCAGCCATGGATGCCGTTGAGGAGTTCTTCGAGCAAATCAACGGTTCGGCGAGCACGTAGGCTCGTTGTATGGATGAGCGAAGCCCGCTGATCACGCACATCTCCTGGGGCCGCATGGTCGTCGAGGGCGTCGGCGAGGGCAAGGACTTCAAGCTCTATCCGGGTGGCGGCCGTCCCTGGGACTGGAGCGAGACCGGAACCCGGCACTCGCCCGGCATCCAGCCCGCCGACGTACAAGAGCTCCTCGACCGGGGCTGCCGGGTCGTGGTCCTGTCCCGCGGCATGCAGCTGGTGCTCCAGACCTGTCCCGAGACGCTGGAACTGCTGAAGGAGCGGGGCGTCGAGGTGTACGTCGAGGAGACGACGGCCGCGGTCGACCGCTACAACGCGCTGGCGAAGACGGCCGCCGTGGGCGGGCTGTTCCACTCGACCTGCTGAACGCCCGGCCCCGGTGATTGCTTCGGCCATGGGGGTAGGGAGCAGCGGTAAGCCTGATGAATGGGGAGAAGTTGATGAGCCGCATAGGGGAATGGCTGAAGAAGGCCGAGAACCTGGCGAGAGGGCACTCCAAGCAGGCCGACCAGCTGATCGACAAGGCCGATCGGTACGCGAAGGAGCGGACCGGCCACAAGTACGACGAGCACATCGAGAAGGGCGCCGACACGATCCAGCGCCGCTACGGCGGCGGGCGGAGCACGCCCCCGGGCGGGGAGACGTGGCGCCCCGGCCGGCCTCCTCCCGGCCAGACCCCTTCCGGGAAGCCCGGCCAGCCTCCTCCCGGCCAGCCTCCTCCTGGGTACTCCGGCCAGACCCCTCCCGGCCACGGGCAGCAGCACGGCGAATAGGCTGCACACGGCTGCAAAGGGCTCAGGGCAGACGCGGCTCGGCCGGTCGCGCCGGAGACCCTGGCCCGGGCGTGACCGGCCGCCTGTACGGTGATCCCATGGTCACCGGGGGTTTGCTGGTCGCGGGCACGACGTCGGACGCGGGCAAGAGCGTGGTCACCGCGGGCATCTGCCGCTGGCTGGTCCGTCAGGGCGTCCGCGTCGCGCCCTTCAAGGCGCAGAACATGTCGCTGAACTCGTACGTCACCGCCGAAGGCGCCGAGATCGGCCGGGCCCAGGCGATGCAGGCGCAGGCCGCCGGCCTGGAGCCGGTCGCCGACATGAACCCGATCCTGCTCAAGCCCGGCAGCGACCGCCGCAGCCAGGTCGTCCTCATGGGCCGGCCGGTGGCCGACGTGGACGCCATGGAGTACGGCGACCTCAGGGACCTCCTGCGGACGGCGGCGCTGGAGGCGCTGGCCAGGCTCCGCGCGCAGTACGACGTGGTGGTGTGCGAGGGCGCGGGCAGCCCGGCGGAGATCAACCTGCGCCGCGGCGACATCGCGAACATGGGCCTGGCCAGGGCCGCGAACCTGCCGGTCATCGTGGTCGGCGACATCGACCGGGGAGGGGTGTTCGCCGCGTTCTACGGCACGGTGGGCCTCCTGGACGCCGACGACCAATCCCACATTTCTGGATTTGTCGTCAACAAGTTCAGGGGCGCCAAGGAGTTACTCGAGCCCGGTCTCGACATGCTGCGCAGGCTGACCGGCCGCGCGGTCTACGGCGTGCTGCCCTGGCTCGACGGGCTCTGGCTGGACGTCGAGGACTCCCTGGCCCTGGACGGCCGCCGGGTCGCCGCCCGCCCCCCGCACGGCAGGCAGACGCTGCGCGTGGCGGTCGTCCGGCTGCCGCGGATCTCCAACTTCACCGACCTGGACGCGCTGGCCGCCGAGCCGGGGGTCGTGGTGCGGTTCGTCACCGGCCCGGCCGAGCTCGACGACGCCGACCTCGTGGTGCTCCCGGGCTCCCGCGCCACGGTCAGCGACCTCGCCTGGCTGCGCACCACAGGGCTGGCCGCGGCCATCGCCGAGCGGAAGGGGCCGGTGCTGGGCGTCTGCGGCGGCTTCCAGATGCTCGGCCGGGAGATCGTCGACGACGTCGAGTCAGGTCAGGGGAAGGTCGAAGGGTTGGGGATGCTGCCGGTGCGCGTCGAGTTCGCGCCGGAGAAGCGGCTGGCCCGGCCGGAGGGCACGGCGTACGGTCATCCGGTGCGCGCCTACGAGATCCACCACGGGCGGGCCACGGTCGAGGGTGGCGAGCCGTTCCTCGACGGGTGCAGGGTCGGCGACGTGTGGGGCACCACCTGGCACGGCGCCATGGAGAACGACGCCTTCCGCCGCGCGTTCCTGGCCGACGTGGCCGAGCGCGCCGGGCGCGACTTCGTGCCGGCCCCGGACACCGACTTCGCCATGCTGAGGGAGGAGCGGCTGGACGCCCTCGGCGACCTCGTCGAACGGCACCTCGACACGGACGCGCTGCTGCGCCTCATCCAGCAAGGCCCGCCGGAGGTCCCGGTTCTTCCACCGGGCGCGGTTGGGCGCTGATCCAGGAGTCGATGCGCTCCCAGTGGTCGTACAGCCAGCGGATGCGCTCCTCGCGCGTCCTCGGCACCTCGTCGGCGGGCACTCGCCACCACTTGGCGGTGATGCGCGCGCTGTAGGGCAGCTTGCGCCAGACGTCCCCCAGGGTGACCAGGTCGTCGAGGCCGGTGTGCGCGACGAAGATGACGTCCGCCGACGGGCACGACTCGATGGCGGCGATGGCCCCGTTCGGGCGGGGCGGCAGCAGGTGATCCATGCCGCGGGCCCGCTCCGCCTCCTCGGCCAGCCCTTTCTCCTCCAGCCGCCGGATCGCCAGCCGGCGGCGGCGCGGGGTGAAGTTGCCGCCCTCCGGGAAGATCACCAGGGCGTCCTGGTCGTCCATCGTGGCGGCCAGCCGCTGGATCTCCTCGATGACACGCGTCTGCCCGTGCTTACGCGGCACGAACGCGTTCGGCAGCCGGTTGATGATCACGTCCAGCGAGGGGTCGTACTGGAGCGCCGCCTTCATGACGATGCGCGGCCGCCGCCCGTACGACGCCAGGAGGTGGTAGATCAACAGGAAGGAGTCGCCCGGACCCGCGTGCCGGGACAACACGACGATGGGCCTCGTCAGCCGGGCGGCCTGCTCCTCAGCGGTCGCCTCCGGCTCCTCGACGGTCACGGTCAGCCGGAAGATCCGCACCGCGGCCGCGTACACCTTGGACAGGAACCACCTGATGAGGTCGTAGTGCCGCTCCTGCCGGCGGGCGCCGCCCGCCACCCACAGCCACAGGCACGCGATCAGGACCGCCGACTCCAGCGTCAGCCACGCCATCCCGAACCACACGAACCGGGGACCCCTGCGCTGCGGCGGCGGAAGGCGTAGCGAGGCCGCCGCGGTGACGACGAGCCAGAACGGCAGCGTCACCAGCATGAACACGGTCACCACGATGACCAGTGGAGCCAGGACGAGCCTGCGCAGGATGCGAGGAGGGAGCAACGCGGCCTCCCTTGACGGTCTTCCCTCATCCTCCACTCTGGCTCAGATAGCGGGAAGACGCCTTGTAGGCACGCTCGATGTAGGCCGAGATCTGCGACAGGTCGCGATAGCGCAGCGGCGAGAGCGGCTGCGTCACCCCCGCGGGCAGCACGTGCACCTCCACTCCCGGCGGCAGGCTCGTCATGTCCTCGGCGAACCGGTGCCGGCGGGCGATCTCGAACGCCACCATCCCCACCTCCCAGAACCGCCTGGGCGGCGTCAGCGGCCGCTCGATCCGGCCGACGTGCAGGACGTACACGCGCTTGGCGCCGAGCTGGACGGCCCGGCCGACGGGGATGCTGTGGACGAGACCGCCGTCGTAGAAGTGCTCGCCGCCGATCACGACGGGCGGCAGCAGCCCGGGCACCGCGCACGACGCCAGCACGGCCTCGACCAGCGGCCCGCTCGTGAACCAGTGCGCCGCCGCCCGCTCCACCGAGGCCGCAACGCACTGGAACGGCACCTCGAGCTCGTCGATGGTCGACACCCCCACCGTCGCGCCCAGCACCTCTCCGAGCGGGCCGATCGGGTGCAGGTGGGTGCCGGTCCTGGCCAGCGTCGACAGGCGCGCCACCCAGGAGCCGGCGAACGCCGTACGCACGATGTCGGAACGCCACAAACCGGTCAGCCGGGCGACGGCCTCGTCCGGCGCGGCGGCGATCACCGCCCCGTTGAGCGCTCCGACCGACGTGCCCACCACCAGGTCGGGCCTGATGCCGGCCTCGTCGAGCGCCTGCAGCATGCCGACTTCGTGCGCGCCGAGCACGCCTCCGCCACCGAGCACGAACGCGGTCTCCACGTCACCCACCCTCTCGTTGCCACGCCCCCGAAGCAAAGCGGCCCGCTCGTCGCCGCCTCGTCCGCTGACGGAGAACACGGCGAGCGCGACGATCTGGACCATGACCGCAAAATCGTGCAGTTCGCCGTCCCGGCCTGGAGAATCGGAGGTGCGGTCCCGAACACGTCACATCAACACGAGGAGTCACATGGCAGATGGCTTCAATCCTTCCGGGGTGTGGGCGCCGAACGGGCGGGCGTTCTCGCAGGGCGTCATCCAGGGCCCGGGAGAGGTCGTCCACATCACCGGGCAGGTCGCCTGGGACGAGCACGGCGAGGTGGTCGGGGCGGGTGACATCGAGGCGCAGATGGAGAAGAGCATCGACAACGTCCGCCTGATCCTCGCCGCCGTCGGCGGCCGGCTGGACGACATCGTCTCGATGACGATCTACTTCCTGCGCCGCGAGGACCTGCCCGGGATCCAGCGGGTGCGGTCGCGGCATTTCTCGCCGGGCTCGGCCCCGGCCAGCGTGCTGATCCAGGTGCCCGGGCTGGTCCTGCCGGAGTTCCTGGTGGAGCTCGTGCCGATCGCTGTGATACCGCCGGAGCGGTTCGTGCGGCCGGCCTAGCGCCGCCCGCCTCCAGCGGGAGCTCAGTCGCTGGTCGCGAGCCGCACGCCGAACCCTATGATCACCACGCCCGTCAGCCGGTCGAGCAGCCGCCGCACCGCCGGCGACCGCAGGAACCCGCTCATCAGCGACGCGAACCCGATCAGCGCGGCACTCCACACCAGCCCCTCGGCCACGTGCACGCCGGCCAGCAGCAACCCCATCACCGCGTGCGGCGCCTCGTCCGGGATGAACTGCGGCAACATGGCCACGTAGAACGCCCCGACCTTGGGATTGAGCAGGTTGGTCGTCAGCCCGCGGCCGAACCCCCTCCAGAACCCGACCTCCTGCCGCTCCAGCTCGGGCAGGTCGTGCCGCCTGGAGAGGATCATGCGCAACCCCATCGACACCAGGTACGCCACCCCCGCCCAGCGCAGCACCTCGTACGCCGGCCGCGAGGCCGCCAGCAGCGCCGACAGCCCCGCCGCGGTGAGCACGCCCCAGATCAGCGTGCCGAGCTGGATGCCCAGCGTCACGCCCCAGGCCGGCCGCCTGCCGGCCATGAGCGACGTCCGCAGGACGAGGGCGGTGTCCAGGCCGGGCGTCACCGTCAGCAGGGCCACCACGGCGGCGAACGACCAGACCGATGCCGCGATGCTCATGTCCATGGAGGTCACGGTATGAGGAGTAGCTTCCCGGTCGTCCGGCGGCCCGCCAGATCCTCGTGCGCCTGCCGCGCGTCGGCCAGCGGGTAGCGGTGCGAGATCGTGATCGCCAGCCGTCCCTCGCTGATCCAGCCGAACAGGTCGGACGCGCGCTGGAGCAGCTCCGCGCGGTCGGCGATGTAGTGGCCGAGCGTGGGCCTGGTGAGGAAGAGCGAGCCCTGCTTGTTGAGCGTCTGGGGGTCGAGGGGCGGGACGGGGCCGCTGGCGGCGCCGTACAGGGCCATGAGGCCGCGGGGGCGCAGCGCCTCCAGGCCGCCGTCGAACGTGGTCCTCCCGACGCCGTCGTACACGACGTCGATCTTGCCGCGCAGCGCCTCGGCGAAGTTGTCGTACCGGAACACCTCGTCCGCGCCCGCCTCCCGCGCCAGCTTCTCCTTCTCGCCGGTGGAGACCGTCGTGTACACCTTGGCGCCCCTGAGCTTGGCGAGCTGGATCAGCAGTTGCCCCATGCCGCCCGCACCCGCGTGGATGAGGACCTGATCCCCCTGCTTGACCTCGTGGGTCGAGTGGGTCAGGTAGTGGGCCGTCATGCCCTGGAGCATCGCCGCGGCCGCCACCTCGGCGGACACACCGTCGGGAACCGGCACCACGCGATCGGCCGGGACCACGGCCTTCTCGGCGTAGCTGCCCATCACGCTGGCCCACGCCACGGTGTCGCCCACGGCCACGTCCCGCACCCCCGCCCCGACGGCGGAGACGGTGCCGGCGCCCTCGGAGCCGATGACGGCCGGGAGCTGGAGCGGGTACGCGCCGGAGCGGTGATAGATGTCGATGAAGTTGACGCCGCTGGCGGCGACGTCGATCACGACCTCGCCGTCACCGGGCACCGGGTCGGGACGCTCGGCGTATTCAAGAACCTCTGGACCGCCGTGGGCGGAGATGGTGATGGCATGCATGCCCTAAGTCAACTCCGCCCGCGCCGGTCGTCGCCACCCGGGGTACCGGCAACGTCCGGCCCGAGCACTGCCCAGTCGAGCGCCCCGGCGTTGCCCACCTGCCAGCCCCGAACGCCAGTCGCCGAGCGGTCCCCAGCGCTGCCGTCGACCGGCGCCGGGTGGTGGCGGTCCGGGTGGGCAGGTGTCGCCGGTCGAACTGTCGTCAGGCGTTGCCCGCCGAGAGGCCGGGGGAGGGGGAGCCGGGGAGGCGGGCGAGGGCGCCGGCCTCCAGCGCCACCCAGATCGCCCCGTCGGGCCCGACCGTCAGCCCATGGGGCTCGGCCTTGCGCGCCTGACCTGCCGCCGATTGCGTCGGCAGGCCGGGGAGCGGGTGCTCTTCGATGACCCCGTCGGTCGTGATCCGGCCTACGCGGTCGGCGGCCCACTCCGTGAACCAGAGCGCGCCGTCGGGACCCGTGGTGATCGCATGCGGCCGGCAGCCCCTGTCGGGCAGCGGAAACTCATCGATCTTCCCCGACACCGTGATCCGCCCGATCTGACCTGCGCCGATCTCGACGAACCACAACGCCCCGTCCGGCCCGGACGTGATGCCCACCGGCGCGGCCCCCTGCGTCGGGAGCGGATGCACGACCATCTCGCCCGCCGGCGAGACCCGCCCGAGGGCGTTGCCCTGGTTCAGGGTGAACCACAGGGCCTCGTCCGGCCCCGCCGTGATGAAGGCAGGCATGCCGCCTCCCTCCACCGGCACCTCGAACTCCGTCACCACCCCATCCGCCCCGATGCGCCCGATCCTCCCGGCCTGCATCTGTGTGAACCACATGGCCCCGTCCGGCCCGGCGACGATCCCGTACGGCGAGTCCGCCCTGTAGGCGATCACCTGCCCGTCGGCGGTGATGCGGCAGACCCGCCCGCTCCTGCCCTCGGTGAACCACATGGCGGCGTCGGGCCCGGGCGTGATCACGCTCGGCTGCCCGTCGGACGGGTCGAGCTGATGGATCGCCGGCTCGTGGCCGGGCATCAGCCTGCCGATCCGCCCCTCGTGGACGAGCGTGAACCAGAGGGCGCCGTCCGTCCCGGTGGCGATGCCGTACGGCGCGCCCGCGTCGATCATGGTCAACATATGTGTCCCCCCGCGAGGTGCAGTTGTCCGCCTTGGAAGCGCCGCGTGAGCGCGCGGTCGTGCGAAACCACGACGAGCGCGCCGCGGTAGTGGTCAAGCGCCTGCTCCAGCTCCTCGGCCAGGAGCGGCGACAGGTGGTTGGTCGGCTCGTCGAGCAGCAGCAGGTCGTGCTCGCCCGCCAGCACCCTGGCCAGCGCCAGCCTGCGCCGCTGGCCGACCGACAGCTCGCCCACCTTCTGGCCGAGCGTGTGGGCCCTGAACAGCCCGGTGCGCAGGAGGGCCTGCCTGTGCTCGTCCGGATAGCCGTGCCCGTAGGCGGCCAGGACGCTCAGGTCCGGGTCGAACGTCACCTCCTGCGGCAGGTAACCGACCTTGACGTGGGGGCCGGCGTGCTCGGCGATGGTCTGCAGGAGCGTCGACTTCCCCGCGCCGTTGGCGCCGCGCACCAGCAGCCGGTCGCCTGCCGCGATCGTCAACGACTCGACGCGCAGCCGGTCACCGACGCGGACGTCACGCAACGAGACGAGCGTCCGCGCCCCGACCGACGCGCCCGATGCGCGCAGCTCACGGGAGGCCGCCGGCCAGCCCGGGGCGCCCGCCCGGGTGCCCGCGGGCTGGTCCAGGGCCGCGCGTGTCCGGGCGCCTGTGGGTATGCCCGCGTCGGCCCGTGTCCGGGCATCCGCGGGTTCGCCCACGTCCGCGCGCGCCGGGGCGCTCGTCGGCGTGCCTGCTTCCCTGCTCGTCGGCCCGCGCGTGCAGCCGTCGACGCGCTCGGGCCCATGTCCCCGCGTCGGCCGGTCCGGCGCGCCGAGCCGATGGTGTGGCTCGGCTCTGCGGCTGGGAGTGTGGCGTGGCTCGGCTCCATGGCCGTGCTCCTCGCTCGCTTCCGCTTCGGTGCGGAAGGGGACGGGGTGACGGGGCCCGCTGCCCGGGTGACCTGATGGAATGCCGGGCACTTGAGCGGCCGTGTCACCGGAGTCGAACGTGCCGTGGAAGCGGAGAGGGTCGGGTGGGCGGGGTACCGGGTCGTCCAGCAGTCTGCGCAGCCGCTCGTGGGCGTTGCGGACGCGGCTGGCCACCGAGCTCTGCACCCGCCCCGCGTTGCGGTCGTAGGCCATCTTGTTGTTGTCGCGCATCGCCCGCCCGGGGGCGACGCGGTGGGCGGTGGTGGCGGCGTGCTCGCGCACCTGCCGCACCTCTTCGCACCAGGCCGCGTAGGACTGCTCCCAACGGGCCCGCGCCGCCGCCTTGGCGGCCAGGAAGCCCGTGTAGCCGCCGCCGAAGCGGGTGACGGCGCCGTCCTCGACCTCCAGCACGGCCGTGGCGACCCGGTCGAGGAAGACCCGGTCGTGCGACACCACGACCACGGTGCCCCGGTGCTCGCGCAGCCGGTCTTCCAGCCAGGTCAGCGCCGACTCGTCGAGGTGGTTGGTCGGCTCGTCGAGCAGCAGGACCCGAGGAGCGGCGGCGAGCACGCACGCCAGGCCGAGCCGGGCCTGCTCACCGCCCGAGAGGCTCGACAGGACCCGGTCGCGGCCGACATGGGCCAGGCCGAGGCCGTGGAACGCCTTGTCCACGCGGGCGTCGGCCTCGTAGCCGCCCCGGGACTCGTAGGCCGTGAGCAGCTCGCCGTATTCGTCCATGACGTCGTCGGTGAGCGCCGACTCCAGCTCGCGCATCCTGCGCTCCATGGCGCGCAGGTCGGCGAGCGCGGCATCGACGGCCTGCTGGACCGTGTCGGAGGGCGGCAGGCCGAGGGTCTGCCCGAGGTAGCCGGCGTCGTCCGGAACGGTGATCTCGCCGTCGTCGGGCCGCTCGACCCCGGCCAGCAGCCGGAGCAGCGTGGACTTGCCTGAGCCGTTCTCGCCCACGATGCCCGCGCGCTCGCCGGGCTTCACGGACATGGTCACGCCCGTGAGGACCGCACGCTCTCCGTAGGCCTTGGAAACACATCGGAGATGAATCAGGATGGAGCTCCAATCGCAACTGGTGTAGCTTTAGCCTGCCACAGGTGGAAAGCAAACGCAACTGGAGTTGTTTTTGGAAGCGGGAAGCAGCAAGCGTCCGGGAGGGCGGAGCGCGCGGGTTCGCGACGCCGTGCGGCAGGCCACGCTCGCCGAGCTGGCCGAGCACGGGTACGCACAGCTGACGGTCGAGCGGGTCGCCGAGCGGTCGGGGGTGCACAAGACGACCGTCTACCGGCGGTGGGGGAGCGTGGAGGGGCTGATCTCCGACGCGTTGGAGCTGGCCAAGGAAGAGCCGTGGCCCATCCCCGACACCGGCACCGTTCAGGGCGATCTGCGGGGCGTCGTCCAGCTCGTCCGCTCCGGGTTCGCCGACCCGGAGCTGGGCCCGGTGTCGTCGGCGTTCGTGGCGGCGGCCATGCAGAGCCCGGAGGCCGCGCGGGCGCTGCACGAGTTCTTCGTGGCCAGGCACGAGCAGTCGGCCGAGGTCGTGCGGCGGGCGGTCGCGCGCGGCGAGCTGCCCGACGTCGTCGACGTCAGGGAGGTGATCAGGGTCGCGGTGGCGCCGGTCTACTACCGGCTGTTCGTCGCGCACGAGCCGGTGAGCGAGCAGGACGCCGACCGGGCCGCCGACGCCGCCCTGGCCGCGGCCCGCGCCGGGGTCCTCTGACGCTCAGGACTTCCGGTCCCGCGCCGCCGGAAGCGCTCAGGGCTCCCTCGTCCGGCGCCGCTCGAAGCGGTCAGGAGTCCTCTTTCTCGCCGCGCAGCTCGAAGTCGTCGAACGTCGTCTTCAGCACCGAGTCGCTGCCCTTCGGCGTACGCGCGAACAGGCCGACATACCCGTTCCCGATGCCGTTCGGGTCGTCCACCTGGTGGATCTGCCGGTCGTTGACCCATAGCGTCAGCCGTACCGCGGACCCGAGCTGCTCGCACGCGGCCACGATCCGGGCCGGCTTGCCGGGCAGCCCTTCGACCTTGACCGGCTGGGCCAGCGTGCCGCCCGCCCCGTCGACGATGCGCCGGATCCTGGCCTTCCCCGTCGTGTCCAGCCCGAACTCGTAGTAGGTGTCGTCGTCGTCCACGTTGTGGCAGTAGACGCCGTATTCGCCGGTGCCCGACGACTTCTTGACGTCGGCGGTGACACCGATGACGACCGTCGAGGGCAGCATCGGGGTGGGCGTGGCCGAGGGGTCGGGGGTGTTCGTCGGCGTGGCGACCAGGAACGGGATGGGCGCCTTCGCCCACCGCTCCTCGGAGCCCTCCTCCACGTCCAGCCCGTACGTGCCGTCCGTGCGGTAGCCGTAGCTGCTGGACGCTTCGGGGTCGTACGTGCCGGTCCAGCCCCCGGAGGTCTGCGTGAAGTCCTCCGCGTAGAGCACGCCCAGGTCGGGCGGCCCGCTCGGGCCGAGCACGCTCCAGGCGGCCACGCTCGCCCCCACGACGAGCGCGGCGGCGCCCGCGAGGATCCCGTACAACCTGCCGCGGCCCGGCTTGCTCTTCTTCGGCGGCTCGACCGCGGTGTACGGGGTGGTGGCGTGCTGCCAGGCCACCTGCACGGTGTGGGCCGCCTGCTCGGGGGCGGCGGACCGGCCGACGAGGTGGTCGAGCAGCTGCTGCGCCGTGGGCCGCTGGGCCGGGTCCTTCCGCAGCGCGGCCCCGACCAGCTCGCGCAGGCCCGGCTCGACGGCGTCGAGCCGGGGTTCGGTGTTGAGCACCTGGTAGACGATCGACGGCAGCGTGTCGCCGCCGAACGGGGCCTGCCCGCTGGCGGCGAAGGCGATCAGGCATCCCCACGAGAACACGTCGCAGGCCGGCGAGACGGGGTCGCCCCGCAGGACCTCGGGCGCCATGTATCGAGGCGTGCCGACCAGCTCGCCGGTGCCGGTGACGCCGCCGAGCGTGTCGAGCGCCCGCGCGATGCCGAAGTCGATCACGCGCGGGCCGACCGGGGACAGCAGCACGTTGGACGGCTTGAGGTCCCTGTGCACGACCCCGGCCCCGTGGATGGCGGTGAGCGCGGTCGCCACGCTGACGGCCAGCGCGTCCAGGCTGGAGCCGTGCAGCGGGCCGGACTGGCGTACGGCCTCCTCCAAGTTCGGACCGGGCACATATTCGGTGACGACGTAGAGCTGGTCGCCGTCGAGCGCGGCCTCGAGCACCGCGGCCGTGCAGAACCTGCGCACCCGCCGGGCGGCGTCGGCCTCCCTGCGAAAGCGCATGCGGAACTGCTCGTGCTGGGTCAGCTCCGGGTTGATCACTTTGACGGCGACCCGCTGCCCGGTGGGATCCTCGGCGAGATGGACCGTGCCCATGCCGCCTCGCCCCAGCACGCTAAGTAACCTGTAGCGCCCGATGTGGGAGGTTTCACCGTTCACGCCGCGCAAGCTTACCGACACCGCCCGCTCACCGCAGTGACGCGGGCGAGCGACGGCAGACCGGACGGCCCGGCGAGCAGCACGCGGCATCCGGCGGCGGTGGCTGCCGCGACGCCCGCCGGGCTGTCCTCGATGGCGACGCACCGCGCCGGCACCGTGCCCAGCCGCCGCGCCGCCTCCAGGTACGGGTCCGGGGACGGCTTGCCCCGCGCCGTGTCCTCGTTCGCGATCACCAGGTCGAACGGGTGGTCCAGCCGGGGAAGCACCAGGTCGATCACGCGGCGTGGGGAGGCGCTGACGAGGGCCGTCGGGATGGCGGCCGCGGCCAGCCCGGTGAGGAGCTCACGGGCTCCGGGCATGATCGTCACGTCGGCCGCGACGCGGTCGGCGAAGGCGTCGGTCAGGCGGTCCACCACCGGGCTGAACGCCCGCCCGGCCGTGTCGTCCGGGATCGCGCGTCCGGCCGCACCGTCCGGCATCGGGTGCCCGGGCGGCTCCTCCCGCAGCAGGTAAGCGGCCACGTCCTCGACCGTCCGTCCGTGTACGTGCGGCACGTCGGCCGGGCTCAGGCGGCGGCCGAGGGACTCGGCGACGGCGGCGGCGACCTCCCACCACAGCCCCTCGGTGTCGACCAGCGTGCCGTCCATGTCCAGCAACACGGCGTCGGGCCCAGGTGCCGCGCGCGGCAGGCCGGGCCCCGGACCGGGGTGCGGAGTGCCGGGCCCGGGGGCCACGGGGTCAGACGGCATCGGCGGCCACGACGGGGGTGGGCGCCGTGACCGTGCGGGCGGCCACCAGCACGGGACGCTCCACCAGCCGGACCCCCACCCGCGTCCCGGGGCCGAGCCGCGCCGCCTCGTGGCCGGGCACGTCGGCGAGCACCTCACCGCCCGCGACGGCGAGCCGGAGCCGTACGGAGGCGCCGCGGAAGGACGCCGCGAGCACCTCGGCGCCCCCGTCCTCCTCCGGGACGACCTGCACCGCCTCGGGGCGGACGAGCACGTCCACGGCCGGATCCGCCGGAACCGCCCCGTCCACGGGAAGGAGCTGGCCGAGCACGGTCACGTGATCTCCGGACACCTCCCCGGCCAGGTGGTTCATGGTGCCCACGAACTCCGCCACGAACGGCGTGGCCGGCCGGTCGTAGATCTCGGCGGGCGCGCCCACCTGCTCGAGCCGCCCGTCGCGCAGCACCGCCACCCGGTCGGCGACCGACAGGGCCTCCTCCTGGTCGTGGGTGACGAAGATGGTGGTGATGCCCAGGGAGAGCTGCAGGCGGCGGATCTCCTCGCGCAGCGCCACGCGTACCTTCGCGTCCAGCGCCGACAGCGGCTCGTCCAGCAGCAGGACGCGCGGCTCCAGGGCGAGTGCGCGGGCCAGGGCGACGCGCTGCTGCTGGCCGCCGGACAACTGGTGCGGGTAGCGGTCGGCGTGCTGGGGAAGGCCGACGAGTTCGAGCAGCTCGTCCGCCTTGGCCCGCCGCACCGCGGCCGCCACCTTGCGTACGCGCAGGCCGAAGGCGACGTTGTCGCGGGCGTTGAGGTTCGGGAAGAGGGAGTAGGACTGGAAGACCATGCCCGCGTCCCGCTTGCTGGCCGGGACGTCCGTGATGTCCTTCCCGTCCACCAGCACCGCGCCGGAGTCCGGCCGCTCGAACCCGGCCACGCACCGCAGCGCCGTCGTCTTGCCGCAGCCCGAGGGGCCGAGCAGGGCGACGAACTCGCCGGGCGCGACGATCAGGTCGAGGCCGTCCAGCGCGACCGTCTTGCCGAACACCCGCCGCAGCGCCCGGAACTCCACCGATGCGGTCATTTCCTCTTCTCCCTACTGAAGACGGTGGACACGGCGAGCAGCAGCAGCCAGATGAGCAGCAGGCTGAGGATCGAGACGGCGACCGACAGCTGCCCTCTGGAGCCGGAGACGGTCACGATCCACACCGCGAACGGCTCGTACCCGAGCAGGCTGGCCACGGTGTACTCGCCCAGCACCAGGGCCAGCGTCAGGAACGACGCGCTGGCCAGCGCCGAGCGCAGATTGGGCACGACGACCCGGAAGAGCACGTACGGCCACGAGGCGCCCAGATTGCGCGCTGCCTCCACCAGCGTCCGCACGTCCATGGTCCGCAGCCCCGCGTCCAGCGACCGGTACACGAACGGCAGCACCAGCACCACGTACGCGAGCACCAGCACGACGGGGAATCCCGGATCCTGCACCGCGATGATCGTGGCCCAGAACGGGGTCGGCGCCAGCACGTCGGTCCCGACGCGCAGCGACGTGCTGAGCCCGGCGACGAAGGTGATCGGCGGCACCACCAGCGGCAGCGTGCACAGCACCTCCATCACCGGCCGCAGCCGCGGTGCGAACAGCCGCACGGCCAGCATCGCGGGCAGCGACAGCAGCAGCACCAGCGCGATCGTGGCCGCCCCCAGCCCCAGCGACAGCAGCAGCGACCGCACGAAGCCCTCGGCCGTCAGCAGCTCGCCGTAGGCCGACAACGACACCCCGCGCGCCGGCGTGTGGATCGTGTACCAGAACGAGGCGCCGAGCGGGATCAGGAAGTAGGCCGCGGCCGGCAGGAACACGATCCCGCGCCACACCCGGGGCCGCGAGTCCGTGCCGGACACCGTCTCCAGGCCGGTCAGTGCAGCCATCGCGAGGTCCTCCTCTGCAGCGGCAGGTAGATCGCCATCACCAGGCCGGCGACCACGATCATGTCGAGGCTGAGGGCCAGCGCGATGTTCTCGTAGCCGGTCAGCACGTCGCCGGTGAGCGCGGCGGCGATCTTCAGGGTGATGAGCGGCACGACGGTGCCGACCATGGCGTTCGCGGTGGCGTACGCGGAGAAGGAACTCCCGAACAGCAGCACCACCCCGCCGAGCATGGCCGGCGCCAGCACCGGCAGCGCGACGAAGCGCCAGTAGTGCCACGTGGTCGCGCCGTTGTCGGCGGCCGCCTCGCGCCACTGCGGGCGCAGCCCGTCCAGCGCCGGCGCCATGACCAGCACCATCAGCGGGATCGAGAAGTAGAGATAGACCATGACCAGGCCCCAGAACGTGTAGAGCGAGCCCGAGGGCAGCCCGATGAGGCCGCTGATCAGGCCGGAGTTGCCGAGCGTGGCGATCCAGAAGAAGGCCAGCGGCACCCCGCCGAAGTTGGCCAGCACCCCGGAGGCCGTCAGCACGGCCTCGCGCAGCAGCGCGGAGCGCGAGGTCACGACGGCCTGGGCGAGGAACGTGCCGAGCACGGCGCCGAGCAGGGCGACCACTGCCGACAGCTTGACGCTGCCGAGCATGGCGGTGAGGTAGCCGCCCTGCAGGCTCTGCGACAGGTTGGCCAGGCTCGGCCGGCCCTGCGCCGTGAACGCCCCCGCCACCACTGCGATGGCGGGGACGCCGAAGACGAACGCGAAGAACGCCAGCAGGGGCAGCGCCCCGAGCCAGCCCCTCGAACGGGACCGGCTCATCCGGAGATCGCGGCGTCCCAGCCGCTGGCCAGCTTGGCCTTGGCCGCGTCGACCTGCGCGGTCGTGGGGAACGTGGGAGTGCCCTCCACCACGGGCAGTTTCTCGGCCAGCGCCTTGTCCACGGTGCCGTCGGCGGTCATCGCGGGCAGCAGCACGGGCCGGGCGAAGCCCTTGAGGAAGAGGTTCTGGCCCTCGGCGCTGTAGAGGTATTCCTGCCACAGCCTGGCCGCCGCCGGGTGCGGGGCGTCCTTGTTGATGGCCTGGGCGTACATCTGGAAGTACTTGCCGTCGGAGGGGATGTTGACCTTCCAGTCGATGCCCTTGTCCGCCATCTGGGGCGCGTAGGCGGCGTTGTTGTAGTCCCAGTCGATGCTGATCGGGGTCTCGCCGTTCTCGATGGTCGCCGGGGTGGTCTCGACCGGGTTGTAGTTGCCGGCCTCCTTCAGCTTCTTGAAGAAGTCGATGCCGGGCTGGATGTCGTCGAACGAGCCGCCGCTCGCGATGGAGGCCGCGTAGACGCCGGCGAAGGCCGAGCCGGACTTGGTCGGGTTGCCGTTGAGCGCGACCTTGCCCTTGTACTCGGGCTTGAGCAGGTCCTTGAAGCTGGTCGGGCAGTTGTCGATCTTCTTGGCGTCGCAGCCGATCGACACGTAGCCGCCGTAGTCGTTGACCCAGAGCCCGGTGGGCTCCTTCTGGCCCTCGGGGATCTTGTCGAACGTCTGCACCTTGTACGGCGCGAACAGCCCCTCCGCCGCGCCGCTGAGCGCGAACGACTGGCCGAGGTCGAGCACGTCGGGGGCACGGTCCTGGCCCTTGCGGGTCTTGACCGCGTTGATCTCGTCGGCGCTGGACGCGTCGGGGGTCTCACTCTCGATCTTGATGCCGTACTTGGCCTGGAACTTCTGGATGATCTCGCCGTAGTTCGCCCAGTCGGGCGGCAGGGCGATGACGTGGAGAGCGCCTTCCTTCTTCGCGGCCTCGACGAGCTTGTCGAACCCGCCGAAGTCGGCGGCGGAGGTCGCCGTGGCGGCGTTCACCCCGCCCTCCGACGCCTGGGTGGTCTGTTGGGTGCCGGGAGCGGCGCCGCACGCCGCGGTGACTACGGTAAGGACCGCGGCAACGCCGGCCGCGCGGGCGCGAGAGGTGAACACGACGCCTCCACTGTGCAGGGGGTGTGGAATGAAACTAGAGGAACTTGTACAAACAAGCGAGCACTAGTAAGTCGCATGAATGTTGCTCTTTCGTGAATGGGAAGGGTGGCCATGGTTGCGCGCTATGAACTGATCGCCGATGAGCTGCGGGAGGAGATCCTCGCCGGTGCGCACCCGGTCGGTTCGCAGCTCCCGAGCGAGGCCGAGCTGGCCAAGCGCCACGGCGCGGCGCGCGGCACCGTACGGCAGGCGGTGGCCGTGCTGGTCGCCGAGGGGCTGGTCGGCTCCCGGCAGGGCGCCCGGCGCATCGTGCTCGGCGCTGCGCGCAGCCAGAGCTTCGCCGAGCTGCACAGCTTCGCGCAGTGGGCGCGCGCGGGCGGCCACCGCTTCGGCGGCCAGGTGATCGAGCAGCGCCGCCGGCGGCCGAGCGCCGCCGAGTCCGCCAGGCTGGGCGACGGCGAGGTGCTGGAGGTGCTGCGCCTGCGCACACTCGAGGGCGAGCCGGTCCTGGTCGAGCGGACGGTGTACGCCGAGTGGGTGGCCCCCGCCGTCGAGCGGCTCCCCGCCGACTGCGAGTCGGTCACCGAGGCGCTGTACGACGCGATCGGGCTCGTGTTCGCCTACGGTGAGCACCTCATCGACGCGGTCGCCGCCGGCGTCCAGGACGCCCGCCTGCTGGGCGTGCGCCGCGGCAGCCCGCTCCTGCGCCAGCGCAGGACCACCACCACTCACGAGGGCCGGCCGGTGGAGACCTCGGACGACCGTTACCGTGCAGGCAGCGTGGCCTTCAGCATCCGCAACTCGATCGGCGCGAACCCTCTTGTGAGACAGGCAATCGACTTGCGTTCGCGCCCCGGAGAACATATGTTCGACTTATAAGCGCCCGCCTTCCCCCGGGTGGCTCAAACAGGAGGACCAGAGCCGCGGGGAGAAGCGTCTTGAGCAGACTCTATGGCGATCCGATAGAGGTGTGGACCAGGGACGGGGAGCCGACCCAGTTCGTCTGGCGCGATCGGCTCTATCTCGTTCGCCGTGTCCTCGACCACTGGGTGGTCGCGCGCGAGTGGTGGAAGACCGGCGAGGGCGACCCCGGTGAGCGTCAGTTCTGGCGGGTGGAGGCCAGCCCGGGGCGCGAGGCCGGCTCGTACGAGCTGCGTTACGACACCGCCAGCAACGGCTGGCTGCTGCTGAGGGCGTGGGACTGATGGCGCCCCCGTTCCCGCACCTCCACGTGTGCTCCGCCTACTCCATGCGCTACGGCACCGCCTTCCCGCAGGCGCTGGCGAGCCGGGCGGCCGAGCACGGCATGGACATCCTCGCGCTGACCGACCGCGACGGCCTCTACGGCGCGATCAAGCACGTCCAGACGTGCGCCCTGGCCGGGATCGCCCCGGTCCTCGGCGTGAACCTGGCGCTCGACACCCCCGCCTCGGCGTTCATCCCCGTGCCGGGGATCCCTCGCCCCCGCCCCAAGACCGGGCCGAACGCCGAGGACCGGGTCACCGTGCTGGCCCGCGGCGGCGGCTGGTCCCGCCTGTGCCGCCTCGTCACGGCCGCCCACTACGCGGGGGAGCGCGGCGCGCCCAAGGTGACCAGGGAGCTGGTCGGCGAGTGGGCCGGGGGCTCCGATGGTGGGCGGGGCGGCGACCACGGGTTCGGCGCCGACGACGGGCTCGTGGTGCTGCTCGGCCCCCGGTCCGACGTGGGCCGCGCGGTGGCCGAGCGGCGCGACGAGCACGCCAGGACGCTGCTGGGCCTGTGGAAGGCCGCGGTGCCCGGCGTGGTGATCGAGCTGGTCGACCAGTACGGCTTTCGCGACGCGACCACGGCCGTGCGCATGCTGGGGCTGGCCGAGTCCATGGGCGTGCCCGCCGTGCTGACCAACGCGGTGCGCTACCTCGACCCGGCCGACCACCAGGTCGGCGACGTGCTCGACGCGGCCCGCCAGCTCGTCCCGCTGCACCCGCGCCACCTCGAGCGCACCACCTCGCACGCCTACCTCAAGAGCACCAAGGAGATGTGGCAGGTGGCGGCCAAGGTCTGCGGCGCGGACCAGAAGCGGACCGGGCGGCTGCTGTTCACCACCAGGCGGCTGGCCGAGGCGTGCTCGATGGACCCGCTCGACCTGCTCGCGCTGGAGAACGACCCGCCGAACCTGCACCTGCCGGAGATCGGCCGCGACCCGGTGCCGCTGCTGCGCCACCGGGTCGAGGACGGGCTGATCAGGCGCGGGCTCGACCGCTCCGACGACGCCAGGAGCCGGCTCCGGGACGAGATGGCCATCATCGAGAAGAAGCGCCTGTCCGGATATTTCATCGCCGTGGCCGGCATCACGGACATGATCCGCGAGATGGGCATCCGCTGCGCCATCCGCGGCTCGGGCGCCGGCAGCCTGGTCAACTACCTCATCGGCATCGGCGAGATCAACCCGCTCGAGCACGGCCTGCTCATGGAGCGCTTCCTGTCCGAGGGCCGCATCGGGCTGCCCGACATCGACGTGGACGTCGAGTCCGCCCGCCGGCTCGACTGCTACAAGGCCATCTTCGACCGGTACGGCGAGGCCCGCGTGGCCTGCGTGTCCATGATGGAGACCTACCGGGCGCGCAGCGCCATCCGCGACGTCGCCGGCGCGATGGGCCTGCCGCCGCACGAGATCGACGCGATCGCCAAGGCGTTCCCGCACATCAGGGCCAGGCAGATCACCGCCTCCCTGCGCGACCTGCCCGAGCTGCGCGAAAGCCGGCTCGGCGAGGCCGGCCTGGACCGGGTGTTCCGGCTGGCGGAGAAGCTCGACGGCCTGCCCAGGCACATCGCGCTGCACCCGTGCGGCGTGCTGATCGGCAACGCCGGGCTGCGGGACCGGACCCCGGTGGAGCGCAGCCTGCTGGAGTTCCCGATGTCGCAGTTCGACAAGGACGACGTGGAGGAGGCCGGGCTGCTCAAGCTCGACGTGCTGGGCGTGCGGATGCAGTCCGCGCTGGCGTACGCGCTGAGCGAGATCAAGCGCGTGGACGACGTCGTGGTCGAGCTGGACACGCAGCGCGGCGACGATCCCGCCGTCCAGTACGTCCCGCACGACGACCAGGACACCTACGACATGGTCTGCGCCGCCCGCACCCTCGGCTGCTTCCAGATCGAGTCGCCCGGCCAGCGCGAGCTGGTGGCCAAGCTGGAGCCGCGGACGCTGCACGACCTGATCGTGGACATCTCGCTGTTCCGGCCGGGGCCGGTCAACTCCGACATGGTCACCCCCTACCTGGAGGCCAGACACGGGTGGCGGCAGCCGTACTATCCGCACGAGCGGCTGCGGGAGGCGCTCAAGGAGACGCACGGCGTCGTGGTGTTCCACGAGCAGGTCCTGAAGATCATCGCGGAGATGACCGGGCGCGACCTGTCGTTCGCCGAGAAACTGCGGCGCACCCTCGACACGCCGGAGGGGCGGGAGCGGGTGCGCAAGACGTTCGTCCCCATGGCCAGGGCCAACGGCTTCGCCGACGCGGCCGTGGAGCGGGCCTGGCAGGTGCTGGACGCGTTCGGGGCCTTCGGGTTCTGCAAGGCGCACGCGGCGGCCTTCGCGCTGCCGACCTACCAGTCGGCCTGGCTCAAGCGGCACCACGCGGCGGCGTTCTTCGCCGGGGTGCTCACGCACGAGCCCGGCATGTACCCTCCGCGCGTCATCATCGACGAGGCCAGGCAGTGCGGGATCAAGATCCTGCAGCTCGACATCAACAAGTCGGGCAAGGACTGGCGGGTGGAGCGGCTCGGGCCGCGCGTACAGGTGCGGGTGCGCCCCGCCCAGCTGGAGGGCTCGCCTCCTCCGGCGCGGCGGAAGTTCGAGATCGGGGAGATCGGCAAGGGGTACGCGCTGCGGGTGCCGTTCTCGGCGATCAAGGGAGTGAGCGAGGCGGAGGTCGAGCGCATGGTCGCCGGGCAGCCGTACACCTCGCTGGCCGACTTCTGGGACCGTGCCCGGCCCTCGCGGCCCACGATCGAGCGGATCGTCCAGGTCGGCGGCCTGGACGCGCTCCACGACCTGCACCCGGGCGGGCCGCGCTGGCGGCCAGGCGAGCTGACCCGGCGCGACCTGATCGCCCAGGTCGGCGCGCTGGAGCGGGCCTCGTCGAGCGGTGTGCGGGCCGGCTCCCACACCTCCAAGCGCTATGCTCCCGCCCGCCCCGCCCGGGCGGCCGCCCCGCCCTCGGTGCAGCTCCCGCTGGGCTTCACCGAGCACCTGCCGCCGGGGGAGCTGCCCGAGATGACGGAGTCGGAGATGGTCGAGGCCGAGCTGGAGATCCTCGGCATCGACGTCAGCCGTCACATCATCAGTTTCTACGACGAGCTGCTCGACCAGCTCGGAGTGGTACGTTCCAAAGACCTGCTCAAGCAGCGCAACGGCGCCGACGTGCTGGTGGCCGGGGTCAAGGTGGCCACGCAGACGCCTGCCGTGCGCTCGGGCCAGCGCGTCATCTTCACCACGCTCGACGACTCGACCGGGCCGATCGACCTGACGTTCTTCGAATCGGTGCAGGGGCGCTGCGCGGCGACCGTCTTCGGGGCCTGGCTGATGCTGGCCAGGGGAGTGGTGCGGCGGACCGGGGCGCGTGCGGTGTCGATGCGCGCGGTGGACTGCTGGAACCTGGCGGACCTGGACGTGCTGTGCCGCGCCCAGGGCATCGAGGCGGTCCGCGCGCTGCTCGCCCGGGCTCCGGAGGAACTGGAGGGGGTCGGCGGGCGCCGCATCGAATACCCCAACGGCTTCCAGCTCTCGCCGTACTCCGACCTCGGCCCCGCCATCGTCACCCCGCCCAGAAAGCTCTGGCACTCCAGCCCGGGCAGCTCCGGCCCCACAGCCGCCTGAACCACCCACCACGCCGGCCCGTCCGTGTGCGGCCTCGCAGGGCCGTGCGGGCCGAGGGCGGCGCGCTCCAATCCCGTGCCGGAAGGTAGTCAGCCGGTGCGGCCGATGGGGGTGGAGCCGGGGGCCGGGCTCGGGCGCGGGGAGAACGCGCGGACGGTGGCCAGCGGGGAGCGGGCCATGCGCTGCAGGCGGGTCAGCTCGCGTACCGTGGCCGCGCACAGCACGGCGGCCACCACGGCGCACCCCAGCTCCGGCAGCCCCATCCCCGTGAGGTCACCGGCGGACGAGTCGAGCGGCACCCAGACGGTGACCAGTGCGAGCGTGGCGAGCCAGCTGACCCACCACCCCAGGAGCAGCGCCAGCCACCGCCCGCGCTGCCCCCCGGGCGGCCGGGCGCCGCGCCACACCTCGTCGACCAGCACCACGGGCGCGACCAGGTTGAAACCGGGGATCAGCCAGGCGGCCGCCACCCGACCGCTCGTGACCGAGCGGTCGTTGGCCTGACGGGCCCGTACGAGCCACGTCACGTACGCGGCACCGGCCGCGATGGAGGTGCCCACCACGACCATGATCAACAGTGCGAACACGGTCACCGCCCCCACGACCGCCTCCGCGTCGGCCCCGTGAGGCCGGCCGCCGAACTCGGCGAGCTGGGCGGCGAGCCGGCGGCCGCGGGCCTGCTCGAAGATCACGAGGGCGGCGAGGGAGAGAATTTGCGCGGCGAGCGTCACATATACGGCAAAGGCGGCTCTGGTAGGCGGTGCCTGGGTGTAGCGCACGATGTTCTCCCCCCGGGCCATGCGCTGAGGTTCTGATTCACTTCTATCCCGGGAGCCCCTCGGTTAATCAGCTCACCACGCCGGATTCCCACGCCCAAGCTGCGATTCCCACCCGATTCCTGACACCGAGTTTGGCCTGGATGCTGCCCAGGTGCGTCTTGACCGTCGAGAGCGACACGAACAGCTCCGCGGCCACCTCCTTGTTGGTGCGCCCCCTGGCGACCAGCCGCACGACGTCCAGCTCGCGGTCGGTCAGCGGGTCGTTCGCCGGGAGCGCGGGCGGCCGCTTGGGCTGGGCCAGGTGCTGCAGCAGCCGTACGGTCACCGACGGCGACACCAGCGCGTCACCGGCCGCGGCCGCCCTGACCGCCTCGATCAGCAGCGTGGGCCCGCTGTCCTTGAGCAGGAACCCGGTCGCTCCGGAGCGCAGCGCGCCGTAGACGTATTCGTCCAGGTCGAACGTCGTGACGATGACCACCCGCAGCGGATCCTCCACGCCGGGACCGGCCAGGATCCGGGTCACCTCGATCCCGTCGAGCTTGGGCATCCTGATGTCGAGCAGGCACACATCCGGCCTGAGCCGCCTGGCCTCGGAGACGGCCTCGGCCCCGTCGGACACCGCCGCGACGACCTCCATGTCCGGTTGTGCGTCCAAAATCATCTGGAAGCCGGTGCGCACCAGTTGCTGGTCGTCGGCGATGAGAACCCGAATAGTCACAGCCCCAACTCTAAGGATCGGCCGTTCGGCCGAGGCGGTTATGGACTCACGGCCGATCCCGCGACCCGCCCGCCCTCGCCAGGCTGAACGTCATGAACGACGTGCTTGTTGGACGAGCCCTGGCCAAACGGTTCGGGCAGACGGTCGCCCTGGGCGGCGTGGACATCGCGGTACGGGCCGGCGAAGCCGTGGCGATCATGGGGCCGAGCGGTTCCGGCAAGTCGACCCTGCTCCACTGCCTGGCCGGGATCATGAAGCCGGACGCGGGCGAGGTGCACCTGCTCGGGCAGCGCATCGACGCGATGGGCGAGCGCAAGCGCAGCGCGCTGCGCCGTACCCGCTTCGGCTTCGTCTTCCAGTTCGGCCAGCTCCTGCCCGAGCTGCCCGCCGAGGAGAACGTGGCGCTGCCGCTCATGCTGGGCGGGGTGCCCAGGACCCAGGCGGTACGGCAGGCGCGCGAGTGGTTCGCGCCGCTCGGCCTGCAGGGGATGGAGGGCAGGCGGCCCGGCGAGCTGTCCGGCGGGCAGGCGCAGCGGGTGGCCATCGCCAGGGCACTGGTGACCAAGCCGGCAGTGGTGTTCGCCGACGAGCCCACGGGAGCGCTCGACCAGCAGACCGGTCACGGCACGATGCGCCTGCTGGTCGAGGCGACCAGGCACAACGGCGCCTCCCTGATCGTGGTCACCCACGACCCGAACGTGGCCGGCTGGTGCGACCGCACGGTCGAGGTCCGCGACGGCCTCCTCCTGACCACCGGGGTGCACGCGTGAACCTCGATCTGACCTGGCGGCTGCTCAAGGGCGGCGGGCGGAGGGGCCTGCTGGGCACCTGGCTCACGCTGGGCGCCGTGGCGGTGTCCACGGCGCTGCTGCTGTTCGCCGTGGCCGCGAACTTCGCCTTCGACGCCAGGGCCGACCGCGGCGCCTGGCGCAACCCGGTCCCGGCCGGCGACGGCGCCGCGGTGGCGATCGAGGCGTCCCGTTTCGACTACGTGCGCGACCAGGCGATCACCGTCGTCGACCTGGCGGCGCTGAAGGACGGCGTCCCCGCGCCGCCCGGCCTGCCGCGCTTCCCGAAGCCGGGAGAGGTGTGGCTGTCCCCGGCCTTGGCGGAGCTGACCAGGGAGCTGCCCGCCGATCAGTTCGCCGACCGCTACCCGAACCGCGCCGGCGTGCTGGGCGACGCGGGACTGGTGCACCCGGACGAGCTGGTCGCGGTCGTCGGCCACGAACCGGACGCGCCCGCGATGGTCGCGGCGCGCAGCGACGACTGGATCGTCGGCAAGGAGCCCACCAAGGTGGCGAGCCTGGCGGGCACGCCCGGCGAGGACGCGGAGGCGTACAAGGCGCTGGCGCTCGTCGCGAGCGTGCTCATGGTGGTGCCGCTGCTGGTGTTCGGCGGCGCCGCGGCCCGGCTCACCGTGGCCAGGCGCGACCAGCGGCTGGCCACGCTCCGGCTGGTCGGCGCGACGCCGGGCCAGGTGGTCGCGATGACCGTGGCGGAGGCGGTGCTCGTGGCGCTGGCCGGCGCCCTCGCGGGGGCCGTCGTCTTCGCCCTGGCCGTGCCGCTGCTGGCCAGGATCGAGATCCAGGGCGGTCCCTGGTTCGTCGCGGACCTGTTCCCCAGCCTGACAGACCTGGGCGCGGTGGTGGTCGCGGTGCCGCTGCTGGTGGGGTTGTCGGCGGTGATCGGGCTGCAGCGGGTCGTGGTGAGTCCGCTGGGCGTGGCCAAGCGGGAGACGCCGCCCGCCATGCGGTTCGTCCGGGTGCTCGTGCTGCTCGCGGTGCTCGCCGTGTTCCCCATGCTGACCAAGGGCACCAGCGTCGCGATCGTCGCGGTGGCGCTCGCCCTCGCGTTCCTGTGCCTCAACCTCGCCGGCCCGTGGGTGGTCGGCCTGATCGGCAGGATCACGGCGGCCGGCGCGCGCGGACCCGCCCGGCTGCTGGCCGGGCGCAGGCTGGTGGACGATCCGCGCTCGGCCTGGCGCACGGTGAGCGGCGTGGCCTTGACCGGCTTCGTGGCGGGTTTCCTCGGCCTGCTCAGCCCGGACGCGTTCACCACCCAGAGCGGGTCTCCACAGCTGAGCGTCACCGCACCCCCGGGGCAGGTGGAGCGGGTCGCCGACCAGGCTCGCGAGCGGCTGGCGGCGGCCGAGGTGACGGCCACCGTGGAGTCCCGCGAGCGCGTGGTCGTGGCCGCGCTGGGCAGCTCCGCCGACGCGGCCACGGTGGATCGGGCGCGTACCGCGCTCGCCGGCCTCGTCCCCGGCCGCACCCCGACGACGGAGGCCGACGAGCAGCGCTTCGGCATCCAGATCCTGGACGACATCCGCGTGGGGACCGTCGTCGTGCTCTCGGTGTCGTTCCTGGTGGCCATCGCCAGCGCGGGCATCACGGCCGCGTCGTCGATCCTGGACCGGCGGCAGACGTACGGGCTGTTGCGGCTGGCCGGCACGCCGCTGGAGGTCCTGGACCGGGCGCGGCGCTCGGAGACGCTCATCCCGCTGGCGGTGATGGGCGGTGGGGCGATCCTGGTGGGGGTGTTCTGCGCGATGCCGTTCATGATGGGCTCGATCAGCACAGTTGGTGTGATCACGCTGGCCGGCTGTGTCGTGGCCGGGTTCGCCGGGGTGATCGGCGCGGGGGCCATGAGCAGGCCGCTGCTCCGCTCGGTCACCGCCGACCCGGCCCCCCGCCCCGACTGACCAAGTCCCCCGCCCTCATCGGCCCGCGCCCGGCCCTGCTCGTGCTCAGCCGCGCCTGACCCCTGCGTGTCCCACCGGACCTACGCCCGCACCCGCGCCCGCGGCGCGGTGCCTGGACAGGGCGGAGTTCGACGGCCACTTGCGTCTGGTCCACAGGCAGGGCCTCGGGGCAGGGGCATGGGGGCACGGATCATGGGGGCAGGGCCAGGGCCTGGGACACGGCCGGAGGCGGTGCTCGGCGCGGCAGGAGGGGATGCTCGGCGCGGCCGGGGGCGGAGCCCGGTCGCGTCAGCCGAGGACGAGGTCGCGGATGAGCTTCAGTGAGGGCTCGTCGCGCGGGCCCATGACCAGCAGGCTCGTGACCGGGCTCTTGCGCCACAGCTCCAGCCGTTCCTTGATCCGGCCGGGCGGCCCGACGAGCGAGATGCCGTCGGCCAGCTCGTCCGGGATCGCCCGGAACGCCTCGTCCTTCTTCCCCGCCAGGTAGAGCGACTGGATGTGCTCGGCGGCCTCGGCGTACCCCATCCTGCCCATGATGTCGGCGTGGAAGTTGCGATGCCGGGCCCCCATGCCGCCGATGTACAGCGTGAGCATCAGCTTCACCCCGTCCAGCGCGGCCCGTACGTCGTCGGAGACGATCACCATCACCATGGCCGCCACGTCGAAGCCCTCGGGCGCCCCCGCGAGCGACTCCCCGTACAGCTCCTCGATCTTGCCCGGGAACGTGAACAGCGGCAGCCAGCCCTGGGCCACCTCGGCGGCCAGGGCGACGTTCTTCGGACCCTCTGCCCCTAAATAGACGGGGATGTCCGGGCGGAGCGGATGCGTGATGAGCTTGAGCGGCTTGCCGAGGCCGCCCGCCAGCGGCAGCGGGTAGTGGGGGCCGTCGCTGGTCACAGGCTCCTCACGACGCCACACCTTGCGCATGATCTCGACGTACTCGCGCGTCCTGGCCAGCGGCTTGGCGAACGGCTGGCCGTACCAGCCCTCCACGACCTGCGGCCCCGACGCGCCCACGCCGAGCAGCAGCCGGCCACCGGTCAGGTGGTCGAGGGTCATGGCGGTCATCGCGGTCGTGACGGGCGGCCTGGCCGAGAGCTGCGCGACCGACGTGCCGAGCTTGATGCGGCTGGTCCGCGCGCCGTACCAGGCCAGCGGCGTGAACGCGTCGCTGCCGTACGCCTCCGCCGTCCACACCGAGTCGTAGCCGAGGCGTTCGGCCGCCAGCACCGTCTCGGTCGCGTCGTCGGCATTGCGCTGCCAGTAACCCAGTTGGAGCCCGAGCTTCATGTGACACCTCCGGAATTAAGTTCTATTACGGCCGCGCCGGGTCCGGGTGTCAATGGAGGATCTTCCGGGGAAGTCACACTCCGTGCTCAAAGGTCTCTGCCGGGTCGCCTGTCTGCTGCTGCTTCTCCTGCCGGCGGCCGAGCCCATGGCGGCGGCGAGCGCGTCGCGCCCGAACGTCGTCCTCATCGCGGTCGACGACCTCGAGGCCGGCGCGCTGCCGAACTTCCCGAACATCACCCAGCACCTCGTACGGGAGGGCGCCTCGTTCGACCGGTTCTTCGTGACGAACTCGTGGTGCTGCCCGTCCAGGGCGTCGATCCTTCGCTCCCAGTACGTCCACAGCCATGGCGTCCTGACCAACACCGCCCCGGAAGGCGGCTTCGACCGCTTCCACGGCCAAAGTCTGGAACGTTCCACAATCGGCACCTGGATGAGGCAGGCCGGGTACCGCACGGCGCTGATGGGCAAGTTCCTCAACCACTACCCCGGACAGTCCGCCGATGAGGCGTACGTGCCACCCGGTTGGGACGAATGGGCCGTTCCCGTACGCAACCTGTACGAGGAGTACGGCTACCGGCTCAACGAGAACGGCACCCTTACCGACTACGGCTGGGCCGAGGACGACTACCTGTCCGACGTGCTGGCCCGCAAGAGCCGCGACTTCATCATCGGCTCCAAGGAGCCGTTCTTCCTCTACCTGGCCCCGGTCGCGCCGCACAATCCGGCCAACCCTGCCCTGCGGCACGCGGACGCGTTCCCGCTGGCCATGGCGCCGCGGACGCCGTCGTTCAACCAGGCGGACGTGAGCCTGGAGCCGCTGTGGCTGCGCAGCCTGCCCGTGCTCGGGCAACCGGAGATCGACGCGATCGACGAGCGCCACCGCGCCAGGCTGCGGGCCATGCTGGGCGTGGACGACCTCGTCGGCACCGTCGTCGAGACGCTGCGGGAGACCGGCCGGCTCGACGACACCTACATCATCTTCACCTCGGACAACGGCTTCCATCTCGGCACGCACCGGCTCACGCAGGGCAAGACGACCCCGTTCGAGGAGGCGATCAGGATCCCGCTCGTGGTCCGCGGCCCCGGCGTCACGCCCGGCTCGACGATCGCGCAGCTGGGCGTCACGGTGGATCTGGCGGTCACGGTCGCGGAGCTGGGCGGGGCCACGCCGCCGGCGTTCGCGGAGGGGCGGTCCCTGGTGCCGCTGCTGCGGGGCCGGCCGCCGGCGCGGTGGCGGACGAACGTCCTGGTCGAGTTCACCCGGCCGGCCAACCGGGCGTCGTCCAGGCAGACCCCGGTGCCCGCTTACCAGGCGTTGCGAACGGATCGGTACACGTATGTGCGGTACGACACCGGGGAGCGGCAGCTGTACGACCTGCAGGCCGATCCGTACCAGCTGCGGAACCTGGCGGCCGAGGCCGACCCCGCCCTGCTGGCCGATCTCGACGAGCGGCTGGCGGGGATGGTGGCGTGCTCGGGAGCGAGCTGCAGGGAAGCCGACATGCGGGAGTGATCAGTGCCCGTCGGAGAACAGTGAGTGGTTCGCGACGGTGGTCGTTTAGGCGTGCGTGTGACATCGGTGGCCGCACGGATCCGTAAGCATGAATCGCTCAAACGTTCTACCGCGCAGGGTCAAATACCAGTAGTCACGGTCACGCTCCGCGAGATGAGGAGGTGGGCAGGGGTATGCGGCCGCATCGAGGTGCCGATGATCGGCCAAGGGCGATCTCGCGGCGTTCCTGCGGTTCGGTGTCCGGCTCCCTGCACCCTGCCTGGCATGGGGGCGAGCGTGGCTGAGGTGCGGCCGATCGATCCGCCGTTTGTCGTTCCCGGGTCCTCGGGGGGTGGCGGTCCGTGACCGTCTCAAGGGACTGACCGCGCAGGATGACAGGGTGCTGCGGTTGGTCGGTGCGCATCTCGGCTCGCTGGCCTCGCGCGATCTCAGTGGGCGCTGGCCCACCGCGGCCGGCTGGCGTACCTGCAGGACCTGGAAGCGGGGATCACCGCGATCACCCGGCGTCTTGCCGTGCCGGTAGGGCAGAAGGGCGCCAAAGACGCCCCGCCCGGCTACCGCTCGCGGCAGGAGTGGTTCGCCAAGTCCCGCCGCCTGCGGGTGCTGAAGGACTGGCTGGCCGCCGTGCGGGCCGACTGGCAGGCCGGACGGGTGCGCATCGTGCGGGGCGGCAAACGGTTCGCCAGGATGCGGCACAACCTGCAGGCCGCCACGTTGTCTGAGAGCGTATGGCGGCAGCAGTGGCAGGCGAAGCGGTGGTTCCTGCAGGCCGATGGCGAGTCGGGCAAGCGGTACGGCAACGAGACGATCCGCCTCAGCCCGACCGGTGAGGTGTCGATCAGGCTGCCAGAGCCACTCGCGCATCTGGCCAACGCGCCGCACGGCCGGTACGTGCTGGCCGCGCGGGTGCGGTTCGCGCACCGCAGCACCGGCTGGGCTGATCGTGTCGCGGCTGACCGGGCGGTGGCCTACCGCATCCACCTCGACGTGCGGCGTGGCCGCTGGTACATCACCGCCTCCTGGCAGATCCCGGCCGCCCCAGCCATCCCCATGTCCGCCGCGCTTACCCACGGTGTGATCGGCGTGGACACCAACGCCGATCACCTGGCCGCCTGGCGGCTGGACGTGCACGGCAACCCGATCGGCAACCCCCGCCGCTTCACCTTCCACCTGTCCGGCGGCGCCGTGCACCGCGACGCCCAGGTCCGCCACGCCCTAACGCGGCTGCTGCACTGGGCACGTACCTGCGGGGTGAAGACCATCGCCATCGAGGACCTGGACTTCCAGGCCGAGAAGAGCCGGGAGAAGCACGGCGGCCGCAAGAGGTTCCGGCAGCTGATCTCGGGCATGCCCACCGGCAGGCTGCGCGCGCGGCTGACCTCGATGGCAGATCAGACCGGTATCACGATCATCGCCGCCGATCCGGCGTACACCTCCAAATGGGGCGCCCAGCACTGGCAGGCCCCGCTGACCAGCAAGACCCGTACGACCACCCGTCACGACGCCGCTGCCGTGGCGATCGGACGACGCGCCCTCGGGCACCCGATCCGGCGACGGACGGCACCGCCCCCTGCTCACCGGAGCGATGAGCAGGGGCATCGGACCATCCAGGCCCGACCGGGAACCTGCGGGCGCCAGGGAACCCGCCCCCCGAGCACCGGACCATGCACACGATGCATGCCGCCGGGCCGTGGCGCGAAAGCGGGCGACCAGTGTGCCCAGCACCGTTCGAGGCACACGGCTGAGCAACTCCTGCTCAGTCCCTAGGAACGGTAGGCGTGCGCGAGGTGCTCGGAGACGGCCCGGGCGGCTTCGTCCGCCTCGCCCCGGTCGATGGCCTCCAGGATGCGTACGTGGTCGGCGCGCAGGACCGAGGTGTCGCCGAGGCGTTCGACCGCTTCGACCGCGTACCTCCGCATCGAGTCGCGCAGCGACCGCATGATGGCGGCGATGAGCCGGTTGCCGGACGCGTCCGCGATCGCGCAGTGGAAGGCCGTGTCGTGCTCCACGAACTCCTCGGCCGAGCCCGCCGCGTCCATCCCGGCGAGGGCGGAGACGAGCGCCGAGGTGTCGGCGCGGACGGCGGCCGCACGCGTGGCGGCCCACTCCTCGATCATGTGCCGGGCGTCGATGACCTCGCGCATCTCCAGGCTCGCCAGCCCGAGATGCAGCCTGAGCAGGTCCGTCAGCGCCGACTCCGGACGCGCGATCAGCACCGCGCCCGCGTCCGGCCCCCGTCCCACCTGCGAGGACACCACACCCAGCGTCTCCAGCACACGCATGGCCTCGCGCACCGACGAGCGGCTGACGCCGAGCTGCTCGGCGAGCTGGCGCTCGGCGGGCAGCCGGTCGCCCGCCGTCAGGCCGTCCTCGGCGATGCGCCGTTCGATCTGCGCGAGCACGTCCTCGAACGTCCGCGTGCGCTTGACCGGACGCCAGCCGCCGCCGTCCACCAGAGCCTCCTTGATATGGTCTGACCATACTGTGGTCAGACCATATATGAGAGGAGAGCCGTGCGAGTCGCCCTGTTCATCACGTGCGTGAACGACACGCTCTTCCCCGGCACCGGCAAGGCGGTCGTGTCGCTCCTGCGCAGGCTCGGCTGCGAGGTGGACTTCCCGGCCGCCCAGACGTGCTGCGGCCAGATGCACGTCAACACGGGTTACCGCGCGGAGGGGGTGCGGCTGGCGCGCCACTTCACCGAGGTCTTCGCCGGGTACGAGGCGGTCGTCGCGCCGTCGGGCTCGTGCGCGGCCATGGTGCGTGAGCAGTACCCGAAACTGGCGAAACCCGGCAGCAAGGGCGCGGCGGCGATCGCCGAGGTGGTGCCCAGGGTGTACGAGCTGTCCGAGTTCCTGATCGACGTGCTGAAAGTCGAGGACGTCGGCGCATATTTCCCACACCGGGTGACATATCACCCGACGTGCCACTCGCTTCGCGGCCTCCACCTGGGCGACCGGCCCACCAGGCTGCTCCAGCACGTCCGCGGCCTGGAGCTGGTGCCGCTGCCCGGCGCCGAGGAGTGCTGCGGCTTCGGCGGCACGTTCGCGGTCAAGAACCCGGCCGTCTCGGCGGCCATGGGCGCAGACAAGACCCGCAACATCCTGGACACCGGCGCCGAAGTGCTGTGCGCGGCGGACAACTCGTGCCTCATGCACATCGGGGGCACGCTGAGCCGCCAGAAGACCGGCGTCAGGACCATGCACCTGGCCGAGATCCTGGCGTCAACGGAGGAGGCCCAATGAGCTCGACATTCCTCGGGATGCCCGGAGATTTCCCAAAAAACGCTGAGAAAGCCGTTCAAAACTCGCAACTCCGCTACAACCTCCGCAAAGCCACGCACACCATCCGGGGCAAGCGGGCGAGCGTCGTCGGCGAGCTGCCCGACTGGCAGGAGCTCCGGGCGGCCGGCAAGGCCATCAAGGACCACACCCTGCGCAACCTCGACCGCTACCTGGTCCAGCTGGAGGAGTCCGTCACCAGGGCGGGCGGCACCGTCCACTGGGCGAGGGACGCCGCGGAGGCCAACCGCATCGTGGCCGGCCTGGTCAAGGCCACCGGCGAGACCGAGGTGGTCAAGGTCAAGTCCATGGCCACCCAGGAGATCGAGCTCAACCAGGCGCTCGCCGCGGAGGGCATCACCGCGTACGAGACCGACCTCGCCGAGCTGATCGTCCAGCTCGGCGACGACTTCCCGAGCCACATCCTGGTCCCCGCGATCCACCGCAACCGGTCGGAGATCCGCGAGATCTTCCTCGACAAGATGCCCAAGGTCCCCGACAACCTGACCGACGACCCGCCGGCCCTCGCCGAGGCCGCCCGGCTCCACCTGCGCGAACGCTTCCTCAAGAGCAAGGTCGCGATCTCCGGCGCCAACTTCATGGTCGCCGAGACCGGCACGCTCGTCGTGCTGGAGTCCGAGGGCAACGGCCGCATGTGCCTGACCCTGCCGCGGACGCTCATCAGCGTGGTCGGGATCGAGAAGCTTCTGCCCACCTGGCGGGACCTGGAGGTGTTCCTCCAGCTCCTCCCCAGAAGCTCCACGGGCGAGCGGATGAATCCCTATACGAGCATGTGGACCGGCGCGGTCGAGGGCCAGGAGTTCCACCTGGTCCTGCTCGACAACGGCCGCACCGACGTGCTCGCCGACGAGGTCGGCCGCCAGGCGCTGCGCTGCATCCGCTGCTCGGCCTGCCTCAACGTGTGCCCGGTCTACGAGCGCGCGGGCGGCCACGCGTACGGCTCGGTCTACCCGGGGCCGATCGGCGCGATCCTCACCCCGCAGCTGCGCGGCATGGGCTCCGAGCTGGACGCCTCGCTCCCGTACGCCTCCAGCCTGTGCGGCGCCTGCTACGAGGCCTGCCCGGTCGCCATCGACATCCCCGAGGTGCTGGTGGACCTGCGGGCCAAGGCCCCGCACTCGGCCGCCGAGCGGGCCGGCATGAAGGTCGCGGGCTGGATACTCAACGACCACGAGCGGCTCGCCAGGGCCCAGCGCGCGGCCACCAAGCTGCGCAAGCTGGTCCCCAAGCGGTTGCCCGGCCCGCTGTCGGCGTGGACCGACACCAGGGACGTGCCCGAGATTCCGGAAGAATCCTTCAGAGACTGGTGGGAGCGGAATGAGCGCGCGTGACGAGATCCTCGCGAGGATCGGCAAAGCCGTGGCGGGGGCCGAGGACGTGGAGATCCCCCGCCACTACCGCACGACGCAGCAGGCGGACGACCTCGTCGGGCTGTTCGCCGAGCGCGTGGACGACTACCGGGCGATCGTGCACGTGCTGCCGGCCGCCGAGGTGCCCGCCAAGATCGACGAACTCGTCGCGGGCCGTCGCATGATCAGGCCCGACGGCGACGGATGGGACGACCTCAACACCGCCGACGGCGTGGTCACCACCTGCGCCGTGGCCATCGCCGAGACCGGCACGATCGTCCTCGACCACGGCCCCGGCCAGGGCACCAGGGCCCAGACGCTCGTCCCCGACTACCACGTGTGCGTGGTCAGGGCCGATCAGATCGTCTCCTGCGTGCCCGAGGCCGTCGCCAGGCTGGCCCCGGCACGCCCGCTCACCTGGATCAGCGGCCCGTCGGCCACCAGCGACATCGAGCTCAACCGGGTGGAGGGCGTGCACGGGCCCAGGACGCTGGAAGTGATCATCAGTACCTGAGCACGGCCGCCACGTCCTTGACGGCGTCGGTGAACCACAGCTCCGCGTCCGTCATCGCGGCGGCCCTGGCCAGCGCCGAGTCCGCGCGTTCCTGGACCGGCTCGGCGACGCCCCAGCGGTGCAGCTCGTCCCGGTCGGCGGCGAGCTGCGTGCCGCCCTCGCCGGTCCAGACGGGCTGCGGCAGGTCGCCGGGCGAGAGCAGCGCGTGCACCCTGCCTTCGCGCAGGGCCCGTGCGACGTCCTCCATGCCGACCGGGCCGGCGTCTTCCTGGTGGCGTTCGAGCAGCTCGGCGCGCCTGCGGTCGAGCCAGTCGTCGAGGGCCCGCTCCACGTCCTCCTCGAACTGGCCGTGGTCGCTGCGGCTGCCGTGCTCGACCATCATCACCCGGTCCGCGGACTTGGTGCCGAGGTGATGCAGCAGGTACGAACGCGACTTCGGCTCGCCGGCCACGATGATCAGTTCCGCGCCGATGCGGCGTACCTGCTCGTCGATCTCGTGCGCGACGGCCACCGCGTTCTTCTCCCACGTGTCGTCGACCGCCCGCTCGTATCGCTTCTGCGACCAGCCGCCCTGGGCGGTCTTCTGCAGCGGCCACTCCTCGGCTTCCACGGTGGTCCTGCGCGGAGACCCGCCGCCGAACACCGTCAGCTCCGCCCCCGCGTGGTCCACGATGACGCGGATGTGCGGGACGTTCTCGCCCCGCTGCCTGAGCATGGGCGTGACGTGCGGCAGCGGCGAGCACATCGCCAGCTCGGACGGCGTCCGCTCCAGCGACTCGGCCAGCACCACCTCACCGCGCGTGGCGAACAGCGCCCGCCCGGCGGCCGCCTGCATGGCCTCCGCCTCCAGCGCCTCGACCGTCGCGGGATCCACCCCGTCGAGCCGTTCGAGCTGGTCGCGGATGCCGCGCCAGTGCGCCTTCCGCTCGGCCACGGTGAGCGCACCCAGGTACACCGACGCGTAGGGGCCGCGTCGTTCGTACAGCGGCCGGATGAAGTCGAGCCGCACCGGTCACCACCTCCGCTTTTCCACGCCGATCCCGAGGGCCTTGGCGACGTCGTTCATGTTCGTGTACTGCCGTTCCGGGAGGGACCTGACCATGTCGACCACCGGGTCGGGCGCGCCTGCCTCTTCGACGTGCCGCTCCAGATCGGCCTTGGACCGGGGCCAATGGGTGTCACTCAGCCACTTCGCGAGGTCGCCGCGGACGTCGACGTCGCGCTGGGTCATGCCCTCCGGAACGCCGGGCTCGTGACCTGGGGGGTACGACCGCATCGATTCCTCGCCGGGCGCCGGCATGGCCTCGGGCTCCTTCCATTCCTGGGCGTGCGTCGTGCCGCCGCCTCGTACCATGCCCTCGGTCTCGTGCTTCTGCTGATCGTCCAGGCGGGGTCCGTGCTTGTCGCTCCCACGTTGCTCCATCGTTCCCTCACTCCTCTCAACTGCGCCCCTACCCCCGCTTTCGTGGGCAAACATCGCGGCTGTGTACCCTGCCGAGCGTGTTCGAGCCCGACGTGAGCATCGCGACGGCCCGGCTGAGGCTGCGGCCGTTCGGCCCCCAGGACACTGGCCGGGTCCGGTCGATCGTGGGGTCCGGCGTCCGGTTCCTCCCGCCCGGGGCGCCCGTCCACCCGTCCGGCGTCGCCCAGTGGCTCGCCTCGGGCGTGCACGAGCTGCGCAGGGCCGGGCAGGGCATGCACCTGGCCATGACGGACGTGGACGGCGTCATCGTGGGCGCCATCAGCCTGTTCAAGACCTCGTGGAGCGCGGGCACGACGGAGGTCGGGTACGGCGTGCACCCCCTCTACCGGAGCCGCGGGTTCGCCACCGAGGCCGTGCGGGGGCTCGTCGACTGGGTGTTCGCGAACACCAGGCTGCGCAGGATCGACCTGACGGCCAACCTGGACAACGCCGCCTCGCTCCGCGTCGCCCAGAAAGCCGGCTTCACCTGGGAAGGCGTGCTGCGCGCCGCGGTCATGGACGACGACGGCCCGCACGACCTGGTCATGTTCGGCCTGCTCCGCGGCGACGACCGCGTCCCGGCGAACACGCTGCCTCGGACGGAGCTGCGGACCGGGCGGCTCCTGTTACGGCCGCCCGTCCCCGCCGACGCCCCCGACCTGGCCGCCACCGCCGCCGACCCGCTCACGCAGGCCAGGACGAGTCTCCCGCCCGGCTACACCGAGGAGGACGCGCGGTCCTTCATCGACGGCGCGGAACAGAGGCGGATCAGGGGCACGGACGCCGGCTGGACGGTCGTGGAGCTGGAAACCGGCCGGTTCGCCATGAACGTGGACATCAGAGATGTCGACTGGAGAAACCGTACGGCCGAGGTCGGCTACATGACCGCGCCGTGGGCCCGCGGCAGGGGCTACGCCGGCGAGGCCGTGCTGGCGGTCGCGGGCTGGCTGTTCGAGCAGGGTTTCCACCGCCTTCAGCTACGCGTGGCCGTGGACAACCCCGAGTCCCGGCGGGTGGCCGAGAAGGCGGGCTTCGTCCGCGAGGGCGTCGCCCGCGCATGCCTCCGCGGCGACGATCTCGTCGTCTACAGTCTCATCCCGTCCGACCTGGCCTGAGGGCACATCGGACTGACCCTTGTACCGTTTGTGAATCCACTCGGCACCCGTCACCCTTGAGGTGAGGAGTGTGAGGCGCAATGATCACGGTTGTCGGCTGGGACGGATCCGAGCTCTCAGCCAAGGCGGTCGACCGGCTCCATGGGGCCGGGCTCGTCGTGGGACCGGACGCCATCATCGGGCAGCTCAAGCTCACCGCGCCGACCGCGGCCGACGGGGCGCTGCTGGAGACCCTCGACGACCACCTCGAGCACGGCGAGGGCCCCGCCGTCGTGATCGCGGAGGGTGATCCCGGATTCTTCGGCGTCGTGCGCAAGCTCCGGGCGCACGGCATCAGACCCGATGTGCTGCCCGCGACCTCGCTGGTCACGCGGGCTTTCGCCTGCGCAGGGCTCAACTGGGAGGATGCGCTGGTCGTCGCCCCGTCCGGCCCGCACCAGCTCAACCGTGCCGTGAACGCCTGCCGCGCCCACCCCAAGGTCGCGCTGATCGTCGCCCCCGGCGTGGGCCCCGGCGAGGTCGCCAGGGAGCTGGCGCCCACCACGCCCCGCGCGCTGATCGTCTGCGAGGACCTCGGCGGACCGGACGAGCGGGTCACGCACAGCCGCATGGGCGAGGCCACGACCAGGCCGTGGAAGGATCCCGACGTGGTCCTCGTCATCGACCCGCTCCACCAGCCCAAGGAGCCCAGCTGGGTGGCGGGGGCGCAGCCGGGGCCCCCCGAGTGGGCGCTGCCGTTCGAGAGCGGGCTCCCGGCGGAGGCGAGGGCGTACATCCTGGCCAAGCTGGGCCCCCGGCTCGGCGACCTGGTGTGGGACGTGGGCGCCGGCGTCGGCGAGATCGCCGTCGAGTGCGCCAGGCTGGGCGCGGCCGTCGTGGCCGTCGAGCGCTCCGAGGAGTCCTGCGCCAAGCTGCGCGCCAACGTGCTCAAGCACGGCGTCAAAGTGGCTCTGACCAGAGGGCAGGCGCCGCCGGCGCTGGAGCCGCTGCCCGACCCCGACGCCGTGTTCGTGGGCGGCGGCGGCGCCGACGTGGTCGTGGCCTGCGCCGCGCGCGGCCCGCGCTCGCTGGTGTGCGCGCTCAGCAAGATCGAGCAGGTCCCGGCCGTGCTGGAGCGGCTGCGCGAGCAGGGCTACCGGGGCGAGGGCACCCAGATCCTGGCCTCCAAGCTGACACTCGAGCCCGACGGATCACACAGCCTGACCGCCTCCGACCCGGTGTTCGTCGTGCACGCGACACCTGCGCACACAGCGTGACCTGTTCCCTACGGGGGCGCATCGGTTATCCTCGCGTGTCTTTGTCCACCACACCGGAGAATCCCTCACGATGAAGCCGCCGCTCCTGCTGATCGGGCAGGGCTCGCACGATGACGCCTACGCCGCGGAATTCGGCAGGTTCGTACACCGGCTCCGCTGCCGACTCGACCAGACCGCCGCCGACGTCTCCGGCGGCTATCTGGAGCGGGCCACGCCGCGGCTGAGCGAGTCCGTCGCCTCGCTGGTCGCCAGGGGCCACCACCGGCTCGTGGCGATGCCGCTGAGCCTCAGCCGCCTGAGCGACGACTTCGGCGCCGCCATGGAGCGCGAGCAGCAGCGGCACCCGACGCTGATGTACGACTACGGCCGCCCCCTCGGCCCCGACCCGCGCGTGCTCGCGTTGCTGGCCGAGCGGCTCAAGGACGCCGCCGGCGAGCTCACCAGGCCGCGCCCGCTCGAGCTCGTGGGCGCCCGGCCCCGGCTGCGCGCCGTCGACGCGCCGGCCCCCGAGGACCTGCACGTGGAGCCGAGCGAGACCGCGGTCGTGCTGGTCGGCGAAGGATCCACGGACGCGGCCGCCAACGCCGAGATCCACCGGGTGTCGCGGCTGTTCTGGGAGACGCATGCCTACGACTTCATGACCGTCGAGACCGCGTTCGTGTCGGTCACCCCCCCGGGAGTGCCCGGCGGGCTCGAGCGCTGCCGCCGCCTGGGGGCCAAGCGTGTGATCGTGGTGCCGTACCTGCTGTTCGCGGGCGGCCTGCTGGAGCGCGTGTGGGCGCAGGCGCTGGCGTACGGCGCGGGCCACCCCGATCTCGACATCCGTTGCGCCGAGGTGATCGGCGACTGTGAGACGCTGGCCGACGTCGTGATCGACCGATACGAGGAAGCGCTGCAACTCGTCCCGTAAAGCGCACGCCCCTGACCGGAGGTATGCCGTGCTCGCTGAGACTCTCGCCGCGATCCGCCCCGCCGACCCGGCGGCGATCGCCGAGGCCCGCGCCTACCAGGACCGCCTCACCAAGCCCCGGGGCTCCCTCGGCGCGCTGGAGGACATCGCGGTCCGCCTCGCGGGCGCGGCGGGCGCCTGCCCGCCGCCCATGCCCGCCCCCGCCGCGCTGGCCATCTTCGCGGCCGACCACGGCGTGCACGCCCGCGGCGTCACCCCGTGGCCGCAGGAGGTCACCGTCCAGATGGTGGCGAACTTCCTGGCCGGGGGCGCCGTCGCCAACGCCTTCGCCGCCCAGGCCGGCGTGTCCGTGACCGTGGTCGACGTCGGTGTCGCCGCCGACCTGCCCGACGCGCCCAACCTGGTCAAGCACAAGATCGGGTACGGCACCGCGGACCTGTCGCAGGGCCCCGCCATGACCGTCGACCAGGCCGTCAGGGCTTTGGAGGCCGGGATCACGGTGGCCCGCGACCTGGTGGCCTCCGGGGCCCGCTGCCTGATCACCGGCGACATGGGCATCGCCAACACCACCGCCTCCGCCGCCCTGATCTCCGCCTTCACCGGCAGAGACGCGGCCGAGGTCACCGGCAGGGGGACGGGGATCGACGACGAGACGTACGCCCGCAAGGTGAGCATCGTCCGCCAGGCCCTCCGCGCGAACGACCTGCCGCCGGGCCCGCTCACGCCCACCTCAAGCCTCGCGACCACCCCGCCGCCCTCCACCACCGTCCACATCCACGGGCCTTCGCCGACACTGCCCACCTCGGAGACCGCGGCCACTTCGGCGAGTTCGGGGACGGCGGCGAGCTCAGAGGCGGCGGCTTCAGGGGCGGCGGCTTCAGGGGCGGCGGCTTCAGGGGCGGCGGCGGATGCGGGCATGTCGGCGAGTGAGGCGCTGCGCGCGCTGGCCGCCGTCGGCGGGTTCGAGCACGCCGCGCTCGCGGGCTTCATCCTGGGCGGCGCGGCGGCCCGCGTGCCGGTGATCCTCGACGGCGTCATCGCCGGCGCCGCCGCCCTGGTGGCCGCCGCGCTCGACCCCGCCGCGCCCGATCACTGCGTCGCCGGGCACCGCTCCGCCGAGCCGGGTCACACCGCCGCGCTCGCCCACCTCGGGCTGCGCCCCCTGGTCGACCTGGAGCTGCGGCTCGGCGAGGGCAGCGGGGGCCTGCTCGCCCACCCGATGGTCTGCGCGGCCGTGCGGGTGATGCACGACGTGGCCACGTTCGACGCCGCGGGAGTGACCGAGAAGCCCATGTGATAAAGGATCATCATGTCCCGTTTCGGCGCGATGTACGGCCCGGACTTCACGTTCCTGGGCGTGGACCGCTGCGACGTCGGCGACCCGGCCAGCTACGAGGGCGCCGACGTGGTGATCATCGGCGCCCCCTTCGACGGCGGCACCTCGAACCGCCCAGGGGCCAGGTTCGGCCCGCAGGCGCTGCGCAAGGCGTGCTACCTGCCCTTCGACGGCTCCCGGCCCAGCCTGGCACTGCGCGTGGACGCGCTGAAGGACCTGCGCGTGCTCGACGCCGGTGACGTCGAGTGCTATTCGGGCGACGTCGAGGGCTCGCTGGCCGCGATCGAGGAGGCCGTGCACCGCATCGCGGCCTCGGGCGCGATCCCGCTGGTGCTCGGGGGCGACCACACGATCGCGCTGCCCGACGCGCGGGGCACGGCCAGGGCACACACGCCCGGCCGCACCTCGATGATCCACTTCGACGCCCATGCCGACACGGGCGACTTCACCTACGGCCACCACCTGTACGGCCACGGCCAGCCCATGCGGCGGCTCATCGAGTCGGGCGCCATCCGCGGCGACAGGTTCCTGCAGATCGGGCTGCGCGGCTACTGGCCCGAGCCCGCCACCCTGTCCTGGATGGCCTCGCAGCGCATGCGTTCGTACGAGATGACCGAGATCGTGGCGCGCGGGCTCGACGAGGTCCTGACCGAGGCGTTCCGCATCGCGCTCGACGAGTGCGACCAGATCTTCCTGTCCGTGGACATCGACGTCTGCGACCCCGGCCACGCGCCGGGCACCGGGACGCCCGAACCCGGCGGGCTCACGGCCAGGCAGCTCCTCGACGCCGTGCGCAGGATCTGCTACGAGCTTCCCGTGGCGGGCATGGAGCTGGTCGAGGTGGCGCCGCCGTACGATCATGCGGACATCACCGCGTATCTCGGGAACCGGGTTATTCTTGAGGCGCTGTCAGCGATGGCCAGACGCCGCAAGGACGACGAGGGCGGGCCTCGCTGGGATCCTCGCCAGCCCCTTCTCGATGGTCGTTAACACGGGCGCATCAAATGACGGATTGAGAGCCGGTAGGTTTACCTCCTAAACACAACCTTCGCGAATGGGAGATTCCCCTCATGGGCCCCTACCTCCTCGGCCTGCGGCTTTCCGGCCGCCGGGTGCTCGTCGTGGGCGGCGGCCGCGTCGCGCAGCGGCGCGTCCCCGCGCTGCTAGAGGCCGGTGCGGAGGTCACCGTCGTGTCGCCGAGCGTGACCCCGGCACTCGACGACCTGATCGCCGCAGGCAGGGTCACCTGGCACGCCCGGCCCTACGAGGTCGGCGACTGCGACGGCGCCTGGCTCGTCCAGGCCTGCACCTCCGACAGGTCCGTCAACACCGCGATCGCCGCGGAGGCGGAGGCCAAGCGCGTGTGGTGCGTGCGGGCCGACGACAAGGACGCCTCCGCCGCGTGGACGCCGGCGACGGGGCGGGTCGACGAGATCAGCGTGGCCGTCACGGCGGGCGGCGACCCGCGCAGGGCCGCCGGCATCAGAGACGCGGTCGTCGAGGCACTGCGTGACGGCACCGTCGACGCGCGGCGTAACCGTACGAAACCGGTCGGCGTGGCTCTGGTCGGCGGCGGCCCAGGCGACCCCGGCCTGATCAGCGTCCGCGGGCGGCAGCTGCTGGCGCAGGCCGACGTCGTGGTCGCCGACCGGCTCGCGCCCCGCGCCCTGCTCGACGAGCTCGCGCCCGACGTCGAGCTGGTCGACGCCGCCAAGGTGCCCTACGGCCGGTCGCTGTCCCAGGAGACGATCAACGAGCTGCTCGTCGATCGGGCCAGGCAGGGCAAGTTCGTGGTGCGGCTCAAGGGCGGCGACCCGTTCGTGTTCGGGCGGGGCGGCGAGGAGATGATCGCCTGCGCGGAGGCCGGCATCCCCGTGCTGGTCGTGCCGGGCATCACCAGCGCCGTCGCGGTGCCCGCGGCGGCCGGGGTGCCGGTGACGCATCGCGGGGTCAGCCAGGAGTTCCACGTGATCTCCGTGCACGTGGCGCCCGACGATCCCAAGTCGACCGTCGACTGGCCCGCCCTGGCTCGCTCCCAGGGCACGCTGGTGCTGCTGATGGCCGTCGAACGGCTGGCCAAGGTGGCCGAGGCGCTCGTTCGCGACGGACGTCCCCCGGAGACTCCCGTAATGGTGGTACAGGACGGTACCCTTCCGACCCAGCGGGCGGTTATCGCTTCGCTTTCCACCGTGGCCGACCGCGTGTCCGCGGCTGGGATACGGCCGCCGGCGATCGTCATCGTCGGCGACGTCGTCAGGGTCGGCCAGGAGGTCGAGATGGTTCGAGCGGAGCGCTTGCCGTGAACACGGCCATGGATGACGGGCGGCAGGAGTCACCGGGGGAGCAGACGTTGAGCTTCCGGCCGGTGCGTGACGACGACACATTCGACGCCTTCGCGGCGGGCCCCGCCAAGGGCGCGCGCCGTGACGACAAGCGAGAGCAGACCGGCGATGAAGAGCCGGCGGCGGGGGAAACGGGCGCGACCACCGAGTCGGAGGCCGCCGCGGACCCCCCTCAGCCCGTGAACTTCTTCGCACCCCGCAAGCCGGTCACCGGCGGGGGCCGCCCCAAGCCGGGGGATCCGCCTGCCTCCACGCCCGCCGCCTCGGGTTGGGACCCGGCCGCCCCGGGGAAGCCTGACCCGGCGCCGGACAAGCCCGCCGATTCGGCCTCTCCCGGCGGCCCCTCCCTTTTTGTGAGGCCCGCCACGCGCGGCGGATTCGCCACGACCGACGAGGCCGTCCCCGACCAGGACGAGCCGGCCGCCCACGAGGAGACGGCGATCGCACCGGCCTCCGACCAGGCGGGCAACGCGCAGCAGACCGGCGAGGAGCCGACCGCCGAGCAGACGTCTGGCGACGAGCCGTCCGAGAACGAGACATCTGGCGACGAGCCGTCCGACGAGCAGCCGTCACCCGCGGCTGAGCTGTCCGGCTCCGGCGACGAGCTCGAGCCGGAAGACGCCCAGTCGCAAGCCGACGAGCTCGATCAGCCGGGCGACGAGGAATCCCCGGATGAGGCGCAGGACGAGCCCTCCGGCGAGGCCGAGGACGAGCCTTCGGACAGCGCGGAGGACGAGATCTCGGCCGAGGTGCCGGACGAGCCCTCGGCTGAGACCGCCGACGAGACGCCCGCCGAGAACGAGACGTCCGCTGCCGACGAGACTTCCGGCGAAGGGCTGGACGAGACCCCCGATACGGACGAGGCCTCTGACGAAGGGCCGGACGCGATCTCGGACGAAGGGCTGGACGAGGCGTCCGACGTGACCCCTGAGGCCGCGACCTCGTCCGAAGCCCCGGACGAAGTCCCGGACGAAGTCGAAGCCACAGCCGAGGCCCTTTCCCCAGAGGCCGTGAAGACCTCCGAGGAGCACGAGGAGACCTCCAAGGGGACGGACGGCACCCGTACCGAGGAGTTGCCTGCCGAGGCGGCCGAGGCGCTCATGGCGGCGCTCGACGCACTCCGGGAGAGCGTCGCCGACCTGCGCTTCGGCCTCGACCTCCCCGGCGCCGAGGAGGCCAGGCAGGCGCAGGCCGACCTGCTGGCCCAGCTGGAGGACTACGTGCTGCCCCGGGTCAGGACCAGCACCGCCCCGGCCCTCATCGTGGTCGCTGGCTCGACCGGCGCAGGCAAGTCCACCCTGGTCAACTCCCTGGCCGAGCGCAACGTCTCGCGCACCGGCGTACGCCGCCCGACCACCGGCACCCCCGTCCTCGTCTGCCACCCCGAAGACCGCGCCTGGTTCACGGAGGGCGAGCTGCTCGGCAACCTGCAGCGGCTCGACAAGCCGCCGACCGACGCAGCGACGGGCGGCATCGTGGTCGTCGCGACCGAGAAGCTCCCGCAGGGCGTCGCGCTGCTCGACACCCCCGACATCGACTCGGTCGTCGAGGAGCACCACGAGGTCGCCCACCGCATGCTCGACGCCGCCGACCTGTGGATATTCGTCACCACGGCGGCCCGCTACGCCGACGCCCCCGCGTGGAACCTGCTCAAGCTGGCCAAGGAACGCGGCGCCCGGCTCGCCATCGTCCTGTCGAGAGTGCCGTCGAGGTCGACCGACGTCGTGCTGAAGCACTTCGTCCGCATGCTCACCGAATACGGCCTGGGCGAGATCGACCGATTCGTCATCCACGAGTCGAAGGTCGAAGACGGCAGGCTCCCCGACAGCGAGGTGACCGAGCTGCGCCTCTGGCTGGCCGAGCTGTCGGTGGACGAGGAGCGGCGCGCGCAGGCCGTCCGCGAGACACTCAACGGCGTGCTTAACAGCTTCCGCACCCGCGTGCCTGCGCTGGCCAAGCACCTGGAGGCGCAGGTCGCGTTCAGGACGGAGCTGCGCAGGGACGTCGAGTCAGCCTTCCTCGGCGCGCTCGGCGCGATCGACAAGGCGTCGAAGAACGGCTCGCTCCTCCACGGCGAGGTGCTGGCCCGCTGGCAGGACTTCGCCGGCTCCGGAGACCTTATGCGCTCGCTGCGGCTGCGCAGGCGCGGCCGGGCGGCCAGGCAGGCGCCCGAGCGGATCCTCGCGTTCAAGGCGGCGATCCGCACCGGCCTGGAGTCGGTGATCGTCGCTGCCGCCAACCGCGCCGCCGAGGAGGTGGTGGCGCGCTGGCGGCACCGCGCCGAGCTGGGCGCCAAGCTCGCCGAGGGCCTCGACCGGCCCTCGGACAATCTCGTACGGCATACCAGCCGGGCCATCGCGTCCTGGCAGGAGCACCTGGGCGAGCTCGTACGCACCGAGGGTGTGGCGAAGCGGTCGGTGTCGAAGCTGGTCTCGTTCGACCCCGAGGCGCTCTCGCTGATCTTCATGGTCGCGATGTTCAACGGGAGCAACGGCGAAGGCGTGCCGCACCGGCTGGTCAACGCCCTGCTCGGCGCGGAGTCGCTGCGCGGCATCGGCGCCAAGGCGCTCAGTGACCTGAGGGCGAGGATCGGCATGCTGTTCGACGAGGAGGCCATGCGTTACGCGCAAGCGCTCGACTCCGCGGGCATTCCCGACGAGTCCGTCGCGACCCGCCTCTACCAGGCAACGTACAACCTCGAGGTCGCTCGATGACCACCATGACCACCAGGCCAGGGCTCGCTCCGCGGTTGACCGCGCTCACCAAGGTGGTGGAGCTGGGGCCCGGACGGCTCGATCCCAAGCTGCTCAACGACGCCGGCGCGCTGCTGCAGCGGGCCGGTGAGCGACTCAAACTGTCGTCCGAGCACACCGTCGTCGCCCTCGCGGGCGGCACGGGCAGCGGCAAGTCGTCGCTGTTCAACGCGATCTCCGGGCTCGAGCTGTCGCCCACCGGCGTACGCAGGCCGACCACCGCCCGCACCCACGCCTGCGTGTGGGGGCTCGAGGGCGCGGCGCCGCTGCTCGACTGGCTGCAGATCCAGTGGCGCCACCGCTTCTCCCGGGCCAGCGCACTCGACAAGGGAGACAGCCAGCTCCACGGGCTCATCCTGCTCGACCTGCCCGACCACGACTCGATCAGGGCGCTCACCGACACCGAGGCCGACCGGCTCATCGGGCTGGCCGACCTGGTGGTGTGGGTGCTCGACCCGCAGAAGTACGCCGACGCCTCGACGCACCGGCGCTACGTGACGGAGCTGGCGGGGCACGACGCGGTGACCGTGTTCGCGCTCAACCAGGCCGACCGGCTCACCACCGAGGAGCTGGCCGAGCTGGTCATCGACCTCAACGACCTGCTGCGGCGCGAGGGCGTCGAACATCCGAGCGTGGTGCCCACCTCGGCGGTCACCGGGCGCGGCATCGAGAGCCTCAAGAGCGTCATCGCGACCGCCGTCGCGCGCCGCCGCGCCGCCATCCAGAAGCTGGAGGCCGACCTGCACCGGCTGGAGCAGCGCCTCATCGAGGCGATGCCGCTGGGCGAGGCCCTGTCCGCGCCGTCGTCGGTCGACGAGGCCCGCAGGATGGGGCTGACGGACGCGCTGTGCGACGCGGTGGGCGTACCGGCCGTGGGCGAGGCCATGGAGAACGTCTACGCCGAGCGGTCCACCCGGTGGGTCGGGTGGCCGTACCCGCGGTGGATCGACAAGTTCCGCTCCGACCCCCTGAAGATGCTGCGCCTGGACGATGTGGCCGACGAGATCCGCGGCATCACGACGGGCTCGGTGAGCGCGCAGTCGGCCGAGGTCGCCAACGCCGTGCATGCGCTCGCCGACGGGCTCTCCATGAACATGAGCCCCGTGTGGCGTACGGCCGTCCACCAGGCCGCCAGGTCCCGCGCGGGCCAGCTGCCCCAGGCGCTCACCGAGGACCTCGCGGAGGTGGCGCCGCAGCTCGACCGGGTGCCCGGATGGTGGCGCCTGCTCAAGGTGTGGCAATACCTCCTGGTGGCGGCGTTCCTCGCCGGAGCGCTCTGGCTGGTGGCAGGCCTGCTCATGCCGGGGCAGCTGCCGCCGTCGCTGCAACTGCTCGGTGACAGCGGGGCGCTGCCGTGGGTGGGGCTCATGATGGCCTCGGTGCTGGGGTTGGGAGCGCTGTCGGGCATCGCGTCCCGCAACTTCGTGGAGCTGGGCGCGTCGCGGGAGCGTGAGCGGCTGGAGCGCGAGATGCGGCGGCGGGTCGCGGCCGTGTCCGCGACGATGGTCGTCGAGCCCGTGGAACGCGAACTGGCCCGCCACCACGCCTTCTACACAGCCCTCCGCGACCTGTCCGCCTGACCCGGAAAGCGCCCACCCACTCGCCTGATGGCGCGCCGAGTCCTGGCGTGGCGGCGCATCCGTCGCTTGGTGGCGCGCCGAGCCTGGCGTGGCGGCGCATCCGTCGCTTGGTGGCGCGTCCGCCTCGCCTGCTGGCGGGTCTCGCGCTCGGGGTGTGCCCACCTCGGCCTGTTGGTGTGTGCAACTCCGGCGGCGCGCCGCGCGCGGCATTCTCGAGGCGGCATTCTTGAGGCCGCTCTCTAGGGGTGGCTCGGTTGGGCGGCTCTATCCACAAGCCTCACCTGCCCGACCCCTCCATCCACAGAATCCCGTTCGGCGTCCCGCACCCGCGCCCGCCTCCGGCACCGTATTGCCAGGTCGCGGGCAGCCGGCCCGCCCGCCACATCGGGAGGCACGGGATGAACGACATCTACATCACGCTCACCGGCAACGTCGCAGCAGAGCCCAGGCAATACACCTTCGAGGACGGCCTCAGGGTGACCTCGCTGAAGGTGCTCACCTCGCACCGCTACTTCGACAAGAAAACAGGCCAGTGGACCGACGGCGAGCGGGTCTGCTTCACGGTCCGCTGCTGGCGCGCCCTGGGAGAAAACGTGGCCACGTCCGTACGGGCCGGCCAGCCGGTGGTGGTGTCGGGCAAGCTGCGCATCCGCGAGTTCGGCCCGGAGGGCGACCGCCGTTTCATGCCCGAGATTGAGGCCAGCGCGGTGGGCCATGACCTGCGCTGGGGCACCGGCGTCTTCACCAAGCCCGAGCGCGGTGGTGGCGCCACCTCGATGAGCAGGGAAATGCGCGAGCGCCTAGACGAGGAAACCCAGGACTGGGCCATGGCGTCACGAGCCGCCCGCCCTCTGGCCCGCCTGGACTCCGCTGAAGGCCACACGGTCCGCGTCCTGGGCTCCGACACCGTACGCACCCTGGGCGCAGAGGACGAGGCGAGCGACGACACAGAGAACATCGGGGACGAACCCGGCGACACCACAGAGCAGCCCCATATGGAGGAGCGCGTAGCAGCGTAGGCACCGGGCCAGCAAGGGGCACCGGGCCAGCAAGGGGCACCGGGCCAGCAAGGGGCACCGGGCCAGCAAGGGGGAACCAGCTCAGCAGGGGGAACCGGGCCGCCCACACGCCGTGCTGCACCAGCACCACGACGCCGACCCCGCTCCCCACCACGCCCGTGCGCATGCCCCTTGCACTGGGCGTGTCGTCGGACCGTGACGGTGATGGTGAGGGTGAGGGCGAATGGTGGGATCGGTCGGAATCGGTTGGGCGCAGCAGAGCCGGGCGCGGCGGCGGCACCGCACACCCGCCGCCGCGCCCGCCTCAAGCGGCGGTCGCTTCAGCGGCCGGTTCCGCTGCGCGAGACCTGACCAGGAAACCGGCCACGGCCGCGGTGAAGAACATCACGACGCCGTACGTCGCCGCCGGGACGGCCATCTGGGCGTTGTTCAGCAGCGCCGGACTGAGGGCGACGGCGATCGACAGTGTGGCGTTGTGGATGCCGATCTCCATGCAGGAGGCGATGGCCTGGCGGCGACCCACTCCCGCCAGGCGGGGAGCCCAATAGCCGACGGTCAGACTGATCGCGCTGAACACAGCCGTGATCAGCCCCACGGAGCTGATGTAGCCGCCCAGGTTGTCCAGCTCCTGCAGCAGCGCACCGAGGATGACCAGAAGGAGGATCACAGCCGAGGCGATCTTCACGGGCTTGCTCATGCGCTCGGCGAAGCGCGGGGCGTACGCGCGCACCGCCATGCCGATCGCCACGGGCACGAGCACGATCGCGATCACCTGCACCGTCTTGTCGAACTGGAGGCCAAGGGTGCCGGCGTTGCCGAAATAGCTCAGCGACAGGTTGGTGACGAGCGGCAGTGTGAAGACGGCCAGCACTGAGTTGATCGCGGTGAGCGTCACGTTCAGCGCGACGTCGCCGCCGAACAGATGGCTGTAGAGGTTCGCGGTGGTGCCTCCCGGCGAGGCGGCCAGCAACATCATGCCGACGGCGAGCGCAGGAGGGAGGCCGAAGGCCAGCACGAGACCGAGGCAGACGGCGGGTAGGAGGAGAACCTGGCAGGTCAACGCCACGATGGTGGCTTTGGGGTAGGCGACCACGCGCCGGAAGTCGGCGATCGTCAGGCTCAGGCCGAGCCCGAGCATGATGATCGCCAGAGCGATGGGCAGGAAGACGCTGGCAAGGGCCATGGGGGGTGCGTGTCCTCTCCGTGCCGGAAGGGCCGATGGCCTCGAATCTCAGAAGGCGGCAGCGCGCCCTCCTTGATCGGAGCCGATTGCAGACCTTCACGATCTGGGATCGCCGCCCATATGGGAAGAGGCGAGAGCCGGGTTCGGCGTGGTGATGGTGCGCGCGAATGCCACGCGCGGCGCGATCAATCCTCCAGGGACACGGCGGAGGACGGAATGAGCGTCGAGGAGAAGATTCGGGCTTCGAGAAAACGGTGGGCCTGGAGAGAAAGGAATGAACGGTGAGAGAAGCGCCGAGCTGAGCGGCGAGGGAAGACGCGGCCCGCAGAGGAGTGGGAGAGGACCGGAAATCATTCTCGTTTTTGCGCAGGAGGATCAGTCGCAGTGGAGGGGGGAGGGGGCATCGGCCGAAACCCGTTCATCCCCCGAGGGCGGCCGATGGTGTGTTTGCCCGCATCAGATCACGAGAGCATCTGTCAGGTCCAGATCACGCCCCGCACCATGGCTGCTCCTTTCCAGCACGGCCCGCTCGCGGAGTGAGCAGGTGTGGACTCTGCCAACGTATCGGTTCCCATCGCGCAACGCACACTCCGCAATTATTGTGTTACACATCGTTAGTCAGGGAGGAGACGAGATGGCGGCGACCAGTCACGCCTCGATAAAGCCTCGCGACGGTGTGTCAACACTGGTCGATCGCTGGCCGTTGCTGGGGCAACGCCGCGCCCTCGTGATCTACTTGTGCGCGATAGTCGCGCTCGACCTGGCCGCGATCGTGTTCTTCTCGTCGACCACCGAGTTCCGATGGCGGGACGCGCTCACGTTCGCGGCCCTCATGGCGTGTGGCGCGGTCTGCATCGAAGCCACCCGACGCCTGGGGATGCCCGCCGGAGTCTCGCGCGATCTGCTGTCGGCCTGGTGGCTGCCGGTGGCCCTGCTCCTGCCCCCGGTCTACGCGCTGTTCGCACCCATCATCCTGCAGGTCTTGCTGCAGGTGCGGGTCCGCGCGACCGTGCTCTACCGCCGGGTGTTCAGCTCGGCCGCCATCGGGCTGGCAGGGTGCACGGCGTCCGTGATGTTCCACTGGCTCGTCGAGGACCCGTGGGTGCTGTCGCGGGGCAGCGGGCCACCGATCATCTACGCGGTGGTGGCCGCAGTGCTGTTCTCCCTGCTCAACCTCGCGCTCATCGCCATCGCCGCCCACACTGCCGACCCCGACATGACGTGGCGCGAGGTGCTCTGGAACAAGGAGAACGTGCTGCTCGACGTCGTCGAGCTCTGCCTGGGCGTCACGGTCTCGATCGGCTGCGGCCTCAACCTGGCCCTGCTGCTGCTCGCCCTGCCGCCAGTGGTGTTGCTGCAACGCAGCCTCCTGCACGCCCAACTCCAGGCCGCCGCCCGTACGGACGCGAAGACGGGTCTGCTGAACGCGGCCGCCTGGCAGCGTGAGGCCGACACGGAGATCGTGCGTGCCCGCCGCACCGGCGACGCCCTCGCCGTGCTGATCATCGACATCGACCACTTCAAACGCGTCAACGATGCCCACGGCCATCTGGTCGGTGATCAGGTTCTCGCCGGTGTGGCGGCCACGTTGCGCAGCCAGCTGCGCGACTACGACGTGGTGGGCCGCTTCGGCGGTGAGGAGTTCGTCGTCCTCCTGCCCGGCGCGGACGTCCGCGAGGCCCGGCAGGTCGCCGAACGCCTGCGCACCCGCATCGGTCACATGGCGATCCCGGCCGACGACACCATGATCAGGGTGACCATTTCGGCGGGTGTCGCCTTGATGAGCGTCCACGGCGATGACCTGATCGATTTGCTCGCCGCCGCCGACCTGGCCCTTTATCGGGCGAAGGAGCTGGGCCGCGACCGCGTCTGCATCCCCGCCGTCCAGCCCCCGCCCCGCTCCCTTCCGGAAGACCCCTCCTGACCCCTCCGAAACCGCCTCCCGCCCTTTGCGGGCATGTATCTCCCGCCGACTGCCTCTCCTCCGGAGAACACCACCTGGCAGTGACAGCGACGTCGTACAGGCATGTGTTGTCAGGGTCAGGGATGGATGCCATGTCAGGAGGTGCCGTGATGGGCAGGAACACGACGACACGGGCAGGAGCACGACGAACACGCAGGGAAGGCCGCGGGCACACTCGCACGGGCAGGGAAGGCGTGCGGGCGTCATCGCACGGGCAGGGAAGGCGTGCGGGCGTCATCGCACGGGCAGGGAAGGCGGCGGGCACAATCGCACGGGCAGGTAACGCCACGCCACAACGCCACCTCATTGACGGGAACGCCACTGGACCGAACGCCGCGCAACGCCACCGGGCACTAGCGCCACGCCCTCTTTGCGCCCGGCTGTGCAGCTCCTGCGAGCCCGGGGGGCGGGTGTGGTTCATGTCCGTTGCAGCGTGTCTGGGCTGTGGTCGGTCGCGCCCTTATGGGGGCACCTGTTGCGTCAGGCGCGTATGTGAGCCGACTGCAGCGCGGCGCTCGTACCCCCTCGTCCATCCTGCTGGGGAGGAGCGGCGGAAGCCTGGGTCAGGAGCCCCTAAGCTAGAGGGCATGCCGGAGTACATCTACACGCTGCAGCGCGTGCGCAAGGCGCACGGCGACAAGGTTGTCCTTGACGACGTCACGCTGTCGTTCCTGCCCGGAGCCAAGATCGGTGTCCTGGGGCCGAACGGCACCGGGAAGTCGACGCTGCTCCGGATGATGGCCGGCCTGGAGCAGCCGTCAAACGGCGAGGCCCGGCTCATGCCCGGCTTCACGGTGGGCATGCTCCAGCAGGAGCCACCGCTCAACGAGGAGAAGACCGTCCTCGGCAACGTTCAGGAGGGCGTAGCCGAGACGCTGGCGATGCTCAAGCGCTACAACGACATCGCCGAGCAGATGGCCACCGACTACAGCGACGAGCTGCTGGAGGAGATGGGCAAGCTGCAGGACCAGCTTGAGCACCGCAACGCCTGGGAGCTCGACAGCCAGCTCGAGCAGGCGATGGACGCGCTGCGTTGCCCGCCGCCCGACGCCGAGGTGACCAAGCTGTCCGGTGGTGAGCGGCGCCGGGTCGCGCTGTGCAAGCTGCTGCTGGAGGCGCCCGACCTGCTGCTGCTCGACGAGCCCACCAACCACCTCGACGCCGAGAGCGTGCAGTGGCTGGAGCAGCACCTGGAGAAGTACGCCGGCACCGTCCTGGCCGTCACCCACGACCGCTACTTCCTCGACAACGTCGCGGGCTGGATCCTGGAGCTCGACCGCGGCCGCGCCTACGCCTACGAGGGCAACTACTCCACCTACCTGGAGCTCAAGGCCCAGCGGCTCAGGGTCGAGGGGCAGAAAGACGCCAAGCGCAAGAAGCGCCTGGAGGACGAGCTCGAGTGGGTCCGGTCCAACCCGAAGGCCCGCCAGACCAAGAGTAAGGCCCGTCTCCAGCGGTACGAGGAGATGGCGGCCGAGGCGGACAAATACCGCAAGCTTGACTTCGAGGAGATCCAGATCCCTCCGGGCCCGCGTCTCGGCACCACGGTGATCAAGGCCGATGACCTCACCAAGGGCTTCGGCGACCGGCTGCTGATGGAAGGTCTGACGTTCGACCTGCCCCGCAACGGCATCGTCGGCATCATCGGCCCCAACGGCGTCGGCAAGACCACGTTGTTCCGCATGATCACCGGCAGTGAGACGCCCGACGAGGGGTCGATCACGGTCGGCGAGACGGTCAAGATCTCGTACGCGGACCAGAGCCGCGGCGGTATCGACCCGAACAAGAACGTCTGGGAGGTCGTCTCCGACGGGCTCGACCACATCAAGGTCGGCAACGTGGAGATGCCGTCGCGGGCGTACATCGCGGCCTTCGGGTTCAAGGGCCCCGACCAGCAGAAGAAGGCGGGGGTGCTGTCGGGCGGCGAGCGCAACCGGCTCAATCTGGCGCTCACCCTCAAGCAGGGCGGCAACGTCCTGCTGCTCGACGAGCCCACCAACGACCTCGACACGGAGACGCTGTCGTCGCTGGAGAACGCCCTGCTCGACTTCCCGGGCTGCGCCGTCATTACCTCGCACGACCGGTGGTTCCTCGACCGCATCGCCACCCACATCCTGGCGTGGGAAGAGGGCTCCAACTGGTTCTGGTTCGAGGGCAACTTCGCCGACTACGAGAAGAACAAGATCGAGCGGCTGGGTGCCGACGCGGCGCGCCCGCATCGGGTCACGTACCGGAAGCTGCACCGCGACTGATCGTCGACACGCTCGGGAGGCCCTCTTCGCCAGATGAAGGGGGCCTCCGCGTCGTTTCCGTTCCTCTTCGCGGGCTCGCGTCGTGCGCGCGCCCGATGAGGATCTTCACGCGGCGGGCCAGGTTCCTAGAATGAAATTCTAGGATTGCTCTGGAGTGAGGAGCCGGGCGTCGGACCTGGAACTGGACGGCCTCGATGTGACCTTCGACCACACGGCCGTGGCCGCACCCCGGATCAGGAGCCTGCTGCCGATCTATCGCGACCTGCTCGGCGGCCGGCATCTGGGCGGTGGCGGCGACAACCGGGCCGATCTGGCGGCGACAACCGGGCCGATCTGGCGGCGGCGGTCGCCCGGCTGACCGCCTGCGGCTATCGCCTGCACGGGCTCAACCAGTCCGATCTCCGCTGGCAGGAGGTCTTCCTCCACCCAAGTAGGCGCACGGCGTGCTGATCCAGCTCGCCCAGCCTGGCCCACGCGAGCCCGGCAAGTGGCGCGCGACCCTGGAGGACGTGCTGGCCGGCCGTGGCAGGAACGGGAACGGCGTACCCAGCCCTTGGAGCTGCCAGGCCCTCTGTGACTGACCATCCGGCGTCGAACGAACAGGGACCATCTCCTCCTGTGTGGGTAGAGGGGGTCGAGGGGGAGGTTGCGATGACGAAGTTCATGGATGTCCACAGCGGGTTCGCCGGCGCGACGGCCGAGCAACTGCGCGAGGCGCATGAGCGCGACCTGGCGATCGAGGGCTCCGAGGGCGTGCACTTCGAGCATGCCTGGTTCGACCCCGAGTCGGGCAAGGTGTTCTGCCTGTCATCGGGGCCGTCCAAAGAGGCGGTGCAACGGGTGCACGAGAGGGCCGGGCACCCGACGACGGAGATCTATGAGGTGCCCATCGAGCTCGAATAGCGAGCTCTGAGAGGTCACGTGAGCCGGCCGCTCGCGTGAAGGTGGTCGAAGACGATCTGATCGACCGGCGCCACGCGGTCGCGGTCGGCGTACGTGAGCCAGACCACCTCGTCGATCTCGCTGCTCGCGGTCGGGATGCCGTGATATTGGGCGGTGTAGCAGGTCATCTGCACGGCGACGTCGTTGGGATGCCCATCTGCCTGGGCTACGAAGGTCCCGAGATGGGCCGCGCTGGAGGCGACGATGGCGACGGCGAGCTCCTCGTCGATCTCCCTCACCAGCGTGTCGAGGTCGCTCTCGCCAGGCTCGCGTTTGCCGCCGGGGAGATAGTAGACGTTCTTGCCGCGAGACCGGGTGCTCAGGATCTTGCCGTCCTCCAGCAGGATCCAAGCGACTTTGTCAATGATCGAGGTCAATGTCGTCCCTTCTGCCGGTCATGATCTTTGTAGTATTTTTAAGGGACTTGTCGGCCCCGCATGCCCATGCTCCTCTTACCGGCATGCGTCGCGTTGAGGAACATGACGTGATTCGCGTCGCGGTGATCGACGACCACGAACTCATCCGCCATGGCCTGGAATACCTCCTCCGGCCCTTCGACGATCTCGACGTCGTGTTCCAGGGCTCCAGGATCGCCGATCTGCGGAGTGGCGACCTGGATCACGACGTGCTGATCCTCGATCTCTACCTGGCCACCGACCGGCCCTGCGTGGCCGAGATCCGGGAGCTTTCCGCGATCACCCGGGTCTTGGTGGTCTCCGCCTCGGGCCGGCCCGCCGACGTGCTGGCCGCCATCCGGTCCGGCGCCAATGGGTACGTCACCAAGGACGCCCCCGCCGAGCTCGTCGTGGACGCCCTGCGCACCGTCGCCGTCGGCGGTTTCTACCTGTCGGCAGGCTTGGCCGACATCCTGCAGAACGAGCTCGGCGCGCCGCCTTCGGACGCCGCCCAGCCCCGGCTGTCGGGCCGCGAAGAGGAGGTGCTGGCGTACATCGCGCAGGGCTTCACCCACGCGCAGATCGCGCGGCGCATGGAGATCACCAAGGCGACCGTGGACACCTACGTGGAGCGGATCAGAGCCAAGCTCCAGGTCGGCAACAAGGCCCAGCTCACCCGCGCGGCCCTGGACCGCCTCGAGCGTCGCCCCGAAGCATGAGCGACGACCCCGCGGCCACCGACCCCGAGTCGCCCGGTCCGGCGGCGCCCGGCTCTCCGGCCACGGGTCCTGAGGCCGCCGGGCCTGCGACGGCGGGTCCGGGAGCGGTTGGTTCTCCGGCCGCTGGTTCTGCGGTTGCCGGAATCGAGCGCATGCGCGCCGTCGCGACGATCGCTGTCCGGCTGGGCGCGCTGGGCTTGTGCGGCTCGCTCGAACTGCTCGGAGACTGGCGATGGACCACTGTCTGGCCGGTGAACGTCCTGCTGGCCGCACTCGTGCTCAACAGCCTGGTGATCTGCGCCCTGATCGCCGTACGCCGCGCGCTCCCCTCCCGCCACCTGCTCGCCGCCGACGTGGTGCTCGTCCTCGTCGTATGCCTGGCGGTCGCCTGGTATGCCGGTGACCGCATGACGAACGGCTGGCCGGGCATCGTGCTGCCCTACGTGCTGCTGTCGGCCGTCATGGTGGGCATCGGCTTCCGCTCGGACGGCGCGGTGGCGGGCTGGGCCGCCGTGCTGGGATGTGCGTTCATGGTGGGCGACGTGCTGGCGGGCCAGCGCTGGTTCGAGTCACTGCCGCACGTCTGCGGCGTGGCGGCCAACGCGGCGGTCGCCTGCTACGTGGCCACGGTGCTGACCCGCAACGCCGCCGAGCTCGACCGGGCCCGGGCAGAGGAGGTCCTGCGTACCGCGCAGCTGTCGGAGGAGCGTGAGCGCGCCAGGACCGCCCGCGTCCTCCACGATCGCATCCTGCAGACACTGGAGGCGCTGGTCAGGGACGGCTGGATCGCCGACGAGGGCGTGCGGGCGCGGGTGGCCGAGGAGTCGCGGTGGCTGCGTGCGTACCTGCGGGGCGACGAGGGCGCTCCGGACGGCGACGTGCTGACCGCCCTGGAGGCGGTGGTGCGACAGGCGGTCGGGAACGGCCTGCACGTGGAGTTCAACGCCAGCCGGCTGCGTACGTCGCCCGACCGCGAACGGGTCGCCGGCGAGGTCGTCGACGCGCTGGCCGGCGCGCTGCGCGAGGCGCTGACGAACGTGGCCAAGCACGCGGGCGTGCGGCGCGCCGTGGTCTGGGCGGAGAGCCGGGCCGGGGTGGTGACGTTGAGCGTGTTGGATCACGGAGCGGGGTTCGACATGGAACGGCGACCGCCCGGGCTGGGCATCTCACGCTCGATCGTCGAGCGGGTGGCCGCGGTGGGCGGTTCCGCGGACATCGAATCGGCCCCGGGAGAGGGCACTCACGTCACGGTACGGATCCCGCTCCCGCCACCGCAGCAGGAGTGAGGCCCGCTCGGAGGAGGGGACAGGGCGCGGGTGTCGAACCAGTCGGCTGTGTAGGCCCGCTACCGCTCCGGCCCAACTGCTGTGTTGGCCCGCTGCCGCTCTGGCCGCCACCGCGCCGTCCCGCCGCTGTGCTGGCCGACCGCCGTTGGGCTTCTGCCGCTGCGGATCCGGGCAATGCACCCGTAGGGCCGGTACGGACGGGCCGGAGCATGGCGACCGGGAGGTGTCGTGGGATCTGTGAGCGGCCCTTCGCCAAAGACCGTGCCACGGCGACGGATGGCTGCCACACGTGTGTCCTGGACAGACGGAGCCCCGCTGGGCGGTCTGGGGGGTGGGAGGGGTGGGCATGCTGGGGTGGTGGTTTGGGAGAGGATCGGCACGCTGGGGCCGGTGCTGCGACCGATGGCCGCCGTCAGGGCGTGGGGACGGGACGGGTACGGTGGCGGACGTGGTTGAACGTACCCCGGCCCAACGTCACATCTACCTCCGCACGGTGAGGTTCGCCGACATCGACTCCCAAGGCCACGTGAACAACGTGCGCTTCCTCGACTACCTGGAGGACGCCCGCTTCGGCATGTTCGCCATCGACCTCCACAAAGCGGGGGAGGAGCCGTTCAAGGGCCTGGTCGTGACCCGGCACGAGATCGACTACCGCCGTCCTCTCAGCTTCCGCGCCGACCCGGTCCGGGTGGAGACCTGGGTGGAGGAGATCAGGCCGGTACGTTTCACGCTGCGGTACGAGATCCGCGACGACGAGCAGCTCTACGTCACCGCCAAGTCGGTGATCGCGGCCTACGACGTCGAGCGGGCCGCCCCGCGCAGACTCGGCGAGGGCGAACTGACCTACCTCAAGCGCTACTCCGTATGAGGCGCTGGCGGATGCCGGCGCTGGGCGTCAACGCCCATGCCAGCGTCACCGTGGGGCTCTTCGGGCTGCCCCTCGTCCTGCCGGAGATCGAGCGGCATTTCGGGGTGCCGATGCTGGTGGCGGGATCATCGCCAACGCCCCGGCCTACGGCATCATGGTCGCCCTCGTCGCCTGGGGAGCGCTCGCCGACCGGCACGGCGAGCGGCTGATCCTGGGCCTCGGCGTCGGGCTGATCGTGCTGCACTGGTTCCAGCCGCCGGAGCGCGGCGTCGCCATGGGCCTGCGCCAGGGTCCTTAAACGCTCGGCCTGGCCATGGGCGCGTTCGCGTTGCCGCCCGTCGCGCGGGCGTACGGCCTGCCCGGTGTGCTGCTGGTCTGCGCCGGCACGAGCCTGCTGGCCGCCGTGCAGGCAGCGATCTTCCTGGCCGAGCCGCCGTACGAGATCTCCGGCCGGGACGCGGCGCAGCGGGCTCGCCGTACCGGCAGCCGGCGCTGTGGCGGGTGCACGCCACCAGCGCCCTGCACGTGTCCCGCAGATCGTGGTCAGCACGTACGGAGTGAGCTGCCTGGTCAAGGTGTATGGGTGGGACAGCGTGGCGGCCGGCCGGTTATTCGGCCTGGCCGCGATCGGGCGGGGCCCCCGGAGCGGCGAACGGTCAGGCCCGAGAGCGGTCGCTTGCGTGACCAGTGAGGGCCGAGTGAGCGCGACCATCAGATTGGTGCGCATAGCCGCCGGGGCGGTGGTCCGACCGGGTCGGGCTGCGCATGCGGCCCCTGCTGCTGATCGCGATCGCCAACCTCGGCGTGCTGGCGCTCCTGGTCGCCGGCACGCTCACCCGCACCTGGCTCGGGCCCGTGATGCCGCCGTGGCCGCCGTGGCCGCCGTGACGACCGTGGCCGGCAACGGGCTCGCCTACTCGGGGCAGGCGAGCTGGCCGGGCCCGCCTGGGCGGGCAAGGTGCTCGGCACCCACAACGCCATCCAGAACACCGTCGCCCTGGCCGCGACGCCGCTGGCCGCCCTGCTGATGGAGAGCGCGGGATTCTGGGCGGGCTTCGCGGCCGGGCTGGCGTGCGCGCTGCTGTCGCTGCCCGTCGTGCCCGTCCGCGGCGAGCGGCGGAAGGAGTTATGAGTCGCGCCGCAGCCATACGGTCGTGTCCGGTGGCAGCAGGCCGCGCTTGAGCGGCCCGCTCGCCAGCACCACGGCGTCGTGCTCGGGCAGCTGCACCGGCCCGGTGCCGCAGTTGATCGCGCAGATCAGCGGGCCGCGGGTGAAGAAAAGCGCTCCCTCGGGAGACTCCAGCCACTCCAGCGTATAAGGAATGGCTCTCACCAGGTCGCGGCGGCAGGCCAGGGCCCGCCGGTAGAACTCCAGCGTCGAGTCGGAGTCGCCCTCCTGCTTCTCGACGCTCAGCTCCGCGAACGTGTCCGGCTGCGGCAGCCACGGCTCCACCCCGCCCGGCGAGAACCCGTACGAGGGCGCGTCCACCGTCCACGGCATCGGCACCCGGCACCCGTCGCGCCCGGGCAGCTCGCCCCCGGACTGGAAGAACACCGGATCCTGCCTGGCCTCGGCAGGCAGGTCCGTCACCTCGGGCAGGCCCAGCTCCTCGCCCTGGTACAGGTAGGCGGACCCGGGCAGGGCCAGCATCGCCAGCAGCGCCGCCCGGGCCCTGGCCAAGCCGGTGCCGGGGTCGGCGGTGTCGTAGCGGGTGCGGTGCCGTACGACGTCGTGGTTGGACAGCACCCACGTCGCGAACGGCACCGTGCCGAGCGTGTCGTCGATGACCTTCTTGAACGCGGTCGGCGACCACGGCGCCTGCAGCCAGGCGAAGTTGAAGCTCTGGTGCAGCTCGTCGGGACGCACATAGAGCGCGAGGTCCTCGGGGCTGTCGGTCCAGACCTCGCCCACGGCCATCCGCTCGCCCGGATAGCTGTCGAGCAGCCGCCGCCAGTCGCGGTACACGCCGTGCACCTCGGGCTGTCCCCACACCGGGGAGACGGCCTTGAACGACTGGTCGCCCACGTCGGGCAGGCCCTCCGCTTTGTACAGGCCCGTCGCCACGTCGATGCGGAACCCGTCCACGCCCCGGTCCAGCCAGAAGCGCAGGATGTCGAGGAACTCCCGGTGCACCTCGGGGTTGCGCCAGTTGAAGTCGGGCTGCCCGGGAGCGAACAGGTGCAGGTAGTACTGGCCGTCCTCCACCTGCGTCCAGGCCGGCCCGCTGAACGTGGACTGCCAGTTGTTGGTCGTGTCGCGGAAGATGTACCGATCGCGGCCCTTGCCCCGCAGCGCCTCCTGGAACCAGGGATGCTCGGAGGAGCTGTGGTTGGGCACGATGTCCACGATCACCCGCAGCCCGTGCTCGTGGGCGCTCGCGACCAGCGCGTCGAAGTCGGCCAGCGAGCCGAACAGCGGATCGACGTCGCGGTAGTCCGCCACGTCGTAGCCTCCGTCGGCCATGGGGGAGGGGTAGAACGGCGTCAGCCAGATGGCGTCGACCCCCAGCCGTTGCAGGTACGGCAGGTGTTGCCGCACCCCGGCCAGGTCGCCGACGCCGTCTCCAGAGGCGTCGGCGAAGCTGCGTACATAGATCTCGTAGACGACGGCATCACGCCACCAGGGGATTTCCATGTGGCGTGTCATGCCCCGTTACGTGGGAGAGTTCACCAAGCTGTGTGCCGCGTAGACGAGGTAGTCCCAGAGCCTGGTCTCCAGCTCCTCCGGCAAATCGAGCGAATCGACCGCGTCCCGCATGTGCCGCAGCCAGGCGTCGCGCTCCGGCTCGCCGATCACGAACGGCATGTGCCGCATGCGCAACCGCGGGTGGCCGCGCTGCTCGCTGTAGGTCTTGGGGCCGCCCCAGTATTGGATCAGGAAGCCCCGCAGCCGCTCCTCGGCGCCCGTCAGGTCGGCCTCCGGGTAGAGCGGCCGCAGCACCGGGTCTTCGGCGACCCCCTCGTAGAAGCGGCTCACGAGGCGCCGGAAGGTCTCCTCGCCCCCGACGGCGTCGTAGAAGGAGGTCTCAGTCACGTCCATAAGACTATGCGGTCGGGACCAGGGGAATGCCCGCGGAGTCGAGCGCCGACTTCACCCGGAGCCTGATCTCCCTGGCCACCTCCGCCTGCGCGGCGGGCAGGGTCTTGGCGGTGATGCGGAACACCAGCGAGCTGTCGGACAACGCCTCCACGCCGAACACCTGCGGCTGCTCCACGATCTTGGACTCGCGGAACTCGGGGTCGGCCCAAATCTCCTCGGCCACGTGCTCCAGCAGCACCTTCACGCCCGTGATGTCGGCGTCGTAGGCCACCGGGACGTCCATGTAGGCCCGCGACCAGCCCTGCGACTCGTTGCCGACCCTGGTGATCGTGCCGTTGCGGACGTACCAGACGCGGCCGTCCGCGTCGCGCAGCCTGGTGACGCGCAGGGTGACGGCCTCGACCGTACCCACGGCGGCGCCCGCGTCGATCACGTCGCCCACGCCGTACTGGTCTTCGAGCAGCATGAACATGCCCGCGATGAAGTCTTTGACCAGCTCCTGTGCGCCGAAGCCGATGGCTACGCCGAGGATGCCGACGCTGGTCAGCAGGGGGGCGATCGGGATCGTCAGCCGGTCGAGCACGGTCAGGATCGCGGTGCCCAGGATGACGATCGAGGCGATGTGCTTGAGCACCGAGCCCATCGTCTCCGCGCGCTGCTTGCGCCGCTCGTGCAGGAGCGCGTCGATCGTGTCGGTCGCCACACCTTTGCGGAACCTGCTCGTGATCGACCCGCTGGTCGCCGCGCGATTGACCACCCTCGTGATCACCCGGTGCGAGAGATTGCGGAGCACGATGGCGATAACGATGATCATCACGATCACGATCGCACCCGACACCAGGGGCATCCACGGCGCGTCTGGGAACATCCGGACCAGCGTAGAGCACACGGCGTCGTTCGTGCAGACGTCGGCCACCGACTTTGCCGCCTTTTCAAAGTCCAGGAAGCTGGACGTCGGCGTGGACGTCGGCGATGGCGATGGCGACGGTGTCACCAGCAGTAACACTGAGTAAATCCCCCTCCGGAAGCGGTTCGGCCAACCAGTTGGACCGTTTGATCGCTCGATCCAAAATACCGTCGGCCGAACCGCCCGCCGTCACATCACGCCGGGGAAGACGGGGTCGCCGGCTCTCTGGGCCGCGGAGGGAGAGAGCCGGCGCTCCTTGTGACGGACGGTTCGGAGCAGGACACGCACCCGGAAGCATGTCCCGCGCCGGTTCCGGGAGGGATCCCCCCCGAACACCCGCCGGGCGCACCGGACGGGTGGCTTTCGTGCGTACGGGTGCGAGCCGTACGGGCGATGACGCGCGCGTGAGGGCGGAACCGGCGGAGTGACCAGGGTCTCGCCATACATGAGACCCTCCGCACCGGTCACCCCGCCGGCCCCGTGGGGCCGCCGTGGGTGCGGTGAGCCGTGGTGGCTGCGCTCCACCCGGATCACCGCGTCGTCACTCCCCCACCGCGGCGAGCACGCGGGCGACCTTCGTCGCCGCACCCGCCGGGTCGTCGGCGGTGTGCATCCGTTCACCCCAGGACCAGCAGTACCACCAGTCCGGCATGTCGGACACCGCGGACGGCCGACAGGTGACGTTCTCGGACAGGCTCGTCGCATTCGGGTTGATCACCCGGACGAACCGCCGCCCGCTCTGGGTCTGGACCACTCGCGCGAGCATCCCGCGAGCGTCGAGCTCGGACACGAGACGCTCCAGCCGCTCGAAGTTGTCGTCCCCCACCGTTCTCGTCCTCCCTACCGAATCGCTGCTGGTGGGCCAAAGATGACTCAACTCGGCGGTGGGCGCAACGCGGCCTCCGCGGCTACAGGGAGTTGCTTCTCCCTCATGGGTTGTAAGAAACAGTCCCTCGGAGGACGATCCTTAACCCCACTCTTGAGAAGGGCGTTTCCAACGCGGCCTCATTGGTTCATCATCTTGGGTAGGCGCACAGCGACTTGAGTACTACGCTCTGTCACGGGCTTCCACGAGTTGCGACCGGTCGAGACTTGCGTGAGAGGGGCCGGGATGTCCGGCAGACAGCACAGGGAGACGGAGATCGCACGGCGGATCCGGGCCAAGGGCCTGGCCGCCGGGCGCACGTCGGCCCAGATAGCCGACGAGATACATGAGGCGTGCATGGCCCACTTCAGCACGACCCGTATCAAAGCGCACCGCCTGTCACACGGGATCGCGCTGGCCGACGTGATCGAGCAGGTCAGAGCCCTGTTCGAGCGCGATCAGAAGCCGATGCCGGGCATCGGCGAGACGCTTCTGTCCGCGTACGAGAGCGGGCTCAAGCGTCCGGGGCCCGAATACCTCCACTACCTCTGCACCGTCTACCGCGTCGAGCCCGCCGCGCTCGGTTACGAGGGGCCGTGCATCTGCGGCCACGGCCACCGCATGCCCGGCGTGATCGGCGGGGAGGTGAAGGAGCCCCGCCGCCTGCCGACAGATCGCGACCTCGTGATCAAGCCGATGGAGCCCGAGCCCGACGCCGAGGAGGACGAGAACATCCTCCGGCGCACGCTATTAAATCTGCTCGGCACGGACGCCAACGCCTCGGCGGAGCTCGACGGCCCGGTGCTCGGCGCGTGCGAGGGCATCCGGCGGCGGATGGACGAGACGCTCGTGTCGGCCACTGTGTCGGCCGCCATGCTCGACCAGTGGGAGGAGGCGACGATCAGCTTGGGCCGTCAATACACCACGACGGCCCCGCTCAGGCTGCTGTGCGACGTGCTGCTGGAGTTGAGCGCGGTGCGCACCGCCATGTCCCGGCGGCAGCCCACCGACCTGGCCGAGCGCCTGTGCCGGATGGCCGCCCAGCTGGCCGGGCTGAGCGGCATGATCCTGATCAACCTCGGCGATCACCGGCTGGCGCGTTCGTTCTTCCGCACCGGGCGCACCGCGGCCGACGAGACGGGCGACCGGGCGCTGCGCGCGTGGATCTGCGCCCGCGAGTCGCTCATCCCTCTCTACTTCGGCGACGCCCGCGAGGCGCTCCACCTGGCCAAGAAGAGCCGCGACCTGGCCGGCTCGACGCCGTGTCCCGCGCAGGCCATGGCGCCGGTCGTCGAGGCCAGGGCGCTGGCCATGATGACGGGAGCCGACCGGAAGCGGGAGGTCGTCGACCAGGCCAAGCGCGCGCTGGCCCGGGCCAGGAACGCCTTCTCGCACATGCGCGAGGAGGACCAGGAAGACCTGGCCTTCGGCTACACCGAGAAGCAGCTCTGCTTCTACCAGGGCGACGTGCTCACCAAGCTCGGCGAGACGATCGAGGCCGAGGTGATCCTCGACCAGGCGCTGTCGAAGTACGAAGACCACATCGTCGACCAGACGCTGATCAGGTTCGACCAGGCGCACTGCAAGCTGATCGACGGCGACGTCGAGGAGGCGGTCGCCATCGGGACGAGGGCGCTCAACCTGGTCGGCGACGAATACCTGACCGATTTCATCGTGCGCCCGGCCCTGGCGCTGGAGCAGGCGATCATCTCGAAGGACGCCAACGCTCCGGGGCTCGAGGCGTTCCGGGTCGCCTTGCGGCGGCCCAAGACCCAACTGAAAGGGGGCGGTGCATGACGTTGACGATCCGGCGCTATCGCTGGTCCGATCTCGACACCATCCTCGCGCTCCACCAGATCTGCCTCGCGGAGGTGGGCCTGGTCCCCGGCGACGGCGTCTACTACGACGACGACTTCCCGCGCATCCAGGAGATCTACCTCGCCTGCGGCGGGGACTTCTTGGTGGGCGAGGTGAAATCGCGCGTCGTCGCCATGGGCGGGCTGAGACCCGTGGACACCGTGACGGCGGAGATCTGCCGGCTGAGGGTCCATCCCGAGTTCCAGCGGCGTGGCTTCGGCGCGGCCATGCTCGTCGCGCTCGAACGGCGCGCGGTGGAGCTCGGGTTCCACAGCGTCAGAGGAGACACGACACTCAACCAGGAAGCAGCGCTCGCGCTGTACCGACGCCAGGGCTGGCGTGAGCTGTCCCGGCACCGCGTGGGCGACCTGACCGTCGTCTACGGCGAGAAACGCCTGTTCCCGCCGGCCGCTCTCGAGCACTGACCGAGCTCTTCTCCCGCAGGCCCCACGCACCCCCTCCTGGGGCCGCACTCCCGGCTTTCCCGGCGACCTCTTCCGGATCCCCGGCGTGACGTTCCGCCCCTCTCGGTCGATCCATTCCGACCGACGATTTATCCGGCAGGTCCCGCCAATTTCTCGATACAGGATATGTAGGAAATAGCCGGTTCTCTGTCCCGCGGTATGGATGTACGAACCCGCGGGTGAGGGTCTTAACTCCAAGTGGTAGAGGAACCTCACCGGCTGCTGCCTGTACATCTACGCCTGCAAATAGTAGTGAGATGCTTTTGCCATGGCAGTCGTGGCCGCTCCCCGACCCCTCCTGGGAGCCGTGCTTCTGTTGTTCGTCAGCGCCGCTTGGGGGTCGGCGTTCCCGCTGATGAAAGATCTCATCGATCGGTTACCAGTGGAGGACCTGCTCGCCGAGCGTTATCTGATCGCCGCGCTGACGCTCCTCCTCATCAGGCCGAACTGCCTACGGGGGCTTTCACGGGAGACGTGGATCAACGGGGTCGTTCTCGGGATCGTGTTCGGGGTCGGGCAGACCGCCCAGGCAATGGCGCTGGACAGCCTTCCCTCGGCGGTGTCGGGGTTCGCCGTCGGCTGCAGCGTGGTGATCACGCCGATTCTGGCGCTCATCCTCTTCAAGGCCAAGGTGCCGCGGCGCATCTGGGCCGGCGTCGTGCTGGCGCTCGCCGGCATGACCGCGTTCACGCTGATGCGCGGGGTGGAGGATCACGAGGTCTCGGTGATCGCGCTTGCAGTCACGCTGTCGGCGGCCGCGCTCTACTCCGGCCACACGCTCATGCTCGGCCAGATGTCGAAGGGCCGCGCGTTTCACCCGTTCGCGCTGACCGTCGTCCAGCTTTTCACGATCGGGCTGCTCACCGGGGCTGTCGGGGCGCGCGACGGGATCTCGGTCCCGGCTGACCTGCCGGACTGGCTGCTGCTCGCGCATCTGTCCGTGATCTCGTGCGCGCTGGGGTTCCTGGCCCGCTCGTACGGCCAGGCGCACGTGCCCGCCGTGCCGAGCGGGATCCTCATGTCGTCGCAGCCCGTCTGGGTGGCCGTGATCGCGGTGATCTGGTTCGACGAGCCGGTGGGCTGGAGCATGGTGGTGGGCGGCGGCCTGATGGCGGCGGCCATGCTGCTCGCCCTGCCGGCCAGATCGGGCGTGCTGGGGAAGGAGCGCGGGAAGCCTGATCTTCGCGCCATCTCCCGCGTGGCCGCCCAAGCGCTGGCCGACAGGAAGATCAAGCGGGTGGATCCCTTGCGGCTCACCGGCGGCGATCCTGTGCCCTACATCGCCAAGAGCGCCTGTGCGAAGACCCAGTCGTGCCCCTGGCACACCCGCTCGCTCAAGGGCGGCGGCGAGCCCAGCCTGGAGCGGCTGATCGAGCGGGCCACCCTCATCGTCCGCGCCAGGAGCCTGCCGGGGCCGGGGTGCTGCCAGTCCGTCACGCTGCTGGGTCGCTGTCTGTGCGACTTGATGGAAGAATCCGAAGGGGGACGTACGGGAAGATTGCCGCGCTGGTTTCGCTCCGAATAGGTTACAGAAGCCAATCAAAAGGCAACTACTTTTTATCCTGGGGCCTCCAACTTATTCTGCGTGAACCTTGATATTCGTAGGGGTGCCCTAATAATAGGGAATCGGCCCCGAGTGGAGAGGTACGCGTCATGAAACGCATCGTCGTCCGCAAGCCTGGTACCGCGAGGCTCGCAGGGACCTCCAGCGTCATTCACAAGGGGTGACTGAGGCCAGGTCCCACCTCAGAGTCGAAGGCGAACCACCTTGCCGATGGGGGGCCGTGCGGCTGCTGATGCCCATGATCGACGGGCATCGCCGGCCGCGCGGCCCCTACACCGTCGCCGCCGCCCTGCTGCGCCATCTGGTGCCGCCGGCCATGGAGTGGTCCGCCGACCTGGTGGAGGCCCACGATGTCGAGATTCTCGCGGCGGCGCCCGAACTGGCCGATCTCGTCCCGGCCGGGCGGGTCACGATCGACGTCGGCCTGCCCGACGACGAGCGCATCCTCGTGCCGGCGCCCCGCCGCACCCTGCGCCTGGCGAACGGGCTCACCGAGTTCGTCCGCGACGTCGTGAGCCCCGGGCAGGCGCTGGCGGTGTGCAACGTCGCCGAGGCCGACCCGACGGACCTGGAACTGCTCGACGTCATGACGCGGCGGATCCCGCCCGCCACGCTCACGATCATGCTGTACTCCGGCGGCCCCGAACCCGCCGCCGACACCCGCGACGCCGACGAACTGTGGGCCGTCGTGGACCGCTCCATGCGGGAGGGCTTCCTGCACGCCGTCGTCGAGCTGGGGGAGCAGGGCATGGCCCGCACCGAGCCGGGCGGGCCGCTGTGGTGGCGTTTCGCCCAGCGCACCGCGACCGCGCTCGGCGGGCTCGGCCGCACCACCGAGGCCCGCGCCGTCTGGGACCGGGTACGCGCGGCCAGCCAGGATCCGAAGATGCACGCCGCCAGCGCGTACGGCACCGCCATGCTCGACGCCCGCCACCCCGACCCCGCGCGGCGCGACCTGGGCCGGGCCAGGCGCTGGATCAACCAGGCCATCGCCATCTCCACTCTCCTGCCCGACCCCCTCGATCGGGCCTTCAAACTCGGCTTCGACCGCAACGGGCTGGCCCTGATCGAGTTACGCCAGGGGCGGCTCGGCGCGGCACTGTCGCTGGTCGAATCGGCCATCGAGCTGGCGCGCGAGCTGGGGGAGCGGCACCCGCTGCACCGGATGGTGCTGCTGGCCAACCGGGCCCAACTGCTGGCCGCGCTCGGGCACACCAAGGAGGCGCTGGACGACTACGCGGCCGCGATCGCGATCGACCCCGCCTTCCCCGACTACTACCTGGAACGCGGGAACCTGCTGTTCAAGCTGGGCCAGTACGAGGAGGCGCTGGCCGACTACGAGCGCGCCATGCGGGCCGGGCCGCCGCTGCCGGAGGCGTACTACAACCGGGCCGAGCTGCGTACCGTGCGGGGCGACACGAGGGGCGCGCTCACCGACCTGGGACGGGTGATCGAGCTGGACCCCGGCTACCTGGACGCCTACATCAACCGGGCCGGGCTGCTGGCCGCCGCCGGACGGGACGACGAGGCCAGGCTCGGCGTCGCGGCCGGGCTCGCCCTGGCGCCCGGCAACGCGCACCTGCTCACGGTGCTGGGCCAGCTGGAGACGGCGGCCGGGCGGCTCGCCGAGGCCAGGACGGCTCTGGACGATGCGGTGGCGGCCGCGCCCGGGCTGGCGGCGGCGTGGGGGAATCGAGGGGTGTTGCGGTATACGGCCGGGGACGTGGAGGGGGCGGTCGAGGACCTGAGCCGGGCCATCGAGCTGCAGCCTCAGCCCGATCTGTACACCAACCGAGCCATCGCCCTCCGCGCGCTGGGCCGCGACGCCGACGCCGACGCGGATGACCGCCGCGCCAGCCTGTTCTCCTGAACCTCTGGGGAGGGCTCGCCGGTGAGCGCCCCGCTCCTGCCCTTGTCGCGTTCCGGTCCACCCCACAGGTCCCTGCGCCGGGTCGGGGCCTTGCGAAGTGAGAAGGTCGCTCGGAGGTGTCGTTTTTTCGTGCCCCCCTTTCGTGGGGTGGGAGCATTGGGGCATGGTGGCGCGGATGGGTCGGGCGGCCGGGGCGTGCGCGGCCCTGGGCGTGCTGTGGTGGGCGACCGTGCGACTGGCCTGGGCGGGCATCGGGTGCACGGACTGGGGATGCCTCGTCCCGGCGGTCGGGACGGTCGTGGCGATCACGGTGGCCCTGCTCGCCGGCGCGGTGCCCGTGCTGGAGCGGGTGGACGTGCGGCCCGCACGACGGGTGGCGTTGGTGGCCGCCGGGGTGCTGGTGGTCTTGAGGATCGCCGGGGAGGCGCTGCCGTCGTGGACGTCCCAGGCGGCGGACGCGCTCGCCGCCGGGGCGGCGTTCGCGGGGGCGGGGGTCGTGGCGGCGTTCGTGACCGAGGCGAAGGTGGCCAGGCGCTGGAAGGTGACGACCGCGCTGGCCCTGCTCGCGCTGGTGCCCGTCGCCCTCGCCGTGTCGCTGATGAGATCCGGTCTCTGAGCAGCCCTCAATGCCGTCCGGCGTGGTGCTCGACTATGAGGACTGGGAGACGGTGGCCCGGGTGTGCGAGCGCACCGGCGCGTACCTGATCGGCCGCCGAGCTCACCGATCCCTCCGGGGGGAGGCGGCGGCCGAGTACCGGGCACGCGGTCGCGCCCCGGTACGTGCGGCCGGTGTTCGGCAACGAGTCGGTCATGCGGATGTCAGAGCTGCGTGCCCGTTTCGAGGCGGCTCCGCAGGAATGACTCCAGGGTCGTGAGGTGCGGATGCTCCTTGCGGAGGGACTCCAGGTCGGCCTGGTAGCCGCTTTCCCGGAACCACTCGTACATCCGCTCCCCGCCCGTCGGCTGCGGTTCGAAGCGGGTGGGCACGCCGGTGACCCGCTCGTAGACCTCGGCGATCTCGGGCCCGGTGGGGGCGTCGCCCGCGATCTCCAGTTGCCTGTCCACGTAGTCGCCGGGGTGGTCGAAGGCCTCGGCGGCGAAGTACGCGACGTCCTCGGGGGCGATCATCTGCATGCGCTGCCCGGGGAGGAATGGCAGCTTGATCACCCGCTCGCCGTCCGGGGCGTCGGCGTAGTGGAGCAGGTTCGTCATGAAGAAGGTCGGGCGCAGGATCGTGGCGGGCACGCCGGTCGCCGCGATGTGCTGCTCGACGGCGTACTTGCTCGCGAAGTGGGCGATCCCGGTGTCGCGTTCGGCGCCGCCGACCGAGCTGTAGACCAGGTGCGCCACGTGCAGCTCCTTGGCCGCGTCGGCGACGGTCGTGCCCTGCCGCACCTCCTGGGCCAGCTCCTCCTCCGTCCACGCGAACGCCTGCACGCTGAAGACGCCGTGCACGCCCGTCATGGCCGCGCGGACTGAGGCGGGGTCGTTCAGGTCGCCCTTCACCAGGGAGACGCCTGAGGGGACGCGGGCGGAGTCCGGGTCGCGTACCAGGGCGCGGACGGACCAGCCGCGGGTGAGCAACTCGCGGGCCACCGCGCCGCCCTGGTTGCCGGTCGCGCCGGTGACCAGGATCGTCCGTGCCCGCGCCGGCAGCAGCAGGGTCTTGCCGGTGACCGTGCGCGCCTCGATGGCCGCGTGCGCCTCGGCGGCGGACTCCAGGGGCAGTGTGGCCCCGATCGTGGGCCGCAGGCGTCCGGCAGCGGCCTCGGCCAGGGCGGCCAGGGACAGCTCGCGCAGGTCGGTCCGGGGCCAGGCGACCGCCGTCACGCGCGGGTCGGGGGCGGTCATCGGGCCGCCCGCCATGCCGTACACGCTGAGCCTGCCCCCGTCCTTCAGCAGCGTCTGGGCGGCCGCGCCGATCTCGCCGCCCACCCCGTCGAAGACCACGTCCAGTCCGCCGCCCGTCGCGGCACGTACCTGGTCCGTCCAGCCGGGGTCCGTGTAGTCGACGGTCAGCTCCGCGCCCATGGCCGCGGCGAGCTCGCGCTTGGCGGCGCTGCTCGCCGCGCCGATGACGCGGGCGCCGGCGGCGCGCGCCAGCTGCACCAGCAGGCTCCCCACGCCGCCGCCCGCCGCCTCGACCAGCACCCACTCACCGGGCTGAGGCGCGGCGGCCCGGGCCAGGCCCACGGCGGTGCGCCCGTCGGCCAGCAACGCCACCGCGCTCTCCAGCGTCAGGCCCGCGGGCACCGGGATCAGGTCGTCCGCGTCCGCCACCGCCAGCTCCGCATAGCCTCCATAGCCGCCCAGCGTGCTGACCACCCGCGTGCCCACCAGAGACGCGTCCACGCCGTCGCCCACGGCCAGCACGGTCCCGGCGACCCCGTTGCCCAGGATCGCCGGCAGCTCGGCCCGCCGCGGCCCGCGGTCGGCGCGTACTTGCGTCTCCACGAACGTCACGCCCGCCACGGACACTTCCACCAGCACCTGTCCGGGCCCGGCGACCGGATCCGGCACCTCCTCGACGACCAGTGACTCCGGCCCGCCGTACCGCCTCAAGACCACCGCACGCATGACCAACCTCCACGTTTAATCGGAGCGTTCCGCTCCGAAATCTATACCGGAGCGGAACGCTCCGCAACACGGCTATCGTGTACGCATGGCCACACGGGGCAGGCAGGCCGAGGCGGCCCGCAACGATCTGCGGCTGCTGCAGGCGGCGCACGAGGTGTTCACCACGCAGGGGTTCGACGCGCCGGTGTCGGCCATCGCCAAGCAGGCGGGCGTGGGCATGGGCAGCCTCTACCGCCGCTATCGCACCAAGGAGGAGCTGCTCCAGCGCCTGTGCCTCATCGCCATGGAGCGCGTCATCGAGGCCGCCGAGGCCGGGCTCGCGGAGGGGGACCCGTGGGCCGGCCTGGAGCTGTACGTACGCACCTGCGTGGGGTTCAGATCCGGTGCGCTCGCGCCCGTCGCGGGCACCATCGAGGTCACCGACGAGATGTGGCGCACCTCGCGTAAGGCCACGGAGCTGGCCGACCGGCTGATCTCGCGGGCGCGGGAGGCGGGCGTGCTCAGGCCCGACGTGACCACGCTCGACGTCTCGCTGCTCATGGAGCAGTTCAGCCGTCCCGCTCCCGGGCCGGAGCGGCCGGAGGCCAAGCAGCGGCTGCTGGCCATCGCGCTCGACGGCCTGCGCGCGCCCGGCGTGACCGAGCTGCCCGGTGACCCGCCCAGCCTGGAGTGGTACGAAGGCCGTTGGGGAGAGCGCCCATAGGTCTACGGTGGGGGCGTGGCGTTCAACGAGCTGCTCGACGACCTTGATGACAGTGCCAGCGTCCAGGCCGCCGGCATCCGGCGCGGTTACGGCGGGCCGCCCGCCCGCTCGGTCGCCGTCAAGCGCGGCCTGGCCAGGCTGCGCTGCGCCTCCCTCCTCAAGCCCCTGTACGCGTGGGTGAGCGCGGACCGCATCGGTGACGCCGCCCGATGGCGCCGCCACGCCGAGCCCGCCGTCGTCGTCTCCTCCAACGCCGACACGCTCAACCTCTGGCTCGCCGTCGGGCCCGGCGTCATCCTCGACGACATCCGGCAGCGCACGGGGGTCGCCTGGTCGCCGCCGAACGGCGACCCCTCGCGGTTCGGATCGGTCGAGGTGGCCGCCGACGAGGTCGCGACCGCGTACGCGGCGCTCGCCCAGTCCGCCTTCGCCGGCGACCCGGTCGCGGCGAGCATCCTGGAGTGGATGCGGCAGGTGGCGGCGGAGCAGGCGTTCGGCGCCCGGGAGGCGCTCCGGTCGTCCGAGGCGGGGATCAAGTGCGGCTGGTACGGCGCCCCGGACGAGACCTGCCTGCGCACGCACGCCGTCGCCCTCCTGCCGCGAGGCGGCACCCGGGTCACCGTGGTCGTCGGCATGACCGCGCTGCCCTACACCGGCGGCCGCGAGCGCGAGGTCTACCGCGAGCGGGTGGGAAAAGGGTTGCCCGTGGAGCAGGAGCACGAGAAATTGGCGGGCGCGCTGCTGCGCGAGCTGATGGCGACGACGCTGGCCGAACTGGGGGGGTGATGGGGTTCACCGTCCTGGGCGGGTGCGGGGCCTGGCCGACCGGCCGGCTCCTGAGCTGCCGGTCTACGCTCCGCCCGGCGCGCTGGACGCCGTGCTGGCGCTGGACGAACGGCGCATGCTGTCCGGGAGCTTCGCGCTGCACGAAGGGAGCCCGGGCGCGGCGTGGGAGCTCGGGCCCTTCCGGGTGGACGTCTTCGACCTGCCGCACCACGTGCCCAACGCCGGGGTGCGGTTGAACGGGGGCGGGCGGGTGATCGCGTACACGGGGGACACCGGGTCGTCCCCGAGCTGATGGGGTTGGCCGAGGACGCGGATCTGCTGGTGGCGGCCGCCCGGTCCTACGGTGGCGACCTGTCCGTCGCGTCCGGCGGGCTCACCGTCGATCTGTGATGAGCCGCTCGACGACCTTGGCCAACTCCGGCGGCTCGATCGGCTCCGGCAGCTCCTCGGCCCAGTCGTAGCCCAGGTACGCGCGCTGCTCCTCCTCCGTGAGCTCTCCTGGGTCGATCGCCGGGCGTGATGTGCCGAACCTGGCGAGGAAGAAGCACTCGGTCTTGACGTAGCGGACGCCGAGCCATGTGAAGTCGCGTTCGACCTCGACGTACCGGTCGAGGACGGCCGAGCCGGGCAGCCCGGTCTCCTCGGTCAGCTCCCGCCTGGCCGCCTCCAGCGGGGTCTCGCCGGGGTCGATCCCGCCGCCCGGCGGCTCCCATACGTCCAGGCCGCTGACGTGGTCGTACCAGTGCATCAGAAGCACCCTGCCGTCGCGATCAAGGCAGACGACGCGGGCGGCGGGGCGGTCGCTCGTGGCACTCATCGAGAAGAAGCTACCGCCCGCGCCGTCGCCGGCAGGCGCGCTATTGGTCGTCCTCTCCCAGCACCAGGGCCAACAGGCCGGGAAAGCGCTCCTCGAACTCCTCCCTCCTGAGGCGGTTGAGCCGGCGGCTGCCCTCGTCGCGCTGCTCCAGCAGGCCGACGTTGCGCAGGACCGCGAAGTGGTGACTCAGTGTGGACTTGGCCACGGGCAGGTGGTTGAACGTGCCGCAGGCGCGGGTCCAGTCGGGTACGCCGGCCAGTTCGCGCACGATGCGGCGGCGTACGGGGTCGCCGACCGCGTCGAGGGCGGCCTGGAGCGTCACCTCCAGGGGGGAGGTGTGCGTGAGCGTGCGCGTCCTGTTCGACTGCGATCGAACATTGGTGTAGTGTTCCATCTCAATCGAACATCCTATGCGAGGGGAGCGACCGTGGACATCGGGCGCGTCGGAGTGTGGCATCCCGCGGTCGGCAAGGCCCCGGCCGAGCAGGCGCGGCAGGCGGCGGCCAGGATCGAGGCGCTGGGCTACGGCACCGTCTGGGTCAACGAGGGCTTGGGCAGCAAGGAGCCGTTCGCCGTCTCGGCCGTCGTGCTGGCGGCCACCGAGCGCATCGCCGTCGGCACCGGCATCGCCAACCTCTGGGCCCGCGACGCCACGACGATGGCGGCGGCGGGAGCAACGCTGGCCGACGCTTACCCCGGCCGCTTCCTGCTGGGCATCGGCGTCAGCCACGCGCCCCTCGTCAGCCGTCGCGGCCACGATTACGGCAAGCCTCTGACCACGATGCGGACCTACCTCGAGGCCATGGACGAGGCCGCGCGCTCCCTCCCCGAGCCCGAGTCGCCCAGGATCCTCGCGGCCCTCCGCCCCAAGATGCTGGAGCTCTCCCGCGACCTGGCCGCCGGCGCCCACACCTACTTCGTCCCGCCCGAGCACACCGCCCAGGCCCGCCAGATCCTCGGTCCCGACCGCCTGCTGATCCCCGAGCAGGCGGTCGTCATCGAGTCCGACCCGGCCCGTGCCCGCGAGATCGCCCGTGCCCACATGGCCTACTACCTGGGCCTGCCCAACTACCTCAACAACCTGCGCACGCTCGGCTTCACGGACGCCGACTTCGCCGACGGGGGCAGCGACCGCCTGGCGGACACCATCGTGGCCTGGGGCGACACCGACGCCATCGCCAAACGCGTCCGCGCCCATCTCGACGCGGGCGCCGACCAGGTCGCCATCCAGCCCCTGTCGCCGAGGTCCCCGGATCTCGCCGACGCCCTCACCCAGCTGACCCGCCTCGCCCCGGTCCTCGGCCTGTAGCCCCTCGGGGAAGCGTGGCCGCACGTGCGGGCTCGGGCCGACACGGCTACGGGGCCCGATCGGCGAGGTGGTCGTGCAAGGCGGCGTGGCGGAACTGGTAGATCTGCCCGACGGCACGCAGCAGTCCCAGCCGATGGCAGTCGTCGAGAAAGTTCATGACCCGCCAGGGCAGCCGCCGTGCGAGGGCCAGTCCGGTGCCGAAGACGATCAAAGCCGGCCACGCACGGTGACTCATCAGCCCGAACGTGAAACCGAAGAGAGATCCGAGGAGGAGCCCCAGCCCGAGACCGCCGGCGATCCGCGGTGCCGGCCCTCCGGGCACGAACACCATCGCGAACGCCAGGGCGAACGTCAGTCCACCCGCGAACCCTGTGACCGCCCGCCAGAGGCAAAGCGTTCTGCGGCGACGACGGCGAGAGCGGCGAGCGAGATCCGTCGGCGGGAGCTGCGTCTGATCACACCGCTATCGTGACCGCCCAGGCGCCGCCCGGCACCCCCTCACCCGCGAATCGACACCACCGGCCCGCCATCCTGTCCATGACACGGTCGCCGGCGCGTCGTCCGGTAGCGGGCGCCAAGAGGAACCGCCGTCACCGCTTCATCGCGCCGTCGGCGATCGCGTCCGCCGCCTCGCCGATGGCCACGCCGACGATCTCCAGGCGGCGTACCAGCTCCCGCTCCTTCATGGCCTCCGCCGTCAGCTCCCCCGAGAAGATGCGCGAGATCTCGTACTGGTACATCCGCCGGATCGCCCCGCCCGCCTTCTTGGCCTCCAGGGCGTCGGCGGCCAGCACGGACGGGGTCGAGGCGAGGTCGCGGACGGCGTTCTCCAACGCGTCGATGCCGGCGATGACCTGGTCGAGCAGAGGGGTGAAGCGGATCTGCTCGGGCACCCGGTAGAGGTGGGACTCGCGGACGAAGTCCCGGAGCGAGTCGAGCACGTCGTCGATCGAGCGCGACAGCCGGAACAGGTCCTCCCGGTCGATGGGCGTGACGAAAGCGGTCTTGAGCTCGTCGACGAGGCGGGCGCGCTCCTCGTCGCCCAGGTGCTCGATCGAGCGCATCTGCTCATGCGCCCCCGTACGGCCCACCTCGCCCCCGATCATGGCCATCGCCAGCCACGCCCCTTCTTTGGTGACCCGGAGCTGCCCGAGCAGGGCATCGGTGACGGCGCTGTCCATGCGGCCCGTCATGAGGTCCCTGATGCGCCGCAGCCGCTTCATCGCGCGCCTCCGTTCAAACCGACGTCAATCCCTTCACGAGGAACGCCAGGCCCCAGGCCAGCAGCCCGCTCGCGGGCAGCGTGAGCGTCCAGGCGGCCCCGATCTTGAGTGCCACGTACCAGCGCACCCGGCCCCCGCCCTGCGACGCGCCGGCCCCGATCAGGCCCCCGGCGATGGCCTGGGTCATGCTCACCGGCATTCCGACGCCCGCACAGCCGATGGCCGCCACGCCTGCCGCCAGCTCCGCCGCGACCCCGTGCGGGGGCCGGAAGACGATGATCTCGCGGCTGAGCGTGCGGCCGGCCTTGGGGAGCCCGTACAGGGCGCCGAGGGCGAACAGCAGGGCCACCGACGACGTGTAGACCAGCGGCGCGCCCGTGAATCCCAGCGCGATCATGAACACGGCCAGCATCTTCTGCGCGTCGTTGGCCGCGTACGCGACGGTCTGGAGCAGGAACCCCGCCCGGTGCCAGTGCGCCAGCCCGCGGGCAGCGGTCACCGCCACCAGCATCCGGATGAGCACCCAGGCCAGCAGCCCGCCGACCACGGGGGCCGCCACGCCGAACGCCAGCACCTGCGCCACCGCTCCCCCCGACACCGGCAGCCCCCAGCCGAGCCCGGCCCCGGTGAGGCCGCCCACGATGGCGAGGGTGAGGCTGGTCGGCCGGCCCTTCGCGCTGAGCACGGCCGCCACGGCCAGCGCCGAGATCACCGCGAGCGTGGTCGCGATCTTGCCGCCGGGCCGGTCGAAGGCCGCCAGCCTGGTCACGAACGTCACCGCCACCTGGTGCGTGACCAGCGGCACGACCGCCACCATCACCACCAGGGCGAGGAGGCCGGTGGCCGGGCGCACCGCGGGCAGCTTGAGCCCGGTGGCGAGGAGGGCGCCCCCGTCGTTGACCCCGGACACGACCGCGAACAAGCCCGCGACCACGATCAGTACGACGGCGTCCAAAAGCGCGCACTCCGTCCCCGCCTGCCCCCGGATCGGGGCAGGACGTGTCCAAGCTCGGAAGTTTGTCCGTAATGCCGGTTAACTACCCAAGATCCGGGGCGATCAGCGCCGCGCCGGGGACACCGCACATGCCAGGTACGCTCAGTCGTGGCCGCCGCAACCGACGCTTCACCGGAGAGGTAGCGGTGGACGAGCCCGGCGGCCTGTAACCTGCCGGGATCGACTGCAAGCACCCGACGACCCATGTCCGCGAGAGTGAACCGATGATCAGCCCAGCCGAGTACACCCTGACGCTGTCCTGTCCCGACCGGCCCGGCGTGGTGGCCGCCGTCTCCGGCCTGCTGGCGCGGAACGGATGCAACATCATCGAGAGCCAGCAGTTCGGCGACCGGGTCGCGCAGCGCTTCTTCATGCGCGTGCAGTTCGCGGGGCCGCTGGGCGAGGACGAGCTCAACGCCGCCTTCGCGGCGCTGGCGCCCGACTTCGCCATGGAGTTCACGCTGCGGAACGTGGCCAGGAAGCCGCGGGTGCTGATCATGGTCAGCAAGTTCGACCACTGCCTCAACGACCTGCTCTACCGGGTCAAGGCGAAGACGCTCGACATCGACATCGTGGCCGTCGCGTCCAACCATCCCGACCTGCGGCCGCTCACGCAGTCGTACGGCATCGACTACCACCACCTGCCGATCACCCCGGAGACCAAGCCCAAGCAGGAGGCCGAGGTGCTGGCGCTGGTCGAGCACTACCAGGTCGACCTGGTGGTGCTGGCCCGCTACATGCAGGTGCTCTCGCAGGACCTGTGCGAGAAGCTGGCGGGGCGGGCGATCAACATCCACCACTCGTTCCTGCCGTCGTTCAAGGGCGCCAAGCCCTACCACCAGGCACACGACCGCGGCGTCAAGCTCATCGGCGCCACCGCCCACTACGTGACCTCCGACCTGGACGAGGGGCCGATCATCGAGCAGGAGGTGGCCAGGGTCAACCACAGCCACTCGCCCGAAGACCTGGCCGCGATCGGCCGGGACGTCGAGTGCGTGACCCTGGCCAGGGCGGTCAAGTGGCACGCCGAGCAGCGGGTGCTGCTGGACGGCCACAAGACCGTCGTCTTCCCGCGCTAGGCGGCTGAGCGCGGCTCTCGGCGAGCGGGCCGTCGAGCAGGTCCTGGGGGATCCCTGTTAGCCAAGGTCGGCCGCGACTCCGAAGTGGTCGCTCGCCCACACGCCCCTCACCGGCCGGTCGAAGATCCGCCGGCAGTCCCTCAGCCGGAGCGACGGCCCGTTCCCGGTGCAGCGCACGAGCAGGTAGTCGATGCGCCGCCCGGTCTCCAGCGGCCAGTTGCCGCCGGTCACAAGGGGGTTGACCGGCGTGAACGTGTGCCCGTCCACACCCGGGTGGGCCCACTCCCACAGATCCCGGTAACAAACGCTCATGCCTTCCAGCGACTGCAGACCCCGCCAGAACCGCATGCTCGCCGAATCCGGCACCGCGTCGAAGTCCCCGGCCATCACGACGGGCCACTCACGCCCGTCCAGCACCTCCTCGATCAGCCGGGCCGCCGCCACCGCCTGGAGCTCGCGCTCCCGCTCCTCCCCGAGCCGGAACGACGGCTTGTGGTTGACGAACAACAGCGGCGAGGGCGCCCGCACCTCCGCCACCCCCACCCAGGCCGCGAACTCCGACAGGTCCACCCGCCCCGTGACCGGCATCCGCGCCGCCCACACCTCCCCGAAGGCCCACCGCGAGGCGATGGACGCGCGCGTCCCGTCCGGCTCCGCCGAGCCCTGGTGCACGATGTGGTACGCCGGTCCGAGCAGGTCGGCGACCTGGTCGTAGGAGTCGTTCACCACCGACTCCTGGACGGCGACGAGGTCGGGTTCGAGCGAGCGGAGCCCTTCGGCGAGGACCGCCCGGCGGGCGGGCCAGTCTCCGTGGCGGGCCCAGAGGTTGAGTGTGGCGACACGCATGCCGCCGCCCCTACCCGCTCCGGCACCCGCTTACGGCCGATACGTCCCGAACCACCAGAGATTGCCCTCCGGGTCCTTGCAGCCATACTCGCGCGACCCGTACGGCTGGTCGACCGGCTCCATGGTGATCTCGGCCCCCGCCGCCTCGGCGCGGTCGTGGTGGGCGTCGACGTCCTCGACCGCGACGTAGATCCCGGGCCCGCCGGGCCGCCCCTCGCCGATCATGATCATGTCGTCGCCGACCAGCAGCTCGGCGTGGTTGACGACGCCCTCGTCGTTCTTGGACACCTCGTGCGCCCGGAACCCGAACGCCCCCGTCAGGAAGTCGATCGCGGCCTGGCAGTCCCGGTAGCGGGCAAGTGCGTAGACAGTTCGTTTCATGAGGGTCAGGATGCCCGGCGCGCGCTCTCCGGTCTTGGACGAATCTGACCGGGCGTCGTGTCCCCGAGCACCCGGAATTCGCGGTTCATGTGCGCCTGGTCGTAGAAGCCGCACTCCGCCGCCACCCGCGCGATGGTCGTGCCCGATCGCAACATCCGCAGCGCCCGGCCGAACCTGATCACCCGGGAGGCCGTCTTCGGCGACAGCCCGATCTGGTCCTGGAAGCGGGCCACGAAGTGCCGGTGGCTCCAGCCGAGCGACTCCGCCAGCGCCGAGGGGCTCAGCCGGCCGCCGGACTCCAGCAGCCGCCCCCACACCCAGGGCACCTCCGGCCCCAGCGCCGGCCCCAGGTGGATGCGCTCGGCCAGGAGCCGGTCGGCCAGCGCCAGCCGCTCCGGCCACGACGGCGTCTCGGCCAGCCGGCCCACCGTCGTGTCCGCCCACGGCCCGAGCAGGTCCTCGACCGGCACGGTGAGGTTCGTCAGGTGCCGCATCGGCACGCCGAACAGCCTCCTGGCCCCGAACGGCGTGAGCACCACCTCCACGCCCTCGGTCGGCCCCGTCACGCGGGTGACGGCGAAGCGGTCGCTCAGCCCGCCCGTGAACGCCGTGAACCGCTCCCCGCCCACCTCCATCGGCGTGCCGAACGCCAGGATGAGCACGGCCCCGGGCAGCGCGGCCTCCGACCGCGTGACCGGGGAGTCGTAGTGCTCGCAATAGGCGCACAGCCGCGTCACATAGGGCCGGAGCGCAGCGCTGGGGGCGGCCTCGACCATGGCCAGCCCCAGCGTGCTCATGCAGCCGAGCCTAGACCCGCTCTCCGCACGTCGCCACGACTCACCCGTTCCTTGTGCCGCCCCCGCACTTGGGCGGGGGTCCCTTCTGGAGAGGGAAGTCGAAGGGCACCGGGCACCCGTGGCGCTGAGGGCGGCGACACGTGCGGAAAACCGGGCCTAGAGGCCGGTGTGCGTGGCGAGGAAGGTGAGCGTGTCGGCCGACAGGTCCACCGATCGGCTCACCGAGCGCGCCCCGTGCCCCACCTCGGTCTCGTTGCGCAGCAGCACGGGCCGGTCCGACGTCGAGGCATGCTGCAGCGCCGCGCACATCTTCCACGCGTGCAGCGGGTGCACGCGGGTGTCGGACTGGAAGACCGTGAAGAGCGTCGCGGGGTACGCCACGCCCTCCTTGACGTGGTGGTAGGGCGAGTAGCTATACAGCCAGCCGAACTGCTCGGGGTCCTCGGCGGAGCCGTACTCGACGTTCCAGGTGGCGCCGAGGCCGAACTGCTCGTATCTGATCATGTCGAGCAGCGGCGCGGAGCACACCACGGCCGCGTACAGGTCGGGGCGCTGCGTCAGCGCGGCGCCCACGAGCAGGCCGCCGTTGGAGCCGCCGGAGATGCCGAGCTGCTCGCGCGTGGTCACCCCGGTCGCGATGAGGTGCTCGGCGGCCGCGTGGAAGTCGTCGAACACGTTCTGCTTCTTGGCCAGCATGCCCGCGCGGTGCCAGTCTTCGCCCTCCTCGCCGCCGCCGCGCAGGTTGGCGATGGCGTAGACGCCGCCGGCCTCCACCCAGGCCAGGACCGAGGCGGAGTAGCCGGGGGTCATGGGCAGGCCGAAGCCGCCGTAGCCGTAGAGGATCGTGGGCCGCGGGCTGGAGCTCTCCTCAGGAGGGGAGATCACGAGCATCCGGACGTCTGTGCCGTCCTTCGACCGGTAGACGACCTGCTCGGTGCGCACCTCCGGCACCTCGACCGCGCCCGGGGACGACGCCCACAGCGTGGTCTCGCCGGTTCTGGCGTCGTAGCGCTGGATGGTGGGCGGCGTGGTGTTGTCGGTGTAGCCGAACCAGGCCTCGTGGCCGCCCTCGGGGCGCTCGGCGATGCCGCCGATCGTGCCGAGGCCGGGCGTGGGCACCTCGCCGATCCGCTCGCCGGTCTCGAGGTCGTGGACGGTGATCTCGCTGATCGCGTGGCGGGTCCAGCCCACCAGCATCACCGGGCGCTCCAGGTCGTCGAGGATCGCGAAGTCGCTCAGCACCGCCTCGGGGTCCTCGGGGATCAGCTCGCGCCAGGTGTCGTAGCCGGGCGCCGCCGGGTCGGTGACGCACACCCTGGCCCTGGGAGCCTCGCGGTCGGTGTGCACGTAGAGCCGGCCGTCGCGGCCGAACACCAGCCCGGTCTGCGCGTCCACGCCCTCCTGGACCACCCGCAGCTCCGGCCGGTCGATCGGGGAGGCGGTCAGGTCGGCCACCCAGAGGTCGTTGCGCGGGGCCGTGCCCTCGTGGGAGGAGACCTGCAGCCAGCGGCCGTCCCGCGAGACGGACACGCCGTAGTAGTTGGTCATCTTCAGGCCCTCGCCGAAGATCATCACGTCGTCCTCGGTGGAGGTGCCGACGCGGTGCAGGTAGACGCGGCGGTGGAACTGCGTCTCGTTCTCCGGCACCTCGGTGCTCGGCAGCCGGCGCACGTAGTAGAACGCCTCGCCGCCGGGCAGCCAGGCGATGGGGGAGTAGCGGCAGCGGTCGATCGGCCCCTCGATCCGCGTGCCGGTCGCGACGTCGATGACGTAGAGCGCCGACTCCTCGTCGCCGCCCACCGAGATCTGGTACGCCAGCAGGCGCCCCTCTTTGTCCGGCTGCACCGAGTCGAGCGTGGTCAGCCCCGACGGGTCGATGGCCATCGGGTCGATGAGGGCCCGCTCGGTGCCGTCCGGCTCGACGACGTAGTAGACGGCGTGTTCCTGGTCGGGGGTGCGGCGGGTGAAGAAGTAGCGCTCGCCGCGCCACGACGGCGCGCCCACCGAACCGGACCTGAGCAACTCGGCGATGCGGCTCTTGAACCGCTGCGGCCCCCTGCGCCGGCCGAACAACTCGGCCTGCGCGATCAGCCACTCCTTCGTCTCCGGACTGTCGGGATCCTCGAGCCACCGATAGGGGTCTGGGACGGGTGTTCCATGGAGGAGGTCGACGATGTCTTCGCGGCGTGCGGTCGGGTACGGCTCTCGCGTCATGCTGGGAACCCTACTGCCAACGCGGGGGCGTAAAGCGCTGGTGAAGTGGGCATAAAACGTACCGTGCGTCTCTCTGGTCATCCCGACGGACGGTTTTGGGGTGGCGGGAAGCATGGTGCAAACGCCAGACTTGGTGACAGGACGGTGCCGTGGTGACCATCCGCTGGGCCGTCCGGCGGAGGTCCACGTGACGGAAGCACAGATGCCCCAGGAGGGGCCGATAACCGGGACATGCCGCGGCATGTCCCCTCTGATACCCATGCAGCAGGGAGAGGCCCGATGACGCGCCAGGTCCTGCTGCTCAACGCCACCTATGAACCTCTGACCACCCTCTCGCTGCACCGCGCCATCGTGCTGGTGCTGCGGGAGAAGGCCGACGTCGTGCACCGCGACGGCCGGGGCGCAGTGCTGCGCTCCGCCAGCTGCACGCTCGACGTCCCCTCGGTGATCAGGCTGCGCAGATACGTCCGCATCCCCTACCGGTCGCGCATCCCCCTGACCAGGGCCGCGCTCATGCGCCGCGACAACTACCGCTGCGCCTACTGCGGCCAGCGGGCCGAGACCATCGACCACGTCATCCCGCGGTCCCGGGGTGGCACCCACACCTGGGAAAACTGCGTCGCGTCCTGCACGACGTGCAACCACCGGAAGGCCGACAAATACCTGGAGGAGCTGGGGTGGACGCTACGCGTCAGCCCTGCGGTGCCACGGGGCGCCCATTGGAGACTGATCGGCGCGTCGCTCGTCGGAGACCCCCAGTGGGCGCCCTACCTCGAGGCCGCCGCATGAGAGGCGGCCCGGGAAAACGGCTTTGAACGAGGCGGTTCCGGCCTGACACCATGCCAGGCATGTGGACCTTCACCTCGGACGTCGAGGAGTACGCCGCGGTCGCCGAGCCCTTCCTGCTCGGCGACCCGGTGGGCAACACCGTTCCGCTGACCGTCCTGGCCAACCTCCGGGCCGGCATGCCCGCCGAGGACGCCCGTTTCGGCTGGTGGACGGTCGACGGCGAAGTGCGCGGGGCGGCCTTCCGCACCCCTCCCTTTCCGATCGGGCTCGCCGTCATGCCGGTCGAGGCCGTCGCGCCGCTGGTCGAGGCGCTCGATCGCGAAATCACCGCGCTGGTCGGCCGGGCGGAGCTGACCGACGAGGTGTGCCGCCTGCTGGGGCCGCCCAAGCGGGTGATCTCCGAGCGGCTCTACCGCCTGGGCACGTTGCGCGTCCCCGACGTGCCCGGCAGGGGCAGACCGGCCACGCCCGCCGACTTCCCGCTCATGGTGAGCTGGTATCAGGCGTTCGGCGACGAGGTACGGCTCCCCGAGGGCGACGCGGCCGACCGGGTCGCCCGGCGGATGGCCGGTCGCGAGCTGTTCGTGTGGGAGGCCGACGGGGTGCCGGTCTCGCTCGCGGGGCTCTCGCCGGCGGCCGGCGGCGTGTGCCGCATCGGGCCGGTCTACACGCCGCCGTCGTGCCGCAGGCGCGGCTACGGCGCCGCCGTCACCGCCTACGCCAGCCAGACGGGCCTGGCGGAGCGTTGCGACGAGGTCGTGCTCTTCACCGACTTGGACAACCCCACGAGCAACGCCATCTATCAAGCCATCGGCTACGAGCCCGTGTCCGACTACGCGCATGTCACTTACCATTAGTCCATGCCGCGTTACGAGTTTCGCTGCCGCGCCTGCGGCTCCACGTTCGAGGTGTCCCGGCCCATGTCGGCCTCCGACGACCCGGCGGCCTGCCCGGAAGGCCACGACGACACAGTGAAGCTCCTGTCCACGGTGGCCATGACGGGCGGCGCGGCCGCACCCCGGGCCGCTGGTGGCGGCGGATGCTGCGGCGGGGGCTGCTGCTCGTCCTAGGCGGTCAGGGCGTCGACTGCCAGCCGGGCCGCGTGCTCGACGGTGGCGATGCCGGTCTCCATGTCCGGGCTGCGTTCCGACAGAACGGCGATCAGCAGCTCGTGCCCTCGTACGCCGAGCCGGCCCACGCTGTTGATCGTCCACAGTCCGTCGTGGACGTCGGCGGGCAGCCACCCGTTCTTGAGCGCCACGTCGCCGCGCGGAGCCGCCGCGCTGACGCCCCACGCCTGCTCGGGGGCGACGGACGACATGAGGTCCAGCGCGTAGCGCCGGTAGGGGGCCGACAGCGGGCCCTCCGGGTCGGTGAGCTGCTCCAGGACCTTCACCTGGTCGGAGGGGCGGCTGCGGGTCGCACCCCACGAGAGGCCCGGCCCCGGGCGCGTGTGTTCGACGCCCAGCCTGCGCAGCGACCTGTCCAGCCCGTGCCGGCCGCCGATGGTCATGTACAGCTCGTGCGCGCAGTCGTTGTCGCTGGTGCGGATCATCTGCGCGGCCAGCCGGTGCTCGTAGCCGGTGAGCCGCCGCCGCTCATGCTGCTTGGCCAGCAGGAACGCCAGGAGGATGTCCATCTTGGCGACGCTGGCCAGCATGAACGGCGTGTGCTCGCGGAAGGAGTATCTGGCGCCGGTCGTCCGGTCGTACACGGCCAGCGCCAGCCGGCCGGGCCGATCACGGAGGTACCGTTCCAGTCTCCGGTCGAGAGCGCGCCGGTCGGCCGGGAGCAGCGCGCTCTCCATGACGGGTTTCCGCTGAGGGGCCGCGGCGGCAGGGGGTGGCGTCACGGTGGACGGGATGGCGCAGCCGGGCGCCGCGGCCACCAAGGCGAGGACGATGAGCCAGCGCATGTGCCGGAGACTGCCACCCGGCACCCCAAAGGGCGGGGGCGCCTCCGGTCAAGCGCAGGCCAGTTTCCTCACGCGGCCCTGCTGCGCCTGCGGCGCTGGAACGGGAGGAACCGGTCGGCAAGGTGCGGACGGGACGGAGTGAGCGTGGGCTCGACCGCGAGGATCCGGTCGAACCTGAACGCCCTGATGGCCCGGCGCATCCTGCACACGCCGACCAGATACCAGTATTCGCGGTGGACCAGGCACGTCACCGGCTCGACGTCGCGCACGGTGACGGCGCCCCCGGCGTCTCGGTAGTGCAGGCGGATCATGAGGCGGCTGGTGATGGCGTCGGCGATGAGCCTGGCCCGGGAGGCGACGTCCATGGGCAGCGGCTCGGTGAGGGTCGTGAGCGTGGTGGCGATGACGTCGTCGTCGAGCTCCAGGTGCTCGAGTGCGTGCTGCAGGCCGCGGCGCGCGGTGACGGCCTGGGGACCCGACCCGAGGTGGGCGAGGGAGAGTGCGAGGGCGGCGATCTCGGCGGTCGTCAGCGGGCGAGTATCGTGCTTCACGACTGTCGTCATACCCCAACAATAGGGATGACCACCGACATTTTTCGAAAGTCTGTGCGGCAGGCGAGAACCTTGTCGCCTGCCGGACAGCGTTCTATGGCCGAGCCTAGTGGCCGAGTTGCGACAGGTCGCGTGATGCGCCCGTGGAGGCGGACGTCGTCATGGCGGCGTACGCCTGCAGCGCCACGCTCACCGGCCGGTTGCGGTCGCGCGGCCGGTATCTGCCCAGGTCGGCCAGGAGCCGCTCGCGCCGCGCGGCCAGCTCGGCCTCGGGCACGCGCAGCTCCATCGACCGGTTGGGGATGTCGATGTCGATGATGTCGCCGTCCTCGACCAGCGCGATCGTGCCGCCCTCGGCCGCCTCGGGTGAGGCGTGGCCGATCGACAGCCCGGAGGTGCCGCCGGAGAAGCGTCCGTCCGTGACCAGCGCGCACACCTTGCCCAGGCCCTTGCCCTTGAGGAACGAGGTCGGGTAGAGCATCTCCTGCATGCCGGGGCCGCCCTTGGGGCCCTCGTAGCGGATGACCACCACGTCGCCGGCCTTGACCTTGCCGCCGAGGATGCCCTCGACCGCCTGCTCCTGCGACTCGAACACCACCGCCGGCCCGCTGAACGTCCAGATCGACTCGTCGACCCCGGCCGTCTTCACGACCGCGCCGTCCCGCGAGATGTTGCCGTAGAGCACCGCCAGGCCGCCGTCCACGGTGTAGGCGTGCTCGAGGTCGCGGATGCACCCGGCCGCGCGGTCGAGGTCGAGGTCGTCCCAGTGGTTGTCCTGCGAGTATGCCTTGACCGTGCGCACGTTGCCGGGCGCCGCGTGCCACAGCTCCACGGCCTCGGGCTTGGCCGACGGTGACTTCACGTCCCAGGCGGCCAGCATGTCGGCGACGGAGCCGCCGTTCACGGTGGGCACGTCGCGGTGCAACAGCCCGGCCCGGTCGAGCTCGCCCAGGATGGCCGGGATGCCGCCGGCGCGGTGGACGTCCTCGATGTGGTATTTGTTCGTGGCGGGGGCGACCTTGCACAGGCACGGCACCCGCAGCGAGATCTCGTTGATCTCCTTGAGCCCGAAGTCGACGCCTGCCTCGCGGGCCGCGGCCAGGATGTGCAGGATCGTGTTGGTCGAGCCGCCCATCGCCACGTCGAGCGTCATGGCGTTCTCGAACGCCTCGCGGGTCGCGATCGAGCGCGGCAGCACGGACTCGTCGTCGTCCTCGTAGTAGCGGCGGGTGATCTCCACCAGCTGCCGGCCCGCGTCCTCGAACAGCTTCTTTCGCGCCTTGTGCGTGGCCAGGATCGTGCCGTTGCCCGGCAGCGCCAGGCCGATGGCCTCGGCCAGGCAGTTCATGGAGTTGGCGGTGAACATGCCGGAGCAGGAGCCGCAGGTCGGGCAGGCGCTCTCCTCCATCTCCAGCAGCTCGGCGTCGGAGACCGAGTCGTCGGCGGAGGCGATCATCGGGTCGATGAGGTCGAGCTTCTTGCCGGGCGTCTTGCCGGCCTCCATGGGCCCGCCGGAGACGAAGATCGTCGGAATGTTGAGCCTGAACGCCGCCAGCAGCATGCCCGGCGTGATCTTGTCGCAGTTGGAGACGCAGATCAACGCGTCCGCGCAGTGCGCCTCGACCATGTATTCCACGGCGTCGGCGATCAGCTCGCGCGACGGCAGCGAGTAGAGCATGCCGCCGTGGCCCATGGCGATGCCGTCGTCCACGGCGATCGTGTTGAACTCGCGGGGAATCGCCCCCGCCTCTCTGATGGCGGCCGAGACGACGTCGCCGACCTCGCGGAGATGCACGTGCCCCGGCACGAACTGGGTGAAGCTGTTGGCCACCGCGATGATGGGCTTGCCGAAGTCGCTCCCGGCTACGCCGGTCGCCCGGAGCAGGGCCCGGGCACCAGCCATATTCCTGCCGTGGGTGACCGTACGTGACCTGAGGGCGGGCATTGCGCTTCTCCCATCGCTAGCAAGTCTTCACATGTTACGACCACTGCCCGGCAACTGAGACAACCGTCCACGCATCGGACGGTTGGTTACCGTTTCGTGCCGTAATCGAGGCCGTCGCCGGGTGTGCTCATGTTAGAGAGATCAGATGAGCCACGGGGCAGTGATGCTCGACGATCCCGCCAGGGTCGGCAACTTCATCCACACGATAGACCGCCTGTGCCGCCGCCCGGCCAGAGGCGAAGGAGTGCAGGACTCGCCGCACGCGGCCAAGCAGCACACCGGCCGCCGGGGCATCCCGCTGGTCGAGCTGAGCGAGGCTGGCGACTGGCCGGCCATTCTGGCGCCGCAGGGGAGGGCGGCCACTCACGTGATCTCCCCGGGCATACCCCGGGCCCACCCGGACATCCAGCCGGGCGAGGGGGTCCCGGAGATCCTCTCGCGGATCGTGACCGCCCTGCGCGGCAGCAGACTCCGCTTCCCGCGCTACCAGCTCACCGCCCGCATCGTCGAAGGGCTCGCCGAGGCCCATGGCAAGGAGGACCAGGCCCGCCGCGTCCTGCGCGAGGCCGACCGCAACTGGGGGTGGGGCGTCGACGCGGCGGACCGGGGCGCGGACCATGTGCCGTTCCCCGTGAACGTGCTGCTCAAGCTGTTACCGGGCTTCCTGCACGACCTGCGGCTCAGTGGGCGCGTGCCGTGGCTGAGCGGGCGTTTCCGCTGGCTGCGCCGCGCCCTGTCACAGGACGACCCCCAGGCGCCCGGCGTGGCGGCGTTGCTGGCCGGCCTCGACCCGGCCGACGGGGAACGCCTGTCCCGGCTGCTGCTGTCGGCGTTCATGGACGACCTGAGCGCGCAGTACCGGCGCTCGCCGCTGCACGTACGCGGGGCGAGCCATGTGTTCTACCCGTTGCTGCTGCTCAACGAGCACGCGAGCGCCCTGGTGGACCTCGTCGAGGAGCGGCGCGCGGAGCTCGACAGGTTCGACCCGGTCGTGGTGGTCTCGTACACGCCTGACGCCGTGCTGCTGGAGGACGACGAGGAGCCGCTGTGGCGGCTGATCCGCTGGCGCAGGGAACTGGTCACGGCCGACGACGCCGCCGCCTGGCGGCAGGTGATCCGGACGCCGCTCACGATCTCCGCGCCGCCCGTGCCCGCCGACCTCGCCAGGTACGACGTCGCGGACCCCACCTGGGTCCCGCCCGCCCGCGTGGCGCCGTGGTGGTCGTCGTGGACCGCGATCGCGCTGTTCTGGATGGTCCTGGCGGGCGCCGTCGGCGCGTACGCCGGCCAGACCGCCGCCTGGCACCGCAGCGCCTGCGCCACCGGCCTGTGGACGCCGTGGACCGAGAGCGGCAGGCAGCTGGCCGGCACGGAATGCGTCGGCGTGGCCGAGCCCGACTACCTGTTCACGCCGGGCAACGCCGAGATCGAGAAGGTCCAGGCGGTGCTCCAGCAGGAGAACGGGCGGGCCGCCCGGCTGCACGAGGAGGACGGCCGGCGGCCGTACGTGACCATCGTCTACCTCGCCGCGCTCACCACGACCGACCGGGACGCCCTCGCGGCCTCCCGTGAGGGCCTGGCCGGGGTCGCGATCGCGCAGAAGCGCCAGAACGCCTCCAGCGGCGCCAGCGAGCCCCTGGTCCGCATCCTGCTCGCCAACGCCGGCGGCCGCATGCAGCACGGCTCGCGGATCGCCAGGCTGCTGCTGCGTTACCGCGACGAGGAGGCGCCCATCGTGGGCGTGGTCGGCCTCGACCAGAGCCGCCAGGAGACCGTGGCCGCCATCCAGGAGCTCGGCAAGGCGGGGCTGCCGATGGTCGCCTCCACGCTGTCGGCCGACCGGCTGGTGAACGAGTCGCCGTTCTACTTCCAGGTCGCGCCGCAGAACTCCAGGCAGGCCTGGATGGCCGCGGCCTTCGCGGACTCGCTGGTCAAGAAGGGGGAGGTGAAGCGGCGGGCGGCCCGGGTCTACTACTCGCACGACGTGACCGACTACTACTCCTCCAACCTGCACGATCGGGTGGTCGCGCGGCTGAAGGAACGCGGCTTCGCGGTCGAGGGCCACCGGTTCACGCCGATCGGCGCCGCCAAGCCGGGCCCGGCCGACCGCAGCGACGACGCCTACGCCGGGGAGCCGCGTGACGCGGGGGTGTCGGCCTGCGGGTTCGACGGGCTGGTGTACTTCGCCGGGCGCGGCATCCCCGACTTCGCCGAGTTCATCAAGGGGATCGCCGACAAGTGCGCGGGCGCGCCGCCGGTCGTCCTCGGCGGCGACGACGTCACCAGGTACGCCGCCGACGTGCGGCTCAGGTCCGCCGTCACCCGGGTCGGGTACTACTACGAGTCGTTCGCCGCCGCGCCCAACCGGTGCGACGAGCCGCAGCGGCACGACTTCTACACCGACCTGTTCGCCACGTTCCCGTTCGAGTGCGAGGAGCCCGGCCCGGGCCGCACGCTGGACGGGCACGCGGCGCTCTCGTACGACGCCACCGAGACGATGATCACGGCCATCCGGCGGCTCGGCAAGGAGAGCCACTCCGTGCCGGTGAACTCCTACACCGTCTGGCGCCAGCTCGGCACCCTCTACGCGCCCGGGCAGAGCGGGCACGCCATCGAGGGCGCCACGGGGGCGCTGGACTTCGGCTCGGAGTCGCCCCGGCAGTACCCGGTGGACAAGGCCGTGCTGATCCTGCACGCCAAGGGCGCCGAGCGGCCCACGCAGATCGGGGCGTGCGGCAACATCACGGCGGCCGACCGCAAGGAGTTCTTTCCCTGGTGCGACTCGATCCCGGAGATCTACCGCTAGGCCCGTCCTCCCCGCACGGATCCCCACTGCCCGAAAGGCTCCCGATTTCCCGCGACTCTCCCGAAAGGACCTCTACCTCACCGCCACCGGAAGGACCTCCGCCTCACCGCCTCTTGCCCGAATGAACTCCGGCATCGCCGGTCTTCGCCCGAAGGGACACCGACTTCCGCGCCCTTCTCCCGAAGCGGCTGCGGCTTCCGGGCCCTTCCCCCGAAGGGGATCCCGGCTTCCCGGCCCTTCCCCCGGAAAAGGGCCTCGCTGAAAGAGCGGGCGGTCGCGGTGACGTGCGGGGGTCAGGCGGGCAGCCGTACGGCGGCCAGCTGGGTCGCCTGGGCCACCAGACGGCCCTTGGCGTCCCAGACGTGCGCCACCTCGTCCATCCGCTCCCCGCCGACGTCCGTGGCCGACAGGCGCACCCTGACCGGCCCCGGCGCGGGGAGCCTGCGGACGTACGCCGTCAGCTGGATGGTGGGCACCCAGCCCGGCACGCCCAGGTCGTACGAGACCGGCGGCACCGGATCGAGCGCCACCAGCAGGCTCAGGGGGTCCCAGTCGGAGCCGTCGGCCAGCCGCTGCCACGACGCGATGACGCCGCGCCCGGACGGGTTGCCGAACACGAAGGCCAGGTGGGCCGGGTCGATGCGCTCCTCGACCACGTCCATCAGCGGCACGACGAAGCCTGCGCCGGGCGCGTCGGCCGGGGCCAGGACGCAGTCCTGCTCCGGCGGCAGCTCGACCGGCTCGCTCGCCGTCCACCAGGGGTCGGAGTCGTCCAGGAGGCCCAGTGTGACGTGCGCCTCCACCCGCGTCCGGCCCTCCTGCACCAGCGCGGTCCTGACCTGGGCCACGCTCCTGCCCACCCGGAGCGTCTCGACGCGCGCGACGGCGTCGCCGGGCTCGGGCGGCTCGATGAAGGAGGCGCTGACGGCGGTCACGTGCGGGTGGCCGTTGCCCCCGGCGCTCGCGCAGGCCGCGCGGCCGAGCACGGCCAGCAGGTAGCCGCCGTGCAACCGGGTCCCGACGCTCCACTGGGCGTCGAGCACGGCGGCGTACTCGCCGTCACCCTGCGCGACTAATGCGGTCGCTTCCTGAAAAGTCCCCATTTGATCAGATTGACAGCGTTAACCTGACGACGTCAATGTGAGATCCATGACCACCACCAGACGCGTGCGCGCCAGGCGAGGCGAAGGGCCGCTGCTGCGGGAGGAGATCCTGCGCGCCGCCGAGGACCTGCTGGCGGAGTCGGGCACCGAGGACGCGCTCACGCTGCGCGCCGTGGCCGAGCGCGCCGGGGTGACCACGCCCTCGGTCTACCTCCACTTCGCCGACAAGGAGGCGCTCGTCGAGGCGGTCTGCATGCGCGTGTGGGACGAGCTCGGGCGGCTCTTCAGCGAGAACCTCGGCGGCGACCCGCTCCTCGCCCTGGGCAGGTGCGGGCGCGCCTACGCCCGCTTCGCCCTCGACCACCCGGTGCAGTACAGGGTGCTGATGATGCGGCCGTCGGTCGCGCCCGGAGTGCCGCCCGCCGCCGCCGCGTGCTTCCGCCACATGGTGAACGCGGTCTCGGCCTGCGTGGAGACCCGTATGCTCGAGGGCGACCCGGAGGAGCTGGCGCTCGGCCTCTGGTCGGCCGTGCACGGCTGCGTCTCTCTGCTCATCGCCCAGCCGTCGTTCCCGTGGCCGCGCGACAGGGAAGCGCTGATCGACCAGATCGTACGGGTCGCCGGCTTCGGCACCGCGGTGTACTCACGGCTGCCGCGCAGCCTGCCGGCGAGCGCGGACCTGGTGGCCGCGCTCGACGACTTCGGCGAACGGCTGAGGGCGGGTTAGCGGCCGGCGGTCAGTCCTCGCCGTACCGGGCGGGGAGCACCTGGGCCGCGATGTCGTAGATCCGGTCGATCTCGGCGTCGGTCAGCGCCCGCTCCCGCTTGGTGATCCACTTGCGGGCACGATCGCCCTGGTAGACATCCACGCCCCGGATCGTCATGATCTTCCACGGCACCGGTGGCCCATAGATGGCGAGCGACGGCACCACCGGGACCTCGCGGCCGAACGACTTGGTGATCAGCTCGCTGGCCTTCGACGCCTCGAGCTTGGCGTGGTTGAGGCGGTCTTTCTGGTCGAACGGGCCGTGGAAGAGCTTCTTGCCCATCTGCACGCGGACCGGGAGCCGCTTGTCCCACTTCTCGGAGTCGACCGCGTAGACGCCCGTCGGGCCCACCACCAGATGGTCGATCTGGTGCTCGGTGTCGGGGATCGCCCTGGCGTGGAGCGTGCGGTAGCCGCTGCGCTCCAGCTTGCGCAGCTGCGCCTCCGTGCGCCGCTCTGCCACGGACGAACGCCGCCACGCGGGCACGGACGAGTTGGAACGCGCGCGATAGACCGCCTCGACGATGGCCGCGATCACGCCCGCGGTCACGCCGACCCGCCAGTCGCCCACGAGGAAGCCCACCGCCAAGGCCACGCCGGCGGCCAGCAGCAGGCGGTTGCGCAGGCGACGATAACGCGGTTGTTGCAGCAGGCTGCGCACGGACGCGCGCTCTACCGGCGCGTACGTGGAGGTGGGCGCCGATGGCTTCGCGGCGGCGGTCTGCTCACTCTCTGGCCTGTCGCTCACCCAGATGGGTGACGCGTTGTGACCGTCTTCTCGCTGGTTGTCGGAGTCCACGTAACTCACCGTAGCCCGGGAATCTGAGTGATTCCTAGTGTTGCCCTGTCCATAGTTTTATGGCTCAGCTCACCGTGTTCTACGCCCGTTTTCCGGGTATTACTAACGTTCTTCTCTAGAGATGCCGTAGCTTCGTACAAGATCATAACTTGCCGCCCGCATGGGTCTGGCCGGACCCGCTCACGAGGTTTACGTTCGTGGTGTGGACAGCGCGGCGGAGATTCTGCTCTCACTCTTCGGGATATCCATGGGGCTGTTCGTGCTGATCAGCCTGCTGGTCATGGTGCCCGGACGCGGTGGCGTGCGGCGGCGGATCGAGTCCGGCCCGGTGTGGTTCGGCGGGCCGTCGGGGAGCGAACGCGGCGTGAGCACCTCTGAGCTGGTGCTGGCCGAGCGGGTCGCGCACTGGACGTCCGTGCCCGAGGTCGACTGGGTGGCCGCGGCCGAGACGGCGGAGCCGGGGCGGCACGTCGGCGGCGCGTCGGCCGGATGGTGAGGTGACGATGCGTGGACTGACCACCGCCCAGGCCGACGACATCAGGAGGGCCCTGCACACCGCCGAACGGCGCAGCGGGCTCCGGTTCGGGCTCTTCCTGGGGGAGCCGGTCGGGGGGCGGCGCCACTTCGCCGAACGCCTGCACGCCGCCCTGGGCGAGGAGGCCGACGACGCGGTGGTGATCCTGGTGGACGTCAAGGGGCGCGGGCTGGAGATCGTGACCGGCGAGCGCGCGCGACGGCGGCTGAGCGATGCCGCCTGCCGGATGACGGCGATGTCGATGGCGACCGCCTTCAGCGTCGGCGACCTGATCGGCGGCATCCTGTACGGCATCGCCTCCCTGGGCGAACAGGCCACCGCCCGCCGCTGACCCACCGCCCCCTGCGCGACCGTTTCGTACGCCGGCCCCATCGACTCACCGTCACACGCCCCGGCGCCCGCCGCGCTCGTGCACGCGCCGCCCAGAGTGCTGCACGCCCGAAGGCCGCTCCGGCATCCGGCTGTGCTGTGAGATCGCGCGGAGGCCGTGTCAGGGGCCGAGAGCGACGGGACCTGGCGTGACCGGGCGGATGTGGCCGAGCGGGCGCCGCGAGTGGGTCAGGTGCGTTCGAGGAGCGTGATGATGTGGTTGCTGACGCCCTGGAGGATCGTGGCCGGTGCGATGGGGGCGGCGGCGATAGCGGAGAAGAGGGCCGGCAGGCCCGGCAGGGGGAAGCCGTCGTCCTCCATGGCCGAGGCGCCCACCGGGTTCTTGTCCAGCGCCGTCCGGCTGCGTTCCCAGGCCTCCAGGACCTCCTCCGGCGACGGCACGCCGAACCCGTGCCCCACTGGCGCCGCATGCCGCAGCCGGACCAGCGGCGTGTCGGCGAAGGCCAGGGCACTGCGGGAGCGCAGCTGCAGGTCGGCGCGGGGCTCGGGCTCGATCCAGTCCATGGCCGTGCACGGGTTGCGGCAGGTGGCGACGCACACGGCGAGAGCGCCCGCGACCTGGCTGTGCTGCCGGTCGAAGTACGCGCGCCACCCCTCGCCGGGCTCCGCCGACACGCGCAACGTCCTGTTGGTGGCGGACTGCTCGGACTTGGTGTGATCACACTCCCGGTCCCCGATCACCCCGAACCGGCTGCCCGGCGCGCTCAGCCCCGCCGGCCACCGGGTGGGATCCCCCGCGTGGCCGAGCTGCGGCTCGAAGGCCAGCAGCGGCAGGTATTCGCTCGCGATGTGCACGGCCGCGATCATCGGGCTCAGCTCCCGCCGGTGCCACCGCGCGGCGATGACCTCCAGCAGCAACCCGTACGCCGGCCGCAGCGACTCCAGCGCCCCCCGCGGCTGCTCGCGCGGCGTCTGCGGCATGTGGCAGGCCCGCGCCCGTCGCCTCAGCTCGGCGGGCACGACCTTCGCCTCGGCCGCGAAGTCCTCGGCGTCGAGCGAGAGCAGCCGGTGTCCGAACTCGCACACCTCGGCGATCTCCGCCGTGGGCGCGAGCGCCCCGAGATCGGCGAAGGCGTAACGGCAGGCGAGGGTTATGAGGAGATCACGAGTCGTATCCACGCGACGACCTTCTCACGACTGGCGGGTGATCATGGACATCGAACGTGCGGCGGTCATGGGCAGGGCTCGCGCACGCACTGGATGTCGCTGGGCGGAGTGCCCGCCGAGGGCTCGGAGGTGGGCTCCTCCGGCCCCGGCGAGCTCGGCTCCGGCTCCTGGGTCGGCTCCTTCGTGGGCTCCGACGTGGTGGGGGTGACGGTGGGCGTCGTGGTCGGCGTGGTGGGGGTGGTCGTCACCGTGGGGCTCGGCGAGGGCGTGGCGCGGGTCGGCTTGGCGCTCGGGAGACGCCTGCTCGGCGGCGCGGACGGCGGCCTGGAGGTGGTCGGGGGCGTGGGGGAGTCGACCGTGGCCGAGGTGGCCTCGACGGTCGGCGTCACGGTGGTGCCCATCGTGGGCTCGGCCGGGCGCAGCCAGACGGAGCCCGCCACACCCGCGGACACCAGCACGGCGGCGGCCATGGTGAGCACCGCCCGCGTCGTGCGGCGGCGGCGCGGTGCCGGCATGGGCACGGTGCTGGGGGAGGTCGTCGCGCGGCGCGCGGCCTCGGCCATGTCGGCGACCGTCGGCCAGCGCCGGTCGGGCGCCTTCTCCAGCGCCCGCTCGACCACGTGCCGCGGGCCGGGCGGCACCTCCGCCGGCAGAGGCGGGATGGGGGAGTTGAGGTGCTTGAAGATGATCTGTACGGGCGTGTTGCCCTGGAACGGCAGCTCCCCGGTCAGGCACTCGTACGCCACCACGCCCAGGGCGTACACGTCGACCGCCGGCGTCACCTCGCTGGCCGTGGCCAGCTCAGGAGCGCAGTAACCGGCCGAGCACAACATCGTTCCCGTGGCCGTCAGATGGCCGGCCGAGACCGAGTGGGCGATGCCGAAGTCGGTGAGCACCACGCCGCCCTCGGGCCTCACCATGAGGTTGGCCGGCTTGACGTCGCGGTGCACGATGCCCTGCGCGTGCGCCGCGGCCAGCGCGTCGCCGACCTCCGCGATCAGGCGCATGGTGGCGGCGGGGCCGAGCGGGCCGCGGCGCAGGACGCGGTCGAGCGACTCGCCGCGGATGTACTCCATGACGAGGAAGCTCAGCCGGCGGCCGCCGGCCTCGCACGTGCCGTAGTCGTAGACGTCGACCACGCCGGGGTGGTGCAGCGTGGCCATCGCCCTGGCCTCGTTGAGGAAGCGCTGGGCGAGCGTGGGGTCCTCGGTGAGGGCGGGCATCAGGACCTTGACGGCGACCGCGCGGCCCAGGACCGTGTCGTCGGCACGCCAGACCTCGCCCATGCCCCCGCCGCCGAGGCGGCCGGTGAGCACGTAGCGGTCATTAAGAGTGGTCCCCGCGCCTAGCACGTTCTTGAGGCTAACACCGGCGCTCCGATGCTCACGGCCCGACCAAGGAGGCGGGTAAGGACCTCTCCGTAGGGGGCGAGGTCTTTTGGGGGGAATTAGTGGCACATATGCGTCCTTGGGGCTGGCGACGTGTGTGGATCGATCCACCCTGGCGATCGGGTGACATTAGGGGGACCTGTCGTCCAGGATGGTGATCCGGCTTCAGGGGGATCAGAAGGCGCCTCTCGTCGTGCCGCCGTTGCCGCTGGGCGGGGTGGTGAAGGAGGTGTTCGGGCCGGGCTGCCACTGATCGGCGGTGTCGGGATAGCCGGACTCCTGGCGTTTGACGCACTTCCACTCGACGGTCGTGTTCGGCGGGAGCTTGCCGATCGTGGCCGTCCAGGTCGGGTACGCGGTGGGCGACAGCTTGACCGCGCCGGCCACCGACCAGGACCCGAGCTGCGGAACGCCGCCGACCGCGTACACCGACTGGCCGGGTGTGGTGGTGCCGTTGTCGCAGCGGAACGTCATCGCCGCCGGTGCCTGCCCGAGCGTGAACGCGAACGTCTTGGCCGTCGTGACGCTCCCGCTCGGCGCCTTGGCGACGATCAGGTTGCCTCCGGCGTTGTACCAGCCGCCGGCGGCCGCGTCGAAGGCGCTCTTGGTGGCGTGCTGGGTGAGCGGGGAGCCGTTCAGCGTGACCGCCGACGCCTGGGTGTCGGCCACCAGCTCCACCACGGTGGGCCGGCTCGCGGGCGCGCCGGCGTAGGTCCCGCTGGAGGGGGCCACGGTGACGGTGGCCGTGCCGCCGCTGAGCTGCTGGCTGATCCGCGTCGTGCGCACGGAGCCGTTCTTGTACGCGGTCGTGGTCCCGTCGTCCTCATACAGGGTGAACTCCGTGGACGCGGTGTGCGGGTAGACACGGGCGATCAGCTCGTTCCTGGTCGTCGCGTCGGTCCGTTTGCCCATGACGTTCATGGTCTTGTCGTCCACGTGCATCTTCGGGATGATCGCCCCGGCCCGGGCGAAGGCGGGCAGCCGGAACACCCCGTCGACCCACAGCGGCCGGTCGGTGAACCACTGGCCGGTGCTGGTGAGCTTCTCGCCGGTGGCGTAGTCGTACCAGGTGCCCGCCGGCAGGTAGACGTCGCGCTCGCGCTCGTTCGCGCCGGCCACGACGCCGACCAGCAGGTCGCGGCCGATCAGCTTCTCATGGCCCATCTCGCGCACGTTCGGGTCGTTCTGGTGGTAATGCACGAGCGGCGGCACCACCGGCTCGCCGAAGAGGTGGGCGCGGTGGGCCAGCGAGTAGTAGTAGGGCGCGAGCTCGTAGCGCTGGCGGAGGTTGGCCAGGTTGCTGGCCTTGTGGCCGATCTTGTCGGGGGAGGTCTGCGCGCAGTTGCACAGGTTCTCGGTGTGCGGGCGCACCGGCACCTCGAACCAGGCGCCGTTCGCGAACCACTGCGTGTAGAGCTCGTTCAGGTCGGAGTTCAGCAGCTTCCTGTGGAAGCCGCCGATGTCGGAGCCGAAGTAGTCGATGCCGGACATGGACATGTGCATCTGGACGTTCTGCTGCTGGGCCAGCGCGGTCAGCTTGGAGCCGATGTCGGCCGACCACATGGCGACGCCGTGCCGCTGGATGCCGGCCGCGCCCGAGCGGGCCAGCATGAACGGGCGCTTGTCGCCGGAGAGGTACCCGCGGGCCACGCTCTCGGCCCACTTGAGGTTGTAGACGTTGTGGTAGTCGGCGTGGGCGTGCTTGCCGGGCAGCACGCCCGCGGTCCAGTCGGACGCCTGGTACATCTCCGGCTCGCCGAGGTCCAGCCAGTGGCCCTGGACGCCCTGGTCGATGAGAGGTTGCCGCTTGAGCGCGTGCCAGTGGTCTCCTGCCGCGTCCTGCGTCCAGTCGATCATGCCGCCGTAGCCCCACCAGTCGTTCTGGGTGAGGTAGACGGGAGGGCAGTCGGAGCATCCGGATCTCACGAGGTGGCCGCGGGCGGCCAGGTCGGCGTGCTCGGGGAGGCCCTTCCCGACGTACGACTCCTCGATGGTGATCAGGCCGAGGCCCTGGTTCGCGGCATAGTCGGAAATCTTGCTCGCTGGGTTGGGAAAAGCCGTCGTGTCCCAGGAAAGGGTGCCCATGCGGGTGTTGTCCGACGCCGGGGTCACCCCGCCGAACCACGGCACGTCCAGCACGAACCCGTCCACGGGGAACGCGTCGGCCCGCAGCCCGGCGAGCCGGTTGTCGATCTCGGCCCAGTTGTCGTAGCCGTACTCCGACACCCACATGCCGAACGTCTTCTTCGGCGGCACCGGCGGCCTGCCGGTCAGCTCCATGTAGTCCGACCGCAGGTCCGGCAGGTTCGGCCCGGTCATCGTGTACCACCTGAGCTGGTCGCCCCACGTGTCCACGGTCCAGGGGTCGCCGGTCAGGTTCCACTCCTGCTTGTAGACCTGGTCGAGCAGCAGGCCGTAGTTCAGGTTCGACGGGCCGACCGCGTACAGCACCGGGATCTGCGCGTTGCCGGCCGCCCCGTTGTCCTCGTCCCACACCCAGGAGTTGCCGAACGGGCCGCCCGGCGTGCGGGTGCGGCCCACCCAGTCGCCGTCGGCGCTGCCGCCCGTGAAGAACTGCTCGCCCAGCCCGTACGCGTTCTGCATCGAGCCCTTGGTGATCGTCAGGCCCTTCCACGCCTGGCTGAGGTTGCGCGGGCACGCCTCGTACAGCAGCCGGACCGGGTCGGAGACCTTGACGCACAACGTCCCCGCCGCGACCTCCACCTTCATCGAGGCCGTGGTCAGCGTGTCGCCCGACCGGGTGAAGCTGGCCGGGCCCAGGTAGTCCTTCTTCGCCACCTGCGGCGTGGCGAAGAGCGGGGCGTTCACCCCGGGGCTGGTGCCATCGGCGAGCTCGAAGTGCACGAGGTCGTCGTCCAGGAACTCCACGATCAGGTACGCCGAGCCGCTGGCGAACTCCACCCGCTGCACCGCCGCCTGCGCGGACGACGCCTGCAGCAGCGGCACGAGCAGCACCGACAAGAAGGCGAGAGCGCGGATCATGGGCGGGCCACCACCAGGTTGTCGAGGTTGATCCCGCCGGTGTCCGCCGCGTCAAAGGCGATCTTGACGGTGTGGGCGCCTGCCGGCAGGGAGGCGGTCAGCGTGGCCGTGCCCCAGGTGTCCCAGTTCGCCAGCGCGGGCAGCGACAGCGTGCCGGCCCGCACGCCGTCCACATAGACGGTCCTGGTGGCGTTCACCGTGGTCGAGTAGCGGAACTTGAGCTGGTGGGCGCCCGCCGTGTCGGCCTTGACCTGGAAGGTCACCGCGTCGCCCGAGGTGGCGAAGCCGTCCGCGAAACCGGTGCCGGTGTAGCCGGCGTGGTCGGTGTTGGTGGAGGTGCCCGTGCCGGTCGCGAACTCGGCCTCGTAGGCCGCCTTGTCCACGCCGTTCAGGGTGACCGTCCGGCCGGAGGCGGCGCTCGCCAGCTTGACGTGGGTGAGCTGCTGCACCGGGTCCCACCACCAGCCCTCGGCGGCGGCCTTGAGGTCGGCGAGGGTGCCGCGTGCGGTCGCGCCCGTCACCGAGGTGGGCTTCGTGCTCGCCACCTGCAGCGTGCCGGTCGTGGTCAGCGGCGGCACGGTGACCGTCACCGTGTGCCCGGCCCAGTTCTCGGCCGAGGTGACGGTGCGGGTGGTGTTCGCGCTGTCCTCGAAATAGGCGTACGACGTGGTGCCCGACGGATAAATCCGGAAGGTCAGGTTGGTGTAGGTGTCGACGCTGTTGCCGATGTCGCCGCCGAGTTGGTAGTCGGCGTTGAGGTTGAGCGGGATGATCGCGCCCGGCCTGGCGTAGACCGGGATCGTGTCCAGGCCCGCGTGGTAGGTCTTGGTGCCCGGGCCGGTGAAGCGGCCGCCGTTCCACAGGTCGTACCACTCGCCGGCGGGCACGTACACGCTCTTCGAGGTCGCGCCCTGCGCGGTGATCGGCGCGACGAGCAGCTGCGAGCCGAACACGTACTGCTGGTCCAGGGCGGCGGCCGTCGCGTCGCGGGGGAAGGCGAAGCTCATCGCGCGCATCATCGGCACGCCCGTCGCCGCGCTCGCCCTGGCCTCGGTGTAGAGGTAGGGGATCAGGTTCATGCGCACGTTGGCGAACTTGCGGAAGGCCGGCACGACGCTCGGGTCGCCGGTGCGGGCCTGCACGTTCCACGGCGTGCGGGCCTCCGAGGTGCCCGGATTCGCCTTCTCCGAGTGATACTGCATGATCGGCGAGAACGTCGCCTGCGCGGCCGAGCGCAGGTAGAGCTCGGCGCTCGGGAAGCTCCCGGTGAAGCCCGCCATGTCCCACGCCGTGTACGGCACTCCCGACTGGCCCGCGCTGAGCTGGGCCCGCACCGCCTCCTGGAAGGCGGAGAAGCTGGAGTTCTGGTCGCCGGCCCAGAAGATCGACCTGGTCTGGGCGCCTGCCGTGCCGGCCCTGCTGAAGATCGTGCCGTCCGGCCTCTTGCCCTTGACGTAGGCGTTGTACGCGCCGGTGTAGCTGTTGGGGTAGGCGTTGTGCATCTCGTCGCCCTTGCGGCCGTCGGCGAAGCGCACGCCCCGGCCGAAGACCGCCTCGCTGCCGTCGGTCTTGAAGCCGTCGATGCCGATCTCGTCGAGGAGGTAGTCGCGCTTGCTCATCCACCAGGTCGTCGCGGCCGGGCTGGTGAAGTCGGGGATCATGCTGTCGCCGAACCACTGGCCGGTCGGGACGCGGTAGGGGCCGTTGGTGGGATTTTTCGCGACATATCCCTGCGACTCCGCGTACGCCTTGTCGTTGAGGTGCTGCTGCGGCGCGGCCGGCGGGTTGGTGTCGAAGTTCTCCTTGAGCACCGGGATCTGCCAGAGGATCACCCTGATGCCCTTGCTGTGGGCGTTGTCGACCATGGCCTTCGGGTCCCGCCACGCCGTGCCCGGCGGGAAGGTCAGATCGCTGTAGGACAGCTTGCCGCTCCCGGGTGTGGGCGTGTACGTCGCGCCGTGCCAGATGTAGAACGTGGCCTCGTCGCTCCACTGCTCCAGCACCATCGCCGTGTGCGGGATCCGGTACGCCGTCGCGTCGGCCAGCGCGGCGTCCACCTCGGCCTGCGTGTTCCACTCGTTGGCCGACATCCACACGCCGAAGGCCCACTTCGGCGGCAGGAGCGGGCGCCCGCTCGTCGCGGTGTAGTCGTCCACGATCTCGGCCGGGGTGCCGGCATAGAAGTGGTAGTCGAGCGTCGAGTCCAGCCCGCCCCCGGTGTCCACGGTGAATCCGGCCAGGTCGCTGAGGTGGGTGTTGAGGTTGAAGATCGCGTAGCGGTCGGTCGGGATGTAGATGCCGTAGCCGGCCGAGTTCAGGAAGAACGGCACGCTGAGGTAGGTGCGCCTGGTGGCGCCCTGGTCCCTGTACTGGTTGAAGACGTAATGGTGCACGTCGGTGCCGCGCTGGTCGAGCCGGTCGTAGCGCTCGCCGAAGCCCTCGAAGCGCTCGCCGGCCGGGGACATGAAGTGGTCTTCGATCTTGGTGATGGTCGTGGCGCCGTCGCTGGCCCAGCCGATGTTCCTGAACGTCGCGGGGTCGTACTGGCGGGTGATCAGCGTCGTCCCGTCGCCTTTGTAGACCGACAGCCGGTACGGCGACTTCTGGATCTTCAGCACCAGCGAGCTCGTGGAGATCGTGAGCGTGCTCGCGGAGTCGGTCACCGTGTAGCCGGGCACTCCGGAGATGTTCAGTCCCCGGCCGCTGGGAGCGATCTGGGTCCTGAAGCGGTCGGGTGCGGGGAACGCGAAACGGATCTTCGGGGTGAAGCTCCCGGCGCTGTCGCCGGTCGTGACGTCGACCGACGTGCCGTTGTCGGTGTGGCCGGTCACGTTCGTCACCGTGCTCCACGAGGTGACGGTGAACGAGAACGGGCCGACGCTCTTCTGCCCGCCCCCGTTCACGTCCGCGTGCACGGTGTAGGTGATCTTGTCCCCGCGGGCGAAGGCACCCAGGCCGATCTTCCAGTAGCTGTTGCCGCCGCTGTTGTAGTCCCAGGCCGCGCCGATCGGGGTCTGGTCGACGCCGTTCTTGGACCAGGTGACCCATACCGACTGGCCCGGCTCGACCGGCCAGGTCGTCGCCTTGATCTGGACGGGCTCGTCGGCCATCGGGTCGCGGGGCACCCGTTCGGTGGGCTCGGCCGAGTACAGATCGTCGATCCCGGCCGGCCCGTGGTAGAGGCCGTCGAGCGCGTCGGCGGGAACGGGGACGAAGAACGATGACAAGGCGATCACCACCACGATGACGGCCGACCGTAACCGGCTCACGGATGTTTCCTCTCAGTCGGCGAACACGGAGGAGAGGCGGTGCCAGTGCTCCGCCGCGCAGGCCACGGGCGGGCGGTCGAGGGGCGCGGGCAGGCGCACCTCGCGGCCGCCGGCCACGGTGTGGCCGGTCCAGACGTCGACCCACTCGCCCTCGGGCAGGTACACAGAAATTTCCGAAATATCAGGCTCTGTCACGGGGGCCACGAGCAACGCGTCCCCCAGCTTGTACTGCAGCGGATACCGCCAGACGGCCGGATCGCGCGGATGGTCGAAGAACAGCCCCCGCATGAGCGGCGCCCCGCCCGCGACGGCCTCGCGCGCCTGCTCGGCCAGGTACGGCACCAGCCGCTCGCGCACCTCCACCAGCCGCCTGAACACCGGGATCACCCGCTCGTCCCCGGTGCGCCCGGCCACGTTCCACGGCGTGCGGTCCCTGATGGGCGTGCGGTGGTGGTTGAACTCCGAGTGGTACTGCATGATCGGCATGAACGCCGACGCCCCCGCCGCCCGCAGGTAGAGCTCCGCGTCCGGCACCTCGCCGGAGAACCCGGCCAGGTCCCAGCCCCAGTACACGATCCCGCAGGCGGAGGCCGTGATCCCGGCCCTGACGGAGGCCCGGAACGCCTCCCACGTGGAGTCCTCGTCCCCGGCCCAGAACGCCCCGTGCGGCTGCGACCCGGCGAACCCGGCCCTGCTGAACGTCACCGGCGCCTTGCCGCACGACCTGAGCAGGTCACCGAAGGCGCGGGCGTAGTGGACGGGGAACAGGTTGTTGCCCTCGGCGCCGTCCCTGCCGTCGGCGTAGCGCAGGTCGTGCCCCCAGGCGTGCTCGCCGCCGTCGGTCTTGAACCCGTCGACGCCGACCTCCTCGACCAGGTAGCGCCGTTTGGCCGTCCACCAGTCGCGGACCTCCTGCGACGACAGGTCGGGCATGAGCGCGAGCGGGAACCACCACCCCCGGTTCCGGTACGGACGCCCGTCCGCCTCGCGCACCCCGTAGCCGCGCTCGACGAGCTGCCGGGCGTCCACGGCCGCCTGGTGCCGGGGATGCGGGCGCATCTTCTGCAACGGGATCTGCCAGAGCAGCACCTTGATGTCGCGGTCGTGCAGCTCGTCCACCATGCCCTTGGGGTCCGGCCAGGGGCCGTCGGGCGGGAAGGCGTAGTCGGCCAGGCGGTGCGGCTCCTCCGACGGCTCGTACGCGGCCCCGCGGAAGGCCGTGAACGTCGTCTCGTCGCTCCACGCCTCGATGACCAGCGCCCCCACCGGAATGCCGTGCTCGCGGTGCCGGTCCATCTCGGCCATCACGCGTTCCTGGGTGTTCCACTCGTTGCCGCTGGCCCACAGCCGGAACACCCATGACGGCAGCTCGGCCGGCCGCCCCACGTCGTCCAGGAACCCGCGGAGCACGCCGGCCGGCTCGGGCCCGTCGTGGAAGCGCACCTCGAGCACGCCGTCCGGGCCCACCTCGGCCTCGACCCGCAGCCGCTCGCCGACGTCGTACCAGGTCCGCCGCGACGTCGCCACGTGCAGGCCCCAGCTCGACGGGCCGCCCACCACCAGCGCGAACGGCATCGGCAGGTAGGTGCGCCCGTGCCGCCCCTGGCCCTTGTACTGCTCGAACACGACGGCGTCGAGCCGCCGGCCGCGCTGGTCCACCGCGTCGTACCGCTCGCCGAACCCGACGACGTGCTCGTCGGGACGCAGGTCCAGCTCGAACCGCACCCGCCGCACGCCGTCGCCGTCCACCAGCCACCGCACGCTCCCGGGCACGACCCGGTCGGTTCCCCTGACGTCGAGCTTCCCGCCGTCGTCCGACCAGCGCGCCGCCGACACCTCGAACCACTTGCCGGTCCTGCTCGCGCCGCCGGCCAGCGTGGCGCGGAAGCGGTAGGCGTAGCGGTGGCCTGCGTGCAGGGCGGGGGTGCGTACGGACCAGGTCCCCGCGGCGGCGCGGGCGGCCCGCGCCTGCGCCGCGGCGAGATGCCCGCCGTCCGCAACCCCGCCCCGCTCGGCCCCCGCGTCCTCGCCCGCCTTGGTGAGCGGCAGCTCCAGCGGCGGCCCGCCGTCCACGACCCACTCGCACACCACGGCGACGACCTTCGCCGACGCACGTACCCGCAGCTCCACCGGCTCGCCGTCCAGCGGCCTGGCGGGCACGCGCTGGTCCTCGCTCTCCGCGTACGGGTGCCCCGACCCGAACGGCCGATGCCTGATGCTCATGCCCGCACCCCCAGCTCGTCGGCGAGAATCAGGTACATCCCGTGCGACCACAGCAGCGGCGTGGCCACCGGCCCCCATCGGTCGAGCCACTCCTGCAGCCGCTCCGGGGCCAGCAGCAGGTCCGACACCTGCTCGGGCAGGTCGCCTTCCGGCGTCGCCCGGGCCGCCATCCAGTCCAGGTAGCGGCGGGCCTCGGCGGGCCGTCCGGCCGCCGCGTGGTTCCAGCCCAGGAACCCCGCCAGCAGCACCCACCGGCCGCCGCCGTAGAAGGTGTCGGCGAGGTAGCGGTACACGCCGCCGTCGCGGGCGAGCTGCCGCTCGACCTCGGCCACCGTCGCCGCGCCCACCGGATGGCCGGCCGGATAGAGCCCGAACGGCTCGACGCACGCCAGCAGGCTGGAGTCCACCGCGTCACCGCCGAGCCACTTGCGCAGCCGCCCTTCGTGGACGCCCTCCCGCTCGACCAGCGCGGCGATGCCCTCGACCGCCTGGAGCGCGGCCGCCTCCTCGCCCGCGCTCAGCACGCCGAGCACCGCGGCCGCCCGCAGGCCGGCGTGGATCGAGCCGAGCGTGGCCACGTGCCGCTGCTCGACGTGCTCCTCCCACCAGTCGTAGCAGGGCAGGTGCCAGAACGCCGTCAGGTACCTGGCCGCCGCCCTGACCCCCTTCTCGACCTCGGGCACCGGCCTCCCATGGCGGGCGGAGTGCTCGTGCAGCGCCCAGAGCCACGTCCCGTACCCGTCGAGCTGGAAGTCCCACCACTCGTCCGCGCCCTCCATCCCGTCGAGCGTGAAGCGGGTCGGCAGCATCTCGGAGACGGGCACGGCCTCACCGCGCGCGGCACGCGAGACCAGCGCGTCCACCTGGCCCGCGCGGTCGCCGATCACCCGGGCGCACCAAGCGTGGAAGGCGTCCGCGCCGGTCACGTCGCCGTGCCTGCTCACCCCCTCGGCGATGAACGCCCCGTCCCGCAGCCACGAGTAGCCGCGGTAGGCGGAGAAGGTGGGCGAGGCCGGATAGGCCCCGGTGGGCGACTGCAATCTCTTGATCACGTCGAGGCTGTGCGCGACGAGGGACAACGGGGTTCTCTCCTTAAGAAAGCAGGGCGTCGACGTCGGCGGCGGCGGCCTTGAGCGCGTCCTCCACCGACTTGCGCCCGGCGGCGGCCTCGGTCAGGTGCTTGGTCACCGCGTCCTGCATCTCCTGCTGGCGCTTGATGACCGGCGGCAGCGCGATCGACTTCAGCGAGTCGAACACCGCCTGCCGGTTGGCCGGTTTCGGGTCCTTGAGGTAGCCGGAGAGCACCTGCTGGTCGGCGACCGGCGGCAGCTCCCAGGACGACTGGATGCGGGTGGTGGCCGCGACGTTCGAGGACGACAGGAAGCGGGTCCACGCGTAGGCGTCCTTGCCGTTCTTGGTGCTCGACGAGATCGCGACGGCGTTGTGGAAGACGGCGCTGGCCTTGGCCGCGTCACCGGGCTCGACGACGACGTCCCACTCGAACGGCACGTCCTTCAGGCCCGCGAACTGCCAGATGCCGTTGTGCCACATGGCGAGCTTGCCGGACTTGAACAGGTTCGTGTCGTAGTCGGCGGCGCCGCCGATCTCGGCCTCGGTCGGCATCGTCTTGCCGACCTTGCCCACCAGCCACGTGGCGGCCTTGACGCCCTCGGGGCTGTTGAAGGTCGCCTTCTTGCCGTCGGCGGACAGGAACTCGCCGCCCGCCTGCTTGAGCGTCTTGTAGAACTCGAAGAACTGGACCGGCTGGAAGTCGCCGTACACGCCCTTCTTCCTGTCGGTGAGCTTCGCGGCGGCCTCCTGCTCGTCGGCCCACGTCCAGTCCGCCGTCGGCGGCGCCACCCCGGCCTTCTCGAACAGGTCCTTGTTGTAGAAGAGCACGACCGTGGAGAAGGAGGCGGGCAGGGCGTACTGCTTGCCGTCACGCTTGAACGCGTTGAGCGACTCCTGGGCGTAGACCGAGGTGTCGCCGTCGCCCGCCACCGTGCCGAGGTCGAGCAGGGAGCCGGCGCTGGCGTAGGTGACGAAGTTCTCGTAGTTGAGCTCGAACGCGTCCGGCGCGGTGCCGCCCGCGATGCTGGTCTGGAGCTTGGTGAAGTATTCCTCGAAGGGCGCGGTCTCCACGACCACGTCCACCTTCGGGTTCTCCTTCTCGAAGGCCTTCTCGATCGCGTCGAGGTCCTTGAGGTGGTCCGGGGCCGCCGAGAACGTGAAATACCGGACGGTGGCCTTGCCGTCGGCGCCGGTGGCGGGCCTGGAGGCCGACCCCTGGGAGCAGGCGGAGGCGAGCAACGCTACTGCGGCGAGGACGGCGAGATGTCTTGTTGACATGGGGGGTTTCCTTTACTTGAGCCCGCTCTGCGCGACGCTGGCGATGACGTGCTTCTGCGCGAAGACGTAGAGGATGAGGATCGGTACGACGCTGATCACCGACCCCGCCATGACCACGTCCCACTCGGTGGTGAACTGGCCGTGCAGCGTGGCGAGGCCCAGGGGGAGCGTCATGAACTCGGGCGACTTGATGATGATCAGCGGCCAGAGGTAGCTGTTCCAGCTGGCCATGAAGCCGAAGATGGCGAACGTGGCCAGCGCCGGACGGATCAGCGGCAGCACCACGTACAGGAAGATCCGGAAATGTCCGGCGCCGTCCAGCACGGCCGCCTCGTCGAACTCCCGCGGCACCTGGTTGATCGCCTGCCGCAGCAGGAACACCCCGAACGCCGAGGCGATCGTCGGCGCGAGCAGTGCGAAGTACGTGTCGACCAGGCCGAACGTGCGCATCTCGATGAACAGCGGCACGACCAGGACCGGCAGCGGCATCATCAGCGTCGTCAGGTAGACGGCGAACAACGCGCCCCGGCCGGGGAACGGCAGCCGCGCGAACGCGTAGGCGGCCATGGCGCTGGTGACCAGCTGCAGCACCGTGGAGGTGGCGCCGATCCAGGCGCTGTTGAGGACGATCCGCCAGAACGGCAGCGTCTCCAGCAGCCTGGCGTACGCGTCCAGGCTCGCGCCCTCGGGCGTGAGGTCCGGCGGCACGGCCAGCACGGCCTCGCCCGGCGTGACGGAGGTGATCACCGCCCACGCGAACGGGAACACCATCACCAGCGCGCCCGTCCCCACCAGCAGGTAGCGCAGAAACTTACCCATACGTCACCCACCGCCTCTGGCCCCGGATCTGGATGATCGTCACGATCAGCACCACGGCGAACAGCAGCCAGGACAGCGCCGAGGCAGCGCCGGCCCTGCCGTACCTGAAGGTGAGGTCGTAGATCTGCGACACGACCACCTGCGTGGCCCCGCCGGGCCCGCCGTTCGTCATGATCTTGACCTGGTCGAAGACCTGGAAGCCGTTGATCAGCGAGATCACGACCACGAAGAACGTCGAGGGCGACAGGAGCGGCAGTGTGATGTGCCGGAACCGGCGCCACGCCGTGGCGCCGTCGACCATGGCGGCCTCCTGGTACTCACGGGGGATCGCCTGCAGCCCGGCCAGCAGGATGATCATCACGAAGCCCAGGTCCTTCCAGGCCGAGGCGAGGATGATCGACGGCATCGCCCAGTCGGGGTCGGTCCACCAGCCGGGGCCGCTGACCCCGAACAGCCCGAGCGTCCAGTTGACGATGCCGCTGGCCGGGTTGAGCAGCCACTTCCACATCAGCGCCACGACCACCCAGCTCGTGATCACCGGCAGGAAGTAGATGCCGCGCAGCAGGCTCCGGCCGGCCCCAGTCGATCGGGGCGCCCGGTTGAGCAGCATGGCCAGGCCCAGACCGCCCGCGTAGACCAGCGGCAGGTAGCCCGCGATGAAGTAGAGCGTGTGCAGGAAGGCCGCGTGCGTCTCGGGGTCGCCGATCAGCTCGACGTAGTTGCCCAGGCCGACCCAGCGCATCTCGGTGATCAGGTCCCACTCGTGCAGGCTCGTCCAGAGCGAGCCGAGCATCGGGACGATCGTGTAGAGGGTCAGGGGGACGAGGCTGGGCAGCAGGAACACCGCGACGGTGGCGGCGTAACGCCAGCCCTTGCGCGGTCTGGTCCGCTCGTGCGTGGCCCGCGCCTCCGGTGGGGCGGCGGTAAGGGTCATGGGGTCATCTCCTCGCTCACGCGGCCGGAGGCTGCACGGGCGGACGTGGCGGGGGCCTCATGGCGTGGCTCCGATCAGGCGGGCGCGTACCAGGCGGCCCTGCTCGCCGGCCGCGCCCGCCGCGTCGAACGGGGTGGCCAGCACCAGCGCCGCCGCGCCCTGCGCCCAGCTCGTGTCGTCCCAGCTCTCCACCTCGACGGAGATGTCGCGCCGCCCCGGATAGAGCTGCGCCCTGAGCGCCTGCTCGAAGCCGTCCCGCCACAGCGGCCAGTCGGCCGTGCCCTCGCCGAGCACGACCACGACCTCGGGGTCCACGACGTTGATCAGCCCCGCGGTGGCCCGCCCGAGTATCGCCCCCGCCTCGGCGAACACCTCCCGCGCCACGGGATCGCCGTCGGTCCCGGCCCGCCCGAGCGCCGCCACCGCCCCCAGCGGGTCCGCCTCGCCCCGGCCCCACCCGGCGCCCCGGCCCGACGCCACGCCGTCACCCGAGCCGGGGACGCCGCTCCCGCGCCCGTCCGGCCCATCGCCTGCGCCCACCGCGCCCTCTGCGCCCTCTGCGTCCACTGCGCCCGCTGGGCCCATTGCGCCCGCTGCGCTCTCTGCGCCCTTAGCGTCCATCGCGCCGGCTGGGCCCATTGCGCCCCCTGCCCCCAGTGCGCCCGCTGAGCCGGTTGCGCCCCCTGCGCCCCTTGCGTGCCCTGCGCTCAGTGCGGCCGCTGCGCCCACTACGCCCGTTGCACCGGTTGGGCGACCCACCGGGCTCAGGGGGCCATGTTCTCCCGGCCCCGTGCCTGGGCTGGGGGGCCGGATGCCATCCTCTTCGCCACCCCCGCTCGTCCTCGGACCTCCGCCCGGCGAGGGCTGGGGGGCGTGGGGGGCGGGGCGCGCGACGGTGCCGGTGCCGGCGTCGGGCTGGGCGGTGGGCTCGGCGCCGGCTGTGGGGCGGGCGTCCTCGCGGGCTGTGGGGCGGGCGTGCTCGCGGGCGGCGGACTTGGCGCGGGCCGCGGCCAGGAGGCCGGCCGAGCCGACGAACGCCTCCAGGCACCCCCTGGCCCCGCAGCCGCACAGCGGCCCGTCCGGGTCCACCGGCAGGTGGCCGAACTCGCCCGCGCCGCCCCGCGCCCCCCGGTACACCCGCCCGTCCGCGACGATCGCCGCGCCCACGCCGCGCCCGATCGTCACCACGAGGAAGTCCCGGTGCGTACGCCCCCGCCCGTACAGCCGCTCGGCCGCCGCCAGCGCGTTGACGTCGTTCTCGACCAGCACGGGAAGCTCCAACCGGCGCCGCAGCCGCTCGCCGACCGGCATGGCCTGCCACCCCAGCGTCGGCGCGTTCACGGTGCCGACGGCCTGGTCGTCCACGCTCCCGGGCACCCCGACGCCGACCCCGAGCAGCGGCGGCGCCTGCCCGCCCGGCGCCGGCACCACCGACTCCACGGCCGCCGCGAGCTCGTCGAGCGCGTCGGGCGCGGCCGGGTCGAACGGCCGCTCCCACGACCCCAGCACCTCGCCGTCCAGCCGCACGTCCACCAGCACCAGGTGATCGGCCGTCACCTTGACGCCCAGCGCCCGCCCGGCCCCGCCGATCAGCCCCAGCCGCACGGCGGGCCGCCCGCCCCGGGAGGGCTTGAGGTCGAGCTCCTCCAGCATTCCCTGCCCCATGAGCTCGCGGGTGAGCTGCGTGACGGTGGCGGGGCTGAGGTCCAGCTCGCGGGCTATCTCGGTCCGGCTCAGCGGCCCGCTGGTGCCCAGCAGGGCCAGGATCGCCGTCCTGGTGAGGTCGCCGCGGTCAGTGGCTGCCATGTACGAGGACTTTCTTTAGAAGTAAAGTTAGTCCCGAAATATCCCCCTCCAGGGGACCCCTGTCAAGGGTCGGAAACGTCCGGGAAACGCGAAAGGCCCCCGCCGGGCGTGGCGAGGGCCTCGAACGCGGCGGATCAGGCGGACGCGGCGTCCTTCTCGCGGTTGCGCAGCGCGCGGCGGACGCCGTCGGCGCCCTCCAGGATCATCCTGCGCAGCGCCTGCGGCGGCTGCTCGCTCGTGAGGTAGTCGTCGGCGGCCCGCAGCGTCTCCTGCTCGATGAGCAGCGAGGGGAAGCACCCCACCGCGAACGACGAGGCCTGGTCGAACGTCCACTCCTTGTAGATCCGCCCGACCTCGGCGAAGTACTTCTCCCGGAACGGCTCCAGCAGCTCGGGGTGGTGCGGGTCCTGGAAGCCGCCGATCGTGGCGCGGGCGATGTGGTTGGCCAGCTTGCCGCCCACGATCCGGTCCCACGCCGCGCTCTTGGCCTCGGGAGTCGGGATCGCGGCCCGGCACTGCGCGGCCGACCGCTCACCCGTCGCCGTAGGGTCGCGCTCCAGCTCCGCGTCGATGTCCGGCTCGGCCATCCGGCCGCCGGCGACCAGCGCGTGGACCAGGCTCCAGCGCAGGTCGGCGTCCACGCTCAGCCCCTCGGGCACCGCCGTGCCGTCGAGGATGCCCTGCAGCAGGTCGAGATCCTCCGCCGAGGTGGCCACCGGCGCGAACGCCTGCAGGTAGGCCAGCTGGCGGTCCGACCCCGGCTCGGCCGTGGCGAGCAGCGAACGCAGCTCGCCCGCCAGCAGCGCCAGGCCCTCGGCCCGCCAGGCCGGGTCCGCGAACTGCTGCGCGGCCATGCGCGCCTGCCGCAGGATCGTCTGCAGGACCGTGATGTCGGTGACCGTGCCCGCGCCCGAGACGACCAGCTTGACGTAGTCGCGCGTGGACATCTCGCCGTCACGGGTCATGTCCCAGGCCGCCGACCAGCACAGCGCCCGCGGCAGCGACTCGGTGAACGTGACGATGCCGCCGTCGACCAGCGTCCGCAGCGAGTCCTCGTCGAGGCGGATCTTGGCGTAGGTCAGGTCGTCGTCGTTGAGCAGCACCAGGTCCGGCTGCTCCTCGCCGACGAGCTGCGCCACGCTCGTCCGGGCGCCCACGACGTCCAGCTCGACCCGCTTGGTCCGCGTCAGCTTCCCGTCCACCAGGGAGTACAGGCCGATCGCGACCCGGTGCGAGCGCAGCGTCGGGTAGTCGGACGGCGCCTCCTGCAGCACGTCGAAACTCGTGAACCGGCCCCCGGACACCTCGAAGGAGGGCCGCAGCGTGTTGACCCAGGAGGTCTCCAGCCACTCCTTCGACCAGGCGGACAGGTCGCGGCCCGAGGTCCGCTCCAGGGCGTCGAGCAGGTCCTTCAGCTCGGTGTTGCCCCAGGCGTGCTCGTTGAAGTAGTCGCGCACGCCGGCCAGGAAGTTGTCGAGCCCCACGTACGCGACGAGCTGCTTGAGCACCGAGGCGCCCTTCGCGTACGTGATGCCGTCGAAGTTGACCTCGACCGCCTGCATGTCCGGGATGTCCGCGGCGATGGGATGCGTGGACGGGAGCTGGTCCTGGCGGTAGGCCCAGGCCTTCTCCACGTTGGCGAACGTCGTCCACGCGCCCTTGCCCCACCGCGTGGCCTCGGCCTGGGCGAGCACGGCCATGTAGGTGGCGAACGACTCGTTCAGCCACAGGTCGTCCCACCAGCGCATGGTGACGAGGTCGCCGAACCACATGTGCGCCATCTCGTGCAGGATCGTCTCCGCGCGCCGCTCGACCACCGCGTCGGTGACCCGGGAGCGGAAGACGTAGTCCTCCAGGAAGGTCACGCACCCGGCGTTCTCCATGGCGCCGGCGTTGAACTCCGGCACGAAGCACTGGTCGTACTTGCCGAACGGGTAGCGCAGGCCGAACACCCGGTGGAAGAAGTCGAAGCCCTGCCGGGTGATCTCGAAGAGGTTGTCGGCGTCGAGGTGCTCGGCCAGCGAGGCCCGGCAGTAGAGGCCGAGCGGGATGCCGTCGTGCTCCGAGGTGACCTTGTGGTACGGCCCGGCGACCAGCGCCGTGATGTACGTCGACATGACCGGCGTGACCGCGAACTCCCACCGCTTGGCCGCCGGCACGGTGCCGTGCTTGCCGGCCTGTGCCGGCAGGTCCTCCACGTTGACCGCGACCGCGTTGGAGATCACCTCCCAGTCGGCCGGGGCCAGCACGGTGAGCTGGAAGGTGGCCTTGAGGTCGGGCTGGTCGAAGCACGCGTACATGCGGTGGGCGTCGGCCGTCTCGAACTGGCTGTGCAGGTAGACCTTCTGGTCCACCGGGTCGACGAACCGGTGGAGGCCCTCGCCGGTGCGCATGTAGGAGCAGTCGGCGTCGACCCGCAGCTCGTTGGTCTCGGCGAGCGCGGGGATCGGGAAGCGGCCCTTCTCCGCGTCGTAGGCGGCCACGTCGAGGTCCCGGCCGTTCAGCGTGACCTTGCGCACGTGCGCGCCGTGCAGGTCGATGAAGGTGGACGCGCCCGGGGCGGTGCTGGTGAAGCGGACCGTCGTGACACTCTCGAAGCGCTCCTCCCCTTCGGTCAGGTCGAGTGCGACCTCGTACGACTCGACCTTCAACAGCCGGGCGCGCTCACGCGCTTCGTCCCGGGTCAGGTTGCCTGCCAAGTTGCGCTCCTTTTCACCGCTTCGTCGGGGTTTGTCGGTATCCTGTCATGACGGGAATAGGACCCGAACCACCTCAGGTTATGGCCACACATGGCTGAGAAGATTCCCGTGGACCTCTGGTTCGACCCCTCCTGCCCCTTCGCCTGGGTCACGTCGCGCTGGTTGCTCGAGGTCGAGAAGGTCCGCCCCATCGAACCCCGCTTCCGCCAAATGTCCCTTTACTTCCTCAACGAGGACAAAGACGTTCCCGACGACTACAAGCAGCGGGCACGCACGAGCCACGGCTCCGTCAGGACGATAGCCGCGGCCGCGGCCAAGCACGGCGAGGAGTACATCGGACAGCTCTACACCGAGCTCGGCACCCGCCTGCACAACCAGGGCCTGGGCAAGCACCCCGAGCGCCTGCGCGAGATCAACGAGGCCGCCCTCGAGTCCGCGGGCCTCGACCGGACCCTCGCCGACGCGATGGAGTCGGAGGAATGGGACGACGCCATCCGCGCCTCCCACGACGAGGGCATCACGCTCGTCGGCCAGGAGGTCGGCACGCCGATCGTCCGCGTCGGCGCCAACGCCTTCTTCGGCCCCGTGATCACCAAGATCCTCAGGGGGGAGGACGCCGGCCGGATGTGGGACGGCGTGCTCGCGGTGACAGAATTCGACGACTTCTTTGAACTGAAGCGCACCCGCACCCGGCGGCCCCAGTTCGACTAACAAATCCAGATATGCCGGTGTAATCGTCGTACTCTGACGGGGATAAGGCTGGTGGCGGTGTAGAAGGTTTATCCCCCGCTCAGGACGACCCGGCGCATCGCCCCCCGAGGCGCTGTCAGGATGGTGCTATGCGTCAGCTGTATATCGGCGGCTCCTGGACCGCATCGACGTCCGACGAGCCCATCGAGGTCGTCAACCCGGCCACGGAAGAGATCATCGACCGCGTGCCCGCCGGCTCTCCCGACGATGTGGAATCGGCCGCGACGGCCGCCCGAAGAGCCTTCCCCGCCTGGTCGGAAACCGCCGCGGCGGAGCGGGGCAAGCTCCTGGCCGACGCCGCCGAGCTGCTGAGACAGCGCGCCGACGAGATCGCCAAGACGATCGCGACCGACATGGGCTCGCCGCTCGGCTTCGCGCTCAAGGTGCAGACGCTCATGCCCGCCGGCGTCCTGGCGTCCTACGCCCGCCTCGCCGAGAGCCACCCGCGCGAGTCCCGCGTCGGCAACTCGCTGGTCGTCAAGGAGCCGGTCGGGGTGGTCGCGGCGATCACGCCGTGGAACTACCCGCTGCACCAGATCGTCTGCAAGGTCGCTCCCGCGCTGGCCGCCGGGTGCACGGTCGTGCTCAAGCCGAGCGAGGTGGCGCCGCTGGCGGCGTACGCGCTGGCGGAGATCTTCGCCGAGGTCGGCCTGCCGCCGGGCGTGTTCAACCTGGTCAGCGGGCGCGGCCCGGTCGTGGGCGAGGCCATGGCCGCCCACCCCGAGGTCGACATGGTGTCCTTCACCGGCTCCACGGCCGCCGGCCGGCGGGTGGCCTCGCTCGCCGCCGAGTCGGTCAAGCGGGTGGCGCTCGAGCTCGGAGGCAAGTCCGCCAACGTCATCCTGCCCGACGCCGACCTGCAGACGGCCGTCAAGGTCGGCGTGGCCAACTGCTTCGTCAACGCCGGGCAGACCTGCTCCGCCTGGACCCGCATGATCGTCCACCGCGACCAGTACGACGACGCCGTGCGCCTGGCGGTCGAGGCCGCGGCGAAATACACCGTCGGCGACCCGTTCGACGAGTCCACCCGGATCGGCCCGCTGGTCTCCCAGGTCCAGCGCGACCGCGTGATCCGCTACATCAACCGGGGCCAGGAGGAGGGCGCCCGGCTGGTGGCCGGCGGCACCGACCGGCCCCACGAGCGGGGCTACTACGTCGCGCCCACCGTGTTCGCGGCCGTGGAGCCCGGGATGACGATCGAGCAGGAGGAGATCTTCGGCCCGGTGCTCTCGCTGATCCCGTACACGACCGAGGACAAAGCCGTCGAGATCGCCAACGACACCAGATACGGCCTGTCCGGGGCGGTCTGGTCGGGCACCGAGGAGCGCGCCGTGGCGCTCGCCCGCCGGCTGCGCACGGGCCAGGTCGCCATCAACGGCGGCAAGTTCAACCCGATGGCCCCCTTCGGCGGCTACAAGCAGTCGGGCGTCGGGCGCGAGCTGGGCGAGCACGGCCTTGAGGAATATCTCGAGGTCAAGGCCATGCAGCTCTGACCCCCGAGACGGATGACTACGCTCTCAGCATGATCTTGCGTGCTTCGGTCTTCGGCAGGCGGTCGACGTAGAGCTTGCCGTCGAGGTGCTCGGTCTCGTGCTGGAAGCAGCGTGCCAGCGACCCGCGGGCCTTGATCCGCACCGGCCGCCGCAACCGGTCGACCCCCTCGACGGTCACCCCGGCCGCCCGCGCGACCGGCGCGTAGATCGGCAGGCGCGTCTGGCGGTCGGGCACCGACAGGCAGCCCTCCTCGTCGAGGATCTCCTCGGGGTCGTCCACCGTCAGCGTCGGGTTGATCACGTGGCCCTTGCGGTTGTTGATGTCGTACACGAACAGCCGCCGCGACACACCGATCTGCGGGCCGGCCAGGCCCACGCCGTTGACCGCGTACATCGCCTGGAACATCTCCTCGATCAGGCGGCGCAGCTCGCGGTCGAAGTCCGTGACCGGCTCGGCCGGCGTGCGCAGCACCGGATCGCCGATGACGCGGATCTCTCGCATGGATCCCTGCTTTCGTAAGGACTGGACAACGGGTGAGGTCCTTACTCTAGCCAGCGAGCCCGGTCGCCGGGGGCTGTGGAAGACTGGGCGGGTGCGTGTCTACATCGGTGCCGACCATGCCGGCTATGAGCTCAAGAACCACCTCGTGTCCTGGCTGAAGGACCACGGGCACGAGGTGACCGACTGCGGTCCCTTCGTCTACGACGCCGAGGACGACTATCCGGCGTTCGTCCTGCGCGCCGCCGAGGGCGTCGCCGGCGACCCCGCCAGCCTCGGGGTCGTGATCGGCGGCTCGGGCAACGGCGAGCAGATCGCCGCCAACAAGGTGCGCGGCATCCGCGCGGCCCTGGCCTGGAGCGAGGAGACCGCCAGCCTGGCCCGCGAGCACAACAACGCCAACGTGATCAGCGTCGGGGCGCGCATGCACTCCATCGAGGACGCCACCAGGTTCGTCGAGGTCTTCCTGACCACGTCGTTCTCCGGCAGCGAGCGGCACAGCAGGCGGATCGCTCAGCTGGACGCCTACGAGACCATCGGCCAGCTGCCCTCCCTGCCCGGCTAACCCTTGCGCCTGGAGTCGCGTCTGGGCATCTCGTCGCGCAGAGGCCGCCGGTCGGCGGCCTCCTGCTGCTCCTTCGACGGCCTCGACACGTCGCGGGCACGCATGGCGATGGTCGCGGTGATCTGCAGGCTTTGCAGGGCCATGATTCGACGGTACTTCAGAAGACCTTGCCTGCCCACGGTTTGGGGCTCCAGGACATGGCGGTGGCGAGTGCGCGCACCGCGCCGGGCACGTGCTCGCGCAGCATCCCCGCGCCGAGCAACTGGACGAGCTGCCCGTCACCCATGTACGCCGACCCGAGCGCGCTCACCGGAACCGTGATGTCCGGCTCGTCCTCGGCCGGCTTGCACTCGGCGCCCGTCGTGTCCGCGGTGAGCCGCCAGCGGCCCGCGTTCCACGGGCACACGTCGTCCTCCACCTCGATCACCACGTCCACCGGCGCGGAGTAGGCGCGGGCGGCCAGCGCCCTGTCCACCTCGACCAGGCGTACCCACAGCTCGTCCATGTAGCCGGCGCGCAGCTGCCGCGGGTCGGCCAGCAACGCGATCAGCGGCTCGTCCGTCGGCCGGTAGGCCCGCACCTTGGTGACCAGGTCGCGGTTGAGCACGCTGCGCCAGAGCAGGGCGCAGGCCGCCGGGTCGGCCGACTCCAGCTCGATGAGGTGCAGCTCCCCGTTGGCCACGTCGTTCTCGTCCCAGGAGCTCTTGATCCGGTACAACGCGTACCCTCGCACGCCCCGGTCGTCCTCGGCCAGCATGCAGCGCAGCGAGCTCAGCCCGTGCCGGTCGGACTCCTCGTCCGCCAGAGTGTCGTCCCAGAACTCCTTGGTGCGCTCGTAGCGGCCCGGGCGCGCGGTCACCACCGACGCGAACAGCCGCTCGATGCCGGCCCGCACGTCGGCGGGGTTCGCCACCCTGAGCCTGAGCGACGGGTCGGCCGGTGCGTCCTTGACGAAGGCGGAGCCGTGCTTGTCGATGCGGAACGACAGCGAGCTCGAGGCCCTGCCGTACCCGAATCTGCCGTAGATCACCGACTCGGAGGCGTACAGCGCGGCCACCGGCTCACCGCGTTCGCGGATGTCGGCGAGCTGTCTGCGCATCATCTGCGACAGCACGCCGCGGCGGCGGTGCGAGGGGAGCACGCCCACGGCGGTCACCCCGCCGACGGGCAGTTGCCCGCCGGGAACGGTCATCCTGAAGCTGAAGACGGAGGTGACCCCCACCATGAGGTCGCCGTCGAAGACGGCCAGCGTGCGATCGAACTCTGTCATGGCCTTGTACCGCTCCGACTGGGACGGAGGGGTCGTCCAGCCGAACGCTTCCTGGAGGACTCCGGAGAACAGCGGCCACTCGGACGCGTCAATCGGGCGGATCGGATACGTCATCAGTCCACGGTAGGAGCGGGCAAAGGGGGAGGGCCACTCAATATCCGTGCTTAATGATCAAGGCGTTGGTCAAGTGGGCTGCCCAAACACGGGTCAGACCGATACAGTCAGGCGCATCATGAGTTCCCGTCCGGCGCCGCTGATCCCGCCACGGGTCCGCGCGGTCCTGGTGCGGGTGCCATTCCTTGTGTCTATTGTCCGTTTTGTCCGCAGAGGCCCGCTGGCCCGCGACCGCAACCTGCTCATCACCCTCGGCACGCTCGCGCTCGTCATCGGCGCGCTCGCCGCGAAGGTCTCCACCGAGTGGTTCTCCCCGTCGCTGCTCATCCTGGTCACCCTCATCGGCGGTCTCCAGCTGCGGCTGCGCAGTCTGGTCAAGCTGCTGGTGGCGGTGGGCGCCGCGCTCGGCTACATCGCGATCTCGCTCGGCGTGGGCCGGATCGGGCTGGGGCTGACCGTGACGATCGGGTTCACCATCGTGCTCGCCGTGCTCATGTCCCGCACCAGGGGCAAGCTCGGCGTCCAGGGGCTGCGCGGCGACGCGATGCTGCTGGAGCTGCGCGACCGGCTCAAGAGCCAGGGCGAGCTGCCCCCGCTGCCGAAGGACTGGGGCGGCAAGGTCGTGCTCAAGCAGGCCGGCGGGTCGTCGTTCGGCGGCGACTTCCTGGTCTCCATGCGCGACGGCGACACCGTCGACATCGCCCTGGTCGACGTGTCCGGGAAGGGCGTCGACGCGGGCACCAGGGCGCTGCTGCTGTCGGGCACGTTCGGCGGGCTCCTCGGCGCGGTCGACGACTTCCTGCCCGCCTGCAACGCCTACCTCCACCGGCAGCGGGGCGACGAGGGGTTCGTGACCGCCGTGCACGTACGCCTCGACCTGGCCACCGGCGACTACACGATCACCTCGGCAGGGCATCCGCCGGTGGTGAAGTTCGACGCGGGCACCGGGAGCTGGCAGGTGGCCTCCGCCAAGGGCGTGGTGCTCGGCGTGGTGCCCGACCTGCACTGCGAGCCCGACAGCGGCACCCTGCGCAAGGGCGACGCGCTGCTGCTCTTCACCGACGGGCTGATCGAGCAGCCGGGGCGCGACATCGACGCCGGGCTCGACCGGCTGCTCGGCGAGGCGGAGCGGCTGCTGCCCTCCGGGTTCCGCGACGGCGCCAGGGCCCTGGTCAACGCCATGGCCTCCGGCCACAACGACGACTGCGCGCTGGTGCTCATCTGGCGCCCCTAGTGATGTTTCACACGGTGAGGTCGTGATCCGGGTCACTGGAAAGGGCCTGGCCGGGCTGGAATCCTCTAGGGTGTCCGGGGCTCCGGTGGAGCGGCGCGGCTTCACCGGAGCCCCGTCTGCGTGGTTCAGAGCCAGCCGGAGTCGTTCGCGATGCGTACGGCGTCGAGCCGGTTTCGCGCCCCTGTCTTGCACATGATCCGCGACAGGTGGTTGCGCACGGTGCCGACCGACAGGAACAGCTGGTCGGCGATCTCCGTCGAGCGTGCCCCACCCGCCGCGATCCGCAGCACGTCGAGCTCGCGCCTGGTCAGCGGGTTGCGCGCGCACTGCAGCGCGGCCACCGCCAGCTCCGCCTCGACGGCCCGCCGCCCCGCCGCCACCTGGCGCACCCCCTCGGCCAGCCGCTCCGGCGGCACGCACAGGCTCATGAATCCCAGTGCCGGCCCCGCCAGGGCCTTGCGCGCCTGACCGGGATCGGGCCGGGCCGACAGGACGAGCGTGCGGCACTGCGGCACCCGCTCGGCCAGCTCGGCCACTACGGGCAGCCCCGGCAGATCGAGGTCGACGACGGCCACGTCCGGCCCGCTGGACCGGGCGGTCGTCACCACCTCCTCCGCGCTCCCGACCTCGGCGACCACCCGCAGGTCGGGCTCGGCGCCGAGGGTGGCCAGAAGGCCGCGGCGCACCAAGGGCAGGTGTTCTGCGATCAGTATTTTGATCAAGACGTCCCCCTCCGTCGTCTCTTAGGGTGATCGTCTGATTGCGTACTGTCAATGCCTGCCAAAGCTGTCGCAAGCCCGTGGCGCTGGGGGAGTTCGACTACCCTGGGGCTGTCGGGACCGTCCGCCTTGCCCTGGAGCGCTCATAGATGAACTGGCTCTATCTGGTGGGGATCCTCATCTTCCTCATCGGGTTGATGATCTCCATCGCCCTGCACGAGCTCGGCCACCTCGTGCCCGCCAAGATCTTCGGCGTCAGGGTGACCCAATACATGGTGGGGTTCGGCTCGACCGCGTGGTCGCGGCGCAAGGGTGAGACCGAATACGGCATCAAGTGGATCCCGTTCGGCGGCTACATCCGCATGATCGGCATGCTGCCGCCGCGTCCCGGCGACGACCCGGGCAAGGTGCGCAGCACCGCCACGGGGCCGTTCCAGGGGCTCATCGAGTCGGCCCGCGAGGCCGCGCAGGAGGAGGTGCGGCCCGGCGACGAGGACCGCGTCTTCTACCGCAAGAAGTGGTGGCAGAAGGTCATCATCATGTCCGGCGGCCCGCTGATGAACTTCGTGCTCGCGTTCGTGTTCTTCAGCATCCTGCTGGTCGGCATCGGCCTGCCCACCTGGGCCCCGATCGTCTCGCCCGAGACCGACACGTGCGTGATCCCGATCTCCGAGCAGCGCGACACCTGCAAGGCCACCGACAAGCCGACCCCCGCAGTCCAGGCGGGCATGAAGCCCGGCGACCGCATCGTGTCCTTCGACGGCCAGAAGATCAACTCCTGGGCAGACGCCACCCGTCTGATCCGCGGCCACGGCGCCGGCCCGGCCCAGATCGGCATCGTCCGCGACGGCAGGCCGATGACGCTCGACGCCACGCTCATCGCCCAAGACCGCCCCAGCCTCGAGGACCCCCAGAAGATCGACAAGAACGTCGGCTTCCTGGGCGTGCTGCCGACGGAGGTCATGGAGCGGCAGAGCATGGGCGAGGTCGTCGGCTACATGGGCGCCCTCACGGCCCGCGTGGCGGGCTCCCTGCTCAACCTGCCGGAGAAGATGGTCGGCGTCTGGCACGCGGCCTTCTCCGGCGAGGAACGCGACCCCGAGGGCCCGGTCGGCGTGGTGGGCGCGGGCCGCATGGGCGGCGAGATCCTCGCCTCCGACCTGTCCAACGAGAAGAAGATCGCCATCTTCGTCAACCTGCTGGCGGGCTTCAACCTGGCCATCGGCATGTTCAACCTCATCCCGCTGCTCCCGCTCGACGGCGGCCACATCGCCGGCGGCCTGTGGGAGGGCATCAAGCGGGCCTACGCCAAGATCATGCGTCGGCCGGAGCCGCAGTACGTCGACATCGCCAAGGTGCTGCCGCTGACGTACGCGATCGCCATCGTCATGATCGTCATGGCCGGTCTCCTGGTCTACGCCGACCTCGTCAACCCCCTCACGCTGACGGGCTGACCCCTATGGAGGCCCTGGACCGGTTGCGGGCGCTCTGCCTGGCTCTTCCCGAGACGACCGAGCGCCTCAGCCACGGCGAGCCGACGTGGTTCGTGAGAGGCAAGAAGACGTTCGTCATGTTCGCCGACCACCACCACGACGACCGCCTTGCCTTCTGGTGCGCGGCCCCTCCAGGGGCGCAGGAGGAGTTGGTGGCCGAGAACCCCGAGCGCTTCTTCCGGCCGCCGTACGTGGGGCACAGGGGCTGGCTGGGGGTCTATCTGGACGTGGACGACGTGGACTGGACGGAGGTCGCCGAGATCGTCGCCGACGCCTACCGCCAGATCGCCCCGAAATCCCTCATCGCCCGCATGCCCTGACCGGCGGGCCCGTCACCGCCGGAGTCGCTCCTTGCGTGCCCGCAGCCGGCCGCTGACATCGAGGAAACGGCCGTGCCGAGCGCGCTGATCCCCGCGCTGCGGGATCGGTCACGGATTCAGCGAATCGTAGCCGGCGCCGGCGAGGTCAACGGATGCGGGGAAGCTCGGGGTCCGGCCTGACGACGCTCTCTTCATCCACCAGGGGACCGCGGGCGAATCCACCACGGGACCGTGGGCGCCGGGCTCCGGTCTCGGGGGACGGCTCGCAAGGGGAAGGGAAACTCGCCAATGAGAAAAGTGCTCGTCGCGATCCTGGCGGGCGGGGCGTTGGTCGCCACCGGCACACCCGCGCTCGCCCAGCCGGCGCTGGGGCCGTACGGCTACGGGGTGATCAAACTGGGGATGAGCCTGAAGAAGGCCAGGGGCACCGGGAAGATCGTGCGCAAGGGGGTGGGCGGCCCGTGCTCCGGCTGGGATCTGAAGCAGTACCCCACAGGAAGGGGCAGCGTGGGCCTGTACATCTCCAAGAAGCGCGGCGTGGCCGTCATCTTCGCGCAGAAGGGCATGAAGACGCCTGAGGGCGTCGGTCTCGGCTCCACGATGAAGCAGGTCAGGAGGGCCTACCCGCGCCTGAAGACTCACCCGAGCGAGTTCCCGTACGTCTCCGTCCCGCGCAACCCCAAGGCGTACTACGCGTTCATCACCGAGAAGGGCGCGGTCAGGCAGTTGGTGCTGGCGCTCGACACGCAGGACTGCGTCAACTAGTGAGCCGGCCGTCGTGGTCACGCAGAAGGCCGCTCCCGATCTCGGAGAGCGGCCTTCCTGCTCGTCATGCCAGTCGGGGCGACAGGATTTGAACCTGCGACTTCTTGCTCCCAAAGCAAGCGCGCTGCCAAGCTGCGCCACGCCCCGCTTCGCCGAGTGCGCAAGAGCTCCGGGACTCCGGTACGCTTACGCTCGGACGACCGGATGAAGTCTAGACCAGAGTTCGACCGGTTCGCGCGGACGTAGCTCAATGGTAGAGCCCTAGTCTTCCAAACTAGCTACGCGGGTTCGATTCCCGTCGTCCGCTCCAAACGGCGAAAGGCCAGGTCATCCCGCTGGGGAGCCTGGCCTTTCGCGATCTTCGCTTCTTCTTCCGGATCTTCCGTGATCTCCGGAACCTTGCCGCCACTGCGCCGGCCGAGCCGTGAGTTGTACGGTGCGATGGAGGAGGGCGGACGACCATGACAGATGAGCAGATCACGACAATCGGCAGATGCCACCTGTGCAAGCGAACCTTCAGCTTCACCCCCGCCAGTGTCATGACGGTCAGGATGGACCCCGACACCAACCTTCCGTTGGGCATGACGGTGTCAGGTGCCTTCCGCGAGCCGACACCGGAGGCCACCGCCAGATCGGTCGAGCAACACATCTGCTCCGACTGCGTGAGCAGGATGAAGCGGCTCAGCGCGTTCCTGGACCAGCCCGCACTCCGATTCGACACCTGGCATGGAGGCCGCTGAGGTGAGCGCGGCTCCTGAGACGGTCTTCGGGGTTCCCACCCGGCATGAAGGCGCCTCCGATCGGGTGGCCGTCATCCTCCCCGGAGCGGGCTACCTGCCCGCCCGTCCACTCCTTCACTTCGCGCGGTCGGTGCTCGCGCGTCAGGGCTGGTCCGTGCAGGAGATCTGGTGGGAGGCGCCGGCGACCCGAGACCTCGAGGTGCTGACCCGATGGGTCACGGATCAGGCGCGGCGGGCCGTCGAGGCGGAGAAGGCCGAACGCCTGCTCCTGGTCGGCAAGTCGCTCGGCTCGCTCGCGGCGCCGCTGGCGGCCGAGCGGGGCCTGCCCGCGATCTGGCTCACACCGCTGCTTCACATCGACTCCGTCGTCGACGGCCTGCGCCGCAGTCAGGCGCCCACGCTGCTGATCGGGGGCACCGCCGACCGGGCGTGGGCCGGCGACACCGTACGGACGCTCGGCCACCCCTACCTGGAGATCCCCGGCGCGGACCACGGCGTGGAGACCGATGACCCGGTCGCGTCGGTCCAGATGCTCAAAGAGGCGACCGAGGCCATGGCGCGCTTCGCGCGGGACCTCTGACAGCGGCCAGGACGCGCACGATGTCGCAGATCAGGCCTATGCCGTCGTCCGGGCCGGAGCCGATTCCGCCGGACCGGGGACCGGGGCGGGTCATCCTGCTGAACGGGGCCTCGAGCTCCGGGAAGTCGACGCTGGCCAAAGCCCTGCAGCGGGCGCTCGACGAGCCGTTCCTCCACGTGTCGTCCGACCAGTTCGTGGCGAGCGGGATCCTGCCGGAACGGCGGGACCGACACGGCCCCTTCGCGTGGTGGGAGGCGATGCGGCCGCGGTTCTTCGACGGCTTCCACCGGTGCCTGCCCGCTCTGGCCGGCGCGGGCAACGATCTGATCGTGGAGCACGTCATCGAGTTCCCGGCCTGGCGCGACTCCCTCGCCCGCCTGCTCGAGGGCTTCGACGTGTGGCTGGTCGGCGTGCACTGCGATCTTACGGAGATCGACCGGAGGGAACGCGAGCGAGGGGATCGGCGCATCGGGGAGGGGCGGACTCACGTGGAGGTCGACGGGATCCACATGTTCGGGCCGTATGACCACGAGGTGGACACCAGCACTGGCGTTTCGGCGGCGGTCGTGGAGTCGGTGCTGTCCGCGTGGCGGTCGCGAGGGGAAGGACGGGCGCTGGCGGCGGGCGCCGGGTGATGATCGCATGTGACGGCGGCGGGCCGTAGGCTCGGGATGATGCGTGCGCGACCCATCTCACGTGACGGACTCGTCGGGGAACTGGCCGAGCTCATCGCCGGCAGGCCGGGGGACGCATGGGTGAGAGTGGCCGTGGACGGGGCGCCGGCCGCGCGCCCCGAAGCGCTCGCCGACGAGCTCGTCGCCCCTCTCCGGCTGCGCGGGCGTCCCGTGGTGCGGGTGTCGGCCGGTGACTACCTGCGGCCCGCGTCGCTGCGCCTCGAGCACGGCAGGACAGACCCCGACGCCTTCTACGAGGACTGGCTCGACGTGTCCGCCCTGCGCAGGGAGGTGCTCGAACCGCTGGACGCGGGCGGGTCGGGGCGGGTGCTCCCGGCGCTGTGGGACAGCCGGGTCGACCGGGCGTACCGGGCGCCGTACGAGGACCTGCCCCGAGGCGGGGTGGCGCTGGTCGACGGGACGCTGTTGCTGGGGCGGGGGCTGACGTTCGACGTCAGCGTGCACCTGTGGCTGTCCGCCGGCGCCCTGGAGCGGGGGACGCCCGAGGACGAGCGGTGGCGGCTGCCCGCGTACGAGCGGTACGAGCGAGAGGTCCACCCCCAGGAGGCGGCGGACGTCGTGGTCCGGGCCGACCACCCGGCTCGCCTCGCCGTGCTGGACGTCCACGACCGGGCGAGGCGTTGATCTCGGCCTGCCCTCTGGAAGGCGGCGGCCCACGGGCGTCAGACTGAGACGATGGTCCCCAGCGATTGGTACAACGTCGTTCCCGATCTGCCCGCACCCCCTCCTCCGCCGCTTCACCCCGGCACCCGCCAGCCGGTCGGCCCGGACGACCTGGCTCCGCTCTTCCCCATGGAGCTCATCGCACAGGAGGTCAGCGGTGAGCGGTTCATCCCGATCCCGCGGGAAGTGCTTGACGTCTACCGGCTCTGGCGGCCGACGCCGCTGATCCGGGCCCGCCGGCTGGAGAAGGCGCTCGACACGCCGGCCAGGATCTACTACAAGTACGAGGGCGTCTCCCCGGCCGGCTCGCACAAGCCGAACACAGCCGTGCCGCAGGCGTACTACAACGCGAAAGAGGGCGTGCGCCTGCTCACCACCGAGACCGGCGCCGGGCAGTGGGGATCGGCACTGGCGTTCGCCTGCTCCCAGTTCGATCTCGAATGCCAGATATGGATGGTGCGCGCCTCCTACGACCAGAAGCCGTACCGGCGCTCCCTCATGCAGGTCTACGGCGCCACCGTGCACGCCAGCCCGTCCACCGTGACGGGCGCGGGCAGCAAAGTGCTGGCCGAGCACCCCGACTCGCCGGGCAGTCTGGGCATCGCGATCAGCGAGGCCGTCGAGGTGGCCGCCGCGAACCCCGAAGCCCGCTACGCGCTCGGCTCGGTGCTCAACCACGTGCTCATGCACCAGACGGTGATCGGCGAGGAGGCCCTGGAGCAGCTTCCCGAAATGCCCGGCCTGGTCATCGGCTGCACCGGAGGCGGCTCCAACTTCGCCGGCCTCACCTTCCCGTTCCTGCGCGAGAAGCTGGCCGGACGGATCCAGACGGTGCTGCGGGCGGTGGAGCCCGCCGCCTGCCCGTCGTTCACCCGCGGCGTCTACGCCTACGACTTCGGCGACACCGCCGGGCTCACACCGCTGCTCAAGATGCACACGCTCGGTCACTCGTTCGTGCCGGACCCGATCCACGCGGGCGGACTGCGCTACCACGGCATGTCGCCGCTGCTGTCGCACATGTACGACCTGGGCCTGTTCGAGGCGGTCACCCGCTCCCAGAACGAGTGCTTCGCGGCCGGCGTCCGCTTCGCCAGGACCGAGGGCATCGTGCCCGCCCCCGAGCCCACGCACGCGCTCGCCGAGACCATCGCCGAGGCGCTGCGCTGCAAGGAGAGCGGCGAGGAGAAGGTCATCCTCACCGCGCTCTGCGGCCACGGCCACTTCGACCTCACGGCCTACGACCGCTACCTGACCGGGCAACTGGAGGACTACACGCTCCCGCAGGAGCGCATCGATCAGGCCCTCACCGAGCTGCCGGCGTGAAGAAGGCCGCCCGGTCCGGGCGGCCCACTTCATCGTGCCGTGGGGCGCTTGCCGTGGTTCGCCCTCTTCTTCTTACGTGCCCTGCCTTTACGTGCGCGCCTGGCCATGAGGTCGCCTCCGGTCGTCCGGTGCTACGGCATGATCCCTCACAGTCTCTCCACCGCGCCGACCAGGCAAGCCTTCCTGCTGAACTAACATTCCCCCAACATATTCGTGTCATAATTTGGTGGAATCTGTTGGAAGGAGCGGGAGTGCTCGCACAGCAGCGTCAGCAGACGATCCTCGAACGCGTACGCAGCAACGGCGGCGTCCGGGTGGCCGACCTCGTGCGCGAGCTCGGCGTCTCCGACATGACCATCCGCCGTGACCTCGAGGTGCTGGCCGAGCGCGGTCTCCTGGAAAAAGTGCACGGCGGCGCGACCGCCCTCGGCCCCGGATCGACCGAGGAGCCGGGCTTCACCGCCAAGTCCGCCCGCCAGCAGCAGGAGAAAGAGGCCATCGCCCGCCGCGCCGCCCAGCTGGTGCGGCCCGGCACCGCCGTGGCGCTGTCCGCGGGCACCACCACCTGGGCGCTGGCGCACCAGCTGATCGGCGTGCCCGAGCTCACCGTGATCACGAACTCCATCCCCGTCGCCGAGGTCTTCCACCGCAATCCGCGCGCCGACCGCACGGTCGTGCTGACCGGCGGCGTACGCACGCCGTCCGACGCATTAGTGGGCCCGGTGGCCGTGGCCGCGATCCGGCGCCTGCACGTGGACACCCTCTTCCTCGGCGTGCACGGGATGAGCGTCCGCGCCGGCTTCACCACGCCCAATCTGCTCGAGTCCGAGACCGACAGGGAGCTGGTGGCAGCCGCCAACCGCCTGGTCGTACCCGCCGACCACACCAAGTGGAACACCGTCGGCATCAGCACCATCGCCGAGCTGAGCGAGGCCGACGTGGTCATCAGCGACGCGGGGCTGCCGGAGGACGCACGTACGGAGCTGGCCGAAAGGGCCGGACAATTGATCATCGCGGAGGGCACCCCTTGAAGCGCACCATCACCCACCTGGCCGACGGCCGAGAGCTGATCTACTTCGACCTGCGGGACGACGCCGACCGGAGCGCGATCGACCGTCGCACGCTCGACCCCCGGCCGGTGGCCTCCGAGCTGCGGTACGACCCGTTGACCGAGGAGTGGATCGCGATCGCCGGGCACCGGCAGACGCGGACGCACCAGCCGACCGGCACGGCGGCGGAGTGCCCGCTGTGCCCGTCGTCGGACGCGCGGTCGACGGAGATCCCGGCCTACGACTACGACGTGGTGGTGTTCGAGAACCGCTTCCCCTCCTTTTCCGGAAATTTCGGGACCTATGAGGCTGTGGGCGGGCTCAGCGAGGTCCGTCCGGGCGTGGGCAGGTGCGAGGTGGTCTGCTTCACCTCCGAGCACTCGTCCTCGTTCTCCCAGCTCTCCGACGCCCAGGTCGAGCTCGTGATGGAGGCGTGGGCCGACCGGACGGCCGAGCTGTCCGCGATCGAGGGCGTGGAGCAGGTGTTCTGCTTCGAGAACCGCGGCTCGGAGATCGGCATCACGCTCGCGCACCCGCACGGGCAGATCTATGCCTACCCGTACGTCACCCCGCGGACCAAGCTGCAGCTGGGCGCCGCCTCCCGCTACACCAAGGGGAACCTGTTCGCCGACGTGCTGGCGGCCGAGCGGGAGGCCGGGGCGCGGGTGGTGGCGTCCAACGAGCTGTGGACGGCGTTCGTGCCGGCCGCCGCGCGGTGGCCGTTCGAGGTGCACGTCTATCCGCACCGGCAGGTGCCCGACCTGGCGGCGCTGACGGAGGCGGAGCGGGCCGCGTTCGCGCCGCTCTACACCTCGCTGCTGCGGGCCTTCGACGGGCTGTTCGGCGTCGTGATGCCGTACATCGCGGCCTGGCACCAGGCGCCCGTGCGGCAGGGGCGTGAGCTGGCCTACCTGCACCTGGAGCTGTTCAGCATCAGGCGGGCGCCGGAGAAGCTGAAGTATCTGGCGGGGTCGGAGTCGGCGATGGGCGCCTTCGTCAACGACGTGCTGCCGGAGGAGGCCGCACGCATGCTTCGATCACAAATTGATCACTAGTAGATTTCACGTTAAGGTCGCATGACTCGTGATCTACCATTAATATCCCCTTATGCACCGGCCGTAACAGCCGTTGCACGCCTAATCCCGGGCGTGTCGCCCGGGAGCCGGGGACCCATTGCACGTGGGGTGAATCCACTTCGGTGGTAGGGACAGCTCCCATGCCCGAACCCGTCAGCTAACCCGGCCGGCAGAGGGAGAGGAACTTCTACGTGGCGGCTTCGTCCCCCGCGAAACTTGCCATCGGACTCGTCACCGCCACCGCTGTCGCCCTGTTCCCCGCGACCGCGGTGTCGGCTGCGCCGAAACCGTCCGAATCCAAGCTCCGCGCCGAACTCAAGAAGCTCAACACCAAGGTCGACAAGCTCATCGAGCAGTACAACCTCAAGCGTGTCGAGCTGGCCGAGGCCCAGAAGGCCGCCGAGACGGCCAAGGAACGCCTCGCAGGCGCCGAACGGACGCTGGCCGAGACCGAGCAGCGGGTCGCGGAGATCGCCCGCCTGCGCTACCAGAACGGCGACCCCGCGGCGGTCCCCGGCTACCTGCTGATCGACAACGGGCCCAGCGCCGCCGTCCTGGACCAGCTGACCGCCGAGCAGCAGGCCCTCGTGCACGGCGTCGCCAAGGCCCGCGACGAGAAGAAGAAGGCCGCCGAGGAGGCCGCCGCGCTGGCCACCGAGATCCGCGAGGACACGGAGGTCGTGGCCGAGCAGCGCGAAGAGGCCGAGGACGTCATCGACGACATCAAGGAGAAGCTCGAGGACCTCGTGCCCTTCGGCACGGGCCGCAACTCCGACGGCAGCTGGGCCCCCGAACTGCCCTCAGGCCCGGACAACATCACGCCGCGCACGCAGCTCATGCGCGAGCAGGTGAAGAAGAACTTCCCACTGCCGTTCGCGGTGGGCTGCTTCCGCTCGGGCTCCAGCGGCGAGCACCCGCTCGGCCGGGCGTGCGACTTCATGATGAGCACCGGCGGCGCGATGCCCACCGCCGCGAACCTCGCCCTGGGCGACCGGATCGCGGAATGGGCGATCAAGAACATGGACAAGCTCGGCATCAAGTACGTGATCTGGAAGCAGCGCATCAACCACGGCTCGGGCTGGCGCGCGATGGGCGACCGCGGCAGCATCACCGAGAACCACTTCGACCACGTCCACATCTCGATGCACTGAGAATGGGACGTATAGCATCCGGTGCGCTATTCGCACACTTGACGACACGTTAAGGGTCAGGACTGTTCAGGCGTTCGTGGGACGAGCAGACCTCGGTTGAACGCCTCGGTGACGGCGGCGGCGCGGTCCCCCACGCCGAGCTTGGCGTAGATGTTCAGAAGGTGGCTCTTGACCGTGGCCTCGGTGATGAACAGCCGGGCGGCCGCCTCACGGTTGGTGTTCCCGGCCGCCACGAGTTCGAGGACCTCGAGCTCACGCTGGCTGAGCAGTTGCGGCGCGGGCGTCCTGACCCGGTTCATCAGCCGCGCCGCCACCGAAGGGGACAGCACGCTCTCGCCCTTGGCGGCCGCCCGCGCACCTCGCAGCAGGTCCTCCCGGGGAGAGTCCTTGAGCAGGTAGCCGGTCGCTCCCGCCTCGATCGCCGGAAGGACGTGGGTATCGGTGTCGTAGGTCGTCAGCACCAGCACGCGCGCGGTGACGCCGAGCCTGGTCAGCTCGTTGATCGCGGTCAGCCCGTCCATGCCCGGCATGCGCAGGTCCATCAGGATCACGTCGGGCCGGAGCTCCTGGGCGAGCCGTACGGCTGCGGCGCCGTCCGCGGCCTCGCCCAGCACCTCGAATCCGGGTGCGGAGGCGAACATGCTGCTCAGCCCATCCCTGACCACGGGATGGTCGTCCGCGATCACCAACCGGATCGGGGTCTCGGCTGCCGGCTCGGCCGCGTGATCGGTCATGCGTGGCTCCCGGCCGGCAGTGTGGGAATGCAGGCCGAGATCCCGGTGCCGGCGCCGGGCTCGGACTCGATCTGCAAAGTGCCGGACAGTCCTTCGACGCGCTGACGCATGATGGTCAGGCCGAATCCGCCGCCGCGGGACGGCGGCCGTGACCCGCCGTTTGTGGCGGTGCCGGCTTCGACACCTGCCGGATCAAAGCCCTTGCCGTCGTCACGCACGTCCAACGCGACCTCGTGCTCCAGGTAGGACAGTGTCACCCCGACCCTGGTCGCGTGCGCGTGCTTGGCCACGTTGGCCAACGCCTCCTGTGCCGTGCGCAGCAGCGCGAACTCGGCCTCGGGTGTCATCGGCCGCACCGTGCCGGTCGTCGTGACGTGAACGGCGAGCCCGTGCAGCTTCGACCACTTGTCGGCGACGTCGGCAAGTGCGTCGCTCAGGCGCGCGGTCCGCAGCGGCTCGGGCCGGAGCGCGTCGACCGAGCGCCGTGCCTCGGCCAGGCTCTCCCTCGCCAGGCTCTTGACGGCGTCGAAGGGCCGGCGCCACGGCGCCGGAACCTCGTGCATCTGCTCGGCCGCCTGGAGTTGCGCGATGATGCCGGTCAGCCCCTGCGCCAGGGTGTCATGGATCTCGCGGGCCATCCGCTGGCGCTCGTCGAGCACGCCCGCCTCCCTGGCCTGGGCGAGCAGCTGGGCATGCAGGCCGGCGTTCTCGGCGAGCGACGCCTCCAGCAGCCGGTTCGTCCGGCTCAGCTCTTCGAGGGTCTGCTCGCGCCGCTCCTCCTCCTGCTCGGCGAGCCGCAGGACCCAGGCGCAGCCGCACATCAGGGCGATGTTGAAGGCGACGATGATCCCGTACATTGTCAGGCCGAGCGCGTCCGTCTTGGGAACGCCGGATGCCTGCGCCGTACCGGCCAGGACGGCCGCGGCGGCCACGCCCAGCAGCCGCCACGGCCAGCGCAGGACCGTGAAGGAGTAGATGTAGGCGGCAGGGGTGAAGAGCCCGAAAACGGGGTGTCGGACCACCAGGACCGCGGTGATCACGAGCAGCCCCGCGACGAACACCCCCATGATCCGTGGCCGGTCCCACCAGCCGGGACGCAGGGTGAACATGCCGAGCATCCACGCGGCCGCCAGCCCGCACAGGCCGAGGTCGATGAGCAGGGCGCCGCCCGCCCAGTCCTCGACGATCATCAGGATCGCGACGAGGAGCGTCAGCAGCGCGTACGGCACCACGTTGACCAGAAGGAACGGCGGCTGTTGCGAAATCTTCCTGCTCAAGACTTCCCTCTCCCCGCGGGATTCTGTTCCCAGCCTCTATTCTCAGCGTCTATTCCCAGCGGAACCAGCGGACCGCGACGAACGCGCACACCACCGCATAGGCCGCCAGGGTCAACAGCGGCACGGCGGACGGAAAGTGACCCAGGAACGCGTCCTGGAACGCCCTCATGCCCGCGCCGAGCGGGGTGTAGTGGGCGATGTTCCTCAGCAGCGGCGGCATCAGCGGGATCGGTATCCAGAGTCCGGCGAAGAACATCATCGGGAAGAACAGCACCGTGCCGATCGCCGTGGCCGGGCCACGCCCGGGCGCGAGCGCGGCGATCAGCAGGCCGATCGCGAGCAGCGCGGCCGCCGCGAGCAGCCAGGCGAGGGCGAAACCGAGAAGGTGCTTCGGAAGGTCGACGCCGAAGCCGAACCTGGCCGCCGCGAGGAACAGGACCATCGCGACGACCGCGATGGCGAAGTTGGCCACCAGCTGGGCGGCGAGCACGCGGGCCGGGCCGACCGGCGTGGTCCGCATGCGCCGCAGCACGCCGTTCTCCCGGTATCCCGCGAGCGTGGTCGGTAGGGAGCCCGTGGCCAGGACGGCCAGATTGAACAGGATCAGAACAGGGACGTAGAGGTCGAAGTACGTCAGGCCGCCGCCGGCCTCCACGGGCTGCCGCAGATCGGAGACGCTGCCGAGGATGATCAACAGGATCAGCGGGAAGCCGATACCCCAGAGGGGGCCGACCTTGTCTCGGACGCACAACGTGCTCTCGGTCTTGATGAGCCGCCACGTTGCGGAACCTCGCGCGGCGGTGACGGGGGGTGCGGCGGTGCGCGGAACTGACATGGGTATGAGGTCCTCTCTGTGATTCGTTATCGGGGGCCGGGGTCGAGGCGCTTGCCGGTCAGCTGGACGAACGCGTCCTCCAGGCTGGCCTGCTCGACGCGCAGCTGCTCGGCCACGATCTGGTTGCGGGCCAGCACGGTGGTGACGGCGTTGAGCGCGTTGTCGTTGCCGTTGACGATGACCAGCTCGCCCCGGCGGGTGACGCCGGAGACGTCGGGCAGGCTCGTCAGCAGGCGGTCGTCCATCGGCCTGGACGGGCGGAACTGGATCCGCTGCCCGATGCGCGCCCGTTCGGTCAGACCGGTCGGGGTGTCCACCATGACGACGCGGCCGGCGTCGATCAGCGCGAGCCGGTCGCACAGCCGCTCGGCCTCCTCCATGAAGTGGGTCACCAGCACGATCGTCACCCCGTGAGAGCGCACGCTCTCGATCAGGTCCCAGGTGTCGCGCCGGGCCTGCGGGTCGAGACCGGTGGTGAGTTCGTCGAGGATCGCCACCCGGGGGCTGCCGATGAGCGCCAGCGCGATCGACAGCCGTTGTTTCTGGCCGCCGGACAGCTTGGCGTACCTGGTCCTCGCCTTGTCCGCCAGGCCGAGGCCCTCCAGCAGCGCGCGCCAGTCGGCGGGCTCGGGGTAGAAGGAGCTGTAGAGCTCCAGGGCCTCGGCGACCTGTAGCCGCTCGGGGAGGTGGCCGGCCTGCAACTGGACGCCGAGCCGCCGGGTCAGCTCGGCGCGCTCCCGGAGGGGGTCGAGCCCGAGCACCTTGATCTCACCGCGATCCGGCATGCGGAGGCCCTCGATGCACTCCACGGTCGTCGTCTTGCCGGCGCCGTTCGGGCCGAGGATGCCAAAGATCTCACCCTCCTGGACGGTGAGGGAGACATCGTCGACCGCGATCTTGTCGTCATAGCGCTTATGGAGGTTGCGTACCTCGATCACTGGTGGCATGCGCGCGTCCTTTCGGGCTCGGCCCATCCGTTATCGGCGCATTCAGCCTGCTACGACCAGCACTTCTTCCAACACCGACCAGTAGACGGGACCTGGCTGCCGGACGGTGGAGGCGTCGACTCAACCGATCGGTGGATCGCCACCCGGACGGGGCACATGGGAGAGTGGCAGGACCGGTCGCTCCGCGGATGCAATCGCACCTCGAAACACACGTCGGCGTTCACCAGCGTGGAGCACGCCGTGTGGTGCCGCGGCGGGTCTGTCACGCGGCGCCGCATCGGTTTCGCCGTCAGGACGGCGGCATCGGCTGCGGACGGCGCCACGGGCGCGCCCGGCAGCCGGGTCCCGGCGGGTAACAGCCCCAAGGAGTTCGCCGTACTGGAGCTGCTGCCGGCCGCTGACGGCGCGGTGGTCTCCGCCGAGCAGCTGCTGGAGCGCGGCTGGGACGAGTTCGCCGACCCGTTCACCCACACCGTGAAGGTGACGATCAGCCGGCTGCGCCGCAAGCTCGGCGACCTGGTCGCGCTCATCTACTTCCTGGTCGAGCACTCGCCCTTCCCGGCGCCGCCGGCCGCCCCCGTGCCGCCGGGCGGGCTCGACCCGCCCGTCCAGGCGCCCCCGATCGACCAGACCGAGAGCCTGCGCCGGCTGCTGGTCAACTCCCTGATCGCGCCGGCCGCCGTGGCGTTCGCGACGATACTGCTCGGCTGGGTCATGGCCGGGTGGGTGCTCCGGCCGCTGGGCGAGATGACGGCCACCGTCAGGCGCATCACGGCCGATCGGCTCGATCGGCGGCTGGCCGCCTCGGGGCCGGACGACGAGCTGAAGGGGCTGGCCGACTGCGGTACAACGTTCCTGATGGGTGGATCGCGGTGGAGACGGCCGTGCGGCCGGGCGGCCCCACCCTCCGCGTCGCCAACAGCGGTCCGGTGATCCCGCCCGACCGGGTTCCCAGGCTCATGCAACCCTTCCAGCGCCTGAAACCGGCAGGAAGGCCGTCGGCGACGGACTGGGACTGGGCCTGTCGATCGTGGCCTCCATCGTCGAGGCCCACCACGGCACAGTGGAAGCCCGGCCGCTCCCGGACGGCGGGCTCGAAGTGACCGTCACTCTGGATCATCAAATCCCGGGCGGCACCACCGCTCAGAGCAGCTGATCGGCCCACTGCGGTCCGCGGTCTACCCCATGCCGGTCGCGGTGTGGAGCGGGGGGTGCTGCTCCCAATCGATGGCGACCTTCTGGGAGTCCTCCGGGGCGATCTTGGCGGGGAGCACGGTGCCCGGGAGGACTCGGGCCAAGTGCTGCGGCGGGACCCGGTGGGCCAGGCGCACCTCGTACGGGCCCTGGGGGCCGGTCACGCGCAGGACGAAGCCCACGATGGGGTCGCCGTTGTCGGCGGTCATCCCGTCCGTCGAGAACGTGCCGAGGACGGTGGCCGTGGCGGGCACACCCCGGGCGAGGATGTCGGCGGCCGACACCCGCTGTCCGGCCGACGGGGACGCGTACCCGGCGGCGTACCGCCAGTCGACGGCGAGGCGGCTGGGGTTGGCCGGGTCGAGGCGGACGGGCACGTGGGCGCCGGGGAGGATGGCGCCGACGAGGAGGCGCGGCATCGTCTCGCGGTGGGCGACCCGGTACACCTCCCCGTCCTCGCGCCGGACCTCCAGCTCGAACCCGACCACGGGGAGGTCGTTGACCGTCACACCGGTGTCGCGCATGGAGAGGATGACGGCGCTCGCCGGCACGCCGCTGACCAGGAGGTCCTGGTTGCCGCCGGCCAGATCGTTGATCATCCCGAAAAGGCCGCCGCCCTTTCCGCCGGGCTGCGTGGCCCCGTTGAAATCCGACATGAACGTGCTCATCGAACGGTTGATCTGCCCCAGCACGAGCAGGAAGACGCCGGGGATCATCAGCGTGGTCCCGACGGTGAGCGCTGTGGTGGACCACCCCGGTATCGGCCATATCGTCACCATCCCGGCGACCCCGGCCCCGAGCGTCAGCAGGCCCGTCACCGTCACGACCACTCCCACCGGGAGCAGTTTCCCCGTTCGCTTCATCTTCGTGTTCCTCGCTCCTCGATCGTCTCCTGCGCCGACAGGTAACGCGGGAGCGCTTGCGTGGCGATTGCACGCCGATTACCCGCGCCTGCCGCCCGCTTGCGGGGCATGCAGGGAACCATGCGGCTGTTCCAGGACGATCCGATATCCCGCCCGCTGACCTATCCCGGCCGGATCCCCGCCACGTCCGGCGTCCTGTTCGACGACACGTACATCCCGCTGCGCCCCGTCGACGACAGCCCTCCGGAGGAGTGGGAGGCGGCGGGGGAGAGGCTCGGCGCCCTCCTGTCCCGCGGCGGTTTCCCGCCCCTGGACGAGCGCCACCCGGTCGTCGCGGTGGGCTCCAACGCCGCGCCCAGCCAGCTCCTCAGGAAATTCCTCGACCACGCGGTACGCCCGCTCGTCCCCATGACGCTCGCCGACGCCCCGGGCGTCGCGCCCGGCGTGTCCGCCCATGTGAGCAGATGGGGGTACGTGCCCGCCGCCCCGATCGAAACGCCCGGCGAGTCCTCCAGGCTGTTCGTGCTCTGGCTGGACGAGGAGCAGCTCGCCGCCCTGGACCTCACCGAGCCGAACTACGAGCGCCGCCCGCTCCGTCACCCGATCACCCTGGAGTCGGGCGCCGGCCACCCGCCCCCCTCCGCGTACACGGGAAGGCATGGCTGCCTGGCCGGCCCCGACGGCCGGCCGCGCCGCCTCGCGTCCCAGAGAACCCTGATCCAGGACCTCCTCGACGGATCCGCCGAGTTACGCCACATCTGCGGCGACACCCCTGACGACTTCGTCGCCAACGTACGGGACGAGAGCGTCCGCGAGGCCGTCTACAGGATCCTTCAAGATAAGGTCAGGGCTCGTGACCCAAGCGACTGACAGCCGCACCCCGCCCCCGATGGCCGGCGACGAGCGGACGATGCTCAACAACTGGCTCGAATGGCACCGCGCCACCCTCGCCGTCAAATGCGCCGGCCTCTCGGACGACCAGCTGCGCATGCGCTCCGCGCCGCCCTCCACCCTGTCCCTGCTCGGCCTGGTCAGGCACATGGCGCACGTCGAACGCGCCTGGTTCCGCAGGGTGCTGAACGGCGAGGCCGTCCCCAGGCTGTGGGACAAGGACCGCGACATCGACGCCGACTTCAACGACGTCGACACGGCCTCGGTCGAGGAGGCGTTCGCGACGTGGCAGGAGGAGATCGAGCTCGCCCGCGCCATCTCGGCGGCCAAGCCGCTCGACGCCGTCGGCGACCGCAACGGCCAGGACTGCACGCACCGCTGGATCCTCGTCCACATGATCGAGGAGTACGCCCGCCACAACGGCCACGCGGACCTCCTGCGCGAGCGCATCGACGGCGTCACCGGCGATTGACGAGCCCCTCAGCCCGCCTGCCTGAAGACGACGGCGGTGCCGAGCGCCGCCCGGGCGGGCACGAACACCTCGCCCGCGGCGGTCCTGCCCACCGGCATCCCGCCGTCGCGCAGGAATCGCTCGGTCGCCGCGACGTCCCGCACCGCCACCACATAGGCCGCGAAGGCGGGCAAAGCAGCCGCGCCCTCTCCGCCTGACCTCGCCGTCTGCTCGCCCGGCAGCAGCCCGCCCAGTCCTGACGCGGCGACGAGCGTGACCTCGGCCCGGCCTTCGCCGAGCACGAACGTACGCACGGCCCCGTCCCGGCGCGCCGCGTGCCCCACGTAGAGCTCGTAACGCCGCTCTGCTTCGGCCAGCTCGTCGTCGGCCACGCACAGCACGCATCCGGTCAGCTCGACCGCGCCGTTGGGATGATCGGCGGCTCCGTGCGGCGAGCCCGCGGCGTTCTCCGCCAGCCCGACCCGCCCCTCCGGCACGCGGCCGGGCCCGGACCCGTCGAACTCCAGGTACCGTACGGGCTCCATCACCAGCCCGTCCACCGTCTCCACCGGCCGCTGGGCGGCGTGCACCCCGCCGTGCCCGGCGCCGCCGGCCGCCAGCCGCTCGGCGGCCGCGTCGATGTCCGGCGAGTCGAACATCAGGATGTGCACGCCCTCGAAGCGCCGCAGGCAGGCGTCCAGGTTGGCCACGGTGCCGCGGACGGCCTCCTTCAACGCGGGGAGCCGGTCCTCCGGGACGTGCAGCGGGATCGGCCGCGCGTCGCCGGGAAGGCGTCCCGCCTCCGCGAGGGCGACCAGCTCGACGAAGCTCCCCGCGAGGTACGCGTGGGTGTTGGCCACCCCGAACGGCTCCGGCGGCTCGCCCAGCACCGGGTAGGCGGGCCCGGGCAGGGCGAACCCCATCCGCCGATACCGCTCCAGCGCCTGCCCCATGTCGCGGACCACGTGCCCCACGTGGTGCAGCCCGCCGATGTCATGACCCATCTCCGCCTCCGTACGCCGCGTTGCTGAAGTCACGGGAGAGCCCCTCGAAGATCTCGATCCCCCGCTCGGCCGCCGGCTCGCAGTCCGGCAGCCGCTCGGGCTCGAAGGTCCTGCGCAGCGTGTCGGCCAGATGGTCCGCCTTCTCCTCCAGGCTCAGCGAGACCTCGGCGGGCAGCATCGGCTCGATGGCGAAGAACCCGAACACGATCGTCGGCAGCGGATAGTCCAGGTCCTCCGGCCGCAGCCCGGCCCGCAGCAGGCCGTGCCGGGCCAGCACGCCGAGATATTCGCGCGAGGCGAGCAGCTTGGCGCCCTCCAGCGGCTTCCTGGCCGGGCTGGAGAGGAACTTGTCGAGCGTCTCCGCGTCCCTGGTGAAGATCGCGCGCAGCACCGGCCGCCGCATCGCCTCCAGGAAGAAGCGGCGCATGTACCGATGCAGGGCGATCTCGCCGGGATCCGCCCGCATGGCCGTGACGACCGCCTCCAGCATCGCCACCGCCTCCCTGGCGCCGACCGCGAAGAACAACTGCTCCCGCGTGCGCCAGTGCAGGTAGATCGTGCCTTTGCCGACCCCGGCCCGCTTGGCGATGTCGTCGATCGTGACCCGCCGGTATCCCCAGCGCAGCAGCAGGTCCTTGGCCGCGTCGAGGATCCGGTCGGCCCGCCCGATCTGCTCGGTAGGCATGGCGCCCTCCTTGTGACTGATGACTGATGACCAATCTAGCACTCTGGTCACGAACGAGGGCGTGACGAAGCGTATCCAGACGAAAGAATTCCGGCGCCGCAGGTTCAGGCGGTCAGGGACCGGTGCGGAGGGTTCGCCTGATCAGGGCTCGGTGCGGAAGAGCGCCCAGACGGCCTTCCCGCCGCGCGCCAGGCGGTCCCAGCCCCAGCTCTGGCTGTAGGTCTCGACGATGTAAAGGCCACGCCCGTTCTCGGAGATGAAGTCGGGCTCCTTGGGCGTCGGCACCTCGTCGCTCGGGTCGGCCACCGCCAGCAGCACGTGCGGCGAGACCCGCATGAGCAGCAGCTCGATCTCCCGCCGCCCGGCCGCGTACATCGCGTACCTGACCGCGTTCGTCACCAGCTCCGACACCACGAGCGCGGCGTCGTCACTCAGGTCGTGCAACCCCCAGCTCCGCAGCGTGGAGCGGGTCACGTCCCTGGCGGTCTTCACCGAGTCGGCCTGGAAGGGCAGGGGACACGCGGTCGTGTACGGCTTGCCGCCACCCATCAGCAGGTGGTCGAAGCCGACTTCCCGGGTGATCTGCAGGCAATCGGCAGTGGCCAGAGGGTCCTCCACCATGCCGCCGATACCTCCCCGTTAAGCCTTGGTTAGTGCATGTATGGCCCAATATGCACTAAGCCATCATGAGTCACCGACGGGTGCGCCTGCAAGACCCAAATGCACGTGCATCCGTAGTGTGCAATAGCAAGGAGCCTTTTGGGGCATAGATAAGCGAATCGGACACCAGGTTGAGACCTTGTCATAAGCGGCGATGTGGTGTCACTGTGTGTGCGGACCTTGATAGGAGGCAAAGTGACGCAGAACCAGCCGGGTTCCGGGCCGACGGCGCTGCGCATCCTCCTGGGCTCCCAGCTGCGCAAGCTCAGGGAAGCGAAGAACGTCACTCGTGAGGAGGCGGGCCACCTCATCCGGGGCTCGGAATCCAAGATCAGCCGCATGGAACTGGGCCGAGTGGGGTTCAAGGAACGCGACGTAGCCGACCTGCTGACTCTGTACGGAGTCGTGGATCAGCAGGCTCGCTCCGCCGTGCTCGACCTGGTCGCCACCGCCAACGAGCCGGGCTGGTGGCACCGGTTCAACGATGTCCTGCCCACGTGGTTCCAGGCGTACGTCGGCCTCGAGGAGGCCGCCGCCAGGATCAGGACCTACGAGGTCCAGTTCGTGCCAGGACTGGTGCAGACCAAGGAGTACGCCAGGGCTGTGGTGACCGCCGGCGCGGCGGGCATCGGAGCCGAGGAGATCGCCAGGAGGGTGGATCTCCGGCTGGAGCGCCAGAGGATCTTGGACAAGGAAGACGGGCCGGTCTTCTGGGCGGTGATCGACGAGGCCGCGCTACGGCGGCCGATCGGTGGAGCCGAGGTCATGAGGGCACAGTTGGAGCACCTCATCGATCTCATGCGCCAGCCCAACATCACGATCCAGATCATGCCGTTCAGCTTCGGCGGCCACAGTGCGGAGGGCGGGGCGTTCAGCATCCTGCGCTTTCCCGACCCGGACCTGCCCGACGTCGTGTACGTCGAGCAGCTCGCCAGCGCGCTCTACCTGGACAAGCGTGAAGACGTGGACCGATACACCGAGGTCATGGAGCGGTTGTGCGCGGTGAGCACCACCCCTGACGAGACGATTGAGCTCTTGCGGGCGATCGCGGACGAGTTCTAGCCGCGGCGGCGTCGTTGTTGGGTGTGCGTCTGCCCTAGACTGGACCATCGGCGTTGGATGCCGCCGTTGCGGAGCATGCCCAACACCGCTCATGTGGGCGCGGCGCGTGAGCCGTACCGAATGGACGCGCCCGCGATCACTCGTAGCTTGATCAAGGAGACCATTCCGTGAAGACCGCTGTCGAGGAGCTCAGCCCGACCCGGGTCAAGCTCACTGTCGAGGTGCCGTTCGAGGAGCTGCGCCCGAGCATGGATGCGGCGTACAAGAAGGTCGCGCAGCAGGTGCGCGTCCCCGGGTTCCGGCCTGGCAAGGTTCCGGCCCGCATCATCGAGCAGCGCTTCGGCCGGGCGGTAGTGCTGGAGGAGACCCTCAACGACGCCGTGCCCAAGCTGTACGGCCAGGCCGTCGACGAGGTCGACGTGTTCCCGGTCAGTCAGCCGGACATCGAGGTCACGAAGATCGACGACGGTGAGCAGATCGAGTTCACCGCCGAGGTCGACATCCGGCCCAACTTCGACGTCCCCGACTACGCGGACATCGAGGTCACGGTCGACTCCGCAGAGGTCTCCGACGAGGACGTCGACAAGCAGCTCGACGCCCTGCGCCAGCGCTTCGCGACGCTGACCGGCGTCGACCGCCCCGCCGCCAACGGCGACTTCGTCGTCATGGACCTGCGCGCCGAGATCGACGGCAAGAACATCGAGGAGCAGGCCGCCAGCGAGGTCTCGTACGAGGTCGGCGCCGGCTCGGTGCTGCAGGGCCTCGACGCCGCGCTCGAGGGCATGTCCGCGGGCGAGGAGAAGCGCTTCACGACCGAGCTCGTCGGCGGCGAGAACGCCGGCGAGGAGGCTGAGGTCATCATCAACGTCAAGTCGGTCAAGGAAAAGGTCCTGCCCGAGCTGGACGACGAGTTCGCCCAGCTCGCCAGCGAGTTCGACACGCTTGACGAGCTCAAGGCCAGCATCCGCGAGCAGGCCCGCCGCAACAAGCTGATCGACCAGGTCGTGCAGGCCCGCGAGAAGGCGCTCGACGCGCTGCTCGACAAGATCGACATCCCGCTGCCGGAGAGCGCGCTCAAGGCCGAGATCGACGCCCGCAAGCACAACCTCGACCACCAGGTGGCCGAGAGCGGCCTGAGCCGCGACGCCTTCTTCCGCCTCTACCAGACGACGGAGGAGGAGCGCTTCGCCGAGTTCGAGAAGAACTCCGCCCGCGCGCTCAAGGTCGGCTTCGTGCTCGACAAGATCGTCAAGGCTGAGGAGCTCGGTGTCTCCGAGCAGGAGCTGACCAACTTCGTGGTGCGCCGCGCCATGGAGATGGGCGTGCAGCCCAACGAGCTGGCCAAGCACCTCGCCGACAACGACCAGCTCACGCTGGCCATGGTGGAGATCGTCCGCGACAAGGCCAAGTCCGTGCTCGGCGACGCCGCCAAGGTGGTCGACACCGACGGCAACGAGGTCGACCTCAAGGCGATCTACACCGAGATCAACGGCGAGGAGCCCGTCGAGGAGGAGCCCGCCTCCGAGGACAAGCCCGAGGCGTAACCTCTTCCCTCCAGGCAACGCGAAGCCCCCGGCCCGAGAGCGATCGGTCCGGGGGCTTCCACGTCCCCACCCCAACCACACCACCGCCGCATCGGCCGTTACCGCCGCCCGGGCCACCAGCGCCGCGCGGGTCCCCGCCGCCCTGCACGCAGGCTCGCCCGGAGGGCCGTCACGGTGTGTCCGCGCCACCGCCGGGCGGGTCGTCGTCGCCCTACGTGCCACCTTGCCCGCCGGGGCCACCACAGGCGTGCGTGCCACCACCGCCCACCGCGCCACCTCCGCCCTCTTGGGCGTTCGCGTGCTGCCCGGGTGCCGTCGGCCCGCCGGATGCGTCATGCTGTCCGCGCAGGGAGGCGGCCGGCCCTCGAGCAGAGCAGGCCCGGCGTCCGGCACCGCACGTCCCGAGTCCGCTGCCGCCGACTCCGCCCAACCGATGATGCGACGCGATGACCCGGCGAACCCCAATCAGCCCTCGATGGCCCCGGGGATGGGGGGCGCTGGAGGCGCTGAGACGGCTCAGGCCGAGCCGGGAGGGTGGCAGGCCGACCGAACCGCTCCCGGTGCCCGCGCCGCGCCGACCCGCCCTCTCAGGGCGCGTCAGGGGCACCATCACGGCCCGCCACGGCTGGACCGCGCCGGTACAAGACCCGAACCTGCGCCGTCAGCGAACAGTACCGGGGACCGGGCATGACCTGTGGGCAGCGCGCGTTAAGGTCACAAGCAAAGCCAATCGATTACGACGCATCGGAAGGTGACGCTGTGACCAGCCCGCCGACCTTCTATCAGCCTGAGTCTCGAGGCCGTGAGAACGGCTCCGCCTTCCGGCTTGAAGACCAGCTTTACCAGCGCCTCCTCCGCGAGCGCATCATCGTGCTCGGGCAGGAGGTCAACGACGAGATCGCCAACCGCATCTGCGCCGAGCTGCTGCTCCTCGCGGCCGACGACTCCGAGCGCGACATCACGCTCTACATCAACTCGCCGGGGGGCTCGGTGAGTGCGGGCATGGCGATTTACGACATGATGGAATACGTGCCGAACGACGTATCAACGGTTGTGATGGGCCTGGCAGCCTCGATGGGGCAGTTCCTGCTCACCGCCGGGGCAAGGGGCAAGCGTTACGCCCTGCCGCACGCCCGGGTCATGATGCACCAGCCGTCCGGCGGCATCGGCGGCACGGCGGCCGACATCGCCATCCAGGCAGAGCAGATGCTCTACGTGAAGAAGACGCTGGCCGAGCGGATCGCCTTCCACACCGGGCAGCCGCTGGAGCAGATCGAGTCCGACTCCGACCGCGACCGCTGGTTCACGGCCGAGGAGGCCAAGGACTACGGCTTCATCGACCACGTCGTCCGTAGCGCACGACAGGTGCCCTCACAGGGCCCGGTTTCCTAGGGGGAGCTGACATGAACATCGAGAGCCGTTACGTTCTCCCCTCCTTCGTCGAGCGCACGTCGTACGGCGTGAAGGAGATGAACCCGTACAACAAGCTCTTCGAGGACCGCATCATCTTCCTCGGAGTGCAGATCGACGACGCGTCGGCCAACGACGTGATGGCCCAGCTGCTGACGCTGGAGTCGCTCGATCCCGACCGTGACATCAGCATCTACATCAACTCGCCCGGCGGGTCGTTCACGGCCATGACGGCGATCTACGACACGATGCAGTTCGTCCGGCCGGAAATCCAGACCGTCTGCCTCGGCCAGGCCGCCTCCGCCGCGGCCGTGCTGCTGGCCGGCGGCACCCCGGGCAAGCGGTTCGCGCTGCCCAACGCCCGGGTGCTGATCCACCAGCCGTCCACCGAGGGCGGCGGCCAGGGCAGCGACATCGAGATCCAGGCCAGGGAGATTCTGCGCATGCGGACTCTCCTCGAAGACATCGTGGCCCAGCACACGGGCAAGTCCTCTGCCGAGGTCCGCAAAGACATCGAACGCGACAAAATTCTCAACGCGGACGAGGCAAAGGCGTATGGTCTGATCGATGACATCATCCCGTCCAGGAAGAAGCGAGCTCAGGCCGTCGCTTCCTAGACGAGACGTGACGCACCGGGGCGCTGCCCAATAGGGCACGTTCCGGTGCGACTCGCCGCTAGGGGGCTCACTGAGGGCCCAGAAGACGGTAACGTCGAAACCTGAGCGGTTCGGCCAAGTCCGGAGGATGTCCGGAGACACTGCTCGCGAGAGCAGGGCGGTCCCACGCAAAGGAGTATCTGGGGTGGCACGCATCGGCGACGGGGGAGACCTGCTGAAGTGCTCTTTCTGTGGAAAGAGCCAGAAGCAAGTCAAGAAGCTCATTGCCGGTCCAGGCGTCTACATCTGCGATGAGTGCATCGATCTCTGCAATGAGATCATCGAGGAGGAGCTGAGCGAGTCCTCCGAGCTCAAGTGGGACAACCTGCCCAAGCCGAGGGAGATCTACGAGTTCCTCGACGCCTACGTCATCGGTCAGGACAAGGCGAAGAAGGCGCTCTCGGTGGCGGTCTACAACCACTACAAGCGGGTGCAGTCCGGCGACCGGGGCAGAGACGACGGCCTGGAGCTGGCCAAGAGCAACATCCTGCTGCTCGGCCCGACCGGCTCGGGCAAGACGCTGCTGGCGCAGACCCTGGCGAAGATGCTCAACGTGCCCTTCGCCATCGCCGACGCCACCGCGCTCACGGAGGCGGGCTACGTCGGCGAGGATGTGGAGAACATCCTCCTCAAGCTGATCCAGGCCGCCGACTACGACGTCAAGAAGGCCGAGACCGGCATCATCTACATCGACGAGGTCGACAAGATCGCTCGCAAGAGCGAAAACCCGTCGATCACCCGCGACGTCTCCGGTGAGGGCGTCCAGCAGGCGCTGCTGAAGATCCTGGAGGGCACCACGGCGAGCGTGCCCCCGCAGGGCGGTCGCAAGCACCCGCACCAGGAGTTCATCCAGATCGACACGACCAACGTGCTGTTCATCTGCGGCGGCGCGTTCGCGGGCCTCGAAAAGATCATCGAGTCCCGCATCGGCAAGAAGGGCATCGGCTTCAACGCCATCATCCGGTCGAAGGAAGAGGTCGACACGGTCGACATCTTCGGCGACGTGATGCCGGAAGACCTGCTGAAGTTCGGCATGATCCCCGAGTTCGTCGGCCGGCTGCCGGTCATCACCTCGGTGCACAACCTCGACCGCGAGGCGCTCATCCAGATCCTCACCGAGCCGCGCAACGCCCTGGTCAAGCAATACCGCAAGTTGCTCGAGCTCGACGGCGTTGAGCTGGAGTTCACCGACGGCGCTCTGGAGGCCATCGCCGACCAGGCCATCCTGCGCGGCACCGGCGCCCGCGGCCTGCGCGCGATCCTGGAGGAGGTGCTCCAGTCCGTCATGTACGAAGTGCCCTCCAGGCAGGACGTCGCCCGCGTGGTCATCACCCGCGAGTCGGTGCTCGAGCACGCGATCCCGACGCTTGTCCCGCGCGACCAGCTGGCCGCCAAGCAGCAGCGCACCCCGCGCGAGAAGTCGGCCTGAGCCGCTGACCGGCACACCGGGCGCCCCGTGGCAGCACGCCACGCGGGCGCTCGCGGCGTTCTGAGCCCGCACAGGCGCGGGCGCGCCGGGCGGTCCGTCGCGCGACGGTGCGGCACCGGTTCAGGGCTTGAGGCGTTTTCCGCTCGCCCGCCTCCCTAGAATTGGTCACTGTGACAACGCCAGAGCTGCCTACTCAATACACACCGGCCGACGTCGAGACCCGCAGCTACGAGCGCTGGGTATCCGAAGGCTACTTCGGCGCCGACCCGGGCAGCTCGCGCGAGCCGTACAGCATCGTCCTGCCCCCGCCCAACGTGACGGGCGTCCTGCACATCGGGCACGCGCTCGACCACTCCATCCAGGACGCGCTCACGCGCCGCGCCCGCATGCAGGGGCGCGAGACGCTCTGGCTGCCCGGCATGGACCACGCCGGCATCGCGACGCAGAACGTCGTCGAGCGCGAGCTGGCCAAGCAGGGCCTGTCGCGCCACGACCTCGGACGCGAGGCGTTCGTCGAGCGCGTCTGGCAGTGGAAGGAGGAGTCCGGCGGCCGGATCCTCGGCCAGATGCGCAAGCTCGGCGACGGCGTCGACTGGTCGCGCGAGCGCTTCACCATGGACCCGGGCCTGTCGCGGGCCGTCCAGACCATCTTCAAGCGGCTGTTCGACGACGGTCTGATCTACCGCGCCGAGCGCATCATCAACTGGTGCCCGCGCTGCCTCACCGCGCTGTCCGACATCGAGGTCGAGCACAGCGAGGACGAAGGCGAGCTCGTCTCCATCCGCTACTCCGACGAGATCGTGGTGGCCACCACACGCGCCGAGACCATGCTCGGCGACACCGCCGTGGCCGTCCACCCCTCCGACGAGCGCTACGCCCACCTCGTCGGCACGATGGTCGAGCTGCCGCTCACCGGCCGCATGATCCCCGTGGTCGCCGACGAGCACGTCGACCCGGCGTTCGGCACCGGCGCCGTCAAGGTGACGCCGGCCCACGACCCCAACGACTTCGAGATCGGACGGCGTCATTCCCTGCCGTCGCTGACCGTCATGGACGAGCGCGGCGTGATCACCACGCACGGGCCGTTCCAGGGGCTCGACCGCTTCGAGGCCCGGCCCGCCGTCGTCGCCGCGCTGCGCGCCGAGGGCAGGATCGTCGCCGAGAAGCGCCCGTACGTCCACGCCGTCGGCCACTGCTCGCGCTGCAAGACCGTCGTCGAGCCGCGGCTGTCGCTGCAGTGGTTCGTCAACGTCGGGCCGCTGGCCAAGGCGGCCGGCGACGCCGTTCGCGACGGCCGCACCCGCATCCACCCGCCGGAGCTGGCCAAGCGTTACTTCGACTGGGTCGACGACATGCACGACTGGTGCATCTCCCGCCAGTTGTGGTGGGGGCACCGCATCCCGGTCTGGTACGGCCCGGACGGCGATGTCGTCTGCGTGGGCCCCGACGAGGAGCCGCCCGCCGGCTACACCCAGGACTCCGACGTCCTGGACACATGGTTCTCCTCGGCGCTGTGGCCGTTCTCGACGATGGGCTGGCCGGAGGAGACTCCCGAGCTGGCGCGCTTCTACCCGACCTCCGTGCTGGTCACCGGCTACGACATCCTGTTCTTCTGGGTCGCCCGGATGATGATGTTCGGCCTCTACGCCATGGACGGCGCGCCGCCGTTCCGCGTCGTGGCGCTGCACGGCATGGTCCGCGACCAGCACGGCAAGAAGATGTCCAAGTCGTTCGGCAACGTCGTCGACCCGCTCGACTGGGTCGAGCGTTTCGGCGCCGACGCCACCCGTTTCACGCTGCTGCGCGGCGCCAACCCCGGCTCCGACGTCGCGGTGAGCGAGGAGTGGGCGGCAGGCTCGCGCAACTTCTGCAACAAGATCTGGAACGCCACCAGATTCGCTCTCATGAACGGCGCCACGGTCGGCTCGCTCGACGGCGCCGAGCTGACCGCGGCCGACCGGTGGATCCTGTCGCGGCTGCAGACCGTGGTGACGTCGGCCGACGCCGCGTTCGAGGAGTTCGAGTTCGCCAAGGCGGCCGATCTGCTCTACCACTTCGCGTGGGACGAGGTCTGCGACTGGTATCTGGAGCTGGCCAAGATCCAGCTCGGCGAGGGCCTGGAGCACACGCGACTGGTGCTCGGTCATGTGCTTGACGCGTTGCTCCGGCTGCTGCATCCGCTGGTGCCGTTCGTGACCGAGGAGCTGTGGCGGGCCGTCACGGGCGGCGAGTCGATCGTCGTGGCGCCGTGGCCGGTCGCCGACTCCCGCTACGCGGACCCGGCCGCCGAGGCCGAGATCGACGCGCTGCAGGAGCTGGTGACGGAGGTCCGCAGGTTCCGCTCCGACCAGGGGCTCAAGCCCGGCCAGAAGGTGGCCGCCCGCCTGGGCCTGGCCGGCACGCCGCTGGCCGGTCAGGAGACGGCTGCCCGCGCGCTGCTGCGCCTGACGGAGCCCGGGGAATCCTTCGCCCCCACGGCGCGTTTGACCGTGGGTGACGTGACCGTGGAGATCGACACCGCGGGTGCGATCGACGTCGCGGCCGAGCGTAAGCGGCTGGAGAAGGATCTGGCCGCTGCCCGCAAGGAAGCCGCGCAGGTGGCGGCCAAGCTGGGCAACGAGCAGTTCATGGCCAAGGCGCCCGAAGACGTGGTCGCCAAGGTCAGGGGCCGTGCCGAGCAGGCCTCCGCCGACATCGCGCGGCTCGAGGCCCAGCTCGCTGGGCTTGGTGTTTGAACCCTACGTACGCGGGGAAGGTTCATTCGTTACCGAAGATGGACCTTCCACGCCGTTGAGGCTGCTACAGTCTTCAACGCGGGGCCTGATGAGCCCCGGCATCCCTTCTACTGAACCCCGGCTCTCGGGCTGGGTCCGATGTCCGATTGGACAAGGGTCGAAAGTCAGGGTAAGTTAGAAGGGTTGGCCTCGAGAGAGGTCGGTCCGGAAGGTGTCGGATCGGGTGGTTTGACATAGATCGTCCGACTCGGTAACCTGGATGTAACAGACGAGGAGTGAGCCTCCGCGCTGGGGTCTGGAAGAGATCTCGGCGAGGATGTACGCGTCCGTTTCTTGAGAACTCAACAGTGTGTTAAAAGCCAGTGCATGTGCATCACACATGTAACACCCCGTCATTGGATTGACGGTTTTGCTTGGACAGTCTGTCCGAACAGGCATTGTTTGGAG
>NZ_VJYI01000008.1 GCF_008065375.1 Nonomuraea sp. SYSU D8015
CGTCTTCCGGCGCTTTCGTTTCGGTCTTCCGTTGTGTCCTAATTCTTTCAGCCGTTCAAGTCCCTGTCAAATTGACCGGACTCGCTCGACCTGCGGGAATTAAGTCACGCCCCGTTTCCGGGACAACCCCTCTAACTTACCAGCCGATCCGAGTAGATGCGAAACCATCTCAGATCGCCCGGAAGGTAGTGGGGTTCGCCGGGCCTCTCCGGAGGTTCCGCGAACCTGCCGGGCCGCCCTGCGCGAAGCAACTCTAGCAGCCCTCGGCACCCACTTCGCGCAACTCAGGTAATCATAGGGTCCTTCCCTCACCACCTGACCCTCAAACCTCCCCCATGCCTCCAGGACGCGCGGCCCCCGAGACAAGCCGACAGCAAGTCATCCGCAATCGCCGGCAGGTACGAACTACACACGAGCAGACTGCGCTCTCGGAGGTGTCCGCCATGACCCGCTCGGAGTTCGACGACATCCGTGCCTTCCTCGCCGACGAGGCGACCCACGCCGGAGACCTGCTGAGAATCGCCAGGACGCTGATCGACGATCTCGAGCACGCCCGCATGCGCGAGGCCGTCCTGCGTACCCACTATCTGCGGCTGCTCACGGCCGCCCGGGCGACCGTGGCCGCCGACGTCGTGAACGCGCCCGATCCCTTGGCCTTCGTCAGGCACGAACTGGCCGAGCGGGGCCAGTTGCCCGAGGACGGCGAGGCCGTCCAGCGCATCCTGTCCGACGCTCACACGGCGGCCGCGCTGCTCGCGGCCCTGGAGGACGGCGCCCCCAAGCAGCGAGCCCGCGGCATGCGGCTGCGCCGCTGCGTCGGCAAGCACAGAAGCCTGCCCAGGTGAGCCGCGCGAGGTCACGCGAGCGCTCGTTGCCCTGACGGTGACCGAGTGACGACTCCGGACATACCCGCCCTTTCGTCACCAACTGCCAGACTTCACATATGTGGCAGCGGGGACTGAACTGGGCGGCCATTGTCCTAGTTGGAACATTCGGAGTGATGTGGGTCGGTGTCGTGGTTTATGTGGACACCGTCTCTGCTCCCTGGATACGGATCGCGCAGATCGTCTTCGGGCTCCTGCTGATCGGCTGGGCCATCCAGAAGGCAGCCATCATGATCATGGATCATCACGGCTCGAAACGGTAGCCCATGCCGGGCTCGGTGAGCAGATGGACCGGGTGGGCGGGGTCGCGTTCGAGCTTGCGGCGCAGCTGCGCCATGTACTGGCGCAGGTAGTGCGTCTCCTTGAGGTAGGAAGCGCCCCACACCTCTGTCAGGAGCCGGCGCTGGCTGATCAGCTTTCCGGGATCGCGCAGCAGGATCTCCAGGAAGTGCCACTCGGTGGGCGTCAGGCGCACGCCTCCGGAAATCGTCTTGTTGGCCAGGTCGATCACGTGGTCGCCCAGCCGTACCGTGGCAGGCTCCTCCCCGTGCCGGCCGGTGCGGCGGGTCACCGCGCGGATGCGGGCGAGCAGCTCGTCGACGCCGAACGGCTTCGTGACGTAGTCGTCGGCGCCGGCGTCGAGCGCGTCCACCTTGTCCGTGCTGTCCGCGCGGCCCGACAGGACGATGATCGGTACGGAGGTCCAGCCGCGCAGCCCCTGGATGACCTCGACACCGTCCAGATCCGGCAGCCCGAGGTCGAGGATGACCAGGTCGGGATGCCATTCGGCGGCCTGGCGCAGCGCTGTGCCGCCGTCCGGCGCGAGCGCCACCTCGTAGTCCCGGGCGGCCAGGTTGACGCGCAGGGCCCGCAGGATCTGCGGTTCGTCGTCCACCACGAGCACGCGGGTCATGCGGCCCTCCGCAGCGAGACGGCCATGGTGAGTCCCCCTCCGGGTGTGTCCTCCAGGACGAGCTTGCCGCCCATCGCCTCGGTGAGCCCGCGCGAGAGCGCCAGGCCGAGCCCCACTCCCGTGTGGTTGTCGCGGTCACCGAGTCGTTGGAAGGGCAGGAACACCCTTTCATGCTCCTCCGGCGGGATGCCCGGGCCGCGGTCGACGACACGGATCTCGACGTTGTCGCCGTGCCGGCTCGCGGCGACGAGCACGTGCTCCCCCTCGGGCGTGTAGCGGGCGGCGTTCGCCATGAGATTGGCCAGCACGCGCTCCAGCAGCGCGGGGTCGGCCAGGATGTCGGGAAGTCCGGCGGGGACGTCGGTCTTGATCAGGCCGGGCGCGGGGTCGAGGTCGTCGACGGCGCGCGGCAGGACGTCCTCGATCGCCACGGGCTCCAGGGTCACGCCGAGGGCGCCGGCCTGCAGGCGGCTCATGTCGAGCAGATTTGAGACGAGCCGGTTGAGCTTGATCAGCGACTCGCCAGCGGTGGCGAGCAGTTCGGTGCGGTCTTCCTCGGACCAGGCGATCTCGGTGTCGCTGAGGCTCTCGACCGCCGCCAGGGCGGAGGCGAGCGGCGTACGCAGGTCGTGGCCCACGGCGGCGAGCAGGGCGGTGCGCATCCTGTCGGCCTCGGCCAGGGGCCGCGCCTTCTCGGCCGCCTCGCGCAGCCGCTGCTGCCGCAGCGCGACCGCCGCCTCGGCCGCGAACGCCTCGAGCACCCGCCGATCGCTGGCGTGCAGCAGCCGCCCGCCGGCGGCGAGCACCAGCCGGCCGTCGATCGCGACGTCGATGTCGGCGGTGCCCGGTCCGGTCGCCGGCGGTCCGCCGGACGTGGAGACGATGCGCCAGTCGTCGGTTCCATCGGCGCGTTCGAGCAGGGTCACCGAGGTCAGCCCGAACGTCTCCCGCATCCTCGCCAGCAGCGATGACAGCGCCGCCTCGCCCCGCAGGACGTGGCCCGCCAGCGTGGCGAGCACCTCGGCGTCGGCCCGCGAGCGCGCCGCCTCCCTGCTGCGCCTGGCCGCCAGGTCGACGACCGTGCTGACCATGACCGCCACGAGCACGAAGATCGTCAATGCGAGCACGTTCTCCGGCCGTGCGATCGTCCACGTGTGCAGTGGCGGCGTGAAGAACCAGTTGAGCAGCGCGAACCCGAACAACGCCGCCGCCAGCGCCGGCCACATGCCGCCAACCAGGGCCACGCCCACGACGAGCAGCAGGAAGAGCAGGATCTCGCTGGTCAGCGTAAGGCCCAGAGGAAGGAGCACGGCCGTGAGCAGCGGCATCCCGAGCAGGACCACTCCCCACCCGCAGGCGCGCCGGGTGCGGGTCAGCGCCGCGCCCGGCCCCCTCCGCGCGCGCCCCGTGCGGGCCGCCTCGTGCGGGACCATGTGCACGTCGATCGATCCGGACAGCGCGGTGGTCGTCACTCCGACGCCCCGTGAGAAAACCTGCGAGATCCGTCCTCGCCGGGACGCGCCGAGGACGAGCTGGGTGGCGTTCACGCCGCGGGCGAACTCGAGCAGCGCACGCGGGACGTCGTCGCCGATCACCTGGTGGTACGTGCCGCCCAGGTCCTCGACGAGCGTGCGCTGGCGGGCCAGGTTCGCCGGATCGCCCTCTGCGGACAGGCCGTCCGCCCTGGTGACGTGCACGGCCAGCAGGTCCGCGCCCTTCGTGCGGGCGGCGATGCGCGCGGCCCGGCGTACGAGGGTGTCGCCTTCCGGCCCGCCGGTGAGCGCGACCACCACGCGCTCGCGGGTCTCCCAGGTGTCCTCGATGGAGTGCTCGGCGCGGTAGCGGTCGAGCTGCTCGTCCACCTTGCCCGCCACCCAGAGCAGGGCGAGCTCCCGCAGGGCGGTGAGGTTGCCGACGCGGAAGTAGTCGGCGAGCGCGGCGTCCACGCGTTCCGGTGGGTAGACGTTGCCGTGGGCCAGGCGGCGGCGCAGCGCCTCGGGCGACATGTCGATCAGCTCGATCTGGTCGGCCCGCCGCACCACCTCGTCCGGCACGGTCTCCCGCTGCGGCACGCCGGTGATCTGCTCGACCACGTCGTGCAGCGAGGCGAGGTGCTGGACGTTGAGTGTGGTGACGACGTCGATGCCGGCCTCGAGGATCTCGTCGACGTCCTGCCAGCGCTTGGCGTTGCGGGAGCCGGGGACGTTCGTGTGGGCCAGCTCGTCGATCAGCGCGATCGCCGGGGCGCGGGCGATCACGGCGTCGGGATCGAGCTCGGTGAACGTCGCGCCCCGGTGGGTCAGGGTCTTCCTCGGGAGGACCTCCAGGCCTTCCAGCATGTTGGCGACAGGGGTGCGGCCGTGGGTCTCGACGAAACCCACGACCACGTCTCTGCCGCGTTCCCTGGCTCGGCGCGCCGCGCTGAGCATGGCGAACGTCTTGCCCACTCCGGGGGCCGCGCCCAGGTAGACGCGTAGCCGGCCGCGGGCCCTGTCTCCCATTCCTCCAGATTAGGGCTGGTACGGCGGCGCGACCCCCCAGCCCCAGTGCGGCACGGGCGCCTCCAAGGGAGGCGTCGCGCCCGGCTGGGAATTGTGCTTGGCCAGCCGGGTGCCCCACTCGACATAGCTTGCGAACGCGGCCCTGAACTCGGGGTCGTCGGGCAGCCCCACCTCGTCGGCCGCGTCCATGAGCAGGTTCACCCACCTGCGGCGCTGCGGCTCGGTGATCGCCTTGCCGAGGTGGTGGCGGAGCATGTTGGGGTAGCCGCCGCGCTCCTGGGTGTAGCGGTCGGGCCCGCCGAACACCTCGCTGAGCCACATCGCCACGTACTTCGGGTGATCGGGGTCCATGTGCGCGAACAACGGTCCGACCAGCTCGTCCTTGACGACACTGCGGTAGAAGGTCTCGGTCAGCCGCTCGAATGCCGGGGCGCCGCCCGCCCACTCGTAGAGCGTCGGCACTGCCTCATCAGTCATGTAATCATGTAATCACCGGCGGGATGACCGATCAAGAGGCCAGAAAACGACGAAGTCCCCGGCCATTGGCCGGGGACTTCGTCCTTGGTAGCGGGGACAGGATTTGAACCTGCGACCTCTGGGTTATGAGCCCAGCGAGCTACCGAACTGCTCCACCCCGCGTCGGTGTGTCTTCAATAACTATACAGGCCCGAAAGAGTGCTTGCGCCAGTTCAGTGGATCGCCTCCTGATTCCGGCTGCGGCGAGCCCGACGGGGGCGCCCGCGTATCCGGTCAGGCAGTGCGCGACGGCGACCGTTCAGTCGGCCGGCGCCGGTTCAGGAGATCGTCGAGACAGGCGCTGAAATGAGCAGAGGCCCGGTTTCCCGGGCCTCTGCTGGATTGGTAGCGGGGGCAGGATTTGAACCTGCGACCTCTGGGTTATGAGCCCAGCGAGCTACCGAACTGCTCCACCCCGCGTCGCGTTGCGCCTTAAGACTAGACGGCGGCGAGGGGTGGGCGCAAACCGAATGGCTAGGTGCCTCCCGTCGGTGATGCGGTGGGTGACGGCGAGGCCGACGCCGGCGGCGTGGCCGGGGCCGTCGGTGAGCCAGTCGGGCTGGCCGTGGGCGAGGGTGACGGTGACGGCTGCTGGGCGTTGGCGTTCTCCAGAGCCTTCAGCGCCTCCTCCAGCCGCTTCTGCGCCTCGCCGTACGCGTCCCAGTCCGGCGGGCTGGCCTGCAGCGCCTTCTGGGCGTCGTCGTAGGCCTTCTTGGCGTTGGCGATCGCCGAGTTGAGCGCCGTGTTGGCCTGGTTGGGCTGGGTCTGCTCCTGCTGGTTGGGCTGGGTCTGCTGTTGCTGGTCGTTGCCGAAGACCTCCTTCAGCGCCTCGTCCAGCGTGCGGCCCACACCGATCTTGCTGCCGTACGACGCCAGCACCCGCTGCAGGATGGGGTACGGCTCCTGCCCGCCGCCCGCGGCCACCTGGATGTACACCGGTTCGATGTAGACCAGGCCGCCCGCGTACGGGAGCGTCAGGAGGTTGCCGTAGCGGACCGACGAGGCGCCGAGGCCCATCACGTTGAGCTCACCCGCGAACCGGCTCTGGAAGGAGTTTTGCGCCTGTCCGGGGCCGGGGATCGGCGTGCTCGACGGCATCCGGAGTATCCGGATACGCCCGTATTCGGAGGCGGACGACGAGTCGACCGCCATGAACGCCGCCAGGTTGGGACCCTGCCGCGGCACGAACGTGGTGGTCAGCGAGAACGTCGGCGTGCCGCCCGGCATCGTGGTGGTGAGGTAGTAGGGCGGCTGCTTGATGTTCTTGTCACCCTGCGTGGGGTCACCGGGGACGTTCCAGAAGTCCTGGCCGCTGTAGAAGGCGGCTGGGTCGGTGATGTGGTAGCGCGACAGGATGTAGCGCTGCACCTTGAACAGGTCTTCCGGGTAGCGCACGTGGTTGCGCAGGTCGGCGCTCATCTCCGAGGCCGAGCGGATGAGGCCGGGGAAGGCCGAGCTCCAGGTCTTCAGCACCGGGTCGTTGGTGTCCCAGCCGTAGAGCTTGACCGAGCCGTCGTAGGCGTCGACGGTGGCCTTGACCGAGTTGCGGATGTAGTTGATCTTGTCGGTCGGCTGCTGGGCGATCACGCGACGGTCGGTGGACGTGTCGCGGGTCATGTCGCCGAGGCTCTCGCTCTGCGCGTACGGGTAGTCGTTGGACGTCGTGTAACCGTCGACGATCCACACGATGCGCCCGTCCACGATCGCGGGGTAGGGGTTGCCGTCCAGCGTGAGGAACGGGGCCACCTTCTGGACCCGATCGCGCGGGTTGCGCTCGTACAGGATCTTCGAGTTGGCGTTGATGTCGCCCGACAGGAGGATGTTGGCCTCGCTGTACTTGGCGGCGTACAGCAGCCTGTTGAAGAACGACCCGACGGGGACGCCGCCACCGGTGTAGGTCGTGTTCTTCTGGCCCGTGCCGCCCGTCTGCGGGTAGTCGAGCTCCTGCGGGTTGTTGGGGTTACCGCCCGCGATGACGTAGTCGGCGGCGGTGTCGTCCTCGCCGTAGTAGATCCGCGGCTCCTTGAGCCCGGTGCTGTTCACCAGCGGGCCGATGACCGGCATGTCCTTGGCGTCGTAGTCGGGCAGGCCGCTGGAGTCGACCTTGTTGCCCGGCGCGGCGACGAAGCCGTAGCCGTGGGTGTAGACCAGGTGCCGGTTGATCCAGTTGTTCTGCTCCGGCGGCGGGCCGGTCAGCTCGCGGACGCCGACGACGTGGTCGATCATCTTGCCGGTGGCCGGGTCGCGGTAGCGGTCGACGTCGAGTGGGTCGGCGAAGTTGTAGAAACCGCGGATGCGCTGGGTCTGCTCGTACGTCGTCGACACCAGCGCCGGGTCGAGCAGGCGCACACCGGAGACGGAGGTGTCGCCGTTGGCCTGGACCTTGGTCGGGTCGGCCTGGGCGTTGTAGGTCTCGACCTCGGTCTTGGCGACGTTGTACGCATCCCGCGTCGCCTCGATGTTGCGCTTGATGTAGGGCGCCTCCTTGCCCTGCTGGTTGGGCTTGACCTGGAACTGCTCGACCAGCGCCGGGTAGACCCCGCCGATCAGGATGGCCGAGAGCACGAGCAGGCCGAAGGAGACCCCGGGCAGCATGCCGCCCGGGCGGAACACGCCGGCGAAGAACAGGACGGCGCAGATCAGCGCGATGATCGCGAGGATGGTCTTGGCCGGCAGCACCGCGTTGACGTCGGTGTAGGACGCGCCGTGCACGAAGCCGCGGTCGGAGAAGAGCAGGCCGTAGCGGTCGACCCAGTAGGCGACGGCCTTGAGCAGCACGAAGAGGCCGAGCAGCACCGACAGGTGCACGCGCGCCGCCCTGGAGGCGTGCACCCCGGGCGACTGCAGGCGGAACCCGCCGTACAGGTAGTGCGTGATCGCGGCCAGGACGGCCGAGATGATCACGGCGGTGAACAGGAAGTTCAGCACCATCCGGATGAACGGGAGGTCGAACATGTAGAACGAGATGTCGTACCCGAACTCCGGGTCCCGCTTGCCGACCTGCGCGCCGTTGAGGAACTGCAGCCAGGTCTGCCACTGCCCCGAGAACGAGGAGCCCGAGAACAGGGCGAGCAGGCCCATGCCGACAATGAAGATCAGCTTGCGGTGGGGGTCGAGCGCCATGCGGTAGCGGTCGGCGCCGCTTGCGCCCCCGAACATCGCGGGCCCGAACATCGGCCGCGTGCGGAAGGCGAGCAGCATGTTGCCGCCGGCGATGGCCACCATCAGCAGCGCGCCGACCAGGAACAGCACGATCTGGGTCAGCACCACGCCGGTGAACACCGACGTGTAGTCGACGGCGTCGTACCACAAAAAGTCGGTATAGATGCCGGCGAACAAGAAGAACAACGCCACGATCGCCACCAGAGCGATCGCTACAGGCAGAAGCAGTCGCGGTCGGCGGGGCAAGCGCATCGCCCTGCCGGCTCCTGGGGTCCGGAAGCTCAAGGCCAACCCCTCGTCGTAATGAAAAAACGGTCCGTGTCTGGCAACCTACACCGCTAGGCCTGCCGTACGGCTAACGCATGGCGATCGCCAGAAGTTTCCGCGACAGGTCATCCCGTGCACGCGGGCACGTTTCCCTTGCCCGTGCGCAGCGCGTCGAGCGCCAGCACAGCGTCGTGCAGGGTGTCGGCCCTGACCAGCCGCAGCCCGTCGGGCACGGCCTTCATGGCCTCGGCGCAGTTGTCCGCCGGGGTGAGGAAGACGGTCGCGCCGGCCTCCTTGGCACCCACCATCTTCTGCTGGATGCCGCCGATCGCGCCCACCTCGCCCGTCGGCTGGATGGTGCCGGTGCCGGCGATCTTCTTGCCGCCGGTGAGCTCGCCCGGCGTGAGCTTGTCGAGTATGCCGAGCGAGAACATCAGCCCGGCGCTGGGCCCGCCCACGTCGCCGACGTTGATGTCGACGTCGAACGGGAACTTGTATTTCGCCTGCATCATCACGCCCACCTGGGTCTGCCCCTGGGGCCCGGCCACCGTCCGCAGGGTGACGTCGAGTTTCTCCTTGCCCCTGGTGACGTTGAAGACGACGTCCTCGCCGGGCTTGTGCGCCTTGACCGTGTCGCCCACGACGTCGACGTCCTTGGCCGGCTTGCCGTCGACGGAGTTGATCTCGTCGTCCTTGCGCAGCTTGCCGTCGGCGGGCTTGCCCTTCTCCGTGGAGACGACCGTCACGACCATGCTGTAGGGGATCTTCAGCTCGTTGAGCGCGGCGGCGGTGGCGGAGTCTTGGGAGTTGGTCATCTCGACCGTGTTCTCCTCCTCGACCTCCTTCTGGCTGCGGTCGGGAGCGAAGATGGTCTCCTGGGGCACCACCGCCACGGTCGGGTCGATCCAGCCGCGGAGCGCCGTGAGCAGGTCGATCTGGGCGGCCGGGCCGCCCTGGTAAGCCACGGTCACCAGGCTCAGGGCGCCGCTGGTGGGATAGGTCTCCCGGCCCTTGATCGAGATCACGGGCTTCTTGTCGACCTCGCCGATGGTGTTCTCCGTCGGGCCAGGGCTCAGCACGACGTAGGGGACCGGACGGAACGCGCCCACGACGCCGAGCGCGAGCACGAGGAATCCCGCGAGCAGCAAGGTGAGGGCGCGTCGTGACATGTCGATGAGCTTATTCGCAGGCGCCGACCCACTCGGTCTCGCCGTCGGCGAACACCTGGTGCTTCCAGATCGGGACCTGCGCCTTCAGGTCGTCGATCAGCCTGCGCGAGGCCTTGAACGCCTCGTCCCTGTGCGGCGCGGCCACCGCGACGATCACGGCCGTGTCGCCCAGCTCCAGGTCGCCGACCCGGTGCACGGCGGCCACCGCCGTCACGGGGAAGTCGGCGGCGACCTTTTCCGCCACCGCGCGCAGCTCGGCCTCCGCCGTGGGGTGCGCCGAGTAGGAGAGCCTAGTCACCGGCTTGCCGTGGTCCTGCTCCCGCACGGTGCCGATGAAGATCGTGGTGCCGCCGGCGGCATGGTCGCCCACGGCGGACAGCACCTCCTCCACGGAGAGCGGGGTGTCGCGAATGCCGAGCAGCCGGATGACGTTCACGGAAAAAGACTACCCTCGCCGCTTCTTGCGCACCTGCCGGACGATCGCCGCGGTGCCGATGACGGCGACGGTGGCGCCGGCGGCGGTGAGCGTGGCCTCCTTGACCGGGAGCCGCCTGCCGACCACGGTGGTGCGCTTCGCGCGCAGCTCCAGCAGCTGCTGGAGCGCGGCCTCGTTGGTCCAGGACGGCTTCCAGCCCGCCTCTCGCAGCGCCACGCAGTCGACGACCCACGGGTAGACGACGTAGTGCAGGTCGGTCGCGGGCGCCGGGGTGATGCCGAGCCGGTGCAGGCGCTGCGCCGTGCCGAACGTCAGCCCCGCGGGCAGCTCGAACCTGCGGATGCCGGACAGCTCCTCGACCTGTTCCTGCTCCAGCCACCCGTCGGAGCCGACCGCCACCACGCCGGTGACGAGGCCGCGCGCCGCCAGCTCCAGCGCCGAGATCAGGTCGTCGACGTGACAGAACTGCCAGTGAGGGCTGCAGCCCTTGACCGTCAGGAGCCTGGGCGACTCGAAGTGGCGGGTGATCACCGTGTCGACGCCCGGGCCGACGACCGCGGCCGGGCGCAAGACGGTCACCTCGAGCCCGGGGTGGCTGCGCAGGGACCGGCGCACCAGGGACTCGATCTCCAGGTAGTCGCCCACCACGCCGGTGTCGGGCTCGGCCGCCACCGGCGCGTCCTCGGCCAGGGGCACGTCGTTGTCGGGCGCGGCGCCGTACACCATCGCGCTGGTGACGAGCACCACCCGCCGCACGCGCGCCGCCGCGCAGGCCGTCAGCACCGTCTGGGCGGCTCTCAGGTTGTACGCCCGCCGCTCCACGGGATCGGAGTCGAGCGCGTAGTCGCCGGCCAGATGGACCAGGACGTCGATGTCGGAGATCCGGTTCGCCAAGAGCGGATCTCGTACGTCGATCACTCTCCACGTGGCTTCCTGAACGTCGCCGCGCTGCTCGTCGATGGCCACCACCCTGCGGAAATCCGCGGAGGATACGAGCCTGGCGAGCAGCTCGCGGCCTATGCCGGAGGCCGCTCCCGTGACGGCGACGACGGGTTGGCGCGGGCGTTTCGAGGTAGGCACCGGGTCCTCACTTTGCACTGATCCGCCGTAGGACGACTAACGTGGCGGTTGTGGACTCCTCCATCATCCTGCACGAGGTAGAGCGGTGACTGACCTGCCGGGTCGCGAAAACGACCCTAACGAGAACCCGTTCGCCATGTTCGGCAACCCTGAGCAGATGGCTCAGGCGATGCGCCAGTTCGCCGACATGCTGTCGGCGCCGCAGAGCTCGGGGCCTGTCAACTGGGACATGGCGAAGAACATCGCCAGGCACGCCGTGGTCGCCGAGGGCGACCCGAGCGTCATGGAAGGCGAGCGCCGCCAGATCGTGGAGGCGCTGAGCCTGGCTGACCTGTGGCTGAACGAGGCGACCGCGCTGCCGAGCGGCGTGTCGTCACCGCAGGCATGGAGCCGGTCCGAGTGGATCGAGAACACCATTCCCGTCTGGCGCAAGCTCTGCGAGCCGATCGCCGAGCGCATGGTCGAGACCATGGGTGGCGCGCTGGGCGGCTCCGGCCTGCCGCCAGAGGCCCAGCAGATGGCCGGCCCTCTCATGGGCATGCTCAAGCAGATGGGCGGCATGATGGTCGGCCAGCAGATCGGCCAGGCGATCGCCTCGCTCGCCCGCGAGGTGGTCGGCACGACCGACATCGGCCTGCCGCTGTCCGACACGGCCGCGCTGCTGCCCGGCGGCATCGCCCACTTCAGCGAGGGCCTCGAGATGCCCTCCGAGGAGATCAGGATCTACCTGGCGCTGCGCGAGGCCGCCCACCACCGGCTGTTCCAGCACGTGCCGTGGCTGCGCTCGCACCTGCTCGGCGCGGTCGAGGAATACGCGAAGGGCATCACGCTCGACACCTCGGCACTCGAAGAGCAGATCCGCGGGCTCGACATCAACAATCCCCAGGCGATCCAGGAGGCGCTGAGCGGGGGCAACCTGCTCAAGCCCGAGGAGACCGAGCGGCAGAAGGCCGCGCTGTCCCGCCTGGAGACGATGCTCGCCCTGGTCGAGGGCTGGGTCGCCGCGGTGGTCGAGCGGACCGCCGACGGCAAGCTGCCCTCCGCCGTCGCCCTGGCCGAGACCGTACGCCGGCGCCGGGCCACCGGCGGCCCCGCCGAGCTGACGTTCGGCACCCTGGTGGGGCTCGAGCTGCGGCCCAGGCGGCTGCGCGAGGCGGCGGCGCTCTGGCGGGCGCTGGAGAGCGAGCGCGGGATCGACGGCCGCGACGCGCTGTGGGGCCACCCGGACCTCATGCCCACGGCCGACGACCTCGACGACCCCGACGCGTTCGTCCGCGGCGAGGCGGCCTGGGACATCTCCGAGCTGGAGCGCAAGCCGGACGAGGGCGACGACGGTTGAGCCTGCACGACGACGCGGTGGCGGTGCTGTCCGCCTGGACCGCGCCCACGCCGGAAGAAGAGGCGCTGCGCACGGAGTTCCTCGACCACCTGCGGGCGCACGACGACGCGATGTCGCGCGCCTGCGTGCCCGGGCACCTGACGGCGACGACGGCCGTGCTGTCGCACGACGGCTCGCGGGTGCTGCTCACGCTCCATCCCAAGGCCGGGATGTGGCTGCCGATGGGCGGGCACTGCGAGCCCTCCGACGCCTCGCTGGCGGACGCGGCGCTGCGGGAGGCCTGGGAGGAGTCCGGCATTTCCGGGCTCGAGCTGCTCCCCGGCCCGCTCGCGCTCGACAAGCACGTCGTGTGGTGCCACCCGCCGACCAGCTGGCATCTCGACGTCGAGTACGCCGCCGTGGCCCCTCCGGGCGCCGAGGCGGTGATCAGCGAGGAGTCTCTGGACCTGCGCTGGTTCCCCGTCGACGAGATCCCCGACCTATCGGACGACGCGACGCGGCGCTTGGCCAAACGCGGACAGGCCGCACTTAGCTCTCGCTGACGGGCGGTTGGCTAGAGTCTTTTGCGTCGTTCCAAAGGGGGATAGGTGAGTGCTCCGGCTGAGTCGCCCGTGGGCGGCACCATCGTGACGCCCGTTCGCAGACGCCGAAGGATCGCCGGGCCGCTGACGTGGCTGGCCGTGACCCCGTTCGCGGCGTGGGCCGTCGCCAGGGTGGCGGGGCTGGAGCGCGGATCGCTGCCCACGCAGATCATGACCGCGACCCCGTACGCGGCGGCGGGCTCGCTGGTCCCCCTGCTGATGGCCGCGGTCGGGCGCAGGCGCGCCGCGACCGCCGTCGCCCTGGTCACCACGGCGGCGCTCGGCTTCAGCGTGCTACCGAGGGCGCTGGGCACGGCCGAGGCGGCGGCGGGCAGGCAGGTCAAGATCATGACGATCAACCTGCTCTTCGGCCGGGCCGACATCGAGAGCGTCATGAGGCTCGTCCGGGAGTTCGACCCCGACGTGCTGAGCACCCAGGAGCTCACCCCGGGGGCGGTGTCCGACCTCGACGCGGCCGGGCTCAAGGAGCTCATGCCGCACCGCGTGCTGGAGGACGAGTGGAGCGCCGGCGGGAGCGGGCTCTACTCCAAGTACGAGCTGCGGCAACTGCCGGACGTGGCCCCGCCCGTCGGGCACAAGATGCCGGTCGCGGAGGTGTCGCTGCCGGGCGGCGCCCCGATCGAGATCGTCGACGTGCACCCCTATCCGCCGCTGGGCCCGAACGTCGTGCAGTGGAACGAGGCGCTGGCCGCCCTGCCGTCCGCCTCGCCCGACCGGGTGCGGATCCTGGCGGGCGACTTCAACGCCTCCCTCGACCACGCCGCCCTCCGCAAGCTCCTGGACCGGGGGTACAAAGACGCGGCCGACCAGGTGGGGGCCGGGCTGATCCCGACGTGGCCGGCGAACAGGCGGGTGCCGCCGATCATCACCATCGATCACGTGCTGGTGGACCGGCGGGTGGGCGTGCGCGAGGTGAGCGTGCGGGACGTGCCGGGCACCGACCACCGCGCCGTGCTGGCCGAGCTCACCGTTCCCTGATCAGCGCCCCGCTGAAACGGCTCGCCGTTCGCTGATCAGCGCCCCGCTGAAACGGCTCGCCGTTCGCTGATCAGCGCCCCGCTGAAACGGCTCGCCGTTCGCTGATCAGCGCCCCGCTGATTCCCTGAGCAGTTCTCTCGTGTTGTCCCAGCCCTCAAGACCGGGGTCCAGGCGCCGGATGTCCTGCGGCGTGCGCAGGCGATGCCAGCCCGGGGTGGTCGCGACCCGGCGCGGGCCCGGGGCCTGTCCGCGCAGCGTGGTCACGACGTCGTCGTCGTCCAGGTCAGGGTCGGCCCAGGCAGGCGCGGGCAGCGCGCAGGCCAGGGCCACGGCACCGCCGTTCTCCGCCGGGCAGATGGTGATCTCGGTCCGGCCGAGCTCCCTGAACAGTTTGCCCACGAGCAGGGGCGGCAGGTCGGGTGCGTCACCGCTGATCACCGCCGCCTGATCGGCCTTGAGCCGGCCGAGCACGGCCTTCAGCGACTCGCCGTCCGCGATCGTGATGACCTCGGTGCCGGGCCAGACGAGGTCTTCCAGGCCGGGGACGCTGGAGATCAGGACGGGGGTGACGAGCTCGAGGCCCGCGACCATCTCGTAGGTGTCCTCCACCACCGCTTCGAGGAACCGCCTGCCGTCGACTCCTGGCGGGGCCGCCTGTGCCATGTGCTGACGTACGAGAACCGCGACGATGCGCGTCAACACTCCTCCGGTGCCGTGTGGGCCGCGGCGGAGAATCCCTCCAGGAACCCGCGTGCCCGCTCCGCCTTCGGATACTGTTCTACCAGCGCCCAGAACTTGGCGCCGTGGCTTGGCACGAGCAGGTGCACGAGCTCGTGGATGATCACGTAGTTGATGACCCATTCGGGCAGGCCCTTGAGCCGGGTCGAGATCCGGATCGTGCCGTTCTCCGGAGTGCAGGAGCCCCAGCGGTGCTGCTGGTTGTCCACCCATCGCACGCTCACGGGGTCGGGCTTGCCGTCGAGATATTTGGCCGACAGCTCCCTGGCGCGCTCGAGCAGGTCCTCGTCGGTGGGCCGTCGACGGCGTTCCTTGGCGGCCAGCCGATCCAGCATGCGGCTCACCCATTCATCCGCGTCTTCGCCGCTCAGCCAGGCGGGCAGGAGCACGATCGTCTTGTCGCCGTCGCGGTAGGCGGAAACCGTACGCCGGCGACGAGAACTGCGACGGACCTCGACTGTCTCGGGGGGCACATATGCACGTTAGCCGAGACTGAGGAAATTCCACAGAGGGTGGACGTTGTTTCTGCTGGTCAGATGATTAAGAGCCGGTGAATTTGGGCACGCGCCTTTCCCGATGCGGGGCCAGGCCCTCCAGCAGGCCGGACGGGGCCATGGTCACCGGCTGCGCCACGGATTCCCAGCGCAGAGCGGCTTGCAGGTCTTGATGGCCTTGGTTCAGGGCTACTTTGGTGAGTCTTGTGGCAATCGGGGTGTTCTGCGTGATCTTTCGGGCGATGGCCGTACTTCCGAGAGTAGGTCATTGTTCGGGAAAGATTGATTTACCAGCCCGTTATCGGGCGGCCTCCACGCCCGAGAGGGCGCGGCTGGTCGGGAGCGTTCCGGACCGCTCGGGAGATGGTTATCCACAGGCGGCGCCGAACCCGCTCGGGATCTTGCTCCGCCGTGCGAACCTTTCCCGCCATGAGGCCACGTGTGAAGCCCGCCCTCCGGCGCATCCTCCGCGACGAGCAGACCCTCCAGTACGGCGTCCATCCCCTGCGTGCCGTCATGCTGTCCGGCTTGGCCAGATCCGTCCGGCAGTGGATCGAGGGTCTCGACGGCACCCGCGACCTGGAGCGCGTCCTGGACGCCGCGAACGCCGCGGGGCTCGACGAGATCCGCGCCCGGTCCCTGCTCGACCAACTCGCCGCGCAAGGCGCTCTCCACGACGCCGCCACCAGCCCGGCGCCTCTCCGCGACCTCACACTGGCCGAACGCGACCGCCTGAGACCCGATCTCGACGCCCTCGACCTCGCGTCCACGGCGCCGGAGGGCGGCATCGGGCTGCTGAGCCGGCGGCTGAAGGCCCGGGTGCGGGTCTATGGGGCCGGACGGGTCGGGGCGCAGATCGTCGTGCTGCTGGCGGCGGCAGGGGTGGGGCACATCAGGGTGATCGACTCGGGGTCGGTGCGGGCGAGCGACCTCACGCCAGGTGGGCTGACGTGGTCGGAGGTGGGGCTGACGCGAGAGGAGGGCGCGGTGGCGGTGGCCCGCCGCCTCAGCTCGGGCGGCCGCACCCCCGGCATCGGCACCGAACCCCCCGACACCGCCACTCCGCAGCCGCGTAGCACCGTGCCCCCGACGCGTGGCGTCACATCCCCGCCGCGTGGAGCCGCATCCCAACCCCCTGGAGCCGCATCCCAGCGCCCTGGAGCCGCGTCTCCACCCGGTGGCGCCTCATCGCCACACGCGACTGCGTCCGCCAACGTCTCCCCACCTTCCGGCCGCGCGGCAAGACCTACAGCTCGGCCATCCGCCATCCCGTCGCCCTCCCTTACCCCGGCACTCGCGCAGCCCTCCCCGCGGCGTGGCCCTGCCGAGGGAAACGGCCAGCGGTCGGCCGGCCGCCCACCGCGCCCGACCACCGCCTCGCCCGGCACCGCTGAAGCCCGGCCGACCGGCAGAAGCAAGAGCCGACGGCGGATCGACGGGCAGGATCTGGCCAGGCCAGCGGTTGAGGTGCTGGCCGGAGGCACGTACCTCGGCGACAGGTCGGATCGGCCCGATCTCGTGATCCTCGCTCCCGTCCTTCCCCTGGACGGGGTGCTGGTCAACGAGCTGGTCTCCCTGGGCATCCCCCATCTCCTGGCATCCGCCTTCGAAGGCCATGGCACGGTGGGCCCTCTGGTCCTGCCCGGTGAGACGGCGTGCCTGCACTGCCTCGATCTGACCCGCCGCGACCACGATCCGGCTTGGCCGATCGTCACCGCCAGGCTGGGCGGCTATCCTCCCGGCGAGATCGCCTGCGACACGACCCTCGCGACGCTGGTCGCGGCGGAGGCGGTCGGCCACGCGCTTGCCCATCTGGAGGGCCGAGAGTCGGCTGTGACCAACGGCACAATGGAGGTAACACCCGATTGGCGCTGGAAAAGGGGCTCATGGCCCGTACACCCGCAATGTCGTTGTATGCGAAACAATCCTTATTCGCTAAGAATGGTCATGTCGCCTCACCGCGACTGACGTGTTCAGCGGACGACGACGAAGGGGGGAAGCGGCATCTCTGCCGAGGTTCCGCGCATCAGTGTGAGCGATCTTCCGCGCCGTGCTGTCACGCGCTCTGCCAAGCTGGCCGCGCTTCCCCTCGGGTTCGCCGGTCGAGCCGCCTTAGGCCTCGGCAAGCGTCTCGGCGGCAAGTCCGCCGAAATCGTGGCGCAAGAGGTCCAGCAGCGCACCGCCGAGCAGATCTTCAAGGTGCTCGGCGAGCTCAAGGGCGGAGCGATGAAGCTCGGGCAGGCGCTGTCGATCTTCGAGGCGGCGCTCCCGCCGGAGATCGTCGGCCCCTATCGCGCCACGCTCACCAAGCTGCAGGACGCCGCTCCCCCGCTCCCCGTCTCCACTGTGCACAAGGTGCTCATGGAGCAGCTGGGCGACGACTGGCGGGAAAACTTCCTCTCGTTCGACGACCAGCCGACCGCCGCCGCGTCGATCGGCCAGGTGCACAAGGCCGTGTGGCACGACGGGCGGGAGGTGGCCGTCAAGATCCAGTATCCGAGTGCCGGCAAGGCTCTGCTCGGCGACTTCGCCCAGCTGGCCCGCCTCGGCAAGCTGTTCGGCGTGCTGCTGCCCGGGCTGGACATGAAGGCCGTGCTGTCGGAGCTGCGTGAACGCGTCGCGGAGGAGCTCGACTACCTCCGTGAGGCCGAGGCACAGCACGCCTTCGCGCTCGAGTTCGACGGCGATCCCGACTTCCACGTTCCTGACGTGGTGGCGGCCAACGAGATGGTGCTGGTCAGCGAGTGGATGGACGGCACCCCGCTTTCGCGCGTCATCACCGAAGGCACCAAGGAAGAGCGCGACCGGGCAGGGCTGCTCTTCGTACGGTTCCTGTTCTGCTCACCGGCGCGCGTGGGGATGCTCCACGCCGACCCGCATCCGGGCAATTTCCGCATGCTCGCCAACGGCAAGCTCGGCGTGCTCGATTTCGGCGCCGTCAACAGGATGCCCGACGGCTACCCGAGGGTCTTCGGGCAGCTGATGCGCATCTTCAACCAGGGCGACATGGAAACCGTCGTGAGCGGCCTGCGCCAGGAGGGCTTCATCCGGCCCGACATCGAGATCGATCCCGACGCGCTGCGTGCCTTCCTCGCGCCGTACGTCCAACCGACGGCGGTGGAGGAGTTCACGTTCAGCCGGGAGTGGCTCCAGGCCCAGGCTGCCAGCGTCACGGACCTCCGCCCCGGCAACGTGGTCCGTCAGCTCAACCTGCCGGCGTCTTATGTCCTCATCCACCGGGTTCATGCGGCAGGCGTGGGCGTCCTCTGCCAGCTCGGCACCACGGCGCGCTTCCGCGACGAGGTGATCCGCTGGGTCCCCGGCTTCGCCGACGACCCTGACGACGAAGCGTTGGCCATCGGTTGACGCGCTCCCCGGGCTGAAGCCCCGGAGACTCGGCCTGCGCCGCCGCTGTTCATGCGGCGACTGTTCATGCGGCGACGCTTCGGTGGCTTCCTGCTTCACCGACCGTGCCCACGCGGGCGCGTGGGCGAAGGGCGCGGGCACGTGGACACGCGGGCGCGCGGGCGGAAGGGCGCGGGCACGCGGGCACGCGGGCGGAAGGGCGCACAGGCGGAAGAGCGCGGGCACGTGGACACGCGAGCCCGCCCATCCCATGCGCGGGTTGGTCCGGATTGCGTTCTCGACGGCGTGTCCCCTGATCTGTGCTATGCGAGGCCTGTGAGTAGGGCGGTGACGCCGTCTGTGAGGACGCGTTCGCCTTCCTCGCGCGAATTCAGGAACCAGCCCGGAAGTGGGCTGCGGAGCGAGCAGGTGAGCTCGATGCTGACGATGCCGTGGATCGTCGTCCACACCAGGTACGCCGCCCGTACTGGGTCGATCGAGCGGATGAGGCCTGCTTCGGCGGCCGCGGAGGTGGCCTCGGTGAGGAGGGTGAAGGTGAGGCCGAGGGCGTCGTGCCGTTGCTCGGGCGAGGGGTCGAAGTCGGGGAGCGGACGCTCGAACATCAGGGCGTAGAGGGCGGGATCGGACAGCGCGAACCTGCGGTAGCCGTACGCGACTGCCATGATGCGGGCCCGCGGCTCGGTGTGGCCGTTCAGTGACCGGGTCATCGACTCGTGGAGGATGCCGAAGCCGTACTGGTAGATCGCCTCCAGGAGGCCGGCGCGGCCGCCGAAGCAGGTGTAGATGCCCATCGTGGACGTTCCGGCGGCGTCCGCCACGCGACGGAGCGTCAGGTGGAGCGCTCCCTGCTCGCGTAACACGCGTATCGCCGCGTCGAGCAGGTCGTGGCGCAGTGCGCCGAGTTCTTTCGGGATGCTTACGTCTCTCGGCACGCTCTCACTTTATCGGGTGATAACGAGCATCATAACGAGCGTTATCACCGAGAGAAGGGCTGTTCGACATGCGGGTCTATCGGGTCACTGCGGTGGCGGGGTTCGTCTGTGCCGTGCTACTGGTGGTCAATTCCGCGCGGCGCGCCGGCCTCGTGCCGGAGAACGCTTTCACGCACGCCATCGCGCCGTTCGCGGCGCTGACGGGCTTACTCGCGATCACGGGCATCTACCTGCTCATCCGCGGCAGCGCGGGCGGGCTCGGGCTCGCCGGGTACGTGCTCAACGCGGCGGGGCTGGCCGGGGCGTTCGCGATCGAGTACATCCTGCACTTCGTGTTCCCGTACCTGGGCGGTGGCACGGTGAGCGCTCTCCTGGCGGGGGGCACCGGGCGGGCGTTCCTGGTCACGTCGGTCGTACTGGTGACGGGGGTGCTGACGTTCGGGGCGGCGGCGATCCGGAGCGGGGCGCTGCCGGTGGCTGCCGTGGCCCTGTACGCCGTGGGGATGATCCCCGGGTCGCTGCGGAACCTGATGCCGCTGCCGGTCTATCTGGGCGGGCTGGTGCTGGCGGCGGTGGGGGTCGCGTGGATGGCGGTGCGGCTCTGGTCCGCGGACGATGAGCCGGTCACCGCCGTCGGCACGCGCCCGGTCCGGCCCGGTGCATGAGCACCCCCGGGCCGCATCCGCGCATGACCGCCCGCCCGGCCGGATCCGCGCATGACCCCCCGTCCGGTTCGGCCCGGCGCATGAGGCAAGGCCGGGCGCGGCCGGCTTGCGACCTTCCCCGCGCATGAGAAAGAGCCGGGCGCTGGCCGGCGCCCGGCTCTTCACTTACCTGCTCTCACGGGGAGATCCTGCGCCGGCGGCAGGATCTCCTCCATCAGAACTGCTGGCTCAGGGCCTTGCGGAGGCGGTCGTTCGCCTTCCTGACCCCGCGCCGCGCCCGCTCCACGCGGCTCACGCGCAAGGCGAGGCGCTGCTCCTCCGCCTCTCGGTGGAGGGTTTGTATTCGGTCGTTGACCAGTTCATGGATGAGATCGGACACTGCGATGCTCCTAGTCGGTTGAGCTCTCATCGGTTTTCGCTTTCTTGCTCGTAGGTGCGAGGTGGTTCAGGCAGCGACCGGGTGCTTGCGAGGACGCCCGCGCGGACGCTTTCGGGGAACGATGGTCCCCCGGAGGATCAGTTCGCCGCCCCAGACGCCCCACGGCTCCTCGCGCTCGAGCGCGCGGTCGAGGCAGGCCTTCTGGATCGGGCAGCCCCCGCAGAGCGCCTTCGCGAACTCCACGTCCTCCGGGGACTCGGCGAACCACAGGTCAGGGTCGGTACGACAGGGGATCTTGGCTTCGTCGATCAGGTCCATGATCGTCTTGGCCCCCATCTGCTTCTCCTTTTTGGTCGATCTTTTTGATCTTGGTCGGGCACCTCGTAGGTGGGTCGGGATCACGGACAAACAAGAAGGCCGCGGATCCTGTGTGCGGATCCGCGGCCTGGAGGCTGGTATGTGCCGGTCAGGTTATGACCGGTGCATCCCTCCAGGGTTGCGGACCGCACAGTCCACCCTTGGTGAGCTGGTTGGCCGGCAGTTCGATACGTGCGGTGTAGACAGGAGCCTCTTGCGCAGCGGCGCCAAAGAAGTGGCCCGTGCGGTAAGCGGCGGCGGCCTGGCTACGGACAGACTTCTGCTGCCGCAGCTTGGCCGGCCCATCGACGAGCCTCACCGAGTCACGGCATGCGGAAGCGAGCCACTGCGTGGCCGACATCTTGATGCTGATCACCGGGGCTCACCTCCACTCTCGAGATCGTCGGAACAGGAGTGTCCGACTCGCTTGACCATGACCCTAAACCGGGAACCCGGGAAGGGGCAACTTATTTTCTACCTGCGACTTTGTGAATTTCTACGATTACTTCAGTGGCCGGATCATGGCTTCCTGAACAACGGAGACCACGAGGTCACCCGACGCAGTGAACATCTCACCGCGCGCCAACCCCCGCGCACCGGCCGACCATGGGGACTCCTGAGCGTAGAGCAACCAGTCGTCGGCACGGAAGGGGCGGTGGAACCACATGGCGTGGTCCAGCGACGCCCCCATGATGTTGGAGACCCCCCACGCCATGCCGTGCGCCAGCAGGATCGTGTCGACCAGCGTGAAGTCGGAGGCGTACGCGGCCAGCACCACGTGCAGGAGCGGGTCGTCGGGCAACTCGGCGTCGTATCGGAACCACACGTTGGTCTTGGCACTGCGCAGTTCGGGCTTCTGGTACGCCTCCCACGTCAGCGGCGAGGCGTGCCGGGAGTCCACGGGCCGGGGCCGCGACAGCCAGTCGCGGAACTCGGGGTGGTCGCCGACCAGCTCGAGCATCCGTTCCTGGAACGTGGGCAGCGTCTCGGCATCCGGCACGGAAGGCATCACGGACGCCTGGTGCTCCACACCCTCCTCGGGGATGTGGAACGACGCCGACATCGTGAAGATCGCCTTGCCGTGCTGGACCGCGACGACCCTGCGGGTGGTGAACGACCGCCCGTCGCGTACGCGCTCCACGTTGTAGACGATCGGGATCGACGGGTCGCCGGGGCGGATGAAGTACGCGTGGAGTGAGTGCACGTACCGGTCCTTGGAGACCGTACGGCCGGCCGCGACCAGGGCCTGCGCCGCCACCTGGCCGCCGAAGACGCGTTGGATGCGCTCCTCGGGGCTCCTTCCCCGGAAGATGTCCAGCTCGATCTGCTCCAAATCGAGCAAATCCAGCAGTTCTTTGAGCGCCTCGTTCACGTCTCCGTCTCCCTTGCGCCGTCCGATCCTTGGACAAGTCTGACGTGTCGCCCATTTCGCCCTAAAGGCGGCCTGGCGTGTCTGTTGATTCCGGTGATTCCGGCTCGTGGTTTCGCGGCCGTCAAGAGCCGCGGCAGAGGGAGAGGACGGCCTCGCCGTAGCGGTCGATCTTCACCCGGCCGATGCCCGTGATCGACAGCAGCTCCTGCTCGGTCGTCGGCGCCCGCTCCGCGATCGCCTGCAACGTCACGTCGGTGAAGACGACGTACGGCGGGACCTTGGACTCCTTGGCCGTGGCCGTGCGCCATGCCTTCAGCCGCTCCAGCAGCCCCTCGTCGTAGTCGGCCGGGCAGGTGGCGCACCGGCCCAGCTTCTGCTCGGCCGCCGCCACCAGCGTCTTCGCGCAGACCCGGCAGCTGACCGGAGCGGCGACCGTACGGCGCTCGCGGCTCGCCGGCGCGACCCGGGGCGGCGAGGAGGCGCGGCCGGTGAGCCCGTCGAGGAAGCGGGACGGGCGGCGGCTCTTGCGGCCGCCGGGCGAACGGGCCAGCGCCCACGACAGGGTCAGGTGCTCGCGGGCCCGGGTGATGCCGACGTAGAGCAGGCGCCGCTCCTCCTCGATCTGCTCGGGAGTCTCCGCGTAAATGATCGGGAGCATGCCGTCGGTGAGGCCTACCAGGAACACGGCGTCCCATTCCAGGCCTTTGGCGGCGTGCAGCGAGGCCAGGGTGACGCCCTCCACGGGCGGCGCGTGCTGCTCGGAGGCCCGGCGTTCCAGCTCGGCGACGTACGTCGGCAGGTCGGCGCCCTCGGCGGCCATGTCTTCCGCCAGGTCGGCCAGGGCCTTCAGCGACTCCCACCGCTCCCTGGCCTTGCCGCCGCCAGGCGGCGAGGGGGTAAGGCCGACGCCGCCGAGGATGTTGTGCACCTCCGCCGCGAGCGGTGCGCCGGTGGCCGAGCGGGCGGCGCCGCGCAGCAGGACGACCGCCTGTCGGACCTCGGGGCGTTCGAAGAAGCGCTCGGCGCCGCGCAGCATGTAGGGGATCTCGGCCTTGGACAGGGCCTCCTCGTACGCCTCCGACTGGGAGTTGACCCGGAAGAGCACCGCGATCTCACGCGCCGGCACGCCCTTGTCGAGCAGTTTCCTGATGGCCCTGGCGACGCCTGCGGCCTCGGCGGGCTCGTCGTCGTAGTCGGCGAAGACCGGCTTGGGGCCGTCGGGGCGCTGGGCGATCAGCTCCAGGCGGTGCGGCGACCGGCTCTTGGCGATCACTAGATTGGCCAGGTCGACCACCTGCGGGGTCGAGCGGTAGTCGCGCACGAGTTTGATCACGGTGGCCTGCGGGTGCTCCACCGCGAAGCCGGTCAGGTAGCGCGGGCTGGCGCCGGTGAAGGAGTAGATCGTCTGGTTGGGATCGCCGACCACGCAGATGTCGTCGCGACCGCCGAGCCAGGTGTCGAGCAGGAGCTTCTGCAGCGGGTTGACGTCTTGATACTCGTCGACCACGAAATAGCGGTATTGCTGGCGGATCTGCGCCGCCACCTCCTGGTGCTCGGTCATCACCGCCGCCGTCAGCTCCAGGATCGTCTCGAAGTCGACCAGGTGGCGCTCGCGCCTGAGCTGCTCGTACGCCTCGTAGAGCCGGGCGATCTCCTCCGCCGGCGTGGGAGGGGTGCGGTGGTGCTTGGCCGCGGCGGCGACGTAGTCGTCGGGGCCGATCTGGGTGACCTTCGCCCACTCGATCTCCGAGGCGATGTCCCGCAACTCGGACCGATCCGGATTTTTCCGGATCTGGCGGCATGCCTCCGCAAGCACCGGCAGCTTCGACTCGATGACCGACGGCGCCTCGCCACCGATCACCCGCGGCCAGAAGTAGGTGAGCTGCCGCAGCGCGGCCGCGTGGAACGTGCGGGCCTGCACGCCGGGTGCCCCCAGGGCGCGCAGCCGCTGGCGCAACTCTCCGGCCGCGCGCGTGGTGAACGTCACAGCCAGCACGCTCTGGGCGTCGACGACCCCGCTGCGCACGGCGTACGCGATCCTGTGGGTGATCGCCCTGGTCTTGCCCGTGCCCGCGCCCGCGAGCACGCACACCGGCCCGCGCACGGCCTCGGCGACCTCGCGCTGCTCCGGGTCGAGGCCGATCAGGACGTCGTCCACATTTGTCACCTGTTCATCTTCCCAGCACTGGCGGCCATGGACTTTATTCTGGCAACATGCGGGCCGTCATAGGTTCGTTGGTCAACGAGATGCAAAGAACAGCTCTCTTCCCCCACAATGGGGCCGACCATGCTGCATGGGGGAAAGGAAGGCCGTGCGAACTGCGGTTTGCGTGGGCGCTCTCGCGCTCGCTGCCGTTGTGCTCACACCCGTCGCCGCCACCGCGACGGCGAAGGAGCCCACTCCCGCCCCCACCGTGAGCAACCCGGTGGACTCCGAAGGGATCGGCGGCCTCAGCACGGAGACGGTCGCGTACGGCTCGCACCGCCGCCAGCAGATGGACGTCTGGTGGACCCCCGACGGCATGCAGCGGCCCGGCGTCTTCCTGATCCACGGCGGCTGGTGGTCGAGCGGCGACAAGAGGTACATGAAGGAGATCACCCGTAGCTACGCCGACCTCGGCTACACGGTCTTCAACCTCAACTATCGCCTGTCCGGCGACGCGGCCTGGCCCGCGCAGCGCACCGACGCGCTGGCGGCGATCGCGGCAGCACGCAAGCACGCCGAGCGGTGGGCGTTCGACCCGAACAACTACGTGGTGGTGGGCTTCTCCGCGGGCGGGCACATCGCGGCGGCCGTCGGCACGTACGGCGACGGCATCAGCGGCCTGAAGGGCGTCGTGGGGCTGTCGCCGATCATCTCGCCGCTGCGGGCGTACACCGACGGCGCGAACACCACCGACCGCAGCAAGCGCAAGCTCCGCGACTCCGCGATCCGCCTGGCCGGCGGCTGCGAGCCCAAGGGCAAGTGCTCGCGGGTCTGGGCCAGCATGGAGGTGGCCTGGCACGCCAGCGCCCACGACGCGCCGATGCTGACCATCCACGCGCAGGACGAGTTCGTGCCGCCGGTGCAGAGCCAGCTGCTCAAGCAGATGCTCGGCCAGGTCGGCGTGCCGGTGACGGTGGTCACCCAGCCGGGCGCCAACCACAGCGCGCCCCTCTACCGGGAGCCGGGAGTGGCCGAGCGCGTGCAGGCGTGGATCGTCGAGCGCATCGGCTAGGCGCGGGTCTTCCTCGGGATTAACCGGGGGCCGTGCATTGTTTCAACGAGCGCCTCACATTCCTTGACCTTGGAGGATCTTCCGACATGGCGCTCACGGTCTACAGCACCACCTGGTGCGGCCCCTGCAAGCGGCTGAAGTCGCAGCTCGCCCGCGAGGGCATCAACTTCACCGAGGTCGACATCGAGCGCGATCCGTCGGCGGCCGAGTTCGTGATGAGCGTCAACAACGGCAACCAGACGGTGCCGACCGTGGTGATCGACACGCCGGACGGGCGTGTGGTGCGGACGAATCCCTCTGTCGTGGAGGTCAAGCTGCTGTTGGAGAGCGCGGCCTGAATTCTCGGGGTACGACACAAGCCCCCGGCTGGGAGGGCCGAGGGCTTGTGCAATAGCATTGCCGCGAGGACCTGGGTGCTAGGCTCACTCAGGTCCTCAGATCAGTGGGCGTGGTTGTCGAACTTCTCCTCCAACCGCTGGATCTCGCCCTTGACGTCTGCGATGTCGGCCTTGAGCTCAGAGCGGACGCCCGCGATCTCCGTCTTGAGCTCGGTCTTCGCGAGGCTGAGTTGGAGCTTGAACTCGATGTCACGTCGCAGGTTGTCCTCCTTGAGGTCGGTCACGGCCTTGGAGAGCGCGCCGCTCATCACGTTGATGACGTTCTTCCCCATCTCCTGCGTGATCGCCTGCGTGTGCTTCACCATCTCCTGCGTGTAGCGCTGGATCTTGTCCTCGATCGCGACCTCCACGGCCGCGAACTGGATCGCGTGCTTCTGGCGCTCGAGACCGACGAGTTCTCGCATGTGTGTTTCATCCATGGGCATGACTTTACACACTCCCTAACGTTTCGTGTTCATGAGATCACGCAAAGCGAAATCCCGCTACCAGTCGCCCGACAGATGCCCGCCGTACCAGGTCTCGACGAGGCGGCGGGCGATCGAGACCGGGGGCGGGAGGCGTACCTCTCCTGACTGCAGGGCCTCCAGCAGCTCCTCCCGGGAGAACCAGCGGGCCTCGGCGATCTCTTCCCCGTCGAGCCGGAGTGTCGTGGTGACGGCGTCGGCGAAGAAGCCGAGCATGAGGCTGCGCGGGAAGGGCCACGGCTGGCTGCCGAGATAGCGCGGGTTGGCGACGGTGATGCCGACCTCCTCGGCGACCTCGCGCACCACGGCGTGCTCCAGCGACTCCCCCGGCTCGACGAACCCCGCCAGGATCGACAGGCGGCCCTTCGGCCACTGGGGGCCGCGGGCGAGCAGGCAGCGGTCGCGCTCGTCGCGGACCAGCATGATCACGGCCGGGTCGACGCGCGGGAAGTGCTGGCTGGCGTCCTGCGGGCAGACGCGGATGTGGCCGCCCGCCTGGATCTCGGTGCGGGCGCCGCAGCGTGGGCAGTGTTCGTGTGTCGCGTGCCAGGCCTCGATCGCCACGGCGTAGACCAGCAGGCCCGCGTCGCGGTCGCCGAGCAGGCCGCCGACCTGGCGCAGCCCGGCCGCCACCGGCTTGCCGTCGGGGGTGTCGCCCAGCTTCATCGCGAACGTCACGCGCCCGTTGACCTCGCCCTTCGGCACGCCGGGCAGCGGCGCGGCCACCGCGAAATAGGCGATTCCGTCCTCGACGCCCAGGAGGTAGCGCGGCCCTGGCGGCGCGTCCGCAGGAGCGTACAGCACCGCCCGCACCTCATCGCCGACCCGCCGCACCAGCGTGTGACCGTCGTCGATCACCAGCACCCTGGTCGTGGGGTCGGACCACGCCTGCTCCAGCCACCGGCCGTCGGCACGCAGCGCCGAGGATCTGTCGATCGTGCCGCGTGCGAGAAGCAGGGGTCCGATGAGTTGCTCTTCCGCGGTCGTCTCCACTGGCCGCCCCCTCCCAAATCCCATGTCATCCTATGACCTCGTGGTTAGCGCTTGATTGGCGAATCAGGGCCCCGAGGTGATCGCCCTGGGGCTAAGATCGACGGGTTAGGTTAGCCTTACCTGATCCCTCGGGGGTGCCTTCGCGTTGCGGCTCTACCTGACCGCGCTCAAGCCGACCGACTCCGTGACGGACGGTTTCCTGCCCGCGGCCCGCGCGCTCGGCTGCGAAGTGACGATCCTTACGGATCGGCCGGAGCGGCACCCGCACGCGGTGGCGTGCGACGTACGCGACCCGCGCGCCCTGATCGACGCGATCGAGCAGCTCGGCAGGCCCGACGCGATCTTCTCCAACTCCGACCACCTGCAGGCCGAGACGGCGCTGGCCGCCGCCTACTTCGGGCTGCCGGGCAAGGACTGGCGGGCGTGCGTGGCCGCCAAGAACAAGTTCCTGATGCGTCGCAAGCTCCTCGAGACCGGAATCGAGCAGGTCAGGTCAGTACGGCTCGCCCCCGGCGACCCGATTCCGGACGGCCTGCCCTATCCGGTGGTGGTGAAACCCCGTGAGGGTGTGGCCAGCGAGGACGTCCTGTTCGTCGAGCGCGACCTGGCCGGGGCCGTGGCCGAGATCAGGAGGCGGCGGCCGGGCGAGGCGCTGGTCGTGGAGGAATACCTCGAAGGGCCGCTGCGGACGCTGGAGACGCTGGGCGACGGGGACGAGGTGCGGGTGCTCGGCGGGTTCGAGACGACCCTGGGGCCGCTGCCGTACTTCGTCGAGGAGCGGCTGGACTGGACGCCCCGGCAGGAGGACGGCCACGTGCTGGCGGCGCTGCGGGCTCTGGGCGTCGGGTTCGGAGCCTGTCACACCGAGTACGTCCTCACCGCCGGCGGGCCGCGCGTCATCGAGGTGAACTACCGGGTGATCGGCGACCACTGCGACTTCCTGATGGGAGACGTGCTCGGGGTGCCGCTGTTCGAGTGGATCCTGCGGGTCCACCTCGGCGAGTCGTTGCCCGCCATGCCGGCGGTGTCGCGGCACGGGAGTGCGGTGAGCGTCGTCGCCGATCGGGCCGGGACCATCAAGGCCGGGCCGGAGCGGGAGTACGTGGAGCGCGGCGAGGTGCGGTTGTGGCATCGGCCGCTGCGGGACGTGGGCGACGTCGTCTTCGTTACCCATACGAACCGGGACTACCTGGGCGTCATCCGGGCCGTCGGGCCCGATCGCGCGCGGGTGGACGCGGCCGTGGAGGAGTACCGCGCCGCGCGGCCGTGGGTGATCGAATGAGCGATCGGGAGGCTTATCTGGCCGCCCGGGTGCTGAACGCGCTGCTGCGGGAGGACTACGGCGGACTGGCCGGGCGTGTCACCAGGGTCAAGGACGGCGTCGGGATGCTCCTGGCGGACGGGCGGTGGGTGCGCCTGGTGCCTGGGCTGCTGTTCCAGGACTTCGTGGTCGCGGAGGACGAGCGGCTGGGGCTGGAGCAGGTGCTGGAGACGCTGGTAAAGGTGGCCGACCCGGCGGACTCGGAAGGAGTGGCGGCTTTCTTCGAGGAGTGCCTGGTGGCGCTGAGCGCCCTGGAGCTGCACGACGCCCATGCTGCCGAGGTGCTGCGGCGGGGGCCTTCGTATGAGGCGCTGGCGGCATTCGTGGATCATCCGGTTTATCCGACATCGCGGGCGCGGATCGGAGTGTCGGAGGATGACCTGCCGGCCTATGCGCCGGAGTTCGCGCCTTCGTTCGAGCTGCGGTGGGCGGTGGTGCCGCGCCGTGCACTTGCGCCGGGCTCCGCCGCACGGCTTCCCGTCGACGCGGCGCCCTGGGGTGCTGCGGAAACGGGGGTGGCGGACGAAGGCGGCGGGCCGGCCTGGGAGGCGGGGCCGGATGAGGTGCTGTTTCCCGTGCATCCACTCGCTGTGGACGAGGCGCGGAAGGTCGGCGGGGTGCGGGTTCTCGACGAGGCGCGGGTCGCGGTGCGGCCCACTCTGTCCATGCGGACCGTGGAGATCGACGCCCGCACGCATATCAAGCTGCCGCTGCCGATCAGCACCCTGGGCGTGCGGAACAGGCGGTCGATCAAGCCGGGGACGCTCGCCGACGGCGCGAGAGCCGAGCTGCTGCTGCGGGAGCTGGCCGATCCCGACGTCTTGCTCGCCGACGAGCAGACCTACGCCTACACCGAGGACGAATACCTCGCCTGGATGGTCAGGCGGCTGCCCGAGGGGAAGATCGTGCCGGTGGCCGCGCTCAACGCGCCCGGCGTGCTCGCCGAGCTCCGCGAGCTCGGCGACGTCATCCCCGAATACCTGCGGCTCCTGCTGCGGTGGAACGTGCGGCTGTTCGTCCGGTACGGCGTCGCGCTGGAGGCGCACCAGCAGAACCTCGCCGTGGTCTTCCAGGGTGACCGCATGCGACTGCTGGTCAAGGACAACGACGGGCTGCTGGCGTCCCCGGCGCGGCTGCGGGCGGCCGGGATCGACGTGCCGGCGTTCGCCGACGAGCGGATGCTCACCGACGACCCGCACGCGCTGGCCGACGTCTTCGTGACCATCACCCTGCACCTGGCGGCCGCGGCCGTGGCGTTCGGGGCGCTGCCGCACGCCCGCGCCGCGGCCCTGCTGCGCGACACGCTCGCCGAGGCGCTCGGTGAGCACGGCGACCACCCGATGGCCCGGCTCCTGCGCGCCAGGACGCTGGAGGCGGCCCGGCTCACGGGCAAATCCATGGTCACGGCCGGGACGCTCGTGGCCAAGGAACGTTCCGGCGCGCGCGACATCAACAAGTACTACGGCACCAGCGGCCCCAACTATCTGAGGAGAGCTTGAATGCAGATTTCGGCCATCGACGCGCCCACCGCGCTGGCCGAGGAGGCGACGCTGGCGGCCCTGCTGCGCTGCTGCGTGCGGGAGGCGGCCGGGCCGCGCGGCCTGGTGTGGCCGGCGCCGCCGTACGTGCTGCTGCGGGTGGCGGGCACGCTGCTGCGGGCGCGCACGTACGGCGGCGCGGCGCTGCGCTTCGACGGCCCGCCCGAGCGTCTGGAGGACGGCTCCTGGCGGCCGCTGACGGCGGACGAGCTGGTCGGGCTCGTCGAGGCCGACCTGCAGGGGCACAACGGCGAGTTCGCCGGCCAGGTCGCGGCCAGCAGGGCGGCCGTGGCGGCGATCCTGCGGGCCAGGGCCGAGGCCGAGCCGCCCGCCGATCCGTGGCTGGCCTCGGAGCAGGCGCTGGTGTACGGGCATCCGTTCCACCCGAGCCCCAAGGCACGCGGCGGGGACGGCTGGCTGCGGTACGCGCCCGAGGCGCACGCCACGTTCCCGGTGCGGCTGCTCGGCGTGCGCGAGGACGTTCTCGCCGAAGAGGGCGACGTCCGGGCGCTGGAGGGCATGGGGCGGGCGCCCGCCGGCTACCGGCTGTTGCCGGCGCATCCGTGGCAGCTCGAACTCCTGCGGCCCGAGTTCGGGGCCGAGCTGATCGACCTCGGGCCGGGGCCGGTCGTGACGCCCACGTCGTCGGTGCGGACCGTGTACGCCCCTGAGGCCGGGGTCTGCCTGAAGTTCTCCCTGGACGTGCGGATCACCAACTGCGTACGCAAGAACGCGTGGTACGAGCTGGCCGGGGCCGTGGAGCTCACCTCACGACTGAAGCCCATGTTCGAGGAGATGTCGGCCGAGCACCCCGCCACCCGCTGGCTCCCCGAGCCCGGCTACCGTACGGCCGCCCTCGGCACCCGGCTCCACGAGGGCCTGGGTGTGATCGTGCGGGAGAGCCCGTGGGCGGCCTGCGACGCCGGCGTGACACCGGTGCTGGCCGCCGCGCTCGCCCTGGACGCCCCGGCGCGGGATCCGCTGGCGTGGTGGTCGGCGTACGTGTCGGCGGTGGCGCTGCCGGTGCTGGAGCTGTACTTCACGCACGGCGTCGTACTGGAACCCCACCTGCAGAACGTCCTGGTCGGCCTGGACGCGTCCGGGATGCCCGCGCAGGCGGTCTTCCGCGACCTGGAGGGCACCAAGCTCGTCGCGGGCCGCCACGACCTCGGCGGGGTGCATCCCGAGGTCGCCCGGGCGCTCACCTACGACGCCGAGCGCGGCTGGGCCAGGGTCGTCTACTGCCTGCTCGTCAACCACCTCACCGAGATCGCCGCCACCGTGGCCGGGCCGGACGACGCGCTGCTGCGCGAGCTGTGGGGGATCGCCCGCGGCCTGCTGGCCAAGCTCGCCGCCGACCTCGGCTGGCCGCTCCCCCTGTCGGACCTGCTGGCCGGGGCGCCGCTGCCCGCCAAGGCGAACCTGGGCGTGCGCTGGGCCAGGGCCGCCGACCGAGCGGCCGGCTACGTCCCGATCGCGAACCCCCTCGCATGAACCGCGTCCTGGAGGCCGCACCGGCCCTGGACTCCCCCGCCTACCTCTACGACCTGCCCGCCCTCGACCAGCACGTCGCGGCGGTGCGGCGGGCGCTTCCCGGCGTCGAGCTGTACTACGCGGTCAAGGCCAACCCCGACGCCGAGCTGCTGCGCGTGCTGGCCGGGCACGTGGACGGGTTCGAGGTGTCGTCGGCGGGCGAGCACGCGCACGTCACGGGCCTCCTGCCGGGCGTGCGGGTGGCGCTCGGCGGTCCCGGCAAGACCGACGCCGAGCTGCGGCTGCCGCACCACCGCATCCACGTCGAGTCCCCTAACGAGCTGCGCCGCCTCCTCGCCACCGGTCTGGAGGCCGACGTGCTGCTCAGGATCAACCCCGACCTGCCGGTCGAGGGCGCGGCGCTCACGATGAGCGGGCCGTTCGGGATGGACGAGGCGGGCGTGGCGGAGTGCCTGCCGCTCTTCGGCGAGCGCGTACGGCTCCGCGGCCTGCACGCCCACCTCGCCAGCGGCCTCCAGGCGCCCCAGCTGCTCGAGCTGGCGGGGAAGCTGCTGGACAACGACTACGAGGAGGTCAACCTCGGCGGCGGCATGGCGGTGTCCTACACGGCCCCCGGCGACCGGTTCGACTGGGCGGCCTACGGCGCCGGGCTGGAGGGGATCGGGCGGGGCCGCAGGCTGCGGATCGAGCCGGGTCGGGCGCTGACCGCGTACTGCGGCTCCTACGTGACCCGGGTCGTGGACGTGAAGCGGGTGCGCGGCGAGGCGTACGCGATCCTGCTGGGCGGCACCCACCACCTGCGCACCCCCGTGACCAAGGGCCACGACCAGCCGTTCACGATCCTGCCCACAGGCGACGGGCCGGGCGTCTCGGACGAGCCGATCACGTTCGTGGGCCAGCTGTGCACGCCAAAGGATGTTTTCGCACGAAATATCGTGACCTCGGCCCGCGTCGGCGACACCGTGGTCTTCGAGATGGCCGGGGCCTACGCCTGGAACATCTCACACCACGACTTCCTCATGCACCCGAAGCCGGCTTTTCACTATCTACGCGCTTGACGCTCTCGATGAGGGCGACGAGGCCGTCGGCGTCCAGCAGGTTCACCGGGCGCACGGTGCGGTTCGCGCGTACGTAGTGGAAGGCCGCGGCCACCTTCTCCAGGGGCACGCCGGCCAGGTGCGACCAGGCCAGCCGGTACGCCGCCAGCTGCACCGACGCCGCCTTGGCCGCCTTGCCCCTGGGCGGCTGGCCGGTCTTCCAGTCGACGACCTCGTAGCCGCCGTCGGGCAGCTCGAAAACGGCGTCCATCCGCCCGCGCACCAGCCGGTCGCCGATCATGGTCTCGAACGGCACCTCCATGTCCACAGGGCGTCTGTCGGCCCACTCGCTCTGCTCGAACCGCTCCTGCAGCTCGGCCAGCCGCACGTCGGCCTCCTCCAGCTCGTCGTACAGCTCGAGGTCGTCGATCAGCCGCTGCTGGTCCCAGCGCGTCTCCAGCCACTTGTGGAACGACGTGCCGCGGCGGGCCAGCGGTGCGGGCTTGACCGGGACGGGACGGCGGATCCTGCGGGCCAGCTCGCGCGGGTCGGTGGCCAGCGTGACCAGCGACGACACGGTCAGCTTGGTCGGCAGCTCGACGATCGTGGCCGGCTGCCTGCGGTGCAGCTCGCGCTCGCGCAGCAGCAGCTCGGTGTCGCGTTCCCACGCCCGCAGCCGCTCCTCCTCGTACGCCCGCAGCGGCTCGTCCTCCTCGGCCTCGATCAGCGTGCCGGCCAGGGCGTCCTCGACCAGGCGGGCGCCGTCGAGCACGGACTCGTAGCGCACGCCCTCGGGCGTGACCGGCCAGACGGCCGCGGCGGGCTCGGCCAGCAGCGGGTTCGTGGCGCCCTCGGCCACGTCCTCGGCCCAGAACGAGACGCGGTCGGCGGTGTCGCGGATCTCCAGCAGGAAGTCCGACGGCTCCAGCGGCTTGGTGGCGGTGCCCCAGCGGTAGCCGGAGGCGATCAGGTGGTAGTGGGCGCGGGTGACGGCCACGTACGCCAGCCTGCGCTCCTCCGTGAGGTCCCGCTCGCGGCACAGCTCGTCGAAGACGGCCAGTTCCTCCTTGCTGAGCCCGCTCAGCCTGGGCAGGTCGGCGGCGTCGCCGCGCAGCGGGTACGGCAGCTTGCGCGGGTTGTCCGTCCACCGGCTGTTCATCACCGGCGTGGCGGGGAAGATGCTGCCCGTCGCGATCGTCCCCTTCGAGCTGACCAGCTGCGACAGCCCCGGCACGACCACGATCGGCCATTCCAGGCCCTTGGAGGCGTGGACGGTCATCAGCTTGACGCTGTTGCTGTCGCCGACCCGGCCGCCCTCCAGCCCGAACTCCTCGCTCTCCGCTGCCTGCAGGTAGGCCAGGAACGCCCCCAGCGTCGGGTCCTCGGCGTCGCCCGCGAACCTGGACGCCGCGTCGATGAACGCGTCGAGGTCGGCCCGCGCCGCGAACAAGCTCGCCGTGCCGCTGCGTGCCCCGACCTCGACGTCCAGCCCGAGCCTGCGCTCCACCTCGGTGATCAGGTCGGGCAGCGGCTGGGCGGTGTGCGCCCTGAGCTGGCGCAGCTCCTGGGCGAGCGCCAGCAGCCGGCTGCGGGCCAGCGGCGAGAACGCCTCCAGCCACTCGTCCCTTTCCGGCAGCTCGTCGAGGGCGTCCACCAGGCTGCCGCGTTCCTCGGCCAGGTCGGCCACCACCTGGTCGAGCGGGTCCTCCACGCGCTCGGTCTCGCTCAGCTCGCGGGCCAGCTCCCTGGCGCACTCACCGAGCACCCGCAGGTCGGCGGGGCCGATCCGCCAGCGGGGGCCGGCCAGCAGGCGGGCCAGCGCGTCGCCGGCCGTGGCGTCGTACAGGACGCGGAGGGTGGCGACGATGTCGCTCACCTCGGGGACGGTCAGCAGGCCGCCGAGGCCGACCACCTCGACCGGGATGTCACGTTCCTCCAGGGCCTTGCGCAGCGCAGGGAACTGTGAGCGCTTCCTGGCCAGGATCGCGACGTCCTGGGGCTGGATGGCGAGGGTCTTCTTGCGTTCCTTCTCGCCCCACGGCATGCCGTCGGGGGCGACCTCCTGGCCGAGGATCTTGGCGATGCCGTCGGCGATCCACTTGGCCTCGTCCTCGGCGGTCTCGTGGAAGGCGCACGTGACGCGGCCCCGCTCGACCCGGTTGGGGCCGGGGACGAGGACGGGGACCTCGCGGGCCTCCATGCGGAGCGGGAGCTGGACGCGGGCGGCGACGTCGAGGACGCGGTCGCCGTTGCGGAAGCTGACGCTGAGCTGACGGACGGGGGCGGGGTCACCCGCGCTTGTCCGGAAATCTCGGGAAAAGCGGCGAAGGTTGCCTGCAGAGGCGCCGCGCCAGCCGTAGATCGACTGACAGGGGTCGCCGACGGCCGTGACCGCGTGGCCGCCGCCGTACAGGGAACGCAGCAGCACCAGCTGGGCGTGGCTGGTGTCCTGATATTCGTCGAGCAGGACCACCGAATAGCGCTGACGCTCGATCTCGCCGACTTCCTTGTGGTTGGCGGCGATCCTGGCGGCCAGCGCCATCTGGTCGCCGTAGTCGATGACCTCACGGCTGCGCTTGAGCCGTTCGTACGCCTCCACCAGCGGCAGCAGCTGCTCCCGCGCCGCCTGGACGGTGAGCGGCCTTCGCTGCGCGAGCGTGGTGCGGCCGGACAGCAGGGCGTGCCTGTCCTGCAGCCACTCCCCCATCCTCCGGACGTCGTGAGGCCCCCGAAGGTGCTCCGACAGCTCGCCGGCCAGCTCCAGCAGGGCGGCCGTGACCGACGGCGGGCCCAGCTCGATCTTGTCCATCGGCCCGTCGTACATCGCCACCACCCGCGAGGCCAGCTGCCACGACACCGCCGGGGTGACCAGGCGCATGGTGGGCTCCAGGCCCTCGCGCAACGCGTGGTCGGTGAACAGGCGGGCGGCGTAGGCGTGGTAGGTGGAGACGGTCGGCTCGTTGTCGAGCGCCCCCGGCTCGACCAGGCCCGCCTCCGCCAGCCCGGTGAGCCGCTCCCTGACGCGGGAGGCCAGCTCGGCGGCGGCCTTGCGGGTGAAGGTCAGGCCCAGCACGTTCTCCGGCTTGACCAGGCCGTTGGCGACCAGCCACACCACGCGCCCTGCCATGGTCTCGCTCTTGCCGGAGCCCGCGCCGGCAATGACGACCATCGGCTCCAGCGGCGCCTCGATGACCGCGGCCTGCTCGTTGGTCGGGGGAAGGATGCCGAGCTTGCCGGCGAGTTCGGCGGGGGTCAGCACACCTGGCCCCCGTTGTCGTTGACCGGGCAGCTCGCCCTGGCCGCGCACGTACGGCAGCCGTCGTTGACCTTGGCCTGGAAGAAGGGCCCTGACATGCCGGTCGCGACCGTGTCGACAAGGTCGCCGGCCCAGCCGGGGTTGTCGTCCTCCGACAGCGCTCCCTGGCGCTGCTCCAGCGCGTCGTTCTTGCCTCCCGCCTTGCCCAGCTGCACCAGCGCCGCCCCGCCCGGCTCCGTCATGCCGTGCCGGGCGAACGCGCCCAGCAGCGCGGCCAGCTGGTAGACGCCGAGCTGCGGGTGGCGGTCGAGGTCGCCGGCCTTCGGCTTGGAGCCGCCGGTCTTGAGGTCGATGATCACGGCGCGGTTGTCGGAGTCGCGCTCCACGCGGTCCACGCGGCCCTTGATCTGCACGCCGTCGGAGACCATCGCGGTGAACGACTCTTCCAGCGCCACCAGCTCGCGCGGGTTCTCCTTGTGCCAGCGCAGGAACTTGCCGATCATCTGCTCAGCGACCTGGCGCTGCTTGCGGTTGTACCAGGTGCCGCCGAAGTCCAGCTCGTGCCAGATCCGGTCGAGGCGCTCGCCCAGGAGGTCCTCGCTCGGCAGGTCGGTGGCCGCCAGCACGGCCAGGGCGTGGATGACGTTGCCGAGGCCCTGCGCCGTGCTGGTGCCGGCCGCGCCGACGGCGGTCTCCAGGAGCCAGCGCAGGCCGCACTTGGTGAAGCTCTCGACCGCCGACGGGGAGATGCTGACGACGCCGTCGGGCCAGCTCAGGGGGCGGTCGTCGGAGATCGGCGTGAGGGCGTACCAGTCGTTGGGGTGGGCGCCCTGGACGCCGGCGGCGGCGAGGCGGGCGAGCTGCTGCGCGGCCTTCTGCCTCATCTTCCGTGGTTTGGTGGGGTCGGTCACCGCGCTGCGCAGGTCCGCCACCAGCGCGGACATGTTCAGCCAACGGGCGCGGTCGTCCATCGTGGCCGCCTCCACCGCGCCCGGCATCAGCTCCGACAGGAACCTGGACGGCCGCTCGTCGGTGTCGTCGCCGCCCACCGCCGTCACCACGAGCTTGCGCCTGGCCCTGGTGGCGGCAACGTAGAACAGCCTGCGCTCCTCGGCCAGCAGCTTGGAGACCAGCGAGGCGGCGTTCGGCTCGGCGCCCTCGACGACCTCGACGAGGTCCTCGACGCCGAGCATCGACCCGCGCAGCCGCAGATCCGGCCAGACGGCCTCCTGCACCCCTGCGACGACCACGACGTCCCATTCGAGGCCCTTGGAGCGGTGGGCGGTCAGCACGCGCACGGCGTCGCCGTCGGGGGCCCGGTCGGCCAGCGTGTCGCCGGGGATCTCCTGCGCGGCCAGGTCGTCGATGAACACCTCGGGACCGGCCTTCGGCATCCGGTCCACGAACTTGGCCGCCTGGTCGAACAGGGCCACGACCGCGTCCAGATCGCGATCGGCCTGCGCTCCCCTCGGGCCGCCCGACATGCTGAGCTCGGTCCAGCGCTCGGCCAGGCCGCTGGCGTTCCACACGGCCCACAGGAGGTCCTCCGCCGTGCCCTCCGTGTCCCTGGCCTCCCTGGCGACGGCGAGGAGCTTGGCGACGCGCTCGGCGGGCAGCGCGACGTGGGGCTCAACGCGGGTGAGCTCGCGGACGTCCTGCACGGCCGCGACGAGCAGCTCCCCGGAGGAACGCGGGTCACCGTCGGAGGCCTCGTTCTCGGCGATCTTGAGCGCGCGGCGGAGGCGGCGCACGCCGATCATGTCGGTGCCGCCCAGCGGGCCCGTCAGCAGCTCCTCGGCCACCCCCTCGTCGAGCTGGGCGGGGTCGAGCGCGACTTTGAGCATGGTGAGCAGGGGGCGCACGCCCGGCTCCTGGGCGATCGGCACCTCGTCGCCGGCGATCATCGTCGGGACGCCGGCGTTGGTCAGCGCGCGGCGCAGCAGCGGCACCTGCCGGCGGGCCGAGCGCACCAGCACCGCCATCCGGTGCCACGGCACGCCGTCGATCAGGTGGGCGCGCCGCAGCGTGTCGGCCACGATCGCCGCCTCCTGGCTGGTGCTGTCGGCCAGCAGCACGCGTACGCTGCCCTCCGGGGTGTCCGGCAGCGGCACCAGGTCGCGGTGGTCGTGCCGGTGGTCGAAGCCGGGGGCCACGGGCAGCTTGGCGGCGACGCGGCGGGAGGCCTCGAGCAGGCCGCTTCCGCTCCTGCGGCACACGCGCAGCGCCAGCACCGGCGCGTCGCGGCCGTCGCGAGTCCTGAACCGCTGGGGGAACTGCATGATCCCCTGGACGTCGGCGCCCCTGAACCCGTAGATCGACTGGTCGGGGTCGCCCACCGCCACCAGGTCGCGCCCGTCGCCCGCGAGCCGGGCCAGCAGCAACTCCTGCGCCGGGTCGGTGTCCTGGTATTCGTCCACGAACACCACCTCGTGCGCCGCCCGCTCCCGCTCCAGGACCTCCGGCCTGGCCAGCAGCGCCGAGGCGGCCCTGATCAGCTCGGCGTAGTCGTAGGTCTCCTCCGGGTCGAGGTCGAACCGGTCCTGGTAGCGCTCGGCGAACCGGCCGGCGGCCACCCAGTCGCTCCTGCCGTGCCGCCGGCCCAGCTCGACCAGCCGCTCGCCGTCGAGGCCACGCTCGTTGGCCCTGGACAGGAAGTCCCGCAGCTCCTCGGCGAAACCGCGGGTCTTGAGCGGCTCGCGCAGCGACGCCGGCCAGTCGAGTGCGCCGTTCTCCAGCTCGCCGTGGAGCAGCCGACGGATCTCCAGCAGCTGCTCAGGGCCCGTGAGCAGGCGCGGCGGGGCCTTGCCCTCGAGGATCGACTCGCGGCGCAGGAGGGCGTACGCGTAGGAGTGGAAGGTCAGGGCGAGCGGGGTGCGGGTGGTGCGGCGCAGGCGGGCGGTGACGCGCTGGCGCAGCTCCTCGGCGGCCTTGCGGCTGAAGGTGAGGATGAGCACGCGTTCGGGGTCCAGTCCGCGCCGCTCGATGCGGTCGACGACGCTCTCCACGATCGTGGTGGTCTTGCCGGTGCCCGGACCTGCGAGGACGAGGAGGGGACCGCTCTGGTGTTCGACCACGGCACGCTGGTGCTCGTCGAGCACAGGGGGCACAACAGGGCCGCCGTTGCCGCGCCGTACCAACCGCCAGGTCTGACCACTCACAGCACTAGATTCCACCAGACCACAGGGGTAGATCGTGCCGACTTGCCCGGTCCGCTTACCGTACCGGGGCAAATGCCGCGCTATCCGACGACACGCCGCGCGGCCACTTCCGGACAAAGCACGATATATCTTGACTGTGGCGTGACGCGATATATCGTGTTCGTATGGCCAAGACTGACAAGGGATACAAGGGCATCGGCATGGAAGGCGCGATCGCGCGCTGGTACGCCGCGAGCAACGGCAAGTCCCCGGACCGCTGGGAGGAGCAGGTCGCCGTGGTCCGGGAGCATGCCGCGAAAGGCAGCACGATCCTGGAGGTGGCCCCAGGGCCCGGCTACCTGTCCATCGCGCTCGCCAGGACCGGCGACTACACGGTCACGGGGCTCGACATCAGCGAGACCTTCGTCCAGATCGCGCGCGCCAAGGCCGCCGAGGCGGGAGCCGCGGTGGACTTCCGGCTCGGGAACGCCTCGGCGATGCCGTTCGAGGACGAGAGCTTCGACTTCGTCGTCTGCTGCGCCGCCTTCAAGAACTTCTCCGACCCCGTCGGCGCGCTGCGCGAGATGCACCGGGTGCTGCGGCCGGGTGGCGGCGCGCTCATCGTCGACCTGCGGCGGGACGTGACCAAGCAGGCCGTCGAGGACGACGTCGCACGGATGGGGATGGGCGGGCTCTCCAAGCTGTTCACCAAGTTCGCGCTGCGGTCGTTCCTGCCGCGGCGGGCGTACACGAAGGGCGATTTCGAGGCGTTCATCGCGCAGACCTCCTTCCGTGTGTACGACATCCGGCTGTCGCCGCTCGCCCTGGAGGTCGACCTGCGTAAGTGAGGTGCGCACGGAGCGTGCCGGCTTGTAACTTGGAGTCATGCGCTGGGAGGTCCACTCCGAGAAGACCCTGTACGCCGATGCGTGGCTGGACGTCCGGGTGGCGGATGTGGAACTGCCGGACGGGCGGCACCTGGATCACCGGCTCATCCGCACGGCGCCCGGTGCGGGGGCCGTCGTCACCGACGGGCGCGACCGGGTCCTGTTGATCCGGCGGCACCGCTTCATCACCGACAGCTGGGGCTGGGAGATCCCGATGGGAGGGGTCGAGGAAGGCGAGATGCCTCAGGCGGCCGCGGCGCGGGAGGTGGAGGAGGAGACCGGCTGGCGTCCCGGGCCCCTGCGCCCGCTCCTCGCCGTCCAGCCGTCCAACGGGATCTCGGACAGCCTCCATTACGTGTATCGCGGGGAGTCGGCCACGTACATCGGGCCGCCATCGGATGGGTGGGAGGCTGAGCAGGTCGAATGGCTCCCGTTGTCCGGGATCCGCCGGTTGGTGGACGACGGGGAGATCGTCTGCGGCACGACGCTGTCGGCGCTGCTGCATGTGCTGCTCGATCGTCAGCTGGAGGCCGACAGCACCACGCCGTTCGATCCCACCCGCCAGATCCTCCTCCGCGACATCCCAGGCCTCGAACTCTGACCACGGGGCCGGTCAAGAAGGCGCTCCGTCACGACGAGCAACCCGTGGGCCTTCACGACCGGCCATGACAGACGGCAACCCCCTACGGCGCGTGCGGTGACCTTGGGCGACCGTAAAATATGGGCCTTTCTCAAGAGAACAGCTGATCCACAACGCGAGCCGTAGCCTTCCCATCGTCGCGCGGGGCGAAGGTGGCGCGGAAGGCGTCGTAGCGGTCGGCGTGGGCGGCCGCGACCGAGTCGATCGAGCGGAGTGCGTCGATCACCTCGGCCGACGTCGACAGCACCGGGCCCGGCGCCTGCTCGGCCAGATCAAAGTACAGACCTCGCTTCGACGAGTATTTCGCCAGGTCGTAGCCGTAGATCACGATCGGGCGGCCGGTGCAGGCGAAGTCGAACATGACCGACGAGTAGTCCGTCACCAGGACGTCGGTGACCAGCAGCAGGTCGGCCATGTCGGGATAAGTGGTGACGTCGTGGGCGATGTCGGGAACGGCCGGGATTGCCTGCATGGGGTGGGCGCGGACCAGGATCTCGTGATCGGCGCCCAGCGCCTCCCGCGCCTTGGCCAGGTCCAGCTTCACCATGGCGTTCTTGCGGTCGTAGTCGCGCCACGTCGGCGCGTACAGGACCACCCGCTTGCCCTCCGCCAGCCCGAGCCGCTCGCGCACCGCGGCCGCCAGCTCGTCGCGGTCCGGCGAGTTGAGCACGTCGTTGCGGGGCAGCCCGCTCTCCAGGATCTCGCCCTTGTAGCCGAACGCCTTGCGCAGCACCGGCGTCGCCCACGGCGACTGCGACAGCAGCAGGTCCCAGCCGCGCACCTCGGCCGCCTGGCGGTGCCAGATCGGCGGCTTGGGGTCGCGGTTCATGTGGGGCTGGTCGTTGCCGATGTGCTTGGCCGGGGTGCCGTGCCAGGTCTGCAGCACCGTCTGGTCCTCGCGGGCGCGGAACCAGGTGGGCAGGAACGAGTTCGTGACGATGTAGCGGGACCTGGCCAGCGCGGCGTGGTGCTCGCGGCTGCCGGCGCGCACGACGGTCGCCGGGCCGGGCGGCACGAAGGCGCCGTCCTTGACGATCCAGATGTGCTCGCGGTCGTCGCCCCGCCGCAGCCGCTCCTCGTAGATGGAGCGGACGCTGTCGGCGTAGAGCCGCCCGTCGTTGACGACGTAGACGGTGGCGTCCGTGAGCGGCTCGGTGCGCTGGGCCGGGTAGAAGACTCGGCGCAGGACGTGGGTGCCCGCGACGCCGCGCTCGTCCGCCGGGCGGGCCTCCTCGACCGTCACGACCGGTACGTCGAACCGAGTGGAGATCATCCGGTAGGTGCGGCCCTCGAACGTCCGCGGATCCTCGTCCAGCCCCGGCAGGGCGGCGTGGTCCATGCGCAGCGGGACGATCTCACCGGACGGGTGGCGGAGCGACATGTTCCAGGTGCCCGACGCGAGCGGCACCGGCTCGCCGAAGCGGTCCATGGACGCGGGCTCGACGCGTACGGAGAAGTCCTCGCCGGAGCGCTCCATCGGAAGCTGGTAGGACAGCCCGGAGCGGTGGCGCAGCGTGAGGTTGCGGGGGCCCGGCGCGTCCGGGTAGTGGCCGCGCAGGAGGAGCGAGGAGCCCTCCCAGACCGCCGAAGTGATCACCGGACGGATGCGGTGGGCCGAGACCACGACGCGGTCGCGGCGGTCGCCCAGCACGGTGATCTCGCGGTCGCCCACGACCGTGCGGGTCTCCACGAGGTCGGCCAGCATGACCGAGGCCGCCGGGTCGCCCTTGGGCTCGACCCAGAGCCGCCGCCCGTCCTTCTCCTGCAGCAGGGCGGGCACGGCGAGGCCGACCACGACCTCGGTGCCGCCGCCCGCGGGCGTGAAGTCGGCGGCGATGCGGTGGCCGCCCAGCCTGGCGTGGCCCTTGGTGACCGTGCGGCCGGGCAGGAAGATCTTTAGCTCGAGGCGCTCGCCGTCGAGGGTCACGCCGGTCAGCTCGGCCCGGTTGGGCTGGAGCACGACCTGCAGCGCGCGGTCGGACGTCCAGACCGGCCGGACCCACCAGCCGGGCTTGAGCTTGAGCCCGGCCGGACGCTCGGGACGGCCGAGCGAGGAGCCGCGCAGCAGGCCGGTGGCCCGCGCGCCACGGCTCCAGAACACGATCTCAGCCCGCCACGTCGTGGTGTCGGGCACCGACGGCCGGTGCCGCATGCGGCGGCGCACGGCGGAGACCACGCCGCGCACGGCGCCGCGCCAGCGCAGCGGCCACGGGCTCAGCTCGGCGGTGAAGCCGGACCAGTCGTAGTTGCAGCCGGGCTCGCGCGCCCCGTGGGTGGCCTCGGGCTCGTAGACCCGGCGCGTGCGCATGCGGATGGGCGGCAGCCAGCGCGGCCCGCGCAGCACCACGGTCGCCCAGTTGAATCTGCGGCTGCGGACCGACAGGCCCGCGAGGTAGGCGAAGCCGGTGACGCGCAGCTTGCCGTCGACCCAGGTGATGTCGTCGATGTGGGTCACCGGCACCAGGTCGGCGCGCCGCAGGCGATAGAGGCCGGACGGCAGCTCGTCCTGGAAGGGCAGGTCGGCGTACCAGCGCAGGCCCTTGCGGATGCGCTTGGACGGCTCCGCCGCCGCGGCCACGACCTTGGCGAGCGTCTCGCCCTCGACGAGCTCGTCGTCGGGACGGTTTTCGATCAGGTGGCAGAGGACGCGCCGGGCGACCGGCAGGTCGCGCTTGACGCTGGGGTCCACGCCCGCGAGGTAGGGCCGGACGAGCGCGAGCATCTCGCGCCGCCGCGCGGGACCGCGTTTGACCGCGAGCTCCATCCGGCCCCCGAGGGGACCGCTGAGCAACTCCGTGTCGAACGCCGCGTCGCGTCCGCCGGGGCCGACCGCTCGCATGACCGCTTCTAGAGGCTCACCACGATCACAGAGATCCTGGACAGCCTTGAGGCGGTCGGCGAGCGAATCACCGCCCTGGCTCTGGGCTGGAACGCCGGTGGCCATAAGGGAGGCACCGCCTTTCGGGCCGCCATCAGTGTTCTGCCCATGGTAATGGGAGTCACATGGCACAGAATCGCCCGTTCGGCGAAAGTGCAGGTCAGATGGGTTACTGAAAATCCGCTGAAGATCGTTCATGTTCCGCCGGGCGTCCGTCCCAGCGGGCCAGGCGCATGTCGACGCGCTCACCGCGCAGCGGAGTGTCCTCCTCGCGCCAGTGCGCCAGGCACTCTCGCAGGTGGTCGGGGGCGGCGCCGCTGCCGTCCGCGTGGACCACGCGCCACCAGGGCACGCCGCCGCCCCACGTGGACATCACCTTGCCGACCTGGCGCGGGCCGCCTTCGCCGAGGTATTCGGCGATGTCCCCGTACGCCATGACCTTGCCGGGCGGGATGCGCTCGACGAGGTCGAGCACCTTCTCGGCGAAAGGGTTCAGGGGGTCCATGCCGCCGGGCCCACGTCGAGGATCTCGTCGAGCTTGCCGATCTCGATCACGCCGTCGCCTGCCTCGACCTCGATGACGCCGTCGCGCAGCGTGTACACCTCGCCGTCCTCGCCCACGAGCCGGCCGCCGAGCGCGGCGGACAACCTCAGCAGTTGCGCGACCTGCCAGTCGGAGCCGGGCTCGCCCACCAGCAGGCCGTCCCAGCGTGCCACCGGGTGCACGCAGCCCCCGTGGCCGGTCACGATCTCGTCAGATCCGCGCAGCTCGAAACCGGCCGGCGCGATGGCCCTCGCCAACTCCGCGAGGGCGAGCGGCGACTCACGCACCACCCGCAGCTCGTATCCCATGACGGGGGACCATAGCGGATCTCTCACTCTTTGCGTTGATTGAGCACGACGATGGCGCCGCAGAACGTGACGAGCGCCACCAGCACCCCGCCCCCGTACAACCACATGCGCAGCGGATCGGGGCCGGGACGCGACGGCACGGGCGAGTCCTCGCCCTGGCCGAAGTGCGCCTTGCCGGGTACGGGAGCGGCGCGCTGCACGCCGGTCAGCCGCTCGGCGGCGTTGAGCGCGGCGGCGGCGTCGACCACCCCGAAGCCGGTCTGGTCGTCGTATCCGGTGGCGGGCCGGCCGCGGGCGCTGGCCGCGAGCGCCTGGCCGACCTGCTCGGGCGGCAGGTTCGGGTAGCGGGACTTGATGAGCGCGGCCACGCCGGCCACGAGGGCGGCCGCCGAGCTGGTGCCCTCCGACAGCTCGTAGCCGCTTTTGAGCTTGACCACGGGCACGCCCACGCCGGGCGCGGCCACCAACACCGACAGGTTGTCGCTGCTGAACGCGGCCCGCCTGCCCTGCTTGTCGGTGGCGGCCACGCCGATGACCCCGGGGTAGCCGGCCGGGAAGCTCCAGTACGAGGTCCGGTTCTCCTTGGCGTAGTCGGTCAGGCCGTCGTTGCCGACGGCGGCGACCAGCACGACGCCCTTGCCCAGCGCGTACGACACCGCCTCCCGCTCCGACTTGTCCGGCCCGTACGAGCCGATCGACATGCTGACGACCTTGGCGCCGTGGTTGGCCGCGTACCGCAGGGCGCGGGCCAGCGGGCTCTCCGAGGCTGTCTCCTGGTCCTCCATGGGAGGGATGGCGCCGGCCACGGGGGTGTCGTCGGTGGCCATGGGCAGCGACAGGATGCGGGCCTCCGGCGCGACGCCGATCAGCCCCTCGTCCTCGCCCGACCCCGCGATCAGGCCCGCCATGGCGGTGCCGTGCTTGCCGGGCGGCACGTCGCGGGTGATCGTGCCCGAGGTCATGTCCGGACCCGTGCTCACGCGTCCCTTCAGTTCCTTGACCCCGGTGTCCACGCCGCTGTCGACGACGGCGACGGTGACGCCCGCGCCCTTGGTCAGCGTCCACGCCTGCTCGACGTTGAGCGCGTCGAGCACCCACTGCTGCTGCTCCCGCACCGGGTCGGCGCTCGTGCCCGTGAAGAAGAGCAGCGCGGCCGCGAGCGCGCGCACGGCGGTCAGCACACGTTCCCCTGAGTGCAGGGCGGCACCTTCGGGGGGTCCGCGAGGAAGTAGGCGATCTGGTTGCCGATCGACTTGGCGGCCGGCCAGAGCTCCGGGTGGAGGATCTCCTCGGGCGGGATCGAGGCCCTGGTGCGCCCGTCGGCGTAGCCCGCCGTCGAGAAGACGATGTACGGCCCCGCGCCCACCCAGCTCGTACGCTGCCGCTGGTCGGGCCCGAAGCGCTCGCTCACCGTGCCGGGGAAGGCCACGGGCAGCACGCCCACGCGGTCGTCCTGGGTGAGCTCCTCGGTCGCCGACACCCTGGACGCCTCGTCCTTGAGCACCGCCACGCCGACCGTGAAGACGAACGACGCCGTCTGGTCGATGTACGTTGCCCGCAGCATGGTGACGCACCCGTGGTTATCCAGCACGCCGGCCACGGAGGCGTCCACGCCCTTGCCGCATTCGGTCTCGGGGGCGATGCCGACGCGCCTGGCGTACTGCTGGGCCCGGTCGAGCCCGAAGTATTTGACCTCTTCGGGGAAGACTCCCGTCGCCGGCCACGCCTGCCAGCGCCTGGCGATCTCCTCCTGTTTGTACTTGTTCTGCTCCGCCGGGGTCAGCGGGCGCGACCGGGTCTCGTTGAGCAGCCCGATGGTGCCGAGCAGCACGACGGCGGCCGACATGGCGACGATGACGCCGAGCAGCGCCACGAAGACGCGCCGGTAACGCATGCCCTGCCGGAGCGCCTCCAGCTCGGCACGCTGCATGACGGCGGCCGAGTGCCTGCGGGAGCCCGCGGCCGGCCAGCTGCGCACCCGGGATCGGCGGCCGGTGGCGGTGCCGAGCGGGTTTCTCCGGTCCGGCGTGGCTTCTCCGGCGCGCGGCAGCCCTGCGGTTGACCTACGTGCCTTCACCACCGCCTCGTTCCCAAATTCGCATTGTGTCTATTTCGTCCCCCTAAGAGGGCAGATCATGCGTCTTGCGCGCTGTGCGCCCGGCGTACGCGCCTGACCAGGATGAATATGACGCTCAGGGACGCGATCGCGCCCGCGGCGGCCGCCGCGGCGATGGCCGCGTAGGCCGTGACGCGCTCGTCGTCCCTGACGATGACCTTGATCGGGCCGGCCCGCCCGCCGGCCAGCGGCTTGGCGGGATCCTGGACGTCGGGGCCCGTGGCGGTCTCGGTGTGCCCGGCCAGCCGGTCGGCCTCGGCCAGGGCCCTGGCGGCGTTCACGACGCCGAAGCCGGTGGCCGTGTCGTAACCGCCCGGCGGGCGGTCCGTGGCGCTGGCGGTCAGGGCCTGCGCGAGGACCGGAGGCGACATGCCTGGATATTTCGCCTTTATGAGGGCAGCGACGCCGGACACGAGCGCGGTCGCCTGCGAGGTCCCCCTCCCCACCCAGTACTCGTCGCCCGGACCCGCGCCCATGATGTCCACGCCGGGCGCGGCCACCTGGACGGAGGAGTTCCAGTTGGAGAACGTGGCCCGCCGCAGCCGCCGGTCCGTCGCCCCCACGGAGACGACCCCGGGGAACGCGGCCGGGTAGGAGTAGGGCGCGAAATCGCCGTCGACCTTCCGGTCGCCGTCGTTGCCGGCGGCGGCCACGAGCACGACGCCCTTGGAGATCGCGTAGCGGATGGCCGCCCGCTCCTCCCTGGTCGCCAGCTCTTTGGAGATCGACATGTTGATCACGTCTGCTCCCTCGTCCACTGCGTATCTGATGCCCCGGGCCACCACGTCCTCGAAGCGCTCGGCCGAGTTGAACTCCCGGAAGCCCGGCTCCTCGTCCTCAAGGATGACCCTTACTGACAGTACGTCCGCTTCGGGCGCGACGCCGATGATCCCCTGTTTTCCTTCGCGGCCGTGCCCGTGCCCCGCGATCAACGAGGCCATGTACGTGCCGTGCAACCTGCTGGGAGGCACTCCCGGCGGGTTCGCGCCCTCGGTGAAATCCTTGCCGACCCGCACCGAGCCCACCAGGTCGCGATGGTGCGGGTCGACGCCGGAGTCGAGCACCGCCACGGTCACCCCGGCGCCCTTGCTGACCCGCCACGCCTGCGTCAGCCGCAGCGTCTTGATCACCTGCTCCTGGCCGCCGCGTACGTCGTCGGCCTGCGCGGGCGGGGCCGTGAACAGCAACGCCCCCGCCGTCGCCACCGCCATCGCGCGTCTCAGCACCACGGCCGAGGTGCCCTGGGTCAGCACTGCCATTCCTCGGCGGCGCAATCGGGCATCTTCGGCATGCTCAGCTCGGTCAGAACGTGCTCGGATATCTCCGCGGCGAAGGCGAAGATGCTCGGCCGCGGCTCGCCGACCGCGCTCCCCGGCCGCCCGTCCACCTCGCCGGCCGTGGTCAGCACGAGGTACGGGCCCGCCTGGCGTACCGATCCGGTCTGGCGGACGGAAGGGGTGAAGCGGTAGGCGATCGTGTCGCGGAAGGCCAGCGGCCGAAGCCCGGGCACGGGCTTGCCGTTGTCGGCGAAGCCGGACTTGGCGCGTGCGGCACGCAGCTCGTCGGGCAAAGCCGCCACGCCGATGGTGACGAGCACGCCGCGCAGCGCGTCGGTGTAGGTGGCGCGCAGCAGGGCACGGCAGCCGGCCTTGCGCAGCGCCCTGGCCGCCCTGGCGTCCACGGAGTCGCAGGAGATGTGCGGCGAGATGCCGATCCTGGTGGCGCGTTCCTGCCCGCCCTGCTCGGCGGAGTACGGCAATGTGGCGGGGAAGATACGTCCCGCCGGCCAGGTGCGCCAGCGCTCGGCGACCTCCCGCTTGGCCGCGGCGTTCAGCTCGGCGGTGCTCGGGCCGCGGGTGAGCTCCGTGCCCGCCGCGCTCCCGGCCACCCCGGCGGCCACCGCGCAGATCAGCGTCAGCACGGAGGCCACCACCAGGGTCGGCCAGGGGCGGGCGGAGTTCACGCCATCGACCTTAACCGGGGCGTCCCGGCGGAAACCCCTTAATAGCTGGGCAAGCTCGGGTCGACGGTCTTGACCCAGCTCAGCACGCCGCCGCCGACGTGGACGGCGTCGGAGAACCCGGCGTTCTTGACGACGGCGAGGGCCTCCGCCGAGCGCGCGCCCGACTTGCAGTGGAGCACGATGCGCTTGTCCTGCGGCAGCTTCTCCAGGGCCGAGCCGTTGAGGAACTCACCCTTCGGGATCAGCGTGGCGCCGGGGATCGAGACGATCTCGTACTCGTTCGGCTCGCGGACGTCGACGAGGAAGATGTTGTCGCCGCGGTCCTGCATCTCCTTGAGCTCCAGCGCGGTGATCGTGGAGCCGCTGGCGGCCTCGGCGGCCTCGTCGGAGATCGCGCCGCAGAAGGCCTCGTAGTCCTCGAGCAGCTCGGTGACCGTGGGGTTCTTGCCGCACAGCACGCACTCGGGGTCCTTGCGGACCTTGACGTCGCGGTACTTCATCTCCAGGGCGTCGTAGATCATCAGCCGGCCGACCAGCGGGTCGCCGATGCCGGTCAGCAGCTTGATGGCCTCGTTGACCTGGATGGAGCCGATCGACGCGCACAGCACGCCGAGCACGCCGCCCTCGGCGCACGACGGCACCATGCCGGGAGGCGGGGGCTCCGGGTAGAGGCAGCGGTAGCAGGGGCCGTGCTCGGCCCAGAAGACGCTCGCCTGGCCGTCGAAGCGGTAGATCGAGCCCCAGACGTACGGCTTGCCGAGCAGCACCGCGGCGTCGTTCACCATGTAGCGGGTGGCGAAGTTGTCGGTGCCGTCGACGATGAGGTCGTAGCCCGAGAAGATCTCCATGACGTTCTCGGTGGTCAGCGCCGTGTTGTGGATGACGACGTCGACGTACGGGTTGATCTCGCGGACCGACGCCGCGGCGCTCTCGGCCTTGAGCCTGCCCACGTCGGACTGGCCGTGGATGATCTGACGCTGCAGGTTGGACTCATCGACCACGTCGAAGTCGATGATGCCGAGGGTGCCGACGCCCGCCGCCGCGAGGTACATCAGCGCGGGCGAGCCCAGGCCCCCGGCGCCCACACACAGCACCTTGGCGTTCTTCAGCCGCTTCTGCCCCGCCATGCCCACATCGGGAATGATCAGGTGGCGCGAGTAGCGGCGCACTTCGTCGACGGTCAGCTCTGCGGCCGGCTCGACCAGCGGTGGCAACGACACTTTCTACGCTCCCGTTTCAGGGGGTCTTATCTCACTGTGAAACCTAGCTGGGCAGTGGGGCATTCCCCAATCGAGTCTCACTGATCAGACGGCGTGCTTCGGCCGCCACGACCTGGGGGATCTCCATCTGCGCCACGTGGCCGGCCGTGGGCAGCAGCACGAGCCTGACTCTGGGGAACGTGCGCAGCGCCTTCGCCGCCATGGCCGGGCGGACGAGGCGGTCGTGCCGGCCGTGCATGATCAGCGTCGGCGCCTGGACCTTGGCCGCCTGGCGCCAGAGGTTGTCGTCGCCGCGGCGGAAGTATTCGGCCACGATGCCCCGGGCCGCGCCGATCATCGCCTGGCCGGCGTACGGGAGGTCGTCGCGCCTGCGGAGCTCGTTGATCGCGTCGCGCAGGCGTACCGGATGGACGGCGTTCACGTCGGCCCAGACCATGGACACGGTGGCGTTGACCCGCTGCTCGGCCGGGACCAGACGCATCCTGCCCGCCACCCACTCGCCCAGCATGGGTATCGCGGCGGCGGCCACGCGGATGGGGCCGTACCTGGGGAGCAGGTCCGGGAGGGCGGGCGAGATGAGAGTGAGCGAGCGGACCAGATCGGGGCGGGTGGCGGCGACCTTGACGGCGATCGCGCCGCCCATGGAATTGCCGAACAGGTGGGCCGGGCCCGTCTCCTCCATCAGGCCGATGACTGCCCTGGCCTGCGCTGCGACCGTGTAGTCGCCGTCGGCCGGCGCTGGTGAGTATCCCGCGCCCGGCAGGTCGAGGGCGTGTCCGGTGACCGTGTCCTTGAGCTCGTCCATGAGGTCGGTCCAGTTGGTGGCCGAGCCGGCCAGTCCATGTACGAACACCGCCTGCTCGGCGGGCCCCTCAGGGGTGGACCTGACGTGCACTGAGCCCAGCATGCGTCCTGGCCAGTGCGGGATCGGCTCTGCTGCCATGCCTCCTCCTAGTCGTTCACTCCCACGCTGCGCGTCGTTAACTCCACGATAGCCATGCCGCAACACCACACAGGAACATTTCGGACATTTCTGGCATATCGTCACATATTCGGGCGACGGGGTACGTGCTCGCGCTCGGCGGCCACCTCGCGCAGAAAACGGACAAATCCGCTCATTTCATTTCATATATGTTTAATGAGAGCAATGAGAGTGTTCGTGTATTGCAAAACGCTTCGACGCCTGTTTGCGACACCTTCGCACCGGACATCAAAGGGGCAGATGACGCATTGTCGCCATCCACGACATTTTCCGAGCATCGAGAAAATGTCAGGAACCAGGGCAATCGATCCTTGGGGGGGAACTCAATGCCCACGTTCAAGACAATCGTCGCAGGGCTGGCAATCAGCACAGCAGCGACCGGTGGCGCCGTCAGCATGGGAGCGCTGACCACATCCTCGGCCGCCAGCGCGACGACCGCCTCCGCCGCCACCTCGGCCGGCTTCCTCGCCGGCTGCCGCAAGAACTGCGGCTGGGGATGGGGCGGCGGATGGAAGAGCGGATGGGGCGGTTGGCGCCACCGCAACCACAGCCACCACAAGCAGAGAATCAAGATCCACATCCACAACAACAACCAGCAGAGCCAGCAGCAGGCTGAGAAGCAGAGCCAGAAGCAGGACCAGGACCAGGACCAGGGCAAATTCCCGTTCAACTTCCTCAACGATGAAGAGGACTGACAGCTCCAGGCAGTGACCCCTGGAGCTGTCAGCAGGAAGGTCCCGAGCGAGCGGTGACGGCCCTGCGAAGACGCCCACCGAGCGCTCGAAGCCACCGGATCACAAGATATGCGCCCTCGGCAATTCGCCGCCGAGGGCGCATTCACGTGTCCGCTCCACCGAGTAGACGAAGCGGCCGCCGCACGAAAGGGGCTAATCACCTCAATCTACGTGACGAACTCCCAATAATAGCAACGATAGTGCTAGTGAGCAGCAAAACATCACGAGGCTCGTTTACTCACCATTAGTGCCCGGAAACAAAAATGAGCACGGATGACGCAATAGCCAGCCATCCACTGCGTTTCCCGCTAATCGGAAAACGTCAAGAACAGGGCAACCGAACCTTTGGGGGGATTCCAATGCCCAAGTTCAAGACCGTCGTCGCAGGCCTCGCTCTCAGCACCGCCATGACCGGCTCCGTCGTCAGCCTGGGTGCGCTGACCACCAAGTCGGCCGCCGGCGCGACGACCTTGTCCGCCGCCACCACCTCCACCGCCTTCGCCCACTGCGGCAAGCACTGCGGGTGGAAGGGATGGATCCGCCACGGTCGCTATCGACTGAAGATCCACATCCATATCCACAACAACAACCAGCAGAGCCAGGATCAGGCTGCCCGTCACGACGAAGAGCAGGATCAGGATCAGGACGAGTTCGCGGGTGGCCCGCTGACCGGCAGCCCTTAGAACGAGCGCATAGTGCGCCGAGTGGTCCAATGTGGGGTCTTGCGACCATATTCCGGGCGACATGAGACCTGCAGCTGAGTGTCTGCGTCCCGCAGTGACATCACCCACTCCGACGAAGCGACGGGCTACGCGGATACGCAGGCACTCTGCTTCAGTCTCAATCGTCGAGAACCCCGTTCCGGCCCGGCGCAAAGGAGGGAAGGCGGCCTCACGGCCCCCCTCAAGTACCGTAAGATCGGCTCTTCCCTCCCGAAACAACCCTCACATATCACGCTGCCGAGCTGGAAGGATCGGCTATTCCTAGGAACACTGTTCCCAGGAAATTTCTCCACGCCGGTGCCACGATCGACGGATATGGACAGCATTAAGGTTGCCTCTGCCAGAGGACCGCTGGCCGATTTCCTCATCGCCCGGCGCGCCGCCGTCACCGCAGCCGAGCATGGCCTGCCCGAGCCGCCGTACCCCCGACGCGTGCCAGGCCTGCGTCGGGAAGAAGTGGCCCAGCTGGCCGGGATCAGCACCGACTACTACACCCGCCTGGAACAGGGCCGGGTGCGCACCGCCTCCCGGTCGGTCCTGAATGCGATCGGCCGCGCGCTCCGCCTGAACGACGATCAGCAACGGCACTTGTATCAGCTGGCCTACCCCCAGACGCTGGAGCAGCCTGGCGAGGCCGATCAGCGCATCACGCCGCAGACGGCCCGGCTGCTGGCCAACCTTGTCGACACTCCCGCCCTGGTGCTCGGCCGCTACCTGGACATCCTGGCCTGGAACCGGCTGGGCACCGCCCTGCTGGGCGACCTGGCCGCCATGAGGCCGGCCCACCGCAATTACGTGCGCATGATCTTCCTTGACGACCACGTCCGATCTCTGCAGGCCGATTGGCGCGACCGCGCGCAAGAGGCGGTCTCCAGCTTGCGCATGGCCGCGGGAGCCTACCCCGATCAGCCTCGGCTGCAAGATCTCGTGGGGGAACTGTCCGTACGGGATGAGGACTTCCGCACCTGGTGGGTCGGCCATCTGGTGACCGTGCACACCTTCGGCCGCAGCCGCCTCCGCCATCCCGTCGTCGGAGAGTTCAGCCTCGATTGGCAGGCCCTGACCAGCATCGACGATCAGGAACAAGCCATTGTGCTGCTCACCGCACCGTACGGCAGTCCTGATCATGACGCGATCAAAAGGCTGGACGCCTGGGCCCGTCGGCAACAACTCCGCCCCAACCATCCCGAGGACTCGCACATCCAATCGTGAGCCAGCCGTTCAGCGGGAGGAAGCATGCATTGCCGCTGCACGGACCAGCACCGCGCACGGCTCTTCCTCAATGGAGTCTGCGGCAAATCGGGCTTTACCATCGCCATGCTCCACATCGACACCGCAGCGCACGACCACCGCCGCGGCGCCCTTCCATCGAGGATCGCCACATCTGCAGCCGATCGCACGGGCGACATCGGCACCAAGCCCACGCCCCGATAATCCAAGGAATCGTACGACTCAACGACAGGCGCTCTCGCCGCATTCGCCGTAGAAGGCGCATTGCGCGCCCCAACAGCGACTCACTTCGCTACATCAGGGGTGCAATACGGACAAACCATGCCAATTCAATTCATAAATGCCTAATAAGAGCAATGATAGCGTTAGAGTAGAGCAAAGCACCACGAAGCCCGTTTACCCGACACTAGCTCTGGAAATAAAAATGCACGGATGGCGCATTAGTCGCCATCCGCGATATTTTCCACGCAGTCCGGAAAATATCGAGAACAGGGGCAACCGAAACCTTTGGGGGGAACTTCAATGCCCAAGTTCAAGACTGCCATCGCGGCTCTCGCAGCCAGCACGGCCATGACCGGCGCCGTTGCCGCGCTGACCACCTCCACGACCGCCAACGCCACGCCGAACGGCACCGTCATCGCCGGAGGCCATGGAGGTTGGGGCTGGGGCCACAAGAACCGCAGCCGCCACCACAACAAGCAGAAGGTCCGCATCTGGATCCACAACAACAACAGCCAGCACCAGAACCAGGCCTTGAGGCAGGACCAGGACCAGGACCAGGACCAGGACCAGCTCCAGGCTAAGGAAAAGGACGAGAAGATCGAGAAGGTCATGAGGCCCGTCAGGCCCGTCACGCCCGTGTACCCGCCGGCCCCGCTCACGCCGTGACCGTCCCTTAGCAGGAAGCGCCCTGGAGGAGCGCGTCGAACGGTCGAGTGGCGCATGCGACCTCATCCCGCTCGTCGTGAACCGCGGCGGAGTGCCTGCGTCCCGCAGCGGCGTCACCCGCTTCACCGAAGCGGTGAGCCGACGCGGAACCCAGGCACTCCGCTTCACCAGCGCCAACCGAGAGAAGCTCGAGGACTCATCTCCACAGGATCCACGTCACCAACATGCGCTCTCGACAGTCCGCTGCCGAGGGTGCATTTATTCATTTCCTGCCGTCATTTCTTCCGCCCATCTGGGAGCAAGACGAAACAAATCCTCCTATTTCGCACAACCCCCAAAGAGGGCGACGATACCGTCAGAGAAATGCAAAACGGCGCGAAGTGCGTTTACGTCACACTACACCCGGAAATAAAAAATGCACGGATGGCGCATTGCTCACCATCCGCAATATTTTCCAGCCAGTCCGGAAAATATTGAGAACAGGGGCAACCGTACCTTTGGGGGGAAATTCAATGCCCAAGTTCAAGACTGCCATCGCGGCTCTCGCGGCCAGCACGGCCATGGCTGGCGCCGCTGTCGCGCTGACCACCTCCTCGCCCGCCAACGCCACGCCGAGCGGCACCTTCATCGCCGGAGGCAACGGAGGTTGGGGCTGGGGCAACGGCGGCCACGGCCGCCACCGCAACAAGCACAAGCAGAAGATCCGCGTCTGGCTCCACAACGACAATCAGGAGCACCAGAACCAGGCCGAGAGGCAGGACCAGGACCAGGACCAGGACCAGGACCAGCTCCAGGCAGCCAAGGAGAAGGACGGCAAGGATGAGGTCGTCGTCGCCGACGCCGTCGACGGCGGCGGCGGCGCCGTTATGGACGACGCCGCGCTCGCCGAACAGCTTCGGATCTGCCTGACCCTTCCGCCCGGGCAGATTCGGCGCTGCGTCGCGGCCCTGGGCGTGTGATCCGCTGAGGGCCGGAACCTCCATCGTCGACACGCCTATCGTGCGCTCGGCCGCGACGTGAGTCTGTCGGCTGGTCGCCTAGAAGTGAGGTCGGACGAGGAACCCATCAGCGTCACCGCCATGGCGCGCTTTCGTCCAGCAGGTGCTCGCGGTTGTTTCTGCCGGCCTCGAGCAAGCGCTCCGCAGGAGCGCATCGAACGGCCAAACGGCGCGACGTCATCCCGAGCGTCGTGAACCGCGGCAGAGTGCCTGGGTCCCGCAGCGGCGTCAGCCGCTTCACCGAAGTGGCGAGCCGGCGCGGAACCCAGGCACTCCGCTTCACGCGGCACCACCCAGAGAGGTGCTTGAGGCCGTTACTCCACAAGCTCCACGTCACCCAACATGCGCTCTCGACGGTCCGCCATCGAGGGCGCATTTACTCATTTCCAGGTCCTGCTTCACCCAACACCGGAAAGCGAGACGTAACCAGTCATCCAGTCCTACAAAACGCTCGCGGAAGGCGATGACAGAGTCGAAATAGCGTAAAGTGCCACGAAGTCCGTTTAATCCAAATCGCCCTGGAAATAAAATGGACAGATGGCACATTAGTCATCATCCGCAATATTTTCCACGCAGTTCGGAAAATATTAAGAACAGGGGCAACCGAAACCTTTGGGGGGAACTTCAATGCCCAAGTTCAAGACCATCGCGGCTCTCGCCGTAATCACCGCCACGGGCGGCGCCTTTTCCGCGCTGACCACCTCCTCGACCGCCAATGCCGCCGCGGCATCCCCGGTCACCTCGATGGCCAACGGCTTCGTGACGGGCCATGGCTGGGGCGACTACAACCGCCACAGGCACAAGGTCAGGATCTGGATCCACAACAACAACACTCAGCACCAGAACCAGCGCACCAAGCAGGACCAGGACCAAGACCAGGACCAGGACCAGAGCAAGTCGCCGCTCGGCAACTTCTTCAATGATGAGGAAGACAAGGAAAAGGAAGAAGACTGATCGTGCAACGCTCGGCGGCAGCATGCTGAGCCGCCGAAAGGCGCGTCATGCCACCGGATCCCGGTCGGCGTGACTCACGGCCGAGGTACCTGTGTCCAGCAGGCGTAACCCGCTCCGACGAGCCGATGAGCCGACACTGACACAGGTACCTCGGCTATCAAAGACACTTCGATCCCCTGATGCCGCGCCACGCAGATCGACACTCCCCCCGGGCCAGACAGCGCCTGACACGCCAGACTGCTTGCCCCTCGGTTAAGGCTTGCTCGGCAGCTCGTCCCGGGCGACGGCATCCCCCGAATTCACGCTGTTGCGCCAGATCAGCGCTCCAACCGCGCGACTCTCTCACGCAGCTCACCGTTCTCCGTCTTCAGCGCGGTGACCCGCCCCGGCAGGATCAGCTCCACACACGACAAGATCCTCCAGACCAGACACTCAACGATCTCACCATGTTCGACCGGGACGGGCACACTCCCCCTCATGACGAGACCACCTCACCCTGGGGGTGCCGTCACTTATCACGCACAGGGCTGAATGTTTACGATGAGATGCAAAGAAGCTGAGACCGAGAGACCACAGCGCGCTCTTGAATATTTGCGATATAAAAGCAGAATCAGCCAATCGCTGGCTTTATCAAATCAAAGCGGGCGGTTTCTCGGCATCGACGATGCCGAGAAACCGCCCACCCTGATGATGATCTCATGGAGTGATGGCAGCCCACGGGGTGCAGTTGCCGGGCGGGGTCACGGCGGCGAGGGGAGGGCCTAGGGTCTGAACAGCGCAGGATGTCTCGTAGATGCCGGCAGCGGTCCGCGCCTTGATCGATATCCGGGCGTCTCCAGCAGGAGCGTTGCCGTCAGGCGCGATGGAGATATTGTGCACGTATCCGCCCCTGCTCCCTGGCACGAGGTCCCTGAGGTTCCGCCATCTCGATCCACTAGTAATACGAGGGTCGTAGATCCACGGGACGCCATTGTTGGCAGAGACGGCGAAGACCTCGCCAAGCCTGGGAAGCGAGCTATTGAGAAGCACGAACGCCGTGTCGAGCCATGGACCGTTCTGCCGGTTTACCTGCTTGTGGGCCACGCCCACCGTCGATCCGGTGGAGGCATAGGCGGACGTCGTTGCACCTGAGAGTCCCACGGCCCCACAGGCTATCGTTGTCGCGACGGCCCACGTCAGCAGATGGCGACCGGTGGCGCCGGCGCGTGGGGCCGAGTTGCTCATACGAGAAACCAATTGATTTCCCCCGTTGCGAGAATTGGTTTTTTCGGGACACCGCGTTACTGTGCGATGCGCTGCGAAGATACCCAGCCCCATAGACGCGAACGCATTGGCAAACGTGCAATGTTGGCAAACAAGCGGAATGGCAACATAAAAGATGTCCGTTTAGTGTCCATCTTTCGCGACTTGGTCACCCAATAGCTGCCATCTCCATACCAACGCCGTATGGAAAGCCAAGCAGCAGTTCGTTTCATCAAGTCGGTGTGCGAGGTACAAGCGCAGGTGCAGGGGCTTCCGGATGAAGGGAGCAGTGGTATGACCCAGGCAGAACGCGGGGTGCGCGGTTGGCGGGCTGATCGGTCACTCTCGATCGCAGCAGGTTGTCGTCGAGGGTGAGGTGCGTGGATGGCGGAGCCGGTCAGAGCGCGGCAGTTGAGTGAGGACGAGGGACGCTGGTTGCAGCAGATCGTTCGCCGGGGCAGGCATGACTCGTTCCGGGTGCGCCGATCATTATGGCATCGGAATCGGGGACACCTGCTCCGTCGATCGCACGGCTTGTCGCGGCGCATGAAGACACGGTGCGCGTGTGATCCATACCTTCAACGAGCGGGGGCTGGCCGCGCTGGACCCTCGGTGGGCGGGAGGCCGTCCTCGCCTGATCAGTGATGAGGACATCGCGGTCATCATCCAGACGGCCAAAACGCCCCCGGCTAGGCTGGGGTGTCCGTTTACACACTGGAGCGTGCGCAAGCTCGCCGAGCACCTGATCCGCTACAGCGAGCGGACGGTCGTCATCGGGCGCGAGCACCTGCGCCGGCTGTTGCACCAGCACGGCGTGACCTTCCAGCGCACTCGCACCTGGAAGACCTCCACCGATCCGGACTTCGACGCCAAGCTGGACCGGATCGAGGAGGTGACCAGCCGCTTCCCTAACCGGTGCTTCGCCTTCGATCAGTTCGGGCCGTTGTCGATCCGGCCCTTCCAGGGCGCCGGATGGGCCGAGCGTGGCAAGCCGGACCGGCTGCCGGCGACCTATACCCGTACTCATGGCGTGTGCTACTTCCACGGCTGCTACTCGCTTGGCGATGACACCTTGTGGGGCATCACCCGGCGCGGCAAGAACCGGCGCCAACACGCTGGCCGCCTTGAAATCGATCCGGGCCGCACGCCCCGACGGCGCCCCGATCTACGTCATCCTGGAACCTGTCGGCCAACAAGACACCGGCGATCCGCGCCTGGGCGGCCAAGAACAAGGTCGAACTGTGCTTCACCCCGACCTACGCTTCCTGGGCCAACCCGATCGAGCCGCAGTTCGGACCGCTGCGCACCTTCGTGATCGCCGGCTCGGACCATCCCAACCACGTCGTCCTGGCCCGTGAACTGCAGGCCTACCTGCCTGGAGTAATGTCAACGCCCGCCACCCCGTCACACAACGCCGTGAACGTGCCCGCACCCGCAGCGAACGCCAGCACCGGTGGGGCCGCCCTCGCCATAAAGCCGCGTGATCAAAGGGGTGACCACCAACGTTCGCGGTCGGTCACTCCATCTTCACTCGAGACCACAGCGCCTCATGGGTGAACACACTCCCCGGGCAGCCATTCGCGTGGCCGTACCTGGCTGGGGTCTCAGGCAGGTGACTGCAATCGCACAATGCAGTCGAGTAGTGCGTCATGCACCTGTTGGCGATGGTAGCCGCGGATAACGACGGCGAACTTTGTGGCTCGGATGACGTCTGGAGTGACCCGTTCGAGTTCGCTGGCGGTGCCATCGAAGGTCTTCTGGATCCGGTTGAACAACTCGTTCACAGGGTGGCGGTCGTAGCCGCCCATAACCACGTCGAACTCGTACCTTTGCGACGATTCCTCGAAGAACTCGCCTAGCCCTTGCTCCACCGGTTCATCCATGAGGCCGAGGCTGCCACGTGTCGGCGCACTCCTCAATAGATCACATCGAAGGTGGAGTTGTGCTTCATACCGACCTACTCCACGCGGGTAGGCCCACCGCCACAAAAGCGCCCGCATCCGCAGCGAACGCCGTACCGCTTGGATGCCAGCCATAAGCCGCATGATCGGACCCGGCCAGCGTTTGTGGTCACCCACTAGGGATGCCGCCCGCGAGCTGACTAGGACGGGCTGGAGCAGCCCGGTGACTCGAGCCGGTCGAGCGTACCTTTCACGACGGCGACACACCGAGACCAGGTGTGCCGCCGTCGCACATCTGGTGCCCAAGGCCTGGACGAACCTACCCGGCCTGACAAGGCCACCTGATGCGTGGCCACCAAGCTGGCCTTGTCAGGCCGGCCTCGGCCACTACGCTCACCCGCTGATGGCGGGCCTGGTCCAAGGCGCCCCCGTCCCTAGCCTGGACGCACTGATCGGCGCCATCCATGCAGTTCATGAGCTATGTCTCTACCAGTTGCCTTGATTCAACGAGCTACGGCTGGCTGCCCATCGAGTGCAGTTGATCAGAGGGCCGTCGGTCGGGAACAGCACCTGCGCCACAGGATCTGATGAGGTTGCTCCGGCGGTCTGGACATCGCAGCGCGTTTCGAAGGTACCCCTGGCGGTCCGCGCCCTGATCAGCAGTTGGACGTCGCCGCTTCCATTGAACTCGCTCTGATCGCTCCCGATGGCAATCTTGAAAACGTGGTTCCCCCGGCTTCCCGGCACTCTCCTGAGGCTTTGCCATCGCTGCCCGGCAGGCAGGCGGGGATCGTAGACCCACGGGACACCATGATTGACCGCGACCGCAAAGAGGTGGCCCTCGTACGCGTCCGTGGCACCCCGGAGTTTCACGAACTCCGTGTCGGGCCATGGCCCATAGTCCCGCTTTACCTGCTGGTGGGCAGCATCCCTCTCTGGTCCGGTGGCTGCGTGGACGGATGTCGTTGCACCTGAGAGTCCCACGGTCCCACAGGCCATCGTTGTCGCGACGGCCCACGTCAGCAGATGGCGACAGATGGCGCCTGCACGTGAGGCCGAGCTGCTCGTACAAGAAATCAATAGATTTCCCCCGTTGCGATGATTGATTTTTGGACACCGCGTTGCCATACGATGCGCTGCGAAGATACCCGACCCAACAAAAGTGAACACATAGACAAACATGCAATTACGGCAAAACAAGCGGAACGATAACACAAAGATGTCCACTCGGTGTTCATCTTTCTCGAATTGGCCACCCAGCCCTGCCCTTATCTTGACTTGAACTCATATCGCACTATTTGGGGCAGCGGCAGCCATCCGCCTCCACGACTCAGCTCTCCCCACCACAGTGGAGCGATAGAACAACGCCGAAGCGCACGGTGAAGACCGACCCATTCGTTGCCACAGTCACGGCACATTGTCAACATACGGAGAATGATCAGTGGGCATTCGGTAAGAAACAACCAGAGAAACACGTACCTATCGCCCGACCACATATAACGGTGTCATAGCGAACATGCTGCCGACTTTCGGATCAAATGTTCGGATAGCCGAGGAACCTCACCGGGGGCCGCTGCAATGGCACGGAAGATCACCAAATCTGTTTTGCTCTCAGCAATGCTCGGGAGCGGATTCGCATTGGGAACCATCGGGTCGGCGACGGCCTCGTACAGCCAGCCGTACCCGCCAGGACTAGAGGAGGAGCAGACCCGCTTCCAGCATCAGGACGAGAAGCAGTACAAGAAGCATGAGGCGGTGCAGCACCAGCGGAAGCACTCGACGGTACGGGTCGACATCAGCCCTCGCGAACACGGGCAGGCACGCGACTATGGCTTGGCGGACGTGGAGGAGTTGCCGACTACCGGGGCACCGGTGGTGGGGGGCCTGGCCGCGACGGGCGCGGCTCTACTGCTAGCAGGATCCGTCGGCATGGCAAAGGCCATTCGGCAGCGCCAAACCACAGGCGGGAAGTAGCATGCGGCGCCTCATCGCCATAGGCGTTCTATGCCCCGCGGCAGGTCTCACGCTGGCCGCTGGTTGGTCGGCCTACCTCGGGATGAGCGTGCGAGATCACCTCCAGGCGACCCAAGACGCACTGGTGCGGCTGGGTGCGAGCGACCCGGCAGGGGCAGCCGGATCACTCGCGGACGCGCAGCGCCACGCCGAAGAAGCACGCCGGCTCACCAGCGGTCAGAGCTGGTCGTTGATCGGTCGTATCTCCCCGATAGGAGACGGTGCGACGACCGTCCGCGGACTCGCCGAGGCTGCCGCCGGACTGACCGGCGTGCTGAGAGATGTCCACCGCGTCGTGGCGGGGCTGATCTCGGTCAAGGGACTTTCCCTGGACAACGTGGAAACGCTCCCGGCCAGTCTGGAATCGGCAACCCCGGTGCTCCGCGACGCCGCCCGCCGCATCGACCTGATCCGGTCGGGCCTGGCCTCCACCCCAGCCGAGACCGGGGTGGATGCGCTTGACCAGGCCCGTGCCACAGCGCTGCGCGAAATAGACAAACTGCGTGGGTGGCTGGCCATCGCGAACGATGCCGCCGTGAAAGACACTGCCGCATTGCTGCCTGAGATGCTGGGCTACCACGGACAGCGCCGCTACTTTCTGGCGTTCCAGACCAACGCCGAGGCACGGGGAACCGGAGGGCTGGTCGGCGCGTTCGGCATCCTGAAAGCCAACGACGGCCATCTCAGCATCGAGCGCCTCTCCTCCAACAATCATCTGGTTGGGGGCACCGTTCCAGTCGTCGACCATGGCCCGGCCTTCCTTAAGCGCTACGGTCCGAGTGCGGTCTCTCTGATGGCCAATTCCAACCTCTCTCCGCATTTCCCGTACGCCGCGAAGACTTGGCTGGGACTGTGGGAACGTCAGACTGGAGAGCAACTGGACGGCGCGATCGCGACCGATCCCGTCGCGCTGTCCTACCTGCTGAAGGTGATCGGGCCCGTCACCCTGCCCAGCGGCGAGAGAGTGACCGCTGACAATGTGGTCGACCTCACCGAGCGGGAAGCGTATGCGCGGTACCCGGACCCGCTGAAGCGCAAGGAATTTCTCATCGCGATCGCCAGTACCGTCAGCAAGGCCATCACCCAATCCCGCCCGGACCCCCTTGCTCTGCTATCCGCCCTGTCACAAATGGTGGACGAGCGCAGGATCCAGATCTGGAGTCGCAGGGATTCCGAACAGCGACGCCTGGCGGCGACCCCCATCAGCGGCGTACTTCCCCGTAAGCCAGGGCCGTTCGCCGGGCTGGTGGTCATCAATTCCGCCGGCACAAAGCTCGACTACTACCTGGAGCGATCGCTCCACTATGAGCTAGGCCCGTGCCGGAGCGACGGAACGCGTGTCTCCAAGGTGTGGATCCAACTCAACAACAATGTGCCGCAGGGGAAACTACCCAAGTACGTCATAGACCGACTCGATCTCCCCCCGGATCGCCGTGCTGCCAAGTCCAACGGCTCCAACCGCCTTTGGCTGTCTTTTTACGCCGGGGCCGGCGCAAAGGCGAATGCTTTGCGGATCGACGGCAAGCCGGCTCGGATCATCAGACATACCGAACGATCCCACCCTGTTTACGATGCACTGCTGGAGTTCGCACCCAAACAGTCCAGGACGCTGGAGTTCGACCTTCTGGAGCCTTACTCAACCAACCCACCGGTGGTTCCCGTGCAACCGCTGGTCCGTCCTCAGTACACCAGGATCACTCAGGACAACAAGGGCTGCCCCACGGGGGCGTCTACCACTCAGAACGCGGGGCACAGGGGATAGAGCCACGTGGTCCCTTTCCAGGGGCTAGTCTTACGGTGGGTGTCATGGACACGACATCAAAGGCGCGTTCCTGACTGGCACCACCACGCACGGTTCCATATCGCACACAGCAACACCTTATGAGCGGGCGATGAGGGCTGCTCGGTCTCGGCGGCGAACCAGTGAACTTCGCCTCCGCCAGCTCACCGCTGAGCTAGGGCGACGGCCGACCTCGTGCCTACCGTCGCCCAAGCACACGTTGCCGAAGGAGTGACGCGAAACCCCCGGCCGTCACACGGCGCGGACTGGGTCCGGTAGACCAGCCCGAAATCCCGATTCCCATCGGTGAGCACTGAACCGTGGCATAGAGTCGCCGAATCGCTCGCCACCCCCGCTCCAGTTGCTCACCCGGAGACCGGCATCGTGACCTCTCTCTTGACCTTGGGCTCTTTCGCACGACCGTGGCCACAGCGAATGGCCCTGGCCGGTACAGCATTCAGGACAGCCCCTACCACGCAGGCGTCTACCGATGACAGCAGTTCCTTAGCGCGGACGACGTGCTCCTGCCGGGTCTTGCCGTACCGCACGACGAGCATCGTGCCATCGCAGGCCCCCGCAAGCGTCGCTGCGTCGGTGAGGTTGAGGAGCGGCGGTGCGTCGATGATCACCATGTCGTAGCTCTTCACGAGTTCCTCGAGCACTTGCCTCATGCCACGCGAACCGAGGAGTTCGCTCGGATTGGGCGGGATCTGGCCACTGGGCAGCACGTACAGGTCGAGCTTCCCCCACTGCTGTGTCGCTTGACCCAGCTGTGCCTTGCCAATGAGCACATCCGTCAGACCCGCCTCGCTGTTGATACCGAAGTAGTCTCGGATTCGCGGGTGGCGAAGGTCACCATCGATCAAAATCACCCTTCGTCCCGCCTGTGCCAGGGCTATCGCGAGATTGGACGCGGTCGAGGACTTCCCCTCGCGCGGGAGACAACTGGTGACCACAAGCGACTTCGGCTGCCGGTCGGTATCGATGAACTGCAGATTCCCACACAGCGAGCGATACGCCTCAGCCCTCAACGGACTTCGCGTGTTATGGACGACCAGAGGGTGACGCTGTGCGTCCTTATCGTAGCCGATGATTCCAAGCATGTAGCTCTGAGCCAACCGCTGGAGCATCTCGGAGGTCTTGATGGTGGTGTCCAAGTGATCGCGGAGAAAGATTGATCCTATGCCGATGAAAAGTGCAATAAGCAGTCCATACGCGACATTTACCAGCGGTTTGGGACTAATCGGTCCGCTGGGCACGCTCGGCGGGTCAACCACCGCTAGTGTAACGCTAGGAGAGCTGCCGGGGGTTGGTCGCTCCATTTCTTCCACCATGGTGGCCAACCTGGCGCCGAGAGCATCAGCGAGGCGCACGGCACGGATGGGATCGCCATGGGTGATCGTCGCCTGTAGAAGCAGGGTATCCGGTATGACTTGCGCTGTAATGTTCTGCTGAAGGGCTCCAATCTCGTTCTCAGTCTCCGCGATCTGGCTGATCAGGCGCCGGCTGGACAGGAGGTTGGCGTAGGACTTCACCTGCTGCGTGGAGATTGGCTGGTGCGCGCCAAGAGCGTCAACCTTTGCGCTCTTGACCATCAATGTGATCGCCGCGGCGTATTTCGGTGGCGTGTTCGCGGTGATCCAGACTGCTGATATCACACCGATGATCAGCGAGATGAGAATGAGCAGCCAGTTGCGATACAAGAGCCTTAGGCATGTCAGCAGATCCACTGAATCAACCCTGCCTTTCACGGTTTCGGGAAATAGGGTGATTTATCGGCGCGTAGACGCTTACACCCTGTAGCAAACTGATGAGTAGGATGGCGGCTCCAACCGAGATCATTGCTGTGACGGGCGGCGATATCCACTTCAATGCCATCGCGAGGCAGCAGGCACCGGCCACGGCGGCCACCAGGCCGAGCACCACAGCTACCGCTCGTACGCGAAGGCCCATTCGGCGCAGGCGGTGGGACACGTGGTCAGTGCCACCCGTCAGAGGAGAGCGCCCCACCCGCAGCCGTGAGAAGAACACGACGCCCGTGTCGACGGTCGCCACGAAGGTCGGAAGCAGCAGCCCGGCGACCATTGTGTCCGGGTCTTGTCCCGACACCAGGAAAACGGCGGAGCAGGAAAGTATGAATCCGATGAAGAGGGACCCTGAGTCGCCCATGAATGTCTTCGCAGGTGCCCAGTTGTGCGGCAGGAAGCCGAGGCTCGTGCAGGCGAGCGCTGTCAGTAGGAGCCCCAGCGACTCATGACCAGATACGAAGGCCGTCCCTGCGAGGAGAGCCGCAGTGACCGTGGCGACGGCTCCAAGCGCACCGTCCATGTTATCCAGCAGGTTGAAGGAGTTGGCCACCACGACGATCCATAGCACCGTGAGAGAACCGTCCAGCCACCCGCCGAAAAGAGTGACGTGGACTCCAGAGGAGACGACTCCACTCGCCGCCACGGTCCCCACGGTCAGCTTGGTGAAGGGCTGCATCGGCCTGATGTCGTCGATCAGACCGACCAAGGCCATCACCGTGGCGGCCAGCAGCACGGCGGTGATGCGCTGATCAGCGAGGCCGAGTGCCGTGACCGCAGGGACGAGCGTGCCCAGCGCGATCGCGATGCCGCCGAGATAAGGAGTTGGGCGAGCGTGCGCTTTGTTGGCGCTGGGCTGATCGGTCAGTCCCCACCGGAGCGCGAGGCGCTTCAGCGGGACGACGGCCAGACAACAGATCAGAAACCCGGCCACGCCCACGGCCCAGATGGTCGTGGCGTTCATGGGACCGACGCCGCAATGTCTTCGCGGGCTTCCATGACGACCTCGGTGAGGATCTCATCCAGAGTGCGCCGTGGAGTCCAGCCGGTGAGCTCGCGAAGCTTCGTGGTGTCGGGCACCCGGCGTGTCATGTCCTCGAAGCCCTTGATGTACGCCTCGTGATACGGGATGACTTCGATCCCGGACGTGGATCCGGTGTGCCGGATAATCAGCTTCGCAAGCTCCAGGATGCTCACTTCCTCCTCTGAGCCGATGTTGAAGGTCTGCCCCTCTGCCGCCTCAAGATCTAGAAGCATGAGCAACGCGTCAACAACGTCCGCGACGTGTGCGAAGCAACGGGTCTGGCTCCCGTCACCGAAGACCGTTAGGGGGGCCCCGCTGATCGCCTGCCGTACGAGTCGCGGGATGACCATGCCGTAAGCCGGGCTCTGCCGCGGTCCCACAGTGTTGAACAGCCTCACCACGATCGTCGGAAGACCCCGTTCCCGGTGATATGCATTGGCCAAGATCTCGTCGACGGCCTTCGCCGTGCTGTAGGCCCACCTCACGACGGACGGGGGACCGAGAATGCGGTCAGCACTCTCCGGCAGCGGCCCTGAAGAGTTCTTGCCGTAAATCTCACTGGTGCTGGTGATCAGGAACTTTTTCCTGTAGCGATACGCGGCCTCGATGACGATCTCCGAGCCGCGGATATTGGTCGTCAGGCACCGCAGCGGCTGTTCGACGATCAGCTTGACCCCGACCGCCGCCGCGAGATGGACGACCACGTCACACTGGCGGACCAGTTCGTCGACCATGAGCTCATCCAGGACCGACCCGTGCACAAAGCGGAGGTTGGGATGCGGCCGGAGGTTCTCCCGCCGCCCGGTCGACAAGTTGTCCAGAGCCACGACAGAGTCACCGCGGGCGAGCAACGCATCGGCCAGATGCGACCCGATGAATCCGCTGCCGCCTGTTATCAGGTAGGTGCTCTTTTCTGCTTTGGTCACAGGCTTCCCCTTGTCACATATGTGGAAAGGTCTTATTTGTGGGGGGAAGCGGCAGGTCAACATGGGCACTGGGCCTCGAGACCGCAGCCTGTTCGAACCAGGCCACCGTCGCGCGGAGTCCTTCGTCGAGCTGTACGGGACGCACTGTGGGGAACAGGTGGCGAAGCAGATGAGGCGATGCCTGAGACTCCCGGATGTCGCCGATCCGGGGAGGCAGGAAGGTCACTTCGATCGGCCGCCCGAGAACCTCGCTCAGGACGTCCTTTAGATGCCGCAGGGTCACGCGGGTACCGAATGCGAGATTCACCGGTTTAGTGTTCGTGGCCATGCGGTTGATCGCCTCGACGAGCACCTCCGCTACGGATCCCACATAGGTGAAGTCCCGGGCCTGATTCCCATCGCCGTAGATGGGCACCGGACGGCCGCGCAGGGCCATCGACACGAAGGTCGGCACCACGGCCGCGTAGGCGTGGTCGGCCGACTGCAGCGGGCCGTATACGTTGAAGAACCTGAAGGCCAGGACGGGCAGGCTGAAGCTCCTGCCGTACGCGAGCGCATAAGCCTCCGTAGCCACCTTGCTCGCCCCGTAGGGGCTGAGCGGCCGGAGAGGAAGGTCTTCATGCTTGTGCGGCTCCTGGGCGTCTCCGTAGACGGAGGACGATGACGCGACGATCACGTGAGGCTTGGTTGCACGGCACGCCTCGAGGAGGTTGAGTGTGCCCGTGGCGTTCACGGTGTGCGAGGCCAGGGGATCTTCCAGCGATCGAGGCACTGAGGGCCGGGCGGCCAGGTGGACGACCGCGCCGGCGTCGGCGACGAGAGTGGCCAGGAGATCGTCCTCCAGAATGCTGCCCTTCACGAAATCCACTTCGACGCCGTCGAGATTGGCGAGATTCCCCGTGCTCAGGTCGTCCAGGACGGTGACCTTCTCGACTTCCTCTCGCGCTGTGAGCGCGCGGCACAGGTTCGCGCCGATGAAGCCCGCGCCGCCGGTTACCAGTACTCTCATCTGCTCGCTCCTTCTCGCTCAGGCGGCGGCGAGTCGATCCCGCCGGTCCTGGACCAGCGATCGATAAAGGGCTTCGGTATCGGCGACGAGGCGTTCGACGGAGAAGGAGGCATTTGTCCAGTCACGGGCAGCCTCCCCCATCCGGCGGGCAAGCGCGGGATCGGCGAGCAGGCTCATCGTCTTTTCGGCCAGTTCGGCTGCGTCAGTCGAGGCCAACAGCCCGGTCTGCCCGTCCTTCACGATCTCCGCGACGCTTCCCACCCGCGTGGAGACGCTCGGTGTGCCGGCCATCCCCGCCTCGACGAGGGTGAGCGGCGTCCCCTCGTTGTCGGAGGTCAGCACCACCGCGTCGGCGGCGGAGTAGACAGACTCCACGTCCTTTCTCCAGCCGAGCAGATGGAAGGACCGCCGCACGGATCGGATGTCCCGTTCGAGCTGCTCCTGGAGTTCGCCTCCACCGCAGACCACGAAATGACAGTCAGGCACCTGCTGGAGCACGGCTCTGGCCACCGCAACAAACCGGTCAGGCCGCTTAATCTGGGTCAGTCGCCCCACGTAGGCGACGACTGGCGCGTCTGGTGGCAGGCCTAGAGCGAGACGAGCCGCAGTGCGGTCGGGGACGGGACCGAGTCGAACGCCGGGCCTGATCACCACATACTGCTCGGGACGGCCGATGCCCGCCCGGAGTAGATCGTCGCGAACCCGCGATCCGACTGTCACCAGCCGATCGGATCTGGAAGCGAGGAACCGTTCTGATCGCACGTAGAGAGCACGCTTGGCCGGGGAGAAATAGCCGTGGAGAAGGTGCCCGTGGAACACATGAACCCGGGCGGCGCCGACACCGGACAGGAGCGACGCCAGCCGCCCGAGAGCGCCCGCCTTGGCCGTCCGGGTGTGAACGACATGTGGCCGGAAGGTACGCATGGCGGCCATCAACCCGAGGAGAGCACGGTAGTCGTCCGAGGGCCTGACCGCGCGGCCCAGACCCGCCACGCGGTGAACCCGCACCCTCGAAGCCTTCAGGTCGAGGTGATCCCCCTCATCGGCATCCACATGCCCCGTGTAGAGCCGATGGTCGAACTCGGCGTGGTTCAGCCGCTCGCACAGTCCCGATACCTGTGTGGCGGGGCCGCCCACGTTCAACCGGGCGATGATCTCCATGACACGGATCCGGCCATCCGGTTTCATGCGGACTCCTAACCACTGTCTCGGCCAACACGGGAGAAACTAACCCGGCGATCGAGGCAATCCGCCGATCACGTCGCATGGGTGGCGAAAAGTTTCCTATTTCCCTACCTGTGGATGATCGAGTGATTGCAGCGCCAAGGCCGCCCGTGACACGCCGGATCCTCCTTAGCAATGAGAAATCGGGAGAACCACGTAATGTGGTGGTGGCCGTTGACCAACCGGCGACGACAGGGCTGTACCCGACGCGTGATGTCGGCGAACGCCGCGATGTGCGCGTGGACGACAAGAGGCAATCTTCCGCAGACTGTGACAAAGGAATCATATGGGTGATCACGTTATTGTCGTAGATGAGGATCGGGAGACTGGTCAACGCCTTAAATACTACTCAAAAAACGCTGACGTCGATTATTGGACCACTCTATGGGCGTCCAAGAAATGGACGTACGATCGGCAGTTGAAGGGTTATCTGCCCCGCTACCTTCGCGACACGTTCCTGAAATGGGTGAGGCCCGGTGCTCGTGTGCTCGAAGCGGGTTGCGGTATAGCTCATTTCACGGTGGCGGCCCACGCGCTTGGATACCGCGCCGAGGGACTGGACTGGTCCGAGCAGACGATCCACAGACTCAAGGCCAGGTTTCCCGGCATTTCGTGGCATGTTGGAGACGTTCGGAAGCTCGAATTCGACGACGGCGTTTTCGACGCCGTCTACTCCCCCGGCGTGTGTGAGCACTTCGAGGAAGGCCCCACTCAGATCCTGGCCGAGACGCGGCGGATTCTTTCTCCGAGCGGAATCGCCGTCATCGTGACACCGTGTTACAACCGGTGGCTGCAGGCGCGCGCACACCGGCTCTTCGCCGGCTCGGTGCCTGTGGGTCATTTCTATCAGTATGCGTTCAGCTCCGATGGGATAACCGGCCTCCTGCGTCGTATCGGCTTCGAGGTGCTGCAGGTACGGCATTTCGGCACCTTGGAAACACTGATGGAGTTTGGGAACTGGCGGCTTCCTCGCCGGCTGCAAAGGCCGCTTCACGTCATGGACTACCTGCCTGTATTCCAGCAGTGGGGAAGGTGCTGCGTCTGGGTGGCGCGCCGGCCCGCCCTCGCCACGCCGACCAGGACGGCGCGTACAGCACCGTGATCTGTTCGGCGGACGACCGGAGTTTCTCACAACAGGTGATCGTTGTTCTCGCGGTCATCCCTTGCCCCGACGAACCGGCGTGCGGTTGTCAACAACACACAAACGATTCGCCATCGCACGTGGCGACGGAGGCTACGTACACCATCAGGTGTCATGGTTTATGCAGCTAGGCGGCCGCTCGAGGTGATTACGGCCGTCGGCCCCGAACGACCGCGTATGGCTATGGCGCCGCTCGCAGACCCGAGCGTTGGACAACAGGAGGTCCCATGAGGGATCACGTGATCGTCCTGGATGAGAACAGAGAGACCGGGCGACGCCTCAAATACTATTCGCAGGTCGCGGACGCGGCCTACTGGACCGATCTGTGGAAATCCAAGGAGTGGTCGTACGACCGCCAACTGGCAGGCCACCTGCCGCACCAGCTCCGCAGCACGTTCAGCAGATTCGTCGAGCCGGGCGCCCGAGTGCTCGAAGCGGGTTGTGGCATGGGGCACTTCACGGTCGCCGCGCGTGTGCTCGGATACCGCGCAGAAGGTCTGGACTGGTCCTCGGAAACGATCGAAGAACTGCGGAGACGTTTTCCGGAGATTCCCTGGCACGTGGGGGACGTCCGCAAGCTGGAATGCGATGACGGCAGCTTTGACGCAGTATATTCTCCCGGCGTGTGCGAGCACTTCGAGGAAGGGCCCGTACAGATACTCAGGGAGACGCAAAGAATCCTGCGGCCCGGTGGCATCGCCATCATCACGACTCCGTGTTTCAACCGCTGGCTGCAGGCACGAGCGGATCGGTTCACCCCCACCGCGGAGCGCACCGGGGAGTTCTACCAGTTCGCCTTCAGCCCCGAGGGTATGAGGCGGCTATTGGAGGATCTCCAGTTCGAGGTGCCGTTTGTACGGACGTACGACACGGTGGACACGTTTATCCAATTTGCCGGCTGGCGACTTCCCCCGTGGGCGATCAAGCCGCTTGCGATCATGGACTATCTGCCCGTCCTGCGTCATTGGGGAAGGTGCTGCGTCTGGGTGGCGCGCCGCCCCGCTGGATTGACGATCCCATCCGGAGGCGGCTCCCCATGACAGAAAAGAGCAATCAGCATTCGAAGCTGGTCTATGTGATACCTCATCTCTCGAGGGACGAGTGCGAGCACTTCGCCCATATCCCAGCGCTTCTTGCCGAACTGGGCAAGAATGTTGATGTCATTGCGGTCGTCGAGCGGGGGGCACCACCAGCGCGTCTCGACGGTGTGCGAGACGTTGTCAAAGTGACGGGGAGGACCAGGGCCGGACGGCTTCTGAGCACCGTCAATGTCATCCGGCGCTGCTCCGCAGCCGGCTATGACACCTATTTCCTGCGTTACTCCCAGCTGTTTCTGGCCGCTCTCGTCGTCACTCGCCCTTTCTTCCGGCATCGCATATTGCTCTGGCGTAGCGGAATCAGCGATGTCGTTCAACCCGAGCTGCGGCGATCCCTGCGGCACCGCCTTCAGAACGCGATCAACCGGGCGCAGCTGCGCTTCGTGCACCGATTTGTCACCGGACCCGAGTCCATGGTGACCTACATGAGCCGCCGGTGGCGCGTGCCTCTTGGAAAGATGTGTCTCCTCTACAACGACGTGGACACCAAGCGGTTCACCCCTCTCCCCCTGACGGAACGCAAGGCCGTGCGGACAGGCTTGGGGTGGCGCGAGGACGAGTTCGTGATCCTCTTCGTGCACCGGCTGTCGTATCGCAAGGGCGCGCGACTGCTGGCGCCGCTGCTTCACTCGCTCCTGTCCAAAGCGGATTTCCCGGTGCGCCTTGTTGTGGTGGGAGACGGACCGGAGCGTGCCCGGATCGAGCAGAGTGCCGCCGATCCTGCGCTTCGTGGCCGGATGCAGCTCATGGGAGCACTGCCGAACCACCACCTGCCGAAGATCTACGGCGCGGCCGACTGCCTGCTCATGCCGAGCCTCGAAGAGGGTTTTCCGCGAGTGCTGCTCGAGGCGATGTCGGCGGCACTCCCTGTCGTATCGACGAATGCCGGAGGCTCGGTCGACGTGCTCTCGCCGCATTACCCCTTCGTCGCCGGAGTCGGCGACGTTAGCGGACTCGTTCATCACCTGATGGCGGTCGCACAGATGTCGACAGCGGAACGCGAAGCTCTCGGCGCGCGGCTTCGGGCCAGGGTCCAGGCGAACTACTCCACAGAAAACGTCGCCGCAATGCTTCAGGGACTGCTATGACATCCGTGTCTGTGATCGTGGTGGGCACCACTCCCATGGCCGACGACGACCCTCAACTCCAGGTGGCCCACGGGCTTGCCGATCGGCTCGGCGGCTCCTACCACTTCATCGTGCCCTGCGGCGCGGCGAAGCCCGGGGAGCTCGATCTGCATCCCGTCCACATACACCGGGTGAAAGGGCGAACACGCCTGGCCTATGTTTTCGCTGCCCGCCGGATCGTCGATCGCATCGCCGTGGAGCAGCGGCGGCTGCTGATGTCGAGCAACCCGCTTGCCGCCATCATCATCGAGATCACCCGAGCAAGGCGAAGAAGCCCCCACATCTTCCATATCCAGGGGGAGATCGTGTCGCCTGGGCCGGAGTACGGTGGCCGGCTCAAACGATTTGCCCTGGGCGCGGTGACGAGGCTCGCCACACGACGCGCGTCTGGAGTAAGAGTGGTCAGTGAGAGCCTGCGTTCGGCGGTGGAGCCCAGCGCTCGTTGTCCGGTCGCGGTCGTCGGCAGCCGCGTCGACACCGAGGTGTTCCGCCCCCCGAGGAGTGACGGCCACGCCGGTGACCGCAAGGTGGACGCCGTCATGGTCGGCGGGCTCGCCGAGGTTAAGAACCACCGCACCATGCTGCAGGCCTGGTCGTTGATCATGAAACAGCTGCCCGACGCCCGGCTGCTGATCGTTGGCGACGGGCCGGCCCGGCGACGGCTGGAAGCCCAGATCGCCGCACTTGATCTCCACTACAACGTGGAGCTGCGGGGCTTCGTGCCACATGACCGGCTCACGGACATACTCACGTCGGCCAAATGCTTCGTGCAGGCTTCCTGGTCCGAGGGACAACCGCGCGCCGTGCTGGAGGGCATGGCCTGCGCTCTGCCGGTCATTTGCAGCGACATACCCGCACATCGAGAGATCGTCCCTCCAGATGCGGGGCTCCTGGTGCCGCCTGGCGACGTCGATGGGTGGGCCGCCGCGATCCTCACGACCCTCCGCGATCCCACGGGTGCGGCCGAGCTGGGACGTCGCGGGCGAGCGCTGGTCATCGAGCGTCACGGCGTCGAGAGCAGCCTTGATCGTTACGCCGAGTTCATCGCTGCTGTGGCGGCACGCAATCCCAGGATGGCCACCCGATGATGATCGTCCGTGTGAGTTACCGCGTGCCACCCGAGCCGGGCGGCAAAGAACGGCATGTCGAATGCCTCACCCGAGAACAGCTGAATCGCGGGCATGAAGTCGTCCTGGCGTTCCGCCGGGGGAAGGTGGTGCCCGAGGGGGCGAAAGTGTTGGCCACCACGCCCACCACGCTGTCACGCGCGCTGAGTGCGAAGTCGGATGTGCTGGCCTTCGCAGCCGAGGTCGGACGGGCTTTGCGCAGCTGTCGTACCCCTGATCTCGTACATCTGCATGGAGATCACATGGAGGCATCCATTCTGGGGCCGGTCTGCCGGCGGCTCGGCCTCCCACTCGTGCTCACCGTGCACGCCGCACTCTCACGACGGCACCACCGATTCGCCAGCATGGCTCTGCGAAACGTCGATGCGTTCATCGCTCTGGGCTCTGCCACGGCCGATGACCTCGTCCGGCGTGGCGTGGATCCACGCCGAATCCACATTGCCTCCAGCGGCTTGGACCTTCGGGCGATCACCTCGCTCCCACAAACTTCCTCCGGACAACAGCCAGGCCTTGTGGTCAGTGTCGGTTCGCTGGAGCCGATGAAGAATCACGCCCTCCTCATCGACGCTTTCCACGTCCTGCGTGCGACCCGACCGGAACTTCGGCTGGTCATCGTCGGCGACGGGCCGGAAATGAATCGGCTGCGAGGGCTGGCTGGAGAAGGGAACGGTGTCGAACTGCCAGGCCAGTTGCCGCGTGAGGAGGTCTACAGGCTCATGCGGCGGGCACAAGCCTTCGTTCTCGCCTCACGCCGCCTCGAGGGCAAGGGCGAAGGCGTCCCGACAGCCGCTCTGGAGGCTCTCGCACTCGGCACTCCGGTCATCGTGTCGTCGGACGCGACGCTTGATCCGGTTATACAAGATCGTGAAGCGTACCGAACGTTCACGTCAGGATCGGTCGACCAACTGGTCGCTGTTCTCGGCGCTGTGCTCGGCGATGAGAAGACCCGCCGCCGCATGAGTGTCTTGGGCGCGCGTGCGGCTGCCGCGCTGGACTGGCCTGCCGTCGCCGACAGATTCGAGGAGTGGTACGGCATGGCGCTGGGCACCGGCCGCGGTGGTGGGCGATGAACCTGCACGTATGCGAGGTGGTCAAGACCCTGGATGTCGGCGGTGTCGAGGTGCTGCTCGTCGAGCGACTGAGGCAGGCTCCCAAAGTAGACAAGGAGTACACGGTCGTATGTCTGCGTGCTTCGACCGACGAACTCATCAACCGCTTGCGTGCGTCGAGAATCAGAGTCGTCAATCTCGATCGCCGGCCGCGTCTGCTCGCCTACGCCAAGCTGGTCACGACGATTCGCCGGCTACGCCCTGATGTGATCAATATTCATTCCCCGACACCAGCCATCGTCCTGCGACCGTTCGTCAGATTCGCCCGCAAGCGGCCGGTGCTCGTATCGACCGTGCATTTCGCGCATCGGCCTACGAGCGTGTTTCTGGATCATCTGGCGACGTCCGCGACGGTGTTCTTCGATCGGCTGACGCGACGGTTTGACGATCTTACGATTGCCGTCTCGTCACTCGTCGCTCGCTCATTGGCCGGTAGCAGGGGGCGCCGCGTTCTCACTCGTATTCACGGGGTCGACGTTGCCGAACTGCGGTACTGGGCCGAGCGGTCGGACACGGTCCGGCGAGAGTTCGGCGTCCCTGACGGCGCGGTCCTCGTGGTCTGCGTCGCCAACTTCCGGCCTCAGAAGAATCACCGGCTGCTGATCCACGCCGCGCAAGAGGTGCTCAAGACGCGACCGGACGCGGTTTTCCTGCTTGCCGGTGACGGGCCTCTGCGCGAGCAGGTCGCCCGCGATGTGGAACAGCGCAGGCTGGGCGATCGGGTTCGGGTCCTGGGGCCGGTCCCCCAGGCGAAGAGGCTGGTCGCGGCCGCTGACTTGGTGGTCCTCAGCTCCCATTACGAAGGACTGCCGGTGGTGGTCATGGAGGCGCTGGCGGCAGGCGTGCCCGTCGTCTCGACGAGGGTCGGCGGCGTTCCAGAGCTGATCAGCTCGGGGCAGAACGGAATCTTGACGGAACCGGATTCAGCGAGCGCCTTCTGCGAGGCGATCCTCGATGCGATGAAGCCCGCGACACTGAGCCGGCTCCGCGCCGGAGCCTTGGCCAGCTCCGAAACCGTGGATATGGGCGGCACCGCCGAATGGTTCGAGAACCTCTACGAGGACCTCGCAATGACGCAACACACCTGAGATCGACGACGCACGCAGGGCCGTGCGCAAACGGACAGACAGGGGGCGACAGTGGACGACGTAAACCGGATCGAGCAGGCGGTGGTCACGGGGGTGGCCGGATTCATCGGCTCTCACCTGGCGGAAGCCCTGGTGGAACAAGGTTCGCAGGTCCTCGGGATCGACAGGCGACATCCCTCTCACGATCCCATCGCGGCCGAGAACCTTGCCGGACTTCTGGGACATCCGCGATTCACTTTCATCAACGAAAATCTGACGGAGCTGAATCTGCCGTCGGTCGCCGAGGGCGCAGGCGTGGTGTTCCATCTCGCCGGTGTGCCCGGTGTCAGGCCATCGTGGGGCGAGCGGTTCCGCGACTATCTCACCTCCAACGTCGCAGTCACCCAGCAGGTGCTGGAGGCCTGCATCGCCGTCGGTGTGCCACGGCTCGTCCTCGCGTCGTCGTCAAGCGTGTACGGCGGCAACATCGATCGTGCTTCGCGCGAGGAAGACCTCCCCGTCCCTCTCTCTCCTTATGGGGTCACGAAATTGGCCGCTGAGCGACTCTCGCTCGCGTATGCGATCAAACCCGGTACGCCGACGAGTGTCGTGGCTCTGCGGTACTTCACGGTGTACGGTCCCCGGCAACGCCCCGACATGGCGATCCGCCGAGTTCTCGAGGCCGCCATCACCCGCCGTCCGATGCACCTGTTCGGCGACGGCAGTCAACGCCGCGACTTCACCTATGTCGACGATGCGGTCGCGGCAACGATCGCCGCCGCGTTCGCGCCCACCCGTGCTGAGGTGGTCAACGTCGGTGGTGGCCGGACCTTCTCCATGCTCCACGTCCTCGAATGCGCCGCGGAGATCACCGGTCTCGATGTCCCGGTCGTCCACGAAGCCCGGCAGCCGGGTGACGTGGAAGCCACCGAAGCGGACCTGACCAAGGCCAGGGAACTGCTCGGCTATGAGCCGGCGACCCCACTCGTCGAAGGCATGAGTCAGCAGTGGAAGTGGCTTCTGTCCCGGCCCAGCCATCCCGTTGCCGCGTTGGCCTAGCACTCCCATGCCTCCGCACAGTGACGCGCATGAAGGTGCCGCATGACTGATCTTCTGCACCATGTTCGCACCTGGATTCGCCTGCCCAGCCGACGCCACATGACAGTCTTCTTTTCGCTGGGTGCTGCGGGGCAAGTCGAGGCAGGCCTGGCCGTTCTCACCACCATCGCACTCGTGCGCATGGTGGGTGCGGAGGAGGCGGGAGAAGTCTTCTTTGCGCAATCCCTGGGGAACCTGTGGTTTCTGCTATGGGATCCGCGCCTGGGTGACACGGCGCAACGCTTCGTCCCACTACAGAGTAGGACCGAGGGCGGGCCTGGCAGCTGGTTGTTCTTCTGGCTGCTCCGCCTAGACGCCGGAATCGGGATCACCACGGCCGTCACGGGCACCGGTCTCGTATTGCTCGCGCATCACGTCGATTGGGTCGACGACAAGAAGGCCTTGCTGCTCGTTCTGGTGCTGATGGGTTGCGGCGTGACGGTATCGAGGGGAACAGCCGTGGCCGGATTCGCCCTGTCGGAACGTCTGAGGCTCCTCGGGGCAGTGCGCATGGTCGCCGCGGGCCTCTCCTTTGTGGCGACGATGACGGCGTTGTTCATGGGAGGGTTGATCGCCTACTTGGTGGTGGCAGCGGTCGCCGGCCTGGCAACCACGATCATGCTTGTGGCCATGGCCGCTCGCAGTATCGTCTTGGCGTTCGGCCGTCCGAGCACCGAGTGCAGCCGCCCCCCGCAAGGGCTCATCCGTTTCGCGTGCACGACGTCGGCGGCCACTTCCGTTGCTCTGGCGTCGGACAGCGGGGTGCTGGCTCTCGCCGGCCTTCTGGGGGCTCCGACCCTGGTGACGTTTCTCAAGATCGCCGGCACTCCCGCCCGGATGGTGCGCAGCTGCTTCAGCACGGTGGCGGCGCAACTGTATCCACGGCTGGCCAACGCCGTCGTGAGCAACGACAGCGCCGGCGCCCAGCGGGACCTCCTACGAGCGACCGCGCTGCTGTCGGTCATTGGACTCGGCATGGTAGCCATGGTGCTGCCAGTCGCCGACGTCTTGCTGACGCTCGTCTACGGGCCTGCCTATGTCACTCTCGCCCCGACGCTGGTAATCCTGCTGGCGGCCGCCTGTGTGCGCGAGACAGTGGTGTGGTCGAAGGTCTTTCCGCTGGCGGTGGGCGTGCCCGGGGTTCGATTCGCCGTAGTCGTCGCCGAGGGCATATTGATCGCGGCCATGCTGGTCGTGGCGACCCGGCTGGGCGCACACGCGGAGGAGTGCGCGCTCATATTCGCGTGGGGAAGTCTTGCCGTCGCCATCGCTTACGGGACGACGTGGCTGAGCCTGATGCGACCGCTCTTCCAACGCTTTGCGAGCACCGCCGCCTGAATCCTGGACCGCGCGACCTCGGCAAAGAAATCACCAAGACTTTTCTTTAAACATTGCGAGGCGGCAGTGAACCGAGGCACGAGACATTTCCAAAATGAGGAGTCGAATGACCAAGGAACCTTACACCCTTGTTTATCTGCTGGGCAGCGGCCGCAACGGATCCACCATCATAGATCTCATGCTGGCCGGCCATCCGAGCATACTTGCACTGGGCGAACTGTCCACTCTGAACCGAATCTACAACCCCTTCGACCCGCCCGAAGACGACTATGCGACGCTCCGGTCGTGGAAGTCGTACCGCAGGTTCTGGAGCCAGGTGAAGGAAGCGTACGAGAAGGACACGTACCAGCCGTTCGAGAAGATCGACATCATAGAGCCACGCCTGCTGAAGGCCGCGCGCATGAGCCAGGCGCAGGCGGAGCCATGGATCCAGAGAAACCTGGCGATTCTCAGAGCGTCACACGCCGTATCCGGCTGCCCCGTTCTGTCGGACGCGAGCAAGTCCCCGCAACGTCTCCTGCTCCTCAAGCGCTCACGCGCGGTTCGCATCAAGGTGATCCACCTGGTCCGCGATGGCCGGGCAGTCTCCTACTCCTACTTCCGCCGGTACGGAAGCCTCTATGAGGGGATGCGGACCTGGAGTCGCGCGGAACTCGCTTCCCTGTATCTCCGCCGGATCTTCTCACCGGACGAGTGGATGGAGGTCCGGTACGAACAGTTCGCCTCACAACCGGATCAGGCCCTTCGCGATATCTGCACCTTCCTCGATCTTGACTATCACGAAGCGATGCTGGACTTCCGCGCGCATCCTTATCTGGGAATCGGCGGAAATCCGAAGGTCAAAGCGTCCCGAGCCGCAGAAGTCCGCGAAGACGACCGCTGGCGACAAGAGTTGAGCGCGGCAAAGCGATTCATCGTGGGCTTGTGCATCGGCTGGCTGAATCGCATGAGAGGATATTCTGCTTTTGCGACGCGCCGATGACACGGGCCTGCCAGTGACCGAGCCCCCGTCCGCCTGCGCCAACGGCGCGATACGAACCCGAGCAAGCCTTTCACCGCGCTCCATTCAGCCGAGCTTCCACTTCGGCTCGCCGCTCCCGTGAGACGACGAGGACATTCGGTGTCTCAATATTTGACCTCGGTGACGTGACAAGACCGTTGTGGCCGGGCTCGTAGTACATGAAGTCATAGCCGTAGTCGGCGAGCCACTCTCGAACCTCCGTCACGGTCGAACCGAATCGAAGGAGGAAGCGATCGACGAGTTCCAGCATCCAGACGGCGGGCTCGCCGCGAGCGAGAAGCTTCTCTGCACCGGCCAGAGCCTGGTGCTCCGCCCCTTCGATGTCGAGCTTGCCCATCGCCCATTCACGGTCCGGCAACGCATCGTCCAGGCGGACCACGTCCACGTCGACAGTGCTGACGTCGGACGCGCGGTCTTCCCGGGTCTGAATACGGGAGCCGACTCCGCGGAGCACGAAGGGCATCTGGCCTGGCTTCGCGCCGATGGCGGCGGAGTGGACCGTGACCATCGTGAGGTGGTTGACCCGGATGTTCCCACGCAATCTGGCAAGGTAGAGAGGGACCGCCTCGAAGGCATGCACCTCTCCAGATGAGCCGACCAGCTTGGCCGCGAGAAGCGTGTAGACGCCTTCGTTCGCGCCGCCGTCGATGAAGCCGTCGCCGGGCCGAAGATAGCGGTGCATGAACGTCATCTCGACGTAGTCCGGCAGTCGGCCGAAGTAGAAGAACCGGCTGGCCTGGCCGTCGGGGTATGCCCTGAGTTTCATGTCGTCGTACACGGTCAAGTCAAATGGACGGCGTATCAATCTCTTCCATACCTGCCAGACAGCGGTACGGACGAGAGCCGCTCCACGATCGCCACGGTTTGCGGAGTGGTCCAGAATAACCCTCAGCATTCCTTGTCGACCAGCCATATCATGGTCCTCTCTGAACAGGTGGAGGCGCGTTCATGGCCGCGACTCTCGCCTTGCCAGGGTGCGGCATGAATCCGGAAGCGTGCCGAAGGCCACACCTTGGCTGATTCATTCTTTGGGGAACGCACGCATCTTTCCTGCGGAATCGAGCTCCACGACGCCCTTTCATTGACCCTTGAGGCCACGTCCCCGAAGCGTCGCGAAGGATCAACCAAGACTTGGCCAGGTAGCCGGGTGCGCCGGCCGCCACGAACCCGGGAACGCCCCGGCGTCAACATGCCCGCGACCGGGGGCTGCGCCCTGCGGAAACAGTGCCTACAGCGGCTCATGGCACAACTCTGAATCCGGGTCATGTCCGGTAGCTCCACCCCGCCGAGCGCCAGAGGTCCGGCGCCAGGGCGTGGCGGGCGTCCACCACATTTCGCTGTCGAACCGATTGAGTCAGCACGTGGGGATCCATATCCCGGAATTCGGTCCAGTCGGTCAGCAGCATCAGCAGATCGGCGTCACGTGCCGCGGCAAGGAGAGTGTCCGCGTATTCAAGCTCCGGGTGGGCCCGCCGGGCCTTGCCCTCGGCGACGTTGTCGTGGACGACAACGTCTGCTCCTTCCTCCCGGACGGCTACCGCTACGGTGAGAGAGACATGACGCAACCTATGCTCCGCCCATGGCGATGCGACACCGAAAACGAGGCGATCCGGTCTGAGCATGTCCTCGAGCGCTCGGCCCTCTCGCAGGAATTCCGGATTCCACGCTACTTCCAGCCTGACCCCTCCCTTCGCATGTCCGCGAACGATCTGAGCCATTCGCCGTGCCGTGCCGACCGGAACGGTTGACTTGCCCACGACGAGGGAGGGGGCGCGCAGATAAGGAGCCAGCTCCGCGAACGCCCTTTCCACCCAGCTGAGATCAGCCCGGTGGGATCCGGTGAGCTGCGGTGTCCCCACACAGACGAAGTGCACGTCCGCCTCGGCCCCGACCTCTCTGTAGGAGGTGGCGAAACGCGCCGTCCGGCCTCCACGAGCTTGCGGAGCATCTCGCTCAGGCCGGGCTCGTAGAAGGGAACGATTCCGGCGGAGAGCAGAGAGATCTTCTCTTCATCGATGTCCATGCCGACGACTTCATGACCCAGCCGAGCCATGCTGGCGGCGTGCGTCGCGCCCAGATAACCGACACCTATCACGCTGCCCCTGAGGCGATCAGCTGTCGCATGGACTGGCTCGCCACATGTGTCGCTGAGTCGCGGGCATTTGTGCTCATTCTCGTAAACCCTCTGAATCATTCGCGGTCGTCACCCGGTCATGAGCTGCAGGCGACGATCGGCTATTTAGTGCCGCGAATCACGTACAATCCACGACGGCGCTCGATCGACACGTCTCGCAGGTGTAGTTCGGTCGTCCAGCGTTCAAGACGTCGACGCGTCTGTGGTGTTTCGTACCGGGGTGCGAACCAGTCGAATGTGTCCAGGACCGACCAGTTGCGAAGCGTGTTCTTGTTCCTGAGGCCCAGATACCGATGGTTCGCGACCGGAACCAGGCGGGCCAGGTACGGTCCTGCCGCCGGAACCGCGCTGAGCATCATCGAAAGCGGGAGCAGGCGTGGCACGACCTTCTCCACCACGGTATAGAGCCTAGCCGGCGGGATTCGTCTGGTGAGCGGACGCAGTAGGTGCCGAGGGTGCGTATACGCGACTATCGCCGCGTAGACGTCGATGCAGAAGCGACCTCCCGGCCGCAAGTACTGGAATATCGTCTTGAACGCCTTTTCCACGTCTGGCGTGTGCTGGAGCACACCGAAGCAGACCAGGAAGTCGAAGGATTCCTTCTTGAACGGGAGTTCATAGATGCTGGCCTGGACCAGTCTCAGGTTGGGGAAGTGACCGTTCGAGGCCACGTTCGCGTGCACAGCGCTCGAGATGTCGAACGATGTGACGGAGGCACCGGTCTCGCAGAGCACCTCGGTGAAGCGTCCGGCGCCGCTGCCGCATTCCAGCACGTTCTTGCCGTGCAGCTCGGCGACGGACCAACCACTGGCGCTCATCAGCCGGTCGCGCGAGATTGGCATTCCCGAGTGCGAGTCGAGCTGGGTCAGCCGATGCTGGTTCCATTGGTAGCCGAAGCCCGCGGCATAGTTGTCCTTGGCTACGAACCTTGGCACTCCGTTGTCAATCGGGTATGTCGCCCCACATCGCGTGCAGCAGAGCTTCCTTCCTGCCCTGAGTGAGCATCCGCAGTGAATACAGCACAGTGTATCGTGCCAGTCGGTCTGGAAATCCGTATTGCCCGGAACGGGTGATGAAGGAGTCATCGAGAATGCCTGCCCTGCTCAAGGTCCGCTAGCCCAGGTCCCGTCATGCCGATGTACTTGCCGCGGTACTCGAAGACGTGAAAGAGCTGCCTTGCAGCCACATATTCCTGGAATACCAGGTTGTCCTGGATGTCGTCCATTACCAAGACATGGCCATCCGTCAGGTGCGGGGAAATCCGCCGGAGAAAGAACTCTCTTCCCGCTCTCGTCTTGTCAGAGTCGTAGTGGGCCAGGTCCACCTTCATCCGAGCGCGGAGTATACGGCGGAGATTTCGTCGGTCACCGTCCAGGTGGAGCGTCCATGAGTCCTTCAGCGGCTCCGCGACGACATGGCCGATGTACTGCTCTGGGTCGCCGAGCCGGAAGCACGGGAAATCACTCGAGTACAGGTGGCCGAATTTGTTCGCCTGTATTGCCGCGAGAATGGCGGCGGTGGTCCAGCCCGCGGCGACACCGGTCTCCACCACTACTTTCGGGCACAGCATCCTGGTCAGGAAGTACAGCAGTTCGATGCCACCCGGCCCACCGAGGTCCACGCCGAGCTCCGCCAGGGCCCTCACCCGTGGCTCCGCCGACTCGGTGAGGAGGCGGGCATAATTCTCCGCCTCCCTCCAGAGGAGGGGATCGATGCGACTACCCCATTCGTCGAGGCTTTCCGCCTGGCTGGAGGCCCATGCGGTGGCGGCCTTGCGTTCCCGGTCATGTCCATGTCTTATTCGCACGTAGACCTTGTGTGTCATGACCGGCAGATATGTCGGGCGCATCGCATTACGAGCGATGGCGAAAATGCTCATAATTCGGATTCTAAGGGGCCGATCCCCTTGTATCCCAACTCGCCGGGCATGTCCATCAGAATATTCGTGGACATGGAATCACCATGAAACGGTCAATTCCCTGGACGCGCATGCGGGGACGAGCCCTGCGCAGCCTGGCACCCGCGCGGTCGAATGCCGGTACAACGGTCATCGATGAACATGCGATGCCACAGTTCGAATTGCATGAGGGTCCAGATGCGACTGCCATGATCATGGCCTTTGCCGTGCTGGCGGAGTAGTTTGGTCACCGCGTCGTTCCGAAACAGGTCACGAGAGCGTGCGGTTCTATCCGTCAGCACGTCCCATGACAGATCTCGCAGGTCGGTCCGCAGCCACGCGGCCAGCGGGATGCCGAACCCCATCTTCGGACGCTTGATAAGATCCGCCGGCAGCCATCCCGCGAGTGCCTTTTTCAGCAAATATTTCGTGGTGCCGGATCGTACCTTGAAATGAGACGGAAGGGACGCGGCCCATTCCATGAGATGGTGGTCGAGAAACGGAGATCGCGCCTCCAGTGAGTTGCTCATCGTGGCGATGTCCATTTTCACGAGAAGATCGCCGGGAAGGTAGGTGTTCACGTCGACGTCCAGGAGGCGGCCGACGCACGTGTCCGCGCGGGAAGCGGCGAAGGCGTCGTTCAGGAGCCGAAAACTGTCTGTTCCCGCAAGCTGCTCTCGCAAGGTGTCGGAGTAGACAGTCATCTTCTGCTCCGGGGTGAAGCAGGACATCAGCCGTGCGTAGCGAAGCTGTTCGGGAAGGCCAAGAAGCTCGACGACACGACCGACATCGCTCAAACGGGAGCGGGCACGAGAATGCGCGGCCAGGAGCGCTCCCGCCTTCTCCAGCACACCTCTGACGGGCCGAGGCGCTCTGATCCGCTGGATCTTCGCCATCGCCGCGTACCGGCGATAACCTCCGAAGCTCTCGTCGGCCCCGTCTCCATTGAGCACGACGGCGACATGATCGCGGCTCATCCGCGCGACGTAGAAACTCGGGATGGCGGACGAGTCGGCGAACGGCTCGTCGAAATGCCACGTCAGCTCCGGCAGCACGTCCAAAGCCGAGGGGGTGACAACTTGTTCGTGATGATCGGTGCCATACCGCTCCGCAACCAAACGTGCATAGCGTCGTTCATCGAAGTCCTGTTCGGCGAAGCCGATGTTGAACGTCTTGATGCGCCCTTCACTCACGCGGGCCATCGCCGCCACGACGGCCGATGAGTCGACACCGCCGGAGAGGAAGGCTCCCAGCGGACGTTCGCTTACCAGGCGAGCCCGCGTGGCGTCTAGCAGGAGATCGCGGAGGCGAGCAGCAGCTTCGGCTTCGGAGTGGATCTCACCTGGCGTGCAGTCGAGCCGCCAGTAGGGGAACACGTCGACGTCGCCTTGCTCCCAGACGAGCAGGTGTCCTGGAGGTACTTTGCGGATTCCCTGGTAGATCGACCAGGGCGCGGGGACGTATTGGAAGGTCAAATAGTGGTGCAGCGCGACGAGGTCCACTTCGCGAGGCGCCGCGGGATCCTGCACCAAGGCCTTCAACTCAGAGGCGAAGATCAGTGATCTTCCATGGGACCGCCAGTAGAGCGGCTTCTTTCCCACCCGGTCGCGGCCAAGCAGCAACCGTCGTCGTGGGGCGTCCCAGATGGCGAAGGCGAACATGCCGCGCAGGCGGTGGACGAGTTCGTCACCAAAAACCTCATAGGCGTGTACGAGGCACTCGGCGTCCCCGTCGCTCCTGAAGCGATGCCCCCTCTTGCGTAGTTCCTCCCGAAGGAGGGGGAAGTTGTACAGCTCGCCGTTGAACACCGCCGCGATGGAGCCGTCTTCGCTGTAGACGGGTTGGGCTCCGCCCACCACGTCGATGATGGCCAGTCTGCGCATCCCGAGGGCGGCATGCGCGTCCTCGTGGTAGCCGACGTCGTCCGGACCGCGGTGGATCAGCGCGTCACACATCCGGCGGACAAGGTCGGCATCCGGCCGCTCCGTCGAAACCACACCGGCTATCCCGCACACCGTCGTTCTGGCACCTTCCCGAGAACACGCAGACGTCGATTCGCCATGACTACGAGGCGGTCGTACGCCGGTCCACCGTTCAACTCGACGGACATCAGGTCCTCAACGCCCCTGTGATCTTTCTGCTGTCGAAGAGGAACTCCGGATGCAGTCCTCGCCGCTTGCAGAAGTCGATGAACGCCTTGCTGACATCGACGTCGTCACTCGCGAACAACCCATTGGGCTTCATGAGAGGCCAGACGTAGTCGTACTCAAGGAGTTGATTGAGGTACCTGTGATCGCTGTCATGGAAGAACAGGTCCACCGTTCCGATCCGCCGTAGAGACTGGACGAAGCAGGACTCCGGTGCGCTGCGGCCGCAGATCGTGAGCTGCCACTGATCATGCTCACCTACCAGGACGCCCGCCCTGGGGTTGACATCGAAGCTGTGGAGGCGCCCGGAGCCGTTTCGTTCGAGCGCGGCCAGGAATATGAACGAGGATCGACCATCCGCCACCCCGGTCTCCACAATCGTGACCGGCTGGACCAGCCGGGTGGCAGCATAAAGGAAGAATCCCGTCTCCGTCTCCACCCCGAATCTCTCCGGGAATGAAAGGCTCGCCGTCCGGTACTGGCCGGCAAGACGCTGGGAGACTTCGTCGTACTCGTCAGCGAGTTTCTCCGTCTCAGCTGAGCCCCACCCCAGTCTTTCGAGGAGGGCCCGGCCCGACGTGGCAAGCGACGTGCAGATGCCGGTGAAGTCGCGAATGGTCGGCGGGCTGTTTCGGTGGATCCAGTCAGGTGCGATTCTTGCCGTAATCCAGCTGCCCGCTATCGCTGCCACCGGCTTGATTCCACAGTTCTTCGCCCACCGCCGAGCCGTCGCCACCCGTCTCACGACGGCCTCCTCTCATGGCCAATCGAATACCGGTGAGTGTAGTGTTCCCCGTCTCATGGAGCTCTGCCGGACCACCCGGACAACCAAACAGAGGACGGCGCTTTGCTCTATTTTGGCCGATGCGGCGGCAGGGAACTTCGAAGGATGCAAAGGGTTGTGCGGCCTTCAACGGTCTCCATGTGAACGTCATGGTGAAGAAGAGCAGCGCCAGCAGGGACTGGCCGTAGAGATGCATCTCAGAAAGCGACATGGCCAGGGTCGCCACCAGGAAAAGGTAGGCTTTCTGGTCGCTGAGGGCCTCACGAGCCAGCGTGGAGACGAAAGTCAGAAAGAGTATGAGTCCTACGATGCCCGAGCTGACTCCGAGATGGATCCATAGATTGTAAATCGCCACGTCGCTCGGTCCGATGATCCCGAGTTCGCGAACCGCCGAAGCGAGCTGCCAGCCGTGACCGACGATCGGATTCTCCTGAAACTGCCGCCACCCGGCAGAAATGCTTTTGACGCGAACGGTCACGGAGTACTCGTACAATCCGAGCATACTGTTGACGTAGGGGACAAGCGGTAGCGCGGCCAGACCGGCGGCGGGGGGCAACAGCAGTGGGACGTACCATCGGCGCGGCAGCGCGGCGGCGAAGGCGACGGCGCCTACCGCGAACCAAACGGAGCGCGTGAGCGTCATTGCGATTCCGAAGGCAATCAGTCCCACCAGGAGGACCTTGAGTGGCCGGTGAAGACGGGATGTCCAGACGACGAGGAGGGCTGCGATGAAGAGCCCGCCCGCATGGGATGGATCGTCGATGAATCGGCCGTGCAACCGACTGGGCAGATACGGCATATGGAGAATGATCTCCATCACGGCCAGTCCGACGATTCCTGCGAACAGGTATCGCTTGGCTGGCGGCCGGTAACTGACCGCTACGCCCATGGCTGCGTAGAGGGCCACCCGTCCTAGAGCCGTCAAGACCCCTAGTCCAGTGATCGTGACAAAAGCTGTCCACAGGAAAAAGGCCAACAGTGCGATGCGTGAGGCACTGAAACGTATCTTGAGCCCCTGCGGACTCAACACCACCCGCGTCACACAGACAAGGGCGGCCACATCGCTCAGGAAGAGAGGACCGATGAAGGCCCCGTCATCTCGTACCGTGATGAGGACGATGGCGGGGAGGAGATCGGTCGGGACTATGAGGAGTGCCAGGCACATCAGTGCCACCGACAGCGGGGCGTCGTTGGATGCGCCCCCGAGTTGGGCGAGTACCACGAGGGTCAGGCTGGTCATCAACCGCATCGGCAGCATCGGGTCAATGCGCCGTCGGCCCACGCTCACCTTCCAACGGGCTCCTGGAGATACAGCCCTCATGATGACGCAGCCAGAGGAAAGACTTCAGACCACACGACTGTCCCTGAACGCAAGAGGTCCCACCATGAGCGCATGACGGGCGCCAACGTGACATGAGTTGATCCGTACATAAACTCCGGCATCGTGCCGGCAAGCGGTCGCAGCACAGCCACCGAAGCCGATCCCACGCTCCATAGCCGTGCCGACGCTCGGAGGACATCCCCTCGTTCCCCGGCGCCGTCATGGCGGAAGACAGCCGCGGTCAGCCGAGAGTGGAGTTGTGCCACCACCGTGCTAGCACAACCGATCGGAGGGCGGCTTCGCCCTGTTGGCCGGCTTCCCAGCGCCACGACAACAGTGCGCCCGATCTTGACCACGAGCACGCTGGTGGCCAGGAGGCCGACGGTCATCGCGACGCACAGATACGCGATCCCGGCGTCCAGCCGGAGGGAGACGAAGCACTGCCTGGTGTCCCCCAAGCGCGAGTCTCGAACGAAAAGCCACATACACAGTCCTGCCTCCGTCTGAGTTGCCATGCCGAGCGACGCGAAGATCGTCAGGCATCGGCTCGGCGGGCGGGTGCAGGCGTTGACACGCTGCAGCAGGTCAGTCATGCCGGAATTCCAATCGCTTCATAGTGCCGAGGCGTTGGGCGGCCAATGTCAGCGGCGGAGTGCTTGGCTCATTCACTCCACATGGATCAAATCCTCAGCGCTCCGGTGATCTTCCGGCTGTCGAACAGGAATTCAGGGCGTTGGGCATGTCGCCTGCAGAAGTCGAGGAACGCCTTGCTGACGTCGACGTCATCGCTCGCGAACAGGCCGCCAGCGCGCATCCTGGGCCAGACGAAGTCATATTCCAAAAGCTGTCCGAGATAGCGATGGTCACTGTCGTGAAAGAAAAAGTCCACTTTGCCTAGTTTCAGTAGCGACTGGATGAACGAGAGTTCCGGCGCCGTCGGGTCACTGATCTTGAGGTGCCATTGATCATGCGCTCTCACGAGCCCGCCGGCTTTGGAATTGATGTCAAAGCTGTGGAGGAGACCCCCGCCGTTGCGTTCGAGCGCGGCGAGGAATATGAACGAGGATCGACCGTCCGCAACGCCGGTCTCCACCACTTTTTGCGGTTTCGTCAGCCGGGTGGCCGCATACAGGAAGAATCCCGTTTCCCGCTCCACGCCGAACCTCAGCGGAAGTGCGAGGGTGGTGCTCTTGTACTGTCGGGTGAGGCGTTCCTGAATCTCCTTGTACTCGTCGACGAGGATGGCGATGTCAGCGGCCGACCAGCCCAGTCTTTCTAGAAAGACCTGGCTCGATGTTGCGAATGGAGAGCTCATACCGAGGAAGTCCCGGACAGTCGGCGCACTGTTCCGATGTATCCAGCCTGGCGCGATCTTTGCGGTGATCCAGCTACCTGCGACCTCGGCGACGGGCCTGATACCACTGTGTTTGGCCCACCTCTGGGCCGTTGCTATTCGCCCCATACCGGTCTCCTCTGTCGCGCCGAACCCGAACACTGCAAGACGGTATCGGTGAAAGCCAGCAGGCCTTGACCAAAACAGGGTAACTGTCGCAAATTTGCATTAAATTTGCTGTTCCTCGAAAACGGGCGATTTGTTGCGAGCCTCGACACTGTTGCTGAATTTTGCCGACACGCCAGTGGTAGCCGGGATCCGGTGAAGGTAGCGGTGGCGCCACACCGTGGCTCGAGAACGAGGGCCTGCCATCACATCCCAAGTCGCCGACTTCAGCTGTCGCCCCGGGCTACGCCAAATCGTGGAAGGGATGGATTCGGCGCGGCTGAGCCCATCGTGGGGATGGTTGGGACACGACACGCCAGAGGTAGCGCTGAAATGGGCGATATGAGGACACGGGGCACCTACAGTCAGTCTTAACTCATATCGAGGTGACGGGGGCCGGTTATGAGAGAGAAACTGGTGGTCATCGGCCAGGGGTACGTCGGTCTGCCGCTGGCGATGCGTGGGGTCGAGGCGGGGTTCGAAGTTGTGGGGATCGACGTGGACGAGTGGCGGATCAAGCGGTTGGGCGAAGGCGAGTCCTACGTCGAGGACATCCACAACGACGAGGTGAAGGCCGCGCTGCGCGGCGGCCGCTACATGGCCAGCACCGACTACGCCAAGGCCAAGGACTTCGACATCTGCCTGATCACCGTACCGACTCCTCTGCGCGAGGGGGCTCCGGATCTACGTCATATCGCCTCGGCCGGCCATTCCATCGCGCCTCTGATCCGGCGAGGTGCCACGGTGGTTCTCGAGTCCACTACCTATCCCGGCACCACGGAGGAGTATCTTCTCCCGATACTGGAGAAGGGCTCCGGGCTGCGCGCGCCCGATGACTTCTTCCTCGGCTACAGCCCTGAACGCATCGACCCGGGCAACTCCCGATGGCACCTGCAGAACACGCCGAAGGTCGTGTCGGGAATCGACGAGTATTCACTGAAGAAGATCGAGGTCTTCTACCGGCAGATCGTCCGGGAAGTCGTTGCCGTCTCTTCTCCCCAGGTGGCCGAGCTGTGCAAGCTCCTGGAGAACACCTTCAGGCACGTCAACATCGCCCTGGTCAACGAACTGTCCATCTTCGCGCAGCAGCTCGGGATCGACGTTTGGGAGGCAATCGACGCCGCCTCCACCAAACCGTTCGGCTTCATGCGCTTCACCCCGGGCCCCGGCGTCGGCGGGCACTGCCTGCCGATCGACCCGTCGTACTTGTCATGGGCGGTCAAGCGAGGTCTGGGACACAACTTCCGGTTCGTCGAGCTGGCCAACGACATCAATAGGAGCATGCCGAGCCACGTCGTACATCGGCTCGGCCTAGCGCTGAACAAGCGCGCCAAGCCGATCAAGGGCAGTCGGCTGGTCCTGCTCGGACTCGCGTACAAGAAGAACGCAGGAGACTGCCGTGAGTCCCCCGCGATCGAGGTGGCCAGGTCTCTTTGCAAGCTCGGCGCCCGAGTACGAGCGGCTGACCCCCACGTCGACCGTTCCCTGCTACCGCTGAACATCGAGATCATCGAAGCCACGGGCTGGGAGCTCGCGCAAGCTGACGTCGTGGTGATCCTCACCGACCACGACTGCTTCGACTATGAAATGATCGAGCAGGTGAGCCCGTTCGTCTTCGACACGCGCAACCGCTGCCGGGGCCCCAACGTCGAACGGCTGTGACGAAACTTGGGGCTCAGCCACAGCGCGGCGGCGGATCGTAGCCGCCCACCACACTAGCCCCCTCTCCTACCCTCGCCACGAGGGCTCCAGCCACGGTTGGCATCGGGGCACTGTCTTGAATATGTCGTCTACGACATATAGGGGGATGCACTCTTCACCATCGAGGTCGAGCCGGCGGTGCGGGACTAGCAAGAGGCATCGCCCGCCAAGCACTTCCTCAAGATCGACGAGTATGTCGGGGCTACTCGCCGAACATGCCGCCGCACTCGGCGTGCCCTACGCCCGCTACCTAGGCGACGGAGTCCGGGAGCAGCGCCCCACACTCGACGGTGCTGCCATACGTATCACGTGCTGGCTCACGCCGAACCGCACCGCGGTCCTGCTGACCGTCTTCCACAAGACAAGGATGCGGGAAGATGCCGAGGTCAGGCGCGCCAAACTCGCTCAGAAGGTCGGCGAGGCCGAGCACGGCCCGGCGCATGAGGAGTTCGTCCGCATCATTGAGGAAGGAGAGGTGGAGTAATGATCCACAGCCGCTGGAAGACTTTGCGTGAGCGCAAGCTCGCCGAGGGATTCACCGAGCCGGAGGACGTGGCTGAGGCTCGTCGCGAGATTCGGCTGTCCATGGCCCTGGCGAAGGCCGTGTACGACCGGCGCACCGAACTCGGTCTCACCCAGACAGAACTGGCCGACCGCGCGGGGCTTACCCAGGCGAAGATCTCCCGGATCGAAGGCTCCGATACCGTCCCCACGCTACCCCTTCTCGCCAAACTGGCCGAAGCCTTGGACGCCACCCTGAACATCGCCCTCGACACCGATGACACCCAAATGGGCTTCATCGGACACTGCACCGATGCGGCCTGAACAGTCCAAGCACTTCGAGCAACTCTCATGTCCGCATGGACGTGGCTGATCGACGGGCTCGCAGAAAGGGAGTCTGTAGGTCATCCGGCATCCCGGCTTCCTGCCCATGGCCCGGCTCCCCCGGCCATCCGGAGCACGCCACCGCATGAAGCTTGATCAGCCGGTGAGCGGTTGGTCGCATCTTCATATCGCCGACAAGGTTTTCGATCAGCTTTTCAGGTGATACGCGCCGTGCCTCAATCGAAATCCCTACATCTCATGAGAGCTTCTACTGGAGCGGAGGAGACGTCGGGGGCTCCTCCTGACCTGCCGGAGAACGATCTCAGTGAGACACGATCATGAAGGGCAGCGGGTCAGCCGTCGGCGGCTGATCACGAACATCGGCATCAGCTCGCTCGGGCTCGGCAGCCTCCTGGCCACCCGCAGCGCCGGCGCCACGGCGGCCACAGACCTAAAGGATCTGTTCGCCAAGGCTCAGACCTGCGAGCTCACGCCTGCCGCGACCAAAGGACCCTTCTACTTCGACACAGACAAGATCCGCAGCGACATCCGGGACAACAAGCCCGGTGTCCGGCTGCGCCTCGCCATCAAGGTGCAAGACAGCGCCACGTGCCAGCCGCTGCCAGGCGTGGTGGTGGACGTCTGGCAGTGCGACGCCTCCGGGCTCTACTCGGGAGGCGAGCGGGGGTCCATGATCCAGCATGTCGAGTCGCGCGAGATCACCGGCGACAGGGCCTGGCCCGACCTGAAACCCACTGACGAGAAGCGCTATCTGCGCGGCGCGCAGGTGACGGACGGCGAAGGCGTCGTCGAGTTCACGACGATATGGCCGGGGTGGTATCCGGGGCGCACGGTGCACATCCACGCCATGGTGCACATGGGCGGCTCGCGCGTGCTGACCACGCAACTGCTGTTCGAGGAGGAGCTCAACTGGAAGGTTCTGTCCCAGCCGCCGTACGCGCAGCACAGGGGGCGTGACACGTACAACACCCATGATCCGTATTTCGACGACCGCCTGGTGGTGACGGTCGTCGAAGACGGTGACGGTTACTGGGGCGCCATCGTCCTGTCCGTCGACTCCGACACGGACCGCGGCCGAAGCCGCCGTACCACCTGAAAGCAGGCGCGCCGGACTTCGAGTTCCGCGTACGCGTCGGGCTGCGCTGGCGGGCGACACAGGCTCGGGCGGGAAGCTGTGTGCATGGGCGGCCCGCCGGCGCGCTCACCCTCCCACCCGCCCGGCGTGCGGTGGAGGAGAAGCTTGCTGTGACGAGATGACGGCTGATGGGCATCCCGGTCCAGCCACACCAGGTCGACGCCTCCGTGGAGCCGAAGGCGAGCGCCCCGAGGGCTTCTCTGAAGAAGGCCGCAGCGCGACCCACGTCCTGGCGATGGCCTTGATCACCGTGCTCGCCGGGGCTGCGTTCCTGGGGTTCGTGTTCTTACTTGATCGCAGCGCGTGATCTTCGTTTGTTACCCTTTGTGGTGGGCGTCGGGTCGTGCGGGTGGTGGCGTAACGGCAGCGGCGACGCTGGGTTGACGAGGGTGCGGAAACCAAAGGGGATGCGGGCGACTGCTTGATGACCCGGCTGGTGTCGTCGCTCTCACATTGGAGATCTTCCACACGATCGCGGCGGCGATCTCGGCGCGCCAGTGGCTGACCGTCTCGGCAAGCGTGATCAGCTTAGGAATGTGATCGTGGGTGGCGCATCAGAACGTATGCGACCGATCGCGGGTGAGGCGGCGTACAACTTCTACTGTCTCGCCAATGCCTGCCGTCATCGGCCGACCCATGACCTGGGACAAAGGGGGGAGCCGCAGCCGATGGGAGGGCACGGTGATGCGGGAGGCGGCCAGGGCCGGCGACCTTGAGAAAGGGTCTGGACGGCCCCGCAGGCAGCTTCGACCCAGGCGCGGCCATGCTGCAGGCGGCCCATTCGATCATGCGCGATGCTGCGGTGAAGTGCGGGGTCCGGTCAGACACAGATCCTTACGACTGGGCTGCAAACGTTGATCGCACTTGGCAGCACGATGATGCCGAGCCTGTTCCTGTAGACGTTGACCACCGCTTCTTGGAGCGCGGCGAGCTGGACAAGAACAGGTGCGTTGACGTGGTTGTCGGCGACCTCGACCAGCTCGGCCTCCAGGTTCCTGAGCTGGATGTCGCTGAGCACGTTGACGTCCCCAACATTGATGGTCGTGTCATTGAGGGCGTTGCTCAGGGTGATATTGCCGATGCAGGTCACCCTGTGGTTCGGGCCGCCGCCCTGATTGGTGCACGTGTACTTGTGGTTGGAGTCGGCACTGGCCGCGGGTGCGAAGACCCCACCCATGAGCGCGGCGGCAATTCCGGCGGCAGCGGTGATACTTGCGATTTTTGGCATGGCTTTCCCTTTTGGATGTTCTGCGGGTGTCAGCGCGCCACCTAATCTGCAGGTTGACGCACTGCGACCTGTTTATCACAGAGGGTGATCAAGGGGGTGGAGCCACAGCGCCGAGTCGGTCATCACGAGCGCGTGCGGTCTTCGTTGGTTACTGTTTCGCGGTGGTCGTCGAGCCGTGCGGGTGGTGGCGAAACCGGAGCGGCAGTGGCCTACGCCTCCCCGGCGTCCGGTCACCGCTCACTTTCCAGGACCGTGTCAACGACATGCGGCGCTCTCATCTGCCCCTCGCCTTTCGCGTTGCCCGGAGACTGTGCGGCCTGAGCATGGCGAGGGCCGCGATCCCTGGTCGACAGGAGCAGCCCTGATTCGGCAGCCGCTGACACCTGAATCAACCTCAGCCGAGCAGGCGCCGCGTGGGCCACGGTGACGACGGCTTCGCGTCGGGCTGCACTGGCGGGCGATACAGGCTCGGGCGAGAAGGTGTGTCCGTGGCGGCCCGCCGGCACGCTCGCCCCCGCGGTCCGGCGTGCGGGGACGGGTGCGTGCACTCTCGGTCCGTTGAATCGACGGCGATCAACGTCGCGATGACCGAGGGGGACAACGAGTGAGAGATACGCGGGGTTGTCTCGAACGATAATCGTCCGCCGTGAGAAATGGTCCGCCGTGAGAAATGGTCCGCCGTAAGTTCCCTCGCTGAGCGGGAATCAACCGGGGCAGGGTGAAGGGCCTGCCCTTTTTGCATGTGAGCGTGGCTATGCGTCGGCGAGCGCGGAATGGCGGGGCCGTGTGCGCGTCTGCTGCGAGGTTGGGAGGTGGAGGGCGAGCCGGAGGCGGGATTGGCCGCGTGGGTGATCGAGGTGAACGTGGTCGCAGAGGCGGTGGATCAGCCACAAGCCGAAGCCCCGGGGAGCGAGGGCGGGCTTGATCCGCGCGGCGGCCAAATGGTGTGAGGTGAGCCTGCCGGCCGAATCGGTGATGTCCACGGTGAGCTGCGCGTCGTCGGCGGTGAGGATGACGGTTCCACTTCCTCCGCCGTGCTCAAGGACGTTGGTGACCGCTTCGTTGGTGGCAAGGACGAGGTCGGTCACGCGGTCAGGCGGCAGACCTAGGCGGGCGGCGTAGCCGGCGACGAGATCGCGGATACGTTGAAGGTCGTGGCTGATGGGGAGGCGGATGGATGGATGGTCACTCACTCATGGTCACCTGCCCGGTTGATGGGCGGAGGGGACGGGAGAGGTTCCGCGCCATCGTCAGATTTACGTACCCGTGGTTTGCGAATGGATGCATGAGGCGTTGGTCACACGGGCCCGGTGTGGCACGCAGTCCACTTGGTGGGAGTGCATCGACTCGGTTGGAGCTCACGACGTCTCCATATCGACCTCCGACCCCGAGGGAGGGGTAAGTCCCCGACGCTGGCCCGCCGTCTCCGGCTGGTCAAGAGTGAACCAACATTCGCCGGAAGTGTCCGGGCATGACGCGTATGCGCGGGCGGGGTTGCTGATGATGTGGTGTACGGCCTTCAATCTGCTCACAACCAGGCCGACCGGCATCTTGATTAGCCCTTTCGCCGGTACCTCGGACCGTGGTGTTCCGAGGATGGGCCCAGACGGGGACGGCATCGGAGGGGATGCCGTCCCCGCATGGCGCATCATTCCGCGTTTCGTGGCACAGGGCGCGGCCCAAGCGTAACGGCGGGCGCTCAGCAGGGCGGCGTGTGAGCCGCTGGACTTGGGGTGGCGAGGAGGTCGATGAGCGCTTGGACGGGGACGCCGGGGTTCCGTAGACGCTGCCCCGGATAGCCTCGTAGCTTTACGGCGGCCGTCGCGGACCTTTCGCGCGTGACCCGCCTCGTGCAGGTCGGTGACGATGGCATGAGCGGGGCGCTCGGTGATGCCGATTGCAGCGATGATGTCCCTCACTCGGGCTCAGCGGCGAGGTTGATCGGAACGCGCGCATGGCTGGTGAGGAACGTCCCAGGTAGACGCCTGCTCGGCAGTGTCGGCCGTACTCCGCTCCTTCCAGAGGCGGCGACAGCGAGAGGTTGCCTGGTGAGGCACCGGTCGGCCTCCTTCACAAGTGCCTCAGTAGCAGCCATGAGGCGGCAGGAGGAAGATCAACGACGGTCTGAACATGGAGAACCGTCGCCTGATCGACCACGAAATGATCTAAAGCATCCGTGACTGCACAATAAGTAACTCTCTCGATACGGAGGGTAGGTTCCGGGTGGTTCCCGCGAGGACCACGAGGAAAGGACAGCTGATGGAACAGCAGCAAGCCCAGCAGGTCGAGCAGCAGTTGCGGCAGAACTGGCGGCAGATCAGGTACCGGATTCTCGACCAGTTCGCCGAGGTCAGCCCTGCGGACCTCGACTTCGCCCGCAACGTCAACGATCTCATCGAGCGGATCGCGGACAAGTCGCACCACACTCCGCGCTATGTCGAGACGCGACTGCTCGACCTCGTCGGCGCCGGCGCCGGCATCTCGCAGGGACAGCCTTACGGCACGACCCTGGGCCAAGGCATGCAGCAAGGCGGACAGCAGCAGCCGTTCGGAGGCATGCAGTAACGCAACGCCTTTCGGTCACGACGTGACGTCGTCGTAGTCTTGCGTTGCTGGCCGCACCGGATGGACCGTGCGGCCAGCAGCCTTTCCATGCCGCGCCAGGACCAGGCAAGGGTCAAGGGCCGGCTTTGACCTCCACATGGCGTGGATCGCCCCTCTCGGCTTTCTGCACGATCATCGTGAGCAGACCCCGATGGCCAGCGTGGTCGGCACCTGGTCGATCGGCCGACGGCGCTCACATCCCTTCCGCAGGACCACCGAAGGCGGTCCATACGGTCGCAGAACTCGTCGATGTGAGGGAACGGGGCCTATCGCGGGCCCAGGGCCGTACCCGGCTAGTTACAGCAGACAGTCGGCGGCGGATCCCGCCGCTGTTCGATCAAGGCATATCGCCTGGCGGGACAGAGGCGGCGTATGGCTCCCCCGCCACACCGGTGCGAGTAATCGGTGCCGGAGAGGCGTCAGGTGCGCTCACCATGGCCGAAGATGGAGCGCCTGCCAGGCAGAGGATCTGCAGGAGCCATACCTCCACGCCGGCGGGATCGGGTGGGTTGGACGCCTGGTCCATGGAGGGCCCCTCGGTTGATCTGGCCTTTCACGCGATGACTGCTGAAACGATTGCTTATCTACCGCCTGACACCTGCGCCGGCCCGGCGAATGGGCACTAACTTAACCGGCGAGGGAACTGGACTGCACCATCCCGCATTGCTACGTATAGCAACATCATCATTACAGAAGGGAAAGAACGGTGCGTCTATTCACACCTCTACTCGCCGTCGCCATTGGGGCCGCGACGCTGTACGCCACTCCTGCACTCGCAGAGACGACCACTGCCCAGCACAAGCAAGTCGCACTCCAAAACGACGACGACTGGCACCCCTGGTACGCCCTCTTCTGGGCGCTGCGCCAATGGGAGGCATGGGACCGCGACGACGACATGGGCCAGGTCCCGGACACGGTCCCGGACACAGTCCCGGAGCAGTTTCCGGCCGCGACCGCGGGCGCATAGCGACGACGACGACGTGAACGACTGACTCGTACCCGACTCGACTCACACCACTGACGCCAGGCGCCGCACCGCCTGGTATCCATGAGCCCCTCCACGCCGGCCCTCAGCGCCGCCATCAGGTCCGCGGCCGGGTCGGCTTCCTCCTCTCTCGGCGACGCGATGACCTCCTCGAAGGACTCGAAGCCGGGCTTGCGGATCTCGTCTGACCACCCGGTTGCGGTGCCCCTTCGTGGATCGAGGGCGCCGGATATGCGCTCGCGATGTCTCAAAGCAGAGGGCCCCTTGTGCCGCCGCGCAACGGGAACAAATCAGACGAAATCATCTTATTTCAGAGATAAGCCTCTCGAGTAGCCGCGGCAATAGCGCTTGAGTTGGGCAAAACACCACAAAGCCCGTTTGTGTGACACTCGCCCGGTAACAAGTGGCAATAGATGGCACCTTCGCCATCATGCGCGATGTTTTCCTACCAAACCGGAAAATGTCGAGAAGAACTGGAGTAATCGAACCCTTGGGGGGAAATTCAATGCCCAAGTTCACAAGTGTCATCGTGGGCGTCGCACTGGGCACCGCCACGTGCGGCGCCATCATCGGCGTGGGCGCGCTGGCCACCACGTCCTCCGCCGACGCCGCCACGGCCGCCACGGCCGCCACGGCCGCCACGACCGCCACGGCCACCGGCTACACAAGCCATGGCGGGGACCAGCATGCGTGCCAGTTCCAGACCCGTTCCTCGTACCAGAGCTCATCCCAGAGCCCCTCCTGGACCCCGTCCGAGTTCCTGAACCAGGGGGAGCTCGAACCCGCCAACAAGTGTGCGGAGGTCGAGTCGGAGGACGAAGAGGAGTGATCCTCCCACCCTCTACAGCAGCGTGCTGAACGGCCGAAAGGTGGCCGTGCCGCCGCATCCCGATCGGTGCGAACCGCGGCCGGGCGCCCGCGTCCACAGCGGCATCACTCGCTCCGGCAAGGCGATGACCCGACATGGAACACGGGCACCCGGCCTCACGCACGAAGCAGCGCCTGCGGCTCAGGCGGATTTGCGGGCTTTGCGCTTGGCAGGCGGCTTTTCTTCTTCCTTGGATTTGCCGGACGCGGCCTTCTTGGGCTTGGCGGGTGCGCCCTCGCGTTCGCGTTTCGCCGCCTCCACGCTGGCCCTCAGCGCGGCCATCAGGTCCACGGCCGGGCCGGCTTCCTCCTCCTCCGGCGGGGCGATGACCTCCTTGCCCGCCACCTTCGCCTCGATCACCGCCTGCAGCGCCTCACGGTAGCTGTCGCGGTATTCGCTCGGGTCGAAGTCCGACTCCATCGTGCTGATCAGCGACTCGGCCATCTTCAGCTCCTGGGCCCGCACCTCGATGTCCTCCTCCAGGAACTCGAAGTCGGGCTTGCGGATCTCGTCCGGCCACAACATCGTCTCCAGGACGAAGACGCCGTCGCGGACCCTCAAAGTCGCCAGGGACTCGCGCTGGCGCAGGGCCACCTTGACCACCGCGACCTGGCCCGAGCTCTCCAGGGCGTTGCGGAGCAGCACGTACGGCTTCTCCCCCTGCGCGTCGGGCTCCAGATAGTACGACTTGGCGAAGTAAATGGGGTCGATCTGCTCGGCGGGGGTGAACTGGAGGACGTCGATCCTGCGGGACGTGCTCAGCGGCAGGTCCTCGAAGTCCTCGTCGGTGAGCACGACCATCTCGCCCGTGGCCAGTTCGTACCCCTTGGCGATTTCGGAGTAGGGGATCTCCTCGCCGTCGATCGTGCACACGCGCTTGTAGCGGATGCGGCCGCCGTCCTCGCGGTGCACCTGGTGGAACGTCACGTCTTTCTGCTCGGTCGCGGAGTAGAGCTTGACCGGGATCGTGACCAGGCCAAAGGAGATCGCACCCTTCCAGATGCTGCGCATGGCCACTCCTCCGCTCTCAACGGCTCGGCAATGGGCACATACCCGGCATGGGGCAACCAATGCCATACCCGATCGAACCAATGCTCGCCGTACCTGGGGAACTACCCTCCGATCGCGAGCGGTATGGCCTCGAGGTCAAGTGGGATGGCATCCGCGCCATCGTGCACCTCGACGGTGGGTTGAGGCTGACCGGGCGGCACGGGGTTGAGTACACGCGGCGGTATCCGGAGATATCGGGGTTCGGGATCAAGAACGCGATCATCGACGGGGAGATCGTGGCGCTCGACCGGCGCGGGCGGCCCAGTTTCGTACGCCTGCAGCACCGCATGCACCTGACCGACCCCGAGCCGGTCATGCTCCAGCTGTACCCGGTCACGTACATGCCGTTCGACCTGCTCTACCTCGACGGGATCCCGCTGTTCGACCTGCCGTACCGCGATCGGCGGGCGCTGCTCGACGAGCTCGACATCGGCGCGCCGCCCTACTTCCCCGGCGAGTCCGACCTGCTCTCCGCGACGTCCCAGCAGGGGCTGGAGGGGGTGATCGCCAAGCGGCTCGACTCCCCCTACCGGCCGGGCACGCGCTCGCCGTGGTGGATCAAGGTGAAGCACCTGAGCACCAGGGACGTGGTGATCGGCGGCTGGAAGCCGGGCAAGGGGCGCCGGGCGGGCGGGATCGGCTCGCTGGTCATGGGGGTGTTCACGGACGCGGGCCTGACGTACGTGGGCCACGTCGGCACCGGCTTCACCGACGCCCTGCTCGACGATCTCTACCGGGTGCTGCGGCCGCTGGAGATCCCGAGCAGCCCGTTCTGCAACGAGGTTCCGTGGCGTAATCGATGGGTTAGGCCAGATTTGGTCGGGGAGGTGGCCTACACGATGTGGACCGACGAGCAGCGGCTGCGGCACCCCGTGTGGCGCGGGTTGCGGCCCGACAAGATCCCCGCGGAGGTGTGGAGGTGACGACATGCCCAGGAAGGTCCCCGTCAAGGTGGACGGGCGCGAGCTGACGCTGAGCAACCTGGACAAGGTGCTCTATCCGGACTACGGCTTCACCAAGGCCGAGGTCATCGACTACTACAGCCGCGTCGCCCCCGTCCTGCTGCCCCACCTCGCGGGCCGCCCTCTGACCGTCAAGCGGTACCCGAACGGCGTCACCGGGCAGTTCTTCTTCGAGAAGAACGCCCCAGAGCACACCCCCGACTGGGTCAGGCGCGTCAACCTGCCCGTCCCCGGCAGCACCAAGAACCGCGAGAGCATCGACTTCGCCGTCGTCGAGGACCTGCCGACGCTCGTCTACTACGCGAACCTGGCCGCCCTGGAGCTCCACGTACCCCAGTGGCGGGTCGACGAGGACGGCGAGGCGCTGCCGCCCGACCTGCTGGTGTTCGACCTGGACCCGGGGGCGCCGGCGACGATCGTGGAGTGCTGCGAGGTGGCGCTCATGCTGCGCGACGTGCTCGACGCCGAGGGGCTCAAGGCCAGGCCGAAGACCAGCGGCAGCAAGGGCATGCAGCTGTACGCGGACTGGGACTGCCGCGAGGAGCCCTCCGCGTACGCCAAGAGGCTGGCCCAGTTCCTGGAGAAGGAACATCCCAAGCAGGTCGTCAGCGTGATGACGAAGAAGGCCAGGCCGGGCAAGGTGTTCATCGACTGGAGCCAGAACAACCCGGCCAAGACGACCGTGGCGCCGTACTCCCTGCGCGCCAGGGAGCAGCCGACCGTCTCCACGCCGCTGACCTGGAAAGAGGTCGAGGATTGCGAACGGCCCGAGGATCTGGTGTTCACGGCTCCGGACGTGCTCGTCAGAGTGGAGAAGCGTGGCGACCTTTTCGGCCGGGCGTAGGCTGGTTGCGTCCGCACCAAGAGGGGGACCAAAAGATGTCGGAAATGGACATTCGCGGGGACGAGGGCTTCCACGACGAGGAGGAGACGGAGTTGTCGATCGAGACGCCCGAGGCCGACGCCGTCGAACAGCATCGGGAGATGCGCCAGAACGGCGGCACGCTGCGCCGTGAGCTGCCGATCGACGTCGACCCCGGCGACGCGGCCGAGCAGGACCGCGTGGTGGACCTCGACGACGACGAATATCGATGACCGACTGACCGACTGACCGACGCCGAGCGCCGAACCGTCGGTGTCACCTGTTATCGGTGTGACGGGCATCCGCGTGCGGTCGCTTCACCGCAGGCGCACGCGTAGGTGATGACAATCACTGCGGGTTAGCCTCGCGCACGTAGGATGTCCGCACGACCCGCTGAGAGACCAATGGAGACCCGCGTGACCGCAACCCCGGACGCCAAGCCCCGGGGCACCCGGCTGCCCCGACTCGCCCGCCGTCGGCAGTTGCTGAGCGCCGCGCAGGAAGTGTTCGTGGAAAACGGCTATCACGCGGCCGCCATGGACGAGATCGCCGAACGGGCCGGGGTCAGCAAACCCGTGCTCTACCAGCACTTCCCCGGCAAGCTCGAGCTCTATCTGGCGCTGCTCGACGTGCACGTCGACGACATGGTCAACCGCGTCAGGGAGGCGCTGGCCTCCACGCACGAAAACAAGCTGCGCGTGCAGGCCACCTTCCAGGCGTTCTTCGACTTCGTCTCCACCCAGGGCGAGGCCTTCCGCCTCGTCTTCGAGTCCGACCTGCGCAACGTGGCGCCGGTGCGGCAGCGGGTGGAGCGGTCGCTGCAGGAGTGCGCGGAGATGGTCAGCGCCCTCATCCAGGAGGACACCGGGTGCACGAGTGACGAGGCGCACCTGCTCGGCGTCGGTCTGGTCGGCATGGCGGAGGTGAGCGCCCGCTACTGGGTCACCACACACGGCTCCATCCCGAAGGACGCGGCCGAGCAGCTCATGGCCCGGCTCGCCTGGCGTGGCATCAGCGGTTTTCCGCGTACGGCATAACACGTTCGCTCGGCGCGATCATTTACGTCGTCGGCGGGCGCGAGCGGCCACGATGGAGATGAGCCAGCCCCGTCGACTAAGGAGCCACGATGGAAGTCAAGATCGGCGTACGCTCCGTACACCGCGAACTCGTTGTCGAGACCGACCTCACCGCCGAGCAGGTGGAGGAGGAGATCAGGAACGCGCTGTCGGTTGATCGTGGCGTCTTCGCCATCACCGACGTGAAGGGCAGGCGCGTCGTCGTGCCGGTGGCCGCGCTCGGGTTCGTCGAGATCGGCGAGGACGAGGCCAGGCCGGTGGGCTTCGGCGGCACCCTCTAAGGGCTCATGACCGGGGGTACGGCCGCGGGTTGCCGTACCCCTGCACGGGCGTACAGGAACGCAGGTGGCGGTGAGCGCGCGCCGATACCGGGCATCTGTGTGGGGTGCCATCCGGTCCCCCCGTCCGGGCCGCGCCATCCGGTCCCTCGGCCGGATCCAGAGCGCGAACGACGCCCGGGCCGCGGTCCTGGTCGGCGGGTGTGCGGCCGGTGGTCGCTTTCGTGCCGGTCATTGGGCTGGTGCGGCGGTGGGCGGGCTGGCGTATGGGCTCCGGCACCGGCGTATGGGCTCCTGACACAGGGGAGGCGGTTCCGGCGGGGCGCAGGGCAAGTGGCGCCACTGGAGCGTCCGGAAGGCAGCATCCCGCACAGGTGTAGGAAACCAGCGGTGTCGACGCGTAGGGGACGTTGCGCCATCCCTGGCGCAGGGATGATCGCACTGCTCCCGTCCCAGGTGACGCGTCCCGTGCGGGTAAGGCGTCACGTGCGAGTGCCGTGGCGCCTGGGGGTGAGGTGGCCCGTGTTGGGCGATGACGTGGCCGGTGCCCATGACGTGGCGCGGTGCGCGAAGCGTGCCCCCTGTGGCTGCCTGGCCCGTGCGGGTGCCGTGGCCCCTGCGGGCGGCGTGGCCCCTGCGGGCGGCGTGGCCCCTGCGAGTGCCGTGGCCCGTGCGAGTGCCGTGGCCCCTGCGGCGGGGATTCAGCGGCGCGGGGCCGTGGCGACGGGGTCAGCGGCCTGGGGTGCCGAGCCGGCAGCCGCGGGGGCGTGGGCGGCGAGGGGCGTCATGCCGCCGGTGCTCGGTGGCCGGACAAACCGCGCTGCCCCTCCTCAAGACGGCGCGCATGGTCCAGCGATTCGGCCCACATCTCGTGAAGGAACTGCCGTAGCGGCGCGAGGCCCTCATGCCTGGCACGGTACAACCGTTTCCCGCCCTCGCGCCGCTCAATGAGAAGACGATCGGCTCAGATGCCCATGGCAGCCATGCGCTTCCCGTGCTCCTCCGTCAATTTCGCGAAAAGTCGGGAAATGTCACTCTGTCCCCCATCGGGGTCCACCACCAGCAACGCCAGCTCCGGCCGCGCCGTCGCCACCTGCTGCGCCTGACTGAGCGCCTCCCCCACGAGCCGCCGCGCCCACAGCGCCAGCCGCGCGCCCGCCCGCGGATCCGCCTCGATCCCGGCCCTGACCCGCTCGACCGCGAACTGCGACCGTCCCTCGTCCACCAGCACCTCGTCCACCAGCTCGGCGATCGAGGGATCGAGATGCCTGGCCGCCTCGCGGTAGAAGTCGAGCGCGATGCCGTCCCCCACGTACGTTTTGACCAGCGCCTGCAGCCAGTCGGCCGGCCGCGTCTGCGCGTGCCAGGCGTCCAGGGCCGCGACGAACGGCGTCATCGCCTCGTCGGGATCGGCGCCGAGCTCGGCCAGCCGGTCGCGCAGCAGACGGAAATGGGCGTACTCGGTGACGGCCAGCTCGCTCAGCGCCGCCCGGTCGGCCAGCGAGGGCGCCAGCGTGGCGGCGTCCTCGGTCATCCTGGCGTAGGCGCTGAGCTCCGCGTACGCCAGCACACCGAGCAGGTCGACGACTCCTGGGGACTCCTTCATGCAAGGCAGCGTACTTCGGCAAATCTTCGGGAACATACGTAAGCTCGGCCAGCGTTGTGGTATCGAGTACACTGCTCTGTGAAAGTGCGACCGCACTGTGTAAATTCGGGGGTTTCTCCCGAATACCTCCACTTCCCGGAGATGCGGTCGCTGATGACGCGAGAGGGCTGGCTCTACCGCGAGGACCCACGAAACAGGGGCGTTTTCCGCCCGTCGGTCCCGGCAGGCCCGCCTTCATTGGAGATTGAGGCAGGCCAAGCTGACGACTTTCCGAGACCTCGGAGTCACACCGGAGATCGCCGATGCCCTCGAGACTGAGGGCATCGTCACACCGTTCCCCATCCAAGAGATGGCGCTCCCGCTCGCGTTGAGCGGCCAGGACCTCATCGGTCAGGCGCGCACGGGCACGGGCAAGACCTACGCGTTCGGCATCGCCATGCTGCAGAGCATCGGCAAGCCCCGCAAGAACCGTAAGAAGCCCCGCGGGCTGGTCGTCGTGCCGACCCGCGAGCTGGCCGTGCAGGTCAGCGAAGACCTGGTCACCGCCGCGGGCAAGCTCGGCTCCCGCGTCCTGACCGTCTACGGCGGCCGTGCGTACGAGCCGCAGATCGAGGCGCTCAAGGCCGGCGTCGACGTCATCGTCGGCACCCCCGGCCGCCTGCTCGACCTGGTCAAGCAGAAGCACCTCGACCTGGGCCAGGTCACCAGCCTCGTGCTCGACGAGGCCGACCGCATGCTCGACCTGGGCTTCCTTCCCGACATCGAGCGCATCTTCAAACTGATCCCCGCGGAGCGGCAGACGATGCTGTTCTCGGCCACGATGCCGGGCGAGATCGTCGCGCTGTCGCGGAAATACCTCAACCGCCCGACGCACGTACGCGCCGAGCACGAAAGCGGCGAGGGCGAGGCCACGCCGCAGGTGCGCCAGATCGTGTGGCGCACCCACCGGATGGACAAGATCGAGATCCTCGGGCGGCTGCTGCAGGCCGACGGCCGCGGGCTCACCATGGTCTTCTGCGAGACCAAGCGGGCCTGCGACATGGTCGCCGAGCAGCTCGATACCCGCGGCTTCGCGGTCGCGGCCGTCCACGGCGACCTCGGCCAGGGCCAGCGCGAGCAGGCCCTGCGCGCGTTCCGCAACGGCAAGATCGACGTGCTCGTGGCCACCGACGTGGCGGCCCGCGGCATCGACATCGACGACGTCACCCACGTGGTCAACTACGACTGCCCCACGGACGACAAGACGTACGTGCACCGCATCGGCCGCACCGGCCGGGCCGGGAAAACCGGCATCTCCGTCACGTTCGTGGAGTGGGAAGAGCTGACCCGCTGGAAGATGATCAACCAGATGCTCGGGCTCGACTTCGCCGACCCCGAGGAGACCTACTCCACCTCGCCGCACGTCTACGCCGAGCTCAACATCCCCGAGGGCACCAAGGGCGTCCTGCCGCACGCGCAACGGTCGCGTGCCGGGCTGTCCGCGGAGCGCATCGAGGATCTCGGCGAGACCGGCAGGCCCCGCGGGCGTGGCGGCCGCCGCCGCGACGAGCGCGAGGAACGTCCTGCCCGTACGCCGCGCCAGCGCCGCCGCACCCGTGGCGGCAGGGAGCTGGCGGAGACCGCACCCGTCGAGACCTCGGAGGTCGAGCTCGTGGATGCCAAGGCGGAGGAGACTCCCGCAATCTTCTCAACGGACGAGATCAAGGCCGCGGCCACCGAGCCGAGGCGCACGCGTACGCGGAGGGGGGCGGCCACGTCGGCCATCGAGCAGGCGCTCGCCGACGCCCCGGAGGCTCCCGTCAAGAGCACGCGTACGCGCAAGGCCGCGGACGACGACGTGGCGGAGGCTCCGGTGAAGCGGACCCGCTCCCGCAAGGCGGCCGCCGAGGCGCCGGACGAGGGCACTCACGCCGGCGACGTGCCCGCTGAAGACACCCGCGCCACTGACGTGCCCGCTGAGGACACCCGGCCCGCCGACGTGCCCGCTGCGGACACCCGTCCCGTCAACGGCTCGCGCTCGAGGCGGGCCGCCGCCAAGGCCGCCGAGCCGGTGATGGAGGAGTCCGCGCCGGTCGTGGAGCGGCAGGAGGCCGAGCCGAGCTTCCTGTCGACGCCGCCGCCCCCGGTCCGCAAGGAGCCGGAGCGGATCATCCCGCCCAGCCCGTTCACGGTGATCTTCCAGTCGCCGGACCTGGCGACGGACGACGACGACATCGCGCCGTCCGCCGCCAGCGAGCGCAAGCAGCAGCGCCGCCCGTCCCGTGGCGGAGGCGGCGGGGGCGGCAACCGCCGCCGCACCGGCTGAGGCACGCCCAGAGGCGCGCATCCGATCGCGGGTGCGCGCCTCTGCGTTGTACAGGAGGGCCAGGCGCATGATCGGGCCGGCCCTTGGGTCCATGGGACGGCGACCAATGCGCCACAGACCTGGCGACCATCGCGTCACACAGGTTGCGGCCGATGGGTCAGAGGTAAGACGCCCGCCTTAGACGATCGCATGCGGCGACGCCCGTGAGTGCGCTGTGGGCCGTCGGGCAGCGCGGCGAAACGCGCTGCCGGATCACGGGAGGGCGAGGCGCAGCCGTACGTGCTCCTCACGCGGCGCTACGGCGCACCACCCCACCGGCGTACCGTCGAGGTAGGCCAGCCCCCAGGCGCCCGTCCAGAGCCCTCCACGAGGGCCTGGAGGCGCGCACGACGGTCTCCGGGACGCATCTCCCTGATCCGCCCCGGCCACCCGGAACCACATGCACCAGCAGCCCGAGTAGGCCCCGTGAGGACCGAAGACGGTCTGGACGTCGTCCCACGAGTCGGCGGGCCGGATCTCGACCTCAGGCATTTCTCGCATCTCCTCCGAACTCGCACCAGCGTAATCGCCATGCCGGTGTCGAGGCGCTGACCTCTGGGTATTGTTGCCCCACGTGAGTACGCCGCGATTCCTCGACCTGCCTCCTGGCGTCACACCACAGAAGATCGAGACGCCACAGGGCACGTTCGCGGTCCTGGAGGCGCTTCCGGTCAGTGGTGTGGTTGAGCGCTGGCCCGCGCTCCTGGCACCCGGCCTGACCGGCAGCAAGGAGGACTTCCTCGCGGTCCTGATGACCCTCTCCCAGTCGGGCCGCCGCGTGGTGGCCGTGGATCTACGCGGCCAGTACGAAACCCCGGGCCCCGACGACCCCGAGGCCTACACCTGCGCCGCCCTCGGCGCCGACCTCGACGCGCTGGCCCAGGCCATCGGCGCCGGCGACCCCGTCCACCTGGTGGGCCACTCGTTCGGCGGTCTGGTCGCGCGTGAGGCGGTGATCGACGGCCGGACGCGGTTCGCCTCCTTCACGCTGATGGGCTCGGGCCCCGCGGCCATCGGGGGCAGGCGGGCGAGCCACGGCAGGAACCTCGTGGAAGAAGTGCCCACGCTCGGGCTCGAGCACGTGTGGCACCACAGGTTCGAGCCGGAGGCGCTGGCCGACGACGTGCCCGACGACATCCTGGCGTTCCTGCACAAGCGCCTGCTGGCCAATTCGCCCACGGGCCTGGCGCGCATGGCCGAGCAGGTGCTGACCATGCGCGACCGCACCGACGAGCTGCGCGAGATCGAGGTGCCCACGCTCGTGCTGTACGGCGAGCACGACGACGGCTGGTCCCCCGAGACGCAGTCCGAGATGGCCGCGAGGCTCGGGGCCGAATGCGTGGTCGTGCCGGGCGCGGCGCACTCCCCCGCCGTCGAGGCGCCGGAGACGACCGCGGCGGCGCTGGTCCGGTTCTGGAACGCGGCCGAAAAGCACTTCTTGGACACCAGGTCCAATGTCATGTAATCATGCACTTACTATGGCGAGCATCGAAGAAATCGTCGTCCAGCCGCCACACAGCGCGACCTGGCAGGTGCATCTCGACCGCTCGATGTGGGTGGGCGGCGTACGCGGCCTCATGCTGCAGGCGCTGCACCCGCTGGCCATGCGCGGCGTCTGGCAGAACTCCGACTTCCAGCAGGACCCGTTCGGACGGCTGCGGCGCACCGCCGACTTCGTGGGGCGGGTGACGTTCGGCAGCCCTGATGAGGCCGACGAGATCGGGCGGCGAGTGCGCGGCATCCACAAGGCGCTGCGCATCCACGATCCCGACACCGGGCGGACGCACCGGGTGGACGACCCCGAGCTGCTGCTGTGGGTGCACTGCGCGGAGGTGTCGTCGTACCTGGAGGTGGCCAGGCGCGGCGGGCTGCGCCTGACGGAGCGGGAGGCCGACCGCTACCTGTCCGAGCAGCGCAAGAGCGCCGCGTACGTCGGCCTGCACCCCGAGGACGTGCCGGGCACGTGCGCGGAGATGGAGGCGTACTTCAAGCAGGTGCGCCCCGGCCTGCGCGTGACCCCCGAGGCCGCCTCGACCGTCAGGTTCCTGCTGTGGCCGCGGCTGCCGCGCGAGCTCAGGATGTTGTCCGCGGGCAAGCCTGCCTATTTCCCTTTCGGCGCGCTGTGCTACTACACGCTGCCGGACTGGGCCAGGCAGATGTACGGCGCGCTGCCCGAGGTGCCCCAGGCCACGGTCACGGCGGCGCTGAAGGCGTTCAGGCTGGGGCTCAACTCGCTGCCGGAGTCCGTGCACGACCACGCGTTCATGCCGGCCACGCGGGAGATGCTCCAGGCCGCCAGGGAGCGGCTGGGCGCGGCCGGCTACGACGTCAGCAGAGGGCTCAGGGGCCTGACCGATCCCCGCCGCCGACCGGCGAAACCGGCCGCCTGACGGGCAGGAGCAGGCCGCCCGCCAGCACGACCGCGGACACGCCGATCATCGTCCACGCGCTCCCGCCCATGCCCGCCCGCTCGAACAGCACGCCGAGCAGGGAGGACGCGGTGGCGGCGCCGACGTACCTGGAGGCCTGGAAGAGTCCCACCGCGACCCCCGTGTCGCGCCCGGCGGCGTGCACGAACACCAGCGAGTTGAGGCCGAACTGGCTGAAGGCCGAGGCCAGGCCGAGCAGCGACACGGCGACCAGGACCAGCGCGACGGGCCCGACGGCCAGCATCGCCAGCGAGCCGCCGAGCAGCAGCGCCGCGCTCAGCACCAGCACGGCCCGCATGCCCGCGCGGGCGGCCAGCGCCACCGCGACGGGCGTCATGACGATCGCCAGCGCGGCCATGGGCAGCACCAGGAGCCCGGCGACGTGCGCCGGCACGTCCGCCGAGCGCTGCGCCCACAGCGGCACGACGAAGAACGCCGAGTAGAACACCACGTTGACCATCGCGAACTGGCCGCAGGTGGCCAGCAGCCGCAGGTCAGGCCGGGGCAGCACGGCCCGGCGGGAGCCGTCCACGCGTACCCGGGGCAGCCAGCGCAGGGCCGCGACGAGCGCGACCGCCGCGAGCGGCACGTTCACCAGGAAGATCGCCCGCCATCCCCACAGCGAGATCAGGAATCCGCCGAGCACGGGCCCCGCGGCGGCGCTGGCGGTCAGCACCATGAAGATCGTCGCGATCACGCGGGGCGGCGGCCTGCCGTCCTCGCCCGCCATCGCGGCCTGGACGATCGCCATGCCCGCCGGCATCGTCGCGCAGCTCCCGAACGCCTGCAGCAGCCGCACCGCCACCAGCAGCGGGTACGTCGGCGCCAGGGCGGCCAGCACGCCGGTCACCGCCATCGTCACCAGACCGGCGCAGAACACCAGCCGCGGGCCGAGCCGATCCGCCAGCGTGCCCATCACGGGCGGGACGAGGATGCCGGTCAGGTAGAAGCCGGCGGCCAGCCAGGTCACGGCGGCTATCCCGACGCGGAACTCGGCCTCGATGCCGGCCAGGGCCACGGCGATCATGGAGGAGTTCAGAGGATTGAACAGGGACCCCAGCACCACCGCTGCCGGTAACCGCCCCACACGTGTCACAAATGGTCCATAACCAATGTTTCACCGCGAAAACGGCATCGCCCCGACGGCGTACCCGCTCCCCGAGCACGAGGGCGTACCGACTCCCCCGCGACCCGACGGCCTTCCGGCTTCCCGTTCCTTGGCGCAGCGGCTCGGTCGTCCCGAACGTCGGCGCAGAGACGTCGCCGTTTCACCTCTCGAGCGGCCGCAGGGTCCTGACCGATGGCACCATGCGCTCCCGCCTCCCGGACCGGGCGGCGGGAGCGCGGGGCCGTGTGAGCGGCGGCCGGTCACTCCGCCAGGCCGTCCCAGGGCTGGCGGTCGGGGGCGGCCGCCCGGCCCTCGGGGCAGTGGCGGCGGAAGTCGCACCAGGAGCAGATGGGGCCGGGGTTGGGCGCGAACAGCTCGTCGATCTCGGGCGGCACCGGCGCGGGCCCGACCACCTGCCGCTCCGCCGGAGCCGACGGCCACTCGCCGCCTGCCACGGCGGCGGCTCGGCCGCCCGCCGCCACACCGGCGGATCCGCTGCCTGTCCTCATGCCCGCCGGCCCGCCGCCTGTCGAGCCGGAAGACCGGCCGCCTCCGGGTGAGCGGCCGCCGGCGGGCGGGGCGACCGCCTCGCGGTAGCGTTCGTCGGCCTCGGCCGCCTCGGTGGCGAGCTCCTCCGCGCGCCGAAGGTGGCGGGCCAGGGACTCGTCGGTGTGCCGCCAGTCGACGATCTCGCCGGTCGGCAGGTGGTGGAGCTCGACGGTGCGGCACGGCGTGCGCATCATCGTGGACGCGGCGACGGCGTAGACGGCGAGGGCGAGCGACCCGCGGGCGTCGTCCTGGGTGAGCGGGCGGCGCCCGGTCTTGTAGTCGACCACGACCAGCTCGTCCCCGCGCCGGTCGAGCCGGTCGATGCGGCCGGACACGGCGATGACCTTGGTGCGGGTGGCGACGGTGCGCTCGACGCCGACCGGGTCGTCGGACGGATCCAAAGTCGCGACATATCCGGACACGAGGTCACGGGCGCGCTCCAGCCAGCGCCCCGACTGCTCGGCGTCCCTGAACCCCTCGGTGATCCACCCGTTCGTGACGAGGATGGCGGCCGTCAGCGGGGTGCGACGCTCGTACGGCTCCCGCCACCATCCCGCCAGCGCGTTGTGCACGCTCGCCCCGACGCTGTTGTGCGCCCAGGCGGGCCCTTTGGACGGCTGAGGCCGGTCGAGATAGGTGAACCGGTAGCGGCGGCGGCAGTCGAGCCAGGCGTTCAACCGCGACGGCGTGCAGGCATAGAGCCGCCGCGGCATTCCCTCCAGCGGAAGCTGCTCTGTGTTCATTCGGCCTCACTCCGTGAAGCGGGCTCGGTCGCCAGACGCCGCCTTCCTCCGTCGATCCCTCCGCTCGCCTCTCTCCCGCCGCTCCCCACCTAGTCGTCGCCCGGGTTGAGCTTGATCCCGGAGGCCTTGGTGCCGTCGGGCAGCGGGCCCTCGTCGTCGTCCGCGGCCTCGGTGTCGACGCGGGTCAGGGAGCCCGAGACCCAGTCGTCGAAGTGCGGCTCCAGGTCGCCGATCGACACCTCGTCGCCGTGGGCGGCCAGCACCCGCGTGTCGAGGGGCAGCGTGAACAGCCGCCCGCCGATCGAGGTGAGCTGGTCGGCCAGGGCGGGGTATTCGCCGCCCAGCTTGCCGGGACCGTCGGCCTGCAGGGCCTTGCCGGTGAAGACGGCGGAGAGCGCCTCGCAGTAGAGCGACACGCCGCCGGGCGTGACGCCAGGCGTCTCCATGACGTCGAGCTGGACGTCGGCCACCTCGAAGACGCCGTCGTCCTCCATGTCGATGTCGGGCCAGGTCTCCGTCCAGGTCTCCCGCCACAGGGGCTTGTCCTTGGGGTGGAGGGCGACCACGGCCTCGTCTCTGCTGGCCACCTCGATGGCCGCGCCGACGTGGTCGGGCAGGCCCGCCGTGCAGATGACGGCCAGCACCTCCCGCTCGCCCACCTGCTCCATGATCTTCTCGGCGTCGCGGGCCGGATCGACGACGATCACCTCGTCGTCGTCACCCACGATCCAGGTGTTGTTCTCGACCTTGTGTTCGGTGCCGTCGATGTCGACGACGCCCTCGGTCACCACTCGCTCGATACGCGCTGTCACGCCTCCGAACTCTAGTCGGTCTGCCTGACGACGCGACTCGCTAATCCTCCAGTCGGGGGGAGAAGGCGCCGAACGGCACGTCGAGCTCGTGATCCCGCGCGTCGATCAGTGATAGCTCCGCGAGGGCGATCATGCAGCCGGCGTCGGCCGGCCAGCAGATCGTCCACAGCCAATTGCCCAGGGCCTCGCCGGCGTAGACGGCGCGGTCGCTCTCCCCGTCCACGCACCACAGCGGGGTGGGATGGCCCAGCACCTCGATCTTCGCGTTCGGCGGCCCCGAGTCGAACCCCTCGCCGGGGTCGGGACCGCCCAGCCCGGCGAACGCCGCGCCGAGCCCGATGCCCGGCTCCTCGGCGATGACGAGCATGTCGGCCGGCCCCTCCATCAACGACGGCCCGGTCAGCGCGACAATGCTGGCACGGGCGCCGGTGCGCTGATCACCCACCTCGCCGAAGCCGGTCACCAGCCAGCCGGCCGGCAACGGCCAGGGGAGCCACACGGGCACCACGGAGTTCTTGCGCATCGCCTCCAACGCCGTGCTGGTCGGCGGCCATGGAGGTTGATAGGGCAGGACGTCACCGTGTGTGTCACATCGAAACGCACTAGACCACGCGCTCGGCCCGTGAAGCGGGCCAAAACACCGTGGGCAGGTTGGAGCCGCTCTCACAACTACCCACGGTGCGTTCTCTGGTACGGCCACGTCAAGGCCGCATCTCGTTATCCCGTCGTAATCTTGGTCATGTGCGCGTAAATTGTGTCGGCGCGATCATCCTCGACGCCTCCGGCCGGATCCTCCTGATCAAGCGGGGACACCCGCCTGGCATGGGCCTGTGGTCGATCCCCGGCGGCCGCCTGGAGCCCGGCGAGAGCGACGCCGCGGGCCTGCGGCGCGAGGTCCTGGAGGAGACCGGCCTCCACGTCGAGGTGGGCCGCATGGCCGGCACGGTCGACCGCCCCGGCCCCGGCGGCGTCACGTACGTGATCCGCGACTACCTCGCGACCGTGGCCGGCGGCGTCCCCGCGGCCGGGGACGACGCCGCCGAGGTGCGCTGGTGCACGGCGGACGAGCTGGCTCGCCTGCCCCTCTCCGAGGGCCTGCTGGAGACCCTGACCGGCTGGGGCGTGCTACCGGCATCGTCCGCGGCGCTCCGGCCTTCAGATAGGGGTGAAGCGGGCCCTCCCGCGTAGCGGGTCAGGGAAAGCCGTTTCGCCGCCAGGCGAACGGCGTCTCACGCGTTGTCCGATGTAGTGCCGCAGCACACCGATCGGGGCACCCCTTACCGGCGAAGTAGGAGCCCGCTCACAGCTTGGTCGCCCGCCAGTAATGGTGGCGTGAGACTGGGGAACTGCTGGCGCGTCCTGCGGGAGGAGAAGCCTCGGCGAACACATCCCGCATGATCTTCTCCAAGTGTTCCAAGCGGGATCCGCTGAACACCGGGTGCCGGGTCAGGTCAGGAGAATCTTAGGTAGCGGTACTCCTACCGGCTGGACCCCACCCCCGGCCGGCGGATCGCGCTGGCCAAGGCGTTCGGGTGCGCCCGCGTCGTGTTCAACGACGCGCTCGCGATCCGCAACGACGCGTATGAGAAGGGTGAGCCGTTCGTCACCGACGCCGAACTGTCGGTTCGGGTGATCACGGCGGCGAAGAAGACGCCGGAGCGGGCCTGGCTTTGTGAGGTGTCCGCGGTGGCGTCGCAGCAGGCGCGGGCCGACTGCACGGCGGCGTTCCGCAACTTCTTCGACTCGGTCTCCGGCCGGCGTAAGGGCCGCAAGCTGGGCCAGCCCCGCTTCCGGTCCCGCAAGGACCACCGGCAGGCGATCCGCTTCACCCGCAACGCCCGCTTCGCCGTCACAGCGGGCGGCAAACTGCGGCTACCCAAGATCGGCGACATGGCGGTGCGCTGGTCCCGCGCTCTGCCCGCCGAACCTTCGTCCGTCACGGTGATCAAGGACGTGGCGGGCCGGTACTTCGCCTCGTTCGTGGTCGAGGTCGCCCCGAGCCGCTGCCCGAGACCGGCGCCGGGGTCGGCGTCGATCTAGGGCTAGGGCATTTCGCGGTGACCTCGGACGGGCCGGAAGATCGACTCGCCCAGGTTCCTCCGCCGGGCGGAGAAGAAGCTCAAGCGCCTGCAGAAGGCGCTGTCACGCAAGGAGAAGGGATCGAAGAATCGGGCCAAGGCCCGCCTCAAGGTCGCCCGGCGGCACCCGAAGGTCGCCGACGCGCGCCGCGAGCTCCATCACCGGCTCTCCACAACGATAGTGCGCGAAAATCAAGCGATCTACGTGGAGGACCTGCCGGTGACGGGGCCGGCGCGCAGCCGGCAGGCCAAGAGCGTGCACGATGCGGGCTGGTCGGCGTTCACCCGCATGCTGGAGTACGAGGCCAGGCTGTACGGTCGCAGGTTCGCCCGTGTGGACCGGTTCTTTCCGTCGTCGAAGCTGTGCTCGGCCTGCGGGACGGTCGTGGACAGTATGCCGCTGTGGGTGCGGGAGTGGGCCTGGGCGTGCGGGACGGTCCATGATCGGGATGTCAACGCCGCGATCAACATTTTGGCCGCTGGGAGGCGACTGGTCGCCGCTGGACGGAAACCCGTGCCTGGGATGGGCGGGAAGCGGAGACCGAAAACGCCTGTGGAGACCGGTAAGACCAGGCCGCACGTGCGTACGCGTGGGCGGAGGGGGGCGGTCGGTGAAGCAGGAAGCCGCGGAAGCGTCGCCGTATGACCGGGCGTCGCAGGCCGAGTCCCCGGGCTTCAGCCCGGGGAGCCCGTCAACTGCTTGAGGTGAGACTGGACGTCCACAGGATGAGATGGTCGGCGTTGTACGTCGTGGACCGCCCGAGCGCCACCACCTCGGCCCCCGACACCGCCACCGCCGTCAGCCACTGCATGCCCTGCCCCGCCAGCCGGTCCTTGGTGAGCGCCATGCGGTTCCACGACAGTCCGTCCTGCGAGGTCCAGGCCGCGCTGTCGCCCTCGCCGGGCACGCCGTGCCAGCCGACCGCCACCAGACCCTCCGCGGTCGCGGCCAGGTCGTGCACCGCGGCCGCCTGGTCCGCGGGCAGCCAGGCCGTCTGCCACGTCGCGCCGTCGTCGTCGGAGACGGCGGCGAAGGCCCGCCGGGAGCCGTCCGTCAGCGCGGTGCCGATGGCCACCAGCTTGTCCTGGTGGACGGCGACCTGGCGGAACCCGGCCGACGTGGCGCCCTCCGGGACGACCCGCGGGCGCGCGCTCCAGTTGAGGCCGTCCTCGGAGTACCAGACCACGCTGCTCTCCTGGTCGGCCGCCCCGGACCCGCCGACCGCCACGAACCCGTCCGCGGTGGCCGCCGTGTCGTGGACCCGCACGCCGGAGCCGCCCTGCGGCAGCTTCTTCGACCTGGTGTACTTGCGCAGGTCGGAGGTGAACCACATGGCCGCGCTCGCCGCGCCCGCCTGGTCCCGGTCCTCGCCGGCCAGCACGTAGCCCTTCTTGCCGGCGGTCACCACGTGCGTCTCCAGGTATGGGTGGTCGGCGCGGCGGGCCAGGTCGCCGGAGAGGTTCACCTTCTTCCAGCTCTCGCCGTCCTGGGAGGTGACGAGCAGGGGGTCGGTGACGGCCACGTTGGTCTCCGTGCCGCCGACCGCCAGCCAGCCGCGGCCGCCGTGCGTCACGTCCTCCAGCCGTTGCCTGCCCGGGCCGCCGAGGCTCATGGACTTCCAGCTCTGCCAGTCCTTGATCGTCCACAGGCCGGCGTCGCCCGAGGCCGAGCCGACGGCCACGTACCGGCCGGCGAAGCTGGTGATGCCGGTGGTCTCGCGGGAGATGCGCGTGAGGCCGTCGACTTCGCCGAGCGGCACGCGCGAGGCCTGCCCGCGCGGCGGAGCGGCCATGAGCACGAGCTGGTTGTCCACGTCGGAGGCCGCCTGATCGCCGCCCGCGAACAGGGTGCCGCCGGCGGAGATCGTGAACCCGCGCAGCGTCGCACCTGTCAGGTTGCCGAGGTCGGCCCGCTTGGCCCAGGATCGCCCGTCGGCGGTGGTCAGGACGGAGTAGCGGCCGAGGCCCGCCTGCGTGATCGCCGCGATGCCCGACGGGTAGGAGATGAGCGACTCCACGCCGACGCTCTCGCCGCTCAGGCCGCCGATGGAGCCGCACTGCGACCACTGCTCCCCGGTCGGCGAGCAGTAGACGCGTACGTCGCCCGCGATCGTCCGCTGCCGCGTCGGCACCAGCACGAACCGCTTGGGCAGCACCGCCAGCGTCCCGGCGCGCGGCGCGGCCTCGGGCAGCTGGAAGGCGGTGCCCTGCCAGGTGCGCCCACCGTCGGCCGACCGGACAACCCGCGAACCCTCGCCTTCCGCGGGGTGCCCGATCGCCACGACGGTGTCGCCCTTGGCGACCACGGCCTTGAACTCGCGTACCTCCAGACCCGTGAGGTGGATCCGCTCCCAGGCGCGGCCGTCGACGGAGCGCCAGGCCGCCGGGCCGGCGGCGCCGTCGTCCCCGGTCGTGCGCCCGACCGCCACGAAGCCCGACGCCGTCCTGGCGATGTCGTGGATCTGGTCGCCGGGGCGGAACGCGGTCATGCCCGACGCCTCCACGGCCTGCCAGCTGAACCCGTCGGTGCTGGTCCACAGGCCGCGCTCGCCCGACTGGCCGTCGCCGCCGCTGGCCAGCCAGCGGCCGTCGCCGCCGACCACCCGCTGCACCGTGGGCGTGGAGGCTCCGCTCACCTGGCCGAGCTGCCAGTTCTTGCCGCCGTCCGGCGAGAACAGGAACAGCGGGCGCGGGGTGGGGCTGGTCGTGTCGCTGCCGACCGCCACCACGGCCTTGCCGACCGAGGTCATGTCGTTGAGCTTCTGGTTGGTGCCGTCGCCGGCGGCGGGGACGGTGAACAGCTCGTCCCCCAAGCGGCCGGTGCCCGCCGCGAGGCGCAGGCCGGGGTCCTCCTCGCCGGTCCACTGCCACACGAGCACGCCGGTGGCCAGGAGTACGGCCGCGGCCAGGCTCAGCACGATCGGGGCGGCCCTGTTGCCCCGGCGGACCGGGCTGGACCTGCGTACGGCGGCCGGGGCGGGGCCTCTGTGGTGCCGGCCGCTCGATCCCTGGGGGCGCGGCGGGCCGGTGGCGACCAGGAGGTCGGGCCTGGTGGGCCGCCCGGCGGGCGGCCGCCCGACCCGCCGCACCTCCGGCTCCTCCTGCCCGTCGGGCTCCCGGCTCCCGGGCACCTCGACCTGCTGGCTCCACGGCTCGGGCTCCCGGCTCTCCGGCACCTCAATCTGCTGGGTCCACGGCTCGGGCTCCCGGCTCTCCGGCACCTCGACCTGCTGGCTCCACGGCTCGGGCTCCCGGCTCCCGGGCACCTCGATCCGCTGGCTCCACGGCTCGGAAGGCTCTTGGTGGCCCGGTGTGGGCTCCTCGGCCGCGGGAGGCTGCTCCGGCTCCTTGGCGGGGACCACGAGCCGGTACGGGGCCGTGCGGGGATCCCGCCTGGGCGGCGCCGCCGGTTCCTCGGCGGCGGTCTCGCGAGCCTCAGGGGCGGGTTCCCGGGTCTCCTGCGGGACCCTGGGCGGGCCGCCGGCCACGAGCTTGTCCGGCCGGTTGACGATGCGGCGGGGCCGGCGGCGCGGCTCCACCTCGGGCTCCGCCGTCGGAGAGCTGTACGGCCTGCGTCCCTTGGGCAGCTCCTGCTGCTCCTCGCCGGGAATGGGGGCGGCGAAGGGCGGCATGCCCCAGGGAGAGGTGAGGGGTAAGCCCCTGGCCCGATCGTCGGTGGGACCGGGCGGGGAATGGCTGATCCTGGGCTCTGGAGACGATTGCTGTTCCGATGTGCCCTCGGAACGCGGGTCGTCGTCACCCGGCGGTCGCCGTGGCGGTTCGCTGGGGCCGGAGGCCACGCGCCGTACCTCCTAGTCGAACGAGTTCGTAAGGAACGGCCGGTGTTGGGGACCGTTCCAGGAAGGTTGTCCGTCCTTATGCGCTTATTTCGAGCCTGTTGTCCTCACCCGACGAAGTATCACATGCGCCAACCCCTACCCCGCCGACCGAAACGATCACCTCCGGGAGACCCTCGCCAGCCCACAGGATCCAGAGCAGCATGAATGAGCCGGAATAGCGAGACCTCTCTAGCGAGATTCCCCCAACCTCTGGCCTGATTTATCCCGAAATAGTGCCCACTGACCGTTTTTTGGCGAGATACAAAACGCCGAACGCGTACAGACCGAACTGCACCACCACGCCCACCAGCGCCTGCCACGGCACGACGACCTTGCTCTGGATCAAGGCGTCATCGAGGGTCCCCGCCGCCGCGCTCAGCCCGAACGCGAGCATGTTGTTCATGACGTGGAGCGCGATCGCCGCCTCCAGTCCGCCGGTCCGCACCGCCAGCCAGCCCATGACGGCCCCGAAGGCGAACACGTCGGCCAGTCCTGTCCACGAGTAGCCGTGCAGGGACGCGAACAACGCGGCGCCGATGAGGATGCCCCAGACGGGGTTGCGCACATGCGCCCCGACGGCCTGCAGGAACCAGCCGCGGAAGATGTACTCCTCGGCGGCCGCCTGGAAGGGCACCAGCAGCACGATCACGATGAGCGCGGGCAGGAAGCGCTCCCACCCGACCCAGCCGAACATGTCGGCGTACCCCTCGCCGGACACCGCCAGCGCGAGGACCTGCACGGTCTGCCCTGCCACCAGTGCCAGGAGCGCCAGCCCGGCGCAGGTCGCCAGCCACGTCCAGCGCAGCCGCCCGGCCACCGACGACAACGTGCCGGGCCGCCGCCGCTGCACGAGTGCCGCCAGTCCGAACACGAACGGGAGCACCGCCGCGATCGACAGCAGCATCACGACCATCCCGAAGACGGGGTCGCCGAAGAGCCCCGTGTTGACGTCCAGCGGCGCGGGGATGCCGAGGATCACCGCCACCACCGCGCCGGCGGACAGCACCACCGTCGCGACGATCAGGAACAGCGCCGCGAGCGCGAGCGTGCCGACGATCGCCCGCCACGGCCGGGCGACCTCGTTCCTGGCCAGGTGATCGAAGCGGGTCCCGCTGGGCATCGGCAGGAACCAGGACCGGGGCGGGGACGGGGGCGCCGGTGGATAGGGGTACTGCGCGCCGTACGGGACCTGCGGTCCGGGGTTCTCCTGCATTTTTCCATTCTGTCCATCTGATGCGCATTAGTTCACAGACGGGGGGCCGTTTTAGGCGGATGCTCTCAGTCATGGGGAGGCAAGCCTCCGCATGCAGTAGGCATTTCGACCCTGGGAGCAGTCCATGTCAAGGCTGGGACCTGTCATCACCCTCGCGGCGGGAGCAGTGCTCGCCGCGGGGCTCGGTGTCGCCAGCATCATCGCGACACCGGCGGCGGACCCTACGACGGCCGCCGCCGACAACGGCAATGACGCCGCGGAGGCGCCCGCGACGGAGGAGAACTCCGCGCAGCCGTCACCGTCACCCACCAAATCCGAGGAGAGGCGGATCGAGAAGGCCGACTACGCCGGCCGCGTCAAGGGCAACGGGGCGCTCATCGCCGTCTCGATCAGAGACGGCAAGGCCATCGGCTACTTCTGCGACGGCCGGACCGAGGCCTGGTTCAAGGGCAGCCAGTCCGCGGACCAGGTGAACCTGAAGGGCCTCGCGGCCGGCACGATCACGGCCCGGTTGGGCGACGGTCAGGCCAAGGGCTCGGTGTCCCTCGGCGGCAAGAAGTGGAGCTTCGTCGCGCCGACGGTCGTCAAGCCGTCCGGGCTGTATCGCGCGACCGCGATCGTCCGCGGCGCCACGTACAAGGCCGGCTGGATCCGGGTGAAGAACCCGAACGGCGGCTACACCACGGTCGGCGCCGCCACCCAGAACGGGACCCAGGTGCCGGTCCCCGAACTGAACGACGCGCAGCCGACCGCGCCTCTGACGGTCGACGGCACCACGCTCCAGCCGGAGGACGTCGACGGCTTCATCGAGGAGATGCAATGACCGCCATTCACCACCGCCCTTCGCGCGGGATGACCGTCTTACTGGTTCCGCTGCTCGTCGGCGGCCTGGTGGTGCTCGCGCTCGGCGTGTACGGCCGGGTGCACACGCCCACCGGGTTCGCGGTCGGCGTGGCGGGCTTCTCCGCCGCGCTGCCGATGAAGGTATGGCTGACGACGGGCGCGTTCGTGCTGGCGATCGTGCAGGTCGTCTCGGCCCTGTCGATGTGGGGCAAGCTCGGGGTCACCATCCCGCCGGCCGTGCACCGCTGGTCCGGGCGGCTGGCGTTCGTGCTGACGATCCCGGTCGCCTTCCACTGCCTGTACGCCCTCGGCCTGCAGTACGACGTGCCCCGGGTGCTCGCGCACTCGCTGCTCGGCTGCTTCCTCTACGGCGTGTTCACCGCGAAGATGCTGGCCCTGCCCAAGCGGGACGCGCCCGGCTGGACGCTGCCGGTGCTCGGCGGGCTGACGTTCACGGCGCTGGTGGGGCTCTGGCTGACCTCGTCGTTCTGGTTCTTCACGGCCATCGGGTTCAAGGTGTGAAGCTCTTCGTACGTGCCAGCCCGGCCGCCCGCCCCTTGGCGGCCACGACGAGCGCCATCTTCCTGGAGGCCTCGTCGATCATCTCGTCGCCCAGCATGACCGCGCCGCGCTTCTCGACCGTGGTGTAGTAGTCGTACGCCTCCAAGATGAGCTCGGCGTGGTCATAGTCCTCCTGCGTGGGCGAGAACACCTCGTTGGCCGCGTCCACCTGCGAGGGATGCAGCACCCACTTGCCGTCGAACCCGAGCGCCGCCGACCTCCTGGCCGCCCTCCTGAACCCCTCGACATCCTTGATCTGCAGATAGGGCCCGTCGACCACCTGCAGGTCGTGCGTCCTGGCCGCCATGAGCAGCCGCATGAGGATGTAGTGGTAGGCGTCGCCCTCGGTGTAGCCGGGCGGTTGCTCGCCGACGACCAGCGTACGCATGTTGATGGAGGCCATGAGGTCCGCCGGGCCGAACACCAGCGTCTCCAGGCGCCCCGACGACCCGGCGATGGCGTCGGCGTTCACCAGTCCGCGGGCGTTCTCGATCTGCGCCTCGATGCCGATGCGGCCGACCTCGTACCCCATGGTCTTCTCGATCTGGGTGAGCAGGGTGTCGAGCCAGACGACCTGGGTGGAGTCCTGCACCTTGGGCAGCATCACGCAGTCGAGGAACTCCCCCGCCCCCTCGACGACCTCGATCACGTCCCGGTACGTCCACTGCGTCGTGAGGTCGTTGACCCGGACCGCGCGCGTCTTGCCCGACCAGTCGCCCTGGCGCAGCGCGGCCACGACGTTCGCCCGCGCCTCGTCCTTGGCGGCCGGCGCCACGGAGTCCTCAAGGTCCAGGAAGACCTCGTCGACGGGCAGGGTCTGGGCCTTCTCCAGGAAGCGGGGATTGCTGCCGGGCACCGCGAGAACCGAACGACGTGAGCGCATGCGCACACCGTACTAGCCGCCTGCTCGAAGGCGGCGAGGCGGGCCAGGCGGCCGTGAGCCTCCGGGGGAGCGCCTCCCCCGGAGGTCAGGTGCGGGCGGCTCAGCGGCGCGGGGACAGGCCCAGCTGGAGACCCTTCAGGCTGGAGCCGCGCTTGCTCAGGCCGGAGGCGATCTTGATGAGCTCGGCCGCCGCGGGAGAGTCGGGGTCCGTCAGGACCAGCGGCTTGCCCTCGTCGCCGCCCTCGCGCAGCCGCAGGTCGATCGGGACCTGGCCGAGCAGCGGGACGCGGGCCCCCAGCGTGCGGGTCAGCGCGTCGGCGACGGTCTGGCCACCGCCCTCGCCGAACACCGGGATGCGCTCGTCGCAGTGGGGGCACGGCAGCCACGCCATGTTCTCGATCACGCCGGCGATCTGCTGATGGGTCTGGGCCGCGATGGACCCGGCCCGCTCGGCCACCTCGGCGGCGGCCATCTGCGGCGTCGTCACGACCAGGATCTCGGCCCCCGGCAGTCGCTGGGCCACCGAGATGGCGATGTCGCCGGTGCCCGGGGGCAGGTCGAGCAGGAGGACGTCGAGGTCACCCCAGTAGACGTCGGCCAGGAACTGGTGGAGCGCCCGGTCGAGCATCGGGCCGCGCCAGACCACCGGCGTGTTGCCCTCGGGCTTGAACATGCCCACCGAGATGACCTTGATGTCGTGGGCCACCGGCGGCATGATCATGTCCTCGACCTTGGTGGGCCGCTCGGCGGCGCCCAGCATGCGAGGGACGCTGTGGCCGTAGATGTCGGCGTCCACGATGCCGACCTTGAGGCCGCTCGCGGCCATGGAGGCGGCCAGGTTGACCGTCACGGAGGACTTGCCGACCCCGCCCTTGCCACTGGCCACCGCGAAGACGCGGGTCAGCGAGCCCGGCTGGTTGAACGGGATCTCCTTCTCCGGCCCGCGGTCGCCCCTGAGCTTGGTCTGCAGCTGCTTGCGCTGCTCGGTGCTCATGACGTCGAGCTCGATCTGGACGCCCATCACGCCTTCGACCTTGGACACGGCGGTCGTGACGTCGCGGCGGATGGTGTCCTTCAACGGGCATCCGGCCACGGTGAGGTAGACGCCCACCCGTACCACACCGTCGGGAGCGATCTCGATGCTCTTGACCATGTCGAGGTCCGTGATCGGACGACGGATCTCGGGGTCGATGACGGTGGCGAGTGCCGCCGTCACGAGTTCCTGGGTTGGTGCCATCGAAGTGTCGGCACGCGGGAGTGCCGTCCCTCCTTTGTCGGTATATGTGTGGCAGGCGCAGGACGCCAGTGAGGATGCCCCTCCATGGTATGAACCGGAGGCCTCGCTGAGTTAATCCGTCCTGTTAGATGTCTGTGCAACAACGTCCTAAGGTTACTCCGTGACTCTTCTGCGCGACGAGGGCCTGACCGCCGAGGAGCTGGCGGTCTGGCGGATGCTGCAGCGCGCCCAGGTGCGCATCACCCGCCATCTGGAGGCGGAGCTGCTCGTCGCCCACGATCTGCCGCTTGCCTCGTACGAGGTGCTCATGCAGCTGGCCGAGGCGCCCGGGCGGCGCCTGCGCATGAACGACCTCGCCGGCCGCGTGCTGCTCTCCCGCAGCGGTCTGACCAGGCTCATCGACCGGCTCCAGCGTTACGGGCTGGTGTCGAGGGAGGCGTGCGCGGACGACGCGCGCGGGCTGTTCGCGGTGCTGACGGACGCCGGCGCCGCCCGGCTGGCCGAGGCGACGCCCACCTACCTGCGCGGCATCAAGACCCAGTTTCTCGACCTGCTGGGCTCGGGCGAGATCACCCGAGTGCGGGGCATGCTCGCGAAGCTGGACGCCACCGGCTCCGCCTGAACTCCTCGACCAGCCGGCCGGCTCCGGCCTGCAGGCAGACGCGGCCGCGCCCCCACCACCGGCCCGTGGGCGTGGGGCCGGCGGCCGATGCGCACTGACAGCGCCATCCCGATGCGCCATCCCCATGGGCCATCCCAGGGCGCTATCCCATTGCGCCCCGGATATCCGGCATGTCAGTATCAAACCTTGTTGACGGTCATTACGTAGCTGGTGGTGTGCGATGAGGTATGCGGGGTTGGCACTCGCGTTCGTGTCCTCGTGGTGTTTCGCGTTCTCGGGGCCCATGGCCAAATACCTCATCGCCGCGGGGCTGGCGCCGATCGAGGCCGTGTGGGCGCGGATGGCTGGCGCGGGGCTGCTGCTCCTCGCCGTGCTGGCCCTGGTGCGGCCGCGCGCGCTGCGGATCCCCCGGTCCAGGCTGCCGTTCTTCGGGCTGTACGCGATCATGGCGGTGGCCGGCGTGCAGTCGCTGTACTTCGTCGCGATCACGCGGCTGCCGGTGGGGATCGCTCTGCTGCTGGAGTTCATGGCGCCGGTGATGGTGGTGGCCTGGGTGCGGATCGTGCGCGGGATCAGGCTGGCCCGTGCCGCCTACGTGGGCGCGGTCGCCGCCGTGATCGGGCTCGCGATCGTGGTCGAGGCGTGGCAGGGGCTGCGGCTGGACGCGCTGGGCCTGCTGCTGGGGCTGCTGGCCGGGGCGTGCTGCGCCGGTTACTTCATCATGAGCGACAGCTTCGGCGACGACGTGGACCCGCTCGGGCTGATCGCCTGGGGCATGACGGGGGCGGCCGTGGTGCTGATCCCGTTCTCCCGGCCCTGGGACATCCCGTGGGGGGCGTTCGCGGGCTCGGCCACGCCGGAGGGCGGGCAGACGCTGCCGGTGCTCGCCGCGTACCTGTGGATGGTCCTCATCGCCACCGTGGTCGCCTACATCCTGGGGGTGAACGCCGTGCGGCGGCTGTCGGCCGCGGTCGGCGCCACGGTCGCGACGCTGGAGGTCATCGGCGGGACGGTCGTGGCCTGGGCGCTGGTCGGCGAGACGCTGGGCGTCTTCCAGATCATCGGCGGCCTGATCGTGCTGTCCGGCGCGCTCCTCGCCCAGACCGCCACCGGATCCGCCTCCGCCGCCCAGCCGACTCCGGCGGCGTCGCTCGACGAGCCCGCCGCCGTCAGCGCTCGGGGGTGAGCCGCAGCACGGTGGACTCGCGGGCCCAGCGCTCGGTCAGGTGCTCGCTGTCGCGGGCGTTGAGCCGATCCTTGGCCAGCACGGCCACGGCGTCGGCCGCCGCGGCCTGGTCGACGACCGACACCGCCGCGTCGAACTCCACCAGCCTGGCCCCGTTGTCCTTGCTGCGCAGCGTCACATGGACCCGGTCGAGGGCGTCGAGACCCGGCAGGTGCTGCTCCTCGCCGCCGGTCACCAGGTAGATCGCGCCGTCGTGCCAGGCGTGCCAGGCCAGGCGGGGACGGTCGAGGGTGAGCCAGAGGATGCCGGACTTCTTGGCGCCCTCCTCGATGGCCGCGGTGTTGTCGCTCACACCTGAACTCTAACCTGGGAGCGTCAGGTCGCTTCCGAGTCGTAGGGCGGGATCTCGCCGTAGCCCAGCTCGTCCACGACGGGCTCAGGCGTGTACGAGGTCGCCGCGACCGGCTCCAGCTCCTTCTGCTTGGTGCCGTTCCAGTCGTCCTCGATGTCGTCGAGGAGGTGCTTGCGGACGAAGTTCCTCGGGTTGAGGTCGGCCGGGTCGAAGTTCTGGAACTCCGGGCCCAGGCCGGCGCGGAGGTCCTCACGCGCGTTGTTCGCCATCCGGCGCAGGTTGCGCAGCGTCCTGCCGGCCTGTGCGGCGGCCTGAGGCAGTTTTTCGGGACCGAAGACGAGCAGCGCTATGACGATCAGCGCCGCGATCTCCCACCACCCGAGTCCGAACACCGTGAGCTCCTACGCAGTCCAACCCTCCGAGGACAACCCCGGCCTATCCACAGACTAAGGGCTCCAGCCCCCAGCTCGGGTCCGCTCCCCTTCCGGAATCCCACAGCGGTCGTCGGTCGACCGCCACCGCCGTCGAGCGGGAGGCCCGTCGGCGGCAGGCGCCGTCGCATCGCACGCCGGCAAACGGACCCCGCCCCCGGCGCTACACACGTCGGCGTCGCACGGGAGGTGTCACTGGCCGTCAGTTGCGAAGCACCGGCCGGCCGGGCGATGAGCGGGCCACGGCGACGACACCAGCACCACTCCAGGCGCGCCGTCGTCACCCGTGAAGCGGCGTGGGAGCGGCCTGGGGGCCGGGTCGGCGGTGGGGTGGGGCGGGGGTCGGCGCTAGGGGACGGCGGCCGGGGTGGGCCCGAAGACGCCGGTGCCCGTACGCCGTTACGGCGGCGCGCCGCTGAAGCCGGTAACCGTCCCCCTGGAGGGCCGGTCACCGGCGTCGGCGGTTGGAGCCCACTTGGCCCCGCCGTAAAGAAAGAAATGGGTCAGGAAGGCGTAGGAGCGGGCTCGTCGTCGGCCACCACGGTGAGGGTGGCGGTGCGTTGCTGGCCGGCGCGCTCGTACTTGATGGTGATCTTGGAGCCCGGAGCCTTGCTCCGGATCAGCGCGATCAGCTCGTTCCCGTCCTGCAGCGGCAGCCCGTCGATCTCCAGGATCACGTCGCCGGCCTTCAGCCCCGCCTTGTCCGCGGGCCCGCCGACGTCCACCGGCTGGCGCCCCGCCGAGGCCTCGGTCGCGATCTTCACGCCCTGTCCCCGGTAGTCCTTGTCGAGGGTGATGCCGATCTTGGGCCGCTTGGCCCGCCCGGTGCTGATCAGGTCCTCGGCCACCCGCCGCGTCTGGTTCACCGGGATCGCGAAGCCCAGGCCGATGCTGCCGCTCTGGCTGGTCGCCGACCGGCCGAGCGTGGCGATCGCCGAGTTCACGCCGACGACCTCGCCCCTGCTGTTCACCAGCGGCCCGCCCGAGTTGCCGGGGTTGATGGCGGCGTCGGTCTGGATGGCGCTGATGAACGCGGGCTCCTCGTTGCTGGTCCCGCTGTCGTCACCGGCGATGACCGGGCGGTTGAGCGAGCTCACGATGCCCGTCGTCACCGTGCCGGTGAGGCCGAGCGGCGAGCCGATGGCGATGACCGGGTCGCCGACCACCACCTGGTCGGAGTTGCCGAGGGTGATCTCCGGGGTGCCGAACGTCTCCTCCGGCTTGACCACGGCCAGGTCGGTGCCCGGGTCGCGGCCGACGATGCGGCCGGAGGTGACCTTGCGGTTGTTGAACATGATCCGGATCTCGCCGCTGCCCTGCGCGGCCAGGGACACCACGTGGTTGTTGGTGACCACGTAGCCGTTCTTGATCAGGAACCCGGATCCGGACGCTCCCTCGGTGCTGGAGCCGTTGCCGACCTCGAGCGAGACCACGCTGGGCAGCACCCGCGCGGCCACGCCCGCGACCGAGTCGGGCGCCCGGTTGGTGGCGCCGGTCGGCAGCGGGCCGAGGCTGTAGGAGGGATCGTTGCCACTGCTCGGCTTGGTGAGCAGGTAGGTGCCGAGACTGCCCATCCCGGAGGCGACCAGGGCGATGACGACGGCGATCGCGACCAGCGCGCCCATGCCGGGGCCGCGCTTGGCCGTGCCCGGAGGCGGCGGCGCCCAGCTCGCTCCCATGCCGAGCGCCTGACGCGGGGGCGGCGGAGGGGTCCCGCCTCCGTAGGAGGACGAGCCGCCGAACGGCGGGCTGTCGTACGACCGCGTCCCGTTGTCCGGCCCGCCGAACGAAGGACCGCTGTCCGGCCCCCCGAAGGAAGGATCACCGTCCGGCCGGCCGAACGACGAACCGCCGCTGTCCGGGGTGCCGAATGAGGGGCTCTCGTACGAGCGCGTGCCGCTGTCGCCGAAGGACGGGCCGGCGTACGGACGCCCGCCCCCGTCGCCGTAGGAAGGGCTCTCGTACGACCGCGTCCCGCTGCCCGGCCCGCCGTCCGATGCTCCGCTGTCCGGCCCGCCGAACGAGGGACCGCTGTCCGGCCCGCCGAAGGACGGAGGGCCGTACGGCGAGCCGCCGAAGTCGCCGGAGTAGGAAGGGCCGCCGTAGCTGCCCTGGGAGCCGTAGCCGCCTTGGGGCGAGCGGTCGTACGAGCGGCCCTCGTACGGAGGCACGCCGGCGACCTCGTGGCGTCCCGACGGGTCGCCCCACGAGGAGCCGAACGAAGCAGGCGGCTCCGGTCGCCCGCCCGGCTGCTCGGCCGGGCGGTCGGCGGGCAGAAAGTCCGGCCGCCCCTGTGGCTCGGGGTAGTCCGACGGCGTGCGTCCTTCGGTGGGGCGCGTCTCGTCGGTCATCTAAGTCTCACCACTCCTTGGCTCGGCCGCCGCAATCCTCGCTCTTGCGGCATACGAGGGTCATAAAGGATTGTCGTTGCCTACTCGAGACAATCCCGAACCCAGATCGTATGCCCCTAGCGTGGTCGAGTACGCCAACCCGCGCCATTCCTGGCATATCCGGATGTCAAGGTGTGGCGACCGAGGGTGCGTTCGTCGGGGACTCCTGTACCCTCCAGAGCTCCACCGGAGGGGTCGTCGAGTTCTGTCCCGCGCCGGAGACGGCGAAGAACGTCCCGAGCGCCACAGCGGCGGAGACGACGCTGACCGCGACGTACGTCGTGCGCCGCCTACCGGCCCCAGCCCGTCCAGGGCCCGTGGACCCACCGGTGGCGTCCCTGCGGGGGCGGTTGTCCAGGGGAGCGATGCTGTGCGGCCCAGGGATGGGCACTCCCCCGAACGTGCGCGTGGGGAAAGGGCGCTCCCTCGGCGGCAGGGGCCCTCCCGGCTCCGCCATCCGGAGCAGGGACATCGTCAGGTCGGCGGGCATCGCCGGCGTGTCGAGCGAGCGCAGGCGCGACTTGAGCGCCCGCATCGACTCGACCTCGCGCCGGCAGTCGGCGCAGAAGGTCAGATGCGCGAGCGCGCGCTCTCGTTCGTGGTGGTTGAGCTCCCCGTCGACGAGCGCGGAAACGCGTTCTCCAAGATGAGCCATGTCAGACTTCCTCCCCACGGATCACGGTCGGGGGGAGTTGGGTATTACGGGGGGCCCGGTGATCGAGCGCCTCCCGCAACTGCGCCCGGCCACGGTGAATACGGCTTCGGACCGTACCCAGCTTGACGCCGAGCGTGGCCGCGATCTCCTCGTAAGACAGGCCCTCGATGTCACACAGCACGATCGCGGCCCGGAACTCCGGTGCGAGCGCGTCGAGGGCGGCTTGGATGTCGGGCTCCAGGTGTGCGTCGTCGAACGCCTGCGCCGGCGACGGCTCACGGCCGCGCAGCCGCTCAGCGGCGTCGTCGGCCAGCCCCTCGAACCGGATGCGCTGCTTGCGCCGCGCCATGTCGAGGAACAGGTTCGTCGTGATCCGGTGCAGCCACCCCTCGAACGTGCCGGGGGTGTAGCTCGACAGCGACCTGAAGACTCGGACGAAGACCTCCTGAGTGAGGTCTTCGGCGTCGTGGACGTTGCCGGTCAGCCGGTACGCAAGCCGATACACGCGCGCGGAGTGCGTCCGCACGACTTCCTCCCACGTGGGAGGCGTCCAGTCAGACGACACGGGAGCATCCGTCTGGTGGTCGCTTTCGTCCACCAGAACTCCTCTCTCTGGGACCACCGCTATCGCCATAGTGCCTGGTTTCGTCCCTTCGTGCGCACTGCCTGCCCTCCGGACCGGCAAAGCCCGTTTAAACCTGCAACGCCTCGAGACCCTCCTGAGTTCCCGTCCCGGCGTGTCTCCCCTAGGCTGCGATCGGTGCCAATCACGCGGACCAATCGCACGAAAGTGGGGGGAGGCGGCCGATGACCAGTCAGGTGGAGGCCACTCTGGCCTATGCGGAGCAGTTCCATCACGAGGATGAGATCCTGCACGCGGCGCGGCAGCGCGGGCTGGAGATGGGGGCCACACCCATCCTTCCCGGCGGCGGGGCGGCGCTGTGCTTCCTCGCCACGGCCGTCAACGCCAAGTCGGTCGTGGAGATCGGCACGGGCTGCGGCGTCTCGGGCCTGTGGCTGCTGCGCGGCATGCGTGCCGACGGCACGTTGACCAGCGTCGACGTCGAGCCCGAGCACCAGCGGCTGGCCAGGCAGGCGTTCGCGGAGGCGGGGTTCTCCGGCGGGCGGGTGCGGCTCATCACGGGACGGGCGCTCGACGTGCTGCCGCGGCTGTCGGACGGCGGCTACGACATGGTGTTCGCCGACGGCGCGAAGCAGGAGTACACCGACTATCTGGCCGAGGCGATCCGCCTTCTGCGCGTGGGCGGCATCGTGGCCTTCGACAACATGCTCTGGCACCACCGGGTGGCCGACCCCGCGCAGCGTGACCCGGAAACGGTGACGCTGCGCGAGGTGGGCAAGCTGGTGCAGTCGGACGACCGGCTGCGTTCGGTGCTCATGCCTCTGGGCGACGGCCTGCTCGCCGCCGTCAAGGTCTCCGACTAGCGTCTCGTCTTCCGCGTTCCCCATCCTCGGCCGTACTTCGGCACAGGTCCTTCGGGGATCGGCAAGCGCAGGAGGTGGCGGCGTCTACCGCCACCCGCCGCACTTCGGCACAGGTGCGCCTGGGATCAGGACTGCGGACCGGCAAGGTGTCCGGCTAGGAGTGGGTGAGCCATTCCAGGAGGACGCGGACGCCGAACCCCGTGGCGCCCTTGGTGAGCGTGCCCTCGTCCACCGTGCTGCGCCCGACCCCGGCGATGTCCAGATGCGCCCACGGCCGCCGGCCCGCGAACTCCCGCAGGAACAACGCCGCCGTGATCGACCCCGCCCCGAACCTGGACCCGGCCTCGACGTTGGCCAGGTCGGCGATCGACGACTCCAGCGCCGGCGTGTAGTCCTCGATCAGCGGCATCCGCCACAGCCGGTCGTCGGCGGACTCCGCCGCGTCCAGGAGCTGCTTGGCCAGCACGTCGTCGGAGGCGTAGAGCGCGCCCACGTTGCGGCCGAGCGCCACGGTGATCGCCCCGGTGAGGGTGGCGATGTCCACGACCGCGTCGGGGTCGAGGACGGCGTCGGCGTAGGCGAGGGCGTCGGCCAGCACGAGCCGCCCTTCGGCGTCGGTGTTGAGCACCTCGACCGTGCGGCCGCCGTAGTGTTTGATGACGTCGCTGGGCCGCTGGGCGGTGCCCGAGGGCATGTTCTCGGCGGCGGCGACCAGCCCGGTGACGCGTACCGGCGCGCCCAGCCGGGCCAGCGCGCCGAGGACGGCGATCACGACGGCCCCGCCCGCCATGTCGGTCTTCTGGAACTTCATGTTGTCGGTCGGCTTGAGCGACAACCCGCCCGAATCGAACGTGATGCCCTTGCCCACCAGCACGACGTGCCGGTCGGTCGGCTCGGCCGGCGTGTAGGAGAGCTGGATGAGCCTGGGCGGGCTGGCCGAGCCGCGCCCGACGGCGAGGATGCCGCCGAACCCGTCGGCCTGCAGCTGCTCCTCGTCCCACACCCGCACCGGGACCCCGGTCTCGGCGGCCCGCTCGGCGAGCCAGGCGGGGTTCTTGACCGAGGACGGCATGTTGGCCAGGTCTCTGGCCAGCGCCACCGCCTGCGCCACGGTCTCCGCGCGCCGCACCGCCGCCTCGAGCTCGTCGATCGCGGCCCCCGCGAACGCCAGCTTCCGCACGGACTTCTTGTTGCCCGCATTCCCGATCTTGAAGGAGTAGGCCGCCAGCAGCGCCGCCTCGGCGAACGCCGCCAGGTCGCCCTCCGGCGCCACCACGGTCAATGTGTCCTTGCCCTTGGCTCTGCGGGAGAGCGCGGCCCCGGCCTTGCGCAACGCGCGCGGCGACCGGTCGCCGACGCCGTACAACACGACCCGGCCCACGCCACCGGCGCGGGCCACCGGCACCTCGACGATCTCGCCCGCCTCCCCCTTGGCCTCGTAGTGGGCCAGCAGGTCGCGCACCGGCAGGTGCAGCTCCACGGCATGCGCGGGTTCGAGATCGGAGGCATAGGGCACGGCCAGCAACTCGGCGTCGTCGCGAACCTCGGCGACCACCCAGGCAGTGGTCTCTATGGGCACGGCAGATCTCTCCTCGGAACGTCAGCGACCCTGGCGCCGGACTACGCCAGGGTCGTGGAACAAGTGGTCTCTGGGGAGCGCTCAGCCGACGACGTTCTTCAACGCCTCACCGAGCGCCTTGGCCTCGTCGGCGGAGATCTCCACGACGAGCCGGCCGCCACCTTCCAGGGGGACCCGCATGACAATGCCGCGCCCTTCCTTGGTGACCTCGAGCGGACCATCGCCGGTCCGCGGCTTCATCGCCGCCATGCGTGCATCCCTTCCTGCCTTGGGCTCCCGCGGCCCGCGATTTCCGACCGCCCGTGGGGGGTGGTCGGCGCATTCACGTCTTCTGTGATGTCCCATTCTCCCGCATCGAGAGCGCTCATGGGTAACGATCTCCTCCCAGAATGCGTTGTCGAGCCGTGCGATGACGTCCAAACTGGACTGCGTGCACGCTCGCGCCGCTCTCTTCGACCTCTACGGAGACCACCTGCGCTCGCGTGGTGGGCAGGCGTCCGTCGCCGCGCTCGTCCGGCTCATGAAACCCCTGGAAATAGCGGCTCCAGCCGTCCGCACGGCGGTTTCACGCATGGTGCGGCAGGGATGGTTGCGGCCTATCAGGCTCCCCCAAGGGGCCGGTTATGCGCTCACGCCGAAATGCGTGCGGCGGCTGGATGAGGCGGCGTTGAGAATTTACCGAGCCGGGACTTTGACGTGGCACGGCCGCTGGCACATGATCGTCCTGGAGCCGGTCAAGGAGCGGCCTCGCAGAGAGCGGCTCAGGGCCGACCTGACGTTCCTCGGCTACGCGGCGTTGTCGGAGACGACCTGGATCGGTCCACGCTCCTCGATCGAGCTGGACAACCTGCTGGAGGGTGAGGGCGTGCGGGCCGACAGGTTCGACGCGGCGCTCGAGGGCGACCCGCGCGAGCTGGTCGCGCGGGCATGGGATCTTGACGCCATCGGCGAGGCGTACGAGCAGTGGCACGCCGAAGCTGTCACGCTGATCAGCACGTTGCCCGAGTCGGCGCCTGACGACCAGGTGTTCGCCGCCAGGAGCAGGCTCGTGCACGGATGGCGCAACTTCCTGTTCCGCGACCCTGGCCTGCCGCCCGAGCTGCTGCCCGCCGGCTGGCCGGGAGAGAAGGCCAGGGCCTACTTCGAGCAGGAGGCCGCCAGGCTGCTGCCCGCAGCCGCCGCGTTCGTCGACAGGGAGTTGATTTGATCCGCTACGACGTGGCCGACGCCGTCGCCACCATCACGCTCGACCGCCCCGACGCGATGAACTCGCTGACCGCCGAGCTCAAGGGCGCGCTCCTCGACGTGCTGAGCCGCGCCGCGGGCGACCCCTCGATCAGGGCCGTCCTGCTCACCGGCTCGGGGCGGGCCTTCTGCGCGGGCCAGGACCTGCGCGAGCACGCCGACAACCTCGCGGCGGGCCGCGGCCTGGCCGACACCGTCCGCGAGCACTACAACCCGATCGTGGAGCTGATCACCACCATGGCCAAGCCCGTGGTGGCCGCGGTCAACGGCGTGGCCGCCGGGGCGGGCGCGTCGCTGGCGTTCGCCTGCGACCTACGGGTCGCCGCCGACGACGCCAAGTTCGCGCTGGCGTTCGCCGGCATCGGGCTGGCTCCTGACTCGGGCGCGTCGTGGACGCTGCAGCGCCTCGTGGGGCTCGGCCGCGCCGCCGAGATCATGCTGCTCGGCGAGCCGCTCGACGCGGCGCGGGCGCTGGAGCTGGGCGTGGTCACCCGGGTGGTGCCCGCCGCCGACCTGCTGAAGACGGCACAGGAGCTGGCCGTACGCCTGGCGCAGGGGCCGACGCTCGCGTACGCGGCCACCAAGTGGGCGCTGGCCTACGCCGCCACGCACGCGCTGCCCGACGCGCTGGCCATGGAGGCCGATCTGCAGGACAAGTGCGCGGCCACGAAAGACCACCACAACGCCACCCGCGCCTTCCTCGCCAAGGAACGCCCCACCTTCAACGCCCAGTGACGGGGGTCTTCGAGGCCCTCCGGGCGACCGCGCTCGACCTGCTCACCGGCGGCGACGTCGACGTCTCCGACCCCGTCTACGCCCGCCCGGTGGCCAGGCTGAGCGAGAGGGCCGGCAGCCGGCTGGCCGCGATGGAGCCCGGCCGGCTCTGGCCCGACCTCCCGCCGGCCGACAGCCCGGGTAACGTGACCGGCAGCCACGCCCGTCTGCGGCTGATCGCCACGGCCTGGGCCACGCCGGGCACCGCACAGCACGGCGACGACACCGTGGCGGCGGCCGTGGTGGACGCGCTCGACGTGCTCTACGAGCGCCACTACAACGAGGGGCTCCCGGAGACGGGCAACTGGTGGTTCTGGGAGATCGGCACGCCGAGCCACCTGAGCCGGACGTGCGTGCTGCTCGGGGACCGGCTTGACGACGCCAGGCGGAAGGCGTACCTGGCGGCGATCGACCGGTTCTGCCCGGACGCCGACCGCCGCGCCGGCAATCCCGAGGCGTCCGAGAGCGGTGCGAACCGGGCGGACAAGGCGTTCGCCGTCGCGTTCCGCGGCCTGGCCGGGCACAGCGCGGAGAAACTGGCGCTGGCCCGCGACGGGCTGTCCGACGTGCGCGGCGGCGGGCGTCACAGCGTCTTCGGCCACGTCGAGTCCGGTGACGGCTTCTACCGGGACGGGTCCTTCATCCAGCACGGCGACCTGGCCTACACGGGCTCGTACGGGCTTTCCCTCCTCATCGCGGTCGCCCACACGCTGGCGCTGCTCGACGGATCGCCCTGGGAGGTGACCGATCCCGGGCGGAGGGTGGTGCTGGACGCGGTGGAGCGGTCGTTCGCGCCGTTCGTGCACGACGGGCTGCTGATGGACACCGTCAGGGGGCGGGCGGCCACGCGGCAGACGTTCTCCGACAGCGTGGCCGGGCACGGCGCGACCGGAGCCGTGCTGCTGCTGGCCCGGTGCGCGCCCGAGCCGTACCGGAGCCGGTTCAAGGAGCTGGCCAAGGGGTGGATCGAGCGCGGCTGGCACCGCCCCTACCTCGACCACGCCGACGTGCCGGAGACTCGGCGGGCGGTCGCGGTGCTGAATGACGAGAGCGTCGAGGCCGCGCCGGGACCGGTCGGGCACTTCGTGTTCCCGTCGATGGACCGGGTGGTGCACCGGCGGCCCGGCTGGTCGTTCGCGATCAGCCTCTCGTCGCGGCGGATCGCCGCCTACGAGGCGATCAACGGGGAGAACTTACACGGCTGGTACACCGGCGACGGCATGACCTACCTCTACACCCGCGACCTGGGCCAGTTCGGCGACGACTTCTGGCCGACCGTGGACCCGTACCGGCTGCCGGGCACCACGGTGGACACGCGCGAGCGCGAGGACCTGTCCTTCCGCGCCCACCGCCCGGACAACGCGTGGGCCGGCGGCGCGGTGCTCGACGGCCGGTACGGCGCCGCCGCGATGGAGCTGATCGGCGACGGGACCGGACTGCGGGCGCGCAAGTCATGGTTCTGCCTGGACACGGCCGTGGTGGCCCTGGGCAGCGGCATCACCGGCGACGGCGGCCACACCGTCGAGACCGTGGTGGAGAACCGGGCCACGGACGCGGAGCCGTACCTGGGGGACGGCTGGGCGCACCTGCCCGGAGCGGGCGGCTACGTCTTCGACGGGGCGCGGACGCTCGTGGAGACGCGGACCGGCAGGTGGCGCGACATCAACGCGGGCGACGACACGAGCGGTGGGCGCAACCCCGTCACGCGGCGGTACGTGACCTTCTGGTTCGACCACGGCGTGGACCCCGTGGACGCCTCCTACGCCTATGTCCTGCTGCCCAACGCCTCACGCGAGCGCACGCGGGCCTTCCGCGGCACGCGTCCCGTCCGGGTGGCGGCCAACACCCCCGGCGTGCAGGCCGTCCGGGCGCGCGGGCTGCTGGCGGCGACGTTCTGGGCGGCGGGCGAGGTGGACGGCGTCGGCGTGGACGCGCCCTGCGTGGTGCTCGTGCGCCGGGCCGGCGGGCGGATCCACCTGGCCGTGGCGGACCCGAGCCGGACCGTGGAGACGGTGACCGTGACGCTCGACCGCCCGGCACGCGGCGTCGTCCGGGCCGACGACACCGTCACGGTCCGGCCGTGCACCCGTCCCGCCGTCACCGTCGCGCTCGGCGGGTCGCAGGGGCGCACGCACGCGGCCGAGCTCAGCGTGACCGCGCCACGCACTCCTCGAGGTGGTCGTTGACCAGGCCGATGGCCTGCATCAACGCGTAGGCCGTGGTCGGGCCGACGAAGCTGAAGCCGCGCTTCTTCAGCTCCTTGGCCAGCGCCGTGGAGCCCGGGGTGGTCGCGGGCACGTCGGCCATCGTCTTCGGCACCGGCGCGTCCGGGTCCGCGTAGCGCCACACCAGCTCCGACAGGCCGCCGGGAAGGTCGAGCGCGGCCCGGGCGTTGTTGATCGCCGCCTTGATCTTGGCGCGGTTGCGTACGATGCCGGCGTCGCCCAGCAGCCGCTCCACGTCGCGCTCGGTGTAGGCGGCCACCTTGGGAATGGAGAAGCCGTCGAAGGCGGCGCGGAAGTTCTCCCGCTTGCGCAGGATCGTCAGCCAGGACAGGCCCGACTGGAACGCCTCCAGCGCCACCCGTTCGAAGACCGCGTCGTCGCCCTTGAGCGGGCGGCCCCACTCCTCGTCGTGGTAGGTCAGGTAGAGCGGGTCCGTCATGCCGGGCCAGGAGCAGCGGATCGGCTCGCTCACGAACGCCCGTCCGCGTCCTTGCCCGACGAGGCCCGCACGGGCTCCTCCCGCCCTTCGGCCTCCTCGCCGTCCCCGTCCTTCTTCTGGTCGGCACCCGGCTCGTCGCTCTTGTCCGTCTCCTCCGCCGTGGCCCGCTCGGGCTCGTCGGCGGACGCGTCCGGCAGGCCTGCGGACGCCTCGGGCAGGCCGGCATCCGGCACGGCGGGCGGCTCCTCGGCGGGCTCGTCCGGCCGAGCGACGGCCGTCTCACCGGCGGAGGGCTCCTCGGAGTTCGCGTCGAGCCGCCCTCCGGCGGACTCGCCGTTGGCCGTGGCCGGGTCGCCTTCGGCTGTGCCCGGGTCGCCTTCGGCTGTGGCCGGAACGCCGTCGGCTGTGGCCGACTCGCCCTTGGCCGTGGCCAGGGCGCCGTTGGTCGTGGTCGGGGCGTCGGGTGCGGGCAGGCGCCACTCGGGGTCCTCCGGCGGCCGGGTCAGCTCCACGCCACCGTCCCACGACACCGCTGCCCCGCTCGCCGACACGGGGTCGCCCGACTCCGAGAGCTCCCTGGCGACGGCCGGGGCGTCGGGCGAGTGGTCGGTGCGCAACCCCGCGCCCGGCGCCGCGTACACCTCCTGACGCGCGTGCAGCCGGCTGGCCAGCAGCTCGGAGACCCGCTGCTCCAGCACCGCGATGCGGGTGTCGCGTGCGCTGATCGCGCTGGCGGCCCGGCGCAGGGTCTCGTCGACGCTCGCCGTGTGGTATCCGACCAGGTTGACCGGCAGTTGGAGCGCCATGAAATCGACCGCCGTGAGCTGCCCCGGATCCGGCAGGTCGAGCGGGGGCACGTCGGGCGGGAACTCGGTCAGCTCACCGCCCCGGCCCAGGGAGACCAAGACCACGCAGGCCAGGATGGCGATGGCGGCGATGGCGAGTATGACCAGCACATTGGCATCGTACTCACACCATCGGGGCACGAGTCCCGCTATTGCCTCAGCTGGTGCGTCTCCGGGCGGCGAGCGCCCAGGTCAGCCGGCGGACTCGCCGAGCTCGGCGACGCTCGGCCGGACCGGGTGCGTGCGGGCCTCCAGGTGCGCGAACGCCTCTTCGACCGTCGTGGTCCAGGAGATCGCGTCGAACGTCTCCGGACGGGTGAAGCCCTCGTCGTACAGATGGTTCATCAGCTTCCTGAGCGGGTCGTACAGACCCCACGGGTCGAGCACCACGAGGGGGCGGTGGTGGATGCCGAGCACGCGCGCGGTCCAGATCTCGAACAGCTCCTCCAGCGTGCCGATGCCGCCCGGCAGCACCAGGAACGCGTCCGAGCGCGCGTCCATGAGGCCCTTGCGCTCACGCATGTCCGCGGCGACGACCAGCTCGTCAGACTCCTCATCCGCGATCTCGATGTCCACCAGGACCTGCGGGATCACGCCGATCGTGCGCGCGCCGGCCGCCCGGGCGGCCGAGGTGACGGCGCCCATGCAGGAGACCGTGGCACCGCCGCTCACCAGGGTGTGGCCCCTCTTGGCGAGCTCGGTGCCGACGTGGCCGGCCAACTCGATGTACTTCTTGTCGATGTGCTGACTCGAGGCGCAGAAGACGCAGATGTTCACGGGGAAGCAGCCTATTGGGGCTCCGCGGTCTGTACGGCGGCGGCCTCCAGCTCCTCGTCGCGCTGCTGGGAGCGGGCCAGGTCGGCGTCCACGATGATCCGCACGGCCTCGTCCACGTCGTCGGTGACGTGGATCAGGTCGAGGTCCTGAGCCGCGATCTTGCCGGTGCCGAGCAGCGTGCCCTTGATCCACTCTGTCAGCCCGCCCCAGAACTCCGTGCCCATCAGCACCACGGGGAAGGAGGTGACCTTGTGGGTCTGCACCAGCGTGAGCGCCTCGAACAGCTCGTCCAGCGTGCCGAAGCCGCCGGGCAGGGCGATGAAGCCGCACGAGTACTTCACGAACATCGTCTTGCGCACGAAGAAGTAGCGGAACTCGATGCCGAGGTCGACGTAGTCGTTCATGCGCTGCTCGAAGGGCAGCTCGATGCCGAGCCCGACGGACACCGCGCCGTCGACCTCGCTCGCGCCCCGGTTGGCCGACTCCATGACGCCGGGCCCGCCACCCGTGATCACGGCGTAGCCGGCCTCGGCGAGCGCCCGGCCGAGCGCCTGGCCCATCTGGTAGTCGGCCGAGTCGACCGGCGTGCGCGCCGAGCCGAACACCGTGACCGCCGGCGGCAGCTCGGCCAGCTGGCCGAAGCCCTCCACGAACTCGGCCTGGATGCGCAGCACCCGCCACGGGTCCATGTGGACCCAGTCGGAGGGGCCCTGCCGGGCCAGCAGGCGCTGGTCGTGGGTGGAGCTGGGGACGAGTTTGCCGCGGACGAAGGCCTGACCCTGGCGGCGTTCCCGACGTATCTGTTCCATGTGGATCACGCTAGTCCCTCTCGCGCACGGCCGCTTTCACGCCCGCGCCCCTACCCGTGTGGGGCCTCAGGCTGCCTCCCGGGGATGAATCCCCAGGTAGCGGGGCACGAATGGCCGTCTAAAAAATCTTGAAGAAACCGTGGAACCGGATTTCGGCCAGCCCGCGTCTAACTGATCGAGGGTGCTGCTCGGGACTGAAAGTGGTCTTCCCCGCCAAATGGCCGGCGAGGAGGGCCACTTTCATTTTGTCAGCCAGTTCACCATCGCGCGCTCGCTCTCGACGATCTTCGACAGCGAGACGTACTCCCCTTGCTGGTGTGCGAGGTTCGGGTCGCCGGGGCCGTAGTTGACGGCCGGCACGCCGAGCGCGGAGAAGCGGGCCACGTCCGTCCACCCCAGCTTGGCGCGCGGCACCCCGCCGACGGCCGCTGTGAACGCCGCCGCCACCGGGTGCGTCAGCCCCGGCCTGGCCCCGGGCGCCGCGTCGACGAAGCTCACCGCGAAGCCGTCGAACACCTCCCGCACGTGCTCCTGGGCCTCTTCGATCGACAGGTCCGGCGCGAACCGGTAGTTCACCGTCACCACGCACAGGTCGGGGACCACGTTGCCGGCCACGCCGCCCCGCACGCCGACCGCGTTGAGCCCTTCGTGGTATTCGAGCCCGTCGACCACCGGCCGCCGCGGCTCGTACGCGTTCAGTCTGGCCAGCACCGGCTCGATGCCGTGAATGGCGTTGACCCCGAACCAGGACCTGGCGCTGTGCGCCCGCTTGCCCGTGACCGTGATGTCGGCGCGCAGCGTGCCCTGGCAGCCGCCCTCGATCACCCCGTCGGTCGGCTCCATCAGCACCGCGAAGTCGGCCGACAGCCAGTCGGCGTGGTCTCTGGCCACGCGGGTGAGGCCGTTGCGCTCGGCCTCGACCTCCTCGCAGTCGTAGAAGACGTACGTGACGTCCTTGTCGGGCGCGGGGACGGTGGCCGCCAGCTTGAGCGCGACCGCGACGCCGGCCTTCATGTCGGACGTGCCGCACCCGTACAGCAGGTCGCCCTCCACGTGGCTGGGCAGGTTGGCGGCCACGGGGACGGTGTCGATGTGCCCGGCGATCAGCACGCGCTCGGCGCGGTCCAGGTCGGTGCGGGCGACGATCGTCTCGCCCGATCTGTCCACCTTCAGGTGCGGCAGCGCGGAGAGCGCCCTTTCTACGGCGTCGGCCAGCGCCTTCTCGCCGCCGCTCACGGACTCGACGTCCACGATCGCTGCGGTCAGCGTCCGCACGTCCTGCGTCAGGTCCAGCATCAGGCATTCACCCCGTGTTCCCGCAGCACCTCGTTGAGCGCCGCCTTGTCGTGCCGCTGCCCCGGCGCCAGCCGCTTGATCACCAGCACGCACGGCAGCCCGAACGTGCCCCCGGGGTACTCCTTCTGCCGGGTGCCGCCGACCGCCACGCACCAGTCGGGGATGCGGCCGCGCGCCAGCTCGTCGCCGGTCTCCACGTCGATCACCGGAATCGAGCCCGACAGGATCGTCCCGGCCCCGACGACCGCGCCCCGGCCGACCCTGGCGCCTTCGACGATCATCGCCCGGCTGCCGATGAGCGCGTCGTCCTCGACGACGACCGGCACGGCGTTGGGCGGCTCCAGGACGCCGCCGATGCCGACGCCGCCCGACAGGTGCACGTTACGCCCGATCTGCGCGCAGGATCCGACGGTGGCCCATGTGTCGACCATCGTCCCTTCGTCCACGTACGCGCCGATGTTCGTGAACGAGGGCATCAGCACCACCCCGGGCGCCAGATAGGCGCCCCAGCGGGCGATCGCGCCGGGCACCAGCCGCACCCCGTCGAAGGAGCTCTTCAGCGGGACCCTGTCGTGGTGGTGGAAGTCGCCCACCTGCGAACGGGCCATGCCGAGCACCTTGAACGCGAGCAGGATCGCCCGTTTGGCGCGCTCGTCGACCACCACCTCGCCGCCCACCAGGCGGGCCGCTCTGGCCACGCCCCTGTCGAGCAGGTCGACGGCGCCGACGACCAGGTGGCGCGCGTCGACGTCGGCCGGCGACAGCTCCGCGCGCCGCTCCCACAGCTCGTCGATGGCCGGGGATATCGGTGAGGAGGTGGTCACGTCACTCATGGCCACGGAGCTTATCCGGCCGGGTAGGTTTTTCAGCGTGCGCATGCGGTTCTCCCGTGGAGTCATCACCATCGCGATCATCGTGATCGTGCTCGCCGTGGGCATTTCCGTGGGTTTGGTCAAGCTGCTGGAGAAGGCCCCGCACCTGGCGGCGCCGCCGGAGGCCAGCTGCACGGTGCGCACCCCCGCGGGCGAGCGCGTCCTCGACCCCGAGCAGGCGCAGATCTCCGCCACGATCGCCGCCGTCGCGGCGCGTCGCAAGCTGCCCGAACGGGCCGTGGTCATCGCGTACGCGACCGCGATCCAGGAGTCGAAGCTCTACAACCTCCCCTTCGGCGATCGGGATTCCGTGGGCGTGTTCCAGCAGCGCGAGTCGCAGGGCTGGGGCACGAAGGAGCAGATCATGGACCCGGTCTACGCGACGAACAAGTTCTTCGCCGCGCTGGTCAAGGTGAAGAACTACCGCAAGATCCCGCTGGCGGAGGCGGCCCAGGCGGTGCAGCGTTCGGCGGGCGGCTACGCGTACGCGCCGCACGAGGAGGAGGCCAAGATCCTCGCCGCCGCCTTCACCGGGCGCGTGCCGCAGGCCGTGCACTGCTGGTATCCGACGGCCACCAGGACGCCGGCCCCCGAGCCCAAGACCTCGGAGGCGCGCAGGCAGCTCACCAGGGCGCTCGGGAGCACGGCGATCGTCTCGAAGAAGCGAGGGTGGCTGATCGCGGCCTGGTCGGTGGCCCATGCGGAGAAATACGCGCTGAGCCGGGTCCGCTACAGCGGGGCCGCATGGTCGAACGACGTCGAGGCGGACGGCTGGCGGCCCGCCGGGACATCGGGCACCACCCAGGTCGAACTGTCCTAGCGCCCACCCGGCCGGCGGTCGTTCGGAGGGACGGCCGTACTCCGGCTGAGGTCCTTTGAAGGGAGAAGAGCGGAGACGGGTGTGCGGGAGTCCTGAGGGCGGGGGTGGCTCCCCCGGGCGCGGTGCGGGGATGTCGTCCGCTCTTGCGGTCGGCCTGGGCGGGGTTGCTTCGGGGGCACCGATCCGATGCGTCCTTGGACGGCATTGCGCGCAAGGGAAGGCGCATTGCCAGAGGACACGTGCCCGTCCGCGTGGCGGCCCCGGCCGGGTGGGTCAGGAGGCGCGGCGGACGATGGTGATCGAGCCCGGCGGGAGGGGCTGGGCGTAGCTGGCGGTCCAGGCGCTGCCCTGGATGCGTTCGAAGGAGAGCAGCCGGCCGTCGGAGGCTCGATAGTCGGCGAAGTCGAGCAGGCCCCGGTCGGGGTTGCCGGTGTCGCCCTCGCTCCGGAAGGCGGCCGTGCCCCGCTCGATGGGGAAGAACTCCACGCCCTCCATGATCAGCATGCTCTTGGCCGGGACCATGCCCTGGGTGGGCACGTCGGTCCAGAGCAGCACCTCCAGGTGGGGCGGATCGCCGTCGCGCACCTCGACCGAGAGCCATTGGAACCGGCGGGAGCTGTCACGCAGCAGGTATTCGGTCCACTGCTGCCCCTGCCAGGAGATGTGCATCGCGCCCAGCACACGCGCGGGCGAGCCGTGCACCTCGATCCGGTCCCCCACCCGGATCGTGCGGGGGTCGGTGTAGTCGGTGCCGGCATGCCCCGGCGCGCTCACCGGTGCCGGCATCGGGCTCTCGACGGGAGCGACCTCGACCGCCGGCGGCGGCGTGCTCGTACGGCCTTTCCTGTCTTGCCTCAAGGTGGCCCAGAAGGCCCCAAGCAGCAGCAGGACCAGGGCGATGCTCAGCCCGAGTACGACCATGGAGGTCATGCTCATCGATCAGCTCGCTCCACTCGCGGTCTGTCTCGGCATAAGCCCTTATCGATTTATGCGCGTCAAGCCGATATGGCTTGCTATGACGGGCGATCCTACTGGAGGCGGCGGACCGCCGCACTGATGCGTTCGTCAGTGGCGGTGACGGCGATGCGGATGTGCCGCTCACCTGCCGATCCGTAGAAGTCACCCGGCGCGACCAAAATGCCGATTTCGGAGAGCTTACTTACTTGGTCCCAGGCGTTCTGTCCGTTCGATGCCCAGAAGTACAGCCCTGCCGTCGAATGGTCGATGCGCCAGCCGGCCTGCTCCAGCGCCGGGCGCAGCAGCGCGCGGCGGGCGGCGTAGAGCTCGCGCTGGGCTTCGGCGTGCGCGTCGTCCGCGAGCGCGGCCGTCATCGCCGCCTGGACCGGGGCCGGCATCATCATGCCCGCGTGTTTGCGGATCTCCAGCAGCCGCTTGACCAGGACGGGGTCGCCCGTCACGAACCCGGCGCGGTAGCCGGCCAGGTTGGAGCGCTTGGAGAGCGAATGGACGGCGAGCAGCCCCTCGTGGGAGCCGCCGCAGACGTCGGGATGGAGGATCGAGACCGGCTCGTCTTCCCAGCCGAGCTCGATGTAGCACTCGTCGGAGGCCACGATCGTGCCGCGCTCGCGAGCCCAGGACACGATCTTGCGGAGGTGCTCGACGGGCAGCACCCGCCCCGTGGGGTTGCCGGGCGAGTTGACCCAGAGCAGGTCCACGTGCTCGGGGCCCAGCGCGAGCGTGCTGTCGGAGGCGGTGGCCACCGCCCCGGCGAGCCGGGCGCCCACGTCGTAGGTGGGGTAGGCCAGCTCGGGGAAGACCACGCGCCTGGCGCCCAGGTAGGTGGGCAGCCAGGCGACGAACTCCTTGGAGCCGATCAGCGGCAGTATGTCCTGCTGCTCGACGGCGACGCCGTGCCTGCGCCGCAACCACCCGGCCGCGGCCTCGCGCAGCGCCTTGGTGCCGTGGGTGAAGGGGTAGCCGGGGCTGTTGGCGGCCTGGACGAGGGCGTTCTGGACGACCTCGGGCACGGGGTCGACCGGCGTGCCGACCGAGAGGTCGACGATGCCGTCGGGGTGTGCGAGCGCGCGTTCTTTGTACGGATCCAGCCGGTCCCAAGGGAAGTCGGGCAGGTTGTTCACGGTTCTCCAGGGTGTTGCGTTCCGTACGAGAAGCGCACGCCGATGGGGCGCATCCGGCCTGGATGGCCCCCGCGCACGGCGTGTCGGGACCGGCTAGTGGTCCTCGCCCTGCGGCGGCAGGGCGGCCACGACCGGGTGGTCCTTGTCGATCTTCCCGACCTTCGAGGCGCCGCCGGGCGAGCCGAGGTCCTCGAAGAAGTCCACGTTGGCCTTGTAGAAGTCCTTCCACTGCTCGGGAAGGTCGTCCTCGTAGAAAATCGCCTCGACGGGGCACACAGGCTCACACGCGCCGCAGTCCACGCACTCGTCGGGGTGGATGTAAAGCATGCGCTCGCCCTCGTAGATGCAATCGACGGGGCACTCCTCGATGCACGCCTTGTCCAGGACGTCCACGCAAGGCTGCGCGATGACGTAGGTCACCTCGAGCTCCTTCTTCTCCGCACCATGGCATGAGTCTGACCGCGGTTTGCTACGCCCTAGTATTGCCGTGCTTGCCAGCTGGCCGAAACGGAGGGTGGCAAACTCGTGGCCGCACGCCTTGTCATCGCGATCACAAGTCAGGATATCGGCGCACGGATTACCACGCGCAGGCGCGTCCCTGGCGGGTTTCGCGACGTTGTGGGGATTCTGGAGTCCTGGGAGGCGGGCGTCCTGCGCGTACGTAAAAAAGACGGCACGATTGTGGAGATTTCCGAGGAGACGCTGGTGGCGGCCAAGGTCGTTCCGGCCGCGCCTCCTCGACCTGGGCGGATGTAACGGTAAGTATTCACTGTGTGACCGTACGTACCTGTGCCGCCGCAGCAGCCATCCTCGCCAGCGCCGGATGCGGCGCGTCGTCCACAGAGCCGACGCCGGCCAGGGACCTGCCGCCCGTCAACGTTCAGGCGGGCTCGCTGAAGGGCGGCTTCGCCACCATGGAACGACTCGTCGAGGCCGCCAAACGCGAGGGCGAGCTCAACGTGATCGCGCTGCCCCGTGACTGGGTCAACTTCGGCGAGGTCATCGACACCTTCGCCGACAAGTACGGGCTCAAGGTCAACGAGCTCGAGCCCGGCGCGAGCAGCCGCCGCCAGATCGACGCGGCCGCGCAGCTCAAACCCGACGTGTTCGACCTGACGCTGGACGTGGCCGTCAAGGAGGCCGCGCGCTTCGCCCCGTACAAGGTGCGGGGCTGGCTGGACCTGCCCGACCACATCAAGGACCCGTCCGGCGCCTGGTACGCCGCCTACGGCGGCTACATGTCGATCGGGTACGACCCGCGCGCGGTCAAGCCGCCCGCCTCCTTCGCCGACCTGCTGCAGCCCGGCTACCGCGTGGCGCTGGACGGCGACCCGCTGCGCTCGGCGTCGGCGTTCGGCGGCGTCATGGCCGCCTCCATGCGGTCCGGGGTGCCGCGGCCGGAGCAGGGCGTCGCGCTGTTCGCCAAGCTCAAGCAGGCCGGGCGGCTCACCGACCCGGCCAAGGCCAACACGATCGTGGCGTGGGACCACCTCAACGCGGCCCGCAGCGCCGCGCATTCGGACCGCTGGAAGGTGACGATCCCGCGGGACGCGCCGCTCGGCGGCTACCACGTGCAGGCGATCAACAAAGCGGCCCCGCATCCGGCCGCCGCCCGGCTGTGGCAGGAGTTCCTGTTCTCGGACGAGGGCCAGAACCTGCTCCAGAAGGGCTGGGCGCGGCCGGCGCGGGGCGAGGCCATGGCCATGAAGGGCACGCTCGACGCCGAGCAGGCCGCGAAATTGCCCAAGGCGCCCGGGCCGCCCGTCCTCATGACGATTCCGCAGGCAGACGCGGCGAAGGCGTACTTGAAGAAGGTATGGGCGAAGAGTGTGGGATGAGTCCGATGTGACTTGATATGTCGTAGGGACGATCAGGCTCTAAAGTGAACAGACAGCACGGCCACCGGGGGCCCGATGTCTGACGAATGAGAGCTGATCGTCTTGCGATACGACACACCGAGCTTGGAGCGGTGGAACAGTCGCGCCTACGACAGCAGTTTCGGCTACGTCTCAACACAGGGCGCGCCGCTGGTCGACCTGCTGGATCCGCGGCCCGGCGAGCGCGTGCTCGACCTCGGGTGCGGCACGGGCGTGCTCACCGCGCAGATCGCCTTCAGGGGCGCGGACGTCCTCGGGATCGACGGCTCCCCCGCCATGATCGAGAAGGCGCTGGCGCAGTACCCGGGCATCAACTTCATCGTCGGGGACGGGCACGACTTCACCGTGGTGGACCCGTACGACGCGGTCTTCTCCAACGCGGCGCTGCACTGGATGAGCCGCGACCCCGGAGCCGTGATCGCCAACGTCAGGGAGGCGCTCACACCCGGCGGGCGTTTCGTGGCCGAGATGGGCGGGGCGGGCAATTGCGCCGAGCTGACCGCCGCGATGCTGACCGCGTGGCGCGAGTACGGCCTGCGCGAGCCCGAACTGCCGTGGTACTTCCCCACTCCTGCCGAGTACGCCCGCCGCCTCGAACAGGAGGGGTTCGTCGTCCGGTTGCTGGAATACTTCGACCGGCCGACTCCACTCGACGAGTGCCCCGGCGGGGCCGCCGACTGGGTGCGCGTGTTCGCCTCTTCGGTGCTCGAAGGGCTCCCGCCGGAGATCGTGGAACCCCTGCTCCATCGGGTCAACGAACTGGCGGCGCCCGCGCTTCGCAGGGAAACTGGCTGGATGGCCGACTACGTGCGCCTACGCTTTGCCGCTGTTCGGCGCTGATGCGTAGTGCATGATGCGTAGGGCAGTTTTGCCGGACTATGGTCTGTTCCGTGGGCGGCGAGATTATGGCTGCACCGCTGCGGCGGCGTGAGGGGCTGGTGAACGGAACGGGATGAACTTCTGCCTGAGCGACCTCGTACCACCGTTGAGGTGGAGCGACACGTCGACGATCACGCTATTGACCGGGCAGCCGGACCTGCCGGATGCGTGGTGGCGCAGTCTGCCCATGCCGCATGTCCTCGCCGCCATCGGCCCGGAGTCCCTGGGCGAGCTCCTGACGGAGATCGCCCTGGAGCATTGGCCGGCGGCCGCGGTCGGGGACGTCCTGCCCGCGTTGCACGTGCTGGACCCTGAGGAGGCCGACGAGCCCGCCGTCGCAATTGCGCTCGACCGGGCCGGGTCGTGGACCGGGCTGCTGGGGCTGACCAGCCGGGAACTGGTGGACCAGCCCTTCATTCAGGCCCGTCCGGTGCTCAACACGCTCTTTTCTGCCGTTTTCACGCGGTTGGCGCACCCGCACGCGGCCGTGGCGGCCGAACCGGCTTCCCCGACGGTCCCCGCCCCCCGTGCCGAGGCCCACGGCCTGGCGCAGTCCCCGCCCACGGCGGACCCGGCGACCGCGAACCCGGTGTCCGCGGACCCGGCGACCGCGAACCCGGTGCCCGTGGACCCGGCGACCGCGAACCCGGTGTCCGCGGACTCGACCCCGCAGGCCGCCGACGCGCCTCCGCCCGGTGCCGAGGCTTCGCCGCAAGATTCCGACGTGTCGTCGTCGGAGGCCGACGTGGCGGCGCAGGGTGTCGGCGCGCCGCTGCGCAGTGAGGGCATGCCTGCGCACGCTGACGCGGACGGGCCCCTGCGCCACGCCGCGGGCCGGCCGCCGTACGGCGCCGACGAGCCCGAGGCCGCCCCTGACGTCGCGGAGTCGGACGCCGACCAGCACCTCGCCGCCGGTCCTGTGGCCGACGAGGCCGGGTTCGCCGCCGAAGAACACCCGCAGGCCGCCCACGCCATGGGCGCGGCCGAGGCGGCCCAGGCCATGGAGGCGGCCGAGGAGCCCGCGCCGGGCGAGGGTGACGCCGAGGTCGTGGCTCGTGACGGCGCGGGCGTGGTGGACGAGAGCGAGTCCGCGGGCGCCGAACCGGTGCTGGACGCCGACGCCGAGCCCGTGGCCGAGGAGGGCGACGGGCCCGAGCCCGTGCTTCACGCCGCCGACGAGCCCGCCCCCGAGCCGGCGGCCGTGGAAGCGGCCGCGCTGGCCGAGGAGGCACACGCCGAAGACGCAGGCGTCCCGCAGGAAAGCACGGCCCCTGAAGCCGCGGACGCCCCCGAGGCCAGCGCGGCCCCCGAGGACGTGGACGCCCCGGAGGAGAGCGCGGCCTCCGAGGAAAGCGCCGTTCCCGAGGGCGCCGTCCCCGAGGAGCGCGCCGTCTCCGCGAGCGCCGTCTCGGAGGAGAGCGCCGCCGCCCCCGAGCGCGAAGACACCCCCGAGGAGAGCGCCGCCCTCCAGGAGAGCGCCGGCCCCGACGAAAGCCCCACCCCCGAGGAGGAGGGTGAGCAGCGGCCGGAGCCTGTTGCGGCAGGCGTCCACCAGCAGCCGCTGCCGGATCTCATCGAGGCCGCGTTCGCCGGTCTCGACGACAAGAGCTGGGCCGTGGCGCAGAACCGGGTGTTCACAGACGAGCCGTCGGCCGTCGACCAGTTGGCCAAGCTCTTCGCCGTGCCGCCCGCCGAGATCTCCGCGACCGAGGAGGAGTTCCGCGCCCGGCTGGGGCATTGGCTGGCCAGCGAGGAAGCGGCGCCGTACCGGGCGCATCTGGACGAGCTGCGCAAAACGCTCGGACCGACGGCGCCCAAGGAGCAGCTGATCGGCGCGGCGGACTGGCACAAGGTGGAGATCCGCGCCCTGGAGGTGCCCGCCTGGCAGTTCGTCCTGGCGACGCTGCCCAAGGAGGAGGCGCACGCCCACGCGCAGGCACCGGTGCAACCGCACCCCTACCCCCAGCCTCCGGTAGAGCTGCCGCCCCCGCCGCCGCCCCAGATCGACCTGCCGCCGCATCCGCCGATGGACCTGCCGCCGCAGTCGGCGTTCGGCCCCGTGCCGCTGACGCCGCCCCCGCCGCCGCCCGGCCCGCCGCAGTTCCAGGCGTTCACGCCGGTCACGCCCCCGTCGAGCGAGTCCAACGGCGGGGCGGGCGAGCAGAAGCCGTACCAGCCGCTCAAGGACGTGTCCCAGACCAGGCGCTGCTTCCGGCAGCCGGACGGCCGCTGGTGGCTGCGCATCGACGTGACCGCCGAGCAGCTCGCGGGCGGCGAGTGCCCGCTGCCGACGGGGTTCGCGTCGTACCTGGGGCTCTCGCCGGGCGAGAGCAGGACGGTCAGGAGCGCCGCGGGCGAGCTGACGATGACCTGGCACGGCCGGCCGGTGCTCGAGAACATCGAACGCCTCCTCGTGGACGTGGGGGCGCGCGAGGGCGGGCACCTGTTCCTGACGCTGTCGGACGAGGGCGTGCTGCGGGCCAGGCACCTGCCGGTGGCCGCGCAGGGCGCCGAGAGGATCACCAAGGCGCTGCGCCTGGTCGGCTACACGGCCCCCGGCGGCACCCGCGACCAGGCGGCCAGGGTGATCGCCACCCGGATCGGCATGACGGGCCCGGTCAGCCTGCCGGACCTGCTCACCAGGCTCCGCGAACGCGGCGACCGCGACCTGCTCGCACTCTTGGACTGAGCCGGTGCCGCGGCTCGCGATCGGCCCTGAGTTTCCCAGGGAGCTCAGCGCACTGGCCCAGCCAGTGCGCAGGGACGCCGTGGTCGCGCTGCGCCGGTTCCTGCTGAACGTGTCCGGCGCCCCGCACCCCGAGCGGGTCCGGGGCGCCAGGGATCCGCGGGTCGCCACACTGCGGCTGGCCGAGGGGCACCGCGCGGTGGTGGTGCGGCACCGGGACGTGTACTGGCTGCGTACGGTGCTGCCCGACCCCGAGGCCTGGTCGTACGCGCGGCGCCACAGGTACGGCGTCAACCCGGTGGTCGGCGTCGTCGAGGAGTGGGACGCCGAGGCACTGGAGCGGGTGGAGCCCGCATTACGCCGATCGAGCAGGCCGTCGCGGCTGTTCGACCCCATCTGCGACGGCGACCTGCTGGCGCTCGGCCTGGACGGGCAGGCGATGCCGCTGTTCCGTCTGATCACGACCGAGGCGGACGTGGCGGCGCTGGAACCCCTGCTGCCACCCACCCAGTACCTGCCGCTGGCCGCCCTGGCCCGCGGCGGCTCGCTTTCCGAGGCGTGGCGGGAGCTGGACGCCTGGCGGATCTCCGACGGGAACCCCGGGCCGATCGACTCCGAGGACCTGCATGCGGCGCTGCGGCGCAGCCCGGACCAGGCGGCGTTCGCGGCCGACAAGGTCGCGCTGGACCGGGTGCTGGCGGCTCCGGAGTGGTGCACGTTCCCTCATCCGACGCAGCACCGGCTGGCCAGGGCGGCCCGCTACGAGCGTCCGGTGCTGGTCGTCGGCGGCGCGGGCACGGGCAAGACCGTCATCGCCCTGCACCGGGCCGCCCACCTGGCCGCGAACGGCAGCGGCCCCGTCCTGCTCGTGACGTTCTCGCAGAGCCTGGCCGAGGAGCTGTCGGACAGGCTGAACGTGCTGATCGAGGACGAGGTCGTCCGCAAGCGGGTCGAGGTGGACAACGCCGAGCGGCTGGCCCTTCGCATCGTGGCCGACGCCGAAGGCCGCCGCCCCCCGCTGCTCGGCCCCGGGGCCCGGACGCTGGCCCAGCTGACGGACGAGGCGCTCCGGCTGCTGTCGCTCTCGACCGGCGACCTGCTCGACGACGTGGAGCCGGGGCGGAAGCCGTACCGTCACATCGTGGTGGACGAGGCACAGGACATCAGCCCGGCGCAGTGGCGGCTGCTGCGGGCCGCGGTGCCGCACGCCCACGACGACCTGTTCATCGTGGGCGATCCGCACCAGCGGGTCACCGACACGCGGGTGGCGCTGGGCGCGGTGGGCATCCCCGCCGACCAGCACGCGCTGAAGGTCTCCTACCGACTGCCCCAGGAGCTGCTGTCGTTCGCCATCCGGTTGCGCGGCGGCGGCCCGGCGTCCGGACTGGTCAGGGGTGTTACCGAGATGCATGGATACCGCGCGACCCACAACGGCGAGCGGCCGGTCGTCAGGGCGTACGACTCCCCCGAGTCGGAGCTGGCCGGGCTGCGGAACACGATCGAGGCGTGGCTGGCCGACGGCGTGCCGGCCGCCGAGATCGCCGTCGGCGCGCGTACCACCCGGCTCGTGCGGCAGGCCAAGAAGGCGCTGGAGGGCCTGGACGTGCGGGCCGCGACCTTCCAGCATCTGAAGGGGCTGGAGTTCGAGCGGGTGGCCCTCATCGGCGTGGCGGAGGGCGTGGTGCCGGAGCCGCCGCCGGAAGAACCTGGCGCAAGGGCTCGAGCACTGCAGCGCGAACGGAGCATACTGTTCGTCGCCTGCACACGTGCCCGCGCGATGCTTTATATCTCCCATTCCGGAAGAGGAAGCCCCTTTCTACCACCCTGATCACATAGTCTGAACTGCGGAAATATATTCCCTTTGCCGGTTGGACCTCAATGAACCTCAGCCTGAGCGACCTGGCGCCGCCCGTGCGCTGGACCTCTCCTGGTCAAATCGCGCCGATCGTGGAGGAGCCACAGCTGCCCGGGGCCTGGTGGCAGGCGATTCCTCTCGACCGCGCGTGCGCCATCGTCGGCACGCAGACCGTGGCGGGCCACCTGGCCGACCTGGCCGTGGCCTGCTGGGGGCACCTGCAGCTCGGCGACATCCTGCCGCTGCTGCGCTTCTCCGACCCCGCCGAGGCGGAGCGGACGCCGGAGTCGCTCGGCAAGGACGTCGTGCAGAAGCTGTTCACCGGCGTGTTCGAGCGGCTGCTCGAGCCCGCTCCCGAGGCACTGCCCGCGCCGTCCAGGCCGGACAGGCCGCTGCCCGAGGTGATCGACGAGCTGTTCGCCGCGCTCGACGACCGGCAGCGGGCGATCGCGAGGGACCGGCTGTACGCGGCGCAGCGGGCCACGCTGGACGAGCTGGCGCAGCGGTTCTCGGTGACGCGGGAGCGCATCAGGCAGATCGAGCGCGACCTGCGCGACCATGTGGAGGCGTGGCTCGCCGCCCCGGGCGCCGCGGCGCTGGTGGCGCACCTGGCGTGGCTGCGCACCCGGCTCGGCTCCGCGGTCCCGGCCGACGATCTGGAGGCCGCCGTGCCGTGGCACCGGACGGAGCTGCGCACCCTCGGCATCCCGGCCTGGCGGTTCGTGCGCACGCTGCTGACCGGCTACGACCAGTCCGACGGCTGGCTCGTGGCGGGTGGAGCCGACGAGCTCAGAGAGAAGACGCGCCAGCTGTTCGCCGACGGGCCGCGCCCGCTCAGCGAGGCCGTGTCCATGGTGGCGCAGCTCGGCGTGCGCGAGGACGTGGCCGAGCGGTGGATCCTGGCCGTGCCGCAATTGCGCGTGCTCGGCGAGCACGTGGTGCCGTGGCCGCGCAGCATCAACGAGAAGGCCGAGGCGGTGCTGGCGGTGGCGGGCACGCCGCTGTCGCCCGAGGAGATCCAGGAGCGCATCGGCGAGGACTACAGCCTGGTCGGCATCCGCAACCAGCTCACCGCCGACGAGCGCTTCATGCGGGTGGACCGGAACAAGTACGGGCTGACCAGGTGGGGCGGCGACGAGTACCTGGGGATCAGGGAGATGATCGCCAGGGAGATCGAGCGGGCCGGCGGCGAGGCGTCGGTGAGCACGATCGTGACGAACTTGACCTCGAAGTACGACGTCAGCGAGAGCTCCGTTCGGGCGTACTCGGGCGGGCCCGGGTTCGAGCGGACGCAGCGGGGCTGGATCCGGGTGGCGGGCACCGCGCCGGGCGGGGAGTCCGAGCCGTACCAGCCGCGCAAGGACGTCTCGCTGACCCGGCGCAGCTTCCGCTCCCGCGACGGGCGCTGGTGGCACCGGGTGGACGTCAACGCCGAGCACCTGCGTGGGTCCGGGTCGCCGCTGCCGACGGGGTTCGCGGCATACCTGGGCATGGCGCCCGGCGGGCAGCTGACCGCCTCGGCGCCGTCCGGCGACGTGGTGATCAGCTGGCACAACCAGCCGACCATGGGCTCGATCAGGAACGTGCTGGCCGAGTACAAGGCGGGCGAGGGCGACCACGTCTTCCTGACCGTGTCGGACGGCGGCGAGTTGCTGACCCGCTACCTGCCGGCCGCACCGGTCGGGATGCCGCCGGTGAACCGGGCGCTCTACCTGCTCGGCTACACCGCCCCCGTCAGCTCCGAGATGGAGGGGCTGCGGCTGATCGGGGCCAGGATCGGGCTGCCTGACACGGCCACCCGCGAGGAGATCCTGGGCAGGCTCCGCGAGCGCGGCGACCGGGACATCCTCGGCTTCCTGGGTGGGTGAGCTCCCGGGTTAAGCTCGGGAGATGTTGCGGATCTACGACACGCGCGCCAGGCAGGTCGAGGAGCTCGCCCCCGGACGGGCGGTGCGGATCTACACCTGCGGGCCGACGGTCTACCGCCACGCGCACGTGGGCAACCTGCGCACCTACCTGCTGTCCGACCTGATCAGGCGGGTGCTCGAGCGGCGGCGCGTGCGGGTGCTGGCCTGCCAGAACATCACCGACGTCGGTCACCTGACCGACTCCGGGGTGGACAAGGTCGTGGAGCAGGCCCACCAGGAGGGGCGCTCCGTGCAGGAGCTGGCGCGCTTCTACGAGGACGCCTTCAGGAACGACACCGCCGCGCTCAACCTCCGGCCGCCGGAGCACATGCCGCGCGCCACCGAGACGATCGACCTGATGATCGAGCTCATCGCCAAGCTGATCGAGCGGGGGCATGCGTACGCGGTGCCGGACGGGTCGGTGTTCTTTGACGTACGGACATTTCCCACGTACGGCGAAATTTCGGGAAATCGCCTGGATGCGCTGAAGCCCGCCCACCGCATCGACACCGTCGACCCGCGCAAGCGCTTCCACGCCGACTGGGCCCTGTGGAAGCCCGCCGAGGGCGAGCTGACGTGGGAGTCGCCGTGGGGGCGCGGGTTCCCGGGCTGGCACGTGGAGTGCTCGGCCATGTCGCTGCGCTTCCTCGGGGCGCCGTTCGACCTCCACATCGGCGGCATCGATCTGCGCTTCCCGCACCACGAGGACGAGCGGGCGCAGTCCAACTCGGCGGCCGGGCAGGAGGTGGTGCGGCACTGGGTGCACGGGGAGCACCTGCTGTTCGACGGGCGCAAGATGGCCAAGTCCACGGGCAACGCGGTGCTGCTCTCCGACGTGGTGGCGGCCGGGCTCGATCCGCTCGCGGTGCGGATGGCGTTCCTGGAGCACCGCTACCGCCAGCAGATGAACCTGACGTGGGACACGCTGCGGGCCGCCGACCGGACGGTGCGGCGATGGCGGGCGCGGGTGGCCGAGTGGGCCGAGTCGCCCAGCGCGCCGATCGCGAGCGCGTACGTGGAGCGGGTGGAGGCCGCACTCGACGACGACCTCGACACGCCCGTGGCCCTGCGGGTCCTGCGGGAGCTGGAGCGGGACGAAACGGTGGCGCCCGGGGCCAAGCTGGAGTCGTTCCTGCACGTGGACCAGGTGCTCGGGCTGGATCTGTCGGCCGACATCGGCAGGGTGCCCGTGCTGCCCGCGGGGGCGGCCGAGCTGCTGGAGGCGCGGGCCCGGGCGCGGGAGGCCGAGGACTGGAAGGAGGCGGACCGGCTGCGCGACGAGCTGGCCGCGATGGGCGTGCGCGTCTCCGACACCCCCGAAGGCCAGACCTGGACCTGACCTCACCGGCGTTCTGGACGCCTCCCGTCACCGGGCGACTCAAAGTCCTCTGCGAAGGACGGTGAAGTCGGCCGGATGAGTGATCGCGGGCTGTCAGACTTAGTGCCAGTTTCGGCAAGATGGAGGTGTCGGTGAGGCCCTATGCGTGGATGCCGCGGCCGTTGCGGTGGTTCGCTCGGGTGTTGACCGTTCTTCTCGCCCTGGCCCTCGTCCTGGCAGGGGTCCTCGTCTACACCGTGCGGAAGTCGTTCCCGCAGGTGGAAGGGGCGTTACGGCTGCCCGGTTTAACCGGGGATGTAGAGATTTATCGCGATAAATCAGGAATCCCGCACATCTATGCCTCCAGCGCCGCCGACCTCTTCATGGCCCAGGGTTTCGTCCACGCCCAGGACCGCTTCTTCGAGATGGACTTCCGGCGCCACATGACCGCCGGCCGTCTCTCCGAGCTCTTCGGCGCGGCCACTCTCGACACCGACAAGGCGCTCAGGACCATGGGCTGGCGGCGGGTCGCCGAGCAGGAGCTCCCGGAACTGGCCCAGCAGACCCAGGACCACCTCGACGCGTACGCCAAGGGCGTCAACGCCTGGCTCAGCGCCAACCCGAACGCCTCCGACCGCAGCCTCGAATACTCCATACTCAAGCTTCAGAACGGCGACTACCGGCCCGAGCAGTGGACGGCCGTCGACTCCCTCTCCTGGCTCAAGGCCATGGCCTGGGACCTGCGCTCCAACATGGAGGACGAGATCGACCGCGCCCTGATCGCGGCGAAACTGCCCAGGGAGCGCGTCGAGCAGCTCTACCCCGACTACCCGTACGACCGCCACTCTCCGATCGTCACCCAGGGCACCATCGACCAGGACCGCTTCGACCAGCGGGCCGAGCCGCGGCTGCGCGCCGGCGTCCGCACGCTCACCCAGGCGGCCAAGACGCTGGACGCCGTGCCGAGCACGATGAGCACCGAGGACCGCGAGGGCATCGGGTCGAACTCGTGGGTGATCTCCGGCGACCACACCAAGAGCGGCAAGCCGCTGCTGGCCAACGACCCGCACTTGTCGGCGCAGATGCCGTCCGTCTGGTACCAGGCGGGGCTGCACTGCCGGGAGATCACGGAGGAGTGCCCGTACGACGTGACGGGGTTCACGTTCTCCGGCGTCCCGGGAGTGATCATCGGGCACACGGACAAGATCGCGTGGGGCTTCACGAACCTGGGGCCCGACGTGGCGGACCTGTTCCTGGAGAAGGTGGACGGCGACACGTACCTGTACAAGGGCGAGCAGGTGAAGCTGGAGACCCGGCAGGAGCAGATCAAGGTGGCCGGCGGCTCCCCCGTCACGATCACCGTCCGGAGCACGGTGCACGGGCCGCTGATCAACGAGGTGATCGACAGTGCCGAGCCCACCGGGGAGGCGAACGCGGTGGCGCTGCAGTGGACGGCGCTGGCTCCTGGCCGCACCGCGGACGCGCTCTTCGCGTTGAACAAGGCCACCGACTGGCAGGAATTCAAGGCCGCGGCGGCGCTGTTCGAGGTGCCCGCCCAGAACCTGGTCTACGCGGACACGGCCGGCAAGATCGGCTACCAGGCACCCGGCCGCATCCCGGTACGCCAGAAGGGCGACGGCACCTGGCCGGTCCCGGGGTGGACGGGCGAGTACGACTGGCGGACGGCGCCCATCCCGTACGACCAGCTGCCGTCGGTGGAGGACCCGGCCGACGGGTTCATCGTGACGGCGAACAACGCGGTCATCGACCCCAGGCGGTACCGGCCCTTCCTGACCAGGGACTGGGCGTACGGCTACCGCTCCGAGCGCATCCGCGACCTCGTCAAGGCGGCGATCGACAAGGGCGGGGTCGACGCGGCCGCCATGTCGGAGATCCAGCAGGACACCCGCAACGAATTCGCCGAGACCCTGGTGCCGGCGCTGATGGAGGTGGACCTCGCGGGGCCGGGCGGCCAGGCCAGGCAGCTGCTGAAGTCGTGGGACGGCACGCAGGGCCCCGATTCCGCCCCGGCCGCCTACTTCAACGCGGTCTGGCGGCAGGTGCTCGTGCTGACGTTCAACGACGAACTGCCGGAGGGGGCCAGGCCCGCCGGTGGCGACCGCTGGTACGAGGTGATCAGGCGGCTCCTCCAACTGCCGGACGACCCCTTCTGGGACGACGTGACCACGGAGAACCGCAAGGAGACGCGCGACGACATCCTGCGGCAGGCCATGGCGTCGGCGTACCAGGAGCTGGCGGACCGGCTCGGCGAGGACGTCGCGGCGTGGCGGTGGGGTGACCTGCACACGCTCGAACTGGTCCACGGCTCGCTGGGGACCTCGGGGATCGCGCCGATCGAGGCGTTGTTCAACCGGGGGCCGTTCGCGGTCCCGGGCAACAAGGACGCGGTGAACGCCACGGGTTGGAACGTTCAGAGGGACTACGCGGTCACCGCCGTGCCGTCGATGCGCATGATCGTCGATCTGAGCGACATGGACAAGTCCCAGTGGATCAATCTGACCGGCGCCTCGGGCCACGCCTTCCACGAGAACTACTGGGATCAGGCGGAGGTGTGGGCCAGGGGCGACCTGCTGCCGATGCACTCCAAACCCGAGTCGGTCAAGAAGGCCGCCGTGCACACCCTCAGGCTGACGCCCTGAGCTTTGTGTGGGGTGAACCTGGGGGCCCGGCGTCGGCGCGCGTACGACCGTCGTCGTAGCCGCGGTCCAAACCCCGGGCCGACGCGCGGGCCGGGCCCGGCCTGCCAGCCTGGCCGTATGAATCGCCTCTGGTACGCCATCGGAGTCCTGCTGGTGCTCGTGGGCCTCGTCCACCTGGGCGTGTTCGTCGTGGACGGCGGGCCGTGGGAGGGCCCGGTGTCGTGGCGCAAGCCGTTCACGTTCGGGGTGTCGTTCGGGCTGAGCGTCCTGACGATGGCCTGGGTCGCCCAGTTCGTACGGCTCCGCGCCCGCCCTGTCTGGGTCGGCGCCTTCGCAGCCGCCTCTACGTTGGAAGTCGCCTTGATCACCCTCCAGGCGTGGCGAGGCGTTCCTTCCCACTTCAACATGGAGACCGCCGTCGACACGGCCATCGCGAGGGCCCTGGCGGCAGGCGGCGGAGTGCTCATCGCCATCGCGATCGCCATGACGGTGGCCGCCTTCCGCGCCGACCCCGGCCTCGCACCCAGCATGCGCCTGGCGGTGCGCGCGGGCTTCGCCACCCTGCTGGCGGCCATGGCCTTCGGCGCCGTCATGATCGCTCGGGGCGTGGTCGAGCAGGTGACGGGCAGTCAGCAACTCGCGTACACGGTGGCCGCCACGTTGAAGCCGGCCCATGCCGTGTTCATGCACGGCGTCCTGCTCCTGCCGGCGCTGGCCTGGCTCCTCGCACGCACCTTGCCCTCGGAGGATCTACGCGTCCACCTGGTACGCCTCGCGACCTGGACGTACGTCGCGTTCGCCACCGGCGTCTCGGCCCTCGCGCCGGTCGGCGTCACGTTCGTGAGCCCGTCGACCGCCTCCATGCTCTGCGCCGGAGCGATCTCGGGCCTGGCGATCGCCGCCCTCACCCTCGGCAGGCTCAGCCGACGGCCGTCCCAGCCCCTGGCCAGAGGGGCTTCTTGACTGGACGAGTCAACCTCGGCTGCCGCCGCGCCGCTTCCACCACAGCGGCGCGCGGGGGTAACCGCCGTCTTCCAGGTCCGCCAGACGTTCGAAGATGTTGTACGACGCCTGATGTCCGCAGACCAACACCGAGGCCAGCATGGCCAGCAAATAGAGCGGCAGCATGGGCAGGCCGATGCACCACGCCCACTGCGTGGCGTGTCGTTCCTCATGGCGCAGGAGCCGGTCACTGAGCGAATCCCACCTGGTCAGGACCACGTTTCCGACGGTGAACGCCCCCGCGATGGGGAAGCGGTAACGGTAGCCGAAGGCGAGGATGAGCCCGTTGGGGCCGGGTTGGCGGGTGGCGCCGCCGATGACGGAGATGAGTAAACCGAGCGGAGTGGCGAGATTGATGTAGTTCGCCGCGCGCCGGAACCGAAAGCGCCTGTCCATGCGTCTCAGTCTTGACCAATCTTGACATGTCGGAATAATGATCAGGGTCCTGAAATCTCCCACAAGAGCAGGATTATGAGATTTTCCATCCTGGGCGCGCTGCTCGGCACCGTTGCACTGGCAGGAGCCGGCGGAGTCGCGATCACCCAAACGTCAGCCTCCGATCCCCTACGATTCACCAGCACCTCTGTCGACGGGCGGGTGGCCTTAGCCTCCGAGTCGCCCCCGGCTCCCACCCCCACCGAGTCGGCCCCGACCCCCAGCGAGTCGGCCCCGGCGCCTGCTCCCACTCCCACGGAGACATCGCCCGCCGAGGACTACGTCGTCACGACGACGGTGGTCAAGAGGAGAGGCGTTTCCTACCTGGATGTCTCCATCGAGGCCGGCGGAGCCGCCATCTTCAGCGTCAAGCAGAGAGTGTGCAAACGAAGGGCGTGCAAGACGTCGAGTGCGGACATCCCGGTAACCACAGGAACAGGACAATCCACCAAGCGACTGGGCTGGGGCACGTACAAGAAGCGCGGTGAGCCCGCCGTCGCCGTGACGCCGCTGCCGACCGTGACGGTCACGGAGCCGGGACCCACGGTCACGGTCACCGAGCCGGGTCCGACGGTCACGGTGACCTGCCAGCCCGCACCACCGACGAACACCCTCCCGCCGACCGACGTCCCCACGAACACGCCGACGACGACGGTCACCCCGACAGAGACCCCGACGACCACACCGACCGAGACCCCGACCTCCACGCCGACGGTGACCCCCACGGAGACTGTGACAACGACTCCGACGGGCACCCCCACCGGCACCCCGACCGCGACCCCGACGGCCACGATGTCGCCGACGGTGACTCCCACGGGGATCCCCGTCTGCCCGCCGGAGGAGCCGACGGAAGAACCGACCGAGGAACCGACCGACTCGGTCCCGCCGAGCGACGTACCGACGGAGACCCCCACCACGACACCGACGGAAACGGTCACCACTCCCGCGCAGTGACAGCGGGGATGCGATCACCCACATGATGATCGGGCCAGGCCGCGCGCCTGGCCCGATTCATGCCCGCGTGAGGAAAGACCTTCAGGTCGAGGAGCTAGAGCCGCCCGTAGCGGCCCTCGTGGTACAGGAGCGGCGCGCCGTCGGACGGCGTGCCCAGCGCCGTCACCTCGCCCACCACGATGGAATGATCGCCGCCCTCATGGACGTCCGTCGTCGTGCACTCGATCGTGGCGATCGCCCCGTCGAACAACGCCACCCCGGACTCCCCGCGATGATGCGGCCACCGCGACAGCTGCCCGTTCAAGGGCCGCCCCCGGTTCGCGAAGAACCGCGAGGCGTCCTCCATCGTGGCGGGCAGCACCGACACCCCCCACACCCGCGCCTCCAGCACCGCGTCGTGGAACCGGGCCACCTTCTCGGCGCAGAACAGCACGAGCAGCGGTTCGAGCGAAACAGACGTGAACGAATTCACCGTCATCGCGTGATCGATCTCGCCGAGCCTGGTCGTGACGATCGCGACTCCGGTGGCGAAGCGGCCGACGACCTTGCGATACGCCTCCGGGTCCACGGGCCGCTCTATCGAATACACGAACTTTACTTTATGCCGCTACGTCGGGTTCTTCGGAGGGTAACCGCGCAGGAGCCACGATTCCCCACCTGACGAGGGCGAAAGCACATACGCCATCACGACGGCCACGAGCCCGCCGTACAGATAGACGTGGCCGGGCGCCCCGTTCGCGATCACGAGATCGCCGGACCCCAGCTCCAGCGTGAACGGCATCGTCACCAGCAGCCATCCGGCCGCCGTCACGACGGCCCCGAGCTTGGCGCGCATCATCTTGCCCGCCCCCAGGCACACCGCGAACAGCACCAGCACCCAGACGACGGCCGCGCCCGGGAGCGGTCCGACCTGCCACCCCGGATCCGGATGCGTGAATCCGCCCACGATCCCCATCACGACGCCCAGCACGAACAGCATGCCGTACGCCGCCCCACCCAGCGCCGACTCGGCCTGGCCGCGATGCTCCATGTCGAATGAGGTTAGTGGATGCCCGCGAAGAGATCGTTCTCCCGGTTGTGCGGCTCACCGAGGCCGCCTGCCTCGACCGGCGGCCCGGGCACCGGCCGGCCGGGCACCCCGATCGCCAGGATGTAGTGCTCGACGCCCAGCACCTCCTGCCCGATGTTGTTGGACAGGGCGAACCACTGGTCCTTCACGATGATTTGGGTGGCGTGCGCACGCATGGCCTCCACCTTGACGCCGATCCACTCGCGAGCGTCGATCTCGGTGGTGACGTCCTCGTCGCGGCAGCCGAACGGCATGTCGTCGACGTCCTCGACGAGGAAGTCGACGTCCGCCTCGCGCAGCGCCTCGGCGGCGCGCCGCATGACGGACTTGGCCAGGGCCGTGTGGTAGAGCTTCGCGATCTGCCAGGGCTCGCCCTCGCCGAAGTCCTGCTTCGCGGCCAGCTCGAACGCCCTGTGCGAGACGCGGTGGGCCTGGATGTGGTCGGGGTGGCCGTAGAAACCGTTGTCGTCGTACGTGACCAGCACCTGCGGGCGTACCTCGCGGATCACCTTGACCAGCTCGCCCGCCGCCTCGTCGAGATCGGCCTGCCAGAACGCCCTCGGGTGGTCGTTCGACGCCACACCCATCATCCCCGAATCCCGCCAGCGGCCCGGCTCGCCCAGGAAGCGGTGGTCCTCGACGCCGAGCGCCCGGCAGGCGGCGGCGAGCTCGCCGATGCGGTGCGGGCCGAGCGCGTCGTCCTGGTCGGCGGCCAGGTGGGCGAGGTCCGCGGGAATGATCTCCCCCTCCTCGCCCAGCGTGCAGGTCACCAGCGTGACGTGGGCGCCTTCGGCGGCGTATTTGGCCATGGTCGCGCCGGTGCCGATCGACTCGTCGTCCGGGTGGGCGTGCACGAGCAGGAGGCGTCGATCAGTCATGGCCATGAGCGTAACAAGGGCATGTTCCTGGCAGGATTGGGCCCATGAGTGAGAGCTTCCCGCGTCTGTCTGCCAGGACCCGCCGGTTCACCCTCGGGGTGCCCAGAGGCTTCACGATCTCCCCCGACGGCGGCCGGGTGGTCTTCCTGCGGACGCGGTCGGGCACCGACCCGGTCACCTGCCTGTGGGAGCTCGACACGGAGACTCACGTCGAGCGCCTGGTCGTCGACCCGCGCACGCTCCACGGCGACGAGGAGGACCTGCCGCCGGAGGAGCGGGCCAGGCGCGAGCGCAGCCGCGAGGCGGCGGGCGGCGTGGTGGCCTACGCCACCGACCGGGCCGTGACCAAGGCGTGCTTCGCACTGTCCGGCGGCCTGTACGTCGTGGAGCTGGCGAGCGGCCAGGCCCGCAAAGTGGACACGCCGGGCGCGGTCATCGACCCCCGCCTGTCCCCCGACGGGCGACATGTCGCGTACGTGACGGGAGGCGCCCTGCGCGTCCAGGACCTGGCCTCGGGCGCGGACCTGGAGCTGGCCGCGCCCGAGTCGGAGACGGTGACGTACGGGCTGGCGGAGTTCATCGCCGCCGAGGAGATGGACCGGATGCGCGGCCACTGGTGGGCGCCGTCGAGCGACGCGCTGCTGGTCGAGCGCGTGGACGAGGCACCTGTCCGGGTCTGGCACATCGCCGACCCGGCCAACCCCGACCGACCGGCGACGGCGCAGCGCTACCCCGCCGCCGGCACGCCCAACGCGACCACGGAGCTGTTCGTCCTGCGCCTCGACGGGTCGCGGGTCGCGGTGCCGTACGACGAGGAATACCTGGCCACCGCCGCCTGGGACGACCACGCGCTGTCGATCGTGACGCTGACCCGCGACCAGCGGACCATGCGGCTGTTCACGGTCGACCCCGCCACGGGCCTCTCCACGCTGGTGCGCGAGGACACCGACCCGGCCTGGGTCGACATCGTCACCGGCGTGCCCGCGCACCTGGACGACGGGTCGCTGGTCTGGGTGGCCAATTCCGAGGGCGGCCACCGGCTGTTCGTGGGCGATCGCGCGGTCACGCCGCCGACGCTGCAGGTGCGGGCCGTGCTCGACGTCGATCACGACAGCGTGCTGTTCAGCGCGAGCGGCGACCCGACCGAGATCCAGCTGTGGACCTGGGACGGTCATTCGCTGCTGCCGGTCTCGACCCGGTCCGGGGTGTTCTCGGGGCGGATGTCCGGCGGGGTGGGCGTGCTGACCGAGCAGAGCCTCGACACCGAGGGCGTGTCGACCACGGTCGTACGCCGCGACGGCATGGCCGTGCCCATCCCGTCGTACGCCGAACGCCCCGGGCTCGACCTGCGCGTCTCGATCGGCCGCTCGGGCCGCAGAGAGCTGGCCACCGCCGTGGTGCTGCCGTCGTGGCACGAGCAGGGCTCGCGCAGGCTGCCGGTCCTCATGGACCCGTACGGCGGCCCGCACGCGCAGCGCGTGCTCAACCGGCGCGGCGCGTTCCTGGAGAGCCAGTGGTTCGCCGAGCAGGGCTTCGCCGTCATCGTGTCCGACGGCCGCGGCACCCCGGGGCGGGGCACCGCGTTCGAGCGGGCGGTGCTGGGCGACCTGGCGACCCCGGCGCTGGAGGACCAGATCGACGCCCTGCACGGCGTGGCCGAGCAGTACGGCGACGACCTCGATCTGACGAAGGTGGCCATCCGGGGCTGGTCGTTCGGCGGCTTCCTGGCCGCGCTGGCGGTGCTGCGGCGTCCCGACGTCTTCCACGCGGCCGTGGCGGGGGCGCCGGTGACGGACTGGCGGCTCTACGACACCTGCTACACCGAGCGATACCTGGGCCATCCGGACGAGCAGCCCGACGTGTACGAGAAGTCGTCGCTGATCGCGGACGCCGGCAAGCTCAAGCGCCCGCTGCTGCTGATCCACGGCCTGGCCGACGACAACGTCGTGGCGGCCCACACGCTCCGCCTGTCCTCGGCCCTGCTCGCGGCCGGCCGCCAGCACAGCGTGCTCCCGCTCTCGGGCGTGACGCACATGACGCCGCAGGAGGTCGTGGCGGAAAACCTGCTGCTGCTGCAGGTGGAGTTCCTGAAGCGGTCGCTGGGCGTGTCCTCCTGAGACGGCTCCCGGCTGCCGGTGACGGGCGGCGCTACGACCGCAGGGCGTCGAGCAGCCGGGACACGGTCAGGCCGACCACGACCACGATGCCCAGGATCAGCGAGTAGGCCCACATGGGGGCGTTCAGCAGGGCGAGCTGACCCTGCACGATGGCCAGGAGAAGCACTCCGAGCAGGGTGCCCGTCACCGCGCCGCGCTCGCCGTTCGGGCTGGTGCCGCCGAGCAGGACGGCGGCGAGCGCGAAGACGGTGGTGAACGTCCCGTTGGAGCCGGGCTGAGCCGCGCCCAGGCGCAGCAGGAGGACGAATCCGCCCAGAGCGGCGAGCAGGCTGGACCCGGCCAACCCGACGACCCCGGCCGTCCACCCCTTGTTCAGCCGCTCCCGTACGTCCTGCCTGGCCCACAGCAGTCCGCCCGCCACCGACACGACGGCGAACACCGTGAACCACAGCGCCCGTGGGAGCTCCGGGACCTCGACGGGCATCACCCTGGCGTCGGTGACCGCCAGGAGCAGCGCCTCGCAGGCCACGGCCGCGCCCAGCGTGACCGCCCAGGCGGGCGCCGACACGAGCACCGTGAACGCGCCGATGACCAGCCCCGCGACCGCTGCCGCCACGAGCACGAGCAGCGCGCCGGCCGTGAGCGTCATCTCGGCGACGTCCACGGCGGTGGCGACGAGCGCGCCGGCCGCCGCGGAGACGGCGCCGACCGCGAGGTTGGGCACGCCGGTACGCAGCGACAAGGACATCCCCGCGGCGACCAGGCCCAGCGGCGCGGCCTGCGCCAGGACGTTCATCAGGTGCCCCGTCGGGGCGGTGACCAGGACCATGCCGACCGCCAGCACGGCGAGGACGCCGAGCACGCCTTCCCACACCACCTGCCATCTGCCCACGCCGTCGATGCTGACAACGCCCCCGCACCGCCGCAAGACCGACGCCCACAACACCCCCACACCACCGCAAGACCGACGCCCACAACACCCCCACACGGATGCCCGGTATTGGCGCGCGCTCACCGCAGGGCCGTTCCGAACCCGCACGCGGCGCGGACCGGCCGTGGTCTGACAAACCCTGGTACGACTTCCCACTCCCGAAAACCAAACCCCGGTCCGACGCGCCCGGACGCCCCGATCCGGAATCGTGACCGCCATGCTGAAGCTCGTCACGATCGCCTTGACCCTGCTGACCTCGACGGCTGCGACGGCTGCGACGGCGGCGGCGCAGACCGGCCCCACCGCCGTCCCGGATTGGTCGCCATGCCCCAACGACAAGATCGGCATGGAGTGCGCCGACCTCCAGGTCCCCGTCGACTGGCGGAAGCCCGACGGTCGCAAGATCACTCTCAAGCTCGGCCGCCTGAGATCCACCGGCACGTCGGAGGGCTCGGTCCTGGTGGCCTACGGCGGCCCCGGCGGCCCCGGCATCGCCATCACCCAATCCTCTGCCTCAGGCTGGTGGACCGATCTCCGCAAACGCATGGACATCGTGACGTGGGACACCCGCGGCTACGGCGAGCAGTTCGGCGGCCTCAGCACCGGCCTGGCATGCAGCTGGACCCGCGTCCCCATCCCCGACCTCCCCCGCGACGACGCCGACTTCGGCCGCCTGTCCGACACCAACCGCGGCTACGCCGAGGCCTGCCGCCGCAAAGACCCCGAGCTGTTCGCCAACATGAGCTCGGCCGACCACGCCAGGGACATGGAGGCGATCAGAAAGGCCCTGAGCGACGACAAGCTCAACTACTACGGCGCCTCCTACGCCGGCTTCTACGGCCAGGCCTACGCCCGTCTCTTCCCTGACCGGATCCGCACGATGGTCCTCGACGGCACCTGGGGCCACAGCACCGAGGGATGGACCCGCGAGCTTGAGGAGATGGCCAAGTCCAACGAGCAGTTCATGCGGCGCTTCTTCACCTGGTGCGCCACGAACGGCTGCGAGGACGTCCCCGGCCTCTGGCGCTCTCTGATCACGCGGGCCGACCGCACCCCCATCCCGACCAAGACCGCCAATGTGGCGTACGAGTCCCGCGACCTGCAGTCCTTGGCCCTGGGCCGCGCCCGCCAAGGGGCCACGGCCTGGCCTGGGCTGGCCGCGGCCATCCGGAAGGCCGCCAAGGGCGACGCCTCGGATTTCGTGCCCGCCCGCGGCGCCCGCTACCCGGACCAGGCCACGGGTGTCACCGAATGCACCGACTGGCCCCGCTTCGCCACCCGCAAGGAAGCGGCCGCCACGACGAAACGCCTGCTCCGCATCGCTCCCAACACCGGCACCGCCAACACCCTCGCCTCGGCGACGCTGGGCTGCATCGGCTGGCCGGTGCCCGTGACCAACCCGCCCGCCCCGCTCCCCAAGGGCCTGCCGCCCATGCTGGGCGCGGGCGCATGGGGTGAGTCGGACGCGGTGGCCCGCGTCCTGGCCCAGGCCCCCGGTAGCGCCACCGTCTACCACGACGGCCCGGGCCACACGCTCTACGGCAACAACGAATGCGCCCGCGACCACATCAACCGCTACCTGACCGACGGCACCGTGCCACCCACCCGCACAGAATGCTGAGACCACCGCGAATCAGCGCGCCGATGACCACCGGAGCAGCGTGCCGATTACCACCGGGAGCAGCGCGCCGATGACCACCGGACGGCGCAGCGACCCAGCGAGCACCAGCGGCGCAGAAGGTCCAGCGAGCACCAGCGGCGCAGCACGCCCAGCCGACCACCGGGGCGCAGCGCCCTCAAGCGGTCACCCGGCAGCGCAGCACGCCCACGGCCACCCGGACGGCCCAGCATGACGACGGTCACCGAGGCGACCGGCTCTCAATGGCTTCCTCAGGACCGGGTGCCTGCCGGAGTCCCGTGCCAGCTGCTCCACAGCGCCGCGTACGAGCCCCCCTCGGCCACCAGCTCCTCATGCGACCCCAGCTCGCTGATCCGCCCGTCCTCCACGACCGCCACCCGGTCGGCGTCATGAGCCGTGTACAGCCGGTGCGCGATCGCGATCACCGTCCGTCCCTCCAGTACGGCGGCCAGCGACCGCTCCAGGTGTCTGGCCGCGCGGGGGTCGATGAGGGAGGTGGCCTCGTCCAGGACCAGGGTGTGCGGGTCGGCGAGCACCAGCCGGGCCAAGGCCAGCTGCTGGGCCTGCGCGGGCGAGATGGCGTGCCTGCCGGAGCCGACCTGGGTCTCCAGGCCCGAGGGCAGCCCGAGCACCCAGTCGAGCGCGTCCACGGCCTCCAGTGCCTTCCGCACCGCCGCGTCGTCGGCGTCGGGCCGGGCGATCAGGAGGTTGTCGCGCACGGTGCCCTTGAACACGTGATGCTCCTGGGTGACCAGCGCGACATGCCCCCGCAGATCCTTCAGCGGCAGGTTGACGAGCGGCACGCCCCCCACGGTCACCGACCCGGTACGCGGCCCGTGGATGCCCGCCAGAAGCCGGCCCAGCGTGGACTTGCCAGCTCCCGAGGGCCCCACCATGGCCAGCCGCTCACCGGGCCGGACGGTCAGCGACACGCCGTGCAGCACGTCGCGGCCCTCCCGGTACGCGTACCTGACGTCGGATGCCTCCAGCAGCTCACCGGAGGGACGCGCCGAGGACGTCACCCGATCGTCGGGCACGTTGGCGACCCCGAGCAGCCGCGCCATGGCGGCACCGCCCACCTGGAGCTCGTCGATCCACATCAGGAACCTGTCGAGCGGGTCGATGAGCTGCTGCGCGTAGAGGGCGGCGGCGGTGACCTGGGCGAGTGTCACCCAGCCGTTGGTGTAGAACAGGCCGCCGACCAGCAGCGCGCTCACCACGGGGATGACGTAGCCCAGCTCGACGGCGGGATACCACACGACGCGCAGGCCGAGGGTGTAGCGCTCGGCCGCGTAAGACCGCCGGATGTCGCCGTCGGTACGCGCCCGGCGGCGTTCCTGGAGGCCGAGCGCCTCCACGGCCCGGGCGCCTTCGACGGTCTCCGCCAGGCCCTCGGTCATGTCGGCGTAGGCGGCGTTCTCACGCAGGTAGCCGTCGCGGGCCCGCTTCAGGTACCAGCGGGTGGCCACCCCGATCACCGGCCCCGCGATCAGCATCGGGAGCATGAGCATGGGGCTCACCAGTACCAGAGCGCCCACCGTGATCAGGAAGGTGACCATCGCGATCAGGGTCTCCGGCACGGCGTGCCGCACCGTGCGCGACAGGGAGTCCACGTCGCGCGAGGTCCTGGTGATCAGGTCGCCGGACCCTGCCCGCTCCACCGTGGACAGCGGCAGGGCGAGCACCTGGTCCACGAACTCCTCGCGGAGCTCGGCCAGCACCTTCTCGCCGAGCTTGGCGGAGGCCAGCACGGCGTACCTCATGAGGACGCCCTGCAACAGCAGGAAGCCGCCGATGGCGGCGGCCACGAGCGCGACGTTGACCTCGACGCCGCGCTCGACGTTCTGGACCAGGTCGCCGAGCTGCCACGGCACGACCAGCCCGGCGACGGCGGCCAACCCGTGCAGGAGCAGGGCCGTCGTGAGCTGACGCGGATACTTCAGCGTCAGCCGCCTGGCGTAGGCACGCACCTGCTTCCGGTCGGCGACCGGCAGGATTTCGCGGGCCATGCGTCAGCCCTCCCGAGAGGGCACGCGCGGGCCCTCCCCACGAGTCCGGGGCATGAGTCAGTCCTCTCCACGGGTCACGGTCGCGGCGTATTCCGGCGAGCTGTCCAGCAACTGCCGGTGTGTCCCCTCGGCCAGCACCCGGCCGTTCTCGACGTAGATCACGTGGTCGGTACGGTCGAGGACCAGCGGGCTGGTGGTGCAGATCAGCGTGGTCTTGCCGGCGCGGGTCCTGGCCAGCCGCTCGGCGATGCGGGCCTCGCTGTGGGCGTCGACGGCGCTGGTGGGCTCGACCAGGATGAGCACCTCCGGGTCGGCCAGCAGTGCCCTGACCAGCCGCAGCCGCTGCTGCTGCCCGCCGGAGAACTCCCTGCCCGCCTCGGCCACCCACGTGTCGAGCCCGTCGGGAAGGGCGTCGATGATGTCCTCGGCGCAGGCGGTGTAAAGCGCCTCACGCATCCGCTCGTCGTCCGTCAGTTCGCGGCTCACGACCCGGCTGCGCGCGTCACCATCGCCGTCGGTCAACGCCCCACCGGTCGACCGCGTGCCGACCGGCTCCGCACCGGTCGACCGCATGCCCGCCGACTCCCCACCAGTCGACCGCGGACCCGCCGCCTCCCCACCGGTCAAGCCGTCGCCGATCGCACTGACATCGAGCACTTCGGCGTCGGGCCACGCTCTATCGGCCCGCCCATGCGCGTCCAGCGGGACGGAGCCGCCATTGCGCTCCCCAACCCGCTCGCATGCCTCGCCGACGGCCGCACCGCCGACGCCCGTCAGACGGGTGGCCTCTCCTGCGGCATCCAACTGACCGCCGGCTCCACCACTCGACCGTTCCAAGCCAGTACGAGTCGCCTCCGGCTCGAGGGAGAGCGTGTGGGCGCGGACGTCCAGTTCGTCGCGGAGGCGGCCGGTGAAGAGGCGGGCGGCGTTGTCGGCGACGAGGATGCGGCGGCGGACCTCGTCCAGTGGCAGCGTGCCCAGGTCGGCGGCGCCGAAGGTGACGTCTCCGCTCGCATACCGGCCGAGCCGGTCGGCGATGGCGATCGCGTCCTCGGGCGCGTTCGCGGCGACCGCCGTGACCACGCCCGGCTGGAGGGTGACCCCGCTGTACGAATCGCGCAACACCCCGCCCGCGCTGCTCCCGTCGCCGCCCTTGATCTCAGGCTCGATGGACAGGATGCGGATCACCCGCCCGGCCGCCACATGCCCCTTGGTCAGCTTGTCGGCCATCTCGGTGAGCGTTCTCAAAGGGCCGATCAAGAACACCGCGTACAGGTAGAACGAGACGAGCTGGCCGGTGGGGATCTCCCCCGCGACGGCGAACGAGGCGCCGATGCCGGTGACGATCGCGATGAGGATGCCGGGCAGCACGATCTGGGCGCCTTCGAGCACCGACTCGACGCGGGCCACGCCCACGCCCGCCTGCCGCACCCGCTGCGACTCCTCGCGGTAGCGGCCGGCGAAGACCTGCTCGCCGCCGACGCCGCGCAGCACGCGCAGCCCGGCGACGATGTCGGCGGCCCTGGTGGACAGCTCGCCGGAGAGCTCCCGTTGCCGGGCCTGCCGCCGGTGCAGGGGCCTGAGCAGGGGCGAGACGGCCAGGGCCATGATCGGCACGCCGAAGAGCACGAGCAGGCCGAGCGGCAGCGAGGTCGAGATGAGGATCACGGTCACCGTGACGATCGCCACGACGGAGCCGACACCGCGCAGCAGGATGTCCATGGAGCTGCCGATGTGGGCGATGTCGGAGTTGCCGACGCTGACGACCTCGCCGGTGGAGATCCGTTTCGGCAGTGTGGCGCCGAGCCTGGCGGCCTGTCTGGCGGTGAGCTGTACGGTGCGGTAGGCGGCGGCCAGCCAGTTGTAGACGGCCAGCCGGTGCCGCATGACGCCGGTGAACGCCTGCAGCAGCCCCAGCCCGAGCAGGATGGACGCCCAGGTCAGCAGGGCGCCGGTGTCTTTGGCGGTGACGGCCTCGATGCCCTTCCCAAGTACGGCCGGCATCAACGCCTGCACCAGCCACCACAGCGTCGCGAAGCCGATGCCTGCGAGGAGGGATGGCGCCTGCCGCCGGGCGTTCCACCATAGGTAACGGAGTGGGCTGCGGATGTCGGGCACGCCGGGATCGGCCTCAGGAAGGGAGCGCATAGCCCGACAAGGTTGACAAGGTGCCCCCACAACCGGCAAACGATTTTCCCGCCGAGGACGCGCGCAGCAATCCCCGCGACACCGTGCCTGCCGGTCGGCACCGCCCACCGGAGTCCGCCCCAGCGCCCATGCCCACTCCGGCACAGGCACCGGAGTTCGCCTGAACACCCCCGCCCGCACCGGCACGCCCGCTGAGATCCGCCCCGGCGCCCCACCACCATCGGGATGGCCGCCGACAGCGGGGTCTGCGTCGGCGACAGCGCGAGCCGTCCGCTGTGCCTCCCCGCCAGGGGCTCGATCGGCTTCCAAACCAGAACGCGACCGCGAACGCCACCGGAGCCGATTCCAGGTCGGCACCCGACCTTTACGAAGCCCAGACATACACCCTGTGTAACAGATAGTCACTTTCTGTGATGGAGTAGGGGTATGAGCGCGGAGGACGCCCTGCTGAAGACCGGCCGCTTCCTGCGCAGGTCGACCACCAGCGCCGACCTGCGCACCCTCTACCTGACCGGCGGCACGGAAGGCGACGCCTTCTACCGCGACCGGTGGAGTCACGACAGGGTGGTCCGTTCCACGCATGGGGTGAACTGCACCGGTTCGTGCTCATGGAGGGTGTTCGTCAAGGACGGGATCATCACGTGGGAGTCGCAGGACACCGACTACCCGAGCGTGGGCCCCGACCGCCCGGAGTACGAGCCGCGCGGCTGCCCGCGCGGCGCCGCCTTCTCCTGGTACACCTACTCGCCGACCCGGATCCGCTACCCGTACGCCCGGGGCGTCCTGGTCGAGATGTACACAGAGGCCCGCGACCGCCTCGACGACCCGGTGGAGGCATGGGCAGAAATCACGACAAATCCGGAAAAGCGGAAAAAGTACCAAAGCGCCCGCGGCCACGGTGGTCTCGTCCGCATCACCTGGGACCTCGCCACCGAAATGATCGCCGCCGCCCACGTCCACACCATCAAGACCTACGGCCCCGACCGCATCGCCGGCTTCTCCCCCGTCCCCGCCATGTCGATGGTCTCCCAGGCCATCGGCTCCCGGTTCATCTCCCTGATCGGCGGCACCATGCTGTCGTTCTATGACTGGTACGCCGACCTCCCGGTGGCCTCCCCCCAGGTGTTCGGCGACCAGACCGACGTCCCGGAGTCCGCGGACTGGTGGGACGCCGCGTACCTCCTGATGTGGGGCGCGAACGTCCCCGTCACCCGCACCCCCGACGCCCACTGGATGGCCGAGGCCCGCTACCGCGGCCAGAAGACCGTCGTCGTGAGCCCCGACTTCAGCGACGCCGCCAAGTTCGCCGACGAGTTCCTGAGCATCCGCCCGGGCACGGACGGCGCCCTGGCCATGGCCATGGGCCACGTCATACTCAAGGAGTTCTTCACCGACCGCGAGACGCCCTTCTTCACCGACTACGTCAAGCGCTTCACAGACCTGCCCTTCCTCGTACGCCTGGAGGAACGGGCCGACGCCTACGTGCCGGGCAGGTTCCTCACGGCGAAGGACCTGGGCTCCCAGGAGGAGGCGGCCGAGTGGAAGACGGTCCTCCTGTCCCCGGAAGGCAAGCCCGTGGTGCCGAACGGCTCGATCGGCTTCCGCTGGACCGAGTCGGGAAAGGGCCGCTGGAACCTCGACCTGGACACCGACCCCCAGCTCACGATCGACGGGAGCGAGACGGCGGAGGTGCTGCTGCCCCGCTTCGACGACGGTGACCCGCTCCGCAGGGGCGTGCCGGTGACCGCCGTCGGGGGCCACCTGGTCACGACGGTGTACGACTTGCTGCTGGCCCAGTACGGGGTCCAGCGCAAGGGCCTGCCCGGCACGTGGCCGGCCGGCTACGAGGACGACACGCAGCCCTGCACACCGGCCTGGCAGGAGCAGATCACCGGGGTCCCGGCCGCCCGGGCCGTCAAGATCGCCAGAGAGTTCGCCAGGACGGCGGAGGCCACCCGAGGCCGCTGCATGATCATCATGGGGGCGGGCACCACGCAGTGGTTCCACGGCGACACGATCTACCGGGCGTTCCTGTCGCTCCTCCTCCTGACCGGCTGCCAGGGCCGCAACGGCGGCGGCTGGGCGCACTACACGGGCCAGCAGAAATGCCGCCCCCTGGCCGGCTGGTCGCTGCTGGCAGAGGCCGCCGACTGGTCCAGGCCGCCGCGGCAGGCCCCCGGCACGGCGTTCTGGTACCTGCACACCGACCAGTGGCGCTACGACCGCTTCGACGCCGGCGCGCTGGCCTCCCCCCTGGGCCGCGGCGCCTTCCGCGGCAGGCACACCGCCGACCTGGTCGCGGAGGCGGTGCGGAACGGCTGGATGCCGATGTCCCCGACGTTCGACCGCAACCCCCTGGACCTCGGCGACGCCGACGACCCCATCGCCCACGCCCACGCCGAGCTGCGAGCGGGCCGCCTCCGCTACGCGGCCGAGGATCCGGACGACCCGCGCAACTGGCCACGCGTGCTCACGCTCTGGCGCTCCAATCTCCTGGGCTCCTCCGCCAAGGGCAACGAGTATTTCCTGCACCACCTCCTGGGTACGGCCTCCAACCTGCCGCACCCCGACGAGCAGGCGGCATCGGGCAAGCTCGACCTGCTCCTCACGCTCGACTTCCGGATGACGTCCTCGACGATCTTCTCCGACATCGTGCTCCCGGCCGCCACCTGGTACGAGAAGCACGATCTGTCGAGCACCGACCTGCACCCGTTCGTGCACGCGTTCAACCCGGCGATCCCCCCGCCCTGGGAGACAAAGACGGATTTCTCCGCCTTCCACGCCATCGCCCGCGCCTTCAGCGATCTGGCCGACGAGCACCTGGGCGTCCGCAGGGACGTGGTGGCCACGCCCCACCAGCACGACACGCCCAGCGAGATCTCCCACGCCCGGGAGCCGGCCCTCCACGTGGTCGAACGCGACTTCGGCGCGATCGCCGACAAACTGGCCGCTCTCGGCCCGCTCACCGAGCAGCTCGGTGTCCCGGTCAAAGGCCTCACCTTCTCCCCGGACGAGGAGATCACCTGGCTCGGCCAGCGCTCCGGCCTCGTCCCCCGCGGCGTGGCCAAAGGCAGGCCTGAGCTCGACACCGAGGCCAAGGCCTGCGAGACGATCCTGGCCCTGTCGGGCGTGAGCAACCCCCGCCTGGCCGCCCAGGGCTTCCGCCGGCTCGCCGAGCGCACCGGCGCCGCCGACCTCGCCGGCCTGGCCCGCAGGGGACGCCGGATCATCTTCTCCTACGCCCAGGCCGGGCCCCTCCACGTCGCCACCAGCCCCGAATGGTCCGGCAAGGAGTCGTACGACCGCCGCTACTCCCCCTTCACGATCAACGTCGAGCACGGCAAGCCCTGGCACACCCTCACCGGCCGCATGCACTTCTTCCTCGACCACGACTGGATGCACGAGTACGGCGAGGCCCTGCCGGTCTACCGTCCCCCACTGGACCTCACAGCACTACTGGGCGAGACCGGCACGCTGCGCTTCCTCACCCCCCACAGCAAGTGGTCCCTTTTCTCCGAATACCACGACAACCTGCTCATGCTGTCGCTCTCCCGCGGCGGGCCCACGATCTGGATGTCCGTCGAGGACGCGGCCGGCCTCGAGATCGCCGACAACGACTGGGTGGAGGCGGTCAACCGCAACGGCGTGGTCGTGGCCAGGGCGATCGTCTCGCACCGCATGCCGCCGGGCACGGTGTACATGTATCACTCCCCTGACCGCCTGGTCGACGTGCCGAAGTCGGAGGCGACCGGCCGCCGCGGCGGCATCCACAACGCCCTGACCAGGGTCCTCATCAAGCCGACCCACCTGATCGGCGGCCACGCCCAGCTCTCGTACGCCTTCAACTACCTCGGCCCCACCGGCAACCAGCGCGACGAGATCACCACCATCCGGCGCAGATCCCAGGAGGTGCGGTACTGATGCGGATCATGGGCCAGATCGCCATGGTGATGAACCTGGACAAGTGCATCGGCTGCCACACCTGCTCCGTCACCTGCAAGCAGACCTGGACCAACCGGCCCGGCGTCGAGTACGTCTGGTGGCAGAACGTCGAGACCCGCCCCGGCCAGGGCTATCCCCGGCGGTACGAGGACCAGGACCGCTGGCGCGGCGGCTGGACCCTGACCCGCAAGGGCAAGCTGCAGCTTCGGTCCGGCGGACGCCTCCACAAGCTGCTCTCCATCTTCACCGAACCGGTCATGCCCTCCATACAGGACTATTACGAGCCCTGGACCTACGACTACGAGAACCTCACGAACGCCCCGCTCTCCGACGACGTCCCCGTCGCCCCGCCCAGGTCGCTGATCAGCGACGAGCCCACGAAGATCCATTGGAGCGCCAACTGGGACGACGACCTCGCCGGCGACCCCGCGCCCGACCCCGTGCTGGCCAAGGTGTCGGAGCAGGTCAGGCTGGCGTTCGAGGAGGCGTTCATGTTCTACCTGCCGCGCATCTGCGAGCACTGCCTCAACCCGTCGTGCGTGGCCTCCTGCCCGTCCGGTGCGCTGTACAAGCGCGAGGAGGACGGCATCGTGCTCGTGGACCAGGACCGCTGCCGCGGCTGGCGCATGTGCGTGACGGGCTGCCCGTACAAGAAGGTGTACTTCAACCACAAGACCGGCAAGGCGGAGAAGTGCACGTTCTGCTTCCCGCGGGTCGAGGTCGGCCTGCCGACGGTCTGCTCGGAGACGTGCGTCGGCCGACTGCGCTACCTCGGGGTCCTGCTGTACGACGCCGACCGCGTGTCGGAGGCGGCCTCTGTCGCCGACGAGCGCGACCTGTACGAGGCCCAGCTCGACGTCTTCGTCGACCCGGAGGACCCGGCCGCCGAGACCGCCGGCCTGCCGTCCGACTGGCTGGAGGCCGCCCGCAGCTCGCCCGTGTACGACCTGATCAAGAAATATCGGATCGCTCTCCCCCTGCACCCGGAATACCGGACCCTGCCCATGGTCTGGTACGTCCCGCCGCTCTCCCCCGTCGTGGACGCGCTCGCCGGCACCGGCCACGACGGCGAGGACGCGGTCAACCTGTTCGCCGCCATCGAGGCGCTGCGCATTCCGGTCGGCTACCTGGCGGAGCTGTTCACCGCGGGCGACCCGGCGCCGGTGACCGCCGCGCTGCGCCGCCTGGCCGCGATGCGCTCGTACATGCGCGCCGTCAACCTGGGCGAGCAGCCGGTCCTGCCGGACACGGGCCTGTCCGAGGAGGAGCTCCGCGACATGTACCGGTTGCTGGCGCTGGCCAGGTACGAGGAGCGCTACGTGATCCCGACCGCGTACGGCAACCCGCCCGGCGTCGTGGAGGAGGCCGGCTGCAGCCTCGACTACGACGCCGGGCCCGGCATGCTGTCGCCCTTCGGCGAGGCGTCAGGGCGTCCGGTCCCCGTGTCGATCGAGAACTTCCACAGCCTGAAGGATCGCCAGACCGGCGACGAGGTCACCCACGACCGGATCAACCTCCTCAACTGGGACGGCCGCGGCACCCCGGCCGGGCTGTTCCCTCCCAAGAGGAGGCGGGCATGACCAAACCGGTCGTCTGGCAGGCCGCCGCGCACCTGCTGGCCTACCCCGACGAGCGCTTCTGGCGGCGCCTGCCGCTGATCAGGGACGCGGCGGAGCCGCACTTCGCCGAGTTCCTCGGCCGGGCCGAGGAGCTGGGGCCGGGCGAGCTGGCCGCGCATTACGTGGAGACGTTCGACCTGGACCGGCGCTGCTGCCTCTACGTGACCTACTACACCGACGGCGACACCCGCCGCCGCGGCGAGTCCCTGGCGGCGCTGAAACGCCGCTACCGGGCCGCCGGGTGGGAGCTGATGGACGATGAACTGCCCGACTTCCTCCCGGTCGTGCTGGAGTTCGCCGCGCTCGACCCGGCGGGGGTCACGATGCTCGGAGAGCACCGGGCGGGGCTGGAGCTGCTGCTGGCCGCACTGACCGAGCGCCAGTCACCGTACGCGCACGTCATCGGCACGGTGTGCGCCGCGCTCCCGCCGATCACGGCCGCCCAGCGGAGGCGGGCCAGGCGGCTGGCCGCGGGCGGGCCGCCGGCCGAGACCGTGGGCCTGGGAGGATACGCATGACCTGGGGCGAGAGCATGCTCTGGGTCGTCGGGCCCTACGTCACCATCATGGTCTTCGTCGGCGGTCTGATCTGGCGCTACCGCTACGACCGGTTCGGCTGGACCACGCGCTCCTCCGAGCTCTACGAGAGCCCGCTGCTGCGGGTGGCCAGCCCGCTGTTCCACTACGCGCTGCTCGTCGTGATCGTCTGGCATGTGATCGGGCTGCTGATCCCCATGCGGTGGACCGACGCCATCGGCGTGTCCGACGAGGCGTACCACGTGAACGCGCTCGTCTGGGGCGGCCTGGCCGGCCTGGGCACGCTCGTGGGGCTGGCCCTGCTGATCTACCGCCGGCGCACCCACGGCCCGGTGTTCCTGGCGACCACGGCCAACGACAAGACCATGTACGCGGTCCTGGCGGCGGCGATCGTCTCGGGCGTGGTGACGACGGCGGCGGGGTTCGTGCCGAGCGAGGCGAATTACCGGACCACGGTCGCCCCCTGGTTCCGCGGCGTCCTCATGCTGCAGCCGGACGCCGCCGCGATGGGGCACGCGAGCGGTCTTTACAAGGTGCACACGCTGATCGGGATGGCGCTGGTCGTACTTTTCCCGTTCAGCCGCCTGGTGCATGCGCTTTCCGCCCCGTTGGGCTATTTGTTCCGTCCTTACATCGTGTATCGGAGGCGGGCGAGGTAGCGTGCCGCGGGTCCCGGGAGGGGTCTCGGTGCGCCAGAATCGACCCTTGTGAAGCACGGGTACACCAACAGCACGTTCGGCGACGGCGCCCTGGTCGTGAAGTGTTACGAGGGTCCGGAGGCGGCGTTCAGGCTGAGCACGGAGAGCAGATACCTGCGCCGTCTGCGTGGCCGCATCCCGGTCCCGCGCGTTCACAAGATCACCTCGACGAGCCTGACCACCCGCTTCGTCTCCGGCGCCCACGGCCAGGACCTCCTGGACGAGGGCCGCGCCGTGGAGGTGCTCACGGAGTGCGGCCGGATCCTGGGCGGGATCCACCGGCTGGGCATCGTGCACGGCGACTACGGGCCACAGAACATGCTCTTCGACCCGGCCACGTTCGAGACGACCGCGATACTCGACTGGGAGTGGGCCCACCCGGGGCGCCCGGTCGAGGACCTCGCCTGGTGCGAGTGGATCATCCGCAGCCACCACCCCGAGCACGTGCACCTGCTCCCGCACTTCTTCGCCGCCTACGACGGCCCGGTGCCCGAATGGCCGGAGCGCCACGCGGCCATGCTGGCCCGCTGCCGCGACCTCCTCGACTTCTGCGCCCGCTGGGAACCGGGCGGCGACGGCGAGAAACTCTGGCGCAAACGCCTCGAAACCACGGCCTCCTGGACGGAGTGATCACTCGCGGGTGGCATCCCCTTGTAGCGTGGTGCCGATTCAGGCGTCCACCCTGGGAGCAGCCGCATGCGCTGGCAGGTCCACTCGGAAGAACCGCTCTACACCGACCCCTGGCTCGACGTCCGGATGGCCGACGTCGAGCTTCCGGACGGAACGCATCTCGATCATCGGCTCATCCGCACCGCGCCAGGAGCCGGGGCGGTCCTCGTCGACGAGCAGGGCCGCGTGCTGCTCATCTGGCGGCATCGCTTCATCACCGACGCCTGGGGCTGGGAGATCCCCTTCGGCAGGATCGACGAAGGGGAGGAGGCGATCGCAGCCGCCGCCCGCGAGGTCGAGGAGGAGACCGGCTGGCGGCCCGGGCCCTTGCGTCCCCTTCTCTACACCCAGCCCTCCAACGGCATCTCCGACTCCGAGCACCACGTCTTCCGCGCCGACAGCGCCCAGTACATCGGCCCGCCCGCCGATGCTTGGGAAGCCGAGCGCATCGAGTGGATACCCCTCACGGACGTTCGCCGCCTGATCGACAAGCGCGACATCGTCAGCAGCACGAGCATGAACGCTCTGCTCTACCTCCTCACCGATCTTTAGCCCTCCGGGCCTGGCGTCCCCTGCCTGGCCACCGACCCCGCGCCCGCCGAGTGGCTGATCTCCTGGCAGTGGCCCGGCGGCGCGTGGCCGGCCCTGGCGCTCCGCGTCCTGCGTGCCGCCGGCCGCCTCTGACCGACGGCTCTGTCAGCGGGCTTTTCTGTCGGTGGGCTTTCTGTCGGTGGGCTTTGCTTGACTCGGGGACATGGCTCAGCATGCGATTCTCGTTCTCGGCGCGACCGGCTCCACCGGGCGGCGCCTGACCGGCCTGCTGCGTGCCACCGGTCATGTGGTCCGCGCGGCGTCCAGGGCGGGAGAGACCAGGTTCGACTGGTCTGTGCCCGCGACCTGGGAGCCGGCGGTGGCCGGCGTCTCGAGTGTCTACGTCATGGCCCCCGATGGCACGCCGATCGATCCCGCGTTCGTGTCGCTGGCGGTCGAGCGGGGCGTCCGGCGCCTCGTCCTGCTGTCCAGCGGGGGCATCGAGGCCATGGGCGACGAGCGGCTGATGGCCGCCGAGCGCACGGTGCGCGACTCGGGCGCGGAGTGGACGATCCTGCGGCCGAGCTGGTTCGACCAGAATTTCGACGAGGGCTTCTTCCAGCCCGCCGTCATGGCGGGCGAGGTGGTCATGCCGGTGGGAGAGGTGCGGCAGGCGTTCGTGGACGCCGGTGACATCGCGGCCGTCGCCGCCGCGGCCCTCACGCGGGACGGTCACGCGGGGCAGACGTACGAGGTGACGGGGCCGCGCTCGCTGACGTTCGACGAGGCAGTGGAGATCATCGGCCGGGCGGCCGGCCGCGAGGTCCGCTACCGCGGGAGCGACGAGGACTATCTGGCGGCGATGAGCTTCTCGGAGCAGGCGATGGCCGAGGTCAAGGCATTCGCCGCGCTGCGCGCCCTCGGCGACCAGCCGGTCTCTGACGTCGTCCACCGCGTGACGGGCCGCCCGCCCAAGCCCTTCGAGACCTACGCCGAGGAGGCCGCCGCGAGCGGCGCCTGGCGCGCATAGCCCTCCACCAGAGGTGCCAGCGGGCCTCCAGCTCCCGGGCTCAGCCGTCGCCTAGTTCCCTGATCAGCCTCACCGCCGTGTCGACGAGTCCCACCTCGCGGGCGGTGAGCCCCGGATTCACGCTCCGCATGGCACCGGCCCGGTCGAGCCCCGCCCCGAAGTCCATGGCCTCGCCGAGCTCATCGAGCAGCGCGGCCAGCGCCGCCCGCGCCGGCGCCGCGAGCGGGCTCTCCTCGTCCACCGCGCCCTGCGCGACGATGACGGCCGACATCGCGCAGTCCAGCCCCGGCGGACCTTCCCGGCTGTCGCACCAGTCGATCACGTACGGCCCGCGCGCGGTCAGCATCACGTTGTCCGGATGGAGATCGAGGTGGAGCACCCGGTCCTGGGGATCGTCGGACACCCGGGCCGGGATCGCGTGCAGCCGACGGAGCAGCCGGGCCGTGACCCGCCCCACCTCCTCGGGCGTGATCTGCCCGTCGACCACCGCCGCGAGCATCGTCGGCCCGGACAGCCGCCGCATCACCAGATCGGTGGACCGCCCTCCGCCGACCCCGGGGTAGACGGAGGGCACCGGAAACCCGTGCGCCGCCACGTACGCCATGACGGCCGCCTCCTGGCGGGCGTCGACCGCCATGCGGTAGCGGCGCAGCACCCGGTCGCCGTCGATCGCGTACACGTCCGCGCTCCGCCCGGACCCGAGGAGCTCGCCGATCTCCATGCGCCCAACCTACGGGAGGCTCTAGCCCTTGATGCAGATGAGCTGCCGCAGGTGTGCCACGACCTGCACCAGGTCGGTCTGGGCGGCCATCACCGACTCAAGGTCCTTGTACGCCCCCGGAATCTCGTCGATCACCCCGGCGTCCTTGCGGCACTCCACGCCGAACGTCTGCTCCTCCAGATCCTTCAGCGTGAACGTCTTCTTGGCCTTGTTCCTGCTCATCTTCCGGCCGGCCCCGTGCGAGGCCGAGTTGAACGCCTGGCGGTTGCCCAGACCCTTGACGATGTACGTGCCGGTGGCCATCGAGCCCGGGATGATCCCCAGCTCGCCCGCGCCGGCCCGGATGGCGCCCTTGCGGGTGACGAGCACGTCCACGCCGTCGTAGCGCTCCTCCGCCACGTAGTTGTGGTGGCAGGAGATGGGCTGCTCGAACGTGATGTCCGGCAGGTGACGGCGCAGGACGTCGCAGACCAGGCCCATCATGAGGGAACGGTTGCGGCGCGCGTAGTCCTGGGCCCAGAACAGGTCGCGACGGTAGGCGTCCATCTCCGGCGTGTCACCGAGGAACACCGCCAGGTCCCGGTCCACCAGCCCCTGGTTGTGCGACAGCCCGCGGGCGATCCCGATGTGGTGCTCGGCCAGTTCCTTGCCGATGTTGCGCGACCCGGAGTGGAGCACGACCCAGACCACGCCCTCGTCGTCGGCGCACACCTCCAGGAAGTGGTTGCCGCCGCCGAGCGTGCCCATCTGCGCCTCGGCCCGCTCACGCCGCGCCTTCACGGCCGGCGCCAGCTCGTCGAAGCCCTTCCAGAACTCCACCCACCCGGCCGACTTCATCCCGGACACCTTGTCCGGGTCGACCGGCCGCTTGTGGTGCGCGAAACCGACCGGAACGGCCTGCTCCAGCTTCCCGCGCAGGTACGCCAGGTTGTCCGGCAGCTGCGAGGCCTTGTAGGAGGTCTTCACCGCGGTCATCCCGCACCCGATGTCCACGCCGACCGCGGCCGGGGAGACCGCGTCGCGCATCGCGATGACCGACCCGACGGTCGCTCCCTTGCCGTGATGCACGTCGGGCATGACGGCGACACCGTGCACCCACGGCAGGTTGGCGACGTTACGCAGCTGCTGCATCGCCTGCGGATCCACGGTCTCCGGCTGCGCCCACATCCTGATCGGATGCCTGGTCCCGGTCACCTCGTGGTACGTCATCGTCGTGTCGCCTCCTTCCCGGACGTCGGACGTCGAACGTGATCTATCAGGCCAGAGGCCGCGTACTCGCCGCAACCGAATTAGCGCGCGTTGCCGTACTGCTTGGTCTCCGGACGCTCCACCAGCAGGACATGCGCGGGCTCGTCGGCCACCGGCCGGTGGCGCACGCCCCTGGGCACGACGAAGACGTCACCGGGGGTCATGGTGACTGGCTCGCGGCCTTCGAGTTCGATTCTGAACGTGCCGTCCCAGCACAGGAAGAGCTCGTCCTCATGGTGGTCGTGCCAGGGGAACTCGCCGTGCAGCTGGGCGAGCTGCACGACGGCGTCGTTCACGCGGGCCAGCTCGCGCTGCTGGAAAGGGCCGGGCAGCGTGCCGATGACCTGCGCGATCGACACCGCGGCGGGCGATTCGACCGTCATGACGTCCTCCTCGGATGCTTGTCTATGACCGCATCAAATCGCCATCGAATGGACCCTCTCCAGAGCCAATATCACTAAATTGGTCCTTCTCTCGAACCAATCAGCTCCCACGTGAGCTCGTGAAGCCGCTCCGCCGCTCGCCGGTCGAAGGACGGAAGGTCCAGGCCGATCCGACGATCCCGTACGAACGCGCTGAGCGGCTCGGCGGGTGGGTCGTCGATGCGGGCCACGATCGGCTTGATCCCCTCCTCGACCGGCATCCCGTACCGCTTGAGCGCCTCGGCATGCGGGGCGGTGGTCGCGTCGTACTCGCCGGCCACGCTTGTGGACACGCCTCCAGGATGGATCAGGACATATCGCGTACGGCGGGCGCGTGCCGCGAAGGCGACACCCAGGAGGTCGTTCGCCTTGCCGGCCTGGAACTGGGCCGTCACGCCGTCGTACCCGCGCTCCAACATGAGATCGTCCCAATGAATGCGCCCGTCCGGCTGGCCGGGGCCTGACACGTTGACGATGAGCCCCGGCTCCCGCAGGCCGTGGCTGAGCAGGAAACGACTCAGGTAGTCGAGCGCGAACGTCCCCTCCAGCCGTTCGACGGTCACGTACCGGTTCGTCCGGAAGTACCGCGCGCACAGCACGAGCGCGTCCACGGCGGGGAACTTGGCGTTGATCTCCTCGATCACCCGCCGGTTCTCCCTCACCAAGCTCAGGTCCGCCGGGATGAACACCGCTCCGGGCGGCGCCTTGCGTGCATCCCGGCCGACGACCACCACCGTGTCGCCCCGGTCGAGATGGACGCGGGCGACCGCCCTGCCCATGCCGTCAGTCCCGCCGGTGATCACCAATGTCTTCATGAGGTCCTCGTGAGCTGGTCGGGTACGGGCTGTCCGGCAGGCGTCCGCGGCCTGCCGGGCAGGAGCGGTACGGCGGCCAGGATGATCACGATCACGGCGAGGGAGAACCAGGTGACGCCGTGGAAGCCGGCGACGGGATCGCCTGCCGTCTGCAGGACGAGCGTGACGATCGCGACGCCGAGGGCCGCGCCGAGCTGGTTGAGCATGTACAGCACCGAGCTGCCCTGCGCCACCATCGGCCCGGGCAGCGTGCGATAGAGGGAGCCCATCGTCGGCGCGCTGAAGCAGCCGCTGCCCAGCCCGAACGCGAACGCCGCCAGCGCCGGCCACACCTCGGGCGTGTCCGCGCCGACCCGGGTGAGGGCGAGCCCGCTCATCGCCGACACGAGGGCGCCGCCGACGGCCAGGCCGCGGGCGCCGACCCGGTCGGACAGACGTCCGGCCAGCGGCATGGCGAGCGCGCCGCCGAGCCCGAGCGGGGCCATGAGCAGTCCGGCGGCGAGCACGCCGTGGCCGTGGAGCTGCTGGTAGTACAGCGGCAGCACGAACAGGGCGGCGAAGAGCGCGAGCCCGCCGAGCCCCATGATCGTGACGCTGGCGCTGAAGCCCCGGCTCGCGAACAGCCGCAGGTCGATCAGGGGCCGGGTGCTCCGGCGAGCGTGGACCGCGTAGCCGAGCAGCAGCACGACGCCCGCGGTCAGCGGGAGCAGCGACTGCCAGGTGGCGAACGTCCCGTGCTCGGCCGTCTGCGACAGCGCCAGCACGACGGCCGCGAATCCGGGACCCAGCAGCGCCAGCCCCAGCACGTCGAGCCTCGCCTCCCGCGGTCCGCCAGGCGGCTCGTCGGCCGGTATCACCCGCAGGGCGAGCACGTACGCGATCGCCCCGAAGGGCACGCTGAGCAGGAACATCCACCGCCACGGCAGGCTGTCGAGCACGGCACCGCCGGCGATCGGCCCCAGCACCGGCCCGAGGGACAGCACCACGCCCATCAGCCCCATCACCCGCCCGGCACGCTGCGGCCCGGCGGCCCTGGCCAGCAGGATCAGCACGAGCGGATCGAGCAGCCCGGCCCCGAAGCCCTGCAGGACGCGGAAGGCGATCAGGCTGCCGACGTTCCAGGCCAGCCCGGCCCCGAGCGATCCGGCCAGGAACAGCAGCAGGCCGCCCAGCCACAGCCGCTTGCCCCCGAACCGGTCGACCGCCCAGGTCGTGAACGGGATCGTGGCGGTGACGGCCAGCAGGAACCCGGTGGACGTCCAGCCGATCGTGCTCAGTGACGTGTCGAGGGCCCGGGCCAGCGTGCCGGCGGCCACGGCGGCCATCGTGCTGTTGAGGATGCCCAGCAGCCCACCGAGCAGGACCACGGCGATCACGCCCAGAAGCCGCGGCCCCAAAGGGTCGTTTGAACTCATGGGTTCAAAGTAGTTGTCTATCCAGTAATGACACAACCCATAAGTCAATCGCATTGAACCCACCGGTACAATCGAAGGCATGAGCAGCAGCGCCGCCTCACGGGGGCGGATCGACAAGAGGCAGGCGATCCTGGAAGGCGCGTTCACCGTGTTCGCCCGCCAGGGCTATGCCCAGGCCTGCGTGCAGGAGATCGCCCACGAGGCGGGGGTGGCCAAGCCGACGGTCTACAACCACCTCACCGACAAGGCCACGCTGTTCAGGCACGCCGTCGAGGCCGCGGCGCGGGCGGCGCTCGACGACCGCCTGACGGCCCTGGAGCCGCTGGCGAGCCCCGGCGACGATCTCCCCGCCACACTGGAAGACGTCGCCCACGCACTGCTGCGCCTGCACACCGACGACCGCTCCTGCGCGCTGCGCCGCCTCCTCTACTCCGAAGTCACCAGATTTCCCGACCTTCTGGAGATCGCCGTAGAGAGCGGCCCCGATCGCCTCAACCGGGCGCTGGCCGACCGGCTGGCCAGGCTCACACTCACGGGCCGCCTGCGCGCCACCGACCCCGACCTGGCGGCCGAGCAGCTCATGGCCCTGCTCATCGGCCCCCTGGAGGCCCGTTCCCAGCTGGGCACCCGTACGATCGCGGATCCGGATTTGCGAGAGCTGGCCCGGACCGCGGTACGCACGTTCCTCCGAGCCTGGGGGCCGGACGAACGCAACACACCTTAGACAATCATGGCGACAAGACCCATTGTCGATGGTAGGCAAGGGATATAGTCTGCCGCGTGTGGTGGAACGAGACGACTACGCGGCCATCCGCGATCGGATCATCGGGCTCTCCCATCTCCATGGCTTGCGCTGCGACTGGGCGGAAACGACGAAGCGGCAGCGATTCCTCTTGCTATGGGATGCCGAGGGCCGTGTGGCGGCCCGGGCGATCGTCCCGCTGTACCCTCGGGAGACCCCGCAGCTGGTGCACTCCCTCGAACAGGGGCTCGCGCACCTGTTCGGCGACGACTGGCTAGAGGACTGACGACCTGGGTTGGAGAACCGATGAGCCCCGCAGACCGCGTTGACGTCCACGTCACCATGGCCGGCAACCTGTGGCTGGCCGAGGTGGACGGCGTGGCCGGCGGCATGTCGGCCCGTACGCTGAAGGAGCTGCACGGGGACGTCGCCGAAGGTCTGCCGTACCTGTTCGCCGACCGCGCCCAGCCCCCGACGCCCGTCTACCACTACACCCTGCCCGGCCTGTCGGAGCAGGACCTCGACGACTTCGCCGCGCTCCAGCGCCAGGCCGCCGCGATCGCCGAGGACTACACGCGCACGCTGAAGAAACGCGTCAAGCACATGCACGAGCTGGGCCTGTCGGACGGGGACATCGGCGAGCTGCTGGGCCTCACCAAGCAGCGCATCCAGCAGATCCGCACCAACGCCAACGACGAGGCCCGCCAGACCGGGTGAGTCCGGCGGGCCTCGCACACGGCGTCAGGGCCTGTCGTCGGTCCAGCCGGACTCCAGGACGGCGGTCGAGCTCAACACCGTGCCCGGCTCGAGGCCCGCCTGCATGCCGCCCGGCTTGACCACGACGTGCTCGTTGGCGAGGGCCTGGCCGGTCGCCTCGTTGAAGATCAGCCGGTTCTCCAGGACGGCGCCGCCCTTGACGGGTTCCTCAACGGAGACGGCCGTGCCGTTGCGCCCCTCGGCGTCGGTCACGTCGCCCGCGACCTCGACGGTGTCGAGCTCGGCCAGCATGCGGAACGCCGCGCCGCGCACCTGCGGCGTCACCGGCATGTCCGTGATCAGGCCCGCGCTGACCTTGAACAGCCACACGTCGGAGGCCATCGGCGTGCTGGACGACTCGGTGTCGTGCCCCTCGTACGAGCGCAGCAGCCACTTCTTGAGCTCGTCCGGGTCGTCGGGCAGCTCACGCAGTTCCTTCATGGTCACGTTGCGGCCCAGCCAGAACACCTTGTCCCCGTCCACGAGAGGGCTGCGGCTCGTGTGGACCTTCCCGGGAGCCATGGGCACCCTCATGGCCACGCCTTTGCCCTTGCCCGGCACCCGCACCCCGACCTCGGCCGGAGACCCGGCCGCCTCCCACGCCTTCCGGTCCGCCTCGGTGGCCGGCCACGCGCCGAGCGACCTGCTCCGGCTCCACTGCTCGCCACCGGTGGCGCTCGGCGTCCACATCTCGTGCCGGTCCGCCGTCGCGACCCGGTAGCCGCCCTCCGCCGCAGTGAAGACGGTCCTGGTCACCGTCGCGGTGTGCCAGTAGTCCGCCGTCGTCTCCGGTTGCCGGTCCGCCTTCTCGGCGGCGGCCAGCAGGACGTCCCGCGCCGACAGCTTCACCTTCGGAGGGCTCGTGTACGGGGACGTGGCGACGGCCGGGTCTGCACCGGCATCGGGCGCCCGCGGCGTCGGCGCCACCCCGTTGCCCGCCATGACGACGACCGCCGCGGTCGCGGCGGCCGCGGCGCCCGCCAGGCCGAGCCCCCACATCGGCCGGACGATCCTGCGCCGCCGCGGCTGACGCGGCTGGGACATGGCGTGGGAAAGCTCCGCGGCCCTGGTGCGTGCGTCCACCGGCCGGTCACCGAGATGCGCGGGCCGGGCGGCCCGGAGTTCGTCGATGGGGTTCATGACCACTCCTCGCTGAGATTCCGAACGTTGGACAGGGGCGGCTGAGCCGACGGCACAGGAGCCGACGAGCCGCGGCCCCGCGGGCTCCGCGCCGCGTGAGCCGGGTCGGCGACGTCCTCCATCGCCTGCTTGAGCCGCTTGCGCGCCCGATGCAGGCGGACCCGGAAGGCCGCCGACGAGCAGCCGACCACCTTGGCCGCCTCCTTCGGCGACAGGTCGTGCCAGGCGACCAGGACGAGGATCTCGCGATCCTCATCCGCCAACGCGGCCAGCGCCCGCAGCACCCCCATCCGCTCGGTCACCTGATCGGCCACGTCGCCCTCGGTCCAGGACCGCAGCTCCCCGGCCAGCGCCTCTCTGCGTGCCTCGGCCCGTACGTTGTCGCGCAGAATGTTCCTGGCCACGCCGAGCAGCCACGGCAGGGCCGGCTCCGGCACGTCGTCCAGCCGCCGCCAGGCGATGGCGAACGTCTCGCTCACCACCTCGTCCGCGACCTGCCGTCCCGCGCGGCTGACCACGTAGGCCCACACACGTTGTCGGCATTCGTCGTACATGCCGGTGAACCGGTGCGAATCATCCGTCACCGCCCAGCCCTTTCGTTCGGGGATGCGTTCTCCTGACACCAGGAAGTGGTCCGAGCCCACCTCTTGTTACACGGCGGCATGTGTTCTGGAGAAAGTAGCCCACACGCGGTGGCGGCACTCACTAACATCTGTAGCGGCAATGTCACGCTGGGCGACGGCGGCCGGGGTTTCGTTCGATCTTTCTCGTCTGGGTCTCCCTGAGCGATGCCCCGGTCGCCTTCCTCTACCTCCCGAAGCTCCCGGCCAGAGCCTCCACCCGATCCCGCTCGGCATCGAGGTCCCAGAAGATGGCGCCGTCGCCGCGTTCCACCATGCCGGTTGAGGACCCGCCGCACCAGGGCGATGGCCGATAGCAGGAAGCGGTCCACGTCCTGGAGTGGGTGTGCGAGCTCCAGGCCGCCGACCGCGGCTACAACGACCTCGTCTCGCGGCGCGCGCCGGCGGAGAGCCACACGCGGGGATAGATGCAGCGCATCGTGGCGCGGGCACGGGAGACCGGGGCGGTGCGCGACGACTGCCCCCTGGGAGAATGGCCTTCGTGACCGGGGGAATCGCGCGCACGGTCGAGGCGCCGGCGAGCGTGCGGCCGCGACCGTGGCGGCGGCACCTGGCCTTGATACCGGACGGGTTCCGGGCCTCGGCGGCTCACCCGCTGCCGGAGCCGCCCATGCGTCCCGAGGAGTTGGCGCGCATCATGCGGGAGTGTTCCTGATCGCCGTCGTCGGCGCCCCAGCTGGCCGGCAGGCGCAGGTTCTCCGCCGCGGCGGAGCCGGGCCGGACGTGGTAGACGGTCAGGCACTGCTCGCTGTCATCGGGCCAACCGAGCCGGAACGCCTCGAAGGACAACGTGAGCTCGCCGACCAATCGTCCGGACGGCAGCCCGCGCACAACCGCAGCGCGGCGACCGCGTCGGCCACCCGTCACGTACGCCGGCACCCCCTCCATGGCCGCCAGCATGTCGCGGAGCGTGCCCCGCGCCTGCTCCCGGTGGGGCGGCGACGCCTGCCGCTTGCGGTGGCGGCACCGGATCAGGTGGGTGAGGTGCTCGTGCTCGGCGTCCGACAGCCGCAGCGCGGTCGAGATCGCGTCCAGGGCGGCCGCGCAGGAACTCGCCGAGCTCGGCCCGCGGGTCAGCGGCTCAGGGACGCTTCGGTCGTCGATATCGCTCATCGCCTCCGATCGTACGCAAACCACCGCAAACGATCCTGTCCCTGTCAGTAGTAGGACCACTGGTCGTCAGCATGACAGGGCTCTGGGAGACCTCCGCCGGCCGCGGCAGGCTCAGTCACCGCGCCCCGATGGGCGGGGCGCCTGACCACGATCCGGGGAGACATCCATGAGCACTGTCGCCTCGCCGTCCCAGAGGGATCTCGTACGCTGGCCGCCGCGGTTGTGGATCGCGCTGCTCGTCTTCAGCGGGGTGATCCTGCTCGGCGGGCTCGAGAACGTTTCCTCCTGCTGGGCGGGCGGTTCGCCGACCTGTTCGGCCGGCGGCGGGTGCTGGTGACCGCCATGGCCGTGTTCGCCGTCCTGTCGCTGCTCGGCGCGGTGATCGACGACGCGGGGCTGCTGATCGTCTCGCGCTTCGTCAAGGGCATGGCGGCGGCCTTCACGGCGCCGGCGGCCATGTCACTGCTGACCACGACGTTCCCCGAGGGCCCGCAACGCAACAAGGCCTTTCGCTGCAGGTCGGCGGGGCCTTCGGGCTCGCGGTCGTCACCGCCGCGATCGTGCCGGGCACGCGCCTGGACATGCTCTATCCGGGGTCGTCGCCGTCCTGGCGTTCGCGGTGCTGACGCTGCTGACGCAGGTGATCCGCAAGCAGCCCGAGCGGTAGCGAGGTCCGCTCGGGCTGCGCTCGAGCGGGCTACTTGGCGTTCGCCTTCAGGTAGTCGGCGTTCATACGGGCGATCGCGTCCAGCGGGATGCCCTTCGGGCACACCGCCGTGCACTCGCCGGTGTTGGTGCAGCCGCCGAAGCCCTCCGCGTCCATCTGGTCCACCATGGCCTTCGCGCGCGACAGGCGCTCCGGCTGGCCCTGCGGGAGCAGGCTCAGGTGAGTGATCTTGGCGGCGGTGAACAGCGAGGCCGAGCCGTTCGGGCAGGCCGCGACGCAGGCGCCGCAGCCGATGCACGTGGCCGCGTCGAAGGCCGCGTCCGCGTCCTCCTTGCGTACCGGGATGCTGTGGGCGTCGGGGGCCGAGCCGGCCGGGACCGAGACGAAGCCGCCGGCCTGGATGATCCGGTCGAACGCGCTCCGGTCCACGACCAGGTCCTTGACGACCGGGAACGGGGCCGCGCGCCACGGTTCGATGGTGATCGTGGCGCCGTCCTCGAAGTGGCGCATGTGGAGCTGGCAGGTGGTCGTGGCGCGCTGCTCGCCGTGGGCGACGCCGTTGATCACCATGCCGCACATGCCGCAGATGCCCTCGCGGCAGTCGTGGTCGAAGGCGATCGGGTCGTCGCCCTCGAGGATGAGGCGCTCATTCAGGACGTCGAGCATCTCGAGGAAGGACATGTCCGGAGACACGTCCTCCACCTTGTACGTCACCATGCGTCCCTTGTCAGAAGGGCCGCTCTGACGCCAGACCTTGAGGGTCAGGTTCACTTGTAGCTCCGCTGGGTCATCTTGACGTACTCGTACTCGAGCGGTTCCTTGTGCAGGATCGGGCCGTCGGCGCCCCACTCCCAGGCCGACACGTGCGCGAAGTTCTCGTCGTCGCGCAGGGCCTCGCCGTCGGCGTCCTGGGACTCGGCGCGGAAGTGGCCGCCGCAGGACTCGGTGCGGACCAGGGCGTCCAGGCACATGAGCTCGGCCAGGTCGAAGAAGTCGGCGACGCGGCCGGCGCGCTCCAGCACCTGGTTGAGCTCCTCGGCGGTGCCGGTCACCTTGACGTTCTGCCAGAACTCCTCGCGCAGCTCGGGGATGCGCTCCAGGGCCTTGCGCAGCGACTCCTCGGTGCGCTCCATGCCGCAGTAGTCCCACATGAGCTTGCCGAGCTCGCGGTGGAAGGAGTCGGGGGTGCGGGTGCCGTTCACGGACAGGAGCCGGTCGATCTTGTTCCGGACCTTGAGCTCGGCCTCGGCGATCGCCGCCTCGTCGACCTCGCCGAACGGGCCGGCCGCCAGGTAGTCGCCGATGGTGGTCGGCAGGACGAAGTAGCCGTCGGCCAGGCCCTGCATCAGCGCGGACGCGCCGAGGCGGTTGGCGCCGTGGTCGGAGAAGTTGGCCTCGCCGATGACGAACAGGCCGGGGATGGTCGACTGCAGGTCGTAGTCCACCCACAGGCCGCCCATCGTGTAGTGGACGGCCGGGTAGATGCGCATCGGCACGTCGTACGGGTTCTCGCCGGTGATGCGCTCGTACATCTCGAAGAGGTTGCCGTACTTCTTCTCCACGGCGTCGCGGCCGAGCCGGTTGATCGCGTCCCGGAAGTCCAGATAGACGCCCAGCCCGCCGGGGCCGACGCCGCGGCCCTCGTCGCAGACGTTCTTGGCGGCGCGGGAGGCGATGTCCCGCGGGACCAGGTTGCCGAAGGCCGGGTAGATGCGCTCCAGGTAGTAGTCGCGCTCGTCGTCCGGGATGTCCCCCGGGGCCCGGGTGTCGTTCTTGCGCAACGGCACCCACACGCGGCCGTCGTTGCGCAGCGACTCCGACATCAGTGTCAGCTTCGACTGGTACTCGCCCGACACCGGGATGCAGGTCGGATGGATCTGCGTGTAGCAGGGGTTGGCGAAGTACGCGCCGCGCTCGTGCGCCCGCCAGATCGCCGTCGTGTTGCAGCCCTTGGCGTTCGTGGACAGGAAGAACACGTTGCCGTAGCCGCCGGTGGCCAGCACCACGGCGTCGGCCAGGTGGCGCTCGATCTCGCCGGTCACCATGTCGCGCACGATGACGCCGCGCGCCCGCCCGTCGGAGACGATCACGTCGAGCATCTCGTGCCGGGTGTGCATGGTCACGGTCCCGGCCGCGACCTGCCGCTCCAGCGCCTGGTACGCGCCCAGCAGCAGCTGCTGGCCCGTCTGGCCGCGGGCGTAGAACGTACGCGACACCTGGGCGCCGCCGAAGGAGCGGGTGTCGAGCAGGCCGCCGTACTCGCGGGCGAACGGCACGCCCTGGGCGACGGCCTGGTCGATGATGTTCACCGAGACCTGGGCGAGGCGGTAGACGTTCGACTCCCGGGCGCGGAAGTCGCCGCCCTTCACGGTGTCGTAGAACAGCCGGTAGATGCTGTCGCCGTCGCCGCGGTAGTTCTTCGCGGCGTTGATGCCGCCCTGCGCGGCGATGGAGTGGGCGCGGCGCGGCGAGTCCTGGTAGCAGAACGACTTGACGTTGTAGCCCAGCTCGCCCAGCGTCGCGGCGGCCGAGCCGCCCGCGAGGCCGGTGCCGACCACGATCACGTTGAGCTTGCGCTTGTTGGCGGGGTTGACCAGCTTGGCGCTGAACTTCCGCTTCTCCCACCGCTCCTCGATGGGCCCGGAAGGAGCCTTGGCGTCCCGGATCTCCGGACCTTCGGTGTACTTCACTTGACGACTCCGAACGTGATCGCGAGGGGCGGGGCGAGGAAGCCGATGACCAGAACGGCGGAGAGCAGGCCCGCCGACAGGCGCAGAACCTTGTTGCGGGTGCTGTTGGCCCAGCCCAGGGTCTGGACGGCGCTCCAGACGCCGTGCCGCAGGTGCAGGCCGACCATGACCACGGCCACGATGTAGATCAGCGTCACCCACCACCGCGACGGCTCGAAGCCGGCGATCATCCGGTCGGCGGGGGCGGAGTCGAAGCCCTTGGGGTTGACGACGCCGAAGGTCAGGTCGAGCAGGTGCCAGACCACGAAGAGCGCGATCGTCACGCCGCCCCACCGCATGATGTGCGTGGTGTAGCCGGCGGCCTGCGACTTCTTGGCGACGTACTTGACCGGCCTCGCCTTGCCGGCGCGGCGGGAGAGCGAGATCGCGGCCCACATGTGCAGGACGACCGAGGCGACGAGGACGACCTCCAGGACCGTCAGCACCGTCCGGTACGGCAGCAGCGGCTCGAGCAGCGTCCGCAGCGCGTGGGCGTACTCGTTGAACGAGTCCTTGCCGAGGAAGATCTTGAGGTTGCCCAGCATATGGAGGACGAGGAAGAGCACCATCACGGCGCCCGTGACCGCCATGACGACCTTCTTGCCGTTCGACGAGGTCAGGAACCCGCCGTTCGGCTTGCGCGTTGGAGTGGACTTGGGAGGTGTAACAGGCGCGGTGGAGGCGCCGCGCTCAATCGTCGCAGTCACGTCTTCAGACGCTAGATACGCAGCGATGATCCCGTCCAAGTCATCGACGGTCTGGTTTCCATAGCCGGAAGCTATGATGCTGGTATAAGCGGCTTTTTTCCGGACAAACCGGTGAGCTGATGCGAGGAAAATCACATGCAGCTGCAACAGCTCGCCTACTTCGTCGCCGTCGCGGAGACCAGGCACTTCACCCAGGCCGCCGAGCGCATGCGGGTGGCGCAGCCGTCGCTGAGCAAGCAGATCAAGGCGCTGGAGACCGACCTCGGCGCCCCGCTGTTCTCCCGGGCGCGCGGCAACGTCACGCTGACCCCGGCCGGCGAGGCGCTGCTGCCGCTGGCGCGCCGGATCCTCGCCGACGCCGACACCGCCAGGCAGGAGGTGGCCCAGCTCGCGGGGCTCAGGAGGGGCCGGGTGCGGCTCGGGGCCACGCCGTCGCTCTGCGCGGGGCTGGTGGCGGACGCCCTGGCCCGCTTCCACCGCGCGTACCCGGGGATCGAGCTGCTGGTCGAGGAGGGCGGCTCACGTGACCTGGTCAGGGCGCTGGCACGGGGGCAGCTCGACCTGTCGTTGATCATCATGCCGCTGCAGAGCGACGACCCGTCGCTGGTGACCGAGGAGATCCTCCGGGAGAACCTCGTGGTGGTGACACCCTCCCACGAGCAGCACAAACGCCCGTTCGCGGAGATCGAGGACCTGCGCGGCAGGCCGATGGTGATGTTCCGGCGCGGCTACGACCTGCGGGAGGCCACGCTGGCGGCGTGCCGGCAGGCCGGGTTCGAGCCGCGGTTCGCGGTGCAGGGCGGCGAGATGGACGCGGTGCTGCGGTTCGTGGAGGCGGGGCTGGGGGTGGCCGTGGTGCCCTCGATGGTGCTCGACGGGCGGCCGGGCCTCTCGGGCACGCCGCTCAGGCCGCCGGGGCTGAGCCGGACGATCGCGCTGGCCCACCGCAAGGACGTCGAGCCGACCACGGCCGCGCAGGCGTTCCGGGAAACTTTGCTAACTTTTGTGGTGGAGGCCGGACAAGAGGGGACGCTTCCACAAGGGGTGGAGCTCATCGCAGAATGAGCAGCAACGTTCCCGACGTCCCGGTGAGGCGGTCTGTGACGGCAAATCTCTCCGAAACGCTGACGCTGCTCCTCGTCGAGGACGACGACGGCGACGCTTTCCTCGTCGAGGAACTGCTCGAGCAGGCCGTGGCGCCGCCGAAGATCTTCCGGGCGCGGAGCCTCCAGGAGGCCAAGTCCAAGCTGACCTCCACCATTCAGTGTGTGCTCGTCGACCTCTCACTGCCCGACGCCAGCCGGCTGGAGGCCCTGGAAGAGGTGCTGGCGCTGGCGCCGCACGCGGCGGTGCTCGTGCTCACCGGGCTCAGGGACGCCCACGTGGGCGTGGCCGCCGTCCAGGCCGGCGCGCAGGACTACCTCGTCAAGCAGGACATCGACGCGCGACTGCTGGCCAGGGCCATCAGGTACGCGATGGAGCGCAAGCGGGCCGACCTCGCGCAGCTGAGGCTGGTCGAGGCCGAGCTGATCGCCGGCCAGAACGCCAGGATGCAGCGGGACCTGCTCCCCATCGCGCTGCTGCACACCGACGAGATCGAGCACACGACCCGCTACCTGCCGGGCAGCGGCGGCACGCTGGCCGGTGACTTCCTCGACACGGTGCAGACGCCGGACGGCGCCGTGCACGTCGTGGTGGGCGACGTGTGCGGGCACGGGCCGGACGAGGCCGCGCTCGGCGTGGCGATGCGCATCGCCTGGCGCACGCTGGTGCTGGCCGGGCAGACCGGCGACACGCTGCTGCGCACCCTCGACGCGCTGTTGCGGGCCGAGCGCAAGGCGCCGGAGATCTTCACCACCCTGTGCATGGCGACGATCACACCGGACCTGAGGTACGCGAGGATGCGCGTGGTCGGGCACCCGCCGCCGGTGCTGGTGCGCGACGGCGCCGTCGAGGTGGTCGACGGCGCCCCGTCCGGCCCGCCGCTCGGGATCTTCCCCGACGCGGAGTGGTCGGTGCTCGACGTGCCGCTGGGTGACAAGTGGTCGATGATGCTCTACACCGACGGCCTGATCGAGGCGGCCGTGGGCGAGCGCAACGAACTGCTGGGCGTGGAGGGCCTGGTCGGGCTGGTGCGCGAGCACGGCGCCGTCGACCTCGACCGGCTCATCCGGCACGTGGGCACGCTCAGCGACGACCTGGCCGTGGTTCTGGTGAGCAGGAGGAGAGCATGAGCATCCACCCGCTGCCGCCGCCCAGGGAGCCCACCGGGCTCGGCAGGCTACCGGTCGCCCGCTGGTTCCTGTTCATCGGGGCGGTGGCCGGCGTGGCGTTCGCGGCCGGGGTCGTGGTCACCATGGTGATGCTCGCCCAGACGCAGGCGCTGGACCCGAAGCCCGAGGTGGCCGCGCAGATCGGGCGGCTCAACGCGGCGCTCATCGTGCTGTTCGCGGTGCTGCTCGTCTGCGGCGTCGGGCTCGGGGTCATCGTGCGCTACGCCGTGCTGAAGCCCATCGACCAGCTCACCGACCAGGTACGCAAGGTCGCCGCCGGCGATTTCGACCACGCCCTGCACGTCGACAGGCCGGCGGAGCTGGCTGAGCTGTCCAGCCACATCGACTCCATGCGCGACCGCATCGTGTCGGCCTGGCGGGTGGCCTCCGAGCAGGCCGAGGAGCTGCGCAGGTCCAACGGCGAGCTGGAGCAGTTCGCGTACGTGGCCAGCCACGACCTGCAGGAGCCGCTGCGCAAGGTCGCCAGCTTCACCCAGATGCTGGAGCAGCGCTACGGCCCGCAGCTCGACGAACGCGCCAAGCAGTACATCCACTACGCCGTGGACGGCGCCAAACGCATGCAGCTGCTGATCAACGACCTGCTGGACTTCTCCCGCGTGGGCCGGGTCACCGGCGAGCGCACGGTGACCGACTCCGGCGAGGCGCTGAACCAGGCGCTGGAGAACCTCTCGGCCGTGATCGAGGACACCGGGGCCACGGTCACCAGGGACGACATGCCCAAGGTCAAGGGCAACCGGCTGCAGCTCACCCAGCTCTTCCAGAACCTGATCGAGAACGCCGTCAAGTTCCGCTCCGAGGAGCCGCCGCGCATCCACATCGGGGTCAAGCGCTCCGGCGCCATGTGGGAGTTCAGCTGCTCGGACAACGGGATCGGGGTCGAGGCGAAGTACGCCGACCGGATCTTCCTCATCTTCCAGCGCCTCCACGCCCGCGACGTGTATCCAGGGACTGGCATCGGCCTGGCACTGTGCCGCAAGATCGTCGAGTACCACGGCGGACAACTGTGGCTCGACGGCAGCGCGGAGGGCCAGGGCGCGACGTTCCGCTGGACGCTACCCGCGGCTGGAGACGACGATGACTGAGTGGCGCCCGATCGAGGTGCTCCTGGTGGAGGACGACCAGGGCGACATCCTGCTCACCAAGGAGGCCTTCGACTTCAACAAGGTACGCAACCGCCTCAACGTGGTGAACGACGGCGAGCAGGCCATGGCGTACCTGCGCCAGGAGGGCGGCTACGCCGACGCTCCCCGGCCCGACCTCATCCTGCTCGACCTCAACCTGCCGCGGATGAGCGGCATGGAGGTGCTGCGCGAGGTGAAGGCCGACAACGCGCTGCGGACGATCCCGGTGGTGATCCTGACGACGTCGGAGGCGGAGGAGGACATCCTCCACAGCTACCGGCTCCACGCCAACGCCTATGTCTCGAAACCGGTGGACTTTGAGCAATTTATCCGGGTTGTCCGGCAGATCGATGATTTTTTCGTGACCGTGGTTAAGTTGCCGACCCAGGGGCAGCGCCTCTGACGGGCATACGTGACAGGAATCACAGCTAGTCATCGAAAAAGTGAGTGACCCCGCTCACAAATGTCGATGCGGTCGTCGTAACGTATCCCCCACCAACGCGCGCTTGAGCGGATACCGCACGTACGCGCGCCCAGCGAAACGAACCACGGACCCGCCGCGCGAAAGGGTCCGCGGGAGGTGGAGAGGTCCGCGATGACCCAGACGACGCCCGAAGCCACGGTCAGACGGCAGCGTGCGCAAGTCAAGGTACGCACCCTGCGTACTGACCGATGGTGGCTGACCCCGCTGCTGACCTTTCTTGGGCTCAGCGCCTTCTTGATATACGGCGTGTGGGCGATCTTCGATACCAGCTACTACGTGCCGGCGTCGGAGTACATCGCCCCGTTCTCGTCGCCGTGCCTGGCGACCTCATGCCCCGAGGGGGCGAGATTCCTCGGCCTGGCACCCTTCGGTGACTGGTATGCGCTGCCACCGGGGCTGCTGATCCTCGGCCTGCCCGGCGGCTTCCGGTTGACCTGCTACTACTACCGGAAGTCGTATTACCGGTCGTTCTGGCTGGCGCCGGCCGCCTGCGCCGTGCAGGAGCCGCACGGGAAGTACACCGGTGAGACCCGCTTCCCGCTGATCTTCCAGAACATCCACCGCTACTTCTTCTACGCCGCCCTGCTCATCGGCTCCGTCCTCACCTACGACGCGATCCTCGCGCTCGTCCACAAGCCGCTCGGGCTGGGCTCCTGGATCCTGGCGCTCAACGTCGTGCTCATCTGGGGCTACACGCTCGGCTGCCACTCCTGCCGGCACATCACGGCGGGCCGGCTCAACCACTTCTCCCGTCACCCGCTGCGCTACCGGGCCTGGACGTTCGTCTCCAAGCTCAACGCCAAGCACCAGCCCCTCGCGTGGGCCTCGATGTTCTCGGTCATGGGCGCCGACCTGTACGTCCGCCTGGTCGCCAAGGGCATCATCGCCTTCCCGTACGCGTAAGGATCAACAGTGGAAATCGAACGTCACGAATACGACGTCGTCGTCATCGGCGCGGGCGGCGCCGGGCTTCGGGCCGCGATCGAGGCCCGCCAGCAGGGCAAGAGGACGGCGATCGTCTGCAAGTCGCTGTTCGGCAAGGCGCACACGGTCATGGCCGAGGGCGGCGCCGCCGCGGCGATGGGCAACGTCAACCCCGACGACAACTGGATGGTGCACTTCCGTGACACCATGCGGGGCGGAAAGTTCCTCAACAACTGGCGGATGGCCGAGCTGCACGCCAAGGAGGCGCCCGACCGGGTGTGGGAGCTGGAGGCCTGGGGCGCGCTGTTCGACCGCACCAAGGACGGCAAGATCAGCCAGCGGAACTTCGGCGGGCACGAGTACCCACGGCTCGCACACGTGGGCGACCGTACCGGGCTGGAGCTGATCCGCACGCTGCAGCAGCGCGTGGTGGCGCTGCAGCAGGAGGACTACGAGAACCACGGCGACTACGAGGCCTACATCAAGGTCTTCGCCGAGTGCACGGTCACGCGGCTGCTCAAGGACGGCGACCGGATCTCCGGCGCGTTCGGCTACTGGCGCGAGACCGGCAACTTCATCCTGTTCGACACGCCGGCCGTGGTCCTCGCCACCGGCGGCATCGGCAAGTCGTACGTCGTCACCTCCAACTCCTGGGAGTACACCGGTGACGGCCACGCCCTGGCCCTCCTGGCCGGCGCGAAGCTGATCAACATGGAGTTCATCCAGTTCCACCCCACCGGGATGGTCTGGCCGCCCTCCGTGCGCGGCATCCTCGTCACCGAGTCCGTCCGCGGCGACGGCGGCGTGCTGCGCAACTCCGAGGGCAAGCGCTTCATGTTCGACTACATCCCCGAGGTGTTCAAGGACAAGTACGCCACCACCGAGGAGGAGGCCGACCGCTGGTACACCGACCAGGCCAACAACCGGCGCCCGCCGGAGCTGCTGCCGCGTGACGAGGTGGCCCGGGCGATCAACGCCGAGGTGAAGGCCGGCCGGGGGTCACCGCAGGGCGGCGTGTTCCTGGACGTCTCCACCCGGCTCCCGGCCGAGGAGATCAAGAGGCGGCTGCCGTCGATGCACCACCAGTTCAAGGAGCTGGCCGACGTCGACATCACCGCCGAGCCCATGCAGGTGGGCCCGACCTGCCACTACATCATGGGCGGCGTCGAGGTGGACGCCGACACCGGCCAGGCGGCCGTGCCCGGGCTGTTCGCGGCGGGCGAGGTGTCCGGCGGCATGCACGGCTCCAACCGGCTCGGCGGCAACTCGCTGTCCGACCTGCTGGTCTTCGGGCGCCGCGCGGGCGCGGGCGCGGCGGCGTACGTGGACGGGCTCCCCGACCGGCCCAAGATCGCACAGGAGCTCGTGGACGAGGCCCGCGAGGAGGCGCTGGCGCCGCTCGAGCGCAGTGGCGAGAACCCCTACGAGGTCCACCACGAGCTGCAGCGCACGATGAACGACCTGGTCGGCATCATCCGCAAGGCCGAGGAGATCTCCGAGGCGCTGCAGGTCGTGGAGAAGCTCAAGGAGCGGGTGCGCATGGTCGGGGCGGGCGGCTCCCGCATCTACAACCCCGGTTGGCATCTCGCGATCGACCTGCGCAACATGGTGCTGGTGTCGGAGTGCGTGGCCAAGGCGGCGCTGCTGCGCGAGGAGAGCCGCGGCGGGCACACCCGCGACGACTTCCCCGGGATGAACCCGGAATGGCGCCGCAAACTGCTCGTCTGCTCCACCCCTGACGGCTCGACCGTCGAGGTCGAGGAGAAGGTCCAGCCGCCCATGCGCGACGACCTGATCACCCTGTTCGACCGGGACGAGCTGAAGAAATATCTCACCGACGAAGAGATGGCCGAGTTCGACGGGATAGCGAAGTCATGAGCTACAAGGCAAAGTTCAAGGTCTGGCGCGGTGAGGGCGGCGAGGGCAAGCTCGAGGACTTCACCGTGGAGGTCAACGAGGGCGAGGTCGTCCTCGACATCATCCACCGGCTGCAGGCCACCCAGGCTCCGGACCTGGCGGTGCGGTGGAACTGCAAGGCGGGCAAGTGCGGCTCGTGCAGCATGGAGATCAACGGCAAGCCGCGGCTCGGCTGCATGACCCGCATGTCGACCTTCGACCCGGACGAGACCATCACGGTCACGCCGATGCGGACGTTCCCGGTCATCAAGGACCTCGTCACGGACGTCTCGTACAACTACCAGAAGGCCAGGGAGGTCCCCTCCTTCACGCCGCCGGCCGGCGTGCGGCCGGGCGAATACCGGATGAAGCAGGTCGACGTCGAGCGGTCCCAGGAGTTCCGCAAGTGCATCGAGTGCTTCATGTGCAACAACGTCTGCCACGTGATCCGCGACCACGAGGAGAACAAGACCAACTTCTCCGGTCCGCGCTTCCTCATGCGGATCGCCGAGCTGGACATGCACCCGTATGACGTGGCGGACCGGCAAGAGGCGGCCCAGGAGCAGCACGGGCTCGGCTACTGCAACATCACCAAGTGCTGCACCGAGGTCTGCCCCGAGCACATCAAGATCACCGACAACGCGCTGATCCCGATGAAGGAGCGCGTGGTCGACCGGAAGTACGACCCGCTGGTGTGGCTCGGCAACAAGATCTTCAAGCGCGCCAAGTAGTCCGACGCAGAAGGGGGCTGGATGATCCAGCCCCCTTCTTGTCGTCCCGGCTCACTTCCCGCGGCGGAAGCGCTTGCGCTTGGAGTCCGGCATCTCCTTGGTCGGCTCCTCCTGCGGCTGCGGCGGCGGGAGGGGCTGCACGGCCGTCACGTCGCCGTCGGCGGGCACGTCGACCGGCAGGTACGGCGGCGGCTCGTACTCGGCGGGCTTCGAGGCGGGTTCGAACAGGGACGGACCCTGCTGCTGCCACGGCTCGGAGTCGCCCGGCTCAGCCGTCGGGGTAGGGCCGAGCGGGTGCTCGCGGCCGTCGTCGTACGGGGCGGCGCCGCCCGGCGGGATGTCCGACGGCGGGACCAGCGGCTCGAACGGGTCGCGATACTCCTTGGCCTTCGGCGGCTCGTGGCTGTAGGAGTCGAACTCGTCCGGGTGCAGCACGACGGGGGGCGGCTCGTCCGAAGCCGCCGGCGGGGGCTCCGGCGCGTAACCCTGCGGCGGGTACGGGTGTCCCGGGTCCTGGTAGACCGGGCCGCTCGGGTAGGTCTGCACGGGCACGAAGCTGATGATCGGCGCGTACGCCGTTCCGCCCGGGTAGGCGGCCGAGCCGGGGAAGCCCGCAGCGTATCCGGGACCGGCCGGGTAGCCGGCGCCCGGCGGGTAGCCGGCGCCGGGCTGGGGCGGCGGCATGTCCGGACGTCCCATCTGCGGCCCCGCCTTGCGCACGGCCGCCGCGTGGGCCAGGCGGCGCAGCCGTCCCTCGAAGATCAGCACGGCGAAGAGCGCGAGCAGGACCAGCACCAGCGCAGGGATGCTGAGCTTGCGCGTCAGGGACTCCTGGTCGAACTCCGGCGCCGCGTTACGCAGCTCCAGCGGCACTTCCTCCTGCGAGGCGGGCTGCGTCTCGCTCGGCGTCGTCACCGGGGTGGACGGCGTGGGCGCGATGCTGGGCATCTCGACGCTCGCCTCGGTCGTGGGTGAGACGCTGGTGGTGGGCGGCGGCTCGACGTTCTGCGAGGGCGGTATCACCGGCTGGGGGTTCTGGGTCGGAGTGGCCGGCGGCGGGGTGTTCGCCTGAGGGGTGGAGCTCTTCGTCGGCGAAGGGCTCTTGGTCTTCTTCGTCGGCGACGCCGTGACGGTCTTGGTGACCGTGGTCTCCGGCGGGTCCGTGGGCGTCGGCGTGCCTAAGGTGGTGGTCACCGTGACCGTGGTCTGGGGGTCGGACTCACACGAAGGGTCATCGACGTCACACGGCTCGACGGGGTCGAACGCCGACACCGACGCGCTCGCGCTCTGCACGATGAACGGCGTCGCTCCGGCGCCGGTCAGTCCCAGCGCCAGGACGATCGCGGACACGGCTGTCGCTCGGGTGCGTGCCACCGTTGCCCTCCGCGTAGTCCCGGAACCATGGTCAAGGGAATACTAGTCGGGTCAAAGTAACAGTAAAGACCGAATTACGACACCATTCTACGCCTCTGGCGCTTTTGTACCGTGACAATGACCCAAAGAGCTCCGAGCAGCGTCGCAATGGCCCCAACGGCCAGCGTATGCCCCACGGGCCCTTTGAGCGGGCTGACCCGTCCGTCGGGCCGCGCCGCCCGCTTCGTCGCAGCCGCCATTTCCCACGGCAACGGCGCCCCGGGGGGCGCGGCGGCCAGAGGGGGCGGGGCCGCACCGGGCGCGGGCGAGGCCTGGGGCAGGAGGCCGGGGGCCTCTCCGGGCATGCCTGGGAACGCGCTCGCGGCGGCATCGGGGCCGGCGGCCGACGCGGACGCATGAGGAAGCGCCTGTCCGCCCCCGTAGACCACGCTCGGCAGATCCTCATCGGCCGGGCCTGGCCTACGCGCATCCGCCGTGTCCCGCCCACGCGCCAAGGTCGCCGCCTCGCCGGTCGGATGCGCACGCACCTCGGCTATGCCTGTGCGACGCGGCCGCGCCTCGGCCTTGCCCTGCTCACGTCCGGCGGTCGCGGAGGCGTCCGGCGCCTGACGGCCACCCGTGGAATCCTCCACAAGGGGACCCCCTGCCGCCGTGGAACCACCACCGCCCTCCGGGCCTCCCGAGCCGACTGTGGCGGGCTCCGGCCCCTCCCAGCCTTGTACAGGTGTCTCGGGACCGGCCGAGGGGTCTCCGGGCGTCTCCGCGCCCTGCGAGCCGTGCTTCGCCGTGGCGGGGCCGCTGATCGTCGGGACTGTGTCCGTCACCCGGGTGGTGACCGTCCGCTGCATGGTGGTCAGGCCGTCACCCTCGGCGGCCCGCATGTTGGCCGCCGCGGCCAGCACCACCGTCCCAGCCCCATCGGGGGCCGTGAGCGTCACGTCCACGGAGCGTTCACCGGTGACGCTCCCGAGCCTGCACACCTGCGCCCCATCAGGAAGAGCGGCGGAGGCCCCGGCGACCTTCAGCGCCCGCACGGCCAGCCCCTGGGCGGCGAGCGTCACGTCCTGCGCGTCTTGGGAAGGCACCGCCATGGCACCAGCGCCCGTGGCCGGCGGCGCTTGGATGACGGGCGGGCTCGGGGTGGCAGACAGCCCCAGGGCGGCGCGGGCCGACGGCATGCACGTCACCTCCGCCAGCGCCTCCACCGGACTGGCCGCCACCGCCACACTGGCCCGCTCGCCCATCCCGTTCAGCCGTATCCGGAACCGCTGCACGTCCCCGGTCCTGGTCCACTTCCCGACCTCGCCGCCGGAGTCGTTCACCCGCTCCAGCACCAGCGAGACCCCGGTCGCGGCCATGGGCACGGAGGGCACCGCCGCCAGGATCACCGCTCCGGCCAGGATCCAGCCACGACGCATCACTCCCACTCCCCCGTTGCGACAGATCACCAGCTAGTAACGCCTAGTAATCATTCTGTCACAGAGAGGAACCAGTCAATCAGGCAGGATCAGCCCCTCAACGGTCTTCATGATCGGCAGATCGGCCCCGAGCCACTCCACGTCGTAGTATTCGCCGGGCCCGAGCCATCTCAGCGCCAGATGCTCCCTGGGCTCCGGCGTCCCGGAGGCCAGCGTGGCCAGCCAGACGCGCAGCACGTACCCCTCGGACAGCGTCCAGTCGCCGCCCACGCGCTCGCCCACCGCGATCTCCACGCCGAGCTCCTCACGGCACTCCCGGACCAGCGCCGCCACCTCGCTCTCCCCCGGGTCCACCTTGCCACCGGGGAACTCCCAGCCGCCGGCGTGCGCCGCGGGGGCCGCGCGCTGGGCGGCCAGCACCCGGCCGCCCTCGGCGACGATCACCGCGGCCACGACCACGATGTTGCTCATTGCCTCACCCCGTTCGGCGGCTCAGTCGCCATATGCCGCCGCCTTCCCCCGTCGCTCCTTCGTCGCTCCTCCTCCAGACGACGGCACTCCCTCGCGTGCTCATGTGTTCCGATCCCTCATATGCCTCATCGGGCTGCATTCTGCAGCTTCTTGAGCTGCTCCAGCACATCGGGGTTCTGCAGCGGGCGGGTGAAGCCGACACGGTTGGCCCGGGACGAGTAGCTGGTCACCTTGATCGGCCCGCACCGCGTGCACCGTGCCTCCAGCATCTTGCCCTTCGACACCACCAGGCCGACGTGCCCCGGGTTGTTGGCCGAAGTGCCCGGCCCGGAGTTGAAGAACACCAGGTCGCCTGGCTGCTCCTCACCCTCTAAGACCTTCACCCCGAACGGCCACTGGCCGAACGTGGTCCGCGGGATCAACAGCCCCGCCTCTTTGTAGGCCGCGTAGATGACGCCCGAGCAGTCGAACGCGTCCGGCCCCGTGCCGCCCCACAGGTACGGCTTGCCGCGCTGCGCCAGGGCGTACTGGAGGATCTTGGCCACGACATCGCTCGGCGCGGCCTCGATCAGCGGCTCGTCGCACTCCTCCTCGGCCTGCGGCGGCACCTTGACGTCGCCGGACTTTGCGTACTTCCTGGCGATCGCCTCGACCTGGTCCACGTACCACCAGGCGCGGTTGTAGACGAACAGCGCCTGCCGCACGTTCTCGGGCGCCCCGTTGCGCTTGAGCATCTTCGCGGCGCCGAGGATGGCGTCGGCCGGGTTGTACACGTCACCGACGCCGTCGCCGTCGCCGTCGGAGGCGTACCCGTTGAACTGCGACGACATCGGGATCCTGGCCTTGCCGCCCCAGGTGGAGATCAGGAACTGCATCGGCCCGGCCGCGCCGGCGGAGTTGGTGCCGCTCTTGACGCCGGGCAGCGTGGAGCGGCCGTGGTCGGTCTCGCGCTTGCCCACGGCGGCCAGGATGTTCCACTGGACGCCGATCTTCTCACCGTGCTCTTTGTACAGCTGCAGGTAGTTGGCGGGGATGTCGGTGGAGGCCGAGTCGGACGCCTCCTCCACCTGGACGGTGTCCTCGCAGTCGATGGTGGTGCGGCCCTCGCTGAGGAACGACGGCATCGAGATCAGCAGCATCGGCGACACGATGACCAGAACCAGCAGGAGCATCCCCGCCAGGCCGATCAGGAGGGCGAGACGTGCGCGTGAGACGTTCACCCCGGGTCTCCCTCCTGGCCCTCGGCCGCCGGCAGGATGTCGAAGATCCGCCAATCCGTCCCGGACTGGCGGACCGTGACCGCGTAGTCCTCGTTGAGCAATTTGTCGCCGCTCTTGGCGGAGACCTTCCTGGTGCCGGTGACGACGAAGATGATGGAGGTCTTGTCGATCTGCCTGATCTCCTTCAACCGGGCCGTGGCCGTGGAGACGATCTCGTCGTCGCGGTTCTGCTCGACGGTGCCCGCCGACGTCATCGTGCGGCCCAGGATCTCGCCGAGCTCAGGCGTGGTGTACGCCTTCAGCCGCTCGGCGTAGGCCGCCGGGTCCTCGTCGTACCGGAACGTGCCGTAGACGGCGGTGAACCGCTGGGCCAGGTCCGCCGCCGCGGCAAGGTGCTCCTTCTTCATCGGCAGGTAGTCGTAGACGTCGAACGGCGCGTCGCTGGCGGTCGCCAGCGGCGTGGACGAGGCGACGGCCACGCTGGTGGGGCGGCTCTGCTGCGGCGCCGGCTCGGCCGGGTCGGCGGATCCCGGCCACAGGGTGACGTAGACGCCGACCGCGGCGATGACCACGACGATGGCGGCGAAGGCCAGCCCCCGCCTGTCACCTGGCTGGGCCATGTTCAGTCCTTGTCCGGGTTGTTCGGCTTGAGCCAGAAGGGCACGGACGGGCGGTCGTCGGAGCCACCGTCACGGCTGCTCTGCAGCCACAGCGGCGGCGCTTCCGACGCGCGCGACGCGGGCTCGTCGGAGCCGAAGATGCGGGGTCCGCCCGCCCTGGCGCCGCCGCGGGGCGCGCCTCCTGTGGGCCTGGCTCCGCCGTTGCGCGAGCCTCCGCCCCCGGAGCCTCCGAACAGGCCGCCACCGCCGTTGCGCGAGCCCCCACCCGAACCACCGAACAGGCCGCCACCGTTGGAGCCGCGCGAGCGCGTGCCCCCGCCGCCCGAGCCGCCGAACCTCGACCCACGGGACGAGCCGGTACGCGGACCCGCCGACGAGCCGCCGCGCGGGGCCCAGCCGCCGCCCGACCGGCCGCCGAACCAGCCGCCACCGGACGAGGAACCGTTGGAGCCCGTCGAGCCACCCGTCCCGGCCCCTCTGGCGCCGCCCGTGCCGCCCACCCGGGGACCGCCGGCGCCCGGCGTGCGGGTCGAGCCGCCGCCCAGGTTGAGCGGTGGCGCGGTGCCCCTGCGCGGCTCCATCGGGGCCCTGGCGCCCGCCTTGCCGCCCTGCTGGTCGGTGTCGAGCGGCGCCGCCGTGGCCGGGACCCGGGAGCCGGAGGACGTGCCGTCGCCCTCCTCGCCGCGTACCCGGACCTGCCCCGCGGCCGCGGCCGTGGTCGCCGCCGCGGCGGCCGGGTTGGCAGCAGCGGCCGCCCTGATGAGGGGCTCGGCCTTGCGCAGCCCCCAGCGGCCGATCCGGGCCTGGGCGACCGGCGGCAGCACGCCCGCCGAGCGTTCGAGCACGGACGAGCTCGCGGCTTCGCCGAGCATGCGGGTGGTGACGTTGTGGCCGTTGATCGAGGCGAACAGGTGCTGGAACGGGCGCCGGTAGAAGAACACCGCGATCGTCAGCAGGGCCATGAACAGCACCTGCATGCCCCATGGCATGGCCGTGGAGATGATCAGGGCATACCCGTACACGAGGACGCTCAGCACGAGCGTCAGCACCGCCTGTCTCAGCAGCGTGCCGATGAGCATCTCCACCCAGCGCATGGCGATGATGCGGCCGCTGCCCGGATGCACGCCGATGAGCAGGAACACCGGCCCCAATATCAGCAACAGCAGGAAGCCCACCTTCAACACCAGCAGCGACACCGCCACCAGGAAGATGAGCAGCCCGGCCACGACGGCGGCGATCAACGCGCCGACGGCCACGCCGAGCCGGTTGGACCAGTCACGGCCGGAGAAGACGGTGTAGCGGGGGTCGTTCCTGAGCTTCTCGGCGAGCGCGGCGTATTCCTGCTGGCGGGCACCCACGTCAGGAGCCGGCTGACCGGCCACGGCAGGCGGGATCGACTGCATCTCCAGCACCTTGCGGCCCCAGTCGCGCACGATGGGCTGCTGCGGGTCGGCGGTGCCGAACAGGCCCACGAGCCACGGCTTGCAGACCAGCGTGGACCACAGCGCGTCGGCGTTCTGGTCGACGCCCGGCGTGCCGGTCTGGGCGTAGCCGCCGGCCTTGACCTCCGCGCCGGATCCGCCGGGCGGCGGCAGACAGGAGGCGCCGCCCGCGCCGGGCAGACCGGAGAAGGCCGAGTTGACGACCTCGCCGGTCTTGTCGGTGACGACCTTGCCCAGGCCGGTGAAGTCGCCGGGCCGGCTGAGGAACCAGACCGCCACGGTGACCGCCAGCACCATCCAGATCACGCCCTCGGCGGTCGTGGTGGCCCGCTTGCGGATCAGCCCGTACCAGGCCAGCCAGATCGCGCCGAGGATGACGACCGGCTGCAGGTACGGCCAGTACATCGCCTTGGAGAGGTTCGTGACGATGTCGTCGACCACGTCCTTGATCGACTGGAGCGGTCCTTCGGTTGCCGCCGCCTGGTACGTGGTGATCGTCAGCCGGTCGATGGCCTTGGCCGCGGTGAAGACGCCGTTGGCCCACATGTTGCCGAGCACGGCGACGTAGTCGGCGCAGCCCAGGTCGTGGGTGTGCCAGAACTGGCCGCTCATGCCGAACTGACCGTAGTTGGTGGTCGGCGCCCCGTTCGCCGGGTTCGGCGCCTGGATCAGGCCGTCGGTGCCGCCGCCGACCATCTCGGGATTGAGCGGGCCCGACAGGTCACAGGGGGCCGCGGCGGCCGGGGCGGACATGCCGCCGATGGCCAGCGGCACTGCCAGGATGGCTGTGACCAGCGCAAGAGCCAGCGCGAGTCGTCGGGATAGCCGGATCTTCATGACCGTACCTCCTGCGCCCTGCCCACGCCCCCTTGAAGATCATCATGCCCGGCGCCGTCGGGTTTGTCGTGTGTTGGATTCGTGTCGAGCCAGCGGAGAAGCTCCTCGGAGATCAGGTCTACTCCGATACGGCCTGCCCTGCCATCCAGATCGCGGAATACGCATTCGCCGTTTCCGAGCGAGCGCAGCACTGCCTTGTGCTCTTCCGACGGTTCCACCCCGAGCAGGGACATGACGTGGTCCACCTCCACCCGTTCGGTGGACCTGAACGCGAAGACGGACGACAGGCAGTTGGTCACCTGCTCGTTCAGCAGGTCTCCCGCGTTCTGCGAGACCAGCACGAGCGCGGTGTTGCGGGAGCGGCCCATCCGGCTGACCTCGGGCACCAGCTTGGCGCCCTCGGGCGTGGAGGTGATCGCCCACGCCTCGTCCAGGAAGATCGCCTTGGGGGCACGCCGGTCGAGGCCGTTCATGAGCCTGCGCGCGAACTGTGACACCAGGTAGAGCAGGGCCACCGACAGCCGCTGCTCGTAGGAGTAGTCCTCCCTGGTCGTGGTCACGTCGGGGAGCGTCAGCCCGCCCAGCGTGAACACGGTCGTCCACCCCTCCGTGTCGATCTGGTCGCCGCCCGACGGGTCGAAGCAGAGCCTGGCCAGGTGCATCTCCGACATCGAGCGCAGCACGGCGCCGAGGTTCTTCGACGCCGGGTCCTCGGCCTGCTCCAGGTGGTCCACGACCTTGCCGAGCGACGGGTCGGGCTGGTTGGAGACCGCGGCCACCGCCTGGATCATCGCCGACTCGCGCTCCTCCGACATGCGCGGCAGCAGCAACCGCAGCGTCTCGGTGGCCATGGTCTTCTTGGCCGCGATGTCGTCGCCGAACGAGAACGGGTCGAGCAGGCCCGGCGCCGCCGAGCCGAGCGGGATGATCCGCGCCTTGCGCCCGCGCTTCTCCAGCAGCCGCACCAGCGACTCGGCGTCGCCCTTGGGGTCGATCACCGCGACGGTCACGCCGCGCAACGCCATCTGGTAGATCATCAGCAGCGCGAGCGTGGTCTTGCCGCCGCCCGGCTCGCCGGTGATCGCGATGGCGGTGGGCCGGTTGCGGGTGGCCGCCAGCAGCGGGTCGAAGTGCACGATGCTGCGGGCGCGGCCGACGGTCTCGCCGATGTACGGGCCCAGCCAGCCCTCGCTGCCCTCGCCGAGCCGGTCGCCGAGGTCGACGGTGGCCGTGGCCATGCCGCCCGCGATCGTCCGCAGCGGCTGGCGCTGCGCGTAGGCGTTGACGCGTACCTTCTCGCCCGGCAGCGACTCGCAGAACAGCGAGAACTGGTCGCCGGTCGAGTTGACCACGTCGATGCCCATGTCGCGGTAGTGCTCGACGACCGCCTCCACCCGCTGCACGCAGATGTCCTCGGTCGGGGCCGACACGATCAAGCGGTGCCAGCCGTACACGAAGGGCAGCCGCTCCTTCGCGATGCCGTGCTCCAGCATCCGGGCCGCGTCGATCTGCTCGGCCAGCGCGAGGGGCGCCTCCGCGCCCGCCTCGCGGATGTGCTGGTCCATGTCGCGGGCGTGCGCCAGCTTGCGCGCCACGTCCTTCGACGCCTTGACCGGCGGGATCAGCCGCATCCGCGACGAGATCTCCACCGGGAACGGCAGTTGGTCGGCGAAGTGCATCCACGGCTCGCCGTCCGGGAACGGCATGAGGTCGGGGAAGCGGGCGAACGACAGGTGAGCCACGTACGAGTCGCCCTGCGGCTGCACGATCCGCAGCAGCGACCTGCCGTTGTGGATCTCGCCCTCGACCAGCGACTCGATCTCGCCCCTGCCCCAGCGCCGGCGCGGGCTGGCCGACGGCGGCGGGTCGCCGAGCGCGCCCGCGGCCGCGTGCTGGAACAACCACGCCACCTCGACGGAGGTGGCGTGACGGGCGTAGAGCGCGCTCGATGCGAGCGCTCGGCCCAAGCGTTCGGACTGCTCCGTCCACCGCCCGATCTCGCTGTCGGGCACGTGATCGTCCTCCATGCCGAGCGCCTTCTCCGTCTTCTGGTAGAAGCCGAAGAGCTGGGCGAGCACGCCGCTGCCGAGCTGCTTGCCCCGCGGGCCCAGCCGAACGCCGAGATAGACCTCCTTCGTCCAGAAGTCCTTCGCCCAGACGTGCCGGTACATCTCCTCGAGGTAGTCGCGCCAGCCGGGCCCCTCGTCGGACGTGGCGTTGAGCGCCATGGCCCACTCCGCAGCCGGGTACGTGCGGTGCGCGACCCTCAGGTGGACCTCGGCGTCGGGCATCCTGATCGCGGCCAGCGCGATCGTGATGTTGGTGGCCAGTGCCTCGCGCTCCTCCGGCGTGACGAACTCGTAGCTGACCGTCGGGAGGCGGAAGTACGCCCATGCGGAGGAGTCTGTGAGCAGGATGCGGTCGTCGAAATAGCGGACCGCGAGGCGCTGGTGCGCTCGGGACGCCCTGCTCATGCCGCCCCCTCGGCGCATGAACGGGCCAGACCTGCTCGCTTGTTCACTTATCGCTCACCGATTCTCGTGCCCGGGGGGTCACTCGCCAACTCCTCTTCGCTCGGTCGTACGGTCTGTGCCGCGAAGCCCGCGACCACGACACCGGCGAGGGCGAGGTAGGCCCGCCGCCCGGCCGCGCGCAACTGCCCGGGATCGACGACCTCCGCACCGCCCGGCGCCAGGTCGTCCTCCCAGGGGACCCTGACGATGGCCCGGCACCTGCCCCTGGCCACCGCCTCCGCCTGCTCGACGTCGGCCATCGAACGCCTGCTCACGCCGTTGACCACCATCACCGCACGCCTGCGCAGCTCCGCGCAGCCGTGCCCGTCGAGCCACTCGTATGTCATCGCCACCGCCTCGGACGCCTCCTCGCTCGCCGGGACCACCAGGACGAGCTGGTCCGCGTACGGCAGCAGCCGCGCCGCCAGCGCGGCGGCCGGGTCGATCACGGCCAGCTTGTAGTGGCGGTCGAGCAGCCGCATGGACTCGCCCAGCCGGTGGTCGGAGAAGAACGACCGGTCCGCCAGGCGCTGCTCGGCGCCCGCGTCGGTGTCCGCGCTGATCACCTCGAGGCCGGTGGCCGTCCTCGTGGTGTAGCCGCGCATCGTCAGGTAGCCGCTGACCCGGTCGAGCCCGGACAGCAGCGAGGTGAGGGTCTCGGGGGTCTCGGGCTGGATCCTGCTGGTCAGGGTGCTGCCGCCGGTGTTGGCGTCGACGGCCACGATCCTGTCGTCGCGGTATTGGGCGAAGGTGTGGCCGAGCATGAGCGCCGTGGTGCTCTGCCCGGCCCCGCCGGTGCAGCCCAGCACGACGATCCTCCGGCTGCCGCTGAACACGGCCCTGGCCCTGGCCTCGTCGATCTCCGACCCGTCGGTCCGCACCCCGCTCCCGCCGACGACCACCTGCGCGATCCGCCGCCACCCGCCGGAGTCCCGCCCCACGACGGACTCGACCCTGCGCACCCGCCCCTCACCGGGCCTCGGCACCGGCACGGGCGCCACCAACTCCCCGGTCCGCACACCAGACCGCTCGCCGGCCTCCCGCCCGGCGACCCCGCGCCGCTCCTCGACCGCCTCCCGCCGGGCGGCCTCTCTCCGCTCCTCAACCACTCCGCGGCCGGCCGCCTCACGCCGCTCCCCGGCGGTCTCGCGCCGCTCGCTGGTCGCATCCTGCGTGAAGGACCCGGCGCGTTCGGAGGCCTCCTCGCGCGCGAAGGTCTCCCCCTCGCGCGCAGGCAAGGCCCCGTCGCGCGCAGGCAAGGCCCCCTCGCGTACAGGCAAGGTCCCGTCGCGCGTAGGCAAGGCGCCGTCGCGCGCGGATGCCGCCGCCTCGCCGGGCGCATCCGCATCCGTCTCGCCCTGTCCGGACACCGCCGCCTCGCCGGACGCTTGCGCCCCCGGTTCGTCTTGCCCGGACACCGCCTGCTCGTGGTCGGCCCCGAACTCGTGGACCGACCCGGCCTCGCGGACCGACCCCGCCACCTGGCTTTGGGCGGAAATGCCCGTCTCGTCCCGCACGGACGCCGCCGCCTGGTCGTGGACGGACGCCACCGCCTGGTCGAGCGCAGAAGCTCCTGGACGACCGTGCGCGGATGCCGCCGGTCGATCGACGGGGCTCGGCTCCGGTCCCGGCCGACCATCCGCGTCCATGGACGCCTCGGACGTGTTGCCGCCCGTCCCGCCGGGCTCCACCGACGCGTCGCCAGTCGCCGCACTCTGCGCCACCGCAGTCGCGTCAGGCCGCGAAGCACCGTCCTCCGGCAGGTCAACCGTGGCGGCCGGTTCGTTCGGCTCGTCGATCGGCGTGGTCGTTCCTCCGGGGATCTCGCCCACGGGGCCCGACTCGGTCCGTCCGTCACGCGCCGCAGGCTGCTCGCCCGGGACGTCGCGTACCGGCTCCAGCTTGTCCAGGCCCTCGGCGACCGGCGGCGGGGCCGGCGTGTCGGTGTCGCCGGGCGCCGGGGCCGCGCTGCCTGCGGCGGGGAGGTCCGTTGTCTGGGAGCCAGGGCGGGGAATGTCTGGGCGGGGCGAGGGCTTGGCGTCCGGGTTGAGCGGCGGCCAGACCCGTCGCGTGCCCGCCGGCGCCGACGCAGGGCCCAGCCTGGGCGGCTGCCCCTTCCTGTGCTGGTCCCGCGCGACTTCTTCCTCGTGCCGCTCGCTCTCCAACCGGCCCGCCACGTCCACGCGCCCGGCCGGGTCGGCCGGTGCGTCGGCGCTGGCGGCGAGTCTCCTCAGCCGTCGCAGTGCCTCCGTGTCGATCGGCTTCCCCGCTGCGGGCCTGCGGCTTTGCGCCGTCTTGATCGGCACGACCGTTCCGCGCGCGGTCTCCGCCTCACCCGGCGCTCCGTGCCCGGCCCTGCGCTCGGCATCGCCTCCTCTGCCCGCGCTCCCGGCGTCGTCTCGACTGCTTGTGTCCTCGGCACCACTTCGGGTCGCACGCACCGGAGCGGCGCCCATCTCGCGGAGGGCCAACTCTTCGGCGGCGATCTCACGCCCCTCGGCCCCGCGGCCCTCGACCCGGCGCCCCTCTACCCCGAGGCCCTGGGCTCGGCGAGCGGCGATCCCTTCGCCGTCGCTCCCACGGTCGCCGTGTGTCGGCTCGCCGCTCCCGGCGGCCTGCCGAGTAGCGGACTGCCCAGTCGCGGACTGCTGCGTCGCGGACTGCTGGGTCGCGGACTGCTGGGTCGCGGACCGCTGGGCCTCGCCATCGCTGAGGGCGCGCTCGCGGCCGGGCAGCCGCCATCCGCCGCCCCTCTTGCCGCCGCCTCTCCGGCCGTCGTCCTTGCGCCCGTCGTCCGCACGGCCGCGGTCCGTCCGGCCACCGTCCGCACGATCGCGGTCCGTCCGGGCACCGTCCGTACGACCCCGGTCCGTCCGACCGTCGGCTCTCAGGGCCGTGGGCTGGCGCTCGACCGGTGCGGACGTCGATGCCGGGCCTGGCGCGTCGTCCCCGTGGACGACGACCAGCGGCAGGTCCTGGCGGCGCCCAGAGCCCCCTGAGAGCCCCTCCTGGCGCCGTACAGCCCCCGCCGGTCCTCCAGTGGCAGGGGCAGGGGCGCCCTGGCGTACCTGGGCCTTCAGGGCGGGCGCGGCCGTGCCGCGGCGGGCGCCCCAGCCGGTGCCGCCGGTCGCCGGCTCGGCGACAGGAGCCTGGCCGGCCGCGGCGGCGGCGGCCGCGACGGCGGGGCGCACCTGGCGGGGGCCGGCGATCCGCTGGTCCTCACGCCTGCGCTGCGGATGGCGGGCCTTGCCCGGCCGCCGCGACTTGGCACGGGCGGGAGCGGTGCGCCAGACGCGCGCCGAGAAGGTGATCGTCTCGGGCTCGGCCAAGGGCGCGAGGCGGTACCACGCCTTGGGCTCGCCCAGGTAGCGCAGGTGGGACTCGAGGAGCTCGGTGAGCCGTTTGCCCTCGATGACGGGCCGGGTCGACAGCCAGGTCACGATCCCAGGCGGCACCAGGAAGAGCACGTGCCACGGCATCGCGACCGGCACGCCCACCAGGATCAGCAGGAGGGACCACGGGACGAACACCCCGACGAAGACGCCGATCCAGACGATGGGCAGCGGCATCGGCAGCCGTAGGTCGTACAGCTTGTAGAGCCGCTTCTCGATGCGCCAGATGTTCGTATACGTGGGCAGGTCCACCCGGTCCTCCTCTCCACCCGCTCGTGTATGACCGCCGCCGGACGGTCTCAACCCTTACTTGATGCCCAGTGCGCCCGCGATCGCCTTCGCCGTCACCTCGATGATGTTGGGAACGTAGAAGATCACTCCGATGGCCACGGCCAGTATCAGGAATTGCACGAATCGCGTGATCTCGCGGGTGAAGAGGAAGAAGAGCGCGACCACGGAGACGACAACGAGGAACAACGGGGCGAAGAACGCGCGCAGGAAGTCGGCCAGCCCTCCGGTGTCGATGCCGGTCGACGTGGGCGTCGGCGTCATTTCGATCAAGGTGAGCACTAGGGTCTTCAAGGTCACTTCTCGTCCTCCCGGGGGGTACCGATCAGCAGTGCGTCCGCGCCTCTAGTCAACGACCCGGCCCGCGCCGCGGATGTCGGCGACGAACCACTTGTCGCCCTGCTTCTCGACGGTGAGCCGGTAGGCCTGCTCCAAGCGCGCGCCGACCGCGGCGGGGTCGGTGGCGTTCGGGGAGGGCGGGGTCTCGCCGTTCGACACGACCCACACGACGACCGCCTGAATCTCTCGGGTGGCACCCCCCACAGGCACCACGACTTTCTGGAGCTCTGAGAACGTGAACAGGCCATCGAAGCTCGGCAGGCTCTTGCCCGCGGCGACGTAGCGCTGCAATCCGGCGGCGTTGCCGGAGGAGTATTCCTTGAAGAAGCCCTCCAACTGCGGCTTCAGCTCTGCGGCGGCCGCCTCGTCGGTCTCCGGCGGCGCCACCTGGGGCAGCTCGGCCGGGGCGGGGGCGGGCAGGATCGCCGGGCGGCCGGAGACGACGAACCTCTTTCCGGCCTCGGCGCCGGAGTAGTAGATCGGGACCGACAGCATCATCCTGCGGGGGCCGGACTGGAAGGCCACGCTGGCCACGGCGTTGTTGGAGTCGGTCGTCTCGATGTCGTACGGCTGGATGGCGACGGCGGCCAGCCTGCCGTTGCCGTCCCAGCCGAACTGCGGGGACGAGGCGTCGGGCAGGAACGCCGCCAGCTTGCGCTGCCTGCTGTCCGCATCCTCGGGAGTGAAATTGAGATAGACCCCTGCGAACTGGGCCGCGAAAGCCATGCCCTGCTCAGCGGGGAATCCGCTGCGGGCCACCGCTGCGCCATTGGGCGTTGCGGCGTCTTGCTGGGTAAACCGCTCAAATGGGGCACGAATCCCATTCACCACGATAACCACGATTAGGGCCCACAGAATGATGCGGCCCGTCCACACAAGCCACCGTCCACCGCCACCGGACCAGCCACCACGGCGCGGCCTGCGGGGTGGCGGCGCGTCGAAGTCAGCCGTGTCCAGGGTTGCGGAAAGCCCGGGGCCGTCAGCGATCCGAGGATCGTGGACGGTAGACCTACGAGCCATCACGCCTCCGCTCGCGCCGATCCCCCCGGCTGGCGCGGTGTCGTCCGTTGCCGATCCCCATCATCCGCGGTGAAGTAGTCACCCTATCCGGTCTCCGCCATTGTTCCAGGAAAGCCACGCCCATGCTGCAGGCACGACCGCCCTCACGGCAAACCGGGCCCATATGACAGGCTCCAGTGCCGATTCCTGTCACTTCCCGGTGGAAACGCCTTTTGACCAGGCCAAACACCTAAAAACGCCTAGCGTGGCGGCCACGGATTCCTGACCAAAATAGGCATGGACTCTCACGGCACGCGCAGGGCGGCGCACCGACGGGAAACCTGCTCGCCGGCCCGCCGCCCTGTTGTCGCGCCACGTCACGGCCGCGGCGGCGATCCATACGGATTTCTCATCGGCGGCTCGCGTACGGAGGAGCGAGCGGAGGGGCGCGTCAGGCGGGTTCGGGGTCCTGCGTGGACCGTGACTGACGGCGGCTTTGGAGGTCCACGACGCCGGTCCGGCTCTGGAGGTCGACGACGCCGGTCCGGCTCTGGAGGTCGACGACCGTGGGGCGCACCGATCGTTCGAGCGAGCCCCGCAGGTCGGCCAGCATCCCGGCGGTGTCACGATCACGCATCCGGCTCGCCATCTCGTTGCGCTCGTCGACCTTCCTGCGCAGGTAGGCCTCCCGGTTGACGCGCAGGCCGTACATGAGTTCGACCCTGATCAGGGCGAGCTCCTCTTCGAGGCTGATGCCCGCGAGCGTGGGCGCGGGGCGTCGTTTCCGGATGATGCGACGGATCATGAGGGCCTCCCGATTCAGCGTGAACGCCGTGACGATTCGACGCGCGGGGGCCCCAAGTGGTTGACGCATCAGTTGTCCGCGGATCAGACGTCAGAGGGATCCGGGACGCCGGACGCCGTAGCGGGCGTCACCGCCGTCCGACCGTCGGTGACTCAGCGTAGCGAAGATATGCGGCGAGTAGTCGGATCGGCGGTGCGCGGCGGATGGCGGCCGGCGCGTCTAGGGTGGTGAACGTGGCAGCAGACGAGAAGACGCCCTCATACGAGCAGGCCCGCGAGGAGTTGACCGAGGTCGTGCGCCGTCTGGAGACGGGCGGGCTCACCCTCGAGCAGTCGATCGAGCTCTGGGAGCGCGGCGAGAAACTGGCGGCGGTCTGCGAGGAGTGGCTTCAGGGGGCCAGGGTCAAGCTGGCCGCCGCCATGGCCCGCCGCTCGGAGCCAGGCTCGGGCCATGCCGACGACGCACCCTTCTGAGCAGCCGCAGGACGCCTCTGAAGGTCCGCATACGCGGGCGACCGCCGGACCGGCGGTCCTTAGACCCTGACGCACGGCGGCTTCCGCGGGTCCTCAGGTCAGGCGTCCTGGCGCAGCAGCGCCACCACGGGGATGCGGCGGCTCGTCCTGGCCTCGTACTCCGCGAAGCCCGGCGCCTGCTCCACCATTCTGGCGTAGAGCCGGTCGCGCTCCCCGTCCTCGACGAACTCGGCCTTGGCCGTGAACTTCTCCGTCCCGACCTCCACCGTCGCCTGCGGCGTGGCACGCAGGTTGTGGTACCACGCCGGGTGGTTGTCCGCGCCGGCGTTGGACGCGATCACGACATAGCGCTCGCCGTCTGCCAGATACATCACCGGAGTCGTGACCTGCCTGCCGCTCTTGGCCCCCGTGGTCGTGAGCAGTACCAGCGGCGCGCCCTCGAACATGCCGCCGACCCGGCCCTCGTTGGCGCGGAACTCCTCGATGACCTGCTGGTTGAAGTCGTTGGGCATCCTCTGCTCCCTCTAATCGGAGATTCCTCCGGTTGGCAGACTAACCGGAGACCTCTCCGGATACAACCGGTATGCTCCAACCGTGCGCGGACGCAGATACCTGCCCGTCGTCGGGCAACCCCAGCCGGAGCGGGCCGACGCCGCGCGGAACCGGCAGCGGATCATCGAGGTCGCGGCCAGGATGATCGCCGAGCACGGCACCGACGGGCTGTCGCTCGACGAGGTGGCCCGCGCGGCCGGCGTCGGGGTGGGCACGGTCTACCGGCGCTTCGGCGACCGGACCGGCCTCGTCTACGCGCTGCTCGACGAGCAGGAGCGACGCTTCCAGTCCGACTTCTTCGCCGGGCCGCCGCCGCTCGGGCCCGGTGCCCCGCCCTGCGATCGGATCGACGCGTTCCTGAGCGCGCTGGTCGACCGCATCGTGGCGCAGGAGGGGCTGTTCCTGCTGCTGGAGAAGGGCAGGAAGCCGAGCACGTACAGCGGGCCGTACCGCGTGCATCACATCCACCTGGCCACCCTGCTCAGCCAGGCATGCCCGCACGTCAACGCCGCCTACCTGGCCGACGCGCTGCTCGCGCCGGTCAACGCCCGCCTGATCGCGTTCCAGCGCGAGGAGCGGGGCATGACGATCGAGGAGATCAAGGCCGGGCTGACGGACCTCGCCGCGGCCGTGATCCGTCTCTAGGGCTCATGTCATCAGGCAGAGCAGGTTGCCCTCCGAGTCCCTGAACGCGGCCATGCGGATCTCCCTGCCCGGCGTGCCGAAGGTGCCGTCGTCAGTGAAGATCAGATGTGGCTTCTCGACGATCGCGACGTCGTGGGCGCGCAGCCGCGCCACGTCCGCCTCGATGTCGTCAGAGGCCAGGTAGAGCACCGCGGAGGGCGCGCCCTTCTCGATCAGCAGCCGGACGCCGTCGAGGTCGAAGAACGCCAGCCCGGGCGGCCGGTAGGTGGCGATGTGCCGCAGGCCGAGCACGTCGCGGTAGAAGGCCGTGGCCCTGTCGAGGTCGTCGGCGTGCTGGGCGACCTGCGCGAGTCCTCTCATGTGCCGAACGTAGACCTCCGACCCGCTACGCGCCCTCGTTTTCCACCCGGACGGTCAGCCGGTCGTCGGAGAAGCGGATGGTCAGCGGCGAGCCGGGCGCCACGTCCTTGGCCAGCCGCACCACCTCGCCCGTCGGATGCTGCACGATGGCGTAGCCGCGCTCCAGCGTGGCCGCCGGGGACAGCGCGACCAGGCGCGCCCGCAGGTGGACCAGGTCGTCGGCGGCCCTGTCGAGAGAGCCGGACAGCGAGCGCCTGGCCCGGTCGCGCATGGCCTCCACCTGCTCCGCCCGGCGTTCGAGCTCGCGTACGGGGTCGGCCAGCGACGGCCGGGAGCGCACCGACGTCAGCCAGGACATCTCCCTGTCGAGCCAGCCGCTCACCACCCTGCGGCCCCGGTCGCGCAACTGGCGCACCAGCGTCAGCTGCTCGCCGACGTCGGGCACGATCTTCTTGGCCGCGTCGGTGGGAGTGGACGCGCGGACGTCCGCCACCAGGTCGAGCAGTGGGCTGTCCTGCTCGTGGCCGATCGCGCTCACGACAGGCGTGCGGCAGGCGGCCACCGCGCGGACCAGCGTCTCGTCGGAAAACGGCAGCAGGTCCTCCAGGGAGCCGCCGCCGCGGGCGATGACGATCACGTCGACCTCGGCGTCCGCGTCCAGCTTGCGCAGCGCCTCGGTCACCTCGCCCACCGCGTACGGGCCCTGGACGGCCACTTCCTCGACCTTGAACCGCACGGCGGGCCAGCGCCGGCGCGAGTTTTCCAGCACGTCCCGCTCGGCCGCGGAGTCGCGGCCGCAGACGAGCCCGATCGTGCCCGGCAGGAACGGCAGCCGCCGCTTCCTTTCCGCGCTGAACAGCCCCTCGGCGGCCAGCAGCTGCCTGAGCCGCTCCAGCCTGGCCAGCAGCTCGCCCACGCCGACCGGGCGGATCTCCAGGGCGGTGAAGGCGAAGGAGCCCTTGTTGACCCAGAAGTCCGGCTTCACCTGCATCACGACCCTGGCGCCGTCGACCGGCCGCGGCACGGCCGCCTCGTAGACGCCGCGCGGAGCGGTGACCCTGGCCGACACGTTGGCGACCGGGTCACGCAGGGTCAGGAACACCGTGCCGCCGCGCGCGCTCAGATCGGTGATCTGGCCCTCGACCCAGACCGTGCCGAGTCTCGCGATCCAGCCCCCCACCATCTGCAGGACCGTGCGGATCGGCAGGGGGGACTCGGGCGAGGTCTTCGTCGAGGTCATGGCGGAAGACTACGCGGGGAAGCCTGCTTCCCCGAAAGACGAACGTCCCTTCCTTCCCGGTTTTCGGGGACGCGGGGGCTTGCCCCCGCGAGAGTGCGGCTATTCCCCGGCCTGGAGCTTGGCGAGGCGGTTCTCGAACATCTTGATGACCTCGGGCCGCGCCTTCGTCGCCCGCTCGTAGGCCAGGAAGGCGCCGATCTGCTCGGCGCTCTTGCCGCGCATCCTGGCGCGCAGGGAGGCGACGGTCATCTCGGAGTAACCGGGCAGCGGCTCCGCCAGTTCACCGGCCTCAGGAGTGGCGGCGGGCTCCGGCGTCGCGGCGGGCTCCTCCGCGGCCGCGGGCTGGGCGGCCTTGCGGGTGCGCCTGGCCTTCGGCTTCGCCGCGGGCTCGGCGGCCGTGGGCGCGGCCTCCGCCTCGGCGGCAGGCTCTTCCACCACGACCGGCTCGGCGGCGGGCTTTTCGGCCACAGCGGGCTCGACAGCGGGCTCGACAGCGGCTTCTGGAGCGGCGGCGGAAGCGGGCTCCTCCTCGGCCTTCGGCTCCGCGACGGCGGCCTTGGCCTTCTTCGGAGCGGCCTCCGGCTCGGCGACCGCGGCCTCGGGCTCGACGACCGCCTCCGGCTTCGGAGCGGCTTCGGTCGTGGCGGCGGGCTTCGGGGCCGCTTCGGTCGTCGCGGTGGCCTCGGCGGTCGGCTTCGGGGCCGCTTCGGTGGTGGCGGCGGGCTCGGCGACCGCCTCCGGCTTCGGAGCGGCTTCGGTCGTGGCGGCGGGCTTCGGGGCCGTCTCGGTCTTCGCGGGAGCGAAGATGACCGGGTCCGGCTTGGTCTTGGCGACTCCGTTGGGCTCGGACGCGCCCGGGCGCGGCGCGAAGATGACCGGCTCCTTGCGGGCCGGCTTGACCTCCTCGTCCGCCGGCGCCGCGGCCACCTGGCCGGCGGAGGGACGGGAGTCGTACGCCTCCTCCTCCCGCTCTTCCTTCCTGCCTATACCCTTGATCGAGTTTTTCACCCGGTCCACCACGAGCAGCGCCTGGCCGGCGGCGCTCAGGGTGGTCTGGACGACGAGGAGCGGAAGGTCCTTGGCCTTCTCCTTCAACTCGTCCTTGTTCGTGACGGTTTTAGCAATGTTGCGTATCACGTCGCTGAAGGACATGACGTCTCCCTGGGAGGTCAGTATGGACGGCCAGTCTGGCAAACCGCGGGCGACCACGCACGGCCGGGCCTGATGGCCGCTCCACGTAGCATAGAAAGTATGGAGCCCCAGACCCCCTCTTCCCGCCGAGTCCTCGTAGCCAAGCCGCGGGGCTACTGTGCCGGAGTCGATCGAGCCGTGGTCGCGGTCGAGAAGGCTTTGGAGCAGTACGGCGCGCCGATCTACGTACGCAAGCAGATCGTCCACAACACCCACGTCGTCAAGACGCTCGAGGCCCGGGGCGCCATTTTCGTCGAGGAGACCGAGGAGGTCCCCGAGGGCGCGATCGTGGTGTTCTCCGCCCACGGCGTGTCGCCCGCCGTGCACGCCGAGGCCAGGCAACGCGGACTGCGCACCATCGACGCCACCTGCCCGCTGGTCACCAAGGTGCACAACGAGGCGAAGAGGTTCGCCGGCCAGGACTACGAGATCCTGCTGATCGGGCACGAGGGTCACGAGGAGGTCGAGGGCACCTCCGGCGAGGCCCCCGAGCACATCAAGCTCGTCGACGGGCTCGACTCTGTCGACAAGGTGGAGGTGAAAGACCCGAGCAAGCTGGTGTGGCTGTCGCAGACCACCCTCTCGGTCGACGAGACCACCGAGACCGTGGCCCGGCTCAAGCAGCGTTTCCCCAACCTGATCGACCCGCCGAGCGACGACATCTGCTACGCCACGCAAAACCGCCAGACCGCGGTCAAGGAGATCGCGGCCGAGGCGCAACTGGTCATCGTGGTCGGCTCGGAAAACTCCTCCAACTCCAAGCGCCTGGTCGAGGTGGCCAAAGACTACGGCGCCGACGCCTCCTACCTCGTCGACAACGCCGGATTCATCAAGGACGAGTGGCTCGAAGGCGTCACCACGGTCGGCGTGACCAGCGGCGCCTCGGTCCCCGAGGAGCTCGTCGAGGAGGTGCTCGCCCACCTGGCCGAGCGCGGCTTCGGCGACGTGACCGAGGTCGAGCCGGTGCAGGAGAGCATGCGCTTCGCACTGCCCCACGAGCTGCGCAGGCAGCTCAGGGTCGTCTCCTAGTCCTCGCCACGCGGCGTCCCGTACACCTTGGGCTCGAAGTAGCCCTCGGGCTCGGGCACGAAAGGCTGACGCGGGCGCGGCGCCTCCGCCGCCCCCGCCTTCAGCTCTTCGCGCAGCTCGCGTACGTTGTCCCACAGCCCGCGCCGCCACGCCACGCCCAGCACGACGGCCGAGCCGGCGAACAGCCACGGCGCGCCCTGCGTCAGAGACGTGTAGAGGCCCAGCGCCAGCGACTGCAGGATCGACACCGAGCCGAACGCCCGCCCGAGCTCCACGAACGACGTGGCGCAGAAGAACACCAGCGGCGGCGACACCACCAGTGACAGCAGCTCGCGCCGGTTGACCAGCAGCATGCCCAGCAGGCTCGACGCCACGAAGACCGCGCCCACCAGCTGCTGGATGTCGAGCAGCGCCGCCAGCACGTAGCCCGCCAGGGTGGCGACCAGGGCGAGCGCGATGGCGCCGCGAGCGGTCAACCTGACAGCCGGGCGCCTGCCCCTCTCACCCACCGGTCCACCCCCCGTTCACTGCGACCCGTGGGCCAACTTACCGTTCGAGCCGGAGAGCAGAGGCGACGTTTCGAGTAGTTCGGGGGACGCGAGGGGTCTCGGGAGGTCTTCGAGCATCTCGGGAGAGTCGAGATCGCCGTCGACCACGCCCAGGTCATGCAGCTTGCGCGCGGTGACCAGCACGCGGCTCTCGAGCGAGCCGACCGACTTGTTGTACGCCTCCACGGCCCGCGTCAGCGCCCTGCCCAGCGAATCGACGTTCCTGCCCAGGGACGACAGCCGCTCGTACAGCTCTTTGCCCAGCTCGAACACCGCCCGCGCGTTCTCGCTGAGCGCGGCCTGCTGCCAGGCGTAGTGCGCGGTGCGCAGCATCGTGATCAGCGTCGTCGGGGTGGCGATGTGCACGCGGCGCGTCATCGCGTACTCCAGCAGCCCGGGGTCGCGTTCGAGCGCCGGCGCCAGGAACGCCTCGCCGGGGATGAACAGCACCACGAACTCCGGCGACGGGTTGAATGCCTGCCAGTAGGACTTGGCGGCCAGCCGGTCGATGTGCTCGCGCACGTGCCTGGCGTGCGCGTCGAGGCGCACCGTGGCCAGCGACTCGTCCGACGCCTCGGCGGCCTCCAGATAGGCCGCCAGCGACACCTTGGAGTCGACCACGATGTTCTTGCCGCCGGCCAGGCGCACGACCATGTCGGGCCGCATCGAGCCCTCCGTGACCTGCTCGTCGAAGTCGCAGTAGCGCTGCATCCCGGCGATCTCGGCGACCCTGCGCAACTGCAGCTCGCCCCACCGGCCGCGGGCCTCGGGCCGCTGCAGCGCCCTGACCAGGGCGGTGGTCTGGGAACGCAGCTGCTCGTTGCTCTGCCGGACGAACTCCATCTGCTTGACGAGCTCCGCCCGCGCCGCCCGCTGGCCCGACTCGGTGTCGCGCAGCTGCGCCTCGACCCGCGCCAGGGCGTCCTTCAGCGGCTCCACCAGATGCTCGACGGCCTGCTTGCGCTGCTCCAGATCGCCGGCGGCCTCGGCGCGGCTGGCCGCGAGCCTGGTCTCGGCCAACTCCAGGAACCGCACGTTGTTGACGTCGAGCGCGCGCGTGGACAGCGCCTGGAAGCGCTCGGCCAGCTGCTCCTCGACGTAGACCAGCTTGTCGGCGGCCGCCTTGGCCCGCGCGTCGGCCTCGGCCACCCGCACCGCCGCCCGCGTCCTGGCCACCAGGAACCCGACGAGCAGACCGACGGCCAGACCGAGGAGAAGCGACACGACATCCACTCAATCGATGATTGCAGGACTCCGGCGCGCCGTTCCCGCCCGACACGCTAGTTACGCTCAGCACGTAAACTTGGGCTCCGTGAGCCTCTCCATCGGAATCGTCGGTCTGCCGAACGTCGGTAAGTCCACGCTGTTCAACGCGCTTACCAAGTCCGGCAACGCGCTCGCCGCAAACTACCCGTTCGCCACCATCGAGCCCAACGTGGGCATCGTGGGCGTGCCCGACGACCGCCTGCCCGTGCTGGCCGAGATCTTCGGCTCGGCCCGCATCCTGCCCGCCAAGGTCGAGTTCGTCGACATCGCGGGCCTGGTCAAGGGGGCGTCGGAGGGGCAGGGCAGGGGCAACCAGTTCCTCTCCAACATCCGCAACACCGACGCGATCTGCCAGGTCATCCGGGTCTTCAGCGACCCCGACGTCACGCACGTCGACGGCGACATCTCCCCCAAGCGCGACATCGAGACCATCAACTTCGAGTTGATCATGGCCGACCTGCAGACGCTCGAGAAGGCCATCCCGCGCCTGCAGAAGGAGGCGCGCAACGTCAAGGACAAGCGGCCCATGCTCGAGGCCGCCGAGGCCGCGAAGGCGGTCCTGGAGACCGGCAAGACCATCTTCGAGAGCGGCCTGGACCGCACCGAGCTGCGTGACTTCCATCTCCTGACGGCCAAGCCCTTCCTGTACGTCTTCAACCTCGACGCCGACGAGCTGACCGACACCGCGCTCAGGGAGCAGTTGTCGTCGCTGGTCGCCCCGGCCGAGGCGGTCTTCCTCGACGCCAAGATCGAGTCCGAGCTGGTCGAGCTCGACGAGGAGGAGGCGCTGGAGCTCCTGCAGTCGGTCGGCCAGGAGGAGTCGGGGCTGCGCCAGCTGGCCAGGGTCGGCTTCGAGACGCTGGGCCTGCAGACCTACCTCACGGCCGGCCCCAAGGAAGCCCGGGCCTGGACGATCCGCAAGGGCGCCACCGCTCCCGAGGCGGCCGGCGTGATCCACACCGACTTCCAGCGCGGCTTCATCAAGGCCGAGATCGTCTCCTTCGACGACCTGGTCGAGGCCGGCTCGATCGCCAACGCCCGCGCGGCCGGCAAGGCCCGCATCGAGGGCAAGGACTACGTGATGCGCGACGGCGACGTGGTGGAGTTCCGCTTCAACGTCTGAGCGAGGTGCGGATACGCAGGCCAGAGGGTTGTTCACCCTCTGCGGTCCACGTCCAGTCCGCAGATTCTTGCGAGAGCCTTTCGGAGAGCAGGACCGCTGGAGCGTTGCGGGTGCGATCTTCGGCGCAAACCGGCGACGACCCGCTCACCGCATACAAGGCGGTAGCCAAGGAACTGGCCGACGTCCTCTACGTCACCTACGGCGCCGCAGATGCGCTGCGGATCGACCTGCCGGCTGTCTTCGTCGAGGTCCATCGGTCCAACATGAGCAGCTTGACGTGGACGGCCGAGTCCTCCGCCGAGCCGACGGCAAGATACTCAAAGGCCCCGGCTACCAACCACCGATCCTCGATGACCTCGCCGAGTGGCCGTCGACCGGTTCCTAAGCGCCTCGCGCGACGTCCGACCAAGGTTTGCGGAGGTGCCGTGGGTCGCCGGCTGCGGTTCGTGGCCGGTCACCCGCGAAGTTCCCCGCACCCCCTTCAGGGCGCAAACCGCGGCGAGCCTCGCCGAAACTAGACTCCACGGACGCCGACAAGCAGCCAGGGAGGCGCCCCGTGCACAACCATGAACCCGCCGACTACCACTGCCCGTTCTGCCACCTGACCCCGGACCGGGAACCCGACGTGGTCTACCGCGACGAGCGCGTCTTCGCGATGATCTGCCCCCGCTGGTGGCCGCGGAACGCGGGACATCTGCTGATCATCCCCGTCGCCCATCACGAGAACCTCTACGACCTCCCCGCCGCCGACGGCCACGCGATCTTCGATGCCACCCGGATGCTCGCCCGCGCCATGCGCACCGCCTACGACTGCGCGGGCGTCTCCACCCGCCAGCACAACGAGCCCGCCGGCAACCAAGATGTCTGGCACTTCCACCAGCACCTCTTCCCGCGCTACCCCGGCGACGACCTGTACGGCACGCCCCCGCAGCCCGACTGGCTCCCCGCCGACCGCCGCCGCGCCTACGCGGAGCGGCTGCGCGCCGCACTCGAAAAGCCACAGCGATCCCAGCTCGGCACCTAGCGCCGCGTCAAGCAACCTTGGCCCTGGAATCGTGGGGGTGTCAGCTCGTGCTAAGTGGTGCATTTCTCCTCGGCATCGAGCTGGTGGTCCGCCCAGACGTAGCTTTCGGGAAGTAAGTCAGTGATTGAGACAGTGCGGGGTCCGTCACTTGTGCCGACGATGACCTTGAGGGCTGGGAAGTAGTCGAGAAGGACCTGGCGGCAGCGGCCGCATGGGGGCACAACACCTCGGTCGCGGTCGCCCACGGCAACGAGGGTGTCCAGGTCGTAAGCGCCCTGCGCGGCAGCCGTACCGATGAGGACCAGCTCCGCGCAGGGGCCGCCGGTGAAGTGGTAGGCGTTCACCGCCGTGACGATCCGGCCATCTTGGTTGCGGGCGGCGGCCGCCATGGTGTGGTTGTCGCCCCGGCAGCGCGTGGCCGCGACATGCGCCGCAGCCTGGATCAGTTCATGGTCGACGTGATTGCTCTGTGTAGTCATCTTCTCTGCTTCATGTGGTGTCAGGCGGCGTGCGCCGGGGCGACCAGACAGTACGTCACAACGGGGCAAACCTGCGGCACTAGTTGGGTCGTTGGCTGCGGACTCGCCGAACTCGATTGCCTGTCACGTCGAAGGGCTCTGGACCATTCGTGCTCTCGTGATCGTGATATTCGGTCCGCACTCAGTGCGCAGAACGTCCGCATCCCCCAACTCTCACCAACGCGACCCAATGATGAACGCGCAGGTCAGCGAGCTATCCCGATGATCATTGCAGGTCATATCCCTATCCAACGGGGCGTGCGCGTGCCAGGGCATGCATCAGCCTTGTCCGGCGGGCCCGCTGTCGCTGGTCGCACGGCTGGGATCTGTCATGGACGGTGGGAGAGTCTCGGAGAAGCTGGTGGCGAAGACGCCCGCATGCCCGCGTTCGAGGTCGACACCTCGGGCTTCCAATACGTCGAGAAAGGGTCGATCGCGGGGCACCGCTGGTGGGCTCTCAGACGAGTTGAGCGCCACGGCGGGTGTCGTGCGACCTGCCGGGCTGCCCCGGTTGGCGGCGGCGCTCCTGGCGGAGGGCCCGCCGAAGCACCCGATCGTCGTCGACGGCTGGCTCCGCGATGTCATGAGACCTCGGCGGCCGGGGCGCGATCGGGCACGGCGGCGTCATCGGTTCGCGCGGATGTACCACCGGAGGCCCTGGAAGGCCGGCCCGCGGTGAGGCCCAGGACGATGCCCGCGATCACCAGCCCCGCCCCCAGCAGGTCGTACGTGGTGGGCGTGGCGACGCCGAGCACCACTCCCGTGACGATCGCCCCCACCGGGATGAGACCCGCGAACAGCCCCGCCAGCCCGGGTCCGAGTTTGGGCAGCGCGGTGTACCAGAGGAAGAACGCCATCACCGTGATCACGACGGCCAGGTAGGCGAACCCGAGGGCCTCCGCCGTCGTCGGCTCCCTGAGCATGGCCGTCCCCTCCTCCACCAGCCCCACCACGACCAGCATGGGCACGGCGAGCGCCGTCGAGTAGGCCGACACCCGGATCGCCCCCAGCTTCGGCAGCAGCGGGATGGCCAGCAGGGAGAAGGCCACCTCGCCCACCAGCGCGCCGAGCGACCACAGCAGACTCGTCAGATTGCCGCTGCCGAGCCCCGTGGCCAGCGTCGCGCCCGCCACGACCACGCTCGCCCCCATCAGCAGCCGGGGCGCGGGACGCCCGCCGGCCAGCGCCAGCCACAGCGGCACCGTGCCGAGGATGGTCCCGACCAACGCGGGGCCCGAGGCACGCGTGGACTCGACCACGCACACGTTGAAGAACACCAGGCCGAGCAGGGTGAGCCCGCCCAGGCACAGGCTCTCGCGCAGCGTCAGCCGTACGAACCGCAGGCCGAGAACCCTCGTTATGAGAAGCAAGATGACCGCCGCGACGAGATACCGGACGGCCTGTCCGCCGTATATGGGGTACGCGTCGACGAGTCCGGACACCCCGGCCAGCGTCCCCACCAGGAACATGGCCGAGGCGGCGCCAAGGATGCCGTTTCTCATGCGAAGGATGCTAAGGAGAGAATGGTTCACACAAGCAGTCCAATGTCCCGCCGAAAGACAGGACCAATATGGCTGACCTCCATATCCAGATAAATCGTGAAAAGGGCGGGATAGCTGGGCAGATCGCGTCCGAACTGCGCGACTCCATCCGCCGCGGCAGGCTCGCACCCGGCACGCGCCTGCCCGCCACCCGCGACCTCGCCACCGACCTCCAGGTCTCCAGGGGTGTGGTGGTGGAGGCGTACGAGCAACTCGTCGCCGAAGGCTTCCTGGTCTCCAGGGTGGGCGTCGGCACCCAGGTCACTCCCAAGAACGCCGTGAACAACGCGCGCAAGCCCCCGAGAGCGGCAGCGCCCACTCGCGTGAGACCGATGCGCCGCACGGGGGCCAACCCCTATTACGGACACCGCCCCACCTCTCCCGATCTCACCCACTTCCCCAGGGAACGCTGGCTGGCGGCGGTGCGGCACGTGCTCACCACCGTCCCCTCCGACGCGCTCGACTACGGCGACCCTGGCGGTGTGCCCGAGCTGCGCGAGGAGCTGGCCGGCTATCTCAGGAGGGTCAGGGCGGCCGACGTGCGCCCGGAGAACCTGATCGTCGTCGGCGGCGTGGCCCAGGGCCTCAGCCTGGTCCTGCACGTGCTGTCCCAGCATCGCGGGCTTCGCCTCGCGGTCGAGGACCCGACCAGCCACCGCCAGCTCCCACTGCTCAGGCGGGCGGGCGCGCATCTCGTCCGGGTGCCCGTGGACGAGGAGGGCCTGGACGTGCGGCGGCTCAGCGGCGACGCGGTCCTGGTCACCCCGGCGCATCAGTTCCCGACGGGTGTGGTCCTGTCCCCGCGGCGTCGCGCCGCGCTGATGGAGTGGGCGCACGCGGGCCACCGCACGATCCTGGAGGACGACTACGACGCCGAGTTCCGCTTCGACCGCGACCCGGTCGGGTGCCTGCAGGGCCTGGCCCCGGACCGGGTGATCCTCTCCGGCAGCGTCAGCAAGGCCCTCGCCCCGGGGTTGCGGATGGGATGGGTGGCGGCGCCGGCCGACCTGGCCGAGGCGATCCGGCGCGCCCGGGGCGAGCTGGACCTCGGCTCACCGGTCATCGAGCAGTACGCGTTGGCCCACTTCCTGCGTACCGGCGGCTATGACAAGCACCTGAGGCGGATGCGCCGTGAATATCGTCGCCGCAGGGACGCCCTGGTCGCCGCGCTGGCGGAGGAGCTGCCGAAGGTGCAGGTCAAGGGCATCGAGGCGGGGCTGCACATGTATCTGGAGCTGCCGAGCGGGTGGGAGGAGCAGGACGTGGTGCGGGCCGCGAAGGACCTCGGGCTGTCCGCCGAGCCGGTGGGGCCCATGCGGGAGTCGCCGGGACCACCGGCCGTCGTGGTGGGGTTCGCGCGGCTGCCCACGCACAAGGCCGCCGAGGCCGTACGGGGACTGAAGATCAGAATGTCATGACCGAGCGCCACACCGAGCCGGGACATCCCTGCCTTCCGGGAGGAACACGGTGGACGGGGTGTCTCGACGAGCCGGAGACCGCCGCCGGCCCGCGGCGGTCTCCGTGCTCCAGCCCGCCTAGTAGATCTTGTGTGGCACGACGGCGGGCTTCGGCTGGAAGCCGGAGGCCAGCGCGATGATCACGGCGGCCAGCACCAGCGGCGCGGCGAACGCCACCCTCATGTCGGCGGCCTCGGCGATGCCACCGACGAGCGCCGCGCCGACGATGAAGCCGACGTAGTTGAAGAGGTTGACCCGGGCGATGGCCACTCCGGTACCGGCCGGGTCGAGCTTGCCGGCCGCCGAGAACGACTGCGGCGCCACGACCGCCAGCCCCATCCCCGTGAGGGCGAACGCGACGATGCCGAGAGGCTGGTTGGGGGCGAGCACGACGCCCAGGAAGCCGAGCGTGGCGATCGCGCCGCCGACCCTGACGATGGCGGCGGGGCCGTACCTCCTGGCAGCGAAGTCGCCGCCGAGCCGGACGGCCAGCGTGGCCGCCTGGTAGGCGGCATAGGCCAGCGGGATGACACTCGCGCTCGCCCCGAGCACGTCCTTCATGAACACGGTGTTGAAGTTGGAGACAGCGGCGTCGCCGACGTACAGGAAGGCCATGGCCAGGCAGAGCGGGATGATGGGCCGCCACGGGACCTTTCCGCCGGCCGGCGCGGCGACGCTGTCGGCCTTCTCCTCGTCCTTCGTGCACAGATCCCGCCCGGCGTAGAGGGAGCCGGCCACCGCGAGGACCATGGGGATCGCCATGACGAGCGGCAACGGCAGGCCGGCGGCGACCGACGCCCACAGCGCGGCGGCCATGCTGAACACGCTCCACACGCAGTGGAACCCGTTGAGCACCTGGACGCCGTACCTGCGCTCGACCGCGACGCCCTGCATGTTCATGCCCGCGTCCACCGCACCCACGGCCACCCCGAACAGCAGGAGCACCGGCACCAGCAGCGGCACGTTCGGCGCGAGCCCGGTCAGCACCACGGCGACGGCGACCGCCGGCTGCGCGATGCGGAGCAGCAGCTTGCTGCCCAGCCGGGCGGCGAACGCGCCCGCCGCCACGCTGCCGACACCCGCCAGCACGGGCACGATCAGCAGCAGCAACGTCAGCGTGCCCTCGTCGAGCCCATGCTTGGCCTGGAGGTTGGCGACCTGGATGAGCAGCGAGGCGAATGACAGGCCCTGTACGGCGTAGACGACGTACGTGGCGACGCGGGCCTGGCGATCACGTTGGGACGGCACGGCGGCCTCCTGATTGGGGGGAAGATCAAACGTGAGCCGGGGTCAGGTTAGCGCCAGGCCAGGCGGTCGCGCCACCTGCAGATGCAGCCCGATGAGAAAGCCGCTGAAGGGACTGCCGCTAGGGTGACCCCCGGCCCGGACAGCGGGGCGGCAGGCTGATTGTGCAGGCTTCTTGTGGGGAGGCGTCGAACGTGAAACGGAGCTACGCGTCGGGCGAGGCGCGCAAGGAGCGCATCATGGCCGCCGCGCTCCTGGAATTCGCCGAGCACGGCTACCGGGGCGCCTCGCTGGCCCGCATCGCCCAGCGCGTCGAGCTCTCCCAGGCCGGGCTGCTGCACCACTTCAAGAGCAAGGAACGGCTGCTCGTCGCGGTGCTCGACTACCGTGACGCGCTCGACGCACACAAGCTGGGCCTGGAGCCGGCCGACGGGATCAACACGCTGCGCGGCCTGGTGCGACTGGTGGAGCACAACTCACGCGTGCCGGGCCTGGTGCAGCTGTTCTCCGTGATCAGCGGCGAGGCCGTGACCCCCGACCACCCCGGGCACGAGTGGGCCAGGCAGCGCTACCGCCGGCTGCGCGCGCAGGTGGCGGCGGCGCTGCGCAAGGGCGCCGAACGCGGCGAGTTCCGGGCGGATCTGGACGCCGAGGCGCACGCCGACCGGCTGATCGCGATGATGGACGGCCTGCAGACGCAGTGGCTGATCGACCCCGACCAGGTGGACATGGCGGCCGTCTTCAGCGGTTACGTGGACGACCTCATCGCGCTGCTGCGCCCGGCGACGACCTCCCCCTGAGGGGCCGCCACCTCGTCGTCGCCCAGTCGCCTGGCCGCGGCCCACACGCCCAGGGCGAGCAGCGCGGCGACCTCGATGATCGCGAGCCCCCGCTCCACCAGCCCGAGCGGCATGACGCGCCACCACGGCATCCCGTCCTGGGCCCCGAACCACATCATGACGATCATGCCCACGATGAACAGCACCGAGAACACCCCGAACCCGAAGGCCACGAGGGTGGCACGCGACCGCTCCGGGTGCCGCCACGGCCGGGCGATGATCACCGCGGCGAGCGGCAGGCACAGGAAGGCCACGATGCTGCCCCACCGGTGGATGGTGCCGCCCAGGCTGGGCCCGACGGACCAGTCGGTCTTCTCGAACCAGGCCGCCAGGAACAGCCCCACGGCCCACCCCATGAGGGCAATGGTGCCGAGGGGCCCGGCGAGCTTCTTGCGTGCCAGCGACACCCCGATGGCCACCGATCCGGCCGCGAGCAGGCCGACGCCCAGCCCGAAGATCCAGCCGTCAGGACCGAGGCCGTGCTCGCTGATGGTCCGCCTGATCAGATTCATCTCGTCGAGGCTCGACAGCTCCAGGCCCGCGATCACCGCGACGCCCGTGCCCGCCACGCCGAGTCCCCATCGCGCCGGCTGATGCACGTACACCTCCCTGTGTCTGGTTCAACAGGGAGAGTGTGCGTGGTGATTCCTAGAATTTCATGAGAGCGCGCGCCGAACGAGGTCGTCGCTCAGGTGGCGCAGTCGTTTCCTGGCCTCCAGGTCGTACGCCTGCACGTCGGCCCGGCTCTCCCGCCGCTGGTCGAAGTAGCGCCCGGTGACGCCGTCCAGCTCGTCCACCAGCCGGAGCACGGCCTCGGCGCCCTGGCCGACGCTGCTGATCGGCGGCACCATGGCCTCGCGGACCATCGAGGTGTTCATGAACGTCGCCGGGTGCAGGGCGTTGACGGTCACGCCTGTGCCCGCCAGCTCCTCCGCCAGGTCGAAGGTGAACATGATCTGTGCCAGTTTGCTCTGGCTGTAGGCCCGCTGGCGGCCGTACCCCTCGGTCAGCATGGGGTCGGCGAAGTCGATGGCCTGCTGGCCCGCGGAGGCCACATTGACCACGCGCGACGGGGCCGAGGCGACCAGCAGCGGGATCAGCCGCCGGGTCAGGTGGTATCCGGCCAGGTAGTTGACCGCGAAGCGGAGCTCGATGCCGTCGGCGCTCTCCTGCCGCCCGGAGAACGGCCTGCCGCCCCCGACCCCGGCGTTGTTGACCAGCACGTCGAGCCGGTCGAACCGGTCCAGCACCTCGGAGGCCATCCGCTCGACCTGGCGCAGCTCGGACAGATCGGCCAGGATCCCCTCCGTCAGGCCTCCGGCCCGCTCGCGCGCCCGGCGCACCCGCTCGGGGTCGCGGCCGTGCACGATCACGCGGTCGCCCGCGGCCGCGAGCCTGCGGGCCAGCTCCTTGCCGAGGCCGTCGGTGGCCCCGGTGATCAGGATCGTCCTCACGCTTCCCCCAATTCGAGACATCTTGCCTCGAATATAAAACGAGACACAATGCCTTGTAAAGTGAGGCATCATGGCAGGCAGACCACGCAGCGAGGTGGCGCGCAGGGCGATCCTCAGGGCGGCGCTCGACCTGTGCGCCCGCGACGGGTACCAGAACGTGACCATGAAGGGCATCGCCCAGGCCGCGGGCAGCGGCCGCCAGACCGTCTACCGCTGGTGGCAGACCAAGGCGCAGGTGCTCCTCGAGGCCCTGACGGACATCATGGCCGAGGAGGTCCCGCCCACGCCCGACGGCGATCTCGTGGCGTTCCTGCGGCAGACGTTCGACCTGGCCAACGGCGTGGCGGGTCAGGTCGTCGTGGGGCTGATGGCGGACGCCCAGTCCGACCCCGGGCTGGCCGCCGAGCTCCGCTCGAAGATCATCGGGCCGCGCCGGCGCGCGCTGCGCGCCGTGCTCGAACGCGGCGCCCTGCCCGCCGACGTGGACCTGGAGCTGGCCGTCGATCTCGTCTTCGGCGCCATGTGGTACCGCCTGCTCAACCGCCACGCCGAGGTGAACGACGCGCTGGCGGAGGATATAGCCGGGCTGCTGGGGCGAATTCGCTAGGAGTGGCCGATTCAGGACGAGCGATTCCGGCGGGCGCCGGATATCGTCAGAAGTGTGAACGAACGCGCGGGATCCTGGTTGCCGAAGCTGCAGGAAGTCGGAGAGCGTCTGGCCGAGGAGATCGTGTCGGCCCGCCGCTCACCCGCCGCGAGCGACGTGCCGCAGCCGCATGAGCTACGCGCGTCAGACGCCGACCGCGAGCGCATCGCGCAGGTCCTCCAGGACGCGCACGCCGACGGCCGGCTCACCCTCGACGAGCTGGAGGAGCGGCTCGGCGTCCTCTACTCCGCCCGCACGCTGGGCGAGCTCGCCCAGCTCACCGGCGACCTCCTGCCGGCCGACCAGCAGCCGCTCAACCTGGACGACCGGCCCGTCTCGGCGTTCTTCAAGAAGGAGCAGCGCGGCGGACGCTGGGTGGTGCCCGCCGAGCTCACGGTGACGGCCATGTTCGGCACCACCAAGCTGGACCTCCGCGACGCGATCCTGCAGAACCACCGGATCATCATCAACGCCACGCTGGTCTTCGGCGGGCTGGAGATCCACGTGCCGGAGGACCTGGAGGTCATCAGGGTCGCCAAGGGCAAGACGGTCCGCCTGACCAAACAACCGACCGAGCCGGGCGCGCCCGTGGTCGAGGTGCGCACCACGAACTTCGCCGGCGAGGTCAAGGTCAAGGAACCGCCCCGCCGCAGGCGCCGCCGCTGACGCCGCCGAGCTCAGACGGCCGCGGCGGCCGCCGGTGAAGCTGCCCGACCCGCCCTGCGCGGCGCGTTGCTCAGCCTGCCGTGTCGAAGTTGATCGCGCTGTACGCGCGCAGCTTCCACAGCTGGTGCTCGCTCTCGATCTTGCGGATCGTGCCGGAACGGCCCCGCATCACCAGTGACTGCGTCACCGCGGAGCCGGCGCGGAACCGTACACCCTGCATGAGCTCGCCGTGCGTGATGCCGGTCGCCGCGAAGAACACGTCGTCGGAGCTGACGAGGTCGTTGGTGGTGAGCACCCGGTCGAGGTCGTGACCGGCGTCGAGGGCGCGGCCCCGCTCGGCGTCGTCGCGCGGCCACAGCTTGCCCTGGATCACGCCGCCCAGGCACTTGAGCGCGCACGCCGCCACGATGCCCTCCGGCGTGCCGCCGATGCCCAGCATGAGGTCGATGCCGGTGCCCGCGCGGCCCGCCATGATCGCGCCCGCCACGTCGCCGTCGGTGATGAACTTGATGCGCGCACCCGTCTCCCTGATCTCCTTGACCAACCGCTCGTGCCTGGGCCGGTCGAGCACGACCACCGTCACGTCGGAGGGCGAGCAGTGCTTGGCCCTGGCGACGGCGTTGATGTTGACGGACACGGGGGCCTCGATGTCCACCACGTCGGCCGCCTCCGGGCCGGTGACCAGCTTCTCCATGTAGAACACGGCCGACGGGTCGTACATCGAGCCGCGCTCGCTCACCGCGATCACCGACACCGCGTCGGGCATGCCCATCGCGGTGAGGCGGGTGCCGTCGATGGGGTCCACGGCCACGTCGCAGTCCGGACCGCTGCCGTCGCCCACGCGCTCGCCGTTGTAGAGCATCGGGGCGTGGTCCTTCTCGCCCTCGCCGATGACCACCACGCCGTTCATCGAGACCGTGTTGATCAGCTGGCGCATGGCGTTCACCGCCGCGCCGTCGGCGCCGTTCTTGTCCCCGCGGCCGACCCACCGGGCCGCGGCCATCGCCGCCGCCTCCGTGACCCGGACGAGCTCCATCGCCAGATTTCGATCAGGGGCGTGCTCGCCGGTGGCGAGCGGCGCCGGTACCGAATCGGACATCATTGGCCTCCTCGTAGACAACTCTCTCGATCGTAGTTGCCGTTCTCTTCCCGGTCAGAGGGGGATAATCTGCCTGGCTCGGCTTAGTGCTGTGCCCCGCGGAGCTCGTAAGCTTCGAGTTGCGCCTGCATGTCGCAGAACGGGTGCGCGTCAAGGATCTTTCCTCCACCATGGAGCATGGCGCCGCGCCGTGGAGGAGGGCGAATGAGCGATGTCGAACACGTGGTGGCCCAGCCGCGCACGTCCGAACGAGGTGCGGCGACGCGTAGCTCGCTGCTCGCCGCCGCCAGGGAGGTCTTCGTCTCGAAGGGCTTCGCCGAGGCGGGCGTGACCGACGTGGTGGCGAGGGCCGACGCCAGCGTGGGCAGCCTCTACCACCATTTCTCCGGCAAGGCCGACCTCTACCTCACATTGTTCGAGGAGTGGCAGGCCCGGCAGTCGCAGCGGACCAAGCAGGCGGCCAGGGCGGCCCGCGCCGCCGGCGAGAGCGACCCGATGAGCGTCTTCATCAGCGCCGCCCGCGCCTACCTCGACGGCTGCCTGGAGGAGCGCGAGGTGGCCGCGCTGTTCCTGCGCGGCGACGGCCCGCCCGGCTTCGACGTGGTCATGCGCGACCGGCTGCGCAAGTGGGCGCAGCTCAACGCGGCGCTGTTCGAGGACCAGCCCGCGCTGGCCGTGGTCATCACCGGCGCGCTGGCCGCGGCCGTGTCCGAGGTCGTCCGCACCGGCGACCGCGCCCTGGCCGAGGAGGTCCTCGTCATCATCGGCCAGATCCGCCCGGCCGCGTCGGCGACCGCCTCCTCCAGCGGGTAACCTCGCGAACTGTGCGAGGGTTCACCCAAGGTTTCTACGGCTACGTGGTAGCGCTCTTCGTCTGCCTCGCGGGGGCCGGCCTGTTCCTGCTGGTCGCCCCGCAGGGCCGCGACGAGCACATCCCGCGGCGCGACTACTCGATCACGGTCGCCAACTTCGGCCACTCGGTGCCCTACGGCGTGTGGGCCCCGCGACAGGACCCGCCCGGCTGGGTGCCCAACAGCAACAGGATCGCCAAGGGCGAGAACGGCGCCCAGGTCCTCTACCTCGGCTACGCCACGGCCGAGCGTGAGCACGCGATGTTCGTGCAGAGCAACGAGCAGCCGGCCGCCGGCTTCGCCAGCCGCATGGCCAACTCCGACAAAGCCGTCGGCACGCAGCAGGTCGGCGAGGTGACGTGGGAGAAGCGCTACCGCGAGGACAAGAACCAGCGCACGCTGGTCCGCATCCTGCCCGACGTGACCCTGGTGATCACGGGCACGGCCGACTGGCCGGAGCTCGCCGAGCTGGCCGCCCTCCTCCAGCAGCGTCCCAAGGGCTGAGCCAACCTCGCCGCTCCGTCCGCGCCATCAGCTGAAGGGCCGTACCTCGCCGCAAGCCGACCGGCCCGGCCCTGTTCAACGACTCAATCCCGCCAGACTGTCACGCGAGCGCCGCAGGCCGATGAGCTCCAGTCCCGCGTAGACCGCCACCACCAGTGCTCCGACCAGCATGAAGGCGACTCCCAAGCCGGTGAGCGGGATCACATCCGCGAACGCCAGGGCCACCAGCGCCACACCCGACAGTCCGTTGCCCGCGACCACGAAGGCGACATGACGCGCCGGGATCCGCGGGTAGCCGGCGATCAGGACGAGGGCGACCGCCCCGCCCAGCATGGCGACACCGAACGGGATCGACCAGGCCGTCGGCAGGCCGAGCGGACCGCTGAGCGGCTGGGCGAGGGCCAGCATGACCACGCCGAAGACGGCGGTGCTCCATCCGTCGATCCGCAGGATCCGGCGCAACAGGTCCGATCCGTTGCCGTCCGCGACCGGGCGCCGGACGCGTGGGGTCGGGGTGTTCATGACGGCTCTCCTTCGTTCTTCCTGGTGAACGGGGGCCTGACCGGCCCCGGAGCAGCACCATGTCACCGGCCGGGTAATGGCCTCAATAACCTCCGAAGTCATGCAAGCGGCAAGCTCGTGGCCGTTTATCCTCCTCGGCATGGATCTGCAACGTCCGTCTCGTGTGGGGGGCCTGCTCAGGGAGTGGCGGCAGCGGCGCCGGCTCAGCCAACTCGATCTCGCCAACCTGGCGGACACGTCCGCGCGGCACCTGTCCTACATGGAGACCGGTCGCGCGCGGCCGAGCCGGGCGATGCTGCTGCGCCTGTCGGCCGCGCTGGACATCCCCCTGCGCGAGCGCAACACGCTGCTCATGGCGGCCGACTACGCCCCCGCGTACCGGGAGAGCAGCCTTGACGACGGCTACATGGCGTCGATCCGCTCCGCCCTGGACACCATGCTGACGGCGCACGAGCCCTACCCTGCCGTGGTGGTCGATCGCCTGTGGAACGTGCTGCTGGGCAACCGCGCCATGGACGTGCTCATGGAGGGCATTCCGCCGCACCTGCTGCAGCCGCGGCCGAACGTGTTCCGTCTGGCGTTGCACCCCGACGGGCTGGCCTCGCGGCTGGCCAACCTCGGCGAGGTCAGGACGTTGTTCCTCGAACGACTCCAGCGCCAGGTCCACGCCACCGGCGACGCCGAGCTGCGCGCGCTCTTCCAGGAAGTGTCGGCCTACCCCGCGCCGCAGGACGAGGACGTACCCTCCGAGCACCTGTCCTCCCCGATCCAGGTGCCGTTGAGGATCCGCACCCCGTTCGGCGAGCTCGCGATGTTCAGCACCATGGCGACGTTCGGGGCGCCGGCCGATGTCACGCTGTCGGAGCTGGCGATCGAGTTGTTCTATCCCCTCGACGACTTCACCGCCGGTGCGCTCCACGCCAACTGGTCGTCGGCCGGCACTGAGGCGGCAGTGCGGGCGCGTAATCTCTAGGGAAATCGAAAGGATGGACATGGGCGAGTTCGACTACACCGACCTGCTGCCGCTGGGAGCCGATGAGACGGAATATCGGCTGATCACGACGGAGGGGGTGCGGAAGGTCGAGGCGGCTGGGCGTACGTTCCTCGAGGTCGAGCCGGAGGCGTTGCGGCTGCTCACCGAGACGGCCATCCACGACATCTCCCACTACCTTCGGGCGTCCCACCTCGCCCAGCTCAGGAAGATCGTCGATGACCCCGAGTCCAGCGGCAACGACCGGTTCGTGGCGCTCGACCTGCTGAAGAACGCCTCCATCTCGGCCGGCGGCGTGCTGCCGATGTGCCAGGACACCGGCACCGCCATCGTCATGGGCAAGCGCGGCCGCCACGTGCTGACCGACGGGCGCGACGCCGAGCACATCGCCCACGGCGTGTACGACGCCTACACCCGCCTCAACCTGCGCTACTCCCAGATGGCCCCGCTCACCATGTGGGAGGAGAAGAACACGGGCAACAACCTGCCCGCCCAGATCGAGCTGTACGCCGAGGACCCGCACGGCCACCCGGACGAGTACAAACTGCTGTTCATGGCCAAGGGCGGCGGCTCGGCCAACAAGTCGTTCCTGTACCAGGAGACGAAGGCCGTGCTCAACGAGAAGCGCATGATGGCCTTCCTGGAGGAGAAGATCCGCTCGCTGGGCACCGCGGCCTGCCCGCCGTACCACCTGGCCGTCGTCGTGGGCGGCACCTCCGCCGAGTACGCGCTCAAGACCGCCAAATACGCCAGCGCCCGCTACCTCGACTCGATCCCCACCGAGGGCTCGCCGTCCGGGCACGGCTTCCGCGACCTGGAGATGGAGCAGAAGGTCTTCGAGCTCACCCAGAAGCTCGGCATCGGGGCGCAGTTCGGCGGCAAATACTTTTGCCACGACGTCCGCGTCATCCGCCTGCCCCGGCACGGGGCCTCGTGCCCGGTGGCCATCGCCGTGTCGTGCTCGGCCGACCGCCAGGCGCTGGCGAAGATCACGCCGGAGGGCGTGTTCCTGGAGCAGCTGGAGACGGATCCGGCGCGGTTCCTGCCGGAGACGACCGACGAGCACCTGTCGGACGACGTCGTCCACATCGACCTCAACCGCCCGATGCAGGAGATCCTCGCCGAGCTCACGAAATATCCGGTCAAGACCCGGCTGTCCCTCACCGGCCCGCTCGTGGTCGCCCGCGACATCGCCCACGCGAAGATCGCCGAACTTCTCGACAACGGCGGCGAGATGCCTCAGTACATGAAGGACCACGCGGTCTACTACGCGGGTCCGGCCAAGACGCCCGAGGGCTACGCCTCCGGCTCGTTCGGGCCCACGACGGCCGGGCGGATGGACTCGTACGTCGAGCGCTTCCAGGCGGCCGGCGGCTCGATGGTGATGCTGGCCAAGGGCAACAGGTCGAAGCAGGTGACGGAGGCCTGCCAGAAGTACGGCGGCTTCTACCTGGGCTCCATCGGCGGTCCGGCGGCCAGGCTGGCGCAGGACTGCATCAAGAAGGTGGAGGTCCTGGAGTATCCCGAACTCGGGATGGAAGCGGTGTGGAAGATCGAGGTGGTGGACTTCCCGGCGTTCATCGTCGTCGACGACAAGGGCGACGACTTCTTCACCGATCGCACGGGGCCGGTGCTGACGATCGGGCGCCGCTGAGGGGATGCCGATGCCATGGGGTGCCGGGTGGTCGTTCGCGCCGCTCGGCACCGGCGTCGGGTGAGGGTCGGGGATCGGATGAGCTGAGGGATTGCTAGGCGGCCAGTTGCATCGGCGCCCGGTGGGGGGCCACGACGGTGCCGTCGGGCAGCAGCAGACCGGTGTCCTCGAACAGCACGACACCGTTGCACAGCAGGCTCCAGCCCTGGTCGGGGTGGGCCGAGATCACGTGCGACGCCTCACGGTTGGGCGAGTCGGCGCTGGGACAAGGGGGGTAGTGACTGCACATCGCGCACCTCTCAGATGACGCTCCTGGTTCCGGCTTGTCAAAAGGGCAGCTTGCGCCCCGATGGCGTGCGAAGGTCCAGCGCGGCTCCGCTCGGCTTCCTCGGCCGGCGGCGAACCTGTGTCTGGCGCATCTTCATCACGTCCTTCAATGGCCTGTCGTTAGTTGTCGAACTCTCTTGGCGTACTCCCAGTGTGACGTTCGACACTGACACTTTCGGCCGTCTCCGGGTGATCGCCTTCTGTTCTTGGCTCTACCATGCCCCCGCCCCCTTACGACACCCTTACAACTCGCTGACGGGCCCCCGAGGTTCCCTGTCAGTCGGCTTGCCGTCCGCGTGAAAGCCCCTACCAGGCATCATGCACATTTCCTCGCGGCGCGTGTGTGCCGGCCGATACACCCCTGGTGACCTGCGGAAACGCGGACGCTCATCCGGGCCTCGGCGTCACGGGGGCACGTGAGCGTCGACGCGGCCTGTGAGATCGCCTCGCACACCCGGACGGGACGGCGGCGGAAAGTCACCCGCACACTGGACAGTCCAAGCCGGCTGCGGGGCCGAGAAGGCGACTATCGCAACGTGCGCCCGGGAAACTATGGCCCACATCAACTGGACCGATGTGGGGCGGGAGGTTTGCTGACGTGACGAGTCAGGCGGGTTGACTTAAGTTCGCAACAAATTATCGGCCGCGCCTCTACTGGTCGGTTTACACAAATAGGTAAGCTGCCAGGCATGCGTGCGCCCTCCGGATACCTACTCGCCGCGCGCTATCGGCTTGTGGAGCCGGTCGGTCGCGGCGGCATGGGCACCGTTTGGCGGGCGCATGACGAGCTGCTCAACCGCTACGTGGCGGTCAAGGAAGTGCGGTTGCCCGCCGTGCTCGACGAGGAGCTGCGTGCCGAGCTGTGCGCGCGCACCGAGCGCGAGGGCCGCGCGACCGCGATGGTCGCGCATCCGTCCGTCATCACGGTCTTCGACGTGGTCACCGAGGACGACCGGCCGTGGATCGTCATGGAGCTGCTCCGCGCCAAGTCACTGGAGCAGCTCATCCAGGAGGAGGGCGCGCTCGAGCCGCGCCGGGTCGCCGAGATAGGCCGGCAGATCCTCGGCGCGCTGCGGGCCGTGCACGCCAAGGGCATCCTGCACCGCGACGTCAAGCCGAGCAACGTGCTGGTGACCGAGGACCGCGCGGTGCTCACCGACTTCGGACTGGCCGCGCTCGAAGGTGAGGTTTCCATTACCCAAGCGGGCATCGTCCTGGGGTCCGCGGGTTACATCGCCCCCGAGCGGGTGCTCGGCTCGAAGGCCAGCCCCGCGGGCGATCTGTGGTCGCTCGGGGCGACCCTCTACACCGCCGTCGAGGGCAAGGGGCTGCACGGCCGCCGTACGGCCGCCGCCGCGCTGGCGGCGCTGACCAGCGGCGAGCCGATCCCGATGACCAAGGCGGGCCCGCTCGCCCCTGTCCTCGACGCGCTGCTCAGGATCGACCCGCAGACCAGGCTCGACTCCGTACGCGCCTCGCTCATGCTGGCCAGGGTGGCCGCGGGCGGCTCCGCCGAGGAGCCGCTGACCCCGCGCAAACCCGCACGTTCCGGGCCGGTGATCACGCCCCCGTCTTTCACACGCAGGCCCGCGCACCGCGGGCTGCACCGAGCCGACGTCACCACGGGCATGTCCGTGCCCGCGCCCCGGCAAGAACGCAAACCCGGCGAGGGCGTACACAGGAAGCGCGTTGAACCCCGCCCCACGCCGTCCGCATATGCCCGCTTCAAAGCGACGGTGATAAAGTTGTGCCTTCCTCGGCGGTTCTGGCCAAGAGAACTTCGCAAGCGAGGGTAAAGCACTTCCCAAGCGAGAATCGATATCTTCTTCTCATGCCGGAACAGCAGACACGCCTGCTCGCGGAGCGCTACGAGCTCATCGCCCCCCTCGGCCGGGGGACCATGGGCACCGTGTGGCGCGCTCGCGACCGCGCGCTCGGGCGCGAGGTGGCGGTCAAGGAAATCCGCCAGGACCCGGGACTCACCGAGGAACAGCGGGCCGAGCTGCGCGAACGCATGGTCCGCGAAGGCCGCATCGCCTCGCGGATCAACCACCCGTCCGTGGCCTCCATCCACGACGTGCTGATCCACGAGGGCAGTCCGTGGATCATCATGGAGCTCATCGAGGGACGCTCGCTGGAGCAGGTCATCGAGGAGGAGGGGCCGCTGCCGCCGCGGCTCGTGGCGGAGATCGGCGTCGACCTGCTCGGCGCCCTGCGGGCCGCGCACTCGCGCGGCATCACTCACCGCGACGTCAAGCCGGGCAACGTGCTCATCACCGAGAGCGGGCGCGTGGTGCTGACCGACTTCGGCATCGCCAAGGCCGAAGGCGACTCGCGGCTGACCAAGACGGGCATGGTGATCGGCTCCCCCGGCTACACGGCTCCGGAACGTGCCAGGGGTGAGTACACCGGCCCGGAGTCGGACATCTGGTCTCTCGGGGCGACGCTGTACTTCGCCGTCGAGGGGCGGCCGGCGTACGAGCGGTCCACGATCGCCGAGACGCTGGCGGCGCTGCTCACCGAGAGCGCCGACCCGCCCACGCAGGCGGGGCAGCTGCGGCCCGTGCTGAACGGGCTGCTCAACAAGGACTACCGGCAGCGGCTGAACGCTGCCAAGGCGGAGACCCTGCTGCGCATGGTCGCCGACACCCCGACGAGCGAGATGCCGGTGCTCACGGCCGAGGCTCTTATGGCGCAGGAGGCAGATTTGCCCGACCCGTTCGCCGCCCCGAAAACCCCCGCCCCGCAGGGACCCGGCGGCCCTGGAGCCCAAGGAGGACCGGGCGGGCCGGTAGCGCAGGGGCCCGCGGGCGGACCTGGACACGGCCCTGGCGGGCCTGGAATGCCCGGACCGGGCGGTCCGGTCGGGCCGGGCGGCCACGGCCCTGGCGGGCCCGCTCAGGGGCCCGCAGGACGCGGAGGACCGGGTGCGGGCGGGCCCGGCACGCCAGGGGTTGGGGGACCCGGCACGGGCGGGCCGGGGCAGCGGCCGGTGCCCGGGCCGCAGGGACCGATGCAGGGGCCGGGATCCGGGTCTCAGCGCCCGGCACAGGGGCCGGGATCCGGGCCTCAGATGCCTGGAGGAGCGGGGCAGGGACCTGGCTCAGGGCCACAGGGCCACGGACCCGGGTCAGGACCGCAGCGACCCGGATCTGGGTCAGGACCGCAGGGACCCGGACCGGGGTCGGGACCGCAGGGCCACAGACAGGGGTCGGGACCGCACGGGCCGATGCGTGGGGCGAATGCGCCCACCACGCCGCAGAACGCGCCCGGGCTCCCGCCGCAGGGACAGCAGCCGCCCTCGATGGGCGCTGGCGCGGCCGGACGCGGCCCCGGCGCACCGGGCGGGGCGGGACAAGGCAGGCCGGGCGCCGGGCAGGCGGCGCAGGGAGCCCGGTTCGCCGAGCAGGGCACCGCGCCCTTGCCGCAGGCAGGTGGGCCGGGCCAGGCGGGCGATCCAGGGGCCGAGGAGGGCTACGATCCCGACCGGACGGTGAGCATCGCACGTCCCAAGGGGCCCTTCCCCGGGGCGCCGGAGCAGAACCGGCCGCCGCAGCAGCCCGGTGACGAGGGCGCCATCACCACGATGCGCATCCAGACGCCACCGAGCGGCTCCCCTGGCCAGCAGGTCTATCCGCTGCCCACACCCCCCGCCCAACAGCAGCAGCCCATGCCGCACCAGCAGCACGGGATGCCGCAGCAGCAGGCCATGCCACCGGGCGCTCAACAGCCCGGCCAGCCGGGCCAGCAGGGTGTCCACGAGGGCAAGGGGCTCGGGACGGATCTGTTCGCCATCGCCGGGCAGCCGGAGCAGAAGCCTGAGGGGAACCGCAACGGCATGCTGGTGCTCATGGCGGTGGCCGCCGCGGCCGCCGTGGTGATCGCCGTGCTCATCGTGGCGCTCTTCTCCAGCTGACGACCTCTGGCCATCATCCAGCCGGACGACCACCCGCTGATCATCGGAGGCCGTGGTTCAGACTGGAAGTCATGAGCGAGTTCAGAATAGAACATGACTCGATGGGCGAGGTACGCGTGCCCGCCGGTGCGAGGTGGCGCGCGCAGACCCAGCGGGCAGTGGAGAACTTCCCTATCTCCGGACGGCCGCTCGAGCCGTCCCACATCGCCGCGCTGGGCCTGATCAAGGCGGTCGCCGCCGAGGTCAACGGCGAGCTGGGCGTGATCGACAAGGACATGGCCGAGGCCATCGCGCAGGCCGCCGCCGACGTGGCCGACAACGAGCACGACGACCAGTTCCCCATCGACGTGTTCCAGACTGGCTCGGGCACCTCGTCCAACATGAACGCCAACGAGGTCATCGCCACGCTGGCCGAGGAGCGGCTCGGCCGGCCGGTCCACCCCAACGACCACGTCAACGCCTCGCAGTCGTCCAACGACGTCTTCCCCACCTCGATTCACGTGGCCGCCGCCACCGAGGTCATCTACCACCTGGTGCCGTCACTGCAGCACCTGGCGACCGCGTTGCGCGCCAAGGCGATGGAGTTCGACACGGTCGTCAAGTCGGGACGCACCCACCTGATGGACGCCACTCCCGTCACGCTCGGCCAGGAGTTCGGCGGGTACGCCTCGCAGGTCGAGCACGGAGTCAACCGGGTCAAGAGCGCGCTCGTCCACGTGGTGGAGCTGCCGCTCGGCGGCACCGCCGTCGGCACCGGCATCAACACGCCGCCGGGCTTCGCCGAGATGGCCGTCGCCAAGCTCAGCGAGGCGACCGGCATCAAGTTCGTCGAGGCGCCCGACCATTTCGAGGCGCAGAGCGCGCAGGACTCCATCGTCGAGCTGTCCGGGCAACTCAAGGTCGTGGCCGTGGCGCTGAACAAGATCGCCAACGATCTCCGCTGGATGGGGTCGGGCCCGCGGGCGGGCCTCGGCGAGATCAACCTGCCCGACCTGCAGCCCGGCTCGTCCATCATGCCCGGCAAGGTCAACCCGGTGATCCCCGAGGCCACGGCCATGGTCGCGGCCCAGGTCATCGGCAACGACGCGGCGATCACGTTCGCGGGCGCGTCCGGCAGCTTCGAGCTGAACGTGCAGCTGCCGCTCATCGCGCGCAACATCCTGGAGTCCATCAGGCTGCTGGCCAACGTCTCGCGCCTGCTCGCCGACCGGTGCGTCACCGGCATCACGGCGAACAAGGAGCGCCTGCGCGAGTACGCCGAGTCGTCCCCGTCGATCGTCACGCCGCTGAACAAGTACGTCGGCTACGAGGAGGCCGCCAGGATCGCCAAGCAGGCCCTCGCCGAGCGCAAGACCATCCGCGAGGTCGTCATCGAGCGCGGCCACGTGGCCGCGGGCACCCTGACCGAGGACCAGCTCGACGCCGCACTCGACGTGCTCTCGATGACGCGCCCATAGCCCCGCTTTCCGCGCGTCCCCACGACTCCCCCGCACTTCGGCGGGGTCCCTTCTGGAGAGGAAGTCGAAGGGCACCGGGCACCCATGGCGCTGAGTGGGACGAAGCGGGCACGTGCGGAAACGGGCCTAGCCGCGCAGCGACCGCGTGGCGTGCCCCCAGCGGGTGAGCAGGGACAGGGCGGCGCCGGAGTCCACGGCGTCGGCGGCGCGCTTGTAGGCGCCGGCCAGGGCGGGCGTGAGCTCGTCCGCGAGCGGCGTGCCCTCGGCGGCCACGACGGCGGCGGCGGCGTTCAGGAGCACGATGTCGCGTACCGGGCCCCGCTCGCCCGCCAGGACGGTCCGCGCCACGGCGGCGTTGTCACGCGCGTCGCCGCCGCGCAGGTCGTCGGGGCGGGCACGCGGGATCGACAGGTCGGCGGGGTCGAAGGAGGTGCGCGTGACGGTGCCACGGCGTACGACCCAGATCGTCGAGGTGCCGCAGGTCGTCAGCTCGTCGAGCCCGTCGTCGCCGCGGAAGACCAGCGAGGAGCCGCCGCGCTCGGCCAGGACGCCCGCGATGATGGGCGCCAGCCCCGGATGGAAGACGCCCACGGCCTGCGCCGGGGGCAGGGCCGGGTTGGTGAGCGGGCCGAGGAAGTTGAAGACCGTGGGGACGCCCAGCTCGCGGCGCGGCCCCGCGGTCCGCCGCAACGCCGGGTTGAACGCCGGCGCGAAGCAGAACGTGATGCCGATCTCGTCGGCGATGTCCACGACCGCGGCGGGCGGAAGGTCGATGACCACGCCCAGTTCCTCCAGCACGTCGGCGGCGCCCGCCCGGGAGGAGGCGGCCCGGCCGCCGTGCTTGACGACCTTCACGCCCACGGCGGCGGCCACGATGGCGGCCATCGTGGAGATGTTCACGGTGTTGGCCTGGTCGCCGCCGGTGCCGACGAGGTCGACGGGATCGCCGGAGACCCGGATCGCGGCGGATCTGGACAGCATGCCGTCGGCCAGCCCGGACACCTCCTCCACGGTCTCGCCCTTGGCGCGCAGGGCGACGGCGAACGCGGCGATCTGGGCGTTCGTCGCCTCTCCCGACATGATCTGTTCCATGGCCCAGGCGGTCTGGCGGGAGGTGAGCGACACGCCGTCGAGGAGCAGGCTGAGGAGCTCGGCCCAGGTCGTGGTGATGGTGTCGTCGGTCACGAGGAGCGCCCCTTTCATCAGAGCTCGACGGGGGCGCGTGCGGATACCGACGGCCGCCTCGTCGAGGCGGCCGGTGTGCGTATGCGCTGGGAGGTCCGCCCTAGGAGGCGGGCCACCACTGAAGCGAATACGCGATCATGTGTCCAAAGATAGCAGACTCGTTGATCCACATAGCGAAGCACCGATCTATGTCGTCGGCACCCATGCGTCCCGGCGCGGCGACCGCCTAGGGTTCGGTGTATGGCGAAGGAGCTGACTGGGCGGACCGCGCTGGTGACGGGGGCGGGAGCCGGCATCGGGGCGGCCTGCGCCCGCCGGCTGGCCGCGGCCGGGGCCAGGGTGCTGGTCGTCGACCTACGGGCCGAGCCCGCCGAGAAGGTGGCCGCCGAGCTGGGCGGCACGGCCGTGGTGGCCGATCTGAGCGATCCCGGGTTCGTGGCCGCACTGCCCGACGAACCCGTCGACATCGTCGTGAACAACGCGGGGTTCCAGCACGTCGCGCCGATCGAGGAGTTCCCGCCCGAGGTGTTCGCCACGATGCTGCGGGTCATGGTGGAGGCGCCGTTCCTGATCGCGCGGCGGGTGCTGCCCGGCATGTACGCCAGGGGCTGGGGAAGGTTCGTGAACATCTCGTCCGTGCACGGGCTGCGGGCCTCGCCGTTCAAGTCGGCGTACACGGCGGCCAAGCACGCGCTGGAGGGCTTCTCCAAGGCCCTGGCGCTGGAAGGGGCGCCCCACGGGGTGACCTCGACCTGCGTATGCCCCGCGTATGTGCGGACCGGGCTGGTCGAGGCGCAGATCGCCGACCAGGCCAAAGTGCACGGCATCGACCCGGACGAGGTCGTCGGGAGCATCATGCTGCAGCCCGCCGCGATCAAGCGGCTCATCGAGCCGATGGAGGTGGCCGAGCTGGTCGCCTACCTGTGCGGGCCGGCCGGCTCGTTCATCACCGGCGTGTCGCTGCCGGTCGACGGCGGCTGGACGGCGCGCTAGATGACCACGCGAGGGAGTGCCGTCGCATGGAGGAGGAGCGACGAAGGAGCGACGGGGGAGGGCGGCGGCGTGTGGCGACCGGGCCGCCGAACGGAGTGAGGCCATGAGCACGCGCTACCTGGAGCTGCTGGCCAGGGAGGCGTCGGCGGTCGAGTTCGAGGGGCCGATCATCGAGGCCAGGGCGCGGGGCGCCGATCCGGCCGAGATCGAGGAGCTGGAGCAGGCCAAGGTCGAGGCGTTGAAGGTGCGGGCCCTGCTCAAGCGGCGGGCCAGGCGCGAGGCGGAGCTGTCGGCGCTGTACGACACCGCGGGCGACCTGGCGGCGTTGCGCGACCTGGACGCCGTGCTGGAGGCCATCGTGCATCGGGCCAGACAGCTGCTGGCGACCGACGTGGCCTACATGACGCTGCACGACCCCGAGCGGGGCGACACGTACATGCGGGTCACCGACGGGTCGATCTCGGCCAAGTTCCGTGCGCTGCGGCTGGCCTTGGGGGCGGGGCTGGGCGGCCTGGTGGCGCTGACGGCGACGCCGTACTCGACGGCCGACTACTTCGCCGACGACCGCTTCCGGCACGAGCAGCACATCGACGTGGCCGTCAAGGAGGAGGGCCTGGTCGCGATCCTCGGCGTGCCGCTGCGGCTCGGCAAGCGGGTGATCGGCGTGCTGATGGCGGCCAACCGCAGCGCCAGGCCGTTCCACCAGGAGGAGGTGTCGCTGCTGGCCAGCCTGGCCGCGCACGCCGCGGTGGCGATCGACAACGCCCGCCTGCTGCAGGAGACCAGGAACGCGCTGGAGGAGCTGTCCCAGGCCCACAAGACGGCCAGGGAGCACGGGGAGGCGGTGGAGCGGGCGGCGCTGGCCCACGACCGGATGACGTCTCTGGTGCTGCGCGGCGGAGGGATCGAGGACGTCGCGGCCGTGGTGACCGACGTGCTGGGCGGGTCGCTGGCCGTGCTCGACGACCTGGGGCGGCCGCTCACGGGCGACGTGGGCGAGCTCGACTCGGGGGTGTTCGAGGCGGCGCAGGCGTCCAGGGCGCTGGGGCGCACCGTGCGCCGGGGCGATCTGCTGATCGCGTCCGTGGACGTCGGCGGGGAGCCGCTGTGCACGCTCATCCTGCGCAGCGACGACGCCGACGAGCGGATCCTGGAGCGGGCAGCGCTGGTGTGCGCGTTGCTGCTGCTGTTCCGCAGGAGCGTGGCGGAGGCCGAGGGGCGGGTGAGGGGCGAGCTGCTCGACGACCTGATCTCCCGGCCGGACTCTCCCGGGCTCGCCGATCGGGCGCGCCGGCTCGGGGTCGACCTCGGCGCGCCGCACGTCGTCGTGGTGGCGCGGCACGACGGGCAGCGGGAGCGGGCCGCATTCTGGGCGTCGTCGCAGGCCGCGCTGCGGCACGGGCTCGCCGCCGGCCGGGCGGGCGAGGTGGTGCTGCTGCTGCCGGGCGACAACGCGGGCGCCATCGCGCAGCGGGTGGCGGCCGAGCTCAGCGCCTCACTCGGCGCTCCGGCGACGGCGGGCGCGGCCAGAGCGGACGCGAGCGGTTTGAGATCCACCACGCCGACCACAGGCATCGGCCGGGCAGCAGGACGCGCAGGACCGGGGCACGCGGCAGAGGGCCTGGGAACGGGCCGCGGCGCAGGACCGGGGCACGCGGCAGGCGGCCTGGGAACGGGCCGCGCCGCTAGTCCGGGGCACGCGGCAGGCGGCGCGGTAACGGGCCGCGGTGCGAGGCCGGGGCACCCGGTCGGAGGCGTGGGAACGGGTCAGGCGGTGGAGGGCGGACACTGGGCGGAGGCGGGCGTGGGCGGCGCCGATGACGGCAGTGTGGCCGCCGCCTACCAGGAGGCGCGGCGGTGCGCCGAGGCGCTGATCGCTCTCGGGCGGGCCGGTGACGGCGCGAGCGCGGCGGAGCTGGGCTTCGTCGGGCTGCTCGTGGGCGACGGCCGCGACGTGGGCGGCTTCGTCGACCGGGTGCTCGGCGCGGTGATCGACTACGACGCGCGCCGGGGCACCGCCCTGGCCGACACGCTGTCGGCGTACTTCGGCACCGGCGGCTCGCCCTCCCGTACGGCCGAGGCCATGCACATCCACGTCAACACCGTCACGCAGCGCCTCGACCGCATCGGCAAGCTGCTCGGCGACGGCTGGCTGGAGCCGGAGCGGGCGCTGGAGATCCAGCTGGCGCTGCGCCTGCACCGGCTCGGCCACACATCCACACCACAGACTGTGGGCCCCGACTCCATATGAGTGATGCCGGTCACTCTTTAGCGTGACCGGCATGGCCACTTCCATCAAGAAGATCGTCGCCGCGAGCCTGATCGGCACCACCATCGAGTGGTACGACTTCTTCCTGTACGGCTCGGCAGCCGCCCTCGTGTTCAACAAGCTCTTCTTCCCCGAGTCCGACCCGCTGACCGGCACACTGCTGTCGTTCCTCACCTACGCCGTCGGATTCGTCGCCCGCCCGCTCGGCGGCCTGGTCTTCGGCCACTTCGGCGACCGCGTGGGCCGCAAGACGCTGCTGGTCGTCAGCCTGCTGCTGATGGGCGCCGCCACGTTCCTCATCGGCTGCCTGCCGACGTACGAGACCCTCGGCCCGGCCGCGGCGCTGCTGCTGACGGCGCTCCGGCTGGTGCAGGGCTTCGCGCTGGGCGGCGAGTGGGGCGGCGCGGTGCTGATCGTCTCCGAGCACGGCGACAACGGCCGGCGCGGCTTCTGGGCGTCCTGGCCGCAGGCCGGCGCTCCCGGCGGGAATCTGCTGGCCACCGGCGTGCTGGCGGCGCTGGCCGCCTGGCAGCCGGACGAGGCGTTCCTGTCGTGGGGCTGGCGGGTGCCGTTCCTGCTGTCGGGCGTGCTGGTGCTGATCGGCCTGTGGATCCGGCTGTCGATCAGCGAGTCGCCGGTGTTCCAGCAGGCCCCGCCGGAGGAGCGGGCGCCGATCGTCGGCGTGCTCCGCGACCACTGGAAGGACGTGATCACCGCGATCGGCGCGCGCCTGGCCGAGAACATCTCCTTCTACCTGCTGACCGTCTTCGTCATCACCTACGCCAAGACGAACGGCATCCCCAACTCGACGGTGCTGAACGCGGTGCTGATCGCCTCCGGGATCCACTTCGTCACGATCCCGATGTGGGGCGCGCTGTCCGACCGCGTCGGCCGCCGCCCGATCTACCTGGCGGGCGCCGCCGGCATCGGAGTGTGGATCTTCGCCTTCTTCCCGCTCGTCGACACGGGCAACTTCCTGGCGATCACCCTCGCCGTCACGGTCGGCCTGCTCTTCCACGGCATGATGTACGGCCCGCAGGCGGCCTTCTTCTCCGAGCTGTTCGGCACCAGGATGCGCTACACCGGCGTGTCGATCGGGGCGCAGCTGTCGGCGATCGTGGCGGGCGCGCTGGCCCCCATCATCGCGGTCGCCCTGCTGCAGCGCTTCTCGAGCAGCGTGCCCATCTCCGTCTACCTTGGTCTGGCAGCGCTGCTCACCCTGGCCGCGGTCTACGCCGCACGCGAGACCCAGGGCCGCGACCTGGCTGAAAGGATCCACGCCCGATGAAGGTCACCACGCGGAGACTCACCCAGAACGTCCTGACCGTCGAGGGCAGGGACGTCGGCGAGCCCGTGCTGTTCGTGCACGGCAACGTCTCCTCGGCCGCCTTCTGGCGCGACAGCATGGCGGCGCTGCCGGAGGGCTGCCGGCCGCTCGCGGTCGATCTGCGCGGCTTCGGCGAGACCGACCCCGAGCCGGTGGACGCCACGCGGGGCCTGCGCGACTACTCCGACGACGTGCTGGAGCTGATCGAGGAGCTGGGCCTGGACGGGGTCCACCTCGTCGGCTGGAGCCTGGGCGGCGGCGTGGTCCTGCAGGCGCTGCGCGACCGCCCGGCAGTCGTCGGGAGCGTCACCCTGGTCAATCCCATCTCCCCGTACGGCTTCGGCGGCACGGAGGGCTCTGAGGGCCGGCTGAGCCACCCCGACGGCACGGGCTCGGGAGCCGGGGCCGCGAACCCGGACTTCGTGGCCCGCCTGAAGGCGGGCGACATGTCAGACGAATCCCCCACGTCCCCGCGCAACGTCTTCCGGTCGGCCTACGTGAAGAACCGTGACGTCCCCGACGAGGACTTCTACCTCCGGTCCATGCTCACCACTCAGGTGGGCGAGGCCCACTACCCCGGCGACGCGGCCACCTCCGGCACCTGGCCGCACGTGGCCCCCGGCAAGCACGGCGTGCTCAACGCGATCGCCCCCACCCACTTCCGCCTCGACGACCTGCACGAGATCGACCCCAAGCCGCCGATCCTGTGGATCAGGGGCGCCGACGACGTGATCGTCTCCGACACGTCCCTGTTCGACCTGGCCCACCTGGGCGCGCTCGGTGTGGTGCCCGGCTCCCCCGGCACGCCGGCCCAGCCGATGGTGAGCCAGACCAGAGCGGTCCTGGAGCGGTACGGCCCGTACCGCGAGGTCGTGCTCCCCGACTGCGGCCACAGCCCGCACCTGGAGCACCCGGACGAGTTCCGGCGCCTGTTGGCCGAGCACCTCGGGAGGGCGTGATGCTGGTCGCCCTCACGCTGGCGGCGAGCCTGCTGACGCCCGTGCCGCAGCTCGCCGTCCCGGGCGCGGAACACACCGTGATCGCCCGGCTCGACGACCTGACCACCGCCGGCACCGCGAAGACCGGCCACACCGACCCCGCCGACTGGGCCGGCCTCCACTCCGCCGCCACCGTCAACCCGGCAGGCGTGCCCGGCACGCAGATCGACGGCTACTTCCCCGACACCTCCACGACCAACGCCACGCACGGCTGGAACCACGACTCCCAGTTCGTGATCAGGCTCCCGGACGACTGGACCGGCGGCCTGGTCGTCAGCGGCACCCCGGGCAACAGGGAGCAGTACGCCAACGACTACACGATCTCCGACTGGGTCCTGTCGAAGGGGTACGCGTTCGCCTCCACCGACAAGGGCAACGTCGGCCTGACCTTCCACGAGGACGGCCGCAGCCCCGGCGACGCCATCGCCGAGTGGAACCACCGCGTCACCCAGCTCACGGTGGCCGCCAAGGCCGTGGTCAAGCAGCGCTACGGCAGGAAACCGGAGCGCACGTTCGCCGCCGGGATCTCCAACGGCGGCTACCTCGTCAGGTGGCAGCTGGAGAACCGCGGATGGCTCTACGACGGCGGGGTGGACTGGGAGGGCACGCTCTGGCGGGTCAAGGGCGACAACCTGCTGACCTTCCTGCCGCCGGCGCTGAAGGCGTACCCGGACGAGGCCGGGATGCGGGCGGCCGGATTCGCGGCGGGCTCGGAGTTCCTGTGGCCGTTCCACCGGCAGTACTACTGGGAGCTCACGCAGCAGCTCTACCAGAAGGAGCTGGACCCGTCCTACGAGGGCGCGGCGGCCGACTACGACTACGACGAGCGGCGGCCCTACGCCGCCGTGGCGAAGATCGCACTGACCGGCAGGATCACCAAGCCGCTGATCACCATCCACGGGACGCTCGACACGCTGCTGCCGATCTCCCGCGACTCCGACGTCTACGCGGAGATGGTCGGACCGCACCGCCCGTTCCGGTATTACCGGGTCGAGGGCGGCAACCACCTGGACAGCCTGGTGGACGTCTACCCCGACCGTCTCAAGCCGATGCTCCCCGTCTTCAGGAACGCCTTCGCGGAGCTGGAGGGCTGGGTCAGCTGAGGTAGCGGTGCCTGCCGGCGCGCGCCAGGCGCACGATGTGCCGCGCGCCTGGCAGCCGCCGGCCCAACCGGTGCAGCACGGTGTCCCTGCCCAGGGGCGAGCGCCGCTCGGGGTCGACCGCGGCGGCGGGGCGCGCCTCGACCCGGCCCCTGCGCACCTCCAGCGCGAACCGCAGCCCGACCTCCTGCTCCGGCGAGCGCAGGAACGCCAGCCAGCCGCCGGAACCCAGCTCGTGCTCGCCGGGCAGCCGCTTGACCGGCAGTTTGGCCACGAGCTGCCCGGCGAGCTTGCCGGGCAGCCCGGCCTCGGCCAGCGCGGGGGCGCACACCTCGCGGGGACGCCGCCCGGTGCTGCGCAGCACCAGCTCCAGCGGCGGCCCGCCGCTCGGCGGCACGTACGGGACCGGCAAGACGACGTACGCGTGCCCGTCGACCTGCTTGACCTCCACCCCCGGGGACACCAGCGCGATCGACTCCGGGAACGAGCGCGGCTCGACGGCCAGTCCCAGCTCCCCCGAGTCGGACCAGCACGGCACCACCAGACGCAGCCTGGGCCGCTGGGCCAGCACGCCCAGGCAGTTGAGCGGGCCCTCGGGCCTGCTGACCCGACTCCTGGCCTGGTTGGCGCCGCCGAACATGCGGACGTGCACCTCCCACTGGCCCTGCCGGAGCGGCTCGCCGAGCGCGGCGGTGGTCACGTCGATCCTGGTCTCGCCCTTGATCTGCACCCGGACGAGGCGGTGGCCGTCCTCGACCACCTCCACGCGCTGGGCCAGCGGCAGGAAGTGGATGACGCCGGTCTCGGCGTGCCGCACGTAGACCTCGATGCGGGCCCGCTCCACGGCCTCGCTCACGTCGGTGACACGCTCGTCGAGCAGCTTGTCGTCGATGGCGCGCGGCGGGATCCAGTGCAGGCGCCCGTCCTCGGAACGGTACCTTTCGGGCCGGCCGTCGCCCCCCTCGAACTCCACGGTCAGCTCGAGGACCAGCACGTGCGCGTCCCAGCGCACCTCGGTGAGCTCGGCACGCAGCCCGCCCCGCCTGGAGCAGTTGGACAGGAGCACGATCTGGTCCAGGCGCCCCCTGCGGACGAACGAGGCCACCGCGCGCAGCTGGACCGGCAGATAGCGGTCGAGCGCCTCGGGGAAGCGCTCGGCCATGAGCTCCTGGACGAGGCGGAAGTGCAGGCCCCTGTCCACGGAGGAGTCGGCGAACCGGCTGGTCAGCAGCGGGCGGAGGACGGCGTAGCGGTACCAGTAGGCGTACATGCGATCGCGCTGGCGGCCCCTGCCGACGTAGGTGTCGATGTCGTCGAGCAGCCCGCGCAGCTCCTTGACCATCGTCCGGGGGTCCTCCTCGGCCTTCGGCCGCTCGCCGAGGTGGCAGCACACGTGCTCGGCCAGCACGGCGATGACCTTGGCGTGCAGGTACGCCCGCATCACGAACGCCTGCTCGGCCAGCCGCCCGCCGGGCATGCCGAAGCCCAGCTCGTGCTCCTCCAGGAAGGCCCGGCGGTAGAGCTGCTGGGGCCCGAGCAGGCAGAGCAGGCGGTCGCGCAGGATGTCGGCGCGGGCGGTGCTGCGGGCGAAGGCGATCATCGGCGGCCCGTGGTCGCGCACCAGACGGCCGATCAGCACGTCGGCGTCGGTCTCCACGGCGCGGTCGTACATGCGCGCGATGGCGTCCCGTTCGAGCCGGTCCCCGGGGTCCATGAAGAAGACGTAGTCGCCGCGCGCGGCCGCCAGGCCGACGTTGCGGCCGCGCGTCGGCGAGCCCGTGAACGGCAGGTGCAACGTCCGCACGTTGTCGCGGGCCGCCGCGATGGCGTCCAGGCGCTGCGCGAGCCCGTCCGTGGGCCCGTCGTCCACGAGGATCACTTCGTACTCGTCCACGGGCATCGTCTGCTCCAGGGCGGAGCGGAGGCACGCGTCGACGGTGTCACCCGGTTTGTGGACATTGACGATCACACTGACCTTCACACCCATGCGGTCAGCCTGCGCCCGTCTACACGTTTCGGGCGCGGCGGCTTGCCGATTGCAGAAGGAAAGTTGACCTGGTCCTGTGCCCCTTTAGTACCAGCCCACCCGCTGCGAGTGGCCCCAGGCGGCGCACGGGGTGCCGTAGCGGCCCTTGATGTAGCCCAGGCCCCACTTGATCTGGGTGGCGGCGTTGGTCTGCCAGTCGGCGCCGGCGCTGGCCATCTTGCTGCCTGGCAGCGACTGCGGGATGCCGTACGCGCCGGAGTAGCGGTTCATCGCCCGCTCGTTCCAGCCGCTCTCCTTCGTCCAGAGCCGCTCCAGGCAGCCCCACTGGTCCTCGCCGAAGCCGAACTGGCCGAGCATGGCCTTGGCGGTGGCCTTGTTGCTGCCCGGCGAGGGGTCGCTGCCCGGCGGGAAGTTCACAGGAGGGAAGCCGTCGCCGGACGGCGCCTGCTTGGGGATGATCCAGTCGAAGTCGGGGTCGTCGCCCTTGCCCGCCGCCGAGCGGCCCTTCTCCAGCTGGTCGGCCCGGTACGCCTGCTCGGCGGCGGCCTTGAGCGCGTCTGTCTCGGGATCGGGCTCGAAGAGCTTGCCGCTGGCGATCCTGCCCATGTCCTCGGCGGTGAAGGCCTCCTCGACCGGGGTGTTGGCGTTCTCGATGGCGCGGAAGGCGACGAACCCGCCACCGCCGCCGACGATCACCAGAGAAAGGGCGGTGATGACGATGCGCTTCGGCGTGAAGCGCGAAGGCCTGCGCGCCGTGGGGACATCTTCTGTCGGGGGGCGCTCACTCACACGCGGACCGGGGCTCACGATCCATGAGCTTGCCCTGTCCTGGGGGGTGCTCCGCAACCGAAACGCGGTAATCGCTTGGCGTCCCGTTGGGCAACCAGGCCGTTAGCATGGCATTTCGGAATACTGTGATTTTGGTCACAGCATATGCGCTCCCCTTCGGGCGCCCGTTACCGAAGGGAAGCGCCGCTTCAAGCCTTGCGCGGGTTCTTCGGGATCCAATTAGCGGTACGTCACAGTTTGGTGACACAACCCGGATATTCGGGACATGGAATAATAATGTGCGCGTGGCAGGCATCCTCCTTGTTGAAGACGACCCCTCGGTCCGCACGGCCCTCGAGCTGGCGCTGACCCGGCAGGGGCACTCCGTGACGTCCTACGCGACGGGCGAGGAGGCTCTGGACCACATCAGGGCCCGCCGCCCCGAGATCGCGATCCTGGACGTCATGTTGCCCGGAATCGACGGCGTCGAGGTCTGCCGCCGCGTGCGCAAGCTCGACCAGCTGCCCGTCATCCTGCTCACGGCCAGGGGCGACGACCTCGACATCGTGGTCGGGCTCGAGGCAGGCGCCGACGACTACGTGGTCAAGCCGGTCGAGCCGCGGGTGCTGGACGCGCGCATCCGCGCCATACTGCGCAGGGCCGAGTCGGCCGCCTCCGACCGCATCACGTTCGGCGACCTCGTGATCGACCGGGGAGCCCTCAAGGTCACGCTGGCCGGCAAGGAGATCCACCTCACGCCAACGGAGCTGCGGCTGCTGCTGGAGCTCGTCCGCCACCCCGGCCAGGTGCTCAACCGCCGCTACCTGCTGCGGGCCGTCTGGGACCACACGCACATCGCCGACTCCCGGCTGGTGGACGCCTGTGTGCAGCGGGTCCGCGCGAAGATCGAGCCGAAGCCCGCCGAGCCCGTGTTCATCCACACGGTGCGCGGGTTCGGCTACCGGTTCAGCCCCCCGTGAAGCCCACAGGTCTGCGCGCGCGTCTGGTGATCACCTTCACGCTCGTGGCCGTCACGGCCTCGATGCTGGTCGCCACAATAGGGTTCGAGCTGGCCAAGACGGCGCTGGTGAACAGGACCGAGACCACGTCGCTCGACCTGGTGACCCGCGAGCTGAGCGGCATCGACTTCCCCGTCGGCAAGCTGCGGCCGGGTGAGGCCGAGCCGCGGCCCAAGGATCTGGACCGCCTGGCCCAGGCGCTGAGCGCGCCCGGCCGCGGGGTCATCGTCGAGTACGGCGACCTGGTCTCCATGAACGGCCCCATGACGATGAGCGACGTGCCCAACGAGCTCTACGGCCGGGCCAAGCAGAGCGTCGTCACCCAGCGCCGTGTGATCCGCAACGAGCTGTGGTTCATCGTCGGCGCCGAGGTCTATCGGGACGCGGCCGGCAAGCCCGAGACCACGGGGCTGCGGGCCTTCGTCTTCTTCCCCATGCGTGCCGACGTGAGCGAGTTGAACGCGCTGCGGGCCCGGCTCTTCCAGGGCGGCATCGCCATCGTGGCGATCGCCCTGGTGGTGGCGCTGCTGTCGGCCCGCCAGGTGCTGCTGCCCATACGGCGGCTGAGCGCGGCCGCGCAGGCGCTCGGCGAGGGCAAGCTGGACACGCGGCTGCCCGTCCACGGGCAGGACGAGCTGGCGGGGCTCACGGCCAGGTTCAACGACGCCGCGGCCGCGCTGGAGCTGAGCGTGTCCGAGCTGCGCTCGCTGGAGGCCATGTCACGCAGGTTCGTGGCGGACGTCTCCCACGAGCTGCGCACGCCGCTGACCGCCATGACGGCCGTGGCCGACGTGCTCTCGGAGGAGGCCAACCGGCTGCCCGAGGCCCCGGCGGAGGCCGTGCGGCTGGTGCTCAGCGAGGTGGAGCGCCTACGCGAGCTGGTCGAGCACCTCATCGAGATCAGCCGCTTCGACGCGGGCACGGCCACGCTCAACCTGGAGCCCGTCAACGTGGCCGACGCCATCGCGGACTGCCTCGAGACCCGCGGCTGGACCGACCAGGTCAAGGTCAACGCCTCCCAGGGCCTGACGGCCAACCTCGACCCGAGGAGGTTCGACGTCATCGTGGCCAACCTCGTCGGCAACGCGCTCAAACACGGCCTGCCCCCGGTGGTGGTCAAAGCGAGGAGCACGGAGAACGGCCTGGAGGTGAAGGTGCGAGACCACGGCAAGGGCATCCCGCGAGAGGCGCTGCCCCACGTCTTCGACCGCTTCTTCAAGGCGGGCGCGGGCCGGTCCCGCAGCCAGGGCAGCGGCCTGGGCCTGTCCATCGCCAGGGCCAACGTGCACCTGCACGGCGGCACGATCTCGGTGCGCGCCCAGGACCCCGGCACCCTCTTCACGGTCTGGCTCCCACACTCATGAGAGTCACTGTGTTCATGGCCTCACTCCGTGAGGCGGGCTCGCTCGCCATATGCCGCCGCCTTCCCCCGTCGCTCCTTCGTCGCTCCTCCTCCAGGCGACGGCGCTCCCTCGCCGCACTCACCGTCGCGCTCCTGGCCGTGGCGGCCTGCGGCATCTCGCCCACCGACGTCCGGGACCGGGAGAACGCGCCCACCGCCAGGATCCCGCCCCCGTCCAAGACGATCTACCTGCTCAGGGACGGCAAACTCACGCTGGAGGCGGCCGACGTCGAGGACGACACCGTGGAGAGCCTGCTCGGCGCGCTCTTCGCCGCCTCCACGCAGGCGCTCGACGGCCGCGACACGGCGCTGCGCGGGTTCACGTACCTGCGGATCAAGGATTCGCTCAACCCCGTGCAGCGTGACGAGGTCCGGCTTCCGCGTACCTCGACGCTGACGGTCTACATCAGCGGCGAGGGCACGCTGAGCGATCTCGGAAAGGCGCAGATCGTCTGCACGGCCCAGCAGGACGCGGCGTACGTTCAGGTGAAGATCGTCCGTGACAATCAGAACCGCCCCTCGAAGGACGAGGGGCGGTATACCTGCGGTGACTTCCTTCGACTGATCACACAGTGATGTCCTCGAGCATCTCCGTCACCAGCGCGGCGATCGGAGAGCGCTCGGACCTCGTCAGCGTGACGTGCGCGAACAGCGGGTGGCCCTTGAGCTTCTCCACCACCGCGACCACGCCGTCATGCCTGCCGACCCGCAGATTGTCGCGCTGGGCGATGTCGTGGGTGAGCACGACCCGCGAGTTGGCGCCGATCCGGCTCAGCACGGTGAGGAGCACCCCGCGTTCGAGCGACTGGGCCTCGTCCACGATCACGAACGCGTCGTGCAGCGAGCGGCCGCGGATGTGCGTCAGCGGGAGCACCTCCAGCATGCCCCTGTCGAGCACCTCCTCGATCACCTCGGGAGTGGTGACCGCGCCGAGCGTGTCGTAGACCGCCTGCGCCCACGGGCCCATCTTCTCGCCCTCGGTGCCCGGCAGGTAGCCGAGCTCCTGGCCGCCCACGGCGTAGAGCGGACGGAAGACGACCACCTTGCGGTGCTGGCGGCGCTCCAGGACCGCCTCCAGGCCCGCGCAGAGCGCCAGCGCCGACTTGCCCGTGCCGGCCCGGCCGCCGAGCGAGACGATGCCGATCTCCGGGTCCATCAGCAGGTCGAGCGCGATGCGCTGCTCGGCGGAGCGGCCGTGCAGGCCGAACACCTCGCGGTCGCCGCGCACCAGGCGCACCGACTTGTCGGGGAGCACCCGGCCGAGCGCCGAGCCCTTGGCCGACAGCAGCCGCAGCCCGGTGTGCGTGGGCAGATCTCTGGCCTCCTCCAGGTCCGCCGTGCCGTGCTCGAAGAGCCCCTCGATGTCGTCGGTCGTCACCTGGACCTCGGCCATCCCGGTCCAGCCCGACTCGTGCACCAGCTCGGCCCGGTATTCCTCGGCCGCCAGGCCGATCGAGGCCGCCTTGACCCGCATGGGCAGGTCTTTGGACACGAGGACGACGTCGCAACCCTCCGCGGCGAGCGAGCGCGCCACGGTCAGGATGCGCGTGTCGTTGTCGCCCAGACGGAAGCCCACGGGCAGGATGGACGGATCGCTGTGATTGAGCTCAACCCTGATCGTGCCGTCCCCCGTCGGCATCGGCTCGTCGAGCCTGCCGTACTGGATCCGCAGGTCGTCGAGGTAGCGGAGAGCCTTCCTCGCGAAGTAGCCGAGTTCGGGATGGTGCCGCTTGCCTTCCAGCTCCGTGATCACCACGATCGGGAGGACCACGTCGTGCTCGGCGAAGCGGGTCATCGCCGCCGGGTCGGCCAGCAGAACCGAGGTGTCCAGCACATAGGTGCGCTTGGCCGGCTTGGTCGTAGGGTTGCTCGAGGACACTGCCACACGTTCTCCCCCGGGCGCCCATGCGATCGGGCACCCTGCAGACGAGGCGGGAATCGGACCGGACCCGCGTTCCCCGACCGCGAACTGCCGTCGGTGCCGGGTTCCGGCCCCCTCGGCAAGTGTTGGTGCAAAGGCGGGCCCTCTCCGGAGTGTTCGACCTGTGGTCGGACACTTCCAACGTTACGTCCTTGATGCCCGTTTGTCGTGCTAAGAACCGTAACGTCGGTGTCTCGCGGCGTAGTCGCGCAGCGCCCGCAGGAAGTCGACCCTGCGGAAGTCAGGCCAGTAGGCCTCGTGGAAGTAGAACTCGGAATGAGCGCTCTGCCACAACATGAAGCCGGACAAGCGCTGCTCGCCCGAGGTCCGGATGAGGAGGTCCGGGTCGGGCTGGCCGCGAGTGTAGAGATGCTCCGCGATGTGCTCGACATCGAGTACCTCGACGAGGTCCTCGATGCTCGCCCCCTTGCTCGCGTGCTCCTGGAGCAGTGAGCGCACCGCATCGGCAATCTCACGTCTTCCTCCATACCCAACTGCAACGTTCACAATCAGGCCGGGACGGTGTGATGACGCTTCTTTTGCATTCTTCAGGACATTCGCGGTGCGATCGGGGAGCAGATCGAGCGCGCCGACGGGGCTGATCCGCCAGCCTTCGGCCACGAGCTCCTGCGTGACGTCCTCGATGATGCGCAGGAGCGGCTCCAGCTCCTCCCTCGGCCGGTTGAGGTTGTCGCTGGAGAGCATCCAGACGGTGACGACTTCGACGCCGGTCTCCCGGCACCAGGTGAGCAGCTCGGATATCTTGTCCGCGCCCTTGCGGTGGCCGGTGGAGACGTCGCTGATGCCCATGGCGCGCGCCCAGCGGCGGTTGCCGTCGATGATGACCCCGACGTGCCGGGGGATGCTGTCCTTCGACAGCTTGGCCTCCAGCCGGCGCTCGTACAGCCGGTAGACCAGGTCGCGCAGGCCCACGGAGTGTCCTCCCCAGCGGTGCTGTGCCTTCGGTCAATGACCCAACACGCAATTATCACCGCCTTTCGCCCGTGCCTGCTCCCTCTATCGGATTCCTCACCAGATCTCTGCCCTGCAGACACCCTTCGGCCTCCTCGACGAGGCCCCGCACGAACGCCGCCAGTTCGGCGGACGTCAGCACCGCCCGCATGCCCACGCCCGTGGCGCCCCAGGCCTCCACGTAGGCCCTCCTGGTCAGCCGCCACCGGCCGCGCCCGCCGCGCCGCCCGGGCTCCCAGAGCGGGATCGTCCTGAGCCTGCAGCACAGTTCGCCCCCGCCCACCAGGCCGGACCTGCTGCGATAGCGGAAGGAGAACAGCTCGTCGTCCGGCTCCTCGCCGGGGAACCTGTCGTCGGGGTCGGCCCATCGTCTGGCCGCTCCACAGCCGCGGCGGGCCTCGTCGACGCCGTCCGCCAGGCGGGCGAGCAGCCAGCCGCATCGCTCGCCCACGATGCCGTACGGGGTGCCGTCACGACGCAGCTCCAGGGTGACCTCGTACGGCGTGCCCACGCTGTCCCGGCACGCGACGGGCGTGACGGTGAGATAGGATCCATCGACGCAGCGCAGTCCCCCCATTTCCCCTCCGTTTCCCGGCGAATGTGGACTAAACCCGCCGTCACGGGATCAGCAGGGCGCTGTATTACCGCAGCAGAGACCACCAGCGCGCCTTGCGGCGGGGCGGCTCGGCGGGCATCCGGCCGCGCTCGCGCAGCCAGGCGGCGAAGTCGTCGGCGTCGGTGCGATAGTTGGACGGCGGCGCGCTGCGGGAACGCGCGTAGGCGGCGAACTCGGCGGCCAGGTCGGCCCCGGCCGCGATGGCCGCGTCGGGCCGGATCCTCGCCACGATGCCGCGCCGCTTGGCGACCAGGCTCGCCGCCTGCGCCCGCATCCGCTCCCCGTCGAAGCCCTCAGGGAGGTCGCCCCCGGCCACGAGGGCGGCGACCAGCCGCGCCTGCGCCTCCGCCAGGCGCTGACGCGCCTCGGGCGGCTCCGGCCGCACGTCGGTCATCGGACCTCACCCGCCAGGGACATCGCTGCCCGGATCCTGGACAGCTCGTTCGCCAGCGCCGCGTCGCTCGGGAAGTCGTCGTCCCACTCCAGCAGCACGCCCGGCGGGGTCGCGCGGGCGCACAGCTCGGTGAGGATGTCCAGCACCGGCTGGGGCGCGGCCATGGTGTGCGTGTCGTGCCAGATGCCCGAGTGCTCGTAGCCCCCGGCGACGTGCACGTACGCGAGGTGCTCCAGCGGGAGCGCGTCGAGCGCGTCCACCGCCGACAGGCCCAGGTTGAACTGGTTGGTGTAGAGATTGGCCACGTCGATCAGCAGCCCGACGCCGGTGCTCTCCACCAGCTCGGCGAGGAACTGGCCCTCGGTCAGCTCGTCGTCGGGCCAGCCGAAGATGGCCGCGACGTTCTCCAGCGCCAGCGGGACGGGCAGCGCGTCCTGGGCCCGGCGCACGTTCTCCGTGATCACTCGCAGTGACTCGCGGGTGCGCGGGACGGGCAGCAGGTGGCCGGCCTCCAGCCCGCCGCCGCGGACGAACGCCAGGTGCTCGCTGACCAGCGGCGCGTCCAGGGCCTCGGCGCACGCGGCCAGGTGGGCGAGCCGGGCCGGCGACGGCGGCTCGGCCCCGCCGACGCCCAGCGACACGCCGTGCGGGATCACCGGCACGTCCTTGGCCCGCAGCACGCGCAAGGACTCGGGCAGGTCGCCCGGTTTGAGGTTCTCAGCGATCACCTCGACGAAGTCGACGCCGTCCATGCGCTCGATCGTCAGGTCCAGCTCCGCCCGCCAGCCGATCCCCACGCCCAGCTCGGCCATCTCAGGCCTCCGTGCTCCCGCCATGTCCCCGCTCCCCGTCATCTCGCTCCTGTGGTCCTTCTCTTGATCAGGTGTTCCGGCGCCGGCGGGTCAGCCCCCGCCCCCGCAACCGCCGCCGCAGCCTCCCCCGCCGCAGCCCGGCGAGCCGTCGCCGGTCGACTTGGCGGGTGGCGCGCCGCCGCCTCCGCCGCAGGAGGACGCGCCGCCCACGTACGCGCCCCCGCCCCGGCGGCGGCCGTGGCTCTCGGTGAGCTCCATCTGGAGGTCGGGATCCCGCAGCTCGCCGAGGCCGTAAAGCGCGACGGCGACGGGACCTTCGGCGGCGCCCAAGGGGTTGTCCCGTCTGGCCGCCTCGATGGTCTCCCGGCCTGACGGCGTCAGCCTCACCATCGCGGCGTTCCGGTGCCGGATGATCGCGACCAGCCCGCCGAGTCCCGTGAGCGCCAGCACGACCAGCGCGAGTGACGGCAGCAGGGTCACGTTCAGGACCAGCATCGTCACCGCCGCGAGGACGCCACAGGCGAACGCGGCCACCGACAGCGCCCGCAGCAGACCGCTCAGCCTGCCGGCCCTGGTGAAGGCGTCGTCCGGGTGGAGCAGCCCCAGCTCGGTGAGGCGTCGCTTGAGCGCGTCCATGGCCAGGGTCCGTGTGGTCTCGATCCTGAGCGCGACCGCGGGAAGCCCCGAACGGGAGGCGATGACGCCGAGCACCGCCTCCTCCAGGGGGTCGTGCGAGACGGCGCCCGCATGCACCTGATGCACCCGGCCCCCGCGGGACACGCGCAGATGCCCGGACTCCGCCAGCAGCGCGATCGCCGTGCCGGCGGCCCGGTCCGGGCCTCCCGCCAGGTAGGCGAGCTCGTAGTGGCCGAGCGCGCGGGGGCGGGAGGCCGGGGCGGCCGCGCGGAGGGCGGCGTGCTCGTGTTTGATCGCGGAGGCGGCGGCGTAGGAGAGCGCCGCCAGCGCCACCGAGACGATCAGCAGGATCAGCTCCATCCAGGCCTCCCCTCCGCGCAGCCGACAGGCTGGGTACCCAAATGACGTATAAAGCCCGCGTAAAGGTTCCGTCTCGGCGGATAGAGTTTCGCGTCCCTCAGCTACTGCTGCCGCAGCTGGATCCGCCGCCACCGCCGCAGCTCGAACTCGAAGAGCTGCTGCAGCTGGAGGAGGAGCCCCCGCCGCAGCTCGACGAGCCGCTGCCGAAGTCCGAGCCGCCGTAGGAGTCACCGCCGCCGAAGTCCGAGCCGCCGTAGGACTCGCCGCCCCCGCTGTAGGTCCCGCAGGCCCCCGCGCAGTCGCCGCCGGGGTCGCCGGCTGACAACTCGTCGCAGAGCATCGGGTCGCCGACGTCGGCCAGGCCGTACAGCGCGACCGGCACCCCGACCGCCATGGACAGGGAGCTCTGGTTGCGCACGCCTCGCGGGTGGTACAGGCGGGCCGACCGGAGCACCTCACGTCCCTCGCGTGTGACGACGTTCCGGAGGAGCCTGCCGTGCTTGGCGTAGCCGGCGAAGGCGGAGATGACGGCGACCAGGCCGAAGACCATCGCGCCCACCCACCCGAGGGCGATGTTCGCCTCGCCGATGACGACCAGTGCCACCAGCAGGACGAGGAAGCCCACGGCCAGGATCCCGGCGACCTGCAGCAGCTCTCTGCGCTTCCACGCCGCGGCGAACGCGTGCTGTCGCATGATCAGCCCGCGTCCTTCGAGCCCGCTCGCGAGGTCGGTCAGCGCGGGATGCGTCTGGAGCGCCCGCCGCAGCTCGGCGGCCCGGTAGCCCCCCGGCCGCGCCGCCAGCGCGGTGAGCACGGCCCGCTCGATCGGCACCGGCGAGGGCGGCGCGCCGTGGACCGGCGTGACATGGGAACCCCTCGACACACGGATGGCGCCGGCCGTCGCGAGGACGGCCAGCGCCGTGTTGATGGTCCTACGAGGACCGCCGGACAAATACGCCAGCTCGTACGAGTCCAGCCGGTGCGGCACGCCGCTCGGCGGTACCTCACTGACCTTCCTGCGCGCCTTGCCGACCGACTGCTCGATCATGCTGACGAGAAACAGCATGCCCATCCCAGCCAAAAGCAGGATGAAATCCACGAAACCCCCTTCGTGGTACGACGGTGCGCCCAGTTAAAGGCCGCGCCGCCGTACCGCACAAGAGGGATTTCTGCCTACCCCAGCCGATCGAGCAGGGCGTTGTACTCGTCCCACAGCTCCTTCGGCAGGTGGGCGCCGAACGTCTCGAAGTGGGCCGGGATCAGCGCGGCCTCCTCACGCCATACGTCGCGGTCGACCGACAGCAGCGTGCGCAGGTCCTCCTCGGACAGGTCCAGGCCCTCGGTGTCGAGCTCGGCGGGCAGCAGGCCGATCGGCGTGGGCACGGCCTTGGCCTCGCCGTTGAGCCGCTCCACGATCCACTTGAGCACGCGGCTGTTCTCGCCGTAGCCGGGCCAGATGAACTGGCCGTCGGCGTTCTTGCGGAACCAGTTGACGTAGTAGATCCGGGGGAGCACGGCGCCCTCGCGACGGCCGATCTCCAGCCAGTGGCCGAAGTAGTCGCCCATGTTGTAGCCGCAGAACGGCAGCATGGCGAACGGGTCGTGGCGCAGCTCGCCGACCTTGCCCTCGGCCGCGGCGGTCTTCTCGGAGGCGACGTTGGCTCCGAGGAAGACGCCGTGCTCCCAGCTCAGCGACTCTGTGACCAGAGGAACGGCGGTGGCGCGGCGGCCACCGAACAAGATCGCCGAGATGGGCACGCCCTTGGGGTCCTGCCACTCGGGTGCGATGGTGGGGCACTGGGACGCGGGAGTGGTGAAGCGGGCGTTCGGGTGGGCGGCCGGCTCGTCGCTGCCGGGCGTCCAGGAGCGGCCCTTCCAGTCGGTCAGGTGCGCCGGCGGCTCGTCGGTCAGGCCCTCCCACCACACGTCGCCGTCGTCGGTGAGGGCCACGTTGGTGAAGATGCTGTTGCCCCAGAGCGTCCTGATGGCGTTGGCGTTGGTCACCTGGCCGGTGCCCGGCGCGACGCCGAAGAAGCCGGCCTCCGGGTTGATCGCGTAGAGGCGGCCGTCCTCGCCGAAGCGCATCCAGGCGATGTCGTCGCCGATCGTCTCGACCTTCCAGCCCGGGATGGTGGGCTGGAGCATGGCGAGGTTGGTCTTGCCGCAGGCGCTCGGGAAGGCGGCGGCGATGTAGCGGGTCTCGCCGGAGGGCGGCGTGAGCTTGAGGATGAGCATGTGCTCGGCCAGCCAGCCCTCGTCGCGCGCCATCACGCTGGCGATGCGCAGGGCGTAGCACTTCTTGCCGAGCAGGGCGTTGCCGCCGTACCCGGAGCCGTAGGACCAGATCTCACGGGTCTCGGGGAAGTGGCTGATGTACTTGGTCGAGCTGCACGGCCACGGCACGTCCGCCTGGCCGGGCTCGAGAGGGGCGCCCACGGAGTGGACGCACTTGACGAAGTCGCCCCGCTGCTCGATCAGGCGCAGCGCCCGCTCGCCCATGCGGGTCATGATCCGCATGGAGACGGCGACGTACGCCGAGTCGGTGATCTCGACGCCGAGCTGGGAGATCTCGCCGCCCAGCGGGCCCATGCAGAACGGCACGACGTACATCGTCCGGCCGCGCATGCAGCCCTTGAACAGCCGGCCGAACGTCTGGCGCATCTCGACGGGCGGGATCCAGTTGTTCGTGGGGCCGGCGTCCTCGGCCCGCTCGGAGCAGATGAAGGTGCGGTCCTCCACCCTGGCCACGTCGCTGGGGTCGGACTTGGCGTAGAAGCTGTTGGGACGGGCGGCGAGCCGTGTGAACGTCCCCTGCTCCACGAGGAGGTTGGTCAGGCGAGTCCACTCCTCCTCCGACCCGTCGCACCACTCGATCCGGTCTGGCTGGGTCAGTGCGGCGATCTCGTTGACCCAGGCGGCCAATTCGCTATTGCTCGTCGGTGCGGGCACTTCCACGGAAACGGACACGACGGTGACTCCTCCACTCTCTCAGGGCCCAGTCATCATTAACGACGAAGTGGCCGGAAAGCCAATTGGCATAGACCTATTGGCTTGGCCGTCGTCGCAGGCAGAGGCCCTGCGGATTGGGGGAGCCTACCCATGCCGAGCGGATTTAAAAGAGATTTAACACAGAGTGGTCCAGTCCAATTAAGGTGGTCTAAACCAATTTTCGCAGTGGTTTAGTCCATTGCGCGCGCCGTTTTGGCTGCGTGGTCTCAGGAATTGACGTCGGGCCCCGTGGAGCGAACTCTGTCGACGTGCTGGAGCGCGTCGCGGAGCTCGGCCAGCCACGTGTCGGCGTTCTTGCCCACCAGGCGTACGCACCAGGCCAGCGCGTCGCTGCGGCTTCTGGCCACTCCCGCGGCCACGAGGGTGTCGAGGACCTGCCGCTCAGACTGGCGCAAACGGGTCATCACGGGCACGGAGAGTGTGGTGAACATCACAGTCTCGCCGCCGCAGACCACGCCCCAGGAGACCTTCTGCCGGAACTTGCGCTCGGCCTCCCTGGCGATCTCGATGCGCCGCTCGCGGGTCTCCTCCCTGAACCTCCTCGCCAGGCCCTCGATCAGGGCGGACCGCTCGGCCTCGGGGACGTCCTCGGGCGGGTCGGGCAGCGCGCCGAGCACCGCGATCTCCTCGCGGTCCCTGATGATCTCCGGGGCGCCGGTGAACCAGCCCTCCGGGAGGCGTCCGGTGAACCAGCCGCGGACCTGCGCTGCCATTTCGTCTGTTGTCATGTAATCAACATTACATAGTTGCACCGCAAGCGCTACCGAGGGGAAGGAAGGTGTCGCGTGAAGGAACACTGCCAGGCCCCGGTTTCCGCGCGTCGCGGCGCCCGGTCTGGGTTCCTCTCCGCGGACACTTCGGCGTGGGTCCTTCCGGAGACGGGGGTGGCTCGGTGTGGGGCCTTCTGGAGACTTCGGAGAAAGCGGCGACCGGCGCAGGGCGCTTCGGCGAAGGCGGTGGTCGAAGGCGCCGCTTGAAGAAGGCGGCCGGCTGAGGGCTAGCGGACCTTGGCCGCGGCGATCGGGCTGACCCTGACGACGCCGGCGAAGCCGCGCGTGTGCACCGGGGAGATCTTGATGACGTCTCCGGTGCGCGGGGCCTGGATCATCTTGCCGTCGCCCCAGTAGATCGCCACGTGGGAGATGTAGCCGGGGTTCGTCGGGTCGAGGCGCCAGAAGATGAGGTCGCCCGGCTGCGCCTGCGACAGGGGCACCTGCGGGCCGGTCACCCACTGCTGGTGGGTCACCCGGGGCATCCGCACGCCCGCCTGGGCGAAGGCCCACTGGACCAGCCCCGAGCAGTCGAACGTGTCGGGGCCCTCCGCTCCCCACACGTACGGCCGGCCCAGTTTGGAGGCGGCGGCCTTGAGCGCCACGGTGATCTGGTCGGCGGTCATGAACGAGCCCGCCGGCCAGTTCTGCACGACCTTCTGCTGCGGCTGCGGCAGCACCGGGTTGACCGGAGCGACCTGGGTGCCCTTGGGCAGCGCCCGGAGGATCTTCTTGCGGAGCGCCTCGGAGTCGACGTCGGGGGCGCTGACGATGAGCGCGTTGTCGTGCGGCAGCCCGAGCGTGCGCCCGACGTCCTTGGAGACGACGGCGTCCACGGCGCCGAAGCCGGTGGTGGCGTACGCGCCGATGCGCAGCGGCCCGGCCGGCCCCGCCACCTTGCGGTGCAGGGACAGCCCGCCGTCGTTGCCCAGCACGAAGGAGACCGCGACGTCGCCGGCCGCGACGTTCTGCCACAGCGCGTCGGACGAGGCGGTCACCTTGGGCGTGTAGGCGCGGAACGTGGACGGGTTGACCGCAAGCGTCTGCACCCGCTTGCCGTCGAGCGTGATCGACGCCGCGTCGGCCAGCTCGAGCGCCCGCACCCCGCGCAGCTTGGCCACCTTCTGTAACAGCTCGTTGGTGAACGGCTTGCGGGTGAGCACGAACAGATGGGGCTTGTGCAGCTTCTTCAGCGGCGCCACCGGCTCGGCCGTTTCGGCCGGCCGCTGTTGCTGCTGGTGCTGGGCCATCAGCGACGGCTTCGGCGTGGGCTGGGGGCGCGTGGCGGCGGGCCGCAGCCGCTCGCCGGACTGCACGAGCAGCAGCACGTCGGCGGTCAGCACCGCGACCAGCGCCACCACGATGAACGGCACCAGTTTGAAAGTGTCACGCCGTCTAGGCGACTTGACCAGAAAACTGAGGTCTTGTCGGATTCCGGAGCCATGCACGAATTCCGCCGGGCCAGCGTGGGCCCGGCGGTCGTTGTCCAAGGGTGTCAGTTGCCGATGTACGGCACTGCCTCCAGGATCTCGACGGTGTTCTGGCGACCGTTGGGAAGGGAGTAGGTCGCCTTCTCACCGATCTTTTTACCGTTGATCGCCGCCCCGAGGGGGGACTTGGGCGAGTAGACGTCGATCGGCGCTCCGCTCTCCTCGCGGGAGGCGAGCAGGAAGGTGACCTCGTCATCGTCGCCGACGAACCGGATGGTCACGGTCATGCCGGGGCCAACAACCCCTTCGGCCTTGGGCGCCTCGCCCACCTGGGCGTTGTCGAGGATCTGCCGGAGGTGGAAGATCCGGGCCTCCATCTTGCCCTGCTCGTCCTTGGCGGCGTGGTAGCCGCCGTTCTCGCGCAGGTCACCCTCTTCACGGGCGGCCTCGATCTTCTTGGCGATGTCGACGCGCCCGGGGCCAGAGAGATATTCGTACTCCGCCTTCAGGCGGTCGTACGCCTCCTGCGTCAGCCATGTGACGTTCTCATCGCGAGAGTCGGCCACGGGTTCTCCTTGCTTGCCTAGGGGGCCCTGAGATCACTTGAGGTTTCCAACGGTTGAATTGCGAAAGGCTAACAACTTAACCGCTCGAACGCTTCCCCAAATGTCTCACTATACGAGATTGCAGTACTGGACGTGGACGGAAGAGGCCTGACCACTGGTGTCGAGGTTTTCCTTGAGCTGCTTCGTACCCCCACCAGCCGGGATTCTTACTTCCTTGCTGCCTACTTCCGCATGATTGGCGTCCAGAGCCCTGATGCGGCAGACAGCCACCCTATCGTCTGGCTTGTAGACCTCAAAGGTGATCTCGGCCCGTGTCGGGCTCTCGACGCTGAACGTCACCACCTGCGCCGGCGCCTCCGAGCCGCCGGCCGTCATCGACCACATCACGTAGCCCCAGCCACCGGCGATGATGGCCACCAGCACGCCGATCACCACGTGGACGACGAGCCTGCCGCCACGCCGCGGACGATCGGGCAAGTCATCGGGTGTGCCGAGAACGGGTCCGTTCTCGACATCTCTGGTGACCATGGCGGAATCTCCCTGCACTCCCTCGGCGTTATCCGAGACAATTGTCGCCCGCGGGGGTCCCGGTACAAGACCTGACCCTCACGACCGCCCGCAGACAAACTAAGTGACCCGCCCGACTGAGGAGACATCGAGCCCGTGAGTGCACCGCTGAGGCTGATGGCCGTCCACGCCCACCCCGACGACGAGTCGAGCAAGGGCGCCGCGACGATGGCGCGTTACGTGCGCGAAGGCGTGGAAGTGCTGGTGTGTACCCTCACGGGCGGTGAACGCGGCTCCGTGCTCAACCCCAAGATGGACAGGCCTGAGATCGTCGCCAACATCGCCGAGGTCCGCCGGGCGGAGATGGCGCGGGCCCGCGAGATCCTCGGCGTCGAGCAGCGTTTCATGGGCTTCGTCGACTCCGGGCTGCCGGAGAACGAGGACGAGGAGCTGCCGGAGGGTTGCTTCGCCCTGCAGAAGCTGGAGGACGCCTCCCGGCCGCTGGTGGCCGCGGTGCGCGAGTTCCGGCCGCACGTGATCATCACGTACGACGACGACGGCGGGTACCCGCACCCCGACCACATCATGACCAACCGGGTGTCCGTCGAGGCGTTCGAGGCGGCCGGCGACCCCGACCGCTACCCGGGCACCGGCGACCCGTGGCAGCCGTTGAAGCTCTACTACCAGATGGGGTTCACCAAGGAGCGGTTCGAGGCGCTGCACGAGGCCATGACCGAGCGAGGGCTCGGCTCCCCGTACGCCGACTGGATCTCCCGCTGGGAGGACCGCCCGGCCAAGTGGCCGGTCACCACGCGGGTGCCCTGCGGCGAGTACTTCCACATCCGGGACGAGGCGTTGAAGGCGCACGCCACCCAGGTCGACCCCGACAGCTGGTGGTTCGTCTGCCCGCGGGAGCTGCAGCAGGAGATCTGGCCGACGGAGGACTACCACCTGGCGCGCTCGCTGGTGGACACCGAGCTCCCCGAGGACGACCTGTTCGCCGGCATCCACGCCGAGGACGTCTCCCCCGCCTGCCACTGACGGGACCACGCGAACCCGGTGGCAAACTGGAGGTGTGACCCTTCTAGCAGCTGGTGATGTGAGCCCGGGACTGCTCGGCTTCGTCGTCGTGGCCCTCTTGGGGCTGGCCCTCTACTTGTTGATCAAGTCGATGAACAAGCAGATGTCGAAGATCCAGGTGCCGCACGAGGGCGACGCGGACGACAAGAAGGCCGAGTAGATGGCGATCGAGATCGTCGACAACTCGACGGAGAGCCGTTTCGAGGTGCTCGTGGACGGCAAGGTCGCCGGGTTCGCCGACTACCGCCTGCTGCCCACCAAGATCGTATTCACGCACACCGAGGTGCTGCCCGACTACGAGGGGCAGGGGCTGGCGAGCAAGCTGGTCCGGCACGCGCTCCAGGCGAGTGCCGACACCGGGCTGCGCGTCGTGCCCGTCTGTCCCTACGTCGCGAAATACATCGAACGCCACCCGGAGTTCCAGGAGCTGGTCAACTCCACCGAGGAGTGATCACTCGGGAGCTGGCGACCAGGCGCGCTCCAGCGCCTTCGGCAGCCCCCACCAGCCCAAGGGCGTGAGCACCTCGTCCTCGTCCACGATGCCGAGACAGCTCCACAGCGCCACCACGGACGCGAACAACCCCTCGGTGGCGTCCAGGTCGTCCTGGTCCTGGTCGTCGATCTCGATGTCCTCCGACTCGGCGATGAGCCGCGCCATCCGCTCCGGCGAGGCCAGCACCCCGGGGCCCATCCTGGCCAGCGCCGCCACGGCGGCCAGCCAATCGGCGTGCTGGATCGCGCACAGGTTGGCCAGCGCCGCGTCCTCCTCGCTCAGCTCTCTCTCGAGGTCGGCGAACTCCTCCAGCACGTCGCCGTTCTCCGTCAGGTCGGAGATCGGCCCCGCGATGCCCGCCGCCACCGCAAGCCACAGCTCCTCGTCGTCGTCCGGCATCGGCCGGTCGTCGAACCCGGCGCAGGCCCGCAGCACGCTGGCGGGGTAGCCGGGCAGCGCGAGCAGCGCCCGCAGGCGCGCCGCGGCCGCCTCCAGCTCGGCGGCGGGCAGCGCGGGCTGCTTCGGCAGCTCGGCGACGATGCGCCGCAGCTCCGACAGCGCGAACGCCTCCTCCTCGTCCCACGCCGCGAACAGCTCCTCGTCCTGCTCCTCGTTGACCGCCTGGCCGGGGATCCGGCCGTCGGGGAGCGGGGTGGCGAGCCAGCGCTCCTGGAGCTCCTCGTACGCATGGCGCGCCTCAGGGTCGCCGCCCGCCAGCGCGTCGGGGTCGATCTCCCCGGATCGCACGCGTTCCTCGAGGTAGGCGACCAGTCGGGCGAACATCTCCGCGGCCACCGGCCCGCGCTCGTCCTCCTCCGGCCAGACGAAGTAGCCGGGGGTCATGAGGATCGGCTCCGTGCCGGTGGACTCGACCCAGCGCTGCACGTCGCCGACCGTGGCCACGCCCGCCTCGATGGAGCGGAGCGTCGCCTTGGCCGACTCCCAGAACGCGAGCGAGAGCGGGTTGCCCGCCGCCATCATGGCGCGCCGCAGGTCGGGCAGGGCCACCAGCGCCACGCCCGAGGGCACGTCGAGCAGCGCCCTGGCCACGTCCCTGCGCGTGAGGGCGGTCGCCGGTCGCCCGGCGTGGGCGCAGACGAACTGCATATCCACGTTCCGTAACCTACGCCGTCCCACCCCGCCAAGTCAGCCGGAGGCCCGGTAGATCACCCCCGAACGCGTCCCGCCGTCCCCTTGGACCGCGGCGCACGCGCACCCGTCGCGTGAGATGGGGGCGGAGCACGTCGACGGGCCGTGGGGCGGGACCGGCCGGCGGATGTGCCGTGTGGTCCGGGCACCTGGCTGGAGGGCGAGGCCGGCGGGCGGTTTAGGGTGGATCGAGGAGGTCGTGATGAACCGGTTGAAAGACGCCACCAGCCCCTACCTGCTCCAACACGCGGACAATCCCGTGGACTGGCACCCGTGGGGCGAGGAGGCGTTCGCGGAGGCCCGGCGCCGCGACGTGCCGCTGCTCATCAGCGTGGGTTACTCGGCGTGCCACTGGTGTCACGTCATGGCGCATGAGAGCTTCGAGGATCCCGACACCGCTCGCCTCATGAACGAGCACTTCGTCAACATCAAGGTCGACCGCGAGGAGCGGCCCGACGTGGACGCCGTCTACATGGGCGCCACACAGGCCATGACGAACCAGGGCGGCTGGCCGATGACGGTGTTCGCGACGCCGGAGGGCCACCCGTTCTACTGCGGCACCTACTTCCCGCGCCCTCACTTCCAACGGCTGCTCACCGAGGTCCACAACGTGTGGAGGGGCGACAGGGAGTCGGTGCTGAAGCAGGGCGCGAAGGTGGTCGAGGCGCTCAACGCGCACACCATGCTGCCCAGCGGACCCCTGCCGAGCGAGGAGACGCTGGCCCTGGCCATGCGGAACCTGCGGGAGTCCTTCGATCCGGTGAACGGCGGGTTCGGCGGAGCGCCGAAGTTCCCGCCGTCCATGGTGCTGGAGTTCCTGCTGCGCTCGGGCGAGCGCGAGATGAGCGGCAAGACGCTCGAGGCGATGGCCCGCGGCGGCATGTACGACCAGATCGGCGGCGGGTTCGCGCGCTACAGCGTGGACGCGGAATGGGTCGTGCCGCATTTCGAGAAGATGTTGTACGACAACGCGCTCCTGCTGCGGGTCTACACCCACTGGTGGAAGGCGGGCGGCGGCGAACTGGCGCGCCGGGTGGCGCTGGAGACGGCCGACTGGATGCTGCGCGAGTTGCGCACCGCGGAAGGCGGGTTCGCCTCGGCGCTGGACGCCGACAGCGAGGGCGTGGAGGGCAAGTTCTACGTCTGGACGCCCGAGCAGCTGCAGGAGGTGCTCGGCGCGGACGACGGGCGCTGGGCGGCCGGCCTCTTCGAGGTCACCGGCACGTTCGAGCACGGCACGTCCGTGCTGCAGCTCCTGCGCGACCCCGAGGACGCCGAACGCTACGCGAGCGTCCGGGAGCGGCTGCTCGGGGCCCGGGAGCGGCGCGTACGTCCCGGGCGCGACGACAAGGTCGTGGCCTCGTGGAACGGCCTGGCCATCGCCGCTCTGGCGGAGACCGGCGTGGTCTTCGAGCGGCCCGACCTCGTGGCGGCGGCCACTGACGCGGCGGAGCTGCTCGCCGGGACGCATCTGGTGGACGGCAGGCTGCTGCGTACGTCGCGGGACGGCCGGGCGGGCGCGAACGCCGGCGTGCTCGACGACTACGCGAACCTGGCCGAAGGGCTGATCTCGCTCTACGGCGTCACCGGCGAGGCCCGGTGGCTGCGGCTGGCGGGCTCGCTGCTGGACGTCGTGCTCGACCGCTTCGCCAACGGGGCGGGTGGGTTCTACGACACGGCGGACGACGCCGAGCGGCTGTTCCAGCGGCCGCAGGACCCCACCGACAACGCCACCCCGTCCGGCCAGTACGCGGCCGCGGGCGCCCTGCTCTCCTACGGAGCGCTGACCGGCTCGGCCAGGCACCGTGAGGCCGCCCACGCCGCGCTCGGCACCGTGTCCGTGCTGGCCAGGGGGCATGCCAGGTTCGCCGGCTGGGGGCTCGCCGTGGCGCGGGCGGCGCTGGACGGGCCGGTCGAGGTGGCCGTCGTCGGGCCGCCCGACGACCCGCGCACGGCGGCGCTGCACCGGGCGGCGCTGCTGGCGGACGTGCCCGGGCTGGTGGTCGCGCTCGGCTCCGGCGACGCCGCGACCCGGGGGATCTCGGGCGATCCGCTCGTTCCCGGTGACGGGGTGTTCCCGGCGCTGCTCGAAGGCCGCGGCACGGTCGGCGACGCGCCGGCGGCGTACGTGTGCAGGGGCTTCACCTGCCGGATGCCGGTCACGACGGTCGACGCGCTCCGAGCCGAGCTGACAACACCCTGACGGCCATGGGCCGCCCACGACGGGCCGCGCCCGTGACGGGCCATCGCATGGCGCGCTCCCAGGGACACCGTCGCTCGCAGGCGCGGCTCCCCAAGGCCCTGCCTCCCTCCGGGCGACGCGCCTCCCTCGAGCACGCATTTCCCCGTGAGGACGGGCCTACCGCGGCGGGCAGGCTCCGGGCGGACAAAGCTCCGTGGGGCAGTTCTTGCTTCCAAGGGCGCGCCTGCCCCGGAAGGATGGACAGCCCAGGGCGGGGCTCACCGCCGGGCTCTCTGAGAGGCGGTGGGCCGGTCGGGTGGGTCAGCCCGTGGGGGATCGGCGGCCGGTGTCGGTGTCGCCGTTGGTGTCGGGATCCGTGGACGGCGGGGCCGGCTCCTGGGTGACCGGTGGGCCCGTCTCCTGGGGCTGGCCGTCGTTCCGGGGGTTGTCGTTCGGCGAGTCCGTCACCGGCGGATCCGTGAGAGGCGGCTGGGTGGACTCAGGCTGGGGCGTGTTGTCCCATTCGTCAGGGTTCGCCGGCGGGGTGTACTCCTGCTGCGGCACGTCCCGGTCCGGCGCCGAGTAGTCCGGCGAGTAGCCGTAGCCGTAGTCGGACGGCTTCGGGAACTCCTCGACCGGCTTGCCGGCCATCGCCTCCGTCATGAACGCCCGCCAGATCTGCGCCGGCAGCGACCCGCCGAACTGCGTGCCGTACCCCGGGATCCGCACGGTCTTGTTGTCGTCGCGGAACATGTCGACCGCCACCGCCAGCTGCGGCGTGAACCCGTTGAACCACACCGACTTCGACAGGTCCGTGGTGCCCGTCTTGCCGGCCACGGGGCGGTCGTAGAGCCGGGCGGCGGTGCCGGTGCCGTACTTCACGACCTGCTGCATCGCGTACGTGGTGTCCGCGGCGGCCTGCTCGCTGACCACCCGCGTCGAGGCCGGCTTGATGACGTCCTTGCGCCCCGCGGCGTCCGTGACCGACTTGATCACGTGGGCCTCCATGTGGACGCCCTTGTTGGCGAACGTGGAGAAGCCGGAGGCGTTCTGGACGGCGCTGACGGAGGACACGCCGAGCGGGAACGAGGCGGCGGTCTGCTGGGTGAGCTGGTCGGCGGGGATGCCCGCGGCCTCGGCGGTCTTGGCCACCTTGTCCAGCCCGACCTTCTGCCCGAGGTCGACGAACGCGGTGTTCACGGAGTACTGCGTGGCCCGCACCAGGTCGATCGGCCCGTACGAGCGCCCGCTGTCGTTGGGTATGGCCTCCGGCGCGGACGCCACCCGCAGCGGCGAGTTGCCGTTGACCCTGGTGGACAGGTCGAAGCCGTTGTCGAGCGCGGCGGCCAACGTGTACGGCTTGAACGTCGAGCCGGCCATCACCTTGGCTGAGAAGGCGTTGTCGTACTCGTAGCGGTCGGGATCGCCGCCGTAGAACGCGACGACCTCGCCGGTGGCGGGGTCGACGGCGGCCAGCCCGGTGCGGACCTTCTTCGGCGTGTCGTCGGGCAGCACGTCCTTGACCGCCCGCGCGGCCGCCGCCATGAGCTTCTTGTCGAACGTGGTGACGACCTTGAGCCCGCCGCCGTTGATGTCCTCGTCGGTGTAGCCGCGCCGGTTGAGCTCGGCGGTCACCTGCTCGACCATGTAGTGGGCCTGGCCCTTGAGCTCGAACGGCCTCTTCGGCGCCGCCAGCTGCGGAAACTTTTCGGCGGCCACCTGCTCGGGGGTCAGCGCGCCCGTCTGCCCCATCGCGTTGATGACCCACTGCCAGCGCTGCTCGGCCGCGGCCAGGTCGGCGCCCTTGGGGTCGGCGAAGCGGCTGGGCTGCTGGATCACCGCGGCGAGGTAGGCGCCCTCGGACACGGTGAGCTCGCCGACGTCCTTGCCGAAGTAGGCGCGGGCGGCCGACTGGATGCCGTTGGCGCCGCGGCCGAAGTAGATCGTGTTGAGGTACTGCTCCAGCACCCAGTCCTTCGACTTGGACTGGTCGACCTTCATCGCTATGAGGATCTCTTTGAACTTGCGGGTGACGGAGCGCTCCTGGCTGAGACCGCTGTAGTAGTTGCGGACCAGCTGCTGGGTGATCGTCGAGCCGCCCTGGAGCTGCTGCCCGGAGACGGTGGACCAGACGGCCCGCATGGTGCCCTTGAGAGAGACGCCGGCGTCATCGTAGAACGAGCGGTTTTCCGCCGCTATGACCGCCTGGCGCACGTGCATGGGCACCTTGGCCAGCTCGACCACCTTCCGGTCGACGCCCTTGCGCGCCAGCACGGATTTGCCGTCGCGGTAATAGATCACTGAGCCCTGCGCGGTGGCCTGCTTCTGGGTGGTGTCGGGAATGGGGGTCATGGCCCACGCGACTGCGAAAAGGCCGACCAGCACGAGGATTCCTGCGCCGAAGGCAATGAGCAGAAGTCGGAGAATCCGCCGCTTTCTCATCCCTTTTCCACCGCCGCTTCGCACCCTCGACCCCCCTCGTCAAACGTCGTCCAACCCCGCGAGCTGGGCAAATGCCAAGGGTAAAGGATCGACCATGGTGCCTCGTCCCTTAGCGATACTACGGCGCTCGCCTCTCACGGCGCGGTACATCGGCGACCAGCGGCAGCACCCGATAGGGAACGGGAGTGTCGAGCGCGATGATCGAATTAGTTCTGAGCACGCCCTGAACATCGACCATCTGATCAATGACGCGCTGCAGATCGGCATTCGTCCGGGCCACCACTCGACAAAGAAGATCGCTGTCGCCCGTGATCGTGTGCACCTCCAGCACCTCCGGGATGCGCGCCAGCTGGTGCGCCACCGGGTCGTGCCCGGCGACCTGCCTGATCTCCATGCTGACGAACGCGGTGACGTCGTAGCCGAGCGCGGCGGGCGACACGTCGGGCCCGAACCCGGTGATCACTCCCCTGGCGACCAGCCGGTCGAGCCTGGCCTGGACGGTGCCGCGGGCCACGCCGAGCCGGCGCGAGCATTCCAGCACGCCCAGGCGCGGCTCCGCGGTCAGCAGGGAGATCAGCCGGGCGTCGAGATCGTCGATCGTCATGCTGTACAGAAGTACCTGATATTTCGCGCGATTACTAGGCAGATTGTGCACTGCTTGAAGTAACTCTTGCGCAACTCGTCCAGGAAAATCGAGAGTTAGAGGTATGAGTGATGTCTTTCCGGTTAACGGCATGGATGCCGTGGTGTTCGCCGTGGGCAACGCCAAGCAGGCGGCCCACTACTACTCGACCGCCTTCGGTATGAAGCTGGTGGCCTACCGCGGGCCGGAGAACGGCAGCCGCGACCAGGCCGCGTACGTGTTGACCTCGGGCGCCGCCACGTTCGAGTTCCGGGCCTCGCTGCGGCCGGGCACGGACCTGGCGCGGCACGTGGCCGAGCACGGTGACGGGGTGATCGACCTGGCCATCCAGGTGCCCGACGTGGAGGCGGCGTACGCCCACGCCGTCGCGCACGGGGCGAAGGGACTGGCGGAGCCGTACACGATGGAGGACGAGCACGGCAAGGTGCAGCTCGCCGCCATCGCCACCTACGGCGAGACGCGGCACACGCTGGTCGACAGGTCCAACTACGGCGGCCGCTACCTGCCCGGGTACGTGCCCGCCGAGCCGCTGGTCGCGCCGCCGCCGACCAAGGGCGGGCGGCTGTTCCAGGCCATCGACCACTGCGTGGGCAACGTCGAGCTGGGCAAGATGGACGAGTGGGTGGCGTTCTACCGCAACGTCATGGGCTTCACCAACATGGCCGAGTTCATCGGCGACGACATCGCGACCGAATACTCGGCGCTCATGTCCAAGGTCGTGGCCGACGGGACGCGGAAGGTCAAGTTCCCGCTCAACGAGCCGGCCGTGAGCAAGCGGAAGTCGCAGATCGACGAGTACCTCGAGTACTACCGCGGGCCGGGCGTGCAGCACATCGCGCTCGCCACCAACGACATCCTGACCACGGTCGACCACATGCGGGCGGCCGGGGTCCAGTTCCTGGACACGCCGGACTCGTACTACGACGATCCCGAGCTGCGGGCGCGCATCGGAGAGGTGCGGGCGCCGATCGAGGAGCTGAAGAAGCGCAGGATCCTCGTCGACCGGGACGAGGACGGCTACCTGCTGCAGATCTTCACCCAGCCGGTGCAGGACCGGCCCACGGTCTTCTTCGAGCTGATCGAGCGGCACGGGTCGCTGGGATTCGGCAAGGGCAACTTCAAGGCCCTGTTCGAGGCGATCGAGCGCGAGCAGGAACGCAGGGGCAACCTTTAGTTTGCTCCGACTCGGTGGGGGCGATCAGGACATCATGGGATCGCCACCACCGGAGCCGGCGGGGCGGCCGGGGCTGGTCATCAGCCTCGTCTCCGCCCCTTCGCCTGGACGCGCCGCCGCCGCGCGCCCGTGAGGACGCTCGTCGTGAGAGCATGACCCAGCGTAATATTCTGGTCACTCATCGAAGGGGGCTGTTCTCGCCAATGCGTTCCAACAGGCGCCGGCTTGCGGCGCTGGCGGCGCTGGTCACCGTGTTCGGCTGCTCATCGGCGGCGAGCGAGCCCATGGTGGGCGCGCCCGGCATCGGCGATCCCGACTTCCCCAAGGACGGCAACGGGGGCTACGACGTCGCCCACTACGACGTCGCCATCGACTACACCCCGGCCGGCAAGCGGCTCGTGGGCGTGACCACCATCCGGGCCGCCGCCACCCAGGACCTGTCGGCGTTCAACCTCGACCTGGCCGGGCTCAACGTCCATGCGATCACCGTGGACGGCGCCTCCGCCACCTTCAGCCGTCAGGGCGACGAGCTGACCGTGCGGCCCGCCGGGACGATCGCGGACGACGCCGTTTTCTCCGTCAAAGTGTCCTACTCCGGCGTACCGAAGCCGATCAAGGACGCCGGCAGCCTGGGCACATACGGCTTCATGCCCACGGGCGACGGCGCCTTCGTGGCGGCCGAGCCCAATGGCGCCAAGACCTGGTTCCCCAGCAACGACCACCCCGCCGACAAAGCCACGTTCGACTTCACGATCACCGTGCCCGCCGGGGTGACCGCACTGGCCAACGGGGAGATGGCCGGGCGGCCCGCGTGCTCGGGCGGGAAGACCACCTACCGGTGGCGCGAGCGGCACCCGATGGTGACCTATCTCGCGACGGCCACGCTGGGCAAGTTCGAGCTGCGCGAGGGCCGCACGCCCGGCGGGATCCCCAACCTGGCGGCCGCCGACCCCAGGTTCAAGTCCTCGCTCGACAGCCTCTACAAGACCTCCGCCGAGGTGACCGACCACTGGGCCACGGTCTTCGGTCCCTACCCGTTCGGGTCGACCGGCGGGGTGATCGACGACTTCGCCGCCGGATACGCGCTGGAAAACCAGACCAAGCCGCTCTACGGGGGCTTCCACCCGGACGAGAGCATCATCGCGCACGAGCTGGCCCACCAGTGGTTCGGCAACAGCCTGAGCATCAAGCTGTGGAAGGACCTCTGGCTCAACGAGGGATTCGCCACGTACGCGGAGTGGCTGTGGGCCGAGCACAAGGGCAGGAAGACCGCCCAGGCCACGTTCGACGACTATGCCAAGCGCCCGGCCGACGACCCGATGTGGGCCTATCCGCCCGGCCGGGCCCGGCCGCACGACCTGTTCAGCCAGTCGGTCTACGTACGCGGCGCCATGACCCTGCACGCCCTGCGCAAGGCCGTCGGCGACCAGACGTTCTTCGCGCTGGTGCGCACATGGGCCGCCGACCACCGCTACGGTCACGTCACGACGGACCAGTTCATCGAGCTCGCGGAGCGCATGTCGGGCAAGGAGCTCGGCGCCCTCTTCGACGCCTGGCTCTTCCAGCCCCGCAAGCCGTCCTGACCCGTGCGGAAACGCTTTTCGTCGCTCGGTCCAAGTACGGGGTGTAAGGCGAACGACGAAAGGGATTGCAGGCGATGCGCCTCAACGAAGACCCTGCGGCCTTTGAGGCCTTTTATCGCCGCCACGTTGATGCCGTACTGAAATTCGTGGCCCGGCGGGTGAGCGACCCTCATCTCGCCGCGGACCTCACGGCGGACATCTTCCTGGCGGTCTTGGACTCGGCTCACACCTACGTCCCCGGCCGGGGCAGCGAGATCGCTTGGCTGTACGGCGTCGCGCGCAACGTCGTGTCGGCCCAGCACCGCAAAGCGGCCAGGGAGGCGCGGGCCACCGGCCGCGTCGCGGGTCGCCGGCTGATGGACGACGACGATCTCGTCAGGATGGAGGAGCGGATCGACGCCGAGCGCCGGATGCGCAGTGCCCTGGAGGCCATGGCCGAGCTTCCCGAAGGCGAGCGCGCGGTGCTGGAACTCGTGGCGATCGACCAGCTCACCGTCGCCGAAGCCGCCGCGGCCCTGGGCATCAGGCAGGTCACCGCGCGGGTCAGACTCCACCGAGCCCGGAAAACCCTGGAGACAGTCGCTTCGCCGGCAGCTGTGTACGTGGAAGGACAGGCATGAGCAATTTCGAAGAGCGCCTTCTCAGTGCACTCAAGGAAGAGATCACGACGAGAACGGCGGAGGACAGGATGACGACCACTGTGACACCGGATCAGCGCGGCTCGCGACGGCGGCGCTTCGTAGGGCTGTCCGCCGCGGCGGCGGGGGTCGCGGCGGCCGCCACGGCCGCGGTGGTGGTGCTCAACGGGGTCGCCGGCGCCCCGGCGTACGCGGTCACCAAGAGCACGGACGGCTCGGTGAGCGTGCAGATCAACGCGTTCACCGATCCCGAGGGGCTCGAGGCCGAGCTGGCCGACGCGGGCGTCAAGGCGGTCGTGGATTACCTGCCCGAGGGGCAGATCTGCAAGTCGCCGCGCGGTCAGCAGGGGAGCGCGAGCGGGAAGTTCTCGACGAGCCTCACCAAGGAAGCGAACGGGATCTCGTTCAAGATCGAGGAGGGTCAGGTCCCGGCGGGCGAGACGCTCGTCCTGGCCGTGTCCAAGAGCAAGGACGGTGACGACAAAGCGCCGTTCGCGATGTCGCTGGAGATCGTGAAGGGGGCGGTCGCGGACTGCGAGGTCACTGCGGTGCCGCAGCCGCCGGCCGATGGCCGCGGTGGCGACGGCGCCCCCGAGTCCGGGCTCGACTCCAAGACGGACGGTGAGGACACCGGTCCCAGCCTGAACCAGCAAACCCAGTAGCACTCCTGGGGCGGGCGATCCCTCCTCACGTCGCGCATCGCCGGCCCGCACGGCCCGGCGGCCCTCCCGAGCAGCGGGGCCGCCGGGCCTTCGCCGTTTCCATCCGGAGCAGCGGCGCCGGGCCTTCGCCGTTTCGCGCGCGAGTTCAGGGGGCGCGTCCGGGTTCAGTGGTCGCGGGCCGGGGTCCAGTAGCTCTCCCCCGCCAGGATCAGCGCCGCGGCGCCGATCAGACCCGCCTCCTGGCCCAGGGCGGCGGGCACGACCTTGACCCGGCGGGCGAACCCCATCCTGGCGTGTTCCCGCAGCGCCTCGTCCAGCGGGCCGAACAGCGGCTCGCCCGCCTGCGACAGGCCGCCGCCGATGGTGACCACGTCGAGATCGCACAGGTGGGTGGCCGAGGCGATCGCGATGCCGAGCGCCCGCCCGGCCCTGCGCATGGCCCGCACCGCGGCGGGATCCCCGGCCCGCGCGTCGGCCGCCAGCATCCGCGCCGTAACAGGCCGATCCTCCCGGTAAGCCTCGTCGTCCTGATACACGCCTTCGCCCCGATACGCGCCGTCGTCCTGAACCTCCGCCTCACCACGCACCTCCGACCCCGGCGCGGGCTGCGGGGCGGCGCCCGGCATCGCATGCGCGGCAAGGGGCGACCCGGAGTGCGGGGCCGTCCCAGGGGCGGCCTGAAGGGTGGCGGTCGGCGCCGCCCCACCCGCCTCGGCCTCCGCGACCGCCCTCGCCGTCGCAGCAGGCGCCGGGGAGATCGGTGCCGGTTCGGGGGAGGACGTGGTGCTCGGGATCCAGCCCTGGGACAGGGCCCAGGAGGTCAGGGCCGGGCCGCGGGCCACCGCCTCCAGGCAGCCGTGACCGCCGCAGCCACACCGGGGCCCGCCCTCCGGCTCGACCACCACGTGCCCGATGTGCCCGGCGTTGCCCGTCCCGCCGTTGACCAGGCGCCCGTCGAGGATCAGACCGCCGCCCACGCCCGTGGACACGACCATGCCGAGCATGTCCGCGCTCCCCTGCCCGGCCCCCTTCCAGTGCTCGGCCACGGCCAGGCAGATGGCGTCGTTGTGGAGGCGTACCGGGAGACCGGGGAAACGCCCGGCCAGCCGGGCGCGCAGGGGGAAGCCGCGCCAGCCGGGGATGTTCAGCGGCGAGACCTCGCCGCCGGGCCAGGCCATGGGCCCGCCGCAGCCCACCCCCACGCCGTCCACGCCCTCCGCGAGGGGCTCGACGAGCGCGGCAAGCGTCTTCCACAGCGTTTCGGCGTCCGCACCCTGCGGCGTCGCGACGCGCGCGGAACGCGCCACCGTGCCGTCGTGGGTCACCAGGCCGGCGGCCATCTTGGTGCCGCCGACGTCGATGGCGAGGATCACGGGCGCTCCGCCGTACCCGTGGTGCTGGAGAAGACCAGGACGGAGGCGGTGAAGCCGTGCACGTGGTTGTGACCGGCGACCGGGCCGACCTCGCCGGCGGCGAAGAAGCCCGCCACACCGATCGGCCCCAGCGTGTCCCGCAGCGCGACCGGGTCGTGGTCCGCGGTGCCGAACATGGCCGAGCCCCGCCCGTTGCACGAGAACAGCAGCGCCCCGTCCACCTTCCCGAGCCGCTCCCGGTGGGCGTCGAGCGTGTCGTACAGGTCCTCGTCCGCGGTGGCCGCGTCGCGAACCTGGAAGCGCACGGTCCTGCCGATCTCCACGATGTCGCCGATGGCCACGGCCTCGCGTTCGGGGTCGATGCCGATGACGCCGCGGATCAGGAAGTCGCCTCGTTCGTGGCGTTCGGCGTACTCGTCCATGGCCACGCCGATCTGGAGACCGGCGGCGACCAGCTCGCGATCGTCCTCGTCCAGCTCGCTGACGATGTCCTCCAACCGAGCCAGCGCGGGCTGGCCCGCCAGCTCCAGCAACAGGTTGTCCTCCGACGCCGTGACGACCATGCTCGGCCCGATGGGCCGGCAACCCTGGCTGACCACGGTGCTGACCTTCAGCGGGCCGCTGAGCAGCACCCCGATCGCACCCTCGGTGTAGATCTCGCCGTCGGCGAAGAGCCGTACGGAGCCCCTCCCCTGCAGCCCGTTGGCCAGCCCGCCGATCAGCGGCAGCTCGCCGAGCACGTCGACCGAGCGCTCGACGAACGCGTCGGTCGGGAAGGTGTACGGATCCGCGAGCAGGATCGCCACGTGATCATCCGGGCTGCGCTCGGGCAGCCCGACGACCACGAATCTGTCCTCGGCGGCCAGCGTCTCCAGCGCGAACGTGGTCAGCCGCGCCCCTTCCAGGGTCGCCGCCCAGGCGCTCACGGCAGGCGTCAGCTCCACTCCCTGTCCGTCGCCGATCACTCCGGTGGCGCTGCATCCGATCACGTGCGCTTCGGGCGCGAGTTTCATCGCGGCCTGTCCGGCCCTCGCGACGTCCTCGGGATCGTCACCGCAGATGAAGAAGCAGACCAGGTCGGCTTGGCCGCTGAGCCTCGACAGTGCCTGGCCGACGGCGTTCTGCGCGGCCTCCACCAGGTCGGAACCCACGGCGAGGCCGTCGGCGAAGCGGCTTGTCATCAAGGCCACGCGTCTCGCCTCCCTCGACATGTCCAAGTTCCCTAGGCCCGATTCTCCCCACTAAAGGGACAAGCACGCGCACGAACCGTCACGCAATAGTCAAGATCCGAAATCTCCGCCAGATGCGAAACTCTCTGCCACATTCCACGCAGGGGACGTAGTCTCGATCCCGTGCATCAGCCACAGCCACGAATTCTCCGCGAACTGCGAGAGAGCGGCCACGTTCATCGCACCGTCAAAGCCGAGGTCAGGGAAAACCTGCTGACCAGGCTACGGGCGGGCGAGCCGAGGTTCCCCGGGATCGTCGGGTTCGACGACACGGTCCTGCCGCACCTGGAGCGCGCTCTCCTCGCCGGGCACGACCTGGTCCTCCTCGGCGAGCGCGGCCAGGGCAAGACCCGGCTCATCCGCACCGTCACCGGTCTGCTCGACGAATGGACGCCGGTGGTCGAGGGGTGCGAGATCAACGACCATCCGTACGCGCCGGTCTGCACGCGCTGCCAGACGCTGGCGCGGGAGCTGGGCGACGAGCTGCCGGTGGCGTGGAAGCACCGCGACGAGCGCTACGGCGAGAAGCTCGCCACGCCCGACACCTCCGTGGGCGACCTGATCGGCGACGTCGACCCCATCAAGATCGCCGAAGGGCGCACGCTCGGCGACCCCGAGACCGTCCACTACGGGCTCGTGCCGCGCACCAACCGGGGCGTCTTCTCCGTCAACGAGCTGCCCGACCTGGCCGAGCGCATCCAGGTGTCGCTGCTCAACGTGCTGGAGGAGCGCGACATCCAGGTGCGCGGCTACAACCTGCGCCTGCCGCTCGACATCCTGCTCATCGCCAGCGCCAACCCCGAGGACTACACCAACAGGGGCCGGATCATCACGCCGCTGAAAGACCGGTTCGGCGCCGAGATCCGCACCCACTACCCGCTGACGGTCGAGGACGAGCTCACGCTCATCCGTCAGGAGTCCATGCCGGACATCGGGGCCGACATCCCCGAGCACCTGGTCGAGGTGATCGCCAGGTTCACCCGGCTGGTCCGCGAGTCCACCGCCGTCGACTCCCGCTCCGGCGTGTCCGCGCGCTTCTCGATCGCCGCCGCCGAGACCGCCGCGGCCTCCGCGGTGCGCCGGGCGGCCATCGCGGGCGAGGAGCAGCCGGTCACCCGCGTGATCGACCTGGCCTGCGTGGTGCACAGCCTGCGGGGCAAGGTGGAGTTCGAGGTCAGCGAGGAGGGCAGGGAGACCGAGATCCTGGCCCACCTGCTGCGCCGGGCCACGGCGGAGACGTTCAGGACCCGGCTGGGCGGCATGGACCTGTCGGCGGTGACCGACAAGTTCGCCGAGGGCAACCAGGTGGAGTCCGGCGAGCTGGTCCCGGCCGGCGAGCTGCTGCACCGGATGGGTCCCGTCGCCGGCCTGGCAAAGATCATGTCCAGGCTGGGCATGGGGGCGGGCGAGGAGTCGCCGGGCCACGCCGCGGCGGCGCTGGAGTTCGCGTTGGAGGGCCTTTACCTCATGCGGCGCCTGTCCAAGGAAGATCTTGACGGAGTCGCCGTTTACCGTACGTGAACGGATGGACGGATTCCCGCGTCATAGAGAGTGCTCATCACATTTGACGGGGGAGACCGCCCATGCGCGTGTTCGTCTGTGCCACTGCCGCCGCTCTGGCCCTGAGCGCCTTCGCCACGCCCGCGGAGGCCGCCACCAAGGTCGTGTACGGATACGCCTGGGGTGACGGCAAGGGACACCTGCGGGTCGTCCCCAAGTCGGCGACGTTCGTGAAGCAGAAGGATTTCCTGAGCTACCGGCTCAAGACGATTCCGGGCGCGACGGAGGTGCGGCTGGACTACACGGGCACCGCGTTCGGGCGGCTGACCGTGGCCTGCGACCTGAAGGAGACGGAGGGCCGGGTCGCGGTGGACGCCAAGGGCCTGGGCCGGACGGTCTGCAAGCCCGGCCACCTGGCGAGCGAGCTCGGACGCGGTGTCAAGCCGCTGCGGATCGAGTACACGGGGACCAAGGCCGTCAAGGTCAACGAGATCCTGGTCGACAAGTGGCCGAATTCTCGCACCGCCCAGGGCACGATCAAGCGGATCAACGACACCACCCTCCTGTTCGAGACCCGCGGCAAGAAGATCAAACTGGGCTACTCGTACACCACGGCCTTCTACCGGGTGACGAAACGCTGCGGGGACGGCTGGCTGACGGGCCGCCCGGTCAACGCCGACAGGAACGGGCTCGGCGAGAAGGCCTGCACCGCGGGCGACCTGACCAAGGTGCTGAAGTCCGTCAAGCACCCGGTGCTGGCGCAGCTGCGCTACTCCCCCGAGGTCGGCGGCATCGACGAAGTGTGGGAGGTCTACGGGGACGCGTAGGCGGACATTCCGGGTTAGCGTGGTCTCGTGATGGCCTTCCGCTATGGCGAGTACCACGACGGCCCCGATCCCCTTGCCCCGCCCTACGACGTGCGAGCGGCGCTCGACGAGATGGGCGATGCCATCCTGTCGGGCTCCACGCCGGTCCACGCCCTGCGCGACCTGCTCAAGCGCGGCCTGCCCGGCGCCCAGGACCGGCGCGGTCTCGACGACATGCTCAGGGAGGTCCGTCGGCGCCGTCGCGACCTGCGCGAGCGCGGCCGGCTCGACGGCACGCTGGAGAAGGCTCGGGCGCTGCTCGACAAAGCCATCGGGCAGGAGCGGGCGGAGCTGTTCCCCGACCCGTCCGACGACGCGCGGTTCCGTGAGACCCAGCTCGACGCGCTGCCCGACGACACGGCCAGCGCCATCCAGGAGCTGAACGCGTACGACTGGCGCTCGGCCGCGGCCCGCCAGACCTTCGAGGAGCTGCGTGACCTGCTGCGGCGGGAGGTCCTCGACAGCCAGTTCAGGGGGCTGCGGGACGCGCTGGCCAACCCGGACCCGGAGGCCATGGAGCGCATCCGGCAGATGATGTCGGATCTGAACGACATGCTGGACAAGGACGCCCGCGGCCAGCACACCCAGGCGGACTTCGACGCCTTCATGGAGAAATACGGCGACCTGTTCCCCGAGAAGCCGCGCAACCTGGAGGAGCTCGTCGACATCCTGGCCCGCCGCGCCGCCGCCACCCAGCGCATGCTGGCCTCGATGACCCCGCGCCAGCGCGAGGAGCTCAGCAACCTGATCAACCAGACCCTCGACCAGGCGGGGCTGTCCGAGCAGATGCGCCGGCTCGGCGAGGCCCTTTACGCCCGCCGTCCCGACCTGGCCTGGAACGCCCCGGAGCGGCTCACCGGCGAGGAGCCCCTGGGCATGGGCGACGCCGTGACCGCCCTGGAGGAGCTGGCCGACCTCACCCAGCTGGAGACGGCCCTGCGCCAGGACTACCCGGGCGCCCGGCTGGACGACATCGACGAGGCCGCCGTACGCCGCGCGCTCGGCCGCTCGGCGGTCGACGACCTGGAGGCGCTCAAGCGCATCGAACGGGAGCTGGAGGAGCAGGGCTACCTGCTGCGCCGCCGCGGCAAGCTGGAGCTGACGCCCAAGGCCGTGCGCCGGCTCGGCGAGACAGCGCTGCGCCGGGTGTTCTCCTCACTGGACGCGGGCCGGCGCGGCGACCACGACCAGCACGACGCGGGCTCGGCCGGGGAGCTCACGGGCTCGTCGCGGCCGTGGCGCTTCGGCGACGAGCAGCCCCTCGACGTGGTGCGCACGCTCGTCAACGGCGTACGCAACGGCGGCGTCAGCCCCGGGGGAACGGCCGTGCGGCTGTCCGTGGACGACTTCGAGGTGGCCGAGACCGAGCGCCGCAGCGCGGCGGCCGTCTGCCTGCTCGTCGACCTGTCGTACTCGATGGCCCTGCGCGGCACGTGGGCCGCCGCCAAGCAGACCGCGCTGGCTCTGCAGGCGCTGGTCGCCTCGAAGTTCCCGCAGGACGCGGTGCAGATCATCGGCTTCTCCAACTACGCCAGGGTGCTGCAGCCCGACGAGCTGGCGGGCCTCGACTGGGACATGGTCCAGGGCACCAACCTGCACCACGCCCTGCTGATCGCCGGCCGCCACCTCGACCGCCACCCCGACTTCGAGCCGGTGGTGCTGGTGGTCACGGACGGCGAGCCCACCGCGCACCTCATGCGCAACGGCAGGTCGGCCTTCGAGTGGCCGCCGTCGCACGAGACGCTGGAGCTCACGCTGGCCGAGGTGGACAAGATGACGCGGCGGCGGGCCACGATCAACGTGTTCATGCTGGCCGCGGACGACCGGCTGAAGGAGTTCGTGGACGAGGTGGCCCGCAGGAACGGCGGCCGCGTGTTCTCGCCGAGCGCCGAGCGCCTGGGCGAGTACGTCGTCAGCGACTTCCTCCGGCTGCGCCGCGCCCGCTGAACTGTCGGTCGCCCGTGCCAGACTCGCTCGGCATGGACGACGAGGTGCGGCTGAGAGACGTGGTCGAGGCGGATCTGGAGGTGTTCCTGGCGCAGGAGCACGATCCGGAGGCCCAGCGGAGGTCGAGGTTCCCCGCTCGGCCGCGGGAGCGGTTCCTGACCCACTGGCGCACCCGGATCCTCGACGACCCGGACGCTTACGTGCAGGCGGTCATGGTGGGCGACGATCTGGCCGGAAATATCGTGGCTTGGACGGAAGGAGAGCGGCGCTTCATCGGCTACTGGTTCGGCCGCGAGTTCTGGGGCCGCGGCATCGGCACCCGAGCGCTCACCCTCTTCCTGAGCCAGGAGAAGACCCGCCCCCTCTACGCCGACCCGTTCCACGGCAACACCGCGTCGGTGCGGCTCCTGGAGAGGGTCGGCTTCCAGCGCGAGGGGACGGTCCGGCACGGCGAGGACGAGCACGTCATGCTCGTGCTCCGAGACTAGCCGGACCGCCTGGGGCGGCTACGGGCGAGCGGGCACCCGCCTGCAGGCCCACGCGGCCCGGTATCGCAGGAGGAAGCCGAGCATCACCAGGGCCGGCAGCCCACCGGCCCCGTCGGCCAGGATCGACGCGGCATTACCCAGCTCCCGCAGCCCCACCTCCTCCCGGTCGAAGGTGAGGAAGCAGATCCCCTGCGCGAGGCCGATCCACGCCTTGTTCCAGATGGCCAGGATGCCGACCATGTTGGCGATCAGAAGATTACGCCGACGATCGCCGGCCGACCAGGAAGGTGTCGACCTCGTCCCCGCTCAGGCCGGGAAAGGCGGGGGCGATGGCCTCGGGAATGACGTAGCCGAGCACGATCGCGGTGCCGATGGTGGTCAGGACCGAACCCACCGCGACGATCAGCTGCAGCGGCCTGGTCCAGGCGGTGGGCTCGCGGGTGAGACGCGAGGTGTTCCGATCCGGCCCCGGCAGGCGTGTTGGTGCACGCGGCCGGGGCCCTCTCAGCTCATCGTGCCGTTCCAGCCCGGCCCGCTGCGCCTCCAGCTCCGCGATCTGGCCCTCCAGCAGCACGGTACGGGTGCGCAACGCCGCTTCCGCGGCGTCGTCGGGCAGCTGGGCCGGCAGCCCGACCGCGGCCGTGAACGCCGGATGCCCTCCCGCTCGCCCGGCAGCGCCAGAACGGTCAACCCCACCAGGTCCGGCATCCGGGAATCCGGGGCTTGACAGAGCCTCGTAGTTTCCAGAATAGTTAATTAACCAACATGGAAACTACGAGACGAGGTGAAGCCCGTGTCTCAGCGGACGGCCCAGTTGCTGGCCTGCGGCGTCGTCGCAGGGCCGCTGTTCCTCGTGGTGTGGCTGGTCCAAGCGCTCACCCGCGACGGTTTCGACCCGGCCCGCCACCCGATCAGCCTGCTGAGCCTGGGCGAGCTGGGCTGGATCCAGATCGCCAACTTCGTGGTGACCGGCCTGCTGTATGTGGCGTGCGCCATCGGCATGCGGCGCGCGCTTCGCGAGGGCCGGGGCTCGGCCTGGGGACCGCTGCTGGTCGGCGCCCTCGGGATCGGCCTGGTCATGGGAGGGGTGTTCGTCACCGACGCCGGCGCCGGGTTCCCGCCCGGAGCTCCGGCCGGGGCGCCTCCGGCGATCAGCTGGCATGGCATGCTGCACCAGGCCGGATTCGTCCTCGCGCTGATCGGGACGATCGCGGCCGCCCTGGTGCTCGCCCGCCGGTTCGCCGCCCACGGGCAGCGCGGCTGGATGTGGGCGAGCGTGGCCGCCGTGGTGGCCATCCTGGTCGTCAGCGCGTGGCCCGACCTGGACAGCCTCAGCCTGCGGTTGGTGGCGGCGACGGCCGTCCAGTTCGGCTTCGTGGGGGCGGTGGCGAGCCGGCTGATGCGAGGACTCGCCACCACCGCCCCCGCCCCGGCACGGCATACGTGATGGCCCACACCGATCCGCTCAGCGTCACCTTCGCCGCGCTCGCGGATCCCACTCGGCGGGCCATCCTGGCGCGGCTGGCCGGCGGCGAGGCCACGGTCAACGAACTGGCCGAGCCGTTCCAGCTCACGCTCCCGGCGATCTCCAAGCACCTGAAGGTCCTGCAACGGGCCGGATTGGTGGAGCAGGGCCGGCAGGCCCAATGGCGCCCGTGCCGCCTGCGGCCCGAACCGCTACGCGAGGTGGCGGCCTGGATGACGCAGTACCGCGCGTTCCTCGGCGCCAGCTATGACCGCCTCGACGAGTACCTGCGGAACACACTCGAAGGAGCAGAACATGACACGACAGAACCTGGGCGACGAGACCACGACCATGACCGCTGAGGGCGACGAACTCCTCATGGAGCGCGTCTTCGACGCTCCGCGCGAGGCCGTGTGGGCGGCCATGACCACCCCCGAGCACATCCCCCACTGGTGGGGGCCGCGCGGCTCGACCACCGAGGTGGTCGAGATGGACGTACGGCCCGGCGGCAGGTGGCGCTGGATCAACAAGTTCGAGACGGGAGAGGCGCCCTACAAGGGCGAATACCTCGAGGTCGTCCCGCCCGAGCGGCTCGTCCGCACGTCGCTGTTCGACGTCGGCCCCGAGGGACCGCCCGCGATTGAGACGATCAGCCTGGAGGACCTCGGCGGCGGCAAGACCAGGCTCCGCCACCACGCCCGCTTCCCCTCCGAGGACGTGCTCGCCTTCGCGATCTCCCAGGGCATGGCCAAGGGCGTGCTGGAGCAGCTGGACCGCCTGGCGGAGCTGGCGGCGACGCTGGCCTGAAACGCCGGTGAAGCGGACCGGGCCCCGCGAGAGCGAGCGGGCCCGGTCCGGCTTAGTTCAAATGTCCCCGTCGAGCACCTGGCGGAGCGTCACGGCGAAGGCGTCGGGATCGCCCTGCATGCCGAACTCGCCGCCGAGGAAACCGGCGTGGTGGCTGGGGAAGACCACAGGCTTCGTGCCGAGCCGTTCGGCGACCGCCACCCCGGCGCGGTAGCACAGCTGGCCCTCCGATTCGACCCCCACACCCACCACGATCCGCGTCGACGCCTTGCGCAACGCGTCGAAGTCGTGCGCGTAGTGCGTGCACGTCATGAGGTTCTGGCCGAACAACGCGTCGTCACGCGAGCCGTCGTCCTGCGTGGGCAGCCCCATCTCGGCCGGATTCTGCACGGGGCGATCGGCGAAGTCCGCCGGGAACGGGCCGGTCCAGCTCGTGATCGCGATGAACTTCGCCATCGCCGGGCCGAAGCCGTCGCGGTCGTAGGTGCGGCGGTTGTCCACCACCGCCGCCAGCGCCTCCTCGCGGTCGGGAAGCACCTGAACGGCCGGCGGCTCGTGGGCCACGAGCGTATGCACCTGCTCCGGGTGCCGGGCCACCAGCGCGAGCGCGTTGACGGCGCCGCCGCTGCTGGCGAAGATGTCCACCGGTCCGCCGCCCAGCGCGGAGATCAGCCGGTGCAGGTCGTCGGCGTGCAGCTCCGGCGTGGACTCGGCGGCGCCGTCACTCCGCTTGCTCCGCCCGACCCCGCGCGGGTCGTAGGTCACCACCGTGCGATCCTGGAAATATCCGGCCAGGGTGCCGAATCCACTGGCGTCCATCGGCGACCCGATCATCAGCAGGATGGGCGCGGTGCTGCCCTGGGCCTCGCGTACGTCGTAGTGCAGGACGGCCCCGGGGACGTCGAGGGTGTGGGTCTTCGGCTCGATCATCGGTCGCTCCTTCTCACGGAGGCCCTTCCGGCGCTCCGTCGCTCTCGTGTATGCCCTGAGGTTCGCGGATCCCACTCACGGAATCCTTCAGGCCATGGAGACGGACGGGAGCGGCGCAACTCATCGGCCGGCACCCTGCGGGGTGGGGATTCAGGCGTCGACGAGCCGGGAGTAGAAGTCGAGGGCGAGGTCGAAGCCGTCGCGGCAGTTGCGGTGGGAGCGGTAGCAGGGACGCCAGGCCGTGCTGGCGCCCACTCCGGCGCGGGCGTCGTTCAAGGCCGAGGGCACGCGCTCCGGCCTGGGCAGCAGGCCGTGCCCGAGGTAGCGGACGCCGGTCAGCTCGGTGTGGCGGCCACGGCCGCCCGAGACGAATCGGCCCAGCCGCCAGCCGCTCTCCTCGTCCCACACCAGGGCACTGCCGTCGGCCAGCTTCAGCGTGGCGTCACGCGGATCGCAGGGGCCCTCCCACCAGTCGACCACCTCGGCTCCGAGCCGGTCGACGACCTGGCTCACGTAGCTGATCGGCTGCTGCAGCCACTCGTCGGTATACGGCTCGACGTGCCTGATGGCCACGGACGGCACCCCCTTGTGCCCTGACGGTAAGGAAAACGGAGCGGTTAGCAACCCTACAGGCGACGAACTTATTCCGTTGCACGACCGTCTAGTCATTAAGGACGATATTTATGTCCGCCACGGGGAAGAAGGTGAGCCCATGATTGCCACGGTTATCCTCCTCGTGCTGATGGTCGTCACGATCGCGGCGATGGAGCTCATCATGCGCAGCTCCGCAGAGAGCAAAGAGAGTGTCGAGTCCCGCAGCGAGATCGTCGGGGACTAGTCTCTCCCGCATGTCGTCCCTGCTTCTTTGGCTGCACATCGGCTTCGCGATCTTCACCATCGGCCCGGTCACCGCCGCGACGATGGCCGCGCCCCGAGCCATCCGCAACAAGAACGTGCCCGCGCTGGAGTTCATCCAGCGCACGACGAGGATCTACAGCCTCGGCGCGATCGGCGTGTTCGTGTTCGGGCTGGCGCTCGGCGCGGTCCTGCCCGGCGGGGTGCTGGGCAGGTGGTACATGACGGCCTCGATGACGCTGTTCATCGTGGCCGCCGTGCTACTCGTCATCATCGACCGCGACCTGCGCACCGCCGTACGGGCGCTGAAGAGCGAGGACGCGGCCGACGACGCCAAGGCCCAGAACGGCCGGATCGCCGCGATCAGCGGGCTGCTCTCGGTGATCTGGCTGGTGATCCTCTTCCTGATGGTGGTCCCTGGCTGATCCGCACCCGTCAGCCGAGCGCCTGGCTGAGGTCGGCGAGCAGATCGTCGATCGTCTCGATGCCGACCGACAGCCGCACCAGGTCGGCGGGCACCTCCAGCGGCGACCCCGCCGCCGAGGCGTGCGTCATCCTGCCGGGGTGCTCGACGAGCGACTCGACCCCGCCGAGCGACTCGCCCAGTGTGAACAGCTTCGTCCGGTTGCACACCGCCACGGCCTCTTCCTCGCCGCCGTCGACGCGGAACGACACCATGCCGCCGAACCGCTTCATCTGCTTGGCGGCCACCTCGTGCCCCGGGTGCCCGGGCAGCCCCGGGTAGAGCACCTCGGTCACGCGCGGGTGCGCGAGCAGCAGGTTGACGACGCGTTCGGCGTTGTCGCAGTGGCGGTCCATGCGGACGCCGAGGGTCTTGAGCCCGCGCAGCGTCAGCCAGGCGTCGAACGGCCCGGCGACCGCACCCATCGCGTTCTGGTGGTAGGCGAGCTCCTCGCCGAGGCCGGCGTCGGCCGCGATCAGCGCACCGCCGACCACGTCGGAGTGCCCGCCCACGTATTTGGTGGTGGAGTGCACGACGACGTCGGCGCCCAGGGAGAGCGGCTGCTGCAGGTAGGGGGAGGCGAAGGTGTTGTCCACCACCAGCAGCGCCCCGCCGTCGTGGGCCAGTCGCGCGAGCGCCGCGATGTCGGCGATGCCGAGCAGCGGGTTGGTGGGCGTCTCGACCCAGACCACCTTGGTCTTCTGCGTCATGGCCGCGGCCACGGCGTCGAGGTCGTGCAGCGGGACGGGGTCGTAGTGCAGGCCCCACCGCTCGTGGACCTTGGCGAACAGCCGGTACGTGCCGCCGTACGCGTCGTCGGGGATGATCACGTGGTCCTGCGGCTTGCAGACGGTACGCAGGAAGGTGTCCTCGGCGGCGAGCCCCGACGCGAACGCGAGCCCGCGCGCACCGCCCTCCACGGCCGCCAGCGCCTGTTCGAGCGCGGTCCTGGTGGGGTTGGCCGAGCGGCTGTACTCGTATCCCGAACGCAGGCCGCCCACGCCGTCCTGCTTGTAGGTGGACGTGGCGTAGATCGGTGGCACGACCGCGCCGGTCAGCGGGTCGGGCTCCTGACCTGCGTGGATGGCCAGGGTCTCAAAACCGTTGCTCATAGAGGCCACGTTAACGGACGACGGCCCGCGGTCCGTCCTCGGTTGGACCGGCGGGCGACGGCCCGCGGTCCGTCCCCAGTGGACCGCGGGCCGCGGTGCGGGCGCCATCCCCCAACGGCCGCCCGCGCGGCTCGCGCACCATGCCCGCGCGAGCCGGGTCGTCAGGCCGCCTTGGGCGCGCGGCGGTCCCCCCCGCCCGGCCTGGGCGCGAGCCGTACGACGTCGGCGTCGCCCGCCTTGTCCACGTCGATGAACCGGCCGCTGCCGCCCTCGGCGGGCTCCCCGTTGATGCGGGAGAGCAGCACCGGGTCGGCCAGCGCGAGCATCACCACGACGACCAGCCCGACTCCCAGTAATGCGAACCCGATGGCAACCATCTCTGTCCCCTTTCCGACATATCCAGCATCGGTGACGTCCCCCGGTCACCGCCTCCACTGAAGGATCGGTCTGTGACGGACCGTCTCGGCCGAACGGTTGATACGACATGTCCGACTTCCGGCCTAGGCTCGGGGCCGTGGGTGACTCCAAACGCCTCGTGTACTGGATCCGGCGGCTGAGCGAGATCGCGATGCTCGGCTGGCTCGGCATGATGCTCATGCTCGATCTGGTGCTCGCCGTCACCACCGGGGGCTACCAGTGGCTCGTGCCGCTCTGCGGCGCGTGCGGCATCGCGGCCGTCGTGCTGCGGCGCAGACACCGCGTCAACGGCTACCACATCATGCTCGCCCTGTCGTTCGGCACGTCCACGGTGATCGGGGGCACCGAGTTCGCGGGCGTGCCCGGCATGGCGGAGACCGGGTCGCTGCTCATCCTCACCATCGGCGTGCTCAGGCACGTGGAGCCGGTGCGGAGGGCCGCCGCGCTCTCCTGCGTGGGACTGGTCGTGCTGATGTCCGAGGCGGTCGGGCGCGACTACCACGGCCAGGGGCTGGCGTTCTCGTTCTTGCTGTTCGCGGGGTGGTCGATGGCCGCCGGGGTCGGCGGCTACCTGCGTTTCCAGCAGGAGCGCCGGTCGGAGGCCGTCCATTCGGTACGGCGGGCGGAGCGGCTGGAGCTGGCCAGGGAGCTGCACGACCTGGTGGCCCACCACATCACGGGCATCGTGGTCCAGGCGCAGGCCGCGCGTACGGTGGCCGAGACCAGGCCGGAGGCCGTGGCTCCGGCGCTGGACGCGATCGCCGCGGCCGGGTCGGACGCGCTGACGTCGATGCGCCGCATGGTGGCGGTGCTGCGTACCGAGGACGATCCCGCCCGCAAGCCCGGCGTCACGCTGGCGGACCTGCGGATGCTGACCGAGCGGTTCTCGGCCGACGGGCCGAGGGTGGCGTTCGAGATCGGGCCGGGGCTGGACGACCGGACGCTGCCGCCGGAGGTCATGACGACCCTGCACCGGGTGCTGCAGGAGTCGCTCACGAACGTGCGCAAGCACGCCTCCCGCGCCGCCTGGGTGGAGGCGGATCTGCGGCGGCACGAGAAGGTCGTGGTGTTGCGGGTGCGGAACTTCGGGTCGGCGTCAGATCCGCGGGTTTCTCGCCTTGGCGGCGGGTTCGGGCTCGTCGGCATGGCCGAGCGGGTGGAGGCGCTGGGCGGCAGGCTCTACGCCGGCCCCTCCCCGGAGGGCGCCTGGGAGGTCGTCGCCGAGTTCCCCCTGCCCTGAGCCCCACTCCTCCCCCGCCGCGAACGCCGCCTCGAACGCGCCGTCGCCCAGGGCGGCACGCAGCCGGCCGGTGATCCGCTTCACGTCCCTCCGCTCCCCTGGGGGAAGGGGCGCGCTGACGGCCCGCCTCATGGCCGCCGCCCTCCCGATCAGCCGGGCCGCCTCCGCGGGGCAGCCGACCTCCGGGAGCGACATGGCCCCGGCCAGCCCTTCGAGGGACAGGGCGATCGCCCTCGGGTCGCCCGTGGCCCGCGCCGCCTCGTGCCCCTCGCGCTGCCTGGCCAGCGCCGTCTCCGCATCACCCCGCTGCTCGGCGGCGAACCCCAGCTCCGCCATGACGAGCGCGATCCCAGGTGTCCCCCGCACCCGCCGCAGGAAGTCCAGCACGGGCCGCAGGTACGACTCCGCCTCCTCGTACCGGCCCTGCCGCCGCGCGCCCATGGCCAGCCCGAGCAGCGCGTTCTCCTCGGCCGACCGGTAGGACTGCTCGACGGCCACCCGCCTGGCGCGCTCGTGGTAGTCGTCGGCCCGCTCGTAGTCGCCTTTCAGCAACGCGATCCGCCCGAGGGAGGCCAGCTTGAAGGAGATCTCGAAGCCCAGCTCCTCGGCCAGCCGCAGGCCTTCCTCACGCAGCCGCGTGGCCTTCGCGTAGTCGCCTCGGATCTCGGCCGCCCGGTCGAGCACGTCCATGGCCTCGATCTGCCCCCACGCGTCGCCCAGTTCCCTGAACAACGCCAGCCCGCGCTCGCCGTCCCGTTCCATCGCCGCCAGGTCGGCCCTGCCGACGGTGAGCTTGGCACGCAGGCACAGCGCCGCCGCCACACCCCACCGGTCGCCCAGCTCCTCGTACGCGGCCAGCGCCCGGTTCGCCGCCGCCTCGTGCACGGCACGGTCGCCGTACGCCCAGCGGACGTTGGTGAGCAGCCAGTCGGCCAGCGCCATGCCCTCCCGGTCGAGCCCGTCGCGGCGCACCGGCGAGACCTGCTCGCCGAGCGACAGCTCGATCGCGGCCAGCCACACCGATGCCCGCGCCGCCGCGGGATCGTCCGGTTCATGAGCCGCCAGCGCGGCCGCCAGCGCCCTGCGTGCCTCCTGAAGCCTGCCGCGCAGCATCCAGTACCAGGCAAGGGCGTTGACCAGCCGCAACGCCTCCGGGCCCGCGAGCGCGAGCCGCAGGTTGGCCCGCTCCGCGTCGAGCCGCGCCAGCCACTCCCGCTGCCCCGCTCCCCGCAGGTCCGCCCGCTCGGCCAGCGCCGTGTAGTAACGCGCGTGCCGCACCTTGATCACGTCGTGTTCGCCGGCCTCGCGCAGCCGCGCCACGCAGTAGGCCGCCACGGACTCCAGGAGCCGGTAGCGGGCCCCGGCCCGCACGACCAGCGAGCGGTCCACCAGCCGGGCGAGCGTGTCGAGCACGTCCACGCCCGGTTCGGCGCACACCTCCTCGGCCGCCTCCAGCGTGCAGCCGTCGGCGTGCACCGCCAGCCGCCGCAACACCACCCGCTCGGCCTCGCCCAGCAGCTCCCAGCTCCAGTCGATCATCGCCCGGAGCGTCCGCTGCCGCGCAGGCGCGTCCCGCAGGCCCGCGTTGAGCAGCCTGAACCGATCGTCCAGCCGATCGGCCAGCTCACGAACCCCCAACGCCCGCACCCGGGTGGCGGCCAGCTCCAGCGCCAGCGGCAGGCCGTCGAGCCTGGCGCAGATCTCCGCCACGGTGGCGTCCAGCTCGATGCCCGCCCGTGCCGCGAACAACTCCACCGCCGCCTCCGGCGCCAGCGGCGGCACGCTCCACACCCGCTCGCCCTCGATCCGCAGCGGTTCCTGACTGGTGGCCAGGACCCGCAGCCCCGGCGCGGCCTGGAGCAGCCGCGACACCACCTCGGCGGCCTGCGCCACCAGGTGCTCGCAGTTGTCCAGCACCAGCAGCATGCGCTTGCCCGCCAGCGCCCTGGCCACCCGGGGAGCCAGGGCGAGGGCGGCGTCGTCGCGGATGCCCAGCACGACCGCGACCGCCTCGGCCACGTTGACCGCACCGGCCAGCTCGACCAGCCACATGCCGTCCCGGAACATCGCGCCGGGCCGGTGGTCGCGGGCGGCGGCCAGGGCGAGCCTGGTCTTGCCGACCCCGCCCGGCCCCGTGAGCGTCACCAGCCGGGACGCCGCCAGCAACGCCCGTACCTCGGCCAGCTCGGCGTCCCGCCCGATCAGATCCGTCAGCGGCGCGGGCAGGTTCGACGCGGGGGCCGGGCTCCGGGCCAGCGCCGGATCCTGGCGCAGGATCGCCTGGTGCAGCCGGGCCAGCTCCGGTGAGGGGTCCACGCCGAGCTCGTCCCGCAGCCGCTCCCGGAGCTCCTCGTACGCGGCCAGCGCCTCGCTCTGCCGCCCGCCCCGGTACAGCGCCCGCATGTGCGAGGCACGCAGCCGCTCGCGCAGCGGATGCCGGGCGACCAGCTCGCCGAGCTCGACCGGCTCGCCCAGCTCCAGCCGTACCTCCGCCTGCTCCTCCAGCGCCGCCAGGCGCATCTCCTCCAGGCTCGCCGCCTCGGCGCGGGCGAAGCCGGCGTCGGCGAAGTCGGCGTACGCGGGCCCGCGCCACAATGCCAGCGCCTGCTCCAGCTCGGCCGCCCGCGCGACCGGATCCGCGGACCTCCGGTTGACGAGGGCTCGGAAGCGGGCGGCGTCGCTGTCGTGGGGACCCAGCCGGTACCCGGCAGGCCCGTGGGTGATCGACGAGGGATCGCCGAGCGCGCGGCGCAGCTGGGAGACGCGGGCCTGGAGGGTGCCGACGGGGTTGCGCCCGGCCCGCTCGCCCCAGAGGTCCTCGACCAGCCGGTCCACCGGGACGGGCCCGCCGTCGTGCGCCAGCAGGTCGGCCAGGAGAGCCCTGACCTTGGCCTCGGCCACCTGAACGGACCGTCCGTCGACCCACACCGCCAGCGGCCCCAACACCCCGAATCGCACCACATGATGGTCAACCCGTAGCGGGCCCGAAGGATTTCCGTAGCGGCGGGTCCGAAGGTGGGGGCATGAGTGAAGTGACGGTTGTGGGGCTCGGCCCGATGGGATCGAAGATGGCCGAGACGTTCCTGGCCGCGGGCCACCGGGTCAAGGTGTGGAACCGCACGGCGAGCAAGGCCGAGCCGCTGCTGGCCAGAGGCGCCGCCAGGGCGGTCACGGCGGCGGACGGCGACCTGCTGGTGGTCAGCCAGATCAGCTACCAGGCGATGTACGACAGCCTCGGCGACGCCCGGCTGGACGGGAAGGTGGTGGTCAACCTCAGCTCGGACACCCCGGAGCGGCTGCGCGAGGCGGCCAGGTGGGTGGAGGGGCGCGGCGGCACGCTGATCACCGCCGGCATCATGGTGCCGCCGCCGGGGATCGGCCAGCCGGGGGCGTACACGTTCTACAGCGGCCCCAAGGACGTGCTCGACCGGCACGCGGGGACGCTGGAGGCGCTGAGCGAGATCACCTACGTGGGCCCGGACCAGGGCCTGGCCATGATGTACTACCAGGCCCAGCTGCTGACCTTCTGGTCCAGCCTGACCAGCCACATGCACGCCATGGCGTTCCTGCGCACCGCCGGGGTGTCGCCGTCGGAGTTCCTGCCGTTCGCCCAGTCGCTGTTCACCCAGCTCGGCTCCGACGGCCCCATGGGGTACGCGAAGATCCTGACCGAGGAGTTCGAGGCCGGGGCCTACCCCGGCGAGGAGAACACCCTGCACATGCAGGCCGTCGGCATGGGCCACGTCGTCGAGGCGCTGGAGCAGGCCGGCGTGGAGACCACGGTGCCGAAGGCGCTGAAGGCGCTCTTCGAGCGGGCCGACGCCGAGGGGCGCGGCCACGAGGGCCTCGGCACCGTGATCGAGTCGATCACAAAGCCCTAATGATTGGCGAGGAAGGCGAGCAGGTCCTGCCGGGTGATCAGCCCGGCGGGCTTGCCGTCTTCCAGCACCACAGCCGCATCCGCCTTCTCCAGCGCTTCCACCGCACGCGCCACAGGTTCACCACTGCCGATCGTGGGTAGCGGAGCGGACATGTGATCGGCGATCGGATCGTCGGAGGAGAGCCTGCCGTGGTAGAGGGCTTCGAGGAGGTCGCGCTCGACGATGGAGCCGATCACCTCGGCCGCCATGACCGGCGGCTCCTCCTTCATGACCGGAAGCTGGGACACCGAGTATTCGCGCATGATCGCGATCGCGGTCTTGACGGACTCGTGCGGGTGCGCGTGCACGAACTCCGGCATCGCCCCGCCCTTGCGGGCCAGCACGTCGCCGACCAGCCCCTCCTCGGAGGAGGTCGTCAGGAAGCCGTAGTCGGCCATCCAGTCGTCGTTGAAGATCTTCGACAGGTAGCCGCGGCCGCCGTCGGGCAGCAGCACGACCACGACGTCGTCCTTGTTCGCCTTCGCCGCCACCCGCAGCGCCGCCACGACCGCCATCCCGCACGAGCCGCCGACCAGCAGCCCCTCCTCCCGGGCGAGCCGGCGGGTCATGGTGAAGGAGTCTTTGTCGGAGACCGCGATGATCTCGTCGCAGATCGTGGTGTCGTACGTCGCCGGCCAGATGTCCTCGCCGACCCCCTCCACGAGGTACGGCCGCCCGGACCCGCCCGAGTAGACCGAGCCCTCCGGGTCCGCACCGATGATCTTCACCCGGCCGTCGGAGACGTCCTTGAGGTAACGGCCGGCGCCGCTGATGGTGCCGCCGGTGCCGATGCCGGCCACGAAGTGCGTGACCCGGCCCTCGGTGTCCGCCCACACCTCCGGGCCCGTCGAGTGGTAGTGGGACTCCGGGTTGTTGACGTTGGAGTACTGGTCCGGCTTCCAGGCGTTGGGCACCTCGCGGGCCAGCCGGTCGGAGACCGAGTAGTAGGAGTCGGGGTGGTCGGGCGAGACGGCGGTCGGGCAGACCACGACCTCCGCCCCGTACGCGCGCAGCACCGCGATCTTGTCTTGGGCCACCTTGTCCGGCACCACGAACAGGCACCGGTAGCCCTTCTGCTGGGCCACGATCGCGAGGCCCACACCGGTGTTGCCGGACGTCGGCTCGACGATCACGCCGCCCGGGCGCAGCTCTCCGGACTTCTCGGCGGCCTCGATCATGCGGGCCGCGATGCGGTCTTTGACCGAGCCACCCGGGTTGAAGTATTCGACCTTGGCGAGCACCTGGGCGGGCAGACCCGCGGTGACTTTGTGCAGTCTGACCAGCGGGGTGTTGCCCATCAGGTCGACCAGGGAATCGTAAACGCGCACCGAGGTGTTCACCTTCTTTGCCAAAGCTTGATCAGCTTGCCTGTGGCCGAGATCCATTGGGGGTGGCGGGCCCTCGGCTAGTTTTCATGCAAACGCTACCGCCGAGTTCGACCGGGGAGGCACATAGGTGGTGGGGGCAGGTGGGATGGCCCGCGCGGCACGCAAGATCGCGACCGCGGCGGCGCTCGGAGGTGGCGGCCTGACGGCGCTCGGCGCCACGGCATACGGACTGTTGATCGCGGAGGGCCTGCTCGCGCGCAGGGTCATCGGCCAACCGCATGGCCTGGACGGCCCGCCCTCAGACGGCACGTACGGCGACTTCCCCGGAGAGCCGCTCAAACTGGCCATGCTCGGCGACTCCACGGCCGTCGGCCTCGGCATGACGGACCCCGCCCACACCCCCGGCGTGCTGATCGCCCACGGCCTGGCCGCGATCGCGGAGCGCCCGGTGGAGCTGCTCGTCGCCGCCAAGTCCGGCACCCCGTCGGCCGAGCTGGGCGAGCAGGTGGACGCGGCCCTGAACATGCGGCCCGACGTGGCGGTGATCTTCGTGGGGGCCAACGACATCATCACCCAGACGCCGCCCGCGACCGCCGTACGCCATCTGACCAAGGCCGTGCGGCGGCTGCGGGACGCGGGGGCCGAGGTGGTCGTGGGCACGTGCCCGGACCTCGGCACCGTACGGCCGCTCTCGCAGCCGCTGCGCTGGGTGGCCCGGCGCTGGAGCCGCCAGCTCGCGGCGGCGCAGACGGTGGCGGTGGTCGACGCGGGCGGGCGCACGGTGGCGTTCGCCGACCTCCTGGGCCCGGAATTCGAGACAAACCCGGCAGAAATGTTCGGACCCGATCGTTTCCATCCATCTGCCCGAGGTTACGCGCAGGCCGCTTACGCGGTGCTACCGTCAGTGTGCGCTGCGTTGGGGCTGTGGCCTGAGCCGCGCCTCGCGCGCGGCGAAGCACTGCAACCGATCTACCTTGCGGCGGCTACGGCCGCGGAGGAGCCCGGCACCGAGGTCACCGCGACCCGGGTCGACGGGCGGGCGACGGGCCTGCACGGGAAGTGGGCGGCGTTGTTCCGCCGGCGGCTCGGCGAGCAGCCCAGCGACGCCTGACCGCTCTGGCGACGCCTGTCTCGGTCCGGTCACCCTCCGAGCCCGAGCCGTCACTCCTCGTCCCTTTGGGAGTGAATTGCCCGTGCTCCGGCCCCTCTGCACACCGTCCATCGCCCTCGCCGGAACCCTGGCCGTCGCCGCGTGTTCCGGCAGCGACGCGGCGACCACCTCGAAATACCCGACCTGGCACAACAGCCAGGTCAACGCGGTCAGCCGCACCACGGCGGCCGGCGGGGTCGTCGCCACGACCTCCATGAAACCCGACGGCACGCTGGAGACCGTCGCGATCGGCCTTCGCGACGGCAAGCGGCTGTGGGCCTATCCGGCCACGATGGCCGGGCGCCTGCCCGGCATGGGCGTCTCCGCCCCCGCGATCGTGGAGACGGCCCGGCACCAGGGCGTGGTCGTCGCCCTCGACCCGGCCAAGAAGGCCGGCTGGAACGCCACCCTGGTGGCCCGCGACGCCCAATCCGGGGTGCAGAAGTGGACCCGGCCGGTGCATTCGACGTTCGGGCCGCAGCGCTGCGGGCCGTACATCTGCCTGTCCGAGCACACGGCGCTGGCCAAGGCCCGGATGGTGGTGCTCGACCCGGCCACCGGCAAACAGCTGTGGAACCTGCCCGGGATCTCCGAGGTCGAGTGGTCCGATCAGGCGCGGGTGCTGCTGCTCAGGCTCGCCGACGACCCCATGATCGAGTCGTACGACATCAAGACCGGCAAGCTCCAGTGGCAGCAGCCGATCGAACAGGCCCTCGGTCCCGGCATCGACCTGTCGGGCGGGTGGGCGTTCGGCGCCACGGGGGACAATCTGGTCGGATACATCGCCCCGTACACGAATCCCCAGACCAAGAAGGTCTCCACCTTCGGACTGTTCTCCGTCAAGATCGCCGACGGGACGATCAACTGGATCCGGCCCTCGGTCGTCCGCGTCTATCCCAGCGGCAGCCCCGGCTACGCCCCCGTCGTGCGCCCCGTCGACCGCCGGGGCGCCTACGGCGGCTTCGCCCGGCTCGACTCGGAGTCCGGCCGGGTCCTCGGGCAGATCACGGCGGCCGACGTGCCCGGGTCGGGCTGGTGGCTGGCCTTCCCCGACCGCATGGACAAACTGGGCTTCCTCCAGCACAACGCCAAGGGCACCGCCTTCGACCTCGTCTCCGGCAAGCCGGTGCCCGTGGAGGAGCAGCGCGGCTGGTCCTTCTGCGTCACCGACCCCAAGCCGCTGCCGCTGCGCGGGCAGCCCCCCGGCTTCTACTCCACGGCCGCCCTCTGCGAGTACGACCTCGGCACCGGCAAGCGCGTCTCCCCGGCCGCCGCGCCGCCGCCCTGGTTCACCGGCAGCCATGACGGCTGGCGGCTGTGGCGCGACGAGAAAGGCGCTCTGCACGCCGTCAACGACCAGACCGCGACGGCCCCGGGCATGTACGGCTGAGCCTCTGGAATATAGTTCGGGTAGTAGCGCCGAAACGAGGAGGGGCCATGCCCGAGGCAGTCATCGTCGCAACCGCGCGTTCTCCCATCGGACGAGCCTTCAAGGGGTCGCTGAAGGACATCCGCCCCGACGACCTGACCGTGCAGATGATCAAGGCGGCGCTGGCGAAGGTGCCCCAGCTCGACCCCCACACGATCGACGACATCATGTTGGGGTGCGGCCTGCCGGGCGGCGAGCAGGGGTTCAACATGGCGCGGGTGGTGGCCGTGATGCTCGGCCTCGACGACGTGCCCGGCACCACGATCACGCGCTACTGCTCCTCGTCGCTGCAGACCACCAGGATGGCCTTCCACGCCATCAAGGCGGGCGAGGGCGACGTCTTCGTGTCGGCCGGCGTGGAGACCGTCTCACGCTTCGCCAAGGGCAGCTCAGACTCGCACCCCGACACGCAGAACCCGATCTTCCAGGAGGCTGTGGCCCGTACGGCGACGTTCGCCCAGCGCGGGCAGTCCTGGCACGACCCGCGCGAGGACGGCGCGATCCCGGACATCTACATCGCGATGGGCCAGACCGCCGAGAACGTCGCCCAGCTCAAGGGCATCAGCCGCCAGGAGCAGGACGAGTTCGGCGTACGCTCGCAGAACCTCGCCGAGAAGGCGCTGGCCGACGGGTTCTGGGCCAAGGACATCACGCCCGCGACCATGCCCGACGGCACCGTGGTCAGCCAGGACGACGGGCCTCGGGCCGGCACGACGTACGAGAAGGTCGCCACGCTGCAGCCGGTCTTCCGGCCCGACGGCACCGTCACGGCCGGCAACTGCTGCCCGCTCAACGACGGGGCGGCCGCCGTGGTCGTGATGAGCGACGTCAAGGCCGCCGAGCTCGGGATCACCCCGCTGGCCCGGATCGTGTCCACCGGGGTGTCGGCGCTGTCGCCCGAGATCATGGGGCTGGGCCCGGTGGAGGCGAGCAGGCAGGCGCTGGCGCGGGCCGGGATGGCCATCGACGACGTCGACCTGGTCGAGATCAACGAGGCCTTCGCCGCTCAGGTGATCCCGTCCTACCGTGAGTTGGGGATCGATCTGGACCGGCTCAATGTGAACGGGGGCGCGATCGCGGTGGGGCACCCGTTCGGCATGACCGGTGCCCGCATCACGTCGACGCTGATCAACAGCCTGCAGCACCATGACAAGACCATCGGGCTGGAGACGATGTGCGTGGGCGGCGGTCAGGGCATGGCCATGATCGTCGAACGCCTGGCCTGACGCCTCACCGAGCCGGCGGCGAGAACCCGCCTGGCGGCATCCAACGCCGACAGCCCACCGACCGCCGAGAACCGGCAGCTCACCGATCCATGCGCCGAACATCGCCGCACCACATCCCGCCGTCCCAGCGCCGGGACAAGCCGGCCGATCGCACACGACCGATTTGGCCGGCTGGGCGTGCTGGCACCCGGGCTCCAGCACGGGCACGGCGCAGCGCCATTCGCCAGCTGTCGGGGTGAGTGACGGCGGGTCGGCGGCGGGCTCTACCCGTGGCGGTCGGGGCCGGCGTGGGTCGGGGTGATGCGGAGGAGGACGCGGCGCTCGCGGATCATGGCGGCGCGGTAGTCGTCCCAGTCGGGGTGCTCGCCCGAGATGTTGCGGTAGTAGGTGATCAGGTGGTCCATGGCCTCGGGCAGGGAGATGAGGTCGCCCGTGCCGTCCACCTGGATCCAGTCGCCGTAGAAGCCCTTGGTGAAGACGCAGAGCGAGACGTTCGGGTCGCGGCGGACGTTGCGGGTCTTGATCGCCGTCTCCCTGGTGCTGACGACGATGCGATCATCCTCCACCCCGGCCGTCACCGGCGACATCTGGGGACGCCCGTCGGGGTGCCGGGTGAGCAGGACGGCGTTGTGGTTGGCGCGGAGAAAGGCGAGAGCCTTGTCGAGATCCATCCACACATGATGACGCGCCCGTGCTTGAGGCACGGGCGCGGGGATGGATGGGCTTAGATGAAGCCCATGCGGTTACGGCGCTGCCGCTCGTGCTCGAGGACGATCGCGGCGGCGTAGCCGTGAGTGAGCCCGTGCTCGTCGGCGAGCCAGTTGGCCCGCTCGTCGCACCGTAGGAAGCTCGGGCCGTTGTCAAGTGCTTGGAACCACTCTGGGAGTTCGCGTCCCGTGATGGCCGGGACCCTTGCGATCAACTTCGTCTGCATCTCCGGTGAGTGGTTCAAGGACATGGGCACCTCCGCGGAATAAGGTCCTTTGCTTGACACTGCAACACCATCGTCCGAATGGCAAGCCCCAAGCCAGGCATCATTTCGTGACGGCACGTAGATTTTCGATCGCACAAAGAGAGGGCCCCGCGTGAACGGCGGGGCCCTCGGTGATGACGCGCGGCTGAACGATCAGTCGCTGTTACTGAAGTAGTAGACGAAACGCAGGACCTCGAGGTAGATCCACACGAGGCTCAGCGTCAGCCCGAACGCGCACTGCCAGGCGAACTTCTCCGGTGCCCCCTGCTTGACGCCCTCCTCCACCGAGGCGAAGTCGAGCAGCAGGAAGAAGCAGCCGATCAGGATCATCACGATGCTGAAGATCCAGCCGAGCGGGGTGTCGGTGCGCAGGCCCAGGCCCACGCCGTTGAAGAGGCCCACCAGCAGGTTGACGAGCAGCAGCCCGACGGCGGCGATCGCGGCCGCGATGCCGAACTTCACGAGTTTCGGTGTGACGCGGATCACACGTAGCGCGTAGACGGTCAGCACCGCGCCGAAGGCGAATGCGGTGCCGAGCACCGCCTGCAACACGATGCCACTGACCAGCCCCTCGAAAAGGCGGCTGATCGTGCCGAGGAACACGCCCTCGAACACCGCGTACGCGAGGATGAGCGCCGGGTTGGTGCTCATCGTGAACGAGGCGATCAGGCCCAGGATCAGGGCGACGACGGCGGCGCCGATCGCGACCACGGGCGGAACCTGCAGGATCCAGGCCGCCGCCGCGGCCACGACGAGTGCGCCTAGGGTGATGAACCCGCGCACCACGACGTCGTCCAGCGTCATGGTCCGGTACGCGGGCCGGCTCGGGGGTGCGTACGACGGCGCGTCGTACATGTTCTGCAGCACGTCCGGGGACGGGGCGGCGGGCCCTGACCACCCGCCTGCCTGGCGGCGTGATCTGCTGAAAACGGGGTTCTTGCTCTCCATCGCTGCCTCCTGTGACGCCAAGCCTACGGGGCTGGGCGGCACCTTGGTCAACTCGCGCTCAGATCGATGTTCATATGGGACTACGGCAGCGTTGACAACGAGCGTGGCTGCCGAAGAGTTCCCGTGGTCATCCCTGCTCAGGAAAAGGCATTTCCAATGGTAGAGGCATGTGCCCCCGGCGGGATTCGAACCCGCACTACAACCCTTTTAAGGGGTTTGCCTCTGCCATTGGGCTACGGGGGCGCCGCAATCATACGAAACGGACCATGCTTCCGAGGAGCACAACTTCGCATCAGGCGTCACATCTGTGAAGTCTGCGGTGAAGCGATAGAGCTCCTGGCACTCTGTCCAAGAAGAGTAGACCGTCCAGATGGTCCAGTTGGTGCTGAATGCAACGGGCTTCGAAGGCATCAGCTTCGATGGTGACTGCCTCGCCCGCGCCTGGCAAATGCCCAGTTACGGTGATACGTGTCGCGCGCAGGACGTCAGCGGACAGCCCGGCGATCGAAGCGCAGCCCTCCCGCCCATGGTCCCAGTGGGAGGCCCTGGCAAGCCGTGGATTGGCCACCACGAGCTCTCCGGCCCATGAGCGGCTGCGGGGGTGGAGTCCGACGTCGAAGGCGATCAGGCGCAAGCTCAGGCCGATCTGGGGGGCCGCCAGGCCCGTGGTGGACGGCTCTTCGCGAAGGGTGGCGAGGAGATCGGCGGCCGCGGCCACGACCTCGGGGGCGGTCGGGTCCACCGGCTCGGCCACGGTGGACAGGATCGGATGCGGGGCGGCCAGCACCTCCCGCGGGGTCCCCCGAGGCAGGTTCACCGGTCCTCCTCCGCCGGATCCCCGAATCTGATGGCTCGCTCCCTCACAGCAGATCCGGTTCGACGGGGCGGAAGGTGATCTCGGAGTCGAGGCTGGCGCCGACGGCCGCCAGCCTGCGCATGAGCGCCGCCACGTCCACCTCCTTCGGCAGCTCGACGTCGGCGATGAGCACGTAGAGCCGCCCGGTGAGCCTGGTGCTCATGCCGGTGATGTTGCCGCCGTCGGCGGCGAGCACGGCGCTGATGGCCGAGATGATCCCGGGCCGGTCGGGGCCGTGCACGGTCAGCACGTAGCCGAGCCCGCCCCCGTCCTCGCAGAAGTGCCGCCGCGCCTCGATGGCGGAGGCGGTCACCACCAGATCGGGCGCCCGCAGTCGCTTGAGCAGCTCGTCGGAGTCCAGATCGCCGGAGACCAGCAGCATCATCGCCACGTGGCCGCCGAGCAGCGTCATGGTCGAGTCCTGGATGTTCGCCCCGCACTCGGCGAGGGAACCGGTGACTGCGGCGATCACTCCCGGCCTGTCCACGCCGAGCACGGTCACCGCTGAGAGACCCACCCGTGGTACCCCTTCCGCTTGCTCACAGGGGCGCCGAAACGCCCCGGCGAGGCTCACCGGGGCGCTGCCGTACCCGGGCTAGCGGCGCATCGTCGCGACGGCGGCCCTGAAGTCCTCGCGCGGATGCTCCATCTCACCCAGCGAGATCGTCTCTCGCTTGAAGAACAGGGCCAGGGTCCAATCGACGACGACACGGACCTTGCGGTTCAGCGTCGGCACCCGCGACAGATGGTAGGTCCGGTGCATGAACCACGCAGGGAATCCGCGAAGCTTGACGCCATAGACATTGGCGACGCCCTGATGGAGGCCCAACCCGGCAACCGATCCGACATACTTGTGGCGGTATTCGACCAGTTGCTGTCCGCGCAGGTGGCGGACGATGTTGTCGGCCAGCACCTTGGCCTGCCGGACCGCGTGCTGGGCGTTGGGCGCGCAGTATTGTCCGGGGTTCGTGACGTCGGGCACGCCCGCGGCGTCGCCGGCCGCGAAGGCGTCCTGCGTGCCCGCGACGGTGAGCATGGTCGTGGTCTTGATCCGGCCGCGCTCGTCGAGGGGCAGGTCGCTGTCCTTCACCACCGGGCTGGGCTTGACGCCGGCGGTCCACACGAGGGTCTCGGCCTCGAACTTCGTGCCGTCGGAGAGCACCACGTGCCCGTCCACGCACGACTCGAGCCGGGTCTCCAGCTTGACGTCGATGCCGCGCTCACGCAGCTGCTCCAGCGTCCACTTGCCCATCTCGGGGCCGACCTCGGGCAGCACCCGGTTCGTGGCCTCGACGAGCACCCACCGGATGTCCGAAGCCCTGAGGTTGCGGTAGTAGCGCACCGAGTCCCTGGCCATGTCCTCAAGCTCGGCCAGCGCCTCCACGCCGGCGAAGCCCGCGCCGACCACGACGAACGTGAGCGCCCTGCGCCGCACCTTCAGGTCGTCGGTCGACTCGGCGACGTCGAGCAGGTGCAGCACGCGGTTGCGCAGCGCGATGGCCTCGCCCACGGTCTTGAAGCCGATGCCGATGTCGGTGAGTCCGGGGATGGGCAGCGTACGGGAGATCGATCCGGCGGCCATCACGATGATGTCGTAGGCCACCTGGCGCGGCTTGCCCTCGGCCGGCTGGAAGGTGACGACGCGCTCGTTGTGATCGACCTTGGTGACGGTGCCGTTGAGTATCCGCACCTTCGGCAGGATCCGCCGCAGCGGGGCCACCAGGTGCCGGGGTGAGAGGTTACCCGCAGCCGCCTCAGGCAAGAAGGGCTGGTAGGTCATGTAGGACTGGGGGTCGATGATCGTGATGCGCACCTCGCCACCGCGCAGCTCGCGATGGAGCTTGCGCTGCAGCCGGAGCGCTGTGTACAGGCCGACGTATCCACCGCCGACGATGAGTATGTGCTTGTTCATCCTGAGGCCCCATCCCTCGTGGAATGCTTGTGAAAGCATTCACAAGCTTACGTCAAGCGCTCTCGACGAATCCAATCCGGGGGTGGTGGAACGCGTCACACAGCCAGTGACCTGGCCCTGGTGAAGACGTCGTCCAGCATCTGGGCGGTGACACGGCCGGTGAACGTGTTCTGCTGGCTCGGGTGGTAGCAGCCGATCAGCGTCACGGGGGCGCCGGCGTACCGGACCTCGACCTCGGCGCCGTGGGCGAACGGCGGCCGGCTGCGCGGCAGCTCGTAGCCCGCGTCCTTCAGCGCCGGCCACATGGCCTGCCAGGCGTACCCGCCGAGCGCCACCACCACCCGCACGCTCGGCGCGACCAGCGTCACCTCGCGGGCCATCCATGGGAAGCAGGCGCTCTTCTCCTCCGGCGTGGGCTTGTTGGCGGGCGGCGCGCAGCGCACCGACGCCAGCACCCGCGCGCCGAGGAGCTTCTGGCCGTCGCCGGCGTGCGTGCTGGTCTCCTGGGCGGCCAGTCCGCTGCGGTGGAGCGAGGCGAACAGCCAGTCGCCGCTGCGGTCGCCGGTGAAGATGCGCCCGGTCCTGTTGCCCCCGTGGGCGGCCGGCGCCAGCCCCACGATCAGGATCCGCGGGTGCTCGTCACCCCAGCCCGGGACGGGACGGCCCCAGTACGTCTCGTCCGCGAACGCGCGCCGCTTCACCGTGGCGACCTGCTCGCGCCACTCCACCAGGCGGGGACAGGCCCGGCAGACGGACTGCCTGGCCGTGAGCTCCGCGAGGGTGCTGCTGGAGGAGGCGAGGCGGCGCACGTCCGCGGGGTCCAGGGCGACCGGGGTGTCAGCGGTCGCGGGGTCGCCGGGCCAGCCGGTGCCAGGTGGTACGAAGCTCATAAGACCGATCGTGCCCGATCACTTGCCGCGTGTCGGCTCCGGCTCAGCGGTCACCGGCGGGACGGGGGGTTCCGTGGTAGGGCAGGTGACGGCCGGAGTGGCGGTTTCGTTCGCGATCCCGTCCTGCGGCACCAGCGGCAGCGGGTAGCGGTTGAGAATCGGCTCGCCGCACGACCTGTCGACGGTGTAGCCGTACTCCTCCGGGCTGGTGATGACCGGCTTGCCGTCCTGGTCGTAGAGGTAGACGTCGGTGAGCGGGGATCCGTCCTTGGCGTAGGGCTTGATGTTGTAGACCTCGTTGAACGACGACGCCGGCTGCACGTAGACGTTCGGCGAGGGCTCGGCCATGAACCCGCCGTGGTCCGCCCCGTTGTTCCACGACGCCGCCGTCACCAGGCCGAAGAACAGCGCCAGCGCGCCGGCGACGTTGGCGGCCGAGGCGAGCAGGCCCAGCGCGCGCCCCCTCCGCCGCCTGCCGGACCACACCGACACGCAGACGGCCGCCGCCACCAGCGCCCAGTCGGCGAGGCTCTGCGGAGCCAGCCTGGCGTGGTCGGCCACCGACAGCAGCAGCATCGCCAGCAGGTAGCCGCGCAGCACCCACCAACCCGGCCGTAGCTCCGGCAGGAAGCCCACGAAGCTCCTGTAGGAGCCATGGCGCATCATCGCGGCGTGCGCCGGCGAAACCCATTCCCGCGGCGTCGTACGGCGCTTCCGGCGGCCCTCCGAACGACCTCCGTAGGCGGCCATGAGCTCCTCGGCGTAGACCGACGGCGGGCCGAGCCGGTCTTCCAGTGGCAGGTCCGACTCTGCGGCGATCTCCGCCAGGTGATCGTCGAGGTCTTCGAGCAACTCCTCCCGGTCCGGGTGGTCGCCCACGACGTCGCGTACGGCTTGCGCGTACTCCTCGGGGGTCATCCTCGTCTCTCCTCCAACAGCGATGCCATGGTGGCCGCGAAAGAGGCCCAGGTCTTGGCCTGCGTGGCGTACATGCTCCTGCCGACCTCGTTGAGCCCGTAGTACTTGCGGTGCGGCCCCTCATCGGAGGCGACCACATATGAGGTCAGGGCGCCCGCCTTGAACAGGCGGCGCAGCGTGCCGTACACGGAGGCGTCGCCGACCTCTTCCAGGCCCGCCTCCCTCAGCCTGCGCACGACGTCGTAGCCGTAGCCGTCGCGCTCGTTGAGCACGGCCAGCACGGCCAGGTCGAGCACGCCCTTGAGCAGCTGGCTGCTATCCACGCGAAGCACACTACTGCGCAAAGCGTAGTAGTGGCAACAAGAAAGCCGGGTGGCGCCACGAAGGCACCACCCGGTCGTTACTCAGTCACACCGTCGTTCACTTGGACGACTCAGTAGGCGTCGGCTTGTCGGACGGAGGCGTGACCGGAGCCGGCGTGTTGCACGCAGCGTAGGACTGCGACTCCACCACGCTGTTGTTCGGCCCGGTGACCGTCAGCGTGACGGTGCCGCCCTTGGTGGCGTCACCGGTCAGCGGGCGGTCGCCGAATTCGACGGTCTTCGCGTTGAAGGCGCCGAAGTAGGCCTCGCCCTTGCTCACGGACTCGCCGTTCACGGCCCAGGTCCACTGAACCCTCGCCGCACCGGTCGTGCTGATGGTGGCGTGGGCGCTGACCTTGCAGCCGTCGTGGTTGGTCGCGGTCACCGGAGTGGTGGCCGAGACCTTCACGGGAGCGGGAGCCGGGGCCGGGTCCTTGCACCAGACCTTGTAGTAGGCCCGGTTGGAGGACGCGTAGTCGGGACGGAGGATCTCCAGCTGCGCCCAGCCGCGGTGGCTTTCACGCGGGGAGAAGCCGAAGCCGACCTTGCGGACGTCGTAGACCTTGACCTTGCCGTAGTCGACGACGTCACCGTTGAGCACCCAGCGGTACTTGACCCAGCTCGGCCGGTTGACCTTGATCAGGCCGGTGAAGCCGATCTTGTCGCCCGGGGTGCAGGTGCCGACGTACGAGTCGGGGCTGGCCCAGGCGCGGGCCGACACCCTCGTTTCCACGGGGTTCTCGATGTAGACGTCGTCATCAGGGTCGGACTGCTGCGGCTTCTCGCAGGAGACGGAGAAGTACGTCTTCTTGGAGATGGCCTTCTTCGGACCGAGGACCTGGACGGCCTCCCAGCCCTTGACGCTCTCCTTGAAGGTGATGGACTGCTTGACGGTCACCGTCTTGGTGCCCTTGCCCTTGAGCTTGATCACCTGGACCTTGCCCTTGGACCCGTCACCGTGCAGCCAGCGGTAGGCCAGCTCGGTCTTGCCCTTCAGCGGCACCTTGATCTTGGCCGAGAAGTTGACCTTGACCGGACAGGAACCTTCGTACTTGCCAGGCGTCGCCTTGGGCGCGGACACCGCGACCTTCGGTCCGGCCTTGGAGGTCGCCGCCTGTGCGGGGGCGGCGACCAGCCCCGCGGCCAGGGCGGCCAGCATCGCGGCGGACGCGCCGAAGGCCGCCGCCTTGCGCGCTGCTAACCCAGAGAACTTCATGTGAGAGTGCTCCATTCCGTGAGGGAAAAGACGCGCTCGGGAACGGTCGCCACGCCGGTACCTTCCGTACACAGCGATATGGCAAAGCCCCCGTAATGCCCCTTTACCTAAGCACAATAATGATTGCACACTCAACACAGCACGTAGATCGGAAATCCCGGGATTTCCCCGCGCCTATCGCGCCAGGGACCAGGCGATACCGTCGAGGATGTCGTGTTCGCTGACAACGACCTGCGAAAACGCGAAACGCCGCACGATGCGGTCAAGAATAAGGGCACCCGCGCCTATGACGTCAACTCTCCCCGGGTGCATCACCGGAACGGCCGCGCGCTCACCATGGGTCATCGCGAGCAGTCTCCGCGTGACGTCATGGACCTGTTGAGCCGAAATCCGAGAGTGATGGATCCGCGCCGGATCGTACGCGGACAGGTCGAGCGCCATGCCCGCGACCGTCGTCACCGACCCGGCCAGGCCCACGAGTGTGTGGGCCCGCTCGACGGGCACCTCCGCCTCGACCTCGTCGAGCGCCGCCTCGATGTCGGCCACCACGGCCTCCAGAGCAGGCGCGGGCGGCGGGTCGCCGGCGTCACGCAGATGCCGTTCGGTCAGGCGTACGCAGCCGATGTCCACCGACAGCGCCGCCTCGGCGTGCTCGGAGCCGACCACGAACTCCGTGGATCCGCCCCCGATGTCCACCACCAGGTAAGGCGGCAGCGGGCCCTGCGGCACCTCGGTCTCCGGCGACAGCCGGAGGAGGCCCCTGGTCGCGCCGACGAACGACAGCTCGGCCTCCTCGCCCCCTGACACGACCTCCGGCTCCACCCCGAAGATCTCGCGCACTCCGGCCGCGAACTCCTCCCGGTTGGCCGCGTCTCTGGTCGCGCTCGTCGCCACGACCCGGGTCGCGACGGCGCCGTGCCGGTCGATCAGCTCGCGGTAGGCCCTCATGGCCTTGAACGTGCGCTCCAGCGCGTCGGGGGCCAACCTGCCGGTCTTGTCGACGTTCTGGCCCAGGCGGACGATCTCCATCCGCCGTTCGACGTCGTCGATCAGCTCGTCGCCGACGTCGGCGATGAGCAGGCGTACGGAGTTGGTGCCGCAGTCGACGGCGGCTACACGCATGGTCCGTCACTCCACCACTCGGGGAGGGCGTCGAGCGCCTCCCTGCCGAACGGGTTGACCCCGGGCGCCGCCAGCTCGTGCGCGACGAGCGCGTGCAGGCACTTGACCCGCCGCGGCATGCCTCCCGTGCTCTGCATGTCACGCGGCAGGGGCTCCAGGTCCTGCTCCTGCGCGGCCTGGTCGCGCCTGGCGACGTAGTCGTCGTGCGCGGCCTGGTAGGCGGCGGCCAGCTCGGGGTCTGCGGCCAGCCTGCCCTGCATCTCGCGCATCAGGCCCGAGCCCTCGAGGGTGCCGATGGCCGAGGCCGCCTTGGGACACGTCAGGTAGTAGAGGGTCGGGAACGGCGAGCCGTCCGGCAGCCTCGGCGCGGTCTCCACCACGTCGGGGTTGCCGCACGGGCAGCGGTGCGCCACCCCGCGCAGACCTCGCGGGGGCCGCCCCAGCTGCCGCCGCACGACCTCGACGTCTTTACTGTCCACCGCTTTCCTTCCCCACGACGGCCCGGCGCCCGGTGCCCTTGTCGGTGGCCTCCACGGACTCCCAGAGGGTTTGGTACCACGGCGGCACCGCCGCGGGCTGTTTCACGCTCGCCTGTTGCTTGTCCTGTTCGGGCTGCATCACCACGTAGCACTTCTCGCCAGGACCGCAGTAATGCAACCGCTCCTTGGCCGTCTTCTTGATCCAGTTGGGATCGTTGCTCTGCCGGTCGCGGGCCAGCAGCGCCTGCTTCTCCGCCTCGACCCTGGCCTTCTCCGCCCGCAGCTCGGAAATGCTGCGGCGCAGGCTGATGTACTCGCGCACAGGGTAGGCGAGGCTCATCGCGATCGCGCACACCACGACGGCCAGGATGGCGGCCCGTCCGGTCAGCTGCGGTCTCTTCGCCACTTGCTGCACACCCCCTCGACGTACGGCTCGCGGCGGGATCCCGGGGTGCCGCGAGCCGTACTCGAAACTAGCGCCGGAAACGCGGGAAAGCCGCGCGACCCGCGTAGCGGGCGGCGTCGTCGAGGAGCTCCTCGATGCGCAGCAGTTGGTTGTACTTCGCCACCCGGTCGGAGCGGGCCGGCGCGCCGGTCTTGATCTGGCCGCAGTTGACCGCCACCGCGAGGTCGGCGATCGTCGTGTCCTCGGTCTCGCCGGAGCGGTGGCTCATCATGCACTTGTAGCCGTTGCGGTGGGCCAGGTCGACGGCGTCGAGCGTCTCCGACAGCGTGCCGATCTGGTTGACCTTGACCAGCAGGGCGTTGGCCGCGCCCTCCTTGATGCCGCGCTCAAGCCGCTCGGGGTTGGTGACGAACAGGTCGTCGCCGACGAGCTGCACCTTGTCGCCGAGCGAGGCGGTGATGGCCTTCCAGCCCTCCCAGTCCTCCTCGTTGAGCGGGTCCTCGATGGAGACCAGCGGGTAGTTGGCCACCAGGTCCTCGTAGAAGGCGATGAGCTCCTGCGCCGACAGGCCCTTGCCGTCGATGGTGTAGACGCCGTCCTTGTGGAACTCGGAGGCGGCCACGTCGAGCGCGAGCGCGATGTCCTCGCCGGGGGTGTAGCCGGCCCGCTCGATGGCGACCAGGATCAGGTCGAGCGCGTCGCGGTTGGACGGCAGGTTGGGCGCGAAACCGCCCTCGTCGCCCAGGCCCGTGGCGTAGCCCTTCTCCTTGAGCACGCTCTTGAGCGCGTGGTAGACCTCGGTGCCCATGCGCACGGCCTCGCGGAACGTCTCCGCCCCGATCGGCGCGATCATGAACTCCTGGATGTCGACGTTGGTGTCGGCGTGGGCGCCGCCGTTGAGGATGTTCATCATCGGGACCGGCAGCACGTGCGCGTTGGGGCCGCCGAGGTAGCGGAAGAGCGGCAGGTCGGCGCTGTCGGCGGCGGCCTTGGCGACGGCCAGCGAGACGCCGAGGATGGCGTTGGCGCCGAGCTTCGACTTGTTGGGCGTGCGGTCCAGATCGATCATGATCTGGTCGATGATGCGCTGATCCTCGGCCTCGACGCCGCTGATCTCCTCGAAGATCTCGTCGGTCACGGCGAGCACGGCCTTCTCCACGCCCTTGCCGCCGTAACGCTGGCCGCCGTCACGCAGCTCGACCGCCTCGAACTGGCCGGTGGACGCCCCGCTCGGCACGGCCGCGCGGCCGGTGCTGCCGTCGTCGAGCACCACCTCGACCTCGACCGTCGGGTTGCCCCGGGAGTCGAGGATCTCGCGAGCGTAAACGACCTCGATGGTAGCCACGGGATGCGCTCCTAAATCGAAAAGGCAATATGCCTTCAGAGCCTATCGGTCCCCTACCCTTCGACGACGGCAAGCCCGCCCCGGCACACACCTCACGCGCCCCGGCGCCCTTCCCATCGCACGCTCTGCCCGCCCACCGCCCCTTCTGCCCTGCTCCGGACACCCCCGCGCCCACGACCAGGCGCGGGCCGGACGCGCCGGGCACGGCCCACCACGCCAAGCGCCGGCCGCATTGCGCCGATCACGACCGCACCACACCGGCCCGGCGCCGGTAGAAACCCGGCGCCGCCGAAGGCCGCACCGGACCACACCCCGCCGGCACGGCGCCGGGACGAAGCCCGCGCGCCACCGGGCGCCGCGTCACACAACGACTCACCGGCCCGTCGGTCGGTGCCGGGAGGAAGCACGCGCACCACCGGAGGGCGCACCACTCAACGGCCCCTCGGTCGGCGCCGGGAAGAAGCACGCGCACCGTCGGAGGGCGCCGTGCGACGGCTCGCCGGTTGGTGTGCGGTGATGCCCGGGGGCGCCGATGGCGCGATCAGCCCTCGTGTCGATGGCGCGATCCGCCCTCGGCGCAGCGTCCCTTACATCCCGTCGGGCGGGGTCAGCGTGATTCCCAGGCGCGGACGCGGTCGCGATAGGTGCGGGCGGCGGCGCGGAGCTCGGCCTCGGCGTCCAGGCCGGCGGCGGCGGCGCGGCGGACCAGGTCGAACAGCTCCCGAGCCACCCCCTGCCCGACCCCGGCCGCCAGCGAATCGGGCGCCCCGGCGCGGTCGGCCCGGCGTAGGAGCTGCGCGGCCAGCGACAGCGCCGGCTGCCCCATGGGGACCCCGTCGAGCGCCGACCCGCTCCCCTTGGACGCCCGCTCGGCCGCCTTGATGGCCTCCCAGTTGTCGTTGACCTCGTCGGCGCTCTCGGCCCGCACCGAGCCGAACACGTGGGGATGGCGGCGCACCAGCTTCTCCACGATGCCGGCGGCCACGTCGTCCATGTCGAAGTCCTCGGCCACCCTGGCGTGGAAGACCACCTGCAGCAGCAGGTCGCCGAGCTCCTCCCGGAGCGCCGGGTAGTCGCCCTGCTCGATGGTCTCCAGCACCTCGTAGGCCTCTTCGAGCAGGTATGGCACCAGCGTCTCGTGGGTCTGCTTGCGGTCCCACGGGCATTCCGTACGCAGCCGGTCCATCACCGCCACGAGGTCGAGCACCCGCGCGCCCGGCAGGTCGTAGGACCCCGGCACGACCTCGATCACCGGCGGTTCGTCGAGTGCGATCGCCGCGTGCCCCACGGCCCGCATGAAGTCCTCGTCGGCCCCCTCGGACGTCGACCCCGCGAGCCAGACGACGGTCTCGCCGACCGCCCGCGCGGCCAGCGCCCGCGCGTCCGGCTCGACGACCTCGACGTCGATCCCGGCCTCGGCCAGGTAGGGCAGCTGCGGGTGCGCGGCCGCCCCGGTCAGCACCGGGCCGGAGCGCAGAGCCTGCCAGGCCTGGTGGCTGAGCAGCCCGGGGGCGACCCTGGGCGACGTGGTGACGAGGACCAGCGGCACGGGTCAGCCTTGCGCTTGCTGCTGCGCCGGCTCGGGGGTGAGCTTGCCGAACCTGCCGGTGTCCACGAAGATCCCGGGGTTCTCCTGCGAGCGCTGCGGGTTGAAGGCGCCGTAGCGGGGGTTGAGAACCGGCTTGATCGAGCTGAACTCCTGGCTCAGCCGCTGCTGCCCGCTCTCGCCGCCGAACTGCTGCTGCAGTTTCTGCAGGCCCACGATCGCCTTGCCCCAGTCACGCGCGTCGGTCGGCGCGACGCCCTGGGACAACAGGTTGATCTCGGGGGACCCGAACTGGCCCGGGTCCTTGAGCGCGTTGTCGATCTCCGTCTCGCTCGCGTTCACCTTGTAGCGCGCCATGAGCTGCTCGGTGACGGCGATGTTGATCAGGCGCTGCAGCACGACATGGCTGACCGGCACGCCGCCGAGGTCCGCCTCGGACAGCTTGGCCTTCTTCAGCGCCGCGACGTACGCCTCCGCGTCGGCGTTGACCTTGCTCACCGTGATGCGCTCGTTGCCCACCACGGCCGCGGCTCCGGCCTGCATGGGCGAGGAGCAGGCGGTCAGCGCGATGCCCACCGCGGCGGCGGCCACAGCCACTCGTATCGACTTCACATGCTTCCCTTTCCGACCGAAAAACCGCCGCTAGCTTACCCGTGCGGGCTCGAGGAACAGTGCCTCGACCAGGTCGCCGCACCATTTGAGCAGGTCGAGATCGCGAAGCGGCTGCCCGCCCAGCGGTTTCGTCTTGGGGACGGGCACCAGCAGCGTCTCCGCGGCCTGCTTGTAGATGGCCTTCTTGTACAGCCGCTCGAGGCGCACCTGCTGCGACTCCTTCAGCCTGGCCGGGCCGAACTTGATGTTCTGTCCCTGCAGCGTGACGTCCGTGAGCCCGGCCCGGCGGGCCTTGATCCGGAACCTGGCCACCTCCAGGAGGTTGTCCACCTCCGTCGGCGGCTTGCCGTAGCGGTCGGTGAGCTCGTCGCGCACCTCGTCGATGTCGCTCTCCTCGGCGATGGCCGCCATCCGCTTGTACGCCTCCAGCCGCAGCCGCTCGGAGGTGACGTAGTCGTGCGGGATGTGCGCGTTGATCGGCAGCTCCACCTTGACGTCGTGGAGCTCCTCCTTCACCTCGCGGCCGTCGAGCTTGGCCTTCTGCTCCTGCACGGCCTCGGCCATCAGCCGCACGTACAGGTCGAACCCGACGCCCGCGATGAAGCCGGACTGCTCGGCGCCGAGCACGTTGCCCGCGCCGCGGATCTCCAGGTCCTTCATCGCGACGTACATGCCCGCGCCCATCTCGGTGTGCTGCGAGATGGTGGCGAGCCGCTCGTGCGCGGTCTCGGTCAGCGGCTTCTCCGGCGGATAGAGGAAGTACGCGTATCCGCGCTCCCTGCCTCGCCCGACCCGGCCCCTGAGCTGGTGGAGCTGCGACAGGCCGTAGTTGTCGGCCCGGTCGACGATCAGCGTGTTGGCGTTGGGCACGTCGAGGCCGGACTCGACGATCGTGGTGGAGACGAGGAGGTCGTATTCGCGCTCCCAGAAGCCCACCATGATCTTCTCGAGCTGGTGCTCGTTCATCTGCCCGTGCGCCACCGCGATGCGCGCCTCCGGGACCATCTCCCGTAGCCGCGCGGCGACCCGGTTGATCGAGGCCACCCGGTTGTGCACGAAGAAGATCTGCCCGTCGCGCATGAGCTCGCGCCGGATCGCGGCGGCGATCTGCTTCTCCTCGTACGGCCCCACGAACGTGAGGATCGGGTGCCGCTCCTCCGGCGGCGTGAGGATCGTGGACATCTCGCGGATGCCGGTCAGGCCCATCTCCAGCGTGCGCGGGATCGGCGTGGCCGACATGGCCAGCACGTCCACCTGCGTGCGCAGGTGCTTCATGGCCTCCTTGTGCTCGACGCCGAACCGCTGCTCCTCGTCGATGATGATCAGCCCGAGGTCCTTGAACCTGACTTCGGGGCTGAGCAGCCGGTGCGTGCCGATCACCACGTCGACCGCGCCCGACCTGAGCCCTTCGAGCGTGCCCTTGACCTCGCCGTCGGTCTGGAAGCGGGAGACCGGCTTGACCGTGACCGGGAAGCTGGAGAACCGCTCGGTGAACGTCGACATGTGCTGCTGCACCAGCAGCGTCGTCGGCACCAGCACCGCGACCTGCTTGCCGTCCTGCACGGCCTTGAACGCCGCCCGCACCGCGATCTCGGTCTTGCCGTAGCCGACGTCGCCGCAGATCAGCCGGTCCATCGGCACGCCGCGCTCCATGTCGCGCTTGACCTCGTCGATGGCCGCGAGCTGGTCGGCCGTCTCGGCATAGGGGAAGGCGTCCTCCATCTCCCGCTGCCACGGCGTGTCGTCGCCGAACGCGTGCCCCGGCGAGGCCATGCGGGCCGAGTAGAGCCTGATCAGCTCCCCGGCGATCTCCTTGACCGCCTTCTTCGCCCGCGACTTGGCCTTGGCCCAGTCGGCGCCGCCCATGCGGTTGAGCGTGGGCGCTTCGCCGCCGACGTAGCGGGTGACCTCGTCGAGCTGGTCGGTGGGCACGTAGAGGCGGTCGCCCTTGGCGTATTCGATGACGAGGTATTCGCGCGTGGCGCCCTGCACCGTGCGCTGCACCATCTCGACGTAGCGGCCCACTCCGTGTTGCTCGTGAACCACGTGGTCGCCGACCTTGAGCTGGAGCGGGTCGACCATGTTGCGGCGGCGCGAGGGCAGGCGCCGCATGTCCTTGGTGGAGGCCTTCTGCCCGACCAGGTCGAGGTGGGTGAGCACGGCCAGGTTGGGGGTGATGAAGCCGTGCTCGATGAGGCCGGTCGTGACGTGGACGACCTTCGGCTCGGGCGCTTTATCCAGATATTTCTGCAGCCGGGCAGGCACGTCCACGCCCTTGAGCAGCTCCACCATGCGCTCGGCCGGACCGTGGCCCTCGCTGAGCAGCACGACCGCCTTCTCGTCGGCCAGCCAGCCCTTGATGTCGGCCAGCGCCTTGGCGGTGTCGCCGCGATAGGACTCGGAGTCCTGCGCGTCGAGCTCCACCCCGCCGCCGAACGGCGCCATGGTCCACCACGGCTGCCCCAGCGCGTCGGCGTGCTCGCGGATCTCCTCCAGCGTGCGGAACGCGGCCGCGCCCAGGTCGATCGGCGCCTCCCCGCCGGCCGCCGCGTTGATCCAGGAGGCCTCCAGGAACTCCTGCGAGGTGCGGACCAGCTCCTCGGCCCGCCCCCTGATCCGCTCGGGGTCGCACACGAACACGGCGGACCTGATCGGCAGGTGGTCGATCAGCAGGTCCATCTCCCCGGCCAGCACGGGCGCGAACGCCTCCATGCCCTCCACGGGAGTGCCCTCGGCGAGCTGGTCGAGCACCTCGGCCAGCGCCGGGTGCTCCTCGGCCAGCTCCCGCGCCCGGGCCCGGACCTCGTCGGTCAGCAGCAGCTCGCGGCACGGCGGCGCGAACAACCCGTCCTCGGCCGCCTCCAGCGAGCGCTGGTCGGCCACCTTGAACCAGCGGATCTCCTCGACCGTGTCGCCCCAGAACTCCAGCCGCAGCGGATGCTCCTCGGTCGGCGGGAACACGTCGAGCAGCCCGCCGCGCACGGCCACCTCGCCGCGCTTCTCCACCATGTCGACCCGGTGGTATCCGTTGGTGACGAGGGCGTCCACCACGTCTTCGAGGTCGGCGTCGTCGCCCGCGCGCAGCCTGATGGGCTCCAGGTCGCCCAGGCCCTTGACGACCGGCTGCAGCAGCGCCCGCACCGGGGTCACGATCACGCTGAGCGGCCCGGCCGCTGCGTCGCCCTTGACCGGGTGCGCCAGTCTCCTGAGCACCGCCAGCCGCTGGCCGACGGTGTCGCTGCGCGGCGAGAGCCGCTCGTGCGGCAGCGTCTCCCACGCCGGGAACACCGCCACCGAACTGGGCTCGATGAGGCTGGTCAGCGCCGCGGCCAGGTCTTCGGCCTCGCGGCCCGTCGCGGTGACCGCCAGCACGGTCCGCTGGTCGTGCCCGGCCAGCGCGGCCACGCCGAACGGCCGCAGCGCGGACGGCGCGATCAGCGCGACGTCGCCGCCCTCTTCGAGAGCGGCGGTCAGTTTCGGGTCGGCGCGAACAAGGTCAAGCAGTCCGGAAAGACTCATCAGATAAGCCCACAGCCCCACGACGGCAACACGATTACCCCCGGCCGTGTCAGGTCGCGGGGGTGTCCCTCACCAGACTACTCGGCCCGGGCCCTCAGCCGACGCGGTAACCAGGCACGGACGGCCACCGCACGGTGAGCACCGTGGAGTGCTCCTCGGCCCGCCACGAATGGTCGACGCCCTTGCCCCACACCACGTAGTCGCCCGGCTCGGACAACAACACGCTGCGGCCGGGCAGCTCGACGCGGAAGCGGCCGCTGATCAGCACGAGAAGCGCGGTGCGCTCCTCGCCGCGCACCCACTCGGCCCGCTCGTCCCCCGGCGGGTGCACGCCCCATTTGATCTCGACCTCGTCGCTGTGACGCGGATCGCCCGGGGATTTGAAGTGCCCGAGGAGCCAGCCGCGGTCACCGAGCGCGTCCCCCGCCGCGTTGCCCACGTAGATGCGATCGCTCACAGGCCAGGACGCTAGCAGGGAAATGCCTTACCGATACGGATGGAGTGACTACTGTAGGTGACATGTCAGAGGTGAGATCGGTCGCCCAGCGAGGCGATCTCTTCGGTCAGCGGATCCGCGAGCACTGGACCGGCCAGTACGGCAGACGGCTCGACGTGCTGGTCGCCGGCTGCGCGCACGATCAGCCGCCGCCGCTGGAGCGGATCGAGACCAGGGCCACCGGCGTCGACGAGGACCACCCCGCGATCAGGGCCGCGCTCGAGGAGCGGACCGACCTGGTCAAGTGGTCGCTGGGCGACCTGCGCAGCGTGCCGCTGGAGCACCGGGCGTACGACGTGATCCAGCTGTCGTTCCTGCTGGAGCGGGTCAGGCACGCCGAGCTCATCTTCGACCGCCTCCTGCAGTCCCTGCGCCCGGGCGGGCTGGTGCTGCTGCGCATGCGCGACCGCAGGTCCGCCTACGGCCTGCTGGACCGGATGACGCCGGCATGGCTGCGCCGCCTGCTGTGGCGGCCGCTCGTCGGCTCCGGCCCGACGGGGCCGCTGCCGGCCGTCTACGAGCCGCTGGCGTCGAGCGACGGCATGCACGCGTTCTGCCTGAGCCGCGGCCTCATGATCACCGACGATGTGCGGAACTCCAGCGGCCCGGCGCGCGCCAGCTGGATCGCCCGCGTCGCGATCAAGGCCGTCGCCAGGCTCACCAACGGCCGCTACCCCGACTCCCACGACGAGATCACGATGGTGATCAGGAAGCCGCAGCATCACTTCGCCCGGGTCATCTAGCGGCGTACCGACATCTCTCGGTAAACTCCTTCCCTACCAATTCAATCGGAATAGTTGGGATGTAGGAACCGTGGAGTGGACCCCCGAGCCGCACGAGCTCGCCGACCTCGAGCTGCTGCTCTCCGGGGCGTTCGAGCCGCTCGGCGGCTTCCTCGGCCACGACGACCTCCACGCGGTGCACGAGCGGGGCACGCTCGCCGACGGCACCCCGTGGCCCGCGCCCGTCACCCTCCGCCTGCCCGTCGAGGTCCACCCCGGCGACGAGGTCACCCTGCTGGACCCGGAGGGCCTGCCCCTTGCCGTCCTCACGGTGACCGCTCAGGAGGCCGACGGGCTGACCTCGGGCCCCGTCAAAGGGCTCGGCACGCCGGAGCACGGGCCGTTCGCGCGCCTCCGGCGCACTCCCGCCCAGGTGAAGGAGGAGCTCGGCGGGCGTCCCGCGCTCGTCGTGACCCTGCGGGGCCCCCTCGACGACCTCTCCGAGATCGTCGCCACCGCGAAGGAACTCGACGCGGTGATCATGCTGCTCGCCCTCTCGTACGGCGAGGGCGGGCCAGCGGTCGTCCGCACCGCCCTGCGCGCCAAGGAGCGGCTGCCCGAGGACACGCTCGTCGTCTCCGTGCCCCTGGCGCCGCGCGAAGAACCCGAGATCGACCTGGAGCTGCGCGAGCACGTCGCCACCGCCTACGGCGCGACCGAGCACCTGGCCGGACCCGAGCCGGTGAGCATCCCCGGCCCGCCGCACCGGCGCGGGCTCGTGGTGTTCTTCACCGGTCTGTCGGGCTCCGGCAAGTCCACCATCGCCCGCGGGCTGCGCGACGCGCTGCTGGAGCTGGGCAGCCGCACGGTGACCTATCTCGACGGCGACGTGGTGCGCCACCTGTTGTCCAAGGGCCTGACGTTCTCCAAGGCCGACCGCGACCTCAACATCCGCCGCATCGGGTTCGTGGCAGCCGAGGTGGCGCGCCACGGCGGGCTGGCCATCTGCGCCCCCATCGCCCCGTACGCGGCCACCCGCGCGGAGGTCCGCGAGATGGTCGAGGCGGTCGGCGCCGACTTCCTGCTGGTCCACGTCGCGACGCCGCTGGAGGAGTGCGAGCGGCGCGACCGCAAGGGCCTGTACGCCAAGGCACGCGCCGGCCTCATCCCCGAGTTCACCGGCATCTCCGACCCCTACGAGGAGCCGGACGACGCCGACCTGGTGATCGACACCACGCACATCACGATCGACGCGGCCGTCTCCCAGGTGCTGGGGACGCTGCGGTCTGGAGGTTGGGTCCGTTGATCGATTTCCCCCTGATCGCCGGGTCCTTTCTCGTCGCGATCGTCGTCGGGCTGACCGGCATGGGCGGCGGCGCCCTCATGACGCCGATGATGATGCTGTTCTTCAACGTGCCACCGCTGGCCGCGGTCTCCAGCGACCTGGTCGCCTCGGCGGTGATGAAGCCGGTCGGGAGCGTGGTGCACCTGCGCCGGGGCACGGTCAACCTGCGCCTGGTGGGGTGGCTGTGCGCCGGATCGGTGCCGACCGCGTTCTGCGGGGTGTTCGTGGCCCGGGCGTTCCCGGTGACCGACGGCGTGAAGTACGCCCTGGGCGTGGCGCTGCTGCTCGCCGTCGCGGGCATGGTGCTGAAGGCGTTGCTCGGTCAACGGGGCGGGACGTCGAGCGCGCACGAGATCGTCGTGCGCCCGATCCCCACCCTACTGGTCGGTATGGTAGGGGGCCTGGTGGTCGGCGTCTCCTCCGTCGGCTCGGGATCGCTCATCATCGTGGCCCTGCTCGTGCTCTACCCGGCGCTCAAGGCCAACCAGCTCGTCGGCACCGACCTGGTGCAGGCCGTGCCGCTGGTCAGCGCGGCGGCGCTCGGCCACCTGCTGTTCGGCGACTTCCAGATGGACCTCACGGTGTCGCTGCTCATCGGCTCGATCCCGGGCGTCTACCTCGGCGCCAGGATCTCCTCGCGCGCCCCCGGCGGCCTGATCAGGGCCATGCTGGCGATCGTGCTGCTCGCCTCCGCGCTCAAGCTGCTCGACGTGGACAACACGCTCACCGTCTGCGCGCTGGTGATCGCAGTGGTGGTCACCGTCGTCGGATGGCGGGTCAAGGTCGCGGGACGCGGGTCGAGCGAAAGTAAGGATCTCGCGCGAGCCGGCTGAACGCCCGGTCCGCCGCCTCGTTGGAGTCGAAGCTGGTGTCGCCGCGCGGCGCCCGCGGCGAGTCGAAGTACACCAGCGCCTTGATCTGCGGATAGCGCTTGATCTGGCGGCGTACGGACTCGTAGAACTTCCGCTTGAACCCGGGATCGTGCGGCCGCTCGAACACCCCCCACTCGGCCACCATGACCGGCTTGCCGGGAAAGCGCAGTTGCATCCACCGGTAGAAGCCGGGCCAGTGCGCGTACTCCTCACGGGTCTTGTTGACCAGCCCGTCGAAGTCCTGGACCCGGTCGTCGGCGTACGGGTCCATCGCCACCCAGTCGACCACGTCGTCGCCCGGGTAGAGCTCCTCGAACCAGGGCTGGGCCGCCCAGTTGGGCGCCCCCATGTACGTCATGACCATGACGGCGTTCCGCACGCCCCGGTCGCGCAGCCGGAGCACGATGTGCCGGTACATCGCGGCGTAGTCGGCGGCCCGCATGCCCGACCCCGGCGAGTCGTCCACGTCGTTCTCCGGCTCGTGGTGGATGGTGAGGAAGAACCGTTCGGGGAACGTGCGCCTGAGGTAGCCGGCCAGCCGGTCGATTCTGGCGTCCAGCGCGCCGTCGGCGATCTCGGCCCACGTGTGGTCGAACGACGGCTTCCAGTTGATCATGAGCAGCCGCGGCCGCGCCGGGTCCCGGGCCAGCCTGAGCTCGGCGTCGGTGGGGAAGAGCTCGCTGCCCCGGTGATAGACGTGCAACACGTCGGCCGTGGCGCCCATGCGCTCCTCCGCGCCGCGCAGCGCCTCGTCGACGGGAACGCCGGTGAAGACCTCGGGCGCCAGCCCCCACCAGGCGCCGCAGGAGGGGATGAGCCTGGAGGTGGCCGTGCACGTCGGCTCCACCGCGATCTCCTTGACGGGCGTGCCTACCGGCGCCCGCGCGCTGGACTCCTCGGCGCCGGTGCAGGCGGCCAGGGCCGCCACCACGACCAGCCCCGTCGTCTTGTGAGAAATTCCCCGTAGCTGCAAAGCCGTCCAACCCCCTTGTCGAAGGACTGAGCTGGCCGACAAGAAACCTGCTCGTCAGACTGCCGCCCCACCGTGGCGCCCGGCCAAGACCGTAGCGGCAGTCCGCTTCGCAGATTTCTCATCGGTCTCCTGAACCTTGCCATGCCATTCCCGAATCCGCAGTTCGTGCTGGGAAAACAGCTCGCCGGAATTTTCGGGAATTTCGTTTTATGTAGGCCCTTCTTTCCTGCCGTACAGGAGAAAATCTTGCATATTCGGCCTGGGTGCTGATCGTCCGGCCTATAGTGGGCGCACACCTCGGCACGTGACGCTGCGTCGTCGTCCGACGACAATGCGCACACCATCCAGGAGACCTCCCCCATGAGCCAGTCGCCGGACGTCCAGGCGCGCCGCCCCGGCGCCGACCTGGAGGAGCATCTCTCGCTGCTGCGCAGGCGGTGGCTGCTCCTCGTGGGCTGCGTCGTGTTCGGCGGCACGGCGGGGCTCGCGCTGATGCGACTCACCCCGCCCGCCTACACCGCCACCACGCAGGTGCACGTCATGCCGGTGGGCCCCCAGGAGCCGGGCAACCAGGTCACCCCGCGCCAGCGCGAGCCGCTCAACCTCGACACCGAGGCCCAGGTCGCGCAGTCGGCCGTGGTGGCCGCACGGGCCGCCAAGAGCCTGGGGATCGACGCGGCCGAGCCGGTCGAGGTCTCGGTGCCGCCCAACTCGGCGGTCCTGCTGATCTCGGTGACCGCCGCCGACCCCGACGTCTCGGCCGCCCAGGCGCACGCGTACGCCGAGGCGTACCTCGCCCACCGGCGTGAGAGCGCGCTGGCCGCGCTCGCCGAGCAGCAGCAGGCGGTGCTGGCCAAGCTCAAACAGGTCAACGCGAGCCTCGACACCGCCATCAGAGGGCTCGGCCGCCTCGCCAAGGGCAGCCCCGAGCGGGAGATCGCGCTGCAGCGGCGGGGTGTGCTCAACCGGCAGGCCGCCAATCTCGCGCTCAAGTACGACGCGCTGCGCACGGTCGCCGTGACCCCCGGCGCGATCATCGGCCGGGCCGCGCCGCCGACCGCGCCCAGCTCGCCCAGCCTGCCCCTCTACCTCGGCACGGGCCTGATGGCGGGCCTGCTGGCCGGCTCCGCCGCCGCCTACGCCCGCGACCGCCTCGACACGCGGCTGCGCACGGCCGCCGACGTCGAGCGGCTGACCGGCCTGCCCGTCCTGGGCGACCTGTCGCCCCCACGCGACCCCGACGTGCTGCACGAGCTGGCCTGCGCCGTGGTCGCCGCCTGCCCGGGCAAGCGACTGCTGGTCAAGACGCTGCCCGCGGACCTCCGCGCCGCCTCGCCGGCCGAGCCGCTGGAGGTCGGCACGCCGCTGTCGGTGCTCGACGGCTCCGACGTGCGCGACCTGGCCAGGGCGGACGCCGCCCTGCTGGTGGTGGGGCTCGGCCGGGTCACCGCGGAGCGGGTCGCGGCCGCCGTGCGCCGGCTCGGCCGGCACGACGTGCCGATCATCGGCGTGGTCACGGCCGCCGACGCGCCGCCGTCATTCGTGCCGCTGCCCGAGCCGCGCCCGCACACCCCGCTCGGCAAGCTCGTCGCGACCGGCGAGTTCGGGGTGAGCATGTCGGCCGAGACCACGCCCATGCAGGCGTTGCACCAGTCCCCGCCCGGCCGGCCGACGTGAGAGGACCGGCCTGGCCCGTCGCGGCGCTGCTGGTCGGCTATCCGGTCTGGTGGGCGCTCGGGTTCGGCGGCCTGTCGGTGATCGTGCTCGCTGTGCCGATGGCCGTGCTGCTGTGGCGGCGCAGGCCGATCAGGGTCCCGCCCGGGTTCGGGCTGTGGCTGTTGCTGCTGGCGGGCTATCTGGTGAGCGCGCTGATGCTGGCCGAGATGCCGCCGGGCACGTACGGCGAGCTCGGCCCCGGCCGGATCATCGGCTACGCCATGCGACTGGCGCTCTACGCGGCCGTCCTCGTCATGGTGCTCTATCTGGGCAATCTGACCGAGCGCGAGCTGCCGCAGCTGCGCCTGGTGCGGTGGCTCGGCGTGCTGTTCGTCACGACGGTCGCGGGCGGGCTGCTCGGCGTGTTCCTGCCCGGGTTCTCCTTCACCTCGCCGGTGGAGTGGCTGCTGCCCAGATGGCTGGGCGACAACCCGTTCGTCCAGAACCTCATCCACCCCACCGCGGCGCAGACGCAGAAGGTGCTCGGCTACGCCATGCCCAGGCCGGAGGCGCCGTTCGAGTGGGCCAACGCGTGGGGCAGCAACGTGTCGGTGCTGCTGATCTGGGCCGTGGTGGGGTGGTGGGTGTACGGCGGGCCGCGGCACCGGCTGTTCGTGGCCGTGACGATCGCCCTGGCCGCGATCCCCGTCGTCTACTCGCTCAACCGCGGTCTCTGGATCGGCCTGGGCCTGGCCGTGGTCTATCTCATCGTCCGTGTGGGCGGGCGCACCAGGGTCGCGCTGTGCGCGGCGGTGGCGGCGGGGGCGCTGGCGTTCGCGCTGAGCCCGCTCGCGGCCCTGTTCGCGCAGCGGCTGGACAAACCCCACTCCAACGACATCAGGGCCTTCACCGTCACCGCCACCCTCGCGGCGGCCGCGCACTCGCCGGTGATCGGCTACGGCAACACCCGCAACGCCCTGGGCAACCACCGCACGATCACCACGGGCAAGACCGAGTGGTGCACGGGCTGCGGGCATCCGCCGCTGGGCAGCGACGGGCAGCTCTGGCTGCTGATCATCACGCAGGGGTTCACCGGCGCGGCACTGTACATCGCGTTCTTCGCCGGCGCGATCCGTCGCCACTGGCGCGACCGCACGCCGATCGGGCTGGCCGGAGTGCTGGTGATGGGCCTCGTACTGCTCTACATGTTCGTCTACGACGGCCTGGTCACGCCGCTCGGCCTCTACCTGATCTCGTTCGCCCTCTTGTGGAGGAACCCATGAATGACGCCGCCGTCCGCCTCGACTACCTCGCCGAGACGGTCAGGCTGCTCTATCCGGGCTCCGGCTCGCCCCGGGCGTACACCCTGCTGCCGCACGCCGCCATGCCCCGCAGGCTGGCGCCGCGCCGCTGGTGGCACCTATGGTCCCGGGTCGTGGTGCCGGCCGAGGGGTCCATCGCGGCGTACCTGAGCGAGGTCTTCGGCAGGCCGGTCGAGACTGTCCTGCACGTGCGCCCCGCGCGGCGGGCCAATCGCAAACCCCTCCTGGAGGCCCGCTCCGGCGGGCGGCGGCTGGCGTTCGTGAAGATCGGTGACAGCGCGCGGGCCCGCGAGCTGATCAATGCGGAGGCGGCGGCGCTCCGCAGGCTGGCGGGGCTCGGGCTGAAGACCGTGACCACGCCCGGCGTGCTGCACCACGGCGACTGGCGCGGGCTGGCGGTGCTGGCGTTGTCGCCGCTCCCGGTGCCGATGCGGCGGCGCCGCGCACCGCGCCCGCTGCTGATGAGCGCGATCGAGGAGATCGCGGGCACGGGAGAGGCCGGCCCTGCCTGGCACGGTGATTTCGCACCGTGGAACATGTGCCCTGGGCCCGACGGGCGGCTGCTCGTGTGGGACTGGGAGCGGTACGAGATCGGCGTGCCGTTCGGGTTCGACGCCGTGCACCACTTCTTCCAGCGGTCGCTGCGCAGGATGCGCCCGCCTGCCGCCGCCCGTGCGTGCGTGGCGCAGGCCGCGCGCGAGCTGGCGCCTCTGGGCCTGTCGGCGGCCGTGGCCAGGCAGACCGCGCTGCGCTACCTCATCACCCTGGCCCACCGGCACGCCTCCGACGGCCACGCGCCGCTCGGCCCGCCGGAGACCTGGCTCAATCCGGCCGTCGACCCCGAGGAGCTGCTCACATGAAGACGATGAAGCGGTCGGCGCTGTCGCTGTCGCGGAGCGCGGGCAGGGTCACGGCGGGGGCGCGGATGCTGCCGTCGTTCCTGATCGCGGGGGCGCAGCGGTGCGGCACCACGTCGATGTACCGGGCGCTGGCGCAGCACCCGCTGCTGCTCAAGCCGGTGCTGCACAAGGGGGTCCACTACTTCGACGTCGCCTACTGGCGCGGGCTGTCCTGGTATCAGGGGCATTTCCCGCTGCGGGTCAGCGCGGCGCTGCTCGGACACCGGTACGGCGCCCGCGCGCAGGCGTTCGAGTCGTCCCCCTACTACCTGTTCCATCCGCTGGCCGGCGAGCGCATCGCGGCCGATCTGCCCGGGGTGAAGCTGATCGTGCTGGTCCGCGATCCGGTCGAGCGCGCCTGCTCGGCCCACGCCCACGAGCTGGCCCGCGGCTACGAGACGGAGTCGCACTTCGAGTACGCGATCGAGCTGGAGTCGCGGCGGCTGGCGGGGGCCGAGGAACTGCTGCGCCAGTCACCGTACGCGCTGCACCGCTCCCACCGCCACCACGCCTACCTGGCCCGGGGCCGCTACGCCGACCAGCTCGACCGGCTGGAGCCGTTCTTCGGGCCGGACCGGATCCTGGTGCTGGACAGCCACCGGTTCTTCGAGGACCCCGAGCAGGTCTACGACCGGGTGCTGGAGTTCCTGGGGATGCCGCATCTGGGCTATCCCACGTTCGAGCGGCACAACGGCCGGTCGTTGCCGCGGCCGGTGCCGCCGGCGCTCTGGCGGGCGCTGCGGGACCACTTCGAGGCGTACGACGCGCGGCTGGTGCGGTGGCTGGGCGAGGAGCCGTCGTGGCGGCGGTGACGCGGGTTCCCGCGAGGGTGGCGCGGGGCGGGATCGCGGGCGTGGCCGGGGCGGGGCTCTCGGCGCTGGCGCAGTTCGTGCTGGTGGTGATCGTGACCAGGGCGTTCACCGCGGCAGAGGCCGGGGGGTTCTTCGCGGTGACCGCCGTGGTGCTCATGGCGGCGGGGATCGCCAAGCTGGATGCGGGCAACGGGCTGGTGTACTTCATCGCGCGAGCGGAGACGTACGGCTATCGCGGCATTTCTGGATATATCCGGGCGGCGCTCGTGCCCTGCGCGGTGATGGCGTGCGTGGCCTCGGTCGTCCTCTACCCGCACGTGGGGATGGTCGCGGCGGTCCTGCCGGTCATGGTGCTGGGTGACGTGCTCCTGGCGGCCACCCGGGGCTTCGGGAGCATGCGGGCGACGGTGCTCCTGGACGGGGTGCTGCTGCCTGCCGCGCAGCTCGTCCTGGTCGCCGGCGTGGCCGTGGCGGGGGCGGCCGAGTGGCTGCCGGTGGCGTGGGGGCTGCCGTACGTGCCGGTGCTGGTCCTGGCGGCGGCCGGGCTGCGGGGGCGGGTGCCGCGGAGCCCGTACCTGCCGGGGACGGGACGCGACCTGTGGCGGCACACCGCTCCGCGGTCGCTCGCCGGAGCGATCCAGGCGGTGTTCCAGCGGGTGGACGTCGTGATCGTGGCCGTGCTGGCCGGGCCCGCGCAGGCCGCCGTCTACACGGCCGCCACGCGGTTCAAGGTCGTCGGGCAGCTGGCCAACCAGGGGCTGGCGCAGGCCGCGCAGGCGCGGCTGGTCGCCGCCCTCGCCGACGGGGAGCCGGCGCGGGCGAGGGAGCTGTACCAGACCACGACGGCCTGGCTGGTGCTGCTGACGTGGCCGGTCTGGCTGGCGTACGCGGCGCTGGCGCCGTGGCTGCTGCGCCTGTTCGGTCCCTCGTACGCGTCGGCGGCGCCGGTGGCGCTCGTGCTGGCCGGAACCATGATGGTGGCCACCGCCTGCGGGATGGTCGACGTCGTGCTCACCGCCGCCGGGCACACCGGGGCGAGCCTGCTCAACCTGCTGGCGGCGGTCGCCTGCACGCTGGCGCTCGACCTCGCCCTCATCCCCGCGTACGGGGCCCTGGGCGCGGTCGCCGGCTGGTCGGGCGGCGTGCTCGTCAAGAACCTGCTCCCGCTGTGGCAGCTCCACCGCCGCTACGGCCTGCGCCCGTTCGGCCGCCACACCCTGGCGGCGGTACGCCTGCGTACGTGGGCGGCGGCATGACGGCCCCAGTCCTGGTGACCGGGCTGCCGAGGAGCGGCACCAGCTGGACCGGCAAGATGCTCGCGGCCGGCGGCGAGCTGATCTACGTCAACGAGCCCCTCAACCCCCAGCATCCGCCCGGCCGCTGCCCCGGTGTGCTGCGGGCCGAGGTGACCCACAGGTTCCAGTACATCTGCGACGACAACGCGGACTCCTGGTTGCCCGCCTTCCGCGACACGGTCGCCCTGCGTTACCACTGGCTGGCCGAGCTGCGCGCGAACCACTCCCCTTACGACCTGGCCCGCCTGCTCCGGTACGGCACTGCCTTCGCGTACGGCCGCCTGGCCGGGCGGCGGGCGCTGCTCGACGACCCGTTCGCGGTGCTCAGCGCCGGCTGGTTCGCCCGGCGGCTCGGCTGCAGGGTGATCGCGCTGGTGCGTGACCCGGTGTCGTTCGTGGCGAGCTGGCGGCGGCTCGGCTGGACGGTCGGCTTCCGCGAGCTCCTGGACCAGCCGCTGCTGGTACGCGACCACCCTGAGCTGCTGACCCTCGACGACTCACAGGACGCCGTCGCCAAGACGGCCGCCCTGTGGCGGGTCACCCACACGATCCTCGGCCGGACGCCGGGGATTCTGCTCACGTCGTACGAGTCCCTGGCCGCCGATCCGATCGCGGGCTTCCGCCGCCTGTACGCCTACGCGGGCCTCACCTGGACGCCGGCCGCCGAACGCCGCATCGCCAGGGCGTGCACCGGCCCCGCGCGGGAGGGGGGTTTCCGCTGGTCGGGCCTGTCCCGTACGGCGTACCGGCGGATGGACTCCCGCCGAGCGCTCGAGGGTGCCGCCCGCGGCCTCAGCCCCGAGGACGCGGCCCGCGTGCGTGCCCTGGCCCTGCCGCGAACCACCCTGCCGTGAGCCGCTCGGCCGTGAACCCACCCGCCCTGAGCCGCTCGGCCAGGCTCCGGCCCAGCAGCCGCACGGCGAACGGCAGGTCGTCGACCAGGTAGCGGCGTGCCAGCCGCCCGGGCTCGCTGCCGAGCCGGAACGCCCACTCCAGCCCCGCCCGCCGCATCCACTCCGGCGCCCGGGGGGCCGTCCCCGCCGCGAAGGCGATCGCCGCCCCGCAGCCCAGGAACCACGCGCCGGGCAGCCCTCCCCGCAGGTCGGCGATGAGCCGGTCCTGGCGCGGGAAGCCGAGCCCCACGAAGACGAGCCGGGGGCGCGCGGCGATCACCTTCCGCCGCACGAGGTCGCGTCCCGCCGGGGTGGTGTCGAAGCCGTAGGGCGGCGCGTGGGCACCGCAGACCCGCAGTGCCGGGAAGCGGCTCGTGAGCTCGCGGGCGGCCTGCTGCGGAGCGCCCTGGGGGCCGCCGAGCAGGTATACCGGCCAGCCCCGGCGGGCGGCCAGCTCGCTGAGCGCCCAGATGAGGTCGGCGCCGGTGACGCGCTCCGGCAGCGGCGTGCCGAGGATCCTGGCGGCCCACACCAGGGGCATCCCGTCGGCCACCACCAGCTCGGCGGCCCACACGAGCTCCATGAGCGAGGGATCGGCGGTGGCGAGCCGGCAGATGTCGACGTTGGGGGTGACGATGTGGCCGCCCCGGCCCGCCTCCAGCGCGGCGGCGACGCGGCGCACCACCTGCTCCTCGGTGAGCGCGTCCACCCCGACGCCGCCCACCCGCGTCCGCCCGTCTGCGGCCGCAGGCTCGTGCTGGTCGACGGAGGCTCCGGTCTCGGGCGCGGGCTCGGGACGTGAGGGGGTCGAGTGGCCGGTTGCCGCCTGTGACGTGCTCAAATGCCGTGCCCCCGGTTGTGCAGCATCGAGACCACGGCGCGGGCGGGGACGAGCCCGGCCGCCACCGCCAGCGCGATCGGCGCGCGGGGCTCGCCGAGGCGGGCCGCGAACGTGCGCAAGGCCCAGCGGGCGGCCTCGCGCCGGTGCCCGAGCGCGGCGTGACCGAAGGCCAGTTGGCCGTAGACCCGCGCCGCGCCGCGCGAGTCCACGGCCAGCTCGGGGTGCCGGGCGAGCATCCAGTCGAGCCCGGCGATGCGGTCCGCCCAGCGGGCGGCGTAGTGGGATCCGCCCCACCGCACCCGGACCAGCGGCCGGTCGACGTAGGCGATCGGGCGCCGCTTGGCCGCGCGCAGCGCCAGGTCCCAGTCTTCGTTCTGTCCTGCGGGCGCGCTCTCGTCGGCCCACAGCCGGCCGCGCTCGAACAGGAACGTCGAGGAGTGGACCATCACCATGCGGGAGCGTACGAGATCGGCCGCGGTGACGGCGGGGACGCCGGCGAGCCTGGCCACGCGGTGGCGCCCGTGCTCGACCTCGATGCCGCAGCTGGCGAACTCGGCGCCGTCCCGAAGCGCCTGGACCTGGGCGGCGAGCTTGCCGGGCAGCCAGACGTCGTCGTCGTCGCAGAAGGCCACGAGGTCGGTGTCGCAGGCGTCGACGCCGGTGTTGCGCGCTCCCGGAAGGCCGGGTGTGCGCGAGTTGGGGAGCACCCGGACGGGGCCGGACACGCCGGCGAGTTGCGCCGCGACGTCCCGGCATGCCGTGCCATCCGGTGGGGCGCCCTGCTGGGCCGGGACATCCACCGGAACGCCCTCTTGGGCCGGGGTGTCCACGACGACCACCACGGAGACCGGCCAGTCCTGGGCCAGCGCGGCCTCGACGGCCTCGCGCAGCGGGACGGGGCGGTCGCCGCGGGTCGGGATCACCACGCCGACGGGCCTCACGCCGCCACCCCCCAGTATCCGTACCTGACCCTGAGCGGCCACGTGAGTGTGTTGACCACCCGCCGGTCGCCGTCGCCCAGCCCCGTCGCCCACGAGTCGTCACGCCGCAGCTCCACGCGTCCCACGTGGAAACGCATCGGGTTGCCGGAGACGGTGTGCGAGGGCCCGAGCCAGGCGGTCCGGCCGTCCACGAACGGGAGCTCCGGCCCGGCGGCCAGGCCGAGCTCGCGGGCCAGCGCCGTGAGCGTGGGCCCGGGGTCGGCGAGCAGGTCCTCGTAGCGGACGGTGGTGACCCACGCCCCACGCCGTGCGAGCAGCTCCAGCGCGGCGTTCTGGGCCGTCCAGTGCAGCGCCGTGCGGGCGGGCCCCCAGCGGGTCATGGGCCGCCCGTCCTCGGGGCGCGCCACGGTCCTGTCCCACGAATGGGCCACGGCCCGCGGGTCCCTGACCACGTGGACCACGCGCACGTCCACGCCGCAGGTCACCAGGCAGCAGGCCAGCGAGGCGTGCTTGCTGGAGTCGATCACGACCTGGGCGTCCGTGGCATCGTAGAGCAGCCGGTAGGCCCGCGCGTATTCGGCCAGGTCGGGGTGGGCGATGCGGGCGATCCTGCGGGTGCGGTCGACCCGGTACCGCAGCGCCAGGACCCGCTCCGCCAGCCGCCTGCTCCACCCGCCGAACGCCCGCTCCCCCACCTGCCGCCAGAAGGCGCAGGCGGGAAAGGGCACGCCGCACCCGCAGAGCTCCTCCGCGAGCACTCCGCGCTCCCAGAGGTGCACGACCTCACCGAGCGCGACCACGCCCGGCAGCTCGCCGAGGAGCCTTTCGAGCAGCGTGGTGCCGCTGCGGCCCAAACCGCCGAGGTAGATCACCCGGGTGGTGCTTGCGCGATCGGTCACGGAGTCGGGCTTTCGCGTCGTGAACACGGAACGCGAAGACCCTAGCGCGGAGCGTTACCAGAGGGTCGGTGAACTGCGAAAAGATCTACCGTTCAGCGCACGTCCATGATCATGCCGGCGGCGACCGTGCCGTTGGTGGCCTCGTCGATCAGGATGAACCCGCCCGTGAGCCGGTTGCGGCCGTAGTCGTCCACGAACAGCGGCTGGGTGACCCGCAGCGACACCCGGCCGATCTCGTTGAGGCCGAGCGACGTCGCCTCCTCGTCCCGGTGCAGGGTGTTGACGTCAAGCCGGTAGTGCAGGTCGCGCACCAGGGCGCGGGCCGTACGGGTGGTGTGCTTGATCGTCAGCTTGGAGCGCGGCGTCAGCTTGAGACCGTCGGTCATCCAGCAGACCATCGCCTCCAGCTCCTGCGCCACGTGCGGCTGGTTGTTGGGCCGGGCGATCATGTCGCCGCGCGAGATGTCGATGTCGTCCTCGAAGCGCAGCGTCACCGACATGGGTGGGAACGCCTCCTCCACCGGGCCGTCGAACGTGTCGATCGAGGCGATCCGCGTGGTCAGCCCCGACGGCAGGTGCACGACCTCGTCGCCCGGCTTCAGGACGCCGCCGGCGACCTGCCCCGCGTAGCCGCGGTAGTCGTGGAAGGCGTGATCGGTGGCGCGCTGGGGGCGGATGACGTACTGCACGGGGAAGCGCACGTCGGTGAGGTTGCGGTCGGAGGCGATGTGCACGTTCTCCAAGTGGTGCAGCAGCGACGTGCCCTGGTACCACGGCGTGTTCTCCGAGCGGGAGACCACGTTGTCGCCGTGCAGCGCGGAGATCGGGATGAAGGTCAGGTCGGCCACGTTGAGCTTGGAGGCGAACGCCGTGAACTCCTCCCTGATCTCCTCGAACCGCTCCTGCGAGTAGTCCACCAGGTCCATCTTGTTGACGGCGAGGACCAGGTGCGGCACGCGCAGCAGCGAGGTCAGGAACGCGTGCCGGCGCGACTGCTCCAGCACGCCCTTGCGGGCGTCGATGAGGATGATCGCCAGGTCGGCCGTGGAGGCGCCGGTGACCATGTTGCGGGTGTACTGGATGTGGCCGGGGGTGTCGGCGATGATGAACTTCCGGCGCGGCGTCGCGAAGTAGCGGTACGCCACGTCGATCGTGATCCCCTGCTCCCGCTCGGCCCGCAGCCCGTCGGTGAGCAGCGACAGATCGGTGTATTCGGTGCCCCGGTCGCGCGAGGTCCGCTCGACGGCCTCGAGTTGGTCCTCGAAGATCGCCTTGGAGTCGTAGAGCAAGCGTCCGATGAGGGTGGACTTGCCGTCGTCGACGCTTCCCGCGGTGGCAAAGCGAAGAATGTCCATTAGAAGTAGCCCTCTCGCTTGCGGTCCTCCATGGCGGCCTCGGAGGAGCGGTCGTCGGCCCGGGTGGCCCCGCGCTCGGTGATCCGGGTGGCCGCGATCTCCTCGATGATCTCCTCGACCGTGGCGGCCGTGGACTGCACGGCGCCGGTGCAGGTCATGTCACCCACGGTGCGGTAGCGCACCACGGCCTCGAACAGCGGCTCGTCCTCGCCGCGCTGCACCACGTCGGAGTCGGGCAGCAGCATGCCGTCGCGCTCGAAGACCTTGCGGGTGTGGGCGAAGTAGATGGAGGGGATCTCGATGCCCTCGCGCCTGATGTAGTCCCAGACGTCGAGCTCCGTCCAGTTGGACAGCGGGAAGACGCGGATGTGCTCGCCCTTGCGGATGCGCGCGTTGTAGAGGTTCCACAGCTCGGGGCGCTGGTTCTTCGGATCCCACTGGCCGAAGTCGTCGCGGAAGGAGAACACGCGCTCCTTGGCGCGCGCCTTCTCCTCGTCGCGCCTGGCGCCGCCGAACACGGCGTCGAACTCGTGCTCCTCGATGGCGTCCAGCAGCGTGGTGGTCTGCAGCCGGTTGCGCGAGGCGCGCCGCCCGGTCTCCTCCACGACGCGGCCCTGGTCGATGGAGTCCTGAACGCTGGCCACGATCAGGCGAGCGCCCAGCTCGGCGGCGCGGCGATCGCGGAACTCGATGACCTCGTCGAAGTTGTGGCCGGTGTCGACGTGCATGAGGGGAAACGGGATGGCCGCGGGCCAGAACGCCTTCTCCGCGATGCGGAGCATGACGATCGAGTCCTTGCCCCCGGAGAAGAGCAGACACGGACGCTCGAACTCGGCCGCCACCTCGCGCATGATGTGGATGGCCTCGGCTTCGAGTACGTCGAGCTGCGACGTCGTGTAGTCGCGCTGGAGCATGGGAGCTTCCTCCGGCGTTTAGCGGTGCAGGTCCCGAATCCCGGCGAGCAGGGATGCCGCCAGCTCCGGTAGGGAAACCAGAATATCCGGTAGTGACGGGTCGGCTTGGTTGTAGGTGAGCGCCGCGCCGTCGATGCGGCTGGCGTGGGCTCCGGCGGCCAGGGCGACGGCGACCGGCGCGGCGGAGTCCCATTCGTACTGGCCGCCGGCGTGCACGTACGCCTCGACCTCGCCGGTGAGCACGGCGGAGATCTTGGCCCCCGCCGAGCCGATCGGCACCAGGTCGGCGCCCAGGAGATAGGCGAGCTTCTGGACGAACTCCGGCGGCCTGGTGCGGCTCACCGCGATGCGGAAGCGGCCGCCGTCGAAGGCGGGCGGCTTGGGCGGCTCGGCGGTGGTCAGCGTGCGCCCCTGGGCGGGCAGCGCCACCGCGCCCGCGGTCAGCCGGCCGCCCTCCCACAGCGCCACGTGAACGGCCCAGTCGGCCCGGCCCTCTGCTGCGCCTATGGTCGCGCTCCCTACGGCCCCGTCTTGGTCACGCAGGCTGCCGCTTCCGGGGCCTACTCGCCGCTCCGCGAACTCACGGGTGCCGTCGAGCGGGTCCACGATCCACACCCGGTCGGCCTTGAGCCTGCGCGGGTCCAGCCGCTCCTCGCGGGTGGCCTCCTCCGACAGCACGCTGTCGCTGGGCCGCAGCCGGGCCAGGGACTCCATGAGGAAGACGTGGGAGGCCCGGTCGCCCTCGGCCTTCAACGCGGGCTGATCGCCGAACCCCAAGCGCTCGCGAATCCGCAGCAGTCTCTCGCCTGCCTCGGTCGCCAGGTCGGCGGCGAGCGCGTGGTCGTCGCGAATCGTCATCAATATGCTCCTTGCCCGCGGGCGACGGCCGACCAGGTTTTCCACAGGATCTGCAGGTCCAGCGTGAGGGACCAGTTCTCCACGTAACGCAGGTCGAGACGTACGGATTCCTCCCAAGATAGGTCAGATCTACCACTCACCTGCCACAGCCCGGTCAACCCGGGGCGTACGAGGAGCCGTCTACGCACGTCGTCACCGTAACGCGCGACCTCCTCCGGCAGCGGCGGCCGGGGTCCCACGAGGGACATGTGGCCGAGCACGACGTTGATCAGCTGGGGCAGCTCGTCGAGCGAGTGGCGGCGCATGCGGGCGCCGAGCGGCGTGACCCGCGGATCGTTACGAATTTTGAACAGCACCCCGTCGCGGTCGCTGACCAAGGTGACCTTCTGCTGCTCGGACCCGCGCCGCATGGTGCGGAACTTCAGGATCGTGAACAGCCGCCCGTCCTTGCCCACCCGCGTCTGCCTGAACAGCGCCGGACCGGGGCTCGTGGCCCGCACCGCGATCGCCAGCCCCGCCATCAGCGGCGCCAGCAGGACCAGGAGCGCGGCGGCCACCAGCCGGTCGAAGACGTTCTTGATCAGCTGTCTGGCTCCCGTCAGCTCGGGATGCTCGACGTGCAGGAGCGGCAATCCGGCCGCCGGCCTGATCATGGTGCGCGGCCCCGCCACGTCCATCAGCGCGGGGGCGACCACGAGCTCGGTGCGCGTGCGCTCCAGCCGCCAGGCCAGCCGCCGCAGCGCCTGCCCGTCCATCTCGGGGCAGGCCAGCACGGCCACGGTGTCGGCATCGTGCTGGTCTACGGCGATGGGCACGTCGCTGAGGTCGCCGGCGACCGGCACGTCGGCCACCCGCTCGCCGGGGGCGGCCCCGGGCAGGCAGGCGGCCACGACCTCCATCCCGTGGTGGCGTTCCCTGCGGAACAGCCGCACCAGCTCGGCGATCGAGGTGGCGTGGCCGACCGCGACCACCCGGCGCATGCACTGGCCCGCGGCCCTGCGCCGGTGCAGCGAGCGGCGCAGCGCGTACCTGAAGACCAGGGTGAGCAGCGTGACCAGGGGCAGTGCGAGCACCACGTAGCCGCGGGCGACGTCGGTCTTGGTCACGTAGGACCCGATGGCGGTGCCCGCGGTGAGCGCCACGCCGGACTGCAGGATCCTGCGGAACTCCTCGGAGCCGACCCCGATCATGCGCGGCTCGTACGCCCGGTGCAGCGCCACCGCACACGTCCACACCACCGGCAGCGCCAGGCTGACCAGCAGGTACGGCAGCACGTACGGCGTGAGCCCGCCGAATCTGACGCCGAACGCGATCGCCGACGCGATGCCCGCCCCACACAGGTCGGCCGCCAGGGCCTGCCGGCGATAGGAGTGGATCCAGGCGGGAGTGCGGGGGCTGGCCCGCCAGGAGGCCACATGGCCGGATCTGACGACGGTCATGAGCCCCTCACCGCGAGCCTCGTCGCGCACGCACGCCTCCAGGTGACCATTCCCGTACGGACAGTCACAGATGGTAGCGGCGGGAAAGGCGGCGAACCGGCGAACGGCTCAATGCGGTGATCAGCGAGGAGGGCCGGAAATGTGCAGATCAGCCCGGTGGTACTCGTTCTGGGTGGCCTCCAGGCCGCGGGCCATCAGCGACTCCACGACGTCGGCCGCCCGGTCCACGAGGAACGGCAGATCCTTGCGCTCCGCAGTGGCGAAGTCTTTGAGCACGTAGGCGGCTGCGTCCATGCGGCCGGGCGGACGCCCGATGCCGAAGCGGACCCGCAGGTAGTCACGGGTGCCGAGGACCTTGGTGATCGACCTGAGGCCGTTGTGGCCGTTGTCGCCGCCGCCGAGCTTGGCCCGCAGCGCGCCGTAGGGGACGTCGAGCTCGTCGTGGACGACGATCAGCCGCTCCGGGCCGATCTTGTAGAAGTCGGAGAGCGCCTTGACGGGCCCGCCGGACAAGTTCATGTACGTCAGCGGCTTGGCCAGGATGGCGGCGCGGGTCTCGCACACCTCGGCCCGGCTCTTGTGCGCCTTGAACCGTCCGCCCGCCCTGGCGGCCAGCTCGTCGAGCACCATGAATCCGGCGTTGTGCCGGTTGCCGGCGTATTCGGGCCCCGGGTTGCCCAGTCCGGCGATCAGCCAGCGGTCCATACGCCCCCCTCGTACGAGAGCGGGGCGGCCGCCAACCGGCCGGCCCCGCGTGGAGCGGAGCGGCCGGCGTGGGACACACCCCGCGTGAGAGCGGGGCGGAAGGCATCGGCTCCACCCCGCAGGAGAGCGGGGCGGCTCGTGCCGGCCACCCCGCATGAGATCACTCGGCGGAAGCCTCGGCGGCCGGAGCCTCGGCGGGAGCCTCGGCGGCCTCCTCGGCGGCCTCCTCGGCCTCCTCCGGCGCCTCGACCGGCTTGGCGATGACCTGGAGGATGACGGTCTCGGGGTCGGCGGCCAGCGTGGCGCCCTGCGGCAGCTGGAGCTGGCCGGCGGTGACGGCGGTGCCGACCTCCAGGCCCTCGACGTCGACCTCGACGCCGGTCGGGATGTGGGTGGCCTCGGCCTCCACGGCCACCTGGACGAGCTGCTGGTCGAGCAGGCCGTCGGGGTGGACGTCGCCGACGGTGGTGACCGGGATCTCGACGGTGACCTTCTCACCGCGCTTGACCAGGAGCAGGTCGACGTGCTCGACGAAGCCCTTGATCGGGTCGCGCTGCACGCCCTTGGGCAGCGCCAGCTCGTCGACGCCCTCGCCCTTGAGGCGGATCAGGACGTTGGGCGTGCGGAGCGCGAGCAGGACCTCGTGGCCCGGCAGGGTCAGGTGCATGGGGTCGATGCCGTGCCCGTAGAGGACGGCGGGCACCTTGTCGGCGCGGCGGATCTTGCGAGCGGCGCCCTTGCCGAACGTGGTGCGCGGCTCGGCGGCGATACGTACTTCGGACACGACATCTCCTAGGGATGCATCGGGGATTCGGTGTGTTGAGCGCTCTCCCTCACCCGCCCTAGCGGAAGGCGTTACGAGCGCAACCGGTTCAGTCTATAAGGGTTAACTGTCACCCTCGAACAGGCTCGTGACCGAGCCGTCGTTGAAGATCTCCGTGATGGCGCGTGCGATGAGCGGCGCGATGGACAGGACCGTCAGCTTGTCGAACCTGTTGGCCTGCGACAACGGCAGCGTGTTGGTGACGATGACCTCGGAGATCTTGGAGTTCTTCAGCCGGTCCACGGCCGGGTCGGAGAAGACCGCGTGGGTGGCGGCCACGATCACGTTGGTGGCGCCCTGCTCGTAGAGGGCGTCGGCGGCCTTGCAGATGGTGCCCGCGGTGTCGATCATGTCGTCGATCACCACGCACGTGCGGCCGTGTACCCGGCCGACCACCTCGTTGACCTTGACCTGGTTGGCCACGTCGAGGTCGCGGCGCTTGTGGATGAACGCCATCGGCGTGCCGAGCGTGTCGGCCCAGCGCTCCGACAGGCGGACGCGGCCGGTGTCGGGCGAGACGACGGTGGTGTTGGCGAGGTCGAGTTTGGTCTTGAGGTAGCTCTCCAGGACCGGCATGGCGAACAGGTGGTCCACCGGGCCGTCGAAGAAGCCCTGGATCTGCGAGGTGTGCAGGTCGATCGACATGAGCCGGTCGGCGCCCGCGGTCTTGAACATGTCGGCCATCAGCCGGGCCGTGATGGGCTCGCGGCCGCGGCCCTTCTTGTCCTGGCGGGCGTAGCCGAAGAACGGCATGACCACGGTGATGCGCTTGGCGGAGGCCCGCTTCAGCGCGTCGACCATGATGAGCTGCTCCATGATCCACTTGTTGATCGGGCCGGTGTGGCTCTGGATCACGAAGGCGTCGCAGCCGCGTACGGACTCCATGAACCGGACGTAGATCTCGCCGTTGGCGAAGTCGATCAGCTTGGTGGGGGTGAGGGAGACGCCGACGTGCCGGGCCACCTCCTCGGCCAGCTCGGGATGGGCCCGGCCGGAGAAGAGCATCAGGTTCTTCTCGCCCGGCTGTTTGATGCTGGTCACTGTTCCTTCTCCTGCTGCTCTTGCCGCGCCAGCGCCCGCTCGGCGGCCGCGGCCGACTTCGTGCCCGCGCGCCTGCGCAAGACCCATTTCTCGATGTTGCGCTGCCGCGCCCGCGCCACGCCGATCGCGCCCGGGGGCACCTCGTCGACGATCACCGAGCCGGCCGCCGTGTAGGCGCCGTCGTTGACCGTCACCGGGGCGACGAGCATGGTGTCGCAGCCGACGAACACGCCGTCGCCCACGGTGGTGTGATGTTTGTTGACCCCGTCGTAGTTGACGAAGACGGTGGCGGCGCCGATGTTGGCGTCCACGCCGATGGTGGCGTCGCCCGCGTAGGTCAGGTGCGGCACTTTGGAGCGGTCGCCGACCTTGGCGTTCTTCATCTCGACGAACGTGCCCGCCTTGGACTTGTGGCCGAGCACGGTGCCGGGCCGCAGGTAGGCGTAGGGGCCGACATTGGCCTCGGGGCCGATCTCGGCGCCGTCGCAGACGGCGTTGCGCACGACGGCCCGCTCGCCGACGCGGGTGCCGGTCAGCGTGGTGGCCGGGCCGACCTCGGCGCCGGTCTCGATGACGGTGTCGCCGTGCAGCTGGGTGCCGGGATGGATGACGACGTCGGGCGCGATCCGCACGCCCACGTCGATCCACGTGCTGGCCGGGTCGACGATCGTGACACCGGCCCGCATGTGGTCTTCCAGCAGGCGCCGGTTGAGCACCTTGCGGGCGGCGGCGAGCTGCACGCGGTCGTTGACGCCCTCGACCTCGACGTGGTCGGGGGCCACGCAGGCGCCGACCCGGTGGCCGTCGCCGCGCAGGATGGCCAGGACGTCGGTGAGGTATTCCTCGCCCTGGGCGTTGTCGGTGGACACGCGCTTGACGGCGTCGGCGAGCAGTTCGCCGTCGAAGGCGTAGATGCCGGAGTTCATCTCCCTGATGGCGCGCTGCTCGGGAGTGGCGTCCTTCTCCTCGACGATCTCGAGGACGGCGCCGCCCTCGTCGCGGATGATCCGCCCGTAGCCGGTCGGATCGGGCACCTCGGCGGTGAGCACGGTGACCGCGTTGCCGTCGGACTCGTGCCTTTCGAGCAGCGCGGCGAGGGTCTGGGTGCGCAGGAGCGGCACGTCGCCGTACGTGACCAGCACGGTGCCGGAGATCGTGCCGACCTCTTCGAGCACGGTGCGGACCGCGTGGCCGGTGCCGCGCTGCTCCCGCTGGACAACGGCGCGCGCGTCGGGGCTGGTGGCGGCCAGGTGGCCGCCGACCCGCTCGAGCGCGTGGCCGATGACGACGATGAGCCGCTCGGGACCGAGGTCGCGGGCGGCGGCGAGCATGTGGTCGACCAGCGCGCGACCGCACAGCTCGTGCAGGACTTTCGGGGTCTGGCTCTTCATCCGGGTGCCCTCGCCGGCGGCGAGGACGATGACGGCTGCCGGGCGCGGCACACTCACGGACTGAGGCTCCCTGTGACTGAACGGATCAGGGTGGAAGGTACGGTTCTTGTACGGCTACCGCACCGCTACCCTCCCGACACCGTGAGGATACCTGGCCCCACCCCGAACATTCTCGTCGGGGACAGCCTCAAGGCTCCCGGAAGAGGACTCGAACCCCTACAAAGTGGACCAAAACCACTTGTCCTGCCGATTAGACGATCCGGGACAGATCGGACAGGTGACGTCCGACACCCCCCTACGATACCGAGCCCGCACCCCGGCGCGCGCCCGTAATTCCCCCCAAGGCCGATCACCGCAGGTGACCGGCGTGGCGCGCCCTTAACAGACCAGCCCAAAAGCCGCAAGACGCGAATACCACCCACCTCACCGGGCAGAGCGTCACCTTCCCCACATCCACGGCTTAGGACTTCCTTACTTACGATGGCGTAGGTTACGGTTGCGTAGCCAGGACATTCATCCTCATACATGTCGTTGGAGGTCGCCCATGACCGTTCTCGCCGAGCGTTCCGCACCAACCCCGAAGCCCGAATACGAGCCCGAGCCGAAATCCCGCGCAGAACTGATCACCTTCGGTCTGGTCGTCGGACTGCCCCTGATCGCGATCGCCGCCGCCGTGCCGCTCGCCTGGGGATGGGGACTCGGCTGGACGGACATCGCGATCGCGTTCGTCTTCTACGTGGTCTCCGGGCTCGGCGTCACCGTGGGGCTGCATCGCTACTTCACGCACGGCTCGTTCAAGGCCAAGCGGCCGCTGAAGATCGCCATGGGCATCGCGGGCAGCCTGTCGCTGGAGATGTCCGTGCTCGACTGGGTGGCGACCCACCGCAAGCACCACAAGTTCTCCGACAAGGAGGGCGACCCGCACTCCCCGTGGCGCTTCGGCCCGGGCTTCAAGAACATGGCCAAGGGCCTGCTCTACGCCCACATGGGCTGGCTGTTCGAGAGCGAGCGCACCAACAGAGAGAAGTACGCGCCCGACCTGTGCAAGGACGAGGACGTGCTCAAGCTGCACAAGTGGTTCCCCACGCTGGCCATCACCTCGATCTTCCTGCCCGGCGTGCTCGGCCTGCTGCTCACCTGGTCCTGGCAGGGCGCGCTGACCGCGCTGTTCTGGGGCTCGCTCGTCCGCATCGGCCTCCTGCACCACGTGACCTGGTCGATCAACTCGATCTGCCACGTCTTCGGCGAGGAGGACTTCCAGGTGCGCGACAAGTCCCGCAACGTGTGGTGGCTGGCCATCCCGTCCTTCGGCGAATCGTGGCACAACCTGCACCACTCCGACCCGACGTGCGCCCGGCACGGCGCCCTCAAGGGCCAGATCGACCTGAGCGCCGGCCTCATCCGGATCTTCGAGAAGCTGGGCTGGGTGTACGACGTCCGGTGGCCGACGCCGGAGCGTCTGGCGGCGAAGCGCATTGCTTGACGTCAATGATCCGATGAGCGGTCATAGATCCGTGGCCGTCATTATGGAAACCGTGACCCAAGAACCCCGATCTCGCAGGCGTATGTCCGGTAGCGAGCGACGAGAGCAGCTGATCCGCATCAGTCGCACGCTCTTCGCCGAAAAGGGGTTCGACGGGACCTCCATCGAGGAAATCGCAGCTACCGCACAGGTGTCGAAACCCGTGGTATACGAGCATTTCGGTGGCAAAGAGGGCGTCTACGCGGTCGTCGTCGACCGCGAGATGCAAAAGCTCCTCAGCATGATCACCGAGGCCCTGTCGGCGGCCCATTCCCTCATCAAGCTGGAGCGCGCCGCGCTGGCGCTGCTGCAGTACATCGAGGAGAGCAGCGAGGGCTTCCGCATCCTGGTGCGCGACTCGCACGCCGCGTCGGGCACCGGCACGTTCGCGAGCCTGATCAGCGAGATCGCCAGCCAGGTCGAGGACGTCCTGGCCGACGAGTTCGCGGCTCGCGGCTACGACCCCAAACTCGCGCCGATGTACGCCCAGATGCTGGTCGGCATGGTGGCCCTGACCGGCCAGTGGTGGCTGGACGTACGCAAGCCGGGCCGTGAGGAGGTCGCCGCCCACCTGGTCAACCTGGCCTGGAACGGCCTCACCGGGCTCAACCCCAACCCGACGATCACCGCGATCAGCCGCGATCACGTCCCGGCCTCCGCTCTGCCCAAGCCCCGCGCCGGCGAGAAGGAACTGCGCGAGTTCGAGAAGGCGCGGGAGAAGGAGGCCAAGGAGGCGGAGAAGCTCCGCCAGCGCGAACTCAAGGAGGCCGAGAAGGCCAGGGTCCGCGAGCTCAAGGAGCGCGAGCGGCTGCTGAAGGAGGCGGAGAAGGTCAGGGAGCGCGAGGAGAAGATCCGCCAGCGGGAGGCCCGGCTGGCCGAGCGCGCCGCACGTCTCGAACAGGTAGATCAATCAGAGTGACGTCTTGAACAGCCACTCAGCCCCGATGACTATTGTGTTGAGCAGGGCTGACCGCCCGGAGTGAGCCGTTGCGGCTCCGTTAACGTTCTGTTCAATCAATCGGGGCAATATAGGCGATATGTCCGCAGAACCGTTCCAGTCCACCAACGATCTGCCACTGCCACAGGAGCGGTTCCTCAACCGCGAGGAGAGCTGGCTGCAGTTCAACGAGCGGGTGCTCGAACTGGCAGAAGACCCGACGCTTCCGCTGCTCGAGCGGGTGCGCTTTCTGGCGATCTTCGCCAGCAACCTCGACGAGTTCTTCCGCGTGCGGGTGGCGGGACTCAAACGACGCATGGCGACAGGCCTGCTGCTGCGGACCAAGAGCGGGCTCAAGCCGCGCGAGGAGCTCGTCAGGATCGCCACGATCGCCGACGACCTGGCCAAGCGGCACGCCGCCGTGTTCCACGACAAGATCTGCCCTGAGCTGGCGGGTGAGGGCGTCCAGATCGCCCGCTGGGACGACCTGGGCCGCGAGGAGCGCACCGAGCTGCGCAAGCTGTTCAGGGAGCGGATCAGGCCGGTCCTGACGCCGCTGGCCGTGGACCCCGCACACCCGTTTCCCTACATCTCCGGGCTCAGCCTGAACCTGGCCGTCCTGGTGCGCAATCCGGCGACCGACCACACGGTCTTCGCCCGGGTCAAGGTCCCTTCGCAGCTGCCCCGGTTCATCCAGGCGTCCAAGGACCGGTTCGTCCCCCTCGAAGACGTGATCGCGGCCCACCTGGGGCAGCTCTTCAAGGGCATGGAGATCCTCCAGCACCACGTCTTCCGCGTCACCAGGAACGAGGACCTCGACGTCGACGAGGACGTCACCGAGAACCTCATGCAGGCCCTGGAGAAGGAGCTGCTCAAGAGGCGTTTCGGCCCGCCCGTGCGGCTGGAGGTCGAGGACACGATCACCCCCGAGGTGCTGGCTCCGCTCGTGGAGGAGCTGGAGCTGGCGCCGCACGAGGTCTACCGCCTGCCCGGGCCGCTCGACCTGTCCGGCCTGCACGCGATCGCCGACATCGAGCGCGGAGAGCTCAGCTACCGCCCTTTCGTCCCGGCGGAGGTGATGAGCGGCGAGGACGACATCTTCTCGATCCTGCGCGAGCGCGACGTGCTGCTGCACCACCCGTACGACTCGTTCGCCACCAGCGTGCAGCGCTTCATCGAGGAGGCCGCTGAAGATCCCAGGGTGCTGGCGATCAAGCAGACCCTCTACCGGACCAGCGGCGACTCCCCCATCGTCAACGCCCTGATCGACGCGGCCGAGGCCGGCAAGCAGGTCGTGGTGGTCGTGGAGATCAAGGCCCGCTTCGACGAGCACGCCAACATCTCCTGGGCCAGGAAGCTGGAGCGCGCCGGATGCCACGTCGTCTACGGCGTGGTGGGCCTGAAGACCCACTGCAAACTGGCCCTGGTCGTCCGCCAGGAGCCCTCGGGCGAGCTGCGCCGCTACTGCCACATCGGCACCGGCAACTACAACCCCAAGACCGCCCGCCAGTACGAGGACTTCGGCCTGCTCACGGCCGACCCGCTGGTCGGCGAGGACGTCACGGACCTGTTCATCCACCTGACCGGCTACTCCAACCACTCCGCCTACCGCAGGCTGCTGGTCGCGCCCCACTCCATGCGCAGCGGGCTGCTGGCCAGGATCGAGCGGGAGATCGCCCACCAGCAGGCCGGCCGGCCCGCCCGCATCCGGATCAAGACCAACTCGCTGGTGGACGAGCCGCTCATCGACGCGCTCTACCGGGCGTCCCGCGCCGGCGTCCCGGTGGACCTGTGGGTACGCGGCATCTGCCTCCTCAGACCGGGGATTCCGGACCTGTCCGAGAACATCCGCGTGCGCTCGATCCTGGGACGTTTCCTCGAGCACTCCCGCGTGTACGAGTTCGGCCTGGGCCGGCGGCCCGAGATCTGGATCGGCAGCGCCGACCTCATGCGCAGGAACCTCGACCGCCGCGTCGAGGCCCTGGTCAAGGTGACCTCGCAGCAGCACAAGGCCTATCTCATCGAGCTGATGGACCAGGCCATGGCCGAGACCACGAACGCGTGGTGGCTCGACTCCGATGGCAAGTGGACCCGCCATCACGGCGATGACCTGCAGAGTCATCTCATCAGTACGCGCCGCTGGAGGACCGTTGATGACTGACCTGCTCCGCGCGGCCGGAGCCGTGGTCTGGAGGGGCGAGGCGAGCCGCCCCGAGGTAGCCGTCATCCACCGCCCCGCCTACGACGACTGGACCTTCCCCAAGGGCAAGCTCAAGACCGGGGAACACGTGATCGCCGCCGCCCTCCGCGAGGTACGCGAGGAGACCGGCCTGACGGTCGCGCTCGGCCGCGCCCTGCCGCCCGTCCACTACATCAGCCGGGGCCGGCTCAAGCGCGTCGACTACTGGACGGCCCAGGCCGTCGCCGACGCCGGGTTCGCCCCCAACGAGGAGGTGGACGAGCTGCGCTGGCTGCCGCTGGACGAGGCGAAGGCGTTACTCACCTACGAATGGGACGCGGGGCTCTTGCGGGCCCTGGCGGTGGCGCCGCTGCAGACCGTGCCCCTCGTCCTCATCCGGCACGGCTCGGCCGGCTCCAGGAGCGAGTGGACGGGCGACGACGCCCAGCGCCCGCTGGACACCGTCGGCGAGTCCCAGGCGGCCGCACTGGCCACCGCGCTGCCGGCCTACCGGCCCCAGCTGCTGCTCAGCTCGCCCACCGCCCGCTGCGTGCAGACGCTGGAGCCGTACGGGGCCGAGATCAAGCTCGAGCCCCTGCTCACCGAGGAGAGCCAGGACCCGCACAAGACGCCCGAACTCGTGCGGGAGATCGGCGTGCCGGCGGCGGTGTGCAGTCACGGCAAGGTGCTGCCCGGGTTGATCCACGCGCTCAGCGGCAAGGACGTCCACCTGCGCAAGGGCGCGTTCGCCGTGCTGCACAGGGCCGGCGAGCACGTCGTCAGCGTCGAGCGCTACGCCGCCTGACCGGCGTCCCGCGCGCGTCGCGTGGCGTCAGGAGAGGGGGGCCACGCGGGCGAGGCGATGGGCGAGCGAGCCGAGATCTTCCACGAGGGCTTCCCGGAGCTGGGTGGTGAACCGCACGGTCAGCAAGGTAGCGCTGACCGCGATGGGCGTGGCGCGGCTGCCCGGCAGGGCGACGCCCACGCAGGTGATGCCTTCGGTGTTCTCCTCGTCGTCGACGGAGTAGCCGCGCTCGCGCGTGCTCTCAAGGTCACGGCGCAAAGAGTCCATGGTCCGGTGGGAGCGGGGGGTGAACGCCGGCAGCTCATCCACGTGGGCCAGGCGCCGCTCCAGCTCGTCCGCGGGAAGGGAGGCGAGCATGGCCTTGCCGAGCGCGGTGACCACGGCGGGCATGCGCCGCCCGATGTCGCTCGCCAACCGGACGGGCTGGCTGCCGTCGTGCCTGGCGAGGTAGACGACCTCGAGGTCGTCGAGCGTGGCCAGGAGCAGCGTCTCTTGTGACGCCACGGGCAGCGCGGCGGCCGCCGTGCGGAACTCGCCGAGCATGTCGGTGCCGGCGAGGAAACCCTGGCCGAGCTCGAGCACCTTGTAGTCCAGTGCCCAGCGGCCGTCGATGCGGCGGATCATGTGGCTGTCCTCCAGCGCCGCGCAGAGATTCGCGACGGTGGACTTCGCCAGATCGAGCGCCCTCGCCAGCTCGGTCACGGACAACGGCCGCCTGCTCTTGGACAGGATCTCCAGCACGGCGACCGCCCTGGTCACCGCAGGGGAGCGGCTTTCGACCGAGCGCAGCGAACGCTCCTCGGGCTGCTCCGCCAGAGAGGCGCCGACGGCCTGGATCATGAGGGCTCCTCTTGTCATTACGCAGTGCTCCCATACTACGGAGCCCGGCCCAGGCCGCGGTACGTCTGTACAGCTTTTGGAACGATGTTCCGTCAGCGTGACAGGCGAGGTCAGCGACCCGGCCGGTCCTGGGTTCCGGGCAGCGGGGTCGGCGCGGCCTCGCCGCGGAGGACGGCCTCGATGTTGCGGGCCGCGAGGTCGGTCATCGCCGCGCGCGTCGCCTCGGTCGCCGAGCCCACGTGCGGCAGCACCACCAGGCGCGGCTCGGCGAACAGCGGATCGGCGGGATCCGTACGCGGCTCGTCGGTCATCACATCGAGTCCCGCCGAGTGCAGCTCGCCTCGGCGCAGGGCCGACAGCAACGCGTCCTCGTCGACGATCCCGCCCCGGGCGGTGTTGACCAGAGTCGCCGTCGGCTTCATCCGGGCCAGCTCCGCGCGGCCGATCATGCCCACGGTTTCCGGGGTCAGGGGCGTGTGGATCGAGACCACGTCGCTGGTCGACAGCAGCTCGTCGAAGGGGACCCAGCGAGACAGCGCGGCGTCCTCCTTCCGTCTCGGGTGATGGTGCTGCACGCGCATGCCGAATCCGGCCGCCCGGCGAGCCAGGGCGCGGGCGATCTGGCCGTAGCCGATCAGCCCGAGGGTCGCGCCGTGGACGTCCAGGCCGAAGAACTCGTTCACGACGGTCGAGCCCCACTCGCCGCGGCGCATGGCGTCCATGCCGGCGACCAGGCGGCGCCGCGCCATCAGGATCAGTGCCATGGCCACGTCGGCGGTGGTGTCGGCGAGCACGTCCGGCGTGTGCGTGACGACGACACCACGCTCGCCGGCCGCGGCCACGTCGACGCTGTCATAGCCCATCGACGCCAGCGCCACCACGCGCAACCGCGGCCCGGCCGCGTCCAGGAACTCGGCTCCGATCCGGTCGTTGCCGACGGCGAGCAGGGCGTCGCAGCCGTGGGCCAGTTCGGCGAGCTCGGCGGGGACGGGCGGCGCCGTTCCCGGCCACACGGTGACGTCGAAGCGGGTGGCCAGCCGGGCGACGGCGTCTCCCGGGAGGTCGGCGCGGGAGACCGCGACGCGTGGGCGAGGTGCGGGCGTGCCGGACATGCTGTGCTCCGTTTCATCGAATTCTTCAGACCTACACCAGGCGTACCCGACCGGCGGGCGGCATGGTCACGCCGCGCCGGAGGCGGCGAAGTCGAGCAGGACCTTGCAGGAGCGGGCCGGATCGGCCGCCAGCTCGAACGCCTCGCCCGCCTGCGCCGCCGGAAGCACCGAGGTGATCACCGGATCGACGGGGAGGCGGCCGTCGGCCAGTGCCTGGAGCACCTCACCGAGCTCGGTGTCGAAGCGGAAGGAGCCGACGAGCCGCAGCTCCCGTGTGATCATGGCGTTGGCGGGGAGTGGCGTATCTCCCGGCGGCAGCAGGCCGAGGCCCACCACGGTGGCGCCCCGGTCCACGCCGAACACACAGGTGCGCAGCCCTGCGGACGTGCCGGAGGACTCGATGGCGAGGTCCGCCGCCAGGTCCTCGGTCTGGCTGGGATCCGCGGCCCCGCCGACGCGGATGACCGAGGTGGCGCCCACCGCCTCGGCGACGGCCAGCGGCGCCTCGAACACGTCCGTCACGACGATCTCGCCGGCACCGGACGCCCGCAGCGCCGCGACCACCAGGCAGCCGATGGGGCCCGCGCCGGTCACGAGCACCCGTTTGCCCCGTACGTCGCCCGCCTGCCGCACGGCGTGCCAGGCCACCGCCGCCGGCTCGGCCACGGCGGCCAGCCTGAGGTCCAGGCCCTCCGGGAGCGGCAGCACCCGCTCGGCGGGCACCACGAGGACGTCGGCGAAGCCGCCCTGCACGTGGGGGAAGCGGGCGGCGCTGCCGAGGTAGCCGGTGTCCAGGCAGGTGTTGCGCCGTCCGGCGCGGCACTGCCGGCATTTCCCGCACGACACCAGTGGGTGCACGGCCACCGGGGTTCCCGGTGCAACCGGCGTGCCGGGGCCGGACGTACGCACCCGGCCGACGATCTCGTGGCCGAGGATCAGCGGCTCGCGCAAGCGGAACTCGCCGACCGCGCCGTGCCGCCAGTAATGCAGGTCGGAGCCGCAGATGCCGCCGTACCTGATGTCCACCGCCACCTCGCCCGGTCCGGGCACCGGGATGGGGCGCTCTTCCAGGCGCAGGTCTCCCGCGCCGTGGGCCGCCACCGCGCGCATGGCCGGCCGCGTCGTCGTCGACGTCATGTCTTGTCCCACCCTTCCTCAGATGACCGCGGTGAGCCCGCCGTCGACGGCGATGACCTGGCCGTTGACGAAATCCGACGCCGGTGCCGCGAGCCACACGAGCGTTCCGACGAGATCCTCGACGGACGCCCAGCGCCCGGCCGGGGTGCGGCCCCGGATCCAGGCGTCGAAGGCGGGATCGTCGACGAGCGGGCGGGTCAGCTCGGTGATCACGTATCCGGGGGCGAGCCCGTTGACCGTCACTCCGGAGCCCGCCCATTCCGCGCACATGCCCTTGGTCAGCATCGCCAGGCCGCCCTTGGACGCGGAGTAGGCCGCGATGCCGGGCCGGGCGAGCCAGGTCTGCACGGAGCAGATGTTGACGATCTTTCCGTAGCCGCGCTCGATCATGCCCGCGGCGACCGCGCGTCCGACGAGGAAGGCACTGGTCAGGTTGGTGTGGACGACTCTTTCGAAGGTCTCCGCCGGCACCTGGAGCAGCGGCTCGCGGTGCTGGATCCCGGTGTTGTTGACCAGGATGTCGACGGGGCCGATCCGGCTCTCGAGCTCCCGGACCGCCCGCCGCACGGCCTCCGGATCGGTGACGTCGAAGGGCATCGCGTGGGCTCTCGCCCCGGTGCGTCCGGACAGTCTCTCCCGTGCGCGCTCCAGCGCCTCGGGGTCGCGGCCGTTGAGCACGATCTCGGCGCCCGCCTCGGCCAGCCCGGTGGCCAGGGCCTCCCCGATGCCCTTGCTGGACCCCGTCACCAGGGCCCGGCGCCCGGACAGGTCGAACAACGTGGAGCCTCTCATGAGCCGGCCTCCGTAGGGCAGTAGTAGTGCATCAGTGCGGCGTTGTCGGCGTCGCCGTGACCGGCGGCGGCCAGCCAGCGGTGCAGCTCGGCGACGGCGGAGGTGACCGGCAGCGGCACTCCGGCCGAGCGCGCGTAGTCGCGGGCGGCCTCCAGGTCCTTGACCATGTTGCTCAGCCGTCCGGTCGGTGAGAGATCGAATTCGGCGAACTTCACGAAGAACTCCCGCAACAGCGCGGAATCGGCCCTGCCCCCGGAGAGCGCGGCGAGCACCTGCCGTGGCGGCAGCCCGGCCGCCCGCACCAGCGCGGCGGCCTCGGCGAGCGCGGCGAACCCGCAACCGACCAACACCTGGTTGACGGACTTCGCCAGTTGCCCGGAGCCAGCCGGGCCCAGGCGGGTCAGCCGGGAGGCGAGGTCTTCCAGCACGGGCAGGGCCCGCTCCACGTGTTCCTCGTCGCCGCCGAGCATCAGGGTCAGCTCTCCGCGCGCGGCTCCCGGCGCCCCGCCGGACAGCGGCGCGTCCACCCAGCCGGCGCCGAGCTCCGCGGCGCGCCGGGCGAACTCGCGCGTGCGCGCGGGGTCGATGCTGGACATGTCGATCACGAGTACGCCGTCGGGCGCTCCGGCGAGCACGCCCTCCGGCCCGAAGGCCACCTCCTCGACGATGTCGGCGGTGTTGAGGGAGAGGAGCACCACGGGCGACTCGGCGAGATGCGCCGGCGACGGCGCCGCGAGCGCCCCTTCCGAAGAGAGCTCGGCGACGGCGTCGGGCCTGATGTCGTAGACCCGCACCGGCCGCCCCTGCTTCATCAGCCGGCGGGCGATGGCCGCGCCCATGACGCCGAGCCCGGCGATCCCCACCTCTATGTGCTCCTCCATGCGCCCTCCAGGCCCATATTCTGTCCTCTTGTCAGCATATTGAACTCTCTTCGCTGGCAGCCTGCAAGGTCGAGCTCCCGGCGACAGGCGGTCGTTGGCCTATTTGAACAGGTGTAATGCCCGCCAGGGACAGCACTCGCGGGGCTCGTCGCAGGAAACAAGATGTGTTCAGAATATTGGCTTGCGTGCTGCTTCCTGTTACGGTCACCCTCATCCGCAGATGAACTGCGTGTTACCTCCTCCGTGAGACGGAAGGCTGCATCCCCCATGCAGGTGCCTACCTCGACAACCCAGACCACCGGCGGCGACAGCACCCCCGCGCCCCCCGGACTGCGCCGCGCACTCTTGACCAGCTCGGTGGGCAGCGCCCTCGAGTACTACGACTTCGCCATCTACGGCCTCGCCTCGGCCCTGGTGTTCCAGCACTTGTTCTTCCCCGGGCTCGGCTCGGCGGTCGGGCTGGTGGCGATCTTCGCCACGTACGCGGTCGGCTTCGTCGCCCGTCCGCTCGGCGGGCTGTTCTTCGGGTCACTGGGCGACCGACACGGCCGGAAGACGGTGCTGGTCGTGACGGTCGCGCTGATGGGCGGCTCGTCGTTCGCCATCGGGCTGCTGCCCACCTATGAGACCGCGGGCGTGTGGAGTCCGATCCTGCTGATGATCCTGCGGGTGCTCCAGGGGTTCGGCGCCGGGGCCGAGCAGGCCGGCGCGTCGACGCTGATGGCCGAGTACGCCCCCAGCGCCCGCCGCGGCTACTACGCCGCACTTCCCTTCGTCGGGATCCAGATCGGCATGCTGGCCGCCACCGTCCTGTTCATCCCGCTCGCCAGGCTGGACCAGGATCTGTTGTTCGGATGGGTCTGGCGGGTGCCGTTCCTGCTGAGCGCGGTGCTCATCGTGCTCGCGGTCTACATCCGGCGGCAGATGGACGAGAGCCCCACCTTCGAACAACTGTCGGAGTCCGGGGACGTGAGCAAGCGTCCGCTGCGGGACCTGTTCGCGCACAGCCGCCGCAACCTGTTCATCACCTTCGGGCTGCGGATGGCCGAGAACGGCACGTCCTATCTGTACTCGACGTTCAGCATCAGCTACGTGACCGCCGTCGTGGGGGTGTCCGCCTCGGTCGGCCCGCTCGCGGTGGCCTGCGCCTCACTCGCCGGCGTGGTCTCCATTCCCCTGTTCGGCATGCTGTCCGACCGGATCGGCCGGGTGCCGCTGTACCGCATGGCCGCGCTCTTCCAGGCCCTGTTCGCCGTTCCCGCCTTCGCGCTGCTGAGCACCGGAAACACCATTCTGATCTGCGTGGTCATCACCCTGGGCATCGGCGTCGGGGTGAACGGCATGCTGGGCTCGCAGTGCGCGCTGCTGGCCGAGTTGTTCGGCGCGCGGCACCGCTACACCGGTGTGGCGATCGGCCGGGAGTTCAGCGCGATCATCGCCGGTGGAGTGGCGCCCATGATCGGCGCCGCGCTCCTGCTGGCGTTCAGCAACTCCTGGTGGCCGCTGGCCGCGTACGTCGTGGTCCTTTCGCTGATCACCTTCGGCACCACCTTCCTCACGCCGGAGACTCGAGGCCGGGATCTCGCCGACCTCGCCGACGCCCGCTAGCCGGCGGACGCCCGCCCCAGTGACCCGCAGGCCCCGGACCCCGCCCCCGTGGCCTGCGGGCCTCGAGGGCGGGCGTCCGGACTGATCCCGAGCCGAACGGAGACGATGATGAAGGTCGCAGGCGAGATCGTGCTCGGGATCGACCTGGGCTCCACCACGACCAAGGTCGTCGCGGTGGACCGAGCGCATCAGCTGGTCCTGACGGTCGAGCGCCCGGCCCCGATGCGCACCGGGCGCGACGGCGAAGTCGTGCACGACCCCGGAGAGGTGCTCGCCGGGGTGTACGACGCGGTGCGCGAGAGCGGCGAAGTCTGCGCGCGACGCGGCCTCGCGGTGCGTGGGCTGTCCTTCAGCGCCGCCATGCACACGCTGCTCGCGCTCGGCACCTCCCACGATCCGCTGACTCCCGCGCTGAGCTGGGCCGACACCCGCTCGGCCGGCGTCGCCCGGCGCTTGCGCGCCGATGGAGGCGGCGCGCAGTTGCACCAGGCGACCGGCACTCCCGTGCATCCCATGTCGCCGCTCACCAAGCTCGCCTGGCTCCGCGAGCACGAGCCCGAGCTCTTCCGGCGTACGACCCGCTGGTGTGGACTGAAAGATCTCGTCCTGCTCCGGTTCACCGGCCGGCTGGTGACCGACCTCTCCTGTGCGTCGGGCATGGGGCTGCTGGACCTGCGGACCTCCCGATGGCACGGACCCGCGCTGGACGTCGCCGGAGTGTCCGGCGATCGGCTGCCGGAGCTCGTACCGCCCACCGAGGTATTGACGCTGCTTCCTGAGCCGGCCCACGCACTGGGGCTGCCCGCGGGGCTGCCCGTGATCGCCGGTGCCGGGGACGGCCCGCTGGCCAACCTCGCCGTAGGCGCCACCGTCCCGGGAATGGCGGCTCTGTCCCTCGGCACCAGCGGGGCCCTCCGGGTCGTACGCGACCGGCCGGGTGTGGACGAGCAGGGCCGCGTGTTCTGCTATTACCTCGCCGACGGGCTGTGGGTGCTCGGCGGCGCGGTCAGCAACGCCGGGGTGGTGGCCCAGTGGGCGGCCGAGTCGTTCGGCGGCGCCGACCTCGCCGATCTCCTCAAGGAGGCGGCCCAGGTGGAACCCGGCGCCGAGGGTCTGATCGGGCTGCCCCACCTGCTCGGCGAACGCGCCCCGTGGTGGGATCCGGACAGTCGGGGCGCCCTGGTCGGGCTACGGCGCGGACACGGCAGAGCGCATCTGACCAGGGCCATGATCGAGGGTGTCGGGCAGCAGCTCGCGCTGGTACGCGACTCGGTGGTCGCGGCCGGGTCGTCGATCACCGCGGTGCGGGCCACCGGCGGTGCGCTGCGCTCCCCGCTGTGGGCAGACGTCCTCGCCGCCGCGCTCGACATGCCGCTGGAGATCGCGGACGACGCCGCCGGCTCCGGCTTCGGCGCCGCACTGCTCGGCTGGCGTGCTCTCGGTGCCCTGCCCTCACTGACCTCCGCGACGTCCGAGGCGGGCTTCCGTACCCATCGCACCGTGAAGCCCGAACCCGTGGCCGCGCGGCGGATGGCCGCCACGCGGCCTCTCACCGAGCAGTTGTACCGGATGTTGCGCGAGCTGCCCTGGTAGCGCCGGGCGGGTTACCGATCCGCCCGCATGGGACGGCTTTGGGTGGGAAGCCCGGTGACGACCGCTCCCGAGTCGCGCCGAAGGCGTACGGCCTCCGTGACGGCGGCGATCGGAAGCAGCGCGAGCAACATGAGCGCCACCTGGTATGCCCCCGCGGGTCCGCTCAGGCCGAGGAGCGGCACGAGATGCTGGGCGGCGCGCAGCGCCAGCGCGGCCAGTGCGATACCGAGACCGGTGGCCAACTGCTGGACGGTGCTGGTCAGCGCGCTGGCGCCGCTGGTCCGGTCCGGTCCGATGTCCGCGAAGCCGATCGTGGAATGGGCGCTGAGCGAGACCGAGCGGCACACACCGCTCGCGAACAGGGCGCACACCACCAGGACGAGCGGGGTGTGGGGGCCGAGCAGGGCGCACAGCACGACGCCGAGCAGGGCGCACAGCACGAAGGTCACCGCGGTCGCCACCCCGTTCGCCACGATCACCGTGCGGAAGCCGAAGCGGCGCAGCATCGGTGTGGTGAGGGGCTTGACGGCGATGTTTCCCGCGAAGACCGCGATGAGGACCAGCCCGGCCATGACGGCACTCCAGCCGAAGGCCTCCTGGAACATCAGCGGAAGCAGGAAGGGGACGGCGCTGATGGCGGCCCGGAACAGCGCCCTGCTCGCGTTCGACACCCGGAAGGTCGGCACCCGCAGGATGGTGAGATCGAGCAACGGGCGGCCGCTGCGTAACAAATGACGGACCGTCAGTGCGCACACCACCGTTCCGGCGCCGAGCCAGGCCGCCGCCGCGCCCCAGCGGGCCGAAGCTCCACCGAAGAGCTCCAGGCCGTAGACCGCCGCTCCCAGCCCGGCGCCGCCGAGCGTGAAGCCCGCCCAGTCGAGCGCGGGCCGCTCCGCGTCCCGCAGGTCGGGCACCATCCGCAGAGCAAGGGGAAGCGCCACCACGCCGAGCGGCACGTTGATCAGAAAGATCCAGCGCCAGGAGGTGTAGGTGGTCAGCAGGCCGCCGAGCGCGGGCGCCAGGACGGGGGCGAGCAGTGCCGGCTACCGCGCACAGCGCCGACGCGGCCGTGAACACCACGATCGCGCAGGCGAAGACGCGGCGGGCGCCGTAGCGGTCGGCGGCCCACCCGCTCACCGGGGATGAACACGGCCAGGGCGACGAGGTACGCGGTCATGGCAAGGTTGACGTCCACCGGCCGCACACCCAAGGAGGCCGCCATGTCGGGGGCGGCCGTCGAGATGATCGTGGCGTCCAGGTTCTCCATGAAGAACGCCCCGGCCACGAGCAGTGCCAGCCGCCGTCCGCCTCGTCCACTCATCCCCGTGCCTCCCTGTCCGAGCACCGCCATCGTGGCACCCGGGCACGGGCCGGGTGGGGCCGGGTGGGGCCCTCCGCCGGCCGCGGCGGCGTCCGGCTCCCGCGAGGCGAAGCGGGCGTAGAGCGCGGCGGTCATCGCGGGCGCGGGCACCGCCAGGCGTACGGCCTCCTCCACCGTCCAGCGGCCCTCGCCGGAGTCGTCCACCCGGCCGGACAGGCGGGACAGGCGCGGGTCGTCGTCCAGGGCGCGGACCAGCAGGTCGAGCAGCCAGGAGCGCACGACCGTGCCGTGCCGCCAGGAGGCCAGCAGCTTGGGGACGTCGGGGACGTATTCGCTGGCCTCCAGCAGCTCGTAGCCCTCGGCGAGCGCCTGCATCATGCCGTACTCGATGCCGTTGTGCACCATCTTGGCGTAGTGACCGGCGCCGACGGGCCCGGCGTGGCACAGCCCGTCCGCATCGGGCGCGAGCGACTCCAGCAGCGGCCACACCTTCCGCACGTGCTCGTCCGCGCCACCGCACATGACGGCGTAGCCGTTCTCCCGTCCCCAGATGCCGCCGCTGACACCGCAGTCGACGTATCCGATGCCGTGCCCGGCCAGCATGCGGGCGTGCTCGGCGTCGTCGCTGAAGCGCGAGTTGCCCCCTTCTACGATCACATCGCCTGCTGACAGCAGGCCCGCCAGCTGCCGCAGGGCCTCGCGGGTCGGCTCCCCCGCGGGCAGCATCAGCCACACCGCCCTGGGCGCGGCGAGCTTGCCCGCCAGCTCCTCCAGGGAGGCCACGTCACGGTCGGGAGAGGTACGGCTGTAGCCGACCACCTCGTGGCCCGAGGCCCGCCAGCGAGCGGCCATGTTGCCGCCCATGCGACCGAGGCCGACGATTCCTACCTGCATTGATCTCAATCCTTTTAGGGAGAGTTGCGGAGAATGTCCAGGACGACGCTGTTGTCGAGGTGGCCGAGCCCTTCGGCGTCGATCGCCTCGTACAGCCGGGCGACGGCCGTGGAGAGCGGCAGCGCGGTCCGCGCACCGGCGGCGCTCTCCAGGACGAAGCCCAGGTCCTTGCGGAGGTAGCGGGCCTGGCCGGAGGGCGTGAAGTCCCCGGTGGACAGGTTGTGGCGTTTCTGGGTGAGCACTTCCGAGGAGGCGAGGCCCCCGGCCAGCACGTCGAGCAGCTCCGCCGGGTCGAGCCCGCCGCGTTCGGCGAGGAGCACGGCTTCGGCCAGGGCGACCAGGGTTCCCGCGACGACGAGCTGGTTGCACGCCTTGGCGAGGGAGCCGGCGCCGATGTCGCCCATGCGGCGCACGGTCGAGCCCATGGTCTCCAGGTACGGGCGGACGCGCGCGACGGCGTCCACCGGCCCGCCCGCCATGATCGATAACGTGGCGTCGCGGGCGCCGGTCACCCCGCCGCTGACGGGAGCGTCGATGACCGTGACGCCGTACGGGCGCAGCCGCTCGGCCAGAGCACGCACACCACTCGGGGAGACGGTGCCCATCACGAGCAGGGTGTCCATGACCGGGCTTCCGGAGAGCAGCCCGTCCGGGCCGTCCAGCACCTCGGCCACCTGGGGCAGGTCGGGCAGCATGGTGATGACCACCGGCGCGGCGGCGCTCACCTGCGCCGGGCGGGCGGCGGTGCGGCAGCCGGCCGACGCGGCGGCCTCCAGCGGCGGGCGGGCGCGGTTCCAGGCCAGGACGTCGCATCCGTTCCTGGCGAGATTCGCCGCCATCGGCAGGCCCATGGCGCCGAGCCCGACGAAACCGACGGTCTCCCGCACGGGCGTCATGAGCGGCCCTCCGCCCTGGCCGCCAGCGCGCCGAGCCGGTCGGCGAGGGCCGGCCGGTCGACCACCTCGCGATTGACCACGAACCGCGGCAGGCGACCGCCCGCGACGTCGAGCACGGCCTGGACGGCGCTGCCGCCGTTGCCTGCCGACATCTCGTCGGTCCAGGCCAGCGCGTGCGGGCTGAGGACGACGTTGTCCATGCGCAGCAGGGCGTTGCCGGGGTCGGGCGGTTCGGTCTCGAACACGTCCAGGCCGGCGCCGCGGATGCGGCCCGACCGCAGCGCGTCGATGAGCGCGGCCTCGTCGACGATGGGACCGCGGGCGACGTTCAGCAGCACGGCCGTGGGCCGCATCAGGGCCAGCCGCCGCGCGTCGATCAGGTGGCGGGTCTCGTCGGTCAGCACGCACATGACGATCACGGCGTCGGCTTCCGCCATCACCGTGTCGACGTCCACGAGGCGGACGCCGAGCCGGCGGGCGGTCTCCGGCGGGCAGTACGGGTCGGCCGCGATGACCTCGACGTCGAACGGGTTCAGCAGCCCCACCAGGTCACCGGCGGTGTTGCCGAGGCCGATCAGGCCGATGCGGCGGCCGGTGAGCCCGCGGCCCATCCACCGGTCCTTCTCGGCCCAGCGCCCCTGCCGTACCAGCCGGTCCTTGGCGGTGAGATTGTGCAGGGCGGCCAGCAGGAGGGTGAGGGCGGCCGTGGCCACCGGGCGGCGCGCGCCGTCCGGCGTGATCGTCACCAGGGCGTCGTGACGGGTGCAGACGTCGAGGTCGACCGCGTCGTAGCCGACGCCGAAGCGGGCGAACAGCAGCGGAGGGCGGTCGAGTCCCGCGAATGTGCGCTCGGTGACGGCGGGCGCGGCGAACAGCACGGCGTCCAGGCCGGCCACGTCCGCCGCGAGGAGTTCGCCGGTGTCACGCGGCAGGTAACGCCAGGCGATGCCGGCGGCGTCCAACTCGCCGAGCCGGATGTCTCCCCACACGTTGCGGCCGTGGTCGTCCAGGAAGTCCCGGCTGACGCCCACGGTGATCCGCGGACCGGCCGTCACAGGACCGCTATCGGGTTCACGGGCGACCCCGTCCCGCCGGGGATGTTCAGCGGCGCCACGGTGAGCATGAACGCGTAGCGGCCGGCGTCGGCGCAGGCGGCCGAGAGCGGCTCCAGATCCAGGTTGTCCAGCAGCGGCACACCCATGGCGGTGATGGCCAGCGCGTGCACGGGCGAATGCAGCCCCTCGACCGGGGACGGGCGCACGTCGCTGTCGCCGTCGGCGCCGAGCAGGGCGATCCCGCGTTCGGCCAGCAGTGGTATCGCGTCCACGTGGAAACCTGCGCTGGCAGCGTCGGGGTTCCAGGCGCCGAGCTCCGTGCGGCGGCGGAAGTGGCCCGAGCGCAGCAGCACCGCGTCGCCTTCGCCGATGGTCACGCCGAGCGCCTTCTCCGCGGCGAGGACGTCTTCGGCGTGCACGGCCTGCCCGGGTTCCAGCCAGTCGCTCCCGAGGACGGCGGGCAGGTCGAGGAGAACGCCTTTGGTGACGAGCGGCCCAAGCGCTGCGACCGCGCCGAAACGCGCTCCCCCGGCGTCGACGACCTCGCGGGCGGTGCGGCCGTCGTAGAGCTGTCCGCGGTAGGCGATGTGGGAGAGGGCGTCGAGGTGGCTGACGCCCTTGCCGTGGTAGTCGACGGCGATGAAGTCCTTGTGCGTGGCGGGCTCGGGGGCCTCCACGTCGCCGAGGTCGGACATGTAGTGCAGGGCGGGCTTGCCGTTGTCCGGGCCGGGCACGGTGTTCCACGGCAGCGCCATCGGAACGGTGACACCGGTGCGGACGAGTGCGGCGGCGCGCTTGACGTGCTCCGGGGTGACCCGGTTCCAGGCGCCGCGGTCGGCGGCGGTCCATCGGCCCCAGGTGCGTACGGCTGCGAAGAGCTCGTCGAACTCCTGGCGGGAGAGACGGGGCCCGTTGTCGGGGGTGGCGGGTGGTGGCGGGGAGGCTTCCGGGCTACTGGTCATCTGGTGCTCAGCGCTCCAAGGCTCGGAGGGGTGGGGTCGGCGGGCCCGCGTCGGCGCTACGGTCGGAAGGTCTCGACGACAAAGCGGGTGCGATGGCGTTGTCGTTCAGGGACGCAGGACGGACAATACCAATATGCTGAACGATGAACAGAATGATGGGTGGAGTTGTTGGTGAGCGCAAGCGATCCGGGAAGCCTGGTCCCCGCGGTCACGCGGGCCGTGGCCATCCTCGACACGCTCGGCGAAGCAGAGGGGCGCCCGCTGTCGGTCAGCGAGATAGCCCGCGCTCTCGGCCTGCCGAAATCCTCGACGGCGAACCTGTGCGCCACCCTGGAGACGGCGGGCATGATCGCGCGCAACGGCCAGGGCTTCAGCCTCGGACGCAAGCTGGTCGAGCTCGGCGGTCGCTACCTCGCCACGGTCGACCAGCTGCGCGACTTCTACGAGCTGTGCCGGCGCAGCAAGCACATCTCCAGGGAGACCGCCAGGGTCGCCGTGCTGGACGGCATGGACGTGCTCTATCTGGGCCGATATGACGGCACACAGCCGCTGCGGCTGACGGCCAACATCGGCGACCGCTTCCCCGCCAACTGCACGGCGACCGGGAAGGCCATCCTGTCGACCCTGGACCCGGCGGTGGCCGAGGACCGCCTCCGCACGCGCCCCCTGGTCCGGCTGAGCGAGCGGTCGATCACCTCCGTGCCCGCCCTGCTGGCCGACCTGGAGGCGACCCGCGGGCGCGGCTACGCGATCGACGACGAGGAGACCACCGCGGGCATCGTGTGCCTGGCGGTGCCCGTCAGCGGGTTCCGCACGGACTCCGCGCCGTTCGCGATCAGCGTCACCGTGCTCAAGGCCCGGCTCGACGAGGAGTTCCGCGAGGCGCTGCTCGACGACCTGCGCGAGATCGCGGCGGGCATGGAGAACCCGCTGCTGCCCAAGGGGGCCACCATGGGCGGCTGAGCGGCGCCCCACCGACCTCTCGAGGCGGCCGTACGGAGATGACTCCGTACGGCCGCCTTAACTTTGCGGCAACAAATACCGCCTCAGCTATTGACCAATATACTGGTCGATGTACAGGATTCTGTTCGTGCCGGTGGAACGGTCATCGGCCGAAGACCCCTCCGGAGAAGTCCGTGCATGACGCTACCGACGACGCGGCATCCGGTCCGCTGGTGACCATCCGGGGCCTGCGCAAGCGGTTCGGCGGCACCCTCGCGCTGGCCGATCTCGACCTCGACATCCACAGGAGCAGCGTCCTCGCGCTCCTGGGCCACAACGGCGCCGGGAAGTCGACGCTCAACAAGATCCTCGCCGGTGTCTACCGTGCCGACGAGGGCCGGGTCACCGTGGCGGGACACCCCCTCGGCACCGGCGCCGCCTCCGCCGAGATGTCCTTCATCCACCAGGACCTCGGCCTGGTCGAGTGGATGACGGTGGCCGAGAACATAGCCCTGGGCACCGGCTACCCGCGCAGCGCCGGGCTCGTCTCCTGGCGGCAGGTCCGCGAGCGCTGCGCCGAGGCCCTCCAGATCGTCGCCGGTCACCTCCACCCGGACACGCCTGTCGCCGATCTCACCCGTGCCGAACGCTCTCTCGTCGCCATCGCCCGCGCGCTGTCCACCCGGGCCGGACTCATCGTCCTCGACGAGCCCACGGCCAGCCTGCCCGCCGCGGACTGCGCGCGGCTGTTCGACGTCCTGAACACGCTGCGCGACCGCGGCCACGGCATCGTCTACGTCAGCCACCGGCTCGACGAGGTCTACCAGGTGGCCGACCGCTTCGCGGTGCTGCGCGACGGCCGCCTCATCAGCCAGGGACTCCTCGCCGACCACCGTCCCGACCGGCTCGTCCACGACATCGTGGGACACGAGCCGGACAACCACCGGCCCTCCGGCGCTCGCACCCCGGGTTCCACCGTGCTCTCCCTCTCCGGCGTCACCACACAGGGCGCGGGGCCGGTGGACCTGGAGCTGCGTGCCGGCGAGGTCCTCGGCATGGTCGGCCTCACCGGCGCGGGTCACATGGAGCTCGGCCGGGCCCTCGCCGGAGCCCGGCCGATTCTGGGCGGTCAGGCGCTGCTCGACGGCAGGCCGTACCGACCCGGGTCGGTCGCCGCCGCCGTCGACGCGGGCATCGGATTCGTCACCAGCAACCGCCACGAGGAAGGCTGCGCGCTCGAACTGACCGTCCGCGAGAACTTCCTGGCCAACCCCCGCATCGGGGGCCGATCCCTACTGCGCTGGATCGGCCCCCGGCGCGAGCGCGCCGAGGCGGCGTCCCTGGTCGAGCGGTTCGGCGTCCGGCCCGCCGACTCCGAGGCGCCGATCGCCACCCTGTCGGGCGGCAACCAGCAGAAGGTCATGATCGGGCGCTGGCTGCGCATCAGCAGGCGCGTGGTGATCCTCGAAGAACCGACCGCCGGCGTGGACGTCGGCGCCAAGGCCGAGATCTACCGCCTGCTCGACGGCGCACTCGCAGAAGGACTCGCCGTCCTGCTCATTTCCACCGACTTCGAGGAGATAGCCAACGTGTGCCACCGCGCCCTGGTGTTCGTACGCGGGACCGTGACCGCCGAACTGAGCGGCGACGACCTCACCGTCACCGATCTCACCCACGCCGCCTCCGCCATGCCCGCCTTGACGGGACCGGCCTTGACCACCGGGACGGCGGGCGAGTGATGGCGACCCGCACCGCCGCCTCCCCCAGCACCGAGCGCTCCGCGGCCGGCCTGCTGCGCGGCCACCTGATCGGCACGTACGGCCTGCTCGTCCTGGCCGTGCTGCTGTTCGCCGGCTTCTCCCTGGCCCTGCCGGACACCTTCCCGACCCTGGCCAACGCCTCGTCGATCCTGTCCAACCAGTCGATTCCGGCCATCCTCGCGCTGGGCGCGATGATCCCCATCGTCATCGGCAAGTTCGACCTGTCGATCGGCTACGGCCTGGGGCTCGCCCATGTCATGGCGATGCAGCTCATCGTCGGCGAGGGATGGTCCTGGCCGCTGGTCTGCGCCACCGTCATCCTCGGCGGTGCGATCGTCGGCGTGCTCAACGGCGTGCTCGTGGAGTTCGCCCAGATCGACTCCTTCATCGCCACCCTCGGCACCGGCAGCGTCCTGTACGCCCTCACCCTCTGGAGCACCGACGGCGCCAGGATCGTCCCGGGCCCGCAGGGCCTGCCTCCGGCCTTCACGGACCTGTACGACTCCAAGCTCCTCGGTCTCCCCGTGCCCGCCTTCTACGTCCTCGCCCTCGCCGCCGCGCTCTGGCTGCTGCTCGAGCGGCTGCCGCTCGGCCGCTACCTGTACGTCATCGGCTCCAACGCGCGCGCCGCCGAGCTGGTCGGCATCCCCACCCGCCGCTACGGCATCTACGCCTTCGCCGGGTCGGGGGCGGTGGTCGGCTTCGCCGGCGTCCTGCTCGCGGCGCAGCAGCAGATCGGCAATCCCAGTGTCGGCATGGACTACCTGCTCCCCGCGTTCGTGGGGGCTCTGCTGGGCTCCACCGCGATCAAGCCAGGCCGCGCCAACGCCGCCGGCACCGTGGTCGCCGTCGCCATCCTGGCCATCGGTCTGGCGGGCATCGGGCAGCTCGGCGCCGCTTTCTGGGCGACGCCGCTGTTCAACGGCAGCACCCTGCTGCTCGCGGTCGGGCTGGCCGGCGTCTCCGCCCGCCGCAGGCTGCGCGCGGGTGCCACCGCCACCCGCCGGCCGCTGCCCGACGGCGCGGACCACGCGCCGGGATCGCCCTCGCCGGGATCGCCGTCACCGGGATCGCCGTCACCGTCAGCCGGACCAGCGCCCGAAGAGCACCGGCACGTCTCCTAGCCTGCACCGCTGAGCCGGTCCCCCAGGCAGTCCACCCCCCACAGGCGACCGGAGCCCTCAGTGCCCCGCCCCTTCCAGCCGCCCGCGCCCCCAGCCAACCCACACCCTCCAGACCCCCGCCTGTCCCGCATGCCGTCAAGGAGCTCCCGTGCCACACTTCACCCGCAAGGAAACCCTGCGCGCCCTGGCCGTTCTGGCCGTGGCCGCCGCTTCTGTCACCGGTTGCACCCGTGGGTCGGAGACCGCCGCCACCACCGCGGCCGCCGCTTCGTCGCAGGCCGGCTGCCCCGACGTCCTGGCGGCCGCGAAGACGGCGGTCCAGCAGGCCGAGGACGTGAACGCCCCCTGGAACGGCCCGGCCGACGGCCCGAAGGCGGTCGCCGGCAAGAGCATCGTCTACGTCGCCCAGAGCATGACGAACCCCGGCGTCTCAGGCACGGCCGAAGGCGTCAAGGAGGCCGCGCAGGCCATCGGCTGGCAGGTGCGGATCATCGACGGGCAGGGCACCCCGGCGGGCATCCAGGCGGCGCTCAGTCAGGCCGTCGCCGTCAAACCGGCCGGCATCGTCCTGTCCGGCTTCGACCCCAAGTCGACCGCCCAGCAGCTGGCCCAGGCCGAGGCGGCGGGCATCCCCCTCATCGGCTGGCACGCCGTCGCCCAGCCGGGGCCGAGCGAGGACCCCAAGCTCTTCACCAACATCACCACGAAGGTCGAGGACGTCGCGAAGATCAGCGCGGACTGGATCATCAGCCAGTCCAACGGCCGGGCCGGCGTGGTCGTCTTCACCGACGCCTCCATCCCCTTCGCCAAGGGGAAGTCAGACCTGATCAAGAAGGAGCTCGCGACCTGCTCCGGCGTCGAGCTCCTCTCGGAGTCGAACATCCCCATTCCCGACGCCAGCACCCGCACCCCGCAGGAGGTCTCCGCCCTGCTGTCCCGCTTCGGCGACAAGTGGACTCACTCCGTGGCCATCAACGACCTGTACTTCGCCGACGCCGCCCCCGCCCTCCGCGCCGCGGGCAGGAAGGGCGAGGGCACTCCGTACAACATCGGCGCGGGCGACGGCGACCCGTCCGCCTTCCAGCGCATCAACAGCAAGGCGTTCCAGGCCGCCACGGTGCCGGAACCCCTGTCCGCACAGGGATGGCAGATCATCGACGAGTTCAACCGCGCCTTCGCCGGCGAGCCCGCCAGCGGCGTCGTCGCCCCCGTCCACATCACCACGGCAGCCAACAGCGGCGGCGGCTCCTCCTGGGATCCGAAGGACTACCGCGAGGCGTACCGGAAGATCTGGGGCAAGTAATCACCAGATGACCGGGAGCTCGGCGAACCCGTCGGCGATCCTCCCCTCACTGCGCCGCAGCTGCGAGGCCGGCACGGCCAGCCGCAGCGTGGGAAAGCGCTGGAAGAGCCTGCTGAACACGGCGATCAGCTCGACCCTGGCCAGGCTGGCGCCGATGCAGAAGCGCGGGCCGTAGCCGAAGCTCAGGTGCGGATCGGTTTGCGGACGGCGGATGTCGAACGCATCCGGATCCGGATAGACCCGCTCGTCCCGGTTGGCCGCGCCCGGCAGGAGCACGACGCCCTCGCCCCTCCGGATGGTCCGGCCGCCGATCTCGATGTCCTCGTGGGCGTACCTGGGCAGGCCGTGCAGGCTGGTCACGGTCATGCGCAGGATCTCCTCGACCGCACCGGGGGCCAGCCCCGGATCGGCCTTGAGCAGGCCGAGCTGGTCCGGGTTGGCCAGCAGGAGCAGCACGCCGTAGTCGATGCGGTTGACCGTGGTCTCGTGGCCGGCGAACAGCAGCGTGCCGGCCAGATCCGCGATCTTGCCGTCGTCGTCCAGCTCGCCCGCCAGGTCCGACAGCACGTCCTCGCCCGGCTCCTGCCGCTTGCGCTCGATCAGGCCGGCCATGTACGCGCTGAGCTCCTCGCGGGCGGCCTGGCTCTTGTTCGGGTCGAGCATGTCGCCCATGCGCTCCGACACGCCGCCGAAGTAGGCCCTGTCCTCGAACGGCACGCCGAGCAGCTGGCAGATGACCAGCACAGGCAGCGGGAAGGACAGCTCGGCGTGCAGGTCGGCCGGCGGCGTCAGCTTGGCGAGGTGGTCGAGCCGCTCGTCGACCAGGGAGCCCACGTGCTCGGTGAGCGCCTTCATGCGGCGGGCCGAGAACGACGGCATGAACAGCTTGCGCATGCGGTCGTGCTCGGCCTTCTCGGTGGCGATGTCGCCTTGAGGGCCGCCGAGCAGGGCCGAGCCCGACAGCCGCGCGGCCTTCTCGGGCTCCGGGTGTGAGCGTCCGAGCCGGGCGTCGTTGAACAGCTTGCGGGCGTCCTCGTATCCGCTGACCAGCCAGAACTCGTCGCCCCTCCGGGTGCGTACCCTGGCGATGCCCTCCTTGATCCGGAGCTCCCGGTATTCCGGGGGCACCTCTAACAGGTCGCTGCGTTGGAAGGGAATGACCGGAAGTGCGCTCATAGAAGCTTCCCCACTGCTTTGACAGTTTCCGCCCATACCCTGGGGAAGTCGGCGTGAGCCCGTTCTGCGGTGTTGCGTTCTATCCCGACGAGGAGCCCGTACGTGAACGTGTCCTCGCCTGCGTGACGTGCGCGTTCCGCCTCCTTTGCCAGCGTTTCCTGCGCGACCACGCCGTCCTGGTGCGTCCCCAGTACTTCCTGGATGTCCTCCGCCAGCTTAGCCAGTCGGGCCATGTCTTTGCCGAGGGCCGGTGTGAGCGCTTCGGCGGTGTAGCGGGCGCGTTTGGCCGCCTTGCGCACGTCGTGCATGGCGATCTCACGGCGCTCGAGGTCCTCGATGGCCTGGGCGTGGTCGTACGTCTTGGTCACTCTTCCCCAGTTCGCCGCCGCGATGGTCCGGAGCTGCTCCTGGGCGGGCTTGGCCGCGGCCTTGCCCAGTTTCGGCTCGGCGACGAGGTCGTCCAGGGCGTTGAGCAGGGCGTAGTAGCGGTCGCCGCTCAGGGCCTCCTTGATACGGACGTACGCCTCCTGCTCGCGTTCGTGCAGGTCGGATCCTAGGCGGGCCTGGATGGGGCCGAGGATCAGCTCGGGCGCCACACCGGCCAGCAGCTTGCCGAACCTGGCCCTGATCACCTCGAGGTCGCGGGCCTCGCCGAGCACGGTGCCGAGCCACTGCAGCTCCTCCTGGAGCTCCTGGGTGTCCATGACCACGGTCTTGAACGCCTTCATCGCGCTGCGCAGCCGGCGGCACGCCACGCGCATCTGGTGCACGGCGTCGTCCTCGGCCCGGCGCACCCGCGGGTCCTGCGAGAGGAGGGCGTTCACCTGGCTCGCCAGGTAGTCGACGACGACCTCGCCGGCCGAGCCCGGAACCGTGCGGGCCCTGGCCGGCGGGGCGGGTTCGAGGAGTTTGGCCAGCTTGCTGCCGGCGTCGGAGGGCGTGGCGCCCGCCTTCCTGAGCCGCTTGCCGACCTTGGCGAGCAGCGCCTGCCCGCTGTCGTCGAGCAGCTCCGCCTCGACCTCGCGCCACCGCACGACATTGCCGTCCCGGTGGTCGGTGCCTTTGACGCGGTCGTCGGCGATCTCGATCACCATGGTCTCGCCGTCCAGGAGGTGCGTCACGCTCCTGCGGGTGTCCAGCTCGGCGACCACCTGGAGGTCGGCGCCGCGGGTGTAGGCGCGGACGAGTTCGGCCAGTTCGGGAGGCACGATCTTGGTGCTGCGGGTGAGCGGATGCGTGATCTCCTGCCGTACGCCCTTGGCCTTGGGCAGTTTCAGGTGCCAGCCGGGATCCGCGCCACCGCGCCGGCGCCTGAGCGTGACGCCTCGGGCGGCAAGCCGCAGGTCAGACGTGTCATAGTAGAGGGCCACGAGCTGGTAGCTCTTGGGACCCACGACCTCCGCCAGGCGGCTCAGATCCGGAATCGCGTACTCGGAGGAAACGTCGAACTTGTCCTCTATCTCGATACCCACTACGCCTCACAGGTGTCCGATTTCGGACCATGATGCCACTACAAGGTGAACATCACACGACCTGCAGAAGCTCGATCCTGTTGCCGACCGGATCCGAGACATAGATGCGCCGAAAGCCCGGCAGGAGGTCGTCGGGCACCGCGCCGGGCAGGCGGGCGGCGTACGCGTCGAGGTCGTCCACCAGGAAGGCCGGATGGGCCTTGCGCGCCGGCCTGAAATCCTCCTCGATGCCGAGGTGGATCTCCACGCCCTCGCCTCGGAACCACGCGCCGCCACGCTGCGCCAACGCCGCCGGCTTGGGCACCTCCCGCAGGCCGAGGACGCCCGCGTAGAAGTCCCGCAGGAGCGGCTCGCTGCCCTTCGGCGCGGAGAGCTGGACGTGATGTAACGCCTTGATCATTTCTGTGCCACCACGAAGATCCTCCTGAACGGGAAGGGCGTGCCGTAGCTCCTCGCCGGATAGGCCTCCGCCAGCAGCTCGACCAGGTCGGCCTTGAACCGCCGCTGCTCGTCCGGGTCGAGCCGGTCGAGGATCGGGCGCAGTGCGGTGCCGGAGACCCAGTCCAGCACCGGGGTCTCGCCCTGGAGCAGGTGCACGTACGTCGTCTCCCAGGCGTCCACCTGGGCGCCGCCCTGGTGGAGCAGGTCGACGTATTCGAGGGCGTCGCCGACCGGGTTGCCCCTGGCGAAGTCGCTGAGCTTGTCGGACCAGGCACGTGAGGCACACAGCTCGCGGATCACCACGTGGCTGGGCGCCTCGAAGTTTCCCGGCACCTGGAAGGCCAGCCAGCCGCCCGAGGCCAGCTCTTCCATCCAGTGCTCTAGCACGTCGCGGTGCGAGGGCACCCACTGGAGGACGGCGTTGGAGACGATCACGTCCACCGGCCGGTCCGGGCGCCAGGTGGCCACGTCGGCGACCGCGAACCTGACGGACGTCTCCAGCCGACGGGCCTTGCTGATCATCGCGGGCGAGGAGTCAAAGCCCTCGATCGTCGCGTCGGGCCAGCGATTGGCCAGCTCAACGGTGAGTTCGCCGCTGCCGCAACCGGCGTCGACGACATAATCGGGGTTGACCGCCCCCACCCTGGAGATCAGTTCGAGGAACGGCCGCGACCGCTCGTCCGCGTAGACGGCGTAGGTGACTGGGTCCCACATATCTCTTGACATAAAGATAATTGATATCGAGAGAGATATCTCGATGTCAAGACAGTACACTTCTGTGTCATGACGGAGGATGCTAGGGACGAGGTCGACCGCCTCGTCGCGGCTTGGCGAGCGGAACGCCCCGACCTCGACGTCGAGCCGCTCCAGGTGCTCTCTAGAGTGTCACGACTCGCCAAGCATCTCGACCGGGCCCGGCGGGCCGCGTTCGCCGAGCACGGTCTGGAGCACTGGGAGTTCGACGTGCTCACCGCGCTGCGGCGGGCCGGGAAGCCGTACGAGCTCAGCCCGGGGGCGCTGCTCCGCGCCACGCTGGTCACCTCGGGCACCATGACCAACCGCATCGACCGCCTCGCCGCCGCCGGGCTCGTGCGCCGGCGGCCCGATCCCGAGGATCGGCGCGGGGTGTTGGTGTCGCTGACCGACACAGGGCTGGCCAGGGTCGACGCGGCCTTCGCCGACCTGCTGCGGCGCGAGCGTGAGCTGTTGTCCGGGCTGGGTCTCGACGATCAGCGTGCCCTGGCCTCCCTCCTCCGCACCCTCCTCGCCCCGTTCGACTCCCCCACGTAACTCTCCCTGGGAGCACTCTCGCCTCTGGGAGCACTCTCGCTGCGGGAGCGCCGCTCTCTTTGCGGGAGGGCCACGTCGCGGCGAATCCCTTCCCCTGTCCGCGTGAACGCTCGTCCCCCTCCGCCGAGCGTCACGAGAAAGGGATCCGCCTTTCTTCCTTCCTCACGGTAGCGAGCGCACGCGCTCGGCCATCCGGCGGCCCCCCTGGCGACTGAATCGGCTCCATGTCCGACGGCAGTGGGCACGTGGTACGGCGCGCGCCCGCGGAGAATGCACCGTTGCCAGTACTGCGGCGGACAGTCGACACTGCTGCGGACAGGCGGCACGGCCGCTGACACGCGACACTGCGGCGGACACCCGGCACTGCGCTGGCCGAGCACCATGGCACCGAACCCCATGGCACCGAGCACCCGAAGCGACCGTGTCCGACGCGCCGGAGCAGTGCGATCCCACGGCCCCGGAGCGCCGGTTCGAGGTACGGCCGGGGCGGCCGGCCTCGCCAGCGGCGCGTGGGCGGGGACGGAACGCCGGCCTCGCCAGCGGCACGTGGGCGGACGGATGGGTCAGTCGCCGAGGCGGTCGGCGACTTCCAGCCACTCCGCTTCGATCGTGTCCTTCTGGGCCGTGATCTCGCGGAGTTCGGCGTCCAGCGATCCCAGCTTGGCGTAGTCGCTGGCCGCTTCCGCCATGGCGGCGTGGAGCCGGGCCTCCTGGTCGGTCAGCTTGTCGAGCTGGCGTTCCAGGCGGTTGAGCTCCTTGCGAAGTTCGCGTTCCTCCTTGGCCGACAGCTCCGTCTTCGTGCCGCCGGACGCCCCCGCGACCGGGCCTTCGGTGATCGTTCCCGTCGTCGTTCGGGCTGCGGGAGCCGACGCCGCGGTCGCCACGCGGGCGGTCAGGGCGGTGCCGGCCGCGCGCCGTTCGAGGTATTCGTCCACCCCGCCGGGCAACAGCGACAACTTGCCGTTCCCCAGCAGCGCCACGCAGCGATCGGTCACGCGCTCCAGGAAATACCGGTCGTGGCTCACCAGGATCAGCGTGCCGGGCCAGCCGTCCAACAGGTCTTCCAGCTCGTTGAGCGTCTCGATGTCGAGGTCGTTGGTGGGCTCGTCGAGCAGCAGGACGTTCGGGTCGTCCATGAGGAGCCTGAGCAGCTGCAGCCGCCGCCGCTCACCACCGGACAGGTCACCGACGACCTTCCACTGCGCTTCGCCTCGGAAGCCCAGGCGTTCGAGCAGCTGGGAGGCGGACCACTCCCTCTTGCCGAGCTGGAGGTACTTGCGTACCTCCTCCACCGACTCCAGCACCCGCCGCGTCGGGTCGAGCTCGGTCAGCTCCTGCGACAGGTGCGCCAGACGTACCGTCTTGCCCCTGACCACCCGGCCGGAATCCGGCTTGATCGAGTCGGCGAGCAGCCGCAGCACGGACGACTTGCCCGACCCGTTGACGCCGATCAACCCGACGCGGTCGCCGGGCCCGAACTGCCACGTGCAGCGATCGAGCACCAGCGGCCCACTGCCTGGGCCGCCGGCGTGGAGGGTGACGTCCTCCAGGTCATAAACGGTCTTGCCGAGCCGGGCCGCGGCGAACTTCATCAGCTCGACGGTCTCACGTGGCGGCGGCTCGTTCGCGATCAGCGCTTGAGCCGCTTCGATGCGGAACTTCGGCTTGGACGTACGGGCGGGCGGGCCGCGCCGCAACCAGGCGATCTCCTTGCGCATGAGGTTTTGCCGGCGCTCCTCGGCGGCCTGAGCGATCCGCGCCCGCTCCGCCTTGGCCAGGACGTAGGCGGCGTAGCCACCTTCGTACCGCTCGACGCGCCCGTCCACGACCTCCCATGTGCGGGTGGACACGGCGTCGAGGAACCACCGGTCGTGCGTCACGACCAGCAGCGCGCTCTTCCTGGTGGTCAGGTGGGCGGCGAGCCAGGCGATGGCCTCGATGTCGAGGTGGTTCGTGGGCTCGTCCAGCATGATCAGGTCGTGGTCGTCGATGAGCAGCTGCGCCAGCGCCGTGCGCCTGCGCTCGCCTCCCGAGAGGTCGGCGGTCTTGGCATCGAGGTCGAGGTCGCCGATCAGGTTCGTCAGGATCTCGCGAACGCGCTGGTCGCCCGCCCACTCGTGCTCCGCCATCCCGCCCAGGACGGTCTCCCGCACAGTGGCGGCCGGATCGAGCGAGTCCTGCTGGGAGAGGAACGCGACGCGCAGCCCGCGATTGTGCGTCACACGTCCGCTGTCCGGGCGTACGGCTCCGGCGATGACCGACATCAGGGTCGTCTTGCCGCCTCCGTTGCGCCCGACGACGCCGATGCGATCTCCTGCCTCGACGCCGAGCGACACGTCGCTGAGGAGCGGCCTGGGCCCGTAGGCATGGGAAACCGACTCAAGGTTGACCAGATTCATGACGTTCCAAGGGTAGCCGCAGCGAGGACCATTCCCTGCTTTGGTCCGGGCCCCGCCGCAGCCCGCTGCTCCCACGATCCGGACCCGCCGCAGCCCCGGCGTCGTGCCGCGCCAGCTCTCGTGGCCCGTGCCCCACCGCAGACCGCTCCTCCGGAGCCCACCGGGGCCCGTCCCCGTATTCCAGGCCCCACCGCAGTCCCCTCCCGTTTCAGACGGTGCCGCGCCCGCACCCGGACGTCGGTGATCGTGTTCGGGGTGCGGCGCGGCATTCCGGTCCGCTCGAACACCGCAACCGCGTCGGCGGCCAGCCAGTCGGCGAGCAGCCGGTCGGGAGCAGCCGGTCGGGAGCAGCCGGTCGGCGAGCAGCCAAGGGTGCGTCGCTGCGCGGCCGCTCCAGGAGTGGGCAGGCGCGAGTGCTCAGTGTCTTCTGGGGACGGCGGTGCCGTGGACCGGGCCGTTGACGGGGCCATGGGCCGCTACCGCGGTGTGGGCGGCGCCCGTGGTGGTCAGGCTGAGGGCCAGGTCGCGGGCGTGGAGGGCGTCGATGGCGAGAAAAGCGCAGGTGGGGCCCGAGCCGGAGACGATCGCGCCCAGGGCTCCGTGCTGACGACCGGCTTCGAGGGTCGGGGCGAGCTCGGGCCGGAGGTTGAGGGCCGCCGGCTGGAGGTCGTTGCTCAGGTGAGCGCCCAGGGCGTAGGCGTCGCCGGTGCCCAGCGCCTCCACCAGGGAGTCGTTCAGCTGTGGCCAGGGCACCTCGGCCCCCGAGGCCTTGCGGAGCCGGTCGCACTCGGCGTACACGCTGGCCGTGGACAAACCGCCGTCGGCCAGCGCGAACACCCAGTGGAACGTGCCGCCGGTCGGGAGCTCGGTCAGCTGCTCCCCACGGCCGGTGCCGACGGCGGTGCCACCGAGCAGGGAGAACGGCACGTCGCTGCCCAGGTCTCCGGCGATCTCCATCAGGTCGTCGAACGGCAGCCCGAGACCCCAGAGCTCGTTGCAGGCCACGAGAGCGCCTGCGGCGTCGGCGCTGCCGCCCGCCATTCCGCCCGCCACGGGAATGTCCTTCTGGATGATCAGGTCGGCGCCATAGGTGCGTCCCGCGTGCTTGGCGAGCGCCCGGGCGGCCCGGATCGCGAGGTTGCTGTCGTCGACCGGCACCTGGTCGGACCATTTCCCGGTCACCGACACAGTGATCGACTCGGACTCCTTCGCCACCACCTCATCGAAGATCGATACGGCGTGGAAGACGTTGACCAGGTCGTGGTAGCCATCTTCCCTGAGCGGGCCGACAGAAAGCTGCACGTTGACCTTCGCGGGCACACGTACGGTCACCGAACTCATCGATCTTCTGCCACTCTCATCGCTTGCCGGGGTCGGAGGACACTCGATGTTATCGGGGCACGCAGCCCTGACATGCGGTTCTCGAAATATGGCCTGGGGAGTGACTACTTCTCCGACACACAGAGTCAAGTTCGTGGTCATTTGCCTTTTTCCTCTCGGTAACGAGGAGCGACCCCGATCTGGTTCCGTTGAGTGACGTAGTGGAGCTTTGTGCGTATGTGGCTGGGCATGCTGATCTGGTCATGCTGAAGGCGAGTTCGGGAAGGGTGGGCGTGTTGTCAGGGGTGTCGGTTGTTGAGGTGGCACAGTGGCGGGGGTCCGGGTCGCGTACGGCTGAGCGGCTCCGTGAGGGGGCCCGGCTGCTCGGCGCCATGGTGAAGGCGGATCGTCGAGTGCGGGTCGACGTCGATGACGACAGCCTCGTCGCCACCGCTACCAGGGTGCGCACGGCGATTGCCCACGCAGCCGCCGCCGGGGCTCGCGGCGGGCTGATGGTCACCGTCGGCGGGGACTGTGGTGTCGAACTCGAACCTGTTGCGGCGGCGAGGCTTGCGTACGGGGATCGGCTGGTCGTGGTCTGGTTCGACGCCCATGGGGACGTGAACACGCCGGATTCCTCGCCCTCCGGGGCCTACCACGGGATGGTGCTGCGTGCGCTGACCGGAGAAGGACCGCAGGGGCTGGTGCCGGACGCGTGTTTGGACCCCGGGCGGATCGTGCTGGCGGGAGTGCGGGATCTGGATCCCGCGGAGGCGGACTTCGTGGCGGCCGCGGGGATCCGGCGATGGGGTGTGGAGGAGGACCCGGCGGCTCTCGTGGCGGCCGTCGCATCGGCGGGCGGCGAGCCGGAAGGCCGTGCGTCGGCGGGCGGCGAGCCGGAAGGCCGTGCGTCGGCAGGCAGTGAGGCGGACAACCGCACGGCGGCAGGCGGCGAAGCGGACGGCCGCACGGCGGCAGGCGCGCCAGACAGCGGCGCGTCGGACGGCGGCGCGTCGGACGGCGGCGCGTCGGACGGCGAAAGGGACGGCCGTGGGTCGGATGGGCGTGACCCCGTTGTCTATGTGCATGTCGACTTCGATGTGCTCGATCCGGAGATCTTCCGGAGTGTGGGATGTCCGTCGCCTGGTGGGTTGCATCCTGAGCGGCTCCTGTCGTCCGTCGCCGCCGTCGCCGAGCGGTTCGAGGTGGTCGGGCTCGGGCTCATGGAGTACGAGCCCTCTCGGGATGAGGATCAGGAGTTGCTGTCGGGGTTGGTCTCCGGGCTGGTGGCGGTCTGCGCGCGCCGGTGAGGGTCAGCCCGGGCGGACAGTGCCCCGGTAGACGGCGCGGTAGTAGGGCGAGTTGAGGAAGTTGGTCTTCTTGACCACGTCGCCGGTCTTCGGGGCGTGGATCATCAGTCCTCCTCCGAGGTAGAGGCCCACATGGGTGGGATCGCCTCGGCCGCCGCCGAAGAAGAGGAGGTCGCCTGCGCGGCGGGCGCTCGGAGGGATCCGGCGGCCCTGGCGGAACTGGGTGCCTGTGTAGTGGGCGAGGGTCACGCCGGCTCTGGACCAGGCGTAGAGGGTCAGGCCGCTGCAGTCGAAGCCCTTCGTGCCGGCTCCTCTGCCGATGCCGAAGGTGGGGCCCTTCGGGGAGCCGCCGCCCCAGGAGAAGGAGACGCCCAACTGGCTGAGGGCCGCCGCGGCGGCGATCTCGCCCCGGGCCAGCTTCTCCTTGGCCTTCTTCACGGACAGGGCCTGGGCCGTGGTGGGGAATGTGGCGAAGGTCATGAACAGCCCGCCGGTGACGGCGAGGAGGAAACTGCGGATCATCGTTGACCTCCCTGGGTCCAGCCGTACGGATGGATGGTGGGAGGCCAGGATCGTGTGGCGAGGCGGGGTGGCGCGGGGCCGAATGCGATTCTGTGGACGACGAGGGCTTGTCCACAGTTCCGCCGGCTCTCCGCGGCTTCCGGCCCCAGCGTCAGGGTTTCAGTTCGGCTATGCGGGCGAAGGCCGTGATGTCGAGTTGCTCGCCTCGGGTCGAGGGGTCGACACCGGCCGCCCGCAGGATGCTCTCCGCCTCGGCCGGGCTGCCCGCCCACGACGCCAGGGCCGCGCGCAGCGTCTTGCGGCGCTGGGCGAAGGCGGCGTCGACCGCGGCGAAGACCTCCTCGCGCGAGGCCGCCGTGGCCGGTGGTTCGCGGCGGGTGAGGGAGACGAGGCCCGAGTCGACGTTGGGGACGGGCCAGAAGACGGTACGGCCCACCGCGCCGGCCCGGCGTACGTCCGCGTACCACGCGGCCTTGACCGACGGTACCCCGTACACCTTCGAGCCTGGACCGGCCGCGAGGCGGTCGGCCACCTCGGACTGCACCATGACCAGGCCCTTGCGGAGGGACGGGAGGACCTCCAGGAGGTGGAGCACCACGGGGACGGCAACGTTGTACGGCAGGTTGGCGACGAGGGCCGAGGGAGTGAAGCCCAACAGGTCGTCAGAGGTCACCTTCATGGCGTCGGCGTTGACGACCGTGAGTTTGTCGGACGGGCCGCGCTCGGCGACGGTGAGGGGCAGTTGGGCGGCGAGCACCGGATCGATCTCGACGGCCACCACGTGCGCGGCCGACGGCAGGAGGGCCAGGGTGAGCGAGCCGAGCCCCGGCCCCACCTCGATGACCACGTCGTTCTCCGACAGATCGGCCACGCGGACGATGCGCCGGACGGTCCCCGCGTCGATCACGAAGTTCTGGCCAAGCTTTTTTGTCGGACGAAGATCTAGCTTCTCCGCCAAAATACGTATTTCTGCAGGGCCCAACAGCCTCATCATCCAATCAGTCTCTCGCATCGAAGAACCTGCGATGGCGGATGGGGAGACCAAAGGGGAGGATGGCGTGGAACAGGAAGGGACGTCCCTCATGGAGCCAACGGGCGCCGCGCCGCTCCGCCCGACGGATTTGCGGGAGATCGGTCCGTACCGTCTGCTGGGGCGACTCGGCGAAGGCGGTATGGGGACCGTCTTCCTCGCCCGCGCGCCGACGGGGCGTTTCGTCGCGCTCAAGGTCGTCAAGGCGGAGTTCGCCAACCAGGAGGGGTTCGCGGCCCGGTTCCATGCGGAGGTCGACAACGCTCGCCGGGTGGCGTCGTTCTGCACGGCTCAGGTGCTGGACAACGGCAACACCGGCGACGGACGGCCGTACATGGTGACCGAGTACATCGCGGGCACCCCGCTGTCCGACCAGATCGCGAAATATGGGGCTCTGGATCCTGGGCCGTTACATGGTGTCGCGCTGGGGGTGGCGGCGGCGCTCGCCGCCATCCACGTGGCGGGGCTGGTGCACAGGGATCTGAAGCCCGCCAACGTGATCCTTTCGCTCTCTGGTCCGCGGGTGATCGACTTCGGGATCGCCAGGGCGCTCGACAGGGAGACCGGGTTCACGCTATCCGGCGAGCTGCTGGGCAGCCCGGGATGGTGGGCGCCCGAGCAGGTGCGCGGCGAGGTGGTCAGCCCGGCGGCCGACATCTTCGCCTGGGGCTGCCTGGTGGCGTACGCCGGCAACGGGCGGCACCCGTTCGGGCGGGGTGACCCCATCACCATGGCCCACCGCGTGCTGAACACCCAGCCGGAGCTGGGTGCGCTGCCCGCGCCGTTGAACGAGCTGGCGCGGCTGGCCACCTCCATGGACCCCGCGCTGCGTCCGACGGCGCAGGACCTGCTGATCGCGCTGGTGGGAGGCAACACGCCGCCGCCGTCGATCAATCCCCCCACTCTGGTCGCGACCGAGATGTTCAACGAGTGGCAGCCGCCGCAGAACGTCGTGGACGAGCCCGACATCACGGCGACGTTCACGACGCCGCCGCCGGGTGACGCCACGGGGCGGGCGTCGAGCGGGCCCAACGTCGTCCACCCCGGTCCCCCCGGTCCCCCCGGTCCCCCCGGTCCTTCTGGTCCTTCCGGTCCTTTTGGGCAGGCGTCGGTCGAGGAGCGGGCGCGCAGGGAGGAGCAGGCGGCCAAGGAGGAGCTGGCTCGCTGGCCTGCGCAGCCCCAGGCCGAAGCACCGGGTAAGGGTCAGGTGCGGGCGCGTGGGTTCTTCCGGAGAGGTGATCGAAAGAAGGAGCAGCAGGCCCAGTCGGCGGAGGGAACGCTCGGAGGGACGGGAACGCCCGGAACGCCGGAGCCGCAGGCGCAACCGCGGCCAGCCGGCGGTCCTGCGGGGCAGGCGCCGCCGGCGCAGTTCGGGCTGCCCGGGCTCGCGGGGCCGCAGCACCAGACGCCCAGTGCCCCGGGCCAGGGACAGCCGCTCCAGACGCACAGCGCCTCAGGAGAAGGACAGCCGCACCAGGCTCCCGGTCTCCCGGGCCAGGAGCCGTCGCACCAGGCGGCCAACGCCCCCGGCCTGGGACAGCCGCAGCACCGGACGGCCGACGTCCCCGGTCAGGGGCAGCCGCAGCACCGCGTGGCCGGAGTCGCCGGTCAGGAGCAGGGGCGGGCGGCGGCCGGTATTGCGGGGCGGGAGCATCTGCGGCAGGCCGCCGGCATTCCGGGGCAGGAGCAACTACGGCAGATGGAGCAGTCCGAGCAGCGGGGGGCCGACACCCAGCCGGGTGACCGGGCCACCGCCATCACCCCGGAGCTGCTCCCGAGCGAGCCCGACACACTGGGCGGGACGAGGACCCCGGGCACTCGGTGGCTCATCGCCGCCGGGGCCGCCGTGCTGGCCATCGTGGTCACCGTGGCCGTGCTGATCGTCACCTCGGGCCGGAACACGGTCCCCTCCAACCCCGGCAGCCCCTCCCAGGCCGCCGCCACGGCGAGCCCCGACGACGTGGGCCGCAGGTTCCCGCTGGGCGCCGGCTTCGACGACCCGATCGCGATCGTGGCGAGTGCCCCGGAGTGCGGTCTGAAGGAGTACGAGGGCAAGACCGCCACCCAGGGCCAGCTCTGCGTGATCCGCTGGACGATGCTCAACCCGGGCGGCGAGCGGCGCACGCTGATCCAGCCGGTCGTCACCATGGTCGACGACCGGGGCGGCGAGCACGAGCCGGCCGCCCTCACCCTGCCCCCGGCCATCCTCCCCGGCGCCCGCGTGGACAGCGCCTTCGTGTTCGACCTGGCCGCCTACCGCAAGCCGGTGAAGCTGACGGCGACCATGCTCGAGAACGGCCAGCAGATCGAGGTGGCGCTGTGAGGACCAGGGAGACGCTCGTCGCGCTGCTGCTCGCCATCGGCATGAGCGCGGTCCCCGGCGCCACCGCCGCGGCGGCGGCCTGTGCGGGGGCCGCCGACTTCGACGGCGACGGTGTGGACGACGTGGCGGTGGGCGACCCGTTCGCCGACGATCAGAAGGGCGCCGTGCACGTGCTGTCCGGCGGCAAGGTCGTCCCCGTCGCCGTGCCGGGCCTGGTCAAGGGCGACGCCTTCGGGTGGTCCGCGCGGCTGGCGAAGGTCGACGGCGACGCCTGCGCGGACCTGGTGGTCGGCGCGCCGTACGCGGATGTGGACGGCACGGAGGACGCCGGGGCCGCGTACGTCGTCTACGGCGGCGGCGCCAAGCCCCCGCAGCGCCTGACCGCCCCGCAGCCGCAGCGGTTCGCGCACTTCGGCTGGTCTCTGGCGACGCTGAACGATCTGGTGGCGATCGGCGCGCCCTACGAGGACGAGAACAAGCTCCTCGACGTGGGCGCGATCTACGTGCGCAAGGGCACCGGCGAGCTGCGCAGGATCAGCCAGGAGACCGTCGAGGTGCGGGGCAACAGTGAGGTGGGCGACCAGTTCGGCTGGTCGATGGCGTTCGGGGCGGAGAAGACCCTGCTCGTCGGCGTCCCGTATGAGAACGACGACGGCGCGGGCCGCCAGATCGAGGCAGGCAAGATCGATTCGGGCTCGGTCGTGTTCATCGACGACCCCTTCGCGCCCCAGATCACGAGCCTGAAGCTGGACTCCCCGACCAACGCCTCCGGCGACCGGTACGGCTACGCGGTGACGTACTCGGCGGGCTCCGGCTACGCGGTCAGCGCCCCCGGCCCCGGCTACGTCCAGCTGCTCAATCCCGGCAGGAAGCCGATCAGGACGGTGACGCAGGGCGGCAAGCAGGCGTTCGGTTTCTCGCTGGCCGCCTCGGCGGACGGCAGGCTGGCCATCGGGGCTCCCTACGGCGGCGGCGTCAGGATCGTCTCCTGGAAGGGCGGCGGCGAGGAGCGGCGGCTGCCGGGCGGCGACGGGCTGTTCGGCTGGTCGGTGGCCTTCAGCGGCAACAAGCTGTTCGTGGGGCAGCCGGACGCGCCGCCGTACGGGAAGGTGGCGGTGGCCGGGCGGAACGCCGAGAGCCTGGAGGAGCTCCAGCCGTCCACGGGCGCCGACTTCGGGGTGGCGGTGTCCGGCCCCTAGAACAGGTGGGCGCCGCAGCGGGGCCACTGGACCTGCCAGCGGCCGCCCACGTGCTGGTAGAGGAGCTGGGCCCGGTACGTCTGCTCCTCCGTCGGCCAGGCCGACGGCAGGTCCATGCCGCCGACGGCCTTCCACATGGGCAGACTGATCTGGTACATCCCGTAGTAAGGCCCCTCCGGGTTGTACGCCCGCGGGTTCGCTCGCGACTCGCACTCGGCCAGCGCCCGCCAGTTCAGGCGCGCCACGCCCGGCTGGACCTCGACGGTGTGCGGCGGCGTGACCATGATCACCGTGCCGTCCTTGGGGAAGCTGCCCAGCGGCGGGGTCACCCGGTAGCCGCGGCGCAGGTCGATGCGCTTCTGGCGGAGCACCTCGCGGACCGTGCGCGCGGTGGTGCGGGAGATGAGCCTGGTGGTGCCGGCCACCACGTACACCTTGCGCTTGGTGTAGACGGTCAGCGACATGCCCGACAGCGGCACCGTCCCGTCGCGGGGCGCGGAGAACGTGGCGGCCGCCGGGGAGATGTCCAGCTCGGCGAGGGCGTCGCCGACCTTCGTACTGGTGACCAGGTGTTGGCTCGTGCGGCCGTCCAGGGTCAGCGTGATGGGGCGGGCACGGCGCACCTCGATCCTGGTCCCGTCGGAGACGCCTTCTTGGGCGGGCGGGTGTACGACGTCGCCGAAGCTCAGCGAGACCCCGGCGTCGCCGAGCGCGTCGCGTACGGAGCCGGCGAAGCTCCGCACCGCCATCGACTTGCCGTCCACGACCACGGTCACGTCTTTGGCCAGGGACGACACGGCCACGAGCAGACCTGCGGCCACGGCCGCCGTCAGGCACACCACCGGTGTCCACGGGGAGCGCCATGGGATCGGCGGACGCGGCGCACGTCTCCTGCCTCGCACGAACCACCTCCGGTACGGAGCGGCGAACGCTCAGGCCCGAGAGCGGTAGCTTGCGTTACCAGCGAGGGCCAAGTGAGCGCGACCACACACGTCACCTTCCATAACGGAAAGTGACCGCCCGAACGCTAGCCGCCACGACACGCCGGCATCCACCGGTTCACCAAAAGATGGTCACCACTCGCCGAAGACCGTGACCCCGTTGGTGCTGATCGCCTCACACAACCGGTCCGGATGGATCCCCTTGACCTCGGCGAGGCAACGCAGGGTGAGGGGGATGAGGTAGGGGGCGTTGGGCTTGCCCCGGTGCGGGACCGGCGGGAGGTAGGGGGCGTCGGTCTCGACCAGCATCAACTCCAACGGGGCCACCTCGGCGGCCTCGCGGAGGTAGACGGCGTTCTTGTACGTCACAGGGCCGGAGAAGGACATGAAATATCCAGCTTCGGCGCACTTTTTGGCCATTTCGGCGTCGCCCGAGAAGCTGTGGAACACGACCTTGTCCGGCGCGCCCTCCGCGGCCAGCACCTTGAGCACGTCGTCGTGGGCGTCCCGATCGTGGATGACCAGCGCCTTCCCGGTGCGCTTGGCGATCTCGACGTGCGCGCGGAAGCTGGCGTGCTGGTCGTCCTTGCTCGCCCAGTCGCGGTAGTAGTCGAGCCCGGTCTCCCCCACCGCCCGCACCTCCGGCCGCCGGGCCAGCGCCTCGATCTCGGCCAGCACCTCGGGAGTCGCCTCGTGGGCCTCGTTGGGGTGGATCGCCACCCCGGCGTACACGCCTTCCTGACCCGCCGCCGTCTCCGCGTTCCACCGGGAGGACTTGAGGTCGTAGCCGATCGTGACGAGCCTGGTCACGCCGACCGCCCTGGCGTCGTCCAGGATGCTCCGCACGGTGGCCGCCGCGGCCTGCGCCGCCTGGGCCACCGGGTCGCCGGACGACGCCTGCCGGTTGCCGACCATGATGTCGAGGTGGCAGTGGCTGTCGAACACGGGCACGGAAAGCGGCTCTGGGGCGGCGGGAATCTTGCTCACGCCCCTAAAGTAGCCGCTCCCCGCGACAGCCGGTCACTCCGCCAGGCGGGCCAGCTCCTCGTCCACGACCTTCGGGTCGAGCTTCTTGAACAGCGGCACCGGGGGCGCGAGCTGCGTGCCCGGCTTGATCGGCCGGTGCTCCCAGCGGGCCGCCCCGTCGTACTCGCCCGTGATCACGGGGTACGGCTCGCCGCCGTCCTCGTCGACCTCGCGGATCTCCGGCATGCCCGACCACACGCCCTCGCCGCCGAGCATGGCGAAGACCTTGTTGGACGAGCTGGGCAGGAACGGCGTGAGCAGCGTCTTGGCGTCGTCGACGACCTGGAGCGCGACGTGCAGGATCGACTTCTGCCGCGCCGGGTCCTCCTTGAGCTTCCACGGCTCCTGCTCGGCGAGGTATTTGTTGGCCTCGCGGACCACGTCGAACGCCTCGGTGATGGCGTTCTTGAAACGCGACCTGTTCAGCTCCTGACCCACCGGCCCGAACGCGTTGCGAGAGCGCTCCAGCAGGGCCCGGTCGGCGTCGGTCAGGTCGCCCGCCTCGGGCACGGCGCCGAAGTTCTTCGCCGCCATCGAGATCGACCGGTTGACCAGGTTGCCCCAGGCCGCGACGAGCTCGCCGTTGTTGCGGTTGACGAACTCCTGCCAGGTGAAGTCGGTGTCCTGCGTCTCGGGGCCGGCCACCGCGATGTAGTAGCGCAGCGCGTCGGCGTCGTAGCGTGCCAGGAAGTCGCGCACGTAGATGACGACCTGGCGGGAGGAGGAGAACTTGCGGCCCTCCATCGTCAGGAACTCGCTGGAGACCACCTCGGACGGCACCTCGAGCGAGCCGAGCGAGCCCGGCGTGCCGCCGTTGTCACCCTGGCCGCTGTAGCCGAACAGCATCGCCGGCCAGATCTCGGCGTGGAAGACGATGTTGTCCTTGCCCATGAAGTAGTAGCCGCGGGCGTCGGGGTTCTGCCACCACTGGCGCCAGGCGTCGGGGTCGCCGGAGCGCCTGGCCCACTCGATGGAGGCCGACAGGTAGCCGATGACGGCGTCGAACCAGACGTAGAGGCGCTTGTTGGGCTGGTCGCGCCAGCCGTCGAGCGGGATCGGCACGCCCCAGTCGAGGTCGCGGCTGATCGCCCGGGGCTGCAGGTCACCGAGCAGGTTGAGCGCGAACTTCAGCACGTTGGGCCGCCACTCGCCCTGCTTGGACTGCAGGTAGGAGCCGAGCGTCTCGGTGAAGGCGGGCAGGTCGAGCATGAAGTGCTCGGTCTCGACGAACGTCGGCGTCTCGCCGTTGATGCGGCTCTTGGGGTTGATCAGCTGGATCGGGTCGAGCTGGTTGCCGCAGTTGTCGCACTGGTCGCCGCGGGCGCCGTCGTAGCCGCAGATGGGGCAGGTGCCCTCGATGTAGCGGTCGGGCAGGGTGCGGCCGGTCGAGGGCGAGATCGCGCCCATCGTGGTCTTGGGGAAGATGTAGCCGTTGGCGTGGAGACCCTTGAAGATCTCCTGCGTGACGGCGTAGTGGTTCTTCGTGGTCGTCCTGGTGAACAGGTCGTACGACAGGCCCAGGCCGGTGAGGTCTTCGGCGATGACCCGGTTGTAGCGGTCGGCGAGCTCCTTGGCGCTGACGCCTTCCTTGTCGGCCTGCACCTGGATGGGCGTGCCGTGCTCGTCGGTGCCGGACACCATCAGCACCTTGTTTCCCGCCATCCGCTGGTAGCGGCTGAAGACGTCGGACGGCACGCCGAACCCTGAGACGTGCCCGATGTGACGGGGGCCGTTAGCGTACGGCCACGCGACGGCGGTCAAGATGTGCTGGGACATATTCCTAAGCCTACGGGGATCGCTGTCCCCCTCGGACCCATTCCCCCTCCACGACACGCCCGGTCCACCAGGTCGGCCCATCTGGGGCTCCGACCCCCGTCTCCGGCACCCTCTGACACCCACGCCGATACCCCGCTCAGCTTGGCGGGATTAGTCGGCCTGCGGGAGTTGCGGACCTGCGGGAGGGTTGCCGGCCTGCGCCCTGCACGGGGGTCGCTGGAGGCGGGGGTCGCTGGCCTGCGAGGTGATGGCCTGCGGGTGGTGGAACTGTCGCCGTTGGTGCCGGGGTTGCCGCCGTTGCCGGCGTTGCCGATGGTGCCGGAGTCGCCGGTGGTGCAGGGTCCTCGGTGGGGCCGCGGGGGAAGCTCCCGGCGCCGCGTCGGCGGGAGGTGGTGCGGTGGAGCCCGGCGCGATCCGAACGGCGCCCGGGTGGGCCATGGAGGCCGGTCAACGAAGCGCCCCGTAACGGCGGCGCGCCACTGACCGGTCAGCGGCCGTTCCCCTGGACAGACACGAGCCAGGGTCGGCGGATGGCCGACCCTGGCAACGCGTAAAAGAAAGATGTCAAGCTTTTGATCTTTCCCGTGAGATCGCCTCGGCCGCCTCCTCAGCGGCGGCGGCCGCGCGGTCGATCGGCGTCTCGCGGGAGCGGCGGATGCCGAGGATGCTGACGAACAGCGACGCGAAGATCGTCTGGAAGCTCATGATCAAGGCCGTTGCCGACGGCACCACCAGTCGCAGCGACTCCCGCGGGTTCAGCTCGCCGAAGCTCCGCACCTGCCAGTGCACCAGCGACATCACCAGCCCCACCAGACCGGCCAGCGCCAGCAGCCCGCCGACGACGAGCCCCTTCTCCAGAGTGACGATGTCGATGATCTTACGGATCCGCGGCGACTCCGGCAGGAACCCCTCCTCGGCCGCGTAAACCTTCGTGAACAGCGCGAACAGCGCCGCCTGGAAGCCGATCACCACCAGCGCCGACGTCCCGACCAGGGTGTCGACGTCGAAGGCGAGCTCGCCGATCTCCACAGGACCGAAGGTCAGCGCGGTCCCCGCCACCAGGCCGATGATCATCATCAGCACGCCGGGGTAGAAGAACAGCCACTTCGGGCTGTAGAGGAGCAGGAAGCGCAGGTGGCGCCAGCCGTCGCGCCACGAGCGCAGGTGCGGCGGGCGGGAGCGGCCGTCGGGCGAGAGCGTTGTGGGCACCTCGCGCACGTCGTAGCCGGCCAGCGTGGAGCGGACCACCATCTCGGAGGCGAACTCCATGCCGCCCGTCTGCAGGTGCAGCTTCAGGATCGAGTCGCGCCTGAAGCCCCGCAGGCCGCAGTGAAAGTCGCCGATCGCCGACGGGAAGAACAGCCGGCCGATGAACGACAGCACCGGGTTGCCGAGGTAGCGGTGCAGCGGAGGCATGGCGCCGGGGGCGATGCCGCCCTTGAACCGGTTGCCCATGACCAGGTCCGCGCCGTCGCGCAGTTGTTCGACGAACGGCAGCAGTGAGGTGAAATCGTAGGAGTCGTCGGCGTCGCCCATGATGACGAACTTGCCGCGCGCCGCCCGGATGCCGCCCATGAGGGCGTTGCCGTAGCCCTTCTCCTCGACGTGGACCACGCGGGCGCCGGCGTCGCGGGCGAGCTGTTGAGAGCCGTCCGTGCTGCCGTTGTCGGCGATCAGGACTTCGCCCTCGATGCCGTGCTCCTCCATGCACGCCAGTGCCTTGCGCACACAGACTTCCACGGTCTCCGCCTCGTTGAGGCAGGGCATGACCACCGTCAGTTCCACGTGTCTACCCTTCAGTTAAGGCTGTTCCAGTGAACCATCATGCCCTGTGCCCGGAGGCGTTCGCGTCAAGACCCAAAATCGACCGTCAATCTTTACCGGAGCGCGAAGCAGGGACCTGGGATCTCAGCGAATCAATGGCGGCACGGCCGGAGACGCGCTAATGTCGGAATCGATCGAACGGGCGTGCGATAACCAAGCCGTCGAGTGAGATCAACATGGCGCTACAGGCGGCCGGGCCGGTCGTCTCAGGGCGTGGAGACCTCGGGATTGCCCGGTCTGTGAAGCGCCAAGCACCAGGGCCGCGCAAGCGGCTCCGGGATCCTCGCCTCTTTAGGCGAGGAGCAAGTCAAAAGAGCGAGTGATCCGGTTGCCGCATCGATCGAGAGCGATTAGGGTCGAGCCAGTCGAACGAGCAGGCGATAGCCAGTCGGACAAAGGGCGGCCGGGCCGGTCGTCTCAGGGCGTGGAGACCTCGGGGTCGCCCGGTCAGCGAAGCGCCAAGCACCCAACCGGGCAGCGGTTGAGGAATCCTCGTCGTCCAAGGCGAGGAGCAGGTCAAAGCATGGTGAGCGTCGCGGAGCAGAATACCCCTGTGGATTACTCCGCTCCCGGCCGGACAACTCGTTGGCGGTTGCTTCTGCACCGGCATCGGGTGTTCGCCGCGGCCTTCGGCGTCGGCGCCGTGCTGCGGCTCATCACCATGCTCGGTTACGGCCCTGCCATGTGGTTCAACGACTCCTACGAGTACGTCTCGGTGGCGCTGCACCCGAGGCCCCACCCGATCAGGCCGGACGGCTACAGCTTCTGGCTGATGCTGCTGAAGCCGTTCCACAGCTTCGCGCTGGTCACCTTCACGCAGCACCTGATGGGCCTGGCCACGGCGTGCCTGATCTACGCGCTGCTGCGGATCAAGTTCAGGCTGCCGAAGTGGGGCGCGACGCTGGCGGCGGCGCCGGTGCTGTTCGACGCGTACCAGATCCAGCTGGAGCAGCTGGTGATGTCGGACACCATGTTCACGCTGCTCGTGGTGGGCGTGATCACACTGGTGCTGTGGAAGCGGCGGCTGTCGTGGAAGGCGGGCGCGGTCGTCGGGTTCCTGCTGGCGCTGACGTGGCTGACGCGCTCGATCGGCCTGCCGATCCTGGCCCTGGTGGTGCTCTATCTGCTGGTCAGGCGGACGGGCTGGCGGCCCATCGCAGCGTTGATCACGGCGTGCGCGATCCCGGTGATGGCGTACATGGGCTGGTTCGCCTCGGCGTACGGCAAGTTCGCGATGACCAACAGCGACGGCCTCATCCTGTACATGCGGACGGCGATCTTCGCCGACTGCAACAAGATGAACATCGACAAGTACAAAGAGGTCCAGCTTCTCCTGCTGTGCATCAACGACCCGGTCGACCAGCGCAAAGAGTACGCACAGTGGTACCTGTGGGGCCAGGGCAGCCACGACGGCACGGCCACGGGCGAGGTGCTGCACCGATGGGGCATCCAGAAGAAGTGGAGCGAGATCACCAACGACGCGGCCAGCGCGTTCGCCACGCGGGCGATCACGTCGCAGCCGGGCGACTACCTGAAGGTCGTGGCGCGTGACTTCTTCCGCTCGTTCCACTGGGCGCGCCCGCGCTTCCCGGACGAGAACACCTACAACATGTACCAGTTCAAGCCGTACGTCGAACTCGACGAGAACGGCCAGCCCAAGCGGCTGCCGAAGTGGTCGTCGTACGCCGGCGGCCGCACCGACACCGACGCGTTCAGCTACGAGCAGGGCCCGCCGGAGACCCGCATCGTGCACCCGTGGGCCGACATCATGAGCGGCTACCAGAAGGTGTTCTACCTGCGCGGCATCATGCTCGGCGGGATCCTGCTGATCGGCCTGTACGGCGTCGCGGTGCGCTGGCGCAAGTTCGGCGGCGCGGTGGCGCTGCCCTGGCTGGGCGCGGTCGGGTTGCTGCTGGCCCCGGCGGCGACGGCCGAGTTCGACTACCGCTACGTGCTTCCGGCCGTCCCCCTGGCCTGCGTGGCGGCGGCGATCACGCTGCGCAAGGGCATCACTTGGGGGCGGCGGTCACCCAAGAGCGCATCAGCATCCGAGCCCACCACTCTGCCTGTGTGATCGTCTCGGCGGTCAGCACCGGATAGAGCCACCAGAAGTTGATCAGCACGATGAGCGCGAACGCCCCCACCGCCGCGGCCCCGGCCGCCCGGCGCGTGGGGGGAGCGCTCTCCCGGCCCAGGATCAGCCCCGCCACGAGCACGACCGCCAGCACCATGAACGGCACCACGGGGATCATGTAGAACAGGTACATCGTGCGGTTGTCGGCGATGGCGTAGTAGAACCACGGCAGCCAGCCGGCCGCGACCGTGAGCAGCACGGCCCCGGCCCGCCAGTCGCGCGACGACACGTACCACGCGATGAGGCCGAGCAGGGCCAGCACGGCGCCGTACCAGAGGGCCGGGGTGCCGACGCCGAGCACGGCCTGGGAGCACTTGTCGGCCCCGCACGCCGACGGCGGCAGGTTCGACGGGTAGTGGAACGAGACGGGGCGCAGCAGCAGCGGCCACGACCAGGGCTCGGACATGTAGGGGTGGTAGTCGTCCAGGCCGCTGTGGTAGCCGAGCACCTGCTTCTGGTACTCGAACCACGACCGCACCGAGTCGACCACGAAGAACAGCGGCCCTGACGAGGTGGCCTGCGCCCAGTTGCGCCCCCATCCCCCGGCGGTGGCGAACCAGCCCGACCAGCTCGCCATGAACACCGCGGCGGGCACGAGCGCCATCGCGGCCACCCCGCCGGGCACGTCGTACGACAGCGCCCCCCGGTACGGCTCCCGCAGCCCCAGCGCCCGCCTGGCCCCCATGTCCCACATCACGGTGAGCACCGCGAACGCGAGGAGGAAGAAGATCCCCGACCACTTGACCGCGCAGGCCGCCCCCAGGCAGGCCCCGGCGGCCAGCCGCCAAGGCCGCAGCCCGAGCCGCGGGCCCAGCTCGGTGACGGGCGCGCTCTCGTACCAGTCGACCAGCCGGCTGCGTGCCCAGTCCCGGTCGGCCACCAGGCAGGCGAACCCGGCCAGCACCCAGAACATCAGGAAGATGTCCAGCAGCGCCGTCCGCGACAGCACCAGGTGCAGCCCGTCGAGCGCCAGCAGCAGCCCGGCGAGGCAGCCGAGCAGCGTGGAGCGGGTCATCCTGCGCGCCACCCGGGCCAGGATCAGGATGGAGAGCGTGCCGGCGAGGGCGGCGGCGAAGCGCCAGCCGAAGGGGTTCATGCCGAACAGCTGCTCGCCGACGGCGATCATCCACTTGCCCAGCGGGGGGTGCGCCACGAAGGAGGCGCAGTCGGCGGGCTCGGGGCACTGTTTGAAGATGTCCAGGTTGCCGGTGATGAGGCGCCGGTCGGCGACGGGGTTCTTGGCATCGCCCAGGGTGACCCGCTCGACACCGTACTTGAGCAGCGAGTACGCGTCCTTGATGTAGTAGGTCTCGTCGAAGACCACGGCCCTGGGCTCGCCGAGCCGGACGAAACGCAGCACGCCGCCGAAGATCACGACGAGGAGCGGCCCGATCCAGCCCAGCAGGGCGGATCCCTGGATCGGCGGGACCAATCGCCGCGGCGAAACCCCCCAGTTCCTCACGATGCGCACTATAGGCGCTTGTGAACTAGCTCATACAGCTCTCGCTTGGGGACGCCCGCCTCCTTGGCCACCTCGGCGATGGCCAGCTTGCGCTGGGAGCCCTCCGCGACCCTGCGGTCCACCTCGGCGACCAGCCCCTCCATGTCCTGCTCGCCCGCGCCGGGCACGTGGCCGGCGACCACGACCGTGATCTCGCCCTTGACGCCCGCGGCCGCCCACTCGGCCAGCTCGCCGAGCCCGCCGCGGCGCACCTCCTCGTACGTCTTGGTCAGCTCGCGGCACACCGCGGCCGGCCGGTCGGGGCCGAACGCCTCGGCCATGGCCTCCAGCGAGCTCGCCAGCCGGTGCGGCGACTCGAAGAAGACCATCGTGCGCTCCTCGGCCGCCAGCGCGGCCAGGCGGCGGGCCCGGTCGCCGGGCTTGCGCGGCGGGAACCCCTCGAAGCAGAACCGGTCGCTGGCCAGCCCCGACACGGCCAGGGCGGTGGTGACGGCGCTCGGCCCCGGCAGGGCGGTGACCGTGATGCCCGCGTCGACCGCGAGGCGGGTCAGGCGGTAGCCGGGGTCGGAGACGCCCGGCATGCCGGCGTCCGTGATGACCACGACCGTGCGGCCCTCCTTGAGCGTCTCCAGGAGCTCCTCGGCCCGGGCCGCCTCGTTCTGGTCGTAGTAGGACACCACCCGGCCCGCGATCTCGACGCCCAGGTCGGCCGCGAGCCTGCGCAGCCGCCTGGTGTCCTCGGCGGCCACGACGTCGGCGCTCGCGAGCACCTCCCGCAGCCGCGGCGAGACGTCGCCCGCCTGGCCGATAGGGGCTCCTGCCAGCACCAACCTGCCGTCTCCAGTCACCTGACCATTGTGGCAGGGCATCCCAATTGCACCGTCTTTCTCCGTTCCCTACGTACCTCTTACGCCCGAGCCCCGTACGATGTCCGAATGGCGGTGACCGATTCCCCGTACCAGGCCTACGACAAGTCGGAGGTCGGCGAGAGCCTTCCTCAGACTCGGTCCGTGCGCGATCGGGTCATACCTCCCATGCGCGGCAGCGTGTTGTGGGGGTGGGTCGGCCCGCTGCTGGTCACTCTGTTCGGCGGGATCCTGCGTTTCCTCAACCTCGGCCATCCCAGGGCCGTGGTGTTCGACGAGACGTACTACATGAAAGACGCGTTCTCGCTGATCACGTGGGGCGTCGAGCGAGTGACGATCAAGGACGCGGACAAGGCGATCCTGGCCGACAACCTCAACATCTGGGAGAAGTGCACGCAGGAGACGCTCGACAAGTGCGCCTCCTACGTGGTGCACCCGCCGCTGGGCAAGTGGATGATCGGCGTCGGCGAGTGGATGTTCGGGCTCAACCCGTTCGGCTGGCGCTTCGCCGCGGCCGTGATCGGCACGCTGTCCATCCTCGTCCTGGCCCGGGTGGCGCGCAGGATGACGCGCTCGACGCTGCTCGGCTGCTTCGCCGGGCTGCTGCTGGCGCTCGACGGCCTCCACTACGTGCTGTCGCGGACGGCGCTGCTGGACATCTTCCTGATGTTCTGGGTGCTGGCGGCGTTCGCTTGCCTGGTGGTCGACCGGGATCAGGCGCGGGAGCGGCTGGTCGCCTGGTACGAGACGTCGCCGGTGTCGCCGTACGGGCCGGCGCTGGGGATCAGGTGGTGGCGCATCGGCGCCGGCGTGTGCCTGGCCCTGGCGATGTCGGTCAAGTGGTCGGGGCTGTTCTTCGCGGTGGCGTTCGCGGCCATGTCGCTGATGTGGGACTTCGGGGCGCGGCGGGCGCTGGGGTTGCGACATCCGTACGCGGGGGCGTTCAGCAAGGACGTGCCGCAGGGGCTCGCGGCGTTCACGATCGTACCGTTCGTCGCCTACATGTTGACCTGGATCGGCTGGTTCGCGACGAGCACCGGCTACGGGCGCAACTGGGATCAGGCCACCTCGTCCGGGCCGTTCTTCTTCCTCTTCGACTCGATGCGGTCGTGGGTCAAGTACCAATGGCAGGTCTTCACCTTCCACAGCGGCCTGGAGACCTCGCATCCCTACATGTCGGAGCCGTGGCAGTGGCCGCTGCTGCTGCGTCCCGTCGCCTTCTACTACGAGGGCAGACAGAACACCTGCGGCGTCAAGGACTGCTCGGAGGCGGTGCTCGGCGTCGGCACGCCGGTGATCTGGTTCGGCGCGGTGGCCGCGCTGGTGGCGCTGATCGCCTACTACGTCTCCTCCCGCGACTGGCGGGCCGGGGCCGTGCTGCTGGCGTACGCGATGGGGTGGCTACCGTGGTTCTACTTCGCCTTCGCCGACAACCGCACGATGTTCCTGTTCTACGCCATCCCGATGGTGCCGTTCATGGTGCTGGCCATCACGTTGTGCGCGGGGCTGCTGATCGGGCCGTCCAGGCCCACGGCCACGGGGGCCATGCCGCTGCGGCGTACGATCGGGGCGGCGGTCGTCGGCGCCTTCGCTCTGCTAGCGTTGATCAACTTCTGGTGGTTGCACCCGATCCTGTCCGGCGAGTTGATCCCGTACACCGAGTGGAAGGCCCGCATGTTGTTTGAAAAACGATGGATCTGACCCGGTTACAGCCTGCTCATTAGTGCTTTCTTAGGGTAGTCACTGTGCAAGACCCAATGTGGACCGGATTCGGTCATCGTCAGGCCAGGGGTCGATACGGCAAACTTCGAGGCATGAGTGCACCGGATGTCACCGCCCTTCTCGCCGAGTTGGAGCGCTCTCACCCGGACCTGGCCGACGACGCCAGGACCGCAGTCGAATGGTTGACGGGTGGGGAACCCCTGGAGACGGTGACCCAGCTCGATGTCTGCGAGTTCCTCTGGTACACGTTGCCGCTCAAGGTGGGCGGCGACCACGAGCGACTGGCACGCTCGCTCGGACGACTCCTCCAGCTGGGCGGACTGGACCGGTACGCCGCCCTGTGCGTGTCCCCCACGACCGTGCAGATCCTGCGCACCTACGCCCTGGAGGGCGAGGACGCCGGCACCAACGCCTACCAGCAGGCGCTCGAGGCCACGGGCGTGCTCCCGCCCGACGTGCCGGAACTCCAGTGGAGCATGATCATGGGACCGGAGGAGCTGGGCGCGCACCTCGCCTGCTCCGCGGCTCTGGAGCTGGCCATCGTCTCCGGCGAGAAGGTCGACCGGGCCTCGCTGACCCGCCGCTGGCTCACCGAGCCGCGGGCCGAGCTGGGCGGCGACAGCTGGCTCAACCGGGTGCACGGCGAGCGGCTCAACCGCTGGGTGCTGGGGCGGGGCCCGGCGAGGAGGGAGCTGGCGCAGCCGTTCGAGGTGCGCCTGCACGCGCCCGTCACGCCGCAGCCCCTGCCCGCCCTGCGCGGGCTGCTCTCCCTGGCCGACAAGGAGGGCACGCTGCCGCTGCGGCTGGCGCCCTCGCCCGAGGCGCTCAGGCTGCGCGAGCTTGCCGAGCGGGAGCTGGGCGCGATCAGCCGCGACGGCGCGCGGCTGGCCATCACCGACTACGGCAGGCGGCTGCTGAATTCGCCCGACGACATGTGGGCGGCGGTCACCAGGCTGCTGCTGGCCAAGGGCGAGCACGAGTTCGAGGTGTCGGCCAGGGAGGCCGCGCTCATGCTGCTCGCCGACGGCACGCTGATGTCGCCCGCCCACCTGCGTGAGCGGGTCGCGGAGGTGGTCGGGGGCGAGGGCTGGCATCCGGCCACGAGCGTGCAGGACGTCGCCCGCCCGGTGGCGGACCTGGTCGCCCAGCTGACGGCGCTGGGGCTGGCGTTCAGCGACGAGCTGGCGGTGCGGATGGACCGGCCGGGGCAGCTCGCGGCCCTGGCGGCGCTGCGGGCCCACGCCCTGCGCCCCAGGAAATACGTCAGCTCGGGCCGGCCCACTGGCTCCGGCTGACGCCTCTCACCCTCGGGGCACCCGGCCGAGGGCGCGCTTGAAGTCGGGGCATTCCACCAGCGGGTCGTGCTCGCAGACGGCCGCGTGGCGCAGGCTGTCGCGCAGCCGGGTCAGCTGCGCGACCCGCGCGTCCACCTCGCGCTCCTTGGCCGCCATGCGCTCGCGCAGCCGCGTGTCCGACGGCCGGGCGCGCAGGACCTGGGCGATCTCGGCGAGCGTGAACCCCGCGTCCCGGGCGCAGGTGATCATCGCCAGCCGGTCCAGCGTCTCCGGCCGGTACGCCCGCCGCAGCCCGTTGCGTCCCTCGGCCTCGATAAGGCCCTTGCGCTCGTAGAACCGCAGTGCGGACGGCGCGAGCCCGCTCCGCCTGGCCACCTCGCCGATGTCGAGCAACGTGTCCGCCATGGTCATCTGGCCCCCCTTGACTTGAACCGCGCTTCAAGTAGCAGCCTAGCCGCATGAAGATTCACCACCTCAACGTCGGCTCCATGCGGGAGATCGACTCGCTCGACGACCGCCCGGCCGCACCGGCGGTCTGCCACGCCCTGCTCGTCGAGACCCCGGCGTCCGGGCTCGTGCTGGTGGAGACCGGTCTCGGCACGGACGACGTGACCCGGCCCGGAGAGCTGCTGGAACGCGAATGGACGGAGCTCGTCCAGCCGGCACTGACGCCCGCCGAGACCGCCGTGCGGCAGATCGCGGCGCTCGGCCACGACCCGGCCGACGTACGCCACATCGTGCTCACCCACCTGGACGTCGACCACAGCGGCGGCCTGCCCGACTTCCCCGACGCCCAGGTGCATGTCATGGAGGCGGAGGTGAAGGCCGCGTTCGCGGAGGCGCCGAACCGCCGCTACCGCCCCGGCCACTGGGCGCACGGGCCGCGCTGGGTCACCTATCCCGTCACGGGCACACGCTGGCTGGGCGTGGAGGGGGTGCGGCCGCTGGAGGGCCTGCCCGAGGAGATCCTGCTCGTGCCGCTGGACGGGCACACGAGGGGGCATGCCGGGGTGGCGGTCCACGACGGCGACCGGTGGCTGCTGCACGCCGGGGACGCGTACTTCTACCACGGCGAACTGCTCCGAGAGCCCCGCTCCCACCCGCTGATGGACATCGTGCAGCTCGACTCGCAGGTCGACGCCGAGCGCCGGGTGTCGAGCCAGGAGCGCCTGCGCTCGCTCGTCCACGATCACGGGGTGACGGTCTTCTCCGCCCACGACCCCTGGGAGCTGGCCGGCTTCCTCCCATAGAACACACGAGAGCGCCCGCCCTCTGGGAGGGCGGGCGCTCAACGAGTGCGTACCGGTGTGCAGGTCGCCTCTCGGCGAAAGGCACAACGCGGCTCCAGCCGAACGGTAGTCCGCGAAGGCAATAGGTGAGGCCCGGGGACACTGGACACACCGGCCACGATGTATGTAACCACACCTCCCCGCGGAACATTCCCCGGCTCGCCGAGCAATTTTCCGGGGGTACTCCTCCTGGTGACGCGGCGGCGAGGCATTCCTGCCGAGGAGCCGGGCAGTTTCCCGGGACATGGGTACCAGATCGTGGGTCACGGGCGGCCCGGTCAACTCGCCCTTCGCCTCGCCCTCCGGGCTGATCGGCCGGCTGGCGGGACGGTTCATGTACTACACCAACCGGCAGGAGGAGGTCCTGCCCGTTCTCGACCTGCGACCGGGAGAGAGCGTGCTGGAGGTCGGGTACGGCCCCGGCGCGCTCATCCGGCTGCTCGGCCGCACCGATGCCGGCCGGGTCTGCGGCGTCGATCCCTCGCCCGACATGCTCAAGCTGGCGGCACGCCGGGCGGGCGGCGCCGACCTGCGGCTGGGCACCGCGTCCGACACCGGCTTCCCCGACGGGAGCTTCGACTGCGTGGTCACGGTCAACACCGTGGCGCTCTGGCCGGACCTGATGGACGGCCTGCGGGAGCTGCGCCGCGTCACCCGCGCCGGCGGCCGGGTGGTGATCGCCTGGCACGGCGGCAGCGCGCGGTCCAGGATCGCGAAGACCCTGCGGCTGCCCGAGGACAAGCTGGCGCGGATCGCGGAAGGGCTGTCGGAGCTGTTCGACGAGGTGAAGCGCCACGAGCTGAAGAACCTGACGGTCTTCGCCGCCCGTGACGGATCATGAGCCCTTGAGGCGGGCCGCTCTGGCGTGCAGGTAGCGCTGCTGCGGGAAGCTCATGGCGCGCCTGGCCGCCTCCTCGTACGCCTCCCGCGCCCCCGCGCGGTCGCCGGCCATCTCCAGCAGGTGAGCCCGGACGGCGTGCATCCGGTGGTCACCGGCGACGCGTTCGTCGGAGCGGAGCAGGTCCAGCCGCTCCAGCCCGGCCTCCGGGCCGCGGGACATGGCCACGGCGACAGCGTGGTTGAGCGCCACCACCGGGTTGTCCGACATCCGCATGAGCAGCTCGTACAACGCGGTGATCTGCGGCCAGTCGGTCTCCTCCGCGCTCGGCGCCTCGTCGTGCAGCGCCGCGATGGCGGCCTGCAACTGGTACGGCCCGACGGCTCCCCGGGCCAGCGCTCCGGTGACGAGCGCGACGCCCTCCTCGATCTGCGCGGCGTTCCAGAGGCTGCGATCCTGCTCGGCCATGGGGACCAGCGCCCCGTCGGGGCCGGTGCGCGCGGGCCGTCGCGCGTCAGTGAGCAGCATGAGCGCGAGCAGCCCGGCCACCTCGGCGTCGTCCGGCATCAGCCGGTGGACCATGCGGGCCAGCCTGATCGCCTCGGCCGTCAACTCGGCGCGCTGGAGGTCGGGCCCGGACGTGCTGGAGTACCCCTCGTTGAAGATCAGGTAGAGCACGTGGAGCACGGCGCGGAGCCGTTCGGCGCGCTCGGACTCGCGGGGCGGCCGGAACGGCACGCCGCTGTCCCTGATGCTCTGCTTGGCCCGGGTGATGCGGCGCGTCATGGTCCCCTCGGGCACCAGGAACGCGCGGGCGATCTCCGCGGTGGTCAGGCCGCCGACGGCGCGCAGCGTGAGCGCGATCTGGGACGCCGGCGACAGCGACGGGTGGCAGCACATGAACAGCAGGACGAGCGTGTCGTCCGTCGCGGCGATCGGCTGGTCGGCGGCGGGCGCGAGCCAGTCGCCCGGCAACGCCCTCGCGGCCACGGCGTCCTCGCGGCGGCGGCGCGCCTGCTCGCTGCGCAGCAGATCGGTCAGCCGCCGCGCGGCCACCGTGATCAGCCAGGCGCGCGGGTCGTCCGGCACGCCCTCCTCCGGCCACCGCACGGCTGCGGCGACCAGCGCCTCCTGTACGGCGTCCTCGGCGGTGGCGAAATTCCCGTACCGCCGGACGAGCGCGCCGAGGACCTGCGGCGCCAGCTCGCGCAGCAGGTCCTCTGCCCCGGTGCCGGCGATCAGAACCCCAGGTCCGCGCTGGAGTCGATGATGGGCCGGACGTCGGAGTAGGCGTCGTACGCGTCGCCGGGGTGCGGGGCCTGCCCGAGGCGGGCGGCGATCTCGGTGGCCCGGTCGAAACTCTCGCACTCGACGATCCAGTAGCTCGCCAGCACCTCCTGGGTCTCCGCGTAGGGGCCGTCGGTGACGAACGGCACGCCGTCACGGGAGCCGAGCCTGCGGGTGTGGACGGGAGCCGCCAGGCCACGGGTCTCGACCAGCTCGCCGGACTCCTCCAGCTCCTTGTTGACCGACATCATGAACTGCTTCAGTGCCGCCAGGACCTCCGGGGACCAGGCGGGCCCTCCGGTGTCCTTGCCTGCCACGGCGTCGTAGTCCCGCTGGGAAGCGTACGCAAGGATCATGTACTTCATCGCCGGTGTCCTCTCTTTCGCGCCTTCAGCAGGGACGTCGGAGCCGGGGCGGCGCACCGGACATCAGGCCCGGGCGATCGAGGGGGCGCATGCCCTTGTCCTTCCCGATGGCCTCGACCGGGGATGTCCTCGCTCTGCTGCGGATCCATCGCAGCAGCCGCTCGGCCAGTTCGCCACCGGGCCACTCGCGCGGCGTCTGGAGCAGCGACAACAGGGTCAGGAGGCGGGACTCGCTCATGGATCCAGAATGCCCGCCCATGTAGGACAGGTTCTGACCTACTCCCGAAATAGCGTGCTCTTATCCGCTTCTTCAGGAGGAATACATGACCGTCAAGCCGATCCCCGAGGGATACACCACCGTCACCCCGTGGCTGATCGGGCACGACACGGCGGGGCTCATCGAGTGGATCAAGAACGCCTTCGACGCCGTCGAGCTGGGCCGCTTCACCGACGACGAAGGCCGCATCGGGCACGCCGAGGTGCGGATCGGGAACGCGATCGTGATGTTGTTCGACGCGGCGCCCGACTGGCCGCCGACGCCGGGTTTCCTGCGCCTGTACGTCCCCGACGCCGACGCCACCCACCGCCGGGCCGTCGAGGCGGGCGGGACGTCGGTCACGGAGGTCACGCACCTGTACTTCGGCGACCGCGTGGGCCGCGTCCGGGACCCGTTCGGGAACCTGTGGTGGATCCAGACCCACATCGAGGACGTCTCGCCGGAGGAGCTGGAGCGCCGCCTGACCGACCCGGAGTTCACGAAGGCGATGGAGTACGTCCAGGGCGCGGACTTCTTCCCGGACAGACCGTGAGCCGGGCGATCGCCGGGACGGGGAAGATCATGAGGTAGAGGTTCGGGATCCACCAGGCGAGGGAGAAGTCGCCGCGCAGGGTCCAGAACGCGATGGCCATCAGCCCGGAGGCCATCGTCAGCACCAGGGACACCAGCATCAGCGGCTCGTTCCTGAGGCGGAGCGAGGCCAGCCCCGTCACACTGGCCAGCAGGTCGATCCAGAGGAACGACCAGTTCCAGTCGGCCATCACGGGGTCGGCGTAGTCGGCGAACGCCCACTCCGGCGGGATCAGCCCGAGCCCCGTGACCGCGAAGTAGGCGACGAATCCCAGGTCCGTGACCAGCATCAGGGCCTTAGTCGTCCGCAGCACGATCGATCGCCTCCATGAGGTAGCGGCGGGTGCGCTCGTGCAGCTCGGGACCGGGCGCCTCCAGCCCGAGCAGCCGGGCGGCCCACCAGCCGTCCACGGCCAGGCGCACGGCCGTCGCGGCGGCCGGGTCGATGCCGTCGTCGGCCAGCCTGGCCTGCCAGGCCGAATATCGCTCCCGCAGCGGCTCCAGACCCGCCGGGTCGACGAGCACGCCGGCCAGGAGCGCGGCGGTGACGCGGTCGGCGGCAGCGGAGGTGGTGTGGCGCTCGGGGATGGTGGCCGCGACGTAGGCCCGCAGGTAGTCGCCGGGGCGGTCGCCGGCCGCGGCGAGTGCGTCGTCGAACGCCTTCGTCAACCGCTCGACCATCGCTGCGACCAGCGCCTGCTTGGTCCGGAAGTGGTAGAAGAGGCCGCCTTTGGACACCCCGGCCCGCCTGGCGACCGCCTCGAGAGTGAGCGACTCGGCTCCCTCGGTCAGCAGCACTTCGGCGGCGGCGTCGAGCAGCCGGTCCTTGGAGCTCGGTCTGGGCACGCCGTTAGTGTACCGGCTGGCCGGTATATTTTCAGCTCCAGAGGCCCGCCAGTGCCCGCAGGTCGGGGGCCGACACGTTGGGGGCGCTCATCACGCCCGGGTACGGCGTGCCGCGCCGATTCAGGTACGCCCCCACCAGGCCGGCCCGCTGGGCGCCGTCGATGTCCCACGGATGCACCGCGACCAGGGCCGCCTGCCCGGGGCTCACTCCGGCGCGGCCGACGGCGTAGTCGTAGGCGGCGCGGCCGGGCTTCCACACCCGCGGGCCGCTCACGTCCAGCCTGGCCTCCACCAGGTCGAGCAGTCCCTCGCGGCGCAGGATGCCCTCGGTCATGGCCGCGGCCCCGTTGGTCATCGTGAACAGGTGGATGCCGGACTCGCGCAACATCCGCATCCCCTCCGGCACGTCAGGATGCACGCGCAGCCCGGTGAACCCGCTCAGCACATGTCCGACTCCCTTGTCGTCCAGGCCCATCCCCCTGAGGACGTCGTCGGCGATCCCGGCGAACTCCGCGTAGCCGCCCGCCGCCGTGATCGCGAACCCGTCGCGCAGCACGCTCGCGAACCAGGTGTCCATCAGGTGCCCCGGCAGCCCGACGTCCTCGAACCTGGCCCGCAGCGGCTCCATGTCGGTGAGCGTCTCGTTCACGTCGAAGATCACTGCTTGCGGTCTGGCGTTGCTCATTTCGGCTCCTTCAGTGAGTTGAGCGCGGCGGACACACCCCGCCGCAGGTCGGCGGGGTCCGCGCCGGCGCGCGAGCGCAGGTTGACCCCATAGGCCAGCAGGGCGAGCATTTCGGCGGCGGCGTCCAGGTCGAGGCCGGGGCGGAGGTCGTGCGCCGCGCCGAGAGCCGTGCGCATGGCCGCGCGCAGCCGCTCCTGGTGCCGGTCCAGCACGCCGCGCACCTCCGGGTCGCCGCCCTCCGCGCCGGCGTGGGCGTTGGAGATCATGCATCCCCAGCGCGCGTGCTCTCCGGCGCACCTGGCCTCGATCAGCCGGTCGAAGAAGCCCTCGATGGCCCGCAGGCCGCGACCGTCGTCGGCCAAAGCCTGGAAGACCGGCTGCGAGCGCCGCTCGACATAGCGGCGCAGGGCCTTCACGTACAACTCCTGCTTGCCGCCGAAGGTGGCGTACAGGCTGGAGCGGCTGATCCCGGTGACCGCCACGACCTCGGCGATCCCCGTGGACGCGGCGCCACGCTGCCAGAACAGGCGCTCTACCTGCTCCAGCACCGCTTCGGGATCGAAATGCTTCACATCCGGCATCGGCTGATTTTTCCTATCTTGGAATGACTGGTCCAAGATAGCAATACCGTGAACTCTTTGCCACCGGTGCGGTATGTACAGGCGATCGTGCCCGCGAAGGAAGGCACCGCATGGAGGAGCTGACCGCTTCATGGCAGAACCGGCGACGGCCGAGGCCGACATCGACCTGATTCGCAGGTCGCTGCGCGAGCCCGAGGTGTTCGCCGTCCTGTTCGACCGGCACGCGCCCGCACTGCATCGCTACGCGGCCCGCAGGCTCGGCCCGGACACGGCCGAGGACGTGGTGTCGGAGACCTTCCTCGCCGCGTTCGAGCACCGCCACCGCTTCCGGCCGGACCAGGACGACGCCCGGCCGTGGCTCTACGGGATCGCCTCGAACGTGATCGGCAAGCGGGTGCGCAAGGAGCTGGCCAGGTACCGGGCGTACGCGCGGGGCGGCGTGGACCCGGCGGAGATCGGCGGCGGGCTGGTGGAGGACGGGGTCGGCACGCTCGCGGTCAACCGGCCGCTGGTCGCGGCGCTGGCCGGGCTGCGGGCGGGAGACCGGGACGCGTTGCTGCTGGTGGCGTGGGTGGGGCTGACGTACGAGGAGGTCGCCGCCGCGCTCGGCATCCCGGTCGGAACGGTGCGGTCACGGCTCAACCGGGCACGCAGGAAGGTCCGCCTGGCCCTGGAGGGGACAGACCATGGATGAGATGAAGGAGCTCGAGCGCCTGTGGGCCGAGATGCCCGAGGCCACCGAGCGAGACCTGGCCGCCGCCCGGGCCGCGCTGACCTCCCGCATGACCCGCCCGGCACGGACCCGGCGGTTCCCGGCGCAGCGTCGCTTCGCCGTCCGGCTCGCGCTGGTCGGCGCGATGGCGGCAGTGCTCAGCGGCGGCATCGTGGCGGCCCAGGTCGGGCTGGGCGGGCAGGACGGTCCCGCGCCCATGCTGGCGGCGCCGCCGGCCAGTGCCGAGGCGCTGCTGGAGCTCGCCGCGCGAGCCGCCGCCGGCCAACGTGACCCGATGCCGGGCCCGGGCCAGTACGTGCACACCACGATGCGTATCCAGCGCTACCTGTTCACGCAGAACCCGGAGACGGGTGAGGCGCTGTACGCGGTGGTGCGGGCCCGTGGGGAGCGGTGGGAGCCCGCCTCCCTGGGCAAGCCGTGGCTCCTGCGCGAGCGGGCCGAGTCCGCCACCGGGAAAGTGCCCCGATGGCTGTGGGACAAGGGCGTCGAGGACAGCCTGTACGAGCCGTCGTCCTGCCCCGGGCAGCCTGCCTATGCCCGGCTGGCCGCCTGGCCGACCGATGTGGCCCAGGTGCGGGCCAAGCTCGCCGCGCAGGCGGGCGGCGACCGGCTGCGTATGTGGTCCGACCTCAAGACGCTGGCCACGGAGTCCGTGGTCCGGCCGAGTCTGAGCGCCGCCCTGTTCCGGGTGGCGGCCGGCCTCGACGGGATCACGCTCGTGCCCGACGCCGTCGACGTGGCGGGCAGGCCCGGCGTGGCCGTCGCGATGGACGAGGGCGACGGCACCCGCTCCGAGCTGATCTTCGACCGGCGCACGTACCGCTACCTGGGCGAGCGCACGGTCAACATCAGGGATATCGAGGTGAAGCCGGGCAAGGGCGTCGTCACCCCCTTGCCCGCGGGCGAGGCGACCGGCAGCGCCGTGCTGGCCGTCGAACTGACCGGCGCGCTGCCCGAGATCTCACCCAAAGCCTCGCGGATCCGCGTTCCCTGCTGAGACCTTCCCCCATCCGGCGCTCCTCGCGCCGGGAGTTCTGTTTCGCATGTCTACATACCAAGAGGAATGACCATGTTCGTCGCCAAGACCGTCACCGCCCTGGTGATCGCCGCCTCCGTGGGCGGGACCGCCGCGCCCGGCAACGAGGCCGCGTACGAGAACAAGGCCGAGATCGAGTCGGCCCGTGCCGCCTGCATGAAGGAGCAGGGCCTGAAATACCTGCCCGAGCCGGTCGTCAAGCGCAAGCGCACCGCCGAGGAGAAGGCCCGGCTCGCCGGCGACCACGAGGCGATGCGCGCCTACCGTGCGAAGTACGGCTTCGGCGTCTGGTCCAGGCTCGTCTTCCCCGACGACCCCGCCGTCAACGCCGGCTCCGGCGAGAGCAGGAACAACAAGATCCTCATGTCGCTGTCGCCGGCCGAGCTCAAGGCCTACCGGGCGGCGGACGACAAGTGCTTCGCCAAGGCCGTCAAGGTGGTGCTCGGCAAGACCGTGACCTCCCAGGCCGACCTGCTCGACCAGGTCAACGCGGCCGAGCGCAAGAAGCTGCGCGCGCTCGACGCCGACAAGAAGATCGCCGGGCTCGCCAAGGAGTTCGCCGGCTGTCTCGGGATCAAGGAGACCAGGCCGTCGGCCCTGGCCGCGCGAGGACCGGCCGCGTTCAGGAAGGAGGCCACCGAGGTCGCGAAGACCCGGCACAAGGGGTCGCTGCCGGAGGGGCTCAAGGACGAGGACGCCATGATGCCCGACCTGACCCCTGAGCAGGCCAGGCCGTACCTCGACAAGGAGGTGGAGGCCGCGCTGGCCGACCTGAAGTGCGGCAAGGCCTTCTACGCCGTCTACTCGCCGCGGGCCCGGTCCGTCCAGGAGCAGGTGTACCGGGAGTACGCGCTCGACTTCGCCCTCTGACCGCCCCGGAGGATCCCGGCCTCGCGTCAGGGCGTGCGCGAGGGCCAAAGCCCCACGCACAGGTTCGTGACGGCCATGGCGAGCGCGCGCAGCGCCTCGTCCACGAGCCTGGCCGCCTCGGGCATCCCGAACAGGGCGCCCGCCGGGACGGCACGGCCGAGCAGGGCCAAGCCGCGCGCGGCCGGCGCCCCGCCCGAGAAGCGTTTCTCGCGCGGGGCGTGCCCCTCGGCGAAGGCCGGCTCGCCCGGCTCGGCGAGCAGGTAGCCGATCTCCCCGCCGCGCCGTGCGCGCCGGCGACGGCCTCCCCGCCGACGACCAGGGCGGCGGGGAGGCCGGTGCCCGGGTTGAGGTAGACGCCGCGGCGTGATCCCCCGCGGAGCTCCGCCGCGACCGCCCCCTTGACGTCGTCGCCGATGGCGATTGGGATCGGCCCGTACTCCTCACGCAGCAGCCGGGGCAGCTCCAGGCCGTTCCAGCCCGGGCACGTTCGGCGCCGGCGACACCCGGACCGCGGCGCTGGCCGGGCTGGGGGAGGACGGGCTGGTCCACCTGGTGGGCGAGGTGTCCGTCCGGCCGCAACGACGCCCGCAACACGGCCGACCTGCTCAAGCACCTCCGCTCCGCGCTCGACTCCGACCTCGTCATCGAGAACGACATCAGCCTCGCGGCGGTCGGCGAGCACGCCCTACGGCGAGGGCAGGGGCAAGGCGCACTTCGCCCTCGTCTCCATCGGCACCGGCGTGGGCATGGGCATCGACGGCGAACTGCACGTCGGCGCGCGGGGGCCGCGCCGCCGGGCTCGACCTGGGAGCGCGAATGAGGTCTTCGCGGCGGCCGAGCAGGGCGCCTCCACCGCCCTGGCCGTGGTCGAGGCCGAGGGGCAGCACATCGGCCACAGCGGGGTGCTGCTCGGCGCCGTCACCAGGGCCGGCAAACGAGCCTGGGAGCTGATCTTCGAGGCCCGTCTTCGACCTCTCAATTGGTTTGCCGCCGGACACAAGTCCTCGCTACGTTGGTGACCATGTCCAGCCCCGAGGCGTCAAGACGCTAGCCACCGGTCGTCCGGTGGCCTTTCCCGCGTCGTCGCCCCGCAGGCTCCCCCGCCCCTGAGGCCGGGATTCTCGCTGCCCGCGACCCGCTCGCCACTCGGATCACCGTTTCGGGTCCTTTTCCAGCGTGGCAGGGCGACGTCCATCCGGCCTGCCCGCTTTCCCCGTCGTCGTCGAACCACGATGTGGTCGCGGAGCTTTCTCATGCCATTTGCTGTTTACCTCCTCGGACTCGCGGTCTTCGCGCAAGGAACGTCCGAGTTCATGTTGTCCGGGCTCGTGCCCGGCATCGCACGGGACCTGCATGTGTCCATCCCCGCCGCGGGGCTGCTGACCTCGGCGTTCGCCGTCGGGATGGTGGTGGGGGCGCCGCTGATGGCGGTGCTCAGCCTGCGCTGGCCGCGGCGGCACGCGCTGCTGGCGTTCCTCGTCACGTTCCTGCTCGTCCACGTCGTCGGCGCGGTCACCACCCGCTACGACGTGCTCCTCGCGACGCGGGTCGTCGCGGCGCTGGCCAACGCCGGTTTCCTGGCCGTGGCCCTGGCGACCGCGATGGGCATGGCGCCCCCGAACGCCAAGGGCCGTGCCACCTCCGTCCTCCTCGGGGGCGTCACCATGGCGTGCGTCGCGGGCGTGCCCGGGGGCGCGCTGCTCGGGGAGGTGTGGGGCTGGCGGTCGGCGTTCTGGGCCGTGGCCGTCGCGCTGGTCCCCGCCGTCGTCGCGGTGCTGAAGTCCGTCCCTTCCACGAGCGGGGAGGAGCGGCCGGTCCTGGCGGGCGCGCGTGCCGAGGCGCGGGTGCTGCGCCGGCCGCGGCTGCTGGTGATCCTGCTCCTCGGCGCGCTGGTCAACGGCGCGACCTTCTGCACATTCACCTACCTCGCGCCGCTGCTCACCGGCGTCACCGGCCTCGGCTCCGCCTGGACGCCGGCCCTGCTGGCGCTGTTCGGGCTGGGGTCCTTCGCCGGGGTGACCGTCAGCGGCCGGATCGCCGACCTGCGGCCCGTCCGGCTGCTGGTCGTCGGCGGGCTCGCCCTGCCGCTCGGCTGGGGCGCGCTCGCGCTGGCCGCCGGGAGCCCGGTGGCCGTGTTCGTGCTGGTCTTCGTGCAGGGAACGCTGTCGTTCGCCGTCGGCTCCACGCTGATCTCGCAGGCGCTGTACGCGGCGGCCGGCGCGCCGACGCTGGGCGGCGCCTCCGCCACGGCGGCGTTCAACGTGGGCGCGGCGGCCGGTCCGTGGCTCGGCGGCCTGGCCATCGGGGCCGGGTTCGGCTACCGCTCGCCGCTGTGGGTGAGCGCGCTGCTCGTGGTCGTCGCCCTGCTCCTGGGCGGTGCGGCCGCGATCGCCGGCCGGCGCAAGGGTAATCCTGTGGAGGCCGATCAAGCGCTTGGGGCACAGTGAGGCGAGGGACCGAGTCTCGTCTTTCGAGCGGGAAGTCGTGGACGTCGTCATCAGGGTCCGGCTCAATGGGTTCCCGGAGATCGCCGACGGTCGGGTTCTGGTGCAGATGCAGACCATCGAGGCCGCCGTGCACCGCTGGGACGCCGAGAACGCGATCGGCGCCGCCTGCCCGATCCCGGAGGAGGTGGCGGTGGACGCGGTTGCGCGGACGTTCCAGGTCATGGCGCTCGCGCGGCGGGCCCGCACGCAGACCCCCGCCGGGCCGGACGAACGGTACCGGTTCCGGCATACGGACGGGCTCGACCGCCACTTCGTCCCGATTCCTCCCGCATGACCTAACCTTTCCGGTATGCAGCAGGTCAGGGACTTGGGCGGCACGCAACTGGCCGTGCTCCAGCCGGCGTCCGGCGGGTTCCCCCGGCACAGCCACGACGAGTACGTGATCAGCGCCAACCTGTGCGGCCGCGAGGCGGTACGCCTGGATCGCGCCTCGTTCGACGTGGACCTGGACGAGGTGACCGTCTACAACCCCGGCCAGGTCCAGTCCTGCACGACCCGGACGCCCGACGGCACCGCGTTCACGTGCGTGAGCTGGTACCTGCCCCCAGCCGCGATGTCCGCGCTGACCGGCGGCACCCTGGTGGACTTCGCGCGCCCGGTCGTCCGCGCGGCCCACCTGCGGGCGGAGCTGCTGCGGGCGGCCCAGGCCCCGCCCGACGGCGAGCCTGCGCTGGTCGAGGAACGCCTCACGCTGCTGCTGCTGCGCCTGCTCGACCTGGCCGCCGCCGAGAACCGCGACACGACGACCCACCACTGGACCGGCACGAAACCGGCGAGCCATCGCCGGGGCGGCACCGGCCCGGCAGCCGGGCGCGAGCCCGCGGACGCCAGGATCGCCGCCGTGCTCGACCGGCTGCGCGGCGACCTGTCCACCCCGCCGTCCCTGGCCGAGCTCGCCGGCGACGCCGGGATGTCCCGCGAGCACCTCATACGCTCGTTCACCCGGGCCACCGGCTGCCCGCCGTACGCGTGGCACCTGCAGGCCCGGCTGGCCGAGGCCCGCCGCCGGTTGCGCCACGGCGAGCCGGTCGCCGACGTGGCCCACGCCCTGGGCTTCGCCGACCAGGCACACTTCCACCGGCATTTCACCGCCGCGTACGCCATCACCCCCGGCCGCTACCGCCGCGTCAACATCTGACAAGACCCTCCTGGGCCGCGACCGCCAGATTGAACGTCATGTCCGAGATCTTCGTTCTGGCCCTGTGGGTCGGGTTGCTGTTCAACGCGGCGCCGGGTGCGGTCTTCAGCGAGTCGCTGCGGCGGGGCGTACGAGGAGGCTTCCGGCCGGCGTTCGCGGTGCAGGTCGGGTCGCTGGCCGGCGACGCCGTGTGGGCGCTGCTCGGGCTGGCCGGCGTCGGGGCGCTGTTCGCGGTTCCCGCGATGCGCGTCCCGCTGACGGCAGGCGGCTGCCTGCTGCTGGGCTGGCTCGGGGTGACGGCGCTGCGTGAGGCCGTGTCCCCGCGTACCGGGCCGGTCGTGGCGGACCGCTCACGGCATGGCGCGCTCACGGTCGGCGCCGCCATGTCGCTGGGGAATCCCTGGAACGTCGTCTACTGGTCGGGCGCCGCCGGGGCCGTCAGCGCCGTCCTGGGGCGGGATGCGGGCGTGGCGGGCCTCGCGGTGTTCTTCACCGGCTTCATGACCTCCTCCCTGGCGTGGTGTTTCATCTCCGCCGGTCTCATCGCCCTCCTGCGCAAGGCGCTGCCGCCGCTCGCCGTGCGCCTCCTCGAGGGGGCCTGCGGCCTCTCGCTGATCGTCTTCGCCGCCCTCCTCGCCATCCGCCTGACCTCCACGGGGTGACCACCGCTTTTCGAGACGGCCGGGCTGCGATCAGCGCAGCAGGGGGAGGCGGCCGGTGAGCCGCTCCACGACCGCGCGCGGGCCGAACAGGCTGACCGCGTAGTAGGAGGGCTCCTCGGTACGGGCCAGCGCGGCCAGGTAGTCGTCGTAGACGTCCGCACGCTGGGCGATGTCGGCCATGTCGGAGACGACCAGGTCCGGCTCGGCGGCCGCGTCGTTCCTGATCCGCCGCACGACCGCGGCCGGCGCGGCGAGCACCGCGCAACCCGTCCACGGCAGCCCGGCGTGCGCCAGCCCCGAGGCGTCCACGCCGCCCGCACCGACGATGGCCGGCACCGCGACCCCCACGGACGCGGCCAGGCAGGCGGCGGCGTTGGCCTGCAGCCCGCGCGGCAGGTCACGGTCCACGACGATCACCCACTTGACCGGGAGCTCCTTGGTGGGCAGGTCGCTACGGCGGTCGAGCTCGGCGAGCATGCTCATCTGTGATCCTTCCCTCCGAATTTCTCACAGCAGAGTCACAGTGAAGCCGTCACACCGCCAACCAGAAAGCCCAGATTCCGAAGGAAATTCGGAAACTCGTGCAAGGATGGGCCCGTGGACGAACTTGATACGGCGATCCTCGTCGAGTTGCAGCGCGACGGCCGCCAGACCAACCGCGAGCTGGCCGAGCGCATCGGCATAGCGCCCTCGACCTGCCTGGAGCGGGTGCGTTCGCTGCGTGCGAGCGGCGTCATCGAGGGCTTCCACGCCGAGGTCAACCTGGACGCCATCGGCCGCCCGGTCCAGGCGCTGATCCACGTCCGGCTGCACCCCAAGATCCGCGAGGCCGTCGAGGGCTTCCGCGATCACGTCGCCGCCCTGCCGGAGACGCTGGCCGTCTTCGTCGTGTCGGGCGGCGACGACTTCATCATCCAGGTGGGCGTGCGCGACGCGGGCCACCTGCGCGACTTCGTGCTCGACCACATCGCGCGGCACCGCAACATCGCCGACGTCCGCACCTCGCTGGTCTACGACCACCTCCGCAAGACGTCGGTCGAAGTGCTGCCGCCGCAGGCGCCCACACGTCGCCGTGCGGGCCGGAAAGGTTAAATAGGTGGTGGCCGAATGGGCGTCGCGGTTACCGTCGTGGTCGTGCGAACCCGCGGCTCCCGCTCGGAATCGACCGACGGCGAGGCGATGGTCACCGGGCGCCGTCCTCAAGCCCTCAGATGATCGCGAGCCGCGGGGTTCCACACCCTCACCGGCCGGCGAAGGCGTGCTGGGCCGCGAAGATCTCCTTCCGCATGGTCTCGCTGCCGGTGTGCCCGGAGTCCTCCACCACGACCAGCCGGGCGTCGGGCCACGCCCGGGCCAGCTCCCACGGCGTGATGAGCGGCCCGCCCAGGTCCAGGCGGCCGTGGATCAGCACACCGGGGATCCCGGCCAGCCGGCCCGCCTCGCGCAGCAGCACGCCCTCCTCCAGGAAGGCGCCGTTGGAGAAGTAGTGGGCGCAGATCCGCGTGAAGGCCAGCAACGCGTCCGACGGCCGGTCACTGTAGGCGCCGGGCTTGCCGTTCTTCTCCTGGGAGATCACCGCGTCCTCCCAGGCCGTCCAGTCGCGGGCCGCCTTCGCGCGCACCTCCGGGTCGGGGTCGACCATGAGCCGCCCGTACGCCGCCAGCAGCGCGAACGTGTCTCCGTCGCGGTCGGCCTCGGGCACTCCCTGCCTGAACCGCTCCCACTCCTCGGGGAAGAACCGGCCGACGCCGCGGTAGAGCCAGTCGGTCTCGGAGCGGCGGGTCATCGTCACGCTGACGATGATCATCTCCGACACGCGCTCGGGATACGTCTCGGCGTAGGCCAGCATCAGCGTCGAACCCCACGAGCCGCCGTACAGCAGCCACTTGTCGATGCCGAGGTGCTCGCGCAGCAGCTCCATGTCGGCGATCAGGTGCTGCGTGGTGTTGGTGCTCAGGTCGGTCGCCGGGTCGCTGGCGTGCGGGCGGCTGCGGCCGCAGTTGCGCTGGTCGAACAGGACGATCCGGTAGCGCTCCGGGTCGAACGTCTTGCGCATGCCCACGGTGCATCCGGAGCCCGGCCCGCCGTGGACGACGAGCGCGGGCTTGCCCTCGGGGTTTCCGCAGACCTCCCAGTAGACGAGGTTGCCGTCACCGGTGTCGAGCATGCCGTGGTCGTACGGCTCGATCGGGGGATACAAGCAGCTGCTCCTCTCCACAGAGATGTAACAGCACTTATATTAGCGCTTACTTGACCGACTTGAGCTCCTCCAGATACTCCTTCAGCGGCTTCAGCCCGACCTCCGCGCGCCGCTCGTCCACCTGGGCCTCGTTCTCGATCCGGGTGCGAGGCCGCCAGTCGCCCTGCGGGCCGGTCTCCCACTGCGTGCCGTACACCTGCGGCTTGTTCTCCGCCACCCGCACCCGATCCACCAGGTAGGCCAGGTCGGACGAATCCGCGTCGCCCTTCTCCACAGCCTGGCGCATCAGCTCCAGGCCGCGCCTCTGCAGGTCGAGGTCGCGGTCGGCGTGCTGGATCAGCGCCCAGGCGGCGTGCGCGCCGTCCTTGCCCACCATGGCGTATCCCGGCCAGCCGTGCGCGTCGAGGATCTGGCGCATGCGGTCGGTGTTGGCCTTCTCGACCCGGTTCCATTGCTCCTCGGACGCCTCCAGGGTCCTCTGCTCCTGGTCGACCTTCAGCATCTGGAGCAGCTCGGCGCGCAGCTTGGGATTGGACGGCGGGTCGTCGCCGCAGGCCGCCGTCATCATGAGGACGGCCAGCAGCCACGCCGCCAGGGCACGCATGTCACGCCACCTTGGAGGACGGCGCCGCCCAGGTGTTGCACGACCCCGGGTCGCCGGTGGCGAAACCGGCCCTCATCCAGGCTTTGATGGTGCCGGTCTTGCCATACCAGCGCGGCTCGCCGCGCCCATCGCCCCGGACGAGGGTCAGGAGGTAGTTCCAGTCCTTGGTGGTCCTGTTCCCCATTGGCCACACGCTCTTCATGAACGCGGCGCCGAGGCAGTCGTTCTGGAGGTGCTTGCGCCGTTCCTGCTCGGCGTACTCGGACTTATTGCGGTAGTTCATACTCTTGTAGGAGTCGAAGATTCCGACGAGCTTCATCACGTGATAGCCGTACATGCCGGCGGCCGTCTCGAACAACCACAGGTCGGACGGGTCGTCGAGCCAATCCTTGCCGAGCTGGAAGACCAGCGTGTCATTGCGTGCGCACCACCAAGCCTGCGAATCCCCTTTCCCAATGTCCAAGCCGCAGTACTTCTTGGGGATCCGATCCATGTGCCGCACCTTGACCTTCTCATAACTCAGTCCGGCCTTCGTCAGGTGCTGCTCCCAGGTGGTCTCCAGGCAGGCGATGACCGCGTCGATATAGGCGCGGGCCAGCTTGCGGTCGTTGCGTTTGACCGGCCGTTCCTCGCACGTGGTCGTGGGGAGCGGGCCCGCATCGTACAGCGGGTTTTCGGTGAGTTTGGGGTCTTTTACCGGATACGCGAAGGCCGTTCCGGACATTGGAGCCATCAGCGCGACGCAGGTCAGCGCGGCGATCTTGAGGAGTTTCACGAGCGGTGAGAATAAGGCTCCCACGGTAACGTTTGCCAGTTCCAGCGACGAGGTAATTCATGCACCACAAAGCGTGAGAACACCCGCAGGCCCCGCCATGACAAATGTCATCCAGGATCCCCGCGAACCTCCCAGGTCATAGCTGAGATCGCACACTGCCGGACGCCTGCGGCGATCCCGCAGAGTATGGCCTGTGAACACGACAGCAGCGATCGAGGTGCGGAATCTGCACCAGAGGTACGACGACTTCGAGGCGGTCCGCGGCATCGCCTTCCAGGTCGGCCGCGGCGAGCTGTACGCCCTGCTCGGCACGAACGGGGCGGGCAAGACGACGACGCTCGACGTGCTGGAGGGCTACCACGCCCCCACCGAGGGCCAGGTGCGGGTGCTCGGCCACGACCCGTTCGCCCAGCGGGCGGAGGTCCGCCAGCGGATGGGCATCGTGCTCCAGGAGGCCGGCTTCTACAAGGACCTCACGGTCGCCGAGACCGTGAACGGCTGGCGCCGGTGGACGCCACGCCCCTTGGAGCGCGGTCAGGTGCTGGAGCGGGTGGGGCTCGCCCACCGGGCCGACGTACGGGTCGGGCAGCTCTCCGGCGGCGAGAAACGCCGGCTCGACCTGGCCCTGGCCGTGCTGGGGCGGCCGGAGGTGCTGTTCCTCGACGAGCCCACGACCGGCCTGGACCCGGAGGCGCGGCGCAACGTGTGGGAGCTGATCCGCGGCATGGTCGCGGAGGGCACCACGGTGCTGCTCACCACCCACTACCTGGACGAGGCCCAGCAGCTCGCGGATCGCCTGGCGATCATGCACATGGGGCGGATCGTCACCGAGGGCACGCTCGCAGACGTGCTCGGCGGGCGGGGCACCCGCATCGTGTTCCGGCTGCCCGCCGTGCGCCCCAGCGACCTGCCGTTCGACCTGGGGCTGGGGCGGCCCCGGATCACGCTGGACGGGGAGGCGTACACCGTCGAGACCCACGACCCGCAGGGCGACCTGCGGAGGCTGCTGGTCCGGGCGCACGAGCGCGGCTGGGAGCTCGACGGCCTCGAGGTGCGCAGGCCGTCGCTGGAAGAGATCTTCCTCGAGGTGGCGGAGACGGAAAAGGTGGCGGCATGAGCTGGTTTTCCATGGCGTGGGCGCAGGCGCGGCTCAACCACACGGTGCTGATGAGGATGCGGGGCCTGGCGTTCAGCGTGCTGTTCCTGCCGCTGTTCCTGGCGGTGATGAACACCTCGGCCGTCCGGGTCCCGGTGAACGGGGTTCCGGCGGCGGTGTTCGGCGCGGTGGGGGCGCTGGCGGTGGTCTTCCCGTTCACGTACATGACGATCACGTCGAGCATCGTCGTGCGCCGGGAGGAGCGCATCTACAAGAGGCTGCGCGGCAGCGCCCTGCCCACGAGCGCGATCTTCGCGGGCGACGTCCTGCACGCGGCGCTCATCGGGGCGGTGCAGGGCGTGGTGATCCTGGTGTTCGCGATGGCCGCGGCACGGGCGCCGCTGCCGCAGAACATCCCGCTCATGCTGGTGGCGTTCGTGCTCGGCGCGGCCGTGTTCGCGGCGCTGGCGATCGGCACGGCGGGCCTCATCCCGAACTACGAGGTGGCGCAGATCGTGGCGCTGCCGGTGCTGTTCGGCAGCCTGGTGGGGGCGGGGATGATGTTCCCGCTGTCGGCCCTGCCCGACTGGGCCCAGCGGGTGGCGGAGCTCATGCCGCTGACCCCGATCGTGACCATGATCCGCACCGCCTACCTGGGGCGCGACTTCGGCCAGGACGCCGCGCCGGAGGTCGGCTTCCTGGAGGGCTTCCAGGTCTCGGCCGTCGGGCTGGGGATCGGCCTGCTGTGGATCGGGATCGGGCTGTGGTCCACGCGCAAGTACTTCCGGTGGGATCCGCGCCGGGCATGACCGTACCCTTGCGACCTATGAGCGCGCGTGTCGTCAGCACCAGGGTCATCGCCGCGGTGGCGGTGACCCTGTTCGCGGGTTCCATGATCACGGCCCTCGCCTTCCCGGCCATGTCGACGACGATGGCGACCGGGTCCCCGTGGACGCTGGTGATCGCGGGCGTCTTGGGAGTGCTGCTCGGCGTCACCTACTCGCGCGTGCTGTGGGCGGCGTTCCTGCGCCGGCTCACCTGGTGGCACTACCTGGACGTGGGGGTGGTGGCGATGATCGGGTACGGCGTGCCGCTGGTCGCCGGCCGGGCGTGGATCGCCTTGCCGATGGCGGCCATCTCGGTGGCGACCGTCGTGTTCACCCGGCCCGCCGTCGCGTGGGCGGCCATGCTCGGCTCGATGGCGCTCACCCTGCCGGTGCTGCTGCTCGCCGGCACCCCGCTGCCCCTGGTGCTGCTGTACGGGCTGGGCACGCTGCCGTTCATCGCGCCCATGACGTACGGCGTGGCCTGGCTCTGCCACCTGATCGACGACCTGCGTGAGGCCAGGGCCGAGCTGGCGCGGCGCGCGGTCGACGAGGAACGGTTGCGCTTCACCCGCGACCTGCACGACACCCTCGGCCACACCCTGCACGCCATCGCGCTCCGCGCCGAGCTCGGCGAGCGGCTGGTCGCGGCCGACCCGGCGGGCGCGGGCCGGGAGCTGGCCGAGATCCAGCGCATCGCCCGCACCGCCGTGCACGACGTGCGCGAGGTCGTCCGCGGCTACCGCGCGACGTCGCTGGCCACGGAGCTGGACGGGGTGGCGGCCGTGCTCGGCGCCGCGGGGATCCGCTGCGACAAGCCCGAGCTGCCCGACGACCTGCCCGTCCACGTGCACGTCCCGCTCGGCTGGGTGGCCCGCGAGGCGGTCACGAACGTACTGCGGCACAGCGCCGCGACGTGGTGCGAGGTCACCGTGCACACCGAGGAGGGGCATGTGGTCCTGGAGATCGTGAACGACGGCGGCCCGGCCGGCGCCCGCGTGGTCCCCGGCAACGGCCTCACCGGCCTGGCCGAGCGGGTCAAGGCGGTGGGCGGCACGCTGACGGCGGAGGCCGGCGGCGGCCGTTTCCGGGTCACCGCGTCCGTGGCGCTGACGGCGGTGGAGGCGGCGGCGTGATCAAGCTGCTCCTCGCCGAGGACCACCACCTGGTACGCGGCGCGTTCGTGGCCCTGCTCGGCGCCGAGCCCGGCATCGAGGTCGTGGCCGAGACCGGCCGCGGCGACGAGGCCGTGCGGCTGGCCGTGGAGCTGCGGCCCGACGTGGCCATGCTCGACATCGACATGCCGGGGCTCGACGGGCTCGCCGCCGCGGAGCGGATCGCGCAGGAGGCGCCCGGCTGCCGGGTGATGATCGTCACCGCCCACGGCCGGCCCGGCTACCTGCGCAGGGCGATGGCGGCGGGCGTACGCGGTTTCGTCGGCAAGGACAACTCCGCCGCCGCGCTGGCGAAGGTGATCAAGCAGGTGCACGACGGCGGCCGCTACATCGACCCCGAGCTGGCCGCGGACGCGCTCACCATGGAGGAGTGCCCGCTGACCCCGCGCGAGCTGGACACGCTGCGCGCGGCCTCGGGCGGGGCGCCGGTGTCGCGCATCGCCCGGGAGCTGAGCCTGTCGGAGGGCACGGTACGCAACTACCTGTCCTCGGCGGTGACGAAGCTCGCGGTCGAGAACCGGCACGCCGCCGTCCGCCGCGCCCGCGACATGGGCTGGCTCTGATCCTCTGTCAGCACCGCGTGGTGGCGGTGGCGCAGGGGCCCGCCGAGGCGCCGGCCTCCGGCAGGATCATGGAGAGCCCGGTCACGGCCGCCGCGGCCAGGAGGATGGCGACCACACCCAGTCGGGACACTGCGATCACCACCTTGACAGGAAAGTTTCCTAAGAGTCGCCGTGAACCCTAGTGGCGGCCTCGGCCCCCGGCAAGACCCCGTTCTGTCGGACCCGCCTGTCAAGATCCTCCGCATGAGCACGGACCGGCGCTGCCGGAGGGGCTGGTCGCCGCCGCTCCGGACGCGGTGGTCATCAGGACGCTCAAGGGCCGGGGCGTAGTGGGAGTGCACGTGCGGTGGGATCCGTCCGGTTTCCGCGGGCCCGTCTCCAGACGGGAGGAGGCGGAGGAGATCGAGTTCGTCACGACGACCGGCATCATGCAGATCGAGGGCATGCACACCCGCGACGGAGCGCCGCCCCCGAACCTGACCTGCCAGGGCGCCGGGCGCTACGGCCTGCGCGTCCACGGGCGGGCGCGGCCGGGCGGTGGGCTGTCGAACCGGCCCGGCGAGTCGTACCTGCTGGCGGTGTGGCCGATCGCGCTCGGAACCGGAAACGTCGGTGCCGGGTTCTAGGCTGCTGGGCGTGGCAGGTGGGTGGACGGACGCGGACGTCGAGCGGGTGCGCGGGCGGCTGGCGGAGCTGGTCGCCGAGCTGCCCGGGGTGGTGGACGAGGACTCCTTCGGGCACGTCGGGTTCCTGGTGGGGCGCAAGCGGATCGCGTGGTTGCTGATCGACCACCACGGCGACGGGCGGCTCGCCCTCTGCGTCAAAGCGCCGCCGGGTGAGCTGGAGACGCTGATGGCGGCGGATCCCGCACGCTATTTCCGGCCCGCCTACGTCACGTCGTGGGTGGGGGTCGAGCTGTTTGAGGTCGAGCCTGACTGGGCGGAGATCGGCGCGCTGCTGGAGCAGGCATGGCGGATGACGGCGGGCAAGCGCGCGGTCGCCGCCTACGACGCCACCCACCCGGGCCCTGGAGGCACCGGCCGCCCATAGCCCTCCACCGACCACAGGGGCATCCACACGTTCTTGCTGCGGCTGCCACCAGCGGCTGGAGGGCTCCATGTGATCATTGTGACGCGGCGATAACCATAAAACATCGCAGACACCGGCATCGAGCCTCACGTGCGGCGTACCCTCACGAATGTGACCCCCCTGCTGCATCCGCTGCCCCCGGCGCACGCCCCGGTCGGCGCTGCCGTCGAGGCTCGCATTCGCTTACCCCGGACGGCTGCCACGCTCACACGGAGTGACGCATGAGCGGTCCGGGCCCCCGCGCCGTCCTGGTGCCCGACCTGGGCGAGGACCTCGCCCGCGCGGTCGAGGAGTTGGAGAGCCTGCTGCTGACGTTGAAGGCCGCCGAGGAGGACGGCGCGAGGCTGCCGGGCCCGCTGGCCAACGGCGCCGCGCTGACCGCGCTGCGGCGGCTGTGGCGGGCGCTCGCCCCGAGCCAGGGCCGGCGCGCCGCCGCCGCCCGGCTGGCGGGCCGGCTGTACGCGCCCGGCCGCAGCACCGAGCACGTCCCGCTGCGCGTGGTGGACGTCGACCCGCTCGACGTGGCGACGCTCTCGGCCGCCGCCGCCGCGCTGGGCAGGGCCGCGGTGGGCACAGGCGTGGTCCGCGAGGCCCTGGAGTCCTGCGGCGCCGACCTCGTGGCCGCAGCCGCGGGCATCAGCGGCCTGCTGGACCTGGCCGACACGGCCGAGTCCATCGTGCTGCGCGAACGCCTGGCCGCCGCGGGCCCGGGCGCCGACGTGGTGCTCACGCCGGCGATCGAGGAGGCGTACCAGGCCACCGCGGACCGGCTCAACGCGATGTGGCCCCGCCGCTAGCGAGCCGCCGGACGGCCACGCGCGGTCTGGTGCGAGCGGGCCGCCGCCGGACGGCCACGCCTGCGAGCACGCCGAGCCCCGCCGCACACAGCCACGCGAACACGTCGCCGACCAGCGCGTACGGCGTCGGCGTCCCCGAGACGGGAACGTAGGCCGTCACCGTCTGCTGCCGCATGGCGAAGTAGTCGGCCGAGGCGAGCACCCGTCCCCGCGGGTCGACGACGGCCGCCAGGCCGTTGCTGTCCTGGCGGACGAGCGAGTAGCCGTTCTCGACCGCCCGCATGACCGCCTTCTCGGTGTGCGTGGCCCCGAAGCCGTACCAGTCGTTGGACGGCACCAGCATCAGATCCACATCGCGGGCCTGCCTCATGAGGACGGGGAAGTCGGCGTCGAAGCAGATGACGCCGGCCAGCCGCCCGAACGGCGTGTCGGCGGTCGGCACCCGCCCGTCGCCCGCGTCGAACGGGTCCAGCCCGGGCACCGGCCGGGCCTTCTGGTGCGTCCATACGACCTTCCCGCGCGGATCGACGAGCACGGCCTCGTTACGCATGTACGGCGGCGCCCCGGTGAGCACGATCATGCCGGCCTCCACGTACGCGCCGGTCCTGGTGGCGACCTCGGCGATCCTGCCGATGAGCTGCTGCCGGTCGGCCTCACGCGTGGAACCGCCCGCCTCCGGCCAGACCACGATCCTGGCCCCGGCCATGGCCTCCCGTTCCGTGGCGGCCAGCAGAGAGTCGTTGACCGGCGCGAACGCCCGCCGGATCGTCGCCGGGTCCGCCTGCGACAGCTGCTCGGGCGAGTCGTACCCGTTGAGCTCCCGATCGGACGCCTCCAGGACGGCGCGGGCCGGGCTGACCCCCGCCACCCGGACCGTCTCTCCGGCGGGCTCCGACGACGCCAGCCGCAGGCTGCCGCCGGCCAGCACCAACCCCAGCACGGCCCCGAAGGGCACCACCCGCCGCCAGGCGAACCCGTCCTCCCAGACGTGGTTGCACACGGCGGCGAACCAGGCGATCAGGAAGCTCACCCCGTAGCTGCCGGTCAGGGATGCGAGCTGGATCAGCGGGAGGTTGTCGTGCTGGGTGGCGGCCAGCGAGCTGAGGATGTTGCCGACCGGGGTCGCGGTCGCCAGCGCGTACTCCACGCCGACCACCGCCGCCGGGAACACCAGCGTGCCCCACGCCCCGCCGAGCCGCGCCGCGACCAGACGGTCCAGCACGTACGGGACGGCCGTCGCCAGCGCCATGGCCAGGGAGAGCAGCAGGACCGGGCTGAAGACCGGAAGCCCGCTCTCGTACAGCCAGAAGGTCGTGGCCACGACGGTGGCGGCCACGATCCCCGCGAGCCCGGGCAGCACCCGGCTGGTCCTGGAGAACCGTAACAACAGGATCAGGTGGATCCACGCGGCCCCGGCGACCTCCCACCGCCCGTGCGCGGCCACGAGCGATACCAGCGTCCCGGCGCCGAGGAGTGCCCACCGAGCGCGCGTGCCTGTGAATGCGTCCATGCTGCGAAACGGTAGGGAGAGGCGGGAGGTCGCCACGATGCCGCGCACCCCCGAACCAGGGTCGGGAATACCCCCGTCCAGAGCAGCTCCCGCGACAGCGCCGCGCCGAAAGATGAGATCATGTCCGGCATGACGGGATCTGACCCGAAAGCAGACCTCCACCACTATTTGCGCACCGCCCGCGAAGCCCTCCTGTGGAAGCTCGACGGCCTGTCCGAGTACGACGTCCGCCGCCCCATGACCCCGACGAGCACCAACCTGCTGGGGCTGGTGAAGCACGTGGCCACCGTCGAGTTCGGGTATTTCGGCGACGTCTTCTGCCGTCCCTCCGGCGAGCCCCTGCCCTGGCTCGAGGAGGGCGCGGAGCCCAACGCCGACATGTGGGCAACCCCCGGCGAGTCCCGGGAGCAGGTCATCGGCCTCTACCACCGGGCGTGGGCGCACGCGGACGCGACGATCGAGGCGCTGGCCCTGGACACGATCGGCCGCGTCCCGTGGTGGCCGCCGGAGCGCCGCGAGGTCACGCTGCACCGCGTCATGACCCACGTGATCGCCGAGACCAACCGGCACGCCGGTCACGCCGACATCGTCAGGGAACTGATCGACGGCACGGCCGGCCTGCGGGCCGACAGCGCCAACCTGCCGTCGGTCGATGAGGCGTGGTGGGAGACGTACCGGATCCGCCTGGAGCAGGCGGCGCGGGAGGCGGGCGGCACGCAGTAGACCAAACGCTTGCTAGGGAACTATTCTGAGCCCCCACCGCTACCAGAGCCGAACGTGAGGTCACCGTGGTCGAGCAGCAGCAGTCCAGCGGCGGGGTCAGGGCACGCGTCAGCGCCGCGCTGCGCCCGTTCTTCCAGTGGCTGGCGGGCACCAGAGGCTTCGCCAAAGTCGCGCCCAAGATCGTGCCGCCCCTCGACCGCCTGGTCAACCGCATGACGGGCGGCCGCGTGCTCATGGGCGACCAGATGATCCCCCACTTGCTGCTCACCACGACCGGCAGCAAGTCCGGGCAGCCCCGCGAGAGCCCGCTGGCGTGCTGGCCCGAGGAGGGCGGCACGTTCCTCGTGGTCGGCAGCAACTTCGGCAGGGAACACCACCCCGCCTGGAGCGGCAACCTGCTGAAGACCCCGCAGGCCACGGTGCGGTTCCGCGGCCGGGTGATCCCCGTGACGGCCACCCTGCTGACGGGGGCCGAGCGCGAGCAGGCGTGGCAGTCCCTCGTCCGCTTCTGGCCCCTCTACCAGGGCTACACCGAGCGCTCCGGCCGCGAGCTGCGCGTCTTCCGCCTGTCCCCGCGTCAGGAAGTCTGACCCGCCGATCGACGACGCCGCCGGCCGGTCCGGTGCCCCTGAGGCCGGTCAGTCCAGGAGGCCCAGCTGGCGGCCGGCCCGCAGGGCCAGCCAGACCTCGGCGAACGCGGCGGTGGACGACAGGTCGCGGCCGGTCAGCTCGGCGAACCTGCGCAGCCGGTACGCCAGCGTGTTCGGGTGGATGTGCAGCGCGGCCGCCGCGTCCTCGGTGCGCCGGTCGCGCTCCATCCAGGTGCGCACGGACGTCAAGAGGTGGGAGCCGTGCGCGGAGTCGTAGGCGAGCACCTTGCCGAGCACGTTCTCGACCAGCGCGGTGAGCGCCCACGGGTCGTCGGGCAGCCACCTGCCGGTGGTGTCGTCGCCGTAATGGACCAGGGCGCACCCCGACTCGGCCGCCGTGGACGCCGCCCACACCGCCTCCCGTTTGGGGACCTGCAGGGACTCCCCCGCCGGGAACGGCCGGCTCATGCCCGCCGCGACACCCGGCAGCCCGGCGACCGCCGCGTCGAGGTCGGGCGCGCCGAGCACGTAGCGGTCGTCGCCCCTGCGGAGCATGAGGTGCGGCCGGTCGTCGAGGGCCCGGTGGATGGTCTCGTCGGGCACGTTCCTGATCACGAGGAGGGCGAGCTCGGTGTCCACGGGCAGCCCCATCCTGACCAGGCGCCGCCGCGCCGTGGCCGGGTCGAGGACGTCCTGGAGCAGCTCGGAGAGGGTCTCCGCCCCTTGGCGGCGCAGCGTCTCGCGCTCGTGGCGGGCCATGGCCACCTGCAACGCGGCAACCGTCGCGATGTGCTGCACCACGGCCAGCCCGGCGGGCCTGGCGCCCTGGCGTTCGAAGGCGACGAGGAAGCCGGCGGGGCCGCCGGGCGCGGGCACGGGCAGCACGAAGCCGCCGGGAATGGTGGGCGGCGCCTCCGGCTCGGCGGGTAGCACGGACACGTCGGGCACCGGCACCCCCGGCAGCAGCGGCCGCCCCTGCGGCGTGCAGAGGTAGACCTCGTAGCCGGACAGCCGCTCCAGGCGCTTGAACAGCGTCGCCGTGTCGAGGTCCTCGGCCGCCAGCCACCGCAGCGCGCCGAACACCTGGAGCTGCGCGCCGAGCCGCTGCCTGGCGTCCTCCTGCACGGCCGCCGCCACCTCCTGGGCGATCGCGATGAACGGCACCGCCAAAGGCACCTCCAGCACCGGCATCCCGCGCTCCTCGGCCGCCTGGAAGAATGCCTCGTGCAGCGGCGGCACGTGCAGCTGCGCCGACAGGGCCAGCGCGGAGACGCCCGCGTCGTCGAGCCGTTCCAGATAGGCGCGCTGCCTGGCGGCCGGGCGCGGGATCGCGATCCCCGTCGTCATGATGACCTCCGCGCCGAGCAGCCACGGCGTGGGATCGTCGAGCTCGCTGACGTGCGCCCACGACACCGACCGCCCCAGCCCCGCCTCGCCGGCCAGCAACCGCAGCTGAAGCGCGGGTGAGCGCAGCAGGTCCTCCACCGACACTTTTGTGGTCACGCACAAAGGATAGGGCGAGTCTTCAGGACTGCCCCGATTGAAGGTACGCCGTGCCGCCTCCACACTCAATCCATCTACCTGCACCGGAAGGCACGGGCACGACATGAGAAGAGCACTCCCGGCAACCATTCTCGGCACCCTCCTCAGCGGATTGGCTCTCGCCGGATGCGCCGCGCCCGAGGACACGACCGCGGCGGCACCCAGGACCGAGATCGCGGCGGGCGCGAAGGACGAGGCGATCGCCAAGCTGCTCCCGGCGGACATCCGGCAGGCCGGCAAGGTACGGGTGGCCTCCGGCGTGTCCTTCCCGCCCATGGAGTTCTTCGACACCGACAACAAGACCGTGCTCGGGTTCGACGCCGACCTGGGCAGGGCGCTCGGCGAGGTGCTGGGTGTGGAGTTCGCCTTCGAGAACGTCAACTTCGACGGCATCATCGGCGGGCTCAACGCCGGCCGCTATGACCTGGGCCTGACCAGCATGCTCGACAAGAAGGAACGCCAGGAGCAGGTGGACTTCGTCGACTACCTCAAGTCCGGGTCGGCGCTCATGGTGGCCAAGGGCAACCCGCAGGGCGTCAAGGAGGTGCTCGACATGTGCGGCAGAAAGGTCGCCGTCGAGAAGGCCGCGACCGGCGACCTGCTCGTGGACGACGTCACGAAGAAATGCGCCGAGGCGGGCAAACCGGCCGTGGAGAAGGTGCCCTTCCCCGACCAGGCGAGCACCGTGCAGGCCCTGCAGTCCAAGCGGGCCGACATGGTCGCGGCGCTGGACCTGACCCTGGCCTACAGCGTGAAGCAGGCGCCGCAGCAGTTCGAGGTCGCGGTGAGCGCGATCGACCCGCTGCCCGTCGGCATCCCCGTGCCGAAGAGCAAGCCGCAGTTGCGGGACGCCGTGCAGGCCGCGTTGAAGAAGCTCATCGCGAACGGCACCTACGACCAGCTGCTGGCCAAATGGAACCTGCAGGCGCAGGCGTTCAAGGACGCCGCGATCAACGCGGGCACATGAGCGCCGTCGAGGAGCACGCGAACGAGCCCATCGTGCCGCTGCGGCGGCCCGGCCGGTGGGCGGCCGCGGCGGTGCTCGCGGTGCTGGCCGCGATGGCGGTCAGCTTCGTGGTGACCACTCCGGCGCTCCGGCTCGACCTGGTGGCGGGCTACCTCCTCGAGCGGTCGATCATGCGCGGGCTGCTGCTCACGATCGAGCTGACGGTGCTCGCCATGCTTGTCGGCGTCGTGCTCGGCACCGCGCTGGCGATCATGCGGCTCTCGGACAACCCGCTGCTCCGGTGGGTCGCCGCCGCGTACGTGTGGCTCTTCCGCGGCACGCCCATCCTGGTGCAGCTGCTGTTCTGGTTCTTCCTCGGCGCGGTGATGCCGCGGATCAGCCTGGGCGTCCCGTTCGGTCCCGAGTTCTTCTCCGTGCCGGTCAACGTGCTGATCACGCCGTTCACCGCGGCCATCCTCGGTCTCGGGCTGAACGAGGCCGCGTACATGGCCGAGATCGTCCGGGCGGGCATCGGCTCGGTGGATCGCGGGCAGCGGGAGGCCGCGGAGGCGCTCGGCATGCGGCCCGCGCTGGTCTACCGGCGGGTCGTCCTGCCGCAGGCGGCGCGGATGATCGTGCCGCCGACCGCCAACGAGACGATCTCGATGCTCAAGCTCACCTCGCTGGTGCTGGTCATCGGCCTGCCCGACCTGCTGACCAGCGCTCAGCTCATCTACGGCCGCAACTTCCAGCAGATCCCGCTGCTGATCGTGGCGAGCATCTGGTACCTCGTGCTGACCACGCTGCTCACCTTCGCCCAGTCCAAGCTGGAACGGCGGCTCGGCCGCTCGGACGTCCACGTCGGAGGCCACGCATGACCGAACTGCTCCTCGCGAGAGGTGTGCGCAAGAGCTTCGGGAAGGTCGAGGTGCTGAAGGGCATCGACCTGACCGTCCATCCGGGTCAGGTGGTGTGCCTGCTCGGCCCGTCGGGCTCGGGCAAGTCGACGTTCCTGCGTTGCGTCAACCACCTCGAACGCCTGGACGCCGGTGAGATCTGGGTCGACGGCCACCTGGTCGGCTACCGCCGCGCGGGCGGCAAGAAGTACGAGATGCGCCCCCGCGAGGTCGCCGACCAGCGGCGCGACATCGGCATGGTGTTCCAGCGCTTCAACCTCTTCCCGCACCTCACGGCGCTGGAGAACGTCATGGAGGCGCCCCGGCACGTGCTCGGCCGCCCCCGCGAGGCCGTCCGGCAGGAGGCGCTCGACCTGCTGCGGCGGGTCGGCCTGGAGGAGCGGGCCGGCCACTACCCCGCCCAGTTGTCCGGGGGCCAGCAGCAGCGGGTGGCGATCGCCAGGGCGCTGGCCATGAAGCCCAAGCTCATGTTGTTCGACGAGCCGACCAGCGCGCTCGACCCCGAGCTCGTCGGCGAGGTCCTCGATGTGATGAAGGACCTGGCTGGGGCGGGGATGACGATGATCGTGGTGACGCACGAGATCGGGTTCGCCCGGGAGGTCGCCGACCACGTCGTGTTCATGGACGACGGGCTGGTCGTCGAGGCGGGGCCGGCCGCGGAGCTGATCGCCAGTCCCCGGCACCGGCGGACGCAGGCGTTCCTGGCCAAGGTCCTGTAGGAGGAGCGATGAGGAGAACAGGTGGTGATCTGGTCGTCGAGTCGCTGGCCGCGCTCGGCGCCACCATGGTGTTCGGCGAGCCGGGGCAGCACGCGCTCGGCCTGTTCGACGCGCTTCGCCGGTCCCCATTGCGTTACGTGGGATGTCGTACCGAGCTGAGCGTCGCGTACGCCGCCGACGGGCACGCCCGCGCGACCGGCTCGGTCACGCCTTTCCTGGTCTCCACCGGCCCCGGCGCGCTGGGCACTCTGCCGGCGCTCATGGAGTCCCGTACGGCGAGCGTCCCCGTCCTGGGCGTCAGCAGCCAGATCCCGGCGGACGGGCTGGGCGGCGGGCGCAAGGGCTACCTGCACGAACTGCCGGACCAGGCAGCCTCCTTCAGAGACGTCGTGAAGTCGGTCCACGTGGTGCGCACGGCCGGCCAGATCCCGTCGGCGCTGGCCGAGGCGTGGGAGATCGCGCTGACCGTGCCCGCGGGGCCGGTCTGGGTGGAGATCCCGCAGGACGTGCTGTTGGGTGAGACCGGGATCCCCGCGGTGACCGAGCTCCGGATCGCGCCGAAGCCGCTCTTCCCGCGTCCCGAGCTCGTCGCCGCGGCGGCGGACCTGCTGGCCGGGGCGGCGACGCCGGTGATCCTGGCCGGAGGCGGGGTGGTCCGGGCGGGTGCGCAGGCGGCCCTGCTGGAGCTGTCCGAAGCGCTGGACGCGCCGGTCGCCACGACCTTCGGCGGGAAGGGCGCGTTCCCTTGGGAGCACCCGCTGTCGCTCCAGTCGTGGCTGGAGGACCGGCATCTGACCGCGTTCCTGGAGGACGCGGACGTGCTGCTGGTGGTCGGGTCGGGGCTGGGGGAGCTGTCCAGCAACTACCACACGATGCGGCCCCGTGGCCGGCTCATCCAGGTGGAGGCCGACCTGGGCAAACTGGAGTCCAACCACCCGGCCCTGGCCCTGCACGCCGACGCCCGCCTCGCCCTCGAAGCCCTGACCACGGCCGTGAAAGAAGCGACCCGCACCCCGGCCCACCTGCCCGGACTCCCCTCGAAGTCCCACACCCGGACAACGCCCGCCCCGGCAACCCCCACCCCATGGCCGCCCGGCCCACCGCCCCACGGCACGGGCACCCACGACGGAGCGGCCCACGGCGGAGCGGCCCACGGCGGAGCGGCCCACGGCGGAGCGGCGTCCTGCCTCGCGCCCCACGGCGCGGCACCGCCCGACTCTCCGCCCCAGGGCGCGGCGGCGCACAGCGGAGCGGCGCACGACCGGGCGGCGTCCGGCCCCCCAACCCCTGCCCCGGAGACACACAGGCGAGTGGCCCACGCCCCAGAGGCCGCCGGCCCGACGACACCCCACTCGACGCCTCCCGCCCCAGAAGCCCGCGCCTTGGGAACTCCCAAGCCCGCGACCCCCACCCCGGAGGCGTCCAACCCAGCGACCCGCACCCCGGAGGCGCCCGACCCAGGGACCCGCACCCCGGAGACGCCCGACCCAGGGACCCGCACCCCCGAAACGCCCAACCCAACGACCCGCACCCCGGGGATGCGCGGTAGGGCGGCGGAGACCAGCCGGTCCGTGGCAGCGGACACCGGCCCCGGCACAGTAGCGGGTACCTCAGACGGCGCCCCCGGCACCGCGGACACCGACCGTCGCACAGTGGAGGCCTTTGCTGACGTCGGCCGCGGCGCGTTGGCCCGGGCCGCGGTGCGCGAGGTGCTCGCCAGGGTCGGTGAGCGGCTTGACGCGCAGGGGCTCGGGGCCGAGCGGGCGGTGCTGGCGGCCGTGGAGCGTGCGTTGCCGCGGGAGGCACTGAGCTTCTGGGACATGACGATCCTGGCGTACTGGGCATGGTCGGCCTGGCCGCGGGCGATGGAGTCGGCGCAGGGCGCGGGCGGGCTCGGCTACGGGCTGCCCGCCGCCCTCGGCGCAGCCGCCGCGACCGGCGGCCCGGTGCTCGCCGTCTCGGGCGACGGCGGCGCCATGTACGGCCTGGCCGAGCTGGCCACACTCCGCCAGCACGACCTCGACGTGACCTGGCTGATCGTGGACGACGGCGGCTACGGCATCCTCCGCGAGTACATGACCGACGCGTTCGGCACGGCCACGGCAACCGAGCTGGCCAGGCCGGACTTCGTGGCCCTCGCGGCGGCCTTCGGCGTGCCCGCCTGCCGGACCACTCCGGAGAACCTGGAGCACGACCTCGCGCGGGCCCTGCGGACACCGGGTCCGCACGTCGTCGTTCTCCCGGCGACCCTTCACATGTTCGCCCCCTCCTAGCGCTTGTTCGTACGGCCCCGACGCGAACCTGGTCAGCAAGCCGTTCGGTGAGTGAGCACGAGGAGGGCGGATCCTCGCCGACATCGGCCTGTCCTTCATCGACCTGGCCAAGAACGCCGCCGACCCGGCCGGCGAGTACGTCAACCGCTCTCCCCAGACCTCCGCACCACGACCTTGATCTCTTCACGCCGGTCCATGGCCCGGTAGGCGCCGGCGATGTCGTCCAGCGGCACCTCGGCGGTGAAGACGGGCGAAGGATCGAGCGTTCCGCCGAGGACGTCGGCGACGAGCGCGTCGAGATAGACGCGGACCGGCGCGACCCCCGCCCGCAGGCCGACATTGGCCCGGAAGAACCGATAAAGGTCCACCTGAGTGACGCCGTTGGGCACCCCGACCGACCCGATGGTCCCGCCGGGACGGGTCACGGCCAGCGCGAGATCGAGTGCGGACTGTGTGCCGACGCACTCGGCCACCGACCCGGCTCCACCACCCGTACGCTCGACGACCAGCTCGGCGGTCCCCGGACCGTCGGCGTGGAGGACATCGGTGGCGCCGAACCGCCGCGCCAGGTCCGCCCGGTCCGGGTGACGGACGACGGAAATGATCTGCTCGGCCCCGGTCCGCCGGGCGGCCAGCACCGCGCACAAACCCACGGCGCCGTCGCCGATCACCACGACGGTCCCGCCGCGGACGACTCCGGCCAGGACGGTGGCGTGGTGCCCGGTGGCCATGACGTCGGTCAGCGGCAGCAGCCGCCGGGCGAGGTCGTCGTCGACGTCGGAGCGGATGGGGACCAGCGTGGCGTCCGCGAACGGCACGCGCAGCCCCTCGGCCTGGCCCCCGTCGTCGGCCCCGCCCCAGAACCCGCCCCTCCCGCAGGACGTCGGGACCCCGTCGCGACACGCCGGGCACCCGCCGTCCGCGAACGCGAACGGCGCCACCACGAGATCCCCTTTCCGCACCCGCGCGACCTCCGGGCCCGTCTCCTCCACGATCCCGATCCACTCGTGCCCCATCCGATCCCCCGGGCGGAACGCCTCTAGCCCTCGATAAGGCCACAGATCGGACCCGCAGACCGCCGCCAACGACACCCGGACCACCGCGTCTGTCGGCTCGCAGATCACCGGATCCGGCACGTCCACCAGCCTGACGTCCCCCACCCCATGCAGAACAGTCCCCTTCATGACCAGGAACGCTATGCTGTCACCCCCTGGCCGGAACATGCCGAAGCGAAGGCATCCAGCCGCCTCGACCATCGATCCGGAGGCCTTCAGCCGTGTCAGCCGTCGAAACGCCGCCCCTCGACTCCATCGACCTGACGATCATCCGCGAGCTGGCCCGCGACGCCCGGATCAGCCTCGCGGAGCTGGGCCGCCGGGTCTCCCTGAGCCGGCCCGCGGTGGCAGAGCGGCTCCGCCGGCTGGAGGACTGCGGCGTGATCCAGGGTTACGGCGCGCAGATCGATCTCGCCCGCCTCGGGCTGGGCCTGCAGGCCAGGGTCGCCCTGCGCCCTCACCACCGCTCCAGGAAAGATGCGAACCGCCTGCGCGAACGCCTGCTGTCGACCGCCCACGTGTTGTCCTGCGTCCACGTGACCGGCCACAACTGCTATGAGCTCGCGATCGCCGTACGGGACGCCCGCCACCTGGAAGAGGTGCTGGAGGAGCTCGGCACGCTCGGCGAGACGACGTCCTCGGTCGTGCTCTCCGAGCTGGTGAACCCGCGCGACGTGGACGTCGCCACCTGGGTCGCCCCACGCTGAGCCAGCCCCCCTCATCGAGAGCGTCATCGCGCCGTCGCTCCGGCCCGCGACCGGCCGGACGCCGGAGTGAGCGACCAGAGGGACGCCGCCATGAGCAGCGCCGTCAGCCCGCCGCAGATCATCACGGCGGACACCGAGAAGGCGTCGACGACGGCGCCGCCGGCGAGCGCCCCAAGGGCGAAGGTCGCCTGGAACGAGGAGGTGAAGACCACCGTGGCCGCTTCCGGCGCACGGGGTGCGGCATCGAGGAACAACGCCTGGGAGCAGACCGGCACCCCGCCATAGGCCAGTCCCCAGAGCACGAGCAACCCGACGGCCCCGGCGACCGTGGTGCCGGCCACGGGCAACAGCAACGTGGTGACCGCGATCAAGCAACCGCAGACCACGAAGGCCTGCCGCGGCCGGGCGCCGACGGCCTTGCCCGCCAGGAAGTTGCCCGCGATCCCGGCGATCCCGTACGCCAGCAGGACGGCGCCGACGGCCGCCGGCGGCAGGCCGGTGACGTGCTCGAGGAACGGTGTGACGTAGGTGTAGGTGCCGAAGTGCGCCAGCACGACGAGGAAGGTGGCCAGCAGCGCGATGCGGGTTCCCCGGTCACGCAGGAGGCCGAGCAGCACGTGGGGGCTGGTGACCTGGCGGGCCGGCAGCGGCGGCAGCACGATCAGCAGCGCGACCAGGACCAGCATCGCCAGCGCGGCCAGGCCGAGGAACGCGGTGCGCCAGCCGGCGAGGTGCCCGACGAAGGTTCCGACCGGTACGCCGAGCACGGACCCCAGCGGCACGGCCGAGAAGATCACGGCGGTGGCGGCCCCGACGGACGACGGCGGCACCAGGCGTCCGGCCAGTCCCGCCCCGATCGACCAGAAACCCCCGATGGTGAGCCCGACGAGAACCCGGGAGACCAGCACGACCCAGTAGGAGCCGGCGACGGCCGCCAGCACGTCGGCGGCGGCGAGCACCCCCATGAGCACGCACAGCATCACCCGGCGATCCAGCCGGGCGGTGGCCAGCGTCACGGCGGGCGCGGCGATGGCTGCGACGACGCCGGGCAGGGTCATGGTCAGCCCGGCCGTGCCGTCGGAGATCGCGAACTCGGCGCCGATGGTGGTCAGCAGGCCGATGGGCAGGATCTCGCTGGTGACGATGGCGAAGATGCCCAGCGTGATCGAGATGACGGCGAGCCAGTTGAGGAGCGGCGGGCGCGGCTGAGTCAGCGTTGTCGTCGACATGGTCCCCTTCGAGAAGAAGCGAGCGAACTATGGACGACCAGCCAAGCAGCGACGAAACAGCAAACACCGGCAGATTTCAGACCACACCGTCACTGCCTCGCACCCTCGAACAATATGTAGGCTGCCTATATGTAGACAGTCTTCACCAGGAGGGCCGATGGCACCGTCCTCGCGCAACCTGCTCGTCTGGCTGCACACCGTGACGTCGGTCGGCTGGATGAGCCAGGCGCTCGCCCTGCTGGCCCTCACCGCCCACAGCATGCTGACCGGCGACCGCACCGGCTACGAGATGGCACACCTGCTCGACACCCACGTGCTGCTCCACCTCGCCAACGCCGCCATCCTCACCGGAATCATGCTGGCGGCGATGACCAGATGGGGCTTCTTCCGCTACTGGTGGGTGCTGACGAAGTTCGCCATCACGATGACCCAGCTCTACGCGGCCATCTTCCTGCTCAGCCCGAGCCTGACCGCACTGGCCGAGGGGCGGCGCGCCACCGACCCCGCCCTCCTGGCCGCCACGGCGCTCATGGCCTCGGCCATCGCCTTCCAGGCGTGGCTGTCGGTGGCGAAGCCGTGGAAACGCACTCCTTGGGCGGAAGCGCGGTTCGACGTCCCGCCACCGCCCGGGTGGGCGACCGCCGTCACGGTGCTGGCGCTCGTGCTGGACTACCTCCTCGCCGAAGTGGTCTTCGGGCACGCGGCGCCCCTGTTCACCGCGCTCACCGCTGTCGGCTACCCCATCTGGCGCGGGTTCAGGCTGGCCGGGCGCACCTCGGGACGTACGGCCGGCAGGTAGGCCGCCCGGAGCCGCTATTCCGGAGTGCCTGCGTACGTACCCGGACCCCGCTCACGACGAGCCCGGATGCCCACGACCAACAGCACGACAGCACTCCCGTAGCCGAACACCTGCAGCAGACGCCACAGCATCCACGGGACCCTCCCCTCCCACCCCGCACAGCCGAGCAGCAGGAAGTACGAGAACGCGTAGAACACCCAGTCCAGCGCCACCACGCCGACGACCAGGACGGCCACCACCCCGACCACCGTCCCGGCCCGCCGCCCCGCCCAGGCGGACACCAGGCCCGAGAGGAGGACGCTCAGCGACGGCAGGCCGTTCAGGACCAGACCGCTCATATACGTATCCGCCCAGGTCTGCCGCAGACGAAGCCACGTCTCATGCAGGTCGGACCACAGGTCAGCCAGGCGTGACGGAAGAGGGCCGTAACCGGCGCAGCCGACCGCGCCATCGCCCTCGAAGAGCTCCGGCAGCCACAGGGACAGGAAGCTCAGGACGCACACCAGCAGCGCGCCCAGCCACCACCGAAGGTAACGCCATCGGGACATGGGCCGCCTTCCCCTAGGTCAAGATCGACGCGGACCATTGTCCTGTCTTGGGCCGGCCGCCGATGCAGCGGTACAAAAGCATCGCCGTCGATCAGGCGCTGCCGGGTCTCATCGGGCACACAAGTACGGGCGTGAGAGCGTCAAGGCGATCGCCGTGAGCGCCATCCCGAGGAAGACCGGCGCGAGGTGCCCGAGGTCGACGTACCCGATGGCCAGGTGCGCGACGACCGCGGGCGCGAACCCGGCGACGGCGGCCACCGCCAGCGCCCACCACACCCACGACTCGCCACGCCGCCACCCCCATGCGCTCAGCAGCGTGATCGCCGCAGCGGCCGCCATCAGCGCCCCGCCGAACCCGGCCCTGTCGTGAGCGATGAACGGCAGCAACCGCGCGTTGGCCGCCCGCAACGCCTCCGGCCCGGTCCCCAGAAACGCCAGGTCGCTCGCGACGAAAACGCCGGTGAGGCCGACGACCGACACCGCCACGCCGCCCGCGAACAGCCCGATCCCGGTGATCACCATGAGGAGCTGGCCGGTGAGCGCCCGGCGGCGTTCACGTTCGGGCCCTTCCGGACGATACGTCCACCGCGGGCTCTCCGCCGGCCGCCGCGCCGCGGCCACGAACACGGGGAAGAGCCCGACGGCCAGCGCCGTGTGCAGCGGCTCCACGTACCCGTGCGCGAAGAGGTAGAGCACGGCGGCGAACCCGAGGCACCCCGAGACCAGGTACGCCTCGCGCGCCCACGGCCATCCGCGCCGCATGCCGCCGGCGGACAGACCCACGTAGAGGACGCCGGTGGCCACCATCGTGCCCGCCAGCGTGATCCGGTCGTGCCGCAGGAAGTGCACCAGGTGGTGGTTGACGGCGTGCAGCGCCTCCCGGTCCATGTCGAGGAAGGCGCGGTCGTACCAGAGCAGCACCGGCCCGAGCGCGACCGCGGCGGCCACCAGTCCGGCGACCGCGATGACGGCCCCGACGACCATTCCCCACCACCAGGCGGGCCACCGGCGGGGATCGAGGCCGACGTCCCGCAGGGAGGACGGGGGCCCGGTGGGGGTCGCCGCCTCCACCACGCGCCCGAACCACCCCGGCCCCGCCTCGATCAGCAGTGCCGGCGTGGCGAGCACGGATTTGCCGGGGTTCGCGAGGATGCGGGCCGCTGTCTGCACGGATGTGGAGGCGGGATGGACGAGGTCCGGCTCGTGCGCCCGCCCGTCCCCGTCCCCGCCGTCCGCCGGCAGGACGGCGTCCACGTACGGTGCCAGGGCGGCGGCGACGGCCGGATCGGCGGCGCGGGCCAGCACCGGCACCCGCCTGTCCGCCGCCGCCTCCCGTACCAGCGGCACCTCCGCGAGCCCGGCGACCGGCTCCACCAGGATGAACCCCGCCCCCAGCGGCGGCAGCGCCCGCACGGCGTCCCGCGCCACCCCCGGCGGCACCGCCGCACCCAACCGGCTGCGTACCGCGACACCGCCCGCCGTCCCCGCCAGGTGCGGCGGCGGATGCCGGTGCCCGAGCAGCCGTGCGACCGCCCACCCGCCGCCGGGCAACGACCCCGTCCAGGCCAGCACCCGCAGCGCGGCCCGCTGCGACCGCCGCACGCCCAGCAGCGCCCCCGCGATCCCCCGCAGCGGCTGGTACGTCCAGTCAGGCACCGGCCCTCCTCCCGCGCCCCCGACTGCCCCCCGCGCCTCCACCCGACCCGGCCCTGTCGCGCCCACCCGAATCGGTCCGCGCCCCTCCACCGGATCCGGTCCCGCCTCCCTCCCCCGAATCGGTCCGCGCCTGCCCGCCCGGCCTGGGAGCCGATCTGCCCCGCTGCTCGCGCAGCTCCGGCGGCGTCCACCCGAGAACGGGATCCATCGACCGCAACAGCACCCCGGGCGGCACCAGCCGGGCGGCCAGGTTCCGTAACCACGCCCCCGGCGCCCACGCCACCAGGCCGGCCGCACCCAGCCGGGCCGACCGGCGCGCGATCGCCTGCGTGCGTGGCCTCCGCACCCGGTCGTATCGCGCGAGCGCCGCGTCCACGTCCGGCTCCGCCCGCAGGCAGGCGGCGAGCGTGACCGCGTCCTCCAGCGCCGTGCCCGCCCCCTGCCCCAGCGTCGGTTCCATCGCGTGCGCCGCGTCCCCCACCAGCGCGACCCTTCCGCGGACGTACGAGGCCAGCGGCGGCGTCTCGTACACGTCGTGTCGCATCACGGCGTCCGGCGGCACGGCCGCCAGCATCTCGGGGACGGGATCGGGCCACCCACCGAACCTGCGCACGACCTCGGCATACGGGTCCTCCGCTCCCCCTTCGGGCACTCGGGCGGCCGCGAAGCAGTAGAACCGCCCACCGGGCAAGGCCGCGAACCCGATCCGCTCACCCCTCCCCCAGAACAGCGCCCCCTCAGCTCCACGCCCGCCCAGCGGCTCGGTCACCATCCGCCACGCCGTGCACCCCGCATACCGGGGCGCCTCCGCCTCCGGCCAGCCCTGCCGCCGCATCCGGCTGCGTACCCCGTCGGCCCCCACCACGAGGTCGGCCCGCACCCGCCCGCCCCGGTGCTCGACCACCACCCCGTCACCGTCCGGCCGCACGTCCAGCACCTCGCTGTCCGCGCGCAGAAGCTCCCCTGGCAACGCCGCCATCAGCTCCCGCAGCAACTCGGCCCGGTGCACCATGAGCAACGGCCACCCGTGCCGCCGCGCGACCTCGGCATTGTCCGTCCTCGACAGCCACCGCCCGGACTGGTCCCGCACCCCGCCCACGCTCTCCACCCCGGCGATCTCCCGTACCCGCTCGGCCAGGCCGAGCGCGGCCAGCGCACGCATGGCGTTCGGCCAGAGCGCCAGCCCCGCCCCGATCTCGCTGAACGCCCCGCCGCGCTCCAGCACGGTCACCTGCCACCCGATCCGGCGCAGCCCGATCGCCGCCGCCAGCCCTCCGATCCCCCCACCGACCACGACCGCAGCAGGCATGACCCGACCCCCGACATCCGTCTTGAGCAACTGCTCAAACAACCATAAGCCGATTCAAGCGATCGCTCAACTCCAGGGCCCGGCCGATCCCCGTCCCCGCTCGGTCATGAAAGTTTCATAGGCAGTTGACGCGAGGAAAGCGCTTTCCTACTGTGGCGTCGGTTTCATCGATGTTTCCATGCTTCGCCCGGGCAACGACACACAAGGCGACCTCGTACGCGGCGTCCCGGCGCCTCAACATGCGCCCGCGCCGCCGTACCCACACCACAGGAGAACGATGATGCGCCTGAAAGCCGCCCTCGCGTGCGCCGGCCTGTTAGCCGGCACATTCGTCGCCCTGTCACAACCCGCCGCGCATGCCGCGCCGACGCGCTACGAGGCGGAGACCTCGCCCGCGGTCTGCACCGGCACCATCGACAGCAACCACTCCGGGTACTCCGGCAGCGGGTTCTGCAACGGCAACAACGCCACCGGGGCCCACGCCCAGTTCACCGTCAACGCCGGCGCAGCCGGCACGGCCACGCTCGGCGTGCGCTTCGCCAACGGGACCACGAGCGCCCGGCCCGCCGCCCTGATCGTCAACGGCTCCACCGTCCAAAGCGTCTCCTACGAGGGCACCGGCGCGTGGAACACCTGGGTCACCAAGACCCTGACCGTGTCGGTGAACGCGGGCAGCAACACCATCCGGCTCAACCCGACCACCTCGGGCGGCCTGCCCAACATCGACTACCTCGACTTCGAGGCAGGCGGCACA
>NZ_VJYI01000009.1 GCF_008065375.1 Nonomuraea sp. SYSU D8015
CCCGCATCACCTCCGTCCTGGTCGGCGCCTCCAGCCCGGAACAACTGGAGGCCAACGTGGCCGCCGTGGACCGCCTCGACTTCACCGACGAGGAGCTGACCGCCATCGACCAAGCCGCCAAGGAGGCTGACGTCCATGCGTAGGAGCACGCTGGCGGACATGGGCGGCGGAGTGTCGCTGCCCGGGTTCCGCGTGGCGTCGGGCGGGGTCTCGACGCTCCCGCCCGGCCAGGTGAGCCACGCCTCGGGCCGCCACACCCACCCCGATCCGGAGATCTTCCTCATCCTCTCCGGCACCGGGAAGATCCATATCGACGGGGAGGTCTCGGAGCGGCCAACGCCTGGGCCCGAGAGCGGCAGCCTGCGTGACCAGCGAGGGCCAAGTGAGCGCCACCATGAGTACGACTTCGCCGCGGGAGACGTGCTCATCGTGGAGGCCGGCGAGGACCACCACCTGGAGGCCGTGTCCGAGGTCGTCACCGTCTGGCTGCACCTGGAGCCAGTGTGACCCGCGCCGTCGCCCTCCCCCGGGTGGGTCTCGGCGGGGGCCCGCTCGGCAACTACCTCCACCCGGTCTCCGACGCGCAGGCCGAGGCGGTGATGGACACGGCATGGGGGGCCGGGGTCCGCTACTTCGACACCGCCCCCTTCTACGGGCTGGGCCTGTCGGAGCAGCGCATGGGCCGGGCGCTGCGCGGGCGGCCCCGGTCGGAGTTCATTCTGTCGACCAAGGTCGGCCGCGTGGTGCGGCCGGGCCCCGGCGACAACGGCGGCTTCGCCGTGCCCGGCGACCGGCACATCGAGTGGGACTTCAGCCGCGACGGGGTCCTGCGCAGCGTCTCGGAGTCCCTCGACCGGCTGGGCCTCGACCGGGTGGACATCCTCTTCATCCACGACCCCGACCGCCACTGGCCGCAGGCGCTCGACGAGGCCTATGCGGCGCTGGCGGAGCTGCGTTCGCAGGGGGTGGTGCGCTGGATCGGGGTGGGCATGAACCAGTCCCCCATGCTGGTGGACTTCGTCAAGCACACGGACCTCGACCTGCTGCTGGCCGCCAACCAGGTCACGCTCCTGCGCCGCACGGCCTTCGCCGAGCTGCTCCCGCTCTGCCTGGATCGCGGCATCCCGGTCATCGCCGCCAGTCTGTTCCACCGCGGCGTGCTGGCCACTGACCGGCCGCCCGAGGACGCGCCCGCCGAGGCGCACACGTATGCCGCGGCCTGCGTCCGCCACGGCGTCCCCTTGCCGGCCGCGGCGCTCCAGTTCCCGCTACGCCACCCGGCCGTGACCACTGTCCTCGTCGGCGCCCACGCCCCCGGGCACGTCACCGCCAACCTTCAGTCCCTGGCCCACCCGATCCCGGGCGCCCTCTGGGACGAGCTGTCCTGAGCGCTCGGCCCGTGACGGTGAGCGTGTGAAGGAACCCGCCGGCGCCGGCCCCACCTCGGGACTTTGTCGGCGCCGCGGCGCCCACAAGTCGTGCAGATCACTTGCCGCGGGTCGCCAGGACGGCGGTGATGGCCTCCTCCACGGTGGCGTGCATGGGGACCTGCCGGTCCACGCCGGTGATGGTGAGCAGGCGCGCGGGTGCTCCCTGGGCGGCGGCCAGGTGCAGGCCGACGCCGTCGGCGCCGCACTCCTGGGCGCAGAGCAGCAGGGCGCGTAGCCCGGAGCTGTCCAGGAAGGTCAGTTCGGCGAGGTCGAACACCATGTGGTCGCCAGGCCTGCGGATGCGCTCGATGTAGTCGGCCAGCTGGGCGCTGTTGGTGCGATCGACCTCGCCGGCGACGGCGATCACGCTCATGCCGGGAAGATGCTGATGCGTCAGAGTCACCAACGCGGTCACCGCCCTCGCCGGGCGATGCGAAGGCTGTTGTCGCCCGAAGACGCCCATGCACGCACCCTAAGCCCACTGTGTCGATACCGATACCCGCTGCGATGCCACACGCTCGCACGTCGCTGCTCAGGCGGCAGACTGTGTCTCCTGACCTCCGCGCGTGACGCGCCGGTCCAGCCCTACACCGTTCGCCGAGCAGAGGCGCATGTGCATGCGCAACAGCGACCCCGTGTCCGTCCGCACCACGGTGACCTCGTCACACAGATGCTGGATCACCCACAGGCCGAACCCATGGGAGCCGGTCGGGTCGACTCGGGCGGAGGCCACCTGCTCGGCCGTCAGCCGGCCGGCGACGTCGGCTACCTCCACGGTGAACCCTCCGGAGTGGCCGCGGGCGGTGATCAGCCCTGCCGCGCCGCCATGGTCCAGCACATTGGTGACGGCCTCGTTGACCGCCAGCACCAGGTCCTCCAGCCGCTCACCACGCAGCCCGCCACGTTCACCGTGGATCCGCACCAGATCCCGGATGTGCCCCAGGTCGGTGCTGACAGGACAGCACAGCTCGAAATCCACATTCATCATCACGCCACCCGCTGGGGTCGGGAATATCGATAAGCGGGCCTTCTTCAGCTTTCCCACCAGCAGATCATCAAACAATCTTCCCGCCACACACGCACCACCAACAGCTCCCACGTGTCGTTCTACCAGCGAGAACCCCGCCGTCCGCGACTTGGAGCACCAGCCCTCCCGGCACCGCCCGCCCGTCCCTCATCGCCGGCAAGCCACACCCCTGCCCGCTCCTCTGCCCCTGTCCGAGCCGCAGAGGCTCCGACGGTCAAGGACGGCCCGCACGGGGCTGAGGGGTGCGCCGCGCAGCCCTTTGACGGTGCTCAGACCCATGACGGCCGCTTCCTGGGAGGTTGCGCAAACCGGCCCAGACGCCGCCCGGGCGGGACAACCACCCCGGGATGCCGCCCTCGCAGGACAACCACCCCGGGACACCGCCGTCGCAGGACAACCACCCCGGACTCGGGCCGAGGGCCTGTGGCCGTCCGCGGCGGGCGCACGGAACGCGTTGCCCGGCCGGAAGCGTTCGTCTCAGCCGACCGTCTCGCGGTCGTGCTGGCAGACCGAGCAGCTCGTCAACCCGGCCGCCTCAGCCGCGGCGATCGTCATCGTCTCCACGCCGCTCTCGCCCGCGCCCTTGATCAGCGGGCAGGCGGTGCTGTGGTAGCGGCGGGTGCCGACGATGACCTTCACGATGCCGGGACGCTCACCCTTGGTCCCCGCACCGGTGGACTTGGTGCCGGTGGGCTCGTCGCCCCCCTTCGACACCTCGGTCTTCGGGGCCGCGCCGGGCGCCTCGCCCTTCGGACCTGCGCCGGGCGCTTCACGCTTCGGGCCAACGCCGGGCGCGACCGGCCCGGAGCCGGTGCCGGATGTTCCCGATCTGGCAGCCGTGCCCGTACCGGATCCCGGCCTGGGAGCCGTGCCCGTACCGGACGGCCGGTCCGGCGAGGGCCTTCCGGGGGCGCCGGGCCCCGTGGGCAGCGGCCCCTTGGGCTTGGCCTGCGACTCGGCCGAGGATGCGGGGCGTTCCAGCACCACTTCCTCCTCCGGCTTCACCGCCGCGAACGTCGTGGGCGCTCCGGAGGGACGCTGGGGCGGCACGGCGGACCCACCCGACGCCCCCGGACCCCCTGGGCGGGACGGCACCGCGGAAGAGGGCACGCGCGGCTGCGGAGCTGTGCTCGGGCCGGAGGCGTCGTCCTCGTCGGCGGCGCTCACGCCCTGCCCCGGCCCACCCGACGGCCCTGGCCGACCAGAGGCGGCGGGCCGATCTGAAGCAGGAGGCCGAGCAGACGCGGCGGGCCGACCGGAGGCGGCAGGACGGCCGGAGGCGGCAGGACGATCGGATGCGGCGGACCTGCCGGACTGCGCGGGTCTCCCCGAAGTGCCGGTGGGCGACTCGCCGGACTCGCCCTCGCTCGCGCCGGGCCTCCCGGCGGGCGTCGCGGACTTGGACGCCGACGGTCCGGACGTGCCGGTGGACGTCTCAGCCCGATCCGCGGCCGGGCTTCCCGGCTGCCCGGTGCGGCCGGCAGCAGGTCGGCCCTGGCCGCCGGCCGGCCTGGCCTGACCGCCGGTCGGCGCGCTCTGCCCGGGCCTGCGCAAGGACGGCTCGGTCACGCCCTCGGAGGCCGCGCCGCCCTGTCCGGGCCGATCCAGGGAAGGGTCGGTCTCGTCCGAGGACGAGGAGGAAGCGGATGTCGCGCTCTTGCCTGTGGGGGTCGCGCCCGTGCCTCCGGAAGGCCCGCTCTTGCCCGTGGGGGTCGCGCCCGCGCCTGTGGAAGGCCCGGCCTTGCCGGCGGCGGGCTCTGTCTTGCCCTGGGAAGGCTCGCCAGTGGGCGGAGCAGCGGTCTCGTCCTCCGGCCGGGAGCGCTCACCGGCGGGTCGGGAGGTCTTACCGGACGGCTCCGAGGTCTTGCCCGGGGGCGGCGTCGTGCCTGCCCCCTGCGACGGCTCGCCGGCCGGCGGCCGGCCCGGTGCGCTCGACGGCGACGGCGCCGATTCGGACCTGAGCGCGTACGGCGGCGGCCGGAAAATGGAAGTCTGTGTCTCCCCCTGCTCGTCCTCCGATTCGGGGACGGCGGCGGAGGGGGCCTTGGCCTGGCCGGTTGCTGCAGTGGCCGGCCGGCCGAACCACCCGGTGGCGCCTTCCTCGTGGGCGGCGGACTCCGGGCTGGGGGTGGAAGCCTCGGTGTCGGGCTTCGGCAGGGCGACCGGCGGACGTACGTCGCGGGTCTCCGCGGAGGTCTCCGCCCGGCTCTCCGCGGCGAACGCGGAGCCGGGTGCCGCAGCGGGCTCGGGGTCGGCGGCAGGCGGCAGCTGCCGTCCGCCGAGCGCTGCGTCAGGAAGACACGTCGTGCAGGGCGTGAAGCCCTCCTCGCGTGCCTCCTCGTAAGTGAGCTCCTCGTGCTCCCTGCCGGCCAGCTGCCGGCAGCCGGCCACGTGGTAGCGCTTGCGTCCGGGGATCACCAGCACGATCGCGTCCGGCGCGACGCCGCCTGCCGGGGGGCGGCGCGGGGCGGTGACGGCAGGTGCGGTCACCGTCCGCTGCGGCGGATGCGGACGCGTCTGGGGTGGGGGCTGGTGAGCCACAGGACCGGTCTGGTTGTACGGCAAGCCGGGCGGCATGAGCCCTGCCGGAGGGGTGGCCGGCGCAGCGGCCCGCCCACCGGGGAACAGCTCGTGACGCCGCAGGAAAGCCCCGATCACCAGGAACAGCGCGGACAGGACGCTGACCACGATGGACCACATGATCAGGAACGGCTTCGCCAGTACGAAGCCCGCGATCAGCAGCACGACCGCCGCGAGCACCAAACCAGCACTGATAAGGATCACAGAGGGCTCTTTCGAGTGACAGGTCCTAGTGACCCGTTACTTTACCGGCGGTCGTTGTGCGAACCGTCACCGCCGGGGAAGGCGCCCTGCGGACCCTCGCCGCCGAACGGGTTGGGGCTGCCGGGCAGAGGCTGCTGACCGCCCTGGACGGCGTGCGACATGGCGGGAGCCTGACCCTGCGGGCCACCGGACATGACCGGGAACCCACCGCTGCCCTCGGCGGACACGTTGAGCTCGGCCAGCTGGTTCTCCAGGTAGAGCTTGAGCCTGCTGCGGTATTCGCGCTCGAAGCTGCGCAGCTCCTCGACCTTGCGCTCGAGCTCGTCGCGGGTCTGCACCAGCGAGCCCATCGCCTGGCGGTGGCGCTCCTGCGCGTCGCGCTCGAGCGTCTCGGCGCGGGCGCGGGCGTCGCCGATGACCTGCTCGGCCTGGCGGCGCGCCTTGGTGAGGATCTCGTCGGCCTCGCGGCGGGCGCGGGTGACCGTCTCGTCCGCCTCCCGGCGGGCGTCGGCGATCGCCTGGTCGGCGGTCTGCTGGGCGAGCGCGAGCACGCGGGCCGCGGTGTCCATGTTGTCCTCGGCGGGAGGCATGTTCATGGCCACGGGGACCGGCTGCTGCACCGGCGGCGGCTCGGGTGCCCGCATGGGCTCCGGCTGCGGCGGCGCCATCATCTCGGGCTTGGGCTGCTCCTGGACCGGGGCGGAGGCCATGGGCATGTTCATGCCGCCCGGCACCTTCCCGCGCAGGCACTCGGCCAGCTTGGCGCGGAGCTCTTCGTTCTCTTGGATCAGACGGTCGAGCTCAGCCTCCACCTCGTCGAGGAAGGCGTCGACCTCTTCCTCGTCGTAGCCCGGTCGCAACCGGGTGGTACTGAACTGCTTGTTCCGCACATCAGCGGGCGTCAGCGGCATTTTTTGGTCTCCTTGGCGCGCTTTGGAGTCTGTCCGGAGGGACGGTAATCCGAATCACTTCAGCGCGGACACGAGTTGGATCACGACCGGCGCCCCACCGTGCCCGGTCATCGCAGCACCCCTGCGATCTGGATCAAGATCAGGACCACGATGAACAGGACAGTGAAGCTTAGGTCAAAGGCCACCGTACCCAACCGGAGCGGAGGAATGAAACGGCGGAGGAACTTGAGTGGTGGGTCTGTTGCGGTGTATGTGGCCTCCGCCAGCACCAGGATGACGCCCGAAGGGCTCCACTGGCGGGCGAACGCCTGCACCGTCTCAAAGATCATCCTGCCGATGAGCAGCACCAAGTAGAGAGACAGGACAACGACCAAGATCTGACCGACGATCGCCACGGCCCGGCCACGCCTCCACTTCTGATGAGCCCTCCCGGTCTCGGCGAGACCTGGTTGGGTGCGATAGACATACAGAGACTCTAACTCTGATTGAAGAACCCGCGTTCCGCGATTCGGGCCTTGTCCTCGGCAGTCACCTCGACATTGGCAGGGGACAACAGGAACACCTTGTTGGTAACACGTTCGATGCTGCCGTGTAGGCCAAAGACGAGACCTGCCGCGAAATCGACAAGCCGCTTGGCGTCGCTGTCAACCATCTCTGTCAGATTCATGATGACCGGGGTGCCGTCGCGGAAGTGCTCTCCGATGGTGCGAGCCTCGTTGTACGTGCGAGGGTGGAGCGTGGTGATGCGGGCCAGATCGGTCGTCCGCCGCTCCAGGATCGTCGTGGCGGGCCTGGGCGCGGGCACCGCGGAGTCGGGCTCGTCGTCGCGGTCCTGGACCGCGACGGGGCGTTCCTCGCCGGTCCGCTGCACCTCGTCCTCGTAGGCGTAGTCGTCCGGGTAGGTGTCGTATCTCTCGTAGCGGTCGTCCTCCACGAGACCGAGGTAGACCGCCATCTTGCGCATCGCGCCGGCCATCGCTACGTCGTCCTCCTGCTCATGGTCGCCCTCGCTCGGGGCCCGGCGCCGGGCTCCGAGGCGGTGGCCGTACCCCCTTGGAGCTCACCGCCGATCGACCTCTACCTGATCATGGGCCTGGAGACCCACTTGAGGGGACATTACCTGACGAAGGGCTTGCGACCACCGAGCAACGCCGTACCGACCCGTACGTGTGTCGCACCATACGCGATCGCCTCCGTCAAGTCCTCACTCATCCCGGCGGAGACCATCGTGGCACGGGGGTGCTGCTCCTGCAGGCGCGTGGCGATGTCGCGGAGCCTGGCGAACGCCTTGGCGGGGTCCTCGCCCAGCGGCGCCACCGCCATGACGCCGCCCAGCCACACGCCCTCGGCGAGCGCCACCTCGTCGGCGAGCTCGAGCACGTCGGCGGGCCGCGCGCCGCCCCTGGCCGGGTCGTCGTCCAGCGCCACCTGCACCAGGCAGCCGACCTTGCGGCCCTGGCGGACCGCCTCCCTGCTGATCGCCTCCACCAGCCGGAGGCGGTCGACGGAGTGGATCACGTCGGCGTACCCGACGACGGAGCGGACTTTGTTGGTCTGGAGCTGGCCGACGAAGTGCCAGGTAAGCGGGAGCCCGGCAAGCTCGCGGGCCTTGGGGGCGGCCTCCTGGTCGCGGTTCTCGCCGATGTCGCGCACGCCCAGCTCGGCCAGGATCCGCACGTCCTCGGCGGGTCTGGTCTTGGTGACGGCGATCAGCGTGACCTCGCCGCGGTCGCGGCCGACTGCGTGACAGGCGGCCGTGATGCGCGCGTCGACCTCGGCGAGCCCGGCCGCGATCTCGTCCCTTCTCACGTGACTCCCCTCTCGATACCGGCGTTCCCGCCACAGCCCCCGGCGCACATGACGGCGCCGCTCCCGTGACCGTGGGGGAGCGGCGTGGGACGCCCGTGCTACTTGAGGAAGTCGGGAACGTCGAGCTCCTCTTCCTGCTCCTCGAAGACCACGCGGGGACGTTTGGTCGGCTCCGACATGCGGGAGGTGATGGGCGTGGGCGGGTTGGCGGGCTCGGGAGCGGGCCGGGGGATCGAGACGGGGCCGGACGGCTCGTCGGCCACGCGCTCGTCGTCCCGCTCGGCGGCGGCCTGCACCGGCTCCACGGAACGCACCGGCTCGGGACGGGGCTCGGGCCTGAACTCGGCCCGCGGCTCCGGACGGATCTCGGCCCGCGGCTCCGGCCTGAACTCCGCACGCGGCTCAGGACGGGGCTCAGGGCGCGGCTCGGGCCGGAAGTCGGGGCGGGGCTCGGAACGCACCTCAGCGCGCGGCTCAGGGCGCAGTGCGGGCTGCTCGGGCTTCACACTGGGCGACTGCGGGACGTTCGGCCGCACGGGCGAGGACACCGGCGGCGCGGGCGCCTGCGCCGCGGGACGGCTCACGGGCCGCGGCACCTCCTTCGCCGACGGGCCGGGCACGTCGTCGAAACCGGCCGCGATCACCGTCACGCGCACCTCGTCGCCGAGCGCGTCGTCGATGACCGTGCCGAAGATGATGTTGGCGTCGGGCGCGGCGGCCATGGAGACGAGCTGGGCCGCCTCGTTGATCTCGAACAGGCCGAGGTCGGAGCCGCCCGCGATGGACAGCAGCACGCCGTGGGCGCCGTCGATGCTGGCCTCCAGCAGCGGGCTGGAGACCGCCATCTCGGCGGCCGCCACAGAACGGTCGTCGCCGCGGGCGTGGCCGATGCCCATGAGCGCCGAGCCGGCGCCGGACATGACCGACTTGACGTCGGCGAAGTCGAGATTGATCAGACCGGGAGTGGTGATGAGGTCGGTGATGCCCTGGACACCGGACAGCAGCACCTGGTCGGCCGCCTTGAAGGCGTCGAGCACGCTCACCTGCCGGTCGGAGATCGACAGCAGCCGGTCGTTCGGGATCACGATCAGCGTGTCGACCTCGTCGCGCAGCGTCTCGATGCCCGCCTCGGCCTGCATGGCCCTGCGGCGGCCCTCGAAGCTGAACGGCCTGGTCACGACACCGATGGTGAGCGCGCCGAGCGACCTGGCGATGTTGGCGACCACCGGCGCGCCGCCGGTGCCGGTGCCGCCGCCCTCGCCCGCCGTGACGAAGACCATGTCGGCCCCCTTGAGGACCTCCTCGATCTCCTCACGGTGGTCCTCGGCCGCCTTGCGCCCGACGTCGGGGTTGGCGCCCGCGCCCAGTCCGCGCGTGAGCTCACGGCCCACGTCGAGTTTCACATCGGCGTCACTCATCAGCAGCGCCTGGGCGTCGGTGTTGATGGCGATGAACTCGACGCCCTTGAGTCCCTCCTCGATCATCCGGTTGACGGCGTTCACTCCGCCGCCGCCGATGCCGACGACCTTGATGACCGCGAGGTAGTTCTGCGGTGCTGCCACGACGAGGGGCCTTTCCGCTCGTTGACTTGCCATTTCGGTGCGGATTGTCTCCGCTTTTTGTCAGTTCGGGTAACTCTCAACCTCAGGTTGAGATTTAGATTTATGTCAACCTGAGGATTGATACGGACAGTAGGAGTCCCCTGCCTGGCGGGTCAACTAACCTCGCCGCAAGCACGTCCGGCGTGTCGCGGGCTGTCCGTTTCGCTCCGAAGTCGCGCCTGGTCGGGGCACTCCAATGCCCACCTCCGACTTTAGGCTCTCACGCCGCGACCCCCACCTCGCACAGGCTCGGCGATGCCCTTGCCGCGGACTTGCCAGACCCTGACACTCTTGATCACTTCAGGGTCACCACGTCCGGGGAGCTGACGTCGTACACATTGGCCTTCTCCCGTTTGAGCAGTGAGGCCAGAATGCGGCCCTTCTCCTCCGGGCGGTCGGGCCCGCCCCAGACGACGCTGCGGCCGTCGGAAAGCAGCAGGGTGACGCCCTCGGCCGTGCCCGCGCGCACTTCTCTGACCTTGGGGGCAACCTCGTCCGGAAGCGCCTGGATGACCTGCAGGGCCGCCATCATGGCCGGGTCGCCCGAGGCGGGGCGGTCGACCTTGAGCAGCGGCAGCATGGGCGGCAGCGCGGACTTGAGCTCGATCACCACGCCCTGTTTGTCCACGATCGCTACCTTGTCCCCCGCCGGGACGGCGGCGACGGGCTCGCGCTCGACCACCTCGATCTTGAGCGTGCCCGGCCAGACGCGGTCCACCTTGGCGGAGGCCAGCTGCCTGATGCCGAGGACCCGGGTCTGGACGTCGGCGAGGTTGACGGTGGCGAGCGGGTGCAGATCCGCCACCCCGGCCTGCTGCTTGATGCGTTCGCTCGGAACTGTGAGATTTCCCACGATCTCGATCGAGCGCACGCCCAGGACGGGTGAGAAGAACACCAGCCATGCGGCTGTGCCCACCACCCCGGCCGTGAGCAACACCAGGAACGCCGTCCGCGCCTTCATCGCCCTCCCATGCTTCGGCACAGAACCTACGCCGACGCGCGGCCCCACACCGCGCGCCACGCCCAACCGACCGCCCGGCCCGGCCCGGCCCGCCGCCCGGCCCGGCCCGCTCACGAGCCTCCGCCCCTCTCCCGCCGTCCGGGGCTCGGGCCCCTTCGGGAAGAGGAGCGGCCGTCCCTCCTCCACACCACCCGGCATCCGCCACGACACCCGGCTTCCCGCCCCAAGGGACTCGGCCACGGTCGCCGGGGGGCACACCACCCACGTCCAGCGACGCGGCCCCGACGAGGCGCGACGCCACCCTGCACCCGGCGCCACACTCCGCCGGTCCGGGGCCCCTCCTATTCACGCGCCTCCGCCGCTCTCCCACCGTCCAGGGCTGAGGTCCTTCGAGGGAAGAGAGGCGGATCCGCCGTCCGGGACTGAGATCCTTCGCGGGAAGAGAGGCGGATCGGGCCCAATTGCCGCTGGACGAACGCCGACCGCAGGACCAGGCGCCCTCCTCTCCCCCAAGGACCCCGGTCAGGACGATGGGACGCCGCCGGGCAGCGACCCGCCCTCCCGCAGAGGCCGGGAAAGGCCCGGCCCTCGCGGCCGGGCGGAGACTCGCCCACGAGCCGAGGTGGCGCCGCCCGGGAGTCAGGACAGGCGGGCCACGATCTGCGGGCCGAGCTCCGTGATGTCGCCCGCGCCCATCGTGAGCACGATGTCGCCGGGCCGCACCCGCTCGGCCACCAGCGCCGGCACCGAGCCCCGATCCGGCGCGTACGAGACCCGCTCGGGCGGCAGCGGCACCCGCGAGGCCACCATCGCCCCGGACACCCCCGGCTCCGGGTCCTCCCTGGCGCCGTAGACGTCGAGCACGATGACCTCGTCGGCGAGCGCGAGCGCCGCCCCGAACTCGTCGGCGAAGAACCGGGTGCGCGAGTAGAGGTGCGGCTGGAAGATCGCGATGACCCGCCCGGTGCCGGAGTAGGAGGCCACCACATCGCGGGCGGCCTTCAGGTCCGCGGCCAGCTCGGTCGGGTGGTGGGCGTAGCTGTCGAACACCGCGACGCCGCCCGCCTCGCCCTTGGCCTCGAAGCGCCGCTTGGCCCCCGTGAAGGCCCCCAGGCCCTCTCTGATCTCCTCGAACGGCAACCCCAGCTCGTCGGCCACGGCGAGCGCCGCCGTGGCGTTGAGCGCGTTGTGCGCGCCCGGGACGGCCAGCCGCACGTCCCCCCTGCCCTCGATCTCGAACACGGTCCCGAACCCGTCGGGCCGGACGCCGCTCACGCGGTAGTCCTCGCCCGTCGCGCCGTAGGTCTTGACCCGCAGCCCGCGCGCCCGCGCCTTGCGGGCCAGCTCCGCGGCGCCGGGGTCGTCGGCGCAGGCGATGAGCAGCGAGCCGACCCGGTCGGCGAACCTGGCGAAGCTGTCGTGCACGGCCCGGGGGTCGCCGTAGTTGTCGAGGTGGTCGGCCTCGACGTTGGTCACGACGGCGATGTCGGGGGCGAGCATGAGGAAGGACCCGTCGCTCTCGTCGGCCTCCGCCACGAACACGCTGCCCTGGCCGTCGTCGGCGCCGAGCCCCGTGGTGACGAGCTGGCCGCCCACGCAATAGGACGGGTCGGCGCCGCACTTCTGCAGCGCCACCGTCAGCATCGACGTCGTGGTGGTCTTGCCGTGGGTGCCCGCGATGGCCACGGCGGTGCGCCCGACCATGACGGAGGCCAGGGCGGCCGCCCGCGGGATGATCCGCAACCCCTGCTTGAGCGCCTCGCCGAGCTCGGGGTTGGAGTCGCGGATGGCGGTCGAGACCACCACGGTGTCGACGTCCCTGATGTGGGAGGCGGCGTGCCCGATGTGGATGATGGCGCCCAGCTCGCGCAGCTCGGTGATCAGCTCGGAGCTGCGGGCGTCGCTGCCCGACACCCGCACGCCGCGCTTGAGCAGGATGCGGGCGATGCCGGACATGCCCGCGCCGCCGATGCCGATGAAGTGCACCCGCCCCAGATCTTCGGGGCGGACGGGATCGACCAGCTTGACGAGACTCATCGGGCTATCTCCAACACTTTCCTGGCGAGCATGATATCGGCGTCCTTGCGGCCCAGCCGGGAGGCGGCCTCCGACATGGCCGCGACCCGCTCGGGGTCGTGGAGGAGGGGCAGCACGTTGTGGATGATCCAATCGGGTGACAGCTCGGCGTCGTCGACCATCAGGCCGCCGCCGCCGCGGACGATGCGTTCGGCGTTGATGCGCTGCTCGCCGTTGCCGTGCGGCAGCGGCACGTACGCCGCCGGCAGCCCCACCGCGGTCAGCTCGGCGCACGTCAGCGCGCCGCTGCGACACAGCACCAGGTCGGCGGCCGCGTAGGCGAGGTCCATGCGGTCGACGTAGGGCAGCAGGACGTATTGCGGGTCGCCGGGCGGCGGCTCGTGGTCGACGGTGTTCTTCGGGCCCAGCACGTGCAGCACCTGAACGCCCGCGCGGCGCAGCACCGGCGCGGCGGCGAGCGCGGCCTGGTTGAGCGACCTGGCGCCCTGCGAGCCGCCGAAGACCAGCAGCGTGGGCCGGTCGTTCTCCAGGCCGAACCAGGAGCGGGCCTTGTCGCCGGTCGACAGCCGGTCGAGGTTGACGATGTCGCGGCGCAGCGGGGTGCCGATGAACTCGGCATGGGGCAGCGCGGCGTCGGGGAAGCCGGTGAAGACGTGCTCAGTGAGCCGGGCGCCCAGCCGATTGGCCAGACCGGGGCGCGGGTTGGCCTCGTGGACCACGATCGGCAGGCCGCGCCGCTTGGCCGCCAGGTAGGCGGGCGTCGCGACGTAGCCGCCGAAGCCGACGAGGATGTCGGCCTTGACCCGGTCGAGAACGCCGGACGTGGCGTTGATCGCCCCGGCCAGCCGCCCCGGCATGGTGAGCAGGCTCGGAGTGATCGCCCTTGGCAGCGGCACGGCCGGCACCAGCTCCAGCTCGTAGCCCCTGGCGGGCACGAGCCGCGTCTCCAGACCGCGCTCGGTGCCCACGCAGGTGATGCCGATGCCCCGGTCAAGATGGCGCAGCGCGTCCGCAAGGGCGAGCGCGGGCTCGATGTGCCCGGCCGTCCCCCCACCGGCGAGGACCACCCTCATGTCGGTCACTCCCTAACGTGTCACTCGGCCTCTGGTCGTGCCTCCCAGGCCAAGCCAGCTTAGGGCCCGGGCGGCGGGTCCGGGGCCACGGGCCGCCAAGGCCTCCCGCGCTCCCGGCTCGCGCTTGGCGAACGACAGCAGCATGCCGAGCGCGGCGAGGGTGGGCAGCAGCGCGGAGCCGCCGTACGAGACCAGCGGCAGCGGGATGCCGGTGATGGGCAGGACGCCGATCACCGCCCCCATGTTGACGGTGGCCTGCCCGACGATCCAGGCCACCATGGCGGCGGCCGCCAGCCGGATGAAGGCGTCGTTGACCCGTACGGCGACGCGCAGCCCCGCGTACCCGAGCAGCCCGAAGAGCATCACCACCATCAGCGTGCCCATCAGGCCGAGCTCCTCGCCCAGGATGGCGAAGATGAAGTCGCTTTCGCCGTGCGGCAGCCAGCTCCACTTCTGCCGGCTGGCGCCGAGCCCGAGCCCGAACCAGCCGCCCGAGCCCATCGCGATCTGCCCCTGCACGGCCTGGTATCCACCGTCCTGCGCGTCGGCCCACGGGTTGAGGAAGGCGCCGATGCGCTTCATGCGGTACGGCTCCACCTTGATCATGATGACCGCGGCCAGCACCGCCAGCGCCATGAGGCCGCCGAACAACTTGATCGGCGCGCCGACCACCCACAGCAGCGCCAGGAAGATCATGAACAGCACCAGCGTGGTGCCCAGGTCGCGGCCCAGCATGACGAGCACGGCCAGGATCGCGGTGCCCGGCATGAGCGGGATCAGCATCTGCCGCCACTCGATCCGGCCCTGCCGCGCCCGCCTGGCCAGCAGGTCGGCGCCCCACAGCACGAGCCCGAGCTTGGCCGGCTCGGACGGCTGGATCGTCAGCCCGCCGGGCAGGTAGATCCACCGCTGCGCGCCCAGCTCTTCCGAGCCGATGAACAGCACCATGACCAGCCCGATGATCGACAGCACCATCATCGGGTAGCCGACCCAGCGGAAGAACTTCACCGGCAGACGCGAGCAGGCGTACATCACCGGCACGCCGATCGCGGCCGACAGCGACTGCTTGATGAACCACGAGAACGGGCTGCCGGTCTTCTGCAGCGCCTCGACGCTGGAGGCCGACAGCACCATCATCAGGCCCAGAGCGAGCAGCAGCGCGCTGCACATGATGATCAGGTAGTAGGTGGTCAGCGGCTTGTCGAGCAGCTCCTTCAGCGCGGCGAGCTGCTCGCGGGCCCAGCTGCCGGGCCCCTCCGCCGCGGCCGGCCGCCCGCGTTCGTCAGCGGTTGTGCTCACGTCGCCGCCTCAGCTCGCGTACGGCACGCGCGAAGGCCTCCCCTCGCGCGGGATAGCCGGGAAACATGTCGAGGGAGGCCGCCGACGGGGAGAGCAGCACGGTGTCGCCCGGCGAGGCCAGGCGGGCGGCTTCTGTGACGACTTTTTCCATCGCACCAGTGTCCCGATCTGCGATGTCCACGACGGGGACATTCGGGGCGTGTCGCGCGATGGCTTCGGCGATCAGCGCACGATCGGCGCCGAGCAGCACCGCGCCGCGCAACCGGGGGGCCGCGCGGCGGACCAGGTCGTCCACGTCCGCGCCCTTGAGCTGCCCGCCCGCGACCCACACGATCGACGGGTACGACGCCAGCGCCGCGGCGGCCGCGTGCGGGTTGGTCGCCTTGGAGTCGTCGACGTAGTCGACCTCGCCGATCCGGTCGACGTGGGACAGGCGGTGCGGGTCGGGCACGAAGTCGCGCAGGCCGCGCGCCACGGCCTCGGACGGCACCCCGAACGAGCGGGCCAGGGCGGCCGCGGCCAGCGCGTTGGCCACGTTGTGCGGCGCGAACGGCCGCACGTCCTCCAGCGTCGCCAGCTCCTCGGCCGCCTCCACCGGGTCGGCCACGAACGCCCGGTCGATCAGCAGGTCCTCGACGACGCCGATCTCGCCGCGCTTGGGCACCCGCAGCGTGAACCCGACGGCGCCGGGGTAGGGCGCGGCCAGCCGGGTCGCCTCCGGGTCGTCGGCATTGAAGATCACGGTGCCGGCGCGTTCGAAGATGCGGCCCTTCGCGGCGGCGTACTCCTCCATGGAGCCGTGCCAGTCGAGGTGGTCGGGGGCCACGTTCAGGATGGCCGCGGCGTGCGGGGCGAGCGTGCTCGACCAGTGCAACTGGAAGCTGGACAGCTCGACGGCCAGCACGTCGTACGGCTCCCGCACGGCGCGCACCACGGGGACGCCCACGTTGCCCACGGCCAGGGCCTTGTGCCCGGCGGCCTGCAGGATCGCGGTGAGCATGCGCACGGCGGTGGTCTTGCCGTTGGTGCCCGTCAGCGCCAGCCACGGGGCGGCCTGGGGCGGACGCAGCCGCCAGGCCAGCTCCACCTCACCCACGACCTCGACCTCGGCCTCCGCGGCGGCGGCGATGAGCGGGTGGTGCGGCGCCCAGCCCGTGGTGACGAGCCGCGCGGCGCCCTCGGGCAGCGCCATCTCCCCGAACCTGGTCTCGACGCCGAGCCTGGCCAGCTCGGCCGCGGCGGCGAGCTGCCGCTCGCCCCGCGTGGACTCCACGACGACGACCCGCTCGCCGCGCTCGGCCAGCACCCGGGCCACGGCGGTGCCCGAGACGCCGAGCCCGGCGACGCAGGTGACGCCCATCACCTCGGCATCCACTCGACGTAGAACAGGCCGATCCCGAGCGCCGCGCAGAGCATCGCGATCAGCCAGAAGCGGACCACGATCGTGGTCTCCGCCCAGCCCTTCAGCTCGAAGTGGTGCTGCAGCGGCGCCATCCTGAACACCCGTTTGCCGGTCATCTTGAAGAACCCGACCTGGATGATCACCGACGCCGTGATCATCACGCACAGCCCGGCGAGGATGATCAGCAGCAGCTGGGTGCGGGTGGCGATCGCCAGGCCGGCCAGCACGCCGCCCAGGGCCAGCGAGCCGGTGTCGCCCATGAAGATCTTGGCGGGCGGGGCGTTCCACCACAGGAACCCGATGAGCGACCCGAGCACGGCGGAGGCGACCACGGCGAGGTCGAGCGGGTCGCGTACCCAGTAGCAGTTGGGGCCGAGCTGGTCGATGCAGTTGTTGCGCAGCTGCCAGTTGCCGATCAGCACGTACGCGCCCAGCACCACCCCGGCCGCGCCGCTGGCCAGACCGTCCAGGCCGTCGGTGAGGTTGACCGCGTTGGAGAAGCCGACGATCAGGATGAGGACCCAGATGGTGAACCCGGCGAGGCCGATGGACGGGCCGATGTCGCGAAGGAACGACAGGCGGGTCTCGGCGGGGGTGATGCCGTAGACGTTCGGCTGGCGTACCACCAGGAACGCGAAGACGGCGCCGACGATGAGCTGGCCGAGCGCCTTGGCGCCGCTGCGGAGGCCGAGGCTGCGCTGCTTGTAGATCTTGATGAAGTCGTCCAGGAACCCGACCGCGCCGAGCCCCGTCATCAGGAACAGCACGAGCATGCCCGACACGGTCGGCGGCGAGATCGTGGCCATGTGGGAGGCCCCGTAGGCGAACAGGGAGGCCAGCACGAACACCGTGCCGCCCATGGTGGGAGTGCCGCGTTTGCCGTGGTGGGCCTGCACGCCCTCCTCGCGGATCTGCTGGCCGTAGCCACGCCGCGAGAACAGTCTGATCGCCAGCGGGGTGCCCAGCATCGACAGGATCAGGCCCACCGCGCCGGCGATGACGATGTTGATCACTGGGCGGCACCCCCGAGCAGCAGCTCGGCCGTCCGTTCCAGGCCCATCGCCCGCGGGCCCTTGATCAGCACCGCGTCACCCGGGCGCAGCCACGCGCTGAGCTCGGCCGCCGCCGCCTCGGCGTCGGGCACGTGCACGATCCGCATCGCGCCACCCGTCCCGGGCGGCCCTCCGGCCGCACCACCCCCGACGGGAGCACCGCTTCCGGGAGCACCGCCCGCAGGCGGCTGCCATCCTCGCGGCACGCCCCCCTGCTGCGGCCCTTGCCACCCGTGCGACGACCCTGCGGCCTCGGAACCCTGCGCGCCGCCCTGCGGCACACCACCGCCGTGAGGCCCCTGCCGGCCGGGCTGAGGACCTCCCTGAGCCGCGGCGGCTCCGTGCCGACCCGGCACCGCGCCGCCCTGCTCCGGCACCTGCCCACCGCCGACGTCAGGGCCGCGGCGACCGGAGTGCGGCGCGCCCCCGTCCTGAGGCAGGCCCTGGTGAGGGACGGACGCCTGGGGGCCGGTCGGCGGCGGCGCCGGCGGAAGCCCGCCGTCGGCCGGCCGAGCGCCGGAGCCGGGCTGCGGCGCCCCTTGCTCCGGCACCTGCCAACCATGCGCGGCACCGCCCTCCGGGCCCTGCCCGCCGGGCTGAGGGCCGCCCTGGCCCACGGCCGGTCCGTGCCGACCCGGCACTCCGCCGCCCTGCTCCTGGGCGTCATGGGGCGCGCCCTGGAACGGGCCGGGCGGCTGAGGGCCGGTGCCGGGCTGCGGCGTGCCCTGTTCGTGCCGGCTCTCGGCGCCGCCCTGGAGCGGGCCGGGGGTGCCGGGCGGCGGGGCCGCCGGTGAGGGCGCAGCGGGCGTCTGAGGGCCGGAGACCGGGACGCCCGGGCCGGGAGGCGGGGTGGCGGGAGCGTGGGGGACGCCGGGGGCGCCTGCGGCGGCCGCTTGAGCGGCGGCGTGGGCGCCCTCCAGGACGGGGCCGGCGTCCGGACCGGCGACGATGAGGCCGGCCAGCCCGGACCCGCCCGCCAGCCGGCCGAGCTCGGCGTTCAGCGCGGGCCCCTCGTCGCCGAGCTCCCGCAGCGCAGCGATGACGGCGAACCGCCGCCGGCCCCGCCCCAGCACCGCGAACGTCTCGAAGGCGGCCCGCATCGAGTCGGGATTGGCGTTGTACGCGTCGTTGACGACCGTCACCCCGTCGGCCCGGTCGGTGACCTCCATCCGCCACCGGCTGCGCGGCGTGGCCGCCGACAGCTCCGCGGCGATGGTGGCGACGGGCAGCCCGAGCTCGTATCCGGCCGCGGCCGCCGCCAGCGCGTTCTCGACCATGTGCGCCCCGTACAGCTGCAGCGACACGTGCGCGGTCCCCGAAGGGGTGCGCAGCGTGAAGGCGGCCCGCCCGCGGGCGTCCACCACGACCTCTTCGGCCCGGATCGCCGCGTCCTCGCCGCGCCCGAAGTACGTGACCCGCGCGTCGGTCCGCGAGGCCATCTCCCGCACGTACGGGTCGTCGGCGTTGAGCACCGCCACCCCGGACCGCGGCAGCGCCTCCACCAGCTCGCCCTTGGCCTTGGCGATGGCCTCCTTGCCGCCGAACACGCCGAGGTGCGCGGTGCCGACGTTGAGCACCACGCCGATCCTGGGCGGCGCGATGCGGGTCAGGTCCTTGATGTGGCCGAGGTTGCGCGCGGCCAGCTCCAGCACCATGAACCGGGTGTCGGTGTCCGCGCGTAGCACGGTCAGAGGGTGTCCGAGTTCGTTGTTGTAGCTGCCGACCGGGGCGATCGTGGGGCCGATCCGGCCGGTGAGCCTTGCCAGGAGGTCCTTGGTGCTGGTCTTGCCCGCCGAGCCGGTCACGCCGATCACGGTGACGTCGGGCAGCGCGGCCACCTGGGCGGCGGCCAGTTCGGCGAGGGCGACGGCGGCGTCGGGCACGATCACGGCGGGCGCGTCGACCGGCCGGGTGGCCAGGACGGCGACGGCTCCGGAGCGTACGGCCTGCGCGGCGTAGTCGTGGCCGTCGACCCGCGCGCCCCTGAAGGCGACGAACAGCGATCCCGGTTCGACGGCCCGCGAGTCGATCACGACGGGCCCGCGCACCACCGCGCGGGGATCGGCCATGCCCGACAGGGCGCCCGAGGTTATCTCGGCGATCCTGGCCAGAGGCAACGGGATCATCAGTGCTTCCTGCTTTCCGTGCTTTCCATACGTGCGTCGATCGCCTCGGCGACCACCTCGCGGTCGTCGAAGGGGATCACCTCGCCTGAAACGTACTGGCCCTGCTCGTGACCCTTGCCTGCCACGACGACCACGTCGCCGCGCCCGGCCCGGGCGATCGCCAGGCCGATGGCGGCCGCGCGGTCGGGCTCAATGATCACATGAGCGCGGTCGTGCTGCGGAACGCGGAGCGCTCCCTCCATCATCGTCGCGAGGATGGCGAGCGGATCCTCGGAACGGGGATTGTCGCTCGTGAAAATTGCCACATCCGCCAGCTGCGCGGCGATCTCACCCATGATGGGCCTTTTGCCCTTATCGCGGTCGCCCCCGCAGCCCAGCACGATGGTGAGCCGGCCGGCGGTGACGGCCCGCAGCGACCGCAGCACCGACTCCACGGCGCCCGGTTTGTGGGAGTAGTCGACGATCGCCTGGAACTCGTCCTCGGCGGCCGTGACCCGCTGCATGCGCCCGGGCACGCCGGTGAGCGTGCCGACGCCGTGCACGGCGGTCTGGAGCGGCACCCCGGCCTCGACCAGGGTGACGATGGCGCCCAGCGCGTTGGCGACGTTGAACGGCCCCGGCAGCGCGATCTGGGCGTCGGCCTCGACGCCGCCCGGGCCCACCACGCGGAACGCGCTGCCGTCCGCGCCGAGCCTGACCTCCAGCGCCCGCCAGGCGGCCTCCGGGTCGCCCTGGGCGGAGAACGTGGTCATCGGCACCTTCGCCAGGTGCAGCAGCTCGCGGCCGTGGAGGTCGTCGAGGTTGGTCACGCCGACGCGGCTCAACTCCGGCTGGAACAGCCGCACCTTGGTCGCGAAGTAGTCGTCGAAGTCCTTGTGGAAGTCGAGGTGGTCCTGGGAGAGGTTGGTGAAGAGAGCCACGTCGTAGTAGACGCCGTCAACCCTGCCGAGGGCGAGCGCGTGGCTGGAGACCTCCATGGCGGCCGCGGTGACGCCCTCCTCCCTCATGAGGGCGAACAGCCCGTGCAGCACCGACGCCTCGGGCGTGGTGAGCGTCGGCTGGAAGCGCAGCCCGGCCGCGCGGATCTCGACGCCGCCCACCAGGCCCGTCGTGTGACCGGCCGCCCGCAGGCCCGCCTCCAGCATGAACGTGGTGGTGGACTTGCCGCTGGTGCCGGTCACCCCGAGGATCTGGATGTCATGGGCCGGCTGGCCGTAGACCCAGGAGGAGATCTGCCCGAGCAGGGCGCGCGGGTCCGGCACGATCAGCACGGGCAGCCCGGTGGCGACGGCCGCGTCGCGCCCCTCCCTGTCGGTGAGGACGGCCACCGCGCCGCGGGCCATCGCCTCGGCGGAGAAGGCGGCGCCGTGGACGCGGTTGCCCGGCAGGGCAACGTAGAGATCTCCGCGCCTGACGTCGCGGGAGTCGATGGTGACGCCGGTCAGCGCGGCATGGGGCGACCGCGACGTGCCCGAATCGGCATCGAGCATGGTCGCGAGCCCGGTCAGGGGCCGGGGCGGGCTGGTCGTGGGACGCATAGACGACGGGGGACGCACGGCGAGAGCGTACCTTCCCTGGTCACTGTCCCGCGCGCGTACGCACCGGCGGCGCGGCGGAGCCTGTGGGAGGAATCTTCTTGCTCTTGATGGCGAACGTCATCACATCCTTGAAGACCGGGGCCGCCAACTGCCCGCCGAAGTGCCCGTTCTTCGGGTTCTGCAGCACCGACAGCACCACCAGCCTGGGCTTGTCCGCCGGGCTGAACCCGGCGAACGAGGCGGTGTAGCCCTCGTAACGGCCGAGTTCGGCATCGTAGCGGTTGGCCGTGCCCGTCTTGCCCGCCACCCGGTAACCGGGGATGGCGGCGAGCCGGCCGGTGCCCTCCTCGCCCACCGCGCTCTCCAGCATCGTCGTGATCTCCCTGGCCGTCGTCTCACTCACCACCCTGCTCTGCTTACCTGCGGGAGCGGGCACGAACCTGCCGGAGGAATCCGTGGTGCCGGCCACGATCTGCGGCTCGATCTTGACGCCGCCGTTCGCGATGGTCTGATACACGCTGGCCATCTGCAGCGCCGTCACCGACACGCCCTGGCCGTAGGCGACGGTGCAGCTCTGGCTGCCGGACCACTTGCGGTAGTCGGGCAGCAGGCCCGCCTCGGCGCCGGGCACGCCGCCGCCCGGCGCGGTGCCGAACCCGAACGCCTTCAGCATGGAGTAGAGGCGCTCGCTCCCGACCTTGCGCGCGGCCATGATCGTGGCCACGTTGCTGGACTGGGCCATCGCCTGCCGGAAGGTCATCTGCTCGGACGCGTGCGCGTGGGCGTCCTTCAGCACCTGGTCGGCGCACCTGATGCGGTCGGGCACCTGGAACACCGTGTCGGGGGTCACGGCGCGGGCCTCGAGCGCGGCGGCCGCGGTGATCACCTTGTTGGTGCTGCCGGGCTCGAACACGTCGGCGGCCGCCTTGTTGACGTATCCGGACTCGGGGGCCTTGCGCCAGTTGTTCAGATCGAGCTCCGGGGCATTGGCCATGGCGATGATCTGGGCGGTCTGCACATCCATGACGATCACCGTGCCGCTGTCCGCCCCGGACTTCCGGACCTGCTCGCCGATCGACTTCTGGGCCGCCCACTGGATGTCGCGGTCGATGGTCAGCCGCACGTCCCGGCCGTCCACGGGGGCGGTGCGCTGGCTGCTCGTCATCGGGATGCGCTGGCCGTCGCGGCCGGTCTCGACGCGTTGCTTGCCGTCGCGGCCGGCCAGGAGGGAGTTCCTGGCCTGCTCGATGCCGGCCAGGCCCTTGCCCTCGTCCCCGACGAACCCGATGAGGCTGCCCGCCAGGTCGCCGGCCGGGTAGAGCCTGCGGTAGGTCCTCTTGGAGGTGAGCGCGGGCACGCCGGCCTGCATCAGGCGGGTGGCCACGACCGGATCGACGTCCCTGGCCAGGAGCTGGTAGCGGGTGTCGGTCCTGGCCAGCTTGGCGGTGATCTCCTGCTCGGTCTTGCCCAGCTGCCCGGCCAGGGTCGTGGCGACCTTCGCGCGGACGCTGGGGTCGACCTTGGAGGGGTCGATGGCCAGCTCGCGGGCCTCGACGGTCACGGCGAGCTCGTGGCCGTTGACGTCGGTGATGGAGCCGCGCTTGGCGGGGATGGTCTCGGTGTGGCGGCGCTGGTCCACGGCCGCGGCCTCGTACACCTTGGAGTCCAGGCCCTGCATCTGGATCAGCCGGCCCGCGAAGATCGACAGCACGAACGTCATGCCGATGAGGCCGATGTTGATGCGCCTGCGCGGGCTGCCCAGCCGCAGCACCAGCGGCGGCTTGGGCGGGCGCGGCGGCGTGGGGGGCCGCCGCGGTCCCCTGGGCGGCGGCACGTCTCCGCCGCGGCGCCCCGCCACCCGCTCACGGCCCCGCACCGCCTCGGACCGGGAGTCCCCGGCCTGTGTACGGCGCAACGGCCCGTCCTCCTGCCGCCCGCGGCCCCGCAGGTCCTCCTCCTGCCTGGCACGGCCCCGCGGGTCGTCGTCCCGCCTGCTGCGCTGCCTCGGGTCGTCGTCCTGCCGCCCCCGCTCGCGCGGGTGATCCTCCTGCCGGGTCCGGCCGCGCGGGTCGTCCTCCCCACGGGTCCGGCCGCGCACGTCGGCCTCGCGGCGCGTCCGGCCGCGCGGATCGTCGTCTCGTCCCTGGACGCGCCCTTTGAGCCGGTCGCCGTCGTCCCGTCCCGGCGAGGGACGTCCACGGTCGCCGTCGCCACGGTCCGGCGCCACACGGCCCCTGGGCCGGTCACCACCCGCAGCGCCCCTAGGGCGGCCGGCATCGTCACGCCCGGGACGCGCGCCACCCCTCGGACGGTCGGCGTCGTCACGCCCGGGACGCGCACCACCCCTCGGACGGTCGGCGTCGTCACGCCCGGGACGCGCACCGCCGTCACGACCCGCGCCCGCGGCGCCCCTGGAACGGTCGGTATCGTCGCGCCCCGGGGAGAGCCGCCCCCGGGGGCGGCCGCCTCCGTCGCGTTCCTGGGAGGCGCGGCCCCTGCGGCGATCGTCTTCGTCCCGTGGGCCCCTCTGCCGGGTACGCGCGCCCTCGTCGCCCGACCGCCCTCGCGGACCGTCGCCCCGCGAGCGGGCGCGCTCGTCGCCCTCACGGGCACGGTCCACCCCGTCCCGTGAGCGGGCGGAGTCACCGGGGCGCCCCTGGCGAGGCCGGTCGTCGCCGGAGGAATCCTGAGGCGGACGGCCGCGGAAGGCGTCGTCGCGCCCGAACGGCAGGTCCAGGGGATCGGGCCGCTTGCGCGGCTGGCGCGGCGGATCGTCCGGCGACGCCGGGCGGCCCGCCCCCTCTGAACGGGCAGAGCCCCCCTGGCGCCCTGCCCGTCCCGGTCCGCCCGGCGTACGACGAACGGCGCCAGGCCCTCCTTGAGAGCCGGCGCCGCCAGCGCCGCGGCCGGGACCCTGCCCCCTGCCGCCTGAGTCCCTCACCGCTCCGTGTCCACCTGACCGGCCCGGTCGCCCGCGGTGCTCCAGCCGTTGACGTTGCCCCAGTCGGGGGCGTAGCCCTGCTTCTCGGCGTCGTCGGCGACGGCGCCGGGCTGCGTGTCGAGCTGGTATTTCAGCTGCAGCCGCTCGTTCTCCTGCCGGGCCACCGAGATCTCGTCGCGCAGGGTCGCGTCGGTGATGGCGTCCTGGGCCAGCATGGTGTTGAGCAGCAGCAGGCTGACCAGGCCGCCGGACATCAGCCCGACGACGAGCAGCACGAACGGCGTGCGCTGGCGGCGCGCGGGACGCCGCCGCGGCACGGCGCGACGCGCGGCGGCCCGCGCGTCCTCCGCACCCGCTCGCGTGCCGGTCTCCGGCCGCGTGACCGTCGCCGCGCGCTTCCCTTCGACGTCGGGGCGCCCGTCGGGCCGGGGCCGCGGCTTGGGCTGGTGCGGCGCCGTGTGCCGCCGCGTGCCCGTCTTCGGCATCGCGCGGCGAAGGGGCGCCTGCCGCCCGATCTCCTGCTCAGTCGTCAACACGGATCCTCTCTGCCGCCCGTAGCCGGGCCGAGGCCGCCCGCGGGTTGCGGGCGAGCTCTTCTTCGCTTGGGAGCTCTGCTCCCCTCGTCAGGAGGCGGAACCGCGGCTGGTGAGCCGGCAGCGGGACGGGCAGTCCGGGGGGGCTGGTGTCCCTGGTTCGCGCCGTGAGGGCCTGCTTGGTGAGCCGGTCCTCGAGTGAGTGGTACGAGAGCACGACGACTCGCCCACCCAGCGCCAGCGCGTCGAGTGCCGCGGGGAGCGCCGCCTCCAGGGCGGACAGCTCCGCGTTCACCTCGATGCGCAGCGCCTGGAAAGTCCTCTTGGCGGGGTTTCCCCCGGTGCGCCGGGTAGCGGCGGGAATCGCCTCGCGGACGATGTCCGCCAGCCGCTTGGTCGAGGTTATGGCCTCTTTGGCGCGTTCTTTGACGATCAGGTTCGCGACACGCGGAGCGAATCGTTCTTCGCCGTAGTCGCGCAGGATGCGCGTCAGGTCCGCGGCGGAGTAGGTGTTGACCACCGTCTCCGCCGTCAGCTCCTGCTGCGTGTCCATCCGCATGTCGAGAGGCGCGTCATAGGAATAGGCGAACCCGCGCTCCGCCTCGTCGAGCTGCGGCGAGGAGACCCCCAGGTCGAACAGCACTCCGTTGACCGTGGTGCGCCCCGTGCGGGCGAGCACCTCGGCCAGGTCGCCGGAGGAGGCGTGGACCAGGGTGATCCTTTCTGCGTACGGGCTCAACCTGCGCGTGGAGTGTTCGATCGCGAAGGGATCGCGGTCGATCCCGATCAGGTGCAGCGCCGGGTAGGCGGCGAGCAGGGCCTCCGAGTGGCCACCGAGGCCGAGGTTGGCGTCGACGACGACCGGCTCGGGACCGGTCAGCGCGGGGCCGAGGAGTTCCAGAACGCGCTCGAGCATCACCGGAACGTGACCGCCCGTGCCGACGTTGTCGCCCATCTCCAACCCCCCTCTCGCGTCCTTGCTCGCGGATGACGCGTAATGATCGATCGCGGTCCTCCTGGGTCCCCACCCGGCGCCGCCCGGCCAGGTCCCCATCCGCACCCTCTTCGTGGACGCCTGCCCACTGACACCGGGGAAGGTGCATCAGTTGGCAGACAGTGGTTGCGGGTGGAGACCTCGCCGAACGACATCACCGACGGATCGACCGTGGCTCCTACAAGATCCCTGGCAGCACCTCCTCCGACAGATCGGCGAACGCCTGCTCCTGTTCGCTGAGGTAGGTGTCCCAAGCCTGCGCGTCCCAGATCTCCAGCCGGGTGTTGGCCCCGATGACCACGCAGTCACGCTCCAGGCCCGCGTACTGGCGCAGGCTCTGCGGGATCGTGATGCGTCCCTGCTTGTCTGGTTTCTCGTCGGACGCGCTGGCGAAGAAGACGCGGCTGTAGTCACGCACCGCCTTGGCGGTGACCGGGGCGGTCCGGAGAGCCTCGGTAATGCGCTGGAACTCCTCCACGGGAAAGACGTAGAGGCATCGCTCCTGGCCTTTGGTGATCACAAGACCCTCCGCCAGCTCCTCACGGTACTTAGCCGGCAGGAACAGCCGTCCCTTGTCGTCCAGACGCGGTTGATGGGTGCCGAGGAACATCGGCCCCACCTCCCGTGCCTCGTGAAGCGCTCAGCGCTGGCGCACCGTGCCCTCCACTGCGCACCACCATACTCCACTTCTCCCCACCGTCAACTGATTCGAACCGTCTTCATCATTGGTTTCCGTTGCGTTACCGCAGGTCAGAGCGATGGAGCAGGGTGGGGGGCGACGCAGTCGCGAGCAACCCTCATGGGCGTGTCGAGGGTTCAAAAGATCGGAGAAATACGGGATCCGGCGCTTCGGAGAGGTCCGGGTGGAGGAAAGTGGGGCGCCGGGTGGGGCCCGTCTGTCACGGGATTCGCACAGCTATGGGACAGGAGCGGGAACATCGCCCAGGTTCGCTGGAATATCCACAAATGTCGCTCCAGAACCCGCAGCGTCGTAGGGTCGTAATCACAATGGAAAAGGAATGGCATGGCTGCCGCAAAGGATCTTACGGGGCAGCCGTCGCACTTCTCGTGGAGGCCTGGTGGCAGTAACCCATGACGTCCCTCCCCAGCTCGACGAGCTGGTCACCACAGCCCACCGGATTCGGGAGGCCATCGAATCGGTGATCGAGGGCAAGAGCGATGCCGTCCGCCTCACGCTGACCGTCTTGCTCGCCGAGGGCCATCTCCTCATCGAGGACGTCCCGGGAGTAGGCAAGACCATGCTGGCCAAGGCGCTGGCTCGTTCCATCGATTGTCCCGTCCGCCGGGTGCAGTTCACCCCCGACCTGCTGCCGAGCGACATCACCGGCGTCAGCGCTTACAACCAGCAGACCCGGGAGTTCGAGTTCAAGCCCGGGCCCGTCTTCGCGAACATCGTCGTGGGCGACGAGATCAACCGCGCCTCCCCCAAAACGCAGTCCGCGCTGCTGGAATGCATGGAGGAGCACCAGGTCACGGTCGACGGTGTGACGTACCAGCTCGACGCGCCCTTCATGGTGATCGCCACTCAGAACCCCATCGAGATGGAGGGCACCTATCCCCTCCCCGAGGCCCAGCGCGACCGCTTCACCGCCAGGGTCGCCATGGGCTACCCCGAGCCGACGGCCGAGTTGGAGATGCTCGACGTGCACGGCAGCACCTCGCCGCTGGACAAGCTGGAGCCGGTGGCGACGACGGCGGAGGTGCGCGCGCTGATCGAGGCCGTGCGCGGCGTGTACGTCTCGCAGGCGGTCAAGAAATACGCCATCGACGTCGTCGTGGCCACCCGCCACTCCCCCGACCTGCGGCTGGGCGCCTCGCCCCGGTCCACGCTGCAGCTGGTCAGGGCGGCCAGGGCGCACGCGGCGCTGGCCGGACGCGACTACGTCATCCCCGACGACCTGCAGGACCTGGCCGTCCCCGTCCTGGCGCACCGGCTGCTGCCCAGCGTCGAGGCCCAGGGCCAGCGCCGCCTGCCCGAGCAGGTGGTGACGGATCTGATCAGGCGCGTGCCCGTGCCGGAGACGCGAGGCCGTTGATGGATCCGCAGCGTAGCGAGGGCATCCGTCAACGACACGGGTTCAGTGAGACACAGTGAGGGCCGGACTCCGGGCGCTGACCAGCAGGGGCAGGTCGTTCCTCGCCTCCGGGATCGCGGCGCTGCTGATGGCCGTCTTCCTCGGCGAGAACGATCTGTTCAGGATCGGGGTGCTGGTGGCGGCGCTGCCGCTGCTGGCCGCACTGGTGGTGGCGCGGACCCGCTACCGGCTGAGCTGCGCCAGGCGCCTCGACCCGCCGCGGGCGGAGGTGGGCGGCGAGGCCACCGTGACCCTGCGGCTGGAGAACGTCACCAGGCTGCCGACCGGCCTGCTGCTCATCGAGGACACCGTCCCGTACGCGCTGGGCGTCCGGCCCAGGTTCGTGCTCGACAGGGTCGAGCCGCGCGGCGTGCGGGAGATCGACTACCGAGTGCGCTCCGACCTGCGCGGCCGCTACACCATCGGGCCGCTGTCCATCCGCATCGCCGACCCGTTCGGGCTGGTGGAGCTGACGCGCTCGTTCACGATCAGCGACACGCTCGTGGTGACGCCGCACGTGGCGGCGCTGCCGCACGTACGGCTGTCGGGCGAGTGGACGGGCGGCGGCGACAGCCGTACCAGGAGCGTGGCGGCGGCGGGCGACGACGACGTGGCCCCGCGCGAATACCGGCAGGGCGACGACCTGCGGCGGGTGCACTGGCGCTCGACGGCCCGCCACGGCGAGCTGATGGTGCGCCGTGAGGAGCAGCAGTGGCAGAGCCGCGGCGCGCTCCTGCTCGACACCCGCAGGCACGCCCACCGCGGCGAGGGCCCGCGCTCGTCGTTCGAGGTGGCCGTCTCGGCCGCGGCCTCCATCGGCGTGCACCTCGCCCACGAGGGCCTCGGCCTGCGGCTGGTGACCGACCAGGGCGCCGAGCACCTGACGGACACCGGCCTGAGCTACTCGCTGCTCGACACCCTCGCCGTGGTGCGCCACAGCCCGGCCCGCTCTCTGGAGATGGGCGTGTCCGCCCTGCGCCAGGGTGGCGGCGACGGGCTCATCGTGGCCGTGCTCGGCTCGCTGGACGCGGAGGAGGCAAGGGAGCTGGCCAGGTTGCGGCACAGCGGCATCACCGGGGTCGCGGTCCTGCTCGACGTGAGCACGTGGGACGGCGGCGACCCTGCGGCGGAGGAGGACTACCAGGCGGCGCAGACGGTGCTGGCCGGGTACGGCTGGCGCATCGTGCGCCTGCCCGCCGGCACCTCGATCGCGTCGGTCTGGCAGGACGCCGCCGGACGCGGCGGCAGGTTCGTCCTCAACCCGGCGGGAGGTGCGGCATGAGACTGACGATCGCCTCGGCAGCGGCGGCGTTCGCCGCCGCCGTGCTGCTCTACCCGCTCTTCGAGGGCGGAGTGTGGTTCTGGTCGTCCCTGGGCGCCGTGCTCGCCGTGGTGGCGGCCGGCCTGGTGAGCAGCCGCCTGTCGCTGCCCGCGTGGGCGGCGCCGCTGCTGGGTCTGGCGGCGACCTGGATCTATCTGACCGCGTCCTTCGCCGCCGAGGAGGCGTGGGGCGTGTTCGTGCCGACGAAGGGGTCGGTGGCGGAGCTGGGCCGGCTGCTCGGCGTCGGCTGGGCCGACATCCAGCGGTTCGCCGCCCCCGTGCCGACCACGGAGGGCATCACGCTGCTGACCGCGGGCGGCGTGGCGCTCATCGCGATCACCGTGGACCTCATGGCCGCGCGGCTGCGGCGGGCGGCGCTGGCCGGGCTGCCGCTGCTGGCGCTGGCCACGGTCCCCGCGACGATCCTGCCCGACCCGATCAGCTGGCCGGCGTTCATCGTGGCCGCGCTCGGCTTCGTCGGGCTGCTGATCGCCGACGGGCGGGAGCGGGTGGGCCACTGGGGCCGGGCGGTGCTGGTGCGCCGCAGCCGCGTCGCGGCCTCGCCGTCGGCCTCCCGCACGCGCACCGCCGCGGACACCAGCGGCCTGCGGCTGTCCGGCAAGCGCATCGGGTTCGCCGCGATCGCGCTGGCCGTGCTGGTGCCTGCCCTGCTGCCGACGATGGAGCCGGTGTCGTTCTTCCAGTTCGGCGTGGGCGGCAGGGGCACGGGCAAGGGCAACTCGATCAGCATCCCCAACCCGATCGCGGGTCTGAGAGGCCAGCTGGAGCTGCCCGAGCACCGGGTGGTCCTCACGTACACCAACAACGACGACCAGCCCCGCTACCTGCGGATCTACGCGCTGGACACGTTCGACGGCCAGCAGTTCGGCATGACGCAGCCGAAGGGCGCCCCCGAGAACAGGACGGACCAGGGCCCGCTGCCGCCGCCGCCCGGTCTCAGCGGGAAGCCGAAGATCAACAACGTGGTGACCAACATTCAGGTCAGCGACGAGGTCTCGGATCTTCGGTTCCTGCCGCTGCCGTACCCGCCCTCGGAGATCGAGGTGGAGGGCGACTGGCGCGCCGACGCGGACTCGCTGATGGTCTTCTCCGTTCCCGACGAGGCGTCCGGCCTGGAGTACAGGGTGGCCTCCGGCGAACCGGCGCCGACCCCGGAGCTGCTGGAGTCGCTGGGCAATGCCCGGGGCGGGGTCAGCGAGCGGTACCTGTCGCTGCCCGAAAACCTGCCTCCGGAGGTCCACCAGCTGGCCCTGAGCGAGACCGCGAACGCCACGTCCGCCTACGAGCGGGCGGTGAAGCTGCAGGAGTTCTTCACCAAGACCGGCGGCTTCACCTACAGCCTGCGTACGCAGGGGCACAGCAGCTCCGCGCTGGCGGACTTCGTGCTGAACGTCCGGGCGGGCTACTGCGAGCAGTTCGCATCGGCCATGGCGGTGATGGCCAGGATGGTCGGCATCCCGTCGCGGGTGGCGATCGGCTACACCGGAGGCACCAAGATCGGCGACCGGTGGCAGGTCGCCACGAACGACTCCCACTCCTGGCCCGAACTGTACTTCGAGGGCGTGGGCTGGCTGCCGTTCGAGCCGACTCCCGCGGGAGCGTTCGGCCAGGGCAGCGCGCGCGTGCCGGACTACACGCAGCCCGCGCCCGATCCGACGGACGAGCCCACCACGCCGACGACGGGCCCCACCAGCTCGTCGGCCGATGAGCCCGTCGCCCCGTCGGACCGGCCGAACCCCAACCAGGTCGACCGCGAGGCCCAGCTCAACCAGGGCGGGCTGCCGGCGGACGAGTCGATGCCGCTGATCGCCAAGATCGGCATCGGCGCCGCCGCGCTGCTCCTCATCCTGCTGATCCCCGCCGGCGTGCGGCTGATCACGAGGAACCGGCGGGTGCGCAGCCTGGGCTGGAAGGTGTCGCAACCGGCCGACGAGCTCACGGCCAGGATGGTGTCGGGCAAGGGCGCCACGGGCCGGCACCCGTCGGTCGCCGCGGCCTGGGCCGAGCTGGACGACATCCTGTACGACTACGGCATGGCCCGCCAGACCAGCGAGACCCCGCGGGCGCTCGCGCGACGGTTGACCCAGCAGTACGAGTTCGACTCCGCGGCCGCGGCGGCCATCTCCGCCATCGCCTCGGCCGTCGAGCGGGTGCTGTTCGCCAGGGATCCGGGCCGGATCGGGCCCATGAGGAAGGACCTGCGCACGGTGCGCCAGGCCCTGGCGGCCACGGTGTCACGCGGCAGGCGGCTGCGTGCGGTGCTGCTGCCCCCGTCGACGCTGCGGCGGCTGCTGGGGGTCGGCGAGCGCCTGCTCGACGGGTTCGACCTGCTGGAGACCATCCGCCTGCGGCGGACGGCCGCCTCCCGGGGCGCCTGCCCCGCACCGGCCGGAGCGCGGTGCGGCCGTCTCCCCGGTGAAGACGGCCGCACGGCTCTGGCGCTCCGCTCCCCATGAGGCGTGCGGTTCCCACGCCCCCGGCACTCGCGATTTCAGCGGCCCGCGCTCCCCGGTGGCCTCAGTGCCGCCACCGGGGAGCGCGCCTGCGGTATGTGAGTGCCGCCGGCCGGCGAGGCTCCGTGAGAGCCGCGAGCCGACCAAGCGCCGTGAGAGCCGCCACCGGCGAGACGCCGTGAGGACCACCGGCCGAGCCGACCGGTGAGACGCCGTGAGGACCGCCGGCCGGGCCGACCGAGACGCCGCGAGAGCCGCCAAGCCGGGCCGATCGGTGAGGCGGGGGTTCGGTCCGTCCGAGGCTGCCCCGGCGTCGACCCTCCGGCATGCCGAAGCGACGCCCGCCGTTCGCTCATCGCGCCGGTCAGGCGTCGCGCTTGCACACGCCCGGCCCGGCGCCTGGCGGCCAGCCTACTATCCAGGCACGACCCCCGTCACGGCCCCGTCACCGGGCTATGTCCTGTGGGTCCGGCTCAGCGCTCGTCGTGGCGACGGCGCCAGCGCTCCTCCATGCGCTCCATGAAGCTGCCCCGGTTGCCCCGGCGGGCCTGCTTGCCCGGCGGCACGCCCGTGCCGGGGGCCGGCGTCGAGTCGCCGAACCCGTTCATGCGTTTCCAGCTGGACAGGCCCCACAGACACGCGGCGAGCATGACCACGAAACCGCCGACGCCGAGAGGGATCAGAGCACTGCCACTCAACACGACGCCGACCATCATGACGACGACGCCGAGAGCAAAGCCGATGGAGGCCTTGATCAGGCGACGCTTGTAGTGGCGGCGCGGGTCACTGATCCTTACGGTGTTGGCCCACTTCGGGTCCTCGGCGTAGAGGGCCTGCTCGATCTGGTCGAGCAAGCGCTGCTCGTGCTCAGAGAGCGGCACGGCGCCTCCCAAGGACGGCCCCAGGACGGGGAAGACGGCAACGGACGACACGGGGTGTCCGAACCTCGCGGTCGGTTATCCCCAGAATACGAGGCTGTAGACGTAGGCGAAAGCAAACGTCCAACGCAGACCAAACCGGAGGTGACGTCATGGCTCCATTGTGGCCCATCTCGCCCCCCTTCCCCCAAAATCGCGACACCGATGCATCACCAAGTCCGGACATCGGCGTCATGTCTCTATTTCATCAAGCTTGCCACGTACAAGCGATGCTGGGAGCACCGCATCGGGACCGAATCTCCGGATCGCCTTGTCCATGGCCTGCTCGGCCTCGCGCCAGCCGGTCTCCCGCTCACCCAGGCTCAGTTGCCGTGTGGCCTCCTCGGCGGGCCGCAGGTTTTCCATCCTGACCCCCACCAGGCGCAACCGCACCCGTTCCAGCCCGGCGGCCTGGAACAGCTCGCAGGCAGTGGCGTAAATCACCTGGGCCACGTCGGTCGGCTCGCGGAGCGTGCGCGACCGGTTGATGGTGGTGAAATCGGCTCGGCGCAGCTTCACACTTACAGTTCTTCCCACGTGCCCGCCCTTACGCATCCGGGCGGCCACCCGCTCGGACAGGCGCAGCAGCTCTCGCTTGATCATCTCGGGGTCGTCGATGTCGGTGGCGAAGGTCTCCTCGTTGCCGATGCTCTTGTCCGGCGCGTGAGGGCTCACGGACCGCTCGTCGCGCCCCCAGGCCAGCGCCGCCAGATGGCTCCCCGCGGCCTGCCCCAGCTCGCGGTGGAGCGTACTGAGGGGCACCCTGGCCAGGTCTCCGACGGTGCGTATGCCGAGGCGCACGAGGGACTGCTCGGTGCGCTCGCCGACGCCCCACAGGGCCGACACGGGCAGCGGATGGAGGAAGGCGACCACCTCGTCGGCGGGCACCACCAGCAGGCCGTCCGGCTTGCACTGCTTCGAGGCGAGTTTTGCCACGAATTTGCTGCTGGCCACGCCCACAGAGCACGTGATCCCGTAGCGGTCGAGGACCTGCTCCCTGATCATGGCGGCGACGACGGCGGGCGAGCCGAGCCGCCGCCGGGCGCCACCGACGTCGAGGAACGCCTCGTCGGAGGCGATCGGCTCGACCAGCGGGGTGATCGTGTGGAAGATCTCCATGACGCCCTTGGAGACCTCGGAGTATTTGCCGTGGCTGGGCGGGATGATCGTGGCCTGCGGGCACAGCCTGCGCGCCCGGCTCATCGGCATCGCGGAGTGCACGCCGAAGGCCCTGGCCTCGTATGTGGCGCTGAGCACGACGCCGCGCCCGGCGGGCGAGCCCACGATCACCGGCCGTCCGCGTAGCTCCGGGCGCTCGAGCAACTCGACGCTGGCGAAGAAGGCATCCATGTCGACGTGGAGGATCGGGCAGCCGCTGTCATCGACCCCGGTGCGCGGAGCGGGGCCGATGCCGGTGATCTGCTTACGAGACACGCCTCAATTCTATCCGAACATAAATTCGATAACGAGGGGCGTGAACACCGATTGTCAGGCCCGGTGTCCGAGGACGTGCAGCTGCGTGGCGATGTCGCGGAGCACGGGATGGGTGGAGGCGGCCTGCTCCAGCGCCACGAGCGCGTCGGCCGCGCCCGGCTCTCCGTCGACCAGCCTGCTCGGCACCAGGTCGGCGAAGACCCGCACCCCGTGGATGGCGCCGACGGCGAACCCGGTCGTGGTCAGCAGCTCGACGAGCGTCTCGGCGGTGAAGCGCCGGGGGGTGGGGTCGCGGTCGCCCCAGCTGCCCTCCGGGTCGTCCAGCACGGCCCGCGCCTCGTCGAAGTGGCCCACGAGCGCCCGGTGGATGGCGCTGGCGACCGGGTTGGCGGCCAGCACGCTCACGGCACCGCCCCTGCGCAGCACGCCGGCGACCGCGGTCAGCGCGCTGATCGGGTCCTCGACGTACTCCAAAACGCTGTGGCACAGCACCAGGTCGGCGCTGTCGCGGTGGAGCAGCTCGCCCAGGTCGGCGACGTCGCCCTGCAGGGCGCTGACGCCCACACCCTTCTCCTTGGCCCGGCGCTCGAGCGCGGCCAGCGAGTCGGGGCTCGGGTCGACGACGGTGACGGTGTGGCCGCGCGCGGCCAGCGGCACCGCGAACCCGCCCGTGCCGCCCCCCGCGTCGACGATGTCGAGCGCCTCGCGGCCCGTGGCCGCCGTCCGCTCGGCCAGCACCGATCGCAGCGCGTCCCAGACGACGGCGGTCCGCACCGCCGGGGTCCTCGTGACGCCTTCAGAACGCAACGTCGGCTCGCCTCCCTCTCCCCCGCGAACTGGGTCCTCGCGGTCGGTTCCTTCGCGGACGGGCCCAGCCTACGCCGTGCGCCCGCTCCCCGCTCCCCACCGGCCGCCACCCACCATCGAACCCCACGGACCCACCACCCGCACACCCCGCCCACCGAGCGGCTGCCCGGCGAGGCGCCGACGCCTGGAGGCCACTGCCGAGACGCCTGTGGGCACCACTGCCCGCGGCCGACGCCTGTGGGGCACCTGCCGCCGAGCCGACGCCTGGCCGCAGCCGCTTACGGGCACGTGGGCACCGCCGCCCCGCGGATGCCCTGCCGGCAGCCAAGCACGCACCGCCCCAGCAAGCGGTGCCGACGGTGCCGAGCGGCCACAGGCCTGCTACCCGCCGCTGAAAGCGCCGCCCGTGCGGCAGCCCGGGGGCTCGCAACCGTGCCCCGGGGGTGCGTCCGGGAGTGGTCCGGGGGCAACCAGGGCGGCCCACAGCGCTGTGCAAGGGACCGCGCCAAACAGCCCACGGCACCGAGCCCAGCGCCGCGCCAGACGGCCCACGGCACCGGCTGCAGCGCCGCTCCAGACCGCAGAGGGCGCTGGGCACGGGGGGCGAGTGTGTCGGACCACTGGACAGCAACCGCCGAGCCGGCGAGCCCGCCCTACCGACAGCCCGCCAGATGAGCCGCTCTACTAGACCGCCCGGGCCAGACGAGCCGCCCTACCCCGGACCGTCCGCCGGACGAGCCCCCTCCAGACCGCCCGTAACACCTCCATGGCGCTGTGCCAGCCCACCTGAAGTCCCGCCGCGCGCCGCCATCGCCAGCAGCTTGGCATGGGGTGGGCCACTGCACCCCAGAGCCACCCGCCACAGACCCGAGTGAGGCGCCGACCCCGAGTCGCCGGGGAGCCGGCGGACACGTGGGCAGTCGGGGCAGTCGGGCGGTCAGCCGTCGAAGGCGGCCACCAGCTTCTTCGGTGCCCGCAGGCGCCAGGCGTCCGTCAGGAGCTCGGTCATCTCCTCGGGGTCCACCGCACCGAGCCGCACGAGCACACAGGCGTACCCGTCGTAGTGCGGCGTGGTGAAGAACGTGGCGGGCTCGGCCGCGATGAGCCCGGCCTTCTCCTCCACGGTGGCCACCGGCACGACCAGCGCGTCGCCTTCTTCCCTGACCCTGGCGAACCACTTGCCGCGCACGTAGAAGGCGGGCGTGCCGTACATGGTCTTCTCACCGGTCTCGGGCAGCGCCAGCGCGATCCGGCGGACGTCGTCTTCCGTCACCATGCACCCGATGCTCACACACTGCTGGGACAGAAACGGAAAAGGGCGCGTCGCGGCTGGTGACGCGCCATTCTCCGTACGGTCGCAACTGCCCGCGTCACACGGCCAGGCTCCCGCCATGGCGGCGGTCGGACGCCTGACCGCGTGACGGTACACGTCCCTCGCCTCGCGAGCCGTGCAGGCCGGCGTGGTTGGAACGTACCCCGAACACGCGGCCCTGGCCCGCCCAAAAGGGTGTCTAAAGGGTGAGGCTTGGCTTGAGTTGTTTGAAGCGGGCCAGCAGTCCGTTGACGAACTGCGGTGACTCGTCGGTCGACAGGTCGCCGGCCAGGTGGACCCACTCGCTGATGACCACACCCTCGGGCACGTCGGGCATCCACAGCAGCTCGTACGTGCCCCCGCGCAGCAGATTGCGATCCACCGCGGGCATGCGGTCGAGCGTCCAGCCCTCGGCGTACGTGGTGATCAGCTCGTCGATGCGCGCGAGGTGCCTGGCGACGCCCTCGACGATGGCCGAGGTGTATTCGTTGACCGGGGGCTCCTGCCGCTCCACGCGCTCGGCGAGGATCTTCAACGGATCCTCGCCGCGCAGTTCGGCCTCGAAGAGGATGTCGAGCGCCCGCCTGCGTGCTTTGCCGCGTGCCGACACCTCAGGCCCGGCCGAGGTATTCGCCGCTGCGCGTGTCGACCTTGACCTTCTCGCCGGTGGTGATGAACAGCGGGACCTTGATCTCGGCGCCGGTCTCCAGCGTGGCGGGCTTGGTGCCGCCGGTGGAGCGGTCGCCCTGCAGGCCGGGCTCGGTGTTGGCGATGGTCAGCTCGACCGCGGCGGGCAGGTCGACGTAGAGCGCGGCGCCCTCGTTGAACGCCACCGTGGCGAGGGTGTTCTCCAGCATGTAGTTGGCGGCCGTGCCGACGGTGGCGCTGGGCACGTTGACCATGTCGTAGGTCTCGGTGTCCATGAACACGAAGTCGTCGCCGTCGCGGTACGAATACTGCATCTCGCGCTTGTCGACGTTGGCCACGTCGACCTTGACGCCGGCGTTGAAGGTCTTGTCGACGACCTTGCCGGAGAGCACGTTCTTGAGCTTGGTGCGCACGAACGCGCCGCCCTTGCCCGGCTTGACGTGCTGGAACTCGACAACGCTCCAGAGCTCACCGCCTTCGAGCCTCAGTACCATGCCGTTCTTGAGGTCGTTGGTCGTCGCCACTCGTTCTTCTCCCGGATGCGGCCGCTCTTCTAAAGGACGAGCAGCTCCTTGGTCGTCTTGGTGAAAAGTTCCGGCCCGCCCTCACGTGTCACGAGGGTGTCCTCGATGCGGACCCCGCCCCGGCCCGGGAGATAAACCCCAGGCTCGACGGTGATCGGAACTCGATCCTCTAGTCTACCGGTCCTCGAGGGGCCCAGGAACGGCTCCTCGTGGATCTCCAGTCCGACGCCGTGGCCCAGCCCGTGCCGGAAATGCCCGCCGTGGCCGGCGTCCTCGATGACGGAGCGGGCGGCCGCGTCCACGTCCCTGGCCTCGGCGCCTGGGGTGAGCGCGTGCCGGCCCGCGCGCTGCGCCGCCGCGACCAGGTCGTAGAGCTCGCGCTGCCAGCCGGCGGGCGGGCCGAGGCAGACCGTTCTGGTCATGTCGGCGTGGTAGCCGTGGTAGCGGGCGCCGAAGTCCATGGTGACCAGGTCGCCGGCGTTCAGCTCGCGGTCCGTGGGCGCGTGGTGCGGGATCGCGCCGTTCTCCCCCGCGGCGACGATGGTGTCGAACGCGGGCTTGTCCGCGCCGAGCTCGGTCATGCGGTTGTCCAGGAGCCGGGCGAGGGCGCGCTCGGTCATGCCCGTAACGATACGCACCGATATGTCGGCGAACGCCTGATCGGTGATCTCGCAGGCCGTCCGGAGCAACTCCAGCTCGCCGTCGTCCTTGACCGCCCGCAGCTCCTCCACCACCGGCCCCACCGGCTTCAGCCCCTCACCCAGCCGCCGGTACGTGGCCACGCTCATGCCCGCCGCCTCGATCCCGACGCCCGGCTCGGCCAGCGCGGCCGCCACGTCCGACGCCTCGACCGACGGCACGTCCAGCGTGCGCGCCTTGTCGATGTAGCGGTTGTCTGTCGCCAGCAGCGCCGACCCGTCGGCCCTGACCAGCACGGCCGCGTTCGAGCTGGACAGGCCCGTGAGGTAGTGGACGTTGACGGGGGAGGTGACGAGCAGGGCGGGAACCTCGTGGGCGGGCAGCAGCCCGGCGAGCCGCGCCCGGCGCGCGGGGTAGTCGAAGGTCATGGTGCGAATGTACGTGTAAGGCCTGGAAGTCGCTCATCTCTCCTGGATGCGGAATTCCCTCATGAACTCCGCCGCCGGGCCGAACGGGTCCATGTCGCCCCTCTGCTGAGCCTGCAGCAGCTCCCGGTACAGCTCGGCGATCTGACCGACCACCGCGTCGGTCTTCCCCTCCTGGGCCTTCCTCGCCGCCTGCTGGATCTTCTGACGGGCCTTGGCGGCGACCTTGGGGTTGATCCCTTCCGCGCGCTCCTGATACCCGACAGCCTCGTCGAAGCGTCGCAACCACTCGCCCCACCCGTCCGGCGGGCTCTGGGCCCCGGGCCCGAAGGTGGCCTTGGGGGGCGCGGTCTCGCGCAGGGAGGCGGGCGGGTCGGCGTCGGCCGGCAGCGTGGTCACGACATTGGGGTACCGGTCGCCGGTGGGCGGGCTGGTGGGCACGTCCGGCGTGTCGGTGGGCGACTCCGTGGGGGGCGCGGACGTGGTGGGCGCGGCGGTCGGCGTGGACACCGCCGCCGGCTGATCGCGCGATCCCGCCCACGTCACCATGGCCACGGTCACCACCACGATGGCCGCGACGGCCAGGCCGAGCTGCAGGAACAGCTTGCGGTTGGACGACGGCCCCGGCTCCGGCTCCAGGTCTCCCGCGTGGTAGATCGCCGTGTCACCGGCCCGCGCCCCGCCGCCGGGCCCGGCGCCCATCGGCCCGCCGAACTGGAAGACCTCGGTGACGCCCTGCCCGGCGCCCGCCCCGCGACCCGTAGGAGCGCCGCCCGCGAGGATGGCGCCGGTCACGGGCACCGCCCCGGGGTTCCCGCCGCCGCCCACGGGCGCCGGCCCGAGGCCGCCGCCGCCCAGGGGCGCCGGGCCGAGGTTCGCGCCGCCGAGAGGCGCCGGCCCGAGGTTGGCGCCGCCCACGGGCACCGGCCCGGAATCGGCGCCGCTCGCAGGCAGCGGCCCGGAGTCGGCGCGTGGGCGGGCGATGGCGGCCAGCGCCCGCCGGATCGCCTCGCCGCCGGACGGCCGCCGCGCGGGGTCCGCGTCGATCATCGCCAGCACCAGCCGATCCAGCTCGGCGGGCACCTCGGCCCTGAGCGCGCTGGGCGGCGCGGGCTCCGCGCGTGGGGCACCCGTCCCGGCAGAGGACCCGGCCGCGCCCGGCGCACCCGCCTCCGCACCGGTCTCTCCGTCGCCGTCGAAGGGCGGGCGGCCGCACAGCAGTTCGTAGCAAACACACCCGAGGGCGTACAGATCCGCGGAGGGTTCCCCGTTCCCCTCCGGCGCCACGTAAGGGCCGGTCGACGGCCCCGGATCGTCCATGCCGAACCCGACGACCTTGAGCACTCCGCTCGCGGCCCGCCGGAAGCTGTCAGGATCGACCTCCCCGTGCACCACCCCGGCCCGGTGGGCGGCGTCGAGCCCCGCGGCCGCCTGCCCGATGAGATCGCACACGTCGACGATCCTCATGGGCCCGCCCGCGGCCAGCTCCTCGCCGAGGCTGAGCCCGGTGAGGTACTCCATCACGAGGAACGGCGCACCGTCGTGCTCCCCCATGTCCAGCACCATGGCCACGTTCGGATGGATCACCTTGGCCACGGCTCGGGCATGCTGTCTGAGCTTCTCCCGCGCGGCGGACCCGGCCGCCTCGGCGCCGAGCACCTTCACGGCCACGACCCAGTCGGCCCGCGTGTCGTACCCCCGCCACACCTCGCCCATGGACCCGCTGCCGATGAGCTCGTCCAGCCGGTAACGGTCGGCGACCACGGTCGGTGTCGCGTCGGACATATCCCCGCCAATAACTCGAACATCAGGATTTTCGACCCACGATAGGGCCACCCGGCCCCCTCCGCTTCACAACCGGCTCGACATAACGACTTTCGTTATTTACGATTATCGTTATGCCAACACGATGGATCATCAGACTCGAGATCCTGCTGAGCGTCGGGCTCGTCCTCGGCTGCCTGGGCGCCCTGGCGGGCCTTCTCATGAACGCCGGCATGGCGTTCTTCGGGACACCCGACGGGATGGGCATCCCGCTGCGTGTGTTCGACGTGCCGACGGAGGGCCTGACGGCGGGCGGGGCCACGATCGACGCCGTGAGCGCCGAGGTGACGGTCAGGCCGCGCGGCGCCGCGCCGCTCCAGGGCCTGCTCTACCTGCTGATGTGGGCGCCGGGCACGGCGACGTGGCTGCTCGCTCTGTTCACGCTGGTCCGCGCGCTGCGCAGGGCGCGTTCCGGCGACCGGGCGCTGTTCTCCGCCGCCACGGCCCGCGACCTGCGCACGCTCGGCTGGATCCTGATCGCCGGTTCGCTCGTGTCGGCCGCGATCGGCATGGTCGCGGAGGCCATACTCTCCTCCATGCTGCTGACCGAGAGCCATCCGTTCTATCCGCCGTCGGGCGAGCTGGTGGGGGTGGTCGTGGCGGGATTCGCCGCTCTCGGCGTGTCGGAGATCATCCGGCGGAGTCTGGCCCTGCTCGAAGAGGTCGAGGCCACCATCTGATGGGCGACCGCGCCGTGAGGGTACGGCTCGACGAGCTGCTCCAGGAGCGCGGCATGACGCTCACCGAGCTGTCGCACCGCGTCGAGATCACCGTGGTCAACCTGTCGATATTGAAGAACGGCCACGCCAAGGCCATCCGCTTCTCCACACTGGCCCGCCTGTGCGAGGCGCTCGGCTGCCAGCCGGGCGACCTGCTCACCTTCGAGTAGGCCGCCCGGCGCAGGATCAGGCCGCCGCGGGCTGGGCGACGCGCGGCGCGGACTCGCGCGGGGCGTCGTCGAGCGGCTGCGGCGGCGCGTTGAAGACGGCCGCGTCGAGGCGGCCCTCGGAGCCGGCCACCAGGACCGGCACGACGAGCTGCCCCGCGACATTGGTGGCGGTGCGCATCATGTCCAGGATCGGGTCGATCGCCAGGAGCAGGCCGACGCCTTCCAGCGGCAGCCCGAGCGTGCTGAGCGTGAGCGTCAGCATGACGGTCGCGCCGGTCAGACCGGCCGTGGCGGCCGAGCCGACCACCGACACGAACGCGATCAGCAGGTAGTCGCCCAGTCCCAGCGGCACCCCGAACACCTGGGCCACGAAGATGGCGGCCAGCGCCGGGTAGACCGAGGCGCAGCCGTCCATCTTGGTGGTGGCGCCGAAGGGCACCGCGAACGAGGCGTAGTCGCGGTCCACGCCGTTGCGCTCGATCGTGACCCGCTGCGTCAGCGGCAGCGTGCCGACCGACGAGCGGGAGACGAACGCCAGCTCGATCGCCGGCCAGGCGTTGCGGAAGAACTGGACGGGGTTGACCTTGCCCCACACCGCCAGCAGCGTCGGGTAGACGACCAGCAGCACCACGAGGCATCCGGCGTACACGCCGGCGCTGAACTTGGCCAGCGGCGCCAGCAGGTCCCACCCGTACGTGGACACGGCCTTGCCGATGAGGCCGGCCGTGCCGATGGGAGCCAGCCGGATGACCCACCACAGGGCCTTCTGGACCAGCTCGAGGACGGAGCGGCTCAGGTTGAGGAACGGCTCGGCCTTCTCGCCGGCGGCCAGGGCCGCCGCGCCGAGGACGACCCCCAGGAACACGATCTGGAGGACGTTCACCTCGGTGAAGGCGGTGACGACGTTCGTCGGCAGGATGCCGGTGACGAAGTCCAGCCAGGTGCCCGAGGTCTCCGCGGGCTTGGCCGCGGAGGTGTCGAGGGCGACGCCCCTGCCGGGGTTGATGATCAGGCCGAGCCCGATGGAAAGGGTCACCGCGATGGCGGCGGTGACGAGGAACCACAGCAGCGTCTTGGACGCGAGCCTGGCCGCGCCGTTGACGTTGCGGAGGTTGGCCACGCTGACCAGCACGGCGGTGAAGACCAGCGGCGGCACCGCCAGCTTGAGCAACTGGACGAAGATCTGGCCGACCCGGGTCAGGGTCTCGGCCAGCCAGGCCACGTCCCAGATCTTGGCGACGAACCCCAGCGCGACGCCGACGGCGAGGCCGGCCAGCAGCTGCAGGGAGAAAGAGAATCTCTTCACAGGGAGGAAAGCTCCGGAAATCTCACGGCATGCCGAAGACACGCCGGATGGGTGAGGTGATGGATGATCGGGGTTCGGCGGTCAGCGACAGAGCGATCCGCGCAGCCGGCACAGATCGACGTGCAGCCGCTCCACGAGCCACACGATCACCACGGAGAACCTCACGAGGTGCGACAACACCTGTCAGATCCGGGGCATTCCTCCATGAAAGGTGATTCAGCCCACTATCCGGCGATTTCCTTGATCTTCTCGATCAGCCGCACCCGGTCCTCGTGGGTCCGGCCGAGCGGCGTGACGTTGAGCGTGGTCACCCCCGACTCCTTCAGCGCCTGCACCCGGTCGCGCACGAACCCCTCGCTGCCGATCAGCGACATCTTCTCCAGCAGCTCGCCGGGCACCCGGGCGGCCGCCTCCTCCTTCTTGCCCTGGAGGTAGAGGTCCTGGATGAGCTCGGCCTCCTTCTCGTAGCCGTAGCGCCTGGTCAGGTCGTTGTAGAAGTTCTTGCCTCTGGCGCCCATGCCGCCGATGTAGAGCGCCGCCATCGGCCGCCCGAACTCCAGCAGCCCGGCCACGTCGTCGCCGATCGCCAGCGACGCCTGCGCGATCACGTCGAGCCCGCCCAGCTCGGGATCGCGCTTGGCCTTGCCCGCGGCCAGCGACGGGCCCCACACCTCGCCGGCCTTCTCCGGCACGTAGAAGATCGGCTCCCAGCCCTCGGCCAGTTCGGCGGCCAGCTCGACGTTCTTGGGGCCGATGGCGGCGACGACGATGGGGATGCGGGGGCGAACAGGATGGTTGATGATCTTCAGGGCCTTGCCGAGGCCCGTCCCCCGGTCCGGCGGGAGCGGCACCGTGTAGTGCTTGCCCTCGTACTGCAGGCGCTCGCGCCGCCACACCTGGCGGCAGATCTCGATGATCTCGCGCGTGCGCCCGAGCGGCGCGGTGTACGGCACCCCGTGGAAGCCCTCGATCACCTGCGGCCCCGAGGCGCCGAGGCCGAGCGTGAAGCGGCCGTCGGAGACGTAGTCCATGCCCGCGGCCGTCATGGCCAGCAGCGCCGGCGTGCGCGAGTAGATCGGCAGGATGCCGGAGGCGATCTCCAGCCGCTCGGTCCTGGCCGCGATGTAACCCATCTGGCTGACGGCGTCGAAGCTGTAGGCCTCGGCCACGAAGACGATGTCGAGCCCGGCCTTCTCGTAGTCGGACAGCTCGGCCACCGACTCCTTGAAGCCCCCCGAGTAGTTGAGTGCCATACCGATGCGCATGCCGGACTCCCACTGAACCGAATGTTGTTCCGTTTCGACCGGAACAGGCTATCGCGTCAGGGGAGCGAGTAGCCTGGTGCGGGTGCTGAGACGGGTTGTCGTGGTGTCCTCGATCGTCGTGGCCGCGGCCCTGGCGGGGCACCAGCTGATTCCTGCGCTCGGCGGGTTCACGCCGGTGCTGGAGAGTCTGCTGCCCTGGCTCGGGCTGACCGTGCCGCTGCTGCTCCTCGCCGCCGCCCTGGCACGTTCCACGCTGGCCGCCGCGGCGGCGCTGGTGCCGGGCGTGGTGTGGGCGGCGATGTTCGGCTCCACGTTGTTCCGCACGCCGCCGGGCGGCCCCAGCGACCTCGCCGTGGGCACGGTCAACGTGGGGGTGCGCAACAACGCCTCGGGCGAGGCCGTACGTGAGATCGCCAAGGGCCTCGATCTGCTGGCCGCCCAGGAGCTCACCGCCGGCGGCCCCGCGGCCAAACAGCTCAACAAGCTGTTCAAATACCACTATCCGGTCAGCACGGTCGGCCTGTGGAGCCGCTACCCGATCACCGAGACCAAGCCGCTGGACGTCGGCCTCGGCTGGCCGCGGGCCCTGCGCGCGGTGGTCGCCACGCCCAAGGGCAAGATCACCGTCTACGTCATGCACCTGGCCTCCGCCCGCCCCGGTCACACCGCCGGGCGCGACGCCTCGCTCGCCCGTGCGCGCAAGCTCATCGACGCCGACTCCAGCAAGCGGATCCTGCTGCTCGGCGACCTCAACACGGCGACCACCGACCGGGGGATGCGGGGGTTGATCCCGCCGCTGTCCGACGCGCAGAGCGTCGCGGGTGACGGGTTCGGGTTCACGTGGCCGTCGGAGTTCCCGATCACGCGGCCCGACCACATCCTGTTCAAGGGGATGAAGGCGACGGAGGCGGGGGTGGCGCCGGCGACCGGCAGCGACCATCGTGCGGCTCTCGCCTCGTTCCGCCTGTAGCCCTGGCGCGCCGCCGATCGCTCCCGTAGTCCGGCCGGCGTCCTCCTGGGGTGCGGCCCGGCCTGTGACGCTGACACACCCACCCCGCCGTACTTCGGCTGGTGTCCTCCTGGGGAAAGTCAGGGGTGCCGAGCTCTCGGGAGGCGGCGTGCTGCGGCGGAGGACGCCGGAAGCGGCCTGTCCGGGGACGGCGGAGGTCTGTAGCGCCGACACCCCCGACCGGCGTCCTCTTCGGAGAGAGCCGGGTGCGCTTGCCGGGGACAGCCGAGGCGCGGCGGAGGACGCCGGGCGGGGCCTTCCAGGGGATCCGCGGCGGGCGGGGCATTGGGGGGACGACAGCGGTGGATGGCACCGGGCGGGGGCCCTCCAGGGACGGTGGCGGACGGTGGGGCGTCCCGCGTCGAGAGAGGGCGGATCAGGCGGAGTGGGGGTCGAGGAGGCGGAGGTCCTCGGGAGTGTCGATGTCGGCGGGGTCGCCGTGCGCGTCGCACGGCACCTCGGTGACCAGCTCCGGGTGCGCCTTCAGGAACGGCCGGGCGCCGACGTCGCCCACGGCCCGCTCGGCCACCTCGGTGAAGTGCTCCCGAGCGATCAACACGGGGTTCCTGCGGAGCCCTCCGTACGTGGCGACGGCCACGCCGGCGCCCGCGCCGATCAGCGCGCGCACCGCTCCCGGCCGGATCAGCGGCTGATCCACCAGCGCGATCACGACGGCCTCCGCCTCCTCGGGCAGCGCGGCGAGGCCGACGCGCAGGGACGAGCCCATGCCCGACGCCCAGTCCGGGTTGCGTACGGTGACCGCGCCGCGCACCTGCACCGTGGCCGCGCCGAGCACCACCACGACGGGGTGGCAGCCGCCCTCCTCCAGCAGTCGCACGCCCCGGTCGACCAGCCGCTCGCCCGCGTACTCGACCAGCGCCTTGGGCGTGCCCAGCCGGGCGCCCCGGCCGGCGGCCAGCAGCAACCCCGCCACCCTGGAGGATCTCACGGCACCTCGTGGTGGATGCGGCCCTCGGTGGTGGACAGCGGCCGGCCGGTGCCGCCCCAGCGCAGCTGGATCAGCTCGGCGGCGATCGACACGGCCGTCTCCTCGGGAGTGCGGGCACCGAGGTCGAGCCCGATCGGCGACCTCAGCCTGGCCAGCTCCTCCTCGGTGAGGCCGGACTCGCGCAGCCGCGCCATGCGGTCCTCGTGGGTGCGGCGCGAGCCCATGGCGCCGACGTAGCCGGCGTCGGTGCGCAGCGCCACCTCCAGCAGCGGCACGTCGAACTTGGGGTCGTGGGTGAGCACGCAGATCACCGTGCGCTCGTCCACCGGCACCGAGGCCAGGTAGTCGTGGGGCCACTTGACCACCACCTCGTCGGCCTCGGGGAAGCGCTTGGCGGTGGCGAAGACCGGGCGGGCGTCGCAGACCGTGACGTGGTAGCCGAGGAACTTGCCCACCCTGGCCACCGCGGCGGCGAAGTCGATGGCGCCGAACACGAGCATGCGCGGCGGCGGCGCGAACGAGTGCACGAACACCGCCAGGTCGTCCAGCCGCCGCTCCCCCTGCCCGCCGTAGCGGCGGATGCCGGTCAGGCCCTGGGCGAGCATGCCGCGGGCGTCGTCGTCCACGGCCTCGTCGAGGCGTTCCAGGCCGAGGCTGCCCGAGGAGCGGTCCGGCCAGATGATCCGGCGGGCGCCGACCTGGCCGGGGCCGGAGACGATGGTGGCGACGGCGACCGGCTCGTGGGCGTCCACCGACGCCGCGACGTCCCCCAGCTCGGGGAAGGTCTCGATCGAGACGGGCTCGACGAGGATGTCGATGATGCCGCCGCAGGTGAGCCCGACGGCGAACGCGTCGTCGTCGCTGACGCCGTACCGCTGCAGGACCGGCCGGTCGATCTCGGCGGCCAGCTCGAACACCGCGCCCTCGACGCACCCGCCGGACACGCTGCCGACCACCTCGTCGCCGCGCACCGCCATGGCCGCGCCCGGCGGCCGCGGCGCGCTGCTCCACGTGCCCACCACTGTCGCCAGCCCGAACTTGAGCCCCGACCTCCACCACCGCATGATCTCCGGGAGCACGTCACGCATGGGCGAGCCTTTCGCTGAGTTGCTCGTAGGCGGCCAGGCTGTGCCCGGCCACCAGGTCGTCGAGGTACGGCAGGGCGGCCCGCATGCCGCCGGTGAGCGGCTGGTAGTCCTCGTACCCCTTGTGTGGGTTGACCCAGATCACCCGGTATGCCTGCCTGGCCAGCCTGGCCATCTGCGTGCCGAGCAGCTCCGGATCACCGCGTTCCCACCCGTCCGAGGCGATCACCGCAATCGCCCCTCGGGCGCTGAAACGGGCGAGGAATTCCTTCAGTTCCTCCCCCAGCCGGGTGCCGCCGCTCCAGTCGGGGATGACCTTCGAGACCTCGTTGAGCGCGGTGCCGGGGTCGCGGTGGCGCAGCTCGGCCGTGATGGGGGTGAGCCGGGTGCCGACCGAGTAGACCCGGGTGGCCCGCGGCTCGCTCCTGACCAGCGCGTGGGCGAAGCGCAGCAGCGTCTCGGCGTACGGGGCCATCGAGCCGCTGACGTCGACGAGCAGCACGACCGCGCGGGGCCTGGTGGCATGTCTCTTGTGGCGGAGCCTGGCCACGTCGCCCTTCCTGAGCGCGTCGCGGATGGTGCGGCGCTGGTCGAGGCTGCCCCGGTGGGCGCTCTCGAAGCGGCGCGAGCGCCGCCGCGCCCGGCCGCTCTTGAGCATGGCCAGCATCCGGTGCACCTCGGCCCGCTCGGCCTCGGTCAGCCTGGCCACGTCGCGGTGGCGCAGGATCTCGGCCCGGCTCGCGGTCGCGGGCGCCGCCGTGCCGTCGTCCCGCCCCTCCCCCGCGTCCTCGCGCATGGCCAGGTGCCGGGTGACGCTCGTCGTGGTCGTACGGGCCGTCGCCGCCCGCTGCCCGCCGAAGTAGGCGGCGAAGCAGCGGTCGTACCGGGGTAGGTCGTCGGGCGTGGCGCACAGCGTGAGCCGCCCGGCCCAGTAGACCTCGTCCCGGTCGGTGACGTCGAGGTGGTCGAGGGCCCGCAGCATGTTCTGCGTGCGGTCGTGATCGGCGCCCACCCCGGCGGCGCGCAGCGTCCTGGCGAACCCCGTCACGGTGGCGATCAGGTCATCCATGGACGAGCAGCCCGTTCCCGAGGACGGTCGCGACGTCCTCGCGGTATTTCAGCGCCGCCCCCAGCGTCGCCGCGGCCAGCCCGGGATCGAGCTCCTTGGCGCCCAGCGTCAGCAGCGCCTCCGTCCAGTCGAGCGTCTCGGCCACCCCCGGCGGCTTGACCAGGTCGGCCTGGCGCAGCCGCTCGGCCGCCCGCGCCACCTGCGTGGCGAGCGTCTCGGTGCAGCCGGGCAGGCGGCGCAGCAGGATGGCGACCTCGCGGTCGAAGCTCGGGTGCTCGAGCCAGTGGTAGAGGCAGCGCCGCTTGAGCGCGTCGTGGACCTCTCTCGTGCGGTTGGAGGTCACCACGACCACCGGGGGCGTGCTCGCCTTGACCGTGCCCAGCTCGGGGATCGAGATCGTGAAGTCGGAGAGCACCTCCAGCAGGAACGCCTCGAACTCGTCGTCGGCCCGGTCGATCTCGTCCACGAGCAGCACGCTCGGCTGCGTCTCGATGGCCTTCAGCAGCGGCCGCGCGATCAGGAACCGCCGGTCGTAGATCTCGCCTTCGAGCCTGCTCACGTCGGTGATGCCCGCGGCCTCGGCGGCCTTGAGGTGGAGAAGCTGGCGGGCGAAGTCCCAGTCGTAGAGCGCCTGCGCGGCGTCCAGACCCTCGTAGCACTGGAGTCTGATCAGGGGCGCCTTGAGCAGCGTCGCGAGCGTCTTGGCCAGCTCGGTCTTGCCGACCCCCGCCTCCCCTTCGAGGAAGAGCGGCCGCCCCATCCTGAGCGCCAGGAAGGCGGCCGTGGCCAGGCCTTCGTCGGCGAGGTAGGCGTGCCGGTCGAGGAGCTCGATGAGCCTGTCCGGCGACTCGATGTCCATTGCCTTGATTGTCCGCCGCAGCACGCCTTCAGGCTACGCCAGCGTCATCGTTCCCTGGCCTCCCCGCGCTCGCGGATCAGGGCCTCCAGCTCGGCCGTCGCGCGGCGGGCGCGGGGCTTCTCCGAGCCCTGGATGCCCATGGCGCCGATGGTGCGGCCGTCGGAGAAGTCGATCCGCGGCCACGGATCGCCCACCAGCAGCGTGACGTCCAGGATCTCCGGCCAGGTGTAGCGGTGCGTGCGGACGGCGTTGACGATCGTGACGCCCTCCTCGTCGGCCTCCACCCGCACGCGGCCCAGCAGGTGCAGTACGTACGCCACCGCGCATCCGAACGCCACGATCGCCAGCCGGTCGGGCAGCTTGAACGGCTCCGCGATGAAGACGGCCATGATCACCGCCCCTGCCACGATCAGCACGGCGAAGCCGTACGCGACGATCCTGGTCCGGCGCGGACGCCAGGTGACGGGCAGGGACGGAGGCTGGACGGGCTCTGACACGAGGGAAACCTACCTCAGGTCACCGGAGGGTCCGCAGGAGGAGGGCGGTCTCCAGCGCGGCCACGGTGGACTCGTACCCCTTGTCCTCCTTGCTGCCCGGCAGACCGGAACGATCCAGAGCCTGGTCCAGCGTGTCGCAGGTGAGCACGCCGTTGCCGACCGGGGTCTCCTCGTCCAGCGAGATCCGGGTCAGGCCCGAGGTCACCGAGTCGCAGACGTAGTCGAAGTGGGCGGTCTCGCCCCTGATGACCGCGCCCAGCGCCACCACCGCGTCGCAGCGGCGGGCCAGCGCCTGGGCGACCACCGGGATCTCCAGCGAGCCCGGCACACGTACCACGGTGGCCCGGGCGCCGCTGTCGTCGCACGCCTGCACGGCCCGCGCCACCAGCTGGTCGGTGATCTTGGCGTGCCAGCTGGCCGCCACCACGCCCACCGTCAGCCCCGAGGCGTCGGGCACCGCGATCCCGGGGCGTCCTTCTCCGCTCATCGAACCTCCTGGAGTGTGGAGACCCCGGGCTTCGGCCCCGGGGACGGAACGCGGCACGACGCCGCGGGACCCGCCGGCCGGGCGAGGCCCGGCCGGCGGGTCGGGGAGGTGTTCACGACGCCTCCGAGATGTCATGGCCGAGGCGGTCGCGCTTGGCCGTCAGGTATCGCTCGTTGTGGGGGTTCATGGCCACGGGCATGGGCTCGCGGCCGAGGATCTTGATGCCGTACCCGTCCATGCCCTTGAGCTTGGCCGGGTTGTTGGTGAGCAGCCGCACCGACTTGACCCCCAGGTCGGCGAGGATCTGCCCCGCGTTGGAGAACTCGCGCGCGTCGATCGGCAGCCCCAGCTCCACGTTGGCGTCGACGGTGTCGCTGCCGTTGTCCTGCAGGTTGTACGCCCTCAGCTTGGCCAGCAGGCCGATCCCCCGGCCCTCGTGGCCGCGCAGGTAGACGACCACGCCGCGGCCCTCGTGGGCGATGGCCGACATGGCGTTTTCGAGCTGCACGCCGCAGTCGCAGCGCAACGAGCCGAACACGTCGCCGGTCAGGCACTCGGAGTGGGCCCTGACCAGGACGTTCTCGCCGTCGCCGAGGTCTCCGAAGACGAGCGCGACGTGCTCGCCGCCGTCCAGGTCGCTGGCGTAGCCGAAGGTGCGCCACATTCCGTACACGTTCGGCAGCTTGGTCTCGACGACCCTCGTGACCATGCTCTCGACGCGCCTGCGGTAGTCCACGAGCTGCTCGATCGAGACCAGCGCCAGGTCGTGCTCGTCGGCGAAGCGGCGCAGCTCGGGCAGCCTGGCCATGGTGCCGTCGTCGTTGACGACCTCGGCCAGCGCGCCCGCCGCCGACAGCCCGGCCAGCCTGGCCAGGTCGACGGCCGCCTCGGTGTGGCCGCGCCGGGCCAGCACGCCGCCCTCGTGGTAGCGCAGCGGGAAGATGTGGCCGGGGCGGACGAGCTCGTTGGGCTCGGTGGCGGAGTCGGCGAGCGTGCGGATGGTCTTGGCCCGGTCGGCGGCGGAGATGCCCGTGGTGACGCCGTCGCGGGCGTCCACGGTGATCGTGTACGCCGTGCGCATGCGCTCCTTGTTGTGGAACACCATGAGCGGCAGGCCGAGCCGGTCGAGCTCCTTGCCCTCCATGGCGACGCAGATCATCCCGCTGGTGTGCCTGATAGTGAACGTGCACAGCTCCGGCGTGGCCCTGGCGGCGGCGAAGATGAGGTCGCCCTCGTTCTCCCGGTTGGCGTCGTCGACGACCACGACCGCCTTGCCGTCGCGGATGTCCTCGATCGCGCGCTCGATCGGGTCGAGCTTGATCTCGCTCATCGCGCCACCGCCGCCACGGCCAGCGAGGAGGACCGGTATTCGCGCAGCCATTTCACGAAGCCGATCACCACCAGCACGAAGAAGATCCCGTACACGGTGCCGGACACGACCAGACCCGAGCTGAACGCCAGCGGCACCCCGACGAGGTCCACGGCCACCCACACCATCCAGAAGTCGACCAGCGCCCGCCCCTGCGCCCACGTGGCGATGGCGCTGCCCACGAAGATGTAGGCGTCGGCGGCCACCAGGAAGGCGCCCTTCGGCAGCGGCTCATGGGCGCCCCACGACAGGCCGGTGAAGTAGAACAGCAGCCCGACGACGACGGTGCCGAGCAGCATGAAGGCGATCAGCAACGACCGCTCCCACCAGTCGGCCGGGCGGACGGCCAATTGCCTGCCGTTCTGCGTGCCGCGCCGCCACGCCCACCAGCCGTAGACGGCCAGGGCGGCGAACATCGCCTGCTTGAGCGCGTTGCCGGTGATGTGGGCGTTGACTGAGGCGATGAACAGCAGCACCGAGCCGGTGAACTGCACCGGCCACGTCCAGATCGACTTGCGCATGGCCAGCAGGACCGTGGACAGAGCGGCGATGTTGCCGATCAGGTCGGTCCAGAGCACATGTGTGCCGAATATCGTGAATCCGGCGTTGGCCCAGTTCACTGTCGCGCCACCAGCCTTTCCACATACTTCGCGATCACGTCGACCTCGATGTTCACCATGTCGCCCACCTGGCGTTCGCCCATGGTGGTGAGCTTCAGCGTGGTGGGGATGAGGCTCACGCCGAAGCTTTCGTCGTCAACCGTCGTGACCGTCAGGCTGATTCCGTCGATCGCGATCGAGCCCTTCTCCGCCACATACCGGCTCAGCGGCTCCGGCAGGGAGAAACGCAGGTCGTCCCAGCTCTCGCCGGGGTCGCGGGACAGCAGCACGGCGGTGCCGTCCACGTGGCCCTGCACGATGTGGCCGCCGAGGCGCTGGTCGGCGCGTACGGCGCGCTCCAGGTTCACCGCCGAGCCCTCGGTGAGCGTGCCCAGGGAGCTGCGGTCCAGCGACTCCCTGATCACGTCGACCGTGAACACCTCGCCTTCGACCTTCACGACCGTGAGGCACACGCCGTTGACGGCGATCGAGTCGCCATGCTTGGCGTCGGAGGTGACCAGCGGGCCGCGCACCGACAGCAGGGCTCCGCCGCCGGCCTGCTCGATGGCGATGACCTCGCCCTTTTCCTCAATGATTCCGGTGAACATCACTGCTCCCTGCATGGGTGTGCGATGGGCCGGGCGATCAGCCGCACGTCCGGCCCGATGGGGGAAATCTCGTCGAAGGTCAGGCGGTGCATGCGGCCGATGGTGCCCACCCCGGCCGCGCCGAGCGCGGAGCGGCCGGAGCCCAGCAACGCGGGCGCGACGTACGCGACCACGCGGTCGACCAGGCCCTGCCGCAGGAACGAACCGGCGAGCGTCGGCCCGCCCTCCAGGAACACGCTGACGACCTCGCGCGCGGCCAGCTCGCGGAGGAGGGCGTGCAGGTCGAGGCCGTCGCCGTGGCGGGGCAGGCGCAGGAGGTCGGCCTTGAGCTCGGTGCCGACGCCTTCGGCGACGGCGATCAGCGTGGGCGCCTCGTCATCGAGCACCCGGGCGCCCGGCGGCGTCCTCGCCTCGGTGTCCACGACGACCCGCAACGGAACGCGGCCGTTCGCCCCTCCGCCTGCGCCCACCACACGCCCGGCATTCAGCGCCTGCGCGGCATCTGTCCCACGCGGGCTGCTCGCGCCGACGCCGGCGGCTCCGGTCTCGGCCGGCGGGGCGGCGCGGACCGTGTCCGCCTCACCTGCACCCCCGGCACCGACGCGAGCGGCGGCTCCCGGAGCGGCGGCGACGGCGGTGTCCGAGCGCGTGCTCCCATCACGATCGCCGTCCAGCGAAGACCGTGCGACCGAGCCGGGCCAGGGCGCCGGGGCGGGGCGGGCGGTGAGGCGGGGGTCGTCGGCCAGGACGGTGCCGATGCCGGCCACGATCGCGTCCGCGGCGGCGCGCAGGCGGTGCACGTCGGCCCGGGCCTCGGCGGAGGTGATCCACTGGCTGGTGCCGTCCTCGGCGGCCGACCTGCCGTCGAGCGTGGCGGCGAACTTCCAGGTGACGTGGGACCGGCCGAGCCGCGCGTACGTGAGCCACTCCTCGTTGACCCGCTCCGCCGCGGCCGAGAGCACCCCCATCGTCACGGCGACCCCGGCGGCCCGCAGCCGCGCGGCCCCGCCCGCCGCCTTCGGGCTGGGATCGGCGACCGCGACCACCACCCGGGCGATCCCCGCGTCGAGCAGCGCCCGGCTGCACGGCCCCGTCCGGCCGGTGTGGTCGCAGGGCTCCAGCGTCACGTACGCCGTGCCGCCCCGGGCCCGCTCCCCCGCCTGCGACAGGGCCACGACTTCGGCGTGCGGCCCGCCCGCGTACGCGTGGAACCCCTCGCCCGCCACCGCCCCGGCGGCGTCGAGCACGACACAGCCCACGACGGGGTTGGGGCTGGTGGTGCCGTGTCCGCGCGCGGCCAGCTCGACGGCGCGCGCCATGTGCGCGGCGTCCTGCTCGGGTATCTCCACCCGGGTCTCCTACTCGCCAGTAGCTCCTAGCCACGGCGGGCCCCGGGGGACTCGAGTGGTGCACGAATGCACCACAGAAGGCATCCGGCCGTACACCGGACGCCTCGCGCGCTGCCTCCCATCCGGACTTTAACCGTCGGTCCCGGAGTTTCACCGGGTCAACCGGCCGATGGCATCGGCCGGGTCGCGGACTATCACCGCCGGTTCGGAGTTTCACCGACCCCGGAGCACGCTAGCTTTCTTCCGGTATCAGTGTGCCATGCCCGAATCGACACATGCGACCACCCCCGCGTTTTTGACCAAGCGTCCGCTTTAGGCGGCCGTCAGCCGGTGCGCGCGCCGGGCCGCCGGGGAGTAGCGGACCTGGGCGGGGACCAGGCCGAGCCCGGTGTGCAGGGTGCGCAGCGTCGCCGTCGCCCACAGGTCGCCGACGGGCGTGGCGGGCAGGCCGTACAGTCTTCTGGCCCAGCGTGGCAGCGTGGCGAAGGAGAGAAGCATGAGCGCGGGCACGGCGGGCTTGAGCGGGAGCAGCAGGCGCGGGAGCGGGGCGTTGAGCGACAGGCGCAGCGGGTGGGCGGCCTCGGGGACGAAGCGCAGCCCCGGCCGCTCGGCCTCGATGTAGTCGCGCAGCTCGGCCACCGACCCAGGCACCTCGTCGGCCTTGAGCCCGACGACCTCGGCGGCCCGCCGCCACTCGGCCACGAACGCGTCGGCCTCGGCGTCCGTCAGCCCCACGCCCGCCCGGCGGGCGACGGACAGGTAGGAGTCGACCTCGCCGACGTGGACCCAGCGCAGCGCGGGCGGGTCGTCCAGGCGGAAGGTGTCTCCGGTGTCGGGATCGCAGGCGGTCAGCCGGGCGTGGATCTTGCGCACCCGACGCCCGGCGCGCTCGACCTCCTCGGTCGTGCCGTACGTGCGCACCCGGACGAACTCGGTGGTGCGCACGAAGCGCGACCAGGCCTCGTCCGGGTCCATGAGCGCGGAGTTCTGCAGCACGCCGCGCATCGCCCGCGGGTGCAGCCCCTGCATGAGCAGCGCACGGATGCCGCCGACCAGCAGGATCGGCTCGCCCATCACCCGCCACGTCACCGAGGAGGGACCAAAGATCCCATAGTCGCCCATAAGTGGATAGTTACCCAGATGAGCGGCCTTTCATGTCATGGCGCGGGTGGCGGCGGCACGCAACCGGTCGACGGCGGCCACCGGGTCGGAGGCGCCGTAGACGGCGCTGCCCGCCACGAACACATCGGCGCCCGCCTCGGCGCAGCGCCCGATGGTGTCGGCGTCCACTCCCCCGTCCACCTGGATCCAGACGGCGCCGCCGTGCCGCTGGACGAGCGCCCGCGCCCGGCGGATCTTCGGCAGCACGACGTCGAGGAACTTCTGCCCGCCGAACCCGGGCTCGACGGTCATCAGCAGCAGCATGTCGACCTCGCCGAGCAGGTCTTCGTAAGGCTCGACGGGCGTGGCCGGGTTGAGCGCGAGCCCGGCGCGGGCGCCGAGCGAGCGGATCTCGCGCAGCGTGCGGATCGGGGCCTTGGCCGCCTCCACGTGGATGGTCACGCTGCCAGCCCCGGCCTCCGCGTACTGCGGCGCCCAGCGGTCCGGGTCTTCGATCATGAGGTGGCAGTCGAGCGGCGTCGAGGTCGCCTTGCGCAGGGCCTCGACCACGGGCAGCCCGAGGGTGAGATTGGGCACGAAGTGGTAGTCCATGACGTCGACGTGCAGCCAGTCGGCATTGGGCACGGCGGCGGCCTCGTCGGCGAGCCTGGCGAAGTCGGCGGCGAGGATGCTGGGCGAGATCTGTACGGCCATGATTCCCCAAGTTTATTGACTACTCCCTCGGCTGAAGCCTCGGGATTCCTGGCTCACGCTGCCTGGCGTCCAGGCGGGACGTCAGGTCTTCCGCGATCAACACCAGCCGGGTTCAGACCAGCCCGGACGAGCATGACGCGTGCGGAGTTCTTGTCCCGGGGGGAGACGGCTCCGCACGCGCTGCAGGTGTAGGTGCGCTCACCCAGCGGCAATGCGTGCTTGGCTCTCGCTCCGCAGTGCGCGCAGTCCATCGTGGTGTACGCGGGGTGGACCAGATGCACGTCACGCGCGTGCTTGCGGCCCATCTCGATCAGGGCCGCCTTGGTGGCGCCGATGGCGGCGTCGGCGGCTTTACGGGCCATGGTGGTCCTGGCGAGGAACTTCGGCTTGAAGTCCTCCACCGCCAGGGCATCGTGGTCGCGGACAACCTTCTTGGCCCACTTGCGGCCGGTGTCCTGGCGCTGCCGGGCGACCTTCTTGTAACGCTTGGCCCGCAACCTTTTGGCCTCCCGGTAGCCTTTCGAGCCGGCCTGCCCCTTCTTTGGCCTGCGCCGGGCCATCATCCGGTCGTACCGGCCCAGCTTCGCGGCGGCCCTCTTACCGTGCTCGGCATGGGGTAGGTCGTAGGCTTCGCTGGTGGTGGTCGCGGTTTCCTTCACGCCCCAGTCGATGCCGATCGCCCGGCCGGTCTTCGTCAGCGGTTCAGCCTGGGCGGGGAGGACGAACGAGGCGTACCAGTGACCGAGGTTGTCCTGGTACACGCGCACGCTGGACGGCTCGGCGGGGAGCCCGCGGGACCATACCACCGTCGGTGTGATCCCGCCCGCGAGGTGCAGGCGACTGTCCTGCAACCGGAAGCCCCGCTTGGTGTAGCCGAGTGTCGGCAGCGCCTCGCGCTTCGTCTTCCACCTGGGCATCCCGGCTCGTTGTGCCATGGGCAGCCGGTCCTTGATGTCCTTCAACGCCTTGGCGCGGGACTTGCTGAAGTCGCGGATGATCTGCTGTTGCGGAACACTGCTTCCTTCGCGCAGCCATGGCGTTATCCGGCGTGCTTCGGTCAGCATCTTGTCGAGCTGTGCCGGACCGCAGGTCCGCTTGGGCTCACCGTCCGGGCGGGTCGTGTTGGAGGCGTTGATCTGCTTGGACTTGGCCACGCATTCATTCCAGATCCAGCGGCAACGATCCCACTCTGCCAGCAGTGCCGTGCGAGCGGTGGACGACAGGCGAAGCCGGAAGGTGTACCGGGCATGCCGGGTGTCCTCGTCAATCGCCGATGTCGTCATGACATCGTAATAGCATCATGATTCGTTGCGCGTTGCGCATTCCCAAAGATTTCCACGCCAGGCTGGCCGCTCGGGCGGCCGCTGACCGGCGGTCCATCAACTCCGAGATCCTGTCCCTGCTGGAGGTCGCTCTCAGCACTCCTGCGGCAGAAGCTGAATCGCCCGGCGACGATCCGGCTTCTCCTACCCCGCGCCCCGGAAAGCCGGATCCCTCCCAGGCATGAAAGCCAAGGCATCCTCCGGTTTGCTGGAGGCCGACCTGCGCTTCCTCTTCTTCTTGCTTGGGGGCTCCACTCGCGGCGTCTCCCGTTAGCCGCTGAGCGGGCCGGGTGTCAGGGGCGCTTGCGGAGCAGGGCCAGGAACATGGCGTCGGTGCCGTGGCGGTGCGGCCAGAACTGGGCGTGCGGGCCGTCTCCCAGCCCGTCCACCCCGGGAAGGTAGTCGCGGGCGTCGAGCTGTTCGACGTCGTCGCGGCGCCCTACCACGTCTCCCACCACGACGCGGGTCTCGGCGAGGTGGGGCGAGCAGGTGACGTACGCCACGACGCCGCCGGGACGCAGAGAGTCGAGAGCGGTGGCGAGGAGCCGCCGCTGCAGCCTGCCGAGCTCGGGGATGCCGGAGGGATCGCGCCGCCACCGCGCCTCGGGCCGCCGGCGCAGCGCGCCCAGCCCGGTGCAGGGCGCGTCGAGCATGACGCGGTCGAACGCCCCCGGTCGCCACGCGGGCTCCGTGCCGTCGGCCGTGACGACCACGGCGCGCCGGGTGGTCTGCCAGACCAGCCGCGCCCGGTGGTGCTGCACGTCGGCGGCGAGCAGCCGCGCCCCGCCCGGGAATCCCGAGGGATCGCCGTACGCGGCGATGGCGTCGAGCAGCCCCGCCTTGCCGCCGGGCCCGGCGCACATGTCGAGCCACAGCTCCTCGCCCTCCCGCTCCACCGGCACGCGGGTCAGGGCGAGCGCCACCAGCTGGCTGGCCTCGTCCTGCACGGCGGCGCGGGTCTCGGCCACGGCCTCGATCTGCCCGGGATCGCCTTCACGCAGGTACGCGGCGTACGGCGAGTAGCGGCCCGGGAGGGCGCCGGCCTCCTCCAGCTCCTTCACCGAGCTGCGCCCCGGCCGCGCGACCAGCGTCACCTGGGGCCGGGCGTTGTCGGCGGCGAGCAGGTCGGGCAGCTCGGCATCGCCGCCCAGCGCGTCACGGAAGGCGGAGACGATCCACCGGGGATGGCCGTGGGCGACGGCGAGGTGGCCGACCGGGTCGGCGGCCGGGTCGGGGGCGACGATCGGCAGCCATTCCTCGATCGTCCTGGACGCGATCTTGCGGAGGACGGCGTTGGCGAACTTGGCCGCGCCGGGGCCGACGCGCAGGCGTACGAGATCGACGGTGGTGCCGACGGCCGCGTGCGGCGGGACGCGCATGCGCAGCAACTGGTGGGCGCCGAGCCGCAGGGCGTCGCGCACGTCGGGGTCGGGCGCGCGGTCGCTGCACAGCTCGATGATCGCGTCGTAGGTGCCGAGGCCGCGCAGCGTGCCGTACGCGAGCTCGGTGGCCAGCGCGGCGTCGCGCCCCTTGATGCCGCGATCGCGCAGGAGGCGCGGGAGGAGCAGGTTGGCGTACGCGTCACGCTCGTCGACGGCGCGCACGACGTCGAAGGCGGCGTTGCGGGCCGGGTCGCGCGGCGGCCTGCGCGGCCCTCGCGAACGCTCCCCGCCGGCACCGGCACCCCGGCCGCCGCCACCGCGGCTGTTCCCGGCACCCTGGCCGCCACCGGTGCCCCGGCCGACGCCGCCACCCCGGATGTTCCCGGCGCCCCGGCCGCCGCCGCTCCCGGCAGCACCCCGGCCGCCGCCGGTCCCTCGGTCGCCGTTGGCCCTCATGCCGTCTGACTTCCCCGATCGGGTCACTCGAAGATCTCTTTGCCCTCCGGGCGGACTCCGCGAGCCCACTCCACGGCCCCCATCAGCCGCTTGCCCTGCGGTTGCACCTCGCCCAGCTCCACGGCGTCGGTGGCGGTGCCGACCAGCACGGCCGTCTTGGAGGCGGCGATCTCCCCGGGCGCCAGCCGCTCGCCGGGGACCACGCGCACGGGCCCGAGCTTGATCCGCTGCCCCCGGAACTCGCTCCACGCGCCGGGATTGGGGGTGCAGGCCCGGATGAGCCGGTCGACGTGCATGGCGGGCTTGGCCCAGCCGACCCGGGCGTCGTCCACGTTGATCTTGGGGGCCATGGTCACCCCGTCGGCCGGCTGGGGCCGCGCCTCCAGGGTGCCGTCCTCGACGCCGTCGAGGGTGGCCGCGAGCAGCCCGGCTCCGGAGACCGACAGCCGCTCCAGCAGCGAGCCGCTGGTGTCGGTGGTGCGGATCTCCTCGGTGACCACGCCGTAGACGGGCCCCGCGTCGAGCTCCTTGACGATCTGGAACGTGGTGGCGCCGGTGATCTCGTCGCCGTGCAGGATCGCGTGCTGGACGGGCGCGGCGCCGCGCCAGGCGGGCAGGATCGAGAAGTGCAGGTTGATCCACCCGTGGCGGGGCACGTCGAGCGCCGGCTGGGGCAGCAGCGCGCCGTAGGCGACCACGGGGCAGCAGTCGGGCTCCAGGGCCCGCAGCCGGTCGAGGAAGGCCGGGTCGCCGGCCTTCTGCGGGCGCAGCACCTCGATGCCCGACTCCTCGGCGAGCGCGGCCACCGGCGAGGGGTGGACCTTGCGTCCCCGCCCTGACTGGGCGTCGGGGCGGGTGACGACCGCCACCACCTCGTGCCGCGGCGAGTCGATCAGGGTGCGCAGCGACGGCAGCGCCGTCTCGGGTGTGCCCGCGAAGACCAGACGCATGCTCTCAGAGCGCCCTTCCGCCGGTCGCGTGCGGCGAGTATTTGATGACGGGGGCGGACAGGCCGCTCCACTCGGCCTCGCGGACCGCCTTCATGGCCAGCTTGCGCTGCTTGGGGTCCATGCGGTCGATGAACAGGATGCCGTCGAGGTGGTCGGTCTCGTGCTGGAAGCAGCGCGCCATCAGGTCGGTGCCCTCCAGCACGACCGGCTCCCCGTGCATGTTGAAGCCCTTGGCGACGGCGCGGATCGCCCGCGGCGTCGGGAACGACAGGCCGGGGAAGGACAGGCAGCCCTCCTCGCCCTCCTCGTCGATCTCCGACGACAGGTCGAGGTCGGGATTGATCAGGTGGCCGAGCTGCTCGTCGACGTAGTAGGTGAACACCCGCAGGCCGACGCCGATCTGCGGGGCCGCGAGGCCCGCGCCCGGCGCGTCCATCATCGTGTCGGTGAGGTCTTTGACCAGCTTGCGGAGCTCCTTGTCGAAGTCGACGACCGGGGCCGCCGGGGTGCGCAGCACCGGGTCTCCGAACAGCCGGATCGACTGGATCGCCAAGGGGTCACTCCGTTTCTCAAGGGTGGGATCAACCCAGTTTAGTGGGCTGCAGGGAGCGCGCCTTCATCGCGGCCTTGCGCGCCGCCTTGGCCACCGCCTGGTCGTCGTGGCTGGAGGCCAGCATGTCGAGCACCGCGATCGTGTCGGGGTGGCCGACCGCGGGCATCTCGTTGACCAGCTTGATCAGGTCTTCGCCCGGCTCGGGCGTGTCGAGCCGGCCCGCGGCGGGGCCGGACAGGTGCATGAGGGCGGCCAGCGAGTCGACCGCGATCCACGTGTGGTCCTCGGGGCTGAGCGGCGGCGCCTCCAGGTCGCGGATGTGCAGCCAGGAGGCGGCGTAGCGGCGCATCAGCGGCTGGTCGAGCGCCTGTCTGACGGGCGCCTCGGCCTCGGGCCCCAGCTCCTCCAGGATCGCGCCGACCGCGCCGCGCTGGCCTGCGGTGCCGGACGCGGCGATCTCGATCAGGTCGCGGGCGGCCGACTCGGGCGAGCGGCGCTCCAGCCAGCCGGCGACGGCGCTCTGCGTGGCCGAGCCCTTGACCAGCGCCTCGACCAGCTCGCCCGCCGACAGGTCGGCGAACACCTCCACCTCGGCCGTGGTCGGCGCGTCGTGCCCCTCGCGCAGCAGGTCGCGGCGGATGGCCCAGACGCCGAGCGGGGTGAGCGCGGTGCGGCCGGCGGCGGTCTGCTCGACCAGGCCGCAGTACGTCAGCAGCGACAGGGCCTCCAGCAGCTCGGCCGGCAGCGCGGCGGCGAGCCGGCGCATCTCGACGGGGCCGGGCGCGCACGCGACCTCGTGGGACTGGAGTATGCCCCTGGCGAGATTGGCGGTGGCGACGCCGGAGCGCACGGAGTAGATCGTGGCCAGCATCTCGGCCAGATGGCCGTCGACCACGGCGGAGCCGGTCAGCCCCTCGTCGGCGCGGTCGAGCACGTCCATGACCACGCCGTCCCAGAACTCCAGCGTGGCCTCGACCGTGAGCTGCATCGACAGCGGCCCCCGGGATGCCCGCCCGCCGGCGATCTGCAGCAGGCCGGTGTTGACGGCGACGATCCAGACGAGGCGGAGCCGGTCGGCGGGCAGGCCGAGCGCCTCGGCCGCGTCGGCCGCGTCGGCCTCGCTCAGGTGGCCGCCGGCGCTCACCTCCCGGGCGCCCGTCCAGGCGGTGAGCCTGATGGCGTCGGCGACGAGCGGCACCGCGGGCACCGCCCTGGCCAGCTCGGCGTCGGGCGCGAGCAGGACCGGTGGGAAGGTCAGCGCTTCGTGCTCCTCGGCGGGAGGCTCCTCGGCCGGCCGTGACGGCACGGCGGCCTGCTCATCGATCAGCTTGCGCAGCTCGGCGAGGTCGAAGACGTTGTTGGCCACCCACGAAACTTACTGCACACCAGTCACATGAGCGTACTCAACGGATGGCGCGGGAGCGGGCCTTGAAGGCCGCCTTGCGCGCCGCCTTGGCGACCGTGCCGTCGGGGATGGAGCGTCCGAGCAGCTCCAGGACCTCGACGACGTCGGGGTGGTCGACTCGCCACATCTCCTCGATCATATGGGCGGGCGGGCCGGAGGCGGCCATGTTCTCGGCGAAGATCTCGGGATCCTCCTCGGCGGCCGGCATCGCCAGCGCCAGCATGTCGACGCTGACCCAGAGCAGCTCTTCCTGGGTCAGCTGCGGCGCGGGCAGCCCGCGGGCGGCCAGCCAGTGGATGGCGTGCGGCCGCAGCTCCTGGTCCTCCAGGTAGTCGCGCACCTGGGGCTCGGCCTCGGGGCCGAGCCGGTCGACGATGGTGATCGCGATGCCGCGGGCCACCGCGGGCGCGCCGGAGGCGGCGGCCAGCAGCTCGCCGGCGGCCTCGCCGGGAGTCCTCCCGGTCAGCCAGCGGTCGATGTCGGCCTCGGCGAGCTCGGCGGGGATGCCTTCGAGCAGCCCCTCGATGAGGCCGAGCGCATCGGCCTCGGCCAGGTCGGGAGCCTGCGGGGCGTCGAGGCCGAGCGACAGGTAGTGCTCGCGCAGCGCCCAGACGGCCAGCGGCGTGAGCTCGGCGTCGTCGCCCGCGACCCTGAGCAGGCCGCACCAGGCCAGCCGGTCGAGCACCCCGGCCAGGTCGGCCTCGCCGTCGGCGGCGAGGTCGTCGAGGTAGTCGCCGATCACGCTCACCGGCACCCGCACCTGAAGCCGGTAGAGCATGTCGAACAGGTCGTAGAGCTCCTCGTCGAGCTCGGCCGAGCCGGTGATCTCGCCGCGCGTGTCGTGGTCGAGGATGCGGGCGACGGCCTGCGCCCACTCGCGCAGCGGCTCGTCCTCGCCCGGGAGCGGCCGCTCGCGCAGCATTGGCACGGTCCGCAGGGCCGCGAGGAGCTCCTCGGGCGGGGCCAGCCGGGCGGCCGGCAGCGGGGTGCAGCCCGGGCAGTCGCAGGGCGCGTCGCCCAGGTCGGGGCTCAGGTCGGGCACCTCACCGGAGGGGATGGCGATCGACTGCTCGAGCGAATCGGGGCCGATGGAGCTGAACAGGCTCTTGGCCATGCCGAAGTTCGAGGGGTCGGCGAGCGCGCCGGCCATGCGCGGCCCGATGTCGTCGAGCCGCTCGCGCATCCGGGCGGCGCGCTCCTCGGGCACCACGCCCGCGTCGCTGAGGTAGTCGACGAAGGTGCGGGCGGCGGCGATGGTCTCGGGCGCGCTCTCCGGAGGCGCGATGACCTTGCGCGGGTAGATGGACAGGAGCAGCTCGTCGAAGGTTTCCGGAGCGAAATCGCCCAGTTCGTTGACGTTGAGGTAGTCGCTGGCGTAGTCGCAGAGCAGGCGGACCTCGTCCGCGTCCACCTCGACTTCCCGCGCGCGCCCCCAAGCGCGCAGGTCGTCGATGGCCTGGTTCACCCATTCGATCGACACATGGGCACGCTAACGGCTGGTCACCAGATGAGCGAATCGGGGAAAGGGTTTAAATCAGGTCGAGGGGGTCGACACTCACCCTCACGACATCTGGCGTCTTACGCGCCGCGCGTACCCCACTGGCCCCCTTGAGCGCGGCGGCCAGCGCGCCGCCGCCGTTCCTGCGTACGCGGATCATGGCGCGTTCCTGGCCCGCGTCGTCGACCGGCACGGGACCGAGCACCTGGGCGTCGGGCGGGAGGCGTGTCTCGTCGAGCATCTGCCTGACCGCGCTCGCCGCGCCCGTGAGCGTGGCCATCCGCACCGCGGGCGGGAATCCCAGCTCGGCGCGGTCGGCCAGCTCGCGCTCGGCGTGGGTGACGGGGTCCCACCGCAGCAGTGCCTGTACGGCGGGCAGGGCGGCGTCGGCCAGCACCACCAGCTCGGCGCCGGGGCGGAGGAGGGCGGCGGCGTTCATCCAGCGGCGCACGGCCTCCTCGCCCGCCCGCAGGTCGGCCCGGCCCAGCAGCGCCCATCCGTCGAGCAGCACCGCCGCCGCGTACCCGCCCTCGACCACCGGCTCGGCGCCGGGCGTGGCGACGACCAGGGCGCGGGTGGCCGGCACGGTGGCCAGCACGCCGTCGCGGCCGGACGTGCGCACCTGGACCGACGGGAAGGCCCGGCCCAGCTCCTCGGCCGTGCGGCGGGCGCCGACGACCACCGCGCGCAGGTGGGGGCTGCCGCAGGTGGGGCATCGCCAGTCGGCGTCCACCCGGCCGCACCAGCGGCAGTAGGGGGCGGCGTGGCCCCCTCTGAGCGCGAGCGGCCCATGGCAGAACGGGGTTGGCCCGGCAAGCCCGCCGATCAGCCCCGCGTCCTCGGATCCGCCGATCACCTGCGCACCCACTGATTCGCCGATCGCCTGCGCACCGTGGGATTCGCCGATCACCCCAGCTCCCTGGGGTTCGCCGGGCGCGCCCGCTCCAGGGGACCCGCCAGGCATGCCACCGCCATGGGACCCGCCAGACGCACCGCCGCCGAGAGACCCGCCAGGTGCGCCACTGCCACGGGACCCGCCAAGCGTGCCGGCGCCACCGGACCCGCCAGGCGTGCCGGCGCCACGGGACTCGTCGGGTGCTCCTGCACCATGGGGCCTGACTGGCGCGCCGTGGGACCCACCGCGCGTGCCGGGGCCGCCTGTGGCCGGCTGTCCCGCTGGGCCGTCCGGCAACGACGCATCCCATCCCCTGGGACCGCCGACGGGGTGGCCAGACGGGTTCCCTTGCCGCGACTGGCCGGTAGGTGCCCCTGGTAGGCCGCCAAGCGCGCCGGACGCGCCACCGGACGGGCCGCCGGACGGGCCGGTCAGGCCGAGGAGCGGGATCGCCGTCGAGGAGCCGCGGCCGGTCGCCTCTCCCGGCGGGGCGACCGCGGCCAGGAGAGCCGAGGCCGTGCGGGTCGGCGGGTGCGTGCAGCGGGCCGGGGTGCGGCAGTGGCGGCAGGCGAGGGCGGGCAGGTAGCCGCGCCTCGGGACCTGGACGAGCACGGGGCCGCTCTCCAGGCCGTGGCGCAGGGCCCGCCACGCGATGCTGGGCAGCCGGGCCTGGCGGGCGGCCTGGTCCTTGGCCAGCTCGGCGTCCTCGCCCGCGGGCCGGACCCGGGGGGCGAGGCTCCTGATCGTCGTCCGGGCGGCCACGATGGGCCTGGCCCAGCGGGCGGCGATGAGCTGGGTGGCCTCCGCGGTGCGGGCGTATCCGCCGATCAGCATCGCCGCGCCGGTCCTGTGTGCTCTGAGTCCGAGGACCTCGCGGGCGTGGGGGTAGGGGGCCAGGCGCTCGGCGTGCAGGTCGTCGCCGTCGTCCCAGATGGCCACCAGGCCGAGTTCGGCGACGGGGGCGAACATGGCGGCCCGGGTGCCGACGACGGCGCGTACCTGGCCTCTCAGGACCCTCAGCCACCGCCTGTAGCGCTCGGCGGGGCCAAGGTCGGCGGTGAGCGCCACGTGCCTGCCGGGGCCAAGAACCCGTGTGAACTCGACGTCGGCCAGTGCGACGTCCTTGCCGTCGGGTACCACGACGACGGCTCCCCTGCCGCCGTCCAGCGTCGCCCGCACGGCCTCGGCCATCGCGCCGGCCCATCCTCTGGCGCCGGGCAGCGCCGACCACACGGCTCGCGGGGCTCGCCCGTTGCGCAGCGCGTCCAGGAAGGAGGGGCCGGTCGGGTACGCGTCCCAGGCGCTCTCGCCCCGCGTCTGCTCCCCCGCCGGTACGCCCGCGTCCGGGACGGCGGGATCGTCCTGCTTCGGCGTCTCGGCCTCGGCTCTGGCATGGCGGGGCGGGACGGCGAGGCGGAGCACGTCGGTGAGGGTGCCCGCGTACCGGTCGGCGACCGCTCTGGCGAGCCCGGCGATCTCCGGCGTCAGCACCCGCTCGGGCGACACCACGCGTTCGAGCGGCGTCAGCCTGCCCTCGTGGTCACTCTCGTCCACCCGCTCCAGGAGGAACCCGTCGACCAGCTTGCCCGCGAACCGCACCCGCACCCGCACCCCGGGCTCGGCCGTCTCGTGCATGGACGCGGGGATCAGATAGTCGAAGGGGCGGTCGAGGTGAGGCAGGGGGCTGTCCACGGCCACCCGCGCCACCGGCCGCTCGGGGGCCGGCACGACGGCGCCCTTGGTGTCCTTCGACGACGCTGGGGGCCGCACGGCGTCGAGCGGCAGAAGGGCGTCGTCGGAGTCGGTCACGCATTACGTCTACCAGACCCGGCCACCCCGAACGCCCGCCCGCCGAGACCGGACCGGCACCATCACGACGGCCCTGACGCGACAACGGCACGCCCTGAGCAGCGCCACGATCCCAAAGCGGCGTGCGCACGTCCGACAGCGCCACGCGATCCAGATGCGCCGAGCACCTCACGGCCCTCACCACGACCGCGACGCACCATGTATGGCCTCAGACCGCACCACGGCCCGGATGCGGCCAGCCCTCTCAACCCTCGCGATCCCGCCCCGCCACGCGCGGGCCCGAGACGGGCACCACGACGCCGCCGTGCCGACCGCATGCCTCCCCCGGCCGCATACCTCCTCCAGCCGCATGCCTCCTCCGGCCGCACAGCCGTGACGAACCCACCAGGCCGGAGCTCGCGTCACACCCGGGCCCTGACAGCGCTCCGGCGTCCGCGCGGGCCTCGGCAAACCGCGGCATGGCGAGCCGGCGACACATAGGCATGGGACGGCCGGAGATGGCGTGGTCGGCGATGGCCGGACAGAGCGGCGGCTGCAGCCGGGCGATCACCCGGGCCGGGGCGGCCGTGAGCCGGGCGGGCCGTGGAACGGCTGGAGGGAGGCGTCGTTCAGTACGACGACGCCTCCCTACTTCGAAGGGCGACCAGGTCAGAGGCCGGCGGCGGTTCTCAGGGCCTCGGCGCGATCGGTGGACTCCCAGGAGAAGCCCTCGCGGCCGAAGTGCCCGTAGGCGGCGGTCTCCGAGTAGATCGGGCGCAGCAGGTCGAGATCCCGGATGATCGCGGCCGGACGCAGGTCGAACACCTGCAGCACCGCGTCCTGGATCTTCTCCACCGGCACCTTCTCGGTGCCGAAGCACTCCACGAACAGCCCCACCGGCTGCGCCTTGCCGATGGCGTACGCCACCTGCACCTCGCACCGGTCGGCCAGCCCCGCGGCCACCACGTTCTTGGCCACCCAGCGCATCGCGTACGCGGCAGAACGGTCCACCTTGGACGGGTCCTTGCCGGAGAACGCGCCGCCACCGTGCCGCGCCATGCCGCCATAGGTGTCAATGATGATCTTGCGGCCGGTCAGGCCCGCGTCACCCATCGGACCGCCGATCTCGAACCGGCCGGTCGGGTTCACCAGCAGGCGGTAACCCTCGGTGTCGATGTCGAGATCCGCCAGCACCGGGTCGACCACGTGCTCCTTGATGTCCGGCGTCAGCATCTCCCTCAGGTCGATCTCGGCCGCGTGCTGCGTCGAGACGACCACGGTGTCGAGACGCACCGGCGTGTCGCCGTCGTACTCGATCGTCACCTGGGTCTTGCCGTCCGGCCGCAGGTAGGGCACCGTGCCGGACTTGCGCACCTGCGACAGGCGCAGGGCCAGGCGGTGGGCCAGCGTGATCGGCAGCGGCATCAGCTCGGGGGTCTCGCGGCAGGCGTAGCCGAACATCAGGCCCTGGTCGCCAGCGCCCTGCCGGTCGAGCTCGTCGGCGTCGCCGTCGACCCGGTGCTCGTAGGCGTCGTCGACGCCCTGGGCGATGTCGGGCGACTGAGCGCCGATGGACACCGACACACCGCACGAGGCGCCGTCGAAGCCCTTGTGAGAGGCGTCGTAGCCGATCTCCAGGATCTTCTCGCGGATGACGCCGGGGATGTCGACGTAGGTCTCGGTCGTGACCTCGCCTGCGACGTGAACCTGGCCGGTAGTGATCATCGTCTCGACGGCGACCCGGCTCTTGGGGTCGTCCTTGAGCATGGCGTCGAGAATCGCGTCACTGATCTGGTCGGCGATCTTGTCCGGGTGGCCCTCGGTGACCGACTCGGAGGTGAACAGGCGACGTGACAACTCAGTGGCTCCTCATGCAGCGGCTGCTGACGGATGTTAGGCCCGGGCACAGGGACTCGCCTGGGCCTCGCCGAAGTCTAGCCCTACCCGATGCCGGGTGCTGAAACCGTACCCTATCGGCCTCCCGTCACAGGTGAGGGAGAGGATCGGGCGGCAGCGTGTCGGGCGCGAAGATCTCCGCGTCGGCGGCCGAGACCACCGCCGCGTACTCGTCATCGAACTCGAAGGTCATCGAGCCCAGCTCGACGACCGGTCCAGGGAGGATGGGGCCGAGCCTGGTGTCGCGCGGGAACTCGGCGAACACCGCGACCGGCCGGTCGGTCCTGAGCGTCCTGGTGGCCAGCACCGCTATGGACGCGTCCGTGACCACGATCAGGAAATGACCCGTCCCCGACGGCCCGGAGGAAAGCGCCGGGAAGACGTAACGGATCTCTCCTTGGTGACCCAGCAACGTCCGGCAACGATCCCTGACAGCAGCACCCACCGGCATCCCATCCCCCTTTGCCCCAAGTATCCGCAGGCGTACGGGGGTGTCGCAACAGGTGATCGGGTAATCGGTCTTACACAGTTTGTGCGTTCTGCCGGTTGTGCGTCGTACGGGCTCCGCGTCCCTTATGCGCCCCTTCGCGACGTCAGGAGAGGCGCGTGGCGACCAGGTCCCAGACGGCGTCGGCGAGGTCCTCCTTGGGCCCGAACGGCACCTCCACCGGGTCGCCGCCCGCGACGAGCACTGTGGCCGCGTTGTCCGGCGTGCCGAAGGCGAGGCCCTCCCCCACCCTGTTGACGACCAGCAGGTCGCAACCCTTGCGCGCGAGTTTGGCCTGTCCGTTGGCGAGCACGTCGTGCGTCTCGGCCGCGAACCCGACGATCACCCGCGGGGACGCCCACCCGGCCCGGCCATCGCCGCCCTCGCGCTCGCCACGATCGGCTTCACGCGGCCCATCGCCGGCAGATCCCCGCTCGGCGACCCCATCGGCCAGGCCGCCGTTCGATGCGGACTCCGCAGCACCCGGCGCCACGGCGCTGGGCGCTGACGCCCCGGCAGCGGACGCGACGTCCGCGGCACCGGGCGCTGAGGCGGCGAGCGTCGCCGCCTCGCCGCCGGCTCCTGGTGCCGAGGCGGCCAGCGCCGCCGCCTCGCCACCGGCTCCGGGCGCGGAGGCGCCGCCGTCCGGTTCGAGGCCAGCGTACACGTCGCCGCCCGTTCGCGGGACTCCGCCGGCGCTCGGGCCGACCGCCTCTCCGGCGGCCTCCCTCGACCGGCGCCGCCTCTCGCCCAGCTCGGCCAGGATGTCGGGGTTCTTGGTCAGGTGGATGGGCTCGGGCTCGCCGTCCGTTTTCTTGATCTTCGCCTCGTGCCGCGTCGCGGGCCGGAAGTCGGCGACGGCGGCGGCCATGACGACCACGTCGGCCCCGTCCGAGGCGGCGAGCACCGCCTCGCGCAGCTGGGCCGCGGACTCCACCCGCACCACCGTGGCCCCGGCGGGGTCGGGCAGCGTGACGTTGGCGGCCACGAGCGTCACCTGGGCACCCCGGGCGACCGCGGTGCGGGCCAGCGCGTAGCCCTGCAGGCCGGAGGACCGGTTGCCGATGTAGCGGACCGGGTCGATGGCCTCGCGGGTGCCGCCGGCGGACACCACGACCTTGCGCCCGGCCAGGTCGCGCGGCCGGCCGCGCAGCACGCGCAGGCAGACCTGGAAGATCTCCTCGGGGTCGGGCAGGCGCCCGGGACCGGTGTCGGCGCCGGTGAGCCGCCCGACGGCCGGGTCGATCACGACGGCGCCGCGCTGGCGCAGCGTCGCCACGTTGGCGCGGGTGGCGGGGTGCTGCCACATCTCGGTGTGCATCGCGGGCGCGAACACGACCGGGCACGTCGCGGTCAGCAGCGTGTTGGTCAGCAGGTCGCCGGCCAGCCCGTGCGCCGCCCTGGCGAGCACGTCGGCGGTCGCCGGCGCCACCACGACGAGATCGGCCTGCTTGCCGATCCGCACGTGGGGAACCTCGTGAACGTCGTCCCACACCTCCGCCGACACGCGGTTGCCCGACAGGGCGGCCCAGGTGGGCGCGCCCACGAACTTGAGGGCCTCGCGGGTCGGGACGACCCGCACCTCGTGCCCGGACTCGGTGAACAGGCGCAGCAGCTCGCACGCCTTGTACGCGGCGATGCCGCCACTGACGCCCAGGACGACCTTCATCGAAGGGGTCAGACCGCGCCTTCGATGGGCTCGGCGTTGAGCAGGCCCTCGGAGACCTCGCGCAGCGCGATGGACAGCGGCTTCTCCTGGGCGTGCGTCTCGACCAGCGGGCCGACGTATTCCAGCAGGCCCTCGCCGAGCTGGGAGTAGTAGGCGTTGATCTGGCGAGCGCGCTTGGCGCCCATGATCACCAAGGAGTATTTGCTGTCGACGATGTCGAGCAGCGCGTCGATCGGCGGGTTGGTGATGCCCTCCGCGGCCGCGGTGGTGCCTGCCACGATTGTCAGACCTCTCGGTTGGTGGTTGTCGTGACCCCCTGAGGGTCAGTCATCAAGGCTATCAGCCGGCGGCACACATCCTGGACGCTCGTGTTCACCAGCGTCAGGTCGAACTCCGACTCGGCGTCCATCTCGATCCGCCCGGCCTCCAGGCGGCGCGCGATGACGTCCTCGGGCTCGGTGCCGCGGCCGCGCAGCCGCTTCTCCAGCTCCTCCCAGGTGGGCGGGGCCAGGAACACCAGCAGCGCCTCGGGCATGGTCCTGCGCACCTGCCTGGCGCCCTCGAGGTCGATCTCGAGCAGGGTGGGCACGCCCTCGGCGAGCTTCTTCAGCACGGGCTCGCGCGGTGTGCCGTAGCGGTTGCCCGCGAACTCCGCCCACTCGAGCAGCTCGCCCGACTCCACCAGCCGGTCGAACTCCTCGCCGTCGACGAAGAAGTAGTGGACCCCGTTGACCTCGCCGGGCCGGGGCCTCCGGGTGGTCACCGAGACCGACAGCCACACCTCGGGGTGTGCCCGTCGGAGCTCGGCGACGACCGTGGACTTACCGACGCCGGACGGCCCTGAAAGGACCGTCAGCCGCCGTTCGCTCATGGGCAGGAATCCGACCTCCATCCCCGGTCCGACCGCCTCGTGGGCACCTGCATCGCCGGACCAGGACCTGTCGGTCACTTTCCTACCCCCCGTTGAACCTGCGATTTCGTTGGAACAGAGATTAGCTCTCGTTGCCGCCGAACTCGCGCTCGAGGGAGGCCCTCTGGTTCGCGCCGAGGCCCCGCACGCGGCGGGACTCGGCGATGGCAAGCCGCTCCATGAGCTGCTTGGCGCGGACCTTGCCCACTCCGGGGAGCGATTCCAACAAAGCCGAGACCTTCATCTTGCCGATGACGTCGTCGGTCTGCCCATCCTTGAGCACCTCAGCCAGAGAAACCGCGCCATGCTTGAGCCGGTTCTTGACCTCGGCACGCTCTTTACGGGCCTTGGCAGCCTTCTCCAGGGCTGCGGCGCGCTGCTCAGGGGTCAGGGGAGGAAGAGCCACGCCGGGTCACCTCGAATTTCTGTCGATGTACTCGGACGGCAAGGGAAACTAGCTGGTCATCGCCCCCTAAGCAACGCCAAGCGCGGTTTCTCTCGTCACAAAATCCACTTCATCGCCCACCGTAATCATAAAATTACACAGTGCTGATCAAATCGCCCTCACTTCCCGGTTCTCGCGTCGGCACGCGACGATGTCGCGAAACGCAACGATGATCGCGTTCCCGCCATCCCCTCATGTCCGAAACCCATCTCTTACCTGGGCCGAAACTCGGGGCGGAATGCATTTCGATCTTGCGCGCGCGGGCGGTATGATCTTGTACGCGGACGCGCCCACGCGCCGGATCGCCGACTCGCCCCGGCGTGGATTCCGGCGGGCGCTCGTCACCGTGAGTGACTTCGCGGCCCCTCGGCGCCCGGCCGCGGCGGGAGCTTGCGCGCCGAGACTCGCCTCCACTGCGCGACGCGCCGGCCCGACGCTGGGAACCCGTCGGGTACGCCGGGTGGGCGGCGGGTGTTGTGAGGCCCGGCCGTGGGTGTCATGACGCCCGGCGGTGGGTGTTATGAGGCCCGGCGGAGGGAGGCGGCGATGGCGGCGGCCGCGGCGCCCGGGTCCGGGGAGCCGGTGATGGGGCGGCCGATGACGAGCAGGTCGGCACCGTCCGCGAGCGCCCGCTCCGGCGTCGCCACGCGTGCCTGGTCCTGCGTGTCCGCCCCCGTGGGGCGCACGCCGGGCGTGATGAGCGTGATGCCCTTCCCCACCTCGCCCCGCACCGCCGACACCTCGTTCGGCGAGCACACCAGCGCCGTGGCGCCCGCCTCCACCGACAGGGCGGCCAGGCGGCGCACCGCGTCGTCGGCGGGCCCGGCGAGCCCGATGCGGTCGAGGTCGGCTTCGGTGAGCGAGGTCAGGATGGTCACGGCGGCGATCTTGGTGTGCGGCGCCGACTCCACGGCGGCCCGGATCATGGCGGGGCCGCCGGCCGCGTGCACGGTGAGGATCGCGGGCCGCAGCCGGGCGACGGCGCGGGCGGCGCCGGCGACGGTGTTGGGGATGTCGTGCAGCTTGAGGTCCAGGAACACCTGCACGCCACTGGCGCCCCGCACGGAGGCGATCACGTCGGGGCCGTAGCGGAGGTAGAGCTCCAGGCCCACCTTGACCGTGCTGACGTGGGGGGTCACCAGCGCCGCCCAGTGGGCGGCGGTCTCCAGGTCCGGGGCGTCGAGGGCGACGGCGATGGGTGCGGGCGTCAAGTCGTGCTCTCCTCGGTGTCGACCAGAAGGTGCCTCCGGGCGCTCCCCGGCGGCCGGTGCGCCAGGCCCACCGCGTCGGCGAGGCGTTGGAGGCCGCGGGCTCTCAGCAGGTCTTCAAGCTCGCGTTCGATGCGCAGGCAGGCGTAGGGATCGTGGAACAGCGCGGTGCCCACCCCGACCACGCAGGCGCCCGCCAGGACCAGTTGGAAAGCGTCCCGCCCGGTCATCACGCCGCCCATGCCGATCAGCGGCACCCCGGGCAGCGCGGCGTGGACCTGCCACACGCACCGTACGGCCAGCGGCAGGATCGCGGGCCCGGACAGCCCGCCGGTGACGGCGGCCAGCGAGGGCCGCAGCGTCTCGGTGTCGATGGCCATGCCCAGCGGGTTGTTGATCATGGACAGCGCGTCGGCCCCGGCGTCCACACAGGCCCGCGCGACCGCCACGATGTCGGCCACGTCGGGCGCCAGCTTGGCGATGACGGGCACGTCGTACCGCATGATGGACCGCACGGAGGCGATCACCTCAGCGGCCGCGCTGCCCTCGCGGGCGAAGACGCGCCCGCGGTCCTCCATGTTGGGGCAGGAGAGGTTGACCTCCAGCGCGGTCACCCCGGGCGCGTCGGCGAGCCTGCGGGCCAGCTCGGAGTATTCGGCGACGGTGCCGCCCCCGATGGAGACGATGGTCTTGATGCCCCGCTGGGCCAGCCAGGGCAGCTCGCGCTCCAGGAACGCCTCGATGCCCGGCCCCTGCAGCCCCACGGCGTTGAGCATGCCCGAGGGTGTCTCGGCCATGCGCGGCGTGGGCCGGCCGGCGCGCGGCGCCATGGTGATGGAGCGGGTGGTGAGGGCGCCGAGCCGGTGCAGGTCGAAGAACTGGGCCAGCTCCCGCCCGGATGAGGCGCACCCGGCGGCCGTGGTGATCGGGTTGACCAGCTCCACGTGCGCCAGAAATGTCCGCATATCAACTGACATGTCGTGCACCGCCTCCGGGGGCGCCGAGCGCGTCGAACGGGATCGTCCCCACGTCCTCGAAGCGCACCCGCTCCCCCCGGAACACCGGCCCTTCAGCGCACGCGCGGACCATCCTGGTCGCCCCGTCATCCCCGATCACGGGGATCACGCACGTCATGCACACCCCGATGCCGCAGGCCATCTGCTCCTCGACCGCCACCTGCACCGGGATGTCGAACTCCATCGCGACCGCCGTCACGGCCCGCAGCGTCTCCATGGGCCCGCAGGCGTAGACGGCGTCGGCCCGGGTGTCGGCGATCACCGAGGGCAGCGCGTCGGTGACCTTGCCGCGCAGCCCCAGCGAGCCGTCCTCGGTGGTCAGCGTGGTGGTCTCGGCGATGCGGCGGGCCCGCATCGCGCCGAAGACCCGCTCGGCCCCGGCCCCGCCGAGCACGAAGTCGACCCGGCAGCCCCGCGCCAGCAGCGCGTCGGCCAGCGGGAACAGCACGGCAGAGCCGTACTCCGAGCCGACCAGCACACAGTGGACGGGGTCGCGCGGCAGCGGAAAGGGCCGCCCGAGCGGCCCCACCAGGTCGAGCGTGTCGCGGGCGCGCCGCTCGGCCAGCCAGGCCGTGCCCCGCCCGCCGGCGGTGAAGACGAGCTCGACCGTGCCGCCGTAGTCGGACTTGACGTCGTGGATGGAGAACGCGCGCCGCGTCACCATCGACGTGTACGCCCCTCCGACGGCCACGGAGACGAAGTGACCGGGGCGGAAGCGCTCGGCGATGCCGGGCGCCACCACCGTCAGCGCATGGTAGGCGTCGACCCGGCGCGTCGTCAGCACCGTGCCCGTCACCTGCACCGGAGTGCCGGCCAGTCGTCTTCACCTCCCGTGCGGGTTTCAGCCCCGGAGTGCCTGCGCGTGCTCCTGGAGAGACCGTACGCCGACGTCGCCGCGTACGATCGCCTGGATGCCCGCGGCGGCCGCGGCGAGTCCCGCCACCGTGGTGATGCACGGGATGCCGCGCAGCACGGCGGCGGTGCGGATGTCGTAGCCGTCGAGCCGCGGCCCCGACTGCCCAGGGCTGCCGAAGGGCGTGTTGACGATCAGGTCGACCTCGCCGTCGAGAATGGCCTGCACGCTCGTGGGCTCACCTCCGGGTCCCGGTCCCTCGCTGTGCTTTCGCACGATCTTGGCATGGACGCCGTTACGGCGCAGCACCTCGGCGGTGCCCTCCGTAGCCAGGATCTCGAAGCCGAGGTCCGCGAGCGCCTTCACAGGGAAGATCATCGCACGCTTGTCCCTGTTGGCCACGGATACGAACGCGCGTCCCTTGGTGGGGAGCTCGCCGTAGGCGGCCGCCTGCGACTTGGCGTACGCGATCCCGAAGAACTCGTCGATGCCCATGACCTCGCCCGTGGAGCGCATCTCCGGCCCCAGGACGGTGTCCACGCCCCGGAAGCGGTTGAAGGGCAGCACCGCCTCCTTGACCGCGATGGAGGCGTCGAGAGGCAGCGTGCCGCCGTCCCCGGTGGCCGGCAGCATGCCCTCCTCGCGCAGCGAGGCGATGGTCGCGCCGAGCATGACGCGGGCCGCCGCCTTGGCGAGCGGCACCGCGGTGGCCTTGGACACGAACGGCACCGTACGGGAGGCCCGCGGGTTGGCCTCCAGGACGTACAGGACGCCGGCCGACATGGCGTACTGGACGTTGAGCAGCCCCTGCACGCCCACTCCCTGAGCGATGGCCTCGGTGGCGGCGCGGATGCGCTTGATGTCGTGGCTGCCGAGCGTGATGGGCGGCAGCGCGCACGCCGAGTCGCCGGAGTGGATGCCGGCCTCCTCGATGTGCTCCATGACGCCTCCGAGATACAGCTCGGAGCCGTCGTAGAGGGCGTCGACGTCGATCTCGATGGCCTCGTCGAGGAACTTGTCGATCAGCACCGGGTGGCCGCCCTCCTGGCGCGCCATGTAGGTGGTGAGCGTCTCGTCGTCGTACACGATGGCCATGCCGGCCCCGCCGAGCACGTACGACGGCCGCACCAGCACCGGGTAGCCGATCTCCTCGGCGATCTCCTGCGCCTCCGCCACGGTCAGCGCGGTGCCGTGCTTGGGCGCGGGCAGGCCCGCCTCGGCCAGCACCCGCCCGAACGCGCCGCGCTCCTCGGCCAGGTGGATGGACTCCGGCGGGGTGCCCACGACGGGCACGCCGGCGTCCTTCAGCGCCTGCGCCAGGCCCAGCGGCGTCTGGCCGCCGAGCTGCACGATCACGCCCGCGACCGGCCCGGTCTGCTGCTCGGCGTGCACCACCTCCAGAACGTCCTCCAGCGTGAGCGGCTCGAAGTAGAGCCGGTCGGAGGTGTCGTAGTCGGTGGAGACGGTCTCGGGGTTGCAGTTGACCATGACGGTCTCGAACCCCGCCCGCGACAGCTCGAACGAGGCGTGCACGCACGCGTAGTCGAACTCGATGCCCTGCCCGATGCGGTTGGGCCCGGAGCCGAGGATGATGACCTTCTCCCGCTCGCCGTGGGGGACCTCGGTCTCCTCGTCGTAGGTGGAGTAGAGGTACGGGGTCTTGGCGGCGAACTCGGCGGCGCAGGTGTCGACCATGTTGTAGACCGGCCGCAGCCCGAGCGCGTGCCGCAGGTCGCGCACCCGCGCCTCGTCGATGCCCCGGATCTCGCCGATCTGCAGGTCGCTGAACCCGTGGTGCTTGGCCCGCTGGAGCACCTCGGCGGTCAGCTCCGGCGCCTCGGCGACGGCCCGCGCCTCCTCGTCGAGGAGGAAGAGCTGGTCGACGAACCACGGGTCGACGTTCGTCGCCTCGAAGAGCTCCTCGGGCGTGGCGCCGGCGCGGATGGCCTGCTGCATCGTGCGCAGCCGCCCGTCGTGCGGGGTCCGGCACCGCTCCAGCAGCTCCGCCTTGTCGCCGGGCTCGCCGGCCCAGGTGAAGGAGGAGTCCTTCTTCTCCAGCGACCGCAGCGCCTTCTGCAGCGCCTCGGGGAAGGAGCGGCCGATGGCCATGGCCTCGCCCACGGACTTCATGTGCGTGGTGAGCGTCTGGTCGGCGCCACGGAACTTCTCGAACGCGAAGCGCGGCACCTTGACGACGATGTAGTCGAGCGTCGGCTCGAAGGAGGCCGGGGTCTCCTTGGTGATGTCGTTGGGGATCTCGTCGAGCGTGTAGCCGATGGCCAGCTTGGCCGCGATCTTCGCGATCGGGAAGCCGGTGGCCTTGGAGGCCAGCGCGGACGACCGGGACACGCGCGGGTTCATCTCGATGACGATCATGCGCCCGGTGCGCGGGTCGACCGCGAACTGGATGTTGCAGCCGCCGGTGTCGACGCCGACCTCGCGGATGACCGCGATCGCGACGTCGCGCATGTTCTGGTATTCGCGGTCGGTCAGGGTCAGCGCCGGCGCGACCGTGACGCTGTCGCCGGTGTGGACGCCCATCGGGTCGATGTTCTCGATGGAGCACACGATGACGACGTTGTCGTTCTTGTCGCGCATGACCTCGAGCTCGTACTCCTTCCACCCGAGGATCGACTCCTCCAGGAGCACCTCGGTGGTCGGCGAGGCGTCGAGCCCGGCCCCGGCGATGCGCCGCAGGTCGGACTCGTCGTAGGCGAACCCGGACCCGGCGCCGCCCATCGTGAACGAGGGCCGCACCACCAGCGGGTAGCCCAGCTCGCCGGCGGCGGCCAGGACCTCGTCCATCGAGTGGCAGATGAGCGACCTGGCCGATTCGGCGTTGAGCCCGTGCTCGCGGGCCACCTTGGCGACGATCTCCTTGAACCGCTCGCGGTTCTCCCCCGCCTGGATGGCGTCGAAGTCGGCGCCGATGAGCTCGACCTCGTACTTGTCGAGCACGCCCGACTCGTGCAGCGCGACCGCCGTGTTGAGCGCGGTCTGACCGCCCAGGGTGGGCAGCAGCGCGTCGGGGCGCTCCTTGGCGATGATCTTCTCGACGTACTCGGGGGTGATCGGCTCGACGTAGGTGGCGTCGGCGAACTCCGGGTCCGTCATGATCGTCGCCGGGTTGCTGTTGACCAGGATGACGCGGAATCCCTCGGCCCTGAGCACCCGGCACGCCTGCGTGCCCGAGTAGTCGAACTCGCACGCCTGGCCGATCACGATCGGCCCCGAGCCGATCACCATGATCGACCTGATGTCCTCACGCTTGGGCACGGCTCATGACCTCACAGAACTCGTCGAAAAGATAGGCCGCGTCGTGCGGCCCGGCGGCGGCCTCGGGGTGGTATTGGACGCTGAAGGCGCGCCCGTCGAGCAGCCGCAGGCCCTCGACGCAGCGGTCGTTGAGGTTGACGTGGCTGACCTCGGCAGGACCGTAGGGGGTGTCGAACGGCCCGTCGAGCGGCGCGTCCACCGCGAACCCGTGGTTGTGGGCCGAGATCTCCACCTTCCCGGTCCGTACGTCCTGGACCGGTTGGTTGACGCCGCGGTGGCCGTAGCGCAGCTTGTACGTGGACAGCCCCAGGGCCCGGCCGAAGATCTGGTTGCCGAAGCAGATGCCGAAGAACGGCACCCGGGTCTCCAGGACCTTCTGCAGCGCGGAGACGTCCACCGTGGCGGGGTCGCCAGGCCCGTTGGAGAGGAACACCCCGTCCGGCTTCACCGCCATGATCTGCTCGAACGTGGCGTCCGCGGGCAGCACGTGCACCTCGCAGCCGCGCTCGGCCATCCGGTGCGGCGTCATGCCCTTGATGCCGAGGTCCACGGCCGCGACCGTGAACTTCTTCTCCCCGATGGCCGGGACCACGTACGGCTCGGTCGTGGCCACCTCCGGCGCCAGGGCGGCGCCTTCCATGCGCGGCGACTGCCGCACGCGCTCCACCAGCTCCTCGACGGGCCGGTCGGGGGCGCTGAAGATGCCGGCGCGCATGGCGCCGCGTTCGCGCAGGTGGCGGGTGAGCGCGCGGGTGCCGGTGATGGCGATGCCGACGACGCCCTGCTCCTTGAGGTAGTCGTCCAGCGAGCGGTTGGCCCGCCAGTTGGAGACGATCCTGGAGGGCTCGCGCACGACGTAGCCGGCCACCCAGACGCGCCGCGACTCCGGGTCCTCGTCGTTGACGCCGGTGTTGCCGATGTGCGGCGCCGTCATGGCGACGATCTGCCGGTGGTAGGAGGGGTCGGTGAGGGTCTCCTGGTAGCCGGTCATGCCGGTGTTGAAGACCATTTCGCCGAAGGTCTCGCCTTCGGCGCCGTAAGAGGATCCGTGAAAGACTCGGCCGTCCTCCAGGACGAGCACCGCTGTGTTCATACCAGCTTCCCTTCGAGTACGGTCGGCCTGCCGCGCAGGAACGTGGCCACGACCCTGCCGGGCAGCGTCATGCCTTCGTAGGGGGTGTTCCTGCTCTTCGACGCGAAGGCGGAGGGGTCCACCTCGGTGCGCACGGACGGGTCGTAGAGCGTGATGTTGGCCGGAGCACCCACCTCCAGCGGCTGCCCCTGCCCGGCCAGACGGCCGATACGCGCGGGCACGACGGACATGCGCTGGGCGACGCCCGCCCAGTCGAGCAGCCCCGTCTCGACCATGGCCTCCTGGACCACGCTGAGCGCGGTCTCCAGGCCCACCATGCCCATGGCCGCGGCCGACCACTCGCTCTCCTTGTCCTCCACCGGGTGGGGCGCGTGGTCGGTGGCGACGACGTCGATCGTGCCGTCGGCCAGTGCGGCCCGCAGCGCCTCGACGTCGGCGCGGGTGCGCAGCGGGGGGTTGACCTTGTAGATCGGGTTGTACGCGCCCACCGGCGACTCCTCCACCAGGTCGTCGGTGAGGAGCAGGTGGTGCGGGGTGACCTCGGCGGTGACGTTCCAGCCCTTGGACTTGGCCCAGCGGATGATCTCGACCGAGCCGGCCGTGGAGACGTGGCAGACGTGCAGGCGGGAGCCGACGTGGGCGGCCAGCAGGCAGTCGCGGGCGATGATCGCCTCTTCGGCGACCGCCGGCCAGCCGGTCAGGCCCAGCCTGCCGGAGACGACGCCCTCGTTCATCTGGGCGCCCTCGGTCAGCCGGGGCTCCTGGGCGTGCTGGGCGACGACGCCGTCGAACGCCTTGACGTACTCCAGGGCGCGGCGCATCAGCACCGCGTCGTCCACGCACTTGCCGTCGTCGGAGAAGACGCGCACGCGGGCCGCCGAGTCGGCCATCGCGCCCAGCTCGGCCAGGTGCTTGCCGCCCAGGCCGACGGTGACGGCCCCGACCGGGTGCACGTCGCAGTGCCCGAACTCGCGCCCGAGCCGCCACACCTGCTCCACGACTCCGGCGGTGTCGGCGACGGGCGAGGTGTTGGCCATGGCATGCACGGCGGTGTAGCCGCCGCGGGCCGCGGACTGCGTCCCGGTCTGCACGGTCTCGGCGTCCTCACGGCCCGGCTCCCGCAGATGCGTGTGCAGGTCGACGAGCCCCGGCAGCGCGATCGCCCCGCCGCCCTCGACCACGAGATCGTCCCGCTCACCAGCGGCGTCACCGACGACGCCGCCGGCCACGCCGTTCGTGCGCCCTGCGGCGGCCGGGCCGCCGAAGGCCGGACGGCCCCCGTCCCCTTCCTCTCCAAAAGGACGGTCACCCCTGACCGCGCCCGCCTGGGGGTCGGCGGGAGTGATCGCGGCGATCACCCCGTCCGATACCCGGAGGTCGACGAGCTCCCCGCCCAGAATCCTGACGTTTTTGATGATCACGCGGTCTCTCCCCCGAGCAGCAGGTACAGGACGGCCATGCGGATGGTCACGCCATTGGCGACCTGCTCCACGATCGTGGACCGCGCCGAGTCGGCCACCTCGGCCGCGATCTCCATCCCCCGGTTCATCGGCCCGGGGTGCATGACGATCGCCTCGTCCGGCATCTTCGCGAACCGGTCGCGGTCGAGCCCGTACCGCCGCGAGTATTCACGCTCCGAGGGGAAGTACGCGGCGTTCATCCGCTCCTTCTGCACCCGCAGCATCATCACCGCGTCGGACTTGGGCAGCACCGCGTCGAGGTCGTACGACACCTCGCACGGCCAGCTCCCCACGGAGACCGGCACCAGCGTCGGCGGGGCGACGAGCGTGACCTCGGCGCCGAGCGTGTGCAGCAGTAGCACGTTGGAGCGGGCGACCCGGCTGTGGAGCACGTCGCCGACGATCGTGACCTTCCGCCCCTCGAGGCCACCCAGGCGGCGGCGCATGGAGAAGGCGTCGAGCAGGGCCTGCGTCGGGTGCTCGTGGGTGCCGTCGCCGGCGTTGACGACGCTGCCGCGCACCCAGGTGGCCAGGCGGTGCGGCGCGCCGGAGGCGCTGTGGCGGATGACGACCGCGTCGGCGCCCATGGCCTCGAGGGTGAGCGCGGTGTCCTTGAGCGACTCGCCCTTGGACACGCTCGACCCCTTGGCCGAGAAGTTGATCACGTCGGCGGACAGCCGCTTGGCCGCCGCCTCGAACGAGATGCGGGTCCGCGTGGAGTCCTCGAAGAACAGGTTGACCACGGTGCGGCCGCGCAGCGTCGGCAGTTTCTTGATGGAGCGTTCCGTGACTCTCGCCAGCTCCTCGGCGGTGTCGAGGATGAGGAGCGCGTCCTCTTTGGTGAGGTCGCCGGCGGAGATCAGATGCCGATTCACCTGGCGTCCCCCTTCATGAGCAGCACGGCGTCGCGGCCGTCGATCTCCTGCACGTAGACCTTGACCTTCTCGCTCTTGGCCGTGGGGAGGTTCTTGCCGACGTAGTCGGCGCGGATGGGCAGCTCGCGGTGGCCGCGGTCGACCAGGGTGGCGAGCTGGACGGCGGTGGGGCGGCCGAGGTCGTTGAGCGCGTCGAGCGCGGCCCGCACCGTGCGGCCGGAGTAGAGGACGTCGTCGACGAGGACGACGATCTTGCCGTCGATGCCGTCGGGCGGAAGCTCGGTGCGGCCGAGCGGACGGGCCGGCCTGAGCCGCAGGTCGTCGCGGTACATCGTGATGTCGATCGAGCCGACGGGGATCTTGACGCCTTCGAACTGCTCGATGCGGTCGCCGAGCCTGCGGGCGAGGGTCGCGCCGCGGGTGGGGATGCCGAGGAGGACGACGTCGCCTGCGCCCTTGGTGCGCTCGAGGATCTCGTGCGCGATCCGCGTCAGCGCCCGGTGGACGTCCGGGGCCTCCAGAACGGCCCTGGAATCGGACATGCCGAAACTCACCGCCTTTCCCGCCTCACGGGACGGGTCTTAAAAGGGTGTTGGTCGGGACACACAGTACCAGGGGCTACCAGGAACAACGCGCGTGCCCTCCCGTGGTGTCGGCGCGCCGGACGCGTGACATCCGGCCATCGCAGGGGGATACCGGAAAGATGACATTCCACGTCGATTCGGAGGTCGGGCGGCTGCGCCAGGTCCTCCTGCACAAGCCGGATCTGGCGCTCAAACGGCTCACTCCGGCCAACAAGGACGAGTTCCTGTTCGACGACGTCCTGTGGGTGCAGCGCGCGATGGAGGAGCACGAGGAGTTCCAGAAGGTGCTGCGTGACCGCGGCATCACGGTCCACCTGCTGGACGTCCTGCTCAAGGAGACGGTCGAGATCCCCGAGGCCCGCAAGCACATCCTCGACGCGGTGATCGACGAGCGCTGGCTGGGCCCGGTGGCGATCGACGACATCCGCAACACGCTCGACGCCATGGACGCGGCGACGCTGCAGGTCTACCTGACCGGCGGCATCACCAAGCGGGAGCTGATCGAGCTGGGCTGCGACCCGCAGTCGGTGACCTTCCACACACTGGGCGACGACGACTTCATCCTGCCGCCGCTGCCCAACCACCTGTTCACCCGCGACACGTCCTGCTGGGTGTACGACGGCGTGTCGATCAACGCGATGCGAAAGAAGGCCCGCATGCGGGAGACGGTCAACATGGAGGCCGTCTACATGTACCACCCGACCTTCGCGAACGGGTTCAACCGGCCCGGCCAGGGCGGCTACCACTGCTGGATGCCGGGCCACCAGGTGGCGCCGGCGACCATGGAGGGCGGAGACGTGCTCGTCATCGGGCGCGGCGCGGTGCTGATCGGGATCAGCGAGCGCACGCAGCCGCAGGCGGTCGAGATGTTCGCCCAGCGGCTGTTCCAGGCCGGGTCCGCGCGCCGCATCGTGGCGCTGGACATGCCGAAGGCGCGGGCGTTCATGCACCTCGACACCGTGATGACGATGCTGGACGTGGGGGTGTTCACCAAGTACGCGGGCCTCGGCATGCTGCCCGCGTACACCATCGAGCCCGGCGGCACCCACAAGGAGCTGAGGTTCACCGACCACCCTCCGCAGGACATGCACAAGGCCATCGCCCACGCGCTCGACATGGCCGACATCACGGTCCTCACGCCCACGCAGGACGTGCGCGCCGCCGCGCGGGAGCAGTGGGACGACGGGTGCAACGGGCTGGCGCTGGAGCCGGGCGTGGTGGTCGCGTACGAGCGCAACACCACCACGAACAACCACCTGCGCGACAACGGCATCGAGGTGATCACGATCAGGGGCAGCGAGCTCGGCCGGGGCCGCGGCGGCCCGCGCTGCATGAGCTGCCCCCTGGAAAGGGACGGGATCTGAAGGATGCGCGTCATCGTGGCACTGGGCGGCAACGCCGTACTCAGGCGCGGGCAGCCGGCCGACGCCGACGTGCAGATCGCCAACGTCCGCGCGGCCGTCAAGACGCTCGCCCGGCTGGCGGGCGAGCACGAGCTGGTCATCACCCACGGGAACGGCCCCCAGGTGGGCCTGCTGGCGCTGGAGAGCGCCAGCGACCCGAGCCTGACCAGGCCCTACCCGTTCGACACGCTCGGCGCGCAGACGCAGGGCATGATCGGCTACTGGATGCAGCAGGCGCTGCAGAACGCCCTGCCGGGCAGGCAGGTCCTCGCCGTGGTCACGCAGACGCTGGTGACGGCCGTGGACCCGGCCTTCGAGAACCCGACGAAGTTCGTCGGCCAGGTCTACGAGCGGGACGAGGCGGAGAAGCTGGCCGCCGAGTACGGCTGGACGGTCAAGCAGGACGGCACGTACTGGCGGCGCGTCGTCCCCTCCCCCGCCCCGCGCCGCATCGTGGAGACCCGCCTGATCCACAAGCTGGTCCGCGAGGGCGTGGTCGTGATCTGCGCGGGCGGCGGCGGCATCCCGGTGGTGCGCGACGAGCGCGGCCGGCTGACCGGGGTCGAGGCGGTCGTGGACAAGGACCTGACCGCGTCGGTGCTGGCCGAGGCGCTGGAGTGCGACGCGTTCCTGAGCCTGACCGACGTACCGCGCGTGCTGCGCGGGTACGGCACCCCGCAGCAGGAGGAGATCGCCCACACGACGCCGCACGAGCTGCGGGCCCTGGAGTTCCCGGCCGGGTCGATGGGGCCGAAGGTGGAGGCGGCCTGCCGGTTCGTGGAGACGACCGGCGACATGGCCGCCATCGGGAAGCTCGACGAGGCCGAGCGCATACTTGACGGCTCAGCGGGAACGATCGTGACACCCAACGGCAGGTGGCCGCTGACGAGCACGCTGTAGGGGGTGTCAGATGGCACTGGCCCAGCGGCTCATGCGCACCAAGCCCACCGAGCGGCTCGTGGCCGAGGGCGGGCACGGCGAGGGCGGCGAGCTGCGGCGCACGATGTCGCTGTGGCAGCTGACGCTCTTCAGCGTGGGCGCCACGCTCGGCACCGGCATCTTCGTCATCCTCGGGCAGGCGGTGCCCAAGGCGGGCCCGGCGGTGGTGCTGTCGTTCGTGCTGGCGGCGATCACGGCGCTGTTCTCGGCCCTGTCGTACGCGGAGCTGGCCGGGACGATCCCGGTGTCCGGCTCGTCGTACTCCTACACGTACGCGACGCTGGGCGAGCTGGTGGCCTGGGTCTGCGGCTGGTGCCTCATGCTGGAGTACGCCGTGTCCGTGGCCGCCGTGGCCGTGGGCTGGGGCGAATACCTCAACGCGTTCCTGCGGTCGCTGTTCGGCGTCACGCTCCCGGCCGCGATCACCCGCTCCCCCGGTCAGGACGGCGGCGTGGTCAACGTCACCGCGATCGTCATCGTGCTGCTGGCCACCTGGCTGCTGCTGTACGGGGCCTCCGAGAGCGCCACGGCCAACGCCGTGTTCGTACTGATCAAGGTCGCGGTGCTGCTGTTCTTCTGCGCGGTGGCGTTCACCGCCTTCCGGTCGGGCAACCTGGCGCCGTTAGCGCCCATGGGGGTGGCCGGGATCACGGCGGCGGCCTCGCAGGTGTTCTTCTCCTACATCGGCTTCGACGCGGCCTCCACCGCCGGCGAGGAGGCCAGGAACCCCAGGCGCGACCTGCCCCTGGCGATCATCCTGTCGCTGGCCATCGTGACCGGCGTCTACGTGCTGGTGGCGGTGGCCGCCGTGGGCGCGATGCCGTGGACGGAGTTCGACCCCCTGAGCACCGAGGCGAGCCTGTCGTACATCGCCGACCTGGCCGCCGGCGCGACGTGGCCCGGGCTGATCGTGTCGTTCGGCGCGGTCATCGCCATCGCCAGCGTGGTCCTTACCGTCATCTACGGGCAGACCCGCATCCTGTTCGCGATGTCGCGCGACGGGCTCATCCCGCGTGTCTTCCAGCGGGTCGACCCGCGCCGTCAGGTCCCCGTCGCCAACACGCTCATCGTCGCCCTGTTCATCTCGGTGCTGGCCGGGCTGGTGCCGCTGGGTCAGCTGGCCGAGGCGACGAGCATCGGCACGCTGTTCGCCTTCGCCCTCGTGAACGTCGGCGTGCTCGTCCTGCGCTACCGCCGCCCGGACCTGCCGCGCAGCTTCCGCGTGCCGCTCTTCCCCGCCACGCCGGTGCTGGGCGCGGTGTTCTGCGTCCTGGTGATGGCGGGACTGGCCGGGGTCACCTGGCTGGCGTTCGCGCTGTGGATGCTCGCGGGCCTTGTCTGCTACTTACTGTACGGCTACGGCCATTCCCGGCTGAATGCCGAGGTGGGCGGATGAAACTCGACAACCTGCTGGCCGGCTACGCCCCCGGCTCGCGCGGCCGGGACGGGCTGGCGCTGGCCCTGCTGCTGCGGCGGCAGGCCCACGCGAGCCTGACGGTGGCGACCGTGCGGCCGCCCGCCTGGTCGCCGCCCGGGCCCGCCAGGGCCGAGGAGCGGGCGTGGCGCGCCTACCTCGCCGAGCAGGCCGCCGCGACCATCGCCCAGGCCCGCGAGCTGGCGGGCGAGGACGCCGAGTACGTCGTCCACACCAGCAGGCACAGCGGGCGGGGGCTGGTGGAGCTGGCGCGCCGGCGTGCCGCCGACGTCGTCGTGATCGGCTCGGGACCGCGCGGCGCCCGGGGCCGCATCGCGGTCGGCAGCACCGCAGACCAGCTCCTGCACTCCTCCTCCGTCCCGGTCCTGCTCGCCCCGCGTGGCTACGGCGACCGGCCGCCGGCCGCCCTCGACCGCCTCACCCTCGCCTACCGGCGCGGCCCCGGCTGCGACGCCGCCGTCAAGGACGCCGCCCGGGCCGCCGTGGCGCTCGACGTCCCCCTGCGGCTGGTCACGCTGGTGGTCAGCAGCGGCCGGCGGGCCAAGGCCGAGGAGGAGATGCTCGCCCGCCTGCGCGAGCAGGCCGCCGCCGACCTGCGCTCGGCGGCGCGGGGCGAGTCGCGGCGGGTGCGCGCGGAGGTCGAGGTGCTGGAGGGCCGCGATGTCGCCCAGGCGCTCGGCGCGACCTCGTGGCTCCTCGGCGAGATGATCATATGCGCTTCGAGCGACACCGGGCCACTCAGACGGGTCTTTCTCGGGGACACTTCGCTCAAAATTGTTCGCGCCTCGACATGCCCTGTCATGATTCTCACCCGCAGACCCTGACGGTCGGGCTAAAATCGGCAAACTGTGACGAAGTAGTGTTACGTCTGGGACAAGTGGGGCGTTTGTGCCGTTCCCTACCGGACCGGATTCGGCATCTTTTTTCCAATCAGCTTGACCTTAGGCGTCCACCCCTTTACCGTCACGGTGCGTAACCACACCTCGTGGCGTTCTGGGGTAAACCCAGGGCCACGGCTACCGATGGTGCCGAGCCTGGCACCAGACCCCCCGGTGGCCCGGTCATATGCCACGAGGGAGCACAATCTACTGAGAGCGATAACACGAGAGCCGGGGGGCCGACACGATGCCGTCTGAGTACGCAAAGTCGCTGGGTGCACGACTTCGCGCCATCCGCACCCAGCAGGGCCTGTCCCTGCATGGAGTCGAGGAGAAGTCGCGTGGCCGCTGGAAAGCCGTGGTCGTGGGCTCCTATGAGCGTGGCGACCGAGCGGTCACGGTGCAGAAGCTTGCCGAGCTTGCCGACTTCTACGGGGTCCCCGTGTCCGAGCTGCTGCCGGGCGGCGCCGCGCCCAGCCCGCTCGGCCCGACGCCCAAGCTTGTGATCGACCTGGAGAGGCTCGCGACGCTGCCGAAGGAGAAGGCGGGAGCCCTGGCCCGGTATGCCGCCACGATCCAGAGCCAGCGTGGCGACTACAACGGCAAGGTCCTGTCGATCCGCCAGGAGGACCTGCGCTCCCTGGCCGTGATCTACGACAAGTCGCCGAGTGAGCTGACCGAGGAGCTCATCAGCTGGGGCGTTCTGGACGCCGAGGCCCGCCGGGCCGTCGAGTCCTTCTGACCCCGGCCTTTTGATCGCAAGGAGCCCGCACGCGCCTGCGGGCTCCTTCGCCATGTCTGGGAGCCCTCCCGCGCGCCCGGGACGCCTTCACCATGTCCGGGGAGCCCTTCCGCGCGCCTAACGCCCGCCTCTGGGCGCCCAGGGGCCCCGGCCCACGCGCCCCCGGGCAGACCAAGCCGAAGAGCCGTACAGGACCGTGCAGGGAGCGGCGCGGCACCTCCAGCGGGCAGCGCGTTAGACCGGCGGGCAGCGCGTTACGAACGGTCGGCAGCGCGCCACATCCGGCGGGCAACGCTTTACGCCGGCGGGCAGCGCAGCACGTCCGGCGGGCAGTGCGCCACGTCCGGCACGCTATGCGACGTGTACTGCCCGGGTTGGCCATGCAGCATGTCACGCCGGGCTGGCCGTGTGGCGCGCACGTCCAAGAGCCGCCGCGGTTTCGTGCACCACGCGGCGGTCAGTGCGCACCCGGTGGCCCGAGCGGTCACCGCAGGGCCGACAGCCTGTTCGTCACCGACCGGCCTTCCTCGCCGGTCAGCATCCCTCGCCGGCCGGTCCCGGTCCGGGTCGGCGTCGTCGGTCGGCCCCACCTCGCCGCCGGGGTCGGCCGTTTGTGCGTGGTCAGCCGGCCAGTGGGACGTTGAGCGGCAGCTGGGGCTGGCCCGGGAGGCCGAGGAGCTCCTCCACCGTGGAGACGAAGGTCTCCGCCTCGGCCAGGATCTCGTCGGCGTCGGCCGCGCTGACCCTGTTGACCATGCCCGCCTCGGCCGCGGCGCGCTTGGCGGCGCTCGCGGCGAAGTAGGTGGCCCACTCGGCCAGATGGGGCTCGGCCTCGGGCAACAGCTCCCATGCGCTGCGCAGCCTGCGCCTGCGGCCCTCCGTGGGACGGGAACGGGCGGCCAGGATCGCCGCCGCCGCTCGAAGGGCTGCCAGGTGGGCGGCCACATATCGGGATGCCGGGGTGCGAGCGGTGGTCGCCTCCGCCAGACAGGAACGTGAATCGGTCAAATGTGCCCGAACCGCAGGCGACAGCCGGGGCCCGGGCGTGTCTCTAGGCCGTGGTGCCATCTTGCGCGCCTCCTTGGAGTCGTGGGCGGCCGCCGGCGTCTCCGCCGGTGAAGCCAACACTTGCAGACGCCACCGACATTTCCGCCGGGCCGGCCGGACGAGGAGCTTCCCCTCTCCCCGTCCGGCCAGGACACGCCCGCTCGTCTCCGCCGACGACGAGGACGTGCCCTTCGCCCTCGGAGCCTGGCCGCGAGTGTCGCTTGGGAAAGCGAACGGCCCGCGACCAGGTCCTTGTGACGTTGAGCCGCGAGCCTCACCGTCACAGGTCGAACATAATTTCGATCACGCTCTCTGTCAATCGGTTCCACGAACATAGGTTCGATGACCTTGATCGGAAACGACCGACACACCCTCGGAGGCTCCATATTGCCGGAGCTCCTTGCTGAAGGAACCCCCTTCGGGCTGTTTCATTCCGTTTCACGGCCACCACCCACCGTGCCGGGCCCCAGGCGCCGCGGTCACGGGCGAATGAGCGCGACCGGGCCCGGAGCCGTGCGGGAGCGGGCGGACGCCGCAGCGGAGCCGGTGGGCCGCGCGGACCATGGTCGCAGCGGAGCCGGGGCCCAGGACGCAAAGGCCGTCGCCGCAGGGTCGGGTTGCGGCGACGGCGGGTGGTTCAGACGGCCGAAGGTGACGGTCAGGAGGCGGAGATGGCCCCCGAGGGGCACAGGGTCACGGCACGGCGGACGGAGTCCTCCAGCTCCTCCGGCACCTCACCCTGCAGCAAAAGCACCACCGTGCCCTCGTCCTCACTCTGATCGAACACCTGCGGCACCGTCAGCGCGCACATGCCCGCCCCGATGCACACCGTCGTGTCTGCCTTGATTTCCATGGTGACCTACCAAGTGACTGGGAGGCTGTGCACTCCATAGATGCTCATGTCCGAGCGCATCGGCACCTCCTCGGGTGTTACGGCCAAGCGTAGGCCAGGGAAGCGCCGCAGCAGCGCAGGGTAGGCGATGCGCATTTCGATGCGGGCGAGCTGCTGTCCGAGGCACTGGTGGATGCCGTGGCCGAAGGTCATGTGACCGGTCGCCGGACGGGTGACGTCGAGCGTGTCGCCCTCGGGGAAGCGCGACGGGTCACGGTTGACGGCGGGCAGGTGCACGCCGACCATCTCGCCCGCCTTGATCAGGTTGCCCTCGATCTCGACGTCCTCCAGGGCGACCCGGAACGGGCCGAGGTGGATGATCGTGAGGTAGCGCAGCAACTCCTCGACGCCGTTGTCGACCACCGCGGGGTCGTCCCGCAGGGCCGCGAGCTGGCCGGGGTTCGTCAGCAGCGCGTACGTCCCGAGCCCCAGCATGTTGGCGGTCGTCTCGTGCCCCGCGATCAGCAGCAGGAACCCGACTCCCGTGAGCTCCTCGTCGTTGAGCTCGCCGCCCTCGATGAGGCCGCTGAGCAGGTCGTCGTGCGGCTCCTTGCGCTTGCGCTGGATCAGCTCGTGCAGGTACGCCATGGTGCGGCCCAGCGCCGCCACGGCGTCATCGGCCTTGGTCTCGAGGTTGACCAGGACCCTGGCGTCCTCCTGGAAGCGCGCGCGGTCCTCGTACGGGACCCCGAGCAGCTCGCAGATGACCAGCGACGGGATCGGCAGCGCGAACGCCTGCACCAGGTCCACGGGCCCGCCCGCGGCCTCCATGACGTCCAGGCATGCGTCGGTGATCTCCGCGATCCTCGGCTCGAGCATCTTCATCCTGCGCACGGTGAACTGCCCGGTGAGCAGCTTGCGGTAGCGCGTGTGCTCGGGCGGGTCGGTGCGCAGGAAGAACCCCGGCGGCACCCGGAATTCCCCCTTCTTCAGGAGGTCCGCTCTCGAGGCGATCGGCGGATGCATGTCGTCCGGCCGGTTGCTGAAGCGCGGGTCCGCCAGGACGGCGCGGGCCGCCGCATAGCCGGTGACCAGCCAGCCCAGGTGGCCGTCGGCGTACGTCATGCGGTGCATCGACCCTTGCCGCCCCAGCTCGATGATCTCGTCGGGCGGGTCCAGCGGGCGCTGCCGGGCGATGGGAAGAGTCAGATCGGTCATGCCGTGGCTCCTTTCCGGGTCCATGCCTCCAGAAAACCTCAATTGATGCAAATTTTCAATGCATGTAAAACCTTAGGCTGTGCAGTATAGTTCGCGCATGGCAGGACTGCGGGAGCGCAAGAAACAGCGCACGCGCCGGGCGCTGATCGAGGCGGCGCTCCGGCTGTTCGAGGAGAAGGGCTATGCCGAGACCACGCTCGCGGAGATCGCGGCCGAGGCCGACGTGTCGACGCGGACGTTCTTCAGCTACTTCACGAGCAAGGAGGACCTGGTCTTCTACGACGGCCAGGAGCGGCTGGAGAAGGCCCTGGCGCTGCTGGCCACCAGGAGGCCCGGCGAGCCGCCCTCCGCGCTGCTGGTCAGGCTCATCGACGCGAGCTTCGACTGGGCCGCCCAGGACGGAGCGCTGACGTTCGAGGAGACGGAGCTGCGCACGCGGCTCGTCATGACCGAGCCGGCCCTGCAGGCGCGGGCGCTGCTGCTGCTGTTCGACTCCCAGATCAAGCTGGCACACGCGTTGCACGACGCCTTCCCCGAGGAGATCGACCTGGTCGAGGCGGCGACGGCGGTGGGCGCGCTGTTCGGCTCGGTCAAGCTGGCCGTGGTGGCGAATCTGGAGCACGACCGGTCGATCGAGCAGATCTGGGAGACCGCTCGCCGCGCGGCCGAGCTCACCCTGGCCGGGCTGCGGTCGATCGACGAGAAGGCCGCTTCCCGGGTGCGTGCCGACCGGCCCGGGATGGCAAGCTGAATCCTCGAAGCCCGCGAGCGGAGAGGAGTGCGGATGGCCCGAGTCGGTCTCGTCCTGCTGGCACTGGGGCCGATCCTGGCGGCCGCGTACGCCGGCGTCAATCGCCTGGCCATCCAGGAGGGGGCGAAGGCGCAGGTCAACGGGCCCGAATGGGAGGGCGGCCGGGTCGGCGCGGACGGGCTGACATCGCTCGGGGCGGAGGCTTGGCAGCTGGTCTGGTGGACCGCGCTGCTGGTGAGCGTGGTGGCGCTCGCGTACGTGGCCATCGGGGTGCTCCTGCGGCGGCCCGGCCGGGGGCGTACGTTCCTGCTCGTCCTGTCGGGCTTCCTGATCCTGCCGTACGCCTTGGGCTTCTTGATCGCCTTCATCGATCCGGTTCGCCTGCTCGCCGGGCTCCGCGACGCCGGCGACTTCGTGGACGGCCTGCCGCCCTGGCAGGAGGCCACACCCTTCCTCCTGCTGACCGGCGGCCTGGTGCAGGCGGTCGGCATGGTGCTGGTGAACCGGCGGCCGGCCGAACGGCCCAAGGAGAAGAACACGCCCGCCACCCCGTGACGCCCTGAAGGCCGCGGAGCGGGCCCGGGCACCGGCTACCGGCAGTTCGGATTCGACCAGCTCGTCCAGCCCTCCCGGACGCCGCCCTCGCCGGTCGCGGTCCAGCCGGCCGGCGGCGGGCCCGCGTCGGGCGGGACGATCGCGGTGCAGGCGCCGGGCGGGGGCGTGCGGTCGTAGAGCTCCACCCGGCTCCACCACACCCGGTACGACAGCGGCACCCACACGTTCCACTTCACCCGCCGATCGACGGCCACCTGTCCGGGAGGCGGCGCGGGCAGCCAGTCGCGACCCGACGCCGGCGGGGTCGCGGGCGCCAGGTGCACGGTGAACGCGACGTCGATCATCACCAGCACGCCCACGACGAGCGGCCTGCCGCGGCGGGCGAGGAGCACGGCGGGAGCGGTCAGGCAGCCCAGGATGACGAGGGCGGCGGAGGAGGCCGCGGGCATGTCGAGCGCGTCCCGCACGCCGCTCAGGAAGATCACCTCAGGGAAGTCGAACGCGATGAAGGCATAACGCTCCAGCCGGTCCCCCGCGTACCAGGCGGCCGCGCCGCCCGTCACGGCCAGCAGCCCCGCGGCGGCCAGCGCGTGCCGCGCCACCGCGAGCCGCCCGCATCGGACCAGCACGATCAGCCCGGCCAGCGTCCAGGCCACCGCGACGCAGGCCAGATAGCGGCCGTAGGCGTAGTTGCCGACCCGGTGCTCGTCCGGCAGCGCGGCCGACGAGGCGTACGCGATGCCGAGGGTGGTGGCCAGCAGCGCACCAGCGAGCACGCGCTGCGGGAGCGGCGCGGACCGGCGTAAGAGCACGACCGCCGCGCCCGCCAGGCCGACGCCCGCCAGCCCCCACGTGGCGGCGATCAGGTACCAGAACTGCCCGGCCGCCCCCGACAGCGCCCACGCCTGCCCGTCGAGGCTCGTCAGCCGGTCGGCGAGCATCCCGGACAGGTCACGCGCCCCGCGCGGGTAGAGAGCGGCCGCCAGAGCCCCGTTGAGGGCCTGCCCCGCCAGCACCGTCAGGCCCGCTGCGCCCAGCGCCGCGACGGCGGCCGCGCGCGGCACCCGCCGGATCAGCGCCCCGACGACCAGCGCGCACACCGCGAGGACGACCATCCCGCGCAGGTGCACCGCCGTCGCGTACCCCGCCAGTGCCCCCGCCGCCGCCCCGGCGCTCACCGAGCCGCGCGCGGCCAGGTCGTGCACCGCGATCAGCCAGGCCAGCACGAGGACCGGCAGGATCGCGTCGGCCAGCGCCAGCCCGGCGAACACCAGCAACGCCGGGGAAAGCCCCGCCGCGAACGCCATGACCAGCGCCGCCCGCCACCCGAGCGCCAGGCGCCGTAGCAGCGCGTAGGCCAGCGGGAACGCGCCCGCCGCCGCCACCGACCCCGCCACGACCACCATCCGGTACGCCACCGCCGGATCGGACGTCACCCAGAAGACCGGGACCAGCAGCAAGGCGTACCCGCCCTGGTAGAAGGTCGAGCCGCTCAGGTCCGCGCCCGGACCGCCCGCCAGCCACCGCGCGGCCAGCAGATAGCCGGTCTCGTCCGGGTTCGCCACCGGCCCCGCGTGGTACCGGTACAACCACAGCCGCAGCGCCACGTGCACGGCCCACCCCACCGCCAGCAGCCACCACAGCCGCCGGGGCCGTCCCTGCTCCTCCCGCAGCGCGCTTTCCGGCACGCGGGCCATGGACAGCGTCGTCATGGATCCCTCCCGAAGTCAGGAGGGAGTCCAGCAAGAGATCCATAACCCGCCCGTCACGCGATCCGGTTATGCGGGCGTTATGTCAGAGGCTTCAGGGGCGTTTGAACGCACCCCGGACGTGGACCGGGACGCCCTTGCCGAGCATGCCGGGCAGCACCTCGGCCACGTTCATCGGCATGCGCACGCACCCGTGGGAGGCCGGATAGAGCGGCACCGACAGCGCGCCGTGGAAGGCGATGCCGCCGTTGAAGAAGATCGGGTTGTAGAGCTCCCCGAGGTAGGACTTGTGCCAGCCGCTCTTGCGCCAGGTGGTCTTGTAGTTGCCCGTCGGCGTGCGGGCCGAGCCGCAGAAGCGCTGCTCCTTGCCCTGCCACACGGTGGTCTCGCAGTAGGGGACCCCGCTGCCGGACGAGATGTGGGTGATCAGCCTGGCCTGGCCGTCGATGTACATGACCATGATCTGCTTGGTCAGGTTGACCTCGGCGCGGGTCGGGCTGCCGTTCTTGACCAGCACCTTGGGAGCCTTCGGGGTCTCCAGGGCCTCCCACGTGCGCTTGGCGATCGTGCTGGTCGGCCTGATGCCGTTGACCTTCTGGAACGCCCACACGGCGGCCAGCGTCGTGCCGCCGTATCGCCCGTCGGCCCTGCCGGGGCGGTAGCCCAGCTCGGTCAGCCGCTTCTGCAGCCACGTGACGGCCTCGCCCTTGGCGCCCAGCTTGAGCGTCTTGCGCGGCGCGGTGACGGTCTCGGCGGCCGGGACGGACCGGCCACCGGCCGGGGCGGACCGGCCACCGGCCGGGGCGGTCTGTGTGGCGACCGGGACCGCCGCGGTGATGACAGGCGACGCCTGCGGGCGTTGCGTCGCCTGTGTCCCGCAGCCCGAGAGTGCGACGGCGCCAGCCGTCAGCAGAGCAGCCATCCCGGGCAGCCGTCGAGCCCCCACCCGTATCACCTCTCACGCCATCGAACACCAGATCAAAGGACCCTACACCAGTCACCACGAATGGGTAATCAAGCGGTCAACCTGTTTAGAGTGTCTCCATGTCTGAGAAGTTGCCGGGACAGGCCGTCGTCGTGGAATCCGCTCTGCGCGAGCTCGGGGTGACCGGCGAGATTGTCGTCCTGCCCGAGAAGGCGCCCACGGCGGCGACGGCCGCCGCCCAGCTGTGTTGCGAGGTCGGAGCGATCGCCAACAGCCTGATCTTCGACGCCGACGGCGCGCCGCTGCTGGTGCTGACGAGCGGGGCGCACCGGGTGGACACCGGGCTCATCGCCCGCACGGCGGGCGCGGAGAAGGTGCGCCGCGCGACCCCCGAGTTCGTCCGGGCGGCCACCGGCCAGCCCATCGGCGGCGTCGCCCCCGTCGGGCACCCGGCGCCGGTGCCGACCCTGGTGGACAACTGGCTGAGCAAGCACGAGGTGGTGTGGGCGGCCGGGGGACATCCGCACACGGTGTTCCCGACCACCTTCGACGAGCTCGTGCGCATCACCGGGGGCACCCCCGTGGACGTCGAGTAGTGTGCGTCGGGTGATCGAGTTTCGCGGAGCGGGGCCGGCCGAGTTCACCGAGCGGCTGGAGACGGTGATCGACATTTACACGGCAGCGATGAACCCGCCCCAGGAGCAGATCACCGGCCGCAAGACCATCATGCGAAATCATGCGACATATCCCTTTTTTCAGTGTTATTTCGCAGAATTGCGCGATTCGTCCCCTGCCCCGGGCGTTTCCGAAAAACCTCAGATCGTGGGCTTCGCGTATGGATTCCACGGCGCGCCCGGGCAGTGGTGGCACGACGTGGTGCTCAGGGCGCTCGCCGAGCAGTCCGGCCGGGAGGTCGCGAACGCCTGGCTGGGCAACGCGTTCGAGCTCGCCGAGATCCACGTCCATCCCGACTACCAGAGCAAGGGCATCGGCCGAGCCATGATCCGGACGCTGTGCGCGGGCCGCCGCGAGCGCACGGCCGTCCTGTCCACCCACGACCGGCCCACGGCCGCCCGCCGCCTCTACGCCAGCATGGGTTTCAGGGACCTGCTGACCAGGTTCGTCTTCCCGGGCGGCTTCGAGGAGTACGTGATCGCGGGCCGCCCGCTTCCCTTGGCGTGATATGACTCTCGGGTTTGCGCCCGCATGACCGCGGGCACGTTCCATTACGGAAAGTGTTCGCTCGTTTACCTACCGACAACCATCCCCTGCCCGTCACCCGCCCGGTCCCCCTGCGGGCGGGTGGCGGGCCACCCCGTCGGACCACTTTCAAGGCCCATCTCACGTCGTGACGACGCCTGACCCGTGCGCGGCCGGAGAGCGTCCGCCTGGACGCCCTCAGCCCCCGGTCGGCTGGAGACCTCCACCCCGGGCCGAGACAGGCGAACCCGCCGCCCGCGCGCCACGACGCCCTGGCCGCCACCGGCATACGACGGACGTACGCGGGACCGCAGCGCCTGGTCGGCCAAGCACGCCCGCGGGAGTGAGCAGGGCGACAAGCCGGCACGCCGAACTGCTCGGCGGGGCGACGGGCCGGCGCGTCGGACTGCCGACGGGTGACGGACCGACGCCTCGGACCACTTTCACGGCCCACCTGAACGTCGTCACGGCGCCCGGCCCCGTGCGGGGTCAGAAACCGTCTCCCTGGAGGCCCTCAGCCCCGGTCGGCGTCTGGGTGACCTTGGCCGGCCGTAACGAATGATGGTTTCGACCCGGCGGAAACCGCCACCCCGTCGAGACGCTGGAACACCTCGCGGGACGCGCTGGAGCGGTTGAAGGTGATGAAGTGGATCCCCGGCGCGCCCTCGTCCAGCAGCCGCCGGCACAGCTCGGCCCCGTGGTCGATGCCGAGCCGCCGCACCGCGGCCGGATCGTCGGCGACCTCCTCGAAGCGCGCCGCCACCTCCGCCGGGAACGGCGCCCCCGACAGCTGCTCGGACCGCGCGATCGTGCTCATCTGCGTCACCGGCATGATGCACGGGATGATCGGCGTGTCGCACCCCTTGGCCGCCACCCGGTCCCGCAGCCGCAGGTAGTCCTCCGCCCGGAAGAACATCTGCGTGATCGCATAGTCCGCCCCGGCGCGGCACTTGCGGACGAAGTATTCGGTGTCGGACTCGATGGACGGCGAACGCGGGTGCTTGTAGGGGAACGCGGCCACGCCGACGCAGAAGTCGCCCGCCTGCCGGATCAGCCGCACCAGCTCCTCGGCGTAGAGGACGCCCTCGGGGTGCTTGATCCACTCGGCGGTCGGGTCGCCAGGAGGGTCGCCGCGAACCGCCAGGATGTTGCGCACCCCGGCGTCGGCCAGGCGGCCGACCAGGTGGCGCAGCTCGCGGATCGAGTGGTTGACCGCCGTGAAGTGCGCCACGGGCGTGAGCGTGGTGTCGTGGGCGATCCGCTCCACGATGCCGACCGTGCGGTCCCGGGTCGAGCCGCCGGCGCCGTACGTCACCGACACGAACGTCGGCCGCAGCGACTCCAGCTCCCTGATCGCCCGCCACAGCTGCCGCTCGCCCTCGTCGGTCTTCGGAGGGAAGAACTCGAACGAGAACGTGCGGCCACCGGCGGCGAGCATCTCGCGGACGGTGGGAACACGATCGGGCCGGATAGACGGTCGACCAAGAGCCATGGTCCCAAGGGTACGGCAGTCGCCGGCGCTCGCCATGCGCCCCGGTGGTCACCCGTGGAACTGTTGGCTGGATTCTCCTCGTCCCACAGGTTGCGACAATGGTAATCGTGAGGTAACTCTATGTCGCAACCGAGTGTCCGGCCGACATCCGGTCCCCGACGCGGTTCTCAGCCACGGTCCGCCCGGCTCGCCGGACGGACGCGGCCCGGGCTTCCATCGGATCGCCGACCCCGGTCGCGTGCGACGAGATCACGCCGAGGTCCGCTTCATTGACGTGAACCCAGAGAACCGAAGACGCTACAGCGAGTCGCTGGGAGACTCGTGGCCGCCGATGCGCCCAGTGGCTCAATATGAGCCGGGATCGGAGCGTGTTCGCCCGGCCACTAGTCTCAAGGCATGACCACTGACGCCGCGAGGATGGACGCCCTGCGCACGCAAGTGGAGCGCGCCCTGGGCGAGTTCGTCGAACGGCAGCTCCCCGGCCCCGGCGACCCCGACCTGGAGCCGCTGCGCACGGCCGCCGAGGAGCTGCTGGCCGGCGGCAAGCGGCTGCGGCCCGCGTTCTGCTACTGGGGCTGGCGCGGAGCGGGCGGCACGGACGTTCCCGAGATCTTCACCGCGGCGGCCTCGCTGGAGCTGCTGCAGGCAAGCGCGCTGGTGCACGACGACGTGATGGACAAGAGCGACCTGCGCAGGGGCATGCCTGCCGCGCACCGCCGGTTCCAGGCGATGCACGAGAAGGCGGGCTGGCACGGCTCGGCCGAGCAGTTCGGCGAGGGCGCGGCGATCCTGCTGGGCAACCTGCTGCTGATCTGGTCGGGCCAGATGTGGCGCAACAGCGGCCTTCCGCCCGAGGCCCTGGAGGCGGCCCAGCCCGTGCACGACCACATGCGCACGGAGCTGATGTGCGGGCAGTACCTCGACCTGCTGGAGCAGGCGCACGGGGAGAACACCTTCGAGTCGGCGCTGCGGGTGGCGCTGTTCAAGAGCGGGAAATACTCGGTGGAGCAGCCGCTCAGGCTGGGCCTCGTGCTCGCCGCCCGGGAGCTGAAGCCGTGGATGGACGAGCTGTGCACCGGGTACGGCAGGCGGGTGGGGATCGCGTTCCAGCTGCGTGACGACATCCTGGGCGTGTTCGGCGACCCGGCGCAGACCGGCAAGCCCGCTGGGGACGATCTGCGGGAGGGCAAGCGGACGATGCTCGTGGCACGCACGCTCGCGGCCGCCTCGCCCGGGGACGCGGAGACCGTACGGCGGCTGCTGGGGGATCCGGGGCTGGACGAGCATGGGGTGACCACGCTGCGGCGGATCATCGAGGACACGGGGGCGCTGGAGGAGTGCGAGGACCTGATCGCCGACTACCTCGGCCAGGCCCTGGCCGCCCTCGACGAGGCCCCCGTCACATCCGAGGCCCGCACGGCCCTGACCGAGCTCGCCATCGCGGCCACCTCCCGCAAGACCTGAACCTCGCCGTCGCCGCGGCTGGCCGCGCCGCTCGCCCTCGACCGGCAACACAGGCGGGGGCGAACCGCCGGCCTCGGCGCCCGGCTCGGCCGACGGCGCGGTCAAGGACTTCCATGGCCGCCGAACACCTCGAGCACCCGACACTGGACGCCACGGCCGCCGAACACCTCGGCCGCGGACACCGCAGTCACCGGGCGCCCCGGCCCAGGCGTCGCGGTAGGGGCACATTGGTCAGCAGGCGGCGCAGCGTGCAACCGCGACCGTCAGCAGGCGCCTCCGGTCCCCAGGCGCTCCGGTCCCCAGGCGCTCCGGTCGGGAGGCGCCGCAGTCCTCAGGCGTCGCGTTCAGCGGGTGTCGGGGACCGCGGGCGGGCTGGTCAGCCGGTGCGGCGGTGAGCAGGCGCCTCCGGTCGGCGGAGGCGCCGTCAGCCGGTGGCGGTGGACAGGCGTTTGGCGAATTCGGCGGCGGCCGCACCGGGGTCGTCGGCGTCGGTGATCGCGCGGACCACCACGACCCGGCTCACTCCGTACGACATGACCTCGTCCAGGTTGCCGAGGTCGATGCCGCCGATCCCGAACCACGGCCGCGACGTCCCCAGCGACGCCGCGTGCCGCAGCAGCGACGGACCGGGGGCGGGACGACCGGGTTTGGTCGGCGTGGGCCAGATGGGGCCGCAGCAGAAGTAGTCGACGCCCTCCTCCACCGCCGCGGCGGAAGCCTCGGCGGCGGAGTGGGTGGACCGCCCGATGACGATGTCGTCGCCGAGTATCTCTCGCGCGACCGCCACGGGAAGGTCGTCCTGCCCCAGGTGGAGCACGTCGGGCCGGGCGGCGTAGGCGATGTCCGCCCGGTCGTTGACGGCGAGCAGCTTGCCGTGCCGGTCGCAGGCGTCGCGGAAGACTTCGAGGAGCGCGAGTTCTTCGCGGGCCTCCAGGCCCTTCTCCCGCAGCTGGATGATGTCCACGCCCCCGGCCAGCACCGCGTCCAGGAACTGCGCGAGGTCGCCGCGGTCGCGGCGGCCGTCCGTGCAGAGATAGAGGCGCGCCTCAGAAAGCGAGGGCTTGGGCACGCCGCTTGACCTCGGTGTGACGGCCGGCCTTGATCGCCTCGATGGGCGATCCGGGCAGCGAGTCGTCAGGGGTGAAGAGCCAGCGCAGCGACTCGACATCGTCGTAGCCGGCGTCCTGCAACACGGTCAGTGTGCCGGGCAGGCCCTTCATCACTTCCTTTCCGTCGAGGAACACCGCGGGCACCTGCGGCGCGCCGCTCCCTTCCCGGCGCACGCCGAGGAGCTTGTGGTCCTTGAGAAGTTGCTTGGCCCGCCCGATCGGAAGGTCGAGGCGCTGGGCCACTTCGGGGAGCGTGAGCCACTCGTCGACGAGCTGCTCGGTCTCCCGGTCGATCTGTGCAACAGAAAGCGTCACGAAACCACAACTACCACATGCCGTGCTTGCTCAAACAACACAATCTCGTAGGGGTACTTCTGGATCTACCAGGCGTTCCGCGTCGAGACGGTGGCCGGCGTCGATGATTCTGCGCCCCTGTACGAGATCCCGCGGCCGATCCACGGCGAGCACCGCGGCGAGCGTGTCGCCGGCCGTGAGCCAGACGGCCGACCACTTGCCCTCCGGGTCGCCGCGGTAGAGGAGGCGCTCGCCCGACGGGTGGTGCCCGGCGTACTGGACCATGTGCCCGAACTGCTCGGACCAGAAGTACGGCACCGGGTCGTACACCGCCTCCTCCCCCAGCAGGGTCGCGGCGGCGACCTCGGGGGCGTTGAGCGCGGTGTCCCAGTGCTCGACCCTCAGCCTGGTCTGGAAGCGGCGCGACCACCAGGCGGCGCAGTCGCCGACGGCGACGGTGTGGGGCAGCGAGGCGCGCAGGTGCTCGTCGACGACGACGCCGTTGTGCAGGTCGAGGTCGGCGTCGGCCAGCCATTCGACGGCCGGGCGCACGCCGATGCCGGTGACCACCACGTGGGCCTCGACGAACTCACCGTCCACCAGCTGCACGCCGCCCTCGTCGACGGAGCGGACCATGGTGCCCAGGCGCAGGTCGATGCCGTCGTACCAGTGCTGGGTGCGGGCCCCGATCTCCGTGCCGACGGCGGTCGCGAGCGGAGTGGCGGCCGCCTCGATGACCGTGACCGCGCAGCCGGCGCGGCGGGCGGCGGTGGCCACCTCGGCGCCGATCCACCCGGCGCCGATGATCGCGACCCTGGCGCCCGGCACGAGCACGGCCCTGAGCTCGTGGGCGTCGTCGAGGGTGCGCAGCACGTGCTGAGGGCCGTCGCCGGGCAGCCTGATCGGGTCGGCGCCGGTGGCGATCACCAGGCCGTCGTAGGGGATCTCGCCCTCGGTCGTCTCCACGACGCCCTCGCGCAGCGACTTGGCGGCGACGCCCGGGCGGAAGGAGACCCCGAGTGCGTCGAGGTCGGTGTCGACGAAGCTGGTGTCGGCGTCGCCGAACAGCACGCTCTTGGACAGCGGCGGGCGATCGTAGGGGCGATGCCGCTCCTGGCCGATCAGGGTGATCCTGCCGCCGAATCCCCGCCCGCGCAGCGCCTCCACCGTGCGGATGCCCGCCAGGCCCGCTCCCACCACCACGACATGGTCCACGTTCAAGACCATAACCGGGGCGGTGTCCGGCTTCCGCACCGAGGCCGTAGGCTGTGGAGTTGAGACGCGCGGGAGTCCGGCCGTTACCGGGCTGAGAGGAAGGCTTCACCGGGCCTTCGACCGCAAGACACCTGATCCGGATCATGCCGGCGAAGGGAGCGCAGTGTGGACGTGATCGTAGGCGGCGGGATCATCGGGCTTTCCATCGCCTGGCGGCTGGCCCGGACGGGGCGGCCGGTCACCGTGGTGGATCCGGCCCCGGCCTCGGGCGCCTCGTACGCGGCGGCGGGGATGCTGGCCCCGGTCAGCGAGGTGACCTACACGGAGGCGCCGCTGCTGCGGCTGGGGACGGCCTCGCTGCGCCGCTGGCCCTCCTTCGCCGCCGAACTGGCCGAAGACGCCGGCCTCACCGCGGTCGGGACTCTCCCGGGAGGGGCCGAAGACGCCCGGTCCGCAGCGAGCCACGTCGCCGGCGAGCACGCCGCCCATACCGGCCGCACGGCGACCGGCCCTCCTCCCCCCGGGAGCGCCCGCGGCGGCGGGCGCGCGTCTCCCTCCGACGGCGAAGGGCCGGTGGCGGGGGCAGGGGGCGGTGGTCCTGGACAGAGTGCCCATGTGCCCGTGCTCGCCACCGGCGTGCCGGCCGGCGGTGCCGACGGGCCCGATGGCGGCGCTGATTCGCCACCGGGCGGTGCTCACGGGCGCGAGAGTGGCGCAGGCGTGCCCGCAGGCGGGATCGGGCTCGCTCCCGGCGGACCCGGCGGCGGTGTTGACGTGCCCACAGGCGTGACCGGAGGCGGTGTCGGCAGGGCCGGGGCCGGGCGTGCCGCGTCTGGAGGGGCCGCCGGGGTGGACGCGGTCTTGGGGCTGTTCGGTGGGGTGGAGATCGGGGACGGCGCTCGGCGAGGGCTGGATCTACGCGCCGATGGGACGCTCGACGTGGCGTTCGGGGCCGACGACCTGGCGGCGCTGGACGAGCTGGCGGCGTTCATGGACAAGCTGGGGCTGCCGGTCGAGCGGCTGACCGGGCGCGAGTGCCGCCGCCTGGAGCCCATGCTGGCCCCTTCGGTGCGCGGCGGGCTGCTGGCGCCCGGTGACGCCTGGGTGGACCCGCGCCGCGTGACGGCGGCGCTGCTCGCCGCCCTCGACCGCCTGCGGGTGCCGGTGGTTCGGGCACGCGTCGCAGAGCTCCTGCGGGAGGCAGACAGGGTCGTCGGGGTACGCCTGGAGCCGCCGCACAGCGGACCGGAGAGGCCGACGCACAGGCAGGGGCCGCCAGGCGCGCCCGAGACGCCGTGGCGAGAGGCGGAGCCGCCGGGAGGGCCTGGGGGGCCGTGGCAACAGGCGGAGCCGCCGGACGTGCCCGGGACGCCGTGGCGAGGGGTTGAGCCGCCGGGTGAGATCCGGGCGGAGCGGGTGATCCTGGCGGCCGGGGCCTGGAGCGGTGGGCTGGCCGACGTGCCGGTGCGGCCGGTCAAGGGGCAGATCATGCGGTTGCGTTCCCCGCGTCCGCTGCTCAGCCGGTGCGTGCGCGGCACCGTCCACGGCTCGTACGTCTACCTGGTCCCCCGGGGCGACGGCGAGCTGGTGGTGGGGGCCACCCAGGAGGAGATGGGGTTCGACACCAGGGTCACGGCGGGCGGGCTCTACGAGCTGCTGCGCGACGCCAGGGAGCTGGTGCCGGGCGTGACCGAGCTGGAGGTCGCCGACGTCGTGGCGGGGCTGCGCCCGGGGACGCCGGACAACCTGCCGATCATCGGCCCGAGCGGGACGCCGGGGCTCTCGCTGGCCACCGGGCACCACCGGGGCGGCGTGCTGCTCTCGCCGCTCACGGCGGCACTGGTCGCGGAGGGCGTGAGCGGTGAAGAGGGTGAGCTGGCGGCGTTGTGCTCGCCGGGGAGGTTTCGGGAAATCTCATGATTGTCATGATCAACGGGGCCGCGCACGAGGTCGCCGACGGAACGACCGTGGCGCAGGCCGTACGCACGTTGACCGCGACCACCACCGGGGTGGCCGTGGCGGTGAACGACGAGGTGGTCACGCGAAGCGCCTGGGAGACGACGGCGCTTCGCGACAGTGATCGCGTGGAGGTTCTTACGGCGGTGCAAGGTGGATGATCTGATCATCGCCGGGGAGAAGTTCTCCTCCCGGCTCATCATGGGGACCGGCGGCGCGCCCTCCCTCGAGGTGCTCGACCAGGCGCTGGCCGCGTCCGGCACCGAGCTGACCACGGTCGCCATGAGGCGGCTCGACCCGGGCGCCCGCGGCTCCGTACTGGACGTGCTGCGCAAGCGGGACATCAAGGTGCTCCCGAACACGGCGGGCTGCTTCACGGCGGGCGATGCCGTGCTGACGGCGCGCCTGGCCAGGGAGGCGCTCGGCACGAACTGGGTCAAGCTGGAGGTCATCGCCGACGAGCGCACGCTGCTGCCGGACCCGATCGAGACGTTCGACGCGGCCGAGCGGCTGGTGGCGGACGGGTTCGTGGTGCTGCCGTACATCGGGGACGATCCGGCGCTGGCACGGCGGCTGGAGCAGGCCGGGTGCGCGGCCGTGATGCCCCTGGGCGCGCCGATCGGCTCGGGGCTGGGCGTGCGCAACCCGCACAACATCGAGCTGATCGTGGAGGCCGCCTCGGTGCCGGTGATCCTCGACGCGGGCATCGGCACCGCCAGCGACGCCGCGCTGGCGATGGAGCTGGGCTGCGACGCCGTGCTGCTGGCCACGGCGGTCACCCGGGCGCAGCGGCCCGATCTCATGGCGGCGGCCATGAAGTCGGCTGTGGTGGCGGGGCGGCTGGCGCGGCAGGCGGGCCGCATCCCACGCCGCCGCTACGCCGAGGCGTCCTCCCCGATGACGCCCTGACCGCCCGGGGAGTGACCGTCGGGGAGCCCGCGCCGCCGTGACGGCCGCGGCCGGGAGGCGGCCTTGGCGCCGTCCGGAACCGAGGGGCGCCGTGACGTGGGTGAGCCTATGTCCGCTTCGGCGGATCTGGGCACGTTCCACTGAGCACGGCTCCGCATCGGTTTCGGGCGGCGGGGCCCTGCCAGTGGCAAAACGCCCGTAAACTCAGCGGGGTGGACACGACGACTGCGGACCCCCTGGTCGGGCGGCTCCTCGATGGGCGCTACCGCATCGAGAGCCGGATCGCCCGGGGCGGTATGGCGACCGTCTACCTCGCGCTCGACGTCCGGCTCGACCGGACGGTGGCGCTGAAGGTCATGCACCGCTCGCTCGCCGAGGACCCGGCGTTCGTCAGGAGGTTCATCGGCGAGGCGAAGTCGGTGGCCAGTCTCTCCCACCCCAACGTGGTGCACGTCTTCGACCAGGGCACGGACAACGACGTCGTCTACCTGTCGATGGAGTACGTCCCGGGGCGGACGCTGCGCGACATCCTGCGCGAGCGCGGCCGGCTGCCGGCCCGAGAGGCGCTCGAGATCCTCATCCCGGTGCTCGCCGCCCTCGGCGCGGCCCACCAGGCCGGGATGGTGCACCGGGACGTGAAGCCGGAAAACGTCCTGATGACCGACGACGGCCGGGTCAAGGTCGTCGACTTCGGCCTGGCCAGAGCCATCGAGGCGACCAACCAGACCCGCACCGGCGTGATGATCGGCACGATCGGTTACATGGCGCCCGAGCAGGTCATGACCGGCGCCGCCGACGTGCGCAGCGACGTCTACGCCGCGGGCATCATGCTGTTCGAGCTGGTGACCGGGCAGCAGCCGTACGACGGCGAGACTCCGATGTCGGTGGCGTACCGGCACGTCCACGACACCGTGCCGGCGCCGTCGTCCCTGGTCCCCGAGGTGCCGCCGCTGGTCGACACGCTCGTCGCGCACGCGACGGCGCGCGAGCCGTCAGACCGTCCCGCGGACGCGACCGCCATGCTGGTCGAGGCCGTGGACGCGCACCGGATGCTGCCGCGGAACACCACGCCGCCGATGTCGCGCTCCCAGCCGTTCACGGCGCCGCACGGGCCCCTCGCGGCCCCGCACGCGCCCGTCCAGCCGGACGCCAGGACGGCCGTGCACGCGGCCCCGTCCGTCCCTCAGGCCGCGCCGGGCCACACGCTGATCCAGCCGCGGGTCGAGGTGCCGCGGCGGCGCGGGTTCCGGCCCAACTGGTTCCTGGTGACGCTTGCGGGCGTGATGGTGGTCGCCGTCGGGCTGACGGGATGGTTCTTCTCGCAGCCCGACTACGTGCGCGTCCCCAAGCTGGTCGGCAAGGACGTGGCCTTGGCCGAGAAGAGCGCCGTTCAGGACGGCTTCAAGATCCAGATGGCCCCAGGCGTGCACGACGAGAACACGGCGGAGGGCCTCGTCCTGAGGTCCGACCCCGCGGAGGGCACCGAGGTCCCGGAGGGCGAGACGATCACGCTGGTGCCCTCGCTCGGGCCCAAGCGGGTGGTCGTGCCCCCTGTCGCGGGCTTGACCGGCGACGAGGCCCGCGTCAAGATCGCCGGTCTCGGGCTGACCGTGGGCTCGGTCAAGCGGCTGGCCAACACGGAGGTCGAGCGCGACAAGGTGATCCGCACCTCGCCGCGGGCGGGCGAGAAGGTGAAGGAAGGCGCGAAGATCGACATCTTCGTGAGCGCCGGTCTGGTCATGCCCGACGTCAGCGGCATGCCGAAGGACGAGGCGGCCGCCTACCTCTCCCAGCAGGGCTTCCAGGTGCAGGTCCAGGAGGTGGACGACGACGCCGAGCCGTGTACGGTGATCGCCCAGACGCCCAAGGCCAAGTCCGAGGTCGACGGCGGCGCCCAGGTCATGGTCACAGTGGCCCGCTGCCAGACGGACTTCTTCGACTGGTTCGGCAGGGGCGACAACCAGGCTCGGGACGATCAGCAGTTCAGCATTGTGCCGGGGGTGATCGGCAAGACCGTCGGGGACGCCCAGTCGGAGCTGCAGGCGCTGGGGTTCAAGGTGCGGGTGCAGCGGCTCGGCAACCGGGGCGTGGTGCAGTTCCAGCGGCCGCTGCCCGGCAACGAACGCCCTGCCGGCAGCACGGTCATCCTCTGGCACTGACGCCCGCCCACGGCTCGCCCTGGCCGGCGCGATCCGCGGATGCGGATGCGCGCGCCGAGCGACCCGGGTCAGGTCGCCGGAGACTGCCGGTCGTGCGCGGATCGGGGGCGGCCGGGCACCGCTGGAGGAACAAGCGGCCCAGCGTGCGGACCGGCCCGCCCGGCACCCGCCGGACGCCCCTCCCCCGGACCAGGCGAGCGGCCACGTCGCTTCGGCGGCGGGCCGGATTGCGGGGAGAGCAGCTCCGGCCCGGGCCGGTCTCGCCACCGCAGCTCCGGCCCAGGCCGGTCCCGCCACGGCGGCTCTGACGGGCCCCCGCAAGCCCACGCGGTGCCGTGGTCCGGCCGGGGTGCCTGGGCGGGCCCGGTGTGCTGCGGCGGTGGGTGTCAGGTCAGGTGGCCGTGGAGGCGGACCCGGGCGAGGCCGCCGTCCGGGTAGATGTCGACGCGGACGTGGGTGACCGGGCCGGCAGGGGTGAGTTTGAAGCGGTGCGGGGTGTCCGGCTGGAGACGGGTGCGGGGCAGGAGCTCCACCTGGCGGGCGTCCTCGCCGTCCCCGTCGAACCCGGTCAGGGAGACCGCCGCGGGCGCGTTGAAGAGCAGGTTCGTGGTGTCGATCTCGGCCAGCCGGATCAGGCCGCGGCCCGCGAGGCGGATGACGAGCCAGTCGTTGCCCCCGTCCCGGCGCCGCGCGGTCTCCCAGCCCTCGGCCTGGTGGCGGGCCAGTCCGGGGGCGAGGCAGTTGTTGGGGGCCGAGTAGAAGTCGTTGGAGCAGGAGGTGACCAGGGCGCCGTTCTGGAGGGCGGCCAGGTCGAGGCCGAGGCCCTCGTACACGGACAGATCGGGCCGGGGCTCGCCGTGCACGCGCAGGCGGGCGACGCCCCCGTCGGGGTAGATGTTCAGGCGCACGTGCGTGTAGCGGGCGTCGTCGGCCACGTCGAAGCTCTGCTCGACGTCCCCCTTGAGATCGGCCCGCGGGACGATCTCCACCCACTCGGCGGCCTGCAACTCGGCGGGTGACGGGTAGCCCTCGACGGAGGCGGCCTCGACGGAGGCGTGGGGCGGGTAGTTGCCCTTGAACCAGGCCGTGTCGATCATCACGCCCCGGATGACGCCGGGAATGCCGAGCCGGACGATCGCCCAGTCGTGTCCGGGCTCGCGGCGCCGCCGGGTCTCCCAGCCGTCGTACACCTGCCCCTTGCTGCCGAAGGTCTCCGCCTGGAAGCCGGGCCGGCCCGGCCGGATCAGGCACTCCTTCTCGGCGAACGACTCGTCGCTGGCGGCCACGACCGAGCCGCCCAGCGTGCGCAGGGCGAGGTCGGGAAGGGTGGTGAAGCGGGACATCTACTGCTCTCCCAAGGTGTGCTGATCGACGGGCAGGAATCGTCCGTGCGGCTCGCCGTCGACCGGCCTGCCGCGCAGCCAGGTGGTCAGGACGGCGCCTTTGAGCACGCGGCCGTGGTAGGGGGTGACGGGGTTCTTGTGGTGGAGGCGCGCGGCGTCCACGGGGTTGTCGGCGGCGGGGTCGAAGGCGACCAAATCAGCATCATTGCCCGGTTTTATACCACCTTTTCCAGAAATGTCGGCTAGTGCCGCCGGGTTGGCGGACATCCACCGCACCACGTCCCCGAGCCCGTACCCCCTCCGCGAGGCCTCCGTCCACACGGCGGCCAGCCCGAGCTGGAGCGAGGCGATGCCGCCCCAGGCGGCGGCGAAGTCGGGCACCTTCAGGTCGGCCGGCGACGGCGAGTGGTCCGACACGACGCAGCTCAGCACCCCCCGGGCCAGCCCGTCCCACAGCAGGTCGCGGTTGGCCTCCGAGCGGATGGGCGGGCAGCACTTGTACGCGGTGACCCCCTCGGGCACCTCCTCGGCCACGAGCGTCAGGTAGTGGGGGCATGTCTCTGCCGTGACCGCCACGCCGCCCGCCTGGGCCGCCTCCAGGACGTCCAGGCAGTCGGCGCTGGAGACGTGCAGGATGTGCACCCTCGCGCCGGTCTCCCGGGCGAGCTCCACGACCCGCTGGACGGCGCTCCGTTCCGACGCGCCCGGCCGCGACTCCAGAAACTCCGGGTATGTCGGACCGGCAGGCTCCCGCAACAGAGCCGGGTCCTCGGCGTGGACCACCATCAGGCCGCCGAACCCGGCGATCTCCGCCAGCGCCTGCCGCAGCTCGCCGCCCTCCAGCGGCGGGAACTCGTCCACACCCGACGGCGACATGAAGCATTTGAACCCGTACACGCCGCGCTCGTGCAGCGGGGCGAGCTCCTTGACGTTCCCGGGGACGGCCCCGCCCCAGAACCCGACGTCCACACGGCATTGCCCCCGCGCGGCCCGCAGCTTGGCCTCCAGCGCCTCCACGCTGACGGTGGGCGGCAGGGAGTTGAGCGGCATGTCGACGATGGTCGTGACGCCGCCCGCGGCCGCCGCCCTGGTCGCCGAGGCGAACCCCTCCCAGTGCGTCCGGCCGGGCTCGTTGACGTGGACGTGCGTGTCGACCAGCCCGGGGAGCAGCGCCAGGTCACGCAGGTCGATGTCCTCGGCGGCGTCGAGCGGCGCGGCGTAGTCGTGCAGGCCGACGATCTTCTCGCCGCGCACGGCGACCGCGGCCGCCCGCTCCCCTTCCGGCGTGACGGTGCGGCGGGATCGGACCACGAGGTCCAGCTGGCTCATCTATTCCCCTTCGAGGTGGTCGGCGGCGATCCTGGCGGCGAGGCGTTCGAGCAGCGGCCCGGCCTCGGCCATGCAGCGCTCCGTGTCGGGCTCCAGGTCAGTGAGGGCGTACGCGGCCTGGATGCCGGCGGCCTTCAGCTCCTCATCGGTGAGCGTACGCCGCCCGCAGACGGCCACCACGGGCACGCCCGCCTTGGCCGCCGCCTGCGCCACGCCGATCGGCGCCTTGCCGCGCAGCGACTGCTCGTCCAGCGACCCTTCGCCGGTGACGACCAGCCGCGCGCCCTCGACCTGCGCGCCGAACCCCAGCAGGCCGAGCAGGTAGTCGATGCCGGGACGGACGTCGGCGTGCAGGAACGCCAGCGCCGCGAACCCCACCCCGCCCGCCGCGCCCGCCCCCGGCGCCCCGGCGACGCCCATGGGCCGGGGCGTGCCGTCGTGCTCGACCGCGCCGAGCAGCCCGTGCGTCTGCGTCGCCACGGCCGCCAGCCGGGACAGTCCCGCCTCCAGCGTCGTCACGTCCTCGGGGGTGGCGCCCTTCTGGGGCCCGTAGACGGCGGCGGCGCCGTGCGGGCCGAGCAACGGGTTGTCCACGTCGCTCGCCACCACGAACTCGACCCCGGAAATATCGATAAATCCAGACATGTCGATGCGGTTCAGTCCCTTCAACGCGGACCCGCCCCGCGGGAGCTCATTGCCGTCGGCGTCCAGCAGCCGGGCGCCCAGCGCCTGCGCCATCCCCGCTCCCCCGTCGGTGCACGCGCTGCCGCCCAGCCCGAGCACCACCCGCTTGGCCCCGCGCCGCACGGCGTCGGCCACGAGCTCGCCGGTGCCGTAGCTGGTGGCGGTCAGCGGCTCGCGTCCGCCCGGCAGCCGGCGCAGCCCGGACGCCTCGGCCAGCTCGACCACGGCGGTGTCGCCGGCGGGGTGCCAGGCGTACGAGGCGGGGATCCGCTCGCCGGTCGGCCCGGTGACCTCGATCGTGATCCTGTCGAAGCCGCAGGCCACGGCGGCGTCGACGGTGCCGTCGCCGCCGTCGGCCACCGGCAGCTCCACCGTGGGCACGCCGAGCCCGGCCGACACCCGCCCTGCCACCTCGGCCGCCGTCAGCGACCCCTTGAACTTGTCAGGGGCCACCAGAACATGCTGAACCACTACGAACTCCCACAGGATGATGAACAATGGCCGGACACGCCTTCCTGCCCGGTGCGAGCGGGCAGGAGGGCGTGACCCATCATCACACGCGTGTGCGCAGGTGGGCGCAGGAGAGGGTTCGGGAGCGTTCGTGCGGATTTCGACGCGGCAGAGGCAGGCGAGGCTGGCCTCCAGGCACCGGCTCGCGATCAAGGCGGACACTCCGGAGGAGGCCGCCGCGTCGGTGGTGGCGCTGCACGGCACGGATCCGGCGACCGTGTTCCTGTCGGCGGGCGCGCGGCTGGCCGCGCCCGGCCCGGAGCCGGTCGAGAAGGCACTGTACGACGACCGCACGCTGGTGCGGATGACGGGGATGCGGCGGACGGTGTTCGTGGTGCCGGTGGAGCTGGTGCCGGTCGTCCATTACTCCTCGACGCTGGCCATCGCCCGCAAGGAGCGGAAGTCGCTGCTGAAGGTGTTCGGCGAGGGCGGCTGGGACGAGGCCAGGCTGGCGGAGGCCGAGGCGTCGGTGCTGCGGGTGCTCGCCGAGGTGGGCGAGGCGACCGCGGCGGAGCTGGGCGCCCTGGAGCCGCGACTGCGCGAGCAGGTCAAGGTGGCGGTGGGCAAGCCGTACGAGGCGACGGTGAGCCTCGGCTCGCGGCTGCTGTCGCTCATGGCCATGGACGGCGCGCTGGTGCGGTGCGGCCGTTCAGCCGGTACGTGGATCAACGGGCAGCACCGCTGGGGCCTGGCCCCGGCACTCCCCGAGCTCGCGGTGCCCGACGCGCAGGCGGAGCTGGTGAGGCGGTGGCTGGCGGCGTTCGGGCCGGGCACCGAGGCCGACCTGAAGTGGTGGACCGGCTGGACGCTGGGCGACGTGCGCCGGGCCCTGGCCGCGGTCGGCGCGGTCGCGGTGGAGCTGGACGAGGGCGTCGGCCACGTGCTGCCGGACGACCTGGAGGAGGTCCCCGAGCCGGAGCCGTGGGCGGCGCTGCTGCCCGCGCTCGACCCGACGCCGATGGGCTGGCAGGCCCGCGACTGGTATCTGCCGCCGGCCCACCGGGCCGAGCTGTTCGACCGCAGCGGCAACGTGGGGCCGACCGTGTGGTGGGACGGCCGGGTGGTGGGCGGCTGGGCGCAGCGCGCGGACGGCGAGGTCGTGTGGCGGCTGCTGGCCGACGTGGGAGTCGAGGCCACGGCCGCGATCGAGGCCGAGGCGGCCGGGCTGGCCGCCTGGCTCGGCGGGATCAAGGTCACCCCGCGCTTCCGCACCCCGCTGGAGCGCGAGCTGTCGGCGCTCTAGGAGACGGTCCTGACGAACTCCTCGAACGAGTAGCGGCCGTCCTGGTCGGAGTCGGCGGTCTGGCTCATCGCGCCGAGGGCCTCGGCCGGGAGGTCGGGGAAGTGCTTCTTCAGCTCGGTCTCGCTGATGTAGCCGTCGCCGTCGGTGTCGATCGACGCGAAGGTGCTCTTGAGCTGCGCCAGCCGCTCGGCTGAGAGTTCCGCCGCCACGGGACCGCCTTTCGAATGCTCGTTTCGGACATCCACACCTTAATGGTCACGCCATCATGGACCGCATGGCGATGCATGGAAGCCCGATGTACCGGCGCGCCGAGCCCGGCCAGGAGGACGAAGTCCTGGCGGTGCTGGACGAGAGCGCCGCCTGGCTCGTCGCCCAGGGCGTACGGCAGTGGCCGGGGCGGTTCGAGCGGGCGTGGATCGAGCCGGCGATCCTCCGGGGCGAGACCTGGCTGGTCGAGGTCGAGGGCGAGGTCGCCGCCACCGTCACACTGGACTGGGCGGACGCGCTCTGGGAGGACGACGGCCAGGCCGGGTACGTGCACCGCATGGCCGTCCGCCGCCACGCCGCCGGGCTCGGCGCGGAGGTGCTGCGCTGGGCGGCCGACGTCACGCGCGCCGCCGGCCGGTCGTTCCTCCGGCTCGACTGCGTGGCCTCGAACCGGCGGTTGCGGGCCTACTACGAGTCGGCCGGTTTCGCCTACCGCGGCGACGTGACGGTGGGCGGCGCCCCCGGCCAGCGGGAATCCGGCGGGCCGGCCACGCTGGTCAGCCGCTACGAGTTACCCCTGGATCCCGCAGACCTTCCTCAGATCCCGCGCTGACGCCCACCGCCCCACACCGGCCCGCGCCCCGCGGCCTCACGCCCGGACAACGCGCCCGCCCACCCGCCCGACGCGTTCACAGCCGCAACCTCGCTCGGGGAGCGGCATTGCGCTGCGGGGCTGCCACGCTCCGCTCCCCACCCCCGGGCGACGCCTGCCCACGCGAACGACGCCCGACACCGGGCCCACGCCCTCAGTAGGGCACCGCGTGGCGTGCCGCGTTGCCGGGCGCGCTCACCCCTCGTGGACCTCCCTGACGGCGCGGACCCCCTGTTCCTCCGCCCGCCGCAGCAGCCTCCGGCGGGCCTCGGCGCCCGCGCGCCCCACGGCGTCCTGGGACACGGTCTTCAGCTCACCGTCCTCCACCACGGTCCGCCCTCCGACCAGCACCCGGGCCAGCGGCGGCGGAGGCCCGAAGACCAGCGCGCAGACCGGGTCGGCGACGGCGGACGTGAACGGCCCGTCGATCCGCCACAGCGCGATGTCGGCGAGCTTGCCGGCCTCCAGCGACCCGAGCTCCCCTTCCCTGCCGAGGTTGCGCGCCCCGCCGAGCGTGGCGAGCTCCAGCGCCTGCCGGGCGGTGAGCGCCGCCGGCCCGTACCGGGCGCGCTGGAACAGCAGGGCCTGCCGCATCTCCCCCGCCAGCGGCGTGAGCTCGGACGAGGCGGCCCCGTCCACGCCGAGACCGACGTTGGCGCCGCGCCGGAGCATCTCGGACACGCGCGCGATGCCCGCGCCGAGCCGCCCGTTCGAGGAGGGGCAGTGCGCGGAGCCGGTGCCGGTGGCGGCGAGCTTGCCGATGTCGGCGTCGCTGAGGTGCACGGCATGCGCGAACCACACGTCGGGCCCGAGCCACCCCAGCTTCTCCATGTAGTCCACGGGCCGCAGCCCGAATTGCGCCAGGCAGTGCTCGTCCTCGTCGAGCGTCTCGGCCAGGTGCGTGTGCAGGCGCACGCCCTTGGCCCTGGCCAGGGCGGCCGACTCGGTCATCAGCTCGGCGCTGGCCGAGAACGGCGAGCACGGCGCCACGACCACCCGCAGCATCGAGGAGAACGACGGATCGTGGTAGGCGTCGACGGCCTGCGCCGTGGCGGCCAGGATGTCGTCGAGCTCCTCCACCACGGCGTCCGGCGGCAGCCCGCCGTGCGACTCCCCTCGGTCCATGGAGCCGCGCGCCGGATGGAAGCGGACGCCGATCTCGCGCGCGGCCTCGATCCCGGCCGCGAACAGGTCTCCCCTGCCTTCGGGGAAGATGTAGTGGTGATCGCTGGTGGTGGTGCAGCCCGACAGCGCCAGCCAGCCGAGCCCCGCCGCCGAGGCGCCCCTGACGACGTCGGCGTCCATGGCCGCCCACACCCGGTAGAGCGCCACCAGCCACTCGAACAGCGTCGCGTCCTGCGCGAGCCCCTGCGAGGCCCACTGGTACAGGTGGTGGTGGGTGTTGACCAGGCCGGGCGTGGCCAGGCAGCCGGTGCCGTCGACGCGTACGGTGTCGATCCGGGCGGCGTCCGGGGCGTCGGGCGCGGGCCCGGCGCCGAGTTCGGCGATCCGATCCCCCTCGATCCGGATATATCCGGATTCGATCTCCTGGCCGACGACCGGGGCGATGTGCACGTTCTCGATCAGCAGGCTCACCCGGCGGCTCCCTTCCCGGACGCCTTCCGCTCCGCGGCAAGCCGTACCGCGTCGAGGATCTTCTCGTACCCCGTGCACCGGCACAGGTTGCCCGCCAGCGCCTCGCGGATCTCCGCGTCGGAGGGCCGCTCCACCCGCTCCAGCAGGTCGTGCGCCTGTACGAGGAGCCCGGGAGTGCAGAAGCCGCACTGCACGGCCCCGCACTCCACGAACGCCTCCTGCACCGGGTCGAGCCTGTCCCCCTCGGCCAGGCCCTCCACGGTGCGAACTCGCCGCCCTTCGGCCTGCCCGGCGGCGACCAGGCAGGAGCAGACGGGCACGCCGTCCAGGTAGACCGTGCAGGAGCCGCATTCGCCCTGCTCACAGGCGTTCTTGGAGCCGGGCAGGCCGAGGCGCTCGCGCAGCACGTACAGGAGGCTCTCGCCCTCCCACACGCCGTCGGCGCTCTCCTCGCGGCCGTTGACGGTGAAGGTGACGCGCATCAGGCGGCCCTCCTTCCGAAGTGGTCGTTCCAGGCCCAGGTGAGCGTGCGGCGGGCCATCACGTCGATGGCGTGCACGCGGTACTCGGCGGTGCCGCGCACGTCGTCGATCGGCGCGGCGGCGGCCGCGCACAGCCGGCCGAACCGCCTGACCAGCGCAGGGTCGAGCGCCGGCGCGTCCCAGTCGAGCTCGCGGGCGAGGAGTTCCTCGGCCTCGAGCGCCCGGCGCGGGGTCGGCGCCGCCGATCCGATCCCGGTGCCGACCCGGCGCTCGTCCGGGTGCAGCGCGACGGCGAACGAGCACACCGCGATCACCATGGCGTTGCGGGTGCCGACCTTGGAGAAGTATTGGGGCCCGGTCGCGGGCTTGACGTGCACGGCTCTGATGAGCTCGTCGGGGTGGAGCGCGTTGCGCTTGACCCCGAGGTAGAACTCGGCGGCCGGGATCATCCTGACGCCCCGGTCCCGCGACTCCACCTCGATCACGGCGTCGGTCGCCAGCAGCGGCGGGTGGCTGTCCCCGGCGGGCGAGGCCGCGCCGAGGTTCCCGCCGACGGACCCGCGGTTGCGGATCTGCGGCGAGCCGACCGTGCGCGACGCCTGCGCCAGCCCGGGAAGCGGTCCGCCGAGCTCCTCGATGATCGTCGTGTACGGCACCCCGGCCCCGACCCGGCACACGCCGTCCACCACGTCCCATCTCCGCAGCTCGGCCACCTGGTTGAGATCGAGCAGCGCCACCGGCCTGCGCACGTCGAAGTTGATCTCGACCATCACGTCGGTGCCTCCCTGGATGGGCACCGCCTCCGGCTGGTCCGCCTTGGCGGCCAGCGCCTCCGCCCACGTCGTGGGCCGCAAGAAGTCCATCGTGCTCACTCCCAGGCGAATCCGGCGTCGGGTGCGTCCTCGCGCAGCACACTGCCCTCGATGAGGCCGTAGGGGCGGTCGGAGGCGAAGTAGACCTCGTTGTCGTTGTCGAGCCCGAACGGCGACAGGTCGACGAGGAAGTGGTGCTTGTTGGGCATCGCCAGCCTGACCTCGCAGATCTCGCCGCAGGTGGTGAGCGCGCGCTCGCCCATGGCGTACAAGGTCTGCTGGAGCGACAGGCTGTGGGTGTCGGCGAACGCCTCCAGCAGGCAGCGCCGCACCTCCTCGTACGACTTGCCGTACGAGGCGGTCTGCCCCGCGTGCCGCCACCTGGCCGTGACGGCGGTGGCGAGGATGCGGTCGGTGGTCGGCCGCAGCGTCGTGTACGGGTCGACGATGTAGCCGTGGAACTCCGACCCGGTGGAGTTGAGCACCACCAGGTCCTTCAGCCCCGACACGACCGTGCCGCGCCCGTCCCTGTCGTGGTGGACGACGCACAGGCGCACCTCGCCGCCGTCGCGCACGAACGAGTGCGGCCCGCCGCGGCTCCACGCGTACTCCTCGATCTCCACTCTGGCGTGGTGTATCGACGGCTGTGACTCCACGAAGTGCCTGGCCAGCAGCAGCGCGAACTCCTCGATCTGGCCGACGCCGTGCTCCTTGGCGAAGGCGAACGCGGTGTTCTTCTGCGTGTCGGTCGGCAGGACGGCGGCGTTGTCGCCGGTCAGGTGCGCGGCCTCCATGTCGCCGGACAGCGAGGTGCTGACGTTGATGTCCTTGATGTGGTGGACGGGGCCGTCCCTGACGACGCGGACGAGCCGGGTCTCCGCCTTGCCGTAGCGGTTGGGGCCGAGCTTGACGGACATCTAGCTCCCTCGGTAGGTCGAGTAGGCGTACGGGCTGAGCAGCAGCGGCACGTGGTGGTGCCGGGCTGGATCGGTGACGGTGAAGGCGATGACGACCTCGGGGTAGAAGGTCTCCGGCAGGTACGCCCCGGTGTCGAAGACGACCCGGCGGACGCCGCCGCCTCCGGTGTCCCAGCCCTTGATGCGCCCGTCCTCGTCCGTACGGCCCTCGGCCAGGACCTGCCCGTCGTCCCGCTCCAGCCGCACCAGGACGCCGGCGGCCGGCCGCCCGGTGACCGCGTTCAGCACATGCGTCGAAAAGCTCACCGCTGCTCTCCCCCCAGCAGTTTGACCAGCCGCAACCGGGTGATCTTCGCCAGCTCCTCCCGCACGACCGCCCGCTCGCGCTCCTCGTCGTTCCCCAGCCGCTCGCGCAGCCGGGCGAGCATCTGGGCCCCGCTCAGCCCGGTGGCGCAGACGAGGTGGACATGCCCGAAGCGGGCCTCGTACGCGCGGTTCCCCTCGGCGAGCGCCTCCCGCAGCTCGTCCTCGACCCCGGACTGCTCCTGCCGCGACCACGCCGACTCGCGGCCGCTTCCGCCCGCCCGCTCCCCGATCCTCGGATGCGCGGCCAGCGCCTCCAGCACGTCGGCCCACTCCAGCGCTCCGACCGCATCCTCGGCCGCCGCGAGGAGCTCGTCGAGATCGCCGTACGGCCGCCGCCCCGCCACGCTCGCGGCGAAGGCGCGGGAGGCGCAGCAGGCGAGCAGCTCCTTGTGGGCCTCGCCGGGCGGCCGGGCGTTGAAGGCGTCGAGGGCGGTCAGCGTGTGGGGCATGTCAGAAGTACACACATGCCCTTCGTGCCCGGTCCATGCGCGAGAACTCCCAACTGAGGCCCCCGTCGACCGGCGGTTTTCGTGTCATGCTCCAACTCCCGGGCCGGACCCTGCCCAGGGAGGGCGCCCGGTCGTGGCCGGGCCGAAGTGTCGGACCCTGGGCCTAGACTTGGCCCATCATGAGCCCAACATCCCTGATCGGCGGACACGTGTCCGTGGCGGGCGGCCTGGCGACGGGCGGCCTGAAATACATGGCCGAGATCGGCGCCGAGATGATCCAGGTGTTCGTCACCAACCCGCGCGGCTGGGCGCTCACCGAGGGAAGGCCCGACGAGGACGCCAAGCTGGCCGAGTCCGGTGTCGACACGTTCATCCACGTGCCCTATCTGGTCAACTTCGGCTCGCCCAGCCCGGAGACGCTCGGCAACTCCATCGCCATCGTCCGCCACACGCTGCGGCGCGGTGTGGACACCGGCGCCAAGGGGGTCGTGGTGCACACCGGCTCGGCGGTGACGCAGTCGCGCGACGACGCCCTGCGCCAGGTGCGGGAAAACCTGCTGCCGCTGCTCGACGAGATCCCCGACGGCGGCCCCGACCTGCTGCTGGAGCCGATGGCGGGGCAGGGCGCCATGCTGTGCGCGACCGTCCAGGACCTCGAGCCCTACCTCGAGGCGCTGGACTGGCATCCGCGGGCCGGCGTCTGCCTCGACACCTGCCACGCCTTCGCGGCCGGCCACGACCTCGCCGCCGACGGCGGGGTGGCGGAGACGTTCGACGCGCTTCACCGGGTCGCGCCGGGGCGGCTCAAGCTGATCCACGCCAACGACTCGAAAGACGCGTGCGGGTCCAAGAAGGACCGTCACGAGAACATCGGCGCCGGGCTCATCGGCGTCCAGTCGTTCGCCGAGATGATGCGGCACCCGGTGGTGGCGGGCGTCCCGATCTGCATCGAGACGCCGGGCAAGGCGCCCAAGAACGCCGAGGACATCGCCCTGCTGAAGAAGCTCCGCGACAACGGCTGAGCGGCGTCGCAGGCTCCCAGCCCACGTCCGCCCCGGCTCGCGGACCCCGACGCACGCACGCGGGAGACGTGCGCCGATGGCGGAAGGACGCATGCCCGCACCCCGGAGACACCGGAGCGTGCGAGGTGCGGAATGCGAAGGCGGATGAGCGGACGGGTGGGCGAACCCGAATAAAACCCCTAGCGAGGCGGAAACCGTGATAGGGACGCCCGCTCTCGCGATCCGGCCGCCCCCGAAGCCGGATCGCGGGGCCGGTCTCCCGGCCTCGCGGGCGCCCCCTCACGAACCGGCGTGGCGGGCCCCACCCCCCGGTCAAGGGCCCGACCGCCGCGGCGACCTGCACGGTCACCGGTGAGCCCGGCGCATCAGACCTGCAGTGAGCCCCCCGGCTCGTCCCCCCGATGCGCCGGAGTGGCTTTCCGATGCCGAAACACTACGGTCGCGATCTTGCGGGAGAAACCCTGTTTAAGGTCAGCTCGTCGAACGGTGCGTAGCCATCGTTATACGGAGAGTGCTGTTACGACGAGCGGTCATCTGGAGTCGACGAGCGGTAGGTCGGGGGGCTCGCGAGATGCTCCGGCAGATGCATCCTGGTCATCATCCGCCCCACCCCCCGCGGCATCCGACCCGGCGTGACCAGGGAAATCATTATCATCGCGGCGAACGCGACCGGCACCGCGACCGACGCCGGCTGGGCCGTGAGCACCCCCATTTTCACGCCCACCTGATCGGCCGTCACCAGCACCGCGGTCACACCCCCTCCCAGCGCGAACCCCGCCGCCACGCCCGCGTCCGTCAGCCGCCGCCACCAGATCCCGAGCACCAGCAGGGGGCAGAGCGTACTCGCCGACAGGCTGAAGCCGAGCAGCACGAGCGGCACGGACGCGCCAGGGCCGGTGACCGCGGTCACCCCGAGCGCGCCGAGCAGCACCACCACCACGGCCGCGCGGAACGCCGCCTCGCCGCCCCGGACGAGGCATGACGACACCGCGCCCCCGACCGCCACCAGGACGCCCCCTGTGGTCGCCAGGAAGGCCGCGAACGCGCCCGCCGCGAGCAGCCCCGTCATCACCTCCCCCGCGGGCCCAGGGAGCATCCTGGCGGGCAGCAGCAGCACGATCTCGTCCGCCGCCGCACCGGAGGCGTACGCGTGCCCCAGAATCCCGTACAGCGGCGGCACGACGCAGAACAGCGCGAGCATCACCTGCGTGGCCACGATCGACCGCCTGGCCTCGCGCCCGTCCCTGTTGGTGTAGACGCGGACGATCACGTGCGGCAGCCCCATGGTGCCGAGCGCGCACGCCAGCAGCACGGTCAGCACCCCGGGCAGCGACGTGTCGCCCGCGCCCGCCAGACCGGCGTCACCGGCGCGGTACGCGACCTCGAACCAGGGCGGCGGCCCCGTACCGGACATCCACCAGCAGACCGCGCCGACCCCGAGGAAGACGGCCAGCTTCAGCCAGAACTGCGACGCCTGCCCGCTGGTCGCGCTCCCCTGCCCGCCCGCGAAGGCGACGAGCAGCGCCGCCCCCGCGACGGCCGCCCATCCCAGCCACGGGGGCAGCCCCGTCAGCAGCCGCACCACGACGCCGGCCGCGTGGAACTGCGCGACCAGGAACATCAGCCCGACGAGGAGGACGAAGCAGGTGGTGAGGCGGCGCAGCATGGCGGATCTGAGCCGCCATTCGGCGAAGTCGGGCAGCGTGTACGTGCCGGAGCGGCGCAGCGGCGCCACGACGAGGGCGAGGATGACGACGAACCCGGCGGCGGCGCCCGCCGGATACCACACCATCGGCCCGCCGTGGGTGGCGATGAGGCCGGCGATGCCCAGGCAGGCAGCGGCGGAGGTGGACTCCGAGGCGATCGCGGCGCCGTTCCACCAGGGAGGGACCGCCCTGGTGGCCACGTGGAAGTCCGCGGCGCCGCGGCTGCGGCGGGGTCGCGCGGCGCCCACCGTGACGCCCAGGACCAGCACGAAGGCGATCCCGGTCAGCACCGCGACGGTCATCTCGCCGGCCGCCTCAGCCCAGCCCCGGCCGCGCCGCGGTCATCGGCCCCCGCCGTCCCCTGGCTCGCCGCGACGCACTCATCGCCCCCGCCGCACCAGGCACCCGGCCCGCCGCACCACGCTCATCGCCTCCACCGTCCCGTCGCCCGCCGCGACACGTTCACCGCTCCAGCCGTTCGGCCCGGCGCAGGTGGAAGACGGCCAGGCCGACCCAGGCGCCCTGCAGGGCCAGCGACAGCGCCACCCAGGCCCCCGGGCCCGGCAGCCAGAGCGCGGCGACCGGCGTGCCCACGAGCAGGCCCGCGACGACCCCCACGGTCAGCAGCGCCTGCCGTAACTGCCGCCCCACCACCGCCGGCACGTCGGCCCCGTCGTCTTCGGAGCCGAACCGGTCTCTGGCGTGCGCGATCGCGGCCGGTCTGCGCGAGACGACCATGCGGCGGTCCGCACCCCCAACGGTCATGAGATCACTCCCCGGTGCTGGCGTACGAGGTATTCCCGGACCTGCCTGCTGTGCCGCCTGCTGACCTGGAGGGTTTCGGTGCCGACGGTGAGCGTCACCCGCCCGCCCTCGAACCTGAGCTCGCTCACGTGCCGGGCCGAGACCAGCGTGCTGCGGTGGATGCGCAGGAACCCGGCGTCCGACCAGCGCCGCTCCAGCGCGGCCAGCGACATGCGCACGAGGTAGCTGCCGTCCACGGTGTGCAGGCGCACGTAGTCGCCCTTGGCCTCGGCGTACCATACGGCCTGCTGCGGCACGAACCTGGTGCGCCCGCCCAGTTCGACGGGGATCACGTCGTCCTGCCCGGGCTCGGGGGCGGGGGCGGTGGCGGCCTCCAGGCGGCGCACGGCCTCGGACAGGCGCTCGGCCCTGACCGGCTTGAGGAGGTAGTCGACCGCCTCCAGCTCGAACGCCTGCACGGCGCACTCCTCGTGTGCCGTGACGAAGACCAGCCTGGGCGGGCTGGGGAAGCCGCCGACCAGCCGGGCGAGGTCGAGGCCGTCGAGCCCGGGCATGCGGATGTCGAGGAACACGCCGTCGAGCCGCTCTCCCCCGCCGATCATCTGCACCATGTCCTGCAGCGCCGTGACGCCGTCGGCGGCGGTCGTGACGTGCTCGATCCTGTCGTCCTGGCGCAGCAGATAGGCGAGCTCCTCCAGAGCAGGCACCTCGTCGTCGACGGCCAGAACTCTCAGCATGACACTACGCTGCCGCATGATAGGGCACGATCACAAGCGCTGCGTAATGAAATGACTACAATCGGCTAAGCTGAGTCTTGGGCACGCGCAGCCGCACCTTGGTGCCCGCCCCCAGCGCCGTCTCCACGACGAGGCCGTAGCCGTCGCCGTAGATCTGGCGCATCCGCAGGTCCACGTTCGCCAGCCCGATGCCGCTGCCCTCGCGGGCCGGGTCCTCGTCCAGGATGCGCCGGGCACACTCGGGGTCCATCCCGATGCCGTCGTCCTCGACCGTGATGTGCGCCTCCGGTCCCGCGTCGCGCACCACGACCCGCACCTCGCCGGCGCCGCCGCGGCCCCGCATGCCGTGCTTGATGGCGTTCTCGACCAGAGGCTGCAGGCACAGGAACGGGACCGGCACGGGCAGCACCTCGGGCGCCACCTGCATGCTGAAGCGCAGCTTGTCGCCGAAGCGGGCGCGTTCGAGCAGCAGGTAGCGGTCGACGCAGGTCAGCTCGTCGGCCAGGGTGGTGAAGTCGTGCGCCCGGCGCAGCGCGTACCGGGAGAAGTCGGCGAAGTCGAGCAGCAGCTCGCGGGCGCGTTTGGGGTTCGTGCGGACGAAGGAGGCGATCGTGGTCAGCGCGTTGTAGACGAAGTGCGGCGAGATCTGGGCCCGCAGGGCGCGCATCTCGGCCTCCAGCGCGCGCCGCCGCGAGGCGTCCAGCTCGGCCAGCTCCAGCTGCCCCGACACCCAGCAGGCGACCTCGGTCACGGTGCGCACGATTCCCGCGCTGATCTTGTCGTCGAAGGCCGCCAGCGCCCCCACGACCGTGCCGTCCACGGTCAGCGGCACCACCACGGCCCCGTGCGGCTCCCCCGCGAACACCTGCGCCCGCCCGGCGGCCAGCGCGGCCCTGGCGTAGGTCAGCACCTCGTCGGTGCACGGTCCGTCCCAGGCGAGCGCGGCCTCGGTGGAGGTGATCGCGACGGCGTGGGTGCCGAGCAGCGCGCGCAGATGGCGCACGGCCTTGCGGGCGGAGTCGCGGTTGAGCCCCGCGCGCAGGGCGGGGGCGGCCATGGCGGCGATGTGCAGCGCGTTGTACGTCGCCTCGTCCTTGCACCGCCCGTCGGGCAGCGCGTCGCGGCGCCACCGAACCCGGGCGAGGAGGTGGCCGGCGACGAACGCCAGGCAGGACAGCGCCACGCATGCGGTGGTCAGCACGTGGGCAACCGTAGCCAACAACGCAGCGTGCCGGGAGGGAAACGGCGAGTGAAATCAGGGTGGTCCTTCGCCGGGTTCTTCCTGGTAGGAGTAGCGCTGCTCGCGCCAGGGGTCGGCGACGTTGTGGTAGCCGCGCTCCTCCCAGAAGCCGCGGCGATCCTCGAGGAGGTATTCGATGCCGCGCACCCATTTGACGCTCTTCCATGCGTACAGGTGCGGCACCACGATCCGCAGCGGGTAGCCCCGGTCGGGGGTGAGCGGCTTCTCGTCCAGTTCCATGGCGAACAGCGTGTCGGGCGCCATGAAGTCGGACAGGCGCAGGTTGGCGCTGTAGCCGTATTCGGCCCAGATCATCACGTGCCGCACGCCGGGATCGGGCGGGGCGGCCTCCATGATCGTCGCCGGGGTCACGCCCCGCCACTCGTTGGCCATGAGCGAGAACTTGGTGACGCAGTGGAAGTCCGCGATGCGCGTCGTGCGGGGCAGGGACTCGAACTCGCTCCAGGTGAAGCGGTGCTCCTGGCCCGACGCGGTGGCGCCGAAGACCCGGAAGTCCCAGCTCTCCGGTTTGAACTGCGGCACCCTGCCGTAGTGGATCACGGGTCGGCCGCGCGGGACGTACTGGCCTGGAGGCAGGCGCGACTCCTCCACGATCACTCCCCTCACCTGTCTCGCGTCTTGGGCCATCCTGCCACCGGACGCTTCGCGGCTCGCGCCCGGGTCTCGTGGGCACCCATTGCGACCTCGTGATGGGGGCCCGAGACCACGTCCGGCGATCTGGCGGCGGGGGTCGCGGTCGTCCAGGCGGCCGGGACGACGCTGCCGCGCGGCGGCGCGTTCAAGTGCCAGTGGCGCAGCGCCTGTCGTACCTACCGGTAACTTGAGTACTTCACCCCATGCGCCGCCCCGGACCCGGGGACGACGATGGCCGCATGACGAAGCGCATCCAGCCCACGCAGACCACCGCGTTCTACGTCCAGGCGATCCTGTCGTTCGCCGTCTCGCTGACCTCCGTGGTGATCGCTCTGGCCTACCTGCCCGTCGAAGGGTGGATCAGGGCGTTCCTGGGGCTCGGCCTGCTGTACGTCGTCACCTCGACGATCACCCTGTGCAAGGTCGTGCGCGACCGGCAGGAGATGACCGAGGTGACCAGCCGGGTCGACCAGGCCAGGCTCGACAAGCTGCTGGCCGAGCACGACCCGTTCAAGGTCGACGCCTGACCGCTCCGGCCGCGGGACCGCCCGCGGCTAGAGCGTGTACTCCTGGATGGAGTCGGCGAGTTGCACGCACAGCTCCTCGGCGTCGAGCCGCTTCTCGATCTGCTTCAGGTCCTCGATCTTCGCCCGCGTCTCGGCGCGCTTGGGCGCCAGCAGCGAGCAGCAGTCTTCGTCGGGCAGCTCCGAGATCTCCAGCGTGCCGATGCGCCGCGCCTCGGCCATGATCTCGGTTTTGTCCCAGCCCACCAGCGGCCGCAGGATCGGCAGGTCGACCGCGTTGTCCTGGGCCGTGATGTTGGCCAGGGTCTGCGAGGAGACCTGGCCGAGCGCGTCGCCGGTGATCAGCGCGGAGGCGTGGATGCGGTGGGCGACCTCCTCGGCCGTCTTGAGCATCAGCCGCCGCTGGGCGATCACCGCCAGCCGATCCTGGCCCGAGGTGCGGATGGACTGCTGCGCCTTGCCGAAGGGGACCACCCACAGCCGCGACTTGCCCTGGAACCTGTCGAGCTTCCTGACCAGCGCGTACGCCTTGTAGATCGACTCGGACGTGGTGAACGGGATGCCCGAGAAGTGCAGGAAGTCGACGTGCAGGCCGCGCCGCATCATGCGGTAGGCCGCCACCGGCGAGTCGATGCCGCCCGACATGAGCACCAGCGCCCGGCCGCTGCTGCCGACCGGCAGGCCGCCCTGGCCGGGGATGCCGCCCGTGAAGACGAACACCTCGTCCCTGTCGACTTCGATGGAGACGGTCAGCTCGGGGTTCTTCAGGTCGACGGGAAGGCCGTACTCGTCGTTGATCGCGCCGCCGACGAGCCGGTCGAGTTCGTTGGAGCGCAGCGGGAAGCGCTTGTCGCGCCGGCGCGAGCGGACCGCGAAGCGCGCGCCGCGCTTGGCCTCCTCGCTCTCGCCGACCAGCTCCAGGCCCGCCTTGAGCACGGCGTCGGGGTCTTTGGCGACCCGCCAGGCCCGGTGGATCCAGACCAGCCCGGGCACGTCGGCGACCCGCTCGGCCACCGCGGCGGCCTGCTCGGCGGAGGCGCCCTCGGGCAGGAAGATCGCGATGACGCCGTGCCGGCGGCGCACGTCGACCTTGAGGTCGAGGCTCTGCAGCGCGTCGCGGATGTTGGCGATCAGGCGGCGCTCGAACAGCTCGCGGTTCTTGCCCTTGAGAACGATCTCGCCCAGCTTGAGCAGAACGCACGGCTCGCCCAGGGCGGACATCGTCATGGTGGAACCTCCGAGAAGATGGGGAATGGCACGCCTTCATGGCAACGCCGAGCCCTCTTGAGTTTAGTCCGCGTCAAGTCCCCGCTCGATCGCATAGCGCACCAGCTCCACGCGGTTGTGGAGCTGGAGCTTGCCGAGGGTGTTCTGCACGTGGTTCTGAACGGTGCGGTGGGAGAGCACCAAGCGGTCGGCGATCTGTTTGTACGACAGACCCTTGGCGACCAGCCTGAGCACCTCCGTCTCGCGCTCGGTCAGGCGCGGGCCGTCGGCCTGGACGTCCTGCGCGGCCAGCCGCCGGTATTCGCCGAGGACGAGACCGGCGAGGCCGGGGGTGAACACGGCGTCGCCCTCGGCGGTGCGGCGGACCGCGTCGAGGAACTCCTCCCGGCTGGCCGACTTCACCAGATATCCGGACGCGCCTGCCTTGACCGCTTCGAGAACGTCGTCCTGCTCCGCGCTGGCCGACAACACCAGCACCCTGGGCGGCGGCTCCACCTCGGCCAGCCTCGCGGCCACCTCCGCGCCCGCCATGTCGGGCAGGCGCAGGTCGAGCACGACGACGTCCGGCCGCACGGCGGCCGCCGCCCGCACCGCCTGCCGGCCCTCTCCCACGGTGGCCACGACCTCGTAGCCCGCCTCGGCGAGATCCCTGGCGACCCCGTCACGCCACATGGGATGGTCGTCCACCACCATGACCCGCACCATGCCGCAACTCTAGACCGCCGCGGCCCCGCCGCCCCCCGAAGTCACGCGCCCGAGAAGCCCCGGCCCCGAAGAGCCGTCCGAAGGACCGCGGCCCGAAACCGGGACCGAAACCGGGACCGAAAAGCCGGGCGGAGGCATTCTCGGTGTGCGGAGGCCGCAGCGGTCAGGTCGGGAGGGTGATCTCGACCTCTGTGCCCTGACCCGGGACGCTGACGATCGAGACCTGACCGCCCAGCTCCGCCACCCGCCCCAGGATGGACTCGGCGACCCCCAGACGCCCGTCGGCGCGGGCCTCGTCGAGGCGGCCTTCGGGGATGCCGGGCCCGTCGTCCCTGATGCTGACCGTCACCGTCCCTTCCCCCGACTCGGCCAGCACCCAGGCGCGCGCCTGCGGCCCGCAGTGCGCGCGGACGTTGTCAAGGGCGGCCTTGACTGCGGCCGCGAGCTCGCCGGCGGCTTCGGCGGGCAGGAGCAGAGGGGTCGCCGGAGTGGAGACCGTGACCTCGGGCGAGGCGTGCCGGAGCAGGAGGGAACGCAGGTCGGTCGTGCCGCTGGGGGCGGGCCGGACGGCGATGAGCTCGCGCAGCGCGGCCTCCTGCTCCCCGGCCAGGCGCCCCAGTTCGGCCGCCTCGCCGCCGATCTGCCGCCCGCGCCGCTGGACCAGGGCGAGGACCTGCAGGACCGAGTCGTGGATGTCGCGGGCCAGGCGGTCGCGCTCGCGCTGGGCGGCCTCCATCTCGATGGCCCGCTGCATGCGTTCCTCAGCCTGCCTGGCCAGCTGGGCCACGTGCCCGACGACGACGCCGGCGAGGAACAGCAGGACGGCTCCGTTGACCACCACGGGCTCGTCGGGCGCGCGGACGAGCCACAGGTCACCGGCCGCCACCACGGCGGCCGCCACCGCGCCCGCCCGCCGCCCGGCGTGCACGGCCCAGGCCAGCACCGGCCCGGCCACCCAGGTCGCGGGGACCGGCATCGTGCCGGCGGCCCCTTGCAGGGAACCCTGCACATATGGGGTGGCCAGCAGACACCCCATCGTCACCAGCAGGTCCAGGGCCAGTAAGGGGCCGCGGCGCAGGCCGGGGATCGCATAGGCGTACGTGGTGCCGGCCGTCCACAGCGCCATCACGCCGATGACCAGCCAGCCCGCGACCGGCTCCTGGTAGCCGCGCTGCTGCGCCATCAGCACTGCCGCGTACACCAGCGACGCCACGCGGTAGACCGCGATCGCCCGCCAGAACGGACCTTCGATGGCCATGAGCCCTTCTCATGTTTCCGACACGCCAGGTTGACAGATAGTTTGGGTATCCATGCGAAAGGGACAGACCAGATGGCACAATCCGGTAACCCCCTAACTCAAGGAACCTCCCTCTATGACCTCAGCTGTAAATCATTTCACCCATGGTCTGCTCACACCGGCGCTCGCCTACGTGATGTCCTGCATTGGGTCGATGCTGGGGCTGCGGCTCACCGCCCAGGCCCACGCCTCACGGGGCGGCGCGAGGGCGCGCTGGCTGCTCGGCGCGGCGGTGTCCATCGGCGGCACCGGCATCTGGGTCATGCACTTCATCGCCATGATGGGCTTCGACGTGGAGGGCACGCAGATCAAGTATGACGTGCCGCTCACCGTGGCCTCGGCGCTCGTCGCGATCGTGGTCGTGGGGACCGGCCTGTTCCTCGTCTCCTACGGCCGCGGCCGGATCCTGGCGCTCCTCGGCGGCGGCCTGCTCACCGGTCTCGGCGTGGCCTCCATGCACTACCTGGGCATGTACGCCATGAACATGTCCGCCCACGTCTCCTACGACCGTGTCATCGTGGCCCTCTCCGTGGGCATCGCCGTGGTCGCCGCGACCGTGGCGCTCTGGTTCACCCTCAGGGTCAAGAAGCCTGTCTGGATCACCGCCGCCGCCCTCGTCATGGGCGTCGCCGTTTCCGGCATGCACTACACCGGCATGTACGCCATGCACGTCACGGTCGACTCCGAACCCGGCGTGGTCGCCGGAGCCGACGCCCTCGACTTCCTCGTCCCGCTCATGACCGTGATCAGCCTGATCACGCTGACCATGCTGCTCATGGTGCTCCTGTCCCCGTCCGAGGAGGAATTGCACGAGGACGCCGAACTCGTGGCCAGACTGGAATTGCGCCGGCGCACCGCCCACCAACAGCAACAACTCGCTTACCCGGCGCCGCCGATTTCGGGTCGGCAACAAATGGAGCCCATGCGGGTCCGTAGAAGATAGTTGCGCGGGCGGCGACACCCTGTTCATACTCCCTTATCGGTGCGTAAGGGATGGGTGGGGGATATGTCGCCGATTGACCATTTCTCGTTCGGATTATTAACGCCGGTTCTCGCGTACATCATGTCGAGCGTGGGCTCCATGCTGGGCCTTCTGCTCACGTCGCGGGCGCGGCTCCTGGGCGGGCGCGAGGGCAAATACTGGTTGGTCGGCGCCGCCTTCGCGATCGGCGGCACCGGCATCTGGACGATGCATTTCATAGCGATGCTGGGCTTCTCGGTGAGCGGCACGGTGATCCGCTACGACGTGCCGCTCACCGCGCTCTCGGCGCTCATCGCGGTCGTCGTCGTGGGCATGGGGCTGTTCCTCGCATCGTACGGCGGGGAGCGCCTGCCGTTCCTGCTCGGCGGCGGGATCCTGACCGGGTCCGGCGTGGCGAGCATGCACTACCTGGGCATGGCCGCGATGAACATGTCCGGCCACGTCAGCTACGACCCCGTCGTCGTCTCGCTCTCGGTCCTGATCGCGATCGCGGCGGCGACGGTGGCGCTGTGGTTCACGTTGCGGGTCAGCGGCGCGCTCAAGATCGGCGCGGCGGCGCTGGTGATGGGCGTGGCGGTCACCGGCATGCACTACACGGGGATGTATTCTATGTCGGTGCGGACGCACGGCGACCTGGCGGCGGTGCCCGGGGCCAAGGCCATCGACTTCCTGCTGCCGCTGATCGTCGGCATCAGCGTCATCACCGTGGGGCTGCTGCTCGCCGTCATTCTGTCGCCGTCGGAAAAAGAACTGCGCAGTGAGGCGGAATTCCGCGACCGGCTGCGGGATCGCGACGAGGGCGCGCCGCCCGAGGTGGACCTCTTCGGCACGCCCCGCCGCTGACTGAATATTCCCTGGGGTACGGCTCGCGACGCGTGGTGGGCCGCCGACTCTTGCGGCGCGAGCCGTACCCTTGAGCGGGTTGTAGCGGAAAACCCCGCTGACTCAAAGGTACGGCCGCCGCTTGCAAGCCGCTTTCAACTAACCGAAGAACACCTCGGCCTCGGCATAGCGCTCCACCGGCACGGTCTTCAGCTCGGCCGTGGCCTCGTCGAGGCCGACCCGGATGATGTCGGTGCCGCGCAGCGCGACCATCTTGCCGTAGTCGCCCTCGTGGACCGCGTCGATGGCCTGCAGCCCGAACCTGGTGGCCAGCACCCGGTCGTAGGCCGTCGGGGTGCCGCCGCGCTGGATGTGGCCGAGCACCGTGGTGCGGGCCTCCTTGCCGGTGCGCTTCTCGATCTCCTTGGCCAGCACCTCGCCGATGCCGCCCAGCCGGACGTGGCCGAAGGCGTCGAGCTCGCCGGTCTGCAGCTCCATCTGGCCCTCGACGGGGTGGGCGCCCTCGGCGACCACGATGATCGGCGAGTAGCGGGTGCGGAAGCGGGACTCGACGTATTCGCAGACCCGGTCGATGTCGAAGGGCTTCTCGGGGATGAGGATGACGTTGGCGCCGCCCGCCATGCCCGCGTGCAGCGCGATCCAGCCGGCGTGCCGGCCCATGACCTCGCAGATGAGGGCCCGGTGGTGGGACTCGGCGGTGGTGTGGAGGCGGTCGATGGCCTCCACGGCGATGTTGACGGCGGTGTCGAAGCCGAAGGTGTAGTCGGTGCCCGACAGGTCGTTGTCGATGGTCTTGGGCACACCCACGACCTTGACGTCGCGGTCGGAGAGCTGCTTGGCGACGCCGAGGGTGTCCTCGCCGCCGATGGCGATCAGCGCGTCGACCCCGGTGGCGGCCAGATTCTCCTTGATCCGGTCGACGCCGCCCTCGATCTTGATCGGGTTGGTCCGGGACGAGCCCAGGATGGTCCCGCCGCGCGGCAGGATGCCTCGCACGGCCTGGATGTCGAGGGGCATCGTGTCGCCTTCCAAGGGGCCGCGCCAGCCGTCGCGGAAGCCGACGAACTCATGGCCGTAGACGCTCACCCCCTTACGGACCACTGCCCTGATCACGGCGTTGAGCCCGGGGCAGTCGCCGCCCCCTGTGAGCACTCCGATACGCATGGCGGGTTCCTCCCGATAGGGTTCACGAACCGAACCTCAGTATTCAGACTCGCATTGTGCCCGTCTCCACGGGCAGTGGTCTAGACCAAACGCCAGGTCCGCAAACCAAACCCTTGCGAGGAGTGAAATTTCGTGAGTGTGCTGGCCATCGACGCCGGGACAACCGGGGTAACCGCGCTCGTAGTCACCGAAAACGGGCAGATCGCCTCCAAGGGGTACGAGGAATTCGCGCAGCACTTTCCCGAGCCCGGGTGGGTGGAGCACAATCCCGAGGACATCTGGCAGGCCACCCTGTCGGCGTGCGCCGCCGCGCTGCGCGGCGCCGGCGAGCCGCCGGCCTGCGTCGGCATCACCAACCAGCGCGAGACCGCGGTGCTGTGGGACCGCCGCACGCTGGCCGCGCCGCGCCGGGCGATCGTCTGGCAGGACCGCCGCACGGCCGGGGTGTGCGAGCGGCTGCGCTCGGCCGGGCACGAGCCGCGGGTGTCGGAGCTGACCGGGCTGCGCCTCGACCCCTACTTCACGGCCACGAAGCTGACCTGGCTGGCCGAGCACGACGAGCGGACGTGGGCGGGCGTGGAGTCCGGAAATGTGGCCGTGGGGACGGTGGACTCATACCTGATCGCCAGGCTCACGGCGGGCGCGCGGCACGTGACCGACGCGTCCAACGCCTCCCGCACCCTCCTGTACGGCCTGCGGTCCGGCGGCTGGGAGCCGGAGCTGTGCGAGCTGTTCGGGGTGCCCGAGGCGGCGCTGCCGGACATCGTGCCCAACCACGGGCCGCTCGGCAGCACCGACCCGGCCGCGTTCCTGGGACTGGAGCTGCCGATCAGCGGCGTGGCGGGCGACCAGCAGGCGGCGTTGTTCGGGCAGACGTGCTTCGACGTGGGCGACGTCAAGTGCACCTACGGCACGGGCTCGTTCGTGCTGACCAACACCGGCGGTGAGATCGTGCGCTCGCAGTCCGGGCTGCTGACCACGGTGGCCTGGCAGGAGCCGTCGGGCGCGCGGACGTTCGCGCTGGAGGGGTCGATCTTCGTGACGGGCGCGGCCGTGCAGTGGCTGCGCGACGGGCTCGGGCTGATCGGGACGGCGCCGGAGTCGGAGGCCGTGGCGCGCACCGTGCCCGACAGCGGGGGCGTGGTGTTCGTGCCCGCGCTGACGGGGCTGGGGGCGCCGCACTGGGATCCGCGGGCGCGCGGGCTGATCACGGGCATCACCCGCGGCACGACCCGGGCCCACCTCGTCAGGGCCACCCTGGAGGCGATCGCGTTCGAGGTGCGGGACGTGGTCGAGGTGATGACCGGCGGCACGGTGCCGGTGCTCAAGGCCGACGGCGGGGCCAGCGCCAACGACCTGCTCATGCAGCTCCAGGCCGACCAGCTGGGCGCGGCCGTGGAGCGGCCGGTGATCCAGGAGACGACGGCGCTGGGCGCGGCGTTCCTGGCCGGGCTCGGCTCCGGCGTGTGGGCGTCGAAGGCTGAGCTGCGCAAGACCTGGCAGCTGGAGCGGCGCTTCGAGCCCGGCGCCCGCGACGACGACGCCTACGAGCGGTGGCGGGCGGCCGTGCGGCTGGCGTCGGCTACCTGATCAGCACGCAGGCCGGGCTCTCGACCTCGTACGTCTCCCCGGTCGGCTCCGGGACCCCGTCGCGGAGGGCGAAGACGGTCACGGCGTGCGAGTTCTGGTTCGCGACGTAGAGGCGGTCGCCGTCGATGGCGAAGTGCCGGGGCCAGTCGCCGCCGGAGGGCACCTCGGCCACCGGTGACAGGTCGGCGGCGCTCAACACCGCGATCGTGTCGGGGCCCCGGTTGGCCACGTAGACGAAGTCGCCGTCGAGCTGCAGGTGGGAGGGGAAGTTCGCGCCTTCGGCACGCGAGGCCGGGGCGGTCGTGCGCCGCTCGCCGTCGATGAGGACGACGGTGCCGTCGAGCTCCCCCGCGACGTACAGGCGGTCGCCGGCGAAGGCGAAGTGGCGCGGGCCGGTGCCGGGGTGCAGCGTGATCGGCTCCAGGGGCGTGCCGTCGGGGCGGTAGCGGCGGATCTCGTCGGTGCCGAGGTCCGAGACGTGCAGGACGCCGTCGTGGAAGACCGCCTGGTGGGCGTGCGGCCCCTCCTGGCGCTCGGGGTCGGGGCCCGAGCCCTCGTGCCGCAGGACGATCGGGTCGCCGTCGAACGCGCCGCGGGCGTCGAGCGGCTGGAGGATCGCGGTGCCGTCGCCGTAGTTGGCCGCCGCGAGGAGGGTGCCGGCCGGGTCCACGGCGACGTGGCAGGGCAGCGAGCCCTCGCTCGGCCGCTCGTCCAGCGGCCTGAGCCCGTCGCGGGCGTCGAAGGCGGTCAGCCATCCGCGTTCGAGCTCGCCGGCCGCGTACAGCACCGGCAGGGTGGGGTGGGCGGCCAGGAACGACGGTGAGGCGATCCTGGTGAGGTCGCCGCCGAGGGTGACGATGCCCGGGCCGTATCCGCCGATGTGCACGTGCTTCACAGGGGGATCCTCTCATGGTTGACTAGAGCAATGAGTTCGTTGACGGAAGCAAGGGTCTCTGAGGTCCGAGCCTTCAACAGGTTCTATACGAAGGTCATCGGGGTCCTCCAGGCGGGGATGCTGGACTCGCCGTACTCGCTGACCGAGGTGAGGGTGCTGTTCGAGCTCGCGCACGCCGAGCGGATGGAGACCGGCGAGCTGCGCGCGCTGCTCGACCTGGACGCGGGCTACCTCAGCAGGATCCTGGCCCGCTTCGAGGGCGACGGGCTGGTCGAGCGAGAGCGGTCGGCGGCCGACGCGCGCAAGCAGCTCGTCCGCCTCACGGCCGACGGCGCGGCCACGTTCGCCGATCTCGACCGGCGCTCGGCCGACGAGATCGAGCGGCTCCTCGCCCGGCTGCCGGACTCCGACCAGGAGCGGCTGGTCGCGAGCATGGCGACGATCCGAGGGCTCCTGGCCCCCGGATCCGCGCCGGAACCGTACGTGATCAGGCCGCCGCGCACCGGCGACCTGGGGTGGGTCGTCTACCGGCACGGCGAGCTCTACAGCCGCGAGTACGGGTGGGGCACCGCGTTCGAGCAGACCGTCGCCCAGATCGTCGGCGAGCTCGACTTCTCGAAGGACGCCGGCTGGATCGCCGAGGTCGGCGGGCGGCGCGTCGGCTGCGTCTTCTTCGTGCGCCAGGACGACCGGACGGCCAAGCTGCGGATGCTGCTGGTCGAGCCGTCCGCGCGCGGCATGGGCATCGGGCGGCGGCTGGTGGACGAGTGCCTGCGGCACGCCCGGGCGGAGGGCTGCAAGCGGATCACGCTGTGGACGCGCGACTGCCTGGTGAGCGCGCGGCGTATCTACCAGGCAGCCGGGTTCGAGCTGGTGTCGGAGGAGAAGGGGACGGAGAACGGGGTCGAGCTCACCGAGCAGTGGTGGGCCCGCGACCTCTGACCGGCCACCAGTTGAGCGGGCCGGCCAGGCGCATCAGGCTCGGCACCAGCACCGCCCTGATCACGGTCGCGTCGACGAGCACGGCCACCGCCATGCCGACGCCCAGCATCTGCACGAACGTCACCCGCGCGGTGGCGTACGCGGCGAAGGTCAGCGCCAGGATGCCGCCGGCCGCCGTGATCAGCGGCGCGCCCCGTTGCAGGCCGGCGGCCACCGCCTCCTCGGTGTCGCCGGTCCTGTCGTACTCCTCCTTGATGCGCGACAGCAGGAACACCTCGTAGTCCATCGACAGGCCGTAGGCGACGCAGAGCATGAGGATCGGGATGCTCGGGTCGAGCGTGCCGGTCGGCGTGAACCCGAGCAGGCCGGACAGGTTGCCGTCCTGGAAGACCCAGACGACGGCGCCGAACATGACGCCGATGCTGAGCACGTTCAGCAGGGTCGCCTTGATCGGGATGATCAGGCTCCTGGTCATCCCGAACAGCACCAGGAACGTCACGCCCAGCATGAGCGCCAGCACCAGCGGCAGCCGGTCCACGACCGAGGCGCGGTAGTCGGACAGCTCGGCCGGGTAGCCGCCCACCAGCACCTCGAACGGCGGCTCGACCGAGCGCACGGCCTCGACGAGGCGGACGGGGTCGTCGGCCAGGGCGGCGGCGGACGGGACCACGGACAACCACGTGCCCTCCCCCCGGAACCGGGCCGGGTCGCCGTCGCCGGTCCGCCGCCCGTCCGTGTACGAGCCGGCGGCCGAGTCCACCTGGGCCACGCCGGGCAGCCTGGACAGGCTCGCGGCGTACGGCGCGACGCCGTCCGTCACCGGGCCCCGCGAGACCAGCTGGATGGCGTCGGTCTCCTCGGCGGGGAACGACTGGCGGATGACCTCCTGGGTCTGCCGTGAGGACGCCTCGGCCGGCAGGATGCGGTCGTCGGCCACGCCGAAGCGCAGCCCCAGGAACGGCGAGGCGAGCGTGAGCAGCAGCGCGGTGGCCAGGCCGCCGAACACCAGCGGCCGGCGCATCACGCGGGTGGCCAGCCCGTGCCAGAACGCCCTTTCCCTCTCCGGCCTCTTGGGCAGCATGGTGCCGCCGACGGCGGCGAGCACGGCGGGCAGCACCAGCACCGCCGCGACCAGGCCGCCGATGACGACGGCGATGCCCGCGTACGCGAAGGAGCGCAGGAAGTCGAACGGCAGCGCGAACAGCACCGCCAGGGACGCGGCCACGGTGAGCCCGCTGAAGAGCACGGTCCTGCCCGCGTGCTCCACGGCCCCCGCCACCGCGGCCGCCCGGTCCTTGCCGTCACGCGTCTCCTCGCGGAAGCGCTGGATGACGAACAGGCAGTAGTCGATGCCGAGGCCGAGCCCCATGGCGAGGGTCAGATTGAGGGCGAAGGTGGAGATCTCGGCGAAGGGCAGCACGCCATTGAGCAGCGCCAGCCCGATCACCATCGCGAACACGCCGGCCAGGATCGGCACCAGGGCCGCCATGGCGCGCCGCTGGTAGAGCCAGAGCAGCGCGAACGCCAGCGGGAAGATGACCAGCTCGGCCCGGACGAAGTCCTGCCTGGCCAGCGGCACGGTCTCGCGGAAGACCTCCTCCCCTCCCCCGGCCCGCACCTCCAGCGGGCCGGCGCCCTCGGTGATCTCGGGCACGAGCCGGGGGAGCACCTGGCCGCGCACGTGGCCGGCGTCGCCCGGGATGCGGACCACGATCAGCGCGTGCCTGCCGTCCTCGCTGCGCATCGTGGCCGGCTTGCCGCGGGTCCAGTAGGAGGCGGCCTCGGCGACGCCGTCCGCGCGGCCGACGCGCCCGGTGAGCTCCCTGCCCGCGGCCTCGACCGCCGGGTCGTCCACCGTTCCGGTCCGCGCGGTGACCAGGAAGATCATGTCGGGGCTGCCGGTGCCGAACCGCGCGGCCAGCTCGGCCTGCGCCCGGTCGGACTCCGAGCCCGGCGCCTCGAACCTGGCCAGCGACAGCCGCGGCACGGCGGCCGCGGCGAGCGCCCCGGCGACGACCAGGGCGAGCAGGGCCAGCGAGAGGACGAGCCGGCGGCGGCGCACCAGGAGGTGGCCCAGCCTGCGCAGCGGCGGGCCCGTCGTGGCGGCGTGGACGGGCCTGGCCCGGGTGTTGGCGGTCATCGGACTCCCCGCTCGAAACTCGGTAAACTACTCGTATTTGGTACTCCGGAATCAGAAATACAAGTAAATGCTCGCATTTGTCAACGAGGTGACCCATGGCTGAACACACGGTCCGCCGGCAGGCGCGCGGCCTGAAGCGCATGGCGGAGATCCTCGACGCCGCCGAACAGGTGATCGCCGAGGTCGGATACCCGGACATGACCACGAACCAGGTGGCGGCGCGGGCGGGGATGTCGCCGGGATCGCTGTATCAGTTCTTCCACAACAAGGAGGAGATCCTGGACGGGCTGGTGTCCCGCTACACCGCCGACCGCCAGGAGTTCTGGGCCGCCAGGCTGGCCGAGGTCACGCCGGACATTCCGGTGGAGGTGCTGGTCGGGCAGCTCGTGGACGAGAGCGTGCGGTTCAAGAGCCGGTCGCCGGCGTACTGGTCGCTGTTGTACGGCTCCGCCACGGGCGACCGTTTCGCCGCGGCCTCGCAGCGGCTGCACGAGGACATCGCCCGGCAGCTCGCCGCCATGCTGCGGCGCCTGCGGCCGGAGCTGCCGGAGGAGCGGGCCGAGCTCATGGGCACGATGATGCTGGCCATGGTGAAGACGGTGATGCCGATGATCACCACGGCCACGCCCGAGCGGAGCGCCGAGCTGGTGGAGGAGCTGAAGGTCGTGCTCGTCCGCTATCTGGGCTGACCGCCGGACCCGGCGGTTACGGCCGGCCCGCCTCCGCCCTCCCCCGCACCGTCTTCCTGGCCAGGTCCTTAGGGGAAAGGACTGGCCAGCTCCCCGTGACGCCCCTAGGCGTGGACCTTCCCAGAGGTGGCCCCATTCAGACAAGCGGCCGCCCTTCGGAGCGGAGGGGACGGCGGCGATCACTCACGGCGCCGGGACGCCCAGTGGTGGCCGGCACTACGGACGGCGCGTGCGGAGAACGGGCTAGCCGCGGAAGGGGCCCGTCACCTCGAACGTGGAGCCCTCCGTGCGGCCGCGCCTGGCCGAGAAGTAGAGCCGGTCGCCGCGCGGCGAGAACGCCAGCCCGGTCAGCTCCGCCCCCTCGTGCCCCTCCAGCCGGAGGAACGGCGTGACCGCCCGGTCGGGGGCGATGACGTCGATCTGGGTCGTCTCCCTGGCCACGTAGAGGTCGCCGGACGGCGCGGCGGTGATCGCGCGCACGCCCTCGCACAGCCGGTCGAGCGTGGAGGTCTGCGCGTCGTACGCCCACAGGCCGGTGTCGCCCTTGGTGGTGAAGTAGCAGACCCCGCCCGCGTAGTGGCAGGCGTCGCCGCCGTCGAAGCGGCGGGCGTCGTCGACCTGGTGGCGGGTCTCCTGCAGCAGCGCGGCCGGGGACGGCACGACCCGCCAGCGGCCGGAGTCGCACAGCACCTCGAGCGTGCCCTCGGTCAGGTCGCCCCAGTCGCCCGGCCGGAACCGGTAGAAGCAGCCGTCGGGCTCGTCCTCGGTCATGTAGACGACGCCGCGCTCGGGGTCGCACGCGGCGGCCTCGTGTTTGAAGCGGCCCATGGCCAGGCGGGGCCGGGCGGCGCGGACGCCGTAGGGGTCGCACTCGAAGACGCGGCCGCGGTGGCCGAGCTCGCACGACAGCCAGGTGTGCCACGGCGTGGCGCCGCCCGCGCAGTTGAGGTCGGTGCCCGACAGGATGCGGTAGGCGTCGCCGATGCCGCCGTCGGCGCGGAAGCGCAGCGCGGAAGCGCCGCCGAGCAGGGGGAGCTCGGAGTTGGACACGTAGATCCAGCCGTCGCCGTCGGGGAAGCACGCGCCGCCGTCGGGCGCCGCGTGCCAGGTGAGCCCGGCGACCTTCTGGCCGGAGCGGGCCACGACGCGCCCCGTGAAACCCGAGGGCAGCGCGAGACCGTCGGCGCCCGGCAGGCCGAGCGGTCCGTACGGGCTGGTGCCGCCCGGCAAGAGCGGGCCCGTGCGGAGGAGAGTCTTGTGGGACATCATGGGGCCTCCCTCTAGGTGCCACGCTAGTCGACCGCACCGACATGAATGGCAGGGACTCGCGACATCAAACTCTGCGCAAATCCCGTGGGCCCGTCCCGCGTCCGCCGGGCGACGGTGACGTTGCGGGCGCTCTATCGGAGGTACGTGAACCAGCGGCCCGCCTGTTCGCGACGGTCCGTGACCGTGAAACCGCTCGTGCGGGCGAGGGCGGGCACGTCGGAGGCCGAGACGCTCGCCCAGCGGAACCAGGCGCCGGCGAGGGCACCGTGGCGGAGCCGTACACGTTCGGCCGTGCTCCGCCTGCCCGGCGGGGCGACCTCCGCGATCACCTCGCCGCCCGGGCGCACCAGCTCACGCATCCTGCGCAGCAGAGCCACGGGGTCGCCGCCGATGCCGATGTTGCCGTCCGCCAGCAGCGCCGTCGCCCACCGGCCGGCGCCCGGCACGCGGCCGAACACGTCCAGGCACAGGGCCAGGCCGCCCGCCTGCCGGGTCAGCCGCACGGCGTGCGGGGTGACGTCGATGCCGAGCGCCGCGATGCCTCTTTTCGTGAGCGCGACCGTCAACCGCCCCGGCCCCGAGCCGACGTCCAAGGTGGGGCCCGCGCAGCGCGACAACATGGCGTCGTCCCCGTCGATGGGCTCCAGCCAGCGCATGGCGTCGAGAGGGCGGCGGCGGCCGTCCTCGTACTCGATGTCGATCTCGGCTCCGGACAGCGACTCCGCGTAGAGCTGTCCGATCACCTGGCGGCTCCCGCGCCGAGGCGGGCCAGGGCGGCGGCGAAGCGGGTATGCGGGGCGCTCTCGGCGACCTTGGCCGCGTCGGCCGCGTCGTCCACGTCCGTGAGCAGCGGCATCGTGGCCACGGACAGGTCGCTCAGGCGGCGCAGCTGGGCGGCGCCGGTGCCGGGCGTGGACATGGGAACGCCGAGGAGCCGGGTGGGGTCGGGGCGGCGCAGGCCGAGCAGCCAGAAGCCGCCGTCGGCGGCGGGCCCGAACACGGCGTCGTGCGTCCGGAGCGCGGCGGCGGCCCGGGTGAGGAGGGCAGGGGTGAGCTGGGGGGTGTCCATGCCGACGAGCAGGGCCGGGATCGGCCGGCGGGCGTAGACGTCGGCGAAGGCCCAGGCGAGGCGCTCGTCAAGGCCCTCGCCGCGCTGCGCGATCACCTCGAACCCGGCCGGGGCCGAGTCGGGCTCGGGATCGTCGATTGCCAGAATGCGGGCGGCCGCAGGGGTGGCGGCGACGGCGGCGAGCGTGTCACGGAGTGCCTCAGCGGCCAGTTCGGCGGCCTCCTCCGGGGTGTACGGCGGCGTGAGACGCGTCTTCACGTGCCCGGGCCGGGGCCGCTTGGCGAGCACGACGATCTGCGTGCGGTTGTCCATACCCAGGCACGCTAGATCCCCAAGAGATGATCAGCTCTTACGTGCCGCTTACGGCACGCGAGAGCCCGGGGCCCTTCCGCACGGCTCCCGGGCTCCTGCGACGTGGCGCCGTCAGCGCTGGGCCTGGAACATCCAGTGCTGCTTGTCGATGTCCTGGGCCACGGCGATGAGCAGGTCCTGGCTCACCTTGTCGGTCTCCTCGGTGGCCTGGATGCGCTCGTACATCCGCTTGCTGATGCCGTCCAGGATGTCGGTCATCGTCGCGACGACCTTGCCGTCCTCCAGCCAGCCGGCCTCCGGCTGGGAGAGCTTGGTGGACTTGGCGATCGTGGCGGCGCGGCCGTCCGGGTTGGCGCCGAGGGCGACGATGCGCTCGGCGATCGTGTCGGTGTGGCTCCTGGCGAGCTCGGTGACCTCATCCAGCTGGAGGTGGATCGGGCGGAAGTGCGAGCCGATGAGGTTCCAGTGAGCCTGCTTGGCGATCAGTGACAGATCTACGAGGTCGACCAGGGCGCCCTGCAGGACGTCCGCGACCTTGTTCTTGGCGTCTCCTGACAGCGGACCGGTGATGGTGGCCATGCCGTAATTCCTCCCCCTCTGTCCTGACTTATCCGCTTATGTGCAACCACGTCCCCGTGCCCAATCTTCCAGTCTCCTAACATTGACAGTGTAATAGTGACAGTGTCATTGTGGAGGTATGAGCGACACCTGGACCATCGGCGAGCTGGCCGAGCACGCGGCCCGGGCGTTGCGCGACGGCGCCCCGTCGGGCAACGGCCGGATCCGCGACGTGCCCGGAGAGCGGCTGATCAGGTGGTATACGACCATCGGCCTCGTCGACCCGCCCCTGACGCGGCGCGGCAGGATCGCCCGGTACGGGCGGCGGCATCTGCTGCAACTCGTGGCCGTCAAACGGCTGCAGGCGGCGGGCCATTCGATCGCCGAGATCCAGAGGGCCCTGGCGGGCGCCACGGACCACATGCTGGAGGACGCGGCCGCCATCGCCCCGGAACCGACGGCCACACCGGCCCGCCCGTCGGGCACGTCCCCCGGGGATGGCTTGCGGAAAGGCCGCAGCGGCCCCGAACCCGCCACCGCACCTGGGTCCGGCTCCGCGTCTGGGCCCGGCTCCGCGTCTGGGTCCAGCAGTGGAGCGGCCTCCAACGGCACAGTAGGCGATGGCGGTGTCGGTGGCGGTGCCCCAGCCCTCGGCGGCAGTGGCGACCGTGGCCGCGCCGGCGACCGTGGCCGCGACGGCGCCGGTGACGGCGCCGGCGACGGTGACGGCGCCGGCGACGGTGACGGCGCCGGCGACGGTGACGGCGCCGGCGACGGTGACGGCGTTGGCGACGCAGACGGGCCTGGAGGGCTGCGGGCGGGCGGCGGCGCGGCGGCCGGCGACGCCAAGGCACGCGGGCGGTTCTGGGCGGAGCGGCCTGGTCAGAGCGCCGGGCATCGTGCGCCCGAGACGCCGGCCACAGCGCCTGACGACCACGTGAGCACCGCGACACCCGGCAACGGCGTCGGCCGCCGCGCACCTGGCGTCCGCCCTGCGCCCGCCAGCGACCCCACTCCAGCAGGCGGCCCCCCGCCCACCGGCGGCCCCACTCCCGAAGGCGGCCCCCCACCCACCGGCCCCGCACCCACGGTCGGCCCCGTGTTCGGCGCAGGCGCTCGGCCCGTCGGCGGTTTTCGACCCGTGGGTGCTCCTGCACCCGCCAACGGCCCGGTGCCCGCTGCCGGCACAGACGTTCCGGCGCCCAGCGGTGCAGAAGACACGGCAGCCGGTGATCGGACGCGGCCCGGGGCGGCCGGCGCCGGGAAAGCTACCAGCGCGGGCGAAGGGGTCACAGTCGGCGACACGACCGACGCGGGTGAGGCCGGCGAGGGTGCGGCCCACGCGGGTGAGGCCAGCCAGAGTGCGGCCCACGCGGGTGAGGCCAGCCAGAGTGCGGCCCACGCGGGTGTGGGCGACCAGGGTGCGGGCGGCGAGGGGGTTGCCAGCCGGACGGTGGTTGGGCCGGCGGCGGCGGTGACGCCTGATGGGTATGCCGGGGTGGCTCGGCCTCCGGGCGGACCGGGGTCTCTTCCCGGCGCCGGCGTGCTGGTGGCAGGTGTCAGGTTGGGGGATGGGGTGAGGCTCCTGTGGGACGGGGGGCGGACTCCGTCCGAGGAGGATGTCCAGGCGGTGCTGGCGGCGGCGGGGCCGCTGCTCGCGGTGCTCGAAGAGAGGGACCTACTATGAAGATCACTTCACTGGAGCCCGCACGGTGCCTGCCGGTGCCGGACGCCGGGTTCGGCGCGCTCCTGACCGAACGCGGCAACCTGCCGCTGGAGAGCGTGGACGTGACCGCGGACATCTCGGGGCTCATCGCCGGGGTCGAGGTCACACAGGGGTTCAGGAACCCGTTCGACGTCACGCTCGAGGCCACGTACGTCTTCCCGCTGCCCGACCGGGCGGCGGTGACCGGCTTCCGGATGGAGGCCGACGACCGGGTGATCGAGGGCGTGCTCAAGGAGCGCGCCCAGGCCCGGTCCGACTACGACGAGGCGCTGCGCGAGGGCAAACGCGCGGCGATCGCCGAGGAGGACCGGCCGGACGTGTTCACCATCAGGGTGGGCAACATCCTGCCCGGCGAGCGCGTCTCGGTCCGGCTGACGATGAGCCAGCCGCTGCCGTACGAGGATGGCGCGGCCACGTTCCGGTTCCCGCTGGTGGTGGCGCCGCGCTACATCCCCGGCACCCCGATCGACGGCTCCCCCGCGGGCGACGGCGTCGCGCCCGACACCGACGCCGTGCCGGACGCGTCCAGGATCAGCCCGCCCGTCCTGCTGCCCGGCTTCCCCAACCCGGTGCGCCTGTCGCTCGCCGCCACCGTCGACGCCGCCGGTCTGGAGCTGCGCGAGCTGGCGTCCAGCCTGCACGTGGTGGAGGAAGAGGGCAAAACGGTGCGGCTGCACCCCGGCGAGCGGCTGGACCGGGACTTCATCCTGCGGATGTCGTTCGACGCGTCCACGTCGTTGCAGTTCGACGGACCGGCCGATCAGGAGGGCACGTTCGCGCTCACCGTCGTGCCGCCGCCGCTGGAGTCCACCCGCCTGCCGCGCGACCTGGTGCTGGTGCTCGACCGGTCGGGCAGCATGGGCGGCTGGAAGATGGTGGCCGCGCGCCGGGCGGCCGCACGCATCGTCGACACGCTGACGCCGCAGGACAGGTTCGCGGTGCTGACGTTCGACTCAGTGGTGGAGCGGGCGTTCGAGGGGCTCGTGGAGGCGTCCGACCGCAACCGCTACCGGGCCGTCGAGCATCTCGCCCGGGTGGACGCCCGCGGCGGCACCGAGCTGCTGGAGCCGCTGCGTCAGGCCGTGGCGCTGCTCGGCGCCCGGTCCGAGCGGGAGCGGGTCGTGGTGCTGGTCACCGACGGGCAGGTGGGCAACGAGGACCAGATCCTGGAGCAGGCGGGCGGCGCGCTGTCGGCCATGCGCGTGCACACGGTGGGCATCGACCGGGCCGTGAACGCCGGTTTCCTCGGCAGGCTCGCCGGGCTCGGCGCGGGCCGGTGCGAGCTGGTCGAGTCGGAGGACCGGCTGGACGCCGCCATGGACCACATCCACCGCCGGATCGGCGCTCCCCTGGTGACCGACCTGTCGCTCAAGGGCTTGAGGGTGGAACCGGACACGGTCACCCACCTCGGCTCCATCTTCCCGGGCGTGCCGCTGCGTGTGTACGGGCGCTACCGCGAGGGCTCCTCGCTGATCGTGCACGGCATGACCGCCGGCGGGCCGTGGGAGGAGGAGGTCACGGGCGTGCGGGTGGACAATCCGGCCATCCGCGCCGTCTGGGCCCGCGCGCACCTGCGGGAGCTGGAGGACCGGTACGCCATGGGCGAGCACGACCTGGAGTCCCGCATCGTGCGCACGTCGCTCGAGTACGGCGTGCTCTGCCGCTTCACCGCGTACGTGGCGATCGACACCCGGCAGGTCACGGACGGCGGCGGTCCCGAGCACCGCGTCATCCAGCCGGTGGAGCCGCCGAGCGGCTGGGAGCTGCCGCAGAGCCAGCCGATGATGGGCGGCGGTTTCACCGCGCACGCCGCGATGATGGCCATGCCGGCGGCCGCGTCCGGGATGCGGCTGCCCAAGCCGGGGTTCGGGGCGGCCGAGATGGAGCAGGGGTTCATCGCGGGCGGTCCGGCGGATCTCGGCGTGCAGCAGCCTCCGATGCCCGCTCCTCAGGCGCCGGGCGGGTTCCCGGGCGGAGCGGGCGGTCGTGGCCGTGGGGTCATGCCCAGGTTCACTCGCGGTCCGCGGCCCGCGCACCGGCTGGAGTCGGTCAGGCCGCAGCTGGTGGCGGAGCTGGACCGGCTCAAGGCGCTGCCCGCGCCCGACCTGCTCTACCTGGCCGACCTGGGCACGCGCCTGGCGGCGCTCGCGGAATTCCTGGGCGGCAACGAGCAATTGGAGTCGCTGGCGCGGGAGCTGGAGGCGGCCGAACGGCCGGGCGCGGACGCCCAGGCCCTGCACGACCGCGCCGTCGAGGTCCTCACGGCCCTGACCGGCGGATCCACAGGCGGCCCCGGCGATCCCGGCAGCGGGCGTTCCGGTGGTGGCGGACACCCCGGCGGAGGGCGCGCCCCCTTCTGGAAGCGCACCTGACGCGCCTCAGGGCCGCGGCCCGCCCCCACGCGCTCTGAGCGGGTGTGGGGGCGGGTCACATGATCGGGGTCCACTCCTTCAGCAGCACGACTTCGTAGCCGTCCACCGCCGTGTACGGGTCCCGCCGCAGGATGTCCCTCAGTTCGGCCTCGTCCGCCACCTCGTAGACATGCAGCGCCCCGCTGTCGTCCGCCCACGGCCCGGCGGTCACGAGCCTCCCCTCCTCCTTCAACCGCCGCAGGTGCTCCCGGTGCGCGGGCCGGGCGGCCAGCCTCCGCGGGTCGCCGTCGAAGGCCATCTGCAACACGTATCTCGTCATGTCCGGCACGCTAGGGGGCGAGAGGCGGAGAGCTCAGCATCACGGAGCACCGGCGGGGTGTATATCGGGATACATGACGTACACGCTGGCGGACCTGCCGATGTTCGGCGAGCTCGGCGAGGAGCGGTTGCGGAGGCTGGCGGCGCTGGCACGGCACAGGAGCTACCCGGCCGGGCAGGTTCTGTGCACCGAGGGCGACCCGGCCGGCCACCTGATCGTGCTGCTCGACGGCCGGGTGAAGGCCGGGCGGGTGAGCCCGGAGGGCAGGGAGGTGGTGCTGGCCGTGGAGGCGGCGCCGGTGGCGTTCGACAAGACGGCCCTCCTGGTGGACGGGCCGCACCGGGCGACGCGGACGGCCATGACGCCGGTGGAGGTCTCCTACCTGCCCCGCGCGGCCGTGCTGGAGCTGCTGGCCGCCGAGCCCTCCGTCGCGGCGCGGATGTTGCGGACGCTGGCCGCGACCGTACGCGACCTCGACGACCGGCTCACCGACGCCACGGTGCGCGACGTGCCCGCGCGGGTGGCCACCTGGCTGGTACGGCGGTGCGCAGGCGACCGGGTGCCCCTCCACGCCGGCCAGGCCGGACTGGGCGCCGAGATCGGCGCGACGAGGGTGAGCGTCAACCGCGCCCTGCGCTCGTTCGAACGCCGCGGCATGATCGAGATCGGCGCCGGCGAGGTGATCGTCCTGGACCGTCCCGCCCTCGCCCGGCTGGCCGGGATCTGACCCGGGCCGGATGCGGACGAGGCGCTGTTCGAGCCGGTCAGCGTGTTCTATCGTCACTGAACATGGCGACCTCTCGCGCCCCGCTCCGCTTCGTCGAAGCAGTGTCGGCCACCGTTGCCGAGAGCCGGAGATCCGGTTTCTTCTTCGACTTCGACGGCACGCTCGCGCCGATCATGCGCGATCCCGGCGCGGTGCTCCCCGTGGCGGGCGCGGTGGAGCGGCTCCAGACGCTGGCGGGCCTGGTGGGCACGGTGGCCGTGGTGTCGGCCCGGCCGGCCGCGTTCCTGCACGAGAGGTTCTCGCGCGCGCCGCAGGTGCGCCTGTTCGGCTTGTACGGCATGCAGACCGTCGTCGACGGCCACGTGCGCACCGACGCCGTGGCCGAGCCGTGGGCCCCCGTCATGCGCCGCGTGGCCGGGGAAGCCGCCCGTGACCTGCCCGGCGAGGTCCTGGTTGAGGACAAGGAGCTGCTGGTGGCGCTGCACTACCGCGCGGTCCCGGCGCTGCGCGGCGCGGTTGAGCGGTGGGCCTCGGCCAAGGCGGCGGAGCTGGGCCTGCACGAGCAGCACGGCCGTATGGTGGTCGAGCTGCGGCCGCCGGTGAAGCGTGACAAGGGCACGGTCGTCGCCCGCGAGACCGAGACGCTGACCCGCGCCTGGTATTTCGGCGACGATCTCTCGGACGGACGGGCGTTCGAGGCGTTGCGCTGCCGCGAGGAGCGGGATCCCGCCTTCATGGGGGTCAGGGTCGCGGTGGCCAACGGCGAGACCGGCGACGAGCTGGCACGCCGGGCGGACTTCACCGTGGACTCCCCCGAGGACACACCGGTCCTGCTCGACCAGGTGATCGGCGCGTTCCCCGGTCATCCCCCGCGGGCTCTTACCCTGGATGGGTGACCACACTTGTCCTGGACGGTGGCCTGTCCACTCATCTCGAAAAGCTCGGAGCCGACCTCAGCGACGACCTCTGGTCGGCGCGGCTGCTGCTGGAGCGGCCCGAGCTGATCCGGCAGGCGCACGCCGACTACTTCGCGGCGGGGGCCGACGTGGCCACGACCGCCAGCTACCAGGCCACGATCCAGGGCTTCATGAGGCGCGGCCTGGGCGCGGCGGAGGCCGAGTCGCTGATCAGGCTGTCGGTGAAGCTGGCCGGGCAGGCGCGTGACGAGGCCGGACGCGGCCTGGTGGCGGCCTCGGTCGGCCCGTACGGCGCCTTTCTGGCCAACGGCGCCGAATACACCGGCGACTACGACCTCGACGAGGACGACCTCTACGCCTGGCACCTGCCGCGCTGGGAGATCCTCGCCTCGGCCGGCGCCGACCTGCTGGCCTGCGAGACGATCCCCTCCTATCCGGAGGCGCGGGTCCTGGCCCGGCTGCTGCGGCACACGCCTGAGGTGAAGGCGTGGGTGAGCTTCTCCTGCCGGGACGGCGAGCGGCTCAACGACGGCACGCCTATCCGCGAGGCGGCCGCGTTGTTCGCCGGTAATCCGAAGGTGGTGGCCGTGGGGGCGAACTGCACGGCGCCGCGCCACATCCCGTCGCTGATCGCGTGCCTGTCCGGCGGACTGCCGGTCGTGGTCTATCCCAACTCGGGCGAGACGTGGGACGCCGGGCACCGGCGCTGGCTGGGGCTGGCCGATCCGTTGGAGTTCGGGCAGGCCGCCAAGGAGTGGCAGCAGGCGGGTGCCTCACTGATCGGCGGCTGCTGCCGTACGACGCCGGAGCACATCACGCAGATCCGCGCCCACCTGTCCTGAGCCCGTCCCGACCGCCAACGCACGTCCGACGCCTGTCGCCACAGGCACGCCGCACGCCGGACCGCCTCCCACGACGTCCCCGGCTCACCCGGTGACACGGGCGGCGGTCCTGGCCCACTGGGCGCTGACTGGGGCTGCGGCGGCGTCGGGGGGCCGCGGCGCCATCTCGGGCCACCGGCCGCACGGCGACGCTCGTCGGCGTTGCGGTGCCTTGGGGCCGTGGCGCCATGCAGCGGCGGCGCTGCCGGCGGCCGTGAGACGGATGACGCCGGGCGCGGCGGCAGTCGGCCGTGATCCGGCGGTGGCCGCAGCGGGGTCGTGACTCGGCGCTGGCCCGTGGCGGCGGTCGCGGGTCTGAGCGAGAGGTGCAGGAGGAGTGCCCCGCGCACCTGACCCCCAGAACGGAGGGCCCAGGAAGGAGGCCCCTGCGCACCTGACCGCGAGAACGGGAGGTGCAGGGATGAGGGCCCCGCGCACGCCTGACCGCGAGAGCGGTGCGCGGGGCGCCCGGAAGCCGGGGCGCTAGGCGGAGACCGCCTCGGTGCTGCGGCGACGGCCCAGCACGCGGTCGAGCGCCAGCGCGCCGCCGCCGGTGAAGCCGATGGCCAGGCTCGCCGCGGCGAGCGCCAGGACGAACTCGTAGCCGCCCTCTGCGGCGCCGAAGCCGTTGGCGCCGTGGACGAAGACAATGGCGCCGATCATGTTGAGGGCCAGCAGCGTGCCCACGATCGGCAGCGCGGCACCGAGGATCAGCGCGAGGCCGCCCGCGACCTCCAGCACCGCCACGGCGGGGGCGGCCACGCCGGCCAGCGGGATGCCGACGGACTCGAAGAACTTGGTCGTGCCCGCGATCCCCATCGTCGCGAACTTCTGGTAGCCGTGCATGAGGAAGATCACCCCGACGGCGATCCTCGCGAGCAGCAGGGCAATGGGACGCGCTTGGTCGACCATGCGACCTCCTTGACAGAGTCGTTCATTATTGAATGACAACCTTAGCGGATAGTTCAAATCTGAACAACGCGTAGAATGTTCGGGTGACGGACACCACCCGATGGCTGGATGCGACGGAGATGGCGGCCTGGCGCGCTTTCCTGTCGACCTCTCATCTCCTGGAGAGGCGTATCGAAGAGCAGCTCAAGTCGGCCGCCGGCCTGACCCATCCGCAGTACGAGATCCTGGTGCGGCTCTCCGAGGCGCCCGGCCGTCAGATGCGGATGACGGAGCTGGCCAGGGGCGTCATCGTGTCGAAGAGCGCGCTGACGTACCAGATCACCCAGCTGGAGAAGGCGGGCCTCGTGGAGCGCGCCACGTGCCCGTCGGACGACCGGGGCGTGCTGGCGGTGCTCACCGAGGCGGGCCTGCGCTGCCTGGAGCGGGTGGCGCCGGGGCACCTGGAGGTCGTGCGGTCCTACCTCATCGACCGGCTCAGCCGTGACGAGCTGCGCACGGTGACGACCGCCATGCAGAAGACGGAGCAGGCCTTAAGGTCGTCCTAGTGCGCTGTCCTAGTGTTTCGCCGCCGCGGCGGCGCGGGCCGCGCGCTCCATCTCCACCCTGGCGCTGGCGGCGTACTTGTCGACGTATTCCTGCCCGGACAGCTCCATCAGCGCGTACATGATCTCGTCGGTCACCGCGCGCAGCACGAGGCGGTCGTCCTCCATGCCGTAGTAGCGGGAGAAGTCGAGCGGCTTGCCGAACTTGACGCCCGGCCGGATGCCGAGCTTGGGGAGCGGCCGTCCGGGCGGCATCATCTCGTAGGTGTTGACCATCGCCCACGGGATGACGGGCGCCCGCGACTCCAGTGCCAGCCGGGCCACGCCGGTCTTGCCCTTGTAGAGGCGGCCGTCGGGCGAGCGGGTGCCCTCGGGGTAGATGCCGAGGACGTTGCCCTCGCGCAGGATGCGCAGGCCGGTGCGGAGCGCCGCCTCGCTCGCCTTGCCGCCCGAGCGGTCGATCGGCACCGTGCCGACGCCGCTGAAGAACAGCCGGGTGAAGAAGCCCTTGACGCCGCGCCCGGTGAAGTAGTCGGACTTGCCGAGCGAGATGACCTTGCGCTTGAGGTGGAGCGGGCCGAAGAAGTGGTCGGCGAACGACAGGTGGTTGCCGGCCAGGATCGCCGGCCCCTCTCTGGGCACGTTTTCCACGCCTTCTGCCCATGGCCTGAACACAAGGTGGAGGATCGGCCCCAAGATGGCCTTGACCACCCAGTAGAACACCCCGGCACCTCTTCTCCAGCACGTTGTCGGCGGGCAAAGTCATCTTCCCATCTCGCGGGCCATGCTCCTACACCAGCTCTCGCACAATCACCCCCGAACGTGCGACGATCGGGCCGTTCCGGAGGAAATTCCTGGAATGAAACAGCATGGAGGAGCTGTTATGCCGCTCATGCCAGGCGCGGAGCCCTACCACCACGACGGAGGCCAGATCGGCGTGCTGCTCTGCCACGGGTTCACCGGCACGCCCCAGTCGTTACGGCCGTGGGGGGAGTTCCTGGCCGCGCACGGGATCAGCGTCTCGCTGCCCCGCCAGCCGGGACACGGCACCCGATGGCAGGAGATGAACCGGACGCGGTGGGAGGACTGGTACGCCGAGGTGGAGAAGGCGTTCGCGGACCTCCAGGGCCGCTGCCCTGAGGTGTTCGTGGCAGGCCTGTCGCTGGGCGGCTGCCTGGCGCTCCGCCTCGCCGAGGTGCACGGCGCGGCGATCAGGGGTCTGGTGCTGGTCAACCCGTCGATCGCGAACGACGTGCCGCTGCTGAAGCTTGCTCCGCTGCTGAAGTGGTTCGTGCCGTCCGTGCCCGGCGTCGCCAACGACGTCAAGAAGCCGGGCGTGACCGAGCTGGCGTATTCCCGCACCCCGGTGAAGGCGGCCGCGTCGCTGCCCGGGCTGTGGTCGCTGGTGCAGGCCGACCTGGCTAAGGTGACGCAGCCGCTGCTGGTCTTCCACAGCGTGGACGACCACGTGGTGAAGCCGACGAGTGTGGCGATCATTCGCCAGAAGGTCCCGCAGGCCACGATCGAGGAGCTTACCGATAGCTACCATGTTGCGACGCTCGACAACGATGCCGACAGGATCTTTGCCGGTAGCCTCGACTTCATCCGGACACATGCCTCGGTACCCTTGCAGAGGGACTGATCGCACCCAGGGGGAAGTCGCGATCGCTGTGGAGAGGCCCATCTAGGTGACGCCCCAGAGTGACGAGGACGAGGTCTGGCGGCAGATCGTCGCGTCCTTCAACGACACGGCCGAGCGTGACTCGGCCGACCAGCCATGGCCGGACAGCGAGAACGTCCCAGCCGAGCCCACCCGGCGGGTGGTCAAGCCCTCGGAGGAGCTCGAGGAGGACCTCGACGACCCCGAGGACAAACAGGACGACGACCCGGAGGAGGAGGGGCACTACGTGCCGCCTCCGCCCCCGCCGCTGCCCAAGCTGGACCTGCCGACCAAGCTGGCGTGGGTGGCGCTGTTCGGCGGCCCCGCCTATCTGCTGGTCGCCGCCATGGCGAGCTGGCACATGGAGGGATGGGCGTTGTTCACGGCCGTGGCGGCGTTCATCGGCGGGTTCGTGGCGCTGGTGGTGCGCATGGGCGACGGACCGCCCAACGACTCAGGCTGGGACGACGGGGCGGTGCTGTAAGGGGTTCCAGGACGCGGTGCCGTAAGGCGTTCCAAGACACGGTGCTGAAGGCGCTCTAGGACTTCGATTCGCTGGTCCTCGGGGCGAAGGACTCCACGACGTCGGTGTAGCGGTCGGCGACGTCGACCGCGTGCCCGACGGCCCAGACGGTGCTCTTGCCCGCGAGGTAGGCGACGGACTGCAGGCGCACGCTCGTGCGGTTCTCCTTCACGCCGCCGCGGATGATCTCGCAGTCGCCCTTCTCGCAGCGCACCATGAACGGCTCGGCCGCCCGCTCCGGGTCGTAGCCGGCCATCCAGTAGCGGCCCTTGCCGTCGCCCGTGACCCCGTAGAGGCGGGCGTCGGAGTCGGGCAGCCGCTGCTCCTTCCAGCGCTTGCCGTTCCAGGTCAGCACGAGCGGGGCGATGTCGCCGGGCCCGCGGTAGACGCCGCCGACGGCCACCGCCCGCTTGGCGCTGTCGGCCTGGACGTCGCGCAGGTAGCCGCCGGGGATCGAGGGCAGCGGCATGGACTTCCACGTGCCGCCCGAGTACTGCACGACCAGCGGCTCGGTGCCGGTGTCGCCGACGGCGAACCCGCCCGCCACCGCGTAGAGCGCGCCCTTCTCCTCGGTCTCGTGCACCGTCCAGGTGTTGCCCTGCCCGGTGAGGATGAGCGCCTGCTTGTCGCGGCTGCCGACCGCCACGACCTTGCCCGGCTTGGCGTCGACGCCGCCGAGCCAGTCGCCGGTCCGCAGCAGGGGCTGCGGACCGGCGGCCGGCTCGGCGGGCCGCAGTCCCTGCGGCCTGACCCGGTCGAAACCCGTCACGTCGCCGTGCGCGAGGTACGGCAGCCCGTCGTGCCCGTCTCCCACCGCCCACACGTCGGACGGCGCGGCGGCGGCCAGGCTGCGCAGGTTGCCCGCCGCCGTGGCGTCGCGGAGGGGGACCTCGGTCCACCGGGCGCCGTTCCAGTGGCGGATCGTGCCGCGGTTCTTCCACACGTCCCAGATCTCCTGCTGGCCGACCGCCCAGACGTCGCTGGAGGAGATCGCCAGCACGTCGGAGAGCGAGCCGTCGGCCTGGAGGCGCACGCTGGTCGACTGCTGCCACGCCTCGATCGCGGCGGGGCGGCGGGGATCGGCATGCGCGGCGGGCGTGACCTGCGGCAAGGCCGCCGACGTCGACAGGAACGCCACCAAGGACAAGGAGAGCGCACGCCGCTGAAAGCGACGGGTCATGCTGCAAATGCTACGGGCTGACCGGCCCCTCTTGCCCGTTAGTGCCCAAGTCGCAACTCCGCGACGACGGGAAGATGGTCGCTGGCCCCGGCGAGATCGGCGATTCCGGCGTCCACTCCCCCGCACGACACGACACGCGCGTCGCGCGCGGCGAACACCCCGTCGATGCGGACGGCGGGCCGCGCGGCCGGGAACGTCAGCCCGTCGCCCTTGGGCGCCACCGCGTAGCAGTCGGCCAGCCGCCCGGCCAGGTAGCGCCAGGCCGGCTGGTCGGGCTGCTCGTTAATGTCGCCGGCGAGCACGATCGTGGCGCCGTACGGGGCCGCCGCGCGCTCCATGAGGGCCACCGCCTCGGCGGCGTGGTGGACCCTGGCAGGGTCGTTGAGGTCGAGGTGGAGCGAGCCGACGGCCAGGCGCGCCCCGTCGGCCTCCACCACGGCGACCGCCAGCCCGCGAGCCTCCAGGCCGAGGAAGACCCGCAGCGCGTGGCTCTCGCCCCGCAGCACGCGGACGCGGGGGCCGACGAGCACGGCCACGCCGCCCAGCCTGCCCTCCGTGGCCGGCCGCAGCCCCGCCGCGGCGGCCAGCGCCCGGCGCCTGGCCCGCCAGCGGAGGAACCTGGGCGCCTCCTGCACGCACAGCACGTCGGCGCGCATGGCGGCGATGACCTCGGTGAGCGCGGGCACGCTGTCGCGCAGCCCGTGCACGTTGTAGGTGCCGACCCTGATCGTCACGCGGCCCTAGCGCAGCCTGGCGAGGTCGGCGGCGCCCACCACCCCGGCCGAGGCGCCCAGCTCGGCCAGCCGGATCTCGGCCAGCGGCCGGTGCCCGTGGCCGGTGAGCCGCTGGGCGAAGGCCTCGCGGGCCCGGTCGATGAACAGGTCGGCGGCCCGGGAGACGCCGCCGCCGACGATGAAGCAGCCGGGGTCGAGCACGGACGCCAGGTCGGCCATGCCCTGGCCCAGCCAGTCGGCGAAGGAGGCGAACGCGGCGAGTGAGACCTCGTCGCCCAGTCGCGCGGCCTCGGTGACCTCTTCGCCCTCGATCTTGCCGCCGGCCAGCCCCAGCAGGGTCTTGGCCTGCTCCGGCCGGGCCTCGGCCAGCTCTCTGGCCTCCTTGACCAGGCCCTGGCCGCTGGCGTACTGCTCCCAGCAGCCGACGTTGCCGCACCCGCACGGCCGCCCGCCGGGCTGGACCTGCATGTGGCCGAACTCGGCGCCCGTGCCCCAGCGGCCTCGGTAGAGGACGCCGTCGAACACCAGGCCGCCGCCGATGCCGGTGCCGAGCGTGATGCAGACGACGTGTGACTGGCCGCGCCCGGCGCCGAACCTGGTCTCGCCCCAGGCCATGGCGTTGGCGTCGTTCTCGATGACGACCGGCAGGCCGACGAGGCCGCTGATCTTCTTCTGCAGCGGCTCGTCACGCCAGGCGAGGTTGGGCGCGAAGCGCACCATGGACCGGGTCTCGTCGACGAACCCTGCCGCGCCCACCCCGACGGCCTCGATCTCCCTGCCGGCGGACAGCTCGCGAACGACGTCGGACACCGTCTCGGCCACCAGGTCGGGACGGTCGGCGGCGGTCGGCCGCAGCGTGTGGGCGACGATCTTCCCCTGGTCGTCGACCACACCAGCGGCGACCTTGGTCCCGCCGATGTCGACACCGATCGTGAGCATGCCCTTCGTTCTCCCTATCCCAGATCTATGTGTTCCACGTTGTCGCGGCCCTCACGATTGTCCCGCTCCCTGTCCCGCTGCTGCGCACTGGGGGCGGGCCTGCTCAACGCGTCCAGCGCCTCGCGGAACGCGGCGAACAGCTCGCCGCCCGCGGCCATCAGGTGACCTGTCACGTCGGAGCCTGACTCGCGGCGCGCCGCGATCGCCCGGCAGAACGGGCAGGCACGGCAGATGTACTCGTCGTGCGGCTCGGAGACGGCTTCCTCCCACACGTCCCGCTCCCTGCGGCCACCGCCGGTGAACGAGTTGAACACGGTCTTGCCGACCTGGCGCGTGGCGCGTCCCTGAATCGACTCGAACAGCTTGCGCGCCTCGTCGGCGACGCTGCCGATCGGGTCTCTGTCGTTGCTCTCGGTCATCTGGCCCTCCCTGACGTCTACGGGTAGCGGTGTCCGGGTCAGGACTCGCTTCCCGAGCTGAACGCTACCCGCAGCACGCCGTCGCGGAGCGACGCTCCGCTGATCTTCCTGCGCGCCAGGGCCACGGGCAGCGCAAGGATCCGGCGGTACGGCCCCGCGGTGACGATCAGCTCGTCGCCCTTGCGGGCCAGGTCGACGTCGTCGCGGTCGGCGCCGGGCAGCGCGAGGGCCAGCTCGTCGGCGGTCATCCGCAGCGGCGGCTCCACGGCGGGGGCGGCGAACGGGTCGCTCTCGCCATAGAGCCGGGCCCCCACGGCGGCCAGCGCGGCCCTGCCGACCGGCTCGGCGGGCAGGTAGGGGACGACGTGGATGGGCAGCGGCGCGAACGACTGCTCCGCCTCGGCCAGCAGTCGCGACTGCGCCGCCACCCACTGGGCGCGCCACGCGTCGGCGCCGTCCGCGGGGAAGACCCGATTGGCGATCACGGCGTCGACGCGGTAGCCGTACAGGTTGAGCGAGGTCAGGGTGCGCCTGGCCTCGGCCAGCACCACCGATTCAGGGGTGAGCACGAGGCGCACGGAGGCGTGGTCGCCGGTGAGCAGCTCGCGCACCTCCATCAGGCCGCGGTGGAAGCGCTCGCCCGCGTTCATGACCCCCTCGCCGGGCGCGCTGACGCCGGCCACGCCGCGCACGAACGGCGAGACGAGGCGCACGATCTTGCGGCCGACCGGCATGAGCCTGCTGACGTGCCAGTCGAGGGCCTCGGGCAGGGCCAGCAGGCGCAGCGTCTCGGCGGTGGGCGCGCAGTCGACGACGATCACGTCCCAGCGGCCCTCGCGGGCGTGCTCGCGCAGCTCCAGCAGGGCGATGACCTCCTCGGCGCCGGGCAGCACCGTGATCTCCTCGGAGGTGATCTCGTCGAGGCCCAGCTCGGCCAGCAGGCCCCGGGCGTAATCCTGCAGCTCGCCCCAGTGACGCTCCAGCGACTTCTGCGTGTCGACCTGGTGAAGGTGGAGGCCCGGCGCGACCTCGCCGGGCTCGACGGCCAGCGCGTCGGCCAGCGAGTGCGCGGTGTCGGTGGACACGATGAGCGTCTTCAGCCCGCGGGCGGCGGCGAGCGTGGCCGTCGCGGCGGCGGCCGTGGTCTTGCCGACGCCGCCCTTGCCGGTGAAGAGCAGGACCCTCGGACTCAACTCAGCGGCCTTCGACGCGCTTCTTGAGCCCCTTGAGCGCGGTGTCCACGATCACCTTCTCCGCCTTGCGCTTGATCATGCCGATCATGGGCACGCTCAGATCGACCGTGAGCTCGTACGTCACGTCGGTGCCACTGCCCCGGTCGGCGAGCAGGTAACTCCCCCTGAGGTCGGCGACCATCTTCCCCGGCTCGGCCACCTGCCAGCTGACGGCCTCGTCGCCCTGCCACGTGTAGCTCAGGGTGTAGGAGTCGCTGATCATGCCGGCGTCGAGGACGAAGCGCACGGTCTGCGCCCTGCCGTCGGCGCCGGTGCTGAGGACCTCCGCGCTCTTGATCGATCCGGCCCATTCCGGATAGGACGGGAAGTCCGCGATGACCGCCATGACATCGGCGCGACCGGCGTCGATGGTGGTGCTGGAAGTGGTGCGATCAGCCATGCGACCACCGTAGTGCACGAACCCCTGCTCGCGGAGGACCGCGGGCGGCGGTGGCCCGGTTCACCACTCGAGCACGAAAGGAACGCCCCTTCCGCGGAAATGGCCCACGTTCACGCACTCGGTGCGGCCGATCCGGGTGCGGCCGTGGAGCGGGTTGTGGACGTGGCCGAACAGGGCGTAGCGCGGCTGCGTGCGTTCGATCGCCGACAGGGTGGCCTCGCTGCCGCGTTCGAACCGCCGGGCCACCACGTCGTACAGCAGCTCGGGGACTGCGGGCGGGATGTGGCAGCACAGCACGTCCACCTCGCCGACCGCCTCGACCTTGGCGGCGTACTCCTCGTCGCCGATCTCGTACGGGGTCCGGTATGGGGTCTCGAGCCCGCCGCCCACGAACCCGAACCGCAGGCCGCCGATCTCTGCGGTCTCGCCGTCGAGCACGTGCTGGCCGGGGCGCAGGTAGTCCGGCCACAGGCGCGGGAGGTCCACGTTGCCGTAGGTGAGGTAGGCCGGGGTCGGCATGGCGGCGAAGAGCTCGTCGTACTGGGCGCGGACGTTGCGCTCGATGTGCTCGCGCGGATCGCCGTCGAGGCTCGCCCACAGCGCCGCGGACATGGCCCTGGCCTCGTCGAAGCGCTTGGCGGTGCGCAGGCCGATGAACTCGGCGGCCTTGTCGGCGCCGAACAGGTCGGCGAAGATGCCCTGCGCGTGGTCGTCGTAGTCGATGAAGAGGATCAGGTCGCCCAGGCAGATGAGCGCGTCCGCGCCGTCGCCCGCCCGGGCCAGCGCGTCGGCCCTGCCGTGCACGTCGCTCACAACATGGACCCTCATGAGGGGAATCCTAGGGTGAGGGCTGCTAGCGTGATGAATGCCCTTCATAACGCCTCAATGACGACGCTACCCGTCCGTAACTTAAGGCGGTAACGTCCAGGCGTCACCGAAGAGGAGTTGATTCGTGCGCGAGTACACCGTCCCGGTCCTGGTCGACGTGCCTGCCTCGGCGAGCCTGGCCGACACGGTCTTCAGACGGGCCGAGCAGGAGCCCGGCGCGATCATCATGCGCCGCAAGACCGACGGCGGGTGGCCCGTGGTCACCGCGGCCCAGTTCCGCGACCAGGTGGTCGAGGTGGCCAAGGGGTTGATCGCGGCGGGCGTGGAGCACGGCGACCGGGTGGCGCTGATGTCGCGCACCCGCTACGAGTGGACGCTGGTCGACTACGCGATCTGGTCCATCGGGGCGGTCACCGTGCCGATCTACGAGACGTCGTCGGTCGAGCAGGTCAGGTGGATCCTGTCCGACAGCGACGCCAAGGCCGTGTTCGTCGAGCTGGACACCCATGAAGAGACCGTGCGCGAGGCGGCCCCCGAGCTGAAGTCCGTCTGGCGGATCGACGGCGCGCTGGAGACCGGTGACGTCGCGGCCTCCGAGGTCGACGAGCGGCGCGCCCGCATCACCGGCGCCGACCTGGCCACGATCGTCTACACCTCCGGCACCACGGGCCGGCCCAAGGGCTGCCACATCACCCACGACAACCTGCTCTTCACCGCGATCAACGTGCTGCGCGGGCCGCTGGAGCCGCTGTTCAAGCGCGAGGACCCCGCGGCGCTGCTGTTCCTGCCGCTGGCGCACATCTTCGCGCGGATGATCCAGGTGGTGCTGATCGAGGCGGGCGCGATCATGGCGCACACGCCGAACATGAAGAACGTCGCGCCCGACCTGCAGGAGTTCAAGCCCACGTTCCTGCTGGGCGTGCCGCGCGTGTTCGAGAAGGTCTACAACGGGGCCGAGCAGAAGGCCATCGCGGGCGGCAAGGGCAAGATCTTCGCCCAGGCCGTGGACGTGGCGGTGGCGTGGAGCCGCGCCGAGAGCTCGGGCGGCGCCTCGCTGGGGCTGCGGCTGCGGCGGGCCGTGTTCGACAAGCTCGTCTACTCCAAGCTGCGCGCCGCCACCGGCGGGCGGCTCTCGGCCGCCGTGTCCGGCGGCTCGGCGCTGGGCGAGCGGCTCGGCCACTTCTTCAAGGGCGTCGGCATCGAGGTCTTCGAGGGGTACGGCCTGACCGAGACCTCCGCGCCGTGCTCGGTCAACATGCCGGGCGCCAACAAGATCGGGACGGTCGGCAAGCCGCTGCCGGGCGTCACGCTGCGCATCGCCGACGACGGCGAGGTCCTCGCCAAGGGCCGGAACGTCTTCGCGGGCTACTGGAAGAACGACGAGGCCACGGCCGAGGTGATCGACTCCGACGGCTGGTTCCACACCGGGGACGTCGGCGAGCTCGACTCCGACGGCTATCTGCGGATCACCGGGCGCAAGAAGGAGATCCTGGTGACGGCGGCCGGCAAGAACGTGGCGCCGGGACCGCTCGAGGACGCGCTGCGCGCCCACCCGCTGATCTCCCAGGCGATGATCGTCGGCGACGGCCGTCCCTTCGTGGCCGCCCTCATCACCCTGGACCCCGAGGCCGTGCCGGCCGGGTCGTCGGTGGCCGAGCTGCGGTCGGACCCGAAAGTGCGGGCGGAGATCCAGGCGGCGGTGGACCGGGCGAACCTGTCGGTGTCCAAGGCGGAGCAGATCAAGAAGTTCACGATCCTGGAGGCGGACATCACGGAGGACAGCGGGCACCTGACTCCGACGCTGAAGGTGAAGCGCGGGGTCGTCATGCGCGACTTCGCCAAGGAGATCGACGAGCTGTACACCGGCCATTAGACCGCCGCCACCGCCGTCGCGTGGCGTCAGGCGGCGACGGTGGCGGCTCGTTCCGTGGCCGTCAGGATCGCGGCCAGGGCGTCACGGGTCGCCCCGATCTCGGCGAGCTGCGCGTCCAGGATCGTGAGCCGTTCGCGCAGATGCCCGAGCGTGCAGGCGTCGAGGACGTCGCCCGAGCCGGACACGCACGGCAGGACGTCCTTGATGACCTTGGTCGGCAGCCCCGCCGCCAGCAGCGTGCGGATGCGCCGCACCACGACCGGAGCGCCGGAGTCGTACCGGCGGTGGCCGCCCTCCGCCCGGTACGACGTCAGCAGCCCCTGCTCCTCGTAGTACCGCAGGAGCCTCGCGCTGACCCCCGTCTCACGGGACAGCTCCCCGATCTTCATGTGACGCTCCTCACGCCGGCTTGCATCTCACATCGATGTGAACTTCTAGCGTGACGGCCATGAGAGAAATTCCTCGCGACACCGCGCGCACGTTCTCCATTGGCGGCGACCTCCAGGTGACCAGGATCGGGTACGGCGCGATGCGCCTGGCCGACGGCCCCGAGCCCGCCCCGTCCGCCATGGAGGCTCACATCTGGCGTCCGCCCGCCGGCCGCCCCGGCGCGATCGCGCTCCTGCGCCGGGCCGTCGAACTGGGCGTGAACCTGATCGACACGGCGGACGCCTACGCCTTGGGCGCCAACGAGGAGCTGATCGCCGAGGCGCTGCACCCGTACGGGGACGGCGTGACGGTGGCCACCAAGGTCGGCGTGGTGCGCCCGTCCCCCACCGAATGGGTGCCCCTGGGACACCCGGCCTACCTGCGCCAGCAGGCCGAGCTGGCGCTGCGGCGGCTGCGCGTGGAGCGGATCGACCTGCTGCAGTTGCACAGGATCGACCCCGCCTACCCGCTCGCCGACCAGATCGGGGCGCTCGCTCAGCTCAGGGACGAAGGCAAGGTGCGCCACATCGGCTTGTCGGAGGTGGGCGTGGACGAGCTGCGCCAGGCGGCGGAGATCACCCCGATCGCGAGCGTGCAGAACATGTACAACCTGTCCGCTCGTGGGCACGAGGCCGTCGTGGACCACGCCGCCGAGCACGGCATCGCGTTCCTGCCGTGGTTCCCCTTCGCGGCGGGCGCGCACGCTGCTCCGGGGAGCCCGCTGGCGGAGGTGGCGGCCGAGATCGGCGTCACGCCGGCACAGGCGTCGCTGGCCTGGCTGCTGCGCCGCTCCCCCACCGTGATCCCGATCCCCGGGACCTCCTCGATCGCCCACCTGGAGGAGAACGTGGCCGCGCTGCCGGTCAAGCTGAGCGACGACCAGTACGATCGCCTGTCGGCCGCCGTGCCGTCGGCGTGAGCCCGCGGGCCCGGCGCCTCGCCGCTCTTCCACGTCGCCGCCCGGCCTCTCGGACCGCTCGCTCCTGACCGTGTCAGGGGCCGAGACGGTGACGTCCGGAACCGTTGTGCCCCAAGCCGAACGCGGCCTGATCCATCTCCCCGAGGGGCGTTGCGGGCCGCTCGACGAAGGGTCAGAGAAGGGCGTGGAACCGGGCCGCGACCTGCTCCCACGCCCACTCCCCGGCGATCCAGTCGCGCCCGTTCGCGCCCATCTTGCGGGCTTTCGCCGGGTCGCTCAGCAGCTCGACGACGGCCTGGGCGATCTCCGTCGGATCCTCGCCGTCCACCACGAGCCCGGTCTCGCCCCGCTTGACGGCGTCGGGCGCGCCGCCGGACGCCCCGGCCACCACCGGCAGTCCCGTCGCCGACGCCTCCAGGAACACGATGCCGAGCCCTTCCACGTCCACCCCGTTCCACCGGGTGCGGCAGGGCATCGCGAACACGTCCGCGGCCGCGTAGTAGCCGGGCAGGCTCGCGGCCGGCACCGTGCCGGTGAACCTGATCGACTCGTGACCGGCCGCCAGCCGCTCCAAAGTCCGCCGGTACGGCCCGTCGCCGACCAGCAGCAGGACGGCGTCGGGCACCGCGCGCAGCACCCGGGGCCAGGCCCTGATGAGCTGGTCCTGGCCCTTGCGCGGCACCAGCCGCGACACGCAGAGCACGACCGGCCGGTCGGCCAGGCCCAGCTCGGCCTTGGGCGCGTCGGGGCGGAACAGCCCGGGGTCCACGCCGGGCGCGAGGCGGACGAGCTTGGCCGGCGGGATGGCGGCGACCAGGCGCCGGCGGGTGTACTCGCCTAGGTAGGTCACCACGTCGGCGTGCTCGCCGATCCTGCCGAGCACGGCGCGGAAGCCCGGCGCGCTCGCCCACGACGCCTCGTGGCCGTGGGTGAGCATCACCACCCTCCGCGCGCCCGCCCGGCGCAGGCGCGGCGCGAGCAGGCCGAGGGGCGCCGCCGCCCCGAACACGACGGTGTCCGCGCGGTGCTCGGCCACCAGCCGGGCCGCCCGGCGCGCCACGGCCGGGGTCGGCAGCATGAGCCGCGTCGGATGCCGCACCACCCGGTACGGCTGACGCCGGTCGAACTCCTCGCAACCCGGCCAGGCGGGGGCGTAGACGGCCACGCCCGGCGTGCGCAGCGCGAGCCCGTGCACGAACGACTGGATGCCGCCCGGCCTGGGCGGGAAGTCGTTCGTGACGACGACCACGTTGGTCACGGCGCCTGTCACGGCACCGGTACGCCGTTCAGCTTCGCCCACGAGCGGGCCATGGCGATGCGCTCGGGGCTGGACGGATGGGAGGCATAGAGCACATATTCCACCGCATCTGGCGACAAGTCGGAAATATTGGCAGTTGCCAGGCGTTTCTGCATCGCCACGAACGTGGCCGGATCCCTGGTGAGCTCCAGGGAGTGCAGGTCGGCCCTGGCCTCGATGTGGCGGCTGATGAGGTTCTGGGCGGGACCCATGAGGAACGATCCCAGGCTCATCAGGCCGATGACCGCGCCGACCGCGCGGGGGTCGGCGATCGAGGCGACGCCGACGCGGCGGCGTACCGCGCCGAACACCAGGAACAGCAGGATCGCCCCCAGCGCGGCGCCCAGGCCGCCGATGAGCGTGCCGTAGAGCACGTCGTTGTCCTTGGCGTGGCCCAGCTCGTGCGCCACCACCAGCTCGACCTCGGGCTGCGGGGCCTTGAGCAGGTTGTCGTAGACGACGATGCGGCGCGTGGCGCCGAAGCCCGACACGTACGCGTTGAGCGCGGTGGTCCGGCGCGAAGCGTCGGCGACCAGCACGTCCTCCACCGGCACGCCGTCCCGCTCGGCCATGGCCAGCAGGCTCGTCCGCAGCGGCCCCTGCTTCATGGAGGTGAAGTCGTTGAACAGCGGCTCGAACACCACCGGGTACACGAACGACGCCACCACCGTCAGCGTGAACGCGCCCGCGGCGGCCGGGATCCACCAGCGCTTGACCTTGCGGGCCAGGGCGACGAGCGCGAACAGCATCAGGCAGAGCAGGAACGCCTCCACGCCCAGGTTCTTGAGCCGGTCGCCGGCCCAGGCCCCCCAGTCCTGGGTGGACAGGCCGTAGTCGCGCAGGATCGTCTCGAACCACATGCCGAGCGGCCACCGGATCAGCTCGGTGATCGCCATGATGACGAGGACGCCCAGGACGGTGCCCACCCACCAGGGGCCTCGGAGCCACCCCACGGCCTTGGCACCGAGCGGCGTGGCGACCAGGAGGCCCGCGATGACGAGCGTCAGGGCCAGTGACAGGTAGCTCGGGAGGGTGGTGGCCGCGTCGAACGCCTGCGCCCTGGCGATCTGGGCGGCGCTGAAGTCGCGGGCCGGGTCGGGCGGCCCGGCGGCCAGCACCCGCCACGGCGTGCTGAAGGCGGCCACGGCCAGGATCACGGCCCCCAGGGCCACGGCCGCCATCGCCGCCTGCCGCCGCAGCCGCCGCGCGCCGAGATCCGCGCCCTCGCCTCCGGCCCGGTCCTGGCTCCCGGCCGGCCCCTCGCCTCCCGCCGGGTCGCCGCTCGTGGCCGGGTCCTCGTCAGCGGTGGGGCCGTCCGAGCCGTGATCCCCTGTCGAGATCCGGCCCCCCGGCTTGACGTTGTCTGGTCGCTCGCTCATCTGCCTCCCCCTTTTGCGCCTTGCGCCCTACGCGAGCTGATCCCGCATGTACGCGCGCCACCGTGCCGTCAGCGTGGCCGCGGAGAGCCCCAGCGAGGCGAGCGCCCGTTCCACGCCGGCCACCTGGGCATCACGGTAGAGCCTCACCAGGGTCTCCTCACCGAAGCGGTCAGCCAGGAAGCGACACGCCAGCCACGCCTCCTGGTAAGCACGCGCGAGCCGTACGGGATCCCGGCCGTCCGCCGCGAATGCCGCAGGTCCCGGCAATTCGCTCGGCAGGCGCCCGGCCCGGACCTCGTCGGCCAGCTCGGCGGCCGCCGTCCGCACGGGGAGCCCGGCGTCCCGGTAGCCGACATAGTCGGCGAAGCCCTCGTACAGCCAGACGGGCAGGCCGTCGGTGCCGGCCACGACGTGGGTGAGCTCGTGCGTCAGCACGATGTCCTTCCCCGTGGAGTTGAGCCGGGCGAAGACCTCGGGGACGACGATCACGCGGCCGCCGTCGGCCACCGCGGCAAGCCCGTCGAGGCGCTCCACCCGGGCCAGCCGGGCCGCCTCGCCGGCCGACTCGGGGACGAGGACGAGCGGTCGTACGGGGCCGCCGAGGACCTCGGCGACGCGGAGCCCCGCTGTGTCGGCCCGGCGCGCCAGCTCGTCGAGGGCGGTGGGAGAGGCATGGTGCCCGATGACGACGGACCGCGTTCCGCGGGCTACGACGGTGCCTTCGCGCCAGAGGCCGCGTGCTGCGGGGGAAAGGGGTTCAGGGGCGGGGGCGCTGGCGGGGGCGAGGGAGAGGAGCAGGAGACCGGCCACCACGGCTCGTCGGCTCACCTGCTCGGACATGAGGTCCGATCGTAGTCGGCCGCGACGGGGGGTTCGGAAATGAGACAGCCCCGCCCGATTCCTGCGAATCGAGGCGGGGCGGTGTCACATGCCGGGGCGGATCGCGCCGACGAACGACGCCTTGCGCCATCCGCTCAGCTTGACGACCTGCACTCGTTTGCCGGTGCTCGGCGAGTGCACCATCTTGCCCTTTCCGACATACATGCCCACGTGGCCTAGCCCCCTGAAGAACAGCAGGTCGCCTGGCTGGAGCTTCTTCCAGGAGACCTTGTGTCCGCGGGCGTACTGGCTGGCCGCCACGCGCGGGAGCTTCACCCCGGCCTTCCTCCAGGCGTACTGGGTGAGACCGGAGCAGTCGAACGCGCCGGGGCCCTCGGCTCCATACCGGTACGGGTCACCGATCTGGTCCTTGGCCACGGCCACGGCCTTGCGGGCCTTGGATTGCTGCCGAGCGATCTTACGTGCCTTGGCGGTCTTGGCAGTGGTCTCAGCCTTGACCGTGGTGGTCTTGGCCGAATCGCTCGTTGTCGCTGCCTGCGCCGTCGGGGCATGGAGGATGAAACCTCCGGCCGTCACGGTCATCGTGAGCGCTACGCCACTCAGGGCAAGGCGGGACAGACGGGGGTTTTGCAGGGAGGTAGACAGGATTTCTCCTTGGGTCTTCCACGAATGCCTACCGGGTTAGCTGACGGATTCGGGCCTGGAAGTAGCCCTACGGCGCAGTGCGCGCCGATTCACCCCTGATCCCAGGGGAATGGGATCGTTGGGTCCCCGGCTCCGTGCCTCCTGGCTGCACGGACTCGGCGGGTCGTCACCGTTCAAGTGTTCGAAATGGGGATATGTGGTGACGACCGGCGGATCTTTATCTGTCTCACATCGGGGGTCCGATGCCGGTTTGCGGCGACATGGCTTGCCGCTGCGACGCCAGAAGCTACGCCGAAACGTCAAGAATCAGCAAAGGCTGAGTCAGGTTGTAAAGATCGCATAACGGGGTCAGTCAAGTCGGAAACCCCTGCTGGAGCGCCAGGTCTCGTTATGCAAATGTGACCCTGCTCACAATTTGCGGCACACCGCTTTGTAAGGTCTCGTTTGTCGCTTTTGTCACATCTTGCGCGCCGTCAACCTGAAGCCCGTCAGTGGGAGCGTTCCAGCGGAGATTCGTGCCCGTTCAATCCGCCAAAGCTCGTTGATGACCTCTGCTGTGCTGTTCATCACCTTTCGGCTGACATATCCCCCGATGTACCGAGACAAGTAGGGTTCACGCCGCAGACTCGTGATCTCGAGCCGCTGGGCGAGGGCGGCGAGCATGTCGGCCGCCGGCGTGTGATCCAGGTGTGCCTCACGCCACCGCTCGACCGGGTCACGTCCGGGGGATCCGGGCTCGCGCGGGAAGTCCGCCACCCCGGCGGCGGCCAGCAACGATCCGGCATCGTAGAACCAGGCGGCCGCGGCCCGGTCGGCCCAGTCCCACGCGAACTCGTCCACGATCACCAGCCCACCTTTTTTGAGCAGGGCCGAAACCCGGTCCAGCGCCGCGTCGAGCGGATGCATGTGGTGGAGCGAGAGTGACATGACGACGGCGTCGAACAACGATCCCACATCGTCGCCGAGGCCGTCGCCCGGGACGGGATAGGTCGTGATGTCGGCCCGCAGCGCGGGAACCCCGGCCGCCCTGGCGGCCTCCACGGCCTCGGTGGAGATGTCGATCGCGGTGACCTCGTGGCCCCGCCGTACGAGCTCCGCCGCCAGGTCGCCGCGCCCGCACCCGGCGTCGAGCACCCGGCGCGCCGCGGACGGAAGCACCTCGCTGAGCCATGCGTGCTGGTGGTTGTCCATTGTGTCCATAGGCCGAGAATGGCGTCGGCAAGACATGCACACCACTGCAGGTTCGGCATGCCACCCATAAGCTGAGCGCATGCTTGATCTATGGTCGCTCAAGGTGCTGGCGGAGGTCGGGAGGCTGGGTTCGTTCTCAGCCGCGGCCGAGGAGCTGTCCATGACGCAGCCCGCCGTGTCCCGCCAGATCGCCCAGCTGGAGCGGCATACGGGGGTGCGGCTGTTCGAACGGCTGCCGCGTGGCGTCCGGCCGACGGACGCCGGGCGGGCGGCGCTGGAGCAGGCGGGCGAGGTGCTCCGGGGGATGCGGCTGTTCGAGACCCGCATGAGGGCCTTCGCGACGGCCGAGGCGGGGCGGGTGCGGGTGTCGGCGTTCCCGAGCGCCGCGACGAGCTACCTGCCCGAGCGCTTCCGATCGTTCGCGGCCCGGCATCCGGGCGTCGAGCTCTCCCTCACCGTCCGCTCCGGCGAGCACGACCCGTGTGCGGCCGTACTGGACGGAGATACCGACATCGCCCTGCTGACGTCCTGGGACGCGGCGGGGGCGACCGGGATCGTTCTGACGCCGCTGCACGAGGACGAGCTGCTCGTGGCGCTGGCGGCCACGCATCCGCTGGCCAAGGGCGGCCGCGTGCTGCTGCGCGACCTGGCCGCCGAGCCGTGGATCGACGGCACCCACCCGGACTGTCTCGGGCCGCTCTCCCAGCTCGCGGCGGCGCTGGGCGGGGCTCCGCGGGTCAGCCACGTGTGCGACGACTGGAACGGCCGGCAGGGCTTGGTGGCGGCGGGCGTGGGCGTGATGCTCTACCCCTCCATCGCCGGCTACTCCACCGCCCGCCCCGACATCCGCCTCCTCCGCCCTTCGCCTCCCCTGCCCACCCGCACCATCCTCGCCGCCGCCCTCCCCCCGACGGACCGCCCCCCGGCCGTCTCGGCCTTCCTCTCGTCCCTCCCCGTCCCCGCATGAGCGCCCCGTCCGGGTGGACGCGGACCACAAGCGGACCCCGCTGCGCCAACGGCTCAGCGGCGGTGGCGGGCCCGGGGCGACACGACCGGCCTGGCGAAGCCGGCACAACGGCAGGGCGGGCGTCGGCACGGCCCGGCGCGCGCCGAGCGGCCCGGCAGGCGGGCAGGGCAGCAAGCAGGCAGCGCAGCAAGCGAGCGGCGTGGCGAGCGATGACCGATGGAGGCAGGCGCGGCGGCGGCATGAACCGGGTGGGGCGCGTGGCGGTCCCAGGCGGGGAGAGCGCGGCGGCAGGGCGGGAAGGACCCCTGCACGTGCCATGCGGTGTGAGGCTTCGGGTGGCGGCGGCGGTGTGTGGGGGGAAGGAAGGGGGCGGGCGGCAGGTGGGGCGGGGTTGCGGCGGGTGGAGGCCGAAATGGGGGTGGGGGCAGGCCGAAATCCAGCCGGTTCGACCGGCCGGGGTGTTACGGGCGGATGGCGCCGACGAGGCGGCGGCCGTAGGCGGAGAGCTTGACGACCTTGACGACGTCGCCCGTCTGCGGCGCATGCACGATCTGCCCGTTGCCCGCGTAGATGCTGACGTGCCCCAGCCCCTCACTGAAGATCAGATCCCCGGGCTGCAGCCCGCCGGGGACGTCCACCTTGCGGTTCTGCCCCCACGCCCACTGCTGCCACGTCGTACGCGGAAGCGACACACCCGCGGCCCGCCAGGCCGCCTGGGTCAGCCCGGAGCAGTCCCAGCCGCCCGGCCCCGTCCCCCCGTACACGTACGGCTTGCCGATCTGCGCGAACGCGAACCGCAGCACCGCCGCCGCGTTCCCCGACGCCGGCCCCGTGTACTTCAGGCCCACGCTGTTCGGGTTCCCGGGGTTGTAGGCGCCCAGCTTCTTCAGGAGCTTCTTCTGCTCGGCGATCAGCTTGTGGATCTCGGAGCGCTCCTTCTCCACCTCGTCGCGTTCCTTGTCCGCCGCCTCCAGCGCCACCTGCGCCTTGTCGCGCTCGGTCTTCAGCTCGCGGTTCTCCCGGTCGAACGCGGCCAGCTTCTCGGCCCGCTCCTGCGACATCTGCCCCGTCAGCGCCAGCCGCGCCAGGAAGTCCTCAGGGCGATCCGCGCTGACGAACCCCCGCCACGAGGTGACGTCGCCGCCCAGCCTGTAGCTGTCGACGGCCATGTTGATCACCTGGATCCGCAGGTCCTCGACCGTCTTCAGCTTGCGCTGGTAGCTCTCGTTCAGCTTCGTGTAGGTGCCCTTGGCCTTCTTGTAGCGCTCCGTCGCCGTGTTGTACCGCTCGACGACCATGTCGGCCTTGTCGTTGAGCTTCTCGAGCTTGGCCTTCGCCTGGCGGAGCGTGGGCCTGGGATCGGCGGTGGCCACTCCCGGAAGGGACAGCACCAGCCCGAACGCGATTCCCGCGGCCACCGGTACCCGGCCAAACCTCACTGTGTCGCCTCCCAGGGATGATATCTGGGGCGAAATAGTACAGAAGTGGCGGGTGAGGTCTCACCCGATCGAACCAAAACGAAGCAAGTCGTAATCTAGGCGCGGCCCAGCCGGCGCAGCAGCAAGGCAGACGGAACGGGTCTGGCTCCCATGCGCCTGACCGACTCGGCCACCTCGCGGTCCGACGACACCACGGCGATGGCGCGGCCGGGCGGCTCCGCGCGTACGAGCCGGCGGATGAGGTCGTCGGCGATCTCCCCCGGCTCGCTGAACAGCACCCGCACGCCGCGCGGCGCGACCACCTGGACGGGGGCGTTGAGCTCGGCGCCGTCGAACACCACGGTCACCTCGACCCTGGTCTGCGCGACCAGTCCGCCGAGCCCGGTCATCAGCCGGTTGCGCTGGTCGGCGAGCGTGAGCGTGCCGTAGCCGGTCTTGGTGACGTTGTAGCCGTCGATGATCAGGTGCACCTGCGGCACCGCGAGCAGCTGGTCGAGCAGTTGCGGGTCGTCGTCGGCGAGGGCACGCGCGGGCACGGCGCGCACGCCGGGCCGCTCGCCCGTGCTGGCGGCGACCGAGTCGGCGGGCTTGCTGATCGTCGTGGGCAGGGCGAGCTCTCTGCGCAGCCCCGCCGAGGCGTCCTGCAGCGCGTCGAGCAGCACCCTGATGCGGGCGTCCTCGATGCTCCTGCCCTCGCGGGCGGCCCGGCGCGAGGCCTCCAGCTGCCGCTCCACGTCGGCCAGCCGCTCGCGCAGCCGCCGCAGCTCGGACTCGCCCGCGCTGCCCGCGGCCGCGGCGGCGGACCTGGCCTCCTCGGCCGCACGCTCCATCTCCTCGGCCCGGGCGACGGCGGCCTTGGCGCGCTCGCGGGCGTCGTGGAGCTTGCGCCGCAGGTCGGAGTTTTCCGCACGGGCGGCCTTGAGCTGCTCGCGCAGCCGGTCGGCCTCCTCCTTGGCGGCGCTCTTCTGGGCGGCGAGCTGCTCGCGCAGCCGGGAGACCGCCTCCTCGCGCTCCGACCCCTCGGCCGCCACGGCGGACTGCTCCAGATCGGTGCGCGCGAACTCGATCATCTCTTCCCAGCCGGGCGGCCGGGTCAAGTAGGCGGCCGCGGCCACGATCACCGGATCGGCGGCCGGGGGCACGTTGCCCTCGGCCAGGGACGCCACCAGCTCGGGCCATCCGGCCTCCACCGACTCGGCGACCAGCTCGCGAAATTTCTTGTCGTTCTCCAGTTGCGCGGCGATGGGCGCGCTGCCGAGCTTGGCCCGTTTGCGGGGGTCGAATTTGGCGATGCCCCGCAGGGGAGGGGGTATGGAGACAGCGGGCATCGTCCCGAGAACCTGAGCCGCCAGGTCGACGACGTTGAGCCGCACCTGCTCGGGAAGCGGGCGAGACAGGCCTTCACCCGCTGAACTCATCCCACGTGTCCCTTCGCGACATGCCCTTTCAGACAAGGGTACGGCTGCCGCGTACCTGACCGTAACGGCCGCCTTTGTATGGACGAGCGCTTGGTTGGGGGTGTACGACTGTGCCGGGGCACGTGTTCACAGGGAGGCCCACCGTGACCGAGCAAGTGCGCACCTCCACCCGTGACCTGGAAGAACTGCGCGAACGGGTGGCCGCCTGGCTCCGCGGCAGGGTCGGCCCGGACGCCGAGGTGTCCGGATTGTCCAGACCGACGGCCAACGGCATGTCAAGTGAGACCCTGTTCTTCACCGCGACCTGGGGTGGGGACATGACGCGCTGCGTGGCCAGGCTGGCGCCCGCGGGAGAAGCGGTCCCCATATTCCCGTCGTACGACCTGCGGGCGCAGTTCGAGACCATGCGCCTGGCCAGGGAGAAAGCTGGGATCCCAGCGCCCAGGGCCCTCTGGTTCGAGCCGGACCCCGGCCCGCTCGGCACGCCGTTCTTCGTCATGGAGCGGGCCGAGGGCGAGGTGCCGCCGGACGTCATGCCGTACACGTTCGGGGGGTGGCTGTGCGACGCGGCCCCCGAGGACCGGCGCAGAGTCCAGGACGCGAGCGTGGGGATCCTGGCGGCGCTGCACGAGGCACCGTTCACACCGGAGGAGCTGTCCGGAATCGGCACCCGCGGCCTGCGGGCGCACGTCGACGCGCAGTACGCCTACTACGAGTGGGCGCACGCGCAGCGGCGCATCCCGCTGCTGGAGCGGGCCTTCGACCGGCTGGAGTCGCTCTGGCCCGAGGAGCCGGGGCCGGACGTGCTGTGCTGGGGCGACGCCCGCATCGGGAACATGATGTTCCAGGACTTCACCCCGGTCGCGGTGCTCGACTGGGAAATGGCCGCCGTGGGGCCGCGCGAGCTGGACCTCTCGTGGATGATCTTCCTGCACCGGTTCTTCCAGGACCTCGCGGTCGCCATGGAGCTCCCCGGCATGCCCGGCTTCATGGGCCGCGACGACGTCTGCCGGAAATATCAGGAGCTGACCGGCTACCAGCCCCGCGACCTGGACTTCTACGAGCTGTACGCCGCCCTCCGCCACGGGATCATCATGGCCCGGGTCTGGCGGCGCAGGATCCACTTCGGCGAGCAGCCCGAGCCGGACGACCCCGACGACCTGGTGCTGCACCGGGCCACGATCGAGGAGCTGCTCAGCCGTTGGCGTCGTAGACCAGCAGCGCCACCTGGACCCGGTTGTTGAGATCCAGCTTGGTCAGGATCCGCGACACGTGCGCCTTGACCGTGGGCACGCTCATGTACAGCTCCCGCGCGATCTCGGCGTTGGACCTGCCCTGCCCCACCGCCAGCGCCACCTCGCGCTCGCGCTCGCTGAGCCGGGCGAGCAGCTTGCGCGCCCGGTCCGTACGCTCCCCCGCCCCGCCGTCCGACACGTGCGTGATCAGCTGCCGCGTGACCGCCGGCGACAGGATCGGCTCCCCCGCCGCCACCTTCCTGATCGCCTGCACCAGGTCGCCCGGCGCGATGTCCTTCAGCAGGAATCCGGCCGCCCCCGCCCGCAGCGCCCGCAGCACCTGCGCGTCGGCGTGGAACGTGGTCAGCACCACCACCTCGGGCGGCGACGAGGTGGCCCGCAGCGCCTCGGTCGCGGTGAGCCCGTCGACACCCGGCATGCGGATGTCCATGAGCACCACGTCGGGCCGGTGCTCGGCCACCAGGGGCGGCACCTCGGACCCGTCGCCGGCCTCGGCCACGATCTCCAGGTCGCCGACGCCCCCTAAGATCATCGACAGCCCCGCCCGGACCATGGCGTCGTCGTCCACGATCAGCACCCTGATCGGCTTGCTGACCGGCTCCGTCATGCGTCCTCCCGAGTGATCTCCACCGGCCACGGCAGCCAGGCGCGCACCACGAACTGCCCCTCCGGCGTCGGCCCGTGCTCCAGCCTGCCGCCGGCCAGCTCCGCCCGCTCCGTCAGCCCGATGAGCCCCGCCTTGGCCCCCGGGATGCGCAGGGGGTGGCGCGACCACAGCGGATTGCGTACCTCCACCGACAGCCCCTTGCCGCGCGCGCCCGTCACGGTGACGGTCACGGGCGCGCCGCCCGCGTGCTTGCGGGCGTTGGTGAGCGCCTCCTGCGCGATGCGGTAGAGGTTGCGGCCCAGCCCTTCGGGCGCCTCGTCCACGCCCAGGTCGAGCCGCACGTCCATGCCCGCCTGCCGGCACTCCTCGACCAGCGCGGGCAGGTCGGCGAGCGTGGGCTGCGGCCGGTCGGGGACGGTGTCGTCCTCGCCCGGCCGCGCGTGGCGCAGCACGCCGATCACCTCGCGCAGGTCCTGCAGCGCCAGGTGGGCGTTGGTCCTGATGGCCCCGGCCGCCCTGGCGATCTCGTCGGCCGGGGCGTCGGGCCGGAACTCCAGCGCGCCCGCGTGCAGGCTGAGCATCGAGATGCGGTGCGCGAGCACGTCGTGCATCTCCCTGGCGATGCGCTCGCGCTCCAGCCGCTTGGCCTCCTCGGCGGCGCCGTCGGCGCGCTGCCGGAGCGACCAGATGAGCTGCCGCCTGGCCCTGATCACGATGCCCCACGCGTAGATGGTCAGCATGAGGGCCGTGAGGAGGATGCCCCACTCCAGCGGGTCGATGTCGCTCTGAGGCCGGAGGATCACGTACGGCACCAGGGTGATGAGGGCCAGCAGGAATATCGGCCCGGAGACCTTGAACGGCCGGTGCACCGCCACGGTGAACAACGCCACGGTGGCCGCCCCGCCCACGAGCTCCAGATAGGACGACAACAGGAGGGTCACCAGCGCCAGCCACACCGGCCAGCGGCGCCGCAGCCAGACCGCTACGCACGACAGCGCGCCCATCACCTGCTCGATGAGGATGAGGGGCTCCGGCTGGCGCTGGAGGTGGAGCTCCTCCAGGCCCAGGAGCGTGATGCCGCAGGCGATCAGGAACATGGTGATGTCGACGATCCAGTCGCGCAGCGAGCGCCGCACCCGGCGACCCTCCCGGCCGTCGCCGAGCAGCACGGACGGCAGCGCCCACCGGTATTCGGGGACGAGGCCGTCCTCACGTCGCACCGCCGTCACGTACACCGAGGTTAGGCCCTCCCATGGGCACGGCGACACCGACCAAAGTCGATGCCGCCCGAGACCTCAGACCGACGCCGGGGCCGTCGGCGGGAAGGGACGATTTCCCCATGAAAGAGGTGTTGAAGGTGCTCGGCTGGCTGCTGCTCCTGCAGGGCGTGGGCGGCCTGGTGAACGGCCTGCTCGGATGGTGGCGGTGGGCGGAGAACCTGATCGTGGTCAACCACCTGGCGTTCCTCGACGGGTACGAGGTGTTCGCGTCCATCGTGACAGGCGTGCTCGGCTTCGTGCTGCTGGCCGTGGCCGAGTCGGTGGGCAGGGCGGAGGCCGACGAGTGAGCGGGACGTCGTTGCGGCCGCCGCGCAACCAGGCCGACCCGCGGGCGATCCCGTGGTGGACGGTGCAGTGGCTGATCCTCATGGTGCCGGTGGCGGCCGGGGCCGTGGTGTCGTACTGGGTGTTCACCGACCGGCCGGTCTGGCTGGGGGCGGTCGTCGGGGTGCTCGCCGCGGGGTGCCTGGTGATCGCGGTGGTGGCCCCGCGGGCCTCCTACCGGGTCGAGCGGTGGGAGGTCACCGACCAGGCCGTGTACACCCGCAAGGGGTGGCTGACGCACACCTGGAAGGTGGCGCCGATGTCGCGGATCCAGCGGATCGACACCGCGCGGGGGCCGGTGCAGCGGTTGTTCGGGCTGGCCGACGTCACGGTCACGACGGCGTCCTCCGCGGGTGCCATCAAGATCGAGGCGCTGGACCACGACCTGGCCACCGCCCTGGCCGAACGCCTGACCGCCCTCACCCAGGCGACCCCGGGGGATGCCACGTGAACGGTTTCTCATCGCACGACCCGCGCGGGCCATTCGCGCCGGGAGTCTCCGGGCAGCAGAGGGGCGACGCCTCGCGCATGCGCGGGGCTCGCGCTCAGGACGAGGGAGGCCCTCACGAGGCGTCCGGCACTCACCTCGCCGCGGAACCGCGCAGGACGTCCGGCGCGGACGTGACGTGGCAGCGGCTGTCCGGCCGCAGTCTGTGGGCCTCGGCGGTCAAGTCGCTCGCGGTCGTGGTGCCCGCGGTGCTCGGGCTGACGAGGTTCCTCACGAGCCGGGACTGGCCGGTCGGAGGCGTCGTGGCGGCGTGCGCGGGGGCGGCGCTGCTGATCGCCGCCGGGGTGGTGGCGTACGACCTGCTCCGGCTCCGGGCGACCCGCTGGCGCCTGACCGCCGACCGGCTGGAGTTGCGCTCGGGCATCGCCGTACGCCAGAGCCGCTCGATCCCGCGCGACCGGGTCAGGAGCGTGGACCTGCGGGCCGATCCGGTGCGGCGGGTGTTCGGGCTGACCGTCGTCAAAGTGGGCACGGGCGAGCGTTCCGCCGAGGGCGACGAGCTCACTCTCGACCCGTTGACCAGGCACGACGCCGAGGCGCTCCGCCGTACGCTGCTGCTCGGCGACGCCCCCGCGGCGGGCCCGCGGGAGGAGGGCGACGGGCCGCTGGTGGAGCTGCGGTGGTCGTGGATCAAGTACGCGCCGCTGTCGCTGTGGACGTTCACCGGCGCGGCGGTGGTGCTGGGCGTCGCTTACAAGGTGCTCGACGGGATCGGCCTCAAGGTGATCACCACGGAGGCGGCCGAGAGCGTGTGGGCATGGGTCACGGCGCGGCCGCTGCAGGCCGTCCCGCTGCTGCTCGCGGCGAACGCCGCCGTGGGGGCGCTGGGGGCCGTGCTGCTGTTCGCCGAGTCGTGGGGGCGTTACCGGCTTGAGCGTGAGCCGGGCCGGCTGAGGCTGCGCCGCGGCCTGCTGACCACCCGGTCGCTGACGCTGGAGGAGCGCCGGCTGCGCGGGGTGGAGATCAGCGAGCCGCTGCTGCTCCGGCTGGGCGGCGGGGCGCGCGTCAAGGCCATCGCCACCGGCCTCGGCAAGGCCGCGGAGAACGAGACCGAGGACGTCGCCGCCCTCACCCCGCCGCTCCCCCGCCCGCTGGCCTGCCGCCTCGCCGCCCAGATCGCCCATCCCCCCACCGCACCCGGCCCTTCCTTCGGCGCCGTCCCTGAGACAGGCACTCCGGTCTCCGCTGCGCTCGCACGCATCGGCGACACCGCATCGGCCACCGAGCGCAGCGGCGCCACGGCGGCGTCCTCAGGGACGGGCCGCCTCAAGGACGTGCCCGGCGCAGGGGCAGCCGCGAGTACCTCCAGCGGGGGCCGGCCGCGTCCGGACCAGGGGTCGGGCGAGGGGTGGCGGGGGCCGGGTCAGATGTCGGACGGCGGGCGGCCGGGGCAGGATCAGGTGGCGAGTCCGGGTGCCTCACTGGCGGGCGTGTTGTCGGCGGTGAGGGGGAACGGGCTTCGGCGGCATCCGTCGGCGGCCAGGCGGAGGCGGGTCGTGCGGGCGCTGGTCACGGCCGTGGTGCTGGCGGGTGTCGCGTGGGCGGCGTACGGGATGGTGCCGTGGGCGTGGGCGCGGCCGTGGGTGTGGCTGGTCCCGGGTGTGGCGCTGCCGATGGGGCTGTGGCTGGCCGTGGAGAGCGCCAGGAACCTCGGGCACGCGCTCGGCGGGCGGCACCTGATCACGAGGAGGGGCGCCGCGGTGCGGCACACGGTCGCGCTCGACCGCGCCGGCATCTCGGGCTGGACGATCAGCGAGTCGTTCTTCCAGCGCCGCAACGGTCTGGTGACGGTCTCGGCCACCACGGCCGCCGGCGAAGGCAGCTACGACGTGGTGGACGTGGACCGCGGCGACGGGCTGGAGCTGGCCGCACACGCTGTGCCGGGCCTGCTGGAGCCGTTCCTGGAGCGGCCGTCGCGACGACGCTGACGGGAGACGCGCTCACGCGGGAGAAACGCCCGCTGAAGAAGAACCGGCGGGAAAGAAGCAGCCGGGAAAAGGGTTGAGCCGCGTGACCCCCTGGGCTTGCCCATGCCCCTGTACTGGACAAACCCGATCGCGCGGCTCAAGTGCTTGCAGTAATAACGGTATTTGTCCCACTTGCAACCCGGTTGCAGCCTCATTAACCGTTGACGTGGATCACTGGTCAGGAGGATGATCCGCGGGTGACGCCTGGACCGGCGCTCGCCTGCCATGCACTCAGCTGCCGGGCAGGAGGGCGTACGATCATCGAGAACCTCACCCTCGAGCTGGACCGCGCCGAACGCGTGGCGCTCATGGGCCCGTCGGGATCCGGAAAGACCACGCTGCTCACCACGCTCGCCGGCCTGCTCCCGCCCGCCTCGGGACGCGTGCTGGTCGGCGGCGTGCCCCTGGACGAGCAGCCGGAGCTGCGGGCCGGGCTGGCGCTGGTCTTCCAGTCGTACGGGCTGCTGAGCCTGCTCACCGCGGCCGAGAACGTCGAGGTCGCGTTGCGGGCGGCGGGACGGGCGCCGCGTGAGGCCGTAAGTCTGGCCGCGGCCGCGCTGGAGAGGCTGCGGGTGTCGAAGTTCGCCGATCACCTGGTCGAGGAGCTGTCGGGCGGCCAGCAGCAGCGGGTGGCGGTGGCCAGGGCGCTGGCGTTGCGGCCCCGGGTGCTGCTGGCCGACGAGCCGACGGCCGAGCAGGACGCCACGCACCGCGCCCTCGTCCTGGACGAGCTCCTCGCGGTGACCGGCGAGGGCACCACGCTGGTGATCGCCACGCACGACCCCGAGGTGGCCGAGCGCTGCGACCGGGTGATCGATCTGCGTGCCCTCGCCCATGGCCGGCAGTCGAGGAGCACCTCATGAGCCAGGTCCGCACGACCGCAGGGCATCGCCCATGAGCGTCGTCAGGTGCGACGGGATCGTGCAGATCTACAAGGCCCAGGACGTCGAGGTCGTCGCGCTGCGCGACGTGGACCTGGTGATCGACGCGGGCGAGACGGTCGCCCTGCTCGGCCCCTCCGGCGCGGGCAAGTCGACGCTGCTGTGGCTGCTGGCCGGGCTGCTGCGCCCGAGCGCGGGCCGCCTGTGGCTGGACGGCGTCGACCTGGCCCGGCTCAACCAGCGCAGGCTCGACCGGCTGCGGGCCGCGCACATCGGCATGGTGCTGCAGAACCCGGCGCGCAACCTCATCGGCTACCTCTCCGCCGCCCAGAACGTCGCCTTCGCCCAGCGCGCGGTCAAGCGGGACCGCCGCCGCGCCCGAGACCTGCTGCGCCGGGTGGGCCTGGACGACGTGGGCGACCGCCCGGCCGGGCGGATGTCGGGCGGCGAGCAGCAGCGCCTGGCCCTGGCCGTGGCGCTGGCCAACGCGCCCAAGCTGCTGCTGGCCGACGAGCCCACCAGCCAGCTCGACGAGGAGTCCGGCGCGCGGGTGGTCGACCTCATCAAGCGCGCGGCGGCGGCCGAAGGCACGACGGCGGTCGTGGTCACGCACGACACCGCCGTCAGCGAGGCGCTGAGCCGTACGGTGACGATCAGGGACGGCCGCGTCGGCGCGGAGGGCAGGCGCGGCGAGGACTTCGTCGTCGTCGGCAGGGAGGGCGCCGTGCAGGTGCCGCCCGAATACCATCACCTGCTGCCGCCCGGTTCCATGGCGAGGATCGAGGAGCTGGAGGACGGCATCGCGCTCAGAAGGGCGGAACCGTGATCCTGCGCGGTCTCTGGGAACGCCGCACGCTCTCGCTGGTCGTCCTGCTGATCGCGATCGTGCCGATCGCCTCGGCGGCCGTGGGCCCCGTCTACTCGGCCGCGGCGCGGACGACGATCGCCAGGGACGCGGTGAAGGCGGCGCCGCTGGAGGGGCGCGGCTGGCGTTACACCACGGCCGAGGGCGGCATCGAGGCCAAGGTGGCGGCGTTCACCTCGGGCGCCGGCTTCGTCAGCCGGCCGATCTTCGGGATGGAGACGAACAGCGGCCTGCCGGGCGACCGGCGCTCGTACGCGCTGGTGTGGCAGGACGGGCAGTGCGAGCACCTGACGCTGGTCAAGGGGCGCTGCCCGAGCGCGGGCAAGGAGGTGATGGCCAGCGAGGCGTCGGGGTTCAAGGTCGGCCGGCGGTTCACGATGACGTCCCTCGTCAACGTCGAGTACACCGAGACCGGGCGGAAGCCGGCCGAGCTGACGGTGGTCGGGATCTACCGGCCGGGGGCCGTCGATGATCCGTTCTGGTTCGGCAGGTCGTTGTTCTCGACCGAGGGCGAGCCGAGCCGTGACAAGGTGGACGCGCTCTTCACCGTGCCGCAGACCAGGCTGAACACGTACAACATCTCCGGCGACGTCAGCGGCTCCCCGAGCGAGTCGGGCTGGACCGACTACGCCATCTTCTCCATCGACCCCGACCGGCTGGAGGGGACCGACGTGGAGGCGCTGGTCGCCATGCAGGCCGCTGCCGAGTCCGTGGGCCGGAACACCAAGGCCATCGTGTTCTCCCGCGTGGGCGACATGCTCAAGGTCATGACCGCGAACACCGGCTCGCTGGGCGTGCCGACGCTCCTGGTGATCGCGCAGCTCGTGGCGCTGGGCTGGATCCTGCTCTTCCAGACCGTGGGCGACCTGGTCAGGGCGCGCGGTGCGGAGATCGCGCTGGCCCGGCTGCGCGGGCACGGGCGGGTGCGGGTGTGGTTGTTCGCGCTGGCCGAGCCGCTGCTGCTGCTCGCCGCCGCCGTCCCACTCGGCCTGCTCGTAGGGCACGCCGCGGCGGGCGCGATGATCGGCGCGCTGCTGCCCGCGGACGTCCCGGCGCGCTTCCCGCCGGACGCGGCGCTGGCCGGGGTCGCGGCCATGCTGGGCGGCGTGCTCGCCGCGGCGCTCGCGGGCTGGCGCACGGCGACGCGGCCGGTCACCGAGGAGTGGCGGCGCACCCCGCGCAGGACGGCCCGCGGCTGGGCGCTCGACGCCGTGGTGCTGGCGGTCACCGCGCTCGGGCTGGTCGAGCTGCTGGCCACCGGCGTGATCACCGACGTGTCGGGGCGCAGCTCGGGCGCGATGGCGGTGCCCGGGCTGATCGCGCTGGGCGTGGCACTGGTGGGCAGCCGCGTGCTGCCGGTCCTGACCAGGCGGCTGTTCGGGGTCACCAGGCGGCACGGCGGGCTGGGGCCGTTCCTCGCGCTGCGGCAGGTGGCCAGGGGGCCGGTCACCGCGGGCAGTGTGATCGTGCTGGGGACGGCGTTCGGGCTGGCCACGTTCGCGGTGTCGGCGTGGACGGCCACGTCGGGCGACTACGCGGTGGCGGCCAGGTTCCACAACGGCGCGGCCACCGCGATCACCGTCCGGCCGGTCGAGCCGAGCACGCTGATCGACGCCGTGAAGGCCGCCGACCCGGGCGGCAGGACGGCCGCGCCGGTGATCAAGGTGCCGGGCCCGCCCCAGCTGATCGCCGCGGACCCGGCGCGGCTGGCGGCCGTGGGCGCGGCGTGGCGGCCCGATCTGGCGGGCGGCAGGTCCCTGCCTCAGGTCGCGGCCGCGCTGCCGGGGCGCACGGGGCCGCGGGTGTGGGTGCGCGGCGACAGGTTCCGCGCCGAGGTCACGCACGACAGGCCGCCGAAAGACTGGCAGATCAGGCTGTCGGCCGTGTTCCGCGTGCCCGGCCACCTGCGGCCCACGCAGCTTCCCCTCGGCACGCTGACCGGCCGCTCCGGCGTGCACGAGTGGAACCTGCCGCCGGCCTGCGAGCGGGCCCGTTGCGAGCTGCGCGCCTTCCGCGGGGACGCGCTGCCGCCGGCGCAGTTCGAGGAGTCCGCGTTCGTCCGGGTGACCGTCAAGAGCATGGCCGTACGCGAGCAGGGCCGGTGGCGACCCCTGGACCTGCCGCCGTGGCGGGTGGACGACAACCCTCCGCCGCGCGACGGCACGTTCGCGATCACCATGGTCGGCAACCAGACGCTGCGCCCCGACACGTACGACGAGCAGCTCGCCGCCGTCGCGGTCGGGCCGATCGGCACCCGGGTGGTGCCCGGGCTGGACAACGCCTACGCGGGCCCTGTGCGCACGGCCGTCACGTCCGCCGCCGCACCCGGGCTGACCGACGCGGGCGTCCTGGTGGACCTGGAGCAGGCCGACAGGGCCGCGTACGGGGTGCACGAGAAGGCCGAGTTCCAGGTGTGGACCAGCCTGTCCGACACGGCCGCCCTGGAGCGGGCGCTGGAGCGGCAGGGGCTGTCGGTGACGTCGCGGCGGCACGTGGACGACCTGACCGCGTCCTTCGCCGGGCAGGGGCCGGGGCTGGCGCTGTTGCTGCTGCTGGTGTCCGCCCTGGCGGCGGCCGCGCTGGCGCTCGGGCGCACCGTGCTGGCGCTCTACACGGCGGCCAGGCGGCGCGCGTACGAGCTGGCCGCGCTGGAGGCGTCCGGCGCCGAAGTGGCGGCGCTGCGGGTCGCGCTGCTGCTGGAGCAGGTGATCACGGTGGCCGCGGGCACGCTGGCCGGGTTGCTGGCGGGGCTGGCGGCGGCCTGGGCGGCGCTGGGCAGGATCCCGCAGTTCGCCGAGGCGCCGGTGACGCCGCCGCTGCCGCACGAGGTCGCGGCGGCGCCCGTCGCGCTCGTCGTGGGCGCCGCCCTGCTGGTCAGCCTGCTGGCCGCGGGGGTGGTGTCGGAGCTGCTGCTGCGCGGCATCCGCGTGGAGCGGCTGCGGGACGCGCCGGCCTAACTGCCCGCGGGCTGCCCGGTCATCCCCGCCATGTACGCCTTGGCCAGGGTGAGGGCGCCGGCCATCGCCTCCTTCTCGGTCATGAACTCGACCTCGGGCGAGTTGGTCGGCTCGTCCTTCGGCCGCTGGTGGCCGGAGTAGTCGACGCGCACGACCACCGAGCCCTTGCGCATCAGCACCGTGCCGCTGGAGGCGGACACCTCCCCGCGCCTGGTCTGCAGGTACTGCTGGTAGGCCTGATCGCCCAGCGCCTCGACATCCGTCACCTTGCCCCACTTGATGCCGCCCATCGACGACCCGGCCACGTGCTTGTCGGCGCCGCGCTCGCTCGCGAAGTAGCTCTTCGCGGCGGTCTCGTCGGCCGCGCCCGCCCGGTTGGTGAACCGGTGAACGGTGATCAGCGCGCTGCGGATCTTCGTGGTGTCCGCGCTGTCGCCGGGCAGTTCGCGGTTGAGCCAGCGGCACTCGGTCTGGTTGTCGTCGCCGACCACGGTGCCGCGCGCCCGCTTCTGGGGCTCGGGCACGAGCCGCGTGGCCGCCTCGGTGATCGCCTCGCAGTCGGCGGGGAAGGCGGCCAGGACGGTCGGCGAGGGCGTCGGCTGGGCGCTCGGCGGGATCGTGGCCTGCGACGGCTCCGCCTGGGCCAGCACGTTGGGGTTCTTCGCCTGCCAGGCGGCCACACCCTGGGCGAAGTGTTTGATCAGGCCGCTCACCTCGCGGATCGCGTTGTCCTCGGTGATCGCCTGGACGGTCTCGTTGGACAGGATCTGCGCGTCCTTGCGCTGCTGGCCCGCCTGGTATCTGACCTCGATGGTCATGTCGCCGACGCGGGCGTAGGCCTTGCCGAAGGCGTACCAGAGCAGCTTCCCGTCGCGGTTCCACGTGTATTGGGCGAAGGCGCCGTCGCCCACGCCCGGGATGTCCCTGACCGGGGAGACGTACATCTTCTGGCCGGGGTCCAGGGACGGCGTGGCGGTCGCGCCGTACTTGCCGCCGCGGTAGTCGACCTCGTACGAGCCCTGGGCCACCGACCTGCCGGTCCTGGCGCCCTCGCCCTTCCATTGCTCGACCCTGACGTCGATCTCGCGGTCGCGCCAGAACTCACCGAACGAGATGCGCCGGTTGACCCAGTTGCAGGTGAAGGTGACCGTGGCATCGCTGTCTCTGGACGACTTGGCGACGGTGGCGTCGGGGACGAGCCGGTCGACCTCCTCCTTGGGGAGCATGGCGCACACGTCGGGGCCCTTGGCCGCGGCGGCCGCGGGCTGGGACGTCTGCGGCCGGCCGGTCTGGGCCGGGGGCCGCGCCGAGGAGGCCTTGCCGTAGATGAGGTAGGCGCCGACGCCGCCGGCCGCGACCAGGACGACCAGCGCGGCGGCCAGAGTGGGCAGCAACCAGGCGGGCCGCCGGGGCGGTGGCGGCGCCATGTTCGGCATCGTCGGCGGCATGCCCGGCGGCGTACCAGGCGGCATGCCCTGCGGTGGCCCTGGGGGAATGCCCTGTCGCGGGCCCGGCGGCATGCCCTGCGGCTCGAACGGCCGGCCCGGCGCCTGGTAAGGGTTGGTCGGGGGCTCGTACTCGCTGCCGGGATTCACGGGGACTCCTGGGGTTGCCCTGACTTGCGGGGAAACATGCTAGTCACACCCCTTGCAAGGTGCTTGCAGATCATTCATTTCTGCAGGGCCGCGGACACCAGACGGGCGGCGGCTATGGCGGTGTCCTTCTCCGCCGGATTCGAGGTCGGCACGTCATCCCGATGCCAGACCACTTCGCCCAGCAGATTACTCGTCAGGAGCAGCACGATGCTGTCGGATCGTCCCTCCTCCGTGGAGCCGAGGTCGAACGTGAAGGAGTTCTGGATGATCGCCGACTCCCCCACCCCCGGCACGTCGGAGACCCCTCCGCGGACGGTGCGCCCTTCCTTGCCCTTCCCCGCGGCCCTGGTGGACTTCTCGCTGGCGAAGCGCCGCTGCGCCACCTGCGGGCCGCCGAGGTCGCCGGCGGGCCTCTCCACCCATGCTCGGACGGTGAGGCGCCGCCCCCCCGAATCGTCGCTGGTCCACTGGCACTCGCCCGGCCGGGACGGTTTGCGCTGAGGGCTCCCCTTCATGAGCTGGGCGGCCTGGGCGTCGCTGAGGAGCTTGCACGGGTCGGGCGCCTGGGCGAATCTGCCGGTCTCGGGCTGGCCGAGCGCGGCGGTGGCGTACCAGCCGCCCGCGCCGAGCATGACGACGCCGGCCACCGCGGCGGACCACAGCCACCGCCGCCGGCGGCCTCCCGAGGCGGCCGCGGGGACGCCGGTGGTCAGAGCGCTCAGGGCCTGGCGGATCTGCGGCGCGGTGGGCCTGGCGGCCGGGTCTTTGGCGAGCATGGCCATCAGCAGCCCGCCGAGGTGGTGACCCGCCCGCGTCGGGAACGGCGGCTCGTGCAGCAGCACCGCCGCCGCCACCGCGGCGGGCAGCTCCCGCTCGAACGGCGCCCGCCCCTCCACCGCCGTGTAGAGGCTCGCGCCGAGCGACCACAGGTCGGACGCCGGGGTCGAGGGCTGCTCGTTGAGCCGCTCGGGCGCCATGTAGCCGGGCGAGCCCGCGCTGCCGAACCTGTCGCCCTGCCCGCCCATCGGGGCCGCGATGCCGAAGTCGGTGAGCATGGCCGAGCCGTCGGAGTCGAGCAGGATGTTGGCCGGTTTGACGTCCTGGTGGAGCATGCCGTGCGCGTGGGCGACCTCCAGCGCCGACAGCACCCGCAGCCCCACCCGGGCCACGAGCTCCGGCGGCAGCGGCCCCCGCTCCTTGATCAGCTTGTCGAGCGAGCGGCCGGTGACCAGGTCCATGATGATCCACGGCTGGTGGCCCTCGAGCACCACGTCGTGCACCAGCACGATGGCCGGGTCGCGCAGCCGCCCCGCGGACCTGGCCTCGTGGATGGCCCGGTCGGTGAACTCCGCGCGTTCGTGCGGGGCGAGCCGTTCGGGCACGCGCACCTGCTTCACCGCGACCTGCCGGTCGAGCACCTCGTCGATGGCGCGCCACACCGTGCCCGCGCCGCCCTGCCCGAGCCGCTCGATCAGCCGGTAGCGGCCGGCCAGCAGGTAGAGGTCACCCGGCATCGCGCAACGTCCGTTCGCTCGCCTGCGCGGCTTTCAGGGCCGACTGCTTGATGTCCTCGTCGCTCGGGCGGTCGGCGAGCGTGGTGTATTCGACGCTCACCACGAGGTTGGCCAGCCGGTAGTAGACCTGCGCGGTGTGCATCCGGCCCGTGGGACCCAGCAGCTCGAAGCCGAACGCCTCCTCCCCGACGCCGCTCATCTGGCGCACCTGGCTGCGCGTGGCCTTCTGGGGTTTCTTCACGCCGATCTCCGGCCACGACCAGTCGAAGTCGTCGTACTTGCTCCAGTAACGCTTCTGGTTCTGGAACAGCTTGCGGGCCGCGACCGGGGTCATCGACCACGGGTCGACCGTGTCGGAGTCTTTCTGCACCTGCAGGCCCACGCCCGAACCGGCGATCTGCCAGCCGCACTTGGGGCCGATGTCGTTGGAGTCGGGCTGCCCCTTGGGCGGGTTGGAGGTGCGCAGCAGCCTGCCCACCTCCTCGGCGCTGATCAACGTGCACACGTCCATGGGGACGGAGAACGCCGTCGGCGCCGCGTCGCCCACGCCGTCGACGACGAAGAAGCCGGCCGCGCCCGCCGCGACCACGAGCGCCGCCGCCGCGGAGATCCACAGCACCGCCCTGCCGCGCTTCCTGACCGGGCCGGGCGCGGTCACCTCGCGGCCGGCGGACAGCTGCGGCACCGGGCCGCCGGCGGCGACCTGGCGGAGCGCGGACACGACCGCGCGCGGGTCGGGACGGGCCGCGGGGTGCTGCGCCATCATGGCGGCGACCAGCGACCCGAGCGGGCCCGGCGCGACCGGCGCCGGCGCCATCAGCGTGGCGCGGATCCGCTGGGAGGGCGACCCGTCGTAGGCCGGCGCCCCCGTCACCGCGACGTAGAGTGTGGCGCCGAGCGACCACAGGTCGCTGGCCGGGCCGCCGGGCTGGCCCTCAAGCCGCTCGGGCGCGATGAACCCGGGCGAGCCGATCATCAGCCCCTGCTCGGTGAGCGTGGCCTGGCCCTCCTGCCTGGCGATGCCGAAGTCGGTGAGCACCACCCTGCCGCTCTCGGTCAGGAACACGTTGCCCGGCTTGACGTCGCGGTGCTGCAGCCCTTGAGCGTGCGCGACGGACAGCGCCTCCAGCACGTCGGCGCCGATGCGCGCGGCGTAGTCGGGGGGCATGGGCCCGAACTCGCGCACCGTCTCGCCCAGCGTGCGGCCCCGCAGCAGCTCCATGACCAGCCACGGCCGGCCGTGCTCGACGACCACGTCGTGCAGCGCCACGATGCCCGGATGGCGCAGCCGCGCGGTGGCCTGCGCCTCGCGCACGGCCCTCTTCACCGAGGCCTCGCGCTCCTGGGGCGGCATGCCCTCGGGCAGCGTGAGCTCCTTGACCGCGACTTCGCGATCAAGCATCTCGTCCCTGGCCAGCCATACCTTCCCCATGCCGCCCGCGCCCAGGGGGCGCAGGAGGGAGTAACGACCGGCCAGTCTTCCCGCCGACATAAAGGGAAGGGTAACTAAGGATCAAGAGGGATGGTTATTCGATCCTGTCGGTCGGTCTCTCTATGGTCTTGATTCGTGGACGCGGTACAAGGCACTCTCGACGAGCTCGGCACTCCGCTCAGTGAGGTCACGTTCGTCGTGTTCGACCTGGAGACGACCGGCGGCGCCCCCTCCGACGACGCCATCACCGAGATCGGCGCGGTCAAGGTGCGGGCGGGCGAGGTGCTGGGCGAGTTCTCCACGCTGGTCGATCCCGGCGGGCCGATTCCGCCGTTCATCTCCGTGCTGACCGGCATCACCGACGCCATGGTCATGGCCGCGCCGCGGATCGAGGCGGTGCTGCCGAGCTTCCTGGAGTTCGTCCGCGGGGCCGTGCTGGTGGCCCACAACGCCGGGTTCGACACCCGCTTCATCAAGGCCGCCTGCGCCGCGCAGGGCTATCCCCCGCCCGCCAACCCGGTCGTCGACACCGTCGACCTGGCCAGGCGCGTGCTGACCCGCGACGAGATCCCCAACGCCAAGCTGGCCACGCTGGCGAGGTTCTTCCGCAGCCCGGTCGAGCCGTGCCACCGTGCCCTGCAGGACGCCAGAGCCACCGTCGACGTGCTGCACGGGCTGATCGAGCGGGCCGGGTCGTTCCAGGTCCACACGCTCGAAGAGCTCAAGTCGTTCGTCCGCGCCCCCACGCCCGAGCAGCAGCGCAAACGCCACCTGGCCGAGTCCGTGCCGCACGCGCCCGGCGTCTACCTCTTCGAGGACGAGCGCGGCGAGGTGCTCTACATCGGCAAGAGCACCAACCTGCGCAACCGCGTGCGCTCCTACTTCACCGCCGGCGAGACTCGGCCGCGCATCCGCGAGATGATCGGCATCGCCGAGCGGGTGCGCCACATCGTCTGCGCCACCGCCCTGGAGGCCGAGGTCAGGGAGCTGCGCCTGATCGGCGGCGCCAAGCCGCGCTACAACCGCCGATCCCGCTTCCCCGAGAAGGTCGTCTGGCTCAAGCTCACCGCCGAGCCGTTCCCCCGCCTGTCGATCGTGCGCGACTTGAAGGACGACGAGGCCACCTATCTCGGCCCCTTCACCAGCGCCCGCCTGGCCGACGACGCCCGCATCGCGCTGCACGAGGCGGTGCCGCTGCGCCAGTGCACCCAGCCGATCAGCCTGCGCACCCGGCGCACGGCGTGCGTGCTGCACGAGATGGGCCGCTGCGGCGCGCCGTGCGAGGGCAAGGAGAGCGCGGAGGAATACGCCATCCACGTCGAGAACGCCCGGCGCGCCATGACGCTCGACGCCACGCCCGTCTTCACCGCGGTGTCGGCCCGCATGGAGCGCCTGTCGGTGGAGCAGCGCTACGAGGAGGCGTCCGTCGACCGCGACCGGCTGGCGGCGTTCGTCCGCACGGCGGCCCGCATGCAGCGGCTGAGCTCCATCACCCGCATCCCGCAACTGGTCGCCGCCAGCCCGGCCTTCGGCGGCGGCTGGGACATCCACGTGATCCGCTACGGCCGCCTCGCGGCGGCCGGCGTCATGCCCAAGGGCGCCCACCCGACCCCTTTCGTGGCCTCCCTGACGGCCACGGCGGAGGTCGTCATCCCCGGTCCCGGCCCGGTCCACGCCGCGAGCGCCGAGGAGACCGAGTGCATCCTGCGCTGGCTGGAGTCGCCGGGCGTGCGGCTCGTGGAGGTCGACGGCGAGTGGAGCCTGCCCGCCTGGGGCGCCGCCCGCCACAAGGCCCGCATCGATCTCGCCTACAGCCATCTCGAGCGGGGCCGGGGACGGGAGGGGCGGCCGTTGCAGTGACCCGCTAGAGTTGGTCCATGGTCACGGCTATCGTCCACATCAATGCCGAGGTTGACCGGATCACGGAGGTCGCCGAGACGATCGCCGAGATCGACGGGGTCAGCGAGGTCTACTCCATCACCGGCGAATACGACCTGCTGGCCATGGTCCGGGTGCCGGTCTATGAGCAGATCGCGGAGATCGTTCCCGGGCGGATCAACAAGGTCGACGGCGTGCTGCACACGGAGACGCACATCGCGTTCCGCGCCTACTCCAAGCACGACCTGGACGCGGCCTTCTCCATCGGCTTCCCCGAGGCCGACTGACCTTCCACAGAGCTGCCTGCGCACGGACGGCGAGGGCTGCCGTCCTCTCGTGCGCGTGACCGCGCCTGTATCGCATGCGCGGCTCGCCGGCGTGCTCATGCTGGGAGACGGGTGACGATTCGGCCACGGAGCCGGCCCAGGATGCGCCCCGTCACGGCGAGAAACCCGTGAGCCTTCACCACCGGCCATGACGGGCGGCAAGGGTCTACGGCGCGTGCGGTGACCTTGGGCGACCGTAAAAGATGGGCGCACAGCAACCGGGCCCGGACGGAAAGATCCGTCCGGGCCCGGTTCTACAGAAGCATCAGTGCGTCAAACTACGGTCGTCGCCGTGGCCGACGGCCGCGTGCTCCTCATCCTCGTGCCCGTGCCCGTGCCCGTCGTCCAGCGGGATCTTCTCCCCGCCGTACGCCTTCGACATGCGGGCGCGCAGCTTGCCGAGCGGCCCGCGCATGCCCTTGGGCGGGATGCCCGCGGGGTCCTCGGCCACCGGCAGCATCGCCACCGGCTCCTTGCCACGCATGTGAGCCTCGATGTCCTCCGCCGGAGGCGTGTGGACCTCGATGAACTCACCGTGCGGCAGCCGCTTGATGACGCCGGACTCCACACCGTGCGAGATGACCGCCGCGTCGGAGCGCTGCAGGCCCAGGCAGATGCGGTAGGTGATCACGTACGCCAGCGCCGGAGCGACGAAGACGAGCACGCGGCCGCCGTACGTCGTCCAGTTGAGGCTGATCTGGAAGTTCGCCGAGATCTCGTCGTTGGCGCCGAGCAGCCACAGCACGCCGTAGAACGTGATGGCCGACATGCCGATCGAGGTGCGGTGCGGGTTGTTGCGCGGGCGGTCCGCGACGTGGTGCTCGCGGTTGTCGCCCGTCACCCAGCGTTCCAGGAACGGATAGAGCGCCAGACCGGTCATGATGATGCCCATCGGCACCAGCGCCGGGATGATCACGCTCAGCGGCAGCGTACCCGCATGGGACGTGCCGAAGAGGTTGATCTCCCACGCCGGCATGATGCGCAGCGCGCCTTCGAGGAAGCCCATGTACCAGTCGGGCTGTGAGCCCGCCGACACGTCCGCGGGTGTGTACGGGCCGAACAGCCAGATCGGGTTGATCTGGGTGAACGTCGCCAGACCCGCCACCACGCCCAGCGTGAACAGGAAGTACGCGCCCGCCTTGGCCATGAAGGCCGGGTAGAACGGCGCGCCCACCACGTTGGCGTTGGTGCGGCCCTTGCCGGGCATCTGGGTGTGCTTCTGCACCCACATGAGCACCATGTGGGCCGAGACCAGCGCCAGCAGGATGCCGGGGATGAGCAGGATGTGCAGCGAGTAGAACCTGGGGATGATGTCCTCGCCCGGGTATTCGCCGCCGAACAGGAAGAACGTGATGTACGTGCCCACCAGCGGCAGCGAGATCGCTACGCCCTCGGTGATCCGCAGACCGGCGCCGGAGAGCAGGTCGTCGGGGAGGGAGTAGCCGGTGAGGCCCTCGGCCAGCGCCAGCGTGAGCAGCAGCACGCCGATGATCCAATTGATCTCGCGCGGCTTGCGGTAGGCGCCGGTGAAGAACACCCGCAGCATGTGGACCGTCATGCCGGCCACGAACAACAGGGCCGCCCAGTGGTGCATCTGCCGGATGAGCAGACCACCCCTGACGTCGAAGCTGATCTCCAGCGACGACGCGTAGGCCTCGGACATCATGACGCCCTTGAGCGGCGCGTACGAGCCGTCGTAGGCGATCTCCATCATGCTGGGCTTGAACCAGAACGTCAGGAACGTGCCGGTCAGCAGCAGGATGACGAACGAGTAGAGCGCGATCTCACCCAGCAGGAACGACCAGTGGTCGGGGAAGATCTTCCGCATGTTGCGCTTGAGGAAGTTTCCCGCGCCGAGCCGCTCGTCGAGGAAGGTGGACGGACCGGAGATCGCCTTCGGGACCGTCTTCAACTGGTCGGTCATGCCTGGCCTCCCTGTTCCCTGGCAGCCTTCTCGGCGTCACCGCGCTCCCAGTAGCTGGGACCGACCGGCACGTCGAAGTCTCCCTGGGCGATGAGGTAGCCCTGCTCGTCGACGGCGATCGGCAGCTGCGGCAGCGGCCGCGCGGCCGGGCCGAAGACGACCTTGGCGCCGTCGGCGGCGTCGAACGTCGACTGGTGGCACGGGCAGAGGATGTGGTGGGTGTTCTGCTCGTAGAGGGCCGCCGGGCAGCCCACGTGGGTGCAGATCTTGGAGTAGGCCACGATGCCGTCGTGCGTCCAGTTCTTCCTGACGCCGGCCTTCAGCTCTTCGGGGCGGAACTTGATGAGGATGAGCGTGGCCTTGGCGAGGGCGTTGAGGTCGTGCTCGTAGCCCTCGGGGACCACCGAGAGGATGCCGCCGGGCGAGTTGAAGTCGGCGGCGCGGATCGGCTGCCCCGTGCCCTCGACGACGAGCTTGAGCGGCTTGCCCTCCTTGTTCTTCTCACCCCAGACCGTGTGGCGCAGCAGGTTGTTGAACTTCGCGCCCGGCATCTTGCTGTTGTCGAGGTCGCGCAGCAGCACCAGCGGCACCAGGCCCAGCGGCGCGGCCGCCAGCAGCAGGGTGCGGCGCAGCAGCTTGCGCTTGACGAAGCCGCTCTCGTTGGCGCCCTGGACGAACGTGTCGGCCACGACCTCGCGGTCGGCCTCGGCGGAGGCCATCTCGTGGCGCTCCTGGATCAGCGAGTATTTCGGCATGATCTGGCGGACCCAGACCACGATGCCGATCGCCAGCGCCAGGATCGCGACCGTCAGGGAGGTGCCCAGCGCGAGGTTGGACGTGCCGGTCGCCTCAGGGCTTCCCACCTGGAACACCACGTAGGAGATGAGGAACGCGATGCCCGCGAGGAAAGTGATCGTGAAGCAGAGCGCCACGACCTTCTCGGCCTTGCGGGCCTTGGCCTCGTCCTGCAGCGTCACGCCGGGGACTTCGGCGTCGACGTCCGCCGTTTCCACGGTGCCGAGCATCGAGGTGCCCGGCGCGGGGGTGCCGATGACGCGCTTGGGGACGCGCTCGTCCGGCTGCTCGATCTCGTGCTCGTTGTCTGTCATGGCTTGTGTCGCTTCTTCGCGGTGATCCAGATGGCGGCGAGTGCGAGGGCGGGAAGACCCACGATCCACGCTACGAGACCTTCGGTCACGGGGCCAATGCGCCCGAGGCCGAAACCTCCCGGGTCCTTCTGCGCGCGCACCTGGGTGATGTAGGCGATCATGTCCTGCTTCTCTTTGGGCGTGATCGTCGTGTCGTTGAAGACGGGCATGGCCTGCGGGCCGGTGACCATCGCCTCGTAGATCTGCGTCGGGGTCGCCGAGTTGAGGTTGGGAGCGTACTTGCCCTGCGTCAGGGCGCCGCCGGCGCCGACCCAGTTGTGGCACTGGATGCAGTTGGCGCGGAAGAGCTCGCCGCCCCTGCCGGCGTCGCCGCCCTTCGGGTCGACCTGCTCGGCCGCCGGGACGAGCGGGCCACCGCCGAGCGACTGCACGTAGGCCGCGATCTGGCGGGTCGTCGTCTCGTTGACCCAGCGCGCCGGAGGCTTGCGCGGGGCCTGAGCGCCGGGGTTGGCCGCGGGCATGCGGCCGGTGCTCATCTGGAAGTCGACGGCCGCGGCGCCGACGCCGATGAGCGTGGGCGCCGTGCCGGTGCCCTCCGCGTTCATGCCGTGGCAGCTGGAGCAGTGCTGGACGAACAGGCTCTTGCCCTCGGCCACGTCATCGACCTTGCCTGCCGCCAGAGCCGCGTCGGCAGGCTTACCCGCCTGGACAAAGGCGGCGTATACCATCCCGACCAGCGCCAACGCCAAAATCAGGACGGCGTATCTCGCGAGGGGATGCCGCCGCCAAGCGGTGATCCTAGTCACAGAGATCCCGTTCCTTAACGAATGATGTAGATGGTCGCGAAAAGACCGATCCAGACGACGTCAACGAAGTGCCAGTAGTAGGACACGACGATCGCGCTGGTGGCCTGCTCATGCGTGAAGCGCTTCGCGGCGTACGTGCGTCCCAGCATGAACAGGAACGCGATCAGGCCACCGGTCACGTGCAGGCCGTGGAAGCCCGTCGTCAGGTAGAACACCGAGGTGTAGGCGTTAGCGGACAAGGTCGCGCCCTCTGACGCCAGTTCGGCGTACTCGTACAGCTGGCCCGCGATGAACACCGCGCCCATGAGGAAGCTGACGATGTACCAGAAGCGGAGCTTGCCGACCTGTCCCTTCTCTGCGGCCCACACGCCGAGCTGGCACGTCACACTCGACAGCACCAGGATGATCGTGTTGACCGTCGCGAACGGGATGTTCAGATGAGCGACTCCCTCGGCGGCTTGCGCGCCTACGGGAAGGAAGGCCGGGCCCCACTCGATGCCCCTGCCCTCGCTCACCGACCGGATGGTGAAGTACATCGCGAACAGCGCCGCGAAGAACATGAGCTCAGAGGACAGCCAGACGATCGTCCCGACACTGACCAGGTTCGGTCTGCGGTACGACTGTGCTGTCGTCGAAGTTATTGCGGATGCTGTCGCCACGGGCAGCATTATTGCGGCTCTGGTGTTCGGTCCGGCCAACGACCCCCCGTTAGCAGGTACAAACCCGCTCACAACCTGGGATAATTACCGCAAAACGCCCCTCTCGGGCGCCAACCTGGGTTTGCACACCCGCACACCGGTACGATCCAGGGTGACCATACCGCTACGACCGATAGTGAGCGCGACCGTGAGCACCGACGACACGATGAGGGTCCTCGTCTACAGCGACGACGCCGCCACCAGAGCCGAGGTGATCCAGGCCATCGGCAGGCGGCCCGCGGCCGACGTGCCCCTCGTCGAGATCGTGGAGTGCGCCACCGAGCCCAAGGTTCACCAGTGGCTGGGCTCCGGCGAGATCGACGTCGCCGTCCTCGACGGCGAGACGCAGCCCGCGGGCGGCATGGGCGTCTCCCGTCAGGCCAAGGACGAGGTCTACGACTGCCCGCCCATCTGCCTGATCATCGCCAGGCGCGACGACCGCTGGCTGGCCGAGTGGTCGAAGGCCGACGCCGTGGTGGCCCAGCCCCTGGAGCCCATGGTCCTGGCGGACACGGTCGCCGAGCTCATGCGTCGTCGTTCCTCCACCCGACTCAACGCTAAGTAGGTGCCCATGGACTCCCGGACGACCTGGCCTGCCCTGCTCTCCGCTCTCCTGGCCGGAGAGCATCTGACATCGGACGAGACGGCCTGGGCCATGCGGGAGATCATGTCGGGCTCCGCGACGCCGTCCCAGATCGCCGGCTTCGTGATCGCCCTGCGGGCCAAGGGCGAGACGGTGTCCGAGGTGGTGGGCCTGGCCCGGACGATGCTCGACCTGGCCACGCCGCTCAGCGTCGAGGGGCCCGTGGTCGACGTCGTCGGCACCGGCGGCGACCGCGCCCACACCGTCAACGTCTCGACGATGGCCGCCATCGTCGTCGCCGCGACCGGCGCCCGCGTCGTCAAACACGGCAACCGCGCCGCCTCCTCCTCGTGCGGCGCCGCCGACGTCCTGGAGCACCTGGGCATCCGCCTCGACCTCACGCCGGAGCAGACGGCGCAGGTGGCGCGCGAGGCGGGCATCGCGTTCTGCTTCGCCCCGGTCTACCACCCCGCGCTGCGCTTCGCCGGCCCGACGCGCAAGGAGATCGGCGTCCCCACGGTCTTCAACTTCCTGGGCCCGCTCACCAACCCGGCCCGCCCGGCGGCGCAGGCCATCGGCGTCTTCGACGCCCGCATGCTGCCCGTGCTCGCGGGCGTCTTCGCCGAGCGCGGCGTGTCCGCCCTGGTGTTCCGCGGCGACGACGGCCTCGACGAGTTGACCATCGCCGGCACCTCGACGGTCTGGGTGGTCAAGGACGGCACCGCCACGCAGACGACGTTCGATCCGGCCGTCCTCGGCATCCCGCGCGCCGACGCTGACGCGCTGCGGGGCGGGGACGTCGCGTTCAACGCGCAGGCCGTGCACGACCTGGTGGGCGGTAAGACGGGGCCGGTGCGCGACGCGGTGCTGCTCAACGCGGCCGCCGCCCTGGTGGCCTACGACGGGCCCGGCGACGACCTCGACTCGGCCATGAGCGACGGATACGCCCGCGCCGCCCGGGCCGTGGACTCCGGCGCCGCCGCCGCCCTCCTGGACCGCTGGGTCGAGGTCAGCTCCTCCGTCCGCCCGTCCTGACCCACGCCCCGTTCGCGCGCGTCTCCACCCGGGAGGCGCGCGCTGGCGTGTGCACGGCGGTACGGCTGCGCGTGTACGACGCCGAGGGGCACGGTGACGGGCGTTCCGGCCGTTCCCCCAGTCTGCCCGGCCCCCGTATGGCAGGGCTCCCAGCCACGCTCCCGGGGCTGGCCGGCCGGCTCGCCCGACGTCGTGGCGCCGTCAGGAGTCCGGCATGCGGCGGTTCAGAGGCCCAGCGTGGGGCCGCCCTTGAGCGAGCTCCATTTCAGCCACTGCTTCCAGTTCTCCTGCCAGTGCCCCCACCCGTTCGTGGGCTCCAGCTTCCGGGGCGAGCCCGTGATGATGATCGGATCCCCGATCAGCGTGTTCTTGATGAACCAGGCGGCGTTGTCCGGGCTGATGTTCACGCACCCGTGGCTGACGTTCGCGTGGCCCTGCGACCCCACCGACCACGGCGCGCTGTGCACGTACTCGCCGCTGTTGGAGATCCGCACCGTGTTGTAGACCGTCAGCTGGTAGTAACCGGGCTGGCCGGGCCCGATGCCGGGCGAGGTCATGACGGTGACGGGCTCGCGCGACATCGCCAGGTGGATCCCCGAGGTCGTGTAGTACTTCCACTGCCCGCCCTGGCCGGCGCTCATCGGCATCGAGCGGATCTTCTTGCCGTCCCGCCGCACGATGAGCACGTGCTCGTCGGTGCTGCCTTTGGTGATCTGCGCGCGGCCGATCTTGAAGTCGACCGTGACGTCGCGCTTGCCGTACATGCCCGGCCCTCCGCGCACCCCGGCCAGCCGCGCCTCCACCCGCACCTTCGTACGGGCGGGCCAGTACTCCTGCGGCCGGAAGTCCACGTGCTGGTCGTCGAACCAGTGCCAGGCCCCCTCCACCGGCTTGGAGCTGCGGACGATGAGGTTGCGCTCGACGGAGACGCGGTCGGTGACCGGCTTGTCGAAGGCGATCATGATGGGCATGCCGATGCCGACCGTCAGCCCGGTGTCGTCCTTGTTCGGGGTGATGGTCTTGATGTCGAACGTCTCCTTGGCCTTCACCGTCGTGAAGGTGCTGGTCTCCCGGCTCTCCTTGCCGGCGGCGTCCACGGAGACGGCGGTGACCGTGTAGGAGGTGCCGGGGCGGGCGGTGGCGTTGCTGCGCCAGCGGCTGCCGTCGGCGCTCAGCACGCCTGGCAGGGGGCCGGACCCGCCGCCGTCCACGCGTACGCTCTTGAGCCTGCCCCCGTGGACCGCCACGACCACGGGCTGGTCGGTGGGCACGTCCGCGGCCTTGTCCTGCGGGGAGAACGACGTGGAGGCGCCCCGCGCGCCTGCACCGCCAGTGGTGACGCCCTCGGGGTCCTCCCTGTCGGGGCCGCCCGCCGAGCACGCCGTCAGCAGCGCCAAGGCCAGCAGACCGGCCGCTCCATACGCTACGCGCCCCACGAGTGCCCCCTCGCCCATGATCGGACCGCTTCTGCCTCCCTTATTACCCACGGTGACCGAATCACCACATCGGGACACCGGTAAAGAACACCAAAAAGCGGGCGTCCTCCCCCAAGGGGGACGCCCGCTTCGGCTGTCTCAGTGCGAGAAGTTGCCTCGGTAGTACTGGAACACGAACCCGATCATGGCCATGATCACGAGGAAGACCCCGATCAGGAACATCCAGAAGCCGATCACGAACCCGGCGAAGGCGAAGGCCGCCGCCAGGCACAGGAACAGCGGCCACCAGCTGCTGGGGCTGAAGAACCCGATCTCGCCCGCGCCGTCGCTGATCTCGGCCTGCTTGTTGTCCTCCGGCTGGTCGCCGATGCGCCGCGCGGTGAACATCAGGTAGTAGCCGACCATGAACGCGAACCCGACCGAGATGGCCATGGCCGTGGTGCCGACCGGCTCACCCTTGCCGGTGTCCGCCTTGGTCCAGAACCAGTAGGCGACGTCGACACCGGCGAAGAACACGCCGCACGCGAGGAACAGCCACCCTTGGACCTTCATCAGACCTCGACCTCCTTCGGCGACTTGGCGGACACATGCGGGTAGTGCAGGTCGAACGCGGGACGCTCGGAGCGGATGCGCGGCAGCGAGGTGAAGTTGTGCCGTGGCGGCGGGCAGGAGGTCGCCCATTCGAGCGAGCCGCCGTAGCCCCAGGGGTCGTCGACGGTGACCTTGGGCGCGGTGCGCCAGGTCTTCCAGACGTTGTAGAAGAACGGCAGCGTGGACAGGCCCAGCACGAACGCGCCCACCGACGACAGCATGTTGAGGTCGGTGAAGCCGTCGGCGGCGCTGTAGTCGGCGTACCGGCGCGGGAAGCCCAGCATGCCGAGCCAGTGCTGCACGAGGAACGTGGTGTGGAAGCCGATGAACAGCAGCCAGAAGTGCAGCTTGCCCAGCTTGTCGTCGAGCATCTTGCCGGTGAACTTGGGCCACCAGAAGTAGAAGCCCGCGAACATGGCGAACACGACGGTGCCGAAGACCACGTAGTGGAAGTGGGCGACGACGAAGTAGGTGTCGCTGATGTGGAAGTCGAGCGGCGGCGAGGCCAGGATGACGCCCGTCAGACCGCCCAGGAGGAAGGTGATCAGGAAGCCGACCGAGAACAGCATCGGCGACTCGAAGCTCAGATGGCCTCGCCACATCGTGCCGATCCAGTTGAAGAACTTCACGCCCGTCGGCACCGCGATGAGGAACGTCATGAACGAGAAGAACGGCAGCAGCACCTGGCCGGTCGGGAACATGTGGTGCGCCCAGACCGTGATGGACAGGCCCGCGATCGAGATCGTCGCGGCCACGAGGCTGATGTAGCCGAAGATCGGCTTGCGGCTGAAGACCGGCAGCACCTCGGTCACGATGCCGAAGAACGGCAGCGCGATGATGTACACCTCGGGGTGGCCGAAGAACCAGAACAGGTGCTGCCACAGCAGCGGCCCGCCGTTCTCGCTCCAGAAGATCTGGGTGCCCAGCTTGCGGTCGGCCTCGAGGGCCAGCAGCGCGGCGGCCAGCACCGGGAAGGCCATCAGCACGAGCATGCTGGTGAGCAGGACGTTCCAGGTGAAGATCGGCATGCGGAACATCGTCATGCCGGGCGCCCGCATGCAGATGATCGTGGTGATGAAGTTGACCGAGCCGAGGATCGTGCCGAGGCCGGACAGCGCCAGACCCATGATCCACAGGTCGCCGCCGATGCCGGGCGAGTAGACCACGTCCGACAGGGGCGCATAGGCGAACCAGCCGAACGACGCCGCGCCGCCCGGGGTGAAGAAGCCGGACACGGCGATGATGCTGCCGAACAGGTAGAGCCAGTAGCTCACCATGTTGAGGCGGGGGAACGCCACGTCGGGGGCGCCGATCTGCAGCGGCATGAGCTCGTTGGCGAAGCCGGCGAACAGCGGCGTCGCGAACATCAGCAGCATGATCGTGCCGTGCATGGTGAACAGCTGGTTGAACTGCTCGTTGCTGGTGAACTGCATTCCGGGCTGCGCCAGCTCCGCCCGCATGATCAGCGCCATCACGCCGCCGATCAGGAAGAAGATGAATGACGTGATCAGGTAAAGGTGCCCGATGATCTTGTGATCAGTGGAGGACAGCCACTTGGCGATCACCTGGCCCTTGGTGACGGGCCGGGCCGGCGCGCGAAGTGGTTCTTGAATGGCGGTCACTGGGCACTCCCAGCCTGTTGCGTAGCGACGTACTGATCGAACTCTTGCTTCGAGACGAGCTTCACCGAGAACAGCATGCGGCTGTGGTCGACACCGCACAGCTCGGCGCAGCGGCCCGCGTAGACGTCCGGCTTGTTGAGGGTCGTGATCTGGAACTTGCGGCCCGGGTTGCCCTCGGGGATGCCGGGGATCACGTCACGCTTGAACAGGAAGGCCGGCACCCAGAACGAGTGGATGACGTCGTCCGTCGACAGGTCGAACTCGACCTTCGTGTCCACCGGGAGGACCAGCTGGGGACCCTGGCGGTAGTCGTTGACGGGCATGCCCGCGACCGGCTGCAGCGTCCTGCCGTTGTACGTCGTGGTGAAGCGCCAGCTCCACTGGAACGCCTCCACCTTGACCTTGACCGGCGCGTCACCGTCGACCCGCGCGAGCGCCTCGCTGTCGCGGGCGGTGAAGAAGAAGAACACCGACACCATGACGAGCGGGATCAAGGTGTAGAGAATCTCGATCGGCAGGTTGTAGCGCACCTGCGGCGGGAGATCGGCCGACGCCTTGCGCTTGCGGTGGAAGATGGACGCCCACACGATCAGGACGATGACGACGGCACCCGTGGCGAGTGCGGCGATCCAGGCCCCGTTCCACAGACTCTGGACGATGCCACCCTGCTCGGTGACATGGTCGGGAAGAAGGCCGCGAGACCAGTCGGCCTCGGGGACGTCATTAGCACACGCCGTAGCAGTGGCCAGCAGCAACGCCAAAGCGGCGGCGCGTGGCACCCTGCGCCGGGCCAACGAACGCCGCGTCGTACGGCGAGTCGGACTCACGGATCGCCTACCCCACAGATGAAGCCCAAGAGTCTTTCCCTTGGGCGCTCGTATTTCCAGATGCACAGCTGATTGCAGACACATTAGCGTGCAGGTGCCTCGCCCTACCTCCCGACCCCCGGTGGCGCCGCGAGTGGGACGATGAGTCTCGTGGCGTATTTCGACGCGGCCTCGAGCGAGCCGCTCCACCCGCAGGCGCGAGAGGCGCTGCTGGCGGCGATCGACGCCGGCTGGGCCGACCCCGCGAGACTGTACGGCCAGGCCCGCCGCGCGCACCTGCTGCTGGAGCAGGCCCGCACGGAGGTGGCCGAGGCGCTCGGCGCACGCCCGGACGAGGTGTCGTTCACCTCTTCCGGCACGCAGGCCGTGCATCTCGGCGTCCTCGGCACCCTACACGGCCGGCGCAGGGCCGGGCGCCACCTGGTGACGAGCGCGGTCGAGCACTCCAGCGTGCTGCACGCCGGCGCCCTGCACGAACGCGACGGCGGCACGATGGAGACGGTGGGCGTGAGCCTGACCGGGCGCGTGGACCTCGGCTCCTTCACCGCGGCCGTGGCGCGGCCCGGCACCGCGCTGGCCTGCCTGCAGACCGCCAACCACGAGGTCGGCACGCTGCAGCCGGTGGCGGAGGCGGCCGAGGCCTGCCGGGAGCACGGCGTGCCGCTCCTGGTCGACGCGGCGCAGACGGCCGGCCGGATGCCGACGCCGCCGGGCTGGTCGGTGCTCACCGCCAGCGCCCACAAATGGGGCGGCCCGGCCGGGGTGGGCGTGCTGGCGGTGCGGAAGGGGACGCGGTTCCGCTCGTTCCTGCCGGAGGACGAGCGGGAGCGGCGGCGGGTGCCGGGTTTCGAGAACGTCCCGGCCGTCGTCGCCGCGGCGGCGGCCCTGCGCGCCACCGCCGCCGAGGCCGAGCGCGAGCAGGCGAGGATCTCCGAGCTCGTCGCCAGGATCAGGGAGACGGTGCCGGAGATCGTCCCCGACGTCGAGGTGATCGGCGACCCCGTCGAGCGGGCGCCGCACATCGTGACCTTCTCGTGCCTGTACGTTGACGGGGAGGCCCTGCTCACCGAGCTCGACAAGGCGGGATTCGCCGTTTCGTCCGGAAGTTCGTGCACCGCTAGTACGCTTCGTCCATCGCACGTTCTTGAAGCGATGGGCGTGCTGACGCATGGGAATGTCCGGGTGTCACTGCCCAGGGGCGCTTCCGCGGCCGAGGTCGACAGGTTCCTCGCCGTGCTGCCCGAGCTGGTGCGCCGCATCCGCCAGGACGCAGGAGTCGCATGACCGAGGTTACTCAGCCGGCTTTGACGATCGACGCGCTCGGGAAGAAGTGCCCGATCCCGATCATCATGCTCGCGGAGCAGATCAACTACGTCCCGCTCAACGCCGTGGTGGCCGTGCTGGCCGACGACCCGGCGGCCTATACGGACGTACCGGCGTGGTGCAGGCTCAAGTCGCACCGCCACGTCGGCTCGTACGAGCTGCCCGAGGGCGGCTGGGCGATCCACGTCAGACGCAACTACTGACCTTTCCGGCGCACGACCGCGCGCACAGGCGTCATGCGCGCCGCCGGCGGCGCGCATGACGCCTGTGCGCGCGGGACGGGGTCCCCGTCCCGTACGGGCGAGCGCGGCAAAACAAACGCCCCGGCCGCGGATGCGGCGGCCGGGGCGGGGATTCAAGGCGCTCCCCGGGTCTCAGGGGTGGTAGCAGTCTCAGGGGTGGTAGCAGTCTCAGGGGTGGTAGCAGCGGAGGTACTCGGCGATCTCCGCGGCCGCCTCCGCGCCGTACGCGGCGGTGAAGCGCTCGAGGAAGCCCTTCTGGCCGAGCTCGTACTCCTGCCCGCCGACCCGCTCCAGCACGTGCGTGGCGGTCAGGTTGCCGATCTGCCCGCACCGCTCCAGCGGCAGGCTCCAGGCCAGCCCCGACAGGAAGCCCGCGCGGAAGGCGTCGCCGACGCCGGTGGGGTCGGCCTTGCCGTTCTCCGGGGCGGGCGCGACCTGGATGGAGGGCTCGCCCTTGCGGTCGATGACGGCGCCCTTGGGCCCGAGCGTGGTGACGCGGACGCCGACCCGGTTGAGGATCTCCTCGTCGGACCAGCCGGTCTTCTGCTCGATGAGCCCCTTCTCGTAGTCGTTGGAGAAGAGGTAGGCGGCGCCGTCGACGAGCTGGCGGATCTGCTCGTCCTCCATGCGGGCCAGCTGCTGGGAGATGTCGGCGGCGAAGGGGATGCCGCGCTGGCGGCACTCGTCGGTGTGCCGGAGCATCGCGTCGGGGTCGTTGGGGCTGATGAGCACCAGGTCGAGGCCGCCGACCCGGTCGGCCACGGGCTGCAGCTCGATCAGCCTCGCCTCGGCCATGGCGCCGGTGTAGAACGAGGCGATCTGGTTGTGGTGCTCATCGGTGGTGCACAGGAAGCGCGCGGTGTGCTGGGTCTCCGAGACGTGCACGGAGTCGCAGTCGACGCCGTGGCGCTCGAGCCAGGACCGGTAGTCGGCGAAGTCGTTGCCGACGGCTCCCACGAGGATCGGCTTCAAGCCGAGGCAGCCCATGCCGAACGCGATGTTCGCGGCGCACCCACCGCGACGGATCTGAAGGTCATCGACCAGGAACGAGAGGGAGACCCGGTCGAGCTGCTCGGCGATGAGCTGATCGCCGAAGCTTCCTGGGAAGGTCATCAGGTGGTCTGTCGCGATGGAGCCGGTGACGGCGATGCGCACGGGATTCTTCTTCCTCGTTGTCAGCAAGCCAATGGGCCCCACGAGAATACGCGAAGGTCCCGGACGCACAAAGGCGAACGGGACCCGGCGCGCCGACCGCGGCTAGTTGGCGGCTAGTTGAACGAGTCGCCACAGGCGCACGAGCCGGTGGCGTTGGGGTTGTCGATGGTGAACCCCTGCTTCTCGATGGTGTCGACGAAGTCGATGGTGGCGCCCATGAGGTAAGGAGCGCTCATGCGGTCGGTGACCACGCTGACGCCGCCGAAGTCGGACACCACGTCGCCGTCCATCGAGCGATCGTCGAAGAAGAGCTGGTAGCGCAGGCCGGAGCAACCGCCCGGCTGCACGGCGACCCGCAGCTGCAGACCCTCCTCGCCCTGCTGCTCCAGCAGGCTCTTGACCTTGGCGGCGGCCGCGTCAGTCAGGATCAGGCCCTGCGCCGTGGTCTCGCTGCTCTCAACCGTCATCTGGTGACTCCCTAACCCGGCTGTCTGGTTTCGACGTCCTACCAATGACGCTACCAACACCTGGCCCATGCCACACATTCCCGGGGTCGCACACCCCCGGAACAAGCAGGTTCGCCCGTGTGCCATCATGAGTATCGTCAATTCGACGATAAGGGGGTGTGGCCATGGCCACCCAGACTGGGCTGCCGCTCTTCGTCCTCGGCCGGGGCGCCGATCCGCACAGCGAGAAAGGGGTCGACTGCCCGGGCGAGCTGCCGCCCGCGTCCGACCCCGGCCTGGTGGAACGCGCACGCAAGGCCAAGGAGGCGCTCGGCGACCGCCTGTTCGTGCTGGGCCACCACTACCAGCGCGACGAGGTCATCCAGTTCGCCGACGTGACGGGTGACTCCTTCAAGCTCGCCCAGCAGGCGGCGGCGCGGCCCGAGGCCGAGTACATCGTCTTCTGCGGCGTGCACTTCATGGCCGAGTCCGCCGACATCCTCACCAACGACACCCAGAAGGTGATCCTCCCGGACATGGCGGCCGGGTGCTCCATGGCCGACATGGCCACGTTCGACCAGGTCGAGGAGTGCTGGGAGGCCCTGGAGGACGCCGGCCTCGCCGATCAGGTGATCCCGGTCACATACATGAACTCCAGCGCCGACATCAAGGCCTTCTGCGGCCGGAACGGCGGCGCGGTCTGCACCTCCTCCAACGCCCGCCGGGCCCTGGACTGGGCGTTCGAGCAGGGCGAGAAGGTGCTGTTCCTGCCCGACCAGCACCTGGGCCGCAACACGGCGGTGCTGGAGATGGGCATGTCCCTGGACGACTGCGTGGTGTGGAACCCGCACCGCCCGAACGGCGGCCTCACGCGCGAGCAGCTGGAGCGTGCCAGGATGATCCTGTGGCGCGGCCACTGCTCGGTGCACGGCCGCTTCACGGCCGGGTCCGTCGACGACGTTCGTGCCCGCATCCCTGGCGTCAACGTGCTCGTGCACCCGGAGTGCCGGCACGAGGTCGTGCTCAAGGCCGACTACGTGGGCTCCACCGAGTACATCATCAAGACGCTGGAGGCGGCCCCCGCGGGCTCGAGCTGGGCGGTCGGCACGGAGCTGAACCTGGTCAAGCGGCTGGCGCAGATGTTCCCCGACAAGAGCGTCTCGTTCCTGGACCGGACGGTCTGCTACTGCTCGACGATGAACCGCATCGACCTGCCGCACCTGGTGTGGGCGCTGGAGTCGCTGGTGCTGGGCGAGGTCGTCAACCAGATCACGGTGGACGAGGACACCACCCACTGGGCCAAGGTCGCCCTGGACCGCATGCTCGCCCTCCCCTGACCCGCGCCGGGCCATACTGGCCGGCATGGAGGAGACGATCACCACAGAGGACGGCGTCGAGCTCTGGGCGGCCCGCGGCGGCCGGGGCCGCCCCGTGGTCTTCTGTCACGGCGGCCCGGGCTTGTGGGACACCTTAGAGGACGTGGCCGCGCTGCTGTCCGGTGTCGCGACCGTGCATCGCTGGGACCAGCGGGGCTGCGGCCGCTCACAACGGCGCGGGCCGTACTCGATGGCTCGAACGGTCGCGGACCTCGACGCCGTCCGCCGGCACTTCGAGCTGGAGACGATGGTGCTGCTGGGCCACTCGTGGGGCGCCCAGCTGGCCCTGCGATACACCCTGGACCACCCCGAGCGCGTACGCGGGCTGGTCTACGTCGCCGGCACGGGCATCGACCCGGGAAAGCCCTGGGGCGACGAGTACGCCCGGAACCTGCGCGCCAGAATGGGCGACCACCTGGGGCGCTGGCTGGAGCTGCGGGGCCGCGACCGCACGCCCGCCGAGGACCGGGAGCTCTCGGTGCTGCAGTGGTCGGCGGACTTCGCCGACCCGGCCCGGGCGCTGGAGCAGGCCGAGCGCATGGCGACGCCCTGGCTCGGCGTCAACTTCGAGTGCAACGCCGCCATCAACGCCCAGGACAAACGCCACTGGGGCACTCCCGAGCTGCGGGCGGGGTGCGAGGCCCTGCAGGTCCCCACGCTGATCGTGGACGGCGCGCACGACATCCGGCCCCGCTGGGCGGTGGACTCCCTGGAGCAGGCGCTGCCCCGCGTGTCACGCGTGGTCCTGCGGGGTGCCGGGCACATGCCCTGGGTGGAGGAGCCGGACGGCTTCCGGTCCGCGGTGAACGCGTTCCTGGCGAGCGATGCCGTCAGCGGCGCCGGTAGTCCCGGTGGGCGGCGGTGATGAGGGGCGCGGCGGGCCCAGGCCGTGAGCGCCTCCAGCGGCTCGCCATGTCCTCGGTCGCCCGCTCCAGCTGAGTGAACCCGCGCGGACCGTCACCCAGCTCCACGAGCACCTGAGCGCTCCACTTGCCGCCGATCAAGGCCAGCACCTCGGGCAGCGGGCTGGTGCGTTGCCCCGGTGTTCCGTTGCGACAAGAAGGTGCCTCCTTCCGGACAAGTCGTAACGTTCCTGCGTACCGGCCCTATTGGAGGATGTGTGCCCATCGCGCACAGCAACAGTTTCAAGATCTCCTACGAGGTCGTGGGGGACGGCCCGCCGGTGGTGCTCCATCCGGGCATGTTCCAGGACGCGGCACATTGGGCGCACAGCGGATACACCCGGGTCCTGACGTCCGCGTACACGGTGATCGCCGTCGCCGCGCACGCCCCGGATCGGCTGACGTGCCTGGTCACCGGCGGGTTCGACGCCGTCGACGGCTTCCGCTCGGCGGTCGGGCCCACACTGCGGCCCCTCGGCCTGCCGGTCGGCACCGACCCCTATCAGGCGGCTCTCATCGAGGCAGGGGATCCGGCCGCGTTCCGGGCCGATCACGAGGCGTTCTCGCGCGAGCCCGGCCTCCACGCCGAACCCGCCGCCTCCGGCGTGCCCGTGTTCCTGTACGCGGCCGGCGAGGATCCGTGGCACGAGCCGATGCGGGCGTTCGCCGAGCGCACCGGCAGCGGCTTGCTCTCCTTGCCCGGCGCCGATCACAAGGGCGGCTGGGACAGGTCCGCGGATGTGCTCCCCCGATGATGGCCTTCCTGGCCGCCAAGACGTGACCCCGGCCGCATGGTCACAATGCGGCCGTATCCCCCACCCGTTGCACGGGCTCGCCCGTAACCCGGGACGCCGTCTTCACCGATCGCGCGGAATCCCTCTACCTGTCCCACAGAGCACTGATCGGCAGCGCGGTCAGCCGATCGCCGAAGGCGAGCGAGCGCTTTCCGGTGTAGAGCACGAACCCATGGACGAACTCCTCGCCGAGAGCGTCTCTCAGCGTGGTCAAGCCCTTGAAGTCCTTGAGGTCCACGGCGTCCGTGGCTTTGGCCTCCACTCCGATCACCCGGCCGTTGGTGCGCTCGACCACCAGGTCGACCTCGGCTCCCTGGCTGACACGCCAGTGAAAGAGATTCAGCCGGTAGGGAGCCCAGGTTGCCTGTTTGGCCAGTTCGTTGGCGATGAAGGTCTCCACCAGCGGCCCACGCGGATAAAAGCCCCGCGCGATGAGATCGAAGTAGTCCGCTCTGCCGTAAGAACTCTGCGTCGTCGTCCGGAAGGACTCCGGTTCGTCGAAGGCCCGCTCAAGGAAGGACTTGTCGCCGCCGTTCAACTCCTGCTCCGCGAAGGGCCACACCTCGATGATGCTCGCCCGTCCGGCCAGAGATTCGCTGAGCGACGGAGTCGCGAGAAACCTGGTCGATCCGGCGAGCACGAACTGCCCTCGCTCCGCCGAACGGTCCACGGCCGATTTGATCGCCAGCACCAGATCATCGCCGCCTCGCTGGATTTCATCGATCATCATCGGCTTGGGCCCGTCGGCCACGAACACCTCGGGATCCGCATGCGCGGCCGCACGCAGCGTGCCATCGTCCAGGGTCAGGTATGTGCCGCCGCGACAAGCCTCGAGTTGCCGGAGCAGTGTGGTCTTCCCGGACGGCGAGGCCCATTGACGATCACCACCCTGAACGCAGCCAGGAACTCCAGCGCGTGATCGACGATGCGTCGCGGCACAAGATTCACGAGGGCCTCCATCTGCGGGAACGACATCCTACAGAGGGTACGGCGACATTTCACAGCACCCAGAACCGACAAACGTGGTGCTCACAGCCGACATTTCACGGCACCACCAACCGACATTCTGCAGTGATCGCCGGCCGAGAGGATGCCCGATCGTCGACGTGCGGGCCTCGGGGCTTCTAGGCGAAGTCGTAGCCGAGCCGGACGGTGACCGTGAGGGTCTGGCGGCCGGGGTTGATCGAGGAGGCGTCCTCGGCGGCCATGGTGGCGGCCCTGAGGAGCGGCTGCGGCGGGCCGCCCCCGATCTCCTCGGTCACCGAGACCACCCGCCCCAGCGGGCGGCCCGCCAGACCGGCGTATTGGGCGGCCTTGCCGGCGGCGTCGCGGAACGCCCTGGTCCTGGCCTCGCTCAGCGGGCCGGACGGGTCGGACACCTCGAACGCCAGCCCGTTGAGCCTGGCCTCCTCGCCGACCCCGGCCACCGTGTCGATGATCCGGTCGGCCCGGGCCAGGTCGCGGACCACGACCTCCACGCCCTGCGCCGCGCGGTAGGCCGTCACCTTCGGGTACGCCTCGTACTCGGGCCCCAGGGAGAGCTCTGTCGTGCGTACGTCCTCCGCCGCGATCCCCTCCTGGCGCAGCACCTCGGTGAGGCGGGCGGCGGCGGCCCTGGCGGCGGTGAAGGACTCCGCGGCGGACGCGCGGCGCACCTCGACGCCCGCGTAGAGCCGCAGCGTGTCGGGCGCGGCCAGGACGGTGCCCTCGCCGACGACGGTGATGTCCACTCCCCGATCCTACGGAAATCCCGCCCGCCTGTTCACTCCCTGCGGGCTCGTGATCCCCGGCGCACCCCACAGAGATGTCCCCGGCCCGCATTTCGCACGGCACGGAAAGACCATGAGCGGTCACATGGGCGCATGGTCGATCATGCGAAGAACCGGGGGCCTAGGAGGCGGTGCGGGTGAAGCGGAAGCCCATCCTGTCGAACTCGGACTTCTTCGGCGCGCTCGCCAGCACCCTGCTGACCTGCCCCGACATGTCGATCACCACGGCCTCGTACCCGGCGCCCCTGCTGCGCCACACCGCCAGGTGATCGTCGTCCCACCAGCCGATGAGGCGGTTGGTGGCGAACGGGATGGTGATCGGCCTGGTGTCGTCGCCCGAGGTGGAGCGGGCGCAGAGGGTGGTGCCCGCGGGTGTGCAGTGGGCCAGGAAGCGGTTGCCGGACGGGGAGATGTCGTCGCCCTCCACCCACACCGGCGAGCCCGCGTCCGAAAGGGTGCGCAGGAGTTTGCCGTTCAGGTCGTAGAACTTCATCTTGCCGCCCACCCACGTGCCGACGGCCCGGCCGTCCGCGTCCCAGAAGAAGCGCCACTCCCCCGCGCCCTTCTCCTTGATCTCGAACGCGCGGCCCTTCTCGCCGGCGACGTCGATGATGCCGTATCCGTACTCGAGCGTGGTGCCGTCGTCGTCCTTGTAGAGGGTGACCAGGCCGTACTTGCCGTCGGGCGACCAGCGGGGCGTGGTGGGGAAGACCGGCCTGGGGCTGATCTTGACGAGGCGCTTGGCGTCGGTGGCGTGGTCGATGATCGACACGGTGGCGAAGTAGTCGGTGCTGTAGTCCACGTCGGTGCCGAGTGCCAGGTTCGTCTTGGAGTCCAAGGCGTACTCGAAGTAGCGGGAGTCGCTGGTGAAGACGTCGGTGGAGTGCTTTCTGACGTAGAGGCGCTTGCCCCCGTTCACCGTGTAGGAGGCGAGCTTGATGGGGTCGGCCTCGGTCTCCTCGATGCGGACGGACGTGCCCGGGAGCGTGACCGAGCGGGTGGTGGGCGACGGGGCCGACGTCTGTGTGGCGCCGGGAGGCGTGGTGGGGGCGGAGGTGGTCGTCAGGGCCGCCGTGGGGACGGGTGAGGTGGTTTCCCCGGTCGGCAGGTCGCCGAGGCGGATGGCGGCGAAGGCGATGGCGGCCACGAGCACGAGCGCGGCGGCGGCGCTCCCGGCGACGATCCAGCCGGTGGCCCGGCGCGGCGTGGGCCGGGTGGGCGGGCCCTGGTAGGAGGCAGGGGGCATCGGGTACTCGTTTCCGGGCCGCCCGGCGCCGGGGATCGATCCTGGGCCGCCGGAGGCCGCGGCCCACCCGCCGGAGGCGGCGGCCGGCGGGCCGGGCAGTGAGCCGGAGGTGGCCCCGGGAGGGCCGGGTGGCGGGCCGGAGGTGGCGGCGGCGCTGCCCTGCTGGAGCAGGCCGGGCGGCTGGGTGGCGGGGGCGTGCCCCAGGAGGCGCATCAAAGCCTCGCCGGCCGCGGGCCGCAGGGACGGGTCTTTGGCCAGGCAGTCGCGCACCAGCGCCCGCAGCCCCGGATCCTCGATCGAGCTCACGTCGGGCTCGGTGTGCAGGATCCGGTTGACCACCGCAGGCAGGCTGTCGTGCCCGAACGGCGCCTGCCCCGACGCCGCGTACAGCAGCGTGCACGCCCACGCGAACATGTCCGACTTCGGCCCGGGGCCGGACTCGGTGAGCTGCTCGGGCGCCATGTACGAAGGCGTCCCGACGACCGCGCCGGTCAGCGTCGAGCTGAGGTCGAGCGCCCTGGCGATGCCGAAGTCGATCACCCGTGGCCCGTCGGAGGCCAGCACCACATTCGACGGCTTGAAGTCGCGGTGGACAATGCCGGCCTGGTGGATGGCCACCAGCGCCGTGACGGTGCCGATCGCGAGCCGGTGCAGGGAGGTGCCCGAGCGGGGCCCCTGGGTGCGTACGACGTCGGCGAGGGTGGGCCCGTCGATGTACTCGCTCACGATGTACGGCCGCCCGCCGAACAGCCCGGTCTCGATGACCTGCGCCGTGCAGAACGGCGCGACCCGCCGGGCCATCGCCACCTCGCGGACGAACCGCTCCGACGCCTCGGCGTCGCCGGCCAGGTCGGCGCGCAGCAGCTTGAGCGCGACCTTGGCGCCGTCGGGCGCGGTGGCCAGGTAGACGATGCCCTGCCCGCCCTCGCCGAGGCGCCCGGCGACGGTGTATCCACCCACGGACGCGGGATCCTCTGGCCTCGGGTCCGCGAGGTCCGGCATTGACAACCCCCACCTGTGGCGTCTTTCCCGCCCATTCTGGTGCGTCGCCCCGCCCGGCGTCACGCATTACCCGGCAGGGTCGCGATCGCTTCCACGATCGCCGCCGGGTCCGCGGGCCGGAGCCGGCGTCCGTCCGGCGGCAGGCGTACGAGCCGGGCGCGGAGGTCGGCGGCGAGCCGCTCGGCGCAGCCGGCCCGCCCGTCGACGCCGATGACGGTCACCGGCACGTCGGGGAACGGCTTGTCCTCCCTGATGCGCCGCAGGTCGGCGGCCATGTCGCGGCGGGCCAGCCACTCCCCCGCGACCGCCGCGGGCACCTTGCCCATGCGGTAGATCCCGAGCGGGTCGGGCACGCCGGCGAGCCGCCGGTGCGCGGCGGGCCCCACCAGGCGGGCCAGCGCGGTCGCCCCCCACGTGCCGCCCAGCGCGGGCAGCCACCCGCCCGCGGCCCTGGCGACGGCCGAGGGCCGGCGGCCGTCCGGGCAGACCGGGTCGACGAGGACGAGCTGGGCCACGCACAGCGGGTGCAGCCGGGCGAACGCCTCCGCGTGCCAGCAGGACACGCCGTGGGCCACGACGGTGACCTGCTCCGGGTGGGCGGGGGCCAGCGCGGCCAGGCGGGCGACCTCGGCGTACAGGGTGGGCGGGGCCGTCGAGCGCGGGCTGAGGCCGAGCCCTGGGCGGTCGAAGCGGATGACGCGGCGGCTCCCGGCCAGGGCCCGGGCCACAGCGTCCCAATGGAACCAGGCGCCCCCCGGTCCCGCCGTGATGAGCACCGCCGGGCCGGCGCCCTCCTCGATCACGTGCGGCGTGCCGTGCCCGGCGGGGCGCCGTTCGGCGAGGATGAGGCGCAGCGCCACGTACACCAGCCAAACGGCGACGAGGGTGAGCTGGGCGCGGTGCGCGAGCCCCACGCCGCTCCCGGCGACGACGGCGGCCGTGGTGAGCGCCGTGGCGGCCAGGGTCAGCCACGAGAGCAGCCACGCCGCCCGCGCGCGCCACCGCGCGGCCAGCAGCGCCATGGCGGCCAGCACGGCGCCGGTCGCCAGCGTCCCGGCCAGGAGGTGCGCGCGGTGGCCGATGGACAGGCCGTCCCGCCCGCAGCCGGGGTCGCTCAGCGCCGCGCAGTCCAGCGGGAACAGCCCGGCGGCGAAGGTGAGCAGGCCGTACGCGGCCAGCGCCAGCCAGCCGTGCCACTCGCGCTCCGCCCTGGGCACGAGCGCCACGCCGAGCACGCAGACCAGGCCGGACAGCGCGTCGCTGATCCGGAACAGGTAGGACCACGGCTGGTCGCGGGCGGCCAGCTCGCTGACGTACCCGTGCGTCCTGTCGACCTCCGGCGTGGTGAACTGGCCGGTGATCCAGGCACTGCCCAGCACGGCCGCCACGATGAACGCGGAGGCCGCGAGCACGTACAACCTTCGCTCCACGTGATCATTAGATCACCTTGGGCTATCACAACCCAGGAGCGCCCCAGACCGGGAACCAGCGGCTGAGCTCGGCCTCCACCGGAAGCTCGCCCTCCAGCGCGCCCCTGACCTGCAACTCCAGAGCGGTGTCGCGTTTCTCTCCCTCGGTGAGCGGCGCGAACGGGTAGAACGTGCCCCGTTTGTACAGGTAGACGAGCGCCAGCCGCCGCCCGTCGGGGTCGGCGAACGACACCAGCGAGCACAACAGCGACGGCCCGAACCCGGCCGACTCCAGCGAGGAGTTGACCGCGTGCAGCTCGGTGACCAGGTCGCTCACCGCGTCGGGCGCGCGGCGCACCAGCAGCCAGGTGTAGCCGTAGCGGTCGCCGGACTCCTCGACGCGGTCGCCGAGCAGCGCCTTGACGTCGTTCTCGAGGGTGGCGAAGGCGCCGCCCTCGGCGGCGCGGAAGGACACCGAGCCGAGGCCGGTGGGCTCGAGCCCGGTCGCGGCCTGCAGTGTCACGGCCGCGGACGGTAGTGCGAACAGCGCGTCGAGGTCGGGCTTGGCCGGCTTCGACCGGCCCAGCAACGCGTCGAGCCAGCCCATGTGCGTCAGCCCCTTCCGAGCTGCTTGGATATGGCGGCCAACTGTTCCAGCCGCCGCTCCAGCGGCGGGTGGGTGGCGAAGAGTGTGGCGATCGACCGGCCGCCGGCCAGCGCCGGGGCGAAGTAGAAGGCGTTGTACGGCTCCGCCTCGCGCAGGTCGCGGGTCGGGATCCTGGCCATGTCGCCGGTGATCTTGGTCAACGCGCCGGCCAGGGCGGACGGGCGTTGCGTGAGCAGCGCCCCGGCCCGGTCGGCGGCCAGCTCACGGTAGCGCGACAGGGCGCGGGTGAGCAGGAAGCTGACGGCGTACACGAGCGCCGACACCAGCAGGATGATCGCTCCGACGGGTACGCCGCCCTGGCCGCCGCCCCGGCGGCCGCCGATCCCCGTGTAGAGGGCGACCCTGGTCATGAGCCCGGCCACGATGCCGAGGAACGAGGCGATCGTCATGACGGCGACGTCGCGGTGCGCGACGTGCGACAGCTCGTGGGCCAGCACGCCTTCGAGCTCTTGAGGCTCCAGGCGGCGCAGGATGCCGGTCGTCACGCAGACGACGGCCTTCTTCTGGTTGCGGCCGGTGGCGAACGCGTTGGGGACGTCGGATTCCGCGATCGCCACCCGCGGTTTCGGCATGTCGGCGAGCGCGCACAGCCGGTCGATCAGGCCGTGCAGCTCGGGGGCCTCCTGCGGTGACACCTCCCGCCCGTGCATCGCGAACAGGGCGATGCGGTCGGACAGGAAATACTGCACGAGCAGCAGCCCCCCGGCGAGCACCAGCACGGTCAGCGCCCGGACGCCGAGGGCGATCAGGACGCCGACGAACACGACGTAGAGCAGGCCGAGCAGGAACATCGTCGCGACCATGCGGCTGGTCAGGCCGCGGTCGGACGCGAACCGCGTGCGCACGGGCTCAGCCCGGGATGAGGCCCTGGTCGCCCAGCATCTCCCGGACCTCCTCGATCGAGGCGTCCGCGGGGGGAAGGATCAGCTCTGACGGCTCAAGGCTGTCGTCGGGGAGCGCCTTGCCCACGTGGCGCACCTTGTCGAGCAGCGCGTGCAGCTTGACGCGGAAGGCCTTCTCGTCGCCGACCTCGATGGCCGCCTCGAGCTCGGTGTCGAGCTGGTTGAGCACGACGATGTCGTCGGCGGAGATCTCCACCTGGCCCTCGCCCATGATCCTGACGATCATGCGCCCTCCCCGGGCTGGCGCAGCTGCTGGGTCGAGTTCTGGCCCTGCTGCTGGGGCTGCGCCTGCTGCTGAGGCTGGGCCTGCTGCTGCGGCTGCCCCTGCTCGATGGCGCTCTGCGGCGCCGGGCCCTGGCCCAGCTCGGCCTTCATCTTGGCCAGCTCCAGCTCGACGTCCATGCCGCCGCCCATGCGGTCGAGCTCGGCCTGGATGTCGTCGCCGCGGTTGCCGGTGAAGTCGTCGAGCGCGCCGCTGGCCAGCAGCTCGTCGATGGCGCCGGCGCGGGCCTGCATCTGCGCGGTCTTGTCCTCGGCGCGCTGGATCGCCAGGCCGACGTCGCCCATCTCCTCGGAGATGCCGGAGAACGCCTCGTTGATGCGCGTCTGCGCCTCGGCCGCGGTGTACGTCGCCTTGATCGTCTCCTTCTTCGTGCGGAAGGAGTCGACCTTGGCCTGCAGCCGCTGGGAAGCCGTGGTCAGCTTCTCCTCCTCGGCCTGCAGGTTGTCGTGCTGGACCTTGAGCTCGGCCATCTGCGACTGCAGGCTGGAGCGCCGCTGCAGCGCCTCCCTGGCGAGGTCTTCACGTCCGACGGACAGCGCCTTGCGGCCCTGCTCCTCCAGACGCCTGGCGGACTGCTCGAGGCCGTTGATCTGCAGCTCCACCCGCTTGCGCGACGTGGCCACGTCGGCCACGCCCCGGCGCACCTTCTGCAGCAGCTCCAGCTGCCGCTGGTAGGAGTAGTCCAGGGTCTCGCGCGGATCCTCCATCTTGTCCAAGGCCTTGTTGGCCTTGGACTTGAAGATCATCGAAAGTCTCTTCATCACGCTCATGCGCGTCGGCCGTCCCCTTCTAGGTCGTGCTGGTGGTCACCCAATGCAGCGCAGCCGCCTTGGGATTACCCTACGCATAACGCACGGGGGCGTCACTAAGTTGCACTCCAGGTAGGGTTGACGTCGTGTTGCGACGCCGTTCCCAAACCTCCGTGGACGACACCCCCGTCCCCGTTGACGATCCTAAGCCCCAAGGTAAAGGACGTCCCACCCCAAAGCGCCGAGATGCCGAAGGCAGGCGGCGCCAGCCGGTCAACGCGCCGAAAGACCGTAAAGAGGCCTATCGGCAGATGCGGGCCAAGCAGGCCGCCGAGCGCGAGAAAGCCCGCAAGGGCATGCTCGCAGGCGATGAGCGGTATTTTCCCGTCCGCGACAAGGGCCCCGCGCGCAAGTTCGCGCGTGACTGGGTCGACGCGCGGCGGCTGCCGAGCCAGTATTTCCTGCCGTTCTCGCTAGTGATCCTGCTGGCCACGTGGATTCCGTGGCCCATGGAGATGCGGGCGCTGGTGCTCAACCTCGTGATCACCATCGGCTGGCCGATCATGATGCTCGGCGTGCTGCTCACCTCCGTCTATGTGGCGTGGAAGGTGAAGCGCCTGGTGGCGCAGAAGCTGCCCGACGAGCCCGTCAGGGGCGTGGGCTTCTACGCCGCGATGCGCGCGCTGCAGATCCGCAGGCTGCGCTTCCCGCCGCCCGCGGTGCTGCCCGGCGGCAAGCCGGTCCCGCCGAAGAAGTAGCGCCTACCCGGCGTTCTCCCAGCGCAGCACGCCACGCCTGACCGCGGGCCGCCGGCCGTCGACGTCCTCACCCTGCTCCAGGGCGTCGGCGACGGCCCGCAGCAGCGCGTACGTGGACGGCAGGCGGGGCGCCATGCCCGAGACCCTGTCGTCCCATGCGACGGCGCCGCCGGCGGTCGACCACGGCGTACTCCGCGTTCTCGGAGTCGCGCTCCTTGAAATAGAGGAACGGGATCATCCGGCCGTTCCAGTACTCGGCGGCGCGATCGGTGCCGATGTCCGTGCCTTCCCGTGAGCACATGTCGCGCCAGGTGTCCCTGATCTCCCGGATGCTGAGGGCGTGTGCGCCGTGAGACCAGAAGCCCAACACCGACGCTCCCCGCGAGCCGTTGTGGCGCAGGAGCGAGACCCGCAGGTCGTCGGGGAAGTCCACGCCCATCTGCGACTCGGCGACGGCGATCGTGCGCGCCCTGCCGGGCCCGCCGAGCGTCCGGTACGTCCGGGGCGCGTTCGCCTTCAGCCACCGCTCGATCCGCCGCCACTGGCGGTCCACGGCCTGCTCGACCCCGGGATCGATCGGCCGCACGGTGACGGGGCGCGGGGCAGGCGAGCAGTCGGGGCCGGGGATCTCGGCCGGCGTCAGGGCCGGGACGGGCTGCGGCGCCGGCGTGACGGGCGGCCCGGTGGGAACGGGCGTGCCCGGGTCGCCCGGCCTGGCCGTGAGAGCCGCCCGCTCGGCCCGGGACGCCCTCCGCTCGTCCTCCGCCGCCTGCTGCGCCTCCGTCGGGAGCACCGCGGCCGCCAGCGTCACCACCACGATCGCCGCGATCGCGGCCCACACCAGGCCCATCCGCGGGCCGGTCGCCGGCCGCCGCGCGGGAGGTTCCGGCCGGGTGTCGGGCATGCGGGCGCGACGGCGCAGCCGTACCGCGATCGCGGTGAGGATGGCCGCCGTCAACGCGAGCCGTACGAGCTTCAGCACGTCGCGCACCCTATCCCGAAACAGATCACCCCATGGACCGGGATTAAGGTCGGATCCATGGAATTCCGACACCTCGGTCGCAGCGGTCTCAAGGTCAGCGAAATCAGCTACGGTAACTGGCTCACCCACGGCTCTCAGGTCGAGGAGGACGCCGCCAAGCAGTGCGTTCAGGCGGCGCTCGACGAGGGCATCACCACGTTCGACACCGCGGACGTCTACGCGGGGACGAAGGCAGAGGAGGTGCTCGGCCGGGCGCTCAAGGGCGTCCGCAGGGAGTCGCTGGAGATCTTCACCAAGGTCTACTGGCCGACGGGGCCCGGTCAGAACGACCGCGGCCTTTCGCGCAAGCACATCACCGAGTCGATCAACGGCTCGCTGCGCCGCCTGCAGACGGACTACGTGGACCTGTACCAGGCGCACCGGTTCGACTACGAGACGCCGCTGGAGGAGACGCTCAAGACGTTCGACGACCTCGTACGCCAGGGCAAGGTCCTCTACATCGGCGTCAGCGAGTGGACGGCCGACCAGATCGCGCAGGCGTTGAAGATCGCGGACGAGATGGGGTTCGACCGGATCGTGTCGAACCAGCCGCAGTACTCGATGCTGTGGCGGATCATCGAGGCCGAGATCGTGCCCCTGAGCGAGAAGGAGGGCATCGGCCAGATCGTCTGGTCGCCGATCGCCCAGGGCGTGCTCACCGGCAAGTACGTGCCCGGGCAGCAGCCGCCGGAGGGCTCGCGGGCCACCGACGCGAGCGGCAGCGCCATGATCGCCCGGTTCATGAACGACGACGTGCTGACCCGCGTACAGGAGCTCAAGCCGATCGCCGCCGACCTCGGGCTGAGCATGGCACAGCTGGCGATCGCCTGGGTGCTGCAGAACCCGAACGTCTCCAGCGCCATCGTCGGCGCCAGCCGTCCCGAGCAGGTGCGCGACAACGTGAAGGCGTCCGGCGTCAAGCTGGAGGCGGACGTGCTGCGGCGGATCGACGACGTGCTCGGCCCGGTCGTCGAGCGTGACCCGGCCAAGACGATGAGCCCGCGCACCCGCCCGTAACGGGCGCGACAACAAAAACCCCTTGAGCCACAACAGCGCTCAAGGGGTTTTTCATTTATCCCGGATTCACTCCGGGCGCAATGACAATCCCGCGTATTCGACGCGGTCCTCGTCGAGCAGCGCCACCTGCTCGACACCCAATTCGAGCAGGTCACGCCAGTTCTCGCCGAGCCAGGACTCCGCATCCGCCTGGCTCGGAAAAACTTCTCGCGGCAAAGGGCGGTCCGTCACCTCACCACCATTTGCATTTTCATAACGCCACCGCCATGTCATGCCATACGCTCCTTTTCCGCGGGTTCGCCGGCGCACCTTCCGACGGCACTGGAACCCTACTCCCGAGCTTGGAGGTCAATCGATGCTGCGCGCATGCCGTGTCGCGGCCAGGGTCGCGGCCGGGGTCGCCGCCGGGGTCGCCCTCGGGGCCGCCGCCCTGCTCTCCGTCCCGCTCTCCGCCGTCGCCTCTCCCTCCGCCGCGTCTGCCACCCCTCTGCCCGGTGCGGGCGATCCTGATGCCATGCGCGTGTGGAGCGTCTGGCAGAGCGACGGCACGGCCTGGCTGGCGTCCTCCGCCGGTTACTCGCCGCCGGACGGGGCGGTCATCGGCTGGCGCTTCTCCGCGGCGCCCGACGGGGCGGCGAGCGAGTCCCCGGGCGGGGAGCTGCCGTCGTTCGAGGGTGTGTGCGGGGCGGACCCGGCCGGGTCGGGGCACAAGCGGGTGGCGGTGGCGGTCGACTTCGGCGACGCCGACACCGACGCCTACCCCGGCGAACGCCCGCCCGGCCGGCAGGTGGTCAGGTGCGTGGCGGGCGCCGAGGACGCCACCGCGGCGCGCCTGCTCGCCTCGGCGGCCAAGGTACGCGTCGACGGGCAGGGCGACGTGGTGGCCGTCAACGACTACCCGGCCAGGCAGAAGGGCGGCGCCGCGGTGACCGCCGCCGCGCCCGCGGCCGTATCGGGGGACGGCCTGCCGATCGCGCTGATCGCGGGCGGAGTGGGCGCGCTGGCCCTCCTGGGCGGCACCGCCGTGGCCGCCACCCGCCACCACCGCCGCAAGCCCGCCATCCCAGCAGGCCGCTAGCCGATCCCATCCCGCCCGCCCCCGCGGGCGGCCACACTCCCGTCCCTCCGCCACCTCGGGCCACGCTGCTGGCCCTCCGCCACCCGTGGGGCCGACCACAGCTCCGGGTCCCGCCGTCACGGGTCGGCGGGCTCGCCACCGCTCTAGGCCGCTCTCCGTGGCGCCGCGCTGTCCGACAGGACCGTCTGCGTCAGGGCGAGCCGCCCGCGTCGCTAGGCCAGCGGCGACGGTTGGAGCGTCGGGCAGCGGTCACTCAGGGGGCACCCCTCCAGCCGCCCGCCCCGGCGGTGCCGCCGACCACCCGCCGACCACCCGCCGCCCAACCCAGCCGTGGCCCGATCCAGCGCGGAGCCACCGTGCCCAGCCCAAGCGGTCGGCGTTAGGTCCCGGCGGGGGGCGCTCCCGGGCGGGCGGGGTGCGCCCGGGCGCAGCGGGTTACGACCGGTCCGGGAGGGTCGGATCCGGTACACGCGGATTCGGGACGCGCGGATTCGGGACGCGCGGATTCGGGACGCGCGGATTCGGGACGCGCGGATTCGGGACGTGCGGAGTCGGGGCGGGCGGGTCCGGTCCGGGCGGCGTCGGGTTCGGGCGGCGTCGGGTTCGGGCGGCGTCGGGTTCGGGGCGGGTGATGTGCGGCGCGTGTGCCTTTGTACGCTCGGCGCGGTGAAGGTCCTTCTCTCTGGCACGGCGAGTGCGTCGGGGTGGCCCGTGCCCGGGTGCGGGTGCGCCTCCTGCGCCGGGTTGCCGTCCGGCCATCGCCGCCCGTTCGAGCTCGTCGTCGACGACGTCATCCCCTTCCCCTTCGCCGACGTGCCGCCCGGGTACCGGGCCTGCGCGCGCGGCCTCGGGCTGAGCGGGCCGGACGGCACGGCCCTCGTGTGCCTGCCACCAGGGCAGGACCTGCCGCCAGACGGGCCCTCCCGGTACGACGGGCCCTCCCGGTACGACGTGGTGCTGATCGACCTGCTGGACCGGCCCGAACGGCTCGGGGCGCTGCGGCGGGCGGGACTGGTGGACGAGGGGACCCGGGTGGTGGCCGTCGGGCTCGATCACCGGGTCCGGTCGGAGGAGGAGCTGGCCAGGCGGCTGCGGCTGTGGGGCGCGGTCGCCGTACCGGATGGGACGGTGCTGGAGACCGGGGCGGAGCACGCGACTCCGCGCGACCTGGTGCGGCGTGCGTTGCTGCTGGGCGGGTCCCGGTCGGGGAAGTCGGCGGAGGCGGAGCTGCGGCTGGCGGCCGAGCCGTACGTGACCTACGTCGCGACCGGGCCGGACGGCGTGGGAGACGGCGAGTGGGCCGCGCGGGTGAGGGCCCACCGGACGCGGCGCCCCGCGCACTGGGACACCGTCGAGACCATCGACCTGGCCGGCGCGATCCGGGGCGCCGCCAGGCCGCTGCTGATCGACGGGCTGGGGACCTGGCTGGCGGCGGTGTTCGACGCGCACGGGGCCTGGGAGGGCGACCGCGCCCCCGTCGAGGGGCGGTGCGACGAGCTGGTGGCGGCGTGGCGGCAGACGCCGCGGCCGATTGTCGCGGTGTCCGACGAGGTGGGGATGGGAGTGGTGCCCGCCACCGCCAGCGGGCGGGCGTTCAGGGACGCGCTCGGCCGGCTCAACGAGCGCCTCGCCGCCGAGTCCGAGTACGTGGCGCTGGTGGTCGCGGGACGCCCGCTCGCCCTGTGACCGCCGCGGACGGGAACCGCGGCGATCGCCGGTCGGTCGTCGCGGGCGCATCGGCACCCGGCGAAACGCCGCAGGCTACGGGCGGACGGCCCTGGCGTACCAGCGGCCGTCGAGGCGGTCCACGTGCAGGGGGCGGCCGAAGCAGTCGGAGAGGTTCGCCGGGGTCAGCACGTCCGACACCGGCCCGGCGGCCAGCACCCTGGCGTCGCGCATGAGCATGGCGTGCGTGGTCGTCGCCGGCACCTCCTCCAGGTGGTGCGTCACCGTCACCGTGGTCAGCACGGGCCTCGTCGTGGCGAGGTCCTCGATGGTGGCGATGAGGTCCTCCCGCGCCGGCAGGTCGAGCCCCGCGAACGGCTCGTCGAGCAGCAGCACCGCCGGGTCGGCCATGAGCGCCCTGGCCACCCTGATCCTGGCCCGCTCGCCCTGCGAGCACACCCGGAACGGCCGGTCGGCGAGGTCCTTGCAGCCCACGTCGGCCAGCATGCGCAGGGCCCGGTCCCGCTCGGTGTCCCCGTACTTGTCCCACAGTGGAACACTCGTCCCCGTGTGCCCGGTCAGCACCACGGTGTGCGCGGTCGCCCCCTCCTCCTCCATGAGCTCTTCGTCGATCAGCCGCTGGCTGGAGGCGACCAGGCCGATGTGGCGGCGCAACTCCCGCACGTCCACCCGCCCGAGCCGGTGGCCCAGCACCTTGACCGTGCCCTCGCTGGGATGCCGCACGGCGCCGGCCAGTGAGAGCAGCGTCGTCTTGCCCGCGCCGTTGGGGCCGAGGACCGCCCAGTGGTCGCCGTAGTCCACCTGCCAATCGACCGCGTCCAGCAAGGACTTGCCGACGACTCGGACACCTACGCCTTCGAGTTCAACCACGTGCATCCCGCCACACTAGTGGCCCTACGATCGTCCGATATGCGACTTCTGGACGGGGTGCGGTTCGCCGTCGGCACGCTCAGTGTCTTCCCCGTACGCGGCGGACGGGTGGATCGGGAGGTCGCGGGGCAGGCGATGATCCTGGCGCCGGCCGTCGGCGTGGTGCTCGGCGCGGTCGCCGGTCTGCCGTTGTTCCTCCCCGTGCCGGCGCTGCTGGGGGCGGCGCTGTCGCTCGGGCTGCTGGCCGTGCTGACGCGCGGCCTGCACCTGGACGGGCTCGCCGATCTGGCCGACGGTCTGGGCAGCGGCAAGCCCGCCGAACAGGCGCTCGCCATCATGAAGAAGTCGGACATCGGGCCGTTCGGCGTGATGGCGCTGGTGTTCACGCTGCTCGTGCAGGCGGCGGCGCTGGCGGAGGCCGGGTTCGCGGCGTTGGTGACGGCGTGCCTGGCGGGCCGGCTGATGCTGACGTGGGCCTGCCGGGCGCGCGTCCCCGCCGCCCGTCCCGACGGGCTGGGGGCGATGGTCGCGGGCACGGTACGCCCCTCCGCCCCCTGGCTCGTCACCGTGGCCGCCCTGCTCGCGTCCGCCTTCATCGGCCTGACCGTCGACCTGCGCGTCTGGGAGCGGGAGTCGGCGGCATGGCTCACGGGGTCGGACGTCCGCGCGGAAGGAAGGCAGGAGGGGGAGTTCCTCACGCCCGGGCTCAAGTACGCCGATCAGCCGGCGTCGGCCGACGCGTGGATGGGGGTGGTCTCCGGCACGACCCCGTGGACGGGTCCTTACCCGGGAGCCACCGGGCTGGGGCTGCCCGCCTCGCTCACGCTGCCGCTCGGCCTGCTCACCGGCCTGGGGGCCGCCATGCTGCTGCTCCGGCGCGCCGGGCGGCGGCTCGGCGGCATCACCGGCGACGTCCTCGGCGCGCTGGTGGAGACGGCGGCGGCCGCCGCGCTGGTGGCCTGCGCGATCCTCGGCTGAGCCGCCGCCCGGCCGAGGGTCAGGAGACCCGCTCCGGCTGCCGGATCGGGACGAAGCGGAGCAGGGCCGCGGCGGTCACCGCGAGCAGCGCCCACCCCACCAGGCCGGCCACCCCGACCAGCACCTCGTTCGGCGGCTCGGCGGCGTCGCCCAGGAGCAGGGCGACGGGGGCGACCGCGTTCAGCGAGCCGTGCGCCACGACGGCGGGCCACACGCTGCCCGTCCGCAGCCGCAGCCAGCCGAGCACCACCCCGGCCAGCACGCAGAAGCCGATGAAGAACAGCGCCGCCCACGACCCGAGCCGGGGGTAGTTGTAGCCGAGCAGCGTGAGGGGGGCGTGCCAGACGCCCCAGATCGCGCCGGAGAGCAGCAGTCCGGCGAAGACGCCGTTCGTGGAGACCAGCCGGGGCGCCAGCCAGCCGCGCCAGCCCCACTCCTCCCCCAGCGACGGGATCGCGTTGAGCACCGGACCGGCCACGACCGCCACCACGACCTGCAGCACGGCCACCGTGCCGAGATCGGCGGGCACCTGCACGCCCCGGCCCTCGAGCGTCGCCCGGAGCATGGAGAGCCCGCCGAGGTCCAGGGACGCCAGCCCGAGCACGGCGCTCACGGCGACCGACAGGAACACCAGCAGCGGGACGCCGAGCCAGGCGGCGAGCACGAGCGCGCCGGTGCGGCCCCTGCGCTCGCCGAGGGTCAGCCCGGTCTCCCTGGCCCACTCCTTGAACGGCTTGCGCGAGACGGCCCACACGCCGAGCACGCCTGCCGTGGGGGTGAACATCATGAGTGTGGCCAGCCCGGGCGTCAGCGGCGAGCTCAGCCCGCCGTCCAGCCAGACGGGGAGCACGGCCGCCCAGGACAGCCCGAAGGCGAGGACGATGAAGATGAGGAGGGGTCTTTTCATGGCTCCACTCGTTCGGCGATGAGAGCGTTGATGAGGGACGCGCCGCGCGTGGCGTCGTCGATGCTGATCGCCAGTTGCCCGCCTCCCCGATAGCCGAGCACCAGGCATTCGCCGCCGCGCAGCATGATGGTGGCACTCCCGGGCAGTCCGCGGACGCCCCATCCGCCGACCCCGCTCGGAGATCGCTCCTCCGACCAGGCCGACCGGATCTTGGAGATCGGGATGCGGCGCGCCGGCCGGCCCAGGGGGCCGAACCGGATGACGACCCGGTCGTCGCTCACGTGCACGGAGAGCGACGAGGTGAGCAGCCCGAGCACGAGGATGAGGACCGGGCCCGGCAGGACCGAGGCCGCCAGGCCGCCCGGCACCACCCCGGCGAGGTGGAGCACGGCCAGCAGGGCGATGGCCGCGCCCGCGACGGCGGCGGTGAGCCCCAGCCACGGGTTGGCGACATGGCCGACCCAGACGGCGCGCTGCCCTGCCCTGAGCCGCAGGCGGGGCGGCGTCCGCCCAGGGGGAGCGGCCGGGTCGGGCGCCCCCCTTCCGAAGCGGCCGGCGAGCACGGCGGCGGCCAGCATGGCGCCGATGACCGCGGGGACGCCCCAGCCCGGCAGCCGCGCCGCGGACCAGTGGGGGGCGTCGAGGTTGGCGAGGACGGTCGTGGCGTTCATGCCCGCCGCGAACACGCCCATCCCGGCCAGCAGGCCCCAGCAGAACATCCGGCCCTGCCTCCGGGCCGGCACCCTGCCGCGCACCGCCGCGCCCAGCACGGCCAGCCACGGCACACCCCACACCGTCACCGCCATCGCCAGGTACGCGAGGAACGACATGTGGCCGTCGGCGACGCCGCCCGGTCCCCAGTGCGTGGCCAGCGGATCAGGCAGCCGATCCCGCACGGCCATCGGCAACAGGACCTGCACGGCAGTGACCAGCAGGCCCCAGGAGATGGCGGCGAGGCGGGGGTTCATGGCAGTTCCTCCAGGATGGCGATGAGGTCGTCGCGGTCGTAACCGTGCTTTCTGGCCTCCTCCAGCAGCTCGCGGGCCCGCTGCACGAGCAGCGCGCGCCCGTCGGCGCGGCCCGCGACGCTGACGCCGCGCCCGCGCCGGAACTCCAGCAGCCCCTCGTCGCGCAGGTCGCGCAACGCGCGCAGCACGGTGTTGGGGTTGATGCCGAGCGCGCGCGCCAGGTCGCGGGCGGGCGGGAGGCGGTCTCCCGGCGCATAGGAGCCCTCCCCTATCGCACGCCGGATCGCGCCGGCCACCTGCTCGTGCAGGGGCCGAGCGTCATTGAGATCGAGCGTCAGCAACATGGTGCCAATGAGACTAGCACCATGTCTCGCGCAGCATGAACGGGAGGTGGAGGCCGAAGATTTGTAGGATGAACCCCTGTTTGTGAGTACGCAGAAGACCTGGATAGCATCGGTTTACGTGACCACCGTGCGGCTGAACTCAGCAGATCCCGTCTCGCTAGACACCGACGCGTTGATCGTCGGCTTCCGCTCCGGCCAGGACGGCCCCAGCCCCGCCCCGGGCGCCGAGTCCCTCGACGGGGCCTTCGGGGGCAGGCTGGCCGCCTCGCTCGCGGCCGTCGCCTTCTCCGGCAAGAGCGGGGAGGTGGCCAAGCTGCCCACGTTCGGTGCCATCGCCGCCCCGCTGCTGGTCGCGGTAGGGCTGGGCGACTCCTACGACGCCGAGGGTCTGCGCCGCGCCGCCGGCGCCGCCGTACGGTCACTCGCCGGCACCTCCCGCGCCGCCCTCGCCCTGCCCGCCGGCTCCCTCGAGGAGGCCGAGGCGGTCGCGCTCGGCGGCCTGCTCGGCGCGTACGCCTTCGACCGTTACCGCACGAACGGCGAGCAGAAGCCGCCGGTGGCCGAGCTGACCGTGGTCTCCGGGCAGCCCGAGGCCGTCGCCGAGCGCGCGAGCGTGCTGGCCGAGTCGGTCACGCTGGTGCGCGACCTGGTCAACACGCCTCCGTCCGACCTGTGGCCGGCCAAGTTCGCCGAGATCGCCGAGCAGGTCGGCGGCAAGGCGGGGCTGAGCGTCGAGGTCCTCGACGACAAGCAGCTCAAGGACGGCGGCTACGGCGGCCTCATCGGCGTCGGCCAGGGCTCGGCCAACCCGCCGCGCCTGGTCCGCCTGTCCTACCGCCACCCCGAGGCCGGCAAGACGCTCGCCTTCGTGGGCAAGGGCATCACCTTCGACTCGGGCGGCCTGTCGCTCAAGCCGTCCAACGCGATGGACTGGATGAAGTCCGACATGGGCGGCGCGGGCGCCGTGCTCGGCGCGATGCTCGGCATCGCCAGGCTCGGCCTCCCCGTCAACGCCGTCGGCTACCTCTGCCTGGCCGAAAACCTGCCGAGCGGCACCGCGCAGCGCCCCTCCGACGTCATCCACAGCTACAGCGGCAAGACCGTCGAGGTCCTCGACACCGACGCCGAGGGCCGCCTGGTGCTGATGGACGGCATCGCCAGGGCCGCCGAGGACGACCCCGACCTGATCGTCGACGTGGCCACCCTCACGGGCGCGCAGATCGTCGCGCTCGGCTGGCGCACCGCCGGCGTCATGGCCAACGACGACGCCATCAGAGAGCTCGTCGTCGAGGCCGCCGGCGCGGCCGGCGAGGGCGCGTGGGGCATGCCGCTGCCCGAGGAGCTGCGCAAGGGCCTCGACTCACCGATCGCCGACATCGCCAACCTCCAGCCGGAGCGGTGGGGCAGCATGCTGGCGGCGGGCATCTTCCTGAAGGAGTTCGTGCCCGACGGGGTGCGCTGGGCCCACATCGACATGGCCGGGCCCGCCTTCAACAAGGGCGAGCCGTACGGCTATATCCCGAAGGGCGGCACGGGCGCCATCACCCGCACCCTCATCGGACTCGCCGAGCGGCACGCGAGCATCTGAAACAAATGGAAAGATGACGGCTACACGAACACCCCGACAAGGAGCCTTCCGTGGCCTATGACATCGTCGTCCTGGGGGGCGGCAGCGGCGGATACGCCTGCGCCCTGCGGGCGGCTGAGCTGGGCAAGTCGGTCGCCCTGATCGAAAAGGACAAGATCGGCGGCACCTGCCTGCACAGGGGATGCATCCCCACGAAGGCTCTGCTGCACTCGGCCGAGGTCGCCGACGAGACGCGCGAGAGCGAGTCCTTCGGCGTCAAGGCCCGCTTCGAGGGCATCGACGTCCAGGGCGTCCACGCCTTCAAGGACAAGATCGTCACGCGGGCCTGGAAGGGCGTGCAGGGCCTGCTCAAGGGCGCGGGCGTGACGATCGTCGAAGGCGAGGGCCGCCTGGTCGGCGCCAACCGCGTCCAGGTCGGCTCGGAGATCTACGAGGGCCGCAACCTCGTCCTGGCCACCGGGTCGGCGCCCAAGACGCTGCCGGGGCTGGAGATCGACGGCGAGCGCGTCATCACCAGCGAGCACACCCTGAAGATGGACCGCGTGCCCACCTCGGTCATCGTGCTGGGCGGCGGCGTGATCGGCGTCGAGCTGGCCAGCGTCTACCGCTCGTTCGGCGCCGAGGTCACCATCGTCGAGGCGCTGCCGCACCTGCTGCCGACCGAGGAGGAGTCCAGCTCCAAGCTGCTCGAGCGGGCCTTCCGCCGCCGCGGCATCAAATACGAGCTGGGCGTCTTCTTCGACAGCGCCAAGACCACCGAGACGGGCGTCGTCGTCACGCTGGCCAACGGCAAGACCCTCGACGCCGAGCTGCTGCTCGTCGCGGTCGGCCGCGGCGCGGTCTCCTCGGGCATGGGCTTCGAGGAGCAGGGCATCGCCATCGAGCGCGGCGCGGTCGTGGTCGACGAGCACTGCCGCACGTCCGTGCCGGGCGTCTACGCCATCGGCGACCTGATCCCGACGCTGCAGCTGGCCCACGCCGGCTTCGCCGAGGGCATCATGGTGGCCGAGCACATCGCCGGGCTCAACCCGCCGCCCATCGACTACGCGGGCGTGCCGCGCATCACCTACTCCGACCCCGAGGTCGCCTCGGTCGGGATCACGTCGGCGCAGGCGGCCGAGCGCGGCATCGAGATCGTCGAGCAGGTCTACGACCTCGCGGGAAACCCGAAGAGCCAGATCCTCGGCACCTCGGGCGCGGTCAAGGTCATCGCCCAGAAGGACGGCCCCGTCGTCGGTGTCCACATGGTCGGCCGGCGCATCGGCGAGCTCGTCACGGAGGGTCAGCTGATCTACAACTGGGAGGCGCTGCCCGCAGAGGTCGCCCAGCTCATCCACGCACACCCGACCCAGTCCGAGGCCATGGGTGAGGCGATGCTGGCCCTGGCCGGCAAGCCGCTGCACGTCCACAACTAGTCCAGCCCTCGAGATCAGAACGCGAGAGAAGAATAACGATGCCGGTCTCCGTACAGATGCCCCAGCTCGGCGAGAGCGTGACCGAGGGCACCGTAACCCGTTGGCTGAAGAAGGAGGGCGAGCGCGTCGAAGCTGACGAGCCGCTCCTCGAGGTGTCGACCGACAAGGTCGACACCGAGATCCCGTCGCCGTCCGCGGGTGTGCTCACCAAGATCGTGGTGGCGGAGGACGAGACGGTCGAGGTCGGGGCCGAGCTCGCCGTCATCGACGAGAACGCCCAGCCGGGCGCCGCCGCCCCGGCCCCCGAGGCCGCCGCTCCCGCCGCGGCGCCCGCGCCGCAGCCCGAGCCTGAGCCTGAGCCCGCCCCCACGCCGGCCCCGCCGGTCTCCTCGATCCCGCAGCCGGCGCCTGCGCAGCCCGCCCAGCCGACGCCGCCGCCCGCTCCGGCTCCCGCGCCTGCTCCGGCCCCGCAGGCCGCTCCCCCGGCGCAGCCGGTCGCCGAGCCGACGCCGCTGCCGTCGGGCGAGAGCCCGTACGTCACGCCGCTGGTGCGCAAGCTCGCCAACGAGCACGGCGTCGACCTCGACTCGATCACCGGCACCGGCGTCGGCGGCCGCATCCGCAAGCAGGACGTGCTCGAGGCGGCCAAGGCGCAGCGCGAGAAGGCCGCCGCGGCCCAGGCCGCCCCGGCTCCCGCCGCCCAGCCCGCCGCCGCGCAGCCCGCTCCCGCCGCCCCGGCTCCGGCCGCGCAGGCTCCGGCCGCGCAGGCTCCGGCCGCCGCGGCGCCCGAGCCGGTGGAGGTCGACACGACGCTGCGGGGCCGCACGGAGAAGATGTCGCGGCTGCGCCAGACCATCGCCAAGCGGATGGTCGAGTCGCTGCAGACCGCGGCGCAGCTCACGTCGGTCGTCGAGGTCGACGTCACCAAGATCGCGCGGCTGCGGGCGCGGGCGAAGGACGAGTTCCTCCGCCGCGAGGGCGTGAAGCTGACCTTCACCCCGTTCTTCGCGATGGCCACGGTCGAGGCGCTCAAGCAGCACCCGAAGCTCAACGCCACGATCAACAACGAGACCAACGAGGTGACCTACTTCGACGTCGAGAACCTCGGCATCGCGGTGGACACCGAGCGCGGCCTGCTGGCGGCGGTCGTCAAGAACGCCGGCGACCTCAACCTGGCCGGTCTCGCCCGCAAGATCACCGACCTCGCCGATCGCACCCGCAACAACCAGGTGACGCCCGACGAGATCACCGGCGGCACGTTCACGCTGACCAACACCGGCAGCCGCGGCGCGCTGTTCGACACGCCGATCCTCAACCAGCCGCAGGTCGGCATGCTCGGCACCGGCGCCGTCGTGAAGCGGCCCGTGGTGGTCGACACGCCTGAGGGCGAGGTCATCGCGGTGCGGTCGATGGTCTACCTGGCGCTGACGTACGACCACCGCCTGGTGGACGGCGCGGACGCGGCGCGCTTCCTGACGACGATCAAGCGCCGTCTGGAGGAGGGCCGTTTCGAGGCCCAGCTCGGCCTGGCGTAAGGCTCGCCCGAACGGCCGGACGTCCCCTGCACTGGGGCGTCCGGCCTTTCGTTTTCCGAGTGCGCGTCGCTTCTGCGCCCGGCCCTCCGCCGCGGCCGGCGGCGACACCGGCCCCGGAGCCGATGCACATGTGCGGCCACAGCATGCGGGCAGGGACGCGGCCCGACGGGACGCGGAAACGTGGGCCGCCGGGACGTGCAGCACCTCCGGGCCAGTGCTCAGGACAGGGGGAAAGGGAGCGAAGGAGCGGCGCGGTGCAGAACGCACGCCGGGATGCCGGGCGCCCCGCCGCGTCGTTGCGTCGCGGCCGGTCGGCGCAGGTGGACGCGAATGCCGGGGCGCAGTACGCGCCAGGACGGCGTTCGGCGGGTGGCGGGCGTACTGTGGGCGTATGGCGATCATCGTGACGGGGGCGTCGGGGCTGCTGGGGCCCGTGCTCGTCCAGGCGCTCAGGGACGAGGGCCGGGAGGTCGTGCGGCTGGTGCGCAGGACGCCGCGCGCCCCCGATGAGGCGTTCTGGCAGCCGGGTGAGCAGGTGGTCGACCTGGCGGCGCTGGACGGGGCCGAGGCCGTGGTGCATCTGGCCGGCGCGCCGATCGGGGACAAGCGGTGGAGCGAGGCGTACAAGCGCGAGCTCGTGTCCAGCCGCGTGGAGGGCACCCGGCTGCTCGTGAACGCGATGCGCGAGGTGGCCGCGCCGCCCCAGGTGCTTCTGTCCGCCTCAGGAGTGGACTTCTACGGCGACACCGGCGACCGGGAGATCGACGAGGGCCAGGGCAAGGGGACGGGGTTCCTGGCCGACCTGTGCGAGCGCTGGGAGGCCGAGGCGGGCCGGGCCGCGGAGGCCGGGATCAGGACCGTGCGCATGCGGACCGGGCTGGTGCTGAGCAAGAAGGGCGGCGCCCTTGGGCGGATGCTGCCGATCTTCAAGATGGGGCTGGGGGCGCCGCTGGGGTCGGGGAAGCAGTACTGGTCGTGGATCAGCGTGGACGACTGGGTGGGGGCCGCGCTGCACGTGCTGAAGCATCAGGACGTGGCCGGGCCGGTGAACTTCACCTCCCCCTCCCCCGTCACCAACACCGAGTTCACCCGCACGCTCGCCGCGGCCCTGCGCAGGAGCGCGATGCCGATCCCCGTTCCGGCGTTCGCGCTCTCCGCCGGCCTGGGCGAGTTCGCCCGCGAGGCGCTGCTGCCGGGCCACCGCGTCCTGCCGCGCAAGCTGCTCGACAGCGGCTACCGCTTCACCCATACGCATCTCGACGAGGCACTGAGCGCCGTACTGTAGTGGCCGTTCCGTCATTCGTTCAGGTGGGGAGATCTTTACATGGCCCGGTCAGGACAGTCGCACATCGTCGCCATCGGGGGCGGCTCGTTCCGCCCGAGCCCGCGCTACAGCTTCATCGAGCCGAGCGGTCTGCTGCGCTACGCGCTCGACCTGACCGGGCAGGACCGGCCGAAGCTCGGCCTGCTCGCCACCGCGACCGGCGACTCCGCCGACTGGCTGCTGAAGATGTACGGCGCGTTCGCCGACTGGGACGTCGAGGTGAGCCACCTGACGGTGTTCCCGATGCCCAACGTCGCCGACCCCAGGGCGTGGATCCTGGAGCAGGACATGATCTACGTAAGCGGCGGCAGCGTGGCCAACCTGATGGCGCTGTGGCGGCTGCACGGGCTGGACGAGGCGCTGACCGAGGCGTGGCGGGCCGGCGTGGTGCTGTGCGGGCAGAGCGCCGGCGCCCTGTGCTGGCACGTGGGCGGCAACACCGACTCCTTCGGCCCCGAGCTGCGGCCCTGGTCCGACGGGCTCGCCCTGCTGCCCTACTCGTGCGGCGTCCACTACGACTCCGACCCGCAGCGCCGCCCCCTGCTGCACGAGTCGGTGGCGAGCGGCGAGCTGCCCGGCGGTTACGCCGCCGACGAGGGCGTCGCCCTTCACTACGTGGGCACGGAGTTCATCCAGGCGGTCACCGTCGAGCCGGGCGGCTACGCCTACCGGCTCGAACACGACGGGGAGAACGGGGTCAAGGAGTTCAGGATCGAGCCTCGTCTCCTCACCCCCTGAATTACCCTTCAAGGGTGAGGGAACGGCACAATAGGCTCATGCGCCCCACCCCCGGGGACGATCCCCACGCACTCGCCATCGTCCGGCTCGGCGTCGACGTCCCCTACGAGCAGGCCTGGTCGCTGCAGCGCTGGGTGCACGGCAAGCGCGTCGCGGGCGAGCTGCCCGACACCGTCCTCATCCTCGAGCACGCACCCGTCTACACGGCGGGCAAGCGCACGGCCCCGCACGAGCGTCCGTCCGACGGCACCCCGGTCATCGACGTCGACCGGGGCGGCCGCCTCACCTGGCACGGTCCCGGCCAGCTCGTCGCCTATCCGATCATCGGGGTCACGGACATCACCGCGTACGCCTGGCGCCTGGAGGAGACGATGATCCAGGTGTGCGCCGACTTCGGCGTCTCGGCTCGGCGGGTGCCCGGGCGGGGCGGCGTCTGGGCGATCGGCGACCCCGCCCTGGGGCTGCCCGACCGTGCGCTCGGCGCGGTCGGCCTGCGGGTCTCGCGCGGCGTCGCCATGCACGGCTTCGCGCTCAACTGCGCCAACGACCCCCGGTGGTTCAACAGGATCGTGCCGTGCGGGCTGCCCGACGTGGGCGTCTCCTCACTGTCGGCGGAGACCGGCCGCCGCATCGTGGTCGAGGAGGTCATGCCGATGGCGGAGAAGCGGCTGGCCGAGGCGCTGGGCATGGAGGCGTTCGAGCTGCACGAGGAAGACCTCCTGCGCCGGTGAGCCGTCTGCCGGGGTAACCGGATCGGCATCTCATCGCTGCAGAAATCTGGATATCTCCGGCTTACCATCTCGCGTGTGAAGCGCCTCCTCGCTCTCGTCCTCGCGCTGCTGGTGCACCTGATCACGCTGGGATTCGTCGCGCTGGGCGCGTGGGCCGTCATCGCGCACGCCGACTCCTTCCTCGCGTGGCTGCTCGGCGGCCTGAGCCTGGCGGTCGGCTGGGTGCTGCGGCCGCGCCTGAACCGGCTCCCCGCCGACGCCGAGGTGCTCGACCGCGCCGCGGCCCCCGAGTTGTACGCCGTCGCCGACCGCGTGGCCGACCGGATCGGCGTGAAGCGGCCGCGCCGTGTCGCGATCAGGGACCTGGCCACCGAGACGTGGTATGACCGCGTGGGCCTGCCGCGCACGCCGACGCTGGTCGTCGGGCTGCCGCTGTGGCTGGCCCTGCCGCCCCGGCAGCGGGTGACGCTGCTGGCGGTCGCGTACGCCCGCGTGCCGACCGGCGAGGAGCTGATCGTCGGCGGCGCGCTGGACACGCTGGAGGCGTGGCGGGACGCCCTGATGGAGGCCGGTCCGCTGCGGGTCAGGGAGGAGGCGCAAACCAAGATCACAGCTGCCTCGCTGGGTGTCGCCGATCAGCCGGGCACCACGTACGAGGTGGCCGGGTTCCTCGGCCGCCTGCTCGGCCGGGTGTTCGGCGGCCCCGTGCTGCTGGCGAGGTACGCGCTGACCCGGCTGGCCCGCGCCGCCGAGACCCGTACCAGGCTGCGGCAGCAGGCGCTGGCGCGGCGGGCGGCCTCCGACGGGGACCTGGCAGAGCTGGAGGAGCTGGCGGGCGGCGGCTACCTGGCGCCGATGCAGGCGGCGGCGCTGCGCGGCGAGAGCGTGGCGTCGATCAGGCAGCGGGCGCTGGCCAGGTTCCGGCTCACCGACGACGGTGTGCTCACCTCGGCCCCGGAATCGGAGCTGCTCGGCACGCGGGAGTCCGAGCGGATCGACGAGGAGCTGTCGGCCCACTACACCCGGGCGATCCGCGGCTTCGGCCTCATCACGTGACCCTTGAACAGGCCGGTTCACCGCGAGACGTAAGCTGGGGAGGTGACCGTTGCTCCTGAAGGCCGAAAGCTCCTCCGCCTGGAGGTGCGCAACGCCGAAACCCCCATCGAGCGCAAGCCCCCGTGGATCAAGACCAAGCTCAAGACGGGCCCCGAATACACCGAGCTGAAATCGCTCGTGCGCCGAGAGGGCCTGCACACGGTCTGTGAAGAGGCGGGCTGTCCCAATATCTACGAGTGCTGGGAAGACCGCGAGGCGACGTTCCTCATCGGCGGCGACCAGTGCACGCGCCGCTGCGACTTCTGCCAGATCGACACCGGCAAGCCGAAGGAGTACGACCGCGACGAGCCGCGCAGGGTCGCCGAGTCCGTCGAGCAGATGGGCCTGAAATACGCGACCGTGACCGGCGTCGCCCGCGACGACCTGCCCGACGGCGGCGCCTGGCTCTACGCCGAGACCGCGCGCCAGATCCACGCCCTGCTCCCGGGCTGCGGCGTCGAGCTCCTGGTGCCTGACTTCAACGGCAACCGCGACCAGCTGGAGGAGGTCTTCTCCAGCCGGCCCGAGGTGTTCGCCCACAATGTCGAGACGGTGCCGCGCATCTTCAAGCGCATCCGTCCCGCCTTCCGCTACGACCGCTCGCTCGCGGTGATCACGATGGCCCGCGAGACCGGGCTGGTCACCAAGTCCAACCTGATCCTGGGGATGGGCGAGACCCGCGAGGAGGTCGTCGAGGCCATGCGTGACCTGCACGCGGCCGGCACCGACCTGCTGACGATCACCCAATACCTGCGGCCGACGCCCCGCCACCACCCGGTGGAGCGGTGGGTCAAGCCTGAGGAGTTCGTCGAGCTGCAGGCCGAGGCCGAGGCGATCGGCTTCGCCGGCGTCCTGTCCGGGCCGCTGGTCCGCTCGTCGTACCGCGCGGGCCGGCTCTACAAGCAGGCCATCGAGGCGCGCCAGACCGCTTGAGCCCGTACGAGGCCCCGGGCGCGATGGCCCGGGGCTCTTTCGTGCCGCCGGCCGCGGTCACGAGTCCGTCATGGTGACCGCGCGGTTCCTGAGCGGGCTGGAGTAGACGACGCTGGTCGTGACGGAGCCCAGGCCGGCGATCCGGCCGGTCGTCCGTTCCAGGTGGCGCATGGAGCGGGCGAGGACCTTCAGGACGAAGCAGTCCTCACCGGTCACGTGATGCGCCTCCACGATCTCGGGCGTGGTGGCGATCAGGTCGTGGAAGGGGCGGTAGTTGCCGGTCGGGTAGCGGAGCCGGACGAAGGCCAGGATGCCGAGCCCGAGGCGTTCCGGGTCCACGACGGCGGAGTAGCCGCTGATGACGCCGCTCTCCTCCAGGCGACGGACCCGTTCGGTGACGGCGCTGGCGGACATGGACACGGTACGCGCCAGTTCGGCATAGCTGGCCCGCCCGTCGCGCTGCAGGGCTTCCAGGATGCGCAGATCGGTCTCGTCAAGCGAAACAGCGGTCATGCCCGACATTTTCCATGAAATCATCGGCGAGGCGCCGGAAGAGCCGTTGATCGTCGCTTCCCGCGCCCGGCCTGGGACCGTAGCGTTCTGCGCATGACCGACATCGACATGAGCCCGGCATTGCGGGTGCCGCCTGCGGCTCCGGCCGAAGCCATCGCCTTCTTCACCGCCCGCCTCACCTTCCAGGCGGACGTCTCCGACGTCCACGCCTCGCTCGAATCGGGCGCACCCGGGTTCGTCCTGGTCGACTCGCGTGCGGCCGCCGCCTGGCGGCAGGGCCATGTGCCCGGCGCGGTGCACCTGCCCACCGCCGACATCCCGGCCCGCGCCCCGCACGTGCTGGACCCCGCGGTCCCGGTCGTCACCTACTGCTGGGGTCCGGGGTGCGACGGCGCGACCCGCGCGGCGCTCGCCCTGGCCCGGCTCGGCTACCGGGTCAAGGAGATGATCGGCGGCATCGAGTACTGGATCCGCGAGGGCTTCCCGGTCGAGAGCGAAACCGGGGTCGAGCGGCGCGCGGCCGACCCGCTGACGGCGCCCGCCGGCGCGGCCTCCTGCGCCTGCTGATCGGCGTCCGGAGCGAGCGAGCCGAGCGGCTTTCGCGTGATGTGAGGCGTCGCTAGCATGGCAGGCGCAGCCGACGGAGGGTGACGGATGACCGTTTTGATCCGCACGAGTGACCTGCCTGCCCAACGTCGTCACGACGCGTGGAAGACCATCGTCTGCGACACGCTCGGCCCGCTCGACCTGCGGATCGACCCCGACGCGCCACTGCGCGGCGAGATCGAGATGGGCCGGCTCGGGTCCGTGGGCGTCGGCCGGGTGCGCACCTCCACGCCGCACAGCGTGCACCGGACCGCCGGGTTGATCCGCCGCGACAACCCCGACCTCTACCGGGTCGTGCTGGCGATCTCCGGCAGCCCGCGACTGGCCCAGGACGGCCGCGCCACCCAGCTCAGCCGGGGCGAGTTCGCGATCTACGACTTCACCCGGCCCTACGAGCTGGCCTACGACAGCGCGGTGCAGCTGGCCGTGTTCAGCTTCCCGCGCGACCTGCTCGCCCTGCCGATCGACGCCGTCGCCACGCTCAGCGCGCTCCCGATCGGCGCGGAGTCCGGCGCCGGCGCGCTGGCCGTGCCGCTGCTGCGCCGGGTGGCCACGGATCACGAGACGTACGCGCCCGGCAGCGCCGCCCGGCTGTCGGCCGTGGTGACGGACCTGGTCGGCGCCGCGGTCGCCGAGCGGCTGGAGCTGGCACGGGCGCTGCCGGCCGACTCCCGGCAACGTACGCTGCTGCTGCGCGTCCACGCCTTCATCGAGGAGCGCCTGGGCGACCCCGATCTCGACCCCGGCCAGGTCGCGGCGGCCCACCACGTCTCCGTGCGCTACCTGCACCGCCTGTTCGAGGCGGAGAACACCACGGTGGCCGCCTGGATCAGGCAGCGGCGCCTGGAGCGCTGCCGCGCCGAGCTGGCCCGGGGCGGCGACGAGCCGGTGAGCGCGATCGCCGCCCGATGGGGGCTGCCGGACTCGGCGCATTTCAGCAGGTTGTTCCGGCGCGCCTACGGCATGCCGCCCGCCGAATACCGCCGCACCGGCGCTGTGCGCTGAACGTCAATCCACCTGGCGCCCAGATCCAAGACGGGCGAGCACCTTGATCGGCAGACTGAAGGTGTTCCAAATGATCGACGGAAGGGACCAGGGAAATGCAGCTCTTCGTGAACGTGCCGGTCAAGGATCTGAGCCGGTCCAAGCAGTTCTTCACCGAGCTCGGCTTCGAGTTCTACGGCATGGCCGAGGGCATGGCGTCGGTGTTCATCAACCAGGAGACGCAGGTGATGTTGCTGGAGGAGCCGGTGTTCGGCTCTTTCATCACCAAGGACGTGGCCGACGCCACCAAGGCCACCGAGGCGATCCTGGTGCTCGGGATGGAGAATCCGCAGCAGGTGGACGAGCTGGTCGACAAGGCCCTGGCGGCCGGCGCCACCCCGGCGGGCGTGAAGCACGAGGACGGCGTCAGATACCAGCGCGGCTTCGCCGACCTGGACGGTCACCACTGGGAGGCGCTGTGCCTGGTGCAGCCCGCGTCCTGAGCGGCACGGTGATCTCCGCGGACGGCACCGCGATCGCCTGCGACACCTATGGCTCCGGTCCGGCGGTGGTCCTGGTCGCCGGGGCGATGATGGGCCGGGCGCACCCCACGCTGACCGGTGTGGCGGGCGCCCTGGCGCCGTGGTTCACCGTCTGCTCCTATGACCGCAGGGGCCGAGGCGACAGCGGCGACACCCCGCCGTACGCCGTCGAGCGGGAGATCGAGGACCTGACGGCCGTCATGGCGGCGGCCGGCGGCCCGGCGATGGTGTTCGGCGGCTCGTCCGGGGCCGCGCTGGCGCTGGAGGCCGCGGTGCGGCTGCCGGGCATCGTCCGGCTGGCGCTGTGGGAGCCGCCGTACCACGTGGACGACGGCGCGCCCCCGCTGCCGCCCGACTTCGCCGAGCAACTGGCCGCGCTGGTCGCGGCCGGGAAGCGGGCGGAGGCCGTGGAGCGGTTCATGGTGGAGGCCGTCGAGATGCCGGCGGCGGCCGTGGCCGGGATGCGCGCGCAGCCGTTCTGGTCGGAGGTCGAGGCGGTCGCGCACACGCTGGCGTACGAGGCCTTCGTGCTGGGGCCGGGCAACGCGCTGCCGGTCGCGCGGCTCACGACGATCGTGCAGCCGACGCTCGTGCTCAACGGCGAGGACAGCCCCGCGTGGATGCGGAACGCGGGCGCGGCGGTCGCGGCGGCGGTGCCGGGCGCGGTCCGGCGGGTGCTGGAGGACCAGAGGCACGACGTGGCGGTCGAGGCGCTGGCGCCCGAGCTGCTGGAGTTCTTCGCGTCCGCCTCATAAATAACGCTAAGATAACAAACCTATTGAGCAGTCGGTTTTCTGGTGGAGACTGTGCGGGTGGACTTCGACGACCTGATCGCCCGCCTGGACCTCGGCACCAAGATCCGGCTGCTCACCGGGGCCGACATGTGGTCCCTCCCCCCGATCCCCGAGATCGGCCTGGACCGCATCGTGATGAGCGACGGCCCCATCGGCGTACGCGGCGAGCAGTGGAGCTCCGCCGACCCGTCGATCGCGCTGCCGAGCCCCACCGCGCTCGCCGCGACGTGGGACCGCGACCTGATCAGGAGCGCCGGGTCCCTGCTCGGCCAGGAGGCGCGCCGCAAGGGCGTGCACGTGCTGCTGGCCCCGACGCTCAACCTGCACCGCTCCCCGCTCGGCGGCCGGCACTTCGAGTGCTTCTCCGAGGACCCGTACCTGACGGCCGAGCTGGGCGCCGCGTACGTCGACGCCGTGCAGTCCTGCGGCGTGGCGGCCACGCCCAAGCACTTCGTGGCCAACGACTTCGAGACCGACCGCTTCACCGTGGACGTGCAGGTGAGCGAGAAGACGCTGCGCGAGGTCTACCTGCGGCCGTTCGAGCAGGTGGCGGGGCGCGCGTGGGCCCTCATGACGGCCTACAACGGCGTCAACGGCACCACCATGACCGAGCACGCCGGGCTGGTCCACGGGGTGCTGAAGGGCGAGTGGGAGTATGACGGGTGCGTCGTGTCCGACTGGACGGCGGTCCGCTCCACCGAGGCCGCCGCCATGGGCGGGACCGACGTGGCCATGCCGGGACCGCACGGCCCGTGGGGCGGGAAGCTGGAGGCGGCCGTGCGCGAGGGGCGCGTGCCGGAGTCGGTCGTCGACGACCGCGTCCGCCGCATCCTGCGCCTGGCCGAGCGCGTCGGGGCGCTGCGCGTCCCCGGCTCGCCGCCCGCCGCGCCGGTCGATCGCGAGTTCGTCGACGGCCCGGCGCTCGTGCACGAGGTGGCGGCACGCAGCTTCACCCTGCTGACCAACGACGGCGTCCTCCCGTTCCGGGGTGCTCCCACCATCGCGCTGATCGGTGCGGCGGCGAGCGAGGCCCGCGTCATGGGCGGCGGCAGCGCCCAGGTGTACCCCGACCGGATCGTCTCGCCCCTGGAGGGCCTGCGCGAGCGCGCCGAGGTCAGGTACGCCCTCGGCCACGACCCCAGGATCCGCCTGGCGCCCATCGCGTCTCCCGCCAGGGCCCGGTTCCTGGACGAGGACGGCGGCGTGCTTGCCGAGCACCCGCTGCCGGCCAGTGAGGCCCGCTGGATCGGCCAGCTGCCGTCCGGCGTGGACGGCGACCGGCTCCAGGCGGTGCGGCTGCTGACCACGTACACGCCCGGGGTGTCCGGCGAGCACGAGCTGTCGGTCGCCGGCGTGGGCTCCTTCACGCTCACCGTGAACGGCGCGACCGTCTTCGACGAGGTCATCGACCTGCCGGACGGCGACCCGGCGGCGTTCCTGTCACCGCCGGAACGGCGGGTGACCGTGCCGATGACGGCGGGCGAGACGTACGAGCTGGCCGTCACGCACCCGGTGGGCGCGTTCAAGGGCATGGCGCTCGTGTCCTTCACGCTCGGCCACGCCGACCCGAACCCCGGCGAGGAGGCGCTCATGGCCGAGGCCGTGCGCGTGGCGGCGGAGTGCGACGTGGCGGTGGTCGTGGCCGGGACCACCATGGAGGTGGAGAGCGAGGGCTTCGACCGCACCGGGCTCGGGCTGCCGGGGCGCCAGGACGAGCTGATCCGCGCGGTGGCCGCCGCCAACCCGCGCACCGTGGTCGTGGTCAACGCGGGCTCGCCGGTGGAGATGCCGTGGATCGACGAGGTGGCGGCGGTGCTGCTCGTCTGGTTCCCCGGGCAGGAGGCGGGGACGGCGCTGGCCGACGTGCTGTTCGGCGACGCCGAGCCGGGCGGGCGGCTGCCCACGACGTGGCCGCGCCGGCTGGAGCACTGTCCCGTGGTGAACGTGACGCCCGTGGACGGGGCGGTGCCGTACGAGGAGGAGGAGTTCATCGGGTACCGGGCGTGGCTGCGGTCGGGGACGGAGCCGGCGTTCTGGTTCGGGCACGGCCTCGGGTACACGACCTGGTCGTACGACTCCATCACCGCAGGCGGAGGCGCCGTCACGGTGGCGGTCACCAACACCGGCGACCGCCCGGGCCGGGAGGTCGTGCAGTTCTACCTCGCCGACGGCGCGGATCGGCGGCTGGTCGGCTTCGACGTGGTCGAGGCGGGGCCGGGGGAAACCGTGGTCACCACCGTGTTCCCGCCCGAACGCTCCTTCCAGGTGTGGGAGGGCCGCTGGCGCACGGTCGAGGGCGAGCACACGATCGTGGCGGGACCCAATGTGGCCGATCCGCGGCTGTCCGTCACCATGAAGATCTAGCCGGCGGCGAAATCGCCGGGCCGCGTTTTCCATACTCCACCAGTTGGTTTGTATCCTTCAGAGCATGGCAAAGTCCGAGGACTCAGAGAAGCCGGGGCGCATCAAGCAGCTCCGCATGATCGCGCAGATCATCAAACAGGCCAACCCCAAGGGGATGCCGACCGTCTTCCTTTCCGCGGTGGGCACGCTGGCTGTGGTCGTCGTGATCGGCCTGGTCACGGACTATCTGTGGTATTCGATCTTCATCGGCGTCCTGGCCGCGTTCACCGTCGGCCTGGTGGTGTTCGGCCAGCTCGCGCAGAAGGCGCAATACTCGATCCTGCACGGCCAGACCGGCGCCGCGGCCGCGGTGCTGCAGGGCATGCGGGGCAACTGGCAGGTCAATCCGGCCATCGCGGTCAACCGCGACCAGGACCTCGTCCACCTCGTCGTGGGCCATCCGGGCGTGGTGCTGGTCTCGGAGGGCCCGGGCAACCGGGTGGCCAAGATGCTGGCGGCCGAGAAGAAGCGGGTCGCGCGGGTGGTGCTGGGCGTCGAGATCTACGACATCCAGTGCGGTGACGGCGAGGGGCAGGTGCCGCTCGGCAAGCTGCAGCGCCACATCATGAAGCTGCCGCGCAATCTGAAGAAGCCGGCCGTCAACGAGGTCAAAGACCGCCTGCGCTCGCTGCCGCGCAACATGCCGCTGCCCAAGGGCCCGATGCCCAAGGGGGCCCGCATCCCGCGCGGCCCCAAGATGCGCTAGTGATCTCTGTCTCCGCGCGGGCCAACCGCGGCTGGTGGGACGGCAACGCCGACGACTACCAGGCCGAGCACGGCGAGTTCCTGCGTGACACCGGGTTCGTGTGGTGCCCGGAAGGCGTGGACGAGGCCGACGCGCACCTCCTCGGCGAGGTGCGCGGGCGGCGCGTGCTGGAGATCGGCTGCGGCGCGGCCCAGTGCGCGCGGTGGCTGGTGACGCAGGGGGCGGAGGTGGTGGCGTTCGACATCTCCCACCGACAGCTGCGTCACTCGCAGCGCATCGACCTCGAGACGGGGCTGCGCGTCCCTGTGGTGCAGGCCGACGCCGAGTCGCTGCCGTTCGCCGGCGCCGCCTTCGACCTGGCCTGCTCGGCGTTCGGCGCGCTGCCGTTCGTGGCCGATCCCCTCGCCGTGTTCCGCGAGGTGCGCAGGGTGCTCCGGCCGGGCGGCAGGTTCGTGTTCTCGGTGAGCCATCCGATCCGGTGGGCGTTCCCCGACGACCCCGGGCCGCGCGGGCTGACCTCCGACCGGTCCTACTTCGACCGCACGCCCTATGAAGAACGGGACGACCACGGCACGGTCACGTACGTCGAGCACCACCGGACGATGGCCGACTGGGTCACCCTGCTGGTGGCCGCCGGGCTGACGATCACCGGGCTGCTGGAGCCGGAGTGGCCGGAGGGGCACGGGCGGGTGTGGGGCGGGTGGAGCCCGCTGCGCGGCCGCCACATCCCGGGCACGGCGATCTTCAGCTGCGCGCGTACCTAGCGGCCATGGCGTGGAAGAGCTCTTTGGGCTCCCAGCGGGTGTCGTCGAGCATCCTCACCACGCCGTAGGAGCCGATGTCGGCGTCGCCGGTCCTGTTGTAGGCGGCGAAGGTGAACCACAGGGCGGTGTCCACGCCCTCCTTCTCGAAGACGTCCATCAGCTCGGTGAAATAGCGCACCTGCTCGCCCTCGTCGTACACCGCACCGTCGGGCACCACCCACGCCGAGCCGCCGCGCTCGCCCGCTCCCCGGTACGCGCAGGTGCCGAACTCCGTGACCGCGACCGGCTTACCGTGCTTGAAGTGGGCGCGCACCTCGTCCACGAAGGTGTCGGCGTTGTAGGAGGCGCGGTAGGCGTCCGCGCCCACCACGTCGAACGGCGCCCACTCGACCGGCTCCCACGGCGCTGACGCATAGCTGATCCGGCCGCCGAACAGCGGCCGCACCGTCTCGGCGACCTCCGCCAGGTAGGCGTTGAAGCGCGGCATGACCTCCATCAGCGAGGTCCACCAGGCCATGTCGCCGTTCATCAACGCGTTCAGGCGCTCGTGATAGGTCTCGCCCTCCATGAAGCCGTTGCCGAAGGCGGTGATCTCGCACCCGGTCACGAGCACGGTCTCGGCGCCGGAGCGGCGCACGGCCTCGGCGCGCCGGGCGGCGTCGGCGAAGAGCGCGAGCATCTCGTCCTGGTCGAGGTCCACGGGGAACGGCGCGAACCACACCTCCAGGCCCGCGGCGGCGGCCTGCTCGGCGGCGACGCTGAGCCGTCCGGGGTCGCCACCGGAGATCCTGACGACCTCGCAGTGCAGGTCGCCGGCGATCACCCGCATCTTGCGGGCGACGGTCTCGGCGTCGAACGCCTTCCTGGACAGGTCGTCGCCCGGCAGGAACCCCGTGTCGTAGTTGATGCCCTTTCTCACGATCTTTCCCCTTCTCTGGATGAGAGGCCGTGTTCCAGGAGATCGAAGGCGAGCTCGACGTCGCGCGACTGGCGCCTGCCCACCTCCTCCAGCGGCTCCCCCGCGGCGACGCGCCGGAAGAACGCCTCCTGGAGGGTCGTGATGACGGCGGTGATCTGCGCGGCCATGAGCTGCGCCGTCAGATCGTCCTCGCCCCCCTCGGCGAGCGCGGCGGCCAGGTCGTACCGCTCGCCCATGCGCACCGCGTGCAGGGCGCCCATCAGCGCCGGGGTTGAAGCGATCACGCGCACCTTGGCCTGCAACGCCTCGACGTCCGCCTCGCCCACGCCCCGCGTGGCCATCGACCGGTAGTGCTCGCGCAGGGCGGCGAGCGGCGACCGCCCCTCCCCGCGCCCGGCCACGATCGCCGCCAGGTCGTCCGCCACCCCGTCGGTGACCAGGCATTCCTTGGTCGGGAAGTAGGTGAACAGAGTCACCTTGGCGACCCCGGCCGCCTCGGCGATCTCGTTGACGGTCACGGCGTCGTAGCCGCGCTCGTCGAACAGCCGCAGCGCCACCTCGGCGATCCGCCGCCGCGTCTGCTCCTTCTTCCGCTCCCTCAGGCCCGCCATCATCATGCGGACAGCATAAACCGTACCGAGTATATTTTTGAACCCGGTATGGTTTTCTCACTAGCGGGTCACATGCGGACGACCATCGTGTTGGACGCGCGGTCGTGCAGAGCGCGGTGGTCGCGGTCCCAGATCAGGGCCGGCACGGCCAGGCAGAGCAGGACGGTGCGCACCAGCACGGGCAACCACCGCGGGTCGCCGCCGTCCATCGCGGCGACCCTGACGCCCATCAGCCGGTGCCCGAACGTCTGCCCCATGAAGCCGACCAGGATCAGGTATTGGACCGCGAACACCGCCACCGGCGCCCACGGCGTCTCGGCCGGGTTCATCCTGAGCAGCAGCTGCACGACGACCCACGTGCAGATCATCCAGTCGATGACCAGCGCGCCGATCCTGCGCCCCCACCCGGCGATCGACCCGCTGCCCTCCTCGGGCAGCCCCAGGCGCTCCCCCGGATACCCGAGATCGACCCCGGCGGATCGGACCCCGCCGAGCCACGTCTGTGTCCACCGAGGCTGCTTGCTGCTCATGCCATCAACGGTATCCGCACGGCAGGCCGGTCGGAATTGTGACCCAACCGCGTCGCGGGGCGGCCAAGATGTACGCCATGCCACACGGGGATGACCTTGATGAGCGCTTCAACGAGCTCGTCGCGCAGATCGAAGACGAGGAGCGGCGCAGGATGCGGGCGTCGGCGGTCAAGGGGGCGAAGGAAGCGCGGCGCACGGCTCGAAGACGGCGCCAGGACCGCTTATCGCCCTCCGAACGCTTATCGGCCTACGAGCACGCACCTCGGCGGAAGGTCGGACGGGCCTGGATCGCGATGGCCACGATCACGGCGGTGATCGCCGCGGCGGGCCTCGTTCTCACCTTCCGCCCGGACTTGCTGGCCCCCTCGGACTTCTCACGCCGGTACACCGGCTACAGCCCGGCCGACGGCTCGATACCCGAGGACACCATGCCGGTGATCGAGGAGACCCCGCCTCAGGAGGCGGATGTGACACGGGATCCGTTCGCGGGGTCACCGGCCGAGAGCTGGGCAGAGGGGGCCGCCGGGTTCACCATGCCCGAGCCCAGGGCGCTGGGCGGGCTGTCGAAGAAGGACGTGCTCAAGGGGCTGGAGCGGACCCGTAAGCTGCTGGTCGCCGCCTACCTCGACAAGAAGACGCTGCTCGGCCGCGATCCGGACGCCTTCGCGCAACTCCTGGATCGCGAGCAGCGCGGCTGGTTCCGCGACGAGCTGAACGACGCCAAGCATCCCACGCGGCACTTCGTGAACAGCTTCGCCCCCGGAACGGCCGAGCTCATCACCGACGTGATCAAGGTGAAGGGCCGGGTCACACTCGGCACGTTCGAGGAGGACGGACTGCGCGGGGTGGAGGTGAAGCTGAATCACGTGGTCGTCTACGCGGTGCACCGGCCCGGCCGGCCCGACACCGCGGTGAGGGTGGTCACCCAGCCCAGCGGCAGCGTGCGACTGTGGCACGACTCCGGCCGGCTCGTGGTGTGGGTGCAGGGCTGGGTCGCGAGCGCGACACCCGCCCACTGCGGCATCGACGACGGCTACATCCACCCGTTCTACGAGGATTCGCCTCTGGACGGAGTGACGCCCACCGGAGTACCCGCGGACCCGTACGTGCTGGAGGAGCCGGACGGCGGCCACGGGTGTTCGGCCTCGCAGGACACCTGACGCTGCGTAACATGTGCGAAACAATCGAGACACCGGACGGAAACCGCCGAGCCCTAGCGTCGTCATGATGACCGGTCCCCAGGGAGGTTCGAGAGTGTTCAACTCCGCCGACGACGTCCTGAAGTTCATCAGTGACGAAGGGGTGCAGTTCGTCGATGTCAGGTTCACCGACCTGCCGGGGACGACGCACCACTTCACCTTCCCGGTTGAGAGCTTCAGCGCGAGCGTCTTCACCGACGGACTCATGTTCGACGGCTCGTCGATCCGCGGCTTCCAAGCGATCCACGAGTCCGACATGCTTCTGCTGCCCGACCCGACCAGCGCCGTGGTGGACCCGTTCCGCCAGCACAAGACGCTCAACATCAACTTCTTCGTGCACGACCCGCTGACCGGTGAGGCCTACAGCCGCGACCCGCGCAACGTGGCGCGCAAGGCGGAGGAATACCTCAAGGGCACCGGGATCGCCGACACGGTTTACTTCGGCCCCGAGGCCGAGTTCTACATCTTCGACGACGTCCGCTTCGAGACGAAGCAGAACGCCGGCTACTACTACATCGACTCCATCGAGGGCGCCTGGAACACCGGCAAGGCGACCGAGGGCGGCAACCTCGGCTACAAGCCGCGTTACAAGGGCGGCTACTTCCCGGTCCCGCCGATGGACCACTTCACCGACCTGCGCTCGGAGATGGTGCGCAACCTCATCGAGTGCGGCATCGAGGTCGAGATGCAGCACCACGAGGTCGGCACCGCCGGTCAGGCGGAGATCGACTTCAAGTTCGGCACGCTGCTCAAGACCGCCGACAACCTCATGCTCTACAAGTACGTCATCAAGAGCACGGCCCTGGAGTACGGCCACACGGTGACGTTCATGCCGAAGCCGATCTTCGGTGACAACGGCTCGGGCATGCACTGCCACCAGTCGCTGTGGAAGGACGGCTCGCCGCTCTTCTACGACGAGGTCGGCTACGCCGGTCTGTCGGACACGGCCCGCTACTACATCGGCGGCCTGCTCAAGCACGCCCCGTCGCTGCTGGCCTTCACCAACCCGACGGTCAACTCCTACCACCGCCTGGTGCCGGGCTACGAGGCGCCGGTCAACCTGGTCTACTCGCAGCGCAACCGGTCGGCCTGCGTCCGCATCCCGATCACGGGCTCCAACCCGAAGGCCAAGCGCATCGAGTTCCGCGTTCCGGACCCGTCCTGCAACCCGTACTTCGCGTTCTCGGCCATGCTGATGGCGGGCATCGACGGCATCCGCAACAAGATCGAGCCGCCGGAGCCGGTCGACAAGGACCTCTACGAGCTGCCGCCGGAGGAGGCCCGCAACATCCCGCAGGTGCCCGGCTCGCTCACCGACGTGCTCAACGCGCTGGAGGAGGACCACGACTACCTGCTCGAGGGCGGCGTGTTCACGCCCGACCTGATCGAGACGTGGATCTCCTACAAGCGGGAGAACGAGGTCGACCCGATCCGGCTGCGCCCGCACCCGCACGAGTTCGAGCTCTACTACGACGTCTAGGAAGACGGACTCCGAGCACAGGAGCCGACTGGCGACGCCAGATCGGTTCAGCCCGTGGCCTCGCCCTACCTGGGCGAGGCCATAGGCCTTTCGGCAGTCAGACTGGAAAGACCTTGACTTCGGAGCGGTCAGCGTCGCATTCTAGACTGGAACGATCCAAAAACTCTCCGAGGATTTTTTCCATATCGTCCCGGTCGGACGTTAAGATCGTAACGGGCTTGTCGGAGACTGCGGTTGCCGTCGCGGCGACCATGGCGTCGATGGCGTATTTATGGCCCTGCAGACCTGCGGATTTGAGCAGGTCTGACGCCCGTCGGGCAAGATTCTTGGTGAGTGGTTCCACGGTGAGCCTGGACAGCGTCCAGGCCAGCCGCGCGAAATGAACCTTGTCGTGATCCACCTCAACGATCGTGGCGGCGCTGATCACGACGCGAATATCGTCTTCGAGAGCCGCGGCGAGCCGGGCCGTCATCTTGCGATCGGCTCGCAGGTACAGCGAAAGGGCTTCACTGTCCAGGATCCATGCGCCGCTCACGCCACCTCGCCGTGGCTACCGAGTCCGTGCATCTCTTCCCGAGCCGCCTGGATCTCCGCTGCGGTGAGCGGACCGTGGATCTCTTCGTTCGCTCCGATGAGAGCGGCCAGGTTGTCGCGCTCGATCTGCCGTCGGACGGCGGCCTCCACGTACGGCGACACGCCACGTTTGCCGACACGCTCGCGAACCGACTCGATGACGCTGGAATGGAATGAGATCGAAACGGAGACCGTAGGATCCGTACCGGCTGTCTCAATGTCGTCGACCACAGCCCCACTCTAACAAAAGTTTTGTTAGAGGCGGCCTGCTGCACCCGATCACCACAGAGCTTCCTCATGTCGTCGATGCCGGACGGCGGCATGACGACCGGTCGCGGCTCCAGGCCTCACGGAACCGCGCCATCACCACTGATCCCTTGGTCATCTGCCCGGCAGGCGGTGGCCTGCCAGCCACACGCCCGCGATATCGAGCGTCGAGTCGATGTCCGCCGTGGGGTCGCCATCGACCAGCAGGAGGTCGGCCCGCAGCCCGGGGGCGACGCGGCCGCGGTCGTGCAGTCCGAAGCGGTCGGCGGGGGCGGACGTGGCGGCGGCGAGGGCCTCGCGCGGGGTGAGGCCGGCCGCGACGAGCAGGGCAAGTTCCTGATGGAGGGTCGCGCCGTGGGCGGTGCCGGCGTTGGAGGCGTCGGAGCCCGCGAGGAGGGTCACGCCCGCGTCCCGGAGCTCCGCGACCGTGCGGGTCGCCGTGGCGAGGTCGTGGCGGGCGCCCTCGCCCAGCGGGAACGGGCCCATGGTGAGCATCCGGCGGGAGCCCTCGGTCAGGTACGGCGACACCCGCGGATCAGCCGCCAGCGCCTTGCCTCCCGTGCCCGGGCCGAACAACTGGCCCAGCACGGCCAGGGTGGGCACCACCGCGGTCTCCCCCAGTTCATGGGCGAGCGAAGGGTCCGGGCGGTCGACGAACACGTGCCCGAGCACGTCCGCGCCCGCCCGCACGGCCTGGCAGGCGGTCTCGGCGGTGAGGGCGTGCGCGACGACGAGCCTGCCCCGGTCGTGGGCCGCGGCCGCGAGCGCGGCGGCCGTCTCCCCAGCCATGGAGGGGGTGGGCATGCCGGTCGTGGAGCCGTCGTCCAGGAGGATCTTGAGGTAGTCGGAGCCCTCCGCGAACCGGTTCTCCACGAACGCGTCCGCCTCGTCCGGCGTCACGAGGGTCGGGAACGGCGGCAGGTATCCCATGTCCACGAGGTACCAGCCGTAGCCGCCGGGGACGGTGGCGGCGGTGCCCGCGGTGCGGAAGTCGGCCCCCGCCGCCCCGCGCAAGGAGCCGGCCTGGGCGGGGTCGGCCATCATGTCCAGGACCGTCGTGACGCCGAACAGCGCGGCCTGCTCGAGGTCGCCGGGGAAGACGTGGGCGTGGGCGTCGATCAGGCCGGGGAGCAGGGTCCGCCCGCGCCCCTCGATCACCTCGTCGCCGGAGACGGGCGGGGGCGGCGCCTCCCCCACGGACAGGATGACGGCGCCGGAGACGGCGACGTTCGCCGATCTGAGCGTCGTGTCCCCGGTGAACACCCGCACGTCCCTGAAGATCAGCCGATTAGATACATGCATGAATGTATGCAAGCATACGTGCGCGCATGTATGAAAGAGTTGGGTCATGCGACGAACGGCCGAGGAGGCGGCGGAGACGAGGAAGGCGCTGTTGCGGGCCGCGCTGGCCGTCTTCTCCGAGCGGGGCTACGCCGCCGCCACGCTCGCCGGCATCGCCGAGCGGGCCGGGGTGACGAGGGGCGCCGCGTACCACCACTTCAACGACAAGGCCACGCTCTACCTCGCCACGATCGGCGAGCTGTGGGCGGAGGCCGCCGCGCCCGTCTGGGGTGTGCTCGACGGCGACGGGCCGGTGCTGGAGCGGGTCCGGCGGTTCCTGGTGGCCTTCTTCACCGCGCTGGAGCGGGACGCGACCCTGCGGGAGGCGTTCGCGCTCTCGATGCGCAGCGCCGAGGGGTTCCCGGAGCTGGAGTCCGGGCTGCGGGACAAGCAGATCATGATGGAGGGCTGGAAGCGCGGGCTGACGGGGCTGCTCGACGGGGCCGGGCTGCGCGAGGGGCTGCCGGCGGAGACGGCCGCCCTGGCGATCATCACCGCCGTGAACGGGACCGCCGCCACCTGGCTCGCCTGCCCGGAGCTGTTCTCCCCCGCCGATCAGGCCGAGGCGCTGGCCGGGGCGATCATGTACGGCATCACGTCGTGAAGGCGGGCGCCGACGGGCTGAGGATCGCCGACCTGGGGGCCGCCTGCCAGAGGGCGGTCAGCTCGTCGGAGAGCGTGGCGATGAGGGACGCGACGTCGTCCTGGGCGGTGCCGTGGAGCGCCTCCGCGACGATCAGGACGTCGGCGGTCGTGTCGCGGACGGCCGAGCGGCCGCTCTGGCGGTTGGTCCAGCGGCGGGCGTGCGCCTCGCCTGCCGCGTCGGCGAAGATCACCTCGCCCGCGGACGGGTGCTCCGTCTCGCCGGAGAAGGTCAGGTAGGTCTCGTCGCCGGTCGCGTATCGGACCTCCATGTATCCGGCGATCTCGGCGAGGTCGAACACCGCGACCGGGATCGCGTACGCGATGGAGACCGCGTTGCACAGGTCGATCAGGGGGTGCAGGCGGGGCAGGGCGCCTTCCTTCCTGAAGCGGCGCAGCAGCGACTCCGAGGCGCAGCGGTATTGGGTGGGTTTGAGCCCCATCTTGGAGAACGCCCGCCGCCACGCCTGGATCTCCGGCAGCTCCCCCTCTGAGGCCGTGGCGAGCCGCTTGGCGGCGATCTCGCCGTACGTCGCCAGCCGGTCGTCCGCGGAGACGTCTCGGGTGATGCCGCGCGCGACGATCACCCCGGGAACGAGCTCGGGGAAATCCCGCCAGATGTCGCCCGAATGCTGGAAACGCACGGTCACCCCCGTCATCGTGGCGGCGCTTCGCCGCGCCGATCACGATACTAGGCTCAGCGCCTGCTCTTGATCCCCGTGATGCGGCGGAACACGTCCCACCAGAACGGCGCGCCGAACAGCAGCGCCACGTACGTCAGCAGGAAGCCCGGCCAGTGGCTCGGCGTGCTGATCCGGTCCCACCACAGGCCGCCGTTCCAGTGCATGCTCGGCTCGCCCTGCTCCGGGATCGACACGCTGACCAGCGCCTGGCTCATCATCTTGACCAGCGCGGGCTGGCTGAGCGTCTCGGTGACGCACGGCATCGGGTCTTCCCCGGTGCAACGGGCCTTGAGCTCGTTGTACGCGTCAGGCCCCGCCTCCGCCACCGCCGTCACCGAGGCGCGGAAGGCGTTGTCGCGCAGCAGCGTCTTGGCGTACTCGAACCCGTCCATCGTGAACAGCAGCGTCACCGCCAGGCCGAGCACGGCGACGACCCACTTGACGTAGCGCCTGTACAGCATCGTCAGCCGCTGCATCTCGCCGTCGAACCAGGTCTCGACACCCTGCCTGAACCGGTCGAGGTCGCGCTGGGCGGTCTCCCAGATGCCCTTGAGGTGGCCGTACAGGGGGCTGTCGATGGCCTTCAGCTTGGCCAGGAACCGGTCGACGTCGCCGTCCTCCCCCGCCGCCAGCTCCATCACCGCCACCGCGAACCGGCCGGGCGGGATGTTGGCGATGCTGGTCCTGCCCCGTTTGGCGTGGTCGATCTCCCTGACCCGCTCGTAGAGCAGCGTGATCACGGAGTCGTCCTCCCTGGCCTCGGGGTCCGGGAGGCCGCCGGGCTCGGCCGGCGCGGGCAGCTTGCTGTAGCGGGGCCGCGGGTCGTGCAGGAACGGCAGCCTCGTGAAGACGTCCCGCACCTTGGCGGGCAGCCACGATCCGGTCTTGCCGGCGCCGTCCAGGGTGTCCCTGAGGTAGGCCCACAGGAACTTGCTGCGGATGGACAGCAGCCGGACGACCGCCTCGTTGAGCCCGCTCACCAGCAGCGACAGCAGCAGGAACGACACCACCAGGCCGAGGGCCAGGTCCACGTAAACGGATAACACCGCGCCTTGATACACCGGTGGGCCGGGCCTGATCAACCCCCGGGCGAACAAGAAACCTGCTCTTCAGACTGCCGCCCCACCGTCGTCGTGGGGTCGACGCCGTGGCGGCAGTCCGCTTCGCAGGTTTCTCATTCGTAAAAGACTCGATCCATGACGAGGCGTGCGCGGCGGGTCACGCGGCGGTAGTCGTCGAGGAAGTCTTCGGAGCCGTCCGGCGGGTAGCCGAGCGTCTGGGCGATCAGCTTGCGCCCGCTCGCGTCGCGCGGCACGCTGTCGCCGGGACGGCCCTTGACCAGCATGATCCCGTCTCTGATGCGGGAGGCGAAGCGCCACGCCTCGGCCAGCACGGCCTCGTCGGCGGGCGCCAGCAGGCCCTCGGCCACGGCCGCGCGCAGGGCGTCGAGCGTACGCGTGGTGCGCAGCGACGGCACCGTGCCCGCGTACCGCAACTGCAGCAGCTGGGCCACCCACTCCACGTCGGACAGCCCGCCGGGGCCGAGCTTGGTGTGCAGGCCGGGGTCGGCGCCGCGCGGCAGCCGCTCGGCCTCCATGCGGGCCTTGAGCCGCCTGATCGCCCTGACGGCGTCGTCGTGCAGCCCGCCCGGCGGGTAGCGCAGCTCGTCGATCATGGCGACGAATGCGGCGCCCAGCTCGGCGTCGCCGGCCGAGAACCTGGCCCGCAGCAGCGCCTGCGACTCCCACGGCGACGACCAGCGCGAGTAGTAGGCGCGGTAGGAGGCCAGCGTGCGCACCAGCGGGCCCTGACGCCCCTCCGGCCGCAGGTCGGGGTCGATGATCAGGGGCGGGTCGGGCGCGGGGAGCGACAGCAGCCTGCGCAGCTCGTTGGCGACGGCGAACGCGGCGTCCGTGGCCTCGCGCTCCCCAACCCCCGGCAGGGGCGAGTGGACGAACATGACGTCGGCGTCGCTGGCGTAGGAGCACTCCATGCCGCCGAGCCGCCCCATGGCGATGATCGCGAACGAGGTGACGTTCGCGGCCTTGCCGAGCGCCGCGTCGAGGGCCGCCTGGAGGGTCACGTCGGTCAGCGACGACAGCGCGGCGCCGACCGTCTCGATGTCGATCAGGCCGGAGATGTCCGCGACCGCCGTGCGGAAGAGCTCCTTCCTGCGCAGCGCCCGCACGGCGGCGACGGCGGTCTCGGGGGTGCCGGCATGCCTGGACACCGCGGCGGACGCCTCGCCGAGCAGCGACTCCACCGGCCGCACGGCCAGCTCCTCGTCCGAGCCCAGCATGGTGATCGCGTCGGGCGCGTGCATGAGCAGGCCGGTGGCGTAGCGGCTGCTGCCCAGCACGCGGGCCATCCTGGCGGCCACGGCCGTCTCGTCGCGCAGCAGCCGGAGATACCACGGCGTGCTGCCCAGCTTGTCGCTGACCTGCCTGAACCCCAGCAGCGCCGCGTCCGGATCGGGCGTGTCGGCGAACCAGCCGAGCATGACCGGCAGCAGCGTGCGCTGGATCGCGGCCCGCCTGGACACCCCCGTGGTCAGGGCGGCGATGTGGCGCAGCGCCCCGGGGGGATCGACGTAGCCGAGCGCCTTCAGCCTGGCCTCGGCCGCGGCGGGCGAGAGCCGCGCCTCCGACTCCTGCAGCCGCGACACGGCCTGCAGCAGCGGCCGGTAGAACAGCTTCTCGTGCAGCCGCCGCGCCTCCATCGCGTGCCGCCGCCACCGGGCCGTGAACTCGCCCATCGGGTCGGTCTGCATGCCGAGCGCCCGGCCGAGCCTGCGCAGGTCGGACTCGCCGGTCGGCACGATGTGGGTGCGCCGCAGCCGGTGCAGCTGCAGCAGGTGCTCGACCTGGCGCAGGAACGAGTACGCCTCCGCCAGGCTCTTGGAGTCGTCGCGGCCGACGTACCCGCCTCGGGAGAGGGCCGCCAGCGCGGGCAACGTGGCCCGGCGGCGCAGCAGCGGGTCGAGCCGCCCGTGCACGAGCTGCAGCAACTGCACCGCGAACTCGATGTCCCGCAGCCCGCCGGGGCCCAGCTTGAGCTGCCGCTCCCCCTCCGCGCGCACGTGGGCCTCGACCCGGCGGCGCATGGCCTGGACGTCCTCGACGAAGCGTTCGCGGGTGGCCGCCGACCACACCATGTCGTTGACCGCCTCGACGTAGGCCGCGCCCAGCTCCAGGTCGCCCGCCACCGGCCGGGCCTTGAGCAGCGCCTGGAACTCCCACGTCTTGGCCCAGCGCCGGTAGTAGGCCAGGTGGCTGCCGAGCGTGCGCACCAGCGGCCCGGACCGCCCCTCGGGGCGCAGGCCCGCGTCGACCTCCCACAGGGAGCCCTCGGGCGTGGTCGCGGTGCAGGCCCGCATCATGGCCTGGGCCAGCCGGGTCGCGGCGCGCAGGGCCTTGTCCTCGTCGGCGCCCTCGCGCGGCTCGGCCACGAAGATCACGTCTACGTCGCTGATGTAGTTGAGCTCCCTGGCGCCGCACTTGCCCATGCCGATCACGGCCAGGCGTACGTGGGCGGCGTCCACCTCCGCCCGTGCGATGGCCAGCGCCGCCTCCAGCGCGGCGCCCGCGAGGTCGGACAGCTCGGCCATGACCTCCTGCAGGGTGGCCTGCCCGGTCAGGTCGCGCGCCGCCAGGTGCATCAGCCTCCCCCGGTACGCCACCCGCAGCGCCACCACGGCGTCCGGCGCGGTGGCGACCGGCTCGGCCGCGTCCGGCTCGGCGCCGACCGCGCTCAGCAGCTCGGCCCGCGCCTCCCCCAAGCCCGGCTCGGCCAGTCGCGCCAGCTGGGCGGGGTGGCGGACGAGGTGTTCGCCCAGGGCGGCGCTGACCCCGAGCACGGCCAGCAGCCTGGCCTTGAGGTCCGGGTCCTGGCGGAGGCCGTCGAGCACGGCCGGCTCACGCTCGGCCAGGCGGGTCAGGGAGACGAGCGCCAGGTCGGGGTCGGCGACGTCGACCAGGGACTCCAGGACGTCGTCGAGTTCCGCGCCCGCCCTGCCGACGAGCTGGGCGGCCCTGGCGCCGTCGGCGAAGCCGAGCTTGGCGAGCCGGGCGGCGGTGGATTCGATCCTGGGCACCCCTCCATCTTGACAGGGATCGCGTGGACCGCCGTAGCATACAACGCAACGTTGCGTTGTATTTCTGTGCTCGGGGGTCGAGGTGGAACGAAGAAGTGCGCGGTCGACGCAGGACGCGGACGTGTCGCGGGTTCCCTGGACGGTGACGTGGGGGTTGCTCGCCGCCTGGGCCCTGCACGACGCGGAGGAGCTGGCGACCATGGCCCGGTGGACGCGGACCGCGCGGCCCCGGCTGGAGGAGCGGCTCCCGTGGGTGCCGTGGGAGCGGCTGGAGGTGTCGCAGCGGCACGTGAACGTGGCCATCGGGCTCATGGGCGGCGTCATGGCGGGGGCGGCGGCACTGGGGGCGCGCACCGGCGGGCGGAGCGCGGCGTTCCAGGCGGCGCTGGCGGGGTTCGGGGCGCACGGGGTGGTGCACCTGGCCCAGGCGGCCGTGACGCGCGGCTACACGCCGGGCGCGGCGACCGCTCCCGTGGTCGTGATCCCGTTCTCGGTGTGGGCGTGGCGCCGCCTGCGGTCCGCCGGCGTCCCGGTGCGTTCGGGACCCGCGGCGCAGGCGGCACTGGTGGCGTTCCCGCTGCTGCTGGGGGGCGTGCACGCCCTGGCACACGCCCTGACGAGACCCCGCCGCACGGACGGCGGGCTCAAGGGCGGGCGGCCCGCACCACGTCGGCGAAGGCCTGCGCCACCGGGCGCCAGGTAGCGATCAGGGCGGGCTCGGCGGCCTTGACCCCGGCGTTCAGCTCGCCGGCCCCCTCCAGCCCGGACTCGGCGGTCCAGGCGGCGAAGATCTCCGGGGTGGCCTCGGGATGGAACTGGACCGCCCAGGCGGCCTCCCCGAGCCGGTAGGCCTGGTTCGGGTATCGGGAGCCGGTCATCAAGGGCACCGCCCCGTCGGGCAGCCGGGTCATGGCGTCCTGGTGGTACTGGATGGCCGGTGCCGTGCCGACGCCCGACAGCAGCCGGTCGGAGGCGGCGGCGGGCAAGGCGACCACCTCGCACGCGCCCACCTCCAGGCCGCCGTCGCCCCGCTCCACCGTCCCGCCGCAGGCCATGGTGAGCAGCTGCGCCCCCAGGCAGATGGCGAGCGTCGGCGTGGCCTCGTCCACGGCGCGGCGCAGCAGGTCGCGGGTGGCGGGCTGCCAGGGGCTGCGCTCGTCCTCCCACGCGGCGGCCGCGCCGCCGAGCACGATGAGGCCGTCCGCGGCCCGCTCGGGGATCTCCTCACCCAGATACGGCCGCACGACGTCGCAGGCCATCCCCAGCCAGCCGCCGAGATAACCCAGCCCTGCACCGGCCTCGTGCTCGATCACGGTAATGCGCATATGGGGTAATTTATCCGGAATTTCCGCATCATCCTGCTCATCCAACACGCCGTGGACATGTGGCCCGAGGACGCCGCCCAGCGGCTCGGGGACTCCTGGCCGGCCGGCTCGGAGGCCAGGGCGTCGTCTGCGAAGCGTACGCGGGGAGCGGCCGGCGGGCGGCGATCAAGGTGCTGCACGGGCCGCGCACCTGGCGGGAGGCGTCCGCGGCACAGCGGGTGGCCTCCTTCTGCACGGCCGAAGCGATCGAGGCGCGGCTGGAGGAGCCCAAGCCGTACATCGCCCGCGCGTGATCGGCTTCGGCCTCGCCAGGACGGCGGAGATGTCGCTGACCGCGACCGGGCTGGTGACGGGAACGCCCGACGTACATGGCGCCGGCGGCCACGCGCGACGGGCGGGTGCCGCTGTCCGGCTTGGCCGCCGGGCGGATCTGGGGGTGTTGCGCGACGGGCCCGAGCAGGGGCGGTGTGCGCCCGCGCGGGGAAGCCGCTCAGCGCCGCCGGATGGGGCGGTACGTGACCGGTGCGCCGTACCGGAAGGTCTGCCCTTAGGATCCGGCCATGAGACTCGACGAGGTCGATGGGCTGCGGATCGCCACGTTCGGTACCGGGCCACGAATGATCATCGCGGTGCACGGGATCACCGCCTCGCTGATGGCATGGGGCACGGTGGGGCGGCGGCTGCCCGAAGGGTGGTCGCTGGTCGCGATGGACCTGCGCGGGCGCGGTCACAGCGCCGCCCTCCCCGGCCCGTACGGCCCGCCGCGGCACGCCGAGGACGTGCTGCGCGTCGCCGACCACGTGGGCGCCGGGCCGGACACGGTGCTGACCGGGCATTCGATGGGCGCGTACGTGGCCGTGCTGGCCGCCGCCAAGCGCGACTTCGCACGTGTGGTGCTGGTCGACGGCGGGATCCCGTTCCCGCCGCTGCCCGAGGGCGTCGACGCGGAGGCGGCGCTGGCGGCCACGCTGGGGCCGGCGCTGGCCAGGCTGCGGCAGACGTACCCGACGGCGGAGGCGTACGTCGACTTCTTCAAGGGCCATCCGGCCTTCGCCGGCCACTGGACCGACGACATCGAGGCATATGTCCGATACGACCTGACGGGCCCCGAGGGCGCGCTGAGGTCGCGGGCCGTGGGCGAGGCCGTGCTGGAGGACGGCCGGTGGCTGAACACGCGGCAGGACGAGGCAGGGGCCGCGCTGGAGGCCGTCAAGGCGCCGCTGTTCCTGTTGCGCGCGCCGCGCGGGCTGCTGAACCAGGACGTCGGCATGCTCCCCGACGACCTGACCGCCCCGTGGACGGCGCGGCTGCCGGGGCTGCGGGACGAGGTGCTGCCCGACTGCAACCACTACACGATCATGTTCGACGACCGCTGCGCGGCGACCGTCGTGGACCGGCTCACCTCGCCGGCCTGAGCGCGCCTCACGGCTCCGGACGGCCGGACGCCCCCTGAGCGCGCGATGCTCAGAGGGCGTCCGGCAGCGGTCAGCGTGGAGCGATCCAGGTGGCGAGCCCCGCCGCGACCAGCGTGCCGTCCAGCTCGTAGATGGCGCTCTGGCCGTACATCTTGCGCCCGTCGCGGCCGGTCGGGCGGGCCACCACGGAATACCGGCCACCGGCGCGCACCGGCCGGTGCATCTGCACGGCCAGCCGCCCCAGCAGGGCGGTCTCGCCGGGCCCGAAGTGCGCCCAGCCGGTGATGCAGTCGAGCACGGCGCCGATGATCGAGGCGGGCACCCCGTCCTCGCCCGTCACCGTGAACGGCACCCGCCAGCCGGCGGCCACCAGGTCCGTGCCCTCGACCGGGCCGGGGAAGATGCGCAGGCCGTCGCCCGGCTCACGCAGCCCGCACGCGAAGCACTCGGCGAACGGGTGCGCCCGCAGGCCGACGAACCCGGCCTCGGCGCGGGCGGCGTCGTTGAACGGAACGAACCCGGGCCCCTCCAGGTCCTCGGCCACCGGGATGGCCTCGACGAGCAGCTTGTCGCCGTGCGAGAGGGACACGGAGTTGGCCACGTGCTCCAGCCGCAGCTCGGTCTCCAGGGGCGTGGGGGCATGGAGGGTGACCTCGACGGCTGATCGCCCGCCGTTCAGAGCCTCCGCCATGGTGCCCGCTATCCAGCCGCCGTTGGCGACGCCCTCGGGCCCGCGGAAACGCTTGGGAACGGTCAACACGGTCTGCAGGGCAGCCGTCGTCATGCCACACCCTCCAATATCGCCACATCGGGCACAAAGTCCGGAAATACCACAAAGAACGGACCAATTTTAGTGGACGCCCCGTTTCCTGAGAGGTCGGGGGTCCTCATGCCGCTCCATACCACCGCATAACGCCTCGAAGGGGTCCGAAACTTCCCCACCCTGGGCCGAAACGCTAGGCGCCGCAGGTGGCGCGGATGTGACCCCGGAGTCAGAAGCAACGAAAATCGGCCTCACCACGGGATCGCTCCCGGAGTGAGGCCGATCAAGGCGTCGGCAGTACTTTAGCCGGGGTTTCCGATGTCCCGCGACCAAATCCCCCGATAAGGGGGGAGGTCAAGCGGGGCGGTCGTGCCCCAGACTGTCGGCATGGACCGGCTGACCTCCTGGGAGCGCCGCACCAGCGCGGCGCTCGTCGTCATCGGCGCGGGGTTCCTCCTCAGCTGGGCGATCCCCGTTCTCGTGCCCGGGCTCTCCCCCGCCGCGCACACCGTCTTGTGGTACGTCCAGGTCGTCGCGTGGTGCCTGTTCACCGCCGACTACCTGATCCGCCTGGCGCTCGCGCCGCGCCGCCTGCGCTTCGTGCTCAGGAACATCCCCTCCCTCCTCGTCGTCCTGCTCCCCCTGCTGCGTCCGCTGTGGCTGCTGCGGGCGCTGCTGCTCCTGCAGGTCGTCGCCGAGCGGGTCCGGCTTCCGCTGCGCCTGCGCGCCGTCGTGTACGTGACCGGCACCGCCCTGTTCATGGCCGCGGTCGGCAGCGTCGCCGTCCTGGAAGTGGAACGCGCCAGCCCCGACGGCAACATCAAGACCATCGGCGACGCCCTGTGGTGGTCGCTCACCACCATGACCACCGTCGGCTACGGCGACCGCTTCCCGGTGACGCCGGAGGGGCGGCTGGTGGCCACGGGCCTGATGATCGCGGGCATCGCGCTGCTCGGCGTGGTCACCGCGGCCATCGCCTCCTGGTTCGTCGAGCGCTTCGAGCGGGCGGCGGCCATGGAGCGCCGTACCGAGGCCCAGCTGTCCCAGCTCGTCGCCGAGCTCACCGAGGCCAGAAAGGCGCTGGCCGACCTCGCCCACACCCAGGACGCGCTGCGCGAGGAACTGGCCACGCTCACGGCCCGGCTCGCCGCCCGCCCGAATTCATAACCTTCCCGGCGCGCGCCCGGCCGTGCCCTGGATGATGCTGGGAGGCACGTACAAAGCGAGAGGAACGGTGGATCTTGCGGCATGAGCCGGTGCAGGGCGCGATGGTGCGGTATCCGCCCGGGTCCCTGGTCATCCTGACCGGGCTCCCGGGCGCGGGCAAGACCACCCTGCTGCAACGCCTGTACGGGCTGGACGGCGCGGAGAGCGCGCCCGTCGCCAGGGACGCGGTCATGGTGATCGACTCGTCGCAGTCCCGTCGCCACTGGGACGGCCGGCTGCCCTGGGCCCCCTACCCGCTGCGCCGCGCCGTGGTCTTCGTCACCCATGTGTCCCGCATCCGCCGGGCCCTGGCCGGCGGCCACTCGGTCATCGCCCACAACCGGGGCTGCGGCCCGTACGTGCTGAAGGGCTTCGCCTGGCTCGCCCGCCGCCACGGCGGGACCTTCCACCTGCTGCTGCTGGACGCGGCCCCGGAGGCGGCGCTGGCGGGCCAGCGGGCCAGAGGACGCGTGGTGGCGCCCCGCACGTTCGCCCGCCATCAGCGCAGGTGGGCGGGCCTGCTGGCGCGCGTCAAGAACGGCGACCCGGCCCCGGCCTCCGCCGCCCTGATCGTCGACCGCACCGAGGCGGACCTGCTGGAGTCCATCGTGTTCGACGGCGCCGCCGCGGCCTCCGGCTGACCGGACGGTGCCGAGCGGGTCACGTCACGGGCGTGACCCGCTTTTTCGTCCCCGGGTGTCGATCCGGGGCGGGGCCGCTCGTGTAGGGGGTGCGGTCTGACGGAAAGGAGACGTCATGAAGCAGTACGTGCTCACCATGTACCAGCCCGACGGGGCGCCGCCCGGGCCCGAGATCCTGGACCCGATCATGCGGGACCTGGACGCCCTCGATCAGGAGATGCGCGACGCCGGGGTGTGGGTCTTCTCCCGAGCGCTGCAGCCGGCCGACCAGGCGCGGGTGATCCAGATGCGGGACGGCGAGCCGCTCACCACGGACGGCCCGTACGTCGAGGGCAAGGAGCACGTCGGCGGGTTCACGATCATCCAGGCGCCCGACATGGAGACGGCGCTCGCGTGGGGGCGCAAAATGGCGAGAGCCGTCGCGCTGCTCCCGGTCGAGGTGCGCGAGTTCCAGGGATGACCGGCCGGGCCCGGCGCGAGCGTCGCCCGCGCCGGGCTCCGGAGAACAGGTCAGAACGGGTCAGAGGACGGGCAGGTAGCGGCCGAGCTCGAACTCGGTGACGTGGCGGCGGTATTCGCGCCACTCCGTGCGCTTGTTGCGCAGGAAGAAGTCGAAGACGTGCTCGCCCAGCGTCTCGGCCACCAGCTCGCTGCGCTCCATGACCTCGATCGCGTCGTTGAGCGAGCCGGGCAGCGGCTGGATGCCGAGGGCCCGCCGCTCGGCGCTGGTCAGGGTCCACACGTTGTCCTCGGCCGCGGGGGGCAGCTCGTAGCCCTCCTCGATGCCCTTCAGCCCGGCGGCCAGGATCAGCGCGAACGCCAGGTAGGGGTTGCAGGCCGAGTCGAGCGAGCGGAACTCGATGCGCGTGGAACCGGCCTTGTTCGGTTTGTACATCGGCACGCGGACCAGGGCCGAGCGGTTGTTGTGGCCCCAGCACACGTACGAGGGCGCCTCGCCGCCCTGCCCGGCGATGGCCTCGGCGCCGCCCCACAGCCGCTTGTAGGAGTTGACCCACTGGTTGGTGATGGCCGTGATCTCCGCGGCGTGCCTGAGCAGCCCGGCGATGAACGACCGCCCCACCTTGGAGAGCCGGTAGTCGGAGCCGGCCTCGTAGAAGGCGTTGCGGTCGCCCTCGAACAGCGACATGTGCGTGTGCATGCCGGAGCCCGGGTGCTCGGTGAACGGCTTGGGCATGAACGAGGCCCAGATGCCCTGCTCCAGCGCGACCTCCTTCATGACGAGGCGGAAGGTCATGATGTTGTCGGCCGTGGTGAGCGCGTCGGCGTAGCGCAGGTCGATCTCCTGCTGGCCGGGCGCGCCCTCGTGGTGGCTGAACTCGACGGAGATGCCCATCGACTCCAGCATCATGATCGCCTGGCGGCGGAAGTCGTGGCCGGCGCTGTGGGGCGTGTGGTCGAAGTAGCCGCCGGAGTCGATCGGCTCGGGCCGCTCGCCGGGCTCGGGGCGGCTCTTCAGCAGGAAGAACTCGATCTCCGGGTGGGTGTAGAACGTGAAGCCCATGTCGGCGCACTTGGCGAGCGTGCGCTTGAGCACCCAGCGCGGGTCGGCGTGGGACGGCGAGCCGTCCGGCATGAGGATGTCGCAGAAGATGCGCGCCGCGCCCGGCGTCTCGCTGCGCCAGGGCAGGATCTGGAACGTCGACGGGTCGGGCTTGGCGAGCATGTCGGACTCGTAGACGCGGGCGAAGCCCTCGATGGCGGAGCCGTCGAAGCCGATGCCCTCGGCGAAGGCCCCCTCCAGCTCGGCGGGCGCGATGGCGACGGACTTGAGGAAGCCGAGAACGTCGGTGAACCAGAGCCGGATGAACCGGATGTCGCGTTCCTCGAGCGTGCGGAGCACGAACTCCTGCTGGCGGTCCAAGGCATCCCCTCATGAAGACAGTACAGGTCTCTTACCAGCATGCCGTGTCCGTGTTTCGCACACGTTACGGGGGGTGCTGCGGACACCCCGGTGCGAGCCTCGCTGACAAAGCCCCCGCCCCGCCTTACTGTGATCACGCAGTCAGTCTCGGGGGAGGCATTGGTGGCTATCGACCTGCTCAATCACAAGCTCGATCGGGCGTTCGACCACATAGACGCGAACGGCAACGGCGTCGTCGAGCGTGAGGACCTGCTGGGGCTGGGCGCCCGCATCCTGGTGGGCTTCGGGGAGTCTCCCACCTCGGTCACCGGGGCCAGCCTCGTCGACAGCTTCGACGGCATCTGGTCCGCCCTGGCGCGGGCGCTCGAACGCGACGGCGACTCCGGCATCGCGCGCCCGGACTTCCGCACCGCCATGACGGCCACGTTCGTCACCGGCGACCAGTACGAGCCGGTGTTCCGTCCGGCCACGGTGGCGGTGGCGGAGCTGTGCGACGGCGACCGGGACGGCGCGATCGGCCTCGGCGACTTCCGCACGATGTTGTCCGCCTTCGGCGTCGCCTACGACGACGTGGACGAGGCGTTCGACCGGCTCGACCGGGACGGCAGGGGCACGCTGACCGTGGACGAGCTGATCACGGCCGCCTCCGAGTACTACCGGAGCGACGACCCGAACGCCCGGGGCAACTGGCTCTTCGGGCCACTGTGAGCACCACGATGAGCACCACCGTGTTCGCCACGGTGCGCACCGCGCTGCGTTCGGTCCTGGCGTCGATGATGCCTCTGCCGCGCAGGGGCGGCTCCGCGGCCCTGGCGCTGCTGCCGCTCACCGAGCGGGTGCCCGCGATGGCCGCGCCGTGCCGGATGCACCCGGCCGTGTACGCGATCGAGGCCGCGGTCATCGACTGGGCCAGGAGGACGGGCCTGCGGGCCGACCCGGGCGTCGGCTTCCACCGGATGGCGGGCCGGGCGTTCGCCGAGTTCGACGCGGCCGCGGCCGCGCTGTTCGCGCAGTGGCTGACGTGGCTGTTCCACCTGGACGACGAGCTGGACGAGGGCGAGTGCCGGCTGGAGGTCTTCCACGGCATGCTCCAGGGCGCCGCGCGTCATCCGCTGGAGGCGGCGTTCGCGGATCTGTGGCGGGTGACGAGCGTGCGGATGAGCGACCGGTGGCGGGCCAGGTTCGCGGTGGGGCTGGAGCGCCAGCACGACGCCTGCCGCACCGAGGCCGACAACCGGGCGGCGGGCCGGATGCCGACGCTGGAGGAGTATCCGGCGCTGCGCAGGGGCACGGTGGGTCCGTACCTGTACGACCTGGTCGAGCCGTGCCTGCGGGTGGAGGTGCCGGCCTGGGTGCACGAGTCGGAGCCGTGGCAGCAGCTGGTGAACGCCTGCAGCGACGTCACGGCCTGGTGCAACGACGTGGCCTCGCGGCCGAAGGAGCGCGGCGACGCGCACAACTTCGTCGTGCTCGCGATGCGCCAGCTCGGGCTCGGCGAGCGGGCGGCGACGGCATGGGTGCTGGACAGGATCGTCCGGCGCTGCGAGGACATGCAGACGGCGGCCAGGCGGCTGCCGCTCCACGGCCTGCCGCCCAAGGTGGCGAGGGACGTGAGCAAGGTCGCCTGCGCGTACCTGGCGGCGCCGCGGGCGCACCTGGACTGGCTTCTGGAGTCCACGCGTTACGCCTGACGCCACTCGCCCGGCCCCGGCCGGCGCTCCGGGTCACACCTGACGCCGCTCGCCCGGCCCCGGCCGGCGCCCCGGCTCACGCCTGACCGGCGAGGACGTCCCCGGTGGGGGTGCGGCGGTAGACGACCTGTTTGCCGACCCGCATCCCCACCGCGAGCCCGCCGCCGCTGAGCACGCCGAGGTGCTGGCTGACCGCGCCCGGCGTGAGCGACATGCGGGCGGCTAGGGCGGAGGTGGTGCTGGGCTCGGCCAGCGCGAGCAGGATCTGCGCCCGGCTCCGGCCGATCAGCGCCGCCAGCGCCTCGGGCGCGGGCGGCGGGCCCTGCTCCCACAGCGTGCCGACGCCGCGCACGGGGTAGACGAGCATCGACTGGTACGGGGCCGACATGACGGCCACGGACGGCCAGTAGAACGCGCTCGGCACGAGCAGGAGCCCGTCGCCGTGCAGCCCGCCGGTCGTGCACCAGGGCCGGTCGATGATCAGCCGCTCCCCCGTCCACGTCACGGCCGGGTCGAGCCCGGCGAACAACTCGCGTGCCCCGCCCTGGGCGAGCTGCCGCGACCGGCGAAGCACGTCGCGCTCCAGCAGCGCGTACACGCGGGGCCAGTACTCGGCGAAGCACGTCTCCCAGTACGCCGCCAGCGCGTCCGCCACCCTCGCCACGCCGGCCTCGGGGTCGGCCATGAACCGTTCGATCACGGCCGGGTCCGTGCCCCGCACCGCCGCGGCCTCGGCGCGGGCCCGCTCGGGAGAGGTGCGCCGGACGCGGCCGAGCTCGGCGGCGAAATCGGGCATCGGCGTGTCGGGGGGCGGGGTGATGAAGTCGGCGAGGTATCCGGCCGGCGGCACGAGCGCGAACAGCTCGGCCAGGTCGAGCCCCGCCAGCCGGGGCCGCACGGCCTTGAGCCACGGCAGGTGGATGGACTGCCTGGCGGGCTGTTGCAGGGTGCGCAGACTGGCCACGAGCTCCCACATCGGGGAGAACGCGAACCGGATGCGCGCCACGTCTTCCGGCCGCAGCACCCACGTAACGGACATCCTTTTAGTGTGAGCTAAATCGTTCGCACCACCAAACCGCGAAATATCAACCTTTACGGGTGTCGAGCACAACTGTCGAGAAGCCGTCGTTCCTGCGGTCGAAGGTCGGCGGGCTGCCCCGCCCGTTCTGGGCCCTGTGGGGCGGCACGCTGGTGAACCGCCTGGGCACCATGGTCATGCCCTTCACGGGCGTCTACCTGACCCAGAGCCGCGGCCTGTCGGTGACCGCCGCGGGCCTGGTGATGGGCGTCTTCGGCGCGGGATCGCTGCTGTCGCAGCCGCTCGCGGGCGTGCTGGCGGACCGGATCGGGCGGCGGGCCACGCTGTCGGGCGGCATGCTGGCCACGGCCGCGGCCATGCTGGCGCTCGGCTACAGCACCTCGTTACCGGCGATCCTGGCCTCGATGTTCGCGCTCGGCGTGGTGATGGACCTCTACCGGCCGGCCTCCAACGCCCTGGTCGCCGACCTGGTCTCGCCCGCGGAGCGGCCCCGGGCGTACGGGCTGCTGTTCTGGGGGATCAACCTCGGCTTCTCGGTGGGCATGACGGCCGGGGGCTGGCTGGCGGGGCTGGGGTTCCTCTGGTTGTTCTGGATCGACGCGCTGTCGTGCGTGGTGTTCGCGGTGCTGGTCTGGCGGGCGGTGCCGGAGACCCGGCCGGAGGAGACGATGGAGTCGCCCGGCGGCTTCGGGATGGTGCTGCGGGACCGGGTGATGGTCGCCTTCACGCTGGTCACGCTCGGCCACGCGCTGGTCTACGCGCAGACGTTCACCATGCTGCCGGTGGCGATGACCGAGGTGGCCGGGCTGACGCCGGCGCAGTACGGCCTGGCCATGGCGCTGAACGGGGTGCTGATCGTGATCGTGCAGCCGCTGGTGTCCGGCTGGCTGGGCCGCAGGGACGCCTCCCGCACGTTCGCGCTGGGCGTGGCCGTGATGGGCATCGGGTTCACGATGACCGCGTTCGTGACCAGCACACTGGGGCTGGCCGTCACGATCGCCGTGTGGACGGCGGGCGAGATCGTCACGGCGGGCATCGCCGGCTCCATCCTGGCCACGCTGGCGCCCGCGCACCTGCGGGGACGGTACGCGGGGCTGTTCGGGTTCGCGTGGTCGGCGGCCATCGCGCTGGCGCCGCTGCTGGGCGGGCCTCTGCTGGAGATCGGCGCGACGGCGCTGTGGTTCACGGTCGGCGGCGTGGCCGTGGTGTCGGCGGCCGGCATGCTGGCCCTCGCACCTGCGATTCGCCGCCGTTGAGAGAATTTTAATCGGATATTGGCACCTTCCCGATAATTTCGCCCCGCTTGGGGTTCGGGAAGGGCAGGTGGGATGCGCCGCGCCGCATTCGGAAGGAGCGTGGCGATCGGCATCGCCACGGTCGCCGTCGTCCTGGAGCTCATCGACATCTGGGTGACGGCGCAGTTGCCTCAACCTTCCTACACGCCGCTGCCGTTCGCGCCCGAGGACATGGCGGGGACCGCCTTCCCCGTCTTCGGCGCGATCCTGGTCTACAGCAGGCCGCGCCTGGTCATCGGGTGGCTTCTGTGCGTCGGCGGGCTGAGCGCCGCGGCCAACATCCTGTCGGCGAACGTCTTCCAGCTCGTGTACGGCAGCGCGGTCCACGGCCGGGTGATCGTCAACCTGACGTGGCAGATCCTCGAGCTGACCCTCGGGGTGCTGCTCCCGCTGCTCTACCCGGTCGGATCGCTGCTGTCGAAGCGCTGGCGGTGGGTGGTCTGGCTGGCCGTGACCGGGATGGCGCTCGACTGGGCGGGGATGGCGCTCGGTCACAAGGGCCTGAGGGACCCGGCGCACTGGATGGTGGCCTCGGCGATGGCGCTGGCGTTCGCCTCGCTGGTGGTGCGGTGGAAGCGCGGCGACGCGGTCGAGCGGCGGCAGCTGCTGTGGCTGCTGGTGGCGCTGCCCGGGCTGCTGGTCCCGTGGATCGTGGGCGGGCAGGTGTGGTGGATCGCCTCGCTGACGATCCCGTTCGTCCCGGCGGCCATCGCGGTGGCGGTGCTGCGTTACCGGCTGTTCGGCATCGACACGCTGATCAGCCGCGCGCTGGTGGGCACGGGCCTGGCGATCGTGATCATGGGCGTGTACGTGGCCGTGAGCGCGGCGGCCAGCGTCTTCCTGTCGGAGGTGGACCGGGTCGCGGGGGTCGCGGCGGCGGTGTTCGCCGGGGCGTTCTTCCAGCCGATGCGGCGCGGCCTGCAGCGCGGCGTGGACCGGCTGCTCTACGGCAGCACCGGCGTGCCGAGCGCGCTGGCCAGGCGGCTGCGCAACCGGCTCCAGCACGCCGACCCGCTGCACGGGCTGCTGGCCACGCTGGACGTGCTGCGCGAAGGGCTGTCGGTGACCGGCGTCGCGGTGGAGGTGGACGGCACGGTCACCACCTCGGGGGCCGTCGCGGCGGGCCCGGACGCCGCCGGCGGGGCGCCGCCGGCCGCCAAGACGATCGCGCTGGTGTGGCACGGGGAGCCGGTGGGGCGGCTGCTGATCGGGCCGACCGACCGGCGCAGGTTCCCGGCGGCGCACGACGAGCGGGTGATCGCCACGCTGACGCCGTACATCGCCGACGCCGCCCACGCCCTGCGCCTGACGGCGGCTTTGCAACGTTCCCGCGAGCGCATTCTGACCGCGCGCGAGGAGGAGCGCCGGCGGCTGCGCCGCGACCTGCACGACGGGCTCGGGCAGTCGCTCACCGGCATGGCCATGTCGATCAACGCCGCCCGCCTGACCATGCGCACCTCGCCGGAGGAGACCGACCGTCTGCTCGCCGAGCTGCGCGCCGGCATGGACGCGGTGAGCGGCGACATCAGGCAGCTCGTGTACGGCCTGCGCCCGCCCGCCCTCGACGAGCTGGGCCTGGCGGGCGCGGTCGAGGAGCTGGCGCGGGCGCCGATCGAGTCCTCGGGCGACCTTGACGGGCTGCCCGCGGCGGTCGAGGTGGCCGCGTACCGCATCGTCCAGGAGGCGCTCACCAACGCCCGCAAGCACGCCCGCGCCTCCCGGATCACGATCAGCCTGCGGCGCGACGACCGGTTCCTCCGCGTGAGCGTCGCCGACGACGGCGTGGGGCTGCCGCCGGACGTCCGGCCGGGCGTGGGGCTGGGCTCCATGCGCGAGCGGGCGGCCGAACTCGGGGGCACCTGTGTCGTCCGGGAGGCCGAAGAAGGAGGAACCCTTGTCCATGCCGAGCTCCCACTGTGACATTTCGCCATGTACCTGGACGCATTCTCCCTCTACAGTTACGCGTGACATGCTGAGATTCACCGCGCTAGGACCGTTCCAGGCATGGGCGGACGGCGACCCTCTCGACCTCGGCGGCCAGCGGCAGCGGGCGGTGCTCGCGCGCCTGCTCGTGGCCGGCGGCCGCGCCGTGCCCGTGAACACCCTCATCGACGAGCTCTGGCCGGGCAGCCCGCCCGCGCAGGCCCTGTCCACCATCCAGGGATATGTATCCCGCCTGCGCCGCGCGCTGGAGCCCGATCGCGCGCCGCGCGAGGAGGCCGGCGTGCTGGTGTCCGCGCCGCCCGGCTACGCGTTGCGGGCCGGGATCGAGCAGGTGGACGCCTGGCACTTCGAGAGCCTGGTGAAGTCGGACGGCTCGCCGGCTCAGGTGTGGGCGGCCATGGACCAGGCTCTGGGGCTGTGGCGGGGGCCGGCGCTGGCCGAGTTCAGCGAGCTGAGCTGGGCCGCGACGGAGGCGGGCCGGCTGGAGGAGCTGCGGCTGATCGCCGTCGAGCGGCGGGGCGACGCCGGGCTCGCGCTGGGCCGGGCGACGTCGCTGGTGGCCGACCTGGAGGCGCACGCGCAGGCGCATCCGCTGCGGGAGGAGGCCTGGCGGCTGCTGGCCGTGGCCCTCTACCGGATGGGCCGCCAGGGCGACGCGCTGGCGGCGCTGCGCAGGGCGCGCGCGGTGTGGCGCGACGAGCTGGGCCTGGACCTGTCGGCCGGGCTCCGCCGGCTGGAGGCGGACATGCTCGCCCAGCGCCTGGAGGAGCCGCCTCCCGCCCAGGCGCCCGAGGCCGCGGAGCCGGCGGCCGCGCCCGCCGAGCCGGAGGGCGACGTGCTGCGGGTGCTGGTGGCCGACGACCAGGCCCTCGTGCGGGCGGGGCTGCGCGCCATGCTGGACAGCGACCCGCGGGTCGCGCTGGCCGGCGAGGCCGGCAACGGCGAGGAGGCGATCGCGGGCGTCCGCGAGACGCGGCCGGACGTGGTGCTGCTCGACATCCAGATGCCGCGCCTGGACGGCCTGGCCGCCGCCCGCCGGATCCTGGCCGGGGAGCAGCCGCCGAAGGTGGTCATGATGACCACGTTCGGCAGCGACGAGAACCTCTATGCGGCGCTGCGGGCGGGGGTGAGCGGATTCCTGCTGAAGACGGCGCCTCCGGAGCAGTTCCTCGCGGCGATCAAGGCCGCCGCGGCCGGGGACGCGCTCATCGACCCGGCGGTCACCACGCGGCTGATCTCGGCGTTCGCCGGACGCACCGACCCGGCCTCTCCCCCGGCGCTGGCCGGGCTGTCGGACGACCGGCTCGACGTGCTGAAACTCGTCGCCAGGGGCCTCACGAACCGCCAGATCGGGCAGACGCTCTCCCTGCCGGAGGAGGAGGTGGCGATCCTGGTGAAGTCGCTCCTGGAGCACCTCGGGCTGTTCGACCGGGCGCAGCTGGTCATGGCCGCGTACGAGTCGGGGTTGGTCACGCCAGGTGACAAAGCCCACTTTTCGTCGCTTTGACGATAAAAATCGGGGCGTACTAGTCTTGGTCGCGTGGCCCAACTGCGCATTGCCCTGGCACAGACGAACCCAGCCGTCGGCGACCTGACCGCCAACGCGGACAAGCTGCTCGCGTGGACCCGCGACGCCGCCGACCGCGGAGCCCATCTCGTCGTCTTCACCGAGATGTTCCTCACCGGCTACCCCGTGGAGGACCTGGTGCTGCGCACGTCCTTCGTGGACGCCAGCATCCGGACCCTGGAGGAGGTGGCGCGCCGGCTCGAGCGCGAGGGCCTGGGCGACCTCCCCGTGGTGGTCGGCTACGTCGACCGGGCCGGACTCGCGCCCCGGGTCGGGCAGCCGAAGGGCGCGCCGCTGGACGCGGCCGCGCTGCTCCACAAGGGCGAGGTGGTCACCAGGACCGCCAAGCACCACCTGCCCAACTACGGCGTGTTCGACGAATACCGCTATTTCGTGCGCGGCGACCGGCTGCCGATCTTCCGGCTGCACGGGGTGGACGTGGCGATCGCCGTCTGCGAGGACCTCTGGCAGGAGGGCGGGCCGGTGTCCGTCGTGGGGCAGGCGGGGGCCGGGCTGCTGGTCGCGCCGAACGCCTCGCCGTACGAGAAGGAGAAGGACGACGTCCGCCTGGAGCTGTGCGCGCGCCGCGCCCGCGAGGCCGGGTGCCCGCTCGTCTACGTGAACCAGGTCGGCGGGCAGGACGAGCTGGTCTTCGACGGCGACTCCATTGTGGTGGACGCCTCGGGCGAGCTGGTGGCGCGGGCCGGGCAGTTCCGGGAGGAGCTGCTGGTGGTCGACCTGGACGACCTGCCGGTCTCGGACGCGGAGCCGGGGAGGTTCCCGTACGACGCGGGCGACGGCTCCACGATCACCGTCGAGCGGCTCGTGCTGTCGCAGGAGCCGGTGGCGCCCTATCCCGCCGAGCCCGCGCGCATCGCCGAGCGGCTGGACCTGCACGCGGAGGTCTATTCGGCGCTGGTGCTCGGAGTGCGGGACTACGTGCGCAAGAACGGCTTCCAGTCGGTGATCCTGGGCCTTTCCGGCGGCATCGACTCGGCGCTGACCGCCACGATCGCCTCCGACGCCATCGGCCCCTCGCGCGTCAACGTGGTGCTCATGCCCTCGCGCTACTCCTCCGAGCATTCGCTTGCGGACGCCGAGGAGCTGGTGCGCCGGCAGGGCGTCAACTCCCGGATCGCGCCGATCGCCGACGTCGTCAACGCCTTCGAGAAGGAGATCGAGCTGTCCGGCCTGGCCGCCGAGAACCTCCAGGCCAGGGTGCGCGGCATGATCCTCATGGGGCTGTCCAACCAGCACGGCCATCTGGTGCTGACCACGGGCAACAAGAGCGAGCTCGCGACCGGCTACTCCACCCTCTACGGCGACTCGGCCGGCGGTTTCGCGCCGATCAAGGACGTGCCGAAGACGATGGTGTGGGAGCTGTCCAAGTGGCGCAACGCCCATTCGGACCCGCAGTTCCTGCTGCAGTCCGAGCGCCCGATCCCGGAGAACTCGATCGTCAAGGAGCCGAGCGCGGAGCTGCGGCCCGATCAGCGCGACACCGACTCGCTGCCTCCGTACGAGGTGCTGGACCGGCTGCTGGACGACTACGTGGAGAAGGACATGGGCTCTCAGGAGCTCATCGCGGCCGGTCACGACCCCGAGCTGGTGGCGCGGGTGATCAGGCTCGTGGACCTGGCGGAGTACAAGCGCCGCCAGTACCCTCCCGGCCCCAAGATCACGCCGAAGAACTTCGGCCGTGACCGCCGTCTGCCCATCACCAACCGGTGGCGCGAGAACACCGCCTGAGAAACTGCCGGGCCGCCCCGCTACGGTGCCGCCATGGCCGAATTCGCACCGGCGCGAGGAGCTCGCTCAACGGCCGGCGCGGGAGCGTGCGGCCAGCGCCCCCGCGAGCACGATGAGCGCACCCGCGGCCAGGAGCGTCGCCCGGGCTCCGGCGGCCTGGGCGAGGGCGGCGAGCGCGAATCCGCCGAGGATCTTGCCGACGGTCTCGGCCTGCGACAGGAACGACTGCACGGTGGCCCGCACGTCGCTCGTGACGCGCCGGTTGACCCAGATCACGCTGACGACCCGGACGAGCGGGTCGGCGATCCCGCTCACGAGCAGCACGCCCAGGCCGCCGGCGAGGGCGCCGGGCGCGTACGCCAGCGCGGCCAGGCCCGCCGGTCCGAGGAGGCAGGCGAGCACGTAGATCCGCCGGGCGGCGCCCGGCCCGTCGATGCGTGACTGGACGAGGCGCAGGGCGGCGGCGCCGGCCGCGGAGGAGACGATGCCGAGCGCGGCGTACCAGAGGGTGGGGTCGCCCGGGAAGCCCAGGGCGATCAGCTGCCTGGGGAACAGCCAGCTGATCATCACCGCGCCGTTGACGACCGTCGTGGCGGCGAGCGCGAGCAGGATCTCGTTGTCGCGGCGGGCCAGGCCGAGGCCGCGCCCGAAGATCGACAGGGATGTCCTCAGCCTCCGCGTGCGCGCCGGCGTGACGCCGTGCTCGGTGAAGACCGTCGCGACGTACAGTCCGAGCACCGCCATGCCGGCGCCGGAGACCACGATCGCCGTCGCCAGGCCGGCCGCCCACCCGAGCCCGCCGAACGCGATCATGCCGGCCGCGCGCCCGGCGAGATCCCAGCGGGCGCCCGCGGTCAGCACCCGAGCCGTCCGGCCGGGCTCGTCCAGCTCGTCGGTGAGCCACGCGACGTCGGCGCCGGCCAGGCACGCCCATCCCAGTCCCCACAGCGCCTGCGTCGCCGCGATCCACGGGAACGAGGTCACCAGGCCGGTCATCACCATCCCCGCGGCCAGGAAGGCGTGCCCGGCCACGAGCGCCCACTTGCGGCTGACGGCGTCCGAGCACATGCCGATGGGGATGTCCGACACCAGCATGGTGACGGCCATGACGGTGCCGAGGAGCAGGATCTCGGCGGCGGAGAGGCGGGCGACGAGCACGAAGTAGAGGCCGGAGGTGAGCACGTAGCCCCGGTGGCACACCGCCCGCAGGAACGACCACGTCAGGAACGTGCGCGCCACGTCCGGCCCGCCTCTGAACGCGCCCGCCCTCATGGCTCAGCGCGGCGGGCGAAGCCGCCCGGACCAGGACCTTCTGCGCATCACCGCTCCCCATGGCCTCGCTGAGCGGCGGCGCGCCGCCCGAGGCGCATCTTACGGACCGCCGGCCCGCCGATCCCAACGGTTTTCCGCACCCCGACGGACTCCCGGCCTCCTCAACGGGTTCGCACCGTCCGCCGCGTCATGCCCGCCCGCATGCCCCGCGTATGAGCCGTCGCGCCACCCACAGGCCCGGCGGCGGCACCGGGGCAGCGGGTGGGGCGGCCGGCGACCCACACCCGATGGAGTCTTGGCAAACGCGTAACCAGTAGGTTACGCTTTTTGCCGTGGACGAGGTGGCAGGGGCGATCGCGGATCCAGTGCGGCGGCAGATCCTGGTAATGCTCAAGGACGGACGGCTATCGGCCGGCGAGGTGGCCGAGAGCTTCCCGATCAGCCGCCCCGCCGTGAGCCGCCACCTGCGCGTGCTCAGACAGAGCGGGCTGGTACGCGCGGAGCTCGTCGGCAGGCAGCGCTTCTACACGCTCGCCCCGGAGCGATTCACCGACCTGGCCGCCTGGCTCGCCCAGTTCCTCCGGCCCTCCGGATGGGAGCACCGCTTCGACGCACTGGAGACCGAGGTCTACCGCACCCGCCGCGAACGCCGCTCGCGCGGCCCCGAAGCCAGCAGAGAGGAAGACTCCGCATGAACCGCTTCCCCACCGGCAAGCTGTTCCGGACGGACACCGGCAGCGATCTCGTCCTCACCCGGACTTTCCGCGCGCCCGCCGAGGACGTGTGGGCCAGCATCACCGAGCCGGAGCGCACGGCCCGCTGGTTCGGCCCCTGGGAGGGCCAGGCCGGGCCAGGCCGGACGATCAAGGTCCAGTTGCTGTACGAGGAGGAGACGCCCTGGTCCGAGATGCGCATCGAGGCGTGCGAGCCGCCGCGCCGGCTGGAGATATCCGCCGTCGACGAGGCCGGCTCCTGGCATCTGGAGCTGCTGCTGTCCGAGGCGGACGGCACGACGGAGCTGCGCTTCGTCCAGCACCTGGCCACCGAGGAGGGGACCGGCGAGGTCGGCCCCGGCTGGGAGTACTACCTCGACATGCTCGTCGCCTCCCGCGACGGCTCCCCCAAGCCCGCCTTCGACGACTACTACCCCGCGATGAAGCCGTACTACGAGCAGCTCACCGCGGCGGACGAGTAGCCGCCGGTGTCAGCCGCCGGGCGCGATCACCTTTCTGAGCGTGCGCAGGCACAGGGTCAGCGAGGCGTGCTTGGGCACGTCGTTGTGGCGGGTGTGCTGCCAGGCGGTGTAGAGCAGGGCCCACAGCGCCTCCGCCACCCACGCCGGCGGCAGGTCCGGATCGATGGTGCCCTCGGCGTGACCGCGCTCGACGAGCCGGGCCAGGGCCCGGTCGGCATCGGTCTCCGTCTCCCAGTCGACCGACTGCGTCTGCGGGTTCTCGAAGGCGAACTGCAGCGCCTCACCGAGCTCGAAGTATTCCTGGCAGACGCGTTCGAGCGCCTCGGCGGCCGTGCCGTCGTCGAGGCGCGCCCGGGTGGTGGCGACGTCGATCAGCTCCAGCAGGTGCGCCCCGATGGCGGCCAGCAGGTCGGAGCGCTCGGGGAAGTAGCGATGGATCGTGGTGCGCCCGACCCCGGCCGCGGCGGCGATGTCCGCCAGTGAAGCGGCGGGGTTCTTGGCGAGCACGGAGACGGCGGCGTCGAGGATGGCGCGCCTGGTCCGCGCTCGCGTGCCGGTCGGGGCGGCTGTGTCCATGGCACTACGGTAGCGCTTCCTCCATAAAAGAACAGCTTTGACAATTTTGGAACATCAGTGTTCCATCATGGGTATGGATGTTCCAAAGTCGTTCCCGCGGCTGCGGGTTCTGTGGTCCTTCGCCCGTCCGCACGTCCGGACGCTGGCGCTCGGTCTGGTGCTCGCGCTGGCCGGCTCCGCGATGGGCCTGGCCTCGCCCATGGTCACCAAGTGGGTGCTCGACGCGCTCGGCACCGGGGAGTCCCTGGCGGGCCCGGTCCTGGCGCTGCTGGGGCTGCTCGTGGTCGGAGTGACGCTCTCGCTCTGGCAGTGGACCGCGCTGGGAGCGCTCGGCGAGCGGGTCGTGCTGGAGGCGCGGGAGTCGATGGTGCGGCGCCTCCTGCGCGCGACCGTGCCGGCGGTGACCAGGCGTCCTCCGGGCGAGCTCGTCACGCGGGTCACCTCGGACACGGTGCTGCTGCGTGAGGCGGCGACCTCGAGCGTGATCGGGCTGATCAACGGGGCGGTCATGCTGATCGGGACGCTCGTCCTGATGACGGTGCTCGACGTGGTCCTGGTGGGCGTGACGGTGGTGGCCGTGCTGGTGGTCGTCGTGCTGTTCGCGCTGCTCATGCCGTCGATCGCCAAGGCGCAGGAGCGGGCTCAGGAGCAGGTCGGCCTGCTCGGCGGGGTGCTGGAGGGCGCTCTGCGGGCGATCAGGACCGTGAAGGCCAGCCGCGCCGAGTCCCGGCAGGCCGACCGCATCCTGGCCCACGCCAGGTCCTCGGCCGAGCAGGGGGTGCGCTCGGTGCGGGCCGAGGCGACGGCCTGGACGATCGCCTGGACGGGCATCCAGCTGGCGATCGTCCTGATCCTCGGCGTCGGGGCCTGGCGGGTGAGCGCGGGTCAGCTGGAGGTGTCCAGCCTCATCGCGTTCCTGCTGTACGCGTTCGGGCTCATGGAGCCGATCATGGAGCTCAGCCAGAACATCACCGCCCTGCAGTCCGGCATCGCCGCCGCCGAGCGCATCCGCGAGGTCGATTCCATGGAGACCGAGCCGGTCGCCGGGCCAGGCGTGCGGACGGGCGCCGAGGCGGGCTCCGGCCCCGTGCTGGAGCTGCGGAACGTGACGGCCGCCTACGGCCCGGACGCCGAGCCCGCCGTGCGCGGCGTGGACCTGGTCATCCCGCGGCGCGGCCACCTCGCGATCGTCGGGCCGTCGGGGGCGGGCAAGACCACGCTGTTCTCCCTGGTTCTCGGCTTCCTGGAGCCTCAGGAGGGCACGCTGCTGCTCGACGGCGTCCCGTACGGCGAATTGACCCGTGACCAGATCAGGGCGCGGCTGGCGTACGTGGAGCAGGACACGCCCATCGTGCCGGGCACCATCCGCGACAACCTGGTGTTCTCCCACCCGGACGCCACCGAGGAGGAGGTGGCCCGGGTGCTGCGCGAGGTCCGCCTGACCGAGAAGATCGGCGTGCTCGACGACGGGCTGGACACGCCGCTGTCGTCCACGCAGGTCTCCGGCGGCGAGCGGCAGCGCATCGCGCTGGCCCGGGCGCTCCTTCGAACGCCGGACGTGCTGCTGCTCGACGAGGCGACCGCGCAGCTGGACGGGCTCACGGAGGCGGCGATCCACGACTGCATCCGCCGCCGGGCCGAGGCCGGAGCCGTGGTCACGATCGCGCACCGGCTGTCGACCGTCATGGACGCGGACAGCATCGTGGTCATGGAGGCCGGTCGCGTCCGCGCCCAGGGCACCCACGAGGAACTGCTGGCCGGCGACGACCTCTACCGGGAGCTGGTCACGGCCCTGCGCATCGCCGCCTCGGGGAAAGCCGCGGCGGGCCGCTGAGGCGACTCCGGGAGGGCGGCGCCAAAGCAGCTCCGGGAAGGCCGCGACGGACCCTCAGCGACTCCGGGAGTGCCACGGCCGGCCGCTGAGACACGTCCGGGGATTTGTCGGTGGCGGCTGGCAGAGTGACCTCGTGGCTCCACCCCTGAAAGACATGATCAACGCAAGCTCCGTGTCGGTGCTGGCCGACGGGCTGTCCGCGGCGTGGCCGGCGTTCCCCCGGGCCCGGTTCGTGGCGGCGGCCCTGGACGGGATCGACGCTCTGGAGCTCAAGAGCCGGGTCAGCCACGTCGCCGCCGCGCTGCACGAGGCGCTTCCGCTCCCCTATCCGCAGGCCGCCGGGTTCGTCCGCGAGTGCGCCTCGCGGGTGGCGCTCGACATGTGGAGCGGCTGGCCGGCCACCGACCACACGGCCCTCCACGGGGTCGATCACCTGGACGCGGCGATGGAGACGCTGGCCGTGCTCACCCCCCACTCGACGGGCGAGTTCGCCGTGCGGCCCTTCCTGGAGCGCTACCGCGACGACGCAATCAAGATCATGTACGGCTGGGCGGAGTCGCCGGACGAGCACCTGCGCAGGCTGGCGTCGGAGGGCTCGCGGCCGCGGCTGCCGTGGGCCCCGCGGGTGAGCTGGCTGATGACGCCGGGGCCGACGCTCCCCCTGCTCGACCGGCTGCGCGACGACCCGAGCGAATACGTCCGCCGCTCGGTCGCCAACCACGTCAACGACCTGGCCAAAGACCATCCGGAGGTGGCGCTGGAGCTGCTGGCCCGCTGGCGGTCCGACGGCGGCTCGCACGTGGAGCGGGTGCTGCGGCACGCGGTGCGCGGGCTGCTGCGGGCCGGCCATCCCGGGGCGCTCGCGCTGGTGGGCGCCAGCCCGGGGAGCGGCGCGGTGGAGCTGCTGGAGCTGGCGGCCGGCGCGGTGGCCGTCGGCGACAAGCTGGGGTTCACGGTGACGGTGAGGGCTGACGTGGCCGGGCCGCTGGTCCTGAAATACGCGATCCGCCGCCCGGGCTCGCGCCGCGTCTTCCACCTGGGGCAGCGCGAGGCGGCCGAGGCCGGGGCGGCGTTCACGTTACGCAAGACCCATTCGTTCCGCCCGGTGACCACGCGCGACGAGCCGCCGGGGCCGAGGGAGCTCGACGTGATCGTCAACGGCCGGGTGGCCGCGACCGCCGTGTTCGCCCTGGTCGAAGGCGGCTCACCATGAGTGACGTCGATCTGCTGCGCGCCGAGCTGGGCGTCATCTGGCGGCTCGACGAGCGGGGCAGGCTCCCGGGACCTGAAGACATGGTGATCGGGGTGGCGGCCGACGGCATGACGGCGGCGGTGTCCCGCCACGTGCCCGACCCGCTCGCCGCGCGCCTGCTCGACGTCGTGACGCGGCCGGCGCCGCCCCCTTCGCTACGACCACCGGGCACTTCCGCCGCCACTCACCGCGATGCATCCGCTCCCCCGGAGCGGCCGCCCGCCGCTCTCGCGCCCCGGGAGATCCCCGCTCCCCTGCTCGACGAGTGCCGGGCGCTCCTGGGTGGGGGCCTCACCGTATCCGGCGGGCCGAGCTACCTGGTGTGCCCGCCTGTGAGGTTCGACGCCCCTGCCGCCGTGCTCCGCTCCGAGGATCCGGCGCATGCCGAGCTGGTCCGCCCGTTGCGGCCCGGCACCTGGGAGCCGGAGGAGTGGGACGAGCTGGTCGCCGGCGGGGAGGGCGCGCCGTGGGCGATGATCGTCGAGGACGGGCAGGTGGCCGCCATCTGCCACACCGCGCGCAGCACGCCCGCCGGCGCCGAGGCAGGCACCTGGACCGCGCCCGCCTCCCGCGGCCGGGGTTACGCGGCCGCCACCACCGCCGTCTGGGCGGGTCTCGTGAGCGGCGCCCGCCCGATGTTCTACAGCACGAGGGCGGACAACCTGTCCTCTCAGCGGGTGGCGGCACGGCTCGGGCTGCGGGCCATCGGATGGCTCTGGAAGCTCACGCGCTGACCGCCGTGCCGCCGTGGACGACCTCGTGGTCCCATCTGCCTTGGGGCTGGGTGTGCAGGTGCCAGTAGTGCTCGGCGATGGCGTCGGGGTCGATACACAGCACTCGCCGCCTCTGAGACCTTGGATGCAAGGCAGTCGCAGGTCCGGGGTGCCAGACACGCGAGCCCGGCCCCAGCACCGCGCGTAGGAACCACGTCCCAGCACCGCGCGTAGGAACCACGCCCCAGCGCCTCGCCGTATGAACCGCGGCCCAGGGGCGCCGGCCAATGGACCGTGACCAAGCAGCCCTGGCATATGAACCGCCACCAAGCAGCGCCCGGCATGTGGAGCGGGACCCGGCGCCCTCCACACACATGACCCATGGCCCGGTGCAAGGAGCGCCGGGTGTGGAGAGCGCCGGGAATTGTCGGAGCAGTGGGGCAGAATCGTCACTTGTGAGCGAGATTTCCCCGTCGGCGACCACATCTCCGGCGACCGAGGACCTGGACCGGGCACGTGAAGGGGACGACGCGGCCTTCACGCGCCTCGTCGCGCCGCTGCACCGGGAACTGCACGCCCACTGCTACCGCATGCTCGGCTCCGCCCACGACGCCGACGACGCCCTGCAGGATGCGCTGCTGCGGGCCTGGCGCGGGTTGGCGCGGTTCGAGGGCCGCAGCACGCTGCGCTCGTGGCTTTACACCGTGGCCACCCGCACCTGCCTGGACCTCGTCGAGACGCGCGGCAAGCGCGCCCTGCCGGTCGATCTCGGCCCGGCCAGCGACCGCGCCGTGACCGACGGCGCTCCCCGCACGGACGTGGCGTGGCTGGGCCCATACCCTGGCTCCGATCCGGACGCGCGCTACGAGCGGCGGGAGGCCGTCGAGCTGGCGTTCGTCGCGGCCCTGCAGCACCTGCCGGGCAATCAGCGGGCGGCGCTGGTGCTGTTCGAGGTCCTGGGCTTCTCCGCCGCCGAGATCGCCGACATGATGCGCACCACGACCACGTCGGTGAACTCGGCGCTGGCACGCGCGCGCAAGATCGTCGCCGACCGGGTGCAGTCGCCCTCCCAGCAGGAGACGCTGCGGGCGGTCGGCGACGCCCGGGTGCGGGAGATCGTCGCGGGATACGCCGCCGCGCTCGAACGCGGGGACGCCGACGCCCTGGTCGCGCTGCTCACCGAGGACGTGACGTGGTCGATGCCGCCGCTGCCGCACTGGTACCGCGGCCTGGAGGCCGTCACCGACTTCGCGACGCGGCTGCCGCTGGGCTCGTGCGGCTCCTGGCGGCACCTTCCCACGCAGGCGAACGGCCAGCCCGCGGTCGCCTCCTACCTCTGGGACGACGCCGCCGGCGCACATCTGGGCTGGGCGATCAACGTGCTGACGCTGCGCGGCGACCGCGTCGCCGAGATCACCTCGTTCATCGGCTCCGGCCATTTCCCGGCGTTCGGGCTGCCCGCCTCGCTACCCGAGCCGTCCGCAGCGCCCCGGGCTTCAGCCCGGCGGTGAAGCCCACGCGTGGCGGCGGATGGCGGAGCGACGTCTGCATCGCCGCCTCGCCGGGCGGCGAGCGCGTCAACGTGACGGGCGCAGGTCGGTCCTGGCCTCGCCGGTGACCTGGTCCACCGGGAACGACAGGTGCTGGTGGACCATCAGCCACGCGCCGTCCCTGCGCTCGAACACCCGCGTGCCGCGCGACCACATGTCGGTCTCCTCCCCGTCCTTGCCGACGACGCGGACGTGGTTGAGGCCCCATGCCAGGGCGAGGTCCTCGCGTACCAGGATCTTCAGGTCGGGGATGTCGAGGGTGACGTCCCCGCCGTCCGCGGCGTCGAGACCGCGCGCGCAGACCTCGCGGACCGCGTCGACGCCTACGTGCTGGAGGGGCGTCTCATGCTCGTACGAGACGATGTCGTCGGCGATGGCGGCCATCATGCCGTCCAGGTCCTTGGCGGCGGTGCCGTCGTACCAGCGCTGATGCAACTTGCGCACCTCCTCCTCCGCCCCGCCCTGGTCCCGGATCGGGAAGGAGTGGTGCTCGTGGGCGACGACCCAGCGGCCGTCCTCCTTGCGCAAGCCGAGCGTCAGCCGCAGCCGGAACCCCGGGTCGGCGGCGAGCTCGCCCGGGGTGCCGCAGCGCAGCAGCGCGTGGGCGAAGGCGACGTCGGAGCCGGCCGTGACGTCCAGGGTCTCGATCTCGAACGAGGCGCCCTGCGCCTGCCACTGGAAGAAGCCCGGCCAGGTCTCGCGGTAGGCGTCGAGGCCGCGCACGCCCTCGTACGGCGGCGGCACGTCGAACATCACGACGTCGCCGGCGTGGTCCGCGAGGACGCCGGCCATGTCGCCGGCGTGCACCGCCTCGGCCCAGCGCTGGATCAGCTCGCGGATCTGCTCTTCGTCGGTGACCATGGATGTGGTCCTTCCGGGTTCGTGGTTCCGTCAGGACTACAACCCGGGTGAGGCCGGGAAATCATCGCGGCAGCTCGGCCGGAAGACCGAATTCCCGGAAGTCCGCCTCCAGGAACGAGACGACCTCGGCGATCCCGGTGCCGCGAACGACGATCAGGTCCAGGCCCGCCGGGACGTACGCGGCGCGGTCGTCGTCCCACATGTACGTGCCGAACGCCAGTTGCCCGTTCGCCCGCGCCGGCAGCAGCCGCCAGCGGCGCCTGAGCGGTCCTTCGAGGAGGAAGCCGCGGATGCCGTCGTGGCCCTGGTACCAGGCCGGGAGCGGCGGCATCGAGTATTTCGCGTCCTCGGTGAGCATGGTGACGATGGCCTCGACGTCGCCGGCCTCCCAGGCGGCGGCGTACCGGCGGGCCAGGTCCCGCTGCGCCGGCTCGCCCAGCTCGTCGAGCGCGCGCCGCTGGCTCGCCTCGGGCATCAGCTCGGCGAGGACCTTGCGGGCCCGCTGCAACGCGCTGTTGACCGCCGCGACCGTGGTGTCCAGCTGGTCGGCGGCCTCGGCGGCGGCGTAGCCGAGGACGTCCCGCAGCAGCAGGACGGCGCGCTGCCGGGCCGACAGGTGCTGCAGGGCCGCGACGAACGCCAGCTCCACGCTCTCCCTGGCCACCGTGCGCGCCTCGGGGCCGAGCTCCGCCGTCCAGCCCATCAGCCGGTCGGGGTACGGCTCCAGCCACGCCACCTCGGCCACGGGCGCGCCTTCGGGGCTCAGGTCGGTGGGCAGCTCGCGCCGTGCCCGCCGCTCGATCAACGTCAGCGCCCGGTTGGTCGCGATCTTGTAGAGCCACGCCCTGATCGACCCCCGGTCCTCAAAGCGCGCCACGCTGCGCCAGGCCCGGTCGAGGGTGTCCTGGACCGCGTCCTCGGCGTCGTGGACAGAGCCGAGCATCCGGTAGCAGTGTGCGCGCAGCTCGTCCCGCAACGGGCCGACCAGGCGACCGAACGCGTCCCGGTCCCCTGCCTGAGCCGCCGCCACCAGCTCCGCCGCACCGTCCACCGGCCCGCTCCCTTCCTCCGCCCTCCCTCCGGCGTCCCCGGAGTACCCTCCCGCATCACCGTGGCACTCTCTGGCTCCGCCGGAGCGCCCTGCCTCGCCGTGGGAGCGTGCTCTCACTTCGCCGGAGTGTCTCGCCTCGCCGCCGGACCGCTCCCCCGCCCAGCTTCTCGCCGTCACCCATCCCATCACCGTCTGCTCCGAGGCCAAGCTACAGCGCCGCAAGGCCCGGGACCTGAGATGATCGAGGGGCGATGACCGAGACGACAGGCTGTGTCGCGTGCGAGGGCGGGGCCGTGGCTCCGGACGGCCGCTGCTGGGACTGCGGCGCGGCGCAGCCCGGCTTCCGCTCTCACCTGGAGATCACGGCCTCGGACGGTGCGGCGGGCGTCAGCGACCGGGGGTTGCGGCGCGGCGTCAACGCCGACGCGATGGCGCTGGCCACGGTGGGGGCATGGACGGCCGGCGTGGTGTGCGACGGCGTGTCGATGTCGCCCCGTCCTGAGCGAGCCGCCCAGGTCGCCGCCGAGGCGGGTGTGACGGCTCTGGCGGCGGGTTTGCGCGCGGGCCTCCTGCCGGAGGACGCGCTCACGTCCGCCGCGATGCGAGCGTCCCGCGCGGTGTCCGCCCTGGCCGCACCGCCGCTCGACGCCCCTGCCTGTACGTACGTCGCCGGTATCGCCGGCCCCGAGGGGATCTGGACCTGCTGGATCGGGGACAGCCGTGCCTACTGGCTGCCCGACGAGGGCGTGGGGATGGCGCTGACCGAGGACGACGTCGGCGAGCACGACGCCCTGGCCGCCTGGCTGGGCGCCGACGCCGGCGAGCCGGAGCCGCGGATCCGCGGCTACCGCCCGCACGGTCCCGGCCTCCTGCTGCTGTGCACCGACGGCCTGTGGCGGCACCTCCCGGACCCGGATGCCCTGCGCGACCACAGCGCCCCGCACAGGCGCCCAGCCCCGCGCCACCACGACGCCCTGCACGAGCACAGCGACCTGCACGGACGCGGCAATGGGCCCGAGCACGGCGAGGGGCTTGGAAACGGCGAGGGGCCCGGGAACGGCGCCGCATACGGGCACGGCGGCCTTCTCCAGGGTGCGCGTTCGCTGGTGGGATACGCGCTCGACGCCGGCGGTCAGGACAACGTCACGGCGCTGCTCATCCCGGTAGCCGGGCCTCGATGCCGTCGAGGATGATGTCCAGCCCGAGCAGGAAATGCCGGTCGAAGTCGCCGTCGTCCACGTGCGCGTGCCGGGACAGCTCCGTCGCGTTGTCCTCCAGGAACCGGGCGACGCGCTCGCGGATCTCGGCGTCCGCGTCGGGCGTGCGCACGGTGGCCCACCAGGTGTTCTCGGCGGCCACGTATCCGTTCACGTAGTAGGTGAGGGCTCCGACGGCGGCGGTCAGGGCGGGGCCGCTCAGCCCGGCGGCGGCGAGGGCGGAGTAGAAGAGCCGGGAGCGGGCCAGCGCGTTCGGGCCGAGCAGGGGGCGGGTGCCGGTGAGCGCGGCCATCCAGGGGTGGCGGCGCATGACCTGCCTGCTCTGGGTGAGCTGATGGACGATCGTCTGCCGCCAGGCGCCGTGCTCCTCCGTGTCGATCTCCCCGATCACCTCGTCGAGTGCCAGGTCGAGCACGTCCTCCTTGCTCTTGACGTACTCGTAGAGCGACATCGTGCCGGCCCGCAGGCGCGCGGCCAGGGCCCGCATGGAGAAGCCGTTCACGCCCTCGGCGTCGAGCAGGGCGACGGCGGCCTCGACGATGCGCTCGCGCGACAGCCGCGGCCTGCGTACGCGGCGCGCGTCGTCGCGGAACCAGATGGATTCCGGCATCTCCCCCTCTTCCGTGCACTGTACGGAAAACCGTACGGCTAGCTTAGGCGCCCCAGACCACGACGCGAAGGAGGATCGATGACCGATTGGCAGCGCGACTACGCGACGCTGGCGCTGCGGATCAACCGGCTGGTCGCCGAGTCCGCGCTCAGCGGCACCCTGCTCATCTACAAGGGCCCCGAGGAGTGGGACGCGCAGGTGCGGAACGAGCCGCCGGCCACGCCGGGGAGGCTGGCGGACGACGCCGAGCGGCTGCTGGAGAGCGCCCCATCCCCCTACCTGGCCGCACAGGTACGCGCGATGCGGGCCGTCGCCCGGCACCTGGACGGGGAGCGGCTGCCGCTGGCCGAGTACGCGCGGGAGTGCCTGGGGCTGGAGCCGCGGCGGGTGCCGGAGTCGGTGTTCGAGGCGGCGCACGCGGAGCTGGACGCCGCCCTGCCGAAGGGCCCGGGGTCGCTGGCGGAGCGGCTGCGGGCGTGGCAGGCCGCGCACACGCTGGACGAGATCGACCGGCTGCCCGATCTGGTGGCCAAGGCCGTGACCGAGACGCGGACGCGGACGAACGCCATCGTCCCGCTGCCCGAGGACGAGGTGGTCGGCTGCCGGCTGGTGGAGGGTGTGGCGTTCCACGGGGCCGGCGACTACGAGGGCGGCCTGAGGTCCACGATCCACATCAACAAGGCGATCCCGTTCAACCTGGCCGACCTGCTGTATCTCGTCTCCCACGAGGGGCATCCCGGGCACATCGCCGAATCGATGCTCAAGGAGGGCCTTCCCGAACAGCGGGTGCGGTTCATGCTGTCCCCGTCGTTCGTGCTCAGCGAAGGGCTCGGCCTGCTCGCCGAGGAGATCATTTTTCCCGACGACGAGGCGCAGACCTGGCTGAACCAGCACATCTTCCCCGAAGTCGGCATCCGGCCCGACGGCAGCGACTTCGCGGCGATCCACCACGCCAAGAACGTGCTGTGGGGCGTGTGGGGGAACGCGACGTTCCTCGCCGTCGAGGGACGTGCCGACACCGAGGTGGCGGAATACCTGTCCCGGTGGTCGCTCTACAGCGACGACGAGGTGGCGGCCGCGATGGGGCTGCTCAAGCCGTCCCCGGCAAGCCCGTACATATTCGGATATTTCCATGGATGGGAGCTGTTGCGGCCCTGGGCCGCGACGCGCCCGGACCGGGTCCGGAGGCTGCTCACCGAGCAGCTGATCCCGTCCGACATCGCCGCCTAGCGCGCCCGCCGGATCAACGTCTCGGGCCCGATCAGGCTCCTCGCCGCCGGATCAGCGCCTCGACGCCGTCGAGCAGCAGGTCGAGCCCGAAGCTGAAGTCCTCGTCGTCCACCCAGCCCTCGGCGCCGCCCAAGGCACCCGAGCGCAGCGCGGCCGACAGGGACGGGTAGGTCTCGGGGTCGAGCACGCCGGCGAGCACCTCGCCGTAGTCGCCGGCCCCTGTGATCCCGGCCTCCTCCATCTGCGGGTCGCCGCCGCCGACGCTGTGGACGAGGGCCGCCTCGGTGAGCGCGTACCCGGTCAGGGCGCTCGCCACGTTGATCTTCTCGCCGTCGTCCAGGCCGGTGCCGTCGAGGGCGGCCAGGGCGCGGTCAAGCCACAGCAGCCGCCGCGGCCCCATGGGCGGGACGAGCCGGCCGACCGAAAGCAGCCACGGGTGGTCGAGCAGGACGTCGCGGTGGGCCCGCGTCCACAAGGCCAGGTAGTCCCGCCAGGGCATGCCCGCCGGCTCGGGCGGCAGCGGCGCCGCGCTGTCGGCCATGACGGTGAGGAGGTCCTCCTTGCTGCCGACGTACCGGTAGAGCGCCGTCGCCGCCACCCCCACCCGCGAGGCCACGCTCGCCATCGAGACCCCGGCCAGCCCCTCCGCATCGGCGATCTCGATGGCGGCGGCGGCGATCTTGGCCAGGTCGAGCCGCGGGCGCGGCCCCCGGCGCGTCACCGGCTCACGCCCCCACATGCGCTCCACCACGGACGGCAGCGACCGCTCCTGCGCCATCGAACTCCTCCTTGACCCGCTCCTAGGATTGTGCATTATCTTAAAACTATGAACGTCATACACAGTACGCCATTAACAGATTCCGTGCGCGCCCGAGGACTGACCAAGTCCTTCGGCGGGAACAAAGTCCTGGCCGGGATCGACCTGACCGTGCCGACCGGCTCGCTGCTGGCGCTGCTCGGCCCCAACGGCTCGGGCAAGACGACCACCGTGCGCATCCTCACCACGCTGCTCGCGCCCGACGGCGGCACCGCCACGGTGGGCGGCCACGACGTGACGCGCGAGGGCGTCGCGGTGCGCCGGATGATCGGGCTGACCGCTCAGCAGGCGACGGTGGACGATCTGCTGACCGGGCGGGAGAACCTGGAGCTGTTCGCCGGCCTCTACCACCTGAAGGGGCGCCGGGCCCGGCGGCGGGCCGAGGAGCTGCTGGAGCGCTTCGACCTGGCCGGGGCGGCGAACCGGCTGGTGGGGACGTACTCGGGCGGGATGCGGCGGCGGCTCGACCTGGCGGCCAGCATGGTGTCGGCGCCCCGCATCCTCTTCCTCGACGAGCCGACGACGGGGCTGGACCCGCGCAGCCGGGCCGAGCTGTGGTCGGTGATCCGCGAGCTGCTGGCCTCGGGCACCACGATCCTGCTCACGACGCAATACCTGGAGGAGGCCGACCAGCTCGCCGACCGGGTCGTGGTGATCAGCGGCGGGCGCGTCGTGGCCGACGACTCCCCCGCCGCGCTGAAGCGCCAGGTCGGCACCGAACGCCTGGTACTGCGCCTGTCCGCCACCGCGGACGCACCCCGCGCCGCGGCCGCGCTCGGAACCTATGCCGGTGTGGAGGAGCGGGAGCTCACACTGGCCCTCCAGGGCCCCGACCACCTGCGCCGCGCGCTGGACGCCCTGCACCGGGCCGGCGTCGGCGTCGAGCACGTGGAGCTGCGCACCCCCACGCTCGACGACGTGTTCTTCGAGCTCACGGCGGCCGCGGCATGAGCGGCGTCCTCACCGCGGCGGCCGACCTGCGCCGCCTCGTCGTCCGCGACCTGCGCCGCGAGGTGCGCGTGCTCGACGGCCTCATCGTGAACACCGCGCTGCCCGTGATCATCATGGTGCTGTTCGTGTACGTCTTCGGCGGCGCGATCACCACCGGGTCCAGCGGGCTGGCCTACATCGACTTCGTGGTGCCCGCCGTGCTGCTCATGTCGGGCGGGTACGGGGCCGCGCTGACCGCCGTGAACATCGCCGGCGACATGACCGGAGGCATGATCGACCGCTTCCGCACCCTGCCGATCGGCGGCTGGGTGGTGCCCGCCGGCCACGTGGTCGCCTCGGTGCTCCGCAACGTGGCCGCCTGCGGCTTCGCCCTGCTCGCGGCCGTCGTGCTGGGCTTCCGCCCGGATGCCTCGCTCGCCGACTGGGGGCTGGTGCTGGCGCTGGTGGCGGGGTACGTGCTGGCGATGTCGTCACTGGCGGTGCTCTGGGGGCTGCTGGTGAAGTCGACGCAGGCGGCGGGGGCGTTCAGCTTCGTCGTGCTGTTCCTGCCGTACCTGTCGGACGGGGTCGTGCCGGCCGAGACCATGCCGGCCGTGCTGCGTGACTTCGCCTACAACCAGCCGGTCACACCCGTCGTGGCGACTTTGCGGTCGCTGCTGCTGGACCTGCCGATGGGGTCGTCCGGGGTGGTGGCGGCGGTCTGGCTCGCGGGTGTGGTGGCGGTGAGCGCGCCGATCGCGGCGGTGCTGTTCCGCCGCCGGACGGCCGCCTAGCCGGCGCGGCTCTCCTCCGCCGTACGGCTCCGCGAGGACGCCACCACCATGGCCGCCCACACCACCCAGACCCCGGTGACCAGCCCGCGGATCCACCCGGGCCCCAGCGGGATGAGCGGGATCAGCAGCACCAGCCGGTCGAAGGCGTCCGCTGCGGCCAGCACGCCCACCACGATCGTGAACCACCCGAACACCGGCCGCAGGTCCCGCGACGCCGTCCCCAGGCACAGCCACCAGGCCGCCATGAGCAGCAGCGCGACCCCGGCCGGCGACGGGCCGTCCACGGCCGCCGCCACCACATCGAGCCCCAGCCCGGCCAGCCCCGTGAGGGTCCCCGCCACGATCAGCCGGTGCCTGCGCCGCAGGTGTGCCGCCACGGCGGGCGGCACACCGTTGGCGGACGGCCCGTTCCGCCCGGGATGCACGGCGCGGCGGGACCGCCACCAGAAGAGCCCGGCCAGCAGGCCCAGCACCGCCGAGCCGCCCAGCGCCAGCTGGGTCTCGACCTTGCCGACCCCTGACGCCCCGAACCAGTCGCACCCGGCGGGGAATCGCGCCGCGGAGGCGCTGAAGTCGGCGCACAGGTACAGCTTGACGAGCTTCACCGGCTCGGCCAGCAGCCGGTTCGTCCCGCCCGACAGCTCGGGCGCCCGGTCGGCGCAGACCGGGAGCACGGCGGGCGAGGACGTGCCGGTGTCCCCCTGCCAGCAGTTGCCGGTGCCCTGCCCGTCCCACCACACGTCGAGCCCGTTGGGCCGCCGCTCCCCGGTCGGGGCGACGCCAAAGACGTTGCCCTCGTACCGGTTGTAGTCGGAGGTGTCGGCCTGCTTGGCCAGGTCGGTCTCGCCCCTGATGAACGCGGGCACGCCGAACAGCTGGAACGCCGCCCGCCGGTGCCCCCAGACCCGGTTGTCCTCGAACACGTTGTAGTTGCCGCCGGCGACCAGCACGCCCGTGCCCGACGGGACGCCCACCTGCGGACAGACCACGCCCTGCTCGTAGCCGCGCTGGGCCGGGGGCTTGGCGCAGGTGCCGTCGCGTGTGTGCCGGTAGTAGTCGCGGTTGTTGTCGTAGATCTTGTTGTTCTCGAACCTGGCGTGGTTCTGCGGCAGGCCGGGGTGGGAGGGCCAGAGGCTGTCCATCGTGGCGCCCACCATGTTGTCGTAGAACTCGTTGTCGTGCACCCACAGGGAGTCGCCCGCGGTTCCCGAGTAGCCGAGCGCGTTGTCGTGGCTCTTGCAGCGGCGGATCTCGATGGCGTAGCGGGGGACGTCGTGGCCGCGGCCGTCGTTGATGTCGGCGGCGCTGCCCGGGTAGAGGCCGCCGTCGCCGTTGCCGTACGACTCGCAGTCGGTGTAGAGGCCGTGGTCGCTGGCGAAGGTGAGGAAGCCGTACTCGTCGTTCCAGCGGGTGAGGACCTGGTCGATGACGAAGCCGTCGGTTTCGAGCACGTACAGGGAGTTGAACGTGGTGCGCTGCGCGGTGAAGTTCTTGAAGTACACGCCGTCGGCGCGGTCGGCACGGACGGCGTTCAGCTTGCGGTACTCGGCGTCGATGATCACGTCCAGCGGGCCCGCGCCGGTGCCCTCGATCTGCAGGTCCTCTTTGCCGAGGATGGCGACGAGGTTCTGGTTGTGGGGGCATTGACGCTGCTGTTCGAAGCTGAGGATCTGGTAGCCGCCCTTGGCCCAGCGGGCGGGGAGGCGGGCGCAGTCGCCGGTGGGGGCGGCCTGGCTGGGCTCCTCGCGGTAGAGGCCGGGGAGGATGGCGATCGTCATTCCCGGGCGGTCGGCCCGGTCGACGGCCTCCTGTACGTGTCGCGACCCGTTTTCCTGACATTTCGTGAAGAGGCGGCGGTTGCGCTCTTTGAGCTCCTCCGGAAATTTCGCTATCCGACGCTCGAACTCGGCCTTGTCCGACTTGCAGACCAGCAGGTCGGGCTCGCCCGCCCGCAGCTGCGGCACCGTACCCGTGCCATCAGGCAGCGTCACCGGGCGCTCCTCGTGCGCGAAGGCGGCGCCGGCGGGTAACAGCATTCCTAGCGTGAACGCGGCGATGGCCGCGATCCTTCGCAAGGGGGCCATGACCGCGACAGTAGAACGATGCTCACGTTCTGCCCAGACCTAAAGGATCAGGCCGTGGTACGCGAGCGCGGAGGCGGCCGCCCGTGCACCCCGTGCCATCCGCGCTCCCGGCCCCGTGCTCGGCAGGATCCCTTCCACGGTCCCTCTCCGCCCCTCTTGCGGCCGGCGATTCGGCGACGAAGGAGGACCATGTCGTTTCCTGCTTCTTCGGGAACACGCTGGCCCCGTCTGCCTCCGGTCGACGGCTCCCGGGCGGCGAGGGCTGCGGCGAGGGCGGCTGAGAGGTCCCGGCGTCGCCGGCCGGCCAAGCGGTGCCGCAGGAAAGCCAGAGGCGCAGAGGCCGGCAGGCGATCATACGGAATGCGGGCCTATGGGGTCATGCCGGCCAGTGCCGCGTCGACGATGCGTTCGGCCAGGTCGGCCGGGAGGTCCCCGGCCGGGCCCCACTTGGTGTGCCACATCATGGTGCCGGTCAGGATGGCCATGCCCATGTCGACGTCCAGGTCGGCCCTGAGCTCCCCGGAGGCGATGCCGCGCTTGATCACGTCCCGCATCGCCGCCTTGCGGGGCTCGATGGCCCGTTTGACGAAGCGCTCCATCAGCTGCGGATAGCGGTCGGCCTCGCTCATCGCGATGTTGATCACGCAGCGGCTGCGGGGGTTGCCGGCCTCGCTGCGCATCGTGTCGAGCAGGCTGATCAGGTCGTCGCGCACCGACGTGCCGGCGAGCGGCGGCACCGGCGCCTTGAGCGTGGCGAGGGCGTCGACGACCAGGTCCTCCTTGTTGGACCAGCGCCGGTAGATGGTGGTCTTCCCGACGCCCGCCCGCGAGGCGATCGCCTCGATGGACAGCTCGGAGACGCCCATGCCCTCGCCGATCAGGTCGAGGGTCGCCTCGATGATCGCCTTCTCGGCCTTCTCACTGCGCGGACGGCCCGCGGGGCGGGCGGTCCCGGATTCCTGGATCGTCATCGCGGCCTCACACTACCGCTGGTTCCTTCTGTTCAGCCTGCTGGACAGGCTGGGGCTTGCCGGGCATCCACCTGGCCACCACCACGACGCCGAGCAGCGCGATCGCCGCCGACACCAGCGCCGTGACGTGCATGCCGTCGATGAACGCGGCGAACGCGGGCTTGATCAGCGCCTGGCCCCGCTCGCCGAGCGCCTGGACGACGCCCATCGTCGCCATGAGCGACTCACCGGCGGTGTGCTGCACGTCGGCGGGCAGGCCGGCCAGCACGGGCTCCATTCGGCCGCGGTAGCTGGACGACAGCACCGAGCCGAGCACGGCCACGCCGAGCGCGCCGGCGACCTGGCGGACGGTGTTGCTCATGGCCGAGCCGACGCCGGCCTTCTCCCTCGGGAGCGACTCCATGATGGCGGTGGTGGCGGGCGGCATGATGTTGGCCATCGCGGCGCCCTGGACGAAGAAGATGACCTCGATCAGCACGATCGGCGTGTTCTGGTCCATGAACGCATAGCTGCCCAGCGCCAGCGTGACGATGATCATGCTGACCGTGGCCGACAGCTTGGCGCCGAACCGCTCGTTCACCCGCTGGCTGAGCGGCGCGAAGATGAGCTGCGCGGCGGCGAACGGGATCATCAGCGCTCCCGCCTGCAGCGCCGAGAAGCCGAGCACGACCTGCAGGTAGAAGGTCAGGAAGAACATCCCGCCCATCATCGCGAAGAAGACGATGCCCATCATGGCGATGGCCGAGCTGAACCGGACGTTGGAGAAGTTGCGCACGTCGAAGACCGGGTGGTCGATGCGCCGCTCCCACCACACGAACACGCCCAGCACCGCCACGCCGATCAGCGCGGGCACCAGCACCTCGGCGCTGGCCACAGTGCCGAGGAAGCCGCCCCGGATGATGCCGTACACGACGGCCACCAGGCCGATGATCGACAGCACCACGCCGAACGGGTCCAGCTTCGACGGCTTCGGGTCCCTCGACTCGGGCACGATCGTGGCGATGAGGATCATCCCGATGACGACGATCGGCACGTTGATCAAGAAGACCGAGCCCCACCAGAAGTGCTCGATCAGCAGGCCGCCGGTGATCGGGCCGATCGCCACGGCGAGCCCGACGCCACCGGCCCAGATGCCGATGGCCTTGCCGCGCTCGGCGGGCGGGAAGACGTTGGAGATGATGGCCAGGGTCGCCGGCATGATCGCCGCGCCGCCGATGCCCATCGCCGCCCTCGCCAGGATCAGCTGCATCGGATCCTGGGAGTAGGCGCTGGCCAGTGAGGCCAGGCCGAACAGCGCCATGCCGATGAACAACATGCGCTTTCGCCCTGTGCGGTCACCGATCACACCGAACGTGAACAACAATCCGGCGAACACGAGCGTGTAGGAGTTGATCGCCCATTCCAGCTCGCTCTGCGTCGCTCCCAAGCCGGCCACCGGGTCGGCGATGGTCTTCATCGCCACGTTGAGGATCGTGTTGTCGAGCACGACCGCCAGGAGGCTGAACACCAGCACGCCCAGGATCGCCCATCGGCGCGGGTGCCCTGCGTTCGGATCCATGGAGACATCCTTAATTTCGATACGTCTGAGTTTCGCAACGACAACGTATCGCAAGCTATTCCGATACGCAACGGTCCCGTTTCGTAAACTCCTCCGCAACTCCGGACGCCCACCGGCTGCCGCCACGGCTCCCCCCGAGCACTGAGCCGAAGCAGTCGCGACCACAGAGCCCAGGCACTCCCGCACCACCGTCCTGCCTCGCCGCGTACCACCGCGTCCTCGGCCGCCGCCTGCTCGGCCAGCACCGCATAGAGCCGCGCGGGCAACGGCACCACGCAGCACCGACGCCCCCCGCCGCCACGGCACCGCCTCGGGTCACACCAACCCAAGCGCTGGCGCCGCCTCACGGACACCGGAACCTCGGCCTCACGGACACCGGAGCCTTGACGTCGCCCCATGGGCACCCAGGCCTTGGCGTCGCCTCACGCGCACACCATCCGGCAGCTCCATGGCCGCCGCGTCAGTGAGCCGGCAATCCCCACGACACGGCACCGACGCACCCTTCACCGGGGCCCGTGCGCCGCCCCGGCCTCAGCCCACCTGAGACGGGGCCGGCGTGGAGGCGGTCTGCACCTCGGCCGGTGCCTCCACCGGCACCGGCGAAGCACCCGTGGGACGGCGACGCCAGAACGGCAGGGCGACCAGCACCATGGCCACGCCCACCAGGCCCGCCACCATGAACGCCCAGGCCGGGCCGGGCCCGTCGATGACGGCTCCGGCGACGGGCGCCGCGGCGGCGTTGCCGATCAGCAGCGCGGTGCCGTGGAAGCCCATCGCCTCTCCCCTGGCGGTCGCCGGCACCCAGCTGCTGAGCCGGTCAACGGCGGACGACAGGGAGGGGGCGCACAAGATTCCGGCGGGAAGCAGGGCGAGGACCAGCCACCGCCAGTCTCCGCTCGCCAGCCCCACGGGGGCCGTCAGCAGGCCCATGGCGGCGATCAGCGTCAGAGGCGAGAAGCCACGCGGCAGCCCGCCGTACACGAACCCGCCGACCAGCGAGTAAACGCACCAGATGCCCACCGCGAGGCCGATCCACTGGGTCTGCCCGGCATTGGTCATGGTGGCGACCAGGGCCAGCTCCGTCGCGGCGAGCACGAACGTGGTCGCCACCGCCGTGCCGAGCAGCGCCCCGAAGGCCGGCGTGAACCACTCCCGCCTGGGCACCTTGCCCGCCCGCTCCTCGTGCTCCGCCTCCTCCGCCGCCGACCGGGTGGGCGGATTGAGCACGATCAGCCCCAGGCCCGCGACCGTCATGCCGCTCCCGATGAGCAGCATGGTCACGGTGCTGCCCAGGATCGTGATGCCCGCCACCGCCAGCGCGGGCCCCATCATGTAGGACAGCTCGACCAGCATGGAGTCCAGCGAGAAGCCGGTGCGTCGCTGCTGCGGGGGCACCATGGCGGCCAGGCACTGCCTGGTCACGCTGAACACCGGCGGCCCGAGCAGCCCCGCCAGCGCCGCCGCACCGACCAGGACGGGGAACGGCAGCGTCCACGCGCACGCCCAGAACACCATCTGCGCCACGGTGGTGACGATGATGACGGGCCGCAGGCCGTGCTTGTCAACCAGCCTTCCCGACAACGGGGAGCCGATCGCCATGCCGATCGTGCTCGCCATGGTGATCAGCCCCGCCTTGGTGTAGCCGAGGCCGAGGACCGTGGCCACGTGCAGGGTCAGCGCCATGGTCGTGGCCGTGGCGGGCACCCTGGCGAGCATCCCGACCAGCAGCAACGTCGGGATGCCCGGAATCTTGAGCAGTTGTCGGTAAGGATCGATAGCCATCGTCGTTCATGACCTCCGCCCTGATTCTCGCAAGCGGCACCGACAGTTTCGCCACTGGTTTTCCGCGCGTGACATCATCGGAAGGAGTCCGGGGACGCCATTGGGGCGCCTCGAGACGTTCCTGGAGGGTTTTCACATGTCCTCTTCAACCACGCTGTACGGCGGCGTCTCCGGGCGCCGCGTCACCGTCCGCGACCTCACCGCCGCCAAGGAGCGCGGAGAGCGGTGGCCCATGGTCACCGCCTACGACGCGATGACGGCGCGGGTGTTCGACGCGGCGGGCATCCCGGTCCTGCTGGTGGGCGACTCGGCGGCCATGGTCGTCTACGGCTACGACTCCACGCTGCCCGTCACGGTCGACGACCTGCTGCCGCTCACGGCGGCCGTCGTACGCGGGTCGTCGCGCGCCCTCGTGGTCGCCGACCTGCCGTTCGGCTCCTATCAGTCCTCGCCCCAGCAGGCACTGGAGTCGGCGGCGCGCTTCATGAAGGAGGCGGGCGCGCACGCCGTAAAGCTGGAAGGCGGCCGCCGGGTCATACCGCAGGTCGAGGCACTGGTCTCGGCGGGTGTGCCGGTCATGGCGCACCTCGGCCTGACCCCGCAGTCGGTCAACGTCCTGGGCGGCTACCGCGTCCAGGGGCGGGGGCAGTCAGGTGACGAGCTCATGGCGGACGCCAAGGACCTGGAGCGGGCCGGGGCGTTCTCGGTGGTGCTGGAGTGCGTGCCGGCCGACCTGGCGCAGCGGGTGACGACGTCGCTGGCGATCCCGACGATCGGCATCGGGGCGGGGGCGGCGACGGACGCGCAGGTCCTGGTGTGGCAGGACCTGATGGGGCTGACGCCGCGCCCGGCCAAGTTCGTCAAGCGGTACTCGGACCTGGCCGCCGAGATGGATCGCGCCGTGCGTGCCTTCGCCGACGAAGTGGCCTCCGGCACCTTCCCCGCCCCGGAACACACCTACACCTGACCGCGCCGTTCGCCTCATCTCGGGCGGACCAGGAACCGAACATACGCGTCCCACCCCGGACCTCTGCCGGGCCGGGGTGGGACGCATCGCTCTTTGCCAGGCACGGCTATTCGGGGTGAGACGCACCGCCACACGGCGCAGCGGGACCGGCGGCCCACGCGCCGCCGTGCCGCGCCACGCTGCGGGCAGGCTGTGTGGGGGCGGGGTCAGGGGCCTGCCCGTCCGATCAGTCGCCTGCCCCGCCGGGCGCGTCGCCACAATCGTGAAGGCCGAAGGACAGGCCCCCGTCCGCTTCGCACGCGGCGAAGCGCCCGCCGGAGGGTCCGCAGCACGGTCACGCGGCGACGGGTAGTGCGGTACCACGGCCGGTGACCACCGCCTGGCACGACGCCCGATGAGCACCGCCCGACACGGCGCGACGCGAGCACCACCCGACACGGCGCGACGCGAGCACCACCCGACACGAGCACCGCCCGACACGGCGCGATGCGAGCACCGCGCGATGCGAGCGCAGCGGCCATCTCGAGGGCGGGCGGCGGTCACACCGCGGGTGGCGAGCGGAGTCAGGGGGTGGCGGTGAGGGTGGCGGGGTCGGTGTTGGAGCCGCACACCACGACCGCCACCCGCTCCCCCGGTTCCGGCCGGTACGCCCCGGACACCAGCGCCGCGTACGCCGCCGCCCCCGCGTGCTCGGCCACCACCCTGTGCCGCTCCCACAAGGTACGCCGAGCCGCCACGATCGCCTCGTCGCTCACCAGCACGCTCTCCACCCGCGACCCGGACAGGATCTCGAAGGCCAGCCCGCCGAGCCGGGTGGCGCCCAGGGCGTCGGCCGCCACCCCGCCCACCTCGACCGGCACCGGCTCACCGGCCCGCAGCGCCTCGCGGAGGGTCGGGATCCGCTGGGGCTCGACGGCGACGATCCGAGGCGGCGGCGCCGCGCCCTCGGTGCCCACGGTGATCCCGGCGGCGAAGCCGCCGCCGCCGACGGCGGCCACCACGGTGTCCACGCCGCCGGTCTGCTCCATGATCTCCAGCCCGGTGGTCCCCTGCCCTGCCACCACCTCCGCCTGGTCATAGGCGTGCACGGTCAGCGCCCCGGTCTCTGCCGCGCGCTTGCCCGCCGCCTCAGCCGCCTCGGAATAGATGGCACCGGTCTGGGTGATGTGCGCCCCGAGCGCCGCCAGCCCGGCCACCTTCACGGGGCTCGTCACCTCGGGCACGAAGATCTCCGCCCGCACCCCCAGCGTCTTGGCGGCGTATGCCACGGCGAGCCCGTGGTTGCCCCCGCTGGCCGCGATGACCCCGCTGTCGGGCAGCTGCCCCGCCGACAGGATCCGGTTGAACGCCCCGCGCACCTTGAAGGACCCGGAGTGCTGGAGCAGCTCCAGCTTGAGGAAGAGACCCGGCGAGATCTCCAGCACGGGCGTGCGCAGCACCAGCCCGGAGATCCGCTCGGCGGCGGCCAGCACGTCTCGGTAACCCACAGCGGTCATGCAGTCCCCTATCCAAGCCCATCGAAGCCCGGCGAGCTTCCAACTATGCCAGCGCCTGGGAGACGTCGGCCCAGAGGTCCTCGGGGTGCTCGATGCCGACCGAGATCCGCACGGTGCCCTCGCCGATCCCGTTCCTGGCCAGTTCGTCCGCGCTGAGCGCCCGGTGGGAGGTCGTGGCGGGGTGCAGCACGAGCGTCTCGACGCCGCCGAGCGACGGGGCGAGGAGCGCGAGGCGTACGGAGCTCATGAACTTCTCCCCCGCGGCCCTCCCGCCGGCCAGGTCGAACGAGAACACCCCCCCGAAGCCGGGCAGCAGCTTTCCGGCCAGCTCGTACGACGGATGCGAGGGCAGCCCCGGCCAGTGCACGGCCGTCACGGCGGGATGCGCGGCGAGCCTGGTGGCCAGGAACTCGGCGTTGGAGCAGTGGCGTTCCATGCGCAGCGCGAGCGTCTGCAGCCCGCGCAGCGTCAGCCAGGCGGCGAACGGGTCGGCCGAGGCGCCGAGCTCGATCGCGAAGTGCCAGACCCGCTCGTAGAGCGCGGTGTCGGCGAAGACCGCCAGGCCGCCGACCACATCGGTGTGCCCGGACAGGTATTTGGTGGTGGAGTGCACGACGATGTCCGCCCCGTGTTCGAGGGGACGGCACAGCAGCGCCGTGGCGAACGTGTTGTCGACCACGGACAGGATCCCCAGCTCCCGGGCCGCCGCGCACATTCCGGGCAGGTCGGCCACGAGGGTCGTCGGGTTGCTGATCGTCTCCAGGTAGACCAGCCGGGTCTCGGGCCGGACGGCGGCGCGCAGGGCGTCCGGGTCGTTCTCGGGCACGTAGGTGACGGCGATCCCGAACCTGCCGGTCAGATCGTTGATCATCGCCGCCGTCCCCCCGTACAGGGCCTGCTGGGCGATCAGGTGGTCGCCGGGCTTGAGCAGGCCGAGCAGGACGGTGTTGATCGCGCCCATGCCGGAGCCGGTGGCGATGGCGCCCGCGCCGCCCTCGAGCCCGGCGACGGCCAGCTCCAGCGAGCGGACGGTGGGGTTGGTGTAGCGCCCGTACACGTACGCCCCGTCGGGACGGCCCATCGCGTCGGCCATCACAGCTGGGTCGTCGAACGTGAACCCGGACGTCTGGTAGATCGGCACCGTGATCGGACGGCTGTCCTGAACGGGCGGGTGGGGGACGTGGACGGCCCTGGTCTCGGGGCGGAATTCGGTCATACGGAGAGGATCCCCCACTCAGGGGGTCGGCATCAGAGCCAATCCTGCAGAATTGGTCCATGAATGGGGCCAATCTGGACGACCTTGTCGACCTGCTGGGCCGGTGGGCGTCGGGGCGCGGGCCTCTGTACCTGCTGCTGGCGTCCCGGCTGCGGGTGCTGATCGACGACGGCGTGCTGCCGCCGGACGAGCCGCTGCCGCCGGACCGGGTGCTGGCCAGGCGGCTTGCGGTGGGCCGGGGCACCGTGGTGGCGGCGTACGACCTGCTGCAGCAGGAGGGCCGCGTGGTGCGGCGCCAGGGCAGCGGCACCCGGGTGGCCGCGCTCGACCTGCCCGCGACCAGGACCGCCGACGGGGTGCCGGCCAATCCGCTGATGCAGCACATCCTGCACCCGCCGGACGGCGTGCAGCTGCTGACCTGCGCCGCGCCCCACGACCCGCCGGCGGCGATGTTCGAGGCGTACGAGGAGGCCGCGGCGCGGCTGAAGGGCACGTGGGACCTGGGCTACCAGCCTGCGGGGAACCCGGCTCTGCGCGCTGCACTCGCGGACTACTACTGTGCGCGCGGCCTGCGCACCACGCCCGACGAGATCATGGTGACGACAGGCGCCCAGCAGGCGCTCACGCTGCTCACCGCGCTGCTGGTGGCACCGGGCGACACCGTGCTGACCGAGTCGCCGACGTACCCGGGGGCGCTGGAGGCGTTCAGGCACGCGTCCGCGGTCGTCAAGCCGGGCACACCCGAGCAGCTGCGCGAACGCCCCGCGCTGGCCTACTTCGTCCCCACCGCGCGCAATCCGGACGGCGCCGTCATGCCCAACTCCGAGCGCAGGCGGCTGGCGGCGCTCGCCGCCCAGTACGACGTGCCGCTGATCGATGACGAGGTCTGCGCCGAGCTGTGCTTCTCGGGCGAAACGCCGCCGCCGACGGCCGCGTACGGGCCAGGAAACGGACAGGTCGAGCAGGTCGTCACGGTCGGGTCGCTGAGCAAGCTGGTCTGGGGCGGGCTGCGCGTGGGGTGGATCCGCGCGGCGGCGCCGCTGGTGTCGCGCCTGTCCAGGCTGCGGGCGGTCCACGACCTCGGGGGCGAGGTCCTCGGCCAGCTCGCCGCCGCGGCGCTGCTGCGCCGCCTGGACGAAGTGCGCGAGGCCCGTGTGCGCACGCTGCGCGCCCGCCACGACCACCTGTGCGCCGAGCTGCGCGAACGCCTCCCTTCGTGGTCGTTCGAGCCGGCCCGCGGAGGCCAGACGATCTGGGTGCGGCTGCCGCGCGGCGAGGTCGACGCGTTCGCCCAGGTGGCGCTCAGGCACGGCGTCGCGGTGCCGCCGGGCCGGTCGTTCGACCCTCTGGGCGGGCACGCCGGCCACATGCGGCTGCACTTCCTCTTCCCGGAGGACGAGCTTTCGCGAGCGGTGAACAACCTGGCCGCGGCCTGGGCATCCTTCGACGGGGCAGGGCGGGCGGTGTCCCGCCACGCCCTGATCGTCTGACAGGGTGGGTACGTGGAGACGACCTTCGTACTTGTCCATAGTCCCTCCGTCGGTCCGTCGACCTGGGCGCCCGTGGCCGAGTCGCTGGAGCGCCGCGGGCACGCCGCCGTGGTGCCCGACCTGACCGGCATTTCCACGGGCGGGCCGCCCTATTGGCCGCGGGTGGTGGCGGCGGTGCGTGACGCCGCGCCCGCCACGCCCGTGGTGCTGGCGGTGCACAGCAACGCCGGGTTCTTCCTGCCGCTGATCAAGGAAGGGCTGGGCGATCGCGTGGTGGCGTGCGTGTTCGCCGACGCCCACATCCCGCCGCGCGACGGGCTGATCAGGGTCGCGGAGGAGGAGTTCCTGCCGTTCCTGCACGACCTGGCCGGCCCCGACGGCGTGCTGCCGCGCTGGACGGACTGGTGGGACGAGGAGGACGTGGTGGCCATGCTGCCCGACCCGGCCACGCGGATCCGGGTGGCCGCGGAGCAGCCGCGGCTGCCGCTCGACTACTACACGCAGTCCATCCCCGTGCCCGCCGGGTGGGACGAGATCAGGTGCTCGTGCCTGTGGTTCGGAGCGCCGTACGACAAGGTCGCCGAGGAGGCGCACCGGCGGGGCTGGCCCGTGGACCGCGTGCCGGGCGGGCACCTGCACCAGATCGTCGACCCGGAAGCCGTCACGGACGCGCTGCTGAAGCTCTCCCGAAAGTCGTGAAGGTCGTGAATTCTTCACTGCCGCCCGGAGTGCCTGTCCCGAAATAGTCGGACACATGACAGCGATCCAGGTCAACGGGCTCACGAGGAGCCATCAGGGCTTCGAGGCGGTGAAGGGCATCTCGTTCGAGGTGGCCGAGGGAGAGATCTTCGCGCTGCTCGGCAGGAACGGCGCGGGCAAGACCACGACGGTGGAGGTCCTGGCCGGCTTCGGGCGGGCGGACGGCGGCCGGGTGCGGGTGCTCGGTCTCGACCCGCACACCGACCGCGCGGCGCTCAGGCGGCGCACCGGGATCATGCTGCAGGAGGCCGGCTTCTTCCCCGACCTGACCGTCGCCCAGACCGTGGACACCTGGCGCGACTTCACCGCCGCCCCCCGCCCCCGCGACGAGGCGCTCGGCCTGGCGGGGCTGACCGGCCGGGCGGCCACCAAAGTACGCCAGCTGTCCGGCGGCGAGAAGCGCCGGCTCGACCTCGCGCTGGCCCTCCTCGGGCGGCCCGAGGTGCTGTTCCTCGACGAGCCGACCACCGGCATGGACCCCGAGGCCCGCAGCAGCACCTGGGACGTGGTCCGCGGCCTGGCGGCTCAGGGGACCACGATCCTGCTGACCACGCACTATCTGGAGGAGGCGCAGCGCCTGGCCTCCACCATGGCGATCATGGACGAGGGTGAGATCGTCGCCTCCGGCGGCATGGCGGAGACGCTGGCCCCCCGCGGCGGGCGGGTGGCGTTCCGGCTGCCCGCGCACGTCGACCCCGGTGACCTGCCGCTGCCGGTCACCGTGGAGGGCGGGCACGCCGTCTGCCGCGCCGAGGACCCCGACCTGGCCTCCCAGACACTGCTGACCTGGGCCGCCGAGCGCGGGCTGCGGCTGGCGGGCCTGGAGGTCCGCACCGCGACCCTGGAGGACCTGTTCCTCGACCTGCAGCGGAGCGCCCGATGAGCCTGGCCGCCACCTACCGCCTCGGCACGCGCCTGTTCTGGCGCGACAAGGCCATGCTGTTCGCCTCGGTGATCACGCCGGTGGGGCTGGCCGTCGGGATGCCGCTGCTCATGCGGCACATGACGACCGGCGGCGTCGCCGCCGCCACCTCGATCTTCCATGGCACCCTCGCCATCCTGCTGTCGATCACCGCGTTCATGAACATCGCCGTCGCCCTGACGAACCGCCGCGACCAGCTCGTGCTCAAACGCCTGCGGGCCAGTGAGCTGACCGACGGGCAGATCCTCACCGGTCAGATCGCCTCCACGGCCACGCAGACCCTGGCCATGATCGTGGTCTGCGCGGTGGCCGTGCGCCTGGCGGCCGGCGTGCCTCTGCCCGCGAACCCCCTGGCGTTCCTGGGGGTCGCCGCTGCGGGGTCGGCCGTGCTGTCGCTGCTCGGGGCCGCGTACACGGCCGCGATCCCGCGCGCGGAGCTGGCGGGCGTCTACACCATGCCGGTCTTCCTGGTGTGCGGCGTCTCGGCGGGCGCGATGGGCCCCATCCCTCTGCCGTCGTGGCTGCGGGAGGTGCTGGACCTGCTGCCGACCACGGCGGTCGTGGACGCGGTCAAGACCGGCGACCTGGCGGGACCCGTCCTGATCCTCACGTCGTGGGCGATGGCCGGGCTGGTCGCGATCAAGCTGTGGTTCCGCTGGGAACCCCGTCGGTCATAATCGATCGTGCTCTCGACCTCGGCCAGGCGGGTCGCCGGCGGCCTCATCGCGGCCGTCTCCGTCGCCTACACCGTGATCGCGCTGCTGTACTTCCTGCACAGCCCGCTCTATGGCGCGGGGGCCGGCCTCGCCATCGCCGCCGTCGTCGGCACGCATCTGCTCAACATGCGGGCGGGTCTGCGGGGCGAGCGGCCTTCGCGCTACCCGCTCACGCTCGTGCTGCAGGCGGTCGTGACATACCTGCCCGACTTCCTGCTGCCGGGCGGCTGGTCCGCGGTGGCCGCCCCGATGCTGGCCGGGACCCTGCTGGTGTTCCTGCCGCTGCGCTGGGGCACGGCGCTGGTGGGGCTGATGATGGTGTACGAAGGCGTCGGGCTCTCGATGATCGTTCCCGTTCCCGTGATCGTCGCCTTCTACGTGGTCACCGTGCCCACGACGGGCGCCATGACGTATGCGCTGGTCCGGTTCGTCCGCGTCGCGGCCGACCTGGAGCAGGCCAGGGCCGAGCTGGCGGACGCCGCCGTGCTGAAAGAGCGCCTGCGGATCTCCCGCGACCTGCACGACGGCCTCGGCCGCAGCCTCACCGCGATCGCGCTCAAGGGCGACCTCGCCTCCCGTCTCATGGACCGCGACCCCGCCTCGGCCCGGACCGAGGTGGGCGAGCTGGTACGGGTGGCCAGGGAGGCGGCCCAGGACGTGCGCCAGGTCGCCAGGGGCTACCGGGCCATGTCGCTGACCGGCGAGGTGAACCGGGCGGTGGCGCTGCTGGAGTCGTCCGGCATCGGCTGCCAGGCGCACCTGGCCGACGTCGCGCTCCCGCGGCGCTCGGAGGAGGCGCTGGCCTGGGCCGTGCGCGAGGCCGTCACCAACGTCCTGCGCCACAGCAGGGCCACCACCTGCACGATCACCACCTCGGCGAGCGGCGGCGCGGTCCGGCTGGAAGTGGCCAACGACGGCTCCCCGCCGGAGCCGGGACCGCCCGGCGGCGGCCTCACCGGCCTGGCCGAACGCGCCGCCCAGGCAGGCGGCGTCTGCACCGCCGCCCCGGCGGGCGCGGGCGGCTTCCTGCTGTCCATGGAGGTCCCGGCGGAGAGCCCGGCATGATCAGAGTGCTGCTCGCCGAAGACATGCACATGATCCGGGCCGCCCTCACCGCCCTCCTGCGCCTGGAAACCGACATCGAGGTCGTCGCGGAGGTGACCCGCGGCGACGAGATCGTGCCCGCCGCGCTGGAGTGCCGGCCCGACGTGGCCGTCGTGGACATCGACCTGCCGGTCGTCGACGGCATCACCGCCGCCGCCACGCTTCGCGAGCGCCTTCCGTCCTGCCGGATCCTCGTGCTCACGGCGCTCGGCCGGCCCGGCCAGGTACGCCGGGCGCTGGCTGCAGGCATCGAGGCGTTCCTGGTCAAGGACGCCCCGGGCGACCGGCTGGCGGACGCGATCCGGCGCACGGCGGCGGGGCTGCGGGTGCTGGACGCCGAGCTGGTGTCGGCGGCGATGGAGTACGGCGAGAGCCCGCTCACTCCCCGGGAGGCCTCCGTGCTCAGGGAGTCCGCCAGGGGCGCGTCCGCCGAGGAGATCGCCGCCCGCCTCCACCTGTCGCCCGGCACGGTACGCAACTACCTCACCGGCGCGATCACGAAGACGGGAGCCCGCAACAAGATCGACGCCATCCGGATCGCCGAGGACGCCGGCTGGATCTGACCCCCGGACCGGCTCCGACCCCGCGACGGCTCGCCCTTTTCTCGGCACGTCAGCGCAACTGCCCTGCGTCCCTCCCCACCTCGCCGTACTTCGGCGGCGGCCCTTCGGGGAAGAGGAGCAAGGAGCATGGTGGCGAGCACGCCCGCCCACCTCAGCCGAACCCCCTCGCTCCCAAAGGCGGCAGGCGCACGCCGCCGGGGTGGGAGCCGTACCCCCCCGCCCAAAGGACCCCAGCAGTACCCTCCCCCCAAAGGACCCCGGCCGTACCCCCGAAGGACCCCGGCCGAAGTACGGCGAGGTGGGGAGGGACGGCGGGCCGGGACGCGAGGTCAGATGTCGGTGATGCGCAGCCCCGCATGCGCCTTGTACCGCCGATTCACAGAGATGATGTTCGCCGTCAGCGCCTCCACCTGGAAGGCGTTACGCAGCCGCCCCCCGTACACCCCCCGGACCCCCGGGATGACCTCCGCCAGAGCCTGCACCGTGTCCGTCGCCTCGCGGTCGTCCCCCAGCACGAGCACATCCAGATCCACCTTGTCCACCGCCGGATCCATCAGCACCACGGCCGACACGTGGTGGAACGCCGCCACCACCCGGCTGTCCGGCAGCACCGCCGCCGCCTGCTGCGCCGCGCTGCCCTCCTCGACCCGCAGCGCGTAGGCCCCCTGCTTGTCGAACCCGAGCGGGTTCACGCAGTCCACCACGATCTTCCCGGCCAGCTCCGACCGGAGGGACTCCAGCAGCGCCTTGTGGCCCTCGTACGGCACCGCCACGATCACGAGGCCGGCCTGGGCGGCGACGGCGGCGTTCTCACCGCCCGTCGCGCCCGCCCCGATGGAGTCGGCCGCCTCCTGGGCGCGCTGCGCGCTGCGGGATCCGATCAGCACCGGATGCCCGGCCAGCGCGAACCGCCGCGCCAGCCCCTTCCCCTGGTCGCCGGTGCCGCCGAGGATGCCGATGGAAAGTCCGCTCACGTCAGTCATAGCCAGATCATGCCAGCCCCCGAATCCGGAGCTCACGCCGCCCGCCTCTTCCCTTCACCCGCCGGCCGGTTGCGCCGGGGCCGCGAGCTGCGGGTACAGAGCGGTGAGATCGGCGGCGAGACCGGCTTTGACCTGGCGCGTCAGCTCATCGGCGATGACCTCGGCGGCGTCGGCCTCGATGCCGTCCAGGGCCTGCTCCGCGACGTCGTACGGAGAGCTCTTGGGAGCGTCGACGCCGGCGGCCATGTCGGTGTCGACGTAGCCGACGTGCAACCCGGTGACGTTGATGCCGCGGGGCCGCAGTGCCAGGCGCAGCGCGTTGGTCTGCGACCACAACGCGGACTTGGACGCGCTGTAGGCCTCGACCCCCGCAGCCGTGAACCAGGACAGCACCGAATGGATGTTGAGGATGTGACCGCCGCCGTTGCGTTCGAGCACCGGGACGAAGCGGCGGGCGGTGAGCAGCGGCCCGTAGAAGTTGACCTCGAACTCGCGCCGCACGTCGTCGACCGGGGAGTCGAGGAATGACGCGCCGAGCATGGTTCCGGCGTTGTTGATCAGGATGGTCGCGTCGTGCGCCTGCTCGGCGACCGCGGCCACGGAAGCGGCATCGGTGACTTCGAGGGCCACCGGGACCGCGTCGGGGTGGGTGACCGTCCGGGGGTCGCGGGCGGTCGCGTAGACCTTCGCGGCGCCGCGACGGTAGAGGGAGTCCACCAACGCCTTCCCGATGCCGCGGCTGCCGCCTGTGACGATGGCCACGGAGCCTTTGATCCTGGTCATGAGCCTCTCCTCAACTGGAAACCGATCGGTTTCCGACCACCATAAACCGATCGGTTTCCAGAACGCAACCGGACGGGTAGCCTGGGCACATGACAGACCCGCCCCCGGCCCCCCCGCATCGACGCGAGACCGTCTGCTCGACGCCGCGGCAGAGCTCTTCAACCGGGAGGGCGTAGGCGTGGGCGTCGAGGCGTTGTGCCCTGGAACGCAGCGCGTGGCGGCGGCGGTGGAAGCCAAGTCGCCCGAGCACCCGGCGAGCCTGAAGGACTCGACGGCCTCGCCGTCGCGACGGCCGGCGCCCTGCTCGACGGCGCGGGCGTGATCTAGCCGCCCGGCACACGGCGACAGCCGGGCCCGGTACGGGGCCGGGCCCGGCTGCGAATCGGCGCCTAGCAGTTGCCGGACGCGGGCAACCCGAGTATCCGCAGGGTCAGCCACTCGATGGCGAGCGGCCCGCCCTCGACGGCCCCGGTGACATGATCGGGCGCGGGCAGCGCGACCCACCGTACGGTCACCCCGGCCCGGCAGTACTCCGACCGCAACGTCGACCCCACCGCCAGGGGGATGATCTGGTCCCCCTTGCCGTGGTACAGGAACATCGGCACCCGCGGAGCCATGGCCCCGAGCCGGTTCTCTCCCAGCCGGGCCAGCCACTTGGGCTGGTTGAGCAGGTCGATCGGGCTCAGGTCGGAGAAGCGGAGCCCGGCGAGACGGTCGAGGTCGCCCACGCAGTCGTCGGCGGCCTCGGCGAGCAGCGCGCGGCCCCGGTCGTTGAGGTCGGCCTCGAGGTCGAGCTCGGGGTAGGCGGCGTCGAGCCCGACGCCTGCGGCCGCGGCCAGCCCGAAGTTCTCGCTGCCGTCCAGGTGGGTGGCGACGGCGTGCAGGTCGGCGGGCACGCCGCCCGCGGCCACGCCCCTGAGCCTGAGCTCGGGCGCGTACGAGGGCTGCAGCTGGGCCGCCCACCCGGCCGACGCGCCGCCCTGGGAGTACCCCATGACGGCCACGGGCGCCCGGGTCGACAGGTTGGCGCCGGGCACGCGCATGGCGGCCCTGATCGAGTCGAGCACGGCGTGGCCCTGGGAGATCCCGGCCATGTACGTGTGCTGCCCGGGAGTGCCGAGGCCTTCGTAGTCGGTCACGGCCACCGCGAAACCCTTGAGCAGGAAGAGGCTGATCAACGCGAGCTCGGCCTCCCTGCCCTCGCTCATGCTGACCGAAGGGGCGCACTGGTCGCCGAGACCGTGGGTGCCGACGGCGTACCCGATGATGGGGCGCGCGCCGAGCGGATAGCCGGCCTTGGGCACGAGCAGCGTGCCGGACACGGCGTTGAGCGCGCCGGTGGCGGAAGTGGAGTTGTAGAGGATGCGCCAGGCGTTGACCGGCACCTCCAGCAGCCGGCCCGGCAGGAGGTAGACGGTGGTGGGCTGTGCGGAGACCACGTCTCCCGGCGTCGCGGCGCGGGCCGGGGTCGTGGTGAGGGACATGATCAATAACAGGATCACGGACATGCTGACGCGGACACGTAAGGTCATGTGCCGCCCCTCTCCCTGAGGTCCCTGAGGATCACCGACTTGGGACGGCGGCGCCGCGAGCCGATCGTTACCCGTGGGTAACTCCATGTCAAGGCCCGAAATGACGGCGGAACATAGGGCGTGTCAATCCATCACTGGTGTCACTTCCGAAGTCGTCTGCACGGATGCGCGAAGTGGTCCGCACGGGCGCTGGGCCTGGTGGACGAAACGCTGACTGCGGTCACCCCGGCGGCCGCCGTCGACCTGCTCGTGCGGCGACGGGTGGAGCAGACTCAGCGCCAGCTCACAGAACTCACCCTGGCCTGGGACGTGCTCAAGGAACTGACCGAGGAGCACCGCAGCGGCCGCCCCGTGCAAATGGTCGAACACATTCCGAACGGGCCGGATGTCACCCGGCGCATTCGCGCGCTCCTGGCTGACGCCCCCTGCGAGTTCATGCATCTGAAGGTCCGCCCGCTGAACGTCGCGACCGACCTCGACGACAAGCCTCTCGACCAGCAGCTGGCCCGCGGGTTGCGCAGCCGCACGCTGTTCTCGGCACGCGCGCTGGACGACCCCGGACAGGAGCCGTACGCGCGGCACTGGCATGCCCGGGGAGACCTGCACCGGGTCACGTCCGAGCCGGTCAAGCACCTGGCCGTCGTCAACCGCTCGGCCGCCTTCATCCAAGCCGATCCCGCCGCCCCGACGGCGGGCGCCCTGCAGATCCGCCAACCCGGCGTGGTGGCGATGCTGGCGGACGTCTTCGACGGCATGCGGGCACGCGCCCGCGATCTGGGCGACCTGCCGCTGTCCCCCATCGAACAACGCGTCCTGCACGCACTGACCTGCCACGACACCGACGAGTCGGCGGCCCGTTCGATCAACGTGTCGGTCCGCAAGTTCCGCGCCCACGTCGCCGACCTGATGGCCCGCCTCGGCGCGAGCACCCGCTTCCAGGCCGCCCTGCTCGCCAAGGAACGCGGCTGGCTGTGACACCTCACAGGCTGCCCGCCGGCGCCGCGCCGTCGTCCATTCGAGCGATCATCTGGCTGTCCTATCACCAACTGCAGATCCGAGACGCGAACAGAGCCGGGGTCCTGAGTTTCCGGAACACTGACGGTTGCCAAGGAGTGTGGAGCGGGCTGCAGCGCCGAGCCGAGCGTGCCGCCGGGAATGATCCTCCCGTCCGCGGCCGTTGCACCGCGGTGGCCGCCGCCTGCAGCATCGCTTCCTGACGCGACGGGCTCAGCCGCTCGTACGGTCGCCAGAGGGTCAGGCCGGCCCGGAACGGCAAGTTCGCGGCGTCCCAGACCTGGTGCAGGAGGGCGGCCGAGCCGGGGCCCGCCCGGGAATCGACCATGCTGACCTCGTCCAGCAGCGTACGCAGCAGTCGAAGCCACGACCCCGCGGCTGGGGCCGGCTGAGCAGGCGGGGCAGACCCGTCGTGCCGTCCGCCACGGGCGGCTCCGCGCCGGCGGCCAGGGCACCCAGCGTTTGACGACGTGATATCCGGCCTGGCCCGGTGCAGCGGCACTGAGTCTTGCCGGACATAGGCAGAGAATGCCTTCTGGCCGTCGGGGGGATTCAGGGTGTCAGCCGGCCAGGGCACGCACCCGGTTGTCGTCATCCGGCGCAGCCGGCTCACCGTGACGCCGGTCCGTACGGCCAGTCCGTGCCGGATGATCGTGGGCGTCTGACAGTCCAGCTCTGCGCCGCGGTCCTCTGCACGGATCCCCACAGCCCGGGACATCCATGCACACAACTTCGAAAAGTGACAACTCGCGAAACAGCCCCCGGGGCGCAAGCCCTCCACGCGGCCCCCAAAGACCGAGAGGAAGAAGCGTTCGTCTTGCGGGAAAGCAGGCTTTCCCGCCGGGCCCGTCGGGCACGATGGACTCATGGACTCCGGATCGGTGGCCCTCCTACGTGAGATCCTCGCCCAGACCGGCTGGCTCGAACGCGCCCGCGAGCTCGGCCAAGCGCTGCGCGCCACCCGGTCGCCCGGCGGCCTGCTGCTGGTCGGCACCCCCGACGAGGAGCCCTGGCACCTGACCGCGCACCTCAGCGACGAGGCGAGGTTCTCCGGCCTGCCGCAGCTCACGCCCACCCTGGTCCGCTGGGCTCCGCCCGCCGACGCGCCCGCCCACCTGCGCGTCGGCCTCGACCGCCTGGAGCGGGCGGCTCGCGGCGAGACGTTGTTCGTGCTGTCGGAGCAGCAGGCGCCGGTGCCGCTGTTGGAGCGGGTCGACGACGCCCGCCGCACGGGTGCGACCATCCTGGCGATCGAGGGCGGCGACTCGGAGCTGGCGGGCCTTGCGCACGAGGCGATCGCGGTGCCGCGGGACGGGCTGGTGACGTTCGACGGCGCCCAGCACCTGGTGAGCGCGGCGGCCGGGGAGGTGGAGCAGCGGCTCGGCCTGCGTGGCCGCCTGGCCCGCCTCCTGGAGAAGGTCAGCGGCCCCCAGACGATCGACTAGCGGGCGGCCGCATCCTCACGGGGCTCCTCTCCGGCGACGGGCTGCCCGGGTGTTCGCAGGCGGCCGCTCAGCGACGCCTCCAGCGCCGCCGTGGCCTCCTCGATCACGCCGATCACCACGGCTTGCACGGGATCCGGCTCCCCCGACCGGGTACGGCTCACGCGCGTCACGGCGTCCAGGCGGCGCGCGCCCACGTCCCGCAATTCGCTCACCCGTACCTCGCCCTCGGGCACGTCCAGCAGGGCCAGCGAGGGCACGATCGCCACCCCGTGCCCGGCCGCGACCAGCGCGAGGGTGGGCCCGAACTCCGTGATGACGTGCACCTTGCGCGGCTCGAACCCGTGCAGCCCGGCCAGCCGCTCCAACGCCTGCCCGGTCGCCTGGCCCGGATCGCCGGCCACCCACGGCACCTCTGTGAGGTTGGCGAAGCTGTGGGGCGGGTCGGGCCAGTCCGGCGGCAGCACGATGCGGTACTCGTCCACGTAGAGCAGCCGCGCGCTCAGCGACGGCTGCGCGAGCGCCGGCAGCCCCATGTCCTGCTCGGTGATCAGCACGTCCACCGCCCCGAGCCGCAGCTCCTGCAGCGCGGGCGCACCGTAGATCTCATGGATGATCGGCGTGATCTTGGGATGGCGTACGGCGAGCTCGCGCATGGCGGGCACCAGCACGTGCGTGATCACCGTGGGGAACGCGGCGATGCGCACCGGCCCGGCCAGCCGCTCGGTGAACCGGGTGAGCTCCCGCCTGGCCTCCAGCAGCTCCTCCTCCACCCGTTCGGCGTATCCGGCCAGCACCCGCCCGGCCGGGGTGAGGGAGATCCTGCGCTGGGAGCGGTCGATGAGCGCCAGCCCGACCTCGCGTTCCAGCTGGGCGAGCTGCTGGGAGACGGCGGAGGGCGTCAGGTGGAGCGCCTCGGCGGCCCGCATCACGCCGCCTCGGCGGGCGACTTCGTGGAGCACGCGCAGTCGCCGGGGGTCGATGTCCATGCAGCTCAGCTTACGTCCATCTTTAGCTTTCTTTATTTGTGCTTTACGGCCCTAAATCCGGACAATGGCTGTATGGACCTCCTCCTCGCCGCCATCGGCTGGGCCGGAGCCGCCGCACTGCTGGCCGGCTACGCCCTGGTATCGTCGTCCCGCCTCTCGGGCGACGGAGTGGCGTACCAGCTGCTCAACCTCTTCGGCTCGGCCGCCCTCATGGTCAACAGCGCCCACAGCGCCGCCTGGCCGTCGGCCGGCCTCAACCTGGTGTGGGCCGCCATCGGCGTGGCCGCCCTCGTCAAGCTCACGCGAGTACGAGTAGGAGTGGCCAAATGATCGTCGAACTCAGCCACCGCATCACCGACGGGATGATCACCTATCCCGGCATCCCGGCCCCGAAGGTGACCGCGCATCTCACCAGGGAGGGCTCCCGCGAGGTGTACGCGCCGGGCACGGAGTTCCACATCGGCATGATCACCATGGCCGCCAACACCGGCACCTACCTGGACACCCCGTTCCACCGCTACCCGGACGGCCCGGACCTGTCCCAGGTGCCGGTGTCCAAGCTCGCCGACCTCCCCGGCCTGGTGGTCCGCGCCCAGGGCGGGGGGCGGGAGATCGTCCTCGACCAGAGGCTCGACGTGCGGAGGCGGGCCGTGCTGATCCACACCGGCTGGGACCGCCACTTCGGCACCGACGCCTATTTCCACGGCCACCCCTATCTGGCGCCCGAGTCGGCGAAGTGGCTGGCCGGGCAGGGCGCGGCGCTGGTCGGGATCGATTCGCTCAACATCGACGACACCCCGCCGCAGGGCGAACGCCCCGCCCACACGATCCTGCTGGAGGCGGGGATCCCCCTGGTGGAGCACATGACGGGCCTGGCGCAGCTGCCCGACCGAGGCTTCCGCTTCCACGCCGCGCCGCCGATGGTCGCGGGCATGGGCACGTTCCCCGTCCGGGCGTACGCGGTCGTGCCCTAGTCGTCGTCCTGGTCGGCCTCGTCCCACGCCTTGTTGCGGTCGGCGGCGCGCTGCAGCGCCCCGGCCGCCTCCTGCTCGGACGCGTACGGACCCATCCGGTCCTTGTTGGGGCAGCCCTGGTCGGGCTCGACCCGCATGTGCTTGAGACAGAACCACCACTGGCCTTCGCTCACGTGGTTGATTCTGCCCCGTAGACTCATGGTTCATGACGACACTGCTCCAGCCCGGACGAGTTTCGCCGATGCGAAAGGTCCCCGCCCACATCGAGCGGCCGGAGTACGTCGGCAAGAAGCGCCCCAAGATCGGCGAGTCCGACGTGAAGACCCCCGAGGTCATCGAGCGCATGCGCGTGGCGGGCAGGATCGCCGCCCAGGCGCTCGAGGAGGTCGGCAAGCACGTCCAGCCAGGCGTCACCACCGACGAGCTCGACAGGATCGGCCACGAGTTCCTCATCGACCACGGCGCCTATCCCAGCACGCTGGGCTACAAGGGCTACCCCAAGTCCCTGTGCACCTCGATCAACGAGGTGATCTGCCACGGCATCCCCGACGACACGGTGCTGCGCGACGGCGACATCGTCAACGTCGACATCACCGCCTACATCGGCGGCGTGCACGGCGACACCGACGCGACATACCTCGTGGGCGAGGTGGACGAGGAGTCGCGGCTGCTGGTCGAGCGCACCCGCGAGGCGATGATGCGCGCCATCAAGGCGGTCGCCCCCGGCCGGCAGCTCAATGTGGTGGGCCGGGTCATCGAGGCGTACGCCAAGCGCTTCGGCTACGGCGTCGTCCGCGACTTCACCGGCCACGGCATCGGCACGACCTTCCACTCGGGCCTGATGGTCCCCCACTACGACGACCCGTCGCTGCGGGTGGAGCTGGTGCCGGGCATGACGTTCACGATCGAGCCGATGCTCACGCTGGGCACGATCGAGTACGAGATCTGGCCGGACAAGTGGACGGCGGTCACGAAGGACCGCAAGCGCACGGCCCAGTTCGAGCACACGATCGTGGTCACGGAGACCGGCAGCGACATCCTCACCCTCCCGTGACACCCGGCCGGTGGTGCACGGCTCAGTCGCGCCGCGGCACCACCCCGCTGATCGTGGTCCCCTCCCCGTGGACGCTGTTGACCGACAGACTGCCCCCGACCTCGGCGAACGCCGCTCTCATCCGGGCGATCCCGCGCCCGGCCCTGGCCGTGGGAAATCCCTGGCCGTTGTCACTGACGGTCATGCGCAGCCCGCTCTTGCCGCTCGTCACGGCGATGGACACGGTCCTGGCCCTGCTGTGCTGCTCGACGTTGTCCAGGGCCTCACGCAGGGCGGCCATGACGCTGCTGGAGACGCGGGACGGCACGTCCGTGGCCGGCAGGGCCCAAGTCTCCACGGCGATCCCCGTACGCTCCGACCATTCGGCGAGGTAGCTCTCGAGCGCCTCGGCCAGGCTCTGCCCCCCGCGCATGCGTGTCTCTTCCGACAATGGTTCTCGCCTTCCTTGGCACCCGGGCCTGCGCCGGTCCCCACTCCGGCGCCTCCACTCGCGCCGCGCAATCCCCCCTCAAGGCTGCGCACGCTAGCTCACGAGGTTATGCCCGTATCCCCTACGAGAAAGGCTACCTGCCGGTACAGAGACGTGTGGTTGGAGGATAGAAGGGCATGTCCGAACGGCTACTCGCCCTTGTCAGCGCGGTTGAGGCGGGCGAGGTAGGCGTTGTAGGAGTCGAGCTCCGGATCGCCGGCGCCGCCGCGGTCGGCCTTCCGGTCGGCGCGCCGGGCCTGCCGGTCGTCGTCCTGGTACCACTGCACGGCGATGGCCAGCAGCACGATCAACGTGGGGATCTCGCCGAAGCCCCACGCGATGGCACCGCCGTCCTGCTGCGTCTGCAGCAGCGTGTCGCCCCACGTGCGGCCGAGCTGCTCGTACCAGCCGGAGGCGATCACCGTGCCCGTCATCATCAGCGCGATGCCGAAGAACGCGTGGAACGGCATGGTGACGAAGAGCATGAGCAGCCGCCCGACGTACGGGAGCCGGTTGGGGCCGGGATCGACTCCGATGATCACCCAGAAGAACAGGCACCCGCTGAGCAGGAAGTGCAGCGTCATCCAGATGTGCCCGAGGTGCTCGGTCATGGCGGACTCGAACAGCGGCGTGAAGTAGAGCGCGTACGTCGAGCCGATGAAGATCGACGTGGCGACGACGGGATGCGTGGCGACCTTCGTGAACCGGCTGTGCAGGATCGTCGTGATCCACTCACGCGGCCCTCTGTCGCCCCGCCTGGCGGCGGGCTTGAGCGCGCGCAGCGCCAGCGTGACGGGCCCGCCGAGGACGAGGAAGATCGGCACGATCATGGAGAGGGTCATGTGCTCGATCATGTGCACGTCGAACATGACCTGGGCGTAGCGGGCCAGCCCGCTCTGCGTGGCGAAGACCAGCAGCGCGACCCCGATGAACCAGGAGGCCGTGCGCAAAGGGGGCCAGGCGTCGCCGCGCCGCCTGAGCCGGAGCACGCCGGCCAGGTAGAGCCCGGCGAGCACGGCGGCGACCACGGCGAAGAACAGGTCGAACCACCACAGGGTGAACACGTTGCCGAGCGTGATCTCCGGCGGCAGGGGGAAGCCGAGCAGTTCGAAGGCCCGGTCGGCGGGGGTGACGAACTCGGGCGGCGGGGTGCGCGACAGCGCGACGGCCAGCCCGACGGTGGCGAGCATGAGCAGCGTCTCGCCGCCGGCCAGCCGGGTGAACGCCCCCGGACTGCGGCCCTCGAGCTGGACCAGGGTGCGCTTCCTGTGCCAGTAGCCGACGTAGCCGAGCAGCACGAAGGCGACGATCTTGACCACGGCGAGCACGCCGTACTCGGAGGTCCACAGGTCGGACACCGCGCCCAGCCGCGCGACGAGGCTGAACACCCCCGAGAGCCCCACGCCGACGTAGCACCACAAGGCCATCCTGGAGAACCGGTCGGCGGCCACGTCGAGCAGCGGCTCCTTGCGCAGGGCGTGCGCGGCCAGCACGACCAGGCCGCCCACCCAGAGGGCGAGGGCAAGCAGGTGCAGCGCCACCGCGGAGGTGGCCAGGTCGTGGTTGGGCGAGGAGGACGAGTGGCCGGTGAGCGGCACCGGCAGCAGCGTGACCAGCGCGAACACCAGCAGCCCCGCCGCGGCCCCCGCGGTGATGGCGCCTCGGGAGAACAGGGCGATCGCCACGCCGAACAGCACGACGAGCGTCAGCGCGACGCCCTGCGTGGTCTGGGTGGCGTAGCTGCTGAGGTAGGCGCCGTCGAGGACCTGGGGCACCGTGCGGCCCATGGAGTCGGCGACGCCGAAGACGATGGAGAGGAACGCCGCCCCGGCCCAGGCCAGCGCCGCCCAGGAGGCGCCCTTGACGTAGTGGAGCGCGGGCTTGCCGAGCATGCCCTTGTCGTTGGGCAGCAGGGTGGCGGCCATGAGCAGCAGCCCGACGGTGGCCAGGCCGGCCAGGTCCATCAGCAGCTTGGACAGCGGCAGCCCCCACCGGACGACCGCGCCCGCGTCGGGCAGCCCGGGGATGATCCGGGGGAACGCCCGGCCTCCGGCGATCATGCCGATCACCAGTGCGACGACCGCGGCCGCCGCTCCCGCGAGCGCGAGGCGCGCCGCCCGGCTCATGGCTTGCTTCTCCGCGCGCTGAGCAGGAATCCGATGCCGATGCCGACGAGCGCGCCGATCACGACGATCAGCCAGACGGGGAACGACACGTCTTGGGCGGACGAGACCTCGTCGGCCTCCAGGCTCGTCTGGCCCGCCGGGGCGGACGGTGCGCTCGCCGGCGCGGACGCCTCCGGGCTCGGGGACGCCGCGGCCGACTGCGACGCCTCAGGGCTGGGCGACTCGGGGCTGGGCGACGCCGGCGGCGTCTCGGCGCCCTTGACCCTGAAGGGGATCTCACCCTCGATCGGATGCCCGTCGGACGACACGACCCGGTAGGCGATCGTGTATTTCCCGTCGGGCAGCGGCCCCTTCACCGCCTGCCTCACCACCGCGCCGTCCAGCTCGGGCTTGCCCGACTGGACTTGGGCGTCACCCGGCCCGCGCACGATGACGAACGGCATGCGCACCTTGTTGGTGAACTCGAGCCTGACCTCGTCGAGGGCGTCGACCTCTGCCCCCTTGGCCGGTGAGCTGCTCTTGAGCGCGTCGTGCGCCAGCGCCGGGGCGGCGGTGCCGAGCACGAGCAGGGCGGCGAGTATCGCGGTCAGGGCCGCGAGCGGGGATCTCTTCATGACACCCCCAAGGCTACCGACGCCCATGCCCGGTCCGGACCGCGCTACAGCCCTGCGCAGGCCAGTGCCCGCTGGTATGCCTCCACGGCCCCGTCAGGGTCGCCCAACTCCTCCATGGTCTCGGCGGCGGCGTACCACATGGAGGCTGAATTGCGGGAGTCGGGCAGCGGGGCAAGCCAGTCGTTCACGGCGGTGACATGCTGGTGCGCTTCCTCCGCACGGCCTGCCGCATTGTAGATCCTGCCGAGCAGCAGGTTCGCCTCGGCACCCAGCGAGTGACCGAACTCGGGGAGAAGGTCCCTACCGGTCATAGCGTGCTTGGCGGCCTCGTCAAGGCCTCGGGACATGTACTCGGCGCAGGCCAACTCCACGTGAACGCGGGCCCGGTCGATCGTGCTGGTGGAGGTCTGCTCGAACTCGGCGACCGCCGTCCGTAGCATGTCACGTACAGCCAGGGCGTCGTGCATGCCGGACCTGAGCCGCTTCCGCGCCAGCGCAAGCCGCATCCTCGCGATGTTGCGCGGCTGACCGGTCTCCAGCTGCACGGCCATCGCTCGCTCGGCGAAGATCAGCGCCTCGTCGTTGTGGCCGGTGGCGTGGGCGGCGTTGGAGGCCATCCAGTTGGACGCGACGATCGAGCGCGGCGTGCCCAGCGCGTCGGCGGCGTTGAGCAACTCGGCCGCGAACTGCCTGGCGCGAAGCAGATCGCCGCGTTCCAGGTAGGCGGCCAGCAACGTGGCACCCATCTCGACGAGCAGGTCGGTCCAGGCCAGCCGGGTGTTGCCGCCCAGCATTTGCTCGCCCACCTGGACGGCCTCGGTGAGCTGCTCGTTCTCCCGGTAGGTGCGGCACAGCGCGATGGCGACCTCGATGCGGCGGTCAGGCGGCAGATCCTCCTCGCGCAGCTTCAGCAGAATGGAGATCGCCCGGTCGAGATCGCCGGCGGCCTCGGTCGCGAGCGCCAGCCCGAACTCGGCGTCTTGACGGAGCGCAGCCAAGCCTGTCAGGCTGCTGTTCCCGAGCAGCTCTTCGAACCGCGTGCGAGCCTCGGCGACCTCGCCGTTCTCAAGGGCCAGCCGTGCGTAGCCGAGTGCCAGCTCGATGTCCTCCATCTGCTCGGCGGTCACACCGTTGATCAGATAGGACAACGAGCAGTCGAGCTTCTGGGCCAGCAGCTCCAGGACCGCGGGGGTGGGGGTACGCTTGCCACTCTCGATCAACGAGACGTAACTGTCAGAGAGCTCGGGGTGCGCCAGCTGTGCCTGCGAAAGGCCACGTTGACGCCGAACGGTTTTGATGCGGAGTCCGACCAGGTCAGATGTGGTCACAGTCGTTGCTCCCTGAGAAGATGAAGTCCTAGCAACCTCACATAGGCGAGGGAGAACCCCCATGCGCATGCGTATTGCCCTGTCAGCCCTGATCGCCGCGATCTCGTTCGTGGCAACCATTGGAGGTAATGTTACGGCGGCGAGTGCCGAAACGTCTTCCCTCGCCGCCAGCCAGAATGACAGTCACTGCTGCTGAGCAAGAGTGGGCGGCAAGAGGGGGTGCACTCGCCTGTCATAGGCGCACGCCGCATCGTGCCCTGCGGGCGACGCTCTCTTGAGAGAGTGACGGCACCGCCTCGTCGCTTGCCCCCCTCTTCCCACGCTTGCGCCAGTCTAGCCGCGGCTCCCTACATTCGATCTACATCTCCCCCGTTCCCTTCACAGGAACGCCAGAGCGACTACGCTGCCTCGTTGACTGCGAGCGGGAGGCGATGGCGGAGGCTGGCGTGAGCGGCGGGATTTCCATCCGCCTGTTGGGGGCGGTGACCGCCGTAAACGGCTCCCGCACCGTCGATCTTGGCCCTGCCAGGCAGCGGGCGACACTCGCCATTCTCGCCGTCGCAGCCGCCCGCTCCGTTCCATCATCCGGTCACGCATTCGTACGTCTTTTCGGCGAACAGCGATGTCGACTTGTCACGCGGTCACCGCGGCGGGCCCGTGTCCCTGAGGGCCAGGAAGAAGTCGACCCGATCGGCCATCGTGGACAGGTTCCTGCCGGTCAGCTCCTCGATCCTGCGGATGCGGTAGCGGACGGTGTTGACGTGCACGTGGAGCCGCTCGGCGCAGGCGTTCCACGAGCCGGCGCAGTCGAGGAAGACGCCGAGCGTGCGCACCAGGTCGGACTGGTGCCTGCGGTCGTAGTCGAGCAGCGGCGACAGCAGCCGGGCCGCGAACGAGCGGCGCACGTCGCCCGGCACCGTGGCCAGCAGCAGCGCGTGGGTGTAGATCTCGTCGCTGGTCACCACCCCTCCGGCGCGGGCCTCGGCCAGCCGCCTGGCGTGGCCGGCCTCCTCCACGCCGCCCTTGATCGCGGCGGCGCCGGTGAGCGCGCCGCTCACCCCGGCGCAGACGCGGGTGTCGGGCAGCGCGGACAGCACCTCGGCGCCGGCCCGCAGCCGGTCGGCCAGCTCGGCGGTGGTGCGGCCGCGCAGCGGCACCACGGCGACCGCGCCGTCGGCGCCGGCCGCCGCCACGACCTCGCGGCCGAGCAGCTCCTCCACGATCTGGCCGCCGAGCGCGGCGGGATCGGGGCCGCGGGTGGCGCCCGGCCGGGGCCCAGGTCGGGACGCCGTGGCGGTCACGATCGCGTACGGCTCCGCCGCGTCGATTCCGCACGTCCGCAGGCGGGCGTTGAGCTCGGCCACGTCGGCGTCGGCGAGCGCGGCCACGACGAGCTGCTCGGCCAGGCGGCGCTCGACCCTGCGGCCCTCCTCCATGCGGCTGCGCTCCAGCCCGACGCAGGCGGCCAGCTCGTAGCCGAGGTCGGCGCGGCCCAGCAGGTCGCCGTCGCAGGCCAGGACCCAGCCCGCGGCGCGGTGCCCGCGGCCCACCGCGAAGATCGTGCTGCCGGCGACGCAGGCGGGCAGCCGGGGTGCCGTCAGGTAGGCCTTGGCCAGGCGCACGGGGTCCGCGACGGTGCCGACGATCATGTGGCCGGACGCGGACAGGACGGCGCCGGTGACGCCCAGCTCGGCGGCGGTGAGCTCGAACAGCTCGCGCAGGTCGGCGCCTTCGGCGATGGCGGCGACGAGCCTGCGGTGGCGGCCGAGCTCGTCGCGTACGTCGCCGGACAGCCGGGGCACGACGAGCTCGGTCAGTGTGCGGAACGAGACCTCCGTCGGCACCTCGAGCAGCGGCAGGCCGGCGGCCCGGCAGGCGGACACCAGGTCGTCGGGGACGTGGCCCAGCCAGGCCGCCCCGGCGCCCAGCGCGGCGACCCCGGCCTCGGCCAGCGCGGCCACGAACCGGTCGGAGTCGTCGGGTGTGTGCCGCCACATGAGCCCGGTCAGCACGAGCTCGCCGCCGGACAGGTAGCGCCCCGGCTCCGGCAGGTCGGTGATGTGCACGGTGCTGAACTCGCGATCGGGGTCGCCGGCGAGCAGCGTCAGGCGCAGATCGTCGATGGCCAGCAGGTCACTGATGCGCACTTGGAGGAATATACAAGCCGCATGTTACGTGCTTTGACATGGATTTCACGTCGCGTGCATAGGAGCCGGACGGGCGGCGGTGCTCTACTCGGAGGATGACGGAGACCGCGTACACGACCCTGCCCAACGTGAGCGGGCACGGCGTCGGAGAGAGCGCCAGACGCCCGGACGCGGCGCTGAAGGTGACCGGAGAGTTCGCCTACGCCTCCGACCTGTGGATCGACGGCATGGTGTGGGGGGCGACGCTGCGCAGCCCGCACGCGTCGGCGTGGATCCGCTCGATCGACGTGGGGCCGGCGCTGAGGATCCCCGGCGTGCTGGCCGTGCTGACGCACGAGGACGTGCCCGGGGCGAAGTTCTACGGTCTGGAGCACAAGGACCAGCCGGTGCTGGCCATCGACCAGGTCCGCTACCAGGGCGAGCCGGTGGCGCTGGTGGCGGCCGACCATCCGGAGACGGCCCGCAGGGCGGCCGCCGCGATCGTGGTCGAGTACGAGGTCCGCGAGGCCGTCACCGACCCCCGCGAGTCGGCGGACGTCGTGCGGCGCCAGCCGGTGCGCTACGGCGACACCTTCGAGGCCGAGGTCGTGGTCACCGGCGAGTACGAGGTCGGCATGCAGGACCAGGCGTTCCTGGGCCCGGAGGCCGGGCTGGCGGTTCCGGCGGAGGACGGCGGCGTCGACCTCTACATCGCCACCCAGTGGCTGCACGTGGACCGCGATCAGCTGGCCCCCTGCCTCGGCCTGCCGCCGGAGAAGGTGCGTCTGACGCTGTCCGGCGTGGGCGGCGCGTTCGGCGCCCGCGAGGATCTGTCCATGCAGGTGCACGCCTGCATGCTGGCGCTGCGCCTGGACCGCCCCGTCAAGATCGTCTATGGCCGTGAGGAGTCGTTCTTCGGCCACGTGCACCGCCATCCCGCCCGGATGCGCTACGAGCACGGCGCCACCCGCGACGGCAGGCTGGTCTACGTCAAGGCCGACATCCTGCTGGACGGCGGCGCGTACTGCTCCTCCTCCCCGGCCGTGGTGGGCAACGCCGCGTCGCTGGGCGTGGGCCCGTACGAGGTGCCGAACGTGGACGTGGTGGCCACCGGCGTCTACACCAACAACCCGCCGTGCGGCGCCATGCGCGGGTTCGGCGCGGTGCAGGCCTGCTACGCGTACGAGTCGCAGATGGACCGGCTGGCCGAGGCGTGCGGGCTGTCGCCGGTGGAGATCCGGGTGCGCAACGCCGTCTCGCAGGGGTCCCGGCTCATCACCGGCCAGCTGATCGACTCCCCGGCGCCGCTCGCGGACATGCTGCGCGATCTGGAGGCCCTGCCGACGCCGGGGCCCCTGCCCGACGGGCCGACCGGCCGGGATCTGCGTGATCTGCCCGGCGGCGTGTCGCAGACCACGCACGGAGAGTCGGTGCGGCGCGGCGTCGGGTACGGCGTCGGGATCAAGAACATCTGCTTCTCCGAGGGCTTCGACGACTACTCCACGGCCCGGGTGCGGGCCGAGCTGGTGGGCGGCGAGCCGCACGTCACCGTGCACACCGCGGCCGCCGAGGTGGGCCAGGGCCTGGTGACGCTCCAGGCCCAGATCGCCCGCACCGAGCTCGGCATCGCGAACGTGACCGTGGCCACGGCCGACACCTCGGTGGGCTCGGCCGGCTCGTCGTCGGCCTCCCGGCAGTCGTACGTCACCGGCGGCGCGGTGAAGGCCGCCTGCGAGGCCGTGCGCGAGCGGTTCAAGGGGCTGCCGGCGCGGGAGGCCCTGGAGCGGTTCGGGCCGGTCGAGGAGACCCGCGTGTACCGGCACCGGCCCACGTACCCGATGGATCCGGTGACGGGGCAGGGCGACTCGCACACGCAGCTGGCGCTGTGCGTGCACCGGGCCGTGGTGGACGTGGACGTCGAGCTGGGCCTGGTCAAGGTGGTGGAGCTGGCGGCGGTTCAGGACGTGGGCCGGATCATGAACCCGCAGGCCCTAGAAGGGCAGATCCACGGCGGCTCGGCGCAGGGTCTCGGGCTGGCGCTGATGGAGGAGATCCAGGTACGCGACGGCAAGGTGCTCAACCCGTCGTTCACCGACTACCTGATCCCCACCATCCTCGACATGCCGCCCATGCAGCTGAAAATCCTGGAAAATCCGGATCCTGCGGCGCCGTACGGCCTGCGCGGCGCGGGCGAGCCCCCGACGCTGTCCTCCACCCCCGCCATCGCGGCGGCGGTGCGCGCGGCCACCGGGCTCCGGTTGACGCGCGTTCCGATCAGGCCGGAAGATATCGCCCTGTTCAATAAGGGGTAACGACGGGGAGGTATCCGATGGCAACCGCACGTGAGGCCGCCGAGGCGGAGTTCAGGCGCTTCGACACCGACGGAGACGGGCTGCTGACCGCGGCCGAGATCCGCCAGGCCAACGAGGCGCTGGGCGGGCAGGGCGCGTCCGAGAGCGAGGTGGAGGCGTTCATCAAGTCCGCCGACCGCGACGGCGACGGCACGATCGGGCTGGAGGAGTTCATCGGGCTCGTCGGCCACGGACGGCACGAGAAGGCGTGAACCCGTCCTCCATCGGGTAAGTGCCCCCCATTCCCCCTGATCATCAAGGGGGAATGGGTGTGCTCGACCGATTCTTCGAGCTGACCGGACGGGGGACCACCGTCGGCCGCGAGGTGCGTGGCGGCATCACCACATTCGTGGCCATGGCGTACATCATCCTGCTCAATCCGATCATCCTCGCGGGCGCCAGGGACGTCACCGGCGCGCGCCTGTCGATCGCCGAGCTGACCACCTCCACCGCGCTCGCCGCCGCGATCTCCACGCTGCTCATGGCGGTCGTCGGCAACGCCCCGTTCGGCCTGGCCGCCGGGCTCGGGCTGAACGCGGTGGTCGCCTACCAGGCCGCGCCCCACATGACATGGGCCCAGGCCATGGGCCTGGTGGTGCTCGAGGGCCTCGCGATCGTCCTGCTGGCCGTCACCGGCCTGCGCACGCTGATCATGAACGCGATCCCGCTGGCGCTCAAGCACGCCATCAGCGTGGGCATCGGCCTGTTCATCGCGCTGATCGGCCTGGTGGACGCCGGGTTCGTGGCGCGCGGCACGGGCACTCCCGTGCAGCTCGGCGCCACCGGCCAGCTGACGGGCTGGCCGGTCGTGATGTTCTGCTTCGGCCTGCTGCTGATGATCGTCTTGTTCGCACGCCGGATCCCGGGCGCCATCCTCCTCGCCATCGCGGTGACCGCGGCACTGTCCGTGCTGGTCAACTCGCTGGCCAGGGTCCCTCCGGAGTCGTGGGGCGTCGTCACGCCGCGCGTGCCCGAGTCGCTGGTCGCGGCGCCCAGCTTCGGCCTGGTCGGCGCGGTCGACGTGTTCGGCGGGTTCGCCAGGGCGGGGGCGCTGACGGCGTCCGTGGTGCTGTTCACGCTCGTGCTGTCCGGGTTCTTCGACGCGATGGGCACGATCATCGGCGTCAGCGACGAGGCGGGGCTCGTGGACCGGCGGGGGCAGGTGCCGCGGCTGGGCCGGATCCTCACCGTCGACGGCGTGGCGGGCATGGTGGGCGGCGGGGTCAGCTCCTCGGCGAACACCGTCTTCGTGGAGTCGGCCGCGGGCGTCGGCGAGGGCGCGCGGACCGGGCTCGCCAGCGTGGTGACCGGGGCGCTGCTGGGGCTGACGCTGCTGTTCACGCCGCTGGCCGCGGTCGTGCCCGCCGCCGCGGCGGCGCCCGCGCTGGTGCTGGTCGGGGCGCTGATGATGATGCAGAGCAAGAACGTGCCCTGGGACGACGTGGAGCTGGCCGTGCCGGCGTTCCTGACGATCGCGCTGATGCCGTTCACGTACTCGATCACGAACGGCGTGGGCGCGGGCGTGATCGTCTACACGCTGATCAAGGCGGCCCGCGGCAAGTTCGCGGAGATCCCGTGGCTGCTGTGGGTGGTGTCGGCGATCTTCCTGGCGTATTTCGGGATGGACTGGCTGGAGCGGCTGTTCGCCTAGTTGCGGATGTCGCCGCTGTTGCAGGCCACGCCGTTGTTGTCGAGGTCGGGATACCACGCGTATTCCCGGTGCGTGCCCTTGTGGTAGGGGCCCTCGCCGGCCGCCACGGCCTCCTTGCAGCTGGCGTAGCGGCGATCGGGGGTGGGCCCGGCGTTGGTCACGGGGGCGGCCGTGCCGGTGGCTCCCGGGGGTGTGGTCCCGGTCGTGCCCGGCGTGCCCGTGGCGCCCGGGGTCGTGACCGGTGAGGTGCCGCCGGGCTGACCGGTGGGCGCGCTGGAGGGAGCGCCGGTGGGCGCACCGGTCGGCGCGCCGGTGGTCGCCGTCGGGCCGAGCAGGCGGGCCGTCAGCGCTTCGGCCTGCTCCTTCGTGAACCCGGCGATGCTCATGCTGTCGCCGTCCATGGCCTGGGTGACGATGGGCGCGGCGAGCACGATCTTGGGCTCCTCGGGCTGCTCGGGGGCCAGCACGATCGCGACCTGCCGCTGGTCGGGCACCATCTCGTCGATGAGTTGCACCAGTCGCTCTTTGTAGGCCGGCGCGACGGCGATGCGCACGGAGTATTGGCCGTCCTTCTCGCGCACCGGCTCGATCTCCTGCACGGCGCCGACCGTGACGCCGTCCTCCAGCAGGTAGCAGGTCTTCTGCTCCTCGTCCAGCACGACCGGCTCGTTGGGGCACGGCGCCGGCTTGAACTCCCTGACGGGGGCGAAGTGAATGGGCACGGCCAGCCGCTGCGGCGGCGTGGCCCCTAACAGCGGCGTGTCGGGGCTCCTCGTCATCAGGACGGCGACGGTGCCGGCCACGCCTGCGACGAGCACGACGAGCACCAGCGTGACCAGCAAGACGATGGTGGTGAGTCTGCTGGCCTGCGGCTCCCCCGGATCCGCGGGTGGCGGCTCTTCCGGCTTGTCCATCGATGACGATCCCATCCTGGTGTTCGGGCTGCGGTGAGCCTATCGAGGACCGGCCGGACCGGGGTAATCAAGCGATGATCACCGCTAGGTCATGGAATAGGAGGAAGAATGAGGGCAGGATCACAGATTGGCGGAAGTTTTCTCGCGAACGAGAGTTGTTCCATGAAAATCGGTGTCCCCCTAGAGGTCAAGAACAGCGAATATCGAGTGGCGCTGACCCCTGCGGGGGTGCACGAGCTGGTACGCCACGGCCACCAGGTCTACGTCGAGCGGGGCGCGGGCGAGGGCTCGGCGATCCCCGACGCCGATTTCACCGCGGCGGGCGCCGTCATCGTGCCCGACGCCGACGAGGTGTGGGGCGCGGCCGAGCTCGTCATGAAGGTCAAGGAGCCCATGGCGGAGGAGTACCACCGGCTGCGCAAGGGTCAGGTGCTGTTCACGTACCTCCATCTGGCCGCCTCCCGGGCCTGCACGCAGGCCCTGCTCGACGCGGGCTGCACCGCGGTGGCGTACGAGACCGTCCAGACTCCGGAGGGCGCGCTGCCGCTGCTGGCGCCCATGTCGGAGGTGGCGGGCCGGCTGGCGCCGCAGGTCGGCGCGTACCACCTGATGCGGTCGGCGGGCGGCAGGGGCGTGCTGATGGGCGGCGTGTCCGGCGTGCGCGCGGCGCACGTCGTCGTCATCGGGGCCGGCGTGTCCGGCATGAACGCCGCCGCCATCGCCCTCGGCATGCAGGCCGAGGTGATGCTGCTCGACAAGAACATCGACAAGCTGCGCCAGGCCGACCTCATCTACCAGGGGCACTGCCAGACGGTCGCCTCCAACACGCTGGAGATCGAGCGCGCGGTGCTGGAGGCCGACCTCGTCATCGGCGCGGTGCTGGTGCCCGGCGCCAAGGCGCCGACGCTGGTGACCAACGACCTCGTCAGCCGGATGAAGCCGGGCTCGGTGCTGGTGGACATCTCGATCGACCAGGGCGGCTGCTTCGAGGACTCCCGGCCCACCACGCACGAGGCGCCGACGTACCGGGTGCACGACTCGATCTTCTACTGCGTGGCCAACATGCCGGGGGCGGTGCCGCACACCTCGACGTTCGCGCTGACCAACGTCACGCTCCCGTACGCGCTGGCCATCGCCGACCTGGGCTGGCGGCGGGCCATGCGCGAGGACCGGGCGCTGGCGCTCGGCCTGAACGCCCACGAGGGCCACCTGACCAGCCGCCCGGTGGCCGAGGCGCACGGCCTGGAGTGGACGCCGTTGGAGGACGCGCTGGCCTGACCTCCTCATCCGGGGACAACGCCCGCGCCCGCCACGGCCTGCTCGTCGGCGAGGCGTGGCGGGCGCATGCGGGGATCGGCTCGCCGCCCTACTGCTGAGACTGGCTGGGCGACGGGGAGGCGCTGTCCATCGGCTGCTGGCCCGTCGGCTCGGGCGGCAGCGGGGCCTGGTCGGCCGTGGTGGTGACGGCCCTCTCGCCGCCGCAGGTGGCGCCCGGCTCCGGCGTGTCAGGGCCGTTCTGGTAGCGCTTGATGAACGCGCCCAGCTTCGGGTCCGCCGGGTCGTTCAGCTTCAGCTGGTGCCCCCACGACGACGCCACCACCGGCGCCGGCAGGTTGGGGAACGGGCTGACCAGCATGTATTCCTGGTCGCCCGTGGACGTCGCCACTTCCTTCAGCTTGTCGACCTGTGCCTTGGGCAGGTCGGGCCGGTAAGTGATCCAGACGGCTCCGTGCTCCAGCGAGTGGACCGCGTGCTCGGGGTGGATCGGCTTGTCGTAGATCGCGCACTGCTGCCAGTAGTTGTTGTGCTCGCCGCCCACCGGCGGGGTCTCCTTGTAGGTGACCGCGGTCCAGACGTGCTGGCCGGACTCGTACTTGTAGTTGGCCACGGCGTCCAGCGAGGTCTTGCGAGCCTGATCGATCAGATAGAAGCCAACCACACCGATGAGCACGACGATGATCAAACCGCCCGTTCCCCACATGAGCAGTGCGGCGCGGCGTTGTTTGCGCTTCTGCTCGGCCCGCATCTGCTGCAGATGCTCGCGCCGCGCCTGCGCCTTCTCCTTCGTCATCGTTCCTCCATCGGCGAACCAACAGAGGTCACCCTATGCCCTCCGGCCGTATGCGGAGAATAAGAGGCACATATGCGTCCGATCACGACCCCCGCCCACCGGTGGGTACGCTGGACGAGCCATGGAAAAGCCCGCCAGGAAACCCGTCCTCGCCGTCTGCGCCGTGCTGGTGCTCGCCGCGGCCGCATTTCTGCTCTTCGGTCGCTCGGGCACGCCCGGCGACTCCTCGCCCGAGGCCGGGTTCGCCCGCGACATGGCCGCGCATCACGCGCAGGCCGTCGACATGGCGTTCATCATCAGGGACAAGCGCCCCGCCAAGGAGATCGACAACCTGGCCTTCGACATCATCAACACCCAGGCCAACCAGCGCGGCATGTTCCTGGGCTGGCTGCAGCAGTGGCAGCTCACCCAGGCGACCGACCAGAAGCCGATGGCCTGGATGAGTGGCCACGGGCACGGCGGCGCCACGGCCGCGCCCGGCACGATGCCCGGCATGGCCACCCCGGACGAGCTGGCCAAGCTCAAGGAGGCGCAGGGCACGCAGGCCGAGATCCTCTTCCTGCAGCTGATGATCCGCCACCACGAGGGCGGCGTGGAGATGGCAGAGGGCCTGCTCAAGCTGTCCACCCGCAGCGAGGTGGTGAGCATGGCGCAGAAGATCGTCGAGGGGCAGAGCGGCGAGATCGAGCTCATGACGGACCTGCTGCACAAGCGCGGCGCCCAGCCCTACCCGTCGATACTGACACCCCGGTGACCCCGTGAAGGACGCCGACGCCATCGTCGTGGGCTCAGGGCCCAACGGGCTCGTCGCCGCCGTCACCCTGGCCCGCGCCGGGCGGAAGGTGCTGCTGCTGGAGGCGGCCGACCGGTTCGGCGGCGGGCTCCGCTCCGGCGAGCTGACGTTGCCCGGGCGGGTGCACGACTTCTGCGCGACCGTGATGGCGCTGGCGCAGGCCTCCCCGGTGTTCCGCGGGCTGGAGCTCAAGGGCGTGGAGTTCGCCCATCCGTCCGTGCCGGTCGCCCACCCGCTGGACGACCGTCCGGCCGTGCTCGTCCACCGCGACCCGCACCGCACCGCCGAGGGGCTCGGGCACGACGCGGGGGCGTGGCTGGCTACGGTGGGCGCGACGGCGCGGGCCGGGTTCCCGCTGGTGGAGCTGCTGCTCAAGCCCCTCGGGCCGTGGGACGTCCCGCCGCGGGCGTTCGCGCAGGCGGTAAGGTTCGGGCTCGCGGGCGCGCTGCCCGCCACGACGTTCGCCCGGCGGGCGTTCAGGACCGTCGAGGGCCGGGCGCTGATCGCGGGCATGGCCGCGCATTCCATGATCGACCTGCGCTCCCCCATCAGCGCCGGCTACGGCCTGCTGCTGGCGTCCCTGGCCCACCTCGTGGGCTGGCCGCTCGTGCGGGGCGGCTCGCAGGTGCTCGCCGACGCACTGGTGGCCGAGCTCAGGTCCCTAGGCGGCGAGGCGGTCACCGGGCACCGGGTGCGCCGCCTGGCCGAACTGGACGCGCCGACCGTGGTGCTCGACGTGACGCCCAGGCAGTTCCTCGCGATGGCCGACCTGCCGGCCGGCTACCGGCGGCGGCTCCAGCGCTTCCGCTACGGTCCCGGGGCGTTCAAGCTGGACTGGGCGCTGGACGGGCCGGTGCCGTGGCGGGACCCGGCGGTGGCCGGGGCGGGCACGGTGCACCTGGGCGGGACGCTGGAGGAGATCGCGCTCAGCGAGGCGGAGATGGCCGCCGGGCGGCACTCGCCGCGGCCGTACGTGCTGCTCGTCCAGCCGTACGCGGCCGACCCGACCCGGGGCGGGCACACGTTGTGGGCCTATTGCCACGTTCCCCATGGATCCGCCGTCGACATGACGGACGCCATCGAGACCCAGATCGAGCGGTACGCGCCAGGGTTCCGGGATCGGGTGCTGGCCAGGCACGCGATGGGGCCGGCGGAGCTGGAGGCGGTCAACCCGAACCTGGTGGGGGGTGACATCGCGGGTGGGCTGGCCAGCCTGGTGCAGTTCGTCAGGCGCCCGGTCTGGTCCCCCGCGCCGTGGCGGACCCCGTTGCCGGGCGTCTTCCTGTGCTCGGCCTCTACGCCGCCCGGGGCTTCGGTGCACGGGATGGGGGGCTGGCAGGCCGCCCGCCTGGCCCTGCGCTCCGACGACGGCCCGGCCCGCCCGTCCTGACGCCTGCCGCCACCGGCACGCAGGCCGCCCAGCTCCCGCCACGTGACCGCGTGCCACGTGACCGCCCGCCCACCGGCGATCCCGCCGCGCCCGAATCCGGCCGCACGCGCCGCGCCCGGATTCCGCCGCAGGAGGGAGGTGCGCCGTCGTGGGCAGCGCCGCACACGTTGCGCCGGGCACCGCCGTCCCGCGCCGCGGAGCCACGCCGCGCCGGGCGGGTCAGGAGGGCAGGGCGGTGGTCATTTCGGCGGCGATGGCGGCGGCGAAGGCGTCGACGTCGGACTCCGTCGTGTCGAAGGCGCACATCCACCGCACCTCCCCCGTCGCCTCGTTCCACGTGTAGAAGCGGAACCGCTTCTGCAGGCGTTCCGCCACATCCCTGGGCAGGATGGCGAAGACGGCGTTCGCCTCCACGGGCCGGGGCAGTTCGACGCCCGGGATGTCGCGGACCGCGTCGGCCAGCCGCCGTCCCATGGCGTTGGCCCGGCGCGCGTTCCGCAGCCACAGATCGCCCGACAGCAGCGCCTCGAACTGCGCGGAGACGAACCGCATCTTCGACGACAGCTGCATGAACGTCTTGCGGATGTAGTCGATCCCGGTGGCCGCGGCGGGGTTGAGCACGACGACTGCCTCGCCGTACAGGAGTCCGATCTTGGTGCCGCCGAAGGACAGGACGTCCACCCCGGCATCCGTCGTCAGCGCCCGCATGGGCACGTCCAGCGCCGCCGCCGCGTTCGTGAGGCGGGAGCCGTCCACGTGGACGAGCAGCCCCAGCTCGTGGGCGTGCGCGCAGATCGCGGCGACCTCGTCGGGCGTGTAGAGGGTGCCCAGCTCGGTGGTGTTGGAGATCGAGACCACGCGGGGCTGGGCCCGGTGGACGTCGCCGAAGCCCCACGCCTGCCGGTCGATCAGCTCGGGCGTGAGCTTGCCGTCGGGGGTGGGCACGGTGAGGAGCTTGATGCCACCCGCGACCTCGGGGGCGCCGCCCTCGTCGGTGTTGATGTGGGCGGTCTCGGCGCAGATGACGGCCTCCCAGTGCGCGGTCATGGCGCGGAGGGAGACGACGTTCGCGGCCGTGCCGTTGAAGACGGGCCACACCTGCGCCTGCTCGCCGAAGTGCTGCTTGAAGACGTCCTGCAGGGCCTCGGTGTACGCGTCGTCGCCGTAGGAGATCTGGTGGCCGCCGTTGGCGGTCGCGATGGCCTGGAGAATCTCCGGGTGCACGCCGGCATAGTTGTCGCTGGCGAACGTCTTGTGCTGGGGGTCGTGCCGGGGAATCAAGAAGTGAGGTCCAATCGGATGCCGTTGATCTCGGCGGCGGGGCGGTCGTAGAGGCCTCCGATCGCCGCCGCCAGGTCGTTGACGTCGGTGAAGCCGGGGAAGGCCGCGTCCGGTTTGGCGGCCCGCATGGCGTCGTTGACCAGGGCCTTGACCACGAGGATCACCGCCGCGCTGTTCGTTTCCGACAGGGCGTCGGCCAGCGCGAGCGTCCACGCCTCCGCCGCCGCCTTGGCCGCCGCGTACACGGCGCCGCCGGCGGTCGGCCGCTCGGCCGCCTTCGCGGAGACGATCACGAAGCGGCCGTTGTCGCTGCGGCGCAGCAGCGGCTCGAAGGCGAGCGACACGTGCTGGAGGGTGCGGATCAACAGGTCGTGCAGGAGGTCCCAGTCGTCGAGGCTGGTCTCGGCGAACGTGCTGGACCCGCGCCAGCCGCCGACCAGGTGCACCACGCCGTCCACGCGCCCGTGCTCGCGGTCGATGCTCTCGGCCAGCCGCTCCACGGCCGCGCGGTCGAGGAGATCGACGTCGTCCTTGTCGACCCCGATCACGGTGTGACCATTTTTCCGGAAATATCCAGTTACGGCCTCACCCGTGGGGCCCCCGGCCCCGGTCACCAAAATGATCATGCGCGAAGCCCCTTAGTCGATTCGACCACATCGGCCAGCTTACGGCGCAGCGCCTCGTAGAACATGCTCAGCGGGAACTCGTCCGGCAGCACCGCGTCCACCTTGGCCTTCTGCTCCTCCGGCAGCGCGTCGATCCCCTTCGCCCAGGTGGAGGCGGGGTGCGGCGCCACGTACGAGCTCACCAGCTCGTACGCCGCCAGCCAGTGCGCCAGCTTCGACCGGTCGATGCCGTCCCGGTAGAGCTTCTCGACCTCGCCCCGCAGGTCGGCGACCCCGTCCGCGACCCGCTCCCAGTCGATCGACAGCCGGTTGTCCGTCCACCGCACGACGTCGTTGCGGTGCAGGTACGCGAAGAGCAGCTGGCCGCCGAGCCCGTCGTAGTTCCGCACCCGGTCCCCGCTGATCGGGAACCTGAACAGCCGGTCGAACAGGATCGCCACCTGCACGTACCTGGCATACGGCACTCCCTGCCGCTCCAGCTTCACCGCCTCGCCGAACGCGGTCAGGTCGCAGCGCAGCTCCTCCAGCGAGTACAGCCAGTACGGCATCCGCTGCTTGATCATGAAGGGGTCGAACGGCAGGTCGCCGTGGCTGTGCGTGCGGTCGTGGACGAGGTCCCACAGCACGAACGTGTCCTGCGCGAGCTGCTGCGAGGCCAGCAGCCTGGCGGCGTCCGGCGGCAGGGCGAGGTTGAGCGTGCCCACGGCCGCCTGCGACACCCTCCGGAACCTGGCGGCCTCGCGGTCGGCGAAGATGCCGCCCCAGGTGAAGCGGGCGGGCGTCTGGCGCACCGCGACCGTCTCGGGGAAGAGCACGGCGGAGTGCGTGTCGTAGCCGGAGGTGAAGTCCTCGAACGCGATCGGCACGAACATCGGGTTGTCGTAGCCGTTCGCCTCCAACTCGGCCAGCCAGTCGGGCCAGACGGTGCGGATCCAGACGGCCTCGAGGTTGCGGTTCGGGTTGCCGTTCTGGGTGTACATCGGGAAGACCACGACGTGCTCCAGACCGTCCACGCGCTGGGTGTCGGGGTGGAAGAGGTCGAGCGAGTCAAGGAAGTCGGGCACGCCGAGGCCGCCGTCGGCCCAGGCGGCGAGGTCGCGCTGGACGGCCTGGAGGTACGCGGCGTCATGGGGGAAATATGGCGATATTTCGCCCACGTGCTCGGCGATCCGCGCCACCAGCGCCGCCGCCCGCTCCTTGCCCTCCCCCGGCACCGAACCGTCCTTGACCTGGAGCGGCCTGAGCTCCTCGACGGCCGCCTTGAGCCGGGCGAAGACCGCGGCCTTGGCCTCGTCGCGCGCCCCGGCGGCCCCGTCGGCGACGGGCACGCGGGCGACCCAGGTGACCACGTTGCCCCACAGCCTGCGGTGGTCGTAGTCGTCGATGGAGTCGTCGCCGAACAGGTCGGAGTCGGCGAACACGACGACGCGGCCCCGGCCGTGCCGGACGGCGACCGCGAGCGGAGCGCCCGCCGGGTCGGCGGTGGCGGAGGTCGTGAACAGAACCATCCCCTCACATGCCTTCCCCTCGGAAGCCGTCCCCTCGGAAGCCAGGCCGCCGGAAGCCAGGCCGCCGGAAGCCAGGCCGCCGGAAGCCAGGCCGCCGGAAGCCGGGCCCTCGGACGCCAGCCCCCCGGACGCCGTGCCGCCGGGCGTCAGCGTCAGGACGCCGGTGCGGTAGAAGCAGGCCGTCCCGACGCCCGCGAGCAGTCCGTCCGTGGTCGCGCGGGCGGCGAGCACCCAGGTGGCCACGCCCCGGTGCGCGTTCTTGGGGTCGCGCACGGTGGCGTGCTCGATCCCGACGCCGAACCGGCCGAGCAGCTCGCGCAGGTTGTTGCCGTACTTGTCCTGCTCCTCCTCGGCCAGCACCACCAGCCCGCCGCCGGCGGCGACGTACGCCTCGATCGCGTCCAGCTCGGCGGCGGAGAAGACAGGGCTGCCCGCGCCGGTGGTCCGCTCCCACCGCTCCCCCGACGGGTGCGCGATCACCAGGACGTCCTGCTCGGCCAGCACCTCGGGGACGAGCGCGCCGGACGCGTGAACGGTGACCGTGTGCCCCAGGTGCCGCAGCAGCTCCGCGGCCCGGGCGTAGCTGTTGTCGTCGGGATGGGCGGGGTTGATGGCCTCGGCCACCTCACGCCGTACGGTCCACGACTCGCTGTGAGCCTCGTCGAACAACACCCGGGGGAACGCTCGCATGAAATATCTCCTGAATCCTCCGCTAGATGCAGGAAAATATACACACAGAAGCCACTAACCCACCAAACCCTTAGGCCGCGCCCGGCCGGACGACGCCGGACTCGTACGCGAACACCACGGCCTGAGCCCGATCGCGCAGAGAGAGCTTCATCAGCACCCGCGCCACGTGCGTCTTGACCGTGGCCTCCCCCACGTACAGCTCCCCGGCGATCTCCGCGTTGGTGAGGCCCCGCGCCAGCAGCCGCAGCACCTCCAGCTCACGCGGCGTCAGCTCGGTCAGCATGGGCGAGGGCGTCGGGTCGGCCCGCCCGGCGAACGTGGCGATCACCCGGCTGGTCACCGCCGGGTCGAGCAGCGCGTCCCCGGCGTGCACCACCCTGATCGCCTCCAGCAGTTGCTCCGGCGGCGAGACCTTCAGCAGGAAGCCGCTGGTGCCGGCGCGCAGCGCGGCGTAGAGGTTCTCGTCGGTGTCGAACGTGGTCAGCGTGATGATCTTCGGGGGCGCCGGGGCGTCCAGCAGCTCCTTGGCCGCGGACAGCCCGTCCAGTCTGGGCATCGAGATGTCCATCAAGACGATGTCCGGGCGGGTGCGCCGGGCCACGGCGATGGCCTCCCGCCCGTCGGCGGCCTCGCCGACGACTTCCATGCCAGGGTCGCTATCGACGACCATGCGTAACCCGGCCCTGACCATCGCCTGGTCGTCGGCGATGACTATGCGAATGCCCACAAGCCGGAGGGTAGACTCCGGGCGTATGCCTTGAACACCCAGGTCAAGCCGGGCACAAGTGAGTTACAAGTCACGACACGTGCACGCTCTGCCTGATGCGGGTCTGGGTGGCGTTGTCGCAGGTGGTCTTGGCGCAGAAATACATCACGAGCATGGTCTTGGGCTCGCGGTCGATCACGTAGCTGACGAAGGCGAGCCTGGTGCCGCTCTCCGGGTCGCGCAGAGAGCCGTCGAAGCGGGTGGCGGGGCTGTTGCCGGCCTGGTCCTGTACGGGCTTGCCGAGGTCGACCTCGCCCGGCAGCAGCACCTCCATCTTGGCCTTCATCTGCTCGGAGTCGCCGCCGGCGTCGAGGGTGTCGGAGGTCTGGACGTACACGCCGGAGGCGGACTCGGGGTCGTCGGCGACGATCTGGGAGATCGTCGACCAGTCGGCGCCCGGGCCGGCCACGAAGAGGGACTCGAACTCCTGGGCGTGCGGCGAGGCCACCGCGAACAGGTCGCGGTGGGTGCGTACGGCCCAGTCGCCCGGATAGTCGAACGTCAGCGGCGCGGCGGTGCTGGTCTGGTAGCGCGACCAGGTGTCGCCGCGGTGGCTCATGATGGTGAAGGCCACCAGCGCGAGCGCGGCGACGGCCGCGACCAGCGTGGCCGCCACGATCGGCACCCGCCCCGGGCGCTTCTTCCGCCCGGAGGGCTGCGTGGGGGGCGCCCCCACGGGCGGCTGCCCGAACGCAGCCGGCCCGGGCCCCGAGTGCGGCCCTGAGTGCGGCCCTGACGACGGTCCCGAGTGGGGCCCTGAGTGCGGGCCCGAGTGCGGCGCCGCATGCGCTCCCGAGCGCGGCACGGCGTGCGGTCCCGAGTGCGGGCTGGCGCCCGGCCGGGGTACGAGGTGCGACCCGGCGGCGAGGTCGGACGGGAAGACCTCGTGCGACGGCCCGCTGATCGCGTCGCGCAGCGCGTTGACGAACTCGGTGCAGGTCGCGTAGCGCTGCTCCGGCGACTTGGCCAGCGCGCGCATCATGACGGCGTCGATCTGCGGCGGCAGGTCCGGCCTGAGCTGCGACAGCGGCACGGGCTGCTCGGCCAGGTGCGCCCACAGCAGGGCGATGTCGTTCTCCCGCTGGAACGGCAGCCGCGCCGTCAGCGACTCGTAGACCACGCAGGCCAGCGCGTACTGGTCGCACCGGCCGTCGATGTGCTCCTTGTTGATCTGCTCCGGCGACATGTACCGGGGTGTGCCGATGAACTGGTCGGTCTGTGTCAGCCCGGAGATCGACGAGCGGTGCTTGGTGATGCCGAAGTCGGTCAGGTAGACGTGGTTGTCGGCCAGCAGGATGTTGGCCGGTTTGACGTCGCGGTGGATGAGGTCGTGCGCGTGGGCGGCGTCGAGCGCGGCGGCCACCTGGGCGAAGATCTGGTTGGCCTGGCCGATCGGCAACGGTCCGCGGTCGTAGATGAGGCGGCGCAGGTCGAGGCCGTCGACGTAGCGCATGGCGATGTAGAGCACGCCGTCGGCGTCCGCGTTGGCCTCGTAGATCGGGATGATGTTGGGATGCTCGATGCTGGCGACCGTCCGCGACTCCAGGATGAACCGCTGCCTGAACCGGTCGTCCACGCTGAGCACCGGGTTGAGGATCTTGAGCGCGACGCGGCGGCTCAGCCTCGGATCGAGCGCCAGGTAGACGACGGCCATGCCGCCCTTGCCCACGATGTCCTCGATGTAATAACCGGCCACCTCCTGGCCGATGAGGGATCTTTCGTTCAATTGCATCACGTCTCGATGGGGTGACCGCAGTAGCCGCAGAAGCGGTGCGCGGGCCCGAGCCTCATGCCGCACGAGGTGCAGTATTTGACCGCCGGCTCCTGCGCCGTCATCAACTGCTGCTGCTGCGGGACCACTTGGAACGACTGGGACCGCCGCACGACCACGGTCTGGTTGGCGCCGTCGTCGAGCGGTGGAACAGTCGCCAGCGGCTGCGGCAGTTCTGTCGGTTTTTCAGGAGTGCGGCGACGCCACAACAAATACGCCCCGCCGCCGGCGGCCAGGAAAAGCACCGCGGCCGCCACGATGAACGGCCACAGCGGCGTTGATCCGGACGACTCGGCCGCCACCCGCTTGGTGCCCTGGTCCTCCGGGCCGCCCCGCTTGGCGAGCGAGGTCTTCAGCAGCGCCGCGGCCACCACGTTGCCGGGATAGAGCTCCAGCACCCGCTGGAAGCCCGGCGCGGCCTCGGTGTAGTACTTGGTGTGGTAGCGGGTCAGCGCCGCCTCGAAGGCCGTGTCGATCGCGCCCCTGCGCGGCACCACCTTGGCCTGGGACAGGATGCCGGTGATCTCCCTGACCCCGATCATCTTGCCTTCTTTGCCGCCGCCGACGAGCAGGCCGATGACGTGGCCGTTCTTGTCGCCGATCACCGGCGCGCCCGCCATTCCCTTGTCGGCCAGGCCGCCCAGCTTGACCGGCTCATCCACCTTCTTCTCGGGGTCGGCGAACGGCCTGCCGGTCGCTCCCTGGCCGCCGCCCTTGCTCAGGTGGGCGATCTCGACGGTGTGCGCCACGTTCGGCCCCGGCCGGCCGAGGAATCCGGCGATGCTGGTGGGCGAGCCCTCCTGGTCGGGCACCTTGTCGGCGAGCGGCGCGGTCGGCATGCCCACGCTGCCCGTGACCGGGGCCACCGGCACCAGCACGGCGGGGCTGTCGGGCGTGGGGCCGGCCTTGATGCACTTGACCTTGAAGCCGTCGGCGCTGGGCGGGGACACGTTGGGGTAGGCCGTGATCTCGGTGGTGACGTTGATGATGCAGGTGGCGGTGTCGCTCTTGGGCGGGTAGCACGCCTGGAGGTGGCGGTTGAGCTGATCGTCGGAGAGCTTGTGCTTCTTGTAGTCGGCGGGGATCTTCACCTTGTGGTGCTCGGCGAAGATCTTGTTGGCCGCGTAGACGGCGACGTCGTCGTCGTTGACCGCGAAACGGCGCAGCCCGACGATCGTCCCGTCGGGGTTGACCACGGTGCCCGTGCCCGACCCGAACGGGATGTCATAGGACCGCTCCACGTGTTTCAGCTCGCCGATGTGATCGAGCAGGGTGATCTCCACATGGGACACGGCTTCCACGCGCACCACGGCAGGGGTCACCAGGTCGGTGATCCCGCTCGGATGCTCGTGAGCCGCGACCGGCATCGCGGTCAGCAACACTGCCACCGCGACGCCACCGGCCAGAGCTGTGAGGCGCGCCATCTCCGCTCCCAAAACGCAGGAATAGGACCAGGGTCCCAATCAGGTGCCGTAAGTCAATAGAGGGGCCGATAGACAAGCGCTTGTTAGGGGGCATAACGTACCCGAATGGACTACGTGATCGGCGTCGATGTCGGCGGCACCTTCACCGACGTGGTCCTTCGAGGCACGTCCGGCGCCATTTCCGTGGCCAAATGTCTGAGCACCCCCCATGACCCCATCGCCGGAATCCTCACCGGCGTTACACAGGCGCTCGCCGACCGCGACCCGGCGCAGGTCAGACGAGTGGTGCACGCCACCACGCTGGCCACCAACGCGGTGCTCGAACGCAAGGGCGTGCGGGTCGCCTATGTCACGACCCGGGGCTTCCGCGCGGCCATCCCGCTCGGCCGCTACGCCCGCGTCGAGGAGGACCGGTACGACCTGCGCTTCTCGCCGCCCCCTCCCCCGGTCGCCGCGGAGGACTGCTTCGAGGTGGTGGAGCGGGTCTCGGCGCGCGGCGAGGTGCTGACCCCGCTCGATGCCGATTCGGTACGGCGCGTGGCGGCGGAGATCGCGCGACGGGGCATCGGGTCGGCGGCCGTGTGCCTGCTGCACTCCTATGCCAATCCGGCACACGAGCGCCAGGTGGCGGCGATCCTGCGGGAATCGGTCCCCAATGTGGTGACCTCGTCGGAGGTGTGGCCGGAAATCCGCGAATACGAGCGCGCCACCACCACCATCATGTCCGCATATATCGGCCCATTGATGGCCTCTTACCTTTCGCAGCTGCGCACCCGGCTCGCCGGCCTCGGCATCCACGCGCCCATCCACGTCATGGAGTCGAGCGGCGGCGTGATCTCCGCCGAGCTGGCCGCCCGGCGGGCGGTGGCCACGATCGAGTCCGGCCCGGCGGCGGGTGTGCTGGCGGCGGCCGGGGCCGGGTTCGCGGACGTGATCTCGTTCGACATGGGCGGCACCACCGCCAAGGCATGCGTGGTGCGCGGCGGGCGGCCCGAGATCACCCACGAGTTCCACGTGGGCGGCAAGGGGAGTTTCGGCGGGCGGCGGGCGGGCACCGGCGTGCCGATCAAGACGCCGGCCATCGACCTGGCGGAGGTGGGGGCGGGCGGCGGCAGCGTGGCCTGGCTCGACGCGGCGGGGGCGCTGCGCGTGGGCCCGCACTCGGCCGGCTCGTCCCCCGGCCCCGCCTGCTACGGCCTGGGCGGCTCCGAGCCGACCGTCACGGACGCGAACCTGGTGCTCGGCTACCTCTCCTCGGCCTCTATCCCGCTGTCGCCGGCGCTGGCGGACAAGGCACTCGACCGGCTCGCGGGGCCGCTGGGGGTGTCGCGGGAGGAGGCCGCGTACGCCGTGCACGAGATCGTCAGCGCCTCGATGGCGTCGGCCGTGCACGTGGTCACGGTCCAGCGCGGGATCGACCCGCGCGGCTTCGCCCTGGTCGCCTTCGGCGGCGCCGGGCCGATGCACGCGGCGCGGGTGGCCGAGCGGTTCGGGATCTCCACGGTGGTGGTGCCCGCGTACTGCGGGGTGGCGTCGGCGGCGGGCCTGCTGGCCGGGGACCTTTCCACGGACCGCGTCCTGTCCCGCCTGGACGCGCCCGACCCTGAGGCCGTCTTCACCTCGCTCGCCGAGGAGGCCGCGGCCGACCTGGGCGTCTCGCTCTCGGACCCGGCGGTGCGGCTGCTGCGTTCGGTGGACGTCCGCTTCAAGGGCCAGTCCCACGACCTGACCGTCGACTGGTCTCCCTCCCGGGAGGTGCTCGCGTCCCGGTTCTGCGACCGCTACAGGCAGGTGTACGGGATCGCGCAGGAGGGCGAGATCGAGCTGGTCAGCTACCGCATCCGCCTGACGACCCCCGCCGACGCCCACGCACGGTCCACCGCGCCGACGCCCGCCCCTCCCCCGGCCGAACCGCACCCTCCTGGCGCCAGAAGGGCGTACTTCCCCGAGCTGGGCGGCTACGTCGAAACCCCCGTCCACACCAGGGACACCATGGAACGCACCCTCCACGGCCCGGCCATCGTCGAGGACACCGAGTCCACGATCGTCGTGCCGCCCGCCTGGACCGCCGCCCTCACCGAGTCCCACGCCGTCCACCTGACCCGCGGGAGCGAGAGCCCATGAGCGACGCCCTCACCGCGGAGGTGCTGAGGAACGCGCTGGTCGTGGCCGCGGAGGAGGCCAGCATCGTGGTGGTGCGCTCGGCGTACTCGACGTTCATCGTGGAGGGCTCCGACGCGTCGGCCGCCGTCCTGGACGCCCGAGGCCGTCTGATCGCCCACTCCATGGCCACCACGCTCATGAACAGCATGGCGCTCAAGGTCGCCCTCCCGGAGCTGATCGAGGACATCCCCCTGGAGACGATGCGCCCCGGCGACGTGTACGTGCTCAACGACGCCTACCGGGGCGGCGTGCACACCAACGACCTGCTCGTCTACCGGCCGGTCTTCGTCGGCGGAACCCCCGCCTACTTCACCGCCACCATGATCCACGTCTCCGACCTGGGCGGCCTCTCGGCAGGCGGGATGGCCCCGCTGGCCACGGACATCTTCCTGGAGGGCCTGCAGCTCCCGCCGGTCCGCCTGGCCACCGCCGACGGGATCGAACCGGCCATGGAGGCCATACTGCGGGCCAACAGCCGCACCCCGGACAAGGTCATGGGTGATGTACGGGCGCTCGTGGCGGGCACGGCGGTGGCCGCCGCCCGCCTCGAGTCGCTGATCGGCGAGTACGGCGTAGAGGGCCTGGCGGCCGGCGTCGACGACTACCTGGACTACACGGAGGCCAGGACCCGCGCCTCGCTGGCCGAGCTGCCTGAGGGCCGGTTCGAGGCGGCGTACCCGATCGATGACGACGGGATAAATCCCGAAAAATCACACCACATCCGCGTCGCCGTCACTCTCGACGCCACCGGCGCCGTGCTCGACTTCGCGGGCACCGACCCGCAGGTCCCCGCCGCCGTCAACGCCTCGGCCTCGCAGTCCCTGGCGGCGGCCGTCTTCGCGGTCCGCTGCTTCCTGGACCCGACGATCCCGATGAACGACGGCTGCCTGCGCGCCATCGACGTCCGCCTGCCCGAGGGCTCGCTGCTGAACGCCCGCTCCCCGTACCCCTGCGGCGGCCGGTACGTCCCGATCTACGCCGCCATGGAGGCCGTCTTCCAGGCCCTGTCGGACGCGGTGCCCGAACGGGCGATCGCGCCGAGCGGGATCCTGCAGCCGTTCTCGATCGCCGCCGTGGGGGCGCCGTACTGGATCCATCTGTCGTACGACTTCGGCGGCGTGGGCGCCCGGCAGGGGCTGGACGGGCCGGACGCGACGGGCGTGCACTTCGGGGTCGGCCGCAACTCGGTGCCGCAGGCCGAGCCGGTGGAGAGCCGCTGCCCGCTGATCGTCGAGTCGATCGAGACGATCCCGGACTCGGGCGGCCCCGGACGCTTCCGGGGCGGGCTGGGGTCGCGGACCGTCTACCGCTTCCTGGCCGACTGCCACGTCACGACCCGCGGTGACCGCCTCCGCCTCCCGCCCCCGGGCAGGGACGGCGGTCTGCCGGGCCGGGTGGGCGGGTTCTTCAAGCGCCACCTGGACGGGACGGTGGAACGGCTCGCGTCGAAGGTCAACAATGTGCGATTCGCGGCCGGAGAGGCGTTCATCGTGGAGACCACCGGCGGCGCCGGCCTCGGCCCGCCGAGCGAACGGGACCCGGCGGCGGTCCTGGCCGACCTCGAGGCGGGGCGCGTCACGCCCCGAGGGGCGGCCGAGGACTACGGGGCCGAGACTCAGTCCTCGATCAGGTCGGCAGGATCGAAGCTGATCGGGTAGGGCGCCGTCAGTGATGCGAGGGTCCCGGCCTTGTGCGCGACGGGCCCTCTGTAGGAGTCGCCGTCGAGGTCGTAGACGTAGAGCGTCGGCCCTTCGTCGAGCTCTACACGCCAGTAAGTGGGAATGCCGGCCTTGGCATATGCCTCCACCTTGGTCGCCCGGTCACGTGTCTTCGTGCTCGGACTGACCACCTCCACAGCGAGCAGCACGTCCTCGGGCGTGAACATGAGTTTGACCGACTCGAACCTGCCCTTGGGCACCACGACCAGGTCCGGGATGTAGAAGTCCGTGTCCGACGCGCGCACGTTGACCGTGGAGAACACCTTCAGATGCGACGGCACCGCCTGGTGGAGAAGCATCTGCAGCCGGAAGAGCGCGTCCTGGTGCAGGGGGTGGGGGCAGGGCTCACTACCAGGCTCCCGTTGAAGAGCTCGTAACGGTTCCCGTCATCGGGGAAGTTGAACAGGTCGTCGACGGTGAACGGCGCGGCCGGAAATGCCGTGCGCTCCGTCGGTTCGATCGTCGCCATCGCGGTCACCCATTCAGTATCGGGAGTCTCGCCCTCGCCCACATGCTACTTCCCCGGATTTCCTCACTTTGAGTCACGAGACCGCCACGCTTCGGCGCCTTGCCGCACCGCCGCATGCACGGCCCGCGCCACCCGAGCCCCCCACTCCGACCGAGGCCCCCCGAACAACTCCGGCGTCCCCTCGACGGGCACGGCCACGCACACAGCGTCCGACGCCGTCCCCGTGCACGGGAACCCGGCCTCGATCAACGCCTGCGACTTGGCCTCCGTGACGGTCATGACGGCGTTCACCAGGGCGGCGTCCGTCATGGCCACAGGCACCACGGCCACGATGTTGACGGTGCCCACCCGCATCGGGGCCAGCTCCGGATCCTGGAAACCCTCCGGGGCGGCCGCCCAGGTGGGGACGCGTAACCCCACGGTCGCGAAGGCCTCTGCGCCGCCGTCCGCCGCGCGCACGTACCGATCGACCGACGCGGCGGTCATCATCCCGACCCCGGCGCCCGCGGGCCCCAGCGAGAGGAGATGATCGACGGGGTCCATCCGCGAATATCCGGCCACGACCTGCGCGTTCAGCACCCACTCGCGCTCCCCGATCCCCCCGCCGAGCATCGCCGAGGAGATCATCCGCCAGCCCGGCCCGAACTCCCACAGCAGGGCCCCGAGCCGCACCCCCTCCTCCACCCGATACGTCAGCTTCACGACCCTCCCCTGACCAAGAGGACGACGGGCCGCCCGTCCGGCCCCGGCTCGATCTTCACATGGGCGTCGAAGTGCCGTCCGACCAATTCCTCGGTGAGCACCTGGGCGGGGTCGCCGGAGGCGACGGCGCGGCCGTCGGCGAGCAGGAGCAGCGCGTCGGCGTACAGGCCGGCCACGGTCAGGTCGTGCAGGGTGGTGACGACGGTGAGCCCGTCGGCGCGTCTGAGCCGGTCCACCAGCTCCAGCACCTGCTGCTGGTGGCCGAGGTCGAGCGCGGTGGTCGGCTCGTCGAGCAGGAGCACGGGGGCCTGCTGGACGAGCGCCCTGGCCAGGACGACGCGTTGCCGTTCCCCGCCGGACAGCTCCCCGACGGGACGCGCAGCGAGGGCGCCGAGGTCGAGCCGGTCGAGCACGGAGGCGGTGACGTCGCGGTCGTGGCGGCTCTCGCGTCCTAAATACGGGATGTACGGCGTGCGCCCCAGCAGCGCGTAGTCGAAGACGGTCATGTCGGGCGGCAGGGCGGGCGTCTGCGGCGCGTACGCCAGCAGCCTGGCCCGCTCCCGTGGCTTCAGCCCCGCCGCCGGCCGCCCGGAGAGCGTGACGTCCCCCCGGTGCGCCACCAGCCCCATGACGGCCTTGAGCAGGGTGGACTTGCCGGCCCCGTTCGGCCCGATGATCGCCAGCCACTCGCCGCGGCGCACCCGCAAGCCGACGTCGCGGACGACCTCGCGCTCGCCGAGCCGCACCGACAGGCCCCGGGTCTCGATCACGCGACCGCCCGCCTGGTCATGCGCAGGACCGCGACGAAGAACGGCGCCCCCACGAACATCGTGACCACGCCGATCGGCAGCTCGGCCGGCGCGAGGACGGTGCGGGCGACGAGGTCGGCCAGCACGAGGAACGCGGCTCCGCCGATCAGCGACAGGGGCAGCACGATCCGGTACGAACCGCCCGCCAGCCGCCGCACCACGTGCGGGACCACGATGCCCACGAACCCGATCAGCCCGCTCACCGCCACGGCCGCCGCGGTGGCCAACGAGGCCGCCAGCAGCACCGCGAAGCGCACCCTGGCCGCCCGCAGGCCCAGGCTGGTGGCCTCCTCGTCGCCGACGGACAGCACGTCGAGCATGCGCCCGTGCAGCAGGAGCAGAACGGTGGAGACGACGGCGTACGGGAGCACCAGCCAGAGCTGGTCCCAGCCACCGCCGACGTCGCCGAGGATCCACGAGTAGATGCGCTGCAACTCCTCGACCTTGAACTGCTGCACGAACGTCTGGATCGCGGTCAGGAACGAGGTGACCGCCACCCCGGCCAGCACCAGCGTGGCGGTTCCGCCGGCGCGCCCGGCCGTGTTGCCGAGCATGTAGGCCAGGAACACGCCCCCCACGGCCCCGATGAACGCGGCCACAGGGATGCTCTGCGCCACGGCGGGCAGCGCCACGATGGCGACCGTCGCGGCCAGTCCCGCGCCGGCGGCCGCGCCCAGCAGGTACGGGTCGGCGAGCGGGTTGCGGAACACGCCCTGGTAGGCGGCCCCGGCCATGGCCAGCAGCCCGCCGACCACGGCGGCGACGAGCACCCTGGGCAGCCGCAGCTCGTACAGCAGCCCCTGCTCGACGGGCGCCAGGCCCGAGTCGACGTGGACGAACGGCAGCCAGTCCACCGCCTGGAGCACCACCTGCCACGGCGAGATGTCGGCGGCCCCGTCGAGGAGTCCGGCGATCATGGACGCGGCCAGCACGCCCAGGGCGCCCGCCACCCAGAGGGGTCTGGCCCTGGACGGGCCGGCCTGCGTCGCCATGGTCAGCTCGCGCCGGCCTTGGACACGGCGGCCCCGATGGTCTCGGCGAGCTCGACGATGCGCGGGCCCCAGCGGGAGGCGACGTCGTCGTCGAGCAGGATCACCCGGTCGTTCTCGATCGCGGAGAGATTCTTCCAGCCGGGCCGCTTGGCCAGGGCGTCCTTGTTCTGCTGACAGCACTTGACGTCCGCAAGGAAGATCAGGTCCGGGTCGGCCTGGGCCACGAACTCGGCCGACAGCTTGGGATATCCGCCTGCCGCGTCGGGCGCCTTGTCGGCGATGTTGGTGAGGCCGAACATCGCGTAGATCTGACCGATGAAGGTCTTGGACGTCGCCGCGTACGGCGTCTGGTCGAGCTCGTGGTAGTACGTGAGCTTCTTGTCCTTGGGCGCCTCGGCGGCGAGCTTGTCCATGGCCGCCTTCATGTCGGCGACCAGCTGGTCGGCCTTGGCCTTGTTGCCGGTGGCCGCGCCCAGCTCGGCGATCTCCTCGTACGCGTCGTCGATGTCGGTGGCGGCGGGCTGGAGGAGGACGGGCACGTTGACCTTGCCCAGCTCGGCGACCACCTGGTCCAGGTCGTCGGAGAGCACGACCAGGTCGGGCTTCTTGGCGACGATGGCCTCGACGTTCGGCTTGAGGCCGGACAGGTCGGTCTTGGGGGCCTCGGGCGGATGGTTCGACTGGTCGTCCACCGCGACGACCTGGGGGCCCGCGCCGATGGCGAACAGCGTCTCGGTGTGGGTGGCCGAGAGCGAGACGATCCGCTCCGGCTTCTTGGTGAGCGTGAGCTTGCCGTTGCCCGCCTCGACGGTGACGGGGAAGCTCTCCGCGGCGGGGGCCGCGGGGGCGGTGGTGGCGGAGGGGGTGGCCGTGGTGCCGGTCTGACCGCATCCGGCCAGCACCAGCGTTCCCAGCAGCGCGCCCGCGAAGGCCGTGCGTACGGGCCTCACGAGAAGTCCTTTCACACTGTCGGAACCGAGAGACCCGCGATGAGCGACGGATCACCCTTTTCCACGAGGGTTGATGGCGTCAGCGCAGAGGCAGGCGACCTGGCTATGACAGTTGCGGGACAGCGCCGGACTCGCACCGGACTTCGCTGCAACACTGCGCTTCCGACAAACCGTATCAATGCCCCAAATATCCTCAGCGTCAAGGGGCGAGTTGGGACTCCGCCTCGGCGATGATCCGCTGCAGCCTGAGCCCGTGGGCCGCGTCGAGCGGGTGGCCCCCGTTCCGCACGGTACGGGCGAACTCCTCGGCCACGACGTCCAGGGGATCGTCGTCGAAGGACGGCAGGACGGCACTGCCGGTGCGGCCGTACACGGCGAACGTCGGGGGCGGCAGGTCGCCGACGGCGGCCATGCACAGCGACGCCTCGGAGACCGCACCGCCCTCGTGCTCCAGCAGCAGGCCGGTCCAGCCGCGCGAACGCCCGTGCGCGCGCACGCCGGTCACCGGGCCGAGCGCGGCGTCCAGCAGGTCGATCACGTGGGGGCCGACGTCGAGCAGCGCGCCGCGCTCCAGCCGCCACGGCGTGGCGAAGGGGTGGTCGCCGAGGAGCGCGCCGGAGATGTTGGCGGCGTGGCCGCCGAACGGCTCGATCTCGCGGCACCGGGCGAGGAACGTGCGGGTCTGCGCGGCGTAGCGCAGGGTGAGCAGCATCTGGGAGGCCACGCCCGCCTCGGCGACGGCGTCGGCCAGCCGTTGAGCCGCCTCCAGGGAGTCGGCCAGCGGTTTCTCCAGCAGCAGCGCCTTGCCCGCGCGGGCGGCGCGCACGCCGATCTCGGCCTGCACGGCGGGCGGCACGCAGAACGCCACGGCCTCACAGGCGTCGAACAGCTCCTCGATCCGCTCGAAGACCGGCGCGCCCAGCTCGGCGGCCGCCTCGGGGCGCCGGGCCCACACCCCGGCCAGCCGCGTGTGCGGGCTCTTCGCCAGCATGGGCGCGTGCGCCATCCGGGCCCACGGCCCCGCTCCGACCAGCCCGACCGCCACCGGCTCCATACGACCTCCCGAGATCACCGAGAACGCTCATGCGAACACCGGATGGCTGCGAGTATTCCGCTTGCGGGCGCAATCATGGAACTTTCCCCGCTTCGGAAACAACATCCTGTGGGGTCGTTTCGGAGTCAGGCCCGATGGGCGGGCGCCCCGCGCGGCGCCCGCCCATCGGCGTCACTGGGCCGCGCGCCACCTCTGGACGGCGTGCTGCGGGCGGTGGGCGAGGGTGCCGGAGTCGATGACGAGGGTCTGGCCGGTGACGCAGCGGCTCTCGTCGGAGGCCAGGAACGCCACCAGGTTCGCCACGTCCTCCACCGTGCACGGCCACGGCAGGAGGCGCTCGGCGGCCTTGTCGGCGAGCTGTTCCTGCGTCAGGGCGCGCTGCGCGGCCGGGGTGAGGACGAGCGCGGGGGCGACGGCGTTGCAGCGGATGCCGCGCTCGCCGTACATGGTGGCGACGTAGCGGGTGAAGCCGATCAGCGCCGACTTGGAGGCCCCGTACGCGGCGTGGACGGTGTCGCCGGTCAGGGCGGACACCGACGACGTGAGCACGATGGCGCCGCCGTCGGGCATGGCGGGGACCGTGTGCTTGACCATGAGCATGGCGCCGCGCAGGTTGACCTCCATGGTGCGGTCCCAGACGGCGACGTCGAGCCCGTCCAGCTCGCGGTCCCGGCCGTACACGTCGTGGTCGAGGGCGGCGGCGTTGGAGTGCAGGACGTCCACCCGGCCGAACGACGCCACCAGGGTCGCGACCGCCTCCTCCACCTGCTTCTCCTCGGAGACGTCGCAGGTGAGCGCCGTGGCGGTGCCGCCGCGGGCGCGGATGGCGGCGGCGGTGGCCTTGGCGGCGGCCGCGCGCAGGTCGAGCACGCCCACGCAGGCGCCCTCGGCGGCCAGCCGGGCCGCGCACGCCTGGCCGATCCCGGACCCGGCCCCCGTCACCAGCGCGACGCGGCCGTCGAAGCGGCCGCTCACCACGCCACCCGCAGCGACGTCAGCCCGCGCCCGACGATCGACTTGCGGTGGGCGACCGGCTGGCCGGGGACGAGGCGGAGCCCCGGCAGGCGGCGGCCGAGCACGTCGAGGGCGGTGCGCAGTTGCAGGCGGCCGAGGGCGGCGCCCACGCAGAAGTGGATGCCGTAGCCGAAGACCATGTGGTCGGCGGCGTTCGGCCGGTCGATCCAGAAGCGTTCCGGGTCGGGGAAGACGGTCTCGTCGTGGGCGGCGGAGTCGGTCGACAGCAGGACCAGGGCGCCCGCCGGGATCGTCACGCCGTGCAGGGTCACGTCGGCGGCGGCGTAGCGGAACGAGCCGAGCGAGGCGCCGTCGATGCGCATGCACTCCTCGGCCGCGTTCGCGGTCTTCTCCGCGGGCACCGGCCAGGCTCCCTCCCTGAGCAGGCGCAGGACCGAGTTGCCGAGCTGGTTCGGGACGGTGTCGTTGCCGCCGAGCAGGATCGTGGAGATCAGCTCGACCACCTCCCTGTGGGTCAGCTCGTCGCCGATCAGGGAGGTCATCAGCGAGGCGAAGTCGTCCTTGGGGTCCTTGGCCCGGGCGGCGACCAGCCGGTCCACGTAGTCAAGATAGGTGAGGAAGCTGTCGGCGAGCTCCAGCTGCCGCCCGGGCGGCTGAGGCGACAGGAAGAGCTGGAACCAGTCCTTGACGTGCGCCTGCACGAACGCCTCGTCGGACTCCGGCACGCCGATGAAGCGGGCCGTCAGCTTGATCGACGGCTCGTGCCCGATCTCGGCCACGAAGTCGGCCTCGCCCCGCGGCTCGATCCGGTCGAGGACGTCCTCGTTGAGCCGCCGGAAGGCGTCCTCCATGGCGGCGACCGCCCGCGGCGTGAACGCCCTCGACACCGACCGGCGCAGGCGGGTGTGGTCGGGCGGGTCGACGTTCGCCACGAAGCTGGACAGGAAGGAGCCGTGCTCGCCCAGCTTCTCCTTCGTCTCCTCGGTCAGGCTCCGGGAGATCGTGAGCGAGCCCTTGGAGGAGAAGCGCCGCGGGTCGCCGTACGCGGCTCGCACGTCGGCGTAGCGGGTCAGCACGTACGCCTGGAGGTGCTCGCTCCAGAACACCGGTGACTCCCTGCGGAGCCGGGCGAGGAAGGGGTACGGGTCCGCGACGTGCCAGTCCGAGCCGACGTCGAAGTCATCGGTCATGCGAAGATCCTCCGCGGGTTGTCGACGAGCATCTGATGGATCTGGTCGTCCGTGACGCCCCGTTTGCGCAGCTCGGGCACGACGTCGCGGGAGATGTGGAGGAGGTGGTAGTTGGGGTGGCGCACGCGTACGACGTCGGCGTCGAAACGATCGTTGAAGCAGTACGAGTCGTGACCCAGCACCATCCTTCCGGCGTGCCCGCGCTCGCACATCGCGGCAACGGTCGACACCCGCTGCTCGAAGGAGCTGATCGTCTCGATCCCGAAGCGGTCCATGCCCAGGTAGGAGCCGCCCGCGACCAGCTCCTCCAGATAGGCCAGGTCGGCCGAGTCCCCGGCGTGCCCGATCACCACCCGGCTCAGGTCGACCCCGAGCGAGGCGAGCAGGCGCTGCTGCTCCAGGCCGCCCTTGGAGGCGCTGTGGGAGTGCGTGGTGATCGGCGCGCCGGTCGCCAGATGCGCCTCGGCGACCGCCCGGAACACCCGCTCGCACCCCTTCGTCATCCCGAGGTGGTCGGAGGCGCACTTGAGCATGGCGGCCTTGACGCCGGTCCGCCCGATGCCCTCGGCGATGTCCCGTACGAAGAACTCGGCCAGCCGGTCCGGGCCGCCGAAGAGCGATCCGGGTCCCCGGTTGGCGAAGTACGGCGGCAGCGTGTCGTAGGTGTAGAGCCCGGTCGCGGCCACGATGTTCACGCTGGTCAGCTCGGCCACCCGCTGCACCGACGGGATGTGGCGGCCCAGCCCCACCACGGTCAGGTCCACGATCGTGTCGATGCCCTCGGCCTTGAGCGCGTCGAGCTTGCCCGCCGCCTCCCGCGCCCGCGCCTCCGGGTCCCACCCCTCGGGGATGTCGGGCCAGTTCCACAGGATCTCCGGGCTCAGCCCGAAGACGTGCTCGTGCATGAGCGTCGCGCCGAGGTCGGCGACCGGTCCTCTCACGGTCTCAGGCACGGGAACCTCTCGTGCTCGAACGGCCGGTTGACCTGGAGTCCGAGTCCGTCGGTCTGCCGGTACGGCATGCCGGTGTAGAGGGCGTCGGCGTCGAAGTACGTGACGGTGAACGACAGCCGCGGGCGGTCGTGGCGGTTGGCGGGCGCGCCGTGCACGGTCAGCGCGTGGTGCACGGTGGCGTCGCCGGCCTTGAGGTCGAGCGGCGGCGACAACTCCAGCTCCTTGAGCCACGGATGCTGGCTGAGCTGGTCGTCCCCGGGGCGGGTGAAGCTGCGCCCGAGCAGGCCGTAGCGGTGCGAGCCGTCGTAGAACCTGAGCGAGCCCATGTCGGCGGGCACGTCGGCCAGCGCCAGCCACACGGTCAGCATGGCCGAGCGGTCCATCGGCATCCAGGGGAAGTCCTGGTGGAACTCGGTCGCGCCGTGCTCGCCGGCCTCCTTGACCAGGAGGTTGGTGACCTGGACGCGGACCGCCCGGACGCCGCGCAGCAGCCGTACGGCGTTGCGCCCCATCTGGGGGCTCATGGTCAGCGCGCCGAACATCTCGTCGCTCGCCGCGATGTCCCTGGACTGCCCGAAGGCCTGGTCGACCAGGGTCCGCTTGTCCTTCTCCCGGCCGCCGAGGTAGCCGGTGGCCCGCTCGCGCAGCTCGGCGACGCTGCCGGGGTCGATGAGCCGGCCGAGCCGCACCCAGCCGTGTTCGTGGAAGAACGCCACCTCGTCGTCGGTGGCCTGGCGCACCGGGATCTCCATGGCCCCAAGTCTCGCATCTGAAGCAAGCGCTTGGTAAGACACGAATTGAGTAGCCCCATACTCATGCGCGCGCCGCCGCCCGGGCCGACGCTCGGGGGCATGACCACAGTCGAGACACACCCTGCCACCGCCGGCTTCACCCGGTACGCGATGATCGTGTGCGCGGTGGCCGCACCCCTCGCGCTCGCGCTGTCGCTGCTGCTCGCCCCGAACGACACCACCGCCGAGGGCGAGGCGTACATCCGGTCCTTCATCGCCGACGTCGACGCGTACCCGCTCTGGAGCTGGGTCAGCGTCCTGAGCTTCGCCGCCGTCATCCCCATGATCCTGGGGGTGAGCAAGGTCGCCAGGTCGGGGCGGCCCGTGCTCGGCCTGGTGGGCATGATCCTCGCCTTCATCCTGGCGCTGCCGGTCGGCCTGAACACCGACGACGTGATCTATGCGGCACACAAGATCGGGCTGGACGTGCCGACCATCGACCGGCTCGTCACGGAGATGAACGAGGGACTCCCGACCTCGGCGCTCGGGTTCTCGTTCTTCGCCAGCCTGCTGGGCTTCGTCCTGCTGGGCATCGCCGCGTTGCGCAGCGCGGCGCCGAAGTGGGCGGCGATCGCCATGATCGTGGCGCCGTTCCTCGTCCCCGTCGCCTGGATCGCCCAGCTGGGCAACCTGGCGGCAGGCACGGCCTGGCTGGTCTTCGCCGCCGCCGCGGGCGGCATCACCCTCGCCCTGCCCGCCGCCCCTCACCGCGCCTGATCCCGGGGCGGAATACCCCGCACCCGCCTCACCGTCCGATCCTCCGGCTCTGAGCCGATCCCCCACGCCCCCGCCCGCGCCGGCCCCGGCAGGCCCCAGCCACCGTCCCCAGCACCTGCGCGGCGACCCCTCGCCCAGATCCACCGGGCATCCCGGACGCCAGGGAAAGAAGCACCACATGTCCGCCCTGGAGTTCGCGGCGCGAGCAGCATCGCACCCGGAGCGGGGCGTCTGGGCCAGGAGGATGTGGACCAGGCCACGTCGGCGGGCGCGGGGGCGGCCGTGGGGGTGGGCGGGGCGGCCATGGGTGGGCGTGGGGCGGCCGTGGGGCGGCTGCCGGGCCCTCGTCCGCCGGCGCGGGCCCGGTGCGGCTGGTGGGGCCGCGGCCCGTCCAGCGAGCTGACGGCGACGGCGGGTCCGGTTTCCCCGTACAGTGGCAGCCAAGCGCTTGCTCGACAACGGCGGGGAGGGGACGTGCGGCCGTTCAGGTTCGGGGCTGTGGTGCGGGAGGCGGAGTCCGGGAAGGAGTGGGCCGAGAAGGCAAGGCGGCTGGAAGGGGCCGGGTTCGAGGTGTTGCTGGTGCCCGATCATCTGGTCGGGCCCCGGTTCGGGCCCATCGCGGCGCTGACCGCGGCCGCCTGCGCGACCGACCGGCTGCGCGTCGGGACGCTGGTGTTCGCCAACGACTTCCGGCATCCGGCGGTGCTGGCCAAGGAGGCGGCGACGCTCGACCTCCTGTCCGGCGGGCGGCTGGAGGTCGGGATCGGGACCGGGTGGATGGCGGGCGACTACGCGGGGGCCGGGATGGCGCTGGAGGCGCCCGGGGTGCGGGTGGAGCGGCTCGGCGAGGCGATCGCCGCGCTCAAGGGGCTCTGGGGGGACGGGCCGTTCCGGTTCGAGGGACGGCACTACCGGATCGACGGCCTCGATCAGCGGCCCAAGCCCGTGCAGCGGCCGCATCCGCCGCTGGTGCTGGGCGGGGGCGGCCCGCGGGTGCTGCGGCTGGCGGCCGAGCAGGCCGACGTGGTCAACATCGGGATGCGGGTGAGGCGGGACGGCAGCGGGCCCGACAGGAGGGACGGCGGGCTGGAGGCGTTCCTCGGCAAGCTGCGGCACGTCCGCGCGGCGGCCGGCGACCGCTACGCCCGCCTGGAGCTGGGCACGAGCGTGGTCCAGGTGGGCGAACGGAAGGCTGAGGACGCGTGGAGCGCGGCCGACAGCTCGTCACTGGACGAGACGCCCCAGGTGCTGCTCGGGACACATCGCGACATAGTCGACAAGCTCCGCTATTGGCGGGACGAGCACGATATTTCGTACTTCGTCGTGCACAACGAGCGCGATCTCTCCGCCTTCGCCCCGGTCGTCGAGGAGCTGGCTACGGCACGAGGATGACCTTGCCCATGGTGTTCCTGCTCTCCAGGGCCTCATGCGCGTCGGCGGCCCGGGCCAGGGGGAAGGACTGGACGGCGGGCGTGAGCGATCCGTCCGCGACGGCGTCCAGCGCCCGGGCGCGCAGTTCGTCCATGCCCCCGTCGCGGCCGAGCAGGTGAGCGATCCCGTCGTACACGGTCACGCCCCGCGCGGCGGCCTCCTCCGGGTCGGGGAAGAACCACTCCCCCGCGGCCGACCCGAACACCACGTGCCGCCCGCCCCGCCCGAGCAGCCCGTAGGCCGCTCGCCCGATCTCCCCGCCGACGCCGTCGAAGACCACGGTGACCTCGCCGAACGCCTCCCGCACGAGTTTGTCCCAGCCGGGCTGCCGGTAGTCCACGGCCAGGTCGGCCCCGAGCTCCTCGACGCGCCGCACCTTCACCGGTCCGCCGGCCGCGCCGATCACCCGCACTCCGGCGCGGCGCGCGTACTGCACGAGCAACGTCCCGATGCCCCCGGCGGCCGCCGTGGCCAGCACCATGTCGGACGCGCTCAGCGGTGCGAGCTCCAGCAGGCCGAACGTCGTGGCGCCCGTGGTGTTCATGGCCACCGCCGCGCCGGGGTCCACGTGATCGGGAAGCTCGGTCAGCGTGGCGGCGCCCGCCACGGCCAGGGAGGCGTACCCGCCGGAGGTCACGTCGGCCGTCACCACCCGGCGTCCCACGAGGTCCGCCGGCACTCCCTCGCCCACGGACTCCACCACGCCCGCGACCTCCCCGCCCAGGATGGCGGGCAGCGGTGGCGCGGGGTGCGGGCCGACCGGCCGCCCCTGGCGGAGCAGGGTCTCGATGAAGTGGAGCCCGGCGGCGCGCACGGCGATGCGGACCTCCCCGGGCCCGGGCACCGGATCGGGCAATGTCTCCAGGCGGAGGTTCGCGGCGGGTCCGTAGGCGTGCAATCTGATCGCTTCCATACGCTCACCCTGCTACCTCAAGCTTGGTTGAGGTCAAGCGTGCCGGATGATGGAGTCCATGGACGAGATGCTGCTGCTCCGGCACGGTCAGACCGAATGGAGCAAGGCGGGCAAGCACACCGGACGCACCGACCTGCCTTTGACGGAGCACGGCGAGGAGGAGGCCAGGGCGCTGGCGCCGCTGGTCAAGGAGCGGACGTTCGACCTGGTGCTGGTCTCCCCCGCCCAGCGCGCCCGGCGCACGGCGGAACTGGCCGGGCTGGCGGACTACGAGGTGGACGCCGACCTGTGGGAGTGGGACTACGGCGGGTACGAGGGCATCACCACACCGACGATCCGCGAGACCCGCCCCGGGTGGTACCTCTGGCGCGACGGCGTGATCCCCGGCGACGCCGAACACCCCGGCGAGAGCGCCGCGCAGGTGGGCGCCCGCGCCGACCGGGTGATCGCGCGGGCCAGGGCGGCCGGCGGGCGGGTGGCGCTGGTGGCGCACGGCCACTTCCTGCGCGTCCTGGCCGCCCGCTGGCTGGGCCTGGAGCCCGCGGACGGCAGGCTGCTCAAGCTGGACACGGGCACCTACTCGCGGCTCGGCTTCGAGCACGCCGAGCCGGTGCTGCTGGCCTGGAACGCGCCCGTCAGCTGACCTTGGTCCGCAGGGCCGACTCGTGCAGCGCCCTGCTGAGCAGCCAGCCGCGCAGCGACCCGAAGCCCGCGTCGTACGACGTGGGCTGCTCCCACAGGGCCACGAAGACGCTCTGGGTGATCTCCTCGGCGTGCTCCCGGCTCTTGGTGATCTCGACCGCGACGCCGTACACGTGCGATCCGTGCTGGTCGTAGGCGTCGGCGAGAGCGTCGATGTCGCCTGCCGTGATGCGCGCGCACAGTTCCACGTCGCTCATCAATCGCACCCCAGGGTCGCGGCGGCCTGGATCAGGTCGCGGGCGAGGGCGCTGTCGCCCTCGGCCGCGTACGGGAAGGCGTCCGGCGGCCACCGGTTGGCCATGAGCCGGCAGAAACCCACCGCGTCGGCCGAGATCAGCACGGCGACGTGGTCGGGGACGGGCGAGAGCGGGATCGTCCAGGTGCCGCCGCCCAGTCCGGTCAGCACCACGGTCGCCGACACGTTCCGGCGCGGCCCCTTCAAGGCACGCGGCAGCAGCGCCAGGCCAAACCCGGCGATCATGTGCACGTGCTCGTCGCGCGGTGCGGCCCTGGAGCGGTCGGTGGCGGCCCTGATGTCGTCGGCGTGCGTCCACGTCTCGAACGTGCGCTGGACGAGCGCCTGGCGCAGCGGCGCGCGGGCCGGCCGCGCGCCCGCCAGGGCGACCTCCACGCCGAGCAGCACCTCGTTGCTGGAGGAGACGCGTTCGAGCAGGTGGCCCGCCTGCCCGCGCCAGCGCCGGTGCAGCGTCGTCTCGCCGGCCACCGGCACGCCCATGAACCGGGCGATGGCGCCGTCGTTGTCCGCCAGGTGCTCCACCAGCCCCCGGACCGTGCCGTGCTTGGCGACGGGAGCGTCCCACTGGTCCGCGCTCAGGTCGGCCAGCAGGTCGTCCATGAGCGCGACCTGCTCGGCGTACGGCGCCGCGACGGACGCCACCGCCGTCAGGGCCGGGCTGCGGCGGCGGCGCGCCTTGGACAGCACCGCCTCGCGCAGCGTGGGCGGCGGCGTCACCGCCGGGCCGGGCTGGTCGAGGAGCGCGATGGCCGCGCGGCAGTCGGGGCACGAGGCGACGTGCTCGTCGGGGCTCTGCCCGTTGTAGAGGTATGAGTCCGTCATGGCCACCTCCGCAGCCGACGCTAGCCCGGCGGGGCCCCTGGTGCCAGGCGGCAGCCGGGGAACGGTGCCAGAAGCGTCTCACGCCAAGGGCCGTCGAGGTAGTCGCGAGCCCGTTTTCCCCAGTCCAGAAGCCGGGAGTCGGGCGGCACCTCGTCGTCGAGGCCCAGGGCGGCGTCGCGGGCGCGCTGGGTGACCAGGTGGTCGTCGAGCGAGACGGCCCACAGGGTGACCGCCTCGGTGTCGCAGAAGAGCACCTCGTACAGGCCGACCAGGGTGTGGCCGTGCTCGGCGAGCAGCGGGGCGCGCTCGGCGCGGACCGCGGCCAGGTAGTCGAGCGCGGCGCCGGGGCGGACCCGGGCGCTCTCGAAGAGGTAGAGCTCCGCGGCGGGCGCCTCGGCCAGCGGCGGGCAGCCCGGCACGGCGCCGAGCGGCCGCGAGAAGGCGGAGAAGCGCAGGTCGTCGATGTCGGACAGGAACAGCTTCGCGTCCACCCCGCGGTAGATCTCCATCATCTGCCGCCAGCCGCCCTCCCAGCCGCCGTGGCAGTCCCAGAGCGTGACGGCCTTGAACTGAGGGTGGCCGGTGATGCCGACGGCGTAGAAGGCGCCGACGAGGTCGATCTCGCGAGATCTGATGGACTTGCCGGAGGTGAGCGCGGGAGCGGTGCGGGTCTCGTCCTCGCGTTTGTAGTCGGTCAGCCAGGTCAGGTACTCCAGCGGCCGCCTGGAGTTCATCGGTCTGAAGTCGACCTCCTCGAGCAGGTGGATCGCGCGCCGCACCACAGGCCTCCTCCGCCGGGATCCCGCCGTCCGCCCCGACCTCCGCCGCACGTCGGCTGAGGTCCTTCCGGGAATGCGGCCGAGGGCTGTCCGGCTGAGGTCCCCTTGAGAGACGGCCGGGAACACGAGCGCACTCCGACCGAGGCGGCCAAGCGGTTGCTTGGCTTGAGGATAACGATCAGGCCAGCGCTTGGGAAGGCTGCGGCCCTCGGCCCGTGAGCCACTCGAGCACCCTGCGGTGTCCCGAGGTCGCGTCCTCGAAGTGGCCCCAGTGCCAGTACCGGGGCTGGTCGCGGACGCCGGTCACCCACGTCCGGTACGAGACCGTGGCGCCCGTCGTCGCGGGCGCCACACCATAAGTGCGAATCACGACCTTGCCGCCCGGTGCGAACAGCACGTCGTCGGCGATCGGATACAGGGTCATCTGATCGAGCATGACCCGAATCCTCGCCGGAGGACGAGGCCGGGCGGTTACGCCTCCGGCGCGCCCCCGTTAAGCAGGCGCACCGGAGGTTAACACGGTGTTAAACGAGCAGGCCGTCGAACTCTCCGTCCTTCGCCCCGAGCACCAAGGCCCGGATCTCATCACGGGTATAGATGAGGGCAGGGCCTTCGGGGAAACGCGAGTTGCGCACCGCGATGCCCCCGTCGGGAAGCTCCGCGAGCTCCACACAGTTGCCCTGCGAGTTGCTGTAGCGGCTCTTGCGCCACGCGACCTGGGTCAGGTCGGTCGCGGGCATGCCGTTGTAGGTCTGATTCATCTACATCTTTCTGAGAAGACCGCCGATGAGCTCGACGGTGCCCCCTGGCGTGGTGCTCTCCACGCACAACTGCTCCATGGCCGTGAGGTACGGATCGACGTCCTCACGCTTGTCCAGGTACAGGGCACCCCAGAGCTGCTCGACGTAGACAACGTCCGACAAGTCGGACTCGGGAAACCGCAAGATGCTGAACGCACCCCCTTCAGCGGCGTGCTTGCCGAACCTGAAGGGCATCACCTGAATGGTGATGTTGGGCAGGGCAGCGACCTCCAGCAGATGCTGGAGCTGCTCGCGCATGACCTCCCGCCCACCGATGGTCCGCATGAGCGCAGCCTCGTCGATGACGGCCCACAGCCGGGGTCCGTCTTTCTGGGTGAAGCGCTCCTGGCGCTGCATGCGCATGTGCACGCGGCGCTCGATTCTGTCCGGACCCGCATCGGGATTGCCCAGCTCGAAGACCGATCGCGCGTACGAGGCCGTCTGCAGCAGGCCGGGCACGAACTGCACCTCATAGGTGCGGATCACGCTGGCGGCCTCCTCCAGGCCCACGTAGGTCGTGAACCACGAGGGCAGCTCGGCGGAGTACTTGTGCCACCACCCAGGGGTGTTGGCCTCGCGAACCATCTCCAGAAGGGCTCGGCGCTCGGCATCGTCGACGACGCCGTACAGGGTGAGCAGGTCTTCCACGTCACGTGTCTTGAAGCCGACGCGGCCGAGCTCCATGCGGCTGATCTTGGACTCGGACGCCCGGATGTGGAATCCGGCCTGTGCCCGGTCGAGACCCTTGCGCTCACGGAGGCGCCTCAGACTCGCCCCCAGCATGATGCGCCGAACGGTCGAACCGGAACCGGGCGGATCAATGGACACGTGCTGCTCCTTGGTCGTTTCCTTGCGACACAGTCTGTCACTTCACGGCCGAAAGATCATGGCCGCAAACGAGTCCCCTTTCCCCCATATCGACCTTTTGAGGCAACCGTAGCGCGTGCACGAGTTGTCTGCACGTGCATTCGCTCTTGCACCTGCACGAGAGTTTGCCGCAGAATGATCTACGTGCAATCCACCACGGCGCCCAGCCAGTGGACCAGCTTCGATTGGTGGCCCCCGATCGGCTGGTGGCCGGAGGCGGCTCGCGATCTGCTGGTCCCCGGTCCGTCCGCGAGCGCCACGTTCGTGCTCCCACCCACCCCTGCCTCGGTCCACTCCGCCCGCAGCTTCACGGTCGGCACCCTGACCGGGTGGGGGCTCGCCGAGCTGATCGACAACATGGAGCTCGTGGTCTCGGAGCTGGCGACCAACGCGCTGCGGCACGGCCTGCACCTGACCGAGTCGCGCGGCGAGTGCCCCGTCCACATGTCCCTGGTCCGCCGGGGACCGCTCGTGACCAGCGCGTTCACCGATCCAGGCGCATCGGTGCCGGTGCTGCGATACCCTGGCCCCCTTGACACCGGCGGCCTCGGACTCCACATCGTCGAATCGCTCAGCCTCCGCTGGGGGTGGTCCGCACTCGCACCCCACGGAAAGATCGTCTGGGCAGTCCTCTCCTGACCGGGGGTGATCTGCATTACCGTGGATGGTCATGGCTCACGGTGAGTCCCGCGCGCGACCCCATGAGAGTGCTGACAGATGGAAGATCACCTGCTCGGCTGGCTGCGAACACTAGACGAAGACAGGCTTGCCCGCATCCTGGCGAACAGGCCCGACGCCATCGCCGCGCCGTGGCCGCGCCGGCTCGACACGCTGGCCCAGCGGCTCGGCAACGGTTTCGCCGTGATGGAGACCCTGCAGCGGCTGCCGCTGCCCTGCCTGCAGCTGGCCGAGGCGGCGCTGGCCATGCCCGGCCCCACCGCCGAGCGGCTCGCGGCCTTCCTCGACACGCCGGCCGACGAGGTGATCCCCTGGCTCGAGCGTCTCTACGACCACGCGCTGGCCTGGCCCGGCGACGACGGCGTGATCCATCTGGCCGACGGCGTGCGGCGCTGGTGGACCGCGCCGCTCGGCCTCGGCGAACCACTCGACCACTACCTCAACTCCTGGACGATCAGCAACGACGCGCTGCGCGCCCTCGCCCGCAACCTCGGCCTGCCCGCCCAGGGCCACAAGCGCCGCACGATCGCCCGGGTGGCCGAGGCGCTCGGCGACGCCGCGCGCGTCAAGGCGCTGACGGCGCACGCGCCCGAGGGCACGATGGCGCTGCTCGACCGGTTCGCCTGGGAGGGGCCGGCGCTGCCCGTGGACGGCGGGAGGTTCGTCACCCCCGGCACGCCGGAGAAGTGGTGCGCCGATCACGGCCTGCTCTTCCGCCCCAGCTGGCACGTGGCGGAGATCCCCCGCGAGGTGGCGCTCCGCCTGCGCGGCCCCGGCTACCACCCGCCCTTCACGCCCGCGGCCCCCGAGGTGGCCACGATCCCGGTCGACCCCGAAGAGGTCGACCACCTGATGACGCTGGCCGCGCCGCACGTGGTCGAGCGGTGCGCGGCGCTGCTCGACAACGCCTCCAAGACGCCGCTGCCGCTGCTCAAGACCGGCGGCGTGGGCGTGCGCGAGGTGCGCAGGGTGGCCAAGGAGACCGGCTGCGACGAGGACGAGACGCGTCTGCTGCTGGAGATCTGCGCGGTGGCCCGGCTGCTGGCCTGGGACGAGCCGTCCGGCGGCCTGGTGCCCACCGAGCGCTTCGACCGCTGGCGGCTGGACGAGGGCTCCGCCCGGCTGCGGGTGCTGCTGTCGGCCTGGTGGCGCATGGAGCGCTCCTCGCTCCGCAAGATCGACGGCAAGTACGCCACCGTGCTCGGTGACGACCCCGCGGGCAGCGCCGTGGCCCGGGTGCGCCGCTCGGTGCTGTCGGTGCTGGCGTGCCTGCCCGCCGGCACGGCGTTCGCCGACCGCGACAGCCTCATCGCAGGCGTCCACTGGCACGCGCCGCTGCTCGACCGGCAACTGCTGCTCGACTGCGCGCCGGCCGTGCTCGACGAGGCCAGGCTGCTCGGCCTGCTGGCCAACGACGCGCTCACCGACCTGGGCCGGGCGCTGGCGGGCCTCACCGCCAAGCCCGGCGACGAGAACGACGACGCCGTGCCCATGGTCGAGCACGATCCGGTGCTGGTCGAGGTGTCCACCAGAGCCCTCGCCAGCGTGCGCAGGAGCGCCCTGTTCGGCCCCGACCTGACGGCCGTCGTGACCGGGCCTCCCTCGGCCGAGCTGGCCGCGCTGCTCGACCGGGTGGCCGAGCGCGAGTCCCGCGGCGCCGCCTCGGTGTGGCGCTTCACCGCCGAGAGCGTGCGCCGGGCGCTCGACCGCGGCTACGACGCCGACCAGCTGCTCGACGAGCTGGCCGCGGTGGGCGCCATCCCGCAGCCGCTCGAATACCTGGTGCGCGACAGCGCGCGCAGGCACGGCGAGGTGACGGTCACCACGGTCGGATGCGTCATCCAGGCCGGCGACACGGGCCTGCTGGCCGAGATCGCCGCACACCGGCGGCTGGTCCGGCTGGGCCTGCGCCTGCTCGCCCCCACCGTCCTGGTGAGCGCGGCGGGCGCCGAGCGCACGCTGTCCGCGCTGCGGGAGGCCGGCTACTCCCCCGTCCCCGTCTCCGACACCGGCGAGATCACCGTCCGCCGGGCCAGGAGCGCCGAGCTGTCCCCGGGCGAGGAGCCGAACAACGGCAAACTGATCCTGCTGCCCGGCGGCCAGGTGGCCGAGCTGTCGGACCACCCGGGCGGCGCCGGGCTGGAGCCGCCGGCCCACCTGCTGGCCGAGCCGCCGCCCGACCCGCACGAGCACGCCCGCCGGCTGATCGCCGCCAGCAGGGCCGAGGCCGACACGAGCGGCCGGACGTGGGCGATCATCGGCAGGATGGCGACCAGGCTGCCGACGGCGCAGCAGTCGTTGCTGGGCTTCGTGGTCGACCGGGGGGTGCGGGCGGGCATCACGCTGAGCGACGGGCTGACCGCCACGATCAGCCACGGGGAGCTCAAGGGCGCCGCGCTCGACGCCTGGTGCGAGGAGGCCGGCGACTACCTCGAGTTCCCCCTCGGGGAGATCGTCGAGGTCAGGGGAGCTTTTTAGCCTTCTTGAGGTTGGCCACGAGGCCCTCGAGGAAGGCCGCGTAGCCCTGGTAGCTGTAGGGCGCCTCGGCGTTCCACGGGTAGAGCTGGCCGGCCACGACCGCGGGGAGCTTGGCGAAGGTGGGCTTCTTCAGCATCTCCTCGGGCTTGAGCGCCTGGGTGCGGGTGTCGTAGAGGATCACGTCGGCGTCGTACTCGTCGGCGTTCTCCCAGCTCAGCGTCTGAAAGAAGCCGCCCTCGTCCACCTTGGACGGCTTGACGACGTCCAGGCCCGCGGCCATGAGGTGCACGATGTCGGGGTATTCGGGCGGGTTGACCACCCACATCGCGTCCGCGCCGCCCGACATCATGAGGATCTTGAGGTCCTTGAACTGGGCGAGCTCCTTGGTGGCGGCCTCCATGCGGGCCTTGGCCTCCGGCACGCCCTCCATGCCCGCGCCGAGGGACTTGGCCAGCTCCTCGTACTTGCCGATCACCTGGGTGGCGCTCTTGCCGGTGAGCATGATGCCGACGGTGGGGGCGACCTGCTCGATGGTGTCCTTCGACTTCTCGGGCACGTACCAGAGGGTGCCCTTGATGTACATGCTGCTGACCAGGAGGTCGGGCTGCAGCGCGATGTACTTCTCGACGTTGAACTCGTCCCACACGTTGCCCAGGCCCTCGACCTTGGTGATGTCGACGTTGCCGGCCTGCGGGTCCTTGCTGCCGTCCTTGAGCTTGTGCGGGCCGAACACCGCGATGGGGCGCACGCCGAAGTCCCACAGGGCGGCGGCCGCGCCGACCTGGGCGACGATCCTGGAGGGGACCTTGGGCTGCTGGATCTTCTTGTCGCGGTCGTCGGTGAACGACCAGCTCTGGGCCGCGGAGGAACCGGCGGGGGCGGCGGGCGTCTCGGCGCCCTCGCCGCACGCCGAGAGCGTCAGGGCCGCCGCGAACCCCGCCGCGGCCGACAGGAAGCCCCTGCGCGCCAGTACCGGTCCCGACATGTCCATCTCCTTAGGTTAGGCTTGCCTTGCTACAAGGTCATTAGATTAGCCTTGCCTAAGCTTGACGATGACGAGAGGGGGTCGGGTGCGCCCGGCTGAGGACACGGCGGTGACCGCCGCGGAGGCGGCCGAGGCCGTGAAGAGGCCGGTGTGGGCGCATCCCGCGGTGCTGGCCACCGGACTGGTCCTCGCGCTGGCGGTGCTGGCCCTGATGGCGATGGCGAGCGTCGCGCTGGGCGCGCGCTCTGTGCCGTTCTCCACGGTGATCGACGCCTTCGTCGCGCCCGACGGGTCCAACGACCACACCGTGATCCGGGAGCTGCGGGTGCCGCGTACGCTGCTCGGCCTCGGCGTGGGCGCGACACTCGGGCTGGCGGGCGCGCTCATGCAGAGCCTGACCCGCAACCCGCTGGCCGACCCGGGGTTGCTGGGCATCAACGAAGGGGCCGCGCTCGGGGTCACGCTGGCGCTCGGCGTCTTCGGGCTCAGCGACCCCGTGGTCTACGTGTGGTTCGCGTTCGGCGGGGCCGCGCTGGCCTCGGTCATGGTGTACGCGCTCGCCTCGGCCGGCCGCTCGGGCTCCAGCCCGGTCCGGCTCACGCTCGCCGGCGTCGCTCTCGGCATGGTCGCCACCGCCATCGCCTCGGCCATCCTGCGCATGGACACGCAGACGTTCGACCGGATGAGGTTCTGGCTGACCGGCTCGCTGGCCGGGCAGACGGCGGACACGCTGGTGCGGCTGGCGCCGTTCATGGTCGCGGGACTGGTGCTCGGGCTGCTGCTGGCCCGGCCGCTCAACATGCTGGCGCTGGGCGACGACGCGGGCAAGGCGCTGGGCGTGGCCGTCAACCGCACCAGGATCCTCACGGGCGTCGCCGTCACGCTGCTGTGCGGCGCCGCCACCGCCGCGGCCGGGCCGCTGTGGTTCGTGGGGCTGATCGTGCCGCACGCCGTGCGCGCCGTGGTGGGGCCCGACCAGCGGTGGGTGCTGCCGTATTCGGCGGTGGCCGCGCCGGTGCTGCTGCTGGGGGCGGACGTGGTGGGCCGGCTCATCGCCCGGCCCGGAGAGGTGCAGGTGGGGATCGTGTGGGCGGTGATCGGCGCGCCGATCTTCATCATGCTGGCCAGGCGGAAGCGGGTGGCGGCGCTGTGATCGTCCGGGTCGGCCCCTATTCCGTACGTCTCGCGCCCCGCGCCCTGCTCGTCGGCCTCGCCCTCGTCCTGGTCGCCTGCGCGGTCACCGTGGCGGCCCTCTCGACGGGCGAGTTCACCGTGCCCGTGCCCGACATCGTCACCGCGCTCTTCGGCCAGGGCACGCCGGTCGCCGAGCTTATCGTGAGCAAGCTGCGGGCGCCCCGGGTGGTGACGGGGCTGCTGGTGGGCGCGGCGTTCGGGCTCAGCGGCGCGATCTTCCAGAGCCTCACCAGGAACCCCCTGGGCAGCCCCGACTTCATCGGCTTCACCGCCGGCGCCTCGACGGGCGGCATCATGGCCGTGGTCGCGGGGGGCTCGGCCGCGACCATCGCGGGCGGCGCGATGGCCGGATGCGTGATCACGGCCGCGCTCGTGTACGGGCTCGCCTTCCGCGGCGGCGTGCAGGGCTACCGGCTCGTCCTGGTCGGCATCGGGGCGAACGCGCTGCTGCTGGCGGTCAACTCCTATCTGCTCACCCGGGCGAACGTCAACGACGCGGCCACCGCGGGAGCCTGGCTCACCGGCAGCCTCAGCGGGCGCGGCTGGGACCACGCGATCCCGGTCGCGCTGGCGCTGGCCGTGCTCGTGCCGGTGTGCCTGCGCCTGGCCCGGCCGATGCGGATGATCGAGATGGGCGACGACGCGGCCAAGGCCATGGGCATCAGGGTCGAGCCGGTGCGGGCCGCGGCCATCGCGGCCGGCGTGCTGCTGTCCGGCGTGGCCACCGCCGCGGCCGGCCCAGTGGTGTTCGTCGCCCTGGCCGCGCCCCAGCTCGCGCGGCGGCTGACCCGCTCCCCCGGGGTCACGATGGGGGCGTCCGCCCTGATGGGGGCCGTGCTGCTGACGGGAGCCGACCTGGCCGCGCAGCGGCTGCTCGCGCCCACCCAGCTGCCCGTCGGCGTGCTGACCGCCGCCGTCGGCGGCACGTACCTCGCCCTGCTCCTGCGAAAGGACCGCCACTGATGCCTGCTCCTGGGAAGGATTGCCGCTGATGCCCGATGTACGTCTGTCCGGCACCGGCCTGACCCTCGCCTACGACCAGCGCGTCGTGGCCACGGACCTGAGCGTGGCCATCCCCGACGAGTCCTTCACCGTGATCATCGGCCCGAACGCGTGCGGCAAGTCGACCCTGCTGCGGGCCCTGGCCCGGATGCTCAAGCCCAAGACCGGGGCCGTCCACCTGGACGGGAGCGTCATCACGTCGCTGCCGTCGAAGGAGGTGGCGCGGCGGCTGGGCCTGCTGCCGCAGACCTCGATCGTGCCGGACGGGATCACCGTGGCGGACCTGGTGGCCCGGGGACGCTACCCGCACCAGCGGCTCATGCGGCAGTGGTCGCGGGCCGACGAGGCCGCCGTGGCCGAGGCCATGCGGTCCACCGACGTGGCGGAGCTCGCCGACCGGATCGTGGACGAACTGTCCGGGGGGCAGCGGCAGCGGGTGTGGCTGGCGATGGCGCTGGCCCAGGAGACGCCGATCCTGCTGCTGGACGAGCCGACCACGTTCCTGGACATCTCCCACCAGATCGAGGTCCTCGATCTTTGCGCGGATCTGCACGAGGCGGGGCGGACCATGGTGGCCGTTCTGCACGACCTGAACCAGGCGTGCCGGTACGCGACGCATCTGATCGTGATGCGGGCCGGCAAGATCGTCGCCGAGGGCGACCCGACGGAGATCGTCACTCCCGACCTCGTCCACGAGGTCTTCGACCTGCGCTGCGAGATCATCCCGGACCCGCAGTCCGGCACCCCGCTGATCGTCCCGGAATCCCGCCGCCGCGTCTCCCCGGCCACCGCCTGACACCCCCTCGTTGGCACAGGCCCGAGGGCAGGCGCACTCCGGCAGCGGCCACGAGCGCGGGAATGCGCCGTGGCGGAGGGGGCACAGCCGGCAGTAGTGGCATGCGGGCGTGGATCCCGACGGACCTACGGCAGGCGCACGCACGGCGCGCGGGCGCAGGCTGACGAGCCGGCGTGCGCAGGCTGGCGGCGCGGCGACCGGCCGTGGATGCGCGGCCGCCTATGGGGCGCAGTCCGGTCCCCGGCACAGGCCCACCGCGGTCGCGGAGACGGTCAAGGGTGTCAGGGCTGGGTGGTGGCGGAGAAGGCCAAGGTGGTGATGGCCTGGATGGCGCGGGGCTCGCCGTATTGGGCTCGGAGGACGCCTGCCGTCTCGGCGCTCACGGCCGCCAGCAGCGCGTGCGACAGCGCGTCGGCGTCGATCCGCTGGCTGGACTCCGCGAGGAGGATGGCGACGTGGCGGTGCCAGAAACGGTAGGCGCCGATGCGGTAGCGTGCGCCCGGGCTGGCGGTTTCCGAGACTCGGACCAGGTCCAGATGGTCGAAGAGGTAACGCAGGTAGGCGGCGACGAAGGCGGCCAGGCGGTCGCGGGCGGGCGCGCCGGGCCCCAGGGGCGGCGGGCCGGACAGGATGCGTTGCTGGAGGTCGCGTTCGCGGGCGTCGAGGAGCGCCACGGCCAGGCCGGACTTGTCGCCGAATCTACGGAAAAGCGTCCCCTTGCCCACGCCGGCCTCCGCGGCGATGGCGTCCATCGAAACCGCTTCGACCCCCTTCTCGGCGAAGAGCCGCGCCGCCGCCGCCAGCACCTTCTCCCGGTTGCGCGCCGCGTCGGCGCGCTCCTTGGGCGGGCGGGCGCGCAGCAACTCCAGCCGCTCCTTCGACGAACCAGACCGCGGCTCAGCGTTTCCCGAATCCTCCACAAACCGGACTGTAGTCCAATTACCTCGAAGGGCACAACGCGTGAAGCCCACCGACCGACGCGCCCTCGGTACGCACTGACGACGTGGAATGAACGCGGTCCACGGCCGACCCTCTGCCGGACGAAGCCGGGCGAAGTCGGGCGAAGTCAGCACGCTCGTATGGATGCCGGCGGCCGTCCCCGCGGCCAAGGGGAGTGCTCGACGTGGACATGCGGCCGCAGGCGTTCTTCCGGCGCGTCGCCGGGATCGTGGACGCCCCGTGGGAGATCACGGTCCGCGGCGACCTGGGGATGCCCGGCGATTCCCGCGGGTGGCGGGCCTCCGCGACCCGCCGCCGTCGCTGCTGAGCCCGTTCGGGCCGGTCAGAATGCTCCGCAGCGGCGCACAGCGAGCAGTGCCAGTGCCCGCGTGACCGTGTGCAGCTCGGCCAGCCGGACCTGCTCCCTGGGGGCGTGCGCGTAGCGCACGTCTCCGGGGCCGTAGTGCAGCGTCGGGATCCCGCCGGCCGCGTACAACCGAAGGTCGCTCCCGTACGGCGCCGCGGCCTCGGGCGGCCGCGTACCGGTCGTGTCGGCGACTGCCCGCCCCACCTCGTCGAGCAGCTCGTGCCCGGCGGGCAGCCGGCCGCTGGCGAACTGGCCGCCCGGCCACGTCACCACGGGCGGGTTGGCGCGCAGCCAGGGGTGCGCGACCTCGGCGACCGCCTGCTCGAACGCGGCCCGCGCGTCGGCCGGGTCCTCCTCCAGCCGCACCCCGAGCCGTCCCTCGGCGACCAGCAGGTCGGGCACCGTGCTGGCCCAGTCGCCCGCCCGGACGACGCCGACCTCGATCGGATAGGGGATGGCGGTGTCGCGGAAGAGGCCGGAAACGTCGCGGTTGCGCTCGGCCTCCAGCCGTCTGATCGCCTCGAACACCGGCCAGAACACCTCGATCGCGCTGACGCCCTCGTGGCGGGTGGCGCCGTGCGCGGCCCGGCCGGCGATCTCCAGCCGGAACGTCAGCGCCCCCGCGTTGGCCGTGATGATCGCGCCGCTGGTGGGCTCGCTGATGACCGCGGCCTCCGCCGTGTGCCCCCTGGCCAGCGTGGCGAAGGCGCCGAGCCCGCCGTCCTCCTCGCTGATCACGCAGTGCACCGCCAGCGGCCTGGCCAGGCGCACTCCGGCCCGGTGGATCGCCCTGGCCACGGCCAGGTTGGCGGCGAGGCCGGCCTTCATGTCGCAGGCGCCCCTGCCGTGCAACACGTCGCCGGCGATGCGCGCCGCGAACGGGTCGCTGCCCTCCCACTTGGCCAGGTCGCCGGTGGGGACGACGTCCACGTGGCCCTGGAGCGCGAGTGCCGGCGGGCCCTCGCCCCCGGTCACGGCCACGACGCCGTACCCCTCGGCCCTGGGGGCCTCGGTGCCGGGGAACCCCGGCCTGCCGGTCAGGTCGGCGAGGTCGAGCTTCCAGACGTCCACGTCCATGCCGGCCTCGGTGAGGAGCCGGGCGAAGCGGTGCTGCAGCTCCGACTCGGCGTCGGTGCCGGTGACGCTGGGGACCCGCACGGTCTCGGCCAGCAGGGTGACGGTCTCGGCCTCGTCGACGGCGTCGAGGACCCGGGCTTCCACGTCTCGCATGGTGCACACCTTATTCACGCGTGAACCCATGTCAGGACTTGTGGCGATACAGGGCGTGCGGACATGGGTGAGCTGGATCGCGGTGATGCCCTTCGCCCTGTGGGCGGTGGTGCGGTTGAGCGGGTTCGAGCCGGACTGGCCGTGGGTGCCTCTGGTGGCGTACACGCCGTACGCGACCGCGGCGGTGGTGGTGAGCGGGCTGCTGGCCGTGCTGCTGCGGCGGTGGGCGGCGGGCACCGCCGCGCTCGTGGCGGTGCTGGCGCTGACACCGGTCGTGCTGCCCCGGGCCTTCCCCGACGGCAATCCGGACGCCAAAGGCCCGGTGCTGCGGGTGCTTGCGGCCAACCTCATGGTAGGACAGGCCGACACGACGGAGCTGATGCGGCTGGTCGAGCGGTTGGGGCCGGACGTGCTGACGCTGCAGGAGTTCACGCCCGCCGCGATGGAGCGGCTGGACGACGCGGGGATCCGCGACGTGTTCCCGCACGCCGTCACGTGGCCGTTGAACGGTGTCGGCGGGTCCGCGGTGTACGCGCGCCACCCGCTCCAGGGCGGGCCGATGATCAAGATAGGCGCGTTCGGGCAGGCCAGGGCCTGGCTGAAGCATCCCGGCGGGGCCCGGATCGAGATCGTCTCGGTGCATCCGTGCGCGCCCAAGCGGCTCGGGCGGCAGCCGTGCTGGAAAGGAGGGCTGGAGGCGCTGCCGCGCGGCGGCCGCGAGCTGCGGGTGCTGGCCGGCGACTTCAACGCCACGCTCGACCACCTGCCGATGCGCGACCTGCTGGAGGCGGGCTACCGGGACGCGGCCGACGTCATGGGCAAGGGATTCGTGGCGACCTGGCCGCAGAACGGCCCGTTGGTCCAGTCACCGGGGGTGACGATCGACCACGTGCTGGCCGACTCGCGGATGGCCGTGCGCGCGTTCGAGGTGCTGTCGCTGGACGGCACCGACCACCGGCCGGTGTTCGCCGAGCTCAGACTGCCATGATCGCGCATACCGGGAGTCGGCGGGTGCCGTGACTCGTAGACTTGAGCCTGTGGAACAGCCCAAGTTCGAGATTCAGATGCTGCACGACCGGGTCATGATCAAGCTGGAGCAGGAGGCGGAGGAGCGGCGCAGCGGCTCCGGCATCGTCATCCCGGCGACGGTCAAGATGGCCAACCGGCTGGCTTGGGGCGAGGTGTGCGGCGTGGGCACGAACGTGCGCTCGGTCAAGGTGGGCGACAAGGTGCTGTTCAACCCTGAGGACCAGTTCGAGGTGGAGGTGCACGCGCAGGTCTACCTGGTGATGCGCGAGCGCGACCTGCACGCGGTGGCCACGCAGGAGACCGACCACGGCACCGGCCTCTACCTATGACGTCCGGGTGAAGGAGAGCCACAGCTCCGCGGCCCACGTCCGGGCCGGCACGCTCGCGAGCACCCGGGTGACCTCGCCTTTCAGATCGACGACCGACAGCCGGTAGGCGCCCCGGTGCGCCATGACGGCGATGACGTGGCTCTCGTCCCACCAGCCGAAGACGGCCTCGGGCCGTACGTCCACCCGCTGGGCGATCCTGCCGGCGATGGGGTCCACCAGGCAGAGCCGCTCCCTGAGCCGCGACGGGCACCACGTCGCCAGGCGCCTGCCCGAGGGCGAGAACGCGTCCTCGGGGCCGGTCGGCAGGCCGACGCCCGGCAGCGTGCGCACGACCGCGCCGTCGGAAGGCCGGTGGAATCGCAGGCCCGTGCCGTGCCGGGAGACGAGGTTGCCGTCGGGGCTCCACCAGAACCCCGCCTGCGCGCTCAGTCCGGAGACCCGCACCGTGCGGGCCTTCTTGGCGGCCACGTCCACGACCGTGAAGCCGAGCACCCGCCACTTCCCGCTCACCTTCTGCTCCACCGTGAGCGCGACCTTCGTGCCGTCGCGGGACCAGGAGGCGTAGGAGGCGGTCAGCGGCTTCTTGACCGTGCGGATCCTGGTGGACGTGCCGGTGGTGCGGTCGGTGACGACGAGGGCGTCGTAGCCGGACCGGTATCCCGTCGGCACGCCTGCCGCCAGCCGGCCGCCGGGCGCGACGGACACTTCGGACAGGCCCTTCTCCCAGGCGAAGGCGGCGCCCTTGGCGGCTCTGAGGTAGGCGCGGCCGGTGCCGAGGCCGTACGCGGTGAGCCGTACGGGATCGCCGGTTTTTTCCTGATATTTCATGCCACCTGTGCCCGGGAGCGGGACATCTGCCCGGGCCGCGGCCGGGGCGGACAGGGTCAGGGACAGGGTCAGAGACAGCGCGATGGCGGTGGCGGCGATCACGCTCCGCACGATAGACAGCCGTCCGCCCGATTCGGGCGGCCATACCGACCGGGTCTAGATGTAACGCGTGGCGATCGCGATGACGTCGAAGCCGAGCGTGCGCAGGCCGAAGTAGACGATCACGGCGGCGGCGGCCAGGGTCACGATGAGCACGACGATGCGGACGCCCCATCCCTGCCGTTTGTACCACTGCGTCCAGGCGTGCAGCGTGCGCTTGCCGAACTCGAGCAGCTTGTGCGCCCAGTGGAACTCCGTCGCCAGCACCGCCAGCCCGGCGAACACCACCAGCCAGCCCGGCCCGGGGAACGGCACCATGATGAGCCCGCCCACCACCATGAGCGTGCCGATCACGCCGACCACGATCTTCAGCGTGAGCGCGCCCGTGCGGGTGGACCTGATGCCGTCGAGCCATCCGTGGATGCCCTCACGGCGTTCGGGCATGGGCGACTGGTCGGCGGCCTCCTCCTTGATCACGTCGGCGTCGCCGGTGTCGGAGTTCTTAATCTGCACAATTCCCCCCGCCAGTCGGTGTGCCCCCCAGGATACGACTCCGCCACGCCTACCACTTGCAGCCGACTAGCAAACCACCAAACCCCACGAAGCGTAAAATTTCCAACCTGGTTGGGGCCTTACGGCAAACATCGGTTAATGTCTGCTATGCCCGAGGTCCTACTCCGCACCGTCACCGGCCCTGTACATGCCGCCGCCGTCACCGGCGCCGTCCTCCCCCACGAGCACCTGCGTACCGACATGCGCTGGGCGGTCGGCATCGACTCCGACCCGCACCGCTGGCTCGACGAGGAGGCGACCGTCACCGCCGAGCTGCGCGAGCTGCGCCAGAGCGGCGACCTCGGCCTTGTGGTGGACCTCACCTGCATGGGCATGGGCCGCGACGCCGCCGCCCTGGCCTGCGTCGCGGCGGGCAGCCGGGTACCGGTGATCGCGTCGACCGGGCTCTTCGCCGAGCCGTTCACGGACGTGCGCGACGACGACGTGGACGCGCTCACCGGCAGGCTGATGTACGAGATCTCCAACGGCGTGGACGGCACCGGCGTGTTCCCCGGCGTGATCGGCGAGGTCGGCTGCTGGGGGCCCGAACCCACACCGTTCGAGGAGCGCTGCCTGATCGCCGCCGCGCACGCCTCACTCCGGTCCCGCCTGCCGGTCGCCACCCACGGAAAGAACGCTCTGGCCCTGCTGGAGATCCTCCTCGGCCAGAACCTGCCTGGGCCGCGGGTGGCCGTCGGCTACGCGGGGACCGACGTCGGCGCAGCACGCAAGATCGCCGAGGCGGGGGCGTACGTGAGCCTGGGGATCCTCGGACTGGGCGTCGATCAGGCGGCCAGGATCGCGCTCGGCCTCATCGAGGACGGCCACGCCGAGCGGCTGCTGATCAGCACCGGGCTGAGCCGGATCGCGCAGGTCCGCAAGTACGGCGGGCCTGGCTACGTCCACCTGTTCAACGCGCTGCTGCCCCGCCTGCGCGACGCCGGGACGAGCGAGGAGACGATCCGCCTCATCACCCGCGACAACCCGCTGCGGTGGCTGACGTCCGGCTCCGGCTGACGAGGGTTGACCTCAACATAACTTGAGGTTGCACGCTGACCTCATGACTTTCACGCGAGAAGAACTGAACTACCTGGCCACGCAGCGGCTCGGCCGCCTCGCCACCGTCTCGCCCGAGGGCCAGGTCCAGAACAGCCCGACCGGTTTCTTCGTCGACGCCGAGACCGGCACGATCGACATCGGCGGGCACGAGCTGGGCAAGTCCAAGAAGTTCAGGAATGTGCAGGCGGGGAGCACGGTGGCGTTCGTGGTGGACGATCTCGCCTCGGTGAGCACGTGGGTGGTGCGGGGCGTGGAGATCCGGGGTACGGCGCAGGCGCTGACGGGGCAGGAGCCGCCGTTCCGGGGCTTCTCCGGCGAGCTCATCCGGATCACCCCCAACAAGATCATCTCTTGGGGGCTGGATGGGCCGGCGTCGAACCGGAAGGTGTGAAACTCGATAGGATCGGGGCTACGACGAGCCTTGGCCGGGTGGGGGATGGAGACGGAGCACACGCACCGGCGCGGCCGCCTGCGCAGGCCGCTCGCCGCTCTGTCGCGCCTGGCCCGGTTAGGCGACGTCCCGGTCGTCGTCATGCTGGCGTGGGCCGGCTGGCTGGCCGTCCCGTGGTCGTTCAGCGGCCTCGCCCAGGCCCGCGCGGCCGCCGCGGCTGCGGCCGCCGACGCCGAGCCACCGCCGCCGCTGAGTGCGCCGGCCGCGGAGGCGCCGCACGGCGACCCGGATCGCGTGACATGGGGCATCCCCACCGCGCAGGCCGCCCCCCTGAGAGCGCTGCGCCCCGCTGCTCTGCGGGACGCCCCCTTCGGTGAACCGCGCGACCGGGCCTCCGGAGCCGCCCTGGGCTCGTCCGGCTCAGGCGGCACGACGCCGACACGGTCAGGACCCGGCAGCACGGCGGCCGACGGTCCGTGGACGGCGCGCACAGGCCTGCACGGGGCGGGGACCGACGGCGCCGGGCCGGCGGTGGCAGGACTGCGCGGAACGGCGCTCGACCGTGGCGGGGCGGGGCTGCACGGGGCGCCGGCTGACGGTGCGGTGTGGGCGGGGCCGCGTGCTGCGGGATCGCTCGGCGGCGGGTTGGGCGCCGTCACGGCTCCCCCGGCCGAGGACGGGCGCGCGGCGGCCGAGGCGGACGCCGTCGCCTTGGAGCGGGCCAGGATCGCCGGTGAGGTGCACGACGCCGCCGGGCACGGGCTTGCGGCCATCGCCATGCAGGCCGGGATCGCGCTCGTCACCCTGGACGACGACCCCGAGCAGGCGCGGGCCTCGCTGCGGGCGATCAAGGAGACCAGCACGACCGCGCTGGCCCAGCTGCGGGCGGCACTCGACGGGATCGACCCGCCCGGCGGCGACCTGACGAGCCTGATCGACGGCGTCCGGACCGCGGGCCTGCCGGTGGACGTCGAGCCCGCCGACCTCTCCGTTCCCGCCCACCTGCAGGGCGCCGTCTACCGGGTGGTGCGCGAGTCGCTCACCAACGTCCTGCGCCACGCGGGCCCGACCAGGGCGCTCGTCCGGGTGGCGAACGATCCGTGCGCGTTCGTGCTGGAGGTGTCCGACCGGGGCGTCGGCTGGACGGGCGCGGCCGAGGGCCGGGGACTCTCGGGGATGCGGGCGCGGGTCACCCAGGCGGGCGGCCACTTCGCCGCCGGGCCACGCGAGGGCGGCGGCTTCCAGGTGATCGCCAGGTTCCCGCAGGTCTCGGCGTGACCACGCCCGGCGGATCGCCGGGACCGTCGGGAGAACCAGACGGCACGGCGAACACCAAGCCGTCGGTTGCCGACGCACCGGCCTCCGCGACCGCTGCCGACCCGCCATGGAGCGGCATCGGTGAGAAAGAGCACGCAGCACCACCGGCCGCAGCCGCGAACCGCGCCCTCGCGAGCGCGCGAAAAACCGGCAACCCACGGCCGCGATCGCGACGCGCCACCGGCCAACGGTCGCAGAATGCGAGAGCCCGCACAAGCCCGCACAAGCCCGCACAAGCCCGCACGAAACCGGCGACCCGAGGTGCGAGCGTGGGAACGGACGCGATGCGGCGAGTGGCGGGGGCGGGCGCGGAGCGGCGGGTGGCGGGACGGCCGTGAGAGCGGGCGCGGAGTGGCCGGTGGCGGGCGTGGGGATGAGGTGGGAGCGGTGAGTGGGGACGAAAGCCGAGGCCGCGTGATCCGGGTGGCCATCGCGGACGATCAGGCGGTCGTGCGCATGGGGCTCAGGGCGTTGCTGGAGCGGGAGCCCGGCATGGAGTGTGTGGGCGAGGCGGGCGACGGCAGCGCGGCCCTCACGCTGATCCGGCAGGCCAAGCCGGACGTGCTGCTCCTCGACATCCGCATGCCCGGCATGGACGGCCTGGCCACCCTGCGGGCGATCGCCGAGGACCCGGAGCTGCGCGGCACCAGGATCGTGGTGGTGACGACGTTCGCCATGGACGAGTACGTCTTCGCCGCCCTCCAGGCCGGTGCCAGCGGCTTCGTGCTCAAGGACAGCGCCCCCGACGAGCTGGCCAACGCGGTCCGCGTGGTCGCCGCCGGCGAGGCCCTGCTGTCGCCGGCGATCACCAGGAAGGTCATCGGCCTGTTCGGCCGGCACGGCACGGAGCCGGTCGAGGGCATCGAGACGCTCACGCCCCGGGAGCGCGAGATGGTGGCGTGGGTGGCCACCGGCAGGTCCAACGAGGAGATCGCCAAGGAGCTGGTGATCAGCCCCGACACCGTGCGGACCCACGTGAGCCGCGCCATGGTGAAGCTGCGCGCCAGGGACCGTGCGCAGCTGGTGGTGTTCGCCATGCGCGCCGGCCTGGCCCTCCCCTCATGACCGGCCCTTCCGCAGGAAGCCCTCGTAGTGGCCCTGCTGCAGCTGGGCCTCGATCTGCTTGACGGTGTCGAGACCGACCCCCACCATGATCAGCACACTGGTCCCGCCGAACGGGAAGTTCTGCTGGGTGCCGGGGTCCCGCAGGATCGCGAAGGCCACCAGCGGCAGCAACGCCAGCACCGCCAGGTACGCCGCCCCGGACGCGGTCAGCCTGGACAGCACGTACGCCAGATACTCGGCGGTCGGCCGCCCGGGCCGCAGGCCGGGCACGAACCCGCCGTAGCGCCGGATGCCGTCGGCCACCTCCACCGGATTGAAGGTGATCGACACGTAGAAGTAGGCGAAGGCCACGGTCAGCGACACGTACACGGCCATGTAGAGCGGATGCGTCCCCGTGGCGAGGTTCTGCTGCACCCACGCCCCGGCCTCGTCCCCGAGCAGCGGCGCGACCAGCGTCGGCAGGTAGAGCAGGGACGTGGTGAAGATGACCGGCACGATGCCCGCCTGGTTGACCTTCATCGGGATGTACGTGCTCCTCCCCCCGTACATGCGCTGCCCGATCATGTGCTTGGCGTACTGCACGGGCACCCGCCGCTGCGCCTGCTCCACGAACACCACGGCCGCCACCAGGAACAACCCGGCCACCGTCATCGCCACGGCGCCGACCGGCGTCAGCACGAAGATCCTCGACATGTAGCCCGGGAAGACCGCCACGACCTGGGTGAACATGAGGATGGACATGCCGTTGCCGATCCCCCGCTCGGTGATCAGCTCGCCCAGCCACATGACCGCGCAGGCCCCCGCCACCATGGTCAGCACGATCACGATCACCGGCAGCAGGCCGTCGTCGCGCAGCAGCGGCCGGGCGCAGCCGGGCAGCAGCTGCCCGGTGCGGGCCAGGGCGATGACGGTGCCGGCGTTGAGCAGGGCCAGCGCGACGGTCAGGTACCGCGTGTACTGGGTGATCTTCGCCTGACCGCGCTGCCCCTCCTTCCTGAGCGCGTCCAGGCGGGGCACCAGCACGGCGAAGAGCTGCATCACGATGCTCGCGGTGATGTACGGCATGACGCCGAGCGCGAACACCGACAGCTGCAGCATCGCGCCCCCGCTGAGCATCTGCGCGAGGTCGAAGAGCCCGCCCTGGGCCGACCCCACGCAGGCCCGCACCGCCACCACGTCCACCCCCGGCGCCGGCAGGACCTGACCCAGCCGGAACAGCGCGATGAGCGCGAGCGTGAACAGCAGTTTCTTGCGCAGCACCGGCGCGCGGAAGGCCCGGGTGAACACGGTCAGCATGGGCAAGGAGTCTGACCGGCCCGGCGCCCGCGGTCGTCCGCCGAGACGAGGCACCCGCGTACGCAAATCCGCGTAGGCGCCGACCATACTGTCATCCCATGAGCACGGTGTGGGTGATCAGCGGGCCGCCGGGGGCGGGCAAGTCCACGGTCGCGGCCGAGCTGCTGGCCCGCCTCTCCCCCGTGCCGGCGCTGCTCGACAAGGACACCGTGTACGGCGACTTCGTGGCCGAGGTCCTCAGAGCCCACGGCCGGCCGGTCGGCGAACGCGAGGGCCCCTGGTACGACCGGTACATCAAGGTGCACGAATACGCGGGCCTGACCAGGCTCGCCCGGCGGATCCGCGATCACGGCTGCCCGGTGATGCTCGACGGCCCGTTCACCACCCAGGTCCACGACGCCGCCAGGTGGGCGGAGTGGGTGGCGGAGCTGGGCGGGGAGCCGGTGCGGCTGATCTGGGTCCGCTCCGACGGCCCGACCCTGCGAGAGCGGCTCGTGGCGAGGGGGTACGGGCGGGACGCGGGCAAGCTGGCGGCGTTCGACGACTACCTGAGGAACATCAGGGTGGACGAGCCGCCGGTCGTACCGCATCTGGAGATCGACAACCGGCGCGGCGCGCCGCCGGTCGGCGGGCAGCTCACGGCGGCGGGCATCCCGCCTCAGTCCACCCGGTAGTCCTCGTCCCTGACGTCGAGGATCGCCATGTGGCCCGGCAGGTGGCCGATGGCGTACTCGACGCCGCTGGCCATCACCGCCGCCTGCGGCGTCACCCCGCACGCCCAGAACAGCGGCACCTCCCCCGGCCGCACCTCCATCGGGTCGCCGAAGTCCGGCCGGGCCAGGTCGCGGATCCCGATCGCGGCGGGGTCGCCGACGTGCACCGGCGCCCCGTGCACCCGCGGGTAGCGGCCGCTCACCTCGACCGCGGTCTTCACCAGCTCGTCGGGCACCGGCCGCATCGACACGACCAGCGGCCCCGACAGGCTGCCGGAGGACTCGCAGGGGACGTCGGTGACGTACATCGGCACGTTCGTCCCCAGCTCCAGGTGCCGCACCGGCACCCCGGCCGCGAGCAGGGCGCGCTCGAAGGTGAAGCTGCAGCCGATGAGGAACGGCACGAGGTCCTCGCGCCACTCCTCCACCACCTCGTCAAGGTCGGCCACCGGTGCGCCGTCGCGGTAGAGCCGATATCCCGGCAGGTCGGTCCGCAGGTCACCGGCGAAGAGCGCGGTGGACCAGGCGCCCGGCTCGCCCACGTCGAGCACCGGGCACGCCTGGGGGTTGTGGTGGGCGAACAGCAGCAGGTCGTACCGGAGGCGAGCGGGCACGGCGATCAGATTGGCCTGCGTCCAGCCCCGGCACCAGCCGGCGGTGGGCACCCGCTCACCTCCGCGGAAGCGCTCCCGGGCCTGCGCGGGGCTCAGATCGGCGACGTCCACAATCACGACATTACGCCTTCCATGTGAAGTCGTGACTTCTCCGGGTAGCGGCTCTCCGTGCGGCTCGACGTGAATCTTCTGGACTACGTCCTCATAGCCATTTACTTCGCCACCGTGCTCGCCATCGGCTTCGCCGCGCGCCGACGGATCACCTCCAGCCTCGACTTCTTCCTGGCCGGACGCGGCCTTCCGGCATGGGTCACCGGCCTGGCCTTCGTGTCGGCGAACCTGGGCGCGATCGAGATCCTCGGCATGGCGGCCAACGGCGCCCAGTACGGGGCGATGACCGTGCACTACTACTGGATCGGCGCGGTCCCGGCGATGGTGTTCCTCGGCATCGTGATGATGCCCTTCTACTACCGCTCCAAGGTGCGCAGTGTGCCCGAGTTCCTGCGCAGGCGCTTCAACGGGGCCACGCAGTTGCTGAACGCGGTCACGTTCGCGATCGCGCAGATCCTCATCGCCGGGGTGAACCTGTACGCGCTGGCGCTGGTCCTGGAGGCGCTGCTGGGCTGGCCGCTGCCGGTGTCGGTGGTGATCTCGGCGGTGATCGTGCTGTCGTACATCACGCTCGGCGGGCTCTCCTCGGCCATCTACAACGAGGTCCTGCAGTTCTTCGTGATCCTCGCGGGCCTGATCCCGCTGACCGTGCTCGGGCTGATGAAGGTGGGCGGCATCACCGGCCTGTTCGACCGGGTACGGCAGAGCGCGCTCGGCGAGGGCGGCCTGCACACGTGGGCCGGGATGGGCACGGGCGACAACCCCATGCAGGCGCACTGGATCGGCATCGTGTTCGGGCTGGGCTTCGTGTTGTCGTTCGGCTACTGGACCACGAACTTCGCCGAGGTGCAGCGGGCCCTGTCGGCCAGGAACACGAACGCGGCCCGGCTGACGCCGATCATCGCCGCGTACCCGAAGCTGTTCATCCCGCTGGTGACGGTGCTGCCGGGCATGATCGCGCTGGTGCTGTTCGGCGACCTGGGCCGTACCCAGGCGTACAACAACGCGATCCCGCTGCTCATGCGCGACCTGCTGCCGAACGGCGTGCTGGGGATCGCGGTGACCGGGCTGCTGGCGTCGTTCATGGCCGGGATGGCGGCGAACATCAGCGGGTTCAACACCGTGTTCACCAACGACATCTGGCAGGCGCACCTGGTCAAGGACCGGGACGACCACTACTACGTGCGGGTGGGCCGGATCGCGACCGTCGTGGGCGTGGCGCTGGGGATCGGGACGGCGTTCATCGCGGCCGGCTACTCCAACATCATGAACTACCTGCAGGCCCTCTTCTCGTTCTTCAACGCGCCGTTGTTCGCGACCTTCATCATCGGACTGTTCTGGCGGCGCATGACGCCGTGGGCCGGTTTCTGGGGGCTGCTGGCCGGCACGCTCGCGGCGTTCGTGTCGTACCTCTCGTACAAGGCCGGGTACGTGGACTTCGGCACCGAGCTGAACGCCAGCTTCTGGGGCGCGGGCCTGGCGTTCGCCGTGGACGTGGTGGTGTCCGTGGCGGTCACGCTGGTCACCACCCAGAAGCCGGAGGCGGAGCTGCGCGGGCTCGTGTACGGGCTCAGCGGCGTCGAGCTGGAGGACGACGCGCTGGCCGGGGACGCGAGGTGGTACCGCTCGCCCGTGCTGCTCGGCGTGGGCGCCCTGATCCTGGCCACTGTGCTGTACGGAGTGATCCTGTGAGCGACATTCGCCTGGTGATCGGCGGCTTGTTCCTGGTGTACGGCGTGATCCTGATCATCGCCGGAGTGCTCGGGAGCGTCGTGAACCTGTGGACCGGGCTGGTCATGGCGGTGTTCGGCGGCACGTTCGTGTTGTGGGCCCGCCTCAGACGGCTCTGACCGGCTCCTGGTCCTTCCTGCCGTACGTCTCGCGCGCGGCGACGGCCTCGTCGGCGTGCTCGCCCGCCCATTCCCCGATGGCCCGCAACACGCCGATGGCGCTGCGGCCGAGCTCGGTCAGCGCGTAGTCCACCCTGGGCGGGAGCGCCGGGTAGACCGTGCGGGAGACCACGCCGTCGTGCTCCAGCGTGCCCAGGGTTAAGCTGCGGCGGGTCCCCTACCCGCCCGACTACGTCGATCTCCCGCTGACCCCCGGCTGCGAGGTCTCGGGCGTGGTCGGCTTCCCGCTGTACGGCGGGTACGTGGTGGTCAGGCCGCGGCAGTTCGCCCGCAAGCCGGCGGGGTCGATCACGTGCCGGCCGCGGCGCTGCCGATGCCGGCGCTGATCGCCTGGAGGCGTTCGAGGACGTCGCGGCGGGGCAGCGGGTGCTCGTCCACGGCGCCGCCGGGGGCATCGGCCACCTGGCCGTGCAGCTCGCCAAGCCGAGCGGCGCGTACGTGATCGGCACGGCGCGGGCCGCCAAGCACGCGTTCGTGCGGCAGATCGGGGCGGACGAGGTCCTGGAGACCTGAGATCCGGCGCGTCCGGTGATTTGACATTCCGTCTCACGTCAACCTACGTTGACCCCTGGGGGTCAATTTTGGTTGACGCGAGGAGGCTTTCGTGGACGCGTTGTCCGTGGCGGTGGCGGCGAACCTGCCGGTCATCCTGTGGGGGCCGCCGGGCACCGGCAAGACGTCGGCCGTGCTGGCGCTCGGCCGGCGGCTCGGACTGCCGGTGGAGGTCGTGGTCGGCTCGATCAGGGAGCCGAGCGACTTCGCCGGGCTGCCGGTGCTGCGCGACGGGGGCACGTGGCTCGCGCCGCCGCGCTGGGCCGAGCGGCTGGCCGCGACCGGGACGGGCATCCTGTTCCTGGACGAGCTCACCACCGCGCCGCCCGCCGTCCAGGCCGCGATGCTGCGGGTGGTGCTGGAGCGTACGGTCGGCGACCTCGTGCTGCCGCCGTCGGTGCGGATCGTGGCCGCCGCGAACCCACCGGAACAAGCCGCGGACGGCTGGGACCTGTCGGCGCCGCTGGCCAACCGGCTGATCCACCTGGACTGGAAGTTCAGCGCGGCGTCGGTGGCCGAGGGGTTCGCGGGCGGCTTCCCGGTGCCCGACCCTGCCGGATGGTCCGTGCCGTCCGCGGCGGAGGTGGGGCGGGCACGGGCGCTGGTGGGCGCCTTCCTCCGGGTACGTCCGGAACTGGTGCTCGCCGTACCGGATGGTCCGGCCCGCGCCTGGCCCAGCCCCCGCACCTGGGACCTGGCCGCCACGGCACTGGCCTGCACCACCCACGAGCCTCCACCCGTGCCGGAGGTCAGCCGCTCCAGGCGCGAGCGGGTGCGGGCCGAGTTGGTGGTCGGTGCGGTCGGCGAGGCGGCCGGGTTCGAGCTGCTGTCCTGGCTGCGCGACTTGGACCTGCCCGATCCCGAGACCCTCCTCGCCGACCCGGCCGCCGCGCCGCTCCCCGACCGGGTGGACCGGATGCACGCCGTCCTCGCCGCCGTGGTGGCGCACGTGACCGCCGACGGCGGCACTGACACGTGGCAGCGCGCGTGGACGCTCATCGCCCGGGTGGCCGGGCGAACCCCGGACGTGGCGGCCACTGCGGCCCGTGACCTCGCCGCCCGCCGGCCGCACGGCGCCGCCCTCCCCACCGCGGTGCTGGACCTGGCCCCGATCCTCCGCTCCGCCGGACTCATGCCATGACAGATCGCCAGGACACCACCGCCGAGCGCTTCGCGGCGGCCCGGCTCTGGGCGGCGGGACACGCCCCGTACCTCACCAAGGCGCTCTTCGCCCTCACGCCGCTCGTCCACGACACGGCCCCGCCCCGCCTCCCCGCCGACGAGCACTGGAACGTGCACCTGAACCCGGACGCAGTACGCGAAACGCCCGTCCCCGAGCTCGGCTGGTGGCTGATCCACCAGGTAGGACACCTGCTGCGGGGCCACCACGCCCGCGCGGAGCCGTATCGCGATCCGGGCCTGCGGCTGCGCTGGGACCGCGCCGCCGACGCCGAGGTCAACGACGACCTCGACGGCGGCCCCGCCGACGCCGTCTCCCCCGAGACGCTGGGCCTGCCCGCCGGCCTGCTGGCCGAGCGGTACGCGGACCTGCTCGACCTCATCGACGTGCCACCCCACGTGCAGGCGTGCGGCCGGGCCCCGTTCACCGGGCCGAGCGCGATGACGGCACTGGAACGCGAGCTCCTCGCCCGCGCCGTCGCCGCCGCGATCGACTCGCGAGGCACCGCGCCGGGCGGCTGGCGGCGCTGGGCCGAAGCCACGCTCCGCCCTGAGGTGGACTGGCGGACCCGCCTGGCGGCCCTGGTCAGGAGGGGCCTGGCCCAGGCGGCGGGCCGGGTGGACTACAGCTACCGCCGCCCGTCCAGGCGCGCGGCCGCCGCACCGTCGATCGTCCTGCCCGCCCTGGTACGCCCGGTCCCGCGGGTCGCGGTCGTGATCGACACCTCGGGCAGCATCGCGCGCGACGTGCTCGGCCAGGCCCTCGCCGAGCTGGACGGCCTGCTGCGCGCGGCCGGTCACCGCTGGATCGAGGCGATCTGTTGCGACACCCAGGCGTACCCCGTCCAGCGCGTACGCCGGGCCAGCGAGGTCGAGCTGGCCGGAGGCGGCGGCACGGACCTGCGTGAGGGACTGAAGGCGGCGGCCGGGGCCGATCTGGTGATCGTCCTGACCGACGGCGACACGCCGTGGCCCGACCGCCGTCCCCGGCAGCAGGCCGTGGTGGTGTGCCTGTTCGGCGACCGCGGCTCGGCGCCCCGGTGGGCGAGCACGATCCGCGTACCGCCTCCGCCGACGGAGGCCGCGGCGTGACGGGCGCGGACACAGCGCTCCGGGCGGACGCGCGGGCAACCGGGACCGACACGGCGCCCCGCCGGAACGCACACGCGCCAAACGCCCACGGAACGCCCGCGTTCCGAAACCCGGCAGACGGGCCCGATGGAACCCCCACGTGGCGGAACCCGACACGACGGGCCCGGCCGAACACCCGCATGGCAGAACCCGACACGGCGACGCCCCGCCGGAATCTCATGCGACGCGACCTGGCAGGGCGGCGTCCTCAGCCGGGCGGACAGGGAGGGATACGTGATGGAGTGGGATGGTTTCACACAGGGCGAGATGCGGCGCTGGCGGGCGGCCGGTTTCACCCCCGGCGAGGCCGCCGCGTGGCGCGAGGCCGGGGTGACGTCACCCGCCGACGCGCGGTTGTGGCGCACCGCCGCCGCCGGCCCCGAGACGGTCATCGCCTGGCAACGGGCAGGGATGACGCCGGCGGAGGCGGTGCGCTGGCATGAGATGGGGGTCGCCCCGCACGACGCGGCCCGCAGGCACCTGGCCGGTGAGCGTCCTCACCGCCTCTCCTGGACCACCCACCTGGCCCGCCTGCCAGGGCTGTCCCGCCTGGGGCCGCGTCCCGGACCGCCCCACCCCCGGTCGTCAGGCCGGTCCCCGCTCACCGGGCCGACCGCGTCCGAGCCCGCCGAACTGTCCGCCCCCGCCTGGGCGGACACGATGCGCCGGCTCCTGCGTTCCGGCGTACCGGCCGACGTGGCACGCACCTACGCCGACGCCGGGTGGGACGGCGCCGAGGCGGCCGAATGGGCGCGGCGGCGGGTGGACCAGGGGGACGCCCGGGTTTTCCGGGCGCTGGGATTCACGGCGGCGGAGGCGGCTCGTACCCGGCGGTGCGCCGTCGAGGTCATGGCCGCCTGGTGGGGAACCGTCCCGTTGGAGGAAGTGGCAGCCTGGTGCGCGGCGGGGTTCACGCCTGGAGAGGCGGCCCGGCAACGGGCGGCGGGGGTCACGGCGGAGCAGGCCGCCGTACTCCGAGCACTGTCCGGCTGACGGAACCGATCACCCTCCAGGCGCCGCCCGGCCGACCGGACGGATCCAGGCGCATTCAGTACTCGACCTCGAAGGTGTGCGGCCCGAGCCCGTACCCGTCGCCCTTGGGGACGACGTACCCGTGCCCGATCAGCGTCGCGAGGCTTCCCCGCAGCTCGTCCTCGGCCAGCCCCGACGCCCGGACCAGCCCTTCGAGACCGGCGCTCCCCGACTCGACCGCCTGGGCGGCGACGGCCTCGTACACGTGGATGTCGACGTCCGACAACGCCTGCACATCGTGGACCTCGTGGGCATCGTGGCCCTCGGACATCAGCGCTGCCTCGCTCCCTCTCTCAGCCGGGAGGGGTCGACGTCGCGGTCCGGGTAGCGGCGCAGGTATTCGGACTCGAGCTCGTTGGTCCGTGAGGTGTGCCGCGCCAGGGCGTCGTCCGAGCCGTGGAAGAAGGTGTCACTCCGGGTGGCGTGCAGCTGCCGCAGCTCGCGTATCACGTCTTCGTCGCTGAGCTGGGCTGGATCAATTCCCATCGTCGTCATGAGGCTTCCCCTACCCCAGAGCGCCTCGACAATATCTGTCACATTTCCTGACATGTAGGGATTGTGTGTAAGATGCCCGAGCTTTACCTTCCCGTTATGGACCTCGAGCTCAGGCACCTCAGGATCGTCCGCGCGGTCGCGGACGCGGGAAGTGTGAGCAAGGCCGCCTCCCTGCTCGGGCTGGCACAACCGGCCCTCACCGCCCAGCTCAAGCGCATCGAGAGGGTGCTCGGCGGCACTCTGTTCGAGCGCGACCGCCACGGCGCCAGGCCCACCCGCCTCGGCGAACTCGTGCTCGCCCGGGCACGGGTGCTCCTCCCCGCTGCCAAAGAACTGCAGGAGGAAGCCGTGCGATTCGCCAACGCCCCCTCCCCCGGCTACCGCATCGGCGCCACCAACGGCCCGATCCTCGGAGGGCTGGTCGACCGGCTCGCCGCGGTGCGGCCGGTCAGCACGTACACCTCCTGGTCGTCCCACGAGCTGACCAGCATGGTCGAGCTCGGCCGCCTCGACTACGTGCTGACCGGCGCCTGCGGTGACTCCGGCACTCCCACCGGCGCGCTGGTCTGGGAGACGATCAGCCTCGACCCCGTATTCTGCCTGGTCGCCGAGGCCCATCCCGCCGCCAAGGAGAAGGAGGTGGAGCTGGCCGATCTCGCCGGCGAGCAGTGGGCGGTGACGCCCGGCGACGGGTGTTTCGCCGACTGCTTCGCGATGGCGTGCGCCCGCGCCGGGTTCACGCCGGGGACGATCTACGAGACCGACGTGCCGACGTGCACGCACCTCGCGCAGGTCGGCCGGGCGGTGGTGCTCTGCCAGGCCACCCACCAGGCCGCCCAGGGCCTGGTCATGGTCCCGCTGGCCGGCGCGCCGCTGCGGTGGCGGCAGCTCCTCGGCCGCCACCCCACCGCCCCCGACGCCGCGTGGGTGGTGACGCAGGCCAAGGAGGCCCACCTGGATGCGGTCGGCCGCAGCCCGGTCTACCAGGACTGGCTGGTACGGAATCCGGGCTACGGCACCGCGCCATAACACGGCGATAGGGGCAAAGTAGTACTCCTCCGCGCCGGGTCGCGCCGTTACCGTGACGGCACCCCCAGCAGCGAGGAGACCACCATGCTCCGAACCCCTGTGCTGATCGCGACCGCGATCGGCGCGTTAGTCGTGACGGCGACCCCTGCCGTCTCATCCGCGCCACCCGCGACGCGTACCGTGCCTTCGACCGCGTCTTCATCCGCGTCTTCATCCGCGTCTTCCTCGTCCGCGAAACCGCCGTCCGGCGTGGTGGACGCCGTGCAGCGCGATCTCGGCATCACCAAGGACCAGGCGATCAACCGCCTGGCGAACGAGGCCCGCGGCAACTCCGCCGCGCCCGGCCTGCGCAAGAGGCTCGGCGACCGCTTCGCCGGGGTCTGGTACGAGGGCGCCGAGAGCACCTTCGTCGTGGCCAGCGTCGACCCGGCCGACGTGGGCGAGATCACCCGCACGGGCGCCGTGGCCCGCATCGTGCCGCGGTCGTTCGCCCAGCTCTCCGCCGTCAAGGACAGCCTCGACCGCACCGCGCCGCCCGCCGCCGTCCACAGCTGGGCCATCTCGCCCCAGGACAATGCGGTCGTCGTCGCGGCGAGCGACCCGGAGGCGGCTCGCTCCTGGATCGCCGCCGGCGGCGTGGACGCGGCGGCCGTGAAGATCGAGCCGTCGGCCGAGCGCCCACGGCTGTTCTATGACATCCGGGGCGGGGACGCGTACTACACCTCGGAGGGCTACCGCTGCTCGATCGGCTTCGCGGCCAGACGCGGCACCCAGCTCGGCTTCACCACCGCCGGCCACTGCGGCGGCACGGGCGTGACCACGACCGGCTACAACCGCGTGGCACAGGGCACCGTCCAGATCTCGTCGTTCCCCGGCAATGACTACGCGTGGGTCGCCACCAACTCCCAGTGGACCGCCCCCGGCGTCGTGAACGGCTACAGCGCCGGAATCCTCCCGGTACGCGGCGCGACCGTCACCCAGCCCCAGGGCTCGGTGTGCCGCTCCGGCTCGACCACGCAGTGGCACTGCGGCACCGTCACCGCGCTGAACGCCACCGTCAACTACCCGGAGGGCACGGTGACGGGCCTGACGCGAACCACGGTGTGCGCCGAGGGCGGCGACTCGGGCGGCTCGTTCATCTCGAGCGACCAGGCCCAGGGCATGACCTCAGGCGGCTCGGGCAACTGCACCGTCGGCGGCACCACGTACTTCCAGCCCGTCGGCGAGATCCTCTCGACAGGCGGCCTGACCCTGGTCACGGCAGGCGGCACCGACCCACCGCCGACCGGCTGCCAGAGCTACGAGGAGACGTACAACGGCTCGCTGACCTCGAACGCCAGTGCGTACCAGCCGAACGGCAGCTACTACCAGGCGACGGTTTCCGGCACGCACGCGGCCTGCCTGGACGGCCCCGCGGGCGCGGACTTCGACGTCTACCTGCAGAAGTGGAACGGCTCATCCTGGTCCGTGGTGGCCCGGGGCGACAGCCCGAACCCCGACGAAACGATCAGCTACAACGGCACCGCCGGGTACTACCGGTACCGGGTGCACGCGTACAGCGGGTCGGGCTCGTACACGCTGGGCCTGAACCGCCCATGACGATCCCCGCAGGCGGCGCCTGACGAAGCAACGAGACCGGCGCCTGACGATGCACGAGACCAGGCCGGGACGCCCTCAGCGCCCCGGCCTCACGAATGCTCATATCGCCCCCGCCCCGCCGCCCCTCCTCCCCACAGAGCAAATCCACCGCCCCCCACCACACCTGTTTTCCCCTGGCAGGGGGCCGATGGATATGATCGACTCAGGCTCCAACAACGCCGCAAAGCATGGAATGATGTCCGCGGAGACCCGTCTCCCGCTCGGCGGCACGCACTACCGGATCCGATGCTCTAGCCTTAGCCATGCATGAGGCGTGGCAAGACCTGCTGGAGCCGCGCCGCATGTCAGACAACTGAATCCAGGGGCGGTAGCTCAGCCGGTCAGAGCATCGGACTCATAATCCGTGGGTCGTGGGTTCAAGTCCCACCCGCCCTACTCACCAACACCGCGTTCGACCTGGGGTTTCTCGGTTCTCGCCGGCCTCGGAGCTCGTTTTTGATCATGGTTGGTTGCTCGCTGATTGCTCGGCGGCGCGGGTTGTGCAACCCGGTAGATCATTTAGACCGCTGTCGTCACGACAGACCTCAGCGGCCATCAAGAGAAGATCAAGCCGGAACGCCTGCACGGCCCGCTCCCCCAAACCACAGCACCGGTGTGGTCAACTGCTGGTTCCTGAGCATGTTCCCCCCGCCCTCGCCTTGTGACCGAGCAGACTTTTCATCCGCTGGTCTCTCTCCCCAGAAAGACGAGGCCCGCAGCTCGCGCTGCGGGCCCCATGTGGACTACTGAATGCTCAGACGCGAGCAGGCAAAGTGATCAAGCGAGCGTGACCGGTGTCCGGCACGGCGCTGATGAGCGCGGCGGTGGACTCGGCCGCCGCGCAGGCCACCTCCGGATAGACGCTGGTGTAGGTGTCACGCGTGAACGCGGAGGAGACATGCCCGAGCGTCTCCTGCACGACCTTCAGGTCGACTCCGTCAGTGACGCAGCCCCATGCCGGAGGTCGTGCAGCCGCACCGGCGGTAGACCCGCCTCGTAAGACAGCAGGTAGGACTGATCGCTGACGTGCTGCGGATGAAGCGGGCGGCCGATCTCGTCGGTGAAGACGAAGCCGCTGTCCTGCCATACCTCCCCTGCGGCCAGCCGCTCGGCGGCCTGCGCCTTACGGTGACCGCGCAGTGCGGTGACGGTGTCGGCGTCCAGGGCGATAGTCCGATCGCTGGCCTCGGTCTTGGGCTTGCCCTGGATGGTCTCCCAACCCAGCTGAGTGATCTGCCAGTGCACCCCCGCCGTCCCGGCGTTCAGGTCGATGTCCTTCCACCGCAACCCCACCGCCTCGCCCCGGCGCAGCCCCCGTAGAGCGATCAACCGATACAACACCGCCAGCCGATGACCGGCCGCCTGGGCGAGGAAGGCCGAGGTGTGTGCCGGGGTCCACACCATGACGGGTGAGGGCCGCGGGGTGGAGATGTAAACGTTGATCGGGTTGACCCGGCCGCCGCGTCGCTGCTGTTCGGCGGCCAGCCGTTGATGCAGATCCTGGTTCCAGGCGGCGACCCGCTCGTCGGTCCACACCAGCGCCTTTGTCCGCATCCGGCAATTCGACCACCGCGGCGGGGTTGAAATCGATCAGCCGGTCCTGCTTGATCGCGATGTTCAGCGCATGCCGCAGGGTCGCACGGATGCGGTGCATGGTGCTCGGCCCGACCGGCCGCCGGTACCGCACCTTGGCCCGCTCGTCAGGATCGTCGCTGGCGCGGGCGGTGACGATGACATCGTTGAACTCCTCGATCGCGTCGAACATGCCCGCGATGTCAGAGACCCGCAGCCGGTCCAGCCGGATGTCACCCAGGTAGGGAGTGAAGTACAGCCGGATGTGCGCCTCATAGGAGCGGCGCGTGGTCTGATCGATCTTCCGCTTGCGGCGCAGGAACTCGGCCATCCACTCCGCGACCGTCACGGCCGGGTTCAGATCCTGATGGGTACGGACCTTGCGCCGCACCTCCTCCACCGGCGGGAGCACTTTGGTGTCCTTGAGGACGGCCAGCATCAGGTCGGTGATCTTCCGCCGGACATGCGGATCCTCATCCAGCGCCAGCAGCGCGCAGGCGTGCTCCAGCTCCGCCTCCACCTCCTCCACCGCAGCGAAGCCTTGGCGGCGCAGCGGGTTGCGCCGCCGCCCGTCCGCGTGCGCGGGCAGCTCCTGCTGGTAAGCCCACGTGCCGTGCGTGGGACTCCACCGCTCCCCCTTCCCTCCAGGGCGGCGTAGCTTCGGGCAGCTCTTGCCGAGCTTCTTCCCGCTCGCCACATCCCGACAGGAACAGGTCTTGTACATGGTGCCGTTCATCGTCGTGGCTAGCCTTTCTCGTCGAGCTGCGCCTCTGTCCATCGCCCGCCACCCACAAGACGCCCCAACGGGCGTGCTGTGAGGCCGGGCGGCCGTATCGACGCCCACCTTCATGGCACCCGTCAAGCGATATCCCCTGGTCACGACTGCCGCGCCGGGCGGAAGCCAACCTGCTCCTGTCACCCTTGTAAATACCGGCTCAGAGTCCAGAGTTGAGACAACGCGACGAACCAAGACTTGGGCAAATGAACGCCCACGCAAAGTAAGTACGGCAGTCAGGACACAGTTCCTGATCGCCTCGACAACACAGCACCGTGAGAGAACTTGAGGACGAAGACGGGAATACACACGAAAGGGGGCCCGCGGACGTTCACAGCACACCAGTATCGTGCTCAGCACCAATGCATGCATTCCGTCCTGCTGGTAGCCCCACTAGCGGCAGCGCAGACAGCCCGGCCAATGCTGACCGGCGCAGCCGTGCTCGCAGATGAGATCACCGCGTGACCGAGCCACACCCCGCATCTATCCCATGTCGTCCCAGCGCACAGGCGCGGCGGGAGTTTCTGAGGCTGAGGCGGAGAAACGCAGCCCCGCAGGATCCGAACCAGCAGCTATCGGATTAGGACGCGGCTCCTGGGGGACACCGTACCTCTCATGTCTTTCCTTTCGAGCGGTGTCGTCCTGCTTCGATGGAAAGGACCTGTCCTCCGTCTCCGTCTACCCGGTCTGCCTCTCGCTGTTTGACGAGACGCTGTAACTTGCCTTCCACGCCACGGACAGCCTGGCGCCAACGGTTCTGCTCTCGGTAGAGCCTCTGCATGGGTTCAGGGTCCCATTTGGCCAACCGCATGAGATCTTCGCCGAATTCCTCGAGAAGACGTGTGATTTCGTCGACCCCTGCTTGCCGATAGGCCATTTCGGAGCTGATCTCATCATTGATGTGCACCCTCCGCGCCACCGGTGCGCTCGTAGAGCTCCACCTGCAGGGCGACCCAGCCGGCCGGGCTCGGTTCGTACTGGCCGGTCATGGGCATTGCGACTCCTTCAGGTCGGCGGACCGTGCGATGGCGAAGTGTTCTTTCAGTGACATATCGGTGTCCGTGGCCGTCGTCCGTGGCAGGGAGATGCCCTCGCTGAGGGCCCGGCGCATCGCGAGGAAGTCGGCGGGGCTGTTGACGCATTCGGCGGCGACCAGCTGCGCGCCGCGGTAGCGCAGCGCCGTGTGCTGTCCCGGGCGGCGGCCGGGGCGGAGGACGATCTCGTCGTCCGGGCGGGCCAGTCCGGCGATCTGCAGCTTGAGCTTTCCTTGGTCGGACCAGAACCAGGGGACGCCGCGGTAGGGGCGGTCCAGTCCGGCCAGCGTGGCGGCGGCCGAGGTGGCCTGCTCGACGGCGTTGTCGACGCTCTCCAGCCGCAGCCGTGGAGCGTCGTGCGACCAGGGGGACGGGTCGGGGAGGTTCGCGCAGTCGCCTATGGCGATGGTGTGGCCGTCGGAGGCCAGGGAGCGGGCGTCCACAACGATGCCGTCGTCGCAGCGCAGCCCGGCGGCGCGCGCCAGTTCGTCGCGGGGCTGGGCGCCCACGCCGACCACGACGAGGTCCGCGGGCAGTTCCTCGCCATCGTCCAGTTCCACCGCGGCGACCGCCCCGTCCGTGCCGCGCAGGCGGACGGGGCGCAGCCCAGTGCGGACCTGTATGCCGGCGGTGCGGTGCGCGGTCGCGACGATGTCGGCCGTGGCCGTGCTGACGACGCGGTTCATTAGGGCGGGCGCGGCTTCGACCACGGTCGCCGGGATGCCGGCCGCGGCGGTGGTGGCGGCCACCTCCAGGCCGATGAAGCCGCCGCCGATGACGACCACGGCGGTAGCGGTGGCCAGGCGCCCGGCGAGGGCCTGTGCGTCGCGGACGTCGCGGAGCGACAGCACGCCGTCGAGGCCCGCGCCCTCGATCGGCAGGCGGCGGGGGCGCGCGCCGGTGGCCAGCACCAGCCGGTCGAACCTCCAGCGGTGGCCGGTGGCGGAGGTGGCCATGCCCGTGCCGTCGCCGGCGAGGTCGATCCGGTCGATGTGCTCCCCGGTCACCAGATCGATGCGTTTGTCCGCGTAGAAGGCGGCGCTGCGCAGCGCGAGTGATGCGAGCGGGGCCTCGCCTTTGAGGAACGCCTTCGACAGCGGGGGCCGAGCGTAGGGGGCGTGCGGTTCCTGGCCGACGAGGGTGATAGGGCCTTCCCAGCCCAGGTCCCGGGCGCTGCCGGCGAGTTGCACGCCGGCTTGGCCGGCGCCCACGATGAGCAGGTTCACAGCTGGGTTTCCGGGATGGTCACGTGGACCTCGTGGCCCTCGCGCAGGATGAGCTGGCAGGACAGGCGGGAGTTGTCCTGGCGTTCGGTGGCGGCGCAGTCGAGCATCTCGTCCTCGTCGTCGCCGACGGGGGCGAAGTCGTCCGCGTTCTCCTCGGCCAGGAAGACGTGGCAGGTCGCGCACGACAGCGAGCCGCCGCACTGCCCGACGATGCCAGAGACGCCATTGCGGACGGCGGTCTGCATGACCGAGTCACCGGCGGCCGCTTCGATCACGTCCTGGCGGCCGTCGGGCTGGGTGTAGAACACTTTCGGCAATGCGCTGTTCCTTGCGTTCACCAGGTGACGGGCAGGTCGGTCATCGGCTGGGTCAGCACGTCGTGGCGGACCACGGGCTCGCCCGCCAGCCGCAGTTGTGGCAGCCGCTTGAAGATCTCGGCCAGCCCGACCTGCAGCTCCATGCGGGCCAGCGGCGCGCCAAGGCAGTGGTGCATGCCGTAGCTGAGCATCAGGTGCGGGTTGTCGGTCCTGGTGATGTCGAAGCGGCCCGGGTCCGGTACGACGTCGGGGTCGTGGTTGGCGGCGCCCGGGTCCAGGCTGACCGCTTCCCCGGCGGCGATCAGCTGCCCGTCGATGACCACGTCCTCGGTCGCGACGAACGGCACCAGGCCGCCTCCGCCTCCTACGGGGCCGCCCATCATGAAGTTGCCGTGGCGCAGCACCTCTTCGGCGGCCGTGGGTGCCAGGCCGTCGGGGTCGGTCAGGAACAGCTCCCGTTGCTCGTCGGAGCGCAGCAGCGACAGCACGCCGGTGGTCAGGAAGTTGGCGGTGTTGTCGAAGCCCCCGACGATGAGCAGGAACGCGATGGGCAAGATCTCGGCGTCGGTGAGCGTCTCGTCGCGCTCGTGGGCGTGGGCCAGGGAGCTGAGCAGGTCGTCGCGGGGTTCGGCCCGCCGCTTGGCAATCAGGCCGGTCATGTACGCGGCCAGCTCGCCCATGTCGGCGGCGATCTCCTGCTCGGACTTCCCGGCCACCGACAGGGTGGAGGAGCTCCACCGCTCGAACTTCTCCCGATCCGACGAGGGCACGCCCAGCAGCGAGCTGAGCATCTCGATGGGCAGCGGTACCGCGTACTCGGCGACGAGGTTACGCACGCCGCCCCGCGCGATCATGCCGTCGATCAGCTCGCCTGCGAAAGCGACCGCCGAGTCGCGCATGTCGCGCACGCGCCGCGGCGAGATCGCCTTCTGCACCAGCCTGCGCAGCCTGGTGTGCTGGGGTGGGTCCTCGAACTGCAGCGTCGTGCGCAGGAAGTCGGGGAAGGGCACGAAGAACGGCACCTCCCGCTCCCCCGTGCGGAACGGTTCCCGGACGAAGCGCCGGTCGCTGAGGATCTGCCGGGCCGCCCGGTTGCGGTGCACGATCCAGACGTCGCCGCCGTACGGCATGGTGACCTTGGTCATGGGGCGGTCGGCCATGAGGCGCCGCAGGTGTTCCACGGCCTCGGCCGGGGGCCGGGGCGCGAAGGGGAACTCGATGTGGGTGGTCATCATCTCTCCGTCGGAATTCAGGCAGAATGGGGCTGTGGTGCGGTGACGGTCTCCGGGCGCGCCTCGGGGGTGAGGGCCATGATGTCGTCGAACCTTTCGGCCACCGTCTCGATGGTCAGGCCGGGCTCGTGGATGCCCTCGGTGGTGACGACGGCGAGCCGGTTGACGGTGCCGCCCGCGGCGTTGAAGACCTCGCCGCTCACCCGGCAGGAGGGGTGGGTGAGGTAGGCGGCCACGGGGGCCACGTGCTCGGGCAGGAGCTGGGTGCGCAGGTACTGCATGACGTCGGGAGACAGCGAGTCGGCCGAGTTCTCGGCCATGCGGGTGCCGGCTCCGGGCGCCAGGGCGTTGACCAGCACGCCGTGCGGGGCGCCCTCGATGGCGAGGTTGCGGGTGAGGGCGAAGACGGCCCCCTTGGAGCTGCCGTAGTGGGTCATCAGCGGGTTGCCGAGCATCGCGGCGGAGACCGTGTTGACCACCCGGCCGGTGCCGGAGGCGATCAGGTGCGGCCAGGCGGCGCGGCAGAGGTACAGCGAGCCGAAGAAGTGCACGTCGAGGTGGCGCCGGTACTCCTCGATCGGGATCTCGTCGAAGTGCCCGGTCCGGACGATGCCGGCGTTGTTCACCACCGCGTCGAGCCGGCCGTACGCGGCCAGGGCGGCTTCGACCACGGCGGCGGCGCCGTCCTCGGTGGCGACGTCGGCGCGGCAGGCGACGGCCCGCCCGCCGGCGGCGCGGATCTCGGCGGCGACGTCGGCGGCCGGGTCGTCGCCCTGCACGCCGGAGCCGTCCACGCGGGCGCCGAGGTCGGCGACGACGACGGCGGCGCCGCGGGCGGCCAGCAGCAGGGCGTGCGCCCGGCCGATGCCGCGCCCCGCGCCGGTCACGACGACGACGCGGTCATGGAAGGAAAGCAGGTCCACAGTGGATCCCTTCTCGGTCATGGGCGGTTCGCCCCGCCGCTCGCCTGGACCGGGACCTGCCAGATGGTGCCGCGGCGGTTGCGCCGGGACTCCTCCCAGTCCATGACGTCCAGGCCGGCGCAGATGTACAGGGTGCGCCGGTCGGCGCCGCCGAGCACGCAGGCGGGCGGCAGGGCCTCGGCGGGGTCGAAGGGCACCACGTCGGTGATGGCGCCACCTTCGGCGAAGCGCGCGACGGCCACTCCGGGCATTCCGGCCCAGACCCCGCCGTCGTCGTCCAGGCAGATGCCGTCCGGCAAGGAGGGCGTCTCGGCGAAGACGCGCCGGCCGGTCAGGCGGCCGTACTTGTCGCGGTCCAGCACGGTGATGCGGTTGGCGAACGCCTCGGCGGTCAGCACCCGGCTGCCGTCGGCGATGATCGCGATGCCGTTCGCGCCGGACATGCCGCCCAGGTCGGTAAGAGCGTGTGCGGTGCCGGCGGGCTCCACGACCAGCAGCGGCGAGTCGCGCGGCTCCTCCCCCTGGAACAGCTCGAAGCCGAGCTGGGTGACGTAGGCGCGGCCGTCGCCGTCCACGACCATGTCGTTGATCGGACCGCTCGCCAGCTTCCGCAGGTCGGCGTGGACGGTGACCTGCTCGCCGTCGAAGGCCAGGACGAGCCGCTCGTGCATGGAGGTGACGATCAGCCTGCCGTCGGGCAGCCAGCCGAACCCGCCGGGGATGACCTCGGTGCCGTTGACGGACGTGCGCCGCGACAGGTCCAGCACGATGTGCGGGGTGCCGTCGTCGTCCAGGCGGACGATGCGGTGCGCGTACATGTCGCTGAACCACAGCGCGCCGTCGCGCCAGCGCGGGCATTCGGCCCAGGTGTAGCCGCTCGACAGCTGTTTGGCGGCCAGCACGCGGGCGTCGGCGAACGGATCGGCCACGGGTTCTCCTAGGTCAGAAGGGCAGCGGGTGGGCGAACTTGGCGCGCAGCAGCGCGCCGATCTCGGCGACGGCGAGCCGGCCTCGGGCGAGGTGGTCCGATTGGGCGAGGAAGCCGTGATAGGTGCCGGGGTAGCGGGTGTGGGTGGTCTGGACGCCGGCCTCGCGCAGCCGGCGGGCGTAACGCTCGCCCCAGTCCCTGATCGGGTCGCACGCGGCCGTCACCACGATGGCCGGGGGCAGCCCGCTCAGGTCGGCGGCGTAGGCGGGGATGCGGTAGGGGCTGTCCGGGTGGCCCCGTCCGGCGTCGGCGTTCTCGTTGAGGAACAGGACATCGTCCCGGCTGAGAATCGGCGCCTGCGCGTACTGCGACATCGACCGGGCGGCCAGGTCCCGGTCGATACCGGGATAGGCGAGCACCTGGCAGCTGATCGCCGGTCCGCCCCGGTCCCGCGCGGCCAGGGCGACCGCCGCCGCGAGGGTGCCGCCCGCGCTGTCGCCGACGACGGCCAGCCTGTCCGGGTCGATGTGCAGGTCGGCGGCGTGTTCGGCGGTCCAGACGGTGGCGGTGTAGGCGTCGTCGAACTGGGCGGGGGGCGGCGACTCGGGCGCGAGGTGGTATCCGACCGACACCACCGTGGCGCCGCTGTGCTGGGCCAGGTGCCTGGCCAGCGGCTCGAAGGAGTGGTTGGAGCCCAGGCACATGCCGCCCCCGTGGAAGTAGACGAGCACCGGCGCGCGCTCGTCGAGGGTGGGGCGGTGGACGCGCAGCGGGATCTCCCCCCACGGCCCGTCGATCAGATGGTCCTGGGTGACGGCCATGACGGGCAGGTCCGCGGGCAGCGGCATCGTCTTCATGGCGTGGCGGATCGCGGCCAGGCCGCGCTCGCGCATGGGCGGCACGCCGGCCAGGGCGGCGGCGATCGCGGCGGCGTCCGGGTCCAGTTCGGCGGGCGAGGTCATGAGGCGGGGACGGTGAACTCGCCCTGCGGCAGGCGCGGGGCGCGGCGGCGGGTCAGGGTGTCGGCGCGCTCGGCCATGGCGTCGGCGACGAAGGGCTGCGACAGCAGGTAGAACTCGTCCGCGGCGGCCTGGTCGAAGAACACCCGGGCGGCGTCGAACGGGTCCATCGCCTGGGCCTTGATCTGCAGCATGGCCGCGCGGTGGTCCTCGGCGGCGGCGACGTCTCCGTCCTCGACGGCGCCGGCGGACTCGAAGATGTTCGAGGCCACGGCGCCGGGCAGGACCGCCTGGACGTGGACGTGATGTCCGTGGCCGGCGAGCTCGACCTCCTGGCGCAGGCATTCGGTGAGCGCCAGGACGGCGTGCTTGCTCATGATGTACGGCGCCTGCAGCGGGGCGGCGCTGACCCCGCCGATGGACGACAGGTTCCACACCCACGAGCGGCCGGGCTCGGCCATCATGCGCGGCAGGAACGCCTTGATGCCGTGGAAGACGCCGCTGATGTTGATCGACACCAGGCGTTCCCAGTTGGCGACGGGGGTGTCCCACAGGTAGCCGAACTGTTCGACGCCGGCGTTGTTGACCAGGAGCCTGACGGGACCGGCGTCTCGGAAGGCGGTCGCGGCCAGGCGCTCGACGGCGTCGGGGTCGCGCACGTCGCAGACGACGTCGAGGGCTCGGGCGCCGTGCTGCTCCAGTTCGGCGCGCAGAGCGGCGATCGCGGCGGCGTCGACGTCGGCGAGCACGACCGTCATGCCGAGCTCGCGGGCGGCGTACCGGGCCAGGCCGGCGCCGATGCCCGCACCGGCGCCGGTGATGACGGCAACGCCGCCGCCGAACAGGTCCTTGGGCGTGCTCATCGCAGGCTCCCTTCACGCTCGGCGACGATCTCGCGGATGGCGCGCACCACGGGCTCGAAGGTGCTGCCGGGTCCCGCGCTCACCGGGGCGTCCATGTTGTTGTGGCAGATCGCGACCGCGAGCCGGTCGCGCAGGTCGGCCCAGGCGACGGAGCCGCCCGCGCCGGGGCTGTAGATGACGGAGCGGTGATCGCCCACGAGCGGGTCGGAGGCGCCCGGCTCGCCGCCGAGCCAGAACCCGTTCGCGCCGAACCACACCGGGATGGTCAGCACCTGGTCGGGTGCGTGCGGGTCCGTGCGTGGGCGGGTGAATGTGGCGACCCGGTCGGGCGACAGCAGCCGGACGCCGTCGAGCTGCCCGCCTTCGGCGAGCATCGCGAAGATCCTGGCGACCGCGTTCGCGGTGGCGATCGCGCCCGCCCCGGGGTCCACGGCCTGTTGCATGGCCGGCTGGTTGTGCACGTCGGAGCCGGGGAAGACGGCCTGGGGGCTGATGTTGTGCTCGTCGGAGATCGCGAACGTGTTGCCGCCGTACAGGGTGGCCACCCGTGCGAGGTCGTCATCGGGGACGCCGAGGTGGAAGTCGGTGACGCCGAGCGGCGCGCAGATCTCCTCGGCGACGAAGACGTCGAAGGGCCGGTGCGCCGGATCGGTGCGGCGTACGACCTCGCCGACGATCCAGCCCCACACCAGGACGTGGTAGGCGCTGGTCGTGCCCGGCTCGTACAGCGGGGTGAAGGCGGCGATCCGGTCCGTCATCCACTCCCAGTCGGCCAGCAGCTCCGGGGTGACGCCTTCGGGCATCTGCGGGATGCCCGCCCGGTGCGACAGTGCCTGCTCGACCGTGATGGCCTGCTTGCCGCCCGTGGCGAACTCCGGCCAGTACCGGGCGATCGGCGCGTGCAGGTCGACCAGCCCGCGCTCGGCCTGCAGGTGGAGCGCGGTCGCGGTGACGCCCTTGGTCACCGAGAACACCGGGAACAGGGTGCGCTCGTCGACGGGCGCGCCGGTGGCGGTGTCGGTGACTCCGGCGACCGCGTCGGCGATCAGCTCGCCGCGGTGGTAGGCGGCCACGGCGATGCCGATCTCCCCCAGGTCAAGCGCGCGATCAAGAGCCTTGCTGAGGCGAGGATCGGTGGTGGTCATGTGCTGTCCCCCTGCGGTGAGCGGCGTCGCTTGCGGGCTGGTGACCCGACGCTAGGGCGGAGGCGACGCCGTTGCGGGACGGTGTTCCGGTGAGTGGACGGCTTGTGCGTCTCAGGTCGTCACCTCGCGGCGTGCCAGCAGCCAGCGGCCGTCCCCGCCGCGGGTGAGCTCGTCGCGGTAGGAGCCGATGGCGACGATCGCCGCGGGCGGGCCGGCGGACACGAGCAGGAAGTACGACAGCGCCGTGGCGCGGTCGCCGGTGGTGTGCACCTCCAGATTGGTGATCACGTGCCGGTTGCCCGAGTCGGGGCCGGCGTGGCCGAGCTCGCGCATCCGGGTCAGCCCGGCGACGGTCTGCTCGCGTCCGCGCCAGCGCGCTCCGGCCATCGTCCACTCGACGTCGTCGGTGAGCAGGGTGCCGAGGTCGTGCGGGGTTCCTTCGTCGGCCAGGCGGGCGAACGCGTGCAGGAGGTTGGCGATGTCGGAGGTCATGGAGAGGTACTGTCCTCTTGGTGCCCGCCGTCTTGAGGGCGGACGTCCACTGAGCGGACGCTTCGGCGGAGGCGGCGACCGGCGTCGGGCAGGGTGGGAGGCGTACTCATCCCCGACGTTGCGGAGGCCGCTCGTGCGAGCAGACAGCGAGGATCTGTCGGTCACGGTGGAGAACGGGGTCGGGCTCCTGGAGATGCGCCGGCCGCCCGCCAACTACTTCGACGAGCAGCTCATCGGGCTGCTCGTGGACGCCGCCCGCGAACTGGACGGCAGCGCGGACTGCCGGGTGCTCGTCCTGACCTCCGAGGGTAGGCACTTCTGCGCCGGCGCCGACTTTGGGACGGGCGGCGCCTTCGACGGCGACCGGGTCGCCGTGGCGCAGCGCCTGTACCGGCGGGCGGCGCAGTTGTTCGAGATCCGGACCCCGATCATCGCCGCGGTTCAGGGCGCCGCCGTGGGCGGAGGGCTGGGGCTGGCCTGCGCGGCCGACTTCCGGGTCGCCGATGAGCACACCCGGTTCGTCGCGAACTTCGCGATGCTGGGCTTTCATCAGGGGTTCGGGCTGAGCGTGACGCTGCCGGAGATCGTCGGCCGGCAGGCGGCGGCCGACATGCTGCTGAGCGCCCGGCCGGTGCGCGGCCAGGAGGCACATCGCATCGGCCTGGCCGATCGGCTCGCCGAGCCCGGCCGGCCGCGCGAGCACGCGCTGGCCTGGGCCCACAAGCTGGCGTCGGCGGCCCCGCTGGCGGTGCGGTCGATCCGCTCGACGCTGCGGGCCGGTCTCGCGCGCCGGGTCGCCGAAGCGCTGGAGCATGAGCTGGCCGAGCAGGCGCGGCTGTGGGCGACCGAAGACTGCGCCGAAGGCATCGCGGCGAGCCTGGAGCGCCGGCCACCGGTGTTCCGCGGGGAGTGACCACGCGAGGGGTGCGGGGTGCCCCGCACCCCTCGCGCATGACGATCAGCTTCCGGGCCTTGCGCGCCTTCCGGGCCTTCCGGGCGAGGAGGTGAACACGTAGTCGCCTGGCTCCGGCGCGCGCAGCATGGCCCAGTAGTCGACCAGCCGCCACGGGCAGGCCACCCAGGCGCGTCCGGCCTTGTTGCGGTAGTACCCGTTCGCCGTGCCGCCGTGTTTCCAGACGGTCTTGTCCAGCTCCTCATCGACGCGCCGGTTGTAGTCCTCGGTCGCCTCCCGCGTCGGTTCCATCGCGGTGTGGCCGTTCTCGACGAGGTACTGCAGGCTCTCCACGATGTAGTGGACGTGCTCCTCGCTGGTGACGTTGTGGCCGCCGCCGTGATTGGGCGCGGCGTTCGGGCCCGCCGTGACGAAGAAGTTGGGAAAGCCCGGCACGGTGATGCCGAGGTACGCTCTCGGGTTCTCCTCGGCCCATTCCTCGGCCAGTCTGACGCCGCCGCGGCCGACGACGTCGAGGAAGCCGAGGTATTCGAGCCTGAAGCCGGTGGCCCAGATGATGACGTCGGCGGCGATGAACTCGCCCTCCGTCGTCACCACGCCGTCCGGGCGGATCTGCCGCAACGAGCCGCGGTGCAGCGACACGTTGTCGCGCTTGACGGCTTCGAAGAAGCCGGGGTCCTTGACGATCCGCTTGGCGAACGGCGGGAAGTCCGGCGTCAGCATCTCCTTCAGATCGGGACGGTCGGCGAAGGACCGGTCGAGGTAGTCCAGGCAGACCCGCATCACCATGTCGTTGGCCGGGGACGAGGAGACGTGCGTGGCGTACCACTCCTCGTCGATGCGCGGGATGGAATAGCCTTTGTCGGCGGCCCACCAGTAGGTCTTGACCCGGAACCACTGGTGGAAATAGGGGATGTGCTCCAGCGCCCACCTCATGCCCTCGGGCACGTCGGCGGCGACCTTGCGCTCGGGGATGACCCAGTGCGGCTGGCGCATCACGACGTCCAGAGACTTCACCTGCTCGGCGATCGCGGCCACCACCTGGACCGACGTGCAGCCGGTGCCCAGGACGACCACCCGTTTTCCGCTGAGGTCCACGTCATGGCGCCACTCGGCGGTGTGCATCGTCTCACCGTCGAAGGTGTCGATACCGTCGATGTCGGGGATGGCCGCCACGTTGAGCACGCCTGTCGCGGTGACCACGGCGTTGGCCTGATGCGTGCGCACCGAGCCGTCCTTGTGCCGGACGGTGATCTCCCAGATCTGGTCGTCCTCCTGCCAGCGGCAGCCGAGCACCTTGGCCGAGAAGGTGATGTGTGGGTAGAGGCCGTACTTGCCGGCCACGTGGTGCAGGTACTGCAGGTACTCCGGTCCTGTCGGGTAGTACTTCGACCAGCCCGGGTTGAGCTCGAAGGAGTAGGAGTAGAAGTGGCTCGGCGTGTCGACGGCCGCGCCCGGATAGGTGTTGCGCGACCACGTTCCGCCGAGGTCGTCGCGTTCTTCGAACACCTGGTAGCGGAAGCCCGCCTGACCGAGTTCGATCGCGGCGTTCAGGCCGATCATGCCGCAGCCGATGATCGCGACGGTGAAGCCGGCCGGCGGCTTGCGGGTGGCCGGAACGACCCGGCGGGCGGGCTCGAAGCCGCCCTGCTCGCGCAGGTGGGGGACGTACTCCTCGCCGACGGTGTCGTCCACGCACAGCTCGGCCATCCGGCGGAACAGCGCGTCGTCGGGTACGGCGATCCGGGGGATCAGCGGTCCTGCGAGCAGGTGCCGGGCGCGCTCGCGCACCTCGGCCGCGACCGTCGCGGGGTACCCCCCCATGATCGCCTGGGTGCGGCTTCGCTCCTGGTCGAGTCTGGCCCTGAACTCGTCGAGGAGAGCGGTGTCCCCGCTGTGGTGGACCAGCGCCATCAGCAGGGCGCCCGGCTCGGCGACGTCGATGGCCGCGTCGAGGGCCTGGCGGTCGACGTCGGTCACCGGTGCCAGGACGTAGGTGGGCTGGTCCGGGGATATCAGCGTCATGGGTCGGTGGTTCCTTCGCATGGGGGGTTTCAGCAGGCGCGGGTGATCGCTGGGACACGCGCGGGGCGGCGGGTCAGGCCGGAGGCGGCGTACCAGATGTCCATGGCGGCGATGCGCACGGCGTCGCCGGCTTCCTGGACCGGCATCGTCTCGGCGGGCCCGCACAGCGACAGGGCCGCGCGCAGGCTGCCGCCGGATGGGCCGATGGAGGCCGCCACCGCGGTGATGCCCGCGGTGGAGCCCTGGACGTCGACGGCGACGCCGCCGCGGTCGCGCACGCGTTCCAGGTCGCGTCGCAGCTGGGTGCGGGTGCGGACGCCGTACACGGTGGCCGGAGGGGGGAAGGTGAGGTCCGGCCAGTCGGCTTCGGTGAGGTGTGCGAGGATGGCGCGGCCCGCGGCCGAGTGCACGGCGGGCTGGCGGCCGCCGGGACGCCAGGTCTCCCCTCTCTCCGGCCAGTCGCCGATGCGCTCCAGATGCAGGACCTCGCCCGACATCAGCGTGCTGAGGTGCACCGTCAAGCCGGTGGAGCGGTGCAGGGCGTACATGAACGGAAGGCACGCCTGGTGCAGGCGCTCGCGCTGGACGACCTTGCTGCCCAGCTCGAACATGCGCAGGCCCAGGCGGTACTGGTAGCCCTGCCGTTCCACCCAGCCGAGCTCCACCAGCCGTTGCAGGATCCGGTGCGCCGAGGAACGCGGCAGGTCGGCCTGCCGCGCGATCTGCGCCAGGGTGAGCCGAGGGTGACCGTCGAAGACCTGCAGCAGGGACGCCACCCTGTCGATCATGGTGATGGGTGAGCCAGGGCTCTGTGCCGTGGTCATGCTCCGCCTCCCCGGCCGCATCGCCGGTTGCACATTGTGCCTGCATGGCACAAACTGACACCTCGTGAGCTTACGACCCGGTTGCAGCGGTGTAAACACATTGGATCCAGTTTCCGCATACGAAATGCGGATCGGGATGGTGCCGGGCCTCTGGGAGACTGGGAGGCTGTGAGGTGTTGCCCATGACCAAGCCCATCCGGCAGAGCTTGACGGAGCGGCGTACTGAAGAACTGCGCATGACGATCGCTCGCAAGGCGGCCGAGATCTTCGTCTCCGACGGCGACACCTCGGCGACGGTCGAGCGCATCGCCGAGGCGGCGGGCATCGCCACCCGCACGTTCTACCGCCACTTCCCGGTGAAGGAGGACGTCGTCCGGCCGCTGTTCCGCCACAGCTCGCAGCTGGTCATCAGGGCTCTGCGGGAGGCACCCTGCGAAGGGGATCTCATCGAGGTGCTGGTCGGGGTGTGGATGTCGGCGCTCGAGGAGGAGACCGTCGGTCCTTCCGAGCGCCGTTTCCTGGCGGTGATGGCCGCCAGCCCGCAGTACCGGCTGCGCTGGATGGAGGTCGACGAGGAGCTGTCCGAGGCTGTGGCGGAGTTCCTCGGCAAGCGCCTCGGGTGGGGCGAGCGCCCGCTGGAACGCTCGCTGCCCGCCTACCTCGTGGTGCAGGCCACCCGGCATGTCTTCATGCGGTGGATCACCTCCGACTCCGGCCAGGACGTCGCCGATCTGCTGCGGGAGGCCTTCCGCATGGTGCTCGACGGCGTCCGCACGGTCGCCGCCGCCCGGGCCTCGTCAGGGTGAGTACGGCCCGAAGGCCCCCGAACGGCCCAGCGCCGAGATCCGCTCCGGGCTGTAGCCCAGCCCGGTCAGGACGCGGCGGGTGTCGGCCCCTGCCGCCGCGGGGGCACGCGGCGGCGCCGCCGCCGACCGGCTCAGCTTGATCGGCACCCCGATCCCGCGGTACGTCCCGTCCTGGACGACCATGGCGCGGTGGCGGGTGTGCGGCGCGGACAGCGCGCCGTCGAGGTCGTGCACCGGGCTCGCCGGCACGCCGCGCGCCGCCAGCTCTTCGGCGAGGTCGCCAGCATCGCGGCGCAGGAAGAGCGGCTCCAGTTCCGCCAGCAGCTCCGCCCGGCGGCTGACCCGGTCCTTGTTGCGCCGGAAGCGCGGATCGCCGGCCAGGTGCGGGCGTCCGAGCACCTCGGTGAGCGCGGCGAACTGGGCGTCGCTGGCGGCGGCGACGAACAGGCGGCCCTGCCCCTTCGTCCGGAACACCTGGTAGGGCGCCACGGTCGGGTGCGCGGCCCCGGTCCGTTCGGGCACCTGCCCGGACTGCAGGTAGGTGGCGGAGTGCGGGTGGAGGATCGACAGGACCGCGTCGAACAGCGTCACGTCCACGAGCTGGCCCCGCCCGCTGTCGGCGCGTTCCAGCAACGCCAGCAGCACGCCCGCGAACGCCTGGTGCGCGGCGGTGAGGTCCACGATGGGCACCCCCACGCGCAGCGGGTCGCCGTCGCGTTCGCCGTTCAGGCTCATCAGCCCGCCGTATGCCTGCAGCACGGCGTCGTAGCCGGGCAGGCCGCCGAGCGGGCCGTCGACGCCGTAACCGGTGATGCGGCAGTAGACCAGCCAGGGGAACTCCCGCGCGAGCCGGGACTCATACCCCAGCCCCCATCCCTCCATCGTGCCCGCCTTGAAGTTCTCCACGACCACGTCCGCCCGGGCGATGAGATCGTGCAGCACCTCACGGCCCGGCGGCGTGCGCAGATCGAGCACGACGTTGGCCTTGTTGCGGTTGAGGCCCTGGTAGTAGGCGCTGGTCGTCTCGGCCTCGTCGACGAACGGCGGGCCCCACCGGCGGGTCTCGTCGCCGGCGGGCGCCTCCACTTTGACCACCTCCGCGCCGTGGTCGGCGAGCATCTGCGCGCACAGCGGCCCGGCCAGGACCCGGCTGAGGTCGAGCACCCGTACGCCGCGGGCGGCGCCGCTCACCTGGCGTCCCCGGTCAGCAGTGGCCACCAGGCGCGGTCGTGAAGGGCGGTGGCCAGGTGGTCGTGCCAGTGGCTCTCGTTGCCGAACTCCTCGCGCCAAGCCCACAACCGCGTGGTCACCGCTCCGAGGTGGTGCTCGCTGGAGTAGCCGAGCGCGCCGTGCAGCTGATGGCCGATCGCGGCGACCTGCCGCGCGCCGGCCGAGGTGGTCGCCTTCGCCGCGGCGACGGCCACGGCGGCGTCCGCGTCCTCGTGCTCGACCGCGGCCACGGCGGCCTGCGCGCTCACCTGCATCGCGGTGACCTGCGCGGCCAGCGCCGCCAGGTGCTGCTGCACCGCTTGGAAGCGGGCCAGCGGGCGGCCGAACTGCTCGCGTTCGGTGACGTGGCGGCGGGCGGAGACCAGCACCGCGCGGGCCGCCGCCGCGAGCTGGACGGACCTGGCCAGCGCGCCCCGCCTCAGCAGCGCGGTGGCGTCCAGGCCGGGCGGCGCGGCGGCGGACGCGGCTGCCGCCACTCCGTCCAGGACCAGCAGGTCGCGCGGCTCGCCCGCCAGGTTCTCCGCCGTCACCAGCTCCGCCCCTGCATCGCCGGGGATGACGGCGACCAGGTTCTCCTCCGCGCAGCGCGCCATCGTGACGATGTGGCCGGCGTGCCGGGCCCACGGCACGCGCAGGCGCCCCGACAGCCGTAGCACACCGTCCTGCCGGTGCCCGCGCGCCTCGTCGAGCGAGGCGACGGTCATGCCCGCGGGCACGGACAGCCCGGCGCGGGCCAGCAGCCAGCCGGCGAGGAAAGCGGTCTCCGCCACCGGCACAGGCACGGCCTGGAAGGCCGCGACATCCACCACCACCGCCAGCTCGCCAAGACCGCCCCCGCTGCCGCCGGCCTCCTCGGGAACGCCGATGAGGTGGAATCCGCCCTCGCTCAGTTCCTTCCACGCCCTGCCGGTACGGTCCTCGCCCCGCCGGTCCAGGATGGCGGTCACCGCGGCGCGGATCTCCGTGCGCAGATCGTCGTTCATCTGACCCCCAGTCCGCGTGCCACGACCGAGCGCAGGATCTCGTTGCTTCCGCCGCGCAGGGTGAACGCCGGGGAGTGCAGGAACGCCTCGGCGAGCAGTCCTTCCAGGCCCGATCCGTTCTTGCGGGGTTCGATGCCTGCCAGCCTCCGCACGGTCTCCACCACGTCGGCTTCGAAGCGGGATCCGAGATCCTTCACCAGCGCGGCGGCGATCTCCGGCGGCCGCTCCTCGGCCAGGGCCGCCGCCACCGACAGCGACATCTGGCGCAGGGTCCAGGCGCGTGCCGTCAGCCCGCCCAGCTCTCGCTCGGCGGACGCGTCGCCCTGCTGCCGCACGTGCTCCGCCCACACTCGCAGGAGCGGCACCGTGCTCATGTAGCGTTCCGGCCCGGACCGTTCGTGCGCCAGCTCGGCGGTGACCTGCCGCCAGCCCGCGCCGCGCTCGCCCAGCAGGCTGTCCTCGGCGACGACGGCCGCATCGAAGATCACCTCGTTGAAGTGGTGCTCCCCGTCGATCGTGCGGATCGGCCGGATCTCGACGCCCGGTGCCGGCAGGTCCACGATGAACTGCGACAGCCCCGCGTGCCGGTCCGCCGGCGAGCCGTCCGTGCGGGCCAGGACGACGATCGCGTGGGCGAAGTGCGCCCCGGTCGTCCACACCTTCGTGCCGGTGATCTCCCAGCCGCCGTCGACCTGCCGGGCGCGGGTGCGTACGGACGCCAGGTCGGAGCCGGCGTCGGGCTCGCTCATCCCGATGGCGAAATAGCACTCGCCGCGGGCGATCGCCGGCAGATAGCGCTCGCGCTGCGAGGGGCTGCCGTGCCGCAGGATGGACGGCGCCATCTGGCGGTCGGCGATCCAGTGCGCGGCGACGGGCGCGCCCGCGGCCAGCAGCTCCTCGGTCACCACGAACCGCTCCAGCGGGGAGCGGTCATGGCCGCCGTAGGCGCTCGGCAGCGTCATGCCGATCCAGCCGCGCGCGCCCAGGCGGCGGCTGAAGGCGGGATCGGCCACCGACATCCACGCGTCGCAGCGCGGGACGAAGGTGCCTGCCGCCAGCTCGCCGTCCAGAAAGCTCCGGACGTCGTCGCGAAGCCGTCGCGCGGCTTCGCTGAGGCGGTGCGGGGGAAGATGGATGCTCGTCGTCAACCGGACTCCTCCTTCGGTCCGGTTCACGCTATGGGGTCGGAGCCCGCCAAAGGGGACGATGTTCCGTTGAGCGGACGGTCAGCGTGCCACGCCTGGGGCCAGCATCAGGCTCAGCTGGTCCGCCGATCCCGCCCGATGCGTGTCCATCAGCTCCACCAGCCGCTCCACGTCTCCGGCACCGAGCGCGGCGACCATCTCCCGGTGCTCGGCCAGGATCCGCGCCCGTCCCGCCTCGTCGTGGAGGTAGACCGCGTGATAGGGCAGCGCCCACGTCCAGATGCGCTTGATCTGGCCCACGACGAGGTTCAGCTCGCTCAAGTCGAAGATCGCGAAGTGGAACCGGGTGTTGAGGATGCGCATGCGCGGCAGGTCGGTCTCGGCGGCGGCGCGCTCGACCTCCTCGGCCAGGGCCGCGATGTGGTCGAGCTCGTCGGTGCCGGGCTGGGGCAGGCTGCGGATCACCTCCGTCTCCAGCAGCCTGCGCATGAGATACACCTGGTCGAACTCCGATCGGCTCAGCCGGGTCACGGCGAAGCCGACGTGTTGCTCGTGCACCACCAGGCCGTCCGCGGCGAGCTGGCGCAGTGCCTCGCGCACCGGCAGCCGGCTGACCCCGAGGGCGGCCGCCATGTGCTCCTGCCGGATCTGCTGGCCGGGCAGCAACTCCCCCGACACGATCATCTGCGTGATCTCGTCGACCACCCGGGCCACCACCTGGCCGGCGGCAGGTGCGACGGTCTTCCTGGACGGCATGGCACTCCTCACGATCCCCTCCACCGTAGGGGTTGAGCCGCCCCGCACGCGCCGCGGGGTTCAGCTCGTGACGCTGCCGCCGTTGAGGTTGAGGGTCTGGCCGGTCATCCAGGAGGCCTCCGGCGAGGCGAGATAGACGACGGCCGCTCCGACGTCCTCCGGAGTGCCGAGCCTGCGGGTCGGGATCCGCTTGGCGAATTCTTCCGTGCTGTCTCCGGCGGCGTTGCGCTGCAGTCCGAGCGCGAGAGAGTTGGCGGTCACGCCGAACGGGGCGAACTCCTGGGACAGGTGCCGGATGAAGCCCTCCACCCCGCTCTTGGCCGCCCCGTACAGCGAGATGCCCGCCGCCGAGCCGGTGCGCGCCGCTCCGGAGGAGATCTGCACGATCCGCCCCCAGCCCGCCTCGCACATGTCGTCGGCGACGGCCAACACGCAGTTCATGGCCCCGAACAGGTTGATCTCCACCGGCGCCCGCCACCGGTCCGGCGCCAGCGTGCGGAACGGTCCCTGCCCGAAGTCGGCGGGGATGCCCGCGTTGTGGACCAGGATGTCGAGATGACGGCCGAACTCCGCGCGGGCCCGCCCGACGCCGTCCCGCACCGCCTCCAGGTCGGTGACGTCGAAGACGACGGGCACGGCGCGTCCGCCTGCGGAGGTGATCTCCTTGCTCACCGCTTCGGCGCGCTCCGGCACCAGATCGTTGACCGCCACGGCGGCGCCCTGCGCGGCCAGCGCGCGGGCGATGCCCGCACCGGCGTTCTGACCGGCTCCAGTCACCAACGCGGTGCGGCCCGACAGATCGAACATCATGTCTTCCCTTTCCTCTGCGTTCTTGGACGCTCGGCCCTGTTCGTCGTCGCACCGGCCGGTCATTGGTGCTGGAGCAGTTCCACCAGGTGTCCGTCGGGGTCTTCCACCTGCGCGACGGTCACGCCGGCCTGCGGCACGACCCTGGGCGTGACCCGCACGACTCCCCCGGCGCCTTCCGCCGCCCGCACCGCTTGCTCGACGTCGTCGACGACGAAGCCGAGCACGGCTTCACCGGGCTCGGGGCGTGCCTGGTGCGGGCGGTGGAGCAGGATGAGGGAAGGCTCCTCGTGGCCCTCGGCGCACAGGATCACCTCCTCACCTTCTCCGGCGGACAGCCGGTGCTTGGTGACCAGGCCCAGGACCGCCGAGTAGAAGCCCACCTCGGCTTCGACGTCGCCGACGAGGATCTTGGTGAACGCGAAGCGCTGGCCTTGTAGGGCCATGGTTCCTCCTGACAAGTGGCGAGTCCCGGCGAAGGTCAGTACACCGGCCGGTGGGCGGCAGCGGACGCGGGTGTTCCACTGATTGGGAACTCACCGCGAACCTTCCAGCACGGTCTCCAGGTCGTTCCTCAGCTCTTCGGACGCACCGGGGACGAAGCCCACGATCTGGTTGAGCGAATATGCGGCCGCCTCGGGGGCGGTGCCGTCGAGGGGGATGCCGGGGAAGTGCTTGGCGAACACCTCCGTCAGCGCCCGCCACACCGCCAGGTTGCCGGCGAGCGTCTTCAAGGGGGTGTCCATGGTGTACGGCTCGCGGGGGCCGTCCCGGCCGGGCAGTTCGCAGTCGAAGGAGTGGCTGCCGCCGGTGATCTCGGCGGTCTGGCCGTCGGGCAGCTCGACCAGGGCATCGGTGCCGTCGGGAATCCTCACGTCGAGGGTGAACCGGTCGGTGACGCGCCAGCCGATGCGGACCTCGCCGTGGGGAGTCGTGTGGGTGAGGGTGGTGTGGGTGAGACCGCCTCCGGGCTGGGGGGCGATGCGCATGCGCCGGTAGCCGGGTTCGAGCGGGGTCAGCCCGCCGACGGTCTTGTGCAGCCAGTCGCAGACCGCGCCGAGGGCGTAGTGGTTGAGCGAGGTCATGCCGGTGGAGTTGAGGCTGCCGTCGGGGCGGACGGCGTCCCAGCGCTCCCAGATCGTGGTCGCGCCCATGGTGACCGGATACAGGAAGGAGGGGCAGCCGGTCTCCAGGAGCATGAGGTACGCCTCCTCCAGGTGACCGGTCCGGCTGAGGGCGGGCAGGATCAGCGGGGTCCCGGCGAAGCCGGTGGAGATCTTGAATCCGGCCTTGGCTACCAGTTGGGCCAGGCGGGTGCCGGCGTGCGCTTCCTGGGCGGGGTCGAGCAGGTCGAAACAGATGGCCAGCGCGTAGGCGGTGGCGGTCTCGCCGGCGACGCGGCCGTTCTTGGTGACGTATTCGGCGCGGAATGCCTCCCGCGTCCTTTCGGCCAGCGACGCGAAGTGTGCGGCATCGGCGGTGCCCAGGATCCGGGCGGTGTCGGCCATCTCGCGTGTGGTCTTGGCCAGGTAGGCGGCGGCCACCAGATGCCGGTCGGTCTTGCCGCCTCCGGCGTTCTCCGGGGGCGCGTCGGGGTCGAGCCAGTCGCCGAACTGGAAGCCGCTGCTCCACAGCCCCTTGTCGTCGAGCCTGGTCTCGACGTCGCGGATGAAGGCGGCCATGGAGTCGTAGCAGCGCCGCAGGATCTCCTCGTCGCCGTACTCCTGGTACAGGACCCAGGGCAGGCTGACCGCCACGTCGCTCCACAGGGCGGTAGGAGAGGAAGGGGTGGACAGCACGTCCGGCACCACCCAGGGCACGTAGCCCTTCTCCCGCTGCTCGGCGGCGAGGTCTTCCAGCCAGGAGCCGAGAACGTCGCGAACGTCGTACAGGAAGGTCGCGGTGGGAGCGAAGGCATTGAGGTCGCCGGTCCAGCCGAGCCGTTCGTCGCGTTGCGGGCAGTCGGTCGGCACGCCGACGAAGTTGCCCCGCATCGACCAGACCGCGTTCGCGTGCAGGCGGTTGAGCAGGTCGTGGGAGGTGTCGAGCCAGCCGGTCCGGCGCATGTCGCTGTGCACCACCACGGCTTTGACCTCGTCGAACGGGCCGTCGATCTCGGCGTAGCGGAAGCCGTGGAAGGTGAAGCGCGGCTCCCAGACTTCCTGGCCGCCGCCGCGCAGGGTGTAGCGATCGGTGGATCGGGCCGTGCGCAGGGTTTCGGTGTCGAGGGCACCGTCTCGCAGGAGCTCCGCGTGGCGGATCGTCACGCTCTGCCCCGCCTCACCGGTGGTGGTCAGCCGTATCCAGCCGGAGATGTTCTGGCCGAAGTCGACGATCGTCCTGCCGTCCTTGACGAACGTCTCCACCGGGGTCAGCTCTTCGACCCGGCGGATCGGGGTGGCGACCGTGGGTACGAGTGCGCCGAGGTCCCAGTCGAGGAGTTCCACCGGCGACCAGGCGCCGGTGAACCCGGGCAGGTTCCAGCCGTCCGGTTCACGGCGTGCGTCGTAGTCTTCGCCGTCATACAGGCTTGCGGCCAGCACCGCGCCGGTGCCGGCCGTCCACTGCTCGTCGGTGGTGACGATGACCGTGTGCTCGCCGTAGGTGAGTTCCAGCCGTATGTACAGGGCGGGCCGCTGCGTGTAGTGGTGGCTCTTGCCCTCGTAGCCGAGGCGTCCGGCGGCCCAGCCCTCGCCGACGATCGCACCCAGGGCGTTGGCGCCCGAGCGGATCAGCGGGGTGACGCCATAGGTGCTGACCTGGAGCCGGTGCCGGTAGGAGGTCCAGCCGGGCGCCAGCACTTCATCGCCCACGCGGGTGCCGTTGAGGTACGGCTCGACGATGCCCAGGGCGGTCACCTGGAGCCGGGCGTGGTCCGGCGGCCCGCCGGAGGTGAACTCGCGCCGGAAGTAGGGCGCTTCGGCGGGGAACGGCGCTGTGACGAACGACATGGGGAAAGCTCCTCAGCGGACAGGTGTGAAAGACAGGGTGCGGTGGTGATGGAGGGCGGGCGCGGGGCCGATGTGCTGGGGCGCGAGCCGCCCGTCAGGTGTGGGCGCGGTAGGAGACCTGGTGGAGCACGACCTCGCCGGCGACCGGCTCGACACCGAACGTGCGACCGGTGAAGCCGCCGGCGACTTCCGTTGACAGGTAGCGTCCGTCGAAAGCGCCGAGGACCTGCGGCGTCCCGTCAGCGGCCAGGACCTCCAGCTCCACGATGTCGGGCTGCGGCGGCGGCATGAGGCCGGCCGCCGCGGGCTCCCGGACCGAGATGCGCAGCCTCACGCCGTCGCCCGGGGGAACCGGCACCCGCGCGACGGTCGTGCTCGCAGGTCCGATGACGAGCGTGGCCTCCACCGTCCCGGCGTCGGCCGTCAGCCCGTACCAGTGGGAACCGTCGATGCCGACGAGCAGGCGCCCGCTGCCCCGGGAGGTGTCGAGCCGGGCCTCCGCGGTCCACTCGAGATCGCGTGCTCGTGCCGCCAGCACCGGCCGCGGCTCGCCTTCGGCAGGTGCTGTCAGCACCAGGCGGCCGGGCGCCTGCCACCTGGCGAACGTGTGCGGGAACACGTTCGGCGACACCCAGCGCGGGTCGAGGTCAGGCGAGTCGAACCGATCGACGAACGAGTGGTCCGGCGGATCGGGCGTGAAGCGTTCCTCATCGACCACCGGCCAGCCGTCGATCCATTCCACGCCCGCGATGAACGTCTCGCGGCCGTTGACATGGAACATCGGGCTCTGGCCGCGGGGACGTACCCCGAGGTACACCATCGCCCAGGAGCCGTCGGCCAGTTGGACGAGGTCGGCATGGCCGGTGTTCTGCACGCGGTGACTCGTGCTGCGATGGGTGAGGATCGGGTTGGCGGGCGCCGCCTCGAAGGGCTCATGCAGAGAGCGGGAACGTGCGATGGTGACCGCGTGCCCCCGTTCCGTGCCGCCTTCCGCGAGCATGAGGTACCACCAGCCGTCACGTCGGTAGAGGTGGGGGCCCTCCGGATAGGCCAGCCCGGTGCCGGTCCAGAGCACCCTCGGCGGAGCGATCATCTTGCCCGTCGCGGGGTCGATCGGCGCGCTGGTGATGCCGGTCAGCTCGGGTCCGGACGACGCCCAGGTGAGGTGGCATGTGCCGTCCTCGTCCCACGCGAGGTCGGGATCGATTCCGATAGCGCCGTCCACCTGGACCGGCTCCGACCAGGGACCGGCGGGATCATCGGCGGAGACGATCAGCTGGCCGCGGTGGATCTCCACCACGTTCGTGGTGACCAGCCAGAACTTTCCCTCGTGGTGGCGAAGCGTCGGTGCGTAGATTCCTGTGCTCGCCGGGGCGGCGTGGACGGTCAACTGGTCGGGACGTTGCAGCGCGTTGGTCACCGGCGTCCAGGTCACCAGGTCGGTGCTGCGGTGGATCGGCACTCCCGGCGCGTACTCGAAGCTGGAGTTGGCGATGTAGTAGGTGTCTCCCGCACGGCAGATGGTCGGGTCGGGGTGGAACCCGGCGATGATGGGGGTTGTCGTCATGATGTGGCTCCTGGGCGGCCTCTGTCGCGAGGCCGCTCTGTCGTCCCCAAGGGGACGAGGGATGCGGATTACCGCCGGGTGGATTCGCGGACCACGATGGCGGCGTGCAGGTCTGGCGGCGCTTCGGGCAGGGGGCGATACTCGGCCGCGTGCAGGGCCTGGTTGGCGAGGTAGTGCCCCTGACCGACGTTGTCGATGCTGACGCTGGACAGGGACGGGTAGAGCATGCCGGCCATGGGCGTGTCGTCGTGACCGATGACCGCCAGATCGTCGGGGACGGACAGCCCGGCCCGCTGCGCGGCGGCCACGGTCATCGCGGCGATGTCGTCGTTGAAGGCGGCGACGGCGGTGATGCCTTGCGCATGCCATTCCCGTACGGCTCGGACGACGCTGCCGTCGCGGTGATCGACGGGTCGCAGGTCGAGCAGTTCGGCGCCGAGCCGGTCGGCTTCCTCTCGTGCCGCTGCCGCCCGTCCTTGGGCCAGCAGGGAGAAGCGCTCGTTGACGCTGGTGGCAAAGGCGAGCCGCCGGTGACCTTGCTCGTACAGGTGCGCGATCTGCAGGTGCGTGCCTGCGGTGAGCGTGGGTGAGGACAGTACGGCCTGCTCCTGCTGCAGCACCGGCAGGATCTTGGTGATGCCGCTGGCCTGCATGGAGGTGCGCTCGGCGGCGCTGATGGCCGTCCAGGCGATGACGACGTCCGGGTTGAGCAACTCCCACAGGGGCCGGGCTTGACCTCCTTCGTGGCGGGTGTAGGTCACCAGGGCGTAGCCGGCCTCGTCGAGGACGTGGGAGGCGGTCTCCAGGGTCAGGCGCAGGCTGTGTTCCATCGGCCAGTCGGGCAGCACCAGCAGGATGATCATGCTGCGTCCGCTGGCGAGGGCCTGGGCTGCCCGGTGCGGCCGGTAGCCCAGGCGAGCGGCCTCGGCCATGACCCGCTCGCGGGTGGCGGGGGGGATGCTCTGCCCGGGGGTGTTGTTCAGCACATAGCCCACAGTGGCGCGGGACAATCCCAGCGAGCGGGCCACGTCGGTTGCGGTGACTCGCTTTTTGCGTTGCGTCACGGGAGCTTCACCTTTGAGGAGGGCAGGGCTTGCACGCGTAAGTCTTTCTCATGATCTCACGTAGGCCGGAGGTGAGGGCTCGGCGTCGTCTCGGTCGGCCGCTGAGAGCGTCAGGCGCCACTGCCAGCGGTATTCAGGCTCTGACAGCCGGTGCGCGGGCCGGGTGTCGGGGCCCAGCAGCCCGGTGCCGACACCGCGGTGGGCGATGTCGAGGTGGACGATGGTTTTGGCGCTCGGCCGCAGTTCCCACCAGTGGCCGGCTGTCTCCAGCTCGCTGACCGAGTGACGGCTCACGTTCATGTGCAGGGGTGTCGCGTGCAGGGTCCGCACGGTTCCGGCGGGGCCGGACAGCCGCAGTTCGGTGACCTCCCCGCGGGTGCCGTTCTCCTGCGGCTTCAGGTAGGGCACGGCGAGCTCGTCGATCGGGCTCTCCCATGCGGCGAGCAGGGCGGAGTCCCGCCGATCGGGGTAGTTCTCCCAGGGCCCCAGCCCGACCCAGCGGGCTCGGTCGAAGCCGTCGGCGAGCTCGAACTCCATGCCCACCCGCAGCCCGTCGGCACCGGTGCCGGGCAGCGTCACGTGCTCGTCCAGGAGGTAGTCGCCCTCCTCCAGCACGGTGACGGTGCGGGTGTGCACGACTTCGTCCCCGAAGGCGGCGCGGTAGCGGATGGTCGTCGTGGCCCCGTCGGCGCGGACGTCGATGGGGGTGAGGTGGAAGAAGCCGCTGCGGACGAACCGGTTGTCCAGGGCGAACGACTGGTCGTTGTCGGTGAGGGCCCGCCAGAGCGACAGCTGCGGTGCCCGGCGCAGCAGCGGGTGACGTACTTCGGCGGGGCTGGTGCCGGTGCCGCGGGGAAGGTGCGGCAGCGGGCGGGGCATGGTGACCTGATGGGCGGAGATTTCCGTTCCCGCCGGCGCCCACACGGCGTCCTGTCTCGTGTGCACGGTCACGGTGAGGGCCAGGGCGGTGCTGAGCAGGGCGCGGGTGGTATCGGGCAACTCGATTGCGGTCTCGGCGCCCGGGGTCGTGGGTGGTGTGGCGAGCGTGACCGCGCCTGTCGGACCGGCCTCGGTTTCCACCTGGAGTCGCAGCTCGTAGGCGTCGAGGCCGGCGAAGGTCTGCCGGTTGCGGATGCGCAGCGTCCCGGCCCTGGCCTCCTCGGCGCTCGAGGTGATGCGGATCGGGCTGAACAGGCCGCGTGCCTCGTACAGTGCCGGCTTGGGGGTGAGGTCGGGGAAGACGACTCCGTTGAGGAGCGTGATGCCGTCGTTGGGCTCGTCGCCGAAGTCGCCGCCGTAGCGGTAGCGGCCGTCACCGTCGGGGTCGAGCGCGTGGTCCTTGAACTCCCAGATGAAGCCGCCCTGCAGGCCCGGCAGGCTCTCGAACAGCCGCCAGTACTCGGCCAGGCCGCCGGTCGAGTTGCCTTGGGAGTAGGCGTACTCGCACACGATGACCGGCCGGTCGGCCCTCGGGTCGGTCGAGAACGCCGCCAGCGCCTCGAACGAGGGGTACATCGGGCACACCAGGTCGGTGGCCGCGTGACCAGCGTGCCAGTCGCGCGCGATCGCGCCTTCGTAGTGCAGCGGCCGGGTCGGATCCGTGCCGCGCACCCATGCGGCGGCGGCGTCGTGGTTGGGGCCGTAACCGGTCTCGTTGCCGAGCGACCAGACGATCACGCAGGGATGGTTGCGGTCGCGCAGCACCATCCGCGAGACCCGCTCCACGAACTCGGGCAGGTAGCGCGGGTCGTGGGCGAGCGTCGCGGTAAAGGCATGCCCCTCGATGTCGGCTTCGTCGATGACGTAGAAGCCGATCTCGTCGCACAGGTCGAGGAAGTCCGGGTCGTTGGGATAGTGCGAGGTGCGGATCGCGTTGACGTTGAATCGCTTGAGCAGGGACAGCTCCGCGAGCATCAGATCCCGGGAGACGATGCGGCCGGTACGCGGATCCACATCGTGGCGGTTGACACCCTGGATGAGCACACGCTCACCGTTGACCAGCAGATCACGCCCCTCGATGCGCACCCGGCGAAAGCCGATCCGCAGCCGTGCCGTATCCGCCACCTCGCCCTCAGGAGAGATCAACTGGACCAGCAGCTCCTCAAGATGCGGCGTCTCCGCGGTCCACGGACGCACGTCGAGCGCGTCGAGGGTGAACACCGCGGTGCCCGCCTTCTTCCCGAAGGGCATCACATGCTCAGCCACCGGGCGCAGTTCCGCGGGTATGGGGGCGCCGGCCGCGCGCAAGCTGAGCAGATCCATGACACCGTCGGCAACGCCCAGCGGCTCGGGCCGCTTGGTGCGATCGGTCAACGGCGGTGCGAAGGCCGGTTCGACAACACGCGGGGTGATCCTGCGCGTCTGTGTCCGGCCGAGCACCGAAATGCGCGCCGACCAGTCGGTCTCGTGGAGATGGTCCAGCCCGGGCGTGGCCACCGTCACGCGTAGGCTTCCGTGCTCCGCCTCGTAGTCCGCGACGACGGCGACGTCGGCCACATGCACCTGCGGCACGGAGTACAGGAACACCGTCCGGGACAGGCCGGATTGCCACCAGTGGTCCTGGTCCTCCAGATAGGTGGCCTCTGACCATTTGGCCACCTTGAGCTCGATCGTGTTGGAGCCCGCCGTCACGACGTCGGTGATGTCGAATTCGGCCGCCAGGTGTGAGTCGGTGCTGGTGCCGACGGTATGGCCGTTGACGGTGACGCTCAGGTGACCTTCGGCCGCACCGACGTGCAGGATCATCCGGCGTCCCGCAGATGGCGTCAGATCCACCGTTCGCCGGTAGACACCGGTCGGGTTGGCTTCTGGGACGGCGGGGGGCACCTCGTCGAACGGCATCGCGATGTTGAGGTAGTGGGGCGGGTCGGCCTTCTCCCTCATGGTCCACAGGTCCGGCACCTGGACCCGCTTCCACTCCTGCTCATACGGCAGGAGACGGAACTCCCACATGCCATCGAGAACGATGTCGGGGGCCCGGCGCAAGGCGCTCATGGGCAGGCGTTTCAACGGAAGTCTCCTTGAGTGGGTGCGAGCGTCGCCACGCATGGCCGGCGCGGCTCGGCGTCCCTGACGCATGCCCCGCGTCCCACGCGCCTCCGCCTGCCGGGCGGACGAGGCCCCCACTGTAGGCAGGGTAACTTTCGCGCGCAAGTACTTGTGCGTGAATGTTGAGGAAGCTACGGTAACCGGCAAGCTTGCACGCGAAAGCAGACGGAAACACTGAAGTAACCACGACGGCCCGTCCTCGACCCAGCGGATGAGGACTTGCTCGACGAGTCACGCGGACAACTCCACGGGCACTTCGAAGCCGGACGACCCCCTTGAGTCGCATCGGCGCCAAGCGCCACCGACGATGTCGTCACCGTTCGGCTGACGTCACCACCAGCACACGCCGCCTCCCTGCAGAAATGCACGGTGGCTGGTCAGTACCTGCACACGGAGAAACTCAATGTCGCGATCCTTTCCGGACGGCTTCTTGTGGGGAGCCTCCACCGCGGCTCACCAGATCGAAGGCAACAACCTCAACAACGACTGGTGGCAGCTGGAGCACGCCGCCGCGGACCACGGGGTGCAATTCAGCGGGGACGCGGCGGACAGCTATCACCGCTACCAGGAAGACATGCGCCTACTGGCCGATGCGGGCTGCAACGCCTACCGGTTCAGCATCGAGTGGTCCCGGATCGAGCCGAGTCCCGGCAGGTTCTCCCGAGCCGAACTCGCCCACTACCGCCGCATGATCGACACGGCTCTCGGGCTGGGTCTCACCCCTGTGGTCACGCTGCACCATTTCACCCATCCGATCTGGTTCGGCGAGCGCGGGGCGTGGCTCGGCGACGGCGCCGTTGACGCGTTCTGCCGTTATGTCGAGCAGGCCTGCACCATTCTCGACGGCGTCGCGTGGGTCTGCACGATCAACGAGCCGAACATCGTCGCCGTCAACCACGGCCAGCAGCGACGCCTCGCGGAAGGCAAGGAGTACCAGTTCGTCGGCGCCCTGCCCGACGCCGAGATCGGACAGGCCCTCATCGCCGCCCACCGCGCCGCCGCGCCACTGGTCCGCGCCGCGACCGGTGCCAAGGTCGGCTGGACGGTCGCCAACCAGGCGTTCCTGCCCGCCCCCGGCTGTGAGAGCAAGCACGCCGAGGTGCAGCACATCTGGGAAGACATGTACCTCGAGCCTGCCCGCGGCGACGACTTCGTCGGTGTGCAGTCCTACACCAGCCAGCTCGTGGACGACAACGGCGTCGTCCCGCACCCCGACCACCCGGACAACACCATCATGGGCTGGGCCTACCGGCCCGACGCGCTCGGCATCGCCGTGCGGCACACCCGCGACGTCGTCGGCGACGTCCCCATCGTCGTCACGGAGAACGGCATCGCCACCTCCGACGACTCCCGGCGCATCGCCTACACTCAGGGCGCGCTCACGGCGCTGCACGAAACCATCAGCGAGGGCGCCGACGTGCGGGGATATCTGCACTGGAGCTTGCTCGACAACTTCGAATGGGGCCGCTGGGAACCCACCTTCGGGCTCATCGCCGTGGACCGGGAAACCTTCGAACGCCGGCCCAAGCCCAGCCTTCACTGGCTCGGACAGATCGCCCAGGCCAACGCGCTGACGTCCTAGCCCCACCCCGTTCGCCCATGGAGGCATCGTGACCGCTCCCACTCCCCCTGCCGAACCGCCGCAAGCCGCCGCCGAGGCAGTCCTCGCCGGTCACGAGGAGCTCATCGCGAGCGCCGCGCTCCCGGAGAACCCGCCCCGTGTCGGTGTCTGGACCATCGCGATCTACGCGCTGACGATGTTCGGCTTCCAGCTGACGTTGCTGCTGCCGGCTCTGTTCAGCCTCGCCTACAAGGTGCAACTGATCGACCCGGCGAACAAGGATGCGAGCCTGGGCTTCGTCCTCGGCGTCGGCGGCCTGATCAGCCTCGTCGTGACCCTGCCCTCGGGCGTGCTGAGCGACGGGACCCGGCTGGGATGGGGGCGACGGCGCCCCTTCCTGGTGGCGGGTCTCATCCTGTCGGCTCTGGGCGCGCTGATCATCGCCATCGCCCCTACGATCACGGTCATGCTGGCCGGCTATGTGGTCGTGGGACTGGCCAACGCCGCGATCGGCACCGCCATCAACCCCTTCCTCGCCGAACAGGTGCCGGCGGAACAGCGCGGCACCGTAGGGGCGCTCGGTGGAGTGACCGCCGCGGTCGCGGGCGTCGGAGCGACGCTGCTCGGCAGCTTTCTGACCGGAAACATCTATGTGCTGTTCCTGACCCCGGTGGCCGTCCTCAGCCTCGCGGCGCTGCTATACCTGGTGGTGGTCCCCGATCGCCCGGCGCCCGAGGACGCGCAGGTCGGATCGATCCTCGACGTGTTCAGGAACATCTGGTTCAACCCCCTCAAGCACTCTGACTTCGCGCTGGTCTGGCTGGGGAAATTCTGCCTGTCCTTCGGGTCCACGTTCTTCAGCACCTACCAGCTGTACCTCCTGCAGGATCGTCTGGGCTTCACCCCCGAACAGGCGGGACGTCAGCTCGCGGCCGTCGGCGGGCTCAGCCTGCTGGCGCTGGTCGGCTCCTCCATTGCCGGCGGGACGCTCTCCGACCGGTTCAAGCGGCGCAAGCCGTTCATCTACCTCGCCGCCGGGCTCATCGTGGCCGGCCTCGCGGTCGCCGCGAGCGCACCCTCGATGCTGCTCTTCGCCGTCGGCGGGATCCTGCTGTCGGCGGGCACCGGAGCGTTCAACTCGGTCGACCTCGCCCTCGCCTCGGACGTCATGCCCGAGAAGGACAAGGCGGGCAAGTACATGAACATCTACTACCTCTCGGGCACCCTGGCGGGCGTCCTCGCCCCGCTGATCGCCTCCGTGATCCTGCGGCTCGGCGGCGGCGGGAACTACGGTGTCCTGTTCTTGTCAGGCGCGGTCCTCGGCCTCGGTGCCGTGGTGACCGCGGCAAAGATCCGCAGCGTGCGCTGATTCTCGATTCCTGGAGTACCTGTGACACACGAGCAGCACCCCGCTGCCCTCGACGGCATCCCGCTGGAGAAGAAAGTTGCCCTGCTGTCCGGCCGTGACTTCTGGACCACCCAGAGCCTGCCGGAGGCAGGCATCGACGGCGTCACCATGGCGGACGGGCCCCACGGACTTCGCAAACAGTCCGGAGAGCACGACCACCTGGCCATGTACGACAGCGACCCGGCCACCTGCTTTCCTCCGGCGGTCGCCGTCGGAACCAGCTGGGACGTCGACGTCGCCGCGCGCGTCGGCGCCGCCATCGGCCGGGAGGCGGTCGCCCAAGGGGTCCACCTCGTGCTCGGGCCCGGAGTCAACATCAAGCGCTCCCCGCTGTGCGGACGCAACTTCGAGTACTACTCGGAGGACCCGTGCCTGTCCGGAGCGCTCGCAGCGGCGTTCGTCCGGCACCTACAGGCGCAGGGACCCGGCGTGTCGGTCAAGCACTTCGCCGCCAACAACCAGGAGACTAACCGGCAGACGATCAGCGCGGACGTCGATCCGCGCACCCTGCGGGAGATCTACCTGCCGGCGTTCGAGCACGTGGTGCGCGAAGCCGGACCGGCCACCGTCATGGCGGCCTACAACAAGATCAACGGTGTCTTCGCCTGCGAGAACCGCTGGCTGCTGACGGACCTGCTCCGCGAGGAGTGGGGTTTCAAGGGTGCGGTCGTCTCCGACTGGAACGCCGTCGTCGACCGCGTCGCCGCACTGCGAGCCGGCCTCGACCTCGAAATGCCGGGAGGCGACGCGGGCCGCGACCACGAGGTGCTCCAAGCCGTCCGCGCCGGCGACCTCGACGAGTCCGTCGTCGAGGTGAGCGTGCGCCGCATCGCAGTGCTTGATGCCCGGCGCGCCGGAGGCACGGCCCAGGTCGACCTTGATGCCCACCATGCATTGGCCCGCGAGCTGGCCGCCGAATGTGCCGTCCTGCTCCGCAACGAGCACGACACTCTGCCCTTGACGGGCGGTGCCCGGATCGCCGTGCTGGGTGAGCTGGCCGAGCGCCCGCGCATCCAGGGCGGGGGCAGCGCGCACGTGAACGCTTACCGGGTCGATATCCCGGTGGAGGAGATCCGGGCGGTGGCCGCGGCACACGGATCGGCCGTTGCCTACGCCGCCGGATATCGCCTGGACGCGTCCGGCTCGCCGGAGCTCCTCGCCGAAGCAGTGGCGGCGGCCCGGCAGTGCGACGTCGCCGTCGTCTTCGCCGGGCTCAGCGAGCGCTGGGAGTCCGAAGGCGTGGATCGCGACTCGCTCGACCTGCCCGCCGAGCAGGTCGAGCTGATCCGCGCCGTCGCCGGCGTCGCCCCGCGGACGGTCGTGGTGCTGTCCAACGGCGGTGTCGTCTCGCTCGAGCCGTGGCACGACGACGTCGACGCCGTGCTCGAGGCCTTCGTCCTGGGGCAGGGTGGCGGGCGCGCGATCGCCGATCTGCTGTTCGGTCTGCGCAGCCCCTCGGGCCACCTCGCGGAGACGATTCCGGTGCGTCTGCACGACCACGCCAGCTCGCTGAACTTCCCTGGCGAACAGGGTCACGTCCGCTATGGCGAGGGGATCTACGTCGGCTACCGGCAGTTCAGCACGTTCGGCACCCCGGTCCGGTACCCGTTCGGCCACGGGCTGTCGTACACGAGCTTCGTCACCCGCGCGGTGTCGGCACGGGCCACTGGTCCGGACAGCGTCACGGTTGAGGTCGAGGTGGAGAACACCGGCGGGCGGGAGGGCAAGCACGTCGTACAGGTGTACGTGGCGACCACGGCCGGCCCGGTGCGGCGCCCCGTACGGGAGCTACGAGCGTTCACGAAGATCAATCTCAGCCCCGGGCAGAGAGAAACCGTCCGGTTCGAGCTCGGCCGGCGGGCGTTCGCGTACTGGGACATCGACGCCGGCGCGTGGGTCGTCGCACCGGGCACGTACGAAATACAGGTCGGCCCGGACGCGCACACGGTCGAGGTGACGACGAGCGTCGAACTGGCCGGTGAGATCGTCACCCGGCAGGTCACGCTCGACTCCACCATCGGCGCCTGGCTCGAACACCCTGTCATTTCGGCGCCCACCCTGGAAGCGCTCGGATTCGCGGACGCGACGATCTCCGAGGAGCACATGGCGATGGTCAGGTCGATGACCATGCGCCAGTTCATCAACATCTCCGGCCTCGACCTGCCCGTCGAACGGCTGCAAGAGCTGGCCGCGACCTCACGTACGCACTGAAAGGACATTCATCTTGCATTCCGAACCGCCCTACCGTGACGCTTCGCTGCCGGTCGCCGACCGGGTCGCGGATCTGCTCGGCCGGATGACCCTCGAGGAGAAGGCCGCGCAACTCGCCGCGCCCACCGCACCGGCGATCGACGTCCACGACCCGCCGCCTACCGGATGGGGGGCCGTCGTCGCAGCGCTGGCGACCCTCGAAAGGTCCCCGCGCGAGAGTGCCGCGGCGGTCAACGAACTGCAGCGCAAGCACGTCGAGGACACGCGGCTGGGCATTCCCGTTCTCGTCGCCGAGGAAGCTCTGGTGGGGCTGAAGATCCAGGGCGCGACCATGTACCCCGATGCGATCGCCCAAGCAGCCACCTGGGACCCGGAGCTGATCGAGCGGATGGGCACCGCGATCGGGACGCAGATGGCGCGCACCGGCGTCCGGCAGGCGCTGTCGCCGCTGGCCGACACGGCGCGGGACCCACGCTGGGGGCGGGTGGAGGAGACCTACGGAGAAGAGCCGTACCTCGTCGGCTTGATGGCCACCGCGTTCGTCCGCGGCATGCAGGAGGCCGATGCCGGGACGCCGCTCGTCGCCACGGTGAAGCACTTCCTCGGCTACAGCGCCAGCGCCGGCGGCCGTAACACCGACTCGGTCTCGATCGGCCCGCGTGAGCTGCGCGAGGTGCATGCGGTCCCGTTCGAGATGGTGATCCGCGACGGTAGGGCACGCGGCATCATGCCGACGTACGTCGACATCGACGGCGTTCCGGTGACCGGTTCGCGCGCGCACCTCACCGGCCTGCTCCGCGACGAGCTGGGCTTCGACGGGCTGGTCATCTCCGACCTCGGCGCCGTCAACCAGCTCTACACCAAGCACGGCACCGCGCACAGCGACGCCGCCGCCAGCGCCCAGGCCGTGCGCGCCGGGGTGCACCTGGACCTCGTCCCCCGGCTGGCGACCGGCCATCTGATCGAGGCGGTCGAGTCCGGGCTCCTGCCGATGGCCGACCTGGACCTGGCGGTGAGCACGGTCCTGCGGACGAAGTTCGAGCTGGGGCTGTTCGAGCGGCCCTATGCCGATCTGGACACGGTGCCGGAGACTCTCGACTCCGCGCAGACGCGCGGCCTGGCCCGTGAGATCGCCGAGCGGTCGGTCGTCCTGCTCCGTAACGAGCCTGTCAACGGCGTTCCCCTCCTTCCGCTCGATCCGGGCATCGCCACGATCGCGGTTATCGGCCCGAACGCCGACCGTCTACTGGGGCAACTCGGCAACTACAGCTACCCGGTGCTCGACAGCATGGCCAAGCGGTTCGCGCTCGCTGCAGACCCGACGGCCCGCGCGGACGAGGCCGCCGAATTCGGCGGCTCGACGGGAGCGGACCGGGCCCGCCTGATGGTGGAGTCCGTCCCGGTGGTCACCTTCCTCGACGGGATCCGCGACCGGGCCCCCGGGGCGACGGTGCTGTACGAGCCCGGATGTCCCATCCAGAACGAGGACCGCTCGGGCATCCCCGCAGCCGTCGAAGCGGCGAGGTCCGCGCAGGTCGCGGTGGTCGTTGTCGGAGACCAGGCAGGCATCAACGCTTTCGGCACCGTCGGTGAGGGCCTGGACAGCGCCACGTGCGAGCTGCCCGGCGTGCAGCGAGAGCTGGTCGAGGCGGTCGCGGCCACGGGCACGCCGACCGTCGTCGTGCTCAGCCACGGCCGCCCCTACTCGCTGCGGTGGATGACCGACTCCGTACCCGCCATCGTGACGAGCTGGTTCGGCGGAGAGGAGGCCGGCAGTGCCGTGGCCGCCGTGCTCTTCGGCGACGTCAACCCCGCCGGGCGGCTGCCCGTCTCGTTCCTCGACTTAGCTGGTAGCGCGCCCCTGCCCTACTGGCGAGCGGCGCAGACTCCCGCCTACGTCGAGGGACGCGCGGGGGCCACGTTCCCGTTCGGGCATGGGCTGAGCTACACGACCTTCGCCTACCGTGACATCGACATCAGCCGGCCGGAAGTGCCGACCGACGGCGAGATCGAGCTGTCGTTCACGGTGGCGAACGTCGGGGATCGAGCCGGTGACGAGGTCGTCCAGGTGTACGGCCAGGATGTGATCGCACGCAGCGTGCGGCCCCGCCGCAAGCTGGTCGCCTTCCGGCGGGTCTCGCTGGAGGCCGGTGCCGCGGTGCGGGTCACCGCGACGGTGCCCGCGAGCATGTTCGCGCTGTGGGATCCCGAGGAGGGCTGGCTCGTCGATCCCGGGAAGATCAAATTCTTCATCGGCGGGTCGTCCGCGCAGATTCACCTGCGCACGTCGGTCACGCTCACCGGCGGCGTTCACCACCCGGGCGCGGACCGTGCTCTCACCAGCTCGGTGTCGGTGATCCCGGTCGACCCCGAGACGGCGGCGCGCAGCGCGGCCGCGCGTGCCGCCGCGCTCCGCACAGCGGCTCCGCTCTCCGGCGACAACACCGTCCTGGAGTGGCTCGAGCACCCGGTCGGCGGCGACCTGCTCCGTGGCCTGCTCCAGGGGGCCGACGAGGAGACGCTCGCGCCGGCGTTCGGCATGTCCCTCCAGCAGATGGCGCTCTACAGCGGCGGACGGATCGCTCCCGAGACCGTCGAGCGGCTCGTGGCGCAGGTGCACGCGCAGATGACGACGCCACAACGCGCCTAGCAACTCGCTGATCACCGAGCTGGCACTGCTTTCCGAAGACAAGGTGTGACCCGATGAGATTCGACCGATCCGCACGCATCCATGAGGTGCTGGAAACGCCTCAGGCGCGAGCAGTCGTCGACCGCTACCTGCCGTAGCGCTGGCGGCCGTGCGGGTCGTTCCGTACGACTCCGGCCTCGCGCAGCCGCCCAGGGAGCGCACGTCTTCCTCGCCGGACGTACCAGCGCCGCGCCGGAGACGGTCGCAGGAAGGATCCGGGCCTCGGGTGGCGTCGCCGACGCCGCCACCGTGGACGTACTGGATTCGGTGACTCGGCACTCCCCTCATGGAAGGCATGGCCCCGGCGTGGGCAGCGGTCGAGTCGCTGACCCGGGGCTGGCCACGGAGCTCGGGCCACAGGGCGTACGGGTCGCGTGCCTCAACACGGCGGGCATGCCCGAGACCGCGCAGCTCGCGGAGGTGTACGGCTGCGCGCCGCCGCCTACGGCTCACCGTCGAGGAGCTCCACACCCGCATGACCGACCGAACGTTCAACAGGCGGCCCCCACCGTCGCCGAGATCGCCGGCACGGTCGTCTTCGTCGCCTCCGACCGGGGCAACGCGATCAGCGGGGCGATCGTCAACCTCACCGGCGGCACGGTCGTCGACTGACAGCACCGGATCCTACGGTTCTCATGGGCCAGACGGACCCGTTCGGGCCGTACGGGTCGATCCCCGCGGCGTTCAGCATCTCCCGGACGGCGAGCTTCGACAGCTCGCCGCCAGGCGTCCCCGTGTTGAAAGTTTCACTAACACCGCCGCGCGGACGACTGTGATGACGCGGGTACGACCGCCGCATCGCACGGCGTCACATGGTCTGCGACCAGCCTGTTGACCCGTGGGGCGAGATCGTCGCCCTTTTACGGGCCGTACGGAAACCGTGATTCACCGCTTGTTTCGGAGAGCGGTCCTTTATATGGGGCTGTCCAGTCCGTGGCCATTGTGTGATCCTCCCCTCGAGAAGGCATATCCCGCGGCGTCTCAGGCGCGCGGCCGCACGCTCTGGATTACGACCGGCGGCAGGGAGAGATGGAAAATCTTTTCACAGAATGCGCGCCCTCGTGTCGACTGCAACCAGGAAGTTCTGTACATCGGCGGATATCTCTCCTTGTAGCGGAACGGTACTATCCGGGTTCCACCGAGACCCACCAGAACAATGTGGCTTACGCCGATAAAAGCACCATGATGTCGTGCGTGCCCGGCGACCACCACGTCATGGGATACGGATTCGCCGGCCTCGACGGCAGAGCGCCCGGCTTCTCCCAGCGTGTGGGCACCACGCCGATCGCCATCACCCGTACCTGCCGACCGGCAACTCTGGCGAAATCTCCACAGTCAACGGCGCGAAGAAAGGGACCCCATGTTCGCTCGCAGCCTGATCCGCCGGGCACTGGCGGTCGGCGTGATGCTGGCCACCACCGCCGCGATGGTCGTGACCATCCAGCAGCCCGCCGCCGCCTCAACCCTGACGCTCAACGCCACGGTGGACTGCCTCAACGTCAACTACTCCGGCGACACCCGCGACTGGTACGCCTCGTACGTCTCGGTCGGCTCCGCGCCTCCTTCGTACGGCGTGACGATGCCCTACAGCTCGATGGTCGCGAACCCGGCGAATCACACGTGGTCGTTCACGATCAGCCTGCCCGGCGGCAGCACCTCGGTGAGCGTGTCGGCCATCTGCAGTGGCGGTCACCAGTATGACCAGGTCGGCTGGACCAACGGACCGGCGATCAGCATTCCCTCCTCGGCCACGACCCTGACCGCCACCTGGGGCTGCTCCACCCAGCAGGTCTACCCCGGGCCCTACATCACCGGCTGCAGCGCGCAGTCCTACTCCTACAGCTGAGGCTCCTGCCTCCCAGAAGGCCGTCCGCTTTCACCGCGGGTGGCCTTCTCGCATGCGGGCACGGATACCGCGCCGAGGTCGACGCGCTGTTCGCTGAACGTCGCGGCGCGGCCGGGGAAGGCGTCCCCCTCGGCTTCGACGGCGATCGGGACGCCTTCCCCGGCCGCGCCCGTCACCAGCGCGCCAGCACTGTCAGCAGCGGTGAGGAAGAACGGGTGCGGACCAGCCCCACCCAGACGTTCGCCGAGGGCTGGGCCGATATCCGGTCGCGAGGTTACGCGCTGGTGCAGGTGTATCCGGATGGCAGAGCCGTGTTGCCGTTGGGACGGCTGGCCTGGAAGCCGAAGCTGGTGGTGCCGGCTCCGGGGGCCAACGTGCCGTTGAAGCTCACGCTCTTGGCCGTGACGGTCTGCCCGCTGGTGGTGACGGTGGCGTTCCACGAGCCGGTCAGCGCGTGCCCGGCCGGGAGCGTGAAGGTGACCGTCCAGCTGGTGATCGTCGAGGTGCTGGTGTTGGTGACGGTCAGCGGCTGGATCACATAGCCGGTACCCCACTGGCTCTGCACGGTCGGCGTGGCCGTGCACGTTCCGGTGGTGCCGCCGCTGGTGGTGACCTGGACCGTGTTGGACACCGGCGAGAGGTTGCCGGCGGCATCCCGCGCGCGGACCTGGTAGCGGTAGGTGGTGCTCGGGGTCAGGCCCGTGTCGCCGAACGAGGTCGTGGCCGAGGTGCCGATCTGGGCGAAGGTGCCGCCGGTGGTCCCGGGTGCGCGCAGGATGTCGTAGCCGGTCACCCCGACCTCGTCAGTGGAAGCGGTCCAGGACAGATTGGTGCTGCCGGCGGTGGTGCCGGAGGCCGCCAGCCCGGCCGGGGCGGTGGGTGGTGTGGTGTCGCCGCCGGTGGAGGTCGTGGTGAACGTGACGAACGCGGAGTTGGCCGACAGGTTGCCCGCGCCGTCCCGTGCGCGTACGTAGACCTGGTATTGGGTGTTGGCGGTCAGCCCCGTCAGGGTGATCGAGTTGGCGGTGGACTGGCCGAGCAGCGGGTCGGTGGCGCCCGAAACGCGGTAGACGTTATAACCGGCCAAGCCGGAGCCGCCCTGGTCGGTGGATGCCGTCCAGGTCAGGGTGGCGCTGGTAGCGGTCACGTTGGAGACGGCGGGAGTGCCCGGAGCGGTCGGCGGAGTGGTGTCGTTCGTGCTCTGGAACTGGTTGAAGAAGTTCCACACCACTTCCTTGGTCCAGGTCCGTGCGCCGTCGTCGGCGGTGGACCCATCCACTGGCCCCGGGGTGTGACCGCTGTCGAACGCCGCCCATACGACCGGGTACCCGGATCGGCATCCCGAGTAGGCGGTGACGATGTGCGTCAGACTGCCCTGTGCCGGCTCGGGGGGGTTTTGGGGAGTGCATCCGTTGTTCCTGACGAACCTGTCGCGCAGCGACCGGCCCTGAGAGATGTTGAGGACGTTGTCCCTGAGGCCGTGTAGCCCGATGTAGGCGATGGGCTGGGTGCCGCCGCTGCATCCGCTGAGTTGTGCGCCGGCGTAGACCGCGACGGCGCGGAAGACCGTCGCCCGGGCGCAGGCCAGGGCGTAGCTCATGCCGCCGCCGTAGCTGAAGCCTCCGGCGAACCGCTGCGTGGTGTCGACGCACAGGTCTGCTTCGATCAGCCTGAGCATGTCGTCGACGAAGGTCAGGTCTTCGCCGCCGGAGTTGGCCCAGCCGTTGTTCAGGCCCTGGGGGGCAACGAAGATCGCGGTGTTGTTCGCCAGTTGCCTGAGCCCGTAGTAAGACCAGGTGAATCCGCTGCTCCCGCCCGTGTCGACGTCGTTGGCGGTGCCGTTGAGCCAGTGGAAGCCGAAGATCAACCGGTAGGGGTTGTTGTTGTTGTAGTTGTCGGGAATTCTCAAGATGAAGGAACGAGTGCGGCCGCTGCTCTGAATCGAGTGCGTGCCACTTCTGAGCGTTGGAGTCTTGCCGCATCCTGGCGTCGCCGCGGCGGCGCTCGCCGTGCGTGACGTGGTCTCGCTGCTGCTCAGCGCCGTACCACCGGTGGCCACCACGAGAAGCGCCGCGACCGTGACAGCGGCGAAGACGGATTTACGTCGCAACGTCACTCACCTGCCTGTCGCACCGCCGAGAGGGCGGCGCCAGGGCCTCGGTTAGCGTTAACATGAGCTGGATCAGTCCTCTCATCCGTGCGGAACTGGCGTGATTGGAGGGCATGACGGAAAACCGTGTCATCGTTTACATCGCTTTGCCGCGCCCGTTCCTGCCGATGGGTGGTGATGCGACGGAGCAAATACGAGGCATGCAGGTCCCGTCAAGGCGCGGCTCGCTCCTCTGACGTGACGGGCGGCGCTCCCATGCCGTTTTGCTGGCACGTATCGCATCGTTCAGCCTGGAAACATATTGAAAGTTTCAGGGCAAGGCTCCCGGAAAGCCATGAGGCCGAATTCAACCCTTCCCTGCCCTTGGCCGCGCTGCTTCCAAAGCTCCTGAACTAAAAAGCGGGCTCGGCTCGTCGGCCTTCGGCGACGTGTGGAGGATTCAGGCCCGCATTCAGGACGTGACGCCCGGGGAGGCGGAGTGGTGTCCTAATCCAGCGGCTTTGCGCGGTAGTAAGTCAGGAACATGTCAACGCCCGTGGTGATGAGCTGTTTCGTGAAGTCGGCGTCGAGGCGGTCGCCGTAGGCGCTGTGCATGACGTGCGGGCAGAGCGCCACCGCGTAGAACTGGGTGAGCGCCAAGTACATGTCCGGGCGGCTGATCATCCGTACCTGTGCGCCGTCGCGTTCGATGGCGTGAGTGAAGAAGCCGGTCACCAGGCGGATACGGCCGCTTTCGACGTAGGCCTGTAGGCGCGCGCCGAGCGCGACCTGGATCGTGCGCAGGCACACCACACGAAGCCCCGGCGGCCTGGCCGACAAGGGCACCAAGGGCAAGCGAGCTCGCAAGGTGCCGCTCATCGCCGAGGTACGCGAACTCTGCGCCTGCCGACGATTGATCACCGTCCTCGAACGGCAACTCGTCGCCGACACCAGGGTGAGATTCGCCCCCGAGGACCGGGCCTCTCTTGCCGCTCTCCTGGCCTCGCTGCCCCGCGAGATTCTGCACCGACTGCGGCTTCTCGTCCGGCCGGATACCGTCCTGCGCCGGCATTGTCGCGGCTGATCCGCCGTCGCCAGTAGCCGGAGGTGTTCCCGGTCACCCCGGCGACGATCTTACGCTGGCATCGCACCCTCGTGAGGCGTAAGTGGACCTTCACCGACAGACGACACCCGGGACGCCCTTGCACTCGTCGGCCGGTCAAAGCACTGATCGTGCGGATGGCGCAGCAGAACCCGACCTGAAGGCACCGGAGAATCCACGGTGAGCTGGCGCGCCTGGGCTACGTGATAGCGGCCTCCACCGTGTGGGAGATCCCGCACGCCGCCGGTGTCGATCCGGCGCCCCGCCGGGCCGGACCGACGTGGCGGCAGTTCCTGACCGCCCAGGCCCACGCAATCATCGCCCGCGACTTCCTAGCGGTCGAGACGGTCATACTAAAAGCGGCTGTATGTGCTGGTCTTCATCGAGCACGGCACCCGACGGCTGCACTTGGCCGGAGTGACCGCGCACCCCGTCCGGGGCATGGACGGTGCAGCAAGCCCGCAACCTGATTACGGACCTGGGCGATCGCATCGCTGAGCTGCATTTCTTGATCCGCGGGTCATCACCACGCTACTGCGGACGCCGAGGATGAACGCCATCTGCGAGCGGGTCATCGGCACCCTGCGCCGTGACCTCCTGGACCAGCCTGATCCTCAACGAACGCCACTTGACCTTCGTGCTCCGCGAGTACCTGGTCCACCACAACGGGCACCGGCCGCACCAGCCCCGCCGGCAATGTCCCCCGGACATCGCCACGCCGATAGCCGCAACTCAAGGCACGTAACTCAATATTCGAGCGGCAACGGCTCGGACGGAGCTCACCGTCACCGCGTGCATGATCGGGCTGGCCGCCGGGCAGCTGATCGCGGGCCAGCTCAGCGACCGGTACGGACGCCGCGGACCGATGCTGATCGGCCTGGTCCTGTACGCGGTGACCTCGCCGGCATGCGCATTCGCAGGGTCACTCGTGCCATTGATCGGGCTGCGGTCGTGCCGCTGACCGGCGAACAGAAGGTCGGTGAAGGCGAGCAGGAGGGAGGCCGACTTGGTGGCGAAGTCCACGTCCTGATGCTTGTCGAACTCCGCCGCGAGAGCACGCAGACCTTCCGCGAGGTCCGGCTCCGGCACGGTGAGGGCTCCGGCGACCCGGCGCGCCTGCTCGGCTGACCTGTCCTCCCAGTTCGACCAGTGCCAGCCAGGCCACCCCTGCCCCACGTTCTGCAGGGCACCGCGCAACGTGGAGGAGGTCCAGACCCCGGCGGTCCGGTCATCAAGGTCGAGGTGGACACCGGCCGCGACCTTGCCGGGGCAGGAAGTGATCGTCGGCCAGACAGAGCGGTGGTCGTCCAGGCTTCTCGCCCCGCTGCGGATGACCGATTCGGCCGAGTCGACGAGGAGGGCCCGTGTCCGACCTTGGTGGGTCACGGTGACCAGCACGTTGCACCATTCTTCGCCCGCCTGCGGATTCGCAGAGCCTGTCACGGCGAGGTCGGTGGCGTGGCCGGCTGCCACCTTGAGCTGCTGAAGGCCGTCATAGGCCCATTCCACCCGCCAGCCCGGCCAGGTACGGGCGAGCGTCGCCAAGGCCGCGAGCCGGTAGCTCTGATCGGCGCCGCAGTGACAGAACAGCAGCAGTCGCCGTTCGTCATGGTCGATCAGACATGCACCTTCGCATTCACCCTCCCACATCCATGAACTCACCTCGCGCTGGCGGCGGGCGAACCGGGTTGCGGGTTCAGGGCCGGGCAGGAGGTCGAGTTCGAGCTGGTAGACGCCCCATTGCGAGTAGTAGAGCCCGAAGGTGCCGTCTGCATGATGGCTATTGTGCGCGACTTCCCATGGCCACACCGTAATTCGGAAGTCACTTACTGTGAGGATCTTTCCGGAAATCCCGCACAGGGGACGGCCGGTGGTTTGTTTGTGGAACGCCACCTTTCATGACGGCCCGCCCGACCATGTCGGGATGCGATCGTGTCGCCCGCCATACCGTAGCCGCTGCGTTGTCGAGGAGCGTGGTGCTGACCCGCTTGCGGAAGGAACCGGATCGGCGGCACGGCATACGTCGGGAACGTGGCGCTACGGACCGCCGACGCGACGCTGCGAGCCGGGGGTTGCTATGAGATCCCGCGGGTCGGGTTCGCATACGTGTCGGTGCGGATCACGATGGCAGAGGGCAACGTACCTTGCGAGATCGTGGCGGACGACCCGGTCGTGAGCCAGAACAAGTCGGAGGGCACGGACGTCATTCTCATCTTGCCAGAGCACCGTCCATGAACCGCGCCGAGTTCGTTGTTGGAGGTGGCCTCCGAGAAACCCGGCCCGGTTCACCTGGCTCGCAAACACCGCGCTGGCTGGTGGCTGGTGGCTGCTCGATGGTTGCTCCTGTGCGCGAACGCCGTGAAGCTCAAGCCTCATCACGGAGTTCTGGCCCTGCGCAGCCTGCAAAGGAGTGGACAAATAGCGCATTTTGCCGATGGTCAAGAACGCGTGGTTGCTCGGTGGTTGCTCGCGCGTACGCGATACAGCGCGACATCAACCACCACTTCCCGACACGATGATGGGGGATGATCGCGGACAGAGCGATCAGAAACGTCACCTCGCGACACTTAGCGGTACCAATCGAACCGACTCATAATCCGTGGGTCGTGGGTTCAAGTCCCACCCGCCCTACTCTTCCACCTCAGGATGTACCTGCGGATTCCCTGATCCCACCGAATCCGTGAGGCGGCGATCCTCCAAAACGGAGACCGAAGGGAGACCGCCAGTTTCGGACGCCTCCCCTACGGCGACCGCCCGAGGCACCAGAGCGGCACTCGCTTCGGCCGCTTCCCGTGCCACTTCCGGCAGCACCGTCGCGTAAAGATCGGCCGTGATCGACACGCTCGAGTGCCGCAGCATCGCCGACGTCGTCTTCATGTCGTTGCCGACCGCCAGGGAGAGTGTGGCCGCGCCGTGGCGTAGGTCGTGCAGCCGGATCGGCCGCAGACCGGCGGCGAACGTCAGTCGCTCGAAATGCTCGCTGACCCAGTCAGGCGTCAGCTCGCGGCCGTCCTCCCGCGTGAAGATCCGGCCGGTGTCCGTCCACGCCGACCCCCACGCCAGCCGCTCCTCGTTCTGCCGCGCCTTGTGCGCCCGCAAGACGGCGACCGTGACCTTGTCCAGCGCGACCACCGCGTCCGACGACTCCGTCTTCGGCGATCCCTCCTTCACCTCCCCGCCGACGTTGGTGAGCTGCTTGACCGTGGCCAGCAGGCCCTCATCCAACTCACCGTCGACCCAGCGGGTACCACAGGCCTCGCCGCGGCGCAGGCCTCGGAACGCGATCAAGTGATACAGGGCGTACAGCCGGTCCCCGACGGCAAAGTCCAGGAAGGTGCCGAGCTGGGCGGGCGTCCACACCATCACTGGTGATGGGCGCGGTGTCGCCAGCCAAATCTTGAACCTTTCCAGCCGCTTCTTGGGCTGGAATGCCGCCTCGCGTTCCGCCTTGAGCCGCTTCTCGTACGCGGCATTGAACGCCTCCTCCCGGGCCCGCGTCCACACGACGCCTTTCGCCTTCTTGCCGGGATCGATCTTCACCAGCGCCGCAGCGTTGAACGAGACGACGTGCTCCCGCTCGGCAGAGGCCAGCACAGTGCGGAGCGTCGCCCTGATGCGTTGCTTGGTCACGGGCCCGGTCGGCCGCTTGCCACGCACCGACGCGCGCACTTCGGGGTCGTCGGATTCGCGGGCGGCCAGCAGTTCGGCGTTCTTCTCGTCGATGCGGGTGAACACCTGCTCGACCGTGGGCACGAACAGCTTGTCCATCCGCACGTCCTCCAGCACTTCACGGATGTACGTCTCGTAGTGGGAGGTGTAGCTGAGCAGCGTGGACTCGCGGATGTCCTTCAGACGCTTCCGCCGCTCTCTCCATGTCTTCCAGTACTCGCCGAACGTCATCGCCTGCAACGGCTGGCCAGCCCGGTACTTGCGGTGCAGCTCGTCATAGTCCGGCAGCGACGCCTTCTTGCGGTGCGCCGCCCGGATCATCTCCAGGATCTCCATGCGCGCCTCGTGACCCTCCGGGCCTGTGTCGGGGATGTCGAGCAACCGCCCCGCCTTCTCGTAGAAGGCGGTCAGGTCGGCCTCGGTCTTGAAACCGCCCACGCGCAGATAGACGCGCTTCCCGTCAGGTCCGGCCGGCAACTCTTCCTTGCCGTACCAAGTCCCGTGGTTGGGGTTCCACGAGCCGTCCTTGCGGCGCAGCCTGGGGCACTTCGCGCCGACCTCGCGGCCATCCTGACGGCACTTGCATCGCTTTGGGAGTGGACGCTGTTGCGATCCATGGTCTTCTGCGTCCACGGGAGTGGTGTACGAGTTTGGCCTGTGACCAGCCTGCTTCCTGCCTCTCACCAGCCCAGATCAGCCCGTTCGGGGCTCATAACAGCGTTCTTACCGGCACCCCCGGCACATCGCGCCCACGCCCGCAGGGAGAACGTCGCGTACGAGCGCCGGCGACCGGGATGGATTCCCGGTCGCCACATCGCTCTGCGTTGCCAACCGCTCCGTCAGGCGCCGTTCCAGTCGCCGGTCAGGACGACAGCATCGGGGACGGCCTCCAGCCCGGTGTCCCAGGCGTAGTCGGAGGAGGAGCCCCCTCCCAGGCTGTTGCTCAGGTGGAAGCTGCCGTCGGACGGGTTGTAGTAACCGGTGGAGTCCTTGCCGTCACCGTTCCAGTCACCGGTCAGGATGACAGCGTTGGGAATGGTCTCCAGGGCGGTGTCCCAGGCGTGCTGGGAGGAGCCGCCCTGCCCCAGGGTGTCGCTCAGATGGAAGGTGCCGTCGGACGGGTTGTAGTAACCCGTGGAGTCCTTGCCGTCACCGTTCCAGTCACCGGTCAGGACGACCGCGTTGGGAATGGTCTCCAGGGCGGTGTCCCAGGCGTGCTGGGAGGAGCCGCCCTGCCCCAGGGTGTCGCTCAGATGGAAGGTGCCGTCGGACGGGTTGTAGTAACCCGTGGAGTCCTTGCCGTCACCGTTCCAGTCGCCCGTCAGAACGACAGCGTCGGGAATGGCCTCCAGCCCGGTGTCCCAGGCGTAGTTGGAGGAGCCCTGCCCCAGCGCGTTGCTCAGGTGGAACGTGCCGTCCGCCGGGTTGTAGTAACCCGTGGAGTCCTTGCCCTCGCCGTTCCAGTCACCGGTCAGGACGACGGCATTGGGAACGGCCTCCAGGGCGGTGTCCCAGGCGTGGTCCGAAGAACCCGTACTTTCGCCCAGCTCGTTGGAGAGATGGAAGCTGCCGTCGGACGGGTTGTAGTAGCCCACTGAGTCCCGGCCGTTCGTCGTCGGCTGCCGCAGGTGGTCGACGATGATCTGCGCGTCGCCGGCCTGCGGCTGGTAGCGGTCCGGATAGGCCGATACCTGGACGGACTGGCACACCTCTCCGATGGGTGCGTTCATCCAGGCGTTGTTCGGGTACTCCCGCTTCATCTTGCTGATGAACGCCTTCGTGGCCCACACGGGGTCGAGCCGCTGCGCTCTGCTTCCCCAGGAGGCGCGTTGCTGGTACAGGCCGAGGCTGTCGTGATCGACCTCCTGGGTGATGTTCTGAATGCTCGACTCGATGATGACCGTGGTGATGGCTATGACCGCCGCCCGCGGGTGCATGCCCAGGCCGTGGATGGTTTCGACGATCCTGCGGGCGCAGGAGACCTGGTAGCCGGTCATGTATCCGCGCATTTTCTTGGTCAACTTCCCGTTGAGCGTGGTGGCCAGGGCGTTGTCCGAGGAAGTGACGCCCTTGGGGTCGCAGGGCGCCACGGGGTAGGCCGCGGTCACGTCACCGGCCGGCGGTAAGGGGTCGGCGTGGGCGGGGGCGACGGACAGTCCGGCCGCCGCGGTGAGCGTCACGGCGGTGAGGGCAGCGCGAAGGAGGAATCGATGCTTCATGAGGAGCTCCACGGGGAATCAGAGGACGATGTCCTGGTGCGATGAGCTTGATGCCGGTTGGGGCGTAGGACTCGGCAGCCGCGTCAGTGCGATCGCGACGGATGCGGCTGCCGAGGTCTTGATCGTCATGACGCTCAGGCGCCGTTCCAGTCGCCGGTGAGGATGACGAGGTTGGGGACGGTCTCCAGCGAGGTGCCCCAGGCGTAGTTGGAGGGGCCCTCTCCCAGGGCGTTGCTCAGGTGGAAGGTGCCGTCGCGAGTGTCGTAGTAGCCGGTGGAGTCCTTGCCGTCGCCGTTCCAGTCGCCGGTCAGGACCTGCGCGCCAGGAACGGTTTCGAGGGCGGTGTCCCAGGCGTGCTGGGAGGAGCCGCCCTGTCCGAGGGTGTCGCTGAGGTGGAAGGTGCCGTCGGACGGGTTGTAGTAACCAGTGGAGTCCTTGCCGTCACCGTTCCAGTCGCCCGTCAGGATGACAGCGTTGGGAATGCTCTCCAGGGCGGTGTCCCAGGCGTGCTGGGAGGAGCCGCCCTGTCCGAGGGTGTCGCTGAGGTGGAAGGTGCCGTCGGACGGGTTGTAGTAACCAGTGGAGTCCTTGCCGTCACCGTTCCAGTCGCCCGTCAGGATGACAGCGTTGGGAATGCTCTCCAGGGCGGTGTCCCAGGCGTGCTGGGAGGAGCCGCCCTGTCCGAGGGTGTCGCTGAGGTGGAAGGTGCCGTCGGACGGGTTGTAGTAACCAGTGGAGTCCTTGCCCTCGCCGTTCCAGTCGCCCGTCAGGATGACAGCGTTGGGAATGGCCTCCAGGGCGGTGTCCCAGGCGTGGTCCGAAGAACCCGTACTTTCGCCCAGGTCGTTGGTGAGGTGGAAGCTGCCGTCGGCCGGGTTGTAGTAACCCACCGAGTCCCGGCCTGCCGGTGGCACCTCCGGGCCGGACGTGGCGTTGACCGGGGCGCTGTAGCCGACGATGTCGGCGTCGGTCCGGGAGTACGACTTGGCCTGGATCTTGTCGCCGCTGTTGCCCTCGATCGTGTGAACCGTGGTGCCGGTGGCGCTCTTGACGATGCCGACGTGGTCGATGTCGCCGTTCTGGTTCCAGTCGAAGACGATGGCGTCGCCCGGCTGCGGGGTGTAGCCGCTTCCCCGGGTATGCCAGGTCCCGTGTCTGTTTCCGTAGTCCTTGAACGAGCTGGCCCATCCGGTGAGGACGCCGCCGCTCGTCTCGGCGACGTCGGCGTGCGGCACGCCCGCCTTGCGCCAGACGTACTTGGCGAAGTCGGCACACCATTCGCTGTTGCGCCACTGCACCCCGCTCGAGCTGGGGCAACCGGCCGGCGACTTCCAAGTGCGGAAGAAGCCCGTGTAGTAGTTGCATCCGCTGCCCGCCGGACTCTCGTGATTTCGGGTGCCGTTGTTCAGCTCGCCCTGAGCGGCGGAGACGATCGTGGACCTGCTCACCGCGAAGGCCGGAGAGGCCGTGACAGCCGTGAGGCCGGCGGCCACGACCGTCGTGGCGGCCAGTCCCGCAGCGAGCCGCCTGCCTGTGCCGCGAATCTCAGCCATGGTGATTCCTCATCTCTCGGAGTCGTTCGTGATCGGACACCGAGAGAGTGGGCCGCCCCGATCCAAGTTCGCTGTAAGTGCCACTTGAGCCTGGTGCGCCCTATAAATGACCTTTAGTCTCGGTGCGATGAGGCCCCTCGTCCTTGGGGAGGACGTATGCAGTTCCGGCTTCTCGGCCCGGTCGAGGTATGGAACGGGGGACAGCAGGTACGGCTGGGAGGGGCCAAGCCGCGTGCCCTGTTGACCGCGCTGCTGCTCGATCCCGGCCGGATCGTGCCGGTCGAGCGGCTCATCGAGGCGGTTTGGGGCGAGAACCCGCCCACCACCGCACGGGCCGTCCTGCAGACCTACGTCGCATCGCTGCGCCGGTCGCTGGCAGGCGCGGGCGCGACCGACGTGATCGTCTCGCACCGCGTCGGGTATCTCGCCGAGGTGCCTGCCGATGCGCTGGACCTGCAGGTCTTCGAGCGGCTCGTGGCGTCGGGACGGCAGGCCTTACGGGAGAGCCGTCATCTGGAGGCACGCGAGGGCTTCCGCGCCGCCCTGGCGCTCTGGCGGGGACCGGCGCTCGGCGGGATCGGCGATTCCTTCCTGCGTGCTGAGGCCATGCGGCTGGACGAGCTCAAAGTCACTGTCGTCGAGGAGCGGATCGCCACCGAGCTGGCGATGGGCCAGGGCGAACAGCTCCTCGACGAGCTGGCCGAGCTGGTGGCGCTCCATCCCGCCCGGGAACGGCTGCGCCGCGACCTCATGGTGGCGCTCTACCGTGCGGACCGGCAGGCGGACGCGCTCGCCGTGTACCGCGAGGGCAGGCAGGTCCTGATCGAGGAGCTCGGCATCGAGCCGGGGCCCGAGCTCAGGCAGGCGCACGAGGCGATCCTGCGATCGGATCCCGCCCTACTGGCCCCTGTCCGAGGCAGAAGACCTCGGCAATTGCCCCCGCCGCCACCCGACTTCCTCGGCAGGGAAGAGGAGATCGCGATGTTGCGCGCGACGCTGACCCGGCCGGAGGCGATGCCGATCTGCGTGATCTCCGGCGCCGGCGGCATGGGCAAGTCGGCCCTCGCCCTGCGGGTCGCCCACGAGGTCGCGGAGCACTTCCCCGACGGCCAGCTCCACCTCGAGCTGCGCGGCACGACCGACGCCCCGGCCGGTCCCGAGGAGGTCCTGGGCCGGCTGCTGCAGGAGCTCGATCCTGCCACGACACGGCTGCCTGCGACGCTGGAGGAGCGGATCGGCCGCTACCGTACGCTGCTGGCGACCCAGCGCAAGCTGGTGGTCCTGGAGGACGCCGCGACCGAGGCGCAGGTGCGGCCGCTGCTGCCCGGCGGATCCGGCTGCGCGGTCCTCGTCACCTCACGCAACCGGCTCGTGGGTCTCGCGGGGGCCACATTCGTCGAACTCGGCGTCCTTCCCCCCGACACGGCGATCGACATGTTCTCGCGAATCGTGGGCCAGGACAGGGTGGCGGGTGACCACCAGGCCGCCGACGCCATCGTCAAGCTGTGCGGCCGGCTTCCACTGGCCATCCGCATCGCGGGCGCCAGGCTGGCCTCACGCCGCCAGTGGCCGCTGGCGTGGCTGCTCAACCGACTGGCCGACGAGCGGCGCAGGCTGGACGAGCTGACCGTCGGAGATCAGCAGGTGCGGGCCGGCATCAGTCTGAGCTACGCGCTGCTGCCGCCCCAGGCTCGTACGGCGCTGCGCCGCCTCGGCCTGATGGGCCTGCCGTCCTTCCCCGCCTGGGTGACCGCCTCCGCCCTGGAGACGCACCTGGACGAGGCCGAACGCATCCTGGAACATCTCGTGGACGTCTCCCTCGTCGACGTCGAGGGCGTGGACCCGACAGGACAGCTCCGTTACCGGATGCACGACCTGATCCGCCTGTTCGCCAAGGAGCGTGCCCTGGCGGAGGACGACACGGAATCGCGCAACGCCGTCGTCGCCAGGATCCTGGGCGGATGGATATGGCTGGTCGAGCGGATCAACGAGACCGCGCCTCCCTACCTGATCTCGGTGCGTGCCTCCTACCGGCTGGCCTGTCCGGTGGACCCTGAGGTAGCACGGTCGGTGGTGGCCGATCCGCACGCCTGGTTACGCGGCGAGCAGGACTCCCTGACCGCCGGCGTCGAGCTCGCGGCGACGATGAATCTGGACGAACTCGCCGTCGAACTGACCGCCGCGCTGTCGTGCACGGCCTTCGGAGGGCACCAGTACGTCTTCGACGACCCGTTCGCGAGCTGGCACAGGACTCACGAGGCGGCGCTGTCGGCGGCCCGTCGCATGGACAACGCCCTCGGCGAGGCGACCCTGCTGGCCGGGCTGGGGCAGCTGCACTACGAGCTGGACAGGTACGCCGAGTCGCGTGCGTACCTCAGCCAGGCGCTGTCGATGTTCCGGGCGGCCAAGGACGTCCGCGGTGAGGGCGCCATCCTCGCGTCGCTCGGCGCCGCCTGCCGGGAGCAGGGATACCTGCCCGAGGCGCTGCACTTCCTCGACAGGGCGCAGGAGTTGGTGGCCGGCCTGGACGACGCCCCGGCGCTGGCCCACGTCAGGCGATTGGCCGGCACCGTGCGCCTGGAAACCGGGGACTACCCCGCCGCGTGGGCCGATCTCGAGGAGGCGCTGTCACTGTTCACCGCCGCCGGCGCGCGCCGCGGCCAGGGACTGACGCTGCGCAGCATGTCGTTGTACCACCGCGCCAGAGGCGAATGGGCCCAGGCCGAGGACCTCGCCAGGCGCGCGCTGGCCATCTTCCAAGCGGCCGACGACCGGATGCTGGAGGCGTACTGCGTCCGCGCGCTGGCCAAGGCACTCCTGCGTCAGGGCAGGTGCGACGAGGCCAGGCGGCTGCTGCAGGAAACCCTGCAGGCCCTGCGTACGCTCCATGACTCCTTCGGCGAGGCCTGCACACTGCGCACGATCGGCGAGTTGCACCTGGCCGAGGGCCGGCTGTACCAGTCCAAGGACTGTCTGGAGGAGGCGCTGCGGATCTGGGAGCGCCTGCGCACCACCCTGTTCCGCGCGCGCACCCTCCGCGACCTGGCCAAGGTGTACGAGGCCCTCGGCGACCTCGCCGCCGCCGAGAAGACCAAGGCCGAGGCCATGGAGACATTCCGGCTGCACGGCTCCCGGGAGTACGGCGAGTTATCGCTGTAGAGGCGATTACAGCGGTTTTGTGGCGGCCTGGTCCATGCTGCGAGGACCTTTCTTCTCACCTCGCCGATCGCCCATGGAGAGCCCTATGGCGCAGCATGTGCTTCTGTCCGACCCGCGAATTGCCGCGATGCCGGTGAAGGAGTGCGACGAGCCCCTCGTCGACCTTCGGGAAGAGAAGGTCATCCGGGTTGACCCGCGACTGGCCGACCCCGAAGGCGCCTACGCACACGTCCGGCTCGGCGTCGTCGACCGCCTGACGGCCGCGCAGACTCAGCTCCCGCGGGAACTTCGGTTGCTCCTCGTGGAGGGATACCGGCCGTACGCGCTGCAGGAACGCTATTTCGCCGACTGCCTGGCCAGGACGCGGCGCACACATCCGGGGTGGACGCCGGAGCGGCTGCGCCACGAGGTGGGCAAATACGTCGCACCGCCCGAGGTCGCACCGCACGTGGTCGGCGGAGCGGTCGACGTCACGCTGTGCACCGCGGACGGAACAGAGCTGCCGATGGGCACGGAGGTCAACGCCTCGCCTCCGGAGTACGGCGAGGAGTGCCACACGGAGTCGCCGGGGATCACGGCGGAGGCGAGGCGCAATCGGCGGGTCCTGGTCGCCGCCATGACGGCGACAGGTTTCGTGAACTATCCCACGGAGTGGTGGCACTGGTCCTACGGCGACCGCTACTGGGCATTCGTCACGGGAGCATCCCATGCCCGGTATGACGTGGCCACCCTGAACGAGTGAGTCTCGGGCGGGCGCCGCAAGACAAGCCCGCTGTCGTGCGGACCTTCCGTCAGGGCGGTCAGGCCGTGCCCGCGTAGGCCGCCTCGTCGCGGCCGGCGTGGCGGGCGACGGCGGCGGCGAAGGCCGAGATCACCGGGTGCGCGGCTGCCGTCACCGGCCAACTCCGGCTGGAACAGCGTGGCCAGGAAGAACGGGTGCCCGGGCAGCTCGGCGACCCGTACCGGGGTCCGTCCAGTGATCGGCTCTGGCCCGTAATCGGTGGTGGCATTAAGTGATCATCACTGAAGCAGGATGCGGTGGCGCAGAAGGTCGAACCCGGCCCGGCCGTGCATCTGGCGCATGATCCTCTTCGTGCGGGTGTTGACGCCTTCGGTGCGGCCGTTGTGATGCGGGAGGGTGAGGGCGGCGTTCA
>NZ_VJYI01000010.1 GCF_008065375.1 Nonomuraea sp. SYSU D8015
AGGATGGCGCGCTGGCTGTCGAGGGGTTTGCCTTCGCCGAAGTTGTGCCACAGGCCGAGGGAGACGGCGGGGAGCAGCAGACCGCTGCGGCCGCACCTGCGGTACGGCTGACGTGCGTAGTCCAAGGGTGAACCTTCCACCAAAGAGGAAATGAAACGTTTTACAAGGTCACGTTACCGAGCGCCGTGCCGAGCCGCCGCTCGGCGATCACCTCGGCGCCGTCAGAAGGGAAGCCGCGCCCGGACGGCGGCCAGCGTGTCGTCCAGGGTGGAGTGCACGGCCTCGTCCGGGCGCGCGAGCCGCGTCTGCCAGCGGACGTCCTCGACCCGCGGGTACCCGGGGTCGGCCCCGACCACCATCCGCCGGGCGGGGTTGTCCAGCGCCGCGCCCAGTTCCAGCATCGCGATCGGCTGGACGCTGTCGCCCGCCGGGAACCAGAACATCGTCAGCACCCCGGGCAGGTGCAGGTGGCGGTGCTCCCACGTGATCTGCACCGGCGTCTGGGCGGGATCGCCGATGGGGAACTCCCGGCGGCGCGGGTTGAGCACGATCACCCCGAGCGGCCCCAGCGCGGCCGCCGCCCGCCGCTGCCAGTCCTCCACCCCGGTGATCCCGCCGGCCAGGAAAACCGCGGGCGGATCGCCGGGTGCCGGCTCGTACGGGTCGGGAGCCTCGAAGTAGCTGCGCATGGGACGCATGCTTAGTCCATGACTGATCCATCGATGGTGCGTTTCTACGAAGACAACGGATACGTGCTGGTCAAAGGGCTGCTGACCAGGGAAGAGGCGCGGGCGTACCGGGAGGAGTGCCATGGGGTGCTGGCGCGGTTGCGGCGCACGGACCCCACGTGGGGGAGCGCCCGCGCGCTCGCCGGCCGCCCCACCGAGCTGCGGCACTGCCACGACGCGCAGTTCTACTCGGCGGCGTTCGCCCGGCTCATGGTCGATCCGCGCTTCACCGACGTGGCGGCGGCCCTCATCGGGTCGGAGAACGTGCAGCTCCACCACACCAAGATCTTCGTCAAGCCGGCGGAGAGGGGCTCGCCGTTTCCCATGCACCAGGACGCCGCGCACTTCCCGCACACCAGACACAGGGTCGGCGCGGCCATCTTCCACTTCGACGACGCGCCGGAGGAGAAGGGGTGCGTGCGCGTCGTGCCCGGCAGCCACCGGAACGGGCCGCTGCCGCACATCGAGGAGGGCGGCTGGCACCTGCCGCTCTCGCAGTGGCCGCTGGGGGACGCCGTGCCCGTGGAGGCCGAGGCGGGGGACGTGCTGTTCCTGAGCTATCTCACGGTGCACGGATCCGGGATCAACCGGGCGGCCGAGGCCCGCACGACCCTGCTCATCCAGTTCCGCGACCCTGAGGACCAGCCCGCCGACGACATGCACCTCTCGCGCGGGCAGGGGATGATGCTGCGGGGCGTCGATCCGACGACGCGCGGAGGATGAACGACCATGCGGACGCGGTGGATGTGGACCGTCCTGGCCGTGATCGCGGCGGTGGCCGTCGTGGCCGTCGCCGTCGTGGTCTTACGCGGCGCGCCGGCCTCCGAGCCCGGGGGCGGCGCGCGGATCGTGGCGCGGGAGAAGGCGGGTGAGCGCGGCTACGACCTCACCGTACGATCCCCGGCGCTCGGCCGGGAGACTCCCGTGCGCGTTCTGCTCCCGCAGGGGTGGACGCCCGGGTCCGGCCCGTGGCCGGTGCTCTACCTGCTGCACGGCTGCTGCAGCCCCAGCCACCTCGTCTGGGTCGACGAGGGCGGCGCGGAGCGGCTCACGGCCGGGATGCGGGCGATCGTGGTGATCCCCGACGGCGGTCAGGTCGGCTTCTACTCCGACTGGCTCCGTGGGCCGAAGTGGGAGACGTACCACATCAGGGAGCTCATCCCGCTGATCGAGGCCGAGTACGGCGCGGGACCCAGGCGGGCGATCGCCGGGCTGTCGATGGGCGGGCTCGGCGCCATGGGGTACGCCGCGCGGCACCCCGGCACGTTCCGCGCGGCGGCGTCGTTCTCGGGCGTCCTGGACACGACCGGCGACCGCAGCGGCCTGCGCGACCTCGTCCGCAGGAACGGCGAGGACCCCGAGGCCCTCTGGGGCGAGCCGGCCCGCGACCGGCAGGTGTGGGAGGCCCACAACCCCGCCGCGCTCGCCGGGCGGCTGAAGGACGTCCGGCTCTACGTGTCCTGCGGCGACGGCCGGCCGGGCCCGCTGGACCCGCCCGGCGCGTCGGCCGACTTCGAGGGCGCGTTGCTGGGCCAGGCGCTGACCTTCGCGGAGCGGGCCAGGCAGGCGGGCGCGCAGATCACCACAGACTTCTACGGCGCGGGCACGCATACCTTCCCGTATTGGGAGCGCGCGCTGGAGCGGGCGCTGCCGATGCTCCGCGCGGCCATCGGTGCCTGACCGGGACGGTCACGCCTTGAGGTGCTGCGTCGCCGGATCGACCGCGTGGCGCAGCGGCCGCCCGGCCGCGATGTTCGCGACCTCCGCCACCGCGCCCGCGGCCAGCCTGTGGAGCTCGGTGCCGACCGACCCGGCCACGTGCGGCGTCAGCAGCACTCCGGGCAGCGTGAACAGGGCGTCGTCCGGCTCGATCACGTCCAGCACGGCGTAGATGTGGCCGCGTGCCACGGCCTTGGTGAGCGCGTCCTGGTCCACGAGCGAGGGCCGGGCGGTGTTGATCAGGGTGGCGCCGGGCCGCATCAGCGCGATCTGGTCCGCGCCGACCAGGTGGCGGGTCTCGGGCAGCGCCGGGGCGTGGATGGTGACCACGTCGCTGCGGGCCATCAGCTCCGGCAGCTCCACCAGCTCGGCGTCCAGCCCGTCGGCGGAGTCGAGGGTGGGGTCGTACAGGAGGGCGTGCAGGTCGAAGGGGCGCAGCAGCTCCAGGAGCTTGCGGCCGACGGCGGAGGCGCCGATCACGCCCACGGTGCGGCCCGCGTTGCCGCCCGCCGACCAGATCGTGTCGAGGCCTGGCGCGCGCCGGCTCTCGGTGTACGCGCGCGACAGCTGCCACACCTGCTTGTTGGCCAGCAGGATCATCGCCAGGGTGTATTCCGCCACGGGGACGGCGTTGGCCGCGGCCTGGGAGCTGACCTGGATCCCGCGGGCGAACACCTCCGGCCCGGCGAGCCACTTCACCGTGCCGGCCGTGTGCACGACGTAGCGCAGATTGGGCGCCCCCGCCAGGGCGCGGGCGTCCAGCGTCGGGGCGCCCCAGCCGGTGATGAGGATCTCCGCCCGCGCCAGCGCCGGGTCGTCGTAGCCGGTCAGGACCAGCTCCGGGTCGATCTCGACGTGCCGGCGCAGCTCCGCCAGCAGCTCGGGGGTGAAGAAACGCCCGACCTGCGAGGGCGGGTCGAAGACGAAAACCGCGATCATCGTATCGATCTTACCCCGTCCGGGTTTCCCGGCCGGCTCGCCCTCGAGGCGGCTTGCCGAGGGCTCGCTATTGCGACCTTCTTGCAATAGCCATAGCTTAGCTCTAAGGTCGCCCTCATGAGGCGAAGATTCGCACTGTTCGGGGTGTTCGTCCTGGCGCTGGGCGCCTGTTCGGTTCCCTCGCAGCCCGCCGCAGGCCCGGCGCCGCAGGACACGGCCGTGCTCGGGCTGGGGTCGGAGCCCGACACGCTGAACCCGGTGCTCGGCTACGCGCCGGACGGCGGCTCGCTGCTGTACGACGGGCTGGTGCGGCGCACCCCCGACCTGCGGCTGCAGCCCGCGCTGGCCGAGGCGCTGCCCGAGGCGGCCGGCAAGGAGGTGCGGTTCACGCTCCGGCAGGGCGTCACCTTCCACGACGGCAAGCAGCTGACCAGTGCCGACGTCGCCTACACGTACGAGCAGGTGCTGAAGGCCGCCAACAACTCGCCGATCAGGGGCGACTACGCCGCCATCGAGAAGGTCGAGGCGCCCGACCCGCGCACGGTCGTCTTCCGCCTCAAGCACCCGTACGCGCCCATCCTGCAACGCGCCACGCTCGGCATCGTCCCCTCCGGGTCGGACCTGTCCGGCACGCCCGTCGGAACCGGCCCGTACGCCTTCGTGTCCTGGACCAAGGGAGACAAGATCACACTGAAGGCCAACGACCGGTACTGGGGGGAGAAACCCGCGATCAAGAGCCTGGTGCTGGCGTACACCTCCGACGACAACGCGCGGGCCACCAGGATGGCGGCGGGCGAGTTCACCGCCACGGAGCTGCCCCCCAAGGCCGTCGCCCGGTTCAGGAACCAGCCGGAGGTCACCGTGCACGAGGCGCCCAGCGCCGACTACCGGGGTGTGATGTTCCCCCTGGAGCGGCCCGTCACCGGCGACCTGGCCATCCGCAGGGCGCTGAGCCTGGCCGTGGACCGCGCCGCCATGGTGTCGGCCATCCTGGCCGGCTCCGGCACCCCCGCGTTCGGGCCGATCGCGCCCGGCACCACGTGGCACAACCCGGCCGTGACCGGTTCCGCCTCACCCGACCGCGCCAAGGCCGTCGCCACACTGGAGGAGGCCGGCTGGAGGGCGGGCCCTGACGGCATCCGCGTCAAGGACGGCACGCCCGCCAGGTTCACGCTCATGTACCCGGCGGGCGACTCGCTCCGCAAGGAGCTGGCGCTGGCCGTGGCCTCGGACGCCAAGCAGATCGGCATCGACGTCCGGCTGGCCGGGCTCGACTGGGACGCCATCGACCAGCGCATGTCCCAGGACGCGCTGATCATGGGCTGGGGGACCCCGTTCGACCCCGACTACACCAACTACGAGCTGTTCCACTCCTCCTACGCCGGCCAGGGCTACTTCAACCCGGGCCGTTACGACAACCCCGAGGTCGACCGGTTGCTGGAGGAGGGGCGGCGCACGGCCGACCCGGCCGCCCGCAAGAAGGCGTACGACGAGGTGCAGCGGCGCATCAGCGACGACGCCGTCTGGCTGTACCTCGTCTACCTGAAGCACACCTACGTCGTACGCGGCGAGTGGACCGGCGTCACCGTCGGCGTCGAGCCGCACGAGCACGCCACCGGCGGCCTGCTCGGCACCGTCGTGAACTGGAAGCCCGCCTCGTGACCTGGATCAGAATCGTGGCGTGGCGGCTGGCCTTCGCCGTGCCGCTGCTGCTGGCCGTGACGTCCGGGATGTTCGCGCTGGCCAAGGCGTCCCCGTTCGACCCGGTACGCCAGTACCTGGGGGAGCGGGCCATGGTCACCAGCCCCGAGATCATGGCCCAGATCAGGGCCAACTGGGGCCTCGACCGGCCGCTCATCGAGCAATACGCCACCTGGCTCGGCAACCTGCTGGCCGGCGACCTCGGCGAGTCGCGGTCGATGCGGCTGCCGGTCGCCCAGGTGATCGGCGAGCGGCTCGGCTGGACGCTGCTCGTCGTCGCATGCGCGCTGGTCGTCATGCTGGCCGCCGCGCTGGCCATCGGCACGCTGTCCGCCTGGCGGCGCGACTCCTGGCTGGACCGGCTGATCACCGGAACGGCGTTCACCACCGAGGCGGCACCCGTTTTCTGGGTCGGGCTGCTGGCGATCTGGGTGTTCTCCGTGTCGCTCGGCTGGCTGCCCGCCGGCGGCCTCACCGACGCCGCCGCCACCACGGTCACCGTGCCGGACCTGCTGCGGCACATGGTGCTGCCGGTGGCGGTGCTGGCGTTCTCGCAGTCGTCGTGGCTGCTGCTGTTCGTGCGGGAGTCGGTCATCGGCGTGCTGCGGGAGGACTTCGTGACCGGGGCGCGGGCGCGCGGGCTGCGCGGTCGCACGGTGCTGGTGCGGCATGCGCTGCGGTCGGCGCTGCTGCCGTTCATCACGATCATGGGGGCGCGGGTGCCCGAGCTGGTGACGGGAGCGATCCTGGTGGAGGCCGTGTTCTCCTGGCCCGGGGTGGCGGGGACCACGATCAAGGCCGCGCTGGCGGTGGACTTCCCGCTGCTGGCGGCGCTCACCCTGCTGGCCACGCTCGCGGTGGTGGCCGGGAACCTGCTGGCCGACCTGGCCTACACCGTGGCCGACCCGCGCGTCCGCGTGCTCGGGGTGAGCTGATGGCGATCTCACAGTCGTGGCGGCGGGCGTGGCCGGGCCGATCCGGCCGGAGGGCGAGGCGGCCCGCCCGCCGTCACCGCCTCGCGCTGGGCACGCTGGCCGTGCTGGTCCTGGCCGTGGTGCTGGTGCCGCTGATCGTCCAGCTCGACCAGCAGCTCGTGGACCTGCGCGCCGCGGGGCTCCCACCGTCGCCCGCGCATCCGTTCGGCACCGACGAGGTCGGCCGGGACGTGCTGATCCGCTCGATCTACGGGCTGCGGGTCTCGCTCGTGGTCGGGCTCGTGGCGGCGGTCGGCAGCGTCGTGATCGGCGGGCTCGTCGGCCTGGCGGCGGGGGCGGCCGGCGGGCTCGCCGACCGGATCCTCATGCGGGTCGTGGACGGCTTCAACTCCCTGCCGCACCTGCTGTTCGGCGTCTTCATCGTGGCGCTGTTCGCGCCCAGCGCGACCGCGGTGATCGTGTCCGTCGCCGTCACCCACTGGACGACGGCCGCCAGGATCGTCCGGTCGGAGGTGCTGTCGCTGCGCGGGCGGCCGTTCGTGGACGCCGCGATCTCCGGCGGCTCCGGCCGGCTCCGCGTCGTGCGCCGGCACTTCCTGCCCAACCTGGCGCCGCAGCTGCTGCTGGCCACCGTGCTGATGATCCCGCACGCCATCTGGCACGAGACCGCGCTGAGCTTCCTCGGCCTCGGGCTGCCCGCCCACCTGGCCTCGCTCGGCAACATGATCAACGATGGGCAGCGGTCGCTGCTGGCCGGCGACTGGTGGTCCAGTCTCTTCCCTGGGCTGCTGATCGTGGTGCCCACGCTGGCGGTGTCGGCGCTCGCCCAGTACGTCCGCGACCGCGCGAACCCGCGCTGGAGATCGGAGCTGATGTTGTGAGACTGCGTGTGGACGGGCTCTCCGTACGCTTTCACCTGCCGGGCGCGACCGTGCACGCGGTCACCGACGCCCGCTTCGAGCTGCGGGAGGGGCGCTGCCTGGCGTTGGTGGGGGAGTCCGGCTGCGGCAAGTCCGTCATGGCCCACGCCCTCCTCGGCCTCCTTCCGGCCAACGCCACCGTCACCGGCCACGCCTGGCTCGACCTCCCGGCCCCGGATCCCGCCGGCGGCCACGCCCGGCACGGCCTGCCGGACCTGGATGCCGCCGGCGGTCATGTCCGGCACGGCCCGCTGGACGAGGAGGCCACCGGCGGCCACACTTGGCACGGCCCACCGGATGATCCGGCCGTCGCCGACCGCCCCCAGCCCTCTCGGAGCGCCACGGTTCCGCAGGGTGCCCTTGAGGAGGCGGCGCTCGCCGGACAGGCCGTATCGGACGCCGCCGTCCCCGGACAGGGCGTGGCGGTCGCCGGGCGACGCGTGCCGGACGTCGAGGCCAGGCGGGCTCACGGCACCGCCGCGCGGGGGGATGCGGCGACGCGCGGCCGGCGGGAGAGGCCGGTCGCCGCGCCGGACGTTCCCGGGCCGGTTGCGTCGGAGGCCGGGGCCGGGGTCACGGGAGACGCGCCGGCGGCCGGTGGCGGCAGGATGATCGACCTGGTGGCGGCGCCGGAGAAGGTGCTGGCCAGGCAGGTGCGCGGACGCCTGATCGGGCTCGTCCCGCAGAGCCCCGCGGCCCATCTCACCCCCGTTCGCACGGCCCGCGCCCAGCTGGCCGAGACGCTGCGGGAGCTGGGCCGCCCGGAGACGCCGGAGGCCGTCGCCGAACGGGCCGGGCTGCGGCCGCACGACCTCGACCGCTACCCGCACCAGCTGTCCGGCGGCATGGCCCAGCGCGTCGCCAACGCGCTTGCCCTGGCCGGCGACCCGCCGTTGATCGTCGCCGACGAGCCCACCACCGGCCTCGACCGGCCGCTCGTGGACGCGACCATGGCCGAGCTGCGCCGCCTGTGCGACGAGGGCCGCGCGGTCCTGGTCATCACGCACGATCTGCGCGCCGCCGAGCAGGTGGCCGACGACCTCGCCGTCATGTACGCCGGCCGCGTCGTCGAGCTCGCCGAAGCGCGGCAGTTCTTCGCCGGACCCCGGCACCCGTACGCGAAGGGCCTGCTGGACGCCCTGCCGTCGCGCGGGTTCGTGCCGATCCCCGGCCAGCCGCCCGAACTCACCCGCCTGCCGGACGGCTGCGCCTTCCGGCCCCGCTGCACGCTGGCCACCGCCGCGTGCGACGAGCAGCCGATCATGAACGGGGTGGCCTGCCACCATGCTTGAGGCCACCGGCATCGCCGTCTCCTTCGGCCGCCACCGCGTCCTCGACGGCGTGACGCTGTCCGTGCGCCCCGGCGAGGTCCTCGGCCTCGCGGGCCCGAGCGGGTGCGGCAAGTCCACGCTGGCCCGCGTGCTCGCCCTGCTGCTGCGCCCGTCCGCGGGCGCGGTCGCCATCGACGGCCGGGCGGTACGCGGCTGGCGGCACCGGGCGCCGCAGCGCACCTCCATCGGGCTGATCTTCCAGCAGCCCCGGCTCGCCGTCGACCCCCGCTTCACGCTCCTGGACGTGATCGCCGAACCGCTGCGGGCCACCCGGCGTCCCGTGGACCGGGCGTACCGGCTGGCCGAAGAGCTGGGCCTGACCTCGGAGCTGCACGGACGCCGCCCGCACGAGGTCTCGGACGGCCAGCTCCAGCGGGCGTGCGTGGCGCGCGCCCTCGCCCTCGAACCGCGCTACCTGATCTGCGACGAGATGACCACCATGCTGGACGCCTCCACCCAGGCCCACCTCGTCCACAGGATCGAGGCCTACCGGGAGCGGACGGGGGCCGGGGTGCTCGCCATCAGCCACGACGCCGAGCTCCTGGACCGCTGGACGGGCGGGAACGTCCGGGAGTGGGACGGCGGCGGCACGCGGAAGAGGGAGGGCGGCGCGAGAGAGCAGGACGGCGGCGCGGAAACCCGTTCGCCCAGCGCCCTCGACCGGCACTAGCGTGAACCCCGTGCCGGACGTCTCCGATCATGAGCCTGACGGCTCACTGTCCGGGCCTGATCATCAGCCGGGCCGCCCGCGGTCGTGGCCCGATCACGAGCCGGACCGCCCCCAGTCGTGGGCCGACTGCGACCCCGACATCCGCGACCACGTCACCGGCACCCTCGACGCGGTAGGCGTCCCCCTGCTGGGCGCCTACCTCCACGGATCGCTGGCCATGGGCTGCTACCACCGCGCCAAGAGTGACCTGGACCTGCTGCTCGTGACCCCCGGCTCGCTGACGGCGACGCAGCGGGCGAGCGTCGCCCGCGCCCTCGCCCTGAGGAGCGCGGACCGCCCGGTCCCGGGCGACCTGGAGGTGTCCGTCCTGAGCCGCGAGCAGGCCGCGACACACCAGCATCCGCGCCCCTACGAGGTCCACTGCTCCTCCATGTGGACCGCTGACATCCTCGCGGGCGGCGTCGACCACGACGCGCCGCGCGCCGACCCGGACCTGGCCGCCCACATCACGGTCGCCAGGGAACGCGGTGTCACCCTGCTCGGCCCGCCCGCCGAGACCGTGTTCGCGCCCGTGCCACGGGACGACTACGTGGCGGCCATCACCGACGACCTCGCGTGGGCCATGGAACGGCTGCCGCGGTCGCCCTACTACGGCGTGCTCAACGCGTGCCGGGTGCTCGCGGTCCTCGACGGCGGCCCAGCGACCGTGCCCAGCAAGGAGGAAGGCGCCGCCTGGGCACTGGACGAGCTCCCGCAGCCGCTCCGGCCGATCGTCCGGCAGGCGCTGAGCTGCTACCGCAGCGCCCGCCCGGTCCCGGCGGAGGACCGGGAGACCGACGGGCACGCCTGGGACGAGGACGCGCTGCAGGCGTTCGCCACGTACGTCCTGCGCCGCGCGGGCCTCTCCCGCGCCGGGTGACGCGACTGAGCAGGATTCGAGAAGCGCGGTCACGGAGCCACACATAGGGTGACCTCCATGGACATCAGCGTCGTCGCGACCGCGCCGGCGAGATGACAGACCCACTGCTCGAAGCTGGTCAGATCCAGCCAGGTGACGCCGACGGCGGCGCCGTCCTACCAGATGGAGACACGATGAGCATGGCCACGACGACGGACACGCAGTCGCCTGCGCTGCACGTTGCCGACAGCCACGATCTGATCCGCGTGCACGGCGCGCGCGTGAACAACCTCAAGGACATCAGCGTCGAGATCCCGAAGCGACGGCTGACGGTGTTCACCGGCGTCTCCGGCTCGGGCAAGAGCTCACTGGTGTTCGGCACGATCGCCGCCGAGTCGCAGCGGATGATCAACGAGACCTACAGCACCTTCGTGCAGGGCTTCATGCCGACGATGGCGCGGCCCGAGGTCGACGTACTCGAAGGGCTCACCACTGCGATCATCGTCGACCAGGAGCGGATGGGCGCCGACCCCCGCTCCACCGTCGGCACCGCCACCGACGCCAACGCGATGCTGCGCATCCTCTTCAGCCGGCTCGGGCAGCCGCACATCGGCCCGCCCAGCGCGTTCGCCTTCAACGTCGCCTCGGTCCGGGCGAGCGGTGCGATCACCGTCCAACGCGGTTCCAGCAGCAAGGCGGAGAAGGCGACCTACACCCGCACCGGCGGCATGTGCACGCGCTGCGAAGGCCGGGGCGCGGTCTCCGACATCGACCTCACCCAGCTCTACGACGACTCCAAGTCGATCGCCGAGGGCGCGTTCACCATCCCCGGCTGGAAGTCGGACAGCTGGTGGACCGTGCGCATCTACGCCGAGTCGGGCTTCCTCGACCCGGACAAGCCGATCCGCGAGTTCACCAAGAAGGAGATGCACGACTTCCTCTACCGGGAGCCGACCAAGGTGAAGGTCGAGGGGGTCAACTACACCTTCGAGGGGCTGATTCCGAAGATCCAGAAGTCGTTCCTCTCCAAGGACCGGGAGGCGATGCAGCCGCACATCCGGGAGTTCGTGGACCGGGCGGTCACCTTCACCACCTGTCCCGAGTGCGACGGCACCCGGCTCAGCGAGGCGGCCCGGTCGTCGAGGATCGGCGGGGTCAACATCGCCGACGCGTGCGCGATGCAGATCAGCGACCTGGCCGCATGGGTCCGCGGTCTCGACGAGCCGTCGGTGGCGCCGCTGCTCGCCGCGCTGCAGCGGACGCTCGACTCGTTCGTGGAGATCGGGCTGGGTTATCTGTCGCTCGACCGGCCGTCGGGCACGCTGTCGGGCGGCGAGTCGCAGCGCGTCAAGATGATCCGCCACCTCGGCTCCTCGCTCACCGACACCACGTACGTCTTCGACGAGCCCACCACGGGCCTGCACCCCCATGACATCCAGCGGATGAACGACCTGCTGCAGCGGCTGCGGGACAAGGGCAACACGGTGCTCGTCGTGGAGCACGAGCCCGAGACGATCAAGATTGCCGACCACGTCGTCGACCTCGGCCCCGGCGCCGGCGCGGCGGGCGGCACCGTCTGCTTCGAGGGCACCGTCGAGGGGCTGCGGGCCGGCGACACCGTCACCGGCCGTCACCTCGACGACCGGGCCGCACTCAAGGAGTCGGTGCGGACGCCCACCGGGAAGCTGGAGATCCGGGGCGCGGCGACGCACAACCTGCGCGACGTCGACGTCGACATCCCGCTCGGAGTGCTGGTCGTGGTCACCGGCGTCGCCGGCTCCGGCAAGAGCTCGCTCGTGCACGGGTCGATCCCCGCCGGCGCGGGTGTGGTGTCGATCGACCAGACCCCGATCCGCGGCTCGCGACGGAGCAACCCGGCGACGTACACCGGACTGCTCGACCCGATCCGCAAGGCGTTCGCGAAGGCCAACGGTGTGAAGCCGGCGCTGTTCAGCGCCAACTCCGAGGGGGCCTGCCCCACCTGCAACGGCGTCGGCGTCGTCTACACAGATCTGGGGTTCATGGCCAGCATGGCCAGCACGTGCGAGGAATGCGAGGGGAAGCGGTTCGAGCCGTCGGTGCTGGACTACCACCTCGGCGGTCGCGACATCAGCGAGGTGCTCGCGATGTCGGTGGCCGAGGCCCGGGAGTTCTTCGGCGCCGGCGAGGCGCGCACGCCGGCCGCGCACGCCATCCTCACCCGGCTCGCCGACGTCGGGCTCGGCTATCTCAGCCTGGGCCAGCCGCTCACCACGCTGTCCGGGGGCGAGCGGCAGCGGCTCAAGCTCGCCACCCGCATGGCCGAGAAGGGCGGCATCTATATCCTCGACGAGCCGACCGCCGGCCTTCACCTCGCCGACGTCGAGCAGCTGCTCGGCCTGCTCGACCGGCTCGTCGACTCCGGCAAGTCGGTCATCGTCGTCGAGCACCACCAGGCGGTCATGGCGCACGCCGACTGGATCATCGACCTCGGCCCCGGCGCCGGCCACGACGGCGGCCGGATCGTCTTCGAGGGCACCCCCGCCGACCTCGTCGCCGCCCGCTCCACCCTCACCGGCGAGCACCTCGCGGCCTACGTCGGCGCACGCGATTGAGGTGAGACATCTCGGGGCCGAGCGGCCCGGCCTCGAAGAACCAGGAGAAGGAGGGCGGCCCGCTACTCGGGCCGGGACCGCACGCCGGACGTCAGGAGCGACAGCATCGTCGTGACCAGCACCCGCTCCACCTCGTCGGCCGCGAGCCGGCCAGCCTCCCGCTCCTGCGCGGCGCTGTGGATGATCGCGAAGAACGTCGTCACCAGCCAGGGCAGCGGCAGGTCGGTGCGGAACACACTTTCCCGCTGCCCGCGCGCGATCAGCCGCTCCACCCGCCGCAGCGGCCGGTCGTGGTGCTCCCTGATCCGCTCGGTGGCCATGACCCGGTCAGCGGCCACGAACAGGCGGCGGTGCCGGTCGAGGATCTCCCACGACGACCGCAGCAGCCCCGCCATGGCCTCGGGCGCCGGGGCCGTGTCGATCGAGGGATCCTCCAGCACCGTGTCCGCCACGCCGCCCGCGTGGTCCAGCACGGCGTCCACCAGCGCCTCCCGCGACGGGAAGTGCCCGTACAGCGTGACCCGGCCCACCCCGGCGGCCTTGGCGATGTCGGCCACGCTGGCGCCCGGGTCGTAGCTGAGCAGCCGGGTGCCGGCCTCGAGGATCGCGGCGATGTTGCGCTCCGCGTCGGCCCGCCGGGTGGGTACGGGCTGTCGTGCCGCGGTCTTCGCCATGCGACCACCCTACGACGTCCGGCGGGGAAGGCCGGGCGACACGCTCGGCGGACGGGGACAGGAGCCTGGACCGGATCACAGCTCCAGCACGTGGTCCATCAGCGACTGCAGCGTGACCGCCCCCGCCAGCCGCCCCTCGCCGTCCACGACCGCGGTGAGCGGGCTGCGCGTGCGGGCCATGAGCGCCGCCAGCTCCAGCACGGTCGCCTTCATGTCGGCCACCGGCAGCTCCCGCGGCTGCTCGGGCAGGCACTCGCGGACGGTCTTGTCACCCAGCCGGCGCAGGAACAGGTCGGCGTGGGCCTCGTCCACCACCCGCGCCAGCGCCGGGTCGTCCTGGCAGTAGGGCGGGACGGCCAGTCGCAGCACCTGGGTGCCGGGCAGGATGCTGAGCGGCCGCCGATCGTCGTCGACGATGATGAGGCCGGGGAGATCCTGCTCGGCCAGCAGCTTGGCGGCGTCCAGCGCCGGGCTGTCCAGCGTGACCGTCGGGAACTCGACGGCGAGATCGCGTGCGCGCATCGATGCCTCCACTTCCAGCCTAGCCAACTCGCGGCGGAGCCCCCGGGTTCCCGGGGATCCGGTCGTCAGGGCAGCTCGGCGAAGCGCTCGACCTGCTCCGTGCGCCCCGACACGAGGATGACGTCGCCGTAGGACAGTTCGGTGTCGGCGGTGGCGTACGTGAAGTCCTCGCCGGGGGCCTTGACGGCGACGATCGTGACGCCGTACTTGCGCCGCAGGTTGGACTCGCCCAGGGGCAGGCCGACGTATTCCTTCGGCGGCTTGGTCTTGGCCAGCGCGAAGTTCTCGTCCACCTGCATGTAGTCCAGCATCCGCCCGCTGACCAGGTGTGCGACCCGCTCGCCCATGTCGTGCTCCGGGAAGACGACGTGGTGGGCGCCGATGCGGCTGAGGATGCGGCCGTGCTGGGTGCTGATCGCCTTGGCCCAGATGTCGTTGATCTCCAGCTCGATCAGCAGCGACGTGGTCAGGATGCTGGACTCGATGTCGCTGCCGATGGCCACGACCGCCCGGTAGAAGTCGGCCACGCCCAGCTGTTGCAGCGCGTCGATGTCGGTGGCGTCGGCGGTCGCGATCTGGGTGATCTGGCCGGCCAGCGCCTGCGTGATCTTGGGCCGGTTGTCGATGGCCAGGACCTCGGTGCCGCGCCGGGTCAGCTCCAGCGCCAGCGAGCTGCCGAACCGGCCCAGCCCGATGACGACGACCGGGTTGCTTGTGTACTCAGCCAACGATGACTCGCTCCTCGGGTAGCTCGTAACGGCGGGCGCGCCGGTTGAGCGCCAGCGCGGACCCCAGGGTGAGCGGGCCGATCCTGCCGATGAACATCAGCACGGCCAGCAGCACGTGACCGGCGGGTCCCACGCTACCCGTGATGCCGGTGGACAGCCCTGCCGTGCCGAACGCCGAGACCACCTCGAACAACACCTGGTCCAGCCCGTGCGGGGTGAGCGCCAGCAGGATGTACGTCGAGACGGTGACCAGCCCGACGCCCATCACGGCGATGGTGATCACCTGACGCTGGGTGGTCTCCGGCAGCCGCCGGTGGCCGATGTTGACCCGGCTCTCGCCGCGCATCTCGGCCCAGATGATGAAGGCGAGCATCCCGAACGTGGTCACCTTGATGCCGCCCGCGGTGCCCGCGCTGCCGCCGCCGATGAACATCAGCACGTCGGTGGCCAGCCAGCTCGACGGGTACATCTGGGAGATGTCCAGGACGTTGAAACCGGCCGAGCGCGGCATGACCGAGGTGAAGAACGCGGCCAGCAGCTTGGTCGAGTCGTCCAGCTGTCCCAGCGTCCTCGGGTTGCGCCACTCGGTGACCAGGAAGATCAGCGTGCCGAGCACCAGCAGGATGACGGTCGTCCCGACGGTGATCCTGGTCAGGATCGTCCACTTGCGGGGGTGCCGCCAGTGGCGGGCCAGCTCGAACACCACGGGGAAGCCCAGGCCGCCGACGATGGCCGCGATCGAGACGGTGAGGCAGATCCACGGGTCGGTGACGAACCGCATGAGGCTGTCCGGCCAGAGCGTGAACCCGGCGCTGTTGAACGACGTGACCGCGTGGAAGCCGCCCAGGTAGAGGGCGCGCCCGAAAGGCTCGCCGTACCCGATGAGGAAGCGCCCGGTGAGCACGACGGCGAAGACGGCCTCGCACGCGAGGCTGAACACGACCACCTTGCGCACCAGCTGGCGCACGTCGCTCATGCTCGGCGTCTTGGTCTCCGCCTGGGCCGCGATCCTGGCCCGCAGCCCCAGCCGCCCCGAGAGGAGCAGGGTGAACAGCGTGGCCATGGTCATGATGCCCAGCCCGCCCACCTGGGCCAGCCCGGCGATCACCAGCTCGCCGAAGACCGACCAGTGCGCCTCGGTGTCGACCAGCACCAGCCCGGTCACGCAGACGGCCGAGGCGGATGTGAACATCGCCGTCACCCAGCCGGCCGACTCACCGGCCGTGGTGGCGACGGGCAGGGACAACAGGGCCGTGCCGATCCCGATGGCCAGCCCGAAGGCCGTGGCCACCACCTGGGTGGGATGCCGGAATCGAGCTAAGAACGGCGGCGCCGCTGCCATCATCGATCACCGCCATACGCGTCACTCACCGTGGAACGCCCCCGCGAGAAAGCACAGCCGACAGTCCGAGCCGACCAGGCTTCCCGGCGCACCGCGCACCAAAGTAGCAGCATCAGAGGGCGGCCCAGACCATATGCCTCCTTGACCGGGTGACTGGCGGTCAAGGCCCATATTTCACATGATCACCTCTCCTGTGCCTGCTGACGCCCTATGTGGCCGGTGCGGTGATCAGATGGAGATCGTTCTTGCCGGTGAGACGCCATGAAGTGCGGGGCCAAAGGGTGGCGCGCGGAGTCGGTCGTGCGAAGAACGGGGCAAGGGGGCAGAGGGGCCCGGGTCAGGAGAGGGAGCGGAAGAACGCGCGCAGGTCGGAGATCAGCACGTCGGGCGTCTCCAGGGCGGCGAAGTGGCCGCCGTGGCCGAACTCCGACCACCTCACCACGTTGTGCACCCGCTCGGCCAGCGGCCGCACCGAATAGTCGGTCGGGAACACCGCCACCGCCGTCGGCACGGTGCCGCGCTCCACCGGCCCCCACGCGCTGAAGTCGTTGAACCGCTCGAAGTACGTGTGCGCCGCCGACCCAGCGGTCTCGGTGAACCAGTAGATGCTCACGTCGGTGAGGATGCGGTCCCGGTCCACGGCGTCCTCGGGCAGCTTGGCCGCCGGGTCCGTCCAGTCCTTGAACTTCTCCACGATCCAGGCGAGCTGCCCGGCGGGGGAGTCGTGCAGCGAGGCGGCGATGGTCTGCGGGCGGGTGCCCTGCAGGTTCATGTACGCGCCCAGCTTCTGCTGCCACTCGCCCATCCCGGCCAGCCGCTCGCGCTCGGCCTCGGTGAGCTCGTCAGCGACCGCCGGGTCGGGGAAGGTGAGCAGGCCGTTGACGTGCACGCCGATGACGTGGTCCGGCGCGGCCCGGCCCATCAGCGGCGCGATGAAGGCGCCGACGTCGCCGCCCTGGACGCCGTACCGGTCGTAGCCGAGCCGGGCCATCAGCTCGGCCAGCGCGGCGGCGGTGCGCCCGTCGGTCCAGCCGGTGCCGGGCAGCGGGCCGGAGAAGCCGTAGCCCGGCAGCGACGGGATCACCAGGTGGAAGGCGTCCGCGGCCGCGCCGCCGTGCGCGACCGGGTCGGTGAGCGGGCCGATGAGGTCGAGGAACTCGACCACCGAGCCCGGCCAGCCGTGCAGGAGCATGAGCGGGGTGGCGTCCGGCTCCGCCGAGCGGACGTGCAGGAAGTGCACGTCCGCGCCGTCGATCGTGGTCGTGAACTGCGGGTACGCGTTCAGCGCCGCCTCCTGCGCGCGCCAGTCGAAGCCGCCGGCCCAGTATTCCGCCAGGCCGCGCAGGTAGCTCGTGGGCACGCCGCGCTCCCAGCCGGCGCCGGGCAGTTCGGGGGCCCAGCGCGTACGCCGGAGCCGGTCGCGGAGGTCGTCGAGAGCGTCCTGGGGGATCTCGATGCGATACGGCGTGACCTGGGCGGTGATGTCGCTGTGCGTCATGTCTGCGACAGTAAGAGGGATTGGTGACAGGCCCTGGCACCGATGTCGAGCAGAATGAGATTCATGTTGGAGACTTCGGCCCGGTTGCTCCGCCTGCTGTCCCTCCTGCAGTCGCGTGCCGACTGGACCGGCGCCGAGCTGGCCGGACGGCTCGGCGCCGGGCTGCGTACGGTGCGGCGCGACATCGACCGGCTGCGCGAGCTCGGCTACCCGGTCGACGCCACCCCCGGCGTGGCCGGCGGCTACCGGCTCGGCGTGGGGGCCGCCCTGCCGCCGCTGCTGCTCGACGACGAGGAGGCGGTCGCGGTGGCGATCAGCCTGCGGACCGCCGCCACCGGCAGCGTGGCCGGACTGGAGGAGGGCTCGCTGCGCGCGCTGGCCAAGCTGCAGCAGATCCTGCCGTCGCGGCTGCGGCACCGGGTGAGCGCGTTCCAGGCGGCCACGGTGCCGCTGGCCGGCGCCGCCGCCCCGGCCGTGAACGCCGACCTCCTGACCGCCATCGCCGCGGCCTGCCGCGACCACCGCCGGCTGCGGCTGCGATACCGGGGGCGGGACGGGGTCTCGGAGCGGGAGGTGGAGCCGCACCGGCTGGTGCACACGCCGCGCCGCTGGTACCTGCTGGCCTGGGACCTGGGTAAACAGGACTGGCGGACGTTCCGCGTGGACCGGATCGAGGCGCCGCTCGGGATGCCGGGCGCCCGGTTCACGCCGCGCACGCCGCCGCAGGACGACGTGGCCGCGTACGTGTCACGCTCCATCACCTCCGCGCCGTACCGCTATCAGGCCCGCATCCTCTTCCACGCGCCCCTGGAGGCGGTCGCGCCCCAGACCTCGGCGGGGGCGGGGCGGCTGGAGGCGGTCGACGCCGGCACGTGCCGGTACGTCACCGGCTCCAACTCGCTCGACGAGCTGGCGATCTACGTCGCGGCCAAGGGCTTCGACTTCGAGGTGCTGGATCCGCCGGAGCTGGTGCCGGTGCTGCGCGAGGTCGCCGACCGGCTGCGCCGCGCCGCCGATGACACCTGTGGCACGGTTGAGTCATGAACGATCTCCCCATGAGCGTCGAGGAGGCCGTCGCCGCCGAGCGGTCCGGCCGGCAGCTCGAATATCTGTACTTCTGGGGCCACCAGCCCGCCCGCGACGGCGGCGTCGGCCCCGGTTGCCTCAGCCAGTGGTGGCCCGTGACGTTCACCGAGGACGGGCACGTGTTCGCCTCGGCCGAGCACTACATGATGGCGCACAAGGCGTGGCTGTTCGGCGACGAGGAGGGCGCGGCCAAGATCCTCGCGGCTGGCCACCCCGGCGAGGCCAAGGCGCTCGGCCGGACCGTACGCGGCTTCGACGAGGCGACGTGGGAGGCGCGGCGGTTCGACATCGTCGTGCGGGGCAACGTCGCCAAGTTCGGGCAGCACGCCGACCTCGGCGCGTTCCTGCTCGGCACGTCGAACCGGGTGCTCGTGGAGGCCAGCCCGCGCGACCGGGTGTGGGGCATCGGGCTGACGGCCGGCGACGAGCGGGCCGCCTCACCGGCGACGTGGCGGGGCCTCAACCTGCTCGGCTTCGCCCTGATGGCCGCCCGCGACGCCCTTCAGGAGGGAAACCACAGATAGCCGGGTGGCACGTGCTCGGCCAGCCACACCCCGTTGGCGCTGCGCCGGAACTCGTGCCCGTCGGCGTGCATCGCCCCCGCCGCCACCGTCAGCACGACCGGGACGCCCCGGCGCGCCCCGACCCGGGCCGCCGTCTCCCGGTCGGGTGACAGGTGCACGTGATGGCGGCTCATCGGCCGCAGCCCCTCCTTCTTGATGGCCGCCACGAATCGCGCCACGGTGCCGTGGTAGAGCACCTCGGGTGGCTCGACGGCGGGCAGCTCCAGATCCACCGGCACCGAATGCCCCTGGCTGGCGCGGATCCGGCCGTCCTCGATCGCGTACCGCCGCTTGTCGTTCGACTCCACGACGTGCTGCAGCTCGTCGGCCGTGATCGGGAACCCGTGCTCGGCGGCGGCCCGCAGCAGCACGTCGACGGGCACCCAGCCGCCCGCGTCCAGCGTGATCCCGATGAGCTGCGGATCGTGCCGCAGATGCCTGGCCAGGTATTTCGAAATGCGCACCATGCGCCGCTCGTCCATCACCGCCATGCTCCCGCGCCCCGTCCGGCCCTCGCTACCCGATTTCCGGCGGACGTGAGACCCTGCCGCGGTGTCCGCGCAGATCCCGGACACCGTCGCCGTCGACGGCACGGAGCACGACGTCGTCGCGATCGACGGCGGCCCCCTCTTCGACCCCGCCGGCCACGGCATCCGGCCCGCCCCGCTGCACACCGGCTGCTACCGGGGCTTCGTCTGCGCCTACACGATCAGAGACCGCCTGTTCCTGCACGCCCTGACCCTCGGCTCCGGCGCGACGGCCGAGGGCGCCCCGATCTCCGCCCGCGCCACGCTCCTGGGCGGGGAGCTCGCCGCCGGCGAGGACGGCGAGTGGACGGCGGCCACGTGAGGGAACGTCGGGACCGCTCGCCCGAGATCGCCGAGATCCGCCGGGCCGTCGTCATGGGCGAGATCCCTGAGCCGGACGGCGGACGCGGCGCCCCGGACTGGGTGAGCCGGACGTTCGACCAGGACTACGGCCGCACCTTCCCCAGGTAGAGCGGCATGTCCGCCCCGCGCCCGGAGCCGGGGCACTGGGTCAGGACTCCAGGGACAGGGAGAGGCGGCGGGCCAGGCCCGTGTTGCGGCGGTGGCCGATGCGGTGGACCGCCATTTCGAGCGCCTCGCGCTGCCCCACCAGCACCACCCACGCCTTCGCCCGGGTCACCAGCGTGTAGAGGAGCTTGCGGCGCAGCATGATCCCCCCGGACTCGGCCACGATGGGCGCCACCACGAAGGGGTATTCGCTGCCCTGCGACCGGTGCACGCTGATCGCGTACGCGTGGGTCAGGTCGTCGAGCTCGTCGAAGCCGTACGAGACGATCTCCCCGTCGTCCGTCCTGATGGTGATCGTGCGCTCCGACGGCACGACCGCCGTGACCGTCCCCGTCTCGCCGTTGAAGACGCCCTTGTCGTAGTTGTTGCGGATCGGCATGACCCGATCGCCCACCCGGAACACGGTCGCCCCCGACCAGTGCTCGGGCTTGTCGTCGGCGGCCGGGTTGAGCTGGTCCTGGATGAGCCGCCCCAGCGCGGTGGCGCCGGTCTCGCCCTTGCGCATCGGGCACAGCACCTGGACCTGGTCGGGCTCGACGCCCTGCTTGCGGGGGATCGCCACCATGGCCAGGTGGGCGACCCGCTTGGCGACCTGCTCGGGATCGTCCAGCTCCTCGAACCAGAACCCGCCCCGCCCCGGCGTCACGGGCATCCGGCCGGCGCGGATGCGGTGAGCGGCCTCGATGATGCCGCTGCCGCCCGCCTGCCGGAAGACGTGGGTGAGCTGGACCCGCGGGATCTCCGGGACGCGCAGCAGGTCGGCCAGCACGTCGCCGGGCCCGATGCTGGGCAGCTGGTCGCTGTCGCCGATGAGCAGCAGGTGGCTGCCGGTCGGGACGGCCGCGGCGAGCCGGGTGGCGAGGTGGAGGTCGAGCATGGACGCCTCGTCGACCACGATCAGGTCGGCCTGCGACGGCGTCTCGTGGAACAGCGTGTCGGGGTCGGGGTCGGGCTGCTGGGCGAGCATGCGGTGGACGGTCATCGCGGGCATGCCGGTCAGCTCGGACAGGCGTTTGGCCGCCTTGCCGGTGGGGGCGGTGAGCGTGACCGTGCCGCCCGCGGCCCTGACGGTGGTGGCGATGGCCTTGACCGTGTGGCTCTTGCCGCATCCAGGGCCGCCGGTGATGACCGAGACGGTGCTGGTCAGGGCCATGGTGACGGCCGCGCGCTGGTCGTCGTGGAGCCCCGGGTCCTCCCGGAAGGAGCGCAGCGGCAGGGTCGAGCGGGCCTGCGCGAGCCTGGTCAGCTGGGCGGCCAGCGCCGTCTCGCGGGCGTGGACGTGTTTGGCGTAGGCCACCATCTGGCCCGGCTGATCGGGGGAGGTCTCGACGACCAGCCGGCGGTCGGCCACGAGAGCGTCGAGCATCGGCCGCACCAGATCCTGATCTTGCTCGATGAGCTCCGCCGTCTCCCTGACCAGCGCGGACACCGGCAGGTAGCAGTGGCCGTCGCGGGTGGCGGCCGCCTCGAGCCGGTCGAGCAGCGCCGCCTTCACCCGTTGCGGGCTCCGCTCGGGCACGCCTGACTGCAGCGCGATCCGGTCGGCGATGCGGAACGCGATGCCCCTGACCCGCCCGATCAGCCGGTACGGATCGGTGGCGAGCACCTCGTCGGCGTCCTGCCCGAACGCCTGGTAGATCTTGGCGGCCAGCAGCGGGCTGACCCCGAGCCCCTGGAGCGTCACCATCAGCGCGGCGATGGCCTTCTGCTCCCGCCAGGCCTCGACGATCTGCGCCTGCCGCAGCGGCCCGATGTTGACCACCTCGGTGAGCCGCTCCGGCTCGGTGTCGATCACCTTGAGCGTGGCCTCGCCGAAGTGGTCGACGATCGCGTACGCCAGCCGCGGCCCGATGCCCCTGACCAGCCCCGACCCGAGGTAGATGCGGATGGCCCGCACCGACGACGGCGTCACCCGCTCGCAGTCGGCGACCGCGAACCGCCGCCCGTACCGCGGATGCCGGCCCCATTCGCCGACGATCCGCAGCGTCTCGCCCGGCTGCACCCCGGCCAGCGCCCGCCCGGTGGCCACGAAGTCGGGCATGCCGTCGGCGCTCATGCGCGCGACGGTGTATTCGTCCTCGCGCACGTACACGAGCTGCTCGACCGAAGCCTCCACAGCTCAGATCAAACCATCCGCCACTGACAATCGAGTTCACATGGCGCTGGTCGCGTAACTCTCATGGGGCCTACGTCATGGTGGTCGCCGTGGGTGCGAAAAGGGCGTCGCCCCACGGCTCACCGTGCAGCGGGTGCAGGGCCTTGGTCTCGTCCAGCCAGAGGAACGCGTCGTAGCGGCGGCCCACCACCGTGGGCACGTAGTTGCCCCACCGCTCCTGCTCCGGCCGGTACACGACGCCGATGGCCCGGTGCCCCATCGGCTCGTCGTACCAGTCGGGTCTCGGGCCGGAGGGCACCACGAACAGGGCGCTCGGGGCGGCGAGGGCGTCGTACAGCAGGGACTCCAGCGACGCCGGCCGGGCCGGCGGCACCCGCATGACGTGGTGCTGCGCGCCCCACCGGTCACCGGCCACCACGGACCCCCGGTGGCAGCCGAACCCCACCAGCACCGCGTCCGCGCCGTGCCGCTCCCTGGCCAGCTGCCCGAGATTGGTCATCCCGGCGGCCGCCATGTCCGTGGCGCGGGCGTCGCCGACGTGCGTGTTGTGCGCCCACACGACCCCCTTGGCGTCGTGGTGCTCGGCGAGCCGGTCGAGGGTGTCGGCCATGTGCACGTCCCTGACGTTCCACGACTCGGGGCCGCCGCGCACCATGGCACGGTAGTAGCGCTCGGCGCCGGCCACGACCTCGGCGTTCTGCCGCACCCCGAGCTCGCCGGGCGCGGCCCTGACCACGGCGGCGAGCAGGTTGACGACCTCGTCCTCGCAGGTGTCGGGGACGAGCCGGACGGCCAGGCCGTACTGCTGCGGGTCGTGGCCGTAGGACTCGAAGCAGGACAGCGCCTCCATCACCGCGTCGAGCTCGCCGGGCAGGTTCGCGGCGGCGTAACGGCGGACGGCGCGCAGCGAGTCCCACAGGCTGTAGACGTCCAGGCCGTGGAAGCCGCAGCGCTCGCCGGGCGGCCGGCCGGCGTTCCAGTGGCGCAGCCAGCGGCAGAAGTCCACGACCTCGTGGTTGGCCCACATGAACGTCGGCCAGCGCGCGAAGGCGTACAGGGCCTCGAACGGGTCCGTGCCGGAGGTGACGGCCCGGTGCACCCGTTCGCAGTCCGGCCAGTCGCCCTCCACCGCGACGAACCGGAAGCCCTTCTCGGCGATCAGGCGGCGGGTCAGCTCGGCCCGCCAGACGTAGTAGTCGTGGGTGCCGTGGCTGGCCTCGCCGATCAGCACGTACCTGGCCTCGCCCACGCGGTCGAGCAGCGGGTCCAGGTCCCCCGGGCCGGTCAGCGGGAGCGCGGCGCCGCGCACCCCGTCGAGGTAGGTCATTCGTCCTCCTCCGCGAGCACATCGAGGCATTCGCGGGCGAGCTGGAGCTCCTCACGCACCTGCACCACCAGGACCGGCACGGCGGCGCCGTCCGCGCTGACGGGGCCGTCGTCGTGGCGGTTGCCCCGGACGGGCGGCTCGACGCCGAGCAGGCCGAGGCGGCGGCAGACCGCCTCGCGCACCTCGGGCTGGTCCCAGCCGATCTCCCCGGTGAACACCAGCGCGTCGATCCGCGTGAGCGACGTGGCCGCGGCGGCGATCTCACGGGCCACCCGGTGGCTGAAGACGCTCAGCGCCAGCGCGGCCGCCTCGTCCCCGTCCCGCTCGGCGGCCACGAGATCCCGCGTGTCCCCGGACCGCCCGTCCGACAGGCCCAGCAGCCCCGAACGCCGCTCCAGCCCCTCGCTCAGCTCGTCCACGGAGAGGTGGCCCTCGGACAGCAGCCACACCAGCATCCCCGGATCAACGCTGCCCGAGCGCTTGACCATGGGCACGCCCTCCAGGGGCGTGAACCCCATCGAGGTGTCCACGCTGCGCCCGCCCGACACCGCGCACACCGAGCAGCCGCCGCCCAGGTGGGTCAGCACCAGCTCCAGCTCCGTCACGGGCCGGCCGAGCAGCTCCGCCACCCGGTCGGCGGCCCAGGCGTAGGACAGGCCGTGGAAGCCGTAGCGGCGCAGGCCGTGCCGTTCACGCCACTCGCGCGGCAGGGCGTACGTGGCGGCCGCGGCCGGCAGACCGGCGTGGAAAGCTGTGTCCGGGCAGAGAATGTGCGGCACGGCCGGCAACTGCTCGCGGGCCGCCTCCACCAGCGCCAGCGACGGCGGCAGGTGCAGCGGCGCGAGGCTCGTCACGCCGCGTAGCGCCGCCAGCGTCTCGTCGTCGGCCACCGTGGGTGCGCGCACGACGTCGCCGCCGTGCACGAGCCGGTGCGCCACGGCCCTGATGTCGCGGTCGAAATGCCCTCCGAGGAACGCCGCCAGCTCCTCCCCGGCCGCCCCCGGATCCGTGGCGTGCTCCGCGTGCGCGCTGTCCAGCACGCTCCCGCCCTGCACCAGGTCCAGGCGGAGGCTCGACGAACCGGCGTTGACGGTGAGTATCGCGGCCGGCCCGGTCACCTCGAACGCCTCACTCATGCGGCTCGGCTACCCGTCACCACTATCGCAAAACGGACGTCCGGCTTTACCGCGCCCAGAGGTTGCCGGGCTGAGGCGTCGGGTAGGCGATGCGCCATGGACATCACCCTTCAGGTCAACGGCCTGCCCCGCACCGTGGACGTCGACCCCCGGATGTCGCTGCTCGACCTCCTGCGCGAACGGCTCGGGCTGATCGGCTCGAAGAAGGGCTGCGATCACGGGCAGTGCGGGGCCTGCACCGTGCTCGTCGACGGGCGGCGGGCCAACTCCTGCCTGGCGCTGGCGGTCGCGATGGACGGCTCGGAGATCACCACCGTCGAGGGCCTGGCGAACGGGGACGAGCTGCATCCCCTGCAGGCCGCGTTCATCGAGCACGACGCCTTCCAGTGCGGCTACTGCACGCCCGGGCAGCTCTGCTCGGCGGCCGGGATGCTGGGCGAGCCCGGGCCGAGCGCCGTCACCCCGGACGTCCTCGTCGACCCCGACCTGACGCCGGAGGAGATCAGGGAGCGGATGAGCGGCAACCTGTGCCGGTGCGGCGCGTACGTCAACATCGTCAGCGCGATCGCGGAGGTCGCCCGGTGAAGCCCTTCGAGTACGCCCGCGCGGGCAGCCCGTCGGACGCGGTGCGCCGGTTCCGGCCCGGCACGATGTACCTGGGCGGCGGCACCAACCTGGTCGACCTCATGCGCCTCGGCGTGGCCCGGCCGGAGCGGCTCGTCGACGTCAGCCGCCTGCCGCTCGACGCGATCGAGCCGGTCGGCGACCGGCTGCGGATCGGCGCCGCCGTGCGCAACAGCGACCTGGCGGCCGACCCGCTGATCCGCCGCCGCTACCCGATGCTGGCCCGCGCGGTGCTGGCCGGCGCGTCCGGGCAGGTCCGCAACATGGCGACGGTGGCCGGCAACCTGCTGCAGCGCACCCGGTGCGCGTACTTCCAGGACGTGAGCAGGCCGTGCAACAAGCGCCGGCCCGGCTCCGGCTGCCCGGCCATCGAGGGCGACCACTCGAACCTGGCCGTGCTCGGCGCCTCGGACGCCTGCGTGGCCACCCACCCGTCGGACCTGGCCGTCGCGCTGGCCGCGCTGGAGGCCGAGGTCCACGTCACCGGGCCGGGCGGCGACCGGATCATCCCGATGCCGGGCCTGCACCGCCTGCCCGGCGACGCGCCCGAGCGGGACACCGTCCTGGAGCCGGGCGACCTGATCACCGCGGTCGAGCTGCCCGCGCCGCCGCCCGGCGCCTCGGCCTACCGCAAGGTCCGCGAGCGCGCGTCGTTCGCGTTCGCCCTGGTGTCGATCGCCGCCGTGCTCGACGTCCGCGACGGCGTCGTCAGCGGCTGCCGCATCGCCCTCGGCAGCCTCGCCCACGCGCCCTGGCGGGCGGAGCGGGCCGAGCAGGCGCTGATAGGCGGCCCGGCGACCGGCGAGGCGTTCCTGGAAGCCGCCGAGGCCGAGCTCGCCCAGGCCCGCCCGCTGCCGCGCAACGCCTTCAAGGTGCCCCTGGCCCGCAACCTGATCGTCAACACGCTCGAGGAGCTGGCGCCTTGACGTCCGCACGGCCCGGCCGCAGCGGGGACCGCGAGCTGAAGAGCATGTCCCGGAGTTCCACACGTCCCGGAGGAGGAGTGCGGTGAATCGCGTCGAGGGCCGCGTCAAGGTCACGGGGCTGGCCACGTACGCCGCCGAATACCCGGTCGAGGGCGTCGCCCACGCCTACCCCGTGCAGTCGCTGATCGCCAAGGGCCGCGTCGCCCGCGTGGACGCGAGCCAGGCCCTCGACATGCCGGGCGTGCTGGGCGTGCTGTCCGTCGAAGACCCGCCCCAGCTGGCCCCCGACGCCGACGGCGAGTTGGCCCTGTTCCAGAGCCGCGACGTCGCCTACCGCGGCCAGCTGATCGCCGCCGCCGTCGCCGACACCTACGAGAACGCCCGCGCCGCCGCCGACGCCGTCCGCGTCGAGTACGAGCCCGCCGACCACGACGTCGGCCTGCGCGCCGACCACCCGGGCCTGTACCGGCCGGAGGTCGTCAACCCGAACTACCCGGCCGACACCGAGCACGGCGACGTCGAGGCGGGGCTGGCCGAGGCCGCGACCACGGTCGACGTGACGTACACGACCCCGGTCCTGCACAACAACCCGATGGAGCCGCACGCCGCCGTGGCCCTGTGGGACGCGGAGGGCAGGCTGCTGGTCTACAACTCCACGCAGGGCGCGTCCCCGGACCGCGACACCATCGCCGGCACGCTCGGCCTGCCGCCCTCCCGGGTCCGGGTCGTGGCCCGGCACGTCGGCGGCGGCTTCGGCTGCAAAGGCAGCACCCGGCCGCACGCGGTGCTCGCGGCCCTGGCGTCCAGGGCCGTGGGCCGCCCGGTCAAGGTGGTGCTGACCAGGCAGCAGATGTTCGACGTGACCGGCTACCGCACGCCCACGATCCAGCGGCTGCGCCTGGGCGCCGACGCCGAGGGCCGGCTGACCGCCCTGGAGCACGTCGCCTACGAGCAGAGCTCCACGCTCGTGGAGTTCGCCGAGCAGACCGCGACCCCGGCCCGCACGATGTACGCCGCGCCCGCGCTGCGCACCGCGCACCGGCTCGTCCGGCTCGACGTCGCCACCCCGTCGTGGATGCGCGCCCCCGGCGAGTGCCCCGGCATGTACGCCCTGGAGTCCGCCCTCGACGAGCTGGCCTGCGCCGCCGGCATCGACCCCGTCGAGCTGCGGGTGCGCAACGAACCGGAGACCGAGCCGGAGAGCGGCCTGCCGTTCAGCTCCCGCAACCTGGTGGCCTGCCTGCGGGAGGGCGCCCGCCGCTTCGGGTGGGACCGCCGCGACCCGGAGCCAGGCGTCAGGCGCGAGGGCGAGTGGCTGGTCGGGACCGGAGTGGCCGCCTCGACCTACCCCGCCAGGCGGCGGCCGTCGCAGGCCGTGGCCACCGTGCGGAACGGCGACTTCCTGATCCAGGTGGCGGCCGCCGACATCGGCACCGGCGCGCGCACCGTGCTCACCAGGATCGCGGCCGAGACGCTCGGCGTCGCCCCCGACCGGGTGCACGTCGAGCTGGGCGACAGCGACCTGCCGGACGCGCCCGTGGCCGGCGGCTCCATGGGCACCGCCTCATGGGGGTCGGCCGTCGTCCGGGCCTGCGAGGAGCTGATGAAGAACGGCAAAGAGGGCCGCGCCGACACCACCGACGAGGTCGCCACCGACGCGGAGCTGGCCAGGCACGCCTTCGGCGCCCAGTTCGCCGAGGTCCGGGTCAGCGCGGTGACCGGCGAGGTCCGCGTGCCGCGCCTGCTCGGCGTCTTCGCCGCCGGCCGCATCCTGGACGCCGGGCTGGCGCGCTCCCAGTTCATCGGTGGCATGACGATGGGGCTGGGCATGGCGCTGATGGAGGAGACGCTCACCGACGAGGAGTTCGGCGGCTTCCTCCGGCGCGACCTCGCGCAATACCATGTGCCGGCCTGCGCCGACGTGGCGGACGTCGAGGCGGTCTGGCTGGAGGAGGAGGACGACGCGCTCAACCCGATGGGCAACAAGGGCATCGGCGAGATCGGCATCGTCGGCACCGCCGCCGCCATCGGCAACGCCGTCCACCACGCCACCGGCCGCCGCATCCGCGACCTCCCCATCACCCCCGCCAAGATCCTCGCGCCGAGCCCTTGACCCGTTCGAGCGCGCCGCCGAGCGGCGCCGTCGCGGCCACGCCGGGCCCGGACCCTTCGCCGGCTGCTCACCCTGCTCGTCGTCGCGGGAACGGCCGGTCGTTGCGATGGCGCGCTCCTCACCGCGAGGCAGCCGCGCTAGGGGGAAAGAAGGCCAAGGTTTTGACCTGCCTTGGGGTGGAAGTAGAGGTCTCTCGTGTGAATGGGCGGGAGACAGCGTGGAACGAGTGCCTGAACATATGGAACGCCGCGAGTCGCAGCTGGAGCGCGCGGACCGCAATTTCGTGGAGCTCCTGCAGGGCGCCCGCGTGGCGGTCACCGGCGTGCAGGTGCTGTTCGCGTTCCTGCTGACGGTGCCCTTCTCGCCGGGGTTCTCCCGGCTGGACCTGGCCGACCGGTGGCTGTTCTACGTGGCGCTGGTGGGGGCGGCGATCGCGTCGATCTGCTACATCGCGCCCGCCGCGCAGCACCGCGTGCTCTTCCGGCAGGGCCGCAAGGAGACGCTGGTGCGCCGCTCCAACTTCTACGGCATCCTGGGCGCGCTGGCGCTGGCGGTCTCGATGACCACGGCCACCATGCTCGTGATCGACTACCTCTTCGGCGTCGTCGTGGCCTGGGTCACCGCCGGGGTCATCGCCGCGCTGGCCCTGTGGACCTGGTTCGGCCAGCCGGCGCTCAACCGGGCGAACGGTAACGGTCAGGACGGCAAGGCGGTCCCGTCGTCATCGTCGTCCCGCGACGACTGACGCGCGTACGCGGCCCGCGCCACCAGGTACGCCGCCACCGCCACGGTGATCACCTGCGCCGCCGCCACCAGCAGCAGCGGCCCCGCCGTCGCCCAGGACGGCCGGTGCAGCCACATGGCCAGCAACACCAGCAGCACTCCCGCGACCTGCGGCTTCGTCCCCGCGTGCATCCGGTCCAGCGTGGTGCGGAACCTCACCAGCCCGGCCCCGGCCGACAACGCCAGGCCGGCGCCCAGCAGCAGGCAGGCGGCCACCGCCGCGTCCAGCGCGCTCACCGCGACCTGCCGGCGAAGAACCTGGCCAGCGACACCGACCCGACGAACCCCAGCAGCGACAGCACCAGCATGATCGGCAGGTCCGAGTAGTCGTCCCTGGCCACGGCGAACACCCCCACCCCGCACATCGCCAGCGCCGTCATCACGTCCAGCGCCACCGCCCGGTCCAGCATCGACGGGCCGCGCGCCGCCCGGTACAGCGTGGCCGCCGCCGCGCATCCGAGCAGTGCCAGCGTCACCGCGTACACCAGCGTCATCCCAGCTCCTCCCGGTCGGGGCGGGTGCCGAAGGCCGCCACGACCCGCGACTCCAGCCCGGCCACGTGCGCGCGCACGGCCTCGGCGGCATCGCCGGGCAGGCCCAGCACGTGCAGCAGCAGGCACCGCTCCGCGACGTACGCGTCCACGACGATGCTGCCGGGCACGTTCGCGAGCGCCGCCATGATCAGCGCGATCATCGACTCGGACGACGTGCGCAGCTCGACCCGGACCAGCAGCGTCGGCGGCGGGCCCGGCCGGATCACCCACCACACCACCCGCGCCGTCGAGAGCACCATGTCCCAGCCGAACCACGCCACGAAGCGCGCCAGCGCCACCGGGCGGAGCCTGATGCCGGGGTCCAGGACCGGCAGCGGCAGCAGCCACGTCACCACCAGCGCGGCCGCGATCCCGCCGAGCGCGGTGCCCGCCGACGGGTCGCCCCACAGCATCACCCAAACCAGCGTGAGCCAGCCGATCAGCGCCAGGCGCGGGCTCATCGCCGGCTCCCCAGCACGGCCGTGATGTACGGCTCGCGGGCCATCAGCTCGCCGGCCGCCCGCTGCGCCAGCGCCGACAGCGGCCCGGCCAGCACGGTGAACGACAGCCCGAGCGCCACCAGCGCCACCACCGGCGCCGACATGGTCAGGGGGAGCGCGGTCGTGGTCACGGTCGGCTCCTCACCGGTGTACTCCTCGCTCTCCACGACCCGGCCCGCCCGGATCTCCCTGGGGACGCGCCAGAACGCCTTGCCCCAGGTCTTGGCGACGGCGTACAGGGTGAGCAGGCTCGTCACCAGGCCCGCGGCCACCAGCGCGGCCGGCAGCGGCCCGCCGGCGGCCAGCCCCGCCTGCACCAGCATCAGCTTCCCCAGGAAACCCGACATCGGGGGAATGCCGGACAGGTTCATGGCGGGCACGAAGAACAGCACGGCGATCAGCGGCGCCGTCCTCATCAGCCCGCCGAGCCTGGTCACCGAGGTGGTCCCGGTCCGCCGCTCGATCAGCCCCGTCACCAGGAACAGCCCCGTCTGCACGGTGATGTGGTGCAGCACGTAGAAGACCGCGCCCGCCATGCCCGCCACCGTGGACAGGGCCACCCCGAACACCATGTACCCGATGTGGCTGAGCAGCGTGAACGACAACATGCGCTTGAGGTCGGTCTGCGCCACCGCGCCGAGCACGCCGGTCAGCATCGTGCCCAGCGCCACCCACATGAGCAGCGTCGCCACCGGCCCGCCGGGGAACAGCAGCGCCTCCAGCCGGATGATCGAGTAGACGCCGACCTTGGTGAGCAGCCCGGCGAAGACGGCCGTGGCCGGGGCGGGCGCGGTCGGGTAGGAGTCGGGCAGCCACGCCGACATCGGGAAGATCGCCGCCTTGATCGCGAACACCAGCAGGAGCATGAGCTCCACGAGCAGCTTCACCTGTTCGGGCAGCGTCGCGAACCGCACGGCGAGCTGGGCCATCGACAGCGTGCCCGTGGCCGCGTACGTGATCGCCAGCGCGATCAGGAACACCATCGACGACACCAGCGCCATCAGCGTGTACGTGGCCCCCGCCCGGATCCGCGACTCGGTGCCGCCGAACGTCAGCAGCACGTACGAGCCGCTCAGCAGCAGCTCGTACGCCACGAACAGGTTGAACAGATCCCCCGACAGGAACGCGTCCGCCACCCCGGCCACCATCACCAGGAACCCCGGGTGGAAGATCGCCATGGGCGCGTCGTGCTCCTGCTCGTCGTAGGCGTTGGCCACCGAGTACGCCATCACGCAGAGCGTCACCGCCGACGACACCACCAGCACCAGCGTGGACAGCCGGTCGGCCACCAGGCAGATCCCGATCGGCGACGGCCACCCGCCCAGCTCCGTGACCAGCGGCCCGCCCCGGTCCACGGCCACGAGCAGCAGCACCGACACCACCAGCGACACGGTGAGCGTGCCGAGGCTGATGAGCGACTGCAGCCGGCGCAGCCGCCCGCCGATCGCGAGCTTCACCCCCGCCGCCAGCAGCGGCAGCAGCACGGGCACGCAGACGAGACCCTCAGTGATGTGAGCCGCCACTAGTCCTCGCCTTTCAGCTCCGGGTCCTGCGCGAGGGCCTGGCGCTCCAGCTCTTCCCTGATGGCCGCCCGCATCTGCCTGCGCGCCTCCCGCTGCCGCGCCCTGAGCTTCCTGCGCAGCTCCCGCTCCCTGGCCGCCTGCTCCCCTCGCCGCCGCTCGTGCTCCTCGCGCAGCTCCTCGATGCGCATGACGTTGTCCATGGACGCGGTGTCCGCGCGGAGCCCCGCCTCCTCCAGACGGGCGTGCAGCTCCTCCTCCGTCAGCCCCTCGTCCAGGAGCCCGCGCGTCCAGCGGTCCAGCTCGGTGTGCACCCGGTCGATCCGCCGCTCCAGGTCGGCCTCCTCCAGCCGCTCCCGCTCGGCCCGTTCGGCCTCCAGGTGCGCCAGTTCGGCCCGTTGTTCGAGGACGAGCCGCCGGTAGGCGTCCCGCCTGTGGCGCACGGCATCGGTCAGCTCGCCGCGCCGGGCGCGCAGCCGCACCCGCCGGTCCTCGGTGTCGTCCTGGACCTCGTCGCTGCCGGTCAGCTGCCACGAGCGGTGCACCAGCGCCAGCAGGAACGCCGTCACGCCCAGAGTGATCACGATGGCGGTGAGCACCATGGCCTGCGGCAACGGGTCGGCCATCGCCGCGGTGCCGACGAAGGGCGGGCCGCCCGCCTCGCCGCTCGCGGTCACGATCAGCAGGTTCACCCCGTTGCCCAGCGTGATCACACCGGCCAGCACGCGGACCAGGCTCCGCTCCAGCAGCAGCGTCACCCCGGCCGCGATCAGCGCGCAACAGGTCGCGAAGGGCAGCAGCGGCGCGGTCACGGCCGCTCCTCGGCGTCGATCTGCCGGTCCAGCTCCGCTCCCAGGCCGCGCAGCACGTCCTGCACCATGCCGACCACCGACACGTACACGCCGAGGTCGAACAGCAGCCCCGTGGACAGGTGCACGTGCCCGACCAGCGGCACGGTGACGTCGGTGCTGAGCATGTCCAGCGCCGCCCGCCCGGCCAGCAGCCCGATCAGCGCCGTCCCGGCCGAGAGCGTCAGCCCCACGCCCATCAGCACGCCCGCGTGCACCGGCACGGCCACGGCCAGCTCGTTGCGGCCGCCCGCCAGATACCGGACCATGATCGCCAGCCCGGCCACGATGCCGCCCGCGAACCCGCCGCCCACCCCGCTGTGCCCGACGAACAGCAGGAACAGCGACACCACCAGCACGGTGTGGAACGTCAGCCTGGCCGTCACCTCGAACGCGATCACCCGCTGGCCCCGCGGCAGCGTGGCCGCCAGCCAGTGCGTGCGCTCGGCGGGCGGGTGCTCGCCCGGCTCGATGTGGTACGACCTGCGCCGCAGGAACACCAGGCTCGTCACGCCCAGCGTCAGCACGACGATCACCGTGCTCTCGCCCAGGGTGTCCCAGGCGCGGATGTCGACGATGAGCGCGCTGACCACGTTGCGCGTGCCGGCCTGCTCGGCCGCCGCCTCCATGAGCGCGCCGACCGGCGCGGTGTCGCGCGCGCCCATCGCCAGCACGCCCGCGACAGCGGCCGTCCCGCCCACGGCGAGGCCGATCCCGGCCCGGAGCGGCGCGGCCAGCCTGCTCTTGGCCGGGGCGATCGGCAGCCGCCGCAGCACCAGCGCGAACACCACCAGGCTCAGCGTCTCGGCCAGGAACTGGGTGAGCGCCAGGTCGGGGGAGCCGTGCGCGAGGAACATCAGCGCCGTGCCGTAGCCGGCCAGCCCCACGAGCAGGGCCAGGAGGATGAACGCGCGGGCGAACAGCGCCAGCACGGCCGCCGCGATCGTCAGGACGGCCACGACCGGCTGCTCGGGCCGCTGCCATGCGGTGACCGGCGCCTCCAGGCGGGGCGCGCCCCCGTAGGAGAGGGCGAACACGCCGACGCCCACCGTGGCCAGCAGCGTGAGGATCAGGTAGTCCGGCAGCGAGCCCCGCTGGATCAGGCCGGTGACCTGGATGGCGAGGCGGTCGAGGCGGCGTACGGCGGCCCAGAAGACCTGCCCGGAGTCGAACACGTGCAGCGCCGCCCCCATCCTCGCCACCGGCTCCCTGGCCAGGAACAACGCCGCCCCCGCCGCCAGCGCGCCCGCCGACAGCAGCAGCGGCAGCGGTTCGAGGTGTCCAGGCCACGAGACCAGCCCGAGGACGGACAGCAGCGCCGCCGGCCCGAACATGATCGCGGGCACCGCATGCGCCCGTACCTCCGCCACGCCCGGCTTCGCGGCGAACGCGCCCCACAGGAACCGCAGCGTGTACCCCGCGGTCAGCGCCGACCCCGCCACCACGCCCGCCAGCACGACCGGATCGCCGAGCAACGCCTGGAAGGCGGCCTCCTTCCCGACGAAGCCGAGGAGCGGCGGCAGCCCCGCCATCGACGCCCCCGCCAGCACCGCGACCGCGCACACCCACGGCATCGCCCGCCCGGCCCCGCTGAGCAGACCCACGTCCCTGGTGCCCGTCGCGTGCTCCACGATGCCCGCCACCAGGAACAACGCCGCCTTGAACAGCCCGTGCGCGAGCAGCGTCGCCGCCCCCGCCCGCGCGGCCTCGCCGGTCCCCGCGCCGAAGAGCACCACCAGGAACCCCAGCTGGCTGACCGTGCCGTAGGCGAGCAGCCGCTTGAGATCCGTCTCGCGCAGTGCCCGCCAGCCGCCCAGCAGCATCGTCACCACGCCCAGCGGCACCGCCGCCCGCCACACCGGCACGTCGCCGAGCGCCGGCCCCAGCCGCGCGAGCAGGTAGACCCCGGCCTTCACCATGGCGGCCGCGTGCAGGTACGCCGACACCGGCGTCGGCGCCGCCATCGCCGCCGGCAGCCAGGTGCTGAACGGGAAGATCGCCGACTTCGCCAGCGCCCCCGCCAGGATCAGCGCGACGGCCACCGGGCCCGCCGCGCCGAGTTCGGAGATCCGGTACGTCCCCGTCGCCTGGCCTATGAGCACGAACCCGGCCAGCATGGCCAGGCCGCCGAACGTCGTGACCGACAGCGCCTTCATCGCGGCCTGCCTGCTCATCCGGCTCTCCGGGTCGTAGCCGATCAGCAGGTAGGAGAAGACGGTGGTCAGCTCCCAGAACACGTACAGCAGGAGCAGGTCGTCCGCCGTCACCAGCCCCAGCATCGAGCCCGCGAACGCCACCATGGCGCCGCCGTACCGCCCGAGGCCGTCGTCCCCCTCAGGGAAGTAGCGGACGCTGTAGCACAGCACCAGCACCCCGACGCCCGTGACCAGCGCCATCATCAGCACGGCCAGCGGATCGACCCTGAAGGCCAGCTGCAGCCCGATCGCGGGCGCCCAGCTGGTGACCTGTACCGAGGGCACACCGGGCCAGAACGTGTAGGCGAAGCCGGCCGCCGGGGGAAGGGCCAGGAGGACGAAGGAGCGGCGGCCCATGCGGCGGGCCAGCCAGGGAGCGCACACCGCCGCCACCGCGTGCAGGACCAGCAGCGATTCCATGGGCTCCTCGGGAGGGAATCTCCGGTTACGTCCGCCCAATCTGCCCTGCCGCGCGACCGCCACCACGCAGGCACGACGGGGATTGACCCGCCCTTTAGCGGGGGTGGAGCAGATCCCCTGCAACAAGCGCGGCCATGCGGGTAGCGGACCTGGACGGAACGACTCGTGGGGGGAGCAGTCCCATGGCGCAACAGCACCGGCCGATCCGCGGCGAGCACAAGTACGAGCAGGTCATCACCTCGGTCGAGGAGCACGAGGAGCGGCCGGGACGCAGCCTCATCACCACCGACCACGAGGTGATCCGCCACTGGGCCGAGGAGCGCGACGCGCACCCCGCCAAGGTGCCCGGCACCGAGCACGAAGGCAGGCCGGGTGTGCTCAGGTTCGACTTCCCCGGCTATGGCGGAGAGGACCTGGAGGAGATCTCCTGGGACGACTGGTTCAGGACGTTCGACGAGCGCGAGCTGAACTTCATCTTCCAGGAGCACAAGAAGGACGGCTCGCAGAGCAACTTCTTCCGCCTGGAGAGCCCGTACCGCGAGGACGCCTGAGCTTTCTCACGACCCAGGGGCGGGCGCCGTGCTGTGCCGCTCCACCAGGACGCTCGGCACCAACCGCTGGGCCGGCTCGGCCTCGGGCGCGGCCAGGTGGTCGATGAGCGCCTCCACGGCGGCGGTGGCGATCTCTGTGGCGGGCGGGGTCGCGGTGGTCAGCTCCGGGTCGGTGGACTCCGGCTCGCCGTTGGAGCACAGCACGAGCGACAGCCGCTCCGGGATCGGCCGCCCGAGCGCGCGGGCCTCGTGCATCGCGCCCAGGGTGGCCTCCCAGTTGTAGGAAATGACGCCCGTCGTGCCGGGAGCGGCCTCAAGGAGCTCGCGCAACGCCTCCCGGCCGGCGCGTACGGTGTGCTGGCTCTCGACGATCGTGCAGCCGAGTTTCCGCTCCTCGCAGGTGCGCCGGACGGCGTCGGCGAAGCGCACCGCCGCGCCGATGCCGCGGGTGCCCCGCTCGTACGGCGCGTTGAGCATGCCGATCGTCCGGTGCCCGAGACCCGCGAGGTGGTCGACCACCAGCCGGGCGATCTGCTCGAAGTCGGCGTCCGCGAAGGGCACGTGGCCCGGCGCGCGGGTGCGCCCGATCAGCCCGACGGGAATGCCCGCCGACCTGAGGAACCTCACCCGCTCGTCCGACATCGCCACCTGCATCAGCAGGAAGCCCTGGACCAGCCCGGCCCGGACCAGCTGGCGCAGCTCGTTGAGGTCGTCGGCGCCGGACGTCCACAGGACCACGTGGTAGCCCCGGCGGCGGGCGGCCTCGGTGGCGGCCAGGACGTATTCCAGGTCCGAGCCGACGATCGTGCGCGGCTGTGACGGGAAGACGATGGCGATGATGCGGCTGCGACCGCCGGCCAGGGCGCTGGCCATGGCATTCGGGGTGTAGCCGAGCTGCTCCATGGCGTCGAGCACCTTGCGGCGGGTCTCCGGGCGGATCGAGCGCGCTCCGGTGAGCACATGCGAGACGGTGCCGGTCGAGACACCGGCGAGGCGAGCGACATCAGCTCTCGTGACCATGCGTGAAGTGTCCTGGGGTTCGGGGGGACGGGACTGACGACTACCACATGTTACGTAAATGTTACCGGCGGATCGGTTCAGCGTTTCCGTGAATCATACCTATCTTTGACTCGCGTCAATTCACCCCGAGGGCGTGCTTTCCCGCCGTCAAGTCCGCCTCAGGGGAACGGCGTGGGAGCGTCGGCGGCCCCACGCGTCACTTCAAGGGAGCACGGATGCGACGGACCAAATTCTTCACGACACTCATGCCGATCACTGCGGTCGCCCTGCTGGCCACGGGCTGCCTGAACGACGCGGGCTCCACGCAGTCCGGAGGGGCGGGGAACGGCAACACCGGCAACACCGTCGAGATCATGACGGGGATGGGAGGCGACCTCTTCAACGCGGTGAAGGCGTCGCTGGACCCGTACGCCAAGGAGCAGGGCATCACGATCAAGTGGTCGCCCTCGGACAACTTCAACCAGCTCATCGTCACTCGCGTCCAGGGCAACAACCTGCCCGACATCGCGCTGTTCCCGCAGCCCGGGATCATGAAGGACCTCGCGGCCAAGGGCAAGCTCGCCCCGCTCGACGACGTCCTCGACATGAACGCGCTGAAGAGCAGCATGACGCCCGGGACCCTCGAGGCCGGCACCCAGGACGGCAAGCTCTACGGGCTCATGATGAGCATGAACGTCAAGAGCCTGGTCTTCTATCCCAAGCAGGCCTTCGAGTCCGCCGGTTACCAGGCGCCCAAGTCCATCCCCGAGCTCCTCTCGCTCACCGACAAGATCCGCTCCGAGGGCAAGACTCCCTGGTGCCTGGGCATCGAGTCCGGGCCCGCGACCGGCTGGCCGGCCACCGACTGGATGGAGGAACTGGTCCTGAAGTACGGCGGGCCGGCCAAATACGATGACTGGGTCGCCCACAAGATCAATTTCGACTCGCCGCTGGTTCGCCAGGCCGCCGGCACATTCGAGAAGATCGCCTTCACCGAGGGGAATGTCCTGGGCGGCCGCAAGTCCATCTCCAGCAACAACTTCGGCACGGCCGGCAACCCGATGTTCCGCAACCCGCCGGGCTGCTTCATGTTCAAGCAGGGCAACTTCGTCGCCGCCAAGGGCATCTTCCCCGATGACGTGGTGGCCGACATCGACAACCGCGTCGGCGTCTTCGGATTCCCGCCCGCCACGGCCGGCGGCGAGAACCCCGTCGAGGGCGGCGGCGACCTCGCCGGCCTGTTCAGCAAGGACAACGCGGCGGCCAAGAAGCTCCTGCAGTACATGAGCACCAAGGACTTCGGCGCGGCCGGCGCCAAGACGGGCGCGTGGATGTCGCCCCACAAGGACTTCGACCTCGCCAACTACCCGACCAACACGATCAGGGACATCGCGAAGATCGCGTACGGGTCGACCTCGCTGGCCTTCGACGGCTCGGACGCCATGCCCGGAGCCGTCGGCTCCGGCAGCTTCTGGAAGGGCATGACGGGGTGGATCAGCGGCCAGCAGTCCCTTGACCAGGCGCTCAAGACGATCGACGACAGCTGGCCGGCGAGCTGAGGGGCCGCCGCCATGCTGATCAAGTCGATCAACGCCGTCCTGGCCGTCGTCGCGGGGGTCGGCGGCGCGCTGGTCCTGTTCTGGGTGCTCAACCGGCTGGTCGGGCTGCTGCCCGGCAAGTGGGAAGATCGCTTGAAGCCGTACGTCTACATCGGCCCGGCCTTCCTGGCGATCAGCCTCTACCTGATCTATCCGGCGATCCAGACGATCCACTTCAGCTTCGCCAACGCCGACAGCACCGCCTATGTCGGGCTGGACAACTACACCTCGCTGCTGGGGTCGGCCGGCTTCCGGTCGACCCTGGTGAACACGCTCCTGTGGATCGTGATCGTGCCCGCGGTGACGATCCTCCTCGGGCTCGGGATCGCCGTGCTGGCCGACCGCCTGCGGCCGCGGGCCGAGAAGCTGGCCAAGACGGCCGTCTTCATGCCCATGGCCATCTCGGCGGTCGGCGCGGGGACCATCTGGCGCTTCGTCTACGCGGCGAACCCGCCGGGAGAGCCGCAGATCGGCGTGCAGAACGCGATCGTGACCGCCCTCGGGTTCGACCCGGTCAACTGGCTGCAGATCACCGACTTCAAGTTCAACAGTTTCGAGCTCATGGTGATGCTGCTGTGGGCCCAGGTCGGCTTCTCCATGGTGTTGCTGTCGGCGGCCATCAAGGGCGTGCCCGCCGACACCCTGGAGGCGGCCAGGATCGACGGGGCGAACGAACGCCAGATCTTCCTCAAGGTGATCGTCCCGCAGATCCGCGGGACGATCATCACGGTCTTCGTCACGGTGACGATCGGCGTCATGAAGCTGTTCGACATCGTCTACGTCATGACGAACGGCGACTTCGACACCAACGTCATCGGCGTGCAGTTCTTCAACGAGCTCTTCACGAACTTCGACAACGGCAAGGCGGCCGCCATCGTGGTCATGCTGATGATCGCCATCATTCCGATCATGATCTACCAGGTGCGCCACTTCCGCACCGAGGAGGCGGGGCGATGAGCGTCACGGAACGTCTCGCGCCCCGTCCCGCGGCCCACGCGCCGGCCGCCCCGCGCCGCGCGCTCCGCCGCCAGGGCGAGGCCAGCCCGGTCGCCAAGGCCACGGTCGTGTTCGTCTGCACGCTGTGGATCATCCCGACGCTGGGGCTGCTGATCACGTCGTTCCGCACCAAGGACGACGCGAACACCCTCGGGTGGTGGACCGTGTTCACCGATCCCGCGTCGCTGGCGCGCTTCACGACCAGCGCGTACGGCGAGGTCACCGCCCAGGCCAACCTCGACCAGGCGTTCGTCAACAGCTTCGCCATCGCGCTGCCGGCGACGTTCATCCCGCTGCTCATCGCGGCGTTCGCGGCGTACGCGTTCGCGTTCATGCGGTTCCCCGGGCGGAACGTGCTCTTCATCGTGATCGTCAGCCTGCTCGTCGTGCCGAACTACGTGGCCCTGGTGCCGATCCTGCAGTTGTACGGTGACTTCGGCATCAACGGGACGTTCCCGGCGGCGTGGCTGGCCCACATCGGGTTCGGCATGTCCCTGGCGATCTACATCCTGCGCAACTACATGGCGACGCTGCCGAAGGCGGTGCTCGAGTCGGCCAGGATCGACGGCGCCACCCACTTCACGATGTTCTGGCGGCTCATCATGCCGATGTCGGTGCCGGCGCTCGCGTCGTTCGCGATCTTCCAGTTCCTATGGGTGTGGAACGACCTGCTCGTCGCGCTGGTCTTCATCGGGCCGGGGGAGAACCAGCCGATCACGGTCGCCGTCCAGGGCCTTATGGGGCAGCAGGGGCAGGGCTGGCAGCTGGTCACGGCGGGAGGATTCATCTCGATGGTGGTGCCCATCCTGTTCTTCCTCTCCCTGCAGCGCTTCTTCGTCCGCGGCCTGACGGCCGGCTCGGTCAAGGGCTGACCAGCCCCGCCCACCGACCATCCCGGCCACCGACCATCCCGGCCACCGACCATCCCGGCCACCGGCCATCCCGCTCACCCGACCGGTCGGTCACCGACCGGTCGGTCACCGACCGGTCGGTCACCGACCGGTCGGTCCCCGGGCCAGTGGTCTGACCCGGTTCCCCCGGCCAGTGGCCTGACAACTCGGCCACCCCGCCGGTCGGCCCGGTCGCCCAGTCGGTCGGCCCGGTCACTTGGCCAGTCGTCTGACCAGCTCGGCCGCCCGGCCGGTTGGTTACCCGGCCACGCGACCGCTACGGTCGCCGAGGCCACGCTGGGCACGCGGCTGCGCCGGCGGCCTCGGTCACCGGGTCACGGCGGCCTTGCCGACCGCGCCGGTCACACCGACCGCGCCGGTCACAGCGACCGGTCACAGCAACCGCGCCTGTCACAGCGGCCGCACCGGTTACGCGGACTGCCGGGATCACGCTGCCACGTGGCTGCGCTGGCCGCCTCGGGCAGGCAGTCGGCCCCGCCGCCTCCGTCGCGCTGGCCGCCTTGGTCAGGCCGGTCGGCCCCGCCGTCTCGGTCGCGCCGCCGCTTCCGTCACGCCGGCCGGCCTCGTCGCCTCGTCGCGCCGGCCGCCTAAGGCCGCCCGGGCCGCCGGGTCACGCCGGCCCCCTCGCGTCGGCCGGCCGGGACCCTCCGGCCCGGGCGGGCGCCCCCTCAGTGGAGGGGTGCCCAGATCGAGCCGAGCGGTTGGACGGTGAGCGAGCGCAGGACCGCCGTCCCGCCCTCGGCGAACACGCCGAGCCCGCCGGGTCCGGGGAAGACGAGGTCGGTGATCACCGTCTGGCCCCCGTGACCGAAGAGCTCAACGGAGGACGTGTCGAGGTACGCCGTGAACCGCACCCTGCCGCCCTCGACAGGCGCCGGACCGCCGTGCCGGCCCGCGGCCGCCTGGCCGGGGCCCCGCTCCACGAACAGTTCGCCGGCGCGCACGTCGTAACCGAACCTGGCAACCTGACAGTCACCGCCGGTGGCGTCAGCGTCGTCCCCGGACGCCGCGCCGCCCCCCTGGGACTGGCCGATGTGTGCCTCCTCCCCGGACGCCGCGCCGCCGCCCTGGGAATCGCCGACACGCGCGCCGCCCCCGATCATCACACCGTCGGCCCGCTCATCTCCAGAGTGCGCGGCGTCCCCAGAGATCGCGCTGCCGGCCCTGTCGTCGCCGGAGTGGGTGTCGTCCCGGGAGGCCGCGCTACCCACCTGGTCATCGCCGGAGTGAGCGTCGTGCCCGGAGGTTGCGCCGCCGATCAGGAAGCCGAACCGCTCGGCCGTGCCGGGCTCGAACTCGGCGATGATCTCGATGGCGCCGCATCCTGCCGCAACCGGCAGGGAGGCGGGGCCGCTCACCTGCAGGTCGTTCAGCTGAACGGCCGGCCCGGTGCGCAGCCCGGTGACCGCCCCGACCGGGCGTTGCGCCAGCCGGACCCGGCCGCCGTCGGCGACCAGCGACAACTCCCGGGGCAGGGACATGGCCCCCCGCCAGGGCCGCGTGCCGATCGAGGCGATGTCGTCCCAATTGGCCATCCAGCCGATCCAGTAGCGGCGGCCGTCCGGCGCGCCGTTCCAGGAGACGGCGGCGTAGAAGTCGCGCCCGTGATCGGCCCACGCCGTGGAGACGTCGTCGGGGGTGAACGTGACGCCGTCGAAGTCGCCGACGAAATACTGCACGCCGGAGCCGCCGACCGGCCCTCCCGGGTTGAGGCTGACCGCCATCATCCACTTCGACCCGCCGCCCCCTCCCTCGACGGGCAGTTCGAACAGGTCGGGCACCTCCCAGACGCCGCCGGTCGCCCCGGCCGGGCCGAACTCGCTGAGCCGCGTCCACGCCTTCAGGTCGTCGGAGCTGTAGAGCGCGATCTTCCGGTCCGCGGCCAGCGCGACCACCATGACCCAGTAGCCGCCGTCGGCGTGCCAGAAGACCTTCGGGTCGCGGAACTCCGTCGAACCGATGTCGAGCACCGGGTTGCCGGCGTACCTCGTCCAGGTCCGGCCGTGGTCGGTGCTGTAGGCCAGGGACTGCGCCTGCCGGCCGGTCGCCGGATTCCACGCCGTGTAGACGGCGACGGCCGCCGCCTTGCCGAAGCCGGCCGTGTCGTGCTCGTCCACCACCACGCTGCCGGAGAAGACCTGCTCGTCCGGGGTCGCCGGGATGGCCGTGCCGAGCTCCTCCCAGTGCACCAGGTCGGGGCTGACGGCGTGCCCCCACGAGATGTTGCCCCATCTGTCCCCGTCGGGGTTGTACTGGTAGAAGAGGTGGAACTCGCCGTCGTGCCACACCAGGCCGTTGGGGTCGTTCATCCAGTTGCGCGCGGGCGTGTAGTGCACCTGCGGCCGGTACGGCTCGCTGTAGGGCGGCAAGGCGATCCTCCTGTTTCGGGGCTCCGGGTTTTCGGGGGCTAGAGCGCGGCCACGGAGTCGCGGACCACGAGCGTGCAGGGCATGAGCGCGTGCTCGCCGCCGGGCTCCGGCGCCGCGGAGGCCGCGCGGGCCAGCGCCCGGCGCGCCGCCCAGGCGCCCATCTCGTAGTGCGGCAGGGCGACGGTGGTCAGCGCGGGATCGAGGGCGTCGGCGACGTGCTCCTGGTCGTCGAAGCCGACCACGGACAGGTCGGCGGGAATGCTCAGCCCGGCCGCGCGGGCGGCGCGGTAGGCGCCCATGGCCATCCGGTCGTTGAAGCAGAACAGCGCGCTCGGCCGGTCGCGCCGGCCGAGGAGCTCGGCGGTGGCCCGCGCGCCGCCGTGCACGTCGCCGGTCTCGCCCCGGACGACCAGCGAAGGGTCGAAATCGGCGCCGAGCGTGGCCGCGAAGGCCTCCAGCCGCTCGCGGGCCGCCGGGACGTCCTCGCCCGTCGTGCAGAACCCGATCCGCCGGTGCCCGGCGGCGAGCAGGTGCTCGACCGCGGCCCGCGCGCCGCCGCGCTCGTCCGGCACCACCCAGTCGGCCGCCGGAGCGGACGTACGCCCGTCGCCGGTCGCCGGGGTGGGCCTGCGCCCGTCGCCCAGGGCGGACGTGCGCCGCTCGCCGGGCGCGGCGACCGTCGGGCGTCCGTCCAGTACGACCACCGGCAAGCCCTCGGGAATCTCCGGAACCTCGACCTCCCGGTGGTACATGCACGCGTACACCAGCGCGTCCACGTTCCGCTGGACCAGCGCCTGGACCGCGCTGCGCTCCAGGTCGGCGACGCCGCCGGTGTCGATGAGCAGCAGCACGTATCCCGCCTGCCACGCCGTCTCCTGCGCCCCCTTGAGCATCCGCCCGGCGAACGGCGTGGTGGCCACCATGTCCGACAGCAGGCCGATGGTACGGGTCCGGCGCGTGCGCAGGCTGCGCGCCAGCAGGTTGGGCGCGTAGCCGAGCTCGTCGGCCGCCTGCCGCACGCGCTCGCCGATCGCGGGCTTCACCCGCCTGGCGTCCTGGCCGTTCAGCACGAGGGAGACGGTGGACACCGACACGCCGGCCCGCTCCGCCACGTCCTTGAGTGTCGCCACGGGACCGCATCCTCTCACGTCAAACGTTTGACATCAATGTCGCGCCTGGTGAGAAGGGGGTCGCGATGTCGTCGGCAGGCGCGGGCTCAGGAGGACTCGACCGGCTGACCGGACAGGAGCCGGGTGTCACGCAGGATCAGCCGGACGGTCTCGTCCAGGGTGCTGGTCTCTCCGACGAGAGTCTCCCGCCCGCCCGGCAGCACGTCGCGCCGCACGTACCACTGCCGCATGTCCTCGGGCCCGAACCGGGAGCGCTGAGGCCGGGTCTCGCGCCGGCGGAGCGTCTCCTCCCAGGAGACGTCTGAACACCGGACGACCGTACCGGACGGCTCAGCCGGAGTCGTGGACCCGGCGGGTGACCTCGTCGGCCAGGCGGTCGAGTGAACGGTCCAGCAGCTCGCGGACCTCGTCGGCACGAGAGCCCGAGTCGGGCTCGTCGAGCAGCGAGATGTGCACGGTCACCTCGCTCGCCCCGGCCGTCGAGTCCGCCACCTGGAGCCAGCCGGCGTAGTCGGGGTGGTCGCGGCCGCCCCATTCCACCCGGAGCTGGTCCTCCGACGCGCGGAACAGGCCCTCGTGCGCGCCCTCGCCGGGCACGAGCTCGCCGTCGGCCTCCACGGTGCCGGGGCCGGCGTCCGTGACGTGCAGTCCCTGCGGCAGCCATCGGTCCATGACCGCGACGTCCGACGCGACCCCGTACACGATCATGCTGTCGGCCGGCATGCCGCGTGTTGCCTCGAATTCAGCCACTTCGGCCCCCTCCTGCTGCTTCGGCTCCCCGGGCCAATACACCGCCGTACCCGTGTGATCTGGTCGCAAACCGCGGCCGTCCTGCCGGGGTTCACCGCTACGGTTGCGTGGGTGGGAAGCGTGCGGCGAGGGGAGCGCGGCGATGGCGGAGCTGCCACGGGTGCCGCCGGAGATGTTCCGGTTCACCACCACCGAGCGGGCCGATCTGCACACGGCGGTCCTCTACGCCTTCGGCGAGGCCAACGAGCGGCTGGAGACCGCGCTCACCGTCGACGAGGTGCGCGAGCGGCTGCGCGCCGTCGGGTGGTACGCCCCGGTCGGGGAGCCCGAGCTGGCCGCGACACTCAAGCAGCTCGTCGGGTGGGGCCTGCTGGACGTGATCTTCAACCACGGCGGGAGCTTCGCCACCGCCGAGGAATACGAACGCAAGAACCTGCAATATTCGCTGACCAAACGGGGCGAGGCGGCGTTCGCCGGGGTGCAGCACGCGATGGCCATGCTGGCCTCCGCCGGGGCGCTGCAGACCGCGGTGCTCGACGCGATCGGCGACCGGCTGGGTGAGCTGGAGGAGCTGCTGCGGGATCCCGATCCCGGGCGCAACCGGCGGATCTTCAGCAGCCTCCAGGAGCTCGAAGGGCATCTGGACGGGCTGCGCAACAACACCAAGCAGTTCAACGGGGAGCTGCAGCGGCTGCTGCGTGTCGAGGGCACCGACCTCACCACGTTCCACGAGGTCAAGGCCGCCACGGTGGCCTACCTCCAGGAGTTCGTGACCAATCTCGAGCAGCGCGGTGACACCGTCGCCGCCGCCCTGGAGGCGGTCGCCCGCCACGGGGTGAGCGTGCTCCACGCGCGGGCGCTCGACGGGGCCGACCTGCCCACGGTGCCGGGGGTCGATCACGCCACGCCGTGGCTGGCCGTCCGGGCGGCCCGGTGGGAGGGGCTGCGGCTCTGGTTCGCTCCCGAGGACGGCGGCGTGCCCCGGGTCCGGCAGCTGCACGACGTGGCGCGGCGGGCCATCGTGGCGCTGCTCCAGGTGCTCGATCGGATCACCGACTCGCGGCGGCGCTCGTCCAGCGCGGCGGCCGACTTCCGCACGCTGGCCCGGTGGTTCGCCACGGCGGCCAGTGAGGACGACGCGCATCGGCTGTGGGACGCCGCGTTCGGGCTCGGGCCGGCCAGGCACGCCCATCTCGGCCACGCCGACGCCGAGCTCATCCCGGCCGGGGTGCCGTGGGCGGAGGCGGAGCCGGTCGAGGTGTCGGCGTTGCTGCGATCGCGCGGCCGCACCGAGCGCATGGGGCGCACGGGGAAGGTGCGCGACGTGGAGGCGTTGCGGGCCGAGCGGCGGGCCCGGGCGGAGAAGGAGCGGGCCGAGCTGGAGGCCGCGTGGTCGGCGCTGGCCACGACGGGCGCGATGCGGCTGTCGCAGCTGGGGGAGCTCGAGCACGACACGTTCGGGCGGCTGCTCGACCTGCTCGGGCGGGCCCTGGCCGAGCGGCCCGACTCGACGGGGTTCCGGCGGGCCGTGACCTCCGACGGGCGGGTGGAGATCGTGCTGCGCGACCCCGAGGACGGCGCGGTGGCCGTGCTGCGCACCTCCGAAGGGTGGCTCCGCGGCCCCGACTACCTCATCGACATCCGCTCGCTCGGCCGGCGGCGGGTGGTGGGCGCGTGAGCACGCTCGCCAACCAGCTCGTCAGAGCCGAGAAGGAGGAGATCGCCCGGGCGATCAGGACTCTGCTCGGGCGGCCTCTTGTGTCCCAGCACGACGACCCCGCCGCCTTCGACCTGATCAGGAAACGGCGGCACCCGCTCACCCAGTGGTTCGACTACTTCTGCGGGTGGCGCCTGGTCGTGGAGCCGCGCCAGGGGTACGCCCGCCTGGTCAAGGTCCGCTCCGAGGCGAGCGCGACCCGGCCCGCGCGGCGGCGGCGCACCACGCGGGCGCCGTTCGACCGCCGCCGCTACACCCTGCTGTGCCTGTGCGCGGCCGAGCTGCTCACCTCACCGGTCACCACGATCGGCATGCTGGCCCAGCGCGTCGTGCAGGCCGCCGCCGTCGAGCCGGACGTGCCGGCGTTCGACCCGGTCAGGGCGGAGGAGCGGGCGGCGTTCGTCGACGCGGTCAAGCTGCTGGAGCACTACGGCGCCGTCACCGCCATGGACGGGACGACCGACTCCTACCTCGCCGACGAGGCCGCCAAGGTACTCTACCGGGTCGACACGACCCGCGTGATCCGGCTGCTCGCCGCCCCGGTGCCGCCCTCCAGGGCGTCCGGCATGACCGAGCTCACCACGGAGGCTCGCTACGGCGGCGACGAGCCGACCGAGACCCAGCGCAACCTGTGGGCCAGGCACTCGCTCATCCGCCGCCTCCTCGACGAGCCCGTCGTCTACCGCGACGAGCTGACCCCCGCCCAGGCCGCGTACGCCGCCTCCCTCACCGGCCGCCAGATCATCCGCCGCGCCGCCGAGGAGGCCGGTTTCGTGCTGGAGGAACGCGCGGAGGGCTTCCTGCTCGTCGACCCCGACGCCACCGCCACCGATGCCAGGTTCCCCGACGACGGCAGCCACGCCAAGGTCGCCGCCCTGCTCCTGCTCGACCTGCTGGTCTCCACCGGCCCCGTGACCGCCGCCCGGCTCGACGCCGAGGCGACCGAGCTGCTGCGCCGCTTCCCCCAGTGGGCCAAGGCCTACCAGTCGGACGGCGGCGGGCCGCGGCTGGCCGCCGACGCGCTGGAGGTGCTCACGCTCTTCGGGCTGGCCCGCCGCACGGGTGACCGGGTCACCGCCCTGCCCGCCGCCGCCCGCTACCGGGTCGGCCGCGGCGCGGACCTCGTGGAGGAGGACGTATGACAGTCACCGAGCTCAGCCCCTCCCGGGACGCCGGCGGGGGAGAGGCCCGCTGGAGGCCCGTACGCGCCGGGATACTCAACGTCTGGCGCTACTACGACGAGGTGTTCGAGTTCCACCGGGGCCGGCTGCTGCTGCGTGGGCCCAACGGGAGCGGCAAGTCCAAGGTGCTGGAGCTGCTGCTGCCGTACGTGCTGGACGCCAGTCTCAAGCCGAGCCGGCTGTCCACGTTCGGCGGCACCGAGCGGACCATGCACTGGAACCTCATGGGCGACGGCGCCACCGGCACCACCCGGGTCGGCTACGTGTGGCTGGAGTTCCAGCACTCCGACGGGCGCTGGTTCACGTGCGGCGCCCGCCTCCAGGCCACCATCCACACCAAGAACGTCACCGCCGCCTATTTCACGACCGAGGCCCGCATCGACACGCCGGACGGCGTCCGGCTCAGCGGCGAGGGCGGCCAGCCGCTCACCAAGGCGCAGCTCGCCGAGGAGCTCGGTACGTCGGGCAAGGTGCACGAGTCCGCCGAGGCCTACCGCACGGTCGTCCGCCAGACCCTCTACCGGGGGCTCAACGAGCAGCGTTACGACTCGCTCCTCACCGCTCTGCGGCAGCTGCGCACCCCCAAGCTGTCCGAGCGCCTCGACCCCGGGCTGCTGTCCGAGCTGCTGTCCAGCGCGCTCCCACCGCTGGGGGAGGGCGAGATCCACGAGATCGCCGAGGGGTTCGAACGCCTGGACCGGCAGCGCGAGGAGCTGCGGCTGCTCGATCGGGACGTGGAGGAGGCCGACCGGCTCGCCGCCCGGCAGCGCGGCTACGCCCAGCGCGTGCTGCGGGCGGCGGCCGCGGCCGTCACGTCGGCCGGCTACGCCATGGACTCCCTCGCCGCCGAGGCCAAGGCCAAGCGGGAGGCGCTCAAGGAGGCCGAGGGCGAGCTCCTGGCCGCGACCGCGCGGCTGGGGGAGGAGGAGGCCCAGGAGCTGGCCCTGGCGGCGCAGATCGACGGGCTGAAGGAGAGCGAGGCGTACAAGGCGGGCGGTGACCTGCACCGGCTCCGCACGGAGGCCCAGTCCGCTCACGAGGCGGCGACCCGGCTCCGCGACCAGGCAGGGGTGGCGGCCCGGTCCGCCGCCGCCAAGCAGGAGCAGTCGGCCCGTGCCGAGACCGCCGCCCGGACGGCCGCGTCACTCGCCGACCGCGCGCGGGCCGAGGCCCGGCAGGCCGCCGAACGCGCCGGGCTTCTGGCGATCCATGAGGAATGCGAACGCCCCGCCCCGGCTCTCCGCCTCGCCGGCCACCGGCCCGACGCCGGTGGCGGCACCTGGGAGGGTGACCGCGACGCCGGAGACGATGGTCGTGCGCAGGGCAGGGGCGAGGCCGCAGGCGCCGCACCGGCCGCCTCGGGGTCCGATCCCGCAGGTGACGCGGGCGGTCGCACGCGAGACGGCCGGCGGCATGACGTGCCCGGCGTCGCGCGTGCGGACCGGCGGGACGCGGCCGGCACAGGGCGGGCCGGCCCTGAGCAGGGCGCGGCCGACGCCGATCGGGAGGGACGGCGCGGCGCCTTCCGCGGTGATGGACGGCCCACCGCCGACACCGCGCATCAGCGGGGCGGCGCCGCTCAGGAGGGCGGCGCGGGTCAGCGGGGCGGCGCGGCTCAGGAGGGCGGCGCGGGTCAGCGGGGCGGCGCGGCTCAGGAGGGCGGCGCGGGTCAGCGGGGCGGCGTGTCCCGGGACGGCGAGGGCGTGCACGCCGGCGTCGACAGTGAGGAGAGCGTGCGGAGGGCACGGGAGCTGCTCCGGGCCGCCGTGACCAGCCGCAACGCCCAGATCAGGGAGGTGAGGGCCGCCGCCCTGGCCCACGGGGAGGCGATCAACCGCCGCACCGCCGCCGAGCAGGACCGCGCCCGCGCCCGCGAGGACCTGGCCACCGCCCAGGAGGCCCACGACCGCGCCGAACGCCTCCGCGACGACCGGTTGCGCGACCTGGCCGCCGCCCTGGCGGAATGGGCCGGCGGCTGCACCCAGCTGCAGCTCGACGCCGAGGAGCTGGCGGGCCTGGCGGACCGGTTCGAGCAGGCCGACGACCTGGTCACCACGGCCCGCACCACCGCCGCCGTCCGGCTGGCCGCCCGGGAACACCACCTCACCTCCCTCCGCGACAAGCTCCTGGACGAGCGCGCCGAACTGGCCAGGGAACGCGAGAGCCTCGACGGCCGGGCCGTCCTGGAGCCGCCCGCCCCGCACACCCGCACCCCCGCCGCCAGGGAGGGACGCCCGGGTGCGCCGCTGTGGCGGGCGGTGGCGTTCAGGTCGGGCGTCGACCCCGTCGCGCAGGCCGGAGTGGAGGCCGCGCTGGAGGCCGCGGGCCTGCTCGACCTGTGGCTGCTGCCCGACGGCGGGTTCGACGCCGGGGAGCACGACGCGTTCGCCGTGGCCGCGCTGTCCCGGCCCGCGCCCGGCTACAGCCTCGCCCACGTGCTGTTCACCGAGGCGGACTCCCCGGCCCCGGCCGACGCGGTGCTGGCCGGGATCGCGTTCGGGCCCACCGCGATCGGCGTCGACCATCCCGCCGTCGTGGGCGCGGACGGCACGTGGCGGCTCGGCCCCGCGGCGGGCCGCTGGGTCAAGCCCGAGCCCTCCTACATCGGCGCCACCGCCCGCGAGCGGGCCAGGCGGCGTCGCGTCGCCGAGCTGGACGAACGGCTGAGCGACCTCGCCGGCACGATCGCCGAGTGCGACCACCTGCTCGCCGTCATGGCGGGCGAGCGCGAGACACTGGCCGCCGAGCTGCGGCGCAGGCCCGGCAGGAGACCGTACGCCGACGCGGTCCAGGCACTCGACGGCGCGGTCAAGAAGGTCGCGCTGCTGGAAGACCAGCTGCGGGCGTACGAGGGGCGGTTGCACGAGCGCGAGCGGGACGTCGGCAGGTCGCTGCGGCGGCTCACCGAGCTGGCCGCGGCCCACGCCCTGCCGACGTCGCCGGCCGCGCTGGACACCCTGGAGGAGGCGCTGCGCACCGCCGAGACGACCGGCGCCGTCTGGCACGACCGCCGCGGCGACGCCCGGGCCGCCCGCGAGCGGGCCGAGCACGCCGCGGAGACCGCCCGCGAATACCAGGACCTCGCGGTCCGGGCGGTCGAACGCGCCGAGGAGGCCGCGGCCGCCGCCGTCGTGCTGGCCGAGCGGCTGGCCGCCATCGAGTCCACGGTCGGGGTCGAGCACCAGCGCGTGCTGGAGCAGCTCCAGCAGACCCAGGCCGCATACCAGGCCTGCCGCCGCCTCATCAAGTCGGTCAACGACGACCTGGCCCGGCTCAACGCCCGGCTCGGGCAGCTCAAGGGCGAGCTGACCACGGCGGAGGAGAAGCATGCCGAGGCGGGCCGGGCGCGTGACGCGGTGTCCGAACGGTTCCGCCGCCTGGCGGCCGGGCACCTGCCGGCGGACGCGCGGGTGACGGCCGAGCTGTCCCCGGACGCCGGGGTGCGGGCCGTCCTGGAGGCGGCCAGGGCCGTGGCCGAGCAACTGGCCGCGGTGCCGTACGAGCAGAAGAACGTCAGGGAGGCCGAGGCGCGCCTGCAGGACGCCTTCCACCACGCCAGGGAGATCCTCGCGAACCGGGCGGACCTCGAGCTCACGCCCGACGACGACGTCCAGGTGCTGACCGCCGCCTTCGGCGGCGTCCGAGCGGGGGCGGCGGCGCTCAGCAAGGCCCTGCGCAAGGAACGCGACGAGCGGCGGTCGGACATCACGGAGGCGGAGCGGGACCTGTTCGACCGCACGCTGGCCGGCGACACGCGGCGGCACCTGGCCGACCGGATCAGGCAGGCGACCGCGCTGGTCGACGGCATGAACCAGCGCCTCGAACGCGTCCGCACCGCCTCCCGCGTGGCGGTCCGGCTGGTGTGGCAGGTCGACCCCGCCCAGTCGGCCGGCACGCGGGCCGCCCGCGACCTGCTGCTGCGCGATCCCGCCGGGCTCAACGAGGCCGACAGGGAGGCCCTTTACGTCTTCTTCAGGGACCGGGTGGAGGAGGCGCGGGCCGACGACTCCTCGGCGAGCTGGGAGGACCAGCTCATGAAGGTGCTGGACTACACGGCCTGGCACCGGTTCGTGGTCAAGGTCGACCGCGGCGACGGCCAGGGCTGGCAGGACCTCACGAGGAAGCTGCACGGGGCGCTGTCGGGCGGGGAGAAGGCGATCGCGCTGCACCTGCCGTTGTTCGCCGCCGTGGCCGCGCACTACCAGACCGATCCCGGGTGCCCGCGGTTCATCCTGCTGGACGAGGTGTTCGTCGGGGTGGACCGGACGAACCGGGGGCAGGTGTTCGATCTGCTGGTGGATCTCGGGCTGGATCTCGTGCTCACGTCGGATCATGAGTGGTGCGAATACCGCGAGCTGGACGGGATCGCGATCCACCAGCTCATCACGGGGGACGGCGACGACGCCGTGACGACGGCCCGCTTCGTGTGGAACGGCTACCGGACGGTGGCGACCGAATGACCGCCGGCGACCGGACGACCGCTCGCGACACGTCCGCCCCGGCCGGGAGCGCCCTCGACCCGTCCGCCGTTCCCGAGCGGCTGCGCCGTGCCGCGCTGCGCCCTGTTTGGCAGGCGGTGCACGAACGGCTCTCCTCAGGCCACCAGGTCAGCCGGGTCAAGGTGAGCGGGCTGGGGGAGGAGCAGCAGGCCGCCGTCGCCGACCTGCTCGGCCTCGACCGTTACCCGGGCCCGTCGATCACCATTGACGTGGCCCGGCTGGAGGGCGCGCTGGGCGGGCTCGACGTGCGTACCGTCACCGAGCACGTCGTCGGCCCGCTCGACGACCGCAGGCGGCGGCGGGCGGAGGAACGGCTGGAGCGGGAGGCGCTGCTGGAGTGGTTCGCCGCCCATCCGGTGGTGGCCGCCGAGCCCGCGCTCCTGGCCCTGTCCGCCGTCCGCGCCGGTCGCGACCTGCTGGAACAGGCCCTCGCCGTGCTGGCCGCGCTGCCCGCGTCGGGACGGCCGCTGGCGGCGGTGGCGGCCGACGTGACCGGCGATCCGCACGCGCTCGACGAGGGCACGCGCCTGGGATCGCTGGTGCTGAAGGCCTTGTCGGCGCTCTATGACGTGCCCGCGCCGGAGGGCGCGGAGGCGCGGCGGGCGCTCTGGGAGCGCGCGGGCGTGGCCTGCGACGCCCTGTCCACGACGGTGCTGGTCGCCGGATTACGCCCGGCGGGCGACTCCGCGCTGGCCCGGGTGCTGCGGATCTGGGACGGCCAGGCCAGCGTGATCACCCTCGCCCAGCTCGGGGACCCCCTGGAGCTGCGGGAACGGGACGTCTGGGTGGTCGAGAACCCGACCGTGATGGCACTCGCCCAGCGACGCTTCGGCCCGTCGTGCCCGCCCATGGTGTGCACCTCCGGCTGGCCCAACAGCGCCGCCGTCCGCCTGCTGCGCTCGCTGCCCGGCACCACGCTGCGCTACCACGGCGACTTCGACGGCGAAGGGCTGCGGATCGCCGCGTACACCATGGCCAAGACGGGCGCGGCCCCGTGGCGCATGTCCACCGCCGACTACCTGCGAGCCCTGGAGGAACGATCGGCCGCCGGCCCCGGCGACGACCGGCCCGAGGCCGGCGGGTTGCCCGCCCCGGGCAGGGTGACGGACGCGCCGTGGGATCCGGGCCTCGCCCCGGCCATGCGCGCGCACGGCCTCGCCGTCCCGGAGGAACTGGTGGCCGAACGCCTGCTCGCCGACTTGGCATGACGCCGCACTCGCCGGGCGCCTGCCCTCACGAAGCGGTGGCCAGTTGCGCCGCCCAGGGCGGGTTCGCGCCCGCCACCGAGCAGGTCAGCGCCGACACCTGGACCGCGAAGGCCGCCGCCTCGACCGCCGTGGGCAGGTCGAGGGCGTCGAGGCGGCCGCCGAGCAGGCCCTTCACGCCGAGGTGGTGCAGCAGCCCGGCCGTGAAGGAGTCGCCCGCGCCGACCGTGTCCACGACCTCGACCTCCGGGGCCGGCACGGCGGCGCGTTCCCCGTCGAGGGACACCAGCGCGCCCGCCGCACCCCTGGTGATCACGATGAGCCGGGCGCCGGCGGCGTGCCAGGTGTCGCAGGCGCGGTCCATCGGCACGCCGGGGAGCAGGAACTCGAGGTCGTCGTCACTGAGCTTGAGGATGTCGGCCCACTCGCACCACCGGGCGACCTGGTAGTCGTCCTTGGAGGCGAAAGAGGGGCGGACGTTCGGGTCGATCGAGATCGTGGCACGTGCGGCGGCGGCTCGCGCGAACTCCTCGATCGCCGTCCGGCCGGGCTCCCTGACCAGAGCCAGTGAGCCCGTGTGCAGGCAGACGGCCGGGCCGAGGCGGTCGAGGTCCAGCTCGTACGGGCTCCACCCCCAGTCCGCGGTGCCGTCGGCGTAGAAGGTGTACTCGGCATGGCCGCGTCCGTCGAGGGCGGCGATCGCGAGCGTGCTGGGCTCCCGGGCCGCCACGGACGCCGACAGGTCCACGCCCGAGGACGCCAGGTGCTCGCGGAACAGCTCGCCGAAGACGTCTCCCGAGATGCGCCCGAGGAAGCGTGTCGGGGTGCCGAGACGGGACAGTGCGACGGAGGTGTTGGCGGGTCCGCCGCCCGGCAGCACGCGCAACGCCAGCCCGTCCGCCGCCCCGCCGGGCTCGGGTCTGTCCGGGGACGACGCGTCGGACGTCCTCGCGGTGCCGGTCTGGCTCGAGCCGGGCGGGGAGGTGGGACGCCGGTCGGTGAAGCCGTCGGCGACGCATTCGCCCAGGACAGCGATCATCGGGCCAGCCTTTCTGACACGTTGCCGATTTGTTACGGCGTGGGGGCATTGACGTTTCTGGAACGGGAGTCCATCATCGCAGCACGGCGGATGTCAACGTTGACATATGTCAACGATGACATTGAATCCCCCCAGATAGGAACCGCTCATGAACGCAAGACTTTCGGCCGGCCTGCTGATCACTGCCCTCCTCGTCACCGGGTGCGGCGGCGGTGGCGGCGGCGACACGACGACCACCACCACGCCCAAGGTCGGGCTGATCACCAAGACCGAGACCAACCCCTTCTTCGTCAAGATGAAGGAGGGCGCGCAGAAGGCAGCCCAGGCCAACGGCGTGGAGCTCATGACCGCCGCGGGCAAGTCCGACGGTGACAACGCCTCCCAGATCACCGCGATCGAGAACATGGTCGCCGCCGGTGTGAAGGGCATCCTCATCACCCCGAGCGACACCAAGGCCATCGTCCCGGCCGTCAAGAAGGCACGTGACGCCGGCGTCCTCGTGATCGCCCTCGACACTCCGACGGAGCCGCAGGACGCCACCGACGCGCTCTACGCCACCGACAACTTCAAGGCGGGCGAGCTGATCGGCCAGTACGCCAAGGCCGCCATGGCCGGCAAGCCCGCCAAGATCGCCACGCTGGACCTGGCGCCCGGCATCACGGTCGGCCAGCTCAGGCACGACGGCTTCCTCAAGGGGTTCGGCGTCCCGGCGGGCGACCCGTCCATCGTCTGCTCCCAGGACACCAACGGCGACCAGGCCAAGGGCCAGACCGCGATGGAGAACTGCTTGCAGAAGGCCCCTGACATCAACGTCGTCTACACCATCAACGAGCCCGCCGCGATGGGCGCGTACACCGCGTTGAAGGCGAAGGGCCGCGAGAAGGACGTGCTGATCGTCTCCGTCGACGGCGGCTGCACCGGCGTCAAGGCCGTGCAGTCCGGACAGATCGCCGCCACGAGCCAGCAGTACCCGCTCAAGATGGCCGAGGACGGCGTCAAGGCCGTGGCCGAGTTCGCCAAGACCGGCAAGAAGGCCTCCGGCTACACCGACACGGGCGTCACGCTGATCACCGACAAGCCCGTCTCCGGCGTCGAGGCCAAGGACACGGCCTTCGGCCTGGCCAACTGCTGGGGCTGACATGGCCGTCATGGAAGCGACGCTGCCGCGCCGCCTGATCAGCACGCCGGTCGCGGGCCCGCTGGGCGCGCTCGTGCTGGCGTGCGCGTTCTTCGGACTGAACACCGAGCAGTTCTTCACCGGCCCGAATTTCTCGCTGATCATCCAGCAGGTCATGGTGGTCGGCACGCTCGCCATCGGGCAGACCCTGATCATCCTCACGGCCGGCATCGACCTGGCCAACGGCGCGATCATGGCGTTCGGCGGGATCGTGATGACCAAGCTGGCCGTGCAGAGCGGGCTGCCGCCGCTGCTGGCGGTGGTGGCCGGGCTCGCGGTGTGCGCCGGGTTCGGGCTGGTCAACGGGCTGCTGGTGACGCGGATCTCGCTGCCGCCGTTCATCGTGACGCTCGGCATGCTCAACGTGGCCTTCGCGCTCACCCACATCTACTCGGAAGAGCAGACGATCACGGACCTGCCGCCGCTGCTGACGTTCCTGGGGCAGACGTTCCAGATCGGGCAGACGAACGTCACGTACGGGTCGCTGCTGACGATCCTGCTGTTCCTGCTGTTCGCGTACCTGCTGGGGTCCACGGCGTGGGGCCGGCACGTGTACGCGCTCGGCAACAGCCCCGAGGTGGCGCGCCTGACCGGCATCAGGACGCGGCGGCTGACGATCGGCGTCTACACGCTGGCCGGCTTCGTGTACGGCATCGCCGCCCTGCTGCTCGTCTCCCGCACCGGCGTCGGCGACCCGCAGGCCGGCCAGACCGACAACCTCGACAGCATCACCGCGGTCGTCCTCGGCGGCACCAGCCTGTTCGGCGGCCGCGGCCTGGTGATCGGCACGCTGGTGGGCGCCCTCATCGTGGGGGTCTTCCGCAACGGTCTCCAGCTCATGGGCGTACCGTCGATTTACCAGACCCTCATCACCGGCATCCTGGTGATCCTCGCCGTCACCGTCGACCAGCTGTCCAGGAGGAGGAACCGATGACCACCCCTGTGCTCCAGGCCCGCGGCCTGGTCAAGCGGTACGGCCACGTGACGGCGCTCGACGGCGCCGACTTCGACCTGATGCCCGGCGAGGTGCTCGCGGTCATCGGCGACAACGGCGCGGGCAAGACCAGCCTGATCAAGGCGCTGACCGGCGCGCTCGTGCCCGACTCCGGCGAGATCCTGCTCGACGGGAAGCCGGTGCGCCTCCGCTCTCCCATCGACGCGCGCCGGCACGGCATCGAGACCGTCTACCAGGACCTCGCGGTCGCGGCCTCGCTCGACATCGCCACGAACATGTTCCTCGGCCGGGAAATACGCAAGCCCGGCATCCTCGGCAGCGTCTTCCGGATGCTCGACAAGAAGCGCATGCGCGAGGAGTCCGCCAAGCACATGGCCGCGCTGAAGATCGGGCTGCGCTCGCTCACCCAGCCGGTCGAGTCGCTGTCCGGCGGTCAGCGGCAGGGCGTGGCCGTGGCCCGGGCGGTGGCGTGGGCCACCCACGTCGTCGTCATGGACGAGCCCACGGCGGCGCTCGGCGTCAAGGAATCCGGGCAGGTGCTCGACATGATCAGGCGGGTCCGCGACGGCGGCACACCGGTCGTGCTGATCAGCCACAACATGCCCCACGTGTTCGAGATCGCCGACCGCATCCACGTCCAGCGCCTCGGCCGCAGGGTCGCCCAGATCAAGCCGGGCGACCACAGCATGGCCGAGGTGGTGGCCATCATGACCGGTGCACTCCAGGTTTCGGAGGGCAAGGCGGTGGTGGCGGACAAGGACGCGGCGGAGGCGATCGGCCTGTCCTGACCATGCTCATCTCGATGATCGTGAGCCATTAACATGGGCCAGGTGCGGCGTCCGACGATGACTGACGTGGCCCGCGAGGTCGGTGTCACGGCGAAGACCGTCTCGCGGGTGCTCAACGACGACGGCCCGGTCGCCGTCGAGACGCGCGAGCGGGTCATGGCGGCCGTCAGGAAGCTGGGCTACCAGCCCAACCTGATGGCGCGCAACATGCGGGTCGGCGCGCGGGACGCCGCGATCGGCCTGGTCATCCCCGAGATGGGCAACCCGTTCTTCGGCATGGTCGCGGGCGGCATCGAGAGCGTCGTCCGCGCCCGCGGCCTCACCCTCATCGTCGGCTCGTCCAGCGAGACGGCCGACCTGGAGCAGTCGCTGATCGCGACGTTCCTGGCCCGCAGGGTGAGCGCTCTCATGGTGGTCCCGTCGGCCACCAGCGACCACCGCCACCTGCGCAGCGAACGCGTGGCGGGCCTGCCGATCGTCTTCCTCGACCGCCCCGCCGTCGGCCTGACCGCCGACTGCGTGGTCAGCGCCAACCGGGAGGGCGCCCGCGCCGGGGTCGCCCACCTCATCGGGCACGGCCACCGCAGGATCGGCTTCATCGGCGACGTGCCCGCCGCCCTCTACACCCGCCGCGAACGCTTCCAGGGCTACCGCGACGCCCTCGACCATGCGGGCCTCTCCTTCGACCGCGCTTTAGTCGAGACCGGCCACGACCAGGAGGCCGCCGAGGCCGCCGCCCTCCGCCTCCTGTCCCTCCCCGACCCCCCGACCGCCCTGTTCGCGGCCAACAACCTGGCCTCGATGGGCGCGGTGCTGGCCCTGTCACACGCCGGCCGCCGAGACGTGGCCCTGGTCGGCTTCGACGACGTCCCCCTGGCCGAATGCCTCGACCCGCCGCTGACGGTCGTGGCGCAGGACCCCGTGGGGGTGGGGGTGGCGGCGGCCGAGCAGGTCCTGGCCCGGCTGGACGGTGACCGCTCGAAGGCCCGCCGATCGGTGGTCCCCACCCGCCTGATCATCCGGGGCTCCGGCGAGTTGCCGGCGCCCCGGTAGGCCGCCCTGGGCGGAGTGTCCGTCCCCGGGGGCGCTCCTCTCTCCTGATGATCAGGTCCGCCGCGACGCGGGATCTGCGTACTTCGACACGTTGCGGAACTGCCGTACGCCGTGGAAGCGAACAGCTGCGTGAAAGCCCCACGGACCTTACCCAGGACTCGGCGCTCGGGCGCCGGGCGCCGGTCCGCGGGGATCACGTCAAGCATCGAGGAGCACCACTGTGACCATGTCGAGCAGAACCCGCGCGCGCCGAGCCATCCGTCTGTCCCTGCTCGCGGCCGCGTCGGCGGCGACTCCATCAGGGTCGACACCCCGCTGAAGGGGCACGTCTTCGGCGGCAACGGCGCCGACGCCTACTTCGCCGGAACCGCCGCCGGGCCCACCGAGATCTCCTACAACGGCGGCAACGGAAGCGACTACGTCGTCTACTCCGAGAGCACGCAGCCGGTGCGCGTCAGTCTGGACGATTCGGAGCCGGGCGGCGGCCCCGACGGCCGTCTCGCCTTCGGGGATCGGGACGACATCCGCTCCGATGTGGAGAACATCACCGGCAGCGACTTCGACGACAATCTCGCGGGAAGCGAGGTCGCCAACCTCATCGAGGGGGGCCTTGGGAAGGACCAGATGTTCGGCTTCGGAGGAGCCGACACCCTCCGTGCCAAGGAAGGCGCGAAGGACGGCGTGATCGCCTGTGGCACCGGCACCGACGCGGCCATCGTCGACTCGGTCGACCCCACGACGTTGAGCTGCGAGAACGTGACCAAGTAACCCTCAGCTCATCCTTCCCCGAGCCGGGCCGAGACTCTCGGTCCGGCTCTCGCATGGTCAACGGCGATTCCTGGGACGAAGCGGGTCCTGCGAGGCGGCGGGAGCCGCGTGACAGCGCAGTGACAGAGCCGTTGTCCAGTCTCGACACGGATCAAGGGAGAGGCACCGATGTCGACATCTCACTTACACGAAGACGACCAGACCCTGCGCCTGCGGTTCCAGGCGGGCGACGACACGGCCTTGCGGCAGGTGTGGGAGCGGTACGGCGGGGCGCTGTTCGCGACCGCCTTGAATCTGCTGGGCGATCCCGGCCTGGCCGAGGAGGCGGTCCAGGACGCCCTCGTACGCATGTGGCGCAGCGCGGGGAACTTCGACGCCTCGCGCGAGCTGGCGCCATGGCTGTACCAGATCGTGCGCCGCTGCGCGGTGGACGTGCACAGGCGGCACAACAGGCGCCCGGCGACGGCGCCGCTGCCCGAGCTGCCCATCGAGGCGGAGCCGGCGGACGACCGGCTGTGGCTGGTCCGTGCCGCCGTACGGGAGCTCGAGCCCGCGCAGCGGGAGGTCGTCGAGCTGATGTACTTCCAGGGACTGGGCCACCAGGCCGTCGCCGACCGGCTGGGCATCCCCGTCGGCACGGTCAAGTCACGCGCGTCCCGAGCGTGCCGGCGGCTGGCCGATCAGCTGACCTGAGCCGGAGATCGCGTCGAGTGCCTTGAACCTCCGGCCGATCTGTGGTTGCGTGATCCGGTTTTCTGATACCGGAGGTAACGCTCATGCCGCACTACAGCAGGCTCTGCACGATCGTGATCGACGTCCCCGAGGCGGCCCACGACAGGGAACTCGACTTCTGGCAGGGCGCCATCGGACGGCAGCTGACCAGGAACGAGCGCTTTCCCGAATACCACGGCGTGGCGCTCGTGGACCAGACCATCAGCCTCATGGTGCAACGCCTCGGGGAGGGGCCGAGCCGGGTCCATCTCGACATCCACACCGACGACCTCGAGGCGGAGGTCGCGCGGCTGGAACGCCTTGGCGCCAGGCGCGTCCAGCAGGCGCACAGGTGGTGGATCATGGAAGACCCGGCGGGCCTGCCCTTCTGCGTCCTCCCCGACGCCCCCGGCACCCTGAACGACGACAACGCCCAGCGCTGGGACGATTAGCCGGTCGCACATGGACCTGCCGCCCGTGTCAGACTCCGAGGTATGACCCACGCTCATCTTCATGACGAAGACCCGGCGTGTGAGGTGGCCCACAGCGAGGCTCCGGCCGCGGAAAGCGGCCGGACGCTGGTCGCCGTCTTCGCCTCGCCGGTGGCCGGCTTCCTGCTGAGGTTCGGCGCCGAGCTCGGCTTCCGCCCGATCCTGCTCGAGCCCGATCCCGCGCGCCGCCTGGAGGGTTTCGCGGCGGAGACCGAGATCGGCGGCTACGTCGACGCCACGGCCGATGTGGTGCTCACCGACCATCATCGCGAGGAGATCGGGCCCATCCTGCGCGACCTGCTCAAGTCCCCGGCCCGGTGGATCGGCATCATGGGCAGCGCCCGCCACACCGCGCCGCACGTGCGGGCGCTGACCGACCTCGGCGTGCCGCCGGAGGAGGTCGCCCGCGTGCACCGGCCCATCGGGCTCAACATCGGCTCGCGCACCCCTCCCGAGATCGCCGTCGCCACCCTGGCCGGCCTGCTCGCCGACCGGAACGCCCGCCCCGGCGGCTTCGCCTTCTGACCCGCCGGGGCGTTCGGTGACGGTCGTCAAGCTCCTCCTCGTACCGGTCGGCGACCTGAGAGCGCGTTAGTACCGGACGGTGATGCCGCCGGTGATGGCGTCGACCGTGACCGTGCCGCCGTACGGAATGACCAGCTGGGGGTCGGTGTGCCCGATGTCGACGTTCAAGACGAGCGGGATATCCGGGTTGTACTCGGCGAAAGCCCTCAGCACGGCATCCCGCTGGGCGGTCACATACTCGGCTTTCCGATCCGGAGGGAGCGGGTTGTCCAGCGACCAGGCCTTGGGCCGCCCGATGATCGCGGCGCCGAACCGCTGAAGCAGGCCGCGTTCCCCCATGCACATCAGCACCCGATACACATAGGTGGCGTCGGGGAGTGCTTCGGAGGTCTCCAGGAACAGCACGCAGCCGTCGTAGGCGGAGGGGGCCTGGATGTGGGTGCCGACGCGCAGGTTCCAGTCGACGATCTCCAGACAGCCGCCCCAGGACGGGCCGGTCACGGTGCGGCGCGGGCCGTGCCACTGCCACCCCTCGCCGGGAAGCAGGTCCGGCTCGCTCTCCAGGAACGCCGGGTTGTTCCAGTCTCGGTCGACGTCCGTGTAGAGCTCGGCGGGGCGCAGGTCGTACGCGTCATGGGTGAACAGGGCGGCCCGCACCGCCGCGGCGGCCTGCGGGTTCATCCGGCCGCCACGGCCGAAGACCGTCATGATCGTGCCGCCGTAGTACGACACGACGCCGAGATTCCACAGGTAGTTGCACAGGTTGGTGTTGTCGCTGATGCCGAAGAACGGCTTGGGATCGGCGCGGAGGACGTCCGCGTCGAGGTGACGCAGCACCTTGATCTGGTCCTCGCCGCCGATGGAGGTGAGGACGGCTCTGATCTCCGGATCGGCGAACGCGGCGTTGACGTCGGCGGCCCGCGCGGCCGGCGACGACCCCAGCTCACGGGTGGTCGGGTATTCGACCGGGACGAGCCCGAAGTCCTCCCGGAGGCGGGTGAGGCCCAGCTCGTACGGCCCAGGGAAGATCGCGGGCAGCGCGGCGCCCGGCGACAGGATCGCCACCTTCTCGCCGGGCTTCGGCTTGTCAGGGTACGCCGGCATGCGGAGCAAGCTACCGGTGGCCGCTGTCGGCGGCCACGCCTTTTCGCGCCGAGGCGGACGTGGGTGGATGCCGGCCCTTCCTCCGGGAACGCCATGCGGGCATGAGAGGAGGCCCGCCGCTCACCGCAGGCCGGCGAACAGGTCGTCCTCGTGGGCGGGGGCGTCGACCTTGCACAGCACCCGCTCGAACGCCTCGTGCGAGAACGCCTGCTGCTGCGCCTCCTCCGGCATGCGCAGCAGGAAGATGCTGTCGCCCTGGCTCTGGTGGGCCTTGAGGGCCTTGAGCTTGCGCTCGGTGTAGGGGGCGACGTCGACGACGCTCGTGACGCGCTCGTCGGGGGTGCCGAAGTCGTCGGAGGGCTCGAAGTCGCCGAGGTCGACCCCGTGCTCGCGCATCAGCTCGAACATCTGCTTGATCGCGGCCCGGGGGATGGCCGTGTAGTAGAACTTGTCCGGAATGCCGGTCGACTCGACCGCCGCCGCCGTGATGCGGTGAGCCTGGACGTGGTCAGGGTGGCCGTAACCGCCGCCGCCCGTCTCGTCGTACGTCACCACGACCTGCGGGCGGTAGTGCTCCATCAACGCGGCCAGCTTGCCTGCGGCCACCTCGACGGGCACGTTGGCGAACGCGTCAGGGTGGCTGTTCGCCTCCCAGCCCTCCATGCCCGAGTCGCGGTAGCCGAGCAGCTCCAGGTGGTCGAGGCCCAGGTGGGCGACCGACTCGCGCAGCTCGGCGAGCCGGCGCTCGGCCACGGCCGCGTCGTCGTGACCCGGCTCGCCCGGCTTGGCGCCGCCTTCGCCGTCACCCTGCTCGCCGTTGGTGCAGGTGACCAGGACGGTGCGGATGCCCTCCTCGGTGTAGCGGGCCAGGATGCCTCCGGTGCTCAGGCACTCGTCGTCGGGGTGGGCGTGCACGACCATGAGGGTGAGTTGCCGATCCATGTGCCGAGACATTACCCGCCACCACCGACAGCCCCGCCCCGCCCCGGCGCGGCAGCCGGCTCACGGGGCCCGCCCCGGCGCGGCAGCCGGCTCACCGGGCCCGCCCCGACGGCGCAGCCGGCTCACCGGGATCGGAGTCGCGCGACGTCGGGGCCGGGTCGTCGGCGTGAGCCCGCGTGATCCCCGCCAATCGATCGGGTGGTCGCGCTGAGACTCGGGGATCATCTTCGGGGTGTCTCCGGCGCTTCCCGTATCTGACGGGGCTGGTGGGCGCGGGCATGTCGGCCCTGCCGATGGCGGTGCGACAGGGCCGGTGGCGGCCTCGAGCAGCGGGTGGCCGGCGCGGTCATGAGCCGGGGATGCCCGCGTCGTGCAGGAGATCGGTGACGGTGGCGGCGCGCAGCATGTTCGGGTGCAGGTGCCGCGCCCGATGCTCGGGGATGCCGCCGGCCAGGGCGGCGTCGGCGAGCGCCCCCTTGAGCCAGTCCTGGTCCAGCGGGCGGCCGTCGGGCCGCCTGATCAGCGGCTCGCCGGCCGGGCGGCTGGCGCACAGCAGGCGGAGCAGCGGGCGGACCAGAGGCGGGACGCGGAAGGCGGCCACGTCGTCGCGCCCGCGGTAGAGGGTCACGACGACGGGCTGGCTGCCGGTCCCGTCGGGCACGCCGTGGACGTTCTGCCGGGTCAGGCCCGCCAGCGCGTCCGCGGAGGCGCCGGTGGATTCCAGCAGCGCGACCGCGGTGGCCTCGGCCGTCCGGCCGTCGGCGGCCAGGCGGGCGACGCCCTGGCGCAGCAGCCGTCGTTCTTCCCGGGTGAGCGTCCGCGCGGCGTCGGCGCGGCGGACCCTGACCCCCCGCGGGCCCGGGACGGGGTTGTGCCGCACCACGCCGCATTGCCAGGCGAAGGCGTAGAAGGACAGCAGGGCCGAGCGCTTGCGCGCCACCGTCTTGTCCGCCAGGGGCCTGGCGGGGGTGCGGGGGAGTGCGCCGATGCGGGCGGCCTCGCAGTAGGCGTCCAGGTGGGATCCGGTGACGGCGAGCAGCTCCAGCGCGGGCTCCTTGCTCCGCAGCCAGCGCAGGAACGACGCGAGGACCTGCAGCCCGACCTGCCGCGTGGCCGCGGACGGCTTGCCGTGCAGCCAGGCGGCCACCGTGCGCCAGGTCAGCGGGTCCAGCGCGTCCAGCAGGTCGACGTCGGCCCCGGTCACCTCGCCCCCGTCACGCGGCCGGCGTCGCGGCCGCAGCCCGGCCAGCTGCCCGACGCTGGTCACGCCGCGAGGAGGCGGCGGAACCTGCCCGGCGCTGCTCACGCCGGCGGCCGACGGCGGAGCCTGCCCGGCGCCGCTGCCATGCCCGGCCGGGGTCCCCTGTCCCGCCGCGCTCACCGGCCCGGCCCCGGTCGATTCCCCGGTCGCGGCCACGCGCCCTGCCCAGCTCACGGCCCCGCTGGACGTGGACGACGGTAAACGGCGGGCGCCGGCCATGTCCGCGGCATCACCGGTGTCCGCCGTGCTCGGGACAGCCGCCGGCGGGGCATGGCCGGTGCCCGTCGGCTCTGTGACAGGCGGTGCGTCCTGACCGAGGGCGGGCAGGTCCTCTGGGGGAAGGGCGCCGGTGTGGAGGGGGTCGGGGGTCGGGTCGGTGCGGTCCCCTTGGTGCATGGTCAGCATGCGATCGGGGTCGTGCCCGCGCGCGTGGCCCCGAGGCGACCGCACGCGCCGATCCGGATGCGCGCTCCTGGGCCGGGCATGAGATTGGCGCGGAAGGAGCTCGTCGGCACGACAATCGCGGGGGTGACCGTCGCGAGGGCATGAACACCGCGACGGCCGGAGCCTGACAGACCGATCATGATTTCGATCTTCTCACGGAACGCGCCTCGCCCGTTACCCCCAGATGCAGGACCACCCCGGGATCAGGCATCGCGTACGAGCTCACCGGCCCGAACCCGGGCGGCGGCCGCGGCGGCCCGGTCGCCGAGCGCGTCGGCCAGCGCCGCCTGCTTGAGCCAGTTGTACGGGCTGCACGGCCGCACGCTGACCCGCTCGCTCACCAGCACCCGCGCCACGTCCCCCGCCCCTGCCCGCAACGCCGCCTCCAGCAGCGTCTTCTGCACGGCGTCCCGCTGCGCGTGGCTGCCGCCGAACTCGTTGACCCGGTGCCGGATCGGATAGAGCAGATCCACCACGGACGCGTAGTCGCCCCGTCCGAACGCCACGATCGCCCGGCACACCGGCAGCCCGACCCGCAGCGTCATGTCGCGGTTGGTCACGCGGGGATGCGGCTCCAGCACGTACGCCTCCCGCGAAGCGATCAGCTTCTCCGCGTCCCCGATCCGCCCCGCGCCCACGTACGACATGACCGCGTGCATGTCGTTGAACGCGTAGAACGGCTCGGCCACCCGCACCGGCCACGCGTCGGCCAGCGCCCGCCACCGCTCGTCGAGCTCCGGCCGGCCGGAGCCCTCCAGGTGGAGCCGCCAGAGCAGGGCTGCCGCGTCGAGCAGCTCCATGCACGACTGCCCGCCGGCCAGCACCGAGTCGTAGACCGCCAGCACCCGCGCCAGGTCCCCCGCCTCCAGCGCGTACAGGCAGTAGTGCCACCAGGTGTGGACGTTGAAGAACGTCCCGGTGGACCAGTCGGGCGTCCGCGCGTCGAGGTAACGGAGGCCGTCGCCGAAGCGCCCCTGCATCTCGTACGTGTGCACCACTGCGTGGATGCCCCACACGTCGCGCGCGTTGAGCTCGACCGCCCGCAGCCCGATGTCCTCGGACCGGTCGTAGTGCCCGGCCTCCTCCAGCCCGAAGGCGTACATGCCGAGCACGTGCCCGAAATGCGGGTCGTCCTCGCGCCAGGCGTTGAGCGCACCCCCGATCCGGTCGCGCAGCGAGCGGGCGTCGCCGGTGAAGAAGTCGATCTGGTGCCCGGCGGCCAGCGCGAGCGCGTCGCGCGGATGCGCCACCGAGATCTCGCCCAGCAGCGCCCCGCACGTCAGGAAGTCGCCGTCGAGCAGGGCCTGCACGGCCGCCACGTGCGCGCGCTCTCGCGGCAGCAGCGACGACTCGTCGATCCTGCGGCGGAAGGCGCCGAACCGGGCCCGCGCCGTCCGCGCGTCCTCCACCTCGGTGGTCAGCAGCCCGAGGTACGCCGCCAGGACGTTGCCCATCGGGAAGTCGGGCGACTCGGCCAGCGCCGCGCCGGCCTCGGCCTCGACCTCGGCACGGAAGTGCAGCAACTCGTCGATCGCACGGTCGTAGTGTCGTGCCGCGGCGGCGCTCGCCCCGCTCATCGCCAGGCCGTGCTGGTCGGTGGTCACCGATCCACTCTAGCCAGCGCGCGTAAAGGGCCGTTTTCCGGGCACTGCGGAGTTCCGGACCTCTGGAGGAGCTGTGAGCACTGCGGAACGGGCGGGACGCGAGATCAAGGGCGCCGCGCGGCAGGCGGCACGCAGCCGGGCACTGGACGCGGCCACACGCGTCGGCCTGGCGTGCCGCGGCGTGCTGTACGCGCTGATCGGTGCGGTGGCGGTGCAGATCGGTCTCGGCGACGGTTCGCAGGAGGCCGACAAGGCGGGCGCGATCGCCACGGTCGCGGCGCTGCCGTTCGGCGCCGTGCTCCTGTGGGTCATGACGGCCGGGTTCGTGGCGCTGGCGCTGTGGCAGGCGTCGGAGGCCGTGTTCGGCGGCGGGAAGGCCATCGAGCGGGTGGAGGCGGTGGCGCGGGCGGCGGTGTACGTCCTCGTCGTCGCCACCCTGCTCAGCATGCTGACGTCGGGGAAGTCGCCCTCGGACGACGAGAAGTCGCGGGACCTGACCGGCACGCTGCTCGGCCTGCCGGGCGGGCCGGTGATCGTGGGCGCGATCGGGCTCGGGCTGATCGCGCTCGGCGTCTACTGGGTGCGCCAGGGCATCACGAAGGGTTTCAGGGAAGAGCTCGACCGCGGGCGCATGTCCCCGCGCGCCCGTACCGTGATGGACCGCCTCGGGACCGGCGGGTACGTCGCCCGGGGCGCGATCGCCGCGCTGGCCGGGGTCCTCGTGGGCCAGGCGGCGATCACATACGACCCGGACCGGGCGGGCGGCATCGACGCGACGCTCAGGCGCTTCGCCGACACGCCCGCCGGGCCGTGGCTGCTCGTGGTGGTGGCGCTGGGGCTGCTGCTGTTCGCCGTCTACTGCTTCGGCGAATCCCGCTGGCGCCGAACCTGACGGCTACAGGGACTGCCTGGCCACCACGGCCCGGCCCATGCCCGGATCGTCGCAGAAGGCGCCGTCGATGCCCAGCTCGACGAGCTTGGACAGCCAGCCCATCACGTCGCCGGTCGCCCGCGCGTACACGGGGCTGGCCGGGTTGCCCAGCCGGTAGTCGGCCGGGAGCTGGGAGTTCTCGTTGCGGATCGTCCAGACGTGCACGTCGAGCCCCTTGCGGTGGGCGTCGGTGACGATCGTCGTGGCCGGCAGCGTCTTGCCGGCGGCGTCCACGGGCACGACGCGCCGCGTGTCCACGCCGATGCCGTCGGCGTACTTGGCCACCTCGCGCAGCCCCTCCGGCTTGACCATGTCGTCGTAGGTGCGGGGGTCGCCGGCGGCCACCCAGTCGTACGGGGCGCCGGTGGCCGTGATCAGCTGGATCAGCGGCAGCCGCGTCTTGCCGCTCAGCTCGCGCAGGTTCGCGGTCTCGAAGGACTGGATGTACGCCTTGCGCACCCGGTGCCGGTTCAGCACCTCCAGCAGCGGCTCCTCCAGCGACAGGCCGATGGAGTCGAAGTAGGTGGGGTGCTTGGTCTCCGGGTAGACGCCGACGCCGTGCTTGAGCGCGAGCTGCACGACCTCCTCGAACGTCGGGATCTCCGCGAGACCGTCGAACGCCGTGTTGTCCGGCCGCAGGTCGGGCACGCGTTCCTTGGCGCGCAGCGTCTTCAGCTCGGCCAGCGTGAAGTCCTCGGTGAACCAGCCGGTGACCGGCCGGCCGTCGATGGTCTTGGTGGTGCGCCGGTCGGCGAACTCCGGCCGCGCGGCCACGTCGGTGGTGCCGGAGATCTCGTTCTCGTGCCTGGCCACCAGCACGCGGTCCTTGGTGGAGACGAGATCGGGCTCGATGTAGTCGGCGCCCATCGCGATGGCCGCCTCGTACGCCAGGAGGGTGTGCTCGGGCCGGTGAGCGCTGGCGCCCCGGTGCCCGATCACGATCGGGGCTCTGCCGCGGCGGTCCGCCGTGGCGGGTGGTGTCTGGATCAGCACGACGGCGAACGTACCCCCGGCGAGGACGCCGGCGAGCATGCTCGCGATCAACCTGCGCATCGTCATGCGCGCACCGTAGTCCGGCGAGGTGGACCGTGAGTTACGTCTGAGCACACGGTGAAAGGCGCGTTCACGATGCAGGATGGGGTGAAGAGCGATTCAACGGGCGAGTGGCGCTGCTGACGGGTGCGTCGGGCGGCATCGGCCGGGCGCTCGGGGTGGAAGCGGTGGCGCTGCCCGGGGACCTGGCCGCCCAGGCCGACCCAGCGGCGAGCGGATGATGTCCGGGCGCACGGGGGCGGGCGGGTTGAGCCGGTGGCGGTGCGACGCATTCCACCGCGTCGCACCGCCACCGCCACCGGTCGTCCCAGGGGCGTCAGCCGCCGTTGGAGAGGGTGAAGCCCTGCTCGGTGCCGAAGGTGGTGATCCGGTCCTGCCAGGTCTTCAGCGCGGCGGCCAGGTCCCCGCCGCCGTCGATGGCCTGGCCCACCGTGTCCTTGAAGATGCTGTTGGCGTACACCTGGAACGGCAGGTACTGCCAGCCGGGCGCGACCGCGGCCGAGGCGTCGCTCAGGACCTGGTTTATCTTCTGCCCGCCGAAGAACTCCACCGACGCGTCACGGAAGGCCGGGTCGTCGAGCAGCACCTTGGTGGCGGGGAACAGCCCGGCCTCCTCGTTCAGCGACTTGACGGCCTCCGGGTCGGAGTTGAGCCATTCGGCGAAGGCGACGGCGGCCGGGATGTTCTTGCTCTGCGGGATGACCGCCACCGAGGAGCCGCCGTTCTCGGCGTTCATCGGCTTGGCCGCGTCGTACTGCGGCATCGGGGCGACCGCCCACTTGCCCTTCGTCTTGGGGATGGAGTTCATGATGCCGTTCGGGGCCCAGGCGCCGGTCATCCAGACCGCGTACTTGCCGGCGTCCATGGCCTTCCACCACTCGTCCGTCCAGCCGGGCTGCGGATCGACCAGCTTCTCGGAGAGCAGCGTGTTGAAGGTGCCGACCCACTGCTTGACCCCGGGGTCGGAGTCGAGCGTGACGCTGACGTTGCTGTCTCCGGAGGTCTTGAACGGCTTGCCGCCCGCCTGCCAGATCAGGCTGTCCACGCCGCCGGCGTCACCGGGGTCGATGGAGGTGATGAAGTTGTCCGGGTTGTCGGCCTTGATCTTCTTGGCCGCCTCGGTGAACTCCGCCCAGGTCTTCGGCGGCTCGAGCTTGAGCTTGTCGAAGATGTCCTTGCGGTAGAACATCGCCATCGGGCCGGTGTCCTGCGGGATGCCGTAGACGCCGCCGTTGACGGCGACCTGGTTCCACGCCGAGGCGGCGAACTTGTCCTTCAGCGCGGCGGCGCCGTACTCGGACAGGTTGACGACCTGCTTGGAGAGCGCGAACTGCGGCAGGGCGAAGTATTCGATCTGCGCCACGTCGGGCGCGCCGGAGCCGGCCTTGATCGCGGTCTGCAGCTTGGTGTACTGGTCGGCGGACTGTCCCGCGTTCACGACGTTGATCTTGATGTTCGGGTATTTCGCCTGGAAGCGGGCGACGGTCTTCTCGATGCCCGTGACCCACGTCCAGAACGTCAGCTCGGCCGGCTTGCTCAGCGCGTCCTGCACCGCCGCCGACTTGCTCGGCTCGGCGGAGGCGGCGGGGGCGGAGGTGGCGCCCCCTCCGGACCCGCCGCCGCACGCGGCGAGTGCCAGGGACAGTGCCGCGGCGACGCCGGCGGTCATGGCACCGCGCCGCGATGGAAGTGATTTCATGGCGTTTCCTTATTCATAGTCACTGCTTGACGCTTCCGGTGGCGAGGCCGGACTGCCAGAACCGCTGGAGCACCAGGAAGGCGATGATCAACGGCACGATCGAGAGCAGGCTGCCGGTGAGGATGAGCGAGTAGGTGGCGTCACCGGCGCCGGAGGTGCCGCTGTTGGCCTGAGCGTTCCACTGGTTGAGCCCGACGGTGAGCGGGAACCAGTCGGGCGTGTTGAGCACGATCAGCGGCAGGAAATAGTTGTTCCACGTCGCGACCAGCGAGAAGAGCAGGACCGTGACGAAACCCGGGGCCAGCAGCCGCAGCGCGATGGTCCGGAAGATCCGGAACTCGCCCGCGCCGTCGATGCGGGCCGACTCCAGGATCGAGTCGGGCACGGCGTCGGCCGCGTAGACGCGCATGAGATAGAGCCCGAACGGGCTGCACAGCGACGGGATGAGCACCGCCCACGGCGTGTCGACGATGCCGATCTGGCTGAACAGCAGGTACGTCGGCACCGCGAGAGCCGTGCCGGGGATGGAGATCGCGCCGAGCACCACCGCGAACAGCAGCTTGCGGCCCGGGAAGTCGTATTTGGCCAGGGCGTAGCCGCCGATGGTGGCCAGCAGGGCGGCCCCGCCCGCGCCCACCACGGAGTAGAGCACGGTGTTGCCGAACCAGCGGACGAAGATGCCGTTGTTGTAGCTCAGGGTCTCGCCGATGTTGGCGAACAGGTGGAAGTCCCCGCCGAACCAGAGCCCGAAGGTCGAGAACAGGTCGCCGCTGGTCTTGCTGGCGTTGGCCAGGAGCCAGAACAGCGGCAGGACCGCGTACGCGAACATCACCAGCATGATCACGGTGAGGGTGGGGCTCTTGCCCCTGCGCCTGACCTGGGGGGATCGGTGCGCGGGCCGGCGGCGTGCGGCGGCGCCCGCCTCGGCGACGGCCGTCACAGCGTCTTCTCCCTTCTCGCCGTGATGATCTGCACGACGTACGCCACCACGACTGTGACCAGGCCGAGGACCACGGCGACGGCGGCGGAGTAGTTGATCTGCTGGCCGTTGAAGGCCAGGTTGTAGGCGTACATGTTGGGCGTGTAGCTCGTCGTGATCACCGCGGGTGCGATCTTCTGGAGGATGTTCGGCTCGTTGAAGAGCTGGAAGCTGCCGATGACCGAGAAGACCGTGGCCACGATCAGCGCGGGGCGCAGGGCGGGCAGCTTGATGCTCCAGGCGATGCGGATGGCGCCCGCGCCGTCCATCTCTGCGGCCTCGTAGAGCTCTTCCGGGATGGCCCGCAGCGCGGCGTACAGGATGATCATGTTGTAGCCGACGTACTCCCAGGTCACCATGTTGGCGATGGAGGTGAGCATCCAGGAGTGCGACAGAGGGTCGGGGGCCGTGACGCCGAGGGCGTCGCCGATCTGTCCGACCAGGCCGAACTGGTCGCCGTACATGTAGCCCCACATGAGGGCGGCCACCACGGCCGGCACCGCGTACGGCATGAAGATCGTGATGCGGAACAGCGACGGCCAGCGCAGCCTGCCGCTGTCGATCGCGAGCGCGCACCCGAGGGCGAGCAGCAGCATGATCGGCACCTGCACGACCAGGAAGAGCGCGACGCGGGCCAGGCCGGCGCCGAACAGCGCGTCGCCGATGGCGCGGGTGTAGTTGGCCAGGCCGGCGAAGACCGTGCCGCCGATCATGCGCTCCTGGAAGAAGCTGAGATAGATCGCGTACGCCAGCGGCGCGACCACCGCGACCAGGAAGACCACGAAGAACGGCAGGAAGAAGGCGTAGCCGGCGACGCGCAGGCGCAGGAACGGCCGGGCGAGACCGGCACGCGCGGGTGCGGTCATCCCGTGCTCCTGCGCCGTGTTCGCGCTGCCATGGGGACTGGCACTGGAACTCTCCTTGTCGGGGCATCGGCGGCCGATGAACCGCACTGCGACCTGCGCGGCCGTGTCCTGCTCGATGCGGCGGCCGGCTCGATCGCCTTTGATCGCGTGTTTACGTAAACATGATGAAGGTGTCTCGTAGTCTTGTCCTGTCCGGGAAATCCTGTCAATAGGTAACCCACGGTTAACCTGAATGTCCGTTTTATTACTGTCTGTCGTGTCTCATTCCCGCTGGTGACGTGTCCGTTGACGGGAAGGGTGTGTTTACGTAAACATCGTGCGAGAGTTTGCACCGACGGCAGACCATCGGACGATCAGAGGTGACAGTGGACGGGGCGACCCAGGGAACGGCGGCGGGCCGGCGCGCGCGCAGACGGCCGTCCATGGCCGACGTCGCCGCGATGGCCGGCGTCTCCAGCCAGACGGTCTCCCGGGTGGCCAACAACCGCAGCAACGTGGAGGAGGAGACCCGCCAGCGCGTCCTGTCCGCCATGCGGGTCCTCGGCTACCGACCCAACACCGCCGCGCGCGCCCTGGTCACCGGCCAGTTCCGCACCCTGGGCCTGATCAGCTTCGGACTCGGCAGCTTCGGCAACGCCCGCACCGTCGACGCCGTCACGAAGACGGCGCAGCGGGCGGGCTACACCGTCAACATGATCGCCGTCGAGTCCCAGACCGAGCGGGCCGTGCACGAGGCGTTCGACCAGCTCACCATGCAGGCGGTGGACGGCATCGTGATCGTCGAGGCGCAGATCCTCGACACGCCCGCGCTCCGCCTGCCGCCGGGCGTGCCGGTCGTGATGGCCGACGGAGACGCCAGCCACCGCCACCCCATGGTCGACACCGACCAGTCCCTCGGCGCCCGGCTCGTCACCCGTCACCTGCTCGACCTCGGCCACGAGACGGTCTGGCACGTCGCCGGCCCCGAAGACTCCTATGCCGCGCGCCGCCGGGCCGAGGCGTGGCACGCGACGCTCAAGGAGGCGGGCGCCCCGGTGCCCCAGGTGCTGTTCGGCGACTGGAGCGCGGCGAGCGGATACGCCGCCGGCCGCGTCCTGGCCCAGCGCCCCGGCGTGACGGCCGTCTTCGCCGCCAACGACCAGATGGCCCTCGGGGTGATGCGCGCGATGATCCAGGCGGGACGCCGGATCCCCGAGGACGTCAGCATCGCCGGCTTCGACGACCTCGACGAGTCGGCCTACCTCTCCCCGCCGCTCACCACCGTCCGCCAGGACTTCGACGTGGTGGCCGAGCGCATCGTGTCCCTCATGATCGGCCAGATCGAGACCGGCGCCGCCCCGTCGGCCACCACGTACGTCGCCCCTGAGCTGATCGTGAGAGAGAGCACCGGCGCGCCGCCCTCGGGCTGAGCCGCCGGCCCCCTCACCAGCGGCGCCGTCCGCCGATCCGACCCGCTCCACTCCACCACGCCCGCACCGCAGAAGGGAGGAGCGGCGGCCTCCCCCGTCGAGGCCGCCGCGCCGACACATGAACGCCGCACCTGACGAAGTCACGCCGGACTCCGGCATCGCCGGCGCCCTCCCCCCGGGCGAGCGGTTCTGGCGCCGGCTCGGCGGCGTGGCCTTCGGCGGCGACTACAACCCCGAGCAGTGGCCGGCCGAGACCAGGGCGGAGGACCTCCGCCTCATGGCCGAGGCCCGGGTCAACCTCGTCACCGTCGGCGTGTTCGCCTGGGCCCGGGTGGAGCCCGCGCGCGGGGCGTACGACTTCTCCTTCTTCGACCGGGTCCTGGACGACCTGCACGCGCACGGCATCACCGCCGACCTCGCCACCATGACGGCCTCGCCGCCGCCGTGGCTCGTCCACGAGCATCCCGAGATCCTGCCCGTCACCGCCGACGGGACCGTGCTCGGCCCGGGCGGCCGGCAGCACTTCTGCCCCTCCAGCCCGGTCTACCGGGAGCGCGCCGGGCTGCTGGCCGAGCGGCTGGCCACGCACTACCGCGGTCACCCGGCGCTCGGGCTGTGGCACGTCGGCAACGAGTACGGCTGCCACATCGCCGCCTGCTACTGCGCGGAGTCGGCGGCCGGCTTCCGCCGCTGGCTGCGGGAGCGGTACGGCGACGACGTCGAGGCGCTGAACGACGCCTGGTCGACGGACTTCTGGTCGCAGCGGTTCGCGTCGTTCGACCACGTCCAGCCGCCCCGCGCGGCCCCGACGTACCCCAATCCGGCCCAGCAGCTCGACTACATGCGCTTCAGCAGCGAGGCGCTGCGCGAGTGCTTCGAGCTGGAGGCGGGCATCCTGCGGCGGATCACCCCGGAGGTGCCGATCACCACGAACTTCCTGGGCGGCCTGAAGTCCGTGGACGTCTTCGACTGGGCGCCGAGGCTCGACGTCGTGGCGGTCGACTCCTATCCCGACCCCCTCGACGAGCGCCCGCATCTGGCTCCCGGCCTGGTGTACGACACGATGCGCGGCGCCGGGGGCGGCGCTCCGTGGATCCTCATGGAGCAGGCGCCGAGCGCGGTGAACTGGCGCGCCAGGAACGCGATCAAGCAGCCGGGCCAGATGCGGCTGTGGAGCTGGCAGGCGGTCGCGCACGGCGCCGACGCGGTCCTGTTCTTCCAGTGGCGGCAGTCACGGGGCGGTGCCGAGAAGTTCCACTCGGGCATGGTGCCGCACGCGGGGGCCGACAGCAGGGTCTACCGCGAGATCGCGGCGCTCGGCCAGGAGCTGGCGTCGGTGCCCGGCCTGCTCGGCACCCGCGTCCGCAACGACGTGGCGATCCTGCTCGACTGGAACAGCTGGTGGGCGCTGGAGCTCGACTCCCACCCCTCTGACGGCGTGCGCCAGCAGGAGCGCCTGCTCGAGCACTACACGCCCCTGTTCGACCTCGGCGTGGGCGTGGACGTGGTGCCGCCCTCCGCCGACCTGACCGGCTACGCCCTCGTCGTCGTGCCGAACCTGTACCTCCTGCCGAGCCGGGACGCGGCGCGCCTCTCGGCCTACGTCCAGGGCGGCGGCGCGCTGGTCGTCTCCTTCTTCAGCGGGATCGTCGACGAGCACGACCGGGTGCACCTGGGCGGATACCCCGCCCCGCTCCGCGAGGTCCTCGGGGTGCGGGTGGAGGAGTTCTGCCCGGCGGCCGAGCACGAGACGTTCCCCGTCCGGGGCTGCGAGGCGCTCGCGGACCACGAGGGGGTCGCCGGCCTGTGGCGGGAGGACCTGCGGCTCACCGGCGCCCGGCCCGAGCTCGTCTTCGACGCCCCGGGCTGGGCCGGCCGCCCGGTGGCGACCAGGCACGAGTACGGCGCGGGGACGGCCCGCTACCTCTCGGCCCGCCTCGACGAGGCCACCATGCGGGCGATCCTCGGCCGGGCGGCCGCCGAAGCGGGGGTGAAGCCCGTGGTCGAGGGACTGCCGTCCGGGGTGCAGGCGAGCGTCCGCGCCGGGGACGGCCGCCGCTTCCTCATCCTGCTGAACCACACCGGCGACAAGCACGACGTCGCCCTGACGGGCGAGTGGGCGGACGGCCTCGCCGGGCTCGACGAGCCCGTCGGGACGGTCACCCTTCCGCCGCTGGGCGTCGCCGTCCTCCGGGCCACCGGCTGACGGGCCGTTCGTCGACAAGATCTGACCGCTCGTCGTAAAGATCGGACCAGTCCGAAATACTGCATACCGTATGTGGTACCCGTGGGGCGTGGCAGGTTTCCTCAGTCGCTCCCGTACCGTCGCCGATCCCACCTGGAGCCGCTGGCTCGTGCCGCCCGCGGCGCTCTCCGTGCACCTGGCCATCGGGCAGGCGTACGCGTGGAGCGTGTTCAAGCCCCCACTCGAGTCCGCGCTCCAGCTCTCCGGCACGCAGAGCGCGCTGCCCTTCCAGCTCGGCATCGTCATGCTCGGCCTGTCGGCGGCCTTCGGCGGCACGCTCGTCGAGCGCAACGGGCCGCGGTGGGCGATGTTCGTGTCGATGTCCTGTTTCTCGTCCGGCTTCCTGCTGTCCGCGTTGGGCGTGGCCACGCGACAGTACTGGCTGGTCGTCCTCGGCTACGGGGTCGTGGGCGGGATCGGGCTCGGCATCGGCTACATCTCACCCGTCTCCACGCTGATCAAATGGTTCCCCGACCGGCCGGGCATGGCCACCGGGATCGCGATCATGGGGTTCGGCGGGGGAGCCCTCATCGCCTCGCCCTGGTCGGCGCAGATGCTCGACTCCTTCGGCGCCACCACCGGCGGCATCGCCACGACGTTCCTCGTGCACGGCGTGGTCTACGCCGTCTTCATGTCGATGGGCGTGCTGCTCGTACGGGTGCCGCCGGACGGCTGGAGGCCCAAGGGCTGGACGCCGCCCGCGGTCGCGAGCCGGGCGCTGATCACCACGGCCGACGTCTCGGCCCGCAACGCCATCCGCACCCCCCAGTTCTACTGTCTCTGGGTGGTGCTGTGCTGCAACGTCACCGCGGGCATCGGCATCCTGGAGAAGGCCGCGCCCATGATCATCGACTTCTTCGCGGGCACGCCGACGGCGGTCGCCGCCGGGGCGGCGGCCGGCTTCGTGGCCCTGCTGTCGCTGGCCAACATGGCGGGCCGGATCGTCTGGTCGTCCACCTCCGACCTGATCGGGCGCAAGAACATGTACCGCGTCTACCTCGGCGTCGGGGCGCTGCTGTACCTGGCGATCGCGCTGGCCGGCGCCGCGTCGAAGCCGCTGTTCATCGTGTGCGCGCTCGGCATCCTGTCCTTCTACGGCGGCGGCTTCGCGACCATCCCGGCGTACCTGAAGGACCTCTTCGGCACCTACCAGGTCGGCGCCATCCATGGCCGCCTGCTCACGGCCTGGTCGACGGCGGGCGTGCTGGGCCCGCTCATCGTCAACGCGATCGCCGACGCGCAGAAGGCGGCGGGCAACAGCGGGCCCGCCCTCTACACCACGTCGTTGTACATCATGATCGGGCTGCTCGCGGTGGGCTTCCTCGCCAACGAGCTGGTCCGCCCGGTGCACGACAGGTACCACGAGCGGTCCGCGACGGGCCTGGTGACGGAGAAGGAGCAGACGGTATGAGATCGCGCACCGGCCTGATGGCGCTGGCGTGGGCGTGGGTGGGGCTGCCGTTCGCGTACGGCGTGTACGGCCTGCTCATGAAGCTCACCCAGCTGTTCGCCGGCTGACCGCTCAGCCCTTCTCGACGCCCTCGTTGGCGCCCCGCACGAAGAAGCGCTGGAACACCACGAACACCACCGCCACCGGGATCGTGGCCAGCAGCGCCGCGCCCAGCTTGAGCGGGTACTGCGTGCCCTTGCCCAGAGACCCGCTCACCAGGTCGGCCAGCCCGCGCGGCAGCGTGAACAGCTCGGGGCTCTGCACCGCGACCAGGGTGTGCGGGAACTCGTTCCAGGAGCCCTGGAACGAGATGATGGTGAGCGTGATCAGCGCGGGCCGGGCCATCGGCAGCACCACCGACCAGAACGTGCGGAACACCCCGGCCCCGTCCACCCGGGCGGCCTCCTCCACGGTGGGCGGGATCGACTCGAAGAACTGCTTCATGATGAAGACGCCGGCGGCGTCCGCGATCACGGGCAGGATGAGCGCGGTGTAGCTGTCGTACATGCCGAGCTGGTTCAGCACCAGGAACTTCGGGATGAACAACACCACGCCCGGCACCGCCATGATCGCCACGATCGCCGAGAACAGCGCCCGCCGCCCGCCGAAGCGCAGCCGGGCCAGCGCGTACCCGGCCATGGAGTCCAGCAGCACCCGCCCGGCGGTGACCGCCAGCGTCACCAGCACCGAGTTGCCCAGCCACAGCGGCAGATCGGTGCCGGCGAACACCCGCTCGTAGCCGGCCAGGGACACCGGGTCCGGGACGGGGGACAGGGGGTGGGCCGCGGCGTCCGGCTCGGTCTTGAAGGACGTCGCGATCTGGATGACGAACGGATAGAGGAAGACGAGCGCGAAGAAGACCAGGACGAAGTAGCCGGCGAAGGTGGAGGCCAGCGTGCGCGGCCCGCGGTTCATGATCGCCTCTCTCTCAGGACCCACCGCTGGACCAGCGTCAGCGCCACGATGATGGCGAACAGCACGAACGAGATCGCGGTCCCGGTCCCGTACTCGAAGCCGCCGAACGCGGTCTCGTACGACAGGTACGCCGGCGTGAGCGTGGTCTTGGCGGGATTGCCCTGGCTCATCACGTAGATCTGGTCGAACACCTGCCAGGTCGCGATCAGCCCCAGCGTCACCACCAGGAACAGCGTGGGCCTCAGCAGCGGCAGCGTCACGTGCCGGAACACGCCCCACCGCCCGGCCCCGTCCAGCATGGCGGCCTCCTCCAGCGACACGGGGATGTCCTGCAGGGCGGCCAGGAACATGAGCATGAACGTCCCGGACGTGGTCCACACGACGAGCATGATGATCGTCGTCATGGCCATGCTCGGGCCGGACAGCCACTCCCACCACGACAGCCCGAACGGCCCGCCGGTCGTCAGCGCCTGCGGCGGCGCCGCGGGATCGACCAGCCCGGCCGCACCCAGCAGCAGGTGGAGCACGCCCCGCGAGTCGGCGAACCACTGCGGCCCGTCCACGCCCAGCAGCGCCAGCAGCCCGTTGACCGCCCCGGAGTTGGCGAACACGAACAGGAAGACGACGCTGATCGCGACCGAGCTGGTCACCGACGGGAAGAAGAAGGCCGCGCGGAAGAACGTCTTGCCCCTCAGCAGCCGGGCGTTGACGATCAGCGCCAGGCCGAGCGCCAGCACGGTCTGGGCCGGCACCACGATGGCCACGTAGTAGACGTTGTTGCGCACGCTCGTCATGAAGTCCTGCCGGGCCAGCCCCTCCTCGGTGAACAGGCGGCTGTAGTTGTCCAGGCCCACGAACGGGACGCCGGAGCGGAACGGGCTGCCCTGCCCGTTCCAGTCGGTCAGGCTCACCCACATCGCCATGAGGATCGGCGCCAGCATGAACAGGCCCAGGACGATCACGACCGGGGCCACGAAGAGCCAGCCCGCGAGGTTCTCCCGCGCGGCGCCGGGCCGGCGCGGCCTCATGACGTGCCGAGCGCGGCCTGGGTGTTCTTCTGCACCCGCTGCAGCAGCGTCTTGGGTGCGACGGAGGTCAGCTGCTGCAGCCCGGTGTCGAAGTCGGCCAGGACGCTGTCCATCTTGGGCGCGTTGACCGGCCCCTGCGCGTAGGCGGCGCCGTCGACGAACGGCGCGTCGGCGGGGAACTCGGCGGTGTACGCGCTCTTGGCCGACTGCCGCGAGGGCATGACGCCGAACGCCCTGGCGAAGGCCATCTGCTGGTCGGCCTTGGTCATCGCCTCGACGAACGAGATGGCCTGCTGCTTGTACGGGCTCTTGGCCGAGATGCCCCAGCACGTCGTGAACGACAGGGTGCCCTTGCCCTCAGGCCCGGCGGGCAGCTCGTGGACGGTGTACTTCACGTCCGGGAAGTCCGCCTTGAGCGCCCCCTTGATCCAGTTGCCCTCGATGGTCATCGCGGCCTTGCCCTTGCCGAAGGCCTCGCCGCCCCAGCCCGCGTCGAGCTGGCTGGGGTAGCGGGCCAGCCGGTCGGCCAGCAGCGTGCGCACGTACTCGAGGGCCTGGAGGTTCTGCGGGCTGTCGGCGGTGGCCCGCTTGCCGTCCGGGCTGGTGAGCCAGCCGCCGGCCTGGACCATGAACGCGCCGATGCGGTCGCGCGTGTCACCGAGCGCCAGCGGGGTGATCCCCGCGGCCTGCAGCTTCTCGCCCACCGAGGTGAGCTGCTCCCACGTGGTGGGCACGTCGGCGGCGGTCAGCCCGGCCTTGGACCACAGGTCCTGGTTGACGATCAGGGCGAGCGTGGAGAAGTCTTTGGGGGCGCAGTAGAAGGTCCCGTTGTAGGTGAACGCGGCCCGCAGGGTGGGGTAGAAGTCGTCCGGTCGGCTGATCTTGCCGGCGTACGGCTCGAGCGCGCCGACGCTGGCGTAGTCGGCGAAGCGGACGGCGTCCACATAGAAAACGTCCGGCGGGTCGTCGCCGGCGAAGGCCTGGCCGAGCTGCTGCTGCAGGTCCTGGGCAGGCGTCACGGTGGCCGTGGCGCCGGCCGCGGCGGCCCAGGCCTGGGCGGCCTGCTTGACGGCGGCGGTCTCGGCCTCGCCCGAGGAGCCGATGAGGATGTCCAGGCCGGCGGGTCCCGAGGTCTGCTGGGCGGTCTGACCGGGGGCGTCGTCGAAGCCGCGGCCGCAGGCGGCGGTCAGGAGCAGGCAGGCGCAGGCGACGCTGCAGAGCGCCGCGGTCCGGCGGGTTCTTGGCATCATCGGGACTCCTGTTCTCGCGTGGGGGTCAGGGGGTCACGCCGACCGCCTGAGGGTCAGGGAGGGCTCCAGCAGGACGTGCTCGACCGGCGGGCCGGCGCTTCCCAGGGCGCGGGTGAGGAGGGCGACGCAGGCGGCCGCGGCCTCGCCGAGCGGCTGGCGCACGCTGGTCAGGCCGACCGCCCTGGCCACCGGCGTGTCGTCGAAGCCGATCACCGCGACCGGCCGCCGGCCAGGGGAGACGGCGCCCGGCATGCCGGACGCCGTCTCGGGCCCGGTCTGGGGCGTGGTCTCGGGCCCGGTCTGGGGCGTGGTCTCGGGTCCGGTCTGCGGCGTCGTCTCGGACGCCGTCGTGGGGAGTGGCGTCCCTGGGGCCGGCCGGCCGGTGAGGTGTCCCGTCTCGGAGGCGAGCGCGTCGGCGACGTTCAGGGCGCCGAGCGCGAGGGAGTCGCTCGCGCACACCAGCGCCGTCACCTCGCCGCCGGCCGCCAGCAGGTCGCGGGCCGCCCGCGCCCCGGACTCGACGCCGTCCTCGACCGCCCGGCTCAGGCCGTCGGCGGGCAGGCCGTGCTCCGCGAGCGTGCGCGCCCAGCCTGCCCGCCGGTCGTCGCCCACGCCGGAGCCGGGCGGCCAGCCGAGGAAGCCGATGCGCCGGTGCCCGGCGGCCAGCAGGTGGCGGGTGGCGGCCGCGGTGCCCGCGGCGCCGTCCACGTCCACCCACGAATGGCGGGCGCCCGGCAGGTCGCTCCACGGCCGGCCGAAGGCCACGAACGGCAGCCGCCGCTCCAGCAGCCACGAGGTGCGGAGGTCGTCGTGGTGGGTGGCCGTCAGCACGAACGCGTCCGGCTCGTACGAGCCGAGCAGGTCCTCGAAGGTGGCGATCTCGGAGCGGTCGTCGGCGGCGGTGTAGAGCAGGATCCGGTAGCCGGCCCGGGCCGCCGACTCGGTCAGGCCGTGCAGGAACGTGTCGAGCACCGAGCCGCTGATGCCGTCGCCGCCGGGGTCGATGCGGATGGCGATCAGGCGGGAGCGGCCGGTGCGCATCTGGCGGGCGGCCTGGTTGGCGCGGTAACCCAGCCGCTGGATGACCTCCAGGACGTGGCGGCGGGTCTCCTCGCGGACGACCTGCGGGCTGTTGAGCGTGTTCGACACCGTCTGCCGGGACACGCCCGCCGCCCGCGCCACGTCCATGATCGTCACCTTTTCCGCCATGGCGCGCCTTTCGGGGGGTTGAACGTTCAAAGTGCTGTGAGGCATGATTTGATCGTTCAAAATGGCCGAATGTAACGAAATCTGCACCGCTGACACGCTTCTGTCAAGAGGGGGAGTCGTCGTGCTCCAGCCGCTGCTGCACGATCTTGTCAGTACGGTCCTGGCGCCCGCCAGCGCACTCAGCGGATCCGACGGACAGATCCGCCAGACCGGCGTGCAAGGGCTCTTCCGGGCCGACCGCCGGGTGTTGTCGCTGGCCCGGCTCCTGGTGGACGGGAGGGAGCCGGAGGCCGTCGGGCACGCGGCGGCCGGGACCGGGCGGGCCAGGTTCGTGTCGCTGGCCCGCTGGCTCGGCGACCGCACGGCCGATCCCACGGTGCGGCTGGACCGGGTGCGTGAGCTCACGCCGTACGGGATGGAGGAGCACGTGGAGATCATCTCCACGGCCGCCGAGCCCGTCACGGCCACCGTCACCGTTGAGCTGGCCTGCGACTTCGCCGCCATCGAGACGGTCAAGTCGGGCGCCGCGGCCCTCTCCGCCTGGTCCGGCGCCGCACCCTTCCCCGCCGGGTCCGCCTCCGCACCCTTCTCCGCCGGGTCCGCCTCCGCCGCCCCCGCCGTCTCCTCTGTGTCCGGCGACGGGCGGCTGACGTGGCGCTCGGAGGGCACCCGCGGCACCGTCGTCGTCACCGTCACGGGCCGGGGCGCGAAGGCTAAGGCATCGTCCCCCGCGGCCCTGCTGAGCTGGGAGATCACGCTGCCGCCGCGCGGTCGCACCACCCTGAGCTGGAGCCTGTCCGTCCACGACCCCGCCGCCGTCGTCGTGCCCGCCGCCGGGCCGCCCGAGTGGAGCGTGCCGCGGGTCGCCGCGGACGACCGGCGCATCGTCCGGCTGCTCGACCAGGCGCTGGCGGACCTGTGCTCCCTGCGCCTGGCCGAGCCGGGCGCGCCCGGCGACACCTTCCTCGGCGCGGGCGTGCCCTGGTTCCTGACGTTGTTCGGCAGGGACAGCATCTGGGCGGCCCGGATGCTGCTCCCGCTCGGCACCCGGCTCGCCGCGGGCACCCTGCGCGTGCTGGCCCGCCGCCAGGGGGAGCGGCTCGACCCGCTGACGGGCGAGGCCCCCGGCAAGATCATGCACGAGCTCCGGCGGGAGGAGTTCCCGTTAGGGGAGGACGACCGGCGGCTGCCCGCCGCCTACTACGGCACCATCGACGCCACGCCGCTGTGGATCAGCCTCCTCCACGACGCCTGGCGCTGGGGCATGCCGCCGGCAGAGGTCGAGGCGCTGCTGCCGCACCTGGAGGCCGCGCTGGGCTGGCTCGCCGACCATGCCGACCCCGATCGCGACGGCTTCATCGAGTACGTCGACACCAGCGGTCACGGCCTGGCGAACCAGGGCTGGAAGGACTCCGGCGACTCGGTGCGCTTCCACGACGGCGGCCAGGCCGAGCCCCCCATCGCGCTGGCCGAGGTGCAGGGCTACGCCTGCCGTGCCGCCCTCGACGGGGCCGCCCTCCTGGACGCCTTCGGCCGCCCCGGCGCCGCCAGGTGGCGCGAATACGCCGACGCCCTGGCAGGCCGCTTCCGCGCGGCCTTCTGGGTGGAGGGCGCCCACGGCCGGTTCCCCGCCCTCGCCCTGGACCGGGACAAGCGACCGGTGGACTCCCTCACCAGCAACATCGGCCACCTCCTCGGCACCGGGCTGCTGTCCAGGGAGGAGTCGGCCCAGGTCGCGGACCTGCTGGCGGGGCCCGGCATGGCGGAGGGCTTCGGGCTGCGCACCATGTCCTCGGCGGACCGCGGCTTCGGCCCGCTGTCGTATCACTGCGGGTCGATCTGGCCGCACGACACGGCCATCGTGATCGCCGCCCTGGCCCGCGAGGGCTTCGACGCGCAGGCCGCGGCGCTGGCCGAGGGGCTGCTCGCCGCAGCCGAGTCCTTCGGCTATCGGCTGCCCGAACTGTACGGGGGCGACGCCCGCGACCTGGTGGGCCGCCCCGTCGCGTACCCGGCCGCCTGCCACCCCCAGGCCTGGTCGGCCGCCGCGGCGCTCACCATCGCCCACGCGGCGCTCGGGCTGTACCCGGATGTGCCGTCGGGCCGCGCCGTCCTACGTCCGCTGGCCGGCGCCGCGCTGGGAGCCCTGACGGTCAGCGGGCTCCGGGTGGCCGGCCATGAGGTGGAGGTGAGCGTCGCCCATGACGCAACGGCCACCGTCACGGGCCTCCCCACCGGCCTGCGCCTCGAACGTCTCGGCACGCCGAGCCACGTGTGACCGGTGGCAGCCGGTGGCAGGGGGCTCATCACCCGATCATCGGCTCGGCAGTCGAGGGCTGGGCGTGGCCGTGCGACATCGGACGATGCCCTACAGGGTGTGGGCGAAGCATCCCGAGGCGCGGCCGATGGTGACGGTGATGCGGACGTGCCCGTCGGCCGGCAGCAGGATCGAGCCGGGGTAGATGGTGTCCCCCGAAGGGGTGCCGTCGTCGTTGAGCACGGTGGAGGTCGCCGCCGCATCGCGGACGTAATAGGCGACGGTGCGCGATTCGACGTGCTCGACCCGGATCAGCGCGTCCGCCCGCTCCTTGCCGGAATCCCGCGCGACCCACAGTTTGGCCACACCGCCGTGTTGTTCGCGCATGGCGGCGCCGAACGGGCCGGCCCGCACGCCGCCCGCCGAGGCGCCTTTGTCGCCGGCCTTGTCGGCGTCGATGCACGGCACGCCGCCGGGCGGGGTCGCGGGCGGTGAGGCCGGAGCCGTCCAGCCCACGATGCTCGGCGTCTGTTCCACCTCCGCCTGACCCGCCGAACACGCCGTTTGGCCCGCTGATAGGAGGAGTAACGCCGAGAACGAAAAAATTGTGGATCTCCTCATTGATCAAAGTATCGCCGCGATTTACGATCACGTCCATGGACCTCGCCGATTTAGCGGGTGCGGGCTGCGGCCTTCTCGCCGCTCTTTTCGTCGCCAGCGGTGTTCCCAAAATCAGACGGCCGTTCGGGCTCGCGCTCGCGCTGGTGCGCTTCGGCGTCGTCGGACGCGTACGGCCCGGCCTGGGCCGGCTCCTCGGCGTCCTGGAGGTCGCGGCCGGCCTCGCCGTGGCGGTGAGCCCGGTCCTGCTCCCGGCCGCGACCTGCGCCCTTGTGCTCCTCGTGGCCTTCACCGCGGTGGTCGTACGGTCGCTCCTGGCCGGGCAGAGCGTGGAGTGCGCCTGCTTCGGCACGGGGGAGACGACCTCCTGGGCGACCGTGGCGAGGAACCTCGTCCTGATCGGCGTCGCGGCGTTCGTCGCCGCGGCGCCCGTGGCACCCACCATCGATCAGCGCATTTCAGGACTGCTCATCGGCACGGTGGTCACCTGCGGATATCTGCTCATTTCCACAATGGCCGTGCTCAAGCCTTTCAGCGTCCGGCTCGACGGATGAATGAGGTGTCATGGGCTACACCGCGTTATTAGTCGTGTCCTCCGTCTGGTTACTTCTTCTCACTCTCGGACTTCTGGTCGTACGCCGTGAACTGTCGATTCTCCAGGACCGCGTGGCGGTGAGCGGAGCCGCGCCGGCCGACGGGCTCGCCGTGGGCGCGCTCGCCCCGCAGTTCCCCGGCATGAGGCCGGACGACGTGGTCCTGTTCTTCTTCGGCGACTGCGAGCCCTGCCACGAGGTGGCGACGGAGGTGGCGCGGTCGGCCGACCCGGGCGGGTTCGCCTGCGTGGTCAGCGACGGCACCATGGCCGGGTCGTCGGCCGGTTTCCGGCGGATCCTGCCGCAGGACGCGCGCGTGCTCACGGGGGACGAGGCCGGCGCCGTGCGAGAGCGGTACAAAGTACACTCCGGTCCCTTCGGCGTGGCGGTCTCCGGCGGCCTGGTGGTGGCCAAGGGCGTCTTGCGGTACGCCGACGACCTGGAGCACCTTCATCGTTCCGCCTACGGCGCGGCCCCGGCCGGCAGGTGAAGGAGACACCGATGGGCGGCGTCCTGACCAGCCCCCGGATCCGGCCGGCGCTGGCGGTGCCTGTCGCCGCGCTCGGTGTGCTCGCCGGCCATCTCGCGGGCTTGCAACCCTGGGCGCTGCTCGTCATGGCCGCGCTCATCGTGGGGATCGCGCAGCAGACCCTCCCTTGAGGCCCCAACGTGATCATCATGATCACGCGCGCCCGCGTGTCCGGGTGCTTCGGTTCCTCCATGGTGGCCGGCGCCGTCCTGATGCTGTCGGCCCTGGCGGGGGCGGCGCTCACCGGGGCCTTCGCCGGCCTTCTCGGCGCGGCCGTGGAGCCCTCGACGCGTGCTCTGCTCGCGGCGGCGGCGGTGTCGGCCGTCATCGTGGGAGCGGCGCTCAGGCCGGTCCCGTGGCAGCTGGACCGCGAGACCGATCCCCGCTGGCTCGGGTACGACGACTGGCGCACCGCCGCGTACAACGGCTTCGCGCTCGGCCTCGGTTTCACCACGCGCATCGGTTTCTGGCTCTGGTACGTGGTCCCGCTGGCCGCCTTCGTCGCCGCCGACCCCGTCGTGGGAGCGGCCGGTCACGCCGTCTTCGCGCTGACCCGGGTGGGCCTGTCCGTGCTGCTCACCTCGGCGGACGTCTACATCGCCGGCGGCATCACGCGAGCCCGCACGATGGCCGACCCGCTGGCGCTCGCCGCGCTCGGCGCCCTGTACCCCGTTCTCGCGCCGTTGTTGTAATCAACAGAGAGGAAGCAGCAATGAGGGAGGAAACCACCAGACGCGGGTTGTTCGCCGGAGTCCTGCGGGACAAGGCGGGCAACGCGCCGCTGCCCCCGTCCGACGCCCCCCTTGGCGTCCTGGTCGGCGGTTCGGGCCAGAACGTGACCGTGCGCCGCTACGGCGGACCGGCCGGCCTCACGGCCGCCGCGCCCGTCGCCGCCAAGGCGGAGGAACTGCCCTACGGTTGGACGCTCAGGCCCGGCGACCTCGTCGTGATCGACGAATCCACCCCCGGTGCGCCCGTCGCGGTGACCCTGCACCGCAACGTCCACGGGACGGTGACGGAGGTCACCCCCGACCGCATCACGGTGAACGGCCAGGTCTGCCTGCTCGACCCGCGGACGCTGCACTACGAGGGCACGGCGGGCGAGCCGTCCGCCAAGCCGCTGGCCCAGCCGCTGAAAGCCGGGGACACCGTCGTCCTGGAGTGCTTCGACAACCGCGTGGACGGCACCCTGACCGTTCACTTCATGCGGCGGATCAGGCAGGCCGCCTGATGGAACGCGTCCTCGCCGTCGTGCTGGTGGTGGCGTGCGTCGTCCTCACCGTGGCCTTCCTGGCCTGCCTGCGGGGCATCGCGGAGCTTCGCCTGCGCCTCACCGGGCGCGGCATGGACCCCAGCGCCCAGCTGATCATCGGCAGGAAGCTGCCGGACAGCGTGGTCCGGCTGATCCCCGACGCGACGCGGGACACGCTGGTGCTGTTCATGTCCGGCACCTGCGGCACCTGTCACGGCCTCGCGGCCGATCTCGACGGATTCGCGGATCGCCCGCTGGTGGCGATCGTCACCGGCGACTCCGCCCCCGAGCTGCTCGCGATGCTCCCGCCGCACGTCAAGGCCGTCGACGGCGAACAGGCCAAGGCCGTCGACGCCGACCTGCCCATGCCGATGTGGCCCGCCGCCGTCCTGCAGCGGGACGGCTTCATGATCGCCTACGCGCTCGGCGGCGACGCCGACAGCGCGGCGGACCTCGAAGTGCTGTGGGAACAGCGCGTGGACGTACCAGAGGGGATGACAGCATGATCGTCGAGCACGTGAAGAAGACGCGGCTGACGCGGAACAGGTTCCTCGCCGTCGCGGGCGCGACCCTCGTCGGGGCGGCCACCCACGCGTGGTTCCCCGGACGAGCCGAGGCGGCGCCGGACGGCTGCTACGGCAATCCCGGCTGCAGCTGCTGCTCGGCCACGAGTTGCTGCGGCAGCGGCTGCTCCAGGCGCTACGCCTGCGGCGGCAAGCAGTGCTGGACGACGTGCGCCTACTTGGGGAGCACGCTGTACCGGTTCGACTGCTGCGACTACTACAAGAACGGCACCGCGTGCATCTGCCGGGTGAACCACCGGCCCTGCACCTGAGCGACGTCACGGTGCGGCGGGCCCCGGGCCGCCGCACCATGATCTATCCCGGGACCCTCAGCGTGCGGGCGACCTCGAACAGCAAGGGCTCGCAGCCGGGGCGGCAGACCAGCTGCAGGCCGACGGGCAGGCCGTCCACCGTTCCCGCCGGCACGGTCAGGGCGGGCAGGGCGAGGACGTTCCATGGGCTGGTCAGCGCCAGCAGCGCGGCACGCACGGCGGCGGGTTTCCCGTCGATCTCCGTCTCCCGCTGACCGAGTGGCGGGGCGACGATCGGCACGGTCGGCAGCGCCAGCACGTCATGGCCGTCGGACACCACTCCCACGGCCTCGGCCAGCTCCGCGCGGGCCTCCACGGCGCGAACGTAGCGCCAGCCGGGCGTCTCGGCGGCGGCCCGCAACCGGTCCAGCACCTCGGGGTCGAACAGCTCGGGGGCCTCCTCGAGGCGGCCGGCGTGCACGGCCGCCGCCTCACAACTCTGGATCGTCGTGTACGTCTCCCGCAGCGCCTCGCCTGCGCCCGCGGGCAGCCGCACCTCCTCCAGCGCCCCCGCCACCGCCCGCACCGCCCGTACGACCCTCGGGTCGCAGGGGAAGAGGCCACCGGGATCGAGCCAGGCCACCCGGACCCGCCCGGAGTCGCCGGGACCGTGGGGGTGAGGCCGGTGCTCCTCATCGGCCCGGCCCGGCTCACGCGGCCAGGCGGGCCCGGCGCCACCGTGGCCGACCGGCTCGGTGGGGGCGGTGCCGCCCGGGGGGACCGCCCATGCGGCGTCGCCTGTACGGCCGCCGGGCCGAGCAGGCCGCGCCGGGGCGTCTCGTCCGCTTGGGCCGGTCAGGCAGTGGTAGGCGGTGAGGCAGTCCGCCGGGCCGGCCGCCAGGACGCCGACGTGGTCGAACGTGCGCGACAGCGGGAACACGCCGTCCGCCGGGATCGCGCCGTACGCGGGCTTGAAGCCCGCCACCCCGCACAAAGCGGCCGGGATGCGGACGGAGCCGCCGGTGTCGGTGCCGAGCGCGAGCGGGACCAGGCCCGCCGCCACGGCCGCCGCGCTCCCGCCGCTGGACCCGCCCGACATGCGCGAAGGATCCCACGGGTTGCGGGCGGGGCCGGTGGCGGAGCGGTCGCCCGTGGGGCCGTAGGCGAACTCGTGCGTCGTGGTCGTCCCCACGATGACGGCCCCGGCCCGGCGGAGCCGCGCCACGCACTCCGCGTCAGCGGAGGGGACGTGCCCGGCGAAATGCCGCGAGCCCATGGTCACCGGCAGCCCGGCGACCATGATCAGGTCTTTCACCGCGACCGGCACACCGTGCAACGGCCCCCGGTCCGTCCCGCCGGCCAGCTCCTCTCCGGCCCGCTGCGCCGCGTCGAGCGCCCCCTCGGCGTCCACGGTGACGAACGCGTTCAGCCGGGGGTTGAGCGCGGCGATCGCGTCGAGGGCCAGCCGGGTGAGCTCGGCCGACGTGGTCCGCCCCTGGCGGAGGTCGGCGGCGAGGCCGGCGAGGGTACGGCCGGTGAAGGGACCGGGGGAGCGCGTCATGGGATCATTGTCCACGCGCCGCGCCCAGCCGGTGGGCCAGCCGGTCCAGGGCCAGGTTGATGAGGATGAAGATGGCCGCGATGAGGATCGCCGCCGGGATGACGTTGGAGAAGTTGGCCGCGATGCCGTTCAGCCCCCGGTCCACCAGCTCGTCGTAGCCGACGATGAGGCCGAGCGCCGAGTCCTTCAGCAAGACGATGAACTGGCTGACCAGCGCGGGCAGCATCGCCCGCAGCGCCTGCGGCAGCAGTACCAGCCGCATCACCTGGTTCTTGCGCATGCCCATCGCGTACGCCGCCTCACGCTGCCCCTTGGGCAGGCTCCGCACCCCGGCCCGGACGATCTCCGCGATCACGGAGCCGTTGTAGAGCGTGAGCCCGAAGACGACCGCGGCGAACGCCGAGACGTGGAACCCCGTGAGCACGTACGCGCCGAAGAAGGCGAAGAAGATCAGCAGCAGCAGCGGCACGGACCTGAAGAACTCCACGACCATGGCCGCGGGTACCCGGATCCACCGGTGGTCCGACATGCGGGCGGTGGCGAACACCAGCCCGAACAGCCCGGCGAGCACCACCCCCGCCACCGCCGCGCCCAGCGTTCCCGCGAGGCCGGGCAGGATGAACGTGGCCCACACGTCGCCCCGCAGCAGCGGCGTCCACTTCTCCGCCGCCCACTGCTCCTTCTCGTCGAAGCGCACGTACACCACGTACGCCAGGGCCAGCAGCACGAGTGCGACGGCCGCCGCCAGCACCCGGTTGCGGCGCACACCGCGCGGCCCCGGCGCCTCGTACAGGTTCGCGTAGCTCATCGCGCCACCGCCATCCGCCGTGACAGCCAGCCGAAGACCAGCCCCATCGGCAGGCACAGCAGCACGAATCCGGCGGCGAAGCCCAGGAAGATCTCGATGACCTGGTCGCCGTACGTCTCGATCATCTCCCGCATCCGCACGGACGCCTCGCTCACGCCCACCACCAGCGCGATCGTGGTGTTCTTGGTGAGCGCGATGAGGATGCTGCCCAGCGGCGCCACGACCGCGCGGAACGCCTGCGGCAACGTGATCAGCCGCAGCGTCTTGACGAACCCCAGCCCCAGCGACCGCGCCGCCTCCGCCTGGCCGACCGGCACCGTGTTGAGCCCCGAGCGCAGCGCCTCGCAGACGAAGGCCGAGGTGTAGGCGGTCAGGCCGATGACGGCCAGCCAGAAGTTGTTGGTCGCGATGTCGTCCGACAGCTCCACGCCCAGGTTGGCGCCGACGCCGAGGCCGGTGAACAGCAGCACGAGCGTGAGCGGAGTGTTGCGGGCCACCGACACGTAGACGCCCGCGGCCCCGCGCAGGGAGGCCAGCGGGGCGACCCGCATGGCGGTCAGCAGCGTCCCCAGGACGAGGGAGCCGAGCGCGCTGACCGCCGTCAGCCGCACCGTCATCCAGAACGCGGCCAGGACGGTGTCGCGTTCGAAGAGCAACGCCTCCATGGATCAGTACCGCTCCAGCTGCGGGGCCTGCGGCAGGGCGAAGCCGGAGGCGCCGACGCTGGCCTGCAGCGCCTTGGTCCAGCTGCCGTCGGAGAACATCTTCTGCAGCGCGTCGTTGACCGCCTTGCGGCCCGCCGTGTCGTCCTTCCTCAGCCCGATGCCGTACTTCTCGGTGCTGAACGGCTTGCCGACCACTTTCAGCTTGCCCGCGTGCTGCGCGGCGTAGCCGGCCAGGATGACGTTGTCGGTGGTGAGGGCGTCGAGCTGGCCGCCGAGCACCCGGTCCACGCACGCCGAGTACGTCCGCTCCTCCTGCAACTGCACCTCCTTGGCGTACTCCGACTTGACCTTCTGCGCCGGGGTCGAGCCGGCGACGGAGCACAGCTTCTTGCCGTTGAGCGCCTCGGGCCCGGTCAGCGCGCTCTCGTCCGCCCGGACGAGGAGGTCCTGCCCGGCCACGAAGTACGGCCCGGCGAACGACACCTTCTGCTTGCGCGCGTCGGTGATCGAGTACGTCGCCACGACCATGTCCACCTGGCCCTGCTCCAGGAACGCCTCCCGGTTGGCCGACACGGTCTCCTTGAACGTGATGTTCGCCGGCTCGACGCCCAGCTCCTTGGCCACGTACCGGGCGACCTCGATGTCGAAGCCGGCGAACGCGCCGTCGGGCGTGCGCAGCCCGAGCCCCGGCTGGTCCGCCTTCACCCCGATGACCAGCTTCTTGTCGTTCTTGGCCTTGTCCACGATGGAGGCGTACGTCTCCTGCCCGCCGCCGCACGCGGTGGCCAGGACCAGAACGGCGAACAACGCATAACGGGATTTCATGGCAGCGCTCCTTCAGTGAGTGAGGATCTTGGCGAGGAAGGACTGGGCGCGCTCGGTGCTCGGCGCGCCGAAGAAGCCGTCAGGGCTGTCCTGTTCGACGATCTCGCCGTCGGCCATGAAGACCACCCGGTCGGCGGCCCGCCGGGCGAAGCCCATCTCATGGGTGACGACGACCATCGTCATGCCGTCCCGGGCGAGCCCGGTCATCACCTCGAGCACCTCGTTGACCATCTCCGGGTCGAGCGCCGAGGTGGGCTCGTCGAACAGGATCACCTTCGGCTCCATGGCCAGCGCGCGGGCGATCGCCACCCGCTGCTGCTGCCCGCCGGACAGCTGGGCGGGGTACTTTTCCGCCTGCGCGCCGATGCCGACCCGGTCCAGCAGCTCGCGGGCCTTGGCCACGGCGGCGCCCTTCGGCCGCTTCAGCACGTGGACCTGCCCCAGGACGACGTTGTCCAGGACGGTCTTGTGCGCGAAGAGGTTGAAGGACTGGAAGACCATGCCGACCTCGGCCCGCAGCCGGGCCAGTGCCCGGCCCTCGGCGGGCAGCGGCGTGCCGTCCACGCTGATCGTGCCGGAGTCGATGGTCTCCAGCCGGTTGATCGCGCGGCACAGGGTCGACTTGCCCGCCCCGGAGGGGCCGATGATCACGACGACCTCGCCCCGCCGGACCCTCAGGTTCACGTCCCTCAGCACATGGTGATCGCCGTAGCGCTTGTTGACCTGGTCCAGGACGATCAGGTCCGCCTGGGTCATGCGTCACGCTCCTCGTCTCGGTCAGCGTTGGCGTAACCGTAAGGAGGTGCATGATCCGTGAAAGGACTTGTGTGCTTTCTGCTCAGAAATCGAGAGGTTTGATCAGCTATGGGCGGGCTTGGGCGGCTCGGACGTCGTTCCCGTTCAAGCCAATGGTGTCCCGGTAGGCGCGGTCCCACTCGCCGTCACGCAGCCAGCGCGCGATCAACCCGTTGAGGTAGTCACGGAAGACCGTGTCCCCCTTGCGGATCCCCATTCCGTACGGCTCCCGCCCGAACGGCTCGCCGACCAGCCGCAACGCCTTCGCCTCCGGATGCTGGGCCTGCAGGCCGAGCAGGATGGTGTCGTCGGTGCTGATCGCGTCCACCCGCCCGCGCAGCAGCGCCGGCACGCACACGCTGTAGGCGTCCACGACCTCCAGGTCGACGCCGGCCACCTCTTTGCTCAGCCGGTCGACGGAGGTGGACCCCTTGGCCGTGCACACGGTCTTGCCGCCGAGGTCCCTCACGCCGGTGATGCGGGTGTCGGCGGCCCTGACCAGCAGGTCCTGCCCGGCGTAGTAGTAGGGGTCCGTGAACGTCACCTGCTGGGCGCGCGCCGGGGTGATCGAGTACGTCGCGATGACGAGGTCCACGACCTGCTGGGCGATGAAGTTCTCCCGCTCGCGTGAGACGGTCTCCACGAAGCGGATGTTGCGCTCGCTGCCGGTCAGGTCTCTCGCCACCAGCCGCGCGATCTCGGCGTCGAACCCCGTGATCCGCCCGCCGCGGTCCTTGTAGCCGAACAACGGCTGGTCGAACTTGATGCCCACGACCAGCACCCCACGGTCCCTGATGCGGTCCATGGTCGAGCCCTCGGGGAACGGCTCGGACTCGCCGCAGCCCGCGCTCACCAGGCACAGCAGCGCGGCGAGCAGGACCCTCAGCCTGTTCACCGCGCCCGGTACCGGTGCTGCGGGCGGCCGGTCCTCCCGTACTGGAGATGGGCCTCGATCAGGCCCCGTTCGGCCAGATGCTCCAGGTAGCGGCGGGCGGTGGCGCGGCTGACGCCGATCACCGGGGCCAGCTCGTGCGCCGACATGTCCTCCTCGGACGCCGACAGCGCGTCGAGCACCTTCTGCTCGGTCGCCGCGGAGATGTTCTTCGGCCTGGCGCCCTGGCCGAGGTGGAGCAGACCGAAGATCCGGTCGATCTCCTTCTGCTCGGCGAAGCGGCCGCCCGACTCCAGCTCCCGCGCCGTGGTCGCGTACCGCAGCAGCGCCTGCTCCAGCGTCCCTGCGCGGGTCGGCTTGACCAGGTAGTTGACGGCGCCGCGCTGGATGGCCGCGTGGAGCGTCGCCGATTCCTTGCGCCCGGAGATCACGATGATGTCGGCCGGCGGCTGGTCGGGCCGGCGCAGCCGGGTCGCCACCTCCAGACCGGGAAGATCCGGCAGATGCAGGTCGAGCAGGATGAGCCGGGGCGCGAACTTCCTGGCGGCCGCCAGCGCCGCGTGCCCGCTGTGCGCGATCCCCACCACTCTGAACCCGAGCACCCGGTTCACCTGTGCGTGCAGGGCGGCCGTCACGACCGGGTCGTCGTCCACGATGAGAACGGTGATGTCCCTGGACTCAGGCACCGCGCCCTCCTCGCTTCATTTGACAGAGGTTCATGCAGCTTAGGTGGCTTATGTCAAATAAGATCGACTTTAGCGCATTCTGCTCACCGGGAACCTCCCGTCCGCGCGTGATGCCTCCTAGTCTGTACCCGGGTGACGGGTCTGAGCGACAGGGAGACGGACGCCGGTGAGATGGCTGCTCGCGGTGACGGCCCTGTGGGTTCTGCTCGGGCTGCTGCCTCTGGCGCTGCTGACCTCCTCCAGCATCTCCCTGGCCGAGGGGGCGATGCAGGACGAGGTCGTCGACCGGGTCAAGACCACCGCGTCGGTGAGCCAGGTCGTGGTGCAGCAGCAGATGGACTCGCTCAAGCAGCTCGTCACCGCGTTCGCGCCGCGCGTGCGCGACTCGGTCGCGCACCCCACGCCCGAGGCCCTGCGCGACCACCTCGGTGAGCTGAAGCGGATGCGCGACGGCATCAGCGGGGTCATGCTGGTCTCGCCGGAAGGCGACATGCTCGTCGCCGAGCCACGCAGCGCGCTGCCCCCGGACATCCGCAACACCGACTGGTTCGACGCGGTCCGCGACGGGCGGCAGACCCACGTCTCCCAGGCCTACACCCCCACGATGCAGGACGTCTCCAGGGCCGTCGCCGTGGCCGCGCCGATCCCGAGCGCCGACGGCACGCGCATGCTCGGCATCCTCACCGTCGTCTACAGCCTGGACGCCATCCAGAAGTTCGCCCAGGAGGCCGCCGACGCCCAGGACATCCAGCTACTGATCACCGACCAGGCCGGCGTGCTCGTCGCCGACCCCAGCAGGAAGCTGTACGCCCTCACCTCGCTGCGCGAGGACCCGCGCGTGGACGCGGCGCTCGCCGGCCGCACCTGGAGCGGCTCCTTCCGCGGCATCGACGGCAACGTCGTGTCGGCGTCGGAGCCCATCCGCGGCATCGGCTGGACGGTCACCGCCGAGGTCTCCGCCGCCGAGGCCCTCGCCTCCGCCGAGAAACTCCGCGGCAACGTGCTGACCATCGCCGCCCTGCTCGCCGTGCTCATCCTCGCCGGCCTGGGCATACAGATCCACACCACGCGCGGCCGCCGCCGGGCGCAGGCCACCCTGGCCACCTACGCCGACGAGCTGGCCGCCGCCAGGGACGAGGCCGTCAACGCCTCCAGCGCCAAGTCCGAGTTCCTGGCCAAGATCAGCCACGAGATCCGCACCCCGATCGCCGGCGTGCTCGGCATGAACTCCCTGCTCATGGGCACCCGGCTGGACGACGAGCAGCGCCACTACGCCACCACCGCCCAGGAGTCGGCCCAGAACGTGCTGCGCCTGCTCGACGACTTCCTCGACCTGTCCAGGATCGAGGCGGGCCACCTGCAGGTCGAGGACACCCCGTTCGACCTGCCCCGGCTCTGCGACGAGGTGGTGGCGCCGCTCGCGCCGCTCGCCTACGCGCAGGGCCTCTGGCTCACGCTGCGGCTCGACGAGCACGTGCCCCGGCAGGTGTCGGGCGATCCGGCGCGGCTGCGGCAGATCCTCACGAACCTGGTCGGCAACGCGCTGAAGTTCACCGTCCAGGGCGGCGTCGACCTGCACGTCGCCCTCGACGAGGGGGCGGCGGGCGACTCGCGGGTGACGCTCAGGTTCGCCGTCTCCGACACCGGCATCGGCGTCGGCCCCGACGACCGGGAGCGGGTCTTCGGCGTCTTCCGGCAGGTCGACTCGCCGATCACGCGCCGGACCGGCGGCAGCGGCCTGGGCCTGGCCATCGCCAGGCAGCTCACCGAGCTCATGGGCGGGGACATCGGGCTCGACAGCGTCGAGGGGGTGGGCAGCCGGTTCTGGGTCCGGCTGCCGGTCGACGTCCTGACGTGGTCCGAGCCGGGGGCCGGGGCACTGGAGGGGCGGCGCGCGCTCGTCGCCGACCCGCGTCCCGAGGACCTGGCGCTGGCCGGGCGGTTCCTGTCCGACGCGGGGCTCGCCGTGGAGGAGACCAGGGACGCCCGGTCCGCGCTGGCCCGGCTGCGCGACGCCGCGGCGGGCGGCGACCCGTACGAGCTGGCGGTCGTCGCCCTCGACCTCGGCTCCGAGCAGCTCGGCCCGGAGGAGCCCGCCCACGACGGCCAGGCCGTGTCGCTGGCGCACGCGATACTCAGCGATCCGCTGCTCCAGGCCACCAGCGTCGTCGTGGTCGTCACGCCCGGGCGGGCGCGCTTCGCCTGGCCGGGCGCCGCCGGCGACCGCGCCGTGCAGTCGATCACCCGGCCGCTGAGCCGCCGGCGCCTGCTCGCGGCCGTCGAGAACGCGCTCGGCACCGGCGAGAGCCCTGGGGAGCCGCGCGAGGGCGCGGCGGACGCCGCGGGCGCGTCCGGGGGAGCACGGATCCTGGTCGCCGAGGACGACGAGGTCAGCCGCCAGGTGGCGATGCTCGTCCTGCGGCAGGCCGGGCACGAGGTCGACACCGTCGACGACGGCGAGCAGGCCGTGCGCGCCGTGCTGGACGGCTGCTACGACCTGGTGTTCATGGACTGCCAGCTGCCCGTGCTCGACGGCCTGGCCGCGACCGCCGAGATCAGGAGCCGCGAGGAGACGCACACCCCGATCATCGCCATGACGGCCGCCGCGATGCCGGACGACCGGATCAGGTGCCTGTCGGCGGGCATGGACGACCACCTGGCCAAGCCGGTGGACTGGCCGCGGGTGCTCGCCCGGATCCCCGAGTGGGCGGCGTACGCCGACCTCCCGCCCGAGCTGGCGGGCCTGTCGCCGGAGGCTGTCGCGGACGTCGCGCAGGCGTACCTGGCGACCGCCCGGCGGACGTTCGAGGACCTGCGCCGGGCGGCGCGGGAGGGGGACCTGCCGGAGGTGGCCGCTCTCGCGCACCGGCTCAAGGGCAGCTGCGCCACTGTGGGCGCGGGCCGTGAGGCCGAGCTGTGCCGGGACATCGAGGATCTGGCGCGTGCGGGGGCCGTGGATCAGGAACTCGTCGAGGAACTGGACGAGTTGCTCAAGGTCACCCCGGCATGGATGAACAACTGATAACGGCTGACGGTCAGTCGACGACGACGTCCAGGAAGATCGGTTTCTTGGCGGCGAGCAGCTCGTGCCCGTCCGCGTTCGTCATCTTCCAATAGATTTTGCAGCGGCCGGGGGAGTCGGCGGCGCGGACGCGTACCGAGATGTCGACGGACTCGCCCGGCCGGGCCTGGGAGATGCGCACCCGATCGGGGGCCCGGCACGGGGTGTCGTTGAGGCGGGTGAGATAGCGCCCCTCCCACAGGACGGTGCCGGTGTTCCTGATCCGCCAGGTCTTGGTGAACTCCGTGCCCCTCTCCACCACCGTGCCGTCCGGGAAGGTGACGTCCCCCTCGAACGCGGAGTCGTCGCGCGGGGAGACGGCCTGCGGCGGGGCGCTGGGCTGCTCCTTCTCCGAGAGCAGCGGGGCGAGCCAGGCGAAGAGGGCGGCGGCGACGCCGGCCGAGCCGATCGCGACGGCCGCGATCATGGTCGGTTTCATGGCAGGGGATCGGGGCTCTGGTCGCGCCGCCACGGGGGCCTCGGTCTCGGGGGTCTGGGTCTCGGTGTGCACGGTGCCCGCCGCCTGCTCCCAGCGGGCCCGCCACTCGCGCCTGGCCTCCTCGGCGTCCTGGCCCAGCCGGTCGACCGCGAGGACCCGGACGAACTCCCAGGTCGTCTCCCAGGTGGGCAGCACCTGTCCGCGCGCGGCGGCCGCCAGGGACGACTTCGAGGCCGCCGCGCCCAGGCGGGACGACATCTCCGCGAACGACGGATCGCCCGCCTCCGCCTTGAGCTCCCACAGCCGGTACGCGAGCGCCTCCACGGGGCCGGCGGCCGGATCAGGCCGGACCGGCCGTCGCCCGGGCCGTGCCCCACGCTCCGTCCACCGCTGGCCGGGCTCCTGCCGGGGGCCTGACGCCTCCGGTAATTCCGGCATCGTCACCTCCCCTGTCCGGCGCCGTCACCCGGCTGTGCCGACGACTCGGCACAGCCGGGTGTTGCATCTGAGAGGGGATAAGATTACCGGAATTGTCCAGATAATTCCGAAATTCGCGGTCTACCTGGACGCTGCCGTCACTCGCCGGCGCACGCCCGGAACCCGTACTCGGCTGCGAAGGACCGCAGCGCCTTCTCGTTCTCGTCCGGTTCCAGGGACAGGTCCACCGCCTGCTTCGCCTCGGCGTCCCGGCCCCCGCGCAGGGCGGCCTCCGCGTGTCCGCTGAGTTCGCGCAGGCTCGCGGCCAGCGCCCTGGCGGGCGCGTGGAACATCTCCCGCACCCGCGCGGCGTCGTCGCGGGGCGGCGCGATCGCCTCGATGGCGGCGACGGTCCCGGTCAGCGTCTCGGCCGCGCGGCGCAGCTCGTCCACCTCCTCGCGGAGGTTCGCGGGCGGCTCCTCGTGGAGATCCGACCGCCGGGTCGCCTGCTCGCACACGGCGTCCACGGCGGCGATGTACCGCCTCTTGACGTCCGCGTACGGCTCCTGCTCCGCCACCGAGACCGCCGCCCACAGGACGAGGGCCAGAACCGTCACGACGGCGCCGACGATCAGGCTCCACGTCGGAACGGCTCTCTTCTTCGGGGTCAACACCGGATCCGGCGCTCCTCCGACCGCTTGTACAGGGTGGCCGTCTTGCTGCCGCGCAGGACGGAGTAAAGATGCACCTTCGTCTGGTTGCGGTAGAGCTGGCTGCCGCCCGAGCACTTCCACGTGGCGGTCGTCGTCACCGTGAACGCCTCCCGCCCCTTCTTCTCCTCGTCGGTGGCCTTCGTCCGCCAGAAGCCGAGCCCGCGGTACTGCTGCAGGCTCGTCTTGACCACGGACTGGCGGCCCCACTCGCCCTTCTCGCAGTGGACCTGCCGGCTGGTCGTGATGTACCTGCCGGTCCGGTACGGGGTCTTGATGCGATGCCAGCCCTTGCAGCGGTCGTGGTAGCCGATCCGCAGCTTCGACTTCGCCGACCAGCCCGGCGCCAGAGCGGCCGAAGCCGCGCCGTCCGCGGTCTCGGCGCTCGCCGCGGACCCCGCCATGAGCTGGGTCGCGGTCAGCCCGACGACGAGAACCGCGCCTGCGATCCCTTTTCGTCCGATCACCGGATCTCCTTTCCAAGAAATCCTCTGTGCTTTCCGACTCGGGAATCCCCGATGAATCGCGCACGGCCGTTCAGTGCTTTATCCGCACACCGGCGCCGGGGAACGGCACAACTGTGACCGCCGCTGCCGGGAATCGGCAAGCGATCTGCCCCGTCCAACCGTCCAGACAATGTCCAGAGCGATCAGGACAACCAAAACCGCAGGTCAGGTCAGCATGAGCAATCGCAGCAAGGGGAGCAGCCGGAGCAGTCTCCGCAATCCAGATGGCCCCGGCAATTGCAGCGCTCGTCGCCCGGGCGGCCGGCTCGCCTGCTCCATCTCGGCCGCCGATTTTCTGATCCAGCCGGGATTCTCATAGGAGGCGGTGAATGCCCGGTGGCAGCGTATCGTCTGACGAACCGCCGCGATGTCGGACGGCACAGCAGGGACCGGTATTTCTGCGCGGTCACCCGCCCGCCCCGCGGGCTACGGTTCCGGCAGCAGGCCGGAGGTGTCCCCCGTTCGCCTCCGGCCTGAACCACTTCCGGTTTCCCGCCATAGAGGTCGGCGGCCCGCCCCCATGGCGGGCCGGGCCGCCGCTGCCTAGCGTGGGCCGACGTGATCAGTTTGAAGGGCTTGAGCAAGCGGTACGGCGACCGGCTGGTCGTCGACGACCTGTCGCTGGAGCTGAAGCCGGGCACGGTGACCGGCTTCCTCGGGCCGAACGGGGCGGGCAAATCAACGACGATGCGGCTTGTCCTGGGGCTCGACCACCCGACGTCGGGCACGGCGCTGATCGGTGGCGTGCCGTACCACGAGATCAGGAACCCGCTGCGCACGGTGGGCGCGCTGCTCGACGCGCGGGCCCTGCACCCCGGCCGCAGCGGGTACGCGCACCTGGTGGCGCTCGCGCGCAGCAACGGCATCCCCCGGCGGCGCGTGACCGAGGTGCTGGAGACCGTCGGCCTGGCGGGCGCGGCCCGCAAGCGCGCCGGGACGCTGTCGCTGGGCATGAGCCAGCGGCTCGGCATCGCGGCGGCCCTGCTGGGGGATCCCGAGGTGCTGATGTTCGACGAACCCGTCAACGGCCTGGACCCTGACGGGGTGCGGTGGGTGCGGGGCCTCATGAGGTCGCTGGCCGGAGAGGGCCGCACCGTGTTCGTCTCCAGCCACCTCATGAGCGAGATGCAGCTGACCGCCGACCACCTGGTGGCGATCGGGAAGGGGCGGCTCATCATGGACGCGCCGCTGGCGGAGGTCATCGCCGGGAGCTCGCTGACGGCCGTGGTCGTGCGTACCCCGCACGCCAGGGAGCTGGCCGTGCGGCTGCGCGCCGCCGGCGCCGAGGTGACGCGCTCCGGCGAGAACGAGCTGGTCGCCACCGGAACGCCCATCGAGCGGGTGGGCGACCTGGCCCACGAGGCCGGGATCAGGCTCCACGAGCTGCGCACCCGGGAGGCGTCGCTGGAGCAGGCGTATCAGGAGCTGACCGAGCAGAGCGTCGAGTACGGCGCGGGAAGGGCGGGGGCGTGAGCACGTTGTGGCAGGCGGCCGGGGCCGAATGGGCGAAGCTGTGGTCGGTGCGGTCCACGTGGTGGTGCCTGGCCGCCGCAGCGGGCCTGATGGTGCTCGCCGCCGTGACGCTGGGCGGCGCGACCGCGACGGAGGCCCTGCGCGGGGAGGGCCCGGCCGTGCCGGTCGTGGCGAGCGAGCCGGTGGTCTCGGCCACGTCGTTCGCCCAGTTCGCGCTGGTGGCGGCGGCGATGCTGGCGATCACCGCCGAGTACGCCTCCGGCTCCATCCGCGTCACGCTGCAGGCCGTCCCCGTCCGCGGCGTGATGCTGGCGGCGAAGGCGCTGGTGGTGGCACCGGTGATGGCGGCGGCGGGCGTGCTGTCGGGCGCGGTGGCGACGGCGGCGGTCTACCTGCTGCTGTCGCTGGACGCCTTCCGCGGGCTCGTCGTGCTGCCGATCGGGGAAGTCGTGCCCGATCTGCTGGGCGTGGGCGGGTTCTTCGCGTTCGTGTCGGTGATGACCCTGGGGGTGGGCGCCGCCGTCCGCAGTGCGGCAGGGACGCTGACGGTGGTGTTCATGCTGCTCCTGGGGCTGCCGCTGATGATGCTGATGACCGGCAGCCAGGTGGCGCTGGACGCGTCGCTGCGCATGCCGACGTTCGCCGGGCTGGCCTTCATGGGCAGCACCGACAACATGACCGGCGGGCCGATGCCGTACTCGGCGGGGGAGGGCCTGGCCTGGCTGGCCGCCTGGACGGCGGCGGCGCTGGCAGCGGGCCACGCCGTGCTGCGCCGCCGCGACGCCTAGACTCGGCCCGTGTCAGTCGACCAGGCGTCCGTGTCCGAACACGGCCGGCGGATCGCGCGGGCCCTGACCGGCGTCCTCCTGGGCATGGCGCTCGCCGCCGCCGAGCTGGCCTTCCTCTGCGTGGCGTGGCCCGCGTCCCTGCTCCCCGCGGCGCGCCCGGCCGTCGCCCGCGGCCTGGCCCGGCTCACGGCCGCGGAACGCGCCCGGCTCTCCCGATGGCTCGGCCACGAGACGGGCGGCGGCGCGGGCGGGCACGCCTTCCTCGCCGCCCGCGCCGCGCTCGGCCTGCTCGGCGGCTACGTGTGCGCGGCCGCCCTGTTCCTCACCGGCCTGCTGCTGCTCGGCGGGCTGTGGGACCTGACCTGGGGCGACCAGGAGCCGGTGCCCGTGGACCTGCCCGGAGTCAAGATCGTCACCTCCAGCGGCGTGCTCGGCCTGACCGGCGGCCTGGTGCTGCTGGCGGTGACCGTCCTGCTGTTCCTGGCCGTCGGGTCGCTCGAACGGCGGCTGGCCGCCCGCTTCCTCGGCCCCGACCGCCAGGAGCGGCTGCGCAGGCGCGTCGCCGAGCTGACCGCCACCCGCTCCGGCATCGTCAAGGCCGTGGACGACGAGCGCCGCAGGATCGAACGCGACCTGCACGACGGCGTCCAGCAGCGCGGCGTGGCCCTGGCCATGCTGCTCGGCCGCGCCCGGCACACCCGCGACCAGGACAGGACCGCCGAACTCGTCGCCCAGGCGTACACCGAGTCGCGCCGCCTCCTCGACGAGCTGCGCAGCGTGGCCTGGCGGATCTACCCGACGGCACTCGACGAGCTGGGGCTGCGCGCCGCGCTGGCCGGCGTCGCCGAGCGGGCGGGCGTGCCGGTCACCGTCCATTTCGGGCTCGCCGAACGGCCCGTCTCCGAGGTCGAGACCGCGCTCTACTTCGTGGCCCGCGAGGCCATCACCAACGCCGTCAAGCACGCCGGGGCACGTGACATCCTGGTCGTGTTGAGCGAGGACGAGCGGACGGTGAGCGTGGCGATCTCCGACGGCGGCAAGGGCGGCGCCGACCCCGCGGGCGGCGGCCTGTCCGGGCTGGCCAGGCGCGTGCTGGCGCTGGACGGCGAGCTCACCGTGGACAGCCCGCCCGGCGGCCCCACCAAGATCGTTGCCCGGCTGCCGAAGGCGGCCCCGTGCGGGTGATCCTGGCCGACGACTCCGTCCTGCTGAGGGAAGGGCTGACGCGACTGCTCGACGACGCCGGGCACGAGGTCGTCGCCGCCGTCGGAGACGCCCCCGCCCTTCTCGACGCCGTCGAACGGCACCGCCCCGACGTCGCCGTCATCGACGTGCGCATGCCGCCCACCCACAAGGACGAGGGGCTGCGGGCCGCGCTGGAGATCCGAGCACGCCGCCCGGAGGTCGGCGTGCTCGTCCTGTCGCAGTACGTCGAGCAGCACTACGCGGCCAGGCTGCTGGCCGGCCCCACCGAGGGCCTCGGCTACCTGCTCAAGGACCGGGTCTCGGAGGTGGCCGAGTTCCTGGAGTCCCTCGACCGGGTGCGCGCGGGCGGCACGGCGCTGGACCCCGAGGTCGTCCGCCAGCTCCTCGCCCGCACCACCCACACCGACCCGCTGACGAGGCTGAGCCCGCGCGAGGCGGAGGTGCTGCGCCACCTCGCCCAGGGCCTGACCAACGCCGCCGTCGCCGAGCGCCTGCACGTCTCGCTGAGCACGATCGAGAAGCACGTCAACGCCGTCATGGACAAGCTCGACCTGCCCCGCGACCCCGGCTACAGCCGCCGCGTGCTGGCCATCCTGCGCTACCTCGAGAGCTGAGCGGGCAGCCCGAACGCCTCGAAGACCTCCGGCGACTGGAACACGACGTTCCGCGCGATCCCCGTCCGCCTCACCTCCAGCACCGGTCCACCGCGCGCGAGCCCTTCAGCGGACCGGCGAACGCCGCAGCCATGTGGTCGCGCACGGCCGCCTTCCCGCGGCGGAACGTGCCGGGCATCACCACGGTCGCGTCGTCCAGGTAGAGCTCGGCGAACGCGTCGGCGTCGCCCGCGTCCCAGGCCTCGTAGACCTTCCGCAGGACGTCCTGGACAGCGCTGGTGTCGATGGTCATTTTCAGCTTTTCCTCCGTGCCGAGTTCGATCGGTCGGAGGGATATACCGGCCGGCCGCCGCCGGCTCATCGCTCCCGCGCGAAAAAGTGTCGAATGCCGCGGGTCCCCGATCGTCTCCCCTATAAAGAGGCTGAAGGGGAAGGAGCAAGGCGACATGAAGTACGTGCTGATGTTCGTCGACACCGAGGAATACGCCAAGGAGCTGGCCGCCATGACCGACGAGGAGCGGGCGGAGGCCGTGCGCCAGGTGGAGCGGTGGTTCGCCGACCACGCCGGCAAGGTGAGCATGGGCGGCAGCAAGCTCCAGCCCGGTCACACCGCCACCACCGTCAGGCTCCAGCGCGGCGCCGAGCCCGTGATCACCGACGGGCCTTTCGTCGAGGGGAAGGAGGTGGTCAGCGGGTTCTGCGAGATCGAGGTCGAGGACCTCGACGAGGCGCTGCGCATGGTCCGCACCTGGCCGGCCTGCCCCACCGTCGAGATCCGCCCCGTCCAGGACATGCACGCCGGACGATGACGGACGAAGTCCCGCGCCGGGCGGCGCACGACCGGGCGGCGCACGACCGCGCGGCGCGCGAGGAAGTGGCGCGCGCCGTGCGAGAGCACGCGGGCCGGCTGGCCGCCTCGCTGGTGTCGCTGCTCGGCGACTTCTCCGCCGCCGAGGACCTGGTGCAGGACGCGGTGGAGACGGCGCTGGTGCGCTGGCCGGTCGACGGCGTGCCGGAGCGGCCCGAGGCGTGGCTGTACACCGTGGCCCGCCGCCGCGGCCTGGACCTGCTGCGACGCGAGTCCAACTACCGCGACAAGCTCGCCCTCCTGCGTCAGCCGGAGCCCGGCGAGCCGGACGACCGGCTCAGGCTGGTCTTCACCTGCTGCCACCCCGCACTGACGCGCCAGGCGCAGGTCGCCCTCACCCTGCGCGTGGTGTGCGGGCTGACGACCGCGCAGATCGCGGCCGCGTTCCTGACCCAGGAGAGCACGGTGGCGCAGCGCATCACCCGCGCCAAGAAGAAGATCGCAAGTGCGGGCATCCCGTACCGGGTGCCCTCGGGCGAGGAGATGTCCGGCCGGCTGCGCGAGGTGCTGACCGTCATCTACCTGCTGTTCAACGAGGGCTACCTGTCCAGCACGCTGGATCGGGCGCAAGCCCGCGATCTGGTGGACGACGCCGAGTGGCTGGCCTCGCTGCTGACCGGGCTCATGCCCGACGAGCCCGAGGCGGCCGGGCTGCTGGCGCTGATCCGGCTGCACCGCGCCCGCGGCGCGGCCAGGTTCGGCCCCGACGGCCGGCTCGTGCTGCTGGCCGACCAGGACCGTTCGCTGTGGGACCGCGCCGCCATCGACCAGGCGATCCAGCTCCTCACCCGGACCGCGCGCCGGCACCGCAGCCCCGGCCCGTACCAGCTGCAGGCCGCCATCGCGGCCTGCCACGCCGAGGCCCAGCGGTGGGAGGACACCGACTGGCCGCAGATCGCCGTGCTGTACGACATGCTGCTGCACCTCGCCCCGTCACCGGTAGCCCGGCTCAACAGGGCCATCGCCGTGCGGTACGTGGACGGCGCCGAGGCCGCGCTGGCCGCGTTGAAGGACCTCGGCGACACCCTCGACCACTACCCGCTCTACCACGCCACCCGCGCCGAGCTGCTGCGCGACCTCGGCCGCCGGCAGGAGGCCAGGGAGTCCGACGAGCGCGCCCTCGCCCTGACCGCCAACCCGGCCCAGCAGGCGCTGCTGGAAGAGCGGATCAGCTGGGCCTAGAACGCCATGCGGGCCAGCCAGTGCTCCAGCAGCGCCCGGTCACCGGTCACCTCCACCCGCTCGTCGTCGAGGGGGAGGCGGCGCGAGCAGACCAGCATGAGATCCGCCACCTCGCCCGACACGACCGCGTCGGCCTCCACCGGCCCGCGCTCGTAACGCAGCCCGCCGGGCGTCCTGACGACCACCCAGCCCGCCATGTCAGGGGGCCGCACCCCGAGCCGCTCGCCCCGGCCGCGTAGCCCGGCGAGATCGGGCTTGAGCGTCTCCGCGCCGGGCGCGGTCAGCATGTCCATGCCCTCGGTGACCACGTCGGCCGCGAGGTCGCCGGCGATCTCGAACGCCGTGCCCGTCGTGACCGCCGCGTCGTAGGAGTGGATGGCCGTGTCGGCCATCATCCGGCGCACCCAAAACCGCGCCGGCGCGGGCCCCAGGAACGTCCACCGCTCGGTGTCCGCCCCGGTCTCCCGGAGCGCGCCGATCAGGTCCTCGGCGCTCTCGCGCAGCCACTCCTCCCACCCGGCCGGTGCCCCCGGCTCGGCCTCCCACGGGTCGGGCACCGGCGGGATCTCGCCCTTGCGCAGGATGCCGGCCGCGTACGCGTACGCCTGCCCGATGTGCCCCACGAGCACCCGCAGCGGCCATTCCGGGCACGTCGGCACCACAGCCGCCGGGTCCCCTCCCGCGACCGCGCGGGCGAATCCCGCGGTCACCTCCCGCAGCCCTTCCTCCAGCCGCCCGTCGTCCAGCGTCACCGCCATGAAGATCTCCTTTCGAAGGTCACGCGGGTACCGTAGGAACTCCAGTCAGGTGGAGGTTCAAGTGCCTTTACTCCATGACACGCTCGGAATCGGGGACCTGTCCCGGCTGACCGGGGTGCCGGTGCGGACGATCCGGTTCTACTGCGACGAGGGGCTCCTCGACTCGGTACGCAGCACCGGCGGCCACCGCAGGTTCGACCGGGCGGCCGTGGACCGGCTCGGGCTGGTCAGGCGGCTGCGGGGGCTCGGGCTCGGGCTGACCTCCGTCCGGCGCGTGCTCGACGGGGAGCGGTCCGTGGGCGAGGTCGTCGCGGCCGAGCGGGCGGCGCTCGACGTCCAGCTGGCGGACCTGGCCTGGCGGCGGGCGGCGCTGCGGGCGGTCGAGGAGGCGGGGCCGGCCGAGCGGGCGGCCCGTCTGGAGCTGCTGGCCGCCGCGGACTCCGGGCCCGCCGCCCGCGACGCGGTGATCGACTTCTGGCGGCGGGCGATGCTGGCGCCGATCTCCGAGGGCATGTTCGCCGCGTTCGTGGCCATGGCCGTGCCCGAGCCGCCGGTCGACCCGACGCCGCCGCAGGTGGTCGCCTACGCCGAGCTGGCCGCCCTGGCCGGCGACCGGTCGCTGACCCGCCGCCTGCTGGAGCGGGCCCGCGTCAACGTCGAGCTGATCTCCGACGAGGACGCGCTCATGACCGGGGTCGGCGAGGCGTGCACGCTGGCCGAGCCCCTGGTGCTGGCAGGCGCGCCGCCCCGCGGGGGCCCCGAGCTGGACCGGTACGTCGCGGCGCATGCCGGCGTGCGCGGCGGCCGCGACACCCCGGAGTTCCGCCGGCGGCTGCTGGCGGACGTGGCCGCCGACCGCGAGCCGTGGATGCGCCGCTACTGGCGGCTGGTGACGGAGATCAGCGGCGAGGCGGTCACGCTCGGCTCCACCCATTTGTGGCTGACCGATTCACTGGAGCACTCCGTCAGGACTGACCGCTTGTAACATGCGACGCCATCGGACGAAACAAAGATTTCCTAAATTCCGGTCATGGCGGACATCTTCGATTCATATGTCATGGCCGGAGCGTGGGACGAGATGTTCGAGCGGCCGGGCGTCCCCCGCCGCCAGTACCAGGCGCTGTTCGCGGCACTCCAGCCGCTCGGCGCCCACGAGCTGCGGACCAGGGCCGAGCAGCTCGCCAGGATGTTCACCGATCGCGGGGTCACCTTCGACTACGCGGGCGTCGAGCGGCCCTTCCCGCTCGACCTGATCCCGCGGGTCATCGACGCCGCCGAGTGGGACCTCGTGACGCGGGGCGTGCGGCAACGCATCCGCGCCCTGGAGGCGTTCCTCGACGACGTGTACAGCGCACGCCAGGTGTTCCACGACGGCGTGGTCCCCTGGCGGCTCCTGCACTCCAGCCCCCACTACCACCGGGTGGCCCACGGCTGGCGCCCGCCCAACGGCGTGCGCGTCCACGTCGGCGGCACGGACCTCATCCGCGACGAGGACGGCGTGCTGCACGTGCTGGAGGACAACGTCCGCACCCCCAGCGGGGTCAGCTACGTGCTGGAGAACCGGCTCGCCATGACCCGCACCCTCCCCACGCTGTTCTCGGAGCAGTACGTGCGCCCGGTCGAGGAGTACCCCGCCAGGCTCCTGGCCGCCCTCCGCGGCGCCGCCCCGGCGGGGGTCGCCGACCCCACCGTGGTCCTGCTCACGCCCGGCGTCTACAACGCCGCCTACTTCGAGCACGCGCTGCTGGCCCGCCTCATGGGCGTGGAGCTGGTCGAGGGCCGTGACCTGGTCTGCGAGAACAACCGCCTCTACATGATCACCACGTACGGCCGCCGCCCCGTCCACGTCGTCTACCGCCGCGTCGACGACGACTTCCTCGACCCCCTGCACTTCCGCGGCGACTCCGTGCTCGGCTGTCCGGGGATCGTGAACGCCGCCCGTGCCGGCAACGTCACGATCGCCAACGGCGTGGGCAACGGTGTCGCCGACGACAAGCTCGTCTACACGTACGTGCCCGACCTGATCGACTACTACCTGGGGGAGGCACCGCTGCTGCCCAACGTGGAGACCTACCGGCTGGACGATCCCGACATATGCGACCACGTGCTCGCCGCCGCCGCCGAGCTGGTGCTGAAACCGGTGGACGGCGCGGGCGGCAAGGGCATCGTGATCGGGCCCGTCGCCACGCCGGAGCAGCTGGCCGCCGTACGGGAGGCCGTACGCGAGGACCCGCGCGGCTGGATCGCCCAGCGGCCGGTGCTGCTGTCCACCTCGCCCACCCTGGTCGGCGAGCGGCCCGCGCCGCGCCACATCGACCTGCGGCCCTTCGCCGTCAACGACGGCGACGACGTGTGGCTGCTGCCCGGCGGGCTGACCCGCGTCGCGCTGCCGGAGGGTGAGCTGGTGGTCAACTCCAGCAGGGGAGGCGGCTCCAAGGACACCTGGGTGCTGGGCGAGCCCGGCGCCCCCGCGTCCATTTCCGCGGCCGCTGCCGCCGTGCCCGCCACGGCGGGCGCCGCCCAGTGGAGCCCCAGCAGGACCGCGGCCTGGGAAGGAGAGCAATGACCCGCCCGCTGCTCAGCCGCATCGCCGAGACGCTCTACTGGATCGGCAGGTACGTCGAACGCGCCGACGACACCGCCCGGCTCCTCGACGTGTCCGTGCACCGCATGCTCGACGAGCCGGAGACCTCCGGCTCCCTCTATGCCGTGCTCGGCCTGAGCCCGGCCGCCCCCGCCAGCCCTCAGGCCGTGATCCGGCGGCTGGCCTACGACGTGGACGAGCCCGCCTCCATCGCCTCCTCCATCACGTCCGCCAGGGACAGCGCGCGCGGCGTGCGCGAGGTGCTGTCCAGCGAGGTGTGGGAATGCCTCAACGTCACCTGGCACCACCTGTCCGGCCTGGAGTCGCGGCCCCCGCACGCGTACCTGGCGTTCGTCCGCGAGCGCGCCGCCCTGTTCTTCGGCCTCGCCGACGCCACCATGAGCAGGGACGACTGCTGGCGCTTCATCGTGCTCGGCCGCAGCCTGGAACGCGTCGACATGACCACCCGGCTGCTCGCCGTCCACCTGGCCGGCGACCGGCGGCTGCTGCTGCAGGCCAGCGGGGCCGACGAGTCGTTCACCAGGACACACGGCGCCAGGGACGGCGAGGTGCTGGAGTTCCTGCTGCTCGACCGGCTCTTCCCGCGCTCGGTCGTCTACTCGCTGCTGACAGCGGAGAAGTGCCTGCGGGCCCTGGCGCCCGACACGACCAGGGCCGGGGTGGCCGACGAGGCGCAGGCCGCGATCGGGCGGGTGCGCGCCGGTCTGGAGTACGCCGACCTGAACGAGCTCCGCGACCGGCTGCCGGAGCTGCTCGGCGCGCTTCAGGAGGCGTGCGCGGCCGCCGGAGAGGCGATCACGAAGCGGTTCTTCCAGCGCAGGGAGGCGATGGCATGGGTTGGCGCGTGAAGGTCTCCCACGTGACGCACGTGGAATACGACGGGGAGGCGCACTCCTCCTACAACGAGGTCAGGATGACGCCCGCGCACAACGTGCTGTCCAGCCGCGTCACGGTGACCCCGTCCGTGCCGGTCTACCAGTACGAGGACTACTGGGGGACCACGGTGAAGGCGTTCGACGTGATGGAGCCGCACGCGTCCCTGACCGTCGAGTCCGTCAGCAGCGTCGAGACCAGCGGGCCGCGCCGGCCCAGGACGGGCGTCCACGACCCGGACCCGTCGATGGAGGAGCTGCTGCGGCGCACCCCGATGACGGCCGTGAACGCCGAGCTGGAGGAGCTGGCCAGGATGCAGGCGCTCGGCCGCGACCCGCACGAGACGGCCGAGGCGATCTGCGAGCTGGTGGCGGCGCGGGTGGAGTACATGCCGGGCTCGACCGGCGTGCAGACCTCCGCCCAGGAGGCGTGGGACCTGGGGAAGGGCGTCTGCCAGGACATGGCGCACCTGACCGCGGGGCTGCTGCGGGCCGCCGGGATGCCCGCCCGCTACGTCTCCGGCTACCTGCATCCGCGGCCGAGCGCCGAGATCGGCGAGCCCGTCGTGGGGCAGAGCCACGCGTGGGTGGAGTACTGGGCGGGGGAGTGGCTGCCGCTCGACCCGACCAACCGGACGTACGTGGGGGAGGCGCACGTGGTGGTGGCCCGCGGCCGGGACTATGCGGACGTTCCACCGCTCAAGGGCATCTACCAGGGACCGCCCGGCAGCCGCCAGGAGATCACGGTGACCGTCACCCGCCTGGGCCCGGCCTCGCTCCACACCATGCCCGGCTAGCACCCGTCACACGCGCAGAACGGTGACATGGCGGCCGGAGGGTGTAGTCGCCTGCTCGAAGCCACCTCGTTCCTTCCAGGGCGCGGCCTCTGGGCGCCGGTCGAAGATCACCAGCACGCCGGTGGGGAGGCTGAGCCGGTCCAGGTAGCGGTCGAGCTGGGTGAGGCCGTCGGGCAGGGGGTCGGCCTCACCCGCCCGCCAGACCTTCAGCTCCATCGCCTCCCGCTGCATCAGCCGTTCGCCTTCCGGGCCGGTGTAGGGCCAGCGGACCAGCACGTCCAGGCGCTTGGTGCCCGCGGCGTACTCCCGATCGAGGTAGCCTCCGCCGTTCACCAGCCGGTGCAGGAAGGCCATGAGGATGATCTGGCAGGCGGCCTCGTGGTAGCCCTCCTGCCGGATGAGCACCTCGCCGTGCTCGCGCCAGAACACGACGAACTCATCCAGCAGCCGCCCCAGGGCGAAACGGCCGTCCGGCAGCACGAAGCTACGCGGATCGGCCATCACGTAGTTTTCCGTCGGGTCTCCCAGCACCCGCAGGATGATCTCCCGATAGATCGGGTTCGCCACCTCCAGCGGGGGTTTCTCCTTGACCAGACCCAGATCGCAGACGTAGGACAGGTCGTCGGAGAAGGTGGGGTCGGCGTCGGGGAGCGACCCGGCCACCACGGGCTCCATCACCCGCTTGACCCGCGGCTCGTGCAGCCGCCTCACCAGCGTGTCCAGATGGGTGGCGCGCGCCCGGATCAACCGTTCCTTGGCCTCATCTACCTGCCCGGCGGTGATGGTGCCGGTCACCTTCATCCACGTGGTGATCTCTAGGGCGAGGGCGTTGACCAGCCATGGTTGTCCCTGCGTCAGCTCGAAGACCCGATCCACCGCGTCCTCGGCGAACTCCTGGCCGGTCGCCTGTGTGTGCTGGTCGTACAGCTCGGCGATCTGGTCGGCGGTGAAGTCGCCCAGGCGCAGTGACTTGGCGATGATGTTGAACGGGCTGGCCGGGTTGGACCGACCGGGGTCGCCGCCGGAGGCGGTCTTGTAGTCACGCAGGTCGCGCAAGCCGCACAGGACCACGGAGGTGGGGAACGGTTGGCCCCCCGGCCGCGCGTTGTGGCCGTCGCGGAGCTGGCTGAGGATGCTGATCATGCTGGTGCCCTGCAGGGCGTCGATCTCGTCGAGGAACAGCACCACCCGGCGCGGGCAACGGTGGCACCACTCGCTCAGTGCCGCACCGAACCGGGTGCCCGGGGGTGACTGCGGCCAGGGATCCGGTGGCAGCAGTTCGTCCGGCCATCCCGACCACTCGGTGGCCTGCCGGATGGACTTCAGCAGAATCGACTCCGCGGCGGCGTAGTCGTCACCGGCCGCCTTGGCACGCTCGCAGGAGAACAGCAGGGCGACAATGTCTCCCTCGGCGGTGAGCTCGGAGGCCAGGGTGCGCAGCGCGGTCGTCTTCCCGGTCTGGCGGGGCGCGTGCAGCACGAAGTAACGGTCCATGTCGATGAGCTCTCGCGCCTCCGGGAGCCGCGGCGTGGGGGGCAGCATGTAGTGGCGCCGCGGGTCGCAGGGTCCGGTGGTGTTGAAGTACTTCGCTCCGGGTGGCCGCATGGTCACATTCTGCCACCGCCTGCTGTGTCGAGGTCAGCTCATCGGAAGAGAACCTCAAAGTGATGAATCATAGGCTCGAGACACGGCCGGGTTGCGGGTGAGGAGCACGGCGAGCGCCGCCAGGAGGAGCCAGGCCGAGGTGAGGGCGATCAGCCAGGGCCAGCCCGCGTGGCCGTACACGACGGTGCCTGCCGTGCCGCCGGCGCCGCTGCCCAGGTAGTAGCAGAGGGTGTAGAGCCCGGCGGCCCGGCCGCGGGCCCGCGGGGACGCCTGGGCGGCGACCCAGGCGTTGGCGATCGCGTGGGCCGCGAAGAACCCCGCGGTCAGCACGGCGAAGCCGAGCGCGATCACGGGCAGCGAGGCGTGCAGGGTGAGCGCCGCGCCCGCCGTCGTGACGAGCAGCGACGTGACCAGGGCCCCCGTACGGCCCAGGCGCGCCGTCAGCCGGCCGGCGGCGGAGGAGGAGACGGTGCCCGTGGCGTAGGAGAGGAAGACCAGAGAGGCGGCGGCCGGGGCCAGCGAGAGGGGAGGCGCGGCCAGGCGGAACCCCGCGGCGTTGTAGAGCGCGACGAACGCCCCCATGGCGAGCGCGGCGACTGCACAGGGCACCAGCATCCCCACCCCGTGCCCGCCCGATGCGCCGCCCCCGGCCCGTCTGGTCCGCGCCGGGTCTCCGTCCGGGGCCAGATCTCCGTCCGGAGGCTGGGAGGGCGGGCGGCCGGGGTGCGCGCCTCCCGAGCGGGGCAGAGTCAGGGCGGCGAAGAGGGCGCATGCGAGAGCGACCGCGGCCACCACCGCCAGGGAGCCGTGCCAGCCCAGGGGGCCGGCGGCGAAGCCGGTGCCGAGGCGGCCGAGCATGCCGCCGACCGAGTTGCCCGCGATCATCGCGCCCACCGCTCCGGCCAGACGCCCGGCCCCCACCTGATCGGCCAGATACGCTGCCGCCACCCCGGCGAACCCGGCGATCGCCACTCCCTGCACCGCCCGCATGACGAGCAGCGCCGGGAAGGACGGCGCCAGCGGCAGCAGCAGCCCGATCACCGCCGAGACCGGCACCGACCAGATGATCATCCGCCGCCGTCCCACCGCCTCGGCCAGCGCGGCCACCGGCAGCACCGCCACCGCGAGCGCGGACGTGGCCACTCCGATGGCCAGCGACGCGCTCCCCGGATCCAGCCGGTACGCGGCCGCCAGCTGCGGCAGCACCGGCTGAGGCGCGTACAACAGCGCGAACGACGACAGCCCGGCCGCCGCCACGGCCGCGCTCACCCGCCGGGTGCCGGTCGCCTCGGGAGCCTGCTGAGCTTGGATGACCACCCACCCAACGCTAAGCAAGGCTAATAAATGCGTCCAATGCAGATATAGCCGACAATTAATACTGTGACGTATGAATCGGACGAGCAGCTGGCCGCCCGCCTCGCCCCCGCCCTGGCACTCCTGGCCGCCGTCGGGGAGACCGGCCACGTGACGCGCGCCGCCGAGCTCCTCGGCATTCCCCAGCCCACCGCCAGCCGCCGCCTCGCCGCCCTCTCCGACCTGGTCGGCGCCCCGCTGCTGCTGCCGTCCGGCCGCGGCGTCCGCCTGACCAGGGCGGGCCGCACGCTGGCCGCCGCCTCCGCCCGCGCGCTGAGCACGGTCGCCGGCGCCGCCCGCGAGGTGCGCGAGGAGATCGATCCGGCCAGCGGCCGCGTCGTCCTCGGCTTCCTGCACCTGCTCGGCCGCACGCTCGTCCCGTCGCTCATCCGCGCCTTCCGTGAGCGCAACCCGCACGTCCGCTTCAGCCTCGCGCAGGGGTCGCGCCAGGACATGCTCCGGGCGCTGCGCGAGGGTGAGATCGACCTGGTGTTCGTGGCTCCCATGCCGCTGGACGACCCTGACCTGGACGGCCGGCCGCTGGCCGAGCAGGAGTTGGTGCTGTCCGTGCCGTCGTCCCACCGCCTGGCGGGGCGCGGGCGGGTGCGGGCCGGAGAGCTGGCGGGGGAGGGGCTGGTGACGATGGAGCACGGGTACGGACTGCGCCAGATCACCGACGAGTTGTGCGCGGCGGCCGGGTTCGAGCCGCGGATCGCGTTCGAGGGCCAGGAGTCGGAGACGGTGCGGGGGCTCGTGGCCGCCGGACTCGGGGTCGCGATCCTGCCCCGTTCGGAGTCCGGACCCGGCTCGGCCGTCGTGGAGATCCCGCTGTCGCCACCGGTGTTCCGGACGATCGGCGTGAGCTGGCTCGCGGGGGAGCGGCTGACGCCGGCGGCGCGGGCGTTCCGCGACCATGTGTGCTCGGAGACCGTGGATCTCGGACCCGGATTCCGCCCGCCGTCCGGGCAACCCGGGGTCGCGGTCGATGCGTCGTTACCGATGGTCCGCAGAAAGCCTCGACCTCCGGCTTTCAGGCCGGGGATGAATGCGGTCCCCGGCATGGGATGACCCGGCGGAGCAGGGACAGGCCGGAGCGCGTAGCGCGCACTCAAGGTGAGCGAACACGCCCGTCCCGAGCGGCATGCCGGGGTGGACCGAGGGGTGGCCACCGCTGCGGTCACCAGTGATGGGGAGTTCTTCGACCGCCGTCACGCCGGTGAAAGCAGCGTGTCGTCGATGGCGCCGCCGGCCGAGACCGATGGCGATGCAGGCGGTACGGGGTTCCTCACGGCGGGCGAGGCAAGACGGTACCTGCGGCTCCAACGTCGGCTCGCCCGATCGAAGAAGGGGTCGAACCGGCGTCGGCGGGTCGTTCGGGCGATGGGTGATCTGATGCGGCGGGCGCGGTGGCGGCGGGCGGACTTCAACGCCCAGGCCGCGCACCGGCTCACCCGCGACTATGCGATCGTGACGCTGGAGAGGCTGAACGTCCGGGCGATGACCGCCTGCGTCGCGCCGAGACCCGACCCCGGCGCGCCGGGGGCCTACCTGCCCAACGGGCGCGCGGCCAAAGCCGGGCTGAACCGATCGATCTTGGATAAGGGCTGGTACGGGCTGGAGGCCGCGCTGCGGTCCAAGGCCCGCTACACCGGCACCGACATCCGGGTCGTTGATCCCGCGTACACGTCACAAACCTGGTTCCAACCCGGCCTGCGGGGCGGTGGACGCGAAGAGCCGCGAGAGCCAAAGCGGCCTTCCGGTGCACCTCCTGCAGGCATGTCGAGCACGCTGATGTGAACGCTGCCAAGAACATCAGGACGAGAGGTCAGGCGGCCGGGCTGGTCGTGTCAGGGCGTGGAGACCCCATCGGGTCGGTGAAGCGTCAAGCACCCCGTACCACAGTTCCCGGCGCGGGTGACGCGCCGCGAACTGCCGCGTGAGCGGCACGGGAATCCCCCGACTTCACTTCAGGCCGGGGAGCAAGTCAACGTCGGCAAGCTCTGACGGCCGGCTATCAGAGCCGGCTCCCAGGAAGGGCATATCTACGAGGGCCCGCCCGTGGCGGAGGTGGCCGAGCTGGTGGTGAAGAGCCCCAGCGGGAAGGTCTCCTTGGAGCAGATCTGCACGGGTGAGGGCGCCTCGCGGATATGGTTCACCTACAAGATCGGCGGCGTGGAAACCCATGTGACCGGCCTCTGCGACGTTTGGGAGAAGGGCCCGTACCAGTTGGGGCCGACTGTGCTCGCCGTCCCAAGGGCAAGCCGGTGCGAATCAGCGGCAGACTGGCCACGTGGGGCGAGTCCACGAACCGCCGGGTCCGCTGGAAGGCGGCCGTGTACATAAGGTAGATCACGTGACGGGACGCGCCGCGATCGAGGGCAGGCTGGTGGACGCCGACGTGCGCTTCGCGCTGGAGGCCCGCTACGGGCACTTCACGGCCATGCAGATCAGAGACCGGCGCGTCCGCGGGCTGGAGCTGCACTTCGAACGGCTGGAGAGCGCCAACCTGGAGCTGTTCGGACTCGCCCTCGACCGGGAGATCGTGCTGGACTCGATCCGGACGGTCCTCGGCGACGACGCGCGGGACGCGAGCGTGCGCGTGTACGTCGTCGAGGCCGGCCGGCGGCCGCGCGTCATGGCGACGTCCGCGCCCCCGTTCCACCTGTCCGGCCGCCCTCAGAGCGTCAAACCGGTCGTCTTCCAGCGGTTCCTGCCGCACATCAAGAAGGCGGCCGGGTTCGCGCAGGCGCACCTCATCCGGCAGGTCGCCCGCGAGGGCTTCGACGAGGCGCTGCTGACCACCGGCGACGGCCTGATCAGCGAGGGCGCGATCACGAACCTGGGCGGCTTCGCGGGCGGCGGGCTCGTCTGGCCGGACGCGCCGATGCTGCACGGGATCACGATGAGGCTGCTGGAGGGGATGGACGTGCCGCAGGAGCGGCGCCCGCTGAAGGTCTCCGCCCTGCCGGACCTCGACCAGGTCTTCCTGTGCAACTCGCGCGGCGTGGTGCCGGTGGGCCGGGTGGGCGACGTCGAGCTCCGGCAGGATCGCGAGCTGATGGCGAGCGTGATCGGGTTCTACGACCGGGTGGCGTGGGATCCGCTGGATTGATCCGGTGATCGCGGGTGTTGCACACGTACGTGACCGCCTACTCGATCCTCGACCGCTCCCTCGTCCGCCAGGGCTCCGACCCGGCCGCCGCGCTGCGTGACACCGTGCGGTTCGCGCGGCAGGCGGAGGAGCTGGGATACCACCGGTTCTGGGTGTCGGAGCACCACAGCGTGCCCGGGGTGGCGGGGTCGGCGCCGACGGTGCTGGCGGCGGCCGTGGCCGCGGCGACCGAGGAGATCCGGGTGGGCACGGGCGGCGTGATGCTGCCCAATCACCGGCCGCTGGTGGTGGCCGAGCAGTTCGGCGTGCTGGAGTCGCTGTATCCCGGCCGCGTCGACATGGGCCTGGGGCGCTCTGTGGGTTTCACGGGAGGCATCCGCAGGGCGCTCGGGCACGGCAAGGAGGACGCGGACGGGTTCGGTGACGCGCTCGGCGAGTTGCTCGGCTATTTCACCGGCACGCAGACCGCCCACCCCGGGGTGCACGCGCTGCCTGCCGAGGGGCTCCGGCCCCAGGTGTTCGTGCTGGCCATGGGGTCGGGCGCGGACCTGGCGGCGGCACACGGGCTGCCGATGGTGATCGGAGCCGGGCCCCGGATGGTGGACGCCGTGGCCCGCTACCGGGCCGGGTTCCGGGCGTCGGCGTGGGCGGCGGAGCCGTACGTGGTGGTCGCGGCGGACGTCGCGATCGGCGGGACGGCCGAGGAGGCGGCGCTGCTGCAGCTGCCGGAGGCGTGGTCCATGGCCAGGTCGCGGACCGGCGGGGCGTTCCCGCCGCTGGTCCCCGCGGAGGAGGTCCTGGCCCTGGAGATGAGCCCGCGCGAGCGCGCCCACCTGGAGGAGTCGCTCAAGGGACGGATCCACGGGACCGAGCGGGAGGTCGCGGTCGCCCTGGACTCGCTGGTCGAGGCCAGCGGCGCCGACGAGGTGCTCGTCACGATGAACACCTACGACCTCGACCGGCGCCTCGACTCCTACCGGCGGCTGGCGGGCATCGTACGGGCGCGCTAGGCGCGGTGCTTGCCCAGCAGGTCGGCGGCGAGCTGCCGGACCACCACGCGCTGGATCTTGCCGGTGGCCGTCTTCGGCAACTCGTCCACGACCAGCACCTCGCGCGGGCGCTTGAAGGCGGCCAGGCCGTCGCGGCAGAAGGCGACGAGCTCGGCGGCGTCGACCGTGCGGCCCGGGGCGGGCACCACGCAGGCGACCGGCTTCTCCAGCCCGGCGGCGTCGATGTGGGCCACCACGGCGCACTCGCCCACCGACGCGTGCTCCAGGAGCCTGGCCTCGACCTCCATGGGCGACACCCAGATGCCGCCCGCCTTGATCATGTCGTTGGAGCGGCCCAGGCACCGGTAGAAGCCGTCCTCGTCGCGGACATAGGTGTCGCCGGTCCGCAGCCACTCGCCCTGGAACACCTGGCGGGTGGTGGCGGTACGGCACCAGTAGCCGGTGGCGATCGAGTCGCCGCGGACGTACAGGTGGCCGGGCTGACCGTCCGCTGCCGGGTTGCCGGCGTCGTCGAGCAGCCTGGCCTCGTACCCGGGCACGACCGTGCCGGAGCTGCCCGGCCGGACCTGTCCCGGCCGGTTGGAGATGAAGATGTGCAGGGCCTCGGTGGAGCCGAGGCCGTCGATGATGTCCACGCCGAACCGCTCGGTGAAGCGCCGGTAGATCTCGGCGGGCAAGGCCTCCCCCGCCGACACGGCGAGCCGTACGGACGCGAACGCGTCGGCGGGGGCGTCGGCGGCGAGCAGGGCCGCGAAGAAGGTGGGCCCGGCGAAGAACAGCGTCGGCCGCTCCTCCATCACCCGCGCGATCACGCCGGCGGGTGTCGGCCTGGCCGGGTCGAGGATCGCCGTCGCGCCCGCGGCCAGCGGGAAGAACATCGAGTTGCCGATGCCGTAGGCGAAGAACAGGCGGGCCACGGAGAGGCAGCGGTCGTCGGGCCGGACGCCGAGCACCTGGCGGCCGTAGGTCTCGTAGACGTCGCGGATCGCGCCGTGCCGGTGCATGGCGGCCTTCGGTGCGCCGGTGGTGCCGGAGGTGTAGAGCCAGAGAGCGGGGGAGTCCCGCCAGCTGTCGTACGCGGGCGCGGCCGCCCCTCCGGCGGCCCGTCCGGCGGCCAGGACGTCGGACCAGAGCCGGGCAGGCGCCTCGGCGCCTTCGGTGAGGATCAGCATGGTGACCTCGGGAGAGTTCCGCACCGCCTCGCGCACGGCGGGCGCGAACTCGGGTGTGGCCACCGCCACCCGTGCCCGCGAGTCCCGGAACAGCGTCGTCAGCTCGGCGGCGTTGTACATCGTCGAGACCGGCACGGCCACCGCGCCCATCCGCATGACCGCCAGAATGGTGATCACGGTCTCGGGGCGGTCCGACATCACGAGCAGCACCCGCTCCTCGGGCCGGACGCCCAGCTCCCGCAGCGCGGCGGCCAGCTCGGCGACGCGGGCGGCGAGCTCGGCGTACGTGAGGGCGCCCGCGGGGCCCGTCACCGCCAACCGATCGCCGCGGCCGGCCTCGACCTGGCGGTCCACGAGAAAGACGCTGGCGTTGAACGACTCGGGCATCATGGCCGTCCCCATCCCCAGGCGGACATTCGTCGGCGCATCCTCCACACAGCACCGATCTGCCGTCAACCGTCTGTAGCGTGAAAAATGGACGCGATCAGCTGCGGTGTGACGAAACGGAGAAGCTCCGGCTCATACCGTACACGTGCGTTCTGAAGCGGTACAGGCTCGTGCGGCCGGCCCTGGGCGCAGGCGTCGAGCCCTATGCGGTACGTGAGAAGTAGACGAGCATCGCGTTGCCGCCGAGCACCAGGCCGAGCGTGTCGTCGTCGAGGCCCAGGGCGGCCACGGCCCGGGCGTTGCGCGCCACGCCGGGCACGCCGGGCCAGTCGGTGGCGAAGATGAACTTGCGGGCCAGCCGCCGCAGGTCGAACCGCTGGTAGTAGTCGGGGAGCCGGGACGGCGGGAGGCCGGACAGCTCGATCCAGACGTTGTCGTGCATGAGCGCCAGGAAGGCGGCCTGGTCGTACCACCAGCCCCGGCCGCCGTGCGCGAGCACCAGCGTCAGGTCGGGGAAGTCGCGCAGCACCGGGTCGAGCAGCTCGGGCGCGGCCATGGAGTTCATCGAGCCGGGGAAGGTGCTGGTGCCGCAGTGCACGACCACCGGCACGTCCCGTTCGACGCACGCCTGGTACGCCGGATACAGCATCGGGTCGGCCGCCGAGAAGCCGCCGTGCACGGGGTGCAGCTTGAGCCCCACCGCGCCCAGGTCCACCTGCCTGTGCACCTCGGCGGCGACGGGATAGTGCAGGTGCGGGTTGACGTTGCCCAGGAACGCGAACCGGTCCGGGTTGTGCTTGACGATCGGCAGCAGATCCTCGACCGGCTGGATCCCGGTGGCCTTGGGGCTGTACTCGCACAGCAGGATCGCCCGGTCCACGCCCTCGGCCTCCAGCAGCTCGTCGAACGCCGCCGGGACGATCACCCCGTCGTCGTCGAACGCCGAGCGCCACCCGGGAGCGCCGTACTGCTCCGCCCAGCGCTTCCAGGCGGGCTTGAGCGTGGACAGCCGGGCCGGGTGCAGGTGGGCGTCGATGAGCAGTCGTCCGTCGAGCATGCCCCGACTGTATACAATCCGCTAGCGGATCATCAATGATCTGTAGACCAATCGTGCTCCGCGAACGGGACTCCTGCCACGATCTTCGCGATCGCCGCCTTCGGATAATCGACCATGTCGTCGGGCAGGGCGTCCATGGGCCACCAGGCGATCTCCGAGCACTTGTGCGGCTCGGCGTTGCACGGCTCCCCGATCCACTTCCCGGTGGTGAAGAAGAGGCCGACCCGTTCGGGGGCGCGGTGCATGACGTGGACGAACGTCAGGTCGGCCGGGTCGACCGTCACCCCGACCTCCTCGGCCGCCTCCCGCACCGCGGCGGCGGTGGCCGCCTCACCCTCCTCCAGGTGTCCCGACGGCAAGTGCCACAGGCCGTCGCCGTAGCCGGTGCCGGCGCGGCGGGCGAGGAGGATCTCGGCGCCGCGTACGAGCATGACGTGCACGTCCACGATCGCCCGGAAGCGGTCGCCCCGGGCAGCGGCCGGGGCCTCGCGGTGGCCGCCCGGGGCGGCGGCCGCGGCCTCGCGGCGGTCGCCCGGCGTCATAAGGCGATCGGCCGGCGCCGGGCGGCGGTCGAGGGACTGGATCCACTTGACGGCCACCGCGGCCACCTGGACCAGCTCGGCGCGCAACCGGTCCCGATCGGCCTCCGCGAACGCCTCCAGCACCTCCTCGGCCAGGATGTGCCGCCAGGTCAGCGTGCCGTCCCCGGCCGCCGTCTCCGTCTCCTGCCTGGCCCGGCCGGAGTCGGCCGCCGTACGCCCGCCGCCGGTGCCGTCGGGGAGCTCCTGCATGCCCCACATCTCGTCCTGCGCCGCCCGCTCGGCCGCCACGTCGCCGAGCACCCTCGCCAGCGAGCCCGGCACGCCCGCGTCCCCGTCCTGTGTCATGGACCCAGTCTTGCGTCAGGGGTGGGCCGGACGCACATGAGCCGCGCGTCAGGCGGCTCCCGCCCGTACGACCGTGAACGGCGCCAGCTCGCCCAGCCCGCGCACCGACAGCCGGTTGACCTCGCGCAGCCGGAAGGCCCGGTCGCCCTCCAGCTCCTCCGCCATCGCCGGATCGGCCAGGATCGTGCCGGGCAGCGCCAGCGCGGTGAGCCGGCTGGCCAGGTTGACGGTCGTGCCGAACACGTCGCCCATCCGCCAGATCACCGGCCCGGACGCCAGTCCCACCCGCAACTCCGGCATGCCCTTCACGCGGGTGTGCATCTCGACCAGGCGCAGCGCGATCTCGGCCGCCACGTGCGACTTGTCGGCCACGAACAGCACCGAGTCGCCCAGGGTCTTGACCACCCGGCCGCCGGTGGAGGTGACGATGTCGGCCGAGCGGCCCTCGAACCTGTCGACCAGGGTGGCCAGCTCGCTCCCCGTGATCTGCCGGCTCAGCCGGGTGAAGGCGACCAGGTCGGCGAAGCCGACGGCCAGGCGCACCGAGCTCATGTCCTGCTCGGCGATGCGGCCCGCGGCGGCGGCGAGCTGCCGCCGCCAGGCGTAGACCAGCAGCTTCTCCAGGTCGGGCACCACCCGCTCGGCCCGCCGGCGCCAGGCCCGCGGCCGGTCGGCCAGCGGGACGCCCGCCTGGTCCAGCACCTCCACGCCCAGCTCGGCCTGCGACTCGGCCAGCCGGGCCGTGGCCGCGCCCAGGGAGCGGGCCATCAGCAGCACGTGCTCCTCGTCGTAGACGCCGGAGCTCACCATGCCGAGCAGCGTCTTCAGCGCCTCGACGTCGGAGTCGGTGAACTCGACCGCGTCGTCGGCGACGTTCGCGAACCCGAGAGCACGCCAGAAACGCCGCGCGCGGTAGACCGGCACACCCGCCATCTCGGCGACCTGGTGGCTGGTATAGCGGCGCGGCTCGCGCAGAAAGGCCTCAGCCAGCCCGTCCCCATCAACGCGCGCCACGTGGGAAAACATAACACTCTGTGGGACAAATCACTCCAGCGGCTTGGCGTGCATCTCAGGGGCCGCCGATGTCCCCGTAGTCCAGCAGGGCCCGCAACGCGACCCGTTCCTCCGCGGGGATGTAGTCCGCGTAGTAGTCGTACATGGACTGGCGTGACAGGCGGGCCGCCAGAGGGCCGTCGCCGGCGCGGACCGCGGCCAGGACCTCCTCGTGATGGCCGATGCTCCGCCGCATCAGCGCCTCCCCGTCGGGAGCGGAGGCGATCTTGCCGGCGATCAGGTCCACCACGATCGAACGGACCACGTCGGTGCAGATCTGGATGAGCTTGTTGCCGCTGGCCCGCGCCACCGCGTCGTGGAACGCGACATCGGCGGCGCCGAAGGCCTCGCTGTCGGCCTCCTTCATGCGCTCCACGGCCGCCGCCATCTCGGCCAGCTGCTCCTCGGTGCGCAGCCGCGCGGCGAGGAGGATGGCCGCCGAGTCGAGCACCATCCTGAACTGCACCAGCTCGCCGAGCGACAGCTCCGACACGCGGGCGAGCGTGGTCATCGACTTGTGCAGCGCGGCAGGGGAGAACGGCAGCACCTCCGCGCCGTTCGGGTCGCCGGGCCGCGACCGCACCAGGCCGCGGGCCTGCAGCACGCGCAACGCCTCCCGCACGGTCGACCGGCTGACCGAGAACTGCACCATGAGCTCCCGCTCGCTCGGCAGCCGCTCGCCCGGGGACAGGGCCCCGCTCTCGATCGCCCCCTCGACCTGCTCGACGACGCGCTCATAGGCGCGCACGGCACGCACCGGTTCGAACCGTGGACCACTCACTGCACGCCCCCTTGACCAGAACCGCCGCCGGCTGGCAATGTGCGTAGCCTACTGGTCCGACCAGTGCACTAGCCAGGAGGCTGCAAGACATGAGGCGCATCGGGATCTGGATCGCCATGGGCGGTCTCCTGCTGAGCACGGCCGCCTGCGGCGGCGACTCCGGCGGCGGCACCTCGACCCCGGCCGCCCAATCCCTGTCCGTCGGGTTCGTGGCCGAGCCCGCGAACCTGGACTTCACCTCCACCGAGGGCGCCGCCATCCCGCAGGCGCTGCTCGTCAACGTCTACGAGGGCCTGGTCAAGCTCGACCAGGACGGCAAGATCATGCCGCTCCTCGCCGAGAAGTGGGAGGTCTCCGGCGACCGGAAGACCTACACGTTCACGCTGCGCAAGAACGTGAAGTTCAGCAGCGGCGCGCCGTTCACGGCCGACGACGTGGTGTTCTCGCTCGACCGGGTCAAGACGGACTGGAAGTTGAAGATCAAGTCGCAGCTCGACGTGGTGGACAAGGTGGAGAAGAAGGACGACTCCACCGCCGTCGTCACGCTCAAGCGGCCCAGCAACGGCTTCCTCTATTCGATGGCCACCAGGCTCGGCGCCATGTTCAGCCGCACCGGCGTCGCCGACCTGGCCAACAAGCCGGTCGGCACCGGCCCGTACGTGCTGGGCTCGTGGCGGCGCGGCGACTCCATCCAGCTCAACGCCAACCCCTCCTACTGGGGTGCGAAGCCGTCGCTGTCGTCGATCACGCTGAAGTACTTCAAGGACGCCACGGCCATGAACAACGCGCTGCTGACCGGCGGCATCGACGTCATCTCCAGCGTCCAGGCGCCCGAGTCGCTGCAGCAGTTCGCCGACCCCAACCGCTTCGAGACGATCGAGGGCACCACGAACGGCGAGGTGGTGCTGTCGATGAACAACGCCCGCCCGCCGTTCAACGACAAGAAGGCGCGCCAGGCCGTGCGCCACGCCATCGACCACAAGGCGCTGCTGGACACCGCCTGGGCCGGGCGCGGCCAGTTGATCGGCTCGATGGTCCCGCCGACCGACCCGTGGTACGAGGACCGCACGGGCGACTACCCGTACGACCCGGCCAAGGCCAAGGAGCTGCTCGGCGGCAACACGCTCACCGTCAAGATGCGCATCCCCAACCTGCCGTACGCGGTCAACAGCGCGCAGGTCGTCAAGTCGCAGCTGGCCCAGGTGGGCATCAACGCCGAGATCGAGCCCCTGGAGTTCCCGGCCCGCTGGCTGGACGTGGTGTTCAAGCAGGGCGACTACGACATGTCCATCATCAACCACGTCGAACCCCGCGACATGGGCATATTCGCTGACAAGTCGTACTACTTCCACTACGACAACCCCGAGTTCGGCAAGCTGCTCGCCTCCGCCGACGAGGGCACCGAGCAGCAGCAGACCGACGACCTCAAGAAGGCCGCCAAGCTGCTGTCCGACGACGCCGCGGCCGACTGGCTCTTCCTCTTCCCCAACCTGATCGTGGCGAAGAAGGGCGTCACCGGGCTGCCGAAGAACGCCATCGCGGAGTCCTTCGACTTCACCGCGCTCGCCAAGCAGTGACGCTCTACCTCGTCAAACGGCTGGCGGTGCTGCTCGCGAGCATCGCCGTGGCCGGTGTGGTGGTGTTCGCGTTCATGGCCCTGCTGCCCGGCGACCCGGCCGAGATCGCGCTCGGCGTCAACGCCACCCCGGACGCGGTCGCCCAGCTGCGCCGCCAGTTCGGCACCGACCGGCCGGCCGTCGTGCAGTTCTTCGACTGGTTCGGCGGGCTGGTGCAGGGCGACTTCGGCACCTCGTACGTGACCAGCTCGCCCGTCGGCCCGCAGATCAGCGACCGGCTCGGCGTCACGGCCGTGCTCGTGCTCGGCGGCATGGTGGTGGCGCTGGTCATCGCGGTGCCCCTGGGCACGTTCGCCGCCGTGCACCACCGCAACCCGCTGGGCGCGGTCATCAGCGCGGTGAGCCAGGCCGGCATCGCCGTCCCCGCGTTCCTGGCCGGCATCCTGCTGGTGTTCGTCTTCGCGGTGCAGGCCCAGGCGCTGCCCTCCGGCGGATACGTCCCGTTCGCCGAGAGCCCGGGGGAGTGGCTGCGGAGCCTGCTGCTCCCGTGGCTGTCGCTGGGCCTGGTCCAGGGCGCGGTCCTCACCCGCTACGTCCGCAGCGCGGTGCTCGACGTGATGCGCGAGGACTACCTGCGCACCGCCCGCGCCAAGGGCCGCGGCAGCACCGGCGCGCTGTGGCGGCACGGGCTGCCCAACGCCGCGATCCCGGTCGTCACCGTGCTCGGGCTGCAGCTGGCCACGCTGCTCGTCGGCGCGGTCGTGGTGGAGCGGGTCTTCGTCATCCCGGGGCTCGGCGACCTGCTGCTCAACGGGGTGGCGGGGCGTGACCTGCTGCTCGTCCAAGGTGTGGTGATGGTGTTGGTGGCGGCCGTGCTGCTGATCAACTTCGTGGTGGACGTGACCTACCACCTGCTCGACCCGAGGCTGCGATGAGAGGGCGGCTCAACGCGGGGCTGCTGGTCGGCGGCGCGCTCGTCGGGATCGTGGTGCTGGCCGCGCTGGCGTCGTTCTTCTGGACGCCGCACGACCCCACGTTCGTCGACGCCGCGCGCAAGCTCCGCGAGCCGGGCGGCGGCTACCTGCTCGGCGCCGACAAGTACGGCCGCGACACCTTCAGCCAGCTCATGGTCGGCGCCCGCACCACCCTCTACGTGGGCATCGTGGCCGTCGGCATCGCCGCCGTGATCGGAGCGCCGCTCGGCGTGATCGCCGGGATGACGCCGCGCGGCTGGCTGTCGGAGCTGATCATGCGGGTCAACGACCTCGTCTTCGCCTTCCCCGCGCTGCTGCTGGCCGTCATGCTCGGCGCGGTCTACGGGGCCGGCACGCTGACCGCGATGATCGCGATCGGGGTGGCCACCGTGCCCGCGTTCGCCCGCGTGGCCCGCGCCGCGACCCTCCAGGTCATGGTCACCGACTACATCCTGGCCGCCCGGGCCGCCGGGCGCCGCCGCCCGGCCATCGCGGTGCGGCACGTGCTGCCGAACATCTCCTCCGTGCTGATCGTGCAGGCGTCGGTGTCGTTCGCCATCGCGATCCTCGCCGAGGCGGCGCTGTCGTTCCTCGGCTTCGGCACCCGCCCGCCCACCCCGTCATGGGGGCGGATGCTGCAGGAGTCGCAGGAGCTGCTGTTCTCCACCCCGCGCCTGGCGCTCTGGCCCGGGCTGGCGATCGCGCTGGCCGTGCTCGGCTTCAACCTCCTCGGTGACGGCCTGCGCGACTTCCTCGACCCCAAGCTCAGGAGGATCCGTGCTGAAGGTTGAGGACCTGACCGTGCGCGCGGACGCCGTCGAGCTGGTGCGCGAGGTGTCCTTCGAGATCGCGCCGGGCGAGCGGGTCGGGCTCATCGGCGAGTCCGGATCCGGCAAGTCGCTGACCGCGCTGTCGCTCATGGGCCTGCTCCCCGAGGGCGTCACCGCCGCCGGACGGGCCACGCTGGACGGCCGCGACCTGGTCGGCGTCCCCGAGGGGCGGCTGAAGCGGCTGCGCGGCCGCGACCTGTCGATGGTCTTCCAGGAGCCGATGACCGCCCTCAACCCGCTCATGCGGATCGGAGCCCAGGTCGCCGAGGTCATGACCCTGCACGGCCGCGGCCGCCAGGAGGCCCGCGCCCGGGCGCTGGACCTCCTCGAGCGGGTCCGCCTGCCGGAGCCGGCGCACATCGCCCGCGCGTACCCCCACCAGCTGTCCGGCGGGCAGCGGCAGCGCGTCATGCTCGCCATCGCGCTCGCCAACGAGCCCGAGCTGCTCATCTGCGACGAGCCCACCACCGCGCTCGACGTCACCGTGCAGAAGCAGATGCTCGACTTGATCGCCGAGGTCGCGCCCGCGCTGCTGTTCATCACCCACGACCTCGCCGTCGTCGCGAGCGTCTGCGAGCGGGTCCTGGTCATGTACGGTGGCCGCGTCGTCGAGAGCGGCCCCATCCGTGAGGTCTTCACCCGGCCCCGCCACCGCTACACCGAGGGACTGCTGGCCGCCTCCAAGCTCACCCCGCGCGGCACCCGCCTGCCCACCATCAAGGGCAGCGTCCCGGCGGCCGGGCACTTCCCCGGCGGCTGCGTGTTCAGGAACCGCTGTCCGCACGCCACCCCCGAATGTGAGACGGCACCGGCGCTGACAGGAGACGGCCATGCCCACGCATGCTGGCACCCCGCTGATTGAGGCCCGCGGCCTGAACCGCGTCTACCGCCGCCCCCGCACCTCGCTGACCAAACCCGGCGCCGCCGTCCACGCGCTGCGCGACGTGTCGCTGACGATCGGGCGGGGCGAGCGGTACGGCATCGTCGGCGAGTCCGGGTCCGGCAAATCCACCCTGCTGCGCCTGCTGTGCGCGCTCGACCGGCCCACCAGCGGCACCATCGCGTTCGACGGGCAGGAGATCACCGGCAGGCCGGAGCGGAGCCTGCGCTTCCTCCGCGAGAACCTCCAGATCGTCTTCCAGGACCCGATGAGCTCGCTCGACCCCCGCATGCGCGTGCGCGACCTGGTCGCCGAGCCGCTCGTCGCCCTCGGCCTCCCGGTCGGCGACCGGGTCGCCGAGCTGCTCGACGAGGTCGGGCTGCCCGCCGCGGCCGCCGACCGGTACCCGCACCAGTTCTCCGGCGGGCAGCGGCAGCGCATCGCCATCGCCCGCGCGCTCGCGCCCCGCCCGAAGGTGCTGGTCGCCGACGAGCCCGTCAGCGCCCTGGACGTCTCGGTGCGCGGGCAGATACTCAACCTGCTGGCCGACCTCGTCGACGAGCTCGGGCTGACGCTCGTGTTCGTCTCGCACGACCTGTCCGTGGTGCGGCACGTGTGCGAGACGGTCGCGGTCATGAGCCGGGGCGAGATCGTCGAGACCGGCCCGGTGGACGAGGTGTGGGCCGCGCCCGCCCACCCCTACACCCGCACGCTGCTGCAGGCCGTACCGACATTGGAGGGGTTGCTGTGATCGACGTCGATGCCGATGGAGTGGTGGAGTTCACGCAGGCGCTGGTGCGGATCCCCAGCACCAACGACCCCGGGCGGCGCGAGCGGGCCGCGGCCGAGCTGGTGGCGGCCAAGATGCGGGAGTGGGGCTGGGAGCCGCGGGTCTACGAGGTGGCGCCCGACCGGCCGAACGTGGTGGCCGTGGTCGAGGGCGGCGGCGGGGACGGGCCGACGCTGATGTTCGAGGGGCACACGGACGTCGTCACCGAGGGCGACCTGTCCACGTGGACCGTGGACCCGTTCGGCGGCGAGATCCGCGACGGGAAGCTGTGGGGGCGCGGCAGCGCCGACATGAAGTCCGGCCTGGCCGCCACCCTCTACGCCACCCGCGCCCTCCAGCTGGCCGGGCCGTTCCCCGGGCGGATCAAGGTGTGTGCGCTGGCAGACGAGGAAGGCCTCATGCTCGGCGCGCACCACTTCGTCTCCGAGGGGCTGGCCGCCGGCGTGGACGGCGCGATCGTCGCCGAGCCGGAGGCCGGCGAGATCTGCGCGGTCGCCAAGGGCGCGCTGCGGCTGCGGGTCGACCTCACCGGCAAGATGGCGCACGGCGCGATGCCGCAGCACGGCCGCAACCCCATCCAGGCCGTGGGCCCGCTGCTGGTGGGGCTGCGGTCGCTGCAGGAGGAGCTGCAGCGGCGGCATCCGGCGCACGAGCACCTCGGCGAGGTGTACGTCACCCCGACCGTCCTCCAGGCCGGCTCCGAGCCGCAGGTCAACGTCATCCCGGCCGTCGCCTCCGTCTTCGTGGACGTGCGGACGATCCCCGGGGCCGAGCACAAGGAGATCGCCGACCGGGTGGCCGCCCTCGCCTCCTGCGACGGGATCGCCGCCGAGGTGTCGGTGCTGGTGGACCGGCCGCCGGTGGACGTGCCCGTGTCCGAGCCGGTGGTGGCCGCGCTGGCCGCCGCGCATCGGGCGGTCACGGGGGAGGAGCCGGTGTACGGCGGGGTGCCCGGCTCGACCGACGGGACCGTGCTGACGCACTGGGGCGGGATCCCGTCCGTCGTGTACGGGCCCGGCGGGAAGTGGATCGCGCACCAGGCCGACGAGTACGTGGAGGTCGCGGAGATCGTCCGCTGCACCCGGGTGTTCGCCGAGGCGGCGCGGCGCTTCCTCAACGGTGACCACTGATGATGCGTCCCGGCCCGACGAACTCGCTGGTGGACGTGGCGGGGCTGCGGGTGGGGCACGCCCACCGGGTGGGCGGCGGCCACCGCACCGGCACCACCGTCGTCCTGGCCGCGGCGGAGGGCGCCGTGGCCGGGGTGGACGTGCGGGGCGCCGCGCCGGGGACCCGTGAGACGGAGCTGCTCGATCCGCGCAATCTGGTCGAGCGCGTGCACGCCGTGGTGCTGACGGGCGGGAGCGCGTACGGGCTGGCGGCGGCCTGCGGGGTGATGGACAGGCTGGCGGACGCGGGCATCGGCTACCCGGTGAGCGGCGGCGTGGTGCCCATCGTCCCCGCGGCCGTCATCTTCGACCTGGGCCGCGGCGGCGCCTTCCGCGCCGTGCCGGACGCGGCGCTGGGCATGGCCGCCTACGACGCCGCCCTCCCCGCATCCCCGCCCGCCACGTCCCCGCCCGCCGCGTCCCCGCCCGCCGCGCTTGCGAGCGACGCGTCGGCGGGTGGCACGCCCGGGGACCGCTCCCCCTTCCTCGCATCGCCCACTCCTGCGCCTCCTCCACAAGGGACAGCGACCCCAGACGGCGGGAGCGCTGTCACGGCCGCTCGCCCTGAGGGGACCACACCCCCGGACGGCGGGGCCGCTTTCACGCCGCCTCGCCTCGACGGGACCGCACCCCCCGGCGGCGGAACCGTTCAAGGAACGGCGCCCCCGACGGCGAGCGGGTCGATCGGGGCCGGGACCGGGGCGGTGGCGGGCGGGCTGGCCGGAGGAGTCGGCACGGCCAGCGCCCTCCTGCCCGACGGCACCACGGTCGCCGCGCTGGCCGTGGTCAACCCCGTGGGCTCCGTCCTCGACCCCGTCGGCGGCACCCTCGCCGGCGCCCGTTACGGCCTCCCGGGCGAGTTCGATCATCTCCGCTCCCCAGCTCCCCACGAGGTCGAAGCCTGGAAACCCGTCAAGGCCCCGTCGTTCAACACCACCATCGGCGTGGTCGCCACCGACAGCACCCTGACCAAGGCCCGGTGCGGCAAGCTGGCCGCGGTCGCCCACGACGGCCTGGCCAGGGCGATCAGACCGGCCCACACCATGACCGACGGCGACACGATCTTCGGCCTGGCCACCTGCGCCCGCCCCGCCCCCGCCCAGGACGCGTTCCAGGACCTCCTGGCGGCTGCGGCGGACGTCTTCAGCCGCGCCGTGGCCCACGCGATCCTCGCCGCGACCGGCCGCGAGGACGCGCCCGCGTACCTCGACGTGTTCCCGAGCGCCACAGGGGGAGTCTCATGACCATCGGAACCGCATGGCCGGCCGGCCTGCCCATCGGGGACGGATGGGTGGAAACCGATCAGACCGCGGACGTGGTCTTCCCGTACGACGGCTCGATCGTGGCCACGGCGCCCTTGGGCACTCCCGCCCTCGCCGCCAGGGCTGTCGACGAGGCGCTGTCGGTGGCCCCCGCGATGGCCGCGCTGCCCTCGCACGCCCGCCGTGCCGCCCTCACCCGGGCCCACGACGCCCTGGCCGCCCGGCGCGAGGAGTTCGAGCGCCTGCTCGTCCTGGAGTCCGGCAAACCTCTGGCCGACTGCAAGGTGGAGGTGGCCAGGACGCTGCTCACCCTCGCCACAGCCGCCGAGGAGGTGGCCCGGCTGCACGGCGAGACCGTGCCGCTCGACCTGCTGCCCTCCGGGGAGGGCCTGATCGGGTTCTGGACGCGCCGTCCCATCGGCGTCGTCGTCGGGATCACGGGCTTCAACTATCCCCTGCTCCTGGCCGCCCACAAGATCGCGCCCGCCGTGGCCGCCGGCTGCCCCGTGATCGTCAAGCCCGCCCCCGCCACCCCGCTGGCCACGCTCTGGCTCGTCGACCTCCTGCGGTCCGCGGAGGCACTCCCGGGCGCGGCCGTGCAGCTCGTCACCGGCGACGTCGAGGTCGGCCGCACCTTGGTCGAGGACCGGCGGATCGGCGCGGTGTCCTTCACCGGCTCGGCCGCCGCCGGCCACGCCATCGCCCGCGCCGCCGCCCCCACCAAGGTCCTGCTGGAGCTCGGCTCGAACGCCGCCCTCATCGTCGCGGCGGACGCCGACCTGGAGGCCGCCGCGGACGCGGTCGTGCGCGGCGGCTACTACGCCTCCGGCCAGGCGTGCATCTCCGTCCAGCGGGTGCTGGTGGAGGAGCCGGTCGCAGAGGAGTTCGCGTCCCTGCTGGCCGGCCGGGTCAAGAACGTCACCGTCGGCGACCCCCGCCTGCCCGGGACCCGGGTGGCCCCGCTCATCGACGAGGCCGCCACCGACCGCGTGCTGGAGTGGATCGCCGCCTCCGGCGCGCAGGTCGTCACGGGCGGGCACCGCGACGGGAGGGCCATCGCGCCGACCGTGCTGGCCGGCGTGCCCGACGGGGCCGCCGCATGGGACGAGGAGATCTTCGGCCCGGTGGTGTGCGTCCGCCCGGTGCCCGACCTGGAGGCCGCCTTCGCCGCGCTCAACCGCTCGCGGTACGGCCTGCACGCGGCGGTCTTCACCAGGTCGCTGGCCACGGCGTTCGCCGCGATCGAGCGCATCGAGGCCGGGGGAGTGGTGGTCAACGACGTGCCGGGGTTCCGGGCGGACAACATGCCGTACGGCGGCGTCAAGGACTCCGGCATCGGTCGCGAAGGGCCGCGCTTCGCCATCGAGGAGCTGACCGTCACCAGGATGGCGATCATCCGGCCCTGACGGAATGCGCCACAGACGGCGGCGGAGGCCCGTTCACGGGCCTCCGCCGCCGTCATCCCAGTGCCGAATGACCACTACTTCTTGAAGACGTCCTTCACCTTCTCAACTGCCTGCCGGAGATTGGCCTTCGCCTTTTCCGCCTTGCCCCTGGCTTGCAGAGACCGGTCGCCGGTGGCCTCCCCGAAACGTTCTTTGGCTCTTCCTTTAGTCTCCTTGGCCTTTCCCCTGGCCTTGTCCTTCTCGGCCATGTCGGCCTCCCCACGTGCGGCACTTGCGCTTTCCACTGCCCGGACAGCGCGCGAATATGCGCCTCCCCCAGTCGGTCGTCGCCGGAGGAGGCGCGGCTTTTGTACCACTATCGTCAGGATCGCTCCAGTTAGTCCATGTATGAGTTTGTTTGTCCTGATCGGAGGGTAGGTGGGGGCGTGATTTCGGGGCCGGTGGCTCCCTTCCATAGCGGCATCCTTCGCGATCGCTTCTCTTGTACGGCACCCCGCTCCGGGCGGGCGATGGAGGCGACACGGGAGATCGAGGAGCGCTCATCATGAAAGACACAACCCGCGTGGCGCTGGCCATCGCGGCCGGGTACTACCTCGGCCGCCGGCACAAACTGCGCCTGGCGACCGCGCTGGTCGCGGCCGGAGTGGCCGGACGGCTGCGCCGGGGCGAGGGCGGCGGCCCGCTCGCGCAAGGACTACTCAAGGCGCTCGGCGCGTCCCCCGAGCTCGAGAGCGTCTTCGACCGCCTCCGCAGCGACCTGACGGAGGCCGGCAAAGCAGCCGCCGTGGCCGCCACCAGCAGGCAGATCGACACGCTGAGCTCGAAGATCCACGACCGCGCCGAGGCGCTGCGCACGCCCCAAGCGCCCAGGGCGGAAGGCCGCGAGGAGGAGTACGAGGAGGAGGAGCCCTTCGAGGAGGAGGAGCCCTTCGAAGAAGAGGAGCCGGAAGAGCCGGAGCCCAGGGAGAAGGTCTCCGCCAGGAGGCCGCGTGAAGAGGCGGCAGGGGCCAAGCGCGAACCGCGCCTGGCGGCCAGGGGCCGGAGGTGAGTCGGGTGGCCCAGGATACGAAGACGAAGCCGGTGCAGGAGGCCCTCAAGGAGGTGCCGACGGACCGGCTCAAGCACGAGCTGCGGAATCTGGCCGGGGCCGTGGCGGAGCGGTCGCTCGCCACGCTCGCGGACCGGCTCGAGGGAACGACAGGCAGGCTCACCGATTTCGCGGAGGGGACCGGATCGGGCCTGATGTCCGCGCTCAGCGGCAAGACCGGCGCCGGATCGGCCGTGAAGGGCGGCATCGCCAAGGGCGCCGTCAAAGGTGCACTCAAAGGAGCCGTCAAGGGAGTCGCCGAAGGGCTGTTCAAGAGGGGCAAGCGGAAAGGCACGAAGGTCAAGCTCACCAACATCGTCGAATCCGTCGACATCGGAGCCCCCGTACGGGTGGTCTACAACCAGTGGACGCAGTTCCAGGACTTCCCGAGCTTCATGAAGAAGGTCGAGATCGTTGAACAGACCTCCGACGAAAAGCTCATGTGGAAGGCGCAGGTCTTCTGGTCGCATCGGACGTGGGAGTCCCAGATCATCGAGCAGGTGCCCGACCACAGGATCATCTGGCGCTCCAAGGGCGCCAAGGGACATGTCGACGGCGCCGTCACGTTCCACGAGCTCGCGCCCGAACTGACCCGGGTCGTGCTCGTGCTCGAGTACCACCCGCACGGGCTGTTCGAGCGCATGGGCAACATGTGGCGGGCGCAGGGCAGGCGGGCACGCCTCGAGCTCAAGCACTTCGCGCGGCACGTGATGAAGGAGACGATGCTGCACCCCGACGAGATGGCGGCCGACGGCTGGCGCGGCGAGATCCACGACGGCAAGGTCGTCAAGGACCACGAGACCGCCCTCCGGGAGGAGCGGGGCGAGGAGCGTCCGCAGGAGGAGCCGGAGGCGGCCGCCGAGGCGGAGGAGCCGGAGGCCGAGGTGGAGAAGCCGAAGGCCGAGGCGGAGGCCGAGGAGGAAGCCGAAGAGGAAGAGGAGCCCGAAGAGGAGGAAGAGGAGGAGGAAGAAGAAGAGGAGGAGGAGCCCGAGGAAGAGGAGCCCGCCGAAGAGGAAGAAGAGGCCGAGGAGAAGGAGATCGCCCGGGAGCGTCCGGGGAGAGAGCGGGCCGAGCGCCGGGTGCCGAGGCCCCGCGTGGAGGAGCCGGCTCCGTCACCGGTTCGCCGCAGGGCGGCCTCCCGGCGGGCGTGACAACCGGGCGAGATCGGAGGAAACGGCATGACTGTCCAACCCGCGACCGGAGGGATAGGCCGAGGTCCATCTCCGTCAGGTCTGGCGGACGTCATCGACACGATCCTCGACAGAGGGCTCGTCATCGACGCGTACGTCAGGGTCTCGCTCATCGGCATCGAGATCCTGACCGTCGATGCGCGCGTCGTCGTCGCCAGCGTGGACACCTACCTGCGCTTCGCCGACGCCGTGAACCGGCTGGACCTCGCCGCGGCGGGACCGCCGGGACTGCCCGAGGTCGTGCAGGGCGTGAAGCAGGGAGCGATCGGCGACAAGAGCAAGGAGATCGCGCAAGGCGTGCTCGAAGCGGCCGGCGAGAAACTGCGCGACTACGTCGGCGAGCGTGCGGAGGAGCGCGAGGAGACGAGGCGGCGACGGAGAGAGGAGCGCTGACATGGGTGTCGGCACCGAACAGGGCGTCGGCGTGTACGTCTACGGCCTGGTCCCCGAGGACGTCGAGGTATCGGACGACGCTCTCGGCGTCGGCGACGAGCCGAAGGAGCTCGAGGTCATCCGGCACGGCAAGGTCGCCGCGCTGGTGAGCGAGGTCTCCCTCGACCGCCCGCTGGGCACGCCCGACGACCTCCTCCGGCACGAAGGGCTGCTGGACGCCACGGCGGCAGAGGTTCCCGTGCTGCCGCTCCGCTTCGGCGGGGTCCTGGCGAGCCGCGAAGCGGTCGTCGACGAGCTGCTGGCCCCTCATCACGACGAGTTCGCGGCCGCGCTGAAGGAGATGGAGGGACGGGCCCAGTACGTCGTCAAGGGCCGCTACGTCGAGCAGACCGTGCTCCGCGAGGTGCTGGAGGAGAACCCGCAGGCCGCGCGGCTGCGTGACCAGATCCGGGACATGGGCGAGGACGCGGCCCGTGACGCGCGGATCGCGCTCGGGGAGCTGGTCGAGCGCGCGATCACGGCCAAGCGCCAGACCGACACCCAGATGCTGCTCGAGGCCCTGACCCCCGTGAGCGCGCTGTCCGCCGTGCGGGAGCCGACCCATGAACTGGACGCCGTTCACCTGGCGCTCCTCGTGGAGAAGGAGCGGCAGGCCAAGCTCGAGGAGGTCGTGGGGGACTTCGCCGAGCGGTGGGCGGGACGGGTGGAGTTCCGTCTGCTGGGCCCGATGGCGGCGTACGACTTCGTCATGTCCTCCACGCCGGGTGGTGAGTGACGCGTGGGTCTGATGGGCCTGCTCTTCGGCTGGCCGCTCGCGCCCGTCAAGGGCGTGATCCGGCTGGGAGAGCTGATCCAGGAACAGGTCGAGCGGGAGATGCGCGACCCCGCCAGGATCCGGCGCCGGCTGGAGGAGATCGAGCGGCTCAAGGCCGCCGGAGCGATCTCGGAGGATGAGGCCGCCCGCGAGGTGGAGCTGGTCTTCCAGCGGATGACCGGCCGCTCCGGCGCCGGCGCGCCGGGCGGCGGCCGGGAGAGGGGATGATCTCGTGCCTGTCAGGCGCGGTGTCCAGGGCGACGACGAACCTGTCGACGTCGAGCCCAGGAAGCGCCGATCGCGCGCCCTGTCGGCGATGAGCGCCGGTGACAGCGCCATCGAGCACATCGCCGACCTGACCACCGCGGAGGTGGCGGGCGCCACGCGGGTGCAGCCCGTCGAAGACGGCTGGGTGGTGGACGTGGAGGTGGTCGAGGACCGCCGCATCCCCTCATCCGGCGACATGCTGGCGCTCTACGAGGCCGAGCTGGACGCGGAGGGAAACCTGATCTCTTACCGGAGGAAGCGGCGCTACAGGCGCGGTAGCAGCGACAACGGTTAGGCACGGTGACATGACCGACCCCATGGTGCGCCAGCCCTACTCCCCGGCGGGGAGGGAGCCGGCCAATCTCGCCGACATCCTGGAGCGGGTCCTCGACCGGGGGATCATCATCGCGGGGGACATCCGGGTGAACCTCCTGGACATCGAGTTGCTGACCATCAAACTGCGCCTGATCATCGCCTCCGTCGACACGGCGAGGGAGCTCGGCATCGACTGGTGGGAGCACGACCCGTGGCTCACCGGCAAGAACCAGGACCTGCTGGAGGAGAACCGCAGGCTGCGCGACCGGCTCGCCGTCGTGGAGGAATCCCTCGCGCCGCGCCAGGCGCTGGAGGCAGAGGCGGACCCGCCCCGCAGGCGGGCGCGGGAAGCGGAGGAGCCGGATGAGTGACGTGGGGACCTACCTCTACGCGGTCGCGCTGGACGAGGACGCCGCGCCGGCCGAGGGACTGACGGGGGTCGCCGGCGAGCCGGTGCGGGCGATAGCGCATGCGGGACTCGTGGCGTATGTGAGCGCCGTCCCGCTGTCGGAGTTCGGCGAGGAGCCGCTGCGCCAGTCGCTGGAGGACATGGATTGGCTCGGCGAGACCGCCCGCGCCCATCACCGGGTGGTGGAGGCGGTGGCGGCCAAGGCGCCCACCGCTCCGGTGCGGCTGGTCACGGTCTACAACGACGAAGCGCAGATCCGCGCCCTGCTGGAGCGGCGGCGTGACGATTTCGTGCGGCTGCTGTCCCGCGTCGCAGGCCGCCGGGAATGGGGTGTGAAGGTGTACGTCGCCCCGTCCGCGCCGCCTCCGGCGGCGGCAGAACCGGCCGCTCACAGCAGCCCGGGAACGGCGTACCTCAAGAAGCGCCAGGCCAGCCTCCACACGCGCGAGGAGGCGTGGCGGCAGGGGGTCGAACGGGCCGAGCGGATCCACGACGTGCTGAGCTCCGTCGCCGTGGCCGGCCACCGCCACCGCCCCCAGGACCCGCAGCTGTCGGGCCGGGAGGAGTGGATGGTGCTCAACGGCGCCTACCTGGTCGACGAGGGCCGCGCCGAGGAGTTCGGGCGGGTGGTCGAGGGGCTGCGCGGCGAGGGGATCGACGTGGAGCTGACCGGCCCGTGGGCGCCCTATTCGTTCACGACGCCCGTCGATACGAAGGAGAGCGAGGACCGAGATGCCCGATCCTGACACGCGCGGCGCCGTGCTGGCGCGCGAGGGCCGCCTGCCGGCCGAGCGGGTGGCGCTCGTGGACCTCCTCGACCGCCTGCTGGCGGGCGGGGTCGTCGTCAGCGGGGACCTCGTGCTCTCGATCGCGGACATCGATCTCGTCCGCATCTCCCTGCGCGCGTTGATCATGTCCGTGCGGGAGTCCGACACGATCGTGGGGACGCAACGTCATGGACCCGATGGATAGCCTCCACGGCGGCGCGGAGAGCGCCCGTGCCGCGGCAAGCGACAGCGACCGTGCCGCATCGAGCGACGACGCCCGCGTCGTGGGAAGCGACAAGGTCCATGTCGTGGGACGTGAGAACGTCCACGTCGTGGGAGGGGAAGACGTCCGTGCCGTGGGGCGGGAAGACGTCCGTGCCGTGGGACGGGGCGGCGTCCGCGACGAGGGAGGCCGGCCGTCGAGGCGGCTTCGGATCGAGGCGGACCGCGAGGCCGTGGAGCGTGACCTGTCCCGCCTCGTCCTCACGCTCGTGGAGCTCATCCGCCAGCTCGTGGAGCGCCAGTGCATCCGCCGGATGGAGCAGGGGGACCTGTCGGACGAGCAGGTGGAGGTGCTGGGCCTGACCCTGATGCGCCTGGAGGAGGCCATGACCGAGCTGTGCGAGCGGTTCGACCTGTCTCCGTCAGATCTCAACATCGATCTGGGGCCGCTCGGCCCGCTGCTTCCCCGGGAGTGACCGCCCGTCCCCCGCTCGTGACCGCCCTCCCCGGCCGGCGGCCGCGACCCGTGCCGGGCCGCGGCCGCCGGGGGCGCGACGTTACTGCTCGTCGCGGATCATGCGAAGGTGGTGCCGGATCACCGGTGCGCTGTCGCGCGCCAGGTCCTTCACCCACTCCGAACGGCCCAGGCGCAGCTCCGCCTGGCCCAGCCGGAGCGACCGGTAGTGGGCGTCGGCCTGCAGCCGCAGCCACGCGCGGTCGAAGCGGCGCCCCTCCCTGTCGGTCACGGCGCGCAGGGCGGCCCGCTGCTCGGCGCTCGGCGCGTCCGGCAGCCAGACGTCCAGCCGGTCCGCGACATGGCGCAGCCGCGCGTCCAGCCTGCGGTGATCGCGGATCAGCCGCCAGGCGATCTCGCGCACGCCGCGGTCGCGGGACTCACGCAGTGCGGCCTTGCCCGCCGCTATCTCGGCGAGGTGTCCGCGGTGCGCCTGCCGCAGGTACGCCCTGTCCTGCCTGGAGACGGGCGCCACCGTGCCGGACTCCGCGACGGAGGCGGTCACGGGGGCGGGGGCCGTCTGGGACTGGGCCTGCGCCGCCGGGGCGATGGTCAATGCCAGCACGGCCGCGAGGCTCGCGGGCGTTAACTTCCGTGCTGTACTCATATGTCAGGTCCCTCCTTCCTTGGATGGACCCGTGCCCGCTGCCCCGTTTGGGCGGGGATATTCGACTTAATTGGGTGGGTCGAAACGGCCGTCCACGGCGGTCCAGCCGCCGTCCACGTACAACACCGACCCGGTCACGAAGCTCGCCGCGTCTCCGGCCAGGTAGACCACGGCCCCGGCCATCTCCTCGGCGGACGCCCACCGGCCGAGCGCGCTCTTGGCGGCGTACGCGGCGTACCAGTCGGGATGATCTTTGATCTGCCGGGTCAGCGGGGTCTCCACGACGCCGGGCGCGATGGCGTTCACGCGCACCCCGTACGGGCCGAACTCGGCGGCGGCCGTCCGCAGCAACTGCACGAGGCCCGCCTTCGTGGCCGAGTAGACGCTCTGCCCCGGCTCGGTGACGGACGCCCGGATCGACGCGAACCCGATGATCGACCCGCGCCCGCGCTCCACCATGCCCGCCCCGAACGCCCGCACCACGTCGAACGAGGCCCGCAGGTTCAGCCCCACGACCCGGTCGAACTCCTCGCCGGAGTAGTCGAGCAGCCGCTTGCGCACGTTCGTGGCGGCGGTGAACACCAGCACGTCGGCGGGCTCCGCCGCGGCGGCGTCGCGCACGGCCGCGGGGTCGAGCACGTCCAGCAGCCGCGCCGTCCCCCCGCACGCCGCGGCCGTCTGCTCCGCCGCGGGCAGGTCGCGGTCGGCGCACACCACGGACGCCCCGTGCGCGGCCAGCGCCACCGCCGCCTCCCTGCCGATCCCGCTCCCGGCCCCGATCACCACGGCCCGCCGCCCGTCCAGGCGGAACAGTGCGTCATATCCCATGGAGGCACCCTAGCGACTGGTCTGACCAGTGCACCAGGCAGGCCTGCCGCAGAATTGTCGGCGGCCGTCGGCAGGATGTGGCCATGACGAACACCGCCGCGTTCTGGGATGCCGCCGCCGACACCTTCGACGAGGAGGCCGACCACGGGCTGCGCGACCCGCGGGTCCGGGCCGCCTGGGCCGGCCGGCTGGCCGCGTGGCTGCCGGAAGGGCCGCTCGACGTGCTCGACCTCGGATGCGGCACGGGGTCGCTGTCGCTGCTGCTGGCCGAGCGCGGCCATCGCGTCGTGGGCGTGGACCTGGCGCCCCGGATGGTGGCGCGGGCACGCGCGAAGCTGGCGGGCACGGATGCGGTGGTGTTGATCGGGGATGCCGCCCGCCCGCCGGTGGGGGAGCGGCGTTTCGACGTGGTGCTGGCCCGGCACGTGGTCTGGGCCATGCCGGAGCCGCAGGCCGCGCTGGCCCGCTGGGCCGCGCTCGTGCGGCCCGGCGGGCGGCTCCTCCTCGTGGAGGGACGCTGGGGTGCCGGGGAGGGCGGCGACGGCAATCTGCCGTGGGCAGGAGGAGTGCGCGCGGCCGACCTGGTGGAGGCGCTGCGGCCGATCGTCGCGGACCTGCGCGTCGATCACCTCACCGATCCGGTGCTGTGGGGCAAGGAGATCGACGACGAACGTTACGCGGTGCTGGCACGCACCTGACGGCGTCCGGGACGGGCCGGGTCACCTCCCGGAGCTGGACGGGGTCGACGGGCTGGACGGGGTCGACGGGCTGGACGGGGTCGACGGGCTGGACGGGGTCGACGGGCTGGACGGGGTCGACGGGCTGGACGGGGTCGACGGGCTCGCCGTCGCGAGCCATTGCTCCCGGGTGATCGCGTACTCGACCTCACCGAGCTCGCTGCCGGGGAGCGGGTCTTCCCAGTCCATGTGGAACGTGCGGATGTGCTGCATGCCGACCGCGGCCATCGTCGCGCGGGAGGCGGTGTTGACCGCCATGGTCTCGGCGAAGATGCGGGTCAGGCCAAGATCTTCGAATCCGTGCCGGATGAGCTCGCGGGCTCCCTCACTGGCCAGCCCCTGGCGCCAGTGGCGCCGCAGCAGCCGGTAGCCGAGTTCGGCCTGCCCTTCGACCGGGCCTTGGTCGGCGCGCTCCGGCGGCTCGAGAATCCACCAGCCGACGAACTCCCCGTCGACGAATCCGGCCCAGAAGCCGAGCCCCGCCACGCGGCTCGCGACCGCGAGCCGCAGGCGATGCTGGGCCTCGACCTCCTCACGAGTACGGGCGCGGCCGTTCCCGAGGTGACGCATGACCTCGGGGTCGGCGTCGAGTTCGATCTCGTGCTCGAGGTGCTCGTCGGACAACGGCACAAGCTCGATGCGGTCGGTTCGCAGCATCTCCTGAGGCATGTGACGCATTCTCGCGCCCGGACCACGTGCCGGTCATGCGCATTTCTCCCGAGCCCCGGAGCGGGGGCGCCCGCCCTGGACGCCCCGCCCGGCGGCGTCCGCGGGAACCTCGCGGACGTGACCCTCACCTCCAGGTCCGACTTCGGGTCCGGCGACCCGCAGGCGGCTTCCCTGGAGGGGAACGGTGAGGCAATGTGGGGAGGAACCTCAAAGTTGTCCGAGTCCAGCTGAGAGGAACAGAAACATGCAGGCGAACGTGGGTGACACCTTGCTCGTGCACGGTCACAACGTCGGCCACGGCGACAGGAAGGCCGTGATCGTGGAGGTCCGGGGCCCGGACGGCTCGCCGCCCTTCATCGTCCGCTTCGACGACGGGCACGAGTCGCTCGTCTACCCCGGCCCGGACGCGGTGGTCATGCCGGCCGCCGGTCAGTCCGGCTGACGCCACGGGGGCGGCTTGGCGAGGGAGCGCAGCGCCTCGAAGGCGTTGCGCCCCGCGCCGGCAGAGACCTCGGCGCCGTCGTGATCGCGGGCGACGGCCGCGACGAGCCCTTCCACGGGGTCGCGGGACAGCGTGATGGTGTGGCCGCCGACCAGCAGCGCGTCGGCGTCCGGATGAGCTGAGGCGGCCGCCCCGTCCAGCAGGACACGGGCCGAGACGAGGCCGGCGACCGGGGTGCGGTGGCGGCCCAGCAGCACGGGCTCCCCGTACGGGTCGGCGACTTGGCGGACGAGCTCGCCCAGCTTGGACCGCGCCTCCGACAGCGGCACGAGCGGCAGGCCGCTCCACACCCCGCCCACCTTCGACAGCGGCACCAGCGCGGCCCACTCCCAGCCCTCGCGGGTGATGACGACGGTGCCGCCGTTCCTGGCCTCCTCCACGAGCGCGCCCCAGCGGCCGCGGGCGTCCTCGACGGACAAAGGGACGCCGAGCAGCGTCACGAGTTCGTCGTACGACGGCCGTTCAGGGTTGATCATCCAGGGATCGTAAGGCGCCTTACAGAAATTTCGCAAGCCGCCTTACGAAATGCGCAGATATGGGGCCATTGACGCCTTCGGTATCGCTTCTTAAACTCATCATGTAGTGAATTACATGGTGAGGAGTGATCCCATGCGCAGGACTCCCGCAGCCGTCGTCAGCACCGTCTTCTTCGCCGTCGCGCCGGGCACCGTCGCCGTCCTCGTCCCGTACTGGATCACCGGCTGGCGGATGCTCGACCCCTTCCCCGGCCCGGTCATGATCCCGCTGAGGGCGCTGGGCGCGATCCTGGTGGTCGCCGGGGTGGCCGTGATCGTCAACGCGTTCGTCAGGTTCGTGGTGGAGGGGTTCGGGACGCCCATCCCGGTCGCGCCGCCGGACCGGCTGGTCGTCGGCGGCCTCTACCGTCACGTCCGCAACCCGATGTACGTGGCGATCTTCGCCGCCGTCATCGGCCAGGCCATGATCTTCGGGGAGGCGTGGCTGCTGGTCTACGCCGCCGTCCTGGCGATCCCGGTCTACTCGTTCGTCCGCTGGTACGAGGAGCCGCACCTGCGCGCGAGGTTCGGCGCCGACTACGACGACTACCGCTCGCACGTGCCCGGCTGGTGGCCGCGACTGCGCCCGTATCACCACTGAGGGCCCGGAGGTTGGAGTCCCACGTCCGGGACAGTTTGACTATCAGTGAGGAAATGTGGTCGTCTCGTGACCAATGTTTCTGAAGGTATGAATCAGACCGGCCCGGGGGAGAACAGTTCATGCCGCGCACCCTCCTGCGCGTGCTCGCTTCGACATCCATAGCAAGCACCGTCCTGGTCGCCGTGCCGCCCGCCGCCCAGGCGGCCCGGCCAGTCCCCGCGGCGGCCGTCCAGGCCCGGCCCGTGCCCGCCGTCGAAGAGCCGCCCGCCGCAGCCGTCACCGTCCCCACGCGGCCCTCCCTCGCCATGCGGCCGGCCGCGAACGAGCCGGTGGGACCGGACAAGCCCGAGGTGACCACGCCCGCCGGTCCCGGCCTCATCGACCAGGTCACCGCCGACGCCGCCGCCGTCCAGGAGGAGCAGGGCCTGGGCCGGCGGGCGCCCGACGCGGGCGAGGTCCTGCCGGACACGACCCAGGCCCGATCGCTGACGCTCATGAAGCCCCTGGCCGCGGTCACCAAGGTGCTCGACGACCTCGGCAAGGCCCTGCCCGGGCTGACGTACCGGCTCTGCGTCGAGAGCGCCGAGGTGCCGGTGTCCTGCTCGATCCGCCAGCCCGTCGCCGTGCCCGTGGCCGCCGACGTCACCGGCGACGGCAGCGCCGACCTGGCCGCGAACCTGGTCCCCGCCGCCAGGCCCGGCGAGGGCGCGGTCGGGCTCGGCTTCGCGGTCAAGCGGCTGGGCAAGGAGGACCTCAAGGCGCACGTCTGGGCCGAGTACGACGACAAGGTGTCGGTCGGGTTCGACGGGCTGCGGCGCGGCTCGTCGCTGTCGGGCTACGACAAGGGCACCTTCACCGTGGACATGGCCGGCAAGCGGGTCAAGGCGGAGCTGGAGCGCACAGATCCGGGCGAGACCGCGGCCGTGGTCGCGGGGCTGATCGGGCGCAGCGCCGTGAGCCTGCGCCAGTCGCCGGCCACCGGCAAGCTGACGGTCAACGCGGCGCTCGCGCCGCTGTCGCTCGACGTCGCCGCCTCCGCGCCGGCCAAGCTGGAGGCGCTGGCAGTGACCGGACGCCAGTTCACCCAGGCCGTGCTCGATCGGATGCCCACCCGCGCCGACGTGCGGCTGTCGAACGGCGAGATCCGCTTCTCCGGCCCGGCCCCGATCGCCCGCGCCCGGCTCGACCACTACACCTACAGCGACGGCCGGCTGGCCCGGGTGCTGAGCGCCCGGCTGCAGAAGGTGCCGCGGACCCTGTCCGCCAGGTACGGCTCCGAGAACGGCAGGCAGACCCTGGCCGTGGACTCGGGACGGCCCGGCGCCGGCGCCGCCGACCTGCTCTTCTTCGACAGGAACGCCGACAAGACCGTGCTGCGCGCCGAGCTCAGCGACGTGCCGGCGAAGGTTCGCCTGGTCAACGACCTGACCGAGCACCGCGTCACGCACAAGACCAGCTCGCCCATCGGCAGGTTCGCGGTCGTGCTGCAGCGCAACGAGGGTGCGATCTCCAGCCCGCGCGGCGGCCACGTCACCATGATCAAGGACGGCGCCGCGGTCGGGGTCTCGGGGCTGCTGACCGGGTTGTCCGGGTTCGACGTCACGTACGGGGCCGCGCCGCACGCCCACCTGGAGACGGACTCCAGCGGGCGGTCCTTCGTGGGCGCGGCCAGCATCGACGGCACCCACGTGGCCCGGCTGGAGATCTCGAACACGCCCTCCACCGTGGACGTCACCCTCGACCCCGCCGCCAGGAAGGCCGCCTACCAGGCCAGCGGCGTAATCGAGAAGCTGCGGGCCGCGTACGCGAACCTCAAGTCGGGCCCCACGCTCGACGGCACCCTCCGCGGCGTGCACGACGACGTCAAGGCCTCGTGGGAGCTGGGGGAGCGCACGACCGTCAAGGTCGACACGTCCAGCAAGATTGAGCAAATCCAGATTTATGCCAATAAAGCGCACGTGACGCAGCGCCCCGACAGCGGCACCGGCGACGACCTGCACGCCACCGTCGAAGGCGTGCGCAAGCACGCCGAGCTGGTCGCCGACGCCAAGGCCCAGACCCTCACCTGGACAGCGGACGCGCCCGTCGCCAAGGTCACGGCGCTGGCCCGAGCCAGGATCGGGGACCGCTACGCCCGGGCCGCGGCCGAGGTGACCGGCGTGCCGGCCCGCTTCGACGCCTCCTGGAACGCCGCCTCCTACCGCTTCCGCGGCCTGTCCGGGCCCGTCGGGTCGGCCGAGGTGGCCTTCACCAACCACGACGACGCCAAGTCGCCCACGGGACCGCACCTGTCGGCGCACTACGACCAGGCCTCCGGCGACCTGGACGCCAGCGTTCTGGTCAAGGGGCTCAAGCAGGTCGAGTTCAGCCCGGCCGCGCAGGGGTTCACCGCCGACTTCCGCTCGGCCCGGCAGACCCTCGCCGTGGACGCCGACGTCACCCAGGGCGACCTGCGCTTCGGCCTGATCGGCACCCTCGGTCCGGTGCCGGGCCGTCTCGCGGTCTCGGCCGCCGACGGCAAGCTCACCTACTCCGGCTCCCGCCTGGACGTGCGCGCCCGCGCCTGGCTGGGCAAGGCCGGGGCGCTGCGGCAGATGCGTGCCGCGCCCGCCGTGCCGGGCGGCGTGTCGCTCGTGGACGGCGGCTGCCCCGCCGGCAGCGCCGGCTGCGCCCAGGGGCCCTTCTGCACGCCCGACCGCGGCTGCTTCGGTCTCCAGGGGTATCTCGACGTGACCGGGCTGCCGGACCAGGTGTCGGTGGATCTCGCGGGCAAGACGTTCGCGTTCTCCGGATTCCGGCCGCGCAGCCGCAGCCTGGGCGTCTACCTCGCCAGCAGCGTCCTGTCACCGGTGTCCCTCAAGGCCCGGGCGACCCTGACCGGACTGCCCTCCAAAATCACCAGCATGTCGGTGGGGCCGTTCGGCATCGGCCAGGGCAACACCGTCCAGGCGGCGTACCGCATCGAGCCCGCCGCCACGCTCGGCTCGCTCGACGTGCGCGCCGAGGCCGGGGACGTGCGCGGTCACGTGGCCATCGACCCGGTGCCCGCCGCCCTGTCCGTCCAGGGCACGTACGGCGCCCAGACCCGCATCAGGGTGAACAACTCCGCCGCCGTCAAGCGCCTCACCGCCAAGGTCACGCTGGCCGGCAAGGGCACGGGCGAGCTGCGGTTCGGCGACGTGCCCGCCGTCTTCGGGGTGGACGCCGACGCCACGGCCGCCGGGCTCGGCGTGCCGGCCGTCACGTACAAGGCGGTGGGGAACGACGTCAGCACCCTGGACGGCCACCTCGGAGTGGAGGGCGGCCTCGTGGACCCGCAGGGGCGGCTCGGCAACGTGTCGTTGTCGGTCAAGGACCTGGCCGCCGACACCACGATAAGGCTCAACCCCGACCAGACGCTCGACCTCGTCTCCAAACCCGTCCCCACGGGGCGGATCGCGCTGCGCGGCGGGTTCAAGCTGGACCCCGTCGCCCGGCAGAACATCGGCGTGAGCCAGGAGGTGCCGCACACCAAGGGGTTCCTCACGTACCACGTCGGCGGGAGCTTCGGGCTCGGGGCCAGCTCCGTCAAGGAGCTCGGGCTGTCCGTGCGGCGCGTGTCGTGGCTGCGCGTCCGGCCGGGCAAGATCCCCTTCGGCCTGAAGGCGCCGCCCGCGCTCGGGTACGTCGCGCCCGGCTTCGAAGGCCACTACGACCGCCTCGACATCTCCGCCAAGGGCGTGGACCTGCGGCCCGACGTCGCCCTGGACGTCCGGCTGAGCAGGGAGATCGGCGACGACGTGTTCCACGAGTCCATGCGGCTCGGGCCCACCACCTCGCTCGCGCTGCGCCGCTACGACCAGCGGATGCGGCGGATCGGGGCCAAGCAGGAGATCGAGGCGGGCGGGATCAGCCTGGCCTGCGTGACCGTGGACGCCAAGCCCGGGTTCGCGGCCGGGAACGGCACCAACGCGATCACGCTGCGCGGCGCGGACGGGCCGCAGATGGTCTCCCTGCTGGACCCCGGGGGCCAGGCGCCCGACTACGCGGTGGACCTGCTGACCCACTTCATGAGCCCGTTCCCGGGCGCGGAGTGGAAGGTCGCCGGCGCCGAGGCCGGCTCCTGCACCACCACCCGCCCGTCCCCGAACCCCCGAGCCCACTCCTGAGCCTCCCGCGCCGCGCCGCACACCCCTTGCGGCGCGGCGCGCGCTGTGTGCGCCGGGCCGCAAACCCCGTGCGGCCCGGCGCACGCCGTTTGCCAGGCGGGCGCCATCGTCGGCATGGTGGGCTCGTCGGCGAGAATGCGACGTGGCGTCCCGGAGGCCTCCCCGGGTCCGAGACGGCGGCGTGCGCGCCCTGGGCGCTGCCTGCGTGCTTCGGCCGACCTGCTTTCACATCACTGGCTCGGCTGCCTGTTCCGGTCGGGCTGCGTGTTCCGGTCGGGCTGGCCGTTCCGAGTCGGCTGGTCCCTTCGGCGCTGCTCACCGGTTCGTCTCTCTCGGTCTGGGCTGCCGCGGTCCGTCCACATCCTCCGGCGGCGGAAGGACTCCTGGCCCTGTGCCGGCGCCTGGGATGCGTGTGCGCGTCGCGGTGGCGGGTCTTCGCCGCGTCTGAGGCGGCCTGTGCGGCTCTCGGGACGATACGTGACCCCCGGTCGGCGGCGCCCTCATAGGCCGGGAGGGTCAGGGCAGGGAGTGGCCGAGGCGGAGGTGGACGCGGTTGCCGTGGCGGGCGGCCTCCCGTACCGTCCACACACGCTCGTCGATGACCGTTCCCCGGGCCGTCATGTAGCCGCCCAGCCGGAGCACCGGCCGCCCCGTGTCGTCGCGCAGCAGCTTGGCCCGCGACTCCGAATCGTCGCCGAAGAGCACGAGGAAGTCGTCGGTGTCCGCGGGCGCGTCCAGGATCAGGCCGGGGTGGAGGTGGGAGTAGGGGACCTCGATGACGTGTTCGCTCACGTGATCACTCCTACCCAGGCGAGGTGCTTTAAGCGGGCCAGGCGTGAAGGCAGGGGGTGGGATAGCGCTTTCCGTGTCGATGGGGTGAAATATCACTGTCCTTCTACTGGTTTGGAGCGCCCGTGCCACTGTTCGACTTGCCGCTCGAGGAACTGCGCAGCTACCTCCCCGACCGCGACGAGCCCGCCGACTTCGACGACTTCTGGTCCCGCACCCTGTCCGAGGCCAGGCAGCACGACCTGGCCGCTGAGTTCGTCCCGTACGACCTGCCCTTCGCCACCGTGGACGTGTACGACGTCTCCTTCGCCGGCTGGGGCGGGCACCGGATCAGCGGCTGGGTCCTGCTCCCGCGCGGTGTGGAGGGCCCGGTGCCGTGCGTGATGCACTACATCGGCTACAGCGGCGGGCGCGGCTTCCCCAAGGACCACCTCATGTGGCCCGCGGCCGGGTACGCGGTGTTCGTGATGGAGACGCGCGGCCACGGCGGCGCCCACGTCGGCAGTCCCGGCGTCACCGGTGACCCGCACGGCAGCGCCAACCCGCAGGCGCCGGGCATGATGACCCGCGGCATCCTCGACCCCGAGGACTACTACTACCGGCGCGTGTTCACCGACGCCGTCAGAGCCGTGGACGCGGCGATGGAGCACCCCGCCGTGGACGAGACCCGCATCGTCGTCTCAGGCGGCAGCCAGGGCGGAGGCATCGCCCAGGCCACCGCCGCGCTGCACCCGGGCGTCCGGGCGGCGCTCATCGACGTGCCGTTCCTGACCCACTTCCGGCGGGCCGTCGAGATCACGGGGCGCGACCCCTACCAGGAGCTGGTCCGCTTCCTGGCAGCCCGGAGAGACACCGCCGACCAGGTGTTCCGCACCCTGTCGTACTTCGACGGCGTGAACTTCGCGGCCCGTGGCCGGGTGCCCGCGCTCTATTCGGTCGGGATGATGGACGACGTCTGCCCGCCGTCCACGGTGTTCGCCGCCTACAACCACTGGCAGGGCCCCAAGGAGATCACCGTCTGGCCCTGGAACAGCCACGAGGGCGGCGGCGGCTACCAGTCCGAGGAGCAGGTGCGCTACCTGCACAAGCTGCTCGCCGGCAACTGAGCGACGGCCCCCGCCGCGACCGGGCCACGGCGGCCCGGTCGCGGCGGGCGCCCGTCACGCCGTCTGGTCGGTGACCAGGAACGACACACTTCCCTGGTCATCGGCTCCGGCGTCGAGAGACTTGTCCTCCAGTACGGTCGCGGCCACGGGGTCGAGGTAGACGCGAGCGCCCTCCGATTCCACGATCGCGTCTGCCGGTTCCGGTGCGGTGGCCAAGGAAAGAGTCAGCGATGTCGCGCCCTCGCCCTGAGACGAGATGCGAATCCCGCTCTGGGCCGGCTCGGGCGCGGACGCGGTCAGATCGCGAATCGCCTGGGCTGCGTTGGCTGTCAGGGTGAGCACTACGGCTCCTCCTCACGGTCGACGTTCAGGAGTTGGCTGCCCTTCCCCCCTATTCTGCTCCCAACCCTTTTTGGCCCGTTCTTTACCAAGAATTCTCGCGCTCCCGGTGCGGCGGGCGGCGCCCGTGGGCATGCGTGGACAATGGGTTCATGGACTTCGCGACGGAGAGGGAAGCCATGGTGACGCTGCTGCGGCAGCGTCAGGACGTCAGCGAGCCCGTGGCGGAGGCGATGCGGGCGGTGCCGCGCCACCTCTTCGTGCCCGGCGTCGACCCCGGTGAGGCCTACCAGGACGGCCCCATCGTGACCAAGCGCGACGCCGACGGCCTGCCGATCAGCTCGTCGTCGCAGCCCGCGATCATGGCCATCATGCTCGACCAGCTCGGCGTGGAGCCCGGGCACCGGGTGCTGGAGATCGGCGCGGGCACCGGCTACAACGCCGCCCTGCTCGCCCGCCTGGCCGGGCCCGACGGGCGCGTCGTGAGCGTCGACATCGACGAGGACCTGGCCGCCCAGGCCCGGGAGCATCTGGCGGCCGCGGGGGAGTCCGGCGTCGAGGTGGTGTGCGCGGACGGCGCCGGGGGCCACCCCGGGCTGGCCCCGTACGACCGGCTGATCGCCACGGTCGGCGTGTGGGACCTGGCTCCCGCCTGGCTGGAGCAGCTGAAGCCGGACGGGCGGCTGGTGGTGCCGCTCGATCTGCGCGGCGTGCAGGTGTCGGTGGCCATGGAGCGCGAGGACGGCCACTGGGTCAGCCGGTCGGTGGCGCCGTGCGGATTCATGCGGATGCGGGGCCCGTACGCCGGGCCCGAGGTGCTCACCGTGCTGCGGCGGGATCCCGAGCTGATGCTGGGGCTGCCCGAGCGGCGCGAGCTCGGCGACGTGCTCGCCGCCCTCGACGCCGTGCCCACCGAGATCACCACCAAGGTGGAGGAGCCCGCGCCGGGGCCCGTGATCGGCATGGGCATGTCAATGTGGCTGGCTCTGCACGAGCCGCGCTGGTGCGTGCTGAGCGGGCAGACGCCCACCGGGCCGACCATGACCGTGGGCATCGCCGAGGATGACAGCATCGCCGTGCTGGCCGCGGAGGACTTCCTGGTCGCCCGCGGCCACGGGGCCGGCGGCGCCAGGCTCGCGGCCGAACTGGCCGGGCACGTCACGGCGTGGGACGAGGCGGGCCGCCCGCACGCGGGCGACCTGCGGGTGGTCGCCTACCCGGGACAGGCGGACGCCGGAGCGCCCGAGGGGATCGTGATCCGCAAGCGCCACACCACCCTGGTGGTGAGCCTCCGCCGGGGCCGCTAGGGCACCGTCCACTCACCGCCGACCATGAGGTCGCGGCCCTTCAGCTCATTGGATTCCCGCCACGCCTGCACCCGCTCCGGAGTGATCCGGAAATAGTGGTACGCGTTGCTCTCCTCACGCGGGTCGAAGCCCGCCTTCGCGGCGAAGGCGTCGCCGACCTCGGCGGGGATGTCGTCGGCGGGTGTGGCGTGCACCGTGCCCTCGACGAGCACGACGTCGCGCACCAGCCCGATGCCGACGCGGACCCGGCCGGTGGCCAGCAGGTTGCGGCCGGTCGGGGAGGCGGTGGCCGTCGCGATCAGCAGGGTCGCGCCGTCCCACAGGAAGGACAGCGGCACGAGGTAGGGCATCCCGCCGTCCTCGCCGGCCGTGGCCACCCAGGCGTCCACGTCGTGCTCGAGCCGGTGCAGCGTGTCCTGCTTGCGTTGTTCGGGGGTGCGAGGGGCGGGCCGGGTCATCTGGGTGCTGTCTCCTGACGTCGCATCGGTTCGGGCGGTTCGTCATTATCTCGGACGCCGCGCCCGGGCAGGCGGAATGCCGGGTCTCGTCGGACAGGTCGATTACTCTGCGTAGTGGATACGTGTCATCACGTCATAGGAATGCCCATGCGTACTCGTCCGATCCTCGTGCTGGCCGCCGCCGCGCTCGCCGGATGCGCCCATGTCTCGACGAACACCGCGGCCGTGCCGCCGACGACCGAGCCGCAGCCGTCCGAGCAGGACAGAGCCTGGCTGCGGACCATCCACCAGGGCAACCTGGCGGAGGTCCAGGCGGGACGTCTGGCGGAGGGCAAGGGCACGACGAAGCAGGTCAAGGCGATCGGCCGGATGCTCGTCCAGGATCACGCGAGAATGGACGTCCAGGTCGTCCAGACGGCCTCAGGACTCGGCATCCGGCTTCCCGGCTCCACCTCCGGCGAGCAGCGCGCCGAGTACCTCCGGCTGCGGGACGCCACGGGCAAGGCCTTCGACCAGGAGTTCCTCGCCAGCATGACGAACGCGCACACGGCCGCGATCGCCGCCACCCAGACGGAGATCTCCAAGGGATCGTCCCCGGCGGTCGTGTCCCTGGCCAAGACCGCGGCGCCCAAACTCCAGGAGCACCTGACCGCGCTGCGAAAGGCTCAGGGCGGCTGACGTCCGCATTTCAATTTTCACCTTTCCGAGAAGGGGAAATTCACCCGGCCGGTTGAAACGGCTCCACGCGATTTCCGGACGGATCCTCCGGAGGCGGATACGGCTCCCTTCGCGAGGCCTCGGCGCGCTGCTGAGTGGGGCTCCACCTGGGCCGGGAGGTGCGCTGAGCAGCAGTCGCAGGCGGCGTCTTCGACGACGGGCCGGGCGGTGGGCATGGCCATTGACGCCTCCGGCGATGGGCTGACACCTTCCGGCAGAAGGTCGTGCCGAATTTCGATGGACTCGAGGCCTGCTCACCGATATTTCCGGAAATCAGGGAATTGGTCCGGTCTCCTTGAGTAGGGCGCGCGTATCGCATATTTCCGATATTTCCGACGCTCCCGCAGGAGACGGGCGGCCGTCGCCGGGCCACTCGCCGCCGTGAGGCCTTGCTCCCGCGCGCCGGCGCGGCGGATGGCGATGAATCCGGTCTAGTGACGAATCACTATCGATCAGGTAAGGCACGGACGAGCGGGAGTGATCCAGTAGCACTCAGTAACCTCCTCCGGCCTGCGTCGCGCCGGGCGGTGCCGGCCGTCCGAAGGCGGGCGACAGGGCCCCGACCACGGCTCGGGGGTGCCGGGAGGGGCCGCTTCGCGGCCTCCCTCTCTCGATCGCCGGATCGGCCCGGCTACAGATCATGACGCCGCGTAACCCGGGATTCACCTGGGGGAAGCCGCCCGTTCGCACCGGCGCCCGCCCGGGCGGCAAGGGATCCATACCCTATCCGTTAAGTGTCAGTTGACAGAAAACCGCCCGCTGCCCACGATCAGAGCGGCAGTATTAAGTGTGAATTTACGAAGATCGAATACGGCCCACGGGTCAGGAGGTGGCCTCCGATGAGCATCGAGCCAAGGGCGAAAGTGGCCCCCGAGCGAGTGCTGCCTGTCTGGGAAGGCCCGGTGCCCGTGGCGCCGGAGACGGCGGCGCAGCAGCGCGTCGTCCAGCGGATCTGCGCCAGGGTCGCCCCCGAGGGCGTGGAGATCGGCGTCGGTGAGCTGCCACCCGGCGGTCTGCAGGTGTGGATCGACACCCCGTCGCCGCCCGCCGAGCAGGAGGGCTGGGTCCTCTACCACCGCATGGCCCGCGAGGTGTCCCTGGTCGGCTGGCACTGCGAGGCCGACAAGGACCGTCTGCTGGTGCTCGGCTGGAGCGCCGCCTGCCTGCACAACCGCGTACGGCTGCTGCAGAGCGGCCTGCGCCGGCTGGCCGGCTTCGAGCACACCGCCCAGCGGGCCGTGCAGCTCGAGGGACAGAGCCCCGACGACGGCCCCGCCTCCCAGATCGTGGCCGCCACGTGCGCCTCGATCGAGCGGCGGCTGCGCTGGCCCGAGCGGCTGGCCGAGGTCGAAGGCTTCGAGCGCAGCTCCGGCCTCCCCCACCTGCAGCTGCTGCTGGCCCAGGTCATCGGCCTGGAGTCAAAGGTCGCCGCGGCCTGCCAGGAGCACCTGGTCATGGCCCGGGTGCTCGCCCGAGCCGTCTGCGAGCAGTACGCGCGGCACGCCGACCTGCGCCGCGCCCAACGAGAAGTGCTGGCCGAGTCACGCCGATGGGTGCACGCCAGCTCCTTGATCCGTGGCTCGGCCACACGGCCGAGCTCCACCGGCGGCGGCCGCCCCCACATGGGGCTGGCGGAACGCCGGATCGCCGCGAGCGTCATCAACCACGGCGCGCCGAGGGCCACCCCCGCGGCCGCCGCTCCACGGGCCGGACACACCGGCTACGAGGAGGACACGCGCTGACCTGAAGCCGCTCAACGGCGAGTGGCCGTCCGGAAAACCCCATTCACATCCGGTAGGAGAGCTCCCGTCATGCGAACCCCCCCGCACCTGCCCGGCCGCGCCAGGCACGAGTCGACCGACACCGCCGTGCATTCGCGCCGTCCCCGGCGTCACCCGTACGGACTGCACGAGGTTCCCGTGCAGTCCCCGCCGCGCGCGGGCTCCGGCACGCTCGACCTCCCTGAACCCGCCCCCGTCCCCGAGCCGGACGTGTACGTCGAGCAGCGGCTGCTCGGCATCAGGGAGTTGTCCAACCAGGCCATCGGCTCCATCGACGACCTGCTCCAGCACACCGCCTGAGAAAGCCAGAGGAGAGCCATGCAGGAGCTCACGCGAGTGGAGCTGATGCCGCGCGACGTCGGGGGTCACCAGCCTCGCTCCATCGAGGGCACCGAGACGCCGCGCACCCTCGACGAAGTACGCGCCCTCGTCCGCCGCGCCATGACGACCAGGCGCCGCCTCTACCCGATCAGCACCGGCAGGAACTGGGGGATGGGCTCGGCCATGCCGGTCACCGATGACAACGTCGTCGTCGACCTCAGCGGCATGAACCGGATCCGCAGCCTCGACCTGGAGGCCGGATACGCCGTCATCGAACCCGGCGTGACGCAGGCCCAGCTCGCCGCGGTGCTGCGCGACACCCCGTGGATGCTCAACGTCACCAACTCCTGCGCCGACACCTCGGTCGTCGGCAACGCCCTCGACCGCGGCGACGGCACCTTCCGCTCCCGCGTCCACGACGTGGCCGGGCTGGAGGCCGTGCTGGCCGATGGCAGCGTGGTCACCACCGGCGGGCTGGACCCCGCGGGCCGCTATCACGGCCGGGTCGCCGGCCCCGACCTGACGCCCGCGTTCGTCCAGCACAACCTGGGCATCGTCACCGCCATGGCCGTCGCGCTCGTGCCGCGCCCGCAGACCGTCGGGTTCGTGCACGGCCGCATCCCCCGCCACCAGGTCGGCCTCGCGCTCGACGCGATCGCCGGCTTCCTGCGCCGCGGAAACCCCGCCGACGGGATGCTGCGCGTACGCGAGATGGCGCTCGTGCCCAGCCACGGCGACTGGCTGCTGCCCGCGGGCATGGACCCCGGCCTGTTCACGATCATGGGGCCGCTGCTCGGCACCGACGCCGCCGTCGAGCTGGCCGAGGAGCTGCTGCGCAAGGCGCTGGTCGAGGTCGAGGGCGCCGAGGCGCTGCGTGTGGTGAACGCCGCCGAGGTACTGCCCGGCGACCCGCTGTACGCCAGGGCGCTCATGGCCCAGGGCATCCCCACGTGCCTGGGCGTGCGCAACGCCCTCCGCGTGGCCTCCTGCGACCAGATCGACCAGGGCCCGACCGGCTTCCTGGCGCTGATGCCGCTGATGCCCACGAACGCCCGCAAGACCGAGCAGATCCTGGCCGCCCTGCAGGCGGCCGTGGAGGCGCACACCACCGCCCTGCTGGTCGAGTGGAACCTCGTCAGCAAGCACCTGGCCAACGGCGTCATCCAGATCTTCTTCGAGCGTGGCGTGCCGGACGCCGCCCACCGCGCGCACCAGCTCCGCAACGACGGCAACTGCCTGCTGCGCAGCCACGGCTGCGCGATCTACCGCTCCGACATCGACCACGCCGCGGCCGACGTCTGGTCCGAGACCAGCACCGCCAGCCTCGGCATGCTCCACCGGCTCAAGACCGCGCTCGACCCGGACGGCATGCTCTCGCCCGGCCGGTACGGCGCTTGACAACCCGACAGATCCATCTTCGCCGGTCGCACAGCCGGAGTGTGCCGGCCGGCGCGGACCACTCATAGCTTGGAGGTGACCACGTGCGTTCGTCACCAGCACGGGGGACGGGCACGGCCGGCGTAGACCGCCGCCAGGGAGTCATGCTGCGGCTGGTCGGCGCGGGCGTCATGTTCACGGTGATGGCCGACACCACGGCCACCACCCTGGCCGTCGGGGTGTTGCGCTACACCCCGGCCGGCGCCGGCATGCCCCTCGGCGACCTGGTCTGGCTGACCAGCGCGGCGTTCATCCCGATCGCGGCGCTGCTGGCCACGGCCGGCCGCTGGGCCGACCTGTTCGGCCGCCGCCGGGTGCTGGCCGTCGGACTGGTGATCTTCGTGCTGGGCGGCGTCGCCACCGTCACCGTCGAGTCCTGGCCGTTCGTGCTGGGCGCGCGGGCCGTCCAGGGCGTCGGCGCCGCGGCGATGATCCCCGCCAGCCTCGGGCTGCTGCTCGGCGAGCTGCCGGAGTCGCAGCGGCGCGGCGCGATCGCGCTGTGGAGCTCCGCCTCCGGGCTCGGCTGCCTGCTCATGCAGGCGGGAGGCGGCTGGCTGGCCGCCACCGTCGACTGGCGGGCGCTGTTCGTCCCCGACGTCGTGATCGGCGTCGCGCTCCTCATCGCCTGCCTCGCGCTTCCGCCGGGTAAGCGCGCGGGCGCCAGGGGCCTGCCCGACGTGCTCGGCGCGTGGCTGCTCGCCGCCGGGATCGCGGTCGTCGTCCTGGCCATCTCCAAGGCCATGGCCTGGGGCATGGACGTGGTGTGGCTGGCGCTGGCCGCGCTCCTCCTCATCGGCGGGGCGCTCGCCCAGGCCAGGCACCACCGGCTGCCCGCCATCGACCTGGCGCTGTGGCGCCGGCCCAAGTTCGTCTGGGGATGGCTGGCCACGTGGTGTTTCGGCGCCCTGTCCTACGGCCTGCTGACCGTGCAGCCGCTGTACCTCCTCCACCTGGGCTACCCCATGCTGGAGGTGGCCATGTGGCTGACGCCCACGTCGGTGGCCGTCGTGGTGACGAGCTTCCTGGCCGGAAAGATCGTCAAGCGGATCGGAGCCTACGGCCTGATCTACGCGGGCTCCCTGCTCTGCGGCGGCGCGTGCGTGCTCGTCCTCACGCAGGTCGGGCCCACCGTGTGGGGCCTGGTCGCCAGCGTCGTGGTCGGCGTCGGAGTGGGCGCGCTGGCGCCCGGCACCTCCGTGGCCACCACCCTGGCCGCCCGCCCCCACCAGTACGCCTCCGCCGTCGGCGCGGCCACGATGGCGCGCATGGTCGGCGGCGCGGTGGGCATCGCCGTGGTCTCCGTCGTCATCGACCACCCGTTCATGACCGGCCCCTTCGAGGGACTGGCGGGCGCGATCGCGATCTGCGTCGCCATCTCGGTGCTGATCGGCGCGCTGGCCCTCACCAAGATCACCCGGCTGCGGACCGACCCCGGCGACGTCATGATCAAGGTGCCGCGCCGGATGCTGCTGGAGTTGCGGATGACCCTCGCCACCGTCGCGGCGGAGGCCGACGCGTTGCTACCTGTCGAGACCCGCACACCCCCCATGGACCACATCCCGCGGCCGCGTACGGCCGACTCCGGCCCGCTCGCCGGGACCCGCGGGCCTACGAACTAGTTCACCACCGAAAGGGCTCTCGTCATGGCAACCACATCGTGCGACGTAGCCATCGTCGGCGCCGGGCTCGGCGGCTGCTTCCTGGCGTTACTCCTAAGCCGCCGCGGCCAGCGCGTCGTCGTCATCGAGCAGGGACCCTCCATCCCCAGCGCGGGCGCCGACTTCCTCAAGCCCCCCGGGCTGCGGGTGCTCGCCCGCCACGGGCTGGCGGACCTCGTCGGACGCCATGGCCTCAGACGCGACATCATCCGCTACTACCACGACGGCGACCCGATCAGGGAATGCCGCTTCCCCGACGGCGGCTTCCTCATCCGCCCCTACCGTGAGCTGGTCGAGCTCATCTACGCCAGCTGCGCGATGGAGGGCGTGGAGTTCTGGTTCGACGCCGAGATCGACGACATCGCCGTCGGTGACGGCCGGGTCGAGGAGCTGACGCTCGCCGACGGCCGCCGGCTGCGGGCCGACGTCGTCGTCGGCGCCGACGGCACCAAGTCCGCCGTACGGCAGGCACTCGGCATCGAGCAGGTCACGATGCCGTACGAGCGGCTGCTCATGCGGGTGGCCACGGTGCCGCTGACGACCAGTGTCGCCCAGCTCAACCGGCTCTACTTCAGCTCCGACGGCTGGCTCGCCTACCTGTACCCGCTCAACAGGGACCAGGCCAGGGTGTTCGTCGGCCTGCCGCCCGAGGACGACAAGGAGGTCTTCCAGGACGGTATCCCCACCCTGATCGACGAGCTCAAGAAGTTCGTCACCGAGAGCTCCGACGCCTTCGACTCCCTCCAGCCCGCCACCTGGCACCTGATCAAGGTCTCCTCGCTGCGCGTGTCGGCGTACCACCAGGGCAACGCCGCGCTGCTCGGCTCGGCCGCGTTCGCCTGCCACCCGATGACGGGCATGGGCATGAGCTACACGCTGCACGACGCGGAGATCCTGGCCGACGTCATCAGCGCGGCCGGAGGCGACACGGAGCTGCTCGACCGGTTGCTGTACGCCCGCTACGAGCCACGCAGGCACGCGCACCGGGAGCTGATCGACTACGGCGACGCCCTGGCCGCGACCTTCCGTGACCGGGACGCCTACCTGGCCGCCTTCCGCCCCGACCTGCACGTCTTCGGCACGGCCGCCGCGCCGGCCGAACCGCCGGTCCCGCAGCTCGTCTAGAGCCGCGCCCCCGCCGCCCGCCATTCCCGAACCGGTGAGGTCGTCCTCATTTCCCACGCTGAGTGCGGTACGCCGGCCCGATCACCCAGGCGGCGGGGGCGCGTTTTGCCTCCATGGTAGGGCCTGCCCTACCACAGGGACGGGTGACTGCCGGGGTTCGCATAGACTCCGCCGCAGCGATGCTGATGGGTATTCGCACACGACTCACCAGCATCGGAGATCAATGTGACCGTAGTCGACACGTCCCGCGCCAGGCCATCGGGGGAGCGGGGGAGCGACTTCGCGAAGCTGTCGCGCCGCATCGCCCAGGAGGGCCTGCTGAACAAGCGGCCCGGCTACTACACCGCCAGGATCGGCCTCGTGGCGGGTCTGTTCGCGGGCAGCTGGGCGTTGTTCGCCGCGGTCGGGGACTCCTGGTGGCAGGTGCCGGTCGCGGTGCTGCTCGCCGTCGCGTTCGCCCAGGTGACGCTGCTGGCCCACGACCTCGCGCATGGGCAGATCTCCCGGTCGCGCCGCACGTCCAGGACGGCCGGACTGCTGGTGGGCAACCTGGCCGTCGGGCTCAGCTACGGCTGGTGGATGGACAAGCACACGCGCCACCACGCCAATCCCAACCACGAGGACCACGACCCCGACGTCTCGCCGGACGCGCTGCTCTGGTCGGACAACCAGGCCGAGGCCGCCCGCGGGCTGCCCCGGTTCATCGGCCGCTGGCAGGCGTTCCTGTTCTTCCCCCTGCTCACCCTGGAGGGGCTGAACCTGAAGGTCGCCAGCTTCCGCGCGCTGCGCCGTGAGTCGCTCAAGAACCGGAAGGTCGAAGGGCTGCTGCTGGTCGCGCACAACCTGGCGTACCTGGGGGCCGTGTTCCTGGTGCTCTCACCCGGCAAGGCGCTGGTGTTCCTCGCCGTGCACCTCGGCTGCTACGGCGTCTACCTGGGGTGCACGTTCGCGCCCAACCACAAGGGCATGCCCGTGCTCACCGCGGAAGACGAGCTGGACTTCCTCCGCAAGCAGGTCCTGACCTCCAGGAACGTGCGCGGCGGGCGGCTGGTCACCACCGCTCTCGGCGGGCTCAACTACCAGATCGAGCACCACCTGTTCCCCAGCATGCCCACCGCCAACCTCCGCAAGGCGCGGCCCATCGTGCGCGAGTACTGCGCCTCGATCGGGGTCGACTACGCCGAGTGCGGCCTGTTCGAGTCGTGGGCGCAGGCCATGCGCCACCTGCACGCGGTGGGCCGGCCCCTGCGCCGGGTCAGGACGTGATGATCAGCTCCAGGCCGCCGAACTCCTCCTTGACCTGATGGCCGGCGCGGATCAGCACCGTGCGCAGCGCCAACCGGACCGCGGTGCGGACGGTCGCGTACTTCACCAGCCCTTCGGCCGAGGTGTTCCAGGTGACGATCACCCCGCGGGTGGGATCGTGCCAGACGCCGAGCCCGCCGTCGGCGGACACCAGCGACGGCTCGACGATGAAGCCCGCGTCCGTCAACTCCCGGCGGACCACCTGTTCCAGGTCCGGGCCGGCGCCCGAGGCGGTGTCCATCACAGTCCGCTGCCCCGGCGGCGGGGGCCGCGAACGCCGGGTGACGCATCTGTCTCGTGCGAGGATGTCGGTTGTGTCTTCGGCGTCATCAGCGCTCCGCCTCTCCCGGGCCGTCGTGTTCGCGACGGTCTGCGGCGCCGTGTCGGCGGGCGGGCACGCGCTGGCCGGCGGCGGGCCGGTGCCGTTGGAGGTCTACCTGGCCGGCGTGCTGGCGGTGCTGGCGTCGGCGCACCTGATCGACGGGCGCGAGCGCGGCCCCGTCGCCGTCCTGGCCGCCACGGTGAGCGCCCAGACGGTGCTGCACCAGCTGTTCGAGCGGCTCGCGCCGGCCGCTGACGCCGGCCCCGCGCACGGGCATCCCGCGCCCGCGGCGGGCATGGCGCTCGCGCACCTCACGGTGGCGGCGCTCACCGCGTGGTGGCTCTACCGGGGCGAGCGCGCCCTGTGGCTCGTGCTCCGCCTGTACGCCACGCCGCCGCCGGTGATCCGGCTGCTCGTCAGCGCCCCGGTCGGCGTCGCGGCGCCGTCGTGGCGGCCGGTGACCCCTCCGGAGATCCCCGCGTACGTGGGAAGGACCGTCTCCCAGACCGTCAGCAGGCGAGGACCGCCCGCGCGTTCGCGTTGAAGCCGTCCCGGCGCGCCGGCGTCCACCGGCGCGCGTCCCCGCCTGTTCTGGAGACTTGTCATGACCTTCTTCCTGCGGGCGGCGCTCGCCTGCGCCGCCTTCCTTGCCCTGTCCGTCTCGCTGTCCGGCTCGCCCGCCTACGCCCACGACGCGCTCAAGCGCAGCTCACCGGCCAAGGACGCGGAGGTTTCCGCGGCCTCCGTCGAGGAGATCGAGCTCGAGTACACCGCCAGCGTCAAGTTCCCGTTCGTCGTGCTGCGTGACGCGGCCGGCAAAGAAGTCCCGCTCAGCAAGCCGCGGCTTGCGGGCCCGAAGGTGTTCGCCGAGGTCGGCCGGCCGCTCGCGGCGGGCGCGTACGTGATCGCCTGGCGGGTCGTCTCGTCGGACGGACACCCCATCGAGGGGGAGATCCCCTTCCGGGTGAAAGGATCTGCTTCTCCGTCGGTTTCGTCCACGCCCGCCGGGGAGGGGGCCACGGAGGGCGGACCGTCCGCGGCGGCGAGCCCGTCGTCGGCCGGCGGCGGCGCGTCTTCCGGGACCTCGTCGGGCGTGCCCGGCTGGATCTGGGGCGGGCTGGCGGCGCTGGTCGCGCTGGGCGCGTTCGTCCTGATCAGGGCCGCGCGCCGAGGTCCGGACGGGGAGGAAGCGCATGCGGATTGAGCAGGCCAGACGGCTCGCGCGGCGGTGGGTGAACGAGGAGGGGGCTGCGCTGCCCGGGTTCGGCGGGGCGTTCCTGACCGGGTCCGCGCTGTGGGCGGACGGCGACGCCGAGCTGCCCGCGAGCTCCGACGTGGACGTGGTGGTGGTCGCCGACCCGCCCGTCAGGATCGGGAAGTTCCTCTATGAGGGCGTGCTGCTGGAGGTCTCCTCCATGCCCCGGCTCGGGTCCCCGCACGAGGTGCTCAGCGACTACCACCTGGCCGGCAGCTTCCACCTCCCGTGCGTGCTGGCCGACCCCACGGGTCGGCTCACCGAGCTCCAGCGGGTCGTGGCACGGGACTTCGCCGAGCGGCCGTGGATCCTGGCCCGCTGCACCCAGGCCATGGACCGGGTGCGCGGGTGGATCAACGGCATGGACGAGTCCGCGCCGCTGCACGACCAGGTGAGCGCGTGGCTGTTCGGCACCGGGGTGACCACGCACGTGCTGCTGGTCGCCGGGCTGCGCAACCCCACCATCCGCAGGCGGTACGCGGCCGTGCGGGAGCTGCTGGCCGAGCACGGGCGTCACGACTACCACGAGGTGCTGCTCGACCTGCTCGGATGCGCCGCGCTGAGCAGGGAACGGGTGGAGCGGCACCTGGCCGCGCTGGAGGTGGCCTTCGACGCGGCCGCCCACGTGCGGGCGCCCTCCTACCGGTTCGCCTCCGACATCAGCCCGATGGCGCGGCCGGTGGCCGTCGACGGCAGCCGGGAGCTCATCCGGGCGGGGCTGCACCGGGAGGCGGTCTTCTGGGTGGCGGCGACGTACGCGCGGTGCCTGGCCAAGCGGGCGGCGGCCGGTCTGTCCGGGTATGAGGACGGGTTCCTGGAGCTGCTGGAGGACCTGGGCGCGGCGACGTTCGCCGACCGGCGCTGCCGAGGGGACCGCGTCCTGGCCGCCCTCCCCGGGCTGTGGCAGACGGCCATGTCCCTCTGCTGACCCGGCGACGACCAGGTCCACGCCTCAGCTGGTCTTTCCCGGGCGGCGGGGCAGCAGGGCCACTGCCAGAGCCGGGAGGGCGGCCAGGACGACCCAGGGCACGGCGGCCGGGAGGCCCAGGTCGAGCAGGGAGCCGGTGGCCGAGCTGCCGATGAGGACGATCAGGCCGGAGACGGAGAACAGCGCGCCGGTGTAGAGGCCGAGCCGTCCGTCCTCGGCGAGGTCGGGCACCCAGGCGCGGGCGGCGGGCACGACGAGCATCTGGCCGAGGGTGAGCAGGACGACGTATCCCGCGGCGGGGAGCAGACCGGCGCCACCCGTCCAGTCGGCGGGGCGTGCGGCGGCCACCACCGCGAAGCCGGCCGCGACGAGCAGCAGCCCGATGGCCATGGAGCGGCGCAGGTCGAGCCGGTCGCCGACCCAGCGGGTGATCGGGAGCTGGGCGAACACGACGAGTAGGGAGGAGAGGGCGAACAGCCAGGACAGGGGCGTCTGGGAGCCGGTCGCGCGTTCCACCTCCTCCGGCAGGGCGAGGTAGAGCTGGTTGTAGGCGAGCAGATAGGCGCCGTACGCGCAGCACAGGGCGAGGAAGCGGCGGTTGCGCAGCAGCGCGCGTACCCCGCCTCGCTCCCGGTTCGGCGTCCGGCCGGGGATGTGCTGGGGCATCAGCCACACGTGCCCGGCGAGGACGAGCACGAAGACGGCGGCTCCCGCAAGGCAGGCGATGCGGAAGTCCACGGCGAGCAGCAGGCCGCCGAGCAGCGGGCCGACGAAGGCGCCGGCCTGGCCTGCCACGGTGAACAGGGCCAGCAGCCGGGTGCGGGGGCCGTGCCCTTCCTCTTCCCAGGTCACCGCCTGCCGGGCCACCTCGGATTCGACGGCGGGGGAGAACAGGGCGGCGGCGAAGCCGATCGACAGCACCGCGCCGATCACGGCCCAGGTCGCCTCGGCGTACCCCAGCCAGGCGAACCCGGCGATCCGCAGGGTGCAGCCGGTCAGGACGACGGGGCGTACGCCGTAGCGGTCCACGAGCCACCCGCCGACCACGAACAGCCCCTGTTGGCTGAAGGTGCGCAGGCCGAGGACGAAGCCCACCATCCAGCCGGCCATCCCGATGGCGGTGCCGAGGTGTTCGGCCAGGAACGGCAGTACGGCGTAGAAGCCGATGTTGAAGGCGAGTTGGGTGAGGATCAGCAGGCGCAGGAGCGGGGAGAGCTCCGTCCAGGTCCGCCGGCGTGGGGGTTTGGGGATCCGGGCGGCTCGGGTGAGGGTGCGGGAGATCAGGGAGGTCATGGGGGTCCGCTCAAGGGGTGTGGGTGGGTGGTGTGAGTGGACGGCGGCTGGGAGCCGAGGCCGAGGAAACCGAGGGCGGCCAGGCTTAGGGTGATGCCGGCGGCCGGAGCAGGGCGTGGCGGATCACGGGGGGCAGGACGGATGGGTCAAGTCTTCCGAGACGCCGAGCCGGGACAGGAGATAGGCGTCATCCCCGAACAGGGAGAAGTTCTCGGTGGGAGGGAAGGCGTGCGCCACGCGCAGCCGCCCGCCCTCCGAGGAGCCGGACGAGTTCGCGGACCACGAGCCGTCGGGGGAGGCGGAACAGCCGGAGAGGAGCGGGGCGAGGAGGAGGCAGGCCACACGTGTCCGGTGCCGAAGTCCCGGTAGACGGCGTCGAGCATCGCGGCCCGCGCCTCGTCGAGGTCGTCCCTGCTCGCCATACTGATGCAATACAAATGCATTTGCACATCATATGCAACAACACGTCGAGCCACCAGGGCCGTACTCCGCGTTGCGGAGCCTCTGGGTCATCGCCGTGCCGCCGCGCCCGCGGCCCCGTTGTCACCCGGCTCATCGCTGCTCACGGTGGGTGACACTGGTCGCTCATGCGGAGTCGGAGGTGCCGGCGCGCCTGCTCCACTACCAGATGCCAAGGCCCGCCAGCACCAGGATCACGCCGGCCCCCGCAGCCACGCGGGCATACCCAGTGCCGCTTCCTGTGCCGAAACGGGGGAAGCGGCAGGGCTGGAGGAGGCGGCGGGCGTCTGAGCAGCAGGCGACGATGCGGTCTCTGAGGTGGTGGGCTCGGTGTGGGGTGGAGGGAGCGGTCACGGGGAAAGGGGATCTCGTGTGGCTCGGTTCGTCAGGAAATGGGGTACCGTCGGCGGAAGCGGCCCGGACCTGTGTGAAACGTGGTGCCGTCCGGGAACCGGACCTGCGCCTCGGCGCCTCCGGGGACGTCGACCGAGATGGTCAGGTGATCGTCCTGGACGCGCCAAGCGACGGCGACCCGCCCCTGCGGGCTGTCGAACGTGCCCTCGGCCCAGGTGATCGTGTCGTTGAGCACGGACGCGACGAGGAAGGACTCCCATGCGACGGAGCCTGCGGCCTGGCGGAGGCCCAGGGTGTGGGTGTGCAGGAAGCGGATGACCGCGCCCTTGCTGTAGTGGTTGAGGGAGGCCGTGGCGGTGCCGTCCTCGGAGACGCCGTCCCAGTCTTCCCAGATGGTGGTGGCCGATCTGCAGGTCATGGGGCGATTGGCTCATCATCGTTTCCCAACTCGAGTGACATGGTCATCGGCTCGCCCGTTCGCGGGAAGCCAGGCACGGCGCCCCGCCGTACGGGAGCGCCGAGAGGAGGTGGACTACCGGACGGACTTGACCTTGAAGAGGATGAGCAGGCCGCCGACCAGAGCGAGAACGGCTCCGGCGAGGTAGAGCAGGGTGTAGTTCTTTTCCGCGCCGACCACGCCGATCGTGATGATGAACGGGGCGATGAGCGGGGCGATCGCGCTGGGAATCTTCTGCGCGAACGCGACCACCGCCATGTACCGGCCCGCCTGCGCCCGGTCCGGCAGAACCGCGAAGATGATCGCCTGGTCCACGGCTGCGAACACGGCGATGGCGAGCTGCATCAGCACCGCGCCCACGATCAGCGGCGGCAACGAATAGGCGAAGGCCTCGACGCAGGCGCCGGCGACGAACAGGAGCGCGCCGATGAAGGTGAACAGCTTCCGCCGGCCGAGCTTGTCGGACAGGAATCCACCGGCCAGAGCCCCTGCGGATGCCGCCACCACGCCCAGGATCCCGATGGAGGCCACGACCCCCGCGACTTCCCTGACGGGCAGGTCGAGGCGCTGGGCGTAGAAGAACGTTGGACCGAGCTCGCCGGCGAGGTTGCTCCGCCCGAGTACGGCGATCAGGGCTAAGGCCGGCCGATGGCGGCGTCCTCGAGGCGCTGCGCGGATCGGGCAGCGTGTCCAGGATCTCGATCGGCGCGGGCAGGTCATCCGGGTTGGTGAGGGGGTTGGTGGAGGTGACGTGCGCCCGTGGCGGGTGAGCACGTCGATAGGGGAAGGCGGCACGCGAACGCGACCCCCTGTTCTTGATCGGCTGGCTTCGACAACCGACGAGCACCGGGGGTCGCGTTCGCTGTCTGGGCGTCGGGGCACTATCCGCCCTGGTCCAGGCCCGATCTGCTGATCCGGGTATGTGGTGTCCGTGGACTGGGTCACCGCGGGTGCATCACGGACCGGTCGCCAGGCGTGCGTGACTCCGTGGCCAGGCCATGTGTTGTGAGGTTGGCCGAGATCGGAGTCAGCGGCCGGATGGCGGCGGTCTTCGATCAGCTGACCTGGTGGCTCCCATCAGCCGACATGCCGTTTGACCCAGTCGCGGGCCAGGCTCGACGATGCCGGTGCGCTGCGGTGGAGGGTGAGCACGTGGCCGGTGGCGGGGATCACCACGGCGTCGAGGGGCGCATTGGGGTACCAGCGCTTCTGCTGTGCCTGCAGCGCTGCCGAACTGGTGCAGTCGGTCGCACCCTCACCGCAGAGCAGCCGGTCGTGCTGGCCGATCATGATCAGGACGGGTATGCGGATGAGTCGGTTGTCGGAGATCGCCGGGAAGGTTTCCAGGAAGGTGTCGGATTCCTTCGTGGCCTCGTCGCGCGCGACGACGGCGCGCTGGGCTCCGGGCAGGTGGTAGAACCATTCCGCTCTGGCTCCGGGCCGGGTGGTGTAGTACGCATCGTCCAGTCGGCGGGCGGTGAAGCGTGGGTCCTGGCCGGCCGGATAGGTCGCCTGGGCGAACTGCTCGAACGCGGCCTCGTTCGGGGTGCTGGATTCGCCGGTCAAGATGATGCCGTCGAGCGTGTCCGGATGGCGGATCTGAACGCTGCGGATGATCGTGGAACCGATGGAGTTGCCCACCGCCACGACGTTCCGGTATCGCCGCCCGTCGAGTTTGCCCTGACGGGCTGCGAGCGCCACCTGGCGGAAGGACTCCTGGTGGCTGTCCGGTCGCAGCCGGGCTCCGGACGGCCACGAGCTACGCCCGGCCCCCAGACGGTCGATGGCCAGCACCGCGTATCCGGCGCGGACCATCGTGTCCGCGAACGTCGGGCCCTTTCCATTGCCGCGCATCCAGTAGGACCGGTCGTAGGTGCCTCCGGGGACCAGGATCTGGATCGTCCGGGCTTCGCCGCGCGGGCGGCACAGGGTTCCCGCTATCCGCTGGTCCACAGGCCCGCCTTCGGTGAGGGGTACGGCCACGGAGACCGGCGAGCAGCGTGTGGAGTCCGCCGTTGCCGTACTCGTTGCGGTTGCCAGGGCCGCGAGCAGGCTCGCGCTCACCACTGCGACCCGCCGTCTTGTTGCGCCAAGCCACTTACTGTCCACATGTATCCCTTCGTACGACGTACCGTACAGCATACGGTACATCACGATGAAGGTGCTTTGGTCAGGCGCGGGCTGGATGAAGTCGAAGGCGACGGCGAAGTGTAGCCAGGCGGGTCGGCCGGATGCACTGCGACGGACAGCGGCCGGGACGAGCGCGAGGGCCGCGTCGGCCGCCGCCGAAACGGTGCTCACCGCAGTGCGACCCGGCGACGTCGTCGAGCCGAACGCGGCCGTCTATCTGCACACCTGCTGGATGGGTTTACACCCAGCTCCGGCCGGCGTGGATCGCCGCCGCCGGCACGTTCGCGATCGTGCGGCTGTGCCACTGCTACGCGCTGGTCTCGGCGGCCATGGCGCTGGGCGTCGTCACCATCGAGACCGCCGCGATCGTACTGGCCGCCCAGAACCCCGAGCCGTACCTCGACGCTTTCCTGCTCCGCTTCCCGATGCCGGTCGCGATAGCCCTGTACGTGGACGGCCAGCCGTACGTGACGTTGTCCCGGATGGTGCGCCGCCACGTCGACGAGGTGATCTCGCCGCTGATGGCGCCGGCTCGCAGTCCGTCCTGGGCATCCTGGCCTCACTGATCGTCTACTCCTTGCAGCAGATCCTGTCCTGAGGCAGGTGCCGGCCGTTCCTGCCGATCGGACGGTACGGCCCTTTCCCGCAGCACCTGCGCGCACAGTGCGAGGGGCGTCATCTGGCGGTTCCGCACTGGCAGCCAATGGCGAGAGATGCCCGAAGAGCTCGGGGCCCGGCCACGCGCTACGACAAGAGGTGCCGGGCGAAGAACCGGACCGCGCTGTCGGCCTCGAACCTGGGCAGATCCTTGTGCTTGCCCGAGTTCGCGTGCAACGACTTCTCCCTCGAGGCAAAGGCGTCGAACAGCGCGAGACCCTCCTCGCGCGAGATGTGCTCGTCATCCCACTGCAGGTCGAACTCGATCGGGATGGTGATCTGCTTCGCCTTCTCGGCCAGGACATCAGGCCAGTGCTGACCGAAGACCGCGGCCGTGATCCTGGGTTCGATCGCCACAAGTGGCACCCCCATCGCGGTGCCCATGTCGATGCCCAGCGTCCCTGCGGGCGCCGTACCGGCGCGGAGCTGGCTTCGTTGCGGTTTGCGCACATTCAGTGCGGCATGCGTGGAGCAGGTAGATCATGGCGGCATGGCGACGCGGAAGAGCCCATGGCTGTGGATCTCGCTGCTGGCCGGTGGTCTGGTGGCCGGGGCGCTGGGTGTGATCTTCATCGTGCTGGATCTGGAGCAGGCCGATCAGCTGGCCGGCGTGGTCGGTGTGTTCGTCGCCCTGGCCGGGCTGGGCATCTCGGTGTACGGAGTTGTCCTGGCCCGCCGTGGCGAGGCTTCGAGCCCGGTCTGTTCCTCGGCAACCACCGCACGCTCGGGCGCAGACGCCGGGCCGACAATCATCACCGGGGCAGGCGACACAAACAACACGATCAAGGGCGGCACCTTCCACGCGCCCGTCACGATGGCCCGGGACATCACCGGCCTGCCCGTGCCTCCGCCGACCCGGCCTCCTGCCTCGCCCTCGGACGGCCCGGATGGCCCGGAGCAGCCCCGGTGAGTGAGCCGCGTATGGCTGACGATCAGGCCGGGAATGATGCCACCCGCAACGAGATCACCGGTGGGACGTTCTACGCGCCGGTGACCTTGGCCCGCGACGTCACCATGCAGGTCACCGGCCCTGCCCCGCAGGCCATGGCGGGTCTGCCCGCCGCGCCGTTCGGCTTCGTCGGCCGCGCCAAGGCCCTGCGTGAGGTGCTGGCGTTCTTGAACCCGGCAGGCGGGGGCGGATCGGGGGTGGTGGTGTCGGCGGTGGCGGGGATGGCCGGGGTCGGCAAGACCGCACTGGCGCTGATGGCCGCCCACCGGGCAATGACCGAGGGCTGGTTCGGCGGCGGGGTGTTCTTCATCGACCTGCGCGGCTACACCCGCGCCCTCGGCGAACGCGTATCGGCCGCAGCTGCGGCGGGGCAGTTGCTGCGTGCGATGGGCATCCGCGACGCCGACCTGCCGCCCACCGGCGAGGAACAGCTGGGCTTGTATCGGTCGGTGCTGGCCGACCGCGCGCGCCAAGGGCTGCCGGTGCTGGTGGTGGCCGATAATGCCGCCGTCACGGGCCAGGTCGAGCCGCTGCTGCCAGCTCAGTCCTGTCACCGTCTGCTGATCACCTCACGGCACACCCTGACCCTGCCGGCCCACCTGGTCGACCTCGGCATACTGCCCGCAGCAGAGGCCCTCGACCTGCTACGCACCGCCCTGCAGGCAGGCCGGTCCGATCCGCGCGTCGACGCCGAGCTCGAGTCCGCGGAGGAGATCGTCCGGCTGTGCGGGCGGTTACCGCTGGCGTTGCAGATCATCGCCGCCCTGCTGCGTGCCGAACCCGACCGCCCGCTGGCCGAGGCGGCGACCGAACTCACCGACACCCGCCAGCGGCTGGACGCCCTGGATGCCGGCGACCTCGACCCGCACGGCCGCCCGGTGGCTGTGCGAGCCGCTTTCGACCTGTCCTACCAGCGCCTGCTGGCCGACCAGCCCGAGCAGGCCCGATTGTTCCGGCTGCTGCCCCTCAACCCCGGCCCGGACATCTCCCTCCAGGCCGCCGCCGCCCTGACCAGCACGCCGGAGCCGACGGTACGCCGGCACCTGGCCGCGCTGACCCGGGCGCACCTGCTCACCACCCCGGCCCCCGGTCGATGGCGCATGCACGATCTGGTCCGCCTGTACGCCGACCAGCAGGGTTGCACGCAAGCAGCCGTGGACGGCCGCGATCAGGCGCTGGACCGACTGCTGAACTTCTACCGGCATACCGCCATCGCCGCCGACGCCCACCTGCGTGCCCTGCCCGGTCAGCCTGTCCCGGACCGCTTCACCGGACGAGATGACGCCATGGCCTGGTTCGACGCCGAACGCCCCAACCTGGTCACCGCCGTTGTCCTCGCCGAAGCCTCCGGCCGCCACCACATCGCCTACGACCTGCCGACCTACCTGAACATCTACCTGTCCTGGCGGCGTGCTCTCGACGATCGCGTCACCGTCGACACCCTCGCGGTGACGGCCAGCAAGCATCTCAGCGACAGGACAATGAAAGCGGATGCGCTCACCAGCCTCGGCAACGCTCTGAGCGAGGCGCGCCGCTTTGACGAGGCCATCGCCGCCCACCAGGACGCCGTCACCATCTTCCGCGATCTCGGCGACCGGCACGGCGAAGGCGCGGCGCTGACCAGCCTCGGCCTCGCTCTGGGCGAGGTGCGCCGCTTTGATGAGGCCATCGCCGCCCACCAGGACGCCGTGGCCATCTGCCGCGAGTTCGGTGACCGGCACGGCGAAGGCGCGGCGCTGAACAATCTTGGCCTCGCTCTGGGCGAGGTGCGCCGCTTTGATGAGGCCATCGCCGCCCACCAGGACGCCGTGGCCATCTGCCGCGAGTTCGGTGACCGGCACGGCGAAGGCGCGGCGCTGACCAGCCTTGGCCTCGCTCTGGGCGAGGTGCGCCGCTTTGATGAGGCCATCGCCGCCCACCAGCAAGACCTGGACATCTGCCGCGAGTTCGGCGACCGCTACCGGGAAGGCACGGCGCTGAACAATCTTGGCCTCGCCCTGCGCGAGGTGCGCCGCTTTGACGAGGCCATCGCCGCCCACCAGGACGCCGTGGCGATCTGCCGCGGCCTCGGCGACCGGCACGGCCAGGGCGAGGCCCTGAACAATCTTGGCCTCGCCCTGTATCAGGTGCGCCGCTTCGACGAGGCCATCGCCGCCCACCAGGACGCCGTGGCCATCTGCCGCGAGTTCGGCGACCGCCACCGCGAAGGCCGGGCGCTGAACAACCTCGGCCTTGCCCTGCGCGAGGTGCGCCGCTTTGACGAGGCCATCGCCGCCCAGCAGGACGCCGTGGCGATCTGCCGCGGCCTCGGCGACCGGCACGGCCAGGGCCGGGCGCTGAACAATCTCGGCAACGCCCTGTATCAGGTGCGCCGCTTTGATGAGGCCATCGCCGCCCAGCAGGACGCCGTGGCCATCTACCGCGATCTCGGCGACCGCCACCGCGAAGGCCAGGCGCTGAACAACCTCGGCCTTGCCCTGCGCGAGGTGCGCCGCTTTGACGAGGCCATCGCCGCCCACCAGGACGCCGTGGCCATCTGCCGCGAGTTCGGCGACCGGCACGGCCAGAGCCAGGCGCTGAACAACCTCGGCCTCGCCTTGCAACAGGTGCGCCGCTTCGACGAGGCCATCGCCGCCCATCAAGACGCCGTCACCATCTACCGCGGCCTCGGCGACCGGCACAGCGAGGGCACGGCCCTGAACAATCTCGGCGGCGCCCTGTATCAGGTGCGCCGCTGCGACGACGCCATTGCGGCATTCGAGCAGGCCACAACCATCTTCGAGGTCACGGGGGACGAACACAGCCGCCGCATGGCGCAGTTCAACCGCGAACAAGCCCTGCGACAGCAGGCCGACGAATAGACCTTCCGCGCTCGCCTCCGCTCGTTGCTGGCTGCGTGAATACGACACTGTGGAATACATCACGGTGCCGGTCCATCGGACGATCTTCTGCGGCGGTCCCGCTCTGTCGGTTGCAGTTGAACCTGTCGGTGTTCAGGTTGAGTTGTCCCTCGGGACGGAATTTCGCGGTCCGGTATATCGCTGCTGGCCCACCGTTTCCGTTCCAGAACAGGTCCGGGCAGGATGGGCGGCATGCAGGACTGGATGCTTGATTTCGCCGAGTACGTCCGGGAGCTGTTACCCGAGGAGCTCGCCGAGCCGTTCCTCGCCCTGACCCGTCCGGCCATCCGGCTGTCGATCGCCGAGAAGGGCGAGACCACGGTGGGCCGACTGGGCGGCCTGCCCCGGCTACCCGAAGGGATGCCGTGGCCGCGCGCCGGCGACGGTGGTCCTGCGATGCAGTTCCTCGCCGAACTGGACTGCGCGGCGCTAGCGGCCTATGAGTCGGACATCGACCTGCCCACCGAGGGCACGCTGTTGTTCTTCGCCACCTGGGAGAGCACGGCCGCGCAGGTGATCATGCCGCCTCCTGACGCCATACGTGTGCCCGAGCGCGAGCTGCCCGTATGGCCCCCGGAGGCGCGGGTGTTCCCCGAGGTCCCGCTCGCCGCCGAAACCGTGGCCACCTGGCCGACACGTGGCCATGACGACCTGGTCAAGCTGGGCGATGAGTTCTGGGACCGCGTCGTGGGGGACGACCCCTGGGAGGTGTTCGCCGACATGCTCGCCGACTTCGCCGACGCGGAGGGTGGCCGTGCGCACCAGGTCGGCGGCTACTCTGACGCCCTGCAGTCGCCCGTCGAAGCAGCGGCCGCGTACGCAGCCGGGCTGAACCCGAAGGATCCCGGCTTCGCGGCGGAGGCCTCCCAGTGGGTCAACCTGCTCCAGCTTGACGAGGACAACGGGATGATCTTCGGGGACGGAGGCATTCTGATCTTCGGCATCCGCCGGGACCGGCTCGCTGCCCGTGACTTCAGCCAGGTCTTCCCCTATGTCCAAGGGCACTGACATCTACTTGCCGGACGGTTGAGTTCCTCTCACCGACAGAGCGACTTGAACAAGTCCGCTCCGAAACCGTCCGAGTCGGGGTGTCGTGTCGCAGATCAGAACCTGCCCCGGCTGCTGTCAGTTGCGGTTGAAGCTGTCGATGTCCGCGTGTTGTTGTCGGTGCTCGTGCCGGTGTTCGGGATGAGTTGACGGATTCCGCCCGCAGTTCTGATCTCGGCGGGAGAATGCTCAGCCATGACGGCGGGTGATCGTCGCGGTGCGCTGCAGGAGCCCGCCGTAGGCGACCAGCGCGGGATTCTGCGCGAACGCGGACGAGGCCAGCACCATGGCCACCACGAACACCACCGCCACCGAGTAAACAGCCCCCTCTCCGCGCGAGCACCACGCACGCCAAGACGAGCGAGGCGAACCCCGGCAGTGAGAAGAGATCGTGGAGTGCGGCCTCCAGACTGCTGTGCTCCGGCAACATCGCGGGGCTGCCCGGGGGATACCGGCTCACCGGATCGCTGGTGAACACTCCGGCGCCGATGAGTCCGAGCGCCCGGCGCGGCCCGAAGGCGAAGGCCGGCGACAGCATGCCGGCGACGAAGAGGTCGGCCGCCTGGAGCCAGCCGTACTCGCCGAGCACGAGGGAGCTGCCCGGGTGACGCAGCGGGTCGTAGTCGGTCGTCACTGCCTGTCAGGCCCCGTCGGCGCTAAATCATTCCCTGCAGAGCGCCGTCCGGGTGAGAAGCCGTACCTTGGTGGTTCCCGAGGCGGGCGAGTCGATGGTCAGGTCGACGGCGCGGGACCGTACCTGCTGCTCGTCGACGACGTGCGCGCGGGCCGGCGCGGCGAGCGCGGCCGACCCGAACCCGGGGCGAGCAGCGGCGATCATCACAGCGCCGGGGAAGAGCATGGCGATGAGCCGCCAGGAATCGGCCCTGCCGAATGGGTGGGAGAGCCATGCACCTACGATCGCCACATGCTTGATCGAAGCCATCGCAGCGAAGAACTGCTGACCGCGCGACTGTCGCTGCGACGCCCGGTGCCGGATGACATCGACGCGATCTTCGCCATCCACAGCGATCCCGCCGCTTGCCTGCACAACCCCTCCGACGCGCTGTCCAAGCGTGAGGAGGCGATGGAGCTCTTCCAGCGTTGGGATGATCACTGGCGGCGCTTCGGCTACGGCTACTGGGTGGTGCGACGCCGAGACCCCGGCCGGACGCTGGGGTTCTGCGGGACCAAGGTCGTGGACCTCAACGGCATGAGCGTGCTCAATCTCTTCTACCGCTTCGAGGTCTCATCCTGGGGCCAAGGAGTGGCCAGCGAGGCCGCGACCGCGGTGGTTGAGTGGGTGACGGAACGCGTTCCCGATCTGCCCGTCATCGCCCGTGTGCGCCCGGCCAACACCGCCTCTCAACGGGTGGCTGTGCGCGCTGGCCTGGTACGGGCTGAACACCTCGACACCGCCGGCGAGGACGGCTTGGACTGGATCTTCGCGAAGAACCTGCTTGGCTGAACCGCGTCGTCACGATGCTCAGCTCGACTCCGCTGGGCGGCCCGTGGTGTGCGGCGTCGACTGGCGCCCGATCGGTGCTCATCGGTGCTCATGGATCGACTACCTCGGACATTTCGTCCTCTGGCCGACAGAAAGACCTGAACAACTCCGCTCGAAACCGTCCGGACCAGGGTGTTGTGCCGCTGGCCAGACCGTCCCGGCCGCCAACTTCATCCGGAAGGGACATTGCATACGCTCGGAAGGTCTGACCGTCGAGCGACAAGTTTCTGGGTCGGGGTCCGCGACAGGCCCATGTCACCCGTGTTGACTGATTCCTTACCAAGGATGATCTTTGAGGCGACTGTCGCACAACCGAACAGGTGGCGGCCGCGGCGGAAGGCCTATGCCAAGTTCGCGAACCGCCCGATCCGCGACTTCGTTCCCGTGCTGGTGGAACAGGACTGCCCAAAGACCTCCTGCGCGGCGACGCCGCCTGACCAGTACGGGGCGGCGGCGCAGCCGACGTTGATCGCTCGTTGGTGGCCGGGACGCCGCCGCCATGAACAAGATTCACTTAGCCGAGGAAGGACATGACGTGCGGGGCCAGTACGTCCCACGAGACGTTGTGGTCCTGTCCTTCGAGGACCGTGTGCTGAACGGAGGGCAGGGCGTCCACCAAGGCCCGGGCCGCCGCCACAGCCCACGGGCCGGTTTCCGAACCGGTCAGGACGAGGGTCTTGACCTTGACGTCGGCCAGGTCGGCCGGGGGGCGGCCATCGCCCATGACGGCGGCATCGTAGGCCAGTGTCGGGGCGATCGCCTCCATGGACGCCCACCCTGGTGACCGGCGGATCTGGTCGATCATTCCCGGCGGCAGGCCGATGGAGCCCATGAACAGGGCCATGGCCTCCCCGCGACGGCCCTCGTTCAGGTAGGCCGTCAGTTCGGTGACGTACGCCCGGGCGCGCTCGGGCGCGTCGCCGTCGAGCTGGAACGGCGGCTCCCAGAGCGCCAGCCCGGTGATCGGCAGGCCGGCGGCCGCCGCGCGCAGTGCCAGCACCGCTCCCGACGAGTTGCCGAACACGGCCGCCGCCTGCGCTCCTGCGGTCCAGAGCCGACGGCGATGCCCGAGCCGTCCACAGCGTCCTCCGTGCAGGCCGTGTTGCTGTACGCCGCGACCGCGGGGAGGTTCGTCATCGCCTTCCTGACCGGCGAGCGCACCACCGTGATCGACGCCTGGGGCAGACCTGGCATACCGGCGACATCTACGAAATGTCCGTACTGACCACGATCTACGGCATGATCTTCATCACCGTTCTCGCCGCACTCAACCTCACCGGGCGTAGCGCCGGCGCCCCGGCGAACGCGCCTGTCACCGACCCGGATGAAGCCCCAGCCACCCGGGGGTCGGGTCTCCCTTGACCTCGCCGAAGTACAGGGCGAAGGTCTGCTTCAGCTGCTCGGCCTTGGCGCGGTCCTCCATGAAACCGGGGGAGCCCGTCCACGCCGATGATCTTCTTCTTGGTGCCGACAGCGGAGCCGGGCGAGAGGGAGCCGCGGGCGAACCGCGGCTGCTGGGCGGCGAAACCGGCCACCCAGTCCCATCCGTAGGTCTCCGTGTAAAGGGCGAAGAGATAGAGCACCGCGTCGTCGTCGTGCGGATAGGACGAGGCGATGGACCCTTCCACCGCGGGTCGACAAGGTCCCGCGGCGTCCGCGGCGCATTGGCCCCAGGCAGCCGCCACGTCGTACAGATAGCCCACCGGGATCGGCGTGGACTGCCAGGCATTTGCTTGACGCGTCATGCACCGAACTCATCGTCGCCGGCGCCCACGAGGGCCTGGCCGCCGCCCGCACCGGCGGGCGGCCGAACTGCCCACCTCCCCGCAGGATCGCCCGGCGCCCGGGCCCGGCACATCGTGAGCGCGGTCCCCGTATGGTGGTCTAGTAGGGCAGAGATTTGGGACGGGCCGGCGTTTAGGCGGTTCCCGCTGGTCGGTGGCAGAGAGGGACATGAGCGCCTTCCAGCCAGGGCCGACAGATTCGTTGAGGACCCGAGGCCAGCCGGGGTTGGGTCAGAACCGGGCGGGAAGCGCTCATGTACGTCATCATCGTCAGGTGTTGAGCGGGTTGCGGGGATGCGGTCGGCGACTCCGCCGGCCACGGACTGCGCGGCGGTGCTGCCCGGCTTGCGCACCGCTTGCTCGTTGAAGCAGGCCATGAACGGCACGAGCCGGCGCAGGCGGCTTCCCGGGCGGCGCCGCTGGGGAAGCCGAGTAGCCGGAGTTGCTCTCGTAGGGTGGCTGCGTTGAGGGGTTCTCGGGCGCTCTGGCCGGGGAGAGCCGGCGGGCCTCGGGGTCGGCTGCGGTGACCTGGACACGTAGTGGCATCTGATCATCGGTAGTGGCCCGGCGGATCAGCTCCAGGCGACGGCGCTGGCTCAACGGGGCAGAGTTTCCCTGCGGCGGCACGGGCAGGTCGAGGCGGCGCATGTGGTTAGCCCGCCCGCGCTGTCGTAGATCAAGGTCCTGCTCGTCGAGCCCGGTCAGGAAGGCTTGGACATGGGCGAACTGGCCGCCAGCCCCTCCGAACCGGCGGACGCCGGCAGCAAGGGGCTGGCGGCGGCGCGACGGCCCGGAGCACGCCGCAGGCCAGCTTCAGGTCGCGCAGGCAGGCGGGGTTCGCCGGTTGGGGAGCTGGTGAAGCGCTTGGTGGGTCAGGGGGATGCGACCGCCGGCCAGGCTGGTGAGGAGGTCTTGGACGTGGGTGGTGCGCAGCCACATCCGCCCTTTCCAGGGGTCGCGCATCGCGATGAGCGCCTCGGCCGGCGGGGCGAGCGCGGGATTGATCCGGTCGGTGCCGTCGTCGAGGGCTGCGGTGACCTTGTCGGCCAGGGTGCAGCGCTCGCATGCGCGTACCTGACGGGGCTGCGCGCGGCGGGCCGGTCGTCCAACACCGGCGGGCCGGCCACGTCGAGCCGGTGCTCGCAAAAAGACGTCGACCGGCTGCCCTCGGCAGCGGTAGCGTCCTGGGTCTGTGTGGAGCGAAGTACGACCGCCGACGACGACTCAGGTCCGCGACGCCTTCGGTGTCGAGGTGGGCGAGCTGCGGCCGCATCCGGGCGGGTTCGAAGCGGATGCGTTCACCGACGGGCGCTGGTTCGTGAAACTTTGGCGTCAGCAGCCCGACAGCGACGCCAGTCTGGCGCTGACTGCTGAGTTGGCAGCTCGGGGCATCCCCGTTGCTGCGGCGGAGCGAGCACTTGACGGCTCGTACACCTCCGAGCACCATGGCCGGCGCTACGCGCTGTTCCCGTTCGTCGACGGCCGCCAGGGAACGTGGAACGACGCTGACGCGATCGCGCGGGCGATGCGCGCCGTGCACGAGATCACCGAGCTCGTCCTGCCCCGCACCGATATGGACGAGTGGTGCATCGAGGTGCTGCGCGACCGGCACGACCACCCTTGGATCGTCGACCGCCGCGACGAGGTCATGGCCAACGTTGACCGGCTCGAAGCGGTGATCGAACGGGCACGCGCGATCGACGTGCCCCACGTCGTGTGCCACCACGACCTGTTCCCTCACAACGTCCTCGTTGACCGCGACGGTCGCATCGCGACGCTGCTCGACTGGGGTCACGCGATGCTGGCGCCACGCGAGCACGATGTGTTCGCCGCCTTGTGCGGGCCCGACCCCGTGCGCTTCCTGCGCGCCTACGGCGCGGAGCGACTCGACCTCACCCACCTCGAGTACGCCCGGCTCGCCCGCTCGCTGCGCGACCTTGCAGTTCGCGTCTACAACGAGGTCGACCTGGAGGGCGTCAACACCTGGGGTTTCGACGGGTTGCGCCGAGTGGACGCCGATCTAGTTCTCTCCCGACCTTTTTGCGATCGTTGAGGTCGCCCGATGCGTCGATCGACGAGATTGCGGCGCGATCGACGCCAGATCACGGTTCTGGATCCGCTCATTCCGCTGGCGGGTGTTCGAGTTCGTCGCTGAGCAGGTGGGCCCGCCAGGTCAGTGCCATCCGCCTGGTCGGCGTCCCGACGCAGCAGATCAGGTTCACCACCGATCGCGCCCAGGCCATCGCCGAGCTCTGCGACGGCGCCGAGGCGGCCATCGCAGCCGTCCGGGACCCTGACCACCGGCTCCACCCTGGACGACGCGGCGCCGGCGGCATTCCTGGACGAGAACGGCGGGCTGCTGTGAGCCGGCGGCAGACATCCCCGGCGGACTTCACAGCGCGACGCGATGGGCTTCACGCAGGCCGAGTACGACGTCGCCGACGTGATGACCTGGCTGCGCTGCAACCATGGGCGCGAGGTTCATGCCCTCGACCGACCTGGCCCGGCGCCGGGTCTGGGTCACCCGCTACATGCGCGACGGACACGGCGACGAGTTCAGCGCCCGCGACGAGATGTCCACCGCACGAGCGGCGATGACGTCGGTGAAGGACATGCACCGCGCCACCACCTTCGAGGCCGGCAACCCCCACTCGATCGCCCGAAGGGGTTCGAAACGATGGCCCAAGCCGCCGACGAGTGCATCACCAAGGTCGTCGGCCTCGACAAACTCGGCCCCCCGACCCCGAGCGGCAGCTGAAGCCTGGGAAACGCCCGAAACCCTGGGGCCCCTGGCCTGAGGGCATCACTGCTCAAGGCGACCGGCCAAAGTGCCTTCTCCGAACTACGAAACGATCATGAATGCTGCTGGTTGTCAGGCCGTTGCCTGCGCGTCCCGAAGCGGGGCTCTCCTGAGAGGGTGAGGGTCTGGGCCAGGTCGCGATATAGGTGGGCATGCCCAGATCGACGGCGGCGTTGCGGCGGGCGATGAGCCCGTCGACTTGGGCGAGTTTGGCTTCGGTGGCGGCGAGGCTGACGTGGAGCCCTTCGGCTTCGCCGGTCCAGCCCGCACGTTCGGGCGGCTTCGGTGATGCGGGCGAGCAGGTTGTCGCGGATCTCCTGGAGCCGACGCTGCCGGGCAGGGTCGATGTGCAAGAGTGGGCACCGAATGCAGGACTCCCTCCACTATGGGGCCGTTCTTCCCAAAGCCTCTGATCTGCAGCTCCCTGAAACCGAATCGGTGATGCCAGAGGAGTCACAGCGAGATGTTCCGGAGAGCGAGAGCCGCTCCGCCTGCCGCCTCAGTACTGTGACTTCGCATGACCGACACCGAGATTGAGATCACCGCAGACCTGGTCCGCGACCTGCTGCAGGAGCAACATCCAGATCTTGCAGGGCTGGCCATCCGCGAGGTGGCGGGCGGCTGGGGCAACCAAATGTGGCGCCTCGGGGACGAGTTGGCCGTGCGCATGCAGCGCATGGACCCTACCCCGGAGCTCCAGCTCAAGGAGCGGCGGTGGCTACCTGTGCTCGCGCCGCGCCTGCCGCTCCCGGTGCCGACCCCGGTGCGGTTCGGCGAACCGTCCGAGCGCTTCCCCAAGCACTGGACCGTGATGACGTGGGTTCCCGGCGAGCCGCTGGACCACGGCTCGATCAGCCGCGGCGCCCACGCGGCCGACACGCTGGCGGGCTTCCTCAGGGCGCTCCATGTGAAGGCGCCCGCCGAGGCCCCGGCCAGTTCGGACTTCGGCGCTCACCCCAAGAGGTGCACGGGCGGCTTCGAGCAGTTCTTGCAGGCCATTGACCCCGACGCCGTCGGCGATGTCCGCGCCGTCCGGGCCGTCTGGGCCGATGCCGTCGCGGCCCCCGAGTGGGAGGGCCCGCCGATGTGGGTGCACGGTGACCTCCATCCCGCGAATGTCGTCGTCTCGGACGGGACGCTCTCGGGCGTGATCGATTTCGGTGCCTTGTTCGCCGGCGATCCGGCGTGGGACCTCGCCGCCGCGTGGGTGCTGCTCCCCGCGGGCACGGCCGCACGGTTCTTCGACGCGTACGGGCACGCGGACGAGGCGGCGATCCGGCGCGCCCGCGGGCTGGCCGCGATGAAGAGCCTCTTCCTGATGCTCATGGGGCAGAACGGAGATCGGGGCCTTCCCGGCGGCAAGCCGAACTGGGGACCTGCAGGCCGGGCGGCACTTGATCGTGTTCTGAAGGGCGTTTGATGTAGTCAGCCCGTCTTGTCCCGGTTCTCAGCTTCCCGAACCACGAGCCGGCCGATTGGTGGCATGCCGATGAGCACCGGCTAGTCCTTCCGTCGCTCCCTGGCGTCAATCTGGCTGATCTCGTCATCGGTGGCGGCGAGGCTGACGGTCAGTTGCTCGACGTCGCCTAGCCATCCTTCACGTTCGGCTTCGGCGATCCTGGCATGGAGGTTCTCACGGATCTCTTCCAGGCGGGGCCGTTCGCCTGTCCCCACGATCAGTACCGGGCATCGAACCAGGCGTGCTCGTGGACACAGCTGCTTCCGTATGCTCGGCCGCACTGCCCCAGGGCCAGCTTGCGCCTCTCGAAGTGTCCGAGGAACTCCTGCCAGGCTCGGTGGGCTTCGAGGGCGTCCGAGGGATAGATCGCCGCGTAGCCCATCGTGGTGTTGATGTTGGATCAGCTGGCTCAGCAACGTAGGTGAGTTCCGGCAACACCTTGGGGAGCTGGAGTCCTCAGTCTGTTCCAAGGTGAGAGTGCGGGTCCTGCGGCTGCGGTCTAGCTGCGGTCTAGCGGAGGCGGGGAAGCAGTTCTTGTCCCAGAAGCGCGATCTGTTCCTCGGTCAGGGGACCGGGCACTGAGAGTGCGACTGATTCGGCGCCGGCCTGGTGGAGTTCGCCGATGGTGGTGGCGCAGTCGTGCGCGGTGCCGCAGACCGTCAGCGTCTCGATCCACTCACGGGGGATCTGGTCAGCGAACTCCTCCAGCGATCCGCATCGGGTGCGAAGTTTGTCCACCTTGTTGGCCAGCCCGGCGGGCTCCAGGTGTGCTCGGCTGGATGGTGAGGCCAGTTCGGCGGCGACCAGCGGGCGCAGGCGTTCTGCGGCCGCGGCCCTGTTCTCGCCAAGGTTGATCGGAGTGCCCACCAGGAGCGTCGCCTGTCCCGAACGTGCGGCTGCGCGTCGCCCTTGGGTGATCAGGTCGGCGGCGTGCCTGATGTAGGCGGGGGTGACCGGCCAGGCCAGGATCACACCGTCGGCGCTGTGACCGGCCAATTCCAGGGACTTGTGGCCTCGAACTCCGGCCAGGACCGGCGGCGCCGCTGCGGGTGGGTGATCCAAGCGGACCGCGTCCAGGTGCACGTAGTCGCCACTGGTGGTCACGGTCTGCCCGGCCAGCAAGGCGCGTACTGCCTCCAACCGCTCGCGGAGCGCGGTCAGGGGGAATGCGGCGCTGCGCCGACCTGGCGCATCCAGTCGGGCATGCCGTGACCGAGCCCGGCCACGATGCGATGCGGGTAGAGGTCAGCGAGGGCAGCGAGTTCCATGGCGGCGAAGGCCGCGTTGCGGGCGGCAGCCGGCAGGATGCCCAGGACCACGGCGATGCGGTTGGTGGCGGCCAGGGCGGCCGACGCGGCGGCGACGCCGCCGGCGAAGAAGCAGTCCTCCGCAAGCCAGATCTCGTCGAACCCGGCGTCCTCGGCGTGCCGGGCGATCGCCGGAATCCGCGGGGGCGGCAACTGCGGCGGCAGGGACAACCCGACCCGGAATGATCTCATTCGAGCTATCAAACCAGGTCAGTGAGGCAGCCGGGAAGGCCCTGCCGGCGCATCAGTTGTCGCTATGCTGCTCGGCGCGGATCGCCCGCATACAGCTCGACCTCGGACTCGGGGGCACAGCCGACTCCTTCACCCGCCGCCCTCAGCATCCCACCGCAACCACCCAAGCGTTACCAAAACTCGCCAACACCGCCGAACCCGCCCTGCAGGCGTTCTCGGGACTGACTGTCCTGAGCCGTCAAGCCTTGAGCGTGTGACAGCGATGTACGTGGTCGTCAACGGCTGGCCCGTGGGCAGCCACCTGAACGAGGTGATGGCCACACGTGGGGGTGTGTGCGTCGGTCACTTCTGCACGTGAGGGGACGATCGCTGCTGGAAGAGAGCACCTGCGAGGCCGTGCCGAGGATGATGAGCTCCCGCGTCCGCCCATCGTAGCCGCGCGTCTTGACAGGCAGCCATACGGCTGCCTAAATTAAAGGCAGCCGAAAGGCTGCATATCGATACGGCAACCCGGGTACGAGGGTGGGCATGGACGAGGTGTTCAAGGCACTGGCCGATCCGAGCCGGCGCGCGCTGCTCGACTCGCTCAACGCCCGCAACGGGCAGACGCTGCGCGAGCTGTGCGCCGGACTTGACATGGCCAGGCAGTCCGTCAGCAAGCACCTCGCGGTGTTGGAGGAGGCCGGGCTCGTCGCCACCGTGCGGCGGGGCCGGGAGAAGCTGCACTACCTCAACGCCGCGCCCGTGCAAGAGATCGCCCACCGGTGGATCAGCCGCTACGACCGGGCCAGGGTCCAAGCCCTGGCGGACCTGAAACTCGCCCTGGAGGAGACCCCGATGGACGCGCCGACCTTCGTCTACACCACCTACATCCGCACCACCCCGCAGAAGCTCTGGCAGGCGCTGACCGAGCCCGCCTTCACCCGCCGCTACTGGGCCACGGAGTTCACTACGGACTGGTCCGTCGGCTCGCCGATGACCTGGGACAACCACGGCGTGCTGATCAGCGACCCGGAGCAGGTCGTGCTGGAGGCCGAACCCTACAGTCGGCTCTCCTACACCTGGCACGCCATCACCCCGGAGCTCGCCAAGCGCTTCGGCTGGGACGAGGAGTTGCTCGCCCGGCTGTCCGGCGAGGCCCGCTCGAAGGTCACCTTCATGATTGAGGAGGCCGGGCAGGTCGTGAAGCTCACCGTCGTGCACGACGGCTTCGAGCCCGGATCGAGCCTGGCCGAGATGGTCAGCCACGGCTGGCCGAACGTGGTGGCGAGCCTGAAGTCGCTGCTTGAGACCGGCGAACCGCTGCCGGCCGATGCGTGACCTCCCGGATCAGGGCTCGACGAGGTCGCGAGGTGCCGCCGGGCCGGCCCGCCTACTAGGCGACCGCTCAGAGGAAGGCGAGCAGCCCGAAGAGCACCGCGGTCGCGCCGAGCGTCATCCAGAAGCCGCCGTGCCTGCGGTAGGCGCGCACGGAGTTGCGCCGGTGCGCCTCCTCGCGGCCGCGCGCCACCCGGACCATATGTGTTAGAGGTTCTAAGTGAGGTGCTCGCTCGTCGGCGTGGTCACCTCAGCTAATCGTCCGAGCCCGCAGCCGACGGCGGTACCTCGACGACGAAGACCAGGAAGGCGAGCTTGTCCGCGAAGTCCTGGAAGTCGTCGGGGAACAGCTCACGGGCGGCCGGGTCGGCCTGCGGCTCGCTGATGACGGCAAGGCGGAAGCCGGCGGTGGTGAAGGCGTCGGTCATCGCGTGCAACGGCCTGGTCCAGAAGGTCATCGGGTAGGACTGTCCGTTGAACGTCCATGCGTCGGTATAGCTGGTGGTGGCGAAATAGCTGGGCCGAGGGTTCTGGGCCAGGTGCTCCACGAAGGGGTGGTTGACCGACGCGATCAGCCGGCCGCCGGGCCTGAGCACTCGCCGCATCTCGGCCAGGGCCGGTCCCCAGTCCTCCAGGTAGTGCAGCACCAGCGACGCGACCACGTCGTCGAACGCGCCGTCGGCGAACGGCAGCGGATCACGCAGGTCGACCACGTGCAGGTCCGCGTCGTCGCCGAGCCGCCGCCTGGCCAGCGCCAGCATCCCGGCGCTGGCGTCGATGCCGGTGACGACGGCACCGCGGTCGCGTAGGGCGGCGGACAGGGGGCCTGAGCCGCAGCCGGCGTCCAGGATCCGGCGGCCGGCCACGTCTCCGGCGAGGGTTATGATCGCGGGCCGCGCCCAGTACGCGTTCATGATGTTGTTCTCGGTCTCCGCCGAGTACGCCTCGGCGAAACCTTCGTAATCGTTCACCTGGTCCGGATCTGCAGCCTGGGTTGCGGTCGAAACCCAGGCAGGCTGCCCTGTGGCGATGTTCTCGGGCAGGTCGGTTGCGCGGTCCATCGTCGCAGCCTAGCGATCTTTGGTCGTGTTTCTGGACGTTCATGTCAAGTTTCCCGATGCACGAGCGCATCGGCGCCGTGAGCCACTCAAACTTCGAGGGCACACAGGTCCAATAGTTCGATGTCACAGGACAATGAGTTTGGACAGCGCGGGGGTCGGTGTTCGCGAGGAGGGCCGGGAGCGTCGGCGAGTCCGGTGAGTCGGCCAAGCCGGGCCTGGTGGTGCATGGCCAAGATCTGCCTGTGACCGTGGGCGCGGCGCTGCGGCCCCATCCGCTTACAACCGATGAGAGCCGACCACCGAGGAGAAGGCCAGTCGCGAGCATCACAGACTTCGTCGCCAGGATTCCGTGCCCGGGAGCCGCACTGGGCTACTGGTCCGTCCTCGATTCGCCGGTGTCCGCCGAGCGCATCGCGCGCCTCGGCTACGACTGCGTGTGCCTGGACGTCCAGCACGGACTGCTGGGCTACTCGGGGCTGCTGAGCGGTCTGACGGCGATCGACGCGGGCGGCGTGTCCGCGGGCTTGGTCAGGGTCGGGGCCAACGATCCTGCCCGCCGCCACCGTGCTGGTCCTCGCCATGATCGAGACCGCGCAGGGGCTGGCGAACATGGAGGCGATCTGCGCGACCCCAGCCACAGGCCCCGCGGGGTGGCGGCGACCTGGGCCAAGCCGGTGGCGGTGCGGGATCGCAGCGCGGCCAAGGCCGGTGTCCAGGCCTCGGAGGGGGTGGCGGGCAGACAGGCGGTCAGGTAGCCGGCGGCGGCTTGGGGGGTGATGGGTTTGGGGACGATGACCGCGGCGGCGGTCAGGGGCCGGCCGGTTTCGCGGATGGCGGTGGTGAACTCGGCGCGGCGGCTTGTCGCCCGGGTGATCGCGGCCAACCGGGGCGACCGCCTGGAAAGGTTCATGCCCTCGGCGGACCCTGCCCGGCGCCGGGTCTGGGCCCCCGTTACATGCGCCACGGACACGGGGATGAGTTCACCGCCCGCGACGCGATGGCCGCCGCACGAGCGGCGATGACGCCGGTCAAGGACATGCACCGCGCCACCACCTTCGAGGCCGGCGATCCCCGCTCGATCGCCCGCAAGGAGTTCGCCACGACGGCCCGAGCCACCGACGAGTGCATCACCAAGGTCGGCCGGCATCGCGCAGGAAGAAACCGACCCTGCCCGGCATCTGACGGCCTGGGAACGCCCGAACCCGTCGCCCTCCTGCACTGAGGGCACTACACATTACGATCCCGCCCGGAACGTCCAGCGGGGTCTTTTCACGCGGCTCATGCACCGCTCGACGGCCTCACTGACGCGACGGTCGCGGGCAGCCCACTTGCCTGGGCTCGCAGTCAGACGGTCTCACCCAACTGTTCGGCCAGCCGCTCCAGGCCACCCTTGATGAGCTGGCCGTACTCGTCGTCGCCAAGCGCGCCGATCCCGTCCCGCGCCTGCTGGAGGTGCTCACGGGCGCGGCCGAGATCGCCCAGCTTGCGATAGCACTCACTCAAGTTCAGGTGCAACGACGGATACAAGCCGGCCACCGAAAGCGGCACCCCGGCTTGGGCCACCCGCTCATCGGTGATCATGCCTGCGGCGGCAAGCGCTCGCAGGTCCCACATCAGCTCCTGGTGCACGTCGTCCTGCACATCGGCCATCGAGTGGGCAAGGACGCAAACATGCAGCGGGTCGCCTTGCTCGCCGCCGATGTCGTCCCAGATCTGCGCGAACAACTCGCGGGCGGCTTCACGCTGACCTTGATGGTGATGTAACTCCACCCCCTGGCCGATCCGGGCCATCGTGGGGTCGGCGGTCATGAGCGGCTCCTTCGCTGTCGCAGGCGATCATGGTCAGCCTACTTGCCTTACGTGGCTTGACGACCTTCAACCGGCTGATCAGCAGGTTCGCTCGACAACCCCAGATGACCATCGGAGGCGGCAGCGGCGAGCAGCCCGGTGTAGGAGCCGCATTTTGCTGTCGAAATCCGAATCTCCGTGTCAGTCGGCCGTCGGATTCGACTTGCCGAGCGGACCGGCAGGCTAGGGGTGCCACTCCACGGCTGGTCTACCTGCAGTTCAGCGACCGCTACACGCTTTTCGCGGAAGCCGCCGCCGACCTTGTCGGACGGCGTTCGTCGCCGCCGGGACCGGCGCCATCGTCCACGACTGGCTGATCAATGGCGCAGACCCTCTCGACCCGCAGGAACTGGCGCACCGCCTGCTCCGCCTCGCCGCGGTGTTGACCGACCGCCGCCCCTTCCGTCCCGAGCAAGGACACGATGAATGAAATCGAACCTGAGCAGCCGTCTCATCCGACGCATCCTGCGTCTTCCCGCCCCGTCGACCAGGGATCTCGCCGTCCAACGTGATATGCCGGTGCCGATGCGCGATGGGGCGGTCCTGCTGGCCGACCGCTGGGCCCCACGATCCGGGGAGGGCGATGGCTTGCCGACAGCGCTCGTCCGCATTCCGTACGGCCGGACCGGGGTGATCGCGACGATGGTGGCCAGGCCGCTGGCCGAGCGGGGGTTCCAGGTGCTGGTCCAAAGCACCCGCGGGACGTTCGGCTCCGGCGGCGCGTTCGATCCTCTGCGGTGCGAGCGTGAGGACGGGCTGGACACCCTGGAGTGGGGCCAGGCCGACGTCGCCGCCATCGGCCGCCACTCCGACTATTTCCAGGCTTGCCTGGCCCACGACGCGGAGTCGCCGTACTGGAAGGTGCTCGACCACAGCCATCGGGTGCCCGACATCAGCGTGCCGGTCAGCTCGGTCGGCGGTTGGTACGACATCTTCCTGCCCGGCCAGCTCCGTGACCACCAGGCGCTGCAGGCGGCCGGACGGCACGCCCGGATCACGATCGGCCCCTGGCCGCACGCCTCACTCCACGTGACCGCGACCGCAACCGCCGAGGCACTCGACTTCGGCCTGGCCCACGCGCGCGGCGAGAAGCCGGAAGACCGCGCCCCAGTGCGCCTGTTCGTCATGGGGGAGGAAGCCTGGCGCGACTTCTCCTCCTGGCCGCCGCCCGGATACCCATCGCAGCGCTTCCACCTTCAGCCCGGTGGCGCCCTGGCCGCCGACGTGCCCGGCGAGTCCGAGCCGGACGGATACCGCTACGACCCTGGCGACCCGACCCCGGCCGTCGGCGGCGTCCGCATGGCCATGGGCGTCCAGGCCGGCCGCGTCGACAACACCGAGCTCGAAGCCCGGCCCGACGTGCTGACCTCCACCACCGGAGAGCTGGCCCGGGACGCCGAGGTGATCGGAGAGATCAGCGCCGAGATCTGGTTCCGCTCCAGCCTGCCGTACGCCGATGTGTTCGTCCGGCTGCGCGACGTCGACGCGCAGGGCCGCTCGACCAACGTGTGCGACGGCCTGATCAGCCTCACCGGCGCCGACCAGACCTCGTGTGCGACGGTGCGGCTGTGGCCGACGGCCTATCGCTTCAAGCGCGGCCACCGCATCCGCGTGCAGGTGTCCAGCGGCGCCTTCCCGCGCTACGACCGCAACCCCGGTACCGGCGAACCACGGGCGACCGCTGCAACCCTCCGCGCCGCCGACCAGGAGGTCTTCCATGATCCCGCACACCCCTCGGCTGTGATCCTGCCGATCCGGCAGGACCGGACGGATCCTGAAGCGCCACCGGTCAGCCCATCACCCGATCGCTGACCGCCTACGACGACTGACCCACTGAGGATTATTCGTCTAGAGGGTGGCCAGGTTGACGATGATTTCACCCCTAAGCAGCCCACCAAGGCGATCATCCAGGTGCTCGCCAAGCTCTTCGCCCAGCCTGTGGAGAAGAGCATCCAGCCGATCATCGGGCTCATGGAGCATCCGCCCGCCGGGCGGCTGCTCGCCTACGACCGGCGCACCCCGGTCGACCCGTCACTGCCGACCCTCGACCCGGTCGGCGCCCGCTGCCTGTACGAGCAGACCCGCCACCTGCTCGGCTAGATCGAGACGACTTAAGACTTACTCGTCCGGTCTTACGGCGGGACGCCCGCCGGCGTGTCGAGCGCGCGGCTGAGCGCCATCCCGGTGAGCTGCAGCGGCCGGGTCAGCGACCAGGCGTGGCCGTCGTTGGGCACCACCAGCCCGAGTGCGTCGATCACCTGCCCGGCCACCCGCACCGGCACGGAGATCCCGGTCGGGTCCGGGTGGATGCGGCGGGGCAGAAGGCGAAACCGTGCCGGCGCACGTCGGCGAGTGCGGCGCGCAGCGTGCGCTGGTCGGTGATGGTGTGCTCGGTGAACGCCGGCAGCGGCGCGCTCAGGACGCGGTTCCTGACCTCGGGGGAAGCGTGCGCCAGGAGCACCAGCCCCGAGGAGGAGGCGTTCAGCGGCAGCGCGGCTCCTCGGCGCGACCGCCAACCCCACCGGCGCCTGGACGGCCCACCGCCGCGAACGCCGCGGGCGAACCGCTATGCCGAGCTGTGGGTGTCGTTCGGGGCAGATCGGATGTCCGCGGCACCCCCCTCCAGGAGTGCGCTGCTCGTCCAGGGGATTCAGCCCGGCGATCCCCGTCAGGCAGGGTCGGCGGCCGAGCGGGGGAACTGCTCGGCCAGCCCGTCGAGGCCGACGAGCGGCGCGGACAGCAGCTCGCGGACGCGGCGGTCGCGCAGGCGCAACGCCTCGTGCTGCGCGCCGGTGAGCGGGATCCACGGCTTCGGGTGCGGCGGGAGCCGCGGCGGCAGGGGCCGCCCGGCGATGTAGGTGACCTCGTTGACCAGCCGCCGGTCGGCGACGCGGCACCGCCGGTGCGCGTCCACCAGCTCGAATTCGCCTTCCTGGAGCGTGAACACGGCGAGGTCGGCGCGGGCGCCGACGGCCAGCGTGCCGATCCCGCCCGGCAGGTTCAGCGCCCGGGCCGGGCGCACGGTCGCCGCCGCGACCACGTCGTGCAGCGGCAGGCCGGCGGCCAGCAGCTTGGTCATCGTGGTGGGCAGGTCGAACACGGGCCCGTACAGGGAGCGGGCGTGCAGGTCGGAGGAGATCGTGTGCGGGGTCACGCCGGCCTTCAGCTGCGCTTCGAGCACGTCGAAGGCGAAGCCGCCGGAGCCGTGCCCGATGTCGAACAGCACGCCCGCGGTGTGCGCCTCGATCACGGCGGGCGTCACCGTCGTGCCGTCGACCATGCCGGAGGCCAGCCCGCTGGCGCAGTGCGTGACGATGTCGCCGGGGCGCAGCAGGCCGAGCACCTCGTCCACGGCGGGCGGGGCGACGCCGATGTGCACCATCACGGGGACGCCGCCGGTCTCGGCCACCGCGATCGCGCGGCGCAGCGGCTCCAGCCCGTTGTCGCCGACGGTCTTGCCGTCCATGCGGACCTTCACCCCGAAGATCATGTCACGGTTGGCGGCGAGGGTGGCGGCGGCCAGGTCGACGTCGCAGTTGGCCAGCTCCCGGCTCTCGCCGTCGGGCGCGGTCAGGCCGACGGCGGAGATGTTGAGCAGCGCTGCCACGCGCACCCGGACGTCGCCGATCGCCGCGCGCAGGGAGTCGATGGCGTACGCGCCGGCCGAGCCGGCGTCGACCCAGGTCGTGACCCCGGAGTACCAGGCGACGGCGTCGGGGTCGATCCCCCAGTAGGTGGCTCCCGGATGCACGTGCGTGTGCAGGTCCACCAGGCCGGGAGTGATCAGTTTGCCGCGGGCGTCGATCACCTCGCGGGCGGTGTGCCGGGGCAGGCCGGGGGCGACCGCGGCGATCCGGCCGCCGCGCACGCCGACGTCGAACCGGCCGACGTGGCCGCCGCCGACGTCGATGACCTCGCCGCCGGCCAGCAGCAGATCGTAGGACATGCTTCTCCTAGGGCTTGGCGGACGAGATCGGCTCAGCGGACGAGGTCGGCTCAGCGGACGAGGTCGGCTCAGCGGACGAGGTCGGCTCAGCGGACGAGGTCGGCTCAGCGGACGAGGTCGGTTCGGCGGGCGGGGTCTCGCCCATGAGCGCGCTGCCGATGCCGAGGCGGTAGAGCCTGGTCGGCCGGCCCTTGCGGTGCATCTGCTCGGTGCCTTCCTCCGTGACCAGGCCCGACTCGCTGAGCTTGCGGATCAGGCGGCGTCCGCTCGGATCCGTGATGCCGAGCGCGGCGGCGAGGTCGCTGGGCGAGACGAGGCGGCCTTCGAGGCTGCGTTCGAGCGCGGCCAGCCGGGACAGGGTCGCCGGGCTCAGGCCGGCTCGGCGGGCGAGCCCCTCGAGGTCGCCGCCGTGGTCGCGGTAGGTGAAGGCGAGCGGGGAGCCGGCGTCGCTCACGGGGCCGCTCATCGGGCCGATGATGACCCCGCTGTCCTCGACCAGGTACGCCGACGGCACGCTCTCCTGCTCGGCGCGCGAGGCCGCCCATTCGGCGAGCTGGACGCAGGTGCGGGCGGAGGCGCCCACGCCGAACCCGGCGGCCAGGCGGATGCCGAGCGAGTCCTGCGCCCGGGCGAGGATCGGCAGGGAGACCCAGTTGTGGGTGACGTGCTCGAACAGCGCCTTGTGGGCGAAGACCACGACACCCCTGCGGTCGCGGTCCTCGATCCACGCGTCGCTGAACTCGGGCGTGTTGACCAGCAGGTTCATCAGCCCGATCCGGGCCCGGTCGAGGTCGGCCTGGGAGTCCTGGGTGACGACGAGGAAGACGCCGGCGGCGAAGCGCTGCCCGCTGGCCTGCCGGGACTGGATGCGCAGCGCGAGCTCGTGCAGGTTGGCCCGGATCGTGGCCGGGCCGGGGAGCGCGTTGAGCACGGTGACGGAGCCGGCCAGCCGGGCGGTGACCGCGGTGCGCAGGCTGATGGCGTAGGCGGCGCCGGTGCGCTCGCGGAAGCGGCGGTGGAAGTCCACGATCTCCTCGACGCTCTGCCCCGGATCGTACGGCAGGCAGGCGACCTGGTCCCGGTCGAGCTCGAGCGCCTGGACGACCTCGTCGACCGTCTCGGGGTCGAAGGTGTCGACGCTGACCGGCGTGGCCGGCCGGCCACGCGCCAGGGCCCGGAAGAACGCGATCGACAGGTCGAGGCCGGCGGACTTGGTGACCGTGACCGACAGATCGGCGGGCAGCAGGTCGCGGGACCTGGTGAAGGGAACCTGCCCGAGCAGCAGCCCGTTCAGCTGCTCGCGGCCGAGGAGCTCCTGGACCCGCGGGCGTATCTCGTCCTCGTGCTCGTAGAGGACCCACTCCAGGCGCACGCCGGAGAGGGTGCGGGCCGCCTCCTCGAAGACGGCGCGGTGACTCGTGTGGGCGACGAGTCCGATCACGATCGCCATGATCCCCCTATACGACCTATGTCCGGAAATGGTTCGCAGGACACCCCTTTTTACGAACTGCACTGTTGACGCAGCGTCCCCAGGGGAGCATCCTGATCCCACCTTACTACGAACTACTTACGAACATGGTCCGTTAAGGAGGGGCAATGAAAGGAATGACCCGGCGCGCGCTGATCGCCGCGGCGGCCGGCGCGCTGCTCGCCACGACAGCGTGCAACGTCGACTCGGGCGCCACCACCGCGAGCAGCCCCGCGGCAGGCGGGACGGCGAGCGCCGCGCCCAAGGCGCTCAAGGTGGGCTGGTCCACGATCTACCTGGCGCCGTCGTGGATGCAGCAGACCCTGAAGATGCTCGAAGACGACGTCGCGCGGCTGAAGGGCGAGGGCAAGGTCGCCAGTTACGAGACCTTCAACGCCAACGGCGACACCTCCCAGCAGATCGCCCAGATCCAGGCGATGATCACCCAGAAGTACGACGTCATCCTCGTCGACGCCGGCTCCTCCACGGCGCTCAACCCCGTGATGGAGCAGGCGGTGGCGGCGGGCATCGTGGTGGCCAACTTCGACAGCCTGGTGACCAGCGACAAGGTCATCAGGGTCGGCACCGACCAGGTCGAGTGGGGCCGGATGACCGCCCAGTGGCTGGCCGACAAGCTCGGCGGCAAGGGCGAGATCATCGCGATGAACGGCCCGGCCGGCGTGTCGGTCAGCGAGGAGCGCTGGAAGGGGGCCGAGGAGGTCTTCAAGAAGTACCCGGACATCAAGATCGCGGCCAACGTGCACAGCGAGTACAACCTGGCGCCGGCGGCGCAGGCGTTCGCCTCGGCCTACTCCGCCAACCCGGACATCACCGGCGTGTTCTCCCAGGGCGGCGCACTGTCCGCGGCGGCCCTGCAGACCCTGGTGAAGCAGGACAGGAAGCTGGTCCCGATCACCGGCGAGAACTACAACGGCTTCCTCAAGATGTGGGCCGAGAAGCGCAGGGAGGGGTTCTCCTCCATCGCCACGGCGCAGCCGAACTACCTGTCGGTGATCGCCCTCCAGGCGGCCGTGGCCAAGGCCGGGGGCGCGAACGTCCCCATGAACATCACGGTCCCCCTCCCCGAGATCACAGACGAGAACCTCGACCAGTTCGTCAAGCCCGACCAGCCCGACGACTCGTACCCGATCCAGCCGCTCCCGCAGGGCGAGATCGACAAGCTGATCGCCGGCAAGTAGCGGAGGAAACCGCGGATGACCCTGCTGAACGTCGAGCGGGTGTCGAAGTCCTTCGCCGGGGTCACCGTCCTGCGCGAGGTCAGCTTCGACATACAACCCGGAGAGGTGCTCGCCCTCGTGGGCGAGAACGGCGCCGGGAAGAGCACCGTCCTGTCGTTGATCACCGGCCTGCTCGCCCCTGACTCCGGGACGATCAGGTACGCCGGCGAGCCGGTCCGCGCGTGGTCCCCGCACCGCGCCCGGGCCGCCGGCATCGCCTCGGTCCACCAGGAGCTGAGCCTCAATCCGCACCAGAGCGTGGCCCAGAACGTCTTCCTCGGCGCCTGGCCCGCCCGCCGCGGCCTGGTGCGCCACCGCGACCTGGCGGCCCGCGCCCGCCCGCTGCTGGAACGCGTGGGACTCGACGCCGACCCCAGGACGCCCGCCGGGCGGCTGCCGCTCGGCGCGCAGCAGCTGGTGGAGCTGGCCAAGGCGCTGGCCGCGGACCCGCGCCTGCTCATCCTCGACGAGGCCACGTCCGCGCTCGACGACGACCAGGTCCGCGCGGTCTTCCGGGTGGCCGGCGAGCTGCGCGAGCGGGGCGGCTCCGTGGTGATCGTCAGCCACCGGATGGGCGAGCTGCTGTCGATCAGCGACCGGCTGACCGTCCTCAAGGACGGCGAGGTGATGGCCACCCGCAGGCGCGCCGAGACCGACCACGACGACCTCGTCCGGCTGATGGTGGGGCGGGAGCTGTCGGACATGTTCCCGGCCAAGCCGGACTCCTCCCCGGTGGAGCCCGTGCTGCGTGTCAGCGGGCTCGCCGTCCCCGGCTCGCGCGCCGGGGTCGACCTGGAGCTGGCGCCCGGCCGGATCGTCGGGCTGGGCGGGCTGCAGGGCCAGGGGCAGCGGGAGGTGCTGCGGGCCCTGTTCGGGCTGCGTCCCCACGGCGGCCGGATCGAGCTGGACGGCCGGCCCTGCCGCCTCGCCTCGCCCCGGGAGGCCATCCGCCGGGGCGTCGGGTACGTGCCGGAAGACCGCAAGACCGAGGGGCTCCACGTGGTGCGCAGCGTCCGCGACAACCTCGCGCTGACCAGCCTGCGCACCCTCGCCCCGGCCCGCGCCCTGACGACCGTCTCCCGGCGGCGCGAGAGCGAGCTGGTAGGCGAGCTGATCAGGCGGATGCGGATCAAGGCGGCCTCGCCCGCCCAGGAGGCGCGTCGGCTGTCCGGCGGCAACCAGCAGAAGGTCGCCCTGGCCAAGTGGCTGCCCAACCGGCCACGGGTGCTGCTGCTGGCGGAGCCGACCCGGGGCATCGACGTCGGCACCAAGCGGGAGATCTACCACCTGCTGCGCGAGCTGGCCGCCGAGGGCATGGCGGTGCTCGTCACCTCGGGCGACACCATGGAGCTGGTCGGACTGTGCGACGAGGTCCTCGTGATGTACGAGGGCGCGGTCGTGGACCGGCTGGCCGGCGCGGAGCTGACCGAGGAACGCCTGGTCCACGCCTCGGTGGCGGGCCGGGCCGCGGCCGGGGAGGTGTCGCGTGCGTGATCGCCTGCGAGGGCGCGCCGTGCGCGGCGACCTCGATCTCGTCTGGCTCGGCGCGCTGCTCCTCGTCGCGCTGGCCGTCTACTGGCGGCTCGACCCCACGCTGCCCCGCCCGGCGACGATCACGATCCTGTCGGCGCAGTTCCTGCCGCTGATCCTGGCCGCGGCCGGCCAGACCGTCGTCATGCTCACCGGGGGCATCGACCTGTCACTGGGCGCCGTGCTGTCGCTCGGCATGGCGGTGTTCGTGACGAACCCCGCGGGGAACGTGGTGGCCTCCATGGCGCTCGCCCTGGCCGTCACCGTGCTGGCCGGCGCGGCGAACGGCGCTCTGGTCGCCTACGCCGGGCTGCCGCCGATCATCGTCACGCTGGCGGCGTCCTTCCTGTGGGCAGGGGTGACGCTGATCGTGCTGCCGCAGCCCGGCGGGCAGGTGCCGGCCGAGCTGGTGCGGGCGTACAACATGGGCTGGTACGGGCTCGCCCTCCCGGCGATCGCCATCGGCCTGGCCCTGGCGGTCTGGAAGCTGGTCAAGACCACGCGGTTCGGCCTGGCGCTGTACGCGGTGGGCGGCAACGAGCACGGGGCGTTCGCCAACGGCATCGACACCCGCCGCGTCAAGATCGCCGCGTACGGCTTCGCGGGCCTGTTCACCGGCCTGGCCGGCATCGGCCTGGCGATCCAGACCGGGTCGGGGGACCCGACGATCGGCACCCCGTACACGTTGAACTCCATCGCGGTCGCGGTGCTCGGCGGGATCAGCTTCTTCGGCGGCGTCGGGCGGATGCGGGGCACGCTGCTCGGCGCGCTGCTGTTCGGCCTGCTGTCCAACCTGCTGCTGTTCACCGGGATCTCGACCTTCTACCAGCTGATCCTGCAAGGTGTCGTGCTCGTCGTCGCCGTCGCGGTGAAGACGCTGGCGGCCAGAGAGAGGGTGGCATGATGGCGGCGCTCACGGCGCTGCGCGGCAACCGGCCGCTGTGGGCCTTCGGGGTGCTGGTGGTGACCTGGCTGGCGGCGATCCTGTTCGCCGGCGGGTTCGACAGCGTCGCGAGCGTGCGCTACCTGGTGCAGACGGCCTCGTTCCTCGGCATCGTGGCCGTGGGACAGACGCTCGTGGTGATGATGAGCGGGATCGACCTGTCGGTCTCGGCGGTCGTGGGGCTGTCGGCCGTCGTGTGCGCGCAGGTCGCCGCGGGGTCTGGCGGCACGGTCGCCGTCCTGGTGGCGCTGGCGGTCAGCGCGCTGGTCGGGCTGGTCAACGCCGCAGGGCTGATCTGGCTGCGCCTGCCGCCGATGGTCATGACGCTGGCGACCGGGACGGTGATCTCCGGCGCGCTGCTCATCTACACGGGCGGCTCGCCCCGCTCGGCCCGCATCCCGCTGCTGGACGCGCTCGCCAACGGCAGCGTGGCCGGGATCCCGCTGGCCACGATCCTGTGGCTGGCGATCACGGCCGTCGCCGTCTGGTTGCTGCACCTGTCGCGCCTGGGACGCTACGCCTTCGCGTTGGGCACCAGCGAGCCGGCCTCGCGGGCCTCGGGCGTGCCGGTCCCGGTGACCACGCTCGCGATGTACGCGGCCTGCGCGCTGCTGGCCGGCGTCGCCGGGCTGGTGCTGCTCGGCTTCACCGGCACCAGTTCGCTGACCATGGGGAATCCGTACCAGCTGCTGTCGATCGCCTCGGTCGTCCTGGGCGGCACGTCCATCCTGGGCGGGCGCGGGCACGTGCTCGGGACGGTGGCCGGGGCGCTGCTGCTGACGCTGCTGACGGCGCTGCTGGTGGCGTGGAACCTGGGGGAGGGGCCGCGCCAGGTCGCGCTGGGGCTGCTCATCATCGCGCTGCTGCTCGTCTACGCCCGTGAACGGCGGACGACGTGACGGCGCAGGCGGAGGCGCTGCTGCGGGAGCTGGTCCGCACGCCGAGCGTCAACCCGCGCGACGGATCGGGGCCGGGGGAGGCGATGCTGGCGGCGGTCGTCCAGCGGTGGCTCCTCTACCACGGGATCGCGGCGGAGACGCACGAGGTGCTGCCCGGCCGGCCCAACGTGGTGGCGGTGGTGCCCGGCCGCGACGCCCGCGCGATCCTGCTGGAGTCGCATCTGGACACCGTCGAGATCGACGGCATGACCGTGGACCCGTACGCGGGCGAGGTGCGCGACGGGCGGCTGTACGGCCGGGGCGCCTGCGACGCGAAGGGGCCGCTGGCCGCGTTCATGCTCGCCGCCGCGCAGCTGGCCGCCGGTCCGCTCCCGCCGCACACGGTGGTGCTGGCCGCCGTCGTGGACGAGGAGTACCGCTACCGGGGGGTGCTGGGCCTGCTCGACGACCTCCCCGTGCCGGAGGTGATCGGGGCGGTGGTCGGCGAGCCGACCGGGCTGGCGGCGGCGACCGCGCACAAGGGCGTGGTGCGGTACACGATGCGCACGCTGGGCCGGGCGGGCCACACCTCCCGGCCGGCGGAGGCGGTCAACGCGGTCTCGCTGATGGCCCGCGTGATCGGCCACCTCGACGCCGCCCCGCCGGAGATCCCCGCCCATCCGCTGCTCGGCCCCGCCACCAGGTGCGTCACGCGCATCCACGGCGGCAGCGGCCCGAACATCGTGCCCGGGCGCTGCGAGATCGACGTCGACCGGCGCACGCTCCCCGGCGAGGATCCGCTGGAGGTGTGGCGGCGCGAGGGGGAGGAGCTGGAGCGGCTGCTGCCCGGGCGGATCGAGCTCGACCCGCCGTTCAACGTGGACTACGCGCTGGACACCCCGGCCGGCAGCCCGATCGTCGCCGCGCTGTGCGGCGCGCTCGCCGATCGCGGGCGGGACGCGAGCGTGCGGGGCATGCCGTTCTGCACGGACGCCAGCAAGCTCGCGCGGGCCGGCATCCCGGCGGTGGTCTTCGGGCCGGGCTCGATCCTCGACGCGCACTCCGCCGACGAGTCGGTGGCCCTGGCCGACGTGGCATTCGCCGCCGAGGTGGTCACCGACCTGGCCCGCCGGGTGGAGGTGGGCGCGTGCGGCTGACCTGTCGCGCGCACCCGGTGCCGCGGGCGGGGGTGGGCGCGTGCGGCTGAGCGAGCACGTGGACCTGGTCGGCAGCGGGGCCGCCGGGTTCGATCTCACCGATCCGCTCGACTGCCACGTCTACCTCGTACGGGGCGAGCGGGCCTGCGCGCTGATCGACGCCGGGGCGGGGCGCGGGGCCGAGGCGATCCTGGCCAACGTGGGCGACGCGGTGCCGGAGTACCTGCTGCTCACCCACGGCCACGCCGACCACGCCGGCGGCGCCGCCGGGCTGGCGCGCCGGCTGCCGGGGCTGCGGGTGCTCGCCGGCCCGCCGGCGGACCGGTGGATCGCGGCCGGCGACGAGGCGATGATCAGCCTCGATCGGGCCAGGGCGGGCGGCACGTATCCCCGGGACTACGTGTTCCCCGCGTGCCCCCGGGCGGCGCCGATCGCCGACGGCACGCGCGTCGACCTGGGTGGCGGGGTGATGCTGCGCGCGATCGCGACGCCCGGCCACGCCGACGGCCACACCTGCTACCTGCTGGAGACCCCCGGGCACCGGGCGCTGTTCTCCGGCGACTGCGTCTTCACCGGCGGCCGGGTGTCGCTGCAGAACCTGCACGACTGCCGCGTCCCCGAGTACGCCGCCAGCCTGGCCCGCCTGGCGGAGCTGGACGTGGACGCCCTCTTCCCCGGGCACCACGAGATCTCGCTCAACCGGGCCCGCCGGCACCTGACCACCGCACGTGACCTCCTCGCCCGCGGGCTCCTCCCAGAAAGCACGACATGACCTTCACCGTTCCGGCAGAGCACATCGACTGGCGTACGAAGGGGCTGTGGCGGCCCGGCCCCGCGATCTCCCTGGAGGAGTTCGCCGCGAGCCGCCCCAGCCTGTTCGGCGGGGCGTTCACCTGGCCCGTCATGGTCGCCGACCGGGCCGCGATCGCGCACAACATCGACACGATGGCCCGCTTCTGCGCCCGGCACGGCCTGGAGTTCGCCCCGCACGGCAAGACCACCATGGCGCCGTCGCTCTTCGCCGCCCAGCTGCGCGCGGGAGCCACGGCGATCACCGTGGCCACGGCCAACCAGGCGCTCGCATGCCGCGCCATGGGGGTGCCGAGCGTCCTGCTGGCCAACGAGCTGCTCGACCCGGGGCCGCTGCGCTGGGCGGCCGAGCAGGTGGAGCAGGGCTTCGGGTTCCTGTGCTTCGCCGACTCGGTGGCCGGGGTGCGGGCGATGGACGACGCGGTCAGGTCCGTGCGAGGCGAGCGGCCCCTGCGGGTGCTCGCCGAGCTGGGCCACCCCGGCGGCCGCACCGGCTGCCGGAGCGTCGCCGAGCTGACCGAGGTCGCGCGGGCGGCGGCGAAGGCCTCCCGGCTCGAGCTGGCCGGCGTGGCCGCGTACGAGGGCGGGCTGCCCGACGTGGAGGCGGCCGGGCGGTACCTGGACGGCGTGCGGGCCGCCGTCCATGAGCTGGCGGCGCAGGGCCTGCTGGGCGAGGAGGTGATCGTCACCGCGGGCGGCAGCAAGTACTTCGACGCCGTCGCCGACCGGCTGTCCGGCGCGTGGCTGCCCGGACACCGGCTGCGAACGATCCTCCGCAGCGGCGCGTACGTCTCGCACGACGACGGCATCTATCGCGGGTGGACGCCGTTCGTGCGCATCCCCGAAGAGGGCTCGCTGGAGGCGGCGCTGGAGGTGTGGGCGCAGGTCATCTCGGCGCCGGAGCCGGGGCTGGCCATCGTCGGCCTGGGCAAGCGCGAGGTGTCCCACGACGAGGGCCTGCCGGTGCCACGCCGGGTCCGCGCCCTCGACGGCACGCCGCGTTCCCCGGCCGGCCTGCGCGTCAGGTCGGTCAACGACCACCATGCGTACGTCGAGGTGGACGCGGGGGCCGAGGTCGCGCCCGGCGAGCTGATCTGCTTCGGCATCTCGCACCCGTGCACCGCCTTCGACAAGTGGCAGGTGATCCCGGTGGTCACGGACGACTACACCGTCGTGGACCTGATCCGTACATATTTCTGAGTAGTTTGTTCGCATGGCCAACAGCAGACCCGCCTTCCCCATCGAGAAGACGATCGGCGCCGCGGACTGGGACACCCTGGAGATCTCGGGCGAGAGCTACCGGCGCGTCCTGTTCCAGGATGTGGACATGACCGAGCTGATCGACCGGGGCTCCACGTTCGAGGAGTGCACGTTCGGCAACGTGCGGTTCAACGTGTCCGAGCACGACGACGCGCAGTTCCTCAACTGCCTGTTCATCCGCTGCTCGCTCTTCGACGCGACCTTCAGGGGCTGCAAGCTGACCGGCAGCGTGTTCGACGGCTGCACGTACGGGCTGCTCAAGGTGGAGGGCGGCGACTGGTCGTACGTGGCCATGGCCGGCGCGGACCTGCGCGGCAGCACCGTCGACGGCGTCCGGCTGCGGGAGGCCGACCTCAACGGGGTCCGCCTCGAGGGTGCGACGCTGCGGCGGTCGGACCTGTCGGGGGCGTGGCTGCGCGGGGCCGACCTCACCAAGTGCGACCTGCGCGGCAGCGACCTGAGCACGCTGGACCCGCACGAGGTCACGCTCAAGGACGCGATCATCGACCCGTTCCAGGCGACGGTCGTGGCCGGCGCGCTCGGCCTGGTCGTCCGCGAATAGCCACTCGGCCTGGTCGTCCGCGAATAGCTACGCCGTCACCGCCCGCAGGGCGCCGGGGTGGCGGCCGGTGAGGCGGTCGAGTGCGGCCGACGTGGCGGCGTCGGCCGGCAGGTAGACGAGCATCCGCTCCTCGCAGCCCTCGAGGACGAGCACCTCGCGGGCCAGCCGGAGCTCGCCGGCCTCCGGGTGCGCCAGCCGCTCCACGGGGGCCGTCCGCGGCGGCACGGGCGGGCCGGACAGCCGCCCGGTGAAGGCGTCGCCCGCCGCGAACTCCAGCTCCGCGGCGAGCTCGGCGGCGTAGTCGTCGCCGTTGGTCAGCTCAAGCCGCAGCGCGGCGGCGTGCTCGTCGGCGACCCGATCCCAGTCCGGGTAGGCGATCCTGGACCGGACGTCGGTGAAGACGTACTTGATCGTGTTGGGCGGGTCCTCGTCCAGCAGGCCGACGGGGCCGTAGAGACGCTCGTAGCCGGTGGTGTGGGCGATCACTTCGCTCAGCCGGTTGAACACGGCGGCGGGCGCCGGCTCCAACCGGTCGAGCACCGCGCGCACGGTGGCCCGCACGGTGCGGGCGGGCCCCTCGTCGGCCGCGGGGCACAGCGAGACGGCGCCGCTGGTGACCTTGGCGAGATGGCGGAGGTGGAAGCGCTCCTCGGGCGTCATGCGGAGGGCGTCGGCGAGCGCGCCGAGCACCTGCATGGACGGGTTGCGATCGCGCCCCTGCTCCAGCCTGGTCAGGTATTCGACGCTCAGCCCGGCCACCGTGGCCAGCTCCGACCGGCGCAGCCCCGGCGTGCGCCGGCGGGCGCCGCCGGGCAGCCCGAGGTCGGCGGGCTTGACCGCCTCGCGGCGAGCGCGCAGGAACGCCCCCAGCTCGTTGTCGCTCACCGGGCCTCCTCCGTCGGCCCGGTGAGCAGGCTGCTGCGTCTAATGGCTCGCTCCCTCCGGTCGCTCACGTCCCGAGTTTACGGCGGGCCGCCCGGCCCTATCGTGGCCCTGCCGGGGCCAGTCTCGGCCCGGTCTCCCTCGGCTCCGCGAACCGCAGCAGCCTGGACGCCATGACGAACATGAAACTCTCGGTGATCACCGGCAGTGTCCGCGAGGGCCGGTTCGGCCCCACGGTCACGCGATGGTTCACCGGACAGGCGAACCTGCACGGACTCTTCGAGGTGGACGTGATCGATCTGGCGGAGACGCCGCTGCCGATCACGCTGCCTCCCACGTTCGAGGCGCTGGCCGACGTTGACCGCCGGCCCGAGGACCACAGGCGGCTGGCCACGCGGCTGGCCGAGGCGGACGCGTACGTGGTGGTGACGCCCGAGTACAACCACAGCTTCCCCGCCTCGCTCAAGAACGTCATCGACTGGCACCCCGTCCAGTGGCAGGCCAAGCCGGTGGCGCTGGTGTCGTACGGCGGCTACGGCGGCGGCCTGCGCGCGGCCGAGCACCTGCGGCAGGTCTTCGCCGAGCTGCACGCCGTCACCATCCGCAACTGGATCAGCCTCGACCAGCACTGGACCCGGTTCGACGCCGACGGCCGGCTGGTGGATCCTGAAGGACCGGAGGGGGCGGCCAAGGCCATGCTCGATCAACTCGGCTGGTGGAGCCGGGTGCTGCGCGACGCCCGCCTCGCCACGCCGTACCAGGCCTGAACTCTGCTGCCTGAATTCTGCTGAAGGAGACGAATGATGCGTTACCGCCTGCTCGGTCGTACCGGGCTGCGGGTGTCGGAGCTGTTCCTGGGCGCGATGACGTACTGGTCGCTGACGCCGGAGGTGCGGCGGATCTTCGACGTGTACGCCGACGCGGGCGGCAACGTCGTGGACACGGCCTCGATGTACGGCGAGAGCGAGAGCGTGGTCGGCGAGCTGCTGGAGGGCCGCCGGGATCGTTTCGTGCTGGCCACCAAGTACACCGGGACCCGGGACCGCACCGACCTCAACGCGGGCGGCAACCACCGCAAGAACCTGGTGAAGTCGCTGGAGCAGAGCCTGCGGCGGCTGCGAACCGACTACATCGACCTGTTCTGGGTGCACGTGTGGGACCGGCACACGCCGATCGAGGAGACGATGCGGGCGCTGGATGACGTGGTCCGGTCCGGGAAGGTGCTCTACGTCGGCATGTCGGACGCCCCGGCGTGGCTGGTCAGCCGGGCCAACACGCTGGCCGAGGAGCGCGGGTGGACGCCGTTCGCGGGGCTGCAGGTGCCCTACAGCCTCCTTCGGCGGGACGTGGAGCGGGAGCTGCTGCCGATGGCCGAGGCGCTCGGGGTGAGCGTGGCGGCGTGGGGGACGCTGGAGCGCGGCATCCTGTCCGGCCGCTACAACCAGCCGGGGGCGGCGGCCTCCCGGGTGTCGCCCGACTCGCTCACCGAGCGGGAGCTGACCATGGGGCGGGCGGTGGCGGAGGTCGCCGGCGAGCTGGGGGTCACGGCGTCGCAGGTGGCGCTGGCGTGGATGATGCGGCGGGGCGTGCACCCGATCGTCGGGGCGAGCAGCGTCGAGCAGCTCAAGGACAACCTGGGGGCGTCCGGGGTGACGTTGCCGGAGGAGGCGGTGCGGCGGCTGGAGTCGGCGGTGGAGTTCCAGCTCGGCTTCCCGCGCGACTTCATCGAGGAGGTCGACCGCAGCCCGGACATCTACGGCGACGCCATCCACCTCCTCGACGGCCGCTGATCCGAAGAGCCGGATCTCCGTGAGCTACGCGGAGACCTGGGCGAGAGCCGCGGGGATCCTGGACAGCACCGGCCACGGATACATGCCGTAGTTGTAGAAGTCGACCGCCCGCGCGCCGAGGAACGCGCAGACGGCCACCTTCTCCGCCAGGTTCGCCGCGTCGGCGGTGTCCGGGTGCCCCGGCCGCAGCACCACGCGCACGGGGCACCGTCCGGCCGCCTCGACGACCGAGGCGACGTCGGCGCGCAGGCGGTCCACGTCCCGCACGTACCCGAGGCACGCGTAGCCGTCGACGAGCGCCGCCAGGGCCGCGACGTCCACACCGGTCCGCCAGCCCTGCTCGGCCGCGACCGGCCCCTCCGGGGTGCCGCTGCCGTAGCCGAGCAGCGCGCCGGTCAGGTCGAGATAGATCAGCCGCCCGCCGTCCGCGTGCACCGCGCGGGCGACCCGGCGGGTGAGCTCGGTGACCACGCCCTGGCGGGCGGCGAGGAACTCGGCGAGGTCCTCGCCCACGGCCGCGCACAGCGCGGCCGGATCGTCCGGCGTGCCGGGCGCCTCGCCGGTAAGCGCGCGGCCGAGATGGGCGGCGACGGCGGCCCGCAGCCGCTCGACGTCCACGCCCGCCCTCGCGGCGGCCCGGCCGCAGTGCTGGCAGAAGCAGAGCCCGAGCAGCACCCGCTCGCCCGGCCCCAGCGGGACGAAGCTGCGCTCGTGGTGGTGGCCGTGGTCGAACGTGCCGTACGCGAGCGACTCGGCGACCACCGGACCCGCCGCCGCCGCGGTGCGCGCGAGCGCCACCGCGTAGTCCGCGACGTCCGGATGGGCCGGGCAGAGGTCGGCGAGCAGCCGGTCGCCGAAGCAGGTCTCGGCGCAGACGTCCGGGTGCGCGGCGCCCAGCGTCGTGTTGTGCAGGAACACCGTCCACGCCAGGACGCCGCCGGGCGCCGCCCGCTCGGCCAGCCGTTCCACGGCGGCGACCTCCGCCTCCTCCTGCACCGGCGGGCGCAGCCGCACCCCCGCCCAGACCTCGGGCGGCAGCGGCAGGAACACGCCGTCGCGCCGGTGCACCACCCTCCCGGCCGCTCCGTGCGGCATCACGTCCCGCGCCTGGTGGTAGGCCACGGCGACGGTCACGGCGCCGGCGCCGTACCCGCGCACGCGGGCCAGGACCTCGTCCACGCCCTCGGCGACGAGGTCGGACGGGAAGACGAACAAGCTGGAACCGTCGAGCATGGATAGATGGTGGCACGCGCCCCGCGACCGCCACCGGGCGGGATCGCGCCGCCGGGCCCGCTCGTCCCCGTGGTCAGGACGACAACGTGGCCGGCCAGGTCCACGTGCTGATCTCCGCGGGGTCCTCGCCGTGGTCGCGCGTGTGGGCGCGGGCGCGGAGCCGGGCGTCCGACATCCGCTGCCGCAGGTGCGCCGCCTTGGACTCGAGGCCGGGCACGCGGTCGATGACGTCCATGACCAGGTGGTAGCGGTCGATGTCGTTGAGCATCGCCATGTCGAACGGCGTCGTGGTGGTGCCCTCCTCCTTGTAGCCGCGCACGTGCAGATTGTGGTGCCCGTGCCGGCGGTAGGCGAGCTGGTGGATGAGCGACGGGTAGCCGTGGAAGTCGAAGATGATCGGCCTGTCCGTGGTGAAGAGCGTGTCGAACTCGGCGTCGGACATGCCGTGCGGATGCTCCGACGGCGGCTGCAGCCGCATGAGGTCCACCACGTTGACGACGCGGACCCGCAGCTCCGGCAGGTGCTCGCGCAGGAGGGCCGCCGCGGCCAGCGTCTCCATGGTCGGCACGTCCCCGGCGCAGGCCAGCACCACGTCCGGCTCGCTGCCCTCGTCCGTGGAGGCCCAGGGCAGGATGCCGAGCCCGCGCGTGTTGTGCGCGATGGCCTCGTCCATGGTGAACAGGTCGAGCACCGGCTGCTTGCCCGCCACGATCACGTTGACGTAGTCGCGGGAGCGCAGGCAGTGGTCGGCGACCGACAGCAGCGTGTTGGCGTCCGGCGGCAGGTAGACGCGCACCACGGACGCCTTCTTGTTGACCACGACGTCGATGAAGCCCGGGTCCTGGTGGCTGAACCCGTTGTGGTCCTGCCGCCACACGTGCGACGACAGCAGGTAGTTGAGCGAGGCGACCGGCCGCCGCCAGGAGATCTTCTTCGAGGACTCCAGCCACTTGGCGTGCTGGTTGAACATCGCGTCCACGATGTGGATGAACGCCTCGTAGCAGTTGAACAGCCCGTGCCGCCCGGTCAGCAGGTAGCCCTCCAGCCAGCCCTGGCACAGGTGCTCGCTCAGCACCTCCATCACGCGCCCGCCCGCGCCCAGGTGCTCGTCGGTCGGCAGCAGCTCGGCGTCCCACGCCCGGTCCGTGGCCTCGAAGACGGCCTGCAGCCGGTTGGACTCCGTCTCGTCAGGACCCATCAGCCGGAACGTGCGCGGGTTCGCCGCGATCAGGTCACGCAGGAACTCGCCGAGCACGCGGGTCGGCTCGCTCGACTGGGCGGCCGGCGACTTGACCTCCACGGCGTGCCTGCGGAAGTCCGGCAGCCGCAGCGGCTCCAGCAGCTCTCCGCCGTTGACGTGCGGGTTGGCGCTCATCCGGCGCGTGCCGCGCGGCACCGTGCGCAGGATGTCCTGGTTCGGCCGCCCGTCGGCGTCGAACAGCTCCTCGGGACGGTACGAGCGCATCCATTCCTCCAGCATGGCCAGATGCGCGGGGTTCTCGCGGACCTTGGCCAGCGGCACCTGATGGGAACGCCAGGTGCCCTCGACCGGCTTGCCGTCCACTTCGCGCGGCCCCGTCCAGCCCTTCGGCGTCCGCAGGATGATCATCGGGAGCCGGTCTGCGTCGCCGCTCTTGTAGGCGGCCATCTCGTCGAAGGCGGTGTCCAGGGCGGAGGCCATCTCCCGGTGGTCCGGGCCGACCAGGTGGGGGCGGTAGCCGTACCCCTCCATGAGCTTGGTCAGGTCGTCGATCGGGATGCGGGCGAGCACGGTCGGGTTGGCGATCTTGTAGCCGTTCAGGTGCAGGATCGGCAGGACGACGCCGTCGCGGCGGCGGTCCAGGAACTTATTGGAGTGCCAGGCGGCGGCGAGGGGGCCGGTCTCGGCCTCGCCGTCGCCGATGACGCACGCCACGACCAGGTCCGGGTTGTCGAACGCGGCGCCGTACGCGTGAGCCAGCGAATATCCCAGCTCGCCGCCCTCGTGGATCGAGCCCGGCGTCTCGGGCGCCACATGGCTCGGCACGCCGCCGGGGAAGGAGAACTGCCGGAACAGCCGCCGCATCCCCTCGACGTCCTGCGAGACGTCCGGGTAGCGCTCCGAGTACGACCCCTCCAGCCACGCGTGCGCCACCGCCGCGGGGCCGCCGTGCCCGGGACCGCAGATGTAGATCATGTCCTGGTCCCGCTCGCCGATCACCCGGTTGAGGTGCGCGAAGCAGAAGTTCAGGCCCGGCGTGGTGCCCCAGTGGCCGAGCAGGCGCGGCTTGACGTGCTCCGGGCGGAGCGGCTCGGCCAGCAGGGGATTGTCCAGCAGGTAGATCTGCCCGACGGACAGGTAGTTCGCCGCCCGCCAGTACGCGTCGATGTGCTCCATGACCCTGCCCCTTCCTCCGAAGAGGCCACTGAACCCCCGATAGGGTGTCAAACTATGGAATTGCGGAGTTCGCGCTGGTACTCGGGGAATGACAGGAACTCCTACATCCATCGGGCCTGGATGCGGCGCGGGTTGCCGCAGGAGGCGTTCGAGGGGGAGCGGCCGCACATCGCGATCGCCAACACCGCCTCCGACCTCACGCCCTGCAACTCCCACCTCGACGAGGTCGCCCAGAGTGTCATGCGTGGCGTGTGGGAGGCCGGCGGCGTGCCGCTCAACCTGCCCGTCGTCTCCCTCGGAGAGACGAACGTCCGCCCCACCGCGATGCTCTGGCGCAACCTGGCCGCCATGGCCACCGAGGAGATGCTGCGCGCCAACCCCATCGACGGCGTGGTGCTGCTCGGCGGCTGCGACAAGACCATCCCGTCGCTGCTCATGGCCGCCGCGTCCGTGGACCTGCCCGCCGTCGTGGTGCCCGGCGGCCCCATGCTGACCGGCCACTTCCGCGGGGCGCCGCTCGGCTGCGGCACCGACGTGTGGCGGCTCAGCGAGGAGGTGCGCGCAGGCACGCTCTCCCGCGAGGCGTTCCTGGAATCCGAGTCGTCCATGATCCGCAGCCGCGGCCACTGCAACACGATGGGCACCGCCTCCACCATGGCCTGCATGGCCGAGGCGCTCGGCATGACGCTGCCCGGCACCGCCGGCACCCCCGCCCCCGACAGCCGCCTGCTCGAACGCTCCCACGAGACCGGCCGCCTCGCCGTGGACCTCGTCAGGCGGGGGCGGCGGCCGAGCCAGGTCATGACCAGGGGATCGTTCCTCAACGCCATCGTGACGCTCGCCGCCGTCGGCGGGTCCACCAACGCCGTCGTCCACCTGCTGGCCATCGCCGGGCGGCTCGGCGTGGACCTCACCCTGGACGACTTCGACCGCACCGGCGCCGGCGTGCCGCTCCTGGTGGACCTCCAGCCCGCCGGGCGGCACCTCATGGACGACCTGTTCCGGGCGGGCGGGCTGGCCGCCGTCCTGAAGGAGGTCGAGGACCTCCTCGACCCGGACGCGATCACCGTCACCGGCCGTCCGCTGGTCGAGCACCTGGCCGGGGCGGAGATCTGGGACGAGGGCGTCATCAGGCGGCGCACCGATCCGCTGCTGCCCGACGCCGGCATCGCCGTCCTGCGCGGCAACCTCGCGCCCGCCGGCGCCGTGATCAAGCCCGCCGCCGCCTCGCCCGAGCTGCTGCGGCACCGCGGCCGGGCCGTCGTCTTCGACAGCGTCGAGGACGTCTACGCCCGCCTCGACTCGCCCGACCTTGACGTGGACGAGACGTCGGTGCTGGTGCTGCGCGGCTGCGGCCCCAAGGGCTATCCCGGCATGCCGGAGGTGGGCAACCTGCCGCTGCCGCAGAAGCTGCTGGCCAAGGGCGTACGCGACATGGTCCGCATCAGCGACGCCCGCATGAGCGGCACCGCGTACGGCACGGTCGTGCTGCACGCCGCGCCCGAGGCGGCGGCCGGCGGGCCGCTGGCGAAGGTGCGCACCGGCGACCCGATCGTGCTCGACGTGGCCGCGCGGCGGCTCGACGTGGACGTCCCCGACGCCGAGCTGGAGGCCAGGGCGCCCGCGCTGAACGGCCACGCCAGGCCCGTGCGCGGCTGGGAACGCCTCTACGTGGACCACGTCACCCAGGCCGACCGCGGCGCCGATCTCGACTTCCTCATCGGCTCCAGCGGCGACCACGTGGGACGCGAATCGCACTGACTCCGCCATGCGCGGAATCTCCCGCACGGGGTACGAGGTTACGGGACGATGGGCCCGATGATCGGCTGGGCCGTCTAAGGAGGAAAGAGCGTGAACGGCGATATCACCCAGAGCCAGGAGTGGGCGGCTCTCGGCAAGCACCACGAGGAGCTGGCGGGCAGGCACCTGCGCCAGCTGTTCGCGGAGGACCCGGGCCGGGCCGAGCGCATGACGGTGACCGCCGGCGACCTCTACCTCGACTACGCCAAGCACCGCGCCACGCAGGAGACCGTCGACCTGCTGGTCGCCCTGGCCGAGCGGGCGGGTCTGCGCGACCGGATCGAGGCGATGTTCTCCGGCGAGCACATCAACGTGAGCGAGGACCGGGCGGTGCTTCACGTCGCCCTGCGCCTGCCGCGTGACGCCGAGCTGGTCGTGGACGGCCAGGACGTCCCGGCCGACGTGCACGCCGTGCTCGACAAGATGAGCTCCTTCGCCGACCGGGTGCGGTCCAAGGAGTGGAAGGGCGCCACCGGGCGGCCCATCGAGACCGTCGTCAACATCGGCATCGGCGGCTCCGACCTGGGCCCCGCCATGGCCTACGAGGCGCTGCGCGACTACGCCGACGCCGGCATCGCCGCCCGCTTCGTCTCCAACATCGACCCGGCCGACATCACCGGCAACCTCGCCGGCCTCGACCCGGCGACCACGCTCTTCGTGGTCAGCTCCAAGACCTTCACCACGCTGGAGACCCTCACCAACGCCCGGGTCGCCCGCCGCTGGCTGGTCGAGGCGCTCGGCGACGAGGCGGTCTCCAAGCACTTCGTGGCCGTCTCCACCAACGCCGAGAAGGTCGCCGAGTTCGGCATCGACACCGACAACATGTTCGGCTTCTGGGACTGGGTCGGCGGCCGCTACTCCTACGACGGCGCCATCGGGCTGTCCCTGATGATCGCCATCGGGCCCGAGCGGTTCCGCGAGATGCTGGCCGGCTTCCACACCATGGACGAGCACTTCCGCACCGCGCCGTTCGAGGCCAACATGCCGGTGCTGATGGCTCTGCTCGGGGTGTGGTACACGGACTTCTTCGGTGCCGAGACCCGTGCCGTCCTGCCCTACAGCCAGCGGCTCCACCGCTTCCCGGCCTACCTGCAGCAGCTCACGATGGAGTCCAACGGCAAGTCCGTACGCGCCGACGGCTCCCCGGTCACGGTCAACACCGGCGAGATCTTCTGGGGCGAGCCGGGCACCAACGGCCAGCACGCCTTCTACCAGCTGCTCCACCAGGGCACCCGGCTCGTGCCCGCCGACTTCATCGGCTTCGCCGAGCCGTTCGAAGACCGCGAGGGCATGCACGACCAGCTCACGGCCAACCTCCTCGCCCAGACGTCGGCGCTGGCGTTCGGCAAGACGGCCGAGGAGATCGCGGCCGAGGGCACCCTGCCGGAGATCGTCCCCCACAAGGTGATGCCCGGCAACCGACCCACCTCGACGATCCTCGCGCCCAAGCTGACGCCGTCCACGCTGGGGCAGCTCGTGGCGCTCTACGAGCACGTCGTGTTCGTCGAGGGCACCATCTGGGGGGTCGACTCCTTCGACCAGTGGGGGGTGGAGCTGGGCAAGAAGATGGCCCTCGACCTGGCCCCCGCCCTGACGTCCGCCGAGCCGCCCACGACGTTCCCCGACCCGTCCACGGAGCGCCTGGTCCGCAAATACCGCGAGCTGCGCGGCCGCCGCATCTGACCCACCGCCCCCGCATCGCACGGCCACCTCGCGCGTCGCCCAGTCGGGCGGGGGGTGTGACCGGCGCAGGCTGTGCGTCCGCGTGGGCGCTCTTTCAGCGTGCCCGGCCAACCCCCGCCGACTCCGCCGTGCGCCGGACGCGGCCGCCGGATGCGCCGTGCGCCGGACGCGGCCGCCGGATGCGCCGTGCGCCGGACGCGGCCGCCGGATGCGCCGTGCGCCGGACGCGCCGCCGACTGCGCCGGACGCGCCGCCGGGTGCGGCCGGCGCGTGTGGTCCGGTGCTCACCGGCCGGGCGTCGGCTTGACCGGCGGTCCCGCGCGACATCGGTGCTGGCGTCCGCGATCAGGTGAGGGTGCGGTCGGCGCCGTGCGTCGGGATGTGCCGTGGCCGGAAGGCCGGTGCCGGACGCGCCGCACGCGCTTGACCCGCCGGCGTCGGGCCACGATCTCCTTGGCGGCCGGGCGGGCGCGACCTGGGCCGAGCGTCGAGTGGCCGGCGCCGGGCAGCCAGGGTGGGTAGGCCGGGCGGGAAGCCGCATGGCCCTGGGTGGTGGTGCGGTGGGCGATCAGGGGCGACGATGAGGCCATGGACATCATGGAGATGGTCGAACGGTCGAAGGATGCCGCGACGGTCAGGCGTGTCTTCGGCGAGCCGGTCCAGCACGGCGACGTCGTGGTCATCCCCGTCGCCCGGGTCGCCCAAGGGGGCGGCGGCGGTCAAGGGCAGGGCAAGGACGAGAAGGGGGACGAGAGCAAGGGCGCCGGTCTCGGGTTCGGATTCGGGGCGACGCCGGCCGGGGTGTTCGTGATCAAGGGCGGCGACGTGCAGTGGCGGCCCGCGGTGGACGTCAACCGCATCGTGCTCGGCGGCCAGATCGTCGCCATCGTGCTCCTACTGACGCTGCGCACCATCTTCAAGAAGCGGCGCCGCAGGCGCTGAGGGTTCGAGGGCTTTCCTCATAGGGTGAACGCCATGAGCTCTATGGCACAGTTCGTGGCTTTCGGTGGTGTTGTGATGCTCGGCGCCATGTCGCCCGGACCGGACTTCGCGGTCGTCGTACGCCGCTCCGCCGTCTCCGGCCGCGCGTACGGCATGGCAGCCGCGCTGGGGATCTCCGTGGGCGTGTTCGCCTGGGTGGTGGCGGCGGCCACCGGCGTCGCGGCGTTGCTGGCCGCCTCCGCGGTGGCGTTCACCGTGGTCAAGGTGGTCGGCGCGGCCTACCTGCTGTACCTCGGGGTCAAGGCGCTGCGCTCGGCCCTGCGCAAGGGGGGTGAGCTGAAGCTGGAGCTGCCGGATCCCGGGCGGCGCAGCGTGTGGGCGGCCTTCGCCGAGGGGCTGCTCACCAACGTGCTCAACCCCAAAGCGGCGCTGTTCTTCGTGGCGCTCGTGCCGCAGTTCGTCAGCTCGGGCGCGTCCCTGTCCGGCACGCTGGTGCTCTCGCTGATCGCTCTGGCCGGGACGGTCGCGTGGTTCCTGGTGGTGGCCAACATCGTCGGCACGCTCCGCAAGGTCTTCGCCAGGCCGGCCGTGCGCAGAGCCGTGGACGGACTGACCGGCGCCGCTCTCATCAGCCTCGGCGTCAAACTCGCCGCCACCAGCCGCCCGTAGGACTCACGGCGCCCATGAGCGCTACACCGCCCGTGAGCTCCGTGACGGCCGTATGGCTACGACGCGGCCGCATGCGCGCCGTATGCGCTACGACGCGGCCGTATGCGCTACGACACCGTGACGCCGAGCAGGCTTCCCAGGCCGAAGGTCACCGCGGCGGCGCCCACGCCCAGCGCGAGTTGCCGCAGGCCGCCGAGCCACCACGGCCGGGCCGTCATCACCGCCACCGCCGCGCCGAACCCGAACAGCCCCAGCACGCTCAGCACCACGGCCACCGCCATCCCCGACGCCCCGAACAGGAACGGCACCAGCGGCACCAGTGCCCCCGCCGCGAACGCGCCGAACGACGACGCGGCGGCCACGTACGGCGAGGGCAGGTCGTCGGGGTCCACACCGAGCTCCTCGCGCACGTGCACCCGCAGCGCCTGCTCAGGGTCGGCCGACAGCCCTTCGGCCACCCGCTGCGCCAGGTCGGCGTCGAGGCCGCGCGAGCGGTAGAGCGCGGCCAGCTCGGCCTGCTCGCCCTCCGGATTGCGGGCCAGCTCGCGCCGCTCCACCGCGATCTCCGCCCGCATCAGGTCCGTCTGCGACTTCACCGACGTGTACTCGCCGGCCGCCATCGAGAACGCCCCGGCGGCCAGCCCCGCGAAACCGGCCAGCACCGCGGCCCGCCCCGGGCCGGCGGCCCCCACCACCCCGGCGATCAGCGCGAAGTTGGACACGAGCCCGTCCATGGCCCCGAACACCGCCGGACGCAGCCAGCCGCCGGTGACGTCCCGGTGGCCGTGGTGCCGTTCGGGAGAGTACGGCCGATCGAGCTCGATGGTCATGCAATTCCTCCGCTTAAGGGGGTCCTTGTCCAGAATTTAGGCATATGTCGCCAAGATCCGCAACGAAGGAGAGGCTTGCCTGACCTGCGAAAAGGCCGAAATGGAAAGGGCCGATCGCTTACCGTGATCGAGGGGGCGCCCCAGCATGCGAAATCCCCCGCCTGGAGACGAGGCGGGGGATTTCGTTGGGCCGGTTCAGACGTGGGCCGGGGCGGTGACGGCCGTCGCGCTCTCCGTCTCCGGGCCGCGTATCAAGGCGGCGCAGTCGGCGATCGCCTCCTCCAGCAGCCGCCGCAGCAGCGCGTCCGGGTCGGGGATGCAGGCCTGGACGATGCCGACCACAGACAGCTGCACCGCGTTGGGCGCGGCGTACCTGCGGAACCCCTTCTCGGTGATCCTGGCCGCCCGGCTGAAGCGCCTGGCCTGCTCGGCCGCGTGCGGGACCTCCTCCATCGCCCGGCGGCTCGGCTCGCTCAGCCGCCCGGACGGGGCGCCGTCGAGCCTGGCCAGCATCTCCTCGGCGGCCAGCACCGACACCGCCAGCGCGAGCTGGCGCTCGGCCGCCGCCACCGGCAGGGCCGTCGTGGCGCAGCGCAGCGCGATCCGCGCGTCCACGCGCAGGTCGTCGCTCGCCAGGCCGATGATCGACGGGACGAGCCCGACCAGCTTGGCCCGGCTCTCGTCGCTGACGTTGTCGTTGACCAGGCGGGCGAGCGCGGCCAGCAGCGGATGCGTGCAGGCCGGATGGTCGCTCCACCGCTCCCCGGCTAGGTAGGAGGCCAGTTCCATGAAACAGGCACCGCGTTTCGGATTGCGATGCCTGCCGCGGGACAGGACCGGCATGTGATCAAGGTGATTGTCCACGGATGCTCCACTGCTCCACGCGATCGCGGTCTATCCAGTCTGCGCCCTCCTGCGCCACAACGCCAGGGATTAAACTCGCTGCCCGGATTCGCGGCCACGAAACGTCACGAGCCGACGAACACCGCCACCGTGCGGGCCGGCACGGTCAGCGCGCCGGTGGCGCGATCGAACGCCGACTCCCGCACGACCGGATCGGCGGAGGCGGCCTGCACGGGATGCAGCGCCACGTCCTGCCCCGCCAGCGCCGCCATCGGCTGCGCGCAGGCCGACGGGGTGGCGTTGAAGACGACGGTGACCGACCTCCAGCGCGGGTCGAGGCCGGTCGTGTCCACGTGCATGGTGATCACGCCGTCGTCCGCGGCCGGGAACGACAGGCGCCGCCGCACCTCGTCCGCCGACCCCAGGGCGAACGCCGGCGTCGAGGACCTGATCCGCAGCAGCTCGCCGCAGCGGGCCCGGCCGGCGTCGATCGCCTCGCAGCCGGGCCGCAGCGCCGGGTCGGCCAGCAGCGGCCGCGCGTACGGCCACCTGGCCTCGTTGTCCGCCCGGGGCGGCAGGCCGGCGCCGAACCCGTTGCCCGCCGAGCAGTCCCACAGCAGCCGGTTGAACCAGTCGCCGGAGTCGTAGGAGTTGCGGTCGAGGGACTTCGAGCGCAGCCGCTCGCTGCCCGCGTGCACGAACGCCGTCCCCTGCGACAGCAGGGCCGCGGCCAGCGACAGCACCTGCATGCGCACCCGGTCCGCCATCGGGGTGGCCTGCGGCAGCTTGTACGCCAGCGCGTCGAACAACGTCTCGTTGTCGTGCGCGTCCACGTACGTGACCGCCTCGCCCGGCGCGGCCGCGTACCCCGCCGCGGAGCCGTTGTGGCCGATCTCCGAGCTCTTCCGGCCGGAGGGCAGCACGTAGTCGCGCAGGCTCCCGGTCAGCCCGATCCTGATCAGGTCGCAGTAGGCGGCCAGCCGGGCCCGCTGCTCCTCGGCCGTGCCGTTGGCGGGGGAGCCGTTGGGCGCGCCCGCAAGGCCGGAGCCGAAGCCCTGCACGCGCGGATCGGCGTCGAACGGGCCGCCGCCGCGCACCGCGTCCCGCAGCCCGTCGGCGAACGTGCCGATGCCGGTCCCGGCCAGGTTCGCCGGCGTGGCCTGCTCGAACCTGGCGTCGCCGGCGACCTCGCCGAAGCTCCAGCCCTCGCCGTACAGGATGATCGACTTTCCGTCCACGCCGTGCTCCGCCACGGTCAGCGCGTCGAGGGCGGCCCGCACGGCGAGGATGTTGGCCTTCGGGTGGTGGCCCATCAGGTCGAAGCGGAAGCCGTCGATCTTGTAGTGCCGCGCCCACGTGACGACGGAGTCGACCACGAGCCTGCCCATCATCAGGTGCTCGGGTGCGGTGTTGGCGCAGCAGGTGGAGGTGGCCACGGAGCCGTCCTCGAGCAGCCGGTGGTAGTAGCCGGGCACGATCGGGTCGAGCACGCCGGTGGAGTGGGTGTGGTTGTAGACCACGTCCATCACCACGCGCAGCCCGGCCCGGTTGAGCGCGGCCACCATGGCGCGGAACTCCCTGATCCGGTCGTCCGGGTCGGTCGCGTACGAGCCCTCGGGCACGCTGTAGTGCAGCGGGTCGTAGCCCCAGTTGTAGGAGTCCGTCGCGGCCGTGCGCGCGACGCACTCCTGCTGGCGGTCGGAGTCGGCGGGCAGCGCGGCCAGGTCGCAGCCGGGCTCGGTCCGGTCGGCCCGGCGCTCGGGGACCGTGGCGAAGTCGAACACCGGCAGGAGGTGCACGTGCGTCACCCCGTCCGCGGCCAGCGCCCGCAGCTCCCGCGTCCCGGCGGTGTCCCCGGCGGTGCCGGCGTCGAAGGCCAGGTACGTGCCGCGCAGCTCCGCCGGGACGGTGGCGTCGGCGGCGGAGAAGTCGCGCACGTGCAGCTCGTAGATCGCCGCCCGGTGCTGCGGCACAGGAGGGGGCTTGGCCGGCCGGTCCCAGCCGGGCGGCTTGTGCGCGGCCGCGTCCAGGTCGGCGAGCCTGCTGCGCACGCCGTCCGGGGCCACGGCGAGGCTGTAGGGGTCGGTGACCTCGTTGGTGACGACCTCGCAGTGCGCGGGGGAGTAGACGGTGACGAGGAACGTGTAGTCGCGGCCCCGCCAGGACGGCCGCCCGCGCACCGACCAGATGCCGGTCCGGTCGTCGCGGCGCATCCGGCGCACGCTGCGGCGGCCGCGTGCGTGCAGCACCAGCTCGACCTTCTGCGCGGTCGGCGCCCACAGCGACAGCTTCGGCAGGAACCGGCCGGTGGGGCCGAGGGGCGCGGTGGCCGCCGCGGCGTACAGGTCGTCGAGCACGCCGGGGATCTGCACGCCCGTCACCGTGAGCACCGTGCCCGCGGCGTCCCGCGCCACGGCCGCGATCTGGCCGCGCAGCGCCTTCCTCACCAGCCCGGCGTCGCGCGGGTCCACCTTGAGCGCGGTGTACGCGGCCAGGTGCGGCCACGCCCGCCGCTGCCGTTCGGTGAGCGTGCCAGGGGTCAGGCGGATGAGCCGCAGGTCGTCGCCGGTGAGCTCGCCGTCGTCGAAGGCGAGTCCGCCTGTCGCGCTGCAGGCCAGGGAGTGGCTCAGCGACGGCTCGACCTGCCAGGCCACGGTGTCGCGGTCGATCCAGTGGGCTCTGGCGTTGGTCGGAAACACCCCGTCATGGTTCCCACCGGCGGGGAAGCCACGCGCGGAGCGCGATCATTGCAACTCTTTCGGGAAGTTTCTGAAAGGCGAGGTCCGAGGAATGTAACAACTTGCAGAATCCTTGCGTTCGCCTCTACCCCGGGCGCTGGACGGCGGCGTACCCTCCGGCTGACTCCACGTCCGATCGAGTTGTGAGGAGCGGACATGCCACGACTTTTACCCGCCGCGGCGGCCGTTGCGGCGTTCACCCTGGCGATCTCCGGCTGCGGCGGCGGCGGCGAACCGGCCGCCTCCGCCCCGCCGGTCACCGACCCGTCGAAGATCACCGGCGAGGTGACGTGGTGGGACACGACGCGGCCGGAGAGCGAAGGGCCGACGTTCCAGGCGTTGATCAAGGAGTTCCAGGCGGCGTACCCCGGCATCAAGGTCAACTATGTGAACGTGCCGTCGGACCAGGCCCAGAACAAGTTCCAGACGGCGGCGCAGGCCGGGACGGGCGCGCCGGACGTGATCCGCTCTGAGGTGGCCTGGACGTCGCAGTTCGCGTCCCTGGGATACCTGCAGCCCTTGGACGGCACGCGGGCGGTCGACCGGCAGGACGACTTCCTGGCGGGGCCGCTGAGCAGCACGAAGTACAACGGCAAGACGTACGCCGTGCCGCAGGTCACCGACACTCTGGCGTTGATCTACAACAAGCGGCTGCTGAAGGAGGCCGGCCACGAGGAGCCGCCCAAGACCGTGGCCGAGCTCAAACAGGCCGCGCTGGACGTCAAGGCCAAGACCGGCGCCGAGGGGCTCGCCCTCAACGTCGACTCCTACTTCCTCCTGCCGTTCATGTACGGCGAGGGCGGCGACCTCCTGGACGTGTCCAACAAGAAGATCGTGGTCAACTCGCCCGCGAACGTGAAGGCGATGGAGACCGTCGCCGACCTGATCAGCTCCGGCGCCGCCCCCAAGCCGGCCACGACCGAGAGCTACGCCAACGCGATGACGGCCTTGAAAGAGGGCAAGGCCGCGATGATCTACAACGGGCCCTGGGCGCTGTCGGAGATCTACCAGGGCAAGGAGTTCCAGGACAAGAAGAACCTGGGCATCGCCCCCGTCCCCGCCGGATCGGTCAAGGCCGCGGCGCCCACCGGCGGCTGGAACCTGGCCATCTACGCCGGCTCGAAGAACATCCCGGCCGCGTACGAGTTCGTCCGGTTCATGACCACCGTGGACGCCCAGGCGAAGATCGCCAAGGAGATCAGCCTGCTGCCGACCCGCACGTCGGCGTACGCGAACCCGGACGTCCAGGGCAACTCCGACGTGGCGGTGTTCAAGCCGATCATGGACACGGCGGTGCCGCGACCGTGGATCCCGGAGGGCGGCCAGCTGTTCCAGCCGCTGCTGGAGGGCTACCAGACGCTGGTCGGCGGCCAGTCAGGGCCCGCGGACATGCTCAAGAAGGTCGACGAGAAATACCGCGGGATCATGAAGGGCTGGAGCTGACCGGTGACGGTGTCGACCGGGCGGGTCACGGCCGCCGAGCGGGCCGCTCGCGGCCGTCGCCGGGAGAGGCCGTGGTCCGCCCACTGGTACGCGTGGGCGATGATCGCTCCGGTGGCCGTCGTCATGCTGGTGCTGATCGGCTGGCCGCTGGCGCGCGGGGTGTACCTGTCGCTGACGGACGCCACCGAGGCCAACATCGGCCGCACCATCGGCGTGAACGTCATCCCGGCCACGTACGAGTTCGTCGGCCTGGACAACTACGTCGCCATCCTGACCAGCGGCCTGTTCTGGGAGAAGCTGACCTGGACCGTGATCTGGACGGTGGCGTGCGTGGCCGCGCACTACGGCATCGGCCTCGGCCTGGCCGTCATGCTCAACCGCCGGCTGCGCTTCCGCTCCGTCTACCGGGTGCTGCTCATCCTGCCGTGGGCGGTGCCGGCGTTCGTGGCCGCGTTCATCTGGCGCTACCTCTACAACAGCGACTATGGCGTGATCAACGGGCTGCTGAGGATGGCCGGGCTGTCCGGGGTGGGCTGGCTGGACGATCCGACCACGGCGAAGATCGCCGTGATCACGGTCAACGTGTGGATCGGGGTGCCGTTCATGATGGTCGCGCTGCTGGGCGGCCTGCAGTCGATCCCGGCCGAGTTGTACGAGGCCGCCGAGGTGGACGGGGCGAGCCCCTGGCAGCGGTTCGTGGCGATCACGCTGCCCGGGCTGCGCCAGGTGTCGTCCACGGTCATCCTGCTCGGGACGATCTGGACGTTCAACATGTTCCCCATCATCTACCTGGTCACCCGCGGCGGGCCGGGCAGCGAGACGGAGATCCTGGTCACCTACGCCTTCCGTGAGGCGTTCTCCGGCGTCCGGAACTACTCCGGCTCGGCCGCCTGGGGCGTGATCATCCTGGCCATGCTGGTCGTGCTGGCCATCGGTTACCGCAGGACGTTGCGCGCGCAAGGAGACCCTTGGTGATGAAACGCGTGAGCTACCGACGACGTGGCGAGCGCGGGCCGCTGGCCTCCATCGGCCTGCACGCCGGCCTGCTGGTCGCGGTGGCGATCAGCCTGTTCCCTGTCGTGTGGCTGGTGCTGACGTCGCTCAAACCCCGCGACGGATGGCTGTCGACCGAGCTGCGGCTGTTCGACGACGCCTCGCTCGACAACTACGCGCGGGTGCTGACCGGGACGCAGTTCCCGCAGTGGCTGCTCAACAGCGTGCTGACCGCCGGGCTGACCATGGTGGCCGGGGTGTTCCTGGCCGCCACCACCGGCTACGCGGTCAGCCGCTTCCGCTTCCTCGGGCACCGGAGCGTGATGTGGCTGCTGCTGATCACCCAGATGTTCCCGGTGGCCATCCTCATCGTGCCGTTGTACAACCTGATGGCCGGGCTCGGGCTGCTCAACCAGATCCCGGGCCTGGTGATCGCGTACCTGACGATCGCGGTGCCGTTCTGCGCCTGGATGATGAAGAGCTACTTCGACACCGTCCCGGTGGAGATCGACCAGGCCGGGCTCGTCGACGGGCTGACCCCCTTCGGGGTGTTCTGGCGGGTGGCGCTGCCGCTGGCCCGGCCCGGCATCGCGGTGACCGCGTTCTACTGCTTCATGACCGCGTGGGGCGAGGTCGGCTACGCCACCGTGTTCATGTCGCAGGAGGACAGGCAGCCCCTGGGCGCCGGCCTGCAGCACTTCATCGGCCAGCACTGGTCGGACTGGGGGCTGATGACCGCCTCCGCGGTGCTGATCGCGATCCCCGCCGGCGTCGTCTTCCTGCTCGTCCAGCGCCACCTGATCACCGGCCTCACAGCGGGAGCCACCAAATCGTAATCGATTGACTACTGTACGTGACGATAGGGTCGGCGGGATCCTGGCGGCATGGACGGATTCCTCGACGAGACCCGCGGCGGCGTGACCGAGCTGCGCGTGCACGGCGTGTCCGGCACGCCGCCGGAGGACATGCTCAACCACCCTCACCCCCGGCGCGTCGCCGGCGACCGCGTCACCGGGTTCTACCGGCGCTGGTGGCCGGACGGGCGGCCGTCCGGCGGTGACGCGGACGTTCCCGGCGTGCGCCGCCGGGAGGCGTACGCGTGGGGCGGCCTCACCTCCGGCGGCCGCACGATCGCGCTCTGGCTGCCCCTGCTGCCGTTCTCCCTGGCGAATCTGTCCTACTTCATGCTCCCCAGGCCGCCACGCGGCGCCTGGCTGCGGCACGTCACCGAGGCGGCCCAGCGGCTGTTCGCGCTGCTGCTCACCGGCACGCTCGTCGGCGCCGTCACCGGGGCGGCCGTCGACCTCGTCGGCTGGCAGTGCACGGCCGCGGGACGGGCCTGCACCCACGACGGCGCTCCCTTCTGGGCGCGATGGCTGGGCACGGTGTGGGGCGACGAGCCGTCGAAGCGGCTGGCGGTCACCGCGCTCGCGCCGCTCCTGGTCGTCGTGCTGCTGTGGTGGCTGGGGCGGCGCACCTGGCGGCGCGACGAGCAGGCCGTCATCCCGCAGGAATGGGGCCCGCCGCCCGACAGGGCTCGTGCCCCGGCGAGCGGGGGTGCGCGTGCCGGTGTGCTCCTGGCCCGGCCGCGGTTGTGGCACGGCGGTGCGCCGGTGTGGCGGCTGAGGGTGGTGCACGTCGCCTTCGCCCTCGCCTCGATCGGGCTGGCCGTGTCCGCGCCGTTCGCGAGCATCCGGCAGGGGCTCGCGCTGACGGCCGCCAACGCCGGCGTCCAGTTCGCCGCCGCGGTGCTGGTCGTGCTGCCCTGGATCGCCAGGCGGCTGGACCCGCACTCCGGCGTGCGTCCGCCGGCGTGGCTGACGGGCTCGTGCCACGTCCTGCGGGTGGCCGCTCCGCTCGTCTTCGCGGCCACGATCGCGCTGGCCCTGGCCGGGATGGGGCCCGGGGCGCCCGGACGGCGACTGCCCGGCCCCGGTGTTGGAACGATCCATTCGGTGGTCATGGTCGGGCTCGGGCTGTTCATCCTGATCACCACGTCCGTGCTCGCCGTCATGGACCGGCCGCGCGGGCGGCGGGATCCGATCGAGCGGCGGGCGCTGGGCGGGCTCGCGGGCTGGTTCGTGCTCATGGCCGCCGCGGGCGCGGCGAACCTCATCGTGCTCGGCGTGCTGTTCTCGACCGCCTCCTACTTCGACGAGCCCAGCACCGCGGCCGGGCCTGGCATCGCGGCGGGGCCTGGTGCCGGGGCAGGGCCGGGCCCGCTCGGTGGCAAGCTCTTCCTCGACGACCATGTCTGGTGGACGGCCGCCCTGGTGCCCGTCCTGCTGCTCGGCGTCCTCGCCGTCGCAGCCGTCCTCCACCTGATCCGCGCCGCCGAGACTGCCAGGCTCGCGCCGCGGCTGACCCACTACTACGGCCACCGGCACTGCCGCGCGGTGGCGGCCCAGTGGGCGCTCGCCGCGCTCACCGACCGGGCAGGGCTCGTGCTGGCCGTGATCAGCGGCCTCGGGGTGACCGGCTTCGCCGCGGTGACCGTGATCCACCGGCTGCGGCTGCTCCCTCCGGCCGACGGCGTGGCCGGGCTGCTGGCCTCGGCGGGGAGCTGGGCCCTGATCGCGCTGGTCGCGGGCCTGGTGCTGCTCGGCCGCCGCACGTACAGCGACTCCCGGCTGCGCAGGACGATCGGCATCGTCTGGGACGTGTGCACGTTCTGGCCCCGCGCCGTCCACCCGCTCGCCCCGCCCTGCTACACCGAGCGCGTCGTCCCCGAGCTGGTCGCACGCGTCGGCCGGCTCGCCAGGACCGAGCGGGACCAGGTGATCGTCTCCGGGCACAGCCAGGGCAGCGTCATCGCCGCCGCCCTGGTGCTGCAGCTCAGGCCTGAGGTGCGGCGGCGCGTCGGCCTGCTCACCCACGGCTCGCCGCTGCGCCGCCTGTACGCGGCCTTCTTCCCCGCCTACTTCGGCACGCCCGGCCTCGCCGCCGTGCGCGACTCGGTGGCCTGGTACAACCTCTACCGGCTCAGCGACCCCATCGGCGGCCCCGTCTTCCGGCGCGTCGACCCCCTCGCCGGCGGGCCGGACGGCGGCGAGCCCGTGGACCGGTTCTGCTGGGATCCGCCCCGGCGGCCCGGATGGCCGCCGGAGGAGACGCGCGGGCACTCCGGCTACTGGCTCGACCCGCTCTACGAGGACGCGCTCGACGGGCTGATCAGGATCAAGACGGCGGCGTGATCCTGAAATTTTCTTTTGGTTCACCGTCAAGTCTTGAAAGTTATATCCACGAGCGATTGAGTTCGGTCGTGCAGACCCTCCGAATGGCGGCCGCCGCCGCGCTGCTGTTAGGCCCCCTGGCCCTCATCCCCGCGCCCGCGCAGGCCGACCCCGTACCACCCGCAGAGGACGCCCTCGAGGCGTCGTCCTATCCGCCGCCGTCGACGCTGCTGGCCCGGGCCGCCGCCGGGCAGCAGCGGCTGGAGACCGCCACGAGGACCCGGCCGGTGGCCCCCGGCATCTCGCTGACCTCGTTCGACACCTACGACGCGCTCGGCTGGCTGCGCGCGGACGCCATCACCGCCGACCTCGGCGGCGCCAAGGCGGACTACGTGTTCTCCGGCGAGGTGTCCAAGACCGAGCCGCTGTCCGGGCCCGCCAAGCGCTCCCGCGCCGTCGCGGCCGTCAACGGCGACTTCTTCGACATCAACCGCTCCGGCGCCGCCCAGGGCATCGGCGTGCAGAACGGCGATCTCGTCCAGTCGCCGGTCGCCGGGCACGAGAACGCGGTCGCGATCACCGGCGACGGCGTCGGGCGCGTGCTGAAGATGTACTTCGAGGGGACGGCCACGCCGGCCGGCGGCTCGCCGATCAAGCTCACCCAGTTCAACCAGATCGTGCAGGGCGGCGGCGTCGGGCTGTTCACGCCGCTGTGGGGCTCCTACAACAGGGCCCGCGCCGTCGAGGGCGCCACGTCCGTCGCCGAGGTCGTGCTGGTGAACGGCATGGTCACCGAGGTCCGCACCGCCGCCGGGAACGGGCCGATCCCCGCCGGGACCACGATCCTGCTCGGCCGCGACGCCGGCGCGGCGGCGCTGTCCGCGTTGAAGACCGGCGACCGCGTCGACGTGAAATACCAGCCCAAGTCGTCCGACGGCAGCACGGTCAAGGCGGCCGTGGGCGGCAACTGGGTGCTGGTCAAGGACGGCGTCGCCCAGAACTCCACCGACCCGGCCGCGCACCCCCGCACCGCCGTCGGCTTCTCCGCCGACGGCAGGAAGATGTACCTCCTCACCGTGGACGGCCGCCAGGCCGACAGCCGCGGCGTCACGCTCAACGAGCTCGCCGCCATGATGGTCGGCCTCGGCGCCGCGAACGCGCTCAACCTCGACGGCGGCGGCTCCTCCACGCTGCTGGCCCGCGAGCCCGGCGCCGCCGACGTGCAGGTCGAGAACAGCCCCTCCGACGGAGGCGAGCGTCCCGTCCCCAACGGCCTGGCGCTCTACGCGCCCGAGGGCAGCGGCAGGCTGAAGGGCTTCTGGGTGGAGACCGCCGGTGACCCGGCCAGGGCGCCCGGCGCCGCCCCCGTCGCGGGTGGCCGCCCCGACCGCGTCTTCCCCGGTCTCACCAGGCGGCTGACGGCAGCCGGGTACGACGAGACGTACGGCCCCGCCGCCGGCACCCCGTCGTGGCGGGCGAACCCGGCCGTCCACGGCGTGGTGCGGAACGGGAAATTTCATGCTTTGGTGCCCGGTCAGACCACCGTCACCGCCTCGCGCGGCGGCGCCAAGGGCACCATCGAGCTGACCGTGCTCCAGCCCCTCCAGCGGCTCGGCGTCACCGCGGACCGGCTCGGCATGGCGGGCGCCGGCGGCACCGCCAGGTTCGGCGTGGTCGGCTACGACCGCAACGGCAACTCCGCGCCCATCGAGCCGGCCGACCTCACGCTCGACTACGACAAGAACCTGTTCGAGGTCACCGCGGACGACCACGGCTCCTTCACCGTCAAGGCCAGGCAGGCCACCGGATCCGGGCTCATCACCGCCCGCGTCGGCAAGATCGGCACCGCCGTGCCGGTGACCGTCGGGTTCGAGGAGAAGCCGGTCGCCGACTTCGAGGACGCCGCGAAGTGGACGTTCGCCGCCGCCCGCGCCACCGGCTCCCTGTCGGCCGCGCCCGGCCAGAGCGGCGGCGGGCTCAAGCTGTCGTACGACTTCACCACCTCGACCGCCACGCGCGCCGCCTACGCCAGCCCGCCGCAGCAGATCGTGGTGGACGGGCAGCCGCAGGGGTTCGGGCTCTGGATCCACTCCACCGGCAAGGGTGAGTGGCCCAGCCTGGAGTTCTACGACGCGCTCGGGCAGTCGCAGATCCTGCGCGGGCCGTACATGACGTGGACCGGGTGGAGGTTCGTCGAGTTCACCGTGCCCCCGGGCGTCAACTACCCGCTCAAGCTGCGGCGCTTCTACGTGGCCGAGACCAAGGCGGAGGCGAGGTACACCAACGAGATCCTCATCGACGGCCTGGTCGCCAAGGTGCCCCCGGCGGTGTCCGCGCCCGCCGCGCCCAAGGTCGCCGACCCGGTGGTCAAGGACTCGGTGGCCGCGATGCCGTGGCGGTTCGCGGTCATGTCGGACGCGCAGTTCGTGGCCAGGGCTCCCGACAGCGACATCGTCAAGAACGCCCGCCGCACGCTGCGCGAGATCAAGGCGGCCCGGCCCGACTTCCTGGTCATCAACGGCGACCTGGTGGACGAGGCGTCGCCGGAGGACTTCGCGCTGGCCAAGCGGATCCTCGACGAGGAACTCGGCGGGGAGCTGAAATATCACTACATTCCCGGCAACCATGAGGTCATGGGCGGCAAGATCGACAACTTCAAGGCCGCCTTCGGCGACACGTATCGGACGTTCGACCACAAGGGCACCCGCTTCATCACCCTGGACACCTCGCGCCTGAACCTCAGGGGCGGCGGCTACGACCAGGTGGCGATGCTCCGTGCCGAGCTGGACAAGGCGGCTTCGGACGCCTCCGTGGGGTCGGTCGCGGTACTGTTCCACGTGCCGCCGCGCGACCCGACGCCCGGCAAGGGCAGCCAGCTCGGCGACCGCAAGGAGGCCGCGCTGGTGGAGGGCTGGCTCGCCGACTTCCAGCGTGACACCGGCAAGGGCGCGGCGTTCATCGGGGCGCACGTCGGGACGTTCCACGCGGCGCGCGTGGACGCGGTGCCGTACTTCATCAACGGCAACTCCGGCAAGAACCCCGCCACCGCGCCCGACGACGGCGGCTTCACCGGCTGGTCGCTGTGGGGCGTCGACCCGGTGAGCCGGGCCGAGGCCGAGCACGTCAGGCGCAACTGGTTCACGGACGCGCCCGACTGGATCGGCACGCAGGTCCGCCCGCACGTGGACGATCTCGTGCTCACCGCCCCGGCCACGGTCGCCGCCGGCACGCCCGCCCCGGTGACGGCCGCGGTCAAGCAGGGGAGCAGGACGGTGCCCGCCGCGTACCCGGTCTCGGCGACCTGGTCCGGCTCCCCGAACCTGCACGTCGGCACCCGCCGCTCGGCCAAGCCGTGGCACGTGGCCGTGCTCGACCCGGCCGCCGGCACCCTGACCGCCCTCCGCGAGGGACGGGTGACGGTCGCCGTCACGGTGAGCGGCGTGACACGCCAGGCCACGGTGGCGCTGAGCGCCAGGGCCGCCGCCTGACCTGCTTCGCCCGCCGCTGCCGCTCAGTACGTGAGCGGCCGCGGCAACGTCCCGCCCCAGAGGGCTGAGGCGTCCTCCGTCCGGTGTCACGGGCGGTCGCGGCTACGGCCCTCTTGGAGGCCGCGCCCAACCGTGAGGCGGCCACCCTCCGCGTGAGCATGGCAGGAGGAGGCGCAGGCACAGAGGGGCCGTTCCCCCAAGCCCTTGTCCGGCCGGTGGCGTGTGTGGGCGGGGCGGTGTGCGCCTGCCGGCCGGTGTGGTCAACCGGGGCGGCGGCGCGCCGGCTGGGGTCAGCCGGCGCCGAGGCAGAGGAACGACCATCCGGTGGCCGTCGTCACGGGGTCGTGGGCGGTGGCGCGGGCGGCCTCGTGCAGGGCGGCCGGCAGGCGCGCCCCGGCCCGCAGCCCCCGGTGGAGAGCGATCATGAGCGGGACGACCGCGACGTCGTTCACCGGGACCACGCTCGCCACGATGCCCGCCGTGCCGAGCTGCATGAGAGAAGCGGCCAGGCCCAGCAGCTCGTCCGCGCCCGCCGCACGGGCGCGGCCGGAGTCGCAGCTCGACAGCACGACGTGCCGGGGCGCCCGGCGGAGGCGTTCGAGGTCGTAGACGGTCAGCGGGCCGTCGTCGACCCGCAGCGAGGACAACAGCGGGTTGTCGGTGCGGAAGACGCCGTGGGCCGCGATGTGCGCCAGCCGCGCCCCGTCCATCGCCTCCAGGACGCGGGCGATGGTCGCGGTGCCTCCACCGAGCACGACCGGCGCCACCTCGGGGGAGACCGGGGCCCGCGCGGCGTCACGGAGGTCCCGGGCGATGTGCGCCACCTCGGCGCCCTCCGACGCCAGACCGGGGCCGCGGACGAGCGCCACCCCTGTGCCCGCGGTCGCCGTCCCGCGCGCCCGCAGCCAGAACGCCGCCGAGGGCGCCACGCTCACCACCCGATCCCGCAGGGCGGGCAGCAGCGCCCAGGGAACGGCCTGCAGGCGGCCGGGCGGCACGATGACCACCTCCCGGTCGCCGAGCAGCCGCACCGCCTCCCCGAGCAGCAGCCGTTCGAGCGCCCGCCCCGCGGCGTCGAGCTGGCCGAGGAGCTGCTCGGGCGTCAGCCTCGAACGCCCGTGCGCCAGCCGGGTCAGAGCGAACCTGACCAGGTCGACCTGCCGCCCCGCCTCCTCCGTACGGCCCGCGGCGACCATCCTGACGGGCCCCGCGCCTGCGCAGACCAGGACGTGCAGCTCACCGGCCACGTCGACGAGCTCCAGCAGCCGGCGCTCGCCCAGCTCCTCGCGAAGCCTCGGCAGGTCGAAGGAGAACGGCACGACCCGGTCACAGCCCTGGGCGCGCCGCGTCCTCGCCCTGGCCGCCCGCTCCAGGCGTACCTGCTCGCGCCGCAGCGCGGCGGTCGGGAGCCCCCGCGCCTGGGCCTCGTCCAGCCGGCTGGTCACCATGCGCATGGCGGCGAGGTCGGCCTGCAGGTCCTCGTCGTCGGGCGGCCGTACGGGCGGGAGGACGAGCGCGCCGGCCCGCCACCGTTCGCTCCAGGCCAGCAGCAGGCGGGGCCGGTTCAGGCGCAGCGCGTGCCGCTGCGCCAGCCCGGCCAGCTCGGCGCCGTGCGCGCCGGCCTGCGCCCGCAGCTCCGACGAGCCCAGCGTGGCCCGATGCTCGTTGATCAGCTCCAGGCCACGCCGGCACGCCCGCATGAGACGGCGATGGTCGCCGGCCGCCTCCGCCCGCAGCGCCTCCGCCAGCCACCCCGCCGTGCGGGAGAGCGCCGGCCCCCTGCGCCGCGCTTCGGCCGCGACGCCCAGGTGCTCTTCGGCCTCCTCCGTCCTGCCCAGCGCGAGCGCTATCTGTCCGGCCACCAGCCGGCTGAGCGGCAGGCGCGAGGAGGACAGCGCGGTCAGCTCGCGTGCGCATCCGGCGGCGTCCCTGAGCAGGGACTCGCTCGGCGGCCCCGCGGCGAACCCGGCCTGGGCCAGCACCAGCCGGGCGTGCACGCGCCACCAGGGCCGCCGCTGCCGCCCGAACAGCCGGGCGGCGGCGCGGGCCCGGTCGATCGCGGCCGCGGGCCGGCCGGCCGCCAGTGCGCACTCGGCCGCCGCCAGGAGCAGCTCGGCCCGCTTCAGCGGCGCCCCCCGGACGCGTTCCAGCCGGTCGATCTCGGCGTCGGCCTCGTCCAGGGCCTCCTCGGCCAGCCCGGCCGCGAGCAGCGCCGCGCACCGGTGGACGCTCAGGGCCGGGTCCGCCGTGCCGAGCCGGGCGTAGCGCTCGGCGGCGGCGTCGAAACAGGACAGCGCGGCCGGCAGGTCGCCGATGCGGTGCGCGAGCACCCCGCGGTGCACGATGGCGTCCACGGACTCCAGCTCCTGCCCGGTGCGGATGAACAGCTCCTCGGCCCGGCCCAGATCCGTGACCGCCGACCGCACCGAGCCGAGCGCGAGGGAGCAGAACGCCCGCTCGGTGCGGGCCCTGGCCTCCCACAGCAGGTCGCCCTCCGAACGCAGCACGGCGATCGCGGTGTTCAGATCCGGCAGCGCCGCGCGGTGCTCGCCGAGCGCCAGCAGGACGCCGCCGCGCCGCAGCAGGATCCGGCCGCGCAGCAGGCCGGTCGAGCGCTGCGCGGCGGCGTTGAGCGCGGCGCGGCCCGCGGCCGTGCGCCCCGCGAACACCAGCGCCACGCCGAGCGTCGCCAGGACGTCGGCCTCCCGCTCGGGCGATCCCGACGCACGCGCCAGGTCCCTGGCCGCCCGCAGCTCCTCCACGGCGGCGTCGATGTCGCCGAACTCGCGCAGGACGATGCCGACGGCCTGCCGCGCCACCGACGCCTCCAGGGCGGGAAGCCCCGCCTCCAGCAGGTCTCGCGCCCGCTCCAGCGCCTCGTAGGGACGGGAAAGCGCGAGGGAGAGCAGCTCCGTCGTCCCGGTCTCCGCGGGTTCGGCAGCCATGCCCACGACTTTCGACGACCTCTGTACCGAGTGCAAGCTCCAGGTCGATGAAAACAGTGGCAGGTGAGACCGACGAGAAAGGACCGGCATGGACGCCGTCTTCGCCGCGCAGTACCGCCTCCTGCAGAGGACGTTCGCCACGGAGGGCATCGAGATCGACGTCGCCCTCGCCCCCGGCGGCGCCGTCGACTACGTCTACCGCGCGCGGCGGCTGCTCACCAGGAACCGCGACCGCAACGTGGAGCGGATCAGCGAGCTGCTCCCCGGCGTCTTGCGCGTGGACGAACCGGCCTACGGCGACCTGGCCGTGCTGTCCATCGACGACGTCGAGCGGGGCTCGCTCACCGTTCCCGAGGCGCTGGACCTGCTGGACGAGCGGCTCGGCGACGACAACCCGGCGCGCCGCGGCGAGCCTCCCCTGGCCACCCCGGACCACGTGGTGACCATCGCCAGGCTCTGCCCCGCCACCGAGCCCGAGGTGCCCAGCGGGAGCCCGGCCGGCCCCTGGCCCGCCCAGAGGCCGCCCGCGCCCGGGGCGAATCCCGTCCTGATCGGGGTGGCCGACACGGGCCTGCTGGACGGCCCCCTGCCCGCCTGGCTGGCCGGCGTCCAGGGAGACCTCGACGCGCTGGGCCCGATCCTGCCCAGCGGCCTGGCGCGCATCCCGCCGTTCACGGGGCACGGGACGTTCGCCGCGGGCGTCGCGCGCTGCATGGCCCCGCAGGCCGACGTGTTCGTGGCCGACCACTTCTCGCTGTCGGGCGGCGAACTCGAAAGCGCGATCGCCGCCCGGCTGGAGGACCTGATCGAGCAGCAGGGGCCGGCCGTCGTGAACCTCTCCGCCGGCACGTACACGCGCGGGAACTGGACCCCGCTCGGCTTCGACGTCTTCCACGAGCGGCACCCGGACGTCGTGCTGGTCGCCGCCGCGGGCAACGACTCCACCGACCGCCCGTTCTATCCCGCGGCCTACCCGTGGGCCGTGTCCGTCGGCGCGCTGGGCCCCGACCAGGTGCACCGCGCCTGGTTCAGCAACTACGGCGACTGGGTGGACGTGTACGCCCTCGGCGAGGGCCTGGTCAACGCCTACGCGCACGGCGAGTACGTCTATCAGGAGCCGCCCAAGGAGCCCGCCGTCCAGGTCTTCCAGGGCATGAGCAGGTGGGACGGCACCTCGTTCGCCGCTCCTCTGGTGGCGGGCATGATCGCCGAGCACCTGGCCAGGAACGGAGGGCAGCCGGAGGACGCCAAGAACGCCGTGCTGAGCCAGGCGACCGCCCTGCCGGGCGTCGGGCAGGCGCTCATCCTGCCGTGACGTCCGGCGTATCAGCCGCGAGATCACCCGCTCCGAAGAAATGAGGACACAGAAGAGCCGCGCGGGCCGCTCCCGTAGGAGGATTGCCGGTGCGGGCAGGCCGCACGACGGGCCACCACGACGACGCGAACAGGATGAGTGACATGGCCACCTCACCGTGGGCCGGCGACGACCGGCTCCTGGCCGCGCTCCGGGACGCCGCCCGAGCCGCGGCCGCGGTGCCGCCCGAGCTCGTGGAGGCCGGCAAAGCGGTCTTCACCTGGCGCGATCCCGACGCCGAGCTCGCGGCCCTGGTCTACGACTCCGCCTACGACGACGACCTCGTGCCGGTCACCAGAGGCGGAGCGCGCACCTTGATCTTCGAGGCGGGCGGCGAGTTCACGATCGAGGTCGAGGTGGGCCCCGACGTGCTGGTCGGGCAGCTCGTGCCGCCGTGCCCCGGCACGGTCGAGCGTCAGCTGCCCGATGGCGACGTGATCAACGCGCCGATGGACGACGCCGGGGGCTTCGCGCTCAGACCGGCTCCCACAGGCGTCTTCCGCCTGCGCTGCATCTCCGGCGATCAGGTCCTCACGACCGCCTGGGTGCCGCCGGAGCCGGCCTGACTGCCCGGGCTCAATCCTCCTCGGCGCCGACGAACCCGCTGAGATACGGGCTGCGGCGCAACTTCGTCAGGCACCGGGCCCGCTGCGGGCCGATGCCGCCGATCGGCACCCCCAGCCGCTCGCTGATCTGCGCGTACGACAGCGGTGTCTCGCTCAGGAAGCAGGCGAGCAGCGTCCTGCAGTATTCGGGCAGGTGGGCCAGGGCCGTCCGGAGCGCGAGGTCCCGCTGGGCCCGCTCCACCTCCTCGTGCACCACGGCGGAGTCGTCCTTCAGGTCGATCTCCAGCGCCTGCTCCGCGTCCTGCCTGCGGCGCGTCAGGCGGTACTGGCGCAGGCACTCGCGCTGCGCGACCATCGCGATCCAGCCGGGGAGCGCCGCCGGCTCCCGGAGCTCGGCCAAGTGCTCGACCAGGCGCAGCCACACGGTCTGCGCCACGTCGAGCGCGTCGGCGTTGCTCAGGCGGTAGCGCAGGCAGACGGACCACAGCAGGGGGGAATACCGCTCGACGATGTCGTCCCACGCGTCCTGCTCGCCCTTGCGCGCCCTGACGACCAGTGCCACGACCTGCGGATCGTCTCGCATGCCGCCTCCCAGGCACCCTCACGCGCCGTGCTGTCCGCCTGACACACGCGTTCATCGTATGCATGGGACGCTCCGCGGGGCGGCATCGTTCCCGGAACGGGCCCGGCCCGGCCGTGTCGGGTCGCGCGCGCGGGGCCGGGTAGGAGACCGTGGCACCGGGGAGGAGACCATCGATGTCCACGGAACTCGACCTCGTGCCCGCCGGATTCGTCCAGGCCATCGAGGAGCTGCCGCTGGTGGACCACCACGTCCACGGGGCCTCGGCCCACGACCTGTCGCGCAAGGCGTTCGAGGAGATGATCACCGAGTCCGACCGTCCCGTGCCGGACTGGATGACGCCGTTCGACTCGCAGCTCGGCTTCGCCATCCTGCGCCACTGCGCGCCCGCGCTCGGGCTCACGGCGCACTGCACGCCCGAGGAGTACCTCGCGCGCCGGGCCAGGCTCGGCGCGGACGAGGTCAACCGGAGGCTGCTCACCGCCGCCGGCGTGGGGCACTTCCTCGTCGAGACCGGCTACCGGGGCGAGGAACTGCTCGGACCCTCCGGCATGGCGGAGGTCAGCGGGGTGCCGGCCGACGAGGTGGTGCGCCTGGAGACGGTGGCCGAGCAGGTGGCGGCGGGCGGGTGCGAGGCGGCCGCGTTCGCCGGCCGGTTCGCCGAGGCGCTGTGGGAGCGCACCCGTACGGCCCGCGGGCTCAAGACCATCGCCGCCTACCGGTGCGGCCTCGACTTCGACCCGGCCCCGCCGGACGGCGCCGAGGTCGCCGAGGCCGCCGGGCGGTGGCTGGCCGAGGGCGGCGGGCGGCTGACCGATCCCGTGCTGCTGCGGCACCTCATCTGGGCCGGGATCGAACGGGGGCTGCCCCTGCAGTTCCACATCGGCTACGGCGACCCCGACGTCGACCTGCGCCGCTCCGACCCGCTGCTGCTGCGCGGGCTGATCGAGCGGGCCGAGCCGTCCGGCACGCCCCTGGTGCTGCTGCACTGCTACCCCTATCAGCGGCACGCGGGGTTCCTCGCGCAGGCGTACCCGAACGTGTTCTTCGACGTGGGCCTGGCCGTGAACTACACGGGGGCGCGCAGCGCGGCCGTGGTGGCCGAGAGCCTGGAGGCGGCGCCGTTCGCCAAGATCCTCTACTCCTCCGACGCATGGGGGCCCGCCGAGCTGCACTACCTGGGGGCGGTGCTGTGGCGGCGGGCGATGGCCCGGGTGCTGGGCGGGTTCGTGGTGGAGGAGGAGTGGTCGCCCGAGCAGGCGATGAAGGTGGCGGCCATGGTCGGCGCCGACAACGCCCGCCGCCTCTACGGCCTGGGCCCCCGCTCCTGACCCCGGCCGGCCCGGTACGGACACGGAACCTCATCGCTGCACAAAACGCTCTCGAACCTCTAGGCTCGACGGCGATGGACCTCGTAACTTACGCCCCCGGTTCGGGCCTACTCGAACCCCGGGCAGCACTCCGCTCCGACGCGCCCACCGTGGATCTCAACGGGACCTGGCGCTTCCGCCTCTCACCCACCGCGAACGTCCCCGACGACTTCGCCCAGCCCGGCTACGACGACTCGGGCTGGGAGGACCTGCCGGTGCCGTCCCACTGGCCGCTGCACGGCCACGGCGCGCCCGCGTACACCAACGTCGACTACCCGTTCCCCGTCGACCCGCCGCACGTCCCCGACGAGAACCCGACCGGCGACTACCGCCGCGTGTTCGACCTGCCCGAGGGCTGGAGCGGCGGCCGGCTGCGGTTCGAGGGCGCCGACTCCTTCGCCCGGGTCTGGCTCAACGGGCACGAGCTCGGCTTCTGGACGGGAAGCCGGCTGCCCGCCGAGTTCGACGCGGGGCCGTGGCTGCGCCCCGGCCGCAACGTGCTGGCCGTGCGGGTGCACCAGTGGTCGGCCGCCAGCTACCTGGAAGACCAGGACATGTGGTGGCTGCCCGGCATCTTCCGCGACGTCACGCTCACCCGCTCGGCGGCCGACGTGTTCGTGCACGCCACCCACGACGGCAGGCTCAGCTTCGAGGGGGAGGGCGGCCGGCTCAGCATCCCCGAGCTCGGTGTCGCCGACCTTGAGCCCGGCGTCGAGGTCACGCTCGACGTGGAGCCGTGGACGGCGGAGACCCCGCGCCTGTACGACGCCGTGGTGACGTTCCCCGAGGAGACGGTGCGGCTGCGCGTCGGCTTCCGCACGATCTCCATCGAGAACGGCGTGCTGCTCGCCAACGGCCGCCCGCTGCTGCTCAAGGGCGTCAACCGGCACGAGTTCCACCCCGAGCACGGCCGCGCGGTCCCGTACGAGACCATGCGCGACGACGTGCTGCTGATGAAGCGGCACAACGTCAACGCCGTCAGGACCAGCCACTACCCGCCCCACCCGGCCTTCCTCGACCTGTGCGACGAGCTGGGCCTGTGGGTGATCGACGAGTGCGACCTGGAGACGCACGGCATGGGCGAGGTCGACTGGCGCGGCAACCCCACCGACGACCCGCGCTGGGCCGACGCGCTGCTCGACCGCATGCGTCGCATGGTCGAAAGGGACAAGAACCACCCGAGCATCATCATGTGGTCGCTCGGCAACGAGGCCGGCGTCGGCCGCAACCTGGCCGTCATGGCCGACTGGGCCCGCGAGCGCGACCCGTCCCGCCCTCTTCACTACGAGGGCGACTGGTCCTGTGCGAACACCGACGTGTACTCCCGCATGTACGCCTCCCACGCCGAGGTCGAGGCCATCGGCCGGCTGGCCGAGGATCCCCTGGACGATCCGGAGCTGGACGCGCGGCGGCGCGCGATGCCGTTCCTGCAGTGCGAGTACGCCCACGCCATGGGTAACGGGCCCGGCGGGCTGGCCGAGTACCAGGAGCTCTTCGAGCGGTACCCGCGGCTGGCCGGCGGGTTCATCTGGGAGTGGATCGACCACGGGATCGTCCATCCGGAGTTCGAGTACGCCTACGGCGGCGACTACGGCGAGCCGGTGCACGACGGGAACTTCGTGATCGACGGGCTCGTGTTCCCCGACCGGACGCCGTCGCCCGGGCTGATCGACCTGAAGAAGGTGTTCGAGCCGGTGAAGTTCGACTTCGCCGACGGCATCGTGCGGATCGTCAACGGCTACGACTTCCGCGACCTGTCCCACCTGGAGTTCGTCGCCACCGTGGAGGTGGAAGGGGAGACGGTCGCCGAGCACCGGCTGGAGGTGCCCGCGGGCGGCGGCGAGGTCAAGCTGCCCGAGGCGGCGCCGGAGCCTGCGGGCGAACGCTGGCTGACCGTCCGCGCCCTGCTCTCCGGCGACCAGCCGTGGGCCGAGGCGGGACACGAGGTCGCCTGGGGACAGACGCCCCTGTCCCCGCCCGCGCCCCGGCCCGCCGCCTCGCCGGCCGCCTTCACCCGGGACGGGAACGAGCTCGTCGCCGGCGGGTCGGCGTTCGACGCGGTCACCGGGCGGCTCGTGCGGCTGTTCGGCCTGGAGGTGGACGGCCCGCGGCTCGACCTGTGGCGGGCGCCGACCGACAACGACCGGCACGCCGGGCTCGAAGGCAAGTGGCGCGCCCTCGGCCTGCACCGGCTCACCCACCGGGTGGACGCCGTGGAGGCCGGCGACGGGCTGACCGTCCGCACCCGGGTCGCGCCCGCGGCGACCGACCTCGGGATGCGGGCGACCTACCGGTGGACGCCCGCCGGGGACGGGCTGCTGCTGAGCGTGGACATCGAGTCCGAAGGCGACTGGCAGGTCCCGATCCCGCGGCTCGGCCTCACCATGACGCTGCCCGGCACCGCCGTCGACCGGGTCACCTGGTTCGGACGCGGGCCCGGCGAGGCGTACCCGGACACGGGCATGGCGGCGCGCGTCGGCCGATGGACGGCGGCGATCGACGAGCTGCAGACGCCGTACGTCTACCCGCAGGAGAACGGCCACCGCGCCGACGTCCGGTGGGCCGACTTCGGCGCCTTCACGGTGTCCGGGCATCCCGTGTTCGGGATGACCGCGCGCCGCTGGAGCATCGACGAGCTGGCCGCCGCCGCCCACCGTCCCGACCTGGTGCCGGGAGACCGGCTGCACCTGCACCTGGACGCCGCCCACCAGGGCATCGGCACCGCCACCTGCGGCCCGGGGGCGCTGCCGAAGTACGAGCTGAGCGCCCCCCGTAAGGTGACGTTCACGCTGCGGTTCGACCCGGCCTGATCACAGCGAGAGCCGGGCCCCGCGGACAGCGGGACCCGGCCTGACCACGGCGGAAGCCGGGCCCCGCGGACAGCGGGACCCGGCTTGGGCGCCGAGACCGGTCGCGACCCGGCCTCATGAGGTCAAGCGGGCGGCACGGTGAGGATCGTGCCGGCGCCCACCGTCAGCCCGCCCTCGCGGATGGCGAAGCCGAGCCCCGGCTCGAGCGCGACCGGCTTGCCCAGCTCGACCTCCACCTCGACCGTGTCACCCGGCCGGGCGGTCTCGTCGAGCTTGAGCTCCCCGGGCACGTCCGTGGTCCGCAGGTAGAACTGCGGCCGGTACCCGGACGCGATCGGCCGCCGCCTTCCGCCCTCCTCCGGCGTCAGGAGGTAGACGCGGGCGGTGAACGACGTGCGGGCCCGCTGGCTGCCCGGCTCGGCCAGCACCATCCCCCGGCGCACCTGCTCGCGGCGCACCCCGCGCAGCAGCACGGCGGCGTTGTCGCCGGCCTCGCCCCGCTCCATCGTCTTGCCGAACGTCTCGACGCCCGTCACGACGGCGCTGAACCCCTCACCGACTCCACTGCCGAACCCGACCGCCTCGACCGTGTCGCCGACGCGGACCGTGCCGCGCTCGATGGCGCCGGTGACGACCGTGCCGCGGCCGGTGACCGTGAGCACGTTCTCGACCGGCATGAGGAACGGCGCGTCCACGTACCGCACCGGCACCGGGATGTGCTCGTCCACGGCCTGGAGCAGCGCCTCCACCGACGCCGTCCAGACCGGGTCGCCCTCCAGCGCCCGCAGCCCGGACACCCGGACCATCGGGACGCCGTGGTAGCCGTGCTCGGCCAGCAGCTCTTGCAGCTCCAGCTCGACCAGGTCGGTCAGCTCAGGGTCGGCGCCGTCGGCCTTGTTGACGGCCACGACCAGGTGCTCGACGCCGACCCGCTTGGCCAGCAGCACGTGCTCCCTGGTCTGCGGCATGATCCCGTCGTGCGCGGACACGACGAGGATCGCCCCGTCGAGCTGCGCCGCGCCCGTGATCATGTTCTTCACGTAGTCGGCGTGGCCCGGCATGTCGACGTGGGCGTAGTGCCTGGTGGCGGTCTCGTACTCGACGTGCGAGATGTTGATCGTGATGCCCCTGGAGGCCTCCTCCGGGGTCCGGTCGATCCGCTCGAACGGCGTGTACGTGGCCTGCCCGCGCTCCGCCAGCACCTTCGTGATCGCGGCGGTCAGCGTGGTCTTGCCGTGGTCGACGTGCCCCATCGTGCCGATGTTGAGATGCGGCTTGTTCCGTACGTAGGCCTGCTTGGCCATGGTTCCTTCCTTGAGACCTGGTTTCCGTGTGACCCGTGATCGGGGCCGGCTACCTCCCCCCGCCGGGTCACCTCAGGACTCACGGGAAGAGGTCAGCGCTCCAGGCCGTCGCAGGCACGCTCGAACACGCCCACCGGCAGGGCGGGTGTCGTGAGGCGAGCGCGCAGGAACATGACGAACATAGTGCGGTGCTCAGCGCAGGACGGCAACTGATTATTCCGCGCGACAAAAGGTCGCCGGTGGGGCGGCGGACCAACGGCCGCCCCACCGGCGATCGGGAGTTGCTACTTGTAGGTCACGTCAGACGCGGTGTACCGGCAGTGGGCCGGGTCCGGGCCCGAGCCGATCTGCGTGGGCTCACCGCTCGTGACGCCCTTGAACTTGGCGCAGACGACGGTCTTCTTGCCTGGGTCGTTCACGATCGTCATCCCGGAGAACGTGGCCGTGTCGCCGAAGTTGGTGTTGATGCCGGCGATCACCTTCGCGGAGGTGACGGTCACGTTCGAGATCACGACGTGGCGGGCGTACGACTTGGAGCAGTTGCCGCAGGCCCGGTAGAGCTTGCCGACGTTCTCCGCCCGGAAGTTCCTGATGACCGTCTTGCCGGGGCCGTTGTGCTGGAACGTCTTGTCGGAGGCCGCGCGGGCGCCGCCGCCGTCGATGGTCATGGTCTGCGTCGCCGACGTGCCCTTGAAGGTGGCGGCGTCCTCGCCGACGTCCTCCCACCAGACGTTCTTGAGCGTGCAGGTGCCCATGCAGTGGACGCCGTCGGCCGCCGGGGCGCCGATGATGACGTTCTGCAGCGTCGCGCCGTCGGCCAGCTTGAACATCGGGGGCTGGCCCTCGCTCTGGCTGCCGCTGCCCAGCGCGCCGGAGCCGTAGAAGCGCTTCATGCCGCCGTCGCGGACACCGGTGACGGTGATGGTCGCGGTGACCGGCTCCTTGCCGGCCGGGGTCGGCCACGACGCGGAGGGCGCGCCGGCCGGGCGGAGGGTCCAGCGCTTGCCTGCCGCCGAGTCGCACGAGTTCTGCTGGACGGGGGCGCCGGCCGTCTTGGCCGAGCCCTTGACGTTCAGGCACTTGCCGCTGCCCGTGTTCATGAGCAGCTGCGTGCCGCCCTTCGCCGCCTTCACCGTCCACGTCTGGAACGCGCCGGTCGCGCAGGACTGCTGCTGGACCGCCTTGCCCGCCGACGTGCTGTTGCCCTGGATCCCGATGCACTTGCCGCTGTGCGCGCCGCTCAGCTTGAAGTCGCCGCTCACGGCCGTGAACGTCCAGGCCTGGTTCGCGCCGCCCGTGCACGCCTGCTGGGTGAGCTGCACCGCCTCGCCCGTGGCTTTCGCGGGGGCGCTCAGGCACAGGCCGCTGCCGGCGTTGACGAGCTGGTACGGACCCGGATTCGACGCCGCCGCGGCGGACGTGCCCGTGATCCCGGCGAGCGCGGAGGCCGCCAGCAGCACGCCGCCGACCAGGGCGGACGTCTTGGTGGTCGATAAGAACAAAGTGGTTCCCCAGGGTCGGCCGGTGACATTTCACTCGGCTTGCCAAGCGAATGGATCCTAGTGGCCCCTTGGACGTGAGGGCCAGTCATGTTCAGGGCGCGCCGGGCCTGAAGGTGCTGTCGGCACGGAAGGCGGCGGTGTCCTGGGCCTTGTCCAGCCACAGCTGGTGGTGGCGGTGGCGGACGAAGCGGCCGGGGTAGTTCAGCGACTCCAGCCGGATCCGCCCGCTCGCCGAACCCGGCCGGGCGAGGAAGGTGACGTCCCGCTCGAACAGCTCGGTGCCGTTGTCGCTGTCGAAGCGCAGCCGGTAGTCCTTGTGCCGCAGGTAGCGCCCGTCCTCGTCCACGAACGAGTAGCCCTTGGCGTCGGCCAGGCCGGGGACGATCCGCAGCGGCGCCGCCTCCCCGAGCACGCCGAGCGCGCCCGAGGCGGCGATCCCCTCCTTGGGGAAGTTGATCGACTGCAGCACACGTGTCACACCGGTCGGCAGCAGGCCACCGGCGTTCCCGGAGCCGGCGGCGGCGCGGGTGAACAGCAGGGTCCCGAAGCCCAGCTGGTCGAATCCGCCGCTGTTGGGGCCGTAGTCGCCGCCCCCGCCCTCGGCCCGCACCCGCTCGGCGTACGCCTTCGTGTACGGCACCGCCAGCCCGCGCCGGTTGGCGTAGTGGTTGTAGAGCAGCTCCCACACCGGCCGGTCTTGGCCGCGCCCCCAGCTGGACACGACGGTCTGCTCCCGGGGTGCGCATTTCGTGCCGGTGCCCCACTTGTACGTGGTGAACGGCACGTCGTGGCCCAGGTTGTACTTGGCGACGTACTCGGCCGCCTTCATGATCCGGTTGTCGGCGTAGCCGTACAGGTCGAGCCCCTGGTTCCAGGCCATTTCCGCGATGGTGCCGATCAGCCCGATGCCCATGATGCTGTGGCCCTGGTCGCGCCCGCTCTCCTGCCACTGGGCGAGACCGCCCGGGTGGAGGAACGGGATGGCGTTCATGATGGACCCGTTGCCCTTGCCGTTCTTGAAGTAGTCGACGGCCCGCTCGAACTTGGCCTGGTCGTCACAGAAGACGCCGATCGCCATGATCCCGGCCATGTTGCACAGATCCCAGTTGGCCCAGTAGTTGGTGATGCAGGCGCCGTTGTGCCGTACCAGGAAGTCGTCGCTCAGCGGGTAGAAGACGGTCAGGAGCATCTTCTGGAACCGCTCCATGTCGAAGCCCGGGTAACCACGCATGAGCTCGGCGGCGTTGGCGAACTGGTAGCCGTAGATGCCCGCCGCCAGGAACCGGTCGGCGTTGCCCGTGACCGTCTTCAACGTGCCCGACCAGGCGTTGAGGATGTCGCGGGCGGTGTCGCCGTGCGCCTTCTCCCCGGAGATCCTCCAGCGCAGCGCGTTCTGGTAGGCGGCGTGGATGTCGTTGTAGAGCCGCGGGTAGTTCTGCCCGGTTCCGCCGCGTACCACCGTCTCCAGCGGGCGCGCCTTCCATGTGCTCCTGGAGCGCCCGTTGGCGACCAGCTTCTCCCATCCGGCCTTGTACGGCTGCGCCCCCGCCTGCACCGCGGCCGCGATGCGGTCGAAGTCGGCCTGGGTGTGCAGCAGCCCCGGGTGCTTGAACGCGGATGCCGCAGCGACGGAGGGGAGCGCGGGCAGCACGGCGACGCCCGCCGCGGCCTTCAGCAGGCTCCGCCGGCTGGTCTGGAGAACCATATGAGTCCTTTCGGGAGACGATCTCTCGTCCCTAGGGGACGGGCCGCGGACGCCCACATAACACTTTTCTCATGCGTCCCAAGTCGGGCATTTCGGTCGAAAGCGCAGAATAGTGCCGACATCATCAGCGCGTGGCGGCTTCGACGGCGATGTGACGTGACGCACACGGCTCGCCCGGCCGGACGGCCGCCGTGCGCATGGGTGGCACGTTCAGAGGGTGATCCACTCGGTGGACGTGGTCACCTCGTCCAGCACCGCCGGGATCGGCTCCACGCCGAGCCCCGGCCCGGCCGGCACCTTCAGGTGCCCGTCCACCAGCTCGAACGGCTCCGTCACGTCCGTCGCGTAGTAGCGGCGCGATCCCGACGTGTCGCCCGGCAGCGTGAAGCCCGGCAGCGCCGCCAGGGCCACGTTCGCCGCCCGGCCGAGGCCGGTCTCCAGCATGCCGCCGCACCACACCGCGACCCCGTTCGCCCGGCACAGGTCGTGGATGCGCCGGGCCTCCAGGTAGCCGCCGATCCGGCCCGGCTTGATGTTGACGATCGAGCATGAGCCGAGCGCGATCGCGGCGGCGGCGTGCTCGGCCGACTCGATCGACTCGTCCAGGCAGATCGGCGTGCGGAGCCGCTGCGCCAGCCTGGCGTGCTGGACGAGGTCGTCGTTCGCGAGGGGCTGCTCGATCAGCAGCAGGTCGAAGGCGTCCAGCTTGGCCAGGCGCGGGGCGTCGGCCAGGGTGTAGGCGGCGTTGGCGTCCACCTGGAGCAGCAGGTCGTCGCCGAACCGCTCGCGCGCGGCCCGGACCGGTTCGACGTCCCAGCCCGGCTCGATCTTCAGCTTGATCCGGACGTACCCCTCGTCCAGGTAGCCGGCCACGGCGTCGAGCAGCTGCGCGATCGAGTCCATGATGCCGACCGACACCCCGCACGGCACGCGGGTGCGGGACGCGCCGAGGAAGCGGGCGAACGACTCGCCCGCCGCCCGCAGCTGCGCGTCCAGCACGGCGGTCTCGAGGGCGGCCTTGGCCATGCGATGCCCCTTGATCGGCTCCAGGGCGCGGCCGACGTCGTGCACGTCGAGGTTGCGCGGCAGGGCGGGCAGCAGGAAGCGGCGGATCACGTCGGCGGCGCCGTCGACGTACTCGGAGGAGTAGAGCGGCTCGGCCATGGCCACGCACTCGCCCCAGCCCTCGGCGTCCGGCGTGACGACCCTGACCAGCAGGACGTCACGGGAGGTCTCGGTGCCGAAGGAGGTGCGGAACGGCGCCACCAGTGGCATCGCGATCCGCCGCAGCTCGACTCCAGTGATCTTCACGCTCACTCCACAACGTAGTAGGCCCGGTCGTCCCTCACAGGCGACGGTACGCCAGGAAGCCCGTGATCCGGCTAGCGGGTGCCCGCGCAGGGGGCGATGAGGACCCGGCTGGGCGCCTCCTGGCTGAGGCGCACCGACTCCAGCGGGACCGTGACCTCCGGGGTGTGGTAGCGGCCGCCGGAGAAGCGGTCGGCCAGGCGGGCGCGCACCGCCGCCGCCGTGACGTGCCCGTCGAGCGAGCTGCGGCCGTCGCGGCAGATCTCCACGGCGCACGGGCCCGGCTGGGCCGCCAGCGCCAGCCCCGCGACCGTCGCACCGGCCAGCGCGCCGAGGTCGCCGAGCGTCCAGCCGTAGTGCCACATGCCCGCCGCCACGACCGGCGCGGCCGGGCAGGAGCCCGGCTCGATCAGCACCACGTCCATGCCGCGGAACAGCTGCCCGGCGATCTCCTCGGCGCCCCTGGCGACCCTGGTGCCGGTCCGCAGCCCGGGGAAGTCCGGCACCCGGCCGTCGATCGCGAAAATGAGCTTGATGCCAGTCTCGAGATGTCCCGGGCCGCTGTCGCGCCATCCGCAGGCGACAAGGTCGACCGAGTCGGCAGACCTCCATGTGCCGATCCGCAGCATGTTCATTGACTACCCTTTGCCGCTGACCGTCACACGCCGTTAACTGACTTATGGTTCGTACCCGGATGACTCCTACCGGTCAAGGACGTGCAGGGCGGGCGGGCCGCCGCTCAGCACCAGCGGACCGGTCTCCGTGCAGGCCACGACGTCCGCCACCCGCGCCCCGAACAGGTCGGGCACGTAGATGGCCGGCTCCAGGCAGAACGTCATGCCCGGCGCGAGCGGCGTGTCCTCGGCCAGCCGCGGTCCCTCGTCCGGACCCAGGCCGACGCCCCGGCCGATGTGGGGAGAGGCGAACCGGCCGTACCCGCTGCCGTCGATCACGTCGCCGACCGCCCGCGCGACGTCCGACGCCGGCGCGGAGGGCCGCGCCGCGGCGAGGGCCGCGCCGTGGGCGGCCAGCACCACCGAGTACATCGCCTCGAAGTCCTCCGGCGGCTCGGCCACCGCGAAGACCCGCGCCACCTCCGCGCAGTAGCCGTCCCACCGCCCGCACAGCGACACCAGCAGCGCGTCGCCCGGATTGATCAGGCGGTCTCCGGGCACGTGCGCCGCCCTGGCCGTGTGCTCGCCGGCCGCCACCCGCAGCGACAGCACCTCCTCGCAGCCCGACTCCAGCGCCATCACCCGCAGCGCGGCCGCCATCGCCCGCTCCGTCGCGCCGTACCAGGCCAGCTCGCGGGCCTGCCGCAGCACCGCCTCGGCACACGCGGCCGCCCGCCCGACGGCGGCGACCTCGTACGGCTCCTTGCGCAGCCGCAGCGGCGCCAGCACGGCGGACGCGGGCACGAGCTCGGCCTCGATCGCGAGCCCGAACAGCTCTCGCACCCGCATCTCCGGATCCACCCCGACCCGCCGCGCCCCCTCCGGCACCAGTCCCGCCGGGTCGCCGGTCCCGGCGACCACGTCCCGCGTCACCACGAGGAAGGCGGCCCCGGGGAAGCCGTCCCCGCCGCCGAGGAACCGGAAGTCCGGGGACGGCCGCAACACCAGGGCGTCCACCCCGGCCTCCGCCATGGCCGCCCGTACGGCGTCCAGCCGCGCGGTCACGCCGGTTCGTGCAGCCAGCACGCCACGGGCCCGAACTCGGGCTCCTTCACCCGGCACACGTCCATCACGAACGGGCAGCGCGGGTGGAACCTGCACCCCTCGGGCGGACTCGCCGGATCCGGCACGTCACCGGGCAGCTCCGCGGGCAGCACCCCCATCCCGTCCGGGTGGGGGATGGCCTTCAGCAGCGCCTGCGTGTACGGATGCCGCGGCTGCGCCCACACCTCCTCCGTGCCTCCCACCTCGACGATCCGGCCCAGGTACATGACGGCGATCCGGTCCGCGATCAGCCGCACCACGGACAGGTCGTGGCTGATGAACAGCAGCCCCGCCCCCGACTCCACCGCCAGGTCCCGCATCAGCCTGGCCACCTGCGACTGCGCCGAGGCGTCCAGCGCCGAGATCGGCTCGTCGCCGATCAGCAGCCGCGGCCGGGCCGCCAGCGCCCGTGCGATCGCCACCCGCTGCCGCTGCCCGCCGGAGAGCTCGTGCGGGTGCCGCCCCGCGAAGTCGCGCGGCAACCCGACGCGTTCCAGCAGGTCGGCGGGCGAGGTGACGGTATCGCGCGCGGTACGCAGCCCGTCGGCGATCTGGTCGCCGACCCGGCGGCGCGGGTTCAGCGACGTGTACGGATCCTGGAACACCATCTGGATGCCGGTCAGCCGCCTGCGCCGCAGGCCCAGGGGCGTGACCGGCCGCCCCTCGAAGGTGATCGACCCTTCGGTGATCGGGTTCAGCCCGCAGACCGCGCGGGCCAGCGTCGACTTGCCGCACCCCGACTCGCCGACCAGCCCGACGACCTCGCCGGCGCCGACCTCCAGTGAGGCCCCCGCCACGGCCCGCACGGCGGGACGGCCGGGGGAGCGGTGCTCGACGGCCAGGTCCTCGATGCTCAGCATCGGCCCTCCAGGTCAGGCAGGGATTCCAGCAGGGAACGGGTGTAGGCGTGGGCCGGCTCCCGCAGCACCCGGCCGCGCGGCCCCGACTCGACGACGAGGCCGTCCTTCATCACGCTCACCTCGTCCGCGACCGCCGACATCACGCCGAGGTCGTGGGTGACCAGCAGCACCGCCAGCCCCATCTCGTCGCAGAGCCCGCGCAGCAGCCGCAGCACGCCCGCCTGCACGGTCACGTCCAGCGCGGTCGTCGGCTCGTCGGCGATCAGCACCTTCGGGGAGCAGGCCAGCGCGACGGCGATCGCGATGCGCTGCCGCATCCCGCCGGAGAACTGGTGCGGGAAGCGCCCGTACGCCTCCTCCGGGCCGGGAATGCGGACCTTGCCGAGCAGCTCCACCGCCCGCGCCCGCGCCTCGGCCCTGCCAAGCCCCAGGTGGTGGCGCATGTGCTCGGTGAGCTGCTTCCCGATCGTCAGCATCGGGTGCAGGCTCGTGGCGGGGTCCTGGAACACCATGGCGACCTCGCCGCCGCGCACCCGGTTCAGCTCCTTGGGCGGCAGCGTGAGCAGGTCGCGCCCGCCGAGCCGGATCGCACCGGAGGCGCGCGCGCCGTGCGGCAGCAGCCCCAGCACCGCCAGCCCGGTCATCGTCTTGCCCGACCCGCTCTCGCCGGCCAGGCCGTGCACCCGTCCGGGCTCCAGCCGCAGGTCGACGCCGCGCAGGATCTCCTTGCCCCGGAGAGACACCTTCAGATCGGCGATGTCCAACCTCGTCACAGGGCACGCTCCTTGATCGCGCGGGCCGTACGGGGATCGAGCGCGTCCCGCAGCGTGTCGCCGAGGAAGTTGAACGCCAGCACCACCGTCAGGATCGCCAGCCCCGGGAACGTCGCCACCCACCAGCTGTCGAACACCTCCACGCCCGAGGCCACCATCGCCCCCCACTCGGGCGACGGCGGCTTGGCCCCGAGGCCCAGGAACGACAGCCCCGACAGCAGCAGCAGGGCCGTGCCGATGTCCAGCGTCGCCAGCACCAGCACCGGGCCGGTCACGTTCGGCAGCACGTCCACCCGCAGCGACCGCCACACCGAAAAGCCCAGCAGCCGCCCGCTCAGCACGAACTCCCGCTCCCGCACCCCCAGCACCAGCCCCCGCGTGACCCGCGCGTACGCGGGCCAGGCCACGACCAGCACGGCCAGCACCGCGTTCGCCAGGCTCGCGCCCAGCGCCGCGGCCACCACCATGGCCAGGATCACGGTCGGGAACGCGAACACCAGGTCCGCCACCCGCATGATCGTCTCGTCGACCCAGCGGCCGAAGTACCCGGCGCACGCGCCCAGCAGGCCGCCGATCAGCACCGACAGCGCCACGAGCAGCAACGTCAGCGGGATCGACACCCGCGCCCCGTACATGACGCGGCTCAGGATGTCCCGGCCGAGCTGGTCCGTGCCGAACCAGTGCCCGGGCCCGGGCGCCGCCAGCCGCGGCAGCTCCTGGGCGAGGGGGTCGTGCGGCGCCAGCACCGGCGCGGCCAGCGCGATCACCAGCCAGGCCGCCGCGATGACGCCGCCCGCGACGGCCAGCGGCCGCCGCCACGCCTCCGGAAGCCTTCTCATTGGAGCCTCACTCGCGGGTCGATCACGCCGTACAGGACGTCCACGATCAGGTTGATGACCAGGTAGACGACGCCCACGACCAGGCCGACGCCCATGACGGCGGGCAGGTCGAGGGTGGTGGCGCTCTTGTACGCGTACTGGCCGATGCCGGGCCAGGCGAAGATCGCCTCGACCAGCACCGTGCCCGACAGCAGGCTGCCGAAGGCCAGGCCGGCCACGGTGATGACGGGGACAAGGGCCGAGCGGAGCACGTACCGGAAGAGGATCACCCGGCCGGGCAGGCCCTTGGCGCGGGCGGCGCGGACGTAGTCCTGCCCAAGCACCTCCAGCACCGCCGAGCGGGTGAAGCGGGTGAGCAGGCCGATCGTGTAGAGGGCCAGGACGAGGGCGGGTGTGATCAGGTGGCCGACGGCGGAGGAGAAGATGTCCCACCGGCCCGCCAGCAGCGCGTCCACCGTCTGCAGCCCGGTCACGGGCGGGGCCGGGCCGAGCGCCGCGTCCACCCGGCCGCTGCCCGGGGTGAGCTGCAGCCGGTAGAAGAACACGTAGAACGCCAGCAGCGCCAGCCAGAACGTCGGGACCGAGATGCCGATCAGGCTCAGCAGCCGAAGCACGTGATCGGACAGCCGGTCCCGGCGCAGCGCGGCGATCACGCCGAAGGCCACGCCCAGCACCAGCGACACCAGGATCGCCGCCCCGGCCAGCTCCAGCGTCGCCGGCACGAACTCGGCCAGGTCCTCGCTCACCGGCCGGTGGGACTGCTGGCTGGTCCCTAGATCGCCCTGGAGCAACCCCTGGAGGTGGAGGACGTACTGCTCCCAGAGCGGCTTGTCCAGCCCGTGCTCCGCCCGCCACTGCGCCACGATCGCCGGGTCGCCCAGCGCCCGCTGTCCCAGGTTGGCCGCCACCGGATCGCCCGGGACGAGGTTCGTGAGCACGAACGTCACCAGCGTGATGCCCCAGGCCATGAGCAGGGCGAGCAGGGTGCGGCGGACCAGGAAGCGCGCCAGCGGATGGGCCCGCCGCCGCCCGCCGTCCCGCTTCCCGGCGGCCGCCCCCTTGACCGCGCGCGTCGTGAACCCCACCCCGCCGCCACCGGCGACCGCCCCGTCGCCGGACGGGCCTGTGCCACCGCCGGGAGGGGTGTCGTCTCCGGCCGGGATGCGGCTCGGAGCGCGATCCTCGCCACCGGTGTCACCCGAGGCCGCGGTCTGGTCCGCGTGGGCGGGCGGGCGGTCATCGCCGCCCGCCGGGGGGAGGCCGGGTGCGTCCGGAGTGTCGGGCACCTGGGGAACCTCCTACTTCGCGCCGAGGTCGGCGATGTCGACCGTCCAGACCGGGTGGTACTCGAGCCCGGTCACCGACCCCGCCGTCACGATGTTCTGGCTCGGCTGGATCAGCGGGACGAACGGCCCGGAGGCGTTGAGCTTGGTCTGGACGTCGGCGTAGGCGGCCTTGCGGGCGTCGTCGCCGATCGCCGCCGCGGCCTTCTCGCCGGCGGCCTCGATGTCCTCGGCCGCCCCGGCCTTCCACCCGGCGCGCAGCCCCACCAGCTTCCCGGGCAGGAACGCCAGGTAGTCGCTCGGGTCGGGGTAGTCGGGCCCCCAGTACCAGAGCCCCATCTCCTCCTTGCCGTTGCGGTAGTTGTCCAGCGCCGTCGTGACCGGCGCCGGCTGGAGGTCCACCGTGATGCCGACCTCCTTGAGGTTCGCCTGGATCCGCTCGGCCAGCGGCTGGAACGACAGCCCGTTCACGGTCAGCTCACTCGGGTACTCCAGCTTCACCGTGGGATTCGACAGCCCGCTGGCGGCCAGTGCCGCCTTGGCGCCCTCGACATCCCGCTTGGCGCCCTGCTCGGGCGGCAGCGCGCCGAGGATCTGCGACGGGATGACGCCCGGCGCCTGCGTCGAGCCCTCCCCGGCCAGCTCCAGCAGCCCCGCGTAGTCCACGCCCTTGCGCACGGCCTCGACGAACTTGGCGTTCGGCGTGGTCTTGCTGATCGATGAGTCCTGGTTGGCCAGCAGGAAGATGACGTTCGCCGAGGCGGTCTTCTTGACCTGCAGGGTCGCGGGCATGCCGGCGACCTGGTCACCGGACAGGTTGAGCGCCACCTGGCTGTCGCCGCGCTGCACGTTCAGCTTCTGCGTGGCGGCCTCGACGTTGCGCAGCACGACCTTGTCGTAGGCGGGCTTCGTGCCGTAGTACTTGGGGTTGGCCTTGAGCGTGACCTGGCTGCTCACGTTGAACGACTCGATCGTGTACGGCCCCGACCCGGCGGAGGTGGAGTTCAGCCACTGCTCGGCCTTGTCCTGCGGGTTCGTGGTGGCGCCGTGCTGCTGGGCGAGCTTGCTGTTGATGATGCCGAGCGCCGGGTTCGGCAGGATGTACGGCAGCGCCGGGTTCGCCGCCTTCGACGTCAGCGTGATCGTCGTGTCGTCCGTCTTGGCCACCTCGACGCCGTCCAGGAGGAACGACGGGGTGCCCTTCATGTCGCGCACCCGGGTCAGGGAGAACACCACGTCGTCCGCGGTCACCGGTGAGCCGTCGGCGAACGTCGCGCCCTTCTTCAGCTTGAGGGTCAGCGTCTTGCCGTCCTCGCTCAGCTCGTACGACTCCGCGAGCGCCGGTACCGGCTTGGTCACGTCGGCCCCGTCGAAGGTGAGCAGCGTCTCGTAGACGGCCTTGCCGACGATCAGCCCGGTCGGCTCGTACGTGCGGCCGGGGTCGGCCGTCTTGAGGTCGAAGGACGTGTCGATGACGAGGGTCTTGCCTGCGCCGCCCGAGGCCGCGGGGGACTGGGACGAGCCGCCGCTTCCACAGGCGGCGAGGGTGAGCGCACCGGCGAGCAGCACAGCCGCCGTCTGCGAGCGGGTCGCCATGGTCAGTCCTCCAGGATTTGGACGTTCAGCAGAAAGATGTCGAGGATTGTGCGGCAGAACGTCCAGGCACCGTGCGGCCGGCGAGACGTATATAAAGGGCGATGAGGTAATGATGAGTGATATTTCCAGAAATGGTGTCGGCGGCAGCGGTCAGCCTGGACGGATCGGCATCGGTCTCGAACTGGACGACATCCACATGAAGATCCTCGAGGTCCTGCGCGAGAACGGCAGGATCTCGGTCGCCGCGCTGGCCGAGCGGGTGGGCATCTCCCGGGCGAACGCCTACACCCGCTTCGAGGCCCTGCGGGCGGACGGCGCGATCAAGGGGTTCACCGCCGAGATCGACCACATGCGGGCCGGACTCGGCATCACCGCGCTGATCTTCGTGACCGTGCGCCAGCAGATGTGGAAGCAGTTCAGGGCCGAGCTGGCCAGGATGCCGGAGGTGGAATACTGCGCGATCACCACCGGCCAGCACGACGCGATGATCCAGGTGCGGGTGGCGGACGTGGCCGCGGTGCACACCATGGTCACCGACCGGCTGGCCAACATCCCGGCCGTCAAGGCCACCGAGACGGTGTTCATCCTCGATGAGGTGCTCAAGCGGCCGTACGTGCTTCCCGGCGACGGCCGGCAGGCGTCCCGCCAGGCGCGGCGGCCGGCCCAGGAGACGCAGGGCGACGTGCCGCTCGGCAAGATGCGCTTCGTCGGCGCGGCCGAGGGCCGGGCCGCGCTGAAGAAGGACGGCTGATCGTGCCGTCTAATCCGGGACCTCGGCGCACACGCTCACATGCGGTGTGTCGTCACCGTCGAACGTGAACTCCTCCACCAGGCGCAGCAGCCCGTCCTTCCCGGTCTCGACGCGGCTGCTGCTCCGCCCGCCCGCCGTCCCGCCGGTCTTGAGCGCGTGCACGTACGAGATCGCGACCCGGTCGCCGTCGCGGGTGCCGACGAAGCGCCCGTGGGTCACGGTGTCGCCCGCGTAGCTGCCCCACACCACCCCGTCGGCCTCCCAGTACAGGAACTCGGTGGGGCTGTCGTGGTTCACCGCGCTCGCCGTCGAGCTCACCATCACGAATTTGCGGCCGTTGAGATTCACGCTGCCATGGTCCACATTTTTCACGAACGTCACCGCGCGGCTGGACGAATGGTCAGAACGGCCGGTCACCGCCACCAATCCGTCCAACCGTCAGCCCTTTACGGCGGTCGTCCCGCTCATGATCGTGAGTCTTGAACGAGCGTAGAGAGGGCTCCAGGGGCGGAGGCCAAGGGAAATCCCCTGGCCGTCCCCGGTCGTTCCGGGCCGTTCCGGGCCGGGCCGTCCCAGGCCGTCCCGGGCCGTCCCCGGCCGTCCACGGACGCGCCGGACGCGCCGGACGCGCCGGACGGCGGGTGGCCGGATCATGTGAGGGCCCCCGCGGGGAGAAGGGCGCAACCGGAGATCCCATGGTCGTTCGCGGAGGGACGGCCAGGTGCCCCGGCTGTTACGGGCGGGCCTGCCGCGGGCCCTCGTGGAGCAGCTGCCACGACAGCGGCGCCGGCATTCGCCGGCCGGTGCCGGGCCCGGCGGTCCACCCGGGGTGGTCGCGCGCGTAGCCATGTGACGGCCGCCCCGGGGCGTGGCCATGGGTGTCGGCCGCCCGGGTCGCGTGTCTTGCCGGAGCTTTACCTTTCCGGGCCTGACGCCATCATTGCACAGTGTGATAGTAATGTTACGCTGCGTATCCGATACTTTCGGGAGATCTCGATGGTGGCGTACACGCTCTCGATCCTGGCGGCGGTGGGCGTGGTGATGCTCACCGCGCTGGTGTTCAGGCTCGTCAAGCGGGCCGACGAAGACCGCGATCCGGGAGGGCCGTCCGCCTCCCACACCGGGGCGATGTTGTCGGCGCTGTTCCTGCTGGTGTTCGCCATCGCGATCATCGTGCCCTGGACGAAGGCCGACGCCGCCCGGCAGAACACCCACGTCGAGAGCCAGGCCGCCGTCGACGCCTACTGGGCGGCCGAGGGCCTGCCGGGAGACGCGGCCCGGCAGGTGCGCGCGGCGCTGCGTGACTACGTCACGTTCGTCGTCAGGGACGAGTGGCCGCTCATGGCCCAGGGACGCATGGACCCGGTCGGGGCCGCCCGGATGGACGCGCTCCGCGGCCGGGTCACCGACCTCGAGGTCAGCGGCGAGGACGCGGAGGAGAGCAAGTCCGAGGTGCTGGAGCACCTCGCCGCGATCTCCACCGCCCGCGCCCAGCGCACCGCCGACGCCGCCGCGACGCCGCCCGAGGGGCTGCTCTTCCTCACGATCTTCACGGGCGTGGTGGTCGTCGTCTTCCCGTTCCTGGCGGGCGCCCGGCCGCGTGGGCTGACCATTCTGCCGATGGTGGCGATGGCGGGGCTGCTCGGCTTCGGCGTCTACCTGACGTGGGACATCTCCCGCGCCTTCGACGGGCCGCTGGCGGTCGGACCGGAAGCCTTCCAAGGGGCGCTGCAGGAGTTCACGCGCGTCGGCGGGGGAATGTGAGCATGGGCGCCGGACGCGCACGTCAGAGCACACCGGCCGAGGCCGGGCGCATGCGGTGGGCAGTGCGTGCCGTGGCCGGGCGGATGCGGCGGAAGCCGCCTGCACGAGCCGGGCTCGTGCAGTGGAGGACGCGTGCCGAGGCAGGGCGGGTGCCATTGCTGATCGCGGCCGGTCTGGTCGTGATCGGCGTTGCCGGGCCCGCGGCCGCCGACCCGGAGCCCTGGCCGCGCGGTGTGCCCTCGGCGTCGTCCGTCGTCCCCGAGCCCGTGGTCCGCAAGCCCGCGGTCCCTGACAAGCTGAGCGTGCGGCCGCCGGCGGCGCCGAAGAAGGTCTCCCCGGACGGGTCCGTGCCGGGGGTGCGGGTGTGGCGGTCGCCGGTCCCGGGGGTGTCGATCGCGGGGCGGCCGGGGAAGCGGCGTCCGGTCCCCAAGGTGACGGTGCCCGGGATGACGATCTTCCGTGACGCGGTGTGCGGGATCCGGGTGCAGGTGGGGAGGTGCCCGCGCGGGAAGGCACGCTTGTCGCCCTGGCCCGTGAGCCCGGTACGCGTCCCGTCCCCATCCCCGTCACCGTCGCCGACCCCCACACCGTCGCCGAAGGCGACGCCTCGGGTGCACGCCAAGGAGGTGGCGCCGCCGCCGCGCCGCAAGAACCCGCTCGCCACCGTCCTGGTCATGGTCGTCCTGGTGACGGCGATCGCCTCCACGACGGCCGTCGCCTTCGGCTCCCGCCGCTGACGGGCCGCGTCGTCCGACGGGCCGCGTCGTCCGACGGGCCGCGTCGTCCGACGGGCCGCGCCGTCTGACCGGGGCGGGGTTTATTGGCGCGCGACCGGTCCGGGGGCCGTGGCACACTGGCCGCCGGGCGATGATCGCCCCGGAAGATGCGCGACCAGGAGGCCCCGGAGCGTGGAAGGCACATCAGCCGGGGGACCGGACGCGGAGGTGTTGGCCGGTGGGGGCGTCAACCACGTCGTCAAGGTCGGCGCCACGGTGCGGCGGCCCACCGGCCCGTGGACGCCCGCCGTACACGCCGTGCTCGACCACCTGGAGGCACGCGGCTTCACCGGCGCGCCGAGGAGCCACGGGATCGACGGCGAGGGCCGGGAGGTCCTCGACTTCGTGCCGGGCGAGGTGCCCGGCCACCCGCTCCCCGAGTGGGTGCTGTCGGACGGCGCGCTGGCCGCCGTCGGCAGGCTGCTGCGGGACTTCCACGACGCCACCACCGATTTCCCGAAAAATCGGGACATGGCCTGGTACTTCCCGCCGAGGGCCCCGGCCGAGGTCGTCTGCCATGGCGACGTGGCACCGTACAACTGCGTGTTCCGCGATGGGAAGCCGGTCGCGTTCATCGACTTCGACACGGCGCATCCCGGGCCGCGGGTCTGGGACGTGGCCTACGCCGCCTACCGGTTCGTGCCGCTGACCGACCCGCGCCACCTGGCGACGTTCCCGGTGGCGGAGCAGGCCCGCAGGCTACGCCGGTTCGCCGACGCGTACGGGCTCGACACCGCCGGGCGCAGCGTGCTGACCGACACCGCGCGGGAGCGGCTCGACCACCTGGTGCGGCACATGCACGAGCAGGCAGCCGCCGGTCACGAGGGCTTCGCGAGCCACGTGACCAGGGGAGACGACCGCCTCTACCGCGTCGACATCGAGCACATCGCCCGCCACCGGGCCGCGTTCCAGTCCGCCCTGATGTCCTGACACCTGCGGCGCACCCAGGCGCCCACGCGCCCAGGCCCCCGGATCGACGCCCGCGGCGAGCCCCGCCCCGGGCTCCGCCACCCCCAGGGGGACATGCTCCTCGTACGCAGCCGCGCAGGGGTGGGAAGACCTCGGAGGCGGCGGCGGTTGCATCTGATCGTGGAGGAGAGCGAGGTCGTGGTGATCGGCGCCGGGCAGGCGGGCCTGTCCAGCGCGTACTTCCTGGACCGGTTCGGGCTCGAGCCGGTCGTGCTCGACGCCGCCCTCGGGCCCGGCGGGGCGTGGCGGCACCGCTCGCCGTCGCTGACCATGGACAAGGTGCACGGCGTGTTCGACCTGCCGGGCGTACGCCGCACGCAGGGCGTGGACGGTGGGCGGCCCGCCGCCGAGGTCGTCCCCGCCTACTACGGCGAGTACGAGCACGCGGTCGGCATGGACGTCGTGCGGCCGGTCACGGTGAGCGCGGTCCGGCACGGCGAGGGCGGCCGGCTGGTGATCGGGACGGGTGTGGGGGAGTGGGCGGCCCGCGCCGTGGTCAACGCGACCGGCACCTGGACCCGCCCGTACTGGCCCTACTACCCGGGCGCGGCCTCCTTCGAGGGCCGGCAGCTGCACTACGCCGATTATCGGGGGCCGGCGGAGTTCGCGGGGCGGCGTGTGGTCGTGGTCGGCGGCGGGGCCTCCGCGATGCACGTGCTGTCCGAGATCGCCGGGGTCGCGGCCGCGACGGCGTGGGTGACGCGGCGTCCGCCCGTCTTCCGCGACGACGACTTCGGCGAGGACGCCAGGCGCGAGGCCGTCGCCAGGGTGGAGGAACGCGTGCGCGCCGGCCTCCCGCCGGGGAGCGTCGTCGGCGTCACCGGGCTCGGCTACACCCCTGTCGTCACGGCCGCCCTGGAGAAGGGCGCGCTGGACCGGCTCCCGATGTTCGAGCGCATCACCGCGGACGGCGTGAGCTGGGCCGGCGGGCGTCATCTGGCCGCCGACACGATCATCTGGGCCACCGGCTTCCGCTCCGCGCTCGACCACCTCGCCCCGCTGCGGCTGAGGGAGCCGGGCGGCGGCATCAAGGTGGACGGCACTCAGGTGGTCAAGGAGCCCGCGCTCCAGCTCGTCGGGTACGGCCCGTCCGCGAGCACGATCGGCGCCAACCGCGCGGGGCGCGAGGCCGCCCGCAACGTGCGCGCCTACCTCGCCGCCCACCCGGCCCGCCCCGCCGCTTGAACCGTTCCTCCTATGGCGCATAGTGAAAATACCGATTGCCGCAGGGGACGCGGTCACTCCTGCGGAAGGGGTCGACACGAGATGTGACCTCCGTTAGCTTTCCTGACAGAAGGATCTTTATCCGGTCAGGAGGTCCCCGCATGGATGTTCCCGGCTACACCGAGATCCGGGAACTCGGCCACGGCGGGACGGGCAGGGTGATGCTCGCCGTACGCGACTCCGACGGCCTCGCGGTCGCGATCAAGCACTTATCCGGATCGCTGCGCCAGGACGAGGAGTTCGTCGAGAGGTTCAGAGCCGAGGCCCTGCTCATCCAGGAGATCGACAGCCCGCACACCGCCCGCCTGCTCGACTACGTCGAATCGCCCGGCGACGCCGTCATCGTGATGGAGCTCGTGGACGGCATCACGCTGCGGCGGCTGCTGGAGCACGAGGGCAGGACGGGCGCCGAGGCCGCGCTCGTGCTGCTGAAGGGGGCGCTGCTGGGGCTCGCCGAGGCCCACCGGCGCGGCGTGGTGCACCGCGACTTCAAGCCGGAGAACGTGCTGGTCACCCAGGACGGTGAGAGCAAGCTCGTCGACTTCGGCGTGGCCGCCCGCTTCGGGGAGAAGGCCGCGCTCGTCGGCACGCCGTCGTACATGGCGCCGGAGCAGTGGGACGACGCCCCGGCCGGCCCGGCCACCGACGTGTACGCCGCGACGGTGGTGTTCTTCGAGTGCCTGACCGGCCACCGGCCCTTCCACGGGGAGAACATCGCCGCGCTGGCGTACCAGCACCAGAACGCCGCGCCGCCGCTGGAGGACGTCGAGGAGCCGCTGCGGCCGCTCGTCGCGCACGGCCTGGCCAAGGACCCCGGCGCGCGGCCCGAGTCGGCCGAGGCGTTCCTGGCCGAGCTGGAGGGCGTGGCGCTGGCCGCGTACGGGGACGGATGGGAGCAACGCGGACGGACCGGGCTGGGCATCCTGACCGTGCCGCTCGCCGCGATGCTGCCGAGGGTCCAGGAGGCCGCGAGCGGCAACGCCACCACGAGCATGTTCCAGAGCACGCTCTCGCCGGTCGGCAAGTTCGCGGTCACCGGCGGGCTGGTGCTGGCGACCGCGGCGGCGGTCGTGTCGGCGTTCGTGATGCTGCGCGAGCCGCCCGCCCTCGAGAGCGGCACCGCGCTCCCGCCCGCCACGTCCGCGCCGCCGCGGACGGCCGGCCCCGCCTCGCCCACGTCCGGGCCGCCGACGCCCTCCGATTCCCTCACGGAGACGCCGCCGGTCACGCTGTCCGGCGACCCGACCGCGGGCCCGAGCGGGTTCCCCACGGCCCCGCCCACGAGGGGCCCGATGCCGACCACGAGCGGACCCCGCCCGGAGCCGCCCCCGGGGACGCGCGAGCCGACCGGCCGGCCCGATCCCGAGGATCCCACGCGTTCGGAGGAGCCGCGGCCCAGCACGCGCCCGCCCACCAGCGCGCCGCCCGACGACAATCCGCCGTCCAACCCCCCACCCTCTGACGACGACCCCGCGCCCCCGCCCCCGACCAGCGCCCCCGAGCCGACCGCGCCGCCTCCCGCCGAAGGTCCGGGGCCGCTGATCTCCGTCTCCGTCGGCGTGTCGCTGAACGTGCCGCTGCTCGGCGACGACGGCGACGGGCTGCTGGACGCCGACGTCGGCGTGCGCCTGGACTCCAGCCTCCTCGGAATGCTGGTGGTGCCCGGATCGGTGCTGCTCGGACGGCACATCGTGGCCCGCAGCACCCGCCGCCCGCGCGACGGCGGAAGGCGCTGAACTGCATGCCGTGGCACCCCGCGCCGAGGAGCTCGACCGGACGGCCGGCGAGCTGGAGGAGCGCAAGAGGAGGCCGAGCGGCAGATCGAGCGGATCAGGATCCCGGTCCCTTGCGGCGGGCGGCGGCGTCCCTCACTTCGGCAGCGCGGTGGCCGCGGCCTCGGCGACGGCGTGCGCCCTGTTCAGGGCGGCGGCCTGGACGTGGGGGCCGCCGGCCGGATGTTGCAGGGACACCGTGATCATGACGTTGCGGACCGTGAACATGACCTCGCCCCGCCCGACGCCGTCGCCGTCCTGGTAGGTGGCCATGGCCTTCTCACCCGGGCTCCGCAGGGCGTGGAAGGCGGCGACGGACGTGCGCTTGTCGTGGTAGAGCTCGGCGAACTCCCTGCTCGCCGCCGCGGCTCCGCTGCGGAGCCTGCTCTCCGGAAACGAGGAGACGGACACCCGCAGGGTGGTGTTCTCGGCCGCGCCGGAGGCCCACCGGCAACCCTGCGTGGGGTTGCCGTGCGGGGCGACCGCCTTCGAGGAGCGGCGTGAGGAGGGGACGACTCCGGCGGCGCGCAGGGCCGCCTCGCCGACCAGCTCGCACGGGTCCGGCGTGGGAAGGGCGTCCGCGGTTCCGGACGCCGGCGTCGCCACCTTCGGGCCCTCCACCTCGGCGCCTATGGCTGAGGCGGCCCTGGCGCCAGCCCGGAGGACGCCGTTCACGGCAGGTCTCCTCGCGAGCGGCCGAGCGTCGGCGCCCTTGACACGGGTGATCCTGTACAGGACCGCCGCGGTCACCGTGCCGCTCCTGAAGCGCAGCTCGGCTCGGCCGTCGCTGTAGCGGACGGCCGCCTCTTCGCCGAGCCCGGTGACCCTCTGCCATCCGCTCCGGCCGGACGGCCTGGCAGGGCCTTGGCCGGTCGCGAGGTCGTAGGACTTCATGGCATCGGCCAGGGTGCCCGCCTTGAGGCTCACCCGGAGCACGCCCCGCAGCCCTGACCCGGCACTGCCGGGGGTGATCGTGAAGGAGCAGCCCGTTTTCCCGCTGACCTCGGTGGCGGCGGGCGCCAGCCTCCGGAGGGTCGCGGCGTCCAGGCCGCACCGCCGAGGGAACGACCTGGCCGTGCGGGGCGGGTAGAGATCCGCGGTCGTGGGGATGGCGAGCGCCTCGGCTTCCGCGGCTGCGGGGCTGGCGCCGGGCGCCGGGCGGCTCACGTACCGGTCGATGGACATCACGAGGCCGGTGACGAGGAGGAGTGCCAGCGCGACGTCCATCGAGACGACGACGACCGGGTTGCGCACTTCCATGGAGTCCCTCCGCCGGCTCGCCCCGAAACGATCATTGGCCGCATATTTTAGGACTCATCACAGTCGTACCGCTTCCTGCTCGGCCGCCTCCACGTACTGCCGGACGATCCGCGGCGGCAGCGGCCGGCTCAGCGCGAAGGCGTAGATCGCCAGCGCGAGGACGGCGACCGCGGCCATGTCCCAGCCGAACGGCAGGACGCCGCGGCCGTCGAACGACCCGAGGTACGACAGCGCCGCCAGGCCGGCGAAGTACGGCCACATCCACACCGACCAGCGCCAGTCGAGCCACGGCCGGACCGTGGCCGGGAGCAGCGCCTGCGAGAGCGCCAGCACCACGGCCCCGACGGCGACCGCGGCCAGCAGGTGCCAGACGGTCGTCCACCCGGCCCAGAAGATGAGCAGGCTCGCCATGACGAACCCGAGCGGCGCCAGGACGCCCGCCGCCGGAAGGCGGTACGGCCGCGGGCGCCCCGGGTCGCTGCGCCGCAGGGCGGCCAGCGCGATGGGAGCCGGCGCATACATCAGCACGGCCGCCGAGGTGACGAAGCCGACGAGCTGCTTCCAGCTGGGGAACGGCAGGAAGATCAGCATGCCGATGACGAAGCCGCAGACGATGCCGCCCAGCGGGACCCCGCGGTCCGACAGCCGCCCGAACGACGGCGGCACGTAGCGGTCTCGGCCCATGGCGTAGAGCAGGCGCGCCTGGGTGCCGGTGTAGATGAGGCCGGTGCCGGCGGGTGAGACGACCGCGTCGGCGTACAGCACGAAGGCCAGCCAGCCGAGCCCGAGCGCGGTGGCGAGGCCGGCGAACGGGCCGAACTCCCCGGCGAAGCTCAGGTGGGCCCAGCCGTGGCGTAGCGCGGCCGAGTCGAGGGCCCCCAGGAACGTCACCTGGAGGAGCACGTACACGCCGACGCCGATGAGGGTGGACCCGATGACCGCGAGCGGCACGTCACGGCGGGGGTTGCGGCTCTCTCCCGCCATCTGGATGGCCGACTCGAAGCCCAGCAGCGCGAAGACCACGCCGCTCGAGGCCGTCACCGACAGGATGCCCTTGAGCCCTTCGGGGGCGAAGCCGCCGCCGGCGGTGAAGTTGCCCGGCTTGAACGCGATGAGGAGGAACACGATGATCGTCAGGATCGGCACCGCGGTCTTCCACCAGACCGTCCAGGTGTTGGTCTCGGCGAACAGCCGCACGCCCGTGGCGTTGATCGCCGAGAAGACCAGCATGAGGACGGTCGCCACGGCGTAGCCTCCGGCGCTCAGCACCGCGGTGCCGCCCGAGGTGTGCATGAGCCAGGGCATGTAGTTGGCCGCGTACTGCAGTGCCGCCTCCACCTCGATCGGCGCGAGCGCGACCGAGTAGATCCAGCTCACCCAGCCGATCGTGTAGCCGCCGAGGCCGCCGAAGGCGAAGTGCGAGAAGCGCGCGGTGCCGCCGGCGGTGGGGTAGGCGCCGCCGAGCTCGGCGTGGATGAGGGCCAGCAGGACGATCCCGGCGCCCGCCACGATCCAGGAGATCACGGACGCGGGGCCGGCGCCCTGCGCGGCGTAGAGGGCGCCGAAGAGCCAGCCGGAGCCGATGATCGACCCGAGGGAGAAGAACATCAGTGGGATGAGCCCGACCTCACGCCGGAGCCCGCCCCCGCCCGTCCGGCGGAGCTGCTGCACCATGTCGTCCTCCTTCGCCGCCAGGTGGTGATCCCGATCCGAGGGGCCGGGTCCACTGTGCGGCGGGCACGATGAGACGACGATGAGAGCGGGCTCGCGCCCGAGGAGGTCCGGAAGGTCGGCTCCCGGGGCGTCAGTTCGGCGAGGCCAAGTCCGCCGGGACGATGAGCCGCTCCCTCCGGTAGTCGACCGTCACCTGGCCGAAGTCCCGCAGGACGTCCGAGCCGAGCAGCCCCGACACGCCCCGCTGGTCCTGGCGGAGGTCGAGGGCGGCCATCCGGCCCGGGTCGAGCGCCACGGTCCCCATCTTCCACCGCTCCACCCGGATGAGCTCGACGTTCGCCCGGCCGCCGATCCCCAGGACGTCGGCGGTTTGGCCGGTGAACTCCAGGCCCAGGTCCTTGGCGAGTTGCTCGTCGATGGTGGAGATGGAGGCGCCGGTGTCGAGGAGGAACTGGTAGGGGCCCTTCCCCTTGATGTGCACGGGCACCAGGGCCAGGGCGGTGCCCTGCGCCTCGATCACCCTCAGCTTGACCGATGCGCCGTCCTCGGCCGGCGGCGGCTGCTCGCCCACCACCGTGCATCCGGCGGCGGCCGTCACGGCGGCGACGAGCGTGACGAGGAGCTTGCGCATGACGATGCCTCTCCCCAGGGTCGGAGAACTCCGCGCCTACCCGGCGGGGCCGCCGAGTAACGCCGGCTCTGCGGCGCCCGGTGGCAGGGCTTATCGGTCGGGCCAGCCGAGGGGGTAGCGCAGGTTCGCCGGCGGTTCGCCGCCTGCCTGGTTGAAGGCGTTCATGGCCGAGATGAGGGCCCGGCACTGGTCGGGCGTCATGCGGGAGACGATGGCCGCGATCTCCTCGCGGCGGCGGGCCATGACGTCGTCCACGAGGCGCAGCCCTTCGGGGGTCAGGCGCATCAAGCTCTCGCGGCGGTTGAGCGGGTTGACCTCGCGGACGATCAGTCCGCCCGCGACCAGGCGGTCGGCCATGCGCATGGCGGTCGAGCTGTTGACCCCGAGCAGGTCGGCCATGGTGACGAGCTTGGTCTCACCGTGGGCCGACAGCACGACGAGCATGCGGAACTGCGGGAGCGTCACCCGGTCCTGGACCGCGGCCAGGGAGCGGGCGGCGATGGCGACCAGCAGTCGCGATCCGGTGAGGACGGCCGAAATGACCGCGCCGAGATCCTCGGCGTTCACGTCGCCCGAAGCGCGCTCTTCCATGGTGACTGTTGTACACGTTCGCGGAGGCGCCGGTGGGCGCGGGGAACTCGAGGCGCGGCGGGGCGCCGGCACTTCGCCGTGCGGCTGCGCGAGTCGGAGGCGTCCTGACCGCGCAGCCGGGTCAGGCGGACGGCGTGGGGAAGCTCTCGGGCGTGGTCAGGCCGGTGCTCTCCAGCAGGCGCTGGTGGTTGAGCACGAAGGAGTTGCACTGTTCGGCGAAGCGCCGGACCAGGGTGTTCTGCGTGCTGCCGCGCACGGTGCCGATCAGGGCGAAGACCTTGCCGTGGGCCAGGCGCAGCCATTTGACGTAGGTCTTGTCATAGGCGGTCCCGGTCTTGCTGGAGACGTCGTTCATCCACTGCTGCTGCTCGTCGGTGGGCTTCACGGGGAGCTTGACCTGCAGCTTGGCGGCGACGTCGCGGGTCAGTTTGTCGAGGGTGTGGTGCTGTTGGGCGATCTCCCTGCTGATCTGGCGGACCTTCGCGGTGCCGGCCCGTTGCACCGCGTCCTGGGCGAGGGGCATCTCCCAGAGGCCCGCGAGCCGGACTCCGGTGATGAGCTTGCGGTCGGTCTCTGTCAGCGGTCCCCATTTGGTCTGCACGGTGCCGGTGTCGGCGTCCTGTGCGGCTTCAGGCGTGGCGTCCGCCGTGGGGGAGTCGCCGGCGTCGGGTGCGGCGTCCGGCGTGGCGTCCGCGGTGGCGTCGGGTGCGGCTTCAGGGGTGGCGTCCGCGGCGGCGCCGGCCGGTTCGGGCTCCGGCTCGGCGTCGGCGGAGCCCGCGGGGTCGGGTTCGGGCGCGGCCTCCGCGGCGGCGGCGTCGGTGGGTTCCACGTCCACGGGGGCCGGGTCGGTGCTCAGATCGGATGCGTTGGCGACGGGCGTCGGCGTATAGCCGGCGCAGGCGGTGAGCGAGCAGAGGGCGGCGATGCCGAAGATGGCGAGAGCCCGGCGGCTCTGGGGGAGTCGCATGTGCCGTCATCCCCTTCCGGTTCGTTCCTTGGCGCGGCCACGATTGGGTGGCGCCGGTCAGTAAGGGATACGCGGAGGAGGAGACATGTGTTCATGGCAGTGTGCAAGGATCGCGGGGCGCAAGGACGCCGTCAGTCCTTGGCGAGAGCCGCCAGCAGGCCGTCCTCGGTGACCTCGGGGCCGACGAGGTGATCGGTGATCGCGCCGTCCCTCAGCACCACCACGCTGTCGCAGTTCTCCACCAGCTCGGCCACGTCCGACGAGATCAGCAGGATGGCCAGCCCGGCCACGGCCAGCTCGTCCAGCAGCGCCTGCATCTCCAGCTTGGTGGTCACGTCCACACCCCTGGTCGGCTCGTCCAGCAGCAGCACCTTGGGATGCATGGCCAGCCATCGGGCCAGCAGCACCTTCTGCTGGTTGCCGCCCGAAAGCTCGCCGGCGGGCTGCCGGGGTGAGACGGCCTTGATGCCCAGCCGCTTCATGAACGTGGCCACGATGCCGTCCACCTGCGCGTCCGACACGATCCCCGCCCGCGACAGGCGGGGAAGCGCGGCCAGGGCGATGTTGTCGCGCACCGACAGCGTCGGCACGATGCCCTCGGTCTTCCTGTTCTCGGGCACCAGGCCGACGCCGGCGCGCACGGCCCTCCTGACCGACCACTTGCCGGTCACCGCGCCCGCCACCGTCACCTGCCCGGCGTCCACCGGCATCGCGCCCGCGATCGCCCGGGCGGTCTCACTGCGCCCGGCCCCGAGCAGCCCGCCCAGGCCGACCACCTCGCCGGCCCGCATCGCCAGCGACACCCCGTCCAGCACGTGGTGGCGGGTGAGGCCTTTGGCCTCGAGAACCGGCAGGTCGGCGGGCACGTCCGGCTCGCCCGCCCGCGGCGCGGGCGCCACCGGATGGAACGGCCGGCCCAGCATCAGCGAGACCAGCCGCAGCCGGTCGAGCCCGGCCAGCGGCCCCGTGTGCACCACCCGGCCGTCACGCAGCACGGTGACCCGGTCGCAGATCCCGTAGAGCTCTTCCATCCGGTGGGTGACGTAGACGACCGAGCGGCCCTCCTCCCGCAGCCGCGTCACGGCCGCGAACAGCGTCTCCATCTCGGCCTGCTCCAGCGCCGACGCGGGCTCGTCCATGATCACCACGCGGGCGTCCGCCGAGGCGGCCCTGGCCAGCGCCACGAGCTGGCGGGCGCCCTCGCCGAGCGAGCCGAGCGGGCGGCGCACGTCCACCCGCAGCCCGTACGCGGCCAGCACCTCCTCGGCGCGGGCGTGCACGGCCGCGTTGTCGATCAGCCCGAGCCGCCCCCTGGGCTCCCTGCCGAGCAGCAGGTTGCGGGCCACGCTCATGGTCGGTACGAGGTTCGTCTCCTGATGGATCGTGGCGATCCCCGCCCGCCTTGCGTCGGCCGGCCCGGCGAACCTGACCGGCTCCCCGAGGAGCCGCAGCTCGCCCGCGTCCGGCTGGTGGACGCCCGAGAGCACCTTCACCAGCGTCGACTTGCCGGCCCCGTTGCCGCCGATCAGCGCGTGCACCTCGCCGGGGCGCACGGACAGGGTGACGTGGTCGAGGGCGGTGACGCCCTGGAAGGTCTTGAGAACGCCTGCCACCTGTAGCACGGTTGCCTCCGCCTCGATCATCGGGGAGGAAGAGCCGAGAGAGGAAACATTCCAGTAACGGAATTGTCACATTCGATCAGAACTGGGCGACGTGGAGGCGCACGCCCCGGCCGCTCAGCTCGTCGAGCACGTCGCGGGGCGCGGCGTCGTCGGTGACGAGGTGGTCGATCCGGTCGGGCGGGACCGTCTGCACCATCGTGTCCACGCCGATCTTGGTGTGGTCGGCCAGCACCACGACCTCCTCGGCCGCCGCGGCCAGCGCCCGGTCGACGCCGGCGACCTGCATGTTGGGCGTCGAGAGCCCGCGCTCGGCGGACAGGCCGTTGCCCGAGATGAACGCCCTGCGCACCCGCAGCCCGGCCAGCGAGTGCTCGGCGGCGCTGCCGACCAGGGCGAGGATGGAGCCGCGCAGCGTGCCGCCGGTCAGCATCACCTCGACCCGCGGCGAGCCGGCCAGCACCTGGGCCACCAGCAGCGAGTTGGTCACCACGGCCAGCTCGGAATGCCTGGTGAGGCGGCGGGCGAACTCCTGCGTGGTGGTGCCGGGGCCGATCACGATCGCGTCGCCGTCCTCGACGAGCGCGGCGGCCAGGTCGGCGATGGCGGCCTTCTCGGCCGACTCCAGGGAGACCTTGTGGGCGTAGCCGGCCTCGCGGGACAGCTCGCCGGGCAGCGTGGCGCCGCCGTGGTGGCGGTTGAGCAGGCCCTCGGACTCGAGCGCGCGCAGGTCGCGGCGGACGGTGACCTCGGAGGAGTGGACGGCCTGGGCGAGCTCGCGCAGCGACACGGCGCCGTTGGCACGCACCAGCTCCAGGATGCGCTGCCGGCGCTCCGCGGCGAACACGGGCCTGCGCGCGTCGCTCTGCGTGTCGCTCACGGCACGATCATAGTCGAACCAGAGAAGTGGGTTCAGCTCTGACCGAACGCGAACGAATCTGATCGGGAATCTTGACCACATCGCTCCGGTGGTGCTTATTTGGGAGCAAGTCAGGGTCAAAGGCTGTTCGAACCTGATCGGCCGCGTTGCGAAAGGACCCCCCGTGCGTAAGCCCCTAGCGTTGCTCCTGGCCGTACTGATGTCGCTGTTATGGCAGACGCCGTCCCCCGCCTCCGCCGCCCCGGCGGAGCGCAACGGGCTGCGCGGCGACTACTACCTCGCCTCAGGGGCGGGGAGATTCGACTTCGCCGAGCTGAAGGCGAGCATCATCGATCCCAACCTGGAGCTGACCGACCTCAACCCGGTGTTCAGGCTGCTGACCGGCAGGGAGGACGACGTCACCGTCCGGTGGACCGGGCAGATCCAGGCGAAGTACTCCGAGACCTACACGTTCTCCATGATCGGCGACAACGGCTTCCGCCTCTGGATCGACGGCAGGCCGATCATCGACCACTGGGTGGACGACTGGGACCGCGAGCAGGTCGGCACCCCGATCACCCTCGAGGCGGGCCGCGAGTACGACGTCAAGGTCGAGTACTTCGAGCACTTCGGCGGCGCCCACCTGCGGCTGCGCTGGCAGAGCCCGAGCCAGCCGAAGGCCGTCGTGCCCATGGAGGCGTTCACGCCGCCCGCGGGCTTCGAGCCGCACGGGCCGGCCGACGCCCGGCTGAACCAGGCCGGTGACGTGGCGACGCTGACGTTCGCCGAGCCGCTCAACCCGCTCCCGGCGGACGCCGCCGGCAAGCTCGCCCTCACGGTCGGCGGCGCCCGGTGGCCCGTGGCCGCCGCGACCCTGAAGACCCCGCAGACGGTCGAGCTCAAGCTCAAGCACCCGGTCCCGGCCAAGGCCGGCAACACCGTCCGCGCCGCCTACGACGGCTCCGGCGGCATCACGCACACCGACGGGAGCGCGCTGGCCGCCTACCCGTACGCGTACGTGGTCAACGCCTCGGCCTACGTGCTGCGCAGCACGTTCGCCGACGACATGGACCCGGCCAACCCGCTGCCCGAGTACCCGCGCCCGCAGCTCGTCAGGGACCGCTGGCGCAGCCTCAACGGCACCTGGCAGTTCGCCCCGGCCAAGGCGGGCGAGGCCGCGCCGGTCGGCCGCGACCTGCCCGAGCGCATCGTCGTGCCGTACCCGGTCGAGTCGCAGCTGTCCGGCATCGGCCGGCACGAGGAGCGCATGTGGTACCGCCGTACGTTCGAGGTGCCGCTCACCTGGCGGTCCCAGCGGACGCTGCTGCACCTGGACGCGGTCGACTGGGAGGCCGTGATCTACGTCAACGGCAAGCAGGTCGGCACGCACAAGGGCGGCTACGACCGCATCACCGTGGACGTCACCGACGCGCTCAAGCCCACCGGCAGGCAGGAGCTCATCGTCGGCGTCGCCGACCCCACCGACAACGGCGCGCAGCCCATCGGCAAGCAGCGGCTCGACCCGAGCGGCATCTGGTACACCTCCGTGTCCGGCATCTGGCAGACGGTCTGGATGGAGCCCGTGCCCAGGGAGCGGATCGACCGCGTCGACACCGAGCCCGACGTGCGGGGCCAGGCCCTGTACGTGACCGTCCACGGCTCGCCCGGCCTGACCACCGTCGTCGCCAAAGACGGCCACCGCGTGGTCGGCATGGTCACCGGACAGGTCGGCAAGGAGCTCAGGCTCCCGGTGCGCAACCCCAAGCTGTGGTCGCCCGACAATCCGTTCCTCTACGACCTGACCGTCCTGCGCGGGCTGGACCGGGTCGAGTCGTACTTCGGGATGCGCTCCGTCTCGGTCGCCGCCAACCGGATCCTGCTCAACGGCAAGCCCGTCTTCCAGCTCGGCCCCCTCGACCAGGGCTTCTGGCCGGACGGCATCTACACCCCGCCGACCGACGAGGCCCTGCGCTACGACCTGGAGCAGACCAAGGCGCTCGGCTTCAACACCGTGCGCAAGCACGTCAAGGTCGAATCCGACCGCTGGTACCACCACGCCGACAAGCTCGGCCTGCTCGTCTGGCAGGACATGCCGTCGGCCTTCCGCACCACCGACCGGCCGCAGTTCGAGGCCGAGCTGCGCGAGATGGTCGACCAGCACCGCAGCAGCCCGTCGATCGTCATGTGGGTGCCGTTCAACGAGGGCTGGGGCCAGTACGACCAGGCCCGCATCGCCGACCTCGTCAAGAGCTGGGACCCCTCGCGCCTGGTGAACAACATGAGCGGGATCAACTGCTGCGGCGCCGTGGACGGCGGCAACGGCGACGTCAAGGACTTCCACATCTACCCGGGGCCCGGCAACCCCGGCAAGCCCACCGGCACCCGCGCCAACGTGATCGGCGAGTACGGCGGCCTCGGCCTGCCCGTCGTCGGCCACACCTGGTCGGGCGGCGGCTGGGGCTACGCGGTCGAGCCCGACCCCGAGGCGCTGACCACCCGGTACGTCGCGATGATCGACCAGCTGAAGCGGCTGCACGCCTGCGACCAGCTCAGCGCGGCCATCTACACCCAGACCACCGACGTGGAGACCGAGCTCAACGGCCTGCTCACGTACGACCGGGCGATCACGAAGCCGGAAGTGAAGCGCGTCCGCGACGCGAACACCTCCCTCACCTCCGCCATCAACCCGACCTGCTCCTGAATGCCGCGCGCCCGGGCCCCTGCGGCCCGGGCGCGCACCTGGTAGGAAAGGAACCGCCATGACCCCCCAGATCCGGACGGCCGCATTGGCGCTGGCCGTCCTCCTGACCGCCGCGGCCTGCGCCAAGGCGGAGGAGCCGCAGAGCGCGCCCGCGGCCACGAGCACCGCCGGTCAGCAGGTCGTCCAGAGCCCGTCGGGCAGCGCCGGGCCGACGTGCACGCTCCAGCAGTTCGGCGGCGCGAAGTTCGACCTCAAGACCGCCACGGTCGGCTTCTCCCAGTCGGAGAAGGAGGCCAACCCGTTCCGCATCGCGGAGACCAAGTCCATCAAGGACGAGGCCGCCAAGCTCGGCATCGCCAACCTCAAGGTCACCAACGCGCAGTCGCAGTTCTCCAAGCAGATCACCGACGTCCAGCAGCTCATCGCCCAAGGCGCGCAGCTGCTCGTCATCGCCCCGCTCAACTCCGACGGCTGGGAGCCGGTCCTGCAGCAGGCGGCCGCCAAGAAGATCCCGATCATCACGGTCGACCGGAAGATCAACGCCAAGGCGTGCAGCGACTACCTGACGTTCATCGGCTCCGACTTCTACGAGCAGGGCAAGCGCGCCGCCGACCGGATGATCGAGGCCCTCGGCGGCAAGGGCAAGGTCGCCATCCTGCTCGGCGCGCCCGGCAACAACGTCACCACCGAGCGCACGAACGGCTTCAAGGACCGCGTCAAGGAGAAGGCGCCGGGCATCACGATCTCGTTCGAGCAGACCGGTGAGTTCGCCCGCGAGAAGGGACAGCAGGTCACCGAGCAGCTCATCCAGTCCAACCCCGACATCAACGGCATCTACGCCGAGAACGACGAGATGGCGCTCGGCGCGGTCACCGCGTTGAAGGGCGCAGGCAAGGAGCCGGGCGACATCAAGATCGTGTCCGTGGACGGGACCCGCAGCGCCGTGCAGGGCATCGTGGACGGCTGGCTGCACGCGGTCATCGAGTCCAACCCGCGCTTCGGGCCGCTCGCCTTCGAGACCGCCCAGAAGTTCCTGGACGGACAGCCCATCCCGGACAAGGTGATCATCTCCGACCGCGACTACGACACGAGCAACGCCAAGGACTCCCTCGGTGAGGCGTACTGACGTGGAGCCGATGCTGGAGGCCCGGGGGATCAGCAAGCGCTTCCCCGGCGTACTCGCCCTCGACGGCGTGTCCCTCGCTCTGCGCCCGGGCGAGGTGCACGCCCTCGTGGGGGAGAACGGCGCCGGCAAATCCACGCTGATCAAGGTCTTCACCGGGGTGTACCGGCCGGACGGCGGCGAGCTGCGCTACCGGGGCGCCCCCGCCGCCTTCGCCACGCCCATGGACGCGCAGCGCGCCGGCATCTCCACCATCTACCAGGAGGTCAACCTCGTCCCGATGATGAGCGTGGCCCGCAACCTGCTGCTCGGGCGCGAGCCGCGCGGACGCCTCGGCGTGATCGACACGGCCGCGATGTACGAGGAGGCCTCGCGCGTGCTGGCGGGGTACGGCGTGGCGGCCGACGTCCGGCGGCCGCTGCGCACGCTCGGCGTGGGCGCCCAGCAGATGGTCGCCCTGGCGCGGGCCGTGTCCGTGGAGGCCCGGGTGGTCGTCATGGACGAGCCGACGTCGTCGCTGGAGCCGCGCGAGGTCGAGACGCTGTTCGGGGTGATCAGGCGGCTGCGGGACGCGGGGATCGCCGTCCTGTACGTCAGCCACCGGCTGGACGAGCTGTACCAGGTGTGCGACCAGGTGACCGTTCTCCGTGACGGCCGCCTGGCCCACACGGGCCGGCTCGCCGAGCTCGACCGGCTCCGGCTCATCTCGCTCATGCTCGGCCGCGACCTGTCCGACGTCCGCACCCGCGGCCTCACCCGCTTCTCCCGCATCCGCCACCGCCCCACGGACGGCGCGGCGGCGGCTGCGCGGGTCGGCGCACAGGGGCTCGGCATCCACCGGGGTGATGCACCGGAGGCGAACACCCCCACCCCGAGCGGCGGCGCCTCCTCCCGCGGCGGCACATTGGGGGCCGTGGACGGCGGTGGCGAGCGGGATGACGCCGTCTCCGCGGTCGCACCGGCTCGCGTCGCCCTGGGCGGCGAGCCGGGTGAGGGCGCCGCGGGTGTGTCCGATGGCACGGTGGTCGCGCCGGGCGGCGGCGCTGCGGCGGCCCGTCCCCGCGGCGGCGTCAGCACCGAGGCGGGCGTCGCGGTCGCATCACCTGGTGGCGAGGCGGGCGGCGGTGCCGGGGCCGGTGAGCATGGTGCCGGTCCCCTCGGGGGGGCTTCAACAGACGCCTCCACGACCGGGGCCGTCGAGGCTGGGGGTGGGGCGGCGGAGCACGGCGCCGTCGAGGGCCGGGCGCCCGTTGTCCAGGCGCGAGGGCTCACCCGGCGGCACGTGCTCAGTGCCGTGGACGTGGACATCCGGCCCGGCGAGGTGGTCGGGCTGGGCGGGCTGCTGGGGGCGGGGCGTACCGAGACGGCCAAGGCCATCGTCGGCGCGTTGCCGCTGGACGGCGGGCAGGTGCTGGTGGCCGGGGCGCCCCTCCCCAAGGGCTCCACCGCGGCGGCGATCAGGGCGGGGGTCAGCCTGCTGCCCGAGGACCGCAAGGCCGAGGGCATCATCCCGGCCCTGTCCGTACGCGAGAACATCGCCCTCGCCGCCCTCCCGTCCCTCGGCAGGGCAGGCGTCGTGTCGGACACGAAGATCGACCGGGTGGTGGAGATCTTCATGCGGAGGCTGAGGATCAAGGCCGCGTCCCCGCACCAGCCGGTGTCCGAGCTGTCCGGCGGCAACCAGCAGAAGGTGCTGCTGGCCCGCTGGCTGGCCGTGCGCCCCAGGGCGCTGCTGCTGGACGAGCCCACCCGAGGCATCGACGTCGGCGCCAAGGCGGAGGTGCAGGCGCTGATCGACGAGTTGGCGGAGGAGGGCCTGGGCGTGCTGCTGATCTCCTCCGACCTGGAGGAGCTCGTCGAGGGCGCCGACAGGATCCTGGTGCTGCGCGAGGGCGCGGTCGTCGGGGAGCTGTCGGGCGACGAGGTGACCGAGGAGAGGATCATGGCGACGATCGCGGAGCAGTCCGATGGCTGAGCTGACCGCACGGACCCAGGCCCGCGTCGCGGTGCTCAAACCGCGCGTGTTCGCCTGGGTGCAGGACTACGGCGTATACGCGGCCGTGCTGGTGCTGCTGCTGTTCAACGTGCTGTTCACGCCGCACTTCCTGGACGCGGCCAACTTCCGCACCCAGCTCGTCCAGGTCACCCCCATCGTGATCGTCGCGCTCGGGATGGCGCTGGTGATCGGCACCCAGGGCATCGACCTGTCGGTCGGCTCGGTGATGGCGCTGGCCGCCGCCCTAGTGGTGATGTACCTGGGATACGGCTGGCTGCCCGCGCTGATCGTGGCCGTGCTCGGCGGGGCGGTCGTCGGCGCGGCGGGCGGGGCGCTGGTCGCGTACGTCGGGGTGCAGCCCATCGTGGCCACCCTGGCGCTGCTGGTCGGCGTGCGCGGGCTGGCGAACGTGCTGGTGCCCCAGCTCGTCGAGTTCCGCAACCCCGACCTGATCGCGCTGGGCAGCAGTTCGGTGGCCGGGATCCCGGTGATCGTGCTCATCGCTGCGGCGCTGACGGTGATCGTGCTGTTCGTGGTGCGGCGGACCACGTTCGGACGGCAGGTGGTGGCGATCGGCGGCAACCGGACGGCCAGTGAGCTGTCCGGCCTGCCGGTCAAACGCGTGCTCCTGACCGTCTACGTGATCTCCGGCCTGCTGGCGGCGCTGGCCGGGGTGCTGGCCACGGCCCGCCTGCAGGCCAGCGACCCGACCTCGCTCGGCCTGTTCATCGAGCTGTCGGCGATCACCGCCGTCGTGGTCGGCGGCACCCCGCTGACCGGCGGCCGCATCCGGGTCCTCAGCACGGTCATGGGGGCGCTGCTCATGCAGTTGCTCTCGGCCACGCTGATCAAGCACAACCTGCCGCAGTCGTGGACCCAGATGGTCCAGGCGGTCATCATCCTGGCCGCCGTCTACGCCACCAGGGAGCGCCGATGAACCGCGAACAGGTGAGCCGGGTGCTCCAGCAGCACGGCGCGCTCATGGTGCTGGGCGTGCTGGTGATCGTCGGCAGCCTGGCGTTCGACTCCTTCGCCACGCCGGGGAACGCGGCCAGCGTCGTGGTGTCCTCGTCGTTCCTGGCGATCATCGCGATCGGGATGACGTTCGTCATCATCAGCGGCGGGATCGACCTGTCGGTGGGGTCGCTGTTCGTGCTGGGCGGCGTGCTGGCGGCCTACGGCTCCCAGTACGGCCTCGCCGTGGCGCTGCTGCTGCCGCTGGCGGTGTGCGGGGCGGTCGGCCTGCTCCAGGGGCTGGTGATCGCCAGGACGGGGATGGCGCCGTTCATCGTCACCCTGGCCGGCCTGCTCGGCGTCCGGGGGCTGATGCTGGCGATCTCGGACGAGGGCGCGACCACGTACCTCGTGAAGGACCCCGCCTTCGCCGTGCTGGGCCAGGGCGCGGTGTTCGGCCTGTCCTACCCCGTGTACGTCACCGCCGCCCTGGCGGTGGCCGCGATGGTGCTGCTGCAACGGACCGGTTTCGGCCAGAACGTCTACGCCGTCGGCGGGAACGAGCAGGCCGCCGCCCTCATGGGCGTGCCGGTCGCCCGGACGAAGGTGTACGTGTACGTCATGTCCGGGCTGCTGGCCGGGCTGGCTGGGGCCCTGAACGCGGCCCGCCTGTCATCCGGCGTGACGATCCTGGGCATCGGGCTCGAACTGGACGCCATCGCCGCCGTGGTGATCGGCGGCACCCTGCTGACCGGGGGAGCGGGCGGGATCACCGGCACGGTCGCCGGGGTGCTGCTGCTCGGCGTCATCCAGAGCCTCATCAACCAGGTGGGCAGCCTGACGTCGGCGTTCCAGCAAGTCGTGAGCGGGGTGTTCCTGGCGCTCGTCGTGGTGGCGCAGCGGCTGCTGAGCAAGGCGCAACGGCTGACCTGACGCGCGATGTGTCCTCCCGGAGGGCACATCGATCATGAAACATGAAAGCGATTTGCAAGATTACGCGCTCATAATCCCGCTATGCCGTCGATAGGTGAACTCAGGCCAGGAGATCCCCCGGCACTCGGAGGTTTCGAGATCTGGGGACGACTGGGAGAAGGCGGGCAGGGCGTGGTCTACCTGGGCGCCGACGGCCAGGGGCGACAGGTGGCCGTCAAGTGGCTGCACCCGCACCTGGCGGGCGACGCGGTGGCGGCGGAGCGCTTCGCCCGCGAGGCGGCGGCCTCCCAGCGGGTGGCGCCGTTCTGCACCGCGAGGGTGCTGGCCACCGGCGTGCACGAGGACCGTCCCTTCATCGTCAGCGAGTACGTGGACGGGCCGTCCCTGCACCAGGCGGTCTCCCGGGAGGGGCCGCGCTCGGAGACGGCGCTGTACCGGCTGGCCATCGGCACCGCCACCGCGCTCGCCGCGATCCACCAGGCAGGGATCGTGCACCGCGACTTCAGCCCCACCAACGTGCTGCTCGGCGGCGAGGGCCCGCGCGTGATCGACTTCGGCATCGCCAGGGCGCTCGACGCCACCTCGACGATCACCACCTCGCCGGTGGGCACCCCGGCGTTCATGGCGCCCGAGCAGATCCTCGGCCACCCGGCCGGCCCGGCGTCCGACATGTTCGCGTGGGCGAGCACGATGGCGTTCGCGGCCTGCGGCACAGGGCCGTTCGAGGCCGGCAACGTGCCGGCGATCATTCAGCGCGTCCTCCACACCGAGCCCGACCTGGCCGGGGTGAGCGGGCCGATGCGCGAGGTCGTGGCCGCGTGCCTCGCCAAGGATCCGGCGCGGCGCCCGACCGCCGAACAGGTGATCCTGCGCCTCCTCGAGCACCCGGCCACCTCGAATCCGGATGAACTCCAGCAGGCGGCCGCCATCGCGGGCGGGGGCGCACAGGCCCCGTGGCAGCCGCCCGGATCCCCGCCACCCGCTTCGCCCCTGCCGCCCGGCCCCGGGCCGGCGGCCTGGTCGCCTCCGGGGGCCGCGCCCCAGGGCTCGCCGTCGCACTCGGGGCCCCAGCCGTTCACCGGTCAGCCCGCCTTCGCGCCGGCCGCGTACCAGCAGGTCGGGCCGTATGGCGTACCGCAACAGCCGCCCCGCAAGAAGCGGGGCTGGGTGATCGGGGCGAGCGTGGCCGCCGTGGCCCTGGTCGCCGCCATCGCCATCGTCGTCGTCTCGGTCCTCAACCTGCCCATCAAGCCGCAGGCCCGGCCCACGGGCACGCCGGCCACCCAGGCCGCCACGCCGTCGCCCACGCCCTCCCCGGTCCCGACCGCGAACCTGAGCACGGTGAAGCTTCCCGACACCGACGCCACCCTGCACGAGAGCCCGGCCGACCCGATCAGGATCACCACGTTCATGGTCAGGGACCCCAAGACCAAGGACTGGGTGTACTACTCGCGCGACTCCCTCACCGGACCGTTCAGGAAATATCCGGACATGTTCGAGAGCATCGTCTCGCCCGACGGCCGCTACCTGGCCCAGCGCGGCAAGAACTTCACCGACGGCTACGACACCGTGGAAATCACCGACAGGACGACGGGCGAGCGCTTCTCGGTGCGGACCTCGAAGGAGCCGCTCATCGGGTCCGTGGAGGCCTGGTCGCGCGACAGCACCCGCCTGCTGGTCGACATCGGCAACTCCGTCAAAGACGACTGGCAGTCCACCGGTTTCGCCATCGTGGACGTCGCCGCGCGCACCGCCGACGTCGTCTCGCTCAGAGAGGGCTCGCTCAAGAACGTCAGGTACGGCTTCGACCAGGACGACAGCGGCGTGGTCGTCCTGTCGACCGAAGCCTTCCAGCAAGCCCTGCGCTTCTTCGACACCGACGGCAGGCGCGTGCGCCGCATCCCCAACGTGGGCACCGGTTACGCCAACTACCTGTTCTCACCGAGCGGCGAGAAGTTCGTCACCGACTGCCCGGGGCTGGACAGCGGCAACAGCTGCGTCTACGACTCCCGGTCCGGCGCCGAGCTGAGGCGCGTCGCATCGAGCTGCTCGGGGCCGGCGACCTGGTTCGACGACGACCACCTGGTCTGCTGGGTGCAGAACGCGCCCGGCAAGAGCCAGATGCAGGTCATCGACTTCACCGGCAAGGTCGTGCGCCTGCTGGTGGACATTCCCTCCGACGCCGCCAACTTCGACATCGTCTACACCTACACGCACCGCAACTGACGAAGCCCGAACCCGAGATCCGGCGGCACCGCGTCATCGCCATCGACGGCGATCTCCGCGCCCTCCCGCAGGGGACGGGCGGCGGTGGCGGGCGTGGACCCCGCCGAGCGACTCCATGACGAGGGCGGGCGCGTGACCGAGGCCCTCCAGCGGCGGCAGAGAGGGCTGCGGGGTCAAGCGCGTGCAAGGCCGCGCCAGGGCCGAAGAGACGTTGCCTGCGCGCCCGGGCGAGTCGCTCGCCCTGATCGCGTTCGGCATGCGTCACGCCGAACGCATCGACCAGGCGCTCAGGGAGGCGCTGGCTGAGCATCCCGAACTGGAGGACTTCTTCGCCGTCTTCGTCAAGAACGCGTCCAGGGCGACGAGCGCGACGCGATCATCCTCACCATCGGGTACGGCGAGCACCGCGACGGGCGCATGCGCTACCCAGATCGTCCGCAGTGCTCCGGCCTTGAGATCGGAGGTGAAGCGGACTTTCCCGCGTAGCGGGGCAAGGAAAGCTGATGCGACGCCAGGCGGACCGGCGTCTTGGCGGCTCAGACCGACCGGTTCTGCTGTTCGATGTACTGGCGCAGGACGCTGATGGGGGCGCCGCCGACCGAGCCGGCGAAGTAGGAGCCGGACCACAGCTTGTTCGCCCGGTAGTAGTGGCGGGCCAACTCCGGGAATTCCTGGCGCATCCTGCGGGAGGACACGCCCTTGAGGCTGTTGACGAGCCGGGACAGGGCGATCTTGGGCGGGAAGTTCACCAGCAGGTGGACGTGGTTGGCCCCGCCGTTGAACTCGGCCAGTTCGGTCTCGAAATCGGCGCACACATCACGCATGATCTGCTCCAGGCGTTCCAGATGGGTTCCGCTGAAAACGGGATGCCGGAACTTGGTCACGAAAACCAAGTGGGCGTGTAGCACGAAAACGCAGTGCCTGCCGGTTCTGATATCTCCATAATCGGCCATAGACCAATGCTAGAATGATCGTGTGCAGCCTCGTTGCTCCTACCGGATCGACCCGACACCTGCCCAGCGGATCGCGCCGGCCAAGGCGTTCGGGTGTGCCCGGGTGGTGTTCAACGACGCCCTCGCCCTCCGCAACCAGGCGCACCAGAACGGCGAACCGTTCATCACCGACACCGACCTGTCCGTCCGGGTCATCACGGCAGCGAAGAAGACCCCGGAGCGGGCCTGGCTGGCCGAGGTGTCCGCGGTCGTGCTGCAACAGGCCCTGGCCGACTGGACCACCGCGTTCCGCAACTTCTTCGACTCCCTCGCAGGCCGGCGCAAGGGGCCCAAGCTGGGGCCGCCGCGTTTCCGGTCCCGCAAGGACACCAGGCAGGCGATCCGGTTCACCAAGGACGCCCGCTTCGCCATCACCCCGGGCGGGCGGCTGCGGTTGCCGAAGATCAGGGATGTCGCGGTGCGCTGGTCGCGGAACCTGCCCGCCGAACCCTCCTCGGTCACGGTGATCAAGGACGCTGCGGGCCGATACTTCGCCTCGCTGGTGGTCGAGGTAAAGTCCGAGCCGCTGCCCGACACTGGCGGCGAGGTGGGGATCGATCTGGGGCTCGGTCACTTCGCGGTGCTGTCCGATGGCCGGAAGATCGACTCGCCCCGGTTCCTGCGCCGGGCGGAGAAGAAGCTCAAGCGCCTGAACAAGGCGCTGTCGAGGAAGGAGAAGGGCTCGGCGAACCGGGCCAAGGCCCGCCTGAAGGTCGCCCGGCAGCATGCGAAGGTCGCCGACGCGCGTCGCGAGTTCCACCACCAGCTCTCCACGGAGATCATCCGCGAGAATCAAGCGGTGTACGTGGAGGACCTGGCGGTGAAGGGGCTGGCGCGCACTCGGCAGGCCAGGAGCGTGCACGATGCCGGGTGGTCGGCGTTCACCGACATGCTGGAGTACAAGGCCAAGCGGTATGGCAGGACGTTCGCACGCGTCGACCGGTTCTTCCCGTCGTCAAAGCTGTGCTCGGTCTGCGGGGCGGTCGCCGACAGCATGCCGCTGCGGGTGCGGGAATGGGCGTGCCCGTGTGGGGCGGTCCACGACCGCGACATCAACGCCGCGATCAACGTCCGCAACGAAGGACGTCGCATCGTCGCCGCTGGACGGAAACCCGCGCCTGAGATGGGCGGGAAGCGGAGACGTAAAACGCCTGTGGAGACCGGTAAGACCAAGCCGCCCGCGCGTCCGCGCCGGCGGAAGGGCGCGGTCGGCGAAGCAGGAAGCCACGGGAGTGCCGCCGCATGAGTACGCGGGAGCGCAGGCCGAATCCCCGGGCCTTCAGCCTGGGGAGCGCGTCAACAATGGGGCCCGCTGCGGCGAGCGAGCGGCGGCTGAACGTGGCCGCCACCCGCCCCAGCACCGGCTCACCCTGGTCAGTTCGTTCTCCAGCCACGACGTAGACCCCGCCCGCGTCACCAAGGCGGGCGTCCGGCTGCTGGCCGACTACCTGGAGTACGCCGGGGCGGCGCCCCGGCGCGACGCCTCCGGCGGGACGGCGCTCAACCCGTTCGAGGCCGACGTACGCGACCGCCTGCCAGGTACGGCTTCCGCGTCGACTTCGCCGCCACCCACCCGAAGGATCCACGCGGCGGGAGCTGGCCCGCCGCGGGATCAGGCCAAGGTCTGCCGCGGGATCAGGCCAAGGTCTGCGGCGGCATCAGCCCAGGGTCCGCTCCGGGATCAAGCTAGGGTCTCCCACCAGCCCTCGACCGCCGGAGCGGCGGTGGTGTCCACGGCCTCGCCGGGACGCGGCACGACGATCTTGACGTCCCGGGCCTTGGCCTCGCGCCACAGTCGCTCCACCGGCTCCGCCCACGGGTGCAGGGCCAGCGTGAACGTCGCCCAGTGCACCGGCAGCAGCAGCGAGCCCCCGAGGTCGAGATGGGCGTTGACGGCCTCCTCCGGGTTCATGTGGATGTCCGGCCAGGCAGGGCTGTACGCGCCGATCGGCATCAGCGTCAGGTCGAACGGCCCGTGCGCCGACCCGATGCCCCGGTATCCCTCGAAGTAGCCGGAGTCGCCCGCGTAGAACACCCGCTTGCCGGCCCCGGCCACCACCCAGGACCCCCACAGCGTGTCGTTGCGGGTGAGCGCCCGCCCTGAGAAGTGCCGGGCCGCCGTGGCGACGAACCGCAGCCCCGCCACCTCGGCCTCCTCCTCCCAGTCGAGCTCGATGATCCGGAACGCGGGAACGCCCCACCGCTCCAGGTGCGCCCCGATGCCCAGCGGCACCAGGAACGGCGCCCTCTGCGTCCCGGTCAGCGACCGCACGGTCGCCATGTCGAGGTGGTCGTAGTGGTCGTGGGAGATCACGATCGCGTCGACCGGCGGCAGCTCGCGAAGCTCCACGGGCACCGGGTGGTGCCGCTTGGGGCCGACGAGCTGCGAGGGCGAGGGGCGCCTGCTCCACACCGGGTCGAACAGCACGCGCTTGCCCTCGATCTCCACCAGCGTGGAGGCGTGACCGTACCAGACGGCCCGCACGCCGTCGGCGGGCGGCGGATCGGACGGCGGCACGCGCAGCGGCACGGGGCCGGCGGGGCGGCGCTGCTCCTTGTTCTTGGTCAGCTCGCCGAGCAGGCCCACGGGCGGCGCGGTCATCAACGTGGTCGGCTCGGGCATGGGGTTGAAGAAGGTGCCGTCCTTGAACTGCGGCGAGCGGCGCATCCGCGCCACCCGGTCCGGGCCCGAGCGCAGAGGCCGCACGCCCAGCTCGGCCGGCACCTCGCGCAGCGCCCAGCCGGCCGCGGCGAGGGCCACGCCGCCCGCGAGGATCCGCCGTGCCGTCCGCATTCCTGCCATCGCCCACACTCCCCTGAAAGTCTGTCCACTCCGCTCAACCGGGCGAAGAGCCCCCGGTGTTCCAGTGCCTACGATATATCGCGATAGGTCAAACTGCTTTGATGGCGCCGCCGTCGACGACGAAGTCGGCGCCCATGACGCTCGCGGCGTGCGGCGAGGCCAGCCAGGTCACCAGCGAGGCGATCTCTTCCGGTTCGATGAGCCTGCCGGTCGTCATGCCGGAGGCGGCCGGCAGAGCCTCGAGGAATCGCTCGTGATCCATGCCGTGCGCGGCCGCGACCGCGGCGCCGTAGCTGCCAGGGCCCACCCACAGCGAGGTGCGGACGACGCCGGGCGAGATCGTGTTGACGCGCACCCCCTGAGGGCCGAACTCCTCCGCCAGCGCCTTGCCGAAGGCGGTCAGCGCCGCCTTGGCCGTCGTGTACGGCGTCGGGCCGCCGTGCGGCATCCGGGCGCCGATGGAGGAGATGTTGATCACCGTGCCGCGGCGCCGGACGAGGCTGGGCAGGGCGGCCCTGGTGACGCGCACGGCGCTGAAGAGGTTGAGGTCGTACGTCTGGCGCCACAGGTCGTCGTCGAAGCCGAGGAACCCCCCGACCTGGCCCTCACCCCCGTCGCCGCCGCCGGCGTTGTTGACCAGCAGGTCGATCTCCCCGAGCTCGGCCAGCGCCCGATCGATCACCTCGCCGGGGCCGTGCGCGGTGGACAGGTCGGCCGCCACCGCGATGGCCCCGGTCTCCTTCAGCGCGGGCGGGGTCGTCCGCGAGGCGGCGACCACCCGCATCCCCTCGCCGGTCAGCGCCTGGACGATCGCCAGGCCCAGGCCCCTGCTCGCGCCGGTGACCACGGCCGTCTTGCCGCTGAGCCGCATGTCCATGGGTCCTCCTGAAATGAGTTGCGTCAGCCGAGATGCCATAACCCTAGAACTTGCAACAATGATGATGCAAGTAGAAAGAGAACCGCGACTTTGCCGTACCCTGTGAGGGTGAGTGAGACGACACGGGCCATGCGGGCCGATGCGGCGCGGACGGTGCGGACGATCCTGGAGGCGGCCGAGCGCGTGCTGAGCAGGAATCCGGCGGCCAGCATGGAGCAGATCGCCGAGGCCGCAGGCGTGGCGCGCACGACCGTGCACCGGCGCTTCGCCTCCCGGGAGGCGCTGGTGGACGCGATGGCGGCGTGGGCCACCCGCCGCTTCGCCGAGGCCGTCGACTCCGCCAATCCCGACACCACGCCGCCGTTGGTCGCGCTCTACCAGGTCACGGCCAGTGTGCTGCGGGTCAAGCTCGACTGGGGGTTCGCCATGAGCCTGGCGCTGTCGTCCGACCCCGAGGTGGCCAGGGTGCACGCGGACGTGCGGGAGCGCTGCGACCGGCTCTTCAGCCGGGCGCAGGCGACGGGGGTGCTGCGCGCGGACGTGGATCCCGGCTGGGCCAGGCAGGTCTACTACGCGCTGATCCACGAGGCGGCCCAGAGCCGCGACGGCGACCCCGACGCCCTCGCCGCGCGCGTGGTCGACACACTGCTGCGCGGCGTCGGCACCGGTCAGGGTCTCTGATCGGGTTCGGCGCGATGGGGGTGGGGCCAGGGGTTCGGGCGGCAGGGCCCCAGTGACTTCGACTGCTGCATCATGACCGGGGCGAGCCGCCCGGGGGCGGGGCAGTGCCGGTGGCGGTGGCCCAGGCCGTGACCGACCTCGTGGCCGATCAGGTAGCCCCGGTACGCGGCCAGGTCGCCGTCGAAATGCGGCACGCCCCGCGACCAGCGCAGGGCGTTGATGACCGAGCGCCGGCCGTTCCAGCACGACAGCCGGCCGCGGGTGTGCAGCGGGCGGCACTGGCGGACGGTCAGGCGGGGACTCGACAGGGCGACGCGCACCGGCACCGGCCCGCGGTCCACGCGCCGGAACCGCGCCCAGCCGCGCACGTCGTTGAGTATGCGGTGCACCTCGGCCGCGAACGCGCGCGGGTCGAACGGCAGGCCGCGCTCCACCTCCACCACATACCGGACCACGGGACCCCGGCCGCGCCTGGCGGGGGAGGAGCCGCGCACGACCGCGTACTTGCCCGAGGCCGCGCGAGGGACCCGCGCCCGCGGCCGGTCCGGCTCGGGCGCGACGGGCGGGTCGGGCACGACCGACGAGGGCGGCGACTGTTGCGACTGCGGCGGCGCGGGCGGTTCCGCGGCGCATCCCGCGGCGATCATGACCAGCATGAGCAGCAGTGCGAGCTTTGGCAACGCGTCCTCCCCACGAGATCTCGGTGGGGAGGTATCTGACTATACGTTCCTGCTCGTCACGCTTTTCCACTGGGGTGGCCCGAAGCCAGGCGCTCGTCCAGCAGGTCGGCCACACACGCCAGATAGAGGGCCTGCGTGCGCTCGCGCAGGCCGGGCACCTTGGCCAGCCGGTAGACCAGCGTGTTGCGGTGCACGTGCAGCGCCTCGGCCGCCCTGACCAGGCTGGCGCCGTGCTCGCACCAGGCGATGATCGACTCGCGCAGCACCGGCCAGTCGCGCTCCTCGCGCAGGCCGCCCAGCGCGGCGTCGCGCAGGCGCGCCCGCGCCCGGCCGCCCGCCGCCGCCAGCGTCTGGTGCACCCGCAGGTCGTCGATGAGGTGCACCCGCGCCCCCGGATGGACCAGCCGGCCGAGCCGGAGAGCGTCGGCCGCGTCGTGGTAGGAGTCGCGCAACTCCGGCACGGACCGCGCGACCCCGCCCACGCCGAGCACGGCCCCGTCCACCTCCGGCACGGTGCCGCCCGCCTTCGGCGCGGTGCCGTCCACCTCCGGCACGGTGCCGCCCGCCTTCGGCGCGGTGCCGCCCGCCTTCGGCGCGGTCGCGTCCGCGGACCCGCTCGTCACGCGCAGGATCGCGAACCTGCCCGAGCCGAGCGCGGCCACGATGTCCTGCGCGTCGCCGAACATCTCCTGCAACGTCCGCACCCGCGCCCCCGGCGCGTCCGCGAGCACCGCCGTCCGCGGGATCCGCAGGTCGTAGCCGAGCTCGCGGGCCCGCGACAGCAGGTGGTCGGCCTCGACCACGCCGGGGTCGAAGGCGGCCAGGTCGCGGCAGAGGTCCTCGACCGCCCGCTCGCGCAGCAGCCCCGAACGCAGCGCCACGGACTCCTTGAGCAGGATCTCGATCTGCCGGCGCACCACCAGCCCGAACCTGCGCACGCGCGACGGCGACCCGGTGATGCCGACCGTGCCGACCGCCTCGCCGTCGACCACCAGCGGCAGCGTGATGCCCGGCCGCACCCCGCGCAGCTCGTGCGCCTGCGCCGAGCCGTGCCAGGCCGGGCGCCGCGTCCGCACCACCTCGACCGACGCCTCGTGGAAGGTGCCCACGCGCCGGGTGTCGCCGCTGCCGATGACGACGCCGTGCTCGTCGGTGATGAGCACGTTGAAACCGATGACCGCGCTGGTGTCGCTCGCGATCTCCTGCGCCAGCGATGGGGCGAGCATGTACGAATCAGACAACATAGCCCTGGCATCGGGCAAGAGTCTCGTACGGTTCGTACGGTGACGCCCCGCGTCCGGATCCTTACCGTGGCGGGCAACATTCTCCTCGAGGAGGCGGCCCATGACGGCACTCGACTGGGCGATGCTCGCGCTGTACTTCGCAGCCCTGATCATCATCGGGATCCAGACCATGCGGCGCATCAAGACGCCCGACGACTTTGCGGTGGCGGGGAACCGGATCATCTGGCCGGTCTTCTTCGGCAGCCTGGCCGCGTCGTTCCTCGGCGGCGGCGCGTCGCTCGGTAACGCGGCCACGGTGTTCAAAGAGGGCTACGTGTACATGTTCGCGTTCTTCGCCTTCGCCATCCAGACGCTGCTGGTGGGGGCGTTCGTGGCGCCGCGGCTGAAACGCTACCCCGGGGCGCACACCGTCGGCGACGTCATGGAGCACCACTACGGCCGCGCCGCCCGGCTGCTGACCGGCGTGCTGTCGCTGGCGCTGTGCGCCGGCATCCTCGGGGCGCAGGCCCTGGCCATCGGCACCGTCGTGAACGCCACCATCGACCTGCCCACCGTGCCGTCCATCCTCATCGGGATGGGGGTGGTGATCCTCTACTCCACGTTCGGCGGCGCGTGGGCCGTGATCCAGACGGACATGCTGCAGTTCGTCTTCCTCGGCGTGTTCCTGCCCGTGACGCTCATCATCGGGGTGTACAAGGCGGGCGGCGCGGACGCCATGCTCGCCCGGCTGCCGGACCTGCACACGAGCGTCCTCGGCGACTACGGGCTGGTCGCGTTCCTCGGCGTCTTCCTGGCGTTCCTGCTGGGGGAGACGCTGGTGCCGCCCTACACCCAGCGCACCTTCTCCACGCCCGACTCCGCGCACGCCCGCAAGGGGTTCGTGATCTCCGGGGTCTTCGCGTTCGGATTCTTCTTCGTGACCGCCAGCATCGGGCTCGTGGCGCTGGTCCTGTTCCCCGGCATCGCGCCCGACCAGGCGCTCCCGACGGTCGTGATGAGGCTCGTGCCGGTCGGGGTCGTCGGGCTCGTCGTCGCCGCCCTGCTCGCCGTGGTGATGTCCACCGCCAGCTCGTACCTCAACTCGACGGCCGTCGTCTTCGTCAAGGACATCTACCAGCCCTTCATCGAGCCGTCCCTGACCGCCCGGCGACGGCTCTGGCTGGAACGCGCGCTCAGCCTGGTCGTCGGGGCGGCCGCCACGGTGTTCGCGGTCAGCGTGCCGTCGATCGTGGACGCGCTCCTGTACAGCTACGCGCTCTGGGCGCCGACGGTGATCATCCCGCTGCTCGCGGCCGTGTTGTTCGGTGTGCGCAACAAACCGGCCGCGCTCGCCGCGATCGTCGGGGGCGGGCTCGTCACGGCCGTGTGGACGTGGGTGCTCGGCGAGCCGTACGGGGTCACGGGCCTCATGGCCGGCGTCGCGGCCAACGCGTTGATCTTCACTCTCGTCGTCGCGGTCCGCAAACCCGCCGAACCCAAGTTTGCCGAGGTGGCCTGACATGTACGGACTTCTCCTCTACGGTGTGCCGATCATCCTGATCATCACCACGCTCTACGTGGGCTGGCTGGGCTTCCGCTTCTACGTCACCGAGGTCGTGCGAGCCCCCTCCGAGGATCGGGAGGAGGCGTAGTGCGGATCGTCGTCGCGGGCGGCGGGGTCGTCGGGCTGTGGATCGCGATGGAGCTCGCCGCGGCCGGGGCCGAGGTGGTGGTGGCCGACCGCGGGACGCCGGCCGGCGTCGCCGCGCCGGTCAGCGCGGGCTGGGTCGTGCCGCTGCTGTCGGCGCCGCTGTCCGGGCCCGGCGTCCTGCTCCGCGCGGCCGAGAGGCTGGCGCGCGGCCGGGCCTCGTTCGCGGTACGCCCCGCGCTCTCGCCCGCGTTGCCCCGCTGGGCGCTGGCCTTCCTGCGCAGCGGCTCCGCCCGCGCCCACCGGGACGGCTCGCGGGCGCTGCTGGAGCTGGGAGTGCCCGCGGTGGCCGGGTTCGAGAAGCTGTGCCGTACGCATCCGTTCGAGCTGCACAGGACCGGGCTGCTGATCGCGGCCCGATCCCCGCACGGCGTGGCGGAGGCGGCCGAGCTCGTCGAGGACGCGCGGGCGGCCGGCTACACCGGGCCGGTCACGACCCTCGACGGCGCGCGGGCGCGGGCGCTGGAGCCCGCGCTGGGGGAGCGGGTCGCCGGAGCCGTGCACGCGGGCGACGAGCTGCACGTCCGCCCCGAGCAGCTGCTCGACGCCCTCGCGACGGCCGCGGGCGAACGGGGCGTCGAGATCAGGCGGGACGCGCCCGTGCTCGGCGTCGAACGCTCGGGCCACGGCCGCTGGCGGGTCGCGACCGCGCGCGGGGCCCTGGAGGCCGACCGGGTCGTGATCACGGCCGGGGTGTGGAGCGCGGATCTGCTCGCCGGCCTCGGCGTGCCGGTGCCGCTGCTGCCCGGGGCGGGCTACAGCCTCACCTCGGCCGGGACGGGCACGCGGCCGCGGCACGCGCTCAAGCTGCTGGAGGACAACGTGGCGATCTCGCCGTTCGACGGCGAGGTGCGGGTGGCCGGCATGTTCGAGCTGGCCGCGGGTCCCCGGCCGCCGGTCCCCCGCCGCATGCGGCACGTGGTGCGGATGGCGCTCCCGTACCTGCGCGACTGGCGTCCCTCCCGGGCCCGGGTCGGTTACGGGCTGCGCCCCGCCACGCCCGACAGCCTGCCGCTGATCGGGCCGGTACCAGGGCGCGAGGGGGTGTACGCGGCGACCGGGCACGGCATGCTGGGCCTGACCCTCGCCCCGGGCACGGCCGAGCACCTCGCCCCGCTGGTGCTGGGCGGGCCGGTTCCGCCCGTCCTGGAGCCCTTCTCGCTCACGCGCCGGTCGGCGGCGCGTAGGGGGTGATGTCGAGGGGCGGCTCCTCGCCGAGCGCGAGCGCGGCGGCGATCTCGCCGGTGAACGGGCCCGCGGTCAGGCCGTACGCGCTCAGGCCCGTCGCCACGACGACGCGGTCGGTCACCGGGCCGATGAGCGCGTGACCGGGGGCGTAGACCGGGCGCAGGCCCACCCGCGCCTCCGTCACCGTCGCCCCGAACAGGCCCGGCGCGATCCGCAGCCCCGCCTCGATCACCTCCGCCAGGCCGCCCATGGTGACGCGCGGCGCGAACCCCACGTCCTCGACGGTCGCGCCGATCACCACCCGCGAGTCGGGGAAGCCCAGCAGGTACGGGCCGGCGCTGGGCAGTACGATCGGCCACCACGCCGTGTCCACGCCCTCCAGGGTGGCGTGCACGATCTGACCCCGCCTCGGGAACACCGGCAACTCCACCCCCAGCGGCCGGCACACCTCACCCGTCCACGCCCCGGCCGCGACGATCACCATGTCGGCGTCGATCCGAACCCCCTCACGGTCGAACCGCCGCGCCGCCCCGGTCGCCGGCGGCGGGGCGATGGCAGGGGGTGGTGTGGTGGCGTTGGACGATGTGACGTCCGCCGGTGGCGTGGGGCCCTGCGGCGATGCTGTGGCGCCCTGCGGCAGTGGCGTGGGGCTTGTGGGAAGCGGTGGTGCGCCCTCCCGCGGTGCGCCGGCGGTCGGCGGTGTGGTTCCGGTGGGGGGTGGGGGGGATGTGGGCGGGAGGGGAGTGGCCTGGCGCCAGGACGTGGTCGCGCCGCTCACCCCGCGCTCGCCCTGGGACGGAGCCGCCGGGCGCGACCGCTCACCCTCCGCCGCCTGAGCGGGTGAGGTGCCGGATCCGGCTTGAGCGGGTGATGTGCCGGCGTCGGCCTGAGGCGGCGTTTCGGCTGGTGCGTTCTGCGAGCGTGGCGGGTCGGCCAGGGCGTACACGTACACCTGCCCGTCCGCAGTGAGCGTTGCGGCGCCCGTACGGACCTCGGCGCCCCGGGCGACGGCGGCGCGCAGCAGCGCGTCGCGCACCGAGCAGCCGTCCACGCGCGCCGCGCCCGGCACCAGGAGCGCGCTCAGCGTGTCGGACAGCGGCGGGAACAACTCGGCCGGAGCCGCCACGTCCGTGACGTCGCCCATCTCCGGCGCGCCGGGGTAGCGGCGGCGCAGCAGGGCGCGCACCGGCTCCAGGTCGGCCGGGTCCTCGGCCACCAGCAGCGCGCCGACCTTGGCGTACCCGATGTCCTCGCCCAGCTCCTCCACCAGCTCCGGGTAGTGGCGGGCGCCTTCGCGGGTGAGCCGGTACCAGGCGTCGTCCTCGGGATGGTCGACCCACGGGCACACGATGCCCGCCCCCGCCTGCGTCGCCTCGCCGTGATACCCGCCGTCCACCACGGTCACGGCCGCGCCCCGGCCGCTCAGGTAGTAGGCCGCGCTCGCTCCGACGATGCCGCTTCCGATCACCACAACACGCATGAGGTCAATGATCCCAGGCCGGGTGACCTGGGCCGATGACCGGGACCCACCCACGGGCGCGTTTCCCGCGGCGCCCCGCCCCGGGCCTGCGGCGGAAGGGTGTCACACGGGTCGGCGGGCCGCGATGCCGTCGAGGACGATGGCGAGCTTGCGCCACAGGTGCTCTCTCGGCGCGTCCACGATCCGCTCGACGGCGGCGCGCACGGCAGGGGAGCAGTGCCCGAGGGAGACGGCGATCGCGGCCGAGGACGGAGCCGGGTCGTCGGGATCGTGCAGCCGGCCATGCATGGATCGCGGATGCGTGAGGCCGTCCTGGAAGGCCGGCTACCGGCCGACGGCCCAGCCGTGCGACTTCATGAGCCGGGCCGCCACCCGGGCGAAGCGGTCGGCGTCCAGCACCGCGCCCTCCCGCCGGATGTCGTCCTCGTCCAGCACGAAGACCCGATCCAGCCGTACGTACGACACCCGGCCGTCCTGTCCCCACGCGCCGAGCCGCAGCCAGTCGGGCCCGTCGTCGCCCTTGCTGGACAACATCATGCCCAGCAGCCTGCGCCCTGTGCGGCCCACGACCAGCAGGGGGCGGTCCTTGCCCCGGGAAGGGTCCTCCTCGTACGGCACCCAGGCCCAGACGATCTCCCCCGGGTCGGCCAGGCCGTCGAGGTCGGGGGAGTAGGCCAGGGTGGCGGGCCCGTTGAGGCGATGGATCTCGCGTACCGCACCCCGGACCGGCCGGGGGTCCTCACCTAGATCGCGCATTGCTGGAGCTTACGGCCGGCCTCGGCCGGAAATCCAGGACTTCGATCCCATCCCGCATCTTCCCAGAGCGTGCTGCAGGCGCCGCGGGACCCGCGGCCCGGGCACTGCCCCGCCGCGCTTACCGCGCCGGACCTTGACCCCCGGGCGCGCCTACCGGGCCGACCTTGACCGGCCGTGCCCAACGGCGGCGTGCGGGCCGGCGTGCGGGCCATGGTGCCGGTCCAGGGGCGCGGGGTCACGGATCTCGGGGGCGAGCAGGCGGCGCAGGGCCGTGGGCGTGTGGCCGACGTGGCGGCGGATCGTACGGGTCAGATGTGCCTGGTCGGCGAACCCCAGGTCGGCGGCCAGCACCGCCAGGCTCGGCTCCCCCGCCTCCAGCCGGTCGAGCGCCCGGCCCACGCGCACGCGGTTGCGGTAATGAGTGAGTGAGACGCCGAGCTCGCGGGTGAACGCCCTGCTCAGCTGGTAGGGCGACACCCCTAGGAACTCCGCCAGCGACAGCAGCCCACCGGCCGACGGATGATCGGCCGAGATGGCCTCCCTCGCGGCGTCGGTGATGGACGCCGCACCGCTCCGCGTGGCGGCGGCCGCCGGGGGAGAGGTGTGGGCGGCGCGGGCCGCGGCGGCGCCGACGATGGGCAGCAGGGACTCGGCCACCCCGTGGGCGACGTCGCCGTCCCGCGCGGCCGCGAGGAGGCGGCGGTGGGCGAGCTCGAGGCGGGCGTCCACGTACACCGTGGAGCGGACCGGCCCCATGCGGTCGCCGGTCAGGGTGCGCCACAGCTTGGGCGACAGGGACAGCGAGGTGCACATGTCGCCGCCCGCCGGATGCGCGAAGTGCTCCTCCTCGCCCGGCACCGCCAGATAGGCCATCGCCGGGTCGGCGACCGCCGACCGGCCGTCGGCCTTCCGCCGGAACGTCCCACGGCGCACCAGCACCACCCGGTAGCGGGACTCCACCTCGGGAGGCGACCATCCGCGGTGGTGGTCGACGCAGGTCACGGCATCGACGACGAACCCGGGGCCGGTGGCGAGAAGCACGGAGGAGCGCACGCACCGCACGCTACGCCCGCGCTACGACAGTTCCCGGCCCCCGCGGACGTCCGCCGCAAGGATGTTCAAGACCGGGCCGCACCGCCACCGGCAGGCTGGCGGCATGACGACGACAACGCTCACCTCCATAGTGATCGACTGCGCCGACCCCGCCGCCCTGGCGGCCTTCTACGCCAAGGCGACCGGCTGGCGGGTCACCGACGGCGACGCCGACTTCGTCGGCCTCGAAGGAGGCCCGGTCTCGCTGGCCTTCCAGCGCATCGACGGCTACCAGGGCCCCGGCTGGCCGAACGACGGCAAGCACGTGCACCTGGAGTTCAAGGTCCCCGACGTCGAGACGGCCAAGAAGGAACTGGCCGCGCTGGGCGCCACCGTCCCCGGCCTCCAGCCGGGCGGCGACGACTGGACCGTGCTCATCGACCCGCAGGGCCACCCCTTCTGCATCATGGCCGCGTGACAGGTCAGAGCCTGGCGCTCCGCCGCACCTCCTGACCGGCCGTGGCCGGGGAAGACGGCCGCGCCCGCGGGCGTCTTCCCCGGTCGCGAACCGCCTGGCCCACGTGATGTGGCCGTACGAGGGCCCGCCGCACGCCATCGGGCGGCACCCGCTCTCCTCTAGAATCTGATTCTGTGCCGTCCACGACAGCGTTCTTCACCCAGAAGCACGGCGAACTGGTCCCCGCGCCGCACGCCCGCGGCCCCTGGTCCCCCGACATGCTCCACGGCCGCCTCCTCGGCGGCCTGGCCGCCCGCGCCCTCGAGGAGCGATACTCCGAGCCGGGCCTGCACTTCGCCCGGCTGACCGTCGACCTGTTCCGCAACAGCCCGATGCTGCCCGTCACGGTGGAGACCGCCCTGGTCAGGGATGGGCGCCGGATCCGGGTCGCCGACGCGACCCTCTCCACCGAGCAGGGCGTGATCGGGCGGGCCAGCGCGGTGCTGCTGCGGCAGGGCGAGCGGCCCGGCGGCACGCAAACCCTCCTCACGCCTGCCTGGGACGAGCCCGCGCCGGATGGGCCGCCGGCCGAGGGGGCCGGGTGGAGGCCGCCGTTCGACCTGTGGCGCATGACCGAGTGGGGCGCGCCCGGGCCGGGGCGGGTATGGATGCGGGAGACGCACCCGCTGGTGGACGAGGAGCCGGTGACGCCGTTCGTGCGGGCGGCGCTGGCCGCCGACTTCGCCAGCCCCCTCAGCAACGCGGGAACGGACGGGCTGCGCTTCATCAACGCCGACTACACGCTGACGCTCGCCCGGCTCCCGGAGGGCGACGTCATCGGCGTCGAGGCCACAGGACACCTCAACGCGGCCGGCGTCGCCACCGGCCAGGTCACCCTGCACGACACGACGGGCCCGATCGGCTTCTGCACGGTGACGGCGGTGGCCAACCCGGCCGGCATCGGCGGCCGCTGACCCCTGCCGCGGGCCTCGGCGAACGCGACGCCTGGAAATCCGTCCGCCGGTTCGATGAACCTCGTGGATGCCCCGTGCGTACGCAATGGCATACGCGCACACGAGATCCAGAGCGGGAGACCATGACGAGGCCCGGCCCAATCCTCACTCTCCTGGCAGGCCTGGTGACCATCGCCGCCCTGGCGGCGTTCACCCTCTCCACGCCGCCTCCACCACGATCCGCCGCCGCCGACAGCACTGCCTCCGCACAGGTGGAGACCCCAGCCCCCGAGGGGGAGGCTCCACCTCCGGAGGAGGAGACCCCGGCTCCCGAGGAGGACAGCCCGGCTCCCGAGCAGGACACTCCGGCTGCCGAGGAGGACAGCCAGGCTCCTGAGCAGGACACCCCGGCCCCGGAGGTGGACACGCCGGCGCCGGAGGACAGCCAGGCCCCGGAGGACGAGGCCGGGGCCGCGCCGCAGGATCCCGAAGGCCAGACGCCGGCCGCCACCCCCAGCGCCACGCCCACCGCCAGGGCCGCCCGCGCCGACTACGCCGGACGCGTCCAGGGCACCCGAGGGCTCATCGCGATCTCCATCCGCGGCGCCAAGGCGATCGGGTACTTCTGCGACGGCAAGACCGAGATCTGGTTCCAGGGCACGGCCTCCGACGGACGCGTGTCGCTGAAGAGCACCGGCGGCTCCACCGTGACCGCCGCGTTCAACAACACCAGGGCCACCGGCGAGTTGCGGACCGGCGCGAAACGCTGGAACTTCACCGCGCAGAAGGTGCGCAAGCCGTCCGGCCTCTACAAGGCCACCGCGCAGATCCGGGGCGCGACGCTCACGGCCGGATGGATCTACCTGCCCGACGGGACCAGGGTCGGCGCCGCGAATCTGGACGGCGTCCTGATCCCCGTGGAGATCCCCGAGCCGGGACAGCCCACGGTGATCGAAGGTACGGAGATCGATCCTCAGGACGTCGACGAATTCTTGGGAGCCCGCTGATGGACGACAGCGTGTACGACATCCGCCGCCGCTCGAGCGGGCTCGTGCTGCTCCTGCCGCTCGCCTGGGGCTCGCTCGTCGCGGTCGTCCTCGGCGTCTACGGCGAGATCCACCGGCCCGCCGGCTACGCCGCCGGCCTCGCGGGCTTCTCCGGCGCGCTCCCGATGAAGGCCTGGCTGACCACGGGAGCGCTGGTCCTCGCCGCGGTCCAGATCTTCTCCGCCCTGGTGATGTGGGGCCGGATCCCGCTGGACATCCCCTGGGTCGCCGGCCTGCACCGCTGGTCGGGCCGGCTGGCGTTCCTGCTGACGCTGCCGGTGGCCTTCCACTGCCTGTACGCCCTGGGCGCCCGCTACGACGAGCCCCGCGTGATGATCCACTCCATCGCGGGCTGCTTCTTCTACGGCGTCTTCACCACCAAGATGCTGTCCCTGCCCCGGCGGCGGATCCCCGCCTGGGCGTTCCCCGTCCTCGGCGGGCTGGCCTTCGCCGCGCTGGTCGGCCTCTGGCTGACCTCGTCGCTGTGGTTCTTCACGACGATCGGCGTGAAGTTCTGATCGCGCCTGCTCAGGTGCCGGCGAACAGCTCGTAGTGGTCGACGGTGCGTTCCCGCTCGACCAGGAACGCGTCGTCCTCGGGGTAGAAGACCGCGGCGCCGGGGTCGTCCCCGGCGAACGCCTTGATCGCGTCCCACGACTCCCAGAGGGAGATCAGGAAGAACTCGGTCCTGTCGCCCACGTCGCGTCTGGTGAAGTAGGCCCCCCGGTTGCCCGGGGTCGACGTGTAGCCGACGAATCCGGTGCGCATCAGATAGGACTCGTAGGCCTCGGCGTCACTCGATCGGGTCCAGCCCCGCCACGTGCGAACGATCATACGGCCCATGATGCGGCAACCGGCCATCGCCGTACAGCGCTGACACAGCGGCGGCCCGCCCCGGAAGGAGCGGGCCGCCGCTGTGCGAGACCTAGGCCGGGTGTTCGGTGCGGTCGCCGGACCAGTCGGTGTGGAAGGAGCCCTCCTTGTCCACCCGCCGGTACGTGTGCGCCCCGAAGAAGTCACGCAGCCCCTGCACCAGCGCGGCCGGCAGCCGGTCACGGCGCAGCCCGTCGTAGTAGGCCAGCGCCGAGGAGAACCCCGGCGTGGGCACGCCGATCTGCACGGCCGTGGTGACCACGCGCCGCCACGACTCCTGCGCCACGTCCAGGGCGGCGGCGAACGTCGGGTCGGCCAGCAGCGTCGGCAGGTTCGGGTTGGCGTCGTACGCTTCCCGGATCCGGTCCAGGAACACGGCCCGGATGATGCACCCGCCGCGCCAGATGGTCGCCATCGCGCCCAGGTCCAGATCCCAGCCGTACTCCTTGGAGGCGGCCGCCATCTGGTCGAAGCCCTGCGCGTACGCCACGATCTTGGACGCGTACAGCGCCTGCCGCACGTCCTCGACCAGCTCGCGCCCGCCGACCCCGGACAGCTTCGGCCCCTGCAGCGACGCGGCCGCGGCCCGCTGCTCCGGGTGGCCGGACAGCGCCCGGGCGAACGTCGCCTCGGCGATGCCCGTCACCGGAACGCCCAGGTCGAGCGCGCTCTGCACCGTCCAGCGGCCGGTGCCCTTCTGCTCGGCCTGGTCGACCACGACGTCCACGAACGGCTTGCCCGTCTCGGCGTCCACCTGCTCGAGCACCTCGGCGGTGATCTCGATCAGGTAGGAGCCCAGGTCGCCCTCGTTCCACTCCCTGAACACCCCGGCCAGCTCGGCCGGCGTCGCGCCCAGGGCCTGGCGCAGCAGGTCGTACGACTCGGCGATGAGCTGCATGTCCGAGTACTCGATGCCGTTGTGCACCATCTTCACGAAGTGCCCGGCGCCGTCCGGCCCGACGTGGACCGCGCACGGCACCCCGTCCACCTTGGCCGAGATGTCCTGCAGGATCGGCCCCAGGGCCTCCCACGACTCCTTCGACCCGCCGGGCATGATGCTCGGCCCGTGGAGCGCGCCCTCCTCGCCGCCGGAGATGCCGGTGCCGACGAAGTGGAGGCCCCGCTCGCGCAGCGCGGCCTCGCGCCGCCGGGTGTCCTCGAAGTGCGCGTTGCCGCCGTCGACGATCATGTCGCCCGGCTCCATAAGGTCGGCGAGCTGGTCGATCACCGCGTCGGTGCCCGCTCCCGCCTTGACCATGATGATCGCCCGGCGCGGCCGCTTCAGCGAGGCGACGAAGCCGGCGAGGTCCTCGGACGGCACGAACGTGCCCTCCCCGCCGAACTCCTTGACCAGCTGCTGCGTGCGCGTGTGCGACCGGTTGTGCACCGCCACCGCGTACCCGTGCCTGGCGAGGTTGCGTGCCAGGTTGCGCCCCATGGTGGCCAGGCCGGTGACGCCGATGTCTGCCAAGTCCATTCTCAAGCTCCTCTATGGGGAATACGCATGATCCAGCCGGGGAGTTCGGCAGGATATTCCGGTATTCAGTCGTCGAGTCGTACGCCGAGTTCGTCGAGTCTGCCCAGCATGTCCGCCGGATCGGCGTACACCCGGAAAGCCCCGGCCCGCTCCAGCTCCTCCCTGCCGCTGGTCGCGTATTTTCGTGGGGACTTCGTCGCCACTCTCACCCTCCGTTATGAGACGGAGCGCACTGGCGCCGGCCCGGCGGGCGGCGAGCAGGTCCCAGACGCTGTCGCCCACCACCATCGCATGCCTCGGATCCACGCGGACCAGCGAGGCACCGGCGAGGAACAGATCGGGGCCAGGCTTGGCCCGGCGCACGAGATCCCGCGTGACCATCGGGGTCTCCTCCGGCAGGCCGAGCATGCCGAGCGCGAGCCGGGCGGTGCGGGCGTATCCGCTGGTGGCGATCGCCCACGGGACGCCGCGCGCGGTCAGCTCCGCCAGCAGCTCGGCCGCGCCGGGCAGCGGCTTGACCGAGCGCGCCTGCTGCTCGTACGCCTCCATGTGGGAGATCTGCAGCTGGTCGATCTCCTCGCGGGTCAGCTTCAGCCCGGCTCGCGCAGCAGCGCGCTGACGAACAGCCCGCCGCTCATGCCGATCCGCCGGTGGATGCGCCACACCGACAGGTCGATCCCCATCCCGGCCAGCGCCTGTCTCCAGGCGATGACGTGCTGGTAAACGCTGTCGATCAAGGTGCCGTCGAGGTCGAAGAGGAAGGCGGGCGTCGGGGCATGCGGGAGGTCTTTCATGTGTCCATGACACCATGGGCCGTATGCGGATCATCATCGCGGGAGGCCACGGGAAGATCGCGCTGCGCCTGGCGGAGCGCCTGAAGGCGGGCGCGGTCGGTCTGGTGCGCAACCCGGCCCACGTCGCCGACGTCGAGGCCACCGGGGCGCAGGCCGTGGTGTGCGACCTGGAGAAGGCGACCGTGGCGGAGGTGACGGAGATCGTCCGGGGCGCCGACGCCGTGATCTTCGCGGCGGGCGCGGGCCCGGGCAGCGGCGCGGCACGCAAGGACACCGTCGACCGGGCCGCGTCCGTGCTGCTCGCCGACGCGGCCGAACGGGCGGGTGTGCGCCGGTTCATCCAGATCTCCTCGATGGGCGCCGGCAAACCGCCCGCGCCTGGCCGGGACGAGGTCTGGGCCGCGTACATCAAGGCCAAGACGGAGGCCGAGGAAGACCTGCGCCGCCGCGACGGCCTGGCCTGGACGATCCTCCGGCCGGGCCGCCTGACCGACGAGCCGGGCACCGGACTGGTCCGGCTGGCTCCCGAGGTGCCGCCGGGATCGGTGCCGCGTGACGACGTCGCGGCCGTCATCATGGCCCTCTTGGAGAACCCCGGCACGGCGGGCCGGACCCTCGAACTCGTCTCCGGGGAGACGCCCGTCATCGAGCTCGTCGCCACAGAGTGAAGTCGTGACGGAAATCGCGTACTCGGACGTACCGGTCTCAAGGCCGGCCCGCCGCGCCGCCTCCCTAGCGTGGCCCTGGGCTCGGGACCGACGTCCCGCGCGGGCATGCGACGCCTCATCGCTGTGACGAGCGTCACACGAAATCGCATATGCGTATAGATCAAATTCTTTCGTAGCATCGCTGTCGAGCCGCCCGGGAAAGTCACCGCGGACGGCCGGATTGACGAGTGGCGGCCTGCCGAGATCGCGTGCGGCCGCCGAGTTCCGGATTCCCATCGCCGCCCCCTCTGTTCAGGCTGCCTGAATTCCGGCTCCTGAGCGGCGACGTGACGGCAGACAAGGAGCACCCGCGCAATGACGAGCACGACACCATCGGCGCAGCCGCACAGGACGGTTCCGGAATGGTTCGACGACGCCAAGTTCGGGATCATGGTCGTGTGGACGCCCGCCTCCGTCCCGGCGTTCGCGCCGCCGTGGTCGTTCGGCGAGGACGTGCCCGACGCCGAGACGATCATGCGCGAACTGCCGGCCGCGGAGATGTACCTGAACACGATGCTCATCCCGGACAGCCCCACGGCACGCCATCACGCCGAGCACCACGGCGGCAAGCCCTACGACGACTTCGTCGCCGAGTTCCGCCGGCGAACCGAGGAGTGGGATCCCACCCCCTGGGCGGACCTGCTGGCCCGCTGCGGTGCGAGGTACTCGGTGCTGGTCGCCAAGCACCAGGACGGGTTCCTGCTGTGGCCGAGCGCGACCACACCGAGCAGGCCGGGCTGGAACGCCGAACGGGACGTCGTCGGGGAGTTCGCCGCCGCCGTACGGGCTCGAGGGCTGCGGTTCGGCGTCCTGTACACCGGCGGAGTCGACTACACCTTCGGCGGCCTGCCCCTCACCGGCGAGATGGCCGCCAACCCCGCCCAGAACCCGCAGTACGCCCGCTACGCCGACGCCCACTGGCGGGAGCTGATCGACCGCTACGAGCCCTCCATCCTGTGGAACGACATGGGCTATCCACCGGCCGCCGACCCCGCCGAGCTGATCGCCTGGTACCGCAGCAGGGTCCCCGACGGTGCGGTGAACGACCGTTTCGCCGCCTCGGCCGTCGACTCCGACGACATCCTGGGCGACTTCGCGACCCTGGAATACGACAGCGACTACGCCGGCTCGGCGCCCGCCGACCGCAAATGGGAGTCCACCCGCGGCATGGGCACCTCGTTCGGATACAACCGCCAGGAAACCGACGAGCACTACGACAGCGCCACAGACCTCATCCACGAACTCGTCGACTGCGTGGCCCGCGGCGGGAACTTCCTGCTCGCCGTCGGCCCCACTGCCACCGGCGAGATCCCCTGGCCGCAGGCCTCCCGGCTGCTCGACATCGGCTGGTGGCTGCACGAGCACGGCCACGCCATCTACCGCACCAGGCCGTGGACCCGCCCCGCCGGCACCACCGGCGACGGACAGGAGATCCGCTACACCGCCACCGCCGACGCCGTCCACGCGATCGTGCTCGGCACTCCGGAGGCCGCCCGGCTCGACCTGGACCTCAGGCTCGCCCCCGGGGCCGAGGTGAGGCTTCGCGAGGGCGGTCCGGCTCTGCCGTGGCGACCTGTAGCCCATGGGGTGCGCGTGGAACTGCCCGAGGTCCCGCACCCGCGGCCTGCCTTCACGCTGCGCCTCTCTCCCGCCTCCGCCATCAGCGGCTGATCCGCACAGGAGCGCCCGCCGGACCGGGGGCCTCTTCCCGCATCGGCAGTGGCTAGGCGAGGGCGGCGCGGGCGCGTTCCCGGCACTCCCGCAGGGTGAGGCCGGCCAGGGCCTCGCGTACGGCCGGGACGCACACCGGGGCCATGGACAGGCTCGTCACCCCCAGCCCCACCAGCAGCGGCGCCAGCAGCGGGTCGCCGGCCGCCTCGCCGCACACGCCCACCGGCTTGCCCGCCTCCCGTCCCGCCTCCGCGCACATCGCGATCAGCTCCAGCAGGGCGGGCTGGCGCGGGTCGAGCAGGTCGGCCAGGGCCGGGTGCTGGCGGTCGGCCGCGAAGGTGTACTGGGCCAGGTCGTTGGTGCCGATGCTGAGGAAGTCCACCTCCTGCAGCAGCCGCCGTGCCCGCAGCGCCGCGCCCGGCACCTCGACCATCACGCCGACGGTGGCGATGCCCTTGGCGCGGGCGCGGCGGGCGAAGCCGGACGCCTCGCCCATGGTGGTGACCATGGGCGCCATCACCCACGCCTGCGCGCCGGTGGCCCGGGCCGCCTCGGCGATCGCGTCGAGCTGCGTGTCCAGCACGTCGGGCAGCAGGCGATCGACCCGCAGGCCGCGGACACCCAGCGCCGGGTTCGGCTCCTCCGGCAGTTCCAGGAACGGCAGCGGCTTGTCGGTGCCGGCGTCCAGCGTGCGGACGACGACCGTCTCCGCCTGCCGGAACACCTCGGCGTAGGCCGCCACCTGCTCCTCGAACGAGGGCGGCTGCCTGCGGTCCAGGAACAGGAACTCCGTGCGGAACAGGCCCACGCCCTCGGCGCCCGGCCGCAGGTCCGCCGCCGAGCCGACGTTGAGCATGAGCTTCACGGGATGGTCGTCGGCGGTCCTGCCGGGGCCGCTGCTCGCCGCCAGCCTGGCCTTCTCGGCGCGGTCGCGCTCCCTGACCTCGGCCGCCTCGTCCTCGGTGAGGCCGACGGCGACCTCGCCGGTGGTGCCGTCCACGCCGACGACCGTGCCGTCGGGGACGTCCAGGATCCCCGGGCAGGCCACGACCGCGGGCAGGCCGCGGCCGCGGGCGAGGATCGCGGTGTGGCTGGTGGGGCCGCCGCGCTCCGTGATCAGCGCCAGCACGTCGGGGCCGAGGCCGGCGGTGTCGGCGGGGGAGAGGTCCTCGGCCACCAGCACGTACGGGTGGCCGGGCGCGGGCAGGCCGGGCATGGGCAGGTCCAGCGCGAACGCCACCGCCCGGTGCTTGAGGTCGTCCAGGTCGGCGGCCCGCTCGGCCAGGTAGCCACCGAGCGCGGCGAGCGCCTCCCGGTGACCGGAGAAGGCCGCGTCCAGGGCGTGCGCCGCGTCGAGCCCTCCCCGGGCCCGCTCCTCCGCCTCCTCCCGCAGCATCGGGTCGTCGGCGATCATGGCGAGCGCCTCCAGGATGTCGGCCGCCTCGCCCGACGACTCCCCGGCGCCGGCGCCGGCGGCTCGGACGGCGGTGGCCCGCCGCCCGAGGTCTTCCGCCACCGCCTCCAGGGCCTTGACCACCGTGGCCGCCTCGGCGCCGGGGTCGGTCACCGGCCGGGGCGCGGGGAGCCGCGGCGGCGCGGCCATCCGGATCAGCGGGCCCGCCGCCCGCCCCTGGCTGACGCCGAGCCCGGTGAGCCGCCCGACGGCACCCGCCCAGGGGCCGCTGTCAGGACGGGTGCCGCCGCCACTGGCCCCCGGCCCGGCATCGCTCCCCCTCTCTACGACGCCCCCACGCCCACTCTCGCCGGCGGTGGCGCGCCCGCCGTCGGTCGCGCTCGGGTCGGCGGCAGCATGTCCGCCGTGGGTCCCGCTCCCGCTTGCGGCTACGCGTTCGCCCTCGGGCCGGTGCCCGCCGTCGGTTGCGTGCCCGCCTTCGGCCGCGTGTTCTCTGGTGGCACCGCCGCCAGCTTGGGGGTCGCGCCCGCGCCGCGCGCCACCGCCGGGCAGCGTGTCGCCGCCGATGGCGTGGACGGCGGACGCGGCGCCGGAGCCGTCGGGGAACGGCAGGTCGAGGTGGGATGGGGAGCCGGGGGCGGAAGGCGGGGGTGGGAAGCCGGGCTGCGGGGCGGGGGTGTCAGGCATCGAGGGCCTCTTCCGCGTCCAGGTCGCGCGAGAGCAGCGCCACCAGCGCGTCCAGCGCCTCCTCGGCCCCCGGCCCGTCCGCTTCCAGCGTCACCTCCGTGCCCTGGACGACCCCCAGCGACAGCACCCCGAGCATGCTCTTGGCCGGAACCGCCTTGTCGCCGGCCCGCACCGTCACCGGCACTCCGAGCCGCACCGCCTCCTGCACGAACAACTTGGCCGGACGCGCGTGCAGGCCGCTGGCGGAGGCCACGGCGACCGTTCGCTGTGCCATGACAACGCTCCCCTCAGGGTTCGATCGTGACTTTGATGGCCGCGCCCCGGCTGACGAGGTCGATCCCGTCGAGCACGCGGGGCAGCGGCAGCCGGTGGGTGATCAGGTCGGAGACGACCACGGCCCCGGAGGCCACCAGCCGCAGCGCCTCGGCGTTGTGGGCGGGGCTGGAGCCGTTCGCGCCGACGATGGTCAACTCGCGGTAGTGGACCAGGTTGGAGTCGAGCGAGATGATCGGCGCGTCCTTGGGCAGGCCGCCGAAGAAGCTGATCCGCCCCTGCCGGGCGGCCATCCGCACCGCCTGCTCCTGCGCCGCCCCCGACGCCGCCGCCGTGATCACCACGTCGGCGCCCCGGCCGCCGGTCAGCTTGAGCACCTGCTCGACGGGGTCGGCGTCGATGGCCGCGTCCGGGCGCACCAGCTCGGCGGCCATCGACAGGCGCTGCGCGTTGACGTCCACGAGGAAGACCCGGGCGGCGCCACGCGCCCGCGCCAGGCGGACGTGCAGGCAGCCGATCGGGCCCGCGCCCATCACCACCACGTCGTCGCCCGCGCCGACGCCGGCGAGCTCCTGCCCGTTCAGCACGCAGGCCAGCGGCTCGGCGACGGACGCCTCCGCGTACCCGACGCCGGAGGGGATGGCGTTGACGCCGTTCACGGCCAGGACCTTGGCCGGGACGATCATGTACTCGGCGAAGCCGCCGTCGTAGTGGTAGCCCATCGACTCCTGGTTGGGGCAGACCGTCAGCCGGCCCCGCAGGCACTCGGCGCACGACCCGCACGGGATCGCGGCGATCACCTGCACCCGCGCGCCCGTGTCCACGACCTCGCCGGCGATCTCGTGGCCCATCACCCGGGGCGGCCTGATGTGGTGGTGGCCGAACTTGTAGATCTTGGCGTCCGTGCCGCAGGTCGAGCAGTTGCGTACCCGGATCTTCAGCTCGCCGGGCCCGGCGACGGGCTCGGGCGCGTCCTCGATCCTGATGTCGCCCGGGGCGTGGAATCTGGCGACCTTCATGTGAGCTCCTTCATCACCTGCGACACCTCGGTGGCCTCGCGGAGCGCCTTGGCGCGGTCGGGGTCGAGCAGGATCTCGGCCAGCGACGCCAGCAGCGGCACGTGGCCGCCCTCGCGGGCGGCGATGCCGACGCACAGGACGACCTGCTCGCCGTCCCAGTCCACGCCGCCGGGGAAGCGCACCACGCAGATCGCGTCGCGCTTGATGTCCTCCTTGGAGGCGTTCGTCCCGTGCGGAATGGCGACGCCCTCGCCGACGTACGTGGAGATCGACCGCTCGCGTTCGAGCATCGCCTCGACGTACGGCTCCGCGACCGCCCCCACCTCGACCAGCACCCGGCCGCACAGCCGGATGGCCGCCTCGCGGTCGGGGGCGCTCTCGTGCAGCAGCACCGCCCGCGGGTCGAGCAGGTCGTCACGCATCGACCGTGCCGCCGTTCTTGATCGTGTTCACCAGCCGGGTCACCGCCGGGTCCCCGAGGAAGATCTGGAACGGCACCAGCACCTTCCCCGGAGCCGCGGCCCTGGCCCGGGCGGCGAGCCCGGCGTGGCACAGCACCACGTCGGCGTCGTCCGGGATGGAGCTGACCGGGGTGTGCTCCACGGTCACGCCGCTGTCCTTGAGCTGCTTGCGCAGCTGGGACGCGAGCATGACGCTGCTGCCCATCCCCGCGTCGCAGGCGACGATGATCTTGTGGATGTCCTTGCTGTCGATGCCGGCCATGGCTCACGCCTCCTTGGTGGCGGGTTCGGTGACGGTTTGCTCCGAGCCTTCCTCCGAGCCCGGGGTGTCATCCTTCTTCTCGCCCCTGCCGAAGCCGAGCAGGACGGCGGCGACGGCGAACGTCACCGCCGTGGCGACGAGGATGCCCAGACTCGAGCCCAGCCAGCCGCCCCTCGGCGTGACCGCGAGGTAGGCGAAGATGCTGCCGGGCGACGGGGTGGCGACCAGGCCGGCCCCGGTGATCATGAACGTGAACACCCCGGCCGCGCCGCCCGCGATGACCGCCACGATGAGGCGCGGCTTCATCAGCACGTACGGGAAGTAGATCTCGTGGATGCCGCCGAAGAAGTGGATGATCATCGCGGCGGGCGTGCTCGGCCGCAGCTGGCGCGGCCCGAAGAGCAGGAAGGCCAGCAGCAGGCCCAGCCCCGGGCCGGGGTTCGACTCCAGCATGAACAGGATCGACTTGCCGTGCTCGGCCGCCTGCGCCACGCCGAGCGGGCTGAGCACGCCGTGGTTGATGGCGTTGTTCAGGAACAGCACCTTGGCCGGCTCGATCAGCACGGACGCCACCGGCAGCAGGTTGTTGACGATCAGCCACTCGACGGCGTTGCCCGCGGCCGTGGTGACCGCCTGTACGACGGGCCCGATGCCGAGGAACCCGACCACCGCCATCGCGCCGCCCACGATGCCGGCGGAGAAGTTGTCCACCAGCATCTCGAACCCGGCCTTGGTCCGCGCCTCCGTGAACTTGTCCACATATTTCAGGATCAGCGCGGTGAGCGGGCCAATGATCATGGCGCCGAGGAACATCGGGGCCTCCGTGCCGACCACGACGCCCATCACCGCCACCGCGCCGACGACCGCACCGCGCTGCCCGTGCACCATCCGGCCGCCCGTGTAGGCGATGAGGACCGGCAGCAGGGTCGAGATGATCGGGCCGACCATCTTCGCGAGCGTCTCGTTCGGCAGCCAGCCGGTCGGGATGAACAGCGCCGTGATCAGGCCCCAGGCGATGAACGCGCCGATGTTCGGCATGATCATGCCGGCCAGATGGCCGCCGATGCGCTGGATGGTGGCCTTGACGCCGGTGCCGGTGACCGGAGGTGTGTAAGTGTCGGCCATGGGACTTGCTCCTTCTGGGGGATGAGCGTGGATCAGCCGCTTTCGCCGGGCTAGGGGAGTGGAGCGGGTGCGGACGGGGTGCCGAGGACGGGGAAGGCGAGGGGCCGGGCCGGGTCGGGAGGGCCGACCGTGACGGCGGCGTCGTCGATGTCGGCGGGCCCGGGCATCCGGCTGCCGGGCAGGCGCACGGCGGCCGCGCCCCACGCCAGCGCCCGTGCCAGCGCCTCCCGGCCGCTCCCGCCGCCGGCGAGGAAGCCGGCCAGCATGGCGTCGCCCGCGCCGACGGAGCTGCGCGGCTCGCTCACCGGCGCCTCGCCGTGCCAGACGCCGGCCTCCTCGACGAGCACGGCGCCGTCGGCGCCCAGGCTGGCCAGGACCGTGCGCGCGCCCGCGGCCCGCAGCTCGCTCGCGGCCTTCACCACGTCGCCGAGGGTCTGGATGGGCAGGCCCGTGACGCCGGCGAGCTCCTCGAAGTTCGGCTTGACCAGGGCGGGCGCCGCGTCGAGCGCGCAGGAGAGCGCGGCCCCGCTGGTGTCGACCGCGACGTGGATGCCGGCCCCGGCGAACCTGCGGCACAGCCGGGCGTAGACGTCGGCGGGCACCTCGGGCGGCAGGCTGCCCGAGGCGACCACCCAGTCCGCCTCGTGGGCGGCGGCGAGCACGGCGTCGGCGATCGTGTCCAGCTCCTCGGGCGACAGGGCGCCGCCCGGCTCGTTGATCTTGGTGATGGTGCCGTCGGGCTCGGCCAGCGTGACGTTCGACCGGGTCGTGCCCGCCACGGGGACGGTGACCATGTCGAGGCCCTCGGCGGCGAGCAGGCGGACGAGCTGCCTGCCCTCGTCCCCGCCGTACGGCACCACCGCGCGGCTCGCGATGGCGTTGGCGAGCAGGGCGCGCGAGACGTTGACGCCCTTGCCGCCCGGGTCCAGGTGGGCGGCGGCGGCGCGGATGACCGCGCCCCTGTCCAGCGCGGCGATCTCGATGGTGCGGTCGAGGCTCGGGTTGAGCGTCAGAGTGAGGATCACGCCCTGATCACCTCCGGGCCCGCCGCCGTCAGGTCGGCGGCCAGCGCGGGGTCCAGCCCGGTGTCGCTGATCACCACGTCGATCTCGCTCAGCTCGGCGAACGTGGCCAGGTAGGTGTTGGTGAACTTCGTGTGGTCGGCCAGCAGCACGCTGCGCTGCGCGGCCTTGACCATGGCCCGCTTGATCGCCGCCTCGGCCGGATCCGGCGTGGTCAGGCCCCTGGCCACCGAGCAGCCGTTGGTGCCCATGAACGCCACGTCCACGTTGAGGTGGGCCAGTGGGCGCAGCGCCCAGTCGTCCACCGTGGCGAGGGTGTTGCCGCGCAGCCGGCCACCCAGCATGATCACGTGCAGGTTGGCGCGGGCGGCCAGGGCCGTGGCCAGCGGCGGCGAGTTCACCACGACGGTGAGCTCCCGGTCGGCCGGCAGCACCTGGACCAGCCGGCCCGTGGTGGTGCCCGCGTCGATGATCACTGAGCCGTCCTCGGGCAGCTCGGCCAGCGCCGCCTTGGCGATGCGCTCCTTCTCGGTCGTCATCACCTCGTCGCGGGCGGCCAGCGCCGGCTCGAACCCGAGCCGCTCCACCGGTATCGCGCCCCCGTGCACCCGGCGCAGCACGCCCGCACGCTCCAGCGACGTCAGGTCGCGGCGGATCGTCTCGGTGGTCACGTCGAGCTCGGCGGCCAGCGTCACCACGTCGACGCGGCCCGCGGCCCGCGCTCTGCGCAGGATCTCCTGCTGCCGCTCCTCGGCGTACATGTTGATTCACCGCCGTTTCGGTTTGGTTTCCTCTGTGTTTATACCCGTTTTCGTTGGAAGGTCAAGGGTGGGTGGGTAAAATCTGGTAGTTATAGGCGGATGCGCATCAAGCCCTTGGCTGCCGCGGCGGTGGCCCTGCCCCTCCTCGCCGCATTCGCCCTTCCCGCCGGGGCGGCGGCCAAGCCGCCGCGCGTGCCGGCCGGGACGACGGCGGCGTGGGTGGTGTTCGACCGGCAGGCGGGCACGTTCGCGGCCGCGCGGAACGCGCACAGGAAATACCGCTCGGCGTCCGTCGTGAAGATCCTCATCGCGATCGACTACCTCGAGCGGCGCAAGAGCGTGCCCGCGGCCGACGCCGGGCTGCTGAAAGTGATGCTGCGGTCCAGCGACGACGACGCGGCCTCGGCGTTCTGGAACCGGGGCGGCAAGGGGCAGATCATCGTCCGCACGGCCCGCAAGCTCGGCCTCGCCGACACCACGCCGCCGCCCGCCTCCAAGCCCGGCTTCTGGGGCTACACCTCGCTGAGCGCGTACGACATCGTCCGCACCTACCGCTACTTGCTGGACAAGGCCGACGCCCGGGTCAGGGACACCATCCTGGGCCACCTGCGGCAGGCCGCGCCGTGCGGCACCGACGGCTTCGACCAGACCTTCGGCATCCCGGACGCGGTGCCGCGGCCGTGGGCGGTCAAGCAGGGCTGGTCCGGGTTCGGCACGACGCCGCCGATCAGGTGCGACGCCCGGGCGGTGGGCGCGCCCATCTCGTGGATCGCCCAGCGCGCCACCGGTTCGGGCGTGCCCGACTACGGCCGCCCCGTGCTGCACACGACCGGCCTGGTCGGCAAGGGCGAGCGGTACGTCATGGCGGTGCTGACGGCCCACCCGGCCGGCGGCACGTGGAGCTCCTCCGTCAAGCGCATCACCACGCTGACCCGCGACCTCTACCGCAGCCTCTCCTGACCGCCTGAGCTTCTCCGCCGCCGCCGGCCGCGATCCCGCGGCCGGCGGTTCAGCGCCCGCCCCCTTCAACCCGCCGTTGCCCAGACTCCCTTCTATCTGTTAGATATATCTACCAGATAGAAGGGAGTAGTCGATGGCACGGCGAGATCAGACGGAGATGGCGGTCCTGGGTGCCCTCAGCATGCAGCCGATGACGGCATATGCCCTGCGCGAGGCCATCAGGGAAGTGCTCGGACACTTCTGGAGCGAGAGCTTCGGCCAGATCTACCCCACACTCAACGCCCTGGAGAAGGAGGGGCACGTCCAGCGCCAGGAGGGGCCGCGCGCCCGATCGTCGATCTTCCAGCTCACCGATTCCGGCCTGACCCGCCTGCGCGACCTGCTGAACGAGCCGATCAAGGCCGTGCCGCCGCGCAACGGGCTCCTGCTGCGCCTGTTCTTCGGCCGGCAGCTCGGCGTCCGCCGCTGCCGGGAGCTCCTCGAGGAGGCCAAGGCCGACGCCGAGCGGCGGCTGGCCGAATACGACGCCCTGACGCGCACGGTCTCCGAGGAGGACCGGGACTCCCCGGATCTGCCGTACACCCTCATGACCATCTCGGCGGGCCGGCACGGCGCCGAGGCCGCCGTCGCCTGGGCCGAGGAAGCCCTGGCCCTGCTCGACACCCTCCCCGAGAACGGAGAACCCCGATGACCGCGGTCATACCGGCCCCGCCCGCCGTCTCCCGACATCGCGCCCGCGTCAACTTCGCGATCTTCGCCGTCGTCGTGGCGGGCGGCGGCTGGGTGTTCGCCGCGCTGGACCGGGCGGCCGGAGAGTCGACCGGCGCCGCCACCACCACCTCCACCAGCGGCAGCACGCTGGGGCAGGGGCTGTGGTTGCTCGTCCCGGCGCTCACGGCGCTCGCGCTCCACTTCTTCGGCAAGGACGGCGCGGGACCGCTGGGCCTGACCTTACGGTTCGCCGGTCGCGTCCGCTGGTTCGCCTTCGCGGTCGCGCTCTACCCCGCCGCGACAGCCCTCTGCGTGGCGCTCGCGACGGCCACCGGCGCCGCGACGTTCTCCCTCACCCCCGCTGCGGGCAAGCCCGCCCTCGCCGAGGCGTTCGCCGCCGCGCTCGCGTTCCTCCTCGTCAAGAACCTGCTGGAAGAGCTGATCTTCCGCGGGTACGCCACCCGTACCGCCATGGCGCTCGGCCTGCCCGGCATCGCGCCGCACGTGCTCGTCGGCGTGCTGTGGGCAGTGTGGCACCTGCCGCTCTACCTCGTGTGGATGCGGGCCGCGGACTTCGCCGTGACCACGAGCCTGCCGTGGGTCTGGTTCCTGCCGCTCTTCAACGCCGGCATCGTGGCCGTGGCCGTCCTGTACGGCGAGCTGCGGGTGCGTACCGGCTCCATCTGGCCGGGCGTGGCCATGCACACGGTGAGCAACGCGCTGGTGACGCCGCTCCTGCTCAACGGCCACCTGCGTCTCGAGGGCCATGCCGACGCGTGGATCGGGATCGCGTCCCACTCGATCGCCTCAATGGTGATCTTCGGCGGCCTCGGGCTCCTTCTTCACCGTCTCCGTTTGGGGAAGCAGGGGGTGGTTCCGGGCCGACCGGAAAACCCCGGGCGTGCGCGCTAATGATCGTGATAGGGGTGGGAGATGACGGAGTCAACGCGCGCACTCGACCGGGTGCTCAAGGAGGCGGGCGGATCCGAGGTCCTCGACGTCCTGTCCGAGCGCCTGTCCGGCGCCGACCTGACCACGCTGCTGCTGGAGGTGATGCGCCGCCGCGTCCGGGCCCTGTCCCCGGCCGACGTGCTGCGCCGCTATGGCCAGGACCGCTTCGTCGCCCCCGCTCAGGTCCCGTTCCGCAGCTTGCGGCGCGTGGAGGACGCCGTGTTGTCGGCGCTGCCCGCCGACGTCGAGGTCGTCACGCTCGCCCCGGTGGCGCCGCTCGGCGCCTGCTCGGCGCTCGGCCCGGTCGACCAGAACAAGGTCGTCTCCACCATCAGGAACAGCGAGGTCGCCGCCGACCCCACCAACGCGCTCGCCCTGGAGGCGGCGGCGCGCCGCCGCGCCGCGAAAGGGGCCGAGCCGGTACGGCTGGCCGCCCTGCAGCGCGTCGCACGCGCCCAGCGGTTCGACGGCGCCGCGAGCCACGCCCACTTCACGCTGTTCGCCCTGGTGACCGCAGGCCGCGACACCGGGGACCTGACCTTCGAGCGGCAGCACGCGGCCGAGCACCTGCGCATCCTCGCCGACGCCGTACGCGCCTGCGGGATCCCGGACCCCCAGGCCAGCGTCACGGTCCTGGACGAGCGCTTCGAGCGCATGGCCGCGCCGCTCGCCACCACACCGGACCCGGAACGGCAGAGCGGCCGCGGCTACTACACCGGCCTGTGCTACAAGATCTACGGCAACGGGCTGGAGGTCGGCGACGGCGGGTTCGTGGACTGGACGGCGCGCCTGCTCGGCAACCGCAAGGAACGCCTGCTGATCAGCGCGCTGGGCCTCGACCGGCTCGCCCCGTCTTGATCGGCCCACGTCATGACGTTTCGTCACATGGGACGTCATGACTGGCAGACGACGTGGGGCCGGCCGGAGGGGGTTGACGGCGGCCGGGAGGGGTTCCCGTTCAGGGGCCGCCCCCGAGGAGGGCGTGCTCGGCCGCCGCCTGCTGCTCCAGGCGCACCTTCTTGGGCACGCACATCCGCCACGCCTCCAGCACCAGCTCGCGCATCTCCGCCACGTCGAGGGCGGCCATGCGCGCCACCACCCAGTTGAAGCGGAGGTCGGACTCCCTCGGCATGAGGAACTTCTCCGGCTCCGCCGCCACCAGCGCCTCGCGTTCCTCCTTGGGGAACCCGAAGCCCATCAGCGTCTCATCCCGCGAGAACGCCACATAGACGATCTTGCCTACGCGGAACTTGACGCGATCCCTGATGAGGTGCTCGGACGTGCGCGGGAGCGTGCGCGCGAACTGCCGTACGTCGTCGACGGTGATCACACCGCCACGTTACCGGTTGCCTTCGGCGGCCGAAATGTCGGCGAGCGCCGAGCTCGGGTCGCGCTCCATCGCGAGGTCGCCGAGGCTGACGATGCCGACGGCGCGGCCGTCCTCGACCACCGGCAGGCGGCGCACGGCGTGCGAGCGCATGAGCTGGACCGCCTGGTCGATGCTGGTGTCGGGGCCGACGGCCTCGACGGACGGGCTGCACGCGTCGCGCACCGGCGTCTGCGGGCCCTTCTCGTCGGCCACCACGCGCACCGCGATGTCGCGGTCGGTGACGATGCCGGCCATGCGTCCGTTGTCGTTGACGATCACGGCGCCGGCGTCGTTGTCGCGCATGAGCGCGGCGGCGACGGACACGGGCTGGTCGCCCTCGACCGTCGCCGGGTGGGACGTCATGACATCCCCTACGGTCTTCGCCATCGTGGAATCCTCCTGTCGGTTCGGTCCGGCAGACCCCCTACCCGGGCGACTGAGTGATTCACGTGCGGAGGGTCTTGGCCGCCAGGCGGATCTCGTCGAGGAGCACGGTCAGGTCCCGCTCGGTGGTGTCCGGGTGCAGGAAGCAGGCCCGCAGCGCGTCGCGGCCGCCCAGCCGGGTGCCGGTGAGGAACGCGTTCCCGCGGGCCTGCACCGCGTCGGGGAGTGCCCGGTTGAGCGCGTCCAGCCCGTCGCCGTCGTGGGGGCGGTGGCGGAAGGCCGTGATCGACGTGGTGACCGGGGCGAGCAGCTCGAAGTCGGCGGCCTCCTCCACCATGGCGGCGAGCCTGCGGGCCAGGCCCGCCGTGTGGTTCACCAGACCCACGATGCCGGAGCGGCCCAGGTGGGACATGGTGGCCCAGGTCTTCAGCGCGCGGAACGGGCGGGTCTGCTCGGGTCCGTACTCGGCGAACCAGCCCAGCTCGCCGGCGTTGTCGTCGATCAGGTACGACGGCACCAGGCTGAAGGCGGCCCGCGCGGCGCCCGGGTCGCGCAGCAACGCGCACCCGCAGCCCACCGGCACGCCCAGCCACTTGTGCGGGTCCAGCGCTAGGGAGTCGGCCCGGTCCAGGCCCGCGTAGTGCGGCGCGGCGCCGTCGGCCAGGATGCCGAGCGCGCCGTACGCGCCGTCCACGTGGAACCAGAGCCCGTGCTCGGCGGCCACGTCGGCGATCTCGCCGAGCGGGTCGACGGCGCCGGAGTTGACGGTGCCCGCGCTGCCCGCCACGCAGAACGGCCGCCGCCCCGCCGCGAGGTCCTCGGTCACCATGGCGCGCAGCGCGCTGACGTTCATCCGGTACGCGGCGTCCACCGGCACGATGCGCACGTGCCGCGTCCCCAGGCCGAGCAACTGGGCGGCCTTGTGCAGGCAGCTGTGGCCCTCCTCGGTGACGTACATGACCATGGGCGGCCGGCCGGACAGCCCGTCCTCGCGGGCGTCCCAGCCGTCGGCGAGGGCGGCCCGCTGGCGTGCGCCGGCCAGGCAGATCACCGTGGCCATCGACGCCCCGCTGGTCAAAAGCCCGCCGCCGGGCGGATGCGGGAATCCGGCGAGCTCGGCCAGCCACCGCACCACCGCCCGCTCCAGGTGTGGCCCGGCGTGGTCGCCGCCGGCGCAGCTCGGGTTGAGCGCGGCGGCCAGCGGCTCGACGAGCACACCCGCCGGGTTGGGCGGCGAGTTCACCCAGCCGAAGAAACGGGGGTGGCCGTTGCCCATCGGGTGCGGCAGCACGTGCGTGCGGGCGTCCTCGAGCAGCTCGTCCAGCGGACGTCCGGCCTCCGGCAGCTCCTGATCGCTCAGCCAGGCGCGCTCGGCGGCCGGCACCGGCTGCCAGACCGGCCGGTCGGCGAGGCCCGCGAGGTGCCCGGCGGCGATCGCGGCCGCCTTCGCGCCGGCCACCCGAAGGTCCTCGCCGTGCGCGCCGTCCTGGTCGGCGCCGGTCGGATGCGCGGCGGCCGCGTTCGGGGCGGGCGGGCGCAGGTCATGCATCGAACGGTTCCTTCCGTGGTTCGTGGTGCCCGGCCCCTCCCAGCTCCATGGCCAGGTAGTACACGCAGGCGACGGCGCCGTCGTTGGCGAAGGCGTGACGGCAGTCGCCCGGGTAGTAGCACGCGTCGCCTTGCTCCAGCACGTACGCCCTGCCGTTGATGGTCAGCCGCAGGCTGCCGTGCTCCACCGCGAGGTACTCCCGTGACCCGGGCGCGTGCGGCTCGAACTCGCCCGCGTCCACGCCGGGACCGATGGTGGTGCGCATGAACTCGAACTCCACGTCGCTGAGCACCGGTGACAGCACCCGCCGCTCCCAGCCCGACGGGTCGCGCAGCACCCGCTGCTCGCCGTGGCGCAGCACGCGCATGGCGCCGTGCGCCGGCTCGTCGAGCAGCCGCGCGATCGACGTGCCGAGGGCCGTGGCGAGCCGGTCGAGCACCAGCACGGTCGGCGTCTTGGCGCCGCGCTCGACGTCCGACACCATGCTCCTGCTGATGCGGCTCAGCTCCGCGAGCCGCTCGATCGACAAGCCGCGCGCCCGTCGTTCGCCGCGAATCCGCTGTCCCAGCTCGGCCATCGACAGGCCGGTGGACAGGACCCCTTCGCCGTCCATTCCTCCACTATAGCGGTGTCTCGTCCGCTACAGCGGAGGGGGACTCCTCCCGGTAGGCGGCCAGCACCTGCTTGCGCCGCTTGGCCGGCAGGCGGTCGATGTAGAGGTGACCGTCGAGGTGGTCGGCCTCGTGCTGCAGGCAGCGCGCCAGCAGCCCGGTGCCCTCGACCGTGACCGGCGCGCCGGCGGCGTCGAACCCGTGGACGGTGGCGTGGTCGGGGCGGGGGAGCGGGGCGTACTGGCCCGGGACGGACAGGCAGCCCTCGTCCCCGGCGTCGAGCCGGCGCTCGCCGACCCCCGGCAGCTCCAGCGTGGGATTGACGACGACGCCCTTGTGATGCACGCCGTCGGCGTCCGGGCAGTCGTAGACGAACACGCGCAGCGGCACGCCGATCTGGTTGGCGGCCAGGCCCACGCCCTCCGCCGCGTACATGCTCGCGAACATGTCGTCGACCAGCGCCGCCAGCTCCTCGTCGAACCGGGTGACCGGCTCGCACGGCTGATGCAGCACCGGGTCGCCGACGCGCGCGATCGGCCGGACCTCTCCCACGACCAACGCCTTCCTCGAAGCCGCGAACTTCCGCCACGAGTCTACGAGACGTTCGATGTCTCACATAACAAGACATATTCTCTTGAATGGTGAGACTCGGTTAGGGTGATCGTCGTCGGAGCGAACGAAGGAGTTTGGCGATGGACGCCGTCTACACTCACGGCCACCACGAGTCGGTGCTGCGCTCTCACCGCTGGCGCACCGCCGAGAACTCGGCCGCGTACCTGCTGCCCCACCTCGAGCCGCACATGAGTCTCCTCGACGTGGGCAGCGGCCCCGGCACGATCACCGCCGACCTCGCCGGCCTGGTCGGGCACGTGACGGCGTCCGAGGTCACCGCGGAGGCGCTGGAGCTGGCCAAGGCCGAGGTGACCGGCAGAGGGCTCGCCAACGTGGACTTCGCCGTCGCCGACGTGCACGCGCTGCCGTACGACGACGACACCTTCTGCGTGGTCCACGCCCACCAGGTGCTCCAGCACGTCGGCGACCCGGTGCAGGCGCTGCGCGAGATGCGCCGGGTGACCAAGCCCACGGGGTACGTGGCGGCGCGCGACAGCGACTACTCCGCCTTCGCGTGGTATCCGCGGATCCCGGAGCTGGAGGAGTGGCTGGCGCTGTACCTGACGGTCGCGCGGGGGAACGGGGGCGAGCCGGACGCCGGCCGGCGGCTGCTGTCGTGGGCCAGGGCGGCGGGCTTCGAGGACGTCACCGCCACCTCCTCCACCTGGTGCTTCGCCACGAAGGAGGACCGCGCCTGGTGGGGCGGCATGTGGGCCGAGCGGATCCAGCGCTCGGCGATGGCCGAGAAGGCCCTGGCCACCGGCGCCGCCACGGAGGCCGGCCTGCGGCGGATCGCGGACGGCTGGCTGGAGTGGGCGGCGGCCGAGGACGGCTGGCTGTCCATCCTGCACGGCGAGATCCTCTGCCGCGCCTGAGAGGTCACAGGCCCAGGGTGCGCGCCCGCTGCCACTGCGGGTCCCGGTAGAGGACCATGTCGGAGCCGACCATCTCGTCGGGTGCCGAGAGCATGGTGATCTCGCCCGCGGCCTGCAGCTGCAGCAGCAGGTCGCGCACCCGGGGGCCGACGGGCAGGCGCCCCGGGGACAGCCCGAGGCCCGCCCGGACCGTGTCGGCGATCTCCGACAGGTGGAACGGCCCGTCGAAGCGGGCCACGATCCCGCGGACGACGCTCATCGTGATCAGGTGCTCGGCCTCGGCGTAGGCCAGCTGCCAGGTGAGCTGCTCCCGGCGCCGCCCGGTGCCCGCGCACGCCGTGCAGTCCCGCACCAGGCCCGGCGCCATCTCCTCCTCGGCGGAGCCGAGGCAGGCCGAGCACTGGTTGTTCTCGGCGGCGTGGAGCTCGGCCACCATGCGGCCGCCCAGCACGACGCCGCAGTCGCAGGCGAAAGCCTCACCGAGGATGCCGCTCTGCGGGGAGATCGTATGCTTCGTCACCGAGCCGACTCTACCGGGGACGGGCGGGCCTCACAGGCGGAGGTCGGCCAGGCCCCGGAGCCGCCGCAGCGCCTTGCGGGCCGCCGCGGCGATCCGCTCGTCCGGATGGTGGTCGATGAACACCTGCAGCACCCGGCCCGTCCACGGATGGTCACCGAACGCCAGGACCGCGATCGTGCCGGCCTGCTCCTCGGAGTTCATGCCCATGGCGATCGACTTGATCACCTCGCTCGCCGCGTCCCCGAACTCCAGCAGCGCCGCCGCCATGTCCACCAGCACCCAGGCGATCTCCTCGGGCACCGGCTGCCGGTCCGCGTTCCCGGTCCTGGCCGCGATCACCGCGCCCAGCTTGGGCTCCTCCAGCAGCCGTGACAACGCCAGCCGGCCCTCGTCGCCGAAGTCCGACCACAGCAGCTCCACGCCGACCGCCCGGCTGAGCGGGCTCACCGTGGCGAGCGCCGAGGCGATCTCCTCCGCCGCCGCGGCCGTGTCCCTGCCCTTCAGCCACCCCGCCAGCTCCTCGCCGCGCTCGGCCTCGGGATAGGCCCGCAGGGCGTGCAGCAGCGCCGCCGCGTCGCTGTCCGCGAACGACCCCATGACCGGGATGTCCTGCCCGGTGGTGTCCGCGATGATCAGCCGCGCCGCCCACAACCCCAGCCAGCTCAATGTGTACGGCTCCGCCTGGCGCACCAGCCCCAGCCCCGCCAGCGTCTCGGGCACGTCGCCCTTGACCGGCTCGCGCGAAAGGAACAGCCGGATGAACTCCAGCAGCAGGCCCTCGTCGGCGGCCAGCCGCTCCCGGCAGTGATCCGCCCAGGCGGCCAGCACCGCCGCGTCGTCGCCCTCCGGTTTCAGCTCCTCGGCCAGCGGGGCGGCGCGTACGGCCGCGGCGAGCGTGGCCTCGTCGGGCAGCCGGATCGGGGGCTGCAGGGGCAGCGTGTCGTCGTCGTAGGACCTCACGAGCCCATCCTGTCGCGATATTTCCGCTAGAGTGCCCGCTGACGCCGAAAAGTCGGAAGAAAGGAGGCGCTGAGATGTTCGGCATTGCCCCGGGCGCTCGCAGCGCCCGCTTCTACTTCTCGGAGGAACTGTGCATTTCCGTCCCGCGGTCGAGGCCGATCTAGACCGCCTGCTCGGCTGCGTCGTCGACGAGTCCATCAGCTGGGCCCACCCCGAACGCCTGCTCTCGTTCCTGGAGAGCGGCAACTACCGCTACGACCGCACCTGGCTGGCGGTGGACGGCGAGGACATCCTGGCCCGCGCCGTCTTCTGGGGGTTCCCCGGCGGCGACAAGCCGCTCGCCATGGACTGCCTGTACGTCCACCCGTCCGCCGCCGACCGCGTGGGGCTGGCCGCCGAGCTGCTGCGCCACGCCCACGCCGCCTTCGGGGAACGGCCGGCGTACCACGTGTTCGTCTCCAACGGCTGGCGCGACGACCCGCGGGCCGCCGCGGCGATCGCCTGGCGATGGGAGGCTGCCGGCCGCGCCGGGCTCACCGAGGAGCTGGAGCGCCTGCGCTACGAGTGGACGGCCGACGAGCCCGTGCCCGAGCCGTCGGACCGGCTGGAGTTCCGCGGGGATGACGACGACGAGGCGTTCGTGGCCGCGTTCCGGCGGGTCGCCGAGGGCACGCTCGACCACTACACGCGGCAGGCGCTGGTCACCATGGACCCCGAGGCGCAGGCGCGGCAGGACGTGGAGGAGTACAAGTCGATGCCGGGGGAGCGGTCGTGGTGGCGGCTGGCGTACGCCAAGGACGGCTCTCTGGTCGGGGTCGCGCTGCCGTCGGCCAACAACGGCGGGCCCGTGGTCGGCTACCTCGGCGTGGTGCCCGAGCACCGCGGCCACGGCTACGTCGACGACCTGCTCGCCGAGATCACCCGCTTCCACGCCGAACGGGGCGTGCAGCGGATCGCGGCCGACACGGACAGGGGTAACGTGCCGATGGCGCGGGCCTTCGAACGCGCCGGTTACCGAAATTTCGCCATCCGGCTGGTCTTGTCCGCCAAACCGGAAATCGCGGCCGACGATCGGGATCCCGTGAACACGTGATGCGCACGGGCCGTCGTACCCGTCATTGTTGATCACATGACCTGGGACATGGAGAAACTCGACCTGGACGCGTACCTGACCAGGATCGGCTACGACGGCCCGCTCGCCCCCACGGCGGCGACGTTACGCGCCGTGCACCTGGCGCACGTCCAGGCCATCCCGTTCGAGAACCTGGACGTGCTCCTCGGCCGGGGCGTCCGCCTCGACCTCGGCAGCCTGCAGGACAAGATGGTGACCGGGCGGCGCGGGGGCTACTGTCACGAGCACAACCTGCTGTTCGCCGCCGCCCTCGAACGCCTCGGCTTCACCCTGAAACGCCACCTGGCCAGGATCCGGCTCGGCCGCTACCACCTGCCGCGCTCGCACGCCACGCTCACCGTGGCGGCCGACGGCCGTACGTGGCTGGCTGACGTCGGGTTCGGAGGTGATGGGCTGGTGGAGCCGATGCCGTTCGAGGACGGCGCCACACTGGAGTCGGGGCCCTGGCGGTGGCGGCTGGGGCGCGACGGCGACTTCTGGGTGCTGCATTCGGGGCCTGCTTCGCGTGAGACGGAGCTGTACGCCTTCCGCCCCGACGAGCCACACTTTCCAAGCGACTTCGAGGTGGCCAACTTCTACGTCTCGGAGCACCCGCAGTCGCCGTTCCGGCACCACGTCCTCGTCCAGCGGACCACGGCGGGCACGCGGATCCGGCTGGAGGATCTTCCAGTGACGACCGCGGAAGAACTGGCAACGACCCTGCGCGACCGCTTCGGCATCGAAATAGCGGACCGGGACGCGCAGGCCGTTCTCCCTAAGCTTCCGACCTGACCATCCACACCCATGGGCACGGGAGCCACGCCTCCGCAACCGGCCTCCGGAGCCAGCCCAGAGATCGGAACTGCCTGAGCTGACCACCGCCCCTTGCTTGCTGATGAGAGCATTCAGCTCGGCCCAGAATGCGTCATCGGCGGGGCGTGGCCGTGCAGAATCGTCTTCATCAAGTTGTGGATCGTACGGTGACTGGTTGATCCGTTCGGAGAAGAGCCCGCGCTGGCGGGTGAGCGTCACCGTGTGCGGGCAGGGTAGCGCGCTGCCGACATAGACATACTGGTCGTAGCCGACGTGGACGAAGAAACTGGTCCTCGGCCTCCAAACGACACCAGGCACCGTTATCGCGCAGCATCGCCCGGACCAATTCCAGGGCGACAGCCATCGGCACCTGCGCGCCGTCGTGGTAGCCGGTCAGGTCGGGCGGGAACAGCCCGGCCAGGCCGTGACCGTCGATCGGAGGGTATACACCGAAGATGACGGAGCCGGTCACCCCCGGCTCCCGGATGGTGAGGTGGGTGATGCCGGTTTCTTCGGCGAAAGCGGCCACAGACGCTAGGTAGGCCGCTTCCACAGGGCCGTGATCGCTGTACTCGTCCTCGGGACCGACGTAGTGACCGTGCTCGTTGTGGTCGGCCGGGTCGTACTTGGTGATGCGGTAGACATGGACTTATGGCGGTTCGATCACCGGTCGGATATGCCTCAGGTGAGGATGCCTGTGAGCCGGGACCCGGCCGTGGGAGCGTTCACCGTCCCCATTTTGGCCAGCTCTGGTCTTCCCGCGATACTCAACGTTGCTGAGATGGCTGCACTTGGCCTCCTGACGACGTCTGTCGTCAGGGTCATCGCTATGTCTCTGGCGAGGGTACAGCCCTGTCCGTCGACCAATCGTGGACCGGAGAGGTCCCGACTGCGGGCTATTAGGATGCGCCGGCCATCCATGTGCCAATGACACACCAGGCTCGGCGCCACCCTGCCAATTCGTGAGTATTTGCATGAGACGCATGGGGACGCGGCTACATCGACAGATGAATGGTCGATGAGATGGTCGTTTCTCTTCTGGTCGGAGTTGAAGGTGTGCTTGTCCCCAACTTTCTTACCAGGGTTGCGAAAGGCATTGTTCGTCCAGACGACAGCGGATATGGCGACTTTGTCGATCGTCCACGACGTGGGTGGCGCCGGGGGCGTTACAGTCAGCCGCCAATGTGGCTGAACGGGTGTGGCCCGGGACCGTGAAGTTGCCCCATCGACCTCTTGCTTGAGCAGTTCCCTTTCATCGGTACGCCCCATGAAGTCTGACGGATGTTCCTCCACCTCTATGGTAACCTGGATGATCCTGAGGCCGTTGTGATGCGTAGGTTAGCCAGTGCCATCTTGGCGACAACGCTCCTACTGAGCTGTTCAGCGCAGAGTCACGAGGAGCGGGATCCCCCCGTTGAATCAGAAGCCCGGGCGTTACCTTCGGCCAGCACCCCTCCCTTCAAGGAACGGGCCCTAGCGGACTTGAGACGGAAGGTCAAGGGGAAGATTCTACTTTTTCACGCTGACGAGAAGGCGGAACAGGCTGACTGGGCCGCCAGGGTGAGGGTCGGCACCTATTACAAGGTGGCGGTGGATTGCGTTGGGTCCGAGGGGAATCTGGTCGTTAGAGTCACCGATGGATTAAATGTGGTTCGCCCATGCTTCGCTGGTTATACCACATGGACCGTCGACGACCTTCCGAGGAAAGCACCCAGGAACTACAAGCTAACGGTCCAGGCGCCACGGGGAGCCAAGTGGGCAATACTCGTCGTGCGCTTGCCGTGATGCAGCAATATCTCCGGGACATGCGTTGGATGTTCATCAGACTTGATACTCCGAACCGATCTTGACTATTGAGCTTCTAAAGAAGCGATCACGTAGACGTATCCTTCGTCACCATGGGCCTTGCTTTTACCCTCAGTACCGGTATGGCGAGCGATCCAGCTGCCTTTCACACCCAAGAACCACGACCGACGCGGTGTCGCCTACCACGAGGAACGTTGCAAGAGCACGGCAGGGGGACCAATAAGGCCCTACCTCAAACCCGTGGTTGCCACCGGGAACGCCATCAGCCGATCCCCGCGCCGCCAACCCGCAAGCTGACGGCGGTCAGCAGTTCCTGCATCTGCTCAGGTGAGGCCACGACGGAGGGCTCGGTCTCCTTGCACACCTCGGCCTCCGGGGTGGCCTGGCCACAGCAGAACAGTCCCACTTCTCCTTGCCAGGTTGAGTACGTCGGCGTGCGCACGAGCTCGAGAAGGGTCTCCGAAGAGATGAAGACTCCCACCCGGTCGTCGCCGTCGGGCATGTCCAGCTCGAACCCAGGGGCGTGGTGAAGATCGGGGACGCGCCCTGGGTGCGACCGCGCATCGCGTCCTCTCAGCGCGCCCATTCCATACTCCGTATCCTTGGTCAGGACCGCCTTGCCCTGGTGCGCGAGCCGCCAAGGTCACGGGCCTGCCTACCTTGACCTCCGGGCGTACAGGGGCATTCCCGCAGGCCACAAGCATGGACCTGTCCGGTCTCAGGAGCCGGCGTCGCCGGGCTCATGGACCAGGACTTGCCTTGTCAGCTCTACGCGGCTGTTCACGTTCAGCTTGGCGAAGGCGTGGCGCAGGTGGCTGTCGACCGTGTGCGGTGACAGGAACAGCTCCGCGGCCACCTCCCTGTTCGTCATGCCCTGCGCGACCAACCGTGCCACCCGCAGCTCGGATGCCGTCAACGCACCCCACCCTCTGGCGGGCCGCCGCCGTGCGGCGCCTCTCACCGCGCCGCACGCCCGATAGATCTCGAGCACTTCCTCCCGCCGTCCCGCCTCCTCCAGCGCCGCCGCCAGCCCGAGCGGCCGCGGTCCTGCTCGATACAGCTCGATGGCGTCATCCAGCCTGCCGTCGGCGTGCGCGGCCCCCGCCGCCAGCGACACCACGCCGGGGTTGCGCTGGGCGAGATCGCGTACGCAGGCGATCACCCGCGGGTCCGCCCGCCATCGAGCGGCCATCCACGGCTCCTGCACCAGCAGGTACGTCAGCATCGCACCGGCCGGCACGACTCCCGTCAGAGGCACGCCCTCAGCCACCGGCCCGGTCACCGGTTTCTCGAGGAGCCGACGCCTCCAGCGCAGTTCCTCTGCCACCAGCCCCGGCCCGTCCCCGGCCGACTCGCGTCCGCGATCCAGGTGGCGCCGCGCGGTCTCCGGCTCGTCGCGGAGGAGCGCCACGTGGCCGAGGACTCCGTGCAGGGCTGGGACCAGGGCCATCGCCGACAGCTGGCCGGCCACCCGCAGCCCCGCCTCGGCCTCCGCCGCGGCGTCGTCCAGCCGCCCCCACGCCAGGAACAGCTCGGCCCTGAACCGGTGCAGCAACGGCAGCGACCACGCGGTCCCCAGCCGGCCGGAGTCCCGCTCGACGACCGCGTAGACGCCCTCCGCCTCCTCGAACCTGTCCAGCGCCACCAGCGCCGCACCCAGCCATAGCCGCGGGTGCCGGTGAGCCGCCTCGCCGCCCGCCGCGTCGGCGAGTCGTACGGACTGTTCGGCATGGCGCAGCGCGTCGCTCAGGTCTCCGCGGAAGATCGCCACGGTGGAGCGTGCCTGCAGCCCCACCACCTGGGCGAACACCTCTCCCTCCGCGACCGCCCGCGCGGCGGCGACGTCGGCCGCGTCGACCTCTCCTGTCATCATCAAAGCGTGCGCCCGCACCGCCAGCAGCCGCGCCCGCTCCCGCACCGGCACGCCCGCCCTGCCCAGAACCCGCCCGGTTCGCTGGATGACGCCCCGATCGTCCCCGGCGTGCTTGAGCGCCTCGGCCAGCCCGAGCGCTATCCCGGCCTCCTCGCCGGCGGACAGCGGCGCCCGCGGCGCGTCGGCCAGCCGCCGCGCCTCCGCCAGCCGGCCGGCCGAAGCGAGCAGCCGCACCACTTCCGCGACGAGCCCGGCCTCCGTCACGCCCGCCGCCTGCATGCCCGCCGACCCGGCCTCCGTCACGCCCGCCGCCTGGCCGTCCGCTGGCCGGGCGTCCGACGCGCCCACTGCCTGGGTGTCCGCTGGGCGGGTATCCGGCGTTCCTGTTGCTTGGGTGTCCGCTGGGCAGGTGTGCGGCCTGTCCGGCAGCTGCGTGTCCGGCGCGTACGCGGCGCGGGCGTCGGCCGCCTGCGCGCTCGCCGGCCGGATGCCGGGCGATGGCGGGAGACTGGGCGCGGGTCCCGAGCCGGACAGTTCCATGGCGCGGAGCATCAGGTCGGCGGCGGCCGAGGGGGCTGTTTCCTTCATCTCGTCGGCCGCGGCGCGCAGCTCACGGACGGCCGCCACGTCGCCGACGCGGGCCCCGTGGCGAAGGTGCTCGGCCATCTCCGCCGGTGGCCGGCCCTCCGTCCGGAGCACGGCGGCCGCCTCCCGGTGCAGTGCGGTCCTGATCGCGGAGGGAAGCCCGCCGTAGACGGCCTCCCTGATGAGGTCGTGCCGGAACGCCAGCCGATCGTCCTCCTCGACCAGCGCGCCCGCCGCCACCGCCTCGCGGACGTGCGCGAGCACCGCGCCCGGTGCCACCCCGAGCGTCCCGGCCGCCTCGTGCACCGTGAACGGCCGCCGCAGCACCGAGGCCACCTCCAGCAGCCGCCGCGCCTCCGCGGACAGCCCGCAACCGCCGCTCGACCGCCGCGACGAACCCGGACGGCAACGCCAACCCGCCACCCGCCACACCCGCCCCGGCACTGACCAACCTCTCGCCGGTCACGCCCGCCCCGGCGCAGACCGGCTGGCCCGTGATCGTGGCCGTGCCGTCCGTGACCTCGATCCGCCCCTCGTCGCGCAGGCCCGTCAGCGCCTCCTCCAGCAGGAAAGGGTTGCCGCCGCTGGCCCGCGCCAGCTCCAGCACCGCGGGACCGGGCTCGGCCCGGAGCAACCGCCTGCTCAGCTCCGCCGCCTCCTCAGGTGTCAGCGGCGGCAGCGGCAGCCGCACGGCGGCGCCCTCGGCGATGAGCCGCTCCACCGCCTCCTGCTCCGGCAGGAGCCGCCGGCTCAGCAGCCACACCACCGGCGAGGCCGCCGACCCCGGCACGAGCCGCCGCAGAGCCAGGCAGGTCAGCTCGTCCGCCCACTGCACGTCGTCCAGGACGATCACAAGCCGGCGATCCCGGCTGAACCGCTCGATCGCCTCGCCGAGCCGCTCGATCAGCAGGAAGCCATCGCCGCCCCCGCCCTGCAGGGGGCCATCTTCGGTCGGCAGGAAGCCGCCTTCGGTCGGATGAGAGGCGACCTGGGCCGGTGGGGAGCCGCTGCCGGTGGGAGGGAAGCCGCTCCCGGTCGGCGGGGAGCCGGGCGAATGCCAGGGAACAGCGGTCAGAGGGCGGAGGAGGGTGGACAAGGGGGCGACGCGGTCCAGCTCGGTGGCCCGGCCGAACGCGACCGTCGCGCCCATCGACCGCCCGCGCCCGGCCGCCTCCTCCAGCAACCGGCTCTTGCCGATCCCGGCTGGCCCCTCCACCACCACGCACCCGGACCCGGCCGTCAGCACCCGGCCGACGACCTCGAGCGCGCCTTCCCTGCCGACCAGCGTCACAGCGCGGCCCCGGAGCCCATCCGCGCCCGTACCACCAGATCGTGCAGCGCCCTTTCGGCCGTCGCCCGCTCCGGCAGGGCCGAGGCGTCCCGTGCCTCCTCCAGCGCCGCCGTCATCCGCTCCACGTCCGCCTCCAGCCCGTCGACCGAAGGCGACCGCCCGTGCTCGGCGTCGCTCTTGAGCGCCACCAGCTCGGGCAGGTACGCGGGCCCGTACGCGTACAGCCGCGTCAGGTCGGCCTCCAGCTCCCCGGTACGCATGAGGTGCGTCCCCGTGGCCAGCACGCGGAAGGTGTAGAGCAGCGGTTTGAGCTCGGACGTCTTCAGATACAGCCGCCACTGCGTACGCGCGAACCCCAGGTAGTGGTGGGCGTGATGCCGCGTCAGGCACTCTGGCGCCAGCGCCACCAGTTCCTCGTGCACCGCCGACGACGTCACCACCAGCGGCGACAGCAACTGCTCCAGCACGTACCCATTGCGCCCGAGCAGCAGCCGGCAGAACTTGCCCAGGTCGTGCGTGACCAGGTCCATCTCCACGCCGTCACGCGTCCACGCTCGCTCCAGCGTCTCCGGCCCGTGCCGTAACCCGGCCACCTCATCGACCGGCAGCACGTGCACGCCCCGCAGGTCCACGTCCGAGTCGACCGACGGGAACCCGTACAGGTGCGCGCCGCTCACCGTCGCGAACGCCAGCGGGTACGGCTGCTCGCCGGGGACCTCCGCAAGCCAGCCGGGCAGCCGGTTCACAGGTTCTCCTTCCGCACGCCGATCAGGAACTCGTCGACCCGCTCCCGGTCCGGCTCCGCCGGCAGGACGCTCGCCGTGGCGGCCAGCTCGGCCGACAGGGCGGCCCGCCAGGCGTCCACCTCGGCCCACGGCACCTCGCCGCGCTTGATCGCCAGCAGCCGCTCCCGGTGCGGACCGACCTGGACCAAGGGCTCGCCGTGCCGCATCAGGTGCAGGCCGCTGAGCAGCAGCCGCAGCATGTGCATGGCCTGCTTCCACGTGGGCGCGGCCGGGTCCAGGCGGCGGAACTGCGCCTCGGCGTACCCGGCGAACGACCGCTGCGCCTTCGCGGACACGAACGCCTCACGCAGGTCGCGCAGCCGCCGCCCGGCCGGCGTGATCACCTCCACCAGCGGGGACCACAGGCACTCCAGGACGGTGGGGTTCGCGTCGAGGGCGAGCCGGCAGAAGCGCTCGACCTCCCAGGAGAACTGCTCGGGCAGCGGCCCGTCCCGGTGCGTGGCCGGCTTGTCCAGCCGCCAGAACGCCGCCGTGGGCGCCGCGAACACGCCCCGCCGGTCGGTGTCCGAGTCGTCGGTCTCGAGCCCGTAGGCCCGGGACCCCATGACGACGGAAAGGATCAGGTCATCACTCACCCGAACATCTTGCGCCATGGGCGCGGTGACTGTTCTGATCGACCAGTGGGCGGATATGACGAGCTGCACCGGCGCAGCATCCAGCACCCCGAGGAGTTCTGGGCCGAGGCGGCCCGCGGCATCGACTGGGACGTGGCCCCCGCCACCGTGTACGGGGACGGCCGCTGGTTCCCCGGCGGCCGTCTCAACACCTGTCACAACGCGCTGGACCGGCACGTGGCCGCCGGGCGCGGCGGGCAGGCGGCGCTGATCCACGACAGCCCGGTCACCGGCACCGTGCGCACCTACACGTACGCCGAACTGCTCGACCAGGTGGCGCGGACCGCGGGCATGCTGCGGGACCTCGGCGTGACCACCGGCGACACCGTGGTGATCTACATGCCCATGGTGCCCGAAGCGGTGATCGCGATGCTGGCGTGCGCGCGGCTCGGGGCCGTGCACTCGGTGGTGTTCGGCGGGTTCGCGGCCAGGGAGCTGGCCGTGCGGATCGACCACGCCCGCCCCAAGGTCGTGCTGTCGGCCTCCTGCGGGATCGAGCCGGCCCGCGTGGTGGAGTACAAACCGCTGCTGGACGCGGCGCTGGAGCAGGCGTCGCACCGGCCCGACCGGTGCGTGATCCTCCAGCGGCCGCAGTGCGCCGCCACGCTCGCCGAGGGGCGCGACCTCGACTGGGCGGAGCTCGTACGGGACGCCGAGCCGGCCCCCTGCGTCAGCGTGGCCGCCACCGACCCGCTCTACATCCTCTACACCTCCGGCACCACGGGCACGCCCAAGGGCGTCGTCCGCGACAACGGCGGGCACGCCGTCGCGCTGCACTGGAGCATGTCCCACGTGTACGGCGCCGCCCCCGGAGAGGTCTACTGGGCGGCCTCTGACGTCGGCTGGGTGGTGGGCCACTCCTACATCGTGTACGCGCCGCTGCTGGCCGGCTGCACGAGCGTGCTGTACGAGGGCAAGCCGGTCGGCACGCCGGACCCGGGCGCGTTCTGGCGGGTGGTGTCGACGCACGGGGTGCGGACGCTGTTCACGGCGCCGACCGCGATCCGGGCCATCAAGAAAGAGGACCCATCCGGCATTTTCGCGAAAAAGTGGGACTTGTCAGGACTCCGCTACCTCTTCCTGGCCGGCGAACGCCTCGACCCCGACACCTACCACTGGGCCTGCGACCTGCTCGGCATCCCGATCATCGACCACTGGTGGCAGACCGAGACCGGCTGGCCGATCGCCGCCAACTGCGTCGGCATCGAGCCCCTGCCGATCAAGCCCGGCTCCCCGACCAAGCCCGTGCCCGGCTGGGACGTGCACATCCTCGACGCCGACGGCCGCGACTGCCCGCCGGGCGTCGAGGGCGCCGTCACCGTCAAGCTGCCGCTGCCCCCGGGCGCACTGCCCACCCTCTACCGCGACGAGGCCCGCTTCGCCCGCTCCTACCTGGAGCGCTACCCGGGCCACTACCTGACGGGCGACGGCGGCTTCCTGGACGCCGACGGCTACCTCTACGTCATGGGCCGCATCGACGACGTCATCAACGTGGCCGGGCACCGGCTCTCGACCGGCGCGATGGAGGAGGTCGTCGCCTCCCACCCCGACGTCGCCGAGTGCGCCGTGATCGGCGTGGCCGACGAGCTGAAGGGCCAGCTCCCGGTCGGCTTCGTGGTGCTGAAGGCAGGCGCCGAACGCGACCCGGAGGAGCTCGAACGCGAGCTGGTCGCCCTGGTGCGCGAGCGCATCGGCCCGGTCGCCGCCTTCCGCCGCGCCGTGGTTGTCGCGCGGCTGCCGAAGACCCGCTCGGGCAAGATCCTGCGCGCCACCATGCGCGACATCGCCGACGGCAACCCGTACACCACGCCGTCGACGATCGAGGACCCCGCCACCCTGCCGGAGATCGCCGAGGCCGTGAAAGGAAAGTGACGGTGGGGTAACTACCATCACGAGATGGTTGCACGCGGCGCATGATGGGACATCCCTGTCCCGGGAGAAGGCCATGATCGAGACTCCGAGCTACGCCGACGCCCTGAGGATCCTCGGATGCAAGGACAGCAGGCTCGCCAAGGTGATCGGGTTCGCCGCGGCGGCCGAGCGCAGTGGCTGGGCGCTGGCCGGCGCCGGGCAGCTCGTGCTGGGCCTGGCCGACATGCGCATGTCCATCGTGCGCTTCGGCGAGGACGTCGTGGGCCGCATGTCCGAGTTACGCGGCGGCGTTGACCGGCACACGCGCACCCAGCGGCTGGCCGCCGCGCACGCCGTGATCGTCGTGTCCGCGTACTTCGAGGCGCTGGGCGAGGCCAAGCTGCCCTTCACGCTCGACAAGCTCGACCGCGCCGACCAGATCTCCCAGGGCGTGCCGACACGGGAGCGGTTCGCCCGGCTGATGGCGGAGATGCTGCTCCCGCGGCTGCCCACGCCCGAGCCGCACGTGCCGTACGCCGAGACCCGTCAAGCCGTGGAACGTGCCTACCTGCGCATGTCCGAGGCCATGGCCGGCTACGTCGGCGGCCTGCCCGTCTGGGACGAGCTCAGCGTCGACGACCAGCTCCTGCTGCCCAGGATGCTGGCCGAGGGCCCGACCGCGCACGCGCTGCGCATCTACGACGAGGACTACCGGTCGCTGTCGCTGGACAGCCACGAGTTCGGCGTGCGCAGCCTGGTCACCGAGCGGCCGCAGCCGGCCACGGCGCTGTCGCGGGTGGCGTGGCTGCTGGCCGAGCTGGCCCCGCCGCGGGTCGGCGACCGCCCGATGATCCACCTGGCCAGGATGGCCGCGAACCTCCTCGACCAGCCGCTCCTGCTGGCCGGCAAACTCCCCGAGGACGTCTACCTGCCGCTGCTCGGCGAGGGCTACCTCACCCCGCGCTGCCGGGTCGCGGAGCTGACCCGCGAGGCCGCGCCCGCCGAGCGTGAGTGGTGGGAGGGGCGGCAGGTGCTGCCCGACACCGAGGCGTTCCTCGTCGGCCACCTCACCTCGCTGCGCGCCACCCAGGCGCCGCTGCTCGTGCTCGGCGAGCCGGGCTCGGGCAAGACCAAGCTGACCGAGGTGCTGGCAGCCCGCCTGGCCCGCTCGGAGTTCCTGCCGATCAGGGTGGACCTGCAGGGTGTGGCGGCGCGGGCGAGCGTCACCGAGCAGATCGAGCAGGCCATCGGCGCGATGCTGGACGAGGACGTCGAGTACGGCGAGCTGGTGGAGGCCGCCGACGGCGCCCTGCCGGTCATCCTCCTCGACGGGTTCGACGAGCTGGTGCAGGGCGGCGTCAACCGCTACGACTACCTCGCGCAGGTTCAGGAGTTCCAGCGGAGGGAGGCCGCCCAGGGGCGGCCCGCCGCCGTCATCGTGACCAGCCGCACCGTGGTGGCCGATCGCATCAGGTTCCCCGACGGGCTGCTGGCGCTGCAGCTGCAGCCGTTCGAGGACGACCAGGTACGCCAGTGGCTCGACATCTGGGACCAGGCCAACCGCGCCCTGCTGGCCAGGCGCGACCTGAAGCCCCTGCCCGCCGAGGCCGCCCTCGCCCACGGCGAGATGGCCAGGCAGCCGCTCCTGCTGCTCCTGCTCGCCCTCTACGACGCCGGGAGCAACGCGCTGCAGCGCGGCACGCCTGCGCCGCTCAAGCGCTCCCGCCTCTACGAGGTCCTGCTGCGGGACTTCACCGAGCGGGAGACCGGCGGGGCCCGCCGCGTCATGATCGACCAGGAGCTCGTCATGCTCGGCACGGTCGCGCTGTCCATGCTGTCCCGCGGCCGCCAGGTCATCACCGACGAGGCGCTCAACCGCGACCTGCCCGCCCTCTGCCACGGCGGCGAGGACGACCCGGAGGAGCACGCCCGCGTCGACTGGGCGCGCCGGGCCACCGAGCGCTTCTTCTTCGTGCGCAGGAACGGCCACGCGTTCCTGCACTCCACGTTCGGCGAGTTCCTGGTGGCCTGGCTGACCATGTACGCGCTGCGCGACCTCGACCGCAGGCGCCGCCTGGCCGGGGACGAGCCGCTCGCCCTGGTGCAGAGCGTGGACGACGACCTGCTGTACGCCGTCACCTCCCACTCCTGCCTGGCCGAGCGCGGGCCGACGGTCGGCTTCATCCTGGAGCTGCTGGACGAGGTGCCGAGCGCGGTGCGGGCCCGCTGCGCGGAGCTGCTGACCGGGCTGCTGCGGCGCTCGCTGCACGAGCGCGGCCGCCGCCACTTCACCGGCTTCCGGCCGGTACGGCACACGATGACCCGGCGGCTGGCCGCGTACTCGGCGAACCTCACCCTGCTCATCGTGGCCGCTTCCGACGAGCCGGTCGCCGTCTCCTCGCTCCTGCCGGGCCCCGGCCACATGGAGCGCTGGGCCTCCTTCACCCACCTGTGGAAGGGCCAGCTGGGGGAGGAGGGCTGGACCGGCCTGCTCACCGCCCTGTCGGCGCGGCGGGTGGTCGAGAACGGCGAGGAGGACGTCGTGCTCGGCGCCACGGAGACCTCCGGCATGGGCGACGCCGTCGTCGCCGTCGCCACCGGCCACACCCCGCACCACCGGCGGCTGCTCGACCTGCTGCTGCAGGCGGTGGGGGAGGGCCGCGCCCTGCCGTACCGCGACCGGGTCGCGCTCCTGGAGGAGCTGCTGCGGACCGCGGCGGTCCGCTCGCCCGCCATGCACCGGGCGCTCGGCGCGATGTGGGCGGAGAACGACGCCGGCCACGCCGAGCTGCGGCCCCTCCTGCGCGCCCTCCTCGCCGACCCGGCCGAGCGCATGGCCACCTGGGAACAGCTGGTCAAGGCGGGCATCCCCGAGACGGAGCTGTGGGACGTCCACCAGGACGTCAGGGCGCCGACGGATCCACCGGCAGCTCCACGGTGATCGTCAGTCCGCCCTCCTCCCGCGGCCTCGCCGTGACCGTGCCCCCATGAGCCTCAGTGATCACCCGGACGATCGACAGGCCCAGCCCGCTGCCCCGGTCCGAGCGCAGCCGGTCGCCGTGCAGCCGCCGGAACGGCTCGAAGATCGTCTCGATCTCGTACGGCGGGACCTGCAGCCCCGTGTTCGCCACGACCAGCTCGATCTGCTCGGTCCGCCGCCGCGTCGTCACCCACACCTCGCCCTTGGGGTGGTTGTGCCGGATCGCGTTCTCCACGAGGTTCTGCACCAGCCGCTCGACCAGCACCGCCTCGCCCGTCGTCGGCGCGGGGTCCAGCAGCCGGTGCATGGTCACCTCGCGCTCGGCCGCCTCGCCCGCCGCCTGGTCGAGTACGTGCTCGGCCACGTCCATCAGGTCGAACGGCCGCCGGTCCAGCACCGCCTGCTGGCCCTCGGTCAGCGCCAGCAGGCCATCGATGAGGCGCTCGTGGCGGGCGTTGACCAGCAGCAGCGACTCGCCCAGGCGCTTGACGTCCTCCGTCGCGTCCGGCCGGCGCACCGCCACGTCCACCAGCGTCCGGTTGATCGTGAGCGGGGTGCGCAGCTCGTGGGAGGCGTTGGCCACGAACCTGCGTTGCCCATCGAACGAGCGCGCCAGCCGGCCGAGCATCGTGTCGAAGATGTCGGCCAGTTCGTTGATCTCGTCGCGCGGGCCCTCGTGGCCGATGCGCTCGGCCAGGTCGTGGCTCTGGGCGACCCTGCGGGCGGTCTCGGTGACTCTCCTGAGCGGCCGGAGCACGGTGGTCGCCGACCGCCAGCCGAGCCCGAACGCCCCGGCCGTCCCGGCGAGCACCGCGACGGCGCCGAGATTGCGCACATTGTCGAGGGTGCTCTTCCGGTAGGTGGCGTGCGTCTGGAGCGCGAACCCGCGGGCGAGCTCGTAGCCCTGCTCGAAGCGCTCCGACCAGAGCCCGCCTTCGGGGCGCTCGACCGTGATGGTGCCGGGCGTGAAGACGGAGGTCCGGTATTCGAGGCTCGTCCGCACGATGAAGTAGACGACCGTCAGCACGAGGGCGCCCAGCACGAGGAACACCCCGGCGCAGGCCAGCGCGAAGCGCAGGCGGACGCTCATGGGATGCGGTACCCCGATCCCGGCACGGTCTCGATGACCTGGGGCTCGCCGAGCTTCTTGCGCAGCTTCATCATCGTCGTGCGCACCGTGTTCGTGAACGGGTCGATGTGCTCGTCCCACACCTTCTCCAGCAGCGTCTCCGCCGAGACCACCGCCCCCTGGGCGCGCAGCAGCTCGGCCAGCACACCGAACTCCTTGCGCGCCAGCGGCACGTACCGGCCGTCGCGGAACACCTGCCGGTGCGCCCAGTCCAGCCGCACGCCCGCCCGCTCCAGCATCGGCGGGTCCGCCCGCCTGGCCCGGCGGCCGAGCGCGTGCACCCTTGCCACCAGCTCCTCGAACGCGAACGGCTTCGGCAGGTAGTCATCGGCCCCCAGCGACAGCCCGGCCACCCGGGAGCGCACGTCGCCGGCCGCGGTCAGCATGAGCACCCGCACCAGGCAGCCCCGCTCCACCACGGCCTTGCACACCTCGTCCCCGTGGACGAGCGGCAGGTCCCTGTCGAGGATCAGCACGTCGTAGTCGTGCACGCCGAGCCGCTCCAGCGCCGCGTCCCCGTCGTAGGCGACGTCCACGGCCAGGGCCTCCCCGCGCAGCCCTTCGGCGATCGAGTCGGCGAGCATCCGCTCGTCCTCGGCCACCAGAACACGCACCATGCCCCCAAAAGACTCCAAATGCCCGCCAGTTTGGCCCCGTACGCATAACGCGGGCATAACCAGATTTGGTGACGATCAGGTTATAGGCCCGCCGCTTGGCTGACCCCCCGATGCCGGGAATCGCCCGGCCTTTCAGGGGGAGAACGTCATGGCGGCCACACTGGCGCCGCCGCGCGCCGCCGAGCGCCCCGGCCGGCCGCGCGGTGGTCACCGCCTGTTCGCGATCGTGCTGCTGCTCGCCGCCGCGCTGCGCGTGCTGGTCATGCTGGGGTACGACACGGCGCGGCTCTATTGGTACGACTCGTTCACGTACCTGGACACGGCCGTGCACCTGCGGCCGCAGGGCGCCTTCCATCCCGCGGGCTACCCCTGGTTCCTGTGGGCGCTGCGGCCGTTCGAGAGCGTGGAGCTGATCGCGGCCGCGCAGCACGCGATGGGGCTGGGCACCGGCGTGCTGATCTACGTGCTGCTGCGCCGCCGGTCGCTGCCCGGCTGGGGAGCGGCGCTCGCGGCGGCGCCGGTGCTGTTCGACCCGGCGTTCGTGCGCCTGGAGCACGCCGTGCTGTCGGACACGCTGGTCATCTTCCTCGTCACGGCCGCCCTGGCCGTGCTCATGTGGCGGGCCGAGCCGTCCGCGCGGGCGGCCGCGGCGGCCGGGCTGCTGCTCGCGTTCGCCGGCCTGACCCGAACCGCCGCCGTCCCGCTCATCGGCTTGGCCGCCCTCTACGTGCTGCTGCGGCGCGGGTGGTGGCGGCGGGCGGCGGCGGGGGCGGGTGCGCTGGCGGTGGCGGGCGCGCTGCCGCTGCTCGTCTACGCCGGCTGGTACGCCCAGCACCACGGCAGGTTCGCGCTGAGCGGCTCCGACGGAGTCGCCCTGTGGGCCAGGACCATGACGTTCGCCGACTGCTCGGTCATCCGGCCCACCCGGGAGCAGGCCGCGCTCTGCCCGAACGGCGTCGACCTCGACGCCGCCTCCGAGTACGTCTGGGACCCCCGCGCGTCCCTCAACCGCCTGCCCGGCGACCGGTTCTCCCACAACGACCTGGCCAGGTCGTTCGCCCTGCGGGCCATCGCCGCCCAGCCGCTCGACTACCTGAGCGAGGTGGTGAAGGACACCTCGCTCGCCTTCACCTGGGAGCCGGTCGCCCATCCGGCGCGCATGGCCCCGTCCACGACCTTCCCGCGAGGCTCGTGGCCGCTCCCGGAGGAGCACGCCCTGGTCGGCAAGGTGCGGCAGGAGTACGACCCGGACATCCGCGGCATGTGCTCCGTCGAGCCGTACGCCTCGATCCTGGCCGCCTATCCGTACCCGTGGTTCCTGCACGGCACCCTCTTCGGCGTCCTGCTCCTGCTCGGCGGGGCGGGCGCGGCGGCGCGGCCGCGTCCCGTGCTCCTGCCCTGGTCGTTCGCCGTGTTCCTGCTCGTCGCGCCGGTGGCCGCGCTCGACTTCGACCACCGCTACGTGCTGCCCGCCATCCCGGCCGCCTGCGTGGCTGCCGCGCTGGCCGTACCCCCGCTACTGCGCTTGGCGTATCGCGTGGCGGGGCCGGGGCGGACTACCTTGCGGGTGTGAGGACGATCGCCCTGGTCTGCGGCAGTGGAGTGGCCGTGTTCTTCTCGGCCGTCATGGCCTACGGCAACCAGCCGGACTCCCGGCCGCTCGACCTGCTCGGCTACGCGCTGCTCGCCGCCACCGTGCTCGGGCTGGGCTGGGTGCCGCGGCGGCCGGGCCTGGCGCTGGCCGTGTCCGCGGGCGCGGCGGCGGGCGTCTTCACGCTCGGGTACGCGATCTCGCTGTGGGCGCTGCCCCCGCTGGTCGCGCTGTTCTCGGCCATCTCGGCCGGGCGGCGGCGGGCCGGATGGGCGGGCGCGGCGTTCCTGGTGCTGGTGCCCGCGGTGGCGGCGGTCGTGACCTGGAGGGGCGACGTAGCGATCGCGGTCGTCGTGTGGGCGCTGCTCGTGCTGGTGGTGGCCCAACCGGCGGAGGTGTCGCGGGCCAGGCGCGCCTACACCGAGGAGGTGGAGCGGCGGGCCGCGGAGGCCGAGCGGACCCGCGAGGAGGAGGCGCTGCGGCGGGCCCAGGAGGAGCGGCTGCGGGTGGCCAGGGAGCTGCACGACGTCACCTCGCACACGGTGTCGGTGATCGCGCTGCACGCCGCCGTGGCCGCCGAGGCCGTGGAGCGCGCCGGAGGACCGCCCGAGGCCGCCGCCGCCCTCCAGATCATCCGCACCTCCAGCCGCCAGGCCCTGGCGGAGATGAAGTCCGTCCTCAGCATCCTCCGCCCCACCACCCCCGCCTCATCCCTCCCCGGCCACCCCGAGCCCCCGGCCGCCGCCGGCGGTGCCGGGCTGTCGGGGTCGGTGGGAGGTGCTGAGGGCGCGGTGGAGGCGGGCCATGCCGAGCTTTCGGCCGCCGTTGGCGGTGCTGGGCTCTCGGGGTCGTTCGGAGGTGCTGAGGGCGCGGCCGTGGCCGGCCATCCCGAGGCGTCGGCCGTCGTCGCCCGAGTCGAGGGCCGGGTTCCCGCCGGCGGCGCTCGCGGTCCGGCCCGCGCAGACCGCGCGCGGGACCCGGATCATCGCGGTGTCGCCGCGGAGCCGGGGCGCTGCGGCGGTGCCCGGGGCGCGGAGCCGGCCGGGGGCGCCGGTTCGCCGGATCCGGACGGCCGCCGCCACCTCACGCCCGCCGAGCCGCGGCATCCCCTGCCCGGCACGGCCCAGCTCCCCGCGCTCCTGCGTACCACCGGCCTCCCCGTGACCCTGGACGTCAAGGGGGAGCGGCGGCCCCTCCCACCGGCCGCCGACCTGACCGTCTACCGTGTCGTCCAGGAAGCCCTCACCAACACCATCCGGCACGCGGAGGCGACCACCGCGGCGGTGACGCTGACGTACGAGGAGGGAGCGGTGACCGTGCGGGTGGACGACGACGGCCGGGGAAGCCTCGCCCCACGCGGGCACGGCCTGACCGGCATGGCCGAGCGGGTCGCCGCCGTCGGTGGCCGGCTCACCACCGGGAACGGCCCCACCGGCGGCTTCCGCGTCACCGCGAGGCTCCCCGCATGATCAGCGTCCTGCTCGCCGACGACCAGCCGCTGGTACGGGCGGGCCTGCGCGCCCTGCTCGACCCCGAGGAGGACATGACCGTGGTCGGCGAGGCCGCCGACGGCGCCGAGGCGGTGCGGCTGGCAGGCCGGCTGCGGCCCGACGTGGCGCTGATGGACATCCGCATGCCCGAGCTCGACGGCCTCCAGGCCACCAGGACACTCGTCGCCGCCGGCGTGCGCGTCGTCGTGGTCACCACCTTCGACCTGGACGAGTACGTGTACGAGGCGCTCCGCTCCGGGGCCAGCGGCTTCCTCGTCAAGGACGCCGAGCCGGCCGAGATCCGCCACGCCGTCCGGGTGGCCGCCCGAGGGGACGCCCTCCTGTCGCCCGGCGTCACGCGACGCCTGATCGAGGAGTTCACCGCCCGCCCCGCCGCACTGGACGCCGACCGGCTCGCACCCCTGACCGGCCGCGAACGCGAGGTCCTCGCCCGCGTCGCCCAGGGCCTGACGAACGCCCAGATCGCCGAGCGCCTCTTCATGAGCCCGCTGACCGTCAAGACCCACGTCAACCGCATGATGAGCAAACTCGGCGTCCACGACAGAGCCCAGCTGGTCGTCCTCGCCTACGAATCCGGCCTGACCCGCCCCGGCCACCCCTCCTGACCACCCCAGGACGGCGGCGGGGGAGTGGGACCGGCCACCCCGGGCCCCCGGAACCAGCGCGCCACCGATCTCATTCACCGCTCGCGGGCCGGACCGCCCGAGCCGGTGCTCGTCACCGGACCTGCGGCCGCCCTGCCGACTGCGCGCGTCACTCCGGCGAGCGGCTGCCCGGCCGGCGAGCGGCCGCCCCGGGTCATTACCCTGACGGCTACGATCATGTTCTGCGTGTTCGCCGCCTTCGGCCCGTTCGGCGACCCGGCACCGCGCGTCAGGGGGCGCGCCGGCCGCCGCGGTGCTGGTCGACGCCACGATCCTGGGGCTCGTGCCGGTGCCCGCGGCCATGAGGTGCCCGGCGAGCGCGACCGGCGGTTCCCGGCACTGACCGTTCCGAGGCTGACACGCAGCCCAAATGTTACGTAATATCCACCCATCACGAGCGTTGGGGGCGCCAGGGTGCCAGGACAGAGCGTGGGTGTGGTCGTCGATCCGGGAGTTCCCCCGGAGATCGCGGGATTGTTACGTGCCAATGGCCCACTCCTGTCCAGGGTGCGGGCCGGATGGGTGCCTTCCGCCGCGGCGGCCCATCAGCGGCGCAGGAGCCCGTCCAGCGCGCTGTTACTGGCCGGCACGCCCGTGGTGATCGCACTCATGGCCGTGCTGCTGGCCTCGCCGGCCGCGCCCGCCGGGTTCGTGCTGCTCGGCACGTACGTCTTCATCGTCCTCGTCAAGATCGCCTCCATGAGCGAGGTGCCCGAGGACGACCGCCCGCACGAGCGCCACGTCTACGAGCAGGCCCGCTGGTTCGACGGCCGCTACCTCCTGGCCGAGGACTTCGACAAGGAGGCCGGGCTGGTGCTGTCGCGGGCGCAGCGGGCCATCGGCTCGGTGCTGCGCTCCCACGTCAACGCCGAGGGCCTGCTCGACGACGCGCGCAACGCCGTGATGCTGCCCGCCCAGGAGTGGGAGATCGCCCGGCTCCTGGCCAAACTCTCCGCGCTGCGCGCCGAGCACCGCCAGCTGCTCTCCAGAGGCCTCGCGCCGGAGGTCGGCGCGGTGGTCGAGCAGCTGGAGCGGGCGCTGGCCAACAGCGAGGCCGCCGTGGTCGCCCGCGTGGAGGCACTGGAACGTTACGCCGCCCACGTCGCCGAGGCCGAACGCGCCTACCACGCCCGCGGCCAGATCGAGGAGCTGCGATCCCGGTTGCCGCGCTACGAGGAGCTCCTGGCCGAGTCGGGAGCCGACTCGCTGGCCGTGCCCGAGATCGAGCGGCTGGCCCAGGACGCCGACACGCTGGAGCGGACCTTGCGGCGCAGCGTCAAGTCCGCGCACGAGGCGTTCCGGTACCTGGAAGGCTGACATCCGGACAGAACGGCACATAGGATCAACAACGTGCCCCGACGCCATGAGGTGATGGTCGACCCGGCGGTGCCTCACGACGTCGCAAGCCTCCTGCGTGACAACCCCGAACTCCTCGCCCGCATCCACGAAGGCTGGGCGCCCGCGCACAAGCGCCCCCGCCTCATCGCCAGCTGGGCCGGCTTCACCGCCAGGCTGGCCGTCACCGGGACGGCCGCGCTGGCCGCCGTCTACGGCCTCGCCCTCTTCGCCGCGGGGATGTACACGCCGTTCGTGGTGATCATGACCGGGGCCGCGCTGCTGATCGTCGCCGTCCTGGTCAGGGGCAGGCCCGACGCCGAGGTGGAGCGCCGCCGGGCGCTCGAACGCCACGTCCACGACGCGAGCCGCGAGTACGCCGGCCGCTACCTCCTGGCCGGCGACCTCGACGAGCCCGCCCGCGCTCTCATGGCCCGCACCCGCACGGCGGTCGAGGGGGTCATGGAGTCCCGGGTCAACGCCGAGGGCCTGCTGGACGACGCGCGCAACGCCGTGATGCTGCCGGCCCAGGAGTGGGAGATCGCCCGGCTCCTCGCCAAGCTGTCCGAGCTGCGCGCCGAGCACCAGGAGGTCGTCTCCGAGGGCGTCACTCCGGAGGTGGCCGCCGTGGCGGAGCCCCTCGCCCACGCGCTGGACAGCAGCAACCGGGCCGTGCTCGCCCGCGTCGAGGCCCTGGAACGTTACGCCGGCCACGTCGCCGACGCCGAGCGCGCCTACCGCGCACGGAGCCAGATCGAGCGGCTCAGCGCCAGGCTGCCCCGCTACGAGGAGCTCCTCGCGGAGTCGGGAGCCGACGAGTCCGCCGTGCCGGAACTCGGCAGATTGTCGGATGACGCCGACCGTCTTGAGCAGGCGTTACGGGACAGTGTCAGCTCCGCACACGAGGCTTTTCGCCACCTAAGGGGGTGACTTCGCTTAGGATCCAATTTTGTGGCGGATGTGGTGGTAGATCCCGGAGTACCGCCGGACGACGCGCAGCTGCTGAAAGAGAGCCGGCGGGTCCTCATCAAGATGCGCCAGGGCTGGGTCCCGCAGCCGCGCAGAGTCCTGACGAGCGCGCACTGGCGCATGGTGGCGGCCTTCGCCACCGTGGCCTTCTTCGGACTGATGCTCGGTTTAGGCGCCGCGGGCAGGGGTCTCGGCCTGCTCATGCTCGTGCTCTTCGGCATCCCCCTCATGCTCGTGCTGTTCGTCCGCAACGACCTGCCGGGCGACGAGGAGGACGACTTCGAGCGCGACATCTACGAGCAGCTGCGCTGGTACGAGGGCCGCTACGTGCTGACCGACGACCTCGACGAGTCCTCCAGGCGGCTGCTCACCCGAGCCCAGCGGGCCATCGCCACCGTGACCGGCTCCCGGGTCAACGCCGAAGGGCTCCTGGACGACGCGCGCAACGCCGTGATGCTGCCCGCCCAGGAGTGGGAGATCGCCCGGCTCCTGGCCAAACTGTCGGCGCTGCGCGCCAAGCACAGGGAGACCGTCTCACGGGGGCTCACGCCCGAGGTCGAGGCCGTGGCGGCGCCCCTGGCGCGGGCGCTCGACAGCAGTGAGGCCGCCGTGGTCGCCCGCGTCGAGGCGCTGGAACGTTACGCGGCCAACGTCACCGAGGCCGAGCGCGCCTACCGCGCCCACCAGCAGATCGAGGAGCTGCGCGCCCGGCTGCACCAGTACGAGGAGCTCGTGGCCGAGACCGGCGCGGACGGCTTCGCCGTGCCGGAGCTGGAACGGCTGGCCGCCGACGCCGACAGCCTCGAACAGGCGCTCAGGCGGAGCGTGAGCTCCGCCCGCGAGGCGTTCGGCTACCTGGACCCGGCCCCGCCGAAAGAGCCCGAGGACGGCGCCTGAGCCCCGCCGTGTGCGACCTCCAGCAGCAGGTCGCACAGCGCGTCGGCGGCGTCCACGCGGCCGAGCTTGGCGGCGGCCTGCCCCATCGACGCCCGCAGCCCGGGATCGGCCAGCAGCGGCATCAGCTCGGCCAGCAACTGGTCGGCCGTCGGACGCGGCTCCAGCAGCGCCCGCGCCGCGCCCGCCGAGGCGAGGTAGGCGGCGTTCTTGCGCTGCTCGTCGCCGCCGGTCGGGATCAGCGGGATCAGCACGGAGGGCTTGCCGATGGCGGTCAGCTCCGACACCGTGCCGGCGCCGCTGCGTGAGATCACCACGTCGGCGGCGGCGAACAGGTCGGCCAGCTCCCCGCCGACGTACGGCACCGGGTGGTAGCGCTCGGCCAGATCGGCGGGCACCTCGACGGCCCGCATGTGGTCGATCCAGGCGGGCCCGCACTGGTGCACGACCTGGGCGTGCGGCAGCAGCCGCGGCAGGATCTCCGTGATCAGCGTGTTGATCTGCTTGCTGCCGGTCGCGCCGCCCGTCACGTAGATCAGCGGCACCTCGAACGTCAGCCCGAACAGGTCGTACGCCGCCGCCCGGTTGCCCTGCAGCAGCTCCGGCCGGATCGGATTGCCGGTCACGACCGCCTTCTTCCTGGCCGGCTCCGGCAAGTAGCCGAGCGACGACTCGTGCGACAGCGCGATCCTCGTCGCGAGCCTGGACAGGATCCGGTTGGCCAGCCCCACCACGGTCGTCTGCTCGTGCATCACCAGCGGCCGCCGGATCAGCTTGGCCGCCACCCCGATGGGCACCGCCACGTAACCCCCGGTCGACAGCACCACGTCGGGCAGGTAGCGGGCCGCGTGCCCGATCGCCTGGCACACCCCGACCGGGATGCGGAACACGTCGGCGATGTTGGTGCCCAGCTCCTTGAGGTTGGGGCGGCGGCGCAGCTTGCCCGTGGTGATCGCCTTGAACGGGATGCCGTGCTCGGCCGTGATCCTGGCCTCCAGGCCGCTGGCCGTTCCGACCCAGAGCACGTCGTGCGGCACCTGACGGCGCTGGAGGGCCGACAGGGTCGTCAGGGCCGGGTAGGTGTGACCACCGGTGCCGCCGCCGGTGATCAGCAGTCGCAGGGTTCGTGACATGCGATCAGACTATGGCCGCACAGCGGAACCCCGTGTGCCCGGTCGAGGAGTCCGGGGTGTTCGCCGTGCGGGCGGCCACCCGGTAGCGGTTGCAGTAGGAGTCGTGGCACATGTACGAGCCGCCGCGGATCACTTTCGCCGTGCCCTCGGCCGGCCCCTCCGGGTTCTCGGCGAAGGGCTCCCACGTCGTGCCCCACCAGTCGGCCGTCCACTCCCACACGTTGCCGGACACGTTGTACAGGCCGTACCCGTTGGGCTGGAACGACTTGACCGGCACTGTCCCCTGGCTCGGCGCGGTCGGGAAGCGCCCCTGCCAGATGTTGCACCGCTGCCGCCCCTTGGGCGCCAGCTCGTCGCCCCACGGGTAGCGCTTCTGCTCCAGGCCGCCGCGGGCGGCCATCTCCCACTCCGCCTCCGTGGGCAGCCGCTTGCCGGCCCAGGCGGCGTACGCGGTGGCGTCGTTCCACGACACATGCACGACCGGGTGGTTCTGGCGGTCGCCGATCGACGAGCCGGGGCCTTCGGGGGAGCGCCACGTGGCCCCCTCGACGCCCACCCACCAGGGCGCGCCCGGCACGGTCGCGTCCATCACCCCGCCCGTGGCGAACTGGCGGAACACGAAGGACCAGCCGATCCGCTCGGCCTCGGTGACGTATCCGGTCTCCTTGACGAACGTGGCGAACTGCGCGTTCGTCACGCACGTCGGATCGATCATGTACGGGTCGAGCCGCACCTCCCTGACGGGCCCCTCGCCGTCCTCGGGCCGGCCGTCCGGGTCGTCACCACCCATGAGGAACGTCCCGCCGGGAATGCGGATCATGCCGCGCGGCGCCGTCCGCCGCACGGTGACCGCGGCGGGCGCATGGCGCGTCCCGGCGCCGCCATCCCTGCTCGGACCACAGCAAGCGCTCAACGATCCCCCCAAACGTGTCATGACACCACCGAAGGGTAGTCCCTGCAGCGTGCCCACGATCACCCGGCGGCCTCGGGCCACACCCGCGGACGCGCTCGTCCGCGCGGTCACGCCGGCGCCGCCCGGGCGCTCGGTCACCCCGTACGTCACCTTGGAGGATCCGCTGACCGCCACCCTTCGACACCTCACCCTCCGCGTCGCCGTGAATACGGCGGAACGGTAGCGTTTGCCCATGCGACTCGGCGTGCTGGACATCGGCTCGAACACCGTCCACCTACTGGTCGTCGACGCCCATCGGGGCGCCCGGCCGATTCCCGCCTTCTCCCACAAGGAGGGGCTCCGCCTGACGGAATACCTCGGCAAGGACAACCGCCTGCAGGAGAAGGGCATCGAGCGGCTGTGCGCCTTCGTCGATGAGGCCGTGCACATGGCCGAGGACAAGGGCGTGGAGGACCTGCTGGCCTTCGCCACCTCCGCCGTGCGCGAGGCGGCCAACGGCGAGGATGTGCTCGCCCGCGTCGAGAACTCCTGTGGCGTGCACATCGAGGTGCTGTCCGGGCGCGACGAGGCCAGGCTGACGTTCCTGGCCGTGCGCCGGTGGTTCGGCTGGTCGTCGGGGCGGCTGCTGGTCTTCGACATCGGGGGCGGCTCCCTGGAGATCGCCGCGGGGGTGGACGAGGAGCCCGACGTGGCCGTGTCGCTGCCCCTGGGGGCCGGGCGGCTGACCCGCGACTGGTTCACCGCCGACCCGCCGCCCGCCGACGAGGTGCGCAAGCTGCGCAAGCACGTACGCACCGAGATCGCCCGCACCGTCGGCGACGTCGTCAGGTACGGCGAGCCCGACCGCGCGGTCGCCACCTCCAAGACCTTCAGGCAGCTCGCCAGGATCGCCGGGGCCGCGCCCTCCAGCGACGGCCCCTACTTGCCGCGCTCGCTCACCAGACAGGACATGGCCGACTGGGCGGTCAAGCTCACCACCATGACGGCGGCCGAGCGCGCGGACCTGCCCGGGGTGTCCGAGGGGCGGGCGGGGCAGCTCGCGGCCGGGGCGCTGGTGGCCGACGCGGCCATGGACCTGTTCGAGGTGGACCGGCTCGACGTGTGCCCGTGGGCGCTGCGCGAGGGAGTGATACTGCGCAGGCTCGACCTCCTGCCCGGACGTCACGACAAGTCCGTCCCTACATCCGAGTAAGGACGATATAGCCCGAAATATCGGCATAGATGGCTGAGGGCTGGGCAATCTCCGCCAAATGGTGGAATTGCTCGGCACCATCGGGTCCTTGGTGGTCGTCCTCCTGCTGGTCGTCCTGGCCATCCTGGTCATCTCCGTGATCGTCCTGGTCACGCTCGCCGCCCTGGCCGGGTCGATGACGGACTGGCGCAGGCTCTGGCGGCGGCTGGCGCCCAGGCAGGAGCGGCTGACCGTGAAGCTCAGCGGGAGCGGGGTGCCCGAACGGCGGCAGGGGGAGCTGAGCGGTTCGACGCCCCGGTTGCGACGGCGCTTGCGGCTCGGCGGCGCCGTGTCCGGAGAGGGGTCCAGAGAGGGAGCCAGGGAGCGCCTGCGCCTCGGCGGAGCTCCGCGCCGCCCCGGGCGTGGGGGCCGGCCGGTGGAGCGGCACTCCCGGCTGTAGCGATCATGTGGCCATGAGGTGCGGGCCCGCCGATCCCGGCGCGTACCGCAGCCTCTTCTCGAGGCACACCATGGCCCCGTTGTCGTGCCTGTTGGTGAAGCGGATGTCATCGGCGAGCGCTCGCATGATCTGCAGTCCCCGGCCGCCCTCGGCTCCCGGCTCCGGGAAGCCGTCGATGACCTTGCGGGGGTCGAAGCCGGCTCCGGTGTCCACGACCCTGATGACGCACACGTGATCGTGGACGGCGGCGCTGACGGTGTATTCGTCGCTGGGCTCGGCATGCCTGACGACGTTGGAGCACGCCTCGGTGAGCATGAGCTCGATGTCGTCGCGGACCTGCGGCTCGACACCGAGCGACCGCAGCGTGCCGTCCAGCAACTGCCTGATCAGCGGGACGCTCGCCGCATCCCTGGGCAGTCGGAGCGCTATCGTGGCCTCCACTGCGCCTCCTCCCGTATGGATGCGTGCCTGCCCCCTGCCCCCGATCCAGTGCCCCAATCGTCCCTTTCGGGGCTATACGTCCGGAAGGGCTACATCTCCAGCAGCCGCCTGGCCACCTCCATGGACGCTTTGTCGATCTCGTCCTCGGTGAGGTCGCCCTGCTGCGTCAGCCACTTGCCCGCGTGCAGGGCGAACAGCGCCAGAGCGCGGCTGATCCGCTCCGCAGGCGTGGCGTCCGGATCGCTCAGCTCCACCGTCAGCGCCAGCATCGACTCGCGCATCTTCTCGATCTTCGGATGGTCGCGCATCGCCGTCTGGTTGCGCTCCAGGAACCGGGTGACGTCGCGGGTGCGGGGCAGCTTGAGGTTCTCGGCGTAGCGCTCCAGCAGCCGGCGCCGCGTCTCCGGCGTCTTCGGCTGGGACCTCGACCAGGCGAGCAGCTCCTCCAGCTCGGCGATGCGGAGGTCGACCAGGCTCGCCACGATGTCGTCCTTGGTCTTGAAGTGGTAGTAGAGCGCGGCCTTGGTCACGCCCAGCTCCTCGGCGATCTCCCGGAGCGAGGTGGCTTCGTACCCCTGCTCGGTGAAGAGCCGCAGCGCGATCTCCTGGATCCGGGTTCGTGTGTCTTCGCGCACCTTGCACCTATTTCAGCTTGACGGCCGACAAGTAGGTATTTACCTTATTCTAGGCTTGCCGGTCGGCAAGTAAGCAAGATTCAAGACGGGGGGTGTGCGGTGGCGGAGGCAGCCGGGCGGCGCAGAGAGGTCATGGTCGTCCTGCCGGGGCTGATGCTGGCGATGGTGCTGGCGATGCTCGACAACATGATCGTGGGCACGGCCATGCCGCGGATCGTGGGGGAGCTCGGCGGTCTGTCGCATCTGTCGTGGGTCGTCACGGCGTACGTGCTGGGCACGACGGTCTCCACCCCCATCTGGGGCAAGATCGGCGACCTGTACGGGCGCAAGTCCATCTTCATCATCTCGATCGTCATCTTCATGATCGGGTCCGCGCTGTGCGGCATGGCCGGGTCGCCGCTGTTCGGCGGGCCGGAGGGCGGCATGGCCGAGCTGATCGCCTTCCGCGCGATCCAGGGGCTCGGCGCGGGCGGCCTGCTCGTGAACGTCATGGCGATCATCGGCGACCTGGTGCCGCCCCGCGAGCGCGGCCAGTACCAGGGCATCATGGCCGGCGTCATGTCGCTGGCGATGATCGCCGGCCCGCTGGTCGGCGGCTTCATCACCGACCACCTCGACTGGCGCTGGGCCTTCTACGTGAACCTGCCGGTCGGCGCGGTCGCGCTGGTCCTCATCATGATCAACCTGCGCCTGCCCAAGCCGAACATCACGGTCCGCATCGACTGGGCAGGCGCGATCCTGCTGTCGATCGGCATCACCGCGATGGTGCTGATCACGACGTGGGGTGGCAACGAATATGCGTGGGGCTCCTGGCAGATCCTCGCCCTGGCCGCCCTCGCCGTGGTCACGCTGGCCGCGTTCGTGCTCGTCGAGCGCAGGGCGGTCGAGCCGATCATGCCGTTGCAGCTGTTCGCGAACCGCAACTTCACGCTGATCTCGCTCATCGGCTTCCTGCTCGGCTTCGCCATGTTCGGCGCGATCAACTTCCTGCCGCTGTTCCAGCAGACCGTGCAGGGCGCCAGCGCCACCGACTCCGGGCTGCTGCTCCTGCCCATGATGGGAGCCGCCATGGTCGTGTCGCTGTACGTCGGCAAGGCCATCACCAGCACCGGCAAGTACAAGATCTACCCCGTGCTCGGCGGCGTCGGCATGGTGGCCGGCATGTGGCTGCTGTCGACGATGGGCGTGGCCACCCCCGCCTGGCTGACCGGCGTCTACATCGCGGTGCTCGGCCTCGGCATGGGCTTCCTCATGCAGACCACGCTGCTCATCGCGCAGAACAGCGTCGAGCAGCGCGACATGGGCGTCGCCAGCAGCACGAGCACGTTCTTCCGGTCGATCGGCGGCTCGTTCGGCGTCTCCGTGCTCGGCGCGATCTTCAACAGCCACTTCCTGTCCGAGCTGACCGCCCGGATCGGCCCGCAGGCGGCGGAGCAGATCGCCCAAGGCGGCGGACGGATGGACCCCGCGGCGCTCGCCGCGATGCCGGCGGCGCAGCGCACCGGCCTGCTGGAGTCGCTGGCGACGTCGCTCTCGGGCCTGTTCTGGTGGGCCGTCGCGTTCGCGGTGGTGGTGCCGGTGCTGGCGGCGTTCGTCAAGGAGATCCCGCTGCGCGGCGGCGCGCCGGCCGAGGCCCCTCCGGCGGAGGAGGCCGTCACCCCGGCGGCAAAGTGAACAACTGGTCGAGCGCGGTCATCTTGAACAGGCCGCGCAGGTAGGGCGTCAACGCCACCACGGCGACCACGGCCTCGGCGTCCGCGGCGCGCTGGTGGAGGCCCACCAGCGCGGCCAGGCCGGATGAGTCGATGAAGGTGAGCGCCGACAGGTCCACGTCGATCCTGCGGTATCCCTCCGCGAACGTCAGGGCCGCCAGCTGGGACACCGAGCCGTGGTCGAGATCGCCACTGAGCGCGAGCGCGACGGTCGTCGCGTCGGGCGCGGCGACCTCGATGCGCAGCGGCACCCTGTCAAGCACGCCACACAGCTTAGCGAGCCGCCGAAAATGGGAGGCGCGGGGGCGGGCGAACCCTGCACAATGCCGTCTCATGCACGCCATCAGCCGGCCGCGGCTCCAGGACGCCGTCGCCATCCACGAGCTCGTCGCAGCCTACGACACCGCGGTCATCGGCCGGCCGGACATGACGCTGGACGACATCGCCGACGAGCTGGTCGAGCCCGGCTTCGACCGCGACAGGGACGGCTGGCTGGTCCACGACGCCGACGGCACGCTGCTGGCCTGGGCGTGGGCGTGCGCCAACGGCGACAGCGACCTGGTGGAGATCGAGGTGATCGTCCGCCCCGGCGCCGACGGGCTCGCCGGCGAGCTGCTGCGCACGGTGACCACGCGCGCCCGCGAGCTGGCCGCCGAGCGCGGCCACGACCACGTCACCGCCGACCTCGGCGTCTACCGCGCCGACCACGCCAAGCAGGCCCTGGCCAAGGAGCACGGCTTCGAGCCCGCGACCAGCTTCCACCGCATGCGCATCGACCACGACGGCCCCGTCGAGCCGCCGGCCCCGCCTGCCGGGCTCACGCTGGAGACCGGCGAGAGCGACGAGGTGCGGCGGGAGGCCCACCGCGTCCAGCAGGAGGGCTTCGCGCAGCACTTCGGCTTCGTCAAGGTGGACTACGAGCCGTGGTACGAGCGGCGGCAGGCGATGAGCGTCACCGACTGGAGCCAGCTCACCCTCGCCCGCCTCGACGGGCGGCCGGCCGGGGTGCTCATCGGCAACAACCAGTTCGTGGCGGACGAGGACTGCGGCTACGTGGCCACACTGGCGGTGCTGCCCGAGTTCCGGGGGCGGGGGCTGGGGCGCTTCCTGCTGAGCAACGCCTTCGCGGCCGACGCCGCCCGCGGCCGCAAGGGCACGATCCTGCACGTCGACTCCAACAACACCACGCCCGCGCTGGGGTTGTACGAGTCGGCGGGAATGCGTCAGGTCCTGGCCATCGACGTCTGGCGCCGCCGCCTCTGACCCACCCCCGGCGGTTCCGGCACCACACGCCGGCGCCGCTGTCGTGCGGCCCGGCCTACACCCGATGGCGGGACAAATGGTCGAGGACCGACTGGTTGGCCTCCCAGCCGTCCGGGAACTTCACCGGCACCCCCAGCTGCACCGGCTCCGCCGACGGATGTGCGTCCAGCAGTTCGGCGATGCCGGCCCGGGCCACCACCACGCACGCGTGCCGGTGCCGTGAGGCGAGCACGCACAGCCGTCCCGCCTCCAGATGGAAGGCGGTCGCGTCCCGCCGTCCCGACAGCGGGTGCAGGACGATCGTCACGTCGTACTCACGCCCCTGAAGCCGGTTCGCCGTGTCCACGGTGATCTCGGCCGGGAGCCCGGCGGCGCGGATGGCGGCCACCTGATCGCGGTGGGCGGCTCCCACCGCGATCCGGTCCGCCGTCACCGGCCGCTCACCCTGTTCCGAGCTCGCCACCGCACCGCGCTGCAGCAGCCGTGAGGCCAGTAGCGCCACCGCCTGCACGGCCTCCCCGTCCGTACGCACGGTGTGCCGGTTCGGCAGCTCCAGCAGCGCCCACCCCGACCGGGCCGCCTCCTCCAGCGCCCGGTCGTGCACGGTCCCCATGCCGCCCGTCACCAGCTCCAGCCGCCGGTCCCCGGGCCCGGTCCCCGACCGGAACCCGGTGAACGGGTAGAACGCCCGCGACACCACGGGCGCGGCCGAGGCCGGCAGCCGCCACGACACCGGCAGCCGGTGCACCGGCAGGTCGGGGTTGTGCCGCAGCAGCACCGACACCGCGCTCTGCAGGGGATCCCACGACAGCCCCGACCACCGGTCGCCGTCCACGATCGAGAACGGGTCGAGCTGCCCCGGATCGCCCACGAACAACGCCCGCTCGAACAACCCCGCGATCCGCAGCAGCTTGTCCGAGCGCATCTGGTACGCCTCGTCCACGATCGCCCACGGCCACACCCGGTCGCCGATCCACGCCCACTTGTCGGCGGTGGCGATGACGATGTCCGGGTCGCCGAGGTCCTGGATCCGGGTGCCGAACCGGACGCCGGGCAGCTCCAGCAGCCGCAGCGGCGGCACGTACCCGCTCGCCGACAGCCGCCCCACGGTCAGCCGCGGGTGTTTGTCCGTGATCCTGGCGACCAGGTCGTCGACCTGCTCGTTCGTCTGGGCGACGATCATCAGCGGCTCGCCGGTGGCCGCGATGTGCGCGGCCGCGCGCACGACGAGGGTGGACTTGCCCGCCCCGGGCGGCGAGTCGACGACCACGCCCCGGTGCCGGGGCAGGTCGGCCAGCACGTTCCCGATGACCTGCTCAGGGCTGTCGGTCACCGGTCTCCTCCGGCGTGGCGGCCGGGCCTTCCGTGGGTCGACGTCACGACCACTCCTCCTGGGCGTCCTCGTCGTCGGGCACGTACTCCTGCGGCGGCCCGCCGTGCGTCCACGGTGTGGCCTCGGCGTCGGGCAGGCTGGGCGAGCCCTGGAAGTCGTCGGTGAGCGAGGTGTAGCAGACCCGCTCGCCGATCTCGGGCACGGCCCCCGGCGCGGCCGTCTTGCCCCGGCCCATGCCCTTGGTGATCTTCACGGTGACCAGCCCTCCGTCCGCGGACACCAGCTCGGCGCCCTGGCCGCGGCGCTGCGGGGTGCCGAGCGACGTGCCGGGCGTGAGACGGACCGGATCGTCGGTTTTGATCACCACGAGCGGGCGGAGCTTGCGGGAGCGGCCCTCGCCCTCGACGTTGTCCGGGACGGTCTCGATCACCTCGCCGGCGAACGCCTCCCCGGTGAGGCGGTACTCCGCCATGATCAGCGGATCGTCGTAGGCGCGCTGCACGTCGTACGCGGCCTGGGCGCGCTCCATGCGGGCCAGCTTGGCGGCCGCGGCCACCGCGCCGTCGCGGCGGGGCTGCGGCGGCCCGCCCTCGGCGATGCTCTGCGCCATGCCGCTGAACGAGCCGCGGTCCTGCTCCCACCGCTGCGCCGTGCTCGCGCCCGCCTCCAGGCCGCCCAGCAGGTCGAACGCCTGCCACGTGAGCCGCCACGTGGGCTCCAGCTGGGTGCGCAGCGCCTCGGTGACGCGCTCGGCCGACCCGCTCTCGATGGCCGGCGCGAGCACCTCCGCGTCGAACCCCGGGTCGGTCGCGGGCCCGGCGGGCGGCCAGATCAGCGGGTCCTCGGCGGCGTCGTCCGGCCCCTCGGTGATCCAGCCGAGCAGCGCGGCCAGGTTGGCGTCCTCGAGCGAGCTCTGCCCGCTGGCCCAGTGCCGCCCGAGCTCCTCGGTCGCGGCCAGCATGAGCGACGAGCCCGGGTAGGCGGCCCGCTCCGCGAAGTACGTCAGCCACCGCCCCAGCAGCGGCACCTCCTCCGGCACCGGATAGGGCCCGTCGGCGCGGCGGAAGCGGGTGGAACGGCCGAGAAGCCTGGTGAAGGCCACGCCCGCGGCGTTCGGGACGAGGAGCTGCGGAGCGTCCAGGACCCGCTCATAGGGGTCGGCGCCGCGCCGCTCGACCGTCTCGGTGTCGGCGAGGAAACTCTCGAGGTACGGCAGGAGCACCCCGGCCAGCTCGGCCGCCCAGGCGAAGCGCAGGTCGCGGTTGCGCGGCTGGGTCACCACGAGCAGGTGCGGCCGGTCGCGTTCGGTGCCGAGCATGGCGGCCAGCGGGGCGGCGGCCTCGCCGGACAGCTTCAGCGGGATGAACACCATCGGCCGCTCCGACAGATGGCAGTGCCGGACGGTCGCGATGGGCTGCGCGATGCCCTCGTCCAGGGCCCGCAGCCGGGCGAGCGAGGTCAGCAGGCTCACGTCGGGCACCCCCGTGGGGTCAGCGGGCTCACGTGTTCACACACCTTCGAGGCATTCCGCGCGGAGGCGTTCGGCGTTGCGGAGCAGCCGGGCGATCTCCTCCTGGCCCTCGGCCGGATCCCGCACGCCGTCGGCCAGGCCCAGCGCCTCGGCCACCGAGGCGACCCCGCCCAGCTCGTCGCGCACCTGCCGGCCGAGCAGGTCGGACGCGCCCTCCTGGCGGGCCTCGTCGCGGCAGAAGAAGCACAGGTCGCAGGTGGACAGGCAGTCGGGCGCGTACCGTGCGGTGGTCCTGCGCAGCGCGTCGGCCAGCTCGGCGACCGGCCTGGTGGGCCGGCCGTCGTCGTCAGGCCGCAGGTCGAAGGTGAGATCGTCGGGCAGCCCCGCCAGCAGCCGGTCGAGCGTGGTCATCCTGGTGAGCTGACGCCGCAGCACGGCCAGTTGCCTGCGCACGTCGACCAGGGTCGCGACCGGGCGGTTGGCGAAGTTCTCCGGGCAGACCAGCACCACGTCGTGGGAGACCCGCAGCGGGTCGTGGCCCAGCTCCTCCAGCAGGGTGCGCAGCGCCAGCACGTAGACCGCGGCCTGCCGGGCCGCCGCGGCCACCGCCGACGGGTCGGCCTGCCCGTCGATCACCGGGAACGACTTGATCTCCACGATGTGGAAGCGGCCGCCGAGCTGGAAGGCCACCACGTCCGGCTCCAGGTAGGCGGTGTGGCCGGCGATCTCGAGGGTGAGCAGCGGGTGGTCGTAGAGCGTGCCGGCGTCCTCGGCGCCGCGCGCCGCCCGGTCGATGAGGGTGCGGGTGTGGGCGTGGCGCAGGTGGGCGCCGACGTTCTCGACGTCGTGGTAGGCCACCTCGGCGACCGGCAGCTCCAGCAGCTCGCGCAGCATCCGCAGCAGCTCCGCGCACCCGTCGGCCTTGACCAGCGCCTCGAACACGTTGCCGCGCGTGATCGCGAACGGCGACTGCCCGAACGGCGCGGGGAACCCCAGGTGCCGGGCCGCGGCGTCCTTGTCGACGCCGGCGCCGTCCATGAGGGCGCGGCGGGCGCAGCCGGGGTTGGCGGCCAGGGCCGCTATGGCGCGGGCGTCGTGCGGCCGCGGCGGCGTCGTGCCCCGCAGCGCGTCGAGCCTGTGCACGTGGTCGCCTTCGCGCTTCAAGCCGCTCACTTGGCGTACTCCTTCTTGATCGTGCTCAGCGTAGCGGCGCCGAACAGCCGGGCTGCGTCATCCAGCTGTGCGGCGGCGCGTCGCGCCAGCTCGGCGCGGTCGCGCGTGTCGCGCTCGGCGTGCACGGCGAGCTCGGCGCGGGCGGCCTCGATCACCCGCCGCGGGTCGGGCGGGCCCAGGGAGCCGCCGGTGGCGCCGGGGATGTTCCTGGCCATCCGGACGAGTAACCGGGCCGCCCGCTCGTCCCGGGAGTCGGGCTCGTGCGAGGCCACCGCGATGGCGCAGGTCAGGAAGTCGACGCGGGGGCTGAGCGGGCCGACCACGCGCCGCTCCAGCGGCCAGGTGCTGAGCGTGAGCAGGCCGCGGGCGGGGGAGAGGCGGTCGGTCAGCGCCGCGCACAGGTAGTACGGGCGTCCGTACGGGGCGGACCGGAACGAGCGCTCCTCGTCCCTGCGCAGGCTGGTGAGCCGGCTGCTGCGGATCGTGCCGCCGTGGAACGCCTCGCTGACGGCCACGATGAGGCGGGGCTGCGCCGTCGCCCCGAGCAGGCGCAGCCCCTGATGGACCTGCTCGCGCACGGTGACCAGCGGGGGCGGCTCAGGCGCGGCCTGCGGCTGCTCGCCGCTCACCAGGGCGTCCCAGGCGCGCTCGGCGGTGCGGAGCTCGGCCCGCATCGTCCGCGCCGTGGCGGCGTCCCGGGCCCGCATGGCCGTGCGCACGCCGGCCCGCAGCTCGTCGATCCGGCGCTCGAGATCGTCCAGCCGGTCACTCATGCCGCGAGGCTACCAGCAGTCCCAGCATTTTCCAGTAATTTCGCGACATCGTCGCAAGGCTGTGATCTACAGCGTAAAGGCGCTCGGTCTCATGAAGCTCGGCGTCGCCGCGTTCGACGAGCGCGTGGGTGACCCGGCGCGGCGGGACGCCGTCACCACATGGTCCTCGGCGGCAGGACCGGCGCCGTCGCCCGGGCGCGCCGGAGGGGGATCCACCGCAGCAGGAGCAGGGTCAGCCCGATCAGCCCGTCCACGGCGAGCAGGCCCCAGCTCAGCATGGTGAACGCGTGCACCTGCGCCTGGGTGACGCCGGGCAGCTCGCCCAGCCGGGCGATCGACGCCCACTGGTCCTGCGTGCCGGTCAGGAGCAGCGTCAGCCACACCGCGATGACCTGCGAGGCGTCCCAGAGGGCGTGCAGAAGGACCACCGCGATGTACCAGCCGAGCAGCTCCGTCCGCGGCCGGGGCCGTCCGTTCGGGCTGCGTGCGGCGGTCGCGAACAGGACGCCGCCCAGCAGCGCGGTCCACAGCCCGTGCCCGACGGGGGCGAGCACCGCGCGCAGAGCCTCGGTCTCGACCAGGTTGAGCAGCGACAGGCCGCGGGAGGTGAACAGCGCGTTGAAGGCGTATCCGGCGCTCTCGAGCGCGGCGAAGCCGAAGCCCACGGCCGCGCCGAGCACCATGCCGTCGCGCGCGGTGTAGAAGGGCAGGCGCCGGGCGACCAGCCACAACGCGGCCAGCTTGACGCCCTCCTCGATCAGGCCGACGGCAGGGTAGGCCCAGCCCGACGCGTGCGTCAGGAACGCCGACTCCAGGAGCGAGGCGCCCAGGACGCCCAGCACGCCGCCGTACACGAACGCGGTGAAGACGCGCTGGGCGGTGATCACGGCGTCGCCGTGCCGGAACGCGAAGGCGACGAACGTGACCGGGACCAGGAAGCTGCCGACCAGGATGATCGTCGGGACCAGATTCGTGTTGCCGGTGACGAACGTGACGACCACGGTCGCCACCCACAGCACCGACCCGCCGAGGAAGATCCGGATCCAGCTCGGGCCGGAACGCGGCCGTCCGATCGAAGGGTGGGGCACGAGGTCGGCAGGGGGGATCGACAATGACTGCACCGCAGGCTCCTTCCGGGAGGCTTCCCGCCCAGGATGTGCGCTGCAGGCCGTCGCTGTCGTCCTGGCCAGCGGCCATTCCGGCTACCTGCTGGCTGGAATCCCGGCGTCCGGTCAGCCGCCGGCGACCGGCAGCTCGGCGCTGAGCGCGGTGCCCTCGCCGGGCGGGCTGACCAGCGTGATCGTGCCGCCGAGCGCCTCGACGCGGTCGGCGAGCCCGAGCAGCCCGGAGCCCTCGCCCGTCGAGGCGCCGCCCACGCCGTCGTCGCCCACGTGCAGCCGCAGCATGCCGTCCGCCAGGTGCGCCCGCACGGTCACGGTCGTGGCGTGGGCGTGCTTGGCCGTGTTCGTGAGCGCTTCGGAGACCACGTAGTAGGCGGCCACCTCCACCGGTTCGGGCAGCCGGCCGGGTACGTCCAGCTCCAGCTCCACCGGTACGGCGCTGCGGCGGGCCAGGGTCTTCAACGCCGGGCCCAGCCCGGCCTCGCTCAGGATCGCCGGATGGATGCCCCGGGAGATCTCGCGCAGTTCGTCGACCGCCTCGCCCAGCCCCTCGGCCAGCCGGTCGAGCGGCTCGGCGAGCTCGGGCCGGTCGGGCGGCAGCCTGGCCTGGGCGGCCCGCACGTCCAGCACGAGCGAGACCAGCCGCTGCTGGATGCCGTCGTGCAGGTCGCGTTCGATGCGGCGGCGGGCCTGGTCGGCGGAGGTGACGACGCGTGAGCGGGAGGCGGCCAGCTCCGCCCGCTGCCGGGCGAGGGTGACCGCCATCGTGTTGAAGCCGTGTTCCAGCACGCCCACCTCGCCGGCGCCGCTCTCGGGCACGCGGGCCTGGAGATCGCCGTCCGCCAGCCTCCGGGTGGCCCCGGCCACCCGCCGTACCGGAACCACCACCGCACGGGTGATGTAGCCGGAGTAGGCGCCGATCAGGGCGACCGACGCGATCAGGCCCGACACTCCCACGGCGCTCGCGCGGTGTGCCGCGGCCTCGGATTGCCGCTGCTCCGTCCGGACCATCGACAACGCGGTGGCGACCAGCGCGTCGAAGTCCGCGCGCATCGCGTCCACGCGGCGCTCGCCCTCGGCGATCTCCGCCGTGCGCGCCCTGGCCGGGTCGCGACGTATGGCCTCCACCAGGGGGACGGAGTAGTCGTCGATGTAGGAGGTGCCGGCCGCGGCGATCGTCCGGGCCCGGGCGCGCTCGGCGGGGACGCCGGCCACGAGCCGCTCCAGCGCGCTCGCCTGGCCGGGAAAGGCCGCGACGGCCTCGCGCCAGGGCCGGAGGAAATCCTCCTGGCCGGTGAGGGCGAAGCCGCGCTGGCCCGTCTCCATGTCGATGATCAGGCGTTCCAGCCGGTTGGCCATGGTCAGGACCTCCGCGGAGCGCTGCTCGCGAAGCCGGACGTCGCGCAGGTCGGCGATCGAGGCCAGCAGCACCGCGAAGGCCCCGCCCACGATCAGCGCGAGCACGGCTCCGGCCGCCACCGTGCGCACGGTCAGACCGCGGCCGACGTCGCCAGCTGGTCGGCGTGACCGGCCAAGGAACATTCCCGGAGTGTACCGACACAGTGATGAGGTCGGGATAATGCCTGCATGTCCGGTACGCAGGTGGTTCTCGCTGACGATGACGTTCTGCTGCGCGAGGGGCTCGCCAGCCTCCTGCAGCGTTCAGGTCTGGAGGTGATCGGCCAGGCCGGCGACGCCGGGCAGTTGCTGGCCCTGGTACGCGAGAAGCGGCCGGAGCTCGCCATCGTGGACATCCGGATGCCGCCGACCAACACCCTGGAGGGGCTGCAGGCGGCCGCGCAGATCCGCGAGGAGCATCCCGAGATCGGCATCCTGGTGCTGTCGGCGCACGCCGACGCCGAGCACGCCATGCAGCTGCTGGCCAGCGGCCGTGGGATCGGTTACCTGCTCAAGAGCCGGGTGACCGACGTGGAGGAGTTCGTCGACACGGCGCGGCGGATCGCCAAGGGCGGCTCGGTCGTGGATCCGGCGCTGGTCCAGGAGCTGGTGTCGGCCCGGCGCCGTGACGATCCCCTCGACGTGCTCAGCGCCAGGGAGCGCGAGGTGCTGTCGCTGATGGCCGAGGGCCGCTCCAACGCGGGCATCGCCCGGCGGCTGTGGGTGACCGAGGGCACGGTGGAGAAGCACGTGCGCAGCATTCTCACCAAGCTCGGGCTGGCCGAGACCGACGACGACCACCGCCGGGTGCTGGCCGTTCTCAGGTTCCTCGAGGCTCGCTGAGCACCTGCCGGATGGCCGGCCCGGACAGCCCCGACTTGGGCAGGAAGCCGATGGCCGGGCTCTCCTCGACCAGCTGGTCCAGGTCGGCCGCGTCCCGGGTGGAGATCATGATGACCGGGACGTCGTCCAGCCGGCCCGCCACGTCGAAGCCGCTCTCCTCGCCCAGCCCGACGTCGACCAGCGCCACGTCCGGCCGCAGTGCCGAGGCCAGGGACTCCGCCTCGGCGCCGGTCGTGGCCACGCCGACGACCCGCACGTCCTGCAGCTCCAGCAGTCGGCGCGCGGCGTCCATGAACCGCCGGCTGTCATCGACGATCAGGCAGCGCAATTCCACGACCCCAGGCTGCCAGCCGCGTCAGGCGCCGGACATTCCCGCTAGCTGGAAGCTCGTCGTCTGTGCCACCGGGAATGAGCCGCGCGCCACCGGTGCGGCGACCTCGCCGCGGCGGTGGCCGGGCCTGGGGACCGGAGCCGGAAGGCAGGCCTGGTCACGTTAGCCGCCATCGCAGGATTACCGCTGGCCGGTAGTGCGATTGGGCGCTGACGCTGACGACTGCCTCTCCTCCTGTTGCTGGGATTGATGACTGCAGGCGACCGGGAAGACGATCGCCGCGATCCGGGAGGAGCCGCAGCATGGGAGCGATGGCCGGCACTTCGTCCGGGGTGATCCGCAGCCTGATTCCGGCGCGACTGGACCGACTGGCGTGGACGCCCTTTCACACGCGGCTCGTCGTGGCGCTCGGCGTCGCATGGGTGCTCGACGGCCTGGAGATCACTATTGCCAGTTCGGTGACCGGAGTGCTGAGCCAGCCGGACACCCTCGACCTGTCGGCGACCGCCGTCGGGGCCATCGCGACCGTGTACCTCGTCGGTGAGGTGGTCGGCGCCCTGGTCTTCGGCCGGCTGTCGGACCGGCTGGGCCGCCGCAATCTGTTCACCGTGACCTTGCTGGTGTACCTGGCCGGCAGCGGTCTGACCGCGTTCACGTTGGGTCACGGCACCGGCTGGATCATCTACCTGTTCGCCACCCGCTTCATCGCGGGCATGGGCATCGGCGGCGAGTACGCCGCGATCAACTCGGCGATCGACGAGATGATCCCGGCGCGCTACCGGGGCCAGGTCGACATCGGCGTCAACGGGACGTACTGGGCCGGCGCCATCCTCGGCACGCTGGGCACGCTGGCTCTGCTGCACGCGGTGTCCCCGGAGATCGGCTGGCGGCTGGCGTTCCTGCTCGGTCCCGTCCTGGCCGTCGTCGTGGTGTACGTGCGGCGCAACCTGCCGGAGAGCCCACGCTGGCTGCTCATGCACGGCCGCGCGGCCGAGGCGGAGCGCGCCATGGCCGCCATCGAGGTGCGGCAAGGCTCCCCCGGCACCCTGGAGCCCGTGGACGACAGCCGCGCGATCGAGGTAAGGCCGGAGCGGGTCGGCTATCGCGCCCTGCTGCGGGTGCTGTTCGTCGATCACTGGCGGCGGTCGGTGCTCGGCGCCACCTTGATGATCACGCAGTCGTTCCTGTACAACGCGATCTTCTTCACGTACGCGCTGGTGCTGACCCATTTCTACGGGGTGCGCGCGACCGACGCGCCGATCTACCTGATCGGGTTCGCGGCGGGGAACCTGCTCGGCCCTCTCACCATCGGCCGGCTGTTCGACAGCGTGGGCCGCAAGCAGATGATCGCCGGCACCTACATCCTGTCCGGCGTGCTCCTCGCGATCACCGCCGTCCTCTTCGACCAAGGCGTCCTGACCGCGGCCACCCAGACCGCGGCCTGGTGCGTGATCTTCTTCTTCGCGTCGGCCGGCGCCAGCTCCGCCTACCTGTCGGTGAGCGAGATCTTCCCGCTCGAGGTGCGCGCCCAGGCGATCGCGGTGTTCTTCGCCATCGCGCAGTGCTTCGGCGCGATCGGCCCCGTGCTGTACGGCCACCTCATCGGCACCGGCGCCGACCCGTCCCGGCTGTTCGCCGGCTACCTCGTCGGCGGCGCGGTCATGGTCGTCGGCGGCGTCGTGGAGATCCTGCTCGGGGTCCGCGCCGAACGCCTGCCGCTGGAGGCGATCGCCCGCCCGCTGTCCGCGGTCCCCAGCACGGCCGTGCCCCGCGCGGCGGGTGCCACGACGACCTTCTCCCCGCGCCGCCGCTCCTAGCCCGGCTGCTGAAGGACCAAGGTGATGACCATGCCTGACTCCACCCACGCCCTCGACGACGCCCCCGCGCCCGTCCGGCCGGACGCGCGGCTGCTGTGGACCGGGGGCGCGGCCACCGCCCTGGTGGCGGCGCTCATCGTGCTCGTCGGCGTGCTGTTCACCCGCGGAGTGCTGGGCATCCCGGTGCTGGCCCCCGAACGCGCCGGGGTCTTCGGCGACTCCACCACCGTCACCTACGCGGTGTGCGCCGCCGCGACGGCCTTCGCGGCCACGGCGCTGCTGCACCTGCTGCTCATCGCGGCACCCAGCCCGTTCACGTTCTTCGCCTGGATCACCGCGCTGGGGACCCTGGCGGCGGCCATCGCCCCCTTCACCCGGGACGCCCTGCCGGCCAGCCAGATCACCGCCGCCACCGTCAACCTCGCCGTGGGGATCGCGCTGATCTCGCTGCTGTCCGGCGTGGCCCGCAGCGCACTGCGGCGCGCGGCGGCTGGCCGAGCGGATTCCCCCTGGCCCTGACCGTCGGCCGCGATCGCCTGCGGCCGATGCCCCGGCAGATCGACGAGGCCCCGCGCGGAAGTATCCCGCGTAGTCCCACGCGTAACAGGCGAGGCAGGCGGGGACGAAGCCGGTGTGACCCGTGAGAGTCGTCTTCTGATGGGGGCCGCCGCCGGCCTGGCCGCACTCCTGCCCGTCTACTACCTGACGGAGGCCGGAGCCAAGGCCCTGCGGGCGGGCGCGGCCGAGGCGGGCCCGGCCCCGGCCGGACTGGGATGCCTGGCGGCGGTGGCGATGATCGTCGCCGTCCTGGCCGCGTGGCCGGCCGCGGCCCTGGCCTGCGGGGTGCCGCTGACGTCGGCGGGCATGCTGTTCGCCCTCGACGCCGAGGCCGCGGTGAACGTGGCGGCCTCCCTCCCGTGGTCCGGCCTGCCGTGGGACGGGCTGCCGCGGGCGGAGCTGGCCGAGCCGCCCGGCACGCTGGCCGGCGTGACCGGCCTCTACACGCTCATCGGGGCCCTGCTGGTGCTCTCGGCGCTGCTGCCCGCCCGTTGGCGATCTATCCTGAGCGGGTGAGCGGACGAGACCCGGGTCGGCGCAGGGCGCTGCTGGACGCCGCGGACCGGGTCATCTCCAGCGAGGGCCCGGACGTGTCGATGGCCGCCATCGCGGCCGCGGCCGGCGTCACCAAGCCGATCCTCTACCGGCACTTCGGCGACAAGAGCGGCCTGTACGAGGCACTGGCCGACCGGCACGTGCGCACGGTGATCGCCCAGCTGCGCCCCAGGTTCGCCGAGGCCGGCGCCGATCTGCGCGGCCGGGCCAGGGCGACCATCGGCGCCTACCTCGACCTGATCGCGGCCAACCTCAACCTCTACCGGTTCCTGTTCCACCGGGCCAGCGCCGAGGACACCAGGATCCGCTCCCGCATGACCTCGCTGGTGCGCAGCCTGGGCGAGGAGCTGGGCGGCGTGCTGGCCGCCGAGCGGGTGGTGGCCGACCCGGTGCGGGCGCAGGTGCTCGGGCACGCGTTCGTCGGCATGGTGCAGACCACCGGCGACTGGTGGCTGGAGCACCCCGAGGTGGACCGGGCGGAGGTGGTGGAGGGCCTGGTCGACGTGATCGCGGCGGCGCTCGACCCCGGGCTCACTCCCCGAAGCGGGAGAGCTTCCCATGCCGCCGGGCGTACCTGAGCGCCCACGCGAACAGCCCCAGGGTCGCCGCCAGATAGGCCACGTTGAGCCCGGCCGCCCATGCGAGCCGGTCCCACGGCACCGCGCCGCCGCCCAGAACCGTGCGCATGCCCTCGAACACGTGCGAGGCCGGCAGGAACCAGGCCACGGTCTGCAGCGGCGCGGGCAGCACGGAGACCGGGTAGAAGATCCCGGCCAGCGGCTGCACCACGAACACCAGCGACCAGGCGACGACCTGGGCGTTCTCTCCGAACCTGAGCACCGCCGCGATGCCGATCAAGCCCAGTGACCAGCCGAGCACGAGCAGCACGCCCATGAACGGCACCAGCCCCACCCCGAGGCTCGTCACCCCGAACCCGTAGAGGCCGAGCGCGAGCCCGGCCATCACGGCGACGGCGAAGGCCACCTTCCCCAGAGAGAACAGCACCAGCCCGGCCAGGTATTCGACACTGGACAGCGGGCTGACCTGCACGTTGAGCAGGTTGCGCGACCAGATGTCCTCCAGGAACGCGATCGACAACACGTTGCCTAAGAGGTACCCCAGGAATCTGGCCTCTGAGCTGGGAAAACACGTCCCAGCGCCTCGTCATTCCTTGGAATCCGGACGACCCCGGACGAACGTCCCCATTCCGGCGTGAGTCTCGGTCAATCCATCCGCTCTGAGCTGGTGCAATACCTTCTGAGACGTCGCCGTGGCAATCCCGAACTCCTCCTGGAGCTGGAGGATTCCAGGAATCTTGGAGCCAGGCGGGTATGTCCCGTTTTCGATCCGTTCGAGAAGAATCTCGTACACCTGCCGCCAGCGAGGAATGTCGGGCTTCCATTCGATCACTCAAAGCACGCTAGGAATCACAAGGCTTGTTGACTATAGAGGCTCTCTAGGCATTCCAAGCTATGCAGGGTTACTATGCGATGCATGACCAAACCCCGGAACATCCTGGTAAACCTGGGTGGGATCAAGGTAGCGATCGCACCCCACGAACTGTTCTGCTACCTGGCGAAGGTCTACGCCGACCCAGGGAGCACCCTTCCCACCGAGGTATTCGGCACGCCGGAACACGAGGAAGCCTGGACATTCGTCCGAGGAGCCATCAGAGGGAAAGAACTCGCATACGGGACCGTCGAAATGTGGGACGTCGGATACCCGCAAAACCCGAAGAAGGTTAAGGACCTCGGTCGGATTGACCGACCGTCCCAAGACCCGGTGCTCTCGTGAGCTACCGGCGGTGATTCCCTCGGGAGCATTCATCCGAATGCGTCAGTAAAGGGAGCCTGAGGGAATCACCACCTCGCCAGACCTAGGAGGCTGCCCAGCGGGGCACCCAAGGAGGTGAGGACAAATGAATCCGAGAGAAGAATGGAAGCCCCTACCGCATAGGCCATAGGTAGGGGCTTCCTCTCTTTTACTCCGACGTAGGCTCAGCAAGGAATTTGTGGTTGAGGATTGCCTCCCGTGCTTCCTTGAGCGTTTCGGCCAACTTGGTAACCTCCTGGCCCAGCGCCGTGATCCTTCTAAGGTCGGCCTGCGACTTTTCCTTGGCCTGCCTCGCCTCTTCAAGGCTCATTGCTTAGTTCCTTCCTTGTACTGATCTCGCGCTACGTTCAAATCCTTCATGAGTTTGTCTGTCCCCCCGAGATCAGGGTGAAGGACCTTTGATAGCGCGCGATATACCTTGTCGTGCAGGCTCGGGGGGAGGTATAGGAATAGGCCGTGAAATGGGTTCGGTGGATTCTGGACGAATACCTTGTATCCCTCGGATTGTAGGAGGTCCACCAATCCGAGGAGATTCGCGACACCACAGATTAGCCAAGCCTTCTCAGAAGGAACCCAGTTCCTCGTATAGGTCTTGATTAGTTCTTTGGCTTCAAACGGAGCGTAGATAAAAGCGGCCTCCTCGTCGCCCACAACAACGACGCGGACAATAGGCATTTCGCGATGACCTCCTTTCCATGAAGATCAACGGGCCGCCCGGCCCAGGGGGGGAGGGAGGGAGGGCTTTAGGGAGGGTTCGGGGGAGGGTTTGAGATGCAACTCTCCCTGCCCTGACCTGGGGATATACCTTCTTAGGGAGGGTAGGGAGGGTTGTTTCCGGAAAGTAGGCCCTTAGGCCCCCTGCCGATATATCTTTTACCCTCGTACAGGGGGTAGGGGGAGATTCTCCGGCGAACCCTCCCTACCCTCCCTATCCCAGGTCAGAGGCCCTTTTGCCCTCCCTGAGACTCTCCCTAAACCCTCCCCATGACCCTCCCTGGGCCTGGGGAGGGTCCAGCGTCGAGCTACCCGAGGTGCAGCCGATCCTTGAGCTTGATGCCGGTATAAACCATGGTGCCGTTGGACTTTATTTTGGTGATGGGAATTCCATTGAGTGAACGCTTCGCCGGCTGATTGGGAGGATTGGCAATCTGCTTGCCGAAAACGGTTGGCTTTGTACCGGTGTCGCTGGTGTGCTCCACGTATGCCTTGTAGAGATCGGTCGCGTTTATGCGGAAGTCGGCACCAGCCTCACAGCATTCCTCAAGAAATGCCTGGTACTTATCCTCTGACTCGGCGTATTCCTCGGTCCGTTCCCTAATACGCTGGCATGGCGGCATCTTCCCGGCGTCGAGGTATTCCTTCGCACCCTCGGCCATCCACCAAAGGATTCGCTCGCCTTCCATGAGGAGCTTGGATTTGAGTTCGGTATCCATGTTGTCCTCGGATACCTGATTATCGAATGGGATCTCTCTGAAGCGTCGCTTAAAGCCGTAACCGCCATACGCCACATCTGGGCGATGGTTGCCCTGGAGAATCATTTGATGAGTCGGTTTGAAAGTGAATTCATCCTTGTGCTTGAAAGCCGCATTGATACTGTCGCCGCCAGTGACTTGCTTGAGTCGAGCCTCATTGAATCGGGAACCTTCCCGAGTTTCAGGGTGAATCGCCAGACGGGCACCAAACAGAGTGGAAAGCTCGAATGTGGTCGAGGTATCAACGTTGGTAAGGAATCCTTCCTTCAGGCAAACGGCATAGTTCATTCCGCTCACGGTCCCGAGGATTCCAAGCATGAGTTCAATGAGAGTTCCCTTGCCGTTGCCACCCTCCCCGTAGAAGAAAGGAAGGATGTGCTCACGTACTTCTCCGATCAGGCAAAGGCCAAAGAGGTTCTTCAGGTACTTGATAAGGTCAGGATCGTTGTTGGCGATGAATTGCATGAACTTCTGGAACTCGGGCATGCCAGCCCATTCATCCTCCTCCGGATTCCGGGGGATTACCCCAACGCTCGTAATCCGGGTGAGGAGATAGTTCCTGTCATGAGGAAGTAGCGTCAGATTCTTTAGGTCGAGCACGCCACTGGGCGTATTGAGAAGGTAGGGGTCAGGGTCGAAATCGGTCGCGGCCTTCTGCATTTCAGGATCAGACTTAGCCAGCGTGACGATTGCCAGAAGCTTCTGAATGTTCAGGTGCATCCGTTGGCGTTTCCTGTCGTGGTCGTTCTCCGAGGGCCACGAACGGACGAACTTACGGGCGAAATGGAGGGCACCCGATGGGCCATCATTCACCCACCGCTTTCCGTCCCAACGTCGCCATGAGTCGATTTCGGGAACGTAGAGAATCTGATCCTTGTATTCGGCTACAAAGCCAACGGCATTGCCGTCGTCGGTGAATCCGTACTGGCTGATTGGTTGGGAGGTGACTCCTGACATGAGGGAAAGAACCTCCTCAGCCCTGGATTCGAGGCGCTGCCCCTGGGCCTCCTCGGTGATTGGATTACTGGCCAAAATCAGACCTCCAGATCAGAGCTGTGCCAGTCATGGATTGTGATCGGGGATTGCTTCCCGATCTCGATTGATCTGCTGATTTTGTATTCGATCCAACGGAGGTCTTTTTCGTCCCTAACCCAGGTCCAGGCGGTTGCCTTCAGCATTTCTCTGGCTAGACGTTCGTCGAGCCCAGAGCCGGTAATCAGGCCACCTATCGCCCTAGCGTGCGTATAGAGAGTTACGTCGTGCTTCCCATAGGGGGCTTCCTTGATTTTCATGCAGATGTGCGTGAGTCGCTGGAAGTTCTCGAATTCCTCGTCAGAGGTGAGTTCTCTTCCCACCCAGTTGCGGCCCACGGGCGTTTCATCGTTGACGTGAATCTTCTGGTAGGTCCTAAGAAGGACATCGCTCCAGATAGTGAATTGGTCGAACTCGGTTTCGTCCGATAGTTGGTCGAGGGCATCCCAATCGATGGGCCGGCTCAGGATGTACGGCTTACGTTGGCCCGTTGTCTTGGACACCCGAATCGTCGGCGGGATATAGACGAACCCACGTCCGGCTTGAATGTCGATGCCATGCCACGGGCTGAACTTCCTGAGCCCAGATTGATTGACGTAGTAATGCTGCCCCCCGCTAGGCGTCGAGACGATTCCTCGAATTGGGGGAGCAGCCCTGGCCACGTCCCGCAGCATTCGGAAACTCTCGTCTCCTCCGTTCCTGGGGTCTACGTCGATTACGTCGAATCGAACTCCGGTCACGGCACAGACGGCATAGCCAGGTCGCCATTCGTCCAGGACGGAAAGGTCTGGCTCGATTTCAGGCCAGCCCTTCGGGAAGTAGAATTCCCGATCGGAACTCCTCGGTGCGGGCCTGGCGACGAACACGGGAACGCCGTTGGCGATGAATTCCCGAGCAAGGGCCAGCTCCCTTTCCCTCATTTCGCTGAAGCTCATTCCCACCTGAGACCTCCGGCGACGTTTACCCAGAAACGGTGTCCGCATCGGCCTTTCGCCAATACGTCCTTGCCTCGGTCGCTGGTCTTAACGGCGAGAACCGTATAGGTCCAGCATTGTGGGCATTGGGGCACGATGAGCCATCGATTCCTTCGGCCCTTATCCATGCGGAGTTCCGAGACGTAAGCCTGCTTGATTTCACCCTTGCCGATGCGAATCATTGGAGTCCTTCCAATTTCTCTCTGACCACCTGTGCCCAATCGACGTTTTCGAGGGCGTAGGCCAGGCAGTAGCGGACAACCTCTGACTTGGCCAGGCCGTAGAAGGTGCTGACATTCGTTATGTGGGTGTTCATTCGCGGAGTGACCCGATAAGCCGTGAGGGTTTCCGTGAATGGACTGCCAGAGCTGGTGAATACCTCGTTCAGATCCATGGGGTTCCCTAATGGGTAGTGGGTTTTCCGCTCGGGGATCGCTTATCAATGTCGGGCGCGCTGGGCCTGGGTTTAGGCTTTGGTTTCTGGATCTGCTGACCCATCGGGAACCACCCCCTCGAAAAGCCTGCGGAGGATGGAGATTTGCCTTGGGGAAAGAGGTGGAGCTTCGCTCAACACCTCATCAACGAGGGCTTGCATTGCGCCCATAGAAAAACGCCTCCTCTTGGAAATGGGCACTCGGGTGGAACGAAATGTGAGTGCCTTAAGAGAAGGCGTTCAAAGGTATTTCTGAATTGTTCTGTCTACGCTATAGATGCGAGTTGATCAAGTTGACTGTTATCGTTTCGTGATGTACCATGAGTGTAGTTACAAGGACATGGAAAGTCAAACTGAGCAGTCCTCCCAGGTAGCGCCACAGATGAAGCTGAGTGGCCCCAGGAGAGGCGTAGAGAGGCCCGAGGAGTCAGGCACCAGGGCAGGACTCAGAGAGGCCCAGGAAAAGCTCAGAGCCCCTGAATTGGGAGAAGGAATGACGACCCCCCGATCCTGGCAAATCTGGGCTGCGTGCCTGATTACCTGCCTCGCGGGATTTGGTGGCGGATTGGTCCTCGGAAATGCACCCCTGCCGAATGCACCCCTGCCGAAATCCGAGACCACGGTCATTCCTTCTCCCTCCGCAACGCAAGACGAATACAGGCCCAGGCGTTCCCCTTCACGTTCCGGCCCGGAATACCGGGAGGCTGAAGCTAGGGAATCCAGGGTGGAGGGGAATCCGAGGAATCTGAGTAGGACTAGGAATCCTCGACCGCAACCCACGGTGACAAAGACCAGGTTGATAGAGGAATCCCCGGACTCCTCGGAATCCCCTCGGCCAAAGGCTCAGCGTGAGCCCATTCCTGAACCCATTCCCGAACCTGAATCACCATCCCCTAATACGCCTGCTCTACCCACACCGAATCCATGCGCGGATCACAACGATAAGAATTGCGGTGGCTGGCCAAGCCCAGGATGAGTGAGGGAAAAGGGGAAGGTGCAATGCCCTACCGACCATGCCCAGTGTGCGGCGTGATTGTTGACGGGCGTTGCCCCATCCATCCCCCAGCACAATCCCGATACAGACCAGAACGCGACCGTTCAAAGTACCGAGGGAATTGGGCGAACATCAGGCTTGCTGTATTGCAACGTGACAAAGGCATCTGCCAATACTGCGGCAATGAAGGATTAACCGTTGATCACGTAGATCCCAATGACCCGAACACATATCTCGTCGCAGCATGCGGCCCCTGCAACTTCAGCAAAGGCAATAAGACCCTCGAACAGTGGATTGCAACAGGTCGAGCACCAGCAGGCGCAATCACAGTCCTTGAGGCGATGAATTCCAGTTTTTCCCAGGCGAATTGATCAGAGGGGGATCCGAGTCCCTCCCAAATTTTTTCGTCTATGGTCTTTCCCCGAATGGCCCCATGGAAGGGAGGTGGCTTTCGCATGTCGGGAATCAAGCAGGATGGTGACAGAATCGGCTACGGGAATGTACCCGCCGTTCTGGGCAGTTCTGACGCCGGATTGGATATTTCCGAGGTTCCTGAGCCACCTCCTGGGCTTTCCGAGACTCTTCAGCAGGATTGGGTGGGGGCCTGGACGTCACCTATTGCTCGTGTGATTGACCCGGTATCGGATCTGCCCGCGATGCGTAGGCTTTTCGAGTTGCGCGCACTGGCAGAGGTATATGCGCGCAGCGGGAATGCTGATCCCAAGCTGGCCAACGTTCGGATTCGGCTGAACTCTGAAATCCGAATGCAGGAAAACGCGCTGGGCCTGTCGCCGCGTGCACGTCTCGCGCTTGGTCTGGCGCTGCTTGCCGGACAAAAGCAGTCCGCTGGGCTAGACGGATTCCTCGATGATTCGGGGTACGACGATGAGGATTAACTACGGCTCCTTTATTGCGTCCAACGATCCTCTGGCCGTTGTCGAGATGCCTTGGATTAAGGACGTCCCTCTTTCATTCCTGAATGCGCTGACACGAGCTAATGGACCCATTCCCGATAAGAGACGTACCCTCGGCCCTCAGGTGTGTTCCTGGATCGAAAAGACCTGTGTCTTTGGTGAAGGTGACCGGTACGGAAAGCCGGTGGCAATCGAGCCCTGGCAACGTGCCCTGCTTTGGAAGCTCTATGAGATTCGCGATGATGGCTCACGCCGGTTTCGCTTCGCTCTAATCTCGCTGGGCAAGGGTTCTGGTAAAAGCCCTATCGGTGGCTGGGTCGGCAATGTGGACCTCGCTGGGCCAAGCGTATTCGGTGGCTGGAAGAAAGACGGCACCCCAAAGGCGGTTCGTAGGAATAGCCCTGAGGTCATCATTATGGCCAGCTCCTACGAACAGGCTGACCTGATTCTCGATGAAATGAGGGTCACCTTCAGCGTTGGGCCTTTGGCTCAATACGCCGTTGCCATGAAAGGCGTTGTCGAGCTGAAAGGGGAACGCGGGAAGGCCCGTCGAATCCCAGCCACGGTGAAGAAGGCCGACGGTACTAAGGCAAGCACTCTCATCATTGACGAGGCTCACGAGCTGACCTCTGAGAAGCAAGAAAACGCCTACGATGTAGCTGCCGGTGGTACGGCTAAGCGCGCTGATTCTCTGGTCGCGCTTTTCTCGACCGCCGGTAATGACATGAACACCATGTTTGGGCGGGAATTCGCACGCGGGCAACGCGGTGAGTTCTCCGATGATGAACTCTTCCTCTACATGTGCGCTTCCGAGGATTTGGACGCGAGCAGCGACGAGGGGATTGCCCAGGGAGTCATTCAGGCGAATCCCCTTGCAGCATCAGGCGTGGCGGACATTAAGCGCCTCGTCGCTCGGTTCAAGTCGATGCCTCTGTTTCGAGCCAAGCGGTATTTCTGGAATCTGTGGGTGCCGACTGACGAAAGCTGGCTTCCTGCGGGGGCCTGGGATGCGTGCAAGGGGGAAGTGCAATTCAATCCTTCCTGGCCTACATGGGTCGGTGCCGACATGGCCCTTAAAAGGGACAGTGCCGCCGTGGTCATTGTCCAGATAAGGCCAGACGGCAAATACCAGGCGTCCGCTCGAATCTGGTTTCCCAATGACGGGCTCATCGACCAGGAAGAGGTTGACGATTACCTTCGGCTCATTTGCTCCACATACCAAGTTCAATGGATTGCTGCCGATGAGGCTTGGTGGCCAACGCTGCCGACATTGGAGGCAGAAGGGCTCCCTATCTTCAGAATGCCGCAACAGGGCCGAAACATGATCCTGGCCTATTCGAGGACTTACCGGCTCATCGTTGACCAGATTCTGATTCATGATGGCGCGCCTGATTTCGCTGACCAAATCGCTTCCGCTGCTCCCCATTCCACCGACCGTGGTTGGACGCTGCGAAAGGGCAGGAACAAAAGGCGAATCGACGCCTGCCCAGCGTTGGCCGGTGCCGTATTCGCCAGTGGGCAGGCACCCCCAGCCAAGGAAAAGGAACTCCCGAGGAGTCAGGTGTTTTGATGGAAAGGCTTGCTAAGGCGTGGCCGGTGGGCCTTCAGCTCCTCGGTGCGTTGGGCATTGTCTACGGGGTTTATCTCCTCGCTGGGCCTGCCTGGTCTCTAATTCTCAGCGGAGCAATGACGCTCATGCTCGGCACGCTTAAGGAAGGGGGTTACCTCGATGGGTCTGGGGAGACTGATTAATCGGTCGAAGGAAATCACCATCAAGGACACCGTGACCGGTGTCAGCGACCAGTTCGTCATTGTCGATAACATCGCCCCCGATTGGCCCCATGACATCTACCGGGGAGGAATGAACCTCCCTGGGGCCTGGAGGGCAGCGAACCTGATTGCTGACCTCCTGGGCTCTGTCCCGTGGAATGCCTACCGGCAGCGTGCTGGGAATCCGGTGGAGAAGATTGAGCCGACGCCTCCCCTGCTTCAGCAACCAGCTCCCCCCGACACTCGGATGACCACCTTTTCGAGCTGGGGCCTGGACCTGCTTTGGCACGGGAACGCCATCGGCCTGATTGCCGCGCGGAATGCGGAGGGCTATCCCACGGCGGTTTTGCCGGTGCCTGCCGAAATGGTTCAGGTTCGGCGCGTACCCGAGGGGGATTTCTCCACTCTGCCGGTCGGCTCCATTGAGTATGCGGTTGGCCGGCTGAAGGGCATGACCCCCAATGATGTGCTTCACATTAAGGGTCCGTGTGCGCCTGGCTCCCTTCGGGGAATCGGGGTTCTGGAGGCACATTTGAATACCCTCTCGCTGGGCCACGAACAGAATCGGCAGGCTAGGAATCTCTCCCAGCACGGCGTTCCTACGGGCGTTCTGAAGTCGATGAATCCGGACCTGACCCAGCCTGAAGCTACAGAGCTTAAAGCTGGGTGGCTCGCGGCTCAGCGGGACCGAACCATTGCCGTTCTGAATGCCTCAACTGAATTCCAGCCGCTTGCTTGGAATCCCGAGGAACTCCAGCTCGTGGAGGCGCGTAAATTCACCCTCCACGAGCTTGGACTTATCTTCGGTGTTCCCCTTTCCTTCCTTGGCGTTGAACAGTCGAACCGTACGTATACCAATGTCGAGCAGGAAGCCGTAAACCTCATCAAGTTTACGCTCGGTGGCCACCTAGCCCGATTCGAGCAGACCCTTTCTATGGCATTCCCTCGGGGCACCTGGGTTCAGGCGAATCTGGATGCCATCCTGCGGGCCGACACGCTCACGAGATACCAAGCACACAAAATTGCCCTTGAGAACAACTTCCTAACCGTCGATGAAATCAGGGAGCTGGAAGACCGTCCGCCACTGCCAGAAAAGCCGGTGGATGTAGACCCATTCGCGGAGGAGGACAGCGAGAATGACTGACCTATACCGCTCATTCACGCCGGACCTGGAAGTCCGCTCCGGTGGGGACGGGCGAACCATTGTGGGAATCGCGGTTCCGTATGGCAAAGCCCAGCGAATCGACTCACAGCTCGTCGAGCAGTTTGCCCGAGGAGCATTCAACAATCAGATTCGTGCCGCTCACAGGATTCCCTTTGCTCGGGAACACGTGCCCCTCGGTGGAGCCCTGATTGGTCGCACGCTAATGCTCCGAGATGATGCCGCTGGGCTATACGGAGAATGGCGAGTGAGCAAGACGCCTACCGGCGATGAAACGCTTGAGCTGGTGAAGGACGGAGCTCTGCATCAGCTCAGCATTGGCTTTAGGGAGCGCCAGAATCGACGTCTAGCCGGAGGAGTGATTGAGCGGGTTACCGCAACCCTCCGGGAAGTCGCCGTAGTAATGCAGGGCGCGTATGGGGAATTGGCCGCTGTCGCTGCCGTCCGTTCCTCCCAGGAGGAATACCCGGAATGCCCTACGTGTTCGCATAGCCGAAACAACCTCGAAAGGGCACGTCAGATCCTCGCGAATCTGCCTGTGCTCCCTATGGAATAACTGAATACCCAGCACGATACCGACACCTCGGTATTCGTTCGTCGCACCCCTGCTAATCCGCCGGACGCAGGCACCCGACATTTGCGAATACGCGACCCCTCGGTCACTCGCAGGAGAAAGCCAATCCTCGTGACCACAAAAGGGGTCAGAAGTGAATCCGTACCTGAAGAGACTGCGTGAGCAGTACTCCAGCATTCAGAGCAGCATTGAAGGTCTGCAAACCCGTGCTGCTGAGGAAGGCCGTGACCTGACCGAGGATGAACTTCGGTCTGTCACCGAGCAGGGGGAGACGGCTAAGAAGCTGTATTCCCAGATTGAAGACCTCACCGAAATCGAGACCCGGAATCGGAAGGTCTCGGATCTGGCTGCCCGCGTTCCTGATAATAGGGATGCGAATGGTGGGCCGGCTGTCCAGAATCGAGCGCTGGGAATCAAGGCCCAGGAGCGCGACCCTGGGCATTACCGTTCAGAAAAGGACGGTGGTCGGCATTCGTTCTTCGGTGACCTTTACCGGTCCCGTACTCACCAAGACGAGGAAGCCACTCGGCGACTCACCGAGCACCAGCGTGCGCTCACTACGGGCTCTCATGGCCCCGGTGTTGTTCCTCCGAAATGGCTGACCGAGGAATTCGAGCTTCTGGCTCGCCAGGGTCGCCGCCTTGCTTCCGCCGTTCGTAATATCCCGCTGGGCGATGACCCTCGGCCTATTACCCTTCCGAAGCAAATCGCGGGCACCGACGCCGTTGTTGCCGAGCAGGTGGCAGAAAACAATGCCGTTGGTGGAGCGGACGCCTGGGATTCTGACGTTGACGTTGTCACGCCAAAGCCCACCGCTGGTAAGCAGACCGTTTCCCGGCAAATGATCGATATGTCGTCTCCGGCAATCGACCAGCTCATTTATGGTGACCTGCTTGACGTTTATGACGACAAGCTGGAAGCCAAGATCGGTTCCGCTCTGATTACGGCCGCTGGCGCTCCCGTTACCACGTTCGCCCTTGAGGCATCGAACTGGACCCCTGCCAGTGCCGTTCTCAATTCCGTGGTCGATGCCGCAATTGCGGTTCGGAATGCTCGGAAGCGTCCCGCTGACATTCTGGCTATGAATGTCACCCGGTACGGTAAGTTCCTGAAGCTCCGTGATGCTGACGGTCGTCCGCTTATCGTCAATCCGGGTGTCGGTCAGGCGGTTAATGTGGCCGGTGTCGGGTCGGTCGCTACTGACGGAATTATCGAAGGTCTGGCGGTTATCGCCACTGACGGTATTCCGACGGCGTACCCGGAATCGTATGTGGCGTTCCGGGCTGCCGACACGGTTCTGTTCGAGTCGAATACTCTGCGATTCCGATTCGAGGAGGTTGCCGGACCGGAATCCGTGGTTCTCGGTATCTGGGGATACACGGCGGTCATTGTCCGGCAGGCCGGTAAGTCCGCTAAGCGCGTTCAGATCACGGCGGCCTAATCATGGCATGGCCTCCTGGACTTTCAGACCTCAAAGAGGATCTGAAAATTGATGCGACCGATACCCGCGATGACGTACGTCTCACGGTAGTTCTGAATGCTTCCGTGGATTTCGTTGAGCGGGTAAGGCCGTCCTTCAATTACGACGCTGACCCGGTGTCGGAGCTTCCAGAGCCAACCAATGACCTATTCCTCGGAACCATTCGACTGGCGGGACGGTGGCATACGCGCCGCCGTTCCCCGGACGGATTGATTCAAATGGCTGAGCTGGGAGCCTCACGGGTTCCCAGCTTTGACCCAGACATTGAAAGGCTCCTGGGAATAGGTCGGTTCGCTAAGCCGGTGATCGCATGAGCCAAATCAGCGATGTCCGAGACAGTCTGAATGTGGCTCTGAAGACCGTTCAGGGTCTCAGGGTCTATTCGGACCTGGGCGAGTCAATGGACCCCCCAGCGGCAATCGTGGGGCCTCCTCGGCTCAACTGGGAGGCTCAATGCCCTGGGCCGACCAGTGCGCGATTCCTGGTCTATGTGGTCGTCGGTGCCGATGAAAGGGCTCTGGAAAACCTCTGGCGCTGGGTCGAGCTGGCGGCCGATGCCCTCGATGGGGTCCTAGACGCCACGGTCATTCGTGCCGATCCTGGGACCTTCAATTCCGGAGGTAATGACCTCCCGAGCTACGAAATCACGGTGGAGGTAAGTCTCTAATGCCGCCTCACAACAGAAAGCTCAAGACGATTAATTTCGCCCTGGGCGGTACGCAATTCGAGTGCCAGATCAGTAACTGGAATCTGGAGAACAACTCTGAGGATGGGGAGCGGTTCTACACGTTCTGCCCGGACGGTGAATTCCGTGAAGAGGCAGAGCCGGAGTATGCCCTGAACCTTACGTTCTTCTCCGACTGGCGGAACAACGGCATTTCTGACTTCCTCGTCGATAACGACGGGCTGAATGCCACGTTCACGCTCGACCACCACCCGGATATTCCGGCCGAACACGTCACCTGGAGTGGAACGGTTCGGATTAAGGCCCCCAATGTGGGTGGCGATGCTAGGACCACCGAAACCCAGGAGGTCACTCTCCAGGTCATCGGGAAGCCCGTTTACACGAGGGAGCAGCCCTAATGCCTAGAGTCAACGTTACGACCCAGAAGATTACCCGCGCTGGGCTCAATCCGTCGCTTACCGCGCCCACCGTGGATGGCGACATTATCGACACGGGAACGACATTCCTCTACGTGAAGAATGACAACGCCGGTGCTTGCACGGTGACGGTGCAAACGCCGCTCCAGGTTGATGGCCTGGACGTTTCCGAGTTGGTGGTGTCCGTTCCCGCTGCTGGTATTCGGCTCATTGGTCCATTCCCGAAGAGGACCTTTGGTCGGCCCAGCACGCCGGATAAGGACCGTGCCTATGTGGACTACTCGATTCAGGCCAGCGTCACGCGAGCCGTGATTTCCTTCTAGGAGAAATCCAATGATTGATTTCACGGTCACGCCCGACAATGGGGAGCCGTACGACGTCAAGGCAGGCAGCCGCGATGTCCTTGTGTGGGAGAAAACCAGCAAGGGCCGTTCCTTCCAAAGCCTGATGAATGACCTCCGAATGGAGGACATGTATAAGCTGGCTCACTTCGCGGCGAAACGACAGGGCCTTTTCGAGGGAACCTTGAAGGAATTCGAGGAGACCTGTGAGCTTTCCGGCTTCACAGAAACCGAGGAAATGGACCCTACCCAGTCGGTTCCCTCCACCGGACGCTAGTTGGCCTGGCGATTGCGACCGGTATTCCTCCCAGCGTTTGGGCGGATGAAGGGGAACAGGCGATTGTGACAGCGCTCGATTTGCTGGAACGCGCACAACAAAGGGCAGCCAATAACGATGGCCTGGCTGATGAGAGGATAGGAGGTTAGCCCGATGGCCAATGAAGTTCTGAAGGTTAACCTCCGCCTCTCAGGAGCGAAGGAAACCCTAAAGGCATTCCGGGACCTTCCGAAGGAAGCGAATGACTCGCTGCGAAAGCGAACCCTGGAAATCTCGGAAGCACTGGCTACGAAACTCCAGGGAGCTGCCCAGGGTGATAGCGCTCAATCGGGTCTCATCGCTCCCACCATTAAGGCACGACGTGACAGGGTGCCGGTCATTGCCGCCGGTGGCTCACGCCGTGTCGGTCGAAAGCGGAAGCCAGCACACAAGATTCTGTTCGGATCGGAATTCGGATCCAACAGGCTGAAGCAGTTCAGGCCCCACCTGGGCCAAGGTTCGTATTGGTTCTTCCGCACGGTTGAGGCGAACGAATCCGAGATTAACGAGACCTGGAATCAGGTAGTGGCGGACATTCGGAGGGAGTTCGGAAATGGCTAGCCCGTCTCGTACCATTCGAGTCCGCTTCGACGGAAACGCCGATGGCCTGGCTAAGGCTGCCCGTGATGGTGCAGACTCGATTAAGAAGTTCCAAGATGACCTCCCCGATATCGGCGTCAAGGGCGGACGTGGATTTTCTGGGTCCTTCATGGATGCCGTGAAGGCGGGATTCAAAGCATCGGTGCCAAACTTCATCAGCGAATTTGGATCGACCTTCACGTCTGGTCTCAAGGGCGTGATCAGTTCTCCGGTAATCGGGCCAATCATTATCGCTGCCCTAGCTGGTGTTGCCGTTATGGTTGCGCCTGCTGCGGCGACATTCATAGGTGGCGCGATAGTCGCAGGCGTAGGCGCTGGGCTAGTCGGTCTAGGTGTTTTGATTCTGGCTCAGAACGAGAAGGTTAAGGCGCAGTTCTCCAAGACCTTTTCTGAGATCAAGACAATTCTGATGGATGCGGCAAAGCCGCTGCTGCCTGTTCTTGCGGTTGTGCGTTCGGTCCTAAAGGGCCTCGTCCAAGAATTCGCTCCAGTTCTCAAGGCAGGCTTTAGCCTGGTGCAGGGACCGCTAAAGGGTTTCATAAAGGACCTAGGTCGGGCTTTCGCGGAACTCAAGCCAGCCATTGAGCCCTTTATGGAGGCACTGGGAAATATCCTGCGCTCCTTGGGTCCGCAGCTTCCAGGACTGTTCCAATCCATCAGTAAAAGTCTTGTCGGTCTGGCGAATTCGGTAGGCAAGAACAGCGACATTTTCGCAGCTTTTATTTCGGCACTCCTCATGATGATTCCGCCCGCGATCGATGCGATTACGTTTTTGATCAAGGCTTTCCGAAAGATCGTCGATATCACATTTAAGGTTGGCGCTGCCGCACTCGGAATGGCCGATACGGTCCTAGGTGCTCTCCAGAGCATCGTGAATGCGATAGCCAGGGTGCCCGGCCCTTGGCAGGACACGTTTAGGAAAGTCTCGGCTGCGATCGGTCAAGGCCGCGCTGCATTGCAGCATTACAAGCGGCAATTCGAGATTACGCCAAAGATCGTGCAGCTTCGCGGCGATATCCGTGATCTCGACAACAAGTTGGCCCGTGCTCGGGCACAACTGAAAGACCCGAACCTGACCAAGGAACGGCGGGCAAAGCTGAACGCCGATATCCAGGCCCTTCTCCGGAGAAAGAGCCAAGCCCAGGCAGCCATTAATGGTCTCCAAGGAAAAACCGTCTACATCAACGCCGTATACCGTGGCCCAGGTGGTGTCAGAGCTGAAGCGCGCGCAAGCGGTGGCCCTGTCATGGGTGGCCGTACCTATTTGGTCGGTGAGCGTGGCCCAGAGCTATTCACAGCGCCAACGAATGGCCATATCGTCCCGAACCATGACCTGGCCCGCTCTGGCGACATTGAGGTGAAGGTTTTCATTGGCGACCAGGAGCTAAAGGGAATCGTCCGTACGGAAATCAGCGAGCGTGACCGTTCGCTGAAGCGTCGAGCAACTTCGGGGGTGGCTAGGTAATGCCTCTCACGCTTTCATACCTGAGCGACCTATCCAGGGTCCGTATTGCCGCTAGTGGTCTCGGCGGCACTACGGCCGTATTCGAGCGCTCTACAGACGGGGTTACCTGGAAGACGATTCGAGGGGGATCGAATGTTGCCCTTTCGAGTGGCGCTGCCACGCTTGATGACTACGAATTCCCCTCTGGAATCCTCACCACCTATCGCGCTGTCTCTGGTGTCAGTACGGCGGGCCACCTCGATCTGACCAGCTCGACCAGCTCTAAAGCGTCCACGCCGGACACTGCGGCTCTGGATATCACTGGTGACATTGATTTGCGGGCCAAGGTCTCTCTCGATGACTGGACGACCACGACCGCGCAGACATTCATCGGGAAAGGCTTCAATGCCTACTCCTTTGGTAAGAACGAATCAGACTTCCTCCGCATTGAATGGCACAACGGCTCGACCCTTCTCCAGGCAGTTTCAACCGTGCCTGTAACCTATGCCAACGGAACAATCAAATGGGTTCGTGTAACTCTCGACGTCGATAACGGCGCTGCGGGTAGGGACATCAAGTTCTATACGTCCGACGATGGCTCTACCTGGACCCAATTCGGCTCGACGGTAACGCAGGCTGGGACGACGGTAATTGGCAATAGCACGACCGTGCTAGCGGTGGGAAACAGAGGCGACAACGTAAGCCCAATGGTCGGCAATTGCTACAATGCCGAAGTCCGAAATGGGATTGGTGGCACTGTCGTCGCCAATCCTGACTTCACGGTGCACGCTAGTGGGACAACGTCCTTTGTGGATGGCACCGGAAAGACCTGGACCGTAACGTCTCCTGCTTCAATCGTCGGGGGTAGTAGTGGTTCTGTCCAAAACACTATTACCGTGAGCCTCGATACCGTTTGGCTGAAGTCCATTCAATTCCCGTTCCTGAATCGGCCCGTGGTCGTGAACGACTGGAGCGCAACGGAGAGGGAATTTCGAGGAGGAGTGTTCCCGGTAGTCGGCCGTTCCTTCCCAGTCGCCGTAACGGACCTCAGAGGCTCACGCCGGTACACCCTCGATGTAATCGCCCATGACCAGGCCCAGGCTAAGGACCTGGATTACCTGCTTGCCAGTGGAGGGCCGATATTCGTCCACGTTCCCGCCGATTGCGAGATTCCCCAGATGTACGCCGTTGTAAGCGGCGGTTCTGGGGAACGTCGTGCTGCCCGTAGGTCGAGCCGGCGAGTGTTTTCGATGCCTCTTCAGGAAATCGCGACGCCTAACCCTAACCTCGTGGGAGCAACGAACATTTGGCAGGCCGTGATTGACTCCTATGGTTCATGGGCTGCATTCCAAGCTGCCCATTCCACCTGGGAGGCTGTGCTTGCAGTCGTTAGTGATCCGTTGGTGGTGCTTGTTCCATGAGGGCAGTGTCTGCAAATTTCCTTAATGCTGTTCGGGGAAGCCATCAAATGGTGGCGCGTGCCCGAGTGGTCTCGACATTCCAGACTGGCGTGAATCCCACGGGAACCGAAATCGCGATCTTTAGCGGGAATGTGGTCCTTGATGGCAATGCAGACATCAGGGGAACGCTGGATCTGACCACCGATGGCACTGATCGGTGGCCCAGGAAACCGACAGACCTACTCGCGCCATACGGAAACGAGATTTTCGTGGAGCGTGGCATTCGGGACGTGAACGAGAAAACCGAGCTGGTGAGTCTCGGCTACTACCGCATTTACGCTCCCGAGCAGAACGAGATTCCCGATGGGGAGATTCGGCTGGAATGCAAAGACCGAATGTCCGCCATCATCGAGGCTCGACTATTCGAGCCCAGGCAGTTTGCCGCTGGAACGACGATTGGGGCGGTGTTCAATGCTTTGGTGTTGGAGGTCTATCCCAGCGCCGTCATCGAATGGGACGACAACACTAATACCTCCACGCTGGCGCGGTCGGTGGTGGCCGAGGAGGATCGTTATGCATTCCTCCGCGACCTAGCTACGTCCGCCGGAAAGGTGATGTATTTCGACCACAGGGGAATCCTGGTCATCAAGGACCCACCGAACGCCTCGGTTCCCGTGGTTGAGGTAAACAGCGGGAACAATGGCGTCCTTGTGTCCATGAGGCGTCACCTTTCCCGTGAAGGCGTCTTCAATGCCGTTGTGGCAATGGGGGAGGCAACGGATACCGAGGAGCCGGTGAGAGCCGTCCAGGTCGATAACAACCCGAATAGCCCGACGTACTTTAACGGGAAGTTCGGGAAGGTGCCGAGGTTCTTTTCCAGCCCGTTCATTACCACCTTGGAACAGGCCGAGTCGGCAGCGGCATCAATCCTGACACGCTCGCTGGGCCTCCCCTATAACGTCGATTTCTCGGCTGTGCCAAACCCAGCGTTGGAACCTCTCGACCCCGTGAAGGTGAAATACCCGCGAACGGCGGCCGAGGTTCACGTCATTGATTCCCTGACCATTCCTCTCACCTCGGATGGCCTCCTAACGGCAGCAACGAGGGAGAGCACCCATACCAGCATTGGAGCGCCGTAATGGGTTACCAGAGCGATGACCTGACTCCTCTGCTCTTTCCCCCAGCCCAGGGCGATTTCGGCTTTCACCAAGGGAAGGTCCTGACCTGGAATCAGAAGACTGGGCAGAACACAATCAGCATGGCCGGTGCCACCCTCGTTGACGTTCCCATCATGAACGGCACCGAGGTTCCTCTTCTTCAACCTGGGCACGTTGTGGGAATGCTCCGATGGAAGTCCTCCTATTTCGTGCTGGGCAGGATCATTGTTCCCAATGCTCCGGACATTGGCGCGCTGCCGGGAGCTTTGGCCGGTGTCGGTGCCACGAACCTGAACTTCGAGATCACGACCGTTCGGGAAAAGGTTGCTACCGCAGTATTCGATGTGCCCCCCTGGGCTAATCAGGCACTGGTGCTTTGTGTTGCGAATGCGAGCATGCATAATCTCCTGGGAACTTCTCAGTTCTTTTATCTCACGTCGCCAATCAGCGACGGGTTTGGCGGAGAAATGTATGCGAATATTCCCGCAGGGCAGACCATGCACGTTAGTGCTGCCACACAGTTCCTCATGGGTGAGGGAGCTTTTGACCCTGTAACAGGTGACCCCATCGGACTAGGAACAAAAATCACTGTGGCAGCCCAGGTGAGGGCTAGCGCCAACGTACCGTCATCTACATCAAATATCGCAAGCGTCCACGCTATCGCGATGTTCAGAAAGGCATGAGAGGAGGAATCAATGCCAAGCACGCCGGTATTTCTTCTGCCGTACCCCAGCTCGACCGACGCACCGAACGGGCCTGCCCAATTCCAGGCTTTGGCGGAAGCCGTCGAGACTGCCCTTTCCGACATTCATAACGGGCTTACCTTCGGTGGAGCGGTAACCGTGAATGGGAACCTCTCGACTACGGGAACCCTTTCGGTAAGTAGCACATCGACGCTGACCGGGAACACAACCGTTGGAGGCACCCTAGGCGTTACTGGTGCCGCTACCGTTGCTTCTTTGGCCTCTACCGGCAATGTCACGGCCCGAGGGCTTCAGACCGTTGCATTCGTTGCCGGTAAGAAATGGACCGGTGTCCAGACGGACACCACCAGGACCCAGGGTGCGGCCGAAATTGCTGTCAGCTCTGCGAACATTCAGAACGTGCCCGTTGTGTCGGGTCGAATGTATCGGGTGAAGTGGCATATTGAGGGCCATGTATCCGGTGCGACCGATGGGCGCATTGAATACAAGGCTTGGAATGGTTCGGTAGGCACGGGTACCCAGCTAGGGGAAACAATCCTCTTCAAGTTCCCAACGAACAACACGAGGATGACTGACCTGTTCCCGGAATTCATCTGGAAAGCAGCATCCACCGAGACCATCGCCAATATCAACCTCGGCATGCGGTATTTCGATACCGACGTTGGAGCTAGCTGTGTTACTCGCGTTCATCCGAGTTTCTTTAGCTGCTATGTCGAGGACATCGGACTTCCTACAGCTTGGACAGGTGTGCCGTGACAATTCCAAATCCGCCGAGCCGGCCAAATGCTGCGTACAAGGGAAGGCCGGTTACTAACTTCACTCCGGACCATTGGCAGCTTGAATTCAAGGTGGAGCTGGGGGAAGGCGCTGAGCTGTCTTCCCCGGTAATTGGCTGGGCGGTCGTCGAGGGAGCCGTTGAGCCGGTAATCCTGGTGAATGGCCAGGTCATTACCACCGTGGCCGATTACGTCGAGGAGCTGAATACGCAGCTCCCTGAGGGTTCGCCGGTCAAGGTCAGATTCGAGTCTGCCCAGTTCGGGAGTCCTGTGCCGAATCCGGCAGGGCCACGTCCACCCAGGTCAGAGGGTACGAACGGCTGAGAGCAAATCTGAGGGCCTGAAATGCCCCCAGGTCCCTCAGCCCAGCACGGTTGAGATAGAGCCTCCTGGGCTATCCTGGAGGCCCTGTTTGGGGCAAAGAAAAGCCACCTTCCGCAGTCCGGAGGGTGGCTTTTCGTTCGTGGGATTCCTGGCCTGGGGCGGACGTCATTCCTTCCGCCATTTCACCCTTACGCGGTACTTCAGCATGGCGGCAATGTCCTCCTCTTTGGACACTCGACCGATGGCGTTGGTTTTCCGGATGCGGATTGACTCAAATAGTGTCCGCACCACGTCTTTCCTTGCCGGAACGTCGAGCTGGAGCCAGCGCGTGAGAATCAGGACCTTGTTCCCGAGGGCGTCCTTTCGGAGATCCGTGATTACCTGGGGAAGGGGAGCTGGCTGAAGCTTCCTTTCGATTTCGTGAATCTGGGGAAGCAATCGCTCCTCCTCCTGGCTGAGTGCGAGGAGAGAAAGCTTCCCCTTCTTCCTGAGTTCTAGCGCCTCGTTGTGCTCGGCGTTGAGTCTGGCTAGCTCCGCTTCCAGATTCGCGGTTTCCTCTTTGGGCTTGGCGATTGCATCGAATGCGTCGGGACGGGCGAGCCTTTCGCATACAAGATGGGCAATGAAGTCATCCACCCAATCCATGCGGATGGTGACACAGGATTTGTCGTGGCAGCGATAGCGCATGGGATCGGCTTTGCCGCTCATTCGACTGATGGGGCTTTCGCACACGTCGCACTTTGCGAAGAACGCGAGGAGGTATTTCCCCTTGCCTGGTCTCGTGGTTATGCGCTTGGGATCCTTGAGAAGGTTGTAAGTGGTATAGAACGTCTCCTCGTCGATGATGGCTGGCCACGTGGCATCCACCACGATTTCCCTGCCGTCATTGTCGATGTAGGCGCGTTTCCCGATGTACGCCTTATTAAGGCAAATCTTCCGGAGCATCTGCGTGGACCACTGCGGTTCTTTCCCGTTCGACCTCGGATCTATGAGACCCTCGGCCGCGTTGTAAGTAGGGACTCTGCGCCGGATGAGGTCCTTTTTGATGGACGTTAGGCTTTCGGATTTCGCAACCCTGGTGATGACCTCGGCCGCGATGGCTGCTTTCTCGGGCACAGGCACGCGGATTGTCCGGCGAGGATTCTCAGGATCGATCTGGATTTCGTAGCCGTAGGGCGGCCGAGAATGTGGCTTCCCTTGCTCGCGGTTGGCGTCGAATGCTCGCTTCACTCGCTCGGCCAGCTTTTCCGTCTCGTCTTCCGCGTCAACGCCTTCCTCGATGAGGGTTTTCCGGTCACGCCGGATTCGAGGGTCGTATGTGCGATGGTGGGAGATAACGTGAATCAGGACGTCATTGTCTCGGCAGGCGTCCACGAGGCGCAGCCACCCAATGAGCTTCCGCCACGCGCGGCCGGTATCCCAGAGAATGAGGATGTTGAGATTTCCCTCATAGATAACCCGCTCGGCGTCCTCCCATCCAGGGCGGGCTTTCTTGGCGTTTCGGGAAGCGGAAATGTCGTTGTCCCGGAACATGCGGGAAGCCGGGAGATCCCAGCCGTTTTGCTTTGCCGCGCGAATTGCTAGTTCGTCTTGCTCGGAAACCGAGCGGTCATCGCGCCTTTTGCCTTTTGAATCGGACCGTCTGGAGTAAGAAGCAGCTCTCATGCATCCAAGGTACCTCTAGCGAAACGAGACAGAGATCTCGTTCGACGCCTTCTGCAGCACCTGCCACAGCAGCACCGCGCCGAGCAGGAACGACACCACGAACGGCACCTTCTGCGCCTGCAGGAACAGCGTGACGAAGCCCCACAGCACCAGCTCGACGGTCGGCCAGAACAGGATCTCGAACATGCGGACCGGGCTGCGCCGCAGCGCCGCGAAGTCGCGCCGGACGACGCCGAGGACGCGGGTGCGCCGGGCGGCGAAGCTCAACGGGGGCAGCGTCAAAGAGGGCCTCGGGGTCGTCATCCGCGCGCCACCTTCAGGAACACCTCTTCCAGATCCTCGGCTCCGTAGTGCCCGGCCAGCTCGGCCGCGCTGCCCGCGGCCACCACGACGCCGTCCGACATGAAGTGGATGCGGTCGCACATGCGCTCGACCTCCCGCATGTTGTGCGACGTGATGAGCATGGCGCTGCCGTTCTCCCTGGCCAGGCTCGACAGCAGGCCGCGGATGCGGTCGCCGGCGTCGGGGTCGAGGTTGGCCGTGGGCTCGTCGAGCACCAGCAGCCGGGGCGCGTTGAGCAGCGCCTTGGCGAGCTGGACGCGGGTGCGCTGCCCCGACGACAGCGCCATGAGCTGCCGCTTGGCGAGCGGGCCCAGCTCGAACAGCTCGATCACCTCGTCCACGCGCTGCCGCGGGCTGCGTACGGCGTAGAGGCGGGCGAACGCGTCGAGCACCTCCCGCACCCGCAGCACCCCGGGGAGGTCGACGTAGCTGGCGGCGAAGTTGACCTGGCTGAGCACCTCGGTCCGGTGCTGGGCCAGCTCCAGGCCGAACAGCTTGATGCTGCCCGCGTCGGGGGTGATGAGGCCGAGCAGCATGTGGAGGGTGGTCGACTTGCCGGCGCCGTTGGGGCCGAGCAGGCCCACGACCTCGCCTTCGCCGACGGTGAGGCTCAGGTCGCGGACGGCCGTGACCGATCCGAACCGCTTGAGCAGGTGGGACGCTTGCAGGATGGCCACTGCTCAAGCCTGCGTTCTGCGGCTCCCTCGAGGCAACGGGTTTTCCCGCAGCATCCGCAGCAGGTCCCACTCGTTCTCGCACACGCGGCGGCCGATCGCGGCCAGCTCGACCGAGCGGGCGCCGCCGCGCAGGTGACGCATGGTCTGCATGACGCAGATGACGCCCCATTTGAGCACGCCGAAGGTCTCCCACCAGCGCAGCGCGTCCCGATCCACCGGGTCGCCGCCGGCCCGCTCGTACGCGTCGATGAGGTCGTCGTACGTGCCGAACCCGCCGACCGGCAGCGGCGAGCCGAACCGCCACGCCTTGACGCACAGCCAGCCGAGGTCCTCCAGGGGGTCGCCGGCGTGGGCGAGCTCCCAGTCGAGCACCGCCCTGACGCCCTCGGGCCCGACGATGAGGTTGCCGTTGCGGAAGTCGCCGTGCACCACCGCCGGCCGCCCGGGCCGCGGCCGGGTGGCCGCCAGCCGGCGCAGTGCCAGCTCGAACACCGGGTGCGGCTCGCCGAGCAGATCGAGCACGTCGCGCCAGCGCCGCAGCGGATCCTCCTCCCCGGCGCCGGAGGGTAGGCACGACAGCGGCATCCGGTGGATGGCCGCGAGGGCCCGCCCGCACTGCGCGGCCAGGCGCGGCCGGGCGGAGGCGTAGGCGTCGTCACGCAGGATCTTGCGGGGGATCGTCTCGCCGGGCACGCGGGTCATGAGGATGTACGACTCGCCGCTGGCGACGATGCGCGGCACCGGCACGCCGGCCTCGAACGCGGCCCTCATGAGCGCCGTCTCGGCCGCGAGCGTGGCGCCGGCCTCGGGGGCGCCGCCGGGGGAGTCCAGTCGCAGCACCAGCTCGTGCCGCGTCCCGTCGGCGGCGGCGACGTCGAGGGCCCAGGTCTCCCGCGAGGCCCCGCCGGGCAGCCTGGCGCGGTGCGGGATCGCCGCCCCGGCCCCGAACACGGCGCCGACGATCTCCTCCACAGCGCTCATCGCAAGCCGAACTCCCAGGTGCCGCCCGCCGCGTACGCGCCCAGGACGCGCCGCCCCACCGAGTCGATGTGCACCTCGTCGGGCCCGTCGTAGATCCGCCCGGCGCGTGCGTGCCGGTACATCCGCTCCAGCGGCGTGTCCGGGGTGAGCCCCGCCGCCCCGTACACCTGGATGGCGCGGTCGATCACGTTGTGCAGCATGCGCGCGCCCACCACCTTGATCGCCCCGATCTCCACCCGCGCCTCCGAGCCGGCGTCGACGGCCTCGGCGGCGTGGAGCGTGAGCAGCCTGGCGGACTGGATCTCGGCGTAGGAGTCGAAGACGTGCTGCCGCATGAGCTGCTTCTTGGCGAGGGGCTCGCCGAAGGCGGTCCGCTCGTGCAGCCGGCGGCACATCAGGTCGAAGGCCCGCTGCGCCTGCCCCAGCCAGCGCATGCAGTGGAAGATCCGGCCGGGCCCCAGGCGCTTCTGCGCGATGACGAAGCCCTGGCCGCGCGGCCCGAGCAGGTTCGCGGCGGGCACGCGCACGTCGTCGTAGCGGACCTCGCAGTGCGCCCCGTCCAGCCCCAGCACCGGCGTCTCGCGGACGATCGTGTAGCCGGGCGTGTCGGTCGGCACGAGGATCATGGAGAAGGCCAGGTGGGGCGGCGCGTCCGGCTCGGTCCGGCACATCACGGTCGTGTACGCCGCCCGCGACGCCCCGGTCGTGAACCACTTGCGCCCGTTGATCACCCATTCGCCGCCGTCGAGCACGGCCGAGGTCTGTATCTGGGTGGGGTCGGAGCTGGAGACGGACGGCTCGGTCATGGCGAAGCTGGGCCAGATGTCGCCCCGCACGAGCGGCTCCAGGTAGCGTTCGCGCTGCTCGGGGGAGGCGTGCTCGTGCAGCATGAGCGAGTCCTGCAGCGTGAACGTGCCGAGCGCCAGCTGCCCGTACTCGCTGCGCCCCTGCACCTCGTTGACGTAGACGTAGTCGAGGAACGGCAGCCCGCCGCCGCCCAGCTCGCGCGGGTGGCCGAGCGCCCACAGGCCCTCCTTCTTGGCCTCGGCGCGCAGCTCGTCCAGTGCGGCCGCCGCCGCGGGGCCGCCCGCGTGCAGCACCGGCTCGGCGGGCTCCACCCGCTCGGTCATGAACGCGTGGACGGCGTCGCGTATCGGCCGGACGCCGGCGGGCACGGCGAAGCTCATGGGAAGATCTCAACCGACAATCGTTGCCGAGTCAACCTTCAGGTCTTCAGGGCAGCCAGCTGACCCGGCCGCGCAGGAAGGCGTAGCCCACGAAGGCCACGGAGTCGATGAGCGTGTGCGCCACCACGAGCGGCATCGCGCGCCCCCATCGCTGGTAGAGCCGCCCGAACACCACCCCCATCACCACGTTCCCGACGAACCCGCCAAACCCCTGATAGAGGTGGTACGACCCGCGCAGCAGCGACGAGACCGCGACGGCCTTCCACGGCGCCCATCCGGCCTGCCCGAGGCGGTGCAGCAGATACCCGGCGACCAGCACCTCCTCCAGCACGCCGTTCTGCGCCGCCGCCAGCAGCAGCACCGGCACCTGCCACCACACCTCGGGCAGCGCGCCGGGCACGACCGTCAGGTTCACGCCGGATGCCCAGACCGCGAGGTAGAACGCCAGCCCGCTGCCGCCGATGGCGGCCGCCAGCAGCGCCCCGCGCAGCAGGTCGCGGCGCGGCTCGCGCAGGTCGGTGCCGATCGTCCGCAGCGACTCGCCGGAGCGCACCAGCAGGTACGCCACCAGAGCCACCGGCGCGACCGCGATCGCGATCTGCACCAGCTGCAGCGTCAGATCCAGCCACGGCCGCCCGGGGGCCATCGACCCGACGAGCACGGCCTGCTGGCTCTTCAGCTCCTTCGGCGCGGTGAGCGCCCCGATCAGCCGCACGAACGCCACCAGGGCGCTGGCGCCGAGCGAGACGGACATCACGACGAAGATCTCGGCCCGGATGAGCCGGGGCCCGAGCACCGGGGCAGGCGCGGGAGGGGACTGAGTGCTGCTCATGGGGCGCAGGGTAGCCCTTCCACGATCGCAACGGGATAAAGACCCCGTCCGTCCTCCGGGCGCGTCGCGGGCGGCGGCGACTCACCCAGCGGCGGATCGTGCGGTCTGCTAGGGAGGATTCATGACGCGAACAGATCACTCCCCGCACGACGTGCCCACGGCGGCACAGCTCGTGGCCGCCGTACGCGACTTCCTCCAGACCGACGTGCTGCCGGCGGTCGAGGGCCGGGTGCGCTTCCACACCCGGGTCGCGATCAACGTGCTCGGCATGGTCGAGCGCGAGCTCGAGCTGGGCCCCGCCCAGGCGGAGGAGCACGCCGCGCGGCTGGCGGCCCTGGGCGTGGCCGACGACGCCGAGCTCGCCGCCGCCGTCCGCGAGGGCCGCCTCGCCGACGACCACGCGCTGGTCGCCGCTCTGGAGCAGGCGGTACGCGCGAAGCTGGAGGTCGCCAACCCCGGCTACCTCACGGCGGAATGACCGGCGGCCCGCCCCCCGGGGGACAGGGGCGGGCCGCCGGCGGTCAGTGCGAGCCGGCCAGGTCCAGGTCCTCCTTGACCCGGGGGTCGCCCTCGTCGACGAAGTAGTCGTCGCGCGAGGTCGCGTCCGGCCCGTCGGCCACCTTGAGGGCCCGGAACAGCAGCGTGCCGAGCGCCGCCACCACCAGGTTGACGATCACCGCCACGAATCCGACGTAGATCGTCATCTTGGTGTCGAACCCGAAGTTGGCCAGCGGGAACGCCGAGCCGCCGAAGTGCGCCTTGCCGGTGGCCGGGTTCGGGATGAGGTAGAGCATCCACATGCCCACCACCAGGCCGGCCGCCCAGCCCGCCATCAGCCCGCCCTTGTGGAACCAGCGCGTGTAGAGGCCGAGCGCGACCGACGGCAGCGTCTGCAGGATGATCACGCCGCCGATGAGCTGCAGGTCGATGGAGAACTGCGGGTCGAGCACCAGGATGCACAGCACCGCGCCGACCTTGACCACGAGCGAGACCAGCTTGGACACCTTGGCCTCCTGGGCGTCGGTGGCCTGCTTGTTGATGTACTCGCGGTAGATGTTGCGGGTGAACAGGTTGGCCGCCGCGATCGACATGATCGCCGCGGGCACCAGCGCGCCGATGCCGACCGCGGCGTAGGCGACGCCGGTGAACCAGTCGGGGAACATCTGGTCGAACAGCGCCGGCACGATCGTGTTGGAGTCGGGCCTGCCGTTCGGGCCGACGATCGGCTTGGTGCCCGCGGCGATCGCCATGTAGCCGAGCAGCGCGATCAGGCCGAGCAGGAGGCTGTAGGCCGGCAGCGCGGACATGTTGCGCTTGATCACGTTGCGGTTCTTGGAGGCCAGCACGCCGGTGAGGCTGTGCGGGTAGAGGAACAGCGCCAGCGCCGAGCCGAAGGCCAGGGTGATGTACTGCAGCTGGTTGGCGGCGTTGAGGGTGAGCCCGTCGCCCGGCGCGGGGGAGGCGTCGAACTTGGCCTTCGCCGCGTCGAAGATCGACCCCCAGCCGCCCAGCTTGGCCGGGATGTAGATGACCGCCGCCAGGATCACGATGTAGATCAGCGTGTCCTTGACGAAGGCGATCAGCGCGGGCGCGCGCAGGCCGGACTGGTAGGTGTAGGCCGCCAGGATCGCGAACGCGATGATGATCGGCAGGTGCCCGGTGATGCCCATGGCCTTCAGCACGGCCTCGATGCCGACCAGCTGCAGCGCGATGTACGGCATGGTCGCCACCAGCCCGGTGATCGCCACCAGCAGCGCCAGCGTGGGCGAGCCGAAGCGGGCCCGGACGAAGTCGGCGGGCGTGACGAACCCGTGCACGTGCGAGACCGACCACATCCTGATCAGGACCAGGAACACCAGCGGGTAGATGATCACGGTGTACGGCACGGCGAAGAAGCCCATGGCCCCGGCGCCGAACACCAGCGCGGGCACCGCGACGAACGTGTAGGCGGTGTAGAGGTCGCCGCCCACGAGGAACCACGTGATCCAGGAGCCGAAGTTCCGGCCGCCCAGGCCCCACTCGTTGAGGCTCTCGATGCTCTCGGGCCGCCGCCAGCGGGAGGCCACGAAGCCCATACCGCTGACGATCAGGAACAGCAGGACGAAGACGACCAACTCGGTCGTGTGCCCGCTCATTTGGTCATCCTGTAGACGATGGTCGTGGACACGACGCCGACGCCGATGAAGGCGAGCTGCAGCCAGTAGAACAGCGGGAAGCCCAGCAGGCGGGGCTCGTCGGCGTTGAACAGGAACGTCAGCAGCGGCAGCACGATCGGCACGAGCAGCAGCCAGTTCCAGGGACTGCGGTCGGTGCGCGGGTGTCCGGGTTCCCCGGTAGTCATCGACCCTCCGTTGACGTGGGCGGTAAGCAACGGAGGGAGCGTAACTTTGCGGTGGTATTAAACCCAATGACCGTAATGTTACGGTTTGGCCTAAATGCCGGAATGCTGTCTCGATATGTGAGACATGCAGGCATGGCGGCGCAGGTCCTGCCTCCGCACATTAGTTACCGGCAGGTCTCCCGCCGTTCATCGATCGCCGAATGGTCGATTACTCGCGCCGAACGGTCAACTCGTCGGCGATGTCGCGGGTGCCGTAACCCTCGGGCGCCGGCACCTCGACGACCGGATCCGGCCGGTCGTCGAACTCCAGCCGCAGCGCCCGCGCCATCGTCGCGTGCATCTCGTACATGCAGGTGATGTACGTCAGCTCCAGGATCTGCTCGTCCGGCAGGTGTCTCTTGAGCACGGCGAACACCTCGTCGTGCACCCGCCCGCCGTCCAGCACCAGCGCGTCGGCGTAGGCCAGCACGGCCCGCTCCAGCTCGTCGAAGAGGTCGCTGACCTGCCAGTGGGCGATCGCCCGCACCTTCTCGTCCGGCACGCCGAGCGCCCGCAGCTGCTTGCAGTGCTGGGAGAAGACGAACCGGCTCTGCCGCGCCCACCCCGCCCTGGTCTGGCCCAGCTCGCGCAGCACCGGGTCGAGCGCGGACTCGCGGTAGAGCTGGAAGCCCTTGACGCAGTGCCGGAAGATCTTCGGCTCCAGTGCGAACACCGTCCACCAGTCGCCCGGCGATCCGGTCGCCGTGCCCTCCCGGCCGGGGGAGAACAGCCGGTCGTGAAAGAACTGCACGACCGGGTCGGTCATCTCCTCGCGCGGCACCTGCCGCAGGCGCGGCATCACACGGTCCTGTCGGCCGCCGTCTTCGGCTCGTGCCGCACGTCGCCGGGCCGCCCCACCTGGCGCGTCCAGGCGGCGAACTCGACCAGGATGCCGTCGGGGTCCTTGAAGTAGATCGACCGGACGAACACCCCGTCGTGCATCTCGGGCGCCACGCCGAACTCGCTGTCGTCGTGGTTGAGCAGCACGCCCACGTCGACGCCCTTGGCGACGAGCCGGTCGCGGTACTCCTCGATCTTCTCCGGCGGCACGTCGAAGGCGATGTGGTTCATGGAGCCGACGGCCGACAGCAGCTCGCCCCGATCGGGCAGGTTGCGCGGCGCCGACACGCCGGGGACGGCGTCGGGCGCGTCGGGGAACCAGAAGAACGCCAGCGCGTTGCCGCCGCCGCAGTCGAAGAAGAAGTGCTGGCCCCAGCCCATGGGCAGCTCGATCGTCTTGATCAGCGGCATGCCCAGCACGCCGGAGTAGAAGTCGACCGTCTGCTTCATGTCCGAGCAGACCAGCGCGACGTGGTTGACCCCGCGGAGCTCGAATTCGCTGTTCATAGTAACTACCTGCTTACCACAGGGGCTCTCTGAAAAACATGACACGAGGTGTCCTCTTTCCGGGGGACGATCGGTCGCATGATTGCTTTGGTGGCGGGGTCGACCCGCGGCACGGGACGGGGAATAGCGGTCGCGCTGGGCGCGGCCGGCGCGACGGTCTACTGCACGGGACGGAGCACGCGTGAGCGGCGCTCGGAGATGAACCGGCCGGAGACCATCGAGGAGACGGCCGAACTGGTCACCGCGGCCGGCGGCAAGGGCATCGCGGTCCAGGTCGACCACTTGGACCCCGCCCAGGTCGAGGCGCTGGCCGGGCGGGTGGACGAGGAGCAGGGCCGGCTCGACGTGCTGGTCAACGACGTGTGGGGGGCCGACCACCTGTGGCAGTGGTCCACCCCGGTGTGGAAGCACGACCTGGACAAGGGGCTGCGGCTGCTCAGGCTGGCCGTCGACACCCACATCATAAGCAGCAGGTTCCTGCTGCCGCTGCTCATCAGGAACGAGGGCGGCCTGGTCGTGGAGGTCACCGACGGCACGTGGGCGTTCAACGAGACCCGCTACCGGGAGAACGTCTACTACGACCTGGCCAAGATGTCGGTGAACCGGCTGGCGTTCGCCTGGTCCAACGACCTGCGCCCGCACGGCGGGACGGCGGTGGCCGTCACGCCCGGATTCCTGCGGTCGGAGGCGATGCTGGAGAACTTCGGCGTCACCGAGGACAACTGGCGGGAGGCGAAGGGCGTGGACAGCGCCTGGCAGGTCTCCGAGACGCCGGCCTACGTCGGCCGGTGCGTCGCCGCCATCGCCGCCGACCCGGACAAGCAGCGCTGGTCCGGCATGTCGGTGGACAGCGGCCAGGTGGCCGAGGCGTACGGGATCACCGATGTGGACGGCAGCCGCCCGCAGGTGTGGCGCTACATCACCGAGGTCGTCGAGACCGGCGGGGAAGCCGACCCGGCCGGCTACCGCTGATCATAGAGCCCGGCCATGCGGGCGGCGGCATCGGCGACCATCGCCCGCAGCTCGGGCGGGTCCAGCACCTCCGCCTCCGGCCCCAACCGCAGGACCTGCGAGTACGCCACGGGCACCGACTCCACGGCCAGCCGCACGGTCCCGTCAGGCTGGAGCGAGGCGAGCGCGTCCGGCAGCGCGGCGGGGTCGGCGATGTGCCGCAGCAGTCGCACCCCCGCCTCGCTGAGCCTCAAGGTGATCACCTCGCGCAGCAGCGAACGGGCGAACTCGGCCGACCGCTCCCCCCAGAAGGCCGCCAAGTCGAAGGCAGGGTCCCGGTCGAAGGACTCGGGAAGCACGGTGACCTCGCCGAACCGGTCCACCCGGAAGGTCAGGAACCGCGTCCCGAGCCGGGCGGCGAGATACCAGACACCCGCCTTCAGCACCAGCCCGTACGGCTCCAGCGTCCGCTGGTTGCCCTTGTACGCGGTCAGCACGCGGCGGTCGCTCCACACCGCCCTGGCCAGCGGCGCCAGCGCGGCCGGGGGCGGGTCGCCGGCGGCGAACCAGCCGGGCGCGTCCAGGTGGAAGCGCTGCGCCGCGGTGGCGGGCGCGTCGCGCAGGGCGGGGGACAGGGCGGCGGCCGCCTTCAGCCGGGCGGTCGCCGCCACGTCCTGCAGCCCCATCTCGCGCATCGCGGCCGGCACGCCCGACAGGAACAGCGCCTCGGCCTCGGCCCGGTCCAGCCCGGTCAGCCGGGTGCGGTAGCCGTCGAGCAGCCGGTAGCCGCCGCGCCGGCCCCGGTCGGCGTACACCGGCACGCCGGCCGCCGACAGCGCGACCACGTCGCGGTGCACGGTGCGCTCGGAGACCTCCAGCTCCTTGGCCAGCTCGGCCGCCGTCATCCCGCCCCGGCCCTGCAGCAGCAGGACCAGGGACATCAGCCGCGAGGCGCGCACAGCGGCAACACCACGGCGGAGGGACGGCCGGGGGAGTGGTAGACCTCGACGTCGTTGGGCACCATCGGGCCGCCCGCGCCGAGCGGATCGCCGGTGCCGGGATTGCGGGCGATCGTCGGGTACGCCCCGGCCGCCACGTGCACCCGGATCCGGTGGTCGCGCCGGAACCGGTGCGCGATCGGCCACAGGTCCACCTCCACCCGTCGGACGTCATCGGAGGTGGGTCCGAGGCGGCGCACGCCCTCGCACACGTTGAACGAGCGCCCGTCCGGCCACACGTCGCACACCCGCACCACGACGTCGACGTACGGGGTGCTCGACCGCACGAACATCTCGGCCCGCACCGGGCCGATCGCCTCCACGTCCGACTCCAGCGCGGGCGAGCTGTAGACCAGCACGTCGCGCCGCTGCTCCAGCCGCCGCTGGTCACGCGGCCGGGAGTCGCTCAGCAGCGTCGGCCCGCCGATGACCGGCGTCGGGTGTTCGGGGTGGTAGCGGAACCGGTCGGGCCCGGCCTCGAGCGGGCCGTCCACGCCGAGCCCGAACCCGTGCTGCAGGTGCCAGCGCTGCTCGCGCATGCCCGGCACCGGCCAGTCGGGGTAGTCGCGCCACTCCCCGGCCCCGGTCACGTAGATCCGCACGGGGTCGGGCCGCAGCCGCGACGGGTCGCCCAGCAGGTGCGCGCGGAACCACGCCGACGCCTCCGCCATCGTGGGCCACACGTGACGTGTGTCGACGTGGTACCACGGGCCGATCGTCAGGTACGGCCGCCGGCCCGCCGTCCGCATGGCGGCGTAGTCCTTGAGCTGCCACGGCAGGAAGACGTCGTACCAGCCGCCCAGCATGGTGACGGCCGCGTCCACCTCGCCCACCCGCGGGGAGAAGTCGCGCTGGCTCCAGTACGGCCCGGCCGGGTCCGCGTGGTGGGCCACCAGGTCCTGAAAGAAGCGCAGCGGCCGGCCCGCCGAGGCCAGGTCAAGCTCGGCCACCGGACGGCCGGTCAGCACGGCCTTGCGGGTGTGCCGGGGCGCGGTCCACATGGCCGCGCCGCCGAAGCGGCGCATCATGCCGTCGGTGAGCGTGGTCCAGCTGAGCGCCGACTCCAGCGCGAACGCGCCGCCCACGTAGGCGGCGTCCCTGAACTGGGAGGCGGTGATCTGCATGGCCATGGCCCTGAGGTCGGGGCCGGCGTAGGGCGCGATCGCCCACTGCGTGTAGCCCAGGTAGGAGGGGCCGAACATCGCGAACGAGCCGCCGTACCAGGGCTGCCGGCGCAGCCACTCGACGGTGGACAGCCCGTCGTCGTGCTCGTCGCGGAGCGGATCGAGCAGGCCGCCCGAGCCGAAGCCGCCTCGGCAGCTCTGGATCACGACGTGCAGGCCCTGCCGGGCGAAGCCGCGGCCGAACAGCCCGAACAGGCCGCGCCTGCCGTAGGGGGAGCGCATCAGGACGACGGGTGCCGGCCTTCCACCGGGCGGGGCGTAGTGGTCGGCCAGCAGCGTCACGCCGTCGAGCATCGGCACTGGAAGATCACGCTCGAGCCGCACGCGTCTCATGTACTCATGAGTAACAGATGCCGCCCGGTGTGCGGTAGCCCGGGCGCATCCCCGAGGGCCGCGCCGACCAGCCCGTCTCCGAGAGAAACCCCCGAGCCGCACGCCCCTCCGCCGGAATTCCGTCCCTCTTCAAGGGATGTCCGCACTTCCCTCCCTCCTCAAGGGACCTCCGCCGAAGTGCGGTGGGGCAGGGGGAACCGGTGGTCAGGCGCAGTGAAGGGCGGAAAACGGGGTTAGCGGTCCAGCTGGACGGCGATGTCGCTCACCTGACGGTTGGCCGGGAACGTTCCGAGCAGGGCCGCCCTGCCGGTCAGCACGTCGACCGAGAACAAGCGGTAGGCACCCCTCACCTTGATCGCGGCGTAGGCGGTGTTGGACACCGTCACGCCGTTCCGCAGCCGGCTGTAGATGTCGAAGCCGGCGTCGGTGGCGGCCTCCACGCCCAGCTTGCCGGTGGGCGCCAGGTTGCCCGCGTTGGCGGGGGACTGCGCGGACACCTGGTCGCCCATGGTGTCCAGGTCGAACAGGGTCGTCGCGGTGGCCGCGTTCAGATCGTTGTTGGTGTATCCGGCGGCGGTCACGCCGGTCGCGGTCGCCCCGGCCGTGGCGGGCGGCGCTGGCGGGTTGGTGAGCGTGCCGTCGTTCGCGGTGGTGTCCCTGGCCGGGGCGCCGTTCGGGTCGTCCAGGTTGTGGCGCAGGTTCTGGCCGGTGTCGCTGATGACGCGCAGCCGGTTGGCGGCCGGGTTGAAGTCGACGCCGAACGTCCTGCCCTTGAGCGCGACGGTCAGCTGCGACACCTTGGTCGCCCGCGCCCGGCCGTCCAGCGTGTAGATCCCGCCCCGGTCGCCGACCGCGTACAGCTTGCGGTCCTGCACCCGGTAGTCGATGCCGACGACCTTCCTGTCGCCCCTGAGGCCGCTGATCCGGCCGGCCCGGTCCACGTCGCCCGGCCGGTCGGCGGGGAAGACCACCAGGTCGCCGGCGGTCGTGAGGCCGGCCACGATCGGGCCGGCGCTGCGGGCCTGCGCCTGGGCGGGCGAGGCCAGAACCGCGCCCGCCCCGAGCACGGCGAGGGCGAGCGCAACATGCTTTCGCATCGGAACTCCTTATGTGAGTGCTGCCTTGCCCCTTTCTTCGTTGATGCGGGCGTTGCGGATGATCCCGCCCCGGGATTTCGCCCGGGGCGGGCTCGGGCACGGGTCAAGAACGGCGGCAGAGCCGCAGCACGTTCGCGATGATCTTGGCGCCCGCGCCGCCCTCCTGGGTCAGGATCGACTCCGGGTGGAACTGCACGGCGAAGCGGCGCCGCTCGACGTCCTCGATGGCCATGACGTTGCCGTCCGGGGTGAGCGCGGTCGGGGTGAAGCCGACGACGCCCGGCCGCTTGGCGTGCAGCGAGTGGTAGCGGGCCGCGGTGAACTGTTCGGGCAGCCCCTCCAGCAGCGCGCTGTCGCCCAGGCGCGTGACCTGGCCGCGCTTGCCGTGCTCGGGGTAGTCGAGCAGCTCGAGCGTGCCGCCGGCCTGCTCGACCATGGCCTGCAGGCCCAGGCAGACGCCGAAGACCGGCAGGTCGCGGGCGTAGATCTCGTCGATCAGCGCGGCCATGCCGAAGTCGGTCGGCCAGCCGGGCCCTGGCGAGAGCACCACGAGGTCGGGCCCGATCTCGTCGATCATGTGGGTTGGGAAGCCGTGGCGCAGCGTCACGACGTCGGCGCCCTCCTGGCGGAAGTAGTCGGCCAGGGTGTTGACGAAGGAGTCCTCGTGGTCGACGAGCAGCACCTTCATGCCCTGGCCCGGCTGCGGCCTGGGCTCGGCGACCGGGACGGCGCCGGGCTGGTTGACCGCGGCCAGGGCGCCGAGCAGGGCGCTGGCCTTGAGCTCGGTCTCGCGCTCCTCGGACTCGGGGTCGGAGTCGAACAGCAGCGTGGCGCCGGCCCGGACGGTCGCCACGCCGTTCTTGATCTGGGCGGTGCGCAGCGTGAGGCCGGTGTTCATGGAGCCGTCGAAGCCGATGAAGCCGATGGCGCCGCCGTACCAGCGGCGGGTGGTGGCCTCGTGGTCCTCGATGAACTGCATGGCCCACGTCTTGGGGGCGCCGGTGACGGTGACGGCCCACATGTGGGTGAGGAAGGCGTCGAGGGCGTCGAACTCGGGGCGCAGGCGGCCCTCGATGTGGTCGACGGTGTGGATGAGGCGGGAGTAGAGCTCGATCTGGCGGCGGCCGATGACCTTGACCGTGCCTGGGACGCAGATGCGCGACTTGTCGTTGCGGTCGACGTCGGTGCACATGGTCAGCTCCGACTCCTCCTTGACGCTGGAGAGGAGCGTGCGGATGGCCTCGGCGTCCTCGACCGGGTTGCTGCCGCGGGCGATCGTGCCGGAGATGGGGCAGGTCTCGACGCGGTCGCCGGTGACCCGGACGTACATCTCGGGCGAGGCGCCGACCAGGTGCTCGCCCTGGCCGAGGCTGATGATGAACTCGTACGGCGCCGGGTTGCTCTGGCGCAGGCCGCGGTAGAAGGCGGCCGGGTCGGTGCAGGCGGCGTGGAAGACCTGGCCGGGCACGACCTCGAACAGGTCGCCGCGCTTGAACTTCTCCTTGGCGGCGGCGACGACCTTGGCGTAGTCGCCCTTTTTGGGGTTGGGCGGCAGCTCGCCGGGGGCCTGGATGGGGGTGGCGGCGCCGGTGCGCTCGAGGCCGCGGGTGGTGGACCCGTCGACGGTGAACTCGTAGCGGTATTCGACGCACGTCTCGCGCTGCCGGTCGATCACGACGAGCCGGTCGGGCAGGTGGAGCACGAGGTCGCGCTGGTCGTCGGGGCGTACGAGCTCCTGCCTGATGGGCTCGAACTGGAAGGCCAGGTCGTAGCCGAAGGCGCCGTAGAGGCCGAGGTGCGGGTCGTCGCCGCGGAAGGCGGCGATGACCTCGCGGATCGCGGTGAAGACGGTGGGCCGGCGGCTGCGCATCTCCTCGGGCAGCAGGTCTTCCGACTCGGGGACGTACACCTCGACATGGTCGGCCGTGGGCTCGGCGACCGGCTTGCCCGCGGCCAGCAGGCAGGAGGCCACGGCGGGCAGCACGACCCGGCCGCGCTCGTTGAGCGCGGTGGCCGCGATGGTGCGCCCCTTGGCGACCAGCTCCAGGCACGGATCGACGTAGCCGAAGGCCCATCGGCTGTAGCGGCCCGGGTAGTCCATGCCCGAGGAGAAGGCGCCGCCGCGCCGTTCGCCGAGGGCCGTCACGATCTCTTCGAGGGCGGCCTCGTCGACCTCACGCGCCTCGCGCTCGACGCCGATGCCCCCGGCGGTGGTATATCCGCTGGTCTCCACTTGCTGCCCCTTATCACGTCACATGATCGAGCCCCGGGGGCGGACACGAGAAAGGCCGCCATCCGGGGCGGCCGTCCGTTGAGGAATGCGAAACTCGCGCCGCCTAGGAGCGGCGCCACCACTGGAGCTGAGCGTGATTTCGCATGCCGACAGGTTAACCGGCCATTCAAGATCGCGCAACGCGACCCGCCGTACGCGCATTTGAATACAGACCTGTACTGTATTCTTATCGCTGTACGAAGGAGAACCGAGATGACCGAGACCGAGGCGGTCGTGCTGCCTGTCGAGCGCCCTGGGGAGCCGGCCCGGCCACCGGCGCGACCCGGGATGTTCCACGAGATGGACCCGCCGGAGCACGGCCGCTACCGCCGCCTGCTCACCGGCGAGTTCACCGTGCGCAGGATGCGGCTGCTGACCGGGCACATCCAGAAGGTCACCGAGGTGTTCCTGGACGAGACGGAGCGGCAGGGGCCGCCCGCGGACCTTGTGGAGGCGTTCGCCGCGCCCATCCCGGCGGTGGTGATCTGCGAGCTGCTCGGCGTGCCGGAGGAGGATCGGCGACGGTTCCGGGAGCAGGCCGCCAGGCTGATCCGCACCGACGTTCCTCGGGACGAGACCGTCGACGCCTACCTGGCGATGACGGCCCACATGGCCGAGCTGGTCCAGGCCAAGCGGAGCGCACCCACAGACGACCTGCTCAGCGGGCTCACCAAGAGCGACCTGACCGACGACGAGCTGACCACCATCGGGTTCCTGCTGCTGGGCGCCGGGCTCGACACCACCTCCAACATGCTGGCCCTGGGCACGTTCGCGCTGCTGCGCCATCCCGGGCAGATCGCCGTGCTGCGTGCCCGGCCCGAGCAGGGGGTCGAGGAGCTGCTGCGCTACCTGAGCATCACCCCCTACCTGGTGCGGACCGCGCTGGAGGACGTCGAGCTGGGCGGTGAGACGGTGCGGGCCGGAGAGACCGTCACCGTCGCGATCGCGGCCGCCAACCGCGACCCGGGGCGCTTCCCCGACCCCGGCGCCCTGGACCTGACCCGGTCCACGACCGGCCACCTCGGCTTCGGCCACGGCGTCCACCAGTGCCTCGGCCAGCACCTCGCCCGGGTGGAGATGCGCGCGGCCTTCCCCGCGTTGTTCGTCAGGTTCCCCTCGCTGCGGCTGGCCGTCCCGCCCGAGGACGTGCCGGTGCGGAGCATGGACATGCTGATCCACGGCGTGCACAGCCTGCCGGTGACGTGGGACGAGGAGCGCTGACGTGGCGGGAAAGGTCTGCCTGGTCACCGGAGCCTCTGCGGGCATCGGCCTGGCCACCGCGCTGGAGCTGCTGCGGGCCGGCCATACCGTGTACGGCCTGGCGCGGCGCGTGGAGCAGATGGCCGCGATCGAGTCCGCGGGCGGGCACGCGATCGGGACGGACGTCAGCGACGAGGCCGAACTCGAACGCGCGGTGCACAGCGTCCTGGCGAAGGAGCATCGGATCGACGTGCTGGTCAACAACGCCGGCACCGCCGTGCACGGCTCCGTCGAGGAGGTGCCGGTCGCGGAGGCCAGGCGGGTGTTCGAGGTCAACCTCTTCGGCCTGGCCCGGCTGACCCAGCTCGTCCTGCCGCACATGCGCGAGCAGGGGCAGGGCACGATCGTGAACGTCTCCTCGATCGGCGGCGAGATCGCCCTGCCGCTGGGCGCATGGTACTACGCCTCCAAGCACGCGCTGGAGGCGTTCTCGGACACGCTCCGGCAGGAGGTCACGCCGTTCGGGGTGCGGGTCGTGGTGGTCCAGCCTGGGATCATCAAGACGGGGTTCGAGGACGACACGCCTCGCCAGCTGCGCGAATACTCGGGCGGCGGGCCGTACGCGAAGGTCGCGGAGTGGATGGCGCGGCGCGCGGAACAGGCCTTCCAGCGGGACCGAACGGGCTCCGACCCGGTCGTGGTGGCCAGGGCTGTCAGGGAGATCGTCACCGCGCCCGATCCAAGGCCGCGCTACGCGGTCGGCCAGTACGCCAAGCTGCTGCTGCGGCTCAATAGAATCCTGCCCGACCGGCTCTTCGACAAGATGGTGACCCGACAGAGATGACGACGAGCGCACCTCGATCAGCGGGGAGGCCGCGCAGCCAGGAGGCCGACACGGCCATCCTGACCGCCGCGCTCGACCTCCTGATCGAGGTGGGCGCCGAGCAGACCAGCATCGAGCAGGTCGCCCGCCGGGCGGGGGTGACGCGTGCGACGGTCTACCGGCGCTACCCCGACAAGACGGCGCTGCTCCTGCGGACCCTGCAGTGGGCGCTGCACGACAACGACCCGGCCTTCACCGGCTGGCGCGACCTGGACCACATGTTCGAGGACTGGGGGGCCTATCTGGCCGTGCCGCGCCTGCGCCGCCTGCTGCGCCGCATCTTCTCCTCCGTGGACGACTATCCGGAGCTGCTGACGACCTACCACAAGGTCAACAGCGGGCGGCGCAGGGCGGTGGTGCGCGAGATGCTCCTCCGCGCGCGCGACCTCGGTGAGCTGCCCGCGGAGCTGGACGCCGACGTGGTGGCGGAGATGCTGAACGCCGCGGTGATCAACCATCTCGTGAGCCGTCCGGACGACGAGTCCCCCGCCGAGATCAAGGCGTACTTCATGGCGATCATGAAGCAGGTGGGCCACCGCGACCGGCACGGCGGCTGACCAGATTACATTTCAGCCAGTCACGTTACATTTCACGACGGCCCTTGCTTTCCCGACAAGATCGCTTCACCCTTCTCGACAGAGGCGTAAAGATCACCTCTCCCCCAATGTCGTGAAGGAGAGCGCGTGCCCCCCACCCTCCGCCGGCGTGCGATCCTGGCCGGGATCATCACCGTCGCCGGTTTATTCGTCCCGCAGGCCGCGGTCCACGCGGCGCCGGACCCAGGCAAGATCGACAAGACCGTCCAGGCCGAGCTGGACCAGGACGGCAAGGCCACCTTCTGGGTCCGGATGAAGGGGGCCGCCGACCTGAGCGGCGCCCGCCGGGCCGCCACCAAGCAGGCCAGGGCCGAGCTGGTCTTCGAGGCCAAGACCGAGCGGGCCGAGACCTCCCAGCAGGGCCTGCGCAAGCTGCTCGACGCCCGTGACGCCGACTACACCTCCTACTGGATCGTCAACGCCGTACGCGTGACCGCCGACGAGAAGCTGGCCGGCGAGATCGCCAAGCTCGCCGAGGTGGAGCGCCTCGAGCCGGTCCGCACGCTCTCGTTACCGGAGCCCGTGCCGGGGAAGGCCGAGGCGAAGGCGAACGCGGTCGAATGGAACATCGACCGCGTCGGCGCCCCGCGCGTGTGGTCGGAGACGGGCAACCGGGGCGAGGGCATCGTCGTGGCCACCATCGACTCCGGCGCCCAGTTCGACCATCCGGAGCTGGCCGCGAGCTACCGGGGCAGGAACCCGGACGGCTCGGTGACCCACGACTACAACTGGTTCGACCCGGCACGCGTCTGCCCGACCTCCGCGCCGTGCGACAACAACGGCCACGGCACGCACGTCACGGGCACCATGGCCGGCGCCAACGGCATCGGCGTCGCGCCGGGCGCGAAGTGGATCGCCGCCAAGGGCTGTGAGCTCAACACCTGCACCGACGCCTCCCTGCTGGCGGCCGGCCAGTGGATCCTGGCGCCCACCGACCTGTCCGGCCGCAACCCGCGCCCGGACCTGGCGCCGGACATCGTCAACAACTCCTGGGGCGGCGACGGGTTCGACCCCTGGTACAAGGAGACGGTCGAGGCGTGGATCGCGGCGGGGATCTTCCCGGCGTTCGCCAACGGCAACGAGGGCCCGGCCTGCGACACCTCCGGCTCGCCCGGCCAGTACGCGATCAGCTACAGCGCGGGCGGCTTCGACGTCAACAACGCGCTGTACAACCGGTCGAGCAAGGGCGAGGGCGAGGGCGGCGAGATCAAGCCGAACATCGCCGCGCCCGCCGTCAACGTGCGCTCCTCCACGCCCGGCGGTTCCTACGACAGCTACACGGGCACGTCCATGGCCTCGCCCCACGTGGCGGCCACGGTGGCGCTGATCTGGTCGGCCTCGCCCGGGCTGCAGGGCGACGTGGCGGCCACCCGCCCGCTGCTCGACACCACGGCCATCGACGTCGACGACACCGCCTGCGGCGGCACCGCGGCCGACAACAACATCTGGGGCGAGGGCAGGCTCGACGCGTACGCCGCCGTCCGCGCCGCCCCCGCCGGGGACGTGGGCGACCTGAGCGGCACGGTCACCGCGGAGGGCGCGCCGGTCGCCGGGGTCACCGTCACGGTGTCCGGCCCGATGAGCCGCACGGTCACCACCGGTGCGGACGGCAGGTACGCCATCCCACGCCTGCTGGCCGGCGAGTATGAAATCACGGCGGCCAAGTTCGGCTACGGCGCGGCCACCGCGACCGCGGCGATCACCGCCGGGCAGGCCACGACCGCGGACGTGACGATGACGCGGAAGCCGACGGGCGTGGTGTCCGGCACGGTCACCACGGCCGGCACGCCGGAGCCCGGCGCGACGGTGCTGGCCGCCGGCACGCCGGTCAGCGCGGTCACCGACGCGGGCGGCCGCTACAGCCTGACGCTGCCGCACGGGACCTACGACCTGACGATCACGCCGGCGTCCCGCTGCTCCAGCGGCGCGACCTCGGCGGTGACGGTGGCCGGCGACCCCGGGGATGTCGTCGTCAAGGACGTGGAGCTGCCGCTGCGCGGCGACGGCTTCGGCTACACGTGCCGCGGCGGCGCGCAGGCGTACGTGGCGGGCACCGAGAAGCTGGCGCTGACCGGCGACGACGAGGCCGTTCAGGTGACGCTGCCGTTCCCGGTCCCGTTCTACGGCACGGGGCAGAACAAGGCGTGGATCGGCACCAACGGGTTCGTCACGTTCGCCCCGGACAAGATCGTCACCGCGAGCAACGGCCGGCTGCCCACCACCAGCACCCCGAACAACGCCATCTACCCGTACTGGGATGACCTGACCGTGGACGCCCAGGCCGGGATCTACACGGCGGTGACGGGCACGGCGCCGCACCGGGTGTTCGTCGTGGAGTGGCGCAACGTCACCTTCTACAACGACACCGCGCAGCGGATCTCCTTCGCGGCGCTGCTGGGCGAGGACGGCTCGATCGGGTTCCGGTACAAGGACGTCGAGAGCGAGCGCGAGCAGGGAACCAGCGCCACGGTCGGCATCGAGAACGCCACCGGGACGGACGCGCTGCTGTACTCCTATGAGGAGGCGGCGCTGTCGGCCGGGCAGGGCATCGCTTTCACGGCCAGCAGGCACGGCCTGGTCACCGGCGCGGTCACCGACGCCAACGACGGCGACCCCCTGGCGGGCGCGACGGTCCGGCTCGGGGACGTGGCGACGTTCACGACAGGCGCGGACGGCGCCTTCTACGGCCAGGTGCCGGCCGGCGACTACGAGGTCGTGGTGTCCAAGGAGCACTACGGCACCTTCACGAAGACCGTCACGGTGGCGCCCGGCACGGTGACGCGGATCGACACGGCCCTGATCACCGGCCGGGTGAGCGCGTCGGCCGCGGAGCTGACCGTGGTCATGCCGGGCGAGGCCACCCGCACGCGGACGCTGGAGCTGACGAACCTGGGCTCGCCGACCGCGTACACGGTCACCGGGGAGACCTGGGCGAGCGTGACGCCGGCGGCGGGCGAGCTGGCCAAGGGGCAGGCGGTGACGCTGCGGGTCACCGTGTCCAGCGCCGGGGTCGCGCCCGGCACGTTCCGGGCGGGCAAGCTGCTCGTCAAGTCGGCCAGCGGCCGCCAGCCGACCCTCGAGATCACGGTGCGGGTCGTGGTGCCCAAGCACCAGGTGGCGATCGACGTGGGCGCAGGCAAGGGCCTGACCGACGCCGCCGGCGACGCGTGGACGGCCGACCGCAAGTACGTCCAGGGCTCCCACGGCTACGTCGCCACCCAGAACAGGACGCAGAGCACGTCCAGGACCATCGCGGGGACCGACGACCAGGCCCTGTTCAGGACCGCCCGCGAGGGCATGCTGGAGTACCGCTTCGACGGCGTGCCCGCCGGGACGTACACCGTCGAGCTGGACTTCGCCGAGATCCGGAACACGCAGATGGGCAAGCGCGTGTTCGACGTGCTGGTCGAGGGGCAGCTGGCGATCCCGGCGCTCGACCTGGCCCTGGAGGCGGGCACGTACACGGCCGTCACCCGGCAGTACACGGTGAAGGTCACCGACGGCCAGCTCAACGTGCGTTTCGCCACCCGCCAGGGCTCGACGATCGTCAACGCCGTGCGCATCTCGGAGCGGCCCGACAAAGCGGCTCCTTGACCTGTTCCTCGCCCTGAAGGACGAGGATTCCCGTGCTGCCTTCGGCAGGAGCTCGGGGCGCGTCCGCGCCCCGAGCTGTGGAAGGGGACGCTTGACGCTTCAGCCGACCCGGTGTGACGTGTGCGCCGGGTGGATCGTGACGACGACACCGCCGGTGTAGCGGGCTTTGCCGAATAGCAGCGCCGCCCGACCTGAGGTCCTTGGTCTGGGCTCCGGACTTCCTGCTGCCAGGCACCCCTATCGGGGGCCGCGTTCATTCCCGGCCTGAAGGCCCAAGGCTCCCCGTGGACCTTCGGTAAAACTGCGGCGCGGCATGCGGAGCTCCCTTAGAGTCTCCGCATGCTGCTCTCCGTCGATCTACCCGACACGGTGCGTGACGCGCTGCTCGCCCCGCTCGTCGACCACCACTGTCACGGAGTACGGCGAGACGACCTGACCAGGGCGCAGTTCGAGCTGCTCATCAACGAGGGCGGCGGCGCGTCGCCGCCGGGCACCACCCATTTCGACACGCCGTTCGGGCTGGCGCTGCGCCGCTGGTGCGCGCCCCTGCTCGACCTGGAGCCGCACGCCCCGCCCGCCGTCTACCTCGCCCGCCGGGCCGAGCTCGGCGCCGCCGAGGTCAACAGACGGCTGCTGGCCGCGGCCGGAGTGGTGGCGTTCCTGGTCGACACGGCGCCAATGGACGTCAACGCGGGGGACGCCGAGCTGCTGTCGGCCGCCGAGATGGGCCGCCACGGCGGTGCGGCGGCCGACGAGCTGGTCAGGGTCGAGCAGATCGAGCGCGACGTGGCCGAGGTCGCCCAGGTCGCCGTCGACTACCTCGACAGCCTGGGCGAGGAGCTGACCGCCAGGGCCGCCCGTGCGGTCGGGCTCAAGACCGTCATCGCCGCCCTGTGCGGCCTCGACTTCGACCCGGCCCGGCCCAGCAGGGGGTCGGTGATCGCGGCGGCCAACCGGCGGCTGGCCGCGCCCAAGGAGCCCCTCACCGACCCGATCCTGCTGCGCCACCTGCTGTGGAGCGCGATCGACGTGGCCAGGGAACGCGCGCTGCCCGTCCAGTTCCACACCGGCTTCGGCTGCGAACAGGGCACCGCCGGGCCCGACCTGCACCGCACGGACCCGGCCAGGCTGACCACGCTGGTCGCCGCGCTGCAACCGGCCGGGGTGCCGATGATCCTCCTGCACTGCTACCCGTTCCACCGCCACGCCGCCTACCTCGCCGGCCGCTACCCGCACGTCTACGTCGACGTCGGTCTCGCGCTGCCGCACACCGCCGCCGCCTCGGCCCGCGTCATGGAGGAGCTGCTGGAGCTGGCGCCGTTCCACAAGCTGCTGTTCAGCTCCGGCTGCCGGGGCGTGGCCGAGAGCTGTCTGCTGGGCGCCCTCTACTACCGGCAGGCGCTGGGCGCGGCGCTCGCGGCCAGGGTCGGCGCGGGGGAGTGGAGCCCGGGCGACGCGGCCAGGATCGCCCACATGATCGGCTCGGCGAACGCGCGCCGGATCTACCGATTGTGAAGTCCTCCTCGCGGATAATCGGCCCACCACGGCCGCGATCCAGACTGTGGGGGCGTGCCGGACGGCGATCGGCTTTTGGCCCCCACAGCGCACCTTCTCGTTGAGTTCCGCGAGTCGGCTCATTGGCGGGCGTCGTGGGGCACGTCGTAGGCGGCCATGGCTGCGGACAAGGCGGGATGGGAGGCGGGGCGACGCTTCGGTGGTAGGCGATGCGCTTGCCGATTCCGCCGCGGGGGCTGAGGGCATGGGCCTCCAGCGTAAGGCGTTCGTCTCGGACTGTAGCGACGTGGTGACGTTGAGCAGGGCCTCGGCGTGGACTATTCAGTGGCGAGCGCGGCCAGCTCGGTCAACGTGCTGATGCGCCAGTCGGCCGCTGCCGCCTCCGGCTCGTCAGCCCACAGGTGCCCCCACGGGCCGCGCTGGATATGGGCGGTCCGGAGCCCGGCGGCTTGTGCCGGGGTGATGTCGTTGGCGGGGTGGTCGCCCACGTACACGATCTGGTCGGGCGTGGTTTCAGCGAAGTGGGTCAGCCGGGTGAAGAACTCTGGCCGAGGCTTGGCCACGCCCCACTCACCGGAGGTGGCGATCGCGTCGACCGGGAGGTCGAGCGCGCGGAGCAGCTCGGCTGCGCGGACCGTTTGGTTTCCGGCGATCAGAACGCGGTGGCCGGCCGCGCGGAGATCGGTCAGTGCTCGCCGGACGTCGGGATACAGGTCTTCCTCCTCGATACGTTCGCCCCGGCCTGCGGCCTCGCGTGCGGCGTATTCGGCGTCCAGGTCGATGCCGGGGCGCAGCAACCTGAGGGCGTCGGCGTTGTCTCGGCCTTGCGCGACGACGGCGCCCACGAGGGCGGACAGCGTGTGCCGGGGGACATTGAGCCAGTCAGCCCAGGAGGCCCAGTAACGGTCGTCGCGGAGGATGGTTTCCCCGACATCGAAGGCGAAGGTCAGCACCGACTGAGCTTATGAGGTGGCAGGGGGCAGTTCCCCGTGGGCCGCACGGCCAGGCGGAGGCCTGGGCGGGGATGCCTACCGTGCGGCTGCACTCAGTGGTGCCGGCTGTATTCGAAAGCAGACCGGGGCGGTGGGTCAGTGGTGGGGGCGGCCGTCGAGGCAGGCGCCGAGCTTGGTGCCGACGACCTGCATGGCGTCGGCCAGGGCGGCCGTCTGCTCCGGCGTCAGGTGGTCGAAGAGGATCTCGCGCAGCGCGCGGGCGTGCTGCGGGGCGATCGCCGCGATGACCGCCCGCCCCTCGTCGGTGATCTCCGCAACGCTGGCCCGGCCGTCGCTGGCGTCCGGGCGCAGCCGTACGTAGCCGCGGTCCACGAGCTTGCTCACCCGGTGGCTGAGCCGGCTGATCGACACGTTCCCGACGGCGGCCAGGTCGCTCAGCCGCAGCGGGCGGGTGGCCAGCTCGTTGAGCAGGCCGTACTCGATGTGGACCAGGCCGTGGGCCCGGAAGGTGCGCTCCACCTGCGGGATGCCGACGAGCATGACCGCGAGCAGGCCCTGCCACGCACGCTGCTCGTCCTCGCCGAGCCCTTCGACCAACCGGAACCCCCACGGTCAGATGCGTCCCACCACGATGACGACGGCCATCGCCAGCAAGACCAGATTAACCGCGAAGTTCTCCTTCCGCCTCCGATGCACCTGCGCTGCGACGATCATCATGATCCCGAGCCCCGCGGCGGCGATGGGGGTGAGGACGGGCGCGATCCCGGTGGCCCACGGCAGCACCAGGCCCAGCGCGCCGAGCACCTCCAGCGCGCCGATCCCTCTGATCTGCTGCTGGCTGAAATCCTCGACGTACGGCATGCGCGGCTGGAGCCGCTCCTTGGGCTGGCTGAGCTTCCCGGCGCCTGCGGCGAGGAACGCGACGGCGAGCAGGCCCTGCACGACCCAGAGGAAGACGTTCATAGCTTGACCCTTCAAGTTTCTCGGGGAGCCTCGACTGCAGACCCAAATGCTTGAAGGGACAAGTATTTCTTTGTGTCACTGCTGACCTGCTCGGACGTCCGCCGTACCCTTGCTGTGCGCGGGCGAGGCCGACTCGCGCCGAGGCGCGTGAGCTGGTTTGCTTGAGGCCGTCACAACACACCCGATCCGAGCGGGGGCTCCCCATGCGCACTGTCGAACCCGAGGTCTTCATCGTCGCCCGTCCGGCGCTCGACTACGACGAGCTGGCCCGCTACCTGGCCGAGGTCGGCGGAGAGAGCTGGCTGGAGCGGCTCGACCGCGGCGACCTCGACGCGCAGAACCTCGCCGAGTTCGCCGGCCGGCTCTGCTACCGCTCCTTCGAGCCGGGGCTCAACCCCAACGTGGTGCGCATCAGGGAAAACCAGGACGACTATCTGCGTAACATCCTGGCCAGCGCGCACGGGTCCGTCCTTGAACACGTCAGTTTCAGCTTCGTGTTGCACAATGTGAGCCGTGTTCTGACTCATGAACTTGTCAGGCATCGCCCCGGCGTGGCGATCTCCCAGGAGTCGCTGCGGTTCGTCCGCCTTGACGAGCTGCCGTTCTGGTTCCCGGAGTGGGCGCGGGAAGACGACGAGTTGATGAAGCGGGCCACGGCCGTGCTGGAGCAGCTGGAGCAGTTCCAGCTGTGGATGGCCGATCACTTCGGGCTCGACGAGGAGGGCGTGCCGTTCTCGGAGAAGAAGCATCGCACGTCGTTCATGCGCAGGTTCGCCCCTGAGGGCGTGGCGACCGGGCTGGTGTGGACCGCGAACGTGCGCACGCTGCGGCACACGATCGAGGCCCGCACCGCGGTCGGCGCGGAGGAGGAGATTCGCCTGCTGTTCCAGCGCATCGGCGAGCTCATGCGCCAGGAGGCCCCCGCACTCTTCGGCGACTACGTCGTCGAGGACGGGGCCTGGATCCCAGGCTGGCGCAAGGTCTGACCCACCCTGCCCCTCCTCGGGACAGGCCCGCCTCCGGGCTACGTCCTGGACCTCCGCCACACGGACACGGGGAACCGGCCTCTGGCCTCGGGGAACCGGTCCCGGGCTGCCTCGGGGCGCGCCCTGGCCTCGGGGAACCGGCCCCAGATACGGGGCGCGGGCCCCGGCCTCCAGAGTGCCCCGGCCTCCAGTGCGCCCCGGCCTCCACGGCGGTGGCGCCCTCGCGCCGCAGGCTCGATCTGCGGCCGTGAGCGCCTCGTCCTGGATCGTGCCGTCACCTGACGGCGCGGGCCTGGGAGCCCGTCAACGCGAGGCCACAGACGGCGCGGGGTTCAGGCGAGGGCGGGCATCACGTAGACCTCGGCGCCTGGAGGCAGGGCGCAGTTGAGGCCGCCGAGGCCGCGGGCGTTCTCGCCGCACACGATCATGCGGATGTGCCTGCGGATGCGGCCGTAGTCGTCGCGCAGCCGCTCCTCCAGCAGCGGGTGCGTGCGGCGCAGCATGTCGAGGGCGGAGCCCAGGGTGGGCGGGGAGTCGCGGTCGGCGCCGACGGCGAAGACCTTGACCTCCGTGCGCCCGCTCACCCACCGCCGCAGCGTGCTGGGCAGCACGAAAACGACCATCGTCACGGGGCCGGCCACGATCAGAGCACCGCCGCGCGCACGGTCAGCACGTCGGGCAGGTGGCGGGCGACCAGCGACCACGTCTCGCCGTCGTCGCGCGAGCAGTAGACCTCGCCGTCGCGCGTGCCGAAGAACAACCCCGCCTCCGACGTGGACATCGCGTCCCTGAGCACGGTCGAGTACACCGGCTCCTCGGGCAGGCCCTGGCCGAACGGCTGCCACGTGGCTCCGGCGTCGTCACTGCGATAGACGCGGTAGCGATGGTCGACCGGCGTGCGGTCCATGTCGGCGTTGAGCGGCAGGACGTAGACCGTGTCGGGGCGCGACGGGTGCACGGCGATCGGGAAGCCGAAGTCCGACGGGAGCGAGGAGCCGATGTCGTGCCAGGCGCCGCCGAAGTCGTCGCTGCGGTAGACGCCGAAGTGGTGCTGCAGGAAGAGGCGGTCGGGCCGGGACGGATGCATGGCGACCTTGTGGACGCACTGCCCGAACTCCGGATATTGCTGACCTTCGGGCATGAAACGAGCGCGGATGCCCTGGTTGGCCGCCTCCCACGACAGGCCGCCGTCGGCCGTGCGGTAGAAGCCGCCCGTGGAGATCGCCACCCCCATGATCTTGGGGTCGGAGGGGTGAGGGATGATCGTGTGCAGGCACAGCCCGCCGCCGCCCGGCACCCACTGCGGACGGTGGGGATGCTCCCACAGCCCCTCGACGAGGCGGTAGGTGACGCCGCGGTCCTCCGAGCGGAACAGCGCGCCCGGCTCGACGCCGGCCCACACGACGTGCGGCTCGGACGGGGAGGGCGTCAGCTGCCACACCCTGGTCAGGGTCGCCTCCGTCTTCTCCGGGAAGGCGATGGGCGGCTTCTGCGCCTCGCCCCAGGTCTTGCCGAGGTCGTCGGAGTACATGACGGACGGGCCGAAATGCCCGTATTCGATGCCGGCCAGCAACCGGGGCGTGGTGCCGCGCGTGTCGATGGCCACCGAGGGCACCGCGACCGTGGAGAACTGGATCGGCTCGACCTCGAACGGGCCGCCGCCCGCCGAACGGGCGAGGAACAGGCCCTTGCGGGTGCCGATCGCGAGCATTGCGTCACTCATAGCACGCTCCAAGAGTTCGCTTCGGGCCCATCGTGCCACGCTCGGCCGACAACTTCCGAGGACTGGGAGATTCCCCATCCGCCTGCCCGAGACGGCCGCGATCGCGTCCCGCATTACCTGGCGGGTAATCGTGACGCTTCCCCCCAGACGATAAGTTGCCCGGCATGGGAGCGATTGCCGTACGAGAAGAGTCATTTGGTGACCTGTTGCGGTCGTGGCGGCAGCGGCGGCGCGTGAGCCAGCTCGACCTGGCCATCGAGGCCGAGGTCTCGGCCCGCCACATCAGCTTTCTGGAGACCGGCCGCGCCCGGCCCAGCCGTGAGATGGTGATGAAGCTGGCCGAGGAGCTGGAGGTGCCGTTGCGGCACCGCAACAGGTTGCTGGTGGCGGCGGGGTTCGCGCCGGTCTATCCGGAGCGCGAGGTGCGCGCCCCCGAGATGGAGGTCGTCCGCCAGGCGCTGGACAAGATCCTGGCGGGACACGAGCCGTATCCGGCGGTCGTGGTGGACGCGGCGTGGAACCTGGTGGCGGCCAACGCGGCGGCCGGGATGTTCATGGAGGGCGTGCCGGCCGAGCTGCTGAAGGAGCCGATCAACGTGATGCGGCTGTCGCTGCATCCGGAGGCGATGGGCGGCAGGCTGCTCAACCTGGCGGAGGTGCGGGCTCATCTGCTGCACCAGCTGCGCAGGCAGGCCGAGATGTCCGCCGACGGGCGGCTGGCCGAGCTGCACGACGAGCTGGCGTCGTACACCTATCCCGGCGTGGACCTCAACGTGGCGCATGTTCCGGGTCCGGCCGACATCCTGGTGCCGCTGCGGATCGCGGCCGGGGATCGGGTGTTGTCGATGTTCACGACGATCGCGACGTTCGGGACGCCGGTGGACGTGACGGTGTCGGAGCTGGCCATCGAGACGTTCTGGCCCAACGACGAGGAGACCGCCGCCGCGTTCCGCCAGCCGGCGTCGTTCTTCGCATGATCGGCCTCGTGCCAGCCCGCAGGAGCCCATTTCTTCCATGTGCCGGGCACGTCGGCCCTGCGGGACGTCAAGAGGGAGGAAGGTGCAAGAGGTGATCATGTGAAGTGTGGGGCCAGCTGGTGGCGGCGGGAGGCGTGGCTCGCCGGAAGGGGGCAGGCAACCGGGCGGGGCCGTTGGGCGGTGAGCGGCATGGCTGATGTGGCCGACGCGCAGGGGCGTAGGGCGGGGTGTGGCTGACGCGCAGGGGCGTAAGGCGGCTGTGGCCGACGGGCTATCTGTGGAGGGCCGGGGCGGTGAGCGGGAGGGTCGGGTGGTCAGCGGGCGGGTGAGGGGGAGGGTCGGGTGGTCAGCGGGCGGTGAGGGGGAGGGCGGGTGGGTCCTCGCCGGTGGCGATGGGGGCCTCGATGGAGAGCAGGGCCGGGCCGCCGCCCTCGATCGGGAGCCCGCCCGACACCGTGTACGTGCGCATGTCGAACGCCCCGCCGGCGGGCGGGGCGGCGACCGCGAAGGCGGGGAAGGCGTTGCCGCCGGGGACGACGGAGGTGGAGATGTAGTCGCCGGCCATGCGGCCCTGCGCCGTGTTGGCCAGCCAGCCGAGCTCCATCGGCCCGTGCACCTGCTCGGGCGCGGACCAGCTGCGGCCGCCGTTGGCGGAGGACGTGTACGCGACGGTGAGCCGGCACGTCGCGGCGGTGCAGTCGGCGTCGGGATAGCGGTAGTAGGCGAGCGCGAGCCTGGCCGAGCCGCCCGAGGTGGACCGGTCGACGCCGAGGCCGGGGATGAAGTGGTCGCCGCCGTCGCCCGTCACCCGCGTGACGAAGTCCCATTCGGCGCCGTCGGCCGACGTGGCCAGCACGATGTCGTTGGCCGCGCAGTAGAGCTGGAAGCGGCAGTCGTGCCAGACGACGTACACCGTGCCGGCCGCGTCCGTCTCGGCCGACGGCAGCGGTAACGCGCGCAGACCGCCGGCGACCGTGTGCCGCTGGACCATGGCGATCGGCTCGCCGTCGCTCCAGGTCGCGCCGCCGTCGCGGGAGCGGAAGGCGCGGATCCGGTGGTCATTGCCCAAATACGGCACCACCACGGCGCCGTCCGGCCGCACCACCGGCTGCCCGCCCAGGCCGGTCGCCGAGGTGGCGGTCGCGGCCCACGTCAGGCCGCCGTCGGAGGAGCGGGCCATCATGATCGCGTTGCCTGCGGCGTTGTCGTCGAAGGCGACGTGGCAGCGGCCGTAGTACGGGCTGTCCGGGGTGTTGTCGCAGACGATCCAGCTCTTGTCGAGGTCGCCGCCCCCCGCCTCGGCGACCGTGACGGGCCGGTCCCAGGTCCGGCCGCCGTCGGCCGAGCGGCTGACGAGCACGGCGGCCCCGGTGATCCCGCTCGTGTCGGTGATCCCCAGGGAGGCGATCAGCCAGGTGTCGTGCCGGGCGTCGTACGCCACCGACGGATCGCTGACCCGCTGGTAGGGCCCGCCGCCGAACCCGGTGATCCCGGGCAGGACGCCTTTCGTCCACGTGGAGCCGTTGTCGCCGGAGGTCGCGAACGCGATGCCGGACGCCCCGCCGTCGAAGAACCGCCCGGCCTGCTGCGCGGCCACGATGGTGGTGCCCCAGTGGTAGGTGTCGGGGCCGGCCTGCGTGCCGTGCTGGCTGGTGGCGTTGGCGTACGCGTCGGCCCCGATCTCGGCCAGCGGGACGTCGGCCGCCGCCGGGGCGGCGGTGAGGAACGACGCGGCGACGAACAGGGTCACGAGCGCGCCGATTCCTCGGCGACCGGCGGCGGCTGGCACAGTCGACCTCCACGGTTGGACGGTGCGCGTGTCAACTTCCACCTCGCACCGTCCGACCCCCGCTGTCAACCCGCCGATCAGAAGACGGACGTCCCGCTGATCAGAAGACGGGCCGGCGGGCCGTGAAGACCTCCTGCTCGTTGGCGGGGTCCGCCTGCGGCATCGGCGCCGTGCACGCCTTGGGCGGCGTCCCCGGTACGCCGGTGCCCGGGCACAGGAACAGCGCGGGCTCACGGGTGTCCGACCACAGCGGGTACGCGCTGGTCGCGGTGGCCGACACCTGGATGTAGTCGCCGAAGAACAGCCCGCCGAACTGGGTGGGCGGCGGCATGCTCGACGAGGTCACCCGCTGCGTCACGTACCGGGAGCCGGCGCGCGTGGACAGCGAGATGTCCGAGAACCCCGTGACGGCGGCGTTGCCGTACTGGCGGTCGTAGTACGTGACCACGTATCCGCCCGCCGGGGTGTAGTCGGAGCCGTGCCAGAACTGGTCGGTGGTGCGCTGCCCGGGCCGGTCGGTGACGGACGGCAGGGTGCGCACGTCGGCCGAGGTCCCGGCGAAGGTGGCGCCGCCGTCGGTGGACTCGGAGACCACGATGTCGTTGTTGCAGGCGGTCTTGACGCCCTGGTAGAGCGGATTGCCCAGCGGCCCGGTGAAGCCGGCCGGCGTGCAGCCGGCCGACTCGCGCGAGTTGCGGTTGACGAACGACCCGTACGCCACCGTGACCTGCGCCGGGTTCTTCGGGTTGACGTTGACGTAGGGGTAGTTGGCGGCCCTGAAGACCGAGTTGGAGGTGGGGCCCTTCTCCGGCACGCACCCGCGGCCGGGGTTCTGCCCGTTCTGGTAGGTGGGGCAGTCGGGGAAGTCGTGGAAGTCGCCGACCTTCACGGGCGCGGAGTAGGTGGCGCCGCCGTCGGTGGACTTGGCCAGCAGCATCTGCAGATGGTTGTCGCCGGCGCTCGTCGGGGTGGTGTTGTAGTTGGCCCACACGACGTAGAGCGCGCCGTCGGGGCCCACGCTCGGGTGGGAGAACTGGTTGACGTTGCACCTGCCGCGCGGCGTGGGGACGCCGAAGGTGCTGGAGCACAGCGCCGAGTCGTCGCTGACCAGGACGGGGTCGCTGAACGTCTCGCCGTAGTCGGCGGAGTAGGCGCCGAAGATGTACGCCGTCCCGTCGGCGTCGAACGTCGTCCACGTCACGTACACGCGGTCCCTGAACGGGCTGGAGACGTGGTGGTCGACGGCCATGAGCTGCTTGTCCAGCAGGACGTTCCCCCCTCCGGCGGTGTCGGAGTGCTCGGCCACCGGACGTCCGGGGAAGGTGAACGAGGCGCCGCCCGTGCCGGTGGAGCGGAAGACGTACATGGCGCTGGACTGGTCGGGGTTGGGGCTCACGGTGATGCCGCGGTTGAAGGCCAGGCAGGACAGGTAGGCGTTGCCGCGGGTGTCCCAGTCGAGCGACGGGTCGCCGCCGCCCTGCCAGTACTGGCGCGCGGCGCCGCCGAAGGCCGTGCCCCTGGTGAAGCCGTTGGGGACGGTGGAGTCGGCCCAGGTGGAGCCGCCGTCGGCCGAGTACGACACGCCGCACGTGCCGTCGCCGCGCCGGTAGTCGTTGTACCCGGCCACGATCTGCTTGGAGTTGTACGGGTTGACCGCGATCCACGTCTCGTTCTGGGCCTGGGAGCGGCCGTGCAGGTCTGGGTCGGTGAGGTTGGCGCAGTTGACGTTGACCTTGACGTTGTCGCCGCGGCGGTCGTCGCAGTCGGGAGTGGCGACGGGCTTGAAGCCCGTCAGGCCGCGCCGCGCGGCGGCCGGCCGCTCGGCCAGGGCGTCGGTGAGCGCTCCCGAGGCCAGGCGCTGCTGCCATGGCTTGAGGTCGGAGTAGCCGAACCCCTCGGCGGTGGCCTGAGGTCCCGATAACGAGGTCGCGGCGAGCACGAGGGTGCCCGCGGCGGCCAGACTGAGGGCATGCCGGAAGCGCATCCTGCCTCCAAGAGACGGTGGGAACCGAAGCCGGGTTCTCCCCGTTCGGCCGCTCCACCCTTGAGGGAAGGACCCGAGAACTGGACGGTAAGCCCAACTCGCCGCAGCGCCAAGCCTTCACCGCGACCTCATGTGGACATTTCTGTGAAGAATCAGCGCTCGGCCTGGACGATGTCCCGGTGGATGCGTGACAGGGGCACGCCGTCGATCTGCAGGCGGCGGACGGTCTCGTTCACCATGGAGGGCGGGCCGCACACGTACACGTCGTGCTCGGCCCAGGAGTGGAAGCGCTGCGTCACCTCGGGCAGGCGGCCGCGCATCCCGTCGTACGACGGCTGGTCCGACACCACCGGCAGCACCCGCAGCCACGGGAACGACGAGGCCATCTGGATCAGGTCGGGCAGGTCGTACAGCTCGTCGAAGGTGCGGGCGCCGTACAGCAGGTGGATGTTGGGCCGGCGGCCGGAGGCGATGATGGACTCGATGATCGCCTTCAGCGGCGCCAGCCCGGTGCCGCCCGCCACGCACAGCACGTCCCGCATGCTGCGCCCGCATGGCTTCATCGTGCCCATCGGCGGGCCCAGCATGAGCGTGTCGCCGATGCGGGTGTGCCGGATCAGCGTCGTGGACACCCAGCCGCCGGGGACCGAGCGCACGTGCAGCCTGATCGTGTTGTCCGGGCGCGGCGCGTTGGCGATGGAGAACGTCCGCCACACGCGCGGCCAGCGCGCGGTCTGCACGGTGACGTACTGGCCGGGCTCGTACGGCAGCCGCTGCGTCGGCCGCAGTGTGATCACCGCGATGTCCCGGTAACGCAGCTCGTGGTCGATCACCTCGGCCAGCCACCACGCGGGGGAGGCCCCGGAGTCGTTCTCCGCCGACTCGATCATCAGATTGGCGGCGGCCGTGTAGGCCGCCACCCAGGCGGCCTCGATCTCCTGGTCCCAGATGTCGGCGGCGAAGCGGCGGATCGTGGCGAGCAGCGCGTTGCCGACCGCCGTGTAGTGCTCGGCGATGACGCCGTATTTGCGGTGGTCCCTGCCCAGCTGGCCCAGGAACGCGGCCAGGCTGTCCGGGCTGTCCAGGCTCCACACGATCCGGGTCAGCGCGCTGAACAGCCGGTCGCGCTGGACGTCCATGGCGGGCGGGAACATGGCACGCAGGTGCGGATTCTCGGCGAACAGCCGGCCGTAGAAGTAGGCCGTGGCCCGTTCGGCGTGCGGCTCGACGACGGAGAAACTCTCCTTCACCAGGCGCGGATTCAACGACATAGCACGCAACCCCACTTATTGACCGGAATCGTATTCCGGTCTCGTCGTTCCACCTCCCTGACGGCTCCGGGTCGTGAGCGTGCGGCGGCCCCGGCACATCCGACACGCTCAAAAATGAGTGTTACACCGCCCATGACGCGCCACAACCGTTTCCCCCCAATACGGTGCGAAGCAGAACTATCTAAATTTCCGGACGGTGAATCCGAATAAAAGTCATATTCGTATTCAGGGGCCCAGTTGGGGAAAAGGCAGAAACATGCGAATCCGGCCTGCTGCGGGCATGCCGCCTCTTCGCTCCTTTCGGATGGGGCCCGGCGGGCGTACGATCCGGCCATGGCAGTCCTCCACCCCAGGCGGGTGGCCTGGGAAGGCGCTCGGACCTTCGTCTTCGCCGCGAACACGGACGCCTACTGGTGGCTCAGCGACACGGTCGGACACTACCTCGGGCTCATGTACCAACTGCAGCTCTGCGAGACGCGGCTGCGCCTGCAGGCGGAGGAGGACGCGGTCTACGCCGAGGCCGGGTTATGGCGGGCGCGCCTGGACGAGTTGCTGGACACCCACCCGGACACCGCCTCGATCCTCACTCAGATGATCAGCGAGACCTCCGCCCGCCTCTCCTCCGGCTGACGGTCAGACCCGGACAAAAGTCGGAAATCCGATGCCGAGGCAGGCAAGTGGTAGGCGGGGATCTTTGGGAGGGGTGACATATCGGAAAGGGTGTGCGCCATGATGGGGCAAGTGCCGCCACCGGAGGGGCCGCCGGCGGCGCGACTCCACCACGCCCCCCGGGAGATCGCATGTCCCGACCGCTGATCGGAATCACCGCCTACTTCGAGGCCGCCCGCTGGGGTGACTGGGTGCGGGAGGCCGTCCTGTCACCGCCCTCCTACACCAAGGCGGTCCTCCGGGCAGGGGGTGCGCCCGTGGTGCTCCCGCCGCTCGGCCCGCACGCCGCCGAGGACTACGTACGCGGCCTCGACGGGCTGGTGCTGGCCGGCGGCGTCGAGCTGGGCGCCGAGGCCTACAACGGCGAGCAGGACGGGCGCGTCCCCGCGCCGCAGGCCCACCGCGACCGCTTCGAGCTGGCCCTGGTCAGGGCCGCCGTGCGCGCCGACGTCCCGATCCTGGCCATCGCCCGGGGCATGCACGTGCTCAACGTCGCCCAGGGCGGCACGCTGATCCCGTGGCTGCCCGACGTGCTCGACAGCGACCGGCACGGCGAGCGCGGCGTGCCGCACACGATCCAGGTGAGCGTCTCCAGCAAGCTCGGCAAGGCCGTCGGCGACCACATCGAGCCCGTCGCGCCGCACTGCCAGTCCGTACGCAGGCTCGGCAGCGGCCTGCTGGCCGTGGCCTGGGCCGAGGACCAGATCGTCGAGGGCATCGAGCTGCAGGGGCACCGGTTCGGCGTGGGCGTGCAGTGGCACCCGGAGCGGGGAGAGGACAATCGGCTCTTCGATGCGTTCATGGAGGCGGCCCGCTAGGCTGCGATCATGCCGCTGCACCCCCAGGCGCGGGACTATCTCGCCGTCTATCCGTCGGATCTCAACACCGACCTGGTCACGCTCGACCTGGCCAAGATCCAGGAAATGCGCGCGCAGGACGGCCTGGCGATCCACCGCGGTCCCCTGACCAAGCTGCCGTTCGTCCGTGACGAGCGCGCCGAGGACGTGCCGATCCGGATCTACCGCGCCGACCCGGGCGACGGCCTGCTGCCGGTGCTGGTCTACTTCCACGGCGGCGGCTGGGTCTTCGGCAGTGTCAAGCGCAACGACGCGGTGGGGCGCGACCTGGCCGTCCGCACCGGCGCGGTGGTGGTGTCGGTCGACTACCGGCTGGCACCCGAACACCCATTCCCGGCCGCCGCGGACGACGCGTGGACCGTGGTGCGCGACATCTTCGCCAGGCCCGCCTTCTACCAGAGCAACGGCAGCGTGGCCGTCATCGGTGACAGCGCGGGGGGCAACCTGGCCGCCGTCGCCGCCGGGCAGGCCCGCGACGCCGGGCTCAGGCTGGCGCATCAGGTGCTCGTCTATCCGGTGCTCGACACGGCCATGGACACGCCGAGCTACCGCGAGTTCGCCAAGGGCTTCGGGCTGGACGCCGAGGAGATGGCGTGGTTCGCGCGGCAATACGCGGGCGGCGCGGACCCCGCGGATCCGCGCGTGTCCCCGCTGCGCTCGCCCGACCTCACGGGCCTGGCGCCGGCGACCGTCGTGACCGCCGAATGCGACGTGCTCAGAGACGAGGGCGAGCGCTACGCCCACCGGTTGGCCGAGGCAGGCGTGCCCGCCGAGTTGCGCAGGTACGACGGGGCCGTGCACGGCTTCTTCGGCCTGCCCGGCCTGTTCGACCAGGCCGTCGAGGCCCGCGACTACGTGGCCGCGCGCCTGAGGGAATCCTGGTGACGTACGACAAGCTCAAGATCGACACCCCGGCCGACGGCGTGCTCCGGGTCACGATCAGCAACCCGGCGAGGCTCAACGCCGTCGACATGACCGGGCACCGCGAGCTGAGCGAGATCTGGCGCGACGCCGACCGCGACGACAGTGTGCGGGCCGTCCTGGTCAGGGGAGAGGGCGAGGCGTTCTCCGCCGGCGGCGACCTGTCCATGATCGAGGAGATGACCCGCGACCACGCCGTCAGGATGCGCGTGTTCGCCGAGGCCCGCGACATCGTCTACAACGTCCTCAACTGCGCCAAGCCCATCGTCTCCGCCATCCAGGGCCCCGCCGTCGGCGCCGGGCTCGCGGTCGCCCTGCTGGCCGACATCTCCGTCGCCGGCCGCACCGCGCGCATCATCGACGGGCACACCAGGCTAGGCGTCGCCGCAGGCGACCACGCCGCCATCATCTGGCCGCTGCTGTGCGGCATGGCCAAGGCCAAATACCACCTGCTGCTCTGCGAGCCCGTCACCGGCGCGGAGGCCGAGCGGATGGGGCTGGTCAGCCTGTGCGTGGACGACGACCAGGTGCACGACAAGGCCATGGAGATCGCCGTCCGGCTCGCCGCCGGCGCGCAGGAGGCGATCAGGCTGACCAAATACTCGCTCAACAACTGGCTGCGCCTGGCCGGGCCCGCCTTCGACGCCTCGCTGGCCATGGAGTTCCTCGGCTTCACCGGGCCCGACGTGGCCGAGGGCGTGCGCGCATTGCGTGGGAAACGGCCTCCGTCCTTCTCGTGAATGCTGCTCCCGACCTGGGGTAGGCGCAGTCACATGAAGGACAACGATGTGGTGGACCTGCTGCTACACCAGCACGAAGAGATCAAGGCCCTGTTCGACGAGGTCGAGAACGCCGCCCCGCAGGACAAAGCCGAGGCCTTCCAGCGGCTGGTACGGCTGCTGGCCGTCCACGAGACAGCAGAGGAGGAGATCGTCCACCCGTACGCGCGCCGCAAGCTCGACCACGGGGACGAGGTCGTGGACGAGCGCCTGGCCGAGGAGAACTCGGCCAAGGACATGCTCACGCAGATGGAGCGGGCAGGCGTCGACGATCCTCAGTTCGCGGTCAATCTCGCCACCCTCCGCAAGGCGGTGGTCAAGCACGCCGAGGCCGAGGAGCGCGAGGAGTTCCCCCGGTTCCGGGAGGCGACCGGGGAGAAGGAACGTCAGGCGATGGCCGTCGGGGTCAAGGCCGCCGAGGCCATGGCGCCCACCCACCCCCACGCGGGGGTCGAGACGGCGGCGAAGAACCTGCTCGTCGGCCCGCCCGTCGCGATCATGGACCGGGCCCGGGACGTGATCCGCAAGGCGATGGGCAAGCCCGGCTGAACGGCGCCGGCGTCCGGGCCGCGAGGAGGTTGAGCAGGAGCTCCCTCACGGCCTGGGGCGGCGCGCATGGAACACGAAGGCCGGGGGAGCGTTGCGCCACACCGTACGCCCCTGCACGACCTCCTCGAATCGCTCGGCCAGCAGCGCGCGGAAGCGCCGCGCCGAGCTGAGCGGCACGGCGTGCACATAGGAGAACGTCGTGAACGCCCCACCCTGGCCCATAGCCGTCGTCACCGCATCCAGCAGATCACGCTGCAACTCCCGCGGGAAGGCCGCCCACGGCAGCCCGCTCACCACCACGTCCGCCTGCCGCAACCTGCGCTCCCGCAACAGCTCCACCAGCCGCGCCGCGTCCGCGTGCGCCACGTCCACGGTGGGGAAACGCTCGGCGAGCAGCCGCGCCAACGGCTCGTTGACCTCCACGGCGAGGTGGTGGCCGCGCCCGGCCAGCCGCTGCTGGATCTCCGCGGTGAACGCCCCCGTGCCGGGGCCCAGCTCAACGACGATCGGCTCGCCCCGCTCGGGGATCGGCGCGCAGACGGCCGCGGCCAGCCGCCGCGAGCTGGGGGCGAGCGCACCGATCGTGGAGGGGGCGCGGAGGAACTGGCCAAGGAACAGTGTGGTGTCGTTGGACATGGGTTCAAGGTAGGGGCAAGATCGGACTGATCGCTCCACCGTCCGGGCGGACCTGCGGCCAGTAGGAGGAGGCGCGCTCCTCCACCAGGAGGATCAGCCGATCACGGGGGCCGGATAGCGTGTGCGCATGCGTTGGCGTGGTGTGCCGCTTGATGTGCTCCTGGCGGTCTCGAGTGTGGCCCTTGACCTGATGACGACGGCGCAGGCGAGCGACACGAGACCTCTGCCGGTGGAGCTGAGCAGCCCGATGGCGCTGCTGGCGGGCCTGCCCATGGGGCTGGTCCGGCGCTGGCCGGTGCCGGTCACCCTTTACCTGGCCGTCCTCCTGGTCGCCACCGATCAGCTCGGCTCGTTCACGTCCAACACCGTGCAGATCCTCATCTGCGTCGCGGTGGGGGTGTCCGGGTTCAGATGCGGCTGGAGGGCCACGGCGCTGGCCGTGGCGGCCACGGTCGTCGCGACCGCGCTCAACATCGCCGACCCGGGCGCCGCGTTCACCGCCAACCAGTGGATCTACTCGTTCCTGCTGCCGCTTTTCCCCGCCGTGCTGGGCGCCTACCTGCGCGGTTCCGCCGGGCGGCTGGAGGAACGCGACGTCACCCCTGACGCGCTGCTGGCCGCCGGCGGGGTGGCGATCACCGTGCTCAGCACCTGGACCTCCTGGCACTCGGGCACCCAGCCGGTCTGGGTGGTCGGGCTCCTGGCCGTGGTCGGCGGGCTGTCGCTGGGTGTCGCCAGGCGCCTTCCCGGGCTGGTCTTCCTCGTGCAGGGCGTGCTGCTCGTCCAGGCCGACATCTTCCTGAACCAGGCCGTCAACACCTGCGTCATCCTCACGCTCATCACCATCGGCGTGTTCGCCATGCGGGTGTCCTCCTGGCCGTGGACGCTGGCGGCGTACTTCACCGGCTGCCTGCTGACCGCCATCGCCGTCGTCGGCGACCAGACCGACGTCACCGCGTTCCGGGTCGGCGTGCTCATGACGCTCGTCGCCACCCCCATCGCGATCGGCCGCTACCTGGGCATCAGGCAGTCCGCGGCGGCCGCCGAGCGGCTGCGCGCCGAGGAGTCCGCCCGCGCGGCGGTCGCGCAGGTGCGGGCCGACCAGCTCGCCGAACGCGAGCGCATCGCCCGCGACGTGCACGACATCGTCGCCCACCACGTCGGCGCCATGGTGCTGCGGGCCAGCGCCGCCCGCTACACTGCGCCCGACGGCCCTGTCGCCGACGCGCTCAACGACATCCGCGAGACGGGCCACCAGGTGCTGCAGGACCTGCGCGACCTGCTCGACCTGCTGCGCGCGCCCGAGCGGGAGCCGCACCTGCTGGCCAACCCCGCCGATGTGGTACGCGAGTCGGCCGAGCGCATGGCCGCGGCCGGGCTCCTGGTCGACCTCGAGCTCGACCCGGCCACCGACCAGGCGCCGCTCATCGCCCGCACCTCGGCCGCCCGCATCGTTCAGGAAGGACTCACGAACGTGCTCAAACACGCAGGCCCCGGCACCCGGGTCCGCGTCACCGTCGCCCCCGAGGAGGAGGGACTGTCGGTGGAGATCCGCAACGGCCGCCCGCCCACCACCATCGAACGCCTGCCCTCCTCGGGCCGTGGCCTGGCCGGCATGCGTGAGCGCGTGCGCGCCCTCGGCGGCACCCTCAGCGCCGGCCCCGACGGCGACGGCGGGTGGATGCTGGCCGCGAGCCTGCCCGCCAGGAACCTCGCATGATCCGCGTGCTGGTGGCCGACGACCAGGCGCTGGTCCGCGCGGGCGTGCGCATGCTGCTGCAGGCCACGGGCGACATGGAGGTGGTGGCCGAGGCCGAGGACGGCGCCGAGGCCGTGCGCCTGGCCGAGCGTCACCTGCCCGACGTGATCCTCATGGATCTGCGCATGCCCAGGGTCGACGGCCTGGAGGCGATCAAACGGGTGCTCGCGGCCCGCCCGGCGACCAGGATCGTGGTGCTCACCACGTTCGCCGAGGACGCCAACGTCTACGCCGCGCTGCGGGCCGGCGCGGTCGGCTTCCTCGTCAAGGACGACGAGCCGGAACGCATGGTGGACGCCGTGCGCCGGGCCGCGGCCGGCGAGCAGCTGCTCGCGCCGTCGGTGCTCCGCCGGGTCGTCGAACGGTTCCTGGCCGCCGAGGAGCAGGCCGCGCCGGACCCGCCGCCCGGGCTGACCGAGCGTGAGCTGGAGGTGCTCGCCCTGGTCGGCACCGGCCTGTCCAACGCGGAGATCGCCGAGGAGCTGCACGTCGGCGTCACCACGGTCAAGACCCACATCGCCGCGGCCATGGACAAGCTGGGCCTGCGCAACCGCATCCAGGCCGCGGTCGTCGCCCACCGCACCGGCCTCGTGGACGCGTCCTTCCGCCCGACCCGCCGCGGCCTCGGCTGAGGCCCCGGGGCCCCCGAGCGCCTGCGGCCTTGGCCGGCCGCTGGGGCCTGGGGTTCTGGGGTCAGCCGTGTGGCGGACCGCTGATCACCCCCCAGGTTGACGACGCCCCTCCCGCCCCGTCGCCACGATGAGGTCCTCACCGTCCCCCACGGAAAGGACCTCTCGCCATGGACAACACCGCCGTCATGCCGATGCCGGCCATGACGGGCCAGGTGCCCGGCGGGCTGCTCTACGGCCTGCGCGTGGCCCTCGTGCAGATCGTCCTGGCCGTGCTCGTCTGGCGGCCAGGACGCGGTGCCGGCTGGCCGGCTCTGGCCAGCGTCGCGCTGTTCGTGGCCGGCGGTCTCCAGCACGTCACCTGGCTGTGGCTGGGCGCCCACCTGCCCACCGGCGTGCTGCTGTTCGGGCTGGTCGCAGCGGTGCTGTTCTGGGCCTGGTCACCGGCGGCCGCCCGCCGCCGCTAATGTCTTGGGTGTGTACGTCAAGATCTGCGGATTGAGCGAGCCCGAGCACGTGGCGGCCGCCGTCGAGGCGGGTGCCGACGCCGTCGGGTTCGTCATGACCCGGAGCCCGCGCCGCATCGAGCCCGAACGCGCCGCCGAGCTCACCGCGCTGGTCCCCGACCACGTGCTCACCGTCGGCGTGTTCCGCGGCGAGGACCCCGAGACCGTGCGGGCGGCGGCGCATCTGTCCGGAGTGCGGGCCGTCCAGCTCCACGGCCGGCACCCGCACGAGGACTTCACCGCGCTCAAGGACCTCGGCGCCCTCCTGATCAGGGCCGTCGACGCCGAGGCCGACCTGCGGTGCGGCGCCTACGACGAGGATCTCCTCCTCGTGGACGCCCCCCACGCGGGCTCCGGCCTGCCGTGGGACTGGGCGGCGATCCGCGGCCGCCCGACGGGCCGCTGGCTCCTGGCCGGCGGCCTCAGCCCTTCCAACGTGACCGAGGCCATCGCGGACGCAGACCCGTGGGGGGTCGACGTGTCCAGCGGCGTCGAGACCTCGCCCGGGGTGAAGGACCCCGCCCTCATCAAGGCGTTCCTGGCCGCGGTGCGCGGCGCCCGCTGACCTGGCGCGCGCCCTCGGCTTCACGCACGCCTTCGCCGCCGCCGGTCCCCGCGGGAGACCCCCGTCCCGGGCGGCTTCGCCGTGCTCAACGACCGTTGCCCGGGCTCGTACGACGACAGGTTGATCGTCTGGAGCCGCGACGACCTCGGCCCGGCCCCAGAGGCGGCCGAGATGCCGCTGCGGGCGGCCGACGAGACCCTCGCCGAGCGCGCCCACCGGCAACGCGACATCCTGGCCGCGCCCCCATCCATGCGGGGCTTCCGTCCGGCCCCTGCCCCGGCTGTCCGACGCGCGTGATGCGTCGTCCCGCGTGCGGCGGGATGAGAGGCGGCCGGCCGGGGGTGGCGGTGCCGGGGCACGCGAGCGGGCGGGGGTGCCTTGTCGTGGGGGCGTCCCGTCTTCGGGGCGCGGGCGCGTACGGCGAGGGGGTGGTACGGCGAAGGGGGAGGTGGGGCGGGTTTCAGGCGGACGAAGGCGGGGCCGCTGCGTTGGAGTTCCACGCAGTAGGGTCTGCTGCGTGAGCGAAACTTCCGCCGAGGACCGGATCTGGACGGTTCCCAACCTGCTGAGCTTCCTGCGCCTCCTGGGCGTGCCCGTGTTCCTCTGGCTGGTTCTCGGGCCCAAGGCGGACGGGTGGGCCATCGGGGTCCTCGCGGTCGCCGGGTTCACCGACTGGCTCGACGGAAAGATCGCCCGCGCGTTCAACCAGACCAGCAAGCTCGGCCGGCTCATCGACCCGGCCGCTGACAAGCTGTACGTGTTCGCCACGATCCTGGCCCTCCTGCTGCGCGAGGTCATCCCCTGGTGGCTGGTCATCGTCATCCTGGGGCGGGAACTCTTCGTCGCGAGTTGCTTCCCCGTACTCCGCAAACACGGCTACCGGAAACTTCAGGTGCATTTCCTGGGCAAGGCCGCCATGTTCAACCTCATGTACGCCTTCCCTCTGCTCTTCCTTGCCTCCCACACTGGGTGGTATGCCGATATAGCCCGAATTGCCGGGTGGGCTTTCGCGCTCTGGGGAACGGGCCTCTACTGGTGGGCAGGGGTGCTGTACGTGGTGCAGGTGCGTCAGCTCGTGGCGTCGGCCAAGAAGGAGTGATCGGGTGAAGGCGGTCGTGATGGCGGGCGGGGAGGGCACTCGGCTGCGCCCCATGACCGCCAACCAGCCCAAACCCTTACTCCCGGTGGTCAACCGCCCGATCATGGAGCACGTGCTCCGCCTGCTCAAGCGACACGGCGTCACCGAGACGGTGGTCACGCTCCAGTTCCTGGCGGCCCTGGTGCGCAACTATTTCGGCGACGGCGACGAGCTCGGCATGAGCCTCCAGTACGCCACCGAGGACCTGCCCCTCGGCACCGCGGGCAGCGTCAAGAACGCCGCCGACCGCCTCCGCGACGACCGATTCCTAGTGATCTCCGGCGATGCCCTGACGGATATCGATTTATCCGACATGGTCAGATTTCATCGCGAAAACTCGGCGTTAGTGACGATCGGCCTGAAACGCGTGCCGAATCCCCTCGAGTTCGGGATCATCATCGTCGACGAAGAGGGGCGCGTGCAGCGCTTCCTCGAAAAGCCCACGTGGGGGCAGGTCTTCTCCGACACCGTCAACACCGGCATCTACGTGATGGAGCCCGAGGTTCTCGCCGCCGTGGCCACCGGCGAGCCCGTCGACTGGTCCTCCGACGTCTTCCCCGCCCTCCTCGGACGCGGCGCCCCCATCTACGGCTACGTCGCCGACGGCTACTGGGAGGACGTCGGCACCCACGACAGCTACCTCAGGGCCCAGGCCGACGCCCTGTCCGGCAGGGTCGCCCTGGACATCGGCGGCTTCGAGCTCTCGCCCGGCGTCTGGGTCGCCGAGTCGGCCTCCGTCGACCCCGACGCCGTGCTCAAGGGCCCGCTGCTCATCGGCGACTACGCCAAGGTGGAGGCGGGCGCCGAGCTGCGCGAGTACACCGTGCTCGGCAACAACGCCGTCGTCCGTGAGGGCGCCTTCCTGCACCGCGCGATCGTCCACGACAACGTCTACCTCGGCCCCGGCGCCCACCTGCGCGGCTGCGTGATCGGCAAGAGCACCGACGTGATGGCCGGCGCCCGCATCGAGGAGAACGCCATCGTCGGCGACGAATGCGTCATCGAGTCCGAGGCGTACGTCTCCAGCGGCGTCAAGGTCTACCCGTTCAAGACCATCGAGGCCGGCGCGGTCGTCAACACCAGCGTCATCTGGGAGTCGCGCGGCCAGCGCAACCTGTTCGGCCCGCGCGGCGTCAGCGGCCTGGTCAACGTCGAGATCACCGCCGAGCTGTGCGTCCGCCTGGCCAGCGCGTACGCCACCACCCTCAAGAAGGGCGAGTACGTCGTCACCTCCCGCGACGCCTCGCTGGCCGCCAGGGCGCTCAAGCGGGCCGTCCTCGGCGGGCTCACGGCCGGCGCGATCAACGTGCTGGACCTGGAGGCCGCCCCGCTGCCGGTGGCCCGCTTCCACACCGCCCGCGAGTCGGCCGCCGGCGGCATCGCGCTGCGCACCACGCCCGGCGACCCGCAGAGCGTGGACATCGTCATCATGGACGACCGCGGCGCCGACCTGCCCCCGGCCGCCCAGCGCAAGCTGGAGCGGGTCTTCTCCCGCCAGGAGTTCCGCCGCGCCTTCCCCGGCGAGATCGCCGAGCTCACCTACCCGGCCAGGGCCGTCGAGGACTACACCCACGAGCTGCTGCGCCACATCGGCGTCGGCGACGTCAGGGACATGAAGGTCGTGGTCGACTGCGCCGGCGGCACCTCCTCGCTGGTGCTGCCCACGCTGCTCGGCCGGGTCGGCGTCGACGTGCTGACCGTGAACGCCCGCCTCGACGACGTCTCGCCCACCGAGACGCTCGCCGAGCGCCGCCGCGACCTGCAACGCCTGTCCGAGCTCGTCAGCTCCTCCCGCGCCGCGTTCGGCGTGCGCTTCGACCCGGTGGGCGAGCGCATCGCCCTCGTGGACGAGATGGGCCAGCTCATCAACGAGGAACGCGCCCTGCTCGTCGTGCTCGACCTCGTCGCCGCCGAGCGCAGGGGCGGCCAGGTGGCGCTGCCGGTCACCACGACCAGGGTCGCCGAGCAGGTCTGCCGCTTCCACGGCGTGCAGGTCCAGTGGACCTCCACGGCTCTCGACGCCCTCACCTCGGCCGCCGCCGGGCCCGACATGATCTTCGCGGCGGACGGGCGCGGCGGATTCGTCGTGCCCGAGTTCAGCCCCGCCATCGACGGGCTGGCGGCGTTCATGCGCCTGCTGGGCCTGGTGGCCCGCACCCGCCTGTCGCTCAGCCAGATCGACGCCAGGATCCCCGAGGTCAAGCTCCTCAAAAGGACCGTTCCCACGCCGTGGGCGGCCAAGGGCGCGGTGATGCGCTCGGTCATCGAGGCGGCCGAGGCCGAGGCCGAGGGCCACCGCATCGACACCACCGACGGCGTGCGCGTGGCCCGCGACGACGGCAGCTGGGTGCTGGTCCTGCCCGCCGCCACCGAGCCCGTCACCGACCTGTGGGCCGAGGCGTCCGACATGGACGGCGCCCAGGCCCTGCTCGAACGCTGGGCACGCATCGTCGAGCAGGCGGCCTCCTGAGATCACCGAGCGCGACGTACGGAACTCTGTCGATGATGTGCGCGCGGAGTGCCGCAAGATCGTAATGTAGAAACGCGCGGCGGCATGGACCACGGGGCGGAAGCGGCGGTAACTTTGTCTGCGTCCAAACCAACCGTCCAGCGCCCCGAGTTGACCTTTGCCGCTGATCAGCGTAAGTTGCGGCATTCGCAAACGTGAAAAAAGCGAAGCGAGGCGCGCTCCGAGCACTGTCGCCGCGTCTTCGCGGTAGGAGGCCGAGCCGATCGATGCCGAGCGTCTACTGCACGCAGTGCGGGCACGCCAACCCCGAGGATGCCCGTTTCTGTTCCCGTTGTGGGTCACCGCTGACCAGACCCGAGGTCTCCGGGGACACCACGTCGACGATCTCCGTCGCGGGAATCGAGGCGTACGAGGCTGAGACAGGCGACATGCTCCTGGCCGAACGGGCGATCGTCGAGCAGCTCCCGCCCGGCACGGCGTTGCTCACGGTGACCAGGGGCCCCAACCAGGGGAGCCGCTTCCGGCTCGACAAGGACCTGACCACGACGGGCCGCCATCCGGAGAGCGACATCTTCCTCGACGACATCACGGTCTCCCGCCGCCACGTCGAGTTCTACCGCCATCGCGGCGGCCAGTTCTCCGTGCGAGACGTGGGCAGCCTCAACGGCACGTACGTCAACAGGGAGCGGATCGAGGAAGTCCCCCTGCACTCCGGAGACGAGGTGCAGATCGGCAAGTTCCGCCTCGTCTTCCTGATGCGGGGCAACTCCAGCCTATGAGTTCGCAGGCGGCACGCTCGCACATGAGCATCGGGGAGGTGCTCGCGCTCCTGCAGGGCGAGTTCCCCGATGTCACCGTCTCCAAGATCAGGTTCTTGGAGGGCGAAGGGCTGATCGAGCCCGAGCGCAGCCCCTCCGGCTACCGGAAGTTCACCCACCTGCACGTCGAGCAGCTGCGCTTCATCCTCACCGAGCAGCGCGACCACTATCTGCCGCTGCGCGTGATCAAGGACAGGATGGCCGAGAGCTTCGGCCGCCCCCGCGCGGTGCAGAAGAAGCAGGAGGTCAAGCTCAGCCGCGGCGAGCTGATCGAGGCCGCCGGGATCGACGAGGAGACCCTCACCGAGCTCGAAGACTACGGCCTGCTCGCCCCGGTGGCCAGGCGCTACGACGAGGAGGCGCTCAAGGTGGCCCGCACCGTCGGCGCCCTGGCCCGCTTCGGCCTGCACGCCAGGCACCTGCGCGCCGTCAAGGCGGCCGCCGAGCGGGAGTGCGGCCTGGTCGAGCAGACGGTCGCGCCCGTGCTCAAACGCCGCGCCCCCGGGGCCATCGGCGAGGCGGAGGAGACCGCCAGAGAGCTGTCCACCCTCCTGCTGGACCTGCACGCATCCTTGGTCCGCACGGGCGTACGCTCGGTTCTGGGACGTTGAGAGCGAACCGAGCAGGGAGGCTGAGGCACATTCCAGGCGTCCCGGGTGTTACGTTGAATTGAAGTAGCCAGTCCAGCAGAAGCGACGAGCAAATAAGCTGTGCCGGGTGACCGGTCAGGAATACGGAGCAGCCCGTGTTGCAGATGGAGGTCGTGGGCGTACGAGTTGAAATGCCCACAAATCAGCCGATCGTCTTGCTCAAGGAGGCACACGGGGAGCGGTTCCTTCCTATATGGATCGGCATGACCGAAGCGACGGCCATCGCCTTGGCCCAGGCGGAGGAGCCTCCGCCGCGGCCGCTCACCCACGACCTCTTCCGAGACGTCCTGAGCGCTCTGGGCGTCGGCCTGCGAGCGGTCAACATCGTCGCCCTGCGCGACGGCATCTTCTTCGCCGACCTGGTGTTCTCCAACGGCGTGGAGGTGAGCGCGCGGCCGTCCGACTCGATCGCGCTCGCGCTGCGCACCGGAGCACGCATCTTCGCCAGCGAGGAGGTGGTCCAGGAGGCCGGCGTGGTCATCCCCGACGACCAAGAGGACGAGGTGGAGAAGTTCAGGGAGTTCCTTGACACGATCACTCCCGAAGACTTCGGCAGGGCGGGGTAGGTATTTCGGTGCATTTACGCTTCACGACGCGCCGAGCCGGATCGTTGACTGAGCATGGTCGCGGTCCTACGGTGCAAGTGAAACCCGTGGTCGCCCTATGTGAACCCCCAGATCAGGCCACGGGATGAGAGAAAGCCGGAGGTCCGCGTGGCGGTCAGCAGCGGCGAGGGAAAGACGGCCGGCCAGGAAGATCCGGTGCGGCGCGAGGACGCGCGGCAGCGTGCCGGGGAGCAGGGTCTGCTCTTCGACGAGCAGCCGGCGGCGTTGCCGGGCGACATCGGATACCGCGGGCCCACGGCCTGCGCGGCGGCCGGCATCACCTACAGGCAGCTCGACTACTGGGCGCGCACGGGCCTGGTGGAGCCCACGATAAGGGCCGCGCAAGGCTCGGGCTCGCAGCGGCTCTACAGCTTCCGCGACATCCTGGTGCTCAAAGTCGTCAAGCGGCTCCTCGACACCGGGGTGTCGCTGCAGCAGATCCGCACGGCCGTGCAGCACCTGCGTGATCGCGGGGTCGCCGACCTCGCCCAGATCACGCTCATGAGCGACGGCGTCAGCGTCTACGAGTGCACCTCGGCCGACGAGGTGATCGACCTGCTCCAGGGCGGCCAGGGCGTGTTCGGCATCGCGCTCGGCCGGGTCTGGCGGGAGGTCGAGGGATCTCTCGCGGAGCTGCCGGGGGAAAGAGCGGCGGTCGAGGACACCGTCCCGGCCGACCACCCCGCTGACGAGCTCGCCCGGCGCCGACGCGCCCGACGCATAGGCTAGTGTCATACGCCTGAAATCCGTCGGTTAAGTTCATATGCTGGCGGACATGGCGCATTCAGGACCGACGGCAGTGGAGATCCATCTGACTGAGGCTGAGCGGGCTCGGCTGATCGGCATGTCCGCGGAGCCGTCACGGGTGGCGATCCGGGCGAAGATCGTGCTGGCCTGTGCGGAGCCGGGATCCAGTAACGCGCAGGTGGCGCGGGAGTTGGGCATCGCCGTGGGCACGGTGCGTAAATGGCGTGCCGCCTTCGCCGAGGGCGGGCTGGGCGCCTTGGTCGATGAGGCCCGCACGGGGCGGCCCAAGGCGGAGTTGACGGTCACCGA
>NZ_VJYI01000011.1 GCF_008065375.1 Nonomuraea sp. SYSU D8015
ACGCCACCCGCATCGCCACCGCCCAGCTCAACACCCAGGCCAAACCCTGGGTCTGGGGACGCCCACCACCGCCACCACGGCAGCTACGCCGACGGTTCACCTACACCCTTTGAGGAACGCAGCACTAGTGCTCGACGGCATCGCGGTCCGCCGCGAGCGGTGAACTGTCCTGCTATGGGGCCGTGCTCACCGTGCTGCTGGACGGCGAGCCCGACGTCCACGAAGGCCTCTACACCGGTCTGCGGCGTGGGCAGGTCCTGCGCCGTCAGAGCTGACCTCGAATCCGGGAGCGCGGAGCCTCCCGGCATTGGACCGTGCCCGACTAGCCAATTTGCCCAAACTATGGTTAGCCTTTCCTAACTGTTGACCTGTGAGGCTTCACCCCCAAAAGAGAACGGAAGCTCCGCCATGCGCGCATGGCGTCCGGTCCTGGCACTCGCCACCCCTGAGCGTTGTGCTCGCCGGCTGCGGCTCCACCACCACCGGCACCACCGGCACCCGAGGCACCACCGGCACCACCGGCACCGCCGCCGCCTCCTCCGCGCCGTCCGGCCCCTGGTCCTTCACCGACGGCTCCGGCAAAGTCGTCACCGCCGACACCACCCCCACCCGGATCATCGCGCACGTCGGCGTAGATGCCGCCCTGATGTCCTTCGGCATCAAACCGGTCGGCATCTACGCCGACGAATCGGTCAAAACCGACGCCAACCTTAAAGACCTCGACCTGACCGGCATCGAGATCCTCGGCCAGGAATGGGGCAAGATCGACGTGGAAAAGGCCGCGGCACTGCGCCCCGACCTCATCGTCGGCGACTGGTGGCCCGCCGAAAAAGCCCACAGCGGCTTCGAAGAAGGCGTCGACGAAAAAAGCAATAAACTCGCCGAATTGGCCCCCGTGGTGGGCATCTCCCAAGGCAAATCCATCGTCGACCTCGCCAAGGGCTACGAAAACCTCGCCAAGAGCCTGGGCGCCGACCTCGACGCCCCCGCCATCGCCGCCAACAAACAACGCTTCGAACAATCCGTGACCGCCTTCAAACAGGCGGTGGCCGCCAAACCCGGCCTGACCGCGGCCGCGATGTCACCCGCCGGTGACAAGCTGTACTTCGCCAACCCCGCATACGCGCCCGAACTGCTGGACTTCCAGCGCTGGGGACTGAAGGTCATCAACCCCGACAGCCCCGACCCGGGCTTCCCCTACTGGGAGAACCTCAGCTGGGAGAACGCCGACAAATACCAGCCCGACCTGATCTTGTGGGACAGCCGCAACTACACACCCACCTCCAACGCCGACCGGGGCAAGAAACAGCCCACCTGGTTCAAGATCAAAGCAGCCAAGGCGGGCGCGGTCACCCCCTGGCCGGCCTACTGGCTGCACACCTACGGCGACTTCGCCACCGAACTGGACGCCCTCACCCAGGCCATCAAGCCCGCCAACCCCGACATCGGCGACTGACCACCCGCCCATGACCCCTCCGCCAACACCGACCACACCGCCGGCACCGCCGACACCGTCAACACCGAGCACACCGCCGGCACCCAACACACCATCGGCATCGTCGGCACCCGCCGCGCCGCCCCCGCCCGCCGCTTCGGGGACGCTGGGCGGGCGGCGGGCCGTGATCCTCGGCCCGGGCCCGGCCGTGCTGTGCGCCCTGCTGGCCCTGGCCGCCTTCCTCAGCATCACCCTGGGCTCGCGCTCCATCGGCCTGCCCCAAGTCCTGGCCGCGCTCGGCAGCTGGGACGCCGACGCCTCCACCGCCAGCACCGTGACCCTGCACCTGCGGGTACCCCGCGCCCTGCTGGGCATCCTGACCGGCGCCGCACTCGGCGTGGCCGGCGCCATCTTGCAAGGCGTCACCCGGAACCCCCTCGCCGACACCGGCATCATGGGCATCAACGCCGGCGCCGCCGTCTTCGTCGTCTTCGCCATCACCGTGCTCGGCGTGCGCGGCGCCGGCCTGTACGTCTGGTTCGCCTTCGCCGGCGCCAGCGCCGCGCTGGCACTGGTCTACGCCATCGCCTCACTCGGCCGCGAGGGCGCCACCCCCGTCAAGCTGGCCCTGGCCGGCGCCGCCGTCACCGCCGGGCTGGTCTCCCTGACCACCGGCATCGTGATGACCAACATCGACGCCCTCAACGAGCTGCGGTTCTGGCAGGTCGGCTCACTCGCCGGCCGCTACACCCCCATCCTGACCGGCATCGCCCCCTTCCTCCTCGCAGGCCTGGCCACCTCGCTGACCTTCGGGCGGGCGCTCAACGGGCTCGCCCTCGGCGAAGACCTCGCCCGCGGCCTGGGCCAGCGCGTCACCCTCACCCGCGCCGCCGCCTTCGCCGTGGTCGCGGTGCTGGCCGGCGCCGCCACCGCCGCCTGCGGCCCCATCGTGTTCGTCGGCCTGGTCGTCCCCCACCTGGCCCGCATCCTCTGCGGCCCGGACTACCGGTGGATCCTGCCGTACTCCATGCTGCTGGCCCCCATCGTGCTGCTGGCCGCCGACGTGCTCGGCCGCATCGCCGCCGCCCCCGACGAGCTGCAGGTCGGCGTGGTCCTCGGCGTGCTTGGCGCGCCGGCGTTCATCGGCATCGTCCGCTACGGCCGGCTGTCGGAGGTGTGACCATGACCCCCACCACACCGCCCACGCCGCCCGCGCCACCCACGCCGCCCACGCCGTCCACGCCACCCCCGGCACCCGCCAGCCTGGCCACCACAGGCACCACGCCGCCCATCACGCCGCCGACCGGGCCGGCCGGGCGGGCCGCGCCCACCACCCCAGCCGCCACCCCACCGGCCACCCCACCGGCCGGAGCGCCGGCCGCGATGCCCACTGCGGGGGCCTTCCGCGCCACCCGCCGCCGCCGCACCACCCGCCTGATCGCCGTGACCTGCGCACTGACCGCCACCGTGACCGCGTTGTTCGTGCTCACCATGATGGCCGGCAGCTTCCAGCTCACCCCCGGCGAGGTCATCACCTCCGTGCTGCACCTGCGCCACGAGCCCAGCGTCGACTTCGTCGTGCGCGACCTGCGCCTGCCCACCGCCACCTCCGCCCTGGCCGTCGGCCTGGCCCTGGGCGCCTCCGGCACCATCTTCCAGCAACTCCTGCGCAACCCCCTGGCCTCCCCCGACTTCGTCGGCATCACCTCCGGCGCCGGCCTGGCCGCCATCACCGGCATCGTGCTCCTGCAAGCCGGCGGCCTGGCCATCAGCGCCCTCGCGCTCGGCGGCGCCCTGACCGCCGCCCTCCTGATGTACCTGCTGGCCTGGCGCGACGGCCTGGCCGGCTACCGATTCATCCTCATCGGCATCGGCATCGCCCTGTTCTTCGACGGCCTCATCGGCTACATGCTCACCCGCGCCCAGCTGTCCGAAGCCCGCCAGGCCATGCACTGGCTGACCGGCTCCATCGGCCAAGCCGGCCCCGCCGTGCTCCTGGTCGCCCTGGCCGTCGCCGTGGCCGGCCCCATCATCTTCGTCGCCCTGGTCGCCGGCCCGATCGCCAACCGGCTGCTCGGCCCCGCCACCGGCGCCATCATCGCAGCCGCGCTCACCGGCGCCACGCTGCTGCTGACCGCCGACCTGATCGCCAACCACCTGCTGCCCACCCCGCTGCCCACCGGCGTGGTCACCGGCGCGGTCGGCGCCCCCTGCCTGTTGTGGCTGCTGGCCACCGCCAACCGGCAAGGAGCAGGCGGATGACCCGGCTACACGCCCAAGCCCTGACCCTCGGCTACGACACCCACCCGATCGTGGCCAACCTCGACGTGCACATCCCCGACAGCAAGATCACCGCCATCGTCGGCGCCAACGCCTGCGGCAAATCCACCCTGCTCCGCGGCCTGGCCCGCCTCCTCAAACCCCAGCACGGCGCCGTCTACCTCGACGGCAAACACCTGGCCGGCCTCAGCACCCACCAGGTCGCCCAAACCCTCGGCCTGCTCCCCCAAACCCCGCTGGCCCCCGGACGGCATCACCGTCGCCGACCTGGTCGCCCGCGGCCGCTACCCCCACCAAGGCTGGTTCCGCCGCTGGAACCGGCGCGACGACGAGGCCGTCACCCGCGCCCTGGACGCCACCGGCACCGCCGACCTGGTCACCCGCCCGCTGCGCCAGCTGTCCGGCGGCCAGCGCCAACGCGTCTGGGTCGCCATGGCCCTGGCCCAAGACACCGACCTGCTGCTGCTCGATGAGCCCACCACCTACCTCGACATCAACCACCAGGTCGAACTGCTACGCCTGCTGCGCACCCTCAACACCGAATCCGGCAAGACCATCGTGGTCGTGCTGCACGACCTCAACCTCGCCTGCCGCTTCAGCGACCACGTCATCGCGATGGCCGAAGGCGCCATCGTCGCCGAGGGCGCCCCCACCGACGTGATCACCGCCGAACTGGTCGAGAAGGTCTCCGGCTGGCCTGTGTCGTGGTGCCCGACCCGGTCGCCGGCACACCCATGGTGGTGCCCACCTAACAGACGGCCGAATCACCACAGGCGAAGCCACGGAATCGCGGCCGACTCCTTGCCGCCTTCGGCGGGCGCCGGCTCAGGGGTCAGGTTGCGGGTGATGATGTCCAGGGGCCACCGGGTGAGAGCCGCGCCGAGCACGCTCCCGGCCGTGGCGCTGCCGAGGGCGATGCTCCAGCCGACGGGCCCCAGTGGGGTGCAGCCGAAGAAGCCGCTCACGATCGGTGTCTGGATGATGGTGGCGAGCAGGGCGGCGGAGCCGAGGCCCGCCGCCAGGACGTTGCGGTCCGGCCCGCCGATCAGCAGGGTCTGGCCGAGCTGGGTGCCGACCAGGGCCGCGAGTGCCACGGTGGCGGCGCGGCGGGAGCGCCCGGTGAGCCGGGCGGCAAGCCAGGCGCTGCCGGCGCCGGCGGTGGTGGCCAGGGCTCTGATCGTCATCTCCTGGGTGAGCGCCTCACCGAGGGAGATGTCCGGGCCCTCGCGCAGCAGGCGTGCGACGTCGTGCTCGCTCGGTGGGCGCAGCGCGATCGCCAGCGCCGGCGCGAGGTCGGTGAGCAGGTTGACGAGCAGCAGTTGACGGGCGTTCAGCGGGGACCGTCCGGTGAGTGCGGCGCCGAGGACCGTGAAGCCGATCTCGCCGAGGTTGCCGCCGAGCAGGATGCCGAGGGCGTGCCGTACCGATGACCACATGGCCCGTCCCTCGACGAGCGCCGCGATGATCGTTTCGAGGCGGTCGTCGGAGACGACGAGGTCGGCGGCGGCCTGCGCGGCGGGGGTGCCGCGCCGGCCCAGGGCGATGCCGACGTCGGCCAGTCTGATGGCCGGGGCGTCGTTGGCTCCGTCACCGGTCATCGCGACGACCTTGCCCAGCCGCTGGTAGGCCTGGATGATACGGACCTTCTGCGCCGGGCTGCAGCGGGCGATGACGTTCACCTCGGGCAGCCGCCGGTCCAGGGCGTCGTCGTCGAGCCGGTCGAGTTCCGTCCCGGTGAGGACCTGGTTGGGTGCGGCGTCCGGATGCACGGTGGCCGCGATCGCGTCGGCCGTCGCGGGGTGATCTCCGGTGATCATGACGGTCTGGACGCCCGCCTCGTGCAGGCGCGCCGCGGCCGGGGCGGCGCTGGTGCGCACCGGGTCGGCCAGGGTGAGGAAGCCGAGGAAGGTCAGGTCGCCGACCGCGTCCTCGTCGATCTCCTGCGTCGTCATGGGCGTGCGGCGTTCGGCCACGGCGAGCACGCGGTGGCCGGCTCCGGCGAGCCGTTCGGCCAGCTCGGCCAGGCTCTCGTGGTCGCGGTCGGTCAGGTCGTGCTCGTGGCCGCCGGTCAGGCGCCGCCGGCAGCGGGAAAGCACGACCTCGGGGGCGCCCTTGACGCTGAGGACCAGCTGTTTGCCGGACCGGCCGAGGGTGGCGTGGAAGCCGCGGGATGGCTCGAACGGCAGGGCGAGAATCGTGCGCCAGCCGCGTGCGCTGGTGCCGTGCCGGATCCTGGCGCGGCGGGCGCACTCCAGCACGGCGCGGTCGGTCTGGTGAACGGCGTCCTGCGGGTGGCGGACGTCCGGGCTTGCCCGCAGCGCGGCCGCCACCACGGTGCGGCAGGGGCCGTCGAGTGACCGTGGCATACAGCTGTGGGCGCCGTCGTGGATCTGGCTCACCGCCAACCGGCCCTCGGTCAGAGTGCCGGTCTTGTCGAAGCACAGCACGTCCACCCTGCCCAGAGCCTCGATCGTACGGGGGTTGCGCACCAGGGCGCCGAGGTCGGCCAGGCGGCGGGCGGCCGACAGCTGTGCGGCGTTGACCAGGAACGGCAGGCCCTCGGGCACCGAGGCGATGGCCAGGTTCACCGCCGCGCCCAGGCTGTCGCGGATCGGCACCCCGTGCAGCAGCCCCGCGCCGGTGACCGCGGCCGCCGACCCGAGAGCCAAAGGGAGGCTGCGGCGGGTGAGCCGGGTCAGCTGGGTCTGCACGCCGGTGGCGGGCGGGCGCTGCCGGGCGGCGGCCATGCTGCGTCCGACCTCGGTGTCGGCGCCGGTCGCCACGACGACCGCAACAGCCCGGCCGGTCGCCAGGGTCGTGCCCTCGTACAGCATCGAGCGACGCTCGGCGACCTCTGCGGCGATCACCGGGGCGACGTCCTTGGCCACCGGCAGCGACTCGCCGGTCAGCGACGACTCGTCGGCCTCCACCCCGTCGGCCTGCAGCACCCGGCAGTCGGCCGGGACGACGTCGCCGGATTCGAGCCGGATCACGTCGCCGGGGACGAGTTGCTCGGCGGTGACGACCTGTTCGACGCCGTCGCGCCGGACCCGTGCCCCGACCGCGGAGCGGGCCAGCAGGTCGGCCAGGGCGCGGTCGGTGTGTACCCGTTGTGCGGCGCCGGTCAGCGCCGAGATCCCGGTGATCCCGGCGACCAGTCCGGCGTCCACCAGCGAGCCGACGACCGCGCTCAGCGCCGCCCCACCGGCCAGGATGGGGGTCAGCGGGTTGGCGAGCTCCTCCAGGAACGCCGTGCCCAGGCTGGTGCCCAGCGGCTCCAGCCGGCTGCCGGCCCGCCACCGCTTCTTCGCCTCGGCGCTGGTCAGCCCACCTTCGCCGACCTCCAGCCGACGTAGCACGGCCGAGGTCGGCATCAGGTGCCACAGCGGGCGGGCGGCGGCTCGAGCCGGCGTACGGGTGTGCAGGTGGTGAGCACGCCAGACCCCGTCGGCGAAGCCCAGCGCCGCACCGGCGTTGACCGCGTGGAGACTACGGGTGGACGGCCGCGCCGCCCCGCCCTCCAGGGCCGAGACCGCGCCGATGCCGGTGGCCGCCTGGGCCAGCACGATGCAGTCGCGGTCCACGCAGCGGGCCGCCGCCACGGCCTCCACGAGCAGGAGCACCGTGGCGAAGTCGGATCCGACCAGCACGTGCGCGCCCCACGGCGGGGGTGTGCCCTCCTGGTGCACCCCGAGGCCGCAGTCGGCGGCGCCCAACGCCCGGCGGTCGCACGACACCAGCATGACGGCGCCGCCCTCCGCCTGGAGCTCGCGTACCGCGGCGGCCAGGCCGCGCCGGCGCTGCACCACTCTGTCGGCGTAGCCGGCCCGCGGTCGCTGCTCGTCGGTGGCCAGCACGATCGTCAGGTCGGCGCGGCGGGCGGCGCCGATGACCGCGTCCAGCCCGGCCGCGGTTTCCTGCTCGGCGGCCAGGACGGCCTCCAGCCGCCCCCGCCGGGCCAGTCCCAGCACGACGTCGGCCCCCGCTTCGGCGAGCCGCCGCCGCTGCCGGATCCCGGTGCGGCCACGCAGCTGGAGCTCCTCGACCGGACCCAGGCTCCACTCGCCGTCGTGACGTACGGAGCGCGCGTCCTCGGGCGCGAACAACGCGAAACCGGTCTCGGCCACCTCACCGGCGTCCACGCCGGCCAGCGGGACCAGGTCGGTCAGCTCCCAGCGGCCGGTGCGCAGCGCGGCGTCGTCCAGGACGAGCGTGTCGATCCGGCCCAGCAGGCGCAACGCCGCCCGGTCCATCACCAGCGCGCCGTTGCGTGCGAGCACCTGACCCAGATGGGAGGCGAACGCGGCCCGACCCACCTCGGTCGCCTTGGGCAGCGTGGCCAGCCCCACGGCCGCCGCCCGCCGCCATCCGACCAGCGGCGTGGCCGCGGGCACCGCGACCGCCCCGGCGGCCAGCACCCGCCGCTGGTAACGCTCCACCGGGCCGTCCGGCAACGCGCACGGACGCTCGACGGCCACGGGCTCGGCCCCGGCGTCCTCAGGGCCACGGATCAGCCGCGGCTCGGCCTCCTGCCACGCCAGCTGATCGGCGCGGGCCTCCTGCCACTGGCCGATTCGCTGCGCGATGTCCAGAACCGTACCCGATCCGCCCGCCGCCAGAGCGTGCGCCAGGCCGATGCCCATGGACACCAGCGACTCCGCCCGCTCCTGCCCGTGCAGGCGCTTCGCGGTCAGCTCACGCAGGCGCGGGTGCAGCGAAACGGCGGACGCCAGGCCGGCCAGCTCTGTCGGCAGCGGCGCCCACGGCGCCACCCGGGTGAGGCCGGCCAGGGCCAACGCGGCCGTGTCGACGGCCAGATTCGGCAACACCCAGGTGCGCGCCAGGCTCTCGGCCGGATGGTGCAGCTCCTCCTCGGCGATCTCCTCATCCTCGCTCATCGGCGCGGACTCGGCCTGCTCCACCAGGGCCACCAGCTCCCTGCGCGGCGGTGGCGGATCGGTCACGGCCACCACCACCCGGCACGCGGGCGCGTTCACCCTCGCCCACACCACGCCCGGGTGCCGCTCCAGTGCGTGTTCCACCCGGCGAGCCACCCGGGCACCGCCCGCGCCGTGGACGCCGTGCGTCTCGATATGCAGTCGGCCCGGACACTCCCACACATCCCGCGCATCGTGGCCCCCGCCCAACAGCCAGCCCGCCACGCCGGTGACCAACCCGACCGCACCGGAGACGGGAGCAGGCGCCCGCAGCCCCAGCACCGCCAATTCGCCCCCTCTCGTGATGTGTCTCCTTCTGCCCGAGCCGGCTCATGTCATGCCGCAAACCGCGGTGCTCTCCGACGCCTTATCAACTCGAGCCGACAACGACGGTGCCGGCGCTCACCACGACCGCCGGCCCGTTCGTCCAGGGGCCTCGGCGGTACGAGACATGCGAGGCGGCCGGGGACTCACGGTCGTGCCTTGGCACGGCGCGACCAGGCCGGTCTGATCGGTGCCAGCAGCGACAGGACGGCCAGCGCGAAGGTGGGCAGCAGCGCCCAGCGCAGCACCTCAACGCTCACCTCCTGGCTCTTGGTCGTGCTCCCGAGCGAGCTGCCGATGCTGCGATACACCTCGTCCAGCGAGCCGGCGCTCTGGGCGTCGTAGGCCTGTCCCTCCGTGCCCACGGCCAGCGCGCGCAGGGTTTCGGGGTTGGGCGGGACCTGCACCTGCCGCCCTTCGAGCTCGACCGTGCCGTCCGGGGTGCCGAAGGCGATGGTGGAGACCGGCACCTCGGCCCGGGCCGCCTGCTGCGCCGCCTCGGGCACGGTACGGCCGGCGGTGTTGTCGCCGTCCGACAGCAGCACGATGGCCGCAGGAGGCGGGTCGCTGGCGGCCTGCTGGTCGAAGGAGCGGATGGTCTCCAGGCCGGAGAAGACCGCCTCCCCGATGGCGGTGCCCGACGCCGGTTGGAGCGCGTCGATCGCCCGCGCCACGGCCTCGTGATCGATGGTGGGCGAGACCACCACGGCGGCGGAGCGCGCGAACGAGACCAGGGCCACGTTGAACCGGTCGGGCAGGCTGGTGACGAAGGTCTTGGCCGAGGACTTGGCCGCCTGCAGACGGGACGGCGGGATGTCGGTGGCGACCATGGACAGCGACACGTCGATGGCGACGATGATCGTGGCCCGGTCCCGCGGCACCTGCACTGTGGCGGTCGGGCGCGCGGCGGCCACGATGAGCATCCCCACGACCAGCGTGAACAACGCCGCGGACACGTGTCGCGCCCAGCCTGCCCGGCTGGGCGCGATCAGGTCGAGCAGCCGCAGGTCGGTGAAGCGGGCGGCGTAGCGGGGCCGCAAGAGCTGGGCGACGACGTACCCCGCCACGCCGGCGACCAAGGCCGCGAACAACCACAGCCAGCCGGCGGATTGAAAGGTCACCTGCACTCCCTGCAAGGACGCCGGCGCTCCCCGGAGGAGCGCCCCTCGCCCATCGGCGCTCTCTCGTGCGGGTGCACCTTCTTACATACGGACATTCCGGCATCTACCCGCACACGAATGGGCACATGCCAGCGCGGGTCCTGCCGCTCGCCTGGCGGCCTCCGGCCGCGGGCAGAACCAGGGCGCGCGTGCATGCCGCACTCGGCGAGCCCGCCCGCTTGGCGATCGTCCGACCACCTGGCCCTGGGCGACGCGTCACCGGGGAGACCGGCCAGAGCTGGGCCTGCCCACCAACCTGCTCGCCCACCACCTGAAGATCCTCAATCAGGCCGGGCTCATCCGCCGCTGCCAGTCGAAGGGCGACCGGCGGCAACTGGTGCTGGGCACGCCGACCGGCCTGCTGCCGTCGGTGCGCAGCACCTTGAGGTGGTGGGAGACGGTGGGGGCGGTCAGGTCGAAGGCGTCGGTTGCTGGCAGCGGCTCGCGGGCGATCGGCGCGCAGCACGGCCCTGCGGTGGCGGCCACGACGACACCTCAGCCGCAGCAACCGCCGCCGTCGCCGGAGGCGGAGACGGTGGCGAGCGGCAACGGGGTGGCGAGCAGGCCGCCGCTGATGCCGGTGGCCAGGCCGGCCCGCTGCTCCTGGGCCTCGGCGAGGCTGGAGGAGCACACGCCGGTCTCGGGCAGCTCGAGCTGCACCTGGCGGGCCGCCTCCCAGTCTCCTGCCAGCGCGGCCACGACGGAGCGGGCCTGCTCGTAACCGGTGGCCATCAGGAAGGTCGGGGCGCGGCCGTAGCTCTTGACGCCGATCGCGTAGTAGCCGGGCTCGGGGTGCGCGAGCCCGTCCACGCCGTGAGCCGGTACGGTGCCGCAGGAGTGCTGGTTGGGGTCGATGAGCGGGGCCAGCGCGCGGGTGGAGCCGAGGATCGGGTCCAGGTCGAGCCGCAGTTCGCCGGCGATGGAGTGATCGGGCCGATAGCCGGTGGCGCTGACGATCCGGTCCACGACGAGCGACTGCTCCGCACCGGAGGGGTCCCGGCTGACCACTTCGACGCCATGGGCGGTGACGTTGACGCGATGGGTGAAGAAGCCGGTCAGCAGCGTGATGCGGCCGGAGGTGACGAGGGCGTGCAGGCGGGTGCCCAGCGCGCCGCGGGCGGGCAGGGCGTCCGCTTCCCCTCCGCCGTAGGTCCGGGCGGCGTCGCCCGCGCGGATGGCCCACGTGATCGGAGTGTCGTCCAGCTGGGCCAGGGCGAGCAGGGTGGTGGCCGCGGAGTGGCCGGCGCCGACCACCAGGACGCGCTTGCCCTCGTACCGGCCGCGGTCGGCGCCCAGGACGTCCGGCAAGGCGTGGTCGATCAGTTCGGCCGCCGTCTGCTCGCCGTGCGCGGGCAGGCCGCCGGCGCCGAGCACGTTGGGGGAGGCATAGGTGCCGGAGGCGTCGACGACGGCGCGGGCCTGCAGCTCCTGACCGTCGGCGAGACGGATCAGGAAGGGCGCCTGCTCGCGGCCGTTGGTGCGGACGCGGTCGTAGCCGAGCCGGCTGATCGCGGTGACGGCGGCCCCGGTTCGCACTCGCCGGCCCAGGAGCTTGGCCAGCGGGGCAAGGTAGTCGTCGACGAGCTCGGCGCCGGTGGGCAGCCACTCGGGGTCCGGGGCGGTCCAGCCGTCCGCCTCCAGCAGGCGACGGGCGGCGGCGTCGATGTCGTATTTCCACGGGCTGAACACCCGGACATGTCCCCACTTGGCAATCGAGGCGCCCGCCTGCTGCCCGGCCTCCAGGACCAGGAAGTCGAGGCCGCGTTCGGCCAGGTGCGCGGCGGCGGCCAGGCCGACCGGGCCCGCGCCGATCACGACGACCGGCAGGCCCTCGGGCTGGTGCTGGGTGGTGAACTGCTCGATCTCGGCGGTGGCGGGGCCACAGCATCCACTCATGATCCGGCTCCTGAATAGAAATCCATCTAATCAATGAGGAGCTTGCCCTGCTGCTTAGATGATTGTCAAATTAGCCTTCCGTCGAATCTGGATGCGTCCATCCGCGTTCGGCGACGTCTCCTCAATGACACGTACACCGTCTGCACCCCGCCGCCCAGTCGGCCTGCTGCCCGCCCGAGGCGAAGGCCGAGTGCCGCGGCACGACCCAGGCCGCCGAAACGGGAGTCCAGACGCCAGCCCCGACCCTCGGAGTGGCCGGGCCTCCGACCGCTCCGGCCCACGAAAGGAGCCGAGCGCGATGTGTGCGCAAGAGGCCCGGCGTGCGATGCACGGGCGGCTCGGACGGCGCTCGAGCGGTTGTCCGAGCAGACGGTCAGACGATCACACCGGTGGAGTGGTCCGGGTCCGTGCGCGTGCCGCGCCTGATCACGGCCGGTCAGAATGCGCCCTTCAATCGCATCCGCAGGCCGGCGACGTCTGCCCGGGAGGCGGGCAGCAGGCGTTGAGGGTGGCCTGCAGGTCCGACAGCGCCTTGCTTATGCGTACCGGGTCGGCCCGGTAGTAGACGGTCTTCCACTCACGGCGCGAGGTGAGCACGCCGCCGTCGCGCAGGGTCGCCAAGTGGGTGGAGGTGGCCGACTGGGCCAGCGACATGCGTTCGGCGACCTCGTTGACGGTCAGCTCGACGCCGCCGACGAACAGCTCCATGATCTGCTGGCGCGTCTCGCTGGCCATCGCCTTGAGGAAGCCGCGCGCCTCGTCGCTCAGCTCGATCGCCTTCGTCGTCATGGTCAAAGCATCACCCCGGACACATCATATTGTGTCTTCTGGATATGACGATATGATGCGGCGTCATGGACACGATCGTCATCGGCGCCGGCCAGTCCGGCCTCGCCGCCGCCCGCGCGCTTCGCGACCGCGGCGTCACGCCCGTCATCCTCGAAGCCGGCGACCGCCCCACCGGCTCCTGGGCCTGCTACTACGACAGCCTCGCCCTGTTCTCCCCGGCCCGCTACAGCGCCATGCCCGGCCTCGGCTTCCCCGGCGACCCCGACCACTACCCCGGCCGCGACGAGGTCGTCGCCTACCTCCAGCGCTACGCCGGCGGCCTGGACGTGGAGATCCGCACCGGCATCCGGGTCGCCTCCGTGGAAGCCGACGGCGCGGGCGGATTCCTCGTGCACTCCGCCGGCGGCGACACCCTGCGCGCCATGGGAGTCGTGGCCGCCTCCGGGTCGTTCGGCAACCCGTACGTGCCCGTCCTGCCCGGCCAGGACGACTTCACCGGCCAGGCCCTGCACGTGGCCGAGTACCGCAACCCCAAGCACTACGCCGGACAGCGCGTGGTCGTCGTGGGCGGCGGCAACTCCGCCGTCCAGATCGGGTACGAACTGGCCGCGGTCGCCACCGTCACCCTGGCCACGCGCCGCCCGCTCCAGTTCTTTCCGCAGACCGTCGGCGGCAAGGACGTGCACTACTGGCACACCACCACCGGCTTCGACACCCTGCCGCCGCACTGGCTGGCCCGCATCGCCACCGGCACTCTGGTCATGGACACCGGCGACTACGCCGCCGCGGTCGAGTCCGGCCAGATGGAGCGCCGCCCGATGTTCACCGCCTTCGACCGCGACCACATCCTCTGGGCCGACGGCACCCGCGAACGCGTGGACACGGTCATCTACGCCACCGGCTACCGTCCGCACCTGGACTACCTGCGGCCACTCGGCGCCCTCGACGACAACGGCCTCCCCCTGCACGTCGGCGGCCTCTCCGCCACCCATCTGGGGCTCGGCTACGTCGGGCTGGAATTCCAGCGCTCCTTCGCCTCCAACACGCTGCGCGGGGTCCACCGCGACGCCGAGCACATCGCCGCCCCGATCGCCGCCCACGCGAGCAAGGCCCTGGCCGCCTACGGCCTGTGACCCCGAACTCCCCACCTGCCACTCCCTGGTGGCGGCCATGCCGCCCGCCGGCCTGGTCATGCACGCCGTCCCCGGCCCCGTCACGCCGACCCGCTCCTGTCGGAAAGGAACCCAATCGATGACCGCTCACCTGTGGCCCGGCTGTCGTCGGAGGACACCGTCCGGGAGGGGCCGGGGGCCGTCCACTGCCGCATCGATCGGCGGTGGTGGACGCGAGCTGACTGGCCGTTCGCAGGGGCCGGTCACCAGGTGAATCCGCCGACATAGGTGTCGCCCCGCCAGACGACCCTGTGGGGGAAGGCACCGGCGGCCGTCGGGGTGAGGCCGACGCGGAGCAGCTCGTGGTTCTTGCCCCCGCACGGTCTGTTGCCGGCCGCCGAATCGTTCTCGTTGTCCTTACCGACCAGGAGATGCCGGCCGGATCGGTCCAGCGCCATCGACACGATCTCGCCGCAGCTCAAGGTGAGCACCGTGGCCACCTTCCGGTCCCCATCGTAGAGGAGCAGCTCGGACGGCTGCTCATAGCTGCCCTGGCGCACCCGCAGGGTCCGGCCGTCCGGCAGAGGATGAGGGAGAGTGTGGCTGCCGTTGTCGCGGGGCGCCCCGACGAGCACCGCCGCGGCCGGCGGGTCCGACGCGGGCAGCCGCACGTCAAGGGCGCCCTCCCAGGCTTTCACCAACTCCGGCTTCGGCGGGTACGTGACCCCGGTGAAGTGGATGTCGTCGGGAAGCACCAGAGTGTGGGCGTCCCTCCAGTAGAACCCGTACGCGGCAGCCCGCCATTCGACGTCGGGGTCGAGGACGCCGACGTAGGTGGTCTGGTTGTGATCCCGGTCCTCGGTCCGGCGGCTGTAGGCGATGCGGCCCTCGGGCGACACCACGATCCGGTCGACGCTCCCGTTCAGCTTGCCGGACAACGCCGTGCCCAGCTTCGCCTGGCCGTCGGCGTCCACCGTCAGGCGGTGGACGCGCGAGACGACGCCGCGCGGCGACCAGGTGTCCTGGCCACGCCGCAAGGTCACGCTCACCACGTACTCACCCGGCTCCCGGGTGGCGGCCACCGCTTTGATCTGGGTGATGCCCCTCCCGAGGTACGGCATGTACTCATGGGCAATGCGGCCCGTCTCCAGGTTCACCGTCTCCAGGTGGCCGCCGGGGAGCAGCGCGTACCGGGGAGTGCCGTCGTCCGCCACCGGTGGCTCCGCCAGTCGCTCCGGCAGGATCCTCACGGCCTGCACGACGAGCACGATCACCCCGAGCGCCGCGACCAGCCGCAGCACCGAGCCCCGGTCCGGACGCACGCGCGTCCCGGCGGCGCCCGCGAGCAGGATCATCGTCAGCGGAGAGATCACCCACGACAGGACCACCGGCAGGACTCGGAAGGGCGCCGGGTCCGGCAGGCAGCCGGGCGGCGGCTCCGCGGGCGGCCTGAGCACCTCCGCGGCGACCGCCAGCACCTCGGGCGACGCGACGAGCCCGAACCCGAGAACCGCGGCCATCAGGTGGACGCGGGCATCGTCGCGCCTGGCCACGAACAGGGCGATCATCGCCAGGAGGAACGGCCCCGCCAGATACAGCACGCCCGCGGCCGCCTCGGCCACTTCGGCGACTGTGCGGCGGACGGGACCCACCGGGTTCAAGATCGGTGGCCCGGCACACATCACTCGCCGCGGGGGCGTCAGCACCTCCCAGATGACCTCCCATAACGCGTACGAGGCCGCCAGCCACCACCAGAACACCGGATGACGTCGCTGCGGCCCGAGAGTCGACACGGAGAGCACGGCGGCCCGCCCTTTCTACCCGATCCTCCCGGATGATCAAGAACCCTATCGGGCCGGGCAAGCAGCGCGTACGGCGGAAATCGCCGAGACCTGCGGATCGGGTGGCCGTCGTCAGTCAGCGGGGCTGCTGCGCTGATGGTCGGCGTTCAAGCCTCACGGGTGTCGTATGCCTCGCGATTGGCGAGCACCTCGTCCATGTGCGCTTCGGCCCATTCCTTGATGCCGCGCATCACGTGTTGGGAGCGAGAGACCGAGGTCGGTCAGCTCGTACCCGGCCTGGGCTGGGACTTCGCCGGCACCGTCGTCGCCACCGGCCCCGGCGTTGACCTGGCCGTCGGCACCCGGGTCGCCGGTCTGGTGGCCGGCTTCGACCGCGACTTCGGCACCTACGCCGAGCAGCTCGTCGTGCCGGCCGCCGACCTCGCCGTCGTTCCCGACGGGCTGGACCTGGTCGCGGCGTCGACGGTGCCGCTCAACGGGCTGGCCGCCGCCCAGATCGTCGACCTGCTCGGCGACGCGCCCACCGACGGAAACCGGCTGCTGGTGACCGGGGCGGCCGGCGCGGTCGGGGGGTACGTCGCCTCGCTCGCACAGGACCGCGGCTGGCAGGTGACCGGTCTGGCCCGGGCCGAGGACGAGGAGTTCGTCCGCGGCCTCGGCGCCGAGTTCACCGTGGACGCCGAGCCGGGCTGGGACGCGGTCGCCGACGGCGCGGTGCTGCGGCAGCGGGGCCTCGCCCTGGTCCGCGACGGCGGGGCCTTCGTCGGCGTCCGGCCGGGCGCCGAACCGGCATCCGAACGCGGGATCACCGTAACCGTCGTGGTGGCGCACCTCGACAGTCCTCGGTTGGGCGGCCTGCTCGCCCGACTGGATCCGTACCACCGACGCTTTCGACGCCGTCTTCGATGTGGCCCGAGCGGTCGAGAACCCCGAGGCCCCCGACCACATCCACCCCGCCCTGGACGGCGGCGACGGCATGCACCTCAACGACAAGGGCGCCCAAGTCATGGCCGACGCCGTAGACCTGGAAACCCTCGCCGTCTAGAAACCTCGTCCGCTTCCGGATCCGGTACGACACCGTCCCGCCGCATCACGCTCACCCGCTGGGCAGGGCGTCGGTCCCGACCTCAGCCGCCGCGCGGATGCACACTGATGGTCGTCTTCCGGGCTGGCACTGTCAGCAGCAGATCCTCGGTGAGCGGGCGGTGACGGCCTCGGTGCCGGATGCCGCGGACTCGACGGCTGCGAGCATGGCGTCCAGTTCGCGCCGGGGGAACAGCCGGCCGCGGGCCACGACCGTGTTGATCCGCCGGGTGTTGCGGATGTCGCGGAGCGGGTCCGCGTCCAGCACGACCAGATCGGCCGCCCTGCCCGGGGCGACGGCGCCCACGCGGTCCTGCAGGCCGAGGAACCGCGCGACCTCGCTGGTCATGCAGCGCAGCGCCTGTATCGGGCTGAGGCCCGCCTGGACCAGCAGTTCCAGCTCGTCGTGTGCGCCGAAGCCAGGGAAGGTGTACGGGTTGGGGGTGTCGGTGCCGGCGAGGATGCCCACCCCGTAATCGTGCATGTCCTTCACCATCCTCAGCCGGAAGTCCAGGTACGCGCGCTGCTCGGCGATCTGTTCCGGGGTGCCGGGCGCCAGTTCGAGGATGCGCCGGCTCCAGAAGGCGCGTACGTCGGCGGGGACGTACTTCAGCCTGGGGTCGTTCGCGTAGGTGCCGGCCGGCGAGCCGACCGCCCGCAGGACCGTCAGGGTGGGCGACTGCCAGGCGCCGCGGCGTACGAGGTGGCCGAACAGCGCCTCGGCCTTGGCCGGGTCGTAGCTGAGCGACGCCTGACGGTCCAGCTCGCGGGCCAGGTCGTAGTACTGGCGCGGGCGGGCCGGGTCGATGGGGGTGGTGGCCAGGATGTGCCGGATGTCGTCCTCGCGGGAGGAGACGGCGGTCGGCATGCCGAAGAGGTGCTCGAACGAGCGCAGGCCGAGGTCGGCGGCCTCGGCGATGGACATCCTCCACGGCACGTGCCCGACGACCGGCATGCCCAGCCGGCGGCTCTCGTCGATGACGGCGGCCAGCGTGTCGCGTCCCATGTAGGAGTACGTCTTGACGAAGTCGGCGCCCATGTCCTTCGTGGCGTGCGCGGCCGCGCGCGCCTCGGCCTCGGTGGAGACCTGGATCGCGTTGTCGCCGGCCCATACGGAGTTCGGGCCGTCGATGATGTCGCCGGACATGATGATCCGCGGGCCGAGCACCTGGCCGCTCTCGATCCGCTGCCGCAGGGCGTGCAGGGCGGGGGCGCCCCACATCTCCCTGATGCCGGTGACCCCGTTGGCCAGGTGAAGGGGAGGATAGACGGCCTCGGCCGAGGAGGTCATGTGGGTGTGGGCGTCCCAGAGACCGGGGATGACGAACTTCCCGCGGACGTCCACGAGCCGCGCGCCCTCCGGCATCACCGCCTCGCGCCGCCTGCCCACCCAGACGATCCGGTCGCCGGCCAGGACGACGACGGCGTCCGTCAGCGGTGTGCCGCGGACACCGTCGATCACGGTGGCACCGGCGAGCACCACGACACCGGCGCTCCCGGCCGCCGCGGGGTCGGCCCCTAACACGCCTCCTGCGAGGGTGAGGCCCGCCGCGCCCAGCAACAACCATCTGCCGAACTCGCGCCGGTCGACCATGGGAGGCTCGAAGTCAGTCACAAGGGTCTCCTTCATCCGTCTTCGCCGTTTCGGGCACGATCGCGCCCTGCCCGCCGTCACCGTAGGCACGATCCGCTCGACGAGAATCCGTCACCTGACTAGGCAAAGGTCACGCGCTGACCGGTCGCCCGCCATGAGCCGGATCGGGCGGATGCGCGTGAGCGAGGTCAGCAGCTCTCGGTCGACGGTGGCCCTGCTCGTCGATCCCGAGGGGATCCGCGCCCGCGGCTTGAACGGAGTTCGCGGGGATGTGTTCGACAGTGATGTACGGCGCCACGAATCGCCGCGAATGCGGACGGGATGGTGGCCGGTGCGTGCCCCCGCGGACCGCCGCTATGGCGCCCGGCCGGTCAGGTACCGCTGGAGCGTGGGCGCGAGCCAGGCGACCAGCTGGGAACGCTCGGCGGTCACCAGCGCATCGGCCCGCACCGCGTAACGGGTGATGGCGAAGCCGACGAGCTGGCTCGCCGCGAGTGCCGCCCGCATCTCGGCATGGTCGACTCCGAGCGATCGGGTGACCTCTCCGAGCATGTTCTTGGCCAGGAACTCCCTGGCCACGGCGGCGGCCTGCTCGCTGGTCGCGCCGGAGCGGATCAGGCCGAGCAGCGGGCCCGGGCGCTCCACGTCGCCGAGCAGATCGAGGACGAACCCCGCCAGCCGCTCCCCCACTTTGCTCCGAGGGCCCTCGATCAGCATGCCGACCGCGTCCTCCACCTGGAAGACAGACGCCATGACCGCGCCGAACAGCTGCTCCTTGCTGCCGAAGAAGCGGCGTACCAGCGCCGGGTCCACCCCGGCGTCGGCGGCCACCTGCCGCATGCTGGTGGCCTCGTAGCCGCCGGCGCTGAATGCCGCCGCCGCCGCCGCCAAGATCTGTTCTCTGGTCGTCGACGTCCCCGGCCTCCGCCCCGTCCTCGCCATCAGCCCTCCCTCATCGCCGGTCGATCATATCCCCTCCTGAGGACTTTTCCTTCCTACGAGGGCGATATATCCTCCCATGAGGACTTGAGCAGGCCACTGGCGAACTCAGGGCGAGCCGCGAGCGACTCGGCTTCGGCCGCATCAGTCTCGTGGCGGCTCCGGCGCTCCGCGCGGCCTCGACGTGGGCGCACAGCGAGGTGAGCGTCCATGGCCCGATCCGGCAACACGCGCCGCATCCGGGTGAGGAGCTTGGCATGGCCGCCGATGCGACAGCGGGTCCTCGGCCGCCGGCAGGTCAGCGGCCCGGACCACCGCACCGGCGATCACCTCTGGCGGGCTTCCGGTTCGCTCATGGCCGGCGGCGATCCGCTCGACTCCCCGGCCGCACCCTAGCCCGTACGGCTCTCACGCCGCGTTGCGCGACCTGGGTCACTTCGCTTCGATGTCGGGGATGGCGCCGGTCCTCGCGATGCTGACGGCGCCGGTGATCGTGGCGACCTCTTCAACCTGGAACTCTTCCAAGGCCAGGCGGATGTTCTCGGCGGCCTGCCGTGCCCGCCTGACGTGCTCCTCGCTTTCGAACAGCGTCACGGTGACGATCATCCCGTCGTCGTCGGCGACGGCGTAGTAGCCGAGAATGCCCTCGGGAAGCGTGACCGGCGCCGATGCGCCCGCCCCGGACAGCTGGGCCGCGAACTGCCGGTCCACCGTCCGCATCAGGTCCTCCACGGCGCCGGCCCCCATCCGGTAGCGGCGTATGAACGCGTGCATGGATCTCCTTTTCCGTCAAGGAAGGCGTCGCCGATGAAAGGCGAGCGCGATGTCTGATTCTCCGGCCGGCGAACTGCGGCACCTCGGGTTCTTCGCGGGAACGTGGGGAGGGTGAGGGCGCGTTCGAGCCCACGGAGTTCTCCCCGGCGTTCATGCGGGTGGAGTCGGGGTTTCGGCTCGGGGGCCACCGGCTGGAGCAGCGGCGCCGGAGGCCACGTGGAGCGGACCACGTGCTGCATCGCCGGGTGGCCCGGGCAGTCCGCACCGCCCTCACGCTCTGCCGGCCAGCACCTCGTCCAACTCCTCCAGCGCCGCGACCGCCTTGGTGACGCCCATCTCGGCGGTGAAACGCACCGCGTCGCGGACCTCGTCCGGGCCGGCCACCTGCAGGGCCAGCTCGACGTGACGGCGGAAGGACGGCCCGAGCGCCTGCAGGGTGACGAGGGCGGCCAGCGCGACGAACGCCCGCTCGCGTCGTGACAGTCGCTCCTCGCTCCAGGCGCGGCCCAGACGGGAGGCCAGGAAGTCCGCCATCCAGGAGTCGGCGACCGGCCAGACGGCCTCCTGCCCGGCGGGCACGCCCCTTCCCGGGTCGGTGTCGGCGGCCACCTCCAGCCCCAGCTCGCCGGCGTACTGCTTCAAAGCGCTCAACGCACTGGCGGCCGCGGGATAACCGGAGTACGGCGCCACGAACCTGATCAACGCCAGCAGATCGGCATAGGAGGCGCCGTGCTGATGCGCGGCCATGACGTGCATCTTGAAGGCCAGCCCCACATTGGCCAGGCAGATGTCATGCGCGGCGACCTGCAGCAACTTCTCCCGCGTGGTCGTGTGGCGCAGGCCGAAGGTGAAGCCGCCCGTCTCCAGGGCCATCGTCTCGAATTCCGCGTCCACCTCGGCCAGCGGACTGCTCGGCAGGTCGACCATGTCACATTCCTTCCGTTCGACGTCGTCGTGCCCGGGGTCAGCTCACGGTCCCGGCGAAGCGGACCGGGGCGGCGACCGCCGCCGCGGCTCGGCTCACCATCACCTCGCCGCGGTGGACGGTGGTCTCGTCCACGCCGAACCGCTCGGCAAGGCTTCGCTGCACCTGGGTCACCATGGCCTCGGAGCGGGTGGCGGACTCGGCATCGGCGAACAGCGTGATGGTCATCGCGGCGCCCTCGCCGGTGTCGACGGCGGTGTAGAGCAGGGAGCCGACCTGCTCGGGGATGCGGTCGGCGAACTCGGCGTCCACCTGGCGGACCATGTCCCGGACCGAGCCGGCATCCGTGCGGTAGTGACGAACGATCGCGTACATGTCTCCTCCTGGGGACTTTCTCTCGACCTTGAGAATATATCCCCATGCGGGGACTTTCAAGCGTGCTCGGGGCGACGCGCCGGCCTGCCACGGCGGCCTACTAGTGTTTGTTCATGCTCTTCGGGCGGAATGCGGAGCAAGCGGGCATCGACCGGATGTTGGGGGACGTACGAAACGGTCGCAGCCGGACACTGGTGATCCGCGGCGAAGCGGGGATCGGCAAGACCGCTCTGCTGAACCATGCGGCGGCGACCGGGCACGACATGCGCATCCTCCGGGGCACAGGCATCGAGCAGGAGATGGAATTACCCTTCTCAGGCCTCCACCTCCTGCTGCGAACGGTCCTGGACGGCGTGCCGGCGCTCCCCTTGCCGCAGGCGGAGGCGCTGCGATCGGCGTTCGGGCTTTCCTCGTCCCCGGCCCACGACCGCTTCCTGGTGGGCATGGCCGTCCTGACCCTGCTGGCGGACCTGGCCGACGAGCGGCCGCTGCTGTGCCTGGTCGACGACGCCCACTGGCTTGATCACGCCTCCGCCGAGGCCCTGCTGTTCGCCGCTCGCCGTTTGGAGGCCGAGGGAGTGGCGCTGCTGTTCGCCGCCCGCGACGACGACAGGACGTTCCACGCCGCCGGGATCGAGGAGATGCGGCTCGGCAGGCTGGACGACGCGGCCGCCGCCCGAATGCTCGCCACGCACGCCGGCGACCTGCCCCCGCAGGCACGGGACCGGGTGCTGCGGGAGGCCCAGGGCAATCCGCTCGCCCTGGTGGAGCTGCCCACGATGCTGGCCGACGTCCGGCAGAACGCCCTGGACATCGGCCACGTCTCCGCCTCCGGGCGGGTACTGCGGGCGTTCGAGGAGCGCGTGTCATCGCTCCCGGAAGCGACGCGGACGATCTTACTGGTGGCGGCCGCCGACGACACCGGCCGGCTGGAGCTCGTGCTGGAGGCGTCCGGGCGGCTGGGCGCGTCCGTGGCCGACGTCGAGCCGGCCGAGGCGGCGAGGCTCGTCCACCTCGACCATCGCAGGCTGGTCTTCCGCCATCCGCTGGTGCGAAGCGCCGCCTACCGCAGCGCCCCGCTCACCAGGCGGCTGGCCGCCCACCATGCGCTCGCCGAAGCCCTGGACGGCAGGGCCGAGGACCTCGACAGGCGGGCCTGGCACCTCGCGGCCGCGGCGACCGGCCCGGACGAGCAGGCGGCCGCCGCGCTGGAGCGCAGTGCGGAACAGGCCCGTACGCGCGGAGGGCACGCCGCGGTGGCCGCCGCCTACGAGCGCGCCGCCCAGCTCAGCCCGGAGCCGGCGCGGCGTGCCCGGCGACTGCTGGCGGCGGCGCAGGCGGCTCTGGACGCGGGCCGGCACGACCAGGCGCACGATCTGGCCGACCGGGCGTCCGCCGAGCTGGATGATCCCTTGGTCCTCGGGCAGGCCGCGCGCTTGCGCGCCACCATCGCCAACGCCCAGGGCCGCCCCAAGGTCGCCCACGCCACGCTGGCCGAGGCGGCGGACGCGATCGCCGCGAGAGACGGCGACACGGCAGCGGTGATGTACTTCGAGGCGATCAGCGCCGCCTTCGCCGCCACTGAGTTCGCCGCCGCGGCTCACACCGCGCACCGGGCGGCCGCGCTGGGCCCGTCCGTCACGGGCCCCGCCGAGCATCTGCTGCTAGCCGCCTCGGGGCTGGCCCGGGTGACGTCCGAGGAACCGGTCAAGGCGCTGGACGGGCTGCGGGACCTCATCGAGGGCGTGCGCCGGCACGGCGACCCGGCCACGCTGCAGGAGCGGGCCAGGATCGCGATCTTCGACCTGGTGACCGGGGACGACAACGCCGCCTATGAGCGTGCCGCGGCCATCGAACACGATTGCCGCGCTCAGGGCGCGATCGGCGTGCTCCCGCTGGCACTGGCGCTCCTGTCCAGGGCGCAACTCTTCCTTGGGCGGCACCGGGATGCGCACGCCAGCGCCGAGGAAGGGCTGCGCATCGCACGGGACACCCTCCAGCACGACGAGGCCGCTGCCCTGCTGGCCGGCGTCATGGCATGCCTGGCCGCGATCGAGGGAGACGAGGAGCGGTGCGTGACCCTCGTGGACCGGATTCGCGACACCGGCAACGCCAGCGCCAAGGGCATGAGCTTCGCGGCGCTCATTCTCCTCGACCTCGCCCTGGGCCGGTACGAGGACGCCGTCCGCTTGGCGGAAGAGCACGGCGCGGCCCTGCCCGCAGGGCGTCTCATGCTGACCCTGCATCGAGCCCCAGACCTGGTGGAGGCGGCGGTGCGGGCCGACCGGCTCGACTTCGCCCGGACCACTTCCGTCTGGCTGGAGCAGTGGGCCGCCCAAACCGGCCAGCCGTGGACCCAGGCCGTCAGTCTCCGCTGCCGCGCGCTGCTGACTCCTGGCGAAGAGGCCGAGCGGCACTACTCGGCCGCCGCGCAACTGCACCAGCAGGGTGACAGGCCGTTCGAGCAGGCACGCACCGAGCTGCTCTACGGCGAGTGGCTGCGCCGCGCCCGGCGCCGCAGCGAGGCCCGCCCGCATCTCCGGTCCGCGATGGAGATCTTCGAACGCCTGGGCGCCCGTCCCTGGGCCGAACGCGCCCGCGCCGAGCTGCGTGCCGCCGGGGAACGCCGGTCTCGCACCGGCCCCGCACAGGCCGCCGCCCTCGACCGGCTCACCGCGCAGGAGCTGCAGATCGTCCGTATGGCGGCCACCGGCATGACGAACCGCGAGATCGCCGCCCACCTCTTCCTCAGCCCCAGAACCGTCGGCTACCACCTGTACAAGGCCTATCCGAAGCTCGGCGTCGCCTCCCGCGGCGAACTGGCCCGGCTCCCCCTCGACGAGGCCTCGAGCCGGCTCCCTTGATCCAGCGCCTCCAGCGAACGCCCGAAGGTGCTCGATCTGTTCGCGCGACCGTAAGCCTGTACTCTTCGTTCGCCTGACGCACCTGCGCAGCGACGGGTTCTGGCCGGGCGGGCAGGGGCCGCGGGCATCATGTCGTTCATAGGGACGCGCATTGCTCCGATGCGCACTCCCGCCGGTCTCACCTGCGGGACACGTCGCCCCGCCGATAGAGGATGAGCAGGACGACCGCGATCAGCGGTTGGAGGATGTCGGTGGGGATCGTCCAGATGTTGTAGGGCGCCGTGTTGTCATGAGCGACCCACTGCATGATGTGGCCGGCGGCGTCACCCCAATAGAGGACGGCGAGGGCGATGACCGCGGCGGTCATGAACGACCCCCTGTTCCAGATACTCAGCAAGCCGATGAGGCCGACCGCGATGTCGGCCCACCCCACCTCCCACTGGAACGGGCTGCGCGCGAACCCGATGCTGTCGGCGATCTGCGGCGCGTACGGACCGATGTGCATCAATCCCCCGAACATCGCCAGCACGCCACCCCCGGCCACGAACCACAGCAGCCAGAGCTCGATCACACGGTGCCGGGTGCGCCGCGCCGGGGCGCCATCGACAAGGGTATGCACCAGCGCGGCGACGGCCAGTCCCAGGAAGGTGACGAGGACGAAGATCATGACATCAGGCTAAGGACAGTCCCGGCGATTGAACCGCACCTGGCGGCGCGTGTCCTGAGACGCGCGAAGCCGCCCGCATCGAATGCCCGCCCCTGCCGTCGCGTTCACGAAATCCGCGCGTAACGATCCCGCAAAGGGCTCTTCCCGAGGGCACGTGTGACCGGTCACACTTGCCGTCAAGCATGTGACCGGTCACACGAGCCTGGTCAGCCGGTCTCAGCCAGCGGCACCCACTCCGCCCGGAAGAGAGATCCCGATGTCTGCTGCCGTCGTTGACACCCTGCGCCGAGGTGCCGTCGCCTGCCGCGGTCACCATCAGCTCGGTCCGGATCGTGCCGCCGTCCCCGGAGGAGGCCGCCCGCATGGACGGCGCCGGGCCGGCGCGCGTGCTCGTCCCGGTCATCCCACCGCCGCTGCGGCCCGTGCCGGCGGCGCCGTCAAGTAAGCCGCCCTCCCGGGTCGCACCCCCACCCCCCAGCCGGACGGACAGCCCGGCACCAGGAGAGGACAGTCATGCACCGACATCGGTTGTTCCGGCATGCCCGCACGGCGTCCGCGCTCGCGGCGCTCGCCACCCTGACCGCCGGCCTGCCCGCCACCTCGGCCGCCGCGTCCGCCGCCCCGGACGTGGTCGCCGTGGACTTCGCACAGCGCACCGGCCCCGTCCACGGCGGCGCCACCGGCATGCTCTACGGCCTCTCGGACCCGGGCGTCCCCGGCGACCCCCTCGTCGCCGGCGCCCGGCCGCGCACCGTCTCGCAGAAGGCACCGGACGGTGACCAGCATCCGAACGGTGATGCGCTCGTCGTCGCGGACGGCTACTTCGCCAACGGCGGCGAAGAGATCGTCATCATGACGCAGGACGTCTACAGCCAGTGGCCCTACGAGAACCTCGGCATCGACGACTACCTCGCCAAGGTCGACACGATGGTGCGGAAGGTCGTGCGGGAGCGGCCGCAGGACAAGCACAAGTTCGCCTGGGTGCTGTTCAACGAGCCCGACCTGATCTGGTACCAGAACTGGTCCACGCAGAAGCAGAAGTTCTTCAGCGACTGGAAGGCCGTGTTCGAGAAAGTCCGGTCGATCGATCCCGACGCCAAGATCGTCGGCCCGAACGAGGCGATCTACCGGCACGACAGGCTCCGTGACTTCCTCACCTGGGCCAAGAACACGCCCTGTGCCGGGGACCCCGAGGGCGACTGTCTGCCGGACGTCGTGTCCTGGCACGAGCTGCAGCGGAGCCGGCTCGCCGAATACCGGGGCCACTACCAGCACTTCCGCCAGATGGAGCGCGACCTCGGCATCGGCCCGCTGCCCGTCAACGTCACCGAGTACGGCAACCGCCGCGACATGTCCGTACCCGGCCAGATGATCCAGTGGATCTCGCTGTTCGAGGACACCAAGGTCGACGCCAACGGCGCCTACTGGACCTACGCCGGCAACCTCGACGACCACGCCGTACGCACCCGCCAGGCCAACGGCGGCTGGTGGCTGCTCAAGTGGTACGCGGACCTGACCGGGCAGACGGTCAAGGCGACCCCGCCCCAGCTGAACGTCGCCGACACGGTCCAGGCGGTCGCGGCCGTCGACGCGTCCGCGCGGCGCGGCACGATCCTGGTCGGCGGCGGCTCGGAGCCCGTCCGGCTCGACATCTCCGGGCTCGACCCCGCCGTCTTCGGCGAGCGGGTCGACGTCGTGGTGTCCAAGACGACCTGGACCGGGTACGAGGGCGACGCGCTCAAGCCGCCGGTCATCGCCGCCCGGCGCGCCGAGGTGCCCGGGGGCGCGCTGCAGGTGGACCTGCCCGGCGGAGACGTGATGGCCGCCTACCGGGTCACCGTCGTGCCCGCGAGCGGCGGCGAGCCCGCGCCCGACGCGCCGTGGACGGTCTCGGTCGAGGCGGAGTCCGCCACGCTCACCTCCGCGCAGGCCTTCAACCAGGACACGACGGCGGACCCCCAGCTGTACGCGACCTCCGGCAAGCGGGACGTCGGCGCCATGAACCGGACCGACTCGGCCGCGACGTTCTCCGTGACCGTGCCCCGCGACGGCCGCTACCGGCTGGGCATCTACCAGGGCGCGAACAAGGCGCCGGGCAGGCACGCCCTGTTCGTGGACGGCACGCTGAACCAGATCGTGCAGTATTCGGCGAACCTCGGCTGGACCTACCGCGGCCGCACCGACGTCGAGCTCGAGCTGACCGCAGGCACCCACGAGCTGTCGGTTCGCACCAGCGCCGACGGCGTGAACCGGCTGCCCGGCAGCGACATCACACTGGACAAGTTCGACCTCACCGAGGTGACCGGGGCCGAGCGCGCGGCCTACCCCGCCGACGAGGCGCGGCTGTCCGGAGGCGCGCGGATCACCCGCCGGGCGAAGGGACCCGCCATCGCGCTCGGCGGCGACGCGCGGGCCACGTTCTTCGTCGTCGCGAGCGAGGACGGCTATTACGACCTGACGCTCGCCTACCGGGCGCACGGCAGGGGCGAGCTGCGGGTCCGAGTCGACGGGCGGGCGATCGGCGGCCTGCGGGCGACGCATCCCGGCGAGGGCTCCTCGCGGGCCCGGGTGTACCTCCCGGCCGGCATCTCCACGATCGACGTGGGCGGCCCGGCCCACCTGCAGCTGCGCGAGCTCACCACGGCACGGGCGGCGGAGGCGGACGCGGCCGTCCACCGGATCGAGGCCGAGCAGGCGCCGCGCGCAGGAACCGCGAGCGTGGTCAACGTCCCCGCCACGAGCGGGTCGAACGCCTCGGCGGGCGCGTACGTCGGCCACATCGGAAACGGCCCGGGCAACACGCTCACCCTCCCCCGCCCGGACGGGTTCGGCCCCGGCGAGTACGTCCTGACGGTGCACTACGCCAACGCCGACAGGAACACCGGACACCCGTACAACACCGACGTCATCAGCCGTTTCCTCGACATCACCGAGACCGGCGGCACGACGACGCGCGGCGTGTTCCGGCACAACTACGCCTGGGACAACTTCTGGCCGCAGGCGACGCCCCTCACGCTGACCACGGGCACGGGCGCAATCGTCCTCGGGAACGCGGCGGCGTACGGACCGGACATCGACCGGCTGGAGCTCGCGCGTTTCGTCCTGACAACCGATAACAACTCACACGGATGACAGCCGCCGCGACCCGCCGCACACCCATGCGGCGGGTCCGCCTTCGCCACATGCCGGAGCACCGCCGCGGCCCCGCGTGAGCGGCGCAGCGTCGGCCGATTCCGGCCTCCATCTCCCCCGATGGCCGGGCCCGTGACGGTTCGATGAGGTCCTCCATGGTGCAGTCAAGGATGTCCAGCAGCGCCATCAAGGTACGGAGGCTGAGCCGCTCCGGCTCGGCGGGTTCGGGCGGCCGGACGTTCAGCCGTTGGTGAGCCAGATCGAGCACAGCTTCGCCCGGCGGGTGCGGTCGCTGCCGGCGCCGGCGCAGCAGATGTTGCTGACGGCGGCGGCCGAGCCGCTCGGTGACATGACGTTGTTGCTCCGCGCGACCGCCGCACCGTGCATCGAGCCCTCGCCGAGGCGATCGACCCCGCTGCCGACCCAGACCGGCGCGCGTGGCACCGTGCACACGCGGCGGCCGACGCCGACAAAGAGGTCGCCACCGAACTGCCCGCCTCCGCCGACCGGGCCCAGCGTCGCGGTGGTGTCGCGGCCATGGGCGGGTTCCTGCGGCGCGCAGACCGAGCTGACCCCGACGCGGCGACGCGCGCGATCCGCGCCTTGTCCGCCGCCGAGGCCGCACTGCGGTACGGCGCCTTCGACACTCGCTGGTGGTCGTGCGCCTTTTCTCCGGCGAGCGCGCAGCGGCCGTCTCGCTGGCCGCGGAGATCCAGGCCATCGGGGTGGGCAAGGCCGAGGCCGTGCTGCAGTTGCCAAGGGGCTGACCGTGCGCGGCGCAGCGCCACCAGCGTCTCCCAGTAGCTCGGCCGTGGAGCCGGTTTTCCTCTCAAATGAGACCGTATCGAATAAAAAGGTCTTCGGTAAAATGTCCTTATGACCGGCGACCTCCCTCACAAAACCACCGCCTCGCGTGCGACCGACCGCCCCGGGGATGCCTCGCCTTTCGCGCTCGGCCTCCTGCTGCGCCAGGCGCACTGGCGCGCGGCCACGGTGATGACAGAGGCGCTTCGGCCGCTCGGCATAGAGTTGCGGCATTTTGCCGTGCTGCTCGTGCTGGTCGACCGCGGACCCACGGTGCAGCGGGACCTTGCGGCGGCGACGGGGTCGGACAAGGCGGGAATCATGCGTGTCGTGGACGACCTGGAGCGGAAGGGGCTGGCCGTACGCAAGGCCGTTCCGGGGGACCGGCGGGCGCGAGCAGTGGAGATCACGCCTCAGGGTGTCGAGCTTTTCGATGCAGCCCATGTGGCGGCGGAGCCGCTGGCTGAGCGTCTGGCGGCCGGATTGGAGCCCGGCGAAGCGGAGCAACTGAGGGATCTGCTGATCCGGTTCGCCTATCCCGCAGGCGGCGAGGCCTAAGCGCGCCCGGGCGCCGTCGCCCGCCGCGGGCGCTTCGTCCTATGCGGCTTCCACGCGATACGCAGGACACATATGACGGCGAATAGTATTGAATGATACGATCGCAAGTAATACCGTCCAGAACGTAACGAAGTTAGACGCGTTGAGCGATGAGGAGGTAGCGATCATGGATGTCTATGAGGCGGTCACGAGCCGGCGGGCGGTGCGCGGATTCACCGACCGGCCCGTCCCGAGGGAGGTGCTGGAGCGCGTGCTGTCCGCCGCGGCCTGGTCGCCGTCCGGATCGAACCTCCAGCCCTGGCACGCCTACGTGGTGACCGGCGGACCGCTGGCCGAGCTCAAGAAGCGCGCCGGCAGGCGCGTGGCGGCGGGCGATCCTTGGGACGAGCGGGAGTACGAGATGTACCCGCCCGCGCTGAAGTCCCCGTACGGTGAGCGCCGATCCACCTTCGGCAAGGAGCGTTACAGCGCACTCGGTGTTACGCGCGAGGACTGGGAGGCGCGCCAGAGGGCCGCTGCCGACAACTGGCAGTGTTTCGGCGCGCCCGCCGCCCTGTTCTGCTACATCGACCGCGACATGGGCCCGCCCCAATGGGCCGACGTCGGCATGTATCTGCAGACCGTCATGCTGCTGCTGCGCGCCGAAGGACTGCACAGTTGCCCTCAGATGGCGTGGTCGGTCTATCGCAGGACCGTCGCGGAGGTTCTGTCACCCCCAGAGGAGCTCATCCTCTTCTGCGGCATGTCGATCGGGTTCGAGGACGTCACGGTGGGTTACGTCCGTACGGGCCGCGCGCCGCTCGACGAGACCGTCACGTTCGTCGAGGGCTAGTACGGCAATCGCCTGCGGTGTGACCGGGGCGTCTCCCGCCTGGTGTGGCTGTCGTCGCCCGCCCGGCTCTTGCCACGGAGTCCTGCCTCGGCGCCGGCCGAAGTGACGCTCCCGCTTTCTCACAGACACCACATCTCATAACGAGGAGAGACATGACCAACCGGTTCCGCCTCGGCGGCGACCTGACGATCGACCGGCTCGGCTTCGGCGCCATGCGCCTGCCCCAGGCCGGCCCGGGCGGGCTCGCCCGCGACCCCGAGACCGGCCGGGCCGTCCTGCGCCGCGCCGTCGAGCTCGGCGTCAACCACATCGACACCGCCGGCTTCTACCGCAACCAGGACGGCTCGGTGCGCGCCAACGCCCTGATCCGCGAGGCCCTGTCCCCGTACCCGGACGATCTGGTCATCGCCACCAAGGTCGGCCCCGTCTTCGGGCCCGACGGCCCCCGCCCGGGCGGCCCCGCCGACCTACGGCCCCAGGTCGAGGCCAACCTCGAGAGCCTGGGCCTGGACCGCCTCGACCTGGTCTACCTGCGCATCGGCACGATGGAGCCTCCCCACGGCGAATCACTCGCCGAACGCTTCGAGGCGCTCGCCGCGCTGCGCGAGGAGGGCCTGATCCACCACTTGGGCCTCAGCAACGTCGACGCCGGCCACCTCGCCGAGGCCCGCCCGATCGCCCCTGTCACGGCCGTCCAGAACCACTTCCACATCGCCAACCGCGACGAGACGGCCGTCCTGGACGCCTGCACGCAGGCCGGCATCGCCTTCGTCCCCTTCTCCCCGCTCGGCGGCGGCCGTGCCGACATCAACGACCCCGGGCTGGTCAAGGTCGCCGAACGGCACGGCGCCACCGTCCAGCAGATCGCCCTGGCCTGGCTGCTGGCGCTGTCCCCGGTCGCCCTGGCCATCCCGGGCACCGGCTCCGTGGCACACCTGGAGGAGAACGTGGCCGCCCGGTCGATCACCCTCACCGAGGAGGACCTCGCCGACCTCGCCTGATCGCAAAAGGCCGTGGGAGGGCGCCATTCTCCGCCGCGCCGCCTGAGAGAAGAAATTCACGGCAGCTGCCACAACCCCGGAGGCTGTCTTGTCTGAGCTGGCGACCGGTCGGCACATGGGTGCCCCGGCGGGCAGGACAGGGTTCCCATGAAGGTCGTCGTAATCGGCGGGACCGGCACCCTCGGTGTGGGGCGGCCGAAGCGGAACATTTCACCGCGAGTAGGACACTGGTACGCCCAGTGACGAGGTGGTGTGGCCCGATCAGGCTCCGGACCGCGTCGGATCCGCACGAGCCCCGGCGTCCGACCGCCCACGCGTCAGCGCTCGCAACACATACTCGACGGGACCGTACCGGTGCCGGCGCAGCCACCACATGCTGAGTGCCAGCAGCACTGCGTAGATCGCCGCCGCGACGCCCATCACGGCCAGCGGTGACAGCGTGCCCGCCAGCGCCAGCCCGTACCCGGTGAAGACCAGGCAGCACAGCACCGACTGGCCGAGGTAGTTCGAGGCCGCCATGCGCCCGGCGGGGGCCAGCGCGCGGCCGACGGCGGGCACGCGCTTGATCACCTGGAGCAACGTGACCACGTAGGCGGCGGTCAGGAGAACCGAGGTCACGTTGTTCAGTGCCATCGCGACCAGTTGCAGGGCCTCGCCGCCGCCCGAGGTCGCCCAGCTGAAGAAGACCGCGGCGGGCACGCCGACGCCGAAGCCCGCCCACTGCACACGCGGCACCAGGTGTGCCCAGCGCTCCGGCTCCTCCAGCAGCCGCGCTTTCCCCGCCGCCAGCCCGAACAGGAACAGCGCCATCGCCATCGGCCCCTGCCCGAGCAGCACCATCGCCGCCAGAGCCGGATATGTCTGGACCTGGAACGTCAAAAAGCCCAGAGGGCCGTCCCTGACCAGTTCCTCGGCCCGCAGTCCGGCAGCCGCGTCCCCGGCCTGGGGCGAGCCCGGGTCCAGCAGCGTCAGCCCGGCGAGGATCAGCCAGATCACCGACATGACCCCGATGATCCAGCAGCCGACGACGACCGCCTTCCTGGCCGACACGCCCCGCATGGCCAGCAGGATCAGCCCGAGCGCGGCGTACAGGGTGAGGATGTCGCCGATCCACAGCAGGAACCCGTGCGCCACCCCGATCACGAACAGGCCCAGGCAGCGTCGCAGCATCCTGCCCTTCACGTCCACGCCGTCGCGGGTCATGAGTGTGAAGGAGTAGCCGAACAGGAACGAGAACAGGATGTAGAACTTGGTCAGCACGAACGTGCTGACCAAGAACGCGACGGGGCCGTCGCTGATCGGCATGGTGCCGATGGAGACGGCGTAGCGGGGGTCGGCGAAGAACCCGATGTTGGCCACAAGGATGCCGGCCAACGCGAAGCCCCGCACGGCGTCGATCTCACGCACTCGCGTCATGGGAACGACGCTAGGAAGGACGGAGCGCACGGCACATCGACCTTCGGAAGGGTGAGGGACCGACCAAAGTCGGCCCTTCACGACCGACGCCGGCGATCCCCGATCCGTGCCATGGGCACTCAGGATGACGAGACAGATGCGGAAGGTGCCCGAATTTCTCAATCATCGCCCGCGGAAGGGATCCAACTCCCCCACTCACCGCATCCCATCTGTATAGGACCGGTTTCCGTGCGAGATCGGCCCCATACGAAGGGAGTACGACCGAATGCGGCCCAACGTGTTGACTCAACAGGCATGCAGGCACGACTGGACCACGGACGTCACCGAACGGCCCATCGGCCCGGTGGTCACCCTGCAGCGTGACACCTGGCGGTTAAAGGTCGTCTTCGACGGCAACGCCCCCCAGGCCGCCACCTTGACCGGCCCGGGCTACGAGGGCAGACGGCTCAACCTCCGCGCGATCAACCCGCTCGTCCGCACCAGTCCGGACGAAATCGTTCAGGTCGCCGCCACGGTGACCGGCCGCCCCACCGCGACCACCAATGCCTGACCTCGCCCCACTGTCAGGTCCACCAGCCTCCGACGACCTCGACGCCCTCACTCTCGAGAGCGTCGTGCCACACCGGATCACGCAGCAGCCGCGTCTCCCAGGTCCGCACGATGCCGTCCGGTCCCGTGACCGCGTCCTCGCGGGACGGATGCAGGAACAACTCGCTCGTGCCTTCCGGAAGGGCTGACAGCCGGCGGAGGTAATCGTCCCGCAGTCGCTCGTAGGCGCCGAGCTCACCGGCGCTGCGCCGGTTGGTCGCGATCGTCTGTGGGATGGACACGCCCAGTGCGTCGGCGAGGGCGACGGCGCGCTCGTGCGCGGCCGCGAGCGGCGGCGGGAGCGGCCCGCCGAAGTACGGCTCCGGGTCACGGGGCAGCCGGAAGGCGAGACCGTGGCGCGCACACCACTCGAGCGCCTCGGCGAGCCACGATCTGCCGTGCAGACCGTAGAGGGTGCCGGCGTGGGAGTCGGCCGCCTCAGGAACGGGGCCCCGCTCGCGCATCCAGCGCAGCTGTGCCTCCGCCTCCCGTATGACATCCTGGGCCTCGCCCCGGGCCCCCAGAACCCACGGGTCGTCACTGAGTGTCCCGTCCGGATCGACGAGGCTCGCCGCGCCGTCGAGGGGCCGCCAGCGCGGGAGCCCGCGCTCGCTGGTGAGCGTCACGTGCAGCCGCGGCACGACGCCGAGCTCCCGTACCTGTTTCGCGGCCTGCTCCGCGGCCGGCGAGACGCAGATGAGCGTCGTCGCGGAGACATGTCCGTCGGCGAGCAGTGCGGCGATGACCTCGGTCGTCCCCGGTTCCCGGCCGAGATCGTCGGCCGTTATCACGACGCGACGGGTCATCGGGGGCGCTCCACGGGGGACTCGTCCACAGGCCCGGGGGGCGGCGGCTCGACCGGCTCAGCCGCCTCGGGCGGCGTCTCGACCGGGACCGAGATGAGTCGCGCCGCAATCGCGCCGATCGTCGTCAGCACGAACGGGTACGCGCATAAGTACACCCGGAACGCGAGCCCGGGGTCGGCGCCGGGGTCGTCGCCCGAGTTGTAGCCGAAGAAGACGCCCAGCGATGTGAGCGCAAGCCCGGTCACGATGCCGTTGAGCCGGCCGAAGAAGCCGAACGCGGACAGGAAGAGCCCTTCGCGGTGCTCCCCGTTGCGCGCCGCGTCGGCGTCCAGCACACGCGCGACGATGAGGTCGTTCGTCGCCAGCATGCCCGACCACCCGGCACCGACGAGCATCCCCGCGGCGATCGCGGTGAGGAGGTCGGTGGCGAAGAACAAGGCCGCGAAGCCGGCCGCGAGGACCGCGAAGGCGAGCCGCCAGGTCCACAGGGCGCCGCGTCGTGCGACGACGCGCGTCCACACCACGAGGCCGCCCGCCGAGACGAGGATGACGACGCCCTGGAGGTAGAGCGCGTTCCCGACCGGGAGCCCGAGCGAGTAGCGGACGTACAACTGGATGCCCGAGAGCACGAGCGCCATGGCCATCCCGTAACAGGCGCCGGTGAGCCCGACCGTCCAGAACATCGGGTTGCGCACGATCGACCACAGGCTACGCAGCAGCAGCGGCCGCCCCCCGTGTGGAGTAGCGGGGATTCTCGCGCGCGCCGAGCGCCATGAACACGATCACGACGAGCGCGACCGCGCCGTAGATGATCGCTGTGATCTGGAAGCCTTCGGTGGATTCCTCGGTGCCGAACACCTCCGTCGTGAGCAACGGGGTCACCGCGAGCGAGATCACCAGCGCCACGAGCTGGAAGCCCTGGCGCAGCCCGTTGGCAACGGCGCGGTCGCGCTCCCGCGGGTACAGCTCCGGGAGCAGCGCGCCGTAGTTGGCGTTGAGCATCGAGTCGAAAGCCTCGCACAGGATCGCGAACACCGCGAACCAGAGCAGGAGGCCCATGCCCCCCAGAGTGGTCGGCGCGGAGAAGAATGCGATCATGCAGGCCGCGAGCATCGGCGCGCCGACGAGCAGCCACGGCCGGCGCCGGCCGAACCGGCTTCGGGTGCGGTCGGAGAGATGGCCGAGCAGCGGGTTGTCGAGCGCGTCGATGACCGCGTAGATCACCATGACCACGCCGTAAGCGCGGACGTCGAGCCCGTGAATGTCGACGTAGAAGAGGATCATCGACCCTTTGATCATGTTGATCGGGATGGAGGTGCCGAACATCCCGATGGCGTAGCGCCACGCTGGAGTCCGCTGTGGGACAGAGGCCGTACCGGGCTGGGACACGCGATCACCTTCCTTGCCGATGCCGCCGCTGTGCGCGACGTTACCCTCGCGCTCGAAGGAGAACAGCGGGTGAAGCGGAGTCGTGCCGCGCCGGACGACCAGGAAGAGCAGGGACCGTCATGACCAGCGGCCATTCGCCTCACGCCGATCCGTCCCTGCCCATTCGTGACTTTCGGCATTTAGAGATATCCCTGGGGTGCTCCCCGAGGCGGCAGCGAACATGGCCCTCCGACGGTGAAGAACCTGACGGCACCTGGTGTGCCGGCCGAGATGTCCCGCCTCGTGCTCTTGGCCGCTTGCTCAGCCTTGACGGCGACCCGCCGCAGGTGCACACCGATGGACGGGCGTCTGCGCCCCTTCGCCAACGGCGTGTCGCATCATCACGACCTCGGCACCGTCGACCGCGCCGAGACAGCGATCCGGCGCTTCCGGTCCTTTCGGCACGCGCATGAGCGCCAAGTGCTGATGAGTGCTCGGCCGTCACCAGGCGTTCTGGTCCGCGTGACAGGGCCGCGCTGCTGGGCAAGGATCCGGTGTGCTGGGGATCGATCGCGAAGAGTACGTGCAGCGGCAGATCGCGATGCGGCGCCTGGCCGCGCGGGCCGGGTTCCAAGGGGTCGTGGCGTGGTCGAGAGGCGGCTCGGGACACGACCACTACGCCGACGTCTACTACCTCACGGGCTTCTACCAGCACCAGCCGTTCGTCCCCGACGCCCCTGGGCGGTGGCGGGCCCAGGGACACGCGGCCGTGGCGCTGCCCGTGGACGGCCCCGCGCTGCTGCTGACCGACGCCGACGCGGTCCAGGAGCCGCGCCCGGCCGCCCCGTTGCGGACCGCCCCCGATCTCGTGGACGCCCTCGCCGAGCAGATCAGGGAGGCGATTGCGACGGGCACGGTCGGCCTGATCGGATGCGAGGTGATGGCCGCTCCCTGGTGGCGCAGGCTGCGTTCGACACTGCCGGGACACGAACTGGTCGACGCCGACGATCTGGGCCTGCGGGCGCGCAGGATCAAGAGCCCGGCTGAGCTCAGCCTGCTGCGTGCCTCGGGAGCACTCGGCGCCCGGGCGATGGCGGCCGCGGGCGACGCGGCCACGCCGGGGGCCACGGAGGCCGAGGTGGCGGCGGCGGCGATCGCCGAGATCGTCCGGGCCGGCGGCGCCTACTACGGGATGGGCATCTCGTCGGGCACAGAGTCCCACATTTTCGCCGCCTCCGGCCCCGCCCCCTACTCCGCCGGCCGACGGCTGTCCGCGGGCGATCTGCTGAGAATCGACCTGTACGGGTCGGTGCACGGCTACCTGTTCGATGTCGCCCGTACCTGGGTCGTGGGCGCGGAACCGACCATGGAGCAGCGGCGCCTGCTGGCCGCGGTGCGTGACAGCGTGCGTGCCGGGATCGAGATGCTGCGGCCGGGGCGGCGGGTCGGGGAGGTGGCGCGGCGGTGTCAGGAGGTGTTCGAACGGTCGGAGTTCGTGGCCCATCACGGGCTTCCCGGCTCGGAGATGGGCGGGGCGTGGGGGCACGGGCTCGGGCTGTCGTTCGAGCCGCCCTGGGTGGCCGAGGACGGACCTGACGCGAGCGGGCGACTCGAGGCCGGGATGTGCCTCGCGCTGGAGCGCAGGATTTCCATGCCTGCTGTCGGCGGCGCCAACTACGAGGACGACGTCATCATCACCGACTCCGGCCCCGAGCTGATCACCTCCGACCCTCGCTGAACACGTCCATCGCCATCCCGGTGGAGCGCCGAGCCGGCCGCCGCCGAGCTCCGGAGCATCGAATTTGCTGGGCCCCTGCGGCGGGCCCACGCTGGACGGGACAGCAGACACCGCTTCGAGGTCCAGGGCGGGAGGGCACATGGGCAAGGAGTGTTCTCACAAGTCGGCCCGGTGTTCATCCTGCCTGCGCTGCGGGCGACGGCCCTGCGCCCTCCGGCAAAGTCCTCGCGCTGTCGCTCTCCCTCGCCGCCACCAGAAGTAGCGGACAAGCGGTCCGGGGGCTTCCTGGGAGGCGGGCTTCCGTGCCCCGATCAGATGACGTTGACGGCGTCGAGGAAGCGGGCGGCGAGCTCGGTGTCGCCGGTGACCGTCACGTCGCTGTCGCGCCAGGACGACCGCTGCGTGCCCCAGTCGGGGAAGGTCAGCGCGGGGGCGGTGACGTGCGCGGCGACCGCGCCGGTGGAAGGAGCCAGGCCGCCTGCCTCGTCGATCCACCAGGTCCCGCCGCCGGGGCCGGTGAGAGTCAGTGCGACGCGGGCGCCGAGCCCGGCGACTGGCGCCTGCGCGACCTGATTGCTCAGTACGGCGATCATCCACGTCAGGACCGCGCGTATCCTGTCTGCATCGGTGGGCGGCACGGGCCGGCCGAGCGCTGGGGCCATGTCGTGGCGCAGGTGCGTGTGATGGTCGAAGACGAGTGCGCCGCCGATCATCAGGCCCAGGGGGTAGCGTCCGAGTTCGACGAGCGGTATGCGTAGCCGGGCGGTGGGGGTGCGTCGGATGAGGTCGAGGAGTGTGGTCGCTCGGCGGGTGGCGCGGGTGTACTCGGCCATGACCTGTGCCCGGCTCCAGCCGCGTCGCCGGGCGACGGGGCCTTCGTTGAGTTGTTCGAGGCTGGTGGCGAGGAGCATATCCAGTCCGGGGGGTGTGCAGAAGCTCCGCGCCGTCGCACCGATGTGGGCGACGACGTCGGCGATGCGCCATCCAGCTGCGGCGCTGGGTGCCGCCCATTCGTCGTCGGCGAGGCTGCTGGTGAAGTTCACCATCTCGGCGCGTTCGGCGCGGAGGGCGGCGACCATGTTCGGCAGGTCCGCCGCGGGCAGGCGATCGGTCATGTCATCTTCTTCTCTGGTTGTGAGGTGGGGCGGCGGATGGCCTGCACGGCCTCGTCGTAGAGGTCGAACAGGTCGACCTGTCCGCCCATGCGCGCCCACTCCTCGTTCGCTGCCTGGAGGCAGGAGATCGCCGCGGCGGAGATCGCGCGCGCCTGCAGGGTGCGGCGGTCGGAGTCGGGCAGTCGCGGCTCGATCAGCGGCGCGAACAGATCCTGCCAGCGAGCCTGCTTCTCGGCGTGCCCGGCGCGCAGGGATTCATTGCCGAACAGCAACGTGATCATCTCGAGCCGGCGCTCGGCCGTGAGGTCTATCTCCTCGAGCACCTGGAACGCCGCACGCAGCGACGTCCACGGGTCCTCGTCGGCCGGGCGCTCGGCGAGCCGCGCGGCGATCAATTCCCCCTGCTCGGACAGGCCGTTGAGCGCGAGGTCCTCCTTGTTGCGGAAGTAGTTGAACAGGGTCCGTTTGGAGACACCCGCTGCGGCGGCGATCTCCTCGAGTGTCGTGTCGTCGTACCCCTTGGCGGCGAACAGTTCGAGGGCGGTTCGGGCGAGTAGCGCGCGAACCACCGAGCGGGTCTGCTCCCGAAGAGGTGCCGGTTTTTGACCGTCATCGTCACCGGAGCGAGCTCCGGGCTCGGCGCGGAATTCGCTCGCCAGTTGGCCCGCCGCGGCTCGGATCTCGTACTCGTCGCCCGCCGGGCGGACCGGCTCAAGAAGCTGGCCGACGAACTCACCCGCGCCCACGGCGTCACGGTGACCGTCATCGCCCGCGACCTCGGCCTGCCCGACGCCGGCCGCACGCTGCGCGCCGACCTCGAATCCCGCGGTATCTACGCCACCGGACTGGTCAACAACGCCGGCTTCGCCACCCACAACGCCCTCACCGACGAGGATCCAGACCGCCTGCAGAGCATGATCGCGCTGAACATCAGCGCGCTGGTCGACCTCAGCCGCGCCTACATCGGCCCGCTGACCTCCGCCGACACCGGCATCCTGATCAACGTCGCGAGCCTGCTGGGCTTCCAGCCGACCCCGTACCTGAGCGTCTACGGCGCCACCAAGGCCTTCGTCCTCAGCTTCACCGAATCGCTCTGGGAGGAGAACCACGACACCGGCCTACGCGTCCTCGCCGTGTGCCCCGGCGCCACGCAGACCGAGTTCTACGACGCCGCCGGCAGCCAGACGGCCGACTACGGCACGAAGCGAGCCGCCCCTGCCCACGTCGTCAGGACCGCCCTCGACACGCTCGACCGCCGCTCCGCGCCCCCGTCGGTGATCACCAACGGCCGCCCGCTCGCCCTCGCCAGCAAGTTCCTGCCGCGCCGCCAGACCGTCCGCCTCATGGGCCGGATGGCCCGCCGCTAGCCGGCGCTGCTCCTCCATCACCCTCACAGCAGCAAAGGAACAACATCATGACCATCACAGAAGTCACCCCACAGCCCACGGACGCGGAGCGCTTCGGTCACATCCTCGCTGTTCAGCGTGCTGCTTACCTCCGCGACGGAGCGCCCTCACCGGCGGCGCGGCGCAGCGATCTGAGCAGGCTCAAGGCGGCACTGATCGCCCGGCGGAACGCCATCGAGGAGGCGATCAACACCGACTTCGGAAATCGCTCGCGACACGAGACCGCGATGATGGAGCTCGGCGGCGTCGTTCAGGGCATCGACTACCTGAAGCGCAATCTCCGTCGATTCATGCGCCCGACCCGCCGCCACACCGCCCTGCACATGCGTTTCGGCACCAACCGCATCGAATATCAGCCGCTCGGAGTGGTCGGGGTCATCTCACCGTGGAACTATCCCGTCAACCTGTCGCTGATGCCTGTCGTCACCGCGATCGCCGCCGGCAACCGCGTCATGCTCAAACCGTCGACGTTCGCCCCGGCGACGAACACCGTGCTCGCGTCGATGCTGAGCGAGCTCTTCCCACCAGAGCAGGTCACGATCGTCAGCGGCGACGGTTCCGCGTTCTCCTCCTTGCCCTTCGATCATCTGGTCTTCATGGGAAGCACCGAAGTCGGACGAGCCGTGATGAAGGCGGCGAGCGAGAACCTCGTCCCCGTCACGCTGGAACTGGGCGGCAAGTCTCCGACCATCGTCGCCAAGGGACACGTACGGGACCGGACCGTGTCCGACATCGTCTTCGGCAAACTCCTCAGTGGCGGACAGACCTGCATCGCCCCCGACTACACCTCGATCATCAACGACAAGCAGTACGCGATCCTCACCGACCTGATCGAAGACGCCCGTAGCCGCGGGGCACGGATCATCGAGGTCGGTCACCGGCCGGGCGAGGCCGTCCACCGCCCGCACACCCTCGCGCCGACCGTCGTGCTCGGCGTCACCGACGAGATGCGGATCGCTCACGAGGAGATCTTCGGCCCCATCCTCCCGATCTTCCCCTACCGCGACATCGACGATGCCATCGACTACGTCAACGCACGACGACGACCGCTCGCGCTCTACTACTTCGGCAAAGACGACACGGACCGGCGCAAGATACTCGACCGCACGATCTCCGGCAACGTCACCGTCAACGGCACCATCATGCACGTCGGGCAGGACGACCTCCCGTTCGGCGGCGTCGGCGCGAGCGGAATGGGCCAATACCACGGGATCGAGGGCTTCCGGACGCTCAGCCACCCCAAGGGCATCTTCGTGCAAGGCCGCTGGAACGCCGCCCGCCTCCTGTATGCCCCCCTTCGGCAAGCGTACCGACGCTCTTCTCAACTTCTTCCTTCGATAACCGGCGGCTTCCGCCGCCAAAGCCTGACCCGCATCGAAGCACGTCGGCAGGTGCCGCCCCCGTCACCGAGCCGCAGGCCGTGCGGCTCGGGACGTGAGATGGCGAGCAGGAAGAGCGGCGACATCGCGCCGGCGAAGAAGAACGGCCACCAGAGCAAGGCAGGACACGGGCCGGGGGTGGGCTGGGGTCCGGCGGCGTTGAGCACCGAGCGGTCCTCACGCCGTCGCGGGTGTGAGACGGCCCTGGTCCACGCCGGCGAAGAACGTGCGCCCCGCCATGGTCATGGCCGGCTGGTAGGCGGCCATGAGGCGGGTGCGGTGCGGCGTGTCGGCGAAGCGCGGCTCGAGCTGGAACTCGGCGGCGACCGACCACCAGGTCACCGGGACGATGCCGGACATCGCCATGCGCTGCACGGCCATGTCGTGCGCCTCCTTGCTGGTGCTGGCGGCGGCGTCGACCACGACGTACGGCTCGTAGCCCTCCCGCTGTGCGCCGAGCGCGGTCTGCAGCACGCAGCCGTCGGTCGCGATGCCGCCGATGAGGAGCCGTCGCCGGCCGGTGGCCCGTACCGCTTCGGCGAAGTCGGGGTCGAGGAAGGAGTTGAACGCGGTCTTGCGTTCGATCACCGGCTGGTCGCCGAGCACCTCGAGCAGTTCCGGGTAGAGGGGGCCGGACGGCTTGGACGCCTCGCCGTTGGTGACCACCAGACCGCTGCCGTAGAGCTTGGCGGTCTGTGCCAGGCCGACCACGTTGGCGATGTGGTCGCGCAGGTCGTGCGAGCGGAGCAGGTTGGCGAAGCCGACGGCGTAGTCGACGAGGACGACCGTGGCGTTGTCCGGGGACAGCGGTTCGAGGTTCATCATGAGCCTTTCAGAGTCACTTAATGACCAACTGGTCATTAACGTACCACTGTCGAAGTTTAATGACCAGTCGTACATTAGAGCGCTGCCATCCCCGCGTCGCCGACCGGAGCGCGCAGTTAATGACCGGATGTACACTTCGTCGGTGAGCACTGAGCCGATCGTCAGGAAACGCAGGCGTGATCCCGAGGCGAGCCGGGCCGCCATCCTCGACGCCGCCCGCGCCGCGTTCGCCGAGCGCGGCTACGCCCGCGCCACCATCCGGGAGATCGCCCAGCGCGCCGGCGTCACGCACGGCCTGGTCATGAGGCACTTCTCCTCGAAGGAGCAGCTGTTCATCGCCGCCATGCCCGGCGCCAGGGACCTGGAGACCCTGATGCCGGGCACGCCGGAGACCCTCCCCGAACGCATCGCGCAGGCCTTCGTCGACCGCATGGAGAACGCCGACGGCAACGACCCCTTCATCGCGCTCATCCGCAGCGCCGCCTCGGACGAGCGCGCCGCCACGAACCTCTACCTCGCCATGCGGCAGCACAGCATCGACGCCTACAGCGCGCTCATCACCGGAGCCGACGCCGAGGAGCGCATCGACCTCCTGGGCGCATACCTCATCGGAGTCACGTTCAGCCGCTACGTCGTCAAGAACGGACCCTTGGCCGATATGGCACCGGAACGCCTCGTCCACCACCTGACAGGGACGGTGCACAGCATCCTCTTCGGCTCCCGCTGAGAAGGGCCCTGCTTCGAGAACGTGTCCACCACAGCAAGATCGGCTCGGGCCCGGTCTGCATCGCCGCCATGAGGCCCCACGCGGGTGTGGAGGACGCGGTACAAGACGTCGGCGACCTCAGCCCCGGGGTCGGCCGGATCGCCGTCGGCGCACCAGGCCACGTAGCCGTCCGGACGGACCAGGACCGCGGCGGCGTCGCGGTAGCGCGCCCGCCAGGCGTCCTCGAGGCCGATCAGGTCCGCACCGACGTGGTACCCACGCACGTTCTCGACTTGTCCGCCGCCCTCGCCCAGCCCTTCCCGCGCGGTCCGCAGAGCAGGATGAAGGAGTCGTGGAACAGGTCGTGCACGCCGAATACCGTCTCGTGCTCGGCCCCTGGCGTCGCCGTGGACCGGTATCTCTGGCCCAGCATGCACAGGATCGCGTCCTTCGGGTCGTCCTCGGGATGTGAGCCCGACCTGGCCGCCTGGCTGCGTACGGTCAGATCGGCCAGTTCCAGCGCGACGGGACGACGCTCGGCCTCGTAGGTGCCGAGCAGTGCGTCGGAGGCCCGGCCCGCGAGCACGGCGGCGAGCTTCCAGGTCAGATTGTGCGCGTCGTGCACCGCGGAGTTCTGGCGGTGGGCGCCGACCGGTGCAGCGCTCATCTTTTGGTTGAATGTCGGCGCAGGTGTCGACGATCGCGTGTGGTTGCTCGCCGACGTCGCGATCGGCGAGGAGCTCGGCCTGCTTTCCGCGGGCGGCAGGCCGTAGACGGAGAAAGTCAAGGCCATCGTGTCACGTCACGTGTCATGCGCAGAAGTGTTCGCCTTCTAAGCTCCCATGCATGGCAAAGTACTTCGCTGTACATCCGGACAACCCGCAACCTCGGATGATCCGTCAGGCGGTCGATCTCCTTCACGCGGACGGGCTGATCGCGTACCCGACGGACTCGTGCTACGCGTTGGGGTGCCGGCTGGGCAACAAGGAAGGCATCGACCGCATCAGGGAGATCCGGCATCTCGGCGACGACCATCACTTCACCTTAGTTTGTAGGGACTTTGCCCAGTTCGGCCAGTTCGTTCACGTGAACAATGCGCTGTTCCGCTCGCTCAAGGCGGCGACCCCCGGCGGCTACACGTTCATCCTGCCTGCGACGAAGGAGGTGCCGCGGCGGTTGCTGCATCCCAGGAAGAAGACGGTCGGTGTTCGGATACCAGATCACGTCGTCACGCAGGCGTTGCTGACCGAACTCGGCGAACCGCTGCTGTCCAGCACCCTGCTGCTGCCCGATGAGACCGAGCCGATGACGCAGGGCTGGGAGATCAAGGAAAGACTGGACCACGTCGTGGACGCTGTGATCGACTCCGGCGAGTGCGGTGACGAACCGACGACGGTCATCGACTTCTCGCAGAACGAGCCCGAGATCCTCCGCAGAGGCACCGGGGACCTGTCCCTCTTCGAGTAGGTGATCGAAACAGTCAAGCACACACGGTTGCGCGATGGCTGCTCGCACAGGAACCCGTTGCCCACGATCAGCCGTGGCCTCAGCGAGTACGGCGGCCCTCGTGACAGCCGCGGTGAAGGGGTCTCGGCCGGCATTGTGGGCAATGGGATCGGAGGACCGCTTCGAGAGGGGTTTCACGATCTGACTCGCAACGTCCCTCTGCGTCCCGTCCTCACAGCTCATCGCGCCAGAGGTTCCAAGGGGCCTTCTCCGAGCGTCGGAACGGTGCCAGATGTCGGGCGCGTTCGCAGGCGACGGCTTCTGCCCTGCCGCTCACCGAAGGCGGCCGACACCCGGTCGAGGTAGATCGCGAGGATCACGACGGAGAGCCCGCCCTCGAAGCCGCGCCCGATATCGAGCCGGGTGACCGCCTCGACGACCACCGCGCCCAGCCCGCCGCCGCCGACCATGCCGGCGATCACGACCATGGACAGCGCCATCATGATGACCTGGTTGACCCCGGCCATGATCGTGGGCATCGCAAGCGGCAGTTGAACGTCACGGAGGATCTGCCGGGACCGCGATCCGAAGGCCTGTGCGGCCTCGATCACCTCCGAATCGACCTGGCGGATGCCGAGTTCGGTGAGCCGCACCGCGGGCGGGATCGCGAAGACGGTGGTGGCGACGACGCCCGGCACGACACCGATCCCGAAGAAGAAGACGGCCGGTAGCAGGTAGACGAAGACCGGCAGCGTCTGCATGAAGTCGAGAACCGGACGCACGGCGACGCTCAGCCGCGGGCTACGCGCCGCGGCGATGCCGACCGGAATGCCGACGACGAGCGCCACGACGGCGGCGACGATGACGACGGCGAGGGTCTGCATCGTCTCGGCCCACATCGCCATCGACTGGATGAGCAAGAGGCCGAGGCACGTGATGAGCGCGGGTTGCCACCGGCGCGTCGCCGCCCACGCGAGCGCGGTGAAGCAGGCCAGCAGCACGAGCGGATGCGGGCGGATCAGCACGAAGTACGACGCGTTGACGAGTTGCAGGATCAGCGTCGAGGCCACGTCGAACACGCCGGAGAAGTTGTCCAGCAGGAATTGGACGGCGCGCTCCACCCACGCGTCCACCGGCAGGTCAGGCATGAGCCGTCACCTTCTTCGGACTCGCCAGGGAGGAGAGGATCGCGGCCCGCGGCACCACTCCGAGCAGCCGCCCGTCCTCGTCGACCGCGGCGATCGGGACCGTGTGCCGACCGGCGAGATGACAGAACTCGATCAGCGGCCGGTCCACCGGCACGGTCTCGTACTCCTGCACCAGGCAGTTGCGCAGATCTTCCTCACCGTTCCGCACGGCGTCGGCCAGCAGGTCGTCACGGGCGACGCCGAGGAGACATCCCAGTTCGTCGAGCACGAAGAGGCCGTTCATCTCGGCGGCCCCGAGGCGCCGCAACACGTCCTCGGGACTGTCCGCCAATCGCGCCGTCAGCAACGGCGGACGCAGCACCGAGGCTGCGGTGAGGACACGTGAGCGGTCGACGTCGGCGACGAAATCGCTGACATAATCGTCGGCCGGTGAGGCCAGGATCTCCTGCCCGGAGCCGCACTGCACGACGCGGCCGTCCTTCATCACCATGATGCGGTGCCCGATCCGCATGGCCTCGTTGAGGTCGTGCGTGACGAAGACGATCGTGCGCTGATCTTCGGCCTGCAGCGTCAGCAGCAGTTCCTGCATCTCCCGCTTGATCAGCGGATCAAGGGCACTGAACGGTTCGTCCATGAGCAGGATGTCCGCATCCGTCGCAAGCGCGCGGGCCAGGCCGACACGTTGTTTCATCCCGCCGGACAAGGCGTCCGGACGCGTGTCGCCGCGGTCCCCGAGACCCACGCGCCGCAGCGCCCAGTCGGCCCGTTCGAGCCGCTCCTTGGCGGGGACGCCGCGCACCTTCAGGCCGTACGCGGCGTTCTCCCGGATCGTTCGGTGCGGGAACAGCGCGAAGTGCTGGAACACCATGCTGATCCGGCGATTGCGCAGCTCCCGCAGGTCGTCCTCGGCCATGGCCAGGACGTCCCGTCCGTCGATGATCAACCGTCCGCCGGTCGGTTCGACCAGCCGGTTGATCATGCGGAGCACGGTCGACTTCCCCGAGCCGGACAGGCCCATGATGACGAACAACTCCCCGCGCTGGACCCTGAGGCTCACGTCGTCGGCGCCGAGGAATCCACCGGCCTGTCGTACGGCCTCGTGCCGCCGATCGTCAGTCAGCAGCGGCAGCGCCCGGTTCGGCGGCAGCCCGTACACCTTGCTGAGGTGACTGGCCTCGATCATCTGGTCACCCCTTTCCGAGGACCACGTCGGCTGCGGGCTTGCCGTCGACGCTCGTGACACCGTCGAGCCACGTCCGCAACACGCCGGGGTTGCCGCGGATCCAGTCCTGGGCCACGGTCTCAGCGGGCTTCTTCTGCTTCTCGATGCTCGAAATCCACTGCGACGCGGTGTCGGGCTCGACACGGATCTGCGAGAGGAATCGGTGCAGGTTCGGATCTTCGCCGGCGAGGCCGTGGCGGGTGAGCACCCGGATCTCACCGGCCCCGGGCCACACGTGCTTCGGGTCGTCGAGGAAGTGGAGCTTGAACTCCGGGGTCATCCAATGCGGGCTCCACCCGAGGAAGACGACCGGTTGCTGCTTCGCGGCGTAGCGGGTCACCTCGGCGAGCATGGCCTCCGTGCTGCTCTGTACCAGCTTCCAGTCACCGAGCCCGTAGGCGTCCTTCGCGATGGCGTCGCTGATGACCTTGTTGCCGGGAGTGCCCGGCTCGATCCCGAGAATCTGCCGGCCGAACTCGTCCGCGTGCTTGTCGAGATCGGCGAGGGAACGCACCCCGAGCCGCTCGGTGACGTACCCGGGCACCGCCGGTGCGTACTGGGTGCCGGTGAGCAGAGTCCCCGCTACCTCCACCTTCTTGTCGTCCAGCAGTTTGCCGAAGACCGTCTGCTGGCTCGGCCACCAGTTGCCGAGGTAGGCGTCCGCCTGTCCCGTCGACAAGGCCTGCCCCGCCAGCGGCACCGACACCTCCTGGGTACTGGTCTTGTAGCCGAGCTGATCCAGCACCTGGGTGGCGATCTTCGTTTCCACGACGAGGTCGCTCCACGGCTGTTGCACGAACCGCGCGACATGCTTGCCGCCGCCGGACGAGTCGGCGAACCCTTCGGTGCTCGCACCACTACACCCGGCGAGCAACGCGATGAGCGCCGCGAGCACGATCGGGCCGAACGGTTTCCTCGACATCACCGATACCTCTCTTCCACAGGAGTGCCGACCCAGATCGGCGAGGACCATGCCATCTCGCCGTCGGTCTGATAGACGCGCACGTAGTACCAAGCCGGCGCGCCGGACAGGTCGGTCCATCGCAGTCGCCGCTCGTGTCCGCCGAGGCCGGTCAGCCCACCGACGCCCGGCTGCAGCCGCAGCCGCCCCGGCCCGTTGACCGGCACATCGACGACGCCGTCTTCGAGCGCGCCAAGGGTCGTGGTGACCCCGCCCTGCGCCGTCTTCACGATCACCGTGGCCTCGGCCGGTCCGATCAACGTGAACTCGACGCCGCCGCGTTGCGCGCCGTACGGCGCACCGAAGCTCTTGGTGGTGTTCGCCCAGCAGACGCGGTGCCGGTCCGCCTCGGTGATCTCCGGGCTCCAGTACGGTGTCCGCAACAGCTCGCCCCCGAGGATGCTGACGCAGCCGCTCCAGTCCGTCGTCACCGGGCTCATGCCCCACTCCACCCGTACCGGGACGGCGATCCAGCGCCGAGGCAGACCGAGGTCCGGAAGCACGGTGTGGACGACCTCGCCGTTGCGCACGACCTCGATACGGGCGAGCTCCCCGTAACCGCGGGCGAACGCGTCCAGTTCCACCGGACCGTCGAGCTCGGCCTCGCCGCCCATGAAGACGTCGCCGATCCGCGTGTCGACGACGATGCCACGCTGGGTGGCCGCGAACACGCGGCGGTTGTAGAGCGCGTCGAACACCGCTTCGCGATCGAGTCGTTCGGCGTACGCGCCGACGTAGCTGGCCCCGTGCCCGTGGTCGGAGGACGCGATGAGCCCGAACCGCTGCCCGCGACGCAGGCCGTCGAGGACGAACGTGCCGGGAAGCGTGCCGTCGGCGTACTGCCGGAAACAACCGTCGTCCTCGTAGTTGCCGCGACAGGCCTGGAAGACCTCTACGACACGCAGGAACTGCGGGTCGTGGTAGTCCCAGTCGAACGGCACCATCGCCGAGCCCGGATGGTGCGGAATGGTGATCGCTGGAAACTCCGGGTGCCGGCGAAGCCCCTGCCACAACTCCGCGGGGGTTTCCGATCCCTTCGCGTAGGCCGAGAAGATCGGTGCGCCGCGTTGCACGTCCCCGTAGATGACGTTCTGGTGCCCCATGAGCCCGGTCCATTCGAAGCCGTACAACGGAACGAAACGCCCGTCGACGCGGAACAGGTCGGCCATCTTCTGGATCGACCACCATTGGTAGTCGGTGCTGTTCTCGGAGTGGTCGGTGACCGCCCAGAAGTCGTACTCACATACGTCCCAGGAGTAGCGGTAGAAGTCCTCGAGGGACGGCTCGTCGCCGGACGTGCAGCGGCTGATGAGGGAGTGGCGGTGCAGGTCACCCCAGTACAGCGCATATTCCGTGTCGTTCACGGTCGTGCGGTAACGGCTCCCGCTGGAGTCGGCCCATCCGCGCGCCTCGCGCCGCTCGTCGCTGTGAACGACGTCGAGCCTGCGCGTCGCGATCGCCCGCCCCGTCGCGGTCAACGTGGCCGCCCTGATGGCACCGGTCCCATGCATCCCGTGCCAGATGACCTCACCGTGGTGCTCCAGCAGGAACGGGCACTCCCGGCCGCCGAAGCCCTCGGTCCAGGTGAGTGCGCGCTCCAGACGGTTGTCGGTCTGCCACGCCACGAGGGAGCCGCTCGGCAGCGGAGCGATCGCCGGTTCCTCGAGCGTGCCGTCGCTGGCGGCGAGCGTCGTCGGTGGTGACCAGCCGTCCGGGCCGAGCGTCTGGGTGGCGACCTCCCAGTAGTAGGTCATCAGGGGCAGGCGACGGTGGATCCGATAGGCGACGGTCAAGCCGCCCGCAGGGTCGGCGGCGAGGCGCGGCAGCCCACTCGGCACGACGTCGAGGCCGGGCGCGAGCAGACCTTCCGGTTCGTACAAGCCGTCGTTGCCGAGGCGCACGACCCGGATCGAGGCGGAGATCTCCGGCAGTAGCTCCGGTGGGATGAACTCCCCGCTCTCCCGCATCCCCACGATGCTCGGCGAGTCCGGCAGTTCGTCGGCCGGTCGCAGGCGGGTGGGGCCGGAGCCGCCGTGGCCGGCGACGGTGATGACGTCGAAACCGCACCAGACGGCCCCGTCCGCGGTGACCGCGAGGCTGGGGTGCAGCGCGTAGTCGCTCCCGCTGGTCACCGGACGCGGGTCCGCGAGTGCGCCGGCGGGGTCGGCATGGCGGACCGCGATGCGGTAGGCGCCTTGGCGGTACTCGCACCAGGCATAGACGGTGCCGCCTCCCGGCGCGGCAGCCGCCGCGGGATCCCACACGTTCCCCTCGACTCCGTCACTCACCAGGCGCGGCTCTGACCAGGTGCCGTCACGCCAACGGCGGGCGTAGATGCCGAACCGCTTGCCCAGCGGCCCTTGCCAGCAGACCTCGACGCCACCGTCGACGTGCGCGATCGCCTCCTGGTTGAACGACGGGTGATCGGTCGTGCTGACCAGCTCTTCGCCGGTCCAGCCGCCTTGTTCGCGGCGGCGGCAGAAGACCGATACGGCGCCCTCCTGCGCGCGAGCGTAGAAGACCCACGGGCGGCCGTCGGCGTCGAACAGCGCGGTGGGGCGGAAGCAGTCGGCGGGCTCACCGGACAGCACGACCGGGTCCCCTTCGGCCTCCGCAGCGCCGAGGAGCAGCGCCATCACGCGGTCGCCGGCGTCCTTCTCCCACTCGATCCAGGCGTGGAGGACGCGACCGTCCGGTGTGGTCGCGACGCTGGGACGGGTCGCGGTCCCCGACTCCCAGACGCTTCCCCCGGCCGCTCGGCGGTGCCCTTCGAGACGTGGTGCCGAGGAGAGCGACGCCTCGGCCCGCTCGAGGAACTCGGGAAGCCGGCCGCCGCCCTCGTCGACCCACATGTAGCGCAAGGGGTCCGGATCGAGCAGCGCCTCCACGCCGGACACGTCGCGGCAATCCTCGATCGCCTTCGCCATCCGCCGGTTGAAGGCGAGCACCCGGTCGAGATCCGCGCGTTGCGCCTCGGTGTATTCCCCGGTGTGGTGGTCGACCCCGCAGCAGCCGTGGCCGCGATGTCCGCCGTGCTGTCCGCCCACGTCCTGGCCTTTCCGAAACTCAGATAGCCCGCCGCCGCACACTTCGGGCATGCATAATGGGAATGCCGGCGAAATGCCGATGAAACAAAGGCGCTGGTCACGCCAATTGCGTAACCGTTGGTTGGTAATCGTTCTTCGCGGCGGTCGCGGGCGCAACAAAAAGAGGCGGGCAAGCCAGACCGCCTTTTAACTGCTCCTATAGAGGCGCTCTATGGCTGTGTGGCCGACTCGTCGATGTGGCCGGAGGCGTGCTCTCGCACCACCATCTCGACGAACGCCCGTCCCGCGTGCGACAGCGGCTCGGGACGCCACAGCAACCGGACACGGCGCACAGCGGGCGGATCGATCGCCCCGATGCGAGCGCCTTGACGTGCCGCGTCCTCCGCCATTGGACGCGGGAGCAGTGCCACACCCGCACCGGCAAGGACCAACGGGACGATCGCCGCGCGATGCGGCGTCTCCACCGCGATGCGCAGGGGGACGCCGGCCCCCGCGAGTGACTGCTCAAGCAGCATCCGCGTCGCCGTGCCCGGCTGAGTCGTGATCAGGTCCATCGCAGCCACCTCAGCCATCTTCAGCACCCGGCCTGGGGCTGTTTCGGCATCCGGCGGAAGAACCGCAAGCAGTTCCTGCTCCCGGAGCTCCACAGCACGCAACCCAGCCATCGGCACAGAGAAATCCGCGAGACCGAGCTCGCATTCGCCGACCCGCACCATTTCCGCCACCGCTGCCGCGTGCTCGGGGTCCTCGATCCGTATGTCGACTCCCGGATGTGCGCGCCGGAAGGTGCCGACAAGACCGGCCAGCGGGTAGACGGCCAAAGTGGTCAAAGCGACGATGTCGAGTCGCCCGGCCTGCAGCCCGGCGACCTGCTGAACCGACGACAGCGCGGCGGCGAAAGAGCGCATCACCTGCTGCGCGGAACCCACGAGGGCCTCGCCCTCGGGCGTCAGCCTGACCCCGCGACCAAGCCTGTGGAACAGCGTGGTGCCCAGCTCGCGCTCCAGCGCCCGGATCGTGTACGACAGCGAGGGTTGCGCGACCCGAAGGGCGGACGCGGCGCTGGTGAAGCTGCCGTGCGACGCCACCGCGAGGAAGTACTCAAGCTGCCGCCGGTCCACCCGAACCCCCAATCGTCGCCGCATGGTTTCTGGTCAGAATCACACGCGATTCCCGCGTGGTGTCGGAGGATGCGATCGGTCACGTCCACGGACCTGGTGCAGATCCTGTTTCTGCAGGTTGAGTGGTAAGTGTATGGGAGTGTGGTACTGCAGCAGCATGGCACCGTCGATGACGCGGACGCGGGCTTCGGCCAGTACCTAGAAGCTCATGTAGCGGCGGGCCGTTCCCGGCTCGCCGGCTGTGGCCGTCTGCATGCTGAGCATGATGGCCTTCCACGTCGTCGTCGGCGCGACGTCCTACCGGCGGCCGAGGTAGTTGCGACAGAACGGAGAGAGGAGGCGATCCCCGAGCCCCACATTAGCCGTCGAGTCACAGCGGTAGATCACCCGGATCCAAGCAGGTTGCCACTGCCCGCGCTCTCCGGGCCTGCCAAGCTGCCCCGCTGGGTCACGGTCACCGCGGGCCTGGGGTGCGTGTTCCTGGCGGCGGTCGCGTGGGCGATGGCGACGGTCGGCGCCGATATGGCCGGCACGGTCACCGATGCGCAGTGGGACAGCCCAGGCCTGCCGGCGTTCGTGGACCTGATCCACAAGGTGCTGCTCTGCGGGGTGGGCCTCGGCGCGCGGACCTCCTGGTCAGCCGGTGGCCCGGAGGGCCGCAGGCTCCGCCGCGCGGACCTGCCTCAGCAGGAGCGCGGCCAGTACCGCCCAGGTGACCGCCTCCACCAGCACCCCGGGGTCGCCCAGCGCCAGGGTCAGCGGCAGCGTGGCAGGCAGGGCGACCGCGACGGCGCGCGGGATCCGCCTTGCCTTGAACGCTCCGATGGCCATCAGCACGAGCCCGAGCAGCCAAGCGGCCAGCCCCGGGGTGAACAGGGTGAACAGCGCCTCCGGCGGATTGTCGCCGCGTACGAACGTGACGGTGACGGGCACCGCGAGCAGCGCGTGGCCCAGGGCGTAGAGGCCGGCGCCCATGTCGCCGAGCCGCCCCCAGCCGCCGGGCCCCGCGTGGGCAGCCCGCAGATCGAGCACGGCGAGCACCGCCGCGACCAGGTAGAGCGCGTACGAGCCCTCGATCAAGTAGTCGGCGAACGTGACGAACGGGATGTTCTGGTGTCCCGTCACCAGCTGGGTGACGCCGAGCGTCAGCGCCGCGGCGGTGGCGATCAGCGGTGCGACAGCACGCGTGGGAAGCATTAAGGTTTCCTCTCGGAAGCAAGTGGTTCGTTGCGACCCCCGAGTGCTGCGGCGCGTTCCCGTCCAGCAGGGCGTTCGTTCCCGTCACGCCGGGCAGCCGTCCCGTCAGCCCGGGAACACCCGGCGAGCGGCCGCCACCGCCGCCGCGCGGTCCGGCAGTCCCAGCTTGGCCAGGATCGCCGACACCGTGTTGGCCACCGTCTTCGGGCTGACGCCCAGGCGCGCCGCGATCGCGTGATTTCCCAGCCCTTCGCTGATCAGGCCGAGCATCTCGTACTCCCGCTCCGTGAGCTCGGGGAACGGCCGGGGGGAGGTCCTGGGTGGCGCGTGCAGCAGCCCGATCACCGCCTCGGCCGCTCCCGCGCCGAACACCGCCTGCCCCCGCGCGGCCGCCCTCACGGCGGCCACCACGTCTTCCTGGCTCGCGTCTTTCAGCAGGTAGCCGCGAGCCCCCGCGCGTACGGCGGCCAGCAGCGACAGGTCGTCATCCGACATGGTCAGCATCACCACGAAGGGGGCAGACGGCTCGGCGGACAGCCGGCGGGTGGCCTCGATCCCATCCATCACGGGCATCGCGATGTCCATCAGCACCACGTCGGGGGTGTGCTCCCGCGCCGCCACGAGGGCCCGCGCCCCGTCCTCGGCCACGGCGACGACCTCCACACCGTCCACCGTCGACATCAGCGCCCGCAGACCGTCCCTGACCAGCGGGTGGTCGTCGGCGATGAGTAGCCGGATGCTCACCAGTCCTCTCCCTCCTGAACAGGGATGACGGCCCTCACGACGGTGCCGCCTCGCGGGCCGGCGCCGGAGGAGAAGGCGCCGTCGAGTTCCTCGACTCGCTCGCGCATCGACGTCAGGCCTATGCCGGGAGCGGTCCGCTCGGGGATGCCCGTGCCGTCGTCGGCCACCTCGATCTCCAGCTTGCCGCCGGAACTGCGGAGCCGTACCGCGCAGTGAGTGGCGGAGGCGTGCCGTGCCGCGTTGGTGAGCGCCTCGCGGACGACGTGGTAAGCCGCCACTTCCACCGCCGCGCCCAGCTCCGCGACGCCGTCGGCGTCGATCGACACCTCCATGCGCAAGCCCAGCGCCGTCTGCTCCACGGCCTTGACGATGCCCAGCTGCGCCAACTCGGGCGGGCGCAGCCCCCTGACCAGGTGGCGCACCGACTGACCCGCCTCACCCACCTGGGCGCGGATCTCGCCGATCAGGACGAGCGCCCGCTGCGGGTCCTGCTCCAACGCGTTGCGCACGGCGTCAGCGGTGAAGCCGATCCCGGCCAGCACGGGTCCCAGCCCGTCGTGCAGGTCCCTGGTGATCCGCCTGCGCTCCTCCTCCCGCGTGGTGACCAGCTGCAGGCGGGAGTGCTGCAGCGCGGCCGCCCGGTGCGCGGCGGCCAGCGCGGCGCCCGCCTGGAGCGCGATCTGCTCCAGCGCCCGCACGTCGTCGCCCCCTGCCACGTCCAACCGGCCCAGTTCCTCGCCCTGGAAGCGCAGCGGCACCGACATGGTGATCTGCGCCGGCTGCCCGCGTTCCACGCTCTTCAGCGGCTCGTCTTCCGGGCCGAGCCGGACTCGCGTGTACGGCGTGCGCAGCGCGTCGGCCGCGGCGTCCGCGACCACGGCCAGGATCTCGCCGGGGGCCGAGGCCTCTGCCAGCCTGCCGGCCAGCCGCGACTGGATCTCAAGGGGATCGCCGTGCCCCCCGTACAACATCCGTCCCGCGGCTCTGGCCAGCCAGCGGCGCACCGGCTCCACCGCGATCGCGACGGCGGCGGCGGCCACGGCCGCGGCGGGCCCGCCGTCGAGCACGGTGCTCGCCCCCGCGAGTACGGCGGCGTACAGGCCCACCATGAGAACGGTGAGCAGGCCGTACGTGAGGAAGCGGCGCAGCGGCGGCCCGGTCTGGTAGAGGTCGTGCCTGAGCATGGCCACGGCGATGCTCACCGGCAACGCGAACGTCCCCGCAAGCGTGAGTGGCAGCAGGTACGGCGGCACCACCGAGGGCGCGAACACGCTCGCCACGAAACACACCGCGCCCACGCAGATCCACAGGAGCTGCAGCCGCCGCTGCCCGCGCGCGCGGACCGTGCGCACGATGAGACCCACCGCACAAGCCGCCGCGATCAGCACCAGCACCACCAGGATCGGCCCCAGCGCCCCCATGACCGGCCGCAGCGCCTCCAGGCGCAGCGGATTGCCTTCCTCCGGCGCGAAGCCCACCAGCAGGGTGAAGACCGCCGTCGCGACCGCGCAGACGTACACGACGGGACGCCAGCGCGGACCCGGCAGCTCACCGTCGGGGACGTATAGCAGCAGCACGGTGCACACCACCAGCAGCGGTGGGGCCCAGACCCAGCGGGCGACCCAGACCGCCCACGCGGCAGAGTGCGCCTCCGCCGCGTACGCGACGGCACTGAACACCGCCAGCAGGCACAGCGGACCGACCACGCCGCCCTGCCGCCGCGCGACCAGGTACGCCCCGAGCGGGACGAACCCGAGCGCGATCGCCACGTCCTCCAGGTGCTCTCCGGAGGAGCCGCCCGCGACGATCAGCACGCAGGCCAGCCCGAACACGGCCCAGGCCAGAGCGGCACGCATGGGCCCTCCTCGATCGCCTCAAAGTCGACTCATCATAGGTGCCCCTGATCCGTGCGTCGCCGCTCCGACGTCACCCTCCGGGACCGGTTGACTGGACCGGCGCGCTGTCGCCCTTCTCGAGCAGGTGCCCGCGTTCCACCGGGCTCAGCGAAGTTCCCGCCTGAGCAGATGGCGAAGGTGCGAGAGTTCATCAAGAGCCCACGGGTCTTCTTGACAAGGAGGGTCCATCGCGGACGCGAATAGCCGCTCGATGGTTGCTCGCAAGTACGCGATACAGCACGGCACGCGTGGTCAGAGGCCGACACGACGGCGGAGAGAATCCACTCGCCCCTACTCTCAAAACGCCGTTCGACCTCGGGTTTCTCGTTCCATAAGGCTTGCGATCGAGTAGCTGATCATGTTCGGTTGCTCGCTGGTTGCTTTTGGGCGCGGACCGGGCGGATCGGTAGATCATTTCGTTCGCCTGTGTCAGCTCCGACCCCAAAGACGACCATCAGAAGGAAAGGTGGCAGGCCCGCGACGTGACGTCAGCGGCCCTGCCTCCACTTGCTGGTGGTTCAACCGCGACGGAACACGCCGGCCGCTGCTCAGTAGCGCACCCGGTTCCTGGACCACCGCGCGCCCAGGGCGTTGACCAGGAACATCGCCGCGACAATGCCAGCGGCCACGGCAAACGGGCCGTCCCACACCGCGTGCAGTCCCCAGGCCGCCGCGCCGAACGCGAGATGCGCGACTGCACGCACCACCGTGCCCGGCAAGTCCACTCTGGTGAAAGTTCTCGCGAGCACGCCGGCGAGCAGCACGCCGCCGGCCAAGCGAGCGTGCCTTCGCCGCCCACCTGCGCGCGGAGCAGGAGCACGACCGGATCCGGGACGACGCGGACGTCGGGTCGCCCGCACTCGCCCTCGTGGGCTCTACGCACCAGCTCCCGCTCACTCGCGGCCCGCACGCACCCGACCTTCACGCTCGTGCCCGCAGGGCGGTTACGGCAGTGATCTCGGGGATCACGCTGGAGGAGTAGCGCCGGGCGGCCGTCTCCGCTGCCGCGCCCAGGTCAGTCGAGCCAGCCCAGCCGGGCCGCCCGGACCCCCGCCTGGAACCTGCTGTCCGCGCCCAGCGCCGTCGACAGTTCACCGACCAGGCGCGTGACGGTGCGCGTCGAGACGCCGAGACTGCGGGCGATCGCCGAGTCCTTGGCCCCGGTGGCGAGCAGCCGCAGCACGGCGCGCTGCTGTTCGGTGAGGGTGGAGCCGTCCGCCGAGCGGGGCACGTCCTCCGGCTCCGAAGCGGTCATCCAGCAGTAGTCGTAGATCGCAGCCATCGACCGCACCGCGCTCAGACCGCTGATCAGCACCGCGCCCGCCTCCAGGTCGTCCGGATCGGCCTGCAGGATCGCGGTGCGCCGGTCGTACAGGAGCATGCGGGTGGGGACCACCGGCGTGACGCGCACTTCGACGCCCAGTTCCCGCCAGCGGCCCATGAACTCACGGATCAGCGGATGGGCCAGGGAGATCTGCGCGTACAGGGCGCGGATCCTGGCGCCGTTGGCCACGCTCACCTTGGTGCGCGCCAGGCCCTCCTCCAGGCTCTCGCGCGTCCAGTCGGCCGGCGGCTGCAACCCGAGGATCTCGTTCCTGGCCAGTTCGGCCAGTTCACTGATGCGCCGGCTCAGGCGCGCGCGCTCGGAGCGGGGAAAGAACTCGACGTGCGCGCCGCCCTCGGCCTGCCTGGACAGGTCGAGGTAGCGATGGGCCAGCGCCGCCATTCTGACGTGCTGCTCGACCAGGCTGTCGAGCGTGCGGTGGCTGTTCTGGAGGGTGCGCGCGAGGACGGCGGCCACGTCGACGGCGGTCTCCGTATCCGGGTCCAGCAAGTTGAGGCGAACGAGCTGGGCACGGGCCCGCTCGATCTCCGTCGCGGCCAGTTCCAGGCCCTGGGCGGCCTCGGGGAGGGATTCGCCCCGTCCGCGCATGCGTGCATACAGGGCCTGAGCGGCACCGTCATCCTCCGAGCCGTCCACCGCACTCCTTTCCAGCACGAGCCACCAAACCATGACATATCCGGCTTCGCCGCTGCAAAGCCGCTTCCGGTTTCCGCCATGGCGTTTGCCGGAAGCCGTCGAAATCCATTTGATCTTCCGGCTTGGGGCACGATCGCTCAGAGAGGGCGAGAACCGATCATCGTCCCCATCTTGAAGGAGGAATCCGGTTGATCACCGTTGCGTACAGCCTTACCGCCTACCGGGTCAGCGGCCTGTCACCGGCGACCTGTGAACACTGCTTGTCCGCCGTCAAATCGGAGCTCATCCGAGTGCCGGGCGTCGTGGGCGTGGATGTGACGCCGGCGCGATCTCAGGTGAGCATCCTCACCGACGGCCCCGTGGACGAGAGCGTGCTCCGAGAGGCCTTCGCCGCAGCCGGTTGCGACATGGCGGGTCCGTCCGGTGCCGACCGCGCCGAAACGCCAGAAGGGTAGGTCCAGCCCGCGTCATCGCACAAACGCCGACCGGTGCCGGCCGGCCACCTGGGGAGTCATGGGCAACGGTCGCCTGAGGCGATGCCGAGCGATTCGCATGCGCACCCCGGCCTTGGCGGAATACGGGCATGGGGTATGGTGGCCCATAAGTCGTACATACATGTACGAGAGGTATGGAGTGATCGATGAGCCGCCATACCCTCGTGCCCCTCCGGGTGAACGGAAGACCGTACGAGCTGATCGTCGGCATGCTGGTCGAGGTCTCGGCCGAACAGGCGGTGCTCACCGACGCCGAGATCAGGGAGCGTCTGGCGGGGAACCTGTGCAGGGGCGGTGCCTAAACGGCATCGCCGCCGCCGTCAGGGAGGTGGCCGGGGCGTGGAGTTCGCCTTCGAGCGAGCGGCCGGCGTGGCCGAAGCGCTCGAGCTGGCCTCGGCGGGCAACTCGGTGAAGTACCTGGCCGGGGGTACGAACCTGCTCGACCTGATGTGGGAGGGGGTGGAGCGGCCCGAGCGGGTGGTCGACCTCTCGCGGTCTGGCTGCGCAACACCTGCTGCCTCTACTACACCTCTGCCGAACAGGTGAAGTGCTCAAGCTGCGGCCTGGACACCGTCGACGACCGCGTTGCGAACTACCGGCGGATGCTGGCCGACGGCGTCGTCCCGCACTGACGACCGAGATCCGCGCTCAAGATGGAGGCGCATGGGGATGCCCGGGCGCCTGTGGCGCGCAAGCGCCCGGGCAGGTCCTTGATCAGAGCCGGTCGAGAATCTTCTGCAGCTGCTCCACCTCGGCCTGCTGCGTGGACTCGATCGTCTTGGCCAGCTCCTTCGCCTGCGCGTTGGAGCCGCCGGCCTGCTCGGTCTTGGCCATCTCGATCGCGCCGTCGTGATGGGCGATCATCTGCTGGGCGAACAACTTGTCGAACTCCTTGCCCTTGGCCGCCTCGAGCTTCTTCATGTCCTCATCGGACATGACGCCCGGCATGTCGTGCCCCATGCCACCCTCAGGTGCGGGCTTGCCCCACTCGGTCAGCCAGCCCTTCATGGTCTGGATCTCAGGATCCTGCGCCGCCTTGATCTTGGTCGCGAGCTCCTTGATCTCCGCGTCGCTCGCCCGCGTCGCCGCCAGGTCGGCCATCTCGACCGCCTGCTCGTGATGCGGGATCATCATCTGCGCGAACATGACGTCCGCGTCGTTGAAAGAAGCCGACGGCGAGGCGCCGGCGGTGGTCGCGGCAGGGGCGCTGCTGCTCATCCCCTCGTGGCCGGCCATCGAGTCGCCGTTGCCGCCGCAGGCGGTGAGAAGGGCGAGTGCGCCCGCGGCCACGACGATGGACATCGTACGGTTGATGCGCATGGTTGTTTGCTCTCTTGGTTTGATGCGAACTGTCGGCCTGATCGCGGACAGCCTCGGAGGCATCCGCGTGACCATCGGCCTATATGCGCAGCACCGAGAGACGTGCCAGGCGCAAGGACGTGGGCCTGGGAGGGGGCCTGGCGACCCACCGTGGAGACGCCGGTGACCGGCCCTGAGCACCGGTTCGCCGCCGTGTCCTGATCCAGGCGGCCAAGACCAGCGCGACCATGAGCGAGGTCAGCACGGCCAGGCAAACATCGGTGGGATCGAATCCGGCCATGCCGGGATCGGGTGCGAAGGCCGGCAGACCCACGATGACCGCGGCCTGCTGCGGCGGATTCATGCCGTGTGTGCTGACCGGGGAAGCGGTGTGCCCACCGTCGAGATGTCCCAGCGTGTGCATGCCGCACACGCCCAAGGCGAGGACGACCAGCAGGACGCCGCGCGCGAACCGCGACGCGAGGCGCCGCCGCACTGCTCCCACTGGCTCTCCCCTGGTGATCGGAACTTCCCGAGTCCATCAGTGTACTAACGATCCTCGTAGTGCCCTGTCGCAGGGACGTCCGACACGCGACCGACATCCGCTCACTACGATGCTGAAAGTCATTGGCGGCGATGCCGCGGTGACTACTACGAAAGCCCGGAGGCGGCGGGCCATCTCCGGGCGCCTCGCTCAGACGGTGGCCAGCTCGTAGCCCGCCTCTTCGACGGCGTCGCGGACCAGGGTCTCGTCGATGGGCCGGTCGCCCGTCACCGTCACCTTGCCGGTGGCCAGGTCCACGTCGACGTCCGTGACGCCGGCGATCTTGCCGACCTCGGACTTCACGGTGCCGACGCAGTGGCCGCAGGTCATGCCCTTCACGGTGTAGGTTGCACTGCTCACGGCATCTCCCCCTCGAACTACGGGCACCCCTTATGGGCATAACTCGTGTGCAACTCATGCCGGGTCATGGCCGCTCGGCAACCCTAACCCCCCATGGGTATGCGAGACGTAAGTGACTCCGATCTCTATACCCGCTCCCCCAAGGACCTGATCCAGATCAAGCGCGGCATCGCGGCAGGCACTCGCCTGGACTCCCTGGCGTGACCTCCGCCTCTCGATCGGCGTGAACGTGTGGCCGGGCCGCCGGCGGTCACGGCGCGGCCGGCGGGCCCCGCCATCGTGGCCACTGTCCCCGATGTGAGCGTGTTCCTGACCCACCACCGCCTCCCCTTCCTCACACCTTGACCTTTCTACGACCAGCGATAGTAGCCATCGATAGACTCGCTCCCATCGAACATGCGGGTGAGCGGTCCGATCGACGGACTCAGGCCTCACCTGGACCCAGGGCACCGAGGAGCAGGTCATCGACCTGGGCGTAGGAGCCGCCCGGCCGTCGCGCGTCTACGCCACCACACCGGACGGCCTCAAGGTGAGCGACGACGGCGGCGGGAACTTCACCGACGTGACGAAGGCACCGCTGCTCAGCCACGTGGACGTGCTGAAGGACGGGCTGCCGTTGGGCACCGGAGCCGACGGCCGGATCCATACCAGCCAGGACGACGGCAAGACATGGACGGCCGCCGGCACGCCGCCAGGCCAGGCGGTCGCGTTCACGGCCGTGGACCGGCAACGGCTGCTCGCCGCCATGCAGGAAGGGACGGTGCTGAAGTCCAAGGACGGCGACCACGTTCGAGCAGGACGACTACGTCTTCGGCGCGCTCCGCGCCGGCGCCTCCGGCTTCCTGCTCAAACGCACCCGTCCCGAAGAGCTCATCGCGGCCGTGCACACGATCGCCGCCGGCGACGCGCTGCTGTCCCCTTCGGTCACCCGGCGGGTGATCGACCGCATGGCCCGCCGGCCCGCCCCGCACCTGCCGGCTCAGGCGGGGGCGGTGGGGTTGACGCCGCGCGAAAGTGAGGTCCTCTCCCTTATCGCTCGCGGGCTGTCCAACCGGGAGATCGCCGCGGCTCTCGTGGTCGAGGAATCCACGATCAGAACGCATGTCAAGCGGCTGCTGATGAAGCTCGGCCTGCGTGACCGCGTCCAGGCCGTGATCTACGCCTACGAGAACGGCCTCAGCCGGCCATTGCCGTGATCGCCAAACGCATGTGGCCGAAGGCGGCGATCGCCTTCGGCCACATGGGAGAGTGGTTTCTACTTGAAGCGGCGTAGCCGCAGGCTGTTGCTCACCACGAACACGCTGGAGAACGCCATCGCAGCTCCCGCGATCATCGGGTTGAGCAGACCGAGCGCGGCCAGCGGCAGGGCGGCCACGTTGTAGGCGAATGCCCAGAACAGGTTGCCCTTGATGGTGGACAGCGTGCGGCGCGACAGCCGGATCGCGTCGGCGGCCACACGCAGGTCGCCCCGGACCAGGGTCAGGTCACTGGCCTCGATGGCGGCGTCGGTGCCGGTGCCCATCGCCAGGCCCAGGTCGGCCTGGGCCAGCGCGGCGGCGTCGTTGACCCCGTCGCCCACCATGGCCACGACCTTGCCCTCGCTCTGCAGTTCCTTGACCACGTCCACCTTGTCGGCCGGCAGCACCTCGGCGATCACCTCGTCGATGCCGACCTCGGCGGCCACGGTCTTGGCCACGGCCTCGTTGTCGCCGGTCAGCAACACCGGCGTCAGCCCCAGCGCCCGCAGTTGCTCGATGGCCTCCTTGCTGGTCGGTTTGATCACGTCGGCCACCACCAGCACCGCGCGGGCCTGGCCGTCCCAGCCGACCGCGACGGCGGTACGGCCGGCGGCTTGGGCCGCGTGCAGCGCTCGCTCCAGGTCGGGAGTAAGGTACTGCGACCACTCCTCCAGCAGCCTGGGCCGGCCGACCAGCACTGCGTGCCCGTCGACGATGCCCTGCACGCCGAGCCCTTCGACGTTGGCGAAGTCCTCAGGGGTGGGCAGCTCACCGATCTTCGCCGCGGCGCCCTTGGCGATGGCCTGGGCGATCGGGTGCTCGGAGGCGTGCTCCAGCGCACCGGCCAGGCGCAACACCTCGGCCTCGTCCTCGCCGTCGGCCACGTGGACGTCGACCAGGGTCATCTTGCCTTCGGTGACGGTGCCGGTCTTGTCCAGGACGACCGTGTCGATCTTGCGCGTGGACTCCAGCACCTCGGGGCCCTTGATGAGGATGCCGAGCTGGGCGCCGCGGCCGGTGCCCACCAGCAGCGCGGTCGGCGTGGCCAGCCCGAGCGCACACGGGCAGGCGATGATCAGCACCGCGACCGCGGCGGTGAAGGCGGCGCCCGCGCCGTTTCCGGTGCCCAGCCAGAAGCCGAGCGTCCCGATGGCCAGCGCGATCACGATCGGCACGAAGATCCCGGATATCCGGTCGGCCAGCCGCTGCACCGCCGCCTTGCCGGTCTGCGCTTCCTCCACCAGCTTGGCCATCTGGGCAAGTTGGGTGTCGGAGCCGACCCGGGTGGCGCGGACGATGAGCCGTCCACCGGCGTTGACGGTGGCGCCGGTGACCCCGTCGCCGGGCCTGACCTCGACGGGCACGGACTCGCCGGTCAGCATCGAGGCGTCCACGGCCGAGGTGCCCTCCTCGACCACGCCGTCCGTGGCGATCTTCTCGCCCGGCCGGACGACGAACCGGTCGCCGACCTTGAGCTGCTCGACCGGGACGCGCCGGCCGTCGGCCAGCTCCACGTCCTTGGCGCCCAGCTCCATCAGCGCGCGCAGCGCCGCGCCCGCGCGCCGCTTGGAACGGGACTCGAAGTAGCGCCCGGTCAGGATGAACGCCGTCACCCCCGCCGCGGCCTCCAGGTAGATGTTGCCCGAGCCGTCGGTGCGCTCGATGGTGAACTCGAACGGGTGAGTCATGCCAGGCGTGCCGGCGGTGCCGAAGAACAGCGCCCACAGCGACCAGCCGAGCGCGGCCAGCGTCCCTATCGAGATCAGCGTGTCCATCGTCGCCGCGCCGTGCCGCAGGTTGGTCCACGCGGCCTTGTGGAACGGCCAGCCCGCGTACACCACCACCGGCGCCGCCAGCGTCAGCGACAACCACTGCCAGTTCGTGAACTGCAGCGGCGGGATCATCGCCATCGCGATCACCGGCACGCTGAGCACGATCGAGGTGATCAGCCGGTTGCGCAGGGGCCGCAGCTCGTCCTCGGCCTCCTCCTCAGTGGAGTCCTCGGCGGGTGGGGCGGGAAGCGCGGCGGTGTAGCCGGCCTTCTCCACCTCGGCGATGAGCTGCTGGGGTTCGATGCCGTCGCTGAAGGTGACCTTCGCCTTCTCGGTGGCGTAGTTGACCGTCGCGGTTACGCCGTCGAGCTTGTTGAGCTTGCGCTCGATGCGGTTGGCGCACGAGGCGCAGGTCATGCCGCCGATCGAGAGCTCGACCGCGTTCTGCCGGTCATCGGTGAGGGAGGACATCACCGTTCTCCTTTCTCTCGCTCAGTGGCTGTGATCGCCGTGGCCGCTGTCGGCAGGCGTCGGGGTGGCGTTGGGAATGGCCGGCTTCGCGCCCGCGCCGAGGGTGAAGTCGGCGGTGCGCACTTCGCCGTCGTGCTGGAAGTCCAGGAACAGGCGGTAGTCGCCGGTGCTGGGCACCTCGGCGTAGAAGACGATCTCGGGTCCGGCCTTGGTCTTGCCGTCGCCTGGCTCGCCGTCCGGGTGGACGTGCAGGTAGGCCAGGTCTCTGGCGCGCAGGGCCACCAGGTGCCCGTAGGCGCCGAGGTAGGGCTGCAGGTCGGTGACGGGCTTGCCGTCCTTGCTGACCTTCAGAGTGAGCTTGCCGGCCTGTCCGGGCGTCAGCTCGCCGTCGAGGGTGACCTCGTATCCGTCGACGCTGGCCGTGCGACCGGTGTCCGGCAGTGCCTTGAGCTCGTAGTCGCCGGCGGCGAACAGGTCGGTGCCGAGGGTCAGAGCGCTGCCGCCGGTGGGGGCGAAATCAGCGAAGGCGCGATACGTTCCCGCGTCGGGGAGGGTGAGCTTGACCGACCAGACGCCGTCGGACGTCATCTCGGGGTGCAGGTGCTGGAAGGTGCTCAGATCTCGGGAGACCACGATGAAGTGGAGCTTCTTGTCGTGCTCGACCTCGTAGTCGGTCACCGGCTTGCCATCAGGACCTGTGACGGTGAAACGGAAGTCGGTCGGCTCACCCGGTTTGATCGTTTCGGTGAGCGGGGTGAGGGTGTAACCGTTCTCGGACACTTGGAGCCCTCCGGGGGTATCGTCCTTCGCCTGCTGGGTGGCGTGCTCCCCGTGTCCCGCACTCGCCGTGGGCCCTGCAGTGGGCGTTGCCATGGCCGTCATCGCGGCATGGTCATCCGCTGGGGGCGTCTCGACCGGCCCCACCGCGTTCCCCACGCCCAGGGCGCCGCCGAAGACGACGGCCAGCCCCAGGACGTAGGAACCGAGCTTGGCTGCGGTATTCACGACTGATTCGCCACTTCGTATCCGGCCTCCTCGACCGCGGCGACGATCTTCGCCGGGTCGACGGAGGCGTCGCTGTCCACGGTCAGCAACCCGGTGGCCAGGTCCACTTCGACGTTGGTGACGCCGGGGACTTCGCTGACCTCTTCCTTGACCGAGCTGACGCAGTGGCCGCAGGTCATGCCCTTGACGGTGTAGGTGGCGGTGCTCATATCGATCTCCTTCAATGGTCGGTGACGGTCAGGAACGGACGAGTCTGGCGATGGCGTCGGAGGCTTCCTTGACCTTCGCGTCAGCTTCGGGGCCACCTTTCAGCGTGGCCTCGGCGACGCAGTGGGCCAGGTGCTCCTCCAGCAGCGACAGGGCGAATGACCGCAGCGCGCTGGTGGCGGCCGACACCTGGGTCAGGACGTCGATGCAGTATTTGTCATCCTCGACCATGCGCTGCAGGCCGCGGATCTGTCCCTCCACGCGCCGCAGCCGCATCGCATGGTCATGCTTGGTGTCGGCGTATCCAGCCATGTTGCGCTCCCATCGGGTTCGTCACCCTGCACAACACTATACCCCCCTATGGTATTCCCTACGCAAGAGGTCAATTCACCGGGTGCTCGTCGCACCCTTGACACATACCCATGGGGTGTATGGTCCTCGGCCTACGCCCCAGAGGTATGAACGACTTCGCGCTATCCTTACCCCTGTAAGGCATATAGATCATCATGTCCGCACCATCCCCCCGACGCTGGACCGCCCTGGCCCTGATCGCCACCGCCCAGTTCATCGTCATCATGGACACGTCGATCATCGGCGTGGCCCTCCCCCGCATCCAGGAAGACCTCGGCTTCACCCAGGAAAACCTCTCCTGGGTCTTCAACGCCTACGTCGTCGCCTTCGGCGGGCTCCTCCTGCTCATCGGCTCATTCGCGGCCCGCATCGCCCCCGAGATATGGGTCGAGCTCACCGGCCGCGCCCTCCAAGGCGCCGGCACCGCATTGATCGCCCCCTCCGCCCTCACCCTGCTCATGATGCTCTTCGGCCACGACCCAAGGAACTCACCAAAGCCCTCGCCCTGTACGGCGCCGCCGCCCCGGCCGGCGGCACCGCCGGAGTCTTCCCTCGGCGGCGTCATCACCCGATACCTGAGCTGGCCCTGGGTCTTCTCCATCAACATCCCCCTCGCCGTCATCGCCCTGCTCGCCAACACCCCCCTCATGCCCGCCACCCCCACCCAGCGCGGCACCATCGACATCACCGGCGCGCCTTCTCCCTCGCGTCCGACGCGGCGGTCTCGGTGCTCGATCCGGACGGGACCGTCCTGCGGCAGGAAACCTCCTGCGGCAAGGTCTGCATGCTCGACCCGGTCACCCTCCCGGCGACCGGCACGTACACGATCCTGTTCGACCCGCGCAAGGCGCTCACCGGCTCGCTGACCGCGCAGCTCACCGAGGGCGGACGTCACCGCGACGACCTCGATCGGCGGGCCCGCCTCGACGCTCACCACCGTCGGGGCCGGGCAGAAGGCCGTCTGGTCGTTCACCGGGACGGCCGGGCAGCTCGTGTCGTTCAACCTCACCGACGCGAGCTTCACCGGCTCCACCTACGCGTGGGTGTCGGTGAAGAAGCCGGACGGGACGGCGCTGGGCAGCTCGCCCTACTGCGGGCGCAACTGCACCATCTCGGCGACGACGCTGCCCGACACGGGCACGTACACGATCGTCTTCAACCCACAGAACGACAAGACCGGCTCGCTGACCGCGAAGGTGGCGGCGTCATGATCTGGTAGGAGAGTCGCGCAGGCCCGCCCCCCATCCGGGGGTGGCGGGCCTGCGTCTCTTGCAGGGAAGAGCAGACAGACGCGTCCACAAGGCAGTCTGGATGAACGACAACACGATCGACGCGCGACGGCCGTTCGAGGCACGCGCACCTCAGAGCGGCTGCAAGTCCGACAGTTCGGTCCTGGGTCTTCAGGTGCTGGGGACATCTGGACCCGAACCGGCACGTGGTCTTGGAGAAGTGCGGAGCGCCGGTATGGACGAAGTTTCCGACCTTTGAGTGCTTCGGCTTGTGTCCTAGTGATCTGCCGTCCTTGATGGAGAGCGGGAACGGTCACCTTACGGTTCTCCCGTATCGGGTGAGGACGGTGGCGCCGGTCTGCTCGGCCGTCAGGCACTCCAGGTAAGCGGGTGGCCTGCCGCCGGGAAAGAGCCGCTCGCCGGTGCCCAGGATCGTGGGGAAGGTCAGCAGCCGGTATTCGTCGATCAGGTCTTCGGCCATCAGCGCCTGGACGACGCTCAGGCTGCCGGGGACGATCACATCGCGGTCCTCGCGTTTGACGGCGTCGACGAGGTCGCCGTCGATGACCTTGGAATTCGCCCATGCCGAGGTGTCGGTCAGCGTGCGGGAGGCGACCAGCTTCGGCGCGGCGTTCATCCGCGCGGCGAACGGGTCGTCGCGGCCGGGCCAGATCTGCGAGAACAACTGCCAGGTCGCACGCCCCAGCAGCATGACCCCGTTGTCGAGGGTGCTGCCGAGCTGGAACTTGTCCCCGGCGACGCCTTCGGGGCCGTGTCGGAACGCCCAGCCGCCGGTCGCCGTGCCGGCGGACCCGTCCGGGTCGGCCACGATCCCGTCCAGGGTGATGAACTGTATGACGATGACGCTCACGATGATGTCCTTTCGTTCGATGCTCGCCGGTATGTACCGGCGGCACCGGCTCGACTCATCGCGCCCGGCGGAACTCGTCGAAAGAAATCTGCCGGGGCAGGTCGAACGCCTCGAGCACGTGCGGATCGGCGAACACCACGTTGTGCGCGACCCGGCCGCCGGTAACGGTGAAGACCTGCAGCGTGTGCAGCCGGTGCCCGCCACCGGGCTGGGGTGCGTACGCGGCGAGCGCGGGCTGCCCGTTGGCGGTCAGAAGCCTCGTTCTCCAGTCCGTCCCGTGCATGTCGAACACCCGGCGCATGAACAGTCCGTAGTCGCGGCTGCCGCGGTACCACAACGGCACCGGCGGCATCTCCATGATGGCGTCGTCGGTGAGGAGCCGCACGAGGGCGGGGACGTCCGCCGCCTCGAATGCTCGCGCGTACCGCTGGATCGCCGCGCGGGCCTCGGGATCGTCCGGCTCGGCCACCCCGCTCACATCGCCCACGTCCGCGAGGGCGGCGCGGGCTCGCTGCAAGGCGCTGTTGACGGCCGGGACCGTGGTCTCCAGTTGCGTGGCGACCTCGGCGGCGCTGAACTGCAGAACCTCGCGGAGTACGAGCACAGCCCGCTGCCGCGGCGGCAGCAGCTGCATCGCCGCCACCAGCGCGAGCCGCAGGTCGGCCCGCATCCCCAGGTCGAACCGCGCGTCGGGAAACGGCTGCAACCAGGGGATGTCCAATGCCGGCGTGAGCGGCGCCCCAGGATCATCGCTCGGCGCGCCCAGCCCGGTCGGCAACGGCCGGAGCGCACGACCCTCCAGCGCGGTCAGGCAGGCGTTGGTGGCGATCCGGTACAGCCACGTCCGTACCGACGCGCGAGTGCTGTCGTACCGATCGCGGGCCTTCCACGCCCGCAGCATCGTCTCCTGCACCAGATCCTCAGCCTCGTGGAACGAGCCCAGCATCCGGTAGCAGTACGCGACCAGCTCACCCCGGTAAGGCTCGAACTCCACCGGCCCATCATGGCGCACACGGCATTCCAGCATCACATCGGGCCCAGCTCCGCTGTCGGGTAGCGGCGGCACGTTGCCGTGCCGCCGCCCCCTCAGAACCGGGCGAGCGGGCTTTCCCCGCACCACGGCTCAAACAAGCCCCGAGGGCTCGTCGCCTTGACGATCCTGCGCCGCAGCCTCACTACGTTCTGCTCATGGATCCGCCAGTCGATGGCGTCCCAGTCGAGAATGCCCTCGGGTCCGTTCACCGCGATGGTGTGCAACTTGCCCCTCGGTGCGAAGCCCTCGGCCTCGGCGTCCAAAGGCTCACCTGACCATCCGGCGACACCGAGCGACATCAACCGAGGATTCTCATAATCCGCAGGCGGCGCGTACCTCCGCGATGAGCCGGGCCGCTTCGTCGATGGTGTGGGTGATCTCCTCCGGTGTCCGGCCGACGGCCGCGAGCAAAGACTGGGCGCGGTCGCCGAAGCCGGGCGGTGCCGAGGGGAGCCGGGCGGCGGAGGCCACCATGCCCTTCTCGTTGATGAGCCAGGCGCCGTCGGCCGCGTGCAGGGCGTGGCAGGCGACGCCGATGGCGCGGAACAGCGCTCCCGCCGTGTACACCGGGTCGCGGCCGGCGGCGCCGTAGCGGGCGATCATCAGGGCGAAGTCGGACTCCCACAGGCCTCTGATCAGGGCCGCGCGCAGGGCAGGCGGGTAGTCGGCGGTCTGCTCGCGCAGCGCGGCCAGTTCGCCGCCGGGGTCGGCGAGGATGCGGCACAGGGCCACCTCCCCCACGTACGCGTGGGAGTAGAAGCCCAGCGGGTGGCCGACCTGGACGCCGATCTCGTAGCGGCCTTCCCTGCAGCCCCGCCAGATGCGGTGGACGCGGTCGAGGTCGCGGTAGATCCAGTCGACCCGCCGGCCGTCGACGGTCAGCCAGCCGCCGCCGTCCACCCACGGGCCCCAGCCGCCGGGCTCCGTCACCTCGGTGGGCTCCCCCGTCATCTCCCGAGCGAGGGTGCGCAGTTCGTCCACGGCGAGGTGGCCCCGGTAGTAGAGGCCGAGGTCGATGTCCGAATCGGGGCGGTGGGTGCCGCGGGCGCGGCTGCCGCCCAAGACCACGGCCACGACTCCCGGCACCTGGACCAGCCGGGCGGCGATGGCGTGAAGATCCTCGTCCTGCACGGATCGAGCGTAGAGCATGCGCGGAAAGGGTGGTCGGGGTCGGCGGGTCACGAGATGCTCTGCGGTCGGGGGTGCGGGGCGGCCTAGGATGAGCCGGTGAAATACATGCTGATGATCTACACCAACGCCGAGTCGCAGCAGGCCGTCGCCGAGCGCGTCGACGAGGTGATGGCGGAGGTCGACGCGCTGACGGAGCAGCTCGCGAAGAGCGGCGAGCTGGTCGGCGGGCAGGCGCTGGACGGGCCCGGCGGGGCCAGGACCGTGAAGGTGCGCAACGGCGTGCCGGCGGTCACCGATGGGCCGTTCGTGGAGGCCAAGGAGTTCCTGGCGGGTTATCTGATCGTCGAGTGCGCCGACATCGAGCGGGCCACGGAGATCGCGGCCCGCTGGCCGGACGCGCGGCTGTGCGCGATGGAGGTACGGCCGATCATCGACGAGGTGACGGGGTGAGCCCGGCCCAGGAGCGGGAATGACACCACACCTGAGCGGCGGGCAGGGGCAGGGGTGAGTGCTGTCGAGGAGGTGCTGCGTGAGCTGGCGCCGCAGGTGCTCGGGGTGCTCGTGCGCCGCTACGACCAGTTCGACGCCTGCGAGGACGCCGTGCAGGAGGCGATGCTCGACGCGGCCGTGCAGTGGCCGGAGCAGGGGGTGCCGGACAACCCGCGGGCGTGGCTGATCACCGTCGCCTCGCGCCGGGTCATCGACCACATGCGCAGCGAGCACGCGCGGCGGCGGCGGGAGGAGAGCGTCGCGGTCAGCGTGCCCGCCGACGAGTTCGTGGCGCCGGCGCCGGGCGAGGAGAGGCCCGGCGACCAGGACGACACGCTCACGCTGCTGTTCCTGTGCTGCCATCCGGCCCTGTCGAAGCCCTCGCAGCTGGCGCTGACGCTGCGGGCCGTGGGCGGGCTGACGACGGCGCAGATCGCCAGCGCGTTCCTGGTGCCGGAGGCGACGATGGCGCAGCGCATCAGCCGGGCCAAGCAGCGCGTCAAGGCCACCGGCGCGCCGTTCGCGATGCCGCCGGAGGCCGAGTACGCCGACCGGCTGCGGGTCGTCCTGCACGTGCTGTACCTGATCTTCAACGAGGGTTACACCGCCACCTCGGGGGCCGAGCTGCACCGCACCGAGCTGACCAGCGAGGCGATCAGGCTCGCCAGGGCCCTGCACCGGCTGCTGCCCGGCGACGGGGAGGTGGCCGGGCTGCTGGCGCTCATGCTGCTCACCGAGGCGCGGCGGCCGGCGCGCACCGGGCCGGACAGGCAGCTGATCCCGCTCGCCGAGCAGGACCGGAGCCTGTGGGATCGGCGGCTGATCGACGAGGGCGTCGAGCTGGTCACCAAGGCGCTGTCCACGACGGCGCTGGGCCCCTACCAGGTGCAGGCGGCCATCGCGGCCGTGCACGACGAGGCGGCCACGGCCGGGGAGACCGACTGGCCGCAGATCCTGGCGCTGTACGGCGTGCTGTCCGGGCTGGACGACAACCCGATCGTCAAGCTCAACCACGCGGTCGCCGCGGCCATGGTGCGCGGCCCGCGGGCGGGGCTCGACCTGCTGGAAAGCCTGGTGGCCGACGACCGCGTGGCGGGGCACCACAGGCTGGCCGCGGTACGCGCCCACCTGCTGGAGATGGCGGGCGACACGGCGGCGGCGCTGGCGGCGTACCGGGAGGCGGCCGGGCTGACGACCAGCCTGCCGGAGCGGCGCTACCTCGAGGACCGAGCAAGCCGCCTTTCTTGACAATGATTTTTTTCGGTGCCATCGTTCCCCCATGTATGAAGTGGCGGTGATCGAGGATCCGGCGGCGGCCGAGGCGTCGCTCGATCCCATGCGCTCGAAATTGCTCGCTGAGCTGGTCGAGCCCGGCTCGGCCACGTCGCTGGCCGCCAAGGTCGGCCTGGCCAGGCAGAAGGTCAACTACCACCTGCGGACGCTGGAGAAGCACGGCCTGGTCGAGCTGGTCGAGGAGCGGAGGAAGGGCAACGTCACCGAGCGGGTGATGCGGGCCACCGCCGCGTCCTTCGTGATCTCCCCGACCGCGCTGGCCGCCGTCCAACCCGATCCCAGCCGGTCGCCGGACCGGCTGTCGGCGCGCTGGCTGCTGGCGGTGGCCGCGCAGCTCGTCCGCGACGTCGGCACCCTCATCACCGGGGCCGCGAAGGCGCAGAAGCGGGTGGCGACGTTCGCGATCGACGGCGAGGTGCGCTTCGCGTCGGCGGCGGACCGGGCGGCGTTCGCGGAGGAGCTGGCGAACTGCGTGACGTCCCTGGTCAGCAAATATCACGACGCGACGGCCGAGGGCGGGCGCGAGCATCGGCTGGTCGTCGCGGTGCACCCTTCCGTGAAGGGCGAGCGCTGAGGTGGGTCGCGAGTTCGAGCTGCCTCAGGAGGCCGTGGTCGAGGCGACTCCGGAGGAGGTGTGGGAGGCCATCTCGACGGGGCCCGGCATCGACTCGTGGTTCATGGGGCGCACCGAGGTCGCGGACGGCGTCGTACGCACCGCTTTCGGCGGGTTCAACCTGGCGGATTCGGTGGTGACGTCCGCCGAGCCGCCCCACCGGTTCGCGCACGGCAGCGACAAGGCCGACGACGGCCGCTTCGTCGCCTACGAGTTCCTCGTCGAGGGGCGGGAGCGGGGCACCGCACTCGTCCGGCTGGTGACCAGCGGTTTCCTGCCGGGTGACGACTGGCAGGACGAGTTCGAGGCGATGTCCAGGGGCATGGAGATGTACTTCGCGACCCTCGTCGAATACCTCGGCCACTTCGCGGGGAGGGTGGCGACGCCGGTCACGGAGTTCGGGCCGCCGGTGCGCGACTGGGCGCTGGCGTGGGAGATCCTGGACGCCGAGTTGGGCGGCCGGGCCGAGGCCGGCGACCGGGTGCGGTTCGGGCCCGCGCCGGTCGACGGGGTCGTCTACCACCGCAACTCCCAGACCGTCGGGGTCCGCACCGAGGATGCCCTCTATCGGTTCCTGCAGGGGTTCGGCGGCTCGATGATCGCCGCCCATCTGGTGTTCTCCGGCGAGGGCCGCGGGGCGGAATGGCGCGACTGGCTGGAGCGACTGTACGCGAACGGGGCATGAGGATTGGCATGAACGTCGTCGTGCTGTCCGACACCCACGCGCCCCGGCGGTGGCGTTCCTGCCCGCCCCGGGTCGCCGAGCACCTGCGAGACGCGGACGTCATCCTGCACGCGGGAGACGTCTGCGTCCCGTCGGTGCTCGACGAGCTCGCCGCGTACGCGCCGGTTCACGTGGTGAAGGGCAACAACGACGGCCCGGACGTGGTGGCGCCGGAGACGCTGGAGCTGACCCTGGACGGGCTGCGGATCGGCATGATCCACGACAGCGGCCCGGCCAAGGGCCGGCTGGCGCGCCTGCGGCGCCGGTTCCCCGATGCGGACCTGGTGGTGTTCGGGCACTCGCACATCCCGCTCGACGAGTCCGGCGAGGGCCTGCGGATCTTCAACCCGGGCTCCCCCACGGACCGCCGCCGGCAGCCGCAGGGCACGCTCGGCCTGCTCACCATCGAGGACGGCGTCCTGACCCGGGCCGAGATCGTGCCCGTCACTTGACGACGTCGTCGCGCGCCTTCTCCAGGTTGGCCTTGAGCTCCTCCATGACCTGGGCGTAGCCGAGGTAGCTGTAGCGCTCGGCGGCGCGCCAGGGGTAGATCTGGCCGGCCTCGACCGCGGGCAGCTTGGCCCAGGTCGGCTTCTTCGCCATCTCCTCGATCGTCATCGACTGGGCGCGGGCGTCGACGAGGATGACGTCGGCCTGGTACTTGTCGGCGTCCTCCCAGCTCAGGACCTCCCAGAAGCCGCCTTCCGAGGGTTTGGGCGGGGAGACGATGTTCAAGCCCAGCTCGCCCCAGTATTTGATGTCGGGGTGGTCCGGCCGGTACGTGACGTACAGGGAATCGGGTGACCCTGCGACGATCATGACCTTCAGGTCGGGCTTGGCCGCGGCGAGGGTCTTCAGCGCGGCGCTCGCGGCGTCGAAGCGGTTCTTGGCCTCGGCCACGGGGGCCGCCTTCGGGTCCGCACCGAGCGCTGCGGCGAGTTGGGCGTACCTCTCGATGATCTCCAGCAGGGGCTTGCCGCTGTGCATCACGCCCGCGGACGGCGCGAGCTGGTCGACGGCCTGGACGGAGTCCGGCGGGACGTACCAGAGCTTGTCCTTCTCGTACATGCCCGCCACCATCAGGTCGGGCTGGAGCGAGGCGTACTTCTCGACGTTGAACTCGCCGAAGGCGTTCCCGATCGACTCCACCTTCGTGATGTCGACCTCGCCCACCGCACGGTCACGGCTGCCGTCCTTGAGCCTGTGCGGGCCGAACACCGCGATGGGCCGCACGCCGAAGTCCCACAGCGCGGCCGCCGAGTCGAACTGGGCCACGACGCGCTGGGGCCGCTGCGGGAGCGAGATGTTCTTGCCCCGGTCGTCGGTCCAGGTCCAGGGGCCCTGTCCAGCCGAGGCCGGCGCGGTGGGCGCGGCGGCGGGCGGCGCGGCCGTGCCGCCACAGGCGCCGACGGCGAGCACGGTGGCGAGGCCCAGCGCGGCGGCAAGAGTGCGTCGCGGGACAGTGGGCATGAATTCTCCTCATCGCAGGGGATCTACCCTTATGGACCGCATATTAGATTAGCCTTACCTAACCCGAAAGCCCTGCCGGTCCGGTGGGCGCTGTCGATGTCGGCATGCATAGAAGGCCCCGGGACCGAATCCGGCCGCCCTGGAGGAACGCACGATTTCCGGACGCGGGTCAGGGTCGTGCGCGCCGCGAAACGGCAACTTTACGGCCGGGAAAGGGCCGCGTAGCCGCATGCGGTGAGCATCTCACCAAAGAGCTGGTGGGAGCGTTCTTTGACTGTGACGGAGAAGACGATCGCCGGGCTGACGCTGCGCGGGCTGCGCAAGGAGTTCAGACTCGGCCGATCCACGGTGACCGCGTTGGACGGGGTCGATCTGGAGATGCCCTCGGGCCACTTCCTGACGTTGCTCGGCCCTTCCGGGTGCGGCAAGTCGACCGTGCTGCGGATCCTGGCGGGCCTCGACAGCCCGTCGGACGGAGAAGCTCTGATCCAAGGGGAGACACCCGAGGCGGTACGGCGCTCGTACGGTGTGGGCATCGCCTTCCAGGACGCGGCGCTGCTGCCCTGGCGCAGCGTCCACGCCAACATCAGGCTGCCCCTCGAGGTCAGCGGCGTGAAGCCGGCGAAGGGCCAGATCGAGGAGTTGATCGGCCTTGTCGGATTGGAAGGTTTCGAGAGGGCCCGTCCCGCGCAGTTGTCGGGCGGCATGCGCCAGCGTGCCGCCATCGCCCGGGCCCTCGTCATCGAACCCAGGGTTCTCCTGCTCGACGAGCCGTTCGGCGCGCTGGACGACATGACCAGGCAGCGGCTCAACCTGGAGCTGCTGCGGATCTGGACCGCGCGCGCCACGACCACGCTGCTGGTCACCCATTCGATCAGCGAGGCGGTGTTCCTCTCCGACACGGTCGCGGTCATGACCCCGCGTCCGGGCAGGATCGCGACGACCGTCCCGATCGACCTGCCACGCCCGCGCACGCCGGAGATGCTGCGGAGCCCCGAATTCCACAAGCTGGAGGATCATCTCTCGGAGATCCTCTTCGGCTCCGGATCAGCCGTATGACCGCCCCGCACGACGACGTCACCGCGAGAGGGAAGAGGCTGGTGGTGGCTCGGCTGGCGGGGCCGCTCGCCGTTCTCCTCGTGTGGCAGGTCCTCGCGATGACGGTGTTCGCCGGCGGGCGGACGGTGCCCGGCCCGGTCGCCGTCGTGGGCCGGGCCGTGCGGGATGTGCCGTTCGCCCTGCCGCACATCGCCCAGACGGCGCAGGAGGCGGCGTGGGGATGGCTGTGGGGCAACCTCCTGGCGATCGTCGCTGGGGTGGTGTTCGTCCTGGTCAAGCCCGTCGAGCTGGTGGCGTTCCGCTTCTTCGTCGCCCTCTACTGCCTGCCGCTGGTCGCGATCGCGCCCATCCTCACCGCAGTCCTGGAGGGCGACGACCCCCAGATCGTCGTGGCCGCGCAGGGGGTGTTCTTCACCACGCTCGTCGCCGTCATGCTCGGCTTCCGGTCGGCTGACGGCACCAGCCTGGAGGTCGTCAGGGCGGCCGGCGGGGGGCGCTGGCGGCAGATGCGCAGTGTCCGGGTGCGGGCGGCGTTGCCCGCGCTCTTCGGGGGTCTGCGCATCGCGGCCCCGGCGGCCGTCCTCGGCGCCGTGGTCGGGGAGTATCTCGGCGGTCGCCAAGGGATCGGCGTGGCCATGGTCTACAGCCAGCAGACGCTGGACGCGACCCGGACCTGGGGCCTCGCCCTCGACGCCGCGCTGCTCGCCGGCGTCGCCTACGGGCTGACGGCGGCCGTGGAACGCCTCGTCGTCCCGTGGGCCCGGTCGGAGTCCACCGCCGCGGTGCCGTCGACCGCCCGTCAAGGGGGCTTCGGCAGGCGCACCGTGGTCGCGCTGGCCACCGGCCTGGCCGGCACGGCTCTCATGCTGGTGTTCTGGCAGGTCCTCATCGAGGTGAGCGGCCTGAGCCCGTTCTTCGCCAAAGGGCCGCTGGATGTGTGGACGTACCTGACCCGCAACCTGGACCAGGTGCTCGGCCCGCTCGGGGTGACGCTGCGCAATGCCGCCTTGGGGTACGCGGCGGGCACCGCCGCCGCGGTGGCCCTCGCCTCGCTGGTGGTCGTCAGCCGGTTCGCCGAGGCCGTCGTCATGCCGATCGCGATCGTGCTGCGGACCGTGCCGCTGGTCGCCATGACGCCGCTCATCGCGCTGGTCTTCGGCCGCGGCGTGCTCACGGTCATCGTGATCGCGGGGCTGGTCACGTTCTTCCCGTGCCTGGTGACCGTGGTGGCGGGCATGCGTGCCACACCCCGGTCGGCGGTCGATCTCGTCGTGACGTACGGCGGGGGGCCGTTGCGGACGCTCGCCGCCGTCCGCCTGCCGTACGGAATGGCGTCGATCTTCGCGGCCTCCCGGGTGGCCGCCCCGACGGCGCTCCTCGGCGCGCTCCTCGCGGAATGGCTGGCCACGGGCCAGGGCCTCGGCTTCGTCATGCTCCGAGCCAGCGTGAACGCCCAGTACAACCTGCTGTGGAGCGCGGTCGTCCTGGTCACCGCGGTCTCGATCATCGCCTACGCCGTCGCCGCCGCCGTGGAGAGCAGCCTGCTCCGCCGGTTCTCCTGACCTCGCACCCCCCACGCTCGAAAGGAAACACCCATGTCGTACAACCGTCGCGACCTGCTCAAAATCGGCGGGATCGCCGCCGCAGCGGGCCTGGTCTCTCCCCTGCTCGCCGCCTGCGCCGGCGACGGCGAAACCGCCGCTTCCCCGAGCGCCGGCAAGGCCACCGAGAAGATGACCTTCCAGCTCAGCTGGCTTCCGACCACGGAGTTCGCCGGCACCTGGCTCGCCTTGAGCAAGGGATACTTCACCGCCGCGGGCATCGACCTCGCCTGGCTGCCCGGCGGCCCGAACGCCAGCCCGGCGACGGTCGTGGCCGGCGGCAAGGCCGAGGTCGGCATGCTCAACGCGGACGCCATCGCCACGGCCCGCGCCCAGGGAGCCCCCATCAAGATCATCGGAGCATTGCTGCAGAAGTCGCCGTTCTGCATCCTGAGCAAGGCCGAGACACCGATCAAGTCGCCCCAGGAGATGATCGGCAAGAAGATCGGCGTGGCGGCGGCCAACGAGACCGCCTTCGACGTGATGCTGAGCCTCAACAACATCAAGAAGAGCCAGCTCACGATCGTCCCCGTCCAGTTCGACCCCGCGCCGGTCGCGAACGGGGAGGTCGACGGCCAGATCGTGTACGTCACCAACGAGCCGCCGACGCTGGAGGCCCGCGGGATCAAGACCCACACGTTCCTGCTCGCCGATTTCGGGTTCAGCATCCTGTCGGACTGCTTCTTCGCCACCGAGCAGACGATCGCCGACAAGCCCGGCCTGCTCGCGGGTTTCCTCTCCGCGACGCGCAAGGGCTGGCTGGACAACCTCGCCGATCCGCAGCCGGGCACCGACCTGGCCGTGGGGACGTACGGCAAGGATCAAGGGCTGGACGCCGCGCAGCAGCTCGGCGAGAGCAAGGCGATGAACTCCCTCATCGTCACACCCGACGTGCCCAAGCCGATCGGCCTGCCCGACGCCGCGATGAGCGCCACGGTGGAGACCCTGAAGAAGGTGGGCATCAGCGTCACCGTCCAGGACCTGTTCACCAAGGACATCCTTGCGAAGATCAGCACATGAACGCTTCTGCCTGCGGCCGATCGAGCAGTTCGAGGAGGTCGGCTGCGGTGGAGCACTCCTATCGATCACCAAGCACTACATCGACAACAACGTCGACCCACTTGAGCTCCCGGGTCCGCGCTACGCGCTCCGGGTTGTCCCGCCTACTGCGGGCCATCCCCTGAAGGGGACCGGCGGTCATCCCCGACCCTGAAGGAGGGGGCCTTCTGCGGCTTCTCAGGAAGGCGACGAGAAGAATCCCGTAAGCGCCCTCCAGCACAGTGATCACAGACCACTGAGAAGAAGGGCAGACAGATGAGCCGGCCGTACACCATCCAGGACGAGATCGCGATCCCCGGTTTCACCGGCGCCGTGCACCACCCCGGCGCGACCGGGTACGACGAACTGCGCCGCTCCCTCAATCCCTCGGTCGACGCCCGCCCGGCCGTGGTGGCCGAGGCGTACGGGGTGGCGGACGTGCGGGCGGCGCTGCTGACGGCGCGGGCGCACGGCGTGCCGTTCGCGGTGCAGGCGACCGGGCACGGCACGCACGCCGCATGCGACGGCGGCGTGCTGCTCAGGACGTCTCCGATGGCGTCGGTGCTGGTGGACCCCCTCCGCCGGGTCGCGCGGGTGGGCCCGGGCGCCCGCTGGGGCGAGGTGATCGCCGCCGCCGCGCCGTTCGGCCTCGCGCCGCTGTCGGGGTCGGCGCCCTCGGTCGGCGTCACCGGGTTCACCCTGGGCGGCGGACTCGGGTGGCTGGCGCGCAAGCACGGGTTCGCCGCCGACAGCGTGGTGCGCGCCGACGTGCTGCTGGCCGACGGCAGGCACGTCACCGCGAGCGCGACCAGCCACCCCGAGCTGTTCTGGGCGCTGCGCGGGGGCGGCGGCGGGTTCGGCGTGGTGACCTCGCTGGAGTTCCGGCTGTACCCGGTCTCGCAGGTGTACGCCGGGTTCGCGTACTTCCCGATCGAGGCCGCGGCCGAGACCCTGGAGGCGTACCGGACCTGGATCGACGACGCCCCCGACGAGATCAGCACCGCCATCGTGCTCAAGCGGATGCCCGCCGACGGGCCGCTGCCCGGCCGGCACGTGATGATGCTGAAGGTCGTGCACGCCGGCGAGGCTGCGGAGGCCCGGCGGGTGCTGGCGCCGCTGTGGCGGGCGGCGGGCCCGGCGCTGCTGGACGAGACCCGCACGATCGCGTACGCGGACACCGCGATGGGCGGCACGCCGAACCGGCACATGGACATGTTCGACACGGTTCCCGGCGAGGTCGCCGACATCCTGGTGCGGGCCGCCGAGCAGGCGCAGACGGTGGAGATCCGGCACTGGGACGGCGCGATGGGCCGCCCTGGCCCGGACGCCGGCCCGGTCAGCCACCGGAGCACCAAGCTGTCGGTCATCGTGGACACGCCGGTGCCCGGCCTAGCCGAGGCGCTGCGCCCGTACGCCAACGGGGGCACGTTCCTCAACTTCCTGTCCGACCCGCGGCGTACGGCGGCCGCCTACACCGCGGCGGACTACGGGCGGCTGCGGGAGGTCAAGCGGGCCTACGACCCGGACGGCTTCTTCCGCGTCGGCCACGTCGTCCAGCCGTGACCCGGGCCGTCTGCTCCCGGCTCCCGATCACTGCGGTCTATGAGGCGAGGCTCCTCACGGAGGAGGGCCGGGAAAGGCCAAAACGGATATGTCCGGCAGCCCCGAGGTTCTCGCGGATCCGGCCCTCGGCGGTCCCGGCCAGGGCCGCACGCGCCGGGGCGACGCCGGGCAGCGGCGCGCGGGCCTCGGGACGGCGTTCGGCGGGTGCCGGGGGGATCGGGGTGTGAAGGGTCACCTCGACGGCGAGGTGACGGGTCGCGGCCACCCGCAGCAGGGACGCCAGCAGCGAATCGTCACCGACGAAGCAGGCGCGGGTCGAGATCTCCGCGCCCTCGCGGTAGCGGAGCGTCGCCGGGAGCACCGGGGCCCCGGCGTCGATCGCGGCCTGGAACACCGCCGGCCGGAACCGGCCCATCCCGCGCCCGCACCACGTGGTGCCCTCCGGGAAGGCCACGACCGAGTCGCCCTGCCGCAGCACGGCCGCGACCGCGGCGACGGTCGCGGGCAGCGCGTACAGACGCTCCCTGTCGATGAACAGCGCCCCCGAGCCCGCCACCAGCCTGCCGATCACCGGCCATCCGGCGATCTCCCTCTTGGCGAGCGGCCGCGCGGGCATCGTGGCCGCGATGACCAGCGGGTCCAGCCAGGAGATGTGATTGGCCACGACGAGGCCGCCCCGGTTCCGCGCCTCCGGCGCGATCTCGACCTCGACCCTGAGGCCGAGCGCCCGGAGCATGAGTCTCGCCCACGCCCTGATGACGGCCGCCCGGCGGGCGGCCGTCATCCAGGAGATCGCGAAGGACAGCGGCACGCCCGCGACCACCACGAGCAGCGCCGCCGACAGCCGCGCCATCAGCCGGACCGCCCCCGCGGCGGCGGCCGGGACCTCCACGCAGGCGGCGGGCGAGCACGGCCCGAGCGGCCGCCAGGGGTTGAGCTGGGCGGCGCTGCTCACCACACCGCTCACGGGGACACTCGTCATGGGATGCCCGGACGCGTTCACCGGATCTCCCCCAGGAAATAGCGCAGGTAGCGGGCGTTGACGCGGGCCATGGACAGCAGCACGAAGAAGTCGGCGGTGCCGAAGTCGCGGTCGTGCGCGGGCGCCCCGCACACCCAGGCCCCCAGCCGCAGGTAGCCGCGCAGGAGCGCGGGCGGCACGAACCGGTCGGCGGACACCCCGCCCCGCCCGCCGCGCCACGGGTCGCGCGGCGTGACCCGGTACTCCTCCGGCCCGAGCGGCACCCGCTCGACGATCGCCGCCGCGGCCACGCCCTGGTCGTCGAGCGGCACCGAGCAGCAGCCGGCCAGCCACTGGTGGCCGCCCTCCACCATGTAGCGGGCGATGCCGGCCCACATCAGCGCCATCACCGCGCCGTCGCGGTGGTCCGGGTGCACGCAGGTGCGGCCGGCCTCGACCAGCCCCTTCCTGATGGGCGCGAGGTTGCGGAGGTCGAACTCGGCGTCGGAGTAGAGCCGGTCGGCGCGCCCCGGCGGCAGCAGCCGGTACGTGCCGACGACCTCGGCGCCGTCGCGGACGAGGAGGTGGTCGCAGTAGGCGTCGAACCGGTCCGCGTCGATCCCGGACAGGGGGCTGTCCAGCCGCGCCCCCATCTCGTCGGCGAAGACCGAGTACCGGAGCCGTTGCGCGGCCCGCACGTCGGCCGGGCTGGTGGCGAGGCCGACCGTGTACCGACCGGTGTCAAGAGAGATCGTCATGGGCGCGCGTCCTTCCCTGAAAGCGTCTCGCGCCTATGTCGACATGCGGAAATGACGGTGACGTCGCGCTGCGGCGGCAGGCAGGCGTCCGCGTGGTGAACCTCACACGGGGGCGGGAAAATCCGTTTCCCCGCTCACCCCGTTTCACTAAACTCGCTGCGAACAGACCAGCCGTGATCAACGAGGGAGAGGAGCCGGCCGTGCGTGACCACACCGCCGCCGTGGTCTCCCCGTCGCGGCATGAGGTGATCCTGGTGTCTTCGTCGCCCCGGTGCCGGCTGCGCGGCCGTCACTGATGCCCTGACGAGCACCTTTTCAGTCTTTCCTGTTGCCCGGATCCGGGCCGGCTCGCCGGGGAATCGCGCTGTCCTGTCCCCACGCGTCATGAAGGGCCATAGGCCGTGCGCACTCGTACTACCGACCCCCTGACCGCCGTACGCAACCTGGGCATCCTCGCCCACGTCGACGCCGGCAAGACCACCGTCACCGAGCGGATCCTGTACCTGACCGGCGCCACCTACAAGCGTGGCGAGGTGCACGACGGCACGACCGTCACCGACTTCGACCCGCAGGAGCGCGACCGCGGCATCACGATCTTCGCCGCGGCGGTGAGCTGCGTCTGGGACGGCCACCGGATCAACCTCATCGACACGCCCGGCCACGTCGACTTCTCCGACGAGGTGGAGCGCTCGCTACGGGTGCTCGACGGCGCCATCGCCGTGTTCGACGGTGTGGCCGGGGTCGAGCCGCAGAGCGAATCGGTGTGGCGGCGGGCCGATCGGCACGGGGTGCCGCGCGTCGCGTTCGTCAACAAGCTGGACCGCGCCGGGGCCGACCTCGACGCCGCCGTCGAGTCGATCCGGACGCGGCTGCACCCCGCGCCGCTGGTGGTGCAGCTGCCGATCGGCCGGGAGGACGGCTTCGCCGGCGTCGTGGACCTGCTGCGGATGCGGTCGCTCGTGTGGGCCGGTGAGGCGGTGGCGGAGGGGCCGGTGCCCGAGGCGCTGCTGGAGGAGGCGCGGCGGCGGCGCAGGCTGCTGGAGGAGGCGGTGGCCGAGCTGCATCCGGGCGCGCTGGAGGAGTTCTGCGCGGAGCCGGAGATCTCCGCGCCGACCCTGGCGGCGGCGCTGCGGGACCTCACCCGGAGTGGCGAGGGGGTCGTCGTGCTGTGCGGGTCGGCCTACCGGAACCGCGGCATCGAGCCGCTGCTGGACGCCGTGGTGTCGTACCTGCCGTCGCCGCTGGACGCGCCACCGGCGAGCCGGTCGGTCGCCGCCGACCCGGCGGCGCCGCTGGTGGCGCTGGCGTTCAAGGTCAGCTCCACCGGCGGCGGGCGGCTCACGTACGTGCGGATCTACTCGGGGACGCTGCGGAAGGGGGACACGGTGCTGGACACGGGTGCGGGACGGGCCGAGCGGGTCGGCCGGATCCTGCGTGTCCAAGCCGACCGGCACACCGACGTGGACCGGGCGGTGGCCGGGGACATCGTCGCGGTGGTCGGGCTCAAGGGCGTCCGCGCCGGCGCGACGCTGTGCGCGCCGGAGGCGCCGCTGGTCCTGGAGCCGCCGCGCGCGACCGAGCCCGTCGTGTCCGCAGCGGTCGAGGCGCGCCGGAGCACCGACGCCGACCGGCTGGCCGCGGCGCTGGCCCGGCTGGCCGAGGAGGACCCGTCGCTGTCCGTGCGGACCGACGCCGAGACCGGCCAGACGCTGCTGTCCGGCATGGGCGAGCTCCACCTCGAGGTGGCGGCGGAGCGGCTCCGCCGCGACCACGGTCTGGACGTCGCCGTCGGACGGCCGCAGGTGGCCTACCGGGAGACGGTGGCGAGCGGGGTGTCGGGGCTGCTGTACCGGCACGTCAAGCAGGACGGGGGCGCCGGCCAGTTCGCCCACGTCGTGCTCGACGTGGAACCGCTGGACGGCGAGGGCTTCGAGTTCCGCTCCTCCGTCATCGGCGGGCGGGTGCCGCGTGAGTACGTGCGCGCGGTGGAGGCCGGTTGCCGTGATGCCCTGGCCGGCGGTCCGCTGGGCGGCCACCCGGTGACCGGGCTGCGGGTCACGCTGACCGACGGGGCCACCCATCCGAAGGACTCGTCGGATCTGGCGTTCCGCACGGCGGGGCGGCTGGCGCTGCGCGAGGCGCTGCGGGCCTGCCGGATGGTGCTGCTGGAGCCGGTGGCCGAGGTCACGGTCACGGTTCCGGACGACGCCGCCGGCGGGGTGCTGGGCGACCTGGCCGCCCGCCGCGGGCGCGTGACCGGGTCCGCGGCACGCGCCGGCACGGTGGTGATCACGGCGGCGGTGCCGCTGGCCGAGCTGTTCGGGTACGCGACCCGGCTGCGCAGCCGCACCCAGGGCCGCGGCTCGTTCACCACCCGGCCCGCCGGGTACGCCCCGGCGCCGTGACGCCCGCGCGCTGAACGGCCCCGTTCGGGGGCGGGGCCGTTCGAGGGCGGCCCCGTTCGGGGGCGGGGCCGTTCAGCCCTTGGCCGCCGTCGCGTCCGGGCCGCCCGTCACGGGCGGACCACCCGGGTGGCGGTCCTGGTTTAGGTGTTGTCCTGCGTCCTCGGAGTAGTCGGACAGGTTGGCGTCCACCAGATACCAGCGCCGGCGCCCGCGGTCCAGCCTGCGCATGATCTCCGCAGTCTCGGTGAAACCGATCAGGATGTGATGAAGTACAGGTTTGATCCCCGCCGCCGATCGCGTCAGCCGACGGGCTCCGGGACCCGCTCGGGGGCCTCGTCCAGCAGTGGCGAGGGGCTGACCCGCAGGAGACGGGCCGCCCAGCCTGGCAGCCACCAGTTCCACCGTCCCATCATGGCCACGAACGCGGGGACCAGGATGCCGCGGATGAGCGTGGCGTCCAGCAGGATGCCAAGGGCCAGGCCGCTGGCGAAGACCTTGACGTCCAGCTCCGGGGTCATGGCCAGGGCCGCGAACGAGATGAAAAGGATCAGCGCGGCCGAGGTCACCAGCCGCCCGGTGCGCCCGACGCCCTCCACGACCGCCTGGCGGGTGTCGCCTGACTTGTCGTACTCCTCACGCATCCGGGCCAGGATGAACACCTCATAGTCCATGCTGAGCCCGTACAGGAAGGCGAAGATCGTCAGGGGGACGAACTCACCGATCGAGCCGGTGGGCTGGATGTCGAGAATCTCCCTGGTGCCCCAGCCGAACTGCCACAGGAGCACCATGGCGCCGATCACCGCGCCGAGGGAGAGCAGGTTGAGCACGATCGCCTTGATCGGCAGCAGGAGCGACCGGAACGCCCTGGCGAGCATCACGAAGGTGACCAGTGCGATCAGCGCCAGCATCCAGGGGAACGCGCCGTAGGTGTGGCTCTGGAAGTCCATGCTCTGCGCCGCGTTGCCGCCGACGCGGACGTTGTCCGGGACGGCCGCGCGGATGCGCTCGATCGTCGCCTCCCCGGCCGGGCTGCCGTTCTCGGCCACCGGCAGCACCGAGATGACCGCGGTCCCGTCGCGCCGCCAGGAGGGCGCCTGCGGCGCGAGTACGGTGGCCACGCCCTCGATCCGCCTGATGCGTTCGACGGCGGCCGCGGGATCGCCGGTCACCAGGGCGTCGATCGGCGTGATCGAGCCGGCTGGCACGCCCGCACGGGTGAGCGCGGTCAGCCCCGCGTGGCCGGGGCCGGTGGTCAGCAGGTTCCGGCTCTCGGGCAGGGCCAGGTTGACGCCCAGACCGGTCAGCGCCAGCGCCAGCAGCAGGCCGCCGGAGACCAGCGCCGCGGGCCGGCGCAGCCGTACGACGCCGCGTGCCCAGGCCGACCACGCCCGACCGGCGTCGGCCTCGCGGGCGAAGCGGCCACCTGCCGCGGCCCGGCGGTCCAGCCGCCGGCCGGTGAGCGCGAGCAGCACCGGCAGCACGGTCAGCGTCGCGGCCACGCTCACCGCGGCGATGATCATGCCGGCCAGCCCCAGGCTGCGCAGGAACGGCACCGGCAACACCACCATGGTCACCAGCCCGATGGCGACCGCCACGCCGCTGAACAGCACCGCGCGCCCGGCGCCCGCCATGGCCCGGTGCACCGCCTCGTCACCGCGGAAACCGTTCGCCTGTTCCTCCCGCCAGCGGGCGACCAGCAGTAACGAGTAGTCCACGGCGATGCCCAGGCCCAGCAGCGGCATGGTGGTCAGCGCCACGTCGTGCACCGTCATCACGAGCGTGAGCAGCAGGATCACGACGAACGACCCGAAGATCGACAGGACGGAGATGAGGATCGGGACGAGCGCGAGCATCGAGCGGAACACCAGGAACAGCACGATCGCCGCGGCGAGCACGCCGATGCCGATCTTGGCGGGCACGTCCACGCCGCCCGCGTCCACGCTGGGCGCGAGCGTGTCGAGCCCGGTGACGTGCACCTTGGTGCCGGGCGGGAGGTGCGGTGTCATCACCGCGACGATGACCGGGCTCTCGTCGGGCGTCTCGCCGAGCCCGCCGCCCGGCGGGCTGCCGTCGGAATAGGTACCGGGGAACACCAGGCCGAACGTGGTCCGGCCGTCGGCGCCGACCAGCCTCGGGTCGCCGGTGTCGGCGTAGGACACGATGCGGGCCTGGGGCAGCTTCGCCGACACCGCGGTGTAGGCCCGGCCGAGCGCCTCCTTGGAGCCGTCCGCGTGCTGCCCCTCGGGCAGGACCACGACCGGTACGAACGGCCGCTGGTAGCCGCCGTTGCCGTAGATCCGGACGATCTCCTGGTTGGCGTCGAAGGCGGGCATGCCCGGGTGGGCGTATTCCTCGGACAGACGTTGGATGGCGATGGGGGTGGCGCCCATGCCGACGAAGAACGCCACCAGCGCCAGCAGGGCGACCAGTCCTTTGCGTCGCAGGACGAAGGCCGAGAGTGTCTCCATGGCAACCAGTGGAACAAAATGATCTTCAACGGCTGCGCGGGCGTTCTTAGACGCTTCTGTGAATCGCCGATCCCTGGGGGATCTCCTTCTCCGGGCGGGTGAGACTGGACGCGTGAGCCGCATCCTCGTCGTGGACGACGAACCCTATCTCGCCGATCTTGTCGCGACCGCCCTGAGGTATGAGGGATTCGAGACGGCCATCGCCGCCACGGGCGCCGCGGCGGTCGCCATGACCGGCTCCTTCCGGCCGGACCTCATCGTGCTCGACGTGATGCTGCCGGACGTGCTCGGCACCGAGGTGTGCCGCAGGGTCCGCGCGGCCGGGACGGAGGTGCCCGTGGTGTTCCTCACGGCCAGGGACGCGACCGAGGACAAGATCGGCGGCTTGGCGGTCGGGGGCGACGACTACGTGACCAAGCCGTTCAGCCTGGAGGAGCTCATCGCCCGGATCCGGGCGGTGCTGCGCCGCACCAAGCGGGCCGAGCCGGACACCGGCCTGCTGAGCTTCCAGGGCCTGGTCATCGACGAGGACGCCTACGAGGTGCGGCGGAACGGCACCCTTCTCGACCTGACCCCCACCGAGTTCAAGCTGCTGCGTTTCCTGATGGTCAACGCCGGCCGGGTGGTGACCAAACGGCAGATCCTGGACCACGTCTGGGAGTACGACTTCGGCGGCAACGACGGCGTGGTCCAGACCTACATCAGCTACCTGCGCCGCAAGGTGGACAACGTGGACCCGCCCCTCATCCACACCGTGCCCCGCGTCGGGTACGTCCTGCGCCTGCCCAGGGAGAACTGATGTCGCTGCGAGCCCGCCTGGTCGCCACCGTGGTCGGCCTGCTGACGCTGGCGCTGGCGCTGGCCGCCGGAGCGACGTTCGGCGCCATCCAGGACTGGCGCGGCCCCGGCAACTCCCGCGTCCTGTCGTTGAACACCCCGCAGGAGCTCCTCGCCGCCACCGACGAGCTCTCCGAGCGGGTGGCGTTCGTGCTGATCGGCACGTCCGGCTTCGGACTGGCCTGCCTGACCCTGCTGGCCGCCCAGCTGATCCGCCGCGGGCTGCGCCCGCTGGACCGCATCGTCGAGACCGCGGCGGCGATCGGCGCGGGCGACCTCGGGCGGCGGATCGAGACGGCCCCGCCCGGCACCGAGGTCGGGCGGCTCGGCGACGCGCTCAACGCGATGCTCGGCCAGATCGAGGACGCCTTCCGCGAGCGGCAGGAGTCGGAGGACCGGTTGCGCCGCTTCGTCGCCGACGCCTCGCATGAGCTGCGCACGCCCATCGCCACCATCCGCGGCTACGCCGAGCTGTTCCGGCGCGGCGCGGCCGTGCGCCAGGACGACCTGGAGAAGGCGATGGCCCGGATCGAGGGCGAGGCGACCAGAATGGGGTCGCTGGTGGACGAGATGCTCCTGCTGGCTCGCCTCGACCAGGGCCGCCCGCTGGACCGCGCGCCCGTCGAGCTGACCGGGCTGGCCGCCGACGCGGTGGCCGACGCGCTGGCCGTCGACCCCGACCGGCCGCTGACACTGGACCACGACGGGCCGGTCTGGGTGACCGGCGACGCCGCGCGGCTCCGCCAGGTGCTGGGCAACCTCCTGGCCAACGTGCTGCACCACACCCCTGCGGGCACCCCGGCGGCCGTACGCGTCGGCACGGCGGACGGCCATGCGCTGATCGAGGTCACCGACCAGGGGCGGGGGCTGGACCAGGAGCAGGCCGCGTTGGTCTTCGAGCGTTTCTACCGGGTGGATCACCGGCACGGGCACGACACCCGCCGCGGCGGCGCCGGCCTCGGCCTGTCCATCGTCCAAGCCGTCGTCACCGCGCACGCGGGCGAGGTCTCGCTCCACTCCCGCCCCGGGGCCGGCGCCGCCTTCCGCGTACGCCTCCCGCTACGCGGCTGAGCCCCACCGCCCAGCAGGCGCGGCCCGCACGGCAGCCTTCCCGGCCGCACGAGGATGGGTTCAAGCAATGACCGGACACTTAGCTCAGATGATGACAAAGGCTCGCTAGTTTGTTCAGGTGATCTCCTACCGCCCTACCGTCCCCGCCGACCTTGACCGCGTGACCGCGTGGATCGTGACCGAGCCCGTCGGTTGGATCCCCGCCGACCGTTACCTCGCAGATCTGGCCGAGGACATGTACCGGCCGGAATGGACGTGGATCGCCGAGGTCGGCGACCGGGTCGTGGGACGGGCGCTGTGGTGGGGGCCAAGGGACAGCGCGCACCCGGTCGCGCTCGACTGCCTCGACGTGGATTCCGCCATGGGGGACCGCGCCGCCATCGCAGCCGAGCTGATCAGGGCCGCGCTGGCCGGATTCCCGCAGACGGTGCAGTACGGGATCAAGGCGGCCGGCGGCTGGCGCGACGATCCGGCCACCTCGATGGCGGTGGAATGGCGGCGGGCGGCAGCACACGCAGCGGGCCTCACCCGGGAGGTGGAGCGGCTGCAGTTCGAGTGGGCACCCGCCGACGGGGTGCCCCCGGCGGCCGGCGTGTTGCGGTTCGCCGAGGCGTCCGACGAGGAGTTCCTGGCGGTATTCAGGAGGATCGCCGAGGGCAGCCTGGACGCCCAGACCCGTGCGAACCTGGCGGCCAAGGGCGTGGACGTGACCGCGCGCGAAGAGATGGACTTCTATCTCGGGGCTCCGGGCAAACGGGAGTGGTGGCGGATCGCCTATACGCACGAGGGCGCGGTGGCGGGCATGGCGATCCCCTCGGCGACGCCGTACAACGTGAACGTCGGGTATCTCGGGGTGGTCCCGGAGTTCCGGGGGCGCGGCTACGTGGACGAGGTGCTCGCCGAAATCACCCGCATCCATGCGGCCAATGGAGCGCTACGCGTCACCGCCACCACCGACGTGGGCAACGCGCCGATGGCGGCCGCGTTCCGGCGCGCCGGATACCGCACCACGGAGATCCGGATCAACCTCTCCAACGACCTCCGGCCCTAAGAGCTGCTTCTTAGCTCGGGTGCGGAGCCAGATCACCAGGTCCGCCAGGGTGACGGTGCCGGGAAGACGTAGGCGCGTCTGTCATGTCGCGTGGCCACGGCCCGGAAGTTCTTCAGCCGGTTGATCGCCCGTCCGCCGTATTGCGCTGCTTGTAGCGTTCGGTGTCGAAGCCGGTGGGCCGTCCCTCGGTCCAGCCGCGCCGGCGACGGTTGGCGCGTTGATCGTGTGGTTCGGGGAGGCTCGTGTACACGCACAACTTCGACCCGGTGACTGCCCGCGCGGGCCGCACGCTCCAGGGCGGTATGGCCGATGGAAGTATTCGTCGATTGCGCAAGTCATGAACGACGCCCGTGCGCTACCCCGTGAACTCCGTCGATCCTTGGAGGGTTGAAGGGCTGACCACGGTGGTCCTGGAGCCGTTGGACTTCACGACAGTGGTACTGCTGGCGGCGGGCGGGACGCGGCCGGTCTCGGCCGATGGGTTTGCGTGGCACGGTCATGAGGCGGTGACCGGGCAGAGCCTCGTACTCGACTGCTGGGCGGCGCGATCCCGGCCGCCCGCCTCCGACTGGTTCAGGCCCGGCTGGTTCGAGCGAGCCGAGTCCTACATCGACGGGGAGATAAAGGCTGCCGGTCGGGTGCGGCTCGGTCCCAGCCGCCAAATCAAGCACTGGAGCATGTCCGCCGTGCTCCGCACGCCGACTGACCGGGGTGACGTGTACCTGAAGGCGGTCCTGCCGAGGCTGGCTCGCGAACCGGACATCACTCGGTACCTGGCGTCGTTGCGCATCGCGCCGTTCGCCACCATCACCGCGATGTCACCTGGTGACCGCTGGTGGCTCGCCGAGGACTTTGGCGGTGTGGACGGCTGGGTGGTCTCCAAAGAGCAGCGTCGCGCATGCCTGACACAGCTGGTCATGGTACAGAAGGAGACCATTCACCGCGGGGACGAGCTGATCGCCGCGGGGTGTGTCCCGCTCACCCCGACCTCGATAGCCGACGGCGTGCGGTCGACCATGGCCCGCGACGACATCTGGCGGGCGCCCAAGCTTCCGAAGAACCTGGGCCGGGCGCTGACCGACGAGGAGGCCGACCGGCTGCAGGCACTGACGCCGTATCTGGTCGAGTGCGACGAGCGCCTGGACGAGGCGGCCATCCCGGCGACGATCGTCCACCGCGATTTCCACCCGGGCAATGTGGTCGTGCGCGACGACGAAATCCTGTTGCACGACTGGAGCTTCGCCACCGTCACGAACCCGTTGTTCGATCTGGCCTCATGGCTGCACGACGCGTCCGAGCCGGACGCCGCGGCCTACCTCGACGCCTGCTTCGCCGCCTGGGCCGACACCGTCGCTCCGGAGCGGATGCGGGGCGCATGGCGCGTGGCTAAGCCGCTCGCCGCCGTGGTGGAGATGATGAAGCTGATCGAACTGGCCGACATCGTCGGACCGGACCACGACTTCAACTGGCTACCGATGACCTACGGTTGGGCCCGGCGGCTGCTGAACGCGGCCACCGACCCCCACCTGACCATCAACGGTTGGCGAAAGTAGGGCTCATCGGCCGCGTTCGAGGGCCACTCGAGGCCCGGCGCGTAAGGTGCGCCGGACGGTGACTCCGGTCTCTGCGAGGAGATCGCACCACTGCCGTAGGTGCCGAGCCGTGGGTGGCGGCGTCCCTGGTTCCAGGTGCTCACCGAGCAGTGACGCGGGCGCCACTTCGTCCAGCATCGCGCACGGGCGTACGGCCACTGGGCCTTCCGTGGGTGCGCCCGCGCGGGTCCGCTCCTGGTCGGTCAGGGTCGTACGTAGCGCCGGAACATGGTTCCTGAGGCGAAGGAACGGTGCTCGACCAGGCGCAACCGCAGTTTTTCTCTCACGGGCAGGTACGGCTTGCCGCCCCCGACGATCACGGGGAATGCGTACACCCAGAACTCGTCGATCAGGTCCAGCAGAGAGGCGGCCAGCTCGGGGCCGCCGAGCTGGAGGGTGCCGTCGATCTCCTGCTTGAGGCGCGTCACCACGGACACGGCGTCCTTGCGACGGACGATCGTGAGCCCTTCGGGGACGGTCTGGAGGGTGTCGGAGAAGACGTACCGCGGCGTCTCCTTGTAGAACTGGGCGAACTCCCGCTCGACGGCCGGGGCGCCTTCCTTGCCCAGGTCCTGCGTCCAGGGCTTTTCCATCGCCTCATACAGCCGCCGCCCGAACAGGAACGCCGCGGTCCGGCGGACATGGTCGTTCGCCGCCTGATGAAAGTCCTCGTCCGAGTCCAGAAAGTCCATGCCACCGTCGGGATCCTCGATGTAGCCGTCGATCGAGGTGTTCATCCAGTAGATGACCTTGCCCATGAAACCCTCCTTGGTCGTGGCGGTGGTCCAGAGTGGAGACCCGATGGAGCTCCGGAACTCATCGCAGGCAGAGCGGCCAAACGGCGCTTTTCTGAATGGACTGGAGGCCCCGTGCAGCAGGGAGACAATGCCCAGCAATTCCTCGTGCGGGTGGACGGCTGGGCCGCTGGCCCACCTTCGGAAGAGGCGTCGCTGCTGGTCGAGGGTGAGGGTCTGGCCGATGAAGCCCGTGCGTGCCTTCGCCGACAGTCCGCTGGTGGGGCTTCGCGCAGATAGCCCGGGCGTCCGCAGCGTGGGCACGGCTGCTGAGCCGCCCGCTGGCACGGCTGCTGAGCCGCCCGCCGGCGCGCCTCGCGGGCGCAGTCCCGGCACAGTGTCGCATCCGGTGAGCGGACCGGATGCCCGCACGCGGTGCATCCGCGTGAGCATGTGATGCACCGGCCGGTGTCGGCCTGCAGCACCCGTTGTCTCCCGCAGGCCGGGCAGGACGCCTTGGCGGCTGCCTGCTTGAGCCGGTTCAAGCAGCGCCAGCATTGCTGGCGGCCGATGATGCCGACCGCGCCGCCGCAGTCCACACCGTCGCGTTGCCGTTTCCCCATCGCCGCCCTCCTTATTCGGTCACAGCGGGGGCATGGACCGGCCACCGCTGGAGGCGGCCTTGGGCTCGGCCGTCGGCTGCGGCGGCCGGACGCGCCGCTCGACGGGGGTGGTGTCCACCTCGAACAGGTCGTTGGGAGTGAACGCCAGCGCAGTGCACGACGCGGCCAGGGTGGACAGCTTCACCTGCGTGGGTTCCTTGTTCAGCAGCGCCGAGACCGAGGCCGCCGACAGCTCCGGCCCGACCTTGTCGGCCGGCAGCCGCCGCAACTGGGCACCGGTCCACACCTCCCGCAGCGCGGCGGCCATCCGCAGTTTCCATGGGAACTTCACGCTGTCGGCTCCCCTTTCCCGGTCAACTCGCCCAGGATGCTGGTCACCCCCCGGCGATAGGCGTCTTCGATGAAGGTGGCCGACGGCCGGACATAGCGCATCGTCGAGCTCACCGTCCAGTGCCCGAGCAACTGCTGAATGGCCACCAGGTCCACGCCGCGCTCGTCGTTGTGAGTGGCGCACGCCCAGCGCAGCGCATGCGGGCTGAACCACTCGGTCTGCGGCCGGCCCTCCAACTGCATGAGGTAGCGCAGCCGATTACGGGCAGCGCCCCGCCCGACTCATCGGCGAACAACACCGGCGAGTCGGGGAAGCGGCCGCGCGTGGCAACATCATCGAGACCGGCACCGAGTTGTCAGCGGCACTACCAGCCAACTCATCCTGCGAGCTTTGGGCGGGCCGACTTGTACCAGTCTGCGGCGGGGTCAGGTTACGAGTAGGCGAAGGCCGAGCTCCGCTGCGTCGAGAGCGATGAGGTCGCGGTTGCGTTCGGCCCACCGGCCTGAGTCAAGGTCATCACGGAGGTTGCGCACAACCCGCTGCTCGGCCTCCGGCCCGACTTTGGCCCACACCGACACTCCACGACGTACACGATCATCCAGGTACGCCTCGGGCCTGCGCCAGTAGGCCTCGAAGAAGCCGTCAGCGCAGTCCCAGGGAATGAGCACCGGCTCCGTGCGGGCTCCGATCGCGTCGGCCAGCTCGGTCAGCGAAGGCCAGCCGACCAGGAGGTCAGCGACCTCAGGCAGGTAGTCGCGAGTGAGCCAGAACCGATGACGCCATCCGGTGTCACTGCCCTCGAACGTGAACACCACCACGCGGCGAGCCACGCGCCGCATCTCGCGCAGCCCGGCGATCGGGTCCTGCCAGTGATGAATGGTGCTGACAGCCATCGCGGCGTCGAAGGACTGGTCCTCGAACGGGAGGCTCTCCGCGCTGGCAGCCACGCATGGCGCTGCGCCTGCGGGGCGCTTCGCCCGCATGACCGCCGACGGTTCCACCGCGGTGACGTCGCGGTCCGGGGGCTCGTAGGAGCCGGTGCCGGCCCCGACATTCAAGACCGTCCGCGCACCGCCGAGCGCAGCCCAGATCCTCGCGGCGATCCGCGGCTCGGTGCGCCGCGTCACGGCGTAAGTGGCTCCGATGGTGTCGTACAACTGCGCGCCGGACATGTCGCCGCCTCCCTGACTGGGGCCATTCCCACGCCAGGCACGTGGGCTGGCGTCGCCGCGCTGGATCCTCGGTGCTCTTGCCTCGACGCTGTGATGATTGCCGCTGCCCGTCCCGGGGTCAAGATCATTCGTCTTCGTCCTCGCCTGCCGGCGCTGCATTCTTGACCCGCTCATAGCAGCGGCGGACCAGGGCGTTGCGGCTTCGCCATCCCCCATCTCCAGACCACTCGCGCCCCTCCACGACAGCTCGCGAGGGTTCGGGGTCATCCAGGAGCGGCTCGCCCGGGCCGACGGTGTTCAGGACAGAACGTCGGAATCCATGCCGTTCACACAGCGCCGGCCCGGGACGTGGACGAACTGGTCGAGCTGCCGTCGAAGTCCGCCCTCAGAGCTGGAGCCGCGGCCAGGACGCCGTGTCACGCAGTAACTGCCTGTCGTGGGTGGCCAGCACCACCGCGGCCCCTGTGGTGGTCAGCGCCTGGGTCAGCTCCTCCACCAGGGCCATCGACAGGTGGTTGGTCGGCTCGTCGAGCAGCACGACCTGCGGTTGTGTGGCCAACAGGACCGCCAGGTCGAGCCGCCGTCGCTGGCCGATCGACAGCTCGGTGACCGGCCGGTGAGCGGCCTCGGACGGCAGCAGCCCGAGCCGGCCGAGCCCGATCGTGTCGGACTCGGCCAGCCGTCCTGAGCTGACGAGCCGGCCCACTACGGCGTCGTAGACCTCGAAGGCCCGCCGCCGCGACGGCGCAGGCGATTCCTGTGCGAGCAGCCCGACGCGCACGCCCCGATTCCGCTGTACGGATCCGGAGTCGGGGGTGAGCGTGCCCGCGAGCACGTGGAGCAGGCTCGACTTGCCGCACCCGTTGGGCCCGGTGACCGCGAGGCGGTCGCCTGCCCGCAGGAGCACCGACTGGGGCGTGTCGAGCCTGCCGTGCACCAGCACGTCGTCGGCCCGCAGCAGCGTGACTCCCGGTGGCGCGTCCAGGGGTGGCATCTGGAACCGCAACGGCGGCTCGGGCACGTCGACGATGTGCGCCTCCAGCGCCTCCTGCCGCCTGTGCACCGCCCGGACCAGCGCCGGCGCGCGGGTGGCGCGGGTGTGCTTGCCGGTGCCCTTCTCCGGCCGCCACCCGGTGGACAGCCGGTTCTGGGCCTCCGACAGGTCCTGGGCGAGACGCTGTCGTTGCAGCTGCTGGTCCCGGTACGCGGTCTCCCAGCGTTCCCGTTCGGCGCGTCGCCCCTCGTGGTAGCCGGCGTATCCGCCCCCGTAGGTGCGGGGACGGCCGTCACTGGTCGGATCGAGGTCCAGCACCGTGGTGACCACGTCGGACAGCAGCGCCCGGTCGTGGCTGACCAGCACCACGCCGCCTGGATGCGCGCGCAGCCTGGCGGTCAGGTGATCGAGGCCGTCGGCGTCGAGATGGTTGGTGGGCTCGTCCAGCAGGAGCAGGTCGTGCCCGGCGCCCAGCAGGCAGGCCAGCCTGATCCGATAACGCTGGCCGACGGAAAGCCCGGCCAGCGGCCGGGAGCGGTCGCTCACCGCGCCGAGGGCGGCGAGAGAGATGTCGACCCGGCGGTCGGCGTCCCACGCGCCGATGGACTCCGCGCCCGCGAGCGCGTCGGCATAGGCCTGCTCGGCACCGGGCCGTTCCTCGGCCAGGGCGATGGTGGCCGACTCGAACGCGCTCAGCGCCGCGCGCACGTGGACGAGTTCGTCGTCGATCAGGTCACCGACGGTACGGTCGTCGCCGTTCGGCATCTCCTGCTGGGCGACGCCGAGCGTGCCCGCGCGATGCACGGTGCCCGAGTCGGGCACCAGGGTGCCGGCGAGCACCTGCAGCAGCGTGGTCTTCCCGCGGCCGTTCTCGCCGACCACGCCCAGCCGGTCGCCGGGGGAAACGGTCACGTCCACGCCGGTCAGAACCGGCCGGCCGCCACGAGAGACATGGAGGTCGGTGGCGTTGAGATGAGCCCGCGCACGGGCCGGTAGAGCAATGAGGGGAGACATGCTTCCTCCGAAGGCAGGCTCCCGCGCGCCTCGGCACAAACGGAGGCGGGGAACCTGAAGGGTGAGTGACGACAGCAGAGAGGCTCAGCCGCGCCCGTGGCAGGCGGCCGAACGTGTCGTCCTCAGAGGAAGTACAAATGCACGCACCCACTGTATCCGATGTCTCACGGGCAACGTTCCGTATCCCGTCTCGGCACGACCGAAGCGCTGGGCTGCGCCGCTCCACGTCGTATGCGGCGGAGGCGTGTACGCCGGCCAGCCCGGTCACCGCGATCGCCGCACCGACGCGCGCCACGCAGGTGCGGCCGGCCCTGTGGCAGGATCCGCGCGCGAGGGCCACCACGTTGCGCCGACTGTTCTTCCCACGGCGGGCCGGGCGCGGAGTGCGTCCCTCCTCCTCGTTGGCGCGCACGTGGCGGGGCGGGTCACCGGCCAGACCGAGGCGCTGCTCGAGCGCCGCAATCCGGCCCCGGCGGCTTCGTCTGGGAGGTGGCTCCCGCTGGAGTCCTCGCCGGCTCGTAGGTGGACTCGTGCGCCGCCCTCCTGGCAGCGCTCACCTGTGACCCCGAAAGCGTTTCTCTGCGTTGTCGTCGGCCATAGAGACCGCTACGGCCCCTGCTCCGCCTCGTGATGCACCGCTCTGGACGCCGCTCGCCACGGGAGGCGATCAGGGGACACCCTCCGCTAGCGCGTTGCGTCCAGGACCGGTTTCACGTCGACGATCGGGGTGCCGTCGATGGCCTCGAGATCGGCTACCCGCACTCGAAGCCCGTCGATCGCGAGCACTCGAACGCGGTGCAGACCGATGGGATTGGGCCGGTCGGAGGAACGGGTACTGAAGACACCGGTCAGCGGCTTGCGCAGATCATCGCGCGGATGTACGGCCAAAACGGATCGGTCGGCGAGGTGCAGCCATGTGAGGACGAACACCTCATCGCCAACCGCGAGATCACGGATACCCTCGGCCATCGCGGGATCGAACGCCAGCCAAGCTTCGGGACTGCCCTCCACACCCTGCTTCGGAGCGCTCGCGCGATCCACCAAGGGCGACTCGACGACTCCGACTGGACGAATCTCGTACATCATGACTCCTCCATACCGTGGAGCAGGATCTCAGGTGTGCTCGGCCATAGCGCGGTTGCCTCGATCCGCTTGCCCAACCCCTCCTCGGCGGCGGCGGTCAGCAACGGGACGGCACCGATTCGTGCGAGGTAGTCCGTCATCTGGTCATGCGGTTCGAGGCTTACCTCGACATTAACGGCGTGCTCCTAACGACGGCAGCGGGCAGGGAGATCGGAGGAGCAGCTCGTGAATGATCGAGCCGAGTCCGCGGGTCGCCCGATCGCCTCCGTCCCTAATGAGCGCACCGGAGACGGCGGGATACGTCACGGACGCATCGGTGAATCAGGCAGGGCTCGAAGCTCCTGAGCACCCGGCGCGACGCGCGGCTTCGCAGCAGCCACGATCGTCGCCGCGAGAGCCATTCGATGGTCCTTCGCCCAGGGCGGCCCCAACGTCACCCGAGGGCCGTACAGGACCTCGCCGGTCCGCTCAGCCAGGATTCCGGCCGCTTGGTTCTCCACGTCCTTGGCGTCATAGACGTGGACAATCCAGCCACGTGCGTGTGCGACCTCGGCCAAGATCTGGCGGTACATGACGGAGTCCGCTTGGGATTCGTACGGTGCACGTCGTTGGACGGCGATGTCTTCGGGGAAATCGAGCGGCCAGGCTCGCAGCGAAACTGAGATGATCGGTTCGCGCAGTGCGGATGCGAGTGCGTCCAGTGAAGCTGCCGTCGCCCGGGCTGCCGACGCCCGCACTCGGGCTACCAGCTCCGAGGTCGCGGCATCGCTGAGCGGTTTGCCTTCGTGGTGGATGGGCGCCGTCGGCATGCCGGGCTCGATCAGTTCGATCCGCCGGCGGTCCACTACCTGGTAGTCGGCCGATGCGGTGACTGCCACGGCCCAACCGAGATGATGGGCTATCCCCACACGCATGGCTTCGAGTATGCCCTCATCCGCACCGGCCGGCCCGCGAACCCCGGCGCGTCGTCGAAGGGCAGCCACCGGTCTGCCGGCACCTTCTCCGCGACCACTCGGCAGAAGTACACGTATGCCATCCACCAGCACCTGATCCCGGAGTTCGGCGCTCCCCGGGTGGTCGACATCCTGCCTGTGCACGTGCGTCACTGGCACGGCTGGCGCATCTCGAGGATCTGACGCACCATCACGCGTGCCGGCATGCGGTCAACCGGACGCTGCTTGCGCCGGTTCTGTGCACTTTGACCGATTGTGATGTGACGTGCCTTCGCCGCTCGCACTGCCTGGCGAATTCGCCGTCCCGGAGAGGTGGGACCTCACAGAGGGGTTCGAACCGGGCGTCGTGGGGTTCGAAAGCAACCTGCTGGGTCCCGCGGGGGAGGAAGTCATGCTCAGCGTGGCCGACAAGAGCACAGGATCGAAGGTCCGGGTCACGAAGACCGTTGACGTGAGCAAGGACACCAAGCAGCAGTGGAAGCGCGAGGTGCACCCGGGCCGGGGCATCACCTACACCAATGTCTTCAGCGACATGCGCCTCACCTATCGCCCTCAGGGCGGCTTCGACTTCGAGCAGTGGCCCATCGGCATCTTCAACGAGGGTCAGTCTTCGAGGAGAAGCCCATCGCCTGCCAGGAGCGGACGCCGCAGTGAGCCGGTCGGCCACGGTCAGAATCAGCGTCGCCGAGTGCCGTGACCATACCGCTGTGACGAGCTGGACGAACCCAAGCGCCCGGGTGGGGCCCCCGGTTCACCCTTCCGGCGAGCTCTGCCGACGGTCGCGACAACCGGAACGAGGAGCAGGCGGAGGCGGCTCGTCCTGGGCTGATCGTGGTCATGGACCGTCGTGGCGCATGCGGGCGGTTGCGCCGGCGGGCCGTACCGCGCCGGAGGCGAGGGCCAGCAAAGCTTTGTGATGGCTGATCCCTCATTGTGTGATGAAACGATGACGACGCGGTTGATCACCGGATTCGTCTGATTGCCTACGGATCATGCAGCCGACGAACCCCTCTCCTGACTCCCTGTTCCCCCAAGGATCCACGGGCCGCCGTCGTGCCCGGGTGATGGCGGCCGTGGCCGTCGCGGCCGGGGCCACGCTGGCGGCCTGCGGCGCATTCACCGCAGCCCCCGGCGACGGACCTGCCGCGGCGGACGCGACGGCCCAGCACGCCGATCAGGCCGCGACCAGCGTCAGGGTGTTGTGGATGGGCGACTCCATCGCGGGCGCCGAGGCCCCGGCCGTGGAGGCCGCGCTGAAGGCCAGCGGTGTGCAGTTCAAGAACGCCACCTCCGACGGCGGCGGCAACATCGTCGCCGGTGATCATCCGGTGACGGCCGTGGCGGCCAAGGACACCTGGAAGAGGCTGAAGGAGGACCTCGCCTCCTTCCGGCCGACGGTGATCGCGTACCAGATCACCACCTACGACTGGGGCACGCCCCGCCAGCAGCTGGCGGCCTACCAGAAGCTCTCCCGGACGGCGAAGGACGCCGGTGCCCGGCTCGTCCTGGTGTCCGCCCCGCCGTTCAAGATCGACGAATTCTTCAAGCCTCACGAGGACGCGATCAAGAGCGCGCCCGCGATGGCCGCCAAGGTCGCTGACGTTCGCTACCTGGACGCCTCTGAGCTGTGGGGGGACGACTACGCCGCCGACAAGGCCCAGCGTGCCAAGGACGGGATCCACTCCTGTCAACAGGGGTCGGCGGCCTTCGCCACCTGGTTCGCCAGGCACCTCGGCAAGCTGGCCGGCTTCACTCCGGCCGCCCCCGGCACTTGGGCCACCGGGCCGTGGACCGGCGACGAGCGCTTCGTCAAACTCGGCTGCGGCTGATGGCTCCAGCCTCCCGCCGAGCGCATATCGGCGCGCTCGACGGGCTGCGCGGGCTTGCCGTCGCCGCGGTCCTGCTGTTCCACGCCGGGCACATGCGCGGCGGGTTTCTGGGCGTCGACCTGTTCTTCGTCCTGTCCGGCTTTCTGATCACCGGTCTGCTGCTGGAGGAGCTCGCCGGGCGCGGCCGTATCGACCTGGTGGCCTTCTGGGGGCGCAGGGCCCGTAGGCTCCTTCCCGCGCTGGCCGTCATGGTCGCGGCAACGTTGCTGCTGGCCTGGGCGTTCGCCGGGCCGGACGTGCTGGGGTCCGCCCTGCGGGACGCGCCATGGGCCGCCGCCCAGAGCCTGAACTGGCATTTCATCGGCGAGCAGATCGGATACTGGAACGCCTCCGGCACCCGTCTGTTCGCCCACCTGTGGAGCATCAGCGTGGAGTGGCAGTTCTACCTGGCCTGGCCCCTAGTGGTGGCGCTGGCCGGGAAGGGGCACGGCGGGCAGCGGCGGGTCGCGTTCGTCGCGGTCGCCGGCGCGTTCGTCTCGCTCCTGCTCATGATCAGGCTTGGGGCGGCCGTGGACACCACCCGCGCCTACGAGGGTACCGACACCCGGGCCTGCTCCCTGCTCCTCGGCGCGGCCGCGGCCAGCGCGCCCGTGCGCCACGCCGTGGCCCGCCTGTCACGCACGGCCGTGGACGTGATCTGCGTCCCGCTGCTGGGCGGGCTGCTCGCGTCATGGGCGCTGACCAGCGGGGAAACGTCCCCCGGCCTGTTCCAGGGCGGGATGTTCGCGCACGCCCTGGCCGGTGCCGCGCTGATCGCGCTGCTCGCCCACGCGCCGGACGGTCTGGCGGGCCGGGCAGTGGGCAGCGCCGTACCGCGCCGGCTGGGCGATCTGTCCTACAGCCTGTACCTGTGGCACTGGCCGGTCTATCTGCTGCTGCCACGGCCGGTGGCCGGGCTCACCGGCTGGGGCTGGACGGTCACCGCGATCGGCCTGTCGCTCCTGGCTGCGGTAGTGTCGAAGATCGCCGTCGAGGACCCGGTACGGCTGCGCGCCCGGTGGGCCACCGGACGCCGTGGATGGGTGGCCCTGGCCGTCGCGGGAGTGATGGCGGCGGGAGTGTGGGCGGCGATACCGCGGCCGCAGCCCGGTGCCGGGACGGTCGATGTGAGCAGGCTCGGCCGGCTCTAGCCAGGTCACACTGGTGACATCGCGTCGAAGAGGAGGAACCACACATGCCGGGGATGCTGTGCCGCGTGGCGACCGTCCTGGTCGCGACGGTGGCGCTGGCGGGCTGCGGGATCACCGACACCGATGCGCTGCCCGCCGGTCAGCCGGTCCAGGGCGGCCTGACCGAGAACAGCGACCAGCTACTGCGGGTGTACTTCGTCACGCAAGAGGGCACCTGGCCGGTCTCGCGGCCGGCCCCGGCCGGAAACCGGCTGCAACGGGCCATGAACGCGTTGCTCGCCGGCCCCACGGCGGAGGAGCGGGCCCGAGGGCTGGTCACACAGCTTCCCTCGTCAACCCAGCCGGTCCGGGCCACGACGATCAGAGGCCGGGTGGAACTGCGTCTGCCCTGGCAGGTACGCAACCTGCAGCCGGTGGCGGTGAGCCAGCTCGTGTGCACGGCCGCCGCCGCGGACGTCGGCGACGACTCCGTCGTCGAGGTGGTCGAGCCCGCGATGGAGCGGCCCTGGCCGGTCAGATGCGACGAGAACGGGTCGGCCGTCCCAGCCGACCAAGGAGCCTCCTCATGACATGCGTGCTCGTGATAGAAGACGATCCGGCCGTGCGCTGGGGAGTGAGCGTCGGCCTCCGCCACAGGGGTCACGAAACCATACTGGTCGCGACCGGTGAAGACGGTCTGGCCGAACTCGTCGCGGGCGCCCCCGAGGTCGTGCTGCTCGACCTGATGCTGCCCGGCATGAGCGGCCTGGAGACCTGCCGCCGAATCCGCGCCTTCAGCCAAGTGCCCATCGTGATCCTGTCCGCGCGCGACGATGACGTGGACATCGTGGTCGGTCTGGAGGCCGGCGCCGACGACTACGTGATCAAGCCTGCCAGCAGCGAGGTCATCGAGGCACGCATGCGTGCGGTGCTGCGCCGTACCACGCCGCCCGCCTCCTCCGGCCAGACACACACCACCCACGGCGACTTGCTCATCGACCGGGTCGCCCTGCGCGCGCTCAAGCACGGCACGCAACTTGCGCTGGCGCCGACGGAGCTGAAGCTGCTGCTGTTCCTGTCGGCCGCGCCCGAACAGACCTTCAGCCGCCAGCAACTCCTGGAACAGGTGTGGGAGCACAGCTTCCACGGCGACTACCGGCTGGTCGACGCGTGCGTGATGCGGCTGCGGGCCAAAATCGAGGACGACCCCCGCAACCCCCGCTACATCCAAACCGTGCGCGGCTTCGGCTACCGCTTCGGGCCGCTGTGATCCACCTATCCCTCGCTCGCGGCCTGCGAGCTCAGCTGGTCCTGGTGTTCCTCCTGGTCTCCGTGCTCAGTGCGCTGATCGCCGCCACCATCACCTTCCGTCAGGGCCGCACCGCGATCGTGGAGCGCGCCCAGGCCGACGCCCTGCAGGATCTGCGCGCCCACCTCGCCTCCCGGACGCCTGACCTGCCCGCCGACCCCACCGAGACGGACCTGCGTACGCTGGCGCTGCAACTGGACCGCGCGGCAGGCATCCGCGGCTGGCGCACCGCCCTGTCCTATCGCGGCGGCCCGCTCATCGCCACCGGAGCGCAGCCGCCACTGCCCGCGCAGTTGCGCACTCAAGCGGCCACCTCGACCACCGCACTGGCCCAGCGCTTCCATCGCGGCCAGGCGCCCTGGCTGGCCGTGGCCCTCCCGGTCACCGCCGCCGCCCGCCCACACGGCCCCCCGCCCCTCGTCGTGTACGCCTCCTTCTCCCTGGCCTCCCAGCAGCAGGATGTGGACACCCTGGCGGCCGCCGCCCGCGCCGGAGTCCTGCCCGTCGCCCTGGTCGCCATCGTTCCCGCGCTGCTGGCCGCGCGCAGACTGCTGCGACCGGTACGGCGTCTGCGGACGGCCGCCGAGCGGATGGCGGGCGGCAGTCTCGACACCCGCGTACACGTCACCGGCAACGACGAACTCGCCGACCTCGGCCGTACTTTCAACACCATGGCGGCCACGCTCCAGTCCGACGCGGCCGCGCTGCGCGACATGGAAGCGCGGGCACGCCGGTTCGCCGCCGACGTCTCCCACGAGTTGCGCACCCCGCTGGCGGCCATGTCCGCCGTGACCGAGGTCCTCGATGCGGACGCCGCCTCCGGCCGCCTCGCGCCACTCACCGCCGAGGCGCTGCGACTCGTCTCCGACGAGACACGTAAGCTCAGCCGCCTGGTAGAGGACCTCATCGAGGTGTCCCGCTTCGACGCCGGCGTCGCCGTGCTGAGCCTTGACGAAGTCGACGTGGGAGAGCTCATCGGCAAGACGCTGGCGCTGCGGCACTGGCGCGACCGGGTCCGCACCGACGTTCCCCCTGGGCTGCGCGCCCGGCTCGACCCGCGCCGCGTCGATGTCATCCTCGCCAACCTCGTCGGCAACGCGCTGCGGCACGGCGGCACGGCGGTATCGGTGCTCGTCCAGGTTCGGGCCGATACCGAGCAAATCGCCGTCACCGTCTCCGACGACGGGCCCGGCATCCCCGCCGACCTGCTGCCCCACGTCTTCGACCGCTTCACCAAAGGTGACGCCGCCCGTACCCGTACCGACGGCAGCGGCCTGGGCCTGGCCATCGCCACCGAGAACGCGCGCCTGCACGGCGGCACTCTCACCGCGACCAACGCCCCCCGAGGCGGAACCATCCTGACGCTCACGCTGCCGCGGAATCCACCATGAGGAACGCCCGTCACGCGCGGCACCAGATAAACGGGCAGGCCGGACCCGCGGGGCGGGCCGCCGCCCTGGCCGGAGGCGGCACCGCCTGCACCGAGGTCGGGGCGTTCACCCACGATCAGAGCGTGTCGGCCTTCGCCTGACGAGTGCGTCCCCACCGCAAGAGCAGCCGGGCCGCGTCCGCCGTGACATCGTGGTGCCATGACCATCGAAGTTCGCCCGGCTTCGGTTTTCGAGGATGTCCGTGCCCTGCTCGGCCCGAAGACACCTGGGGCCAACGTCTGCTGGTGCCTGAGCTACCGGATCCCGTCCAAGCTCAACAACGAGCTTCGCGGGCCCGCCCGCGGTGAATACGTCGCCGAGCTGTGCCGTGCCGATCCCCCTCCGGGGGTGCTCGCCTACGACGGCGACGAGCCGGTCGGCTGGGCCGCTGTGGCACCGCGCTCTGAAACCTCCTTCGCGCGCAACCGTAAGATCCCGAACGTCGACGACCAGCCGGTCTGGTCGCTGTGGTGCATCCGCGTACGCCCCGGTCACCGGAGGAGGGGGATCTCACATGCCCTCATCGCCGGCGCGGTCGAGTTCGCCCGCGCCCACAGCGCGCCGGCGATCGAGGCGTACCCCCTCGACAACGGCGACGCCAGGGTCGACATGACGATGGCGTACGCGGGGATCCGGAAGAACTTCGAGCGCGCCGGGTTCGCCCACGTTGCCGACACCACCTCGGTGCTGGCCGGTCATCCCCGGGTCCTGATGCGGCTCGACCTGCGCTGACAGATCAGCCCTCGACACTGGCGGCCGGCGCAACGAGGCAGCCATCGATCTTGAGTGACAACGCTCACGGCGAGCTGCATGACGAGCTGGAGCTGCTCGTGCGGGCGGGAGGTCGCGTGGCAAGGCGCCCCAGGCACTTCGGCGAGCGCGTAGCCGTTCCAGAGGCATTGCAGAATCGGACCGCGGTCCGATATTGTCTCGGCAGAGACAACCGGACTATGGTCCGATTAGTTTGGAGGTAGCGACGTGACCGCACTTATCACTCGTGACGAACTGAAGGCGGCGATCGACGCCGGGACCGTGACCGTCGTCGACACACTCGGCGGCGAGTACTACGCCAAGCAGCATTTGCCCGGCGCCCTGCCCCTGACTCCAGCCGAGACGAACACCCGGGCCTCGGCTGTACTACCTGACCGCGACGCCGCGATCGTCACGTACTGCTCCAACCCAGCATGCGCCAACAGCGGCCAGGTCGCCGACCGGCTCACCGCCCTCGGCTACACCAACGTCCGCAAATACCGCGAAGGCATCGAGGATTGGGCGGCCGCGGGCCTGCCCACCGAATCCGTCTGAACAGCGCGGCAACCGGCCGAGCAGCACGGCCGCCTGGCGCAGTCCGTCGAAGACGGCACGCAGGGGGCGGTCGGCGCCTCCAGCGTGGCGAAGGGCAGGCTGAAAACCTGGTTGAACCAGGCTGCGGCCGGTGCCGCTCGGGAGGGCCCGAGCGGTCCGCAGCCGGCTGAGCCCGGCCGCGGCCGAGGCCCCGCCGACCGGCTGAGGTGCTGCCGGGCCGGCGGGGGGGTGTGTCAGGGGGTGGTGACGGTCGCGCCGGTGACCGCGGCCGACCAGTACAGCGCCCTTGCCACCTGCGGGAACAGGCCCTTCGGGTGGTTGCGGAACATCGGCTCGGTGCCGAACAGCACCACCGCCGCGCCCCGCTCGTCCCGGCCGCTCACCACGGCCGCCTGGCCCCTGGCCGCGTCCGGGCCGCCGGTGCCGTCGGCGTTGGCGCGCCAGTGGCCGGAGACGAGCGGGCCCTCGGAGGCGTACGACTGCTCGACCGTGACCTCGGCCCCGAGCGCGGTGAACCAGCGCGGCGAGTACACGAACGAGTGCTCGGGCGAGCCGCTGCCGACGGGCCCGCCGGACGCGACCGTGCGCACCACGCCGTTGGCGTCGCCGCGGCCGGCGACGGCGGTGGCGGTGAGCAGGCCGGCCGCGGCGTTGAACGTCGCGCCCGTGCCGCCCCGGGTGATCACTCCCCCGGTGGCGAGGAACGCGTCGAGCGCCGTACGGGCCGCCGGGTTGAGCGCCGCGTAGCTGAGCCCGCTGGAGACGTACAGGACGTCGGTGGCGCTCCAGTCGAAGCCGGCGTTGAGCACGGCGGTGGAGACCGGGGTCACGGCGAAGCCCATCTCGCGCAGCGTGAAGAGCTCGTCGGCGGAGGCGGCCGCGGCGATCCGCACCTGCGCCAGCGGCGTCCCGGTGGCCGAGCCCGCCGGGGTGAAGACCACGCCGTAGCGGTCGGACACGGTCTTCGCGGCCTGACGGGCACTGGCGGGGACGATCGCGGCGCCGTCGTTCGTCCAGGTCACCGCCACACCCTGGGCCAGCAGGTCGTTGAGCGCCAGGACCTCCTTGGCGTCGGTTACCTTGAGCACGAGGGGGCCGGTGGTCCGCGGGACCGACCCGGTGGGGGCGGCGGCCTTGACCGGCTCGGACCAGACGTTCAGCGCGCCGGAGGCGACGCTGTCCACGGTGGCGCCCCAGAGCAGGCCGTGGCTCCAGCCGGAGATGTCGTACATCGCATCGACCCGGCCGGAGATGTCCGCGCCCGGCTCCAGCATCACGTTCGCCAGGCCGCGCTTGGGCTGGCGCATGTCCACGACGTACGAGCCCGCCGGGTACGTCGTGCCGTTGAGCCTGAAGGGATGCTTGGCCCGCTCGACCCGCACGTCGTTGGCGATCAGGTGGTCGACCAGGCGGGCGGCCGCGGTGGCGGAGCGCTGCCCGGTGATGACGTACGCGCGGGGGAAGGTCGTGTTGTAGACGTCCTCGGGGCCGAAGCCGGGCACGATGCCGAGCGGCACGACCTTGGACGGCTCGCCGGCCGCGCCCCGCCGGAAGGCCTCGATCTGGTCGGCGATCAGCTCGTCGTGCTTGGACTGCACGAAGCCGTACGTCGCCCGGATCGCGGCCGCGGCCACGTCGGTGTTGATCGCGGATCGGCGGCGCAGCTCCTCCACCGGCAGGGAGGTGTAGTCGGCGTTGTTGACCCTGAGGGGGATCTCGACGGTGTGCGAGGCGACCGTGCCGTGGAAGGGCGCGTACTGCGGGGTGAAGATCGGCGGCCAGTCGTCCCAGCCCTCCGCCGAGTCCCGGAACGGGATCTGCACCGGGCGCACGCCGTCCTTCTCGGCGGTGTAGCCGAGGCCGTTGACGGCGGCCTCCATGCCGAGCCCGTTGGCGTAGGTGTTCCTGATGAACAGGTCGTACTCGTAGTTGGCGCCGTGCGGGGGCGTGGTGGGCTCGATGAGGGTGCCGTTGACGTACCCGTGCAGGTCGATCATGGCAACCGGCTGGGTGTCGATCATCACCTGGCGCATGGCCCGGACCTCCGGCTGGGAGGCGGTGACGAAGTCGCGGTTGAGGTCGAAGCCGACGGCGTTGGCGCGGGTGCCGTTGACGCGGCCGTCGGGGTTGGCGGTGATGTTGAAGTACAGCCTGGTGCGCTTCATGAGGTCGGCGACCCGAGGATCGGTGCTGGTCGCCAGCTGCTCGATGGTACGCAGGGCGGCGTCGGTGCCCTCCCACTCGTTGCCGTGGATGTTGGCGTTGACGAAGATGGGCGCCTTGTACTTCTTGACGAGGTGGCGGGCGGCGGCCGGGGCGTTCTCGATGCGGTCGCGGATCCGGCTCTGCTCGCCGGCCTCGCTCCGGCTCTCCGGCGCGGTGACGGTGACGAGGTAGAGGTCGCGGCCCTGGTGGGTGCGGCCGATGATCTCCGCGCTCACCCGGTCGCTGCGCCGCTGCAGGTCGTTCAACTTGGGCGCGATGGCGTGGTACGGCGCCAGGCCCAGTTTGATGGAGGCGTCGGCCGGGTTCTCCGCGGGGACGGGGAGCTGGGTCCGCCTGGGGTACCCGCGGTCATGGGTCCATCCGTACGCGTCCGCGCCCGCGGTCGTGTCGGGGGCGCGGCGGAGCGACTCGGCCTGCTGCCCCTTTTCTGTTCCGGCCGCGACCTCGTTCCGTTCGGGACCGTTGCCGAAGTCGCGGACGGCGGGGTGGGGCGGCTCCGCCGGATCGGCGACCGCCGCCCCTGGTGAGGCGACGAGCGCGGCCGAGACGGCGATGCTCAGGAAGGCATGGGATAAACGCACAAAGGCCTCCACAAATCAGAAGTGCGGTCTCGTTCGTAAGATTCAGGGCCAAACCCACACAAGACACCGTGATCAGAGCGACGCGCAATCCATGCCATTCCGTGTCGCGGGACGACGGTACAGGGACGTCAGACGGAGGGCAGGGCGACACACAGAAGCGAGGCCAGGCTTCTCAGCGGGCGGACTGGGCGACGCCAGGCCAAGGGCGCATCAGCGGACAGGCCGGGGGACGCCGGAGGCAGGGGTGCCTCAGCGGGCGAGCTGGGCGATGCCGGAGCGAGGGGAGGACAGGACCGGGACGTGGCCGGCCGCCTCCGTGAGGATCCTCGCCATCGACGCCTGGGCCAGCACCACCACGTCCACCTTCCCCGCCAGCTCGCCGAACCCCGCGAGCACGAGGGCGTCGTGGCGGGCCGCGTCACCGCCGCGCAACGCCTCGAACGCCCCTTCGCACAGGTGCGGGACGATCTCGCGTGCCACCCGCCGCCGGTCGGCCGCGCGCCGGACCGCCCTGGTGGTGGGACCGAGCGTGGTGTGGAGCGTGGCCAGCACGCCGATCCGCGCGCCGGCCGCCACCGCCTCCTCGGCCATCGGCTCGTCGATGCGCAGGATCGGCAGCTCGGCGAGCGGACGGGCCTGCTCGGCGGCCTCGCCGATGGAGGAACAGGTGACCAGCAGGGTGCCGGCTCCGGATTCCTTGGCGAACATCGCGTACGACACCAGCCGGCGCAGCACGTGGGGTGGCGGGCCGTCGGCGGCGATCGTGTCCTGGAGGAGGCTCTCGTCGACGAAGTGGATGACCCGGGCATCGGGCCGCACTTCGGCCGCCAGCTCGGCCAGCGGCGCGGCCAGGGCGGGCACGGTGTGCAGCATCGCGATCTTGGCGACGGCGGTGGCGGCCGGGCTCATCGGGCGCTCCACGGACGCGCGTGTTCGTCGACGATCTCGGCAAGACGCCGCAGCCGGGGCACGGCACGAGCCCGGAGCGCGGCGGCCAGCTCACCACCGGTGCCGATGCCGACCAGGTCGCTCCAGACGGCGCGTCCCGCCAGCATCCCGGACGCGCCCGCGCGGCAGGCGGCCCGTACGGCGGCCGGGAAGTCGTCGCGGTCCACGCCCTGCGAGAGCACCACCCACGGGACCGGGATCACCTCGTCGAGACGCGCGCACTCCTCGACGAGCCGTTCCTCCGGCGCCGCGCCGCCCAGCGGGACCTGGGCCTTGTACAGGCTGGGCCGCAACCCGGCCAGCTCGGCGGCGGCCTCGCGGATCGCGGCCGGACCGTCGAAGCCGGTCTCTCCGGGGGCGGGCTTGGCCACGCCTTCGAGGACGGACAGCAGCCCGGTGGCCGCGCATCGCCGTACGAACTCGGCGGCGACGTCCAGGCGGCGCTGCCGGTGCTCGTCGTCGCGCCAGATGAGCAGGAGCTTGGCGGCGACCCCGCCGGCCCGCCTGGCGCCGGCCAGGTCGACCCGCTCGTCGATCGAGGTGTCCTCGACGGGACCGTCGGCCGCCTGCTGGAGGCTGTCGACGGCGACGATCAGCCCGCCCGGGATCAGGCCCTCGGCCGCCACCTGGTGGAAGCCGTACTCCTGGTCGATGAGGAAGCCCGAGACGTGCGGGCCGAGCTCCCTGGCCACCGCCAGCTTGAACGCGGTCAGCGTGTCGTCCCCCACGCGTTCGCCGGTGGCGGCGGCGACCATCTGCCTGAGGCTCTCCCGCTGGTCCATCGCCACCATGGCGAAGCCGCCGGAAGGGCGGGCCAGCAGGTCGAGCGTCGGCGTGGGCGTGACGGTCTCGGAGGTGGTCATGCGGACTCCCATCTCGGGTCAATCGGGGCGGGCGGAGGCGAGGAAGCGTTCGTACTGGGAGGCGTAGGCGGCGGTGAGGGCCGGGTCGGCGCGATGCCGCTCGGCGGGCAGTACGGGGACGTCGTCGAGCGAGCCGCCGGCCTGACCGGCGATGAGCGCGGCGCCCGCGCACACGGCGTCGCCGGACCCCACCACGTCGACGGGCATGGTGGAGACCGCCGCCTTGACCCGCGTCCACAGCGGGATCCTGACCTGTCCCCCGAACATCACCAGCCGCCCGGGGACGACTCCCGCCAGCGCGGTGATCTCCTCGACGGTCCATCGGACGTGCAGGCAGGTTCCCTCGATGGCGGCGGCCAGCAGATCCCCGGCCGTATGCCCGGCTCCGAGGCCCGCCACCGTCACCCGCCGCCCCCGATCGGGCGCGGGCGCCGCCCGGCCCCGCAGGTACGGCTCGACGATGATCCCCGTCGGCAACCGCACGCCGTCCAGCAACCCCGGCAATGCGCCGTACCGCCCCGCGCCGGGTGGCCCCGGCGGTGGCATGGGTGCGAGGCCGTCGTCGCCCGATCGCGCCTCTGGAGGGTCCGGCGCGGGCCGTTCGCCGGCGGCACCGCCGGGCAGAAGACCGAGGAGCCAGTCGAGCAGGGCGCCGCTCGTGGGCAGGCCGCCCACCAGCACCGTCCCGCGCCCGTCCAGCGAGGGGTCGGTCGTGACGCCGAGGGCGAACGCCGCGCCGGGGTCGGGCGGGGCGAGGGCGGGGAGCATGACCGCTTCGGCCGTGCCCAGCGAGTCGGCGACGCCTCCCGGACGGCGCACGCCCGCGGCCCACGCCCCCACCGCGTGATCGTGCCCCGCGATCACCACGGGGATCCCGGGCGTCAGCCCGCTCACCGGGGCCGTCAGCGGGCCGACCGGCTCCGCGGAGCCTGCCGTCGGAGGCAACTGGCCGGGGCTGAGGCCGGCCGGACGGAGCAGGTCCTCGTCATACGCCTGCCGCCGCACGTCGTAGGCCAGCGTCCGGGCGGCCAGCGTCTCGTGCGTGCGCAGCGTGCCGGTCAGCGCGTACGCGACCGCGTCCGGCACGCTCGCCCACCACCGCATCCGCTCCAGCGCCCCCGGCGCGTGGGCTCGCAGCCACAACCACTTGGCCAGCGGCGCCTTGGCGTCGGCCCGGCGCCCGGTCACGGCGTAGAGGGCCGCCGCGTCCAGGTCCAGGGCGGCGAGCTCCGTCGCGCCCCGCGGATCGTTCCACCACAGCAGCGGGGTGAGCGGCCGGCCGGATCGGTCGAGCGGCACGCCGGTCTCGGCCATGCCGGCGATCCCGATCGCGCGCGGGCCGCGGCCCGCGCGGGAGGCGCACTCCGCCAGGCCCGACGACACGGCGGCGACGAGGCCGGGCAGGTCGCGTGGGGTCGGCCGGCGTACGGAGGCGGCGCAGCGGCCCTCCTCGTCGAAGAAGCCCACCTTGACGTGGGTGGTCCCCACGTCGATCCCGGCCAGCAGGGCTCCCAGCGCCATGTTGTCACTATAAGTCCAGAAGATGGCGGAAAAGTGCCAACTTTTGGTGGAGTGTCACTCATCATGGGTACATGACCGACACCGACGCGAGCCTGCGGTACTCGTCGGCCCCCCACCGCCGCGAGGCGATCCTGCGCCGGATCGAGCTGGACGGCTACGTCGCCGCCGCCGACCTCGTTTCCGAGCTCGGCGTCTCCCCCAACACCGTCCGCCGCGACCTGCGCAGGCTGGCCGGGGACGGCCTGCTCCGGGCGGTACGCGGCGGCGCCACGGCGGTGGACACCGGCGCCGTGCCGTTCACCGACCGCACGACCCAGGCGGCGGCCGCCAAGCGGGCGATCGCCGCGAAGGCCGTGCGGCACGTGGAGCCGGGCACGGCGGTGGCGCTCGACTCGGGCACCACCACGCTGGAGATCGCCCGACTCCTGCCCGCCGGCGCCGGCCTCACCGTGGTCACCCACTCGCTCCCGGCGATCGCCGTCCTCGCCCCCAGGGCGGACGTCACGCTGATCGGCATCGGCGGCCAGTACGGCAGGGACACCCGTTCCTTCGGCGGCCCCGAGACCCTGGCGGTGCTGGAGCACCTGAGCGTGCGCACGCTGTTCCTGGCGGCCACCGCGCTCGACGGCGAAGGCGTCTACGGTGCGACGCCGTACGAGGCCGAGACCAAGCGCAGGCTCATCGCGATCGCCCGCCGGACCGTCGTGGTGAGCGACGCGCGCAAGTTCGCGCTGAGCGCCCCGATCCGGGTGTGCGGGTGGGACGCGGTCGAGGCCCTGGTGACCGACCAGGCCCCACCGGCCGGCTTCGACGCCGTCGCCGTGGAAATCGCATCGTGAATGGCACAGTCATTCACGACTGCAACTTGTGCGGTAATTTCGCGAAATAACGCAGAAATTCGTCATTGACAAACCTCACGGGCGAATCGATTATATCGATTCAATCCCGCACCCTGAGGAGCCCGTGATCATGAGTCCCCCCAGCGGCATCCGACGCGCCGCCACCGCCGCCCTGGCGGCCCTCCTCTGCGTCCCGGTGACCGCGCCCCCCGCGGCCGCCGACGACCGCGGCAGGCCGGGCGCGCGCGTGCAGCTCGAACACCTCGACCGCGGTCTCGTGGCCGCCTCCACCAGCGAGGGAGTTTTCCTCAGCTGGCGCCTGCTCGGCGACGAGGTGTCCGGCCCCGGCGCGGCGGGCATGACCGGTGCCGACTTCCGGGTCTACCGCGACGGCCGCCCGATCGCGACGGTCGCCGACAGCACCAACTACCTCGACACCGCCGGCACCGCCTCCGCCGAGTACCGCGTCGCCCCGATCGTCAAGGGCCGTGAGGGCCGGCGCAGCGCCGCGTCCATGCCTTGGCTTAAAACGTTTTACGATCTGAAGCTCAAGAAGCCGGCCGACGGGGTGACCCCGGCGGGCGAGGCGTACACGTACGCGGCCAACGACATGAGCGTCGGCGACGTGGACGGCGACGGCCAGTACGAATACGTCGTCAAATGGGAGCCGTCCAACTCCAAGGACGTCTCCCAGCGCGGCTACACCGGCAACACGTACGTGGACACCTACGAACTGGACGGCACCCTGCGCTGGCGCCTCGACCTGGGCGTCAACATCCGCTCGGGCGCCCACTACACGCAGTTCCTCGTCTACGACTTCGACGGCGACGGCCGCTCGGAGATGATGCTCAAGACGGCCCCCGGCACGAAGATCATCCGCTACGGCCCGGCCGGCGAGGTCGTCTCCGAGCGCCACGTCACGATGCCGAGGCAGGACGTCAAGGCCGGCCACTCGCACGCCGACGACTACCGCAAGAGCGCCGCGGACTACTTCGACCACGTCGTGGCCATGTTCGAGAAGTGGCACGAGCACCCCGAGGTGGTCGCCGGGCGCTGGCCGAAGACGCTGGAGCAGGCCTTCGGCATCGAGCCGAGGCATCAGTACCCGCTCTCCCACGAGGCCGCCGTCGACCTGGCCACGTACTTCGTCGACGTGTACGCGCCGAGCCGCAGCGGCAACAACCGGCTGCGGGAGTTCGCCGGGTTCGTCATCACCGGCCCCGAGTACCTGTCGGTGCTCGACGGCGCCACCGGCCGGGAGCTGGAGACCATCCCCTACAAGCCGGGCCGCGGCGACGACGGCCTCATGTGGGGCGACTACGCGATGGGCCGCATCGAGCCGGGCAACCGGGTCGACCGCTTCCTGTCCTCGGTCGCCTACCTGGACGGCAAGCGCCCGTCGGCGATCTTCGCCCGCGGCTACTACACCCGCACCACGCTGGTCGCCTACGACTGGGACGGCAGGAGGCTGAAGGAGGTCTGGTACGTCGACAGCGGCCACGCGCCGATGGCCAACCCGTTCAACGCCTCGCCCCACGGCGTCCCCGGGAGCAACCCGAAATATGCCGACATCACCACCCAGGGCTTCCACTCGATGAGCGTGGCCGACGTGGACGGCGACGGGCGGCAGGAGATCGTGTACGGCGCCGCCACCATCGACGACGACGGCGACGTGCTGTACTCCTCCTTCGACGTGGCCCCGCCGCAGAGCAACGTCCCGGGGCAGAACGTCCGGCTCGGCCACGGTGACGCCATGCACGTCGGCGACCTCGACCCGGACCGGCCGGGCCTGGAGATCTGGACCGTGCACGAGGGCGGGGCCTGGGCGCCGTACGGCTGGGCCATGCGGGACGCCGCCACCGGAAAGGTGCTCTTCGGCGGCTACAGCGGCAGGGACACCGGCCGCGGCATGGTCGGCGACATCGACCCCGCGATCCGCGGCATCGAGGCATGGTCCTCCATGCCGCCCAACCAGGAGATCGTCTCCGGCCTCTGGTCGGCCCGCGGCGATCACCTGGGCCGGACCACGCCCGGCACCAACCAGAGCATCCGCTGGGCGGCCGACATGACCACCCAGATGATCAACGGCACCGCCACGACCGTGCTGCAGACCCCGACGATCGACGACTGGAAGCGCGGCACCGTGCTCACCGCCGACGGCACGCTGACGAACAACTGGACGAAGGGCAACCCGAGCCTGGTGGCCGACGTGTTCGGCGACTGGCGGGAGGAACTGCTGGTGCGCACGGCCGACAGCACGGCGATCCGGATCTTCCTCAGCACGGAGGTCACGAACCGCAAGCTGTACACGCTGATGCACGACCCGCAGTACCGGGTGGACGTGGCCAGGCAGCAGACGGGCTACAACCAGCCGGCGTACCCGAGCTTCTACCTCGCCTCGGACATGGACTGGTCGCGGGTGCCGGTGCCCCGCATCCGGACGCCCCGCAGGTGAGCCGCCGGGGCCGACCGGCGGCGGATCAGCCGCCGGTCGACTCGCGCGCCACCACCGTGAAGCGGCTGATGAACTCCCGCGCGACCGGCCGCTTCTTGCCCTTCTCCGCCACCCGCCCGACCAGGAACCGCACGGCCGTGCTGGCCATGAGCGAATGGTCGGGGTCGATCGACGACAGGGAGGGCACGGTGTAGGCGCCCTCGGCGATGTTGTCGAACCCGATCACCTTGACGTCCTGCGGCACGCGCACCCCGCGGTCGGCGAAGCCGCGCAGCACCCCGATCGCGACCGTGTCGGTCACGCAGAACACGCCGTCGACCTCGGCCCCGGAGTCGCTCAGCCGCCGCGCGGCCGCGGCGCCCTCCTCCATCGTGAACGCCTCGATGTGGATGAGGAGCCGCGGGTCGAGGGGGATGCCCGCCTCCTCCAGCGCCTCCCGGTAGCCGTCGAAGCGCAGGCTGGAGACGTCGACCTCGTCGCCCAGCCGGCCTTCGACCAGCGCGATGCGGCGGCAGCCCCGCTCGATCAGGTGCGCGGTCGCCGCCCGCGCGCCCTCGACGTTGGGCATCGCGACGTGGTCGACCGGCCCGTCGAAGATGCGCTCCCCCAGGATGACCATGGGGTAGTCGACCTTGAGCAGGTCGGTGTCGGCCGGCCCGAGCCCGACCGTGCTGAGGATGAGCCCGTCGTAGAGCCGGTTGCGGGACAGCGCCAGGGCGTCGAGCTCGCCCTCGCGCGAGGCGCCGGTCTGCTCGATCGCCACCTTGAGGTCGTGCCGGGCCGCCGCCGCGATGATCGCGGCGGCGAGCTGCCCGTAGTAGGGGCGGTCGATCTCCGCGACGGCGAGCCCGATCGTCCCCGTACGGCCGGTGCGCAGGTTGCGGGCCGCCACGTTGACGCGGTAGTCGAGGTCGGCGATGGCCCGCAGCACGCGCTCGCGGGTCTCGCGCTTGACGTGGGGATGATCGTTGATCACGTGGGACACGGTCATGGCGGACACGCCCGCCGCCTTCGCCACGTCCTGGATCGTCACCATTCGTCGATCACCCGCACGGTCGGCATCCTCTCACGGCCTCAGCCCTTGACGCTTCCCTGCAGGAGCCCGTTGACGATGTGGCGCTGCATCGCGACGAAGAAGATCACCACGGGGATCAGCACGATCACGCTGAGTGTCATGAACGCCGGCCAGTCCACCGAGTATTGCCCGACGGCCTTGTAGACCTGCAGCACCAGGGTCTGCTTGTCGGGCGAGCTGATGAACACGTTCGGCGTGATGAAGTCGTTCCAGATCCACATGGTCTGGAACACGCCGACCGTGATGAGGATCGGCCGGATGAGCGGCAGCACGATCCGCCAGTAGATCTGCCAGGGCCCTGCGCCGTCGATGCGCGCGGCCTCGAAGATCGAGATCGGCAGCGACCGGAGGTATCCCTGGATGAGGAAGTAGCAGAAGATCGAGCCGGCCGCGTACAGGAAGACGAGCCCCTCCAGGGTGTCCACGAGCTCCAGCTCCACCAGGATCCGGTAGACCGGGATCAGCGTGGCCTGCCCGGGCACCAGGAACGCGATCACCAGCAGCACCGCGATCACCCGGTTGACCAGGGTGTGGCGCAGCAGCATCGCGTAGGCCGCCATCGACCCGATGACCAGCATGATCACGATGGACGCGACCGTGACGTAGAGAGTGTTGAGGAACGACTGCAGGATCGGCGTGTTCTCGAACACCCGGATGTAGTTGTCGAGGTAGAGGCTCGTCGGCGGCGCGAGCGGCGAGGACGAGGTCTCGGCTTGCGTCTTGAACGTGTTGACGACGATGTAGTAGAACGGCACGCCGACCACGGCCGCGGCCAGGATCATGAGCAGCGACAGGAGCGGCGAGGAGCGCTGTTTCCTCATGAGACGCGGTCCTCCAGACGGCGGGACAGGACGAGCTGGACCGCCACGATCGCCCCCACGACCAGCATGAAGACCACCGCGAGCGCGGAGGCCTGGCCGAACTTGGCCTGGGCGATGCCGCTCTGGATGATCGACTGGGTGATGGTGAAGGTCGCGTACCCGGGCCCGCCCTTGGTGAGGGTGTAGGGCAGGTCGTAGACCTTCAGCCCGCCGGTCATCAGCAGCAGCGAGCTGACGGTGATCGCCGGGGCGAGCAGCGGCAGCGTGATCCTGAAGAACGACTGGCGCGGCGAGGCGCCGTCGACCCTCGCGGCCTCGTAGTAGTCGCCGGGGATCGACTGCAGGTACGCGAGGTAGAGGATGGCGTGCCAGCCGGTGGAGGACCAGACGGCGACCACGATGACGGACAGCTGGGCGAGCGTGCCGTCCGACAGCCACGGCACGGGCCCGAACCCGCCGACCGCGTCCAGCAGCCAGTTGATGGCGCCGGACCCGAGGGGGGACAGGATGAACCCCCACACCAGGCCCAGGATCGCGATGCTGGGGATGGCCGGGAAGAAGAAGACCGCGCGCACCACGTTCCGGCCGAAGAAGCGCTTGTTGAGCAGCACGGCCAGCGGGATCGCCAGCACCGTGACGATCACGGTGGTGCCGATCGCGTACAGCAGCGTGAACCCCAGGCCCGCCAGCATGGACGGGTCGGTGAAGATCTTCCGGTAGTTCTCCAGCCCGACGAAGTTGACGTCCAGCGAGTAACCGTTGAAGTCGGTCACGCTGAAGTAGAGCGACTGCGCCAGCGGGATCGCGAACAACACCGCGAACACGATCCCGATCGGCACCAGGAACGCCTGCAGCCGCAGCCCTTCGAGCGTCTTCGGCGAGGTGAGCCAGGACAGGGCGCCCGTCAGCGCGGGCGCCCTTCTGCCAAGCGCGGTCATGTCAGCCCTGGGCCAGCCGGTTGTCGAGCGCGGCGGCCACGTCCGCCGGTTTGGCCTGGCCCTGCACCATCAGCTGGAGCTGGGCGACGGCCTCGGTGTTGAGCGCGTCCTGGACCCGCGGCCAGGCGACCTGCGGCAGGTAGAAGTTGCCGTCCTTGAGCGCCTGGAGGTTGGGCTCCAGCACCTTGTCGATCACGGGGGTGACGTCGGACGTGGTGGTCATGGCGGCCGTCTTCTGGTTGAACAGCGTGACGCCCTCCTTGCTGCCGAGGAAGGTCAGGAACGCCTCGGCCTCCTTCTCGTGCTCGGTCTTGGCGTTGATGGCCCAGCCGGGCGAGGCGGCGCCGCCCCAGAACGGCTTGCCGTCGGGAGTGGGCACGCCGGCGAAGACCATGTTCATCTTCGGCGCCTTCTCCCGCAGCGTCGTCACGTCCCACGGGCCCGCGGCGATCATCGCGACGCGGCCGTTGGCGAACTCGTCCACGACCTGCTCGCCTTTCAGGCCGACCACGTCCTTGCTCATCACGCCGCTGGTGAACAGCTGGTTGTAGGTGGTCAGCGGCCCGTTCCACAGGTCGCCGAACTTCTTCTGGCCCGCGAAGATCTGGGCGTCCACGTCGCCGCCCTGGCGCGCGTTCTCGTGGCCGACCAGGGCCGCGACGGTGAGCGGCATGCCCGTCACCGACTCCATGTACGGCGTGATGCCCGCCGACTTGAGCTTCTGGCACAGCGCCATGAAATCGTCCCACTTCGCAGGGAACTCCGTGACGCCCGCCTTGGTGAGGAGGTCCTTGTTGTAGAGGATGCCGGCCGACCACGACGAGATCGACATGCCGTAGGCCTTGCCGTCCACGGACCAGGTCTCGGTGTTGAACTTCGACATGTTCGCCATGAACGGCTTACCGGTCAGGTCCTTGACGAAGCCGCCCTGGACGAGGTTGGTCTTGTTCTCCGCGGCGATCACGAACACGTCCGCCCCGGTGCCCGAGACGAGCCTGGTCTGCAGCGCCGCGATGTACTCGGCCACGGGCGGGGCGTGCGAGAATTCGACGTCGATGCTGGGGTTCTTCTTCTCGAAGGCCTCGATGAGCGGCTTCATCGTCGCCTCGTCCTCCCAGGAGAAGAAGCTCAGCTTGGTCTTGCCGCCGCCGTCGCCGCTTCCCGACCCGCATCCGGTGAGGGTCAGGGCGGCGGCCGCCAGCACGGCAACTGAGCTCGTGAGCAGGGATTTCGTTCTGGGAAGGGACATCCTGCGTAGGGACACCGCTCACCTCTCAGGCACTCGTTCTTACCGTGGGGGGATGGGTGCGCGGATGGGGGTCCGCGCGGGGCTGACCGGTTCGAGATCGCCGTCGGGACGGTGAACGAGCCAGTCGAACATGATCTCTCGGTGGAATCCGTCTCCGCCGGGGATGGCGAAGCGGTGGTAGGCGATGATCCAGCGGTCGCCGTCGCCCGGGGCGCGCAGGATCGTGTGGTGGCCGGTGCCGACGATGCCGCGCCCGGGGCTCTTCTCCAGCAGGACGCCGCGGTCCTGCCAGGGGCCGAGCGGGCCGGGGCCGACGGCGTAGCGGACGCGGTAGTCGGGTTCGCGGGTGTCGTTCTCCGACCACGACAGGTAGTAGCGGTCGTGGTGGCGGTGGACCGTCGCCGCCTCGCGGAAGCCGGTCGGCACCCAGGAGACGACCTGATCGGGGTCGAAGGACATGAGGTCGTCGTGGAGGGGGACGCCGTGGGCGACGCCGTTGCCCCAGTAGAGGTACGTGACGCCGTCGTCGTCGGTGAACACCGACGGGTCGATGGCGACGCCGGGGAAGTCGCCCGCCGCGACCAGCGGCCGCCCGAGGTCCTCGAAGGGGCCGGTCGGCGTGTCCGCGCGGGCCACGCCGATGTTCTGCTCGGCGGTGAAGTAGAGGTAGAAGGCGCCGTGCCGCTCGACGATCGCCGGGGCCCAGGCGTGCCGGGCCGCCCATCGGACGTCCACGCCCAGCCGGAGGACCACGCCCTCGTCCCGCCAGTCGACGAGGTCGGACGAGGAGTACGCCGAGAAGCTCGTGGCTCCCCAGCCGGGGTGGCCGTCGGTCGTCGGGTACAGGTAGTAGCGCCCGCCCGCCACCACCAGGGACGGATCCGCCAGGTGCCGCCCTACCGGCGACGCCGGCTCGGCTATCACGCCGCCCATGTCGGGTTTCCATCCCTTCGCCGTGCTTGTATCGATAAAAACTTGTATCGATAAAAAACGGCGCATGTCAAGGTTGTGTTGCCGGACCTTCAACGGGGAGGATCGGGCCGGTGAGCTTCTCGTGACGATCGCAGGTCAGCTCGTCGCCGCGGATGCGGAGGCGGGCGGCGTGCACGGCAGACCGCCGCCGGTCGCCGTCCGGCCCGTCGACATGGGTGAAGTAGAAGATCAGGGCCTCCTCCCCCGTCACCACCACGTCCGCGTGGTGGCCGGGCGCCGGCCCGTCGAGGATCAGGCCCAGGGGTTCCCAGGTCTCCAGGTCGTCCGATCGGAGCACGCGCTGCCCGTGCCACTCGTCCACGATCATCCAGTGGCGGCCGCCGAGAGCGAAAACATTCGGTCCCTCGTGCGCGGAGACCGTCACCGCCGGGCCCCTGACCTTCCAGGTGTGGAGGTCGTCGCTGTCGGCGGCCCAGGTGTGGGAGCCGTCGGCCTCGTCCTTGTACCAGAGCCGGTGGCCGCCGCCCGGCAGCGCCGCCACGCAGGCGTCGATCACGTACGGGGAGGAGAGGTCGAGGGTGGAGCGGTAGGTCCAGCGGACCAGGTCGGGACTGGTGTAGTGGCGGATGCGGCGCTCGTGCGGGCGCCAGGCGTCGGGGACGCCGCGGATGACGCTGACGTACATGTGGTAGGTGGAGCCGTCGTCGACGATCTCCGGCGCCCAGTACGTGTGCCGGCCCCACTCCAGGTCGAGCCCCTCGATCGTGCCCCGGTACAGCCAGGTCACGCCGCCGTCGGCGGAGGAGGCCACGCCCAGATCGGTGCCGTGGATCCAGCTGACGTCCTCGCGGCGGGGAGCCGTCGCGCGCCTGCTGGTGTAGACGAGCCACCACGTGCGCTCGGCGCGGTTCCAGATCACGGTGGGATCGGTGGCGCCGTCGTGCATGGGGTCGCGGTAGAGCGGCCGGGGGACCTCTGTCATGACCGTCCTTTCCTGTTGATCGGTTTTGTAACGATACAGGCGAGGAGGGCGCCCCCGGCGGGGCGCCCTCCTCGTGGACGGACCTGACGTGGTACGGCTCGGTCAGCCGGCCTGGTTCTTCACCGACACCGTCTTGACCTGCGGCGGCTTGGCCGGGCTGGCGTCCTTCTCGGACCAGGCGCCGGTGGAGAAGGCGACGGGGTGGTTCTTCCTGCCGACGCCGTCACCCCACTTGGTGATGACGTACTGGACCTTGATGTGGCCCTCGCCGCCGACGCCGTCCACACCCAGGGTGTCAGGGTTGAACGTGCCGCCGGTCAGCTCGGCGAAGGTCTTGGCGTCGAGGTCGAGCATGACGCCGCGGCTGGAGGGGTCGCCGGGGCCGCGGTCGCCGACGAAGAAGGGCAGCTTCTTGCCCTTGTAGACGACGTAGCCCTCGGTCATGAGCGGCCAGCTCGGGCTGGCGGCCAGCCCCTTCTGCATGGGCTTGCCGGCGGCCGGCAGGCCGGTGTCGCCGGCGCGGCCGGAGGCGTCGTCCCAGAAGTACGACGCGGTCGTGGAGCCCATGAGCAGGACGTTCTTGTCCGTACCGGTGTCGGCGTGGGCCGCGGCGGAGCCGATGGTGAGGGCGCCGAGGGTCGCTGCCGTGAGCAGGGCGAAAGAACGTACGCGAGCAGACACAGTAAAGCCAGGTCCTTTGTTAGGGGACAACGAACATTGCGCTCACTTGGCGGACGTAGCCGGGCATCATGCCATTACGGTCACTACGCGGAGCGCTGCAGAACCCAGAGGGAACCGGGGTTCTGCTCCCGGTCGAGCCGTGCTTCCCGAAGGTCAGGCACGGGTCACTCGCCGGTCAATGAGTACTACGTTAGCCCTCAAACCGGACAAAAGCAAACAAAACGCCATGAACCAGGCAAAGATCTACCTCAGGGGGTAAAGGCCGGTTCACACAGCGGGGTCGGGTGAACAACGCCCCGCCCGCCACGGCCATTCCCGGCGCCCCGCGCAGCGGGGCGGGGAAGCCGGCGCAGGCCTTTCCCGCGTCCGGATCCCCACCCCGCCGGCCATCGATCAGGTGAGCTGGATGTAGTCGAGTTCGGCGTACCCGGTGCCGCCCGCGAAGTACGGCGAGCCCTTGGCCAGCCGGATCACGTTGTACCCGGCCCGCAGCGTGACCGTGGTGCTGATGGTGGCGCCGAACTGGCCCCAGGCCGGGGTCGGCGGGTAGCTGACGGTGGTCCAGGCCCCGCCGTTGTAGGCCAGGCCCTGGGTGGAGGTGGCGCCGGTGGCGTTGGCGTAGCCGATGGTCATCGTGTACGAGCGTGCGGAGGGCACGTTCACCACGAAGTCGACGTAGCTGTCGGTGCGCGGCGTGCCGGAGTTGTCGATCCGCCCCACGTAGCCGCCGCCGGACGCGCTGGAGGCGCTGAGGCGCTGAGCGCGGAACACCGAGGCGTTCTCGGCCTCATAGCGCTGCTGGTAGGACGGCACCCCGCTGACCGGTTCGACGAGGAGCTGGTAGGCGCTGGTGGCGCTCATGTTCGGCACCGACACGCTGAGCTGCCCGCCGCCGACCGTGCGCGTCGTCGTGGAGATCGTGGTGGGGGCCGTGACCGCGGTGAAGCGGCCGCTGGACGGGGTGGACGTCAGCGTGACGCGCACGCTGGAGCCGAACGCGCCCAGGCCGGTGAGGTTGACGGTGTTGGTGCCCGACTCGTTGCCGAACACCACGTTGACGATCCGGCGCGTGGGGTCGTAGGAGGCGAACCCGTCCAGGCCGGTCTGCGTGGTGGAGGAGGTGGTGACCATGTTGCCGGCCATGTCGCCGTACCACTTGTACAGCCACCAGGTGCCGGTCGGCTGGTTGTTGTTGACGACCAGGCCGTTCATGGTGCCGTACTCGTACCAGAAGGCCCGGTGCGCGGACTCCACGCCGCCGCGTTCCAGCTTGGCCACATAACTGGCGACGCGGCCGGGCACGTCCACCTCGGCGGGGGCGGCGTACTCGTTGATGGAGATGCGGCGCGGGCTGATGCCGAGCGACGCCTCCAGGTTGCGGTAGTCGGCGATGTCGGCGGCGATCCTGGTGGGGTTCTCCAGCTCGTGCCAGCAGATGATGTCGGGCAGCGTGCCGGTGTTCCTGGCGTGGGTGAGGAACGACTGCATCCAGGAGCGGTTGTAGACGGCGGTGCTGGGGCCGACGATCGGCGTCAGGGTGTCCAGCGCGCGCACCGCGCGGAACGTGCGCACCCAGCCGTCGTTGAAGCTGCCCGCGGCGGAGGCGTTCCAGGTCCAGTCGGGCTCGTTCCAGAGCTCCCAGCCGATGATGTTCGTGACCGTGGTGGCCGAGAGGCGGGCGTTGACCATGGTGTTGACCTTGGCCAGCCAGTCGTCCCAGCTCACCCACCGGTACGGGAAGTCGGGATAGATGTCGGGCATCCGGATGAACTCGCCGGCGCCCACCCTGGTGGCCTGCGGCGCCACCAGCAGCGAGTCGCCGCCGGGCGGCTGGCCGTTGGGGCGCTGCCCCACGCCGGGCGCGGGCTGAGTCAGCGAGTTGACCTTGATCGGCAGCAGGGTCGAGTCGGCGGGACGGGAGTTCTCCGCCAGGCCGTACAGGCCGCCGGAGGCGACATGCGTGACGGGACGGAACGGCCGGGCGACGTCGACGGTCAGCGTCGCGCCGGCCGCCGCGGCCGGGGGTGTGGCGGTCACCAGGGTCGTGGCCGTGGTGACCAGGGCTAAGGCGATCACTCGGATGCGGGACATTTCGCGTCACTCTCCTTCGGGGGGTGGGGACACGGGCAACCAGACGCGCATGCGGGACGGGCCGCGATGGGCCCAGGAGTGGTAGGGGCGCAGCGGGACGTCGAACCACTCGGCGTCCCGCGCGAGGGCGGCCGCGCCGGGGCCATAGGCCCACGGCCGGTCGGCGGGGTCACGCAGCCGGGCGCGGACCCGTGCGCCGCCGGGCTCGGCCGGCGGCACGGAGCGGGCGTCGACGGCGAGGGCGTCGAGCCCGTCGGCGTCCGGCAGGTCGTGGGACTCGACGCACAGGACCTCGGGGCCGCGTTCGACGGCGACGCAGCCGCGTACGGCGTCGATGCGCGGATCCGGCCAGGTGAAGCGGGGCTCCATCGGCAGATCGAGGGTGATCACCTCGCCGGCGCGGAACGCCCCCCGGACCTCCGCCATGCCGGGCTCGACCGGCCGCGTCCGCCCGTCCTCGGTCAGCGTGGCGCCGGCGGCCCAGGCGGGGACCCGCAGGGCGAGCGTCCAGGGCTCGGACGCGTCGGCCGCGATCCGGACGCGGACGGTCCCGCTCGCCGGGTAGTCGGTCTCGACGTCCACGGCGACCCGGCGCCCGTCCGGTAGTTCGGCGCGGAGGGCGCTGGGGGCGTACTGGTGGATCCGCAGGCCGTCGTCGTCGGTCGTGGCGAGGTAACCGTTCAGGCCGGCCAGGGTGCGGGCGACGTTGGTGGGGCAGCAGGAGACGTCGAACCAGGCGGCCCTGACTCCTGCCTCGGCGCGCGGGCTCACCTCGTCCGGATCGACCGGCCTGCCCGGCGTGCGCTGGTGGAGGGGGTTGGCGTAGAAGAACGCCCGGCCGTCGGGGCTCGGGGAGGTCGCGATGACGTTGTAGAGCGTGCGCTCGATCAGGTCGGTGTAGCGGACGTCGCCCGTGGCCAGGTGGAGGCGCCAGGAGACCATGATCGAGGCGACGCCGGCGCACGTCTCGCAGTAGGCCCGGTCCGGCGGCAGCTCCCAGTCCTCGCCGAAGCCCTCGTCCTGGTGGCGCGAGCCCATGCCGCCGGTGATGTACGTGCGGCGCGCGACCGAGCGCTCCCACTGCCGCTCCACCGCGCGCAGCAGTTCGTCGTCGCCGCGCTCGACGGCGACGTCCACCGCCGCGGCGGTCAGGTAGAGGGCGCGCACGGCGTGGCCGCGCCAGACTTCGGCCTCCCTGATCGGGATGTCGTCCTGGAAGTAGGCGCGTCCCAGCGGGATGTCCTTGAGCGTCCCGTGCCCGCGGCGGTCGAGGAACAGCCGTGCCTGCTCGACGTAGCGGTCCTCCCCCACGGCGCGGCCGAACTCGGCCAGGCCGACCTCGATCTCCGGGTGCCCGCAGATTCCGGGCATGCCGTCCGGTCCGAAGGTCCGGCACACGTGGTCGGCGGCGCGCCGGGCGATGCGCACCAGCTCGTCCTCGCCGTGCGTGCGCAGCCGGGCGACCGCGGCCTGCAGCAGGTGGCCGATGTTGTAGAGCTCGTGGCCCCCCTCCAGGTCGCTGTAGCGCGGCGGCTGCTCGCCGTGCCCGTAGCAGGTGTTGAGGTAGCCGTCCGGGTCCTGCGCCCGGCCGATGCGGACGGTGAGCCGCTTGATCGCCGCCTCCGCCTCCTGATCGCCGGTACGTGCGGTCTCCCAGGCCAGGGCCTCCAGGAGCTTGTAGACCTCCGAGTCGGAGAAACACCAGCCGGGCCGGTCGGGGCCGGTGGTCCCGTCGGCGACGCGGTCGAAGTTGGCGAGCCAGCCGAGGCGCTCCATCCACTCCTCGCAGTGGGCGAGCGTCGCTGTGGCGTTCACGGCCTGCCGGCTCCCCCAGAATCCGCCGGTGATGGAGACCTGCGCGAGCCCGAGGGGGCGTACCCGGCCGTGGGACGGCAGCACGGGGCTGGTCATGTGGTGAGCCTTTCGATGAATGGTGGTCAGTCCTTCACGGCGCCCGCGGTGACCCCGGCGGCGATGTAGCGCTGCGCGAGGACGAGGAGGAAGGCCGCGGGGATGGACGCGATCACGGCGGTCGCCATGATCGAGTTCCACTGCGTGGTGTTGTTGCCGATGTAGCGGAAGATGCCGAGGGTGATCGGGATGACGTCGCTGTTGCGGTTGAGGGTCGAGGCGAAGATGAAGTCCGACCACGCCCACAGGAACGTGAAGAGCGAGACCGTGATCACCGAGTTGCGGCTCAGCGGCAGGATGATCGACCGGAACGTGCGCCACGTGCTCGCCCCGTCGATCTGCGCCGCGGCCATGAGCTCGGCCGGGATGCTCGCCATGAACGCGCGGAACAGCAGCACCCCGAAGGGCACGGCCAGCGTCGAGTCGGCCACGATGAGGCCCGCGACGGTGTTGAGCATGCCGAGCCTGATGTAGATCGCGTAGAAGCCCATGGCCATGACGACGCCGGGGATCATCTGCGCGACCAGCAGCAGGAAGTCGATCCCGCGCCCGCCGAGCGGCCGCAGCTTGGCCAGGGAGTAGCCGGCGGGCAGGGCCACGACGAGCGTGAGCGCGACCGTGCCGAGGCCGATGAACAGGCTGGTGGCCAGGGCCGGCAGCTGCTGGGTGAACGCCGCGGCGTACCCCTCGAACGTGGGGTCCCAGGGGAACCAGTGGGGCGGATCGGCCCGCATGTCACCCGTCTTGGTGAGCGAGACGTTGAACATCCAGTAGACCGGGAAGAGCATCAGCGCGACGAGGACGACGCCCAGCGCGGTCCTCCACCACGACCTGGGGGTCATGCGCGTTCCTCCTTGCGCTGCAGGTGCACGTGCAGGAGCCCGGCGGCGAAGGCGATGAGGATCAGGATGTTGCCGACGGCCGCCGCGGGTGAGAAGTCGGGCTGGCCGGTGCCGAACGCCTCGCGGTAGGACCAGATGGCGAGCGTCGCCGAGGCGTCCGCCGGGCCGCCCTTCGTCATGATCCAGATGATGTCGACGACCTTGAGCGTGTAGATCAGGCCGAGCAGCAGCGTGATCGCCGACACCGGGCGCAGCAGCGGGAAGGTGATGCGCCAGAACCGCTGCCACGCGTTCGCTCCGTCCAGGCCGGCGGCCTCGTACAGGTCGGCGGAGATGTTCTGCAGCCCGGCGTAGAGGATCACCAGGTTGAACGGGATGCCGAGCCAGATGTTGGCGATGGTCACCGACAGCAGCGAGGTGTCGGGGGACGTGAGCCAGTTGATCTGGCCGATCCCGAACGCCTGCAGGGCCGCGTTGACGATGCCGTTCTCGCTGTTGAGCATCCACGACCAGGTCGAGGCCGAGACGATCAGCGGCAGCAGCCACGGCACCAGGAACATCGCGCGCAGCACCGCGGACAGGCGGAAGTTGCGGTGGAAGAAGACCGCGAGGGCCAGCCCGAGCGCGTACTGCACGGCGATGGAGCCGAGCGTGAACACGGCCGTGTTGCGCAGCGCCCGCAGGAAGGTGTCGTCGGACAGGATGTTCCGGTAGTTCTCCCAGCCGGTGAACTCGGGGTTGCCCTGCACGAACGCGCGCGGCGTGTAGTCGTGCACGCTGAGCTCGATGTTGCGGTAGAGCGGGTAGGCGTAGAAGACGATCAGGTAGACGACGAGCGGCGCGAGGAAGGCGAAGGCCGTCCACCGCGGCGAGCGCCGCCGCGGGGGCGACGGGTGCGCCGCCCGCCGCACCGTGATCGTTCCGGTTTGCGGAGAAGTCATCGGATCAGTTGCCGGTGGCCTGCTTCGCCTGGGCCTGCGCCTCCTTGAGCGCGTCGGCGGGGCTGGCCGCGCCGCTCAGCGACTTCTGCACCGCCGTCCACATCGCCTCTGAGATCTTCGGGTACTTGGTGCCGAGGTTGTCGCTGGTGCGGCCCTTGGCGGACTGCACGGCCTCGACCCACGGCTTCAGGGTCGGCTCCTTGTCGAGGATCGCCTTCTGCCCCTCGGCGGTGGAGGGGATGTAGTAGGCGAACGTCGTGCCGGTCTCCACCAGGCCCTCGGGCGTGGTCATGCACTCGAGGATCTTCTTGGTGGCGGTGTAGCGGCTGGTGTCCTTCTGCACCGGGACCGTGATGAACTCGCCGCCCGTGGGGGTGGGGGCGACCCCGCCGTCCTTTCCGGGGATCTGGACGATGCCGGTGGGGAAGTCGGCCTTCGCGGCGCTGTTGATCTGCCAGGTGCCGTTCTCGGCGAAGGCGAACTCGCCGGTCAGGAACTCCTCCCAGGTGGTGTTCTGGGAGTTGCTGATGACCGAGTTGGGCGCGGTGCCGTCCTTGACCCACGTGGTCCACTGGCTGAGCGCCTCGACGGCCTGCGGCGAGTCGAGCTGGGTGAGCTGCGCCCCGGCGCCCCAGAACCACGGCAGGAACTGGAACGAGCCCTCCTCCGTGCCGATGGCCGAGAACGTGATCGGCTTCTTGCCCGCGGCCTTGACCTTCTTCAGCGCCGCGTTGAGCGAGGCCCAGTCCTTGATGGAGGCCGGGTCGACGCCGGCGTCGTCGAGGATCTTCTTGTTGTAGTAGAGGGCGAGGGTGTTGGCGCCGATGGGGATGCCGTAGGCCTTGCCGTCCAGTTCGCCGGCGGCGATGAGGTTCTTGTCGAACCTGGAGGTGTCCAGGCCGAAGTCGGACATCGTGGTGAGCATGCCGGCGTCCGCGAGCGTCGAGACGGCGGGGTTGTCGAGGAGGATGACGTCCGGCGCGTTGCCCTCCTGGCCGGCGAGCAGGGCCTGGTTGGTCAGCGCGGTCGTGTCGTAGGCGGTGCGCTGGATGGTGACGCCGGCCTGCTGGCCGCAGGAGTTCACCCGCTTGGCCCACGCGGAGTTCGCGTCGTGCTGCGGATAGGGGTCCCACCACGTGTACGCGCCGCCGCCGGAGGCGGTGGCGCCGGTGGTCGTGCCGCCACCCTGGGGAGCGGAGGCGCAGGCGGCGAGAGCGGACAGCGCCAGGACGGCGGTTCCGAAGACGGCCGCCCTCGTGGACATCGACGGACGGTTCATCGATTCCTCCAATGTTAGCGCTCACACGGGAGCGCGCCGGAAGGGATGGGTCGTGGCCCGCGGTCTAACGGGCGTTTCTGGGGGGTGCGGTGCTTCCGCGGGAGACCAGCTCGGGCGAGATGAAGCGCACGACGAACGGCTCGTTTCGCGCCGCGGGCGATTCCACGCGGCGGACGAGCTGGCGCACCGCCATGGATCCGAGGCGGTCGGGCGCGCTCTCGATGAACGAATAGGACAGGGAGAAGGTCGCGGCGAACTCGGCGGAGTAGCGCCCGATGACCGACAGGTCCTCGGGCACCCGCAGCCCTCGCGCGTAGGTGACGGAGGGCAGCGCCGCCGCGGCCGCCTCGTTGTTGATCAGCAGGCCGGTCGCCGCCGGGTAGGCGTCGAGCAGGCCGTTGAGCAGGCGGCCCACGGCCGGTTGCCGGGACTCGCCGTACACCGCGTGCAGGGTGACGCCCAGCTGGCGGGCGCGTTCGAGCGCGGCGTCGCGCAGCCGCCACACGTACGCGCCGCCCCGCTCGACCACGTGCTCCGGGTGCGAGATGAGGATGAGCTCGCGGTGGCCGAGGCGGTGGAGGTGGTCCACCATCACCCGTCCGGCCTCCTCGAAGTCGAGGTCGAACACGTCGAGCCCCGAGCAGTCGCCCGGCAGACCCACCAGGGCGCCCGGCTGGGGCGCCGCGCGCAGGATGGGCAGCCGCGCGTCGTCCTGCGCGATGTTCATGAGGACGACGCCGTCGACCATGCGGGAATCGGTGATGCGCCGCAGAGCCCGCGCGCCGTCGGCCTCGGTGACCAGCAGCGTGTCGTAGCCGAGGTCGCGGGCGGTGTCCGTGACGCCCAGGATGTACTGCAGCATCGCGGGCGCGAACTCGTCTTCGTGGAACTGCGCGAGCAGACCGAGGACCTTGGTCTGGGCTGTGGCGAGCGCGCGGGCGCCGGCGTTCGGCGTGTACGCGAGCGCCTCGGCGGCCGCCAGCACGCGCCGGCGGACCTCCTCCGAGATGGGCCGCTTGCCCGACAGCGCGTACGACGCCGTGCTGCGGCTCACCCCGGCCTCCCGGGCCACGTCTCCGATCGTCGCCACTCTCACCTCCGATCATTGAACCGGTTCGACAGTTGCGTTGCAGACTCCCTCGCATCGCTGACCGGATGGCGCCTTCTCCTGGGGGTTCACAGGCTTACGCCACACCGGCGTCAACGTGCGATCACCGGAGCGAGCGAACCGGTTCAACGATGTGGCTCGACTGTTTCTCCACCAGATGGCAGGCGTCAAGAGCGGACATCGGCGGCGATACCGAATCGTGACACGTAGGAAACACCAAAGATCGGCCCATTGACGTGCGGGACGCGGCTACGTAACCTACGCGAAACCCTCAGTTGCGTTGCTGATCGACTCCCTCAGGTTTGTTAGCGCTCACATTCAGAGGGACATGTGATGACATCTCCGAGCATCACCAAGGCCATGCGCGCCGGGCTCCTCCCGGCCGCCCTCACCATCGCGTTAACCACGGGTGTCGCGGACGCGGCCAGCGCCGATCCGCCCGCTCCCGTGCTCGTCTACGAGTTCGACGCCGACGACGTCACCACCGGATCCGTCACCGACTCCTCCGGCAACGGGCTGCACGGGACGCTGGTCAACGGCTCCACCGCGGCGTTGGTCGAGGGAGCCGGAGGAGGTCACGCGCTCAGCCTGCCCGGCGGGGCTCCCACCTCCAACGGCGCGTACGTGCGGCTTCCACTGGCCGCGATCAAGGACAAGACCGACCTGACCGTGTCGGCGCGGGTGAAGTGGGACGGCACCACCGCCCCCTGGCAGTGGATCTACGCGCTCGGCAAGGACACCAACCGCTACCTGTTCTCCACGCCGTACAACGGCGACGGCCTGCTGCGCACGGCGATCACCACCTCGGGCGGCGGCGGCGAGGCCAAGGTCACCGGGTACGCCCCGCTGCCGGCCGACGCCTGGAAGACGCTGACGGTCACCCTCGACACGGCCGCCAAGCGCGTGACCACCTACCTCGACGGCGCCGCCGTCGCCTCGGCCGCCACGAACGTGACGGCCGCGCAGCTGATCGACGCCGCCACGACGTCCGCCGGGTTCATCGGGCGCTCGTTCTACCAGGACCCGCTGTTCGACGGCGCGATCGACGACTTCCGCGTCTACGGGGCCGCGCTGACGGCCGAGCAGGTGGCAGCCCTCGCCGGCGGTCAGACGCCGGCGGCGACGGGCCTGACGCAGGACACGTTCGCGGTGCGGACGACCATCGGCACCGCGCCGCCCCTGCCGGCCGCGGTCCGCGCCACGTTCTCCGACGGCTACGACCGCGACCTGCCCATCACCTGGTCGCCCGTGAAACCCGAGGACTACGCCAAGGCCGGGACCTTCACCGCGACCGGCACGGCCGGCGGCAAGCCGGTCACGGCGAACGTCACCGTGGTCCGCGAGGGCCAGCTCGTCATCGACCTGGCCAAGGACACCGGCGCCTTCCACGGCGGCGCGTCCGGCACGCTGTACGGGCTGTACGGGCCGGGGGTGCCGACGAACAACCTGATCGAGGGCATGCGCCTGCGCACGGTCTCGACCAAGGCCCAGGACGGCCCGCAGCACCCGGGCGCCGACGCCCTGGAAGTGGTCAAGCCGCTCGCCGACAGCACGAACGGCGACGTGTACATCTACATGACCGACATCCACCGCGGCTTCCCGTACCAGTGGCCGGGCAGCACGCCGCAGGAGAAGATGGACCTGTACAAGGAGAAGATCGCCAAGCAGGTCGACCAGGTTCTCCAGCTTGACCCGAAATATCAGGACAACATCGTCTTCGTGCCGTTCAACGAGCCCGAGGGCAACATGTTCGGCACCGGTGAGTGGAGCTACAACCGCAAGAGCTGGCTCAACGACCCGACGGACTACTTCAAGGCGTGGGACGAGGTCCACGCGCTCATCAAGGGCAAGATGCCCGACGCCCGGATCGCCGGCCCCAACACCAGCGTGCTCTACTCCCAGGTGAAGGGCTTCCTGCAGCACACTGTCCAGGCCGGCACCGTGCCCGAGGTGATGACCTGGCACGAGCTCAGCCACCCCGAGCAGGTGCGGCAGAGCGTCAAGCGCTACCGCGACATGGAGGCCGAGGTCTTCGCCGGCACGAAGTACGCCGGGAAGAAGCTGCCGATCAACGTCAACGAGTACGCCTTCAACTACCACACCTCGGTGCCCGGCCAGATGATCCAGTGGGTGTCGGCCATCGAGGAGTCGAAGGTCGACGCCGACATCGCGTACTGGAACATCGACGGCAACCTCTCCGACTCCGCCGTGCAGGCGAACCGCGCCAACGGCCAGTGGTGGCTGCTCAACGCCTACGGCAGCATGAGCGGGCACACCGTGCAGGTCACGCCGCCGTTCCCGGGGCAGAACTACACCCTGCAGGGCGTCGCCACGCTCGACCCGGCCAAGAAGCAGGCCCGCGCGATCTTCGGCGGCGCGAGCAGCGCCGGGCACATCCGCTTCGAGAACGTCCCCGCCGGCGTCTTCGGCGCCGGCGTGCACGCCTGGATCCGCGAGATCCCATGGACGGGGCAGATCGGCGACTCGGCGCAGCCGGAGATCATCGCCGAGCGTGACGTCAAGGTCGAGGACGGCACCGTGGTGTTCGACTTCGGCAGCGGCGACCTGCCGCGACTGAAGGAGTCGTCGGCGTACGAGATCGTGCTCAGCCCCGCGGGCACGGGCACGGTGACGGCGCCCGCGCCCAAGCTGTGGGAGCAGTCGTACGAGGCCGAGGACGCCAAGTACACCGGCGGCGGCTACAGCCGCAACGGCCCCGAGGGCTCGCCCTCGGACGTGTCGAAGTTCTACACCTCCGGCCGCTTCAACGTCGGCGGGCTGCGGACCGGCTCCGACGGGGTGCTCGACTTCACCGTCGAGGTCCCGCAGGACGGCCGCTACGACCTGAGCGTCTTCGCCAACTCGCTCAACACCTTCGACCGGGTGCGCGAGCAGGGGCCCACCAACGTCTTCCTCCGCGTGGACGGCGCCGCCGAGCAGGAGCTGTTCCTGCCGCTCGGCTACAAGTGGGTCGTGTGGGACCACGCCGACACCACCGTGGAGCTCAAGGCGGGCAAGCACGTGATCTCCCTGGCCGCGCGGAGCCTCGACGGCACGAAGGCGACCAAGGGCGATGCGATCGTGGACCGGATCCGGCTGTCGCTGGCGAACCCGGCGGCGGCGACCTCGATCTACGAGGCCGAGCTGGCCGACCTGGGCGGGGCCCGCATCGCCTACGACGTCAAGGGCGAGGGCGTCGGCGGCTCGGGCGCCGTGGCGGCCGGTCGCGGGAAGTCGGCGACGTTCTGGGTCTACTCCGCCCGGGACGCCGCGGCCACCCTCGACCTGAAGATGCTCCGCGGCAAGGCGGCGGTGGCCGTCAACGGCATCCAGGTGATGGACGACGCCCGGCGCGGCGCCGCCACGAGGACGGTGTCGCTGTCCGGCGGCATCAACAAGGTCACGGTAACCGCCAGGACGGGCGCCAGCCTTATCGACCGTCTGGAGGTGCGCGCGGCCGCCGACGCGCTGCCGGGCACCGCGTACGAGGCGGAGTCCGCCCAGCTCGCGGGGACGGCGAAGGCGTCGCAGCTCACCCTGGCCAGCGGCAAGTCCGCGGTCACCGGGGTCGGCGGCACGCCGGGCAACGCCAACACGCTCACCTTCGCGGTGCAGGCGGACAAGCCGGGCACGTACGCCATGCGTGTCCGCTACTCCAACCCGGAGCAGTCGCCCGCGACGCACTACAACCCGGATCCGCTCGCCCGGCACGCCGACATCTCGGTGAACGGCGCCGCCCCGCAGCGCGTCCTGTTCCCGCACTCCTTCCACGAGAACAACTTCTGGGAGCTCACGGTCCCGGTGGAGCTGAAGGAGGGTGCGAACACGGTGCGGTTCTCCGCCGAGGAGCTGCCGAACTTCGACGGCAAGACGTACGCGTCGGAGACCTTCCCCGGGGTGCTGCTGCGCTCGCAGTACGCCCCGAACATCGACAAGATCACGGTCGCTCCCTACAGCGGCTGACCAGGTGACCGAGCCCGCCCGTGCACCGGAGACCCCGGGGCACGGGCGGGCTCGTCATGGCCGGCGGGCGGCGGGTCAGGAGCTCCGGCCCTCCAGCCCCGCGACCGCGATCGTGCCCGAGGTGGCGCGGAGGCCGAAGCCGTGGCGGTAGCCCGCGCGGGCCTGCGGGGTGGCGAGCGTGTCGCCGATGCCGGCCGTGCGCAGCCGCCGCCACGCGCCGTCCGCGTGGGCGTAGGAGGTGATGGTGTCGCCGGACAGCACCAGCGCGAACCGGTCGCCCGGCTTCAGGGTCAGCGCGGCGTCGCCCGGCGTGTCCAGGAACCGGCCGCCGACCCGCACGTTGATGCCGGACTGTTGGCGCGTGTGGTTGTACCAGGCGGTCACGTAGTTGTCCTTGTCCTTGACCCAGCCGACGAACACGCTGTCCTCCGGGCTGCCGGTCCCGGCGAACGACCCGGCCGTCACCATGCTCATCGCCTCGGCCGACGACGGCCCGGCCGGTCCGGTGACCAGACCGAAGTACGGCTGGGCACCGCTGCCGGCGAACCGGCCGCCGCCGACCGCGATCGCCGGCGCGGCCTCGCCGTCGAAGGGCCGGTGCACGGTGTAGCCCGCCGAGGTGTCCGTGGCGAACGTGTCCCGGACCTCGGCCTTCGGGTAGGCGACCGGGTCGGGCGCCACCTCCACCTGCGCGTACGCGCTCACCGCCCGCGCCGCCCGGTCGTAGGTCGCCAGGGCCCGCACCGGGTACATGCCGGCGCGCAACGTGGTCCCGGGCGGCGGCGACACCCGCCAGCGGACCGTGAACTCGCCGCCGGGCCGCACGACGGGCGTCTCCGCGCGCCCGACCGGCTCGGCGGACCAGCCCGGCAGCACGGCCAGCGCCGTCTTGACCCGGGTGGCGGGCTTGCCGCCGCGGTTGGCGAATGTCGTGGCCACGGTCGCGGGCGCGCCGGGCCGGGCGTGCTCGGTGACGACCGCGTCCAGCCGCGTGTCGCCGGCGGTGGGCGACCAGGCCTGCAGCTCGGTGACGCCGACGTACGCGCCCGGCGGGTTGGCGAAGACCAGCCGGATCCGGGTCGTCGTCAGCTCCGGGAAGGTGATCCGGTTGAGCTCCGCTCCCGCCGGCCGCTCCGGCGTGAGCACCTGACCCGGCACCTCGCGCCAGGCCGCGCCGTCCCAGAACTCCAGCCGGTACGACGCCGGCGCCCGCACCCCGCCACCGTCGTCGTAGGCGTGGAACCGTACGTCGCTCACCCGGGTCGGCACCCCGAAGTCCACGCCGAGATGGTCCTCGGGGTTCGGGGAGCGGTAGTTGGTCCACCGGCTGTGCGGGATGTCGTCGTAGAAGATCCGCCCGTCCACGGCGTCCCACACGTCGTCGAAGCCGTTGGTGTACGAGGCGAACGGCCTGGGATGGCCGGTGCCATGGGGGTTCGCGGCGTCGTTGACGAGCCGCTCGCGGCGGTCCGGGGCGACGGCGGCCGGCACGCGGGCGGTCAGCTCGCCGAGCCCGGGCCGCACGGCGGCGAGCCTGCCGTTCACGTAGAGGCGCAGGCCCTTGCCCTGGCCGTACCTGGTGCCGTCGCGGTCCCACAGGACGGTCACGTTGTGACCGTGGTAGGGCACGTTCTCCAGCGCGAAGTGATCCCATTCGGCAGGTGCCAGCGGGTTCACCACGACCTTTCCGTCCGCCCGCGGGCGCAGCCCGATCAAGCCGCTGATCACCAGGTCGTTGAAGGTGGAGTGGTTGTAGTGCTCGCTGTGCCCGGGGCCGTCGTAGATCCAGCGCGGCTCGTCCGGGTGGTGCGCCTCGGCCACGTACGGGCGGCCGTTCTTGTACTGGGTCAGCGCGTAGCCGCGCAGGATTTGGTAGTAGTCGGCGGCCGTGACCACGTCCTGGTCGCGGTCGTTGAGCAGGTTGGCCAGCGCGGTGAGCGTGGTCGAGGTGGAGTACGGCCAGCTCGGGCCGTTCCAGCGGCAGCAGCCGACGAACGCCTCACGCATGAAGAACGGGCTGCGCCGCTCGGCGGTCGCCGGCCCGTACGGCGCGGCGAACCCCTGCGGGTCCAGCAGCTGTGCCCACGCCCGCTCGGTGCCGGGCTCGGCCATGCCGAACGCCCACGGCGCGAACCCGATCTGCTCCCGGGTCGACACGAGCTTGCGCTGCGGGTCCAGGTCGGCGCGGGCCTTGTGGTAGAAGAACGAGCGCTCCGGGTCCCACAGGTGGCGGTGCAGCGCGTCGCGCAGCGACTCCGCCCGCTTCTCGAACGTCCTCGCCAGAGCCTGGTCGCCGCGCATCCTGGCGATGGCGGCGATCGCCTTGGCATCGCCGTACTGGTAGGCGTTCAGCGTCGGGCGGTAACCGGCGCCGCCGTGGTAGGGGTCGGCGGGGTCGGTCTCGTACGAGGAGGCGGTGTACTCCATCGCGTCCCACACCGGGACCGACCAGTAGAGGCCGAGCTCCTTGTCGTACTGGCCGCCCCATTTGTCGTACTGGCGGACGAGGTCGGGCAGCAGGCCCTCGACGAAGGACGCCTCGCCGGTGACCAGATAGCGCTGGTAGGCGGCGTCGGCCGCCCACCAGGCGTACTGGTGCGCCCAGTCGTCGGTGTCCTCATTGACGTAGTCCTCCTTCGGCTTGGGGCCGGCGCCGGGTCCCTGCAGCCAGTAGGCGAGGTAGTCGTCGATCGGGCGGCGGTCGCGCAGCCAGCGGCCCTCGTACACGTGGTGGCCGGCGGCGGCCACGATGCCGCCGAGCGGCGCGGCGTACCCCGGGGCGTGGTGGAACTCGGTGATGACGTGGCCGGTGGCGGAGTCGGTGTAGCGGATGTGCCGTTTGAAGGTGCTCCAGCGGTAGTAGTAGACGTCCTGGATCTCCCGGTCGGGCACCTCCAGGAAGGGGATGTTGGCCTCGTACCACTCGGGCTCGGCGAGGCCCGACAGCAACGCGCGATGGTCGAGGAACGCGGTGCCCCTGCCGACCTCCGGGTACGCCGGAGGCGGCGCCTTGGGGGTGGCGGAGGCGGGGCCGGGGATCAGGGCGGTGGGCGCGACCAGCGTCGCGAGCAGGGCGAGCGCAGCAGCCGTGCGTCTCATGGTCACCTCAAGCTGGCTCCGGGGGGTGACGGGAATCAGTCAGATCCGGTCGCAAGGGCGATCGAATCTGACTGATTGTGTTTAACTATTGGCCATTCGCGAGCGAAAGACAAGATCCTTCGAGGTGACCACTGACCGATCTCGATCCTTCGCCTCGGGATCACCAACCGTTGTATGGCCAGGCCCGATGCGTCGACGGTCTGCGCCATCCGTCCCGTGCAAGATACGATGCGCCATCGGTGTATCCCATGCGGCTGGCCAGGTGACCGATGGCACGTCCCAAGAACAGACTTCCAGGCCTGTTGCTGGTGCTGGTCAGCCTTCTTGGGGTCCTGGTAGGCCTGCCGGTCAATGTCGTGAGCACCTACCTTCCGGCCGCCGTGGTGAGCTACAAGGTGGTCTGGGTGGCGGGCCTCGCGCTGCTGGCCCTGGCGATCAGCTCACTCACGTGGATCGTCCCGTGGCTGCAGGAGCGGCGCCGCGCGGGCGCGCTGTTCAGCGTGCCCGCAATGGAGTCCTGGGTTGATCGGCCTGAACTTGCGGCGACGATCAGAGCATTGATGGGTGATCAGGGCCGATTGTCCTCTCTTGCCGGTTCCATAAAGGAAGAGCGCGAGCGCGTGTTTCAGCCCCTCGATGCTCGCATCGTCCTCGACAAATGGGCGAATGTACACCATCCGGCCGGTAGCACGAAGAACGTCTTCGTTGTGGGGATATTCGGTCATGGCGGGTCAGGAAAGACCAGCTTGGCCGCCGCTGTCTGCTTCCGACCTGATGTTCGCCGCTTTTTCAAAGGCGGAATCCTCTGGATGACGTTGGGCCGCGACAAACAAGACCGGGATCTGGTAGAGCGTCTCAATGACGCAGTGGGCGTGATGACCGGAGAACGACCAGCCACCTCTGATCCCGAACAGGCGAGCCAATACCTCAGGCAAGCTCTCTCCGAGCGTAAAAGGACGCTGCTGGTCGTCGATGACGTATGGGACGACCGCGCTCTCGAGCTGCTCGTGCCCAATGAGCCGTCCTATTCCCTCTTGTTCACGACCCGGATGCGCACCCTCTTATCTGTTTCCACCCGAGCGGTAGACGTGGACCGACTGTACGACGACACGGCCTCACGTATTCTCGGCAGCGGTCTACCAGCACTTCCGAGGAGGGCAGAAGTCGAATTGCTCGACGCCACGGGCCGCCTGCCCTTGCTGCTGAGCCTGGTGAACCGGCGCCTGCGCGAGGATCTGGCGAGAGGAAGCGACATCAGCCTTGCCGCAGACCAGGCCATTGGACATCTCAGGGAAAGAGGCCCGGTCGCCTTCGATGCGCGGTCACGATCGAGGCGGGAAAAGTTGGTTGCCGACACAATGGAGTACAGCGTCGAAACTCTTGGGCCAGATGAGCGACAGCGATTTCTGGAGCTTTCGATATTTCCCGAGGACACGGCGATACCGACGAGCGTGGTGGAATTTCTCTGGGCACGCACAGGAAGATTGGCAGCCAAGGAGACAGCCCAACTCTGTGAACGCCTGGAGGAGCTGTCGCTTGTCTCAAGGAGATGGAGTGACGGCCTCCAACTCGTCCAGCTTCACTCGATCATTCGCAGATACGCACGAATGACGTTGACGGAGCAGGGTATCGCCCGCTGCAACGAGCTTCTCCTTGAGGCAATTCAGGTCTCCTCACATGAGGCGTCGAGGAACCGACGATGGTGGCGGTCGCCGATCGGTTCCGACTACTTCATGGACAACCTTGTCTACCACTTCAAGGAAGCCCGCCTGGCCGACCGACTGGAGCGCCTCGTCAGCGATTTCGAGTGGCTCAGGGATAGAATTACTCGCTCCGGAGTATTCGCCGCCGAGAAAGACCTGGCGGAGATGCGGACCCCGCTCGCCGAGAAGCTCGGCAGCGCTATTCTGCAAAATGCTCATCTTTTCAACACCGCCGACACGGGCGACATCGTGGCAGGCACATTGCTGACTCGCCTGCACGATATACCCGAGTTCTCCAAGAGTATCCATGACCATCTGGCACGATCGTCGGCATGGCGTTTGAGGCCACAATGGCCGTTCGCGGATGAGGCTCCCAACTCATGGTTGTCGACTCGAGGACATCGCTCCGCCGTAGCCGCGATAGCTGTCGCGCCGGAAGGGTCGTGGTTCGTGTCGGCGGGACTTGACGGAGTGCTCAATAAATATAGCGTGGGCGGACTCGAGCAGACGACACTTATTCGACATAGTGCCGGGATGACGTCTGTGGCCATCGCGCCCTCCGGCGACTGGGTGGTGGCCGGAGACGACAAGGGCGCCATTCACATGATGTCTGCGGACGGAACCGGACTCTTGTCGTTGAAGGCTCACCAGGGGCGGGTCAATTCCGTTGCCGTATCGCACGACGGCTCCTGGCTCGCGTCCGCTGGAAATGATGGAACCATTTTGCTGTGGGAGATCGACGGCTCACGGCGAGGGCGTCTGCACGCCCGCAGCGGCGAGGTCCAGAGTTTGGCCATTCCCGCTCGGGGGCCATGGTTGGTTTCGGCGGACTCGGATGGCGCGGTGCGACTGTGGGACCAGAACGGAGGCATCAGCCGGGTGCTCTTCGGACGCTCCCGGCGCTTGTCCGACTTGGCGGTGTCGCCAGATGGCGGTTGGCTCGCCGCAGCGGGCGACTCGGGCATCATTCAGCTTTGGCAGGCAGACGGACGTGAGCGCGCGATCTTGCGCGGACATCGGGGTACGGTGCGTTCCGTAGCCATATCTCCCGATGGTGAATGGATCGCGTCGGGAGGGCTCGATGGATCTCTTCGGTTGTGGACGGCGGACGCGACGAAAAAGCGTGTCGCCCAATACAACTGTGGTGGGGTGTCGACGGTGGCGATCGCACCTCATGGCATGTGGCTCGCGTCGGGGGGCCTGGATGGAAGTCTTCGGGTGTGGATATCCGGGACCCTCTGGCAGGCGGGATCCGCCAGTCGCGGTGTGGACATCAGATCGGTCGCCGTTTCGCCCGATGGCACCTGGCTCGCGTCTGCTTGCAGTGACGGCTCCGTCCGCCTTTGGGACGCGAACGGAACACCTCGAGAGATATTGAATCAACACGATCGCTGGGTCAATCAGGTGTCGATAGCAGCTGACGGATCCTGGCTCGCCTCGGCGGGCTGGGACGGGAAGGTTTGCATCTGGGGGTCGGACGGTTCTCAAGGCGGGGCGCTGATCGGGCACCCCGGCGGCGCCACAGCGGTGGCGATCGCGCCTGACGGGTCGTGGCTGGCCGCGGCAGCGTGGAACGGCTCGGTTCATGTCTGGGATATGGCCTACCGAGAGCCGCGTGAGGTGTTGTCCGGCAGCCGATTATGGGTGAATTGCATCGCGATCGCACCCGATGGCACCTGGTGGGTTACGGCCGCGGAGGACGGGAGGTTGCTCACGTGGAACGCCGACGGAACGCCTCGGGGCATCCTCCATGGACACAAGAGCGGCGTTCGATCGGTGGCGATCGCTCCGAATGGCTCGTGGCTCGCCTCTGCCGATATGAGCGGCGAAGTGCGCCTGTGGGATGCGAAGGGAATCCTCAAGTGCGTTCTCAAGAGGGATGACTCCGCCATAGCGAGCGTCGCGATTTCCTTCGATGGCGCCTTGCTGGCAACAACGTATTCCGACGGCTTGATGCGTCTTTGGGATCCAAAACGCGCTATCAGCTTGACGGCGGCAAGACTCCCAGGACCGTTGCGCTCCTGCGCGTGGTTTCCGGATGCCGACAGCCTGTGCGTCAGCGGTGCAAAAGGCCTGTACAGATTCGCGGCCGAGGGCCCGAACTCGGCCTGATGCCGCGGGGCGGATGATCCGGCGCGGCGAAGGAACCCGTGGAGGAGGAGCCTGAATGGGTGAACGCCTGCGATCGGTGCTGAGCGCGTGGCACGGGCCCATGGAGTCGGTGGAGCACGCCGGTGGGTGGAACTCGTAGACCTGGCTGGTCCGCTCCCCCGCCGGGGACCCGTACGTCGCCAAGCTCGCCGACACCGAATCCTCCGCGGCGTCCCTCGGCGGCCTGCGCGTGGCCGTCCGGGTCCAGAGGGGCGGGGTCCCCAGTGACGTGCCGGTCCCCCTGCCCGACGGGCGGCTGGCGCTCCACCTGGAGGAGGGCGTGATGGCCTTGCTGGAGTACGTGCCCGGCGGGGCGGCGGACGCCAGGTCGAGACAGGACCTGCGCCGGGCGGGCGCCGTCCTGGCCAGGGCGCATGGCGTCCTCGGGGACGATGCCGGCGGTATCGGCGAAGAGCACAGGTGGCCGTGTGCCGACGCCGGCCTCCGGGACGTTGCCATGCCGCCGCGCATCCGGGATGCCGCGGCGCGGGGTGCTGGACGAGGCGCGCAGGGCCGGGGCACGGCTGCGGATCTGGGTGGTGAAGGGGGATCCGGGACTCGATGGGTTCCACTTGAGCGAGGACTCGCCCGCCACGGACGGTCTCGTCGACCGGGCGGCCGCTTTGGAGGCGCCGTTCCTGTACGACCTGGCGTGCGTCGCCGTCCTCACCCGGGACAAGCGTCGTGCGATCCGGCATGTCGTGGAGGGCTACCGGTCCCTCCATCCGGAGGTCGAGGGCGAGCTGGAGCATCTGGACACGTTCGTCCGGCTGCGGTGGATGGCCAACGCGATCTATTTCGCCGACAGGATCGAGCGCGACGTGTTCAGGGGCAGCGTCGATCCGGAGGCCAATCACAAGGGTCTGGCACAGGCGTACGCCGGCATCCGCTATCGCTGAGCGGTGCTGGCCCGGACGATGAGCGTGGTGGCGAGCTCGATGCGGGTGCCCGCCGGCCCTCTCGGATGGGTGAGTTCCTCGGAGATCAGGCGGACGGCCTCGTTGGCCATGTCGTCGAGCGGCTGGCGCACCGTCGTGAGCGGCGGCGACAACATCTCGCACAGCGGCGAGTCGTCGAACCCGACCACGGACAGGTCGTCGGGGACGCGCAGGCAGCGCTCGGCCGCCGCCTGGTAGACCCCCGCCGCCTGCAGGTCGGACCCGGCGAAGATCGCGGTGGGCGGGTCGTCGCGGTCGAGCAGCTCGCCCCCATGCCGCTTGCCGCCGGAGACGAGGAAGTCGCCGTAGCGGGTCAGCTCCGGGTCGGGCTCGATGCCGAACGTGCGGTGCGCGGCCAGATAGCCCTCGTAACGGTCGAGCGTGCACTGCACGTCGAGCGGCCCGCCGATGAAGCCGACCCGGGTGTGGCCCAGCTCCAGCAGGTGGGTGGTGGCCATGACGCCGCCCGACCAGTTCGTGGCCCCGACGGTGGACATGCGCGGGTCGCGCTGCCCGACCGGGTCGAGCAGCACCAGGGGCACGTGCAGCAGCTCGCTGATGGCCGCGATCTCCTCGGAGTTGGCCCGGGACAGCACGAGCACGATCCCGTCGGTGCCGCGCTTGCGCATGATGCCGATCCAGCGGCGCAGGTCGAAGTCGGGCCGCGCGGACGAGGTGACGACGAGCGAGAACCCCCACCGCGCCGCAGCCTTCTCCGCCCCCCTGATGAGCACCTGGGCCCAGGGCGAGCCGAGCCCGTCGATGAGCAGGTCGACGAGGCCGACCCGGGGCGTGCTGGGCGGGCGGGGGGCTTCGTATCCGAAGGCGCGGACTGCTTCGAGGACCTTGTCCCTGGTGGCGGCGGAGACGTGTTTCTTACCGCTCAGGACCTTGGAAACCGTGGGCACCGACACTCCGGCGGCCGCCGCGACGTCGGCGAGCGTGGCTCGGCGCACAGGACCTCCCGCTGGCGCGGTGCCGCCATCCGGCCGACACCGGCGAGTGACAACTTTCGGAAAATGTCATGAAAGCCGGATATCCCGCTGAACTGGGACGACCGGCGCACCTCTGCTGTTCGTCGGGGACTGTTGACAGTGTTGCGAGCCGCAGCTTAGCGTAACGCTTCGGCAATGTCACGGTAACGTTTCGGAAAGCCAACCAGAAACTTTCCGACCCGGATTCCCCCAGCGAACGAGGGTGTATGCCTGCACGTGTTGAGCAGCCGACGTCGGAGACCGCCGAACGCCGATCACGGCGGGTCGAGGAACTGCTGGCGGACATGTCACTCGACGAGAAGCTCGCTCAGCTCGTCGGCATGTGGCTGAACGTCAATCGCGACGACGGCGTGGTGGCGCCGCTCCAGGACGCGATGCAGGGCGAGGAGGTGGAGTTCGAGGCCTTCGCCCGCCACGGCCTGGGCCAGATCACCCGCCACTACGGCACCCGCCCGGTCGATCCCGAATGGGCGAGCCAGGTCCTGGCCGCGCGGCAGCGGTGGATCCGCGACAACACCCGGCTCGGCATCCCCGCGCTCGCGCACGAGGAATGCCTGACCGGGCTGGCGGCGTGGAAGGCCGCCGTCTACCCCGTGCCGCCCGCCTGGGGCGCCTCGTTCGACCCCGGCCTGGTGGAGCGCATGGCGCGGCGGATCGGCGAGAGCATGCGGGCGCTCGGCGTCCACCAGGGCCTGGCGCCCGTCCTGGACGTGATCCGCGATCAGCGGTGGGGCCGGGTCGAGGAGTGCATCTCCGAGGACCCGTACGAGGTCGCGACCATCGGCGCCGCCTACGTGCGCGGCCTGCAGTCCGCCGGCGTGATCGCCACGCTGAAGCACTTCGTCGGCTACTCCGCCTCCCGCGCCGGGCGCAACCTCGCGCCGGTGCACGCCGGAGCCCGCGAGGTGGCCGACACGCTGCTGTTCCCCTTCGAGGTCGCGGTCCGGGACGCGGGCGCCGGGTCGGTCATGAACTCCTACGCCGAGATCGACGGCGTCCCGATCGCCGCCGACGCCCACTACCTGACCCGGGTCCTGCGCGACGAATGGGGCTTCGACGGCACCGTCGTGGCCGACTACTTCTCGGTCGCCTTCCTCCACACGCTGCACGCCGTGGCCGCCGACGCCGAGGACGCCGCCGTGCAGGCGCTGACGGCCGGCATCGACGTCGAGCTGCCCACCGGCGTGGCCTACCTGGAGCCGCTGAAGAGGGCCGTCACGTCGGGCCGGGTCGACGAGGCGCTCATCGACCGGGCGCTGCGCCGCGTGCTGCGGCAGAAGGCCGCGCTCGGGCTGCTCGACGACGACTACGAGCCGCCCGTGCCCACCGGCCCGATCGACCTCGACGACGCCGGGTCGCGCGAGGTGGCGCGGCGGCTGGCCGAGGAGTCGATCGTGCTGCTGACCAACGACGGCCTGCTGCCGCTCGGCGACGCCGCGGGCAGGCGGATCGCCGTCGTCGGCCCCAACGCCGACAGCGTCGCCGCGTTGTTCGGCTGCTACTCGTTCGTCCAGCACGTCCTGCCGCACTTCCCCGAGGCCGCCACCGGCATCGCCGCGCCCACGCTCCTCGACGCCCTGCGTGAGGAGTTCCCCGGCGCGGAGATCCGGGCCGAGCGGGGCACGGGCGTGGACGACGGCGACCGGTCCGGGATCGGCGCGGCCGCCCGGCTGGCCGCCGGGTCCGACGTCGCGATCCTCGTGCTCGGCGACCGCTCGGGGCTGTTCGGGCGGGGCACGTCCGGCGAGGGCTGCGACGTGGAGAGCCTGGAACTGCCCGGCGCGCAGCGGGAGCTGGCCGAGGCGGTCCTGGCCACCGGCACGCCGACCGTGGTGGTGCTCATGACCGGCCGGGCGTACGCGGTGCCGGGGATCATCAGCGACGCGGCGGCCGTCGTCCAGGCGTTCTTCCCCGGTGAGGAGGGCGCGGGCGCGGTCGCCCGCGTGCTGAGCGGGGCGGTGAACCCGTCGGGCCGGCTGCCGATGAGCCTGCCCCGCGCCGCCGCCGGCCAGCCCTACGGCTACCTGCACCCGCGGCTGGGCGGGGCCGGCTCGGTCAGCAACATCGACCCCGCCCCGGCGTTGCCGTTCGGTCACGGGCTGAGCTACACGCGCTTCGCCTACGAGGACATGTCGGCCGATGCGACGGCCGGGTCGATCCGCTGCTCGGTGACAGTGCGCAACGTGGGCGACCGGCCCGGCGCGGAGGTCGTCCAGGTGTACGCCGCCGACCGCATCGCCTCGGTCACCAGGCCGGTCGCGCAGCTCGTCGGGTACGCCCGCGTCGAGCTGGCCCCGGGCGGGAGCGCGCGGGTCGGCTTCGACGTGCCGACGCGGCTGCTGGCGTTCACCGGCCGCGACGGACGGCGGATCGTCGAGCCCGGCGAGGTCGGGGTGTCCGTCCGCCGCTCGGTCTCCGACGTGGTGGAGGAGCGGACCGTGACGATGACCGGCCCCGTACACGAGATCACGGGCGCCGAGCGGCGCCTGACCGCCGTGTCCGTGGAACTGACACAGGGAGCACTGAGATGACCCGTATGGACGCCTTCAGGAACCGGGTGGGCGGCCTCGCCTACGGCGGCGACTACAACCCCGAGCAGTGGGATCCCGCCGTCTGGCGGGAGGACGTGCGCCTCATGCGCGAGGCGGGCGTCAACACCGTCTCGCTCGGCGTCTTCGCCTGGGCGTCTCTGGAGCCGGAGCCGGGCAAGTACGAGTTCGGCTGGATGGACGAGATCATGGATCTCCTCCACGAGAACGGCATCAGCGTCAACCTGGCCACGCCGACGGCGGCGCCGCCTGTCTGGCTCACGCAGCTGCACCCCGAGGTGTTCCCGATCATGGCGGACGGGGAGCGGTTCGGTTTCGGCAACCGGCTGCACTACGACCCGTCCTCGCCGATCTACCGCGAGTACGCGGCCAACATCACGACCAAGCTGGCCGAGCGATATTCGTTCCATCCTGCGCTGGCGATGTGGCACATCAGCAACGAGTACGGGCCGACCGCCTACAACGAGGCCGCGTCGGTCAACTTCCGCCGCTGGCTACGCCGGAAGTACGGCAGCCTCGACGCACTCAACGAGGCGTGGACCACCCGCTTCTGGAGCCAGGTCTACACCGACTGGGACCAGATCGAGGTGCCGCACATCCCCCGCACCTGGATGAACCCCACCCGCCGGCTCGACTTCAAGCGCTTCACCTCCGACGCGCTGCTGGAGTGCTACCTCGCCGAGCGCGACATCGTGCGCTCCTTCCGCGACGACATCCCGGTCATGACCAACTTCATGCGCTTCTTCCGGCATGCCGACTACTGGAAGTGGGCGCCGGAGGAGGACGCGGTCGCGCTCGACATCTACCCCAACCCGGCCGACGCCGACTCGCACGTCTCGGCGGCGTTCCAGTACGACCTGTTCCGCTCGCTCAAGGGCGGGCAGCCGTGGATGCTGATGGAGCAGGCGGCGAGCGCGGTCAGCCAGTGGCCGCTCAACGTCGTCAAGGAGCCGGGGCGGATGCGGCTCGGCTCGCTGCAGGCGCTGTCGCGGGCGGCCGACTCGGTGATGTTCTTCCAGTGGCGGGCCAGCCGGGGCGGCCAGGAGCGCTTCCACTCGGCGATGCTGCCGCACTCCGGTCCTGACTCGCGCACGTTCAAGGAGGTCGTCGGCCTCGGGCGGGAGCTGAAGCTGCTGGCGCCGGTGGCCGGGACGACGTCGCGCTCGGAGATCGCCATCCTGTTCGACTGGGACGGCTGGTGGGGGCTGGAGGAGACGGCCGGCCTGCCGCGCAACGACTTCGGCTACGCGGACACGGTGATGCGGCACTACACGCCGCTGTGGGAGCGGCACTACCCGGTGGACGTGGTGTCGTACGGGTCGGCGCTGGACGGGTACAAGGTGCTGGTGGTGCCGAACGCGTACCTGATCCACGACGAGGGCGTACGGCGCGTCACCGAGTTCGCCCGCGACGGCGGGACGGTGCTCATGTCGTTCTTCTCCGGCGTGGTCGACGGCAGCAACCGGGTGCGGCCCGACGGCTACCCGGGGGCGTTCCGCGAACTCGTCGGCGCCAAGATCGACGAGTACTGGCCGGCGCGGCCGCACGAGGAGTTCGCGATCGCGTTCGCCGACGGGCGGCGCGCCACATCCACCTGGTGGCGTGAGGACCTCCACCTGGAGACCGGCACCGCGCTGGCCACGTACGCCGACGGACTGCTTGCCGGGCGGGCCGCCGTGGTCGAGAACCGGTACGGCGCCGGCCGCGTCGTCTACGTGGCGACGCTGCTGGAGCAGGCCGCGTTCGACACCCTGGTGGCGGAGACCGTCGCGGCGGCGAGCGTGCGGCGGCGCTTCGAGGGCGTTCCCGCCCACGTGGAGTGCTCGGTGCGCGGCGACGAGACGCACGAGTACGTGTTCCTGCTCAACCACAGCGGCGAGCTGAGCGCGTCCGTCCCCGTGGGCGGGGAGGGGACGGACCTGCTCACCGGGCAGCCGGTCGCCGGTGAGGTCGAGCTGGCGCCGCTGGGCGCGGCGGTGATCCGGCTGGCTCACACTTGACGCGCTCCCCGGCACCGGCGCTAGGGCTGGCGTACCGCTCACCGTCCGGCTACGTCCGACGCGTTTCCGGGCGGAGCCGAGCGATCTCGACGCGATGGCCAATCTGTACGTGCGACTGCTGGTGACCGGATCCCATGGCAGACGAGCCCGGTCGACCACGGTGACTCGACCGGGCTCGTCGGGTGGAGACGGGTCAGGCGAGGTCGAACCGGTCCAGTTCCATGACCTTGGTCCAGGCTGCGACGAAGTCGGTCACGAACTTGTCGCGGGCGTCCTGGCTGGCGTAGACCTCCGCGAGGGCTCGTAGCTGGGAGTTGGAGCCGAAGACGAGGTCGACCGCGGTGGCGGTCCACTTCACCTCATCAGTGGCCACGTCCCGGATCTCGTACACATTCTCCTCGGAGTCCGACGCCTTCCACCGGGTGCCCGGGGAGAGCAGGTTGGTGAAGAAGTCGTTGGTGAGCACGCCGGGCCGGTCGGTGAGGACGCCGTGCTGAGTACCGCCGAAGTTGGCTCCGAGGCAACGCAGGCCGCCGATCAGGACGGTCATTTCGGGCGGGGTCAGATTGAGCATGTAAGCACGATCGACGAGCAGCGCCTCAGGTGGGGTCTTCTCGCCGGAACGCAGGTAGTTGCGGAACCCGTCGGCCCGCGGCTCGAGGACCCGGAAGGACTCGACGTCCGTCTGCTCCTGAGTGGCGTCGGTGCGGCCCGGGCGGAACGGGACCGTCACCGCCACGCCGGCCTCGTATGCCGCCTTCTCGACGGCGGCCGAGCCGGCCAGCACGATCAGGTCGGCGAGCGAGATCTTCGCGCCACCCGCCTCGTTGAACTCGCGCTGGATGCCCTCGAGGGTGTCCAGGACCGTCGCGAGTTGCTCGGGCTGGTTGACCTCCCAGCTGCGCTGCGGCTCGAGACGGAGCCGGGCGCCGTTGGCGCCGCCGCGCTTGTCGGTGGACCGGAAGCTCGCGGCGGAGGCCCAGGCGGTGGAGACCAGTTGAGCGGTCGTGAGGCCGGACTCCAGGACCTTCGCCTTGAGGGCAGCGACGTCGGCGTCACCCACGAGTTCGTGGTCGACGACCGGCACCGGGTCCTGCCACAGCTGGGGCTCGGCGACCCACGGTCCGAGGAAGCGGCTGACCGGACCCATGTCGCGGTGCAGCAGCTTGTACCAGGCCTTGGCGAAGGCCAACGCGAACTCGTCGGGGTGCTCCAGGAAGCGGAGGGAGATCTTCTGGTACGTCGGGTCGACGCGCAGCGCCAGGTCGGTCGTGAGCATCGTCGGCTTGTGCTTCTTCGACGGGTCGTAGGCGTCCGGGATGATCGCCTCGGCGTCCTTCGCGACCCACTGCTTCGCGCCGCCGGGGCTCGTGGTGAGCTCCCACTCGTAGCCGAAGAGGATCTCGAGGAAACGGTTGCTCCACTGCGTCGGCCGGTCGGTCCACGTCACCTCGAGACCGCTGGTGATCGTGTCACCGCCCTTGCCGGTGCCGTAGCTGCTCAGCCAGCCCAGGCCCTGCGCCTCCAGCGGCGCGGCCTCGGGCTCCGGCCCCACGTGGTCGTCCGCGATGCCGGCACCGTGGGTCTTGCCGAACGTGTGGCCGCCGGCGATGAGAGCGACGGTCTCCTCGTCGTTCATCGCCATCCGCCGGAAGGTCTCGCGGATGAAATGCGCCGCCGCAGCCGGGTCCGCGTTGCCGCGGGGACCCTCCGGGTTGACGTAGATGAGACCCATCTCGGTCGCGCCGACGTGCGGCATCATCTCGGTGTCGGTGACGTAGCGCTCGTCGCCGAGCCAGGCGTCCTCCGGACCCCAGAAGATCTCCTCTGGCTCCCAGACGTCCTCACGGCCGAAGCCGAAGCCGAAGGTCTTGAAACCCATCGACTCCAGGGCGACGTTGCCGGCGAGCACGAGCAGGTCGGCCCACGAGATCTTCTGGCCGTACTTCTGCTTGACCGGCCACAGCAGCCGGCGGGCCTTGTCGAGGTTGGCGTTGTCGGGCCAGCTGTTGAGCGGCGCGAAACGCTGAGCCCCATCGCCGGCCCCGCCGCGACCGTCGTGGATGCGGTAGGTGCCCGCGGCGTGCCAGCTCATCCTGATCATGAGACCGCCGTAGTGGCCGAAGTCGGCCGGCCACCAGTCCTGCGAGGTGGTGAGCACCTCGATGATGTCCTGCTTGAGGGCCTCGACGTCGAGCTTCTGGAACTCCTTGGCGTAGCTGAAGCCCTCTGCCAGGGGGTTGCTCTTGGACGAGTGCGCGCGCAACATCGACAGGTCGAGCTGGTTGGGCCACCAGTCCCGGTTCGTGCGCGGACGACCGCCGGTCTTCGGAGTCGGCGAGTCGATTGCCGGGTTCTCGCTCTCGCTGCCATGCGCCGTCACGGAGTCATGCGCGACCGGGCAACCGGCCGCCGCCTTCTGGTCGACGCCCTGCGCGCTGGAGGGGGCGTTGTCCTGAGTGTCGCTCATCTGCTTCCTCCGAACTGCCGGATCACGGGGCAATGCGTCTAGTAGCACAGTGGGGTCAGATGGCCCCAGTAGACGACCTTCTCCTTGTCGGCCAATCGCGGCCGGGTCGCGCGCAACGAAACCGCTCGCGACTGCGCCTCGAAGTCAGACGCCATAAGGTCAACATATCGACCCCCCACGAAGAGGAGATACGCGGCCCTGCCCTGCCGTCTGGCTCGCGCTTCGGCCAGGGGTGCGGCCTGAGAGGTCGCCTCCCTCCGGACGCCGTTCCTCCGGACGCCGTTGAGGAGGTCCAGAATGCTTTATCGCACGGGAGGGCGAAGAGCCTGGTCTCGGTCCGTCAACCCCCGAGAGACTTCGGGGCGGCACCACTGAGGCACGCTAGACGAGGCGGGGAGTGAGCGCCGACCCGGGGACGAAGGCCAGGAAGACGCAGAGCACGAGGTACAGGGTCAGCACCACGAGGCGCCACCACCGGGAGATCCTGGGCGCGGTCACCAGGGCGGCGAACGGGTAGGCGAACACACCGCTCATCACGATGGCCGCGTCCACGAGCTCGCCGACGAGCACCCAGACGGGCAGCAGGAACAAGGGCGCCGCGAGCGCGACCCGCCAGGCCGGGCGCACACGCAGGAGGTGCAGCAGTGGCCAGGCGAGGACGAGCGCCACCCAGTGGCCCGACTCCCATGCCTCGATCATCCGGCCGACGCAGCCGAAGTGGCCGCATTGCGAGTCGTCGGCCAGGGCGCCGACGAGAAGCATCCAGCCGAACAGGACGAACGGCAGAATCCCTCCGGCCAGCCCGGCGAGGGCGACCCGCTCGGAAAGCCTGTCATCCGCATACGCCGTCGATGGGTCCACACACCAAGCATGCGGTACGGCACCATCGCTGGCTACATGAGTATGGAGGCTTGCGACAGGATGAATTCCGCATAGCCGTCCACGGGATCGTAGGCCCAGTGGCGGGGGTCGCCGGAGTACGGCGCGTGCCGCCCGGTCCGCACCGGGCGGGACTCCTTGCGCACCACGCTGAACGGCACCTCGGCGCCCTCGCGCAGAGCTGTCCCGGACAGCCGGGTGACGGCGCCGTGGCCGCCCCGGTGCTGCCGTTGATCGCCTTGCTCCGGCACGTCAGCACCGTGCCGCCCGTCCGTCCAGGACGGCGTCGAGCACCGGCGCGGGCAGGCGGCCCTCCGAGGGCCCGGTGGTCACGGAGCGTCGTGACGGGTGCCGAGCCAGTCGTCCACCTCACGGCGGAGACGGACCTTGAGCGGCTCGGGCGCGAAGGAGGCGTCGATGGACGCGCGGGCCAGGGAGGCGAGGTCGCGGTCGTCGTAGCCGAAGACGTCGCGCAGCCGGGCGTACTCGCCGGCCAGCGCGGTCTCCCCGTCGGTGTTGACCGTGACCACCAGCCCGGCGGCCCGCAGCCTCGGCAGCGGGTGCTCGGCCAGCGAGGGCACGAGCCCGAGCAGGACGTTGGAGGTGGGGCAGACCTCCAGCGGGATCCCGCGCTCGCGCACCTCCGCCACCAGCGCGTCGTCGTCGAGCACCCGGATGCCGTGCCCGAGCCGCTCGGTGTGCCCGAGGTCGAGCGCCTCGCGGATGCTGTCCGCCCCGGCCGCCTCTCCCGCATGGTGAACCAGGCGCAGCCCGGCGTCCCTGGCCGCGTCGCACACCTCCGCGAACGGGGCGAGCGGGTAGGCCTCGTCGCCGGCGAGCCCCATGCCGATCACGGCGTCGTAGCGGGTGGCCAGCTTGAACGTACGCCACAGCCGCTCGACCGGCCGCCGCCTGGAGTGGTCGAGCAGGACCCGGCATTCGACGCCGTGTCTGGCCCCGCCCTCGGCGAGCCCGTCGAGCACCGCCTCCAGCGGCGCCTCCAGAGCCCCCAGGCGCTCGCCGTGGGAGGCCGCGGTGAACATCACCTCCACGTAGCGGGTGCCCTGCGCGGCTTCGTCCTCGCAGAACTCCACCGCGATCCGCCGGAAATGCTCGGGCGTCCGCAGCAGCTCCCGCACCCGCGCCCGCTGATCGGCGAACTCCCTGAAGCTGGCGAACCCGCTCTCGGGCTCGCGCACCCCGCCCAGCTCGCGCACGGTCTCCGGCCGTACGGTGCTCTCCAGGTGAACGTGCAGGTGGGCTTTGGGGAGTGACCGTACGTCTCGCACGCCCCAACCCTAAGGACGGGCACTCCCCTCACGCAGCCCGTTTTCCACCAGGCCGGACGCCGGGCGGCACGTGCGGAGACGTGGCTAGTCGGACGACCTCTTGGTGAGGCGGATCTTGGACTGCTTGTGCGGCAGCCGCTCCCAGTCCTCCATGAACGTCGCCGTGAATCCGTACTTCTCGGCCAGGGCGACGAGCGTCTCGGTCCGGTAGTAGAAGTCCTCACGCAGCACCTGGTGCTCCTTGCCCTCGGTCCGGTCGAAGGTGAAGTCGAACCAGGCGTTCGGCTTCATGATGCGGCCCACGTGCGCGAAGCATTCCTCGATGACGTTCAGCGGCGAGTGCGAGAAGACGCTGTGCGCGTGCACGACGTCGAAATGACGGTCGGGCAGGAACGCGAAACGGAGATCGCGTACCGGGGTGAGATACGGCATTTTGTCCCGAAGGCCCTGCCGGACGAGGGTGTCCTGCGCCGCCATGAGGATGTCGGGCGAGATGTCGATTCCGTAGTAGTTGCCGGTGTGCAGGTAGTCGATGAACAAATGACCGGCCCGGAGATTGCCGCACCCGATTTCCAGCATGCGGCATTCCGGCTTGAGCCCGTGCTCGACGAGGTAGTCGAACTGCATGCGGCCCAGCGCCAGCCACCGCTTGTGGGTGTGCGAGCCGACCGCGCCCTCGGGATCGCGGGCGGTGTCGGATCTCATGACGGCTCGGTAGTAGGAGATGTGGTCTCGCGTACGCAGCCTGAACCACGTGTCGCGGGCCAGCCGCCGCAGATGGGGGACGATCTTCCGCGGATTCTTGATCGCGTACGTCACTTGGTGGACGAGGCTCGAACGGGCGCGTTTCACGCCATGGAATCTAGGCCACCCTCCGGTCCTTCCCAAGGGCTGTGGCGGAACTCTTGAGTTCTCGTTTGCGCAGGCTTTCTCCGCGGCCTCGAATTCCTCCGGAAATCGCCCCTTTTGTATGGCCGCCGGGCTAAAGGAGAGGCCGTGTACGCAGTGGGGCGCTTATTCCTCCGGCCTGCTGCCGATCGAGCTCTGACGCGTATTCCGCGCATTGCGGGTCCCTGAGGGCGAAGACGGGGCCTAGCTGAGATAGTCGCGCAGCGCCAGTGAGCGGGACGGGTGGCGAAGCTTGGACATCGTCTTGGCCTCGATCTGGCGGATCCGCTCGCGGGTGACGCCGTAGACCTTGCCGATCTCGTCGAGGGTCCTCGGCTTGCCGTCGGCCAGGCCGTAGCGGAGGCTGATGACGCCTGCCTCCCGCTCGGAGAGCTGGTCGAGCAGGAGGCGCAGCTGCTGCTGGAGCAGGGTGAACGAGACCGCGTCGGCCGGGGAGACGGCCTCGGTGTCCTCGATGAGGTCGCCGAACTCGCTGTCGCCCTCCTCGCCCAGCGGCGTGCTGAGGGAGATCGGCTCGCGGCCGTACTGCTGGACCTCGATGACGCGGTCCACCTCGAGGTCGGTCTCGGCGGCGATCTCCTCCGGGGTGGGCTCGCGCCCGAGGTCGCTCTGCAGGCGCCGCTGCACCCGCGCCACCTTGTTGATCAGCTCCACCATGTGCACGGGGATGCGGATCGTCCGGGCCTGGTCGGCCATGGCCCGCGTGATCGCCTGCTTGATCCACCAGGTCGCGTACGTGGAGAACTTGAAACCGAGCCGGTAGTCGAACTTCTCGATCGTCCGGATCAGGCCCAGGTTGCCCTCTTGGATGAGGTCGAGGAAGAGCATGCCGCGGCCGGTGTAGCGCTTGGCGATGGAGACGACCAGCCGCAGGTTGGCCTCCAGCATGCGGCGCTTGGCGCGGACGCCGTCGTCGGCGATCCACTCCAGGTCGGCCCGCAGGTCGGCCGGCAGCCCCGGCTCGGTGTCGAGCCGTTCCCTGGCGAACAGGCCGGCCTCGATGCGCTTGGCCAGGTCGATCTCCTGCTCGGCGGTCAGCAGCGGTACGCGGCCGATCTCCTTGAGGTATGCCCTGACCGAGTCGGCGCCGACGGCCCCGCCGCCGTCGGCGATCTCTTCGTCCAGTTCGAGAACCTCTGCTGCTTCGGACAAAACTCTCTCCTCGCTGGCGTTGGATGGACGGACGAAAGCTGAACTTCGCGGAGGACTGTGGCTATGGGCATCGACACCTTGGACTCGAGGAACAGGCCTGCAGACCGTCTCTGCCCACGCTACCCAACCATTCCCGGTGCGTGCCTCCACCGATCAGGTCGTCGTGGACTTCCGGGGCGGTAGCCAGGTGATGCTCCCCTCCTCGACACCGGCGAAGGCCATCAGGCGCGTGCCCTCGGCGGCCAGCTCCTCCATCACGCCGTCCGGCAGCGGGTGGAAGGGCTCGACCGTCAGCACGCCGTCCTTAAGGTCCCACATCCCACCGACAGTTCCGTCGACGAGGAAGGTCGGGTAGATCACCGCGCCCACGCACACCTCCTTGCGCTGCTCGGCGGTCATCAGCCGGCTGCGGTCGGCGTACGCGACGACGAGGTTGTCGAACCAGGGCAGGAAGCGTACGGGTGCGGGGACGTCCTCGTCGGCGAGCGGGGCGTCGGGCAGGTCATAGAGGACCCGCCCCTCGGTGTCCTGATATTTCCGTAAAAAGCTCATGGCCTCCATGACCGGCCGCAGCCGCGTCAGCCCCGACCACATCTGCACGTCCATCGCGCTCGCCGGCCCGAAGGCCGCCAGATACCGCACCACCAGCCGCTCCACCGAGGGAGACTCCTCCAGCGGCCGCCCCAGCCACTCCTCGGCCAGCGTGAACGGCGTGGCCCCGCCGGTCCCCCAGATCCCGTTCGGAGGCGTGTGCACGATCGGCAGCAGCGCCTGCGCGGAGAAGCCGAGCGCCGTCCCGTCGACCTCCGGCCACCGCTGCCGCAGCAGGTCCCGCAGCTGGGGACGGGTGAGCGTGCGCCCGGTCAGGTGCTCGCGTGCCAGCTTGGCGAACTCCTCCAGGTCCACCTCGCGCATGAGCCGCCCGAAGGCCGCCTGTCTGGTCCTGGAGAGGATCACCTGGACCAGCGGCCGGATCCACACGTAGTCGTCGGCGAGCGTCAGGTGCTGGGTTCCGCGCAGCAGCGACCCGCGTACCACCTGCTTGCCGTGGAGCAGCGCGGCCAGATCGTCCTGGGTGAAGGACGCCAGGCGCGACCACAGCCCGATGTACGGCGCGTCGATCTCCTGCCCCTGCACCGCGACCAGGCGCGAGATGGCCTCCGCGGGCGTCATGGCAGAGCGGGCGAGCAGCAGCTGGCGGTCGAGCGCGGTGCGGTTGAGCACCCGGCGGTTGAGGATCATGCGCTCAGCGTAGGAGTCAATGCGGCAAGGATGATTCCGCGTTCCGCAGTTCTTCGAGGGCGTCGCGCAGGTGGCCGGCCAGTTCCCAGGCGTCCGGGATCATCTGCCGGTCGGTGACGACGCCGATGTCGAGCGAGCCGTCGTACGAGAAGGCGGTGATGTTCACGCCGCCGCTCACGTCCGTGATCACGGAGACCGGGTAGAAGGTCAGCAGCCGCCTGCCGCACACGTACAGCGGGAACTGGGGCCCCGGCACGTTCGAGACGATGACGTTGATCGGCGGGACGGTCTCCCCCACCAGCCCGAACGCCGACCTCGACGCCAGCCCCATGAGCGCGGCCGGCATCGACTCGCTGAACTCGCGCAGCCAGCGCGCGGGCGCCAGCGAGAACCTGTCCTTGATCCGGTGCATGGCCTGCCGCACCTGGTACAGCCGCGCGACCGGGTCGGCGACGTGCACGGCCAGCGGTGCCGTCATGATCGCGACCTGGTTGCCGCGCCCCTCCACGCCGGCCTCCCGCAGCGAGAACGGCACCCCGGCCACCAGCGGCCGGCCCGGCACGCCGCCGTGCGCGGCCAGCCACCGGCGCAGCCCGCCCGCGCACACGGTCATGACCACGTCGTTGACCGTGACCCCGAACGCCTTGCGCACCCGCTTGATCTCCTCCAGCGGCAGCGACACGAACGCGAAGCGCCGGTGCTGCGACACCGGGCCGCTGAACGGGGTCTTGGGCGCGGGGAGGGTCGGCAGTTCGGGCGCCTGGCCGGCGCCGGCCAGCTGGCGGGCGAGGCCGGAGACGAAGCGGCTGCCCGGGAGCCGGGACACGATGGGGATCTCGTCCAGGTGCGGCGCCGCCCTGGCCGCGAACCGCACGGCGTGGGCCGGGTTGAGCGCCAGCCTGGCCAGCCCGCGCACGACCATCTCCGCCGGTCCGGGCGGCGGCTCGTCGCGTTCGGGCGCGACCGCGGGCGGCGGCGCGGGCTCGGGGCCGAGGTCGAGCAGCGCGGCCAGCACGTCGGCGCCGCCGATCCCGTCCACTGCGGCGTGATGGATCTTGGTGTAGAGGCCCACGCGGCCGCCGGACAGGCCGTGGATCAGGTAGATCTCCCACAGCGGGCGGCCGCGGTCGAGGCGGCGGGCGTGCAGGCGGGAGACCTGCTCGGCGAGCTGCCGGTCGTCGCCGGGCGGCGGCAGGCCGATCTCGCGTACGTGGTAGTCGAGGTCGAGATCGTCCTCCTGCACCCAGTACGGATGGTCCAGCCCGAAGGGGACCTGGGCGAGCCTGCGCCGCAGTGCGGGCACGTACGGGAGCCGTTGTTCGAGCAGATTCTGCAGGTCGGTCCGGTTGAGGTCGCCGTCGAGCACGGCGAGGCCGGCGATGTTGGCGACGTTCGTGGCGGTCTCGAAATGGAGGAACTGCGCATCCAGCGCGGTCAACTGCGGCATGGGTGACACCTCCGCTCCGAACCAAACCAGACTATGCCCGCCGCTTCAAGGATCATCTCAAGAGCACGTCAAGGGAGCACTTCGAGCGAGAACGAGGCGGCGTCGCGCTCGGCGAACGCCAGCAGCCGCAGCCCCTCCTCCGGCCGGGGCACGGGGTCCAGGTCGATGCCGGGCAGCCCGGACGCCGGGTCGCGCGGGAAGCTCCACCGCTCCTCGGCCGGCGCGATGACCAGCGGTGTCAGCACGCGCACGGCGTACCCGAGCGCCCGGTCGCAGGCGTCCGGGACGTCCGCCGCCTCCCCCTTGTGGCGTTCGAGAAGGTGCTGGCGGGCCAAGGTGGCACGGTTGAGGTCCCGGGGGGTGAGCATGTACATATCATGCCTTTCCCTATCAGTCCGGTACGCGCTTCTTATCCCGCCCTGCTGGACGGCTACGCCTACCTGGACGGCGCCGCCGGAACCCAGACCCCCCGATCGGTGATCGACGCCATCTCCGACGCCTACCGCTGCGGGATCGGCAACGTGGGCGGCGCCTTCCCGGCCAGCCACCGCTCCGACGCGATCGTGGCCGCCTGCCGCGCGGCCGTGGCCGACATGGTCGGCGGCCACCCGGACGGCGTGATCCTCGGCCCGAACATGACCACCCTGACCTACCGGCTGTCCAGGGCGATCGCCGGCCCCGGCGACGAGGTGGTGGTCTCCAGGCTGGACCACGACGCCAACGTCCGCCCCTGGACGCAGACCGGCGCGACCGTCCGCTGGGCCGAGGTGGATCCGGTGACCGGGGAGCTGCCGGTCGAGCAGTACGCCGGCCTGATCAACGAGCGCACCAGGGTCGTGGCGGTCACGGCGGCCAGCAACATTCTCGGCACCCGCCCGGACGTGCCCGCGATCGCCGAGCTGGCGCACCGGGCGGGCGCGCTCGTGTACGTGGACGGCGTGCACGCCACCGCGCACGGCCCCGTGGACATGCGCGCGCTGGGCGCCGACTTCTACGCCACCAGCGCGTACAAGTGGTCGGGGCCGCACATCGGCGCCGTCGTGGCCGACCCGGCGCTGCTGGAGACGATCCGCCCGGACAAGCTGGCCTCCTCGCCGGACACGGTGCCGGAGCGGTTCGAGACGGGCACGGCGGCCTTCGCCGACCTGGAGGGCGTGACGGCGGCCGTCGACCACCTGGCGGCCATGGTCCCCGGCACCGGCACCCGCCGCGAACGCCTGCTCGCCTCGATGACGGCGGCCGAGGAGCACGAGCTGGAGCTGTTCGCGGTGCTGCTGGAGGGCCTGGAGACGCTGCCGGACGTCACCGTGTACGGCAAGCCGGCCCGGCGCACCGCCACGGTGTACTTCAACGTGGCCGGGCACACCCCGCGCCAGGTCGCCGAGCACCTGGCCGCCCTCCGCGTGAACGTCTGGAACGGCCACAACTACGCCTGGGAGCTGACCGCCGCGCTGGGCATCCGCGACACGGGCGGCGCGGTGCGCGCGGGCCTGGTCCACTACAACGACCGCTCGGACGTGGACCGCCTCCTCGACGGGATCTCCAGCCTGTAATGAGCGCGACCCCGCCGACGGGGCGCGCTCATGGCAACGCCGATGACCGTCGGCATCCGCTGCCCTGCGTCCTCCGACGGCGACGGCGCCCCGGCTGGGGTGCTGTCCGCCTGGACGGCGTGATCGCGAGGTGCGCCAAGGAAGCCGGTGTCCCGTGCCCTGGCGCGGGACACCGGAACCGCTGAGGCCGGGAGCGGCCGCGTCAGGCGAGCGGTCGGGGGGCGGGGAGGCGGAGGCGGTCGACGGCCTCGCGGCGGGTGCGTTCCGGGCGGCGGTCGTAGCGGGCCGTCGTGGCCGGGGAGGAATGGCCGACCAGGGCTTGGGCGGTCGCCAGGTCCACGCCCGCGTCCAGCAGCTCGCCGATGAACGTCCGGCGGAAGTCGTGGGCCGTGCGCCGGGCGGCGCCCGCCGCGCCCAGCCGGCGCGCCAGAATGTCCGCGATGCCCTGCCCGGTCAGCCCCACCGGCCGCCCGTCCCGCATCCGCAACCGCCCGAACTTGCTGATCGGGCTGAACAACGCCCCGGGAGCGGACCCGCGGACCGCCAGCCACCGCTCCACCAGCCCGATCGCATCGGTCGTCAGATAGACCAGGCGCTCCTTGTCGCGCTTGCCGCGCACCCGCAGCGACCGCGCCCCCGGATCGTAGTCGGCCAGCGTCAGCCCGCCGAGCTCGGCCCGCCGGCAGCCCGTCGAGTACAGGACGGCGATCAGCGCCGCGTCACGCACCCCGGCAGGGGAGTCGTCGCAGGCCGACAGGGCGGCGCCGACGACCTCCGGCGGCACATGGTGCCCCGACGGCAGCCGGCTCTGCCGTACGGGAGCCAGGTCGGCGGCGCGGGCGAAGTCTTCGGCGCTGGTCTGCCCGAGCCGCCACGCCTCCTTCAGCACCCGCCGCAACGCCACCAGGTGCTTGTTCACATAAGCCGCCGACCAGCCCTGATCGGTAAGCATCGTGCGGATGCGCACGGTGTGCTCGTACCGCAGCAGGTGCCACGGCTGCCCCGCGCCCGTCGCGGTCTCGTCACCGGTGAGCAGGCGGGCCAGCCGGTCGAGGCAGCCGCGCATGGTGCGGCGCGACTCGGGGCTGGTGAGCGAGTCGAGATAGACGTGGTACGGGTCACGCGCCGGCTCGACCGGCGGCGTGCCCAGATCGGATACGGCAGGCAGGCTCACCTGGACGATCTTAGAAGGGTCCGGTGAGCTCGCCCAGCTTGCCGGTCAGTTCGAGGTTGGCCGAGTAGTCGACCGGCACCGCGATCACCGACACCACGTCGTCGGCGAGCGCCTTGCGCAGCGTCGGCAACAGCTCGCCGGCGGCGCCGATCCGGTAGCCGCGGGCGCCGAAGCTCTCGGCGTACGTGACGAAGTCGGGGTTGCCGAAGGCCACGTGGGAGTTGCGGCCCAGCTCCAGGTCCATCTTCCATTCGATCAGCCCGTAGGCGTCGTCGACCCAGACCAGCACCACGAACGGGATCCGCTCACGCACGGCGGTCTCCAGCTCCTGAGAGTTCATGAGGAACGCCCCGTCGCCGGTCGCCGCCACCACCCGCCGCCCCGGGAAGGCCAGCTTGGCGGCCAGCGCGCCAGGCACCGCGAACCCCATGGCCGACAGCCCGTTGGAGACCAGCATGGTGTTCGGCTCGTACGTGGGGTAAAGGCGGGCCATCCACATCTTCACCGCTCCGGTGTCGGCCAGGACGATGTCCTCGCGCCCCATCGCCTCGCGCAGGTCGGCCACCACCCGGCGCGGCGACAGCGGGAACCCGCTCTCGGCCCTCCCCTGTGCCAGCTCCTCGGCGAGCATGCGGCGGATCTCGCGGCCGGTGCCGTTGATCGTGAAGCGCCGGTCGACGGCCGCGCCGAGCGCGTCCAGCGACCGCGAGATGTCCCCGTGCACGCCGACCGCGACCGGGTAGTGGTCGTCCACCTCGGCGGGGAAGCGGTGGAGGTGGATGATCTGCTTGTCCCGCATCGGGTTGACCTTGGCGGGGTCGAACTCCTGCAGCTCGTACCCGACGCTGATCAGCACGTCGGCCTCGTCGAAGCCGAAGTTCACGTAGTCGTGCCGCATGAAGCCGGCCGCGCCCAGCGCGTGCGGGTGGTCGTCGGGGAAGACGCCCTTGCCGTGGAACGTGGTGGCCACCGGCAGGCCGAGCCGCTCCGAGAACCGGACGAGCGCCGCCGAGGCGCGGTCGCGGGTGGCGCCGTGACCGGCCAGCACGATCGGGCGGCGGGCCGTGGCCAGCACGTCGGCGGCGCGGGCGATCTGGGACGGCGAGGGGTCATGCGGGCGCACCACGTTCACCGGGAGCGGGCGCAGGTCGGCGGGGACCTGCGCGGACTCGACGTCCTCGGGAATGGCGAGGTAGACGGCGCCCGGCCGCTCGGTCTGGGCGGTCTTGAACGCCTTGCGGATCAGCTCGGGCAGCGCCTGCGCCGAGGGCGCGAGCTCGGCCCACTTGGTGATCGGCCTGAACATCGACACCAGGTCCACGACCTGGTGCGACTCCTTGTAGATGCGGTCCAGCCCGACCTGGGCGGTGATCGCCACCACGGGGGTGCTGTTGGTGGTGGCGTCGGCCACCCCGAGCTGGAGGTTGATCGCGCCGGGGCCGAGCGTGGCCGACGCGACGCCCGCCTTGCCGGTCAGCCGGCCGTAGATCTCGGCCATGAAGGCCGCGCCCTGCTCATGTCGTACGAGGACGTAGCGGATGGAGGAGTCGTTGAGCGCGTCGACGAAGTGGATGTTCTCCTCGCCGGGGATGCCGAAGACGTACTCGACGCCCTCCGCCTCCAGTGCCTGCACGATGAACCGGGCCGCGTCGGCCTGCCGGGACATGGGAAACGCCTTCTTCCATGAACGACTTCCTTCGTGCAAGCACCACGCGGTCGTCGTTCATTCCGCCGTCTTCCCCTCTCCTGATGCGGCGGACAAGAGCGCGAACGCGCGTTCGGCGGCGCGGACCGCCTCTGCCTCCACCTCGCGCAACGGCCGTCCGTCGGCCAGCAGCCGCCAGGTGCGCCGGGCCAGCACCCGCTGCGCGGCCAGCACCTGCGCGGCGAGCAGGGCGGCGGTCAGGTCGTCCATGGATTCCGCCAGCGCGTCGGCCAGGGCCGCCTCGTCGTGCGAGATGTGCTGGAACAGCCGCGCCGCCAGGCTGGGCGTGGAGAACACCAGCCGGTGGAAGGCCACCACCTCGGGGTGGTCGTTGAGCCCGGTGACGGGGTCGCGTCTGGCGAGCCCGTCGAGGAAGTGCCGGCGCAGCGCCGCCAGCGGCTCCTCCCCCGCGGCCCGCTGCCGCACCACGCGGGCGGCCTCGCCCTCGTGATCGGCGAACCGGTGCAGGACCAGGTCCTCCTTGGTCGGGAAGTACTTGAACAGCGTCGGCTTCGACACCCCCGCGGCGGCCGCGATCTCGGTCACGGGCACCTCGTCGAAGCCCCGCTCCAGGAAGAGCGAGATCGCCGCCGCCGAGATGGCGTCGTGCACGCGCTGCCGCTGGAGCTCCCGTAGTCCCGTCATGAAACACACCCTAGCAAAATGTTAACCTGGTTAATCTCTTAACCGAGTTAACGGAATCGGGGAGGTGCGATGGGGACGCTCGACGACGAGCGGCAGTACGTCGAACGCTGCAAGGCGGGGCTGCGCAGGATGCTCGAGGGCGCGCGGAACAACGTGATCATCGGTGAGACCGTGGCCGGCGACCGCTACAGCGCCGAGCGGCTGGGCCGCCACCTCAAGAGCCTGGCCAAGGAGCTGAGCGAGGAGCCCGAGGGACCGCCGTTCTTCGGCCGGCTGGACTTCGGCGAGAGCTCGGCCGAGCACCGGGGGCGCGCGTACCACATCGGCAGGCGGCACATCACCGGCGAGCACGGCGGCCCGCCCGTGGTGATCGACTGGCGGGCGCCGGTCTCGCGGGCGTTCTACCGGGCCAGTGCCCGCGACCCCCAGGGCGTCGCGGTGCGCCGCCGCTTCGGCTGGTCCGGCATGACCCTGACCTCGTACGAGGACGAGCGGCTCGAACAGGGCGAGGAGGGCGGGGGCCGGCTCCTGGCCGCCGAGATCGAACGCCCTCGCGTCGGGCCCATGCGCGACATCGTCGCCACCATCCAGCCCGAGCAGGACGACCTGGTCCGCGCCGAGCTGGACACCTCGATCTGCGTCCAGGGCGCGCCGGGCACCGGCAAGACCGCGGTCGGCCTGCACCGGGCCGCCTACCTGCTGTACGCCCACCGCCAGCGGCTGCAGCGCGCCGGCGTGCTGGTGCTCGGCCCGAACCGGGCCTTCCTCGGCTACATCTCCGCGGTGCTGCCCGCGCTGGGCGAGGTGGACGTCGAGCAGACCACGCTGGAGCGGCTGCTCGCCACGGTCCCGGTCACCGGGACCGACAGCGAGGCGGCCGCGGTCGTCAAGCACGACGCCCGCATGGCGAAGGTGCTGCGCAGGGCGTTGTACGGGCGGATCAGGAAGCCGGTCGAGCCCGTCGCGGTGGCCGACGGCTCCTACCGGTGGCGGGTCCGGGAGGACGAGCTGCGCCGGATCGTGGACGACGCCCGGAGCGAGTCCATCCCGTACGGCGTGGGCCGGGAGCGGGTGCGGGCCCGGGTGGTGGCCTCGATCCGACGCCAGGCCGAGGCCCGCGGGCAGACCGCGACCGCGGCCTGGACCCGCAGGATGGCCCGCGCCGTCACCCCCGCCCTGGACGCCCTCTGGCCGCCGGTCAAACCCGAGGAGGTCCTGTACGAGGTCCTCCGCGGCCCCTCCGACGGCGGCCCCTCCGACGGCGGCGCGTCCGACGGCGGCCTGTCGCGTGCCGTGGTGGCGGACCCGGCGGAGGGCCTGCTCACGGACGCGGAGCGGGTGGCGATCACCTGGGCCAGGCCGCCGCGCAGCCACAAGAGCGCCAAATGGACCGCGGCCGACCTGGTCCTGCTGGACGAGCTCGCCGCCCTGATCGAACGCCCGCGCGGCTACGGCCACGTCATCGTGGACGAGGCCCAGGACCTGTCCCCCATGGAGTGCCGGGCCGTCGCCAGGCGCAGCGAGCACGGCTCCCTCACCGTGCTCGGCGACCTGGCCCAGGGCACCACGCCGTGGGCGGCCACGTCGTGGCCGGAGCGGATGGCGCTGCTCGGCAAGCCGGACGGCGAGGTGATCGCGCTGACGACCGGCTTCCGGGTGCCGGGCGCGGTGGTCGAGATGGCCAACGCGCTCCTGGCGGCGCTCGACGTGGAGGTGCCGCCGACCCGCTCGTACCGATCGGACGGCAGGCTGCGCGTGACCAAGGTGGCCGGCCTGGAGAAGGGGGTGGTCGCCGCGGTGCGCGACGCGCTCGGGTTCGAGGGGTCGATCGGGGTGATCGCGGCGGACGCCGACGTCGAGGCGCTGACGTCCGCGCTGTGGGACGAGGGGTTCGACCTCGGCGGGCGGCTCAGCGTGCTGCCCGCGTCGCTGGCCAAGGGCCTGGAGTACGACCACGTGGTCGTGGCCGAGCCGGCGGCCATCGCCGAGGCGGAGCGGCGCGGCCTGAACCGCCTCTACGTCGCCCTCACGCGGGCGGTCTCCCGGCTCGACGTCGTTCACACGCGCCCGCTCCCCCGCGAGCTTTCACGTTCGGAACAAGCGGCCTGAAATGGGCAGATGTCCTGGTTGCTGCGGCTCGACAGGTCCACGGGCTTGGGTGTGTGATGTGGTTCCCGTCTCAAGAGGAGCGCTCGTGACCTCTGCGCAGGACCCGCCCCCCGGCAAGGACCCGGACGCCCCTCCAGACGACACACCCGGCGCTTCTCCAGACGACGCATCAGCCGCCTCTCCGGGCGACGCACCGGACGCCTCTCCAGGCGACGAGCCGGACGCCTCTCCAGGCGACGAGCCGGACGCCCGCGACGATGCCTGGACGCTGCCCTCGCCCCGCCCGCGCCCTCCCTACCGGATGCGCGTGACCGACCAGGTCCTGTCGGTCGTCGGGCTGGTCTGCGCCGCGGTGTCCGTACTGTTCAGCCCGGTCCTGTTCGGCCTGGCCGGCATCGTGCTGGGCATCGTCGGTCACACGAAGGGCGAGCCGCTGGGCAAATGGGCCGCCGTGGCGGCGGGCGTGGGCATGATCATCGGTACGATCCTCAGCGCCGTCCTCGAGAGCCTGCTGTCCTGAAATATTCGGGCCCGCTGTCGATTCCGGCCCGCGTCGCGCGTCATGGTTGCGAGAAGGAGGGAAAGCAATCATGAAATATGTGCTGTTCGCCGTCGGCGACGAACGCCCCTGGGCGGAGGCGGGGCCAGAGGAACGCGAGCGCGTCTACGCCCAATGGGGCGCCTTCGAGCGGATGCTCCACGAACGCGGCGCCCACCTGGGCGGCAACGAGCTGGCCCACTCCTCCACCGCCACCACGATCAGGAAGGACGGCGGCCGGATCCTCGTCACCGACGGCCCCTACGCGGAGACGGTCGAGCAGATCTCCGGCTACGTGCTGGTCGAGGCCGGCAGCCTGGAGGAGGCGATCGAGCTGGCGACGGCGATGCCGTCCGACGAGGTCGAGATCCGCCCGGTGCCCGCCGGGGAGGCGCCGTGAGATACCTGCTGCTCATGTACGGCGACGACGGCGACCGGCCGGGCTCCGGCGACGAGCGGCACGCCGCACACGGCGCCTTCATCGAGCTGCTCAAGTCCCGTGGCGCCTACCTCGACGGGGAGGAGCTGACGGGCCCGCGCCGGGCGGTCTCCCTGCGCAAGCGGTCCGGCGAGGTGCTGCGCGCGGACGGGCCGTTCGTCGAGACGGCCGAGCACTTGAGCGGCTTCTACCTGATCGAGGCCCGCGACCTGGACGAGGCGATCGGCCTGGCCAAGGCGTGCCCGGAGCGCATCGTCGAGGTGCGGCCGGTGGTGGAGCAGATGGGATGACCACCGATCGGTCGTGGCCCGAGGCGGGGTGGGGCCGATGAACGCGGTCGAGCAGGCGTACCGGGAGCACTGGGCGCGCCTGCTCGCCCTGCTCACCGCCGAGCTGCGCGACCTGGACCTGGCCGAGGAGGCGCTGCAGGACGCGTTCACGGCGGCGGTATCGGCGTGGCCGCCGGCGCCGGACAACCCGCCGGCGTGGCTGCTCACCGCGGCGCGCCGGCGCGCGTACGACCGGCTGCGGCGGGCGGAGGTGGCGGCGCGCAAGCTGCCGCTGCTGATCGTCGAGGAGACCCCGGGGCCGTCGGACGACCGGCTGCGGCTGATCTTCACGTGCTGCCATCCCGCCCTGTCGATGGAGGCCAGGGTGGCGCTGACGCTGCGCTGTGTCGGCGGGCTCACGACGCGGCAGATCGCGCGCATGTTCCTGGTGAGCGAGGCGACCATGGCGGCCCGGCTCACCCGCGCCAAGAAGAAGATCAGCCACGCGGGCATCCCGTACCGGGTGCCGTCGGACGCGGAGCTCGCCGAGAGGCGCGACGGCGTGCTGGCGGTCATTTACCTCATCTTCACGGAGGGATACAAGGCCACCGAGGGCGAGCGGCTGATCCGCGACGAACCGGCAGCCGAGGCCATCGCGCTGGCCCGGATGCTGGCCGAGCTGATGCCCGCCGACAGCGAGGTACGCGCCCTGCTGGCGTTGATGCTGCTGCACCACGCCCGCAGGGACGCCCGCCTGGACGCCGAGGGCCGCATCGTCCGGCTGCCGGACCAGGATCGGTCGCTGTGGCGGCACGACGAGATCGCCGAGGCGCTGTCCATCCTGACGCCGGGCCCGCCGGGTCCGTACCTGCTGCAGGCCGCCATCGCCGCCGAGCACGCCTCGGCCGCCCGCCCCGAGGACACCGACTGGGGTGAGATCGCCCAGCTGTACGAGCTGCTGGAGCTGCTGACGGGGTCGGCCGTGGTGCGGCTGAACCGGGCCGTCGCGGTGGCGGAGGCGTACGGCGCCGAGCGCGGGCTCGACCTGCTCGCCGGCCTGGACGACGCGCTGCCGCGCCACCACCTCCTGCCCGCGACCCGCGCCGACCTGCTGACCCGCCTGGGGCGCATGGAGGAGGCCGTGGCGGAGTACGGCCGGGCGCTGGAGCTCGTCGGGACGACGCCGGAACGCGAGTTCCTCCGCTCCCGCCGCCTCGCGGCCCAGGACGCCCTCAGCCCATAGCCCGCCCCGCCGGACCCACCGCCCACCTCTGCCCGACGCTCGCCCATGACCCGGCACATCACACACCACGGCCCGCACCACACCGCAGGCTCGCGGCACCACACACCACGGCCTGGACCTCAGAGCACGCGGCGCCTCACAGCACGACCCAGCGCCTCACCGGGGCCCAAACCACTCACAGGGGCCCGGCGCCCACGCGGGCCGTGGCCGCCGCCGGCCGGTGCCAGCCAGCGCGCTGGCGGTTCCGGTCGTCCCGTCGATGGCGGGGCGTCGTGGTGAGAGGGAAGGTCCGGGTCCACGGCAGCGGGGCGAGGGCTCGTGGGATGCTGGCTGGCGAAGCGGGGCGTCGGAGCCGGTCAGGTGGTGGACAGGGCGACCGTCGGGGACAAGCGGGCCGCGCGCATCGCCGGGTAGATGCCCGCCGCCGTCCCGATGAGCAGGGTCGCCGCGACCGCGCCGCCGAGCGCCCACGGCGGCACCACGGGCGGCCAGTCCCGCGACAGCGCGTACGCGGCGGTGGCCAGCGCGCCGAGCACCGCGCCCGCCACCCCGCCGAGCGCGGACAGCAGCAGCGACTCCGCCAGGAACTGCAGCCGCACCTGCCCCCGGGTGGCGCCGAGCGAGCGGCGCAGGCCGATCTCCTTGCGGCGTTCCAGCACCGAGATGACCATCGTGTTGGCCACCCCGACCCCGCCCACGAGCAGCGCCACCGCGCCCAGCCCGAGCAGCAGGTTGGTGAACGCGCCCGCGGCGGCGGCCTTGGCCTCCAGCGCGTCGGACGGCCTGCTGACCGTGACCTCCTCCGGGTTGTCCGGGTTGACCGTGCGCGGCAGCACCGCGCGCACCGACTCCACCGCTTCGTCGGACGAGCGCTCGTAGATGGTCGTCGGTGAGCCGTCGAACCCGAGCAGTTCTTCGGCGGCCGGGAAGCCGACCAGCGCGGAGCGTTCGATCTCCGGTGCGAGCGGCATCGGCCCGAGGATCCCGATGACGGTGAACCAGCGCCCGCCCATCCACACCTGCACGCCGGTCCTGGTCAGTCCGAGCCGCTTGGCCGCCTCGGCGCCGAGCACGACGGCCGGCTGGGCGGCGGTGGCGTCGTTCAGCCAGGCGCCCTTGACCACGGCGCCCTCCAATGTGGTGAGCAGGCCGGTGCTGGCCGCCTGCACCGAGATGCCGCCGGTGATCGTCTCGGGGATGTGGTTGTTACGCCGCACGCTCGCCTCGACGGCTCCGGTGGCGGCCGCCGTGCGGACCGGCCGGATGCGCTGGACCATGGCCAGGGCCGTGGTGGGCAGCTTGGCGTCGTCGCCGAACATCGTCTTGCCCGGCGTGACGGTCAGCAGATTGGTGCCGAGTTCGTCGAGCTGGCGCAGGAGCTGCTCGCGCGAGGACGACGAGATCCCGATCACCGCGATCATGGTCGCGATGCCGATGGCGATGCCGAGCGCGGACAGGATCACCCGGGCCGGGCGGGCCCGCAGCCCGGCGGCACCGACGCGCAGCACGTCCCCGGGGCCGAGCCGCCCCGGCGTGAGCCCGGTGCGCCGGCTCATCGTCCGGCTCCCTTCAGCAGCGCGACCGGCCCCCGGTCGTCGTGGTCGTGGCCGTCGACGATCAGGCCGTCGCGCAGGCGTACCTGGCGATGGCACCAGCTGGCGATCTCGGCGTCGTGGGTGATGACGGCGACCGTCGTGCCGGACTCGTGCAGGCCGGCCAGGACGGCGAGCACGTCGGCGCCGGCCGAGGAGTCCAGGTTGCCGGTCGGTTCGTCGGCGAGCAGCAGCGGCGGGTCCCCGGCCACCGCGCGGGCGACCGCCACCCGCTGCTGCTCGCCGCCGGACAGCTGGGACGGCTTGTGGCCCAGCCGGTGGCCGAGTCCGACGCGTTCCAGGGCGGCGGCGGCGCGCTCGCGGCGGGCGCGGCGGTTGGTGCCGGTGTAGAGGAGGCCGTCGGCCACGTTGTCCAGCGCGCTGACGCCGGGCGCCAGGTGGAACTGCTGGAAGACGAACCCCAGGTGGCGGGAGCGCAGCGCGGACAGCTCGCGATCGGACAGGGCGGCGACGTCGTGTCCGGCGACGCGTACGGTGCCGGTGGCGGGCCGGTCCAGCGTCCCGATCATGTGCAGCATGGTCGACTTGCCGGATCCGGACGGGCCGACGATCGCCAGCAGGTCGCCGCGGGCGATGGTCAGGTCCACGCCGCGTAGCGCGTGCACGCCGCCGGGGTAGGTCTTGGTGACGGCCACCAGTTCGACGATGCCGGTCATGGGGCGGGCACCCCGACCTTCATCCCCTCGGCCAGGCCCTCGCCCTTGATCTCCACCAGGCCGCCGCCGAACGCCCCCGTCTCCACGGCCACGATCCTCGTGGCCGCGCCCTCGACGACCTCGACGCCGAACCCGCCCTCGCGGAGTGCCAGCAGCGCCTCCACGGGGACGGCGAGCACGTCCTCGTGCCGTTCGCTCTGCATCTCCACCTCGACCGGAGCCTGGTCCAGCTTGGTCTTCGGCGGCTTGGCGAGGGTGATGTCGACGTCGATGGTGGTGCTCGCGTCCGGCTCCTGGCCGGTGACCTCGGCGACCGTGCCGACCGACGTGACCGTGCCGCCGGCCTGCTCGCCGCCGGGGAGCGTGACGGTGACCTCGGCGCCCTTGCGGGCCAGCGACTGGTCGTCGGTGTCGAGGTCCACGTGCACCAGGCGGCGGATGCCGCTGACGGTGAGCGCCTGCTGCCCCGGCGCGGTCTTGAGGCCGACGGCGGCCTTGGCCTCGGTCACGCGTACGGCGGCGGGCTGGAACACCACCTGGGCGGCGTCCACCTGCCCGGTCTCCTCCAGCCCGCGGTCGTCCTGCCACTCTTTGACGGCCTGCTGGGTGGCGTAGCTGAAGTGGTCGTCCACGGTGAGGTAGTCGCCGTAGCCGAGCGCCTTCAGGTTGCGCTCCAACTGATCGACGTCGGGGCCGTCGGACATGCCGAGGCGCAGGGTGCGGTAGAGCGGCAGCTCGCCGTACATCAGTACCAGCGGCTTGCGGTCGACCTTGAGCAGCGGCCGGCCGCGCCTGATCACCGCGCCCTCGGCGGCCACCCAGGTCACGGTGCCGGAGGCGCCCGAGGTGAGCTGCCGCTCCCCCGCGTACGTCAGCGACCCCTCGACGGTCTTGGTCTCCACCAGGTCCTGCCTGGTGATCTCGGCTGTGGCCGGGACCGGGGGCACGGCCGGCACGGCGGCTCCGGTGCTCCCGTCGTTCATGACGGCCACCGCGGTCCACGTGGCGGCGACGGCCAGGACGGTGCCGCCGCCCAGCAGGAGGCCTTTCCTCACGGCTTGCCTCCGCTGGTGACCTTGTCACCCTTGCCGCCGGGCTGGAACTGCTCGCAGGCCTTGTGCGCGGCGTCGAGCTTCTCCTTCGAGCCGCCCTTCATCCGGATGCGCATCCCCTCGCCCGGCTTGGGGTCCGGCATGTCGATGCCCTGCTGGCGCATGCACTGCGCGAACTTGACCATCCGGTCGTAGTCCTCCGCGCTGGGCGTCTCCCCCGCGGGTGCGGCCGACTCCAGGAAGTGCTCGCACGATTTGTGGGCCTTTTCGAGTTTGTCTTCGGACACGCCCTGCGGGCGGATGAACTGTATGCCGCCGCCCTGGGGCTTGGGGTCGGGCATGTCGATGCCCTGCTGCCGCATGCACTGGGCGAACTTCAGCGCCGCCTCGCCGGGGTCCAGCGAGGCCGAGGAGGTGGCGGCGGGTACGGTCGCCGCGCCGCTCGCACCGGTCGCGCTGGCCACGCCGTCGTCGCCCGCCTTCGCCCCGCCGCAGGCGGCCAGCCCGAGCACCAGCAGTGCGGCGGCCGGCAGCAGTCGGATGTTCATGGGTTTCGCTCCTTCGCGCCGCGGGTCCTTCGCCCGAGGCGCGGCCTTACTCCAGCCCATGGGGTGCTAGAACCGGATAAACCCTTATCCGCGGCTAACAGGTGATCCGTCACGCTCGTGGCCGAGGAAAGGGGCGGCGATGCGGGTGCTTGTCGTCGAGGACGAAGAACGGCTGGCGGACGCGGTCGCGCACGGGCTGAGGCTGCACGCGATCGCCGTGGACGTGGCCTACGACGGGCAGGACGCCCTCGACCTGGCCGCGTACGTCGACTACGACGTGGTCGTGCTCGACCGGGACCTGCCCGAGGTGCACGGCGACGACGTGTGCCGGCGGCTGCGCGCCACCGGCGGGGGCGGCCGGGTGCTCATGCTGACGGCGGCCGGCCAGATCCGCGACAAGGTCGACGGGCTGGCGCTGGGGGCCGACGACTACCTGGTCAAGCCGTTCGCGTTCGCCGAGCTGGTGGCCAGGGTCAGGGCCCTGGGCCGCCGCGCGCCGCGGTCGTCGGAGCCGCCGCTGGAGCGGGCCGGGATCAGGCTCGACCCGGCCCGCCGCACGGTCACCAGGGACGGGCGCGCGGTGTCGCTGAACCGCAAGGAGTTCGACGTGCTGCACGTGTTGCTCCGGCGCGACGGCGAGCTGGTCACCTCCGGTGAGCTGCGCAGGAGCGTGTGGGACGAGCACGCCGACGCCGGCACCGGCGCGCTCCGCGTCACGATCACGTCGCTGCGCAAGAAGCTCGGCCTCCCGCCGGCGATCCAGAACGTGCCCGGAAAGGGGTACCGCCTTTGACGTCGTGGTGGCAGGGGAGACGGCTGCGGGTGCGGCTGACGCTCCTGTACGGCGGGCTGTTCCTGGCGGCCGGTTCGCTGCTGCTCTGGCTCACCTGCCTGATCACCGCGGACGCGATGAACCAGGAGTTCGTGGCCGGGGTCAACAGGATCCTGTCCGTGCCGCCGGGTGAGCCGTTGCCGCCGGCGCCCGGCCAGGTCGTCAGGGTCTCCGGCGAGATCTCCGACCGGGCCGAGATCGTGCTCAGCCGAGTCGTGCGGTCGTCGGTGATCGTGCTGATCCTCGTCGGGATCGTCGCCCTCGTGCTCGGATACGTGGTGGCCGACCGGGCGCTGCGGCCGCTGGACCGGGTGACCGAGACCGCGCAGCGGCTGTCGGAGGGCACGCTGCACGAGCGGATCGGGCTGCGCGGCCCGCCGGACGAGGTCAGGCGGCTGGCCGACACGTTCGACGCGATGCTCGACCGGCTGCGCCGGGTGTTCGACGCGCAGCGGCGCTTCATCGCCAACGCCTCGCACGAGCTCCGGACGCCGCTGGCGATCAACCGCACGGTGCTGGAGGTGTCGCTGGAGGAGCCGGAGGCGTCGGACGACCTCAAGGCGCTGGCCCGGGCGCTGTTGGGGACCAACGCGCGCTACGAGCGGCTCATCGAGGGCCTGTTGCTGCTCGCGCAGTCGGAGCAGGAGCTGACCGTGCGCAGGCCGGTGGACCTGGAGCAGGTCGTGCGGACGGTGCTGGAGCAGCTCGACCTGCAGTCGCGCAAGCGGCCCGTCACGCTGCACGAGGACCTGCGTCCCGTGCTGGTCGAAGGGGATCCGCTGTTCCTGGAGCGGTGCGTGTTCAACCTGCTGGAGAACGCCACCAAGTACAACGTGCGCGACGGCGCGATCTGGCTCGCGTTGCGGGAGGACGACGGAGGCGCGGTGATCACGGTGGAGAACACCGGGCCGCCGGTGCCGCCGTACGAGGTGGACGACCTGTTCGAGCCGTTCAGCCGGATGCAGGGAGATCGGGTCCGCTCGTACAAGGGGGCGGGGCTGGGGTTGTCGATCGTGCGGGCCATCGTGGCCGCGCATGGAGGCCAGGTGGGGGCGGTGGCGCGGCCGGAGGGCGGGCTCCGGGTCACCGTACGCCTGCCGCGCGGTTGAGTGAGTCCTTGAGGGGCCGGATGAGGCCGCCGTGAGATCCTGAAGGCGTGTTGCCGCCCATTGACGTGCTGCGTGAGCAGATCACCGCCCGGCTGACCGCCTTCGACCGCCGGGAGGTGCCCCCTGCCGGAGGCATCCTCCGGGCCGCCGTCACCGTGTGCGTGCTGGAGGACGCCGAGCGGGTCCCGTACACGATCCTGCTCAGGCGCGCCCCGCGCGGCCGCAACCCCGGGCAGTGGGCGCTGCCCGGCGGGCGGCTGGACGACGGGGAGCAGCCGGTCGAGGCGGCGCTGCGGGAGCTGGCCGAGGAGGCCGGCGTCAAGGATGTCGAGGTGGCGGGGCTGCTGGACGACTTCGTCACCGACTCGGGATTCGTGATCACGCCGGTGGTGGCGTTCGGCGGGCAGCAGGAGCCGGTGCCCGATCCGAGGGAGGTGGCGTCGCTGCACGCGGTGCCGCTGGAGCGGTTCCTGGCGCCCGGGGTGCCGCGCTGGGAGGGCGAGCTGCTGCAGATGCCGCTGGGGCCCTCGATCGTGGTCCACGCGCCGACGGGGGCGATTCTGTGGCAGTTCGCGGAGGTGGCGCTGCGGGGCCGCGAACTACGCGTCTTCGACGTCGCCCAACCCCACTGGACGAGGACCTGACCGGCCGCCGCGATCGGCACGCCATCCACGTCCCGGCCGCGTCACGGGCTCCCCATGCGGAAGGCACGATTACCTCCCGAGCCAACCCGTGTGCTTAACTCAAGAGGCCGATGTGGTTAGTGTCCCCCGGGCCGCAAATTACCGCCTTCACGGAATACCGTTCGGCTGGAGCCGTGTTGTGCATCTCGCCGAGGAGGCGACCGCCACATCGGCCTCACGCTTTCCCAGGCGCCTCGCTCATCCGGCGGGACGCCTGCCTTATGGTGGGGTGGCCGACCGCCGATGATCCGGGAGAGCCTGTTGCTTTACGAAGTGGTCAAGTTCGCCGCGACGCCGCTCACGCACGCGATGTGCCGGCCGCACATCTCCGGCGCGGCACACGTGCCGCGCAGCGGGCCCGCGATCCTGGCCGCCAACCACCTGTCCGTGCTCGACTCGTTCCTGCTGCCCGCGCTGCTGCCGCGGCACGTGACGTTCACCGCCAAGAACGAGTACTTCTCCGGCAACCCGGTCTCGGGCTTCTTCATGCGGCTGGGCAGGAGCCTGCCGATCGACCGGGAGAGCGCGCACGCCGCACAGGCCATGCTGGACGAGGCCGCCGCCCTGCTGGAGCGGGGCGAGCTGTTCGGGATCCATCCCGAGGGCACCCGCTCCCCCGACGGCCGCCTCTACCGCGGCAAGATCGGCGTGGCGTGGCTGACGCTCAAGACGGGCGCGCCGGTGCTGCCCGTGGCGCTCAAGGGCACCGAGAAGGTGCTGCCCCTGGGCGCCAAGGTGCCCAGGCCGGCGAAGATCGGCATCTCCATCGGGGAGCCCATGCACTTCGAGGGCGACCACACCAAGGCACGCGACCGGCGGCGGGTCACCGACGAGATCATGGCCGCCATCCAGAAGCTGTCCGGACAGGAATACGTACCGGTTTACGCATCCAGCGTCAAGGCATCCAACGGATTGGCCTAAGCTCGGGCATCTGTCGTCGAAGACCAGGGGGCTGATCAGTGGCGCGGGGTCGTACGATCGCGATCGTGTCCGGTGCCACCGTGCTCGTGGTGGGCGCCGCGGCCGGTGGGGCTTACTACCTCCTGCACACCAGGGGCACGCCGGCCGAGACCGCGCAGCGTTTCGCAGCCGCGTGGCAGGCCGGCGACAAGGCCGCCATGACGAGAGAGCTGGCCAGACCGCAGCCGCTCGACGCGTACGACCAGCAGCGCAGCGCGCTCACAGTGGAGCGGACCACGGTCCGTCTCGGCGCGGTCACCGAGGGTGACGGCACCGCCCGCGTCCCCTACACCGCCACCCTGGCCTTGAAGAACGTCGGCGAGTGGTCCTACGAGGGCCGGATCGACCTGGTGGTGGCCGACCGCACCTGGAAGGTCGACTGGAAGCCGGCGACGCTGCACCCGTCGATGACGGCGGGGGCGACGTTCGGGATCAAGACGCGCTGGCCGGAGCGGGCCGAGATCACCGACGCCGAGGGCGACCGCATCGACGACGGCACAGCGGGCGGGTCGGTGCAGCAGCTCGTCGGTTTCCTGGACAAGGCGACCAAGAAGGACGTCGGCAAGCTGGGCTCCGCCTACAAGGTCGGGCAGGCCGTCGGGCGGGGCGGGCTGCAGGAGACGTTCCAGAAGCGGCTGGCGGGCACCCCGTCCACCGACATCCAGCTCGGCGGCAAGACGCTCAAGACCATCGAGGGCAAAGAGGGCGAGCCCTTGCGGACCACGCTCGACCCGCGCGCGCAGGCCGCGGCGGTGGGCGCGGTCAAGGACGTGGAGAAGCCGGCTTCGATGGTGGCGATCAAGCCGTCGACCGGGGAGATCCTGGCCGTGGTCAACAACCGGGGCGGCTTCAACCGGGCGCTGGACGGCCGCTACCCGCCGGGCTCGACGTTCAAGGCCGTCACGGCGATCGGGCTGCTCGCGGCGGGGATGTCGCCACAGGACCAGGTCACGTGCCCGAAGCGGGCCAACGTCGGCGGCCTGCCGATCCGCAACTCCGACAACGAGGCGTTCGGATCGCTGTCGTTCCTCGACTCCTTCGCCCATTCGTGCAACACGACCTTCGCGCCCCTGGCGCACGCGAAGCTTGGCGCCGCCAAGCTGCTCGACGCGGCCGAGGACGTGGGCTTCAACCAGCCGCTCAACATCGGGGTGCCGGCCACCGAGGCCAGCTTCCCCCGGGCGGAGTCGGACTCGGAGCTGGCCGCGGAGTCGTTCGGGCAGGCGCGGATCACCGCGAGCCCGCTGTCGATGGCCTCGGTGGCCGCCGCCATCGCCGACGGCACCTGGCGCCCGCCGACGCTGGTGCCCTCGCTGAAGCAGCAGGCCTCCGAGCGGAAGCTGCCCGACGGGGTGAAGGAGCAGCTCCACACCATGATGGAGGCCGTGGTCACCAAGGGCACCGCCAAGGCGGCGGGGCTGCCCGCCGGCACGCACGGCAAGACCGGCACGGCCGAGTACGGCAGCGGCGAAAAGCTGCCCAGCCATGCCTGGTTCATGGGGTTCCGGGGCGACGTGGCGTTCGCGGTCGTCGTGGAGGGCGGCGGCGGGGGCGGCAAGGTGGCCGCCCCGCTGGCGGCGAAGTTCCTCAAGGCCCTGTGAGCCGGTTACGGGCTCACGGGGCGGTCAGGCGGGGCTGGAACGATCCGGCGCCGGGGTGAGGAAGACGATCCCCAGGTTGTGACGCCGGGCCGCCTCGGCGAGTTCCTCCCGGGTGGGCTCGCGCTTCACGGTGTCGATCATGCCGAGCCGTCCGACGCCCTCCAGTCCCACCGTTTCGATCATCTCGAGCGCGATGTCGGCCAGTGCCTCGGGATCGGTCTCGAGGCGGGCGTGCATCGCAGAGCGCACGCCCCGGTCCGTCACCTCGATGTCGGCGCCGCCGCGGAAAGTTGGCCCGCCAGCCGGCCTCCGTGAACACCCCGATCCGCCCGTTGAAGTCCTGCTTCGTGACGGGCACCTCGTAGGGCGTCCCGCTCTTCCTACCGCGGAAGTGCAGCAGGATCAGGCCATCCATCGACTTGGTGTAGGCGCCCTTGCGGATCTCCTTACGCATCATGGGATTGAACAGTCGGAGCCACAGTTTTTGGCGTACGACTTGGATCATGGAGGAGGAGCGATGTGGAAAGGGGGTGGCGTCGGGCGCGGGCTCGTTGATCTTCCCGTCGGCGCCCTCGCCCGCCCGCACCGCCCGGTTGACCACCCGGACGATCTGCTCGGCGGAGAAGACCGCGTACTGTGGCCGCGCCCACCACGGTCACGGCTCCCAGGAAGCCGCGTCGCGTCGTCTCGGCCGATGTCGACACCGACCTTTCCTGTTTTCGGCTCCGGCTGTCCGGAGACGTGTTCAACGATCTGTCCGGCCCAGGCCGCCCAGCGCCGCGGTCACCACCAGGCCCCCCCGGGGCGCGGAATTCGGCAGGCACGGCGGATTCTTGGCCATCGGCCCGGGCGAGGACAATCAAGTGAATTCCGCTGTCCCGCCAGCGAGACAGGTGCACGTGAGTTTCTCGGTAGCAAAAGCCCGCCGTGGTTGAATGAAATTCACCATTTCGCCCGAGCGCTTCCCGTCACTCCTCTTGAGCGCTGGTCGGCTGGGGCTCAGGCGGGAGTTCGAGCTTCGCGCACCGCAGCGCCTGCCTGATCTCGGCCGCGCCCACCGCGGCGTCGTCCACGGTGACGATGAACTCGCCGCCGCCGCGCAGGGCCACCAGCAGGGCCTCGCCCCTCCTGACCACGACCGCGTGCTTGCGCCGCTTGCGCAGGCGCCACCCCCAGCCCCACTGGCGCGGATCGATCTCCACCCGCTCGGCGGTCTCGATCTGCTCCAGCGTGATACGTCGCGGGAACAGGAACGGCACGCCCCCGCGGACAGTCAGCCGGCATCCGTCGAAGACGGCCGTGACGCCGCTCCAGAAATGGAGGCTGGCCAGGGGGACGACGGCGGCGGCCAGCATCCAGCTCACGCCCAGGGCAGCCAGGACGAGCATGAGACAGGTGGCGGCGAGGGTCCGCCAGAAGTAGGCGGGATTTCGCGCCCGGCCGATCCACACTGTGCGTCCTCGCGCGGGTGGGTCCGTGACGGGGTCGTCGGGTATCTCCTCGCGCTCCTCGGGCTGTGGCCTGCGGGGGCTTACGGCTATCGCGCCGAACAGCATGGCCAGCACGCCGCTGCCCACCGCGACGGTGGGAGCGTAGGACGGCGAGGACGCCTCCTGCCATGACGCTGCGTCAAGGTTGGACACCACGACGCCCAGGAGGAGCGCCACATCCAGCAGGACAACGATGCCCAGGGCCAGTCCGGCCGCGATCCGGCGGCCCATCGAGCCGTCGTGGCGTAGCAGCGCGAGCAGCCCGAGAACACTCCATGCCCCGGTGCCCAGCATGAGGTTCTCCCCGACGGCGGCCCAGAGGTGACTGGAGCGATCGGGGGTCTCATCGGTGAAATGCGTGGCCACGGGCTCGGGTAACCGGTGCCTGAGCGCGAGGGGGATTGCGAGCGTGGCGGTGTGAACGGACGCGGGAATGAGAATCACAACCTTCACGAAGCGTGACCTCATACCTCTGTCTCCCCGTCGCGGTGATGTCACTCCCCCTCGCCCGAGATACTGTCATATCCGATATTGGCCCGAAAGCTCCGCGTTATTAGTCGAATCAGCTCGTTCTCAGTGAGGCCCACCCGATGGGCTTCCATGAGCAGGTGCGCCACCGCCTGCGACAACCGGGGATCAATCTGTTTCTCGGAAGGGGACACCACCACCGTTCCCCGGCCCCGCCGCACTTCCAGCAACCCCTCATCACGGAGAAGCGCGTAGGCGCGCAGGACCGTATGCAGGTTGACCTTCAGAATCTCCGCGAGATCCTTGGCGGGAGGCAGGCGGTCCCCTGGCCGGAGCGCCCCAGAGGCAAGCGCTTGCCGGAGGCTTCTGGCGATCTGGTCGAAGAGGGGCTCCGCCGAGCTCGGGTCGATGCTCAGGCGCATTAACGCCTCCTTCTTGAGCTCCTGCCGTCACGGACAGTAGTGCCAGCTTCCCCCGAAGGGCCCCGTTTACAACGTTCTTCGAGAAGTTATATAACAAATGAGTCTTCTGGTGACCGCCACTGTGACCTGGAGCGAAGATGCGACGTACGAAAGTGAGCCTGGGTACCTTCCTCGTCATCGGCCTCCTCGGCGGCAGTACGGCGGAGGGAGCGACCAGGCCCGACCGTTTCGACGGGCAACAGCTGTTCAGAGGCCTGTTCCTGGCGGAAGGCCCGGTCGCGCACAGCTATCCCGAGCTGAGCCTGCCGGGACGATCATGGGACACCGTGCCCGCGCAACAGCTCGCCAGGAAAATCGACGAACTGGCTCCCGGCTTCTTCGTCAGCTTCCAGAACGACGTTACAAGCGGCGACCGGCTCCGAGTCGAGCAGTCGACCGCAGCAGCGCACGATCTGGCGGTCAAGGCGGCCGCCGCGGGCCCCGCCCCCGACAACCAGGCAAAGGGAGCGTTCGTCGTGGTCGACAAAAACCTCTTCAAGGCCACTCACATGGTCGTCAACAAGAATAGCTACTGGGATCGCGCCGCGGCGCACACCACCACCCTCGCCCGTGAGCGCTGGGTGAACGACATAGCCGAAACCCTGGCACGGTGAGCGGCGACCACAGCCGGCTCGGAGCGGCGACGCTCGTGATCGGTCTCGCTTGGACAGGCATCGCAATCTACGTCGTGGTCACCCAGTTGCCGGCAAGCGCGCTGGAACTGCCCGGCCAGCGGTCGGTTGCCGAGAAGGCACAGGTGGTCGCGCCACAGGGCTGGGCGTTCTTCACCAAGTCCGCCAGAGAGAAGAGGGAGGTCGTCTGGCGGCGCACCGCCACCGGAACGTGGGAGCAGGCTCTGCTCGGCCCGCACGCGGAGCCGCGCAACCTGTGGGGCTTCGACCGCCGCTCCCGGGCTCAGGCCCTCGACCTCGGCATCCTGACCACCTCGGTACCGGCGGCCCGCTGGTCGGCCTGCGAGAGCGGCGTCGTCCCGCGGTGCCTGGACGCCGGTCCCGCCGTACAGGTGACCAATCCCGCACCCGAGCCCCTGCTCTGCGGCGAACTCGGCGTGTCGAGACAGGAACCCCTCCCGTGGGCCTGGTCCCGTGCCGCCGCCAAGACCCGGATACCCGCGACCGTGGTCCGGCTGGAGGTGAGATGCTGAACCGGCTGGGGTCCCTGGTCGACGGAATCGTTCGGATCAGCATCTGGACCAACGTGTACGGCCTGGCCCGGACCATGGTGGCGATCGGCACGCTCAGCACCCTGCTGGCCAGCGACACCTCGGCGCTGTTCAGGCCCGCGGCCGGCATTCCCGACTTCCCCTTCTGCGGCGGCCTCGCGAGCGCGAGCCTGTTCTGCGTCGTCGAAGTCGATTTGGCCCACCCGATCGCGATCGTGATCCTGCTGCTGGCTGCCTCCGGCTGGCGGCCCCGCTACACCGCGCTGCCCCACTGGTGGGTGACGGTCAGTTTCCAGGCCTCCGCCACCATCCCCGACGGCGGGGACCAGGCCGCCACCGTGATCACTTTGTTGCTGCTGCCGATCGCCCTGACTGATGGGCGGGCCTGGCACTGGCAGCGGCCGCGGGCGATCACCGACGTGGTGGGCTCCCTGATCGCCTGGTCGGCGCTGCTGATGATCCGCATTCAGGTCGCGGGCATCTACCTGCAGGCCTCGATGGCGAAGCTGGGCCGCGAAGAGTGGGCGGACGGCACCGCCCTCTATTACTGGCTCAGCGACCCCCTGTTCGGCATGCCGGGCTGGGCCGCGCCGATCCTCGGCCCGGTGTTGGCCAACTCGCTCGGCGTCACCATGCTCACGTGGGGTTCGGTGGCCATCGAGTTCGCCCTCGTGCTCGGCCTGGTGGCCAGGCGGCCGGTGCGGCCGTACCTGCTGGCCGCCGGGCTGGCCCTGCATCTGTCCATCGCGGTGCTGATGGGCCTGGGCAGCTTCGCCCTGGTCATGATCGGCTGCCTGTTGCTCTATCTGAGACCGCTTGACCTGCCCATCGCAGTTCAGGTCAAGCAGACATTCGTGCTACTCGCCGGGCGCTCGCCGATCGGTGTGCGCCCGGTGCAGGAGGTTCTACAGCAAGAACCTAGTCCGCGTAGAACACCGACCCACAGCGGTAAGGCGGCGGAGGTGCCATGAACCACTCGGTCAACGGCCTGGCGGGGAACGGCCAGAGTTCCCCCTCACACGTGGGATCCGGTCAGCGCTTAGGCCTCGACCGGTCCGTCGTGACGAGGCGAACGGGCCTGCAGTTTCCCAACCGCCTGGAGTTTCCGATATGGGAACGCATAGGCAAACAGATCTCGCTCATCTCAGACTCCTCGGCCTGGTGGCTGGGCGACTGGCTGATCTACGGAGAGAAGGAGTACGCCGACCGCTACCGGATGGCCATCGAGCAGACCTCGCTCGACTACCAGACCTTGCGCAACTACGCGTGGGTGGCCCGCCGCTTCAGCTTGTCCCGGCGCCGGGACAAGCTGAGCTTCGCCCACCACGCCGAGGTGGCCGCGTTGAGCCAGACCGATCAGGACCTCTGGCTGCAGCGCGCCGAGCACTTCGGCTGGTCCAGGAACCGGTTGCGCCGAGAGTTGCGTCGCGCGGCCGGCGCCGGCGAGGTGGTCGAGGCAGCCGAAGCGGTCGATTCCCGCAAAGCGAACGGCGGAGCCGTGGACGTGAAGGTCAAGCTGACCTCCAGCCGCGAACAACTGGACCGCTGGAAGCTGGCCGCGGAGCTACAGAACAGCGATCTGGTGAGCTGGATGGTCCAGGCTCTGGAGAGCAACGCGAAAGAGGTGATCGGTAACAAGACGCCCGAGAGCGAGGCTCCGGTCGCGGAGCGGACCTGAGCGGTCCCGCCGGCGAGACGGGGAGACCGCTCAGTCCACCTTCGCGCACAACATCGAGGCGATGCTACTGACGGTGTGGAATGCCCGTGGGTCGATCTGCTCGACGGGCACCACCGTCCCCCATTCCTGGAAGATGAAATTCAGCAGGATCGCCGTGTTGAGCGAGGTGAGAATTCCGCTCTCGAGCAACGGCGAGGATTCGTCGAACTCCCCGGTGGGGTCGTCGTACAGAAACCTTTCCCAGATGAAATCGAGTAACCGCGCGGAGACTTCACGCTCGGTCAGTGTCTCCGCCATTTTCCGCCCCTTCCACGTCGAGGATCTTCACCACCGCGCACGAGATCGTGACCCCGGAGCCGATCCCGCCCATCAGGACATGGTCGCCCGGCCTCGCCTTTCCCGTCACTATCAGGTGGTGCAGCGAGACCAGCGGGTCGCTGGCGCCCAGGTGGCCGACCGTGCGACCGAAATCCCACGTCGACTTGGACATCGGCATGCGCAGGAGCTCCATCCAGCGGTGTTCGATCGCGTCGGGGGCCAGGTTGGTGAGCGCGGCGTAGGCCAGCTGTTCCGCGCGGACGCCTGCCTCGGCCAGCACACGGCCGACCAACTGCATCATGACCTTCTGGACCATGATCCAGGCGATCCGGAGCTCGCTGCTGTTCTCCACCAGCCGGGTGTACTCCTCGTCGCGGGTGACCCAGTCGACGTGGGCGCCGGTGGTGGCGCCGGGCGGGAACATGGGCTCGCCGTACCGGCCCCCCTCCTCCAGCTCGGGCACCGCCGCGGAGCCGACCGACAGCACCTGCGCGATTCCCGGCCGGCGGGTGAGCAGGACCGCGCTGGCGGCGTCGCCGAAGACGGTGGGCGCCGCGCGCCACCGGTCGAAGCGCGGCGTGCCGAAGTTGTCGGCCGCCACCACCAGCACGTCGGGCCGCTCGGCCCGGTCGTAGGCCGCGGCCAGCTCCATCGCCGCGAACACCCCGTTGCATCCCTGGTGCAGCTCGACCGCCAGCGTCTCGCCGCCGACCAGGTGCCGCTGCAGGAAGTACTGCGGCAGCCAGCCGTCAGGGCCCTGGTGCCACACGTCGCAGTACAGCAGCATCCCGACGTCGCCCACCCGGCCACCGGCCGCCGCCACCGCGTCCCGTGCGGCGCTCAGCGCCATCTCCGGAGCCGGCACCTCCCCCGCGACCGCAGCGCCCGCCATCCCGTGGACCGCCGCCTCCTCCGCGGTGCACCAGCCCCGCTCGACCGCCGTCTCCACACTCACCGACTCTGGCACGAACACCCCGAGACCACCGATGAAGAATTCAGCCGTCCGCATGTTCCCCACCTCCGGAAGAAAGGCTATCGAAGATTCAACGACACTCAAGATAATGAGGCCGCGCGTATTATTCGGTATTGCCTCCGGGAGGAACGCGTGCGTATTCTGTTCGCCACTCACGAGGAGAAAACTCATTTCCTCGGAATGGTGCCGCTGGCGTGGGCGGCGCACAACGCCGGCCACGAGGTCCTGGTCGCCAGCCAGCCCGCGCTGACCGACGTGATCGTGAGCACCGGGCTGACGGCGGTGCCCGTCGGGCGCGACCACACCCTGCACCGCCTGCTCCAGCTGGCCGCCGAGAGCGGCAGCCGGGAGCTTGACTACGACTTGAGCGGGGATCGGCCGGAGAAGCTCACATGGGAGTACCTGACGGCCGGGTACGAGGAGTGGGTCCGATGGTGGTGGAAGATCATCAATGATCCGATGATCGACGACCTCACCGACCTGTGCCGCAGCTGGCGGCCCGATCTGGTGATCTGGGAGAGCCTCACCTTCGCCGCACCGATCGCCGCCAGGGCGTCGGGCGCGGCGCACGCCCGCTTCGTGTGGAGCAGCGACCTGTGCGCTCGGCTGCGCGCGCACTACCTGCGGCTGAAGGGCCTGCGCCCGCCGGCCGAGCAGGTGGACGTGCTTGCCGCCTGGCTCGGCGATCGGGCCGCCGCGGCCGGCGTGCCGTACTCGGAGGAACTGACGCGCGGACAGTTCACCATCGACCACGTGCCACCGTCGCTGCGGCTGGAGGTGGACCTGGACTACGTGCCGCTGCGCTTCGTGCCCTACAACGGCAGGTCGGTGGTGCCGCGCTGGCTGCGCACCCCGCCGGAGCGGCCACGGGTCTGCCTCACACTGGGCACATCCTCGATCGAGCGGCTCGGCGGCTACGCCGTACCGGTGCAGGAGTTGCTGGACTCCCTGGCCGAGCTCGACGCGGAGATCGTCGTGACGCTGCCTCGCGAGCAGCAGGCGGCGCTGCGCGAGGTGCCGGCCAACACCCGGGTCTTCGACTTCGTGCCGCTGAACGCCCTGGCCGCGACCTGCGACGTGGTGGTCAACCACGCCGGGCCGGGAACCGTCTTCACCGCGTTGGCGCACGGCGTGCCGCAGTTGCTGCTGCCCTACTACATCTTCGACGCCCCGGTGCTGTCGGAGGGGCTCGCGAAGCACGGGGCGGGCCTGACCATCCCCAGCCATGAGGTGACCGGGCCGGCGGTCTGCGACGCCGTGCGGAGGCTGCTCGACGAGCCGTCCTTCCGGCAGCGGGCCGAGGAGCTGCGGCGGGAGAACAGGGCCGCTCCCTCGCCGGACGAGGTGACCCGGCAGCTCGAGGAGCTGGTGAGCCGGACGGAGGAGACATGCGCGTCCTGATCGCGACATATTCGGACACATCGCATCTGCTGGGCATGGTGCCGCTGGGCTGGGCACTGCGGACGGCCGGGCACGAGGTGCGGGTCGCGAGCCAGCCGAAGCTGACCACCGCCATCGAGAGCACGGGCCTGACCGCGGTTCCGGTCGGCACCGACCACCGCTTCTTCGAGATCCTCGCCGCGGGCGGCGAGCCGCAGGAGGAGGAGTTCGATCTGACGGAGGAGCGTCCGGACCGGCTCACCTGGGAGGCGCTGCGGGAGGGCTACCGGCAGATCGTGCCCTGGTGGTGGAGCATGATCAACAAGACGATGATCGACGACCTGACCGCCTTCTGCCGGTGGTGGTCACCGGATCTGGTGCTCTGGGAACCGCTTACCTTCGCCGGACCGATCGCGGCGAAGGCGTCGGGCGCCGCGCACGCCCGGTTCCTCTGGAGCCTGGACTTCTTCGCCCGGATGCGCGACCGCTTCCTGAGCCTGATGCACCAGCAGCCGCCCGAGCACCGGGAGGACCCGCTGGCCCTGTGGCTGGGTGCCCGGCTGCGAAAGCTGGGCGAGGAGTTCACCGAGGATGTCACGCGCGGCCACTTCACCGTCGACCACGTCCCGCCCTCCCTGCGGCTTGCGCCCGTCCCCGGCGTCGACAGCCTGTCGGTGCGCTACGTGCCCTACAACGGTCGCGCCGTCGTCCCGTCCTGGCTTCGGGAGCCGCCCCGGCGGCCCAGGGTCTGCGTCAGCCTCGGCATCTCGGCCACCGACTGGTACGGCGGCTATATCGTGCCGGTCCAGGACGTGCTCGACGCGCTGGGCGGCATCGACGCCGAGATCGTGCTCACTCTCGACGCCGAGCAGGCCTCGCGGCTGCACAGGGTGCCGGACAACACGCGGGTAGTCGGCTACGTGCCGCTCCACGCCCTCATGCCGACCTGCTCAGCCATGATCAACCACGGCGGCCCCGGCACCGTCTTCACCGGGCTGGCCTACGGCGTGCCCCAGCTGGTGCTGCCCAACCAGTTCGACGCCCCGGCCCTCGCCGCGAACCTCGCCGCCCAAGGCGCGGGGCTCACCGTGCCCGGAGCCGAAGCCAACGGGACCCGGGTCCGCGCGTTGCTGCAGCGTCTGCTGGAGGAGCCTTCCTTCCGCGAGAATGCTGAGCGGCTACGCCAGGAGATGCTCGGCATGCCGGCACCCAACCAGTTGGTGCCCGTCCTCGAAGAGCTCACCGAGCGGCACCGCTACAGCACCCGCACCACGGCGCACGAGGCCGTCACGCCGTTGCCCACTGCGCCCAGCAGCACGTGATCGCCCGAGCCCACCTGGCCGGTGTCGAGCAGGTGGTGCAGAGCGGCGAACGGCCCGCCCGCCCCGAGCTGGCCGACGCCGCGGCTGTAGTCCCAGGTGGTCCTGGCCATGGGCATGCGCATCGTCTCCAGCCAGCGGTGCTCGATGGAGTCGGGAGCGAGGTTGGTGAAGGCCGCCCGGACGATGTCGTCGAAGGAGATGCCGGCCTCGGCCACGATACGGCTGGCCAGCTGCAGCATCATCTTCTCTGTGGTGAGCAGGGCGGTGCGCAGGTCGGTCCTCTCCGAAGCCATGCCGACGAAGCCGTCGTCTCGGGCGGCCCAGTCGAGGCGCGCGCCGGTGGTGGCGCCGGGCGGGAACATGGGCTCGCCGTACCGGCTGCCCTCCTCCAGCTCCGGCACGGCGGACGAGCCGACCGAGAGCACCTGCGCGACCCCTTGCCCGCGCTTCAGGACCAGCGCCACCGCTCCGTCCCCGAACAGGACGGGCGAGCGCCACCGGTCGAAACGCGGGGTGCCGAAGTTGTCGGCCGCCACCACCAGCACGTCGGGCCGCTCGGCCCGGTCATAGGTCGCCGCCAGTTCCAGCGCGCTGAACATGCTGTTGGCGTCGTGGCGCAACTCCATCGCCACCACCTGACCGCCGACCAGGTGCCGCTGCAGGAAGTAGTGCGGAAGCCAGCCGTCGGGGCCCTGGTGCCACATGTCGCAATACAGCAGCATCCCGACGTCTGCCTCCCGGCCGCCTGCTGCGGCGATCGCGTCGCGGGCGGCGCTCAGCGCCATCTCCGGCGCCGGGATCTCGCCCGCCACCGCCGCCCCGCTCATCCCGTGCAGCGTCGCCTCGTCGGTCGAGCACCACCCCTGCTCGACCGCAGACTCCACGCTCACCGGCTCCGGCACGAACACCCCGAGGCCACCGATGAAAAGTCCAGACGTCCGCACGGTCTCACCTCACGAATCTCCTGGGACGGCTTCGCCGAAGAAGTCCAGCAGCACCGCCGCGACCTGGCCGGGAGCCTCCACAGGGCCACCGTGGCCCAGGCCGGGCAGCTCAACGGACCGGGATCCGGCGATGACGGAGGCCAGGAGCCGGGCCCCTGCCCGATACTCCTCCTCGACTTTCGATCCCACCATGACCAGCGTCCGCGCGCCAGTATCCCGGTAGCGCCCCGGGGTGTAGGCCAGCCGCTCGACCTCGTGATACTCCGCCGCGAACGTCGGCGTCAGCGCGACCATGTCGCGGCCGTCCTGAGTCCAGGTCAGCGCGCTGACGGCGAATCTGACGAAGGGCAGCGGCATGCGGCTGACGGAGCCGAGTCCCTCCAGCCCCTTGAGCATGATCGACAGGGCGAGCTGGTGCCGCCCCTCGGCCATGGCGTGCTCGAAGTCGGGATACCACGGATCGGGGACCGGCTCCGCGGTGGACACCGGCGCCTCGTAGACGGCCAGCTTGTCCAGCGGGTATCGCAGGGCTGTCTCCAACGCGACCAGGCCGCCGGAGCTGAAGCCGAACACCGCCGCGGCCCGCTCGGCGTCGAGGACGGCGATGATGTCCTCAGCCTCCTTGGCGAAACTGTAGTCCTCGCCCTGCGGCCCGCTGCCGGGCCGGCCCCGGCGGTTGACGGTGTGGACGGTGTAGGAGCCGGACAGTTTCCCGGCCAGTCCGGACAGGGAACGGGCGGCCTGCAGGCTGCCAGGCACCAGGACCAGGGCGGGTCCCTCGCCGACGCGCTCCGCGGTGATGGTGGTGCCGTCCGCGGACGTGTACGTGCGCTGCTCGGTCATGGCCCTCCAGGAGTGTGTTCAGCGGGTGATCGCACGTCGCTGTGCCCACACCCCCAGAGGCAGAAGCACCAGGGCGAAAGCCGTCAGCACGCCGAGCTGAGGCAGGATGTCGCCGATCCCGCCGCCGTGCCGGACGAGCGTCACGAAGCCCTCGTAACCCCAGGCGTGGGGGGTGAAGTGCGCGACGGTCCACATCACTCCGCTAAACGACTCCAGCGGCACCATCGTTCCGCCGACGGCGGCCAGGCCGAGCCCGAGGATGGCCGACAGCGAGACGACCGGCCCGACCGTGCGGAAGAACGAGGCGAGCAGCATCGCGGCGCCCGCCCCGATCGCGGAGAAGACCGTGAGGAGCGCCGCCGCGCCTAACGGGTCGCCCCACTCGACCTGGAAGAGCAGCGCCGAGCCCAGCATGATGAGCAGCCCCTGGAACAGGGCGATGACCAGACGGCCTGCGGTCTCGCCCAGGACGATGGCCCTGGCCGTGGTCGGGGTCGAGTACATGCGTGCCGACACTCCCGACAGGCGCGTCTCGACGAGTCCGATGGCGGCGGTCATCGAGGTGAGGAAGGTGTAGAGGAGCAGCAACGGCGGCGCGGCCAGGTTGAACTGGCTGAAGCCCTCGGGGAAGACCGTGCGCCCGATGGTGCTGACCTTCACCTCGACGCCGGGAAGCCTGGCCGCTTCGGCCCGCCGCAGCCCGTCGTCGAACGACGTGACGTCCTCGGCCGCGGCGAACCCGGCGGCGTACAGCAGCGCGGCCTCCTTCGGCACCGTCGAACGTACCCAGCTGCCGACGTCCAGCGCCTGCCAGTCATCGGGCCTGACCAGGTAGCGGACCTGGACCTGGCGCCCCGCGCGCAGGTCGGCGTCGTAAGAGCCGGGAATCATGACCCCGGCCTGGGCCTGGCCGCGTTCGACCGCGGTGCGCAGGTCCTCCTCGCTGCCCATGGGGACGACTTCGATGTCGTCGCGGGTACCGAGCGCGGCCGACAGCCGCTGTGCCAGGGGGCCGCTGTCAGCGCCGACCACGCCCAGCCGATGTTGCTGCCCGCCGCCGAACAGCAGGCCCATCATGAAGATCATCAGGAACGGGACGACGATCACGAAGAAGATGTTCGACCGGTCGCGGAAGAGCCGCCGCAGGTTGAGCAGGGCGATCGCGAGGATCTTCACCAATGGAGCATCCTTCCCAGGCGGTGCAGCGCGAGCGCGCCACCCGTGACGGCGAAACCAAGCAGCATGAGCACCGGCACCACGACGACGGCCAGAGACCCGCCGGCCAGGTCGCCGAGACCTTGGAGGAACCAGTGGTGCGGCGTCAGCACGCTCACGAACGACAGCGCTTCGAGCTGGGCGATCGGGAACAGGGCGCCGCCGAACAGACCGAGCACCATCGCGATCACCGACAACCGGTTCGACGCCTGCTCGGTGGTGCGCGCGAACGTCGCCACCGCCGCAGTGACCCCGGTGGCGGCCAGCACAGCCGCCACGGCCAGCGCGGCCACGCCGAGCGGGTTGCCCCAGTCGGCGCCCAGGGCCAGCGTGGAAACGGTGATCAGGATGACCATGCTGAGCACGCCGACCAGGACCCCCCCGAGCGACTTGCCGAGCAGGATGGCCCGCCGGGTGATGGGCGCGACCAGCAGCCTGGCCAGCGTGCCCTCACGGCGTTCGTCGAAGATGCTGGTCACGCTCATCATCGTGACGAAGAACAGGAAGAACATCGCCATGCCGGCGGAGTAGTAGGTGGTGCTGTCGAGTTGCCTGCGCTGCGTTGCGGAGTCCTCGGCCAGCTCCAGCGGACGTGGCGCCGCGGCGGCCCGCTCGATCAGCTCCCGGTCGGTGGCTTGCCCGCCTGCCACGGTCACGGCGAGCTGGACCATGCGCCGCTCGTTGGCATAACCCTGCGCGATCTCGCGGGCGACCTGCACGGCCACCGCCGAGTCCGCGCCGCCGACGATCTCGAGAGCGGTGGGACGGCCCTGCTGCATCGCGGCCGAGAACCCCGCCGGGATCACGAAGACGGCGTCCACCGCCTTGTCCCCCACGAGACGCCTGCCCTCCTCCGCGCCGGCCACGGGCCGGATCGTCACGTCGCCAGCGGCGCGTAACGGCTCCAGCACCTGCGTCACGAACTCCTGGGCCACCGTGCCCCGGTCGAGGTCGGCCACGGCGTACCGGGCCTCCAGCCGGCGCTCGCCGCCTCCGAGCATCAGGTTGAACAGGAAGGCCAGGCCCAGCGGCAGGACCACGCCGAAGACGAGCAGCGTGCTGTCCCGGGTCCGCTGCCGCAGATCCTTCGCCAGAATGATCAGGCTTTGCCGCACGATGTCTCAGTCCCTCAGCGCTTTGCCGGTCAGGTGCAGGAATACCGACTCCAGGTCGGGTTCGTGCACCTGTACCGTGCGGACCTGCACACCTGAACCGGCCACCGTCTCCAGGATCAGCGGCAGCAGGGCCCTGGCGTCGGAGACGAGGACCTCGATCTGGCCCTCGCCGGAGCTGACCTGCTTGAGCTGCGAAAGCTCGGCCAGATCCCGGACGGCTCGCGCCAGGTCCCCGTCGGCCTGCAGCGTGACGCGGTCGGTCTCGCCGACGAGGCCGACGAGTTCGCGCCGGGTCCCCTCGACCCGGAGCCGGCCCTGGTCGATGATGCCCACCCGGTCGCAGAGGCGCTCGGCCTCCTCCATGTAGTGGGTGGTGTAGAGCACCGCCACGCCTTCGTCGGCCAGCCTCTCCACGCTCTCCAGGATGGCGTTGCGGCTCTGCGGGTCGACGCCCGCCGTGGGCTCGTCCAGGACGAGCAGCTTCGGCCGGTTCATCAGGCCGACGCCGATGTTGAGCCTGCGGGCCATGCCGCCGGAGAAGCCCTCCACCCGCTCGTCGGCCCGGTCGGAGAGCCCGACGACCTCCAGGATCTCCTCGATCCTCGTTTTGAGCGCCCGGCCGCCCAGTCCGTAGAGCCGGGCGAAGAATCTCAGGTTCTCCCGCGCCGACAGGTCACGGTAGAGCGCGATCTCCTGCGGCACGTAGCCGATGAGCTCCTTGGTCTTCACGCTGGTCACGTCGTGCGGCTGGCCGGCGATCACCACTTCCCCCGCGTCGCGGTCAAGGATGCCGACGATCATCGAGATGCTGGTCGTCTTGCCTGCGCCGTTGGGACCGAGCAGGCCGTAGGTCTCGGCCACGCCGATGGCGAAGGAGACATCGTCGACGGCGATGTGCTCACCGTAGCTCTTTCGCAGGCCCGTGACCTCGAGCAAGGGCACCTCATCACTCCTTCGGGGTTGAGAGTCGCCGCCAGTCTTACCGTTGTGCGCCGCCGGTGACCAGCTCAGTCCTGCACGCGGCGCAGCTTGCCCGTCTCTGACCGGTCGATCCGCTCGACCGTCCGCAGCTTTCTGGGCCGCACCCCCACGGCCGCGAAGGCCCGCCGTATCTCCTCGCCGCTCACCGCGACCCCGCTCCGCGGCACCAGGAGCAGGTCGAAGTGCTCGCCGATGACGGCGTCCCGGACGGGCACCAGGGCCAGGTCCCGACAGGGCAGTACGGCACGCACCGCGTTCTCCAGCTCGTCGAGGTTGATGCGCCTGCCGTTCACGTTCACCAGGCGGCTGCGCCGTCCGGCGAAGCGGAAGCGCCGCTCGTCCAGGATCTCCACGTGGTCGTCCATCTGGTGGACCGCCAGCGGTTCCCCCTCCGGCGCGCGGGCCAGGCGGGGGCTGAGGACCGTCAGAGGCGCCTCGCCGGCCTGGTCCGGAGCGGCGAAGGCGACGTCGGGAAACAGCTCCCAGGGCGGGTCGCCGAGCGCCCAGCGACGGGTGGCCACGCCGCCCGTCTCCGTGGAGCCGAAGATCTCGGTGATGGACAGCCGGTCGTCCTGCGCGACGCCGGCCAGCTCCGCGGCGGTCGCGGGCAGGATCGCGGTGCTGTGCAGGACGGCGATCCGCTCGGCGGCCAGCACCCACGGCAGCCGTTGCAGCAGGAGCGAGAAGGTCCACGGGATGGCCGCCACCGCCCAGCGTGAGGCGGCCTGCTCCGGCGGCATCGGACCGTACTGCGAGCGGTACCAGACCGGCAGGCCGAGACGGGCGGGCACCAGCACGCTCACCAGGATCCCGTACAGGTGGCGGGGCGGTGCGAAGGAGAGCATCGCCTGGGGACGGGCCGGCCGCAGGAGCTCGGCCAGCAGGCCGGCCTCGGCCCACAGCTGCTCCCGGGTGCGCAGCCAGCGCTGCTGGGCACCCGTGCTCCCCGAGGTCGACAGCTCGACCTCGGGTGGAAGCCCTGACAGCACCAGTTTCTCGGCCTTGTCGGCCACGATGTCCCAGCGCACCGTCCACGGGCCCTCGGCCAGGACCGGCGAGTCGGGCACCGAACCGAGCAGTTCGGCGGGTTCCAGCTCCGTGTACATCACGCGACTCCTCGTCCGAGATCGGTACGCCGGTGCCGGGCGGCGATCGCCTCCAGCTGTGGCACCAGCGCGTTCGGGGTGGGCATGCGCCGCATCTCCTCGCGCAGCCGGCCGGCCTGCACGCCGAACTGCTGCTCGGTGAGCAGGCGGACGACGGCGTCGCGGACGGTCTCTCCCGTGGCCTCGGAGCCGGGGATGGTCAGCCCCGCTCCCCGGGCGGCGAGGTTCGCGGCGAGCGCCGGTTCATCGAACAGGTTGGGCAGCACCACCTGGGGCACGCCGTAGGCCAGGCCGGTGAAGACCGTGCCGGGGCCGCCGTGGTTGACCATCGCAGCGCAGGTCGGCAGCAGCGCGTGCAGGGGGACCCGGTCCACCACCCGGACGTTGTCCGGCACCCGGCCCAGCCGCTCGCGCTCGCGGCCGGAGAGGGGCGCCACGAACTCGGCCTCCAGCCCGGCCACAGCATCGAAGATCTCCTGGGCGGGGAGCAGGTAGCCGGCCCGATCCACTGACGACAGGCCGAAGCTGACGCAGACCCGCGGTCCGCGGGCCGGGCTCCGGAGCCAGTCCGGGACCACCGCGCGCCCGTTGTAAGGCACGTATCGCACCGGCATCGGGCGCGGCTCGACGTCGAGCCGCAGGGACGCCGGGGTGTGGTCGATCGTGGCCTGGCCGCGGATCAGGTCCTCGGAGAACTCCTCTCCCAGCCTGGTCAGGTGCCCGCGCAGCCAGGCGGCCAGCACGTCCTCACGCTCGGCGGGCGGCTGGGCGTTCATCAGCCTCAGGTAGTGGCCACGCATCCGGGAGAACAAGTCGGGGCCCCACACGAACCGCACGTGCGCCGTGCCGGTCGCTGCGGCGGCGATGGCGCCGGCGAAGGTGGTCAGCTCCCAGATCACCAGGTCGGGTCGCCACTGGCGGCAGAACGAGGTCAGGTCCTCGACCAGGGGCTCGTTGATCACCCGTAGCCACCAGGGCACGATCTCCCTGAAGCCGTCGCGGACGTACTCCCACGTCAGCCGCTCCGGCCGGTCCTCCGACAGGTCGAAGCCGGGATCGCCCTCCTGGCCCAGGCTCTCGGCCAGCCCGAGGAGCTGACGCCCGAGATGGTCGCGGCCCACGGGGACGACGGTGAGCCCGGAACCGGCCGCCGCCGAGGCCAGTTCGGGCTGGGTGGCGACCCGCACCTCGTGACCCGCCGTACGCAGGGCCCAGCCCAGCGGCACCATGCCCAGGAAGTGGGTCTGTTCGGCCTGGGTGGCCAGCAAAACCCGCATCTCTCCCCCTTCCCGCACCTGTCTCGCCGGCGAGACATCACTTCACGAAGGCTCGCGCAGCTCGGCGACCAGCCGCTCCAGCTCGGGAACCACCTGGTTGGGGCTCGGCATGGCCAGCATCTCCTCGCGCACCCGGCCGGCCGCCCGATGGAAGGCGGGATCGTGGAGCAGCCTGTCCAGCTCCTCCCGCACCCGCCACCCGCTCAGCTCCTCGGAGGGGATCCGCAGGCCGGCCCCCTGCTCGGCGAGGCGCTGGGCCAGCAGCGGCTCGTCGAACATGTACTGCGGCAGGATCAGGTCGGGCAGGAGCAGCTGCGGGACCCCGTAGAACAACGCGGTGGTGTAGGTCCCGGCGCCCCCATGGTGAACGACCGCCGAGCAGGTCGGCAGCACCGCATGCATCGGCACGAACTCGACCAGGCGTGCGTTGTCCGGAACGCGTTGCAGCTCCGCCTGCTGCTTGGCCGACAACGTGGCGACCACCTCGATGTCCATGTCTCCCAGGACGGTGAGCAGCTCCTGGACGGACAGCAGGTGTCCGGCGACCCGCTCGGGGGCGGCGCTGCCCAGGGTGAGCAGGACGCGCGGCCGTGCCGGCCGGCCGCGTAACCAATCCGGCACCACCGCGCGCCCGTTGTAAGGCACGTACCGTATCGGCACCTGGCGCACATCGACGTCCAGCCGCAGGGAGGGCGGCATGTAGTCGATGGTGAACTGCCCGCGCGTCAGGTCCTCGGAGAACGCCCCGCCGTACTCGGCAAGGTGCCCGCCCAGCCAGCCGGCCAGGACGTCCTCGTGCTCGTCGGCGGGCCGGCCCGCCAGGAACAGCTCACGCATGCGGGCGAACAGGTCCAGGCCCCACAGCAGCCGCGCGTGCGCCGCTCCACACACGCGCGCCGCCACCGGCCCGGCGAACGTGGTCGGCTCCCAGATCACCAGATCCGGCCGCCACTGCCGGCAGAACGTCACCAGGTCGGCCATCATCGGCTCGTTGACGACCTTCCACCACCACGGCACCAGCCTCTGGTAGCTGTCACTGATCTCCTGCCAGGGCACGTCCTGGTCGAGGTTCGGCTCGAAACCCGAGCCGTCGTCCAGGCCGAGGCTCTTGACCGACTTCAGCAGGTAGTGGAACAGGTGGTCGCGCCCGACGGGGACGGCCGTCAGGCCGCTGTCGGCGATGCCCTCCGCCAGGTCGGGCTGGCTGGCCACCCGCACTTCGTGGCCGGCCGTGCGCAGGGCCCAGCCCAGCGGCACCATGCCCAGGAAATGGGTCTTCTCCGCCTGGGTGGTGATCAGCACGCGCACGGCTCGGCGTCCTCAGCGGAGGGCGTGGATGCAGGCGAGCAGGCTGCGCGCCTGGATGTTGAGGTAGTGGCCATGCCTCAGCAGCTCCATGAGTTGGCGGACGGTGACCCAGCAGTAGTTCTCCGGCACCTCCGCCGGGAAGTCGTCGCCGACCTCCACGATCTGGTAGCGGGTCTGGACGTGGTAGAAGCGGCCGCCCTCCTCCGACAGCAGCGCGTCGAACCTGACCCGGCCCATGGTGCCGGCCACCACCGCGTCGACGAAGGGCTGGCCGGCCGCCTCGGCGGCCGCCTTCTCGGTCGGCGCCAGCTGCACGGTCGGCCCCATCTCGACCACGTCGAGCAGGCCCGGCTCGGGCATGCACTGCAGGAGGAAGTGCAGGACGCCGCCGATGTCGCGGGCCAGCAGCACGGCCAGGCCATGGGCGCGGGTGGCCAGGAGGGGCTGCGCCCACCTGGTGACCTCCCGGTCCTTCGCCACGACCCGGACCCCCAGGATGCGGAAGTCCTGCCGGCCGTCGTCCACGATCTCCTCGCCCGTGCGCGACCACCCCTCCACCTGCGACAGCGGGATGATGGCGGTGTTCCACTCGCACCGGCTCTTGCCCTCGGTGAACCAGCTCACGATCTTCTGCGTTGGGTTCACCGCGCCGTCGCGGGATTCCCACAATCCGTGCTGGTAGGAGCGGTGGAGGGCGTGCTGGAAGGAGTCGGCCCCCGCGGGGGGCGGCGGAGGGTCCACCGGCAGACAGGCCAGCACCGTACGGGTATCCATGTTGACCATGTTGTCTTGGTGCAACAGCGCCCAGACCTGGTCCAGCGGCAGCCAGCGGTAGCCTTCGCGCACCGGGACGTCGCCGTCGACCATGACCACGATGTTGCGGTTGCGCTTGCGCCAGAACCAGCTGCCCTGCTCCGACTGGAGGACGTCCACCAGGATCCGGTCGCGGCCGGCCTTGCGGAAATACTCCGTGTAGGGGGTGTCGTTCCCGCCGTGCACGCGGGTGTAGTTGCTGCGGGTGGCCTGCACGGTCGGCGACAACTGGCGGAGGTTGACGTTGCCCGGCTCGAACTTGGCCTGCATCAGGCCGTGGAGCACGCCGTCGACCTCCTTGACCAGGATGCCCAGGATGCCGATCTCGGGCTGGTTGATGATCGGCTGGGACCAGGTGGCCCCGTTCCTGTCGTGGACGTGGACGCCTTCGATGGAGAAGAAACGGGAGCTCTCGTGCGCCAGGTTTCCCGTGTCGGACCGGAACCGCCATTGCGGCATCTCGGAGAAGGGAATCGGCGTCACCTCGAATCGGTCGGACCGCCGCACGTCGGCCCACCACTCGTGGAACCGCCCGTCGAACACGCTGGTCATTGTCACTACAGGCTCCTCATGCTCAAAGCGTCGCGAGCGTCTCACGGAGGGCGTCGATCACCTTCTCCTGGTCGGTCCCGAGCACGGAGGGGTACATCGGCAGAGAGAAGATCTCGTCGGCCACGGCCTCGGTGACCGGCAGGGAGCCCTTCGGGACGCCGAGGTGGGCGAAGCCGGTCATGGTGTGCACCGGCCACGGGTAGCTGATATTGAGCGAGATGTCGAAGCTCTTCATCCTCTCGATGATCTTGTCCCGCTGCGGGTGGCGCACCACGTAGACGTAGTAGACGTGGTCGTTGCCCGGAGCCGTGGCCGGGAGCACGATGTCGGTGTCGCTCAGCGCCTCGGCGTAGTTCGCGGCGGCGGTGCGGCGCGCGTGGATGTACTCGTCGAGCCGGCGGAGCTTGCGGCGCAGGATCTCGGCGTGCACCTCGTCGAGCCGGCTGTTCATGCCGTTGCGGGCGACGACGTAGTACCGCTCCTCGTCCATGCCGTAGTAGCGCAGGCGCCGCATCTCGGCGGAGAGCTCGGCGTCGGAGGTGATCGTCCCGCCCGCGTGGCCGTAGGCTCCCAGGACCTTGGTCGGGTAGAAGGAGAACGCTCCGGCGCGGCCCATCGAACCGGCGACGCGGCCGTGGTGACGGGCGCCGTGGGCCTGCGCACAGTCCTCGAGGATCTGCAGGCCGTGCTGGGCGGCCAGGGCCTCCAGCGGCGCCATGTCCACGCACTGCCCGTAAAGGTGGACCGGCAGCAGGACGCGCGTGCGCTCGCTGATCGCGGCGGCCACCTGGTCCACGCGCATGAGGTAGGTGTCGGGGTCCACGTCGACGAAGACAGGGGTGGCGCCGACCGCGCAGATCGCCACGACCGTGGGCGCGGCCGTGTTGGACACCGTGATCACCTCGTCGCCCGGCCCGATGCCCATGGCGCGCAGGGCGACCACGAGGGCGTTGGTGCCGTTGTCCACCGCCACGCAGTGTGAGACTCCGTGATAGGCGGCGAATTCACTTTCGAAACCGGTGACCCGGGGTCCCCACACGAGCTGGCCAGAGCGGAAGACCTCGTCGACGGCCTCGAGGATGTCGTTCCGTTCCTGCTCGTACTCCTGCAGATAGCCCCAAACATAAATGGTCATGATCACGTCGCTTTCGGGGATTGTCGCACTCGCAGCCGGCCGAGCCGGCTCGGTCACCCGTCCGCCGCCCAGGGGCGGGGCGCCGAGATGTCCCGCCGTCGGGACAACTCAAAAGTTTCTCGCCCCAAGGAGTAGTTCCGCCGCCGCTGATAGTCAAGGCAATTCGGATTTGCCCATTCTGAAAGTTGGTGCGGTTTCCCCATTTCGCTAGGCTGGCGTCTCAAGAATATTTCCCGGGACACGCTCGCAAACGGCCGCCGAGAGCGGCGCGAAATGGGCGATGGAAGGACCTGGAAGCTCGATGGCACCGAGGACTGCAAATCAACAGATAATCGGAAGGCTGCAGGAACCGATCACCACCGAGGGCCGGGTTCTGCACGACCTGCTCACCGCACACCTTCCCACGATCCGGGCCGCCGCGCCCGACAACGACCGCCACGGCACCTTCCCCACCGAGGTCTTCGAAGGCCTGCGCAAGGACGGCGTGCTCGGCGCGACCGTCCCCCGCGAACTCGGAGGGCTAGGCGTAAGCTGCCTGCACGACGTGATGTTCGCGCTGCTGACCGTGGCCGGCGCCGACGGCTCGACGGCGCTGGCCCTGCACATGCAGCTCAGCCGCGCGCTGACGCTCACCTATGACTGGCAGCACGGCTCGGCCGGCGCGAGCGCCTTGGCCGAGCGGTTGCTGAGACGCATGGGGACCGGCGAGGCCATCATCTGCACCGGTGTGAAGGACATCGTGAGGGACAAGGTCGTCACCACCCTCACCCCCGGCGAGCAGGGCGGGTGGCTGCTGTCGGGCGGCAAGACCCTGGTGAGCCTGGCGCCCGTCGCCACCCACTTCATGATCTTCGCTCGGCTGGAGGGCGAGGACGGCCGTCCCCATCTGGCCACGGCCGTCGTCGGCAGGGACGATCCGGGGCTCACCGTGACCGACAACTGGGACGGCCTGGGCATGCGCGCCTCCGGCAGCGTGGACGTCGTGTTCGACCGGTGCCGCATCGCCGCCGACGACGTCTTCTTCCGCGGGCCTTTCGACGACCAGCCTCCCGCCGCGCTCGCCGGGCAGACCATCAGCTCGATCAACATGCTGGGCATCTACACCGGGCTCGCCCAAGCGGCGCGCGACATCGCCGTTTCCACCCTGGTGCGCAGGCGCATGCCGCCCGCCGGCGGTCCCGCGACGCTGGTGACAGAGATCGACGCGCGGCTGTACTCGCTACGCAGCACGGTCGCGGCGGCCGTCGCCGAGATCGAGGAGCTCAGCGGGGACACCACCGGCGACATGGACGAGCGCGGTCATCGCATGATGCTGCCGTTCCAACTGGCCAAGCTGACGGTCAACCGCCTCGCGCCGGGCATCGTCGCCGACTGCATGACCCTGGTCGGAGGCGCCTCCTACTCCGCCTCCCACCCGCTGGCCCGGCTGCACCGCGACGTACGCGCGGGAGCGTTCATGCACCCCTACACCTACGGCGACGCGGTCGACTACCTCAGCGGGCGGGCTCTGGACATTTCCCGGGACGACTGATGCGAGTCCTGTTCGCCACCTTTGCCGAGAAGACCCATTTCATCGGCATGGCCCCGCTCGGCTGGGCGCTGCGCACGGCTGGTCACGACGTCCGGGTCGCCAGCCAGCCCGAGCTCGCCGGGATCATCGCCGACACCGGGCTGACCGCGGTGCCCGTGGGCAGGGACCACCTGCTGTCGCAGGTCCTGCAGTGGACCAGGCGACTGGGCCCGGACCAGGCCCCGGGCTTCGACCTGATGGAAAACCGGCCCGAGGTACTCACCTGGGACCATCTCCGGCGCGGCTACCGCGACGTCCTGCTGCCGCTGTGGTGGAAGGTCATCAACGAGTCGATGATCGACGACCTCACGGAGTTCTGCCTGTCCTGGCGGCCCGACCTCGTGATCTGGGAGCCGCTCACGTTCGCCGCGCCCATCGCCGCCAGGGCGTGCGGCGCAGCGCACGGCCGGCTGCCCTTCGCGCTGGACCTCACTGCCCGGATGCGCGGGCACTACCTGCGCGTGATGGGCGAGCAACCCCCGCAGGAGCGTGACGACGTGCTGGCGCGCTGGTTGGGTGCTCGCGTCGCCCGTTTCGGCGGGGAGTTCGCCGAGGAACTGGCCGTCGGCCAGTTCACGATCGACTACCTGCCCCCCTCGCTCCGGCTCGACGTGGACGTCCGTCACGTGCCGATGCGCTACGTGCCATACAACGGCCGGGCCATCGTGCCCGGATGGCTGCGGGTCCCGCCGGAGCGGCCCCGCGTGTGCCTGAGCCTGGGCACTTCCGCGACCGACCGGCTGGGCGCCTACGCGGTGTCTGTCCAAGATCTCCTCGACGGGCTGGCCGAGTTGGACGTCGAGGTGGTGGCGACGCTCCCCGCCGGGCAGCGGGCCGGGCTGGGGAGGGTGCCGGACAACGCCAGGATCGTCGGCTACACCCCTCTGCACGACCTCATGCCCACGTGCGCGGCCATGATCAACCATGGTGGCGCCGGCACGGTCCTCACCGCGCTGGCCTCGGGCGTGCCGCAGCTCGTCGTCCCCCACCACATGTTCGACGAGCCGCTCCTGGCCCGCCGCCTGGCCGAGGCCGAAGCCGGGGTGACCATCGAGCCGGCGGAGGTTTCCGGGGACAGCGTGCGCAAGCAGGTGCTGCGGCTGCTGGACGACCCGTCCATGGGAGCCGGCGCAAGAGCGCTGCGCGAGGAGATGTCGGCCATGCCCTCCCCCAACGAAATCGTGCGCGAGCTCGAGGAGCTCGCGCACGGTCCGCGGGAGGCGGCGGGTCAGACGACCTTGACCTCCGGTGTGTAGAGGATCCACCGGCCGCCCGCCATCCGGAAGTCACGCTCCTTTGCCATGATCTCGTCGGCGTGGTTCCACGCGAACAGCAGGGCGTAGTCGGGGTACGGCTCGGCGAAGGCCTTGGCGTCGCGCACCGGGATGTGCGAGCCGGGCGTCAGCTTGCCCTGCTTGGCGGGGGTGGTGTCGCAGATGAAGTCGACCAGTTCGGGCGTGATTCCGCAGTAGTTGATCACCGTGGCGCTCTTGGCCGTCGCGCCATACCCGACGACCCGGCCACCCTGCGCGCGGATGTCCTGCAGGAGTCCCATCAGCTGCTCACGGGTCTTGTTCACGCTGGCGCCGAAGCCCTGCAGCGTCCCCGGGTCGGTGAGCCTGCGGGCGTCCTCCTCGGTCAGCAGCTCACCCACGGCGGGCGAGACGGGCCGCGCGCCGGCGTGGGCCACGGTGTAGCGCACCTCGCCGCCGTGCACCGGCAGGCGCTCGACGTGGACCAGCTCCAGCCCGTACTGCGCGGCCATCGCCTGCACCGAGCGGACGGCGAAGAAGTAGAAGTGCTCGTCGTAGATCTGGTCGAACGAGGTGCGCTCGACGATCTCCAGGAAGTAGGGGTCCTCGAAGACGAACACACCGTTCGGCGCGAGGAGCGCCTTCACCCCGCGGAAGATCGAGTCGACGTAGGCGATGTGGGAGAAGGTGTTGGCGGCGTAGATGACGTCGGCCTGGCCGTCGGAGGCCGCGATCTCCAGGGCGCTGGACTCCTCGAAGAACGATTTGCGAACCCGGATCCCCTTGGCCGCGGCCATGTCGGCCACGCCGCCCGAAGGCTCCACACCGAGGTGACGGATACCGCGGTCGGCCAGTGACTTGAGCATGATCCCGTCGTTGCTGCCGAACTCGACGATGAACGGGTCGGGACCGGTGAGCTCGGTGTTCAGGAAGTGCTCGGCGGTCTTTTCGAAGTGCGTGCGCATGACGCTGGAGCCCGAGGACAGGTACGGGTAGTCCTCGTGGAACATGCGCTGGCGGGGCACCTCCTCCATGAGCTGCACCATCGTGCAGCTCTGGCACATGCCCACGGCCATCCGGTAGAAGAACTCCCCGTCCGTCTGGCCCGGGGTTACGAAGGCGTCGGCCAGTGGCTGGCGCCCGAAGTCGAAGAACTCCTCGACCGTCCCGGAACAGACGCGGCACTGGGCGGTGTCGGGCATCGCTAGCTCCTTGGATCTGGGGTTTCTCAATTGGCGTTCAGCGCCCGCTCCCGTCCGGTTCGGGCGCGCTCTCGTCTTGTTCCAGCCACACCGGATTGGCCCTGGCCCACTCGATGGTCCGCAGCAGGCCATCGCGCAGCGCGGTCCTGTTCTCCCAGCCCACCAGCGTGCCGATCTTGGTGGTGTCGGGGATGCGCCGGCTCAGGTCCTGATAGGTCTCCCCGTAGAGCCGGCGGGTGTCGAGCGGGGCGATCTCCACGTCGGCGCCGGTCAGCTCGACGAGCAACTCCACCGCTCCCCTGATCGAGACCTCGTCCGAGCTGCCGACGTTGAAGCACTCGCCGTCGGACTTGGGGCTCCGGGCGATGTCCAACGTGGCCTCCACCGCGTCGTCGACGAAGGTGAAGCTGCGGGTCTGCTCGCCGTCGTCGTAGACCACCGGCGGCAGGCCGCGCAGGACCCGGTGCAGGCTGCGGCTGATCAGGAAGGCCGGACGCTGCCGCGGGCCGTAGAGGTTGAAGTAGCGCACGATCGTGGCCCGCAGGCCGCGCTGCCGGATGAAAGCGTAGATCAGATGCTCGGCCAGCGCCTTGCTGGAGGAGTAGCTCCACCGATCCGTGGCGGTGCTGCCCAGGACCCGGTCGGCGTCCTCCGCCCAGGGAACCGCCGGGTTCCGGCCGAAGATCTCGCTCGTGCTCGCGAAGACCACCTTGACGCCGGCGCCGTCGGCCGCCTCCAGGACGTTCCTCGTCCCGATGAGGTTGGTGTCCACCACGTCGAGCGGCCGCCGCAGGTAGCGGTCCACGCCGACCACCGCGGCGAGGTGGTAGACGATCTCGACGTCGGCCGTGATCGCCTTCGCGACGTCCGCGGGCGAGCGGATGTCGCCGTCGACGCACCGCACGCCCCGCAGGTCCTGATCGGGGGGCGGCGCGTCGTTGTCGAGCACGGTCACCTGATCGCCCTGATTGACAAGATGTTCGACGAGATGGCTCCCGACGAATCCATAACCGCCAGTGACAACCACAGAGGCCAACGCAGCTCACCGCCCCGGAATTAATAGCGCCGGAAATGAATTGGCCCGGCGAGTTCTTATTGTCATGGAGCCGCTAAACATTGGCAACTCCCACAGAAAAGCACGATAAACGGGATTGAATTTCCGCGTCACCGCACCCGGAATCGCCGGGCCTGATTGCGGATCTGTTCCAGGAGATCGGCCCGCTGGAGCAGCGCCCGCCGATGCCCCGCCGGATCCGCGCCCTCGCGCACTGACCTGGCGAAGGCCCGCACGGCGTTGGCGAACTGGTCGTCGGGCGGGACCGAGATGTCCTTGACGCCGCCCTCGCGTTCGAGTCGCACCACCGTGCTCAGCGACGCCGGTGGGGAGAAGGCCCGCTCCAGGGTGATGCGGCCCGAGCTGCCCCAGATGGAGTAGGTGGAGCGGTAGGAGGCCTCGAAGCTGAAGGTCAGCTGCGCGGTGAAGCCGTTGTCCGAGCCGAGCAAGGCGGTGCCGCCCAGGTCGATGCCACGCCGCTCGTCCATCCGCAGTGTGGAGCCCAGCACGCTCACCCCGGAGTCCAGGAACATCTGCGCGGCGCGCAGCGGGTAGACGCCGACGTCGAGCAGCGCGCCCCCACCGAGATCGGCCCGGTAGCGGATGTCACCCGGATCCCGCGGCGGGATGCCGAACTCGCCGGTCAGAACGTGCGGCTCGCCGATGCAGCCTTCGGCGATCAGCCTGCGCACCTCCTCGTGCTGGCGGTGGTGGACGAAGGCGAAGTTCTCGGTGACCCGCAGCCCGTGCGCCCGCGCGGTCTCCAGCATCTCCTCGGCCTCGGCGTGACTGGTGGCGAAGGACTTCTCCACCAGGACGTGCTTGCCGACCTTCAGAGCCCGCAGGGTCCACTGGTGGTGCAGCCCGGTCGGCAGGGCGACGTAGACCACATCCACGTCGTCACGTTCGAGCAGCCGCGCGTAGCCCTCCACCGACTCTCCGCCGAAACGCGCCGCGAACCGCTCAGCCTTGGCTCGCTGCCTGCTCGCGATCGCGACCACCTCGACATCCTCGACCAGCCCCATGGCCGGCAGCGCCCGGCGCCAGACGATGTCGGCGCAGCCCAGGACACCGATCCGAAGGGGCTGGCCGGTGGGTCGCAGGCTCATCGGCGTTCCTCCGTCGCTACTGGGCTGTGGGCTCACGCACGCTCCTCACGCACGCAGGTCACCCTCCACGGCGGAGGACTTCCGGATCGTGCTGCTCCACACCGCGGACCAGCCGGTTGACGATATGCGCGCCCGATTCCAGCCAGGCGTCGCGGGTGATCGCATAGAAATGCACGTCCCACAGTTTCCCCTGGAAGAACAGGTGCTCGGGAAGAACTGCCTCGCGCGGAATAAGGCTCATCCCGCGGCCGAGACTCGGCAGGCTCGCCTCGGTGGTCGAGAAATAGACCTTCCGGACCTGCTCCCATTTCGCGAAGCCGTAATTGACGGTGAGCATCATCGCCTCCGCGCCGGCGCCCAACCGACTCAGCTCGGGGTCGGTGAAAATGCCGATCTGAATATGCCCGGCCGGACTGAGGTGCTGCAGCGAGCTGAAGCCGATGATCTCGCCGTTGCGCTTGAGCTCGATCGCGAACTGGGCGTCCACGCCCTGCCCGTGCTGCCGCGCGAACGCCTCAGGATTGGGCAGGCTGTGCAGCCCGAGGCGCAGGAGCACGTCATAGAGGCGGGGGACGTCTTCCTCCGCTGCCGGCCGGAGCCGGGTCCTGACGGTTTCGAGATGAGGGTGCAGCATGACCTTCCGTCCTGAGCCGTGACAGTGCGTGCGCCGAGAGGCCTAGCGGACCGCGCCCGCCCGGGACAGCCGTCGAAGCAGGTTGGGGACGACGCGCGCCCAGTCCTCGCGGTAGACGGCGAAGATGGTGAGGTCGCGCAGGAGCCCGCCGTCGTGGACGAACTCGCGCAGCGTCGCCTCCCTGCGCACGATCTCGGAGGCCTCGCGCAGCTCGGCCAGGTCCTCCTCCACCGTCCACACGTACACCTTGCGGACGCTCCAGTTGGCGAAGGCGTAATTGACGGTCAGCGCGGACGCGGCCGAGCGGACCTCCTCGTCCGCGGGATCCACGAACACCCCCGCCTGGACGTGCCCGCCGTTGAGGTCGAGGCGCTGGAGCACGCTCAGCCCCGCCACGCGTCCGGTGTCGCGGGCCTCGACCTGGAACTGGGCGGCCACCTCGCCGAGGTCCACCGCCCAAAGCACAGACAGCACCTCGTGGCTGAGCCCGCCGCCGGACCCGTGCTCGGTGAGGAAGCCGTGGGCGCCCTTGCTGTCAAGCGGATCCACGCAGCGCAGCGCCGTACGGCCGACATCCAGATGAGGAAAGATCACGATGAGTTCTCCTTGTCCCGCTGGCGAGACACCGGCGGCCTTCGAGTGGCGGCGACGAGGGCCTAGTCGATCTTCCGCAGCCGGGCCACGGCCAGGTACAGGAACACCAGGCCCGATCCTGCGACGAGGGCGATCTCCAGAGCCACTGGGACGGTCCAGCCGTACCACGAGATCCCGGGGTTGAACATTAGCTGCACGCTCTCCGGGGCGTCGACGTGCGCGAACAGGGCCTGGCGCATGGGATCGACGGTGTACGAGAGCGGATTGACCAGAGAGAGCGCCGACAGCCAGCCCGGCAGGGTGCCGGTGGGGAACAGCGCACCGGACAGGAAGACCAGCGGCATGACCGCCAGCTGCGACACGCCCAGGTAGGCCTCCAGCCCCTTAACCCGGCTGGCGATCATGATGCCGAAGGCCGACAGGCTGAAGGCCGCCAGCAACATCAGCCCGAGCAACTCGGCCATCAGGACCAGGTCGTACGGCACGCCCGCCAGCCCGGCGAGCGCCAGCAGGACGGCGCCCTGCATGGTGGCCAGCACGGTCCCCGACAGCACCTTGCCGATCACGATGGAGGTGCGTCCGACCGGCGCGACCAGCATCTCCCGCAGAAAGCCGAACTCCCGGTCCCAGACGACCGAGGAGGCGGAGGAGATCGATGTGACGATTACCGTCATCGCCACCACGCCGGGGAACATCACCGTCTCCAGCCGGATGCCGCCGGAGTCGGCCGGCATGAGCCCGCCGAAGCCGCCGCCCATGACGAACAGCCACAGGACCGCCTGCAGGAACATGGCCAAAGCCCGGGAGACGTCGTAGACGAACCGGATGAGATCCCGCTGGAGCACGACCTTGATCACCCGCAGGTCCCGGCGCAGGCCACGCGGGAGAACCGGCGCCTCGACCGTCCGTACCGTCACTGGTCACCGTCCCGAAGGGTCGCGATTACGTGCGTGAGAATTCGACGCCGTTTCCGTCCCGGGGCCGCACGGATTCGCCGTAGTACCATCAAAAGCGCTCGGCCGCCACCGGCGATTGGCCCGACAATAGTCCGGGCCGCGTTCTGGGGAGAAGATATCCATCGGGCGGTATCGTGGCCGATGTCCGTCCCGCTGGCGAGACGTTGCACGGCCCTCTTGAATTGCCGAGCCGGATGCGCATAGGTTCACCATCGAATGAATGGCCAGCACATTGTAGCGGGGACACCATTCTCGACCGATGCGCCATATCAACCGCCTCCAAGAGACGGCCGAATCTCAAAGTACAAGACAGGTCCGCCGCCTTTCTCATGCTGCCGGGGAGGGGCCGATGAGAGCCGTCTGGTCCACCCCCTGGTAATCCCTCTCGCGGAAACAGAAGGGAGGTGTGAAAATGGATCTGTCCAACATTCTTGAGCTCCAGGAACTCGAGGTAGCCCCCGAGTACGCAGAACTGCCTGGAAGCAACAACAGCACGATCACCTGCTGATGATCGACGGTGCGGGGGGCCGTTCCACGGTTCCCCGCACCGTCCTCGCCACGGTGGCCCCACGGCGCCTCAAGGCGTCTCCTCGCCGCTCAGGACCCGTCGGAGGACGGAATTCAACGGACAGAGGGACGATGCAGCACACACATCTCGGTCGTACCGCGCTGGAGGTCAGCCGTCTCTGCCTGGGCACGTTGAACCTCGGCATCAACATGTCCAAGGCCGATAGCTTCCAACTCCTGGACGAGGCGCTCGCGCGGCGGATGAACTTCATCGACACCGCCAACCACTACGGGTGGCAGGTGCACCGCGGCATGACCGAAGAGCTCATCGGCGAGTGGTTCGCCAAGGGCGGCGGCCGCCGGGAGAAGGCCGTGCTGGCCACCAAGGTCTTCAATCCGATGAGCGACTGGCCCAACGACCGTGGCCTGTCGGCCCGGCACATCATCGCCTCCTGCGAGGCCTCCCTGCGCCGGCTGCGCACCGACTGGATCGACTTGTACCAGATGCACCACGTCGACCGGAACGCGCTGTGGGAGGAGATCTGGCAGGCCATGGAGCTGCTGATCCAGCAGGGCAAGATCCGCTATGCCGGATCTTCCAACTTCGCCGGTTGGCACCTGGTGGCCGCCCAGGAGGCCGCGAGGCGGCGCAACATCGTCGGCCTGGTCTCCGAGCAGTGCATCTACAACCTGATCACCAGGCACGTGGAGATGGAGCTCATCCCCGCGGCGGTCGCCTACGGGCTGGGGGTGCTGGCCTGGTCTCCGCTGCACGGCGGCCTGCTCGGCGGCGGTCTGCGCAAGCTGGAGCGGGGCACCGCCGTCAAGACCGCCCGCGGCCGCGCGATGGTCGCGCTGGACAAGCATCGCGAGACCGTCGCGAGCTACGAGAAGTTCTGCCTGGAGATCGACACCGACCCGGCGACCCTGGCGCTGGCCTGGGTGCTGTCGCGGCCAGGCGTCACCGCGGCGGTGATCGGCCCGCGCACCCTCGCCCATCTGGACGGGGCGATGGAGGCCCTGGAGCTGCAGCTCAGCCCCGAGGTGCTGGAGGAGCTCGACAGGATGTTCCCGCCCATCGGCAACGGCGGCCCCGCGCCGGAGTCGTGGGCCTGGTGACCCGCACCCGGAGGTGAGGCCCGTGCGCGTGCTGATCGCCACAGTCGCCGAACGCACCAACTTCATCGCGGCGGTCCCGATCGCCTGGGCACTGCGCACCGCCGGGCACGAGGTCCGGGTGGCCAGCCAGCCGAGGCTGATGGAGGTGATCGCCGACGCCGGCCTGACCGCCGTGCCGGTCGGCAGGGATCACGACTTCTGGCGGGTCATGCGCAGCCGCGCCTTCTTCGACCCGCTGCGCGACAGCGTGCCGCCATTCGACCTGGCCGGGCTGCCGATGGAGGAGATCACCTGGGAGCCGCTCCAGGAGGGCTACCGGCAGATCGTGCCCTGGTGGTGGCGGTTGGTCAACGAGCCGATGCTGGACGATCTGGTGGCGCTGTGCAGGGACTGGCGGCCCGATCTGGTGCTCTGGGAGCCCAGCACCTTCGCGGCGGCCGTCGCGGCCAAGGTTTGCGGCGCCGCCCACGGGCGCTTCCTGTGGGGAGTGGACGTCTTCGCGTTCATCCGCACCCGGTACGTGGAACTGCTGGCCGAGGAGGCCGGCGAGGAGCGCGAGGACGTGCCGGCCGCGTGGCTCGGTGCCTGTGCCGCCCGCTTCGGCGAGCGTTTCTCCGAGGATCTGATCACCGGCCAGTTCACCGTCGACTGCCTGCCCATGGGCATGCGGCTGGGCGAGAGCGGCGTACGGTACGTCCCGGTGCGCTACATCCCCTACAACGGCCGGGCAGTGGTCCCATCCTGGCTGCGCGAGCCCCCCGCGCGGCGGCGAGTCTGCCTCACCCTGGGCACCTCGGCCACCGAGAGGCAGGGCGGCTACGTGGTCTCGGTCCAGGACCTGCTGGACTCGCTGGGCGAGCTCGACATGGAGCTCGTCATCACCCTGCCGGAGGCCGAGCAGCAAAGGCTGACCCGGGTTCCGGCCAACACCCGGTTGGTCTCCCACGTGCCCCTGCACGCTCTGGCGCCCAGTTGCTCTGCGGTGATCAACCACGGGGGCGCCGGGACGGTGCTCACCATGCTCCATTACGGCGTGCCGCAGCTCATCATCCCCAGGCCCACCTTCGACGAGCCGCTGCTGACACGCCAGATGGTCCGTCAGGGCGCCGCCGTGTCGATCCCCAGCGCCCAGGCCCGCGGCGAGCGGGTCCGGGCGGAGCTGGAGAAGCTGCTGGCCGACGAGGCCGTCCACCGCGCCACGGCCGATCTGCACCGGCGCGCGCACGCCCTGCCGGCCCCCAACGCGGTTGTTCCCCTCCTGGAGGAGCTCGCGGTCCACGATCAGCGCGCGAGCGGCGTCACCCCCCAGGGCGGCAGCGGGCGCAGCAGCAGCGTCAGAAAGCCCAGCGTGCCTCGGTAACCCCGGAGCCAGGCGTCGCGGTAGTCGGCGGTGTAGCGCAGGATTTCGCGGCCGTCACGTCCCCCGGCCGCCAGCCCCCATCCGGTCAGCCCGGCGACGCACGCCCACGCGAAGTCGTCCCACTCCTGCTCGGTGCTCACATGCCCGTGGACGGGCAGCCAGCGCGCGTCGGTGACCCGGTCGATCGTGTCCGGCAGGTCGGTGAAGGCGTGGGCGTCCAGCTCGAGCGACTTCAGCACCGCCTCGTCCGGCTCGCGGGTCCAGAAGGGCTCCCCGATGAGGGCCACGCCGCCCGGCTTGAGCAGGCGGCGCAGGTAGACCAGGTTGTCGCGGAGCCCCCCGAAGGCGTCCGACAGGCCCACACACATGACCAGGTCGTACTTGCCGGCGGGCGCGAAGCGCAGCGCGTCGACGCTCTCGAAGGTGGCGCGCTCCACCAGGCCCCGCCTGGCGGCCGCGGCCGCCGCGGCCTCGATGTGCTTGGCGGAGGCGTCGATGCCGTGCCCCCGGGCCTGGGGGTAGATCTCCAGGGCTCGCAGCAGCCAGGCGCCGAGCCCGCAGCCCACGTCGAGCAGGCGCGCACCCGGTTCCAGCCTGGCCAGACGCAGCACCTGATCGACCGACTCGTCCGACAGGGGAGCGAGCACGGGGTGCTCCTCCTGGAGCAGGTTCCACGTGGTCTCGGTGTCGATGTCGTCGTAGTTCACAGCCTGTCCTCTGCGTCCGCCTGGCCGAGCCGCTCCTCCCGCACCCACTGCTCGGCGGCCCGTGTCAGCAGCTCGCGCGCCGCCCGCACCTCGGCCGCCAGGGGGCGGTCCTTGCCCAGCGGCGGTGAGAGCTCGGCCAACTCGGCCCAGGGGCTGTGGGAGGCGCCAGGCATGCCGTACGGCTCCGCGGCGCCGTCGCCGCTCAGCGGCACGCCTCCGGCCAGCGCTCCGTACTGGGCCACGCCGACGGCAAGCGAGCCCACGACCAACCAGGCGAGCTCCACGGCCTCGGCGACCGAGTTGGCGCCGTTGAGCGCCATCGGCACATGGTCCTGGTTGGTGCCGTTGGTGGGCAGGGCGGTCAAGGAGGCGGGATACACCAGCTGCCGGATGCGGGCGACGAACGAGGTGGCGCTGATCTGCACTCCTGCCAGGCCACTGCCCCTGCCGGGCCGCGGGGTGAGCATCGGCGGCAGCCCGCCGTTGGTCGTCGGCGCGCACAGCAGCGCGAGCTGGCGCTCGGCCAGGAAGGCGACCTGCTGCAGGCAGAGCCCCAGCTGGTCGGAGCAGAGCCCAACGGGCATCGCGTGGAAGTTGCCGCCGTGCAGGATCTCGCCCTCGAAGCAGATCGGGTTGTCGGTGCAGCCCAGGGTCTCGCGCACGAGGATCTCCTCGGTCGAGTGGAGCTGGTCGAGAACCGCGCCGAGCACCTGCGGGGCGCATCTCAGGCTGTAGGGCTCCTGCAGGGGGCGTGAGGCGTTGCGGGTGAAGCCGGGCGGGATCTCCTCACGGATCCAACCGGCGACCGTCAGCTGCCCGTGCTGGCCCCGGGCATGCCCCAGCCCGTGGTGGTAGGCCTCGGGGTTGGCGCCCAGCAGGAGCACCATCCGGCCGGACAGCGCCGCCACCGCCCGCGTCAGCAGCAGCACCGAGCGGTGGTTGACCAGGCTCATGGCCAGCCCGACGCTTGTTCCGTTCACGAAGGCCAGCGCCTCGCGTGCGGGCCAGTCGATCGGGGTGGCGCCGAGGTCGGCGAGCGCCTCGGCGGCTGGACAGGTGGTCCATGCGCCTCGCGCGTCGCGCACCCATGCCTCGCCCTGGCCCGCGTAGGCCAGGGCGGCCGACGACAGCGGCTGGAGGTCGCCGCTCGCGCTCACCGTGCCGTGCCGTGGGATCGCCGGGGTGAAGCCGCGGTTCCACAGATCGGCCAGCACCTGCCAGAACTCCGGCGAGACCGCCGAGTAGCCCCGGCGCATGCTCTGCAGCCGCAGCCACACCACCAGACGGCAGACATCGGGCGGCAACGGCTGCCCCTGTGCCGTGCCCAGATGGGAAATGAGGCCACTGCCCTGCTCGACGGAGGACTCGGAGGCGGCGAAATCCACCAGCGCGCCGTATCCGTGCGTGATCCCGTAGACCTTTTCGTCGGACGCGATCGCGGCGGCGAGCACCGCGACGCTGGCCTGCATGCGTTCGATGTCGTCCTCGTCGCACTTGTCCAGCTCGGCGTCCCACCCCGCGCTGTGCAGGAGGTCGGCGAGCCGGCCGTGATGGCGGCGCTCGGCAAAGACTGTCACGTGTCACTCCAAGGTTGGTCGGGCTCACGCCGTCGTGAACGTCTCGCCGGCGGGACGTCCGCCGCCGGCGATCAGGATCCGACCGGCTCGTACATCTCCCTCTTCAGCGGTTCCCACCAGCTGCGGTGCTCGGCGTACCACCGCGCCGTGCGCCGCAGCCCCTCGAGGAAGGGAACCTCTGGCCGGTATCCCAGCTGGGTCGCGATCTTGGTGCTGTCGAGGGAGTAGCGCCGGTCGTGGCCCTTGCGGTCGTCCACGAAGCGAATCACGGACCAGTCCGCACCGGAAATCTCCAGCAGGTGCCGGGTCGTCTCGATGTTGGTCAGCTCGACGCCGCTGCCGATGTTGTAGACCTCGCCCGGGCGGCCCTGCTCCGCGACGAGCGCGACGCCACGGCAGTGGTCGTCCACGTGCGTCCACTCCCGCACGTTGAGCCCGTCGCCGTACACCGGCAGCTCCTCACCGTCGAGCAGGCCGGTGATGAACAGCGGGATGAGCTTCTCGGGGAACTGGTAGGGACCGTAATTGTTGGAACACCTGGTGACGCAGACGGGCAGCCCGTGGGTGTGGAAGGCGGCCAGGGCCAGCATGTCGCCCGCGGCTTTGGAGGCGGAGTACGGCGAGCTGGGCCGCAGGGGCTCCTGCTCGTTCCACGACCCGGAATCGATGGAGCCGTAGACCTCGTCGGTGGAGACGAGCACGATCTTGTCCACACCCGCCCGCAGCCCCGCCTCGAGCAGGACGTGGGTGCCCAGGACATTGGTCCGCACGAAGGCGGACGGGTCGTGGATGGACCGGTCGACGTGCGTCTCGGCGGCGCAGTGCACCACCAGCGACACGTCCTTCATCAGGCCCCCGACCAGGTCGGCGTCGCAGACGTCACCGTGAACGAAGGTCAGGCGGGGGTCGCCGGCCACCGGGGCCAGGCTCTCCCTCGTGCCGGCGTAGGTGAGCTTGTCCAGCACCACGAACTCGGCGGTGGCAAGCGATCGATAGGCTCCCGACAGAGCCTGCCGGACGAAGTTCGAGCCGATGAATCCGGCCCCGCCGGTCACCAAGACGCGCATCGGGATTCACCTTCTCCGTGCGTTCCAGGAGCGGGCCACGTCCATGACGTACCGGCCATATTCCGAATGCTTCATGTCGAGGCCCCTGTTATAACATGTCTCCGCGTCGATAAAGCCCATTCTGAGCGCCGTCTCCTCGATGCAGCCGATCCGCAGGCCGTCGCGGCGGTTGACTTCCCGGATGTAGCTGGAAGCCTCGAGCAGCGACTCGCAGGTGCCGGTGTCGAGCCATTTGAATTCCTCGCCCAGGTTCACCAGCGACGCTTTCCCCTCGGCCAGGTAGACTTTATTGACGTCGGTTATCTCCAGCTCGCCGCGGGCCGACGGGCGAATCTCCTTGGCGATGTCCACGACCTCTTTGTTGTAGAGGTACAGCCCGGTGATCGCCTGCCGCGAGCGCGGGCGGGCGGGCTTCTCCTCCAGTGACACGAGCCTGCCGCGATCGTCCGTCTCTCCGACCGCGTACCGCTCCGGGTCGTCCACCTGGTAGCCGAACAGCACGCACCCGTCCACTTTCCGACATGCGGCGCTGAGGACTCCGTCCAGCTGAGGGCCGTGGAACAGGTTGTCGCCGAGGATGAGCGCGCATTCCTGGCCGTCCACGAAGCGCTCGCCCACGAGGAACGCCTCGGCGATGCCGCGCGGCTCAGGCTGCTCGGCGTAGCTGATATCGAGTCCCAGCTGCGCACCGTCGCCGAACAACTCGCGAAGCTGCGGGAGAGCGGCAGGAGTGGAGATGACCAGGATTTCCGTGATACCGGCCAGCATCAGCGTCGAGAGCGGATAATAGACCATCGGCTTGTCGTATACCGGCAATAATTGTTTGGACATCGTCAGCGTGATGGGGTGGAGTCGAGTTCCGCTCCCGCCCGCGAGAACGATTCCCTTCATCTCTGCTCCCTGAATACGGCGAATAGGCCCCAGCGTACGGACGGGACGCGCGGCCTCAACCCCTACTGGCCTCCTTAACGGCGGGAACCGGAAGATGCGCATTCTCATCGCGACCCAGGCGGAAAGGTCGCACTTCTTCAGCCTCGTGACACTGGCCTGGGCGCTGCGCACCGCGGGACACGAGGTCCGTGTGGCCAGCCAGCCGGAACTGACGGACGCGGTGGCCGACACCGGCCTGACCTCCGTGCCGGTGGGCCACGACCACAAGTTCCGGCACGTCATGAAGCGCGTCGCCGATGCGGAGTGGCCGCGCTTCGACATGACCGTCGAGCGGACCGGCGACGTGTTGTGGGAGTACCTCAGGGACGGCTACCGCCGGGTCGTGCCGTGGTGGTGGAAGGTCGTCAACGAGCCGATGATCGCCGACCTGGTGGCCTACTGCCGGCAGTGGCGGCCCGACCTGGTGCTCTGGGAGCCCACGACCTTCGCCGGGGCCGTGGCGGCACGGGCCTGCGGAGCGGCGCACGCGCGGCTGCTGTGGAGCCTCGACCTGTTCGCCCGGATGCGCGGGCTGCTGCTGGAGTCGATGGCCGCCCAGCCGGCGACCGAGCGGGAGGACGTCCTGGCCGACTGGCTGGGCGGGCACATGGCCAGGTACGGCGGGCAGTTCTCGGAGGACCTGACCACCGGCCACTTCTCCATCGACTACCTGCCCGCCTCGATGCGCCTGGAGGTGGGAGTGCGGCAGGTGCCGATGCGCTACGTGCCCTACAACGGGCCCGCCGTCGTCCCGCAGTGGCTGCGCACCCCCCCGGAACGGCCCCGCGTCGCCCTCACCCTGGGCAATTCGTGGGCCACCAGGCTCGGCAGGTACGCCGTACCCGTCCCGGACATCCTCGACGCCCTGGAGGGGCTCGACGTGGAGGTGGTCGCCACCTTGTCGGCCAAGCAGCAGGCGGAGCTCCCCCGGGTGCCGGACAACGCCAGGATCGTCGACTACGCGCCCCTGCACGCGCTCGCGCCGACATGCCAGGTAGTGATCAACCAGGGCGGCCCCGGCACCGTCTTCACCACGGCCCACTACGGCGTGCCCCAGCTGATCCTCCACTACAACTGGTTCGACGAGCCGCTCCTGGCCAAGGGGATCACCGCGCTGGGCGCCGGCCTTGCCGTACCGGACACGAAGGTGACGGCCGACGGGGTACGCGAGCGCGTCGCGCGCCTGCTTGCCGACTCCTCCTTCGCCGCGGGAGCCGGGCGGCTGCGCGAGGAACTGGCGGCCATGCCCTCGCCGAACGAGATCGTCCCGGAGCTGGAGCGGCTCACCGCCGAGTTCCGCTGAGGGCCAACTGCTCGAGCTGGGCGACCACCTGGTTGGGCGTCGGCATGGCGAGCGCCTCGTCGCGAAGCCGTTCCGCGCCGGCGGCGAAGGACCGCTCCCTCAGCAGCCGCACCAGGTGCTCTCGCACCCCGGCCGCCGTCACCTCGCCGTCGGGTACGGCCAGTCCCGCCCCCTGCCGCACGATGGCCGTCGAGAGCAACGGCTGGTCGAACAGGTTCGGCAGCATGAGCTGCGGCACGCCGACCGCCAGCAGCGTGCACAGGGTTCCCCAGCCGGCGTGGTGGATCACCGCGGCGCACGTCTGCGCCAGGGGCTCCAGCGGCGCGAAGTCGACGATCCGGGCGTTGTCCGGAACGGGGCCGAGCATGGCCCGCTGCCCGGCCGGGATGGTGGCGACCACCTCGAGGTCGAGATCAGACAGGGCGTCGAGGATGTCCGGCAGCGTCACGTTCTCTCCGTGCCGACCGGCCGCGGAGATCCCCAGGGTGAGGGCGACCCGGGGCCTGTCGGGCTGGACGCGTAGCCACCGCGGCACCACCGCACGCCCGTTGTAGGGCACATAGCGCATCGGCACGCGGTGTCCGGCCACCCCGAGCTGGAGAGACGCGGGAACGCAGTCGAGGGTGAGCTGCCCGCAGGCCAGGTCCTCCGAGTACGAATGCCCGTACCTCGCCAGGCGGGCGCCGAGCCAGCCGGCCAGCAGGTCCTCCCGCTCGTGCGCGGGCCGGAGCGGGAGGAGCCGGAGGAAACGCTCGCGTACTAGGGCGAACTTGTCCGCCCCCCACACCACGCGGGCGTGGGCGGCGCCGGACACCTTGGCGGCGAGGGCGCCGGCGAAGGTGACCGGCCCCCAGATCACCAGGTCGGGCCGCCACTCCAGGCAGAGGCGCGCCAGATCGTCGATCATCGAGTCGTTGACCATCCGCCACCACCAGGGCACCACGCGACGATAGCCCTCCTTGAGGTACTCCCAGCTCAGCCCCTCGGGAGGGCCTCCCACCCGGCCGAACAGCGGGGCTTCCGCCCCCAGCCGGTCGAGCGCCGAGTAGGTGGTGGCCACCCGCCAGAAGTCGTGATCCCGGCCGACCGGCACCGCGGTCAGCCCGCTGGCGGCGATGGCCTCGGCCAGCTGCGGCTGGCTGGCCACCCGCACCTCGTGTCCCGCGGTGCGCAGGGCCCAGCCGATGGGCACCAGGCCCAGGAGGTGGGCGTGCTCCGCGACCGTGGCGAGCATGACTCGCATGGCGCCTCCCTGGTCTCGCTCACGCGCCGGCGATCGGTGGCCGCAGCCTCTTGGACAGGGCGGCGCGGCCGCCGACGTGGAGCTTGCGATAGATCCGCGTCAGATGCTGTTCGACCGTGCTGACGGTGACGCCGAGCATCTCCGCGATCTCCTTGTTGCGGTAGCCCTCGGCCGCCAGCGCCGCCACGGGCTGCTCGGCGTCGCTGAGCAGCGGACTGCCGTAGGCGCTCGCCACCGTGTAGGACGTGACGTGGGCCTCCTGGTTGACCTGCCGCAGCGCCAGCGCCCGGCGCAGAGGTTCGGCCCGGCACTCGGCCGCCACGTCCAGCGCCCGCTGCCGCATCGCCCGTGCCCGCGCCCACTCGCCGAGCGCCTGGTGAGCGAGGCTGAGATCGGCCAGGACCTGCGCGAGCGCGAACCGGTCGCCGCATCCCTCCAGGAGCACCAGCGCCTCCTTGAGCAGCGAGGCCCGCTCCGGCGGCTCGCGCAGCGGGGCGCGCAGACGCAGGGCGGTCCCACGGACCCGGTCCGAGGCCGCGGCGGGCTCGTCCAGCTGCTCGTCCAGCAGTTTCCTGCACCGGTCGAGCTGTCCCATCCGCAGGCAGGCCTCGGCCGCCCCGAGCCGCCAGCGGGGGAAGACCGGCAGGTCGGTCCCCCACTTGGTCACCAGTTCCCCGCAGGACAGGAAGTCGTCCAGCGCGGAGTGCGGGCGGTCGGTCGCCAGGTGGTAATGCCCGCGGGCCTCCAGATAGTGCAGCCCGAACCGGGTTTCGAAGATGGCCTCCGGGATCGGCTGCCTCAGGTGTCGTACGGCCTGCTCGTAACCGCCCATCGCGGTCACCGCCTGCACGAGCGTGGCCAGGGGCAGGCCGACCGCCACCCCCCAACTGCGCGGAGGCAGAAGGGTGAGGGCCGAGCCCGCGCGCCGCTCGGCCAGCGGCAGGTCGCCCTGCCTGAGCGCGATCTCGCCACGAAGGGCGGTGAACAGCGCCGTCCAGGTCGTCGCCCGCCGTCTGGCCGCCTCCTCGATCGCCTGATCGCACCACTCGGCCGCCTTCTGCGTGCGGTCGGAGCACATGAGCGCGAGGAGGGCCGCTTCCACCGCGGGCATCGTCGAGTCGTCCAGCCCGGGGCCGCGCAGCACGCCCTCGACCTCGGCGACCACATCGTCCTGCGGCGGACGTGGGGCGGCCGGCTCCCCCGGCAGCCGGGCCAGCAGCGGCGGGCACACGCCGGCCAGCCACTCGCGTGTGGCGCGCAGACCGGCCTTACCGTCCTCACCCGCGTCGCCCAAGGTCGTCAGAGCCAGCCCGGCCTCGTGGAGGCGGCCCTGCCACAACAGAGCCCGCACCACACCCGGCGCCTCATGCCCGGGCAGGTTGCCCTCCTGAAGGGCCAGGGTGAGCATCGTCAGATGCCGGGAGACCGTCGCGGGATTCACCCGCCAACCGGCCCTGGCGAGCATCAATGTGGTCTCCATCCGCTGCCGGTCGTCGTCGCTGGCACGCACCGCCAGGTTGAGGCAGTCGACCGCGAACTCCGCCTCGTCGTCGAGCAGCGCCTGGGTCGCCGCCTCCTGCAGCAGCGGGACCACCCACGGATCGGGCGCGTGCAGCGCGGCGACCAGGTGCCTGGCGATGGCGGCCCGGGAGCCGCCGTGGTCGTGCAGCAGCTTGGCGGCGCGACGGTGCATCGCTGCCCGCTCCTGCCTGTCCATGTCGCTCAGCACCGCCGATCTGGCCTCCTCGTGGCGGAATCGGCCCTCGCGCAGCACCCCGATCCGATCCAGTTCGCGCGCGGCCTGGTCGGCGGAGGCCTGGTCGATGCCCAGCAGCCGGTGGAGGTGCGCCGGCCCTTCCAGGTCCAGGACGGCCAGGCCGCGGGCGGCCCAAAGGCCTGTCGGACGACCTCGGTGCAGGCAGGCGAGGACGGCACGGGCGTAGGCGGCCATACCCTGCCCCCCTGCCCGTACGTCCGCCGCGAACGCCCGCACGAGAGCGGGATTGCCGCCGCTGAGCTCCCAGCACGTGTCGAGATCCCCCTGGCCGTCCAACTCCTCCTTCAGCAGCAGGGCGGTCCCCGTCCGGTCGAGCGGCGCGAGTTCGACCGGCGGCCCCTGGGCGTGGCTGAGCAGTTCGAGGTCGATCGGCTCGACAACCGGGTGAGGCCGCTCCAACTCGGCCAGGACGATGCTGACGCACGCGCCCTTGAGCCGGCGGGCGAAGTAGAGCAGGCACTGCAGGGAGGCGGGGTCGGCGTTATGCGCGTCATCGACCACGATCAGCACCGGTGTGGACTCGGCCAGGCGGGCCAACTCCAGCCACATGCGGTGCAGGGCACGGGCCTGCGCGGGAGAGGCGTAGACCGGCGTCGACCACGTCGTGGCCATGGCCTCGTCGACGAGCGCCCTGAGCCTGGCGAGCCGCTGGTGGTCCGGGCCGGCCGGATGGTGGGTCAGCTGGCTCAGCACGCCCATCGGCAGCACGCTCTCAGCCCGGGACCCGACCGCGCCCAACGCCAGGAAACCGGCGGCCTCCGCCTGTAGCGTGAATGCCCGCAGGAGCGCCGACTTCCCGCTACCAGGAAATCCTCTGACCGTCATCAGGCCGCGTCGGCCGGCCAGCAGTTCGTTCAGCCGAGCGAGTGCGTCACCCCGTTGTCTGAGATCAGTCATCGTGATGCTTCAGCCCCTCCGGCGGCATATATCGCTCGGTCATTATCGGGGAGACGGCCGCCCGGGAAATCAGTTTGTCCCGCCAGCGGGACGGGGCCGCTGCACCAAAGCACGGCTTTGTATTATCCGGCCGCGACATGTTCTCATCTCCAGCAGTCGCCCCGCACGAGGCGTGTCGCACTCTGCCCGAAAGGTGAACGTGGAATGGAGATCATCGGAAACGGTTTCCTCGCGAAACATCTCCGCCTGATCGGCCACAAACATCCCGACGCGACCGTGCTGGCCGCCGGCGTGCCCCGCCAGGAGTTGCCGGAGTCCGAGCACAAACGCGAGGTCGTCCTCGTCGAGCAGGCGATCGAGGAATCCTTGCGGCGGGACCGCCTGCTGGTCTTCTTCTCCACCGCCAGCATCTACGGGGGCGGGGACAGCTGCCGCGGCCGGGAGGACGAACCGGCCGCGCCGCTGACCAACTACGGACGGCACAAGCTGGGCCTGGAGGCGCTCATTCGCGACTCGGGCGTGCGCCACCTGACCCTGCGCCTCTGCTACATGCTGGGACCGCACACGCCCGCGTTGCGGTTGATCCCGTCGCTGATCGCGCAGATCCTGTCCGGATCGGTGCGCATCTACCCGGGCGCCTACCGGGACCTGCTGCACGTCGCCGATGCGGTGATGATCATCGACAAGCTCCTGGACATGCGCCTGGAGGACGAGATAGTGAATGTCGCCTCGGGCGACTGTGTGCGCATCGAACTCATCGTGGATCATATCGAGAAACGCCTCGGCACGACCGCGAAAAGGGAGTTCACCGGGGTCGGCACGGCGCACTGCCTGTCGGTGGAGAAGCTCCACAAAATTCTTCCGGAGCTGGGCGGCATGGACTTCGGGCCGGGCTATTACCAGCTCGCCATCGACCGGTATCTTCGGGAGTCCGGACACCTTCCCGGTGACGCCTGAAATCCCGGCGATATTTTTTCCGGCTCTCGTTCGAGCAACCGGCTAAACAGCTAGGGGCGACGAACCATGCTCTTTCCCCACACCATCGCGCGCCGTACGTCACTGTTGCAGACCGAACCCGTCGGCGGCACGGCACTACGGACGGTCCTGGAGCGGGAGAAGCTCGATCTCCTCCCCGACCTGGAGGTCTTCCTGTCCACCTCGACCGACGACCCGGTGAAGATCGCGGCGCTGTTCTTCGTCGTGCGTTCCGACACCGAGGAGAAGATCGGCTTCGGCTCGATAAGCCACCTCGACACCGAGCTCGGCCAGATCAGGATCGACGTCATCGCCGACCCCGACCGGACCGAGTTCGGCATCAGCCTGGAGGCGACCATGCTGGTGGTGAACTACGCGTTCGCCACCTGGGACGTCGGCAAGATCTACTTCTGCGCCACTCCGAGGAACTTCGAGACACTCTCCATGTTCCCAGCCATGATCATGGAGGAGCCGGAGCCCCCCGCCTACCTGCGCGAGTCCGGCACCGAGCACGGCCTGCGCGTGCTGTCGATCCATCGGGACCGGTGGGAGAAGTACGGCACCAGGTTCCTCGACCGGCTTGTGAAGAGCCCGCTTGGCCGATGACGCCCGCCCAGCCGCCGTCGACCCGGCGACGCGCCAAAACCTGACGAAGGGGACGTGATCGCGATGCTCGAGATCGAGCGGAACGAACTGATCACTCAGATATCAGTGCAGGCCATGACCATCTTGATGTTCACCTCCAGCGAGCCGGAGTTCGAGCTGCCCGAGCCCAAGAGGATGGACGATCTCGACTCCTTCTCGGTCGTGCAGCTGATCCTCACCCTTGAAGACATCTACGACGTGCGCCTCTTGGAGGACATGCACGCCTTCGAGGGCGAGACCTTCGACGACCTGGCCGACTTCGTCGCTCTGCGCATATCGCAGAACGGCCAGGCCGCTCCCTCGGCCTGAACAACCCTGGAGCTGACATGCGATTCCTGCCCGCCTGGGAGGGCATCACGGTATCGGTCATCGGCCTGGGTTACGTCGGGTCGTGCGTGGCTGCGACACTGAGCGAGAACGGTATCCAGACCGTCGGCGTGGACAACGACGCCGGCCTGATCGAGGAGCTCCTGGCCGGACACTGCCGCTTCCGCGAACCCGGCCTGCCCGAACTCCTCGGCCGCTGGGTGGGCACGCCCCGGCTGCGGGTCACCACCGACTACGCGGCCGTGACCGCGACCGACATCGTCATCGTCGCCGTCGGCACGCCGGTCCGGCCTGACGGCACGCTCCTGGACACTCAGCTCAGGAGCGTCTGCGAGGAGCTGAGCCGGCGGATCCGCCCCGGCCAGCTACTGATCTTCAAGAGCACCGTGCCGGTCGGCACCATGCGCAGCCTCGTCGCGCCGCTCCTGGAGAGCTCGGGCCTGCGCTGCGGCCAGGACTTCGGCCTGGCGTTCTGCCCCGAGCGCCTGTCGGAGGGCGTCGCGCTGAGCGAGCTGAGCAGGTTCCCCATCGTCATCGGCGGCTGGTGCCAGGACAGCGTCGACGGCGCCGCGGTGTTCTGGCAGAAGAGCATCGGTGTGGAGGTGGTATCCTGCGGCTCCCTCGAGGCCGCCGAGCTGGTGAAGCTGACCAACAACTGGTGGGTGGACCACAACATCGCCCTCGCCAACGAGCTGGCCAAGATCTGCGCCAAGGTCGACGTGGACGTCCTGGAGGTCATCGCGGCCGCCAACTCCATCCCCAAAGGCGAGGCGAGCGTCAACGTGCTGCTGCCGAGCGTCGGCGTCGGCGGGTCGTGCCTGACCAAGGACCCCTGGATGTTGTGGCGCTCGGGCCAGGAGCTCGGCGTCGAGTTGCAGACGATCCCCGTCGGCAGGGCGGTCAACGACTCGATGCCCGCCTTCACCGTCGACCTGATCATCGAGGAGCTGGGCAAGCTGGACAAGGACCTGGCCTCGGCGACGATCGCGGTGCTCGGAGTGGCGTTCAAGAACAACACGGGGGATCTGCGCTCCACCCCCGTCGCCCCCGTGGTGGCGGCCCTGCGGAAGGCCGGCGCCCAGGTGCGGCTCTTCGACCCGCTCGCCGAAGCCGAGGAGACCGAGCGGGTCTTCGGGCTTCGGCAGTCGGCCTCCCTGGAGGAGGCCACCCGGGACGCCGACTGCGTCGCCGTACTGGCCAAACACAAGCAGTTCGACGCCGTGGACTTCGCCGGGCTCCGCGCCCGCACCGCGCAGTCGTGCGTCATCGTGGACGGCCGCGCCTACTACTCGCGCGACATGATCGAGGCCCTGCGCGAGCTCGGCTTCTCCTACCGCGGCATCGGACGTTAGACGCGAGGTGACAGATGTACCCAGCCGAACTGGCGGCCAGCTACAACCAGGTCTACCTGGGTCGGGGCAAGGACTACGCGGGCGAGGCGGCCGACGTGGTGCGCCGGGTCCGTGAGCTCCGGCCCGGCGCCGCCTCGCTCCTGGACGCCGCCTGCGGTACCGGCAACCACCTGCGCTTCCTGTCGCAGGAGTTCGACACCGTCGAGGGAATGGACCTGTCGCAGGACATGCTCGCGGTGGCCAAGGAATCCTTCCCGGCCATCCCGCTGCATCTGGGCGATTTCCGCGACTTCGACCTCAACCGCACCTACGACGTGGTGAGCTGTCTGTTCGCCATCGGGCACGTGGGCTCGGCCGACGAGCTCGACGCGGCGGTCAGCCGGCTCGCGGCCCATGTGGCGAGCGACGGCGTGGTGGTCGTCGAGCCGTGGTGGTTCCCCGACACCTTCGATCCCGGGCACATCTCGGCCGAGCTGTTCACCCAGGAGCCGGCCCTGGCCCGCATGTCGCACTCGGTGGTGTCGGGCACGAAGGTGCACACCGAGGTGCATTGCATGATCGCACACCCCGGCAACGGCATCCGCCACTCCTGCCACCGCTTCGAGCTCACCCTCTTCACTGAGGAGCAGTACGAGAGCGCCTTCACCCGAGCCGGGCTAAAGCCCGCCTACTTCCCCGGCGGCCCCTGGGAGTGCGGCCTGTTCCTGGGCGTGCGCGACTGACGACGTCCCGCGGTAGAGCTCGGTCAGCAGCTCCAGCTCCGGCACGACCGCGTTGGGCGACGGCATGGCGAGCATCTCCTGCCTGAGCCGCTCGGGCCCCTGCCGCAGGAGCGGGTCGTCCAGCAGCCGGAGCAGGTGCTCGCGGGTGCTCTCCTCGGTGACGTCGTCACTGGGGATCATCAGCGCCATGCCCTCGTCGGCCAGCCCGCGGGCCACCAGCCGGTCGTCGAGCAGGCGGCGCGGCAGGATCAGCTGCGGCACGCCGTAGAAGGCCGACGTGCAGACGGTGCCCGGCCCGCCGTGGTTGATCACGGCCGAGCAGGTGGGCAGCAGCGCGTGCAGCGGCACGAAGGAGACCAGGCGGGTGTTGGCCGGCACGGCGCCGAGCTCCGCCTGGGTTTCGGGCGGCACGGTGGCCACGACCTCGATGTCGAGGTCGCCGAGCGCGTCGAGCAGGCCCCGGATCGAGACCGAGTAGCGGCCGAGCCGCTCGGTGGCCGACAGACCCAGGCTCAGGCAGACGCGGGGGCGTCCGGGCGGCTCGCGCAGCCAGTCGGGAACGACCGCGCGGCCGTTGTAGGGGATGTAGCGCATCGGCACATACCGCAGGCCGTCAGCACGGCGTAGCGAGGGCGGCATGTGCGTGATGGTGAAGTGGCCACTGGTCAGGTCCTCGGAGAACGCGCCACCGGTCCGTGCGGCCAATCCCCCCGTCCACTGGGCCAGCACGTCCTCGCGGTCCTCGGGCGGCCGCCGGCGCACCTCGCGCAGGAACGCCTCCCGCATCAGCCCGAACAGGTCCACGCTCCACAGCAGCCGCGCGTGGGCGGCGCCCGAGGCCTTGGCGGCGATCGCGCCCGCGTAGGTGCCGGGCTCCCAGATGACCAGGTCGGGCCGCCACTGGAGGCAGTAGGCGGTCAGGTCGTCGACCATCGGGCCGTTGACCGTGCGCCACCACCACCACACGACCTCGCGGTAACCCCACTTGAGCTGCTCCCAGCCCAGTTCCGGCCACACCTCGCCCATGTCGAAGAAGCCGGATCCCTCCTCATCGCCGAAGCGCCGCGCCCATTCCCTGTGGCGGTACAGCGAGTGGTCGGCACCCACCGGCACGACGGTCAAGCCGGTGGCGGCCACCGCTCCGGCCAGTTCGGGCTGGGTCGCGACCCTGACCTCGTGGCCTGCCGTCCGCAGCGCCCAGCCCATGGGTACGGAGCTCAGGAAATGCGTCTTTTCCGCATAGGAGACAAGGAGAACCCGCATTTCTCTCCACCTTTGCGCACGCCGATTCACCGAAATCGGGGGTGACTTCGTCAGCAGGGGATCGGCGCTCATCATACGCATGCCGTACCCGAAGCGGGCAGGTGCGAGGCCCCGTCCCGCCGGCGAGACGGGACACCCGCGAACCTTTTGACGCCGGCCCGGCCGATATCTAGCGTGCGACGGTAAGTCGAAATGTCGTTGCCCGGAAATCGTCGACTCGCCAAGGAGCCGGACGTGACGAAACCGCGCCGGATACCCGAATTGGGCGCCCGGCGGCTGCTGGTGGTGGGCACAGGCGCCATCGCCGCCATGCACCTGCCCTCGTGGCTCACCTGGCTCACCACGTCCTACCCCGACCTCGAAGTGCGAGTGGTGCTCACACCGAGCGCGGAGCGGTTCGTCAGCCACGAGGCCCTCAGCATGCTGATCCGCGACGAGGTGACCACCGACCGGTGGCCGGCCGAGCCGAGCACGCAAGCGCTCCACGTCCGCCTCGCCGAGTGGAGCGAGGCCATCGCCGTCTATCCGGCCTGCCTCAACTACGTCAGCAGGCTGGCGCTGGGACTGGGCGACACCCCCTCGCTGCTCGCGCTCCAGTGCACCGCGGCGCCGATCGGCATCGCGCCCTCGCTCCCGCCGGGCGCTCTGAACAATCCCACCTTCCGCGCCCACCTGACCACGCTCGCCGAGCGGCCGAACGTGGTCGTGGCTCCCACGCTACCGGCCGTCAGCGCCGCCACCGGGCGGGCCGACGCCGCCGGCGCTCCCCCACTGTGGGCACTGATCGAACTCATCGAGCGGCTGCGCCTGGACCTCGCCGCGGGCGAGACGCGGCCCGCTGACGTCGGGTGACGGAGGCCGCACGTGAACGACATGCTGCAGTACTACACACTCGCCGATCCGCTGTTCTACGACGAGGCCACCCGGTGGACCCGTGGCGCGGGTCACCTGGCCGACGCCGAGTTCGGGATCTCCTCGCGGCCCGTGCCGCAGGACTGGATCAGCAGGCGGCGCACGGTCTGGCGCGAGCTGCGGCCCGAGGGCCACCGCACACCCGAGCAGGGCTGGAAGATCCACATCTCGGCCACCCTGGAGAACGCCGACCGGCTGTGCACCACGGTCTGGGACTACTGCGTCGAGCGCGGCATCGCCTTCAAGTACCTGATGAACCGCAACATGCTGCTCGCCTTCAACGCCAAGTACACCCCGCGCGGGACCAGCGGGAAGCTGATCGCGATCTACCCGCCCGAGGAGCTCTTCGCCGCCGCGGTCACCGAACTGGCCGAGCTCACCAAGGGCGAGCAGGGCCCCTACATCCTCAGTGACCTGCGCATCGGCGACGGACCGGTGTACGTACGCTTCGGCGGGTTCGTCCGGATGCGCTGCGTCGACGAGAACGGCGAGATCACCATGGGCGTCCGCCGCCCCGACGGTGTGATCGTGCCCGACCGGCGTCGGCCGTACTTCTCCCCGCCCGACTGGGTGGAGCTCCCTGAGGTCCTTCTCCCGCACCTGGAGGCCCGCAAGGCCGCCTCGGCGCAGACCGCCCCGTACCGGGTGGAACGCGCGCTGCACTTCTCCAACGCGGGCGGCGTCTACGTGGCGACCCGGCGGCCCGACGGCCTGCGCGTTGTGCTGAAGGAGGCCAGGCCGCACACCGCGATCGACAACAACCACCTCGACGCACCGGCCCGGCTGCGGGAGGAGGCCTGGGCGTTGCGCAAGCTGGCCGGGGTGCGCGGGGTTCCGCAGCTCCATGACGAGTTCACCATGGGCGGGCACCACTTCCTGGCCCAGGAGTTCGTCGAGGGCGAGCCGCTGACGGTCTGGATCGCGGTCAACCACCCGTGGGCGACCATGGCCGAGCCCACCCCCGGCGACCTGGCCGACTACACCCGCAAGGCGGCCCGGGTGGTGGACTCGCTCACCGCGCTGCTGGAGGAAATTCACGCACGGGGTGTCGTCTTCGGCGACCTCCACCTGGGCAACGTCATGGTCACCCCTGAGGGGACGGCCGCCCTGGTCGACTTCGAGCTGGCCTTCGACTCCGCCCGTACGACATGGCGGCCAGGCCTGGGCGCCATGGGCTTCGTCGGCCACGGCAAGCAGGGCGCCCAGCTGGACCGGCATGCGCTGGCGGCCATCATGCTGTCGATGTTCCTGCCGTTCAGCAAGATCCATGTGCTTCAGCCGGACAAGGTCTTTCACCTCGTGCGGGTGGTCACCGCCGGCTTCCCGCTGCCACCCGGCTGGGCCGAGACGATCCGGCGCGAGCTGGCTCCGCCCGGCGCGCCGGCCGAGCCCGGTCTGCTGGAGAGCGAGCCGTACTCCTGGCGGCGGGTGGCCGGGCAGGTCGCCGAGGGCATCCTCGACTGCGCCACGCCTGACCGGGACGACCGGCTCTTCCCCGGCGACATCCAGCAGTTCGTCTCCGGCGGCCTGTCGTTCGGCTACGGCGCCGCCGGCGTGCTGTGGGCGCTGGACGTGACCGGGCACGGCCGCCATCCGGCTCATGAGCAGTGGCTGCTGCAGGCCATCGAGCGGATGGAGTTCCCCTACCCCGGCTTCTACGACGGGGTCGCCGGACTGGCCTACGCGCTGGACCACCTCGGTTACCAGGGCGAGGCGATGAAGCTCCTGGAGCACCACCCGATCCCGGAACAGACCGGGCTGTCGCTGGCTTCCGGCCTGGCCGGGATCGCCGCCGCCCGCCTCCACCTGGGCGTGCGATGGGACGAGCCGGGCCACCGCACGGCCGCGTACGCCGCCGCCGAGCGGCTCGCCGACGCCCTGCGCGCGGGCGGCTCCCCGCCCGCCGGGCTGATGCGGGGCTGGTCCGGCGTGGGGCTGTTCTTCACCCGCCTGTACGAGCACAGCGGCGACCAGCGCCACCTCGACCTCGCCGTCCAGGCCGTGCATCGTGACCTGGACGCGTGCGTGACCAACAAGCACGGGGCGCTCATGGTCGAGGAGACGGGCGTGCGGCTGCTGCCGTACCTGGAGAGCGGCAGCGCGGGGATCGCGCTGGTCATCGACGAACTGTCGGCGCACACCGGCGACGAGAGGATCCGCGAGGCCCTTCCCGGGCTGCTGCGGGCCTGCTCCCCGCGGCTCGCCGTGCAGGCGGACCTGTTCCGCGGCAAGGCCGGCCTCATCCTCGCCCTCGCCCGCCTGGCGGAGAGTACCGACCTGGAGCGCCATCGCGAGGTGCTCGCCTGGCACGCGATCGAGCTGGGCGACCACCTGGCGTTCCCGGGGAACCTCGGCTACCGGCTGTCCATGGACCTGGCCACGGGCTCGGCCGGGGCGCTGCTCGCCCTGGCCGGCGACGGGCCGCCCGCCCTGCCGTTCTTCTCGCCGCGCCCCCGGGCCGGCGAGCGGTGAACGCCACCGCGATCGGCGCCGAGGGCCTGGCCAAGCGGTACGGCGCGGCCGAGGCGGTCAAGGGGGTCGACGTCACCGTGGCGTACGGGGAGGTGTTCCGCGGGGTGAGGCGCCGTCTGGAGATGGTCCGCGCCTCCTCACCACGCACTACATGGAGGAGGCCGAGTACTGCGACCGCATCGCGATCATGGATCACGGCAGGATCGCCGTCGTGGACTCCCCCAGGACGCCCGCGTCCCTGCCCAGGCTGTTCGCCGAGCTGGGCGTGCCGATCAGGTCCGTCCAGCTGACCCGGCCGAGCTTGGAGGACGTCTTCCTGGCCCACACCGGGACGACCATCAGAGGCGACGCCCTGGTGAGGGCTGACGGCATGGCGATGACCCGGCCGGCACGGGACACCACGGGCGCCCTGTTCCCGATCGCGGGCCTCCCCGCGGCGCTCCAGGCGCCGGCGCCGGCCAACCCGCTGACGCACGCCGTGGACTTACTGCGCCAGGCCATCCTCGGGCACCTCGGCGCCACCGGCCGGCCGGTCACGTGGGGCGGTGTGCCGGTCCCGGCCTGGGCCGAGTCCGGCCTGCTCGCCGCGATGGGCCTGATCTTCCTGGCCCTGGCCGCCGCCCAGTTCAGGAGGGCCGACTAGCTCGACCACCGAACCCCCTAGGAGAGCCCATGTCATTCGCTCCCCTCCGCCTGACGGTGATCATCGCCAGCACGAGGACGGGCAGGATCGGCCAGGTCGTGGCCGACTGGTTCGTCGACCGCGCCGAGCGCCACACCGCCATGGACATCGACGTCATCGACCTGGCCACCACGCCGTTGCCGCTGGCCGTGACGTCGTCGCCGGCCCCCGCGGTCAAGGAGCTCCTGGCGCCCGTGAGCGACCGGCTGGCGGCGGCCGAGGCGTTCGTCGTCGTCACCCCGGAGTACAACCACAGTTTCCCCGCCACCATCAAGCTCCTCATCGACTGGAACTACACGCAGTGGCGCGCCAAGCCGGTCGGCTTCGTCTGTTACGGCGGCAGATCGGGCGGCCTTCGCGCGGTCGAGCACCTGCGCCTGGTCTTCGCGGAGCTCCACGCCGTCACGATCAGGGAGACGGTCAGCTTCCACAGCACGTGGACCCGCCTGGAGGACGGCGTCACGCCCGAGATCCCCGAGGGCAGCGACGGGGCCGCCAAGGTCATGCTCGACCAGCTCGCCTGGTGGGCCCGCGCGCTGAAGGCCGCCCGCGCCGCGCACCCGTACGAGGTCTGACGCCGACCGGCGGGGACGGGCGACGGCCGGCGGGGACGGGCGACGGCCGCACCCGTCAGACCGGCACGTCCGCCTTCTCCGTCTCCGGAGTCTCAGCGACGGGACGCAGGATGACGGCCGCCAGGACGGCGGTCAGAGCCACGATGACGGCGCCGACCACGGCCGTGACCTGAAGGGCGTCGGTGAAGGCGGCGCGTGCGGCGGTCAGGAGCGCCGTGGCGGCGGGGTCGGACAGCCGCGCGGCGGCGTCCGCCGCGGCGCCGAGCGTGTCGCGGGCCGACTCCCCCAGCCCGGCGGGCACCCCTTCCGGTACGACGACCTGCGCCCGATAGACCGCGGCCGCGATCGAGCCGAACACCGCCAGCCCGAGCGCCCCGCCGAACTCCTGCACCGTCTCCGACAGGGCGGACGCGGCCCCGGCGCGCTCGGGCGGCGCGGACCCGACGACCAGGTCGGTGCCCAGCACCAGGAGCGGCGACGCGCCCACGAAGAACAGCACCTGCGCGACCACGACGAACGCCGGCCCGGACCCGCTCCCGGCCCCCACGAGGAGCCCGACCCCGACGGCGGCGACCACGAGACCCCCTGCCATGACCGACCCGGGCCTGATCCGCCGGGCGAGCGCCGGCGACACCATGAACCCCAGCACGACGGCGGCGGTCTGCGGCAGCGTCCACAGCCCGGCCTGGAGCGGCGTCAGACCGGCCACGAGCTGCATGTACTGGGCGGTCAGCAGCATGACCCCGGGCCCGACGAGGATGACGAGCATCAGGGTGCCCAGCGCGGAGCTGAACCTGCGCTCGGCGAACAGCTTGAGGTCGAGCAGCGGGTCGGCCAGCCGGCGCTGCCGCCGGACGAACACCGCGCCCAGGGCCAGGCCCGCCGCCAGCGCCAGCACCGGCGCCGTGCCCGGCCCGTACGCGGCGATCTCCTTGATCCCGTAGATGGCGGAGATGACGGCGGCCAGCGAGAGCGCCACGCTGACCAGGTCCAGCCGCCCGGGATTCGGGTCACGGTACTCGGGCAGCAGCAGCGGCCCCGCCACCAGCAGCACCACCATGACCGGCACGCCCAGCAGGAACACCGACCCCCACCAGAAGCTCTCCAGCAGCACCCCGCCCACGAGCGGCCCGATCACCATGCCGCCCGTGAACCCGGTCATCCAGAGGCTGATCGCCACGGTGCGCTGGGCGGGGTCGTGGAACATGGTGCGGATCAGCGACAGCGTGGAGGGCATCAGCGTCGCGCCGGCGATCCCGAGCAACCCGCGGGCGGCGATGAGCAACCCGGCGTCCGGCGCGTACGCGGCCAGCACCGAGGCCAGGGCGAACGCGGTCGCGCCGATCAGCAGCAGGCGCCTGCGGCCGATGCGGTCCCCGATCGCGCCCATGGTGATGAGGAATCCCGCGATGAGGAACCCGTACACGTCGTTGATCCACAACAGCTGGGACGCACTCGGCCGCAGGTCCGCGCTGAGCTTCGGCACGGCCAGGTGGAGCACGGTCACGTCTATGGACAGCAGGAGCGTCGGCAGGATCAGCACGGCCAGACCGATCCATTCGCGGCGTCCCGCTCGGATACTCATGTTTTCCGTCATGGAGCCGACGATAGGAGCTCAACCAAGCTTGAGGTCAACTTCGATGCGCCGTGAACGGCTCAGGGGCTCTCGTAGTCGAGCCCCAGTTTGGGGGCGATCTCGCGCAGGCACTCTTCGAAGACCGGCTCCAGGTCGGAGTAGGCGAAGTCGAGCTGGTTGAGCACCTCCATGCAGAGCAGGCCGTACAGCCTGATCCAGCACGACAGGAAGACGTGCACGGCCTCCACCGGCAGCCCGAGCCCCGCCGAGGCGGTGTACGCGCGCAGCTGCTTCCTGATCGACGGCTCCAGCTCGGCGGGCACGGGGAACGGCCGGCTCTCCCACAACGCCGCGACCTCCTCCAGGAAGACCGCCTCGAAGTCGCGCCCGGCCAGCTCGCGCGGGGAGCCGGGCCGCCGCTCGCCGGTGAGCGGGCTGGCGAACACCCACCCGAACTCCGCCCGATGCGTGATCGCCCATTTCCGCATCGCCCGGCACGTCGCGAGCAGCCGCCGGCCGTGCTCGCCCGGCGGGTGCGCCTCCCGCGCCGCCTCCATGACCTCGGTCAGCTCGCGGAAGAAGTCGGCGGTCACCGCTCCGACCAGCTCCTCGTGGCCGGCGAAGTAGTGGTAGAGCGCAGGCCCGCTCATCCCCATCTCCCTGGCCACGGCGTTGATCGTCACGGCCGCCGGCCCCTGCTCGATGAGCAGCCTGCGCGCGACCGCGCGGATCTCCGCCAGCGTCGCCTGCCGCACCCTCTCGCGCCTGCCGGCCATCCCGCTCCCTCCGTCCGGAACCGTTGACATCCTAGGGCACCTATGTTTCCTTAATGGCTCTAAGCAAACTTATAGATCCTAAGGAGCGGAGTCATGCGCAATCCCCTCGCCGGCGCCTTCGCCAAGTACGTCATGGAGGCGAAGGTCGCCGAGGCCGAGCTCGTCACGCCCACGATGCGCCGGATCCGGCTGGAGACCGGCGTGCCGATCGCGTTCCCGTACCGGCCTGGCCAGCACATCCGCGTGCAGATCAACGACCCGTTGTCGGTGTACGGGATCCTGCGGCCCGTCGAGACGCTGCGCACGTACACGATCTGGGACCTCGACCCCGACCGGCGGGGACTGGAGCTGCGGGCGCACCTGTACGGCGGTGACGGCATCGGGCTGCGCTGGGCGCGCGAGGCCGCACCCGGGGATCCGGTGACGTTCTGGTGGCCGCAAGGGGATTTCTTCACCCGGGACGAGGCGCCGTTCCACCTGTTCGCCGGGGACGAGACGGCGAGTGCGGCGTTCGGGCCGATGCTGCGCGCCCTGGCGCCGGGGGCGCGGGTGCACGGCGTGCTGGAGAGCGAGGCGCCCGAGCACGACATGCCCATGCCCGGTCCGCACGAGCTGCGCCGGGTGCACCGGGCGGGCGCGCCCGCCGCCTCCTCGCGGACTCTGCTCGCCGCGGTGGCCGGCCTGGACCTGCCCGGCAACACCGGCGCCGCCTACCTCGCGGGCGAGGCCCGGACGTGCCAGATGATCAGGGACTATCTCGTACGCGAGCGCAACTGGCCGCGCACCTCGATCAAGGTCAAGCCGTTCTGGACGCCGGGCAAACGCGGGCTGCACTGAAATCCGGTTGTGGAGGCCCTTCACATTGACCACGCTGAGGGGATGCCTGCACAGTCCTCCAGCGAGTTGCTGGGATTCCCGGCCGGCACCCGCCTGCTGCTCGTCAACGCCGACGACTTCGGCATGTACCGGGAGGTCAACGAGGCCGTCGTCCGCTCGATCGAGGACGGGATCACCGCCTCGTGCAGCCTGATGACGCCCTGCCCGGCGGCCGGTCACGCGATGGACCTGCTGCGCGAGCGGCCGGAGATCCCCTTCGGCATCCATCTGACGCTGGTCTGCGAGCTGCCGGGCCGCCCCTGGGGACCGATGGCGGGCCGGGAGCGGGTGCCCTCGCTGCTCGACGACTCCGGCCGGCCGTTCCCCTACGACCGCATCCCCGAGTTGCTCGGCCGGGCCCGCATCGAGGAGGTCGAGACCGAGTTCCGGGCACAGATCCACGCCGTGCTCGACGCCGGGCTGACCCCGGCGCACCTGGACTGGCACTGCCTGGCCGACGGCGGGCGCACGGACGTGTTCGAGCTGACCGTGGCGCTGGCCGGCGAGTACGGGCTGGCGGTGCGGGCCTGGCTGGACCCGAACCGCGAGCGGCTGCGCGGCCTCGGCCTCCCCGTCGCCGACCACGACTTCCTGGACAGCTTCGCGCTGGACCTCGACGGCAAGGCGGACGCCTACGCCCGGCGGCTGCGCACGCTGCCGCCGGGCCTGAGCGAGTGGGCCGTGCATCCCGGCCTGGGAGGAGCGGAGTCGCGGGCCGTCGATCCGCACGGGTGGCGCGTGCGCCGGAGCGACTACGAGTTCCTCACCTCAGCGCAGGCCCGCGACCTGCTACGGCGGGAGGGGATCGTGGTGATCGGCTACGAGGTCGTCCGGCGCGCCTGGACCGCGCGGTGAACCGTTCAGAAGGCGGCCGCCAAGGCCAGGCCGACAGCGGCCTCCTGGCGGAGAACCATGATCAGGAGAGTGGCGACCAGAGTGGCGATGAGCAGCCAGCTGATCAGGATGATGACCGTCGAGCGGCGCGGCCGGCGGCGGCCGCCGGACTCGCCCTTCGACCTCGCCTCGCTGCGACGAGCCCGCTCGTTGAACGACTCCAGTCGTGCGACGAGTCGCGGATCGTCGTCGACGAGGTGCTGCTCGATCTGGGCCAGCATCCGCTCCTCGTCCTGCGACCAGGCCATAGATGCACCTCCGGAACGCAAGCTCTGTGGCCTCTTTCTGCCCAACCATGAAGATCATTAGCCCCAGGCTGACCAGGTAATTGCACCCTCTTTTCGGTTTGCGATCAAGCTCGAACTTTTGTTCTAATCATGAGATGCGCTGGGACAACCTGCGCCTGACCGGGCCAGACCAGGACGATCCGGCCGCGCCGCTGTTCGCCCGCGGCGCGGTCACCCGCACGTTCGACACGCCCGAGTTCAAGGGCATGACCTTCTACGAGATCCGGGCCCGATCCATCATCAACCGCGTGCCCGCCGCCAGCCGGGTGCCGTTCGAGTACACGATCAACCCCTACCGGGGATGCAGTCATCGCTGCATTTACTGTTTTGCCCGAAAAACGCACGAATATCTAGATTTGGATGCCGGAGCGGACTTCGACTCCAAGATCGTCGTCAAGGTCAACGCCGCCGAGCTGGCCCGCAAGGAGCTGGCCTCCCCCCGCTGGGGCGGCCACCACGTCAGGGGCCGTTTCCCCATAGCCATGGGCACCAACGTCGACTGCTACCAGCGCGCCGAGGGCCGCTACCGGCTGATGCGCGGCATCCTCTCCGCGCTGCGCGACGCCGCCAACCCGTTCTCGATCCTCACCAAGGGCACGCTGATCCTGCGCGACCTCGACCTGCTGACCGAGGCGGCCGAGGTGACCGAGGTGGGCGCCAACGTGTCGGTCGGGTTCGTCGATCCGGAGATGTGGCGGGCGGTGGAGGCGGGCACGCCCGATCCGCGCCGGCGGCTGGAGGTCTGCGCCCGGCTCAACGACAACGGCATCGCGTGCGGGGTGCTGATGGCGCCGATCCTGCCGTACCTCACCGACTCCCCCGGCCAGCTGGAACGCACCGTCAAGGAGATCGCCGGCTCCGGCGCCACCCACATCGCCCCGATCGTGTTGCACCTGCGTCCCGGGGCGCGGGAATGGTGGCTGAGCTGGCTCTCCCGCGAGCATCCCCGGCTGGTGCCGCGCTACCTGGAGCTCTACGGGCGGGGCGCCTACGCGCCGAAGGCGTACCAGCAACGGATCACCTCCCAGGTCAAGGAGCTGGCCGAGCGCTTCGGCGTCGGCCGCGCCACCCCGGCCATGGCCCGCCGCCTCCCGCCCCGCCCGGCCCCGGCGCCCCCTCCCCCGGAGCAACTCCGCCTGCTGTAGCGCCCGACACGACGCGCCGGCGATAAATGGGTGGATCGGCCCCGGCCCGGCTGGCACGATTGGCGGGTCCATATCGGCCGAAGATCAGGAGCATGTGATGCGGCGCCGCCTCGGAATCTCCCAGCGCCCCATTGGCACGAGAGTTCTCGAGGGCTCCACCACACATGCACATCCTGAACATCGGCATCCTCGCGCACGTCGACGCGGGCAAGACCAGCCTCACTGAGCGGCTGCTGTTCGAGACCGGCGTCATCGACCGGCTCGGCAGCGTCGACGAGGGCAGCACACAGACCGACACCGGCGAGATCGAACGCCGCCGCGGCATCACCATCCGCGCGGCCGTCGCCTCCTTCACCCTGGGCGACCTGCGGGTCAACCTGGTGGACACACCCGGCCACGCCGACTTCGTGGCGGAGGTGGAGCGGGCGCTCGGGGTGCTCGACGGCGCCGTGCTGGTGCTGTCGGCCGTCGAGGGCGTCCAACCGCACACCAGGGTCCTCATGAAGACCCTGCGCAGACTCCGCCTGCCCACGTTGATCTTCGTGAACAAGATCGACCGCATGGGCGCCGGGGAGCGGGAGGTGCTGGCCGACATCCGGCGGCGGCTCTCGCCGTACGGCGTCGCCATGAACACCGTACAGGACCTCGGCCGCAAGGCCGCCACCACCCACGGCCTCCCGCCGCACGCGGTGGAGGAGGCCGCCGAGGTTCTGGCCGAGCACGACGACGCGCTGCTGGAGCTCCTCGTCGACGGCAAGACCCCCGACCTGCAGCAGGTACGCGCGGCGCTGGCCCGCCAGTGCGCGGACGGGGTGGCGCATCCGGTGCTGTACGGCTCGGCGATCACCGGGCAGGGCGTCGCCGACCTCCTCGACGGCATCGCCACCCTGCTGCCCGCCGTCCGCCAGCCCGACCCCGGCCGGGCGCCGGACCCCGCGCGGGCGACGGTGTTCGCGATCGAGCGCGCCCCGTCCGGCGAGAAGGTCGCCTACCTGCGGGTACGCGCGGGCGTCCTGCGCGCTCGCGAGGCCCTGACGTTCCACGGCGGCCAGGGGCGCGTCTACGGCGGCCGGTTGACCGCGCTGGCCGTCGCCGGAGCCCCGCGGCGGCGGGTGGCGGTGGCGGGCGACATCGTCAAGGTCCGGGGCGTGCCGGAGATCCGCGTCGGCGACCACGTCGGCGAGCCGCCTCCGGACGGTCAGGCGTACTTCAGCCCGCCGAGCCTGGAGACGGTCGTCCGCCCGCGCGTGCCCGGCCAGGAGCCGCGCCTGCACGCCGCCCTGCTGGCCCTGGCCGAGCAGGACCCGCTGATCGGCACCCGCACGCTGGCCGGCGGCGACACGTCGGTCCTGCTGTACGGGGAGGTCCAGAAGGAGGTCATCGGCGAGACGCTGGCGAGGGAGTTCGGCGTCGAGGCGGTGTTCGAGCCGAGCCGCCCCATCTACTTCGAGCGTCCCTCGGGCACGGGCGAGGCGGTCGAGGAGATCCGGCGCCACGGCCCCAACCCGTTCATGGCCACGGTCGGCCTGCGGGTCGAGCCGGCCGCGCCGGGGTCGGGCGTCGGCTACCGGCTGGAGGTGGATCTCGGGTCGCTGCCGCACGCCTTCCACCGGGCGATCGAGGAGAGCGTGCGCCTGGCGTTGCGCGAGGGCCCGCACGGCTGGCCGGTCACCGACATCACGGTCACGCTGACCCGCACCGGTTACGACGCGCCCTCCACCGTCGCGGCCGACTTCCGCGGCCGGACGCCGATCGTGCTCGCCGAGGCGCTGCGCCGGGCGGGCACCACGGTGTACGAGCCCTGCCACCGCTTCGAGGCCGAGATCCCGCTGGAGGCGTTCAGCGCGGTCACCGGCGGGCTGGCGGCGCTGGGCGGCGAGCTGGACGGCGCGGTCAGGCGCGACGACACCTGGGTGATCACGGGTGAGATCCCTGCGGCCGTGGTGCACGAGTTCGAGCAGCGGCTGCCCGGGCTGTCGCACGGCGAGGGCGCGTGGTGGTCGGAACCGTCGGGCGACCGGCCCACCCGATAGGCGGTATGTCGGGTTTAGGGGATAGATGGGTATTAACGAGCGCAGTGCACCAATCAGGTGCATCTCGTCCGTACAGGGGGGATTCCCATGGCAGACACGAAGAAGAAACCCGCCACCAAGTCGGGCAAGTCGAAGAAGCAGGCCATCAAGACCAGCAGGCAGGCCAAGGAGACGAAGAGAGACACCAGGAAGCCCGCTGACGAGGGTTGACCCTGGAGGCGGCGGGGCGGGCGGCGAGAACCGTCCGCCCCGCCGGGTGAAATGATCGGATAGCCGGACATGTGTGACGCCGTCCTGGCTGTCCGATCGATCGTGGAGGTACGCCATGTCGGCCTACCTGCGTTTCCCCGCCGTCTTCCAGGACGTCGTCGTCTTCGCCGCCGAGGACGACCTGTGGATGGTCTCCGCCCAGGGCGGGCGCGCCTTCCGCCTGACCGCCGGGCTCGCCGAGGCCGGCTATCCGCGCATCTCGCCACGCGGCGACCAGCTGGCGTTCGTCGGCCGCGAGGAGGGCCCGGAAGAGGTGTACGTCATGCCGGCCGACGGCGGCGCGGCCCGCCGGGTGACCTTCCACGGCGCCCGCTGCACGGTGACCGGGTGGGATCCCGAGGGCCGCATCCTGTACGCCAGCGACGCCGCCCAGCCGTTCGACGGCCGCAAGTGGCTGCACCGGGTGGCGCCCGGCGGGGTGCCGGAGCGGCTGCCGTACGGCCCGGCGAACTCGATCGCGTACGGCCCCGGCGGCATGATCGTGCTCGGCCGCAACACCGCCGACCCGGCGCGCTGGAAGCGCTACCGCGGCGGCACGGTCGGCGACCTGTGGATCGACCCGACGGGGGACGGGGAGTTCCGGCGGCTGATCAGGCTGCCCGGCAACCTGGCCTCGCCCTGCTGGAGCGGCGAGCGCGTGTGCTTCATCTCCGACCACGAGGGCGTCGGCAACGTCTACTCGTGCCTGCCCGACGGCCACGACCTGCGCAAGCACACCCACCACGAGGACTACTACGCGCGCAACCTGTCCGGCGACGGCCACCGGCTGGTCTACCACGCGGGCGCGGACCTGTACCTGCTGGACGACCCCGGCGAGCGGCCGCGCAAGCTGGAGGTGCGGCTGGCCAGCTCGCGCACGCAGCGCAACCGCAGGTTCGTCGAGGCGGCCGACTACCTCGACGCCGCCACGCTGAGCCCCGACGGCAGCGCGCTGGCGATCACGGCGCGCGGCAAGGCGTACGCGATGGCCGGCTGGGAGGGCGCGGTGCACCAGCACGGCGCCCCGGACGGCGTCCGCTACCGCTTCCTGACCTGGCTCAACGACGGCGTACGGCTGATCGCGGCGGCCAGCGACGACGGCGACGAGGAGCGGCTGGTGATCCTCGAGAGCCCCGAGGGCGGCCCCGGCAGGGAGGTCGCCAGGCTGGGCCGGATCAACGAGCTCGTCCCCGACCCCGCGCACGACCGGGTGGCCGTCGTCAACCACCGCCACGAGCTGCACCTGCTCGACCTCGTCACGGGACGCGCCGACCTGGTCGAGGCCAACCCGCACGGCCCTCCGGAGGATCCCGCCTGGTCGCACGACGGCCACTGGCTGGCCTACGCCTCCCCGCTCAACGCCCAGACCAGCGCGATCAAGCTGCACCGCCCGGAGACCGGGCTGACCGTGCCGGCCACCGAGCCGGTGCTGAAGGACGCGCGGCCGGCGTTCGACCCGCAGGGCCGCTACCTGTACTTCATCGGCCAGCGCACGTTCTCCCCCGTCTACGACCAGCTCCAGTTCGACCTGGGCTTCCCGCTGGGCACCCGCCCGTACGCGGTGGCCCTGCGCGCGGACGTGCCGGACCCGTTCGTGCCCGCGCGGCGCCCGCTGGAGCAGAAGGAGGACGACGAGGACGACGACGAGGCGGAACCCGGGCCGCTGCGCGTCGACGTGGACGGGCTGGCCCGCCGCGTCACCGCCTTCCCGCTGCCCGAGGGCCGCTACGAGCGGCTGGCCGGGCTGAAGGGCAAGGCGCTGATCCTGGCCAGCCACACGGAGGGCGAGAACACCCTCCATCTGTACGACTTCGCCAAGGACGAGAAGGAGACGTTCGCCGACGGCGTCACCGACTTCGAGCTCGGCCGCGACCACAAGACGCTGCTGTATCGGGCCGGCTCCCGGCTGCGCGTGGTCAAGGCCACCGAGGCGCCGGACAACGACGACGAGCACCCCGGGCGCGAGAGCGGCTGGATCGACCTGTCGCGCATCAAGGTGTCGGTGATCCCCGAGGCGGAGTGGCGGCAGATGTTCCGGGAGGCGTGGCGGCTGCAGCTGGAGAACTTCTGGACCGAGGACATGGCGGGCGTGGACTGGCCGGCCGTGTACGACCGCTACCTGCCGCTGGTGGACCGGGTGACGACCCGGGGCGAGTTCTCCGACCTGCTGTGGGAGCTGCACGGCGAGCTGGCCACCAGCCACGCCTTCGAGAGCGGCGGGGAGTACCGCCCCGGCCCCGACTACACCCAGGGAAAGCTCGGCGTGGACTGGGACTACCGCGACGGCGTCTACCGCATCCGCTCGATCGTGACGGGCGACCCGTGGGACCCGGCGGCCACCTCGCCGCTGAACAGGCTCGGTCTCGACGTACGTCCCGGCGACGCGGTCCTGGCCATCAACGGCGCGCCCATCGGCACGGCGGCCACCCCGAACGAGCGCCTGGTGAACCAGGCCGGCGAGGAGGTCGAGCTGACCCTGCGGCGCGACGAGCGGGTCTTCACGGTGACCGTGCGGGCCGTCGCCGACGAGCAACCCGCCCGCTACCGCGACTGGGTGAACCTCAACCGCGCGCGGTGCCACCAGCGCTCCGGCGGCCGGGTCGGCTACCTGCACGTCCCGGACATGGGGTCGGAGGGATTCGGCGAGTTCCACCGGGGGTTCCTGGCCGAGTACGACCGGCAGGCGCTCATCGTGGACGTGCGTTTCAACGGCGGCGGGCACGTGTCGGCGCTGCTGCTGGAGAAGCTGGCCAGGCGCCGGCTCGGCTACGACTACCCGAGGTGGGGCGCGCCGGAGCCGTACCCGCCGGAGTCGCCGCGCGGCCCGCTGGTGGCGATCACCAACGAGTGGGCGGGCTCCGACGGCGACATCTTCAGCCACACGTTCAAAGTGCTGAAGCTGGGACCGCTGGTCGGCAAGCGCACGTGGGGCGGGGTCATCGGGATCTGGCCGCGGCACCAGCTGGCGGACGGCACGGTGACGACGCAGCCGGAGTTCTCCTTCGCCTTCGACGACGTCGGCTGGCAGGTGGAGAACTACGGCACCGATCCCGACATCGAGGTGGACATCACCCCGCAGGACTACGCCAGGGGCGTCGACACGCAGCTGGAGCGGGCCATCGACGTCGCGCTCGACCTGCTGGCCGAGCGACCCCCGCACACGCCCGATCCGCGACATCGGCCGCGTATGCAACCTTAGTCAGGTTTCGGGCGTCTAAAGATCATAGGTGGGGATAGCGCACAGGGGATGAACGGTGCACTCCGCCAACGCGAGACAATTGGCCGGTGGCAAAGGGGTCCGCTTTGTCACCGGCCACGTGTGTTGTGACGTTGTCCATTTCTAAGGGGGACCTGTCAGGTGCGCGCACTGGCACGCAAGGGCAAGTCGGCCGTGGTCCGGCTCTATCGGGGATACAACCGGCGCAAAGTGCGCAAGGCGCCGCCGCCGTCGACCAAGCAGGTCCGCATCCTGCTGCTGCACGCCTACGGGATGGGCGGCACCATCAGGACGGTGTTCAACCTGGCGAGCTACCTGGCCAAGGAGCACGACGTCGAGATCGTCAGCATCCTGAAGGAGGCCGAGGAGCCGTTCTTCCCCGTCGACCCGCGCGTCAAGTTCCGCTTCCTCGACGACCGGATCGACCCCAGCCCCGACCCGCTGCGCGCGATGCTGTCGAAGATGCCCAGCAAGCTGATCCCCAAGGAGGAGACGGCCTACCACCGTTTCAACCTGTGGACCGACCTCAAGCTGGCCCGCTACATCCGCTCGCTCGACACCGGCGTGCTCATGGCCACCCGGCCGGGGCTCAACCTGGCGATGGCCCAGTTAGCGCTGCCCAGCGTCATCACGATCGGGCAGGAGCACGTGGCGCTGCGCACCCAGGCCGAGCCGATGCAGGAGCTGATCAAGTGGCGCTACCGCCGCCTCGACGCCCTCGTCACGCTCACCAAGGCCGACCTGCGCGACTACCGTGAGACGCTGCCGAAGAAGCCGAAGAAGCTGGCCCGCATCCCGAACGCGGTGCCGCCGATGACGGGCGACGTGTCCAAGCTCGACGCCAAGGTCGCCATCGCGGTCGGCCGGATGACCCGCATCAAGGGCTTCCACCGGCTCATCACCGCCTGGGAGACCGTGGCCGCCGCCCACCCCGACTGGACGCTGCGCATCTTCGGCGCGGGCCCGCAGGAGGGCAACCTGCGTCAGCAGATCGCCGAGGCCGGGCTCGAGGGCAAGGTCGAGCTGCCCGGGCCGACCACGGACGTGGGCGCCGAACTGGAGAAGGCGTCCATCTACGTGATGAGCTCGCGGCACGAGGGCTTCCCGATGACGATCCTGGAGGCCATGGCCAAGGGGCTGGCGATCGTCAGCTTCAACAGCCCGCACGGCCCCAAGGAGATGATCACGCACGAGGTGGACGGGCTGCTGGTCAAGCCGCGCACCAACGCCAACCTGGCGGCCGGGATCATCCGGGTCATCGAGGACGAGCAACTGCGCAGGGAGCTGGCCGCCGGGGCGCTGGAGACGGCGCGGACGTACGACGTGGACGCGATCGGGGAGAAGTGGGACGCGCTGCTGGCCGAACTCCTGGCCCGCCGCAACGGAACCTACGTCCGCCCCGAGCCTCCGGCCGAGCCCCCGTCCCCGGCCGGGACACCGTCGGCCGCGCCGGCACCATCAGGCGGGCCGTCGCCGAGCGAGCCGCCGGCTGGCGGCTGACGCGCCATCGGGTGCCACGCCGAGCCCTCATGGGCCGGCTGAGATGCCATCGCGTGCCGCGCCCAGCCGGTCGTGTCACACCCCGGAGCCCGTCAGCTCCACCGGCTCGGCGATGACGTCCACCAACGCCCCGTTGCGGTAGACGGTGATCGGCAGCGGCCGCCCGATCGCCTCCGCGAACATCAGCCGCTGCAGGCTCTGCGCGTCCCCCACCGGGGTGCGCCCCGCGCTCAGCACCAGGTCGCCCGCGCGCAGGCCGGCCCGGTGCGCGGGCGAGCCCGGCACGACCTCGACCACGCGCAGCGCCCCGTCCTGCCCGGTGCGCCGCCGCAGCTGCTCGGGCAGCGGCGCCGGCGAGGTGACCAGCCCCAGGAAGGCCCGCCTGACCCGGCCGTCCCTGATCAGCGCGGCGATGATGGAGCGGGTCGTGGCGTTCATCGGCACGGCCAGCCCCACGCCGACCCCCGCCACCGCCGTGTTGATGCCGACCACCCGCGCCCGGGAGTCGGCTAACGCCCCGCCGGAGTTGCCCGGGTTGAGCGCCGCGTCGGTCTGGATGACGTCCTCGATCAGCCGTACGTTGGAGCCGCTGCGCGCGGGCAACGACCGGCCGAGCCCCGACACCACCCCGGCCGTCACGGACCCGGCCAGGCCGAGCGGCGTGCCCACGGCCACCACGAGCTGCCCGACGACGAGCTCGTCGCTGTCGCCGAGCACGGCGGGCTCGGGCGTGGGGGTCTGCGCCCTGATCACCGCCAGGTCCGACAGGGGGTCGCGGCCGACCACGACGAAGTCGCCCGAGGTGCCGTCGCCGAACGCGACCGTGCCGGCCCGGGACGAACCGACCACGTGCGCGTTGGTCAGCAGGAACCCGTCAGCGGTGAACACCACCGCGGACCCGCTGCCCCGGCCGGCCCGCACGCTGGCCACCTTCGGCAGCAACTCGGCCGCCACGGAAGAGACGACGCGCGAGTAGGCGTCGAGTGGATCCGCCATCACGTGCACTCCTTAGATGCTTACAGGATTACACGGTAACTCCGCTTCGCTGATGTGAGCGATGAGCCGATGGCGGACGGCTCACCCGGCTCAGGTGGCCGGAAGCGCGGCGTACAGGTCGACGCCGTTGCCGTCGGGATCGGCCACGGTCGCGTACCGCATGCCCCAGAACGCGTCGAAGGGCTCCTTGACGCCGCGGTACCCGGCCTCCACCAGCTCGGCGTACTAAAGTGGCGGCGGTCGGCCCACCAGATCACCCGGCTCACCGGCGCGGAGTTCGCGGACCGGGGCGCGGTCACGCCCCCTCGCACGGCCGCGAAGCAAACAGGCACCCCGCCTCAGCGGGGCGCGTTCACGCCGCCGGTGCCACCGCCCACCGCCATCGGCCCCTCCCCGGACGCGCTCACCGGGTCCGGGGGCAACATCGCGGCGACCTCACGCGACAGGTGGGGATCGGCGCCGAACGCCTCCACGATCGCCGCCCTCAACGCCGCGTGACTCGGCTCGTCGTCCGGCTTGGCCTCGGCCACCCGCGCGATCACCTGCCTGGAGCGGGCGTCACCCCGGCCGAACACGCGCTGCAGGATGCGGGTGCCGCGGGCCACCGGGGTGTCGGCGGCCACCTCGCTGGTCTTGGCCAGCACGCTCACGCCGTAGGCGCCGATCGCCGAGGTGACAAAGGGCATGACGTCGTCGGCAGTGTCCATGAGACCCTCCCCGAGGTCTTGATGGATGAACGTGATGGTAGCCCGGATGGTTCCGACGGCGAGGGCATACCCTGTCGAATGTGCCTGCTCCGTACCTCACACTCAAGACCGTCGTCGAGCACGAGACCGAGGTGCGGAGATCGCGCTTCGTCTGCGCCGTGGCGCCCGCGCGCAGCGTGGAGGAGGCGGCGGCGTTCATCGCGGGGCGGCGCCGCGAGCACGCCGACGCCACCCACAACTGCACCGCCTACGTCATCGGGCAGCGGGTGCAGAAGGGCGACGACGACGGCGAGCCGGGCGGCACCGCGGGCACGCCGATGGTGCAGGCCCTGGTGGGGCGGGGATACAGCGACGTGGTGGCGGTGGTGACCCGCTATTTCGGCGGGGTGCTGCTGGGGGCGGGCGGGCTGGTGCGGGCTACGGGTCGGCGGTGACCGAGACCCTCGACCGGGCCGACCCGGTGCGGATGGTGCCGGCCAGACGGGTGCGCGTGGCGGTGGCGCACGACCAGGCCGGGCGGGTGGAGAACGACCTGCGGGCCTCGCGGTACGCGGTCGAGGACGTGACGTACGCGAGGGACGTGACCTTCGCCGTCGCGGTGGGCGAGGACGAGGTGGAGAGGTTCGCCGACTGGGTGGCCACGCTGACGGCCGGGCGCGCCCGCGTGGCCGTGGGCGAGGACGTCCACGTCCCCGGCTGAGGTCAGCGGCCCGCCGGGCCGTCAGCGCGGCATCGGGACTCCGGCCGAGGGGCGGCTCAGTCCTCACCCACCACGGTCAGGTCGTCGCCGAGCGCGGCGGCGATCTGGGCCGCGCGGGAGTGGTCGTCCAGGCGGCGCGTCAGGTAGGCGCAGGCGTGGTGGTGCTTGAGCGACCACCAGGCGGCCGAGCCGCCGATCCCGCCCTTGGCGATCTTGCCGCGGTCGCGGACGAACCCCAGCGTCCAGGTGATCCTCGTGCCGAAGACCTCGTCGAAGTCCGTGACCTGCGAGGCGAGCAGCTCGGCGTGCAGGTGGGGCCCCAGCAGCGCCCGCACCGGGCCGTCCTCCGCGGTGAGGCGGGAGAAGAACTCCGCCATCGCGGTGGCGCTCGTGTGCAGGTTGACCGCGCCGAAGACGGCCTGCCGCCAGGCCCTGGAGTTGGTCCGCCCGGTGTCCCGGGCGCCCTCGGGGATCTGGAGCCACGGGGCCGCGTGCAGCCTGCGCGGCCAGTCGGGGTCGGCGTACTCGAGGTCGGCGACGCGTTCCAGCGCCTCGTCCGGGACGCCGAACCAGGCGTCCAGACCCAGCGCGGGGCGTACGACGTCGTTGAACGTCTCCCCCAGCGTCGTGCCGGCCGCGGCGCGCAGGATGCCGTCGACCAGGTGGCCGTAGGTCAGCGCGTGCTCCCCTAGCCTCGTCCCCGGAACGTACTCGGGCGCCGCCCGTGCCAGGCTGTCGCGGAGCGCGGCGTCGTCCAGCAGGTCGAGATCCGCGGCCTCGGCCGGGAAGCGGGGCTGTCCCGCGCGGTGGGTGAGCACCTGGCGTAACGTGGTCGACTCCTTGCCCCGCGCGCCGTACTCGGGCCAGTGCGCCGCGATCGGCTCGTCCAGGGTCAGCGCGCCGTCGCGCACCGCCACCAGGGCGGTGAGCGTCACGAACGCCTTCGACAGCGAGTAGGGCTGCACCAGGGTGTCGGCCCGCCAGGGGCGGGTGCGCCCGGCGTCGGTCCACCCGCCGGTGAGGCTGACGACCTCGCGGCCGTCCCGCCACACCGACACGCCCGCGCCGGTCTCCAGGCCGTCGTCGACCAGCCGCTGGAAGACCTCGCGCACCGCCTCGTACCCGTCCGCGGCGAACCCCTCGACCTTCATCGCGTCCGCCCCCTCGCCGTCGCGGCCTGGTCCGTCGTGAGCCGGGCGATCGTCGTCGTCATCGCGGCCTCGCATTCCTCGCATGGAGTCAGGACCCTTTCCAATATACCCACCGGGGGTATCGAGGCAAGAGGGGTTCACGAGGTCGTGGTCGTGGGGGTCAGCCCTCCAGGGCGTACTGCATGACGCGGAACTTGGCCTGCGCCTCGGCCAGCTCGGCGGCCGGGTCGGAGTCGCCCATGATGCCGCCGCCGGCGAACAGGCGGGCGCGGCGGCCCTCGATCAGGCCCGAGCGCAGCGCGATGCCCCACTCGCCGTCGCCGTGGGCGTCGATCCAGCCGACGGGGCCGGCGTATCCGGCCCGGTCCATGCCCTCCAGCTCGCGGATGACCTTGATCGCGATGTCGGTCGGGGTGCCGCCGACGGCGGCGGTCGGGTGCATGGCGGCGACCACGTCGAGCACCGACGCCCCGTCGGCCAGCCGGCCGCTCACGTGGCTGGCCAGGTGCTGGACGTTGGGCAGCACCAGCAGCTCGGGCTCGTCGGGGGTCTCCAGCGACGAGCACAGCGGGGCGAGGGCCTGTCGGACCGAGGCGATCGCGCACTCGTGCTCGTGGCGGTCCTTCGCCGAGGCGAACAACGCGGCCCCGCGGGCCAGGTCGTCGGCCGGGCCGGTGCCGCGCGAGGTCGTGCCGGCCAGCACGAGCGACTCGATCTCCTGGCCGGTGCGCCGGATCAGCAGCTCGGGCGTCGCGCCGACCAGCCCCGCGACCGAGAACGTATAACACTCGGGGTAGCGCCGGGCCAGCCGGGCCAGCAGCAGCCGCACGTCGATGGGCCGCTCGGCGGTGGCCACCAGGTCGCGGGCGAGCACGACCTTCTCCAGCTCGCCGTCGCGGATGCGGCGGGCGGCGCGGGCCACGACGTGCTGCCACTCGGGCGCGGTGAGGCTGCCGTCGCCGTAGCTGACGCGGCCCGGGTCGCGGACGGGCGTGAACCTCTCCAGCGGCACGTCGCCGACCGTGGTGAGCCAGGCCTGGCCGCCGCGGCGGGCCAGCACGGCCTGCGGCACGACGAGGACCGAGCCGTGGACGTCCTCGTCGAAGGTGAAGCTGCCGAAGGCGACCGGGCCGAGACCGGGGGTACGGGCACCGTTGCCGACGTGCGCGTCGCCGAACACACCGGCCAGCCATCGGCGGGCCCAGGCGAACCTGCCCGGGCCCGGGGGCACGGCCACTCTGGCGGCCTCACCCCAGCCGACGAGCCCCTCGCCGTTCCTGATCCAGGCGTAGGGCGCCGACCTGGGCAGGGAGGCCAGCAGGTCGCCGGGGTCGCCGACAGGAGTGGTGCGAACCGGCAGCGGGCGGGTGGTTCCGAGCGCGACACTCACTCAAGACATGCTATGCGGGAACTGAACATGTTCGACTCTGACCCCCATGAATGCCGCGTTACGGCCATCGAACCAGGAAAAAACGGAACGTCAGGGGAATTACCCGCCAACCTGATCAGCTTCGGCCTGTCAAGCGCCCATATGGAGTCGGTCCTGAAATGACAGACCTTCCCTCAACGCCATAGTGTCGCCATGATCGGTTCTCTACCTTGAGGCCCATGATCGGTCGCCTGGGCCCCCTCTTCGCCGCAGTCATCGTCCTCTCCGGTTCGGGCACGGCGCAGGCCGCCACCGCCCAGCCCGTGCCCGAGATCATGGCCGCGCTCGGCGACTCCATCTCCACCGGATTCAACGCCTGCGGCTGGTACGTCTCCTGCACCTCCCGCTCATGGTCGGCGGGCGACCACCGCGAGGTCGCCAGCCACTACCTGCGCCTGTCACGAATGTCTGGAACGCTCCAAAAACACAACCTCAACTTCGCCGCCCCCGGCTCCACCAGCGCCGACCTGCTCGGCCAGGTACGCAAGGCGGTCGCGGCCAAGGCCGACTACGTGACGATCCTCATCGGCGCCAACGACGCCTGCGCGGGCAACGAGCAGGCGATGACGCCGGTGCAGACCTACCGGCGGCGGCTGGAGACGGCGCTGACCGAGCTGCGCGCCGGCATGCCCGGAGCCAGGGTGCTCATCGCCAGCATCCCCGACCTGCGGCGGCTGTGGCAGGTCGGCAGGGGCAACCCCCTGGCCAGGACGTTCTGGACGCTGGGCCGCATCTGCCCGGCGATGCTGGCCAACCCCGTCTCCACCCGGCGGGCCGACACCGAGCGCCGCAACCGGGTGAGAGAGCGGGTGATCGCCTACAACCGGGCCGCCGCGCAGGCGTGCGCCGCCTACGGCTCCGGCTGCCGCACCGACGGCGGCGCGGTGTTCTCCTACGACTTCACCCTCGACCACATCAGCAAGTGGGACTACTTCCACCCCAGCGTGGCCGGGCAGCGCGTGCTGGCCGAGCAGACGTTCAAGAACGGCTTCGACTGGATCGACCCCCGCTAGCCCCCGTTCCCGCACGTCGCCGCACCTGACCGCCTCCGAGGCCCCTTGGAGGGGAAGCTTGGCGAAACGGCACGCGCGGAAGACCGAGCCGCGGATCACCGGCACTGGGCCAGCATGACCTTCTTGTCGGCCGCGGTGACCGGCATGTTGTACTTGAACGCGACCTGCGCGAAGCGGGTGACGTACGCGCAGCGGATGCGCCGCTGCGGCGGCAGCCAGCTCGCCGGCCCGGAGGCGCCCTTCTGCTCGTTGGCGTCGCCGTCCACCGGCAGCAGGTTGAGCGGGTCCTGGGCGAAGTCGGTCCGCTTGGACATCGGCCAGCGCGGCGCGCCCATGCGCCAGCCGTAGTTCAGCGGCACCACGTGGTCGACCTGCACAGCGTCGGCGTTGTCCTTGTGCCAGTAGATGGTCCGGCCGGTGTAGGGGTCGTCCAGCGTCATCGACACGACCTCGCAGTCCGACCCCGCGCGGTATTTCACGTCGCGGCCGTCGCGGGCTAACAGGTCGTCGCGGGTGCGGCAGCCGTTGCGCGCGAACGGCACCCCGATCGCCGTGTCGGCCCAGTTCTCCCCGTACCGCGTGCGCTCGTAGCCGGTGTTGGGACCGAAGCCCTTGACCCGCAGCTTGTTGATGAGATCGCGGGCCTCGGCCTTGTCGGTGTCGGAGACGATGGGCGCCAGGCCGGGCAGCGTGCCGCTGACATTGCCCAGCGGGCTGGCCGCGGTGGCGGGCGGGGTCTTGGCGGTGCCGACGAAGGAAACGACGATGATGGCGCCCGCGAGAAGGGCGACGGCGTCCTTCGTGCTCAACCGGTCCTCCGTGCGCTCCCAGTTGTCTAGAGAAATTCCCGGCTTCGCATGTTTTGACACGGAGAGGGTTGTGTGACTGATCGCCCTCGGCGGCTGCCCGACCTTCCCGGCATACGCGGCGAAACGATCGCACGCCAACGGCCTGTGGGCCAGAATGATCGCCACGGGGGCGACACGGGATCTCCATGCCCCCGTGACGATCATTCTGACAAGGGGGCCGACAATGCGTAAATTACCGACTCGCCTGCTCGCGGGAGGCGCAGCGCTCGCCGCGGCCGTCACGGGGGCGGCCGTGCTCATGCCGGTGAAGCCGGCCGACGCCGCCCGGGTGGAGGCGACCTGCGCCAACACCACCGGTGACGCGGCCACGCTGCAGGCCGCGATCGACTCCTCCAAGGACGGCGACGAGATCGTCATCAAGGGGCCGTGCCTCATCAACGCCACGATCAGCCTGCTCGACCACCGCACGTACCGGGGCGACGCCAAGGGCGGCACAGTGCTCAAGCAGGCCGACGGCGCGAACCTGCCGGCCGTGCTCGCCTCGGAGGGCTGGCTGAAGAACACCGAGTTCAGCGGCGAGACCATCCGCGTCGAGAGGCTCACCATCGACGGCAACCGGGACAACAACACCGGCACCGTCGGCCTGATGCTGCGCTCGTGGAACACCCGCGTGTACGACGTCGACATCTTCGGCACGCCGTCCGACGGCATCCGCATCAGCAACCCGTCCCAGAACGGCACGCTGCTCAAGAACACGATGGTCAACAGCATCATCAGCGACGTCTACATCGAGGGCGCCGCCGAAGCCGGACTCCGGATCGTCGACCCGGGCAACTCCGTCACCGACTGGACCTTCCAGCGCTCCTGGATCGGCTTCAGCGGCACACATGCCATCCAGAGCGACAACGCGGCCGGCTGGACGTTCAGCGACCTGCACCTGTACGGCACGCCGAAGAACGCCATCGACGCCCACCGCTGCTACGGCACCTCGATCCACAACAACTACATCGAGGACTTCGGCGCCGAGAGCACCAAGGACCAGACCTACTACGGCATCCGCTGCGACCTGCAGGGCGAGGCCAACACCACGATCACCGCCAACCGGATCCACAAGTTCCTGCCCCCGCCGAACGCCCTCGCCGAGCTGCGCGAGGCCCGCCGGCAGGGCTCGGCGCCGCCCGAGCGCAAGATGACCACGACCGGGCCGCTCCCGCCGGGCGTCAACTTCGTCTACCTGGCACTGGACGCGGTCAACTACGGCAAGGGACACGCGGCGATCAGCGGCAACACCATCCTCGGCCACGGCACCAAGCGTGAGACCGGGATGCTGCTGACCAGGGGCGACGGCGAGGGCGAGTCGATGTCGGTGGCCTCCACCGGCAACCTCATCGACAACATCGGAGTGCCCCGCAAGATCGGGCCCGGCGTACGGGTCACCAGGGGTTACTGACTGACCCGCGCGAAGGCCCGGACGACATGGTCCTCCGGGCCTTCCGAGTCGGCGCCGGGTAATAACGGCCCGCGGAGCAGGACGTCACAACCGGACGCCTTTACTTTGTAGATCATAGTGATCCTCCGTACATATCCTTTCTGCCTGCTCACACCTCCAGCGGACCGCCCGAAACCGTCAAATTCCCCCCAAGTTGGCCGGGGAGTCCACGTCCCAGAAGGAGTGCCGACACCGCTCGTTCACGCCGGACGGCCACCGTACGGAGATGCTCGTGCGCCCTCTCTTGACCACCGCCCTGCTGCTTCTCACCCCTCTCGCTCCCGCGCCGGACGTCGAGACCGTCTCGGCCGCCGCCGAGACCCCACCCCTGTACGACGACGCGGCGGGCGGCCACGCCAATGGCGACGACCCGGCCATCTGGGTGCATCCCACGCGCCCCGGCAAGAGCGTCGTGATCACCACCGCCAAGGAGGGCGGACTGTACGCCTACTCCTTGTCGGGGGCCCAGCTCCAGCACGTGCCCGCGCAGCCGCCGCCTGGCCCGGACCACGAGCCCGGCCGGCTGAACAACGTCGACCTCGTGCGCGGCTTCCGCCTGTCCACGGGCGCGAAGGCGGACCTCGCCGTGGCCTCGGACCGGGGCCGCGACCAACTCCGCGTGTACGCCGTCGACCCGGCCACCGGACGACTGACCGACGTCACGGACCCGGCGGCCCCGTTCGTCTTCAACAGCACCCAGGAGGAGGTGGACGAGGCCAGGACCGCCTACGGGCTGGCCGTGGACGGCACGCGCATCCTCGTCAGCCGCCGCCACACGACCACGCTGGGCCTCCTCGAGCTGGTCGCCGCCCCCGGCGGCAAGGTCACCTACCGGCACGTCCGCACCCTCGACCTGCCGTCGAGCTTCGCGCTCCCCGACGGCACGAGCTGGACGCCGTGCCTGGAACCGGGCGAGCTGCCGCAGATCGAGGGCATGGTCGTGGACCGCGGCACGCTCTACGCCGCGCAGGAGGACGTGGGCGTCTGGCGCCTGCGGGCCGACCTGACCGGCCGGCCCGTCCTCATGGACAAGGTCAGGGAGTACGGCCGCCAGGACACCTACGACCCAGCCACCGAGGAATGCCTGCCCGGCCGGGACCGGGGCTTCGGCGGCGAGCACCTGGCGGCCGACGCCGAGGGCCTGACGATCTACGACGCCGGCGGCGGGGAGGGCTACCTGCTGGCCTCCAGCCAGGGCGACGACACGTTCGCCGTCTACGAGCGCGACGGGGACAACGACCACGTCGGGCAATTCCGGGTCGGCCCGGGCAGGCGCGCCGACGGCGCCGAGGCGAGCGACGGCGCGATGGTCGTCAGCGTCCCGCTCAGCGGCGCCTTCCCGAAGGGCCTGCTCGTCGTCCACGACGGCGCGGACAGCCCGGGAGACGGAGAACGGGAGGTCACCAACTTCAAGCTCGTGGACTGGCGGAAGGTCGCCGACGCACTCGAGTAGCAGAACAGCCCCTGAGGCTCGCAGCATTGCAGCGTTGAGCTGCAGGTTCTTCACCAATCTGGAGGCTCGGGCGGGGCTGAGCACCGGCTTTCGCGCCCGTCAACAGCGAAAGCCGTTCTGCCTCGCCCCACCTCCCTTGAGCTGCTGCCTGGTGCTGGTGGTAATCCGCGGACCGGGTTGGAGACCGCGAGTTCCGGACAGTCCTCCAACCGATATGCCCGGCCGGGAGCATCGCACTTTCATTGATCATCCTTATTGACGGCCGAAGTCTGAGCCACGCAGACCGTCTGCGCCGAATGACTCCCCGCCGTGACCGTCCGGAGCACCAAAGCAGCGCTTGCTTCCGCTGCCGCCCGCGCCGCATCGGGTGCACCTGCTGTCTCGGGGCCGGGATTTCGCTTCATTCCCCGGAACGTTGACATGTTGCGGCTATTCGGGTCGTTCGGAGGACGCCGGGCCCGTGCCTCATGGTGGTGACGGTTAGTGGCCTTTGCCGGGGCGGGAGACGGCGTCGCTCCAGCCATCGAGGCTGAAGTACTGCTGCCGCCGGTTGGCGTTGATGTCGGCTTGGCCAACGAGATGCCGGACGCCTGGCCACCCGGTGCTGACGTGCAGGTCACGGGTCAGGTCGTCGAGGAGCGGGAAGACAGTGAGTAGCTGGAGGCGGCTGTCATGGGATAGGTCGGTCCGGTCCTTGACCTGCTGCCTGGTCAACCAGTCCACTGCCGTCTCCGGAGCCTGAACCTCCCGTTCGAAGATCGAAACGAAGGTGTGGTCCAGGTGCCGGTGGGGCCCGGGAGTGTGGCCGTCGGCGGAGGCCCTGCAGTCGATGATCCACCAGGGGGCAGGGCAGACGGCGTGCGGGTAGCCGGCCGGGGCGGGCATCGACGACAGCCCAGGGATGATCAACGTGCGGCAGCCGAGTTCTTCCACGGTTTCCCGCAGCGCCGTCTCAGCCAGCGTTTCCCCGTCCTCCCAGTGCCCACCCGCCGGGAGGAACCCGCCGAGACGGATGCACGCAGAGCGCGAGGCAGGGGCTGATCGTGGCCTTATCCGGAGAGCTGGACAGCAGCACCACGGCGTTGCCGAACCGGCTACTGGATCCCCTATTGGTTGTGCCCGAGGCGATGCATCGTGGACGTCTCGCGGCTGCGTTTCTGCCACTCCTACGGGCTCGCCGCGCTGATCAAGGCCTACCGACAGCGTCGGCGGAGCCGTCGCGCGGCTGTTTCAACACCATCATGGAGCCGTACCTCAGCGTGGCCGAGGCCGAAGCAACGGTGAGCCGCGAGCTGTGATAGTTACTTGGCCGGTAGCTGCCGGTTTCGCAGCTGGCCGCCGTGCCGGGGCCGAGGGATGACTGCTGTGTGATCGTGCGCCCGCACCGCATTGGCAGCGTCGGCAGGGTGCAGCCGCATGTGCAGGCTGAGCAGGGAACCGAGACCGGTCTGTTGGAGTGCGACGTGGTCGCACAGGTGCTGGATCAACCACAGGCCGAACCCGTGCGGGCGTTCCGGGTCGAGCTCGGCGGCGGCCAGGTGATGGTGTCTGAGCCGGCCTCCGCTGTCGAGCACTTCGACCGCCAGCTCGTCGGGGGTGCTGCGCGCGGTGACCAGGCCGGCCTTGCCGCCGTGGACCAATACGTTGGCGACCGCCTCGTTGACCGCCAGCACCAGGTCCTCCAGCCGCTGGCCGGTCAGCCCGCCGTAGCGGCCGCATACGCGTATCAGGTCCCGGATGAAGTCAAGGTTGGCGCGGATGGGGCAATGCAGCTCGTACGCCACACTCATGATCGTCTCTCCTCTGCGGGGGGCAGGAACGGATAGACGGCTTCAAACCCCCTTCCCGTGGGCCGATCGCCAAACGAGGCACCTCGGACGGTTCCAGACGCGCACGCCCCGCGCGCTGGCGGGTCCGGTCCAACCGAGACCCGAGTTTCGCAGTTGGTGGGCAGATGACAGCCCTGAATTGGGTGCTTGAGCTGGGGAACGGGCGTCACTGGCGTCATGCATACCCTCTCGGCCTCGCCGGCCTGAGCGGGGGTCGTGCAGCCAACACAACGCGGCCATGCAGCCAACCTCGACCTCTAAAGGTCAGCTGTCTGTAACTCCAGGCGCAGCTTCCAGTGAACCGCACGGGTTAGATGAGACGCCTTTGGGGCTGTCCGGCCGACGTGACCCAACCGCGTCCAACCCGATCGAATGTTCCACGGTGAGTAAACGGTGTGGAATGTTTCAGTCATGTTATTCGGGTAGCCGGAGCTGGACCGACAAGCGACCGAAGGGAGGAAGCAAGTGATCACCCACGAGCAGATTCCCGCAGTCCTGAACCACGACGTCTACGACACCAACGGGAACAAGATCGGCGAGGTGAAGCACGTCTTCCTCGACGACGCCACCAGTCGGCCCGAGTGGCTGTGTATCAAGACCGGCCTGTTCGGTATGAGGGAGACCTTCGTCCCGATCCGGGACGCCGAGTTCGTATCCGACCACGTCGAGGTGCCCTACGACAAGGACCGCGTCAAGGACGCCCCCAACGTGGACGTCGACGCCGGCGGGCACCTGTCGGCCGAGGAGGAACGCGAACTGTATCGCTACTACGGGATGGACTGGGAATCGTCCTGGCAGCAGGCCAACCAGCCCGGCGAAGGCGGCTGGGCCCACGAGGGCGGCCTGCGCGAGCAGGAACGCCTCGGCCACGCCCGGGCCGACACCGGCACCGGCCACACCGACACGGGCGGTCGCGATGATGCCACGACCCGGTCGGAGGAGCGACTGGATGTGGGCACCGAGAGTCACGAGCGGGGCCGGGCTCGGCTGCGCAAGTACGTGGTCACCGAGCAACAGCAGGTCAACGTCCCGGTCACCCGTGAAGAGGTGCGGGTGGAGCGCCAACCCATCACCGACGCCAACCCGAGGCGGCGCTGAGCGGACCGGACATCACCGAGTCCGAGCTCGAGGTCGTGCTGCGCGAGGAGCGTCCGACGGTGGCCAAGGACACCGTCCCGGTGGAGCGGGTCCGCATGGCCAAGGACCAGGTCACCGACGAGGAGACCGTTTCCGAGCAGGTACGCAAGGAGCGCATCGACGTCGAGGGCGACGACTCCGGCCGGCGCTAGCCCGGCGGCATCACGAGCCCGATGCGGCCCCGCCGCCTCCGTGCAGCGGAGCCGCACCTGTTCCATCCCCCCATCTGGTTCCCATGGTCTTCAGACAAGGAGTAAACGCATGGCAGGCCGCTACGTTCTCAAGAAGACCTCGTCGGGCTACCGGTTCAATCTGGTGGCCGCCAACGGCGAGATCATCGCCACCAGCGAGAGCTACACGACCAAAGCGAGCGCCCTCAACGGCATCGATGCGGTACGGCGCAACGCCGACGCCCGCGTCGATGACCAGACCGGCGAACAGCAGCACGCCCAGGCTGCTTCGCAGCGGTGACATCACCCTCCCGTGACGGAATCCAGCACGGAGTCCGGCGCGGGCACATTCCCCAACGCGATGGACACACGCCCTGATCGGCAGGCCCCGTGCCACAGGCATGCGGGTGACGGTGAGGTGAGGGCCGGGCGCTGTGTTGTCCATCCGGTCGAGGAGAACGCATGGAGATCAACATCAGTCAAGGACTCACCGACGTGTGGCGGCAGATCGCCACATTCGTGCCGCGGCTGATCGCCTTCCTGGCCATCCTGCTCATTGGCTGGCTCGTCGCAAGGCTGATCGCCAAGGCCACCGACAAGATCCTGGAACGGGTCGGCTTCGACCGGGTCGTGGAACGCAGCGGTGTGGGCCGCATGCTCCAGCGCAGCCGCTACGACGCCAGCAGCCTCATCGCCAAACTCCTGTTTTACGCCATCGTCCTCATCACGTTGCAGATCGCCTTCAGCGTGTTCGGGCCCAACCCGGTCTCCGCGCTGCTGAACGGCGTGGTGGCCTGGCTGCCTCAGGCCGCCGTGGCCATCGTCATCGTGGTGGTCGCCGGTGCCATCGCCACCGCGGTCAAGGACATCGTCGGCAGCGCGCTGGCCGGCCTGTCCTACGGCCGGTGGCTGGCCACTGGGGCCGCGGTGTTCATCTGGGCGCTGGGCATCATCGCCGCGCTCAACCAGATCGGCGTGGCCACCACCGTCACCACACCGGTGCTGATCACCGTGCTGGCCACTGCGGGCGCGATCGCAGCCATCGGCATCGGCGGCGGCCTGATCCAGCCCATGCAACAGCGCTGGCAGCGCTGGCTGGGTCGCATCGAGCAGGAGGCGCCGCAGGCCCGTGCCCAGGCGGCGGCATACCAGCGCGGCCGCGCCGACGCCGCCCGGCAACTGGCCGAGACGGCCGATCCGAGCGGCCCCCTCCATGCCTCCAGCGTCGGCAACGTCCCCCGGACAGCCAGCGGCTCGACCGCCAGCGAGGTGCACCGCCGCAGCTGACTTTGATGCCAGGCCCATCTCGCCCGAGCGGCGTGAGGCGATCGAGCGGGAGGCGGCCACGTCCGGGACCCGCCCCGCGGCCATCGCCTACGTCATCGGCCACCCCAAGGCGGTCAAGACCGCTCTGCTGGCCGACGAGGCGACCCGAGCGGCGGCCCGGGAGGCACTGGAGGAGTTCGACGTCCGCCAGGCCGCGGCTGACGGCCGACCGCGCCGCGGCCGCCGACGTCACCAGGCACATGGAGGAAGGCCGCAAGCTGCTCGACGGACGGTCTCGCAGAGACGTTCCTCAACCCCCGCTGCACGAGAAAACGGCGCTGAGGGGCCGGGATAACTCACGGTTCGCCGCGCTTGAGGAGCCCCCGTTCCGGCGCGTGGACGAGCAGCGGAATCTGTTGGCGTTCCATGGCACACCGCGAACTCCTGGCCGCGTACGGGGCAAGGACCAGCACCAGCGAACGTGCCTTACTTGCCTGACCGTGCCTTACTTGCCTGACCGTGCCTTACTTGCCTGATGAGATCATCTCGCCCGCGCTGGACCGAGCCGAGCTCCAGCGTCACCTGAGCGCTGCCACAGCCACGTGGAACCCATCCGTCGCGGCTCCGGCTCCGGCAAGGACGGCGGCCAGGACGATGGCGTTTTTCGAGGAATTGGCCGGCGCCCCCTGGCCGCGGCCGGGACTCATCGCGTGGGCTGCATCGCCGGGTGGATGGGAAACCCACACCGAATCCGCGCTCACGAGCGTGCGGGAGCTCGTGTCCCGATCGCCACATGCTGCAGGCGATTGAGGGCAGCGGTGTGAAAGGCACGAAACCCCGACCGCAAGGAGAGGAACGGTGATGAGTACGGTGCAGCGGCCTGCCGACGGCAGGCCTGAGGCTGGCCGCAGACAGGAGATGCCGTCAGCCGGTGAGCTGATCAAACAAGCCTCCGAGCAGGTCTCTGTGCTGGTGCGTCAGGAGATACGGCTGGCGGTTGCCGAGGTGAAGGACAAAGGCCGGGATGCCGGTCTGGGAACGGGGTTGCTGGGGGCGGCCGGCATGGTCGCGCTCTACGGCGCGGCGGCCCTGGTGGCTGCGATGATCGCCGCTTTGGCGTTGGTCATGCCGGCGTGGACGGCCGCGCTGATCGCCGCTGTGGTGCTGCTGGCCGTGGCGGCGGTGCTGGGCCTGACCGGCCGCAAGAAGGTCGCCCACGCGATGCCGCCGCTGCCCGAGCAGGCGATCGACAGCACCCGGCAGGACGTGACCCAGATCAGGGAGAGTGCACGACGATGACCATCAGCGGACCATCTCACCGAGCGGGCGAACCGGCCACGGCCGGCCCGCCCCGGGCTGATGAGCAGGCAGACTCCCGCGAGGAACTGCGTGCCGATATCGTCCAGACGCGCGAGCATCTGGCGGACACCGTGGAGACGCTGGCCGCCAAGGCCGACCTCAAGACCCGCGCCAAGGACAAGACCCGGCAGGTCAAGGCGAACCTGGCCGCCCGGGCGCAGCAAACCGGAACCCAAGCCCGAACCAGAGCCGGCGAGTTCACCGCCAAGGCTCGGGCGATCACCTCCGACACCACCCCGGCGATGCGCCGCGGTGCCGCAGCCGCCGGTGCGGCCGCTGGCGTGGCCGCCGGTGCCGTCGCCCTCTCGGTGTGGCTGCGCCGTCGCAACGCCCGCCGGCAGAGCCCCTGGCAGCGAGCGGTGCACACCGCCCGGCAGAGCAGCGCGCAGGTGCGCCACAAGGCCACCGACCTCGCCGGCACGGTCATGACAGGCGACCTCGCCGCCAAGGCACGCCAGGCCGCCGCGTCACCGGCCGCCGCGCCCAGAGCGCAAGGGGCGGCGGCAGCGGCGATCGTCCTGCTCGTGCTCGGGTGGCTGCGCCGACGCCGCGTTCTCCGGCACGCCGGAGCAGGGTGAGCTTCCGTGGCCCTGCTCTCCAAGCCGCTCTGCAAGCCACCGTCGCTGCTGTTCAGCGTGCTGGGCGGGCTGATCGCCGGCGCGCTGTTCAAGCAGGTCTGGAAACTCGCCGCGGGCCAGGAAGAAGCCCCTGACGCCGGCGACCAGAACTACAGCTGGCGGCAAGTGCTGCTGGCCGCCATGCTGCAGGGGGCCGTCTTCGGTCTGGTGAAAGCGGCCGTTCAACGCGCCGGCGCATCCGGCGTCCGCAAGAGGACCGGACGCCGGCCGGGTGACGATCGACGCAAGACCCGCGAAAGCGTACGGTCATGAGCAAGCGAGCCGACTCCGCCGGCCGGCCGGGCAGACCGGCCGGCGGCCAGGCCCCGGATACGCCGACCGAGCTGCCGAAAACCTCATGGTGGGGTGCGGTCAAGCGCACCTTCGCCGAGTTCAAGGACGACAACCTGGCGGACTGGGCGGCCGCGCTCACCTACTACGGCGTGCTGTCGATCTTCCCGGCGATGCTGGTGGTCATCTCCCTGGTGGGGCTGGGCGGCGCGTCGGTGTCGCAATCATTGATCACCAACGTGGGGGACCTGGCGCCCGGGGCGGTCAAGCAGGTGCTCGTCAACGCGCTCACCGAGTTGCAGCGCGGGCAGGGCGGCGCGGGCCTGGTGGCCCTGGCCGGTTTGGCGGTGGCTCTGTGGTCGGCGTCGGGGTATGTGGCCGCGTTCATGCGCGCTTCCAACGCCGTCTATGACGTTCCCGAGGGCCGGCCGATCTGGAAGACGCTCCCGCTGCGCATCGCCGTCACCCTGGTCACTTTGGTGCTGCTGTCGGCCAGTGCCATCGCCGTCGTGATTTCCGGGCCGCTGGCCGAGCGGGTCGGCGACATCTTCGGGTTCGGCTCAGCGGCGGTCACCGCGTGGAACATCGCCAAGTGGCCGGTCCTGCTGCTGGTCGTCAGCTTCCTGTTCGCGCTGCTGTATTGGGCCTCTCCCAACGCCAAACGCGGATTTCGATGGGTTACCGCCGGCGGCGTCCTGGCCCTGGTCGTGTGGCTGCTGGCCTCCGCCGGTTTCGCCTTCTACGTCGCCAACTTCGGCTCCTACAACAAGACCTACGGCAGCATCGCGGGGCTGATCATCTTCCTGGTGTGGTTGTGGATCACCAACATGGCCATCCTGCTCGGCGCCGAACTCAACGCCGAACTCGAGCGCGGTCGCGCCATCGCCGGCGGACACCCCGAAGACCAAGAGCCCTACGTTGAGCCACGCGACACTCGCAAATTCAATGATCACCACCAAAGGTGAGCCCGCGCTCGGACGCGGCGTCTGTTTGCATGCAACGGGGGTCAGCTTGGCGGTGACGGAGGTAGTCAAGACCGCATGGATACTCGCCCGCAGCACACCGCGGCCGCCATCGCCCAGCTGCGCCGCGAGTTGCTGGTCTGGGCGTGCCAGGCCACGCCATGGACGGCCGGCGGCACGTCGCCGGCGAGCGACGAGGCTGAGGGGGTGGCCTCCGACCGTCCCACCGAGCCTGGAGACGGCCGGCAGAGCACATGAGCAGAGCACATGAATCGCCGCCGGCCTGGCTGCGTCCAGAAGTAGCCGGGAGGCGGTGAATAGTGGCGGTGTGGCTACGCCTTACCGGGTTCGGGCGGCGGCCAGGACCGTGGTGATGGCCTGTTCCACCGTGGCGTACACCGGTAGGTGGGCGCCCACGCCGGTGATCTGCAGCAGCCGGGCTGGCATGCCATGGACGGCGGCCAGATGGACGCCGGCGCCGTCGGCCGCGCCGTGCTGGGCGCTGGCCAGCAGGACCTGCAGACCGGAGCTGTCCAGGAACGACAGCTCGGTCAGGTCGAAGACGAGGTGGTCGCGGGGTCGACGGATGCGATTGATGTAGTCGGCCAGCTCGGCGCTGGTGGTGCGGTCAACCTCGCCGCCGATGGCGATCACGCTCATGCCGGGCAGATGCTGATGGGCCAGCGTCAGCGCCGTTGTGGAGTCCCTCTCTGGGGCGGACGACGGTTCGCGTCGCGAAGAGGTGTCCATGGGGGGTCCGTAGGCCTTTCGTGTGGGTGTCCATGCCCTCCGCTATGTCACAGATGTAACAACGTGGTCGGGGTCCCGGCGCGCGGGGCGGTCCGGGTGCGGTCGCCGGCTGGCGGTCCATGTGCAGGCTCAGCAGGGAGCCGAGGCCGGTCTGCTCCAGGGCGACCGCGTCGCACAGGTGCTGGATCACCCACAGTCCGAAGCCGCGTTGGCCGCTACGGTCGAGCTGGGCGGATGCCAGGTGATCGCGGCTCAGCCTGCCCGCTGTGGCGAGGACCTCCACCGTGATCGCCTCGCCGGCGGTGCGGAAGGTGACCAGGCCGGCCGCGCCGTGATCGAGCACGTTGGCGACCGCCTCGTTGACGGCCAGCACCAGGTCGCCCAGCCGCTGGTCGCGTAGGCCGCTGTGATGGCCGCAGAGGCGGACCAGGTCCCGGACGAAACCTAGATCGGTGCTGATGGGACAGCGCAGCTCAAGATCCACACTCATGATCGTTTTTGCCTGTCGGCGTCGAAGGGGATTCGGGGTGTGTTCCTTACGGCTTTCCCTCAGGTGGGTCTCCAAACAAAGCCCAAAGGCCACGAAGCGGTAGGCGCGACTCGGGTCGTGGCGTACAGTCACGGCCGTGCCTCCGCCTCCCGCGGCCGCGCCATCGCCGACGGACACCCCGAAGACCAAGAGGCCTAGGCGGAGCCACGCGACACCCGGAAATTCGACCACCACCAAAGGTGAGGCACACACCCCCTAAGGGAGCCGGTGAGGGCGAGCCCGGCCAGCCCCACCAAAGCGCCGGGCGGCCGTGCATGCTGGTGCTGCCCGCTGTCGTGGGCCTGGTCTTCCTCGTGCTGCCGCTAGCCGGGCTGCTGATGCGCGCCCGTGGTCTACGCTGGCGCAGCGGCCGGCCGAGCCGCACGTGCTGGAGGCGCTGCGGCTGTCGCTGGGCTGCGCGAGCGTGGCCACGGTGGTGTGCCTGCTGCTCGGGGTGCCGCTGGCCTGGCTGCTGGCCCGGGTGGACTTTCCCGGGCAGCGGCTGATCCGGGCGCTGGTCACCGTTCCGCTGGTGCTGCCGCCGGTGGTCGGCGGTGTCGCGCTGCTGCTGGTGCTGGGGCGGCGCGGGCTGGTCGGGCAGTGGCTGGAGGCCACCTTCGGGGATCACGCTGCCCTTCACCACGACGGGAGTGATCATCGCCGAGGCGTTCGTGGCGATGCCGTTCCTGGTCCTCAGCGTGGAGGGCGCGCTGCGCGGCGCTGACCAGCGGTTGGAGGAGGCCGCGGCCACGCTCGGCGCCTCGCGCTGGACCGTCTTCCGGCGCGTCACGCTGCCGATGGTCATGCCCGGGGCGGTGCTGTGCTGGGCGCGGGCACTGGGCGAATTCGGCGCGACGATCACGTTCGCGGGCAACTTCCCCGGCACCACCCGCACCATGCCGCTGGCCGTCTACCTCGCCCTGGAGACCGAGCCGGAGGCCGCCATCGTGCTCACCCTCGTCCTGCTCGCCGTCTCGGTGATCATCCCGGCCAGCCTGCGCGACCGATGGGTGAACACGCCATGACCCCGCACGCCCGCCTGGTCGTCACCCAACCCGCCGTCACTCTCGACGTCACCCTGGAGGTTGCCCCCGGCGAGGTCGTGGCGCTGCTCGGCCCCAACGGCGCGGGCAAGACCACCGCGCTGCGCCCCCTGGCAGGGCTGACCGCATTGTCGCAGGGCGAGATCGTCTTCGATGGCCGTCCACTGCACACCCTGTCCGCCGAGAGCCGCCCGGTCGGCATGGTCTTCCAGGACTACCTGCTCTTCCCGCACCTGACGGCGCTGGACAGCGTCGCCTTCGGGCCACGCTGCCACGGGGTTCCCAAGGCCGAGGCCCGCCGCGCCGCTGCCGCCCTGCTGGAGCGGGTCGGCCTGGCCGACCGCGCCGCCGCCAAGCCCCGGCAACTGTCCGGCGGGCAGGCCCAGCGGGTCGCCCTGGCGCGGGCGCTGGCCGTGCAGCCCGAGCTGCTGCTGGACGAACCGCTGGCCGCGCTCGACGCCCACACCCGCCTGGAGATCCGCTCCCAGCTGCGCCGCCATCTGGCCGACTTCGACGGCGCCACCGTCCTGGTCACCCACGACCCCCTCGACGCCATGGTGCTCGCCGATCGGCAGATCGTCATCGAGAACGGCGCCATCGTCCAGCAGGGCACTCCGGCCGAGGTCGCCCGCCGCCCGCGCACCGACTACGTCGCCCGCCTCGTGGGGCTCAACCTTTATCGCGGGACTGCGGACGGGGCCCGGGTCAAGGTCGGCGAGGTGCTGCTGCACACCTCCCAGCGGGTGGATGGGCCCGCGTTCGTCGCCTTCCCGCCCGCCGCCGTGGCGCTGTCTCGAACCCGCCCCGACGGCAGCCCGCGCCACCTGTGGCAGGCCGCATCGACGGCATCGAATGGCACGGCGACAACGTCCGCGTCCACCTCGACGGCCCGATCACCGTGTTCGCCGACATCACCCCCGCCGCCGTCGCCGACCTGATCCCCGGCCAGCAGATCTGGGCGTCGGTCAAGGCCACCGAGACCCACGCCCACCCGGCATGAACCCCGAGCGGCCCGGTGACGGTCACGACTGCAACGCCATCTGCCTGGGCGGGCCCTGCCACGGCCTGCTGACCCACGTCGACCAGGACATCCGCATCCTGACCGTCCCTGTGCCACGCTGCTCACCCGAAGAGCCCGAGGCGTGCGCGCGCTATCGCATCACGCGCGAGCGTGTCCGCTACTGGGGTCGATCCGGGCCGTACATCGCGCTGCACAGGGCCGGCCCGCCGCATTCGCCGTGCTCCTGCCACGGCCCGGCCCTTTGAGCCGCTTCTACCGGGTCCGGGTGCTGTAGGAGTGCGCACCGGTCCCGGCCAGGGCGCCGCCCTCGACGATCAGGTACTCCTCCCGGATCGGGGCGCCGTCCAGCCACGCCTCCAGAATCTCGCGGGTGCCGGCGGCGTAGCGGGTCTGCGCCGACAGGGACGAACCGGAGATGTGCGGCGTCATGCCGTGGTGCGGCATGCTGCGCCAGGGGTGGTCGGCCGGGGCGGGCTGCGGATACCAGACGTCGCCCGCGTATCCGGCGAGCTGCCCGCTCTCCAGCGCCCGCACGATCGCGTCACGGTCGGCGATCCGCGCCCGCGCGGTGTTGATCAGGTACGCGCCGCGCTTCATCGTGGCGATGAGCCGGTCGTCGAACAGGCCCTCGGTCTCCGGGTGCAGCGGCGCGTTGACGGTCACCACGTCGCAGGCTGGCACCATCGAGGCGGCGTTGGGGTGGAAGGTGAGCCCAAGCTCCTCCTCGACCTCGGCCGACAGCCGGTGCCGGTCGGTGTAGTGCAGGTGCACGTCGAACGGCTTGAGCCGGCGCAGCACCGCCAGCCCGATCCGGCCGGCGGCCACGGTGCCGACGTGCATGCCCTCCAGGTCGTAGGAGCGGGCGACGCAGTCGGCGATGTTCCAGCCGCCGTCCAGCACCGTCCGGTTTGCGGGCAGGTAGTTGCGGACCAGGGACAGGATCATCATGACGACGTGCTCGGCGACGCTGATGCTGTTGCAGTAGGTGACCTCGGCGACGGTGATGCCGCAAGCGATGGCGGCGTCCAGGTCGACGTGGTCGGAGCCGATGCCCGCCGTGATGGCCAGCTTCAGCTTGGGGGCGCGGGCGATGCGCTCGGCGGTCAGGTACGCCGGCCAGAACGGCTGCGAGATCACCACGTCGGCGTCGGGCAGCTCGCGGTCGAAGACCGAGCCGTTTTCCGTGCCGTCGCCGTCCTTGTCGGAGGTGACCACCAGGGTGTGACCGCGCTCCTCCAGGAAGCACCGCAGCCCCAGCTCACCGGAGACGCTGCCGAGCAGCTGGCCGGGGGTGAAGTCGATGGCCTTGGGGCTGGGCAGCGTCTGGCCGCCCGGGTAACCGGACAGACTGGGCAGGCCGTCCCGCGCGTAGGAGGTGGGGTATCCGTCGATCGGGTCGTCGTACAGGACGCACAGCACCTTCGCCATGGCTCTCCGCCTCTCGTCGATGGGTGAACCCACTGTCGGTTGAGCCGTATCCGCAGGTCAAAGCGAATGTTTCTATCGGGTGATAGAGGCCGTCTATGTGAGGTGCTCACGGGCCAGGCGGTCGAACACCTCGCGCAGATCGAGCTCGCGGGCGATGTCCAGGACGGCCCGTGCCATCATCGGCTCCGGCCTGGTGCCGGCCACGACCAGGCCCACACGGGGTTCCCTCGCCGGGCGCTCCAGCCGTACCACACGCATCCCCTCGGGGACTCCGAACATGTGCAGCCACGCGTGCGCGATGACGCTGGACCAGCGGTGCGTGGCGACGTGCGCGAACAGCGCCGAGACGGTGTCGGTCTCGATCGCGGGCACGGCCACCGCCCCGGCCTGGCGGAAGTTGGCGTCCAGGATGCGGCGGTTGCGCATCTCGGGGGCCAGCAGGCACAGCGGCAGCGCGGCGACCTCCGACCAGCGCGCCACCCGGCGGTCGGCCAGTTCGCCGTCGGACGGGGTGAGGAGCAGGTAGCGCTCCTCGTACAGCGGGCTGGTCCGCACCTCGCCGAGATCCTCCTCGTCGTCGAGGTACGTCATCGCCATGTCGATCTCGAACTCAGCCAACCGGCGGGCGATCTCACGGGACGACAGGGAGGTCAGCAACACCCGTACGTGTGGGTATCGTTCGCAGAACGGCGTCGTCAGCAGCGAGGCCGCGGTCAACGCGGTCGGGATGGCGCCCATCCGCAACGTCCCCGACAACCCCTCACGCATCCGGGAAAGATCCTGCCGCAGCGCATCAGCGTCGGCCAGGATCCGGTGCGCCCACAGCACCACCCGCTCCCCCTCCGGGGTCAGCCCGGCGAACTTCCTGCCCCGGCGGACGAGCGGCACGTCCAGCTCACGTTCCAGCTTGCGGATGGCCGCTGACAACGATGGCTGGGAGACGTGACAGGCCGCAGCGGCCCGTGCGAAATGCCGCTCCCGGGCCAGGGCCACCAGATACTCCAACTGGCGCAACAGCACGTTACAGGGTCACCCCTCGCGCGAGCCGCGTCCAGTCCCGCCGTCACCAAGCAGTGCCCCAGGGGACAGACGCAGCAACGCAGGGGCCGTCACGCATGTCGCATGTCCGCGTCCAGGCGCAGCCCGGCGCCTCCGCACCGCCACGGCCAGCACGAGCCGGTCTCTCAATCCCATAACCGGTCGTCGGCGGACACCTTGATCTCCGCGATCCGGCTGATGTGCCGCCCGCCGCAGCGGTCGCCCGGCACCACCAGGTGCGGTCCCTCGTCATCGAGATCCCGGCAGTCCATGTTGACGGCCAGCAGCGCCGCGGTGTTGCCGAACTCGGGATCGATCTCCCCCACGACAACACCGGGCCGTTCTTGAAACGGCTGGACTGAGGTTGACGGGATCCCGTCCGATCATCTGAATCGGACGGGATTCCGGCGGCGAAGTCGCCAGGCGCGTCTTCGAGAGCTTCGCTTCGCCCGGCTTCGGCGCCGCGCGCACCCTGGAGCCGCAGATAGGTGCTATCAGCAGGCCAGCGCAGGAGCCTGCCCGTCCCGGACCTCATACAGGTGCGTGACGGAAGCTGCATGTGGCAGCGGGCCGCGTACCTGCTCAGGTGTCAGCCGGATGCCAGTACAACGTTCGGCCAGTGCCAGCGCCGCCTCGACGAACCGCTCGCCGGGCTTTTGCCATTCCTCATCCTCATCGAACTCATCGGCCAGCCCGAGATCTTCCAGATGCGGCAGGAGCCGGTCTGGTTCGGCACCCCAGCGCGGCTCATCGGGGAACATCGAGTCGAGGCCAGTGATCACCTTTCCATCGACGGCGTAGATGAACCGGGCGTGCTGATTGACGTTGTTGTGAACGCTGGCCAGCACAGTAGCCGCCGACAGTGGGCGAACCGCGTCGCGCATGATCCCCATATAGCCTGCAGGCTCGACGATCACCGTGCCCCCTGATGGGTGTCCGCCAGGTCAGTGGCTGGCCAGGCGGTCCCAGAAAGCCAGTTTGTGGAGGGCGTCCTGATCGTAGACGCCGACGCCACCGGGGCCCGGGGCCAGGCGATGGACGTGCCCGGTGCGCACGGGGCTCCAGCGCGGCAGGCCAGGAGCGTTGGGGTCGCCGGTCGCCGCGAAGCGCGACCAGTATGTGATCATCATGTCGCCGAGCTTCCGCTGCCCGTGGGTGAGCGGGGCCCCGGGGAACAGGAACGACAGTTCCGATCCGTGCGAGGCGAGCGGCTCCACGCCACCGGGAAGGGGGAAGATCGGCGGCGCGGTGCGGTCGGCGAACCCGTAGGAGTAGACCGGGGTGTGCTCACTGAGCATTCGGTCACTGGCACGACCGGCCCACGCCCAGTCGAGATCGCTCATGATCGCCGCTACGGCTTGCGTCGGCCGCCCACGGGACGGGTACTTCGCCGCGATCGCCGCGGCGTTGTCACCGAAGATGTCCCGCAGGCCCTCCTGGTATCCCTGCTCGGTGAGACCGGGGAAGATCAGCGCGGTGAACAGGGTCCCCTCGTCACGGGTGATGCCGGTGAGGATCGGCACGCGGTGGAAGCGGCCCTGCGCGAAGACGGTCGCGGGATCGGCAGGCAGCACGGCGTTGCCGTAGCCCGGAAGGGCGAGCGGCTCCTGCGCGAGGAGCTTGGAGACGGGCTTGCCGCGCAGGCAGGTGACGGCTGTCTTCTGATCGGTGCAGCCGAGCGCGGTGGCGATGGCGGCGCCGTGCGCCTCGTGGGCGGCCTTGGGAACCCACATCGGGAGGTCCATGACCGGCCTCAGGCGGCTGCCGGTGAAGGCGGTCTGGGAGCAGAACGTGCTTTGGGTGATCGCCCGGTGGAAGAGGCCGGCGGCGGTGGGCGACGCCAGGTGGGCGCACACCGAGTGCGCTCCGGCGGACTCCCCGAACAACGTGACGTTGCGTGGGTCGCCTCCGAAGGCCGCTACGTTGCGCTGGACCCAACGCAGTGCCGCCTGCTGGTCCTCCAGCCCGTAGGCCCCGCTGCCCGCCAGTCCGGGATGCCCGAAGAAGCCGAACACGCCAAGCCGATAGTTGACGGTGACCACCACGACGTCGCCGCGCGTGGTCAGGCGCGTGGCGTCGTAGTCGCTGCCGGCCCCCTTCGTCAGGCTGCCGCCGTGCAACCAGACCATGACGGGCCGGGGGCGGCGCGGAGTGGCCGAGCGCGGGACGGTCACGTTGAGGTACAGGCAGTCCTCGCTGTCGCTGGCCGGCAACCCCCACAGATCCGTGGATTGGGCGCACCTGTCACCGGGGCGTGTCGCGGCGCGGACACCACGCCAGGCAGTTACCGGCTGGGGCGACTGCCAGCGCAGGTCGCCGACCGGAGAAGCGGCGTAGGGGATGCCCTGGAAGATCCGGTGGTCCCGGGCGACATCGCCTCGCACCCAGCCCGTATCGGTCCGTACGACATCCCGCGAGGCCGCATCCGCCGGCGCGGCCCCTGCCATGACGAATGCCACGCTTAAAACGGCTGAGCTGAGAGTACGCATCAATGTCATGCCGCGAGCCTAGGAACGGCGGTACGAGGGGGTAATGGCGCTGAATCCCGGCCTGGGGTGCACCTAGATACACCCATACCAGCGATCAGCCCTGGTCCAGGTAACGGAGGAAGGAACGGGGCCAGGTCACGGCAGTGGGCTTCCCCGGCCAGCGGGTGCCTGCTATGCGTCATCATGAGCACGCGCTGTCGATGACCTCTGCGCTGTGACCGTCCGGGCCTGTCCGCCGGATGGTCTGGCGGAGCAGGGAGTCCTGATGGACGACGATGGCCCCGGGCGGAGAGATGGGTACGGCTGGATCCGTACGGCACTGGCGGTGGTGAAGCTGGTGTTGTGGATTCTGTGAGTGCTGTTCGATCCGCGCCACCCCTTCTAGGGTGGAGGGGCCTCCTACCGGTAAGGCTTCGCACACCACCTGGTAGGAGGCCCTTCGTGTACTCACAAGAAGTCGTAGTGCGACTGAGTGACAACCCGCGGCGAGATGCGTCCGGTGGTGGATATTCACCGCTACAGGCGCACTGAGATGGGGTTGCCTTCTATCAGCACCTGCAGCCCGATCTGCGCGACCCGGCTGGGCGCCAGCGATCCCTCGGCCGTCAGCAGGTCCTGCAGGGAGCGCACGCGCACCAGTTCCATGATGATCCAGGGGCGTCCGGCATCACCGGTGACGCGGTCGTGAGCGGTGACGATGCCCGGGTGCTTGAGCCGGGCGGCGGCGCGCGCCTCGCGATCCAGCCGGGCGATCCACGCCTGCCGCTGGGCGTCGTCTAACTGCTCGGGCAGATGCAGTTCCTTGGCCGCCACCTCGCGCTTGAGCTGCTCGTCATGGGCGCGCCAGACCGCTCCCATCCCGCCCCGGCCCAGCAGAGCGGTCAACCGGTACCGGCCCGCCACCACCCGTCCGCCCGCCATCTGGGGCGAACCCTCCTGCCTCAGCGGTTCCAAGGGCGACACCCCACACGGCGATATGTGTGTGGACGGGTTGAGATCATCGCACTGACAACCCAGTGGCGTCAGCAGCATGCCACCCCGCGCCGGCGGGAACAGGGAGCTCCAACTCTTCGGCATGATTCACGCCCGCCCGCAGTTGCCCCGCCGCAGCGGGGCGCGCGCGGCGACGTGGGGGGCGACGTGGGGGCAACGGCGTCGACGCCGGGATGAGCCGCCAACCGGCCCCCGAGGACATGCCCCACCTGCGTTCCTATCAGCGTCACGCCGCCGAGGCCGCGATCACCTGGGTCCGCCATCATGCCGACGCGATCTCACCAGTCACCTGACCCGTCCGCTGGCCCGGGTCGTGTCACTGACCGCGGGGAAATGCCGGTCCAGGACCTCGGCCCACTCCGGCAGCGGGACGAACCCGCCGTGACCGTGGAACCGGCGCGCCTGCAGGGCGACCAGCTCGGCCAGCGCCGCGGCGAACGGGCTGGCCTGCTCGGCGGGCAACGCCTGCACGGCGGCCTGGAAACGGGCGTGCGCGCCGGGGAACAGCTCCCGAGCCCGTTCCTCGGCCAGGCGTGCCCGCTCGGCACCCTCCATCAGCCGCGCATGCTGGGCGAGATAGTCCGCGCAGTCCGCGGCGTGGAACTGTTCGATCGTCACCCCGTTCTCGATCCATAAGGTGCCCACCGTGTCGTCGGTCACCGGGCCGGTGGCCCGGCAGGTCGGGCACAGGCGGGTCACGGTCGCCGATCCGCTGGTGGTCACGCCCCCACCTTCCAAGCCGGGTGCCGAGCAAGCAGGGCGCGCCATCCTGCGGCTTCACGCGGCTGTTGCTGCTTGGGGCCCTGCTGGAAGGTCTCGGCGCTCTCCCTCGCCCGGCGCGAGATCCGGCAGGGTGTAGGCCGGGGCAGCGAAACCGAGCCCGGTGAACCGCTCGGCCCACATATGGACGTCACCGGCATCGTCGTCGCCGGGGTCGGGATCGCCGGCCGCCTGCTGCGCCTCTTCTGCGCTGCTGTGCAGTGCCTGCGTGAAGTCTCGCAACGCGGCCACGCAGTTGTAGGGCTTGCGGGCGGCCGGGGTGCCCTCGCCCGGTTTGGTGGCCTTGACCGCATCCCCCATGGCGTCGGCATACAGCCACAGCGCCCGCCGGGCGCGCACCTGGCGGGCCCGGTCCACCGGATCGAGCTGCGCCAGCAGCGCCGCGTCCAACTCGGCCAGATCGTCGGCCAGATCGATCACGTTGTCTTGATGGCGGGTGTCCCACTCGCCGCTGTCAGCTGTCACGTCGGCGACGCTACGCCTTCGCAAGCTCCTCGTCTTCCGCTCTAACCAGGCGCTATGTCTTCGCGGACAACCGCTGGAACCCGGTGGAGGCAATCATCGCAACGGTCGATCTGTACTCCTTCGGCAACGTCCCACTGAGTAATCCGTACTGCGACGCCGTCTGACCAGCCAACCGGCATCGGCGCGGTCGCCGCACGACGGATGTCGTGCGGCGACCACATCTCTGGCAACAACGATGCAGGCAAGAGTGCCGCGAGCACCGGCGAACACTGGCGAGCACCGGCCGGGCCGCTCAGCGGGACCGGGGCCGTCGGCGGGCAAACCGAAGCGGGTGAATAAGTCGCTGAGCGCGTGAACGGGAACGGCGCGCTGGCTGGGGTGACGCAGGTGCAGGCCCGCAACGATGGCATAGCGGTTACGGCGTACGGGACAGCGAGGTGTTTCATCAGTGGTCGTTATCGTGAGCCGCTGATCGTTGCAGGCCTCTGACCTGGGCATCACTGAGGCATCACTACTCACAGCGTCCCGGACGAACACCTGAACCTGAATTCATCACTTAAACTTCATCTATACCGGGCTGTGCCAGCCCCGGGGCTCGCTCAGACCGTCCTGAGGAGAGGACAGCGAGGGCATGAACGACACCGGACGGCACCCCACCTGGACGTTCCTGACCAACCACGCCCGGGTCTTGCGCCTCATCGCTGACGAGCCGAACGTGCGCATCCGCGACATCGCCGCCACGATCGGCATCACCGAGCGCGCCGTCGGCAGCATCGTCAACGACCTGCGCGACGCCGGCTACATCGAAGTGCGGCGCGAAGGCCGGCGCAACCGCTACACGATCGTCCCAGGCCGGCACTTGCGGCATCCCAGCCAGCGCACCATCCCCATCCAGGCGCTCCTCGCCTTGTTCAACCAGCATGACTCCGGCGACGGCGATCCTGCCCATGCCCCAAGGGCCGCCAGCGACGGAGCCGGAACAGCGACAGATCAAGACGAACCCGCCACCCAACAATGACCACGCGAGCAGCCGCGGGCAGCCTACTTGCCGCCTTACGTGCCTGACAGGCCTTCAAGCGGCTGACCATCTACTTCGGTTGAGAACCCCACATAACGAGTCGCCGGGCGCGGGTCTCGCTGTCCACGGCCAGCGAGCACGCCCACGTGCTGCGCCAGGCCAACCTGATCGCCAGCGTCCGGCAGATCGACCTGGTGCTGCACTATCCCACCGAACTGGGCGCCGGACTTCTCGCAGGGCGGCCCGCCCGTGTACCAGCGTCTTTCGGCGGAGGCCGAAACACCCTCATCATCTGACGGCCACGCCCCGATGCTGGGATTCGCCAGAGCCGGACGAGTACCCGACGCAAGGGAGAGGCACCATGCGTGTACCACGCACCAGGAAAGCCGCTGCGGTGATCATGGCCGTGGCACTGATACCGGCCGCCCACCCGGTGACCGCTCATGCGAGCTCCTCCGAGAGCGGCGTACGGGCTCTGGCCCCGGCGTGCGTGGGCGATGGTCCCTTCATGTACCGGAACTTCAAGTCCGGGAAGGTCCTGTCGGCTCAGGGCGGCTTCGGCACCACGGTCGTCCAGGACACCGAATGGGGACCCCACCCCTTCGTCCCCTGGCAGTACTGGTGCCGCATCCCCGACGGCCTTTATCGCAGCTACGAGAACATGCAGTACAACCTGAACATGGGGATCAACGGCGGCAGCACCGCGGCCAACGCGTCGGCGATCCTGGCGAACCCGGCCGGCGACATCAACCAGGACTGGCTGCCGCGTGCCGACAGCCGCTACCCGGCAGGCGTCTTCGCCCTGGTCAACCGCAAGAGCTCGATGTGCCTGGGCATTTCCAACGCCTCCGTCGCGGATGGCGCGCGGGCCGCGCAGTTCCCCTGTGACGGGAACCTCAACCAGGGCTGGTCGGAGGTAGCCGTACCCGGATGGTGAAATGTCAGGGGACGTCGGCCTCGGGTTGCGGGGGGCTCAGCCGCGGGCCCTTTCCGGCGCGTACGGTGACCGGGGCCGATCAGTGGCGCGTGACCTCATGAAGGACCCGGCCCGCGCGGACGGGTTGGGACAAGGGGTGCCTTCATTCTCACCGAGGCTGGCCTCGTCATCCGGACCGAGGACGTCCCCGAGGGGTGCTGCTGTTCGAGGACCCGGCGGCCACCTCGAAGATCCCCGTCCTGAGAGCCCCGCGTTCGCCGAGTTGCCGCGGCCGCGCACCCGGCAGTGAAGCGGGGACCCGCTCACGGCAACGTCAGGTCGAGCCGGGTTTCCATGTCAAGGCGGAACCGGCCGTAGGGGTTCACATGAGCCCAGAACGCGCGCGGGAGGCGAGACGGCGGGCATCCGGGTCAGGTGGCCGCCGGGGTGCGGTTCAGCCGGTCAGGCCGGCGTCGTGGGCGAGCAGGGCGATCTGGGTGCGGTTGTTGAGGTCGAGCTTGTCGAGAATGCGCGAGATGTGGGCCTTCACGGTCGCGATGCTCATGAACAACTCGCCGCTGATCTCGGCGTTGGACCTGCCCCGGCCCACGGCGACGGCCACCTCCCGTTCCCGTTGGCTGAGCAGGCTCAGCACGCGTACGGCGTGCTGCCGCCGGGCGGCGGCGCCGGTGTCGGCGACGTGGGCGATCAACTGGCGGGTCACCGTCGGCGACAAGATGGGCTCCCCGGCCGACACCCGTACGATCGCGCGCAGGATCTCGGCGGGCGGCGTGTGCTTGAGCAGGAAGCCGCTGGCCCCGGCGCGCAGGGCGCGCAGCACGTACTCGTCGGCGTCGAAGGTCGTCAGCACGACGACCTCGGGCGGGTCGGGCCGGGCACGCAGCAGCTCGGTGGCGGCCAGGCCGTCCAGCACGGGCATGCGGATGTCCATCAGCACCACGTCCCGGGGCGCAGGCCTCCACCGCGGCGGGCACCTCGGCTCCGCAGGCCGCCTCGCCCACCACGCTCAGCTCGGGCGAACCGCCGATGATCATCGCCAGGCCGGCCCGTACCAGCGGGTCGTCATCCACGATGAGAACCCGGATCGCGGCGTTCACCTCGGCCACGGCAGCCATGCCCACAGCCGGAACTCACCCGCGGCGGTCGGGCCGTACTCCAGCCGTCCACCGGCCAGAACGGCCCGCTCGGCCAGGCCGATCAGGCCACTGCCGCCGCCCGGGATCCCGGCGACGGCGGTGGCGCCGGCCGGGTTGCGCACCTCGACCGTCAGCCCCTCCCCCGCCGCCCCGCCGACGGCCACCGACACCTGGCCGTCGCGGCCGTGCTTGCGGGCATTGGTCAGCCCTTCCTGCACGATCCGGTACGCGCCGCGCCCGATCGCCGCCGGCGCGGCCGCCGGTTCCCCCACCCGGCAGTCGAGCAGCACCCGCATGCCCGCGCGCCGTGACTGATCGACCAGGTCGGGAAGATCGGCCAGGGTGGGCTGGGGCCGCTCCGGCCCCTCCTCGGACCGGTCGAGGCCGGCGCGGAGCATGCCGATGACCTCGCGCAGATCCTCCAGCGCCCGGTGCGCGCTGTCGCGGATCACCCCGGCGGCCCGGGCGACCTCCTCGGGCGCGGCGTCGGGACGAAGCTCCAGCGCCCCGGCGTGCAGGCTGAGCAGGGACAGGCGGTGGGCGAGCACATCGTGCATCTCCCGGGCGATCCGGTCGCGTTCGGACTGGCGGACCTGGGCGAGGCGCAGTTCCCGCTCGGATTCGACCCGCCGGGCCCGTTCGCGCAGGGACTGCCGCCGGGCTCGTACGAACATCCCCCAGGCGAGCACCGCGGCGATGCAGGCGAAGCCCAGCAGGACCTGCCACCAGGGCGGCACCGGGACGTCCGGCCGGACCAGCGGCGTCAGGAACGGCACCAGCACGCACCCGGCCACGATCGGGCCGGCCACCGCCACGCGCCGGTGCGCCGCGACGGTGAACAGCGCGATCAGCGCCACCCCCGCGGCCGACATCGAATAGACGCTGAACGCCACCGCGACCGCCGCGAAGCCGACCGGCCGGCGCCGGCGCAGCCACACCCCCAGGCAGCTCAGCCCGCCGAGGGCGGCGTCCACCGCGAACGGCACCGGTGCGGGATGCTGGCCGAGGCCTTCCACCACGCCGAGCGCCGTGAGGCCGAGGGCCAGCAGGAACAACGCCACATCGGCCGCCCAGTCGCGCCTGGTGCGTCCGGCCGGGCGCGCCGGGGCGGGCTCGGGGCCGCTGAGCGCGCTGGCGGGGAGCAGGATCGGATGGTCCAGGCCTGCCGGGGTCGTCACGACCAAAGGGTACGGCCGTCGCCGGTCCAGCGGAATCCGACCAAAGTAGATCCCGTACCGCCAACCTTCGACCATCCGGGCGCCGACCTGCGGCCGTAGCGATGCGCCCGCCCGTCGCGTCAGCCTGTCCCCATGACCGGTACGGGCAGCTTCCGTCATCGCCGGCGGTCGCGCGGAACCGGCCGGGAATCCCCGGACCCCCGTCCAACGACCCAGAAAGGCGCCGAGGCCGAAATGAGTGACGTGCGAGCAAGACTCTCGACCCTGTGGATCGTCGTCATGTTCACCATGCTCTACGCGGATGTCCTCAGTTTCCTGAACGCCGGATTTCTGCGGGGGCTCATGGCGGGGCATGCCGAGGGCGTTCCCGTCACCCCGCTGCTCCTGGTGGGATCCGCGGTCATGGTCGAGATCCCGATCGTGATGGTGGTGTTGTCGCGTGTGTTGAAACCGGCGGTGACCCGGCGGGTCACCTTGGTGGCGGTCCCGCTGACCGCGGCGTTCATCATCGGCGGCGGATCTGCGAAACCCCACTACCTGGTCCTGGCCGCCGTGGAAGTGGTGTGCCTGGCCGTCATCCTGCGGCAGGCCTGGCGCATGGACACCTCACCCGCCGTGAGCCGTCCTGCGGAATGAGGCTTCGCCGATGCCGGGCCCGGCGGGTCTCAAGGCCGCCTCCGTCAGATGCGCGTGCCAGTCCACGCATGCCTGGGCGCGCAGGCGGGCGAAGGCGCGATCGAGGAGGGCGTGGACCGGGCCCGCACCGGCCTCGCGGAAGCGCCGGACGGCTGTGACATGAGAATGAGCACCATGACGACCTTCCTCGGCCCGCGCTCGTCGGCCGAGATCCGCGCCTACCTCAAGACCCGGCTCAACCAGGCGCTTCGCCGGCCCGGCATGCTCGGTGGTGAGATGGCGCTGCGCCTCCCGCTCGATCACCTGGCCTACGCCGAGCTCGCGGCGTACCTGGCCAAGGGCCCGCTTCAGCCTCAGCAGATCCGCAAGATCCTCAAGGGGAAGGAGATCCCCGGCCACAGCCCGAACGCCTACCCCCTGGGTGAAGCGGCCTCCGCTCTGCTCCTTGCGCAGAGGCCGGCAGGCCAAGGGGCCGGAGCGTGAGGCGCCCAAGAGGCGCCGGGACGCCGGCGGTCCATGATCGGATGGAACTTGTGTCTGCAGCATCACCGCGCCCCCGCTACGCGGCCGCACGGAGATGGACCGACGCATCCGTGACGCACGGGATGCGCCGGCCTACCCCGTGGCCGAACGCGCGCGGGTAGGCCGGATGCATGGGCAGACACTCCATGGGACAAGGAAGCCGTTCCCCGGAAGATCGTTGTGTTGTGTGAGGTCGTGTTGCCTGGAGGCAGGACCCGCGTTGCGGTTTTTCACAGAGGCATATGAGCGATCCAGTTGCTTTCCGGGGCCAAGATCTGGATCCGGATCGACGGCGCGGGAGCCATATCCGCGGTTCAAGCGGTTCCTGTCGGCCCGGGAGTTGCACGTGTTCTACACGCCGCAGACGGAGGAGATCGCGTGGGCGAGTGGGCAGGTGCGGTCGGACAACCACCTGCTGGCACTGATGGTGCAGCTGAAGTGCTTCAACCGGATGGGCTATTTCCCCGGCTGGATGACGTCCCGGAGGCAGTGGTGGCCCACATCCGCCGAGATCTCGGGCTGGGCGAGGACGTCGCCGCGGTGTACGACTCGGACCGGACCCGGGGCCATCATCGGATGCTGATCCGCCGGCGTAGCGAGGTCGTGTCGGACATTCAGCAAGACCGCCGTCGTCGTCATCACCGCGAAGTCCGCCGGGCGCAAGGTCTTCGGCCTCGCCACCGCAGGCGTCCGTCTCGCTTGACCTCTTGCGCGTCAGTCCGGCAGCCAGTGCAGCTCCTGCGCCAGGGTTTTGGCGACGGCACGGATGCGGCGGTGTAGCCGCGACTGCTCGCGTGGGAGGACCAGGTGGATCGTCAGGCCGGGCGCGCCCCGCAGCGGTCGCCAGGTGAGACCGGCCGGTTGTGCCGTGACCGCGGCTTCTCCGGCCGGGGCGAGGGTGACCCCGTCGCGCAGGTCGCGCTGAGACATGTCGAAAGAGACCGCGGGCGTGTGGAATCGGGGATGTGGCCGGGTGTCTCGGAACAGTGCGGACAGCTGATCGTGGATCACGGGGTTGGCCGCACGGTCCGGGAGCCGCAGCGGATACGCGGCCGCGTCGGCGATCTCGATCTCCGGGTGTTCGGCCAGCGGATGGTGCTGCGCCAGCTGGACCCCGACGCGCATCCGCCGCAGCAGGAACCGGCGCACGCCACGGCCCGGCTGTTCACCGCGGGTGATCCCGGCGTCGATGCGGCCGTCGGCGACCGCGGGGGAGATCTCCGGTGTCGCCATCGGGACCGCGCTGACCTCGAGTCCGCTGTTGCCGCGGATCAGCCTGTCCACCAGGGCCGGTGCCGTCTCGGCGCCGGTGCTGAGGCTGTATCCGATGCGCAGCGTGCCCAGTTCGCCGGCCGCCGCGCTCCGGGCGGTGTCCCATGCCCGGTCCAGCGCCGCCAGTGCGGGCGGCGCGGACTCCGCCAAAGCCGCACCGGCCGTGGTCAATACGACGCTACGCGTGTTGCGGACCAGCAGGGCCGTACCGAGTTCCGCCTCCAATCGGCGCATCCGGGCGCTGAGTGCGGGCTGTGCGATACCGATCCGTGCGGCCGCGCGGGTGAAGTTCAACTCCTGCGCCAGCACCAGGAAGTACCGCAGGCTTACCGTATCCGGCGCCACGTGCCCTCCTGCCGATTGATAACGATCCGTTCTGAGTCTATCCCGTACCGGTCTTTCCCTCGGCCGCACATCAAGCCCTAACCTGCGCATATGACGATTCAACTGATCGCAGTACCCGTCGCCGGGATCGATCGATCTGAGTGTCAATGCGAAGCCGGACGTGTCCGGCCCAACACAGGAGGTTTCCATGGCTAAGGGCTACTGGGTCAGTGTCTACCCCGCCATTTCCGACCCTGAGAGGCTGACTGCCTACGACAAGCTGGCCGGTCCGGCTGTCCAGGCTGGGGGCGGGCGCGTCCTTTCCCGGATCCCGTCCCACGGCGGTCGAGTCGTCGCCCACGAGGCCGGAATCACGCAACGCGTCGTTCTGATCGAGTTCGACAGCTTTGAACAGGCCGTCGCGGCATACGAGAGCGAGGCATACCAGAAGGCGCTGGTGGCCCTCCCCGACGGCTTCGAGCGCGACTTCCGCATCGTCGAAGGCATCGACTGACCGGCGGGCCCAGCCATCGCTGAGCATCCGTCACCTGATACGCACGCCACCGGCGGTGCGGTCATCATCCACTATCCGGTGCAGGACGGCACCGGCTGAGACAGGACGGTATGCTCCGGGACGCGTTCGGTCGGCTGGGGCGGCCAGGTCCGGCTATCGGCGGACGCCGTTCGCGGTTGCCGGTTCGTTGAGCGTCAAAGGTGGGCCGATGTCCTGGCCGGATGTCACGGTGGTTGATGCGTGCGTGCGGCGTGACGGCCGGGGCGGCAACCCACGGCCGTCACCGACGACGACCCGGCGGGCCTGGTGGATCGCCAGCCGGGAACTGCTGGGAACCCCGTTGGTCAGCCCCGTGCGGGGCCGGCCGGTCCGCCGCCGCAACGGCGCCGCGGCTCCACCAGATCGTCATCGAGCTCGGCGTCGGCACGCCGCGTCGTCACCACGGGCGGCAACGAGCGGCTCGATCACCACGACAACGCCCGGCGGGCGTGGGAGCGTGGCGGACTCGTCATCAGCGACGTCACCGCCACGCGATCACCTGATCAGCCGAGCGAGTGGCGCTCGGACCGCCCACCCCCGCGAGCGCCGTGCAGCACGAGCAGCCGGTCCGCAACGGCGTCCATCCAGGCAACCGGGCCGTTGTCCGGGCCCGTGGACACCGGCAGCGGGGAGACCGTGGTGGCCGTTCATGAGTCAACCCGAACAGTTTGCCGGTGGCCGAGGGGAAGCAGAACTCCCAGGCGACGAACACGCTGCCGTCCGCCGACCTGCCGTGGCCGGTCTTCTCCACGAGATCCAGGGAGCAGTCTTCCTTGTCCGGCTTGTACGGCGCGACCCAGCGGGACGTGCCGGTGCGCACGTCTATCCCCTCGATCGAGTTGGGGCCGTTCTCGTTCTGATGTTGCACCGGCAGCACCCCGGCCCCGATCAGCATCCGGCCCGAGTGGTCTCCGACGTGAAGGTCCTTCGCGGTGGCCCAGAGCCGCCTGCCCGTCCCGGTGTCCAACGCGGTGACCCGGGTGGCGGTGAGGTCGTCGGAACGGGAGTCGGTGCGGATCGCGGTGCGGATGACCACGGTGTCCCCGGTCGCTCCCAGGCTGATCAGCTCGCGGCCGGGTTCGCGATAGTGCCACAGCTCCGCGCCGGTGGCCGGGTTCCTGACGGTGAACCCGTCGGGTGCATGGACGAAGAGCTGCCCGTCGTGCAGGGTGACCACGGCGGTCTGCTCGCCTTGGAAGTCGCCGAGGTCGATTCCCCAATCCTCGCGAAGCACGCCTGGGGCCGGTCCCGAGGCGGTCAGGCGGGCCGGCCGTGCCGTACTCGTGGTGTGGTCTGTTCTGATTTCGGGCGCGTCGGGAGGCTTCGGTGCCGAGGGGGGCGACGTGCAGCCGGTGAGCAGCAGCACCAGGGCGGCAACGGGAGCGATTGTCCGTAACACCCGGGTGACGCTAGAGACAGCGGACATCGCCTCGCTTGCATCCCGCTGACAGATCACTCGGCGAGCCCTGCGCTCTTCAACGCCAGGCCCTGCGAGGGGAGTGGTCAGATGCGACCCAGCTTCTCGGCGAGGGCGGCGTGCATGGCATCGCGACGGCGGCGAGATCCGCCACCGCGACCGCACCGGTTTCCGAGGCCCGGGGCCGGCCAAGGCGGTGATTTTGCAGGGGCGATCGTGAGGCGTTGACGGGCACGAGCCGGCGTGGACGTCACACTCGCGCACCCCGTCGCCGAGGCGTCCAGGCGGCGCAGTTTGGGCAGGATCGCGCCGCGGGCTGGCCGTCGAGGTCCGCGAGAGCTCGAACCGAGCTGCAGACGGAACGCACCGGGCGGGCTGAGCTGGACCAGGAGGTCGCGCAGCTCCGCACTGAGGTGGAGCAGCTGCGCGCCGGACGCGTCCGCAGGGGGAAGGGCTGAGCATCGATGGTTCGTGCGCGCCGTCTGCCAGTGTCAGAGCCCCCGATCTATCATCAAGACATGCCAAAAGGACGTCATCGGCGACCAGCGCGTGGCGGGATCAGCGCCACCGCCGAGCAGGTCGCCTTACTGGCGCTCATCGGCACACTTGCCGCCACATGTTCGGCTGTTACCGACGTCCTGGGGCTCATGACTAATCGCGATACTCCTGTCGTGGTCACCGCTCCGCCGGCCACAGTCACGGCGATGCCACCCGACGACAACTTCAGGGCCGCCCTTCAACTGCTCGATCCAAAAGATAGGGCGCGCCTCCTCCTGGCCCGCAGAATCGCCGAGAAAGGCGCTGTGACAGCAGGGCCTGTGTTCGAGGACCGTGCGAGCATGCCGGGCATGGCGGTGAACTAACGCCCCCAGCCGCTCGTCCGGTGGGTGGGCCCTCGGGGTTCAAAGGAATTGACCTACTTGGGCGTGCCGGGGGCGCGTACACAGATTTCCATCCGACACTTCGGGCTGGGGCGGGGGTCGCCCGTCAACCGGAGAAACTGGCCCGCGTCCGTATCCGGGCGGGTGGGACAGGTAGCCGATCGTCACGTCATCGGCGGCGCCGGCCGGGAAGGGCGTAGCGCTGGTCGGTCATCATCGCCTGCGCCAGTGCGGCCGCGTCGTCGTAGTGGATGCGCATCGACCGCCCGGGCGGCATGAACGTCAGCTGCAATCCACCCGCTGTCCGGCGTACGTCTACATACGTCAGCATCGTCGGACTCCCCCTTGGCCCGGATTGCGTCAGGTGGCGATCGCGCCAGCTGCACAGCCTGCCGCGCATGCGCACACGCTCGGGGATTCTCCCTACGCCGTTTCGGAGCCCGACGCTTCGTCCGGCCCGTGCAGGTCAGCCAGATCGACAATCTCCTGCAGCTGGTGGAGTTGGTAGTAGCCGGGGAAGCCGACCGCCTGGCCGTGCCTGGTGACGCGGTACCAGATCTCGCCGGATCGATGGCCTGTGGCTGAGCACGTTCGTCACCTGCGGAAATCCTTCTACTCAAGGATCTCGCTCAAGTTCCGGCCGTACATGCGCTTGCCGCCGGTCCTGCCTCAGCCATCCACCGGGCTCGATGCCGTGGGCCGACTAAGGGGGTCTGCGGCGGTGACCGCCATAACCCCAGCCCTGCACCGAGACCGGCCAGGTGAACTCTGGCACCCGATGATCGCCCACCTGCGTGGACCTTCCTCACCCACCATGTCCGCGTACTGTCGGATGTTGCTGGTGGATCAGTGCTCGCGGTGCAGCGCTCCTACGACGCGGCCCTGCGGGTTGGCCCACCGTCGTCCTGATCGGTCAGGGCCGGGTGAGGTAGCTTGCCAGGGCGCCGCGGCTGCGCTGGAGGTCGTCGATGCGCTCGTCCATGACCTCGAGTTCGCCGTTCAGAATCTCCCAGAGCTCGGCGCACCACTCGAAGTCCGGAAGCTCGCCGCGCGCGCACGGCAGTACCGAGCGGATCACCTCGGTCGACAGGCCCGCCTTCAGCAGCGCGCGCACCTGACGCACGGTGACCACGGAGTCCTCGTCGTAGGAGCGGTAGCCGTTCGCGCCGCGACCGGCCTTCAGCACACCCTGCTGCTCGTAGTACCGCAGCAGCCGCGTGCTGACTCCGGTGCGCCGAGACAACTCCCCGATCAGCATGTGTCCCGCTCCTCTCCCAGGTTGACCTTGCCATCGATGTCAAGGATTAACGTCGGTCGGGAAACGTGTATTTCGTACTGCTGGAGCGACGTATGTCTTCTTTCGTTGTGCAACGTGACGGCCGGGAGGCCGAGGCCGCGGACCTGGCGCCGCTCGCGTTCGCCGGTTATGCCCACTTCACCGCCATGCAGGTGCGCGGCGGCCGAGTCCGGGGCCTGGACCTGCACCTGGAACGGCTGCGGTCCGCCTCCGCAGCGCTCTTCGGTCGCGCGGTGCCCGACGAGCGGGTGCGGGCCCTGTTGCGGGCGGCCATCCTGGCCGGACCGGCCGACCTCTCCCTGACGGCCACGGTGTATTCGCCCGCGGGGGAGTTCACGCCGGAGGACGCCGAGCCCGAGTTGCTCGTCCGCACCGGACCGGCGGCGTCCGGACCCCGGGGTCCGCTCGCGTTGGCGGTGGTCGAGCACGAACGGGTGCTTCCGGCGGTGAAGCACGTCGGGGAGGTGGCCAAGACGTACTACCTCCGCCAGGCGGTCGCGGACGGCTTCGACGACGCCGCCTTCATGGACCGCCGGGGCAGGCTCAGCGAAGCGTCGATCTGGAACCTGGCCTTCTGGGACGGGGCGGCGGTGGTGTGGCCAGAGGCCGAGATGCTGACCGGGACCACGATGGGCATCGTCCGCCGGCAACTCGACCGCCTCGGGGTACCCCAGCGCGTTCAGCAGATCCGGCCCGCCGACCTGCCAGGGCTGGCCGGGGCCGTAGTGATGAACTCGTGGACACCGGCCGTTCCGGTACGCCGGATCGGCTCCGTGCCTTTGCCCGAGGCGCCGGCCTTCGAGGCGGCCCTGCACCGGGCGTACCAGGCCGAACCACTCATCGCCCCGTAGCGGCTAAGAGCTGTTTCCTAGATCTCCTGACCAATCGTGTCCGGGCTATCACGATTGGTCCATGGGTCGAGGTGACTTAACGAACGCCGAGTGGGAGCGTCTTGAGCCTCTGCCGCCCGGGGGTGGCCGGCGAGGTGGCCGGTGGAATGACCACCGCATGACGATCAACGGCGCGTCGTATCGGCCCGCACTGGGCTGCCCTTTCGGCACCTGGCCGAGTGAGGAGTTCTTCCTGCTGGCTGTCGCGCATGAGCGCAACGACCACGGCAAGCACGACGGTCCAGCCGGCGTGTCCCGGTTCGGTCTGCTGGTCGACGACGTGGACGCCGCGCACCGCCGCGCCGTTGACGCCTGCGCCATCGAGGTCTACCCGCCGGTGGACAAACCGTGGAAGCCGCGGTCTTCGTGCGTGACAGATCCCAGCGGAAACCGCATCGACCCCTATCAGGGGTGAGGGCCTGAGACCGCCTGCTCGGCGTTGCAGCTCAAGGGATCCCCGTGGTGAACTTCGCCAGCGGCGTGAGCCGCCCGGAGCCGCCGTGTGGGGGCGCAGGTCACACTCCGGGGCGGAAGGCCGCGTCGAGAACGTCGATGAACAGGCCCATAGGCGGCACGCCCCAGTCGCCGTTGACGTTCTGGGTGACGACGCACTTGCCGTCACGGGTGCCGTACAGGTACGACCAGGTGCCGGTGATCATGCCGCCGTGGCCGTACACGGTGGTGCCGCAGGGCAGGGTGACCGAGGAGATGCCCAGGCCGTAGCTGTAGCCGTCCAGCCACTTGCCGTCGGGGACCGGGGTCATGGAGAACATCTCGCTCTGCTGGACGGGCGGCAGCAGCCGGCCGCTCAGCAGGGCGGCCAGGAAGGTGCCCAGGTCCGCGGCCGTGGAGATTATCTCGCCCACCCCGAAGGCGTACGACGGGCTCAGCTCGGTGACGTCGTGAACCGGCGCGTCGGCGTCGGGCAGCATGAGCCTGGAGTAGCTGCTCGTGTGGGGGCCGCGGAAGCCGGTTTCGTTGCCGGGGGCGTAGGTGCCGGTCAGGTTGAGCGGGCGGGCGATGCGGTAGGCGACGGCGTCGGCGTACGACATGCCGGCCGCCTTTTCGACGATCATGGCGGCGAGGACGAAGTTGGTGTTGGAGTACCCCCAGCCCTGGCCCGGCTGGAAGTCGGCCGGGTGGGATACGGCGATCTTCACCAGGTCCTCGGGGGTCGGCTCGTCGAAGCGGTGCTCCAGCAGCTTGGGGCTCCAGTAACGCTCGAGCATGCCCTCGTCGAGGGTGTAGGCGAAGATGCCGCTGGTGTGGTTGAGCAGCTGCCGGATGGTGATCTTGCTGCCGTCGTGGCCGTTGCCCTGGACCAGGCCGGGCAGCCAGTTGTGCACGGTGTCGTCCAGGCTCAGCTTGTACTCGGCGGCCAGTTGCAGGATCAGGGTGGCGGTGAAGGTCTTGGTGATGCTGCCGACGCGGAACTGCTCGCCGGGGGTGCGCGGGCGGCCGGTGGTCGTGTCGGCCACGCCCGCCGAGCCGAACCATTGCCGGCTGTCGTTGCGGATCTCAGCGATCACGCCGGGGTAGCCCTGTTCGGTCACGGCGGCCTCCAGCAGGCGCTGGACCTCGGCCTGGCCGGGGATGACCGGGTTCGCGGGCGTGGCGGCACGGGGGTTCATCATGGTCTCCTTCGGGGTTGGCGGGGGCTGCGGGGCTGATCGCCCCACTCTTTCGTCGATCTTCGCGACGAAGGAGAAACTACGTTGCATACAACACATCGTCAATCACGAATTTGCGAAGCAATCGAGTTTTCCCACTTCAAAGGCTTGAATTCGTTGCATGAATGCAGTCACTTAATGCAACTTTGCGCCGCCGTGAGTTGCATGTTGTTGCTGCCGGATGCACACTGTCCGTCGACCGAGATCCGCTCGTCCGCACGCGCGCGGCCGAGCGACCAGGAGGCGGACGCCGTGCCCGGAGACAGGCTCACCCAGCAGGATCGCCGTCAGATCGCCGACGGTCTGGCCGACGGTCTCACCTACGCCGAGATCGCCCGCCGCCTCAAACGGCCTACATCGACGGTCACCCGCGAGGTGATGCGCAACGGCGGCCCCGGCGCCTACCGCGCCGACCACGCCCAGCGCGCCGCCGACCGGCGCATCCGCCGTCGCAGGACCACCACCCCGGCGGCGGTGCGCGGCGATGCCGACGCCGGCGGACGCGACCCGCAAACCGTGCGCGAGGTGGCCGACCAGCTCACCGACCTGCTGGTACAGGCAGGAATCCCACAGATGATGGCCAAAGTGCTGGCCGCCTTGTACACCACCGACAGCGGCAGCCTCACCTCCGCCGAACTCGTCCAGCGCCTGCAGGTCAGCCCCGCCTCGATCTCCAAAGCCGTCGGCTACCTCGAAGACCAGGAACTCATACGACGCGAACGCGACCCCCGGCGCCGAGCCGAGCGGTACGTCATCGACGACGACGTCTGGTACCAGGCCATGGTGGCCAGCGCCCGCGCCAACGCTCTGCTCGCCGCCGCCGCCGGGCGAAGCGCCCGCACCCTCGGCGCGACCACCCCCGCCGGCGTCCGCCTGGAGAACATGAGCCAGTTCCTCACCCGCGTCGGAGACGACCTGGTCCGCTCGGCCGAGCACTGGCGCCAGGTCTACGCCACCCCGCAGACGACCGGGTAACACGATCCAGCCGTGGTGCAGCTGCGGCGCGTGCGGTGTTTCGACCCTGCTCAAGTCCGGCTGTCGCGTCGAGCCTGACCCAGACGGTGGTCAGATGCTGCTGGTGCGGGACGCTCCTGACTCGGTGCGCTCCACCGGGCGGGGGGTGGAGGTCAGCGGGGACGGCGGCGTCGAGCGGGGTCGGGTTCGGTGGTGATGCGGGCGGAGGTCTGCCCGGCTCACGCGGACGAGACAACCATCGGTCGGCGAACCGCAACCTCCGGTCGTACCGGCGGAGGGAGAGCGGTACCTAACGTGCCAGACATGAGTTCGCTACGAAACGTGATCGCCAGAAGTGCGGCCTGCCTGAGCGTCACGGCGCTGCTGCTCGTCCAGGGATGCGGCGTGGCGGAGGCGCGGAAGGAGCCGGCGACGGTCCCGGGCCCGGTGGTCGCGCTGGACAGCGGGATGATCCGAGGGGTCGACGACGGAGATGTCCTGAGGTATCGCGGCATCCGCTACGCGCACCCGCCGGTCGGCGAGCTGCGCTGGCGGCCACCCCAGCCGGTGGCCAGGTGGCGGGGCGTCGTGCCGGCGACGGCCTCCGGCCCCGCCTGCCCGCAGGACAACGGCAACCCGAAGGAGCGCAGCGACGCCGAGGACTGCCTGACACTCGACGTCACCGTCCCCAAGAAGGCGGGCGCGAAGCGCAAGCCCGTGATGGTCTGGCTGCACGGAGGCGGGTTCGTCGCGGGCAGGGGCGCCGACTACGACCCGCGCCGCCTGGCCACGCAGGGGGACGTCGTGGTGGTCACGGTGGAATTCCGGCTGGGCGTCCTCGGATACCTGGCGCTGCCGGGGATGGCCGGCGGGGGCGCGTTCGGGCTGCAGGACCAGCTGGCGGCGCTGCGCTGGGTACGGCGCAACGCGGCGGCCTTCGGCGGCGACGCGGGCAATGTGACGCTGTTCGGGGAGTCGGGCGGCGGCATCGCCACCTGCGGTCACCTCACCGCTCCCGGCAGCAGGGGCCTGTTCGCCAAGGCGATCATCCAGAGCGGCTCCTGCGGGACCGTCCTGCTGCCGATGCCCGGGGCGCCGCGGTCCCCGTTCTGGCGCTCGATCAAGGACAGCCACGCCGCCACGCGGACAGCCGCGACGCGACTCGGCTGCCCGGCTGGGCGGGACGCCGGGAAGACGCTCGCCTGTCTGCGCGGCAAGCCGGTCAAGGATCTGCTACCGCAGACCCAGCTGTTCCAGGCGGCTGCCTACGGCGGCCCGACCCTGCCCGCCTCCCCCGAGCGGGCGCTGCGTACGGGGGACTTCGGCCGGGTACCGGTGCTGTCCGGGCACACGAGCAAGGAGGCCCTGCTGTTCGCCGCGACGCTTGGCCTGGCCGGCACGCCGATCACTGACGAGAACCTGCCCGCCCTGCTGCGCGAGGGCTTCGGGAGCAGGGCGGACGACATCGCGCGCCGCTATCGGCGCGAGGACTACGCGACCGCGAGCGAGGCCTGGGCGGCCCCCTACACCGACGCCGTCTTCGCGTGCCCCCATGCCGAGGACCGCGACGCCCTGGCCCGCCGCGTGCCCGTGTACGCCTACGTGTTCGGCGACGACACCGCCCCGCCGTTCATCCCGTCCCCGCCGGCGTTCCCCGCCGGCGCCGGACACGCCTCCGAGCTGCTGTATCTGTTCGACGTCAAGGACAAGCCGATCAGCCTGGACGGCGAGCGAGTCCCGCTCACCGCGCTCCAGCAGTCCGTGGCCCGGGATATGGTGGCCGCCTGGACATCGTTCGCGCGGACCGGCACGCCATCGGTGAGCGGGAAGCCATGGCCGCGCTGGGTGCCGAAGGCGGGCAGCGAACGGGTGGCTCACCTGATCACCGAGCGGCCGGGCAGCACCGCCACGACGCCGGTGCCCGCATGCGACCGCCTCAACGGACCGTGACCACCACCACACCGCAGCCGAGCGAGGCCAGGAGGGCGGTTGTCTTCCTGGTTTTCGTCATGGCCGCGTTCGCGCTCCTCGACGTCGCGATCTACCTCAACGTGCAGCGCACCGGCGGCCCGCTCGGCCCGGCCGCCGGGCTGGTGCTGAGCCTGGCCGTGAACGCCTGCCTGCCGGCGCTTCCCCGTTTCCCCCGAGCGGTCGCCGTGGTCACGGCCGCCGCGACGGCCGTGGCGGCTGTGGGCGACACGCTGGTCGCGGGGATGTTCACCCCGGTCAATCCGGTCATGCCGGTCACCGCGCCCTTGTGCACGCCCGTGATCATGTGGGGTCTGGCCCACACGCTGCCGCGCCGCGAGGTGCTGGCGTACGTGGCGGTCCTGGCGGTGGCCGCCACCCGGCCGTGGACCCCGTCCTGGGAGACCATGTACGCCGGGATCACCACCGTCGTCCTGCCCGCCGTGCTCGGCCTGTACGTGCGGGCGCGCCGCGAGCTGGTGGGATCGCTCCGCGGACGGGCCGAGAGCGCCGAACGCGAGCGGCACCTGCTGGCCGAGCAGGCCAAGGCGGCGGAGCGGCAGCGGCTGGCCGGTGAAATGCACGACATCGTCACCCACCACGTCACCGAGATCGTGCTGGCCGCCGGCGCGCTGAAGGTGTCCACGACAGACCGCGCCGCCCAGGCCGCCGCCGAGCACATCCGCCGCACCGGCTCGCGTGCCCTGACCGAGCTGCGCGACCTGATCGGCATCCTGCGCCGCGGCCACGAGCACGAGCCGGGCGAGCCGCCGCACGTCATACTCGCCCCTGCCGACGTGAGCGCCCTGGTGGAGGCGGCCGTCTCGGCGGGCAACCCGACCACCCTGCACGTCACCGGCGAGCCGAGGGCGGTGACCCCGGCCGTTGCCCGGGGCGCGTACCGGGTGCTGCAAGAGGCGCTCACCAACGCCATGAAGCACGCGCCGGGAGCCCGCGTGGACGTCGAACTGACCTACGACCACGGCGCCATGACCGTGACGGTGACCAACGCCCCCGCCCCGCGTTCCGGCGACACCGTCCTCGCGGCGAGCGGCTCCGGAACGGGTCTCGACGGACTGCGACGCCGCGTCTCCCTGCTCGGCGGCTCCTTCGAGGCGAGCCCGGCCCCCTGCGGCGGGTTCCGGGTGTCGGCCGCCCTGCCCGCCTCCGTCCCCACCGGCGAGGCCCCCCAGCACAACGAACGGCGGGAGACCGGATGATCAGAGTGCTCGTGGCCGACGACGACCCCATGGTCCGCCGTCACCTGCGCACCATCCTCGTGGCGGGCGGGGAGGTGGAGGTCGTCGCGGAGGCCGAGGACGGCGCCGACGCGGTGGAAGCCGTCCTGCGCACATCTCCCGACGTGGTGCTGATGGACATCAGGATGCCGGGCGTGGACGGGATCACCGCCACGGCCGAGATCGCCAGGATGAGCGCCCCGCCGGCGGTGGTCGCCCTGACCACGTTCGACTCCGACACCCACGTACTGCGGGCGCTGGCGGCCGGGGCGAGCGGCTTCCTTGTCAAGTCGACCCCGCCGGAGGACCTGCTCGACCTCGTCAAAGTGGCGGCCCAAGGGCACACCGTGCTGTCTCCGGCCGCCGCCCGCCACCTCGTCTCCCGCTCTGCCAGGACCGACGACCAGACCAGAGCCGCGCGGGAGAAGGCCGACGCGCTGAGCGAGCGCGAGCGCGACGTGCTCGGTTGCCTCGGCGACGGGCTGACCAACAGCGAGATCGCGGCGCGGCTGTTCCTCTCGGAGACCACGGTCAAGAGCTATGTGTCCCGGCTGCTCGACAAGCTGGGCCTGGCGAACCGCACCCAGGCAGGCCTGCTCGCCCACCAGGCGCGCCTCGTCCCCGAGGACGAGCAGGACGAGACGTCGTGAAGGCCTGCCAGGCGAAACCTCCTGAAAACGGCCGGGAAAGATGTCCCAACGGCCAGGAGCACCGCTGACCGGGTAACCGGTGCACGCGATCTCACCCTGGACACTTCTACGTGTACGCCGACAGCGCAGGAGAGCCCCTGCTCGGCGGCGCGTTGTGTCACTCGCCTGCAGGCCCGGTGAGTCGGCCGAGCACGTGCGGCTCGAGTGTCCACCGACATTCCTGCGAACGAGGGCGTATTCGGCTCGGGGCCATCCCTGTTCTGTGGGTGCGGCACCGGGATGAGCAAGCACACACCGATGGACATATTGCAGTCAGCCGATTGGGTGCTCTTGGTGCGGTCGATTTCGCCGGTGATGGCGACCACGGTCATGCCGGGAAGGTGCTGGTGGGTCAGCCCCAGTGCTGGGGTCGGCGCCCTCGCCGGGCGGGGCGAGGGCTGTGGTTGCCGGCAGGCGCCCATGCGCCACGAGGAGGACGAAGACCCGGCCTGCTGCCGTGCAGCCGCTCCAGCGGTGTCTGTGGGCAGATCCCGGCCGGTCGCCGGCGTCGGAGGACCGGAGCACGGCGCGGTCAGTGGGAGTCTGGTCTGGGAGTATGGATGCCGGCGGCGCGGAGCTTGGCCTCGACGAGCGCGACCCCCCGGGCCGCGGCCGATCCCTGCGCTTCGCCGTGGAGGGCGATCAGCTTGTACCGGGTCGCGGCCTCGGTGCGGGCTTGCCGACCGGTCACGATCATCAGCTGTGCGGGGTTGGCGAGGAAGTGGTCGGCCATGGCGGTGGCGAGCTCGGCGATGCGCGGGTCGTCCGGTTCCCAGGCCGCGGCTTCGGCTCCGCGCTTGATCAAGGCGACGAACCGGGGGTCTTCGAGGGCGTGCTCGACATGGGTGAGGTAGTCGTCGAAGCCCTCTGGGACCAGGGCGCTGGCCAGCACCCAGCCCTCCCTGGTGGCCGCCACCTCGTCCGCGGGGAAGCCGAGGCCGGCCAGCCGCTGCAGCAGCCCCACGGCGCGGTCGGGCAGCAGGGCCCGGTCGCCATCGGCGAGCCGGTGCAGCGTGTCACGCCGCGCGATCAACTCCTCGATCTGTTCGGTGAGCTGCCGCTCGACGTCGGCGAGCGCGGCGGCGAACACCGCGGCGTCGGCGTCGAGCAGGGGCCCGATCTCGGCCAGCGGCACCCCGGCGGCGGCCAGCGTCCGGACCTGCACCAGCCGCAACAACTCGGCCGATCCGTACCGCCGGTAACCGGAGCTGTCGCGTTCCGGCTCCTCGACCAGGCCGAGCTTGTGGTAGTGCCGCACCGTCTTCACCGTGACGCCGACGAATGCCGCCGCCTGCCCGATCGTGACTCCGTTCATCATCTGCTCAGCCTGCCTCGTGCTCGAGCTCGGCGACTACGCACACCACGGCCGAGCGTATGGACTGGCCACGCGAGCTCGTTGAGCTCGCGGCGTACGGTCATAGGTGTTCAGTGCGTCGGCTGAGCCGGATCGGTCTGCCCGCCGCAGAACACCTCGTTGACGAGCCTTTGCTGGGCGTTCTGGAATGCTGCTGCGATGGACAGGTCGGCGTCGTCCACACAGTTCAGCGACGCGGTCAGGGTCTTGCTGCCGTCGGGCGTGCTGTACATCAGCGCCGCGGAACCCACCAGGGCGCCGTTGTGGGTGATGACGGTGCCGCCGCAGCCGGTGTCCTGCACGAACACCCCCAGGCCGTAGCCCATCTTCGGGATGCCCGTCGGGTGCGGTGTGCGCATTTCGGCCAGCAGCTCGGCCGGCAGGAGCTTGCCGCCGTTCAGCGCGGAGATGAAGGTGTGCAGGTCCTGGGTGGTCGAGATCATGTCACCGCCGGTGGAGATCCAGGAGGGGTTGTGGCGGGTGACGTCGAGCGTCTGCTGCCGGTCGGCGTCCTCGTACCGGTAGTAGGCGTGGGCGTACGGCTCGGGGATCTCTGGCGAGGCGTCCGGCACCACAGTGCCCGACAGCCCGAGCGGCCCCAGGATCCGTCGCTGCATCTCCTCGGCTAGCGAGCGGCCGGCGACCTTCTCGATCAGGAGCCTGGCCAGCACGTAGTTGGTGTTGGAATAGCTCCAGTCCGTGCCCGGCTCGAACCGTGCCGGCTTGGACAACGCCAGACGTACCAGCTCCTCCGGCCGGTGGGTCTTGAACCGGTTGTCCACCCACTCCTTGCCCGTGGTGCCGTAGGGGATAGGGATGCCCGGCGCGACCGTCCCGTCGTGGTGGAGTTCGCCGCTGAAGTTGAACACCCCGCTGGTGTGCTGCAACAGCATCCGCACCGTGATCCGCCGGTCCAGCCCGAACTCGGGCAGATAGTCCGCCGCTGGGACGTCCAGCCCGATCTTGCCCTCGGCCACCAATTGCAGCACCAGGGTCGCGGTGAAGGTCTTGGTGTTGCTGCCGATCCGGACGTGTCCATTGATCGGCGGCTTGGCGGTCCCGCCCAGCTCGGCCACCCCGGCGCTGCCGGCCCACTCACCCCGCTCATCGTGCACGCGCAGCGACACCCCGGCGAAACCGGACTCGACGATCTCCTCGATCGCCTTCTGCAGCTCCGGGCGGTCCTGCCCCGCAGCCGCCTCCGGCACGGCCCCGCTGTCCGCAGCGGTTATCCTGGCGGCGTCGAGGGCTTCGGTGATCTTGCGGGCCATCTCCGCCATGGTGGGGCTCGGCCCATCCTGGTGAATCTGGGCGGTTTCGACAGCGACGAGGACGGCGCTGCGGAAGTTGCCGGCCTCGGCCGGATCCTGCTTCTTCAGCAGGTTCATGGCCGCGGTCAGGGCCGGCAGCACGCGGTCGGCGATCTCGGCCACGGCCTTGCCGCCCAGGTCCTTGCCCTTGGGGTACTCGGCGAGCACGTGCCCGACCAGGCCGGTGGCCGAGCCCAGCGCGATGCCGCCGTGGTGGCGCTCTTGTGGGGCTTGCCGGCGGCACCGGCGGCGGCCATCAGCGACACGGCGCCGTACGCGGCAGTCCGCAGGATGCTCATTTCTTGGTCGGAAAGGGCGAGCGTCATGGTGGGTTGCTCCTTCGAATCTGTTATGTCCGGGTCGGCGTCGTGCCGCTGCGCCGAGCTTCCACCCTGACCCGAGGTCAACCTCAACCGTGATCTAGCTCACAGCTACTTTGGGGGTTTGAGACAGCTTCGGGAGCCGGTCCCCGCGCGCAGGCACGCCGCCCGCCTCGTCATCACCCGGGCAAGAGGCAGGTCCGGCACCCCGGTGGCCGGTCATGCTGGCGCTGCCGGTCGATGAGTTTCGCGGCCTGAAAAGGTCCCACAGGGCAGGAGCCATACAGAGCGGCTCCGGCTTCAGCTCACCGTTACTCAAAACCAATGGGACATCACTGCCCTTCCGAGCATTCGAGGATGTGAGACACATGCCGGAAAACAAGGTGGCCATCGTCTATGGGGCCAGCCGGATCGGAGTTGCGATGGCCGGGGCATTCGCCGCCGCGGGTGCGCGAGTGCATCTGGCCAACCGTCGCTGCCCAGGCCGGGCGCATCGACATCTGCTTCAACCTCATCAGCCACGGCGACGTCCAAGGCACCCCGTTCATCGACATGGAGGTGGAGGACTTCGTCCGGCCGATCGACTCGATCACCCGGTCGACCTTCCTCACCTCCCAGGCCACGGCCCGCCACATGGCCGAACAGGGCTCACGTGTGATCTTGATCTTCGGCGGCGGCGGCGAGCCCCTGCGGAACTACAGCCTGGGCGGCACCCTCGTGGCCTTCGAGGCCCAGGAGGCCATGCGCCGACAGCCGGCTGCGAACTCGGCCCGCAGGGTATCCGGGCGATCACCATCGTGACCAGCGGTATCCCCGAAGCCGGTGCGTCTGACGACCTGGACGATGCCTGCAACACGGCCGTGTTCGTCGCCCCCGACCAGGCCCGCATGATGACCGCCGCCACGGTCGATATCAGCGGCGGCGCCATCATCAACTGACAGCCGCCGTTCGTCGCATCGGGACACGGGCTGAGGCCATGGTGATGATCGGCGTGCCCGGAGAATGACGGCCATGCCAGGGATATAAGGGGCATGCTGGATCTCATGCGAGTGGTCCAAGCCGTCGCCGGCGCGATCGTCAGCATCGTCCTGGTGGGTCTCATCGGCTGGCCGGGAGAGACCATCACGAGCATGGCGGGCCATCCTGAGCCGTGGAATCCGCCGGGACGCGGAACCCCTCCCATCGACGTTCTGAACAAGGCAGACAAGTACGGCGAGATCTTCGGCGACGTGCAGGTGATGCGTCGCGGGTACGGAGTGGCCGCCGTACGGCTCGCCGACGGAATCGACAGCTGGGTGTACCAGCATCGCTGGGACCATGAGCTGGGGCCGCACATCCGCGTGGACGAGCGGTACTACGCAGTCGCCTGGCGGGACGGTCGAGTCACGCTCATCGACGTGCCGGCCGCTCGCATCGCCTGGCGCGCCCACATGTCCGACGGGCCGCTCCCACGCGCCCACCAGGCATCCGATGAGGAAGGGGTGACGCCCTGGGGGCTGTCCGTCGCCCGCCACGGCTCCACGCCGGTCCTGGTGGTCCTGCACGATGGCCGCATCGACGCCCTGGACAGCCGCACGGGCGCGATCCGATGGTCCTACCAGTCCCCGTCGTGCGGTCCCATCAGCAAGGCCCGGGGCGAGGGCGGCGCGGTGCTCGTCGTCCACAGGCGCGGCGATCGAGAGGTGGGCGATCGAGACGTGAACGTCGCGCTCAGCCCCGATGACGGAAGGCTGCTGTGGACCTTCTCCGACGGGGCGCTCTACGAGAGCAGAGCGATCGGCGCGGATCGCCTGGCGCTGGCGGACATCGACGGTCTTGTCGTGCGCAGGGCCGTGGACGGGAAGATCCTCTGGCGCGCCCCGTTGACGAGACCCGCGAACGACAGCTTTTCGGACGCCTTCGGTGTCGCCGGCGATCTCCTGACGGTGCGCACCGAAACAGAGGTCGTCGCCCACCGCGTCGCCGACGGCCGCATAGCTTGGCGCCACCCCGTGAGCGGCAGCGGTGCTTGGCTCGATTCCGTGGACGGCACCAGCCGGGCTCCGCCCACGGTGGTCGACACCGTCCTGACGGACGGCGTGCACACCTATGCGGCGGAGGACGCGCGGACACTCGTCAAGTTCGACGCCCGCACGGGACGCGTCATCGACCGGCGCCGCTTCGACGAAGAGCTCTACCTGGAAGATATGCAGGACGGTCTGGCGGTGATCAGCGTGGGCGACTCCAGCATGATGATCGACTGACAGTATTGCCTGGAGAGGGTCCTACCATGATCGTTCTGAGCCAGCCACCGCCTACGAGTCCCTGGTGGACGCCCGGGACTGATCCGTCGGTCGCTGAGGTGACCCCCGATGAGACCCCCGCGGGTCAGCCGCCGTTCGGGCGCGGCCGGGCACGTACGTGAGCGCGTTCCCCCTGGGGCCCGAACAGGATGAGCAGCTCGACCGGCGCCACCCCGCCCCGGTCGTGCCGCTGAGCTTCTTCACCAGGATGCGCAGCGCGGCCCCGCTGCTGGCCATGATGCTCATCCCGGCGGGCCAGGCCGGTTTCCTCTACTTCGCCGCGTTGTTCACCCAGAACGCCCTGGGCTTCACCCCGCTCCAGACCGGGATGTCCGTCCTTCCCTTCACCGCCGCACTGCTCGTCACGAACTTCCTGACCAGCCGTTTGGTGACGCGCTACGGGGAGCGGATCGTCGGCTCACTCGGGATGCTCGGCCTGCTCACCGGGTTGGTGTGGATGTCGCGCATCGACGCCGCCGACACGTTCGCGGGCGGACTGCTCGGGCCGTTCGTCCTGCTCGGCCTCGGCGCGGGGCTGACCATCGCGCCGCTCACCGCCGTCATCCTGCAGCAGGCGCCGCCTGCCCACGTCGCCGCCGCCTCCAGCCTCAACCAGGCCATGCAGCAACTCGGCGGCGCGCTCGGCCTGGCCGTGATGACCACCGTGTACGGCAGCGCCACCGCGGGCGGAGCCGGCGAGGCGGGGGCGATCGCCGCAGCCCTCACCGCCGGAGTCGTCTTCCCCACGCTCGCCCTGACCCTCTTCACCACATGGGCTCGACCCACCACGACCACGCAATGACCGACACACCCCTGGACCGTGGCCGTCACCTCGCACGAATGGCTCGACGACACGCCCCGGCACCATCCCGGGTGTTCTCGAACTCGCTTCTGGCCCTCACTCGTCCCTCGGCTCCGTTGTGCGGGCGCCGGACGAGACGATCATTTGCCGTTAGGATTGCCGGATGAAGACCCACGATCAACTGAAGGGATTCTGGGAGAGCCGCCTGGAGTCCGACTGGACCGAGAGTGGCGTCGGCTACGCGGCATTGGGCCGCGCCTTCAACATCTGGATGTACCGCATCCGCGCAGAGGTCTTCGATCGCGAGGCCGCGACCCTGCGCCTGCGCGACGCCCACGTCCTCGACATCGGCTCGGGCACCGGCTTCTATGTCCGACGTTGGCAGCGGCTGGGCGTCAAGTCGATCGTCGGCTGCGACCTCACCCACGCGGCGGTCGAACGGCTGCGCGAGCGCTTCCCCGGCGTGGAGTTCCATGAGTTGGACATCGCCGAGCCCGGCGACGTGCTCCAGCCGGGCTCGTTCGACGCGGTCTCGGCCATGGACATGCTCTTTCACATCACCGACGACGCCCGTTACAAGGCGGCCCTGCGTTCCATTGCCGAGGTCCTGCGTCCTGGCGGCGTCTTCATCATGTCGGAGAACTTCCTGCAGCGGCCGGAGCAACGCGGCGACCATCAGGTCAACCGCACGCTCCCGTGGATCACCAAGGCTCTGGACGAGGCCGGGTTCGACGTGATGCGCCGGGTGCCGATGCTCGTGCTCATGAACGCCCAGGTCGATGCGAACCCCATCTGGCGCAAGTTCTGGGGTGGCATCCTGCGCGGGGTCACTTTGAGCGAACAGACCGGCGGCCTGGCGGGATCCCTGCTTTATCCACTGGAACGGCGGCTCGTCCGCCTGCTCAGGGAGAGCCCCACCACAGAGATGATGATCTGTCGGCGTCGCTAGAGAAGTCGTTCATGCGACTCCCGTCGCGCGTCCCCGTGGATTCGGGCGCGCACTGGCGGGGTCGGCGTTCGGGGCAGGCGACCACGTGGCGGCGGCGCACCGGCCCGAGAGTGTGACTGCGGCTCGCCTTCCGGCCCGGGACGCCGGCGCTGACCATGGAAGACGACGGACCACCGGCACCCCGCTCCGCGACAAGATGCCCACGACCAGCCGAGAGCGGGATCACGGTCGATCCCGGCATCAACAGCCGGCCGGCCACGACCTCGAAGGCCCCGCGATCAGCCGTGGGTGTCCGGCCCGTCGCGATCGAGCGCTGCTCGGATCTGGCTGAGCCACTCTGTGCCCAGCCGGTGCCCGTTGGGCAGTTGGTCGCCTCGATCCCAGCGCCATGTTGTGATCATCGCCAGCACGAGGATCCGGCACTGGCGTAGCAAGCCTTGGTCGACGCCCGGATAGTGCTCGCCGACTTCTTCGGGCGCATGGGCGAGGTCGAATTCGACAGGCCCACGGCAGCACGTCTCGAGGTCGATGAACAGCAGCCCGTTCTTCGTGGTGAGCACGTTGCCAGGGTGCGGCTCGCCGTGCAGGAGCTGTTCGGCGCCGCCGCGCTCGCCGATGGCTCGTCTCAGGTTCCGTAACGTGTCGCCGAGGAGCTCCCGGTCCGCGTCCGCGAGCGCCGGAGTGCGGTCGCGGCTGGCCACGAGTTGTTGAGCCTGCTCGACGCGATCCGTGAAGTGCGGCGTCGGGACATCGAGCTTGCGCATGCCGGCATGCAGCCGCTCGAGCGCATGGGCATAGTCGGCTGGTGAGACCTCTCGAGGCGTCGCAGGTTCGTAGTAGTTCCACAGTGTGACCACGAAGCCATCACGCTCGTGGACACGTGGCTCCACTCGCGGCTCGAGAACGGCCACAGGGCTCCCGGATTCGGCGAGCCGTCGAGCCAGCTCGATTTCGAGCTCCGCGACCTGATGCGCTACAGGTGCCACCCGGGCCAGGACGTCACACGGCAGCAGACGCAGGGTGAGCTTGTTCGAGTCATGAAGGACGATCGCGTCGTCGGCTGTCAGGCCGAGTGATGAGGCGGTCGACATGGCCGCGGCCACTGCACGCGGGATCTCTGACGCCTGCATCGTCGCGATCCCTCTCCCTTACGCGCTGCCGTACTCCCCAAGCGGTGCAACCTGGGCACCATACCAACTCATCGACAGAGAGCCCGGCCAGAGGGCTGACTGGCCTCATCAACCCCAATAACACCATGTGGCAAACTCGTCAAATTGGTAACGATTGGAACGGTCCGAACTTCTACCGCAAATCACTCCCATACCTTCTCTATCTGTCTGTCTGTGACCGACTGCGTCACCATGATCACGCACGAGCCGGGGGGAAGTGCGGGGGAAGGCTCTGTGTGTCTGATTCGAACTGGCTTGATGCTGCCTACGAATGGGTCGTCCGCTCCAGCGCGAACGGCTCATGGCGGGATCTGATCCCTCTGGGCTTGGCCGGCATGCTCGTCTGGGGACTGTGGATCTACCGGATCGTGCTGTCGCGGCTCGCCAAGCCGATCGTCAACGGCTACCGGACGTCGGTCTCCGTCGTGGTCCCGTCCTACCGGGAGGACGCCGAGATCCTGGTGCGCTGCCTGGACAGCTGGCTGTCCCAGGACCCGTACGAAGTGATCATCGTGGTGGACGTCGGCGACACCGAGTGCCACGCGAGGCTCCGCGAGGTGACCGACCCCCGGCTGCGCGTCCTGGTGTACGAGCACGCGGGCAAGCGCTCCGCGCTCGGGGTGGGCATCCGGGAGGCCCGGGGCGACATCGTCGTCTTCGCCGACTCCGACACCTGGTGGCAGCCCGGCCTGCTGGATGCCGTGCAGATGCCCTTCGAGGACCCGGCGGTCGGCGGCGTCGGCACCCAGCAGAACGTGTACCAGCGCACCACCAGCGTATGGCGGCGGATCGCGGACTGGCTGGTCAACCTCCGCTACTACGACTACGTGCCCGCGATGGGCAGCAGGGGAGGCGTGGCCTGCCTGTCCGGCCGGACCGCCGCCTACCGCCGCGCGGCCATCCTCCCTGTCGTCCACCACCTGGAGAACGAGTTCTTCCTCGGCCGCCGGTGCATCGCCGGCGACGACGGCCGCCTGACCTGGCTGGTCCTCGCCTCGGGGTACAAGACGGTGCACCAATCCACGGCCCGCGCCATCTCGATGTTCCCCGACTCCTTCCGCGCCTTCGTCAAGCAGCGCATCCGGTGGAGCCGCAACTCCTACCGCTGCTACCTGACCGCGCTGTGGAAGGGCTGGCTGTGGAAGACCCCGCTGGTCACGAAGGTGACCGTGCTGCAGATCCTGCTCACCCCGGTGACCATGGGCATCACGCTCGCCTACCTGTTCTTCAGCAGGCTGGAGCTGACCCCTGCGGGCATCGGGCTGGCGGTCGGCTGGCTGCTCCTCGGGCGGGGCATCCGCGGCTGGTCGCACCTGCGCCGCCACCCGGGTGAGATCCTGCTGTTGCCGCTGCTCTGCCTGGTGGTCATCATGATCGCGTTGCCGATCAAGCTGTGGGCGTTCCTGACGATGAACAAGCAGGGCTGGCTGACCCGTTCGTCCGACCAGGTGGGCGGGGCCGGTCAGAGCGCGGCCACGCTCAAGGGCGTGGGCTGATGGCGCGGCTCATCCGTGCTGCGCTCGCCGCCGCGGTGCTGGTCATCGGGGCGGGAAGCGGCGTGGCGGCCTTATCCGCCTCCTCCGCCGCCTCGACGTCCGGTACGGGGGCGCAGGTCAACCCCGTGGAACCCGAGATCCCGACGGACACCCCGGGCCCTGCGCAGAGCGAGAGGCCGACGGAGGAGGAGACCCCGGCCGAGGAGGAGGAGCCGACGGACAGCCCGGCTCCGACGACCCGCGCGCGCAAACCCTCGGCGACGCCGAAGTCCAGCGCGACTCCGAGGACCACCGCGACCGGCAAGCCCCCGAAGACCACGGCCACGCCTAAGACCACGGCCACGCCGGGGGCCGGCGTGACCGCCGGGCCGGCTCCGTCGCGCAGCGCCGATCCGGAGAACACGGAGGAGCCCGAGGACGCCCCCGTTCCGTTGGAAGACGCGGTCATGGCCGACGACGACACCTTGAAGGCCGGCACGCTGTCGGCGGTCGACGCCGAGGCGCAGGCGATCCTGGTGGACGTCGAGGACCAGCGGATCGTGCAGGTCCGCGCCGCGCTCACGGCTCTGATGCAGGCCGGCGGCGTGGCGGCCGCGCAGCGCAAGCAGCCGCAGATCTTCGTGTCGGCGCACGGCAGGACCCTGGTGCTGCCCGCCCGCAGCACCTCGGCCCCCTACACCGTGAAGGACCTGGCCGCCGTCGAGAAGGGCCGCTACCTGCGGAAGATGAAGGACGGCTCCTACTTGCTGGGCGTCCACGTCTTCGTGGCCGACGGGGCGACCCTGCAGCTGCGGGGGCCGCTGACGCTGCGCATGGGCAGCCTGCCCGGCTCGTTCAGCTCGATCATCGCGTTCGGCGGCGACATCAAGATCGAGGGCACCGCGAAGCGGCCGGTGCGGATCACCAGCTGGGACGTGCGGACCCGCAAGCCGGACCAGGTCACGACCGACGGCCGCGCCTACATCAGGGCCGTGGGAGGCCACTTCGAGATGTCGTACACCCACGTCTCCCACCTGGGTTTCTGGAGCGGACGCACCGGGGGCATCGCGCTCACCGGCACCGAGCGGCCGGCCAGCGTCTACCGGCACCGGACCAAGGCGCAACGCCACCAGGACAAGCGCGAGCGCCTGTCCAAGGCCGGGACCGACCGGGGCGGGAGCAACTTCGGCGACGTGGAGACCAGCCCGATCGGACCGGGCACCGCCACGCACGTGCTCGCCGACGAGCTGGTGTCCGGATCGATCGAGCACAGCGTCATCACCGGCGACGCCTACGGGCTCTTCGTCTCCGGCTCGAACCAGACGCGCATCATCGACAACGAGATCGACGGCAGCCTGGTGCACGGCGTGTTCATGCACCGGTTCGCGAAGAACGCGGTCATCGAGCGGACGACGGTGCGTGGCAGCGGCGGCGACGGTTTCGTGCTGTCGCGGGCCACCGAGAAAGTGCGGATCACCGACTGCCGGGCGGAGCGGAACGGCCGGAACGGCTTCACGCTCAACGGGCGGGCGCTCGCGCAGGGCCCCTCGGCCAGCGGCGAGTCGCTGGCCGTCTACGGCGACAGCTCGGTCAACGACAGCGTCGCCCGCGACAACGGCAGGTACGGCATCGAGGTGCTCGGCGGCAGCCGGCTGGCCGTGCACACCAGCGAGATCATCGGCGGAGACATGGGCATCGTGGTCCGCGAGGGCGCCGCCGGAGTGCAGATCTCCGGCAACAAGCTGACCAACCAGCGCCGCCAGGCGATCGCGCTGAGGGACGGGGCGACCGGCGCGCACGTCGCCGGGAACACGATCACAGGAGCAGTCACCGGGATCTACCTGCGCGGCTCCAACGGCAAGATCGTCGGTAACACGATCACCACGCCGGCGAAGCCCAACGCCCACGGGATCACCGTGATCGGCGACGCCGGGGAGACCGAGATCACCCGCAACACCGTCATCGGCTCGGGGACCAGCGCGATCAGCGTCGCACGGGCCGGCGGCCGGGTGAACAAGCACAACAACAACGAGGACGGGTGGCAGGACACCTCGTCGTTCTGGGTCAAGGCCTCGCGCTACGTCAAGCCGATGAACGTGATCTGGTTCGGGGTCTTCCTCCTGGTGATCGTGTCGGCGCTCCGGTCCCGCGCCGCGGTCGAACGGCGGCTGGACCGCAGCGGGATCCGGAACCCGTACGAACTCCAGCGGGTGCTCGAAGAGCGGCCGGCCGTGGAGCTGCGCCCGGCGCCCGCGCCCCAGCCGGACCCCCTGGCGCACGAGGACAATCTGCGAAGGCACCGGCAGCCGGTGCGCACGGCCCCGACTCCCCTGGCGGGAGGCAGAGGATGAGCGGCTCACGGCGGCGCAAGAGCCGCGCCTCTCTGGTGATCCTGGTGCTGTGCCTGGCCGCGGCCGGGACCTGGGGATACTTGTCCTATACCGATCGCCCGGCTCCGCCGCCCGGTGTCAACGCGGCGTCCCAGGCGGAGGCCCAGCAGCAGTCGACGCTGGTCGACCAGGAGGAGCTGCGCATCATGCAGACCCGGGCGACGCTGTCCTCCGCGCTGGCGCGCGGCGGGCCGGCGGCCGCCCAGGCCCGGGTGCCGCACATCTCCAGCTCCGCCAACGGCCAGACGCTGGTGCTGCCGCAGCGCCGCGAGCCGTACCGGGTCGCCGACCTGGAACGCCTGGGTCTGGAGGAGTTCCAGAAGCAGTCCGACGATTCGTACGTGCTGAGCATCAACGTGTTCCTCGGCCCGGGAGCCAAGCTGGTGCTGCAGAACGCGACCGGTCCGCTCGTGATCCGGATGGCCAGCGAGCCCGGCAGGTTCGTCTCGATCGTGGGCTTCGGGGCGAGCATCCGGATCAACGGCTCGGCGCAGAACCCGGTGCGGATCACCAGCTGGGACGCCCAGGCCAGGACGGCGGACACGAAGGTCTCCGACGGCCGAGCCTACCTGCGCGCCGTCGGCGGGGAGCTGAAGATGAGCCACACGCTGGTGGAGCATCTCGGCTTTTGGAGCGGTCCGACCGGCGGGCTGGCGCTGACCGGCAGCGACCGGCCGACCGGCACGGCCGACCAGGTCCGCGCCACGCAGGCGGATCCCGGATCGGCCGCCTCCCGGCAGCGGATGCTGCTGCCCAACGGGCTCCTCGTGCCCAGCAGGGGCAGCGACGACAGGGTCGAGATCACCGACGGAGCGGGCGCGCGGAAGGTCGTCTACCGGCTGCCGGAGGCCAATCTGGCCACCGGCTTCATCACCGACACGAAGATCACCGGCAACGCGTACGGCATCTTCATCACGGCCTCGGACGAGACCCGGATCTCCAACGTCTCGGTCACGGGGAGCCTCGTCCACGGCGTGCTGCTGCACCGGTTCGCCCGCAACGCCTCCGTCGAGAACACCACCGTGACCGGCAGCAGAGGCGACGGTTTCGTCCTCTCCCGTGGCACGCAGAACGTCACGATCACCGGTTCGGTGGCCGAGCGCAACACCGGCAACGGGTTCACGATCAGCGGCCTGCCGCTGGCCCGCGGGCCCTCGGCCTCGGGCGAGTCACTGCGCAGCTTCGGCGGCAGTTCCCTCATCAGCAGCACGGCACGCGACAACGGCCGCTACGGCGTGGAGATCCAGGGCGGCGTCAAACCCGTCGTGCAGACCACCGAGGTCGTCGGCGGGGAGATGGGCATCGTGGTGAGCAAGGACGCCACCGACGTCCAGATCTCCGGCAACCGCCTGCGGGGCCAGCGCATCCAGGGGATCGCGCTGCGCGACGGGGTGCTGTCGGCCCGGGTCAGCGGCAACATCGTGCGCGACACCCAGACCGCGATCTACCTCCGGGACGCCAAGGCCACCATCTCGGCCAACACGGTCCAGTCGGCCTCGCTGCACGCGATCTCGGTGCTCGGCGCGGCCGAGGGCACCGCGATCACGGGCAACACCCTGGGCGGCGCCGGGCGCAGCGCGATCGACACCGGCCGGGCCAAGGGCAACCTGGCCGTCGCGCAGAACAACACCGGCGGCTGGCAGGACACGGCCGGCTTCTGGACCACCGTGAAGCGGATCGCCAAGCCGATGAACCTGGTCTGGTTCGGCGTGATCATGTTGATCGTGGTCGCGGCACTCCGGGCCATCCGCAGCGACGGCCCGCGCGTCGGCCACCGGATCGTCAACCCGTACGAGAAGCAGGCGGCGCTGGAGGAGCGGCCGGTCTGGACCCTGCGGACCGCCGGCGCCCGGGCGCCCGCCGAGAGGAGCTGAACGATGCGCCTGGACATCGACCGGAAGACCCTGGTCGGGATGCTGGCCGGGTCGGTGATCACGGTGATCGTCGTGGTGCTGGTGTACGGGTTGTTCAGCGGCGGCGGCGGAGGTTCGGACACCCCCGTCGAGGACATCCGGCCGAAGATCGCGCGCACCCAGGACACGCAGCCGGAGGACGGCACGTCGAAGGTCGAGGACGACGGCGAGGAGGAGGCCCAGGAGTTCACCCCGTCGCAGGAGCCGCCGGACATCGCGGTCCCCGCCGGGGAGGGCAAGATCGACTGCCCCGAGGCCACGGTGACGGTCGGCGACGCCGCCGGGCTCGCCGACGCGCTGCGGTCCGCCGAGCCGGGCACGGTGATCGCACTCGAGCCCGGCCTGTACGCGGGCAGGTTCGTGGCCTCGACCCCGGGGACGGAGGCCGAGCCGATCTTCGTCTGCGGTCCGGCCGAGGCGATCGTCGACGGCGGCGGGGTCAAGAAGGGCTACGCGTTCCACCTCGACCAGGTCAGCCACTGGCGGCTGGTCGGCTTCACCGTCCGCAACAGCCAGAAGGGCGTGATGGCCGACAAGACCAGCAAGACGATCATCCAGGGGCTGACCGTCCACCACATCGGGGACGAAGCGATCCACCTGCGCAACTTCAGCAGCGACAACACCGTCCAGTACAACACGATCTACGCGACCGGCCTGCGCCGGGAGAAGTTCGGCGAAGGCGTCTACCTCGGCACGGCCGAGAGCAACTGGGACGCCTTCTCCGGCGGGCAGATGGACCGCAGTGACCGCAACATCGTGCGCGGCAACGTGATCCGGGCCACCGCCGAGGCGATCGACATCAAGGAGGGCACCTCCGGCGGGACCATCGCCGGCAACGTCTTCGACGGCGGCGACCTCGGCGGCTCCAAGCACAACGACTCGTGGGTGGACGTCAAGGGCAACGGCTACACCATCGAGGGCAACACCGGCAGCAACACCAACGCCGACGGCTTCCAGACCCACGAGATCGTGGACGGCTGGGGCACCGGCAACGTGTTCCGGGCCAACATCATCAACCTCGGCAATTCAGGCGGCGTCGGCATCAACGACACAGCCGGTGGAAACACGATCTCCTGCGACAACAAGGTCACCGGTGGCCCGCTCACCAAGAAGGACAGCTGTTCCTGAGCGCGGAGCTCGGTAAGCGAGAAAGGAAGAACACTGACATGAGCCAGGCCGAACTCCCCCGGCTGACCGTGATCGGCACCGGATACCTCGGGGCGACGCACGCGATCTGCATGGCCTCGCTGGGATACGACGTCGTCGGCCTCGACGTGGATCCCGGAAAGATCGAGAAACTCCGCTCCGGGCAGGTGCCGTTCTTCGAGCCGGGCCTGCCGGAGCTGCTGACCAAGACCCTCGAATCGGGCCGGCTCCGGTTCACCACCTCCTACGAGGAGGCGGCCGACCACGGTGACGTGCACTTCCTCTGCGTGGGCACCCCCCAGCAGCCGGGCTCGGACGCCTGCGACCTGACCTACGTCGACGCCGCGGTACGCGGACTCGCCCCGCACCTGACCCGGCGCTGCCTGGTGGCCGGCAAGTCGACCGTCCCCGTCGGCACCGCCGCGCGGCTGGGCGCCCTCCTGCGTGAGCTGGCCCCGGCGGGTGACGACGTGGAGCTGGCCTGGAACCCGGAGTTCCTGCGGGAGGGCTTCGCGGTCGACGACACGCTCGCGCCGGACCGGCTGGTCTTCGGCGTGTCCTCGGAGTGGGCCCGCGAGCGCCTGATCGCGGCCTTCCAGCCGATCCTCGAGCGGGGCACGCCGACCGTGGTCACCGACCTGGCCACCGCCGAGCTGGTCAAGGTGGCCGCCAACTCCTTCCTGGCCACCAAGATCTCGTACATCAACGCGATGGCCGAGGTCTGCGAGGCCACCGGGGCCGACGTGCGGGACCTGGCCCAGGCGCTCGCCTACGACGACCGGATCGGCGGCCGCTTCCTCCAGCCCGGCCTCGGCTTCGGCGGCGGCTGCCTGCCCAAGGACATCCGCGCCTTCGCCCATCGGGCGGAGGAGATCGGCGTCGGCCAGGCCGTGTCGTTCCTCCGCGAGGTCGACGCGATCAACCGACGCCGCCGTTCCCGGACCATCGACCTGGTGCGCGAGCTGCTCGGCGGCCACCTCAACGGCAAGCGGATCGCCTGCCTGGGCGCGGCCTTCAAGCCCAACTCCGACGACATCAGGGACGCGCCCGCGCTCGACGTGGCCCGGACGATGCACGGCCTGGGCGCCAACGTCCGGGTGTACGACCCGGCCGCGCTGGACAACGCCCGCCGCACCTATCCCGAGCTCAGGTACGGAACGAGCACGCTGGACGCGGCGCGGGACGCGGACGTGGTGGTCCTGCTGACCGAGTGGACCGAGTTCCGCGAGATCCAGCCTTCGGCGCTGGCGCAGGTGGTCCGGCACCCCCGGATCGTGGACGGCCGGCACGCGCTGGACGCGGACGCCTGGCGTGCGGCGGGCTGGGAGTATCGGGCACTGGGCCGCCCCTGACCTCGCGGCCTACGGCCGGATTAGCAGAACGGAACCCTACGTTCCTATAATGGAGGTATGAGCAGCGCACCGATGAGCGGCCGCAAGGCACAGGCCGCACGCAACGACGAGCTGATCCTCCAGGCGGCGCGGGCGGTCTTCACCGCCGATCCCGGCGCCCCCATCGCGGCCGTGGCCGAGAAGGCGGGCGTCGGGATCAGCGCACTCTACCGTCGTTATCCCAGCAAGGAAGCCCTTTTGCAGAAGCTCTGCGGCGACGGGCTCAAGCTCTACATCGAGGTGACGGAGCGGGCGCTGGCCGACGACGGCGATCCGTGGGAGGCGTTCGCCGGCTACCTGCGGGGCATCGTGGACGCCGACACCAACTCGCTGACCATCAAGCTGGCCGGCACGTTCACGCCCACGGAGGAGCTCGGCCAGGACGCCAGGAGGGCCGGAATGCTCGCCACCGAGATCCACCACCGGGCCGTGGAGGCGGGCGTGCTGCGGCCGGACGTGACGCCGGCGGACATCGCGCTGCTGTTCGAGCAGATCGCCTCGATCAAGCTCGGCGACGAGAAGCGCGTATCCGAGCTGCGCCACCGCTACCTGACGCTGATGATGGACGCCTTGCGGGTGCCGCCGGCCCACCGCGGGCTGCCCGGCCCGCCGCCCACGGACGAGGAGCTGTCGGCCCGCTGGTGGAGCGGCTCCTAGTCCTCGCCCGCCGTCCAGCGGAACAGGCACGACATCACGAAGGCGAGCAGCCCGGTCACCCCGTCCCCACCCTGGTCATCGCCAGGCCCAGCGCGGACACGGCCCCCGAGACCAGACCGGGGCTCCCGGCGACGAGCCCGACGGCTGGGCCGGCACGCCGATGACCAGGGTGGGGACGACGAACCAGCCGATCAGCCGGCCGAACGTCCTGGCCGGGTCCACCTCGCCGACCGCGGCGATCGTCTGATGGTCGCGCTCGCACGGGGCTCCGCTGGTCACGCAAGCTACCGCTCTCCGCCCCAGGCTCGCCGCACGAGTTCGATGGTCGCGCTCGCACGGGGCTCCGCTGGTCACGCAAGCTACCGCTCTCCGCCCCAGGCTCGCCGCTCCGGCGGCGCCGCGCAGCCGCCCGAAGACCGAGTTCAGCACGGTGACCTGCTCCTGGATGAGACCCAGCCGGGTCAGCAGGTAGCCCATGAACACGAAGGTCAGCGCGGCGAAGACGACCTCCTGGGCCAGCGCGTCGGTGACACCCGCCCACGCCGGCGCGAAGAAGTCGGCGCCGCCGAAGAGGCACACACGCCGGCGAACCCGATGAGCGTCGCCTCACCGATGTTGCGTTTCAGCCCTCCACCGGGCGTGTTTCATGGGGTGAGAGCGTCTCTGCGTCGTCAGTCGCGGAGCGATCCTGCGACGGCGGCTCCCCTGCCGGCCGGCGATCAGCCGTCCGCTCCCCCGACGGCCCGCCCTCCGCCGGGCGCTCCCCCCGACGGCCGCTCCCTTGATGGCCGGTCATCCGTCGAGCGGGGCGGTGCGGGGCCGTCGTCGGCGAGGCGGCGGGACAGGGCCACGGTGTGGCGGGCCCGGGCGATGATCGGGGCGTCCGCGAACCGGCCGTCGGGGAGCGCGACCGCGCCGATCCCTTCCCGCTCGGCCCGTTCCGCGGCCTCGACGATCTCGGCGGCTCTGACCGTCTCCTCCTCGGACGGCCGGAACGCCCGCCTGATCGCCGGGATCTGGCGGGGGTGGATCGCGGTCCTGCCGAACAGCCCGAGCGCGCGGCCGGCCCGGCAGGACGCGACGAGCCCGGCCTCGTCCTTGACGTGCGGGTAGACGGACATGGGCACCGGCGGCAGCCCCGCCGCCGCCGCGGCGAGCACGACCTGCAGCCTGAGGTGGTTCATGGCGGTCTCGTCGGTGATGGACAGCTCGGCGGCCAGGTCCTGCTCGCCGAGCGCGACACCGGCGACCCGCGGGTGCGCGGCGATGTCCCGGGCGTTGACGATCCCCGCCGCCGACTCCAGCAGCGCGTACGCGGGCGCGCCCGTGACGGCGTCCAGCACGGCGGCGGACTCGACCTTGGGCAGCCGCACGGCGTCGGCGAGCTCCCCGACCGCGGCCAGGTCGTCGCGCCCGCGCGCCGTGGCCAGGTCGTTGACCCGGACGTGAACCCGCACCGCCGCGTCCGCGTCCCGGCGGGCGCGCAAGTACGCGACGGCGTTGGCGCGGGCCTCGTCCTTCCGTGCGGGCGCGACCGCGTCCTCCAGGTCGATGATCACCACGTCGGCCCCGGACGCGACCGCCTTGGCGAACCGCTCGGGCCGGTCGCCTGGCACGTACAGCCATGTCACGGGCGGCCACGTCCCGGGCGCCCCCGTCACGGGCCCGCTCACGCGATCACCCCGGCCTCGCGCAGCGCGGCGATCCGCTCGCCGGAGTAGTCGAGCTCGGCGAGCACCTCGTCGGTGTCGCGGCCGAGCGGCCGCCCCGGCCAGCGGATCTCACCGGGCGTGTCCGACAGCCGGAAGAGCACGTTCTGCATGGTGACGGTGCCGAGCTCCTCGTCGGGCACCTCCACGAACGTGCCGAGGGCCGCGTACTGCGGGTCCTCGGCGATGTCGGTCACGTCGTAAATGGGCGCGACCGCGGCCTGGACCTCCTCGAAACGGGCGATGACCTCGCCGGCGTCGCGTTCGGCGATCCAGGAGGCGACGGCCTCGTCCAGCTCGTCCACGTGCTGCACGCGGCCGTGCCCGGTGGCGAACCACGGCTGCTCGACGAGGTCCGGCCGGCCGACGAGGGTGACGACGCGCTCGGCGATGGGCTGGGCGCTGGTGGAGATCGCCAGCCAGCGTCCGTCGCGGGTGCGGTAGGTGTTGCGCGGCGCGTTGCTGCTGGAGCGGTTCCCGGTGCGCCGCGGCACGACGCCGAGCGCCTTGTACGCGGTCATCTGCGGCCCCAGCAGGCCCAGGATGGGCTCGATGATCGCCATGTCGATCACCTGGCCGCGTCCCGTGCGCTCGCGGGCGTGCAGCGCCACCATGATCGCGTACGACATGGCCAGGCCCGCGATGCCGTCGGCGAGGGCCAGCGGCGGCAGCGTGGGCGGCCCGTCGGGCTGCCCGGTCATGGCCGCGAACCCGCTCATGGCCTCGGCCAGCGTCCCGAACCCCGGCCGCGCGGCCATCGGGCCGGTCTGCCCGAACCCGGTCATCCGGGCCACGATCAGCCCCGGATTCAGCTCCAGCAGGGCCTCGGGAGCGAGGTTCCAGCGTTCGAGGGTGCCGGGCCGGAAGTTCTCGATCAGCACGTCGGACCGCTCGGCCAGGCGGCGCAGGATCTCCTGGCCCTCGGCGCGGGACAGGTCGACGGCGACGGCGCGTTTGTTGCGCGACAGCGTCTTCCACCACAGGCCCACGCCGTCCACGGAGGCGCCGTGGCCCCGGGACGGGTCGCCGCGGCGGGGATGCTCGACTTTGATCACGTCGGCGCCGAAGTCGCCCAGCATCATGGCGGCCGAGGGACCGGCGAACAGGGTCGCCGCGTCGATGACCCGCAGGTCGGCGAGGCTCGTCATGACTATGTAACTTATAAGAAATATGTGATAGGTCAACTCTTTGCCCGCAATGCGAGACACTTGACGACATGTCAGCCACCGAGCCGCGGCCGCCCATGAGCAAGGCCGAGTACGTCTACAGCGTGCTGCTGGACGACATCCGCAACGCCCGCATCCCCGGGGGCACGGCGCTCCGGGCCGGCGAGGTCGCCAAGCGGCTCGGCGTCTCGGTGACGCCGGTGCGCGAGGCGCTGCGCCGGCTGGAGAAGGACCGGCTGATCAGCTACGAGGCCCATCATGGGGCGACCGTGGTGGACCTGGGCGAGGAGGCGCTGGCCGAGTACTACGGGCTGCGCGCGGTCGTCGAGGGGCTCGGCGCGCGCCTGGCCGCCTCCCGGATCACCCCCGAGGAGCTGGCCGGGCTGCGCGAGCTGCACGCCGCCATGGCCGCCGACGCCGCGCACGGCAGGAACGACCGGCTCGGTGCGCAGAGCATGCGCTTCCACCTGCGCATCGTGGACATCGGCGGCCCGGCCTTCCTGGGCGCGCATGCCAGGTCGGTGCGCGACAGCTTCCCGGTGCCCGCCGAGGCGTCGCTCTGGCTGGACGAGACCCAGGTCAAGGCCCAGCTGGAGGCGCACGAGGGCATCCTGACGGCCTTGGAGGCGGGCGACGGCGAGACCGCCGAACGCATCATGATCGACCATGTCCGCCGCGCGGGCACCTACCGCGCCCACCACTGACCCTCCCCAGCCCGCCCCTTCCCGGCATCACTCGGCACCGCCCGCTCACCAGGCCGCGCGATGCCGCCTCTTCACCACGCGTCCCGGCTCCCGCCCGTTCACCGGTCAGGGGGATCCCGTCGAGCACGGCCGGCATGGCGTCTGCCGGTGGCCCTCAAGGTCACGGGGCCACGCCCGCCCCCACGTGCAGCGGATGCAGTATCAGCACGTCAGCCGGGGTGCCGCCGGCGCACCGCGACGTGACCGGCGGGCCCAGCCTCCCAGGTGCGCGGCCAGGCGGGAGGGCGGCGGTCCGCGACCGGGGCCACGCCCACGCGCATCGGCGCGGCATCGGGCAATGGAGTGAAGGGCGATGCACGATGTGTCACTCTAGAACTCTGGGCCGCAATGCATACGCCGATCCCGAAGGGCAGAGACCGTGGCGGACGCGTGGATCCTGCACCCCGACTACCGGACTCCCCCGATCCCCGCCGGCACCGGCATCCCTCCCGGCCCGTGGCGGCACCCCGACGGCGGCCAGATCATGAACGGCGCCTACGAGCGCCACCTCCCCGAGCGGCAGGTCGAGGTCGTGACCGTCTGGTACGGCTACGCGCTCAGCCACTGGCTCGGCCCCCGCATGCGCCGGTTCAGCAGCCCGATGGTGTCGGCGTGGAACCCGGTGCTGGCCCAGGGGCTGACGCTCGACCCGGCCGCGCCGGTGCCGTACCGCGACGAGCTGTGGTGCGACCGGTGGATCGCCGAGGCGCTGCTGTACGGGCGCAAGCCGTACGGCGCGTTCACCCTTCCTGCCGAGGAGGCGCTGCGCTGGATCGCCAAGAGTGGCGGCACCGGCCTGGTCTACCAGGCGCATACCGTCGAGGAGGAGCTGATCCGGGTGGTGGCCGGGACTGCCGAGCGGTACGCGCAGCTGTTCGACCTGGACGCGCTGATCGCCGACTACCTGGACGCGCTCCCGCCCGAGCTGGCCGAGCCGGAGGCGGCGGCGCTGGACGCGCACCGCGGCCACTCCCCCGCACTCGACTACATCCTCACCGACAACGCCGAGCTCCGGTTCGCGCAGGCCCCGCTGTCGGTCCGCGGCCTCACCCTCGGCTACCCGCCCGGTGAGACGGCGGCCCGCCTCGCCGCCGGGGCGATGTCCTGACCGGGTTATCGTGGACTGTGATGATCAAAGGCGTCCTTTTCGACCTGGACGGCACCCTGCTCGACCACCGGGGCGCCGCCGACGCGGCGATCACGGCCTGGCTGTCGGCGCGTTGCCCCGGCCATCCGCGCCTGGCGGAGGCGCCCGAGCTCTGGGAGCGGCTGGAGGTGCCGCACCTGGCGATGTGGCAGCGGGGCGAGTGCTCGGTGGAGGAGCAGCGGCGGCGCCGCCTGCGCGCGTTCTGCCGGGAGCTGCTGGTGGACGAGCCCGCCGACCTGGACGCGGCCTTCGCCGACTTCGTCGCGCGCTACCGGCGGAGCTGGGCCGCCTACCCGGACGCGGCCGGGGCGGTGGCGGCGCTGTCCGGGCTCGTGCTCGGGGTGCTGACGAACGGCGCACAGGTCATGCAGGAGGCGAAGGTCCGCGCGATCGGGCTGGACGGGCCGCTGCGGACGGTGCTGACGGGTGAAGTGCTGGGCGGCCACTTCAAGCCGTCACCGGCCGCCTACACGGGAGCGGCGGCCGCCCTCGGGCTCACGCCGGAGGAGGTGCTGCTGGTCGGCGACGACGTGGACAGGGACGTGACGGGGCCCGCGGCGACCGGGATGCGCTCGGTCTGGCTCGACCGCCTCGGCCTCGAGCCCGCCCCGCCCGGCTTCCCCCGCATCACGAGCCTGGCCGACCTGCCACGCCTGGTCCACCCGCCTTCCTGACAGACCAGCCAGGTCACCGCGGCGGTGACGTGCGGAGAAGGACCCCGCGTTAGGCGCCGGGGGACCGGCCGGCGACCTCGGACAGCGCCGAGCCGGCCAGGTCGAAGCCGCCGACGTGGGCCAGGTAGTCGCCCTTCGCCAGGGGGTCGCCGATGTAGACGCCGCCGGCCTGGCGCACCAGCAGGGCTCCGGCCGCCACGTCCCACGGGTTGGACCAGGTGCCGTAGGTCGCGTCCGACCATCCCGCGGCGACGTGCGCCAGGTTGAGCGCCGCGCTGCCGGGCCGCCGCACGGCCGCGAACGACTCCAGGAACCGGGCGTAGCGCCGCAGCGCCTCCTCGCCCTCCTTCTCCAGGTCGAGCGGCGTGGGATAGGCGCACAGGAGCATGGCCTCGCGGTCGGTGGCCGCGCCCCGGCTGCGGATCGGAGTGCCGTTGCACCACGCTCCGGCCGTGGTCGCGGTGAACTCGTCCTCGCGTACCGGGTCGTACACCACGCCCGCCACCAGCTCGCCGCCGACGGCCGCGGCGATGGAGACGCAGAAGAACGGCAGCCCGGCGGCGAAGTTGGCGGTGCCGTCGATGGGGTCGACGTACCAGACGAGGTCGCCGGAGCCGGTGGCGCCGCCCTCCTCGCCGACGATCGCGCTGCCTGGCACGCGGGCGTCGATAACCGAGCGGATGGTCTCCTCGGCGGCGCGGTCGTGCTCGGTGACGGGGTCGTGGAAGTCGCGTTTGGTGCCGACCTCGGGCCGGGATCGGAACGCCTTGCGGAGCCGGGGGCCGACGGACCTGGCCGCCTCGGTGGCAGTGTCGAGCAGCTGTGTCACATCCATGTCCTTCTCAGCGTCTCTGATCAGCTTAGCGATCCCGCGTCAGTCGTAGCGTCTGGCATGGGTGATGCCCACCGTGGCGGGGAGGCGTGAGCGTGCAAGTGGAAACCCGCACCTAACTCCGCCCCGCACGGATGGTGTCGCCGTTTGGCGGGGGTGCTGATCGTCGTCACGCCCTGGTGCCGGTGGGCTGCGCGGGGCAGCCGGTCCCGGCCCGTGGGTGCGTGCCCCTCCGGACGCTGGCCCACCGTGCTTTGCAGCCGGGTGGGGGAGGGTGCCCCGCGTCGCCTGGACGCGGGGCGTGTGGTGCGGCGCCGGGTGGGTCCGGTCTTCGACCGATCCGTCCGGCAAGTCGTTGGGGTGGAAGGGGTGATGACCGCCCTGGCTTCGAGCCTGCCGGTCACACTGCGGATGCTCATCTGCCCGGTGTCGTGGTCGATCACGGTTTTGGCCTGATGGGCTAGGCCCCGGGCGGCGATCCGGCGCCAGGCGCCCTGATCGCGATCACCCTGCCAGCCGCAGGCGCCGTTGGGGCACACGGCCCACGCCCAGCCCGCCACGGTGGGCCGGTCGGGGGCCTTGCGATGCCGCAGCGGCGTCAGGCAATGCGGGCAATGCCGGGGGGTGTTCTTGGCCGGGACGGTGACCACGGCGATGCCGGTCTGGGCGGCCAGGTGCCGGAGGTGGTCGGCGATCTGGCCGCGCACGGTCTGCGACAGGCGGGTGTTGAGGGTGCGGCCCATGCCGGTGGCTTCCAGCGAGCGCAGGTCTTCCAGATAGATCACGCTGGCCCGGGCGGCGATGGCCTGATCGACGGCCCACCGGGCGGCCGCCCACGCCAGTGCGTCGTTGAGGTTCGAGCGACGCGCGGACACGTGCCGGATCTCGCGGCGCAGCAGATCGAGCTTGGCCGTCAGCTCGTGCTCTTCAGCGCCGCCGGTGAGCCGCTGGTAATGGCCGGCCTTGGCATGCAGGCGCTCGGACAGGCGGCGCAGCCGATGCTGTTTGGCCAGCACCCCCGCGGCGCGGAAACAGGCTCCGGCACCCAGCGTGGTGATCCGCCCGTCGGGGTGCAGCCGCGCGGCGCCCGCGGACAACAGCATGTTCAGCCCCCAGTCCACGCCGAGCGCCACCGTGTGCCCGCTCCGCCGGACCTGCGGGACGGCGTGTGTAAAGGCCAAATCAACAGCGACCCGGCCACTCGCCGGGCGGAGGGTGGGCAGGTGCAGCACCGCCGAGACAGGGACCGTGGGCGGCAGCGTGATCGGGCAGGCCACCCAGGTCCAGTCCTTGTACGAGCGCGGATCTGGGCGGGCGGGCAGTTGCAACCGCAGCAGGGCCCGCCGCGGGTCGGTGTCGGAGCGGTCGAGGGTGGCCTGCTGGCGGTCGCAGGCGGCCAGCAGCAGCATCCGCGCCGCCCGGGGCGCGCTTTCCAGCTCGAACACATCGGCGGGTAGCCGCCCATGCGCGCGCAGGAACGCGGCGATCTGGCGGGTGCGGGCCTTGATGATGCCGCCCGGCAGGACCTTGCCGTCGGGGAGGTTGGCGCGTACCTGCTCCCATTCCTCGGCGGTGCGCTTGTGCGGGTCGCCGGGCCAGGCGGCCAGCACGGCGGCGGTCAGCTCGGCCCGCCACTGCGCGGAGCGGAGCAGGCGTCCGGCCTGTTCTTGGGCCATGCGCACGATCCGGTCGTTGACCCGAAACCCCTCGGGCGGGCCTACTGTCCAGCCCAGCCTGCGCAGGGCCATCCACGCGTGCGACGGCAGCCTCTGCCCGCCCGCGTCCACCCCGCCGCACAGCAGGACGCGGGCACAGGCCGTCTGCGTGGTCTCGCCTGTGGCGAGCGTCGGCTTTCTCTCACCGGCCGCCGCCGGTGCTGTAGTGCCTGCGCTGCTGGAGCGGTGGGCGCGGCCAGCGCATCTGCCTGGATGAACCGGCACCGTGCACGACGCGCACCTCCCACCCGTGACTTTTACTCTAAGTGACTGTCAGGCTACCATGATTTCACCGTGAGAATAGAACATGTGAGCGACGCCTCTATCACCACCATCATCCTCGAATCACCCCGGCACTCGGCAACTCCGAGACGCCTGGCAGCCGCGGTGAGGAGGGTAAGGCCTGGCGGGCAAACACATGATCACTAAGAATTCTAAGAGAATCAGTGAGCCTAGAGCCGTGTTTTCCGCAGTGCCGCTCCGCCGCAGGCCGGCCACCGATCGCGCCGGCCGCCACCCATTCCTCCGCGAGGGCGAGGCACGGAATCGGGCGGAGCCGCCCGGTGACGGCGATCTGGGGTGACTTGATTCGTTTGTCAGGACATTCTGACCTCGGTTAAGCTGATCAGCATGACCGCGAACCTGGCGATCAATCTGGATCGATCCAGCCCCGTGCCCCTCTACTTCCAAGTGGCCGAGCAGATCGCCGAGGCGATCCGGCGAGGCGACCTGGCGCCCGGCGCCCGGCTGGACAACGAGATCCTCCTGGCCGACAAGCTCGGGCTGTCCAGGCCGACGATCCGCCAGGCGATCCAATACCTGGTGGACAAGGGCCTGCTGGTCCGCAAGCGCGGCGTCGGCACGCAGGTGGTGCACGGCCAGGTCAAGCGCTCGGTCGAGCTGACGAGCCTGTACGACGACCTTCGCAGGGCGGGCCAGGAGCCGGCCACCCAGGTCCTGGCCCTGGAGCCGCGGCCGGCCGAGGAGGGCGTCGCCCGCGTCCTGGGGGTGGAGGTCGGCACCGAGATCCTCTACCTGGAGCGCCTCCGCTTCGCCGCCGGCGAGCCTCTGGCCGTCCTGCACAACTGGCTGCCGCTGGGCCTGGCGCCGTTGACCGCCGCCGACCTGGAGGGCCGCGGCCTGTACGAGCTGCTGCGCGGCGCGGGCGTGCGGATGCGGGTGGCCAACCAGCGCATCGGCGCCCGCGCCGCCACCCAGACGGAGGCCCGCCTCCTGGAGGAGCGCCGCGGCGCGCCGCTGCTCACCATGATCCGCACCACGTACGACGACCAGGGCCGCGCCGTCGAGCACGGCTCCCACGTCTACCGCGCCTCCCTTTACTCCCTCGAGGTCACCCTCATCGAACGCTGACGCCGCGCCTCCGGCGGTCGCCGCCGTCAGCCGCCGGCCAGGCGGTCGAGGCCGGCACGGGACGTCAGGTGGATGAAGGTGAGGTGCGCGTTCAACCGTCCGCCTCAGGAAAGGCGCATCACGATGTGCCGGGGCAGGTCGATCCACACCACGGTGTCGGCCCGTGACCACACCAGGTCGCTCACGAGGGAGTAGTCGCCGTCCACGACCCATCCCCCGGCGGCCAGTGCCGATGTGCCGGAGCCCGCGTCGCCCACCACGGATACGCGTCGCACCGGGTCACTGCAGTCGGCGGCGCAACACCGCGACGGCCCGCGCGGACGCGGTGCCGATCACTGTGTTGATCTTTTTGTCGCCGGCGTGGGGGCGGTGGGCCCGGGTGAAGACCGCGGCCGCGTAGCGGCGGCCGTCGGGGAGCCGTACGACCCCGACCTCGTTGCGGACGACTCCGAACAGCCCGCCGCTCTTGGCCGCGACGCGCACGTCGTCAGGGAATCCCATCGCCAGCCTGTGCCGGGTCACCTGCTGCTCCATCAGCCCGCGCACCCGCGCGCACGCCACCGGCGGCCCGGCGCGGTCGAGCCAGATCAGCCGCAGCAGCCTGGCCATGTCCCTGGCCGTGGTGCGGATCGAGTGCCCGGCATCCATCATCCGGGCGGCCCGCATGCGGTCCTCCAGGACGGGGTCGGGCAGGGCCGCCATCAGTTCCTCCCAGCCGGCGAAACCCGCGTCCCGGCCGATGGAGTCCAGCATGGCCCGCAGCGTGAACGCGATCACGGTGTCCTCCAGTCCCAGCTCCGTCAGGGTGGCGGCCACGCGGTCCAGGCCGGCGCGCTCCAGGAGCAGGTCGGTGGCCGTGTTGTCGCTCACCGTCAGCATCAGCGTGACCAGGTCTCGCACCGACACCTCGGCCTCGTCGGCGAACAGCGACAGCCCGGTGGGCCCGCCGGTGCGGTCGCCGTGCCGGACGCGCACCCGTTCCCGCAGTTCGAGCTCCCCGGCCTCCGCCTGGCGGAAGACCTCGAGCGCGACGACGACCTTGACCACCGAGGCGGCCACGACCTGCTCGTCGGCACCGAGGCAGACCTCGCCGTCGCCGTCCGCGTCCAGCACGCAGAGCCACCCGTCGCAGCCGGCTCCGGCGAACAGCCGCGCGATCCCGTGATCGTCTCCCATGGAGTCGACTCCACCCCGAACCCGGCGATTCCTCAATGGGCGACTCGGGCAGGCGGGAGGCAAGCGGTGCGTTCGCCCGTCGGCCGGCGCCTGCCGGCACGTTACGCGATCTTCGGGCGTTACGTTCTCTTTAATCGCCTTCTTGACCCTTGGCAAGACATCTCCCTGACACCTAGGGTTCAGTGCAATGGCACACATTACTGGGAAGGTGACATGAGGAGATCGGCAGCGCTCGCGAGCGTCACCGTGACCGTCCTGATGGCCCTCACCGCATGCGGAGGCGGCGGCGGCGCGGCCCCCGCCACCGGTTCGTCCGGCGAGCCGGGCGCGACCCCGGCGACCGGCGGCACCGTGCACGTCCTGGCCAACGCGGACTTCTCCCACCTGGATCCGGCACGCGGCTGGGACGGCGGCGTGAACAACTTCTTCCGGCTCATCTACCGGGGGCTGACGACGTTCGGCGCCGGGCCCGGGGCCGAGAGCACGAAGATCGTCCCCGACCTCGCCACGGACCTGGGCAAGGCATCCGACAATGCCAAGACCTGGACGTTCACCCTCAAGGACAACCTGTTCTTCGAGGACGGCACGCCGATCACCAGCGAGGCCGTCAAGTTCGGCGTCTCACGCATGTTCGACCCCGAGGCCGGAATCGGCAACCCGTACGCGCGGATGTTGCTGGAGGCGCCGAAGGACTACAAGGGCCCCTACCTGTCCGGTGATCTCGACACGATCGAGACACCCGACGCCAAGACGGTGGTCTTCCACCTCAAGAAGCCCTTCGCCGACTTCCCGAGTGCGCTGGCGCTGTCCGGCTTCACCCCGTTCCCCAAGGGAACGGGCGCGGCGGCTGCCTTCGACAGCAAGCCGATCGCGAGCGGGCCGTACAAGGTGGAGAGCTACCAGCGCAACGCCTCGCTCAAGCTGGTACGCAACCCGCAGTGGAAGCGCGAGACCGACACCGTGCGCGCGGCCAAGCCCGACGCCTTCCAGTGGACGTTCGGCCTGGACCCGGCGACCATCGACGAGCGCCTGCTGGCCGGGCAGGGCGCCGACGCCGACGCCATCGGCCCGTCCATCCAGGCGCAGACGGTGGCGCGGGCGCAGGCGCCGCAGATCAAGGCGCGCACGCTGTCCGGGCTCAACGGCTGCACGACCTACATGGGCCTGAACACCACGAAGAAACCCCTGGGCGACGTACGGGTGCGCCAGGCGATCAACCACGCGGTCGACAAGGACACCGTGGTCGCCGCGATGGGCGGCGCGACCCTGGCGGCCAAGGGCACCTCGATCCAGCCGCCCACGGTCGCCGGCCGGGCCGACTACGAGCCCTACCCCTACGACGTCGAGAAGGCGAAGCAACTGCTCGCCGAGGCGGGCCTGGCCGACGGGTTCACCATGACGCTGGACAGCCGGCCGGTGCCGAAGATGACGGCGGTCGCCGTGGCGATCCAGGAGGCGCTCAAGCAGGTGAAGATCAACGTCAAGATCAACAACATCGACACGTCGACGTTCTACGAGGTCATCGGCACGCCGGCACAGCAGCACGACGCGGCCGTGACCGGCTGGTGCCCGGACTGGGCGTCGGGCGCGACGTTCCTGCCGCCGCTGTTCGACGGCCGGAACATCACCGCCAAGGGCAACGCGAACCTCGCGCAGATCAACGACAAGGGGATCAACGAGCGGATCGACGAGATCGCCGGGATGGACGACGTCCAGGAGGCCAACGCCGCCTACGGCGAGCTCGACAAGCAGATCATGAAGCTGGCGCCGGTGGTGCCGCTGGCCTATGAGAAGGCCGTGCTCGTCGTCGGCGCGAACATCGCGGGCGCCTATCAGTCCAGCGCGTACTCCGGCGGCATCGACCTGGTCTCCGTCGGGCTGGCGAAGCCGACGAAGTAGATGGCACTCGCGATTCACCCGGGCGCGCCGGCCACGTCGGGCCGGCGCGTCGCGGGCGTGCTGCTGCGCGACCGGGGCGCGGTGCTCAGCGCCGCGTTCCTCGCGCTCATCGTCCTGATGGCGCTCGGCGCGCCGCTGATCAGCGCGATCAGCGGGCACGGCCCGAACGAGTTCGACACCGCGGCGGTCAACACCGACCTCGGCGGGGTGCCGCACGGCGCGTTCGGCGGGATCAGCGCCGAGCACCCGCTCGGGGTCGAGCCGCAGAACGGCCGCGACATCCTGGCCCGCATCGCCTACGGGGCGCGGGTGTCGCTGCTGATCGCGGCCGCGGCGACGGCCCTGACGACCCTGCTCGGGGTGGTGCTGGGCATGCTGGCCGGGTTCGTCCAGGGTTGGGTGGACCAGGTGATCTGCCGGATCATGGACTTCCTGATGGCGTTCCCCGCGCTCATCTTCATGATCGCCATCCTGTCGTCGCTGCCGCAGGGCAACCGGGAGGTGCTGCTGGTCCTGGTGATCAGCGGGTTCGGCTGGCCCTATCTGGCGCGGGTGGTGCGCGGGCAGACGCTGACGCTGGTGAACAGGGAGTTCGTGGAGGCCGCACGGGCGTCCGGCGCCTCCACGGGGGCGCTGGTGTTCAAGGAGATCCTGCCGAACCTGCGCAGCTCCCTGATCGTGATGACCACGCTCGCCGTGCCCGGCTACGTCGGCACCGAGGCGGGCCTGTCGTTCCTGGGGGTCGGGGTGGCGCCGCCGACGCCGTCGTGGGGACAGATGATCGCGAGCTCGGTCGGCTGGTACGCGGTGGACCCGATGTACTTCGCCATCCCCGGCACGTTCCTGTTCCTGACCGTGCTGTCGCTGACGGTGCTGGGCGACCGGCTGCGGGCCGCCTTCGACGCCGGGGAGGCCTCGTGATGGCGCGTTACCTGGCCGGGCGGGCCGCCGGCGTGGTGGTGATCCTGTTGCTGGTGTGCCTGTTCACGTTCGTCATCTTCTTCACGCTGTCGCCGGACCCGGCGGTGATGATCTGCGGCAAGACGTGCACGCCGGAGCGGATCCACCAGATCCGCGACGCGCTGGGGCTGAACGAGCCGTTCCTGACGCAGTTCTTCTCGTTCCTGATCGGCATCTTCGCAGGGAGGGACTACGGCGAGGGCGCGAACCTGGTGCACTGCGCGGCCCCGTGCCTCGGCTACAGCTTCCAGACCAACCAGTCCGTGTGGGACATGGTGGTGGAGCGGCTGCCGGTCAGCGCGACCGTCGCGATCGGCGCGGCGGTGCTGTGGCTGCTCGTCGGCATCGCGGCCGGGCTGGTCAGCGCGGTGAAGGAGGGCACCTGGTGGGACCGGGCGGCGATGGGCCTGGCGCTGGGCGGCTCCAGCGTGCCGAACTACGTGCTGGCGCTGGCCCTGCAGTACGTGCTGGTGGTGCAGCTGCAGGTGCTGCCGTTCCCGCAGGCCGTGGCGTTCGGGGACGACCCGGTGGTGTGGTTCCAGTCGTACCTCATGCCGTGGGTGGTGCTGGCGGCCGGCTACGCCTGCCTGTACGCGCGGCTCACCCGCGCCAACGTGATCGACACCCTCGCCGAGAACTTCATGCGCACGGCCCGGGCCAAGGGGCTGAGCCCGGTGCTGACCATGCGCAGGCACGCGCTGCGCCCGGCGCTGACGCCGATCGCGACGATCTTCGGGATGGACTTCGCGGCGCTGCTGGGCGGCGCGCTGATCACCGAGACGGTGTTCGGGCTGAACGGGGTCGGCAAGATGGCGGCCGACTCCATCGCCAAGAACGACCAGCCGGTGATCATGGCGGTGACGTTGCTGGCGGCGTTCTTCGTGGTGGTCGGGAACGTGGTGGTGGACCTGGTGTACACGGCGCTGGACCCGAGAGTGAGGATCACGGCGAGATGAGCGACCTGCTTGTCGTGGAGGACCTCACCGTCACCTTCCCGACCGCGCGCGGGCCGGTTGACGTGGTCAGGAGCGTGTCCTTCACCCTCGGACGGGACGAGACGCTCGGCATCGTCGGCGAGTCGGGCTCCGGCAAGTCGATGACGAGCCTGGCGGTCATGGGGCTGCTGCCCAAGGGCGCCCGGGCGAGCGGCAGCGTGCGGCTCGACGGCGTGGAGCTGCTCGGGCGGCCGGATCGGGAGCTGCGGCGGCTGCGGGGCGACCGCATGTCGATGATCTTCCAGGATCCGCTGTCGTCGCTGAACCCGTACTACACGGTGGGCCTGCAGATCGAGGAGGTCTACCGCGCCCACCGGGGCGGGTCGGGGAAGGACGCGAGGAAGGTCGCGATCGCGGCGCTGCAGCAGGTCGGGCTGCCCGACCCGGAGCGGCGGGTGGACTACTACCCGCACCAGTTCTCCGGCGGTCAGCGGCAGCGCGTCATGATCGCGATGGCACTGGTGTGCTCGCCGGAGCTGCTGATCGCCGACGAGCCGACCACGGCGCTGGACGTGACCGTGCAGGCGCAGATCCTGGGCCTGCTGGCCGGCCTGCGGAAGGACAGCGGCATGGGCCTGGTGTTCATCACGCACGACCTGGCCGTGATCAGCTCGATCGCCACCCGCGTGCTGGTGATGCGGCAGGGTGAGCAGGTCGAGTACGCCACCGCCGAGCAGGTGTTCGCCGAACCCCGCCACGACTACACCCGGATGCTGCTGGACAGCATCCCGCGCATCGACGACCCGCTGGACGAAGGAGTGACCGCATGACGTTGCTGCGGGCGACCGGCCTGACCAAGCGGTTCGCGGCACGCGGCCCGCTGGGCGTGAAGGCCGAGTTCACGGCCGTCGACCGGGTGAGCTTCGACGTGGGGCCGGGCGAGACCCTGGCGGTCGTGGGCGAGTCCGGCAGCGGCAAGTCCACCACCGCCCGCATGATCGCCAAGCTCATGGACCCGACCGAAGGCAGCCTGGAATTCGACGGCGAGGACGTCACCCGCGCCAAGGGCGCCGCGCTGGCCCGCTTCCGCGCCGGCGTCCAGGTCGTCTTCCAGGACCCGTTCTCCTCGCTCAACCCGCGTCACACGGTGGAGCGGATCCTGACGGCGCCGCTGGTCTACCAGGGCATCGCGCCCAACGGGAGCCGGCGGGCGCACGCCAAGGAGCTGATGGAGCGGGTCGGGCTGAATCCGGACCACTCGCTGCGCTACCCGGCGCAGTTCTCCGGCGGTCAGGCGCAGCGCATCGGCATCGCCCGCGCGCTGGCGGTCAACCCCAAGCTGGTGATCTGCGACGAGGCCGTGTCGGCGCTGGACGTGTCGGTGCAGGCGCAGGTGATCGAGCTGCTGCGGCGGCTGCAGCGGGAGAGCGGCTTCAGCTTTGTGTTCATCGCCCACGACCTGGCCGTGGTGCGGCAGATCGCGCACCGGGTGGCGGTGATGAGCAAGGGGCGCATCGTCGAGCTCGGCGACACCGCGCAGGTGTTCGGCGACCCGCGCGACGAGTACACCAGGACGCTGCTGGCCGCCGTCCCCCGCATCAACCCCGAGTGGGACCGCCGCAGAAGGGAACGGGTGCAGGCATGATCACCGCGACGTACACGATCCCCGGCATGCGGGTGCGCGACCACGTTGTCGAGGTGCCACTCGACTGGTCGGACCCGTGCGAGGCGATCGAGGTGTTCGCCCGCGAGCTGGTCGCCCCGGCGAAAGACCGCGAGGACCTGCCGCTCCTGCTGTTCCTGCAGGGCGGTCCCGGCGGCAAGGGTCCTCGGCCGGTGGGCACGTCGGGATGGCTGGGGCGGGCGCTGGAGACGTACCGGGTGATCTTGCTGGACCAGCGCGGCACCGGCCGCAGTTCGCGCGTCGACGGGCGGGTGATGAGCGCGCTCGGCGCCCGCGAGGGCGCGGATCGTTTGGCCCGCTTCCGCGCGGACTCGATCGTGGCCGACGCCGAGCACCTGCGCAAGACGGTCTTCGGCGGCGGACGCTGGTCGACGCTGGGGCAGAGCTACGGCGGCTTCCTGACGCTGACGTACCTGTCGGCGGCGCCTGAGGGGCTCGCCGCCTGCTACGTGGCGGGCGGCCTGCCGGCGCTGGAGCCGGACGCCGCGGAGGTCTACCGCCGCACCTATCCCCGGGTGGCGGCCAAGAACGCCGCGTTCTACCGCCGCTACCCGCACCACGTGGAGACGGCGGCGCGCCTCGCCGACCGGCTGGCCGTCGGTGACGTGCTGCTGCCGGACGGCGACGTGCTGACCGTGCGGCGGCTGCAGTCGCTCGGGCTCGACTTCGGCATGAAGCCGGGCTACGAGCGCATGCACTGGCTGCTCGACGAGGCCGAAGGGCTCCCGGACACGTTCCTGCACCAGGTGCTGGCCCGCACGTCGTTCGCCGACAACCCGCTGTTCGCCGCGTTGCAGGAGAGCATCTACGGCTCCGGTCCCGGCGCGAGCGCGTGGGCGGCCGAACGGGAGCGGGCCCGGCACCCGGCCTTCGCCGAGGACGCCCGGCCGCTGTTGTTCACCGGGGAGATGATCTACCCGTGGATGTTCGAGGAGATCCGCGCGCTGCGCCCGTTCCGCGCCGCCGTGGAGCTGCTCGCCGAGCGGGCGGACTGGCCGCGGCTGTACGACCTGGACCGGCTGGCCGCCAACGAGGTGCCGGTGGCCGCGGCCGTCTACTTCGACGACATGTACGTCGACTCCGGCCTGCAGCTGGACACCGCCTCCCGGGTCGGCAACACCCAGGCCTGGGTGACCAACGAGTACGAGCACGACGGCATCGGCGAGGAACGCGTCTTCGCCAGGCTGACCGATCTGGTCCGCGACGCGGGAGGAGAAATCACCGGTGAGTGACGGCAGGCCGCCCAATCTGCCCAAATTGTCCGAGATCCCCGCGTTCACCGAGTACATCGCCCAGGGCTGGGACAACCCCGCTCGCACCCCGGACCTGGTTCCCGGCGCGCCCGAGGCGGCGGCCGCCCACCGGGCTCGCCTCGCCGCCGCGCTGCCCGGCGTGACCGTGGTCGTGGCGGCCGGCCGGGCGCCGGTCCGCAGCAACGACACCGCCTACGACTTCCGCGTGGACAGCGACTTCTTCTGGCTGACCGGCTGCGCCGCGGAGCAGGCGGTGGCCGTGATCGCCGGCGGCGAGGCCACGCTGTACCTGCCGCCGCCGGCCCGCCCCGGCGACAGCGGCTTCTTCGCCGACGCCGTCCACGGCGAGTTATGGGTGGGCCCGTCGCCGTCGCTCGCCGAGCGGTCGGCCGCGCTCGGCGTCGAGGTCCGTCCGCTGCCGGACTTCGCCGCGCCGCCCGGCGGCGCCCTGCTCGCCGGGGCCTTCCCGGACCCTTCGGAGGAGCTCGGGCGGACCCTGGCCGAACTCCGCATGATCAAGGACGAGTGGGAGGTCGCCCAGCTGCGGGCCGCCGTCGACCGCACGGTGGAGGGCTTCGCGGCGGTGCTCGCCGAGCTCCCGGCGGCGGTGGCGGGCGCGGGCGAGCGCTGGCTGCAGGGCACGTTCGACCGGTACGCCAGGACGCACGGCAACGGCCCCGGCTACGCGAGCATCGTCGGCAGCGGCCCGCACGCGCCGATCCTGCACTGGACCCGCTGCGACGGGCCCGTGCGCCCCGGCGACCTGCTGCTGCTCGACCTGGGCGTCGAGGCGCGCAGCCACTACACCGCCGACGTCACCCGCACCTTCCCGGTGTCGGGGTCGTTCTCCCCCTTCCAGCGGCAGGTCCACGACCTGGTGGAGCGGGCGCACCGGGCCGGGCTGGCGGCGGTCGCGCCGGGCCGCGCGTTCACCGGCTTCCACCACGCCGCCATGGAGGTCATCGCGCACGGCCTGCACGACTGGGGGCTGCTCCCGGTGTCGGTGGACGAGGCGCTGTCCGAGCACGGCCAGCACCACCGCCGCTACCTGATCTGCGGCATCGGCCACCACCTCGGCCTGGACGTGCACGACTGCGCCCGCTCCAGCCCGGAGGCCTACCACGGGGCCCGGATGGCGCCCGGCATGGCGCTGACCGTCGAGCCGGGGCTCTACTTCCACGCCCACGACCGCACGGTCCCGCCGGAGCTGCGCGGGATCGGCGTGCGGATCGAGGACGACCTGCTGGTCACGGCGGACGGCGCGGAGATCCTCTCGGCCGCCCTGCCCATCGACGCGGCAGGCCTGGAGAAGTGGGCTCAGGCCGTGCCGGTGTAGCAGTCAGGCCGCGCCAGCGGTAGCGGTCAGGCCGTGCCCATGTAGCGGTCAGGCCGTGCCCATGTAGCGGTCAGGCCGTGCCCATGTGGCGGTCATGCCGTGCCGGTGTAGCGGGCCTGACGGGCCGCCGCGGTCAGGGCCGCCGCCCTGGCCGCCTCCGTGGGCGTGAACGGCAGCTCGGGCCGCCTGATCAGCAGGGCGCGGTCGGGGTTCACGGAGATCACCATGGTCGTGTTGAGCTCGGCGCCCTCGTCCACGGTGTCGCCGGGCCGCCGCCACTCGACCTGCGAGACCCGCAGCAGCTCGGCCATGGCCTCCGGCAGCCGGTCCGGGTCGGCGCCGACCCGCTGGGCCAGCACCAGCGCCTGCACGCCGGGGTCGGTGAGGTCCTTGACGTGGGCGGGCACGATGACGACGTCGTGCCCGCCGGCCTCGGTCAGCGCCTTGGCCAGCACGTCGAGCGCCAGGCCGGGCGGCGCCTCGATGACGAATTCGTCGAGCGCGTCGCAGCCGGCGGGCGTGATGGCGCTGCTGCCGGTCGGCGCGATGTGCAGCGCCAGGATGTTGCATCCCAGGCGGCCGAACGCGCCGGCCACCGTCGCCAGGCGGCCTGGGCGTTCGACCACCCGCATGCGGATGCGCCACAACGCCATCGGCGACCCGGCGCCCTCGTCCACCGGCAGCGCCGCTTCGCTGCGCCGGGGGCGGCGGCCCATCCGCTTGTGGATCGCGGCTCCGACGATCACCGCCACGCCGAGCCCGACCAGCACGACCGGGCCCGGGTCCTGGTGGCCGAGCAACGTCGCGAGCAGGTGCGCCAAGCCCACCGCGAGGAACAGGGCGGCGAGCTCGACGATCTCTCGCCGCCACGAGGTGCCATGTCCGGACTTCTTGGGTGCGTCGCTCATGGCACCCAGTGTCCGCAGGGGTTGTTACATGATCACGGCCGTGGCGGTTGCGGCGGCATTAAACCGCGTTCACCGCCCGGCCTCCGCTTTACCTCCGTGTGTGGACGACGATCTCGCCGCCGCCGACGTCGCCGCCCTGGTTGTCGTAGACGACCTCGCCGCTCTCCTCGCGCCAGATCCTGATGTGGAAGCGGTCGGGCGTCCCGTCCACGGCGGTGACCGCGAAGGCGTACCCGGACCTGCCGTTGAGCTTCCCGGCGCCCCGGTAGCGGACCTCGCCGCCGGTCACCACGAGCCAGTCGTACCGGGTGGCCGCGAAGAGCAGCTTCCCTGCCGGGAAGGTGAACACGGTCTCCCCGCTCGGGCTCGTGGACCCCGGCTTGTACGCCGACACGAAGGCGAACACGGCCTTGCCCGCCGCCGACGGCCGGCCCGGCTGCGCGCCCGCCGCCGAGTCGATCCAGCCGCCACCGGTGACGAACCCGGCCTCCGGGTCGTAGACCACGACCGGCCCGGCCGTCACCACGACCTTGCCGCCGTCGTCGTCGGCGACCGTGATCACCGGCTGGTAGATCCCGGCCTCGGCGTAGGCGTGCCCGTCGGCGCACGGTCCCGTGGCGCCGTCCTTCCAGTCCACCTCGCACGTGTGGGTGTCGGCGGCGCCCGCGTCGGTGTAGGTGACGGTCACCTCGACGGGCTTGCGCGCCGCGACGGGGTCCTGCGGGACCGCCGCGCCGGTGATGACCGGGCCGGCGTTGGCCACGGTGACGGTCGCGGTGTCGCGGCTGCGCCCGGCGGCCAGCGTGACCCGGTACGTGCCGTCGTCCGTGCACGTCACCGTGGTCTCCGGCGCGCCGGGGTCGGCGAAGGCGCACGTGCCCTCCGCCCCGTCGGCGGCCTCGTACCGCCAGGACGGGGCGCCCGCCCCCGAGAACGTGCCGGTCAGCCGGATCGGGGCGCCCTCGGCGCCGGATGCGTCGGGGCCCGCGGTCACGATCGCGACGGGATCGACGCTCTCCAGCGTCGGCGTCACGGCCTTGATCGACCCGTCGTCGCCGAACTCCAGCCGGTCGATCGTGGTCTCCCGGTGCGTGCCGTCGCCGCCGGGGATGGCGAAGCGGTGGTAGGCGATGTACCAGTCGTCGGTGCCGGGCACCCGGACCACCGAGTGGTGGCCGGTGCCCTTGATGCCGAGCGAGAGGTCCTTGCGCAGGATGACGCCCCGCTTGGTCCAGGGGCCGAGGGGCGTCTCGCCGGTGGCGTAGGCCACCTGGTAGTCCTCGCTGCGGGTGTCGTTCTCCGACCACATGAAGTAGTACGTGCCGTCCCGCTTGATCACGAAGGAGCCCTCGTTGTATCCGGACGGCTTGTATGTCTTCACCTTCGCGGCGTCGAACGACACCATGTCGGCGTTCAGCGGCACCTGGTAGGAGTTGCCGTTCCCCCAGTACAGGTAGTGCTGCCCGTCGTCGTCCTGGAACACCGCCGGGTCGATCATCTGCCCGGAGTAGGTCCCGGCCGGGACGAGCGGCTTGCCGAGGGCGTCGCGGAACGGCCCGGCCGGCGAGTCCGCCACGGCCACCCCGAGGTGCTTGGCGGTGTTGCCGGTGGCCATGCCGCCGCTGAAGTAGAAGTAGTACTTCCCGTCCTTCTCCGCGATGGCCGGCGCCCAGGCGCTGTTGTCCGCCCACGACACGTCGGGTCCCAGGTCGAGGATGACGCCGTGGTCCTGCCAGTGCACCAGGTCGGTGGAGGAGAACGCCCTGAACTGAGTGCCGCTCCAGCCGGCGAAGCCGTCGGTGGTCGGGTAGATGTAGAAGCGGTCGCCGAAGACGGCGATGTTCGGGTCGGCGTACAGGCCCGGCAGCACCGGGCTGCGCATCACCAGCGCGCTCACCTTCCACTCGCGGGTGGAGCCGTCGGACCCGGTCACCGTGTAGGTGACGGGCTCCGACAGGTCGCGCACGGTCCCGGAGGCGGGGCTCACCGTGGCTCCCGGCGCGAGGGTGAGCTCCGGCGCCAGCCTGGTGACGTCGGTGCCCTCCTTGACCGGCAGCTTGATCTCGCCCTTGGCGGAGTCGACCAGCGCGGCGACCTTCAGCTCGGGCACGCCGGCCTTGATGACGGCCGTGGGGTCGCCGCCGAGCGCGTACACCTCGGTGGCCGTCAGCGCCCTGCCGTAGAGGCGGAAGTCGTCCGCCTCGCCGGAGAAGTACGGGTCCTCGGCGTAGAGCGACCTGCCGATGTAGCCGCCGTAGGTCTTGGCGGCGTCGTACAGGTCGGACGGCTTGACGGTGACGTTCGCCACGCGGGCGATCTCGACGCCGTCGAGATACATGATCATCGTCTTCGCTGCCGAGTCGAGCGTCACCGCGACGTGCTTCCACTCGCCGCCTGGCAGCGCCGACGAGTGCCGCATCGACGACTCGGCCTGCCAGCTGCCGGTGGTGATCGCCGAGAACAGCACGCCGGCGCCGTTGCGGGGCCCGGTGAACAGGTACTTGTTGCGGTCCGGGCCGAGGCCGTAGATCCACTGGTTGGCCGTGGCGGAGGCGTTCCACTTGACGTGGAAGGCCACGGTCACGTCGGAGACGTCCTTGAGCACGCCGTTCGGGATGGTGACGTACGGCGCGGTCGTCGACGTGCCGGCGCCCCCCGCCATCTTGAACGACGCGCCGTGGACGCCGTCGCCCCAGGCCGGGGTGCGCTCGTAGGAGCCGTCGTGGCCGCGGCCGGAGGCGTCGCGGGCGACGGTGCCGCCCTTCTCGTCGAAGGTGTAGTGCAGCAGCAGGTCGGCCGGGATGGCGGTGGTGGCCTCGACGGGGATGGTGACGGTCTTGGAGCCGTCGGCGGTGCGCACCGTGATCTCGGTCTTGCCCGCCTTGACCGTGGTCACCAGGCCGGTGGCGCTGACCGTCGCGACGGACGGGTCGGCGCTGGCCCAGGTGAGCTGCCTGGCGGTGGCGTTCGCGGGCTCGACGACGGCCTTGACCTGGCGGCTCACGCCGACGCCGAGCCGCAGCTCGGCGGGCGAGACGGTGAGGCTCCGCACCGGCACGCCCTCGGCCGAGACGGTGACCGTCGCCTTGGCCCGCACCGACGCGCCGTCGGGCAGCGTGCCCTGCACGGTGAACCTGCCCGCCTGGGCGTAGGCGGAGGGCGGGACCTCGTCCCAGGTGACGGCGACGGAGCCGGTGCTGTCGTCGGCGAACGTGGCGTTCACCTTCTCCGGCAGGATCGGCGCGTCACCGACGCCGGTGACGACCTCGACCTCCTCGGTGCTCTCCACGAGCTGGCCGGGCGCGTAGGCGCGCAGCAGCCGGTCGTACTCGGCCTGCGTGACGCCGATGACCGTGCCGTGGCGGGGCCGGGCGGGCAGCGAGTAGTTCGCCGACGGCGTCCAGGTGCCGGAGGCCAGGTTCGTCGACTCGAACGGGATGTAGCCGCGCCCGCCGAACTCGTCGATGAACAGGTACCACTTCTCCTGGTCGTTGGACTTGAAGACGGTCGGGCCCTCGCCCTGGCTCATGGCGCCCTTGCCGATGCACTCGGAAAGGAAGTCCCACTTGGTGTCGAGCAGCGAGGTGGACGTCTCGGCCAGGATGAACTTGCTGCACGGGGTGGTCGAGGTGTTGTTCCGCTCGTCCTTGGTGTAGCGGTAGTACGTGCCGTCGTGCTCGATGACCGTCGAGTCGATCACCGAGTAGCCCGGGTCCACCCACACCTTGGGCTCGCTGAAGGTGCGGAAGTCGCGGGTCGTGGCGTACATCATCCGGTTGTAGGTGTCGCCCGTGTGGTTCGGGTCGTCCGCGGCGTAGAGCTTGGAGGCCCAGAAGACGACGTACGAGCCGAGGGTCTCGTCGTAGTACGCCTCCGGCGCCCAGGTGTTGCCGGCGGTGTCGGGCGAGACCTTCACCAGCCGGCCCTCGCCCCAGTTGACCAGGTCGGTCGACTCCCACACCATGATCGACTTGCTGCCGGCGCGCTGGGCGGCGTCCCAGTTGCCGTTGCCGAAGATCCGCAGGTCGGTGGCGATCTGATAGAACTTGTCGCCCTCGGGCGAGCGGATGATGAACGGGTCGCGCAGGCCCTTCTCCCCCAGCGTGGAGGTGAGCACGGGCTTGCCGCCGTTGAGCTCGCGCCAGCGCAGCGGGTCGTTGCCGCGGCTGAGGGCGAAGTAGACCTGCTCCCCGTCCGCCGTGCCCTCACCGGTGAAGTAGCTGAACAGGTAGCCCTTGAGGTCCTGCTGGGCCGGCAGTTCGCGCACCTCGGCGGTGAACTGGCGGGTGGCGGTTGCGGCGTTCTTGGTGACCGTGGCGGTGACCTTCACCGTGACCGCGCCGGCGCCGTGCGCCGGGCGGGTGACCTCGCCGGTGGGCGTGATGACCGACGGCTTGTCGGAGGCCCAGGAGACCGTGGTGCCGTTCTGGCCGGTGACGGGGAGGGTGAGGTTGCCGCGTACGTCGTCGATGTTGTGCACCGTCAGCGCGGCCGCGGCCTCTTCTGCGATCTTCACGTTGTCGTACTCTGCCAGAACCGTGATCTCGAACATCTTCGTGTCGGTGAGCGCGCCCCTGGTCAGGGTAGCCGTGAGCGTGGCCTTGGCAGGCGGCTGCCCGTTGGCGGGCCGGGTGACCTTGCCGGTGGCGGTGACCACCGAGGCGTCGCTGGTGGCCCAGGTGACCTTGGAGCCGCCGGGCGCCGTGGCCGGCAGCGTCAGGTCGGCCATGACGGCGCTGGTGTCGCCGAGGGTGAGGGCCTGCTCGTCGGCGGCGAGCGCGGCGGTGACGGTCGTCTGCGCCAGCGCCTTCACCTCGTCCGCGCTGATCGCCCGGTCGTAGATGCGGAAGTCACGCAGCTTGCCCTGGAAGAGCCGGTCCGCGGAGTACAGCGACCGGCCGAGGTAGTTGGCCGTGGTCGTGCCGCCGCCGATCGAGCCCGGCGCGATGGTGACGCCGGCGTTGCGGGCGATCTCCACGCCGTCCTCGTACAGGACGCCGGTGGTGCCCGTCTGGGTGTAGACGAGGTGCTTCCAGCCGCCGCGGGCCAGGTTGTACGAGGTCGACAGGCGGGTGTTCTGCTCGGTCGACCAGTTGCCGCTGGCGACGGCGACGCGCAGGTGGTTGCCGGTCGCGAACAGGTAGCCGTTGCCGCTGGTGCCGCTGGTGTTGCCGAAGCCGTAGATGAAGTACGGCGTGCGCTGTCCGGGGTCGACGAGGACGTCCGTGGACACGGTGATCGAGTCCATGCCCTTCATGACGTCGTTCGGCAGCTTCACGTCGGTGTCGCTGCCGTTGAACGTCAGCCCGTCGCCCCAGCCCGGGGTGCCCCGGACCGTGCCGTGGCGGGCGTTGCCGGACGAGTCCGCCGCTACCGTGCCCGCCTGCTCGTCGAGCTTGTACCACAGCACCGGGCCGTCGGCGGCCGCTGCCTGGGCGGGCGGCGCCACGAGCGAAACCGTGGCGGCTAACGCCGCCAGGCACGCCGAACCGCGTCGTCGCATCGGCGACTCCTCAATTGTTAGCGCTAACATCACACTGCGCGTTAAACGTGTTGCGAGAGTGTTAACCGCGGGTGTGCCCACCGTCAAGAGGGACGGTGAACGATCTTCTAAGTGAAGCGCTCCAGGGTGCTCAACGGTCCGCATTCAAGAAGCAAGTGACCTGCGCGATCCGACTGCGCATAGGACGGCAACACACGTTCCGCTCAAACGTTCCACCTGCATCGCTGAATTCCGGTAGTCTATCGGTCACTTAACGTGAAGGTACGGTAGGCGGGCACGTCACATGGGCCCGCCGTGCAGAAGGACATCGTCACTCGCTCCCCAGCCTGAAGGCCGGGGCCTGCCTTACCCCGCTGAGAGGGCCGGCCGGAGTGACCAGACCCAGCCACCACGCACAAGGAGGTGACCTTGGTGGCTACGTTGGACACACGTCAGCAGATCCACTTCGCCGTGCTTCCTCAGCGGCGGACTCTGGAATCCGTGTCAGCAGACAACCCCGGAGCAGGGACGAAACGGGGCGTGGACGCCTTCGGGCAGCGGAGTGTCCGACATGGTCGAGGGGAGACCCGCCGC
>NZ_VJYI01000012.1 GCF_008065375.1 Nonomuraea sp. SYSU D8015
TTGAGATGAGGTCTCCCACCCAGTGATGGGGTAAGGCTCCCTATAGACGATGGGGTTGATAGGCCGGAGGTGGAAGCGCGGTAACGTGTGGAGCTGACCGGTACTAATAGGCCGAGGACTTGACCACAAAGCTTTATGCTTTGGTGTGTGCTGCGTTCTGTTACTCTTCGCCGGGTCCAGAGCTGCGCCACATCAAAGAAATCTTGCTCGCGTCCACTAGGCAATTCTGAGACAGCAAGCGGCTGTTTCTCAGGGTTACGGCGGTTATGGCGGGAAGGAAACACCCGGTTACATTCCGAACCCGGAAGTTAAGCTTCTCTGCGCCGATGGTACTGCACTCGGGAGGGTGTGGGAGAGTAGGTCACCGCCGGACAATCTTTGATAGGGAAAGCCCCCGACCGATCGGTCGGGGGCTTTTCTGTTTACCGGGATCGGAGGACGAAGACACCCCACCCCAGATACTGGCGGCCGTACTCGAGGTGGGAGCGACGGGCCTGGGTGAGAAAGTCGCGCATCGCCGGAGCGTCGGCGTCCGCTGGATTGTCGCGGAGCCAGTCGCTGATCGTCCACCATTGGCTGGCGACGTACCTGTCCCAGCTGTCGGGGCTGGCCAGAACCATTTCCAGCAGCTCGAACCCGGCCTCCTCGATGCGCTCGTTCGTGCCGGCGAGTGAGGTGAACAGACCTTCCTCCATGCCGAAGGCTTCGTAGGCCTCGGGCGGGGGCGGAGATATCCAGTAGCACTCGCCGACGAGCGCGATGCCGTCCTGACGCAGGTGCCGGCCCATGAGGGACAGTGTGCCCTTCAGGCCGCCGCCGATCCAGGTCGCGCCAATACAGGACACTATGCCGAACGACTCCGGCGCGGTCTCGTACGTGGCGGCGTCGGCCTCCACGAACTCGAGCCGGTCGGCTACGCCGAGCTCCTCGGCGCGGGCTCGGGCAGCCGACAGAAAGACCTGGCTGACGTCCACGCCAACGCCGTGCACGCCGTATTCGGCCGCCCAGCGGGAAAGCATCTCGCCCTTTCCACATGCCAGATCCAGTTGACGTGTCCCCGGGGTCATGCGGCAGATGTCGCCCAGCAGGGCGAGCTTGTCGTCCGTCAACGGGTTCAGTATCCGGTGCCGGGACTCGGCGATTTCATGGAAACGCAGTGACATGACCAGCAGTCTGGCTGGCCGCACGGTTATGGGCGAGCCAATTTATGGGCTTGAGCCGGTCTCATGGACGTTCTCCGGCTTGCTACCCTGGAGAGACCGGGCCACCTCCACGGGTGGCCTTCGTCGCGTAAGGCCCGGGACGGGCGGCGACCAGCCACGGTGGACCGTCGTTGTGAGTCCGCTGGGTGAGCCCAACGAAATGGACCAGAAGTGAACAGAGAAAACGGATCCGACGGCGGACAGCGCGGGCGCGGCGACTTTGGTGAGAGGCGCTCCAACGGGGGCGGCAGGAGCGGCGGATACGGCTCTCGCGGGCGAGACTCCGGTGGCGACCGTCCGTTCCGTTCCGACGACAGGACCCGCTCCAACGGGCGCGAGGACAGAGGGCCGCGGCGGGACGAGGGCTACCGCGACGAGCGCGGCTCGCGCCGCGAGGGTGGCTATGGCGACCGTCGTGAGGGCGGCCGATACGGCGACCGTGGCGAAGGAAATCGGTACGGTGGCGACCGCGGCGCCCGACGTGAGGGCGGATTCCGCGACGACCGCGGTTCGCGTCGAGAGGGACCGCGGGGTGACGACGGGCGCCCGTACCGGGACAGAGACCGGGACCGGGACGATCGGGGTTCGCGTCGAGACGGAGACGAGCGCCGTTCCTTCCGGGATCGAGATGATCGTGGCCCGCGTCGTGAGGGCGGCGGTTTCCGCGAGGACCGGGGTCCCCGTCGTGAGGGCGGATTCCGTGACGATCGCGGCGGTAGGCGCGAGGGCGGTTTCCGTGAGGATCGCGGCGGTAGGCGCGAGGGCGGTTTCCGTGAGGATCGCGGTCCGCGTCGTGAGGGCGGCGGATTCCGCGAGGACCGGGGTCCCCGTCGTGAGGCAGGCTACGGTCCCAGGCGTGAAGGCGGGTTCCGCGAGGACCGGGGGCCGCGCCGTGAAGGCGGCTACGCACCCAGGGGCGAGAGCGGCTATGGCGATCGCGGCGGTAGGCGCGAGGGCGGTTTCCGTGAGGATCGCGGTCCGCGTCGTGAGGGCGGTGGGTTCCGTGAGGATCGGGGTCCCCGTCGTGAAGGCGGTGGTTTCCGTGAGGATCGGGGTCCCCGTCGTGAAGGCGGTGGTTTCCGTGAGGATCGGGGTCCCCGTCGTGAAGGCGGTGGTTTCCGTGAGGAGCGTGGTCCCCGTCGGGACGGTGGTTTCCGTGAGGAGCGGGGGCCGCGCCGTGAAGGCGGCTACGCACCCAGGGGCGAGAGCGGCTATGGCGATCGCGGCGGTAGGCGCGAGGGCGGTTTCCGTGACGATCGTGGCCCGCGCCGTGAAGGTGGCTTCCGTGACGATCGTGGCCCTCGCCGTGAGAGCGGTGGGTTCCGCGAGGACCGGGGGCCGCGTCGTGAAGGCGGTGGGTTCCGCGAGGACCGGGGGCCGCGTCGTGAAGGCGGCTATCGGCCGTCCCGGCCGTTCTCGCGCGACGAGCGCGGCGGGCGTGAGGAGCGTCCCTCGGCGGCCGGCCGGGCCAGGTACGGCAGTACCGACCGCGAGAGTGAGGCCCCTCAGCGTGAGCGGCTGCCCGAGGTGGCTCCCGACATCACCGCGGACGAGCTGGACAAGGAAGTGCTCGAGGAGCTCCGTTCCCTGCCCGGCGACCTGGCCGACCTTGTGGGCCGTCACCTGGTCGCCGCCGAGCGGGCGCTGGAGGAGGACGACCCCGAGCGGGCGCACGAGCACACGAAGGTGGCGCGCCGGTTCGCGGCCCGCATCGGTGTCGTACGGGAGGCCGCGGGCATCGTCGCGTACCGGGCCGGGCACTTCTCCGAGGCACTGAGCGACCTGCGGGCGGCTCGGAGGCTGACGGGGTCGGAGGCGTACCTGCCGGTCATGGCCGACTGCGAGCGTGGGCTGGGCCGCCCGGAGCGTGCCATCGACCTCGTACGTTCCCCGGAGGCCGAACGACTCGACAGGGTGGGCCGCATCGAGCTGACCATCGTCGAGTCCGGCGCCCGCCGCGACCTGGGCCAGCACGACGCCGCCGTGATCACCCTGCAGCGCCTGCCCGAGCTGCGCGACCCGCAGCCCAAGCCGTGGTCGGCGCGGCTGGCGTTCGCGTACGCGGACGCGCTGGCCGACGCGGGGCACGTGGAGGCGGCGACCGACTGGTTCGGCAAGGCGATGGCCTTCGACGAGGATGGTGAGACGGATGCGGCGGAGCGGTACGCCGAGCTGACCGGCGCCGTCATCGAGGACGTTGAAGAGGACTTCGACGACGAGACCGAGTCCGACGGCGCCGATGTGGCCGCGAGCGAGGAGGCCGACGCCGCCGTGGGCGACCTGCTGGAAGAGGAGCCTGAGGCGGGCGAGCTTCCGGACGACTCCGTCGGCGTACAGGGCGATGAGCCTGCCGATACCGATGTCGATGCCGAGGCTCGGAGCGGGGAGTCTGGCGACGCCGAGCCTGCCGATGTTCGAGGTGAGGATGTTGAAGGCGCCGAGCCTGGCGATGTTCAGGGCGCGGACGCTGGAGGCGCCGAGCCTGGCGACGTTCTTGACGATGCGGAGGCCGGGGAGCCGAGCGCGGACGACTCAAAAGCAGGTGCTCCCAATGCGGTGGCGCAGGCGGAGACTCGGGGAATCACGCCCGCGTTCATCGAGCCCGACTTCGGCGACGTGCTGGATGAGGACGACGAGCGCCGCCAGGGCCGGCCGAAGTCGGAGGACTAGTCGCGCAACTGACGACGCCGTAGCTCCGCCGTACCGTGGCAATCGTCCGGTATGGCGGAGCTACGGCGCCACCGCGGTGGCTGGGTGGTGGATGCGACTACGGAGGACCCGCGCCCGGTCCTGGCCGGGACCGCGTCCGGTCTCTGGTCCGGGTCGCGACCGGTCCCCGGTCGGTGGCTGCGGGGGTGCCTACGGCGCGACGCGGTCCAGCCAGTGGAGGATGCCCGCCACGTTCGACGGAGCGCCGCTCAGCAGCTCGAACTGCTCTGCCGTCGCCTCGTCCTCGGACTTCAGAGCGATGTACCGCTCCTTCGTGCGGTCCCTGACCATCGCGACCGCATGATCCAGGTCCATGCCCTCGGCATGGGCCTGACGGGTGAGATCGACCCAGATGCGAAGCTCCTCGGCGGACCGTTCGAGAGTCTCCTGGACCGCCTCGACCGGGCCGTAGTGGCTGAACAGGAGCCGTTGAGGGGCGAGCGCCCCGAACAAGGCGATCGAGTCGAGGGCGGTCTGCAGGTCGAAGTCCGGCGGAGGCGTGGCGGGGCGCAGATCGCCGGTCTGGGGCATGTACACGCCGGCCGCGTCGCCGACGTACAGGTCGCCGGTGGCGGAGTCGACGAGGCCCACGTGGTGCTTGGCGTGGCCGGGGGAGTAGTGGCTGTTCAGCGTGCGTCCGTTGCCCAGGTCGATGGCGCCGGTGTCGCCCAGGGCCACGATGCGTTCGGCCTCGGTGGGGGACAACTCGCCGAAGAGGGCGTCGAGCTTGTCACCCCACACCATCCGCGCGCTCGCCATCAAACGGGACGGATCGGCCAGGTGGCGGGCCCCCTTCTCGTGGACCACGACCTGTGCGGACGGGAAGAATCTGGCGATGTCTCCCACTCCGCCGGCGTGATCCAGATGAATATGAGTCACCACGACGGTGGCCAGATCCTCCGGGCCGACTCCCAGCGCGGCGAGCGCGTCGCGCACGACCGGGGCGGAGGTCGAGGTGCCGGTCTCCACCAGGCACGGGCGGTCGCTCAGAATCAGATAGCCGGCCGTGATGCCTGAGTACCCGGCCATCTTGGTGTCGATCTCATAGACGTCGCCGCCTAGAGCGGTGATGTTGTCCACAGGCACTCCCGAGCGCGCAGCCGTTGTCCCCAGAACGGCGTTCCAGCCGACCTGGCCTCCCCCTCATCGTAAAGAGTGATCTCCACCACAGCATCGATGGGAGGACGACAGTGGACCGAAACGAGGTCTTGCTGGTGGGGAGGCTCTCCGCGGCCGTCGAGGAGCACCCCATGCCGAGCGGCGACACCGTGACCAAGTGGCGCATCATCGTGCGCCGCCGTCGGCCGCACCGGCGAGGGGGCACGATCACTGACAGCGTTCCGTGCGTCACGTTCAACCGTGAGGCGGCTGCCGTGCTCCGCCGCCTCAAACCACGCGACTACGTTGAGGTGATCGGCGCCTTCCGCTGCCGCGTGTTCGGCCCTGCGGGTGCCAAGATCTGGAAGTACGAGGTAGAGGTCAGCACCGCCAAACCGATTGACGTGACCACACTCTCCGAGCCCGTCGGTGCGCTCCCGCTTGCCGCGCCCGAAGACCTGGTCGCACGCTCCGAGCCCCTCGATGCGGCCGCGTCGTCTGGGTTCGTCGAGATGGCCGCGCTTCTCGAGCCGGAGGACGCGGTCGCGCGCTCCAAGACGATCGATGCGGCGTCTGCGCGGTCGATCGAGATCGCTGCGATTTTCCAGTCCGAGGACGCGGTCGTGTCCTTCCGGCCTGGGGACGGGGTTTCCGCGCCCGAGGGCCGGGCCACGATCTCCGAGCCTGAGGGCGGCGGCGTGGTCTCTGGGCCTGAGGGCGGCGGCGTGGTCTCTGGGCCTGAGGGCGGCGGCGTGGTCTTTGGGCCTGAGGGCGGCGGCGTGGTCTCTGGACCCGAGGAGGGGGTTGCGGTCTCCGGATCCGAGGGCGCGGTCGGCATGTCCAGACCTGAGGACGGGGTCTCGCTCTCCGGGCCCCCCGATGGGGCCGAGCCGTCTGGATCCGTCGATGCGGGTACGTCTGCGGAGCCCGTTGACACGGCAGCGCTTTCCGCCGCCGAGGAGCATTCCCCGGCGATGGCGACCGCCCTGGTGCCCAGACAAGGGGCCCGTCTCGCCCGGGCAAGCTGATCGGTCAACCGGAGGAGAGGGCCGGTCCGGCGAGTTTGTGTGGGTGGGGATCTGGGACGCGTGCGGGCGCGGTTACCTCGGTCGACGGCCGAGGCCTGCGCTACCTCAACCGTGGGAACAGCGGGTGGTCAGTCGATCGCGAACGTGCGCAGGACCAGGCCTGTTCGGGGTTTGGGGCCGAAGGAGGTGGACTTGCGGGGCACGCGCTCGCCACCAGCGGCGACGGCCAGCACATCCTTGGTCGAGAGCGGCTTGAGGATCACGGCGGTGCCGCCGGTGCGGGTGGCCAGTTGCACCGCGGCCTTCGCGTCGTGGTGGACGATCCGTACGGCCTGCTCGTCGTCGCGCATGCCCCACACCCTCGGCAGGATGAACTCGGAGAGGATGGAGGTGTTGAGGGAGTTCCAGCGGTCGGAGTGGTCGGCCGGCATGGCGCGGGCGAGTTGCACGGGGTCGGGATCGGTGAGGAGGTGCGCGCCCTTCTCGTCGGCGAGGAGGAAGGCCGGTTCCCGGGCGTTCTCGAGGGCGGCCAGGCCCTTCGTCAGGTCGTCATGATCCTGGACGCGCCACGAGCTCCTGGCCTTGGCGGTCGCCTCGGCCAGGGGGAGGCCGGGGATCACGCGGTGGATGGCCTTGAGGTCGGGCGGGTACGCGGTGGAATCGACGAGCAGGGCCAGTCCGAAGTCCCACGGGGCTACCAGGGCTTCAGCGGATGTCGGGGCTGGGCCTTCCTTCTGGGGGTGGGCGGCGCGTTCCTGACGCTGCAGGACGCGGTAGGTCGCGTACCGGTGATGGCCGTCGGCGATCAACGCCTGCCGGTGGCGAAGGTCGGCGTTGATGGCGGCGATCTCCGTCTCGTCCGTGATCGCCCAAAGGCGGTGCGTGAGGCCGTCCTCTGTATGGGCGGACACGAGGGGATCGCGCTTCGTGGCCACCTCGTCCACCAGGCGGGTGGCCGTGCCGTTGCCGCCGTCGTAAAGGAGGAAGATCGGTTCGAGATTGGCCTGCGTGGTGCTCATGAGCGCGAGCCGGTCGGCGATCGGGCCCGGCATGACGTCCTCGTGGGGCAGGATGATGTGCTGGCCCGGATCTGCCAGGGCCACGTCGCCGATCAGGCCGCGCTGCACGGTGTCGGGGCCGCTCTGCTCGTACACGTAAAGCGCCGGCGCCTCGTCCGGCACCAGGATGCCCGCGTCCAGCCAGGCTCTCAGCGTGTCTCTCGCTTCGGCGTATCGGGCTTCGAGCGGGCTCGCTGAGGGCTGGGCTGACGCGGCGGCACCGGCGTCCGTCCTCGTGAGGTCGGTTGTTCGCTGGTCCCCCTGTCCTGGAGCCACCGGTTCGGAGATCGTCGCCTCAGGGTCGGCCGCTTGGGCGGCTCCCGCTTCAGGGGCGGGCGGTGGGGCCGTCCCGCGTTCCGAGCGCGTCGGGGGTGCGAGTGTGGGTTCCGTGTGGGGTGGATGGGGGGTTCCGGGTTCCGTGTGCGTGGGTTGTGCGGGTGTGGGGCTCGTGATGGCTCGTGGTGTGGCTTCGGGGTCTCGGCTGAGTCGTTCTGTGGCTGATGGCTCTGCGCCAGCCCGGTGTGCGGTCACGGGCTCCGGGCTGGGGTGGGCGGTCGGCGGTTCCGGGCCCGTCGGGGGAGAAGAGGAGTCGCCGCGGGGGGAGCAGGGAAGGATGAGGCGGACGACGTTGTTCGGGTGGAGTCGCAGGAGGGCGTCCACGTCCGCGTCAGAGATCAGGTCGTAGGGTGGGGAGGTCACCTTGGCGGGATCTTCGACAGCGAAACGTACGCCGCGGAAGGGCCGTAGCACCAGTCCATCGGGTACCGGCAGTTCAGGAGTCCCCATACCGGGCATGCTCCCATAAATGCTTGCGCCTTCCGGGAGTCGCCCCTTGGTTGCAACCGTGCCCGTTCCCGCGGCAGGCAGGGCGGTTGTTTCGTACAGCGATGAAGGGAGTCCTGACCCATGGCTCAAGATGAAAACGTCAATGATGAGAACCCGGGCACTCCCCGGGGCAATGTTTACGATTGGTACCAGCGCGGGGTCAAGCTGCTCCAAGAGGGCAGCCCGGCCGCCGCGGCCGCGTTGCTCGAGCGTGCCGCCGCGGCGGAGCCCGAGTCGCGCAGCATTCTGGAGGCGCTGGCCAGGGCGCAGTTCAACTCACGCCAGTACGCCGAGGCGGCCGCCAGTTTCCGGCAGATCGTGGATGCCAATCCGGCCGAGGACTACGCCTATTTCGGGCTGGGATTGTCGTTGTGGCGGACCGGGGATGTCGAAGGGGCGCAGGAACCGCTGGCGATCGCGGTTGCCATGCGCCCCGACGAGCGACACTACGTGTCGGCGTTGAAGAGCGTCCGCGCCACTTTGCGGGCTCGTCGTGAGATGTAGGCCGATTCCCGTCACCCTTGAGCGTTGTGGCGGGTGGCGTTGGCCGTGATGGCGGCCTGGAAGTACGCGGCCAGGCCGGGGGCGATGCGGTCGAAGGACTCCGTGAAGCGGGCGTCGGTGACGTACAGCTCGCCGAGGCCGCGGTGGATCTCGTACGTGCAGGTGTAGCACCAGCGCTCGATGTGGGCGCGATGCTCCTCCGCGAGGTCCATGGCCAGGTCCCCGTCAGCCGGGGCGCCCGAGCTCATCGCCTCCGCCATGCGGGCCGAGATGTCGCCCGCCTCCGCCATGAACCGCTTCCAGTCCTCCTTCGTGCACGAGGCCGCACGGCGCTGCGACTCCGCCCAGGCGTCCGAGCCGCCCCAGCGCCGCTCCGCCTCGGCGGCGTGGTCGTCGGGGTTGAAATCGCCGAACAGCTCCGCGCGTTCCTCAGGAGTGAGGTTGAGCTTTGCGGACATTTGTCATCCCTTCGTAGGTGTCTACGGAGGCGACGCTAAAGTCTCACGCGGCGTGAGAGTCAAACGGGAAGAGGCGCTGTGCTGATCGACGGGTACGACACCCTGCTGCTCGACCTCGACGGCGTGGTCTATCTGGGCGCCCACGCGGTCCCGGGGGCCCCGGCCGCGCTGGAGCGGGCCCGCGGGAGGGGAGTGCGGCTGGCCTACGTCACCAACAACGCCTCCCGCACGCCTGCCGCCATCGCCGCCCACCTGCGTGAGCTCGGAGCGCCGGCCACGGCCGCGGACGTGGTGACCTCCGCGCAGGCCGCCGCCCGGCTGATCGCCGAGCGGGTGCCGCCGGGGTCGAACGTGCTCGTCGTCGGCGGATCCGGGCTGCGGATGGCCGTACGGGACCGTGGGCTCCGCCCGGTTTCGACGGCCTTGGACTCGCCGGTCGCGGTGGTGCAGGGGATCGCGCCCGGTTTGTCGTACGGGCTGCTGTCCGAGGGGACGCTGGCGGTGCGGCAGGGGGCGTGGTTCGTGGCCGCCAACAGCGACAGCACGATGCCCACGGGGCGCGGGGAGCTGCCGGGGAACGGGGCGATGGTGCGGGTCATCGCCGCCGCCACCGGGGTGGAGCCGGTGTACGCCGGCAAGCCGGACCCGCCGCTGCACCGCGAGTCGATGATCCGTACGGGTGCTCGGCGGCCGCTGGTCGTGGGAGACCGGCTGGACACCGACATCGAGGGCGCCTCCAACGCCGGGGTCGACAGCCTGCTCGTCCTCACAGGGGTGGCCACCGCCGCCGACGTGCTGACGGCGGAGCCCCGGCACCGGCCTGCCTACGTCGCCGAGACCCTGGACGCGTTGCACCTGCCCTATCCCGAGGTGCGGGACGGCGCCTGCGGAGGGTGGCGGGCCCGCTGGCAGGACGGCGCGCTGCGGCTGGACGGGGACGGGAGCAGGATCGACGGGCTGCGGGCGGCCTGCGACGCGGCGTGGGCGGTGGCCGGCGAGGGGCGGCTCGAGGAGGACGCGGTCAAGCCCGTCCTCGACCGCCTCGGATAGCCCTTCGCCGGCGCGGCGGCCCTCTGGCCCCGGAGGCCCGGCGCCTCCGTGGCCCGGGAGCCTTCGTGGCCCGATGGCCGCGGCGTCACGCGATGCGTTCGCGGGTCTGTCTCGTGAACTGCCACGCGCCCACCGCCAGCAGCGCCGCCGACGCAACCATGAGCGCGCCCAGCGACAGCGGCACCCGGCCGTTCCACCCGTCCACCACCAGCAGCCGCATCGCCTCGATGGCGTACGTGAGCGGGTTGGCCCGCGCCACCGCCTCCATCCACCCCGGCATGGCCGTCAGCGGCACGAACGCGTTGCTCATGAACAGCAGCGGCAGCGACGCGAACCCGGTGATCGCGAAGAACGTCCCGTGCGAGCGCACCGCGCAGGCCAGCGCCATCGCGGCGGCCGTGAGCGCCAGGGTCAGCAGCGCCGTCGCCGCCAGGATCGCCGGCACGCCGAGCAAGCCGGACGCGGGGCGCACCCCGAGGGCGAGCGCCACCAGCAGGATCACGATCACCTGAGCGGAGTTCATGCCCACCTGGAAGACGAACCGCGACACGATCAGCGAGCTGCGTCTGATCGGCATGCTGAGCAGCTTGTCGAGATAGCCGGTCTCCTTGTCGAACAGCAGCGGCATCGCCGCCGTCACCCCGTTGCCGACCACGGTGAACGCGATGACGCCCGGCACCGCGAACGCGATGTAGTCGCCCGTGCCGACCACCCGGGGATCGACCGCGCCGCCCAGCGCCCCGGCGAAGAACACCAGCCACACCGCCGGCTGCAGCACGCTGAACAGCAGGTTGAGGCGCTCGCGCAGCACCATGAGCAGCCACCGCCTCGACAGCGCCAGGACCTCCTGCGCCCACATCACCCTGCCTCCCCCTCCCGCAGCGCGTGCCCGGTGTGCCGGAGGAACACCTCGTCGAGCGTGGGCGCCCCCAGGGCGTCCTTCAGTTCGGCGGGGGTGCCGCTCACCACCTCGCGGCCGTGGTCGACGATCGTCAGGCGGTCGCAGAGGCGGTCGGCCTCGTCCATGTAGTTGGTGGCCAGCAGCACGGTCATGCCCTCGGCGCAGAGCCCGCGGATGTGGTCCCAGACGCGGTGGCGCGAGTGGACGTCCAGACCGAGCGTCGGCTCGTCGAGTATCAGCAGCTCAGGCCGGTGCAGCAGCCCGCAGGCCAGGTCGAGGCGCTTCTGCATGCCTCCGGAGTATTCCTGGACGAGCCGGTCGGCGTGCTCGGAGAGCCCCACCAGGTCGAGCACCTCGGCGGCCCTGGCCTTCACCCGCCGCCTCGGCACGTGGTAGAGGGACGCCTCGATCTCGGCCTTCTCCCTGCCGGTCAGCAGGTAGGAGCCCATGGGGGAGACCTGCTGCATCACGTACCCGATGCGCTTGCGCACCTCTCCGGCCGCCCGCACCACGTCGAACCCGCACACCTGGGCCGCGCCCCCGCTCGGCGGGAGCAGGGTGGCGAGCATCCTGATCGTGGTCGTCTTCCCGGCGCCGTTCGGGCCGAGGAGGCCGAAGATCTCGCCGGGCGCGATCGTCAGGGCGAGCCCGTCGACGGCGGCGTGGCCGCCGAAGGATCGGCTCAGCCGTTCGGCCTCGATGATCAGACCCATTTCGTTCACCCATCGCCCAATGATTAACGCTTCCATTAAATAACTGGAGGGCGAGGGCGGTCAACGGGCGGCTAGATCAGCCTCCGCAGGCGCAGCAGGTCGCCGAAGCTGGCGTCGATCTTCACGCGGCCGCCGAGCAGCGCGCGCGCCAGGTCCAGCTCCCCGTCGACCAGCGCGATCAGGTCGTCGCTCACGATCGTGAGCTTGACGTCGGCGGGCTTGCCGTCCGCGGGCGGCTCCTCCCTGAACGGTTCCAGCCCCCCGTGGTGCAGCCGGCCGTAGAAGGTCACGTCGAGGTCGGACACCCGGCAGCTGACCGTACGTTCGACCACGTGCTTGGCGCGGTCCTCCTCGTCGATCTCGTCGAACTGGGCGACGAGCTTGGCCAGTGCCGCCCGGCACTCCTCGACGCTTGCCATGATGTGCATCCTTTCTTTCTCTTTGCGGACGGTAGCGTTCCACATCACTAGCACCCCCGTATGACCTTCAACGCTTAACACACTTGCCAAGGTCCCCGGACGCTCGCGGGAGGCGTTACGGTCGAGTCATGAGTGAGCTGCCGGAGGAGAGCGGCGACGAGCGGGTCGCCGCCATCGTGGCCGGGCTCGGCCGCCTGGGCGAGCTGCCCGTCGGCGCGCACGTGCCGGTCTTCGAGGAGGCGTTTGCCGAGCTGGAGGCCACCCTGGCGGCGGCCGTGGACGACCTGGCCCAGGGAGACCGGTGAGCCGGAGGATCCGTCTCGACAGCGAGCTGGTGCGCCGCGGCCTGGCGCGCTCGCGCGAGCAGGCGGCCCAGCTCATCGACGCCGGCCGGGTCACGGTCGGCGGGCAGACCGCGCGCAAGCCCGCCACCCAGGTCGACACCGCCTCCGCCATCGTCGTGGCCGCCTCCGAGGAGGGCCCCGACTATGTCTCGCGCGGAGCGCACAAGCTGCTGGGCGCGCTCGACACGTTCCGGAGCCTGACGGTCGAGGGCCGCCGGTGCCTCGACGCGGGCGCCTCCACGGGCGGGTTCACCGACGTGCTGCTGCGCCGCGGCGCCGCCCACGTGCTGGCCGTCGACGTGGGCTACGGCCAGCTGGCCTGGTCGCTGCGGACCGACGAGCGGGTGACGGTGATGGAGCGGGTCAACGTCCGCGACCTGACCCCCGACATGGTCGGCGAGCCGCCCACGCTCATCGTGGGCGACCTGTCGTTCATCTCGCTGCGGCTGGTGCTGCCCGCGCTGGCCGCCGTGGCCGCGCCGCGGGCCGACCTCGTGCTGCTGGTCAAACCGCAGTTCGAGGTGGGCAAGGACCTCGTCGGCGCCGGCGGCGTCGTCCGCGACCCCGCGCTGCGGGCCGGCGCGGTGCGCGAGGCCGCGGCCAAGGCGCGGGAGCTGGAGCTGACCGTGCGCGGGGTGACCGCCAGCCCGCTGCCCGGACCGTCGGGAAACGTGGAATATCTCCTCTGGCTGGGCAAGGGAGAAGGCGAGCCGCCGATCGCCGACCTCGAAGCCGAGATCCAGCGTGCCGTCGCGGAAGGGCCCCAATGAACCGGACCGTGCTGGACGCCGTAGACACTGGGCGTGGCGTCACCGTCGAGAGCGCCGCGGAAGGGTCGTGATGAACCGGACCGTGCTGGTCGCCGTACACACCGGGCGGGGCGCCGCCGTCGAGAGCGCCCGCCTGGTCATCAACCGGCTGGTCGACGCCGGCATCACCGTCAGGGTGCTGGAGTCCGAGGCCGACGAGCTCGGCTGCCGCGGGACCGTGGCGGTGCCCGGCGACCCGAGCGCGGCCAAGGACGCCGAGGTCATGATGGTGCTCGGCGGCGACGGCTCGCTGCTGCGCGCCGCCGAGCTGGCCAGGCCCGCGGGCACGCCGCTGCTGGGCGTCAACCTCGGGCACGTCGGGTTCCTCGCCGAGGCCGAGGTGGCCGACCTGGCCACGGCCGTCGACAACGTCGTGGCGGGCCGCTACGACGTCGAGGAGCGCATGACGATCGACGTTCTCGCCCGGCTGAACGGCCGGGTGCTGGCCGACACGTGGGCGCTCAACGAGGCCACCGTCGAGAAGCAGGAGCGCATGCTCGAGGTGGTCGCCGAGATCGACGGCCGGCCGCTGTCGCGGTGGGGCTGCGACGGCGTGATCTGCGCCACGCCGACCGGCTCGACGGCTTATGCGTTCTCGGCGGGCGGCCCGGTCGTGTGGCCGGAGGTCGAGGCGCTGCTCATGGTGCCCATCAGCGCCCACGCGCTGTTCGCCAAGCCGCTGGTGGTCTCGCCCCGCTCCACACTGGCCGTCGAGATCCTGCCCGCCACGCCGGGCGGCGTCCTGTGGTGCGACGGGCGGCGCCGCTTCGAGCTCCCGTCCGGCGCCCGGGTGGAGGTCCGCAGGGGCGCCGATCCCGTACGCCTGGCGCGCCTGCACGGCGTCGAGAGCACCGGCGCGCCCTTCACCGACCGGCTGGTCGCGAAGTTCGAGCTACCTGTTCAGGGCTGGCGCGGAAGGGTGCGACCCTGAGTGAATGGGATGCAGAACGCGTAGGATCACGTGGGCGTGGCGGGTCGCGCACAGCGGCCCGCCCGCAGGCGGAGGCGTTCGCCCTCGCAGGTGTTCGGAGACGATCCGTGTGACCAAAAGACACGGCAGTGACGGGAGTGGGCAGTGCGACCAAGGGTCGAGGAGGTCCGCATCCAAGGGCTCGGCGTCATCGACGAGGCCGTCCTAGAGCTTTCGCCGGGCTTCAACGTGGTCACCGGCGAGACCGGCGCGGGCAAGACGATGGTCGTCACCGGGCTCGGGCTGCTGTTCGGCGGCCGGGCCGATCCCTCGCGCATCCGCCCGGGGGCCGACCGGGCGTCGGTGGAGGGCACGCTGGTCATCGAGCCGGGCGGCCGCGTCGCCCAGCAGGTCGAGGACATCGGTGGCGAGGCCGAGGACGGCACACTGATCATCTCCCGCACGGTGTCGGCCGAAGGCAGGTCCAGGGCCTGGCTCGGCGGACGCACGGTGCCCGTCGGCACCCTGACGTACCTCGCAGACGACCTGGTGGCGGTGCACGGGCAGATGGACCAGCAGCGGCTGTTGCAGCCCGCGAGGCAGCGGGCCGCGCTCGACCGCTACGCCGGGGAGGAGCTCGTCAAGCCGCTGCGGGCCTACACGCAGGCCTACAAACGGCACAAGCAGATCGCCGCGCAGCTGGAGGAGCTGACCACCAGGGCCAGGGAGCGGGCGCAGGAGGCCGACATGCTGCGCTTCGGCCTGGAGGAGATCGAGAAGGTCGACCCCAAGCCGGGCGAGGACGCCGACCTGCGCGGCGAGGAGGAGCGGCTCTCGCACGCCGACGCCCTGCGCAGCGCCGCCACCACCGCCCACACGGCGCTGCTCGGCGACCCCATGGAGGCCGCGGGAAGCCCCCACGACGTGATCTCGCTGCTCGGCGAGGCCCGCGCGGCCGTGGAGGCGGTGCGCGACTTCGACGCCCAGCTCGCCAGCGTGGCCGACCGGCTGGCCGAGGCCGGATACCTGATCTCCGACGTGGCCACCGATCTGGCGGCGTACGCGGAGTCGATCGAGGCCGATCCCGTGCGGCTGGCGGCCGTGCAGGAACGCCGGTCGGTGCTGTCCGGGCTGATCCGGAAATACGGCGAGGACAGCGCGGGCGTCCTGGCGTGGGCCCAGCGGGCCGCCGCCCGCCTGGCCGAGCTCGAGGGCGACGACGAGCGCATCGACCAGCTCACCGGCGAGTACGACGAGCTGACCGACAAGCTCACCGACCTCGCCGCCGAGCTGACCCGGGTGCGCCAGGCCGCCGCCGAGCGGTTCGGCCAGGCCGTGACCGAGGAGCTGACGGCGCTGGCCATGCCCCACGCCAGGGTCGTGGTCCAGCTGACGCGGAGCGCGGAGTTCGGTCCCGAGGGCGTCGACGAGGTGGAGCTGCGGATGGCCGCACACCCCGCCGCGCCGCCGCTGCCGCTCAACAAGGGCGCCTCCGGCGGTGAGCTGAGCCGGGTGATGCTCGCGATCGAGGTCGTCTTCGCCGGCGCGGATCCGGTGCCGACGTTCGTGTTCGACGAGGTCGACGCCGGTGTCGGCGGCAAGGCGGCGGTGGAGATCGGGCGCCGCCTCGCCAGGCTCGCCCGCACCGCCCAGGTGATCGTCGTCACCCACCTGCCGCAGGTGGCCGCCTTCGCCGACCAGCACCTGGTGGTCGAGAAGGCGAGCGACGGCAGCGTCGTGCGCAGCGGCGTCACCGCGCTCGACCACGAGGGCCGCGTCCGCGAGCTGTCGCGCATGCTGGCCGGCCTGGAGGACTCCGAGCTCGGCCGGGCGCACGCCGAGGAACTGCTGGGCCTGGCCGCCGCCGACAGGTGATTCCAGGTGACATAGCGGACACGCCGCGTAATGCGTGGCCTCAGCGCTGTTTCGCTCTGGCAGGATGGTCTTGATGAAGGTTCCGGGGAGCAAGATGCCGGGCCTCCGCGGCAGGAAGGTCGGTGACCTTCCCGGCATAACGGCAGTGGCGAGAATCGACCGGCGGACCAAGAGGCTCACCAAGCGCCTCCAGCCCGGGGAAATCGCGATTATCGACCATGTCGACGTTGACCGGGTCAGCGCGGAGGCGCTCGTCGCATGCGGGGCCGCGGCCGTGATCAACGTCGCCTGCGGCATCAGCGGCCGTTACCCCAATCTGGGGCCACAGATCCTGATCGAGGCCGGCGTGCCGTTCGTCGACAACGCCAGTCAGGAGCTGTTCGAGCGGGTCAAGGACGGCGACGTCATCCGGCTCTGCGACGGAGTGGTCTACCTCGACGAGGACGTCGTCGCCAAGGGCGAGGAGCAGACGGCCGAGGCCGTCGAGGCCGCCATGGCCGAGGCCCGCGCCGGGCTGGCCGTCCAGATCGAGGCCTTCGCCGTCAACACCATGGAATACGTCCGCGGTGAGGGCAGGCTCCTCATCGACGGGGTCGGCGTACCCGAGATCCGCACGCCCATGGAGGGCAGGCACGTCCTCATCGTCGTCCGCGGCTACCACTACAAAGAGGACATCGCCACGCTCCGGCCCTACATCCGCGAATACCGGCCGGTCCTGGTCGGCGTCGACGGCGGCGCCGACGCGCTGCTGGAGGCCGGCTACCTCCCCGACGTGATCGTGGGCGACTTCGACTCGGTCTCCACCAAGGCGCTGACCTGCGGCGCCGAGCTCGTCGTCCACGCCTACCGCGACGGCCGCGCCCCCGGGCTGGAGCGCGTCCACCAGCTCGGCCGCGAAGCGGTGATCTTCCCCGCCACCGGCACCAGCGAGGACATCGCGATGCTCCTGGCCGACGACAAGGGCGCCGAGCTGATCGTCGCCGTCGGCACCCACGGCACGCTGGAGGAGTTCCTCGACAAGGGACGCTCCGGCATGGCCAGCACCTTCCTCACCCGGCTGATCATCGGCAGCAAGCTCATCGACGCCAAAGGCGTGAGCAGGCTCTACCGCAGCCGCATCTCCACGCCCCAGCTGCTGCTCCTGGTGATCACCGCGCTCATCACCATCGTGGTGGCGCTCCTTTCGACGCCGCTCGGCAAGACGTGGCTCAACGGCGTGCAAGACGTCTGGAACGCATTCATCTTCTGGCTGGTCGGACTTTTCTCGTGATCGATTTCCGCTACCACCTCGTCTCCATCGTCGCCATCTTCCTGGCCTTGGCGGTGGGGATCGTGCTGGGCACCTCGCTGCTCCAGGATCCGGCGCTCGATCTGGCCAAGAGGACCAGTGACGAGCTCACCAACGCCAACGTCGGCCTGCGGGCCGACCTCGACGCCCTGCGCGGCAGGGAGGCCGGCAACGATGCCTTCATCATCGCCCAGACGCCGGAGATGGTCTCCGGCGACCTGGCCGGCCAGAAGGTGCTGCTCATCGAGTCGCCCGGCTCGAGCACCGCGGTGCGCGAGGCGGTCGGCCAGGTGCTCGAGCAGGCGGGCGCGCAGGTCACCGGGCGGCTGACGCTGACGGAGAAGTTCCTCGACCCCACCGGCAAAGGCGTCATCGACGGCCTGGTCAACCAGCTCAAACCGGCCAACATGATGTTCGCGCCCACCGCCACCACCTGGGATCGCGCCGCCACGCTGCTCGCCTCCGCCCTCATGACCAACGACCCGGCCCAGGCGGGCACCCCCAGCGCCACCTCACCCGACGTGGCCGGCACGTTCGAGACCGGCGGGCTGCTCACCACCGAGGACGAGCCCGCCAAGAAACGGGCCACGCTCGCCGTGATGCTGGCGCCGGAGAAGCCTTACGAGGGCGACACCGCGGAGACGCTGGCCGGCGCCCTGGTCTCGGTCGCCGACGCCTTCGACACGGCGGGCAAGGGCGCCGTCCTCGCCGGGGCCCCCGTCACCGCCGCCGTCCCCGGAGACCCGATCAGCGCCGTACGCGACGACGGCGAGATCTCCAAGCGCGTCTCCACCGTCGACACCGCCGACATGCCGGTGGGCCGCGTCGTGATCGTCTACGCTCTCCAGGAGCAACTGAGCGGGCGCGCCGGCCAGTACGGCATCGGCAAGGGGGTCACCGCACCCCAGCCGCCCGTGACGTCTCCCAGCCCCAGCACCACCCCCACCCAGTCAGGGAGCTGACATGCCTGCCAGACGGGCCCGTGGCCTCCTCTACGCCCTCGCCGGCGCCGCGATCGGCGCCGCGGCCGCCCGCGCCGCCTACGCCGCCTTCACCCGCAACCGGCCGGCCGACCTGACCGGCCGCTGGACACGCAAAAACCACCGGGGCGAGCCCATCACCCTGCTCGAAGGCCCCGCGTTCGTGGCCGGTGCCGGCGCCGCCGCCGCGCTCACGCCCGGCCTGCCCGGCCGCCTCCGCCTGGCCGCCCTCACCGCGGGCGTCGGCAGCGGCGCGCTCGGCGCCTATGACGACCTGTACGGCACCACGTCATCCAAGGGCTTCAAAGGCCACCTGACGGCGCTCGCCCGCGGCGAGGTCACCAGCGGCGCCGTCAAGATCCTCGGCATCGGCGCCATCGGCCTCGGCGCCGCCGCCCTCGTCTCGAAGGGGCCGGTCGACACTCTGGTCAACGGCGCGGCCATCGCCGGCGCCGCGAACCTCGCCAACCTCTTCGACCTGCGCCCCGGCCGCGCCATCAAGGTCGGGCTGCTGACCGGCGGTCCGCTGCTGGCCGCCTCGCTCTTGCGCGACGCGCCCGCCGCCGCGCTGGCCGCCGTGCCGCTCGGGGCGGCCGCCGCGCTGCTGCCCGACGACCTCGGCGAGCGGGCCATGCTGGGCGACGCGGGCGCCAACGCCCTGGGCGCGCTGCTCGGGCTGGCCGCGGTGACCAGGCTCGGCAGGCCCGGCCGATACGTCCTGCTGGGCACCGTCGCGGCGCTGACCGCCGCCTCGGAGAAGATCAGCTTCACCAAGGTCATCGCCGGGAACCCCGTGCTCAACCGCCTCGACATGCTCGGCCGCCGCCCCGCCGATCCCCTGTGACCGAGCGAAGCGAGGGAACAATCAGACACAGCACCTTGGTCGCGGGGCCGACGAAGGAGGCCTCGTGACGCGGGGACGCGATCGTCGGTGCGGCCTGCCAGGATGAGGTCCGCGTGGACCGAGGAGGCCGTGTGGGTGTCGTGATGGCGCGGGGCGTCGCCGGTGGAGCCGTGCTCATCGGCGCGATCACCGTGCTCGCGCGCATCACGGGCTTCGCCAAGCAATACGCCTTCGCGCAGACCGTCGGCACCAAGTGCCTGGCCGCGGCCTACATGACGGCCAACCAGATCCCCAACATCGTGTTCGAGGTGGTCGTCGGCGGGGCGCTGGCCGGCATGGTCGTCCCGGTGCTCGCCGCAGCGGCCGCCGAGCGGATCTCCGGTGACGGGGGAGAGGCCGCCGAGCGGGTGAGCCGGATCAGCTCGGCGTTGCTGACCTGGGTGCTGCTGGTCCTCGTCCCGCTCGGGGTGCTCACCGCGGTGTTCGCCGGGCCGATCATGGGGCTCTTCTTCGGCCCCGGCCTCGCCGGCTGCCCGGACGCCGGGGAGGTGGCCGCGGTCGCCGCCCGCATGCTGGTCGTCTTCGCCCCCCAGATCCCCCTGTACGGCGTGGCCGTGGTGCTCTACGGCGTGCTGCAGTCGCACGAGCGGTTCACCGGGCCGGCGGTCGCGCCGCTGGTGTCCAGCATCGTGGTGATCGTGGCCTACCTGCTGTTCGTGCCGCTCAGCGGCGGGGAGAGCGATCCCGGCGAGCTGCCCGGGCCCGCCGAGCTGGCGCTGTCGGTGGGCACCAGCCTGGGCGTGCTGTCGCTCGTGCTGACCGTGATCGGGCCGATCGCCCGGCTCGGGCTGCGGTGGCGGCCCGTCCTGCGGTTCCCCGAGGGGGTGGCCGCGCAGGTGCGCAGGCTCGCCCTTGCGGGCATCGCCGCGCTGCTCGCCCAGCAGGCGGCCATGATCGTGGTGCTGGTGCTGTCCAACAAGGCCATCGGCGGTGCGGCCATCGCCGTCTACAACTACGCGTGGGCGATCTACCTGGTGCCGTACGCGGTGCTGGCCGTCCCCATCGCCACCAGCGCCTTCCCCCTGCTGTCCGCGCGGGCCGGCGACGCGGCGGCCTTCTCCGCGCTGGCCGCGCGCACCACGCGGGCCGTGGTGCTGGTGTCCGGGCTGGCCGCCGGGGCGCTGGCGGCCGCCTCAGGGCCGGGAGCGGTGGTGTTCCTGGGGGCCAAGACCGACGTGGAGCCGGTGGAGCTGGCGCGGGCCATCGCGTTGTTCGCGCCCGGGCTGATCGGATACGGGCTCATCGCCCACCTGAGCCGCGTGCTCTACGCCGCCGGGCGCGGCAGGGCGGCGGCCACCGGGACCGTCGCCGGATGGGTGGTCGTGATGGTCGCGCAGACCGTCTTCGCCGTGGTGCTGCCCGGGGAGTGGAAGATCGGCGGGATGGCGCTGGGGATGAGCGTCGGCATGAGCGCGGGCGGGGCCCTGCTGCTGGCCTCGGTGGTGCGGGCCCGGGGAGGCGGGGCCGTCACCGGGCTGTGGCGGGCCGTGGGCGCGGCTACCGCCGGCGGGTCGGCGGGCTACCTGGCGGGCGACGCCGTGGTGCGGTGGCTCGGGGCTCAGGGCATGTGGCCGAGTGCCGGGGCGGCGGCGCTGGCCGCCGTCGTGGCGCTGGGGGCCGGGGCCGCGATCGTGACCGCGCTCGACCGGCCGGACGCCCGCGCCCTGACGGGCCTCCTCAGACGTCGCGGGGCGAGCTGAGGCGCAGGGATGGGCCGGGCTTGTGGTGAGAGGCGGGGCTGGTGAGGAAGGAGTGGGTTGTGCGGGTGGCGTTCGTGCTGGGCACCACGTCGGGCGGCACCGGGCGGCACGTGCGGATGCTGGCCGAAGGGCTGGTGCGGCGAGGGCACCGGGTGCTCGTCGCCGGGCCGAGAAGCGTCGAGGAGCGGTTCGCGTTCACCGACGCGGGGGCCAGATTCGTGGAGGTGGCCGTCTCGGATCGGCCGCATCCCGCCAACGACCTGCGGGCGGTGCTCGCGATCAGGCGGCTGACGCGGGACGCCGACGTCGTGCACGCCCACGGGCTCAGGGCGGGGGCGCTGGCCGCCCTGGGACGGCGGCGCGCCGTGCCTGCCGCCCTGGGACGGCGGGCCGGGGGGCTGCTGGTCGTCACCCTGCACAACGCGCTGACGGCAGGCGGGTTCGTCGGGTTCGTCTACGGGGTGCTGGAGCGGATCGTCGCCAGGCGGGCCGATCGGGTGCTGGTGGTGTCGCCCGATCTCGGCGAGCGCATGACCCGGCTCGGCGCTCCGGACGTACGGGCCGCCGTGGTGCCCGCTCCTCCACCCCCGCCGGCCAAACGCACCCCCCAGGAGGTCAGGGACGAGCTCGGGGCCGGGCAACGGCCGATCCTGCTCACGATCGCCCGGCTCGCCCAGCAGAAGGGGCTGGAAACGCTCCTCGACGTCGCCGCAGGGCCCTGGCGGAAGGAGCTGACCGGTGAGCCGCTGTTCGTGGTCGCCGGGGAGGGGCCGTTGCGCGCGGAGCTGGAGCGGAGGATCGAGGGCGAGAGGCTGCCCGTGCGCCTGATCGGCAACCGGGACGACATCCCGGACCTCCTCGGCGCCGCCACCGCCGTCTTCACCGCCACCCGCTGGGAGGGGCAGCCGCTGAGCATCAGGGAGGCGCTGATGGCCGGGAAGCCGGTGATTGCCACATCAGTGGGAGGAGTTCCAGAAATTGTGGGAGACGCCGGGATCCTCGTTCCCTACGGGGACGTCCACGGGCTGCGCGCGGCCGTACGGACGCTGCTGGAGGACCCCGGAGCTGCGGAAACGCTCGCGGAAGCGGCCGCGCGCCGCGGGCGCGAGATGCCCGGCGGCGACGACGCCGTGGAGAGCGTGCTGGGGGTCTACGGCCGCGAAGATCCAATGGATGATTAGGTGGGCATAAGGCGTTCTCGTATACTGCCTGGGTTAGGGAGGGGAGTATCCCTTCGCGACAGCCTCGTCATCACGGTGCAGCCCCGATCCACGGGGCCCCCGGGGCTGCCGGTCCGCGGTCATCGGCGGGCGGGAGAGACCTCCGGCACTGAGTCCTGCATGCCGGAGGGTTTAATAACGTGATCGTACCCACGTGGGCCTGGATCGCCGTGATCGGCGGTCTCCTCGTTGTCCTCGCCATCGATTTGTGGATCGTCGACCGCGGAGAAGCACGCGAGTTCTCCATGCGGCAGGCCGGCTACTGGGTGACGTTCTACGTCGTCCTCGCCGTGGTGTTCGGCGTGGTCATGTGGACCGTGTACGGGGCGGGAGCTGCCGGTGAGTTCTTCGCCGGCTATATCACCGAATACAGCCTGAGCGTCGACAACCTCTTCGTCTTCTTCATCATCATGAGCAGGTTCGCCGTGCCGCGGGCCTACCAGCACAAGGTCCTGCTCGTCGGCATCCTGCTCGCGCTGGTCATGCGGGGCATCTTCATCGCGCTCGGCGCCGCGGCGCTCGAGCGGTTCAGCTGGCTGTTCTACGTTTTCGGCGCCTTCCTCGTCTACACCGCGATCAGCATCGTCCGCGACCACCTCAAGGGCCAGGATGAGGAGTTCAACGAGAACATCCTGCTCCGGTGGGTGCGCAGGGCGTTCCCCACCACCGAGGGGTACGTCGGGTCCAAGATCACCGTAAAGATCGACGGCCGTCGCATGGTCACCCCGATGCTCATCGTCATGGTCGCCATCGGCACGACCGATCTGCTGTTCGCGCTCGACTCGATTCCCGCGATCTTCGGCCTCACCAAGGAACCCTTCATCGTCTTCACGGCCAACGCGTTCGCCCTGATGGGACTGCGCCAGCTCTACTTCCTCCTGGGCGGTCTGCTGCAGCGGCTCGTCTACATCAGCTATGGTTTGGCGTTCATCCTCGGGTTCATCGGGGTTAAGCTGGTATTGGAGGCCTTGCACACCAGCCATGTCTCCTGGGCGCCCGAAATTCCCATCTGGGTCTCGCTCACGATCATCGGCGTCACCATGGTCGTCACCACCGTGGCCAGCCTGGTCAAGGCGCGCATGGACGCGCGGAAGGGCGAGGAGGAGACGCACCCTGAGCAGGTCTAGCCGAAAGGGCTTCGAGGCGCTTTGCTTGTGTAGTTGTGCCGTGTCATAGTTGCTGATTCTGTAACATCACGGCAAAGCGCCCAGTCCAGTCACCACCAAAGGTTGTTCGTGTCAGACGATTCTGCTAAGTCGAGCCGCGTCAGGCTCGCACGCGGGGTCTCCCCGTGGCTCTTCCCGACGGCGGCCGCGGCGGCCGCCACTGCGCTGCTGACGCGCAAGGACCGGCGATGGGCGCTCGCGGCGGTGCCGCTGAGCGCGCTCACCGGGGGCATGCTGTGGTTCTTCCGCGACCCCGACCGGACCCCCGGAGAGGGCCGCGTCCTGTCGCCCGCCGACGGCGTGGTGCAGAGCATCGACCCGTGGCCCGATGGCCGCACCCGGGTAGCGATCTTCATGAGCCCGCTGAACGTTCACGTCAACCGGGCCCCTCTTGCGGGAAATGTCACCTCCGTGCAGCATGTGGCAGGTGGGTTCCTGCCGGCGTTCAACAAGGACAGCGACCAGAACGAGCGCGTGGTGTGGCATTTCGAGACCGCGCTGGGCGACATCGAGATGGTGCAGATCGCGGGCGCGGTGGCGCGCCGGATCGTGCCGTACCTGAGCGCCGGCGCGAAGGTCGAGCAGGCCGAGCGGATCGGACTCATCCGGTTCGGTTCGCGGGTCGACCTCTACCTTCCCGAAGGGATGTCTCCCGCGGTGTCCGTGGGCGAGAAGACGGTAGCGGGGGTGACCAGAATTGACCGCGGCTGACGCCGGCAGCTGGCAGCAGGCGGAAGAGGAAGAAGAACCTCGGGGTCCCGTCGGCAAGGCGTTCCGCCTCTCCGCGGCCGACTCCCTCTCGCTGGGAAACGCGGTCTGCGGGTTCCTCGCGGTGTGCGTCCTGGCGTACTCCGCCATCCAGCAGCTCCAGGTCGAGGGCGGCCGGTTCACACCGAACCCGAGCTACTTCGCCACGGCCATCGTGCTGCTGCTCATCGGGGCCACGTGCGACCTTTTCGACGGCCTCGTCGCCCGGCGCTTCCGCGCCTCCGCGATGGGGGCGGAGCTCGACAACCTGGCCGACGTCATCAGCTTCGGGTTCGCGCCCGCGTTCATGGTCGTGATCTGGGGCGGGTTCACCGACCAGGTGCCGTTCGCCGCCGTGCTCGTGGCCGCGGCGTCCGTGCTGGTCGCCGGGGTCGTCCGGCTGGCCAGGTTCGCCTGCGTCAAGACCAAGAGCGGCGACTTCATGGGGCTGCCCATCCCGATGGGCGCCATGACCGTGATCTCCATCGTGCTGCTGTTCCAGCCGAGCATCTGGGCCCTGCTCGCGGTGCTCGGCGTGGCGTGGCTCATGGTCAGCCGCATCGAATACCCCAAGCCGAAGGGGCAGCTCGCGGCGGTGGTCCTCGGGTGGATCATGGTGAACGTGGCGTTCCTCACGTTGTGGGTGGCCTGGCCCGAGGGCGGTGACCTGCCGATCAAGATCGGTGCCACCATGCAGATCGCGCTCGTGGCGGCGATTCCGTTGCGGATGCTGTTCTACAAACGCGAGCAGCGGCGGGAAGCCGAGCGCGTCAAGTACTGACCGGCGGGATTTTTCGCCTTACTTCGGCTTTGATGGAGCCATGTCGGCCACGCCGCGCGAGCACACGCGCACGTACTATCTCGGCAAACTGGCCACGGAGCTGGAACAGCGCGGGCTGACGGCGACGCTGCGGCCGTACCCGCCCGCGCTGCGGATCAGCGATCCCGACACCGTCATGCTGGTGGAGACGATCGACTGCGTGCCGCTCTCCGAAGGGTGGTTCTACCGGTGGTCGTGGGGCGAACTCGTCGGCCTCGCCGACGACCCGGCCCTCGCCGCCGAACGCATCGTCCGCGTCCTCGCCGCCCGCCAGTGAACACCACCAGGTCTCGACGCGCGCGACGGGGACGGCCCCACACCGCCTGATACGTCGGAAACAGTGCCGTCGGCGCCGACAGGGCGCGGCAACGGCCGGGTCACGGGCACGAGAGCGCGAGCGCCGAGGACGTGCCGGCGGAGGCGCCAGGCAAGGCGGCGGTCCCGGGCCGCGATCGCAGCGGGCACCGGATGACCGGTGGGTTCGCACATGGGGCACAGGCAGCGGACGGTCAGGTGCGGAGGTCGGTTACCAGCCGCGGGCCTTCCACTCCGGGAGAGCGGGGCGTTCGGCGCCGAGCGTGGTGTCCTTGCCGTGGCCCGGGTAGACCCAGGTCTCGTCGGGGAGGCGGTTGAAGATGCGCTCGACCACGTCGTTGTAGAGCTGGTTGAAGCGCTCCGGATCCTTCCAGGTGTTGCCCACGCCGCCGGGGAACAGGGAGTCGCCCGTGAACAGGTGGGTCCCGCCCGCCTCGCCGCCGTCGTACAGGAGCGCGATCGAGCCCGGCGTGTGCCCCCGCAAGTGGACGACCTCCAGAGTGACCTCACCGAACGTGATCGTGTCGCCGTGCTCCACCGTGCGGTTCACCGGCAGCGGGAGGGCCGGCGCGTCCAGCGGGTGGGCGATCAGCTGCGCGCCCGTGACCTTGGTCACCTGCTCCAGCGCCTGCCAGTGGTCGCCGTGCTGGTGCGTCGTGACGATCGCGGCGATCGGCTGGTCGGCGATCAGCGCGAGCAGTCGGTCGGACTCGGCCGCGGCGTCGATGAGCAGGCCGTCGCCGGTCTCCGTGCAGCGCAGAAGATAGGCGTTGTTGTCGTACGGGCCGACGGCGAGCTTGCAGATCGTCAACGCCGGCAGCTCACGCACGTCGGCGGGACCGCCGACCTGGACGTCACCTGTGTAGGTCATGGGTAGCCCTCCGGAGGCGTCGTGGGCAGATCCGCGGGGGCCGGCATCGTCAGCCACGGCGGCGGCTCTGGAAGGCCCGTCCCTCCGGGGCCTGGCATGAACGGCTGCCCCACGGGCACCAGACTAACGCCCTTGCCGTCCGACCGGCCGGTCAGCCAGGCCAGGATGTCCCGTGGCATCCCTTGGACGGCGGGCCCGGTGCCGAGATCGCGCCATCGGGCGATGACGTGGCTCGGGTGCTCGTCGGGCGGATGGGGTGGTTCGCCGCAGGCTTCCGCCGGTTCGGCGGTCGTTCGCGTCGATGCTCGATCGGCGAGGAGGACGATCTCGCTCACCGTGCTGCGCTCGTGTGACCAGGTGGCCAGGCAGTCGTGGAGCTCGCGCCGGACGAACGGCTCCGGCCAGTCGTCGGGGCGGTATCCGGCGTCGAGGTCAACGTGATGGAAGCCGATCTCGCGGAGGCGGCGTACCAGGACGTACCAGGCGGGGTGGGGTGGTGGGCGCATGCCCTCGACCTGAGCGGACCACGCCTGCTCGGGGAGGTCGCGGATGGCGGCGGCGAGTCGGGCGGCGCTGTCTTCCAGGTCGGCGAGGTGCCGGGCGGCGGGCTGGGCGGCCGCAACCTCGATCTCGGTGGCTCTGGCGTGGAGTGAGGGGTACTGGGGGGTTCTGACGCCGGTGCGGGCCCAGGTCAGGAGGTTGAGGTGGGAGTCGGCGTTCCTGGTGACGTGGGCGAGCACGTGGCCTCTGGTCCAGCCGGGCAGGAGGGAGGGGGCGGTGATGTCGGCGTCGGAGAGGGACGCGGCCGTGGCCAGCAGCTGGTTGGTGGCCGAGGCGAGTTCGGCCTGCAGCGCGGGTAGGACGGTCATGTCTGGATATTTCCCCACGTAGGGTGTTTCAGCTGATGACGGGCATAAAACCCCCGGTCGGAGCGTTAATAGGCGAAGGCCTCCTGCCGAGGTGGTGGATGGCCGTAACCTGTGAGGGACGGATTTTCGGGGGCCGCGAAGCGGGCACCCGAAATTGTCGGAGCCCCCGTCTACCATCCCCCGTGGACCTATCCGCCTTTCGACTTCCGGGATCGCCGTGGCAGACCGCCTGATCGTGCGTGGTGCACGAGAACACAACCTCAAGGACGTCTCGCTCGAGCTGCCGCGAGACTCTCTGATCGTCTTCACCGGCCTATCCGGCTCGGGCAAGTCGAGCCTGGCCTTCGACACGATCTTCGCTGAGGGTCAGCGGCGCTACGTCGAGTCGTTGTCGGCCTATGCCCGCCAGTTTCTCGGTCAGATGGACAAGCCCGACGTCGACTTCATCGAGGGCCTGTCGCCGGCGGTGTCGATCGACCAGAAGGCCACCAGCAAGAACCCCCGCTCGACCGTCGGCACGATCACCGAGGTCTACGACTATCTGAGGCTGCTGTGGGCCAGGATCGGCAAGCCGCACTGCCCCGTGTGCTCGCGCGCGATCGCCAGGCAGACGCCGCAGCAGATCGTCGACCGCGTGATGGATCTGGAGGAGGGCACCAGGTTCCAGGTGCTGGCCCCGGTCGTGCGCGGCCGCAAGGGCGAATACGCCGAGTTGTTCCGGGAGTTGCAGACCAAGGGCTTCGCCAGGGCCAGGGTGGACGGCACCGTCGTGCGGCTGGAAGAGCCGCCGACGCTGAAGAAGTACGAAAAGCACGACATCGAGGTCATCGTCGACCGGCTGTCGGTCAAGGAGTCGGCGCGGCGCAGGCTCACCGACTCGGTCGAGACGGCGCTGCAGCTGTCCGGCGGCACGATCACGCTCGAGTTCGTCGACCTGCCCGAAGACGACCCGGGCCGCGAGCGGTTCTACTCCGAGCATCTCTACTGCCCCTACGACGACCTGTCGTTCGAGGAGCTGGAGCCGCGCTCGTTCTCGTTCAACTCGCCGTTCGGCGCCTGCCCCGAGTGCACCGGCCTGGGCACCAAGATGGAGGTGGACCCTGAGCTGGTGGTGCCCGACCCCGAGCTGACGCTGCGGGAGGGCGCGCTCCACCCGTGGTCGGGCGGCCACACCAGCGAATACTTCATCAGGCTGATCGAGGCGCTGGGCCACGCGGTCGGCTTCACACCGGACACGGCGTGGGAGCGGCTGCCGAAGAAGGCGCAGAAGGCGCTGCTGTACGGCTACGACGAGCAGGTCCACGTCCGCTACAGCAACCGCTACGGCCGGCAGCGCTCCTACTACACCACCTACGACGGCGTCATCCCGTGGGTGCAGCGCAGGCACGCCGAGGCGGAGAGCGACTCGAGCCGCGAGCGGTTCGAGGGCTACATGCGCGAGATCCCGTGCCCGGCCTGCAAGGGCGCCAGGCTCAAGCCGGTGACCCTGGCCGTCACGGTGGCCGACAAGTCGATCGCCGAGGTCGCGTCCATGTCGATCGGCGAGTGCGCGAAGTTCCTGGCCGCACTCAAGCTCTCCGACCGCGACATGCAGATCGCCGAGCGGGTCGTCAAGGAGATCAACGCACGCCTGGGCTTCCTGCTCGACGTCGGCCTCGACTACCTGACCATGGACCGCGCCGCCGCCACCCTCGCGGGCGGCGAGGCGCAGCGCATCAGGCTGGCCACGCAGATCGGCTCCGGCCTGGTCGGCGTCCTGTACGTGCTGGACGAGCCGTCCATCGGCCTGCACCAGCGCGACAACATGCGGCTGCTCGACACGCTGATCAGGCTGCGCGACATGGGCAACACGCTGATCGTGGTCGAGCACGACGAAGACACGATCGCGGCCGCCGACTGGGTGGTCGACATCGGTCCCGGCGCCGGCGAGCACGGCGGCCAGGTCGTCGTGTCCGGCACCGTCCAGGACCTCCTCTCCAGCGAGTCGTCGCTGACCGGGCAATACCTGTCGGGGCGCAGGAGCATCCCGATCCCCGCCATCCGCCGCCCGCGCAACAAGAAGCGGCAGATCACCGTCAAGGGCGCGCGCGAGCACAACCTCAAGGGCGTGGACATCGAGTTCCCGCTGGGGCTGTTCACGGCCGTGACCGGCGTGTCGGGGTCGGGGAAGTCGACGCTGGTCAACGACATCCTCTACAACGCGCTGGCCAAGGAGCTCAACGGCGCGCGCACGGTGCCGGGGCGGCACTCGCGCATCAACGGCATGGACCTCGTCGACAAGGTCGTCCACGTCGACCAGTCGCCGATCGGGCGCACGCCGCGCTCCAACCCGGCGACCTACACCGGCGTCTTCGACCACGTCCGCAAGCTGTTCGCGGCCACGACGGAGGCGAAGGTCCGCGGTTACCAGCCCGGGCGCTTCAGCTTCAACGTCAAGGGCGGCCGGTGCGAGGCGTGCGCCGGTGACGGCACCATCAAGATCGAGATGAACTTCCTGCCGGACGTCTACGTCCCCTGCGAGGTCTGCCACGGAGCCCGTTACAACCGGGAGACGCTGGAGGTCCACTACAAGGGCAAGACGATCTCCGAGGTGCTCGACATGCCGATCGAGGAGGCCCTGGGCTTCTTCGACGCGATCCCCGCGATCAAGCGCCACCTGCAGACGCTCAACGACGTGGGGCTGGGCTACGTCCGGCTCGGGCAGCCGGCCACCACGCTGTCCGGCGGCGAGGCGCAGCGCGTCAAGCTCGCCTCCGAGCTGCAGCGGCGGCAGACCGGCCGGACGATCTACGTGCTCGACGAGCCGACCACCGGCCTCCACTTCGAGGACATCCGCAGGCTGCTGGGCGTGCTCGGACGGCTGGTCGACGGCGGCAACACGGTGATCGTCATCGAGCACAACCTCGACGTCATCAAGACGGCCGACTGGATCATCGACATGGGCCCCGAGGGCGGCTCCCGGGGCGGCACCCTCGTCGCCAGCGGCACGCCCGAGGAGGTCGCGCTGGTGGAGGAGAGCCACACGGGGCGGTTCCTGCGGAAGATCCTCGCCTGACGCCGGCGGTCATGCGGCGCGGCGGCGGCGCCTGGCGGCGTCGCCGCGCTCCAGCCACCACTCGGCGAACACCAACGGCAGCACCCAGCCCAGCCAGGCGCTCAGCCCCGCCACCGTGCTCGCCAGCAGCCTCTCGTCGCCGTGGAAGGTCGTCTCCAACTGCGGCGACAGGGCGATGACGAACACGACGCCCCACAGGCGGTTCGTGATGATCGACATGGTCAGGGCGAAGCTGCGGACCATCCACCGGCGATGATCGGCGAACCTGCCCTGCCTGGCCATCCGCCAGCCCGCCAGCGTGCAGCCCACCCAGAGGAGCGCCAGCACGACCCCGCTGGCGGCGGTGACCGGGCCGAAGTAGGGGGTGGTGACGGAGACGATCAACCCCAGCACGCCGCTGGGAAGGCAGCCGGCGAAGACGTACATCCGGCCGATCCTGCGGTGTGCGCGGGGGTGGCGGGCGCGGAACCAGGGCCAGATCTGCAGGCAGCACGTGATCATCGCGATGGAGCCGAAGAGGACGTGCAGGGACAGGATCGCGAAGTGCGGCGGGAAGTAGTCGGGCGCGGGCACGCGCGACTGGGCCGGGTCCAGGGAGAGGTACGGCGGCAGCGAGAACGCGACGAACGCGACCGCCACCACCACCAGCGGCGTCACCCACGGACGGCGCCACCAGGTGGGACGGGGCCGCAGGGCGGGGGCGGCGGGCGGGTGCTCTGTCGAAAGGCTCATGGTCCTGAGGGTCCGGGCACCCGCTGACGACGGGCCTACCAGCCGCTGACGGTTCGCCCGGAGAGCCGGTCAGGGCCACGGTGACACGCCCGGCCGGGGCCGGCCGCAGGAGGGGCGGGTGGCGCGTCGCTCGGGCCTGTCACAGCGGGTTGCGGCGGCTTGCCGGGAGCGGCACCCGATCTCGGGACCGAGGCGTCCTGCCAATAAAGTTGTTCCCCGTAGAGACCTGACCTGCAGGGGTCGGCGGCGACGCGGGGGAGTCATGACGGTCGATGAACGGGGCGCAGCCATGCCCGAAAACGGTCTCGGGCGGCGCGAGGTGCTGGGTGCGGCCGGGGTCGCGGCGTGCGGGCTGGCTCTCGCCGGCTGCGGCACGAGGGACACCAAGGCGCAGCTCAATCTCAAGGGCAAGGTCATCGCCAAGACGGCCGACGTGCCCGTGGGCGGCGGCAAGGTGATCGAGGACCTGAACATCGTGGTGGCGCAGCCCGCGCAGGGCGTCTACAAGGCGTACAGCTCGATCTGCACGCACAAGGGCTGTGCGGTCGGCACGCCCAAGGACAACGTCATGCGGTGCGCCTGCCACGGCAGCGAGTTCGCCGCCGACAGCGGCAAGCCCACCAAGGGGCCCGCGACCGCCCCGTTGGCCGCGTTCCAGGTCAAGGTCCAGGGCGACGGCATCGTGGTGGCGTGAACGCGTAATTGTGCGCAGTCCCCCGGGATTGGGTTCGGGCATGCTGAACCGGCGCGAGGGCGCCGGCCGTACCTGAAGTAGAACCAACCTGGGAGGACACAACCATGACGGATACGACGCGCCGGAGGATGATGATCGGCGCAGGAGGCGCCGGGCTCGCGGCGGTCTTGTCGGGGTGCGTCAGCTATGGCTCGCCGACGACGGAGGCGAGCGTGGAGCCGCCCGCCGAGGCGCCCGCCGAAGACCCGGCCGAATACCCGGCCGAGGAGGCGTCGTCCGCGGCACCGAAGAAGAAGCCGGCCGCGAAGGCGCTGGCGGACACCAGTGACATCCCCGAAGGCGGCGGAAAGGTCTTCGAGGCTCAGAAGATCGTGGTCGTGCAGCCGACGGCGGGTGATTTCAAGGCGTTCAGCGCGGTCTGCACCCACGCGGGTTGCACGGTCGCCAGCGTCCAGAACAAGACGATCAACTGTCCGTGCCACGGGAGCAAGTTCAGCATCGAGGACGGTTCCCCCACCGCCGGGCCTGCGAGCGATCCGCTCGAGGAGAAGAAGATCACGGTGGACGGGGACAAGATTCGCCTCGCATAAGCGTTACATAAGAGGCGTCTCATCATTTTCTCACCTGCGTGCGCTTGGGTGAGCGCATGACAGAAGACCTTCGTAGCCGCCGGGCGGTGATCGCCGGCGTGGGCGCCGGTGGCCTCGCACTGGCGATCACCGCCTGCGGCGGTGGCACCGACACCGCATCGACCGCCGGCACCACCGATTCGGGCGCGACCGCATCGGGCGCGCCTGAGTCCAGCGCTCCCCAGGCGGGCGCCGCGCTGGCCAAGACCGCCGACATCCCCGTGGGCGGCGGCACGATCTTCAAGGAGCAGAAGGTCGTGATCACGCAGCCCACCGAGGGCGAGTTCAAGGCGTTCAGCGCGGTCTGCACCCACCAGGGGTGCTCGGTCGGGAGCGTGGAGGGCGGCGCGATCGTCTGTCCGTGCCACAACAGCAAGTTCAACATCACCGACGGCGCGGTCACGGCCGGACCGGCCGACAAGCCGCTGCCCGCGCAGCAGATCAAGGTCGAGGGCGACCAGATCACGCTCGCGTAGTGGCGTACGTGCCGGGATGGGCCGCCGTGCCGGATGGGGTTCGGCGGGCGGCCCTCCTGGCGGGACCACCTTGTCGGTGAGGGCTACTAGGCTTTGGTCGTGGCGAGATCAGCGGGCAGCCCCTTGAGTTTCCGGCCCAAACCGGGCTCGATCCCCGATTCCCCGGGGGTCTACCGGTTCAGGGACGCGCACGGCCGGGTGATCTATGTCGGCAAGGCCAAGAGTCTGCGCCAGCGGCTCAACTCCTACTTCGCCGACTTCTCCGCGCTGCACCCGCGCACGCAGTCCATGCTGACCACGGCCGCCGACGTCGACTGGACCGTCGTCGGCACCGAGGTCGAGGCGCTGCAGCTCGAATACTCCTGGATCAAGGAGTTCGACCCGCGCTTCAACGTGAAATACCGCGACGACAAGTCCTACCCCTACCTCGCGGTCACCTTGGGGGAGGACTTCCCGCGGGTCCAGGTCATGCGCGGCGCCAAGCGCAAGGGCACGCGTTACTTCGGCCCCTACTCCCACGCCTGGGCCATCAGGGAGACCGTCGACCTGCTGCTGCGGGTCTTCCCGGTCCGCACGTGCAGCGCGGGCGTGTTCAAGCGGGCCGGGCAGATCGGGCGGCCCTGCCTGCTCGGCTACATCGACAAGTGCTCGGCGCCCTGCGTCGGCCGGGTCACCCCGGAGGAGCACCGCGCGCTGGCCGAAGACTTCTGCGACTTCATGGCGGGCAACACCAGCCGCTTCATCAGGCGGCTGGAGAAGGAGATGCGCGAGGCCGCCGCCGAGCAGGAATACGAGCGCGCCGCCCGGCTCAGAGACGACATCCAGGCCCTGCAGCGGGCGCTGGAGAAGCAGGCCGTCGTGCTCGGCGAGGGCACAGACGCCGACGTGATCGCGCTGGCCGAAGACCCGCTAGAGGCCGCCGTCCAGGTCTTCTACGTACGTGGCGGCCGCATCCGCGGCCAGCGCGGATGGGTGGTCGACAAGGTCGAGGAGCCCTCGCCGGGCGAGCTGGTCGAGCAGTTCCTGCTGCAGATGTACGCCGAGGCGAGCCCCGAGTCGATGCCCCGCGAGGTGCTCGTGCCCGCCCTGCCGCCCGACCACGAGGCGGTCGCCGAGCTGCTGGCCGAGCAGCGCCGCGCCAGGGTCGAGGTGCGCGTGCCGCAGCGCGGCGACAAGAAGGCGCTGATGGAGACCGTCGAGCGCAACGCCAAGGAGTCGCTCGCGCAACACAAGATCCGCCGCGCGAGCGACCTGACCACCCGCAGCAAGGCCCTTCAGGAGATCGCCGACGCGCTCGACCTCGACCAGGCGCCGCTGCGCATCGAGTGCTACGACGTCTCCCACCTGCAGGGCGAAAACGTCGTGGCGTCGATGGTGGTCTTCGAGGACGGCCTGGCGCGCAAGAGCGAATACCGGCGTTTCGCCGTCAAGACCAAGGAGGGCGACGTCGCCTCGATCCACGAGGTGATCCTCCGGCGCTTCCGCCGTTACCTGGAAGAACGCTCCGCGACCGGCGAGCTGGCCCCCGACGACCAGGACGCCCACGGCCCCATCGACCCCGAGACGGGCAAGCCGCGCAAGTTCGCCTACCCGCCCAACCTCGTCGTGGTCGACGGCGCGGGCCCGCAGGCGGCGGCCGCCCAGCGGGCGCTCGACGAGCTCGGCATGGACGACGTGGCCGTCTGCGGGCTCGCCAAGCGGCTGGAGGAGGTGTGGCTGCCCGGCGACGACCAGCCGGTGATCATGCCCCGGTCGAGCGAGGGCCTCTACCTGCTGCAACGCGTACGAGACGAGGCACACAGGTTCGCCATCACCTACCATCGTTCCAAGAGGTCGAAGACGGTGAAGGAGAGCGCGCTCGACGGCGTGCCCGGCCTCGGCCCGGCCCGCCGGCAGGCGTTGCTCAAGCACTTCGGCTCCGTGAAGAAGCTGCGTGAGGCCACCGCCTCGGACATCTGCGAGGTCCCCGGCATCGGCCCGTCCCTCGCCGAGGTGATCGTGTCGACGCTGAAGGGAGAGTCACCGTGATCACGCCACGATGCTCCGGCGCGGGTGCCGGAGCCGTAGGGCCGAGCCGCTATGGTGGATGGCGTGCCGCGATGACCGAGCCGGGTGTGCAGGTCGGCCGCCGTGCGGTGAGCGCCCGGATCGCTGGGCCGGCGGACGTGGCCGGCCGGGAAGGGCGTTGACATGGACACCCGTGAGGGCAGCTCCGGTGACCGGGCTGACGGGCGGAAAGAGGCGATGAGCGCCGGGCCGGCGTTCGTCATCGTGACCGGCATGTCCGGCGCGGGGCGCAGCACCGCCGCCAAGGCTCTGGAGGACCTGGGCTGGTTCGTCATCGACAACCTGCCGCCCGGGCTGCTGTTCGCGATGGCCGAGGAGGCCGGCAAGGTCAAGCTGGCCGCCGACAAGGTGGCGGCCGTCGTCGACGTGCGCAGCCTGGCCTTCACCACCGATCTCAACGCGGCCATCGAGGAGCTCGAAGGGCGCGGCGTGCGGGTGCGCGTCGTGTTCCTGGAGGCCAGCGACGAGGAGCTGGTGCGGCGGTTCGAGAACGTCCGCAGGCCCCACCCGCTGCAGGGCGAGGGGCGGCTGGTCGACGGGATCGCCCGCGAGCGCGGCATCCTGCGCGAGGTGCGCGCCAACGCCGACCTGGTCATCGACACCTCCTCGCACAACGTGCACGAGCTGCGCAACAAGATCGTCGCGTACTTCGGCGGCGAGGACCGGCCGGGGCTGCGGCTCAACGTGGTGTCCTTCGGCTTCAAGTACGGCCTGCCGGTCGACGCCGACCTCGTCGTGGACTGCCGCTTCCTGCCCAACCCGCACTGGGTGCCCGAGCTGCGGCCGATGAACGGGCTGGAGGCCCCGGTCCGCGACTACGTGCTGGGCCAGCCCGGGGCCAAGGAGTTCCTCGACGCCTACGAGGAGGTCCTACGGGTGGTCGCGACCGGCTACGCGCGCGAGGGCAAGAGCTACGCGACGCTGGCGGTGGGTTGCACGGGTGGCAAGCACCGCAGCGTGGCCATGGCCGAGCAGGTCGCCGCCCGCCTGCGCGACCGTGGGGTGGAGGTCCAGGTGAGCCACCGGGATGTGGGGCGGGAGTGACCGATGACGGCTTCGAGGCAGCGGATTCGCCGGACCCGGCGGACCCACGCACCGGCGGCGGCCTAGCGCGCCCTCCGCACCCCGACGGCGACCTGTCGCCGGAACGGCGTGCGGCCGGGGACCAGACGTCGCAGGGGTACGTGGCCGGCGATCGGCATCTGGAAGGGCACGGGGCCTCGGCTGGGCGTTCTCCCGGGGACGAGCCTTGGGGCGGCGCGGCCGAGCCGGTCGGCGGCGTCGCCGCAGAGGGACGTGCGGGCAAGGCGCCGGGAGGGCATGAGCCCGGGGACGGGGCTGCGGAGCTGCGTGCGATCGGCGGCGGTGTCTCCGGAAGGCGTGCGGCGGCCGGGCCGGCCGGAGAGCACGAGGCCGGGCCGGCCGGAGAGCTTGCGGTCGGTGGCGCGTCGGAGAGGCGTGCAGTCCGGACGACGGTGGGGAATGGCGCCGGAGGCGTTGTACCGCGAGCGTATGTGGCCGGTGCGCCGGCAGGGCGTGTGGCCGGGGATGCGCCGTCGGGAGGCTGTGCGGGCGAGTCCCCGGCGCGGCGAGCGCCTGGGGACGGGACCTCAGGGAGCCTCGCGGACGAGAATGCTCCCGGGGACGTGTCTCCGGGGGGCCATGGGAAAGGGCGTGCGGCCGAGGCGATGGCACGAGATGGCGCTGAGGACGTCGGGGACGAGGGCCCGGGAGCGGCCGGGGCCCCAGCTGGGCGCGTGGTCAGGGACGGGTGTGGCCCCGATGAGGCGGCCGTCCGCCCGGGCGCGGCCAGGATCGAGGCGTACGCGCGTGGCCGGCAGGTGGAGCTCGGGCCGCGCGTGGTCGCGCTGGGCGGCGGGCACGGCCTGTTCGCGTCCCTTTCGGCATTACGGATGGTCACCGACCGACTCACCGCGGTCGTGACCGTCGCCGACGACGGCGGCTCCAGCGGGCGGCTGCGCCGCGAACTCGGCGTGCTGCCGCCCGGCGACCTGCGGATGGCGCTGGCCGCGCTGTGCGGGGACGACGAGTGGGGCAGCACCTGGAGCGAGGTGGTGCAGCACCGCTTCCGCAGCGAGGGCGAGCTGCACGGGCACGCCGTCGGCAACCTGCTGATCGTGGCGCTGTGGGAGCTGCTCGGCGACCCCGTGGCCGGGCTCGACTGGGTCGGGCGGCTGCTGGGCGCGCACGGCCGCGTGCTGCCCATGGCGTCGGTGCCGCTGGACATCGTGGCCGAGGTCGAGCTCGACGGCGTCATCTCGACCGTACGCGGTCAGGTGGCGTGCGCCCTGACGCCCGGTCGCGTCCAGGCCATCTCGCTGGTCCCCGAAGACCCGCCCGCGCGGCCCGAGGCCGTGGCGGCGGTGCTGGAGGCCGACTGGGTGGTGTTCGGCCCCGGATCGTGGTTCACCAGCGTGCTGCCGCACCTCAAGGTGCCCGAACTGGCCAGGGCCCTGCACGAGACCCGGGCCAAGCGCCTCGTCACGCTCAACCTGGCTCCCCAGGTGGGCGAGACGGACGACTTCTCCCCCCAGCAGCACCTGGAGGTCCTCGGTCAGCACGCGCCTGACCTGTCGATCGACGTCGTGCTCGCCGACACCGGGGTGGTCGACGACCCCGGCGCCCTGGAGAAGGCGGCCGCGGCGCTCGGCGCCCGGCTCGTCATGGCCGACGTGGCCGCCGCCGACGGCTCGCCGAGGCACGACCCACGACGTCTTGCCTCCGTCCTGGACGAGATTTTCCTCCAGAAGCGTTGATCCTGGTCGGCGTGGCGCGAAGGTGCGAGAGACTGACGAGAGCCGGTCTGAATGGGGGAGAGGACTAACGCTTATGGCGATGACAGGTGTGGTGAAAGACGAACTGAGCCGCCTGCCGGTGCTGAAGCCGTGCTGCCGCAAGGCGGAGGTTTCCACGTTGCTGCGGTTCGCCAGCGGTCTGCACCTGGTGGGCGGACGGATCGTGATCGAGGCGGAGCTCGACACCAACGCCACCGCGCGGCGCCTGATCAAGGACATCGGCGAGGTGTTCGGCCACAAGGCCGAGGTGCTCGTGCTCGCACCCGCCGGCCTGCGCAAGGGCTCTCGCTACGTCGTGCGCGTCTACCGCGACGGTGAGGCGCTCGCCCGCCAGACGGGCCTGATCGACAACCACGGCCGCCCGGTGCGCGGCCTGCCCCGCCAGGTGGTGGCGGGGGCCGCGTGCGACGCCGAGGCCGCCTGGCGCGGCGCGTTCCTCGCGCACGGCTCGCTCACCGAGCCGGGGCGGTCGATGTCGCTCGAGGTCACCTGCCCGGGGCCGGAGGCGGCGCTCGCGCTGGTGGGCTCGGCGCGGCGGCTGAAGATCCACGCCAAGGCGCGGGAGGTGCGCGGCGTGGACCGGGTCGTGGTACGCGACGGCGACGCGATCAGCGCGCTGCTGACCCGGCTCGGCGCCCACGACAGCGTGCTGGCCTGGGAGGAGCGGCGGATGCGCCGCGAGGTGCGGGCCACCGCCAACCGGCTGGCCAACTTCGACGACGCCAACCTGCGACGCTCGGCGCGGGCCGCGGTGGCGGCGGGGGCGCGGGTGCAGCGGGCGCTGGAGATCCTCGGGGACGAGGCTCCTGAGCACCTGGTGGTGGCCGGGCGGCTGCGGGTGGAGCACAAGCAGGCGTCTTTGGAGGAGCTGGGGCAGATCGCCGATCCACCGCTGACCAAGGACGCGATCGCGGGGCGGATCCGGCGGTTGCTCGCCATGGCCGACAAGCGCGCCTCCGACCTCGGCATCCCCAACACCGAAGCCAACCTGACCGTGGACATGCTCGCCCCCTGAGCGTGTCGGCGCCCGGCTTCAGGGGCTCCCATGGCATCGGTGCGGTGCCGCGCCGGGACGGAGAGCGCGGCGCCACGGCACGGGGCCGGGGTCATGCCGCGAGGAGTGAACGGGGCCGGTGGGCGGCTTCCGATGGGGGACGGCTCGCCGTGCGGGACGGCTGGGGCGCACGACGGGCTGGTGGGGGTGGCGGCTTGGGTCCCTGTGACGGCTGTGGGGCGCGGGGGCTTGGGCCCGCGTGACGGCTGTGCGGGGTGGCGGCCTGGGCCCGTGTGGCGGCTCCTGGGATGCGCGGCTCGCACGGCGGCTGTTGACCTGTGGTAACCCGGCAGCAGCCGCCGCAGGTATGCGGACGAGGGCACGACGCTGGTGAGCGCAGCCGCGTCGGCGTGACAGGGGGTGGCGGCCCTCACTGGGGTGTGGTGCTGCGGCGCGGTGCGGTAGGGGTCAGTCGCGGGCGGGCTTGCGGGGCGTGAAGAGGTCGCCCGGGGAGCTCTCGGCCGGGCGTTGCGCGGGCTCGAACGGGGCCCGGTACTCCGGCGCCTCCTGTTCCTCGGCCGCCGTCTCGGCGCGGCGGACGCGGGCGACCCGCAGAGCGAGCAGCAGCAGCGCGGCCAGCGCGGCCACGGCGATGGAGAGCCAGGCCGGCCACGACTCCGTCAGGCCGGCGCGGTAGAGCGACAGCGCCTGGGGGAGGCCTCCGGAGAGGGCGTCCAGGGTGATGTCGGCCGGCTCGAGGGGAGCGCCCTGCCCGCGCGACGTGGCGCTCCACATGATCGACGAGCCGGCGATCTGGCCGGCCGCCACGGCGCCGCCGGCGTACAGCGCGGCCACGACCGGCAGGACGAGGCCGCGCGGCCTGCCCATGGCCACGACGACGACCAGCGCGATCACGAGGGACAGCGCCACGGACAAGGGGTAGCCGTTGCCGAACATCCTGACGGCGGAGGGGAGGCGGTTCTGGAACAGGACGGCCGCCCCCACGGCGGCCGCGCAGATGAGCGCGGCCATGAGACCTATGGCCAGCCCGCGAAGCACGCCTGACCGCTTATGTGACATCTCAGCCCCCAGAGAATGCACGAATTTACTCCGATGAGTCGGGCACTTTACTCGAACGTCGCAAAACGCGTGTGTGGAACGGTCATTCACAGGGCAGGGGCTGCAGTGGTCTAAACCAATTTGGGTCCGATAAGGTTCGTGATTGAGGTTCAGCCCGCCATCTGTTCGAGGAGTTCGGTTCCCGTGAGCATCCGCGTAGGCGTCAACGGCTTCGGCCGCATCGGTCGCAACTTCTGGCGCGCTGTCGCCGCCAGCGGCAAGGACATCGAGATCGTCGCGGTCAACGACCTGACCGACAACGCGACGCTCGCTCACCTGCTGAAGTACGACAGCATCCTGGGCCGCCTGCCTTACGAGGTGAAGTCGTCCAGCGATGAGATCACCGTCGACGGCAAGGCGATCAAGGTCTTCGAAGAGCGCGACCCGGGCAAGCTGCCCTGGGGCGACCTCGGAGTGGACGTGGTCCTTGAGTCGACCGGCCTGTTCACCGACGCCACCAAGGCCAAGGTGCACGCCGACAACGGCGCCAAGAAGGTCATCATCTCCGCCCCGGCGAAGAACGAGGACGTGACGGTCGTCATGGGCGTCAACGACGGCGCCTACGACCCGGCCAAGCACACGATCATCTCCAACGCCTCCTGCACCACCAACTGCCTGGCCCCGATGGCCAAGGTCATCCACGACTCCTTCACCATCGAGAAGGGTCTGATGACCACCATCCACGCCTACACGCAGGACCAGAACCTGCAGGACGGCCCGCACAAGGACCTGCGCCGCGCCCGCGCCGCCGCGCTCAACGTGGTGCCCACCTCCACCGGCGCCGCCAAGGCCATCGGCCTGGTCCTGCCCGAGCTCAAGGGCAAGCTCGACGGCTTCGCCATGCGCGTGCCGATCCCCACCGGCTCGGCCACCGACCTCACCGTCGACGTGAGCCGCGAGGTCACGGTCGAGGAGGTCAACGCCGCGCTCAAGGCAGCCGCCGAGGGTCCGCTCAAGGGCATCCTCACCTACACCGAGGACGCGATCGTCTCCTCCGACATCGTCACCGACCCGGCCTCCTGCATCTTCGACGCCGGCCTCACCAAGGTCATCGGCAACCAGGTCAAGGTCGTCGGCTGGTACGACAACGAGTGGGGCTACTCCAACCGCCTCGCCGACCTGATCGAGCTGGTGGGCCGCGGCCTCTGATGTGGGCTGCGACGGTTACGGGAGCATGAGCATGCGCACGCTCGACGATCTCGACGTGAAGGGGCGGCGCGTGCTCGTGCGCGCCGACCTCAACGTCCCCCTCGACGGGGAGACGATCACCGACGACGGCCGCATCCGCGCGTCGGTGCCGACGATCAAGGCGCTGGCCGGCAGCGGTGCCAAGGTCGTGGTCTGCGCCCACCTGGGCCGGCCGAAGGGCAAGGCCGACCCGAAATACTCGCTGAGGCCGGTGGCCGCGCGCCTGGGCGAGCTGCTCGGCCAGGACGTGGCCTTCGCCGCCGACGTGGTGGGCGACAGTGCCCGTAGCACGGTCGAATCGCTCCAGGACGGCCAGGTCGCGCTGCTGGAAAACCTGCGCTACGAGCCCGGCGAGGAATCCAAGGACGACGCCGCGCGCGGCGCGTTCGCCGAGAAGCTGGCCGGGCTGGCCGAGCTCTATGTGGGCGACGGGTTCGGCGCGGTGCACCGCAAGCACGCCAGCGTCTACGACGTGCCCAAGCTGCTGCCGCACGCGGCGGGCGGGCTGGTCGTGGCCGAGGTCGAGGTGCTGAAGAAGCTGACCGAAGAGCCGGAGCGGCCCTACGTGGTGGTGCTGGGCGGCGCCAAGGTCTCCGACAAGCTGGGCGTCATCGCCAACCTGCTGACCAAGGTCGACCGGCTGCTGATCGGCGGCGGCATGGCCTACACCTTCCTCAAGGCCCAGGGCTATGAGGTCGGCAGGTCGCTGCTCCAGGAGGACCAGCTCGACCAGGTGCGCGGCTTCCTCGACGAGGCCGCCCGGCGGGGCGTCGAGCTCGTGCTGCCGGTGGACGTGCTGGCCGCGGTCACGTTCGCGGCCGACGCCGAGCACGAGGCGGTCGAGGCCACCGCGATCCCGGCCGACCGTGAGGGGCTCGACATCGGGCCGCGCACGCGCGAGCTGTTCGCCGCCAAGCTGGCCGACGCCAAAACCGTCTTCTGGAACGGGCCCATGGGCGTGTTCGAGTTCGACGCGTTCTCCGGCGGCACAAGGGCGGTGGCCGAGGCGCTCATCGCCTCCGATGCCTTCACCGTGGTCGGCGGCGGCGACTCCGCGGCCGCCGTACGGAAGCTGGAGCTCCCTGAGGACGGTTTCTCCCACATTTCCACCGGTGGCGGGGCCAGCCTCGAATACCTTGAGGGGAAGACCCTTCCCGGACTCGCCGCCCTGGAGGAGTGAGTTGACACCACGCAAGCCCCTCATCGCCGGCAACTGGAAGATGAACCTCAACCACCTCGAGGCCATCGCGCTGGTCCAGAAGCTGGCCTTCGCCCTCAACGACAAAGACTTCGACAAGGTCGAGGTCGCCGTCCTGCCGCCGTTCACCGACCTGCGCAGCGTCCAGACCCTGGTCGACGGCGACAAGCTCAGGATCGTCTACGGCGCGCAAGACCTCTCCCAGCACGACGGCGGCGCCTACACCGGCGAGGTGTCGGGCGCGATGCTGGCCAAGCTCGGCTGCACCTACATCGTGATCGGCCACTCCGAGCGGCGGCAATACCACGGCGAGGACGACGACCTCGTCAACGCCAAGGTCCAGGCCGCCTACAGGCACTCGCTGACCCCGATCCTCTGCGTCGGCGAGGGGTTGTCGGTGCGCCAAGAGGGCGGCCACATCGCGCACAGTCTCAGCCAACTCGACGGAGCACTGCGCAAGATCTCGGCCGAGCAGGCAAAATCGATAGTGGTGGCCTACGAGCCGGTGTGGGCGATCGGCACCGGCGAGGTGGCCACCCCCGAGGACGCCCAGGAGGTCTGCGGAGCATTGCGAGTCAGACTCGCTGAGCTCTACGACGCCGAAGTGGCCTCGGCGGTCCGTATCCTTTACGGTGGCTCGGTCAAGTCGGGCAATATCGCAGGGATCATGGCACAACCGGATGTCGACGGCGCGCTGGTGGGCGGTGCCAGCATCGATGCCGGGGAGTTCGCCAAGATCTGCCGATTTTCCGATATGCCCGGCTAACTGAGCCGTTCTGGGGGTGCGACTTGACAGTAGGTCGTACCCTCAAGAGGCAAGTTTGAATCGTCACGCGTAACAGAGCATTGAAGGAACAGGCATACCGTGGAAATCGCAATCTCCAGCGTCCTCATCCTGGCGAGCCTTCTCATGATCCTGCTCGTCCTGCTCCACAAGGGCAAGGGTGGTGGCCTGTCCGACATGTTCGGCGGCGGCTTCTCGTCGAACTTCGGCGGTTCCTCGGTGGTGGAGCGCAACCTCGACCGGCTGACCGTGATCACGGGAGCCATCTGGTTCGTCTGCATCATCGCTCTAGGCCTGCTCATGAGGCCCTGAGCACACAAGTTAACGCGTGACAGTGATTCTCCCCCCGTGTTCCTGCGCGGGGCGATCGAGCGAGGAGTTCATCCGTGGGTAGTGGCAACGCGATCCGTGGCAGCCGAGTCGGCGCCGGCCCTATGGGGGAGGCCGAGCGCGGCGAGGCAGCTCCGAGAGTGCGGGTCTCGTTCTGGTGCGCCAACATGCACGAGACGCGCCCCAGTTTCGCCAGTGACGCGGCGGTCCCCGAGCTGTGGGACTGCCCACGTTGCGGCCTCCCAGCCGGCCAGGACGAGGAGGCCCCGCCTGCCCCGCCGAAGAACGAGCCGTACAAGACGCACCTTGCGTACGTGAAGGAGCGCAGGAGCGACAAGGACGGCAAGGCGATCCTCGAGGAGGCACTGGAGCGCCTGCGCGCCAACAAGTCCCCCTGGTAGTCGGGTCGAAGCGAAGGGCCCCGGAACACGCGTTCCGGGGCCCTTCGCCGTTGTCATCGGGTGTGGACCGCCTCGCCGTCCACGAACGTCATCCGCACGCGCGTCGTCCAGATGTCCTCCGGCGGCAGCTCGAACGGGTCGCGGTCGAGGACCACCAGGTCGGCCGGGCGGCCGGGCTCGATCGCGCCCGCGGGGGAGCGGTTGATCCAGGCGGAGCCGGAGGTGTAGGCCGCCATGGCGGTGGCCAGGTCGATGCGCTGGCCCGGCAGGAACGGCGTCTGCGCGGTCGGGTAGCCGGCGTGGACGGAGCCGCCCGGCTCGGTGCGGTTGACGGCCACGTGCATGCCCTGGAGCGGGTCGGCGTTCGAGACCGGCCAGTCGCTGCCGGCGCAGAGGCGCGTGCCGTGGTCGAGCAGGTCCTTGAAGGGGTACTGCCAGGACGAGCGCGGCTCACCCAGGTACGGCAGCGTCAGCTCGTCCATCTGCGCGTGGTGGGTGGCCCACAGGGGCTGGAGGTTGGCCGTGACGCCGAGCGCGGCGAAGCGCGGCACGTCCGAGGGCTCGATGATCTGCAGGTGGGCGATGTGGTGGCGGTTGGCGGGGTCGGTGCCCTCCAAGCTGTCCAGGGCCTCGCGGACGGCTCGCTCGCCGATGGCGTGGAAGTGCACCTGGAAGCCGAGCCTGTCCAGCTCGGCGACGTACTCCTTGAGCTTGTGCGGGTCCACGTACGACAGGCCCGTGCCGCCGCACAGGCAGTACGGCTCCAGCGTGGCGGCCGTGAAGTTCTCCGTGATGCCGTCCTGCATGATCTTGACGGAGGTGGCGCTGAACCTGTCCAGGCCCTCGGCCGAGGCCCGGCGTTCCACCAGGTCGCCGATCTGGTCCAGGCCGCGCGTCCGGTCCCACCACAGGGCGCCCACCACGCGGGCCCTCAGACGTCCCTCGCGGGCCGCGGACAGGTAGGTGGGCAGTTGGTCCTGGGAGCCCGCGTACGAGCCCACGATGGCGTCCTGCCAGCCCGTGATGCCCAGCGAGAACAGGTGCCGCTGGGCGTCCGCCAGCGCGTCGTCCAGGTCCTGGGCCGTGGGGCGGGGGGTGAGCAGGCCGACGAGGTCCATCGCGCCCTCGTGGAGGACGCCGGTGGGGACGCCGCCGGCGTCGCGCTCGATGCGGCCGTCCGCCGGGTCGGGGATGTCCTTCGTGATGCCGGCCAGCTCCAGGGCGCGGGTGTTGACCCAGGCGGCGTGGTGGTCGCGCTGGATCAGGTACGCCGGGCGGTCGAGGAAGTCCAGGTGGTCGCGGTGGGGGAGGCCGCCGGGGAACGCGGACATGTCCCAGCCGCCGCCATCGATCCACTCCTTGTCCGGATTTCTCGCGGCATAGTCATGGATGGTCGACAGGTAGGCGTCCAGGCCGAAGACCTCGGACAGGTCGCACTTCGCCCGTTCCAGGCCCGCCTGGACCGGGTGCAGGTGGGCGTCCGTGAAACCCGGCGTCAGCAGGCCGCCCTCCAGGTCCACCGTCTCGTGGGACGGCGCCCGGCGGGCCAGCTCCCCCTCCGGGCCCACGGCGGCGATCACGCCGTCGCTCACCAGCACGGCCGCCCCCCGGACGCCCTCAGGGGTGAAGACACGCCCTCCTCGGAAGAGGATGTTCATCAAGTCTCCTTCAGTGGTCGCTCACCGCCGCCGCCTCCACCGGCGCACGGCGTCCATCCTCCCTCCACCGGCGTGCCGGCCGGCGGAGGGGCGGCGAGATGGTCAGTGGCCGGTGATGAGGTCGGCGAAGCGGGCCAGGGCCGAGGTGCGGGGCATGGAGCGCTCGCGGTGGTCGGCCACCCTGTACAGCCGGTACATCGCGTGCACGCCCAGCCAGCGCAGGGGCTCGGGCTCCCAGCGGCGGACCTTGCGGCCCACCCACGGCAGCGTCGTCAGGTCGGTCTGCTCGCCGAGGATCAGGTCGCGGAGCGTGCGACCGGCCAGGTTCGTCGTGGTGACGCCGTGGCCCGTGTAGCCGCCGGCCCAGCCGAGTCCCGTCGCGGGGTCCAGGTGCACGGTCGAGCACCAGTCGCGGGGCACCCCGAGCACGCCCGACCAGGCGTGCGCGACCGACGTCGAGCGGGCGGCCGGGAAGAACTCGGTCAGCAGGCCCCACAGCGCCTCGACCGTCCACTCGTGGGTGTGGCCGCGGGCGTCGATGCGGGAGCCGTACAGGTAGGGGCGGCCGCGGCCGCCGAAGGCGATGCGGTCGTCGGCGGTGCGCTGGGCGTACATGTAGTAGTGCGCCATGTCGCCGAGCAACTCGGCGCCGCGCCAGCCGACCTCGTCCCAGAACGACGGCGGGAGGGGCTCGGTGACGATCATGGAGCTGTTCATGGGGAGCCACTGACGGCGCAGGCCGGGCAGGCGCGCGGTGAAGCCCTCCGTGGCACGGATCACGTGCCCGGCCGTCACGGTGCCGTACGGCGTGACCGCGCGGCCCGGGGCGATCTCCGTGACCGGGGTGCGCTCGTAGATGGGCACGCCGAGGTCGCGGACGACCCCGGCCAGGCCCTGGGCCAGCTTGGCGGGCTGGATGCGGGCGCAGTGCGGGCTCCAGGAGGCGGCGAGGGCCCCGGCCACCCGTACGTGCTCCGCCGGGTCCACCAGCCGCAGGTCCTCCTCCCCGATGCCCCACGCGCGGGCCGCCGACACCGTCTCGCGCAGCCGGGCGGCCTGGGCGGGGGTGCGGGCCACGTTCACGACGCCGCCCTTGACGAGGTCGCAGTCGATGCCCTCCTTCTCGCAGACCGCGATGACCTCGTCGATCGAGGCGTACATCTCGCGCTGCAGCCGCCGCGCGTCCTCGCCGTACCGCTCGTGGGAGCCGGCCAGGTCGCCGGTCAGCCAGCCGCCGTTGCGGCCGGAGGCGCCGAATCCGGCGAACTCCTGCTCCAGCAGTACGACGCGCAGGGACGGGCGGGCGCGCTTCAGGTAGTACGCGGTCCACAGGCCCGTGTAGCCGGCGCCGACCACGGCCACGTCGGCCTCCAGGTCGCCGTCGAGCCTGGGGCCGGGGGCGGGCACGCCGGTTGACCGGTACCAGAAGGACACGTCGCCGTTGACGAACTCCGACGACAAGGGAACACGCACGCTCATGCCCCCGTATCCTGCTATATCCGGACCTCTAGACGGACACTGCGGCGCATCTAACGACGAATTTCGTGATGGATCCTCAACGGAGCCTCGGTGCTCGGCCCGGGACGTACGGAGCGCGCGGAGAAGACGGCCATCCTCGGGCAGGATCCGGATATATAGGTTCATTCCGCGATGAAACACGTCGTTAGCGGAGGCGTAACAGCGCCCGGGCATGCTCATACCCATGGGATTCCTGCGCATCCGCACCACGGTGGACGAACGGCCCGGGCGGCTGGCCTCCCTCGCCTCGGCCCTGGCCGACAGGGGCGGCAACATCCTCGGCCTCAGCGTTCAGTCCGACACCGACGGAACCGTCGACGAGTTCGTCGCCGACATCCCCGCCAACCCCGAGACCGTGCGGGAGGCCCTGGAGGCAGCCGGCGGCCGCCGGGTCCAGGTGGTGCCTGCCACCGCCCACGAGCTGACCGACGAGCCCACCAGGGCGCTGCTGCTGGCCTCCAGACTGCGCTCGATGCCGTGGCGGCTGCCCGAGCTGCTGGCCGAGCTGCTGCGCGCGGACGACGCCCGGTGGATCTATGGTGAAGCGGTGAGTGATCTACCCGACCCGACCCAGCTCGTCGTGCCCGTCGCCGCCCGCCGAGCGGTGCGCCTGCGCCGCGCCGACCTGCCCTTCACGCTGACCGAGGCGGCCAGGGCCGCCGCCTTCGCCCGGCTCGCCCAGCCGGCGGCCGAGCAGAACGGCACGGAGCGCGCCGTCAAGTTCGCCGACGGCGCGGAGGTCACGGTCCGCCCGCTCACCTCGATCTACCGCGAGGCCGTGCGCGACCTGCACGACAGGTGCTCGCCGGAGTCGCGCAGGTTCCGCTACTTCACCTCGATGCCCACGCTGCCGGCCCGCATGTTCGACCGGCTCTGCGACAGGAGCCGGGGATATTCGCTGGTCGCGGGGCACGACGGCCAGGTCGTGGCGATGGCCAACCTGCTGTTCACGCCCGATCCCGGCATCGCCGAGATGGCCTTCCTCGTCGAGGACCGCTGGCAGGGGCGCGGTCTGGGCACGGCGCTGGCCAGGATGCTCGTGCGGGCGGCCCGCGATCTCGGGTACGCCGAGGTCAGGGCCACCATGTTGTCCGACAACGCCAGGATGCGCAGGCTGCTCATCTCCCTCGGCGCAACGCTCGGCTACACCGAGGACCCCGGCGTGATCGAGGCGAGGCTGCCCGTGGGCGCGCTGGCCTCCGCCTGAGAACGGGGCTTCTGCCTCCGAACGGAGGCGTCCGCCTGAGAGGGCCGGCCTCCGATCGAGGGCTCAGCCGACGCCTTCGTCGTCGTCGTCGCGCCGTTCCCCGGGCTTTTCTTCGGGCTTCTCCTCCGGCCGCTGGATGCCCAGGTGGCGCTCGATGCGCTCGAGGCTCTCCTCGATCCGCGTGAGCCGCTCGCCCAGCGTGGACCCGCCGGCGAAGAACATCGTGCTCGGGCGCTCCTTGGAGCCGTGGCCGATCCGGTCGAGCAGGCGCTGCCGTACGTCGGCCAGGTCCGCGCCGGCGTCCGCGAGCGCCTGGGCGGCCAGCCCGTCGCCCTCCCTGATCAGCCCGAGCAGGATGTGCTCGGTGCCGATGTAGTTCTGGCGCAGCTGGAGCGCCTCGCGCAGCGACAGCTCCAGCACCTTCTTGGCCCGGGTCGTGAACGGGATGTGCCCGGCCGGGGGGCTGGCGCCGTGGCGGGTCTCGCGCTCGACGAAGGCGCGTACGTGCTCCAGCTCCACGCCGCAGCTGTCGAGCACCAGGGCTGCCAGCCCTTCGCCCTCGTGGATGAGGCCGAGCAGGATGTGTTCCGTGCCGATGTAGCCGTGGTTCATCATCCGCGCCTCCTCCTGGGCGAGGACGACGACCCTGCGCGCGCGGTCGGTGAAGCGTTCGAACACCGGAGGCCTCCGTTCGGCTGGGGCTGCCTCCACTATGCGCTAGAAACCCGGCCATGTGGGGTATTTGACCTGTGTGGATCTTGACGAGGTGGCCGACCGCCTCTATGCGCTCCCGCCGCCGGAATTCACCGCCGCGCGCGAGGCCGAGGCCCGCGCGGCCAAGGAGGCGGGCGACGTACCGCTCGCCCGCGACATCGCGAAACTCCGCAAGCCCACGGTGTCGGCCTGGGCCGTGAACAGGCTCGTCCGCGAGCACCCGGACGACCTGGCCGAGCTGCTCGACCTGGGGGAGCGGCTGCGCGCGGCCTGGCAGGAGCAGGACGCCGACACACTGGCCGAGCTGACCCAGCGCCGCGGTGCGGTCACCGGCAAGCTGGGCAGGCTCATCAGGCAGTCGGGCGACCTGTCCACCGCGGCGGTCACCGAGGCCGGCCAGACCCTGGAGGCGGCCGTCGTCGACGCCGACGCGGCCGAGCAGGTGCGCCGCGGCCACCTGTCCAAGCCACTCAGCTATACCGGCTTCGCGCCCGCCCCGATCCTCCGCGAGCGGCCCGCCAGGAGGAAGAAGCCCTCGCCGGAGGACGAGGCGGCCAAGGCCAGGGAGCGCGAGGAGGCCGAGGCCAGGAGGGCCGCGGAGCGCGCGGAGGCGGAGGCCGCGCACCGGGAGTGGCGCGAGGCGCTGGAGGCGGCGCAGAAGGAGTACGACCAGCGTGCCGAGCGGGTCTCCGGCCTGGAGCGGAAGCTGGCCAAGGCCCGCAGGAAGCTCGACGACGCCAGGAACCGGCTGGAGGTGGCGCGGCGCGAGGAGCGCCATGCCCGGCAGCGGCTGGATCAATGAGCTATGGTGTACGAAACGGTTTCGTACGCCGTCCTTGGAGTGGTGATGACCTGGACCCCCGCCTCCATCCCCGACCTGACCGGCAAGACCGCCGTCGTGACCGGCGCCAACAGCGGCATCGGCCTGCCCACGGCGCTCGAACTGACCCGGCACGGCGCCCGCGTCGTGGTGGCCGCGCGCTCGCCCGAGAAGGGCCGCGCCGCGGTCGCGCAGATAGCGGGGGAGGTGCCCGGGGCGCAGGTCGAGTACGGCCGCCTCGACCTGGCGGATCTGGCCTCGGTCAGGGAGTTCGCCGCGGGCGTCGACACGGTGGACCTGCTGATCAACAACGCGGGCGTGCTCTCGGGCTCCAGGCAGGAGACCAAGGACGGCTTCGAGCTGCAGTTCGGCACCAACCACCTGGGGCACTTCGCCCTCACCGGGCTCCTGCTGCCGAAGCTGCTGGCCCGCCCCGGCGCGCGCGTGGTGACCGTCTCCAGCGACGCGCACGCCGCAGGCAGAATCGACTTCGACGACCTGGGGCTGGAGCGCAAGTACAGTCTCTTCGGCGCGTACGGGCGCTCCAAGCTGGCCAACCTGCTCTTCATGTACGAGCTGAAGCGGCGCGCCGAGCAGGCCGGAGCCGACCTCGTCTCCGTCGCCACCCACCCCGGCGTCACCGCCACGAACATCGTCAAGCTCGGCCCCTTCCAGTTCCTCATGGGGATCTTCATGAAGTCGGCCTCGGCCGGCGCGGTGCCCTCGCTGTACGCCGCCACCTCGCCCGACATCCGTGGCGGCGAGTTCATCGGCCCCAGGCTCAAGCGCCTCACGCCGTCGCGGACGGCCAGGTCGGAGGAGGTGGCCAGGCGGCTGTGGGAGGTGTCCACCGAGCTGACGGGCGTACGATTCGAAGAGATCGCCTACAGCTAGAAGGACGTGTACGTGGCTTCACTCGACCCCGAGCGTGAAAGGGCCATTCTCGACGCCACGATGGAGCTGCTGTCAGAGGTCGGCTACGACCGCATGTCGGTCGATCAGATCGCCAAGCGCGCCAGGGCCAGCAAGGCCACCATCTACCGGCGCTGGGCGGGCAAGCCCGAGCTGGTGGTCGACGTCATCTGCCGGCGCTTCGACATGGACGCGCCGACGGGGCGGGACACCGGGACGCTCCGCGGTGATCTGGCCGCCATCTTCCGCGGCCTGTGCGAGGCCGTGGAGCGCAAGCACACGCTGATCATCGGGCTCTCCTCGACGCTGGTGTCCCACCAGGAGCTGGCGCGCACGCTGCGCGCGCACATGCCGACGAAGGACCTCGGCGACGTCAAGGCGCTGATCGAGCGGGCGGTGGAGCGGGGGGAGCTGGCCCGCCCGGTCGATCCCGCGCGGCTGTTCGCGGTGGCGGAGGCGCTGGTGTGGCACCGCATGATCTTCAGCGGGCCGCCGTTCGACGAGGCGTTCGTCGCGGAGTCGGTCGACGGCGTCCTGGCGCCAGTGGTGCACGCCTGGTCCGGGGGCTAGGCTCCGCGGGTGGCGTGGGCCAGGTAGGCGCACACCGGGAAGCCCTCGCGGGCGTACGGGGCCGCCAGCCGCGTGTAGTGGCACCTGATCCGCTCGACGGTCTCCGGCGGTTGCCTGGAGATCACCCCGAACCGCGGCCCGCGCTCCCGAACGATGCTCGCCCACCAGACGTCGAGATCCACCCGGTGCCGCCACCGCACGGTCTCCACGGCCGGCCCTTCGAACCCCGCCCTCGCCAGCAGGGCGGTGAAGCGGTCAGGCGTGTCGTCGCCGGTGAAGGGACGGGGCGGCGGCTCGTACGTCACCCCGGCCGCCTCGATGGCGTCGGCGAAGACGCTCGTGGCGGTCATCTCGCCGGTCTTCCACCAGCTCAGGGCCAGCGCCCCGCCCGGGCGCAGCACCCGGCGCAGCTCCTTGAGCGACTCGGCGGTGTCGGGCACGTGATTGATCACGAAATTTCCGGCCACCGCATCGAATGCCTCGTCCGCGAACGGCAGATCGGGGAGCGCGGCCTTCCGGATCGTCGCGTAGGGATGACGCCGCGCGGCCAGCTCGACCATGGCCGGATCGGGGTCCACCGCGGTGACCTCGGCGCCCAGGGCGAGCGCCGCCGCTGTCACGACGCCGGTGCCGCAGCCGACGTCGAGCAGGCGGGCGCCGTGTGCCCGCGCCAGCAGCGGGCCGACGGTGTGGGAGCTGAGCTGGGCGAAGCCGCGGTCGTACGCTTCTGCGTCGGTCACGTGACCTAGCGTAACGCACCCGGAGAACCTCACATTCTTATGTGAGATTCAAGGCGAAACCCTGTTTAAGGCAGAAATATCGGACCTATGGTCGTGGCCATGACCATCGACGCCTTCATCGACGCGCTGCCCAAGGTCGAGCTCCACGTCCACCTGGTCGGCTCGGCCTCGGTCCCCACCGTGCTGGAACTGGCGCGCCGCCACCCCGGCAGCGAGGTCCCCTCGACGGAGGAGGAACTGCGCCGCTTCTACACCTTCCGCGACTTCCCGCACTTCGCCCAGGTGTACCGGGCGGTCAACCAGCTGGTGCGCGAGCCGGAGGATGTGGCCACCCTCGTCCTCGGCCTGGCCCGCGACCTCGCGCCGCAGGGCGCCCGGTACGCGGAGCTGCAGGTCACGCCGTACGCGCACCACGTCGTCGGCATGCCCATGCGCGAGGTCACCGAGGCGCTCGACCTGGCCGCCCGCCGCTCGCTGACCGACCACGGGGTGGAGATGGCGTACATCTTCGACATCCCCGGCGAGTACGGCGAGGAGGCCGCGAAGATCACCGTTGAGCACGCCCTCCAGGAACCTCCCGCCGCACTGGTAGGTTTCGGCATCGGAGGCATCGAACAGGAACGTCCGAAATATCGCGACGCCTACCGTTCCGCGTTCTCCGCCGCCCGCGCCGCCGGCCTGCACAGCGTCCCGCACGGCGGCGAGATGAGCGGCCCCGAGACCATCTGGGAGGTCATCGAGGGCTACGGCGCCGAGCGCATCGGCCACGGCATCAACTGTCTCGCCGACCCCCGCCTGGTCGCCCACCTGCGCGACACCCAGCTGCCGCTGGACGTCTGCCCGACCTCCAACCTCCGCACCGGGCAGATCGCCCGCATCGAGGACCACCCGCTGCCGCGGATGCTGGAGGAGGGACTGTACGTGACGCTGAACAGCGACGACCCGCCGATGTTCGCCACGACGCTGGCGAACGAGTACCGCGTGGCGGCGGAGGCCTTCGGCCTTGGAAAGGCGGAACTCGCCCAGCTCGCCAAGAACGGGGTCCAGGCCTCGTACCTGGGCGAGGAGCGCAAACAGGCACTGCTGAAAGAGATCGACGATCTCGTCGATGCCGGCTCTTTCTGACAGGGTGACGCCCCCGCTCCGGGCATGTCACCGTGGTATGTGATTGAACGCGAGGAGGCGGACGGCGCGTACCACGTCGGTGGGAGGCCATGATGGCGACACGAGAAGATGTCGTGATGGCCCTGCGCCGCGCCCAGGAGCTGTCTGACCAGTACTGGCACTGCCTGGATCACCCGGTGAGCCGGCTGGCGAGCGGGAACACCTGGACCGGGCCGGCCGCCGACGCCTTCGCCGGCGAGCTGACCCGGCGCCGGTCGGAGGTCTGGCGAGGACTGCGGGACATCATCGACGAACTCCGCGACATGCTCGCGCGCATGCCGCCCGAGAACGGGGCGGCCCGATGAGCTTCTCCTCCATAGATCCGCGGGAAATGCACCGGCTCGGGCTCGGCGTGCAGACCGCGGGAAGGGATCTGACCGACTGCGCGGCGATGCTGCGCGGGCTGATGGACATGCTCGGCACGACCCACCCCGGCGTCACGACGATCGACCGGACCGGGCGCTGGCTCACCGACCAGGCTCCCGATCTGTACCGGCGGCGGGATCTCGCCTACGAGGCGCAGAACGTCAAGACCGACGTGTTCGGCAACCCGGCGCCGGGCGCCGTCGTGCCGCCGGGGAAGGTGCGGATCGAGGAGTCGCGCCTGATCCCGGCCAAGGTCCGTGCCGAGGCGGCGCTGGCGGCGCCGCTGGTCCATGCCGCCGCCCAGGGAGACGCCGACGCGCTCAAACGGCTGGCGGCCTACAAGGACCGGATGTCCGACCCGGCGTTCGCCACCGCGCTGCTCGAGGAGATCGGCCCGCAGGCCCTCGTCAGCCTGCCCGCCCTCATGGCGGCGCGGGTCTCCAAGGCCATCGGGACCGAACCCGGCAGGACGGAGGCGATGCGGCGCGACAACCGGGCGCTGCTGTCCATGCTGAGCAAGGCCCTGGCCGCGGCGACCGACCCCGCCAGGCCCACACGCGTCGGCACACGCTTCCTCGACGCGTTGCGCGAGGAGGGCAGGAAGGAACGCAAGGCGCCGGGAGCGGAGGGGCAGACGTACGCGGGGTACTGGGCGTTCGGGCAGATCCTGGCGGCCGATCCGGGGGCGAAGTACAGCGCGTGGTTCATGAGCACGATCGGCCGCGACATGATCGCATGGGATCGGGAGTACCTGAAGAAGAATCACGTGCCGTTCATGCCGCGGGACGACGCGTCGTACGGCCTCGTCGCACCCATGGACACCAGGCCGGTCGCGGGCTCGCCGGACATCGCCGCGGCCGATCCCATCGCCGCGCTGATGACTCTGGCAGGCGCGTCGCGGGAGAACGCCCAAACGCTGCTGGGACATGGGGACACGCTCAAGTATCTCCTGCATGACCGGCGTCCCCAGTGGGGGATGGGCGACAGGGGAGAGTCGCTCGGAGGGGCGATGGAAGCCGCGATGAAGGGCGCCGACGAGGCGTCGAAGCGGCTGGCGGCATCGGCCACCCACATCATCGCCGATGACGTACAACCGCACGTGTCGTTCGACAGCAACGGACAAATCCGCTTCAAGAACCCTTCGGAGCTCGACCGGCTCGCCGGCATCCGTGACAACATGGGCCGCATTCTCACCGAACACTCCGACGACATCGTCCGAGCGACCTATATGACTCCTCGTAAGCCGTCGGATGGCGGCCTCACGGGGAACGTGGACGGAGAGGTCTTCGCCCGTTTCGACAAGAAGAAACTCGATTTGGTGCTGCTCGACATCACGTCGGACGACAAGGCGTACCAAGCTTTGCTCCTCGGCCAGGTGGCGCACATGCGGGGCCGGATCGACCAGGCGGTGGCGCAACGCAACCCGTCGTGGGCCAAGAACGAGATCACGATCGGCTCCAATGCGCTGGGACACCTTCTGGAGGCCCGCAAGCAGGGATTGGTCGCACGCGGCAAGGAGGCGGACGAGGTGGACGCCCAGTTCCGTAAATTGGTTGAGGACGGGATCGGGCTCGTCCCGATTCCCGGGGCCAACCAGGTGGGGAAACTGGGAATCAAGGCCGCCGGCACCATTTACGAGAACTTCGTCAAGGCAGGCTATGCGAAGGCTGGAGACTGGCTCGCGGAGCAGGCCGGGCACGGCGGCGGGAAAACGGCCAAAGCCTACGGGGAGGCGGCGTCGAACGAACAAGTCGCCCAGGAAATGGTGAAACAGATGCTCCAATCCTCCACCGTGGCCCACGAAAACTACCGTCGTGATGACCTGCGCGGGCCTTTCGTGGTGGGCGATCCGCCGCGGATCAAGGCTCTCGAGGACATGACCGCACATGAACACGAGAATTTCGAGGAGTGGCTGCGCAGGAACTCCACCGTGCCGGACGACTTCGGAAAAGCGCAGTCGAACATCCTCAACGGCGCGAACGATTTCGACAGGAACGTCGGCATCGAGAAGCCGAAGGACGCCTCCGGTGGTTAGGCCTCTGGCGGTGACGCTTTGTCTGGGCGCCATGGTCATGTCGAGCGCTTCCTGTACGCCGGACGGAGCGGTTATCCCGACTCCCGCCACGTCTGTCCCGACATCCGCCACGTCGCCGGCCCGGCGTCCCATCGCCGACCGGCCTCCCTACCTGTGCTATTTCATCCCGCAGGCCGCCGTGCCGGATTTGACCGGATACACCGGCGCCTACAAGGCCGGCTCCGACAAACGCGATCCCGAGGGCTATAACTGCGGGATTTCCAACGAGGAGCAGAGCATCGTCCTCACGAGTTACGACGTGTCCGCCCGGCGGGAGCTCATTGACAACTTCATGAGGCGCGGTGCGAAGGAAGGCCGGGTGAAAATCCCTCGGGAGCTCGGCGTGGGGGAGATGAGCGACTATGAGATCAGGCTCCATCCCTACCGCACGGTGGGAGCCTGGTTCCGTTGCGGGAACAAGAACTCGCTCATCACCATCTACGTCAGAAAAAATCCGGCCCGGGACCAGGACCACGACCTCGTCCAGCTCATGGAAATAGCCCAGCGGCGGTTCGCAGAGATGTTCTCGTGCAAACCCGGCGGACCGCCGCCGGTCGAGAAATCACGGTGACGCCGGGCGTCCCAGCTCCGGCGGGATCTTGGCCGCCGCCGCCCGGTCCAGCAGGAACAGGGTGCGGCCGCGTCCGCGGGCGCCGGCGGCGGGCACCTGCACTGGTCCCGAGTGCGACAGGGACAGGCGGACCGCGCCCGACTTCTCCTCGCCGGCCGCCACCAGCCACACCTCCCGCGCCGCCTGGATGGACGGGAGCGTCAGGGAGATGCGGGTGGGCGGTGGCTTGGGGGAGCCGTGGACGGCGACCACCGAGCGCGTGTCGTACAGCGCCGGCATGCCGGGGAACAGCGAGGCCACGTGCGCGTCCGGGCCCATGCCCAGCAGCATCACGTCGAAGCTCGGCACCGGGCCGTGGTCCTCGGGGCGGGCCGCGGCGCGCAGCTCGGCGGCGTAGGACTCGGCCGACTCCTCCGCCGTCATGCCCGAGTCGGGACCGCGCATGACGTGGACCCGTTCGGGGTCCACGTCCACGTGGTCGAGCAGGGCCTCGCGGGCGCCGGTCTCGTTGCGCTCCTTGTCGCCGGAGGGCAGGAAGCGCTCGTCGCCCCACCAGACGTCCAGACGCCGCCAGTCGACGGCGTCGCGGGCGGGCGTGTCGGCGATGGCCGCCAGGGTCGCGATGCCGACCGTGCCGCCGGTCAGCACGATCGACGCCGACCCCCTGGCCGACTGGATGTCCACCAGGCGGGTGATGATCCGCGCCGCGACGGCCTTGGCCAGGACGTCGGCGCTGCGGTGGACGACAACGTTGGGGACGCTCACAGACCCTACTTTCTCAGCCACGATCTCTCGGGTCATCCCTTGTACGTCCGGGCGAACCGCTTGACCGCGGCCTCGTAGATCTCGTCGCTGTCGAGCCTGCGCAGCTCCTCGGCCATCAGCTCCGAGGTGTGCCGCCTGGCCAGAGCCACGTTCCGGTCCGGCTGGCCCGGGCGCGAGAGCGTGGCCAGCCGGGCGTCGGTCCTGACCACGGACAGCTCGCCCCCGTCCAGCTTCAGGCGCACGGTGGTGATCCCGGGGCCGGGCGATTCGAGGACCTCGATGTGCACCCCGAGCCGCTCCGACAGCCAGGCGGCCAGCAGCGGCGCGCTCGGGTTGCCCGAGGAGGCCTCCACGACCCCTTCGTACACCTTGCCCACCGGCTGGTCGAACGCGGCCGCGAGCAGGCTCCGCCACGGCGTCAGGCGGGCCCACGCCAGGTCGGTGTCGCCGCGGGCGTACCCCTTGGCCCTGGTCACCAGCGACGTGACGCCGCCGTCATCGAAGCCTCTGGCGTCGGTGATGCGGCGCTGCGCCAGCGCCCCGATCGCGTCCTTGGACGGCACGTCCGGGGCCTTGCCCGGCCACCAGGCCACGACCGGTGTGTCGGGCAGCAGCAGCGGGCTGACCACCGAGTCGGCGTGCTGGGTCAGCTCGCCGTACAGGCGCAGCACCACCACCTCGCCCGGCGTGGACTCGCCGATGCGCAGCTCGGCGTCGAGCCTGATGGGCTCCTCGACCTCACGGTTGATCACCACGATGATGCGCGACGGGTGCTCGCGGGCCGCCTCGCTGGCGGCGCGCAGCGCGTCGTACTGGTGGCGCTCCTCGCAGACCACGACGAGCGTCAGGACCATGCCGATGGCGGGCGCGCCCATCTGGTGGCGCAGGTGCGTGAACTGCGCCGAGATCTTGCCTGCCGTCGTGTCCGACAGCATGAAAGTCGTCACTTAGAGTCTCCTCCACACGCGCCCGTCGCGGGCCATCATCGCGTTCGCCGACTCCGGCCCCCACGAGCCGGACTCGTACGGCTCCGGCTGGCCCTGCGTGGCCCAGAACTCCTCGATCGGGTCGAGGATCTTCCACGACAACTCCACCTCCCGCTGGTGCGGGAAGAGCGGCGGGTCGCCGATCATCACGTCGAGCAGCAGCCGCTCGTAGGCCTCCGGTGACGACTCCAGGAACGACTCGCCGTAGGCGAAGTCCATGGACACGTCGCGCACCTCCATCGCGGTCCCGGGAACCTTGGACCCGAACCGCACGGTGATGCCCTCGTCCGGCTGCACCCGGATGACCAGCGCGTTCTGGCCGAGGATCTCGACGTCGTCCTTGCTGAAGGGCAGGTGCGGCGCCCGCTGGAACACCACCGCCACCTCGGTCACCCGCCGGCCCAGGCGCTTGCCGGTCCGCAGGTAGAACGGCACTCCCGCCCACCGCCGGTTGGCGATCTCCAGCTTGATGGCGGCGTACGTCTCGGTGATCGACTCGCGCGAGATGCCCTCTTCCTCCAGGTAGCCGACGACCTTCTCACCGCCCTGCCAGCCCGCCGAGTATTGGCCGCGCGCCGTGTTGAGCCCCAGGTTGGCCGGCAACTGCACGGCCTTGAGCACCTTCTCCTTCTCCCGCCGCAGCGCCTGGGCGTCGAACGAGGTCGGGTCCTCCATCGCGACCAGCGCGAGGAGCTGGAGCAGGTGGTTCTGGATCACGTCGCGGGCCGCGCCGATGCCGTCGTAGTAGCCCGCGCGCCCGCCGATGCCGATGTCCTCGGCCATCGTGATCTGCACGTGGTCGACGAAGCCGCGGTTCCAGATCGGCTCGTAGAGGTTGTTGGCGAACCTCAGCGCCATGATGTTCTGGACGGTCTCCTTGCCCAGGTAGTGGTCGATCCGGAAGATCGAGCTCTCCGGGAACGCCGACGTGGTGATCTCGTTGAGCTCGTGGGCCGACTGCAGGTTGTGACCGAACGGCTTCTCGATCACGACTCGCCGCCACGACCCTTCGGGCGCGTCGGCCAGCCCGGTGCGCTTGAGCTGCTCCACCACCAAGGGGAAGAACTTCGGCGGCACCGAAAGGTAGAACGCGTAGTTTCCGCCAGTGCCGCGCGTCTGGTCGATCTCGGCCAAGGCCATGGCCAGCGCGTCGAAGGCCCCGTCGTCGGAGAACTCGCCGGGCACGAAGTGGATGCCCTCGAGCAGCTGCTTCCAGACCTCCTCACGGAACGGCGTCCTCGCGTGCGCCTTGACCGCGTCGTGCGTCAGCTGGGCGAAATCCTGGTCTTTCCAATCACGCCGGGCGAAACCGACCAGCGAGAACCCCGGCGGCAGCAGCCCCCGGTTCCCCAGGTCGTAGATCGCCGGCAGCAGCTTGCGCTTGGCCAGGTCACCCGTCACGCCGAACAACACCATCACGCACGGTCCCGCCACGCGGGGCAGCCGCTTGTCGCGCGGGTCCCGCAGCGGGTTGGCGGCCACCACGTCCAGCGTGGTCGACGTGCCCGCGACGGCCGCCGCCGCGGTGACGGCCTCCTCCGCGGGCGCAGCCGTGGTGACGGATTCCTCAGGGGGTGCTGCCGGGTCTGTCATCTCAAACCTCCTGTGCGGCTGCGAGCAGGTGCGCGACTCCTGCCGCGCGGTCGGTCAAATGCAGGCGTACGGCGGGCCGCCCGCGCGTGGCGAGCGCCTCCAGGTCGCCGAGGGCCTGGGCGAGCTGGAGACGGCCCAGGGTGTGCGGCAGGCCGGGGACCGCGACGTCCTCGGTCACCACCCCGGTGATCTGCAGGAACACCCCGTTCTGGGGCCCGCCCTTGTGGTACTGGCCGGTCGAGTGCAGGAACCGCGGCCCCCACCCGAACGTCACCGGCCGGTCGGTACGCAGCGCCAGCAACGCCCGCAGCGTGGCCGGGTCGGCCATCATCCAGGCGTCGGTCATCTGCTCGAAGTCGGCCCCGTCGGGCACCGGCGCGTCGAACGCCGCCAGCCGGTCGAGGTAGGCCGTCACCGACAGGTAGCCGTCCGCGGGGATCGCGTGCAGCAGGTCGGCGAACACGCCTTGCAGGTCCTTGGCCCCCGTCGGCCCGTACACCTCGACCGGGCCGTCGACCAGCGAGGGCGCGCCCGTGGGCAGGTCGGGCAGGGCCAGCAGGGCGGAGGTGTTGTCCTCGGACTCGGCCAGGTCCGGCCGGGCGGCCGGGTCGGTCTCCAGCAGCAGCGCGGCGACGGCGGCGGCGTACTCCCAGACCAGGAACTGCGCCCCCAGGGGTCCGTCCACGCGCACGTCCCCGACGTCCGACTCGATGGCGACGACCAGCTCGTCCGCGGCCCGGTTGGGGTCGGCGCCCACGACCGGCAGGATCCCCCTGCCCTGCTTGCCGGTGGCCTCGGCGATCAGCTGCTCGATCCAGCCGGGCAGCCCGGCGATGGCCGACAGCTGGTCCTCCAGCAGCAGCTTGTCGCGCCCGGCCAGCGCCGCGCCGCCGAGCGCCGCCCCGAGGGCCAGCCCGGGGTTGCCCTCGTCAAGTGACAGCAGCGGCAGCACCTCGCCTGCCTCGTCGAGCAGGCGCTCCACGTCGGCGCCCGCCAGCGCGCTCGGCACCAGCGCCGCCGCGGACAGCGCCGGACGCCAGACGCCGTCGGCCGGGCCCTGGCCGCCGGTCGTCGTGTCGGGCACCAGGTGGTGGCCGCGCTCGGCGGCCCGCCGGCCCAGCGGCGAGCCGGGATCGGCCACGACCACGATCCGGTCGGCGCTCGCGAGGCCGGCCTGCGCGAACAGCTCCTCGTAGATCCGCAGCACGCAGTCGGTCTCCACAGCCTGGCCCGCCACCACCAGGACCGTCGGCTCCAGCGGCTCGGCCAGCGCGCGCCGCACCTGCCCGGGGTCGGTCGTGTCGAGCACGGTGAGCGGCACGTCCGCGGTGTCGCAGATCACCTCCGCGGCCAGCGCCGGGCCGCCCGTCGCGGCCAGCACCACGTTCGTCAGGCCCGCGGCCCCGGCCCGGGCGGCGAGCTCGCCCAGCTCGGGCAGCAGCTCGCGGGAGACGCGGAACGGCACCGCCCGCGTCTCGGCGTCCTCGCCCCACAGCGTGGGGTCGCCGGCGGCGAGCCGGGCGGGCACGCCGTCGGCGGAGAGGCGCCCCGCGACGGAGGCGGCGGCCGAAGCCACCCCTCCGTCGCGGTAGAGCACGTCCATCACGGAACCAGGTTCTTGCTGACGCTCTCGAGCAGCTCGTTCCAGGACGCCTCGAACTTCTGCACGCCCTCCTCCTCCAGCACCTTCACCACGTCGTCGTAGTCGACGCCGGCCTCCTTGAGCGCCGCCATGACGTTCCAGGCGTCCTCGTAGAACGGGCGCACGGTGTCGCCGGTGATGTCGGCGTGGTCGGCGGTCGCGTCGAGTGTCTTCTCCGGCATCGTGTTGACCGTGCCGGGGGCGACGAGCTGGTCGACGTAGAGGGTGTCGGCGTATTCGGGGTTCTTCACGCCGGTCGAGGCCCACAGCGGGCGCTGCGGCCGGGCGCCGGCGGCCCGCAGGCGCTGCCAGCGCTCGGAGTTCATGACCTCCTCGTACGCCGCGTACGCCAGCCGCGCGTTGGCCACGGCCGCCTTGCCCTTCAGCTCCGGCTTGCCCAGCTTGTCGAGCCGCTTGTCGATCTCGGTGTCGACCCGGCTGACGAAGAACGAGGCCACCGACTCGATCGTGGCCAGGTTGAGCCCCTTGGCCTGCGCGGCCTCCAGGCCGGCCAGCCAGGCGTCCATGACCGCGCGGTAGCGCTCCAGCGAGAAGATCAGCGTGACGTTGACGCTGATGCCCTCGGAGATGGCCTGCGTGATCGCCGGCAGGCCCTCGAGCGTCGCCGGGATCTTGATGAACAGGTTGGGCCGGTCGACCATCCACCACAGCGCCCGGGCCTCGGCCACGGTCTTCTCGCTCTCGTGGGCCAGGCGCGGGTCGACCTCCAGCGACACGCGGCCGTCCACGCCGCCGGTGGCGTCGTAGACCGGGCGCAGCACGTCGCAGGCCCAGCGGATGTCGTACGTCGTGATCGCGCGCACCGCCTCGTCCACGGTCACGCCACGGACGGCCAGGTCGTGCAGCTGCACGTCGTAGGCGTCGCCCTTGCTGAGCGCGCCGGCGAAGATCGTCGGGTTGGACGTGACCCCGACGACGTTCTTCTCCTTGATCAGCTGCTCGAGGTTGCCGCTGCGCAGGCGCTCACGGCTGATGTCGTCGAGCCAGATGGCCACGCCCTGGCCGGACAGCTTGTTGAGGATCTCGCTCATGTTCTCTTCAGTTTCCCGTCGTCTCGCCCTTTTCCTGGCCAAGCTTGGCCAGGCTCGCATGTGCCGCCGCCGCCACGCGTTCGGCCGTCAGCCCGAACTGCTCGTACACAGTCTTGTACGGAGCCGACGCACCGAAGTGTTCGAGGCTGACCACTTCGCCGCATTCCCCGACGTACTGGTGCCAGCCGAGCGCGACGCCCGCCTCGACCGCGACCCGAGCTCTGATCGACGACGGCAGAACGGTCTGCCTGTATGCGGAATCCTGCCCGTTGAACCACTCGACACACGGCATGGAGACCACTCGCGTGGGGATGCCCTGCGCCTCGAGCAGCTCGCGGCCCTCCACGGCGAGCTGCACCTCGCTGCCGGTGGCGATGATGATGACCCTGGGCTGGCCGTCGGAGGCCTCGCGCAGCACGTAGCCGCCGCGGGCCACGCCGTCGGCGCTGGTGCCCTCGTAGACCGGCAGGTTCTGCCGGGTCAGGCAGAGCGCGGCGGGACGGTCCTTGTGCTCCAGCACGGTCTTCCAGGCGTGCGCCGTCTCGTTGGCGTCGGCCGGGCGCACGACGTCGAGGCCGGGGATCGCGCGCAGCGACCACAGGTGCTCGATCGGCTGGTGGGTGGGGCCGTCCTCGCCCAGGCCGATGGAGTCGTGCGTCCAGACGTACGTGACCGGCAGCTTCATGAGGGCGGCCAGGCGCACCGCGGGGCGCATGTAGTCGGAGAAGACCAGGAACGTGCCGCCGTACGGGCGGGTGCCGCCGTGCAGGGCGATGCCGTTGAGAATGGCGCCCATGGCGTGCTCGCGGATGCCGAAGTGCAGCGTGCGGCCGTAGCGGTTACCGGGGAACTCCTTGGTCTGGTATTCCTCCGGGATGAAGGACGGCTCGCCCTTCATCGTGGTGTTGTTGGACTCGGCCAGGTCGGCCGAGCCGCCCCACAGCTCGGGCAGCACCGGCGCCAGCGCGCTCAGCACCTCGCCCGACGCCTTGCGGGTGGCGATCGACGCGCCGGCGTCGAACGACGGCAGCGCCTTGTACCAGCCGTTGGGCAGCACCCGGTGGGAGATGCGGTCGAGCTCCTCGGCGCGCTCGGGGTTGGCCAGACGCCATTCGGCGTAGCCCTTCTCCCACTCGGCGTGCGCGGTGCGGCCGCGCTGCGCGACCTCGCGGGCGTGAGAGATCACCGCGTCGGGCACGTGGAAGGTCACGGCCGGGTCCATGCCGAGCAGTTCCTTGGTGGCGGCGATCTCCGCCTCGCCCAGGGCCGAGCCGTGGATCTTGCCGGTGTTGCGCTTGTTGGGCGCCGGCCAGCCGATGATCGTGCGCAGGCGGATGAACGACGGCCGGTCGGTCTCGGCCTTGGCCGCCTGGAGGGCGTCGTAGAGGGCCTGGACGTCCTCGTGGTAGTCGTCGCCCGCCGTCCAGTCGACGCTCTCGGTGTGCCAGCCGTAGGCCTCGTAGCGCTTGACCACGTCCTCGGACTTGGCGATCAGCGTGTCGTCCTCGATGGAGATGTGGTTGTCGTCCCACACGACGATGAGGTTGCCCAGCTTCTGGTGGCCGGCGAGGGCGCTGGCCTCGTGGCTGATGCCCTCCTCGATGTCGCCGTCGCTGACGAAGCACCAGATGTGGTGGTCGAACGGCGAGGAGCCGAGCTCGGCGTCGGGGTCGAACAGGCCGCGCTCGCGGCGGGCGGCCATCGCCATGCCGACCGCGTTGCCGAGGCCCTGGCCGAGCGGGCCGGTGGTCGTCTCGACGCCGGCCGTGTGGCCGTACTCGGGGTGGCCCGGCGTGAGGCTGTCCCACTGGCGCAGGCGCCTGAGGTCGTCGAGGGTCAGACCGTAGCCGGAAAGGTAGAGCTGGATGTAGAGCGTCAGGCTGGTGTGGCCGCACGACAGCACGAAACGGTCCCGGCCGATCCAGGTGGGATCGGTGGGGTCGTGGCGCATCACACGCTGGAACAGCAGGTATGCGGCGGGGGCCAGGCTCATGGCGGTGCCGGGGTGACCCGAGCCCGCCTTCTCCACTGCGTCCATCGCCAGTGCTCGAACGACGTCGACCGCCTGCTTGTCCAGGTCGGTCCATTCAAGGGCTGGCACGAGTTCGGTGCTCAAGTGCTCGATCTCCGGAATCTAGTTGTCATCGGTTGTGCCGGTTGGCTATCCCGCCCACATGGGACCCTAACCGAGTGGAGTTGGCGATCAATTCCATATCCACCCTCGCGTGTCCATGACTGGCGCAAGCCCCCCATTGGCCGGACCGGCCCACCCTGCGACTACAGTTTGTTGGGTTCGCAGAGGCGTCACCGGCGCCCACCCATGGATCCGCTCTTATCAGAGGTTACGCGTTGACCCCGCACAGGCTGGAAGCGCCTTGACGGTGCTGACCAACAGGCACGCGACGGCCCCATCACCGCAGGTGGAGGCGCCGCGCTCGATCGGCATGATCGTCAAGGCCTACATCGCGCTCACCAAGCCGCGGATCATCGAGCTGCTGCTGATCACGACGCTGCCGGTGATGTTCCTCGCGGCCGGCGGCCTGCCGCCGCTGTGGACGTCCATCGCGGTCATGGTGTTCGGCACCCTGTCGGCGGGCAGCGCCAACGCGCTCAACTGTTACGTGGATCGCGACATCGACCAGAAGATGCGCCGCACCCGCCGCCGGCCGCTGGCCCGGCACCAGGTGTCGCCGCGGGGCGCGCTGATCTTCGGCATCGTGCTCGGCGTCCTGTCCACGGCGGGGCTCTGGGTCACCACCAACTGGCTGGCGGCCCTGCTGTCCCTCGGCGCGATCCTGTTCTACGTGCTGGTCTACTCGATGATCCTCAAGCGGCGCACGGCCCAGAACATCGTGTGGGGCGGCATCGCGGGCTGCATGCCGGTGATGATCGGCTGGGCGGGCATCACCGAGCGGCTCGACTGGGCGCCGCTGGTGCTGTTCGGCGTGGTGTTCTTCTGGACTCCGCCGCACACCTGGACGCTGGCCATGCGCTACAAGGAGGACTACGCGGCGGCCAAGGTGCCGATGCTGCCCGTCGTGGCCACCGAGCGGCGGGTCATCCTCGAGTCCATCGCCTACACGTGGGCGACCGTGCTGTGCTCGCTGGCGCTGTGGCCGGTGGCGGGCACCACGCTGTTCTACCCGATCGCGGCAGGCGCGCTGGGGGCGATGTGCCTGTGGGAGGTCCACCGCCTGCTGGCCCGGCTCAACGCCGGCAAGACCGGTGTCGACCTGCGGCCGATGCGCTTCTTCCACTGGTCCAACGCCTACCTGGCGCTGCTCTTCCTCGCCGTCGCCATCGACCCGCTGCTGGCCTGATCCGCCCGGCCTCTGCTCCGGGCGAGATCGGACGGGTCCCCGCCGTGGAATCGGACGTGGTGGAAGTGCACGAACGCCATGTCCGGACGGTGACGAGTGGCTATCCGGCGCCGCCGGCCCTCGTGACCGCGGCGAAGGGGCCGGGCCGCCACGGCGGGCGCACCCGCCGTCCCGACCTGCTGCACGACCGGTCCGCCGCCGGCCACACCGTGCTCCGGACCTGCGACACAGGCCGTGGCCTTGATCGTCACTGTGCCGGCGAGCACGGCCTCCCGCACTCTGATCCAGTAAAGTCACCCTATGGCGAGCCGTGATCCACGCTGGGTGTTGAAGGACCGCCCGTCGTTCGCGTTGATCATCGGGCTGGTCCTCACCGGCATCTGCACCCTCGTGTCCTTCTCGTTCGACGTGCTCAACGGCGCTCCGGTGCAGTTCTTCATCGCGCTCACGATGGCGCTGGCGCCGGTGCCGCTGCTGCTGGCGGCGGTGCTGGCGCTCGACCGGCTGGAGCCGGAGCCGCGCAGCAACCTGATCTTCGCCTTCGCGTGGGGCGCGGGCATCGCGGTGCTGGTCGCCGGCGTGGTCAACTCGCTCAACCTCGACTACATCAAGGACGTCGTCAAGCTGTCGGAAGACAGCGCGCGCAACATCGCGGCCACGTTCGGCGCCCCCGTGGTCGAGGAGACGATGAAGGGCCTGGTGCTGCTGGGCCTGCTCAAATTCCGCCGGGCCGAGCTGGACGGGCCCACCGACGGCATCATCTACGCCAGCATGGTCGGCCTCGGTTTCGCCATGAGCGAGAACGTCAGCTACTACCTGGCCGCCCTGTCCACCTCGGGCGTCAAGGGCCTGGCGGTCACGGTGGTGCTGCGCGGCATCCTGTCGCCGCTGGCGCATCCGCTGTTCAGCTCGATGATCGGCGTCGCCGTCGCGTACGCCGCCCAGCGTCGGGGCTCCGAGCGGGTGTTCTACATCCTGGCCGGCTGGTCGGGCGCCATGATCCTGCACGGCCTGTGGAACGGCCTGGCCTCCTACGGCGGCTTCCCCGGGCTCATCGTGGCCTATCTGACGCTGCTGATGGTGCTGATCGTGCTCATCGGCGTGGTGTTCAGGGACCGGCGGCGCATCGTGGCGCTCATTCAGCGCTATCTGCCGCCGTACGAGCCGACCAAGCTCGTCGGCGAGGCCGACATCTACATGCTGTCGGCGTTCTCCCGGCGCCGCCAGGCCAGGCAGTGGGCCAGGGCCCACGGCGGCAAGCGGGGGCTGCGCGCGATGCGCGACTACCAGCTGGCCGCCACCGAGCTGGGGCTGCTGCACGAGCGGGCCGCCCGTCACATGGTCGACGAGCAGACCTTCCACGAGGAGCAGCGGGCACTGCTGGAGTGCATGAGCACCGCCCGCGCCGACTTCCCGGTGCCCTCGATGCACGCCGGGTCGGTCGCCAGGGGCACGCCGCCGCCCGGCTACGCCCCCGGCGCGCCCGGCTGACTCAGGATGCGGGTCAGGGAGACCTCGCGCGGGCCGGGGAACACCGGGTCGGAGTCCAGGATCTTCGCGTCGGCGAACGCCTTGGCGGTGGCGAACAACTCGCGGGCGGCGTACACGTACGTGGGCCCGGGCCACTGCCGCGACGAGTCGTCGCCCACGCCGAACGTCTCCAGCCCGGCCGTGCGGCACAGCGTCACGGCCCTCGGCATGTGGAACTCCTGCGTGACCACGGTCACCCGGGCGGCGCCGAACACCTTGCGCGCCCGCACGCACGAGTCCCACGTGTCGAAACCGGCGTAGTCCAGCACCATCACCGCGTCCGGCACACCCTTGGCCCGCAGGTAGTCGCGCATGGCCGTGGGCTCGTCGTACTCCTTGCGGCTGTTGTCGCCCGACAGCAGCAGGGCACGCACCTTGCCGGCCCGGTAGAGCTCGGCGGAGATGTCGAGCCTGCGGGCCAGCATCGGGGTGGGCTGAGTGCCGTACAGTCCCGCGCCGAGCACCAGCGCGGCCTGAGCCGCGGGCACCCGCTCCAGCCAGCGCTCGTGCTCGGCCGTCACCCGGTGCCCCGTACTGCTGAGCCAGGCCCACGTCATGGGGGCGAGGGCGAGCACGCTGAGCAGCACCAGACCTTGGTACGTCCGGCGCAGCGCCTTCCGAGAGGGGCGGACCTTTCGTAACAAAGAACACCCTCCGTGGGCCGGGGGAGTGGCCGACATTCCGCCATCAACCCTGGCACATCCGCTCAGACAGTGGCGGGTGCTTCGGTGGGGGAGGGGGCCGGGGACGGCGCCGGCTCGCGGGTGCGGAGCGAGGTGACGACCCTGAGGGTGAAGATCCAGACCAGCGTGGAGCCGAGCACGTGCAGCAGGACCAGGGCGGCGGGCACGGCCAGGAAGTATTGCGTGTAGCCGATCACGCCCTGCAGCAGCTCCACCGCGAACAGCGCCAGCGCCGCCCGCCGGGCCGCCCGCGTCGAGTCGCTCACGTGGAGCGCGAACAGCAGCGCGAACGTCAGCCCCACGACGACATAGGCGACGTCGGCGTGCACCCTCGCCACGGCCTCGATGTCGAGGTCGAAGCGCGATGCCATCGCGTCGCCGGAGTGGGGCCCCGTGCCGGTCACCACCACGCCGGCCACCAGCAGCGCGAACACCGCGGCCAGCAGCACGTGGCCGAGCCTGCGGATGTCGCGGTGCGCCACCCGCCGCACCGGGCCGTCGCCCTCGCCCGCGCGGGCGTACAGCATCCAGCAGGCGGCGATCAGCCCGGCCGAGATGAGGAAGTGCATGCCCACCGTGAACGGGTTGAGCATGGTGTTGACCACCAGCCCGCCCCACAGGGCCTGGACCACGACGCCCGCCGGCTGGAGCAGGGCCAGCCGCACCAGTGACCTGCGGCGCGGCGCCATGCGCCATGCGGCGATCACGCACGCCGCCCCCACGGCCAGCACCAGGAACGTGACCAGCCGGTTGCCGAACTCGATCAGCATGTTGAAGATCGACACCTCGGGGTGCGGCACCGGGATGAAGCTGTCCGGCGTGCACCTCGGCCAGGTCGGGCACCCGAGCCCGGAGCCGGTGACGCGCACGCCCGCGCCGGTCACCGCGATGCCCGCGTTGACCACCACGGACGCCATCGCCCAGCCCCGCATCGACTGCGTGGTCGGCGCCCAGAAGGAGAACAGGCGGCGCACGAGAGGGTTGGGATGGTCCGTGGGTAGCTTCACGTCATCGATGGTACGGGCCTGACCGGCCGGTCCCGTCACCGGGAACGGGCTTCTCAAGCCCCTGCGGGGGCGCTCCGCAAATCCGAGCAAAGGAAGAGCTCCCTGCGGGACACCCCGCAAGCGCCGGACAAAGGAAGAGGTCTTTTCCCTCACGAAGGTATGTGACATATTACCGATGGGGAGGTGGTGATGTCCGACGTCATCGTCGTCGGAGCCGGCGTCGTGGGAGCGGCCTGCGCTTACTACGCCGCGCGGGCCGGACTCGACGTGACCGTGGTCGACCGCGGGCCCGTGGCGGGCGGCACGACCGGCTCGGGCGAGGGCAACGTGCTGGTGTCCGACAAGGAGCCCGGGCCGGAGCTGGAGCTCGCCGTGCTGTCCAACCGGCTCTGGCGGGCGCTGGCCGAGCACGGCGGGTTCGAGTTCGAGGCCAAGGGCGGGCTGGTCGTCGCCGAGACCCCCGAGGTCCAGCGGCGGCTCGCCGGCCTCGCCGCCAAGCAGGGCGTCGAGCACGCCGTCGTGCCCGCCCACGCGTTGCGCGACTACGAGCCCCACCTGGCCGACGGCCTGGCCGGCGGCGTCTACTACCCCCAGGATGCCCAGGTCCAGCCCATGCTGGCGGCCGCCGCCCTGCTCAAGCACGGCGCCGACCGCTACGGACGCGGCACGCTCCGCCTGCGCCTCGGGGCCGAGGTGACCGGCTTCACGCGGTCGGGTGAGCGGGTGACCGGCGTGCGCACCTCGCGCGGCGACGTGCTCGGCGGCGCGGTGATCAACGCGGCCGGCACCTGGGGCGGGGAGGTGGCGGCGCTGGCGGGCGTGTGCCTGCCGGTCCTGCCGAGGCGCGGGTTCATCCTGGTCACGGAGCCGCTGCGGGAGCCGCTGATCAGGCACAAGGTCTACACGGCCGCGTACGTGACCAACGTGGCCAGCGACTCCGCCGGGCTGGAGACGTCGGCCGTCGTCGAGGGCACCCTGGCCGGGACCGTGCTGATCGGCGCCAGCAGGGAGCGGGTGGGGTTCGACCGGACGACGTCGGTGCCGGTGCTCGCCCGGCTGGCCGCGCAGGCGGTCGCGCTCTTCCCCGCGCTGCGCGACGTGCGGGCCATCCGGTCGTACTGCGGGTTCCGGCCGTACTGCCCCGACCACCTGCCCGTCATCGGCCCCGACCCACGCCTGCCGGGGCTCTACCATGCGTGCGGGCACGAGGGCGCCGGCATCGGGCTCGCCCCGGCCACCGGACACCTGCTCGCGCAGGTCCTCACCGGCGTCCGGCCCGACCTGGACCTGCGCCCCTTCCGCCCGGACCGCTTCCCCCTGGAGTCCCAGTGACGTTCCACATCACGGTCGACGGCCGGCCCGTGCCGGTCGTGCCCGGCCAGACGATCGGCGCAGCGCTGCACGCGGCCGGCGTGCGCTCGTGGCGCACGACCCGGTTCGGCGGGCGGCCCCGCGGGCTGTTCTGCGGCATCGGGGTCTGCTTCGACTGTCTGGTCTCGGTGAACGGGCGGGCGCCCGAACGCGCCTGCCTGGCCGAGGCGGCGCCAGGGGACGAGGTGACGACGTCATGACTGACGACGTGGCCCGGAGGCGTGGGGACGGCGGGGATGCGGCGTACGACCTGGTGGTCGTCGGCGGCGGGCCAGCGGGAGTGGCGGGCGCGCTCACGGCGGCGCTGGCCGGGCTCCGGGTGGCGCTCGTGGACTCCTCGGCGCGGCTCGGCGGCCAGTACTTCCGGCATCCGGCCGTTCCCGGCAGGGCGTCCGGGCTGGAGCGGTTCCTGCGGCTGGCGCGCGCCCTGGGCGAACGGGCCGACGTGCTGCCGCGGCACCAGGTGTGGAGCGTCTCACGCGAGCCGGACGGCGCCCTGGCCGTGCACTGCGTGACGCCGCACGGCCCATCGAGCTCCCCGCATTCGCCGGACTCCGCAGCGTCCGCGGGTGCGCGGGGAGAGCGGCCGGTCGTCCTGCGCGGGCGGCGATTGCTCATCGCAACCGGCGCGTACGACCGGCCGCTGCCGTTCCCCGGCTGGGACCTGCCCGGCGTGCTCACGGCGGGCGGCGCGCAGGCGCTGCTCAAGGGCAACGGCGTGGTGGCGGGCCGGCGGGTCGTCGTCTCCGGTACCGGGCCGTTCCTGCTGCCCGTGGCGGCCGGGCTGGCGGAGGCCGGGGCGCGGGTGCTCGGCGTGTTCGAGGCCAATCGCGGTCTCGGGCTGGCCAGGCATCCCGTGCTGGCCCTGGGCAGGCTCGGTGAGGCCGCCGGGTACGCGGTGAGCCTGGCCCGGCACCGGGTTCCGTACCTTACGCGGCAGGCGGTGGTCGCGGCGCACGGGGAGCGCGAGGTGGAGGCCGTCACCGTGGCCCGCCTCGACCGGGAGTGGAACGTTCTCGCCACCCGCGTCGTGGAGTGCGACACCGTGGCGGTCGGATACGGGTTCGTGCCGCAGATCGAGCTCGGCGTGCAGCTCGGCTGCGGGACCCGGTACGACGTGGACGGCAGCCCCGTGCTGCGGGTCGACGACGCGCAGCGCACGAGCGTGCCGGGCGTCTGGGCGGCGGGCGAGCCCACCGGCGTGGGCGGCTGGCGCCTGGCCGAACTGGAGGGCCGCATCGCCGGCCGCTCCGTCGTCGCCGCCACTCGCCGCCCCCAGGCCGGCTGCGCTGACCCCGGCCGCCGCCCCGAAGCCGGCCGGGCTGACGCCGGCTTCCGCCCCCACGCTGGCCGCGCTGACGCTGACCGCACGGACTTCGGCAGCGCCGCAGGGCTCGTCAGTGCCGCAGGGTCGGCCAGTGCCGGAGGAGGCTCCCGTGTGGCGGAGCCTTCCGGTGTCGCGGGTCCTGGCCGGGGCGAGGTGGCGGCCGGGGAGGTGGCCGGGGTGTGGGTGCGGCGGCGGGCGCGGTGGCAGGCGTTCGGGGAGGCGTTGCAGCGGGCATACCCCGTCAAACCGGGCTGGCAAGGGTGGTTGCGTGACGACACGCTCGTGTGCCGGTGCGAGGAGGTGCCGCTGGCGCGCGTACGTGAGGCGCAGGAGCTCGGCGCCACCGACGCCCGCTCGATCAAGCTGCTGGCCAGGCCGGGCATGGGCTGGTGCCAGGGCCGCGTCTGCGGTTACGCCGTGTCCTGCCTGGCCGGAGAGCCGCCCCAGCCACCGCGCCGCCCCATCGCCCAGCCCGTCACCCTGGGCACCCTCAGCGCCCTGGACGGCACCCTCGACGGCACCCTGAGCGACCTCGACAGCCCCTCGCACTCTGGAACACCCGACATGGAGGACTCCTGATGGAACATCGCAGCAAGCCCTGGCAGGGCGTCATGGTGGCCACCGCGCTGCCCCTGCGCGACGACCTGTCCGTCGACTTCGACGGCTACGCCGCGCACTGCCGCTGGCTGGTCGCGAACGGCTGCGACGGCGTCGTGCCCAACGGGTCGCTCGGCGAGTACCAGACGCTCACCCCCGAGGAGCGGACCCGGGTGATCGAGACGGCGGTCGAGGCCGTCGGGGGTCCCAACGTGATGGCCGGGGCGGGCGCTTACGGCGCCGCGGAGTCGCGCCGCTGGGCCGAGCAGGCGGCCGAGGCGGGCTGCGGCTCGGTGCTCCTCCTGCCGCCCAACTCCTACCGGGCCGACGAGCGGGCCGTCCTCGCGCACTACCGCGAGGTCGCCAAGGCCGGGGTGCCGATCGTGGCCTACAACAACCCGTACGACACCAAGGTCGACCTGACCCCCGCGCTGCTGGCCAGGCTGCACGAGGAGGGCCTGATCGTGGCGGTCAAGGAGTTCAGCGGGGACCCGCGGCGCGCGTACGAGATCGCCGAGCTGGCCCCCGAGCTCGACCTGCTCATCGGCTCCGACGACGTGCTGCTGGAGCTCGCCGTGGCCGGGGCGGTCGGATGGATCGCCGGGTACCCCAACGCGCTGCCCGCCTCCAACGTGGCGCTCTACCGGGCCGCGGTCGCCGGCGACCTCGCCACCGCGCTGCCTCTTTACAAGAAGCTGCATCCCCTGCTGCGCTGGGACTCCAAGACGGAGTTCGTCCAGGCCATCAAGCTGTCCATGGACCTCGCGGGCCGGTACGGCGGGCCGTGCAGGCACCCCAGGCAGCCGCTCACGGACGAGCAAGCCGCCGTCGTACGGGCCGCGACCGAGAAGGCACTGGCAGAAGGGCTGAGATGAGGACCAAACGGGTTTTCCACGCCGTCGACTCCCACACCGAGGGCATGCCCACCCGCGTGATCACCGGTGGGGTGGGCGTGATCCCCGGCGCCACCATGGCCGAGCGGCGCGTGTACTTCCGTGACAACCTCGACCACATCCGCACCCTGCTGATGACCGAGCCGCGCGGCCACGCGGCCATGAGCGGCGCCATCCTGCAGCCGCCCACGAGGCCGGACGCGGACTTCGGGGTGCTGTTCATCGAGGTGTCCGGGCTGCTGCCGATGTGCGGGCACGGCACGATCGGCGTGGCCACCGTGCTGGTCGAGACCGGCATGGTGGAGGTCGTGGAGCCGGTCACCACCGTGCGCCTGGAGGTGCCGGCCGGGCTCGTGGTCGTGGACGTGGCCGTCGAGGACGGGATGGCCATGTCGGTGACGCTGCGCAACGTGCCCTCCTACAGCGACCGGCTCGACGCCGTCGTCACCGTGCCCGGATTCGGGGAGATCCCGTACGACCTGGCGTACGGCGGCAACTTCTACGCCATCGTGAACCTCGACTCCTACGGCCTGCCCTTCGACCGCAAGGCCAAGAACGAGATCATCGCCGCCGGCCTCGCCACCATGGAGGCGATCAACGCCGCCGACCAGCCCGTGCACCGCGAGGACGACCGCATCCGCGGCTGCCACCACGTCTACTTCGCCGCCCCCGGCTCCGACGCCCACCACTCGCGGCACGCCATGGCCATCCATCCCGGCTGGTTCGATCGCTCACCGTGCGGCACCGGCACCAGCGCCCGCATGGCGCAGCTGCACGCCCGCGGCGAGCTGCCGCTCGGCCGGGGCTTCGTCAACGAGTCGTTCATCGGGACCCGGTTCGTGGGCAGGCTGCTGGAGGAGACCTCCGTGGGCGGCGCTCCCGCGGTCGTCCCGTCGATCACCGGCCGCGCCTGGATCACCGGCACCGCTCAATACTTCCTGGATCCGCGCGATCCGTTCCCGGCTGGGTTCGAACTGTGATTACGACCGTCGACTACCACACGGGGGGCGAGCCGTTCCGGATCGTGACCGGGGGCGTGGGCGAGATCCCCGGCGCCGACGTGCTCGCGCGCCGCGAGGCCGCCAAGGAGAAGTTCGACGACGTGCGGCGGCTGCTGTGCCACGAGCCGCGCGGCCACGCCGACATGTACGGCTGCTTCCTCGTCCCGCCGAACGACCCCGGCGCCCGCTTCGGGGCGCTCTTCTGGCACAAGGACGGCTTCTCCACCGCGTGCGGGCACGGCACGATCGCGCTGGGCGCGTACGCGGTGCAGGAGGGCCTGGTCCAGGCCGGGCCCGACGGCGAGACGGACGTGGTGATCGACGTGCCGTCCGGGCGGGTCACGGCCCGGGTGCGCATGTCCGGAGGGCGGGTGCGGGCCGTCACGTTCGTGAGCGTGCCGTCGTACGTGATCGCGCGTGACGTGGCGGCCGGCGGCGTCAAGGTGGACGTGGCGTACGGCGGCGCGATCTACGCGTCCGTCCCCGCCGGAGCCCTGGGGCTGTCCGTGGAGCCCCGGCATCTGACGGCGCTCATCGAGCACGCCCGCCGCATCAAGGCCGGCCTCGCCGGTCACCCGGCCTCCCGGCATCCTTCGGACGAGCGGCTCTCCGGCGTGTACGGGGTGATCTTCTACGACGAGCTGCCGGATGCGGAGGGTGCGACGCACCAGCGGAACGTCACCGTGTTCGCCGACGGGGAGGTGGACCGCTCACCGTGCGGGTCCGGCACGGCGGCCCGGCTGGCGCTGCTGCACGACTCCGGTCTGCGCGGCACGCTGGTCCACCGCAGCGTCGTCGGCAGCGTCTTCCGGGCCCGGGTGGCCGAGGTCGTGGCGGAGGGGGTCGTGCCGGAGATCGAGGGCATCGCGTACCGGACCGGGCGGCACACGTTCGAGCTGGATCCCGAGGATCCGATCGGCGCGGGGTTCACGCTGCGATGAGCGCTCTGCCGTATCTCGACGCCGCCGCCCTGGAGCGGCTGGTGCCCGTCGGGCGGGCCGTCCGGGTCCTCGAGGACGCCCTGCGGGGCGGGCTCGACCCCGAGGCCACGCCGCAGCGGCCCGTAGTGGACGTGCCCGCGGGGCAGCTCCTGCTGATGCCCGCCGCGGCAGGACGGTACGTGGGCGTGAAGGCCGTCACCATCGCGCCCGGCAACCCGGAGCGGGGGCTGCCCCGGATCCAGGGGACGTACCTGCTGCTGGACGGCGACACGCTCGCGCCGCTGGCCGCCATGGACGGCATCGCCCTCACCTCCCTGCGCACGCCGGCCGTCTCCGCCCTCGCCGTCCGCCATCTGGCCGAGCCGGGCGGGGGGAAGCTGGTGGTGTTCGGCAGCGGGCCGCAGGCGTGGGGGCACGTGGTGGCCTTCCGGGAGGTACGCCCCATCACCGAGGTGACGATCGTGGGCCGCGACCGGGAACGCGCCGAGTCCCTCGCCGCCCGCTGCCGTACTCTCGGCCTCCCGTCCCGCGCCCTCACCCACCACCCGCCCGCCGCACCCGGCGGCGCGCCTCACGTGTGCGGGGGTGCGTCCGATGCGTCCGGCGGCGCGCCTCCCACGTCCGGGGGTGTGCCTGCTGCCTCCGGCCACGCGCCCTCGGCGGCGACCGGCGATGCCGCCGCTCCTCACGAACACGCCGCTGCCCCGCCCGGAGGAGAGGCGGCCGTGTACGGACGCGAGGGCGCTGTCTCCGGAGGTGCCGCTGCTCTGCCCATAGGTGTCGCTGACCGGACTGGAGGTGAGGCCGCCGTCTCGGGAGGCGAGGCCGGGTCACCGCGGCGGGAGCCCGCACGCCCGGCACACGGGCACCGGGCCGGTGAGACAGGGGGACGGGTGGACCGGCGACTGCGGGCGGACGTGGCAGGGTGGAGGTTGAGCGAGGCGGTGGCGGCGGCCGTCGCGGAAGCCGATCTCGTGGCGTGCTGCACCACCGCCAGAAAACCCCTGTTCCCCGGTATGCTCGCCCGCGACGGCGTAACCGTCGTCGCCGTCGGGTCGCACGAGCCCGGCGCCCGCGAGCTCGACGGCGACCTCGTCGCCCGCGCCACCGTGGTCGTCGAGGCCAGGGCGGCCGCCCTGGCGGAGGCCGGAGATGTGGTCATCCCCATCCGTCAAGGTACGATCACCACTGGTCATCTCGCCGGGAACCTCGCCGAGCTGATCGCCGGGGAGGTGCTCGCCGGCCCTGGGCCGCGCGTGTTCAAGAGCACGGGCATGGCGTGGGAGGACCTCGTGGTCGCGGCTGCCGCCTACGAGGCGTGGAAGTAGGAGGGATGGGCGGATGGCTGCCGAGGATCGCCTCGACCTGCCGATGGTGGGGGAGCGCCAGAGCCTGCGCGAGCAGGTCGCGCACGCGCTGCGGGCCGCGCTGATCACCGGTGAGATGCGGCCCGGGGTGGTCTACTCCGCGCCGGTGCTGGCCGCGCAGTTCGGCGTGTCCGCCACGCCCGTACGCGAGGCCATGCTCGACCTGGCCAAGGAGGGCCTGGTCGAGGCGGTGCGCAACAAGGGCTTCCGGGTGACCGAGCTGTCCGACCGCGACCTCGACGAGCTCACCGAGATCCGCCAGCTCATCGAGGTGCCCACGGTGGCGCGGCTGGCCGACAGCTCGCGGACCGAGGAGTTCGAGCGGCTCAGGCCCATCGCCGAGGAGATCGTCGCGGCCAGCGAGCGGGGCGACCTGCTCGCGTACGTCGACGCCGACCTGCGCTTCCACGTCGAGCTGCTGGCCCTGTCCGGCAACGCCCACCTCGTCTCGGTCGTCCGCGACCTGCGCAACAGGGCCAGGCTCTACGGCCTGTCACAGCTGTCCGAGCGCGGCACGCTGGGCGACTCGGCCAGGGAGCACCTGGCGCTGCTCGACGCGCTCAAGAGCGGCGACAGCGCGGCCGTCGCGCAGATCATGGACGAGCACATCGGCCATGTACGCGGCATCTGGGCTGAACACTGATTTCCGACATTCTGGGATCGGGCACCCGTCAATAGAGGTACTCTCATTCCGGGCTGACTGAGCGAGGAAAACCGCCGGAGGCCCGTCCCGTGGCCGTGGTCCCACGCCGGACCGGCCACGTCCGCCCGCCCGCCGGAGATTCGGCGAGGGGCGGCATCAAGCCTGGTCAAGCGGAACCCCGCACTCCGCTGACCTTCCGCGGGCTCGGCACAACCCCGCCCACCGACGCCGAGCCCCTCCGCCGCGCGCCCGAGAGACCCCATCCTGGGCGCGCGGCGGCCCTCCTCCCACGACGACGGCTCGCCCAGCCGTCTTTAGCGGCCCCGCCGGGCTGCTACTTCTTCGCCCGCCTCGTCGAGCCCAGGCTGGCGGCCACGATGCAGATGATCGCCGCCCACTGCTGCACATGCAGGATCTCGCTCAGCAGCAGCACCCCGATCAGCGCCGCCACCGCCGGCTCCAGGCTCATCAGGATGCCGAAAACATGCTTGGGCATGCGCCGCAGCGCCTGCAGCTCCAGCGAGTACGGGATCACCGATGACAGCAGCGCCACACCCAGCCCGATGAGCACCAGCTCCGGCTGCAGCAGGTCGGCGCCGCCCGTCGTGATCCCGACCGGCGCGATCAGCACGCTCGACACGATCATCGCGATCGCCAGCCCGCTCGTCCCCGGAAAGCGCCGCCCCGCCGCCGCGGACAGCAGGATGTAGGCGGCCCAGCAGGCGCCGGCCACCATCGCGAACCCGATGCCGACCCAGCTCACCGACGCCGACTCGCCCCACGGCGCGAGCAGCACCACGCCCAGGCCCGCCAGCCCGATCCACACCAGGTCGAGCCTGCGCCGCGAAGCCGCCAGGGCCACGCCCAGCGGCCCGAGGAACTCGATCGCCACCGCGATGCCCATCGGCAGCCGCGAGAGCGCCTCGTAGAACGACAGGTTCATGACGGCCAGCGTCACGCCGAACCCGAGGCCCACCGCCCAGTCGCGCCAGGCCAGCCCCTTCAGCCGCGGCCTGACGAACGCGCCCATGATCAGCGCCCCGGCCGCGATGCGCAGGAATACCACGGCGCTCGGCGGCAGCGCCGTGAACAGCTCCTTGGCGAACCCGGCGCCGAGCTGCACCGAGACGATCCCCAGCAGCACCAGTGAGGAGGGCGGGATCGAGTCCGCGGCCGTCCGCAGCAGGTGGCCAGATCTGGACAGGCCGGAGCCGCGATCGAACGGGTCGTCGAGGGCGAAGGCGGTCACGGGACTCCTCGGGAGGAACGTCTGAGTACGACCGGTCGAGCCTACCCGCGGCGGGTGACATTCCCGGACTTAGGGTGGTGCCACATGGAAGCCCCCGCCGCCCTCGCCCGGCCCCCGCTCGGCCTGTCGATCGCCTCGTTCGTCAGCAGCTTCGACCGCTTCGCCGTCAGCCCGATGCTCGTGGTGATCGCCACCGACCTGAACGTCCCGCTGTCGGCGTCCGTCGCCGCCGCCAGCGGCTACTACCTGGCGTACGGGCTGACGCAGCCGCTCTGGGGCGTGCTGTCCGACCGGTTCGGCCGGGTGCGGGTGATGCGCGGCGCGTTGCTCGTCGCGGCGCTGGCGGGGCTGGTGTCGGCGCTGATGCCGACGCTGGGAGCGCTGGTGGCGGCCAGGGTCGTGGCCGGCGCCTGCTTCGGCGCGGTGATCCCCACGGGCCTGACGTACGTGGGCGACACCGTGGAGCCCGCCGTGCGGCAGCGCGCGCTCACGGACCTGATGGGCGCCGCCGCGCTCGGCACGGCCGCGGCCACGGGCCTGGGCGGCGCTCTGGCTGGGCTGGTGAACTGGCGGGTCGCCTTCGCCGTGCCGGCCGCCTGCGCCCTGATCTGCGCTCTCGCACTGCGCACGCTGCCGGAGCCGTCCCGTGCCCGGCACCGGGGAGCAGCACCCGGCGTGTCCCGGTACGTGGGCATGGTCCTCGGGCAGCGGTGGGCCCTGCTCGTCTTCGCGCTGGCGTTCACCGAAGGCGCGATCATGCTCGGCGCCATGCCGTTCCTGGCGACCGCGCTGGAGCACGCGGGCGTGGCCGCGGCCGTGGCGGGCCTCGGCATCACCGCGTACGGACTGGGCCTGTGGGCATTGTCGAAACTGGTCAAGTGGCTGTCGGGGCGCTGGCCGGTGCCGGTGCTGATGACCGTGGGCGGCACGCAGCTGTGCGTGGGCTTCGCGCTCGTGTCGGCGCACGTGAACATGGTCACCGTGGCGGTGACGGCGCTGCTGCTCGGCGGAGGCTGGTCCTTCCTGCACTCCTCGCTGCAGACCTGGGCCACCTCGGTGGTGCCGGAGGCCAGGGGCACCACGATCGCGTTCTTCGCCTCCGCGCTGTTCGTGGGCAGCGCGGTCGCGTCGTGGGCGGCCGGGCCGCTGGCCGAGGCGGGACGCTATCCGCTGCTGTTCGGCATCGCCGCGGCCGCCGCGATCCCGCTGACCGCGATCGCCGCCCTCACCCGCCGCCGCTACGGCGCCCTCCAGGCCGACCGGCCTCAGCCCCAGCCCGAGTGAGTCCCGGACCCGGCATCGCGCGCCCGCATCGCGGACCCGGCATCGCGCACCTGCATCGCGGGCACCTGCACCGCGCGCACCCACACCGCGCCGGGCGTCTCTCCCAGCGAAACAGGCCGGGCGTCACTCCCAGCGGAACGTGCGCGACACCAGCGCCAGCGACACCACAGCCCAGGCGGCGAGCACGGCCAGCGGGCCCAGCGGCAGCGCCGCGCCCTCGGCGAGCACCGAGCGCAGCCCGCCGGTCAGCGCCGAGATGGGCAGCGCCTCCAGCACCGGCCGCACGCCCTCGGGGAACTTCGACAGCGGGAAGATCACCCCGCCGGCGCCCAGCAGCACCAGGTAGACGAGGTTGGCCGCGGCCAGCGTCGCCTCCGCCCGCAGCACGCCCGCCATCAGCAGCCCGAGCCCGCTGAACGCGGCCGTGCCCAGCACGACCAGCAGCGCCGCGCCCAGGAACGACCCCTGCGGTCGCCACCCCAGCGCCAGCCCCACGGCCACGATCAGTACGGCCTGGATGCCCTCCACCGCCACCACGGCGGCCGTCTTGGCCATCATGAGCCCGGCCCGGGACAGCGGCGTCGCGCCCAGCCGCTTGAGCACGCCGTAACGGCGCTCGAAGCCGGTCGCGATGGCCTGCCCCGTGAACGCCGTGGACATCACGGCCAGCGCCAGCACGCCCGGCGCCAGGAAGTCGATGCGGCGGCCGCCGCCGACGTCGATCAGCGGCGCCAGCGAGAAGCCGACCAGCAGCAGCACCGGGATGATCAGCGTGAGCAGCAGCTGCTCGCCGTTCCGGAGCATCGCGCGGATCTCCGCGCCCGCCTGGGCGAGCACCATGCGCGGGAACGGCGCCGCGCCCGGTGCGGGGGTGAAGTCCAGCGCGGCCGCGCCACCAGAGCCCCGCTCGCGCCCGCTCATCGCGACCTCCATCCGGCGAGAAGGACGGCGGAGGACGCACCCGTCGCGGCCTCTCGTCCAGTGAGGAGGACGGCGGGGGACGCGCCTGTCGCGGGCTGCTGTCCGGTGAAGAGGATCGTGGCGGACGTGCTCGTCGCGGGCTCCCTGCCGATGGTGAGGATCGTGGCGGACGCGGTCATCGCAGCTCCCTGCCGGTCAGCTCGAGGAAGACGTCCTCGAGGGTGCGCCGCTCGATGCGCAGGTCGTCGGCCGTGACGCCCTCGGCCGCGCACCAGGCCGTCACCGTGGCCAGCAGCTCCGGCCCCACCAGGCCCTCGATGATGTAGTGCCCCGCGGGCGACTCCTTGGCCGCGCTGCCCGCAGGGAGCGCGTTGAGCAGCTCCTCCAGCGCCAGACCCGGCCGGGCCCGGAACCTGAGCTGCCGCTCCGCACCGGTCAGCGAGGCGGGCGTGCCCTCGGCCACCACGCGCCCCCTGTCGATGATCACCACGTGGTCGGCCAGCCGCTCCGCCTCGTCCATGTGGTGCGTGGTCAGCACCACCGACACGCCGGCCTGCCGCAGCTCGCCCACCAGCTCCCAGCAGGCGTGCCGGGCCTGCGGGTCCAGCCCGGCCGTCGGCTCGTCGAGGAAGACCAGCTCGGGACGCCCGATCACGGCCGCCGCCAGCGACAGCCGCTGCTGCTGCCCGCCCGACAGCCGCCGGTACGGGGTGCGCACGTGATCGGACAGCCCCAACCGCGCCAGCAGCGCGCCGGAGTCGAGCGGACGGGCGTAGAAGCGCGAGACCAGCCGCAGCCACTCGCCGCAGCGCATCGCCGGCGGCACCCCGCCCGCCTGAAGCATGACCCCCACCCGCGGCCGCAGCTCGGGCCGGTCGGGCGCCAGCCCGAGGACCCTGACGGTGCCCGAGTCGGCCGCGCGGAACCCCTCGCAGATCTCGACCGTGGACGTCTTGCCCGCGCCGTTGGGACCCAGGACGGCGGTCACCGCGGCGCGCTCGGCACGGAGGGAGAGGCCGTCGATGGCGGTGGTGCCGCCGTAGCGTTTGACCAGGTCGACGATCTCGACGGCTGGGGATTCCATGGCCATGAGTTTAGGGACTACGCCACGCGCTCCGGGCCGTAGGTGTGCTTGGCCGGAAATGGACAGGTCTTGACCCGGCGGTTTCCCGAAAACCCTCGCACCCGGGTGAGAGTCTGACCGTGAGCTCCACGTCCCAGGAGGTTGCGATGTCGCAACGTAGTGGTTATGACCCCGGAGTCCCGTGCTGGGTGGATTTGTCCAGCACCGACGTCGCCGCATCCGCCCGCTTCTACGGCGCGATCTTCGGCTGGGAGGCCGACATGGTCGACGACCCGGCGGCCGGCGGCTACGGCATGTTCGTCTACCAGGGCAAGAAGGTGGCCGGGCTGGGCCCGGTCATGGCCGAGGGCATGCCCTCGGCCTGGAACACGTACGTCGCCACCGACGACGTCGCGGCCCTCGCCGGCCGGGTGCGGGAGGCGGGCGGCACCGTCGTCATGGAGCCTATGGCGGTCTTCGAGGAGGGCAGCATGGCCGTCTTCCGCGCCCCCGACGGCTCCCACACCGGTGCCTGGCAGGCGGGCAACCACCACGGCGCCGAGCTGGTCAACGAGCCCGTCTCGCTCTGCTGGAACGAGCTGGTCAGCCGCGATCCGGCTGCCGCAGAGCGGTTCTACTCCACCGTCTTCGGATGGCGGCCCGAGCTGCTCGACATGGGCGGCATGAAATACACCGAGTGGCACTCGGGCGAGCCGGCCATCGCCGGCATGATGGAGATGCCCGCCGACTACCCACAGGGCACGCCGTCCTTCTGGATGACGTACTTCGCGGTCGCGGACCTCGACGCCACCACCGCGGCCGCCGAGCGGGCGGGCGCAGCGGTGCTGGTCAGGGCGATGGACGCGCCGCCCGGGCCGTTCTCGGCACTCATGGACCCGCAGGGCGCCGTGTTCTCGATCATCCAGCTCCACGAGACCTCGTAAGGGCTGTGGCTTACTCGTAAGGGCCGCGGCGGCGTAAGGTCACCGCCGATCCGGGCGCGCCCCCAGGTTTCCGGGCGCGCCTGCCGCGGCCACGGCCTGCACTGTCCGCGAGCTGTGGCCCGCACCGTCCGTCTGATGTGCCTCGGCCCGCGCCTGTGCGTCGGGCTGCGCACGTGGGCAGATGCGTCCGCGCCGGCGAGCGAGACGCGGGCGAGCCGAAGGACGCCCTGGTATAGGGAGGCCGGGAGAGGCGATGGCTGCCTATGCGCAGATGCGGGGAGTCGGCAGGCACCCTCGACGTGCCTACTGCGCGACGAACCTACGGCGCCCCGACAAGCGAGCACGCGGCCAGGTGGGCCGGGACTTCGGTGGCGGAAATATCTGATGACCGGGAATTCGGAGGACCGGATTAGGGTTTGAGCTCTGGGCCCCCGTGGGCCGGATTCGGCCTGCGAGGGAGAGGGGATCACGCATGTCCGTGGCAGAAGCCACGTCCACCGTCGTCCGACCGAAGCAGGAGGGCCGCCGCGGACTGCTGCTGGTGATCCTGGGCGCGCTGTCGGCCATCGGACCCCTCTCCATCGACATGTACCTCCCCGCGCTGCCCGCCATCACCTCCGAGATGCTCAGCGCGCCCGCCCAGGTCCAGCTCACCCTCACCGCCTGCCTCATCGGCGTCTCCGTCGGCCAGGTCATCGCCGGCCCGGTGAGCGACGTGCGCGGCCGCAGGGTGCCGCTGATCGTCGGAGTGGCGGGGTTCATGGTGGCCTCGCTGCTGTGCGCGTTCGCCCCGTCGGTGCCCATGCTCATCGCCTTCCGCCTGCTCCAGGGCATCCTCGGCGGCGCGGCCCTGGTCATCGTGCGCGCGGTCGTGCGCGACCTGTACGACGGCGCCGCCATCGCCCGCATCTTCGCCACGCTCATGCTGGTCAGCGGCCTGGCGCCGATCCTGGCGCCGATCGCGGGGGCGCAGCTCCTGACGTTCACCTCGTGGCGGGGCGTGTTCGTGGCGCTCAGCGTCGCGGGCCTGGTGCTGCTGCTGGCCGTGCTCCCGGGCGTGCGCGAGACGCTGCCCGCCGACCAGCGGGAGAGCGGCGGGCTGAAGCACACCGTGCGCACGTTCTGGCAGCTCCTGCGCGACCGGTCCTTCATGGGGTACGCGCTCACCGGCGGCCTGGCGTTCTCGGCGATGTTCGGCTACATCTCCGGCTCGCCGTTCGTGCTGCAGGAGGTCTACGGCGCCACGCCGCAGCAGTACTCGCTCATCTTCGGACTCAACGCCCTCGGCCTGACCGCCATGGCCCAGGTCGGCGGCCGCCTGTCGGGCAGGGTGCCGCCGGTCGCCCTGGTCGTCGCCGGGCTGACCACCGCACTGACCGGCGCCGGCCTGCTGCTGACCGCCGCGCTCACCGGGCTCGGCCTGTGGTGGATCGTGGGCGGCCTGTTCGTGATCATGCTGGGCCAGGGCCTGGTGCTGCCCGGCACGGGCGCGCTCGCGCTCGCCTCGCAGCCCGCCCAGGTCGCGGGCAGCGCCTCCGCCCTGCTCGGCGTGCTCCAGTTCGCGCTCGGCGCGCTGGCCGCCCCGCTGGTCGGCCTGGCGGGCGCCGGCACCGCGGTGCCCATGGCGGGGGTCATGCTCGGGCTCGTCTCCTGTGCGGCCCTGAGCTTCGCCGTGCTGGCCCGTCCATGGGTTAGGTAAGGCTACCCTGCGTGACAAATTCCATTGCCGGCCTGCTCCGATTCGTTTGTGAAGCGGGAAGGAATTACGGCACACTGATGTTGTGAAAAACATGCCCATGATGGAGCCAGGCAACGAGCGCGGCACTCGTGCCCGCGTCGCCCGGCTGATTCTTGAGCATGGTCCCGTCACGGCCGCCTCCCTGGGCGAGCGGCTCGGGCTCACGCCCGCCGCCGTCCGGCGTCACCTCGACGCGCTGCTGGCCGACGGGATGATAGAGCCTCGCACGGTGGGGCCGCGCGGTCAGCGCGGCCGCGGACGGCCGGCCAAGCTGTTCGCCATCACCGACGCGGGGCGGAGTGCTTTCGAGCACGCCTACGATGACCTGGCCGAGAGCGCGCTGCGATACATCGCCGCGCGCATGGGACAGGACGCGGTGGCCGACTTCGCCCGCGCGCAGGTCTCGAGCCTGCTCAAGCGGCTGGAGCCGGTCATGCGGACGGTGCCGGCCGACCAGCGCGTGCACGTGCTGGCGCAGGCGCTGTCGGCGGAGGGGTACGCCGCCTCGGCCACCAAGGCCAAGTCGGGCGGCGACCAGCTCTGCCAGCATCACTGCCCGGTGGCACACGCGGCCGCGGAGTTCCCGCAGCTGTGCGAGGCCGAGACGGAGGCGTTCGCGCAGCTGCTCGGCACACCGGTGCAGCGCCTGGCCACGATCGCCCACGGCGACGGGGTCTGCACGACGCACGTGAGCCCACAGTCGCTGGGCGAATCCGCACATAGAGACAAGAGCAAGGAGACCGGAAGGTGACTGTCACCGACCGCCCGGAGCTGGAAGGCCTCGGGAATTACAAGTTCGGCTGGGCCGACCCGGACATCGCGGGTGCGACGGCCAAGCGCGGCCTGTCCGAAGAGGTCGTCCGCGAGATCTCCGCGCTGAAGAACGAGCCGGAGTGGATGCTCGACCTTCGCCTCAAGGGTCTCCGGCTGTTCCAGAAGAAGCCTCTCCCCACCTGGGGCGCCGACCTGACGGACATCGACTTCGACAACATCAAATACTTCGTGCGCTCGACGGAGAAGCAGGCCGCCTCCTGGGACGAGCTGCCCGCCGACATCAAGAACACCTACGACAAGCTCGGCATCCCCGAGGCGGAGAAGCAGCGCCTCATCGCCGGCGTCGCGGCCCAGTACGAGTCCGAGGTCGTCTACCACAAGATCCGTGAGGACCTCGAGGAGAAGGGCGTCATCTTCCTCGACACCGACACGGGCCTGAGGGAGCACCCGGAGATCTTCCAGGAATACTTCGGCTCGGTGATCCCGGTGGGCGACAACAAGTTCGCCGCGCTCAACACCGCCGTGTGGTCCGGTGGCTCGTTCATCTACGTGCCGCCGAACGTCGAGGTCGAGATCCCGCTGCAGGCCTACTTCCGGATCAACACCGAGAACATGGGCCAGTTCGAGCGCACCCTGATCATCGTGGACGAGAACTCCTACGTCCACTACGTCGAGGGCTGCACCGCGCCGATCTACTCCTCCGATTCCCTGCACAGCGCGGTCGTCGAGATCATCGTGAAGAAGAACGCCCGCTGCCGCTACACGACCATCCAGAACTGGTCGAACAACGTCTACAACCTGGTCACCAAGCGCGCCGTCGCCTACGAGGGCGCCACCATGGAGTGGATCGACGGCAACATCGGCTCCAAGGTCACGATGAAGTACCCGGCCGTCTACCTGATGGGCCAGCACGCCAAGGGCGAGACGCTGAGCGTCGCGTTCGCGGGCGAGGGCCAGCACCAGGACGCCGGCTCCAAGATGGTGCACCTGGCGCCCCACACGAGCTCCAGCGTGATCTCCAAGTCGGTGGCGCGCGGCGGCGGCCGCACCTCCTACCGCGGTCTCGTGCAGATCGAGGAGGGCGCCCACGGCAGCGCCAGCACCGTCAAGTGCGACGCGCTGCTGGTCGACCAGATCAGCCGCTCCGACACCTACCCGTACGTCGACGTCCGCGAGGACGACGTCTCGATGGGCCACGAGGCCACGGTCTCCAAGGTCAGCGAGGACCAGCTGTTCTACCTCATGAGCCGTGGGCTCGACGAGGACGAGGCGATGGCGATGATCGTGCGCGGCTTCGTGGAGCCGATCGCGCGTGAGCTGCCCATGGAATACGCGCTCGAGCTGAACCGGCTGATCGAGCTGCAGATGGAAGGAGCCGTCGGCTAAATGGGCCTGAACGAGAAGCCCCTGTCGACCTTGCACGAGAAGGCGTCCTACGACCTGGCCGACTTCGAGGTCCCGACCGGGCGCGAGGAGGCGTGGCGCTTCACGCCGCTCTCGCGCCTCAAGGGGCTGCACAACGGCAAGGCCGAGCCGCACGGCAAGGTCGGCGCCGTGGCGTTCGCCCCCGAGGGCGTGCGCGTCGAGACGGTCGGCCGTGACGACGAGCGCATCGGCAAGGCGTACGTGCCGGCCGACCGCGTCAGCGCCCAGGCGTACGCCGCCTTCGAGGAGGCGCTGGTCGTGACCGTGCCCAAGGAGGCCGTGCCCGACGAGTCCGTCTCCATCAAGGTCAAGGGGCAGGGCGGCGACGGCGCGGCCTACGGCCACACCGTGATCGTGGTCGAGCCGCTGGCGCAGGCCACCGTGGTCATCGAGCACGAGGGCAGCGCGGTCTACGCCGACAACGTCGAGTTCGTGGTCGGCGAGGGCGCCACGCTGAAAGTCGTCACCCTGCAGGAGTGGGACGACGACGCGGTGCACGTCTCGCACCACCACGCCCAGCTCGCCAAGGACGCCACGTTCAAGAGCTTCGCGGTCACGCTCGGCGGCGACCTCGTGCGCCTGTCGCCCAGCGTGTCCTATACCGCGCCGGGCGGCGACGCCGACCTGATGGGCGTCTACTTCGTGGACGCCGGCCAGCACCTGGAGCACCGCCTCCTGGTCGACCACTCGCAGCCCAACTGCAAGAGCAACGTCGACTACCGCGGCGCGCTGCAGGGCGAGGACGCCCACGCCGTCTGGATCGGCGACGTGATCATCAGGGTCGAGGCCGAGGGCACCGACACCTACGAGCTCAACCGCAACCTCATCCTCACCGACGGCGCCCGCGCCGACTCGGTGCCCAACCTGGAGATCCTCACCGGCGAGGTCGCCGGCGCGGGGCACGCCTCCGCCTCCGGCCGCCTCGACGACGAGCACCTCTTCTACCTCCAGGCCCGCGGCATCCCCCACGACGAGGCCCGCCGCCTGGTCGTCAAGGGCTTCCTCGGCCAGCTCATCGAGAAGATCGAGATCGAGGAGATCCGCGAGCGCGTGATGAACGCGGTGGAGGCGGAGCTTGCCCGATGAGCGTGTTCGAGAAGGTCTGCAAGGTCGATGACATCCCCGACCAGGGTGTCCTCGGCGTCGAGGTGGGGGAGACCCCCGTCGCGCTCGTCCGCAAGGGCGGCGAGGTCTTCGCGCTGCACGATGTCTGCTCCCACGCCGAGGTGAAGCTCAGCGAAGGCGAGGTCTACGACGGCACGCTGGAGTGCTGGCTGCACGGCTCGTGCTTCGACGTCCGCACCGGCAAGCCCACCGGACCGCCCGCCACCCAGCCCGTGAACGTCTACACAGTCAAGATCGACGGCGATGACGTGCTCGTCTCGCTCTCGAAGGAGTCATAAGCAACCATGTCCACCCTTGAGATCCGCGAACTCCACGTCGCCGTCGAGGACAAGGAAATCCTGCGCGGCGTCAACCTGACCGTGACGGCGGGCCAGACCCACGCCATCATGGGCCCGAACGGCTCGGGCAAGTCGACGCTCGCCTACGCGATCGCCGGTCACCCCAAATACACGATCACCGGCGGCCAGGTGCTGCTCGACGGCGTGGACCTGCTGGAGATGTCGGTCGACGAGCGGGCCCGCGCGGGCCTGTTCCTCGCCATGCAGTATCCGGTCGAGGTCCCCGGCGTGTCGGTGTCGAACTTCCTGCGCTCGGCCGTCACCGCCGTCCGCGGCGAGGCGCCCAAGCTGCGCGAGTTCGCCAAGGACCTCAAGAACGGCATGGACGCGCTGTCCATCGACCCGGCCTTCGCCCAGCGCAACCTCAACGAGGGTTTCTCCGGCGGCGAGAAGAAGCGCCACGAGATCCTCCAGATGGAGCTGCTCAAGCCGAAGATCGCCGTGCTCGACGAGACCGACTCCGGCCTCGACGTGGACGCGCTGCGCGTGGTGTCCGAGGGCATCAACCGCTTCCGCGCCTCCGGCGAGACCGGCGTGCTGCTGATCACGCACTACACCCGCATCCTGCGTTACGTGAAGCCGGACTTCGTGCACGTCTTCGCCGGCGGCCGGATCGTCGAGGAGGGCGGGCCGGAGCTGGCCGAGAAGCTCGAGGCCGAGGGCTACGAGCAGTACACGAAGGCATCTGCATGACTGTGAACAGCTTGGACGTGGAGAGGATCAGGAAGGACTTCCCGGTCTTCTCCCGCGAGCTGCCCGACGGGCGCCCGCTCGTCTACCTCGACTCGGGCAACTCCTCGCAGAAGCCCAACCAGGTCATCGAGACCATGCGCGAGCACCTGGCGCTGCACTACAGCAACGTGGGGCGCGCCATGCACGTGCTCGGCGCCGAGTCGACCGAGGCGTACGAGGGCGCCCGCGACAAGGTGGCCGCGTTCGTCGGCGCGCCGTCGCGCAACGAGGTGATCTTCACCAAGAACGCCTCCGAGGCGCTCAACCTCATCGCCTACTCCTTCGGCAACCCCGCCAACACCGACCCGCGCTTCACCCTCGGGCCCGGCGACGAGATCGTCATCTCCGAGATGGAGCACCACTCCAACATCGTGCCGTGGCAGCTGCTCGCGCAGCGCACCGGCGCGACGCTGAAGTGGTTCGGCGTCACCGACGACGGGCGGCTCGACCTCGCGCCCGGCGTGATCACCGAGCGGACGAAGATCGTCTCGATCGCCCACCAGTCCAACGTGCTCGGCACCGTCAACCCGGTCGCCGAGCTCGCCAGGATGGCGCACGAGGCCGGGGCGCTCATCGCGCTCGACGCCTCCCAGTCCGTGCCGCACCACCCGGTGAACGTCGCCGAGATGGGCGCCGACTTCGTGGCCTTCACCGGTCACAAGATGGTCGGTCCTTCCGGCATCGGCGTGCTGTGGGGGCGGGCCGAGCTGCTGGAGGCCATGCCCCCGTTCCTGGGCGGCGGCGAGATGATCGAGGCGGTCTGGATGGACCGTGCGACGTACGCGCCGGTGCCGCACAAGTTCGAGGCCGGCACGCCGCCGATCGTCGAGGCCATCGGGCTCGGCGCGGCTGCCGACTACCTCACGGTGGTCGGCATGGAGGCCGTCGAGGCGCACGAGCGGGAGCTGACGGCGTACGCGCTGGAGGCCCTGCGCGAGGTGCCCACCCTGCGCGTGATCGGGCCGGAGACGCTGGAGGGGCGCGGCGGGACGGTGTCGTTCACGCTGGAGGGCATCCACCCGCACGACGTCGGGCAGATCCTGGACGACCAGTTCGGCGTCGCCGTGCGCGTCGGCCACCACTGCGCGCGACCGCTGCACCTGCGGTTCGGAATACCCGCGACCACGCGGGCGTCGTTCTACCTGTACAACACCACGGGCGAGATCGATGCCCTGGTGCGCGGCCTGCATCACGTTCAGAAGGTGTTCGCATAGCCATGATCGGCGAGTCGATGTACCAGGAGCTGATCCTGGAGCACTACAAGCACCCGCAGGGGCGGGGGCTGCGCGAGCCGTACGACACCGAGGTTCACCACGTGAACCCCACCTGCGGCGACGAGATCACGCTCAGGGTCAAGGTGGGCGACGCCGGCAAGATCCTGGACGTCTCCTACGACGGACAGGGCTGTTCGATCAGCCAGGCCGCCGCCTCCGTGCTGCACGAGCTCGCCACCGGCTCGACGGTCGAGGAATCGCTCTCCGTCGTCGAGGAGTTCACCCGGCTCATGCAGGGCAGGGGACAGGTTGAGGCCGACGAGGAAGTGCTCGGTGACGCGGTCGCGTTCGCGGGTGTGGCCAAGTTCCCGGCGCGCGTCAAATGCGCGTTGCTTTCCTGGATGGCCTACAAGGACGCTGTTGTGAGGAGTGCAGCCCAGTGAGCAAGCCAGTGGAGACGCCGACCGATTTCGACGGTGAGGCCACCGTCGAAGAGGTCATGGAGGCGCTCAAGGACGTCGTCGACCCCGAGCTCGGCATCAACGTCGTCGACCTGGGCCTCGTCTACGGGCTCAACCTCGACCCGGCCGACGGCGGCAAGCCCGTGGCCACCATCGACATGACGCTGACCAGCGCGGCCTGCCCGCTGACCGACGTCATCGAGGACCAGGCCCACTCCGCCCTGGACGGCATGGTCTCCGACGTGAAGATCAACTGGGTCTGGCTGCCGCCCTGGGGGCCGGACAAAATCACCGACGAGGGGCGCGAGCAGCTCCGTATGCTAGGCTTCAACGTCTGATCTTTTCTGCTGTAACGGCTGACGTAAAGCGTCAGCCGCTTCAGCGTGCCAATAGAGGGTTTTCGGAAGGTCCGAACCCGGTCGGGAAATATCCGATAACATCCCGGCGTTGGTAACAGATGTACCCGACGTCTCATTACACGTCTCGCATCGCCTGCGGCCGGTGCCCGGTGCATCCCCCCTTTGTGATCGACCCGCCCCGGTGGCGGGTGTCCTGAACCATGTACGGCGTGTGCCGTACCTCCCGGCTCGTCCTTTCGCAGAAGTGACGTGCCACTTCGACGGAAAGGCACGATCTTTCGTGACCATGCTTGACGCTGTCATGCCCTCGCTCGACGAGACCGCCACCGACTCTCCGGTCGAGGCGGCCCAGGAGCGCGGCCCCTCCGAGTTCGAGCTGCTGGGCCTGCCCAAGCCGCTCGTCACCGGGCTGGCCCGGCAGGGCATCGACAGTCCCTTCCCCATCCAGAGCGCGACCATCCCCGACGTGCTCGCCGGCAACGACGTGCTCGGCCGCGGCCAGACCGGCTCCGGCAAGACGCTTGCCTTCGGCCTGCCCACCATGGTCCGCATCGCCGGCGTGAAGCCCGTGCCGGGCCGCCCCCGCGCGATGATCCTCGTGCCGACCCGCGAGCTCGCGCTCCAGGTCCACGACGCCCTCGAACCCCTCGGCCGCGGCCTCGGGCTGCGCATGAAGGTCATCGTCGGCGGCATGTCCATGGGCAAGCAGATCGAGGCGCTGCGGCGCGGCGTCGACATCGTCATCGCCACCCCCGGCCGCCTCGGCGACCTGATCCGGCAGGGCGAGTGCTCGCTGTCCGACGTCGAGGTGAGCGTCCTGGACGAGGCCGACCACATGTGCGACCTCGGCTTCTTCCCCGTCGTCACCGAGCTGCTCGCGCAGACCCCGGCCGACGGGCAGCGGCTGCTGTTCTCCGCCACGCTCGACGGCGACGTCGACAAGCTGGTGCAGCGCTTCCTCAGGAACCCGATCACCCACTCCGTGGCCCCGGCGACCTCGCCGGTCGACACCATGGAGCACCACGTGATGCAGGTCACGCGTGACGACAAGTTCGACGTCATCGCCGAGATCGCCAACCGTGAGGGCCGCACCATCATCTTCGTGCGCACCCAGCACGGCGTGGACCGGCTGTGCAAGCAGCTGGCCAGGGTCGGTGTCAAGGCGGGCGGTCTGCACGGCGGCAAGCGCCAGAACCAGCGCACCCGCATCCTCGCCGAGTTCCGCGAGGGCTCCATCAACGTGCTGGTCTGCACCGACGTCGCGGCACGCGGCATCCACGTCGACAACATCAGCCTGGTGCTGCACGTCGACCCGCCCCAGGACCACAAGAGCTACCTGCACCGGGGCGGCCGCACGGCCCGCGCCGGTGAGAAGGGCACCGTGGTCACGCTCGTGCTGCCCAGCGAGCGCCGCTCGACCGACGCGCTCACCCGGCGCGCCGGGATCCACCCGTTCCGTCTCAAGGCCACCCCGGGACATCCGCGGGTCGCCGAGGTGACGGGCGCCCGCACGCCCAGCGGCGAGGCCATCCCGGTGTGGGAGCCGGACGTCCGCAAGCCGCTCCGTCCCCGGCGCGAGGGTGGGCACGGGGGTTCCGAGCGCCGCGGCCGCCGCGGTCGCAGGGACTTCGACGGCGAGCGCCGTCCCCGCCGCCACGATGAGGCCGGCCGCGGGGATGAGCGTCGCCCGCGCAGGCACGAGGACGGCGACCGGCCGTTCGGGGCCGGTCGGCGGCACGGTGAGGGCGAGCGGCCGTTCGGGCACGCGCAGGAGCCGCGGACGATCAGCGACGACCGCCGCCGCGACGGCCGTCCTGGCGGCTTCCGCGGTGAGCGGAGCTACCGCGACGAGCGCCCGTTCCGTTCCGATGACCGCCCCTTCCGCCAGGACGGCCCCTTCCGTCAGGACGGCCCGTTCCGCCAGGACGACCGCGGCCAGCGAGGCGGCGGCTTCCGCTCCGAGGACCGCGGCGGCCGCTACGGCGCCGACCGCGGCCGCCCGTTCTCGGCCGACCGCGACCGCGGCTTCCGCACCGACGACCGTGGCCCGCGTGACGGCGTCCGCGCCGACGACCGCGGCCCGCGCGACGGCTACCGCTCCGGCGGCGGTCGCGGCGACGACCGTGGCAACGGCGGTTTCCGCCGCAACTCCTCGGGCCGCCGCTACGAGCGCTGACCGACGGGCCTGAGCAGGCCCCGATCCCGCGTCAACCTGCCCGCCGTACCTCGTCCATCGCGAGGTGCGGCGGGCAGTCTCGTTTGCGGGCCGACACCATATGAATCGGTTCAGAAATCCGGGCTGCCGAGCACTGTAATAGGGGAATAGGTGCTGATATCTTGCCTATTGCCTCAATCGACGTCCGGAGAGTTGTTCCATGGGTTTTCAGCGCGCCTTGCACGAGTCATGGACCGTCCAGGCGGTAGACGGCGACATGGGCGCGCCTGCCCCCGTGCCGGCCGCCGTGCCCGGGTGTGTGCACACCGACCTGCTCGCCGCCGGTCTCATTCCCGACCCCTACCTGGACGACAACGAAGACGGACTGGCCTGGATCGGCCGCACGGCCTGGCGCTACGAGACCGTCTTCGACTGGTCGCCGACCGGCCACGAGCGGACCGACCTGGTCTGCGAAGGGCTCGACACGGTGGCGCTGATCGAGCTGAACGGCGCCCGGGTGGGCGAGACGGCCAACATGCACCGGTCATACCGCTTCGACGTCCGGAATCTCCTGCGCGAAGGACAGAACCGGTTAAGAATCATGTTCAGCTCGCCGTACGAATACGCCGAAAGGCTCCGTGAAGAGCTGGGGGAGCGGCCGGGGTCGTACGCGGAGCCGTACCAGTTCATCAGGAAGATGGCCTGCAACTTCGGCTGGGACTGGGGGCCGACGCTGGTCACGGCGGGGATCTGGCGGCCCATCGGGCTGCACGCCTGGAGCGGGGCCAGGATCGCCCAGGTGCGGCCGCTGGTCACCCTCGGGGATGGGGCCGCCAGGGTGGACGTCCACGTCCAGGTGGAGAAGGCCGGACCCGTCGAGGTGACGGCGACGATCAAGGGCGTGTCGGGACGTACCGTGATTCCCGAGGGCCGCAGCGAGGCCGTCATCACGCTGGAGGTGCCGGAGCCGGAGCTGTGGTGGCCGAGAGGGTACGGCGAGCAGGCGCTCTACGACCTCGAGGTGACGGCCGGCGAGGACGTGTGGCACCGGGAGATCGGCCTCCGCGAGGTGCGGCTGCGCACCGAGGGCGGCGCCTTCACGCTGGCCGTCAACGGCGTCGACGTGTTCGTCAGAGGAGTGAACTGGATCCCCGACGACTGCTTCCCCACCAGGGTGACCCGCGACCGCTACGGCGTCAGGCTCGCCCAGGCGTGCGAGGCGGGCGTCAACCTGGTCCGGGTGTGGGGCGGCGGCCTGTACGAGAGCGAGGACTTCTACGACCTGTGCGACCGGCTCGGGCTGCTGGTCTGGCAGGACTTCCCGTTCGCGTGCGCCGCCTACCCCGAGGAGGACCCGATCGGGGGCGAGGTGGAGGCCGAGGCCCGCGAGCAGGTCGCCCGGCTGAGCCCGCACCCGAGCCTGGTCCTGTGGTGCGGCAACAACGAGAACATCGAGGGGTACGCCGACTGGGGCTGGCAGGACTCTCTCCGGGGACGCAGCTGGGGAGGCGGCTTCTACCTGGAGACGCTGCCGCGCATCGTCGCCGAGCTGGACCCCACCCGCCCCTACTGGCCCGGCAGCCCGTACTCGGGCTCCATGGACCTGCCGCCCAACGACCCCGGCCACGGCACCATGCACATCTGGGACGTGTGGAACCGGCGCGACTACACCGTCTACCGCGACTACCGGCCACGCATGGCCGCCGAGTTCGGCTTCCAGGGGCCTGCCGCCTACGCCACCATCCGCCGGGCGATCAGCGACGAGCCGCTGATGCCCGACTCCCGCGGCATGCTCCACCACCAGAAGGCGATCGACGGCAACCTCAAGCTGGCCGCCGGCCTCGAGCCGCACTTCCCCGTCCCCGAGACCTTCGACGACTGGCACTACCTCACCCAGGTCAACCAGGCGCGCGCCATCCAGTTCGGGGTCGAGCACTTCAGGGCCCTGTGGCCGGACTGCGCGGGCAGCGTGGTGTGGCAGCTCAACGACTGCTGGCCGGTCACCTCATGGTCGGCCGTGGACGGGGACGGCAGGAAGAAGCCGCTGTTCCACGCGCTGCGCCGGGCCTACGCCGACCGGCTGCTGACCGTGCAGCCGCGCGACGGCGGCCTGGCGGTGGTGGCCGTCAACGACACCGGCCGCCCGTGGCGGGCGTCGGCGCGGGCCGTACGGCACGGCTTCGACGGCGCCGCGCTCGCGGCGCAGGACCTCGCGCTGGAGGTGCCGCCGCGCGCCGCCGTCACCCTGCCGCTTGCCGTGTCCGTCGCCGCGGCGGAGGATCCGGCGAGCGAGCTGATCACCGTCGAGCTCATGGCGCACGCCGGGCCGTCGCCCGAGCCGAGCGCTGCGGCGGGCGGGCCGCCCGTGGGGCGGGCGCTGTGGTTCTTCGCACCCGACCGGGACCTGCGGCTGCCCCAGCCGCGCTACGACACGGCGACCGAGCGGGTGCCGGAGGGGGTCCGGCTGACCGTCACCGCCCGCACCCTTCTGCGCGACCTGGCCGTCTTCCCCGACCGGCTGGACCCGGACGCGCAGGTCGACGACCAGCTCGTCACGCTGCTGCCGGGCGAGCGGGCCGAGTTCCTGATCCGCACGGCCGGCCTGGACGAGCGGGCCCTGGTCCGCGCGCCGGTGCTGCGCTGCGTCAACGAGGTGGTGACGAGATGAGACGGTACGGGTTCAACCTGCAGTGGATGTTCTGGAAGGAACCGGGCGCGGAGCCGGCGCCCGTGGACGAACGGACGCTGGACGCGATCGCCTCCTGGGGCTTCGACTTCGTCCGCATGCCCTGCGACTACCGCTTCTGGACCGACGGGCTGGACTACGCCCATCCGGACGAGCGGGTGATCGAGGTGCTGGACGCCTATCTCGCCGCCTGCCGCGAGCGCGGCCTGCACTTCTCGCTCAATCTGCACCGCGCCCCCGGCTACGTGATCACCGGCTGGGAGAGCGAGCACCACAACCTCTGGGCCGACCGGGAGGCGCAGGACGGCTTCAGCGCCATCTGGACCGGCTTCGCCCGCCGCTACCGGGGCGTGCCCGCCGACGAGCTCTCCTTCGACCTCGTCAACGAGCCGCCCTCGGTGGGGGAGCGGGGCTTCACCAGGGCCGCCCACGAGACGGTGATCCGCCGCGTCGTGGCCGAGGTCCGGCAGGCGGATCCGGACCGGCCGATCGTGATCGACGGGCTGGGCGGCGGCCATCTGGCCATGCCCGAGCTGGCCGACCTCGGCGTGGTCCACAGCACCCGCGGCTACCAGCCGATGAGGGTCAGCCACTACCGGGCCGAGTGGTGGCCGGGCTCACAGGGCCTGAGCGAGCCCCGCTATCCCTGCGACTACGAAGGACGGCACTGGGACAGGGCCGGGCTGCGTGACTTCTACGCCCCGTGGCGGGCGGTGGCCGGGCAGGGCGTCCCCGTCCACGTGGGCGAGTTCGGCTGCTACGAGCACACGCCGAACGACGTCGCGCTGCGCTGGCTGTCCGACGTGCTCGGCGTGTTCGCCTCCTTCGGCTGGGGGTACGCGTTGTGGCAGTTCGAGGGGCCGTTCGGGGTGATCGGGCACCGGCGGCCCGGCGCGCGCTTCGAGAAGCTCGACGGGTTCCTGGTGGACAGGGACCTGCTGGAGCTCCTCCAGGCGCACCGGGTCAGCCCTTGAGCCCGCTGAGCGCGATGCCTTTGGTGAAGTACTTCTGGAAGATCAGGAAGAAGACGATCGTCGGAACCGACGCGAGCAGCCCGCCCGCCATGATCGCGCCCTGGTGGTCGGGCCCCCCGAAGTAGGAGTTGAGCCTCGCCAGCGCGACGGGGATGTTCGCCATCTCGTCGCTCTGCACGATGATGAGCGGCCACAGGAAGTTGTTCCACTCCGCCAGCACAATGAAGATCGACATCGCGGCGAGCGCCGGCCGCAACAGCGGCAGCACGATCTTCCACCAGATCCGCCACTCCCCGGCGCCGTCCACCCTGGCCGCCTGGATCAGCTCGTTCGGTATCGACTGCAGGAACTGCACCAGGAAGAACAGCACGAACGCCTTGGCCAGCGCCGGGACGATGTAGGCCGTGTAGCTGTCCAGCCAGCCCAGATTCCGCATGATCACGTAGTTCGGGATCAGCGTGGTCTGCCAGGGCACCATCATCGAGGCGATGATCAACAGGAAGATGGTCCTGCGCCCCTTGATGTCGTGCTTGGCGATCACGTACGCGGCCAGCGAGCAGATCAGCAGCGACCCGACGGTGATGCTGGTCGTTATCACGAGGCTGTTGAACATGAACCGCCAGAACCCGAAGTCCACCTGATAGCGCTGGAATATGCCCTGCAGGTGGCCGGGATTGATCGCGTGCGGGCTCCACTCCGGGTCGTAGAAGTTGGCGAACGTGGGAGACTCGGGCACGAACGACGGCGGCGTCCTGGCCAGCTCCCTCGGTGGTTTGAACACCGTGATGAGCAGCCAGTAGAACGGCGCGATCATCGTCAGCGCCAGCAGGTAGAACGGCAGGCGCAGCAGATGCCCGTTGATCCGGGAGCGCCGGCCGCCGCCGGTCTCCGTCCTGTGCGGGGACTGCTGGACCGGGGCGATCGTGTCCATCGGGGCGACGGCCATCACAGCTCCTTCATGGCGCGGCCCACGCGCAGGTTGATGAGGCTGATCACGAAGATGATCAGGAAGAGCACCCAGGCGATCGCGGAGGCGTAGCCCAGCCTGAAGTGGGTGAATCCCTGGTCGTAGAGGTAGGGGACGATCATCAGGCCCGAGTCGAGCACGCCGCCGATGGTGTTGGCGCCCTGACTGAAGACGATGTAGACGGCCTCGAACACCTGGAAGGCGCCGATCAGGCCGGTCACCACCACGTACGTGGTGACGGGGCGCAGCAGCGGCAGGGTGATGTGGCGGAACTGCCGCCAGGTGGAGGCGCCGTCGATCTTGGCGGCCTCGTAGTACTCCTGGGGGATCGAGCCGAGCCCGGCCACGTACAGCACCATGCCGTAGCCCATGCCGCCCCACACCGACATGAGCACCAGGATCGGGATCGTCAGGCCCGGTGTGGCCAGCCAGGCGACGGCATTGCCGCCGAACCAGTCCACGATCGTGTTGGCCAGGCCCACGTCGCTGGGGTACAGGACCCACTTCCACATCAGCATGAGCGCGATGGAGGAGGTCACCGAGGGCAGGAAGAAGACCGTGCGCATGATCCTGTGCAGCCAGCCGGTGCCGTTGAATGCCAGCGCCAGGCCCAGCGACAGCAGCGTGCCGAGCACGACCGAACCCACCACGTACAGGGCGGTGTTGCCCAGCGCGTGGCGGAACCTGCCGTCCGACGCCAGCTGCACGAAGTTCTCCACACCGGTGAACGTCGCGGGGTTGATCCCGTCGAACTTGGTGAAGCTCAGGTAGAGCGAGTTGGCCAGCGGCCAGAGCAGGAACCCCGCGAACAGGGCGAGGAACGGCAGCAGCATCGCGTACGAGGTGCCGTAGCGGCGCAGCCTGCCGCGCAGGGGGATGGGGGAGGCCATGTCAGACTCCTGGATCAGGGGCCGGGACCGGGCCACGCCGGTCCCGGCGCGGGGTGGCTATCCGGCGTTGCGCTCCATGACCTTGGCGGCCTCCGCCAGCGCGGTCTTGATGTCCGCCTTGCCGAGGATCGCCGACTGGAGCTGCTTGGTCACGTCCGGCGCGCTCTCGTCCCAGCCGGGGCAGCCCGGCGCGGCCTTGCCCGTCTTGATCGCGGTCTCGAACACCTGGGCCTGCTCAGGAGTGAACACCGAGCCGTTCACGATCTTGTCGGGGCGCGGCGGGATGTAGGAGATGTTCCGCTTCCTGGCCTCGTCCGCGATCGCGGTGATGGCTTCGTCGGTGTACATGAACGTGACGAAGTCCGTGGCCGTCTGGACGTACTTGCTGAAGGAGGTCACGCCGATGGCCCGGCCGCCGATGAACGTGGTCGGCCCGGCGGGGCCCGCGGGGATCGTGGTCATCGCCCACTTGCCCTTCAGCTTGGGCTTGTTGACGTCGAGGCCCTTGGCGATCCAGTTGCCCGCCACCACCATCGCGGTGCCGGTGTCCAGCGCGTCGGCGCCCTCCACGGTGGCGGTGGGCGCGCCGTGCTCGCGGTAGAGGTCCACCCAGTACTTCAGCGCCTGCTCGGCCTGCGGGGTGTTGAGGGAGGGCTTGCAGTCGGGGGTGTAGAAGGAGCCGCCCGCCTGGTAGAGGTAGTTGAAGTAGCCGATCCAGTCGAGGTTGCCCCAGTCCTGGCCGTAGGGCTTCTTGATCCCGGCCGCCTTGAGCTTGCCGATGGCCGCGGTCAGCTCCTCCCAGGTCTTGGGCGGCTCGACCTTGGCCTGCTCCAGCAGGTCGGTGCGGTAGTAGAGGGCGAGGGTCGACATGTCCAGCGGCACGCCGTAGACCGAGCCGTCGGGGGAGACGGCCGACTCCCACTGGGCGGGCAGGGCCTGCGACTTGAGCGAGTCGGCGCCGTGCTTGCGCAGGTCCACCATGGCGCCCCTGGCGCCGAACTGGATGGTCCAGGTCATGCCGCCGGAGATGATGTCGGGTCCGTTGCGGCTGGTGGCCGCCGCCAGCAGCTTGGCGTACGCGTCGGACCACGACAGGGTCTGCACCTTGACCGTCACGTTCGGGTGCTTCTGCTTGTAGAGGTCGGCGGCCTTCTGGAAGGTCGCGGTCTCGTCGTCCCCGCCCGTGGACCAGAAGGACAGGGTCACGGGGGCGTTCTGGTTCTGGTCCGCCTGCTGGGTCTGCGTCTGGCCGCTGGTGGCGCAGGCCGCGGTCAGAGCCGCCAGCAGGAGCGTGCTGCAAGCTGCCATCGTTCGTCGCATGGGCCATCCGATCTATCGGTCGGATGGGCGCCTTCTGGGAGCGTGCGGATGTGCGAGGGCATCCCACGACCGGCGCCCAATTCATATGTGTAGGGATCTCACCACTTAAACGGGTAAGTTACAATAGGTGGGCGCCAAGGTTGCTGGGATGTTTCTCCTCGACAGGACCTCTGGCCAGTGGCTACATGGCTTGTGAAACGGTTCGGTCACATCCCCGCGCGGGGCAAGCCCCCCGCCCGGGACATCCAAAGAGGATGAGGCGTTCAGAGTGCCGGGGAAGCCAGCTTCCCCGCCGGAGCGGTGCTGCCCCGGGGCAGCAGGCTCGCCGGCGGCCCCTCCAGGCTCCCCGTCTCCCCGGTTTCGATCAGCCTGAGCAGGGCCCGCGTGGCGTGCGCGCCGCCGGCGGGGATGTCCCGGGTCACCGCGGTCAGCGACGGCCGCACCACCTGGGAGAGCGGCGAGTCGTCCCAGGCCACGATCGACAGGTCGGCGGGGACGTCGAGGCGCATCTCCTGGGCGACCGACAGTCCCGCCACCGCCATGATGTCGTTGTCGTAGACGATCGCGCTGGGCCTGGCCCGGGAGCTGAGCAGCCGCCGGGTCGCCCGGGCCCCCTGCTCGCCCGTGTAGTCGGTGTGGACGACCTGATGCTCGGTCACGCCCGACTCGGCGCAGATCTCCGCGAACGCCTCGTCCCTGATCCTGGTGTGGAGCAGCGCCGGCAGCCCGGCCACCCTGGCGATGTGCCGGTGGCCGAGCGCCGCGAGATACTCGATCACCTCGCGCAACACGACCACCTCGTCCGACCACACCGCGGGCAGCGAGCCGGTGCCCGACGGGTGCCCGGTCACGACCGCGGGCATGCCGAGCCGCTCGACCACCGGGATCCGGGGATCGTCCACATGCAGGTCGACCAGGATCGCGCCGTCCACCCTCCCCTCGCCCCACCAGCGCCGGTAGACCGCGATCTCGGCCTCGTGGTCGGGCACCACCTGGAGCATCAGCGCGCACGAGCTGGCCGCCAGCTCGCCCTCGATGCCGCTGATCAGCTCCATGAAGAACGGCTCCACGCCGAGGAAACGCGCGGGGCGGCACAGGACGAGTCCGATGGCGTCCGCCCTGGCGCCGCTGAGCGAGCGCGCCGCCAGGTTTGGCCGCCAGCCGATCTCCCGGGCGATCGCCTGGATGCGCGCCCTGGTCTCCTCGGAGACGCCGGGCAGGCCGTTCAGCGCGTAGGAGACGGCTCCCTTCGACACGCCCGCCCGTTTGGCGATGTCCGCGATCGTCGGCCTTTTCACCCGTGCTCCTCTCTGAACGTTTCACTGAACCGTATCAGCGGTGGCCGGGGAACATCTCGTACGCCGCGTCTTGCCAGCCGTCACCGCCCCATGAAGAGGAGCAGCCGGTGTTCGTTGACAGGAGCGGGTGGAGCCGGTGTTCGAGACGCCGGCGTACTTCGACGGGGTCAACTTCGCCGCCTGCAACCACTACGCCGGCGAGAAGGAAGGCGAGGAAGACTCTCGGGTGATCCGGCGCCGTCTCGCGTGGCGGACGCGAGGCGGCGTCACCCACTGGCGCAGACTAAGCTTGTCAAGCACGTCAGCCGATCCACGAGAGTGATCATGAAGACCTTCGAAGAGCTGTTCGCCGAGCTGTCAGACAAGGCCCGGACCCGGCCCGCGGGCTCGGGCACCGTGGCCGCGCTCGACGCCGGCGTCCATGCCATCGGCAAGAAGGTCGTCGAGGAGGCCGCCGAGGCCTGGATGGCCGCCGAGCACGAGTCGGACGACAGGGCCGCCGAGGAGATCTCGCAGCTCCTCTACCACGTGCAGGTGCTCATGATCGCCAAAGGCATCGGTCTCGACCAGGTCTACAAGCATCTGTAGGGCGCCGAGCGCCCGCCGCCAGCCCCTGGAGATGCGAGAGAAACCGAGGACCTGACCATGCTGCGTCTGGCAGTACCCAACAAGGGCGCCCTGAGCGAGGCCGCCCAGCACATGCTCAAGGAGGCTGGCTACCGGCCCCGCAGGGACAGCAAGGAGCTGTTCGTCGTCGACCAGGACAACGGCTGCGAGCTGTTCTTCCTGCGTCCCCGCGACATCGCCGTCTACGTCGGGGAGGGCACCCTCGACGTCGGCATCACCGGCCGTGACATGCTGATCGACTCCGGCGCGCCGGTGGAGGAGGTCATGCCGCTCGGTTTCGGCGCCTCCACCTTCCGCCTGGCCGCCGCGGCCGGCACGATGACGTCGGTCAACGACCTCAACGGGCGGCGCATCGCCACCTCCTATGCCGGTCTGCTCGAGAAATACCTGTCCGACGAGGGCGTGGACGCCCGCGTGATCAAGCTGGACGGCGCCGTCGAGACCGCGATCAGGCTCGGCGTGGCCGACGCGGTCGCCGACGTCGTCGAGACCGGCACCACGCTGCGCAACGTCGGCCTGGAGGTGTTCGGCGACCCGATCATGCACTCGGAGGCCGTGCTGATCAAGCGGGAGGGCGTGCCGGAGACGCCCGGCGCCGCCCAGCTCGTCCGCCGTTTGCAGGGCGTCGTCCACGCCCGCGACTTCGTCATGATGGACTACGACATCCGCGCCGAGCGCATCGAAGAGGCCATCGCGCTCACGCCGGGCATCGAGGGCCCCACGGTCTCGCCGCTGCACCGCGAGGGCTGGGTCGCCGTCCGCGCCATGGTCCGCCGCAAGGGCCACCAGCAGATCATGGATCAGCTGTGGGACATCGGCGCACGAGCCATCCTGGTCACCGACATCTACGCCTGCCGCCTCTGATCTCCGTCCCCGCTCGCGGGGGCAACGGCGACCGCCGCCGGACGGCAGGCACGTCCTGCCGTCCACCAGGTTTCATCGCAGCCCCGCCACCGCCTTGACCGCCTGGTCCACCTGCTCGGGCGTGGTAACGATGCTGGTGCCGAAGCGCAGCAGCGGCTCGCTGTACGGCGTCACGCTGGTCACGATCTTCTGCCCGTGCAGCCGCTGCACCGCCTCCAACGGCTGCATGCCGCTGATCGAGCAGCACACCAGCCCCGCCGACAGCTCCGGCGACTGCGGCGTGGCCAGCGTGACGTGCGGGATCCCCTTGAGCCCCGCCTTCAGCCTGGCGGCCAGCTCCTGCGTGCGCGCCTGGACGCGGTCCTTGCCGATGGCCGTCATGAACGCGAACGCCTGCGGCATCGCCCACCGGTGCTCGAAGGCCTTGTAGCCGCCCGGCGTGACCAGCTCGGCCGTGCTCGCGCCCGGCGACCCGCCGCTCTGCCAGGCCTCGAAGGCGGCCTGGCTGAAGCTGGGGATGATCGGGGCGAGCGCGTCCCAGGCCCTGCCCCACACGATGCCGGTGCCGCGCGGGCCGAACAGCCACTTGTGCGTGCCGCTGGCCAGGAAGTCGCAGCCCAGGTCCGCCACCCCGTCGGCCATCGCGCCGAACCCGTGCACCCCGTCCACGCACAGCAGCGCCCGGTCGCCCTCGTCGCGGCCCTTGTTGGCCTCGGCCAGCATGTCGGCGATGGCCCGGACCGGCACGCGGACGCCGGTGCTGGAATGCACCCAGGTGATCGCCACCACCCGCGTGCGCGGGCCGAGCCCGTCCTTGATCGCCGACACCATGCGGTCGGCCGAGGCCTTCGCCGGGTCGTCGTACAGGCGGACCCTGCGCACCTTCGCGCCCGTGCGCTCGGTCAGCAGCCGCAGGCCTTCGTGGGTGGCGAGGAAGTCGTGCTCGGTGGTCAGCACGTCCTGGCCCGGGCGCAGCCGGAGGCCGGAGTAGAGCAGGCCGAGGCCCATCGTGGTGCTGTCGGTCAGCGCGACATCACCGGGCCGGCCGCCCAAGTAGTGGGCGGCGACCTCGCGAATCCCCTGGTCGGGATTGCCCGGAGGCGTGTACTCAGGGTCGGCGTCCAGGCCGTCCCGGTGCTTGCCGATCGCCTCGCGGACCGCCGCCGGAGCCGGGGCCAGCACGAACGCGGCGAACTGCGCGTACGCCGGATCCAGCATGAACTGGGCCCGGACGGACACCCAGTCCGTGGGGTCGAAGGTCGTCTTCTTCGGGGTCGGCGCGGGCGTGGCGGGCACGGGCGTGCAGGCGGCCACCCCGGCCAGCACCCCCGTGCCGAGGAGGGCCCGTCTGTTCAGGCGCATGCGTCTTTCATATCGGGCCGGAGAGCCTTCGTCAGCTTCTGACCGCGGCCACTTCCCTGATCAGGTCGGAGACGCGGACGATCCCCAGGCAGCGGTTCATCTCGTCGGTCACGACCAGGTCGTCGTAGACGCGGCCGGCGTCCTTGCCCGCCGCCTGCATGGCCGCGATGGCCGGGGTCGTGCGCGGGACCGTACGCGGCGGGTCGGCCAGCCGGTGAGCCGGCTTCGACCCGTGCAGGGCGTGGCCGAACCGAGCCGCGAACGACAGCAGGAACCGGCTGCGGTCGAGGCTGCCCTTGGGCCGCTGGAACTCGTCCACCAGGATCACGCTGGTGATCGTCGGCTCGTGCCCGAACGCCTCCACGGCCTCCTCCGCCTTCGCCTCCGCCGGCAAGGTCACCGCGGGGATCAGCAGCTCCTGAACGCGCGGGCCCAGGACGGCCGCGTCCGGCGAGGCGCCGGCGATCGGGAGCGGCACCCGTACCTTGCCGTCGGGGGCCGGCGCGAGCAGGGGGCCGTGCGCGAGCCGCACGCCCAGGCCGCGGACCACCGCGACCTGTGACTCGCGCTCCACGCCCGGCGCCATCACGTGCGCGCCGATGCCGCGCGCCAGCGTGACCACCGACCGTGCCACCGCGGTCGCCCGGTGGTCGGCCGGGATCCGAGCCACCAGCTCCGGGTCCAGGGCCAGCAGGTACGGCGAGGAGTCCGTGACCACCTCCAGCGAGGCCCCGGACGAGCCCACGTCGGCGAATCCCAGCAGGTAGCCGATCGATCGCAGGCCGTTGAGCCCGATCTTCAGCAGCGGCCGGTCCTGCTCGTGGCACGCTCCAGTGAGCAGCAGGATGGCCTCGCGAGGATGCCTGCCCGCCCGGCGGAGCGCCTCGTGCAACGGCGCGAGCGCCCCCGCGCCCGACAGCACCACGTGGACGGGCAGCTCCAGGATCATGGGCAGCGGCGTGGCCCGGAGCGTGCCCGCGGGGTCCACGACGGCGGGGTTGGCGATGACGGCCCCGGTGTCGAGGTCCACCAGGGGGCTGGTGAGCAGGGAGGACACCCTCAGATCATCCGGCCATCATCTGGAGTCACAGAAGGCCCGCGAAACAAAATTAACCGACATTTACGCTTTAGTTCCCCACTAACTGAGAGGGGAATCCGGTTCGGTATCCGGGGCGCGGCTGACCTGCGGATGCGTCGCCCGTCCCACGGTCCGCTAGCCTTCGAGGCATGAGTGCGCGTCCGGCCAAGGGTGGTGGCCGGTGGGTCACCGTGCCGCCCGAGCGCGTGCACCCGTGGATCGACGGCTTCGCCGAACGCCACGGGCCCTTCTCCGCGACGGGCGACGGCAAGGTGGTGCGGCTGAGCGCCGCCGACGGTGCCCTGGCCGAGCTCCACGTGCCCTTCCCGCCCATGCGGCCGGGCCCGCCCCACGTCAGCAACCTCGTCGCCCACGCCCGGGCCGAGCGGCGGGTGGGGGTGTTCCTGGTGCGGCTCGGCGGCTACGCGGCCGGCGTCTTCCACGGTCCGGCGCTGGTGGCGTCCAAGGTCGGCTCGCGGCTGGTGCAGGGCCGCACGGCGGCCGGCGGCTGGTCGCAGCAGCGCTTCGCCAGGCGGCGGCGCAACCAGGCGGACAAGGCGTTCGACGACGCGGTGGAGACGGCGGTGCGGGTGTTGTCGCCGCACCTGGGGGAGCTGGACGCGGTGGTGCTCGGCGGGGACCGCCGCGCTGTGGACGCCCTGCGCGGCGACCGGCGCCTTGCCCCGCTGCTCGCGCTGGAGGCCGAGCCGTTCCTGGTGGTGCCGGATCCCAAACTGGCCGTGCTCCGCGACACGCCGGCGTCCTTCCGCGCCGTCCGGATCCGGGTGGTGGACCCACCCTTGGCCGACTCCGTCGAACGCCTCCCGCGTTCGCCCGCCGCGACATAGCCCTCATAGCCCGATGAAGTCGAAGAGCGACTAATCCGCAACGCGGCCCATTATTCGCGGCAAAACACACCGCAGCACTTCCCGTAAATGTGGAAAAGGTCAGATAGCATGCTGGCGGCCGGGGGAAAACAGGGATCCGTCAGATGGGATAAAAGGTGCGCATCCGCATGGCCCTCTGACGGGAAGGGGGCAATGGATGGGGCAGAAATCGGCGCGGCGATGGTGACGGATGACGGTGCCCGTGGCGGTGGCGACTGTGGTGGTGGGAACAGCGCTCCCGGTGGCGGCGGAGCCGGATGCGACCCGGCGCAGGACCGTCTCGGTGCTGCAGTTCGGCGCCGTCCCGGCCGACGGCCGGGACGACTCCGCGGCGATGCAGGCAGCCGCCGACCACCTGTGCGCCCACCCGGGCACCACCCTGCTCTACCCGCCGGGCGTCTACAACATCGACAAGATCGTCGATCTGGCCACGCAATTCTCCACCGATCTCAGGGCCAAAAGCATCCTTTACCAGGATTGCCGGGACGTGGAGATCAGAGGGCGTGGCGCGAAGATCGAGGTCAAGGGAGACTTCGAGAAAAGGGTCAGTGAGACGGCCTGCTCGCCGGACAGAAAGTTCATGGAGGCGGACAAGTTCCAGTTCACCCCGTTCGCCTTCCAGAACGCGAACGATCTGACCATTTCCGGATTCGAGATCGATGGCAACGTCGAACAGATGACGCAGTCCGACCTGAGCGTCACCCTGTGCGAAAGGAACGAATACGGATTCTCCTCATCAGCGGAACGGGCGTCAAGTTCCGGGATCTCTTCATAAGGGACGCGGAGTGGACTCCGATCGACCCCGGCACCGGCAGGCCGATTGACGCGGCCTGCAGCGACACCGTCGGGATGACGGGGAACATCCTGTTCGACCGGGTGCGGGCGACCGGCAACCTCGGCGGCGGAATCGCCATGGCGCACGGAGAGGTCACGGCGAACGTCACCGTGCGCAACTCGTTCCTGTAGAACCCGCTCGGCAAGAGCGGCGACGTCGTCGGCATGGGCATCGTCGGCGGCGTCGTGGAGGACTCCACGCTCGACAGCCAGAACGGCTTCGCCCTGTACTGTGTCACCGCAGGATCCTCCATCCAGCTGACCTCACCGGTCTGGGTACGGCACCTGCAGGACCTGGCGAGTGACCCGTCTCCCATCGCGCGGCGAGTCCAGCGGCAGACCGATCCCGCCTTCTCCAGCACCTTGCGCGACAATGTCATCAAAGGTCAGGGGACGAAGTTCCTGTGCCAGGACGCGCCGCCGGTGATGCGGATCGTTGGCAACACGATCCGTGGCACCCTCCTGCCGGCGCCTCCGGAAAGCCTCTACTACCCCGTCTTCGGGCACATGACCTTCTTCTCCGGCGCTCCCGGCGCGACGTGCAGCGCCGGACACGTGTGGGGGCAGGACATCACCGTAAAGGACAACGACGTCTTCATCCCGCACGCGGCGCCCAGGGGCCAGCCGTACGGGCAGATCAACTACTGCGGCACCAAACTGCGCCTGTCAGGGAACACCTACCGCACGGACACGGCGGACGCGACCAGGCCCATCCGGGTGTACTACAACCGTGCCCAAGGCGTCGGATCCGTTGCGGAGGATTGCTTCCCCGCCAGCGGCGCGATCATCCCCGTTGACGAGACAGGGCAGCCTTATCCACTCATCCGCCAGGGAACACAGCAGTGCCTCACGCTGCCGGTGTCATCCGGGGCGACCGGCAGAGCCGGAGGCCCGCAGGGCTGAGGAAGACGTCGGAGATCGACTCCCCGCATGCCGATCACGGCGGCCGTGGGGGAGTGCGGGGCGGTCGGTCAGGAGAACGCGTCCCTGTGGTCGGCGAGGAAGACGGACAGGGGGTGGGGCGGGCGGCCCGTCAGATCCTCGACCGTCGTGGTGGTGCTGGACCAGCGGCCGTCGCCGGTCTCGGCCATCAGCGTGGCCAGGTCGGTGGCGTATGGCTGGGGGAAGCCCTTCCGCTCCAGGTGCGCGGCCATCTCTGGGACCGGCAGGTCGACGTACCGGACCGGGCGGCCGAGCGCGGCGCTGATCTCCTGGGCGATCTGGTCGTGTGACAGCGACTCCGGCCCGGTCAGGACGTAGTCGCTGTCCGGACCGACGGGCTGGGTGAGCAGGGTGGCCGCCACCTCGGCGATGTCCCTGGCGTCGATGTAGTTGACCTGCTTGGGGCCGTAGGAGCCGAAGAGGCGGCCGTCCTGGACGTCGCGCGGCAGGTTCTGCATGAACCCGGTCGGCTGCAGGATCGACCACGGCACGCCCGACCTCCTGAGGTGGGCGTCGACCTCGCCGTGCATGCCGCCGCCGAGCTTCTGCCCCGGTTTCGCGCCGCGTACGGACACCGTCACCACCTGCGCCACGCCCGCCTGCGCCGCCAGGTCGATCACCGCGCGATGGGCCGCGACGAAACCGGGCCAGAGCGAGCTGTTCAGGAACAGCCGGTCGCCTGGTGAGAGCAGCCTTCCGATCGTCTCCGGCTCGTCGAAGTCGGCCAGCGCGTAGTCGCACCCCAGGTCGTCGGCGGGCCGGCGGACGACGGCGAGCACGTCGTGCCCGCGTAGGCGTTCGACCAGCGCGCGGCCGATGGAGCCGGTGGCACCGGTTACCACGATCATTGCGCCTCCTAAGTGGAATATCGAATTCCGGTTAGTCGGACGCTACACTAAGCGGAATAGGATCGTCCACTTTTGGAGTCTCTTATGCGTGCGGACGCGAGGCGGAACCTGGACAAGATCGTCACGGCCGCCGCCGAGGTCGTGGCCGAACGCGGCGTGAACGCGCCCATGGAGGTCATCGCCAAGCGCGCCGGAGTCGGCGTCGGCACGCTCTACCGCCGCTTCCCCGACCGTCACGCGCTGATCGCGGCCGTCGGCGACCACTACGTCCACACGATGGCCGGCGCCCTGGACGAGGCCGCGGCGAGCACGTCCGACGCCTGGAGCGCGATCAGGGACTTCGTCGCCTGGGTCGCCGAGCCGGGCCGCGCCGCCCTGGCGACCGCGCTGGCCGAGCTCCCCGAGGAGGCGATCGCAGACCGGGAGGAGTTCGCGCGGACGCGGGGGCGGTGGGTGGAGCAGTTCGACGCCCTCGTCCGCAGGGCGCAGGCGGAGGGCTCGATGCGGGCCGACGTCGGCGTGGAGGACCTGATCCACCTCCTGAACGTGTTCACCTGCCACCCCGACCGGCTGCCCGCGCCCGTGGCCGCGAGCCCCGTGAAATACCTGGGTCTGATGCTCGACGGCATGAAGGCCGTGGCGGCAACATCGCCGTCGTGACCGATTTGAGGTTTTGAGACGATTCAAAAGAATCTTGAACCCCGCTATGATGAGCGAGTTCTCAGCAGCACGGCCTCGTGAGGATCGATGGCGACCAGGAACATCAAGGAGGTCGCGCAGCTGGCGCGCGTCTCGGTGGGCACGGTGAGCAACGTGCTCAATCGCCCCGAGATCGTGTCCCCCGCCACACGCGAACGCGTCTTCGAAGCGATCAAGAAGCTCGGCTTCGTCCGCAATGAAGTGGCCCGTCACCTGCGGGTGGGCCGCAGCAGGACGGTCGGGCTCGTCGTGCTCGACGTGGCCAACCCGTTCTTCGTGGACGTGGCCCAGGGCGCCGAGTCCGTGGCCGACGACCACGACACGATGGTGGTGCTGTGCAACAGCGCCGGCGACCCCGGCCGCGAGCGCCGCCACCTCGACCAGCTCGAACAGCAGCGGGTGATGGGCATACTGATCACCCCGGTCGAGACGGACAACACCTGGCTGGAGGAGCTGATCGCCAGGGGCACGCCCGTGGTGCTGGTCGACAGCCCCGCCACCGGGCTTCAGTGCTCGGTGGCGGTCGACGACCGGCTCGGCGGGCAGATCGCCGGTGCCCACCTCATCGAACGCGGGCATCGGCGGATCATGTTCGTGGGCGGGCCGCCGTCCATCAAACAGGTGGCCGACCGGCACGCGGGCGTCGCCAGCGCCGTCGCGGCCGCCGACGGCGCCGTCGAGCTGCTCACCGCCACCGCGCCCGCCCTGACCGTCGCCGAGGGGCGGGCCATCGGCGAACGCGTGGCGGCGCTGCCCCCCGCCGAACGTCCCACCGCGGCCTTCTGCGCCAACGACATGATGGCGCTCGGTTTCTTACAGGCGATGGCCAGCCACGGGCTGCGCGTGCCCGACGACCTGGCCATCATCGGATACGACGACATCGACTTCGCCGCGGCGGCCGCGGTGCCGCTGTCCTCGGTGCGGCAGCCGCGCGAGCTGCTCGGGCGCACGGCCATCGACCTGCTGCTGGAAGAGGTCGCCGAGCCCGAGCAACATCGCCATAGACAGGTCATCTTCCAGCCGGACCTGGTGGTCCGCGAGTCCAGCGCCATGCGCCGCGACGCCTGACGCTCCACCGCTTTCCCGCAACCGATTCCGGGCCATGCCGTTTCCAGGGGTGAGGGCCCCTGCCGGCGTGCCCACCGGAAGGAACCCCCGTTGCCCGAGATCATCTATAGCAACCCCCTCGCCACCCCAGACGACCTGGAGGGTTTCCGCATGGAGGGTGACGGCGCGCTGTCGTTCCCGCAGGGCCGGATGCGGCTGGAGAGCCTGCGGCCGCCCTCCGACGGCCAGGCGGCCAACCTGGTGCTCTGGTGTCCCGAGGAGTTCCCGGCGGACATCCGCGTCGAGTGGGACTTCTGGCCGGTCAGGGAGCCGGGCCTGGCCATCATGTTCTTCCATGCCAGAGGCAGGAACGGCGAGGACCTGTTCGACCCTGCCCTGGCCGCCCGAACCGGCCCGTACGAGCAGTATCACCACGGCGACATCGACGCCTACCACGTCTCCTACTTCCGCCGTATGTGGGCCTCCGAACGCGCCCTACACACCTGTAACCTGCGCAAGAGTCACGGCTTCCACCTGGTCGCACAGGGCCCGGACCCGTTGCCGGCGGCGCTGGACGCCGACGGCCCGTACGCGATCCGCCTCGACGTCAAGGGGTCGGAGATCACCTTCTCAATCAACGATTTGGTCTCGTTCCGCTGGCAGGACGACGGCTCGATCGGCGGCTCCGCCCTGGCAGGAGGCAAAATCGGCTTCCGCCAGATGGCTCCGCTCATCGGCGAGTACCAAAATCTCCGCGTGTTCCGTCATTGACTTTGAGTCGATTCAACACTAATTTCGCACCAACCGCCGTTCACTGGCTTGTAACTAGGCAGGAACCACGGTGCAACAACCCACCCCCGTATCCGTGCACATGCCACGAGAAGGTGGTGCCGGATGAACCATCCCGCCATGTCGATCAGGATTCAAGCTGCCTGCTCAGAGCTCATCTGGGCGGTTCAGCTGAACCTGATGTGGATCGTCTTCACCCTCGCGGGAGGCGTGATCCTCGGGCTCGGGCCCGCCACTGTGGCCGCGTACACGCTGGCCCGGAGGCACGCCCGTAATGAAACGTTTCAGGTTTGGACAGAATTCTGGGCCGTCTACCGACGGGAGTTCGTCCGGGCCTCGTTGCTCGTCCTGCCGATGGCGCTGGTCGCCACCGTGCTGGTGGGCAACTACCTGTACTTCTCCGTCCTCGGTCCGGGATCGGGCGCGTTGCGGATCGCGACGTTCGCGGCGCTGCTCGTCCTGGCCGCCGTCGGGGCGTACATCGGACCGCTGTACGCGCACTACGAGCTGCCGCTCTGGGGCTACATCCCGAAGGCGTCGCTTCTCGCGTTGACCCGGCCGGCCTCCACCGTGCTGCTGATGTTCGCGCTCTGGGCGATCGTCTATGCGACCACGACGGTGCCCGTTCTCGCACCGGTGATCAGCATCGGCGCGTGGATCTATATCAACACCTGGCTCTGCCTGCGCTTCTTCGAGGAGAACGAGGCTCGCCTGCATTCGAAAGGGAACCTATGAGCGCATCCCGTAGTCGCCTCATGGCTGGTGCGTTAACGCTGACGACGGCCCTGCTGGCATCCGCCTGCTCCGGCACCGGCGGTGGCGGCGAGTCGAGCCAGGCCGACGCCGACACCATCACCTTCATGACCCAGCTGTTCGGCACCGCTCCCAGCCCTCAGGGGGAGCTGCACCAGGCGATCGAGAAATTCCTCGGCAAGAAGATCAAGGTCACCTGGGTCCCGAACGCGGAATACCAGGAGAAGGTCAACGTCACGCTGGCCTCCTCCAACATCCCCGACGTCATGGTGGTCGATCCGAAGTCGCCGGCGTTCGGCAAGGCGGCGCAGGCTGGGGCGTTCTGGGACCTCACCGACAAGATCAAGAAGTACCCGAACCTGGTCGGTGACGAGAAGGTCCTGCTCAACTCCTCGATCAACGGCAAGATCTACGGCCCGTACCGGACCAGGCCGCTGCTCCGCTCCGCGGTCATGATCCGCAAGGACTGGCTGGAGAAGGTCGGCCTGGAGGCGCCCAAGACCACCGACGACCTCTACGAGATCGCCAAGGCCTTCACCGAGAAGGACCCGGACGGCAACGGCAAGAAGGACACCTACGGCCTGATCATTCCGAAGTGGCCGGGCACCACTTTCGCGGCCTCCAGCCCGTTCAACGTGATCGACGTCTGGTTCGGCGCCCCGAACAACTGGGGCGAGCGCGACGGCAAGCTCGTGCCGGAGTTCGACACGCCCGAGTTCTTCGAGGCCAACCGCTTCATGAAGAAGATGATCGGCGAGGGCCTCGTCAACCCCGACTGGAACACGCTCGACACCGCCAAGTGGAACGACCCGTTCGTCCAGGGCAAGGGCGGCATCATCATCGACGTCGACGTGCGCACCACCCAGCTGCTCGACCTGCTCAAGGAGCAGGACCCGCAGAACTACGGCGACAAGGTCCTCACGGTCGGAAACCTCTCCCGTCCGGACGGCAAGAAGTTCTCCCTGCCGTTCAGCGGCTACAAGGACATCCTGGCCGTCTCCAAGCAGCGCGTGAGGACCGATGCCCAGCTCGACGAGCTGCTGAAGACCCTCGACAAGCTGGCCAGCAAGGAAGGCCAGATCCTGCTCACCAACGGCATCGAGGGCCGCAACTTCAAGGTCGAGAACGGCGAAGCCGTCCTGATCAACCAGGACGACCCCAAGGTCAAGCAGCTCCAGGACGACGTCGACAAGGCGTTCATCCAGCTCGGCACCCAGGCCAGCACCGGCACCGCCGGTATCGCCTACCCGCGCGTTCCCCCGGAGGAGCCGTACCGGAAGGACCTGGCCGAGCGCAAGGAGCGCGTGGCCGAGGACCTGAAGACGGCCGTGTTCGACCCGAGCCTTCCGGTGGTCTCGCCGACCGCGGTGGAGAAGGGCGCGACGCTCAACCCCATCGTCACCGACGCGCGCATCAAGTACCTCGCCGGCCAGATCACCGAGGATCAGCTGAAGGCCGAGATCAAGCGCTGGTACGACAGCGGCGGCACGCAGATCGCCCAGGAGATCAACGACCTCGTCTCCAAGCTCGGCCAGTGATGTGACCCGGGAGGGGCCCGCAACGGGCCCCTCCCCTAGAAAGAAGGAGGCCGAGTGGCCACCGACCTGGCGCCGCCACCGGTCAAGGCGGCCAGGGTAGACCGGCGCAAGCCCAGCAGGGGCCGCGCGCTGTGGCGCTACCGATGGCTGTACCTGTTGCTCATCCCCGGGCTGGCGTACTTCCTGGTCTTCAAGTACGTCCCTATGCGCGGGTTGCAGATCGCCTTCCAGGACTTCGTGCCGTTCCTGGGCTACAACGGCAGCCAATGGGTGGGCTTCAAGCACTTCGAAGACCTGTTCACCGGGCCCGACTTCGGCCGTCTGATGTACAACACGCTAGTCCTGGCGTTGTTGAACATCGTCTTCGTCTTCCCGGCGCCGATCATCGTGGCGCTGATGCTGAACGAGCTGCGGATCAACATACTCAAGCGCTCGGTGCAGTCGCTGATCTACATCCCGCACTTCCTGTCCTGGACGATCGTCGCGTCGCTGACGTACATCCTGTTCTCCGTCGACTACGGCGTGCTCGCCGGCTGGATCCACGAGATCGTGGGCGGGCAGAAGATCGACTACGTGGCGCAGCCGGAGTGGTTCCGGCCGATCATCATCCTCCAGACGCTCTGGAAGACCACCGGGTGGACCACGATCATCTATCTGGCGGCGCTGGCCGGGGTGAACCACGAGCTGTACGAGGCGGCCAGGATGGACGGCGCGGGACGGTGGCGGCAGCTGTGGCACGTCACGCTCCCGGCGATCCGTCCGACGATCGTCGTCATGGCCATCCTCATGTCCGGCAACCTGCTCGACATGAGCTTCGAGCAGATCTGGCTCATGACCAACAACCTGAACCGCGCCACCGCCGACGTCTTCGACACCTTCACGTACTACGTCGGCATCAACCAGGGCGCGTTCAGCTACGCGACCGCCGTCGGCTTGTTCAAGGGTGTGGCGGGAGTCCTGTTGATCTTCGGTTCCAACTGGCTGGCCAAGCGCCTCGGCCAGCGCGGACTGTTCTAGGAGCGCATATGTCCGTCAACCAATACCGCTCTGTGGGCAGCCGCATCTTCGACGCGATCAACATCGCCGCCCTCGTCGGGCTGGGGCTGATCACGCTCCTGCCGCTGCTGTACGTCCTCGCGGGCTCGTTCGCCTCCGAGTCGGAGATCTCCTCGCGGACGTTCTTCCTGTGGCCGGAGAAGTTCGTCACCAGCACCTACGAGTACATCTTCGCCACCGACGTGTTCATCAGGGCGCTGCTCACGACCATCGTGGTGACGCTCGTCGGCACGGTCATCCAGCTCGCGCTCACGCTCACCATGGCCTACCCGCTGGCCAAGCGGTACCTGCCGGGCCGCGCGCTGGTGCTCAATCTGGTGATCTTCACGGTGGTGTTCAGCGGCGGCATCATCCCCACCTACCTCGTCGTCCGCGACCTGGGGCTGCTCAACAGCTACTGGGCGCTGATCCTGCCGCTCGCGATCAACCCGTTCTACCTGATCATCGTCAAGAGCTTCTTCCAGGAACTGCCCGAGGCACTGGAGGAGGCGGCGCGCATCGACGGCTGCACCGAGATGGGCGTCTTCTGGAAGATCGTGCTACCGCTGTCCAAGCCGATCATCGCGACGTTCTCGCTGTTCTACGCCGTGGGCATCTGGAACGACTACATGTCGCCGCTGCTCTACATCGACGACTCCAGCAAGTGGACGCTGCAGGTGCTGGTCCGCCAGCTCACCGGCGCGGACGCGCAGAACGCGTTGTCGGCCATGGAGACGGTGTTCTTCCCCACCCAGGGGCTGAAGTTCGCCGTCGTGGTCATCGCCACGCTGCCGATCCTCTGCTTCTACCCGTTCCTGCAGAAGCACTTCGTCAAGGGTGTGCTGATCGGGTCGGTCAAGGAATGAGGGCTGCGATCCTGCTGGCGGGGGACTCGACGGTGGCCTCGTGCCCGGCCTTCGAGGCACCGATGTCGGGGTGGGGCGCCCAGCTCGGCGCCTTCGCCGGCCGCCCGGTGCGCAACTTCGCCAAGGGCGGGGCCACCACGGCCAGCCACCGCGCCGAAGGGTTGTGGGCGGCGCTGCTGCGCGAAATCGTGCCCGGCGACCTGGTGGTGATCCAGTTCGGGCACAACGATCAGAAGGATCCCGGCCTGCCGTACCAGGACAACCTGCGCGCCTTCGTGAAGGAGGCGCGCGCGGCCGGGGCGCGGCCCGTCCTGTGCACGCCGGTGCAGCGGCGCCGGTGGGAGGGCGACCGGCTGGTCCCCACGCACGGCGACTACCCCGAGCAGGTGCGCGTGCTGGCCGCCGCCGAGGACGTGCCGCTGATCGACCTGACCGCCGCCACCACCGAGCTGTACGAGCGGCTCGGCCCGGAGGGGTCCAAGGCCCTGTTCACGCACTTCCCGCCCGGCGCGCACCCGCTCTACCCGGACGGGATCGCCGACGACACCCACTTCTGCTTCCACGGCGCCGACGAGGTGGCGAGGATCGTCGCCGAGCGGCTGAAGGAGATGAAGGAGCTCGCATGACCGCACTGCGCTGGCTGGACCGACCGGGGGAGCAGGGGGTGACCTGGGGCGTTCCGTGGCCGCGCGGCGCGGTCGAGCCGGGTGCGCCGTTCGCGCTCACCGACGCGGACGGCCGCGAGGTGCCTGTGCAGAGCTGGGTGACGGCCACCTGGCCGGACGGCTCGATCAAGTGGTCGGCCCACGCCATCGGCGCCGGTCCGGCCTCCCAGGACTACCGGCTGGAGCCCGGCCGCGAACCCGCCGCCCCCGCCACCCCCGTCACCGTCACCCGCGAGGGCGGCGTGCTGACGGTCGGCACGGGCGTGGTGACCTGGACGATCGAGGAGGCGGGCGGCACGCTGGCCCGCTCGATCTCGCGCGGGAGCCGTGAGATCGCCAAGGTCGTCCGCCTGGTCAGCCTCCGCCAGAGCGAGCCCACGCCCGACGAGGGCGGACCGGTGGCCCGCGAGCAGGCCACGGGCGTGGTCGAGCGGGTCACGGTCGAGCAGGACGGCCCCGTGCGCGCCGTCGTGCGCCTGGAGGGCCGGCACGGTGACTGGCTGCCCTTCACCGTCCGCCTGTACTTCTACGCCGGCGCCGAGGACGTGCGCATCATGCACACGTTCGTCTGGGACGGCGACCCGGAGCGGCACTTCCTGGCCGGGCTCGGCCTGCGGGCCGACGTGGTCATGCACGACGAGCTTCACGACCGGCACATCCGTCTCGCCGGGGCAGAGGGCTTCCTCACCGAGGCCGTGCGCGGCCTGACCGGGCTGCGCCGCGACCCCGGCGAGTCCGTACGGCACGCGCAGGTCGCCGGCCGACCCTGCGGCGAGATGGACCCGGAGGTCGCCAACCGGTTGCACCTCATTCCCGCCTGGAACGACTACACCCTCGACCAGAGTTCCGCCGACGGCTTCACGCTGCGCAAACGCACCGCCGAAGGCCACGCGTGGGTCACGATCCCGGCGGGCACCCGCTCGGCCGGCTACGGATACCTCGGCGGCGTCAGCGGCGGACTCGGCTTCGGCCTGCGCGACTTCTGGCGCCTTCACCCCACCCGCCTCGACGTCAGGAACGCCGCCACCGGCCTGGCCACGGCGACCGTCTGGCTGTGGTCTCCCTCCGCCCCGGCCATGGACCTGCGCTTCTACCACGACGGCATGGGCCAGGACACCTTCGCCGAGCAGCTGGAAGGCCTGGAGATCACGTACGAGGACTACGAGCCCGGCTTCGGCGACCCGTATGGCATCGCGCGCACGCACGAGCTGACGCTGCGCGCCCTCGACGCCACACCGCCGTCCGAGGACCTGGCCGCCTACGCGGCCGCCATGAACCAGCCGGGCCTGCTGGCCGCGTCCCCCGAGCGGATCAAGCAGGCCGGCGTGTTCGGCGTCTGGGAGCTGCCCGACCGCTCCACGCCCGCGCACGCCGAGATCGAGGACCGCCTGGACTTCCTGTTCGACCTGTACGTCCTGGAGCGCGAGCAGCGCCGCTGGTACGGGTTCTGGGACTACGGCGACGTCATGCACACCTACGACGACGACCGGCACACCTGGCGCTACGACATCGGTGGCTACGCCTGGGACAACTCCGAACTCTCGCCCGACCTGTGGCTGTGGCTGCAGTTCCTCCGCACCGGCCGGTCCGACGTCTTCCGCTTCGCCGAGGCCATGACCCGCCACACCGGCGAGGTCGACGTCTACCACCTGGGCAGGTGGAAGGGCCTGGGCAGCAGGCACAACGTCCAGCACTGGGGCTGCAGCTGCAAGCAGCTGCGCATCTCCAACGCCGCCTACCGGCGCTTCCACTACTACCTGACCGCCGACGAGCGCACCGGCGACCTGATGGACGAGCTCAGTGTGCCCGAGGAGACGTTCACGGTCATCGACCCGCTGCGCAAGGTGCGCCAGGACGTCTACACCCCCGACCCTGCCGCGCTGTCGGTCGGCCTCGGCACCGACTGGGGCTCGCTGGCGGCGGCCTGGCTGACCCGATGGGAACGCCACGGCGACGAGCGGGCCAGAGACCGGTTGCTGGGCACGATGGCCGACATCGGGGCGCTGCCGCAGGGCTTCCTGACCGGTGAGGCCCGGCTGAACCTGGAGACCGGGCGCTTCGACACCTCGACCGACAGGATCTCCGTCTCGCACCTGTCGTCGCTGTTCGGGCTGCCGGAGATCTGCGCCGAGCTCATCGCGCTCCGCCTGGACGTGCCCGGGTTCGAGCGGGCGTGGCTCGACTACTGCCGCCTCTACCTCGCCACCCCTGAGCAGCAGGAGGCCGAGGCGGGGCAGCGGCTGAGCGGCATCTCGCTGATCCAGGCGCACAGCAGGCTCACCGCGTACGCGGCCGCCAGAATCGGCGACGCCGAGCTCGCCGCGTGGGCGTGGCGGAAGTTCGCCCTCGACGAGGGCGACCAGCTCAACAAGAACCGGTTGCAGCGTCAGGGGAAATGGGAGCTCATGTTGGTGGACGGCCCCGAGGTCCTGTCACCCTTGCGCGAGGCGCCGTTCGTCAGCACCAACGACGCCGCCCAGTACGGCCTGGCCGCCATCCACAACCTCGCCCTGATCGGCGAGCACCTGGCGGAACGTTAATCAGAGGTGGGGCCTCCGCACGGGGCCTTACACTGATCGGTATGCATACTCCCGATTGATCGGCGTCGCACCACGCCCAATCCCTCGTTTCCTAGCTCGGGAGTGTTCCGCCACCATGATCATCGCCAATGACGTCGAGCTGCGCGCGGGCGCGCGCCTGCTCATCGAGAAAGCCTCGTTCCGGGTCAATCCCGGCGACAAGATCGGGCTCGTCGGCCGCAACGGCGCCGGCAAGACGACGCTGACCAAGGTGCTCGCGGGCGAGGCCCTGCCCGCCGCGGGCACCGTCACCACCAGCGGCAGCGTGGGCTACCTGCCGCAGGATCCGCGCACCGGCGACCTGCAGGTGCTGGCGCGCGACCGCATCCTGTCCGCACGCGGGCTCGACGAGGTCCTGCGCGAGCTGCGCGAGGCCGAGCTCGGCATGTCCTCCGCCGACGAGCGCACCCGGGAGAAGGCCGTCAGGAAGTACGGTCGCCTGGAAGACCAGATGCACGTGCTGGGCGGGTACGCCGCCGAGGCCGAGGCCGCCTCCATCGCCTCCAGTCTCGGCCTGCCGGACAGGGTGCTGACGCAGCCGTTGCAAACGCTTTCCGGGGGTCAGCGGCGGCGCGTGGAATTGGCGCGAATTCTTTTCAGTGGTGCGGAAACCCTCCTCCTCGACGAGCCGACAAACCACCTTGATGCCGACTCAATCGGGTGGCTTCGTGATTTTTTGCGATCTCATCAAGGTGGGTTGGTGATCATCAGTCACGACGTCGGGCTTCTTGAAGCGACGGTCAACAAGGTCCTGCACCTCGACGCCAACCGCTCGGCGATCGATCACTACAACGTCGGCTGGAAGGCGTATCTCGCCCAGCGCGAGACCGACGAGAAGCGGCGCAAGCGCGAGCGCGCCAACGCCGAGAAACAGGCCGGTGCGCTGCTGGCCCAGGCCGACAAGATGCGCGCCAAGGCCACCAAGGCGAAGGCCGCGCAGGACATGATGCGCCGCGCACACCGGTTGCTGGCCGGCACGGAGGAGGAGCGTAAAAGCGACAAGATCGCGCGGCTGCGCTTCCCCGATCCGCAGCCGTGCGGGCGCACCCCGCTCATGGCCGAGGGCCTGTCCAAGTCGTACGGGTCGCTGGAGGTCTTCACCGACGTCAACGTGGCCATCGACCGAGGTCACAGGGTCGTCATCCTCGGCCTGAACGGCGCGGGCAAGACCACGCTCCTGCGCCTGCTCGGCGGTCTGGAGAAGCCCGACACGGGCGCGATCAGGCCGGGCCACGGCCTCAAGATCGGCTATTACGCGCAGGAGCACGAGACCCTCGACGCCGGCCGGACCCTGCTGGAGAACATGCGCTCGGCCGGCGGCGAGTTCACCGACACCGAGTTGCGCAAGGTGCTCGGCTCGTTCCTGTTCACCGGCGACGACGTCGACAAGCCCGCCGGAGTCCTGTCGGGCGGCGAGAAGACCCGGCTCGCGCTCGCCATGCTGGTGCTCTCGAGCGCCAATGTCCTCCTCCTCGACGAGCCCACGAACAACCTCGATCCGGTCAGCCGGGAGCAGGTTCTCAACGCTCTGAGGTCGTATTCAGGAGCAATCGTCCTAGTCACCCATGACGAGGGTGCCGTTGACGCCCTGTCACCGGATAGGGTGATCTTGCTACCGGACGGAACTGAAGACGCATGGAGCGACGAATTTTCCGATCTTGTGGCACTTGCCTGATCTTAATTTGAGTGGGTACGGATCTTTTCCCGTGGAGTAGGTAGCCGATCCCGCTGAAATGACTGATCATGGCGGAGTAACGCTGCGGAAGTCCGGCACTACAGGAGGTACTCGTGGCCGAGACACTGAAGAAGGGCACCCGGGTCACCGGGGCCGACCGGGAGAAACTGGCCGGCGATCTCAAGAAGCGCTACGCCCAGGGCGAGAGCATCCGGGCACTGGCCGCTTCCACCGGTCGGTCCTACGGGTTCATCCACCGCATCCTCAGCGAGTCCGGTGTGACTCTGCGTGGGCGCGGCGGGGCGACCCGAGGCAAGTCCAAGCGCTGACGGCCGCCTCGGAACGTGCGACCGCAGCCGCCCGTCCCTAGTCAGCCGCCGTCGCGCCCGGGCCGCAGAATCATATTCTGTAGGCTCGGGCGCGACGGACAGCAGTCAGACAACAGGAGCGGGCGATGGCGGAAGCGCAGGCGCAACAGCGCGGGGGGTATGCGGAGGACGTCTCTGCCGAGCGTTTGGCAGAGATCGGGCTTCGCCTCGAGGTGGACGGTGAGATAGCGACGATCACGCTCGACCGGCCGGAGAAGCGGAACGCACAGACGTTCGCGACCTGGTCGGCGCTTGCTCGCATCGGCGAGACCCTGCCGGAGCAGGTGCGCGTAGTCGTCGTGAAAGGTGAGGGACCGTCCTTCTCGGCAGGGATCGACCTGCGAATGTTCACATCTGAGGGGGTGCCCGGACAGGGCTCGTTCAGCTCGGCGGCCGCGAGCGAGGGCGCGGACCTCGAGCAGCTCATCAGTCAGGCTCAGGCGGGGTTCCTGTGGCTGCGCCGGCCCGAGATCGTCTCGGTCGCCGCGGTGCAGGGACACGCGATCGGAGCGGGATTCCAGCTCGCGCTTGCCTGCGACCTGCGGATCGTCGCCGATGACGTCGCGTTCTGCATGAAAGAGCCCGCCCTGGGCCTCGTGCCCGATCTGACCGGGACCAAGCCCCTGGTCGAGTTGGTGGGCCTGGCCAAGGCGATCGACATCTGCCTGACCGCCAGGACCGTGCACGCGGACGAGGCCATGCGGATCGGCCTCGCCGAACAAGTGGTCGTTCGGGGCGACCTTGAGCAAACCGTACATGACAAGGTCGCGCAGCTGTTGTCCACCAATCGGGACGCGGCCGTCGCGACCAAGCGACTCCTCCAGGGGGCGCGGGCCCGCACCCTGGAGGAGCAGAGCGCGGCCGAGCGCCTGGAACAGGCCGCCCGCATCAGGGCCCTGTTCCCCTGACCCCAACCATTCCCCGGCCCACCCTTTTCGCTGACCCGCCCGCCGGCACCCACCCGGTGGGCGGACCTGCTCCACGCGCCCCCGGCGCGGTCGGGCGGTGTGGGGTGCGTGCGCCCCCGGACGTGACATCCGGGTCGCCTTCGGCTGCGTGCCGCTGGTGTGCGCCGCGGCTGGGTGGCGGCGAGGGCGCGCGTCCGTGGACCGTCGGCGTTGTGTCGCGATGCGTCAGCGGACCAGATGGGCATCGGCATGGGTGACGCCGCTCCGCGACACCCGCCGGTCACCCGGCAGTGGCGTGGACGTCACCTTCCGGACATCCTGTGATCGGCGTGGACCGCCTGTCAGGCATCCGGTGGGGTTCTGTCCCTCCTCCGGCCCTGGAAGGCCGCCCAGGGCCCTTCAGGGGGCACACAAAGGCGATCCTGGAGCTCCGGATCCGTGTCCGCCGCTCACTCACGACGCGAAGGGAAGGGCTAGGGTGCGAAGAAGTGGGGATTTCGCGGTGAGCTGAGCGGGGAATCGGCATACGGCTCGGCGGCGCTGTCTCCGGGGGAGGAGGAGGGATCCCCCGAATGGCGATGATGGGTGGGGGCTTCGGCCCCAATGTGATGATGTCGCTGCGCCGCGACGGGTCGGTGACCAAGGAGCGGCTGCGCCCCGGCACGGTCCGGCGCATCGCACGTTATGCGCGCCCGTACACGAAGCAGATCGTTGCGTTCCTGCTGCTCGTCGTGGTGGGTGCGGTGATCGTGATCGCCAACCCGCTGCTGATGAAGGCGATCATCGACGACGGCATCCTGCAGAAGCGCACCGACGTCGTGGTCTGGCTGGCGGTGGCGATCGCCGCGCTGGCGGTGGTGGACGCCGGGCTGACGCTGGTGCAGCGGTGGTTCTCGGCGCGCATCGGCGAGGGGTTGATCTACGACCTGCGCACCGAGGTGTTCGGCCACGTGCAGCGCATGCCCGTGGCGTTCTTCATGCGGGCGCAGACCGGCGCGCTGGTCAGCAGGCTCAACACCGACGTGATCGGCGCCCAGCGCGCCCTGACGAGCACGCTGTCCTCCGTGGTCTCCAACGTGGTCAGCCTGATCCTCGTGCTGGGCGCCATGCTGGTGCTGTCGTGGCAGGTGACGCTGGTCGCGCTGGTGCTGCTGCCGATCTTCATCGTGCCCGCCAAGTTCGTCGGCCGCCGCATGTCGGCGCTGACCCGCGAGCAGATGCAGCTCGACGCCGAGCTGAGCTCGGTCGCGACCGAGCGGTTCAACGTGGCCGGCGCGATGGTCGCCAAGCTGTACGGGCGGCCCGAGGACGACGCCGCGGTCTTCGGCAGCCGGGCCGCCCGGGTCCGGGACGTCGGCGTGACGGTCGGCATGTACGGCACCGTGTTCCGTGTCGCGCTCGGCCTGGTCGCGGCGCTGGCCACCGCCCTGGTGTACGGCATCGGCGGCGTCCTGTCGGTCGCGAACGTCTTCGAGCTGGGCACGCTGGTGGCCCTGGCGGCGCTGCTGATGCGCCTGTACGGCCCGCTCACGTCCCTGTCCAACGTGCACGTCGACGTCATGACCGCGCTCGTCAGCTTCGACCGCGTCTTCGAGATCCTCGACCTGCAGCCCATGGTGGCGGAGAAGCCCGGCGCCGTGCCCGTGCACGACGGCCCCGTGACGATCGAGTTCGACGACGTGCGCTTCCGCTACCCGGCGGCCGATGAGGTCTCGCTGGCCTCGCTGGAGTCGGTGGCCAGGCAGGACACGAGCCCCTCGCACCCGGTGCTCAAGGGCGTCTCGTTCACCGCCCGCCCGGGCCAGATGATCGCCCTGGTCGGCCACTCGGGCGCGGGCAAGACGACGATCACCTCGCTGGTGTCCCGACTCTACGACGTCAACGAAGGCGTCGTCCGGATCAACGGGCTCGACGTGCGCGACGCCACGCTCGCCTCGCTGCGCGACACCGTGGGCGTGGTCATGCAGGACGCTCATCTCTACCACGACACGATCGCGGCCAACCTCCGCTACGCCAGGCCGGAGGCGACCGACGAGGAGATCTGGGAGGCTCTCAAGGCGGCGCAGATCGGTGATCTCGTCGAAAGCCTGCCCGACCGCCTCGACACCGTGGTCGGCGACCGCGGCTACCGGCTGTCGGGCGGCGAGAAGCAGCGGCTCGCGCTGGCCAGGCTGCTGCTCAAGGCGCCGCGCGTGGTGGTGCTCGACGAGGCCACAGCGCACCTCGACTCCGAGTCCGAGGCGGCGGTCCAGGTGGCGCTGAAGACCGCGCTGGAGGGCCGCACGTCGCTGGTCATCGCGCACCGGCTGTCGACGATCAGGGAGGCCGACGAGATCCTCGTCGTGCACGACGGCCGCATCGCCGAGCGCGGCGGCCACGAGGAGCTGCTGGCCCGCGGCGGGCTGTACGCCGAGCTCTACCGCACCCAGTTCAGCTCGACGGACAGCCCGGCCGCCTCAGCTCAGCCCGGCAGATAACCCAGCCGCGTGAGCTCCTCGCGCGCCACCTTCTCCACCAGCTCCAGGTCGGCCGGGCGGAGGCGGGAGCGCCAGGAGCCGACCTTGGCGGCGCGGCCGTACAACGGGACCTTGGACACCCGCGTCTCCAGGAAGCCGGCCAGCGCGGCCACCGCCTGCGCCGGCTTGAGCACCAGGTCCTCGTAGCGCAGCGTCATCAGCTGCTCGGCGGGCAGCGTCCGGCGCAGCTCGGCGCTCAGGCGTACGGCGCTGCGCCAGCGCAGGGCGCACTTGCCCGCCGCCGGCATGCCCTTCCACCGGTCGAGGTGCTCGTCCTTGTTGACGCCCAGGAACGCGTTGGGGAACTCGGTCCGCTCCGGCAGCATCGCCGGCCGGAACCAGGCCAGGCACGCAGGATCGTCGAGCATGTCGGCCGCGACGTCCCTGCCGTCCCGGATGAGCTGCACGAAGCGGGCGTCCGGGAACGCCTGCAGCAGCACCGGCGCGCTGTAGATCAGGTCGGGGCTCCCGTCGCCGAACCTGACGACGTCACCGGTGGCCACGCACGGTCCGGCACCGGTGACGCCGCCCGCCTCCCGGCACGGCTCGGCGCACTGCGCGCAGGAGCCGGGCAGCACCTGCCACGACTCGGCCAGCGCGTCGCGCAGCACGCGCACGGCGCCGGACGTGCGGCCGATGGACGGCTTGCGGGCGAAGGCGTACACCACGTGCGTCACGCTCGCGCGGCCCATCGTCACGTGGAAGCCCGGCGAGCGTTTCAGGGCACGGGACAGCAGGTCCGCGCCGGAATGCGGAGCTCCGAGCAGGAAGACCGGGCGGCGGACCTTGATGCCGTTGACCACGAGGATGTGGGGCGGAAGTCGCATACGGAAGGTAAGTGTGACACCGTTTCCCACGTGAACGAGCCAATGCCAGTGTCGGTCCTTACAGGGGCAGGCATTTCGACCGATTCCGGCATTCCCGACTTCCGGGGGCCACAGGGCGTGTGGACCAAGGACCCGCAGGCCGAGGCGAACGCGACCATCGATCGCTACCTGGCCGACCCCGAGGTCAGGCGCAGGACGTGGCGTTCCAGGCTGGACCATCCCGCCTGGAACGCGCGCCCGAACAAGGCGCACCTCGCCCTGGTCGACCTGGAGCGCGCCGGCCTGTTGCGGGCCCTCATCACGCAGAACATCGACGAACTGCACCAGGCCGCCGGGTCGTCGCCCGAGAAGGTGATCGAGCTGCACGGCACGATGCGCCGCGCCGAGTGCCTGTCCTGCGATCTGATCACGCCGATGCCCGAGGTGCTGGCGCGGGTGGAGGCCGGCGAGGACGACCCGCCCTGCCCGCGCTGCGGCGGCATCCAGAAGGCGAACACGATCTCGTTCGGCCAGTCGCTCAAACCCGAGGTGCTGGCCGCCGCCCGCGCCGCCGCGCGCTCCTGCGAGCTGTTCGTGGCGATCGGCACCTCGCTGACCGTGCACCCGGCCGCGGGGTTGTGCGGCGAGGCGCTCGACGCGGGCGCGCGGCTGGTGATCGTCAACGCGCAGCCCACGCCCTATGATCCCTTCGCCGATCAGGTCGTCAGCGAGCCGATCGGTGAGGCCGTGCCGGCCCTCGTCCAGGAGTTGATCGATGCGGCCAGGTGACACCGTCGCGATCGTCGCGCCGTCGGGCCCGCCCGACGCCGTCCAGCTCAGGCGCGGGGTCGAGCGCCTGGAAGGCCTCGGGTTCAAGGTTGTGACCGGCGCGCACACCCTCGACCGCCAGAAGCTCGACTACCTGGCCGGCGACGACGCCGCCCGCGCCGCCGACGTGCAGGCCGCTTGGTGCGACCCGGCCGTCTCCGCGGTGTTCTGCTGCCGGGGCGGCTACGGCGCCGGCCGGCTCCTCGGCCTGCTCGACTGGGACGCCCTGAGGGCCGCCGGGCCCAAGGTCCTTCTCGGGTCGAGCGACATCACGGCGCTGCACAACGCCTTCGCCATCGAGCTGGGCGTGCCCACGCTGCACGGCCCGATGCCCGCCTGCGACCTCCTCGGCGGCGAGCGGGGCCCGGAGCCGCGCAGCTGGGCGAGTCTCCAGGCGGCCCTGTCCGGCGCGCCGCAGCAGGTGCGGGGCGATCGGGTGCTGGCCGCCGGCCGGGCCGAGGGCGAGCTGTACGGGGGCAACCTGTCGCTGCTGGCCTCCATGTGCGGCACCCGGTGGCAGCCGTCGTTCGCCGGCAGGATCGCGCTCCTGGAGGACATCGGGGAGGAGCCGTACCGGATCGACCGCATGCTCACCCAGCTCCTGCAGGCCGGGGCGTTCGACGGGGTGCGGGGGATCGCGCTCGGGTCGTGGGTGGACTGCGGCGACCCGTACCCGGTGCTGCGGGACCGCCTGGAGCCGCTGGGTGTGCCGATTCTGGCGGGGCTCCCGGTGGGACACGGGTCACCTCAGATGAGCGTGTGGCTGGGGAGACTTGGGGTTATCGATACCGAATCGTGCTCCCTCGCTGACACGTTGGAGGAGGGGGAACAGGCAAGGTAGGAGGGACGAACCCGACAGAAAGGGACATGCCGCGTGAGCTTGTTCAGGCGTGATCGAGAGCCCGCGCGCAGGCCCGTCGAAGACGTCGATCTCGACTCGCTGCTCGCTCTCGTCGCGGAATCCCGCGGATTCGCCTGCCGGTTCGCCCCCGACGGCGCCACGGTGACGCTCACAGGGACACTCACGGAAACGCCCACAGAGACACCCACGGGGACGCCCACAGGCGACACGACGCTGGTGGTCAAGCTCATGGGGCTGCGGCGCGAGGCCGGGCGCCGGTCCCGGGAGGACTGGCCCGTGCTCGTCTCCGAGCACCTCGCGCACGCCGTCGCCACCGCCGGCGAGCGGCTCGACGTGTGCGACCTGGACCAGGCCGGGCCGCAGCTGCGCACCCGCGTCGAGTCCGTGGACGAGCTGGCCGACCTGACCCGGGTGGTGGGCCGCCACCTCAACGCCGACCTCGTCGAGCTGCTCACCGTCGGCTCCCGCCCCGTGCGGCCTGAGGAGGCCGGCTGCTGGCCCGTGCCGACGGCGCGGGCGCTCGACCTGGCCGTCGCGAACGTGCGCCGGGAGGAGCGGCTGCTCGTGGAGGGCATCGAGCTGTCGGGGACGCCGGTGACCCGGCTGACCGGCCGCTCACCGTCCGCCGCCACGCATCTGCGCTGGCTGGGCGACTACGTGCGGGTGCCGGCGGACGGCGTGCTGGCCGTGCTGCCCGATGCGCACACGGTGCTCGTGCACCCCGTGGACGGCATCGGCGTGGTGCGGGCCATCGAGCGGCTGCGCGTCCACGCGGTGCGCACGGACGGCCTCAGCCCGCAGGTCTACTGGTGGCACCGGGGACGGCTGACGCTCATCAAGGCCGACATCGTCGTGCAGGACGGGCAGACCAGGCTGGTGGTCGCGCCGCCCCCGGAGTTCGCCCGGGTCCTGGCCCGCCTCGCCGTCTGAGCAGGCTCCCGGACGGCGAGGCGGGCACGGGCCGGTACGGTCACCGGCTGACGTACTCCCGCAGGTGGATCGCCGTGAGCGTGGTCCCGTTGTCGACGAGCTCGCGCGGCGTGCCGGTGAAGACCACCTGCCCGCCGTCGTGACCGGCGCCCGGCCCGAGGTCGATGATCCAGTCGGCATGGGCCATCACGGCCTGGTGGTGCTCGATCACGATGACCGTGTTGCCGTCCTCCACCAGCCGGTCGAGCAGCGCGAGCAGCTGGTCCACGTCCGCCAGGTGCAGGCCGGTGGTCGGCTCGTCCAGCACGTACGTCGTCCCGTTCCTGGCCATATTGATCGCCAGCTTGAGCCGCTGCCGCTCACCGCCGGACAACGTGTTCAGCGGCTGCCCGAGACCCAGGTAGCCGAGGCCGACGGCGGCCAGCCGCTCCAGGATCGTCTTGGTCTGCCCGGTGGTGAAGAACTCGCGGGCCTCGGCCACCGGCATGGCCAGCACCTCGCTGATGTTCTTGCCGCGCAGCGTGTACGTCAGCACCTTCGGCGTGAACCGCTTGCCCTCGCACTCCTCGCACACCGACGCCACTCCGGCCATCATCGCCAGATCCGTGTAGATCAGACCGATGCCCTTGCACGCCGGGCAGGCCCCTTCGGAGTTGGCGCTGAACAGGCCCGGCTTCACCCCGTTGGCCTTGGCGAACTCCGCGCGGATCGGGTCGAGCAGCCCGGTGTAGGTGGCGGGGTTGCTCCTGCGCGAGCCGCGGATCGGCGACTGGTCGGCCACGACCACGCCCTCCCGGCCGGCGACGTACCCGTGGATCAGCGAGCTCTTGCCCGACCCGGCCACGCCGGTGACCACGGTGAGCACGCCGAGCGGGACCTCCACACTCACGTCCCGCAGGTTGTGCAGGGTCGCGCCTTCGACGGACAAGTGCCCGGACGGCTTGCGGACCTCCTCGCGAAGGCGCACCCGGTGGTCCAGGTAACGGCCGGTCAGCGTGCCGGAGGCGCGCAGCCCGTCCAGGTCGCCCGCGTAGCAGACCCGCCCGCCGGCCGAGCCCGCGCCGGGGCCGAGGTCGACCACGTGGTCGGCGATCTCGATCGTCTCCGGCTTGTGCTCCACGACGAGCACCGTGTTGCCCTTGTCGCGCAGCTGGAGCAGCAGGTTGTTCATCCGCTGGATGTCGTGCGGGTGCAGCCCGGCCGTGGGCTCGTCGAAGACGTACGTGACGTCGGTGAGGCTCGAGGTGAGGTGGCGCACCATCTTGACCCGCTGCGCCTCGCCGCCCGACAGCGTGCCGGACTCGCGGTCCAGGCTCAGGTAGCCGAGCCCGATCTCGACCAGCGAGTCCAGCGTCGAGCGCAGCCCCTCCAGCACCGGCCCCACGGTCGGGTCGTCGATGCCGCGGACGAAGTCGGCCAGGTCGTTGATCTGCATCGCCGAGCACTCGGCGATGTTCCTGCCGTCGATCCTGGAGGAGCGGGCGGCCTCGTTGAGCCTGGAGCCGCCGCAGGAGGGGCAGGTGGCCAGCTTGACCGCCCGGTCGGCGAACGCCCGCGCCGACGGCTGCATCGACTCGCGGTCCTTGCCGAGGTACGTCCGCTTCACCCGGACGACGAGGCCCTCGTAGGTGAAGTTGTTGGAGCCGTACTTGAGCTTGGTCGCGGGCTTGTGGAGGAAGTCCTCCCACTGCTCGGGGGTGAAGTCCTTCAGCTTGACGGCGGGGTCGAACAGGCCGGAGCCGGCGATGACCTGCCACGGCCAGCTGTCCACCGCGTACCCGGGGACCTTGATCGCCCCTTCGTTCAGCGACAACTCCCTGTCGACCAGCTCGTCCACGTCGATCTCGGACGCCTTGCCCAGCCCTTCGCACTCGGGGCACATGCCCTCGGCGAGGTTGAAGCTGAAGGCGGAGGCGGAGCCGACGTGCGGGACGCCGATCCGGCTGAAGACGATGCGCAGCATGGTGTGGGCGTCGGTGACGGTGCCCACGGTGGAGCGGGCGTTGGCGCCCATCCGCTCCTGATCGACGATGATCGCCGCGCTGAGGTTGTGCAGCGCGTCGACGTCGGGGCGCGACCGGCTCGGCATGAACCCCTGGATGAACGCGGTGTACGTCTCGTCGATCAGCCGCCGTGACTCGGCGGCGATCGTGTCGAAGACGAGGGAGGACTTGCCGGAGCCGGACACTCCGGTGAAGACGGACAGGCGCCGCTTGGGGATGTCGAGGGAGACGTCCTTCAGGTTGTTCTCCCTGGCGCCGCGGACCTGGATGAGGTCGTGGCTGTCGGCGGCGGTGTGATCACGATGGCTCACGCTGCTACTTACCTGGGCGCTGGAAACCACGGAACCCTTCTATCGTCGGATTTCTTATGGCGTAAGGGGAAAGCCGGGATAGCCTACAACGTCCTGGAGCCTCAGGTCTCGCACATACGTTCCAAGCTTTCGCCTCGCGATCACCTCACGTACGCCCGCCCTTCCCCCGCATGCCGGATCTTGTCTCGCTATGAAGAGATGGCATGTGGTTGTGGCGGCGGCTCTCGGGGCGGCGGTCGTGGCGGCGCCCGGGACGGCCGTGGCCGACCGGGGGCAGCGGTTCGACCTCCAGGCGCACCGGGGCGGGCTCGGGCTCGTGGTGGAGAGCTCGCTGCCCGCGTTCGCCAACGCGCTGGAGCTCGGCGTCAGCACCCTGGAGCTGGACGTGCAGATCACCGAGGACGGCGAGGCGGTGGTCACCCACGACAGGCGGATCAGCAACAGGAAGTGCCGTGACACGGCGCCCGCCGTGCCGGGAGACCCCGAGTTCCCGTACGTCGGCAAGTACATCAACACGCTCACCCTGCAGCAGGTGAGGACCATGGACTGCGGCTCGCGGACGCTGCCCGAGTTCCCGGGGCAGCGGGCGGTGCCCGGGGCGCCGATGGCCACCCTGCGCGAGGTGTTCGACCTGGTCAACCGGTATCAGGCGCGTGGCGTCACGCTCAACGTCGAGACCAAGGTCGAGGCCGGGGCGCCGCACGAGACCGCGCCGAGGGAGCAGTTCGTGCAGGTGACGCTGGGCGAGATCCGGCGGGCCCGGCTGCTGCGGCAGGTCACGATCCAGAGCTTCGACTGGGGCGCACTCATGCGCATGCGGGAGGTGGAGCCGCGGCTGCCGCTCGTGGCGCTCACCAACCGCGACTTCCTGCAGACCGGGCAGCCGGGCGCCTCGCCGTGGCTGGGCGGCCTCGACATCGACGACTTCGGCGGCGACCCGCTCAAGGCGGTCAAGTCGTTCGGGGCGGACGCGTTCTCCCCGGTGCACGGGTTCCCGCAGAACGGCAAGGTCACCGACCCCGGCTACGTCCCGTACGTCACCAAGGACATGGTCGACCAGGCCCATGCCCTGGGGCTGAAGGTGATCCCGTGGACGATCGACGACGAGCCGACGATGCGCAAGCTCATGGACGACGGTGTGGACGGGATCATCACCGACTACCCCGACCGGCTGCGCGCGGTCATGGCCGAGCGCGGGCTCAAGCTTCCCCGCCCGTACCGCCCGCACAAGGACTAGGTCCCGTTTTCCTGCCCTGGCACGAGTGCCCGCCGCTCGAACGGCGGCGGGCTCGGAACACGGAGGGCCCGCGCTGAGGCGTCAGGCCGACAGCGGGTTGGCGTGCCGGTGGTGCAGCCCTATCACGGGGATCTCGTGCAGGCTGCCCGAGTACAGGAACTGCGTCATCCCGATCAGCAGCCGCCGCACGTCCTCCTGCGGCCGCACCACCAGCCGCAGGAACTGGCTGGTGGTGCCCAGTTTGTTGCCGCACTCGCGGACGTACACGCCGTGCTCGGAGAGCAGGTGGTCGCGCAGCGGCACCCCGTCTTGTCCCGGCGGCAGCTTCACCAGCAGGAAGTTGCCCTGCGAGTTGAACACCGTCAGCCCCGGCATGGCGCTGAGCTGCTGGAACATCGCCCGCCTGTCGTTGGCGAGCCGCTTCAGGCTGTTCTGGTAGTCGCCCATGAACTGCTTCATCATGAAGACGATGACCTCGGCGAACGAGTTGAGGTTCCACTTGGGCAGCGCGTCGCGCACCCGGCCGGCCAGCGCCGGATTGGCGACCATGTAGCCGAAGCGGATGCCGTGCAGGCCGAAGTTCTTGCCCAGGCTGCGCAGCACGATCACGTTCGGCCGCACCGCGGCCTCGTCCGCGACGCCCGGGTACGGCTCGGCGTCCACGAACTCGCCGAAGGACTCGTCCACGATCACCAGGTCGAGGTCGATGAGCTGGTCCATCAGCCGGATGACGTCGTGCTTGGGCAGGTAGCCGCCGTCAGGGTTGTTGGGGTTGCAGATGACGGCCACGCGGGTGCCCCGCATGCGGATGAACGACACGTAGTCGTCCACGTCGAGGGCGAAGTTCCGGCTCTCCAGCAACGGATACATGTCCACCCGCTTGCCGGTCTCCAGCGGCTGGTCGGTCCAGCGGCCGAAAGTAGGGATCGGCACCGCCAGGCTCTCCCGTACCAGGAGGTGGTCGATCCAGGTGATCAGCTCGGTCGACCCGTTGCCCATGGCGACCGTCTTGGGGTGGAGCCCGAGCGTGGAGCACAGTTCCTGGGTGATCGTGCCCGCGTCGCTCGGGTAGAACTTCAATATCGTCTCCAGGTTCCTCCCGAGCATCTCGAAGATCTCCGGCGTCGGGAAGTATGGGTTGCACGGTATGCAGAAATCCACCGGTGCGCGCTCCGCTCCGGAGGAGCTGCGCAGCAGTGAGAAATACGACGGGCTGTGCGCCTGTGCCCGCAAGAGGCTGAGCTCCACGACACCTCCATGGAACACGTGTCCAACGAGTGGAGGTACGCGCGGATGGTGAGCATGGTTCATGACGTTGTCAGACTGTCCGGCCGGGCCAGGCCGGCCTCCTCGTCGGCGCGCCCGGCCCTGGTCACCGTGAGGACGGCGACGTCGTCGCGCGGGGCGGCCCCGGTGAAGTGCCGCAGGTCGGCGTCGAGTGTCTCGGCGAGGCCGGGGGGCGGGGCGAGCGCCCACGCACGCAGGCGCTCTTCCAGCGGGTAGAACGCGCCGCCGGGGTCGCGCGCCTCGGTGACGCCGTCCGTGCACAGCAGCAGCGTCGCCCCGTCGGGGAAGGGGAACCGCGTGCTGCGGCGCGGCCCGGCGGCCAGCGCGGCCAGCGCGGCCAGGCCGAGGGGCACGCCGGGCTCGCCGAGCGCCGCCTGGTGGACGTCGCCGTCGTGGAGGACGTACGGGGCGATGTGCCCGCAGTTGACCGCCTCCACCTCGAGCTGCCGTCCGATGCCGAGGACCAGCGCGGTGACCAGCCGCTCGGGCTCGCCGGTGCGCGTGGCGAAGAGGTTGTGCCGGGCCACGGCCGACTCCATGACCGCCACGACCCCGGTGAGGGTGTCCTCTCGGTACGCCGCCTCCCTGAACGCCCCCAGCACGGCCAGCGCGGTGCCGATCGCGGGCAGCCCCTTGCCCTGCACGTCGGCGATCAGCACCCGGGTCCCGTACGGCGAGGCGGCCACCTCGTACATGTCGCCGCCCACCATCGCGTCCTCCTCCACCGGCTGGTAGAGCCCGTCCACGACCACGTCGCGGGTGCGCAGCGGCAGCGGCCGCACGATCTGCCGCTGCAGCGCGGCCGCCGCCGAGCGCAGCCGGCGCACCTCCTCCTCACGCCGCACGCGGTAGCGGCACCCGAGCACGCTCACCACGCCGAACACCGCCATGAACGCGGCGGCCACCAGGGTGTCGCCCAGATCCGTCCCGAAGTACCCCTGGACCGCCATCACCCACAGAGCCGCCCAGACGGAGGCGACGGCCGTCTGCCGCACCGTGCCCAGCGCCGCCGCGATCGCCGGCAGGAAGATCAGCAGCGGCAGCAGCCGCACGGTCGTGCCCGTGACGAGGTCCAGCCCGGCCACCGCCGCCGTGACCCCGACAAGCCCCGCCGCGAACACCGGCGTCGAAAGACTTCGCCGCCGTTCTTGATTTACCACGACCTGATCGTGCCCAGCCCGGGGCACCGGGAAAACAACAATGGGGCAGCGTCCGCCATTTATGCGGCGCTGAAATGCCCCGTGATTCTCCGGCTCGGAATTCCGGATTCTGCGGGCCGCTGTACAGGTAGGATAGGCCGACGACTACGGAAAGTAAATACCTGTGTCCTGTTTGGCGGGGTTTGCTGGCATTGGTGGATAATCCTTGGCGGCCGGTAATCGCCGAGGGTAAATACTCTCACTCATTTCTCATGCGAGAAAGCATTGACAGAGGAAAACGATCTTGTAAGCATCTGACTTAGCCGGGTTTTCCTTTTGTTTCAAGAAAGAGAGGCGGGCGCATGGGCGATCACGAGTGGACGATGGTGCCGGCCGTGGTCGTCCGGAGCGCGGGATTCCCGTGGGAGCTCGTCCTGTCCCTGGCCTGTCCACGGGCGGCGGAGACGGCGACGGCCGTCGTGCGACTGGAGCGCCAGGCGCTCGACCTGCTCGCCCGCCGGGACGCCCGCCCGGCCGGACCGCACGCCGGCCGGACGGGAGGCGGGCGGCTGCCGCGCGGAGTGCGCAGCCGCCTGCGCCGGCTCCGCCCTCTGCCCCCCGGCACGCCCGGCCCCGAGGACTGGCTGGCCGACTGGAACCGCGTGACCGGCCGGCTGGAGGAGGCGCGGCTCGCCTTGTCCGACGTGATCGCTGCGGACACGGCGGCGGCCAGGGTGGCCGCCGCCGGGATCTTCGCCGACGAGCGCTTCCTCGACGCCCTCGTGTGCTCCGCCCCCGCCGCCTACCGCGACCTGCGGCGCGGCCCGTCCGATGCCGCCCGGCAGCTCGCCCCGCACGTGCAGCGGCTGGCCACCCGGTGCGCGGCGACCGGCTTCTACGCGCCCATCGACGCCGGCCGCCTCGAACCCGGCCAGACCAGCCGCTACACCTGGACGGGGCATCGCGAGCTGTCCCGGCGCGTCGCCTATGCCGCCGCCCGCGTCGGCGAGGCGCTCCAGCAGCGCATCCTGTCCGACCCCGCGCTCGTCGCCGGGCTCGTGCCCCGGCGGCGGACCGGCACTGGCACACCGTACGACGGCGCGGCCTTCGCCGGTCAGTGCGACGGCCGCCGCACGGTCGCCGAGATCGCCGCCGAGTCGGGCACCGGCCTGGAGCGGGCCTCGGCCGCCCTCGCCGTGGCGGTGCGCCGCGGGCTGCTCACCCACGACCTCTGCCCGCCCGCCACCGTCCCCGACCCGCTCGGCTGGCTCCGCGACCGCCTGCCCGACGACGCCCCCGGCGTGCCCGATGACGGGCTCGTGCCGGCGCAGGGCGTGCCGGCGCAGCGGCGGCGGCGCGTGCTCGCCGGCCCGCGGCCCGCCGCCGACGCCGACCTGTCCGCAGGCCGGCGCGTCCGCGAGATCGCCGGCCTGCTGGAGCGCTACCCCGCCGCCTCGCCCGACGTGAAGCTGGCCGTGCAGAGCCGGATCGAGTCCCTCGCCGGCGGTGGCCAGCTCGCCGGGCGCGCCGGAGCCCGCGCCGACGAGCGCGTCATCGTGTACGAGGCCGCCGCAGGCACCCTGCGCCTCACCGTCGGCGACCCGCTCGCCGGCGACCTTCGCGAACGCGTGCCCCGGGCCCTCGGCCCGCTCGCCGAAGAAGCCGAGCTGACGCGGCTGCGCACCAACCGGCTGCTCGCCGAGCGGCTCGGCGCGGGCGCGTTCGAGCTGGCCGAAGTGCTGGGCGCGGCCGGCGACCTGGAGGTCCAGCGCGGCGACCGGATCGCCGCGCTCGTCCGCACCACCCCTCCGGACGCCTCCAGTCTGGACCTCGCCGAGCTGCTCGGCGAGCCCGTCCCGCCGGCCGCGCCCGTCCTCTGCGCGGCCGACGTCATGGTCGCCGCGCCGTCGCTGGAGGCTTACGAGGCGGGCGTGACCCCGCTGGTACTCAGCGAGCTGCACGACGCGCCCCTGTTCACGCCGTGGGAGCTGCAGTTCTGCCGGGACGGCGGCGCGCTCGCCGCCGAGCGGGACGCGGCCATCGCGCGGGCGCTCAACGGTCTCACCGCGCTGAACGTCATCACGCCGCGCGCCGACGGCCTGCCCTCCCTGGAGTTCCCCGGCCCCGTCCTGGAGTCCGGCGGCGCGGCGGCCGACCAGCGGCGGCGCCGCCTGGGGCTCGACGACCTGTACGTGCGCTGCGATGGCCGGCATGCCGTCCTGCGCGTCAAAGGGACGGACGAGCCGCTGATGTTCCACAACGGCGAGCTCGACACCGCCCTGCACACCGCGCTCGCCCTGCCCAGGATCCGGCCGCCGGCCCTGCCCGACCTGCCCCGGCTGCCCCGCCTGACCTGGGGCAACGTGGTCATCTCACGGCGGCGGTGGCAGGTGGCCAGGGCCGCGTTCGAGCCGCTCGGCCGGGCCGGGGGCGACCGGGAGCTGCTGCTGGCCATGGCGCGGCTGCGCGAGTCCCACGAGCTGCCGCTCACGTTCTTCGCCACCTTCCACGCCGCCGAGCGAAGACCCCTGTACGTCGACACCCGCGCGCCCGCCCTCATCCAGGAGCTGGCCCGGCTGGCAGGCACGGCCGAGCGGGCCACGCTGACCGAGACGCTGCCGGGGCCGGAGGAATGCTGGCTGCGCGACGACGGGCAGCGCTTCGCCGCCCAGCTGCGCTGCGTCTACGTGCGCCCTGCCGGGTGCCCGGAACAGGCGTCCTGAGGCGATGCGGATGACCCACCCGACCCCCGGCCCCATCGACTCCGACCGGCCCGCCCCCGCCGACGGCGCCGGCTCGTCCGTCCCGGCGGGCCCCGCCGACGCCCTGGGCTCCGTCCCGGCGGGAACCGTCGACGGCGGCGGCTCGTCCGTCCCGGCCGGACCCGGCGGGCTCTCCTGGCGCGTTCCGGCGGGCGGGGAAGACCTGGTCGTCGAGGTGCACCCCTGGGCCCTCGTGTGCGCCACCGGCTTCCCCGCCCGCCTGATCGGCGATCTCGGCCGCCCCGCCCTGCGGCACCTCACCGAACGCATGCTCGCCGCCGGCCACCGCCTCTCCACCGAACGCCGGCACTTCCAGCAGCGCGCCGCCGCACTTCGCGACACGGTCCTGCGCCTGCCGCCCGAGCAGCAGGAACACGCCAGGTCGTGCATCCAGAGCGTGCGCGCGGGGGCTCCGCTGACCGGCGCCGAGATCGGCCTGCTCGCATCGCTGGGCCTCGGCGACTGGGTCCGGCGCTGGCAGTCCGCCGTCGTCGCGGCCGCTTCGGCACGCGCCGCGGCCTGGAGCGCCCACGCCGCGGCCCGGCTGGCCACGCGATGCAGGGTCGCCGAGGCGTACGACGACGAGTCCGTCCGCCACGCGACATCCGCCGCCGACCCCGCCTTCCTCCAGGCGATCGCGAAGCACCCCTTGGCGCGGCGCCCCGGCGCCGGCACGGCGAGGCGGTCCCGGCTGCTCACCGCGACCGCTCACCGGCACCTGCGCCGCTTAGCCACCGTCATCGAGCCCACCGCCCTCCCGGGCCCTACCCTCTACGTCCGCCTGGACCCGGCGACCCCCGAGCCACTGCACGTCGAGCCGGCACCCCCGGCACGGTCCCCCGACCGGCCCGCCACCCAGCCGTCCAGGCACGACAGCGCCCCGGCCAGTGACGCAGGGTCGTGCGGCTGCGCGCGGGTCGGTGGCGCTGGGGCGTGCGACTGCGATCCGGTGACGGGCGACGGGGCCGGGTCGTCCACCCGCGTCCCCATCACGGTCGGCCATGCGGCGTCGTCCACCGGCGAGGGCGACGCGATCGGCGGCGGCCTCGTGCCGCCCGCCTGCGAGCGGGTCACGATCGGCGGCGCGGCGCTCGTCCGGCTCCGGGACGCCCTGTCGTCGATCATGCCCCTGTGCTACCTGGCCGCGCTGCTCGCCAGGGAGGACGCCGCGGAGGCCGCCGCCTGCCCGCAGGCCCCGCCCACCCGGATGCGCGACCTCGCCGCCATCCTGGGGCGGCTCGTGTCCCATGCGCACCGACGCCAGCAGGACGCGCACCGGCACGGGCCGGACACGGGACGGCCCGACCCCGGCGGAGATCGGCACGCCCGGGGCGCACCTCCGGGCGAACCCCAGCCCGTGCAGGACGGGCCGGACGTCGTCCGGCTGAGGGCCCAGGACGTGGCCGCGGCCGTCGCCGGGCTCTGGGCGCGTGCCGGAGAGCGGTTCGATCGCTGCCTGCCCGCCCCGCGCCTCATGGCCGTGGGACCCGACCTCGCCTCCGCGACCTGGCTGCTGTCGGACCTCCGCGACGACCGCGACACCGTCGACGTGACCCCGCCGGCCCAGCACACCGTCCCCGTCGTGGCCCCACGCGTCGACCTGGGCCCCCACACCCCGCGCATCATGATCGACGATCTGGTCTTCCAGCGCGCCCGCTGGCGCCTCTCCCTTCCGGCCGCGCGCGGCGCCGACGCGTTCGACCGCTGGACGGCCATCCACCGGCTCCGCGCCGGACACGGCCTGCCGCGCCACGTCTTCGTCCACCACCTCGCCGAGCCAGAGCCCTTCCACGTCGACCTCTGCGACCCGCTCGCCGTCGAGGACCTGGCCCGGCGCGACCCGGCCGAGGTGCTGGTCACCGAGATGCTCCCGGCCCCGGGGCAGCTCTGGTGGCGCGTCGCGGGCGACGAGCGCTGCGCCGAACTACGGCTCGCCTGCCTCCTTCGCCGGGCGGCCGGGCGATAGAGCGGCCGCCCGGTAAATCAGTTGCCGCGGGGGGCCGAGGGCTGCTGTACTCGCCGACAGCGAATGCCCATGGCGATCAAGGAGGCCCGAGATGCGGGAAGCGATCATGTCCCCCCAGTACATCGACTCCTTCCACACAGAGGGCATGACGCTTCTTGAGATCGTTCGACCCGGAGATTCCACCGCATAGCACCACCGTCCTGCGCCTGCTCCGGCCGGGACCCCGCCCCGCCGCCGCGCTCGCCGCGGCCATCGCCGCCGCCACCGCGCTCCCGCTGGCGGCACCCCAGATCACCCGCCGTTTCGTCGACGACGCCATCGGCGGCGCGAGCACGCGCCACCTGACGCTGATCGCCGTCGGCTACCTCGCGCTCGCCGTCGCCGGGCAGGCCGCCAGGATGGTGACCGCCTGGCTGGCCGGCCGGCTCGCCTGGGACGGCACCAATCGGCTGCGTGAACGGCTGGCCGGGCACGCGCTCGGCCTGGACCTGGCCTTCCACGGCCGCCACACGCCCGGCGAGCTGATCGAGCGCGTGGACGGCGACGTCGTGGCCGTCGGCGACTTCGTCGTGGCGTTCCTGCTGGACGTCGTGGCCAGTGTGCTGCTCCTGGCCGGAGTGGTGGTCGTCGTGTTCGGCGTCGACTGGCGCATCGGCTGCGCGCTGCTGGCGTACTGCGTCCTGATCGGGTACGGCATGGCCCGCGCCCAGCGGGCCGCCGTCCCGTCGGCGGCCCGGTCGCGGGCGGCCGGCGCGACCCTGTTCGGCAATCTGGAGGAGCGGCTGGCCGGCGCCGAGGACATCAGGGCCAACGGCGCGGGGGAGCACGCCGTCTACCGCTTCCACCAGGTCAGCGCCGCCCTGTTCCGCGCCGAGAACCGGGACGCCCGCGTCGGGACCACGCTGCTGGCGGGCACGTCGGTGGCGTTCGCGGCCGGTACGGCGATCATGCTCGGGCTGGCCGCCTGGGCCATGAGCGCGGGCGCCCTCACGGTCGGCACGGCCGTGCTGCTGTTCCAGTACACGTTGATGGTGCGGGCGCCGTTCGAGCGGCTGATCGACCAGATCAGGGAGTACCAGGCGGCGCTGGCCGGGCTCGCCCGCATCGGCGGGCTGCTGGCCGAGCGCCGTACCCTGCCCGATCCCGAGCGCCCGCGGCCGCTGCCCGCGACCGGGCCGCTGGGCCTGCGTCTCGACGGGGTGAGCTTCGCCTACCCCGGCGACGACGAGCAGGTGCTGTCCGGCATCACCCTCGACCTCGCGCCCGGTGAGACACTCGGCCTGGTCGGGCGCACCGGCAGCGGCAAGACCACGCTCGCCCGTCTCGTCCTGCGCCTGTACGACCCGGGCGCGGGCGCCGTGCGGGTCGGCGGAGTCGACCTGCGCGAGGCGGACCCGGCATCCGTACGCCGCCGCATCGGCGTGGTCACGCAGGACGTGCAGCTGTTCGCCGCCAGCCTGCGGGACAACCTCACCCTGTTCCGCCCGTCGCCCGGCGACGACCGGCTGCGCGCGATCCTCGACGGCGTCGGCCTGGGCGACTGGCTGGCCGCGCTGCCCGACGGGCTCGACACCGAGCTTCGAGGCGTGTCGGCGGGAGAGGCGCAGCTCATCGCGTTCGCCCGGGCGTTCCTGGCCGACCCCGGGCTGGTCGTGCTCGACGAGGCCTCCAGCAGGCTCGACCCGGCCACCGAACGCCGCATCGAGCAGAGCATCGACCGGCTGCTCGCCGGCCGTACCGGTGTGATCATCGCGCACCGGCTCTCCTCGCTGTCGCGCGTCGACAAGATCGCCGTGCTGGAGCACGGCAAGATCATCGAGTACGGTCGCCGCGCCGACCTCGCCGCCGACCCGGGCAGCCGGTACGGCCGGCTGCTCGACCTGGCGGGGGTGGGCCGATGAGGCCGGTGATGCTGGTCGCCACCCGGCTGGCCACGTTCGACCTGCGCCGCTACCTGGTCGGCGCCCTGCTGTGGATGCCGGTCCACGTCGTCCCGCTGGGCGGCGGGCTGGTGCTGCAGCAGCTGTTCGACCAGCTCAGCGGGCATCGGCCGGCGAGCCTGGAGCTGTCGCTGTGGTTGTGCGCGGCGTTCGTGGGCGTCGAGATCGTCCGCGGCATCATGATCATCATCGCGTGGACGTACGGGGTCTACTGGTGGCTGGCGGCGGCCACCCTGCTGCGCGCCAACGTGCTGCGTTCGGTGTTCACCGCGCGCGGACCGGCCGCGTCCCGGCTGCCGCACTCCTCCGGCGAGTCGGTCGCGCGCATGCGCGACGACGTGGCCGACGCCGTCGACTTCACCGACGAGAGCGTGAGCCTGATGGGCACGACGCTCTTCGCCGCCGCCGCATTGGCGATCATGGCGCTCATCGACCCCGTCATCACGCTGGTGCTGGTCGTGCCGATGATCGTGATCGCCGTGCTGAGCAGGGCGCTGCGGCAGGTGATCGGCCGGCTGCACCGGCGGGCCAGGGTGCTCGGCGCGGCCGTCACGGCGTACATCGGCGAGCTCTTCGGCGGCGTGCTCGCGATCAAGACCGCGGGAGCCGAGGAGGCGGCGCTGGAGCGGCTGCGCGAGCACAACCGGCGGCGGCGTGACGCCGCCGTCAAGGACCGCCTCGCGACCGACCTCCTCGACGCTGCCACCGGTACGACCATCGAGCTCAGCATCGGGCTCGTGCTGCTGCTGGCCGCGCCCGCGATGCGCGGCGGCACGTTCACGGTCGGCGACCTGGCGCTGTTCACCAGCTACATCGGCTGGCTGACGGCCCTGCCACGGTCGATCGGCACGATCCTGTACCGGCTTCCCCAGGCGGCGGTCGCGACGGAACGACTGACGCGCCTGATGGCGCCGCACGAAACCGCCGACGACCTGTCCAGGAACAACGGCGTCTGGCTCCACCGCGACCCACCTCCGCCGGCAGCGGTCCGGTTGGTGGATGCGGACCGGCTTGAGGTGCTGGAGGCGCGCGGACTGACCGTCCGATACGGCGGCGGACTGCACGACGTGGACCTGCGGCTCGAACGCGGCACCTTCACCGTCGTCACCGGCGCGGTCGGCGCCGGCAAGACCACCCTGGTCCGCGCTCTGCTCGGTCTCCTTCCCCTGGATTCCGGGACGATCTCGTGGAACGGCGTGCCGATCGACGACCCGGGCACCTTCCTGGTCCCCGGGCGGGCCGCGTACGCCGGACAGGTCCCGCGCCTGTTCTCCGAGACCCTGCGCGAGAACCTGCTCCTCGGCCGGCCCGCCACCGACGCCGAGATCGCGCGGGCACTGGAGCTCGCCGCCTTCGAATCGGATCTGGCTGACATGCCGGACGGTCTGGACACCATGGTCGGCCCCCGCGGCGTACGTCTGTCCGGCGGTCAGGTCCAGCGGGCCACCGCAGCCCGTGCCCTGGTGCGTACTCCGGAGCTGCTGGTCCTGGACGACCTGTCGTCCGCGCTGGACGTCGAGACCGAGCGCGTGCTGTGGGAGCGGATCGCGAGCCGCGGGCCGGAGACCGTCCTCGTGGTGTCGCACCGGCAGGCCGCACTCGAACGCGCCGACCACGTCATCGTCCTCGACCGCGGACGGGTCGCCGGGCGCGGCCCGCTCGGCGAGCTGCTGGAGAATTGCCCGGAGATGCGCCGCCTGTGGAGCGCCGAGCGCATCAGGGAAGCCGAGGAAGGAGTGGGCGAGTGAGGCGTGCGACGACAAGTGAGGGAGCGCCGACGCTTCTGCGCCGCGTCATTCCTGCCCTGATCGCCCGCGCCGGACTGGCCCGTGCGCCGCCGCGCGCACGCTTGTGCGCACGGGGGCGCACCCTACCCGTCCGTCTTGCCGAGGGCTGCCAGGACCTGGTCGAGCTTGGCGTCGACTGCCTGGAATCGCTGGTCGAGCTTGACGTCGACCGTCCGGAACCGGGTCTCCACCAACTCGGTCAGCCGTCGCTCGAGGTCGTCCAGGTTCTCCTTCGTCGCGAGGGTGGCGCGACCGGCCATGATCTCCCCGAACACGGGCTCGGTGTAGGCCAGGACCTCCTCACGGATCACCGCAGGAGGCTGCTCCACAGCCGCCTTGATGTCCGCCACGTCGGCACTGGCGGTGAAGGCCCATGCCTCCAGGCGTTGTACGCGGTCGGCGATGTGGGCTCGGTGCTGTGGAGCGGTCATGCCGTCATGGTAGACCGCTCACGGCATAGGGATGCCGCGAAACCGTACGATCTGCAGGGAGACGGATTCCGTCCTGCCTACCTTTGTGGTGGGCCGCCTGGAAACTGCAGTACTCATGGAATGCGCTGCATGTGGAGCGCCGAGTGCATCACGCAAGCCGAGGAACGAGCGGGCGACCGAGTCGTGCACCATGGAGTTTGTGACACCGAGCATGCCGAAGCCGCTCCTCACGGACCCGCCGGAGACATCCGACCCGACCGCCCGGGACCGGCGCGCCGGGCTGGCTGAGGTGCGTGGCCCGGCCCAGCTCGCCGGATTGGCATGGCTGATCGAGCTGGTCCGCCAGGGAGACGTGGTGGTGCTGAGCGGGGCCGGGCTGTCGACCGAGTCGGGCATCCCCGACTACCGCGGACCGACGGGCCGGGCCCGGCGGGCCGAGCCGATGACGTACCAGCGGTTCGTCGGCAGCGCGGAGGCCCGGCGCCGCTACTGGGCCCGCAGCCACGTCGGCTGGCGACAGATCGGCCAGGCCCGGCCGAACGCGGGCCACCGCGCCGTCGCCGCCCTGGAACGCCACGGCCTCCTCGCCGGCATCGTCACCCAGAACGTCGACGGCCTCCACCAGGCGGCAGGCGCCAGGCGGGTGATCGAGCTGCACGGCGGCCTCGACCGCGTCGTCTGCCTGTCGTGCCGCGAACGCACCCCTCGCGCCGAGCTGGACCGCCGCCTCCGCGAGGCCAACCCCGGCTGGGACGAGGCCGCCGCCCAGATCAACCCCGACGGCGACGCCGTACTGACGGATGAGCAGGTCGCGGGCTTCCAGGTCGTGGACTGCACGGGCTGCGGCGGCCTCCTCAAGCCCGACGTGATCTTCTTCGGCGAGAACGTGCCGCGTCCGCGCGTCGAGGAGTGCTTCGCGACCGTGGCCCGGGCCCGCGCCCTGCTCGTGCTCGGCTCCTCGCTGACGGTCAAGTCGGGTCTGCGCTTCGTCTCCAGGGCGGCCGCGCTCGGCATCCCCATCGCCATCGTCAACCAGGGCCCCACCGGCGGCGACGACCACGCCACCCTCACACTCGACGCGCCACTCGGCACCACCTTGACCGCCCTCACCACCCACCTCGGGGCACAATAGAACGCATGCCTCCTCGATCATGCTTCTGCGGCCTGCCCGCCTCCTACCAGGACTGCTGCGGCAGGCTCCACCGCGGCGAGGCGGCGGCGACCACGGCCGAGCAGCTCATGAGGTCGCGATTCAGCGCGTTCGCGGCCGATGACGCCGCCTACCTGCTGCGCACCTGGCACCCCTCCTCCCGCCCCACCCGCCTGGACCTGGACAAGCAGGTGCGCTGGGTGCGGCTGGAGGTCCTGGAGACCACCGGCGGCAGCGTCATCCATACCGAGGGCACAGTCCGCTTCCGCGCCCACTACGTCGATCGCGGTCGGCCGGGGGAGGCGGGAGAGCACAGCCGCTTCGTCCGTGTCGACGGCCGCTGGGTCTACGTGGGCCCGGTGTAGGGGCCAGGCGGCTCATACGGTGATGACCACCTTTCCCCGGGCATGTCCCTCCGCGAGGTGGCGGATGGCGTCGGGGACCGCGCTGAGCGGGTACGTCCGGCCGACGACCGGGGTGACCTTCCCGGCCTCGATGAGCCCGGTCAGGACGGCGAGGTCGTCGCCGTTCCCACGCGCCAGCATGGGCCTCATGGCCTGGCTCACGACCAGAGAGTACGCCGGCAACTTGACCTGACCGAGGAACGGGCGGATCCACCGGCCCTTGACCGGCCCTCCGACGGCCACGAGCACCCCTTTCGGGGCGAGCGCGCGCCTGATCGCGGTCAGTGGGTGGTTGCCGGCGTTGTCGACGATCAGGTCGTACCGCCGCCCGACGCGCGTGAAATCCTCCCGGGTGTAGTCGACGACGTGGTCGGCGCCGATCGAGCGGATCAGGTGCACGTTGCCGGTGCTGCACACACCGGTCACCTCGGCGCCGTACGCCTTGGCGATCTGCACCGCGAACGTGCCCACACCGCCCGCCGCGCCGTTGACGAGCACCCGGTGCCCGGCCTGGACGCGCCCTTTGTCGCGCAGCGCCTGCAGCGCGGTGATGGCCGCCACCGGCACGGCCGCCGCCTCCTCGAAGGTCAGGTTGACCGGTTTCCTCCGCAGCATTCCGTCCTGGTGGAAGGCGGCGTACTCGGCGAACGCCGAGCAGCGCTCGGCGGCCGCGAGGCCGCGGCCGCCGTACACCTCGTCGCCCGGCCGGAACCGCGTGACGTTCTTGCCCACCGCCTCGACGCGTCCGGCCATGTCGCCGCCCAGCCCGTTGCTCTTGGGGCGGGGCAGGCCGAACATCATGCGCAGCAGGTACGGCGTGCCTCTCATGACGTGGACGTCGAGCGGGTTGACCGAGGCCGCCCGCACCCGGACGAGGACGTCGTCGTCGCCGGCGACGGGCGGGTCGACGTCCTCGAGGGCGAGGACGTCCGGCGGGCCGTACCGGTGGAAGCGGATGGCCTTCATCATGTCTCCTCAGGAGTGGCGGTGATGGGCGCGGTCCCGGTGATCCGGGCGGCGGTCTGCTGCTCTCCGCCCGGCTCCGGCACGGGGTACGACTGGAGGCTGATCACCTCGTAACCGCGCAACGCCTCCAGGAACGGCTGGAAGCTGCCGCAGACCAGGCATCGCAGGACCGAACCGTCGATTTCCACATCGCTGACTCCCGGCGCGACCCTCACCCGCTCGGCGGGCGGCGCGCCGACGAAACCGACCTCCACCCGCCGTACCGCTGGATCCTCGAACATGCCTGCCACGCTAGGCAGCCACCCAGAGCGGCCGTATCACGAGAATTCGTGATACGGCCGTCAATCGCTGCGGCCCGCCGTGCTCGCGCCGGTAGTAGTGTCGTGGTCAGCCATGGCCAGACCCCCACGCCTCTCGGGCAACCTGCCGGCCGAAGCGACCAGCTTCATCGGCCGCCGCCGCGAACTGGCGGACGTCAGGAGGAAGCTCGCCGAGGCGCGGCTGGTCAGCCTCGTCGGGCCGGGCGGGGTCGGCAAGACCCGCCTGGCGATCCGGATCGCGACCGGCCTCGGCCGCACCTTCCCCGACGGCACGTGGCTGGCCGAGCTGGCCGACGTCCGCGATCCGGCACGGGCCGGCGACGCCGTCACGGCCGCACTCGATCTCCGGGACCAGGCGGCCGAGCCCCTGCCCCATCTGCTGTCCTACCTGCGGGAGAAGCGGCTGCTGCTGGTGGTGGACAACTGCGAGCACCTGCTGGATCCGGTCGCCCGGCTCGTGACGGAGATCCTGAAGGCCGCACCGGGCATCCGGATCCTGACGACCAGCCGGGAGCCGCTGTCGGCGCCGGGCGAGCACGTGGTCCCGGTCCCGCCTCTCGAACTCCCTCCGCCTGGCCCGGGGGAACCGCTCGCGCGGATCCGGCAGAACGAGGCGGTCATGCTGTTCGCGGAACGGGCCGCGGCCGGGTCGGGCGCCTTCGAGCTGACCGCCGCCAACCAGCAGGCCGTGGTCGCGCTGTGCCGCCGTCTCGACGGCCTGCCGCTGGCGATCGAGCTGGCCGCCGTCAGGACCCGGGTCCTCACCGCCGAGCAGATCCTCGACCGCCTCTCCGACCGGTTCGGCCTCCTCACGGGCGGCGGCCGGGCCGCGCTGCCGCGCCATCAGACGCTGCGTACCACCATCGACTGGAGCCACGACCTGCTGGAGGCGGACGAGCAGGCGCTGCTGAGACGGCTGTGCGTGTTCGCCGGCCGGTTCACCCTCGAGGACATCGAGTCGGTCTGCGCCTCCGGCGACGTGCCGGCCGCAGGCGTTCTGGACCTGCTGTCCTCGCTCGTCGGGAAATCCCTCGTGATGAAAGAGGACCTCGCGGGTCTCGCCTGTTATCACCTGCACGAGACGATCCGCGAATACGCCAGGCTCAAGCTGCGGGCGGCCGGTGAGGAGGAGGCCGTCGAACGGGGGTGCGCCGAATACTACGAGGCGAGGTGCCGGCGATCCGCGGGTGAAGCCCGGTACCGGCTCGTGGAGTGGCTCGACTGGATGGACCTGGAGATCGACAACATCCGGGCGGTCCTGCGGCGATGCCTGCACCGGCGGGACCTCCGGCGCGGAATCGCGCTGACCTACTCACTCGGCTGGTACTGGATGACGCGCGCGACCAGCGAAGGCGTCCGATGGCTCGACGAACTCCTCGCATCCGCCGGCGACGACGCGCGGACGATTAGCTCAGTGCGTGCCGGCGACGCGCGGGGGAGCAGCTCAGCGCGGGCCGGCGACGCGCGGGGGAGGAGCTCACCGGACGCCGGCGACCCGCGGGAGAGGAGCTCACCGTGTGCCCGCGACCTGCGTGCGTACGCTCAGGCCTGCTACCTGCGCGGCTTTCTCGCCGTGCTGCAGACCGATCCGGCCGCCGCGCGCCCGGCGCTCGACCGCGCGATCACGTCGGCCCGGCAGACGGAATTGCTCAGCCTGCTGTCCCAATCACTCTCCCTGGCCTCGATCGCCGCGAACATGGCCGGTGACCGAGCTTCGGCCACCCGCCTGTCCGCCGAGGCCCGTGCCGTCCCCACGACTCCCGACGACCTCCCGGCCAGGCTCATGTCACTCCAGTCGCGGGCGCTCAACGGCCTGTTCGACGGCGATCTCGATACGGCCAGGTCCGCCGCGTCGGAAGGCGTGCGGCTCAGCCGCGGGGCCGGCGATCTCTACAGCCTGGGCATGATGCTGCTGAACCTCGGCTCAGCCTCCCTGATCGCCGGCGACCTCGATGGCTCGAAGCCGCTGCTGGCGGAGGCATTGCGGATCGCGCACCGGATCGACGACCGGGTGGCGCAGTATTGCCTGCTCGACGCCCTGGGATGCCAGGCCGCGAGCTCCGGCAGGGCGCGCCTCGCCGCCCACCTGCTCGGCGCGGCGGAAACCGTGCGTACGGGCGCGGGCGCGAGCCTCCTTCCCTTTCTCGTTCCCCTCGTGAGGCGTGCCGTGGAATCAGCGACGGCGGCACTCGGGGAAGAGGGCTTCGAGGCGGAGTCCGAGACCGGTAAACGCCTGAGCATGGACGCCGCGATCGGCCTGGCACTCGGCGAGCCCAACCGCGACATCGCCCCCGCTCCGGCCGACGCGGGCGCGGCGCCGCTCGGCAAGCGCGAGGCGGAGGTCGCCCGGCTGGTCGCCGACGGCCTGGGCAACAAACAGATCGCCGCGCGCCTGTTCATCTCCGAGCACACCGTGGACAGCCACATCCGCAACATCATGAACAAGCTCGGCTTCAGCTCGCGTACGCAGATCGCCGCATGGATGGCGTCGTCCGGCGCGAGAGTACGGTGACGAGAGAATTCAGGGCCGTCGTGTCCCCTGGCCTGGCGTCAGGAGAACTCCTCAATCCACAGCTGGAGCGCTGGAATCTCACTCCGAGGAAATCCCACAAATGTGACAGCTCTTCATCGCTCAGGCGGACCGATCCAACTTACGCTGCTCGCCCTTGCCGGAAGATAAAAGCAGCGTCCGATACGCTCTGGGTGAGCAGATTGGAGTATCGGCTGTAACCACGCGGCTCTTTAGGCCATTCACCAGTCTTGTTCGGCAGGCGAAGTCGGTCGGATCCTGCTCCGCCTCGGGTGATACCTCGATGTGGGGTGACGTTACCGCAGCGATCGAATACGACGATGGTGATGGTGAACTCACTGAGGTCCCCCTGGCCTGCGGATTTGACGCTTTGCGCCGTGCCGGCCTGAAAGGACTCCTCCGACGTTCGCTTGACCGTCGCCGTGACGCGCACGCTGCCTGCCGAGCCCTGCACGGGAACCACGTCCTCGATCGTCACCTGGGAGTTCGTACGCCCCGCCCCCGCGATCAAGATACTGTTTCTCCCCCAGCGGGCTCACGCCGACTCTCTGATCACCAGCTCTGTAGGCAGTATGACCGGATCGACGTGCTTCGCCCCGTCCAGCAGCGCCAGCAGCAGCCGGATCGTCTCCTGCGCCATCTCGGCCAGGGGCTGCCGGATCGTGGTCAGCGGCGGATGCGTCGAGAGCGCCACCGACGAGTCGTCGAAGCCGCCCACCGCCACGTCGTCCGGCACCCTCCGCCCGGCGGCGCGCAGCGCGGCCAGCGCTCCCGCCGCCATCAGGTCCGAGGCGACGAAGACCGCGTCGATGTCGGGGGCGCGCTCCAGCAGCTCCGTCATCGCCCGCTCGCCGCTGGCCTGCGTCCAGTCGCCGTGCGCGATCAGCTTCGAGGTGGCCTTGCGGCCGAGCACCTCGGCGAAGCCCTCCAGGCGCTGGATGCCGCCCGGGGTGTCCATCGGGCCGGTGATCATGGCGATGCGCTTGCGGCCCTGGGCGACGAAGTACTCCGTCATCTGCCGGGCGCCGAGCCGCTCGTCGGCGGCCGCGTACGGGATGACGTTCTCGTGGCCGATGACCGCTCCACAGGAGACGGCGGGCGGGCCGCCGGAGCCGAGGGCCTCGACGAGCGGGTCCCCGGCGTGCGTGGAGACCAGCAGGACGCCGTCGGCGTGGCCGCCGCGCACATAGCGGACCACCCGCTCGCGGTCGCCCTCGTCGCCGGCCAGCATCATCACCAGCGACAGGTCCCGCTCGGCCAGCATCCTGATGGCGACGCGGATGAGCGTGCTGTAGTTGGGGTCCTCGAACAGCTTCTCGTGCGGCTCCGACAGCACCATCGCCACCGAGCCGGTCCGCTGCGTGACCAGGCTGCGGGCGGCGCGGTTGACGACGTAGCCGGTCTCCGAGATGGCCCGCTCGATCGCCACGCGCGCCGCCGGGCTGACGTACTTGTCCCCGTTGAGGAGACGCGACACCGTGCCGCGGGACACGCCCGCGGCGGCGGCGACATCGTGGATCGTAGGGCGCTTCATTTCACCGCTCCGGAGGACAGATCTGTCCTCCAGTATCGCTGCATCGTGAGGAAGAGCGCGATCAAGGGAACGATGGACAGGAACGCGCCGGTCAGGATGAGGTTGTACAGCGACGGCTGGTTCGACCCGGCCTGCAGCAGTGTGAACAGGCCGACCGTGAGCGGGAACTTGTTGTCGTCGCCCAGCATGATGAACGGCAGCAGGAAGTTGTTCCAGATGGCCACGAACTGGAACAGGAAGATGGTCACCATGCCCGGCACCATGAGCGGCATCGCCACCCGGGACATGAGGGTCCAGTCGCCGGCCCCGTCGATGCGGCCCGCCTCCAGCAGCGAGTCGGGGATGGCCGCGGCGGCGTAGATGCGGGCCAGGTAGATGCTGTACGGGTGCAGGATCTGCGGCAGCAGGACGGCCCAGTACGTGTCCGCCAGACCGATCTTGGCGAACAGCAGGTACTGCGGGATCGCCAGCACCACCGACGGCACCAGGATGCCGCCGATGAGCACGTTGAAGATGACGTTCCGGCCCGGGAAGCGGTACTTGGCCAGGGCGTACCCGGAGATCGCCGAGACCGCCGTGGACAGCAGCGCGCCGCCGCCCGCGTAGATCAGCGTGTTGAGCGCCCACAGCCAGAACACCCCGTCGCGGTAGGCGAACAGCTGCGCCACGTTGTCGGCGAAGCCGGTGCCGAAGGCGAGCGTCGCGGTGCTGAACAGCTCGCCCGGCGACTTGGTCGCCGCGATCATCACCCAGAACACCGGGAACAGGCAGTAGATCGCGCCGACCAGGAGCACCGCCGTCGGCACGAGGCCGAGCGGCCGGCGGGTGGCCACGCGGGCGCGGCGATGTGAGGCAGCGACGGTGGTGGCGGCCATCAGCCCTCCCCGAAGGCGCGGTTGCGGACCACGCGCAGGAACCCGAACGACAGGACAAGGGAGATCGCCGCGATGACGATCGAGGTGGCGGCGGCCGAGTACAGGTCGCCGGTGACGAACGCGTCGCGGTAGACCTTCATGAGCGGGCTCCACGTGGAGCTGATCGTGTTGGTCAGCGGCCGCAGCGTGCTGGGCTCGGTGAACACCTGGACCGTGGCGATGATCGAGAACACCGTGGTGAGGATGATCGCGGGGGTCAGGATCGGGATCTTGACCCGGAGCGCGATCTGGACCTCGGAGGCGCCGTCGAGCCGCGCGGCCTCGTACAGGTCGCGCGGGATCGCCCGGAGCGCGGTGTAGAGCACGAGCATGTTGAAGCCGACCCCGCCCCACACCGCCACGTTCGCCATGGAGTACGTGACGGCGGTGGCGCCCAGGAAGTTCACCTCGAGGACGTCCTTGATGGGGCTGAGCGAGGGCAGGTAGAGGAATCCCCACATGAGGGTGGCCGCCACGCCCGGCACGGCGTACGGCAGGAAGATCGCGATTCGCGAGAACTTCGCGAGCCGTACCCGTGCCGAGTCCAGCAGCAGGGCGAACAGCAGCGCCAGGCCGAGCATCACGACCAGCACCAGCGCGCCGTACCCGAGCACCCGCAGCCACCCGTTCCACAGCTCCGCGTCGGACAGCGCGGCGGCGAAGTTGTCGAACCCGACGAAGACCTCCCGCCGCGCGCCCTTCCCGAGCCCGAGCCCCGACACCTTGGTCCGGCGCATCGCCAGGTAGACCGTGTAGCCGATGGGCACCGCGAGGAAGAGCGTGAACAGCACGATCGCGGGGGTCAGGAAGAGATAGGGTGCCGAGCGCTTCATGAGGCGATCGTGAATCCGGACTTGCGCATGTCGGCGACCGTGGCGTCCTGCATGGACTGGATGGCGTCGGAGAACGGCGTCTTGTTCTGCAGCGCCTTGTCGAAGGCGTCCTTGAAGGTGTTGTACGTGACGCCGACGTTCGGCCCGAAGGTGAAGCCGCGGGCGCCGGCGGACGCGGCGGAGGCCTGCTGCCAGAAGTCGGGCTGGTTGGAGAAGTACTCGGGCGCCTCGCCGAGGGCCGACTGGGCCTTGGTCGTGGCCGGGTAGATCGCGGCCTCCTTGACCAGCAGATCCACGGCGGCCGGGTCGGTGTTGAGCCAGGTCGCGAACTGGGCGGCGGCCGCCTTGTTCGGCGTCTTGGACGACACGGCGACGGACGAGCCGCCCCAGAAGCCGGTGAAGTTCTCGCCCGCGTTCCACTGCGGCATCGGCGCGATGGCCCACTTGTCCTTGGCCTTGGGCGCGTTGGTCGCCAGCACGCCGGGCGCCCACACGGCCGACGGCCAGCTCAGCAGCTTGCCGTCATTGAGTGCCTTGTTCCACTCGGGGGTGAAGAACGGCATGTCGTCGATGGCGCCCTCCTTCACCAGGCCGCCCCAGTAGTCGGCGACCTTCTTGGTGGGCTCGTCGGCGATGTTGACCTTCCAGGACTCGCCGCTGATCGACCACCACTGCGCGCCGGCCTGCTGCGCGAGCCCGGCGAAGGCGCCCGGGTCCTTGCTGGAGAACGTCCCGAGGTAGACCTTGGAGTCCTTCTTGCGCACCGTGCGGGCCGCGTCGGCGTACTCCTGCCAGGTCTTCGGGACCGCGATGCCGTACTTGTCGAAGAGGTCCTTGCGGTAGTAGAGCATCATCGGGCCGCTGTCCTGCGGGATGCCGTACACGCCCTCGGTGCCGAGCGTGACCAGCCCCCACAGGCCCTCGGAGAACTCGCCCTTGATGGAGGCGGTCTCGGCCTTGAGGTCGGCCACCGCGTCGGCGGCCACGAACGACGGCAGGTGCTGGTATTCGGCCTGCACGAGGTCCGGCGGGTTGCCGGCCTTGCTGGCGGTGAGGTACTTCGCGGCCGCGTCGTCGCCGCCGGCCTGCTTGCTGACCGTGACCTGGATGTCGGGGTGGGCCTTGTTCCAGACATCGACGATCTTGTCCATGTTCGGGGCCCAGGTCCAGAAGGTGAGCTTGACCGGTCCCTGGGCGGCGGCCGTGGGGCTCTGCGCCGCCTCAGGGCTCTGTGCGGGCTCGCTGGATCCGCAGCTCGCGAGGGTGGCCGTGAGGGCGACGGCCAGGGCGGCTCCAAGGCGGTTGGCGCGCATTGCGTACCTCCGTAGGGGGGTTCTGTGAACGTGCACAGAGTGGAACAGCCCGGAAATCCCCGTCAAGGGGTCGTTACGGTCTCGTTAACGTCGGGTCCCAGCAGGAAAATCATGGGTGACTGTTCCCTCAAAGCCCAGATGAGCGTTACTGTGCACGTTCACAGAAGCTTCTCAAGGGGGATGGATGTATCCGGAGCGTCCTGCTGGCATCGCCTTCGGCGGGGACTACAACCCAGAGCAGTGGCCGCGTGAGGTCCTCGAGGAGGATGTGGCCCTCATGCGGGAGGCCGGGGTCAACCTGGTCAGCCTGGGCATTCACTCGTGGGCGCTGATGGAGCCGGCCGAGGGACGCTACGAGTTCGGCTGGCTGGACGAGATCATCGACCGGCTGCACGCCGCCGGCGTCGCGGTCGACCTGGCCACGCCAACGGTCGCCCCGCCCGCCTGGTTCGTCGCCGCGCACCCCGACGTGCTGCCGGTGACCAGGGAGGGCATCCGGATCGGCTTCGGCGGCCGGCAGACCGCCTGCTCCAGCGCCCCCGCCTTCCGCGAGGCGACCGCCCGCCTGGTGCGCGCCCTCGGCGAGCACTACCGCGACCATCCCGCCGTCGTCATGTGGCACGTGCACAACGAGTACGGCGCGCCGCTCGGCGAGTGCTACTGCGAGCACAGCGTGGCGGCCTGGCGCGAGTGGCTGAAAGCCACCTACCGCGACATCTCCGCATTGAACGACGCCTGGGGCGCCACCTTCTGGGGTCAGATCTACACCGACTGGTCGCAGATCGACGCCCCCCGCTTCAACCACACCGCCGTCAACCCGGCCCAGCGCCTCGACTACGCCCGCTTCAGCGACGGCCAGCACCGCGAGCACTACGCGCTCCAGCGCGACATCCTCCGCGAGATCACCCCGCACCTGCCCGTGACCACGAACTTCGCCGGCACCGTCAACTGCAAGTCCGCCGACCTGTGGCAGTGGGCCCGCGAGCTCGACGTGATCGCCAACGACCACTACCTCAGGGCCGAGCAGCCCGACAACCACATCGACCTGGCCATGTCCGCCGACCTCGCCCGCTCGGTGGCGGGCGGCGCCCCCTGGATGCTCATGGAGCACTCGACCGGGGCGGTCAACTGGCAGCCGCGCAACATCGCCAAGCGGCCCGGCGAGATGCGCCGCAACAGCCTCGCGCACGTGGCCCGCGGCTCGGACAGCGTGCTGTTCTTCCAGTTCAGGGCCTCGCGGTTCGGGGCCGAGAAGTTCCACTCGGGGCTGGTCCCGCACGCCGGCACCGACTCCGAGCAGTGGCGCGAGGTGGTGCGGCTCGGCGCCGACCTGCGCAGGCTCGCCGATCTGCGGGGGAGCCGGGTGCGGGCCGAGGTGGCGATCGTGTGGGACTGGGAGTCGTACTGGGCGCTGGAGCTGGACTGGCGGCCGTCGGTGGACCTGACGTTCCGGGAGCGGGTCGACGCCTTCTACGAGGCGCTGTGGCGGGAGCACGTGACGGTGGACTTCGTCCACCCTTCCGCCGATATTTCGGGATATCGGGTGGTGGTGGCGCCCAGTTCGTACCTGCTCACCGAGGCCTCCGCCAAGAACCTCCACCGGTACGTCGAAGGGGGCGGCAACCTGCTCGTGTCGTACTTCTCCGGCATCGTCGACGAGCACGACACCATCCACCCGGGCGCCCACCCCGGCGCGCTGCGCGAACTGCTCGGCCTGTCCATCGAGGAGTTCCACCCCCTCCGCGAGTCCGAGACCGTGGCCCTGACCGGCGGCGACACGGCCCGCATCTGGTCGGAGCGGGTCCGCCCGGCGGGTGCGGCGGCCGTGCTCGACTTCGCCGCGGGACCGGACGCGGGACACCCCGCCTTCACCCGCCACGACCTGGGCGCCGGCACCGCCTGGTACCTCGCCACCGCCCCCGTCACCGGCCTGCGCGGCCTCCTCACGCAGGTGCTCGACCACGCGAACGTCTCCCGCCCGCGCGGCCTGCCCGACACCCTCGAACTGGTCCGCAGGGGCGCCCACACCTTCCTGATCAACCACGGCGACGAGCCCGTGACGGTCGAGGGGGTGACCGGCACGAGCGTGTTCGACGGCGTACGCCACGACGGGCCGGTCACCGTCGCGCCCGGCGCGGTCGTGGTCGTCGTGGAAACCCTCCGATCCCAGGGAGAACCCTCATGAACCGCGTCCTTTCCGCCCTGCTGTTATTCGTCACCACCGTCGCCGCCGCCGTCGCCCTGCCCGCCGACGCCCAGCCCCGCCTGCAGATCAGAGGCGCCGACATCTCCAGCCTCGCCAAGTCCGAGGCCTTCGGCGGCGTCTACCGCGACGCCCGCGGCCGCCGCGGCGACGCCCTGCGCATCCTGTCCCAGGCCGGGCTCAACTACATCCGGCTGAAGGTCTGGGTGAACCCGGCCGACGGCTACAACACCAAGACGCAGGTGCTCGCCGTCGCCAAGCGCGCCAAGGCCCAGGGCATGAAGCTGCTGGTGGACTTCCACTACTCCGACACCTGGGCCGACCCGGGCAAGCAGTTCAAGCCCGCCGCGTGGGAGTCGCTCACGTTCGACCAGCTCAAGCAGGCCGTGTACGACCACACGTACGACGTGCTCGACGCGCTGCGCCGCCAGGGCACCACGGCAGACATGGTCCAGGTCGGCAACGAGATCAACGGCGGCCTGCTCTGGCCGGACGGCTCCAACTCCAATTGGGCGAACACGGCCGCGCTGCTGAACTCCGGCTACGACGCCGTCAAGAAGGTCTCCCGCTCGGCCAAGGTCGTGCTGCACCTGGCCAACGGCGGCGACAACGGCCTCTACCGCTGGTGGTTCGACAACGCCGACGCCAACGGCATCCGGTACGACGTCATCGGGCTGTCCTACTACGCGTACTGGCACGGCACGCTGGAGGCGTTCCAGGCCAACATCAACGACGTCGCCACCCGGTACGGCAAGCCGGTGGTCGTGGTCGAGACCGCGTACCCGTTCACCACGGCCGACGACGACGGCTGGGAGAACATCATCCTGTCGCCCGAGCCGTACCCCGGCTACCAGGCGACGCCGCAGGGCCAGGCCGCGATGCTGGCGAAGGTCGCCGACATCGTCCGCCAGGTCCCGAACGGCCTCGGTCTCGGCCTGTTCACCTGGGAGGCCACCTGGACCGGCGTGAAGGGCAACGGCTGGGACCCGGCCGACCCGTCGTCGGGCAACGGCTGGGAGAACCAGGCCCTGTTCGACTACGGCGACCGGGCGCTGCCCGCCATGCGGGTGCTCGGCAGCCAATGACCCCTGCCCGGCCGTGCCATGCCGACGGGCATGACGCGGCCGGGCGCGGCCGGTAGTGTCCGCAAGGACACGCGATCTTCCCGGGATGGTGGTGGGGATGCGGATCCGTCTTCCGGCGTTCTTCGTCGTCGCCTCGCTGGCCGCGGCGTGCTCGGCGGCGCCTCCATCCCCACCGCCGTCGCCCGGCCGTTCGGCGACGCCCACCGCGACCACGACCCCCACCGGCACACCATCCGCGACCCGTGCGCCGCTCCGCGTGCCCGCCATGGACGAGGGCTCGAAGACCCTGCTCAAGGCCGGCCCCAGCAACGGCTCCATGGATCTGGGAGAGATCCCGCGCGGCAAGGGCCCGCTGTGGGTGCTGTTCGACTGCAGGGGATCGGGCAAGGCCCAAGTCATCCTGGGTACGGAGGCCACCTTGAACCCCACCTGCGAGCCGGACGGCGCGTTCGCGTACAAGATGGACCTCACACTGAGCAGGACCCTGCCCGTACAGGTGCAGGTGACGGGCGAGCTCGAATGGGCCCTCCGGATCACCCGGTGACGAGGACGAGGCGTTCCGATGACGGAAGAAACGTTCTGGGAAATGATCGACGCGCTCGGCGGAGTGATCAATGACGACGGCATCGGCCTCCTCGCCGAGCGACTGTCCTCCCTCGCCCCCGAAGACGTCGAGAGCTTCTGCGCACACCTCGCCGCCAAAGTAGGCGCGCTTGCCGATTTGCCGCTCGAAGGGCTGGCCGTCCCCGATGTCACCGACGTCGGCCGGGACGCTCTCCCCCTCGCCGGGGATGCTCACGAAAATTTCCTCTACGCGATCGTCGCGGCGGGGAGAGCCCGGTACGAGGCCGCTGATCGCCGCCCGCGAACTCGACCAGAAGCTCAACCGATCCGAAGAGTGGCTGACGTGGTGGAGGCAGACGTCACTGCACAAGATCAAGATCGATATAACAGTCAATTCCCGCGGGAACCAGCACAAGATCGAGCGCGGCAAGAACATCGCGAAAGCTCATTTCGAGATGGATCGCTCCTATCTTGCCGATCGCGACCCCGCCGCGCTGAAAAACCTGGCCGTCGACGAGGCCGCTCGCCTGACAAAGGCCATCGCAGAAGCACTGCGCATGACGTCTCCTCCCGCTCTTCCGCCTCTTTGAGGGCGGGCAACGCGCCATGACGGGGGACGCCGACGTTGACATGATGGGCGCATGACGCCCGATGAGCTGCTCACCACCACCCGTAGCGTCCGCAAGCGCCTCGACCTGACCCGCCCCGTCCCCATGGAACTCGTCCGCGAATGCCTGGAGATCGCGCTCCAGGCCCCCACCGGCGGCAACCGGCAGGGCTGGCACTGGATCGTCGTCACCGACCCCGAGCTGCGGAAGAAGATCGGCGACTACTACGGGCGCTCCTTCCGCGCCTACTACGCGTCGGGCGCCTCCGCGGGGTCGCTGTTCCAGGACGACCCGGTGCGGGGGGCCGCGCAGCGGCGCGTGGCGGAGAGCTCCGTCCACCTGGGGGAGCACATGGGGGACGTGCCGGTGCTGGTCATCGGGTGCATCGGGGTGCCCGGCGGACTGCCCGAGGGCAACCAGGCCGGCCTGTGGGGGTCGCTGCTGCCGGCGGCGTGGAGCTACATGCTGGCCGCGCGCGCCCGCGGGCTGGGCACGGCCTGGACGACCCTGCACCTGGCGTACGAGAGTGAGATCGCCGAGTTGCTGGGCATCCCGGCCGACGTGCGTCAGGGTGTGCTCATCCCCACCGCCTACTACACGGGGGAGACGTTCAGGCCGGCGCGGCGCCAGCCGCTCGACGACGTCCTGCACCTCGATCGATGGTAAGAGCTGGTAGGAGGGGGACGACAAGGCCAGGCCGGAGGCGGCGCGCGCCTACGGGCTGGCGGCGCTGAACGCCGTGCTGGAGGGCGTCACCCGCACGACGGCGGTGCACATCTGCTTCGGCTACGAGGCGATCATCCTCGGTGTCATCCACCTGTCGACGCCGGAGACGGAGCCGGTCGAGGTGGTGGCGGGGCGGGTGCGCCGGGCGTTCGACCGGGTGCCGCCCGAGCGGATCGTCATCGCCACCGACTGCGGCATGAAATACCTGCCGAGAGGAAGATACGCGCCATGGCCGGCGCCGCCCGCCTGCTGCGAGCCGAGCTCGGCGGCCGCTGAGGGCGGCAATGTCCGGAATATGGCCGGTCTGATGCCCTGGTGGCTTCCGCCGGCGCTTGGAACTCTTGAGGCGCGAACCAAGGAAACCCCGTCGCCTCACGAGAGGACCGGTAAGTGAGAAGCACGCGTATCGCAGCGGCGATCACCGTCGGCGTTCTGTCCGCCGCCCTGTTCGGAACCGCCGCGTCGGCGGACGTCGACCCCGGATACGGCACGGACGGCACCCGGGTGACGTTCGACGAGGACTGGACCTGACAGCCGGGCGGCCGTGGAGCCCCGCCTGGTGCCGCTCCCCGGGTCGAGTCCCGGGGAGCGGCACCGGAGTTCCCTAGCCGGGGAGCTTGCCAGTGGCGACCACGTCGCGGTACCAGTAGGCGCTGTCCTTCCAGACGCGCTCCTTCGTGTCCGGGTCGACGCGGACGATGCCGAACCGCTTGGCGTAGCCGTGCGCCCACTCGAAGTTGTCCATCAACGACCACACGAAGTACCCGCGCACGTCCGCCCCGGCCGCGATCGCCTCGGCCACGGCGGACAGGTGCCGGTGCAGGTAGTCGACCCGGCGCTCGTCCCTGACGCGGCCGTCGGCGTCCACGACGTCGGCGAAGGCCGCGCCGTTCTCGGTGATCATCATGGGCAGGGACGGGTAGTCGCGGTGCAGCCGGAGCAGCAGCTCGGTGAGGCCGGTCTCGTCGATGTTCCAGCCCATCTCGGTGTACGGCCCGGGCTGCCGGACGAACTCGACGTCCTCGCACGCGATCCACGGCGAGGCGGCGCCGTCCTGGTGCCCGTCGGCGGTCTCCCGCGGGCCGGCGCCGTCCCACTTCCGCACCAGCGTGGGGTTGTAGTAGTTGACGCCCAGCACGTCGAGCGGCTGGCACGCGGCGGCCTCGTCGCCGTCGTGCACGAACGACCAGTCGGTCACGGCGGCGGTGTCGTCGATGAGGTCACGCGGGTAGGCGCCCTCCAGCATCGGGCCGAGGAACGCCCGGTTGGCCAGCCCGTCCGCCTTGCGCACCGCTTCGGCGTCGGCCTCGGACACGCCGCGCACGTGGTGCAGGTTGAGCGTGACCGACATCTGCGCGGACGGGGCCGCGACCGCGCGCAGCGCCTGCACGGCCAGGCCGTGGCCCAGGTTGAGGTGGTGCACGGCGGCCAGCGCCGCGGCGGGCTCGGTCCTGGCCGGGGCGTGCACGCCGGAGGCGTAGCCGAGGTAGGCCGAGCACCACGGCTCGTTCAGCGTGATCCACGTGTGCACCCGGTCGCCGTACGCCTGGCCCATGTGGTGGGCGTACTCGGCGAAGCGCAGCGCGGTGTCGCGGTGCGGCCAGCCGCCGGCGTCCTCCAGCTCCTGCGGCAGGTCCCAGTGGTAGAGGGTGGCCACGGGGGCGATGCCCCGGGAGAGCAGGCCGTCGATCAGCCGGTTGTAGAAGTCCACGCCCGGCTGGTTGAGCGGCCCCTGCCCGCCCGGCTGCACGCGCGGCCAGGAGATCGAGAACCGGTAGGCCCCCACGCCCAGCGCGGCGAGGATGTCCAGGTCCTCCTCGAGGCGGTGGTAGTGGTCGCAGGCCACGTCACCGGTGTCGCCGTTCGCGACCAGGCCGGGCGTGTGGGAGAAGGTGTCCCAGATCGACGGGCCGCGGCCGTCCTCGTTCCACGCGCCCTCGACCTGGTAGGCGGCGGTGGCGGTGCCCCACAGGAACGTGTCGGGGAAACTGGTGGTCATGCTGCTCCTTCAAGGATGATCTCGATGTCGTCGGTGCCGGGGGCGGCGGCGACCCGCACGCCGCCGGGTGTCGTCTCCAGCCGCGGGTGCCGGGCCTCGCGGACCCCGGCGAGCAGCAGGTTCCAGTGCGCGGGCGCGCCCCGCAGGCGGCGGGCGCGGACGCGGTCGCCGGTGCGGGACACCTCGAACACCGCGCCCTCGCCGCCGTCCGCGGCCGGCACGGCGACGGTGCGGGCGGAGCCGTCGGCGAGCCCGTAGACCTGCAGGGTCACCCCGTCGGCGTAGTCGTAGTCGGGCCGGTCGTCGCGGGCCCCGAGGGGCAGCACCGCGCCAGGCCGCACCAGCAGCGGCAGGCTGTCGAACCCGTGCCGCTCGCTCCGCCAGCCGGGCCCGGTGACGGTCTCGCCGTCCAGCAGCCTGGTCCACACGCCCTCGGGGACGTAGTACGACACGTCCCCCTCGGTGGACAGCACGGGCGCCACGAGCAGGTCCGGCCCGAGCATGTACTGGGCGTCCAGGTGGTCGCAGGCCCGGTCCGCGGGGAACTCCAGGTGCATGGCTCGCATCACCGGCAGCCCATCGGTCGTGGCCTCGACGGCGGCCCCGTACAGGTACGGCATCAGCCGGGCCTTGAGCCGGGTGAACGTCCGCAGCACGTCCACCGATTCCTCGTCGAACAGCCACGGCACCCGGTACGACCCGCTCCCGTGCAGCCGGCTGTGCGACGACAGCAGCCCGAACGCCACCCACCGCTTGAACACGGCCGGATCCGGCCGGCCCTCGAACCCGCCGATGTCATGGCTCCAGAACCCGAACCCCGCCAGGCCCAGCGACAGCCCGCCGCGCAGCGACTCGGCCATCGCCTCGTACGTCGACTCGCAGTCGCCGCCCCAGTGCACCGGCAGCCGCTGCCCGCCCACCGTGGCCGACCGGGCGAACAGCACCGCCGGGCCCCGCTCGGCCAGCACGTCGTGAACGGTCTGGTTGTAGAGCAGGCTGTAGTAGTTGTGCATGCGCTCGGGGTCGGAGCCGTCGGCGTAGACGACGTCGGTGGGGATGCGCTCGCCGAAGTCGGTCTTGAACGCGTCCACCCCCATGTCGAGCAGCCCCCGCAGCTTGCCCGCGTACCATTCCCTGGCCGCCGGCGAGGTGAAGTCGACCAGCGCCCGCCCGGCCTGCCAGTGGTCATCCTGCCAGACCGTGCCGTCCGGGCGGCGCAGCAGGTGCCCGGCCGCCATGCCCTCGTCGAACAGCCGCGACGCCTGCCCGATGTACGGATTGATCCACAGGCACACCTTCAGCCCGCGCTCCCTGAGCCGGCGCAGCATGCCCTCGGGGTCGGGGAACACCTCCGGGTCCCACTCGAAGTCGCACCACCGGTACTGCCGCATCCAGAAGCAGTCGAAGTGGAACACGCTCAGCGGCAGGTCGCGCTCGGCCATCCCGTCCACGAACGACGTCACCGTGGCCTCGTCGTAGTCGGTCGTGAACGACGTGGACAGCCACAGCCCGAACGACCAGGCGGGCGGCAGCGCCGGGCGCCCGGTCAGCGCGGTGTAACGGCGCAGGATGTCGGCCGGCGTCGGCCCGTGGATGATCAGGTACTCCAGGTCGTGGGCCTCGACGCTGAACTGCACCCGTGACACGGTCTCCGACCCCACCTCGAACGACACCCGGCCGGAGTGGTTGACGAACACGCCGTAGCCCCGGTTGGTGAGGTAGAAGGGGACGTTCTTGTAGGCGAGCTCGCTGTTGGTGCCGCCGTCCTCGTTCCAGATGTCCACGGACTGGCCGTTGCGCACCAGCGGGCCGAAGCGCTCGCCGAGGCCGTAGACGAGCTCCCCGGCCGACAGGTGCAGGTTCTCCACCATGAAATGGCGGCCGTCGGCATCGTGCACGATCCCCAGGCTCTTGCCGTCGCTGCGGGTCAGCTCGCGCCCGTCCGCGCTGAACGTCATCTCCCACGGCGTGTCCCTGCGCAGCCGCACGCTGAGCGCGCCGCTGGTGAGGCTCGCCGCCTCGCCGTCCACGGCGATCTTCACCTCGGGCGCGTCGTCGCGTACCGCGAAGACGGGGGAGTCCGGCACGGAACCGGCAAAGTGCACGGTGCGGACCCGGATCACGTCCGGCATCGGCGACGACACGTCCACCCGCAGGACCGGGCCGTCGATGGTGTTGCCGCGGTGGGTGATGGGCCGGGTCGGCGCGAGCACGCGCAGCGTGGCGGCCTCCGCGGCCACGTCGTGGGCCGCGACGGCGTACGCGCCGCGCATCCCGGGACGCATCCGCCAGTAGCCGTCTTTGAACTTCATGCGAATCCGTTCTCGAAGGGGTGGACGCGGGGGTCAGCCGTGGGGGCGCAGCGCGGCGACCGCGCGGGGCGCCAGCGTGATCAGACCGTCGGCGACGGCTCCGGTCAGGAGGTCTTCTGCCGGCTCGGGAACGGGCACCGTCGCCGGCTCCGCGCCGTGGTTGAGCAGGAACAGCACGTCGCCGCGGCGCACCGCCTCGACGCCCGGCGGCAGCCGAGCTCCGTCCGGCACCGCCCCGCGCACGTCCGCGTCGGCCAGCGCCCGGGCGGTGAGGTCGGCGAGCGCGGCGGGCTCGGGAATGGTCGCGACGTACCAGGCGACGCCCTGCCCGAAGCGGTGCCGCAGCACCGCGGGGCGGCCGCTCCCGGCGAACTCGGCCACAGCCTCCGCCCCCTCCGCCGCCATCAGCTCGGTCCACGTGTGCGCCGTGAACTCGGCGCCGTCCGCCCACCGGCAGCGCACCTCGCCGGACACGGGCTGCCACTCCTCGCCGGACGCCCCGAGCACCTCGCGCAACGGCGAGGGGAACCGCCCGGTACGGATGTGCGCCCGCGGATCCACGACCCCCGAGAACGGCCCGACCACCAGCACCCCGCCGCCGCGTACGTAGTCCGTCAGCGCGGCCGCGTCCCGGTCGCTCACCAGGAACAGGTTCGGCACCACGACCAGCGCGTATCCGCTCAGCTCGGCCGAGGGCGGCACCACGTCCACGCTCACGCCGCGCTCCCACAGCGGCACGTAGTACGCGAGCAGCTGATCGGCGGCGTTCAGCCGGTCGCTGGGCCTTCCGCGCTCCTCCAGCGCCCACCAGCTCTCCCAGCAGAACACCATCGCCACCCGCGCCGGCACCGCCTGCCCCGCCACAGAGGCGAGTTTGCGCAACTCCTGGCCGTGCGCGCGGACCTCGGCGTGCAGCCGCGTGTCCGGGCCCGCGTGCGGCAGCATCGCGGAGTGGAAGCGCTCGGCGCCGAAACGGGAGGCCCGCCACTGGAAGTAGCACGATCCGTCCGCGCCCCGGGCGACGGCCTGCAGCGACTCCAGCCGGAGCTGTCCCGGCGGCTTCGGCAGGTTGTGCGGGCGCCAGTTGACGGCGCCCGCGGACTGCTCCATCAGCAGCCACGGCCGCCCCCGGCCGAGTCCGCGCATCAGGTCGTGGGTGAGCGCCGTCCGGGCGGGGGAGAGCGGGTCGCCCGGCTCGGGATAGCAGTCGTTGGAGACGACGTCCTCCTCGACCGCCCACGACCAGTAGTCCACGGGCTTGAACAGGCCCATGAAGTTCGTGGTGACCGGCGTGTCCGGGGTGCGCTCGCGCAGGACGTCGCGTTCGGCGCGGTAGCAGGCGAGCAGCGCGTCGGAGCAGAAGCGCTGCCAGTCGAGGCTCTGCGTCGGGTTGATCATGTACGGGGCGCGGCGCGGGGTCACGACCTCGGCCCACTCGCTGTAGCGCTGGCTCCAGAACGTCGTGCCCCACGCCTCGTTCAGCGCGTCGAGGTCGCCGTACCGGTGCTGGAGCCAGCCGCGGAACGCCGCCGCGGAGTCGTCGCAGTGGCAGAACTGGCCGTACTCGTTGCCCACGTGCCACAGGGCCAGGGCGGGATGTCCGGCGTACCGGTCGGCCAGGTCGGTCACGATCGCCAGCGCCCGCTCCCGGTAGACGGGCGACGACGGGCACCACTGGTTGCGCGAGCCGTACCAGAGCCGGTGGCCGGACTCGTCGACCGGGAGCGTCCGCGGCCAGCGGCGTCCCAGCCACGGCGGTGGCGAGGCGGTCGGCGTGGCCAGGTCCACCGCGATCTCCGCCCCGGCCATCAGGTCCATCACCCGATCCAGCCAGCCGAAGTCCCGCGCGCCCGGCTCCGGCTCGATCCGCGCCCAGCTGAACACGCCGACCGTCACCAGGTTGACGCCGGCGGCCTTCATCAGCTCGACGTCCTCGGCCCAGACGTGCTCCGGCCACTGCTCGGGGTTGTAGTCCCCGCCGAACAGCAGCCCGCGCCCGCGGGTGAGCCTGTTCACGTGCCGCTCCTCGGCGGGGCGGAGCTGTCGCCGGCCACCAGGCGGCAGGGCACCAGCCGCTGCTGCGGCGGCCCGTCGCCGTCGAGCCGGTCGATGAGCATGCGCGCGCCCAGCCGGCCCAGCTCGGCGCTGGGCGGCTCCAGCGTCGTCAGCTTCGGGTGGAACATCTCGGCGACCCTGGCCGACGACAGCACCAGCATCAGCGTCAGGTCGTCCGGCACCCGCCATCCGCGTGCCGCCACGCCCGCGAGCACGCCGACCGCCGCGTGGTCGTCCATCACCGCCAGCGCCGTCACGTCGGGATGCGCCTCCAGCAGCCGGTCGAACGCCGCCCGGCCCTCCTCGGCCGAGCCCGGGTGGAAGCCGTCCTCGTAGCCGAGCCCGGCGGCGCGGGCGGCCGCGGCGAACTCCTCGCCCGCGCGGACCGCGGGGCCGTAGCCGGCGGCGTACGCGCCGGCCGACAGGTTGAAGAAGCCCAGCTTGCGGTGCCCCAGCCCGGCCACGTGCGCCACCGCCTCGCGGGCCGTGGCCGCGAAGTCGATGTCGGCGTAGTCGATCGAGCCCGGCTCGCGGGTGCGCCCTATCATGCTGAACGGCACCCCGGCCTGCGTCAGGAACTCCGTCCGCTCGTCGTCGAGGTGCACCTCCATCAGCAGCACCCCGTCCACGAGCCCCAGGCCGGTGAGGTGGCGCAGCTCCTCGATCGGGCCGGCGTTCTCGGGGGAGAGCAGCAGGTGGTAGCCCAGCTCGCGGGCCGCCTCGGCGGCGCCGGTCGCGAACTGCATCTCGGTGAGCCCGAAGCCGCTGCTGGGCGCCGGGTACAACAGCGCCAGGATCCGGGTGCGCTTGCTCTGCAGCCCGCGGGCCAGCAGGTTGGGGCGGTAGCCGAGCTCGGCCGCGGCCTGCTCGATGCGGCGTTTGGTGGCCGCGGCCACCGGGCGGGTGCCGTTGAGCGCGGCCGAGACCGTGCTGACCGCGACCTGCGCGCGCTCGGCCACGTCACGTAGGGAGGACATGCCACTCCGGCCGGTTGTCGAAACGTTTCGCACACCGTAGGGTCCGTTTTGCGGTGATGTCAATGGCGGTGAATCGGATGCCCCAAACGCCGCTACGATCGGCGGGTGCTGAGAGTCGCCGTCCCAGGGACGCCCGAGCCGCCGGCGCGCGGCCATCTCGCCATGGGCGAGGATCCCGGCCGGCCGGACGCGATCACGGCCGACGCGCGCACCCTGTGGCGCGGCGGCCGCCCGTGGTTCCCGGTGACGGGGGAGTTCCACTATGCCCGCTACCCGGCCGCGGAGTGGCGGGAGGAGCTGCTGAAGGTGCGGGCCGGCGGGGTGACGGGCGTGGCCACGTACGTCTTCTGGAACCTGCACGAGGAGCGCCGCGGCCGCTTCGACTGGAGCGGCGACCGCGACCTGAGCCGGTTCGTGGCGACCTGCGCGGACGCCGGGCTCGACGTGGCGGTGCGGATCGGGCCGTGGGCGCACGGCGAGTCGCGCAACGGCGGCTTCCCCGACTGGCTCCTGGCCGAGGACTGCGTGCCGCGCACCGACGACCCCCGCTACCTGGACCTGGTCCGGCCGTTCTTCACCCAGATCGGGCTCCGCCTCCGCGGGCTGACCAGGCGCGACGGCGGGCCCGTCGTCGCCGTCCAGGTGGAGAACGAGCTGCACGACCAGCCCGGCCACCTGCTCACGCTCAAGCGGCTGGCCCGCGAGTCGGGCATCGACGCGCCGCTGTGGACGGCCACCGGCTGGGGCCACGCGCAGCTGCCGCCCGCCGAGGTGATCCCCCTGTTCGGCGGGTACGCCGAGGCCGCCTGGGACACCCCGCACGACGGCTGGCCGCGGCAGAGCAGGGCGCACTACTTCTTCGGGCCGGGCAGGGACGACGACTCGATCGGTGCCGACCTGCGCACCACCGGCGGAGGCGGGGCGGACGAGAGCCACCTCGCGGACTACCCGTTCGCCACCTGCGAGCTCGGCGGCGGCATGTACACCTCCTACCACCGGCGGCCGGTCGTCTGCGCCCACGACGTGGCGGCGCTGTCGCTGGTGAAGCTGGGCAGCGGGTCAGTCTGGCAGGGCTACTACCTGTACCACGGGGCCTCCCAGAAGGTCGGCGAGCTGAGCACCCTGCAGGAGTCGCACGCCACCGGCTACCCCAACGACTGCCCGGTGATCAACTACGACTTCCAGGCGCCCTTGGGCGAGTTCGGGCAGTTCCGGGAGTCCTACTTCCGGCTGCGCCTGCAGCATCTGTGGCTGGCCTCGGACGGGTCCGACCTCGCGCCGATGACCCTCACCATGCCGCCGGACGCCCCCTCCGACACCGGCGACCGGCGTGCGTTGCGCTGGTCGGTGCGCTCGGACGGGCGCTCCGGCTTCCTCTTCGTCAACAACCACCAGCCGGTCGAGACGTTGCCGACGCACGAAGACGTCCAGTTCGCGGTCACCCTCGGTGGCCGGGAGCTGGTGGTGCCGCGCCGGCCCGTCACCGTCCCGTCGGGCGCGTACTTCGTGTGGCCGCTGGCCCGGCCGGTCGGCGCGACGACCCTGCTGACCGCCTCCGCCCAGGTCGTGTGCACGCTGGACGGGCCGGTCCTGGTGCTCGCGCAGATCGCGGGCGTTCCGGTCGAGCTGTCCTTCGACGCCGACACGGTCGCCGCGATCGACGGCCCGGGCGTCGTGACGCGCTCCTCCGACGGTGCGGTGGTGGTGACCGGCCTGCGCCCCGGTGTGGACTGTCTGCTGCGCGTCACCGCTGCCGACGGGTCCGTGGCTCAGGTGCTGGTGCTGGACGAGGAGAGCGCACTCACCGCCACGCGCGCCCGCGTCTGGGGCGCCGACCGCCTCCTGCTCAGCCCCCGCCCCGCCGTCCTGGACGGCGACCACCTGGTGATGTACGGCCTCGACGGCCGCACGCCGGAGACCGGTGCCGAAGGCGCATGGCCCGCGACACCCGGCGACGACGAGCACGGCGGGCCGGCTTCGCCGGACGGCGGCTTGGGCGGTGGCCAGGCACGACGCGGGCCTCACGCCGGCGACCGTCTCCGCGTCTTCCCACCCGTGACACCGACGGGCGTCACGCCGGACACTGCGCTCGGCCACGCGGCCGATGGCCGGCCGGGCGCCGGGAGCGGCGAAGGAGCCGGTGGCGGGCCGGGCGCCGGGAGCGGCCAGGCAGCCGATGGTGCTTCCGGTGCCGGGAGTGACCGAACGGCCGGCTCGGCGACGGGCAGGGCGGCGGGTCAGGCGTCGGGCGGGGTGGCCGGGGAGTCGGCGGGCTGGGCTGCCGAGGGTGTCTTCGGGGTCATCGAGTTTCCTGCGCCGCCCGGTGGCGGGCCGGTTGAGGCTGTGGTCGAGCAGGTGACCGAGGCGGGGGCGCCCAGACGGGCCGTCATCGACGCGAAGTCGGGGAGGGCCTCCGCGCCGACCGACGCCGACTTCGCCGGCGCCGCCGTCTACCTCGTCACCGTGCCCCCCGGCCTCCTCGACGGCGACGACGAGGTACTGCTGCGCCTGGACTGGTCTGGCGACGTGGGCCGCGCCCACATCGGCGGCCGACTGGTGGCCGACCAGTTCTGGCACGGCCCGCCCTGGGAGATCGGCCTGCGCCGCTTCCGCCCCGCCCTGCGGGAGCACGGAGGCGTCGTCGAGCTGCGCCTGCTGCCCTTCCCCGAGGACGCGCCGGTCTACCTCTCCCCGCAGGTGCGCACCCGCAAGGGCGCGCCGCGGCTGCGTTCGGCGACGTTCGTCCCCGTACGGCGCACCCTGCTGAAGGCGTAGCCCCGCCCCGGCGCCGGGGGCGGACGCCGGTCAGCAGGTGGAGTTGGTCTGCGTGAGCAGCCCCAGCCGCCACGGCAGCCTGTTGTAGTCGCCGGTCGCGTTCGGGTCCATCCCCTGGTAGAGGTAGCGCATCTGGCACGGGCTGATGGTGAGCGTCTGGTCGACCCCGTCGCGGATCATCTCGCCGTGGCTGATGTCCCTGGTCCACGCCGTGCCGTCGAAGGTGACGTTGTTCGCGCGGGCGAACGGGTTGCTCTCTGTGTCGGCGAGCGGCGTCCACGTCCCGCCGATGCTCGTGGAGGTCCAGGAGCGGAAGTACCGCTTGCCGTCGCTCCCGATGGCCTCGACCAGCAGCAGGTACTGGTCGGTGCCCTTGATCTTGTAGACGTTGGCGGCCTCCCACAGCCGGTACTTGTTGGAGTCCTGCAGCACGATCACCGTGTTGGTGAAGCCGTTCGGGAAGTTCGCCACGGTCGTCTCCGAGCGGTAGAGATGCCCGTTGTCGTCCGAGGAGAAGAGGTAGCACCTGGCCGTGTCGCAGATGACCCACATGTCGACCCAGTAGCCGTTGCCGATGTTCTGCCGGATGATGTCCGGCATGCTCGAGTAGAAGTGCTGCGGCGCGCTCCACGACCGCGGGTTGCTGATGTCGGTGGTCGTCGAGTACGAGGCGTTCCCGGTCTGGTAGACGAGGTACCACCTGTTCTGCGGCGCGAAGTAGAACACCTGCGGCGCGGCCCGGTAGCCCGTGCCGATCGCGCTCTGGTCGAGGTAGTGATGCTGCGCGGCGGCGGCCTGCGACCAGTCGGTGAAGTTGAGGTAGCCGAGGTTGTAGCCGCCGGAGGTGTTCACGGTGCTGACGAAGACGTGCCAGCGGCCGTTGTGGTAGACCACCGACGGGTCCTTGACCGCGAGGATGTTGTGGCTCGCGTCGGACTTGGGGCCGATCAGCTGGCCGCTGGAGCGCCAGCGGAAGCTGCTGGGCAGCGAGCCGGTGCCGCCGGTGGGCGTCACTGTGGGCGTGACTGTGGGCGTGACTGTCGGCGTGCTGCCGGTGCAGGGCGTGCCGTTGACCGCGAAGTCCGCCGGGTCGGGGTTGGCGGAGCCGTTCCACGTGCCGTTGAAGCCGAACGAGGTGCTCGCGCCGGTGGCCAGCGTCCCGTTGTAGGAGGCGTTGGAGACGGTGACCTGGGCGCCGGACTGCGTGACGGTGCCGTTCCAGAGCTGCGTGATCGTCTGCCCGGCGGTGAACGACCAGGTCAGCCGCCAGCCGGTGAGCGGATCACCCAGGTTGGTAACGCTAACACTCGCGCCGAAGCCATTCGACCATTGGTTGGTCACCTTGTACTCCACGCGGCAGCCGGGAGCGGCCTGCGCGGTCGGGGCGGCGAGTAAGGCGAGGGCGGTGAGCGCGGCGAGAGCGGCCGCGATGATCCAGGACCGGGGGCGATTCGAGCGCACTGCGTCCTCCGTGTCGTAGCCGGTGGTGGACGAGCGTCTCAAGAAAGTTTCAGTGCATCAATGAAAAGATTTCGGAATCCGCTACGATTTCGTCGGCTGCCTGGGGCATTCCCACGGCAGTGCGGCCGCCTGGGTGAAACTTTCACCACCGGCTCCCCGGCGGACAGGGACGGAAATTTCGAGAGACGGATCCGGTGATGGGCAGAGGACTGAAGCTGGCGATCGTCGCGATGTTAGGGACCGGGATGCTGACGGCCTCGCCCGCGACCGACGCGGGCGACGTCCCCGGCGGGCGCTGGGTCGACACCTGGACCGCGATGCCGCAGCTGACGGAGCCTCACAACATGCCGCCCGCCCCGTACACGCAGGACGGCCTGGTCATGGCGGACAGCACGCTGCGCCAGACCGTGCGGGTGTCGGTCGGCGGCCCGCGGGCGCGCCTGCGCTTCTCCAACGCCTTCGGCGGCGCTCCGCTGCCCATCACGCGGGTCACCGTCGCGTCACCGGCCGGCGGGAAGGCGGGCGTGAGCGCGATCCAGCCGGGGACCGCGCGGCCGGTGACGTTCCACGGCCGTCCCTCCACGGTCGTCCCGGTCGGCGCGCAGGTGGTGTCCGACCCGCTGGAGCTGACGCTCGCGCCCGGCTCCGTCCTGACCGTGACCGCGTACCTCGCCGACGGTCAGGCCTCCTCCTCCATCACCTCGCACCCGGGCTCCCGCACCACCTCTTACCTGGCGATGGGCAACCAGGCCGACGCCGCCGACCTCGCCGGGGCGACCCCCGTCGACCACTGGTACTTCCTCAGCGCCGTCGAGGTCTGGTCCAAGCCGTCCACGGCCGCGCTCGTGCTGCTCGGCGACTCGCTGACCGACGGCAGGGGCTCCACCACGAACCTCAACAACCGCTGGCCCGACCAGCTGTTCGACCGGCTGCGGGCCGACCGCCGCACCGCCGGCGTGGCCGTCGCGAACCAGGCGGCGGGCGGCAACCGGGTGCTCAACGACGGCCTGGGCCCCAGCGCGCTGGCCCGGCTGGACCGCGACGTGCTGGCCCGCAGCGGCGCGCGGTGGCTGATCGTCTTCGAGGGCGTCAACGACCTCGGCACCGCGGCGGCCACGCCGGAGGCCCAGAAGAAGGTCGCCGACGACCTGATCGCCGCGTACGAACAGATCATCGTCCGTGCCCACGCGCACGACCTCGCGGTGTACGGGGCGACGATCACCCCCTTCGGCGGCCACTCCTACGACGACCCGCAGGGGCACCGCGAGACGGCCCGGCAGACGGTCAACGAGTGGATCCGCACCAGCGGCGCGTTCGACGCGGTCATCGACTTCGACCGCGCCGTCCGCGACCCCGCCGACCCCCGGCGGCTGTCGGCGCCGTACGACGTGGGCGACGGCCTGCACCTGAGCCCGGCCGGCTACAAGGCGCTGGCGGACGCCGTGCCCGCCCGCCTGCTCCACCGATGACGGTCGAGCGCCAGGTCCTGAACGGCCGCCGCCTCATATCGTGAGCTGGTCCGGGCGGTGGGCGGCCCACTCGACCGTCATCACGGTCGCGTCGTCCTGCAGCCGCCCGTTCTGGTGCCGCAGGATCGCCTGGATCAGCCGGCGCAGCGTCTCGGGCGCCGACACGCCGTCGGCCTCGTGGCGGACGATGAAGTCGGCGAAACGCTCCAGCCCGAACAGCTCACCGTCCGGGCTGTGCGCCTCGATGATGCCGTCGGTGTAGAACAACAGCCGGTCGCCGCGCTGCAGTTGGTAGCGGCGCAGGCCCCCCGACATCCCCAGGCCCAAGCCCATCGGCGGGTCCGGCACGGGAACGCTCTCCAGCGTGGCCACCCGCTGTCCGCCGCGGATCACCAGCGGCGGGTGATGGCCCCGGTTGACCCAGCTCAGCAGGCCGCTCCGCAGCTCGAGACGGGCCAGGATGCCGGTGGCGAACCGGCCGGTGAACTGCTCCTTGATCGCCGTGTCGATGGCCTCGCTGATCTCGGGCAGCTCCATGCCCTGGCGGCGGTTGTGGCGGCACGACCCCATCGCGACGGTGGCGGTCAGCCCGGCCGACGTGTCGTGCCCCATCGCGTCGAACAGCGACACGTGCAGGGAGTCGCCGTCGATCGCGTAGTCGTAGGCGTCGCCGCCCATCTCGTACGCGGGCTCCAGCGCGGCGCTGATCACCACGTCGTCGTTCGCGAACGTGCCCGGCGGCAGCAGGTTCCACAGCACCTCCGCCGACAGGGTCATCGGGCGGGCGCGGACGAGGCGGGCGTACGAGTCGCTGTGCGGCCGCTTGCTGATCACGAGTACCGCGACCAGCGCAGCGAGCTGCTTGGCCCGCCAATCGACCAGCTCGTCGCCCTCGGGCACGGTCGCCCCGAACACGCCGATCCGCTCGGTGCCGTCCAGCAGCGGCAGCCACAACCGTCGGGGTCCCTCCTCCTGGGGGTCGGGCCTCGACTGGACGATCTCCACCGCCCGGAACGCGCGGCCGGCCAAGGTGGAGTCGATCCCCATGGGCTCGAGCGGGTCGCCGGACGCGTCGAGCTGGCCCGGCAGCGGCACCAGGCGCTGCTGCTGCAGGTCGCACACGTAGATCATGGTCTGGGAGAAGCCGATGAGGCGCGCGTGCTCGGCCACGAGGGCAGGGAGGTCCTCCATGGCCGCCAGGTGCGTGGTCTCGAGCAGACCGCCCAGCGCAAGCTCACCGTCACTCTGCACCGGCCTCTCCTTTCGTTACTGATTGTAGTCGGGCATCAGAAATCTCCGCCTTTCGGGCGGGGAGGGCGCGCCCACGTTGATAGCTTGGCCACCTGCGACGGGATCGGCCGGGCAACGGGGAGCGTGAAACGGGGATGGGCGACGAGAACGCGACCGCGCCGGCCGCGCCGGCGGGCCACCAAGCGACCGCGACAGCGGCGCACGCGGGTGACGACGCGACCGTGGCGGCGGCGCGAGCCGGGGACGAGCCCGCGTTCGCGGCGCTGGTCGAGCGGCATCGGGGCGAGCTGCTGGCGCACTGCTACCGCATGCTGGGCTCGGTCGAGGAGGCCGAGGACCTGGTGCAGGAGACGTTCCTGCGGGCGTGGAGGGGGCTGCGGGCCTTCGAGGGCCGTTCGTCGTTCCGGGCCTGGCTGTACCGGATCGCGACGAACGCCTGCCTCGACGCCCTCGACGGCCGGGCGCGGCGGGTCCTGCCGCACCACCTGGCGGCGCCGTCCGACCCCAGCGTGGATCTGCCGCCGCGCAACGACATCGCGTGGCTGCAGCCGTTCCCCGACCGGCTGTGGGAGCCCGCCGCGCCCGGTGAGGCCGCGCCGGACGCCGTGGCGGTCTCCAGGGAGACGCTGGAGCTGGCGTTCCTGGCCGCGCTCCAGCACCTGCCGCCCCGGCAGCGGGCGGTGCTGATCCTGCGTGACGTGGCCGGCTGGCCCGCCAAACAGGTCGCGACCCTGCTGGAGGGCAGCGTGGCCGGGGTGAACAGCGCTCTCCAGCGGGCCCGGGCGACGATGCGCCAGCACCTGCCCGAGCGCCGCGCGGACTGGGCGCCGTCGGCCGAGCCGTCGCCGGAGGAGCGGGCGGTGCTGCGGCGGTACATGGACGCCATGGAACGGGCCGACCTCGCCGCCGTGGCCGAGCTGCTCGCCGCCGACGTGCGGGCGACGATGCCTCCCTACCCGATGTGGTTCCACGGGCGGGCGGCGGTCGTGGCGTCGCTGGAGGCCAGCTGGGACGCCGACGCTCCCTGGTACGTCGGCTCCTTCCGCATGGTGCCGGTCGGGGCCAACCGGCAGCCCGCGGCGGCGGTCTACGTCCGGGCACCCGGGGACACGACCTTCCGCGCGTTCGGGATCGGCGTGCTGCGCATCGAGGCGGGGCTGATCACGGAGATCACGGCCTTCCACGACACCGGCCTGTTCGCCGCCTTCGGCCTTCCCGCCGAATGGGACCGGCCCGCTTCACCGATGAGCCGTGAGGAGGGGGCGCCGGTCGGTCCATGAGGGCGTGGGCGTCCGGCGCGAGCTTTTCCGCGGCGTAGCGCCGACGGCCGAGGCCGCGTTGGCCACGACCACCGCCGTGGGCGGATCGCCGGCGGCCGGCAGCCGGGCCATCGCGACCAGAGGGCGGTCGATCGTTTTTGGGACTTTCCCCGCGTTCGTCGCCGGGCCGGCGGGCGCCTGTGTCAGGACCAGCCGAGCTCGGCGTAGAAGGCGTCGCGGGCGGTCGCGAACGCCTCCCGGTCCAGCACCGCGCCCTTGTGAGGGCCGTCGGTGACCGGCTCGTCGTGCAGGCGCGCGGGCAGGTCGTCGCGACCGGCCGCGCCCTCGCGCTCGGCGTACGCGCGCATCTCGTCGAGCCGCCGCTGCCCGGCCGCCAGGAGATCCTCCAGGGTGAAGTTCTGGCCGAGCACGGCACCGGTCAGCGCGGTCAGGTGGTCGATGGTCAGCGGCCTGGTGGGGGAGGAGGCGAACACGCACAGGTTGAGCGCGTCCAGCCCGCTCCACAGCCGCAGCAGCCGGGCGCTCCGCCGCCCTCGCTCGGCGTCGAGCCGCCCGGCCGGCGCGGGCTCGGCGCCGATCCGGCGCGCCTCGGGGAAGCTGTAGGCCAGCCCGGCGACCGGGTCGAAGTCGAGATCGTGCTCCAGGGCGTCGTAGCGGGGGCCGTTGGGGGCGATGGCGTACCCGAGGCCGATCCCCGGCTGGATGCGCGGGTCGAAGCACGGCAGCTCGGCGCCCTTGACGGTCATCGCGTACGGCGCGGTCGCGGGCCCGAGCCGCCCGGCCGCCCGCTCCGCCCCCTCGGCCAGCAGCCCGCCGAGGCCGCCCGTGCGCGTCGCCACGTCCCTGATCAGCTCGGGCAGCGCCGCGGCGTCGCCGAACGCGGGCCCGCCGGGGAGCAGCCCGCGCTCCGCGCACTCCATGGCGAACGCCAGCGTCCCGCCCAGGGAGACCTGGTCGAGCCCGAGATCGTTGCAGAGCGCGTTGGCGTCCAGGATCGTGTCGAGGTCGTCGATCCCGAGGTTCCACCCCAGCGACAGGAACGCCTCCTGGCCGAGCCCGCCCGACCTGCGCTCGGCCGTCGTGTGCGGCGCGTACACCTTGAGGCAGTCGTTCGGGCACCCGGGACAGGCGCCCCTGAGCGCCACCGCCCGCCCGTCGTAGTCCCGCGCCTGGGGAACCCGCAGGCCGGCCGCGCCGGTGACGGAGAAGTTCCGCACGGCGGCGTACCCGGGCGCGGGCGGCTCGCCCACCCATCCCGCGAACCCCGGCTCACCGACCTGGAGTTTCGCGAGGGTGTTGGTGGTGAGCGAGTCCCGGTAGTAGGAGGCGATCGCCGCGACCGCGTCCGGGTCGGCGACCTCGGCCGGCGCGTCGCCGACGCACACGATCGCCTTGAGGTTCTTGGCCCCGAACACCGCGCCGATCCCGTACCGGCCGGCGGCGTAGGCGCGGTCGGTCACGACGCTCGCGTACCGCACGAGGTTCTCCCCGGCCGGGCCGATCGCCGCCACGCTCGCCTTCTGGCCGTGGCGGGACCTCAGCGCGTCGGTCGTGGCGGCGGTCCCGAGCCCGCGCAGCTCCTCGGCCTCGTGGCACGAGACCTCGCCCTCGTGGATCAGCAGGTAGGAGAGCCGCTGGGCGCGGCCGGTGACGGCCAGGGCCTCGGCGCCGGCCCCGCGCATCCCGGCCGCGAACGGGCCCAGCGCATGCGCTTCCCCGGCGACGCCCGTCAACGGCGACTTGGCCAGGAAAACGGCCTTGGCCAGGCCGGGAGCGCGCGTCCCGCCCAGCATCCCGGCCGCCACGTACAACAACGCGCGCGGGTCGTAGGGATCCAGCCCGGCGGGGGTGCGCTCGGCCAGGAGCCGCAGCCCGAGGATGGTCCCGCCGTAATGTCCGGGCTCGCCGGATCGGTGATCACGCTCGACGGTCCCGCTGGTCAGATCGACGATGAACGGCACGACGACGCCTCCCTTATGACGATGCGGCACGACATCACACAACACCTGCGCGTCGCAAGCCCCGCCGTGGGCAGGGGTGAGCGGATGAAACGCTTCCTCAAGGCCATGATCCTGCGCAGGCTGGCGCGTACCCCGATCGGGGCTGTGTTCCTCGCGGTGGGCTGGGTGCTGGGCCGGCGGCGCAGGCGGCACGTCCAGCGCCGCCACCGACACCGCCCCCTGACCTCGCGCCGCCGCTGACCCCGCCGCCGCACGGCGGGGCCCAGGCTCAGGCGGGGCCGGGGCTCAGGCGGGGCCGGGGCTCAGGTGGGGCCCAGGCTCCAGACCCGCAGCAGCCCGTCGTCGCCGGCGCCCGCGATCACCGGTCGCCCGGCCTGCTCGGCCAGCGCCAGCGTGCGGATCGCCCCGCCCTCACCGGGCCCCAGCACGCCGATGATCTCGCCGTCGTCGAGGTTCCAGACGCGGACGATCACCTCGCCGCCGTACGGCGCGTGCGCGACGGCCGCGATGGGCACGTCGCCCAGCAGCCCCGCGGCCAGGGCCACGGCGCCGCGGTCGTCCGGGCTCTGGTCGCTGTAGGTCCACTTCTTCCTGCGTTTGCCGGTGGCCAGGTCGTACACCCGCAAGGTGGCGTCCAGGTGGGTGGACACCAGGATGGGCTTGTTCCTCGCCGTGCCGCAGGCCAGCAGCTCGATGCCGCCGATCTGTCCGGTGTTGAACGAGTGCGTGACCACTCCCGTGGACAGGCGGCGCACCCGGACGTTCTGCTTGCCGTCGCCCGTCACCAGCACGTCGTCGTCGCCGAGCCAGCCGAACGCCAGCCCTCTGACGCCCTGCTGGTGCTCGGTGCTCGTGGCGCCGATCTGGTCGCCCGTGGCGATGTCCCACAGCCGTACGGTGCTGCGATAGTCCCGCATGTCGTCGTACTTCTGCGACACGGCGATGGCCCGGGCACCCACGACCGCCACGGCGATGATCGGGTCGCCGGCCCGGCGTGAGGCCAGGTTGCGGCCGGACGTGCTCCACAGGCGCATCGTGCCGTCGGAGTGCCCGGACGCCACGGCGGTGGCGCCGTTGAACAGGCCGTACGCCACGGACACTGCCTTGCCGCCGCCGTCGCCGAGCTTGGTGACCCTGGACTTGTCCAGGTCCCAGGCGAGCACGGTCCCGTTGGCCGTGCCGCACGCGACGCCGCTCCCGCTCGCGGCGAGAGCCGCGGGCGCGCCGGATCCGCCGGCCAGCCGCACGGGCTCCCCGACCTGCGTCCCGAACGGCTCCGCGGCGGCGGAAGCGGTCGTCTTCCGGGTGGATGGCGAGGTCGCGTCCGTGGTGGTCGGGCTCGCGTCCGTGGTGGTCGTCGTGGGGGAGGACGCGTCGCCGCCGGGGGAGGAGGACGCGCCGCCTCCGGGCCGTAGCGACCCGCCATCCGGACGGAAGATCACGAACGCGGAAACGGCCGCCGTGGCAGCGGCGGCGGCCGCGGCGCTGAGCACGGCCCGGCGGCTGACCCGCCCGCCGCTCGGCGAGGTGGCCACGTCGACCGCCTGCCCAGGCCCCGGGTGCACCGGAAACGCCTGCCCTGCCTGCGGGTGCACCGGAAGCGCCTGGCCCGCCTGCGAGGGCACCGGGAACGCCTGCCCGGCGTGGTGACCCGCGGGCGGCCCTGCCTGCACCGCTTCAGGGTCCGAAGAGCGCGGGCCCGCCGCCCCGGACCACGCCCCGACCGGCCCGGACGGGGAGATGTCGGGCGGGCGAGTCGCCGGCGTCGCCGGCCCGCCCGTCGCCGGCCCGCCCCACGCCGGCCCGCCCGCCGGTCTGGATGGTCGGCTCGTGGGTCCGGATGGTGCACCGATGGGTGGTGGGTGGCCCGTCGGCGTGGACGGACCCCCGGACGACGGCCGGCCCGCCGGTCCGGGCTGGGAACCCGCGGAGGCCGCGCCGGGCGGCTGGAGGGCGGGTCCGGTCCGCCTGATCAGTTGTTGCAACAGGTCCGCGGGAAGCGGCCGGGCGGCAGGGTCCTTGGACAGGCACTCCCGGATCGGGTCCAGCAGGTGCGGCGGCACGCCGGACAGGTCGGCGGCACCGCTCAGGATGGCGTTCATGAGGGCCGGGACCGTGTCCCCGGCGAAGGGCGGGCGCCCGGTGGCGGCGAACACCATCGTCCCCGCCCAGCTGAACACGTCCGACGCCGGCCCGATCCGCCGCCCCTCGAACTGCTCCGGCGACATGTACGTCGGCGTCCCCACCGGCCCGGACGCCATCGTCGTGGCGTCCAGCGCCTTGGCGATCCCGAAGTCGATGACGATCGGCCCCTCGGGCCCCATGAGCACGTTGCCCGGCTTGAAGTCCCGGTGCACGATCCCGGCCTGGTGGATGGCGGCCAGCGCGGTCAGCGTGGAGATCGCCAGCCGGTCCAGCGCCCCGCCGGAACGCGGCCCGGCCGACCGGACGACCTGCTGCAACGTGTCGCCCGGGACGTACTCGCTCACGATGTACGGCCGGTCGTCCAGCATCCCGACGTCGAGCACCGCGGCCGTGCAGAACGCCGCCACCCGCCGCGCCGCCTCCACCTCCCGCAGGAACCCTTTGGTGACGTCGTCGTCCCCGCTCAGGTGGCTGTGCAGCACCTTGACGGCGACCTCGCGACCGCCGCCGGCCACCGCCTTGTAGACCGTTCCCTGCCCGCCGGAGCCGAGCACGCCGACGAGCCGGTAACCGCCCATCCACTCGGGATCGCCCGGCCGGAGCGGGCGGACATCCGGCATTCCGCTCCTTTCCCGGACCTCCATGGGCGATCCACACCATAAGTCACTACGACAGCTTCTCGAAGAAGAACTCGTGCTTGAGGAACGACGTGTCGTATTCGCTTCCGGGGTACGGCGGGATGAGTTGCGACGCCTGGAAAAGCCGCCAGCCGTCGCGCAGGGCGTCCACCCCGGTCTCGTACGGCGGCTCGTCCCCGTCCCCGGCGGTCGGATGGGTGCGCCCGGTGCCGTCGTAGGACGACCATCCCACCACGGGCGCGTCGAGCGCGGACGTGGCGAGGTAGAGAACCAGGACCTGCTGCTTCATGCGACCCTCCCGGGGCGGTTGTTCACACGTGTCGTCCAGTAGTCGATGTCGAAGGCCGGGTCGGCGGTCATCGCCCGCCACAGCAGCACCCGGTTGTGGACCTCCAGCCGCCCGGTCGCGGGCTCGTACCAGGGGAAACGCCGGTTCAGCTCGGCGGCCACGGCCGGGTCGGCCAGATCGGCGGTGTCCCACAGGAGCACCTGGGGCACGGTCGGGTTGAAGCGGATCTTGAACATGTAGCGGCGCTGGTCGCTGTCGTTGCGCCGGCCGCCGTGCCAGATGCCGTGGTGCAGCAGCATCACGGTGCCGGCCGGGCACGTCAGACGGGTCTGGCCGCGCAGGTTCTGGTAGCGGCCGGTGTCGCTCTCGTTGGTGCGGCGCAGGTGGCTGCCGGGCACCACCAGGGTGCCGCCCATGTCCGCGGTCACCTCGCGCGGGTAGTACATGAGCTGCACGTCGAAGGCGTCCGTGCGGGTGTCGATGATGGCGTCGGCGTGCAGCGGCTGCGCCTCGCCGCCGCGCGGCTCGCGTACGTGCACGGCGTGGTGGTCGACGGTCGGGTCCGGGCCGACGAGGGAGCGCAGGGCCCCGGCGACCTCCGGCACCTCGACGAGCCTGCGGGCGAAGGACCCCTCGGGGAAGGCCTCCTTGAGCGGCGTCCCGTACGGCACCGCGGGGATGCCCGCCTCCAGCACGTCGACGGCCTGGTCGTTCAGCTCGTCCGGGACGACCGCGTCGAGCCGCAGGTAGCCGGCCGCGACGAACCGGGCCACCTCCACCGAAGTCAGCAAAGTGGTTCGCATGCCTCGAAGGTACGATCATGCATATGTCATGTCGTGGGTTGTAATCATCGACTAGTGGTCCGTTTTCACCTATATATGCGTCTATGCACCGGGTGACCCTTGCGCTGTCCGACCCTCCCGCCGTCGCCGGGGCGGGAGTCGGCGTGCACGGCGTCGTCAGCTCCCACGACGTGTTCAAGCTGCCCGACCTCTGGCAGCTCCACCTGTACGGCTACACCGCCGAGCTGGTGCTCGAGGGCACCGCGCACCCGATCAGACCGGGCCACGTCAGCCTCATCCCGCCCGGCGCCGAGGTGCACTACCACTATCGAGGCCGGTCGGAGCACCTGTACGCGCACTTCCGCCTCCCCGGCGACGGCGACCGGCGCGACGTGGCCGTGATGCGCGACGCCGGGGACCAGGCGCCCCTCATCGCCGCCTCGCTCCGGCAGGCCATCGCCGCAGTGCCGGACACGCGGGCGCGGGCGGCGGCGGAGGTGTGGACGGTGCTCTGGCGGGTGGCCGGCCTGCCCGTGGCCGGCGGCCCGGACGCCGTCGTGGCCGCCGCGATCGAGCAGATCGAGGCGGACCTGGCCGCGCCGCTGACCGTGCCCGGCATCGCCCGCGCCGCCGGCGTGTCCCACAACCACCTCACCCGGCTGTTCCGCGCGCACACCGGCCACACCGTGGTCGCCTACATCCGCCGCCGCCGCATGACCCGCGCACTGCACCTCCTGCGCGAGTCGACGCTGGCGATCCCGGCGATCGCGGCCGCCGTGGGCATCCCGGACCTGCAGGCGTTCAACAAGGCCTGCCGCCGCGAGCTGGGCGCCTCTCCCCGGGCCTTACGCCGGCAGGGCGGCCCGCCCGGCGACCCATGAACCTTTCGCCCTGCCAGGGGCCGAAGATTTCCACCGGCGGAGGGCGGGCGTTAGCGCCCGGGGCACCACCGGGCCATGTGAGCCGATCATGGTGCTGCGCGGCACCCTGAAACGGAGAAACCCATGACCCACCCCTCCCTCGGCCGCCGCACGCTGCTGCAGGCGGCCGTCGCCACGCCCGCCGCGGCGGCCTCCGGAGCCCTCATCGGCGCCGCCCCCGCCCAGGCCGCGACGGGCGGCGGCAGGTACGACCGGGAAAGCCCGCGCTTCACCATCGGCGTCCTGCCCGACACGCAGTACCTCTTCGACGAGGACAGCTCCGACCCCGCCCCGTTACGCCAGACGTTCCGCTTCCTCACCGGCGAGCGGGAGAGGAGGAACATCGCGTTCATGACGCACCTGGGCGACGTGACCGAGCACGGCAGCGAGCACGAGATCGGCCTGGCCAGCGACGCCTTCAAGGCCATCGACGGCAGGCTGTCCTACAGCGTGCTGGCCGGCAACCACGACATCAGGGGCGGAGACGACCAGCGCGGCGACAGCGCGTACCTGCGGGCGTTCGGCCCGGCCAGGTTCGCCAGGATGCCGACGTTCCGCGGCGCCTCGCCCGACGGCTACAACAGCTACCACGTTCTGGCGGCCGGAGGGCGGGAGTGGCTGGTGCTCGCGCTCGACTGGCGCATCTCCGACAAGGGCATCCAGTGGGCGCAGGGCGTCATCGACGCCAACCGCACCCTGCCCGCCATCCTCACCACCCACGACCTGGCCTGGGCCGACGCGTCGGGCAAGGCGGCGCTGTCGCAGTACGGGCAGCGGTTGTGGGACGCCCTCGTCCGGCGCAACGACCAGATCTTCCTGACGCTCAACGGGCACTACTGGCCCCCCGGGCGCACGGTGCTGAAGAACGACGCCGGCCACGACGTCCACGTGCACATCGCCAACTACCAGGACCGCTACTACGGCGGCGCCGGCATGGTCCGCCTGTACGCCTTCGACCTCGCGCGGAACGTCATCGACGTGGAGACGCTGTCGCCGTGGCTGCTGGCGCGCGACCCCGAGGACCGCACCCCGCTGGAGGCGGAGAACCTCGAGCTGACCGGCCCCGTGGACCGCTTCAGCATCGAGATCGACTTCGACGAGCGCTTCGCCGGCTTCGCGCCGCGTACGCCGCCCCCGCCGCGACCGGCGAAGGCCGTGATGCCGAAGGGCACGGTGGCGTACTGGCGCTTCGACGCCGAGGGGCTGGCCGGCGCGGGCACGGACGGTGCCGTCGTCCCGGCGGGCGCGGTCGCCCGCGACCTCACCGGGGGCGGCAACGACCTCACCATGGAGCTGCTGCACGCCAGCGCCCCCGAGGTGCTGAAGTGGTCGGCCGAGCACCACGAGGGCCAGCCGGCGCACGCCAGCCTGCGCTTCGACGGCGGCAAGGGCCCGGACCGCGGCGCGGTGCTGAGGTCGGCCGTCGGCGCGCCGATCAACAGCATGAGGTTCGAGTCCGGGTACACGATCGAGGCGTTCATCAAGCTGCCCGATCCGTTCGTCGGCGACCACGCCTGGATGGGGATCCTGAGCTGGGAGGGCCGCAGCGGCGACGCCGGCAAGACCAGCGGCTGGTCGCCCGAGGAGCCGACGTGCAGCCTCAACCTGTCGCCCGAGCGGTTCCTGCAGTTCGTCGTGTACCCGACCGACCGGGACGCCGACCCGACCTCGTGGAGCCACGCGCTGCCGGTCGGGCGCTGGGCGCACGTCGCGGTGGTGAACGACGCGCGCCGGACCGTGGTGTACGTGGACGGCTCCAAGATCGCCCGGAATCCCACCCAGCCGTCGAAGGGCATCTCCACGCTGGGCAAGCCGTTCGCGATCGGAGGGACGCAGTTCGCGCAGAGGTACGGGCAGGGATATTACGGATGGATCGGTGACGTGCGGATCGTGGCGCGGGCGCTGAAGCCGCGGGAGTTCCTGACGCCGTACGAGTGACCTGCGCTTCGTCCGACGGCCGCCGGCCCGCTTCCGCAACGACTCGGCACCGGCACGGGACGCGCCGCTGCCGAGTCGTGCGGAAGCGGGCCGCCGCAGCCGGTAGGTTGGCCGACCATGGAGGAACGCGAACGCCAGCACCGCCCACGCCGTCCCGTCCTCGCCGCCGCCGCGGTGGCGGCCCTCGTCGGAGCCGCCTCCTGCGGCGCGTCGGCACCGTCGGGAGGCGCGGCCGGCGCGGCCCCGGCCCGCACGCCGTCCCCCGCGGCGAGCACCCCTGCCGCGTCCGCCGAGGAGCTCCCCGCCCCCGGCCGGCCGGTTCCCGAGAACGCCGGCCGCCTGGCCGCCGAGCTGCGCAAGACCACCACCGCGCTCAACGCCGCCATCGACCGGTGGGACAAGAAGGGCAAGCCGCCCGCGGACGTCGAGCTGCTCGCCCTCTACCAGCAGCGCGTCTACCGCTACGCCGCCCGCCACCCCGAGGTCGCCGACCGCGCCTTCGCCCGCCTGCCCGCCGCCCTCGCCGCCCAGGCCAAGGACAACGCCAAGGCCATCCGCGACCTGCTCGTCCTGGCCCGGCCGATCAAGCCGTCCGCCGTGTTCAAGGTCCAGGCGCCCCGCCCCGCGGCCGAGCTGCTCGGCTACTTCAAGAAGGCCGAGCGCCGCTTCGGCGTGGAGTGGGAGGTGCTGGCGGCGGTCATGCTCGCCGAGACGAAGTTCGGGCGGGTCAAGTCACCCAGCCACACCGGCGCCCAGGGGCCCATGCAGTTCATGCCGGGTACCTGGCGGGCCTACGGCATGGGCGGCGACGTCCACGACCCCCACGACGCCGTCATGGCCGCCGCCAACTACCTGCGGGCGAGCGGCGCCCCGCGCAACTACCGGCGCGCCCTGTACGCCTACAACCACTCGCAGGCGTACGTGAACGCCATCCTCCTGCACGCCCGCCAGATCAAGCGCGACCCGCGCAACTACTACGCGTACTACAACTGGCAGGTCTTCGTCCTCACCACGGCCGGCGAGCGCCGCCTCACCGGCCCCAGGTAACTACGCGTGGTCGGCGCAGCAGGGGGTCGGGTTCGGCACCTCGGCGGGGGCGATGCGCCCGCCGGCGGCGGGCATGGCCAGCAGCGTCATCAGGCCGTCCCGCCACACCGGCCGCACGTGGCCGGCCGTGACGACGAGCACGTCGTCGCCGGGCGGGTCCGGGGAGGCGAGCACCAGGACCCGCTCGATGGCCGACCCGCCGAGAAGCGCGCCCACGCTCACGGTCCCGGTGAGCCCGTCCCGGCCCGGGTAGGTGACCACCCGCCCGGCCCGCCGCTCGCCGTGCTCGGCCGCGGCCAGCGCCGCCCCGTCCGCCAGCGGCCCGGCCCGGCGCTCGGCGAGCGCCCACGACACGTCCGGAACCTCCGGAACGCCGGGCAGGCCCGCGACCGGCCCCGGTACGGCCAGCGAGCAGGCGATGTGCGGCTCGCCCGTCCCGGCCGGGACGAAATGGGTGCAGCCGATCGTGCCGCCCGGCAGCCCGAGCGCCCGCGCCACGGTGTGGAGCAGGTGCTCGGCCTCCGGAAGGGTACGCGATCCCGCGTCGACACCGAGGATCATCGGCCCGGTCATCGGCGCGGCAGCACCCAGATCGGGTTGCTGTAGAACCACAGGTCGTTCCACGGGTCGGCGTCGCCGTACACGTCGATCTGGGGCCCGTGCGGGTCCACGGCCGCGCCCAGCAGGCCGGGGGCGCTGCGCCCGCCGTCGGTGCCGCGCAGCCGCACGTACACCGGCCGGTCGACGACGCCCAGCTGGTAGGTGAAGGCGACCGTGCCGGTGCTCTTGTTCACCTCGTACGACTGCACGACCTTCGTGGCAGGCGTGGTGAAGGCGTCCTTGTCGGCGGCCGGGCCGGTGACGTCGCCCTGGATGACGTCCACCCGGGCCAGCGTCGGCACGAACTGCGCCCAGTTGGGCCGCCCGGCCAGGGTGATCTCGATGGTGAGCTCGACCCGCGCCCCCAGCCGCACGTGCAGCGTGCCGCCGAGGGTGACCCCGCGCTGCCCGGTGCCCGCCGCCCGCGCCCGCACCACGAGCCCGCTGATCAGCCCGCCGTGGTCGACCCAGACGCGTCCGGCACGCAGGCCGTTCATGACGGCGCGGTAGGAGAAGCCCTGGCTGCCGACGTGGGTGCGGCTGTAGTACCCGGGCCAGAAGTCGCCGGCCCCGAAGTTCGGCACGCCCTTGTAGATCGGGTCCTCGTACTTGCCGTTGGCGTTGAAGTTGCTGTTCGGGCCGCGGTCGCTGGTGTCGCCGTGCACCCAGTGCGCGTCGGAGTTCGCGGTGATCCACCACGGCTTGCCCTCCGCCAGCAGACTGTCCCACAGCCCGCCCACGGTGGCCGTCATCCAGTCGAACCCGCCGAACGTCTTGTAGCTCTCGGCCGGGTAGCCCGGGAAGGAGTCGGCGCCCGGGTTGCTGTCGTAGTAGCCGCGTCCGCCGCCGGGGCCGTGCGGCTTGGCGATGCCCGCCGCCTGGTGGCCGGGCGCGCCCTCCATGCCGACCGCGATGGACGGCTGAGCGTCCCGCCAGCCGCGCATCTCGTGCGGCGAGTCCAGGCCCTTCCTGGACGGGTGGTTGGCGAGGAACAGCGCGTCGGGGATCCGGCGCCGCCGGACGGCGTCGGCCAGGAAGTTCAGCCCGGCGATGGCCAGCGCCTCGTTCTGCGGCGTGCTCGCTCCGGCGCCCTTCACCGAGCCGTCGAAGGAGTTCTCGAACTCCTTGAGCGTGGCGACCTCGTGCTGCCCCGGGGCGACGAACACGGTGCCGTGCTCGGCCGCCGGGATGTTCCACTCCAGGCCCTGGAAGACCAGGGTGTCCTTGACCGCCTCGCGGGCGGCCACGATGTCCGGGTTGACCTTGTCCACACCGATCTTCGCGTGCGTGGCGCCGCCGTGGTCGGTGATGACCATCCAGCCGAGACCATAGGCGTTGCCGTGCCGCACTTGGTCGATGACCCGGTAGACGGCGTCGCTGCTGTACTGGGTGTGGATGTGGTGGTCGCCCGCCAGCCACAGGTAGCCGTCCCGCGGCTCCCGTCCGCGCCCGGCGACGCCCTGGTCGCCGTCCGCGGCCGCCTCGCCCGCCGTCCCGAGCACGCCGGCGGCCGTCAGGCCGGCGCCCAGCAGCCCCGCCCGGCGGAACATCCGCCGCCGCGACAGCTCCCCGGGGGACAACTCCTCGTCGGGAATCGACAGGTCGGCTTCACCGGGAAGCTCGTGACCATGGTCATGATGGTGGTGATGCCCGCGACCCATGGTTCGCTTTTCTCCGTCCCGCCGGAATGAGGGTGCTCCGGCTACGGCGGGAGCGTGGCGGACCCGGATGACGCGGACATGAACGCCGAGAGATCGTCGCCTGCCGGATTCCCTAATCACGCACGCCGTCATCCGGCGCGTCCGCGAGCGGCGGGTGTCAGATGGTGCCCGACCGGGCCCCTGTACGGCTCACGCTCAACGGATGTTCAGCGCCACGTCGTCGCCGGGCGGCCGGTTCTCGACGAGGCGGAGCAGGGCGCCCGCGGGCACGCCGAGCGGGCGGGTCGTGCGGGTGATGAGCAGGTCCGTGTCCACCACGCCGGCGGACACGGTCGGCCCGAACGGGCTCCAGAACGCCCCGTCCGTGGTGATCGTCAGCTCGGCGGGCAGGTCCTGCTGCCGGGCGGTCACGCCGAGGCCGTGGTCCACGGCACGGCCGCGCCGGACGATCGGCCGGATGACGTGGTCCTCGTCGGGTACGCCGAGGTCGCGGTGCAGGGCGCACAGCCGGTCGAGCTCGGCCTCCTCGATCGACTCGACGGTGGTGGCGATGCGGACCCTGATGCCGCGTTCCACCAGCCGCGGGATGGCCTCGACGACCTTGCCGAAGTTCTCGGGGCCGCGCATCCCGTCGTTGGCGTCCGGGTCGGGGCGGTCGAGCGAGATCTGCATCGCCACACGGCGGCCCAGGATCGGCTCCAGCCGCGCGAGCCGCTTCGGCGTGAACAGCGTGCCGTTGGTCAGGACCAGCACGGGCAGATGCTCGGCCATCTCCGCCAGCGTCCCGGGCAGCGACATCAGCAGGAACGGCTCGCCGCCGGTGACCCCCAGGTCGGTGAAACCGAGCTCCGCGGCCTCGGCGGCGATCTCGACCATGCGCTCGTGGCCCAGCTCGCGGCGCGGCACGCCGGGCGCGGACTCGGTCAGGCAGTACGTGCAGGCGAGGTTGCAGTGGTAGTCGGCGTACATCCAGACCCGGCCGGGCAGCCGCCCGGCGGCCACCGCCTCCGCGATGGCGCTCACAGCAGGCCCTCCGACGTCAGGCGGGACAGCGTGCCGGGGGAGGTGGGCAGTTCGAGCGCGGTGGCCAGGCGGTTGAGCATCAGGGTGGCCCCCGCCGTCACGGTCAGCTCCACCGTCTCGTGCTCGGCGAAGTGCGCGCGCAGCCCGTCCCGCGCCTGACCGGACACGGGGCCGTGCCCGGCCGCGACGGCGTCCGACCAGGCGATCACCGCGCGCTCGGCCGCGCCGGCGAACACCTCCCGGTAGTCGAGCGACAGGCGCAACGCCAGGATCTCCTCGCGCGACAGGCCCGCGTCGAGCGCGACGGCCGTGTGGGTCTGCACGCAGTACCGGCACCCGGCGAGCGCCGAGACCCGTACGATCACCAGCTCCTTGGTCCGCCACGACAGCGCCGACGGGCCGAGCGCGGCGCCGATGAACGGCAGCGCCACCTCCAGCAGCTCGGGCACATGAGCCAGGGCGGCCACGATGGGCCCGGGATCGCCGTCGCCGTAGTAGGGGCGGGCCAGCAGCGGAGCCTCACCGGCCGCCAGCAGTCGAACGGCACTCATGCGGCTCACGTTAGGCCAGGCGATCTCCACCGTCAGCGACGCGGCCGAGGACGTCACAGGTTCGTAAGACGCGTACCGGCATTCCATGATTCCGTACGGCTATGCGCCCCTTCCTCCTGGCGCTGCTCCTCGCCGTCTCGCTCACCACGGCGTGCGGAGGAGCGGCCGAGACCGCCGTGAACGAGCGCGGCCTCCCCGAGAGGCTCCGCGTCGGACTGATCCCCAACATCTCTCCCGAGCAGCAGCGGGCGAAGTACGAGCCGTTCGCCGCCTACCTGCACCGCCGCCTGGGGGTGCCGGTGGAGCTGTTCGTGGCCTCCGACTACGCCGGGGTCGTCGCGGCGCTCGCCGGCGGCCGGATCGATCTGGCCTATCTCGGCGGGCTCACCTATGTCCAGGGAGAGCAGCAGGTCCCGCTCACCCCGCTCGTCACCGAGATCGACCACGACACCGGCACGCCCCAGTACGTCTCCGCGATCGTGGTGCGGGCCGACTCGCCGTACCGGGACCTGAAACGGGACGTCGTCGCGGCCGGGAAGTCGTTCGCGTTCGGCGACGTCAGCTCCACGTCGGGCAGCCTCTACCCGCGCATCATGCTCACCGAGGCGGGCGCGGCCTGCTCGCCCCGGCGCGTGGACGAGTGCCCGCCGCTGGAGAAGGTGACGTTCACGGGCGGGCACGACGCGACCGCGCAGGCGGTGCTGAGCGGGCAGGCCGACGCCGGCGGCATCGAGCTGCGCATCCTGCGCCGCCTGGAGAAGGAGGGCAAGGTCCCGGCCGGGAAGCTGCGCGTGATCGAGGAACGCTGCGTCCAGGGCTACCCGTGGGTGATGCGCACGGCGCTCGGCGAGCCCGCCGGGGCCGCCCTCGCCGAGGCGTTCACGTCGATCCGGGATCCGGCGCTGCTCGACCTGATGCGGGCGAAACGGTACGTGACGGTCACCGCCGCCGACTACGACGAGGTCCGCCGCAGCGCGGCCGACCTCGGCCTGCTCACCGTCGAACAGTGAAGGAAGGCACACCATCGAACTCCGGACACGAGACCTGACCGTGGACTTCCCCGAACGGCGGCTGCGTGCCGTCGACGGGGTGACGCTGCGGATCGCGGAAGGGGAGCGGGTCGCGCTGCTCGGGCCGTCCGGCGCGGGCAAGTCGACGCTGCTGCGCGCCCTGCTCGGCGCGGTCCCCGCCACCGGCACGGTACGGGTGAACGGGCTGGACCCGTACGGCACCGCCCGCGAGCGCCGCGAGATCCGGCGGGCCGCCGGCTTCGTCCGGCAGGGCGGCGACCTGGTGCCCGGGCTGTCGGCCCGGCTCAACGCCGTCATGGGCACCAGCCCCTCCTGGAGGCTCCGGGACTGGGCCAGGGTGCTCGCCGGCCGGGTCCCCGCGGCGTACGAGGACCGGCTCGCGGCCCTGGCCGACCGGCACGGGATCACCGGCTCGCTCGCCGCGCGGGTGCGGGAGCTGTCCGGCGGGCAGCGCCAGCGGGTCGCCGTCGTCCGCGCCCTGCTTCCCGGGCCGCGACTGCTGCTGGCCGACGAGCCGACCAGCGGTCTGGACCCGGTCACGGCGGCCGCCGTGGTCGAGGCGCTTCGCGCACCGGCCGGGGAGGTGACGGTCGTCGTCGCCACCCACGACCTGACCGTGGCCCGCCGCTTCCCGCGGATCCTGGCCATGCGCGAGGGCCGGCTGGTCCACGACGGGGACTCCCTGGACGAGACGGCGGCGGCCGGCGTCTACGGCGATCGAGGACGGACCCGATGAGCCGGTCACTCGAGGACGGACATGACGGAGCGGCCCTTCAGGACGTTCCCGACGACCCACCGCGTCCCGGCGGCCGACCGCATCGGACGGGCAGGCGGGGGCCCGGGTGGATGAACGGCGGGCGGGGGCGCGGCTGGCTGAACGCCCTGCTGCTCGCCCTCGTGCTCGGCTGGGCCGTCCACGGCACCGGCCTCAGCCTCGGCGCGCTCGCGGAAGGCGGCGGGGGAGCCCTTCTGCTCGTCGAGGGCCTCCTGTCGCCCGACCTCTCCGGCGCCTTCCTGGCCGACGTGGCGGGCGCCCTCGTGGAGACCGTGCAGATCTCGCTCACCGGCCTCCTCTTCGCCGCCCTGCTGGGATTGCCGCTCGCCGTCCTGATCGCGGGCAACGTCGAGGCGCCGCCCGCTCTCCGAGCCGCGGCCAGGACGACCGCGGCGACGCTGCGCGGCGTCCCCGACCTGCTGTGGGCGCTGCTGTTCGTCGCGATGCTCGGCCCGGGAGCCGCCGCAGGGTCGCTGGCGCTCGCCGTGCACGGGGCGGGGCTGCTGGCCAAGCTGTGCGCCGAGCAACTGGAGGCCGTGGACCCGGCCCCGGTGGAAGCGCTGCGCCTCACCGGCTCCGGCCGCATGGGCACCACCGCGCTCGCCATCGTGCCCCAGTCCGCGCCCGGGCTGGCCTCGCTGCTGCTTTACCAGTGGGAGTGCAACCTGCGCACCTCGACCGTGCTGGGCTTCGTCGGCGCCGGGGGAGTCGGCCAGGAACTGGCGGTCTCGCTCCGGCTCTTCCGCTACGACGAGCTGTCGACGCTGGTCATCGCCGTCCTCGCGGTCATCCTCGTCGTCGATCTGGGCTCCCGTATGCTGAGACGCAGGCTGGGAGCGGCCGCATGACCACAGTGAGAGAGACCGTGAGCACCACCACCGAACACCTGCTGCGCGCCTGGGCCGAAGACCTGGCGGCCTGGCGCATTCCCGAGCCGATCCTCTCCGCCGTCGAGGAGTCCCCCTGGGTCCTGCCCGAGGAGGTCTTCACCCGGCGCACCGAGCACTATCTGGCCGAACCCGGCGGACCGTCCTACGAGCGTGCGATGGAGGCGCTCGGGCCAGGAGGCGGATCGGTGCTGGACATCGGCGCCGGGGGCGGCTCCGCGAGCCTGCCGCTGGCCGCCCGCACCACCGGACTGACCGTCGTGGACTCCTCCCGGCCGCTCCTGGACGATCTCGTACGCCGCGCCGCGCCCCTGGGCCTGACGCCCGCGGCCGTGTGCGGCACCTGGCCCGACGTCGCCGCCGAGGTGCCGGAGGCCGACGTGGTGCTCTGCCATCACGTGATCTACAACGTGCCCGACCTGGAGCCGTTCGTCACGGCTCTCACCCGGCACGCCCGCCGCCGCGTGGTCGCGGAGATCACCGTACGTCACCCGCTGACCGAGCTGAACCCGTACTGGAAGAGGTTCCACGGCCTGGAGCGCCCCGAGGGCCCGACGGCCGAGCAGGTGATCGAGACACTGCAGGCGCTCGGCCTGCAGGTGACGGCCGAGCGCTGGACCCGCCCGGCCCTGGCCGAGTACAAGAGCTTCGCGACCCTCGTGGACGTCACCCGCCGCCGCCTCTGCCTGCCGCCGGACCGCCGCGACGACGTCGCCGACGCGCTGCGGGACGCCGGCGTCTCCGACGAATCCCCGCCCGACCTGGGCTCGTCCGGCCGCGACCTGGTCACCCTCTGGTGGCCCGGTTCGGCGCGCCGTTCGGCGGGCTAGAGGAACATTCGGCGGGCTAGAGGAACAGGCAGAACGGATGCCCGTCGGGATCCAGGAGCACCCGGACTTCGTCCTGCGGCTGGAAATCGGCCAGAACCGCACCGCAGCCCAGCGCCCATTCCACCGCCTCCGCCAGATCGTCGACCTTGATGTCCAGATGCTGCGAGGCGTTCTGCCCCCCGGACACGCTCGGCCACACCGGGGTGACATGGTGCCGCTCGTACTCGAAGTTGAGCGTGGGCGCGCCCACACCCTCCGGCGCCCGGATCTGCGCCCATCCCGCCTCCTCGGGCTCACCGGGCGCCGGGCCCTCTTCCGTGGTCACGGGCATGTCCAGCAACCGGGAGTAGAAGCGCGCGAGCTCCCGCGGTTGTGATGTCCCGATCGTCACGGACGTAAGTCGCAGACGCGGCCGCATCATCGAGGCTCCCCTCAAAGGTATTTCCCTGTCACCCTTGCCAATCAATCACTCCGGAGAGATACGTGGAAATGATCCATGTCTCATGAAGGGCCTCGTGAAGGAGTGAGCGTGTCGGTGATTCCCGGACCGCCCGTGCGCGGCGACGGCGGCCTGCAAGACATCGCTGCCGCCGGCGGCCTGCACGCCTACCAGTTGCGGCTGCACGCCGAATACGGACCCGTCGTACGCTTCCAGCTGCCCGGCACGGACTCGGCGGTCTCCGTCGCCGACCCGGTGCTGCTCGAAGCCACCGCCGGCATCAACAAACGGCCGGAGAAACTGTTCGAGTTCCTCGCCCCGTTGTGCGAGGCGGGCAACCTGCAGACGCTACCCGCGGACGAGCACGCCCCGCTGCGCCGCGCGCTGCTGTCCGTCCTGGCCGGCCGCCGCTCCCACGAGGCCCACTTCGCCGGCTTCGCGGCGCTCGCGGAGGAGCAGGCCGACCGGTGGGCGGAGCGCGCCGGCGAGGGCGGCCCCGTCGAGCTCCAGAAGGACCTGAGCGCGTTGTCGCTCCGGATGATCTGCCAGTACGCCCTGGGCGGCGTCGTCGACGACCCCGGCAAGGTCGTGACGGCCTTCGAGATCGTGCTCACCGAGTACCTGGGCCGCCTCTACCAGCCGGCCGAGCCCGGCACCGAGGAGCAGGGCCGGAAACGCGCCGAAGAGGCCCTGGCGTACCTGCGGGAGGTCGTGGACGGCGTGCTGTCCTCGACCGAGCAGGACGGTCACGACCTGGTCGCCGCCCTCGCCACCGCCGGGATGAGCCCGGCCCGCATACGGGACACCGTCCTGATGATCATGCTCGCCGCCCACCACACGACCGGCGTGGCCGTCTCCTGGACCTTGTACCTCCTCTCCCGGCACCCCGAGGAGGCCGCCCGAGTGGCAGCCGAGATCGACCAGGTCCTGGCCGGCCGCACCACCCCCGACTACGCCGACCTCAAACGCCTGCCGTGCCTCCAGATGGCCCTCAAGGAATCGATGCGCCTGTACCCTCCCGGCCCGTACGGCGCTCGCGAAACCACCGAGCCCCTCACCCTCGGCGACTACGACATCCCCACCGGAACGACCATCTTCTACCCGTTCTGGGCCGTCCACATGAACCCGCAGTACTGGCCGGACCCCGAGGCGTTCATCCCCGGCCGCTTCACCCCCGACGAAGCCGCCCGCCGCCCCCGCTACGCCTACGTCCCGTTCGGCCTCGGGCCACGCAGCTGCGAGGGCGCGAGCCTGGCCATGGTGGAGGCCGAACTGGTCCTGGCCACCCTCCTGAGGAGATTCACCTTCCAACCGGTCCCCGGCCACGACGTCGTCCCCACCGAACGCTTCGTCCTGTGGGCCGCCGACGACATCCGTATGAACCTGACCCTTCGCTCACCGGCCCGGTGACGCCGAAGCCCTGAATCGCGTGGTGAGCAGACGATCAGGACCGGCCCTTGGGGAATTTCGGCCCGGGGCCGTATTTGACTCCGGTCCCTCCCCGCGCGTCTTTTATTTTGTCGATGATTTCGCGTTCCCGCAGACTGTTCAGCAGGTCTCGAGCAGCGTAGACGTGAATATCGAAGAGGCGCCGAATCGTCTGGTTGGTGACGAAGCCGTACTCTCTCACGTGGTCGACGACTTTCTGATCGGCGTCGTCGACGGAGCGGCGCCGATATGAGAGCGATCGTGACATGGCCGCGAGCACGTCCGATCGCAGCCGGTAGGTGGGGAAGGGTTTGTGGCGGTTCTCTTCGCCGGCTCGATCAAGTTGTACTCGTCCGCCATGGCGAGCAGGACCTCTTGCGACTCGACCGGAGTCCTCTGGATTATTCCAGCAAGCTTGGACGCTTCGATTCCGCTGTTGTGGCGGAGGTGGGACATGGCGAGCAGCACATTGAGATCTCTTCCCGCTTTGGCAGGCAGATCATTGATGAAGCGTACGAACGCGTCGTTTCCTATACCTCCCGCGAGCGTGGCGCGAACAAGCGTCCCGCTGTCCTCGAACAGAGGGGGCTCTTTGCCGACCCGCAGCATCTCCCGATAGGCCCTGTCCACGCCTTGTCCGGTCCGCTCCGCCAACTGAAGGACGGAGACGGTTTCCGTGAGCAGCCTGTTCCTGGGCGTTGAAGGGTAAGTGAGGATGTTGGCGGGCGTCACCCCTGACACGAGCCCTCCAGGGCTCGTGATCACCAGACGCTCGGGGGAGTGTTCGACGTCGACCGTGCCACCCGTCTCGTACGATCGGTGAATCAGGGCGTTGACGATCAGTTCCCTCACCGCGACGCTCGGGTAATCGGTGAGCTGGAGCTGAATTCCGCCGGCGAGGTTGAGCGGATAGATGTTGCTGCGGCTCTCTATGGCGTCGGTCAGGGCCTGGATCGCCGCGATGAGCGGACGATTCCCCCGCATTCTTCCGGTGGCTTCACTTCCCGATGTGGGCCGGAATTGGTATGAGTACCCGTAGCCGGGCACGATCTCGTGGATCAGTGATTCGTCGGTGAGCAGGAGCACGCCCGCGTTCGTGACGCTCCCGCTGGGCGTGACCAGCCGGAGGGACTCAAGGAGCGCTCGGTCCGTCAAATCGGCAAGGTGATCCCGACCGGCATGGCGAGGGCGGCGTCTGCTTCGTCGTGGCCCACGCGTCTGAGGTTAACTGAGAAGCGTATCAATCACAGCGCTTCTCAGTTGGACCCAATGAGGGGCTGGCCGCCGCCCGCGACCACGCCCAGAACTCCACGGTCATCCCGCCATGACCCGGCCCACCCGGCGCACGGCGTGAGCGAAGCGGAACCCGGCAGACTCGTACAACCGCACCGCTGCCGCGTCACCGGGGTCGGTCTCGACGAGGGCACGGCGAGCGCCGAGCGCCCGGAATCGATGCAGCATCTCACCGAGGAGCGCCCCGCCGAGGCCGGCGCGTCGATGGCGCGGATCGACCCCCAGCGGCTCCACCTGACCAAGCCGCCGGTCTGCGTCGAACCAGCCCACGCAGAAGCCGGCGAGTGTCTCATCAGGAGCGACGGCCACCAGGTCAAGGTCAGGCCGGTAGCCCGGCACGCGCAGCGTGCGCGCCTTCCACCCGCCGGTCATCGACTCGCTGGCGAAGGCGGCTCGGTGCGCCCGGGCGTAGGCGTCCGCCTCGGCGGCGCCGACCAGAACCCGCGACGCGCACCCCCGCGGGGAGAGGGCCTGGGCGGCAAGACCGGTCAGGGGATGCTCCAACTGCGCCAGGCCCGGTCCTGGCGTCGTGTAGCCGTAGGCGGCGGCCACGGCGGCGCCGTGCTCGTCGTCCTCGCGGTATTCGATCCAGTACGGCAGCTTCTCGCCGCGTTCCTCGTCCAGCCGGCGGAACAACCGCTCCGCCCCGGCGAAGATCGCGTCCAGGACCGTCCCCCTTTGGGGCCCCGGGCGTGTGAGGAGGTCGAGGGTCGCCCAGTCCGGCTGCCAGGCAGCGAACCCGACTGCCTGGCCCGCCGCGTCCTGCCACACCCGTGCGTGGCGTCCCGACCGGGCGGCCGGGGAGCTCAGCCGCCACGCCAGATCGACGACGTGCCGCACCGGGTCGGCCTGCTCGTGGCACAGCCTCGCATGGCGTGCAGGGCGTCCGCAGCCGGATTATCGCCTCAGTGCGCGTCAGGGAACCACGTGTCTCGGCAATCCGAGGAAGCTACGACAGGGCGCGGGCGGCGTGGATCAGAGGGACGTGGCTGAAGGCCTGGGGGAAGTTGCCGACCAGGCGGCCGTAGCGGGGGTCGTACTCTTCCGCCAGCAACCCCACGTCGTTCCGCAACGCCAGCAGCCGCTTGAACAGGTCCCGGGCCTCATCCTTCCGCCCTTGCATCGCCATGACCTCCGCCAGCCAGAAACTGCACGCCAGGAACGCCCCCTCCCCGCCGGGCAGCCCGTCCACGTCGTTGTCCTCGGCGATCGGGTAGCGGAGCACGAACCCGTCCGACATGAGCTCCTTCTCGATCGCGGCCACCGTCCCCTTCACCCGGGGATCGTCGATCGGCAGGAACCCCACGATGGGGATCATCAGCAGAGCGGCGTCCAGCTCCGACGACCCGTACGACTGCGTGAACGTGTTCCGCTCCGGGTCGTACCCCCGCTCACAGATCTCCGCGTGGATGACGTCCCGCAACGTCCGCCACTTGTCGACCGGCCCCGTGCGCCCGAAGCGCTCCACATACTTGACGGCCCGGTCGAGCGCCGCCCAGCACATCACCTTCGAGTGCACGAAGTGCCGCCGCGGTCCCCGCACCTCCCACAAGCCCTCGTCGGGCTCGTCCCAGTGGTCCTCCACGTAGTCGAGGAGCTCCCGCTGGATGGTCCAGGCGCGGTCGTCGGCCGACAGGCCGCTGGTGCGGGCGACGTACAGGCAGTTCATGACCTCCCCGTACACGTCGAGCTGCAGCTGCTTGACGGCCTCGTTCCCGATGCGTACCGGGCGGGAGTCCTCGTAGCCGTCGAGCCAGTCCAGCAGCAGCTCGGGCAGGCGGCGTTCGCCGGCGACGCCGTACATGATCTGCAGGTCCTGCGGCCGGCCGGCGATCGCGCGCAGCAGCCAGGAACGCCAGTCGGCCGCCTCCTCCAGGTATCCGGAGGAGATCAGCGCGTCGAGGGTCATCGTCGCGTCACGCAGCCAGCAGAAGCGGTAGTCCCAGTTGCGGACCCCGCCCAGGTCCTCGGGGAGCGACGTGGTGGGGGCGGCGACGATGCCGCCGGTCGGCGCGTACGTCAAAGCCTTCAGCGTGATGAGCGAGCGCACCACGGCGTCCCGGAACGGCCCCTCGTAGGTGCAGCGCGACACCCACTCGGCCCAGTACGCCTCGGTCTCGTCGAGCTGCGTGGCGGCCTCGATCTGCGGCGGCATCGGCTCGTGCGAGGGGTGCCACGTGAACACGAACGGCAGCCGCTCGCCCTCCTTCACGGTGAACGTGGCCCGGTGGGCGTAGTCGCCGCCCTTCAGCGGCACGGGGGCGTGCAGCCACACCGAGTCGGGCCCGCCGATGGCCTGCAGGTGCCCGTTGCTGCGCCGCACCCACGGCACGATCCTGCCGTAGTCGAAGCGGACCCTGAGCTGCGTGGACACCTCCACGGTCCCGGAGACGCCCTCGACGATCCGCACGACGTCGGGATTGCGGTCGCGGGGCGGCATGAAGTCGATGACGCGGACCGTGCCCGTCGGGGTGTCCCACTCGCTCTCCAGGATCAGCGTGCCTGGCCGGTAGCGCCGCCGGTCGGCAGGTCTGCGCCCGGTCGGGCCGAGCCACCAGTGACCGTTGCGTTCGCTGCCGAGCAGCGCCGCGAAACACGAGGGGGAGTCGAACCTGGGCAGGCAGAGCCAGTCGATGGAACCGTTCCTGCCCACGAGCGCGGCCGACTGCATGTCTCCGATCAGGGCGTAATCCTCGATCCGCATGCCTAGACGCTACTCCGAGCGGGGGTGATCCCGTGGCCGGATTCGATCATGTCGCGTCATGCCGGACCCGGCCACGGGATCACGTCAGCGGGAACCAGCGGGTGAACAGCTGCGTCAGCGGCCCGATGGCCAGCGCGAACACCAGCGTCCCGATGCCGACCGTACCGCCGAGCAGCCATCCGGCCGCCAGCACGGTGATCTCGATGAGGAACCGGCTCATGCGCACCGACAGGCCGAGCCGCACCAGCCCGGTCATGATCCCGTCTCGCGGGCCGGGCCCCATGCCGGCGCCGATGTACAGGACGGTCGCCAGCGCGACCGCGACCACCCCCAGGACCACGTACGACGCCTGGAGCACGAGATGCGCCGGCGTGGGCAGCAGGAAGATCGCGGCGTCGGCGAACAGACCGAGGAACACCACGTTGCTGATCGTCCCGAAGCCCGGCCGCTGCTTCAGCGGGATCCACAGCAGCATGACCAGCGCGCCCACGCCGATGATCACCGTGCCGATCGACACCCCGGCCCTGATCGCCACGCCCTGGTGGAACACGTCCCAGGGGTCGTTGCCCAGTCCGGACTCCACCTGCAGCCCGATGCCGGCGCCGTACAGGGCCAGCCCGCCGTACAGTCGGGCGAGGCGGGCGGGGAAAGAACTCACTCTGGGGACGGTCGTTTCGCTCATAGTGGCCCCAGAATGGCAGGGCACTCGCTTGCCAAAACAGGGCCAATCACGAAAAGTGGCCTTATGAAGCATCTCTCGGCGGCTCAGGTCGCCCGGCTGGTCGACGTCGATCCCGGCGCGCGCCCGTACTACCGCGCGCTCGCCGACGGCGTACGCGCGCTCATCATGGACGGCCGGCTCCCGGTACGCGTCCGCATGCCCGCCGAACGCCACCTCGCCGAGAGCCTCAACGTCAGCCGCACCACCGTGACCGCGGCGTACGACCTGCTCCGCGAACGCGGCTACCTGGAGAGCCGCCGGGGCTCGGGCAGCTGGACGGCCCTGCCGGACCCGGCCATGACGCATGACAACCCGTGGCTCACCACCGACGGCGACGGCCTGGTCCAGCTTCACTGCGCCGCCCCGCCCGCGCCGACCGCCCTGCGGCAGGCGATGCTGGAGGCCGTCGAGGACCTGCCCCGGTACGGCATGGGCAACGGCTACGACCCCATGGGCCTGCCGGTGCTCAGGGAGCGCATCGCCGCCCGCTACACCGCCAGGGGACTGGCCACCCGTCCGGAGCAGATCGTCGTCACCACCGGTTCCCAGCACGCCATCCAGCTCGTGCTCGGCCTGCTCGTCGCCGTCGGCGACCCGGTGCTGGTGGAGTCGCCGACGTACCCGCACGCCATCGACATGGCCCGGCAGCGCTCCGCACGGATCGTCCCGGTCGGGATCTCGCACGAGGGCTGGCAGACCGACCTGGTGATCGGCGCCATGCGCCAGTCCGGAGTCCGCCTGGCCTATCTGATGCCCGACTTCCAGAACCCGACCGGCGCCCTCATGGACGACGCCACGCGAGCCGCCGTCGTGGGCGCGGCCCGGCGTTCCGACACGCTGGTGCTGGTCGACGAGACCTGGCTGGAGCTCGCGCTGGACGAGGTGCCGCCCACGTCTCCCATGGCCGCGTTCGACACCGACAGCCGGGTGATCAGCATCGGCTCGGCGTCCAAGCTGTGGTGGGGCGGGCTGCGCATCGGCTGGATCCGCACCACGGCGGCGCTGGCCCGCCGCCTGGCCAGGCACCGCTCGGTGGTGGACATCGCCAGCCCGGTGATGGAGCAGCTGGTGGTGGCGCGGCTGTTCGACCGGCTGGAGGAGACGCGCGCCGAGCGGCGCCGCGCGCTGCGCGCCTCCCGCGACGCGCTGGTGTCGGGGCTGCGCGAGCACCTGCCCGAGTGGACGTTCACGGTGCCGCGCGGCGGGGGCACGCTCTGGGTACGCCTCAACGGCGACGCCGCGACACCGCTGGCCGAGGCGGCGGCCGGCCACGGTGTGCGCCTCGCGCCCGGCCCGTGGTTCGGCCTGGAGGGCACGCTGGAGGGCTGCCTCCGGCTGCCGTACACGCTGCCGCCCCAGGTCCTGACCGAAGCGGTCACCCGCCTCCGCACCGCCCGCGACAAGGGCCCCGTCGGCCCGCCCCGCCCCGCGGACTCGCTCATCGCCATGGTGTGAGCGGATGGAGCGCCCAGACGCGGGGTGAGCCTTCCGCCATGCACGAGTCCGCGAAGCGCGCTCAGGACTTCGGCGTCGAGAAGGGCGGGAGCGTGCAGTGAGCCGGCGTTCTGAAACGTGCGCACCAGCTCGCGGTCGGGTCGCTCGGCTTGGAGCACGTGGACGCATGCCGAGGCATCAACGACGATCATGCTACTCGCCGCGGCTGTCGTGGATCGCCTGGACGATGTCCTCGTTGGTGGGCCCTCCGTCCCGCGGACGCCGAAGCGCGCGCTCGACGACCTCGGCGGCCGTCGGGCGCGTGAAGAGGCGGAGCTGGCGGCGCAGATAGTCGGAGATCGTCAGGCCTTCGGCGGCTTTCCCGCAATGCGGGACGGTCACTCGCCGACCCCCCGGGCCAGCGGCGCGCGCCACTTGCGGCGCATCGCCGTGATCCGCAGCCCGAAGGCGAGCACCGCCGCCGCCAGCGTGGCCGGCCATCCCTGCAGCCCGGACGACCACAGCCCCGCCATCACCGCCGACCCCAGCATGGCCGGCACCGCGTAGAGCTGCCGGTCGTACAGCAGCGTCGGGATCTCCCCGGCCAGCATGTCCCGCAGCATCCCGCCGCCCACCGCCGTCGCCACCCCCAGCAGCGCGGCGTGCAGCGGGCTCAGCCCGTACTCCAGGGCCTTCTCCGTCCCCACCGCGCAGAACAGCCCGAGCCCGGCTGCGTCCAGCACCAGGATGGCCGGCATCACCCGTGCGACGTGCGGATGCCAGAAGAACACGATCACGGTCGCCGCCACGGGCACCAGCACGTAGCCGAGGCTCTGGAAGGCGATCGGGCGCACGTTGAGTATCAGGTCACGCACCACGCCCCCGCCCAGGGCGGTGATCTCGGCCAGCACCCCCATCCCCACGACGTCGAGCCGCTTGCGTACGCCCATGAGCGCGCCGGACAGGGCGAAGACGAAGATTCCGGCCAGGTCGAGAAGCTCAGACACGTTCGCCATCTTTACCGCAACGGCTGGGCCTCGGCGTGGTGGTGCTCGGCCATCAGCACCCGCAGCCGCCGCGTGAACATCAGCAGCGCCACCCCGGCCACGACCGCCATGCCGGCCAGCACCAAGTAGTACGCGGGCTCCGACAGCACCCGGTTGAGCCGCCCCGTCTGCCCGCCGACCGCGTCGCCCACCGACACCGCGATGAACCACACCCCGAGCATCTGCCCCTTGAACGCCTCCGGCGCCAGCTTCGTGGTCACCGACACGCCGACCGGGCTGAGCGCCAGCTCGCCGAACACCTGGATCAGGTAGACCAGCACCAGCCACCACACCGACACTCTGCCGGCCCCCGCCAGCCCGGCCGCGATCGCCATGACCACGAAGCTCAGCCCTATCGTGATCAGCGCGAACCCGAACTTCTGCGGCGTGCTCACCCGCGTGCCGAGTCGCACCCACAGCGCCGCGAACACCGGCACGAAGATCATGATGAACAGCGGGTTGAACGCCTGCGTCGTGGCCGCCTGGATCGGGATGCCGAACAACGACAAGTCGGTGTGGTCCTGGGCGAAGAACAGCAGCTTGCTCGGCGCCAGGTCGTAGATCATCCAGAAGATCGCCGCGGCGGCGAAGAGCCAGATGTACGCCTTCATGTGGTCACGCTCGTCCTCGGTGAGCCCGTGGGCGCCCGCCAGGATGTAGCTGAAGTACGCGACGGGCACCACCAGGATGATCACGGTGACCACGAGGGTGAACCGGTCGATCGTGAACGTGCCGGTCGCCACCCAGGCGCCCAGCCCTGCCACCGTCGCGCCGACGCCGAGCGCCAGCAGGCGGCCGAAGCGGCGCCGTTCGGCGGGGGAAAGGCGCAGCCCCGGCCGTTCGCCGACGCCGCGCAGGGCCCGCCCGCCCCACACGTACTGGATGAGGCCGAGCGCCATGCCGACCGCGGCCGCGCCGAACCCCCAGTGCCAGCGGTCCCCGGCGGCCAGCCAGCTGACCACGATGGGCGCGAAGAACGCTCCCAGGTTGACGCCCAGGTAGAACAGCGAGAACCCGGCGTCCCTGCGGCCGTCGTCCTCCTCGGTGTAGAGCCGGCCGACCATGACGGAGATGTTCGGCTTGAGCAGCCCCGTGCCGGTGATGATCAGCAGCAGGCCGAACCAGACGAAGAACGGCGTCGTCACCGGGATCGCCATGCTGATGTGGCCCAGCATGATGACGAACCCGCCCCAGAACACCGACCTGCGCGCCCCCAGGATCCGGTCCGCGATCCAGCCGCCGGGCAGCGCCACCAGGTAGATCAGCGCCCCGTAGACGCCGACGACCGCCTGCGCGGTCTCCTGCGACATGCCCAGGCCCTGGTGCGCCGGCGACGCCGCCATGAACGTGGCCAGGATGGCGCGCAGCCCGTACCAGCTGAACCGCTCCCACATCTCCGTGCCGAACAGCGTCGCCAGGCCCCACGGGTGTCCGAAGAACGTCCTGCCGCCGCCAGTCATGCCAGGCCCCCGATGAGTCTTCGTGGTTGCTCGATCACTGAACGGGAACGTTTCCCGTGAGGTCTTGCCGCTACCCGGCGGGTGTGGTGCGATGCATGCCATTCATGCAAGTGAATACTGACTGGAGGCGCGTGCCATGGCCGAAGTCCTCGAGGTCCGAGCCGAGATCGAGCAGCAGATCGCGGGCCGTACCGTCTGCCTGCAGCTCCAACAAGTAGCCGAGCAGCATCCCGACGCACCCGCCTATTCGGACCCTGAGGGCGACGGCTGGCGGACGCTGACCTACGCGCAGGCGCGCCAGAGGGTCCTGGAGATCGCGGCCGCCTTCGCCGCGCTCGGGCTCGAACGCGGCGACCCGGTCGCCCTGATGATGGTCAACCGAAGCGAGCACGTGCTCGCCGACCTGGGCGCCGTGCACGCGGGAGGGGTCGGCTGCACGGTCTACGCGACGTTCGCGCCCGAGCAGATCCAGTTCGTGGCCGAGAACGTGGGCGCCAAGTACGCCGTGCTCGGCGGCCCCGCCGAGCTCGCCCGCTGGCAGCCGGTGCTCGACCGGCTGGGCTCCCTCCGCAAGATCGTCATGCTGGAGGGGGCGCCCGCCGGCGACGACCGGTTCATGACGTGGGCCGACTTCCTGGAGCTCGGCCGCGCCCGCCTGGCCGAGGACCCCGGCCAGGTCGAGGCACGCTGGCGCGCCGTCACCCCCGGCGACATGGTCACCGTCCTCTACACCTCCGGGACCACCGGCATGCCCAAGGGCGTGCCGCTCACCCACGCCAACGTCTTCTACGAGTGCGCCGCCACCGACCGCATGACGTCGCTGCCCATGCTGGGCACGCAGATCTCCTACCTCACGTACGCGCACATCGCCGAGCGCATCCTCAGCCTCTACCTGCCGCTGACGAAGGCCTCCCACGTGCACTTCTGCACCGACCTGGCCAATCTCGGGGCCACGCTCGGGCAGGTCAGGCCGATGATGTTCTTCGGCGTGCCGCGCGTGTGGGAGAAGATGATGGCCCGCCTGCTCGCCGTGCTCGCCACCCAGCCCGAGGAGCAGCAGGCCGCCGTCCGCGAGGCCATGAGGGCCGGGCAGGCGTACGTCGAGGCCGGGCAGCACGGCCACACGATCACCACCGAGATCCGCGAGGCGTACGAGAAGGCCGACGCCTCGCTCCTGTCGATCATCCGCGGCATGATCGGCTTCGACCGCGCCGAGTGGACCGCCACCGGCGCCGCACCGCTGGCCCCCGAGGTACAGAACTTCTTCGCCGGCCTCGGCCTCAAGGTCATCGACGTGTACGGCATGACGGAGACGACCGGCGCGTTCACCGGCAACAGCCCGGCCTGCTACCGCCTCGGCACCGTCGGCAGGGCCGAGCCCGGCGTCGAGATCCGCATCGCCGAGGACGGCGAGATCCTCACCCGCAGCCCGCTCAACACCCGCGGCTACCTCAACCGCCCCGAGGCCAGCGCCGAGCTGATCGACGCCGACGGCTGGCTGCACACCGGCGACATCGGCACCGTCGACGAGGACGGCTTCTACCGGGTGGTCGACCGCAAGAAGGAGCTCATCATCACCGCCGGCGGCGAGAACATCTCCCCGGCCGAGATCGAGAACCACCTCAAGCAGCACCTGCTGATCGGCCAGGCGCTCGCGTACGGCGACCGGCGGCCGCACACGGTCGCCGTCCTGACGCTCGACGCCGAGGTCGCGCCCGGCTGGGCGCAGGCCCGCGGCATCACCTACACCTCGCTCGCCGAGCTGGCCGAGCACCCCGAGGTGCTCAAGGAGGTCGAGGCCGCCGTGGCCGCCGCCAACGCCAAGCTGGCCCAGGTGCAGCAGGTCAAGAAGTGGGCGCTGCTCGGCACCGAGTGGACCGCCGAGACCGAGGAGCTCACCCCGAGCCTCAAGCTGAAGAGGCGCATCATCCACGCCAAGTACGCCGACGTCATCGAGGGGCTCTATTCCGGCTGATCCCGGCTTTGCCATTCGAGGCGTGTGTCGTGGTCCTGGTCATTACCGGCCGGTTCCTACCGTCTCGATCATGACCAGAGGCCTACTTCTCGTCTCGCTCGCGGCGGGGACGCTCGCGGCGCCCGCGCCGGCGTCCGCCGCCGCGACCGAGCTCGCCATCCAAGCCATCACCGTACGTCCCGCGGAGCCCGTGGTGGGGGCGCACGGCTCCGTCCGCCTGGTGATCGACGTGGTCGCCAGGGGAGTGCGGGGCAGGAACGGCGTCGCCGTCAAGGTCGAGCCGGGCGCCCCGCCGGGCCCGCTCCTGACGTCCAAGCCGACGACCACGGACCCGTCACCGCCGACCGGGAGCACGTCTCCGTCGACCACGGGCGCGTCTCCTACGACCGGGGGCGCGTCTCCTTCGGCCGGGGGCGCGTCTTCGTCGGCCACAAACCCGTCGCCGTCAGCCCAGATCGCGGCTCCGTCCTCTCCGGCCCCGGCCGCGCCGCCCGCCGCGACGCCTTCGGCCCCCAGCCCGTCACCGTCCACCGCCACCGCTCCCGGCACGTCGGCCGACCCGAACCACTCCATCGCCCCGGCGCAGTCGCCCCAGCTTCACCAGCCCGCCCAGCCGGTCCTGGCTGGTCAGCCGATTCAGGGGGGCCAGCCGGTCCAGGGCGCGGACGCTGCCCAGGCCCCGGCGCCACCGCAGAGCGCAGGACCCGTGCAGGGGACGAGCCCCGTCCCGGATGCCGCGCCCGCGGTGGAGGGCGGCGGCCAGGCGACAGGCGGTGCCGCGCCCGCGGTCGAGGGCAGCAGCCCGGTGATCGAGGGCGGCGAACCGACGATCGTCGACACCAGCCCAGGGACCGCTGGCACCAGCCCAGGGACCGCTGGCACCAGCCCAGGGGCCACCGGCGCCGGCCCGGCGATCGGGGACGCGAGCCCGGCGATCGAGGGCGCCGGCCCGGCGGCCCAGGACACGGCTCCCAAGGTCGGCGCTCAGCCTGGGAGCAACCGCCCCGTCATCCCGCCGAGGCTCGTCTGGCGTCTGGCGACACCGAGCCCGTCAGCGGCCCGTATGGCCCGGGACTGGCAGACCTGGCGCTTCCTGCCCGACAAGAGACTGAGCCGCTACTACCCCACAGGCACCTGGACGGTCACCGCCACCGCCACGGGCAAGGGCGGCGCGACGGTGACGGAGTACGCGGCGTTCCAGCTCAAGCGCGAGGCCAGGCTCTCCTCCGTACGGGTGGAGCAGGCCAGGGGCGCCGTACGCCTGCGCGGCTCTCTGACCAGAGTCGACCCGCGCGGCCTCACCGACTACGGCCCGTTCGGCAGGCAGCGCCTCGAGATCCTCTGGCGCCCGGACACCGCATCCTCCTGGGAACAGGTCGGCGAGACCACGACGGACGCCGCGGGCGCGTTCGTGACGACGATTCCGGGCCGTACGGCCGGCCACTGGCGGGTCCGCTACACCGGAACAGAACACTACGCACCAGATGCCTCTAAATCCCAACAAATAACCGGATAACACCTTAAATACGCCAAAATCAGGCGTTGTCGAATTGTGATCAACAACGTCGCAACTTTTCTTCACCATCAGGCGTCATTGGCTGTTGACGTGCCCAGCCAGGGGTGCGTTTGAGACGGGGAAGGAAAGTCATTTGAAGATGCGACGTCTCGCCGCCGGCCTGGCGGCCGCCGCCTTGAGCGCCACCGTGGTGGCCACCGCGGCTTCGCCCGCACTCGCGGACGAGGTCGATCCCGACATCGACGGAGGCAACACGAGCCTGCAGTTCGACGCGAACCCGGAGCCCGCCTGGCGCGGAAAGCCCATCGACCTCGAGGGCAAGCTGTCGGTGCAGTGCAACGAGGACTACATCGACGGGTTCGTGCACGTCCACCACGCCGACACCTGCAAGAGCCAGGAGCGCTGGCACCGTCTCGCCTGGAAGCGGATCGTGATCCTCTTCCAGCCGGACGGCAGCGGCAAGTGGGAGTACGTGGACACCGTCAGGACCAACCGCGGCGGCTACTTCCACACCCGCGTGCCCGCCCGCACCTCGGGTACGTGGCGCGCGGTCTTCGAGGGCGCCAAGTGGCTGGAGCCCTCGCAGGCCACGGACTGGGTCAAGGTCATCGGCCGCCACCACCACTAGTGTCACCCGGACGCCCGGCCGCCGCGGCCGGGCGTCCGCCATGCGCGGCGACAGCGGCCCTGATCGCCCGGCCCCCGGCGGATCAGTACGACACCGCGACCTGCACCCGGTGACGCCCGCCGCCCACGGCCTCGTCCACCACCGCCACCGCCAGATCGGCGAACGAGAACACCGGAGCGCCCTCGGCCGAGTCCGGCACCCGCCCGTCACCGATCCGGTAACGCCCGCTCCGGCCGGCCTCCTCGTCGAGGAACACGGGCGGCGGCGCGAGCACCACCCAGTCCAGCTCCGACTCCTCGAACACCGCCAGTTCCACCGCGTGCCCCAGCGAGAACGCCCGCGCCTCCTCAGGAAAGCCGGGCGTGTCGACGAGCCGGATCCCCGGCGAGACCTCCAGCAGAGTGCCGACACCGATCGCCACCAGCCGGGTCACCTTTGCCCGTCCCAGCCCTTCGACGAGGGCGCGGGCCGCCGCCCCGTAGAACTCCTCCGACGGCACGTCCAGCCGGGCGGCCGCCTGCACCGCCACGTCGTGCCCGGCCGCGGCCGCCGCCACGCTCGCCGCGTCGGTGACGTCGCCCGCGACCACCCGCACCCGGTCGCCCGCCAGATCCCCGTGCCTGCCCGGATCGCGGACCACGGCCGTCACCTCGTGCCCGCGCCCGGCCGCCTCCGCGACCACCCGGCGCCCTGCCCGGCCGCCAGCCCCGAACACCACGATCCTGCCCATGCCGGGCCTCCATTCGCCTCCTGCCGGCCGGGCTTCCCGGCCGCACCGCAGACGCTAGAGGCGGACATGCCACTATCCGCAACGATAGTCACCCACGGTTCCCCGCAGGTCGCCGTCACGCACGTACGATGCTCGGCATGGGAGTGCCGCTCGATCCGGACATGTTCACCGGTTGCCCGCCCGTCGCCGCGCCCATCCGCATCGGCGACAAGTGGACCGCTAAGATCATCCGCTGCCTGGAGTCGGGACCGCGCCGCTTCACCGAGCTCCAGACGCCGCTGCGCGGGATCACCCCGAAGGTCCTCACCGAGTCCTTGCGCGCCATGGAGCGCGACGGCCTGCTCACCAGGACCGCGTACGACGAGATCCCGCCGCGCGTCGTGTACGAGCTGACCGACCTCGGCCGCAGCCTGCTCGAACCCATGAACGCCGGCTGCGAGTGGTCGCGGCGCCACCTGGCGGAGCTCATGCGCGCCCGCGAGTCCTGGGAGGCGGCCAGTCTGGGCACATGAGAGTCCTGATCCTCGGCGGCACCTGGTTCCTGGGCCGCCGCATCGCCGAACGCCTCGCGCAACGCGGTGACCAGATCATGCTGGCCCACTGCGGCTCGCCCCGGTCCGCGCCCGGCCTGCCGGGCACGCATCTGACGGCCGAACGCCACAACCTGGCCCGCCACGCCGGCCGGATCAAGGACTTCGGCCCGCAGGCCGTCGTCGACACCCACGCCCTCACCGCCACCGACGTGGACGCCGTCCTGCCGGTGCTGCCGCACGTGCCGACCGTGGTGCTGTCCAGCCAAGACGTGTACGAGGCCTACACCGGGCTGCAGGTCGGCCGCTGCCTGGCGCCCGTGCCGATCACCGAGGGGTCCGAGCTGCGTCGCGAGCGCTACCCGTACCGCGGCAAGGGCTATCCGGGCGTGCCCGACGACTACGACAAGCTCGACGTGGAGGCACGGTGGCTGCCGCGCGGCGCCGTCGTGCTCCGCCTGCCCATGATCTACGGCCCGCACGACTGGCAACGCAGGGAGGAGCCGATCCTGCGCCGCGTCCGCGCCGGCCGCGACCGCATCCCGGTCGGCGCCGCGAACCTGCTCTGGACCAGGGCATACGTGGACGACCTCGCGACCGCGGTGCTTTCCGCCCTCGACACCCGGGCCGCCGACGGGCAGGCGCTCAATCTCGGCGAGAGCGGAACGGTGACGGTGGGCGCCTGGTTCCAGCAGATCCTCGACGCCGCCGGCTTCGGCGCCCGCCTCGTCCGCGTGCCCGACGACGCCCTCCCTCCCGACCTGGCGCTGTCCGGCGCGCCCGCACAGCACCTGCTGACGTCCTCGGCCCGCGCCCAGGAGCTGCTCGGCTGGTCGCCCGGCGACCCTGCGGCGCGGGTGGCCGAGTCGGTGCGCTGGCACCTGGCCAACCCGCCGGACACACCCTGGACCGATGAGGACGCCGCGGCGGACGACGCGGCCCTGAGTCGTGGGGGAGTGGAATCGATCTAGGGCCAAATGTGTTGTCGTGCGGTGAAGAGTCGGTTTTGGGTGCGGGACGGCCGCCGTCGTAGGCTGGCCCCCTGGCGAGAGAACAAGGAGGTGACGCCCCGTGTTGCGAGACTCGTTCGGACGGGTGGCGACAGATCTTCGGGTGTCCCTCACGGACAAGTGCAACCTGCGGTGCACGTACTGCATGCCGCCCGAGGGTCTCGACTGGCTGCCCAACGCCCAGCTGCTCACCGCCGACGAGATCGTGCGCCTGGTGAGCATCGGCGTGGAGCGGCTGGGCATCAGCGAGGTCCGCTACACCGGCGGCGAGCCGCTGCTGCGGCGCGAGCTGGTCGACATCGTGGCCCGCACCACCGCGCTCGAGCCCCGGCCGCAGGTCTCGCTGACCACCAACGGCATCGGGCTGGCCCGCCTGGCCGAGCCGCTGGCCGCCGCCGGCCTCGACCGCGTCAACGTCTCCCTCGACACGCTCGACCCCGGGACGTTCAAGCGGCTCGCGCACCGCGACCGGCACGCCGACGTGATCGCCGGGCTCGCCGCCGCCGACGCGGCCGGCCTGCGACCCGTCAAGGTCAACGCCGTGCTCATGCGCGGCGTCAACGACCACGAGGCCGTCCCGCTGCTGCGCTGGTGTCTCGACCAGGGGTACGAACTGCGCTTCATTGAGCAGATGCCGCTCGACGCCCAGCACCGGTGGAACCGCGCCGACATGGTCACCGCCGACGAGATCCTCGCCCTGCTGTCGGACTCGTTCGACCTCACGGTCGACGACCTGGAGGACCGCGGCAGCGCGCCCGCCGAACGGTTCCTGGTGGACGGCGGGCCGGCCAGGGTCGGCGTGATCGGCTCGGTGACCCGGCCGTTCTGCGGCGCCTGCGACCGCGTCCGGCTGACCGCCGACGGCCAAGTGCGCAACTGCCTGTTCGCCACGGAGGAGTCCGACCTGAAGACCCCGATGCGGGCCGGCGCCTCCGACGACGAGCTCGCCGAGCGCTGGATCGCGGCCGTCGCCCGCAAGCGCGCCGGCCACGGCATCGACGACCCCACCTTCCTCCAGCCGGCCCGCCCGATGTCCGCCATCGGCGGCTGACGGCCCGCCGGCATGCCTTCCCCATGCCGCCCCCACCCGACAAAGCCCCCGGACCCGCCGGACCCGCCCCTGTGACGCTCCACGGCCACGGCTCCGCCCGCACACCGCACCGCTTCGCCGGCGCTGTGGCCACCCGCGCTCAAGGGCCCGGCTGGGCGGCGTCCTTCGTCGGCGTTGCTGGGGCTGTGGCCATCCGCATCCAAGCGCCCGACCCGCAGGGGTCCTTCGTCAGCGGTGCCGGCGATGCGGCCGGCAGCGTTCAAGCGCCCGACCGGGCGGCTTCCCTACCCGACGGTGCCGGCGACGCGGCATCCGCGCCGGGATAACCGGCCGCGCGGCGATGCGCGCCACCCTGGCGCTCAAGGCGACCGCCCATGCCGACCAGGCCGGCCAGGAGGCGACCCGCCGCCATGGGCCCGTGCCGGTGTCGGCCTGCGTCGGCCTGCGTCGGCCGGTGTCGGCCTGCGTCGGCAGTGTGTCGCCGGGCGCCCCGGTGAGCCCACCGCACGTGGCGCTGGGCAGATGACACCGGCCAAGCGACGAGGGCTGGTTGGATCCGCCACGCAATGGGCCGACCCGACGCCGCCGACCAGGCGACCACCCGGCTCAGTGGCGTTGGCGGCATGACCGGCCGGACCGGCGGCGGGTACATGACCGGCCGGACCGGTGGTAGCCGTCACGCGATCGCGCCCGTGATCGCACGCGTCCGGCGCTGACCCGGACGGCCGTGGTTCGACTGCGACACAATGGACGACCTGAAGGAGGCTCGCATGAACGTACTCAACGAATGGACCGCGCTGGCCTGCAAGGAGCTGGGCATCGACCCGGCCGCCGTGGACCGCGACCAGATCCTCGACCTGACCAAGGAGGTCGCCCACGGCGTCGCCCGCCCGGCCGCGCCCCTGACCGCCTATCTACTCGGCCTGGCCCAGGGATCGGGAAGCGCTCCGGAGGACGCCGTGGCGAAACTGATCACATTGGCGAAGAACTGGGGACAGGCCACCACTGAGACCCTGACCGACAGCTGACACTCGAACGAACTCTTGAAGTCAAGCTCGCTCCTACCTGAAGATTTCCTGTGAATTTCGAGGCGGGAGCGAGTGTAAACGATTTCGGGAAAGCGGCCCTATCGAACTGGTCCGGCACCGCGGCGCTTGATCGCCCGTCGGCAAAGGTTTTGCCAGGAAAGGGCGACGCCGGGTGGTTACGGGGGCAAACCACCCGGCGTCGCTTCATCGGCGTTCCGACGGGGGCCCGGAACGCCGGCACCAGCACTCCGACGGGGGACCGGAGCGCTTGGCTAAAGCGTACACCTACAACCCATGGGATGCGTCAAGACTTAGTCACGACCCGATCTCGCGTCGATGCAGCGGTATCTCGGTTTGGTTAGCCTCAGGGCTCTGAAAGGTAGGAGGCGGGGCAGCCTTCCCCCTCTCATTGGCCCCGATTACCGCTATGTATGGCAAAAAGACCGCCGCCGCGATGAACAGCAGCCGGTACGGCCACGGCAACGGCACCACGACCGCCAGGATCAGGCAGATCGTGCGGATCCCCATCTTGATGAGGTAGCTGATCTCCCGCTTGCGGATGTCGGCCGACAGCGACGGCCTGGCGTCGGTGACCTGGTGGACGTCTGGTTTCCTGCGCCACCCCTTCATATCTTCCACCGTAGACCTCGGACGAGCGGGACGCGACGGCGCACCCGGGCGGCGACGGGGGTCATGCGATCATGGCCTTCGAGTAAGGAGGAGGACGAGATGACGGATCGAACGTACCGGGTCACCGAGATAGTCGGCACGTCGGGGGAGAGCGTCGACCAGGCCATCCGCAACGGCATCAAGCGGGCCGCGCAGACGCTGCGTCACCTGGACTGGTTCGAGGTGACCGAGATCCGCGGCTACATCGACGCCGGCGAGGTCGCGCACTTCCAGGTCGGCCTGAAGGTGGGCTTCCGCCTGGAAGACGCCTGAGCGGCCTCCAGGGGGCTTGACAGGCCTTCGAGGGCTTTTCCGATGGGACGTGACAGGGCGGGCGCCGGACGGCACACTGCGGGCATGCGGAGCCGTACCGTCGCGGTGCTGGCGGCGCTGGCCCTGACCGCCGCGCCCGCCTGCGCCGCAGCCCCCGCCCCACGCGCCCCCGCGCCCGCCGCCGTGCGAGAGGTCCTGCGCCAGACCCCGGACCAGATCGCCCGTACGGCCTCGAGCCTGCGCCTGGTGGACGCCGGGCTGCCGCTGTACGAGATGACCTACCACGGCGGCTACGACGCCGAGGCCCCGCTCACCGACGCCGAGCTGGCCAGGAAGGCCGACGGATGGGCGTGCTCGCTCTTCCACCGCCCGGGCGAGTTCGGCAGGAACTTCGACTGGGACCCAAACCCCGCCATGATCGTCCACGCCCGCCCGCCCGGTGCCCACGCCTCGCTCTCCCTCGTGGACGTCTCCTACCTGCTCGCCGCGCCGGGCCCGCCCGACCTGGCCGCCCCCCAGGACCGGCGGCGGCTGGCGCACGCGGTGCTGGCCCCGTTCGACGGCGTGAACGACAAAGGGCTGGCCGTCGGCCTGGCCCAGGCGCCGGACGCGCGGCTGCCGGCCAGGACGCCCGGGCGGGTCACGGTGAGCGGCGTGCGGATCATCCGCCTCCTGCTCGATCGGGCCGCCACCGTCCCCGAGGCCATCGCGCTCATGCGCCGCTACGACCTGGACTTCACCGGCGGCCCGCAGTTGCACTACCTGATCGCCGACCGGGCGGGCAGGTCCGCCGTCGTCGAGTACGCCGACGGCCGCATGAACGTCATCGACGACCGCGTCCTCACCAACATCACGATGACCGGCACCGACCGCGCCGCCCGGCTGGCCGACCCCCGCTACCGCAAGCTGGCCGAGGGCGGCCGCGCCGACGCCCTGGAGTTGCTGCGCCGGGTGGCCCAGCGGCACACCCGCTGGTCCGTGGTCTACGACCTGGACGCGGGCAGCGCCAGGCTCGTCGCCGGGCAGCGCTGGGAACGCGTCCACACCATCCGCCTCTCATGATCCGACTCCACGGGTTAGATTGGCCGATGTGACGGCTGAGTTCCGCATCCTCCTGGTGTGTACGGCCAACATCTGCCGTTCCGCCATGGCAGAAGTGATCGCCGGCGCGATGCTCCGCTCCGCACCCCTGCCCGTGGCGACGGGGAGCGCCGGGGTCCGCGCTCTGGTCGGCCATCCGATGGCGCCGCACGCGGTCGCCGCTCTGGACAAGCTCGGCCTCGACGGGCGGGCGCACCGGGCCCGGATGCTCGACCCCGACCTGGTCAGGTCCGCGGACCTGCTGCTGACGATGGAGACCGCGCACGTGGGGGTCGCGGTCGGCCTCGATCCGGCGGCCGCGCAGAAGACGTTCACGTTGCCGGAGTTCGCCCAGCTCGCCTCCGGTGACGGGCACCGCCGCTACCGGTCGGACACGGTGGAACGGGCCCGCGCCATCGTCCAGTCGGCCGCCCAGCGCCGCGACCTCCGGCGCGTGATGGAGGTGTGGGACCCGTACGGCGGCCCGCCGGAAGGCTACGAGACCTGCGCCAAGAGCCTCGGCGAGTCCCTCAGCCACGCCCTGGGCGCCCTCCTCGGCCCCCGCTGACCCTCCGATGAGTTTCGCTCCCCGAGGCGGTCAACCAGGTGACGTACGAAAGGAGCGGGACATGAGCACGGTGTTCGTCGAGCTGAGCATCTCCTTGGACGGATTCATCGCCGGCGCGGACGACGGTCTGGACAACCCCCTCGGGGACGGCGGCGGGCGGTTGTTCGAGTGGTTCACCGCCGGCCCGGAGTCCAACCGGATCAACCGGTACTTCTGCCCTCCCGACACCAGCAAGCAGATCGTCGAGGGCTGGTACCGCGACTGCGGGGCGATGATCAGCGGCCGCCGGACGTTCGACATCGCCCGCGGCTGGCGGGACGGCCACCCCATCGACGTCCCGATCTTCGTTCTCACCCACAACCCGCCCGCCGAGGGCGAGTGGAGCCCCCGGGTCTCCTTCGTCACCGAGGGCGTCGAGCGGGCCGTGAAGCTGGCCAAGGAAGCCGCGGACGGGCGCGACGTGTCGGTGTCGGCGGCCGGCGTCACCCGCGGGCTCCTGCGCGCCGGCCTGCTCGATGAGATCCGGCTGAGCGTCGTGCCGTGCCTGCTCGGCTCCGGAGTCCGCCTGCTCGACGGGATCGGGCCGGTCGACCTGGAGCAGGTCTCCGTCATCCCGTCCGACGGCGTGACCCACGTGCGCTACCGGGTCGCCCGCCCCTGACGGTCACCGGAGGGGCGGGCGCGGCACGTCAGCTGGCCTGGCTCACCGTGGACATGTTGAAGTCCGGCACCCGGATCGGCGGCATGACCGTCCGCTGGAAGTAGTCGTTCCACTCCCGGGGCAGCGTGCGCTCGCTCGCCCCGACCTCCGTCAGCCGCGCCAGCAGGTCGACCGGGCTCTCGTTGAAGCGGAAGTTGTTGACCTCGCCGACGACCTCGCCGTGCTCGACCAGATAGACGCCGTCCCTGGTCAGGCCGGTGACGAGCAGCGTCTGCGGATCGACCTCCCGGATGTACCACAGGCAGGTCACGAGCAGCCCGTGCTGCGTGGAGGCGATCATCTCCTCCAGCGGGCGCCCGCCCTCGGGCCCGTTCATGATCAGGTTGTCGATGGCCGGCGTCACCGCCAGCCCGCTCAGCTCGGCCGAGTAACGCGTCTGCAGCAGCGCCTCCAGCCGCCCGTCCTTGATCCAGTCGGTCGGCGCCAGCGGCAGCCCGTTGTCGAACACCGAGCTCTGCCTGCTGGAGGCGTGCGCCGTCACGAACGGCGCGCACGCGATGCCGTCCGCGCCGGGGTCGCTCGACAGCGTCACCGGCAGCGTCGCCAGCTGCTCGCCCACCCGGGTGCCCCCGCCCGGCTTGGAGAAGACCGAGCGCCCGTCGAGCGCGTCCCTGGCCCCCGCCGACCAGAACAGGTAGATCATCAGGTCGGCCACCGCGCTCGGCGGCAGCAGCGTCTCGTAGCGCCCGGCCGGCAGGTCCACCCGCGTCTTGGCCCACTCCAGCCGCTGCGCCAGCGACGAGTCCAGCGCGGCCACGTCCACGTCCGTGAAGTCCTGTGTGGACACGCCCGTCCACGCCGACCGCTTCAGGTCGGCCGACTTGGCGTTGAGCTCCAGCCGCCCCGTCGGCTGGTCGTGGCGCAGCCGCACGCCCGCGGACGTGCCGAGGAAGGTCGAGGTGAACGAGTGCTCGGCGAAGCCGTACAGCTTCCTGCCGCCCGACTCGGCCGCCGCGAACGCCTCGCCGAGCGCCGGCGCGAACCCCTCGAACACGCCGATGTCGGTCGGCCGCACCGCCTCGCCCCACTCGGCCGACGCAGGGCCGGCCTCGACCAGCGGGCGGGCGTCCTCGGCGGGCCGCGCGTCCCGCGCCGCCGCGTCGGCCGCCGCCACCACGTCCGCGAGCTGCTCGTCGCGTACGGAGGCCCGCGACACGACCCCCACGCCCTCGCCCGCGATCGAGATCACCGTCAGCCGCGACGACCGGGCCACGCCGTTCGTCGTGAGCGTGTTGCCCGCGAAGCGCAGGTTGGCCGTGGACCCCTCGTCCACGAGCACCACGCAGCCGTCGTTCCGGGAGAGCTCCAGCGCCCTCTCCACCATCTCCTGCGGGGTCACTACTTACCACCCTCCTGAACGGTGTTGAGGATCCGCACGCCCCTGAACAGCGCCGACGGACATCCATGGCTCACCGGCGCCACCTGCCCCGGCTGCCCCTTGCCGCAGTTGAACGCCCCGCCCAGCACGTACGTCTCAGGGCCGCCCACCGCCTCCATCGACCACCAGAAGTCCGTCGTCGTCGCCTGGTAGGCGAAGTCCCTGACCTGACCGGCCAGCTTGCCGTGCGAGATCTTGTACGCCCGCTGCCCGGTGAACTGGAAGTTGTAGCGTTGCATGTCGATCGACCAGCTCTTGTCGCCGACGATGTAGATGCCCCGCTCGACGCCCGCGATCAGCTCGTCGGTCGAGGGCCCGTCGGGCGCCGGCACCAGTGACACGTTGGCCATCCGCTGGATCGGCATGTGCCCGGGCGAGTCGGCGAACGCGCACCCGTTGGAGCGCCCGAGCCCCTTCATCAGCGCCATCCGCCGGTCGAGCTGGTAGCCCACCAGGATGCCGTCCCTGACGATGTCGAAGCTCTGACCCTGCACGCCCTCGTCGTCGTACCCGATCGTGGCCAGGCCGTGGGTGACGGTGCGGTCGCCGGTGACGTTCATCAGCGGCGAGCCGTAGACCAGCTCGCCGAGCTGGTCGAACGTGGCGAAGCTGGTGCCCGCGTACGCCGCCTCGTAGCCGAGCGCCCGGTCCAGCTCGGTGGCGTGGCCGATCGACTCGTGGATCGTCAGCCACAGGTTGGACGGGTCGATCACCAGGTCGTAGTCGCCCGCCTCGACCGACGGCGCCGCCAGCTTCTCCGCCAGCAGCTCAGGAAGGCGGCCCAGCTCGGCCGCCCAGTCCCAGCCGGTGCCCGTCAGGTACTCGTAGCCGCGCCCGACCGGCGGCGCGATCGTCGACATGTCGTCGAAGCCGGTCTCGTGCGCCTTCATCGCGTTGAGCTTCGGGTGCACCCGCACCCGCTGCTGCGTGGTCACCGTGCCGGCCGTGTCGGCGTAGAACTTCTGCTCCTTGACCTGCAGCAGCCGCGCCGAGACGTGGTCGGCGCCCTTGAGCAGCCCGGCCGACCACTCCGCCAGCAGGCCCACCTTGTCGGCCTGCGGCACGTCGAACGGGTCGACGTCGTACGCCGACACCCACACCGCCTCGGCGTGCACCGGCTCGGGCGCCAGCTCGATCCGCTCCCTGTTGATGGGCGCGCTCACCTCCGCCACCCGCACCGCCTGCTCGGCCACCGTCGCGGCGGCCTCGGGCGTCAGATGGATCCCGGCGGCGAACCCCCACGTGCCGCCCTTGACGACGCGCACGGCGTAGCCGAGGTCGTCGGCGTCCATGGCGCCCTCGAGCCGGGTGTCGTAGAGGCTGAGCGTCTCGGCTCTGACGCGTTCGAGCCGGAAGTCGGCGTGCTCGGCGCCGAGGTCGCGAGCGCGTTGCAGGGCGGCGTCCGCGAGCTGCCGCAGCGGCAGCTCCAGGAAATCGGGATCGATCTGGCGCATGTCCACGATCCTAACCCCGTGATCTTGTGTCACCCGGACAACCGGATACCGGCGGGTAGGAGATAGCGTCAGGTGGCATGGCACGCTCTGTACTCGTCACCGGGGGCAATCGCGGCATAGGCCTCGCGATCGCCCGTGAACTCGCCGCGGCCGGCGACTCCGTCGCGGTCACCTATCGATCGGGAGAGCCGCCCGAGGGTCTGTTCGGCGTGCGCTGCGACGTCACCAGCACCGCCGACGTCGAGTCCGCCTTCGACAAGGTGGAGGCCGAGCAGGGCCCGGTCGAGGTCCTGGTCTCCAACGCCGGCATCACCAAGGACACGCTGCTGGCGATGATGAAGGAAGAAGCCTTCACCGACGTCATCGACGCCAACCTGACCGGCGCCTTCCGCGTGGCCAAGCGGGCCATCCGGCCCATGATGAAGCTCAAGCGCGGCCGCATCGTCCTCATCTCCTCCGTCGTGGGCCTGTCCGGCCAGGCGGGACAGGCCAACTACGCCGCCTCCAAGGCCGGCCTGGTCGGCTTCGCCCGCTCCCTGGCCCGCGAGTACGGCTCGCGCAACATCACGGTCAACGTGGTCGCGCCCGGCTTCGTCGCCACCGACATGACGGCCGACCTCGACCACGACAAGATCGTCGCCAACATCCCCCTCGGGCGGCAGGCGGCCCCCGAGGAGATCGCGCGCGTCGTGCGCTTCCTGGCGAGCGACGACGCCTCCTACATCACCGGGGCCGTGATCCCGGTCGACGGCGGACTCGGAATGGGGCACTGACGTGGGCATTCTCCAAGGCAAGCGGATCCTGGTGACGGGCGTGCTCACCGACTCCTCGATCGCGTTCTCCGTCGCCAAGCTGGCACAGCAGGAGGGCGCCACCGTCGTCCTCACCGGCTTCGGCCGCCTCAGCCTGGTCGAGCGCATCGCCAAGCGCCTGCCCGAGCCGGCGCCGGTGCTGGAGCTCGACGTCCAGAGCACCGAGCACCTCGACACGCTGGCCGACCGGGTCGGCGAGCACGTCGACGGCCTCGACGGCGTCGTCCACTCCATCGGGTTCGCCCCGCAGACCGCGCTCGGCGGCAACTTCCTCAACACCTCGTGGGAGGACGTCGCCACCGCCCTGCAGGTGTCGACGTACTCGTACAAGGCGCTGGCGGTGGCCTGCCTGCCGCTGATGAAGGAGGGCGGCGCGGTCGTCGGCCTCGACTTCGACGCCTCCAAGGCGTGGCCCGTCTACGACTGGATGGGCGTCGCCAAGGCCGGCCTGGAGTCGTGCAACCGCTACCTGGCCCGCGACCTCGGCAAGCAGAACATCCGCGTCAACCTGGTCGCGGCGGGCCCGCTGCGCACGATGGCGGCCAAGTCGATCCCCGGCTTCAAGGAGTTCGAGGACAGCTGGCCGGACAAGGCCCCGCTGGGCTGGGACCTGTCCGACACGCTCCCGGCCGCCAAGGCGTGCGTGGCCCTGCTGTCCGACTGGTTCCCGGCCACGACCGGCGAGATCGTCCACGTGGACGGCGGCGTCCACGCCATCGGCGCCTGACCCGGCCCTGGTGGAAGACGAGAGCCTCCCAGCTCACGCCGCAGGTGGGAACGGACCCAGGCGCTCGCACCGGGTCGGCTGGAGAAGCTTCGTGAGCAACGGCCTGCGACGCCCAGGCGGTGTTCGAGCGGCCGGGGCCCCGGTCACTGGACAGGCACCCTCCAGCAAGCGTTAAGCTCCGGCGACGCCGCATCTCACGGGTGGCGTGGCGGGGGAGGAGCACGGGGTGTGCCGACTCACCGGAGCCCGTACGGCGGGCCTGGTGGCCGGGGGACTGGCCGCCCTTTCGGTGGTCCTTGTGGTGGCGGCGGCCGTGAGCCGGTTCGCGTTGCCCATCGAGGCGCGGGTGAGGCCTGCGGTGCTCACCGGCGACGACGTGGTGGGCATCGCCTATCCGGTGCTCGGCGCGTTGCTGGTCGTCCGGCGGCCGAAGGTCCGCGTGGGGTGGCTGATGGTCGGGGGCGGCATGGCGATCGCGGTGCTCGGGCCGTCGCAGGCGGTGTACGAGTGGCTCGCCTACCAGGGCGACCTGCCGGCCCAGTACTACCCCCTCATCGTCAACACCGCCCTCGGCGGCCTCGGAGTGCTCGCGGTGGACCTTCTGCTGCCGCTGCTGTACCCGGACGGACGGCTGCCGTCACGGCGATGGCGCCCCGTCGCCGTCGTCGTGAGCCTCGTGATAGCGGTCCAGTCGATCGCGTACATCTGCCGTGTCGTCCCCCCGACCTCGCGGAGAGGGCCGAACCCGCTGGAAGTGGCCTGGCTGGACCCGCTGAACGAGTGGCCGGCCGCCATCCCCTTCAGCTACTCCTACCTGCTCGAGGCGGTCTGCCTGCTGTCGCTCCTGGTCAGGTTCCGCGCCGCGGACACCGTCAGCCGGCGGCAGATCGGCTGGCTGCTGTACGCCGTGGCCGCCAACCTGATCGTCGAGTTCTGGGCGCCCTACTCGCCGCTGGCGATGCTGACCACGGCCGCCATACCGGTCGCGGTCGCCGTCGCGGTCATGCGCTATCGGCTGTACGGCATCGACACGCTGGTCAGCAGAACCATGGTCGCCGTCGGCGTGGTGGGCTCGGTCAGCGCGATGTACATCGGAGTCGGCGCGTTACTCGGGCTGTTCCTGTCCGAGTACGGCCAGCTGCAGGGGGTGGCCGCGGCGCTCTTCGCCGGGGCGTTCTTCCGGCCGCTCCGCCGTCGGCTGCAGCGGCTGCTCGACCGCCTCTTCTACGGCCCCGTGGGCGATCCCGAGGCGTTGACGCGGCGGCTGGCCCGTGAGGTGCACGACGCCGACCCGGCCACCTCGCTGGCCTCGGTGGTCGCCGCGGTACGGGAGGGCCTCGCGGTCACGGGCGCGGCCATCGAGGTGCGTGACGGGCAGCCGCACTATGTCGAGAGCGGGCAGATCGACGCCGGAACCGCCCGCGTGGTACCGCTGGTATGGCACGGTGAGAACGTCGGCCGGCTGCTCATCGGCGCGCCCGGACCACGCCGCTTTCCCGCCGCCCACAGCGAGCGTGTGATCAATGCGCTGACGCCCTACGTCGCCGACATCGCTCATGCCGTACGACTCACCGCCGATTTGCAACGTTCCCGCGAGCGCATCCTCGGCACCAGGGAGGAGGAGCGCCGCAGGCTCCGCCGCGACCTCCACGACGGTCTCGGCCAATCGCTCGCCGGGATGGCCATGACACTCACCTCGGCGCGGCACACGCTGAGGACGTCGCCGGAGCAGGCCGACCAGATGCTGCGCGATCTGCATGCCGGCATGAACAGGGTGACCATCGAGATTCGCGAGCTGGTTCACGGCCTGCGCCCGCCCGTGCTCGACGACCTGGGTCTGGAGGGCGCGGTGCGCGCGCTCGCCGCCGAGGCGATGGGCGCGGGCGGCGCCGGGCCGGTCGCCGGCCCCGACCCCGACCCAACCTCAGGCCTGGTCGACGGGACCGCCGTCGCGGCACGCGGGAAAGCCCTCATGGTCCGAGCCGGGAACGGGGCCGTTCTGGAGGGCGGGGACGGCAGAGCTCCGCTGATCACGGTGTCGGTGAGCGGGAACCTGTCGGGTCTTCCCGCGGCCCTCGAGGTGGCGGTCTACCGGATCCTCCAGGAGGCGCTCACCAACGCGATCCGGCACGCGAATGCCACGACCGTGTCGGTGACGCTGCACGCGGACTCGGTGTTGTCGTTGCGAGTGCGTGACGACGGCGTGGGGTTGGCGGAATCCGGGCCCGGTGGTGTGGGCATGTCCTCGATGCGGGAACGCGCCGCGGAGGTGGGCGGCTCCTGCATGATCTCCTCGCCACCGGACGGCGGCGCCCTCATCGAGGTCTCCCTCCCTCTCGGCACCGCCGTCCCGGCACCCTGAAACACCGCGTTCCGACTACAGGCGCATCGGCATGTCCTGGACGTCTGCACATCACGCCTGGCCCCTGGCCGTGCCCCGGCTCGCCCCTCACCCGCCCGAACCCGGTGCAGGGATCCTCACGGGCGAGGCGAGGTCATGCCAGGCGATGCCGCCCGCTGCCGACGTGGGCGGGCTCGAAGGGGATCGACTCCACCGGCTCCGTGCGCTGCCGCCGCTGCTGCACGATCCGGGTCGCCAGCACCGCCGACCCCAGCAGGGCGATCGTCAGCGCCGTCCCCAGCACGTCGGAGGCGGGCGGCGTGGGGCGGACCACGCGCTGGTCCTGCATCGGGACCGTCAGCTCGTGCGCGAACGGGTTGGGCCACAGCAGGTCCACCCGCGGCTCGTCGGTGTCCGCGGTGGGCTGCTCGGCCACCGGCCGCCCGGTGTCCATCTGCTGCGGACGGCTCTGCGGCGGCGTGGGATCGGCGGTGGGGACGGTGGAGGACTCCTTGTCGCGGGCGCGCGGCCGGCCCGTGCGGTCGTCGGACGGCGTGGGGCTGGGCGACTGAGTGTCGGGGACGGTGCCGCCCTCGCAGGCCAGCACCGGCAGGCATACGTCGTTGAGCGTCTCGGGCACCAGCCCGGTCTTGGTCGGGCCGGGCGACGGCTTGGCCGAATCGGAGGGGGACGCCTTGCCGGTCGGGACCGCTTTGCCGACCTTGCCCAGTACGTCGTCGGTGGTCTCGTCCACGCCGCTGGTCACCGGATCGGTCGCGTCGCCCGTCAGGGAGTCGACCGTGCCCGTGACCGTCTTCACGACGTCGCACAGGGTGTTGGTCACCCCCGAGAGCAGGCCCTCTTCGCGCGTGCAGTCCTGCGTCGCGGTGGCGGCCGTCGCGGCGGGCGCCGCACTCGGGACGGCCGCCAGCGCCACCGCGAGCACCCCAGCCGAGATCGCGGTCCTGCTCCCCATCCGTCCCCTCCTGCGTCGCTTCCGGGGGAAATCTTTATGGACATCGTTCGCTGGACGCAGGCGTTTGGCAGGTAACGTTGCGATTCGGTATCGACTAGTGATACACGAGAGAGTCTCTCGTTCCCGGTCAGTCGAGTGACGACACGTCATCGAGGGCCTCTCGGATCTCTATGGGCAGCACCACGTCCTCGGCCGGCAGGGCCCCGGTGAGCTGCGCGTGCGTACGGGCGCCGACGATCGCCGAGGCCACGCCCGGCTGGTCGCGCACCCACGACAGGGCCACGGCCAGCGGCGACACCCCCAGCCCGTCGGCCGCGGTCATGACCGACTCCACCACACGCCGGCTCCTCTCGTCGAGGTACGGGCGGACGAAATCGGCGAAATGCGGCGTCGCGGCCCGTGAGTCGGCCGGGATGCCGGTGCGGTATTTCCCGGTCAGCACACCCCGGCCCAGCGGCGACCAGGCCAGCACCCCGACGCCGAGGTGCGCGGCCGCGGGCAGCAGCTCGCGCTCCGGCTCGCGGGCCAGCAGCGAGTATTCGACCTGGGCCGAGGTGATCGGGATGCGGCCGGGGATCATTTTCTGGGTGACCGCGGCGGCGGCCAGCTGCCAGCCGGTGTAGTCGCACACGCCGGCGTAGACGGCGCGGCCGGAGGAGACGATCGCGTCGAGCGCGGCCAGGGTCTCCTCCAGCGGCACCTCTTCGTCGTACGTGTGCAGCTGCCACAGGTCGACGTAGTCGAGCCCGAGGCGGTTGAGCGAGTCGTCGACCGCGGCGATCAGGTGGCGCCGGGAGGCGTCGCGCGGCCGGCGCCCCGCGGGCGTCACCACGGCCTTGGTGGAGATCACCAGCTCGGAGCGCGGCACCGAGTCGCGCAGCAGCCGGCCCAGGAGCCGCTCGGCGTCGCCGCCGGTGTAGACGTCGGCCGTGTCGACCAGGGTGCCGCCCGCGTCCAGGAACGTGCGGAGCTGGGCGGCCGCCTCGTCCGCGTCGGTGTCACGCCCCCAGGTCATCGTGCCGAGCCCCAGCCGGGACACCGACAGGCCGCTGTGGCCGACATAGCGCTGCTCCATGATCCCGCCAGATTACCAACAAGAAACCTGCTCCACCGGGCTCCCGCACTACTGTTGTTCGTGGTCAACGCCGTAGCGGCAGCCCCCGGGTTGGTGGGCGACGCCGTGGCGGCAGCCCGGGCGTGATCGGGCCGCCGTGAGATCGTGATCTCCGGTTTCGACACTGTGATCGACGCCTGCGACACTTGCTGGGTGACCACGCTGCTTCTGGCCCGGCACGGGCTGACGGACCTCACCGGGCCGGTGCTGGCCGGCCGCACCCCCGGGGTGCGGCTGAGCGAGGCCGGCCGGGCGCAGGCCGCCGCGCTCGCCGAGCGCATCGCGGGCGTCAGGCTCGACGCCATCGTCTCCAGTCCGCTCGAACGCTGCAGGGAAACGGCCGAGGCGGTCGCCGAGGGCCGCGAGCTCGGCGTCGAGATCGACGAGCGGTTCATCGAGTGCGGCTATGGCGGCTGGACCGGGCGGCCGCTGAAGGAGCTCGCCCAGGAGCCGCTGTGGCAGGTGGTGCAGGCCCACCCCAGCGCGGCGACATTTCCGGAAGGCGAGTCGCTGGCCGGAATGCAACATCGGGCGGTCGCGGCGGTCCGGGAGTGGAACCAACGCCTCGGGGAGAAAGCTGTCTACCTGGTTTGCAGCCACGGCGACGTGATCAAGTCGATCGTCGCCGACGCCCTAGGCCTTCACCTCGATCACTTTCAGCGGATAACAGCCGATCCGGCAGCCCTCACTGTCATTCGCTATGCCCCCTTGCGCCCCTTTGTTCTCAGACTTAACGATATGGGGGAATTGAGGCTTCCCGAGGATTCGGAGGAGAAAGACGGGGGAGAAAACATCACCGGGAGCGATGCCGCCGTCGGCGGCGGACCCGGAACCACGTAAGGTCAGGCTATGCCGGTCTTCGACTACGACCCACCAGAGAGGTTCGTCGCCGGTGCCGTGGGGCAGCCGGGCGCGCGGGTCTTCTTTCTGCAGGCCAGGGCCGAGGGCAGACTGACCACGGTGGCGCTGGAGAAGCTCCAGGTCGCCGCGCTCGCGGGCAGGCTGGAGGAGTTGCTCGACGAGGTGTTGCGCCTCAGCGGGGGCACCGCGCAGGTGCCCGCCCTGGCGCCCGCGGACCTGACCGACGACGACCCTCTCGACGTGCCCGTCGCGGAGGACTTCCGCGTGGGCACCATGGCGCTGGCATGGGACGCCGAGAGATCTCAGGTGGTGATCGAGGCGCAGGAAGTGATCGACGAGGAGGACCTCGAGAGCCCCGACCCCGCGGTGCTGCGCGTGCGGATCAGTGCGGGTGCCGCACGCGCCTTCACCCAGCGGGCGCTCCAGATCGTCGCGGCGGGCCGCCCGCCGTGCCCCTTGTGCGGGCAGCCTCTCGACGCCACCGGGCATGTGTGCGTACGTCTCAACGGATACCGCGGGGGTGAGGCGGCTTCATGACCGCTCCGGAGAGCGAACCGGCCGTCAAACCGTCCAACCCGCCGGGCATGCACGACGAGGAGGCCCTCACACTGCTCCGCGACGGCCGCCTGGAGGTGGCCGGTCGCCTCGTCGAGGCGACCAACATGACGCTCTACTGCTCGATCAAGCTGGGCGACCGCACGGCCGCCTGCGTCTACAAGCCGGTACGCGGCGAGCGCCCGCTGTGGGACTTCCCCGACGGCACGCTGGCCGCCCGCGAGGTGGCCGCGTACGAGGTGTCGCAGGCCACCGGCTGGCGCATCGTGCCGCCCACGGTCTACCGCGACGGCCCCTTCGGCCCCGGCATGGTGCAGCTGTGGATCGACACCGAGCGCGAGATCGACCTGATGCGGCTGGTCAAGAGCCGCAATCCGGTGGTGCGGCGGATGGCGGTGTTCGACGCGGTGGTCAACAACGCCGACCGCAAGGGGGGCCACCTGCTGCCGCTGCCCACGGGCCACGTGTACGGGGTCGACCACGGGGTGTGCTTCTCCGTCGAGGACAAACTGCGCACGGTGCTGTGGCAGTGGCGCGGCAAGCCGCTCGCCCGCGAGGCGGTGGCGGTGCTGGCCAAGCTGGAGCGCGACCTGGAGTCCGGCCCGCTGGGGCGGCGGCTGCGCGAGCTGCTGACGCTGGCGGAGGTCGAGGCCACCTGGCAGCGGGTCAGGCGGCTGCTCGACACCGGCGTGCACCCGTACCCGTCGGAGGGCTGGCCCGCCATCCCCTGGCCGCCCATCTGACCTGGGCCTCCGTCCCAAGCCCCGGCCCCGCGTCCTCATGATTGCGCCCGTTTAATACCCTTTGCCCATGTGCACGCTGATCGTGAGAACCGGGCGGCCGCTGACGCTCATGGGAGTGCGAGACGAGTTCACCGACCGGCCCTGGGAGGGGCCGGGGGAGCACTGGCCGGAATACCCGGGCGTGATCGGCGGGCGCGACCTCAAGGCCGGGGGCACCTGGCTGGCCGTCCACCCGGCGGCCCGGCGCGCCGCCGCCCTGCTCAACGCGCACGGCACCCCGGCGCCCGAGACGACCAAGGTCTCGCGCGGCGATCTGGCGCTGCGGGCGGCGCACACGGGGGAGATGCCCGACGCCGACCTCACCCGCTACGACCCCTTCCACCTGGTCCTGGCGGACCTGGCGCGGGTGCGGCTGTTCAGCTGGGACGGCGAGCGGCTGACGACCTCCGGCCTGCCCGACGGCACCAGTATGGTCGTCAACTCGGGGCTGGACCCGGCCGACGAGCGGGTGGTCGCGTACCTGCCGAGGTTCCGTTCGGAGGCCTGGCGGGAGCTGATCACGGCGGAGCCCTCCTCCGACCCCGGCGCGCTCATCGTCCGGCACGAGCTGCCCGACGGCCGGATCTTCGCCTCCCTGTCGGTGATGGAGGTCGCGCTCGCCCCGGACGGCGTGACGTACGAGTTCACCGACCTGACCGCAGAACGGGACGGATAGGCTCAGGGACATGAGATCGTGGTCTGCCCAGAACGTTCCAAAGCTCCCCGGTAAGAGCATTCCGCTGCGTCTCTACGACACCTCGGCCAGGCAGGTGCGGCAGACCGATCCCGGGCCGACCGCCAGGATGTACGTCTGCGGCATCACGCCGTACGACGCCACCCACCTCGGCCACGCCAACACCTATCACGCCTTCGACCTGGTCGGCCGGATGTGGCGGGACGCCGGCCACGAGGTCCACTACACGCAGAACGCCACCGACGTCGACGACCCGCTGCTGGAGCGGGCCGCCCAGACCGGCGTCGACTGGCAGCACCTGGCCGAGCGGGAGATCGAGCTGTTCCGCGGCGACATGGAGGCGCTGCGGATCCTGCCGCCCCGCGAGTACGTCGGCGTCACCGAGGTCGTCGGCCAGGTGGCCGACCTGATCGCCCGGCTGTCGGCCAAGGGCGTCACGTACGTCCTGGGCGGCGACGTCTACTTCAGCGTCGCCGACGCCCCCAAGTTCGGCCAGGTCTCCGGCTACGACGAGCAGCAGATGACGACCCTGTTCGCCGAGCGCGGCGGCGACCCGGACCGGGTGGGCAAGCGCCACCCGCTGGACTGGCTGCTCTGGCGGGCGGAGCGGCCCGGCGAGCCGGCCTGGGAGTCCCGGCTGGGCAGGGGCCGCCCCGGCTGGCACGTCGAGTGCACCGCGATCGCCCTCGACCACCTGGGTGCCGGCTACGACGTGGCGGGCGGCGGCTCCGACCTGATCTTCCCGCACCACGAGTGCGGCGCCTCCGAGGGCCACGCGGCCACGGGGGAGTGGCCGTTCGCCAAGTTCTACACCCACGCCGGCATGGTCGGGCTCGACGGCGAGAAGATGTCGAAGTCCAAGGGCAACCTGGTCTTCGTCTCCAAGCTGCGCCAGCAGCACGACCCGATGGCGGTCCGGCTCGTGCTGCTGGCCCATCACTACCGCGCCGACTGGGAGTACGTCCCCGAGCTGATCGCCGAGGCCGAGCGGCGGCTGGCTCGGTGGCGGTCGGCGACGGCGCTGTCCTCGGGGCCGCGCGCCGACGACCTGCTGGCCCGGGTACGCGAGCGCCTGGCCGACGACCTCGACTCCCCGGGCGCCCTGGCCGTGATCGACGCCTGGGCCGAGGAGGCCCTAGCGACCGGCGGCGACCCCGACCCCGCCGCCCCCGCCCTGGTCAAGGACCTGGCCGACGCCCTTCTCGGCGTCGCTCTCTGACGAAAACCGTCGAAGCCCCGCACTTCGCACAGGGTGCGGGGCGCGATCACTAGACCAGGCAATCGGAGGCGGGGACGATCTCGGCCGACATGTTGCGCTCCATCATCCGCAGCGCCGCCCGGCCGAGGTCATGGTGGATCGGCGCCACGCAGTCCGGCGGCACCATGATGGAGAACTCGCGGATGTAGCCGTCCAGCGCGCTGTACAGGATGCACTGCTCGGTCACCTGACCGGTCAGCAACACCGTCCGGGCGTCCCGCCGCCGCAGCAGATACTCCAGCGCGGTCCCGTAGAAGGCGCTGTGCCGCACCTTGGGCAGGAAGGCGCAGTCCTCCGGCGGCACGATCGGCTCCACGAGCTCCGGGTGCCGTCCCCGCAGCGCCCGCGCCACGATGTCCTCCCGCGTCGCGGCGAAGTCCCCGTAGTGGTCGTTGACGTAGATCAGCTCCACGTCGTCGCGCTCGCGCGCCCGGCCGACCAACTCGCCCAGCACCGGCACGATCGGTGCGACGTTGCCGGCGAGCTGATCGGCGTCCTTGTGGTCGTACGGGTTGAGCATGTCGATGACGACCATCGCGGTCCGCGGCACGCTCAGACCCGCAGCCGTTCGAGCCCGTCGATCGCGGCCAGCTCGGCCGAGAACCACTCGATCGTGCGGCGCAGCCCCTCGCGCGCGGGCACCTGCGCCCGCCACCCGAGCCGCTCGGCCGCCAGCGTCGTGTCAGGACGCCTGACCTTGGGATCGTCGGCCGGCCGGTCGATGAACACGATCTCCGACGACGACCCGGTCAGCTCCTTGATCATCGTGGCCAGCTCGAGCATGGTGACCTCGTCCGGGTTGCCGATGTTGACCGGTCCGGCGAAGTCACTGCGGGCCATGGCCAGGATGCCCGACACCGTGTCGTCGACGTAGCAGATCGAGCGCGTCTGCGAGCCGTCGCCGGTGATGGTGATCGACTCGCCGGTCAGCGCCTGCCTGATGAACGTCGGGATCGCCCGCCCGTCGAACGGGCGCATGCGCGGGCCGTAGGTGTTGAAGATCCGGACGATGCCCGTGTCGGTGCCGCGCGACTGGCGGTAGGCCGTGGTGAGCGACTCGGCGAAGCGCTTGGCCTCGTCGTACACGCTGCGCGGGCCGACCGGGTTCACATTCCCCCAGTACGTCTCCTTCTGCGGGTGCTCCAGCGGGTCGCCGTACACCTCGCTGGTCGAGGCCAGCACGAACCTGGCGCCCTTCTCCCTGGCCAGCCCCAGCGCGTGGAGCGTGCCCACGCTGCCCACCCGCAGCGTCTCTATCGGGTAGCGCAGGTAGTCGGCCGGCGAGGCGGCCGAGGCGAAGTGCAGGACGAGGTCCAGCCGGTCCGGGACGTGCACGAACCCGGTCAGGTCGCACTCGATGAGCCGGAACTCCGGACGGTCCATCAGATGCTCGACGTTGCGCGGCCCGCCGGTGAGGAAGCTGTCCATGCAGACGACCTCCGCCCCCTCCTCCAGCAGCCGCTCGCACAGGTATGAGCCGAGGAACCCGGCGCCCCCGGTGACCAGAGCCCTCATGACGTGACCTCCAAGGCAGCGTCGACGACTTCGGAAACTTCGATCTTCAGCAGGCCCGGATCGACCCGCTGGCCGTGCGGGTCTCCCCGATGGCCCGCCCACAACGCCACGTGCCGCCACCCGGGCGGCGGACCCCACAACGCGGGCGAAACCGGCCCGAACAGCACCACCGACGGCACGCAGAACGCCGTCGCCAGGTGCGCGACCCCGGTGTCGCCGCAGACCACCAGCTTGGCCCTGCTGACCAGGTCGATCAGGTCGGCCATCCGGGTCTGCCCGGCCAACATCCGCTCCGGCGGCAGCCCGGCCAGCTCGGCGACCTTCCTGGCGATGGGGACCTCCTCCGCGTTGCCGGTGACCACCACGTCCTCCAGCGCGGCCGCGACCTTCGCGAACCGCTCGGGCGGCCAGCGTCGTGCCGGATACGCGGCGCCCGGATGCACGATCGCCGGCCCCGTGCGGTCGGAGATGCCGAGCGTCAGGTCCGTGGGATCGGCGGGGATGCCGTGCCACTCCAGCAGCCCGCACCACCGCCGCACCTCGTGCACGCCGTCCTGCCAGGCCGGCCCGGTGCCGAAGCTGATCAGCCGCCCCGGTTCCGTGCGGCGCAGCGCCTCGATGCTCTGCGGCCCCTTCCCGTGCAGGTTGACCGCGATGTCCGGCCGATGGAACGGCACCGGCCCCGGCCCCGACACGTCCACCTGGTCATCCACGGCGCCGATCAGCGGCAGCAGGGCGTCCAGCGCCCGCGGCGCCGCCAGCGTGATGCGGTGCCGCGGGAACGCCTGGCGCAGGGCCCGCAGCGCGGGCACGGTCGTGAGCAGGTCGCCCAGCCCGAGCCCGCGCAGCACCAGGAGCTCTAGGGCCATGACGTCTCCGTCGAGGGGCAGACGACGAGCTCTCTCACCTCGCATCCAGCCGGTTGCCGCAGCGCGAACACCACGGTCTGCGCGACGTCGGCGGGATCGTTCAGCCCCGCCTCGGGGCCCGGCTTGTACTGTTCGGGCCGCCCGTCGAAGAAGCTCGTGCGCATGCCGCCCGGGATCAGCAGGGTCACCCCCACCTCGCCGCGCAGCTCGACGGCGAGCGCCCGGGTGAGGCCGACGACGCCGAACTTCGACGCCGAGTACGCCGACGCGTCGCTCAGCGGCCGCAGCCCCAGCGTCGAGGCACAGGTGATGACCTTGCCGCGGGTGTGCTTCAGGTACGGCAGCGCCGCCCGGATGACGGACGCGGTGCCCAGCAGGTTCACCTTGACGACCCGCTCCCAGTCGTCGGCGGGCACGTCCTCCAGCCGTCCGCAGGCGTCGATGCCCGCGGCCGTCACCACGCCGTCCAGGCCGCCGGCCCGCTCGGCGAGCTCGCGCACCGCCCGCTCGGCCTCGCCGCGGTCGGCCAGATCGGCCGTCACGTGGTCGAAGCGCTGGTCCGGGTCGCGCACGTCGACGACGAGCGGTCGCCAGCCCTCCTTCTCCACGGCCTCGGCGGTCGCCCGGCCGAGTCCGGAGGCTCCCCCGGTAATCAAGATGTTCACTGGATCTCCCTGATCAGATTCGTTGTCGAACGCCCCGGCAGCGTGCTCAGCACGACGGTCTCCGCGCCGAGCCTGCCGAGGACCTCGGATTCGGGCAGGAACTCCCCCTCGTAGTCGCCGCCCTTCACCCACACGTCGGGGCGCAGCAGCTCGATGGCCCGGGCCGGGGTGTCCTCCTCGAACACCAGCACGGCGTCCACGCAGGACAGCGCCCTGAGCACCTCGACCCGGTCGCGCGCGTCCACGATGGGACGGTCGGGGCCCTTCAGCCGGCGCACCGAGTCGTCGGAGTTGACGCAGACGACGAGCGCGTCGCCGAGCGCCCTGGCCCGCCGCAGCAGGCTCACGTGGCCGGCGTGCAGCAGGTCGAAGCAGCCGCCCGTGGCGATCAGCCGGCCGCCGTTGGCGCGGGTCAGCTCGGCCACCTCAAGCGCCGTGCGCGGGCGGTCGCCGAGCCGCTGCTCCTGGACCCTCACGGAGGCGGCGCCGCCGCGCTCGACGAAGCGCGACGCCTCGCCGACACCCATGATCAGGGCCTCCTTGAGGCCGGCGCCGTCGCGCAGCGCCAGCGCCGCCGCGCCGGCCAGCCGGTCGCCCGCGCCGCAGACGTCGTGGCCGGCCGCCCGCACGGGCGGCGGGACCTGGACGAGGGGGCCGCCCTCCATGGCAAGGGCGGCCCCTCGCGGCCCGGTCGTCACGGCCACCGCCCTGGCCCGCATCTCCCGCACCAGCCGGCGGGCGGCCTGGTCGGGGCCGCGGTAGGCGGACGGGCACAGCACCCGCGCCTCGGCCTCGCTCGGCGTCAGCAGAGCGCAGCCGGGTATCGGCTGCTCGCCCCTCGGGTGCGGGTCCCACACCACCGGCACGTCGGTCCCGCGCAGCAGGTCGCGTGCCATCCTGGCCACGCCCCTGCCGTAGTCGGACACCAGCACGGCGCCGGCCCGGGCGATCGCCTCGGCCGCCGCCTCGCTGGGCGCGTACCTGGCCGTGCCGTCGCCGGTGTCCAGCCTGACCAGCGTCTGGCCCCTGCACCTGATCCTCGTCTTGCGTACGGTGCCGCCGCGCAGCGGCAGGCGCACCAGCTCGAGCTCCTCCGACAGCAGCCCGCACAGGCGGTGGCCGTCGGGATCGTCGCCGATCGCGGTGACCAGCACGACGTCGGCGCCGTCGCGGGCGGCCAGCAGCGCGGCCAGGCCGGCCCCGCCCGGGCGCGCCTGCTCGGCGGTGACGTCCACCACCGGGACCGGCGCGTCCGGGCAGAGCCGCTCCGCCTCGCCCTCGACGTCCACGTCGAGCAGGGTGTCCCCGATCACGACGAGGGGACCGGTGGCCGCCTCCGACCGGCGGGCGCCGTTCGGGTGGCCGTTTCGCTGCGGATGTGTCACGGCAATGCCTCTTCGACGGCGTGGCAGAGCAGATGGATCATGGCGAGGTGCACCTCCTGTACGGTGGCCGTCTCCTTCGCGGGCACGGCCACCGCGTCGTCGCACAATGCGGCCAGCGGGTTGGGCGCCGGCCCGGTCATGGCCCAGGCGAGGATCCCGCCCTCCTGCGCGGCCCGGGCCGCGGCCAGCACGTTGGGGCTGGCGCCGCTGGTGGACAGGCACATCAGCACGTCGCCGGGCCTGCCGTGGGCGCGCACCTGGCGGGCGTAGACCTCCTCGGCGCCGAAGTCGTTGGCGATGGCCGTCAGCGACGAGCCGTCGGCGTGCAGCGGGATCGCCGCGTACGGCCGCCGGTCGTCCGTGAACCTGCCGACCAGCTCGGCCGTCAGGTGCTGCGCCTCGGCCGCCGACCCGCCGTTGCCGCAGGCCAGCAGCCGGCCGCCGGAGGCCAGCACGCTCGCGAGCTTCGCGCCCCACGCGCGTACCGTGACCGACTGGCCGTCGACCTTCTCCAGGGTGTTCCAGAGCTTTTCCAGATGACTGTCCACGATCAACCCCCCAGGGCCGCCAGGTCGCACAGCTTGCCCTCGATCACCTGCGTGTACACGGTCTCGGTGCGCTCGGCCACGTGCGGCCAGCCGTATCTCTCCCGGACGCGCCTGGCCCCCGCCGCGCCGAGCCGCGCCCTCCGGTCGGGATCGTCCAGCAACTCCTTCAGCGCCCTGGCCAGGGCGCGGGGGCGGCGCGGCGGCACCAGCACGCCGCAGCCGGCGACCGTGTCCAGGTGCCCGCCGACGGCCGAGGCCACGACGGGGACCCCGCACGCCATCGCCTCGACCGGGACCATGCCGAACGGCTCGTACCACGGCACCGTGACCACGACGTCGGCCGAGCGCATCAGCGCCGGCACCTGGTTGCGCGGCACGCTGCCGATCACGTGCACCCGTTCCTCGAGGCCGTATCCGGCGGCCAGGTCGCGCAGCCTGACGGTCTCCTCGTCGTCCGGGCTGCCGCCGGCGATCACCAGGTCGGCGCCGGGCAGCTGGCGCAGTGCCGCGATCACCGTGTCCACGCCCTTGCGCGGCACCATCCGCCCGATGCTGAGGATGAGCCGGCGCGCCGTGCGCGGCGCCACGGGGCCCTCCGGGCAGAACGCCGTCAGGTCCACCCCGCACGGCACCACCGCGATGCGCTGCTCGGGCACGCCCATCGCGCACAGCTCGCTCACCTCGTCGCTGCAGGTGGCCAGCACCGCGCCGGCCCGCTTGCCGATCTCGCGCTCGGTGTCGATCCGGTGTGCCGGGCTGGTGTCGGCCTCGCCCTGCCAGCGCCTCTTGACCGTGCCGAGTGCGTGAAAGGTCTGCACCACGGGGAATCCGTCGGCGGCCTGCAGCGCCGCCTGCCCGCTCATCCAGAAGTGCGCGTGCGCGACGTCCGGCGGCTCCATCGACCAGCGGTCGGCCAGATGGTCGGTGAACTCCGGCATGTACGTCGGCAGCTCGTCCTTCGGTATCGGCACCGGGGGACCGGCGGGGACGTACTCGACCGAGACGCCCGGCGCCATGGGCACCGACGCGGGCTGCGACGGCGACGTGCGGCGGGTGTGGACGACGACCCTGTGCCCGCGCCGGGCCAGCGCGGAGGCCAGCGCGGCCACGTACACGTTCTGGCCGCCCGCGTCCACGCCGCCCACCGCGGCCAGCGGGTCCGCGTGCTCGGAGATGAGATCGACCTTCACTGCGTCAGCTCCCTCACTGCCTTGACCACCTGCTCACTTGTCACCTGGGACAGGCACGGGTGTCCGGGGACCGGGCAGGTGCGCGCCCTGCTGTCCTTGCAGGGCGCCTGCTGGTCGCCGAGCAGCACCGTGGGGACGCCGTACGGGGCCCACCGCGCCGCCGGGACGACGGGGGCGAACAGGCTCACGACCGGCGTGCCGACCGCCGCCGCCAGGTGCGCCGGGCCCGTGTTGCCCGCCACCAGCACGCTGGCCTTGTCGATCACGGCGGCCAGTTCCGCGAAAGTCGTCGCGCCGCCGAGGTCGGCCGCGTCGTCGCCGGCCACGTAGGCGGTGAGGTCACGTTCCGTGCCGGTCACGACGACCCGATGCCCGTCTTCCGCCAGCTCCCGTACGGCCTGCCGATGCTTCTCGGCCGGCCATGTCCGCGCGGGTGCCGATGTCCCTGGGTGCACCACGACATACGTGCCTTTGTCGGCATCGGCGCCGACGTTGAGCAGGTGCCCCAGATGTTCGCCTATATCCGGCAATGGCCGCTGAACAGCGAGTTTGCCGTCATCGCCCGGTGGCAACTCGAACCCCGCCGCCCGGGCCACCGCCAGCATCCGCTCCGCCTCGGGCACGTCGACGCCCTCGTCCACGACGTGGCGGACGTCGAGCAGGGAGCCCGGGTAGTCGTTGCTGATCGCGGTGATCCGGCGCACGCCGGCCAGCCTGAGCAGGAGCGCGAGCGGGAGCGCCGACTGGTGGAACGACGTGAGGATCACCGCCTCGTCGACGCCGTGCACCCGCCCCACAAGGTCGGCGACCTGCGCCTTGCTCACGGGCGGCGGATGGTGGTCGATCCACGGGGCCCGCCACTCGACGACGCGGTCGACGCCGGGCAGCAGCCCGGCGGCCGCCGATCCGTTCGGGCCGGCCAGGAAGACGACCTCGGCGGCCTGGGTGCGCACGGCCCTGACGGCGGGGCCGGTCAGCAGCACGTCGCCGGCGTCGTCGAGCCGCGCCACCAGCACCCGGCCCCGGCTCCCCGTGCTCGTGGCGGCGGCCTGCTCGGCCTTCTCGCCGGTCTCCCGCTTGGCGGCGGGCCTGCCCGCGGGGCCGCGTCTCGCGGTGCCCGCCGTCCCGCACGAGGTCGCCCCGTACAGGACCGCTCCCGACATGCGACCGCTCATCGCCGCACCCTCCATTCCCCCCGCAGCCGGTGCGCGCACGCGACCGGCGGGATCACCACGCTGGTGACGACCATCCGCCACACTTCTCCGGGTGTCCTCGGCCCGGGCCCGATCCGCCGCCACGCGAACTCCGCGGTCAGCCCGGCCCACACGAGCCCGGCGACCACCGCCGCGTACGGCACCCCACGCCCGCCCGGGAAAGAAGGCCCAGCCCCGGTCCATGGCCTGTGCCCGGCCCTTGACCCGCGCCGGGCTGACGTACCCGGTCCGACCGGCGCGGCGAGCCACCCAAGAGCCCGCCGACCGGCCCGCCCCACGCGCCGCCCGCCGGCCCGCCCGCCGACTCGCGCGAGGAGCCGCCGGCCGGCCGGCGCCCCGCGCTCGGCCGGCGAGGTGCCCCCGGCCTGCGTGCTGAGCCAGTCGGCGAGCCGGCCACCCGTGCGTCTCATGCCCGTCCGGAGACGGTCGGCAAAGCCGCCGCGGAACCCGGTGCCGAGGCGCTCGCCCTGCATGTCACGTCCCGTCAGCGCGGCGAGCCGGCCGGGAGCCCGCCTCGCACGCGCCGCCGGGAGGAGCCGTCCGGAAGCCGTCGGGAGGCGTCGGCGCGGTGCTGCCGGGCGCGGGGCCGGGAGCCGCGGGGCGGGGGTGCGGCCACCGCGGGCGCGTAGCAGCGCGATCGCCGTCAGCGTCAGCGCCGTCAGGCCCGCCGCGGTCGTCACGGCGTGCACACGGAGCCGGCCGCGGGTCCCGCCGATGGCCTCGCGCCATCCCGGCCCGTGCAGGCGCCGCATCAGCGCGTCGTCGGCGTTCCCCCGCTGGAAGCGGACGCTGGCCCAGAACCCGTCCCGGCGGACCGGATGCGTCGTCACCCGATCGCCGCGCACCAGGCGATGCCCGGCCCGCATGACCCGCAGCGCCAGGTCGGCGTCCTCCCGGTAGGCCCGCGGGAAGCGCTCGTCGAACCCGCCGACCGCCTCCAGCACGTCGCGCCGGTAGGCCATGTCGGCCGTCACCCACAGCGCGTCCGCCAGCCCGGCCGTGTGCCGCTCACCGTCGGTGGGCCGCCGGTCGGCAGGCAGCGGCACCACGATCCGCCCCTGGCTCCCGGCCACGTCGTCGGGCAGCCCGGCCAGGTCCTTCCAGACCGCCTCGGCCCACCCCGGCCCCGGGATCACGTCGTCGTCGAGGAACACCACCCAGGGCGTGTCCGCGGCCCGCCACCCGGCGTTGCGGGCGGCCGCGGGGCCTCTGCCACCGGACCGGACTACTCGTACGTGCTCGACATCAGAAACGGCGGGCAGCGTCAAACCACTCTCCTTCGGACGGCTGCCACCGCCACGACTTTCAGTACCCGCTCGAACGCGCTCCGTAACCCGATCGTCCACGACGATCACCGGCGTCCCGGGCCCCAACGCGGCCAGCGTGTCACGCAGCGTGGGCCGCCCGATGGTCGGGATCACGACGGTGATCACGAGGCGAACACCTCCCGGCGCCGCACCACGTACGGTCCCAGGACGAGCACGTCCACCGGCGCGGACCCGAAGCACTCCAGCGCGTCCCGCGGATCGTCGACCATGGGCCGCCCGGCGGTGTTCAGGCTCGTGTTGACGATCACCGGAAGCCCCGTCCGGGTCTCGAACTCGGCCAGCACCCGGGCCATCAGCGGCTGGGCCTCCGGCGAGACGGTCTGGATGCGCGCGGTCCCGTCCACGTGCACGACCGCCGGGATGCGCGCCGCCCAGTCCGGGTGCACGTCGTGGACGAACAGCATGTACGGCGACGGCACCGGCCCCCGCCCGAAGATCTCGGCCGCCCGCGACTCCAGCACCATCGGCGCGATCGGCCGGAACTGCTCGCGCCCCTTGACGTCGTTCAGACGCTCGGTGTTGTGCGCGTGCCCCGGATGGGCCAGCAGCGACCGGTGCCCGAGCGCACGCGGCCCGTACTCGGCCCGCCCCTGGAACCAGGCCACGATCCGGTCGGCGGCCAGCTCGGCGGCCACCGCCGCGGCCAGGTCGGCGGGCCGGGAGTGCGGCACGCGCGCCACGTCCAGCCACGCCCCCAGCTCCTCGTCGGTGAAGCCGCGCCCGAGGGCAGCGGTCCACATGGGCGCGGCCCGTTCGCCGTAGGCCTGCGCCAGGTGCAGCGCCCCGCCCAGCGCGGTCCCGGAGTCACCGGCCGCGGGCTGCGCCCACACCTCGTCGAACGGCCCCTCGTCCAGCAGCCGGGTGTTGGCCACGCAGTTCAGCGCGACGCCGCCGGCCAGTGCGAGCCGCCGTTCGCCGGTCCGCTCGTGCAGCCAGCGCACCAGCTCCAGGAGCACTTCCTCCAGCCGGGCCTGCACGGAGGCGGCCAGGTCGGCGTGGTCGGAGGTCCAGACGGCGCCCTTGGGGAGGGCCTTGGCGTAGACGTTCCAGTCGACCGGCTCCACGCGGAACCCGCCGTCGCCGGTGGTGTAGATCACCTCGCGCAGCGCCTCCAGGTGGCGGGGCCTGCCGTAGGAGGCCATCGCCATGACCTTGTACTCGTCGCTGGAGCGCAGGAAGCCGAGGTGCTGGGTGACCTCCTCGTACATCAGGCCCAGCGAGTGCGGCAGCTCCTGCGTGGCCAGCACCTCCAGCTCGCCGTCGCGGTAGCGGCCGGCCAGGTGGGAGACGTTCTCGCCGCGGCCGTCGCACACCAGCACGGCGCAGTCCCGCCAGGGCGCCGCGAGCCCCGCCGACGCGGCGTGGGCCACGTGGTGCGGCACGTACGTGACCTGCCCGGGGTCCAGCCCCGGCAGCGCGGTCGCCAGGAACAGGGGAGCGCGCACCGCGTACTTCGTGCGCAGGTCCTCCCACTCGCCCTCCGGGCGCTGGACGACCAGCGCCGGGTCGTACGAGTACGCGACCGCGTCGATGTCCTCGGGGGCGAGACCCGCCTCGCGCAGGCACCAGGCGGCGGCCAGCTCGGGCAGTTCCCACGCCGAGAACGCCAGCGGCCGCTTGCCGTGCTTACGGCGGTTGAAGCGCTCTTCCTCCGCCGCGGCGACGATCCTCCCGTCGGCCACCAGGGCGGCGGCCGGGTCGTGGAAGATCGCGTTGATGCCGAGAAATCTCATTCTTCCTCCCCCACAGGATGTCGAGAACCGCTACCGAGAGAAGCGGCTCTCAAACATTCGGCAGGCCCGCGAGATGCGGAAATAGCCACAAAAGGGGCGCGGTCTCCAGCGGTTGGTCACGATACGTAGTTGTTTGCCGGGACAGTCCCCGGGTAGCCGACCGAGAGCGCGACGGAGGTGAAAGGTGTTCGAAAAGCGACGTCCCGGAGCCGTGCTGTTCGACCGGGACGGGACCTTGATCAGAGACGTGCCCTACAACGGCGATCCGAACCGGGTCGAACCGATGCCGGGCGCGCTGGAGGCGCTGGCCCGGCTGCGCCGCGCCGACGTGCCGGTGGCCGTGGTCACCAATCAGTCGGGCGTGGCCAAGGGCCTGGTGTCCCCGGACGAGATGGACCAGGTGAACGCCAGGGTGGAGGAGCTGCTCGGCCCGTTCGACGCGTGGGCGATCTGCGTCCACGACGACGCCGACGGCTGCACCTGCCGCAAACCCGCGCCCGGTCTCGTGATCAGGGCCGCCGCCGTGCTCGACGTGAGTCCTCGTGACTGCGTGGTCGTGGGCGACATCGGCAGGGACATGGAGGCGGCCAGGGCCGCCGGCGCCAGGGGCATCCTGGTTCCCACCGAGTTGACGCGGCCAGAGGAGATCGAGCAGGCCCCCGAGGTCGCCGACGACCTGACCGACGTCGTCGACCGGGTGCTCACCGACGCCGAGGATCCCGTGCCCGCCGGAGCCCGCATCTCGGCCCCATGGGCCCGAGCGATGGGCTGGAGCCGCTGGTGAGGATCCTCCTCTGGCACGTGCACGGCTCGTGGACCAGCGCCTTCATCAGGGGTGGGCACGAGTACCTGCTGCCGCTCGTCCCCGGCCGGGGTCCCGACGGGCGGGGACGAGCGGCCACCTACGACTGGCCGGACAGCGCCCGCGAGGTCCCGTTCGACCGGCTCCGCGACGAGCCGGTCGACGTGGTCGTCTACCAGCGGCCGCACGAGCTCGACCTGGCCCGCGACTGGCTCGGCCGCGCCGTGCCCGGCGTGTACGTCGAGCACAACACGCCCAAGGGCGACGTGCCGCACACCCGTCACCCGCTGGCCGGCCGCACCGACGTCACGCTCGTCCACGTCACCCACTTCAACGAGCTCTACTGGGACAACGGCAAGGCGCCCACGCGCGTCATCGAGCACGGCGTCCCCGACCCCGGCCCCCTCTACACGGGCGAGCTGCCCCGGGCCGGCGTCGTGGTCAACGAGCCGGTGCGCCGCGCCAGGGTCGCCGGGACCGACCTGCTGCCGCGCTTCGCCGAGCGGGTCCCGCTGGACGTGTTCGGCATGAAGGTGACCGGGCTGCCGTTCCGCGCGTACGAGGACCTGCCGCAGCACCTCATGCACGCCGAACTGGCCAGGCGCCGCGTCTACCTGCACCCGTACCGGTGGACCTCACTCGGGCTGGCCCTCATCGAGGCCATGACCCTGGGCATGCCGGTGGTGGCGCTGGCCGCCACCGAGGCGATCGAGGCCGTGCCGCCGGAGGCCGGCGTGCTGTCGACGAAGGTGAGCGTGCTCGCCGACGCCCTGCACGCCTTCGCCGCGGACCCGGAGAGCGCCGCCCAGGCCGGCAAGGCCGCCCGCGCGGCCGCCCTGGCGCGTTACGGGCTCGGCAGGTTCCTGTCCGACTGGGACCGGTTGCTGGAAGAGGTATAGCGCCGGAAGGCATGGGTAGGCGCGAACGTCATGATGATGCTCGACTGGACACGCAAGGCCGCCTGCCTCGACCTGGACCCCGAACTGTTCTTCCCGATCTCCATGGAAGGCCCGAGCCAGTCGCAGGTCGAACGGGCCAAGGCGGTGTGCCGGGGCTGCCCCGTGCGGGAGCCGTGCCTGGAGTACGCGCTGAGGACGCGCCAGGCGTACGGCGTCTGGGGCGGCACCGACCCGTTGCAGCGGCGGGAGCTCAGCCTGCCGGCAGAGCCGCCGCGAGAAACCGTTGCCGCTCGGCCGCTTCGAGGTGGTCGCTGAACAGCACGCCGTCCAGATGGTCGGCCTCGTGCTGCAGCACCCTCGCCAGCACGCCCAGGGCCCGGACCGTCACGGGTTTGCCGAACATGTCCCGGCCACGCGCCGTGACCATGTAGGAGCGTTCCAGCGGCCACCACACGCCGGGCGCCGACAGACACGCCTCGTCGGCGGTGACCCGCCGCTCCGACAGCTCCAGCCGCGGGTTGACCAGGTGGCCCGACCTGCCGTCGTACGAGTAGACCACCACCCGCACTGGCTCCCCGATCTGCGGGGCCGAGAGCCCCGCCCGCCCCGCGCCCGCCCGCATCGTGGCGGTCATCGCCTTCACCAGCCGCCGCAGCTCCCGATCGAAGTCGCGGATGGGCTCCGCGACCGAACGGAGCACCGGATCGTCGAACGTGCGAATAGGCCGGACCGTCACCCGCCACTCCCCGATAGGCCACGTCGTCACCGAGAACGTTTCCCGGGATCGCGTCCGCGCAACCGCGGGGGCTCTGCCTTGTAGCACAGCGGTAACAGAGGAGACCCGTGGGCGAAACCACCCGAAAGCAGTATCGGAGGGTGATCTCACTTGCGTCACACGTGCCTGTGATGCCTGGCCGGGTGCTCGGGGCCCGGCCAGGCATCCTCGACATGCTGGAGGTAACGGCATGAGTGCGCTCCCCCTTGAGGGCGGCTCCCCCCCGGAAACGGCGCCGGACGCGCTGGCCGGCTTCACCGTAGGCGTGACCGCGACACGCCGGCGTGAGGAGTTCGGCGCGCTGCTGGAGCGCCGCGGCGCCCGCGTCGTCAGCGCGCCCGCGATCCGGCTGGTCCCCTTGGCGGAGGACACCGACCTGCTCGCCGCCACCAGGCTCGCCCTCGAGGCGCCGCTCGACGACGTGGTCGTGACCACGGGCGTGGGCTTCCGCGGCTGGATGGCCGCCGCCGAGGGCTGGGGGCTGTCGGCCGACCTCAGCGAGCACCTGACCGGGAGCCGCCTGCTGACCCGCGGCCCCAAGGCCAGGGGAGCGGTGCGCGCGGCCGGGCTCAACGACCACTGGACCCCCGCCACCGAGTCGTGCCAGGAGGTCAAGGAATACCTGCTCGCCCAGGACCTGCACGGCCGGCGCATCGCGGTGCAGCAGCACGGCGAGCCGCTCAGCGACTTCGTGGCCGAGCTGCGGCAGGCCGGCGCCGAGGTGATCGAGATCCCGGTCTACCGGTGGCTGCCGTACCGGGACATCTCGCCGCTGCGCCGCCTCATCAGTCAGACGATCTCCGGCTCGGTGGACGCCGTGGCGTTCACCAGCGCGCCCGCCGTCCACGCCATGCTGGGCGCGGCCCGGGCCGAAGGGCTGGAGGAGGCGCTGCTGGCGGCGTTCAGCGGGTCCGTCGTGGCCGCCTGCGTGGGGCCCGTCACCGCCGATCCGCTGGTCTCGCGCGGCGTGCCGACGCTGCAGCCGGAGCGCTCGCGGCTGGGCGCGCTGGCCCGCGCCCTGGCCCGGCACCTGCCCGAGCACGGCGTCACCAGGCTCGTGGCCGGCGACCACCAGCTGGAGATCCGCGGTCACGCCGTGGTCGTGGACGGCGAGCTGCGGCCGCTGCCGCCCGCCCCGATGGCGGTGCTCAAGCGGCTGGCCGACAAGCCCGGGCACGTGGTGTCGCGCGCGGACCTGCGTACCGTGCTGCCGGGCAGCATCGCACGCGAGTCGGCCGAGCACGCCGTGGAGATGGCCATCACGCGGCTGCGGCGAGCGCTCGGCCCGAGCGGGATCGTCGAGACGGTGGTCAAGCGCGGCTACCGGCTGGCCTGCCAGTACGAGGCGGGGATGTGATGCCCGCACTGATCCTGGCAGCGCACGGGACACGCAGCACCGCGGGGGAGGAGACGCTCTCGGCCCTGGCCGAGACGGTCAGGAGGGCCCGGCCCGGGCAGCGGGTCGAGCTCAGCTACCTGGAGATCAGCTCGCCGCTCCTGCGCGACGTGCTCCCGGCCGTCCGCGGACCGGTGGTCGTGGTCCCGCTGCTGCTGGCGGGCGGCTACCACGTCCACATCGACCTGCCCAACGTGATCGCCGAGCACCGGCCGGACGCGCTGATCGCCGGCTGGCTCGGCCCGCACCGGCTGCTGACGTCCGTGCTGGCCCGCAAGCTCGCCCGGGCGGGGCTGCGCGCCACGGACGCCGTCGTGCTCGGCGCGGCCGGCTCCTCCGACCCGGCCGCCCTCGCCGACGTGCGCGCCGCCGCCCACCAGCTCGCGGTGCGCCTGGCGCGCCCCGTCACGGCCGCCTTCGCCTCGGCGGGCTCGCCGTCGCTGGAGGAGGTCATGGAGCGGCTCGGGTCCACTCCGGCCGCCCGGGTGGCGATCGCGTCGTACGTGCTCGCGCCCGGTTTCTTCCACGACCGCCTGGCCGCGGCCGGCGCCGGGCTGGTGAGCGATCCGCTGGGCGCCGACCCGGACGTGGCGGCGCTGATCTGGCACCGCTACGACGAGGCCCTGCGCGGCCGGCGCAGCGTGCCGCAGGCCGCGAGGGCGTCGCGCTAGGCGACGGCGGGCGCCGACGGGAGAGGCTCGAGCCGCAGCTCGCGGACGATCTCCCGGGCGCTCGCCTCTCGCGGGGGCTGGGCGTCGGCGCCGACGAACATCTCGACGTAGGCCCGGTAGAAGCAGCCCGAGATCAGCAGCCGTGCGCTCGCCTCCGGGTCGACGTCGGCGCGTACTCGCCCCAGCCGCTGCTCGGCCGCCAGGTAGGCGGCCAGCGGCGTGGTCTCCTTGCCGGGCCCGAGCCCGGTCTTGCGGATGGCCTGCCGGAAGCGCACCGTCACACTGGGCGAGGTGAACGCCGGCAGCGCTGCGCTTTGTATATCGATGTAGTAGTCAATGCCCGCTCGCGCAATTGGTAGAAGATTGTCCGATACACATCCTTTCCCGATGTGGTGGGACAGATCATGAAGAATGCTGAGCCAGAGCGGGAGGCGGTCCTGCAGCAGGGCCAGGAAGTGGTCCACGGAGCCGCCCGTGCGGTCCTCTCGGAGGGAGACGGCCATCTCCAGGACGCGCTGCCTTGTGTCCTGACTCCTTTGGTGCGGGTCTACATGGGAAGTCGCCATGGCGTGCCTAACGTGCGCGGTCAGTGGGTAGGCATCACGGCGCGAGGCCGAGGTTTGCGCGTTTTATGAGCTGATGTGCGATGAGATCTGGGGTCCCAACTTCATGCAATCTTGTATGGTCCCCGATTATTACCCGAAAGCGCGAAAATTGGCGCTTTTAATCCCTGAAGGTTAGCTGACAGTGTCGCGGCAGAAGATACTGCCGATGAATCAGTGACAAGGGTGCCTCCCGGTGCCGCGCGGCCCCGCGCGCCGGGTGTCGGTGTCGCACGAGGGTCAGGTGTCCGTGTGGCGCGAGGGTCAGGTGTCCGTGTCGCGGTCGCGTCGGCGCAGGTAGCGCTCGAACTCGGCGGCGATCGCGTCGCCGCTGGCCTCTGGCAGCTCGGCGGCGTCCTTGCGCTCCTCGAGCTCCTTGACGTATTCGGCCACCTCGGTGTCCTGTGAGGCCAGCTCGTCGACGCCGCGCTCCCACGCGCGGGCCTCCTCGTCGAGGTCCCCGAGCGGCATGGGGATCTCCAGCACGTCCTCCAGGCGGCGCAGCAGCGCCAGCGTGGCCTTCGGATTGGGCGGCTGGGCCACGTAGTGCGGCACCGAGGCCCACAGCGAGACGGCGTCGAGACCGGCCTGGCCGAACGCGTGCTGCAGGACCCCGACGATGCCCGTCGGGCCCTCGTAGCGGCTCAGCTCCAGATTGGTCGAGCGGGCCAGCGCCGCGTTGGTCGCCCCGCCCAGGATGGGCACCGGGCGGGTGTGGGGCGAGTCGTTGAGCAGCGCGCCCAGCATCACGGCCAGCTCCACGCCCAGCTCGCGGCAGATCTCGATGATGTCGGCGCAGAACGAGCGCCAGCGCATGTTGGGCTCGATGCCGCGCAGCAACACGACGTCGCGCTCGACGCCCGGCGGGCGGGCGCGCAGCAGCCGCGTCGTCGGCCAGACGATCGACTGGGTGAGCCCGTCGTTCATCTCGACCACGGGCCGCGTCACCTGGAAGTCGTAATAGTCGTCGGGGTCGAGCGCGATGAGCGGCTCGGCCTTCCAGGCGGACTCGAGATGGGCGATCACACCGCTGGAGGCCTCACCCGCGTCGTTCCACCCCTCGAACGCGGCTATGAGCACCGGGTCGACGAGCTCGGGGAGCCCTTCGAGCTCTATCACGTGTCGCCTCCTCTCTCCACCGTCCCGCTAAGCCTATGCGGAAAGGAGGCATCGCCGTACCGATCTCCCCCCGAACACCGTCCCCCACTGGGCGCCGCCTCTACCCCCCGAGTCCCGACCCGGCCACGACGACACGCGGCCGACCCCGGAAACCCCTGCCGGCACGGCGTGTCGCCCTCCCTGTGCCCGCGCACCCGACTGTCCGCGCCCGCCCTGGCCACCGGTGCGGGACCGCTCCCACCGTTCGCGCTCGGCGGAAGGGGCCCAGGAGTCGACGGCGTCCGCGAGGGCGCCTCCGCGCGGGACGGCTGTCCGTGAGGGGAGTGTGGGGGAGGGCGGCCGGGTATCAGCCGCGCGGGACGGCTGCCCGTGAGGAAGCAGTGTTGTCCGGAAGAGGAGGGCGGCCGGGGGTCAGCGTTTGCCGTCGGTCGTGTGCACGATCAGCACGTCGCAGGAGGCTCGGTGCGAGACGCCCGAGGGAACGGAGCCGAGCAGCCGCCCGGCCAGGGTGTTGAGGCCGCGGTTGCCCACCACCAGCAGGTCGGCGCGGTGCCTGGCGGCGAGCGAGATGAGCACGTCCACGGCCTCACCCTGCTCGGCGGCCAGGACGACGTCGGTGGCGCCCGCCGCCACGGCGTGCTCGCGCGCCGCGCGCAGCGCGTCGTCGGCCGGGGTGGAGCCGCTCACCTTGTACGCGAGCTCGCCGAGCCGGTCGGCGGCCGCCGACCGCTCGCTCTCCCGCATCGGCAGGTACGCGCAGGCCAGGACGAGGGTGGCGCCGGTCGCCGCGGCCAGGGACGCCGCGGCGGAGACCGCGCGGAAGGACGAGGCGGAGCCGTCGGTGCCCACGAGGACGGTGCTGTAGGTCATGGAGACCCCAATTGGACGCGCAGTTCAATTGACTCTCCAGAGCCTAGCTCCCCACCGGAGAACCATCCGAACCACCACCCACCCGGACGCGGAACCACCCGGGCTTCGGCCCGAATCGCCCGAGCCCGGCCCCCGAACCATCCGGCTCGACCCGGAACGGCCCGATCCCCGGCCCGGACCCCGACGACCCGAAACGATCTCTCGAGGTAGGTTCGAACGGCCCCTGAAGAGCACCCGATAAGCTCTACGCCATGAGCATCTCCGCGTCCTTCCGAGAAGTGTTGTCTCAACGCGTCATCGTCGCCGACGGCGCTATGGGCACGATGCTCCAGGCCCAGGACCCGACGCTCGACGACTTCCACGGCCACGAGGGCTGCAACGAGGTGCTCAACGTCACCCGCCCCGACATCGTGCGCGGCGTCCACGACGCCTACTTCGCCGTCGGCGTCGACTGCGTCGAGACCAACACCTTCGGCGCCAACCTCGCCGCGCTCGGCGAATACGACATCTCCGAGCGCGTCTACGAATTCTCCGAGGCCGGCGCCAGGATCGCCCGCGAGGCCGCCGACCACTGGTCCACGCCCGACCACCCGCGCTTCGTGCTCGGCTCGATGGGACCGGGCACCAAGCTGCCCACGCTGGGCCACCTGCCGTACGCGAGCCTGCGCGACGCCTACCGCGACAACGCCGCCGGCCTCATCGCGGGCGGCGCCGACGCGCTCATCATCGAGACCTGCCAGGACCTGCTCCAGGTCAAGGCCGCCGTCATCGGCGCCAAGCGCGCCGCCGAAGACTCCGGCCGCGACATCCCGATCATCGCGCAGGTGACGATCGAGACCAACGGCGCGATGCTGCTCGGCTCGGAGATCGGCGCCGCCCTGACCGCGATCGAGCCGCTCGGCGTCGACGTCGTCGGGCTCAACTGCGCGACCGGCCCCGCCGAGATGAGCGAGCACCTGCGCTATCTCGCCCGCCACTCCCGGCTCAAGCTCAGCTGCATGCCCAACGCGGGCCTGCCGGTGCTGACCGCCGACGGCGCCTACTATCCGCTCAGCGCGCAGGAGCTGGCCGACGCCCACGACACCTTCACCCGCGACTACGGCCTTTCGCTGGTCGGCGGCTGCTGCGGCACCACGCCCGAGCACCTGCGCCAGGTCGTCGAGCGCGTGCGCGGCAAGCAGCCCGCGCCCCGCCGCCCGCACCCGGAGCCGGGCGCGTCCTCGCTCTACCAGACCGTGCCGTTCCGCCAGGACACCTCCTACCTGGCCATCGGCGAGCGCTGCAACACCAACGGCTCCAAGGCCTTCCGCGAGGCCATGCTGGAGGGCCGCTGGGACGACTGCGTGGAGATGGCCCGCGACCAGGCCCGCGGCGGCGCCCACATGCTCGACCTGTGCGTCGACTACGTCGGCCGCGACGGCGTGGCCGACATGAAGGAGCTGGCCTTCCGCTTCGCCACCGCCTCCACCCTGCCGATCATGCTCGACTCCACCGAGCCGGCGGTGCTGCAGGCAGGGCTGGAGATGCTCGGCGGCCGCGCGGCGGTCAACTCCGTCAACTACGAGGACGGCGACGGCCCCGACTCCCGCTTCCAGAAGATCATGCGGCTCGTCCGTGAGCACGGTTCGGCCGTGGTCGCGCTGACCATCGACGAGGAGGGCCAGGCCCGCACCGCCGACTGGAAGGTGCGCGTCGCCACCCGACTCATCGAGGACCTGACGACCAACTGGGGCATGCGGGTCGAGGACATCATCGTCGACTGCCTCACCTTCCCCATCGCCACCGGCCAGGAGGAGACCAGGCGCGACGGCCTGGAGACGATCGAGGCCATCCGCGAACTCAAGCGCCGCTACCCGGGCGTGCAGACCACGCTGGGCGTGTCCAACATCAGCTTCGGCCTCAACCCGGCCGCCCGCATGGTGCTCAACTCGGTGTTCCTCAACGAGTGCGTCAACGCCGGCCTCGACTCCGCCATCGTCCACGCCTCCAAGATCCTGCCGATGGCCCGCATCCCCGACGAGCAGCGCCAGGTCGCGCTCGACATGGTCTACGACCGCCGCCGCGACGGCTACGACCCGCTGCAGCGCTTCATGGACCTGTTCGAGGGCGTCGACGCCGCCGCCATGCGCGCCGGCAAGGCCGAGGAGCTGGCCTCGCTGCCGCTGTGGGAGCGGCTCAAGCGGCGCATCATCGACGGCGAGCGCAAGGGCCTGGAGGCCGACCTCGACACCGCGCTGGAGCAGCGGCCCGCCCTCGAGATCATCAACGACGTGCTGCTCGACGGCATGAAGACGGTCGGTGAGCTGTTCGGCTCCGGCCAGATGCAGCTGCCGTTCGTGCTGCAGTCGGCCGAGGTCATGAAGGCCGCCGTCGCCTACCTCGAGCCCCACATGGAGCGCGTCGAGGGCGAGACGAAGGGCCGCATCGTGCTGGCCACCGTCAAGGGCGACGTCCACGACATCGGGAAAAACCTCGTCGACATCATCCTGTCCAACAACGGCTACCAGGTCGTCAACCTCGGCATCAAGCAGCCGGTCTCGGCCATCCTGGAGGCCGCCGACGAGCAGAAGGCCGACGTCATCGGCATGTCGGGCCTGCTGGTGAAGTCGACGGTCATCATGAAGGAGAACCTGGAGGAGATGAACTCCAGGGGCCTGGCCGGGAAATACCCCGTGCTGCTCGGCGGCGCCGCCCTGACCCGCGCCTACGTCGAGCAAGACCTGGCCGAGCTGTTCGAGGGCGAGGTGCGTTACGCCCGCGACGCGTTCGAGGGGCTGCGGCTGATGGACGCGTTCATGGCCGTCAAGCGCGGCGTCGCCGGCGCGACGCTGCCGCCGCTGCGCGAGCGGCGCGTCAAGACCGGCGCCGTGCTCCAGCGCACCCCGGTCGAGGAGCTGCCGGCGCGCTCCGACGTGGCCGCCGACAATCCGGTGCCGAGGCCGCCCTTCTACGGCGACCGCGTCGTCAAGGGCGTCTCGCTGGCCGACTATTCCGCCTTCCTCGACGAGCGGGCGCTGTTCCTCGGCCAGTGGGGGCTCAAGCCCACCAGGGGCGGCGACGGGCCCGGCTACGAAGAGCTGGTCGAGACCGAGGGCCGGCCGCGCCTGCGCATGTGGCTCGAGCGCATCCAGACCGAGGGCCTGCTGGAGGCGGCCGTCGTCTACGGGCACTTCCCGTGCGTCAGCGACGGCGACTCGCTGATCATCCTCGACGAGGGCGGCGACGAGCGCACCCGGTTCACTTTCCCGCGCCAGCGCCGCGACCGCCACCTGTGCCTGTCCGACTTCTTCCGCGCCAAGGACTCCGGCGAGGTCGACGTGGTCGGCTTCCAGGTCGTCACCATGGGGTCGAAGATCTCCCAGGCCACGGCCGAGCTGTTCGCCAAGGACGCCTACCGCGACTACCTCGAGCTGCACGGCCTGTCGGTGCAGCTCACCGAGGCGCTGGCCGAATACTGGCACGCCCGGGTGCGCGCGGAGTGGGGCATCGGCGGCGACGAGTCGCTCGACGACATGCTCAAGGTCAACATCCAGGGCTGCCGCTACTCCTTCGGCTACCCGGCCTGCCCCAACCTCGAGGACCAGGTGCAGCTCTTCCAGCTGCTCGACCCCGAGCGCATCGGCGTCACGCTGTCGGAGGAGTTCCAGCTCCACCCCGAGCAGGCCACATCCGCGCTGGTCGCGCACCACCCCGAGGCCAAATACTTCAACGTCTGACCCCGGCCGGGTCTCTCGCCGTTCACCGCGGGCGGCGAGAATGGCGTGCACGTGACTACGGATCGGGGCAGGCATGGAAGCCGTTTTCTTCGACATGGACGGGCTGCTGGTCGACAGCGAGCGGGTCTGGCTGCAGATCGAGACCGAGGTGATGGCCAGGCTGGGCGCGCGGTGGACGCCCGAGCACCAGGTCCACCTGGTCGGCGGGTCCATGGAGCGGACGGTCGACTACATGCTGGCCGTGTCGGGCTCCGGCGTGCCCGCCGCCACCGTGCGGGAGTGGATGACGGACGGCATGGTCGCCCGGCTGTCGGAGGGCGTGCACGTGATGCCGGGCGCCGTCGAGCTCCTCGACGCCGTCCGGGCCGAGGGGGTGCCCTCCGGGCTCGTCACCTCGTCGCTCAAGGAGATCGCCGACGCGGTGCTCAAGAGCGTCGGCAGGGACCGCTTCGACGTCGTGGTGACCGCCGACGACGTCTCGCACACCAAGCCGGATCCGGAGCCGTACCTCACGGCCGCGGGGCTGCTGGGAGTCGAGCCGGTGCGGTGCGTGGTGCTGGAGGACTCGCCGAACGGCGTGGCGGCCGCGACCGCCGCCGGCTGCGCGGTCGTCGCGGTCCCCAGCCTCCTGCCCATCGAACCGGCTCCCGGCCGCATGGTCGTCCCGTCCCTCACCGCCGTCACGGTTCAGGACCTCCGCGCCCTCCTGCCTTCCTGACCTCTTCGCCCCGGCTCCGCGGCCGGCCGCCGGCTGATCGCGAGCAGCCGCACCCGCCGCTGCTGCGCGAGCGACTCCAGCAGCGGGCCCCGGGCCGAACGTGCAGCCCGCCACGGCCCACCGACGTCGCGCTGCTCTCCCAGGCCACGTCGCCGTGCACGTGCGCACCGCTTTCCACGTTGCGTTGCCGCGCCGCGCCGCCTTGCCACGTTGCGTTGCCGCGCCGCGGGGCGTTGGCACGTCGCGCGGCCTTGCCGCATCGTGCTTCGCCGTCCCGCCGCCTTCCCACGATCTGCGGCCTGGCCACCGTCGGCGCGAGTGCCGCGCCGGCCGACCGCAGCGCGCGGGTCGGATCCCAGGGGTCACGGAGCCGTCCGAGGGGCCGCCCATGCCGAGCCACCGCACCTCAAGGCGGCCGTCCATCGGCCAGTCCGTCGTCCTGGGGCCGGCGGTCGGCGGCCGGAGCCTGGGCCGGCGCGTGTCTGGTAGCTGAGAGGAGCTGCTGGGCCGTAACGAGAGCCGCGCCGCACGGCATCGCTCGTCCTAGGGGACGTCGCCGGGCTTGTGGGGCCGCCGTGGAGCCGCTGGTCGCGCCGAGTGCCGCCCGTGCCGTGGGGCCGCCCCGTGCGGTGGGGCCGCCCGTGCCGTGGGGCTGTCCGTTGAGGGGAGGCGCCGTGCGTTCCGCGGAGTTGCCGTCCGTTCGGAGAAGCGCCGCTCGTCCCGTGAGGCCGGTGCCCGCGCAGGCGAGCGGTGGCGCCCGTATCAGGGGAAGGCCGCTCGTACCCCCAAGGAGCGCCGCTCGTACCCCGAGAAGCGGATGTACGTCCCCCTAGGGGAAGCCTGGTTCTCACGGAGGAGAGGCAACTGGCAGGTCGCGTGCCAGGATGGAAGAAGTAGCCGAGACGGAGGGTGCCCTCATGGATTTCACCCAGATCGCGTGGTTCCCGCTTTGCGCCGGACTCACCGCGGTGGGGCTGGTGCTGAGCTTCCTGGCGTTCCGCCGCAGGGGAGCGGCTTCGGGGATACGGGTCGCGGCGTGGGCGCTGCTACCCCTGGCCGCGTACTTGACGAAGGCGCTGCAGACGTTGTGGAACATCGGCGCCGCCGTCGTGACCTTCGTGACGAGCCTCGTGTTCAACCCCACGGTGTGGGCCGGTGTGGCCGTGGCGGGACTGTCGGCCGTGCTGTTCGTGGTGTCCGGTGTCATGCGTGGCAGAAAGCTGTCCATGGGCAGGAAGAAGACCGGCGGGGACACGCCGGCGCAGCAGCCCGTTCAGCCTGGCGCGAACAAGCCGGCGGCCACCGCAGGCAAGCCGAAGCCCGCCGTGACCGCTCAGAAAGCAGGCGGCGACGATGACTTTTCCGACATCGAGGAGCTTCTCAAACGCCGCGGCATCAGCTGAATCGACCGCCGGATCCGAGTTCTGTCACAGTTCCGAGACCTGAACGGGACGCGCTCAAGACATTTCCCTCAAGATCAACACGAATGAGTTTCGCATCAATCACAGATTAGCCACATAGCGGCCTGAGGGGCTGGTCAGCGCAGCTCAGGCCATAGATTCTGCCTCCTGAGGTCGCGACTCGCGGTCTAAAGTCAGTTCCAATAGACAGCGTCGTCTGGATCCAGGGGGCAATTTCGCATGACCGCGCCGCTAGACGTTTCCGGTTCTGCGGCAGAAGCGCATCCGGAGTCGGTGCTCGCGGGAGCGGGCAAGGCCATCCAGGGCCGATCCCTCACCAGGATCGCCTGGATGCGGCTGAGGCGAGACAAGATCGCGCTGGCCGGCGGGGTCGTCGTCCTGCTGCTGATCATCATGTCGATCTTCTCGTCGCCCATCATCGCCGCCTTCGGCCACCCGCCCCTGGAGTTCCACCAGGACGCGATCGACCAGAACACGCTTCTGCCCAAAGGCACGTTCGGCGGCATGAGCAGCGAATACCTGCTCGGCGTCGAGCCCGTCAACGGCCGCGACATCTTCAGCCGCATCGTGGCCGGCGCCGGGATCTCGCTGCTGATCGGCTTCCTCGCCACGCTCGTATCCGTCCTCATCGGCACCGTCATGGGCGTTCTGGCCGGCTACTTCGGCGGCTGGGTCGACCAGGTGATCGGCCGCATCATGGACGTCTTCCTCGCCTTCCCGCTGCTGGTCTTCGCGATCGCGCTGGCGGGCGTCATCCCGGACAAGGGGTTCGGCCTGGAGGGCAACGGGCTGCGGGTGGCGATGCTGATCTTCATCATCGGCTTCTTCAGCTGGCCCAGCATCGGCCGCATCGTTCGCGGGCAGACGCTGTCGCTGCGCGAGCGCGAGTTCGTCGACGCCGCCCGCAGCCTCGGGGCACGCCACGGGTACATCCTCTTCCGCGAGGTCCTGCCCAACCTGATGGCGCCGATCCTGGTCTACGCGACCTTGCTCATTCCGACCAACATCCTGTTCGAGGCCGCGCTCTCGTTCCTGGGAGTCGGCATCAACCCGCCCACCCCGACCTGGGGCGGCATGCTCTCGGAGGCGGTGCGGTTCTACACGCTGCCGCACTTCGTGCTCTTCCCGGGCCTGGCGATCTTCATCACGGTCCTGGCGTTCAACCTGTTCGGCGACGGGCTTAGGGACGCCTTCGACCCGCGCGCGCACTGACCTTCGCCAACGCTCCATCCCCCATCTCACTAACAAGGGGTTAGTCAATGAGAAGGAAATCCGCACTGGCGGCGGCCGCGACAGCGGCGCTCGCCTTGGTGCTCTCCGCCTGTGGCGGAGGCGGCGGCACGCCGCAGCAGCCCGCCCAGTCGGCGAGCGGCGGCGCCGCGCAACCCGCGGCGAACGTCGCGCTGAGCCAGGTGTTCAACCCTTCCACCAAGAAGGGGGGGACGCTGAAGGCGGCGCACTCCTCCGACTGGGACAGCCTTGACCCGGCCGACACCTACTACGGCTACTCGTTCAACTTCGGCCGCCTCTACTGGCGGACGCTGACGATGTACAAGCCGGGTCCGGGGCCCGAGGGCGCCACCGTGGTGCCCGACCTGGCCGAGGGGCTCGGCCAGCCGAGCAGCGACGGCAAGACGTGGACGTACAAGATCAAGAGTGGTCTGAAGTTCGAGGACGGCACGCCGATCACCGCCAAGGACGTGGCGTACGCGGTGGCCAGGTCCTTCGACAAGGAGACCTTCACGCACGGCCCCTCCTACCTCAATGAGCTGCTGGACTGGCCGAAGGACTTCAAGGGCGTCTACAAGACCCCCGACGTGGACTACAAGTCGGCCGTCGAGGCAACCGACGACACCACGGTCGTCTTCCACCTGAAGAAGCCGTTCGCGTCGATGGACTACATCGTCCAGATGCCGATGACCGCCCCGGTGCCCAAGGACAAGGACACCGGCGCCAAGTACCGCGAGCACGTGATCTCCACGGGGCCCTACAAGTTCGAGACCGTCGAGGCCGGCAAGCGCCTGACCCTCGTGCGCAACGACCAGTGGGACCCGGCGACCGACCCCAACCGGCCGGCGCTGCCCGACCGCATCGAGGTCCAGCTCAACGTCAACGCCGACGACCTGGACAACCAGCTCATCGCCGGCAACATCCACCTGGACGTCCCGGGCACCGGCCTGCAGCCGGCCGCGCTGGGCAAGGTCCTGCCCGACCCGCAGCTGAAGGCCCGGACCGACAACCCGGTCCTGCAGCGTCTGTGGTTCGTGTCGGTCATCCCCGACACCAAGCCGCTGGACAACCCCGACTGCCGCAAGGCCGTCATGTGGGCCGCGGACCGCGTCGCCAACCAGACCGCCTTCGGCGGCCCCGTCGCCGGCGGCGACATCGCCACGAACGTCATGCCGCCGCCCATCAAGGGCCAGCAGAAGTTCGACCTGTACCAGACGCCGGAGAACAAGGGCGACGTCAACAAGGCCAAGGAGGCCCTGGCGGCCTGCGGCCAGCCCAACGGCTTCTCCACCACGATGTCCTTCCGCTCCGACCGTCCGCGTGAGAAGGCGCTGGCCGAGGCGATGCAGCAGGCGCTGGCCCGGGTCGGCATCAAGCTGACGCTCAAGGGCTTCCCGGCCTCCAGCTACTTCTCCGACTACGCCGGCAACGTCGAGTACGTGAAGAAGAACGGCATCGGCCTGGCCGCCCACGGCTGGGGTTCGGACTGGCCCGACGGTTACGGCTTCCTGCAGGCCATCGTCGACAGCCGCACCATCCGCCCGGCCGGCAACTACAACCTCAGCGTCAAGAACCCCGAGGTCGACAAGCTGATCGACCAGGCCTCGGCGGAGCTCGACGCGACGGCCCGTGAGAAGCTGTGGGTCGACGTGGACAAGAAGGTCATGGAGGACGCCTCCATCCTTCCCGTGGTCTGGGCCAAGGCCCTGCTGCTGCGCGGCCAGGGCGTGACGAACCTCGCCTACAACGAGGGCCAGCAGGCGTACGACTACATCCTGCTCGGCGTCCAGTGATCAGGCCAAGCTCGGGGATCTAACGAAGGCAGGTGAAGGCGGGAGCGGCCTGGCCCGGCGACGGGCCGGGCCGCTCGGCCGGGAGCGGTGCTCACATACATCATCAGGCGTCTGATCGGCGCGCTCGCGATGCTCATCGTGATCAGCATGGTCACCTTCGGCATCTTCTACATCGTGCCCCAGTGGGCCGGGGCCACGCCCGAGGCCCTCGCCTCGCGGTACGTGGGGCGCGCGGCCACACCGGAGACGGTGCACCTGGTCGCACAGAAGCTGGGTTTCTACGACCCGGTGGTCGTGCAGTACGGCCGGTTCGTCAAGGGCCTCGTCGCCGGTGCCGAGTACGACTACGGCGCGGGGGTCGAGCAGTGCCCGGCGCCGTGTTTCGGCTACTCCTTCATCAGCGGCCAGCCCGTCTGGCCCGACCTCCTCGACCGCCTGCCGGTCACCTTCTCCCTGGCCATCGGCGCCGCCATCATCTGGGTGCTGGCCGGCATCGGCGTGGGAGTGCTGTCCGCGCTGCGCCGCGGCAGCTTCTTCGACCGGCTGTCGATGGGCACCGCGCTGGCCGGCGTGTCGCTGCCCATCTTCTTCACCGGCATGATCACGCTGGTGATCTTCAGCTACGGCCTGGGCTGGACGGCGCCCGGCGGCGCGTACACCGCGTTCCTCGACAACCCGGCGCAATGGGCCTACAACCTGCTGCTGCCGTGGATCACGCTGGCGTTCCTGTTCGCGGCGGGCTACGCCAGGCTCACCCGGGCGGGCATGCTGGAGACCATGGGGGAGGACTACATCCGCACCGCCCGCGCCAAGGGCCTGCGCGAGCGGGAGGTCATCGTCAAGCACGGCCTGCGCGCCGCGCTGACGCCGATCCTCACCCTCTTCGGCATCGACTTCGGCCTGCTCATCGGCGGCGCCGTGCTCACCGAGACGACCTATACTCTGCCAGGACTGGGCCAGTACGCCATCCTGGCCATCAGAAACCAGGACCTGCCGCAGGTCATGGGCGTCGTCCTGATCGCCGCGCTGTTCGTCGTGATCGCGAGCCTGGTCGTCGACCTGCTCTACGCCGTGGTCGACCCGAGGGTGAGGTTGTCGTGAGCTTCCTTGACGTCAAGGATCTGAAGATCCACTTCCCGACCGACGACGGTCTGGTCAAGTCCGTCGACGGCCTGTCGTTCGGCGTCGAGCGCGGCAAGACCCTGGGCATCGTCGGTGAGTCCGGCTCCGGCAAGAGCGTGACCAGCCTCGGCGTGCTCGGCCTGCACAAGGGCGGCCGCGCCAGGATCTCCGGCGAGATCTGGCTCGACGGTGAGGAGCTCGTCGGCGCCACCGCCGAGCACGTGCGCACCCTGCGCGGCAAGAAGATGGCGATGATCTTCCAGGATCCGCTGTCGTCGATGCACCCGTACTACACGGTCGGCCACCAGATCATCGAGGCCTACCGCATCCATCACGACGTCTCCAAGCAGGTCGCCCGCAAGCACGCCATCGACATGCTCGGCCGCGTCGGCATCCCCGAGCCGGCCAGGCGGGTCGACAGCTACCCGCACGAGTTCTCCGGCGGCATGCGGCAGCGCGCCATGATCGCGATGGCGCTGTCGTGCGACCCGGAGCTGCTCATCGCCGACGAGCCCACCACCGCGCTCGACGTGACCGTCCAGGCCCAGATCCTCGACCTGATGCGCGACCTGCAGCGCGAGTTCAACTCGGCGCTCATCGTCATCACCCACGACCTGGGCGTGGTGGCCGAGCTGTCCGACGACATCCTCGTCATGTACGCCGGCAAGTGCGTCGAGTACGGCGCCGCCGACGACATCTTCTACCGCCCCGAGCACCCCTACACCTGGGGTCTGCTGGGCTCCATGCCGCGTCTCGACCGCGAGCCCACCGAGCGGCTGCTGCCGATCAAGGGCTCCCCGCCGTCGCTGATCAACGTGCCGTCCGGCTGCGCGTTCAACCCCCGCTGCCCGTACGCCGAGCGCACCGAGGGCAAGGCCACGACCGTCGTGCCGGAGCTGGCCGAGACCGAGGGCGGCCACCTGGTGCGCTGCCACATGAGCAGGGCCGAGCGGCGGAACCTGTGGGAGAACGAGATCAAGCCAGTGCTGGAGACCCAGTGAGCGAAACAGAGCTGCTTCTGTCCGTGCAGAACCTGGAGAAGCACTTCCCCGTGACGAAGGGCCTGCTCAAAAGGCAGGTCGGCGCGGTCAAGGCGGTCGACGGGATCAGCTTCGACGTGTTCAAGGGCGAGACGCTCGGCCTGGTGGGCGAGTCGGGCTGCGGCAAGTCCACGACGGGACGCCTGGTCACCCGGCTGCTCGAACCCACCGGCGGCAAGGTGATCTTCGAGGGCCAGGACATCACGCACATGAGCCAGGGCAGGCTCCGCCCGCTCCGGCGCGACATGCAGATGATCTTCCAGGACCCGTACTCGTCGCTCAACCCCCGCCACACGGTCGGCGCCATCGTCGGCGCCCCGTTCCGCATCCAGGGCGTCAAGACCGAGCAGGGCATCAAGAAGGCCGTCCAGGACATCCTGGCGCTCGTCGGGCTCAACCCCGAGCACTACAACCGCTACCCGCACGAGTTCTCCGGCGGCCAGCGCCAGCGCATCGGCATCGCCCGGACGCTCGCGCTCAAGCCCAAGCTCATCATCGCCGACGAGCCGGTCTCCGCCCTCGACGTGTCCATCCAGGCCCAGGTCGTCAACCTGCTGGAAGACCTGCAGAACGAGCTCGACCTGACCTACGTCGTGATCGCCCACGACCTGTCGGTGGTGCGCCACATCAGCGACCGGGTCGCCGTGATGTACCTGGGCAAGATCGTCGAGATCGCCGACCGCAAGCGGCTCTACTCCTCGCCGATGCACCCGTACACGAACGCCCTGCTGTCGGCCGTGCCCGTGCCGGACCCGAAGTCCCGCAAGGAACGCGAGCGCATCCGGCTCACCGGCGACGTCCCGAGCCCGCTCAACCCGCCGCCCGCCTGCCGCTTCCACACCCGCTGCTGGAAGGCGCAGGAGATCTGCCGCACGGTCGAGCCTCCGCTGGAGGAGCTGGCCAGCGGCCACCGCGTTGCCTGCCACTTCCCGGAGAACGCCCCCGAGGTGCCAGCCGCGGCCGCCGCGCCCGCCTCCCAGGACTGACGCGCCCGGCCGGGTCGCCCGGGCTGAGGCGTCATCGCGTCCGGGCCGGGTCGCCCGGGCTGACGCGCCGCCGCGTCCGGGCCGAACGCCCGGGCGCGGCGTCAGCCGTTCACGATAAGGCGCCCGGCGTGATCAGCCCCGTCTCGTAGGCCAGCACCACGGCCTGCACGCGATCCCGCAGCCCCAGCTTCGTCAGCACGTTGCCGACGTGTGTCTTGACCGTCGTCTCGCTCACCACGAGCTTGGCCGCGATCTCCGCGTTGGACATGCCCTTGGCGATCAGCCGCAGCACCTCGAGCTCGCGCTCGGTCAGCCGGTCCAGCCGGGCCGGCGCGGCCTGCTCGTACGCCGACGGCAGCCGCGTCGCGAACCGGTCCAGCAGCCGCCTCGTCACGCTCGGCGCCACGATCGCGTCGCCCGCCGCCACCACCCGGATCGCCTGCACCAGCTCGTCCGGCGGCACGTCCTTCAGCAGGAACCCCGACGCGCCCGACCGCAGCGCCTCCACGATGTACTCGTCCAGGTCGAACGTCGTCAGCACCAGCACCTTCGGCACGTGCGCCGCCGGCGCCGCCTCCCGAACGATTCTGCGCGTCGCCTCGATGCCGTCGACCCCGGGCATCCGGATGTCCATCAGCACCACGTCGGGCAGCAGCGCCCGCGTCTGCTCCATCGCGTCCTTGCCGTCGCCCGCCTGGCCCACCACCGTGATGTCGGGCTCGGCCTCCAGGATCAGGCGGAATCCCGTGCGCAGCAGCGGCTGATCGTCCACCAGCAGCACTCTGATCGTCATTGGCCGTCCTTCAACGGGAACCTCGCCCGCACCTCGAAACCGCCCCCCGGCAACGGACCGATGCTCAGGATTCCACCATAGAGTGCCACCCGTTCGCGAATGCCCACCAAACCATGCCCTGACCGCAGGTACAGATCCGAGGCGCCGGCCCCGTCATCCTCCACCCGGACGTCCAGCTCGCGCGGCTTGTGCCGGACCGTCACCACCGCCTCCGCCCCGGCCCCCGCGTGCCGCAGGCTGTTCGTCAGCCCCTCCTGGACCAGCCGGTAGGCGGCCAGGTCGACCCCCGCGGGCAGCGGCCGCGGCTCGCCCTCCACCAGCAGCCGCGTCGGCAGCCCCGCCTCCCGCATCTGCTCCACCAGCGCCGGCAGGTCCTGCACGCCCGGCTGCGGCCCCAGCTCGGCCCGGGAATCGGTGCGCAGCACGCCGACGATGTTGCGCATCTCCGCCATCGCCATGCGCCCCGTCTGCTCGATCGCCGACAGCGCCTCACCGGCCAGCTCCGGGTCGGAGGACAGCACCCGGCGCGCCGCCGCGGCCTGCACGATCATCACGCTGACGTGGTGGGCGACCACGTCGTGCAGCTCACGGGCGATCCTCGAGCGCTCCTCGGCCCGCGCCGCCCGCGTGTCCGCCGCATGCGCCCGCTCCAGCCGCGCCGCCCGGTCCCTCAGCTCCTCCAGGTACGCCCGGCGCAGCCGCAGGCTCCGGCCCGCACCCCACACCGCCCCCAGCACCACGACGACCATCACGTGGTCGGTCCAGCCCACCGCCCTGACGGGGCCGGCCATGGCCCCGAAGGCGTACGCGCCCAGCGACATCAGCAGGCCGCAGAGCGCCACCGCCAGACCGCGATGGGACGCCACGGAATACAGCAGCACCATCCCGGCCAGGCCGACCACCCCTGAGCTGTATCCGAGCAGCGTCAGCAGCGTCTCCGTCGCCAGGCTCGCGCACAGGGCCGCCAGCGGCCACCTGCGGCGCGCCGCCACCGGCACGGCCGCCAGCAGCAGCAGCGACGTGCCCAGCGCGTCCGGCGGGCGCAGGCTCCCGGTCAACAGGACCTCGTCCAGGTCGAGGCGCCGGGGGTCGTACAGCACGAACAACATCGCCGAGACTGCGGCCACCACGCCGGCTAGGACCGCGTCGTGGAGCCTGGTTCGGTCGATGCGCACCGCTTTACTGTAGGTCCAGGTGAGAGCCCCGAACCTCCTCCCTCGGGAGGATTAGCCGCGCCTACGTCCGAGACCCTGACACAGCCCCACGGGCCCCGCTCCGCCGCTCCGCGCGCGTCACGAGCGCCTGATCATCCCGTGCCCCTGCCGTGCCCCTGCTGTGTCCCGGACGTGCGCGGGCTTGCACCGGCGGGCGCCCGTCAAGGGACCGGCCGTCAAGGGACCGGCCGTCAAGGGACCGGCCGTCAAGGGACCGGCCCGCCGTCACAGCTCGTCGGTGGCCGAGCGGCGGTTGCTGCGCAGGGTGTCGCCGGGCCGGCGGTCGGGGACCGGGGGAGGGGTGCCCCCGAACTCCGGGCACAGCGCCTGGTGGTCGCACCAGTCGCACAGCCGGCTGCGCCGGGCCCGCCACTCGCCGGTCTCCATCGACCGCTCGATCGCCGCCCACAACGCCATCACCTTGCGCTCGGTGGCCAGCAGGTCGGCCTCGTCCGGCGCGTACCGCAGCACCTCGCCCGCGCCCCCGAGATAGACCAGCTGCAGCAGCCGCGGCACCTGCCCGCGCAGCCGCCACAGCACCAGAGCGTAGAACTTCATCTGGAACAGCGCCTTGGCCTCGAAGTCGGGCCCCGGCGCGCTGCCCGTCTTGTAGTCGACCACCCGGACCTCGCCGGTCGGCGCCACGTCGAGCCGGTCGACGTAGCCCCGCAGCATCAGCCCTCCGTCGAGGACCGCCTCCACGTAGAGCTCGCGCTCGGCGGGCTCCAGCCGCGTCGGGTCCTCCAGCGTGAAGTAGCGCTCCAGCATGCCCCGCGCCTGCGCCAGCCACTCGGACTGCTCGGCGGCGTCGGCGAACATCCCGGCGTATTGCGGATCTTCGGCCAGCAGCCGCTCCCACTGCGGCTCCAGTAAGGCCAGCGCCGACTCCACCGACCGGCGCGGCGCCGGCAGGTCGTAGAGGCGCTCCAGGACCGCATGGACCACCGTGCCGCGGACCGCCGCCTGCGAGGGTCTCTCCGGCAGCTGGTCGATCACCCGGAAGCGATAGAGCAGCGGGCAGGTCATGAAATCGCCCGCCCGGGACGGGGAGAGAGCTCCGATGATCACCGGCTCGGTCAATGTCATGCACCGCACTCTAGGTCAAGACCCCGACAGAATAACGCCCCGCAGATCGAGGATCACGTGCTGCGGCGCGTAGCATCGAGGCAGCAACACCACGGACGAATGGGAAGACGGACGGCCACGGGCCGGCAGGTCCCCGTCGGCAGGACGGCAAGGAGTGCGGTGAGCGAGCAGAGCCCGCGGCAGGAGTTCTCCGGTCTTCGGATGGGAAAGCCGTTCGGCATTCCCGTCTACGTCTCGTGGACGTGGTTCGTCGTCGCGGTCTTCATCACCCTGATGTTCGGGCCGCGCTTCCAGCAGATGCTGCCCGAGCTCGACAGCGTGGCCTCCTACGTGGTGGCGTTCGCGTTCGCGGTGCTTCTGTACGTCTCGGTGCTGCTGCACGAGCTGGCGCACAGCGTCCTGGCCAAGTGGTACGGCCTGCCGGTGCGCAGGATCACCCTCTACCTCCTCGGCGGCGTGTCGGAGATCGAGAAGGAGCCGCCCACGCCGGGCAAGGAGTTCATGGTGGCCGCGGCCGGGCCGGCGCTCTCGCTCGGGCTGGCCGGGCTCGGCCTGCTGGGCGACGTCTACGTGATCAACAGCGGCGGCATCCCCGAGGTGCTCATCTGGCAGCTGTGGGTGGCCAACTTCATCGTCGGCGTGTTCAACCTGCTGCCCGGGCTGCCGCTCGACGGCGGGCGGATGCTGCGCGCCGGGGTGTGGAAGGTCGCCGGCAACTCCGGCACCGGCACCATCGTCGCCGCCTGGGGCGGCCGGGTGCTGGCCGTGCTGCTGGTCGCCGTGCCGCTGGCGACGTCCCTGTCGGGCGGCCAGGAGCTCGACTTCACCGATCTGGTGTGGCCGCTGGTGCTGGCCTGGTTCATCTGGGCCGGCGCCTCCCAGTCGCTGCGGGTGGCCAAGATCCGGGCCAGGATCCCGCAGCTCAACGCCCGCGCCCTGGCCCGCAGGGCGGTCCCGGTGACCGCCGAGACGCCGCTGTCCGAGGCGTTGCGGCAGGCCGTCGAGAAGAGGGCGGGCGCCATCGTGGTGGTCGACCACGACGGCAGGCCCCTCGCGATCGTCAACGAGGCCGCCGTGCAGGCCACGCCCGAGCACCGCCGCCCCTGGGTCAACGTCGCCTCCCTCGCCAAGTCCCTCGAGCCGACCATGGTCCTGGACGCCGATCTGACCGGCGAGCCGCTCATCGAGGCCATGCGCGAGGCCCCGGGCAGCGAATACCTGCTGGTCGAGCGCGGTGGCGGGGTGTACGGGGTGCTCGCCACGGCGGATGTGAACCGGGTTTTCACGGGCGTCTGATTTGTCCCACTCGTTTAAGCGGCGGCCCCCGGCTAGGGTCATGTCCAGCAGTTTCGGGTGGCCCGGATCGGACTCCGGCGATTTCTGCGATGCGACGACTGGCCGATAGTGTTCTGTTTGGCCAAACTTGCACAGTTAAGGGGTTTGTTGCGGTCCACCGGTTCACCGAATCGAGACGACGGGGCCGCGACACGCCCTCGTCGTCTGGGTATGCGTATGGCTGGTGGCCAGCATCGGCCAGCACAGCAGTGCGGGTGCCGTGACATCGCCGGCTTCCGGGGAGGAGAGTTGAGTGACCGAGCGCAGCGAGGGCACCTATGAGCGCAGCACGGTGGTCATGAGGGAGGACGCATGACCGACCAAGGCTTCGGAGTGGTGCGTCCGCTTCCTGGAGATGGACTCGTCGCCTACGTGGGCGGGCTGCTGCTGGTGTGCGACCCGGGCGAGGCCACCGCGGACGGCCTGCTCGACGCGCTGCGCGAGACGGCCGCCTCCGGCGGCGACGGCAGGGCGCTGGCCCGCCGCGCTGCGCAGGTCCTGGCCGCCAACATGGCCGGCGACCCGGCCACCTGCGCCGTCGCGGGGCCCGTCGACGGCGGCGTGGCCGTGCTGGTCAGCGGCTCGGCCTCGGCCACCATCGGCACCTCGTCCGGCGAGACGCGGCTGGCCGGCAGCGACTCGCTGACCTGGGCCGACCGGCTCGTCACCGGCACCGTGGAGCGGGTCGAGCTGACCCTGCCCGGCGCCGGCAGCGCCCACCCGGCCGTACGCTTCGACGGCGGCGTGGTCCACGGCGGCGGCCTCGTCGGCGACCTCACCGACGAGCCCTCCCACGCCCCGTCGAGGCCGCTGACCAGCGAGATGCCCGCCACGGCCTTCCACATGGAGGCCGACCTCGTCCAGGCGCAGCCGCCCGCGCAGCAGCAGCAGGAGAAGCGGCCGCCGTACCCGCTGGCCGACCAGCCGCCGGTCCTGTCGGGCCCGCCCTCGGGCCCTCAGCCGGCGCCTCCGGTCGTGGAGCAGCCGTCCTACCACACGCCGCCGGACCAGCAGCCCTACCACACGCCGCCGGATCAGCCGCCGTACGGGCCGCAGGACCAGCCGCCGTACGGGCCGCACCAGGAGCAGCCGTCCCCCTTCCACCCGCCGCAGGAGCCGCCGCCCTTCCAGCCGCATCAGGAGCAGCCGCCGCCCCTGCCGGAGCAGCCGCAGTTCCCGCCGTACGACGAGCAGCCCGCCTCTGGCAACGGCAACGGCGAGCAGCAGGTCCAGCCGCACATGGGCCCGCCGGACCACTTCGACCAGGGCCCGCCCCCGGTCATCGGCCAGCCCGAGCCCTTCGACCACCAGGCCCCGCCGCAGGAGCAGCAGCAGCCCGACCACGGCGACCGCCCGCTGGTCTACGGCGTCGACTGCAAGAACGACCACTTCAACGACCCGCGCGTGCCCTACTGCGCGGTCTGCGGCATCGCCCTGGTCCAGCGCACCCTCGTCCCCTACAAGGGCCCGCGCCCCTCGCTCGGCGTCCTCATCCTGGACGACGGCACCGCGCTGCCGCTGGAGACCGACTACCTGCTCGGGCGCGACCCGGAGCGGGCGCCCGAAGTGGCCGGCGGCAGTGCCAGGCCCGCCAAGGTGACCAGCCCGGACGGGTCGGTCTCGCGGCGGCACCTGCGGGTGGCGCTGGACGGATGGGACGTCAACCTGGTGGACCTGGGGTCCGTCAACGGCACCCAGATCCAGCCGCCGGGCGACCCCAACTTCTACGACATCCCGCCCAACGAGCCCGTCACCATCGCCCCGGGCACCACGGTCCGCGTGGGCGTCTCCCGCACGCTCCGCTTCGAGGCGCACCGGGGGTAGGGCCTCCCGGGTCTGGCGTGATCGCGTCCCCGGGCACGAGGAGCCGTCCTCGTGCCCGGGGACGCGCGTTTCGGCGGGTGAAACCGCAGGGAGTTCGCGGTCCGGGAAAACCTCTGCGGCGTCCGGGAAAGCCTCTGCGGCGCGCGGCGAAATCTTCTCGAATCGCCGGCCACGTCAATGCCGCCCCGGCAGAACGTCCCGTTTCCACAGCCCATCAGGACCCACAAACGACATACCCGACCAGGGTCTCCGGGGAATGACCGAAAAGGGCGTGGGCGTGAGGTGCCGCGCCCCGGAGGGCCCTGGATCCAGGGGCTCCGGGCCGCCGGGAGCGGCCGGCCGGGCGGCTCCGGAGCGCCCCGGAAAAGGGCCGGGCATTGGGTTTATTCCCACCGCCCGCGTAAATGTCATGAGCGGTCGAAATAGCGGCTAAATATGTCAAAGAAACCGATAAAAGAACGGCGATGGAAAGCCCGCCGACGGCGTCGCGCCGCGAAACCCGGCCCGGCAACCGGCTGCCCCTTTCCCGGTGATCCGGACGCCCCCAACGAGGGCCCGGAGCCCTAGGCCGGTCGGAAAGCCCGTACGCCCCGCAACAGACGCACCGCCGCCTCCAGCCCGCTGGCGGCCTCCAGCGCCCGCCCGGCCGCCGTCGCGAAGCGGCTGAGCAGATGCTCGTCGCCCTCCCCGAACCGGCGGCCCGCGACCCACACGAACGTGTGCTCCCGCGCCACCAGCGGCACGGGGGTGGCCAGGAAACCAGGCTCGCCCACGGTCGTGTCGTGGGCCAGCAGCACCGGCTCGGCGGAGGCCGCCAGTTCCTTCAGCACCCCCGATTCGGCCAGCCAGCGCCGCACGCGCAGCGGGTCCCCGGGCGGGGCGTGCACGTGCAGCGACATCGCCTCCCGCCGCAGCGCGTCCACGCGGACGAAGCCCGCGTAGGCGGTGCCCGCGGTCGCGGCGGCGGCGCGGGCCAGCCGATCGGTCACGTCCGCCGCCTCCAGGCAGGAGAACGCGGCGATGAGCTCACGCATGGCGACATCGACCCGGTTGTGTGGCATCGTGATGATCCCTCGGCCGAGGCGGCGAGATCGCGCGGCCCGATCGCGCGACTCTCGAGTGCGGGTGTCCCGACTATCACTCTCGACGCCGCGCTTGACTAGCCCTCAACAGGAAATCGGGATTTTTGCCCATTCCGCTCCACCGGCCGGGCCCCGCCGTATGGCCTGCGGCGAGGGGCCGCGGGGTCACCGCGGCGGCCGCTCCCCGCGCAGCCGCGCCCACGCCACGTCGTCGACCCACTCCCCGTCGGCCTTGGGGAACAGTTGCCGGTGCACGCCCTCCCTGGTGAACCCGGCCCGCTCCAGCACCCGCTGCGAGGCGGCGTTGCCCGCCTCGGTCCCGGCCACGATCCGGTGCAGCGCCGTGTTCGCGAACGCCCAGTCCACCAGCAGGTTGACCGCCCGGGTCATGAAGCCCCTGCCCCGGAACTCGCGCACCAGCGAATAGCCGACCATCGCCTGCCCCAGCGCCGGCACCACCTGCGTCAGCTGCAGATGCCCGGCGAACGCCCCGGACGCCGCGTCCCTGACGGCCAGCTCGATCCGCTGCCCCGACACCCACCAGTAGCCGGTGTAGCGGCAGCGCCGCTCGTCGTCCTCCAGCGTGCCGGGCGGGCTCACCGAATAGGCCGCGACGATCGGGTCGGCCATCATCCGGTGGTAATCGGGGGCGTCCCCCACGGCCAGCGGCGTCAGCCGCACCACCCCGTCGGACAGGTGCCCGGCCTCGAAGAACGGCAGGTACGGCTCGTTGCCGGTCACCGTGTCGCCGGGGAGCCGGCCGAAGAGCACCATGTCGACGGGCCGGCCGTCGCGCAGCCGCTTGGCGTCCCGCCTGCGCCCCTCCTCGCGGAAGCCCGCCTTGCCCGCCACCCGCAGGCTCGCCACGTTGTCCACCGCGGCCTGCAGTTCGATCCGGCGCAGCCCGTGGTCGAACGCCCAGTCCGCGACCGCCCGGGCGGCCGTCGCCGCGACGTTCTTGCCCCGCGCCCACGGGGCCACCATGTAGCCGATCTCGGCCGCGCCCCAGCGGTCCGGCTGCCGGAGCCCGATGGAGCCGACGTACTGGCCGTTCTCGGTGATCACGAACTCCGCGCCGCCGGCCTCCCACTTGTCCTCGGCCTTGGCGAGGAAGGCGCGCGCGTCCGCCATCCGGTACGGCGACGGCAGCGCCGCCAGGAACCAGGCCGTCACCGGATCGTTGCAGGTCCTGACGATCGCCTCGGCGTCCCCGTCCGCGGGGGGCCGCAGGATGAGGGAGCCGGTGGAGATCACATCGCGCGGGAGCATGCCCCATAGATACCGTGCGTCCGGACGGGCTCGAAAGCCCTATAACCTTGCGGCCATGGGTTTCCGCAGGCATGGGCCTTTCCAGGCGGGGGATCAGGTGCAGCTCACCGACCCCAAGAACAAACGCCACACGATCACGCTCAAAGAGGACGGCGTCTTCCACACCCATAAGGGCGCCATCCCCCACAGCGACCTGATCGGGCAGCCCGAGGGCTCCGTGGTGCGCTCCTCCGGCGGCACCCAATACCTCGCCTTCCGCCACCTGCTGCAGGACTACACCCTGGCCATGCCGCGCGGCGCGGCCGTCATCTACCCCAAGGACGCCTCGATGATCGTCGGCATGGCCGACATCTTCCCGGGCGCCCGGGTGATCGAGGCCGGGGTCGGCTCCGGCGCGCTGACCTGCTTCCTGCTGCGCGCCGTCGGCCCCGAGGGGCACGTGACCTCCTACGAGCGGCGCGAGGAGTTCGCCGACGTGGCGCGCAAGAACGTCGAGAAGTTCTACGGCGGCCCCATGGGCGACAACTGGCGCCTGGTCGTCGGCGACCTGGTCCACTCCATCGACGAGGTCGACGTCGACCGGGTCATCCTCGACATGCTCGCCCCGTGGGAGTGCGTCGACGCCGCCGCCAAGGCGCTCACCCCCGGCGGCGTGATCTGCTGCTACGTGGCCACGACCACGCAGATGTCCAAGACCGTCGAGGTCATCCGCGATCACGGGTGTTTCACCGAGCCGCATGCGTGGGAGACCCTGGTTCGCGACTGGCATGTCGAAGGACTCGCGGTGAGACCGGATCATCGGATGATCGGCCACACGGGGTTCCTCGTCACCGCCCGCCGCATGGCGGACGGAGTGACGCCCCCGCCTAGACGCCGTCGACCGAAGGGGACCACCGAAGAACTATGACAATTTGGCCACAAGGGTGCGTTCGTGCGTGACACGGGAACAGATCGCCGTGTTCATATGCTGGGAGTATTAAACGCACTATTGGGGATTATTCACCGAATACTGAATGTCACTCTACGAACACTGCCCGGCCAGGTTACGGAGGGGCCCGAGATAGGTAAGGTCCTTAGTAGTCGCCCTCGACTGGGAAGGAGGTGACGGGGCGTGGCAGCTCGCGATGATGCTGAGGCTCGAGCCGCGCAGCGCGAACGGGAGGTCGCTGATCTTTCAACACAGGTCTCCTTCCTCCAGGAGGAGATCACCGCGCTGAGGCGGAAGCTGGCCGAGTCACCCCGTCAGGCCAGGGTCCTCGAAGAGCGTCTCCATGAGGCACAGGCGAACCTCGCGGCCGTGACCGGCCAGAACGAGCGCCTGGTGGCAACACTCAAGGAGGCCAGGGACCAGATCGTCGCTCTCAAGGAGGAGGTCGACCGGCTGGCGCAGCCGCCATCCGGCTTCGGCACCTTCCTCGAGGCCAGAGAAGACGGCACGATCGAGGTGTTCACCGGCGGCCGCAAGCTCCGGGTGAACGTCAGCCCTGCCGTCGACATCGACTCGCTGCGGCGTGGCCAGGAGGTCATGCTCAACGAGGCGCTCAACGTGGTCGAAGCACTCGGCTACGAAGAGGTCGGCGAGATCGTGATGCTCAAAGAACTGCTCGACGAGGGCAAGCGGGCCCTGGTCATCTCGCACGCCGACGAAGAACGCGTCGTGCGGTTGGCCGAGTCGCTGATCGGCCAGCCCATCAGGGCCGGCGACTCGCTCCTGCTCGAACCTCGCTCCGGCTACGTCTACGAGCGCATACCCAAGTCCGAAGTCGAAGAGCTCGTCCTCGAAGAGGTCCCCGACATCTCCTACGAGGAGATCGGCGGCCTCATGCGGCAGATCGAGCAGATCAGGGATGCCATCGAGCTGCCCTACCTGCACGCCGACCTGTTCAAGGAACACAAGCTGCGGCCCCCCAAGGGCGTGCTGCTGTACGGCCCGCCCGGCTGCGGGAAGACGCTCATCGCCAAGGCCGTCGCCAACTCCCTGGCCAAGCAGGTCGCGGAGAAGACCGGCCAGTCCGGCAAGAGCTTCTTCCTCAACATCAAGGGCCCCGAGCTCCTCAACAAGTACGTCGGCGAGACCGAGCGGCACATCCGCCTGGTCTTCCAGCGGGCCCGTGAGAAGGCCTCCGAAGGCACCCCGGTGATCGTGTTCTTCGACGAGATGGACTCGATCTTCCGCACCCGCGGCTCCGGCGTGTCCTCCGACGTCGAGAACACCATCGTCCCCCAGCTGCTGTCGGAGATCGACGGCGTCGAGGGGCTGGAGAACGTCATCGTCATCGGCGCCTCCAACCGCGAAGACATGATCGACCCCGCGATCCTGCGGCCCGGCCGCCTGGACGTCAAGATCAAGATCGAGCGGCCGGACGCCGAGGCGGCGAAGGACATCTTCTCCAAGTACCTGCTCCCCGACCTGCCGCTCCACCCCGACGACCTGGCGGAGCACGGCGGCTCCCGTGAGGCCACCATCCAGGGCATGATCCAGAGCACGGTCGAGCGGATGTACACCGAGAGCGAGGAAAACCGCTTCCTCGAGGTGACCTACGCCAACGGCGACAAGGAAGTCCTCTACTTCAAGGACTTCAACTCCGGTGCGATGATCCAGAACATCGTCGACCGGGGCAAGAAGATGGCCATCAAGCAGTTCCTCGAGACCGGGCAGAAGGGCCTGCGGGTGCAACACCTGCTCACGGCCTGCGTGGACGAGTTCTCCGAGAACGAGGACCTGCCCAACACCACCAACCCCGACGACTGGGCCCGCATCTCCGGCAAGAAGGGCGAGCGGATCGTCTACATCCGCACGCTCGTCTCCGGCAAGCAGGGCACCGAGGCCGGCCGTTCGATCGACACCGTCGCCAACACCGGCCAATACCTGTAACAACCACCCGAAAGCGGGAGGGCCGGGCGGCCCTCCCGCTTTCGCCGTCTCCCGCCCCTCACTCATCGAGAGCGATCTTCGGGTGCAACCGCCGGCCATACCCGGCATCCGGCGCTCGCCGTCCATCTCCTCCGACACCGAATACGCCCTGCGCCGGCCCGGCCACGCGATCACGCAGACGCTCTTCCGAGCTGAGGATCACTTCTGGCTGCGAAACCGGCGGCGGCCAAGGGGCATGACGCGCCGGACTTCGGAGCCGAGGAGACGATCAGGCGGAAAGGACGCACCCGGACACGCGGCCGCGACACGGCCGATACGCATGCGCGCCCCGCCGATCCGGCGCACACTGGCCCTGTGACCACGCTCAAACGAGTGGACGTGCACGTCGAAGGCATCGTCCAAGGCGTCGGCTTCCGGCCCTTCGTCCACTCCCTCGCCAACCGGCTCGGCCTCGCCGGACGGGTGCGCAACGACGTCAACGGTGTTTTCATCGAGATCGAAGGCGCCTGCGCCGGAGTCGAGGAGTTCCTGACCGCCCTCGAACGCGACGCGCCCGCCCTGTCCGCGATCGAAAGGGTCACGGTCGTCCGCGGCGAGCCCGCCGGCCACCGCGAGTTCACCATCGCCGCCAGCGACCCCTGCGGGCCGCGCCGCGCCCCCGTCCCCGCCGACACCGCCACCTGCGACGACTGCCTGCGCGAGCTGGCCGACCCGGCCGACCGCCGCCACCGCTACCCGTTCATCAGCTGCGCCGCCTGCGGCCCCCGCTTCACCATCGTCCGCGACGCACCCCGCGACCGCCTCCTGACCACCATGGCCGGCTTCGCCATGTGCCCCGCCTGCGACGCCGAATACCACGACCCCGGCGACCGCCGCTTCCGCGCCCCTGCCATCTGCTGCCCCGCCTGCGGGCCCCGGCTGCGGCTGCTCGACGCCCGCGGCGCCGAACTGAGCGACGACCCCGTCGCCGGCGCGGCCGCCCTCCTGCGGGCCGGCCGCGTCGTCGCCGTCAAAGGACTCGGCGGCTTCCACCTCGCCGTGCCGGCCGCGTGCGAGCACGCCGCCGCCACGCTGCGGGGCCGCAAGCACCGCGAGGACGAACCCTTCGCCGTCATGGCCGCCGACCTCGCCCAGGCCCGGCGGCTCTGCGACGTCGACGCCGCCGCGGAGGGCCTGCTCACCAGCCGCGCCCGGCCCATCGTGCTGCTGCCCCTACTGCCCGGCGCCCCGGTCGCCGCCGCCGTCGCGCCCGGCCACCGCCGGAGCGGCGAACGCTCAGGCCCGAGAGCGGTAGCTTGCGTGACCGTTCAACGCCGCCTCGGCCTGATGCTGCCGTACACGCCGCTGCACCACCTCCTGCTCGCCGAACTCGGCGAACCCCTGGCGCTGGCCCGCGGCGCCGTCTCCGGCGAGCCCATCGCGTACGAGGACGCCGACGCCCTCACCCGCCTGAGCGGCATCGCCGACGCCTTCCTCACCCACGACCGCGCCATCCACGTCCGCACCGACGACTCCGTCGTCCGGCCCATGGCCGACGAGGTCACCGTGCTGCGCCGGGCCCGCGGCTACGCCCCCGAGCCCCTGCCGCTGCGCCGGCCCGCGCCCCGCCCCGTGCTCGCCTGCGGCGCCCAGCTCAAGAGCACCTTCTGCCTCGCCCGGGGGCAGCGCGCCTTCGTCTCCCACCCCTTCGGCGACCTCGACGACCACGACACCCTCCGCGCGTTCGCCGACGGCATCGACCACTACTGCCGCCTGCTCGGTCTCCGGCCCGAGATCGTCGCCCACGACCCGCACCCCGGATACCTGTCCACCGGGCACGCCCTGGAGATCCCCGGCGTCGAACACGTCGCCGTCCAGCACCACCACGCCCACATCGCCTCCTGCCTCGCCGACAACGGCGACCCCGGACCCGTCATCGGCGTCGCCTTCGACGGTCTCGGTCACGGCACCGACGGCACCCTCTGGGGCGGCGAGTTCCTCCGCGCCGATCTCACCGGCTACGAACGCCTCGGCCGCCTCGCCCCCGTCCCCATGCCCGGCGGCGCCGCCGCCGTCCGGCAGCCGTGGCGCATGGCCGCCGCCTACCTCCGCCACGACCACCCCGGCCTCGACGTGGCCCGCCGCCACGCGGGCCGCTGGGCCGACGTGCTCGCCCTCTCCGGCGCGCCCCTCACCTCCAGCGCCGCCCGCCTCTTCGACGCCGTCTCCGCCCTGCTCGGCGTCCGCGAGGCCGCCACGTGCGACGGGCAGGCCGCCGTCGAGCTCGAACAGCACGCCGACCCCGCCGAACCCGGCGCCTACCACGCCCGCGTCACGCCCGGCGACCTGCTCGCCGTCGAAGGCGCCGACCTCGTCCACGCCGCCGCCGAGGACCTGGCCGCAGGCGTGCCCACACCCGTCATCGCGGGCCGCTTCCACAACGGCGCCGCCGACGCCGTCGCCCGCGCCTGCGCGGCCCTCAGGGACGCCACTGGCCTGTCCTCGGTCGCCCTGTCCGGCGGCGTCTTCCAGAACGCGCTGCTCCTGGAACGCACCGTGGAGCGGCTGCGGGAGGCCGGGTTCCGAGTGCTCCGGCACGTCCGCGTGCCGCCCCACGACGGCGGCCTCAGCCTCGGCCAGGCCGCCGTTGCCGTCGCCGTCGCCCGCGCCCGCCCCTGACGGCCCTCCCTCACGGCCCGCCCGCAGTGCGCCTCACCGCCGCGCGCGCCCGGCCGCCGGCGCATGGCGCAGCGGCGCGAGGTCCGGACGGCTCCTAGCATGGCGATCATGGAATACCTCAACCCCGGCCGCGCCCCCTACACGGCCCAGGACCGCGCGCTCATCGGAACCGAACACGCCCGCCAGGCCCGCGCCCACTTCCGCGCGCACCCCGCCTACCGGCCGACGCCCGTCCACACCCTGCCCGGCCTGGCGGGGACGCGCGCCGTGCACGTCAAGGACGAGAGCGGCCGCATGGGCCTGGGCAGCTTCAAAGCCCTCGGCGGCGCGTACGCCGTGCACCTGCTCGCCCGGCGTGACGGCCCCGGCGTCACGTTCGTGTGCGCCAGCGCCGGCAACCACGGCATCTCCGTCGCCGCCGGTGCACGCGAAGCCGGCGCCGCCTGCGTCGTCTACCTCAGCCACGACGTGCCCGAGGCGTTCGCCCGGCGGCTGCGCGGGCTGGGCGCCGAAGTGCGGCGCGACGGCGGCGACTACGAGGCCGCGATGGCCGCCGCGGAGCAGGCCGCGCGGGAGCCCGGCCGGCGCCTGGTCGCCGACAGCTCCTGGGAGGGCTACACGGACGTCCCGCTGGAGGTGATGCGCGGCTACACCCTCCTGTTCGACGAAGTCGCCGAGAGCGCCCTGGAGGCGCCCACGCACGTGTTCGTGCAGGCCGGCGTCGGCGGGCTGGCCGCCGCGGCCGCAGGATACGTACGCGACCGCTGGGGCGAGCAGCCGAAGATCGTCGTCGTCGAGCCGGAAGGCGCCCCCTGCCTGATCGAAAGCGCCCGCGCCGGCCGCCCCGTCCGCGTCCAGGGCTCCCGCACCACTCTCGGCAGGCTCGACTGCCGCGAGCCCTCGCTGATCGCCCACCGCCTCCTGAGCCACCTCGCCGACCTGTACACGACCATCACCGACGACCAGGCGGCCGACGCCGCCCGCCTGCTCGCCGGCCACGGCGTCGCCCTGTCCGACTGCGGCGCCGCCGGAGCCGCCGGCCTGCTCGCCCTCACCGACGGCACCCGCGCCGCGATCGGCCTCGACGACACCTCGCGCGTGTTGCTGCTGGGAACGGAGGGACCAGTGGAACCGAAGTGATGCACGTGACGTCAAAGGGGCGTGCATCGTCCCAACCGGCCGAAACATGCTCGGGAGGACGGCCGGTTGGCCGAACTCGACCTCCTGCGATTCCTCGCCGCGCTCGCCGTCGTCGCCTTCCACTATCTGGTCGCGTACGCGTCCGTGTGGGGCGACCGCCCCGCCGAGCTGTTCCCGGCACTGGCGCCCCTCGCCGGGCTCGGCATCCTGGGTGTGGAGCTGTTCTTCATCATCAGCGGGTTCGTCATCCTCATGACCGTCTGGGGCCGCGGGCTCGGCGCGTTCGCCAGGTCCCGCTTCGTCCGCCTCTACCCCGCCTACTGGCTCAGCCTCGGCGCCGTCGCCGCACTCTACGGACTCACCGGCGTCAAAGTGCTCGACCCAAAACTTTCACCAGGCGAATACCTGCTGAACGCCACCATGTTCCAGCGGCTGTTCAAGGTCACCGACGCCAGCGGCGTCTACTGGTCGCTGTGGGCAGAGCTCCGCTTCTACCTGCTCATGGCCATCCTCGTGATCGTCGGCGTCACGTACGGCCGCGTGCTCGCCTTCGCCGGCGTCTGGCTGGCCGCCGCCCTGGCCGTCAAGTTGCTCCGGAACGCCGAGCTGTTCGACAACCCCGTCGTCACCGAGATCGTCATGCCCGACTACGCCCCGTACTTCGTCGCCGGCATGGGTCTCTACCTCATCCACAAACACGGCAACGCCTGGCTGCCCTGGCTCTACGTCGCCGCCGGCTACGGCATGTCCATCGACTCCGCGCTCGCCCGCGTCCACCGGCGCATCGACGCCGCCGGGTTCAAGAACATGCCCGTCACCGACCTCAGCGTCGTCATCACCATCACCGTGATCTTCGCCCTCATGGCGCTCGCCGCGATCGGGATCCTCCGCCTCAAACCCTCCAGGACGCTCACCGCGCTCGGCGGCATCACCTACCCGCTTTACCTGTTCCATGGCCTCGTCGCGGCCCTCCTCATCCCCGCACTCACCGGCCACCTGCCGCCCTGGGCCACCGCCGTCACCACCACTCTCGCGGCGATCCTCCTGTCGTATCTGGTGTACGCCTTTGCCGAACGCCCCATCCAGCGGATACTCAAGCCGCGCAGACCGGCACAAACCCCAACAGCTCCCGCCGTACAGGTGGAAAAGGCGTCGGTGCCATAACCTTGTGGCCTTGGGGCACTGTGAAGGGCATAGGCTCGGGCATATAAACGGCGGATAGACAGATCCGGACGAACAGAGGGTGTTGCATGACGGTGCGTCGGGTGATGGGCATCGAGACCGAGTACGGCATCTCCGTACCCGGCCAGCCAGGCGCCAACGCGATGGTGACCTCCTCACAGGTCGTGAACGCCTACCTGGCCGCCTCGGCGGCCCGCGCGCGCAGGGCACGCTGGGACTTCGAAGAGGAAAACCCGCTACGCGACGCGCGCGGCTTCGACCTCGCCCGCGAGGTCGCCGACCCCACCCAGCTCACCGACGAAGACCTCGGGCTGGCCAACGTCATCCTCACCAACGGCGCCCGGCTCTACGTCGACCACGCCCACCCCGAATACTCCTCGCCCGAATGCACCAACCCCCGGGCCGCGGTCATCTGGGACAAGGCCGGCGAACGCGTCATGTACGACGCCGCCACCCGCGCCTCCGCCATCCCCTCCAACGCGCCCATCCAGCTCTACAAGAACAACACCGACGCCAAAGGCGCCTCCTACGGCTGCCACGAGAACTACCTCATGCGGCGCGCCACCCCCTTCGCCGACATCGTCCGCCACCTCACCCCCTTCTTCGTCTCCCGCCAGGTCGTCGTCGGCGCCGGCAAGGTCGGCATCGGCCAGGACTCCCGCGGCGAAGGCTTCCAGATCAGCCAGCGCGCCGACTTCTTCGAAGTCGAAGTCGGCCTCGAGACCACGCTCAAGCGGCCCATCATCAACACCCGCGACGAGCCCCACGCCGACCCCGAGAAATACCGGCGCCTCCACGTGATCATCGGCGACGCCAACATGTCCGAGATCTCCACCTACCTCAAGCTCGGCTCCACCGCGCTCGTGCTGGCGATGATCGAAGACGGCTTCCTCACCCGCGACCTCGCCGTCGAAAGCCCCGTCCAGGCGCTCAGGGCCGTCTCACACGACCCCAGCTGCCGCTACGAGATCCCCATGCGCGACGGGCGCAAGCTCACCGCCATCCAGCTCCAGATGGAATACCTCGAACAAGCGAGAAAGTACGTCGAAGAGCGCGGCACCGCCCACGACGAGATGAACAAAGACATCCTCGACCGCTGGGAATCCGTCCTCACCCGCCTCGCCGAAGACCCCATGCAGCTCTCCCGCGAGCTCGACTGGGTCGCCAAACTCGAACTCCTCGAGGGCTACCGCAGCCGCGACGGCCTCGCCTGGTCCCACCCCAGGCTCCAGCTCGTCGACCTCCAATACTCCGACATCCGGCCCGACCGCGGCCTCTACAACCGGCTCGTCGCCCGCGGCCGCATGCAACGCCTCGTCACCGAGGAAGAAGTCCAGCGCGCCGTCGAAAACCCGCCCACCGACACCCGCGCCTACTTCCGCGGCCGATGCCTGCGCCAATACAGCGAATCCGTCGCCGCCGCCTCCTGGGACTCCGTCATCTTCGACATCCCCGGACGCGAATCCCTCCAGCGCGTGCCCACCCTCGAACCACTGCGCGGCACCAAGGCCCACGTCGGCGAACTCTTCGACCGCTGCCGCACCGCCGCCGACCTCGTCGCCGCCCTCACCGGCGGAGACTGACCCGCTCCTTCCTCAGAGCAGGCCCACCCCCAGCGTCAGCGTGCCCACCGCCAGGCACACCCCGCCCGCCACCGTCAGCCAGATCAGCCTGCTCGGCTTCGTGTCGCCCGGACGCACCACCGACAGGAAGAAACCCAGCGGCATCAGGATCGGCGCCGCCACGATCAGCGTGCGCGTCAACGCCTTCACGCCCTCCGGCAGGCTCGCCTGGTCCACGTACAGCATCGCCACCAGGCTGAACAGGACCAGCACACCCGCATGCGCGTGCCCGGCCCGCCACAGGCTCCTGCGGACCGGGTTGTCCAGGTAGCCGGGGACGTTCCGCATGAGGAACGACAGCAGCGTCACGCCGCCGAAGGCGACCAGCGGGACTGTGATGAGGAGCACACCTGCGGTGCTCAGGGACGAAGGGGACATCTCGGACCTCCTGGTGTGTAGGGCTTCATTGTTGGATAGGACAGCTATCTAGTCAACCCGACACAAGATCGACGGTCGATCGGCGCGAAATGTCGGCCGGTTCGGGGAAGATATGCCGTAGAGGCAGTCCCCCAAGTGGAGGTAGGACATGGCTACCAAGGACACCGGCGGTCAGAAGCAGACCGGGCGGCGCGAGACGGAGGTCGAGGAGACCGAGGCGTCAGCGGCGCCGGACGTCCAGGAGCGGCAGGAGAAGCTCACGGACGATGTCGATGCAATTCTGGACGAAATCGACGAAGTTCTCGAAGAGAACGCAGAGGAATTTGTCAGGTCGTATGTACAGAAAGGCGGACAGTAGGGGATAAATCGGACATCTAGAGAAAGGGGGAGTGGTGGAAACGCCTGCGGGAAGTAAGCGGTGCCCGGACTGTGGGGAGGACAAGGACGTCTCCGAGTTCGGGCGCAATAGGCGCATGGCCGATGGGCTGGCGCGATATTGCAAGGCATGCTTCCGGCGGCGTCACACGCAGAGTTACCGCAAGCGCGTTGAAAAGCAAGGCAAATCCGTGCGTGAGCGCGTCGAAGTGCCTGACGGGGAGAAACATTGTCCTCGTTGTGCGGAAATCAAGCCGGTCGCCGAATTCGGTAGGAACAGGTCGCACAAGGACGGGCTCACCGACTACTGCAAGCCGTGTCACAACCGGGTGATGCAGGAGAACCGCATCAAGAATCATGGCAGCACGCGCAATTACCACCTGAAACGCCGTTACGGCATTACCGAGGACGACTTCGAGCGCATGCTCGCCCAGCAGGGCGGGCTCTGCGCCATCTGCCGGGCCGTCCCCGGCACCTTCGTCGACCACTGCCACCGGACCGGGCAGGTCCGGGGCGTGCTCTGCTTCAACTGCAACAACGGGCTCGGCCACTTCGGCGACAATCTGGTGCTGCTGGAGTTGGCCGCCCTCTATCTGGACGGGGAGATTCTCTGGCCGGAGTTCGTGATCCTCCCGGAGCGGCGGCGTGGGGCCGATTCGCTTGCGCCCACGCGGAATTACCATCTGGCGCAGCGGTATCGGCTGCGGCATGAGGATGTCGAGCGGATGGTGTCGGCTCAGCACGGGTTGTGCGTGGTGTGCTGGGATCGGCCGCCGGAGCACGTGGACCATTGTCATCGGACCGGTGATGTGCGGTATGCGTTGTGCTTGCCGTGCAATACGGGGATCGGGCAGTTCAGGGATGATCCGGGGGTGGCGTGGCGGGCGCTTTCGTATGTCGAGGGGTCCGGCCTCGAGGAATATGCGGAGGCGGAGGTTTCGGACGAGGAGTTGCGGTCGCTCATCGAGGCCGAGGAGCGTTTGCGCACCGACTTTTACACCCGGGCGGTCAGGGTGGGCTGAGCCGGCCGGTTCGTCTTTGCGGTGTCCGGTTCATTTGCCGGGCATCGTGTAGTCGACCGCTACGCCGAGGAGGCGGACGGGGCGGTTGAGGTCGAAGCGGTCGAGGATGGCGACCGCTGTGCGGGCGAGGGTGTCGGGGTCGCTGGTGGGGGCGGGGAGTTTCGTCTGGCGGGTGCGGGTCAGGAACGGGGTGAAGCGGACCTTGACGGAGACGCGGATGGCTTCTCGGCCTGCTTCGGCGGCGTCGTGGGCGACGTGTCGGGCGAGGTCGGCGACGTGGCGGGCGATTTCGGCCGGGTCGGTGAGGTCGGTGGGGAAGGTGGTCTCGCGGCTGTGGCCGCGGGCGATCCAGGGTGTGGTGACGACTTCGGCTTCGCCTTTGCCGAGGGCGAGGTAGCGGTACCAGGGGCCGTTGGTGGGGCCGAAGATGCCGGCCAGGTGGGCGGGGTCGGCGGCGGCGAGGTCGGCGACGGTGTGGAGGCCGAGGGCGGCGAGCTTTTTGGAGATCTTGGCGCCGATGCCCCAGAGGGCGTCGGTGGGGCGGTCGTACATGACCTCGGCCCAGTTGTCGCTGGTGAGGCGGTAGATTCCGCCTGGTTTGGCGAAGCCGGAGGCGAGTTTGGCCTGGTGTTTGTTGTCGCCGATGCCGACGGAGCAGGACAGGTCGGTACGGGTGCGTACGGCGTGCCGGAGGTCGGCGGCGAGGGCTTCGGGGTCGTCGGTGGTGGCGCCGACGAAGGCTTCGTCCCAGCCCCAGACCTCGACCTGGACGGGGAATTCGCGGAGTACGGCCATGACGCGTTCGGAGGCGGCTTCGTAGGCGGGCGGGTCGCTGGGCAGGAAGACGGCGTCGGGGCAGCGTCTGAGCGCGGTGCGCAGCGGCATGCCGGAGTGGATGCCGCGTTCGCGGGCTTCGTAGGTGGCGGTGGCGGCGACGGTTCGGGGCTGGGTGGGGTCTCCTGAGCCGCCGACGACGACGGGTTTGCCGCGGAGTTCGGGGTGGCGGAGGAGCTCGACGGCGGCGATGAACTGGTCGAGGTCGACGTGCAGGATCCAGTCCCTGGTGGACATGGTGACCAGTATGGCCGTCTCGCGTCGGCGGAGTGGGCGATGGGTCCGGTCGGTGACGTGTCGGTGAGCGGCCCGGGACGGTGCGGGCGGTACGGGTGGGCTCGTGTCGGCTGCGGCCGGGGCGCGTCGCCGGTGGAATCCTCTGCCTGCGCGGTGCCGGTGAAGTGGGTCTGTCGGTCGCGGCGGTGCCTGAGAGGGGTCTGTGGACTGCGGTGCGGCGGAGGGGTCTGCTGGGCTGCTGTGTGCCGCTCTCGGTCGCCAGGCGGCCGCTGAAGGGCTTGTCGCCGCTCGAGGGCGCTTCTCTGGGGGGCTGGGTGTCCATCGGCCCACGGGCCCCGTGGCGGGCCCGCCCGGGCGGGTCAGGGGGTGGGGAGGAGGTCGCCGTTGCGGTAGAGGAGGGAGCGGCGGGGCACGGCCCAGGCGGGTGTGCCGATGGGGGGTTCGTCGCCTTCGGGGACGACGAGCTGGATGAGGGTGTCGGGGGATTCGAGGGTGACGAGGGTGTGGGTGCCGAGGTTCTCCAGGACGGAGATCCGGCCGGGGAAGGCGTCGGGCCGTTCGGTGGGGGACAGGTCCATGTACTCGGGGCGTACGCCGTAGGTGACGTGGTCGCCGGGGGCGAGGCCGGGCGGGGTGGGGAAGGTGGCGCCGGCCACGTGCAGGGCGGTGGGGGTGACCTGGGCGGGGAGGAGGTTCATGGGGGTGGAGCCGATGAACGAGGCGACGAAGGTGGTGGCGGGCCGGTGGAAGATCTCGGCGGGGGTGCCGATCTGGATCATGCGGCCTTGGGACATGACGGCGATGCGGTCGGCGAGTGCGAGGGCTTCGGCCTGGTCGTGGGTGACGAAGACGGTGGTGACGGCGAGTTCGCGCTGCAGGCGTTTGAGGAAGGTGCGGGCTTCGAGGCGGAGCCGGGCGTCGAGGTTGGAGAGGGGTTCGTCGAAGAGGAAGGCGGCGGGGTGGCAGGCGATGGCGCGGGCGAGGGCGACGCGCTGCTGCTGGCCGCCGGACAGGGCGCCGGGGCGGCGGTGGAGGAGTTCGGTGAGGCTGAGCCGGGCGGCGACCTCGGCGGCTGTGGTGTTCCGCTGGGCGCGGGGGACCTTCTTGATGCGCAGCGGGTAGGCGATGTTGTCGGTGACGTCCATGTGGGGGAAGACCGCGTAGTCCTGGAAGACCATGGCGAGGTCGCGGTCGCCGGGCGGGAGCCTGGTGACGTCTCTGTCGTCGATGCGGATGGTGCCGGAGGTGGGGGTCTCCAGGCCGGCGATGGAGCGCAGGAGCGTGGTCTTGCCGCAGCCGGAGGGGCCGAGGAGGGCGAAGAACTCGCCGTCGGCCATGGTGAGGTCGATGCCGTCGAGGGCGCGGACGCCGCCGGGGAACACCTTGGTCAGGCCGTTCAGGGAGATCACCGCTTGATTCCTCCGTGGAAGCGGAAACCGTACCGGTGGGAGACGAACAGGTACATCGCCACGACGGGCAGCGAGTACAGCAGCGAGAAGGTGGAGATGAGGTCGAGCCTGGGCGCGCCGCCCTCGGTGTAGAGGGTGTAGAGGATGACGGAGCCGGGGGCCTTCTCGGGGTCGCGCAGCAGGATGAACTGGAACAGGAAGCCGCCCCAGACGCTCGCCAGCGCCCACACGGCGATGGTGGCGAGGCCGGGGCGGACGAGCGGGATGACGATGTGGCGCAGGATCTGCAGGGGTGAGGCGCCGAAGACGCGGGCGGACTCCTCGTACGAGGTGGGCGTCTCGTCCATGAAGTCCTTCAGTATGAAGATCGCGGCCGGGAGGAGGCCGCCGGAGACGACGAGGACGACGCCGAGGTGGGTGTCGATGAGGTCGAGCCGGGTGGCCAGCTCGAAGATCGGCACCATGGCGGCGGTGCCGGTGACGACGGACGACAGCAGCAGGAGCACGTAGAGGAGGATGTCGCGGCCCGGCACGCGGACTCTGGACAGGGCGTAGGCGGCGAGGGCGGCCAGGACGACGACGAGCGCGGCCGCGCCGCCGCCCTGGATGAGGGAGTTGCGGATGGAGCCGAGCGCGTACGGGTTGTCGAGGATGGCGGCGAAGTTGCGCAGCGTGAAGTCGGGGATGGAGGTGGTGATCGTCGGGGTGTCGTCGAAGGGGGCGCTGGCCAGCCAGAGCATGGGCAGTGTGAAGAAGGCGAGGACGACGGCGATGAACACGGTGGCGGCGAGCCTGCCGAGGACGTGGCGGATCATGCGGGCGGGCCTCCGGCGGCCGCGACCTCCTGCTGGCGGCGCCGGCCGCGCAGCAGCCGCAGGTACGCGAGCGCGAACACGAGGTTGATCAGCAGGATGAGGAAGGAGATGGCGGCGCCGACGCCGAGTTGGCCGTCGCGGAGCGCGACGCGGTAGACGTACACGGGCAGGATCTCCGAGCGGCCCTCGGGGCCGCCGCCGGTGAGGACGAACGGGGTGAAGTCGTTGAACGTCCACAGGCTGATGAGTAGCAGGTTCGTCAGGATGTGGCGTCTGAGGTGAGGGAAGACCACGTCGCGCAGCTGCTGGGGGACGCCGGCGCCGGCGAGGCGGGCGGTCTCCAGGTGGGAGGGCGGCACGTTCTCCAGCGCGGCGGAGTAGAGCATCATCGAGAACGCGGTGCCGCGCCACACGTTGAAGATGATGATCGACAGCAGCGGGTAGTCGAGCAGCCAGGCGAAGCCGGGGGTGTGCAGGAGGGCGTTGAGTGTGCCGTCGTCGCGGTCGAGCAGGGCGAACCACAGGAATCCGACGACGGTGCTGGGCAGGATCCACGACAGGAGCACGACGCCCTCGACGACGCGGCGCAGGGGGCCGGTGCGGCTGCGCAGGATCCAGGCGAGGGCGAAGCCGAGCCCGGCCTGGCCGATGATGGCCGAGCCGCCGACGTAGAGGATCGTCAGCCACAGCGAGGTGAGGAAGCGGGGGTCCTCGAGCGCGCCGGTGTAGTTGTCGAGGCCGACGACCTGCGGGTTGGCGGCGGCGAGGCCGGTGAGCCGGTAGTCGGTCAGCCCGAGGTAGATGGTCCACAGTGCGGGGAAGACGAGGAAGACGGCGATGAGGACGAGGGCGGGCAGGACGAACGCGACCGCCCTGCCCCTTCCCAGTCCCGCGGCGTCAGCCGCCGACGTTGGCCGCGCCACCGACCAGTCCCTCCAGTTTGGCCTGGTAGGCGGCGGCCGCCTCGTCGGCGCTCTTGCCGCCGACGACGGCTGCGGTGGCCTCCTGGAGCGCGGCCGACACCTGCGGATAGACGGCCAGGCCGGGGCGGTAGGCGGTGATGGGCAGCACCTCGTCGGCGATGTACTTCAGCATGGGGTCGGCGGTGAGCACCTCGTCGTTGACGTCGGTGCGGGCGCTGATGCGCACCTGCCCGGCCTGCTCGGCCTTGATGGCCTCCGGTGAGTGCATGAAGGCCAGCAGCTCCCAGGCGAGCTTGGGGTTCTTGGAGAACGGGTTCAGCACGCGTACGGCGCCGCCGGACATGCTGACGAAGTCCTGGCCGCGGATGCCGCCGCCGGGCTGCTTGGCGGGGATCCTGGCGTAGCCGACGGCCTGGTCGCGGTCTTTCATGGGGGCGACGCCGGCGGTGGGCTCGATGACGGAGCGCCAGAAGTAGTCGCCCTCGGCCAGGATGCCGATCTTGCCGGCGGCGAACTGGGCGAAGGACTTGTCGCGGCCCTTGGCCTCCTGCTGGAGTTTGGGGTCGCCGAGGCCGCTGCCGCCGTAGATCTGCTGGTAGAAGCCGAGCACGTCCTTCATGGGCTGGGAGGCGCCGGTCCACTTGCCGGCGGCGTAGATCTCCGCGCCGGCGCCGGCGAGCAGCGGGAGCACGCCCTGCATGGTGGTGGCCTCGCCCATGGCGGTGCCGGCGTTGATCTGGATGGGGACGGGCACGCCGGCGGCCTTCAGCTTGGTGCCCGCGTCGATGATCTCCTGCCAGCTCTTGGGCTGCCACTGCTCCGGCAGCCCGGCCTTCTTGAACAGGGTCTTGTTGTAGAACAGGACGCGGCCGTCGGTGCCCTGCGGCAGGCCGTACTTCTTGCCGTCGAAGATGCCGAGCCCCTGCACGGCCTGCGGGATCTGCGACCAGCCCTCCCACTGGTCGGCGGCGGCGCCGCCGACCTCGGCCAGCGGCTGGATGTAGCCGGCCTGGGCGAACTCGCCGACCCAGATGCCGTCGACGTCGATGACGTCGGCGCCGGTCCTCGACTTGAGGTCGAGCGCGATCTTCGTCTTGTACTGCTCGTCGTCGACGCCGTTGCCCTGGAACAGCACCTTGACGTTCGGGTGGGTCTTCTCGAACTCGGGGATCACCCACTGCTTGATCCAGGTGGCCGACTCGGAGTTCTTGCCGCCCTGGATGGAGTTGGCGGCGATGGTCAGGGTGACGCTGCCCCCGCCGGAGTCCGTGCCGGAGCCGGATCCGCAGGAGGTGAGGGCGAGGGCGGCGAGTAAGAGTGTCGGGGCGGCGATCACCGCAGGTCGGCTGGGGAATCGCATGTCGGCCTCCTGTTCAGGACGTGCAGACATACCGACAATCGCATGGCCGGTGGCGGGCGTAAAGAAACGATCTGAACACGGGGACGGCGGCGGGTGAGGCGGGGGAGGGTTCGCCGTGAGCTGATCGAGGGAAGTGCAGACAGCAACGCAACATGAGTAGGGTCGCCCTAGGAACAGTGACGATTGGGAGGGAGTCGCGTGGCATCGCACAGGGATCTGCCCGTCGGCTTGGTGAACCAGCTTTTCCGTAACACCGGGAGCTCCTCGTTCACGGAGTTTGTGAGCTCGTATGCGCCGGAGCTGCTCCCCCGGCGGGATGAGGTTCTGGCCACCCCCATCGGCGACCAGGTGCCGCACGCGACCACGATCGTGGCCGCCACCTTCGACGGTGGCGTGGTCATGGCGGGCGACCGGCGGGCGACCTCCGGCAACATCATCTCGCAGCGCGACGTGGAGAAGGTGTTCCGGGCCGACGACTACTCGTGCATGGGCATCGCGGGCACGGCCAGCACGGGCATCGAGTTCGCCCGGCTGTTCCGCGTGGAGCTGGAGCACTACGAGAAGCTCGAAGGCCGGGCCATGTCGGTGGCGGGCAAGGCCAACCGGCTGGCCACCATGATCAGGGGCAATCTGGCCATGGCGATGCAGGGGCTGGTGGTGGTGCCGCTGTTCGCGGCCTACGACCCCGACAAGGACGAGGGGCGCATCTTCAGCTATGACGTGGCGGGCGGGCCGTACGAGCGGGAGAGGTTCGACGCGATCGGCTCTGGCTCGATCTTCGCCCGCGGGGCGCTGAAGAAGCTCTACCGCGACGGCGCGTCGGCGGACGACATGGCGATGACGCTGATCCAGGCGCTCTACGACGCGGCCGACGACGACTCGGCGACCGGCGGTCCCGACGTGACGAGGAAGATCTGGCCGATCGTGGGGATCATCGACGCCGACGGCTTCCGCCGCCTGACCGACGAGCAGGTCTCCGGCTACGTCAACCAGATGCTGGAAGCCCGCCTGATCTCGCCTGACGGCCCCATCGCCCCGCTGCGCTAGAAAGGACCATCGCCTGTGTCCATGCCTTTCGGATATGCGTCCCCTGAGCAGATCATGCGGGACAAGGCCGACTACGCGCGCAAGGGCATCGCGCGGGGCCGGTCCGTCGTCGTGCTGCAGTACGTCGACGGCATCCTGTTCGTCGCGCCCAACCCGTCGCGGGCGCTGCACAAGATCAGCGAGATCTACGACCGCATCGGGTTCGCGGCCGTGGGCCGCTACAACGAGTTCGAGGAGCTGCGGCTCGGCGGCATCCGCTACGCCGACATCAACGGCTACACCTACGACCGCTCCGACGTGACCGGCCGGGGCCTGGCCAACCTCTACGCCTCCAACCTGGGCCGCATCTTCACCGAGTCGATCAAGTCGCTCGAGGTGGAGGTCGTGGTCGCCGAGGTGGGCGAGACCAAGGACGGCGACGCGATCTACCGGCTGACGTTCGACGGGTCGGTGTTCGACGAGCACGGCTTCGCCGCGATGGGCGGCCAGGCGGAGGCCGTGGCCGGCCGGCTCAAGGAGCGCTACCGCGAGTCGATGTCGCTGGCCGACGCGTTGGAGGTGGCGCTGACGGCGCTCACGGAGCCGGGCGGGGAGCGGCCGCCGGTGGGGCAGCTGGAGGTGGCGGTGCTCGACCGCAACCGGGAGCACCGCAAGTTCCTGCGGCTGACGGGAGCGCGCCTGGAGCGCCTGCTCGCCCAGACCACCACCCCGCAGCCCGCCAGCCCTCCCGCGTCGTCCGGCTCCGGCGACACTCCGCCGCCCACGGGCCCGGAGGGGCCGGTGGACGACGGCTCCTCGCCGCTGTAAGGCTCCTTCCCGGCTCCGGCGGCGGGGCCGCTGCCCGGGCGCCGGGGGTCGCGGCCGGGTGTCCGTTTCTGCGTGCGGCCTGCGGCGCGGCGTCCAAAGGGCGGCGAGGACGTCCAAGAGGCTTTGAGGACGTCTCACGAGCGTCTGGGGACGTCGTCAGGAGCGCCTGGGACGTCTCACGAGCGTTCTGGGGACGTCCCAAGGGCCTCTGAGGACGCCAAAGGAGCGTCTGAGCGGCGCCCACTCCGCGAGCCGCACGTTGCGCCCGGCCACGCGCCGCCGCCCACGGGTCGGCTCACCGTTAGCGTCGCCAGACCCCGTCCGGTGCCGCTCGGCGTCCAGCGCCCCAGTGCCGCGCAGCGTCGAGCGGTGGCCGGTGGCGCTCGGCGTCGGGCGGTGGCCGGTGCCGACGGGGTCCTCACTTGCGTCACTGACGCCTCAGTGGCGTTATCCGACATTGCGCGCCTGCGAGGTTCGGCCGCCCAGTCCTGTGTCGTGAGCAGCGGGCTGCGAGGGTCCCCCTGGAGGAGCTTTGAGCGCCGTGCGGGATCAGGGCGGCAGGCGCCCTGGTCCGGTGCCGTAGGGGCGCTCTAGGCCGCCCCACGCGCGGCATGTGCGGTGTCCGGTCGATGGAGTCGGCGCGTCGAGCCGGTCATGGGATGTGATCTGTATCACCGGCCCGGTCCCGAACCGCGGGGCAAGATCGAGGATCTCAGAATCCGTGAACACTTCCATGCGGAGCCTTCTGGCCGGCGGCGCGGCCGCCGCGGTGATGCTGACCTCCGGTGTGGCCGCCCATGCGGCCACCGCCGCGTACCCGAAGTACAAGACGCCGAAGATCTTCGGCACCTCGTTCCAGCCTGACCCGAAGCACGACTTCACCAAGGGCATCCACTCCCGCCGCGACGGCATCCTGCGCGGCCAGATCACCCACATCAGCGGTGGCGCGGCCGAGTACGAGCCGATCAAGTGGAAGAAGGACACCCACACCGAGGGCTACTTCGTCGGCCCGCCCAAGGGCGACGTCATGGCGTACAAGTCGCCCATCGCCAAGGACGTGGTCTTCCTGTCGGCGTACGGGTGCAAGGCGTCGATGTCGGACGTGACGACGGGCAAGACGGGGCTGGGCAACAAGAAGTGCTCCAGGGCCACGCTGATCAAGCGCCACGGCCGGCAGGGGCACCCCTCGCTCATCACCGTCTACAAGGGACACATCGTCAAGGTTCAGGAAATTTACACCCCCTGACCAGGAGGAGCACACCCGCGCCCCGTGGGGGCGGGCGCGGGAACGAAGGCATTTTCGACGGCGCGACGGGAAAACACCTGGGAAGATCTCTCCCGCTGGCCGATCCATGGGCATAGTGTGAGGTGATGGATCGTCGCATCTTCGGGCTGGAGAACGAGTACGGCGTGACCTGCACGTTCAGGGGCCAGCGCAGGCTGTCCCCGGACGAGGTGGCGCGCTACTTGTTCCGGCGGGTCGTGTCCTGGGGCCGATCGAGCAACGTCTTCCTCCGCAACGGCGCGCGTCTCTACCTGGACGTGGGCAGCCATCCTGAATACGCAACACCCGAGTGTGACAACGTCATCGAGCTCGTCACCCACGACAAGGCGGGCGAGCGCATCCTCGAGGGCCTCCTCGTCGACGCCGAGAAGCGGCTGCGCGAGGAGGGCATCGCGGGAGACATCTACCTGTTCAAGAACAACACGGACTCGGCCGGCAACTCCTACGGCTGCCACGAGAACTACCTGGTCGGCAGGCACGGGGAGTTCGGGCGGCTGGCGGACGTGCTGATTCCGTTCCTGGTGACGCGGCAGATCGTGTGCGGGGCGGGCAAGGTGCTGCAGACGCCCCGCGGCGCCGTCTATTGCGTGTCGCAGCGGGCCGAGCACATCTGGGAGGGCGTCTCCAGCGCCACCACCCGGTCCCGGCCCATCATCAACACCCGTGACGAGCCGCACGCCGACGCCGAGCGGTTTCGCCGCCTGCACGTCATCGTGGGCGACTCCAACATGAGCGAGACCACCATGCTGCTCAAGGTCGGCGCCACCGACCTGGTGCTGCGCATGATCGAGTCGGGCACCGTGATGCGCGACCTGTCGCTGGAGAACCCGATCAGGGCGATCCGCGAGGTCTCCCACGACATGACCGGCCGGCGGCGGGTGCGGCTGGCCAACGGGCGCGAGGCGTCCAGCCTGGAGATCCAGCAGGAATACCTGTCGAAGGCGAAGGACTTCGTCGACCGCCGCGGCGGCGACGCCATCGCGCACAGGGTGCTGGAGCTGTGGGAGCGCACGCTGCGCGCGGTCGACACCGGCGACCTCGACCTGGTCTCGCGTGAGATCGACTGGGTGACGAAATACCAGCTCATCGAGCGCTACCGGAAGAAGTACGACCTGCCGCTGTCGTCGCCGCGGGTGGCGCAGCTCGACCTCGCCTACCATGACGTGCACCGCAAGCGCGGCCTGTACTACCTGCTGCAGAAGCGCGGCTCGGTGGAGCGGGTCGCGTCCGACCTGAAGATCTTCGAGGCCAAGTCGGTGCCGCCGCAGACCACCAGGGCGCGGCTGCGCGGCGAGTTCATCCGCAAGGCGCAGGAGAAGCGGCGCGACTTCACCGTCGACTGGGTGCATCTCAAGCTGAACGACCAGGCGCAGCGCACCGTGCTGTGCAAGGACCCGTTCCGCAGCGTGGACGAGCGGGTGGACAAGCTCATCGCCGGGATGTAGGGCCGGCGTTTACCTCGGCCCTACCTCGATGTCGGGTAGGGTGACGCGAATCTGCCGTCTTTCCGAGGGAAACGCATGCGCCGCGTTCTGGCCGTTGTGGCCGCCACGCCGTTGATATTTCTCGCCGCCGCGTGCGGCTCCGGGGACGGCGGGGGCACCAGCGCCTCCACGGGCGCCTCTCCAGGTGCCTCCGCCAGTGCCTCGTCCTTCGCCGTGCCGAGCGGGGTGAAGGTCGCCGGGGACGTGGGCGCCAAGCCCACGGTGACCTTCCCGGCCGGATCGCCCGCGACGAAGTCGTCCTACGAGGTGATCCAGTCGGGCACCGGCGCGGAGCTCAAGTCGGGCGACCGGGTGGTCGTCAACCTGACCGTCTACAACTGGGACGGCAAGGGCAACGCCGTCCAGGGCTCCTCCTACGACACCAAGGTCCCCGAGACGATCCCGCTCAACCAGCAGTTGCCGCCGGTGCTGGTCGAGGGCTTCACCAAGGTCAAGCACGGCGGGCGGCTGCTGGCCGTGCTGGCCAACGACTCGGTCCCCGCGCAGGGCACCCCGTCGGCCCAGCCCACCAAGGTGTTCGTGTTCGACGTGGTCGGCACCCAGCCGAAGGCCGCCACCGGCAAGGAGACCAAGGAGAGCATCAAGGGCGTCGAGGTCGTGAACCCGGGCGGTGACAAGGCGCCCACGCTGACCACGAAGACGAGCGAGAAGCCGCCTGGCGAGCTCGTCGTCAAGACGGTCATCGAGGGCACCGGCGCAAAGGTGAAGGCCAGCCAGACGCTGACCGTCCACTACACCGGCAAGATCTGGGGCACCGACCAGCAGTTCGACTCGAGCTGGGACCGGGGTGAACCCGCCCAGTTCCCGCTCGGTCAGGTGATCAAGGGGTGGCAGCAGGGGCTGGCAGGGGTGCCGGTCGGCAGCCGGGTCGTGATGAGCATCCCGCCGGACCTCGGGTACGGGGACCAGGCCCAGCAGAACATCCCGGCCAAGAGCACGCTGGTGTTCGTGGTGGACGTCCTGGCCGCCGCCTGACATCCGCCCGTCCCCGGCGCACGGCTTTCCCATGCGCGCCCGGGCCGCTCGCGGCGCGTCTGGGGCGAGCGCGGCGTCTCTGGAATCCAGCGCGGCGTGTCTGGGCGTCCCCCGGGGTGAGCCGGCTCGCCGCGCGCCCTTGTGACCGCAGCGGCGCGGAGCCCGAGGCGCACGCCGCCGTGTGCGGGGCCCTGGGGTGCATGCTGGCCGCGTGCGGTGTCCCGGCGCATATGCCGGTGGTGCGCGGTGCCCTGGGCGTATGCCGGTGGTGCGCGGTGTCCCGGGGTGTATGCCGTCCGTGCGCGGTGTCCCGGGGTGTATGCCGGTAGGCGCGGGGCTCGGGGTGTAGGCCGGTCGTGCGGCGGCGGCCCAGGGCGCACGCCGGGCCGTGACTTCCGCGCGTGCCCGCCTTCCGCGCGGGAGCCGCCACCGCATCAGGGGCGGGCACCCCGGTGAGCAGACGCGCCCGGCAGCGAGGCGCGGCGGGGCTGGCGGCTTGCGGGGCGCTGGACGGGTGCGACGGGGCGCGGCGCACCACCTGCAGCCGGGCGGACCACGGACCGGTGGGCGGACCACGGACCGGTGGGCGGACCACGGACCGGCGCCTCCCGAAATGCGCGTCCGTCGTGGCTTGTGCCTCCGGCGGCGCGGTGATCCTGGCGGAAGGGGGACGCCGCGGCGCTTGCGCGGCGGCCGAACGGCGCCTTTGCGGACCCGGCTGACGGGTCGTCGGCCACCGCGGTAGCATCGCCAGGCCCGGCGGCGCGCCGTCGCCGGGTCGCTCCGCGTGGGAGGGCCGATGCTCCGCCGTGCCGTCGCGCCGCTGCTGCTGGCGCCGCTCATCGTGGCGGGCTGCACCGGCGAGCCGTCCGGCGGCCTGGAGTTGAAGGTCGGCGGCCCGTTCGGAGCGCGCCCCACGATCGTCTTCCCGGCCGGCGCCCCGGCGGCCGGGCTGCAGGTGGACGAGCTGGCCACGGGCAAGGGCGCGCCTCTGAAGCCGGACGACGTGGCGATCGTGCAGTACACCGCGCACGTGTGGGACGGCAGGCAGAACCGCCTGGTCGACTCCAGCTTCAACCGCGGCGCCCCCGCCGCGTTCCCCGTGGGCGGACTGCTGCCGGGCCTGGACAGGGCGTTGCAGGGCCGCACGGTGGGCAGCAGGGTCATCGCGGCCATCCCGCCCGAGGAGGGTTTCGGCCCCAACCCGCCACGCGGCGTTGAGCCCTCCGACGAACTGTTCTACGTGGTCGACATCCTCGGCGCCCACCCCAAGGGCGCTTCGATCGACGGCCGGGGCGGCGAGCTGGCGGGCGTGCGCGTCACCGGCGGCGAACGCCCGCGCCTGGAGGTGCCCGCGGGGCCGCCGCCGGGCGGGTTCGCCGCCAAGGTGCTCGACCGCGGCGACGGGCGCAGGACGCGCGCGGGACAGCTCGTGGTCACCCAGTACGCGGGCGCGATCTGGAGCTCGCGCCGGATCTTCGACACCACCTGGACGACCGGGCGGCCGAAGGCGTTCAGAATCGGCGACGGCAGCGTGATCAAGGCGTGGGACAGGGCGCTGGCGGGCGTGCCCGTCGGCAGCCGGGTCCTGATGATCGTCCCGCCCTCCTCCGGGTACGGCGCCGCGGGCCATCCCGCCTACGGGATCAGGGGCTCCGACACCCTCGTCTTCGTGGTGGACGTCCTGGCGGCCTACTAGCTTTCATAGACTCCGCTTGTGAGCGACCGCAGGGAGCGAACGATCAGACACAGCAGCTTGCTCACCGGGCCGACGGAGGAGGCCCGGTGAGTGACCGCAGGGAGCGAACGATCAGACACAGCAGCTTGCTCACCGGGCCGACGGAGGAGGCCCGGTGAGCACCGACGACCTCGAGGCGCTGGGCCTGCTGCACGACCCCGTACGCCGCAGCCTGTACGACGTCGTCACCGCCAGCGGCGGCGACGTGGGCAGGGGAGAGGCGGCGGAGGCGGCGGGCGTGTCCAGGACGCTGGCCGGCCACCACCTCGACAAGCTGGTCGAGGCGGGGCTGCTGGAGAGCGGCTTCCGGCAGCAGGAGAAGAAGGGCCCGGGCAGCGGCCGCCCGGCGAAGGTCTACCGCCGGGCCAGGGGCGAGCGGTCGGTGAGCCTGCCGCCGCGCGACTACGCCACGCTCGCCTCCGTGCTGGCCGGCGTCGTCGACCTGCTGGGCGCCGAGGAGCAGGCCGAGCAGGCGGCGCACCGCGCCGGCGAGGGGATCGGCAGGCGGCACGCCGGGGAGCCGGTCGAGCGGGTGCTGGGGGAGCGCGGCTACGAGCCGTACGAGGAGGGCGGTCTGCTGCGGCTGCGCAACTGCCCGTTCCACGTCCTGGCGGAGGAGCAGCCGCTGCTGGTGTGCTCCGTGAACCTGGCCCTGTGCCGGGGGCTGCTCGAAGGGCTGGGGGACGATCCGGGCCGGGCGCGGCTGGATCCGCGGCCGGGGGAGTGCTGCGTCGCCCTTTCTAAAACAAATGGAGATTGACATAGAAGGCCGGGGGATGGTGTGCTGGGCGTCATGCATCTCGCCGAGCTGAACCTCGCCCACCTGCGCGCGCCCATCGACTCCGCCGAACTCGCCGAGTTCGTCGCCCTGCTCGAGCCCATCAACGCCATCGCCGACGAGGCTCCCGGGTTCGTGTGGCGGTTGAAGGAGAGCGAGTCCGACCCGACCGCCACCGTCGTCCACGACTACGGAGACCACCTGCTGATCAACTTCTCGGTGTGGGAGTCGCAGGAAGCGCTGTGGAACTACGTCTACCGCAGCGCCCACCTGGGCGTGCTGCGCCGCCGCAGGGAGTGGTTCCTGCGCATGGCGGAGCCGTACATGGTGATGTGGTGGATCCCCGAGGGTCACATCCCGTCGCTGGCCGAGGGGATGGCGCGGCTGGAACGCCTCAAGGCGGAAGGGCCGAGCCCCGAGGCGTTCACGTTCAAGGACTTCTACGACAGCAGCGAGGCCGTCAGCCTGCCCGCCGCCGCCGAGGCCAGGAAGTAGGCCAGGTCCTCCTCCAGGCCCCGGCCCATCGTCGACAACCGGACCGGCGAGCCGCGCAGCGCCTCGTGCAGGCCGTCCACCGGCACCGGCACCAGCCGGTGCCGCACGGCCAGCAGCTCCGCCTGGTCCCTGACCCGCTCGCCGAACTCGCCCGGCAGCTCCGGCACCGGCACGTCCGCCGGGCACAGCGCCACCCGGCCGTAGGCGGTCAGCGAGTGGTGGGAGACGCCGTAGTGGCGCTCGCGCAGATCGCCCTCGCTGACCCGCAGCGCCGCCACCGGACGCCCCCGCAGCACCCCGGCCGCGTTGACCGCCTCACCCGCCGACACGCCCGAGAAGCCCCACCTGGTGCCCGTGCCCAGGTTGCCGGGGCCCTGCGTGACGATCGCCACGTCGGCCTCCAGCACGTGCCTGGCCGCCAGCAGCCCGGTGTGCGTCGTGACCGCCTCCACGTCACCGCCGAACGACTGGCCGACCGTCACCACGCCCGCCAGCCAGCCCTCCTCGCGGAGCCTGGCAGCCGCCATCGAGAACCACACCGGCAGCGCGCCGCCGTCCAGCATCACGTACGCCACCCGCGTCCCGGGCCGGGACTCGTACAGGCCGCACAGGATCGGCGCCAGCGCCGAGTGCAGGTCGGCCACCACCACCGGCATGTCATCCAGGGCGTCGGCCTCGCGCAACGCGTCGTGATGAGGGGAGTCCTGCTCGTCGGCGCCCAGCACCGTGGCCTGCAGCGGTGTGTAGCGCGCCTTCACCAGGTGCCCCGGCCCCCCGGGATCTTCCGGCAAACGGTTCGGGACGGCCACCACCATGGCGTAACCTCCCGTACCGAGACCCATCGCGAGCGCGGTCGTGTTGAGCAGCACCTCGTCGCCGGGTTCCGGGCGGCCCACCAGCAGGGGGTACGCGAGCGCCCGGCACTCCCCCTCGGGGACGGCGACGTCCAGCTCCACCGCTCCCGGCCACTCGCGTCGGATCCGTACAACCTCGCCCTTGCGCCATCTGATCACGGGGGCAGGGTAGCGTCGATGAAGGAGGAGTGAGGCAGATGTCGCGCCGGAAGACAGAACGGTTGCTCAATCTGGTGATCTGCCTGCTCGCCACCCGGCGCCCGCTGTCGGCCGAGCAGATCCGCCAGGCCGTGCCCGGCTACGACCGGGACGGCGACGAGGCGTTCCAGCGCATGTTCGAACGCGACAAGAACGAGCTGCGCGAGATCGGCATCCCCATCGACGTGGTGCGGGACCCGTGGGAGGACGAGCCCGGCTACCGGATCGAGCGGCAGTCGTACGAGCTGCCGGAGATCACCCTGGAGCCCGACGAGGCCGCCGTGCTCGGCCTGGCCGCGCAGGTGTGGCAGCGCGCCAGCCTGGCCGAGGCGGCCTCGGGGGCGCTGCTCAAGCTGCGCGCCGGCGGCGTGGCCACCGACCAGCCCGTCGGGACCGGCGCCCTGGAGCTGCGGGTCGACACCCGCGACCCGGCCTTCCCCGCCCTGTGGGACGCCGTCCGCGACCGGCGGGTGGTGCGCTTCGACTACCGCGCCTCCGGCAGCGAGACCGTGCGCAGCCGCACCGTCGAGCCGTGGGGCGTGGTGAGCCGCCGCGGCCGCTGGTATCTCGTCGGGTTCGACCGCGACCGGCAGGCGCCGCGCGCCTTCCGGCTCAGCCGCATCACCGGGCAGGTCGCACCGGTCGGCAAGGCGGGCGTCGTCCAGGTGCCCGAGGGGATCGACCTGCGGGCCATGGTGGGCTTCCCCGACGAGCCCGCGGAAGAGCGGATCGCCGTCGTCCGCGTGCGCCAGGGGGCGTGTGAGGGGCTGCGGCAGCTGGCCAGGGCCGTGCACCCCGGCACCGACGGGTGGGACGAGGCCGAGCTGGCCTTCTCCGATCCCGAGCGGCTGGCCGGCTGGATGGCCAGCCTCGGCGCCGACGTCGAGGTCGTCGAGCCGCCGGACGCCCGCGAGGCCGTCATCCGCAGACTGAAGGGGGCAATGGCATGAGAAGGGCGGGCGTATGAGCGGGTCGGCGGACCGGCTGCCGAGACTGCTGGCGCTGGTGCCGTACCTGATGTCCCATCCCGGGGCGCAGGTCGGCGAGGTGGCCGCGGTGTTCGGGCTGAGCGAGAAGCAGCTCATCGACGACCTGCAGCTGGTGTGGATGTGCGGGCTGCCCGGCCACACCCCCGGCGACCTCATCGACGTGTCCTGGGACGGCGGCGAGATCGTCATCGACAACGCCGACACCATCGCCAGGCCGCTGCGGCTCGGCATCGACGAGGCCAGCGCCCTGCTGGTGGCGCTGCGCATGCTGGCCGCCACGCCCGAGCTGGCCGAGGTGCCGGGCGACGCGCTGCCGCGCGTGACGGCCAAGCTGGAGCGGGCCGCGGGAGAGGGCGCCGCCACCGTCAGCAGCCAGGTCGCGGTCGACGTCGACGCCGCCCCCGACGCGCTGCCGCGCGTGCGCGAGGCGCTGACCGGGAAGCGCCGGCTGTCGCTGCGCTACTACGTGCCCGGCCGTGACGAGGTGACGCCGCGCGAGGTCGACCCCACCCGGATCGTGGTCGTCGACGGCCGCGCCTACCTGGAGGGCTGGTGCTACCGCGCCGAGGCGATGCGGCTGTTCCGGCTGGATCGGATGCTCGGCGTGGACGTGCTCGACGTGCCCGCCGACCCGCCGGAGGAGGCCGAGCCCATCGACGTCACCCAGGGCGTCTTCCGCCCGTCCCCGACCGACGAGCTGGTCGAGCTGGAGCTCAGCGCGGCCGGACGGTGGGTGGCCGAGTACTACCCGTGCGAGGAGGTCACCGAGCTGGGCGAGGGACGGCTGCGGGTGGCGCTGCGGGCCCGCGACGAGGACTGGATACTGAAGCTGGCGCTGCGCCTGGGCGACACCGGCCGGGTCGTCTCGCCGCCCGCGATGGCCGAGACCGTGCGCCGGGAGGCCGAGCGCGCCCTGGCCCTGTACGCTCACCGGTCATGACGTGGATTTTCCTGGCCGCCGGTCTGGTGCTGGCCGGGCTGGCCGTCCTCGGGGTCGCGGCCGCCCGGGTCGTGGCCGCGGCACGCGGCTTGAACAGGGAAATCGCTCAAATTAACGAGCAATTCAGTCTCAAACAGGACCTCAGGGGATGAGGCAGAGCTTCCGGCAGCGTACGATCGGGGAAGCACAGCACTCCGCTCTCACCATGAAGGACGTCACATGAACTTGGGAGCTCCAGAGATCATCCTGATCCTGGTGGCCTTGGTCCTGCTTTTCGGGGCCAAGAAGCTGCCGGACCTCGCCCGTGGCGTCGGACGTTCCCTGCGCATCTTCAAGGCGGAGACCAGCAAGATGACCGAGGACGACGACGACAAGCCGACGGTCGTGCAGGCCAAGCCCGAGCCGCAGGCCCAGCCGGCGCCCCCGCAGCAGATCCCGGCCGCGCCCGCGCCGCAGCTGTCCGCCGAGGAGCAGGCCCGCCGGCTCGAGGAGGAGGCCGCGCGCCTGCGTGCGAGCGCGCAGGCCGACAAGCGTCCCTGACCACCCGTCCCCTCGTCCCCAGGACTGCTAGATGGCGCTGCTGAAACGGTCGGGTCCCAAGGCGAAGCCGGAGCGGGATCCCGAAGGCCGGATGCCGCTCATGGAGCACCTGCGTGAGCTGCGCAACCGGCTGCTCGTCGCGTTCGCCGCCGTGGCGGTGGGCCTGATCATCGGCTGGATCGTGTCCGGGCCGATGTGGGAGCTGCTGAAGGATCCCTACTGCTCGACCCCTCAGTCGCACGACCTCAACGGCAAGTGCAGCCTGACCTACAACGGCATCTTCTCGTCCTTCTTCATCACGCTGAAGATCTCGCTGATGGTCGGACTGGTGGCGGCCTCGCCCGTGTGGCTCTACCAGATCTGGGCGTTCGTCACCCCGGCGCTCTACCGCGCCGAGAAGCGCTACACGCTGACGTTCCTCGCACTGGCCATCCCGCTGTTCGCGCTGGGCGCGGCGCTGTCCTACTTCATCATGGACACCGCCCTGGGGTTCCTGCTGAGCTTCTCGCTCGACGACACGGTGGCCACCATCTCGATCGACGAATACCTCGACTACGTACTGATCATGCTGCTGATCTTCGGGGTGTCGTTCGAGCTGCCGTTGCTGCTGGTGTTCCTCAACATCATCGGGGTGCTGTCGCACGCGACCGTCGCCAAGCACCGGCGGCTGGTCATCTTCCTGATGTTCGTGTTCGGCGCCGTCGTCACGCCCGGCGGCGACCCGGTCACCATGATGGCGCTGGCGGCGCCGATGATCGTGCTGTTCGCGGCGGCCGAGCTGTTCATGTACCTGCGGGAGAAGAGACGGCCGCAGAGCGAGTTCGCCGGCCTGTCCGACGACGAGGCCTCGCCGCTGACCGAGGACGACACGCCGCTCGACGAGGATCAGGACCGCGCGGAGGATTCCGGTACCACGCGATAGGCGATAGGTTCCGGGCGTGTCCCCCCAACTCGCCCTGCTCGTCAACCCGGCCGCCCGCGGCGGCCGCACCGTGCGCCTGCTCGAGCCCGTGGCGCGCCGGCTGCGTGCCGGCGGGGCCGAGCTGTCGGTGATCGTCGGCGACGACGCCGCCGACGCGCTCGAACGCGCCTGCACGGCCGTCGCCGAACGCCCCGACGCGCTCGTCGCCTTCGGTGGCGACGGCCTGGTGCATCTGGCCGTCCAGGCCGTGGCCGGCACCGACGTGCCCCTCGGCATCATCCCGGCCGGCACCGGCAACGACATCGCCGCCGCGCTCGGCGTGCCCTGCGACGACCCGGTCGCCGCGGCCCGCACCGTGCTGCGCATGAAGTCCCGGCTGGTCGACGCCGCCCGCATCCGCACGGGGCGCACCGAGGAGCTGTTCGCCGGGGTGGTGGCCTGCGGGTTCGACTCACGCGTCAACGAGCGGGCCAACCGGCTCACCTGGCCGCCGGGGACGGCCCGGTACCTCATGGCCATGGTGGGGGAGCTGCGGTCGTTCCGGCCGATCCCGTTCCGGGTCACGTTCGACGGGGACGAGGTGATCGAGCGCGAGGCCATGCTGGTGGCGGTGGCCAACACCCGCTCCTACGGCGCCGGGATGCGGGTCTGCCCGGACGCCCAGCCCGACGACGGGCTGCTGGACGTGATGATGGTGGGCGCCCTGTCCAAAGGGGAGTTCCTGCGGGTGTTCCCGAGCGTGTACCGGGGGACGCACGTCGGGCACCGGGCGGTGTCGGTGCGGCGGGCGCGCAGCGTGCGGCTGGAGGCGGCGGACGTGGTCGCCTACGCCGACGGTGAACGAGTCGGGCCGGTGCCGGTGGAGTGCGAGATCCGGCCGGGCGCGCTGCGCGTGATCGTTTGAAATCTACATTGTAAAGGCGTCAAGGCCGGTCGCGTGCCCTAGGGGCCTGCCGGAGCGCCCTCCTGCCGCCCAAGGGGCCTGTCCGGAGCGCCCTTCCCAAGGACCTCAGCCGAGTGCTTTCCTTCCTCAAGGGACATCGGCTGAAGCATGGCGAGGTGGGGAGGGGGTGGGATGCGGGCCGCGGGGGAGTGGCGGGACGGGGGGAATGGCGCGGGACGGACCGGAATGGCGATTTCGGTAGGCTGACGGGTATGACAACGCCAGCGGAACGCTATGCGGCCTTCCGTCAGAAGCACGGGGACGACGGGGCCGCTCTCAGATCGTTCCGAGGTCTCTACGACTTCGCGCTGGACGACTTCCAGCTCGACGCCTGCCGGGCCCTGGAGGCCGGCGACGGCGTCCTGGTGGCGGCGCCCACGGGGTCGGGCAAGACCGTCGTCGGGGAGTTCGCCGTCCACCTGGCCCTGGAGCAGGGCCGCAAATGCTTCTACACCACCCCCATCAAGGCGCTGTCCAACCAGAAGTACAACGACCTGGTCAAGCGCTACGGCACCGCCAAGGTCGGCCTGCTGACCGGTGACAACAGCGTCAACGGCGAGGCCCCGATCGTGGTCATGACCACCGAGGTGCTGCGCAACATGCTCTACGCCGGCTCGGCCACGCTGGCCGGGCTCGGGTTCGCGGTGATGGACGAGGTCCACTACCTGGCCGACCGGTTCCGCGGCGCGGTGTGGGAAGAGGTCATCATCCACCTGCCGGAGTCGGTCCGGCTGGTGGCGCTGTCGGCGACGGTGAGCAACGCCGAGGAGTTCGGCGAGTGGCTGGGCGAGGTGCGCGGCGACACCACGGTCATCGTCGACGAGCACCGGCCGGTGCCGCTGTGGCAGCACATGATGGTCGGCAACCGCATCTACGACATGTTCATGACCGACGAACTGCCGCCGCGCATCAACCCCACGCTGATGCGCGTGACCCGGGACGCCGAGCGGCTGACCGCGGGCCGGGGCCGGCGCGGATACGGGCGGCCGCAGCGCTCCCGTCCGCCGGACAGGGTGCAGGTGATCGAGAAGCTCGACGCGGAGGGGCTGCTTCCGGCGATCACGTTCATCTTCTCCCGCGCCGGCTGCGACGCGGCCGTGCAGCAGTGCCTGTACGCGGGCATCCGCCTCACCACCGACCGCGAGCGCCACGAGGTCAGGCAGCTCGTCGACGAGCGCACCGCTCACCTGCCCGACGAGGATCTGGCGGTGCTGGGCTACCTGGAGTGGCGCGACTGCCTGGAACGCGGCCTGGCCGCCCACCACGCGGGCATGCTGCCGGCCTTCAAGGAGGTCGTGGAGGAGCTGTTCACGCGCGGGCTGGTCAAGGCCGTCTTCGCCACCGAGACCCTCGCCCTGGGCATCAACATGCCGGCCAGGAGCGTGGTGATCGAGAAGCTCGACAAGTGGAACGGCGAGACCCACGCCGACCTCACACCCGGCGAGTACACCCAGCTCACCGGGCGGGCCGGGCGGCGCGGCATCGACATCGAGGGGCACGCCGTGGTGCTGTGGCAGCCAGGCATGGACCCGCTGTCCGTGGCGGGCCTGGCCGGCACCCGCACGTACCCGTTGCGCTCCAGCTTCCAGCCGTCGTACAACATGGCGGTCAACCTGGTCGGCCAGTTCGGCAGGGAGCGGGCGCGGACGCTGCTGGAGGAGTCGTTCGCGCAGTTCCAGGCCGACCGGGCGGTCGTGGGGCTGGCCAAGCAGCTGCGCAAGCACGAGGAGGCCCTCGAGGGCTACCAGCAGGCCATGACGTGCCACCTGGGCGACTTCCCGGAATACGCCGCGCTGCGCCGGCGCCTGTCCGACCGCGAGGCCGAGCTGTCCAGGCAGCGCGGCGCCGCCCGGCGGGCCGCGGCCGTGCGGTCGCTGGAGGCGTTGGAGCCCGGAGACGTCATCCGCGTGCCCGGCGGACGCCGGGCGGGCCTGGCGATCGTGCTCGACCCCGGGCGCAACCCCCGCGGCCGCGCTGCCGGGACGGGGCCCAGCCCGCTGGTGCTGACGATCGGCAAGCAGGTCAAGAAGCTCGACCCGGCCGACTTCCCCGTGCCGGTCGAGCCCCTGGAGAAGCTGCGCATCCCGAAGAACTTCAACGGCCGCTCGCCCAAGGAACGCGCCAACCTGGTCTCCACGCTGCTGGCCAAGATCGGCGACCGCGACCTCGGCAAGCCGCCCAGGGCGCGCGACCACACGGTGGAGGACGAAGAGGTCAACGAGCTGCGCCGGCGCATCCGCCAGCACCCCTGCCACGGCTGCGACGAGCGGGAAGACCACGCCCGCTGGGCCGAGCGCTACTACAAGCTGCAGCGCGAGACCGAGGGGCTGCGCCGCCGCGTCGAGGGCCGCTCGCACGTCATCTCCCGTACGTTCGACCGCATCTGCTCGGTCCTGGAGCAGCTGGGCTACCTCGACGGTGAGACGGTCACCGACGAGGGACGCCGTCTTGGCCGCCTCTACACCGAGCTGGACCTGCTGACCGCCGAGAGCCTGCGCCAGGGGCTGTGGGAGGATCTCGACCCGGCCGAGCTGGCGGCGTGCGTGTCGGCGCTGGTGTTCGAGTCGCGGGCCGCCGACGACGCCCGCCGGCCCAAGATCCCCGCCGGGCGGGCCCAGGACGCGCTGACGGCGATGATCCGCCTGTGGGGGGAGCTGGAGGGCATCGAGTCCGACCACGGGCTGTCCACGATCAGGGAGCCCGACCTGGGGTTCGCCTGGGCGGCCTTCCGCTGGACGAAGGGGCACACCCTGGACGCCGTGCTCATGGACGGCGTCAACGGCAACGAGCTGGCCGCCGGCGACTTCGTACGGTGGATCAAGCAGCTGATGGACCTGCTCGGCCAGCTCGGCAACGCGGCGCCGCCGGGCAGCAAGATCAAGCAGACGTCCGTCAAGGCGGTGGACGCCATGCGGCGCGGTGTGGTGGCGTACTCGTCCTTGAGCTGAGCCGGGCGGCCGCTAGTCGTCGTGGGCGAGGCCGAGGCCGGTCATCACCAGACCGATCAGGCCCACGACGACGGCGGCGGCGGTCAGCATGCCACCGTCGAACACCAGGTGCAGCAGGCCGAAGCTCTTGTCGAAGAAGTGGTCGGCGATGAGCGCGCCGAAACCTTGGATCATGAGGATGATGCCGAGAAAGGTCATGCGCCGATCGTCGCAAGCGCGGCGCGGCGTTCCATTGAACCAAAGTATCGGCCGCGGTCTCCTTGGAACCGGCTTGTCACACCACCTTTGGCGACTCTCTTACCTTCTCTAGGACTCTTACTCATTTACTGCACATTTAACGAATGCACGGAAGCGCTGGTCGCAGCGCTTTTGCGAGTCAAATCTCTCCGGTTTCGCCAAATATGTAGTGATTTATCCGAATTTCGGTGCTAACGTCCGATTTGTCACTGTGTTCGCCATCCATCGGGGGAGGAACCATGGCTAACACGCAGTTGTCGCAGGTCGGATACCAGCAGGGATGGGGCTGTCGCCGACGGCGCTGGTGGCGCCGGCGTAAACACCACCACTGGCACTGGAACTGCTGCCGGCGCAGGTGGTGGGGGTGGTAAAGGCACCCCTTGAGAGCCGGCGGCTCAGCCGCCGGCTCTCCCTGCGCGCCTCCGGCCACGAACTCGCCCCGGCGATCTCCCTTCGCCGCACCTTCCGCGAATTCTGGCCGGACACCCGCGGGCTGCGGCCGCTGTTCGCCGCCGGCGTGGTGCTCGCCCTCCTGGCCACACTCTGCGAGGTCGCCGCGATCCGCCTGTTCGGCCACATCACGGACGAGGTGCTCACCACCCGGGACCTGGGGGCGTTCTGGGCCCCCGCGTTCAGCTGGCTCGGGCTCGCCGCGGTCGCCGGGCTGACGTCCTTCACCGGGACGTACGTCACCGCGCTCGGCGCCGAACGCTTCCTGCTGGTGCTGCGCGACCGGGTGTTCGCCCACATCCAGACGCTCGCGCCGGACTTCTCGGAGAACCGGCGGCTCGGCGACCTGATGGCCCGGCTCACCGACGACGTCGAGGCCATCGAGGAGCTCGTCGGCTCAGGGCTGGTCAAGGCGCTCACCACGGCCGCCGGCGTGGTGCTGTTCGCGGGGGCCGCGTTCTTCATCCGCTGGGACCTCGCGCTCGTCACGCTCGCGCTGATCCCGGCGTTCCTGCTGGTCTCGAAGGGGTTCGCGGCCAGGTTCAGGACCGCCGCGGCGCTCGAGCGGCACAGCAACGGCGCCATGAACAGCGTCCTGGAGGAGGGGCTGGCCAACCAGCCGCTCGTGCAGGCGTACAACAGGCAGCCCGCCGAGTCGCGGCGCCTGCACGCCGAGGGGCGCAGGTGGCTGCGCGCCAACCTGGCGCAGGCCAGGCTGTCCGGCCTGTACGGTCCCGTGGTGCAGGTCATCGAGACCGTCTGCCTGATCGTCATCCTCGGATTCGGCGCGTGGGAGATCGCCGCGGGCCGGCTGACCATCGGCGGCCTGCTCGCCTTCGCCGCGTACCTGGCCCTGCTCTATCCGGCCGTCCAGAGCCTCGGAGAGCTGGCCCTGACGGTGTCGGAGGCCGCCGCCGGGTCCGACCGCATCATCGAGGTCCTGCGGACCCGGCCCGCCGTCACCGACGCCCCCGGCGCCGTGACCGCCGGACGGGCCCGGGGACGGGTGGAGTTCGACCGGGTCGGTTTCGCCTACCCGGGGCGGGCCGCGCGGCCGGTGCTGCGGGAGGTGTCCTTCACCGCCGAGCCCGGCCGGCTGCTCGTGCTCACCGGGCCCAGCGGGGTGGGCAAGTCCACACTGGCCAAGCTGCTGCTGCGCTTCTACGACCCGGACGCCGGGCGCGTCCTGCTGGACGGGACGGACGTCCGCCGCCTGACCCGCGAGTCGCTGCGCCGGAACGTCACGGTCCTGCACCAGGAGACGCTGCTGTTCTCCGGCTCGGTGCGGGACAACATCGCCTACGGGCGGCCGGACGCCTCGCTCGACGAGGTCATCCGGGCCGCTGAGACGGCCGGGGTGCATGACTTCGTCAAACTGCTGCCCCAGGGGTACGACACGCCGGTGGGGCAGCGGGGGCGCCTCCTGTCCGGCGGGCAGCGGCAGCGCATCGCGATCGCCAGGGCAGTCCTGCGCGACGCGCCGGTGCTGGTGCTCGACGAGCCCATGAGCGGGCTGGACGAGGCCACGGCCGCACAGGTCATGGGACCGCTGCGGCGGCTGATGGCCGGGCGGACGACGATCCTCATCACCCATGACCTGCGCCATGTGCCGGAGGGCGCCCGCGTCGTCGAACTGCGGTCTCCGCCGAGGGAGGAGCGGATCCCCCTGAAGCGGATCGGCACCCGGAGCCGGCGAACCGCACGGCCGGCGCGCGTGAGCCGGGCCCGGCCGGCGGCGCGGACGGAGCCGGGCCACGGCACCCGGCTGGTCGCAGGGACGGATCCGGGGTGTGACGCCGGGTCGATCGCGCGGGTTGATCCGGCATGGGATGGCCGGACGATCGCGCGGGTTGATCCGGCGTGCGATGGCCGGTCGATCGCGCGGGTGGACTCGGGGTGCGACGCCGGGTCGACCGCGCGGGTGGATCCGAGGCGTGAAGGCGGGTCCGTCGCACCGGGCGGGCCGCGCCGGGTCGTGCCGGCGTCTGACCCAGGGCATGGCGTGCCGCAGGCGGTGCCTCCCCATCCGGCCGGGGAGGCTGCTGCGTCGCGGCGCACGCTGGACGCGGCGGTGTCTCCGCCCGCATCGGTGACAGGAGCGTCCCGGGCCGCGCGGGAGGTGGCGGCGTCCCGGCCGGGCAGGCATGCGGCAGTGCCGTTCGGCCCGGTGAGGAGTGCTCGCCGGCTGTGGCGGCGGATCTGCGCGGTGGCGACCCGCCGGCGGAGGCGCGCCTCATCCGGCGCATGTTCCGCGACAGGCCGGACCGCCGACCATCCGTAGCCGTGGACTCAGGGGGTACGGCGGGCGCCCGTCCTACGGGGCGGGTGTCCGCTTGTGCGGGCGGTGTGCACCACCGCGTCCGGCGGCCTCGGGAGGGGTGTATGTCATGAGATCTCCTCGATAGAATCGGAGAGATCCCTCCGCTTGTTGAAGGCAGGTGCACGTCATGGGCGATGACCACAGCACGGCCAGGCCGCTGCGCGCCGACGCCCGCCGCAACCGCGAGCGGGTCCTGCAGATCGCCCAGGAGGCCCTGGCCAGCGACGGCCTGACCATCTCCTTCGACGAGATCGCCCGGCGGGCCGGGTTCGGGGTGGGCACCGTCTACCGGCACTTCCCGACCAAGGAGGCGCTGTTCGAGGCGGTGCTGCTGGGGCGGATCGAGCGGTTCGTGGCCGACGCCCGGGCGCTGGGCACGGCGGAGGACCCGGGGAAGGCGTTCTTCGGGTGGTTCTCGCGGGTGGTCGAGCAGGCCTCGGCGAACCAGGCGCTGTGCGACATGCTGGACAGCGGCTCCGCAATGGCGTTCCGGCCGGGCTCGACGCTGGAGGACGACTTCGCGGCCGCGCTCGGCCGGCTGCTGGACAGGGCGCAGCGGGCCGGTGCGGTGCGGCCCGACCTGGTGACGGAGGACGTACAGGACCTGCTGCGCGGGTGCCTGGCGGCCGAGCGGAGGGCGCGGGCCAGGGGCGGGGCGGTGCGCATGGCGGACGTGATCTGCGACGGGATGCGCGCCAGGCCGCGCTGAGCCCCGGCGGGCGTCCTCCGGCCCGGCAGAGCGGTCCGGGTCGGCGGTTCGGGTGGGCGGGTCAGGCAAGGGTGAAGCGGACCTCGCGGGTGGCGGGGTCGGCCTGGGCGAGGCGTACCGTGACCTGCTCGCCGAGCGGAAGCTCGCCGTCGCAGCGGGCGATCACCGCGGGGTCGGCGAGCTGGACCTGGCCGCCGCCGCGCCGCTCGTCCACGTCGATCACCACCGCCTCGAACGCCTGCCCGAGCCGATCCCGCAGCAGGAACGCCTCCACCAGGTCCACGCACGCCCGGTCCACGGCCGCCGCGCGCCGCCCGGAGGACGACATGAGGGCGGGCAGGCTCGCCAGCGCGGCCCGCACGTCGGCGGGGACGGGCTCGCCGGCCGCGACCGCCAGGCACACCTCGGTCGCGTAGCGGTCGACCAGGCGCCGCAGCGGAGCCGTGACGTGCGCGTACGGCGCCGCGACCGCGGAGTGGCCGGCCTCCTCCGGTGGCGCCCCGTCGAAGGACTCGTAGCCGGAGCCGCGCAGCAGCACCTTCGACTCGTGCAGGAACGCCGCCTGCTGAGGGTCCTTCGGATCGAGGTCGTGCACCACGGCGCCGTACCCGGCCCCGTCGGGCCACGGCACGCCCAGCGCCCCCGCCACCCTGCGGACCTTCGCCAGGTCGTCGGGGCGGGGCCGGGGCAGCACGCGCAGGATGCCGATCTCGGCGTCGAGCATCATCGTGGCCGCGGCCATGCCGGTCAGCAGGGAGATCTGCGCGTTCCACGCCTCGGCGGGGAGCGGCAGCCGGAACTCCAGCCGGTAGCCGCCGTCGGCCTGCACCACCTCCTGCTGGGGCGTCGGCAGGGTGACGCCGCCGCGCTCGCGCTCCAGGGCCAGCCGGAGCCGGCCGATCTCGGCCAGCAGCCCCAGGGTGCCGTCGGCGGTGCCGGTGTCGACCGCGGCCTGCACGTAGGCGTAGTCAAGGCGCTCGCGGCTGCGTACGAGGGCGCGTTGCACGTCCGCGCCCACCGTGCGGCCGTCGGCGTCCAGGTCGATCCGCCACACCGCGGCCGGCCGCAGCGCGCCGGGCAGCAGGCTGGCCGCGCCCTCCGAGAGCACCTTGGGATGCAGCGGCACCTTGCCCGCGGGGAAGTAGACGGTCTCGCCCCTGGCCCGGGCCTCGGCGTCGATGATCCCGCCCGGGCGCACGAACGCGCCGACGTCGGCGATGGCGTACCAGACGCGGTATCCGGCGCGCAGCCGCTCCAGGTGGACGGCCTGGTCGAGGTCCATCGAGCCGGGCGGGTCGATGGTGACGAACGGCACGTCGGTGAGGTCCTTGCCGGCCGGCCGGGCGAGCTCCGGCGCCTCTGCCGCCCGTTCGGCCTCGTCCAGCACGGCGCGCGGGAAGTCGCCGGGCAGCGTGAGCTCCCGCCTGATCCGATCGAACCCGTCTTCCAGCTTGAGAGGTATCTCTTCGGGAACCTGAATCATCGACACGCCCACAACCTACCGGTGCGGGCAGCCGGCCCCGATCATGTGGAGGTGGGCGTCGAGCCCGGTGATCCGCAGCAGGCGCCGCATGGCGGGCGGCGCGCCCGCGATGCGCAGCGGCGTCCGCCGGCGCTGGGCGTGGTCGTGGACGGAGACGAGGACGCCGAGCCCGGCCGCGTCGATGAAGGACAGGCGGCTGACCTCCAGGACCACCGCGACGTCCCCGTGGCGGGCCTGCTGCAGCAGCTCCATCAGGTGGCTGCGGAACCGCTCGGTGGTGGCGATGTCCAGCTCTCCGGACAGGGCGACCGTGAGGATCCCGTCGCGGCGGCTCGTGGTCAGGTGTAGTGGCTCCATCTCCGGCTCCGCGCTCTGTCAGGGCCGGGAGCATTCCTTCCGGTTGCGCGGACCCGCCCATGCCGTAGACACCGATGTCATGCGCACGTCACATTTCGCGACTGCGTGTTTCCGGAATGGAGTGTACCGGCCGGGCCGTCGACGTCGAGAGGCGCGTGGCTGATCAGGTGGACAGGAGAATTCCTCGGGAAAACAATTCCGATTACCGCGTTAGAAAAAATCACACCTTAACCGGGTTTGGGGCGATGGCCTGCTGCGTCCCATCGCGGTTGACCTGCGGTGTGGTGCCGGTCTGCACCCTGTTCGGTGCCTATGGGGTCCGTGTGGTGTCCCAGGCGATTCTGATCAAGGGGCCACTCGCCGTCTGCGTCAGACGGACCTGACGGCCGCACCCGCCACTTTCCAAGCGGCGCCCGGCGGACTTCCCGCCGGGCGCGTGCGGCTTTTTGTGGAAATTGGTGAGTTTGCGGGAAAAGATCACACTACGCTGCTAGCCCGGCAGGTACGAGGGAGAGTGGCGCATCGTGTGGATCGCAGTGGCAGTGCTGGCCGCCATCGCCGTGGGCGGGGTGGTCTGGTGGCTTCGCCGTGACCCGGCCGGTGGCGACATGGACGACGGGTTCGGGATCGACCCGGCGTGGGAGTGGGCGTCCCGTCTCACGCCCGGGGCCGAGACCGCGTTCCTGGAGGGGCTCCGGGCCTACCACGACGCCGGGAACGCCCTGGACCTCGCCGGGGAGCGGGGAGTGCTCACCGCGTACGACCCGCCGCGGCTCATCTCCCTGCGGGTGCTCGCCGACGGCTTCACGGCGCTCGGGGACGCCGCCATGCACGACCCGCACGGCACGGTCGCGGCCATGATGGCGCGGTTCGCGGCAGCAGAGCGGCCCGGGGTGCTGCACCTGCGCGCGGAATGGCCGGCCGGTGAGGTGGCGGACGGCATGGACCTGGCGGCCTTCGCCGCCGCCGTACGCGAGATCGTCTGCCCGCCGGACGCCGCGGGCGTCCATCCCTGGCCCGGCGGCGACGGGGTTGGAGCGTTGCAGGTCCGCGTGCTCGCCGACCGGGCCGAGCCGCAGGAGGAGACGTCGTCGCACGTCAACGGGAAGCCGGTGGCCGCCGCCGCGGGCCTGGCCACGGCGGCGATCGACGACCACGTCGCGGAGACCGGCGGGCGCGCCAACACGATGATGCTGGACCTGGCCCGGATCCTCGACCTCTACCTGGAGGCCCGCGAGAAGCAGCCGGACGCGGCGGCGGGCGCGCTGCTGCGCGGGGTGGTGACCGGCGTGATCGCCGCCGGCGGGCCCGGCCTCACCTGGGTACGACCCCCAACAGCGGAGGAACGGTGGACGGTGGCGGAGGCGACCGGCTCCTCCGAACTGCGCTGACCCGCCGGACGACCGCCTGCCGCCGGGAGAGCGGGTCCCCGGGGGGTGCGGTCCTGCCCGGGCCGGCAGGGTCAGGCGTTGACCTCGGCGCGGCCCTGACGCCAGTAGCCCATGAACGCCACCGCGCGCCGGTCCATGCCGCGCTCGGCCACCAGGTGCCGGCGCAGCGTCTTGATCACGGCGGCCTCGCCGGCCAGCCACGCGTACAGGGAGTCGGCCGCCTCCTCCTGCGGCACCTCCCACAACTCCTCGGCGTCGACGTCCACGTCGTCGAACGCCTCCGGCTGCGGCAGCGGCGGCAGCAGCCGCTCGGCGGCGGCGCGCACGGCGGGGAGGAGCAGCCCGCCGCGCTCGGCGCCGTTCCTGGCCAGCCAGCCGACCTTGACCGAGCAGGCGGTTTCGACGGGCAGGAAGTCCTCCTCGTACGGCACCTCCATCAGGGCCTCTCCCACGACGCCGGCGGGCAGGCGCTCCAGCACGGAGCAGATCGCGGGCACCGCGGTCTCGTCGCCCGCGATCAGCACGGTGCCGCTGCCGGCCGGTGGCCGGAACTCCAGGCCGCCGTGCCAGCCGTCGTAGCGGGCGTCGGGGCCCATGAGCACGGCGACGTCGCCGGGCCGCACCTGCTCGGCCCAGCGGGCGACCGGGCCGCCGCCGCCGGGATGCATGACCACGTCGACGTCGACCTCGCGGACCTCCTGACGGACGTGCCTGGCGGTGTAGGTGCGCATCGGGTTGCGCTTGTCGTCGTCGAGCCCTCGCCACTTCGTGAACCAGTCCGGGCCGGTCGGCAGGTGGGCCAGGCCGTGCTCGGGAACCGGAAGGATGAGCTTGATGCGCTGGTCGAACCCGTTGTCGGCGAAGTGATGGAGATCGTCTCCGGTGAACGTCACCCGCAGGAACGACGGGCTCAGCCGCTGCAGCCGCGCTACCTGGACGTGGAACGTGTGATACGGCTGGAACATCCCCGACCTCTCCATCGATATTAGGTGAGCCTAACCTAAACGATCGTGGATCGACTGGCCAGTCGCGCCAGGTGACGGCGCGGGCGCGGATCGGCGTCGGGACAGGTCAAGGCGCGCCAGGCCGGCCGACGCCGCGGGGCGGGGGCCGGATACCCGAAGGGGCCGCCCCCGGCCGGGGCGGGAAGACGGGGTCCGGTAGCGTCTCCACTCGGGTCACCACCCCCTGAGCCGAACGGGCGCCGCCCCGCGGATCCGGCGCCCGCCCCCGTGAGTAAGGAGTCCCCACTTGTCCCAGGTCATCCTCTCCGCCGCGGGCGTCGCCCTGCTGCTCGACGCCGGCGGTCAGGGCCTGCCGCGGGTGCGCCACTTCGGCGCCGACGTCGGCCCCGTCGCCGGGTCCGACGTGCTGCCCGCGCTGGCGTCCCCCGCCTTGCCGCTGCTGCCCGCCCAGGGCGACAGCTGGTACGGCAGGCCCGGCCTGTCGGGAGCCCGGGACGGCGAGCACTGGCCGGTGCGGTGGACCCTGGACCGGCTCGACGTCGCCGCCACCCCGGGCGCCGGCGGCACGGTGACGATCGCCGCCTCCGACGCCCTGGCGGGGCTGGAGCTGGTGAGCGAGCTGGCCATGGACCCGGGCGGCCTCGTGACGATGCGGCACACGGTGACCAACACCGCCGCCTCGCCGTACCGGCTGGCCGGGCTGATCTGCGCGCTGCCCGTGCCCGCGCGCGCCGGCGAGCTGCTGGACTTCACCGGGCGCTGGGCGCTGGAGAAGGTGCCGCAGCGCCGGGCGTTCGGGCACGGCGTGTGGACCAGGGAGAACCGGCGCGGCCGCACCGGCCACGACGCCACCGGGCTGCTCGTGGCCGGGACCGCCGGGTTCGGCTTCCGCGGCGGCGAGGTGTGGGCGGTGCACGCCGGCTGGAGCGGCGATCACATCCACTACGCCGAGCGGCTGGTCGACGGACTGGCGCTGCTGGCCGCGGGCGAGCTGCTGGAGCCCGGAGAGATCACCCTGGCCCAGGGGGAGAGCTACCGCACGCCGCTGGTGTACTTCACCTGGTCCGGCAGCGGACTCGACGACGCGAGCGCCCGGATGCACGACCACCTGCGCGCCGCCCGCCCGCTGCCGGTCCGGCCCGTCACGCTCAACAACTGGGAGGCCACCTACTTCGACCACGGCCTCGACCGGCTGCTGGAGCTGGCCGACAAGGCCGCGGCGGCCGGGGTCGAGCGGTTCGTGCTCGACGACGGCTGGTTCCGCCACCGCCGCGACGACCGCGCCGGCCTCGGCGACTGGTACGTCGACGAGCAGGTCTGGCCGGCCGGGCTGCACCCGCTGGCCGAGCACGTGCGCAAGCTCGGCATGCAGTTCGGACTCTGGTTCGAGCCCGAGATGATCAACCCGGACTCCGACCTGGCCCGCGCCCATCCCGACTGGATCCTCGGCCGGGCCGACCGGATGCCGCCGCCCCAGCGCCACCAGCAGACGCTCGACCTGGCCCGGCCCGAGGCGTACGCCTACCTGCTGGAGCGGCTGGACACGCTGGTCGGCGAGTACGCGCTCGACTACATCAAGTGGGACCACAACCGCGACATCGCCGAGCCCGTGCACGACGGCGTGGCGGGCGTGCACGCCCAGACCCTCGCGGTCTACCGGCTGCTGGACGAGCTGCGCCGCCGCCACCCCGGGCTGGAGATCGAGTCGTGCTCGTCGGGCGGCGCCCGCGTCGACTACGGCATCCTGGCCCGCACCGACCGCGTGTGGACCTCCGACAGCAACGACGCGGTCGACCGGCAGGCCATCCAGCGCTGGACCGGGCTGCTCGTGCCGCCGGATCGGCTCGGCGCCCACGTCGGCGCCCCGCACGACCACTGCACCGGCCGCTCGCTGCCGCTGGCCTTCCGGGCTGGCACCGCGTTGTTCGGCCACATGGGCGTGGAGTGGGACCTGACCTCCGCGAGCGAGGCCGACCTGGAGGAGCTGGCGACCTGGATCGCGCTGCACAAGCGGCTGCGGCCGGTGCTGCACGCCGGGCGCGTCGTGCACGCCGACCACCCCGACCCGTCGGCGCTGCTGCACGGCGTGGTGCTGCCCGAGCGCGCCGTGTTCGGCCTGGTCCAGCTGACCTCCCGCCTCGAGTGGGCGCCCGCGCCGCTGCGGCTGCCCGGGCTCGACCCCGCCGCGCTCTACGAGGTCCGCGTGGCCGGGCCCGTTCCGGCGGGCGCCCAGATGCCCGAGTGGGCCGCCGCCCCCGTGCGGGTGCCCGGCTCCGCGCTGGCCGAGCTGGGGCTGCCCGCCCCGGTCCTGCGGGCCACGTCGGTGCTGGTCATCGAGGTGGAGAAGGTGGAGGCGTAGCGCCCGAGCCTGGTGCGGCCTGCCCGCGCCGCCTGCCCGTGCCGCCTGCCCGTGCGGCCTGCCCGTGCGTAGGTCCGGCGCGGAGGGACCGGCGGCGCAGGAAGGCCGGGCGGGCGGCACGGGCCCGGTAGCGCCGGGCGGCGGGCTCAGCCGATGTCCAGCTCGGAGCCGCCGAAGCGGTCGCGCAGGAAGCGGCCCTGGTCGCGCAGGGCCTGCTCGTCGCCCCGGTGGATCGCCTCGGCGACCTTGCGCATCTGGGCGTCGAGCAGCGCCAGCTGGGCCAGCAGCTCCTCGTGCGCGCTGCGCTCGCGGCCGGCCCGCCGGGCCAGCGCGTACCCGCGCGGCAGGTTCGCGTACGCCTCCAGGCTGGCGGGCAGGTAGCTGCGGATCGTCTGCGACACCACGTGGAGCTGGTCGGGGGAGGCGGTCAGCTGCTCGGCCCGGCCGAGCACGTCGTCGATGACCTCGCCCAGCGCCAGCACGGCCCGGTCCACGTCCGCCGGGAAGCGCCCCTCGATCCGCCGCAGCAGCGAGAGCAGGTCCTCCCGCAGCGCCCGGGTCTCGACCTCGGCATGCGAGATCGTCAGCCGGATGCGGTCGGGTTCGGCGAATGGGAATGGACTCTCGCGTGGTGGAACGGGGAAGCAGTTCGCCGTCAGGGTGCGGACCGATGTTCTTCGATGCTGATCGTGTAGGCGTAGCCGTCTGCTCGCTGGAGCAGGCGCAGGTGCTTGTACGAGGTCTTCACCGGCCCGCCGACGGTCTGCACGGTGTGGCCCCCGGTACTACGGACAGCCACCCTGCCGATGTGCGTTCCGGCGTATTTGCCTTTGGGCACGATCGCGCGCACAAGATCCCCGGTCTGAAAGCCGAAAATCCGCTTGGTGCGCGGCAGGCGTAGGCGGGGGAACCCGAAGGCATCGGTGCGGGTCCGGCAGTACGTACCTCTGCCGGTGGCGGCGACCGGCATGTTGTTCTTGGCCTGGTTGCACGGCACGCACGCCACGGTCAGGTTGCTGATCCGGTTTGAGCCGCCCCGCGAGCGAGGCTGGATGTGGTCGATATTCAACGGGATGCCGCTCGCTCGGCAGTAGGCGCACGCCCGGCCCCATTTCCCCAGCAGATATTCACGCACTTCATAACCGTGGAGCGTGCCCTGCTGGTACTCCATGCTCTCCAGCGGCCTTCCTGCGGCCAGGGCGTGGGTGTCGAAGCGCACGGTCTCCACGTGGATCGCCCGTACGGGGACCAGGCGGCGCAGCCGCTGCACCCAGCTCATCGCGCTGTCCACGCCATGCTGGAGGCTTGGCGGCAGCCAGCCGTCCTGGCGAGTGCGGTTGGCGAACCTAGGGGCGCGGTAGCGCAGGTTGCGTGATCGCCTTCCGCGCCGGTAGGCGGCCCGGGCTGTCAGCTTGTCGCGGATTTTGCCGCCGCGGTGGTCGAGCTGGATGCTGTACAGGCCGTGCCGGGTGCCGTCGTGGGTGCGGAACACGCTGATGCCGGTGTGCCGGCTGCCGGGATCCAGAGCGACCTCCACTCCCTGGACCTCCGACTGCTCGGCGGTGCGGTCCTTCAGCCGGATGACGAAAGGGGTGTGCCGGGCCACCACCGCCCGCCCCGACTTCAGGAGTTT
>NZ_VJYI01000013.1 GCF_008065375.1 Nonomuraea sp. SYSU D8015
TCGCGGCGGCGGGGAACAGCGGCCCCGCCGGCAGGGTGTCCACTCCCGGCAGCGCCGACGCGGCGCTGACCGTGGGCGCGGTGGACAAGCAGGGCCGCATGGCCGACTTCTCCAGCCCCGGGCCGCGCGTGAGCGACCACGCGATCAAACCCGACGTGACCGCACCGGGCGTGGACATCATGGCCGCCGCCGTCGGGGGCGGATACCGGTCGCTGAGCGGCACCTCGATGGCCGCGCCGCATGTGACGGGGGCGGCGGCCATCCTGGCGCAGCGCCATCCGGAGTGGACGGGCGCACAGCTCAAGGCCGCGCTGACCGGCAGCGCCGCCCCGGCCCAGGAGGCGACGCTCTACCAGCAGGGGGCCGGCCTGATCGACCTGCAGCGTGCGCTGAAGCAGCAGGTCTCGACTCTGCAGGGCAACCTGTGGACGACGTTCCCGTGGAACGGCTCCGGCCGGCGTACGGCGACCAGAACGATCACCTACGCCAACGCGGGTGACGAGCCGGTCACCCTCGACCTGTCGGCGCAGGGCGAGGTGCTGAAGCTGCCGGACGACCGCGTCACGGTCCCGGCCAAAGGCCGGGCGTCGGTCACGCTCACCATCGACGCCGGGGGGAAGGCGCCTGGCGACTATCCGGGGACGGTCACGGCCACGTCCGGCGAGACGGTGATCCGCACGCTGGCCGGCGCGTACGTCGAGCCGGAGTCGTACGACGTCACCATCACCGTCCTCAACAGGCAAGGCATTCCGATCACCCCCTGGCTCAGCGAGATCTACGACGCGAAGAGCGGGAGTGTCCATTTTCCGGCCTTCCGCAACGGCGTGGCCCGTGTCCGGCTGCCCAAGGGCGAGTGGAACCTCTACACCGACATCTCAGAAAAGCTCGACGCAAAGCCGATCACAACGCTCGCCGTCTCCCCGCTGACGATCGACGGCGGCGATCAGCGGCTCACGGTGGACGCGCGGCAGGCCAAGGCGGCCAGGGTCACGCTCGACGACCCCAGCGCCATGCTGAAGCCCGGATACAACGTCAGACTGGTCCATGGCGCGTGGAACATCTCGCCCGGATCTGGCCGCGGGGACGTCAACTCCCAATTCTTCGTCATTCCCGCCCGTGTGCCAGGTCTGACCTACAGCCTCGGAACCAGGTGGCTCAGCAAGGACGTGTCGCCCAGCCCGTATGTCTACGACCTCGTCGATCATCGGACGGACGGCCTTCCTGAAGATCCCGCCCACGACGCCAGGCAGAAGGACCTGGCGAAGGTCACCGCGACCTATCGGGCGTCAGGAGTGGCGGCCATGGGCACGCCGGCGGGCGGAGTGCGCCACAGCTCGCTGGGTGGGTTCATGCTGCCTCTGGTCGGCGACATCTCGCTGCCCGGCACGCTCGTCCACTACCGGACTCCCGGGCTGACCTACGACAGCGGGATCGAGATCGGCACCGCGCTGATCATCGATGGCGGCCGGCTCATGAAGCGCGGTCACACCAGGGAGGTGTGGAACGCCGCGGTCACCGGGCCGTCGCTCCTGCTGCCGGGCGGCAGCCGTACCGGGGACAAGCTGACCTTCTCCGGAGTGGGGCTGTTCGCCGACGGGGATCGGGGGCGTACGGGCTCGGACCTCGCCGCCACCGGCACCGTCACGCTCGCCAAGGACGGGCAGGAGCTCGCCAGGGCCGATCTCGTCGACTGCGTCTTCTACGAGCCGGAGCGGTGCGGACTGGTCGCCGATCTTCCCCCAGAGTCCGGCGCGTACACGCTGACCGCCTCGATGCGCAGGCAGGTGCCGCACACGGCGCTGTCCACCGCCGTGGAGTCCGTGTGGACGTTCAGGTCCGCGACCACGGCCGGGGAACGACCGCTGCCGCTGATGGCGGTCCGCTACCGCCCCGCAGGACTGGACGACTCCAACCGCGCCGCACCGGGCACCACGACCCGTCTGCCGCTGTGGATCGAGCGCAATCTCGGATCCACGGAGGCCAGGGCGGCGTCGGTCCGGCTGGAGATGTCCACCGACGACGGCGCGAGCTGGCACCGCGTACCGGTCCGCCGCAACGGCTCGGGCTGGACCGCCGAGCTGCCGAATCCCCGTACGGAGGGATTCGTCTCCCTCCGTGCGACGGTGACGGACACGGCAGGCGCCGGCCTGACCCAAACCGTCATCCGCGCCTACGCCGTCGGCTGACCGGCGTCCCTTCCCGCTCGCCCAGGCCCGGTCGCGACCGCGCCGCGCCGGGGCGAGCTCCCACGGCCCCACCGGGAGTCAGGGTTCGGAGGTGAAGGACGGCCACCAGGTGGAGCGAGGGTCCGTCCAGCCGGTCAGCGGCGTGACCTCCTGCTCGCCCGCCACACGGACCAGCACGAGGCGGTAGCGGGAGCTGTCACCGCTCTCCTGCATCCAGGCGATCAGATGCGTGTCATCGGCCCACGCCAGCGACCGCACGATGGGGTGCCCGCCGCCCGGCTCCAGCAGCGTGGTCTCCCCGGAGGCCACGTCCGCGACGAAGGGGGCCGAACCGCTCCGGCCGCCCATGGCCAGGAGCCGGCCGTCGGGTGACAGCCCGGCGTCCTGGTCGCTCAGAGACTCCTGGGCGGGTCCCGGCTGAGTGCGCCCGGTGAGGTCGTAGTACTTGCGGGGTCGCTGGCGTTCGCCGCTGTCCTCCCAGATCAGCGAGCCGTCGGGGCTCCAGGACAGATCGCTGCGCACGCCGGGGCCGCCGGGCAGCCTGTGGAAGGCGGCCTCGCCGCTCGCCACGTCCACGATGGCGAAGCCGGTTCGGGAATTCCGCTCGTCCGGCACGTCGCCGGGGTCGTCGAGGAGTCCGGGGTCGAAGTCGTACGTGGTCACCAGGAGCCGCTGCCCGTCCGGCGACCAGGCGACGCTCCCGGCGGCGGCCCGGCCGAGGTCGATCCAGCGCCGTACCGTGCCGCCGGCCGTGTCGGCCAGGCCGATCCGGCGCGCGGGCAGCGTCTTCTCCAGCACCGCGGCCGTCCGCCCGCCGGGCGCCACGGCCACCCAGCCCCACGGCGTCGGGCCGTAGCGGCCGGTGTCCGGGTCGAGCACGTGCCAGGCGCAATCCGAGGTGCTCGGCGCGCAGGAGGCGTACGCGGTGAGCGTGACGCGCCCGGCGGCGACGCGTTGCACAGGTGTCGCACGGCCGGGATCGGCCGCTATGCCGTCCGCGATCCGGCTGGTGGCGACCTGGGGGTCGTCCGGTGCGACGAGGGAAGGCACCGTGATCACGCCGACGGTGACGGCGGCGACCAGCGCGGCCGCCGTGGTGGCCGTCCGCCTGATCCGCATGCGCGTACGCTGCCGCCACGCGGCCCCCGCCACGCCGGCCGGCAGCCTGGCCTCGTCGGCCACCGTGCCGAGCGCGTCTTTCACCAGTTCGTCAGCGTTCATGTCTAGCCTCCCCAGTCCGGATGTACAGGTCGTGGAGCTCCGGGCACAGCTGCAGGAGCCGGGCCAGGGCCCGATGGGCGGTGCTGCGTACCGTGCCGATGCTGCAGCCGAGGGTGGCGGCCACCGTCGACTCCGACTGGTCCTCGAAGTAGCGGAGCACGAGCACGGCCCGCTGTTTGGCGGTCAGCTTGCCGAGCGCCTTCTGGACCACGATCTTGAGGTCGACGTCGTACGTCGCGTCCGCGCCCGCCTGCTCGGGGAGCTCCGCGACGGCGTATTCCCTCCTGCGCCGCCACCAGGAGATCTGCTGGCGGTACATCACCTGCCGGAGATAGGCCTCCGGGTCGTCGATCTTGTGCCATTTGAGCGCCGTCTTGGCCAGGCTGGTCTGCAGCAGGTCCTCGGCGGCGTGCTGGTCACCGGCCGTCAGCAGATAGGCCAGGCGGATGAACGTGGGCGAGCGCGCCGCCACGAACTCGTCGAACGCGCGCCGGCCCGCGGAATCCCCGATCACCTGGAGTCCTCGCCACGCAACCGGGCGATCGAGTATGGAGGTTTCACGGTCGTCAGTGCTCCGCTCTTCTCGACAAACGATGACAAAGCACGCGATCAGGTAGATGCGCGCCCTTTCGGTTTTGTTGTCATAAGGACGCGGCAGGGTGAGGCAATCTTTGCGACTTGTTCGCAACTCCAGACGCCGACGACGGTCTCGGCTTGCGCTCAGCGCCGCTTCGTGCGTACAGTGTTCGCATCAAGTGAACGTTGTGCGCAAGGAGGAACGACATGTCGAAGAGCGCGAGCTGGGAGATGAAGGGCACGTGGGACAGCAAGGGTGCCTGGGACACCAAGGGGCGCTGGGAAGAGCGGGGAGCCGACGGGCTGGCGGAGGGCGGGCTGCGGCGGATGGGCCGGGTGCTGGGCGGGCACGTGGAAGCCGGAGCCGTCCCCGGCCTGGTCGCGCTGGTCAGCCGGGGAGGCGACACCCACGTCGAGGTCATGGGCACGATGCACGCGGGCGGCCCCGAGCCGATGCGGCGGGACACGATCTTCCGGATGGCGTCGCTGACCAAGCCCGTGACGGCCGCCGCAGTGATGATCCTCGTCGAGGAGTGCCGGCTCCGGCTGGACGACCCGGTCGACGAGTGGCTCCCTGAGCTGGCGAACCGCCAGGTGCTCTCACGGATCGACGCCACGCTGGACGACACGGTGCCAGCGGCCCGCCCGATCACCGTACGCGACCTGCTGACCTTCACCTTCGGCTTCGGCGTCGTCCTGGCGCCGCCGGACACGTACCCGATCCAGACCGCCATCCGCGAGCTCGGCCTGGACACCACCTCCCCCGGCTTCGGGCCGGAGGAGTGGATCCGCCGGCTCGGGACTCTGCCGCTGATGCACCAGCCGGGCGAGCTGTGGCAGTACCACGTCGGCTCCGACGTGCTCGGTGTGCTCGTCGGCAGGGTGACCGGGCAGTCGCTTGAGGAGTTCATGCGCGAGCGGCTGTTCGGGCCGCTCGGCATGAAGGACACCGGCTTCCACGTGCCCGCCGACCAGATCCACCGGCTGCCGACCAGCTACGCGCACGACCCGGAGAACGGCGAACTGGTGGTGTGGGACGAGGCCGCCACCGGGAAGTACAGCAGCCCGCCGGTGTTCCAGGCGGGCGGCGACGGGCTGGTCTCGACCGTGGACGACTACCACGCCTTCTTCCGGATGCTGCTGAACAAGGGCACGTTCAACGGCGAGCGGGTGCTGTCGCGGGCCTCGGTCGAGCTGATGACGATGGACCACCTGACGCCCGGGCAGAAGACCGAGAAGGACGCCTTCGGCGACCATTTCGGCCGGCACGGCGGGTTCGGCTTCGGCATGGCGGTGCGCACCCACCGCCGCGACCTGGCCTCGCCCGGCCAGTTCGGCTGGGACGGCGGCCTCGGCACCACCGCGTACGCCGACCCCGCCGAAGGGCTCTTCGGCATCCTGCTGACCCAGAGCGCGATGGACTCGGCGCACACGCCCCGACTCCACCGCGACTTCTGGACCACCGCCTACCAGGCGATCAACTGACTATCCGAACGCGCGTACCTCCAGCAGCCCGACCGAGGCTTGGCCGCTCTGCAGCACGACCCGCAGCCGGGTGGTGCTGACGGCGGTGAACGTGACCTTGTTGTAGGTCCCCGGCCGCGACTCCGTAGCCGCTCGGGCCGGCCACGTCCACGTACCCCCCGCCGTTCCAGTACTGCAGCTTCCACGAGGCGGGGACGCGCACTCCCCCTCCGTCGTCGAAGAAGCAGACCTCCGCCGACTTGATCGTCTGGGCCGATGACCAGGTCAGTTCGGCCCACTGGGGTGCCGTCGCCTGCCATCGTCGTCTCATCGAGAGACCTCCGAGTGTTAGCGTTAACACGTAGCGTTATGTCACATATCGGGCCAAGCGCACCGAGTGTTGGGGTGTCCACAGACACTGTCAAGGCGGGGCGTACCCACCAGTAAAGAACCCGTACGGCGAGCTGCGGACCACGGGGGCCGGCGGCTGAAAGTTACATTTTCCTCGATGACGACGATCCTCGACACCCACAGCATGGTGCTGCGCCGCCTCCTGCCCGGCGACGAACCGACCTCCCTGACCGTCCGCCGGGGCCAGTTCCACGACGTGGTCATCGGGTCGGACCGCGTCGTGTATCTGCCGCGCACCGAGGCCGCCGCCGCCCGGATGCCCCGGCGGGCCGCCGTCCTCCGCGTCCTTGCCGGGCTGGACCTCGGCTTCCGCACGCCCGAGCCACTGGTGGCCGAGCCGCCGTTCCTCGTCGTCGGCCGCGTTCCCGGAGCGCCGCTGGCAGGACCTCTGGTTCCACAGGCTGTGGAGACGGTGGCGGCGCAGTACGCCGCCCTACTGGCCGGGCTGGCCCTCGCCGGCGCAGAGGAGGCGGTGAGAGCGGCGTTGCCCGAGGCGGCGGAGGACAGGTGGCGGCGCTTCGCGGACGACGTGCGGGAGGAGCTGTTTCCGCTCATGTCCGAGCGCGGACGCAGGCGGGCCGAACGCGAGCTCGCAGCGCTGGACGCCCTCCCCCGCCTCACCACGGCGGTGGTGCACGGCGACCTCGGCCCCGAGAACGTCCTGTGGGAGAAGGACGCCGACGGCCTGCCGCGCCTCAGCGGCGTGGTCGACTGGGACGAGGTCGCCCTCGGCGATCCGGCTGAGGACCTCGCCGCCATCGGCGCCGGTCACGGCCCGGCCCTGCTGGAACGCGTGCTAGCGCCGGACGGCGGGCCGGGCCCGGTGGAACGCCTGCTCCCGCCGGACGACGGGCTTGCGGCCCGCATTGCCGCGATCCAGGGCACGTTCGCCCTGCAGCAGGCCCTCTCCGCCCACCGCGACGGCGACCCGGAGGAGCTGGCGGACGGCCTGGCCGGCTACCGCTGAGGTGATAATCTGAGGCCCGGCGCCGTCCTGCGCCAGACCTTCTGACCGCGCGCCCACGCCGCGCGGCGACGCGAAGGCAGAGGGGATCGATGTCCTCGGGGCGATGGCTTCGATCGAGTCGGTTCTCTTCGGACGGCGGGTCGTGCAGCCGGAGCGTGGGTCCTTCGCACGGGTCCGCCTCGGGAGCCAGCCATCATGACCGATCAGAAACACCTCAAGCGCCGGGTACGCGACCGCATGGCCAGGACCGGCGAGTCCTACACCACCGCCCGCCGCCGCGTCACCGCCCACGCCTCACACCCGCGGCACCACCACGAGTCGGCGCTGCTGCGGCGCGTGCTGGGCGGCGCCTACTCCGAGGCCATGCTTCTGGGGCTGGGCGGCGGCATCGGTTTCATGTACTTCGTCTTCGAGTACGCCGGCCACGCCCCGATGCTGACGATCGTGGCCCAGGCGCACCCCGAGCCGATGATCCCGCGGGCGCTGGAGCGGGCCGGCATCCCGTACGAGAGCCGCCGGACCGGCTCGGCCAAGGTCGCCGAGCGCAACCTGCGGGCCACACTCGACGCCGGCCGGCAGCCGATCTGCCGGGTCGCCCGCCACCAGCTGCCCTGGCGGCCGTCCCTCCCCTTCCCCGACCCCGTCGACGTGGCGGTGACCGGCCTCGACGGCGACACCGTGCACGTGTACGACGACGAGCCCGGCGAGCTGCCGCTGTCCGGGTTCATGGCGGCCTGGTCGGCGCTCAAGAAGGACAAACACCAGCTCATCGAGATCACCGGGGCCGCGCCCGCCGGCGAGCCCGACGTGACGGGCGCGATCAGTGACACCGTCGCCAAGCTGACCGGCCCGGTGCTGGGAAACACCTTCGACGTCAACTTCGGCCTGTCGGGCATGCGCAAGCTGGCCGCCCAGCTCGCCGACACCACCGGCAAGCAGGGCTGGACCCGCCGGTTCGGCGACGACCCGGGATCGGCGCTCGACCGGCTGCACGACTGCCTGGAGATCGAGTACACCGCCCCCGGCGCCACCCGCCCCCTTTACGCCGACTTCCTCTCCGAGACCGGCCACACCGAGGCGGCCGAGGTCTACCGGGAGGCGGGGAGGCAGTGGTCGCGGGTGGCCACCGCCCGCACGCCGTTCCCTGAGCTGGCCGAACTCGTGAAGGAGGCCGTACGACTCGAAGAGAAGGGAATGGCGCTGCTGCGGCCCGTCTAGGACGGGGCCCGGCCAGGCGCCTGCGATCAGGGGTGACGTGCGATTACAGCACGTGTGTCGCCCGCCCAGAGTCCTTCGACGCGGCCAGGAACATACCGGATCTGCTCGCACCCAGCTCGGCGCAGCAGCCGGACGACTTCGGCCCCCGGGCGCTCGGTCCAGCGGCGGCCGTCCCAGTGCATCAGGACCGCCGGTGTATCGGGCTGCTCCGGGAACTCACTGGGGTCGTAGCCTTGCGAGCCGACGGCTCACACGTCATCGGGACCGGTGCCGCCGAGCGCATACGCATCCGCGGGCAGCGGTACCTTGTTCCAGGACCGCCCGTCCCAGTGCCTGGCGAAGCGCCCTCCGTCGACGGCCCACACGTCGTCGGGGCCGAACACCTCGAGGTCCGAGATCTGCTCATCGGTGCCGACCTCGTGGGGGATCTTCTGCCAGCGGGAGCCGTCCCAGCGGAAGGTCAACGAGCCGGGTGATTTCCTGGTCTGGAGGAGCCATACGTTGTCCGCCGCCGACGCGGCGATGTGCGCCGTATGTTCTTCCGTGAGGTCGGCGACCTCCGGCGGCGGATCGGCCTGCCGCCAGCGGCTGCCGTCATAGTGCATCAGCAGGAGCTTCTTCTCCGCTACGTGTCCGACCGCCCCCGCCCCCCCGTGGCCCCGCGGCGGTGACGTCCCTCAGCGAGGTGTTCGTCTGTTCGCTTATGTATGCGTACCGCCAGCCGGTGCCACCGGTGGGGGTGGACACCGGCTTCGAGCCAGGTGTGGGCGTCTCATCGTCCGCGGGCGTGAGTATCGCGGCGCCGGTGGGCGAGGCGCTGGACTTCCCACCGGTCCCGGCGGAACATCCCGTCACCGCCACGGCCAGCACGACGATCATCGGGCTGACGATCTTCATCCCGACATGGTAGGCGTGCGGACGGCGGCTAGCTTCGCCAGTTGTGCTTGGCCAGCAGGTTGCGGGCGTCGTCGGCGACCGCCGCGTCCGCCACGACGTCGTACCGGTCGGCCACGAGGTCCCTGCGGGAGACGAAGCCCCGGCCGCCGCGCGTGGTCCAATAGCTGACCAGGCCGAAGGCGGCGCCGAACAAGGCGCCGTACGCCATGCCGCCGAGCATCAGCGCCACCGAGGAACCCCCGGTGAACAGCGGCATGAGCAGCCCGAGCAGCACGCCGAACCAGACACCGGTGCCTGCCCCGGCCCCGACGGCCCGCCACGCGGAGGCACGGCCCAGCACCGTTTCGACCAGACGCAGATCGTGGCCGACTATGCCGGCCCGCTCCACGGGAAAACCGTTGCCGGCGAGGAACGCGACGGCTTTGTCCGCCTGCTCCGCCGTGGAGTAGGTGCCGACGACCGGCCGGTCCTCGACGCTTGGCAGGATGACCGTCGGACCTGTCTTGAACATGATGCCCCTCCGTCCTCCTCACCTGGCCGAAACTTACAACTCCAATTATAGGTTTTCCCAAAAAATCCGCGTTTATCCGCAGAAGTCCGCGATGGTGGCGGCGGGGACCGCGGTGAGGCGCTGGAGGCCCCTCTTCTCACCTGTGACGCCAAGCTGTTCGGCAGCGGGCACAACGCCGATGTGCAGGTGTTCCCGCGTAGCTGACCTCAGTACGTCCGGTTCTTGGTGATGGCCGGCTCTCTGCGCCGCCTCGGTCGCCGGCCATCCGTCCCGATGGAACACCAGCCCATGTTTCCCCGCCGTTTCCCGGCGAGGCCACCGATCCCCGAGACGGCGGAGAACCGCGGTGGTCCCCGGCTGCGATAGGGAAGGTGTGAGACCGTTCTCCTCCCGGCGGCGGGTGGCACCCGGCGACGACGACCGCACCGACGTCGAGCTCGTCGCCGCCGTGGCCGAAGGCAGCACCGCCGCGCTGCGCCTCCTCCACCGGCGGCACGCCCCGTGGCTGCGGGCTCGGCTGTCCCGGCGCTGCGCCGATCCGGACGTCGTGGACGACGCGCTGCAGGAGACGTTCCTGGCGGTGTGGCGGTCGGCGGGGCGTTTCAAAGGGGACAATCCGGCGGGCTGGCTGTGGACGATCGCCATCCGCCGCCTCATCTCGGCGCTGCGCGGACGTGGCTCCCGCTGGATCGGCGGCGACGTCACCGACGTGGAGCCGATTCCCGCGTCGGCCTCCGCCGAGGACGTCGTGCTGCTCGGCGTCGAACACGGCGACCTGGGCGCCGCGCTGACCCGGCTCTCGCCCGAGCTGCGCGCCGTCATCGAGGCGACCGTGCTGGACGGTCTCACGACCAAGGAGGCCGCGCGCCTCCTCGGCATCCCTGAAGGCACGGTCAAGACCCGCGCGATGCGGGCCAGGGCCCGGCTGCGTGAGGAACTGTCATGAGTGGCTGGCACATCCCCGACGACCTGCGTGAACGCTACCTCGCCGGGACGCTCGACGCCGCACTCGCCATGTCCGTGGACGCCCACCTGGGCCGGTGCGCGAAGTGCCGGGCGGCGGTGCCGTACGAGCCGGACTGGCTGGAGGCGTCCTGGGAGCGGCTGGAGGCCGAGCTGATCAAGCCGCGCCCGGCGCCGTTCGAGCGCCTGCTCCGGCACGGCGGCGTCCCCGGCCACCTGGCGAGGCTGCTGACCGCCACCCCGACGATGAGCCGGGCCTGGGTGGTGGCGGTGGTCGCCTCAGTGGCCTTCGGGGTGGTGGCGGCGCGGCAGGACGCAGACCTGCTGCCCGCGTTCCTGATCGGGGCGCCGGTGCTGCCGCTCACGGGGATCGCGCTCGCGTACGGGCCGCGCGTCGACCCCGCGCACGAGCTGATGGCGGCCACCCCGCTGTCCGGGCCGCGGCTGCTGCTGACCAGGGCCACGGCGGTGCTGGCGGTGGCGACGGTCCTCGCCGCGATCGCCTCCCCGCTGCTGCCCGCGCCGCCCGGCCTGAGCGCCGCCTGGCTGCTGCCCTCGCTGGCCGCCGCCTCGGGCTGCCTGGCCCTGTCGAACCGGCTGCCCGTGCCGATCGCCGCCTTCGCCGTGGGCGGGGTGTGGTTGGCCATCGTCGGCACGGGCGGCCTGGTCTCCGGCAGCTGGCTGGCCGTGTTCGGGCCGGTGGCGCAGCTCGGGTACGGCCTGGCCGCCCTGCTCCTGTCGTTCCGCGTCTACAGAGTGAGCATCGCATGATCCAGATCAGGAACCTGTCCAAGGTGTACGGCCACCGACGCGCCCTCGACGGTCTCGACCTCACCCTCGGCACCGGCGTGACCGGCCTGCTCGGCCCGAACGGCGCCGGCAAGACCACCCTCTTGCGCTGCCTGGCCACCACGCTGGCCCCGTCCGGCGGCTCGATCGAGGCGTACGGCCTGAACCCGGCCGACCCCGTACAGCGCACCGCGCTGCGCCGCAGACTCGGCTACCTGCCGCAGGACCCCGGCTTCTATCCGCATTTCACCGTCTTCGACCTCGTCGACTACGTAGCGATCCTGAAGGAGATGACCGTCCGCGAGCGACGGCACGCCGAGGTGCGGCGGGTGCTGGCCGAGGTGGACCTCACCGACCAGGCGCGGCTGAAGGTGCGCAAGCTGTCGGGCGGCATGCGGCAGCGGCTCGCGCTGGCGCAGGCGCTGCTCGGCGAGCCCGATCTGCTGATCCTCGACGAGCCGACCGTGGGGCTGGATCCCGAGCAGCGGATGTTGTTCCGGGCGCTGGTGTCGCGGCTGGGCGAGAGCCACACGGTCGTGTTGTCCACGCATCAGACGGAGGACGTCGCGGCGCTGTGCGAGCGGGTGGTCGTGATGCGGGACGGGCGGGCGGTCTTCGACGGGACGCCCGGCGAGCTGGCGGGCGTGGCGGCCGGCCGGGTGTGGCTGTCTGACCAGGCGCCGGCGGCGTCCCAGGTGTTCTGGCGGACGGCGGACGGCCGGTACCGGACGCTCGGCGACCGGCCGCCCTCGGCGGACGCGACGGCGCCCGGGGTCGAGGACGGCTACCTCATGCTGCTCAGGCGGCACGAGGAGGCGGCGTGACGCAGGGACTCTTCATGGGAAGCGGCGTGACGCGGCGAGTCCTCGGGGAAGGCGGCGTGACGCGGGAGCTGTTCCTGTTCGAGGCGCGGCGGCTGATGCGGCATCCGCTGGTGTGGGGCATGACCGGGCTGGTGCCGGCGCTGCAGACGTACCTCAGCCGGGACCAGCAGCCGCATTGGGGCGTCGATCCCGTCCACGCGACCGGCCTGTCCGCCTGCCTGGGCGCGGCCGTGCTGGTCGTGGCCGGCCTGGCCGCCTCGCGGGACGGGCGGCACGGGATGCCGGAGAGCCTGGCGGGACTGCCGGGCCGGGCCGAGCGCCGGACGCGCGCGATCCTGCTGGCCACGCCGCTGGTCGCGGGGCTGGCCGCCGCGGTGTCCGTCTTCGGCTACCTGGGGATCCGGCTGCTGAGCGGGCCGGGCGCGGGGCGGTTCGACGTGTGGGAGCCGCTGACGGCGGTGGCGGCGGCGATGCTCGCCGCGACGCTGGGGGTCGCCGTGGGGCGTTGGGCTCGGTGGCTGATCGCGGGGCCGATGGTGGCGGCCGTGCTCGGCTATCTGATCTTCACGAACTACCAGAACGGCGCCGCGGGGTGGCTGCTGCCGGTCATGCAGCAATACCACGCTGACTGGCCGGACCGGCCTTCCGGCGTCCACCTGGTGTACGTGCTGGCGCTCGCGGTGTTGTTCGGCGGGGTCGCGGTTCTGCGGCATCGGGCACGGCTCGCGCCTGCCGTGGCCGTGGTGGCGGCGCTGGGTGTCGCGGTGCCGACGGGGGCCGTCGCGGCAGCCGAACCGCCGTTCGTGGAGCATGGGGCGGGCTGGTTCACCATCGAGGATGTGGACCCTCGGGTCCGCGAGCGCTACCACGGGCGGAACACTCATCGCTGCTCGGTCCGGGAGGGGATCACTTACTGCGCATACCCGCACTACGAGCCGTGGATCCCGCTGTGGGAGGAGACCGTGCGGTCGGCCGTGGACGCGCTGCCGGCCGCTCTGCGGGCGCGTGTGCCGCGGGTCGAGCAGACGAGTCCACGCTGGTACATCGGCGACGACGACACTCCCAAGATCAGGCCGGCGATGAGCTGGGGCCATCCGGACCAGCGCACCGTGCTGGCCCACGATGTGGCGCTCTGGGCTACCCGTTGGCAGGGCCGGGGCGACGGGGAGGAATGCGACGGGCGCGGGCAGGCCCGGACCGTCGTGGCGCTGTGGATCATCGGCCAGGTCTCCCCACCTGAGCGGCCGCGCATACTCCTCGTCGACGGCGACCACGGCAGACGGTGGATGCTCGGCTGGGGCGACGCCGAGATCGGCTACGCCAAGCTGCTCCTCACCACTCCCGGCGCCCGCGAGAAGGTGCACGCCCACTGGGAAACCCTCATCAAGCCCACCACGACCATCGACCAGGCCCTGCCGCTGCTCGGCCTGCCCCGCATGTTCGACGCGCCGACGGGAGCCCAGCCATGTCTGTGACCATCCACCGTCCCGAAGCCACGCCGTTGACATCGAGTGCTCCCCCGCAGGCCGCCGCCGTCCCTTCTCGGTGGCGCGCGGCCGGCCTGCTGGTCCGCCCACTGGTCAGGGCCGTCGACTGGGGGCCGCTCGCCGTGGTGACGGCGTTCGTCGCGGCCCTGCTGACGCTGGTGCAGGCCGGAGAGCCGCTGCCACCGGGCGACGCGCTGCTGCTGATGCGGATCGCCGGCACCCTGCTCGGCGGGGCGGCCGCGTTCGCGCTGGTCGACGCCATGTCTGCCGACCTCGGTGCGACGGCCGTGCCGAGATGGGTGCGGCAGGCGCTGCGGTGCCTGCTGGCGGGCGGCACGGCGGTCGCCGTGTGGCTGGTCGCCTTCCTCTACGCCCTGTCCCGCCTCCCCGAAGGCGCCCTCTTCCCGGTGGGCGATCTGCTGGTGGAGGTGGGCGTGTGCTTGGGGATCGCGCTGGCGGCCGCGGCGACCGCCGTCAGGCACGCGAGCGGGCGGCAGGCGGCCATGGCGGCGGTGGTGGTCCAACTGGGGCTGGTGCTGGCGACGCGCCTGCTGCCCGACCAGGTCCAGCTGTGGCCGCCGACCTGCGGGTTCGGGTATTGGGACGAGGCGCACCGGTTCTGGCTCGCGCTGCTGCCGTTGCCGTACGTGTGGCTCGGCCTCGCCTGCCGCGATCTGCGCCGCTGACCCTTCACCCGCCCTGTTTCCGCAGCACCTCGGTCAGGGCCGAGATGCTGTGCTCGCCGTACCCGGCCTCCACGGCCCGCCTCAGCAGATCGTGGAGGGGCGCGTGCCAGGTCACGTCGAGATTCGCCTCCTGGCCGAGCTCCTCGTCGTAGGGGATGCCGGCGACGAAGACGTTGACGCTGGACCCGAGCTTGGAATAGTCGCCGCTGTCGATCTCCTCGGCGAGGACGGGCAGCAGCGAGATGATCATCTCCAGCCACTTGGCGGTGAAGCGCACCATGCTGCTCACCTCCAGCCCGCGGGCCTGGACGAGGGCGGCGCCCTGGAAGAAGCCGACCAGAGCCGGCAGCAGGGTGCCACCCACCGCCATCTCGTAGAGCGCGGCGAGATCCGGCTCCGTACCGAGATGGACGGTGTCGCCGCCCATGACCTTCAGCGTGGTCAGGTGCTCGTCGAAGACGGTCTTGTCACCGCCGTAGTACAGCAGGGTGCCCGGGGCGCCCACGGCCGAGGGCACGTTCTTGATCGCCCCGTCCAGGAACCGGGCGCCGTGGCCAGCCGCCCAGGCCGCCATCTCGCGGGCGCCGGCCGGGGAGCCGCTGTTCAAGGTGACCAGGGCACGCCCGGCCAGCGTGGCGGCGGCCGGTTCCAGGGTCTGGCGGGTGGCGTCGTAGTCGGTCAGGCAGGCGATGACCAGCGGGCTCGCCGCCACCGCGTCCTGGATGGCCGTGGCATGGGACGCTCCCTTGGCGACGAGAGCGGCGGCCTTCGCGGCGGTCCGGTTCCACACGGTGGTCGGATGTCCGGCCGCCACGAACGCCTCGGCCAGCGCCGTACCCATCGAGCCCAATCCAATGATCGTCACAGGTGTCATGGCCGCAACTCTGCCGCCCGCACTGGCATTTACTCAAGTACCGACAATTTTGTCGGGTACTGATAAAAATGTAAGTATGAAGAAGCGGACCTTCACCTGTGGGCTCGACGCCGCGATCGCCGTCGTGGGAGGCAAGTGGAAGGGGCTGATCCTCTTCGCGTTGCAGGACGGGCCGGCACGGTTCGGCGAGCTGCGGCGGGCGGTGCCCGGCATCAGCGAGCGGGTGCTGATCCTGCAGCTCCGCGAGATGGAGACGGCCGGCCTGGTGCATCGCGAGGTGTATCACCAGGTCCCGCCCAAGGTGGAGTATTCGCTCACCGACTTCGGCCACACGCTCAACACCGCGATGGCGCCGCTCGGCGAGTGGGGCGAAGAGCACATGGAGCGCATCGAGTCCATCCCCTGGGACGAGGCCCGGTCCTGACCGCTACCTCCTCAGCACGTCGACCAGACTCGTGAGGCTGTCCTGGCCGTGACCTGCGGCGGCACCCTTACGGAAGAGCTCCAGGAGGGCTGCGGGCAGGGAGTCGTCCACACCGGACGCCCGCGCGGTGTGCACGACGTGCTCCAGGCTCGCGACGCCCATGGAGATGCGATCCACGTCCCCTTCGTGATGTCCGGCGGCGATGCGCGGGGCGTAGAACTCCAGGAAGTACCGGAAGTCCATGGTCTTCACGGCGTTCGGCAGGAACCGCTCCGCCGAGATCCCGTTCGCCTCCGCCACCGCCTGCCCGTGCAGGTAGCCCGCGAGCCCCGTCCAGAACATGTCGATCCCGATCTGGTAGTACAGCGCCGCCAGGCCCGGATCCTCGCCGAGATAGTCGATCCCCGTCAGCACCTCCAGCGTGCTCCGGTGCGCCTCGATCGCGACCTCGGGCCCGCTGTAGTAGGTCATGGCGTCCGGCGTGCCGATCATCGGCGGCGGCACCTGGACACCGCCGGTGATCTGCACGGCACCGCGCTCGGCCATCCATCGGGCCGCCTCGCGAGCCCGGTCGGGGGTGTCGGACGTCAGGTTGGCCACGGTGCGGCCGGTCAGGGCCGGGGCGGCCGGTTCGAGGACGGCGTACATCGCGTCGTAGTCGATCAGACTCAGCACCACCAGATCACTGGCGGTGAGCGCCTCCTCGACGGATCCCGCCCGCTTGGCGCCCCGCGCCACCAGATCGTCGGCCTTGGCGGGCGTACGGTTCCACACGGTCACGTCGTAACCGCCGGCCAGATAGGCGCCGGCCATCGCCTGCCCCATGGGGCCCAGCCCGATCACTGCCACATTCATTGATGCCTCCTACTAGAACGAACGCTCTATCCAGGGATCAGGACCCTAGCACACCGCTAGAACGAACGCTCTACCCAATATGCTGTGAGCCATGGAGACCATCGGCACCCGGGAGCGGATCATCCGGACGACGTCCCGCCTGATGCAGCGGCAGGGCTACGAGGCGACGGGCCTCAAGCAGATCTCCCAGGAGGCCAAGGCCACGCTGGGCTCGGTCTACCACTTCTTCCCCGGCGGGAAGCGGGAGCTGGCGGTCGAGGCGGTCCGCCACGGGGACAGGGAGTTCGCCGAGTTCCTGCGCACGGCCTTCGAGCGCGAGGAGGACCCCGCCGTCGCGATCATCACCTGCGCCCGCGAGCTGGCCACGGGCTTGCGCGAGTCCGGCTGGCTCGACGGTTGCCCGGTCACCACGACGGCTCTGGAGAGCGCGGGCCGGGAGCCCGACATCCAGCGGGCCGCCGAGGAGGCCTACGAGAGCTGGCGCACCCTGGTCCGCGACAAACTCCGCCGCTCCGGCTTCGACGAGGAGGCCGCGCACGACCTCGCCCACACGGTGATCAACACGTTGGAGGGGGCCGAGCTGTCCGCCCAGGTGTCCCAGAGCGAGGCCCCGCTGGAGATCGCCGGCCGCCATCTCGCCCGGCTCATCGACTCGTACCGATGAGTCCGCCGGCCCCGTCCGGTCTGCACCCGTGAACGAGCGGACCCGATGGGAAGGATCGGCATGAGAGACCTGATCGTCACGGAGAACATCACGCTCGACGGCGTCATCGACGGCACCGGCGACTGGTTCAACCTGGCCGACGACCCGACGGCCGACCAGGCCGACCTGGTGGCGGCGCTCCGGGAGCAGAGCGAAGCGTCCGACGCCTTCCTCCTCGGGCGGGTGACGTTCGAGGACATGCGCGCCTATTGGCCGCACGTGAAGGACGACCCTTCGGGCATCGGCGACTACCTCAACAAGGTGTCGAAGTACGTCGTCTCGCGCACGATGCGGGATCCGCGGTGGAAGCCAAGCACCGTCCTGGCCGGCCTCGACGAGATCCGGGCGCTGAAGTCACAGACCGGCAAGGACATCGTCACGACGGGGAGCATCACGCTCGTCCGCGCGCTGATCGCCGCCGGGCTGGTGGACGAGTACCGGCTGTTCGTGTACCCGGTCGTGCTCGGACACGGCGAGAAGTTGTTCACCGGCGCGGCGGACGTCCCGCCGCTGCACCTCGTGGAGACCCGGCCGTTCCGGTCCGGGGTCGTGCTGCTGCGTTACCGGCCCACGCCCGCATAGCAAACCTTCTCGCTATGGCTCAGGCCAGAACCTGAACCGGGGCGGATGGCCACCTCGTACACCGGGGCAATCAACGTCCCGGAGACCTGCCATGACCATCCGTCCCGTACTCATCGCGCTCGTCGTGCTCGCCCTGCCCGCCACCGCCTGCAGCATCGCCGGGCAGAACACGCCCGCCGCGGCCGGCCGCGCCGGCTCGGCGACGCCAGCCGCGCCGCGCGGCGTCGTCACCGTCGCCGAGGCCAAGGCCATCCTCGACCAGTGGGGAAAGGCGGAGAAGAACGCCGCCCGGCAGGGTGGCGCGGACTGGACGGCCACCCATGCCGGACTGGCGGAGGAGATCTCCACAGCTGACAGCCAGTTGACCAAGTCGCTCGGCGAGCCCCTGGACTGGGCCGAGCAGCCCATCGTCAAGCCCCGGTTCGCCATTCCGGGGAAGGTCTCGGGCGCACCGTGGTTCATGGCCGAGTTCCGCCGCAAGGGCGGCTCGCTCTGGACACAGGTGATCTTCAAGAAGACCTCAGCCGGATGGCGCGTGGTCGCCATGTCCCAGACCACGTCCAAGTCCCGGCCGCCCGCCGCCGTCCGCGACAAGAACGGCCTGGCCACAGTGGTGGCCCCGGACGACGGCGCGGGACTCATCGCCTCCCCGCAGCAGATCGCCCAGGCGCACACCCGCCTCCTGAGCACGTTCGGCCAGGACCGGACCGCCCGGCGGATCTTCACGGCCAACGCCACCCCCAGACGGAACGCCGCAGTCATGGAAAGGGAACGCGAACAGCTGTCGCAGGGCCGCTGGACCGCAGCCATCCGTTCCCAGCCGACGCCGGAGGTCTATGCGCTCAGGACGTCCGCCGGCGGCGCTCTCGTCTGGTACGGCATCCGGCAGCAGGACGTCTACGTCGCGCGCCCGGGAGCGAACACCACGATGAACTTCACCGATCGCCACTCGGCCGCGGCGAGCCGCGGCGAGCGGTTCCGCCGCAAGGCCGTCCGCAAGATCGCCGCGATGTACCTGGCCGTCGTACCGAAATCACCGAGCCTGGTCCGCACCCCCTCGGAGTGGGCCACCTACCTGAGCATCACCGGCTCGTAGGTTCACGCCTAGAAGTCGTAGCGGTGATAGTCGGCGGCCTTGGCCTCCTTCTCGGTGCAGAAGAACCTGCTGTTCAGCGGTGTCACGGAGTAGTTCGCGCTGCCGGGCACGGTGTAGCTCATGGCTGCGGCGAAACCCGTCGCGACGATGGGCAGGCCGCCGCACCTGACCACATGGATCGGGTAGCTCGCCATCACCTGGATGAGCGGCGTGAAGAGGGCGATCACGTACACGGCGACCGCCGCGACGAGCGCACGCAGCCAGTCCGGCCGAAACCGCAGCACTGCCAGCAGGACCAGTCCCACGAGATAAGCCAGAACCATCAGCACCAGGTACGGCACCGTGAACATCACAGCCGATCGCCCGCGTAACGCCACGACCACCGCGATCAGCCCCAGAGCCGGAACACCTATGAGGAATGCCGCCAGCCAGCCACTCGCCCGTCTGAATGATCTCCGCTTCATAACGAGGTGTGACGCGCCTCGACGAGGAGCGGTTCCCGTTGGGACGGCGGGGCGCATGGAGCCTATGGCCTGTCCTTCTCCAGTAACCAGTCGAGCATGAGCCGCAACTCGATCATGTCGCGGAAGAGGGAGGTGAGCCCGTCCAGGGTCTCAGCCCGAAGGCTCTTGAGGCGCTCATTCGTATGCCATCGAAAACCGGCCAGCTCATCGCCGAGAACTACGAGATCTTGCCTCACCTCGGTCCGAAAGTCAGCGATTTCGGCCTCGACCGCGGCCATGCCGCTCGTCGTCGCGGCGATGGGAGCGCCCCCAGCCTCACTGGCTTCGAGTGCCCGTACACGGAGTTTCAAGTCGAGGATCTCCGCCTCTACGTCCACGCACCCCTACCTTCGCGGCAGTCGGGAAGGGAACCTGCGGGGCTCCCACGTTCTGTACGCAACGGTGGCAGATCACTCAGGCCCGCGCAGCGCATCGCCCTTCGGCAGGGTGGTGATTCTTCTCCCGCAGCGCCAGTTTGTTTCTCCTCAGGACGAGATCAGACGCACTGGCCGCCTGGAACGCAACATCCCTGCGCCGGATGCACGGCGTCCTTGGATCGTGCCGACCCTGCACCACGATCCGGGGCTCTGGCCCGCGACGATCAACCCATCACCCGGTCGTCACGCTCGCCGCCATCACACCAGGCCGCCGTCCGCTATGAGGTTCTGGCCGGTCAGCCACGCGGCATCCGGACCGAGCAGCAGCGCGACGACGGCGGCGATGTCGGCGGGCGTGCCCACCCGGCCGAGTGCCGTCATGTGCGCCACCCCGGCGATCGCCTCCGGTGGGGCTCCGGTGCGGAGCATGTCGGTGTCGGTGGGGCCGGGCGACACCGCGTTGACCGTGATCCCGCGCCGCCCCAGCTCCCGCGAGGCGACCCGGGTGAGCTGCTCGATCGCCGCCTTGCTCGCGGCATAGACGGACTCGCCGGGGCTGGGCCAGGCGGTGTCGGTGGAGGAGACGGTCACGATCCGCCCGCCGTCGGCCATCCTGCGCGCCGCCGCCTGCACGATGCTCCTATGTCGTCAAGCCGCCATGGCCATCTTGTGGTCACTCGTCTGCGAGGCGGCGTCGGTGCGCTTGAGGGTGCGGTAGACCACGTCGGAGATGCGCCGGCGCAGCAGGCGGACGGCCTCGGTGCGGGTCTTGCCCTCGGCCATCAGGCGCTCGACGTAGGCCTTGCCCAGGCCGACGCCACGCGTCTGCGTCACGGCGATCATGTGCAACGCGGAGTTCAGTCGCCGGTTGCCGCCGCGGTTGAGGCGTACCCGGCTGCTGTTGCCTGACCAGACCGGGATGGGCGCGGTGCCGGTGAAGCGGGCGAAGGCCGCCTTGGATCGGAACCGGTGCACGCCTGCGGTCTCGCCGATGATGGTCGCCGCGCCGAGCACGCCGCACCCGGGGATGGCCAGCAACTGCGGGGCGAGGGTCTGGACGAGCTTGCGCAGCTGGCTCTCCAACTGGTTGATACGCATGGTCAGCTGCCTACAGCGCTCCAGTAGCTCACGGGCCAGCTGGGCGACGATGCCGGGCATGTCGGCCAGGTGCTGGCTGAGCCGGTCTTGCACGCACCGGCGGCGCAGCCCTCGGGAGGGGATCTCGAGCTCCGGGTCGAGTTCGTGCAGGTGCCAGCGCAGCTGGCTGCAGATCCGGGTTTCGTTGGGTGACCAGGTCGTCGCGGTAGTCGGCCAGCAGCTTCACCTCTCGGGATGGGCCGTCCAGGTGCGCCATCGGCAGGTCCGGCTCGCGCAGCGCGACCCGGGCCACCGCCAGCGCGTCGATCGGGTCGGACTTGCCGCGTTCCCGGCCGGAGCGGCGTTGACCGGCCATCAGCTGGGTGGTGACCCGCACCACACGATGGCCGGCTCGCAGTAGATCGCCTTCCAACCGTCGGCTGACATGCCGGCAGTCCTCGATCGCCACAGCACGGTTGGCCATTGCGCGGCCCAGGCCGCGATGTCGGCATGTCCCTCCGCGGTGGCGCGGACGGTGCGCTCGGCGAGCTTACGGCCGACCTGATCGACGGCGACGAGGGTGTGGGTGCGCTTGTGGGCATCGATGCCGATGACGACCAACCGTTCCTCCCGACGACTCTTCTACCAGGCAGCTTGGGTCCATACCGGTCTGGTGGGCACGCCTAAATCGAGCCGGGGGCACGCTCCTATCAAGCCACACCAGGCGGTAGGACCCCGCCGGGCCGCACATCGGGACAAGCCACCAGCAGCAGGCTGGGGCAGCGAAAAACGAGCGAACCCGACGGGGACGACATCGATGATATTTAGGCGAAAAAAGCCCCTAGTACGTTGACCGCTATCACGCGCTCGAACACGTCCGGGGTGAGCTCGTCTATCGGGCTGTGGTCGATGACGCCCGCGTTGCTGACCAATGCCGTCAGCGGACCGGCGGCCCTGTCGGCGAACACCCTGTCCGCCGTGGCGAACAGCCGCTCCACCTGCTCGAGGTCGGCCGCGTCCGCGCGTACGGCGACAGCCCGCCCGCCGCAGACCTCCTCCACCTGCCGCGCCGCGTCGTCGTCGGCGACGTAGCTGAACACCACCGTGGCGCCTTCACCCGCGAGCCGTTCCACTACGGCCCGTCCGATCCCGCGCGACCCGCCCGTCACCACTGCCGCATGCATGAATGTCCCTTTCTGTCGAGGAGTCCTCACCATGGCAGCCCTCGCGGAAACAGGACTTCCGCAACGTGGGACAGGGTGGATTCCGTGACCACGAGAGACCCCGCTTCGCGGCTGCTGCGGCTGCTGTCGCTGCTCCAGTCCCGCACCGACTGGCCGGGCCCCGAGCTGGCGGACCGGCTCGGCGTCAGCACCAGGACCATCCGCTCCGACGTCGAACGGCTCCGCGACCTCGGCTATCCGGTGTCGGCCACCTCCGGCACGGCAGGCGGTTACCGGCTCGGCCCCGGCGCCCGGCTGCCGCCCCTGCTGCTGGACGACGAGGAGGCCGTCGCGGTGGCGATCGGTCTCCGTACGGCGGCGGCCCAGGCGGTGGGCGGCATCGAGGAGACGTCGCTGCGCGCCCTGGCCAAGCTCGAACAGGTGCTGCCCGCCCGGCTGCGCCCCCGTGTGGCCGCCCTGGCCGCCTCCACGGTGCCTCTGCCCGGGAACGGCGCGGCCGTGGACGCCGACGTGCTCGCCACGCTCGCCGGCGCCTGCCGGGACCGGCGGCGGGTGCGGTTCGACTACCGCGACCACGACGGCAACGCCACCGTGCGCGACGCCGAGCCGTACCGGCTGGTGTCGACCGGGCGGCGCTGGTATCTGGTGGCGTGGGACGTCGATCGCGACGACTGGCGGACGTTCCGCATCGACCGCCTCAACCCACGCATCCCTCTGGGGCGCTTGGGGGAAATGCCCACATAGACCTACGATGTCCTGCGTGCACATGGTTGCCTCAGCCTGCTTGGACCGTTCCGGGGTGGATGCCGTTCTTCTGCCGCGCCCGGATGGACGCGTCCCGTGACGATCTGGATCCAAGTACTCGGCACGATCCGTGCACAGGTGAACGGTTCGGCAGCCCAGTTGGGCGGGCGGCGTCAGCGGGCCGTCCTGGCTCGGCTGGTGGCCGCCAGAGGTGACGTGGTGCCCGTCGACCGCTTGATCGACGACCTGTGGCGGGGCGAGCCACCGCCCGCCAATGCCGCCGGCTCGCTGCACACGTACATCGCGCGTCTGCGGCGTGCTCTGGAGCCCGGCCGATTGCCGCGCGCGGCCTCCGGCGTACTGGTCAGCGCCGCCCCGGGCTACGCGGTCCAGCTCGACGAGGACGCGGTCGACGCGTGGCGGTTCGAACGGCTCCTCCGTGAGGCGCGGGAGTGCGGCGCCGACGCGCCGGCTCAGGCGAGATCCCTGCTCACGGACGCGCTGGCGCTGTGGCGCGGAGGGGCGTTCGCGGAGCTCGCCGACGAGGAGTGGGCCGTCGCCGAAGCGGCCCGCCTGGAGGAGCTGCGGCTGGACGCCGACGAACTCCTCGTGGCGACGACGCTCCGGTCGGCACCCGCTTCCGACGCCGTTGCGGCGGCTGAGGCGCTCACCCGGCGGCAGCCGCTGCGCGAAGAGGGGTGGCGGCTGCTCGCGCTGGCCCTGTGGGGAAGCGACCGGCAGGCCGACGCTCTGGCCGCGCTCCGCCGGGCCCGCCGCAAGCTCGCCGACGAGCTCGGCCTCGACCCCGGCCGCGCCCTCGTGGAGCTGGAGGATGCGATCCTCACGCAGCGCATGGACGTGCTCCGCGCGTCCGTCTCCGCTCCCGGGCCCCGCGGCTCCTCCGCAGCCGCGATCCCCGCACCGGATCCGGGACGCGACGCCGTACGACGAGCGCCCGCACCGGATCCGGGAGGCGACGCCGTACGACGGACGCCCGCGCCGCAGGCACCGAGCCCCGACGACGCCTCCGCTGCCATCGGCCGTGATGCCGAGCTGCACACAGTGATGCGGCGGCTGCTCGCCGCCCGATCGGGAACCGGCGGGCTGCTCCTGGTCACCGGTGAGGCCGGCATCGGCAAGAGCCGAATCCTCACCGAAGCGGCCACACGGGCCCGGAACAGCGGGATGGCGGTGCTCCGCGGCAGTTCAGTGCAGCGGGGCGGACCGTACCGGCCCGTGGTCGAAGCCCTGGTGCCCGCCGCACCGCCTGCTCTGGCCCATGATCGCCGGCTCGTGCCCTACCGGTCCGTGCTCGCCCGGCTGCTCCCCGGCTGGTCTGGAGAGACCGGGCCCGACCGCACCCTCGTCGACCAGGTGGTGCTGCTCGGTGAATCGGTGCTCGAGCTGTTGCGGGTGATCGCCGGATCTCATGGCCTCGTCGTCACCCTGGACGACCTGCACTGGGCCGATCCGGACAGCTTGGCGCTCCTGGGCTACCTGTCCGGACGGCTCTCCACGTCGCCGGTCCTGCTGATCTGCGCGGCACGTGACGACGAGCCGGGCGGCACCGCTCTGACCGAGCTGCGCCGGCAGGCGGCCGCGGTGCTCGACCTGCCCCGGCTGACGTCGGCGCAGGTCGCCACGCTGGTCCGGGCGCGGGCAGTGGGACTCGGCGACGAGGCGGTCGAGCTCGTGGTACGCAGGTCCGACGGGCTGCCGCTGCTCGCCGAGGAGCTGGTGGAAGCCCTGGAAGGCGCCCGCGGCGGTCCGGGGGTGCCGGCCACCGTCGCCGAGCTCACCCATCGGCGGATGGACTCCCTGCCCCGGCCGACCAGGGAGATCCTGCACATGGCGGCGATCCTCGGCGGGGACCTCGACTGGCGGCTCCTTCCGACGGTCAGCGGCCGCACCGAGGACGAGGTCGCCGAGGCTCTGCGGACGGCGGTGGACGCGTCCCTGCTCGTGATCGACCCGCAGGCCGGCGGCGGCTTGCGGTGGCGGCACGCGCTGACCAGGGACGCGGTGCTGGCACGGCTGCTCGCGCCCGAGCGGGCGGTCCTGGCCCGGCGGGCGGCGGCCGCCCTGGACATCGGGGAGTTGCCCCGCGACCGCGTGTCACTCGCCGCCGAACTGTACGCGCAGTCCGGTCAGAACGCCGACGCCGCGCGGCTGCTTCTGCGGGTGGCGCGGGCGGCGGTGGACGCCGGTGCGCTGGGCACCGCTGACGACACCTTGCGGCGAGCGTCCGGCCTGTCCCCCGGTGACCATGACGTGGCGGTCGAACGCGTACGGGTGCTCGGGCTCGCCGGGCGGGTCGACGAGGCCACCGCCATCGGCACGGAGATCCTCGACGAGATGGAGGGGGAGCGCCTGACGCTGTTGTGCCTGTACCTGACCCGGGCGGCCATCGCCGCCGAGCGTTGGGCCGACGCCAAGCGGTTCCTCGCACCGGTGACGGCGACCCGGGATCCGCGTGTCGACGCGCTCCGCGCGCACGTCGCCCTCGGCGAGCAGGACGTCTCCGAGGCGATCAGGTGTGCCCGCCAGGCCGTCGCGGAGGGAAAGCGCGCGGGACGGCCGGAGGCGGTGTGCGAAGCTCTCGAAATCGTCGGGCGGAGCCTGCGGCGCAGCGATCCTGACGCTTCGGAGCAGGCGTTCACCGAGGCGTGGCGCCTGGCCGAGCGGCAGGGTCTCACGGTGTGGCGGATTCGTGCCTTGTCCGAGCTGGGCGCCAACGACCTGCTGCGATCCGGTCGGCTCGACCGGTTGCAGGAGGCGCAGGAACGCGCCGAGAACGCCGGCATGCTCGCCACGGCCGCAGTGCTGGACGTACAGATCACCGCCTGCGTCTCGACGCGTGACGGATACGCCGCGAACCTGCCGTGGGCCGAGCGCGCCGTGGAGCGGGCGGACCGGATCCGGCTGCCGGCCGTCGGCGCGCTGGCACGCCGTTTCGCCGCGCTCGGACATCTCCTCGCCGGCGACACCGACCAGGTGGAGACCCTGCTCGCCGAGGCGAGCCGCCTCGTGCCGGATGCGGTGGACATCGGGGTGTGGAGCGACGACGTGCAGGGCTGTGCGGCGTGGCTCGATGGCGATGCGGCCGGCGCGGTGGCGTTGCTCGATCGCGGACTGGGTCCACGTCGCGGAAACCCTGTCGCCCCGGCGACGCCCTTCTGGGGTTTCTGGGCGCTTCTGCGCATGGCGGTGGATCCGGCGGATGACACCGTACGGGAGACGCTGCGGACGGCGGACGTCGGCGTCCACGCCGGCAACGAGGGCGCCCTGCACTACGCCGACGCGGTGGCGGCGGCGCGCGCCGGGGACATCGCGGAGGCCGACCGGCTGTTCGCCGAGGGCGACCAGGCGATGGCGGGGCATCCGTACTGGCGCCACGTTCTGCGCCTGGTGCTCGCCGAGGCCGCGGCGACCGAGGGATTCGGCGACCCGTCCGCCTGGCTTCGTGCCGCGCTGGCTCACCTGGACGGCACGGGCGAGGTACGGCTGCTGCGGCTGTGCCGCGACCTCATGCGCAGGCTGGGCTATCCCGTGCCGCGTTCCCGGGGCGACGCCGACAAGGTGCCGGCGAGGCTGCGGGAGCTGGGCGTGACGCAGCGCGAGCTGGAGGTGCTGGAGCTGGTCGAGCAAGGGCTGAGCAATCCGCAGATCGCCACCCGGCTCTACCTGTCCACGCGTACGGTGGAGACCCACGTGGCGAGTCTGCTGGCGAAGACCGGCGTACCGAGCCGCGCCCTGCTGCGGACGGGCAATCTCCGTAGTGGCGCCCCTTTGTCCCGGTAGCTCTCACGGATCCCTCAGCGGCTTGACCTGCCGAGCATTGAGGGCATGAATCCACTGACGAATCGCATCGACTCGGCGCTGTCCGTCGTCCGGGCCGGTGAGCCCGGCTACGACGAGGCCCGCACCGCCTGGAACCTCGCCGTCGACCAGCGGCCCGCGGCGGTCGCGATGCCGCGCGACGCCCGTGAGACGGCCGAGGCGGTCCGCTGGGCCGCCGCGGCCGGGCTGCGGGTCAACGTGCAGGGCACCGGTCACAACGCCGCCCCGCTTGGGTCGTTGTCGGACACCCTGCTGATCCGGACGAGCGGGATGCGCGAGGTCACGATCTCACCCGCCGCCCAGGTGGCCCGGGTCACCGCCGGCGCCATGTGGTCCGACGTGGTCGCCCCCGCGGCGGAACACGGCCTCACCCCGCTCGCCGGCTCCTCCCACGACGTCGGCGTGGTGGGCTACACGCTGGGCGGCGGGATCAGCTGGCTGGCGCGCCGCCACGGGCTGGCCGCGAACTCCGTACTGGCCGCGGAGGTGGTCACCGCGGACGGCCGGCTCCGGCGGGTGGACGCGGCGCACGATCCGGAGCTGTTCTGGGCGTTGCGCGGGGGCGGCGGCGACTTCGCGGCCGTCACCGCACTCGACATCCGCCTCTACCCGATCCAGCAGCTCACCGCCGGCGTCCTGTTCTTCCCTATGGAACGCGCCGCCGAGGTCCTGGACGCTTGGCGCGGGTGGCTTCCCGGGACGCCGGACGAGCTGACCTCGTGCGGACGCCTGCTGCGTTTCCCGCCGATCCCCGACATCCCCGAGCCGCTGCGCGGCGGCGCCTTCTGCGCCATCGAACTGGTGCACATGGGGTCGCCTGACGCGACCGACGAGCTGATCGCTCCGCTTCGCAAGCTCGGCCCGCTCATGGACACCGTGTCCCCCGCCACGCCGATGGACGTGCTCGCGATGCACATGGACCCACCGGGGCCGGTGCCGGCGCTGGGCGACGGCGCGACACTGGCCGAGCTGCCGGCCGAAGCCCTGAAGGCGCTGCTGGACGCGGCCGGCCCCGCCGCGGACGTGCCGCTGATGTCCGTGGAGCTGCGCCACCTGGGCGGGGCCATGGGCCGCCGTCCGGCCGGGGCGGGGGCGCTGGGACTCCTTGACGCGGAGTTCGCGCTGTACGCCGTCGGGGTGGTCGCGGATCCCGCGATGAAGGACGGCGTGGAGGGAGCGGTACGTCATGTGCTGGAGGCCGTGGCGCCCTGGCGCGCCGCCCAGGACTACCTGAACTTCCGCGACACGTCCGCCGCCCCTGACCACTTCTTCGATCCCGGGACGCTCGAACGGCTGCGCGCGGTCAAGAACACCTACGACCCGGCCGGACTCTTCCGCTCCAACCACCCCATCGCCGCTTAGAACTCACTGAGCTCGAAAACGCCGATGTCGTCGGCCGAAGTGCCCCGGCTCGGCGAGGTCTGGTTGAGCGACGCCTCCACGGCGACCCACCCATGGAACCCGCCCGAGCTGTCGATGATCTGCAGCATGGGCTTGATGTGCGAGTTGCCGGTGTAGCAGTGCTCGCCGCGCCCGTCGGCCGGCTCGCGCCGCCAGTGCCAGATGGTGTCGCGGCGGTCGGTCGAGGTGGCGTTCGCCGTGGACAGGTAGTAGTCGGTGCTCGGGTTGACGCCGCCCAGGCACCGGCCGCTCGTACACCGCCGCCACGCGGTCATCCAGAACGGCCTGCCCGCGCCCTTATCGAGGTACAGGTGACACCGCCGTCCCAAGGCGAGGAGAACACGCAGAGAGACGATGATCACAGTGACAACGTACGCCGATGAGCACTTTCCGTAAGTGAATTGATGGCCTCGGCCCGCCGAGCGTATCCTCGGGGCCAGCGCTTCCTACATAACCCCCCATTCCCGCGGATCAGGATCGCTCATGGCGCCGATGTCAGCGAGATTGTATGCGCGAGCCCTGCTCGAGGAAATCGAAGGGCGCAGTCCCGAGCAGCAGACCCGCCAGCTCGCGGAGCAGGACGAGACCAGCACGCAAAAAGGTACGGAGACCTTTCTCAACGACATCCTTGACCATATCTCCAATTACGAGATGGAGCATCGCACCGATTTCATGACGGCCTGCGACGACGCCCGGCTCAGGAGCGCGTCCCGGCCGGGCTCGCTGCTCCACGGCGTGATCTCGCTGGTCTGCGTCACCGTCAAGCTCCTGGACCGCCGGTTCAAGTCGCCCGACCAGGCAGCGCAGCACGAGGCCGACGAATACTGCGCCGAACTGTTCGCCGACCCGTGGCTCAAAGAGGCGATCCGGGTGATCTACCGTCCGGCCAATAAGGTGCGACAATCCACCGAATCCCGGACATGGGACAACATTGACTTCAGCAGCATCGAGTACCACAAAGCAGGCACCACGTCGTTCATTCTGAAAGGTCGCGGAAGCCAGGCGGTGAACGAAGCCGGCGTCCGGCCGTCCCTGGCCATAAAATGCGTCCTGTTCCCGTGGAACAAACTCGCCGCCATCGCGCGGGCCACCGACACGTACGCGGCCACGTACGGCTCCGACGAGATCACCTCCGTCGTCGTCAAGCCCATATCCTCCTCCGACCGCTGGGTCGTCATGCCGTTCCAGGAGGGCGAGACGTTGGGCGAGCACCTGGCCGCCTTCGAGGCCGGCGAGCCGACCATGGCCGCCCGCCTCAAGAAGGCCCAGCAGGTCGCCACGAAACTGACCGCTGCGCTCCACCTGCTGGCGGGCGGCGCCCCGGTGGACCCCAAGAACACGCGCAGCCAGCACCTCGACCTGTCCCCGAACAACGTCATCCTGGACAAGGAGACGGCCGAGGTCCGCCTGATCGACCTCGGCATCAACCACCTCTACAGCCGCCAGGTGGGCATCTCCGAGCACGACGACTCGGTCTACATCGCGCCGGAGATCAAGAACAGACGGCCGGAGTCCGTCACCGCGGACGCCTATTCGCTGGGCATCATCCTCATGGAGATCCTGGCCGGCAGCCCGCCCAGGGACGGCCGGACCCCGGACGAGATCTGGACCACGAGCCCGGTCCTGGGCCGCGTACTCGAAGACCTGATAGACGAGCGCCCCGAGCGGCGGCTGCTGCTGCGGCCGGAGACCGAGGAGTTCGCGTTCGACACCCTCGGCGAGCACCTGGACTTCTATTTCGCGTTGGTGCAGCAGGAGTCCGAGGTGCAGGAGAGCGAGTTCGGCCGCCCATTCGCGAAATACGCCCCGACGTCGCGGGAGGTGGCCACGCAGTTCAAGCAGGTGCTGTCGTGGCGGAAGCTGGGCGAAAGGCGTCCGCGGCGCGAGGAATACCTTCTGCTCTTCTCGGTGATGGCGACCGCGGCCTGGTGGTTCATCGCCGCGAAGACCGCGCTGCTCAAGCTCGACGACCTCCTCACGGGGGAGGTGGACCTGGAGGAGTTCGTCGCCGACGCCGGGCTGGCGGCCAACATCATCGCCTTCAGCCAGGGATTGGTGGCCGCGAAGTACTACCAGACCATTTTCGCCCGGCTCTCCGTCAGAGTCATCCCAGGACGGCTGGCGAGGACGGCGGAGGTCCTCATGCGCTCGATGGCGCTGGTGGCGGTGCCCACGACGATCCTGTCGACGTTCTCGGAGGAGCTCTACTGGACGTGGCCGTGGACCTGCGCGGCCAGCGCCCTCGCGGTGACGGCGTGCAACGGCGTCACGCTACGGCTCGCGACGCAGACCATCAGGGCCTCGCGCAAGGAGTTCTCGACCATCCCGGAGCGTGGCAAGGTCTTCGCCCGCGGCTACGAGCAGTGGTGGTGGACGATGCTGATCTACGCGATCCTCATCATCATCCTGGCCTCCGGGGTGTCGGCCGGGCTGTTGCAGGACATCTGGGCGTACGTCTTCATCGGCGTGGTGGTCACGGTCGGCGTCCATTACGTGTCCAAGTGCGTGGGCGCCGGGCCGGCGGTGCGGGGAAGCCTCGCGCGGGCGTTCTTCGCGGGCGAGCGCATGGCCATCCTGGCCCAGCGCGCCCCCGCCTGATCGGCCCCCACCCCTTCGCTCTCAGGACGATCAGGGAGTCCGAGGAGCCAGGACCCACACGATCAACTGGCCGTCCTCCGCGGTGTAAACGACGCGACAGTCGCCGACCCGGAGCCGCCAACGCGCGCTATGCCCTTGAAGGGCCTTGGTGTCGAACGCCGCAGTGTCCCCTGTGTCCATCGCCTTTTGCAGCTCGGTAAGGCGATACCCTTCCACACCTTCGGACTCCGCCTCGTCGGCCAGCCGGTTGAGCCATGCCTCTTCGGCATCTTCTGCGATCTGCCGCAGACGCTGGTACTCATCGATGTCGATGACGACGGCCTCTTGCTTGCCACGCCGCGTGATAATCGTCGGGGTTTCATCCCGGCGAGCGCGATCGATGACATCCGCGAGGTGGTTGCGGACCTCAGCCATGGACTCGACCACCGGATCGCTCATGTTATACGCGTAATGCGCGACGAATTGGGTCACACGCCTGGCCGAGTCCGCGCTCTTCTCGCCTCCGGAGCGGCGGCCCGGCGAACCGGCCGAAAGTACGATTCTCAGGCGCCGTGAACCCTGCTTTCGCCCGGTGCCGTTCCCCGGGCGGGCACGCAGGATGAGGCCCCATGCCACGCGAAGATTTCCCCTGGGAACCGGATCCCCAAGGCCCGACCAGCCACCCCGGCCACCGTCTCCCCCACGACGGACCCCCTACCGCCTCCCCCGATCAGCCCCAGACCGCCGCGCCCGCGTCCGGCCGGCCCCAGACTGCTGGGCTCTCCTCCAGCAGGCCCCGAGTCATCGCGCTCGACGTGCTGCGCGGGTTCGCACTGTGCGAGATCCTGCTCGCCAACATCCAGCTCATGGCCAACGGCAGCTCCGCCGTCGTGGCGCAACCCATGGGCGACTGGGACCCCTGGCTCGGGCTCCCGATCTTCTCCCTGCTGTTCGGCATCGGGTTCTCGCTGCTGCTGGACTCCGCCGCGAGCCGCGTCCCCCGCCCACGGCTGGTCCTGCTGCGCCGGCTTCTGGCGCTGCTCGCGATCGGCCTGGTGCATCTGCTGCTGTGGCCGGGCGAGATCCTGACCTCCTACGCCATCGTCGGCTTAGTGGTGCTGCTGCCCTCGACCTGGCTGCCGCGGTGGGCCGTGGCAGTCCTCGCCCCCGTGCTCGTGGGTGTGGCGCTGATCTTCGGCGGAGGCGGGTCCCTGCTGATCGCCGGGCTGTTCCTGCTGGGTTCGGCGCTGGTCCGATACGGGGTCATCGACCAGATCGAGCGGTCCGCCCGAGGGCCGGCCCTGCTGGGCCTGGTCTTCGCGGCGGGCACGGCGTCTGCCCTGTGGGTCAAGGCCAACGTGCCAACCGGGGCGGACTCGATGCAGCCGTCTTTCACGTCCAGCCTGGCCGATCTGCTGCTCGCCGGCGTGTACGTGTGCGCTGTGCTGGTCCTGCTCAGAACACCGCTGCGACCCGTGCTGCAGGCCCTCTTCGCGCCGCTGGGCCGGATGGCACTGACCAACTATCTGACCGCCACACTCCTCGTCCTGGCGGCCAGTCATCTCCTCGGCCTGCCGATCGGCCGATCCTCGCAGGCGGCGTTCCTGGCCGCGGGAGTCATCATCACCGCCCAGTGGCTGTTCGCCACCCTCTGGCTACGCCGCTACCGCCAGGGCCCCATCGAGTGGCTCTGGCGCTGGGCCACCTGGGCCCGCCGCCCGCCCCTCAGCCGGGCGGCCAGGACGTGATGAGCTCGGGGCCTCAGTGGCCGCAGTCGTAAGTTCTTCGGGGGCTTTTGACGGGGTTCGACTGCCGATATGCCGCTGGTATGCGATCAGGCATTGGTGATGTGAAGGTCGCAGATGCCCTAGGCAATGCCGTTGACCAGACCTGGTCTTCGTACTCACCAGTGATGGCCACACTGGTGGCTGCGCTCCAGCGGTGAGCGGATCCGCTGTAGCCGCAGCCGCATCAGCGGCAGGGTACGCCCCGAGCAGTTCGCTCGTACTCGACGGGCGGGCGAGCGGGCAACGACGCTCGCCCGGCAACTCGACGCCGGCCACGCTCTTCGTCATGACCGGGTGAGGAGTCGGGTCCCCACCGCGTCGGCGACCGCGAGGTGGCGGCGGCGGCTCGGCATCATCATGGTCGGGTGAGAGATGCTCCAGGCCGCGCTAGCGCAGATCATCTCCTTGATGCGGGCGGCGGTCCGGCCCGTGATGACGGTGGACGTGACCTGATCGTCGGGGGTCACACGCTGGATGATTCCATCGCGGCGTCCGAGGCTGATGCACTGCAAGGAGTAGCCGATCGTGGTCTCGGGAACCTTGCGACCGGTCAAGCGCGCGGCGATGACGTCGGCTGCCAGCCACGCCATCGGGTTTGCCGAGGCGCAGGACATCCGCAGCGGCTTGCCACCCGCTCCTTCGGCGAGCGCGGCGTCGCCGACGGCGTACACATCGGGGTGCGAGACCGATCGCATGCTCGCGTCGACGACGATCCGGCCGCTGTCGGACACCTCAAGCGTGGTGGCGGCCGCGATCGGGTGCACGGTGAAACCCGCGGTCCACACGGTCACCTGGGCCCGGATCTTTCTGCCTGCACCCGTGACCACGCCGTCCGCTTCGACGCGCGTGATGTCGGCATGGTCGTGGACCGTGATGCCGAGCCGGTCCAAGGCGCCACGCAAGTGGCGCTGGGCCTTGTCGCTGAGCCAGCCGCCGACGCGGCCGCGGGCGGCGATCGCGACCTCAAGGTCCGGGTGGGCTTCGGCGATCTCGGTGGCTGCCTCCATGCCGGTCAGGCCGCCGCCCACGATCAGCAGGGTCCCACCGGGCTTCATCTCACTCAGGCGCGCCCGCAGCCGGAGAGCGGCCTGCTTGCCGGCCACGTTGTAGGCGTGCTCTGCGACACCGGGGACGCTCTGATCGGCGATGGCGCTGCCCAGGGCGTACACGAGGGTGTCATAGGCGAGGGTCTCACCGCCGAGATCGACGGTCTTGCCTTCCACATCGACAGCGCTGACCCGCGCGGTCCGGACCTGTACGCCGGTGCCCGCGTAGAGGTTCTGCCAGTTCCGTGTACGTCCGGATCGCAGGCAACGGCATTCCTGACGCGCGCAGGACGATACACGTCGTCAGCCACCGCGCGTCCTCCTCGCTGTAGAGCCACCAAGTGGGCGGTGACCGGGCTCGCCGAAAACACCCCGCTCGTGGTCGCCGCGGACGACATCGGCGTGACCCTGGTCAACCCGAGGAGGACAGCCGACCGGCCCTGGACTCCAGGTAGCGTTGCTCGGCGATGCTGGCGGTGGCCTTCGCGGCGCGCCGGTAGTGCTCGTACGCTCCCGCCATGTCCCCGGTCTTCTCCAGCAGATGCGCCCGTACGGACAGCAGCCGGTGATGTCCGGCCATCCGCTCGTCACCGTCCAATGTGGACAGCAGGGCCAGCCCGGCCGACGGGCCCTCGGTCTCGGCGAGCGCGATCGCCCGGTTGAGGGTGACCATCGGGTTGGGCGCGATCCGTTCCAGAATCAGGTAGAGCGCGTGCACCTGCGGCCAGTTGGTCTCCTCGGCCGTGGCCGCGTCGGCGTGCGTGGCGGCGATGGCGGCCTGCAACTGGTAGGGCCCCAGCGCCGGGCCGGCCAGCGACGCCTTGACCAGCTCCATGCCCTCGTCGATCAGGCCACGGTCCCACTTCGTGCGGTCCTGCTCGTCCAGCGGCACCAGGCCGCCGGCCGCCGTCGTCCGTGCCTCCCGGCGGGCGTCGGTCAGCAGCATCAGCGCGAGCAGCCCGGTCACCTCGCCGTCCTCGGGCAGCTGCGCGTGCACCATCCTGGTCAGCCGGATCGCCTCGTGCGCGAGGTCGGCGCGGTGCAACTCGCTGCCCGACGAGGCGGTGTAGCCCTCGTTGAAGATCAGGTAGAGCACGTGCAGGACGACCCGGAGCCGCTCCTCGCGCTCCGCGCCGACCGGCAGGCTGAACGAGCTGCCGGCGGCCTTGATGCGCTGCTTGGCCCGGCTGATCCTGGCCCCCATCGTGGCCTCCGGCACCAGGAACGCGCGGGCGATCTCAGCAGTGGTCAGGCCGCCGACCGCCCGCAGCGTCAGGGCGATCTGGGAGGCCGCGGTCAGCGTCGGATGGCAGCACAGGAACAGCACAACGAACGTGTCGTCGGTGTCCGGTATATCCTCGGGCACCACCTCGGTGACCGTCGCCGACTCCCGCTCGCGGCGCGCGTGGTCGCTGCGCATCTGGTCGATGAGCCGCCGGGACGCGACAGTCATCAGCCAGCCGCGCGGGTTGTCCGGCACTCCCTCGGCCGGCCACTGCACGGTGGCGGCGAGGACGGCCTCCTGCACGGCGTCCTCACACCCCTCGAACTGGCCGTGCCGGCGTACCAACGCGCCGAGGACCTGCGGCGTGAGCTCACGCAGCAGGCCCTCGATGGCTGGTGCCGTCATGCCTCCAATTGTCCGTCAGCGAACATCACCTGCCGCACCTCGACCCCCAGACCCTCGATGCGGGTGTCCGGGATCTGCGTAGCCAGCTCGATCGCCCGCTCCTTGTTCTCGCAGTCGATCAGGTAGAAGCCGCCCAGATACTCCTTCGACTCCAGGAAAGGGCCGTCGGTCACCACCGGCTGGCCGTTGCGTACGGACACGACAGCGGCCTGTGACGGGTCGACCAGCGCCTGCGTGAGGATCAGCTCGCCGGACCTCTTCAGCTCCTCGATGAACTTGCCGTGGCCGTCGCCGATCGCCGCCTTCTCCTCTTCGGTCAGCGCGTCCAGCACGGCCGGGTTGATGTGCAGGCTGATCAGGAACTTCATCGCGTACTCCTCGTGACTCACGAGCCCCGGCTGGGCTCTTCCACCGGTGGGTCGGAGCCGCCGCCGTCGTCTTGACATCCGCCAGCCAGAACTCTCGCACGACTCCTCGCCGTCGCATCGGCCGGCCCGGGAGGTCGTCATTCCTGGTGACGGTGCGAGAGGCGAGAAATTTCCTTCCGTACCGATGTCAAGAAGCTCTCGGCCGCTCCGACCAACCGGCGAAACATCGAGAGAACAGGGAGTTTTCGATATGCGCGTCAACCGGGCATGGCTGGGACTGGGCGTCCTGCTGCTGCCGACCTTGCTCGTCGCGATGGACATGACGGCGTTGCTGCTCGCGCTCCCGCAGCTGAGCGCCGACCTGGGCGCCACCAACGTCCAGCAGCTGTGGATCAGTGACGGCTACGGATTCATGGTGGCCGGCCTGGTCATCACGATGGGTACGCTCGGCGACCGGATCGGCCGCAGGCGGCTGCTGATGATCGGCGGGGCGGCGTTCGCGGTGCTGTCGGTCGTGGCCGCCTTCGCGGTCAGTCCGCTGATGCTGATCGTCGCGCGTGCGCTGCTGGGCGTCGCGGGCGCGACCCTGATGCCGTCCACACTCGCCTTGATCACCAACATGTTCCGGGACGAACGGCAGCGCGGGCAGGCCATCGCGATCTGGGCGACCTGCCAGTTCACCGGCGGCGCGCTCGGGCCCGTACTCGCCGGATTCCTGCTCCAGTACTTCTGGTGGGGATCGGTGTTCCTGGTCGCCGTGCCGGCGATGGCGTTGCTGCTGGTCGCCGGGCCGGTCCTGCTGCCGGAGTTCCGCAGCGACCAGGCCGGCCGGCTCGACCCGGCCAGCGTCGGACTGTCGCTCGCGGCGGTGCTCCTGATCGTCTACGGAATCAAGCAGCTGACCGTCGAGAGCGCGCCCGTCGTGCCGGCGGTGGCGCTCGTCGTCGGCGCGGTCATCGGGTTCCTGTTCGTACGCCGGCAACTGCGGCTGGACAAGCCGCTGCTGGACCTGCGGCTGTTCCGCAACCGCCCGTTCACGGCCGTACTCGTGGCGCTGGTCTTCGCCGGCATCGCCATGGCCGGTACGGGGCCTGCTGGTGACCCAGTACCTGCAGAGCGTGCTGGGCTTCTCGCCCGTCGCGTCGGCGATGCTGTTCGCGCCCATGGGCCTGGGCGTGGCGGTCGGCACCATGGCCGCGCCGGCGCTGGCCCGCCGGATCAAGCAGACGACCGCGATCGCCGGCGGGCTGGTGGGGTCGGCGCTGGGAAGCCTGCTGCTGGTCGGCGTCGGCGGTGCGAGCGCCCTGCCGCTGGTGATGATCGGCATCACCGTACTGGCGCTGGGCACCGGCCCGCTGTTCGCGCTGGGCACGGGGCTGGTCGTCGCGTCCGTACCGCCGGAGCGCGCCGGCTCGGCCGCGTCGATGTCGGAGACCGGCAACTACTTCGGCGGTTCGCTCGGCTTCGCGCTGCTCGGCGTAGTGGCCGCGGTGGTCTACCGCAGCGGGATGGACGGCACGTCTGACTCGCTGGCCGGCGCGATCGCCGCAAGCCGGCGCCTTCCCGCCGACCAGGGCGCGGAACTGCTGCATGCCGCGCGGGAGGCGTTCACCGCCAGCCTGCACGTCACCGGCGTCGTGGCCGCGGTCATCTTCGCCGGGTTGGCCGTACTGGTCCTGACCATGCGCCCGGCAACCCGCACCGCCCCGGCCGTGCTCCCCGACTACGACGCGACCCGCTCATAGGGCCCCGCCGACCCGGCGCTGTGGTGGCGACGTCAGAACGTCTCAGCTCGAGGTGCCCGAACCGGAGCCGGTGACGTCGTCCCCCGGCTCGGGCAGGTCGAAGAAGCTCCAGTACGTGTGGGTTCCGGTCGGGTCCGCGAGGTTCATCGCGGGTTCAGTCCTGCCGGGAGGAAGGGCGCGGTGTACGTGAGCCTTCTGCCGATCACTGCCGGCAGTCCGGCACGGATCCACAGGACGAGGGCGAGCGGTGCCCGAGCCGTTCTGCTGATGCAGGGCAGTAGTCAGCCCAGGTCCTGCTCGTTAGCCGTGCTGGCCGGGCTGGTAGTTGCCGGCGGGCTGCTGGGTGATGACGTTGAGGCGGTTGGCGGCGTTGATGAGGGCGATCAGGGACACCAGGGCGGCGAGTTGGTCCTCGTCGTAGTGCTTGGCGGCGTTCGCCCAGACCTCGTCGCTGACGCCACCGGCCGCGTCGGCGATGCGGGTGCCCTGCTCGGCCAGCTCCAGGGCGGCACGCTCGGCCTCGGTGAACACCGTGGCCTCCCGCCAGGCCGCGACCAGGTTGAGGCGGACGGGGCTCTCCCCGGCGTGCGCGGCGTCCTTGGTGTGCATGTCGATGCAGACGGCGCAGCCGTTGATCTGGCTGACGCGGAGCATCACCAGTTCGCGCGTCGTGGCCGGCAGCGTCGAGTCCGCGAGCGCTTTGCCCGCCGCGATGACGTGCTTCAGGGACTTGCCTGCGGTCGGGTTGCCGAGGAGGTTCAAGCGGGCATCCATGGTGCACTCCTTTGCCGTTGTGGCTGGTCGACCACGAGATGCCGGTGACCCGATCCTTGTGACAGCCGGGCCTGCGTGACGTGCGCCACAGGCAGACGACCGGCACTCCTGCCCTGGCTTTGATGAGGGAACCTCCCTTACGGAGGGCGACGCGGTGGTGTTGATCATGGTTGGACCACGCTTTTTGCCGTCGTCTGTCACAAATCGGCAGGGCGCGGCATCTTGTGGGTGACACAGCCGAGAGCGAACAGACAGGAGCCATGCATGGCCAGCGTTGCGGACAACGCCGAAGGTCACGGCGGGGACACGAGCGAGAAAGCCCGCCCCGACCTCGCTACCCAGGCGTTCGTCGCCCACCGCAACCTGCTCTTCACGGTCGCCTACGAGATGCTCGGCTCGGCCGCCGACGCCGAGGACGTCCTGCAGGAGACCTGGCTGCGGTGGGCTGACGTCGATCACGCCACGGTGCTGGACCAGCGCGCGTACCTGGTCAAGATCACCACCCGGCAGGCACTCATGCGGCTGCGTACGCTCGGCCGCCGCAAGGAGTCCTACGTCGGCCCCTGGCTGCCCGAGCCGCTGCTGACCGCGCCCGACGTGGCCGAGGACGTCGAGCTGGCCGACAGCGTCTCGATGGCCATGCTGCTGGTGCTGGAGACGCTCACGCCGACCGAGCGGGCGGTGTTCGTGCTGCGTGAGGTGTTCGATCTGGACTACAACGAGATCGCCGAGGCCGTCGGCAAGAGCTCGGCCGCGGTCCGCCAGATCGCCCACCGGGCGCGGTCCCACGTCGCGGCGCGCCGGCCGCGCGGGGCCGTCTCCCCGGCCGAGACCCGAGGCGCATTCGAGGCGTTCCAACGGGCGGTCCAAACGGGCGATCTTCAGAGCCTGCTCGACATCCTCGCGCCGGACGTCGTCGCCTTGAGTGACGGTGGCGGAATCAAGCAGGCCCTGCCGCGGCCGATCGTCGGAGCCGACAAGGTGGCTCGCGTGTTCACCGCCGGCCTCAACAAGGTCGGCGCCGCGATGTCGTTCGAGCCGGTGCAGGTCAACGGCGGACCGGCTCTGCTCGTCCGGCTCGACGGGGAGATCGACGGTGTCATGGCGATGCGGATCGAGGACGGCTTGATCACCGGGCTCTACTACGTGCGCAATCCCGAGAAGCTGTCGCGTGTGGAGCGGGAGACGGCGATGGGCCGCTGAGTCTCAGGGCGTGCCACCGTACACGGAAAGCGTCTTCGCGAAGTCTGGCATAGATCGTCGCATCCCTCGCGTCCTTGCTTGGTGACATGGCGAGGAGGGCCGGTGGATCCAGAACGCGAGGCCGACTTCCAGAGGTTCGTGGTCGAACGCTCGGGAGCGCTGTTCCGTGCTGCCTACCTGCTGACCGGCGACCGGCACTCCGCCGAGGACCTGGTGCAGTCGGCGCTGGCCAAGACCGCGGCCAACTGGCGGCGCCTGCGCGATCCCGGGGCCGTGGAGGGGTACGTGCGCCGTGCCATTTACCACGAACAGGTGAGCTGGTGGCGGCGTCGTTCGCGGGCGGCCGAGATCTCCACGGAGCACCTGCCCGACCACGGCGACGTAGGGCATGCCGACGCGGCGGACATGCGGCTGGCGATGCGGGCGGCTCTGGGCCGGTTGACGCCCCGCCAACGCGCCGTTCTCGTGCTGCGCTACTTCGAGGACCTCTCGGAGACCGAGATCGCCGCCGTCCTCGGCATCCGGGTGGGGTCGGTACGCAGCCAGATCTATCGCTCACTCGAACGGCTGAAGAAGGTCGCGCCGGAGCTCGACGCCATGAAGGAGCTGCGATGAACATCGAGGATCTGCTGCGCGAGACGCTCCACGACATGGCGGGTGACGAGGAGCCGCCGCCGCCCGACCGGTTCCTGTCCAGGATCACGACGACGTCGACGCGCCCCAGTCGCCTCATCCCGCTGGTGACGGCGGCCGCTGTCGTCGTGTTGGTGGTCGTCTCCACTCTGGTGATCCAGCAGGTCCTCCCCCGCGAGAGCCGACCGCCGGAGCCGGCCGACAGACCGGCCCCAGCCCCGGCACCGGTGGAGAAGTTGTGGCCGGGCGCGGTGCACTCGCTGCCGAGGGCGCTGCGCAACGGACTGAGCTTCCGGCCCGAGTTGTTCATCGACGCGCGAACGCTGCTGGTCAGGACGGGCAAGGGCAACAGCGCGGACCCGGCCGTCCTGTGGACGTACGACGTGGCGTCCGGGCAGGCACGTCGGCTGGTCGCGCCGACGCCACCGGCCCGGACGGACTACACCTCTCCCGTCGTCACCGGCAGCGGCCGGCTGGTCTGGTACACGGTGTCCTGGGGGAAGGTCAAAGGCGCGCTGGACATCTGGGCGGCACCCGTCGGCGGAGGAACGGCACACAAGGTCACCACCATCCGACAGACCATGAAATACGGGGACATCGACGTGCTGTCCGTCGCGGGCGACAAGGTCGTCTGGTCGCGCAGCATCGAGGGCGGCGTCTACGAGGCACCGCTGTCGGGCGGCAAGCCCCGTTTCGTCCCCAGCACGGAACGACTCCATCTGCTCCAATGGCCCTGGGCGGCTCGCGCCAGCCGCGTCGAGGGCGATTTGTCGGACTCGCGTCCCTCGTTCGCGCGCCTGGTCAACGTCCTCAACGGAGAGGAGCGTACGGCAAGCGACCGCCCCAGAGTGTGCTCCCTCACCTGGTGCGTGGACAGGCGCTCGGAGCGTGCCCGCCGTCGCGACGGCTCGGGCGACCACCGGCTGCCGGCCCAGGCCCCCTTGTCCGTGGTCCCGGCTCTCGACCGGTTCCTCCTGCTCCGGCCGAGGGGCCGGGTCGGCACGGAAGGCCGTCTCTACCTGCACGACCTCGCCACCCGCCGCACAGGCGACCTCGGCGTCCGATTCGAGAACGGCACCAAGGCCTCTGCCGACATCATGAACGCCACCTACATGGACCACCGCACGGTGTACCTGCTCACCTACCCCCTGAAGGGCAGGCAGATGGTCATCAACCTCACGGCCATCCGGTGACCTTCCCAGGCGTGAGCCGGAATGGGTCCGGCTGGTCTCGCGCGCTGCTTCTAAGGCGATTTGTCGGTCCGCAGGAGGATGATGTAGCCACCACCAACTCCTAGCTACCGGAAAGTGACCATGGCCGTCCCCGTCCGGGACTCCGGGTCGATCTTCTCTACATCACACGTGATCGCGTTCCGTCGACTCCGACGTGGCTCCCGGATCGAGCTCGCTACCTCATCACGTGGGAACACGTAGCCCAGGCCGTCGAGACCGCTTGGAGAGGGGTGGATGGCCCTGACGGACTGCACGCCGCACGATTTGCCGATCGGATCCGAGAAGAGCTCATGGCCGGCAAATCTTGGACGGTCGAGCCGACGACTTCCGCTCCGTTCTCCGTGATCAGCTCGTCCGCAGAGCCGCCAGTGGAGACCTACGTGCTGATCACGTACGACGATGGGTATGGACTCCGGCTCGATGAACACCTCCCGGTTGGGATGCCACGCGGGTTCATGGCGAGCACCGTACTGATGGTCGCCGACATAATCAGCGGCACCGCCTCATTCCACCGGATCGGTGCGCAGGAAGGCAGGCCGCTCGCCCCGCCATTCCGAGGCGTCCATGACGTTGAGGGCCCCGGCGATGGTGCGCTCCTCATAGCTGAAGTGCGATTCCACGATCGCGCGCAGGCCGTCCAACTCCCCGCGAACCCGCCGAGCCTCCTGGGGGTCCGCGCCGGTCTCCGGCGTCAGGCCCTCGACCAGCTCGCGTATCCTGCGCAGGATGCCGGCGACCAGGTGGTGGTCCTCGCGGAGTTTGTCCAGCACAGGTGCCAGCTCCGGGTGGCGCGCGGCCAGGGCGGGGAACGCGCCGTCGTCCTCGCCGGTGTGGTGCCGTTCCAGCGCGGTGCAGAAGGTCAGGCAGTGCGTTCGCAGCCCCCTCGGTGGGGTGCCGCCGTCGGGATAGGCGTCCACGTCGTCGCTGAGGCGGGCGAGCTCCTCACGGAGCCAGTCATGCACGTCCAGCAGTTGGTCGCCGAACGCCGCCAAGCGGGCGTCCGGCCGGTCGAATTTCTCCATGGCCGCCCTATCCTCGGGGCTGATCGCTCCCGCGGTCAAAACGCCGGGCGTCTGCAACACGGCGGAGGACGCCGGACACTTACCGATGTGTCCGGCACCTTCAGCTAGGAGATCCTGTGACACAACGAGATCGCTTCGAGGCGGTCTATGACGCCTATTACCCGGCGATACACCAGTACGCGGCCCGGCGTACCAGCTCCCCCGACGACACCGCCGACATCATCTCCGAGACGTTCCTCACCGCCTGGCGGCGCATCGGCGACGTTCCCGAGGGTGACAGGGCCCTGTTATGGCTGTACGGCGTGGCCCGGCGCGTGCTGGCCAATCAACGGCGCAGTGCGACCCGGAGGGCGGTGCTCGTCGACCGGCTGCGGGACGAGCTGGCCGCGGGCCGGCCGGTGACGCCGGTCGATCTGGAGCATGTACAGACCGCATTCGACGCCCTGCCCGGGCGGGATCGCGAGGTGCTGGCGCTGGCGTGCTGGGAGGGGCTGACCAGCGAGGAGATCGCCGAAGTCGTGGGCTGTACGCGGATAGCCGCGCGGTCCCGCCTGCACCGTGCCCGTAAGAGGCTGGCGGCGCTGCTGGAGCGGCGGCCGTCGTCGACGATCGCGATGGGGGAAGCATGAACGACATCGACAGACTGGTGAAGGCCCTCGACCTCGCACCGCACCCGCCGGCGCAGGGGCCCGCCGCCCGCGAGCTCCGTACCGCGATCATGGAAACGCCGCAGGCGCGCGGCCGGTCGTCCTGGTTCCGCCGGGGAGGAGTCCGGCTGCCGGTTCTGATCTCGGCGGTCGCGGCGGCGGCGGTCGCCATCGCCGTCGGCGTCGGTCTGCCATCCCGTGGTCCGGCGACGGAATACGCCAACGCGGCCGTCTCCATTGCCAGGGGGGACGAGTATTTCAGCGTCACCATCACCGATCCCGCGGCCGACCATCGACGGTTCGAGGAGGCGTTCCGCGCGGTCGGGCTCAAGGTGCGGGTGAAGGTCGTCCCGGTGGCGCCCGAGCACGTGGGCATGCTGCTCGGGCCGATCGTCCCCGGGGGTTTCAAGGGGCCGGGAAGCGTGGGGGTGCACGAGATGACGCCGTGCGCGTCGGCGTTCTGCGGCAAGGTCTGGCTGCCCGCGAATCTCTCCCAGCTGGTCGTGTTCGGCGTCGGCCGGCCCGCCAGGGCGGGCGAGACCTACGCGGAGGCCGATCTCTACGATCCGTCCGGTGAGGAGGCGCTGAAGGGCTACACCACGCGCGGCAAAACCGTCGCCGCCGTACGGGACGAGCTGCGCCGGCGGGAGCTCAAGGTCGCCTATCGCCTGCTGTGGGTCACTGAGGACAACGGATTCTTCGACGAGGTCGTCTCCGCCGGCCGGGTCAAGGACGACTGGATCGTCAACGGCACCCGCTTCCGCAGCTCCGACACCGTCGACGTCTACATCGATCCCGGTCCGGGCGCCGGGCCCATGCCCGACTCGCGAGAGGTCGCCAGGCCGGAGTGGTACGACGGCCTGACCGACTGACAGACGCATCTCGGAGGGCGGCCGGCGGACGCGCCTTTTCACAAACCACCGCGAAAGCCGCGAATCCCTGTGATAGTTGATCACCGCATGGTTTCCGAAAACCAGAAGGGACTCGATACGTGCGATCGTTCAACCGTGTGATGGCGATCACGGTCTCGGCGGCGACGGCGTTATCGGTGGTGATCGCGGCACCCGCGGCCGCCGCGCAGGAACTGGTGGTCAACGGTACGTTCGCGAGCGGCACCGCGCCGTGGTGGGCGTCGGCGAACACGTCGATGGCCGTGGACGCCGGCCGGCTGCGCGTCGACGTGGCGGGCGGCACCGCCAACCCGTGGGACGCCATGATCGGGCAGAACGACATCCCCCTGGCCGAGGGGAAGTCGTACACCCTGTCGTTCGACGCCTCGGCTTCTGCCCAGGTCACGGCGGTCACCACCGTGCAGCTCGCGGACTCCCCGTACACGAACACCCTGACCAAGGCGATCTCGCTCACCACGGCGAGCAAGCGCTTCAGCTTCCCCTTCACCTCCAGCCTGAGCACGTCGGCGGGGCAGGTTTCGTTCCAGCTCGGCAAGAACGCCGGGTTCAGCTTCTTCGTGGACAACGTCTCGCTGACCGAGACGACCACGCAGCCGGGGTCCGGGCCGGTGGCGATGACCAGCGGCTTCTACGTCGATCCCGACTCCAACCCGGCGGTCTGGGTGCGGAACAACTCCGGTGACTCGCGGGCGGCGCGCATCGAGTCGGCCATCTCGTCCAAGCCGATGGCCCGGTGGTTCGGCGGCTGGAGCGGTGACATCCGCGCCGCGGTCTCCAACTACGTGGCCGCCGCGGACTCCGCCGACAAGCTGCCTGTCCTTGTGGCGTACAACATCCCGGGCCGCGACGCGTGCGGCGAGCACTCCGGGGGCGGGGCCGGCAGCGAGTCGGCGTACAAGACGTGGATCTCCGCGTTCGCGGACGGGATCGGCAACCGGCCGGCGGTCGTCATCATCGAGCCCGATTCGCTCGGCGACTTCGGCTGCATGGACGGGACCGAGATCGAGGCACGCAACCGCATGCTGACGTACGCCACCGAGCAGTTCCGCGACAAGACCCCCAACACGTGGGCCTACCTCGACGCGGCCAACGCGGGCTGGGTGGCGGCCGACAAGATGGCGGCGCGGCTGAAGGACGCGGGCGTCGGCAACGTCCGCGGCTTCGCGGTGAACGTCTCCAACTACTACACGACCAGCCAGTCGGCCACGTACGCCTCGTCGGTCAACGCCTCCCTCGGCGGCGGCGCGAAGTGGGTGATCGACACCAGCCGCAACGGCAACGGCTCCAACGGCGAGTGGTGCAACCCGGCCGGCCGCAAGCTCGGCACCACCACGCAGCTGGGTGGGGCCGACGGCACGGAGATGCTGCTGTGGGTGAAGGTCCCCGGTGACTCCGACGGCAACTGCGGCATCGCCCGGGACACGCCTGCCGGGCAGTTCAGCCCGGCCATCGCCGTCCGCCTGATCGACGGCACCTGACGACCCGGCCGCGGGCCTCGGAGAGCCGCGCTCTCTCCGAGGCCCGCCGCCGTCAGCCCGTACGCAGCTTCTCCGCCGGAATGGTCTGGCGGGTGATGGTGGGGCTGGACCAGTGGAGCTGGGCGATGGCGTCGTAGCCGTTGTCGTAGAACTCCATCTTGATGTCATGCGCTCCGGCGGTCAGAGCGATCTGGCCGCTGTCGTCGCGCTTGGAGTGGTCCGTCCAGTTGTCCACGACGAGCGTGCCGTCCACCCAGAGCCGGACGCCGTCGTCGCTGGTGGTGATGAACGTGTACGTCTCGGCGCGGTCGGCGATCACCTTGCCGGTCCAGCGCACGCTGAACGTGTCGGGGGACACGGCGGGGTCGGGGGCATTCAAGCCCCAGTCGAAGTTCACCTGGGGGTCGACCCGGGTGAGCTTGGGCGCGGTCAGGTCGGCGTTGTCGAAGTACGTGGCCGTCAGGCCCTGCTCCTCGAGGACCAGGGTCGTGACCGAGCGCGCGGGCAGCGTGAGCGTGCCCTTGCCCCCGGCGACGTCGACCGTGCCCGTGCGGTGCGGGGCCCACGCGTCGCCGGTGCTCTGCCAGATCGCGGCCGTCCCCGCCGTCAGGCCGGTGAGCGTCAGTGAGGTGTCCAGCGGCTCTGCGCCCACGTTGACGAGGACGACGTTCTTGGCCGCGTCGGAGGCGAACACGTGCAGGAGGCCACTGTCGGCGCGTGCCTCCACCATGGTCTTGCCGAACGGCCTGAACAGGCCCTCGCCGGTGAACATGCCGATGCCGTGGTACATGGGCAGCGGCTCGTTGCGCGGCACACCGCCTTCGCCCCTCTCGCTGGTCAGACCGAGCTGGCCGTTCTTGTCGCCGTACTGGTAGGCGGCGCCTCCCGCGTGCAGGATCTGGCCGAGCGCCGCCGCGCCCCACAGCGTGTTGAAATGGGTCAGCGTACGGTGGCCGTCGGTGTCCTGGTGGTCGGAGTTGAACTCGCCGATCTGGATGTCGATGTCGCGGCCGAGCACGGACCTGGCGAGGGCGCGCACCTCGTTCATCTCGGTCTCGTAGGCGCGGATGACGTCGCCGAGCAGGTATTCGTCGGTGACCTCCTCGTCGCCGTTGCCGTAGTCGTGGTAGTCGAGGAAGTCGACGCGATCCCGCGAGCCCTCCAGGAACGTCTTGATGTAGGGCAGGTCGTTCCAGGCCGTGGCGGGGCCGCCGACCTGCACCGCCGAGTCGACGGCGTCGAGGGCGTCGGTGATCATGTTGAATCGCCGGCTGTACTCGGCCGCCGACATTTCCGGCTTTTCCGGGTGGCAGGCGCAGTTGAGCTCGTTGCCGACGATGAACCTGCGCACCGGCGTCCCGGAGGCCGCGAAGTGCCGGTAGAGCGCCACCGCGTCGTCGCGGTTCACCTCGGCGCTCACGCGGCCGTCCACCTGGAGGATGACGACCGGCTCGGCGCCCAGGTCACGGATGGCCGCGATCCACGCGTCGGCTGAGACGGTCGTGTCGCACTTCCAGCCGCCGCAGATGATCGGGCTGGCGTAGTTGCCCGGCTCCTGGTAGTGGAGCTCTATGCGCATCCGGCCCGGCTTCAGGTTCCGCAGGAGCTCGCGGTGCCGGGGGGCGTTCGTGATGTACGAGCCTTCGCCGTACCCCGTGATGCCGATCCCGTAGTCGGTGGCGGACAGCGTACGCACCGGCTTGGTGAAATCGACCGAGACGGTGGCGGACGCCGCCGCCTCGGCCGGCGCCCCCACCGGCCAGATCGCCACGGCGGCTGCCAGGCCACCCGCCAGAGCGGCCCGCAGCGCACGCCGAGCTAATGCAGTCATCGTTCTCCTGTCAGAAGGATCCGGAAGATCCCATGGATCATGACAGAGCCGGATGACGGCGGGGTGAACGTTCCGTCAGGCGCGCTCGGCTTCGCAGGATCCCCGCGACGGCCGACGGGGGCAGCGGCGCGCCGTCCGCACGGCCGAGGAGGCCGGTGCCGGAGCCGGCGAGCAGCGGTACCGCCGGTCGTCCGGCCGCCAGCCCGGCCGCCGACGAGAGCACCACCATGCCGGTCGGATGACCGCTTGACGGGTATGATCTCCTGATCCGTCGATCGAAGGGGTGGCCGGTGCGGCGAGGCGCGTGGCGTGGGCCGGTCGCGCTGGTGTCCGGGCTGGTCCTGGCGGCGGCCTACGTGGCGGGGCACTACCTGGCCATGCGGTACGCCGTGGAGCAGGCGACCTTCATGGCGACGGCGGGCTCAGAGGTGATGGGCGCGACCCCGGACGACGACGGCTTGGCCGAGGACATGCGCGACGTGCGCGGAGACCGCGAGATGCTGGTCTTCCTCGTCGGCCTCGCCGCGATCTCCGTGACTTGCGGCGGCATCCCGCTGCCCAGGCTGAAGGGTCCGGCCAGGTTCGCAGTGGCGGCGCTGGCGTGGATCGGCTGGGCGTTCTACCCGGTCGCCGCTGTGCTGACGTTCTTCAAGTGGGCGTTGCTCTTGGTGGGAGACGGCGGCGCCACCGGCTTCCCCCACTATTACGCCGCGTGGCTGCCGCGCCTGCTGCTCCTCGTGGTCGGCGCCGCGGCGCTGCAGGCGACAGGCCTCGTCATGGCCGGTCGCACGTCCGCCGACCAGGCCCGCGAGTCGCCGGCCGGCTGAGGGCGGCGGCGTTCCACCGGACGTGAAGCGCCGTTTCAGGGCCCGCGAATTGTCGGTGACCCTCGCCATGATGGATCTATGACCGAGACGCCCCCCTTCACCGTCCTGGCCGACGACACGGCCTACGCCGAGGCCGTGCAGCTGGCCGTCGACTCCGCGGCGGCCTACTACGCCGACGGCACCTCCACGATCGACGACGACGCCTATGACCGGCTGGTCCGCGGCATCCAGGCGTACGAGGAGGCCCACCCCGAGGCGGTGCTGCCGTCCTCGCCGACCGGCAAGGTGGCCGCCGGGGCCGTGGTGGGCGACGTGCCGCACACGGTGCCGATGCTGAGCCTGGACAACGTGTTCGGCGCCGAGCAGCTCGCCGACTGGGTGGCCGGGCTGGAGCGGAGGATCGGGCGGCCGGTCACGGCGTGGAGCGTGGAGCCCAAGCTCGACGGGCTGGCGATCTCGGCCCGCTACCGGCACGGCCGGCTGACGCAGCTGGTCACCCGCGGTGACGGCACCGCGGGCGAGGACGTCTCACACGCCATCGGCACCGTCGTCGGCCTCCCCGACCGGCTGGCGGACGCGGTCACGGTGGAGCTTCGGGGCGAGGTCATGATGACCACGTCGCAGTTCGAGGAGGCCTGTGCCAAGCGGCAGGCGCACGACGGCACCACGTTCGCCAATCCGCGCAGCGCCGCCGCGGGCACGCTGCGCACGCGTGAGCGGCCGTACGTGTGTGAGCTGACGTTCTTCGGCTACGGTGTCGTGCCGCCGCCCGACGACGACTCCGAGCTGGCCACACGCCTGCGCGAGCTGCCGCACAGCGAGATCATGCGCTGGGTGGCCGCGCAGGGCGTGCAGACCACGGCCGCCACGCCCGTGGCGGGGATCGTGGCCGAGACGCTGGAGCGGGTGCAGGAGCGCATCGGGGAGATCGCCGCCACCCGTCCCGAGCTGCCGTTCGGCATCGACGGCATCGTGATCAAGTGCGATCTGGCGGCCGACCAGGCGGAGGCCGGATTCAGCTCGCGGGCGCCGCGCTGGGCCATCGCGTACAAGCTGCCCGCCACCGAGAAGATCACAAAGCTGATCGGCGTGGAGTGGAACACCGGCCGCACCGGCGTCATCGCGCCGCGCGCGGTGCTGGAGCCGGTCAAGCTCGACGGCAGCACCGTCACATATGCCACCTTGCACAACGTCGCCGACATCACCCGCCGCGGCCTGATGCTGGGCGACAGCGTGACCGTCTACAAGGCGGGCGACGTGATCCCCCGCGTGGAGGCGCCGGTCGTGCACCTGCGCACCGGCGATGAGCAGCCGATTCCGATCCCGCAGGTCTGTCCGGCGTGCGGGGACGCCATCGACAGGTCGCAGGAGCGCTGGCGGTGCGTACGCGGCCGCGGCTGCCAGGCGATCGCGTCCATCATCTACGCGGTCGGCCGCGACCAGCTCGACATCGAGGGCCTGGCGGAAAACCGCATCAAGCAGATGCTCGACGCCGGCCTGATCACCGACTTCGCCGACCTGTTCTTCCTCACCCGCGAGCAACTGCTCGACCTGGAGCGCATGGGCGAGACCAGCACAGACAACCTGCTCGCCGCCATCGAGCAGGCCAAGGCCCGGCCGCTGAGCAGGGTGTTCGCGGCGCTCGGCGTCCGCGGCACCGGCCGCTCCATGAGCCGCCGCATCGCCCGCCACTTCGCCACGATGGACGCCATCCGCGCGGCCGGCGCCGAGGCGATCCAGCAGGTGGAGGGCATCGGCCCGGAGAAGGCGCCGGTCGTGGTGGCCGAGCTGATCGAGCTCGCCCCGCTCATCGACAAGCTGGTCCAGGCGGGGGTCAACATGACCGAGCCCGGTGCCACGCCGCCCGCCGAGGGAGATCCGGTGCTGAGCGGGCTGCCGTTGGCGTCGATGTCGGTGGTGGTCACCGGCGCGATGACCGGCCCGTTGGCGACGCTGTCGCGCAACGAGGTCAACGAGCTGATCGAACGCGCCGGCGGCAAGGCGTCCTCCAGCGTGTCGGCCAAGACGTCGCTGCTGGTGGCGGGAGAGAAGGCCGGCTCCAAGCGGGCCAAGGCCGAGACTCTGGGGGTTCGGATCGTGAGCCCGGAGGAGTTCGCCGCCGAGGTCAGCGCGTTCCTCTGAAAGAGAGGCGTCTGGGGCGGTCCTGCCTGGCGGCAGAGTATTCACAGGGTGAGTCCGTTTTGCCGGGATGGTCGGCACATCCCCAAACATGCCGAAGACCCCTCGGCCCCCGCCATCGCCGCGAAGCGATTGAAGAATCTTCACAAATACCGGCCGGGCAGATCTCTGCTCCGTAGGTGGAAGGGCGGCGGATGTCCCCCTAGGCTTTCCATCCCCCCTAGGAGATGGAGCCGCCTCATGTCGCAATTGGCCGGTGCTCGCCCGCAGGTGCATCACCTCAAGATCACACTGCAGGACATCCGGCCGGCGGTGTGGCGGCGGCTGCAGGTTTCCTCCGAGATGACGCTGGGCGAGTTGAGCGACGTTCTGCAGGGCGCCTTCGCGTGGGAGGGCGAGCACCTGCACAAATTCATCGGCGCCACTGTCGAGTACGTGCCGAAGATGTTGCTGCGGGACGATCCGCTGCTCGGGTTCGGGCCGCCTCTGGTCCACGAGGATTCCGTGCGGCTGGTCCAGGTCGCGCCGCGGCGCGGTGCGGTCCTGGACTACGTCTACGACCTGGGTGGCGAATGGCGGCATCGGGTCGAGGTGGAGGAGATCACCGAGGCGGAGCCGGACACGCGTTACCCGGTCTGTACGGAGGGTCGCGGTGCCGCGCCTGAAGAGGATTCCCACGAATACACGCCAGCCACGTTCACCGAAAACGATCGGGAGGCGCTCAATCGGTGGTTCCGGCATAAGGGTGCGCGGCTGGGGCGTGACTTGCCTGTCTCGGTCAAGGAGATCGATCGGGTGTTCGCGGCGTTGTTTCCCTGGCTCGTCCAAGGGGAGGGCGAGGATCGGGTGCTGCGCGCGCGGAGGGTCGCATCGATCGAGGAGCTGGGTGAGCAGGCCGCCGCCTCCGAGCTGGTACGGCGGGCGGTTGCCCTGGCCGACTGGGTGGGTTCCGGCGGCGGGCGGGCCGTGACGCCGAGCAGGGTGTTGCGGCCGGACGACGCCGTGCAGGCGGTGGATGAGCTTGGGCTGGACGAGTTCCTCCTGCCGGCGCTGCCGGAGATCGAGGTTCCGTCTGGGGATGGGGTTCCGCGGCCGGAGAGGAAGCTCCGCAGTGCCAAGGATCTGCCTGCGCTGCATGGTCTGTGGTGCGCGGCGGTGGAGAGCGGACTCATCGAGATCCGCGGGTCCAAGGCGGTCGCCGGGGATGCCGTGCGTACGTGGGAAGACGAGCCTTTGGAGACGTGGGCGCGGCTGCTGGCGGAGCTGATGCGCGCTCGCGTACAGGCTGAGCAGGAGGATCGTTCCTACTACGGGCGGCAGGCGCCTCAGGAGGTGGTGTTCCCGATCACCGCCGAGATCCTGGACGAGCTGGCGGAACGACCGCTGCCCGTGCTGCTTCCCGCCCTGCCCATCGCCGCGGCCACGGGGGATGTGACGGGCCTCTACGGGCTCAGCGGGAGTCTGCTCGGCGCCGTGCATGCCGCGATGGGCGACTGGGCGCTGGCCGGGGTGATCGAGCGGACCGACCAAGCCGTTGCTCCCAGCCTCCTGGAGCCCACGGTGAAAGACCTGGTCGCGGGCTTCTGGCGGGAGGATGATCCGTCGGCCGATCGGGGATCTGGTGTGCAGGGGTTCCTCGGGGGGATTCCGCGACAGGCGCTCGATGCCGTGTACGGGAGCCAGGTCGTCCGTCTCTCCTCGCTGGGCGCGTACGGCGTGCGCAGGCTGCTGGCCGCGCACGGCTGGGCCGTGACCACCGTTTAGCGCTTGCGTTTCTTGCCGTGTCCGGTACGGCGGCCGCGGGCGCCGGGGCGCGGGCCTTCGGCGAAGCGGTGGCGGTGGCGGTGGCGGTGGCGGCGCGCGCGTGGGCTCGGCAGCGCGGACCCGTAGATCCATGATGGACCTGGTCATGGGGTCGTGCACCCCGAACGGTTCCGGGGTGCACGACTGATCACCTGCTTCGGTAGACGCGCACGTAGTCGAACTCGGCGTTGACGGCGGGCTGTGCGCCCCCGTGGGCGACCAGGCCGATGCGCGGCGCGGTGCTCTTCGGGAACGTCCAGACGCCGCCCCAGGTCCACGTCCTGCCGTCGCGGCTTGAGCCGGCACGGAACTCGTGTTCGCCGTTGACCGGGTCGACGTGGTGGGCGAGGCGGAGCCAGGTGGTCTTGGCGGGCGGGCCGACGATGTTGCCGCCGTACGACAGCCGGTCGGCGAACGGCAGCTCCCTGCCGTACTCGACCTGGCGGGTGTTCCAGATGGCCACCTGGCTGAGGCGGGCGAAGTCGTCGTCGGAGACGTAGGCGACCAGGCCGGCCTGCTGGTAGTTGCGTACCGTGTCCTCGCCCAGGTCGAGGGTCACCTTGGTCTCGACGACGTAGTCACCCTCGGGCGGCGTGCGGAGCAGGACGCTCGCGGTGTTGGCCGTGCCGACCAGGTCCGCGCCCTGGACGGGCCAGCGGAGCACGCCGTCGGTGACGCGGGCGGAGGTGTCCTCGCGGACCCACTGCCAGCCGCGGGCACCATTGTGGAACCCGCCATCGAACTCGTCGGCGTCGATCAGCCGACCCTGGCGCGGGGTCGGCGCCGGGCGGGTGACGGGGGTGGTGAGGCGCGCCACGCTGACGTTGTCGAAGTCGGCCTGCCCCTCGGTGACCAGCCCGAACGCGCCGGAGAGCGGGACGGGCGCGTCGAGCCGCACCGTGGCCTGGGGGTCGCCGAGCCGGGCCGCGGAGCCGACCTCGGCGATGATCGTCCGGCCCTTGACGGTGACGGCGAGGTTGCGCCAGGTCGCCGCGCCGCCCGGCAGGGCCGCGGTGCGGGTGGCCCCGCCCGCCGTCACGGTAACGCTGTTGCGGGAGAGCGACACCGTTGCTCCGCCGATGCGCAGCCCTGCCGACCGGCCGCCTGACAGCCTCAGATCCGTCTCGGCACGCAGGTCTCCGCCGACGCCGCGCCTGGCCGTGAGCGTGGCCTTCCCCATGGCGGCATGCCGAACATATCCGTCTTGCACAGCCCACGCGGCCGTGTCCCGCCACCCGGACAGGCCGCCGGCGAACCGCTCGTCCACGTACCCGCGCGTGACCGGCCTCTCCGCCGACCGCTCGGACGGCCCGGCCCCGGCCCGCACCACCGGCCAGCCGTCGATCCAGTCGAGCCGGTCCAGCAGCATGGGCCGCTCGTTGATCCCGTACGGCTCGTCCAGGAACGGGTCCGCCCGGTCGATCCCGTGATAGAGCATCCAGTCCTGCCCGGACAGGTCCGTCATCTGAGAGTGGTGACCGACGCCGATCCAGCGGTTGCCGTTCTGGTCGACGACTGGGGTCCCGCCGGCGCGGGAGGCGAGCAGCGGCTGCCCCTCGCGATCGACGAACGGCCCGCGCGGGCTGGTGGCCCGCCCTGCCAGGACCGAGTATCCAGTCGTGGGGCCGGCGCAGCAGTTCGCGGACGAGGCCAGCAGGTAGTAGAAGCCGTCGCGCCGCACGACATAGGCGCCCTCGAACTTGTTGTCGATGGCCACCTGCGTCGGCTGCCCCACCGTACGCAGCCCGTCAGGGGTCAGCTCCGTAACCCACAATCCCCCGAAAAATCCGCCGAAGTAGAGGTATTTCCGCCCGTCCACGTCCGTGAACTGCGCCGGGTCGATCGTGTTCCAGTACGAGTCCCCCGCCGGCCGCGGCGGCACCACGGGAGCGGACTGGTGTGTCCACGGCCCGGTCGGGGACGGGGCCGTGGCGACGCCGATCGAGAAGTCCCAGGGGTGCGGCGTGCTCGCCGTGTTCGTGACGGTGAAGTACATGACGTACCGCCCGTCGAGGTAACGCACGTCCGGCGCCCACAGCAGGCTGCCGGGCGCCGCGTACGGCGGCAGGTTGTCCTCGCCGAACGCGTCCCCCACGTACGTCCACTCCACGAGATCGCTGGACCGGGCGATCGGCAGCCGATGGTGCCGGCCCTCGCCCTCCCGCAGCGGATCGGAGGTGCCGTACGAGTACCAGTAACCGTCGAGCCCCCGGACGACCGCCGGATCGGCGAACGTGTCGGCGAACCCCGCCGACACCGGGTTGTCATAGGGCGGCGAGAGTAACGACAGAACGAGGGAAGCGACCGCTGCAATACGCATGTATCAGCCTTTCAGGCCACTACGGGAGATGCCTTCGATGACGTAGCGCTGCGTCAGCGCGAACAGGATCAGCACCGGCACGCTGGCCAGCACGGCCCCCGCCATGATCACCGGGTAGTCGATCGTGTACGCGCCCTGGAGGATGGACAGCCCGGGCGGCAGCGTGAAGTAGTCCGGGCTGAAGATCACGAAGATCGGCCAGATGAAGTCGTTCCAGTTGCTCAGGAAGCTCAGCACCGCGAGCGTCGCCAGCGCCGGCTTCGACAGCGGCAGCGTGATCCGCAGGAAGATGTGCCAGTGGTTGGCCCCCTCGATGAGCGCCGCCTCGTCCAGCTCCCGGGGCAGCCCGAGGAAGAACTGCCGCAGGAAGAACACCCCGAACGCGCCCGCCGCCCCCGGCACGATCAACACGGTCAGGCTGTCGAGCCACCCCAGCGCGTCGACGATGAGGAAGCTCGGGATGAGGAAGACGAACCCCGGCACCAGCAGCGTTCCGACGATGACGCCGAACATCACCCGCTTGCCCCGGAACTCCAGCCTGGCCAGTGCGTACGCGGCCAACGAGGAGACGACCAGCACGAGGATCATCTGCCCGGTCGCGGCGATCAGGCTGTTGGCGAACCACCGCAGCACGGGCGTCTGCGTGGTGCCCTCGAACAAGGTCCCGTACGCCCGGGCGGTCGGCTCAGCCGGCCACACCGTGGGCGGCACCCGGGTGGCCTCGGTCTGGCTCTTCAGCGAGGTGCCGAGCGCCCACAGCAGCGGCGCCACGAACACCACGGCGAGCGCGACCAGGACGGTGTACCGCCTCATGACCGCCCCCTGAACAGCCGGAAGTTGATCACGCTGACCACGATCAGGGCGAGCGTGAGCACGTAGCTCATGGCCGAGGCGCTGCCCATCTTGTACTGGGCGAGGCCCTGCTGGAGGATGTAGACGATCGCGGTCCTGGTCTCGCCGCCCGGCGCGCCCTGCGTGAGCAGGTACGACTGCCCGAACATGTTGGCCGAGGCCAGGATGGTGGTGGTCACCACGAACAACATGACCGGCCGCAGCCCGGGCAGCGTCACGTGGCGGAACTCGGCCCACCGGCCGGCCCCGTCCACCTTGGCGGCGTCGTACAGCTCACGCGGGATGTCCTGCATGCCCGCCAGATAGATCACGCCGTTGAACCCCAGCGTCCACCACACGGTGACGCCCACCAGCGCGACCCACCCCCACGGGAGCGACGTCGTCCAGGCGATGTCGGTCCCGAGCAGCCAGTCGACGAGCCCGAGGTTGGGGTCGAGCAGCAGCCGCCACATCAGGCAGACGACGGCCACGCCGAGCACGTACGGAGCGAAGAACAGGCCCCGGAAGAACGTCCTCCCCCGGAACGGCCGGTTGAGCAGCAACGCGACCCCGAGCGGCAGCACCACCAGGAACGGCACGCTGAGCAGCGTGAACACACCGGTCGCCCGCATCGACATCCAGAAGTCGCCGTAGACGGCCGACGCGGGGTCGAAGAGCGCCGTGTAGTTGTCCAGCCCCACGAACGGCCTGCCCTCGAGCAGGAAGTCCCAGTCGTGCAGGCTCACCCACAGCCCGTAGATCGCCGGCGCCAGCACGAACACGCCGAACAACACGAGATACGGGGCCATGAAGAGGTACGGAGTGGCCCGCCCCGACCAGGCGACCGGCGTCGTCGCCCGGGCCGTGCCGGCCTTCGCGGTGAGCGTGGCCATCAGGCGCCGTACTTCTTCCGGTTCTGCTCCAGGATCTTGTCCGCCTTGGCGGCCGCCTCGGTGAGTGCGTCCTTCGGGCTCTTCTTCAGCAGGATCGCCGCGTTGATGGCCTGGTCCACGACGGCGGAGGCGTCGCCGATGCCGGCCACGGAGGGCAGGAAGTAGAGGTTGTCGATCTGCGAGCCGATCGCCGCCTGCTCCTTGAGCGCCTGGAACTCGGCGCCGTCGCGGATGGACTTGCGTGCGGGCACCTGCCCGGCCTTGGCCCACTCGATCGAGTGGCCGCTGATCCAGTTGATGAACACCTTGGCGGCGGTCAGCTTGTTCTGGTCGGGTTTGCGCTGCTTGAAGATGACGAACTGGTGGGATCCGGCCCAGGCGGCGGGCTCCGTACCGATCTGGGGCAGCGGTGCCACGCCCCACTCCAGGTTCTTGACCCCGCGCAGGGTGTTGATGGACCAGATGCCGTTCCAGTTGAAGGCGGCCTTGCCGTTCTGCAGGGCGATGAAGTCGGCGTCCTGGCCCACGTTCTTGGGGCTGTAGCCCTTGTTGATCAGCTCGACCAGCCAGGTCAGGGCCTGCACGCCGGGCTCCTCGGCGAAGCGGGAGACGCTGGCGTCGTCGGCGAACAACTGCCCGCCGTGCTGGTAGAGCAGGCTTCCGAACTGCATGTTGCCGGTGAACGGGAAAGGCGTCGCCCAGTGTCCCTGGATGCCCGCCTTCTTCAGCTCTTCCAGCGCGGCCAGATACTCCTCGCCGGTCTTGGGCGGGTTGTCCGGGTCGAGCCCGGCCTTGGACAGGACGGTCTTGTTGTAGAACATGCCGAGCGGGTGCACGTCGAGCGGGATGGCGTACCGGGCGCCCTTGTAGACGCCGGCCTGCCAGACCGGCGGCGAGAAGTCGGCCTCGCTCAGGTTGAGCGCCTTGGCCACGTCGTCGAGCGGCAGCACCACCTGGCGGGCGGCGTTGGTGGCGACGCTGTCCACGTGCATGATGCCGAGGTCGGGCCCCTGGCCCGCGGCCACCGCCGCGGGGACCTTCGCGTAGTAGTCCGCCCACTGGTAGACGTTCATGGTCACCTTGATCGTGGGGTGGGCGGCGTTGAACTGCTCGACCAGCCGCTTCATGAACGGGCCGTCGCCGCCGGTGAAGCCGTTCCAGAAGGCCAGGGAGACGGCCGGGCCGGTGTAGGTCGTGGGGGCGGCCGTCGACGCCGTCGTCTGCTGAGCGGCCTGCCGCGGCCCGCCGCCCCCGCCGCAACCGGTGAGAACGAGGGCGCCCAGACCGAGGCCGAGCATACGCCGCCGGGTCAGGTTATCCAGGGACATCTCCATCACACTCCTGTGACCCCATGTGGTAATGCCCCGTTGTACATCGTTGTATCTAACGTTGTAAACAGCGCCGCCGGAGTTCGTTACAGCGTTGTAAATCTGGAGCCCGCGGCCATCCGTCGTTGATCCGCACGACGACCGGGCGTCGCACGCCTCTCGCCTTCATGATCGATACTGGCGCCGTCCTCACCGGGGCCGACGTGTGCGACAACGGCAACTACTACCGGCGTACTTCTCGACCACCTACGACAGGGCCTTCGAGTCGTACGGCGTCTGGAAGGACGGCGAGATGACACGACACCGGCGCCTGGATCACCTTCGCCGACGGCGCCAAGGTGACGGCCAAGCGTCAATGATCTCCACGCAGGTCCTTCCGGCGACGTCCACGACGCGGACGGACGGCTTCCAGTACTTCGCCACCGGGATGATCGAGAATCGCAAGGGCGACTTCGCGACCTCGCGGATCCTCGAGTACTCCATCGACGACTTCGCGATCGCGCAGCTGGCCCAGCGCCTCGGTGACAAGACGTCGTACGACTTCTTCATGGCGCGCGCACAGAGCTGGATGAACGTCTTCGACCCGGAGACCCGGCACATCCGCCCCAGGGAGCGCACCGGCTTCGACAGGGCCTTCGACCTGCGGGTACGTGACGACAGGCAGGGACGCGGCCAGTTCAACCAGTCGACCGGGTACCAGTACGGCTGGCTCGTTCCGCACAACCTGTCGACGCTCATCGACAAGCGCGGCGGTCTCGAGGCCTCGATGAAGGCGCTGGACGTCCTCATGGAGCAGCTCGACGCGGGCGCGTACACCCAGACCGGGAACTACCTGTCCAACCAGGCGGCGTTCAGCACGCCGTGGGTGTACAACTGGCTCCGGGCACCCCAGAAGACGACCGACGTGCTGTATCGCGCCGTTCAGGAAATGTACGACACCTCCCCCTCGGGGCTGCCGGGCAACGACGATCAGGGTTCGCTGAGCGCGTGGTACGTGTTCGCCAACCTCGGCGTGTTCCCGACGATCTACGGCACTGGGGACCTCATCGTCAGCGCGCCGATGTTCGACAAGATCGCCATCGATCCCGTGGACGGCGACCGGGTCATCAGGATCAAGGCCGAGGGCGTCGAGGACGGGAAGCGCTACACCACCGGCCTGCGCGTCAACCGGGCCCGCAGAGCGCGTCCTGGATCGACGCCGCGTTCGTGCGCTCCGGTGGCACCCTCGACTTCGGGATGTCGGCCACCCCGGGCACGTGGGAGACCGGGGCCGATGACGTGCCGCCCTCGTACACCGATGGCGCCGACGCCCGCAACAGCGTCGGCACCACTCCCGACGGCCAGGGGAACCTGGGCTCGATGGACTTCAGCGACTGGTCCCTCTCCCGCGAGAGCCTCGCGCGGGCCGGCGCTTCGCCGGGCGCCCGGATCCCGCTCGACGGCACGGGGATCACCTTCACCTGGCCTGACGTCGAGCCCGGCAAGCCGGACAACTGGCTCCCGCACGGCCAGCGCATCGACCTGGAGGACGCGCCGGCCACCGCCATCTCCTTCCTCGGCCTGGCAACGAACGGGCCCGCGGCGGGGACGGCGACGGTCGAGTACACGGACGGATCGGCCCAGCAGATCGCCATCGAGTTCACCGACTGGGCGGCGGCGGCGTCGGCGGGGAACACCGAGCTGATCGCGGTGACGGGTCGCAACAACGCGAACGGCTCGACCGGTGGCGGCACCTTCCGCGTGTTCGCGACCCGACCGGCGGCGCTCGACCCGGGGAAGGTCGTCGACGCGGTCATCCTCCCGGAGGGGAGCAACCAGGGCGCGATGCACATCTTCGACGTCGCCACGTCAGAAGCCGGCCGCTGACGCACGGAACGGGCAGGGGCAGGCGGGACTGCGACTTCGTCGCCTGCCCCCGCACCGCAGGCTCCGCACGCCGGCCGCCTCGACACCGCGTCCTCCTCCGCCAAGGTCGGCTGACCACGGCACCACGCACGGCCGCCGCCATCGACGGAAGGCCAGGCCCGCCGCAATCAGCGGGAGGCCAGGCCCCTCGCAATCAGCGGGAGGCCAGGCCCGCCACGATCGCGCCTGGCCTCCCGGCAGATCCATGCTGCCTCTCGCCTGTGCAGATTCCTTGTCTTCCCCGGTTTCGCGGGCCAAGTTTTTCCCTGCCTGCGCGGGATCGGCTTTCCCTGTTTGGCGGTCTGCTCGTGCCTGCCCACCCTGCGGACGTCGTCCTCAGCGGGCGTCCCCGTCAGCCGCAGTACGTGCGGAAGCGATCTCCGCGCGTTCCTTGGCGGTGTCGGGCAACCCAGGCATTTCCCGTTCCGTATCGGGCAATCCGGGCACTTCGCGTTCCGTGTCGGGAAGTCCGGGCGCCCCACGTTCCGCCAGGGCGGGCGACTCCCGTTCCTGCCGGATCCGCTCGGAGTCCGCCGTGGCGGCGGTCTCGGCGGCACGGCCGGCCTCGGACGGAGTGCTGCTCTGCGTCGCCCGGTCGAAGTAGCGCAGCAGTTCCACCGGCAACGGCATGATCAGCGTGGAGTTCTTCTCCGCGGCGACCTCCACTACCGTCTGCAACAGGCGCAACTGCAGCGCACCCGGTGTCTGCGCCATGATGCCCGAGGCCTCGGCGAGCTTGTGCGAGGCCCTGAGCTCGCCGTCCGCGACGATCACTCGGGCGCGGCGCTCGCGTTCGGCCTCCGCCTGACGGGCGATGGAACGTTTCATGGAGTCGGGCAGCTGCACATCCTTGATCTCCACCCGGTCGATGTGGATGCCCCAGCCCAGGGCCGGGCTGTCGAGCATCAGGGCGAGGCCCCTGTTCAGCTCCTCGCGGTTGGTGAGCAGATCATCCAGCTCGCTCTTGCCGATGATCGAGCGCAGCGAGGTCTGCGCCACCTGCTCGACGGCGAACAGGTAGTTCTGCACCTCGACGGCGGCCCGCATGGGGTCCTGCACCCGGAAGTACACGACGGCGTCCACCTTGACCGAGACGTTGTCGCGCGTGATGCCCTCCTGCGTGGGGACGGGCATCGTCACGATCTGGACGTTGACCTTCTGCAGGCGGTCGACCACGGGGATGAGGAGGCGGAGTCCGGGCTGCCGGATCTGCTCCTGCGCCCTGCCGAAGCGGAAGACGACGCCGCGCTCCACCTGATTGACGATCCGCACGCCGGTGACCACAGCCAGGAAGAGGAGGAAGGCGATGACCCCCAGCACGATGTTGATGTCCATGGCCGTATCCCTTCTCTTTCGAGACTAGTCCTGGGAACGGCGCCCATGAAACCTTCACCGCCTGCCGATCAGGCCCGCACGCTGGGATTACGCCCGGCCGCCGCGCCATCGCCCCTCTCGTCGGTGGCGCCGCTCCTCACCGGTCACGGCAGCCCCCATGGCACCGACAGTGCCGATCGCACCACCGACGGCAACGACGGCACCGACCCGCACGGAGCGCACAACCGACGGCACCGGCCCGCACCAGGCGGCACCGGCCCGAACAGACCGCACCAGACCGCCACGGGGGGCACCGAAACTACCGGAAGCACCAAAGCACCGGGAGCACCGGGGAGCAGAGCATCGACGGCACCACCGCACCGCACCGCACCACCGCACCGACAGCACGGGGTCACCGGCGGCAGCGACGGCACCGACCGGGAGCCTAGGTAGTGCGTCAGTCTGCGACGGCGACGAACCCGGTACCCGCGCGATAGTTCGGGGACTGATGCCGGAAGTAGGTGTTGTAGACCTCGCAGTAACGCCCGCCACGCGCCAGCAACGTCCCATGATCGCCTTGCTCCACGATGCGGCCGTGATCGAGCACGATGATGCGATCGACGTGCTCGATCGTCGACAGCCGGTGCGCGATGACGATCGAGGTGCGCCCGGCCAGCACCACGTCCAGCCCTTCCTGGATCTGGGCCTCGGTCAGCGGATCGACGCTCGCCGTGGCCTCGTCGAGCACCACGATCGCCGGGTCCTGGATGAGCAGCCGGGCCAGGGCGACGAGCTGCCGCTGCCCCATGGACAGGGCCCGCCCGTGCTCCCCCACGTCCGTCTCCAGCCCGTTGGGCAGGGCGTCGATCCAGTCGCCGCCGCCCACGGCCGCCGCGGCCGCGCGTACCTCGTCGTCGCCGGCGTCCGGCCGCGGATATCGGATGTTGTCCGCGACCGTGCCGCTGAACAGGAACGGAACCTGCGGCACCGCGCCGATCTGCTTGCGGTAACTGCCCAGCTCGAGGCTGCGGATGTCTCGCCCGTCGATCAGCAGCCGGCCCTCCTGGAACTCGTAGAACCGCGTGATCAGCTTGCTGAGCGTCGACTTCCCCGCGCCGGTGTGGCCCACGAGCGCCACGGTCTCCCCCGCCTCGATGACGAGGTCGAAGTCACGCAGCACCGGATGGTCCGGGTCGTAGCCGAAGGTGACGCCCTGGAACTCGATCCGCCCGGCCAGCCGGCCCGCCGGCTGCGCATCCGTCTGCACCACGCGAGGCTCGGCGTCGATCAACGCGAAGACCCGCTCCGACGCGGACAGCCCCTGCTGGAACTGCGACCAGAAGGCGGCGATGGACGTCAGCGGGAACCAGAAGAGCGCGACGCCCTGCAGGAACAGATACCAGTCACCGGCCGACAGACCACCCTCCAGCACCCTCGTCCCGCCCAGCTGGACGAGGGCGACCGTCGCCAGCCCGGCCACCAGGAACAGCACGGGGAAGATCGTCGAGAAGACGAACCCCTGGCGGAGCGTCACCTGGTAGCTCTGCCGGTTGATGGGCCGGAACTCGTCGTAGACCTGCCGCTCCTGCCGGAAGTTCTTGGCCACGGCGATCCCGCCCATGGTCTCCTGCAGGTTGGCGTTGACCCGGCTCAAAGACCGCTGTGCCCGCCGCGTGCTGCTCCTGGCCATCCGCCGGAACAGCAGCGCGAGCCCCACCACGATGGGCACGACCAGCAACGTCAGCAACGCGAGCTCGACGCTGCGCACGAACAGCAGCGCGGTGACGAAGCCCACCATCAGCACCTGGCTGATGAGATCCATCGTCAGGGTGGACACCGTGGCGAAGTCGTCCGTGTCGGACGTGACCCGGCTGACGATCTTGCCGGACGGCGTCTCGTCGTAGAACGACAGGTCGCGCTCCAGCACCGCGTCAAAGGCGTCCTCGCGCAGCCGGAGCACCACGTCGCCGGTGACCCGGGCGCTGTATTTCTGCCGCACGAAGTTGAACACCCAGGAGAAGGCCCCGGCCACCAGGATCGCGGCCGTGAGCAGCCACCCGACCTCGCCGATGCTGCCGTCCGCGATCGCGTCGACGGCGAGGCTGCCCAGCGCCGGTATGGCCGCCTGGCTCGCCGACAACAACACGATCATGGTGGCGACCAGGAACATCGCGCCGAGCTTGGGCCGGAAGTAGGTCATGATCCGGCGCAGCAGATCGCGGTCGTTGTAGGTGCGGTCGTAGTCCTCGGCGTCGAGGCCGTCCATGAGGAAGCCCATCAGCGCGCCCCTCCCTGCTCGCTCGCCAGCAGAGACTCTTCCTCACGCACTTCGTCACCCATCTCGACCTCGTCGTAGTGAGAGAAGACCCGCCGGTAGAGGCGGCTGCGCGCGATGAGCTCGTCGTGGGTGCCGAAGTCGACGACCTCACCACGTCGGAGCAGCAGCACTTTGTCCGCCCACCGGATCTGCGACAGCCGATGAGTGATCAGCAACGTCGTCCGGCCTTCCTGGATGCGCCCGATGGCCTGCTGGATCTTGTCTTCGGTCGCCGAGTCGATGGCGCTGGTGGAGTCGTCTAGCACGAGGATCGCCGGATCGGTGAGCAGGGCCCGCGCGATGGCCAGCCGCTGCCGCTGCCCGCCGGACAGCGTGACCCCGCGCTCTCCGATCACGGTGTCGTACCCGTCTTCCAGCTCGGCGACGAACTCGGCGGCCTGGGCGTCCTCGGCGGCCCTGACCACCGCCTCGCGGTCGGCCCGCTGCCCCAGGCTGAAGGCGATGTTCTCGGCCACGGACCGCGAGAACAGCACGATGTCCTGCTCGATCGTGGAGATCTGCGACCGCAGCGAGTCGAGGTCCCACTCCCTCACGTCGACACCGTCGACGAGGATGCGCCCCGCCGTGACGTCGTAGATCCGCGGCACCAGCTTGGTGAGCGTGCTCTTGCCCGACCCGGTCTCCCCGACGATCGCCACCGTCTCGCCGGGCCGCACGGTGAAGGACACTCCCCGCAGGACCGGATCGCCGTCCTCCTCGTAGCCGAACGTGACGTCCTCGAAGACGATCTCTCCGCTGATCGGCGCGGCGTGCCCGTCGACCGGCTGCTCGATCTCGCTCTCGGAGGTGATGATGGTGAGGATCCGCTCCGACGACACGATCCCGATCTGGATCAGCGAGAACGTGAAGATCGACATCTGCGTGGGGAACCCGAGCATGCCCATGAGCCCCATGTACGCCACCAGCTCCCCGACGGTGATCGCGCCGATGCCGTGGAGGTAGAGGGCGTGCCACAACGCTCCGGCCATGGCGAACGAGAACAGCAGAGTGGGCAGGTAGCGGGCCTGCACCAGCCCGTTCCGTACGAACAGGTCGCGGTAGCGCCGCGCGTTGGCCCGGAACCGCTGCCGCTCCTGCCCTTCCTGCGCGGTCACCTTGATGACCTCGATGCCCCGGACGGCCTGGTTGAGCCCGGCGTTGAGATCGCCGAACTGCTCGCGCATGCGGGTCGCCACCGGGTTGAGCTGCCTCATGTAGTGCCAGAGCGCGATCGCGAACACCACCGCGAACACCCCGGGCGCCAGCAACAGCCGCGGATCGATCGCCGCGATGAAGAACAACGGCACGACCCCGGTGAGCCCGGAGTCCACGATGAGGTCGACTCCCGGCGTGATCATGATCGAGAGCTGCCGGATGTCGTTGGCGGCCCTGGCCATCAGGTCGCCCACGCGCTGCCGGTTGTGGAAGGTCTGGCTCTTGCCCAGCAGGCTCACGTACAGCTCGTCACGCGCGTCGCGCTCCAGCCGCTTGGCCAGCACCTCGCTCGACAGCCGCGCGACGAGGTCGAACAACCCGCGGGCCGTCACGATCGCCAGCAACGCCAGCGCGATCAGCCCGAGCGCGTCCATGGGCGTGCCCTGTTTCCCCAGCACCGCGTCGAAGGCGTCACCGGTGAGCTGCGGCACCATGGCGTTGAGCACCGTCATGACGATGGAGCCGCCGAGGAAGCCGACCAGGTGGAGCGGATGACGGCGCAGATGGGACCAGAGCCAGCGAACCGGACCGCGCCGGTTGTAGCGCGGCCCGGACACGGAGAACTCCGGAGTGCTGGTGGTCGTCACAGGCACCGCCCCCGATGCGGCTAGGCAGGACTTCGAACCCGCTTTCTATCACCGGCCACCGACAGTTTCCCATCGGTTTTCGCCGAGCCCGTGCTCACGTCCCGATGACAGTCCCTATGATCATCGCGATGAGAAACGGGGCTCCCAGCGCCCCCGTCCAGACGATCGCCTTCCTCGATCGCATGATGAGGGCGGTGACGAACGCGATGAGCGCCACGCCGAACGGGAATGCGCTGAGCAGCAGGATCCCTCTCCACGTCCCCCGCGCCCCCGTGGGCAGGACCCTGTCCCCCTCGGGGGCCAACGCGGCAGGGAAGACCTCACCCACCTCCGCGTCCGGAACGGTGTCGATGACGATCGGCTCCTTGGCCCGGTCGTCGAACACGAAGTATGCCTCGCAGTCGTACGCCGTGTACCCGGTCCGCCCCGTTCCTCTCTCGATGGGCTCGCAGGACACGACGGTCGCGGTGCCGGTCGCGCCCGTGTCGCCGCTCGCCGTCCCCATCTCCGGCACGGCGACGCGGACCACCGTGACCGCCAGCCAGACAAGCAGGCCCACCGGGATGAGAAGGCACAGGACCATCCCGACAGTCGCCCCGCGTCCCATGCGCTCGGGGACCTGCCCGGACCGACGCCTGCCGGCCGCCTTCATCCCGGAAGGCCGGGAAGGCAGGGAAGGCCGGGAAGGCCGATCGGCGGTGTCGTCCTGCGGACGTCGTTTCGGCGTCACTTTCTTCCGCTCACGGGTCACGCCACCCACTCTTGGCCCCGGTGCTTGCGAGCGACCTGTGGCCGACTGGTGCGATGGCTGGGTGGCTCTGCCGGATCGGCGAGGCCCACGCGGGCGCGCAACCACCGCACGCCGCACTCGTGATCGATGGCATCCTTGAGGGACGGCGATCAGGAGGAGCACGGAGATGACCCACCCTCTCGGCACGGAGCCCGCGTTCCGGCGCACCCCTCTCACCGCGGATGAGAGGGCCCGGAGCGAGGCGAACTTCGCCCCCCTTGTCGCCGAGCACCTTGTCACCGACGGACGGTTCAGGGTGAGCGCCGACACCCCGGAGATGGTGGAGCTGTTCCAGGCGGTCGCCCGCAGGGTGGGTGAGATGCTCCAGCGGCCCGTGGTCAGCTACGCCAACGGCAGGTACATCGTGATCACCTTCGCCCAGGAGGAGTGACCGCCGGGTCCTGCCGTCCTACTGCCGGGGCCGGCGAGCCGGCCGGGGCCCCTCCACAGGAGTGGCGAGGTGCCCCTGAACCAGCCGGTTCATCGCTCGGAGCAGCACCTCCCGCTCGTCCTCCGGCAGCGCGTCGAGAGCCGCCCGATGCACGCCGTCCACGATCTTCTGGCTGCGCTCGGCGACCTCCCTCCCCTTTTCGGTGACCGCGATGATCCTGGCCCGCCGATCGGTGCTGGACGGCCGGCGCTCGGCCAGCCCGGCCTTCTCCAGGGCGTCCACCGTGACCACCATCGTGGTCTTGTCCATGTCGCCGATCTCCGCGAGCTGGATCTGGGTGCGCTCCTCCTCGATGGCGTGGACGAGCACACAGTGCATGCGGGCGGTCAGCCCGATCTCGGCGAGTGCCGCCGCCATCTGGGTACGCAGCACATGGCTGGTGTGGTCGAGCAGGAACGAGAGATCAGGCACGGTACGCGCCGGAGCCATGGCCGTCATGAGACCATTGTAGTTTCGTTGCGGATTATCTACGCCCTTATCTCTGGGCGCGATTTGCCGGACGATCATCGCTCGCCGTACAGTGTGATCACTTCGACGAGACGTTCCCCAGAAGTGCGCCGCAGAGCGGGAGCGTCCCACCTCCATGAGGCGCCGGAGGGGCGGCAGGAGTCTTCACCGACCCTTCCCTTCGGAGGTCCTTTCCATGAACGTCGGAATCGGCTTGCCCATCGGCGACCCTTCCGTCCTGCTCGACTGGGCCCGGCGCGCCGACGCCGGCCCCTTCAGCACGCTCGGCCTGCTCGACCGGCTCGTCTACCACAACCCCGAACCCCTGATCGCCCTCGCCGTCCTCGCGGGCGCCACGTCCCGCGTCCGCATCCAGACCGAGGTGCTGCTGGCCCCGCTGCGCGACACCGCCCTGCTCGCCAAGCAGGCCGCCACCCTGGACCGGATGGCCGGCGGCCGCCTCGTCCTCGGTCTGGGCGTCGGGGGACGGGAGGATGACCACCAGGTCACCGGCGTCGACCTGCGTACCCGCGGCCGTCGCCTGGACGAGCAGATGGCGATGATGCGCCGCCTGTGGTCCGGCGAGCCGTACGGCGACGGCGTCGGCCCGATCGGCCCCGCGCCCACCCGTCCCACCGGTCCCCACGTGCTCTTCGGCGGCTTCAAGCCCGCCGCGCTGGAACGCGTCGCACGCTGGGGCGACGGCTTCCTCGCCGCCGCCGCGCCCTCGTGGGCGGGCGGTCTGTTCGACACCGTCCGCACGTTCTGGAAGGAGTACGGGCGCGACGGCGACCCCCGCATCGTCGCCCAGGTCAACGTCGCACTCGGCCCTCAGGCCGTGGTCGACGACGCCAAGGCCGACATGCACGCGTACTACGCCTTCACCGGCATGGCCGACCGGATGGTCGCCGGCATGCTGACCACACCCGCGGCGATCCGCGACGCGATCGCCGCCTTCGCCGACCTGGGCGCCGACGAGGTCATGCTCTACTGCTACGGCCTCGATCCCACGCAGGTGGACCGCCTCGCCGACGTGGTGTGAAGACCTGGCACCGCTTGATCAACGGCGCCCGGCCACCCGCGAACGGCTTCGAGCCGGGCCTGTGAGGCACGGTCAGATCTGCCGGACAGCGGCGACGTCGAAATCCAACGCCACCTTCTCGCTGATCAGGACCCCGGTCGCGGCGGTCCAGTTCACACCCCAGTGGTTGCGGTTGATCGTGACGCCGCCCTGGAAGCCGACCCGGAGGTCGCCCCGGGGGCCGTTCTCGACGCCGGTCAGCTGGAGGTCCACGGTGACCGGCGCCGTCACGCCGCGGATGGTCAGGTCACCGGTGACCTTGAAGCTGACCTCGCCGACCCGCCGCACCTCGGTCGATCTGAAGCTGATGACCGGGTGGTGGTCCGTATCCAGGAACCGGCCGCGCAGCTGGTCGTCGCGCCGCCGGTTGCGGGTCTGGATGCTCCTCGCCCGGATCGTCAGCTCGACGCTGGACTTCGACGGGTCGGCGCCGTCCAGGCGTGCGCGGCCCTCGAACTCGTCGAACCGCCCGCGCACCCTGGTCGCCATCGTGTGCCGGGCGACGAAGCCGATCCGCGTGTGGGCGGGGTCGAGGACGTAGTCGCCGGTCAGCTCGCCGAGCTCGGTCATCGTCGTCATACTCGATCTCTCCAGGAAGGGGAAGGAGTGTCCGCCGCCTGCCTGCGTTCAAGGGGCCCTTGTCACATCAGCCGGATTTGAGGGGTCACCTATACGACACCTAGCGGCGGAGGAACGTGACCGATGACCGAATCCGACTGGCTGGCGGAGGGCTTCGAGGAGAACCGGACCCGCCTGCGGGCGGTGGCGTACCGGATGCTCGGCTCGCTCGCCGAGGCCGACGACGCCGTCCAGGAAGCGTGGCTGCGCGCGAGCCGGTCGGATCCCAGCGGAGTGGACAGCCTCGGCGCCTGGCTGACCACCATCGTCGCCCGGGTGTGCCTGAACGTGCTGCGCTCGCGCAGAACGCGGCGTGAGGAGCCCATGGGCGTGCGCGTGCCCGACCCGGTCATCGCCCGTACAGAGGGGATGAACCCCGAGGACGAGGCGCTGCTGGCCGACTCGGTCGGACTCGCGCTGCTGGTGGTGCTCGAAACGCTGACCCCCGCCGAGCGGCTGGCGTTCGTCCTGCACGACATGTTCGACCTGCCCTTCGACGAGATCGCCCCCATGGTGGGGCGCTCCCCGGCCACGGCGAGGCAGCTCGCCAGCCGGGCCCGGCGCCGGGTGCGAGGAGCCGAGGTACAAGCTCCCGACCCCGACATCGGCCGTCAGCGGGAAGTGGTCGACGCCTTCTACGCCGCGGCGCGCCGCGGTGACCTCGACGCCCTCGTCGCGGTCCTCGACCCGGATGTCGTGATGCGATGCGACGGGGGGACGGCACGTCCGGATCTTTCCGTGGTGGTCCGCGGTGCGGCGGCCGTCGCCCGCCAGGGGCTCAGGTTCCACCAGCCCTCCGCACTGGTACGGCCGGCGCTGGTGAACGGAGCCGCGGGTGTCGTCGCGACCATGGGCGGGCAGCCGATCGCGGTCATCGGGATCACCGTCTCACGCGGCAAGATCGTGGCCATCGACGTGATCGCCGACCCCGAGCGCCTCCTCCGGCTCGATCTGGCCGTCCTCGACGACTGACGGGCCCTATCCACCCTTCGCATCGAGTTCGAGAGGGTCGTTGATGCCGAAGTTCTCGTCGAGAACGGTGACGAGGCGGTCGGCGGCCAGTGGGGCGGTCTCGCCGGCCCATTGGCGGACGAGACCCAGGAAGCCCCGTAATCGCAGGCGCACCGCGGTCAGATGGGCGGGCAGGTCGTCGAGCCGGATCTCCACCTCATGCAGGCCTGAGCGGCGTGACTCCTGCCGGAGCCGGACGGCTCCGGCGACGTGTTCGAGATCGGTGCCGGGATCGTGCCCGAGCCAGATGTCCTCCTTGTGCAGGACGTTGCGCCACTCCCGCCAGTTTTCCAGGCCGCAACAGCACCCCGGCAGGATCTCGGCATCGGTGGTCGTGTCCCTGACCCGGAGCCCGCCCGGGGCGGTGAGCGCTTCCGCTTCGGCCAGGTGGCGGTCCAGCAGATGGTGGAGATCGCCGATCGGCGCGGTCGGGATGCCGCCGTGGCGGAAGACGACCGCCATCGCGGCGCCGACCTCGGCCATGCTCATCTGGCCCGAGAGGGCGAGGATGTGCCCCTCGCCCGGCTCGGCGACCGGCCAGGCGGTGAAGTCCGCCGTTCCCCAGGTGTCCAGGACGGCATCGACGACGATCACAGGCACCTCCCTACTTCGTGCGCCAGAGGGCTCCTCGATGCTCTTCGGAGAGCGAGCCGTCCACGAGGTCGTCCTCCGTCACATGGCCGGTGGCGTAGACCTCGTTCGCGCCCGGGCGCTTGACCAGGTTGTGGACGAAGAAGCCCTTCCCGGCAGGGGTGGGCAGGAACTCCTTGGTCCACCGGCCGCCGGACAGGTGCCAGAGCTCACTGGTTTCGTACTGGCGATCGGCGATCACCCACAGCCCGCCCTCACCGTCCGGCGCCGCCTGGCGGAAGGTGCGGTGCATCGGCCCCCAGGTGCACGCCCACGACGAGCCGTTCCAGTGGATCGCCACGGGTCTGGCCCTGATCGGAGCATCCTCGTACTCCTCGTTGTCCATGTCCCAGCCGACGTTGCCCACCACCCAGGCGTCGTCGCGGCCGTACGGGACTAGTCCGGTCAGCCACTGCTCCGGCATGCTGTCGAGTGCGCGCGTGCCCAGAGCAGGCAGTTTCAGCCTCCGCCAGCCGGTGCCTTCCCAGCGCAGGACCGATCGGTCGCCGTCGAGAGCCCACATGTCGTGGCCTTCGCCGAACGGCAGGCCGCCCGAGGGCTTGCCCGACTGCCGCAGCCAGCCGCGGCCGTTCCAGCGCAGCACGAGGTCGCCCACCGTCGCCCATCCGCTCCGCGCGCCGACCACGGACCAATCAAGCTCCTGGGTGTCTTCGTCCGCGACGACGACGTCGTCCCACCGCCCGTTCCGGAAGGTGCCGATGAACATCCGGCTCACCACGTCGTCCTCTCCCGGAGGAGCCGTCGTGCCGAACGCCCAGACCCGCCGCGCCGAGTCGGTGGTCAGCGCGTAGACGCCGTCCACGGAGTCCGGGCCGATCGGATGCCGTTCGAAGGTGCTCCACTCCCCCTTGTGCCATCGGCGGATGTCGATCTCCTGGTCGAGGGAATCGGGCACCACTCGGGCCGTCTGCGCCCACACGGCTCCGTCACCGGCGACATCGAACTCCCCGATGTGGTTGACCTGCCGGTCCACATGGAGCAACCTCCAGCCCGATCGCCGCCCCGACGCGGGCCGCATCTGGTCGCTCTTCAACCCGGGCTGCGCACACGCCCTGGGTCTTGCCGATAGAGCAGGAAACGTCCTGAGCTTGGGGCCGGTCTTCAGCTTTTCGCTCTTCCCGTACGTGGCGGGTGGACTCGGGTGAGGACTGGCCGTCGGCGACCCGGTGGGCTTCGGCCTCCGGTGCGCCGCGGGTTGCTCTGCGGCCGAGCAGCCGCAGACCATGAGCGCCATTGCCACCAGCAACCGCTTCACGGCATCCATGATCCCCGCAGGCTAGGGCGATCTACGCAAACCCCGCAACCTCAGGTGGCCCGCGACTTCAGAGCCTGGAGATGTAGTACATGTTGCCGCCCGGCTGGAGGACGCCGGCCAAAGTGGAGGCCTTGATGGTGTGCGTGCCACCGGTCGGCTTCCACGGGTCGTAGACCGTGATGGTGCCCGCCGTCTTGTCGTTGAGGTCGTCGGGACGCCGACGAACGGGACGGATGTGGCCGCTACCACGAAGATCGCCTTCAAGCGCTCTGCTCGGCTAGGGTCGCGGGGTGGGACCTCATCGCATGCCGGCCGCCGAGGTGGATGTCTCCCCCGATCTGGTGCGGCGGCTCCTGGCCGTCCAGCACCCCGACCTTGCCGACCACCCCATCGAGTTGATGTCCAACGGATGGGACAACGTCATGTACCGAGTCGGCCAAGCCCTGGTCGCCCGCCTGCCGAGGCGCGAGGTGGCCGCCACGTTGCTGATGCACGAACAGCGCTGGCTCCCCCATCTCGCGCCCCGGCTGCCGCTGCCGGTTCCCGCGCCTGTGCGGGTCGGGAAGCCGGACCTCGGCTACCCGTGGCCCTGGAGTGTCGTCCCGTTCCTGCCCGGACAGGTCGCCGCGCGCAATCCGCCGGCTGACCCGGGAGACGCCGCAGTCGCACTCGGCACGTTTCTCGGGGCTCTGCACACTCCCGCGGCTCCAGACGCGCCCCCCAACCCCTACCGCGGCGTCCCGCTCGAGGAGCGCCAGGCGACGGTCGCCCAGAACCTGAGCATCGTGGGCGACCTGGTCGACCACGGGTCGGTGACGCGCGTATGGGAGGCCGCGCTCGCGGCTCCGCGGTGGGACAGGCCCCCGGCGTGGGTGCACGGCGACCTCCACCCCGCCAACATCCTGGTCCATGACGGCCGGGTCAGCGGCGTGATCGACTTCGGTGACATCACCTCCGGCGACCCTGCCACGGACTTGTCCGTGGCGTGGATGCTCCTGCCCGCGGAATGCCACGACGCCTTCAGGAAGGCCTATCAGGCGGCAGGCGACCACGCGGCAGGTGACGACATCTGGGTACGGGCCAGAGGCTGGGCGGTCGCGCTGTCGCTCGCGTTCCTGGCCCATTCGGCCGACAACCCGCAGATGGCGGACATCGGTCATCGCACCATCACGGCCGTGCTCGCATAGCGTCGGCTACTGGACCCCGCTTCCCTCGCCCGCGACCACCGCTACGACTTCTTGACTCACTGACCGGCTGACTCGAGGGAGCCGGCCGCGACCTACTCCGGCGGCGGGCTCACCGATGCGGCGGTCGTCGAGGGCGGCCGGGTGAAGACGTCGAGCAGCAGGTCTGCCAGCAACTGCGGGTCCGCGCCGAACGCGACCTCCGCGTTGGGTTTCTGCGTGCTGTTGAGCCGGGTGTCCATCACGGTCCGGCCGATCGTCAGAGGGCCGGCCGTCTCGACGGTGACGTGCAGGCTGCGTGTGGTGATGACCTCCGGCCGTACGAGGTAGGCGGCGCAGACGACGTCGTGAACCGGTGCGGCGTCGGCGGCGTTCACGGTGCCGTCGTAGGCGTCGATGCGCCGGGAGATGAACCGGGAGGCCGCGATCCCGGCGGGCGTCCCCGACTCCTCTAGCCTGGCGCAGGTGTCCCGCGTGACCAGGGCCTGGTAGGTGGCGTCGAGCGGCACCAGGGTGAGGCGGCCGAAGCCGGCGGACAGGACCACGTTCGCGGCTTCGGGGTCGGCCCAGATGTTGAACTCGGCCGAAGCGGTCATGTTGGTCACCGCGTGTCCCCCGCCCATGATCACCACCTCGTCGACCGCCTCCGTCAGGGCGGGATCAATGGCGAGCGCGGTGGCGATGTTGCTCAACGGACCGACGGGAACCAGGGTGATCTGCTCGGTTGCGGAGCGCAGTGTCTCGACGAGGAACTCGACGGCTCCGGTGTCCTGGCGCACGCTCCGCGGCTCGGGGATGGGCAGCGCCTTGCCGTGCGGACCGCCGTCTGAGTCACCCCTGGCCGTGGGAAAGCCGAGCCGGGCGATGGGGCGGGCCAGGCCCTCGAAGACCGGGATGTCGGACCTTCCGATCCAGTCGAGGACGCGCAGCGTGTTGTCGGTGGTGTTCTCGACCGGCACGTTGCCGTTCACGGTGGTGACGCCGATCAGGTCGAGCTCCGGATGCAGCGCCGCGAACATGATCGCGACCGCGTCGTCGGTTCCGGTGTCCACGTCGAGGATGACTTTCCGGCTCACGAATGCCTTTCCTTTCACAGTGGCGGGCTCGGTGCCGCGCGTCGCCCAGTCAACAGCTCTACGCCCCGCACCACATCAGGGCCACCCATTTTTGGGCATTCCGGCACCGAGGTCGCGATCCCGCCGTCCGAGTCACGCATCAGCGTCACGCCGGCGGCAGGCATCGGCGACGGCTCCGGGGTTCCAGTAGAACGGGCGACATTCGAGCATGCGTCCGTCCCTGACGGTGATCCGTTGCACGATCAGGGTGTCGACTTCCCGGCCGGTGGCGCGGGCGCGGAAACGCACCCGGTTCCGCACGACCACGGTGTCCTCGTCGCCCCAATGCTCCTGCTCCAGGAACTCCATCGATTCCCAGACCTCACTGAAGAGAGCCAGGAATCGTTCCATGCCGTCATGACCGCGCCATGTTCCCGTGCCGGTGAAGGGCAGGCCGGGAGCCTGATGCAAGATCACCTCTGGATCCATGTCCGTTGTGCTCATGGCGGCCGGCATCACCGGCTACGGCAGGTCTCCGCTGGCGGCGATCAGACCTCGCGCCTTCCGGCGCCGTGCGGAGTACGGTGTGCGTCGTGATCCGGGTGCTGCTGGCCGACGACGAGGCGATGATCCGTGCCGGGGTGCGGGCGATCCTGAGCGCGACCCCGGACGTGGAGGTGGTCGCCGAGGCGGCGGACGGCCACGAGGCCGTCGAGCAGGCCCGCGCGTACCGTCCGGACGTCGTCCTGCTGGACATCCGCATGCCGGTCCTGGACGGGTTGAGCGCTGCGGCGGAGTTGCGGCGGGTGGTGCCGGAGACGGCGGTGGTGATGCTGACGACCTTCGGCGAGGACGAGTACGTGGCCGCCGCCCTGGAGGCGGGGGTGTCGGGGTTCCTGCTCAAGTCCGGCGACCCGTACGAGCTGATGGCAGCGGTACGCGCGGCGCACGAAGGAGCGGCGTTCCTGTCGCCTCGGGTCGCCCGCCAGGTCATCGCCCAGCTGTCCGGTGAGCTGATGGCTCGCCAGCAGGCCGCCCGCTCGAAGGTCGCGGTGCTGACCCCGCGGGAGCGGGACGTGCTGGCGCTGCTCGGTGCGGGGTTGAGCAATGCCGAGATCGGACGCCGCCTCTTCCTGGTGGAGGGCACCGTCAAGGCCCACGTCTCGGCGCTGATGACGCGGCTGGGCGTACGTAATCGGGTGCAGGCCGCCGTCGTCGCGCACGAGGCGGGCATCGTCGCCGAGGACGACTGAGCGGCTTCGACGGGTCACGCGTCGCGGCTACGCAGCACCCCGATGCCCGCCGCCACTGCCGCGACCGCCCAGGCGACCAGGACCAGCACGTACTCCCAATGGCCGCTCATCAGCTGCCAGCCGGCCTGAGCCGGGGTCCAGCCGGCGAACGTGTCCAGGAACGGCGCGCCGAGCCGCTCGCCGGCCAGGTGCAGAACCTCGGGCAGGACCAGCAGCAGCAGGACCATGCAGGTGAGCGCCCCGGCGGAGCGACGCACCAGGGCTCCGACGCCCAGGGAGATGACCGCCAGCAGGCCGAGGTAGACGCCGGTGGCGGCTGCCTGCTCGGCCGCGTCCCCGAGGGCGCGGGGCAGCTCGCCGTGGCGGGCCGCGGCCGTCCCGACGCCCAGGGCGGTGGCGGCCGCGCCGAGCACCAGACCGGCGATGCCGGTGACGACGGCCTTGGCCACCATCACCCGGCCGCGGGACGGAGTGGCGGCGAATGTCACCGTGATGGAGCGGGTGGCCAGCTCACTCGTGACCACCAGCAGGCCGAACGCGGCCACGATGTACTGCCCGAAGTGGCTCACGGCCGTCAGTCCCACCGTCAGGGATTGCGCCGACGCCGGGCCGTCGGCACCATCGGCGCCGTCGTCGACGATTGCCATGAGCAGCAGAAGGGCGAGCAGGCCGCCGGCGAACCACCAGGTGGAGCGCACGGTGAACAGCTTGATCCGCTCGGCGGCGACCGCGTCGCGCAGGCCGAGCGGACGTTGATCGCCGCGGACAGGTGCGGTCATCGGATGGTCTCCTTCGCGGCGGAGGGGAACTGGACCTCGTCGTCGGTCAACTTCATGTAGGTGTCCTCCAGTGAGGACCCGATGGCCTCGAGGCCGTGGATCTCGAGCCCGAACGCGAACGCTTTGGCCCCCACTTCCTGCGGCAGCGCACCGGGTACGACCAGGGTGCCGTCGTCGTCGAACCGGGCGCCCTCGAAGACGTCGGCGAGTGGCCGCAGAACGGGACCGCGTACGCGGCTGCCCGCCATGGCGGCTGCGAGCAGGTCGGCCATGGACGCGTCGGCGATCAGCCGGCCGCGGCCGAGCACGACGACGCGGTCGGCGGTCTGCTCCATCTCGCTCATCAGGTGCGAAGAGACGAACACGGTGCGGCCCTCGGCGGCCAGGGACCGCAGCAGGGTGCGGATCCACCGCACCCCGTCCGGATCCAGGCCGTTGACGGGTTCGTCGAGCATGAGGACCTGCGGGTCTCCGAGCAGCGCGGCCGCGATGCCCAGACGCTGGCTCATTCCCAGGGAGTACGTGCCCGCCCGCCGGTCCGCGGCGCTCGTCATGCCGACCAGCTCCAGGACCTCCGCCACCCGGGCGGCCGGGATGCGCTGGGAGCGGGCCAGCACACGCAGGTGGTCGCGGCCAGTGCGGCCCGGGTGCACGGCCTTGGCGTCCAGCAGGGCGCCGATCGTGCGCAGCGGGTGGCTCAGCCGGGCGTACGGCTTGCCGTCGATCAGGGCGGTGCCGCTGGTCGGGGCGTCGAGGCCCAGGATCACACGCATCGTGGTGGACTTGCCGGCGCCGTTCGGGCCGAGAAAGCCGGTCACGTGGCCGGGCTGCAGCTCGAGGGTCAAGCCGTCCACGGCCGTCGTGGGGCCGTAGCGTTTCGTCAGGTCGGTCAGGCGGATCATGCGTTGGACGCTATGGATCGACCCTCCCCGTACGAATGAGTCCATCGGCAGGGGCCACCCCTGACTTTCGTCGGGGGTGCGTGAGGGGGTCTGCCCGTAGCGTGAAGGTCGTGAACGTTCTGACGTCGACGCGTGGCCGCCAGGTCGGCATGGACCTGCTGCTGGGGCTCTTGGCCGTCGCGTCACTGTGGCTGTCGGACGACCCGCTGCCCGAGCACGCCTGGGTCAGCGCGACGGCGCTGCGGGTGTCCGGCGCCGTGGTCGTGTGCGTCGCCGCGGCGACCTGGCGCAGGTGGCCGTCCCTGGCCGCCGCGCTCCCCCTGGTGCTGGGCACGGTCGTCGCCGGCGACGTCTACGTGTCGCAGCTCATGCCGGCCGTCATCCTGTTCGCCTTCCTGCTGGGGCGGCGCACCGCCGGCCGTTCCGCCAGTACGCAGGTCGCCGTGCTGATCGCGGTCGCCGCCGTCGCGCTGCTGCTCGCGCCCGGGCACGAGACCGGCGGGGATTGGTTCTCCGCCGCCTCGACCCTGCTGCTCATGGTCGTGATCCCCTGGGCGGTGGGACAGTACCTGCGCCTGCAGGCCGACCTGGCCACCGCCGGTTTCGAGCTCGCCGCCCGCCTCGAACGTGAACACACGCGGGCCACCCGGCGGGAACGGCTGCGCGAGCGGGCCCACATCGCCACGGACATGCACGACTCCCTGGGCCATGAGCTCAGCCTCCTGGCCGTGCGCGCCGCTGCCCTGCAGGTCGCCGCCGACACCGCCCCGGGGTTGCGGCAGGCGGCGGCCGAGCTGCGCGAGTCCGCCGCCGCGGCCACCGACCGGCTGCGCCAGATCATCCGGGTGCTGCGTCAGGACGATGAGCACGCCCCGGTCGACCCGCTCGGCGGCTCCGTGGCCGCGTTGGTGGAGCGGGCCGCGGCCTCCGGCGTGGACGTGCGCCTGGAGGCTGACGAGGAGGCGGAGGCCGGACTGCCGGATACGACCGCGCGGGCCGCCATCCGCGTCGTGCAGGAGGGGCTGACCAACGCGACCAAGCACGCCCCCGGATCTGTCGTCCGCGTGAGGCTGCGCCGCACCGGCGACGTGCTCGAGGTAACCGTCGCCAACGGGCCGGCCCACGGCCCGCGGCAGAGGCCAGCCGACCCGGCCGGATCCGGCTACGGGCTGGTCGGCCTGGACGAACGCGTCCGCCTGGCCGGCGGCACACTGCACGCGCGTCCCGGCGGCCCACTGCACGCGGATCCCGACGGCCCACTGCACGCGGGTCCCGAGGGCACGTTGCACGCGGGTCCCGAGGGCGACGGCTTCACGCTCACCGCCCGCCTGCCCGTGAACGCCCAGCAGGCCGCCTCTCCGTCCCCGGCCACCTCCCCGGAGCTGGCGCTGGCCGGGGCGCGCCAAAGGCTGCGCCGCGGCCTGGTCACCACGTTCTGGGCGCCCACCGTCCTGGGCATCGCCCTCGTCGCGGTGTTCCTGCTCCGGGGCGGACTGTTGTAGTGGCGGCGTCGCCCCGAGAGCGATCTCAACAGGTCCCCATTCCGGAAGGAGAACGTCCGCAGCCGGCTGTAGCGTCGCTCCACGACCGACATCGACGCTCAAGCGGGAAGGTGCACCGGTGCGATCCCGGACGGAGGGCATGTGGTGGGGAACCGCGAAGCCCGGCCGACGCGCCGCGGCCGCCCTAACTGAGGTGCCGTGTGAAGAACCGCAGCGAGCTCCCCGTCTCGAACTCCGGGATCTCCCCATGCTTGCCCGGATTGGCATGCAGCGTCTTGTCCGCCGACGCCAGAGCGTCGAACAGCGCCAGGCCCTCGGCCCGCGGCACCCTGTCGTCGTCCCACTGGAGCAGGAACTGCACCGGGGCGGTGACCCGGGCCGCGGCCTCGGCCAGCCCGTGCACGCCGAGCAGGCCCAGCACCGCCGCGCGGACCCGGGGTTCCGTCGCGACGAACGGGACGCCGAGCCCGCAGCCCATCGACATGCCCCAATAACCCACCGGACCGTCGCCGACGAAGTCGAGCTCCTGAACCGCGGTCAAGACCGCCTGCCATTCCGGGACGGCCTGGCCGGCCAGGAACGTATGCATGGCGGCGAGATGCGTGGCGATGTCCTCGCCCGCGACCATGCCTGCCCGCAACCCCGCCGCGACCCGGGCGAACTCCTCGGTTTTCGGCCGGTCGCCGTGGTTGGGCGGATCCAGCGCGACCACCGCGAAACCGCCCTCGGCGACGAAGCGGTGCGCGCGGGCCACGATGCCCGGAGCCTTTTTGTGCTGCCCGCCGCCGTGGCCCATAAGGATCAGGGGACGAGCCCCGACGGCGCCTTCCGGCGTCCACAGAACACCGGGTATGTCGCCGAGGGTGAACAGCCGTTCGGTGACGCCGTCCGACGACGTCTGGGAGATGAAGCGCAAAGCGTTTCAAGCCTTTCGGGATGCCTTCTGCGGGCGCTCCCTAGGCGATGCGCGCGAGGGAGCCCCGACCTGTCACAGCGTTGATCGGTCTCACCTCCTCAGTGCGCAGCGATGCACGGCAACGACGAATCTATCACGGCGTGATCTGCCGCCCGAGGGTCGGTCGCAGCAGGAGGTGCCGCCCCAGACGAGAAGGGACACCCCCGTCCACACGGTGATCGACGCGCCGCACCGGTGGTCGGTGTTGTTCCGGTCCACCTCCACCGCCAGGATCCGTATCTCGTCGGTGCCGTCGAAGACCGCGCCCAGGCTGGTGAGCCGGCCGCGTGTCCGGAAGCCGCCCAAGTCTTCGGCGACGCCCTCGCCATCCTCCCTCGGGTCGAGGATGGTCAGTTCGACGTGGCCATCGCGTTCCAGGCCGGTGGCGACGATGCGCTCGTCCGCCGCGGTCACGTCGTACACGGGTCCCTTCGTGGCGAAGGTACGCCAGCGGTCCGTGGAAACGTCGTAGAGGAGGATCGCGGAGCCGGAGGCGATCGCGACATGTCCGGGGACGGCGGCCGCTCGGGCGTCGAGCCGTGGGGGTCGTTTCGGCGACGGGGAGATCCTGCGCCATTTGCCTGTCGAGGGGTTGTAGGCGGCGCCGTCGAAGAGCGGGGTGATGCGGGTCTCCGTGGGCTCGGCCGTACCGCCCCAGATGATCATCTGCGTGCCCGTCCAGACGGCCGTGTGATGACTGCGCGGGGCGAGCCCGGTGTCAGGGAGCGGGCTGACCTGGCGGGGCTGGAAGCTGTCGGGCCCGGCGAAGAACCGAGTCACGAGAAAGCCCGCGGCCACGGCGAGCACGACGCCCAGCGTGACGGCCCAGCCCAGGCGGCTCATCGGCACATGCTATCCGGGTGTAAAGGAAGTGAAGCCTTCATCCTTAGACGTCCTAACGCCATGAGCCGTCCTGGCCCTCGGGCGTCCGTGTCGGCTCCGCGGACCCCCCTTGACCGTCGGCCGGCAGCCTAGCCCTTCGAGTCCGCCTTCCAGTCCTGGACGAGGAGCCCGAGCAGCACCTCGTCCAGGAACTGGCCCATTACCCAGGCCGAGGAGCGCAGCACGCCCTCGCGGACGAAGCCGTTGCGCTCGGCGGAGCGCAGCATCGCGGCATTGTCCGCCAGCGTCTCGATCTGCAACCGCTGCAGGCCGCGCACGACGAAACCGTAGTGGCACAGGACCGCGACCACGTCGGTGCCGTAGCCCATGCCGCGGGCGGACGGCAGCAGCCCCAGCCCAATGTGCGCGGACCGATGGTGGTTGTCGATGCCCCACAGCGACGCGGTGCCGATCAACGTGCCGCCGTCCAGCTCCACCACGGAGAACGGGACGTGCCCCTGCTCCTTGTCGTCCACCACGAGCGGCGAGTCCTTTGAGCCGGGCGTGATCGGCCGCCACGGCCTGGCTTCGGCCCGCGAGGAGTTGACCACGTCGTCGTAGAGCCCGGCCTGCAGGATCGGGATGTCATCCTCGTATCGGGCCCTGAGCCCGACTTTGTTGCCCCTTAGCATGCGAGCTTCCTATCCGACCGGGCTGACTGGGGCAAATCAACGCACTAGTTAGGACCTCTTACGCCGCGTGGACATCAGGCCCCTGACAACCCGGTAGGTTCCCGGCTGTGGACGGCATCGTAGGCACCATCGCGACGGCCGCTGGGATGTTCGCCGGAACGAATGTGGACGACCTCATCGTGCTGACGGTGCTGTTCTTGTCCTCGCGGGCGAGTGGCCTTCCGCGGCCGTGGCAGATCTGGGGCGGCCAGTACGCGGGCATCGCCGTCCTCGTGCTCCTCTCCGTGGTCGCCGCGCTCGGCCTCACGATCGTGCCCGACGCGTGGGTCGGCCTGCTCGGGCTGGTCCCCTTCGCGCTCGGCGTCAAGGGCCTGGTCGCAGCCGTACGAGACCGACACGACGAAGCCGGCACCCCACCAGCCGTCGCCACCGGCCTCGTGTCGGTGGCCGGAGTCACCATCGCCAATGGAGCCGACAACATCACGGTCTACACCCCCGTGTTCCGGACCATCGGCGCACTACCGACCATGGTCACCATTGGCGTCTTCGCCATCGGAGTCGCCCTGTGGTGCCTGGCCGGCTCCTGGCTCGGCTCTCACAAGAAGATCGTCGGGATCGTCGAGCGCTACGGCCAATGGCTCGTCCCCGCCGTCTTCGTCATCATCGGCATCCTCATTGTCATCGACTCCGGCATCCTGTCCGCGATCTTCTGATCAGCCGCAGCGGCCGAGCAGGATTGAAGAAGCGGGCCACGCCGCCGCCCGCCTAACGTTGCCGCCATGACCATCGCACTCCAGTACTGCCACATCACCGTCAACGACGTGGACGAATCGCTCGCCTTTTATCGCGACGCCCTCGGCCTTGAAGTGCGCAACGACGTCGGGTCCGGTGTATCCCGCTGGGTCACCCTCGTCGGCGCGACTCAGCCGGCCCTCGAATTCGTGCTCTCGGTACCGCACGCCGGCCGTTCCCAGGCCGACGGCGACGCCCTGCAGGAACTGCTCACCAAGGGCGTCCTGCCGATGATCGTGTTCAGCACCGACGATCTCGACGCGACCTTCGAGCGGGTGCAGGCATCCGGCGCCGAAGTTTTGCAGGAGCCCATCGATCGGCCCTGGGGGCCGCGCGACAGTGCGTTCCGGGACCCCTCGGGCAACATGGTGCGGATCCAGCAGGCGACCAAGGCGTGATGCCGGGCATCCAAGGCAAATCCGAACGGCAATACCCGGTGATCCGACTCACCCTGCGATGACCGGCTTGGACGACCAAATGGGGCCCATTGCCGCGGCCCGTGGTAAGTAGTCTCGCCATGGAGTTCTTCTGTTACCACCGCGATCGGCCTGGCTCCGCGGCTCTGCGCGACGAATTGCTGGAAGAGCACTGGTCCTACATGGACCGGTACGCGACGGAGATGATCGCCCGCGGCCCGACCTTCGCCCGCGGCAGCGAGACGGCCACCGGCAGCGTGCACATCGTCGACCTGCCAGATCTTGCCGCTGCGCGTGCGTTCGTCTTCGACGAGCCCAACTACCAGGCCGGTGTGTACCGTGACGTGCTGTTGCGCCGGTGGCGCAACGTGCTGGGGCGCACCATGTGGGACTTCCCCGGTGGCCGGGAGGGTGGCAACCGGTACCTTGTGCTCGGCCTCGGCTCGGGGCCGGCTGCCGACCTTGCCACACCGCCCAACCGGGACGAGCTGATCGCGTACGGGCCGCTGCTCTCCGACGACGGCGCCACCTGGCTGGGCACTGCAGCACTGGTCCGGGCGCCGGACCCCGATGCGGCACGTGCCGTGCTGACCACGGACCGGTACGCCGACATCGAGGTCCACGACTGGGAGTTCGGCGGGCGCCGGTAAGGCACTTGACCGTCGCCGAGATAGGGCCGGAACTCGTGCGGATCCCTGCCTTCCCCGCGGTCACACCGACGCAGGACCTCGACGGCGCGGCGAGGGCGTGCCGAACGTGGCACTGGCCCGCCTCCATTGCCCAGGAGGCGGGCCAGTCAAACCTCAAGTGGAGGGCGAAGACCAGGGCCCGGAACGGCCTCGATCACCTGCTGATCTACGGCGAACGCACCTGCGCATAGACCTGGCCGAGCATGAACGCCACTTCAACGATCATCGCCCACATCAATGCCGCTCTCTTCATCCGCCGATGCACGATCCCGGCGAGGTGATCGACATGACTGCCCGGATCCGCCGTCGAAGGACCGTCGCCGGAATGCCGCCCATGCCAGGCAGGCCGATCGGCGTATCTCGCCGGTCCCAGACGCCGCTCATGGCTGAGCGGGCTGGAGGCGCGCGCGATGGCGGTAGAGGAGGATCGCGGCCAGCGCGGCCGAGGCGAGCTCGCCCGCGGCGAGGCTGATCCAGATGCCGGTCTCGCCCAGGGAGCTGAAGCCCAGCACGAGGGGGATCTTGATGAGCAGCAGCGTGCCCAGGGAGATCAGGTAGGACGGCCGGGCGTAGCCGAGCGACTGGAAGTAGGCCGACGCGAGGGGTGCGACGCCGGCGGCGGCGATGCCGATGGCGATGATGCGCAGGGCGTTCGCAGTGGCCTCGGTGACGGCGGGTTCGTCGACGAAGATGCCGGCGAACGGGTAGGCGAACAGGACGAGGGTGACGGCCGCGAGCACGCCATAGCCGACGGTGGCGCGCAGGGCGAGGGTGCGGGCACGGCGTACGCGGTCGGCCAGGCGGCGCCCGGCGTTGTAGCCGACGATGGGTTGCAGCCCCTGGCTGATGCCCGCCTGCGGCATGGTGGCGAAGGTCTGGATGCGCCCGCAGACGGCGTAGGCGGCCAGGGCGGTCGCGCCGGCGGTGGCGGCCAGGGCGGTCGCGCCGGCGGTGGCGGCCAGGGCGTTGTTGACCAGCACCACCAGCAGGGTCGCGCCGAGCCCGGCGAGGAACGACGGCGTGCCGATGCCGAGCAGGGCGCGGATGGTCGGGCCGTGCGGACGCAGGTCGCGGGCGCCGATCCGGTATGGCCGGCGGCGCTGCCCGAAGAAGAACCACAGGCTCATCACGGCCGACACCGTCTGGCCGCCGACGGTGCCCAGTGCGGCGCCGCGGACGCCCATGTCGAGACCATAGATCAGCAGCGGGTCGAGGACGATCTGAACCACCACCGCGACGACCCAGATCGCGGTGGCGTAACGCTGTCGGCCCTCGGCGCGGACCAGGCTGGAGAACCCCGTGTACGACAGCGCGCCGCACAATAACACCACGGTGTAGTCGCGGCTGTAGTCACGGGTTCCCTCTCCCGCGCCGAGCGCGGTGAGCAGCGGTTCCAGGGCGAGCAGGCCGATCACGGCGACGGCGAGCGCGGTCAGCCAGTAGAGCGTGAAGGCGTTGCCGGCGGCGCGCGCGGCGCCGGCCGGGTCGTCCGCGCCGAGCCGCCGTGATACCAGGGACGCGCCGCCGGCTCCCACCGTGGTGGACACCGCACCGAGGACGAGCAGGACCGGGGCGGCGAGGTTGACCGCGGCCATGGCCTGCGCGCCGACCCCGTGCGCGACGAACCAGGCGTTGGTCAGGGCGTAGATGCCGTACACACCGACCGACAGCGTGGTCTGCGAGCAGGTGTGCCAAAGCAGCCGCCCGAGCGGAGCGGCGCCGAGGGCGGCGGTGGCGTCGAGCGTGGGGTGCAGGCGCGCGGCCCCCGTCAACGCGCGCGCTCGTCGAGCATGGCCATGGTTTCGCGCAGGCGTGCACACGCCCAGTCGTACTGCTCGGTGCTGGTGTGTGCCCGGAAGGTCGTCTCGATGATCTGGACGAGGACGAGGTAAAGGTTGTAGAGCCGGCGGCGGACCCGCTCGCCGCCGGTGAACGGCTCGTGGCCGTAGCCGCGGATGAACGCGGCCGAGTCTCCGAAAGCGCTCGACTCGCTCGCGGTGAAACCGTACTCCATCAGCGGATCGCCGTAGAACGCCCGCTCGTGGTCAAGGATCGCGATGATCTCTCCATCGCGCACCATGCAGTTGCCGGCCCACAGGTCCCACTCGACGAACCGGGGCTCGGTCACCTCGTCCAGAGCATCCGCATGGGCGGCCACGACCTGGCGGACGACGTCGTAGTCATAGCCCAGCTCGACGCCGCGCCGCTCGCCGTCACCCAGGAGCTCTTCGATCATCCGGAGGAAGGCCGCCCGCCAGCTGCGCTCGCCCGGCCCGGCGAGCGGTCCGAAGGCCGCGCCCCGGATCTGGTTCAGCTCGCGGGTGATCGCGCCGAGAGCCTCGTCGTACGCGTCGAGCTGCGCCCGCGACAGCGATTTCCGGATGACGTTGAGGTTGTCCGCGTCGACGTACGCCATGAAGAAGTAGTCGGCGTCGCACAGCTCGTGGCTCTGATCCGCGTAGTCGACCGCCGGCACCGGGACCTTGGTGTTCTCCTGAATCAGCCGCAGCGCTGCCAGTTCGGTGGCCATGGCTCCGCGCTCGTAGGTCATGACCTCGACGTCCGGCGGCGGTGCGATCTTGAGTACGACGTGCGCGCCGGATCGCAGCCGGATCCGATAGGCCACGTTGAACCAGCCGTGACCCAGTTCGCTGATCCAGTCCTCATCGGCGTCGGGCACCTGCTCCGGCCCGTAGGCACGGGCGACCATCGCGCGAATCGTCTCGATCGGCTGCCGATTCTTGGTGATGCTCTCCATCAGTCCTCACGTGCTCAGCGTGGTCATGACACGAAGGTGCCGTTCTCGTCGACCATTCTTGATCGTCCATCTTGATCTTGTTAGAGGTTCGGGCAATCCTGGCCATTGTGTCCGATATGCCGTCTGCTGCGGAACTACTTGCTCGCTCTGCCGACGCCGATGATCATCCTGGCGGATGTTGTGTGCGGAGCGCCCCAGCCCTGGCACCGACAGACGCGCGCCGGCGAGAGTGGAGGTGCCGTAGAGGCGCTGCCTCACGGCGCGCAGGGCGGCCAGCGTGCCGGCCGCCGCGGCCCTTCCTGTCGACACGGCCGGGACACCTGCGTCGTCGGACTCCGTGGGTCGTACGTTCAAGTCCCACCCGCCCTCTCATAGAAACCCCTGCCCGACGTGGATTTCGTTACCCAGCGCTACTTCGGGCAACGCTGTGGCCGGACGCGCTGCGCATCGGCGTACGCGGCGCGGGGATGGCGGGCCCGTCGCCGAGCACATCGCCCACCGCCGCTGGCGGATCAACGTCACGCCGACTAGGCGATTGGGGATCTTCTCCCGTATATGTCCCCAGTCAACACTGCCGCCCGACGCCGGACCTCAATCGGTGAAGCAGATCCGGAGACTCGCGTTGCTCATAACGTACCAATCGTTCAGTCCGTGCCCCACCCTTATGGGAGGGCAGGTGCCTCTTGCCGGTTTCGTATTCCACTTACATTCCACCCACGTGCCGTTGCCGGAGCTGTTACGATAATTGTTCTGGCAGCGCCATATATTGCCACTGAGGGCGTGTTGCCCAAGTTTGAAATAGCCGCTCGCCTTCATGCTTTTTACGTATGTTGCGTTCCGATCGGCCCGGTAACACATCACAGCGTCCGGGATGTCGATTTCGGGTCCCACGCACTCCATGTAGTCCGAGTCGACGTTGCTCCATACGTGGTCATGGCTGACGGGCGTGCCGACCTTCCAGTTGAGTGCCGCGGAGGCTTCTGACGCGAGTCCGACCGAAAAGCTGGCGGCAAGCACCACTGCCGCCGACCCAGACAGGAAGTGTCTTCCGGAAAGTCGCATTTTTTTCCTTTCGTTTTCTAACTGTCGAGCCATAACCCAAGCAGGCGCTATCTACGCCATCGAGGAATCTCCAAGTGCGGCGGCGATCTTGCTGAACGCCCTCGGCGACTCCCCACTGCGCCGTACACCGGATGCGCCCAGACGCGCGAACATGGCGCCGTAATCGTCATGCCGGGCGATGAAAAAGCAGTGAAACAGGGCTGAAACAGCAGGGTTCGGGGTGTCTGGCCCCCGCGGTCCGCCTGCGCAAGGAAGGACCGGCGGTGAGGACACGCCGTGGGGGCGCGGAGGGCGCGGCCGCTGAGGCGGACCATCGCGCCAGTCCGTCGGGGAGAGGCGGATGACCCGCTGCGAGGTCAGGCTCGGATCGTCGGTGGTGTGGTGTCGCCGTCTGGCTGGCTGTGCCGCGGTGCTCGGGCACCCATCTTGCGCGAGGGGGGCGCCTGCGGGACAGGCAAGCCCTCGACCCCGGCTACGTCAAGCTACTGCGCCTGATCGAGGATGCGAAGACGGCGGAGATCGACCGGGTCAACCACGCCACCTACCAGACCGTCCTGGGCACGGCACCCACGCTGGCCGCGGTCATGGACCCGCAGTCGAGGGACGCGGACGGCATCGTCGACTACGTCACCGAGGTGCACTACAGCCCCCACTGGGACGAGCGCGGTGGCCGGTGATGAGTCGCCGCTGCCGCCTCGTTCCTCCGGCGTGCAGAAGACGTGCGCAGTGCGTTCGCCGATGACCGCCATGTCCTGCGGAGTCGTCCCGACGTCCGGACCGGTCGCGTACGTGCCGTCCAGGGACGCGACGGCGTCCGCCACGTCTTCCAGCATCCGCCGGCGCAGTGACGGGTCCAGGTCGGTGCTCTCGGGCACCGCCACCACGGTCTTGCCGCCGCCGTTGGCCAGGCCTGCCACAGCGCACTTGGCGGTCATGCCGGCCGACAGGCGCAAAGCGTCGGCGAGCCCGTCGCGCCAGTCGGCGTAGCGCCAGACGCGGCATCCGCCGACCGCCTGTCCGAGCTTCGTCGAATGCACGGCGACGATCACCGGGAGACCGGAGCGAGGGCCGGTGCGGATGACGACCTGCTCGTGGTCGAATTCTGCGGGCACTGCACTGTCCTTCCGATTGGCCGGTATCAGTGCTTCAGAATCAGCCATACGGCTAACATCTGCCACGCTCACCGAACGAATGGCCGGGATCGACGCTGCGGTCGGCGAACGGGATGAACTTCGTTCGATGATCTGGGGAGTCCGCCGACCGGGCCTTTGCGCCGGGCGTTGCCGCGGATCCCGGCCCACAGGAGCCGACGATCATTCGGTCAGCCGGCCCCTGATCACACGACACGGGTCCGGACTGAAAGTTTCACAGCGGTAAAACCAAGTTGTCAGCGGCTGGCCAGGGGCGATGAGCTTCTGCGGAGCGGTGCCCACCTCGCCCTCGTTGACGAGAGGAAAGCGCTTTCCTAGCGTTGCGGTCGTTCGCTCACGTGCGCGGCGTCCACGCATGTGAACGAGGACAAGAAGCGCACTGCGAGTACGGGAGGAAGGACAAAGATGCAACGCACCTCCAAACTGGTCATCGGCCTCACCGCAGCGATCGCCGGGCTGGGCCTGGTCGCGCCGTCCGCCTCGGCGAGAAACCACCTGGAAGGATGGGCCACCCAAGGCGGCGGCACCACGGGCGGCGGCAGCACGCCCCCGGTGACGGTGAACTCGTCCTCGGCCCTGTCCAGCGCCCTCTCATCCGGCTCCGCCGCCGTCATCAGGGTGTCGGGGACGATCTCCTGCTCCGGCATGCTCCGCGTGACCTCGAACAAGTCCGTCATCGGCAACTCCGGCGCGGCGATCGTCGGCTGCGGCTTCAACGTCTCCAATGCGTCCAACGTCATCATCCGCAACCTCACCTTCCGCAACTGGAACGACGACGCGATCAACATCCAGTACTCCACGCGGGTGTGGGTCGACCACAACTCCTTCAGCAACGGGTACGACGGCGCCGTGGACGTCAAGCGGGCCAGCGACTACGTCACCGTCTCCTGGAACAGGTTCTCCAGCCACGACAAGGCGATGCTGCTCGGCCACAGCGACAGCAACGGCTCGGAGGACCGCGGGCGCCTGCGGGTGAGCTACCACCACAACTGGTTCGACGGCACCAACCAGCGCCACCCGCGCGTGCGCTTCGGCAACCCGGTACACGTGTACAACAACTTCTATGCCAACATCGGCTCGTACGGCGTCGCCTCCACACAGGAAGCCGGCGTCCTCGTCGAGGGCAACTACTTCGAGAACGTACGAGACCCGTTCCACCGGGGCGAGGGCAGCTCTCCGGCAGGCAGCCTGGTCGCCCGCAACAACCACTTCGTGAACTCCGGCAGCGGCGGCACGGGCGGCAGTGTCGCCTCGATTCCGTACTCCTACACCCTGGACACTCCGTCCAACGTCAAGTCCATCGTGACCAGCGGTGCGGGAGCGGGCCGCATCAACATCTGATCAAGGCGGAGGGGACTGCTCTGCGGGAGTGGGCCCCGTGCGACAGCCGCCGCATGGGACACACAGACCTTCCGTCTAGGACTCGAAGGGCTTGTGCGCCAGGAAGAAGGCCTGCCGGCTCGACCGGGGCTTCTCGCTCTCGTCAGGCTCGCGGATCAGCTGAGCGTCCAGGACGAGCCCGGCATTGCTCAGGAGTTCGGCGATGTGCTCAGGCTGCATCCAGTAGACATCGAGCGACAGCTTGTGGCCGTAGCCCTGGTTCAGGTGGCGACGCTCATCACCGACCTTGAACGCCATCAGCAGATGACCGCCTGGGGCCAGCACCCGGTGAATCTCGGAGAACACCGTCGGCAACACCTCTGGCGGTGTGTGGACGGTTGAGTACCATGCGACGGCGCCACCAACAGCGTCGTCCGCCAGCTTCAAGGCGGTCATCGATCCCTCTTCGAACCGCAGATCCGGATAGTCCCGGCGGGCGACCGCGACCATCTCCGGCGACAGGTCGATGCCGAAGGCGTTCACTCCGAGAGACTGCAGATGGGCGGTGACGCGGCCGGGGCCGCAGCCGAGGTCGGCGACTTCCCCGGCATCCGATGCCTGCACGAGTTCGGCGAATGCGGCCAGCATGGCGCGATCGAGCGGCTTGCTGTCCAGTTCGTCGCGGAGAAGCTCGGCGTAGTCGGCAGCGACGGTGTCGTACGCCATCCGGGTGGCCTGCAGATAGGTCGATTCGATCACGCCAAGGACGATAGCCCCATGGGGTCGGCCTGGGGCTCGTCGCGCCTGGGCGGGGGCTACGGGGCGGACGGCCTACGTGGTCATCAATGCCCGGCGGTCCAGGACTACCACCAGGACAACATCATCTCGCCCACCAAAGCGAGCCGGCCCACCAGTCATAGCCGCACGTTACGCCCGGCCCGCGACAGCGCCGAGCCTGGGCGATCAATGCCTCGACGCCGGGCGGTCTACTCGTTCATTATCTCCAGGTCTACCGTGCGGCCGTCTGGGTCGGTGAGGAGATGCCTACCGGGCGGGAGCCTGCGGACGACCGCGTGCGCGGGGACGCGGAAACCCAGACGCAGGCTGCCGGTGGGGGGTCGGCGGTCTGAGGCCGGGTAGACCTCGAAGACCGTCGCGCCGAGCTCGGCGGCGTAATGCTTGGGGCCGTTGCCGTGCTGTTCGGCCTGTAGGGGCAGGCCCAAGCTGATGTAGAAGAGGGCGCACTCCTGCAGGTGGTCGGTGTACAGGACGATCAAGCTGGGGTGCATCGTGCTCCCTATGGGCTGGGTGCCAGGGGTGGGGCGCGCGGTTGACGACTTTGGTCGATGCGGTGTGGCCGGAGGACGGATGCCCGTCGCTTTCGGACTGTCTAGCATCTGGCCAAACGCGGCCGATTGGGGAGACGGGGATCGTGGCATTGGAAGTCAAGGGGATCTCGTACGCCATCGAGAACGCGCCGACCGACGTCGTCCGCCGCAACCTGCGCGTCATCGCCGAGGAGCTGCACTGCACGACGGTGATGCTCATCGGCACCGAGACCGAGTCGCATATCGCGGCCGCGCAGCATGCGCTGGAGGCGGGTCTCGACGTCTACGTCCGGCCGTATTTCGCCGACCGTCCGCGCTCGGCGCAGCTGGCGCACCTGGCGGCGACGGCCGCGGGGGCCGAGGAGTTACGCGCCCGGCATCCCGGCCGGGTCACGTTGCTGGTCGGCAGCGAGTTCTCCCTCACCGCTCCCGGGATGATCCCGGGACCGCGTGTCTTCGTTCGCCTGCAGGTGCTGGTACGGCCGCGGCTGCGGCGGCTGTTCGACCGCCGGATCACTCGTAGGCTCAACCGCCTGCTCGCCGACGCGCTCAGTACGGCCCGCCGCTGCTTCCACGGCCCGATCACCTACGCCGCGGGCGCATGGGAGAAGGTGGACTGGTCCGGCTTCGACCTCATCGGCGTGAACTTGTACCGTTCCGGCAGCGACCCTGCCGCCTACCAGAAACGGCTGCAGGCTCTCCTCGACGGCGCCGACAAGCCGGTCGTCATCACCGAATTCGGCTGTGGCGCCCACATCGGGGCCGACCAGCGGGGACCCGGCTCCTTCCGCATCGTCCAATGGTTCGCCGATGAACCCCGCGTCAAGGACGGCCACGTACGCGACGAGCACACTCAGGCCGCGTACCTCGGCGAGCTCATCGACCTGTACGCCGCGCACGGCGTCCACGGCTGCTTCGTGTTCACCTTCGCCATGCCGGACTTCCCCCACCACCCCGACCCACGCCACGACCTGGACATGGCGGGCTTCGGCGTGGTGAAGGCTCCGGCGGACGACATATGGGCCTGGGAGCCCAAGGAGGCCTTCCACGAAGTGGCCCGCAGGTACGCATCAACCTGAACGAGTCGGGCCCGGCCGCAACTCCCCGCTACTGCCCGTCCCGGGACAGGTGAGCCTTGGCATCGTCGTAGGAGTTCTCGCCGGGCGCGTCGGCGGGCTTGTAGACGAGGTACAGCACACCTGTGGTGAACGTCTCGGACTTGATCAGCTCCAGCGGGATGGCGTTCTCCCCCTCGTCGAACAGGCGCTCGCCCTTGCGGACGGCGATGGGGTGAACCAGCAGGTGCAGCTCGTCCAGCAGCCCCGCGGCCAGCAACTGGCGGACCACCGAGACCGAGCCGCTCACCGCGATACGGCCGCCCGGCTCGTTCTTCAACGCGGTCACAGCCTCGACCAGGTCGCCCTGCAGAAGCTCGGAGTTCCGCCAGGTGAACTCCAGCGGCTGGCGCGACACGACGATCTTCCGGGTCTCACCCAGCGTCTTGGCGAAGCCGGCGTCCTCGCCGCCCTCGGCCTCCCGCTCCGGCCACGCTCCGGCGAAGCTGTCATAGGTCTTGCGCCCCAGGAGCAGAGTGTCGGCCATCTGCGCCGTCACGGCGGCGCCCATCTCGTCGTTGAAGTACGGGAAATGCCACTCCGCCGGCTCCTCCACGACCCCGTCGAGCGAGATGAACAGGCTTGCAGCGATCGTCCTCATGATGGTCCTCCAGGTAATTGGGCGGGCCCCGTCCGGCCCGCCGTTCTGATGTGCCTTCAGCCTCGCGGAACCGGCTTACGAAGCGCTTAAGGTCTCCCTCAGGAACGACGGCGACGGGGCGTCACGACTCCCGGTGCCTTGTCGCGCCGGTCCCGAAGCAGCGAAGGGCTGGCAGCGATCCGCGCCCGGGAGTGTCGCCAGGGCCTGTTCGAGGTTCAGATCAGCAACCCCCCGCTTCACCGCCATCTTGTAGCCGGGCTGCGGACGCTCCGGTACGGACCCGCACCGGCCAGAATGTTCCAGTGGACCCGTGTTCGGGGAAAGCGCCGCGAAGGAGACGTGTGGACGACAGCGTGTCGTTGATCCAGCTTGTCCATCGTCTGGAAGAGGTGGTGGACGACCTACGAGGCATCCCCGTCGACGTGGAGCGGGTGGATGACGATGCGCTCGTTCGGCAGCAGATCGCGCAGGTCGTCCCCGCGGCCGGCGAGCTGCGGGCCCTGCAGCCTTTGAGCGCGGTGGAGAAGGGCTCCGAGGAGCAGAAGAGCAGGCGTAGGGTGCTCGACGCCCTGGAGCGTGGCATGACGATGCGTACGATCGTCCACGCGAGCGTGATGGACGACCCGCGCAAGGCGGCCCGGGTCAGGCAGTTGCATGCCTCCGGTGACCTGCACCGGGTCGTCGACGAGCCGATTCAGCAGCTGCTCATCTTCGATCGCGCAGTGGCGTTCCTGCGCATGACTCCCTTCACCCACGCGCCGGGCACTCTGGTGATCCGGCAGCAGAGCGTCCTGACCGCCCTCATCGACCTGTTCGAGCGGACCTGGGCCAACGCCAGGGAGGTCGACGAGCCGACGCACAGGCTGAGCGCCCGCGAGCGCGAAGTGCTCGCCCTGATCGCGAAGGGGCGTTCCAACAGTGCGGTCGCGCGCACCCTGTCGATCACGGAAGCAGCCGTCGGCAAGCACGTGGCCAGCGTGTTCGCCAAGCTCGACTTGCCCGAAACCCCTGACGACAACCGGCGGGTGCTGGCGGTACTCGCCTACCTGCGCGGCACGGTGAGGTAGTGCCAAGCCGACCGCGTTCTCGCCCCAGCCCCCATGCGGCCGGAAGCCGGCCCGGACTTCAATGACCTCATGCAACGAATGAATGGATTACTGGTCGGCGCTGTCTTCGGCGCGGTCTTCGTCGTCGTGAACGCGCAGAGTCCGCTCAACGCCGTGACCGTCACCTTCTTACGGGCAGCCGCCTGTCTGGCGGCCGCCGGCGTCATCGGCATGTGGTTCGCCACCGCCCGGAGGGAACGGCCCGCCGCGGGGCAGCAGCGGAACATGTTCAGCCGTGGCTACCTCATCGTCGTCGCCGCCGAGGCGATCCTGCTCTTCGGCGGGCTTCGGGTGCTGGCCGCCTGGGGCGTCCCTGAGCAAGCCAACGTGGCGTGGGTGGCATTGGTGGTGGGCGTACATTTCATCGCGTTGGCGCCCATCTGGAAGGACTGGGGCATCGCCGTGCCCGGCGTGGTCCTCACCCTGCTCGGCGCCGGCGGTCTGGTTCTGGCGTCGACAGCCGCCGTCGCCTGGGTACCGTTCCTCAGCGGCGTGCTGTCCGGAGTGGTGCTTCTGACCGGCGCCGTCGCCTTCGGCTGGCGCGCTGTGACAACTCGGACGGCCTAGGCCGCATAGGGAGTCCGGGCTTTTTCCATATGCCCGACGCCGCCGCACGTCGCCCGCCGGCGCACGCCGCCGCAGCACGCCGCCGCCGCACGCCGCCGCCGCACCACAGCACGCTCAACGAGCTCTTTGCCCCTGCCACGGCGAGGAACAGCTGTGGTGCTCACCTCGGCACCCGGATTCAGCCGCCGCCGCGCGGCATCCCCGGCATAACCGTCCTCAACACGAATGATCCACTTTTTGTGCCATTCGCGTTGACAACAGCCTCATTCCGATCGATGCTTTCTTCGCTGCGCGCCCATCTTTTGACCACCATGCCCAATATTTGGGCATCCCGGGAGAAGTTCACGCCGTGTTCGCGATGCATTGCCTGAAACCCGAGGTCGGACCTGCCGCCGCCTTATCAAGGCACCCCATGGAGGGTGGCGCCGGCCAGGGAGCCGCCAAGAAGCGGAGTGCGGCGCGGTGCCGTAACGGCACGCCGACCTGCCCTTCACCGCCCATCGGAGCGAGCGCGCGGTGACCGTCGTCAGCGACCTCACGAGCAGACGGCTCTCCGGCTGGTGCGATCTGCCCTGCTCCCCCATCGCGCCATCCATCGCCCGCCGCTGGGTGTCGGCGATGCTCGCCTCCTGGGATCTGTCGCTCTGCGCCGCCGACGAGGCGACGATCGCCGAACTGACCAGCGAGCTGGTCACGAACGCGGTCCAGCACGCCGCCGCGCCCGCTCGCGGATCGTCCGACATAAGCATCAACGTGCGGGTCGGGGACACCACGGTCTGGCTGGCGGTCTGCGACCCCGATCCGACCCTCCCCACGCAGCGGACCCCCGACTTCTTCTCCGAGAGCGGGCGCGGGCTGTTCCTGGTGGAGGCGCAGGCCGACCAGTGGGGCGCCGTCCAGCACGAAGCGGGCAAGTACGTCTGGTTCAGCCTGGAGTGCCTCGGCGGCGCCCGACGGGCGGGCGAGGCACCGCTCGCCAGGACATTCGCTGTGCGCTCCCCATCCGGCCCCACGAACACGAAGGAGAATCCGCCATGTCCCCCGTCGTCCTTCCCCATGACGTCCACGGCTCCGGACCGCACCGCGTAATCGCGTTGCACGGCTGGTTCGGAGACCGCGGCTCCTTCAGGAAGATCCGGCCCTACCTGGACGGCGACACCTTCACCTACGCCTTCCCCGACTACCGGGGGTACGGCGAGGCCCGCGACCTCACCGGCGAGTACACCCTCGCCGAGATCGCCGCCGACGTGACAGCACTCGCCGACAAGCTGGGCTGGGAGAGCTTCTCCCTCGTCGGTCACTCGATGGGCGGCACGGCGATGCAGCGGGTCATGCTGGACGCGCCCGGCCGGGTCCGCAAGCTCGTCGGCATCTCCCCGGTGCCGGCCTCCGGCGTGCCGTTCGACGACGACGGGTGGGCGCTGTTCTCCGGCTCCGCCGAGGAGCCCGCCAACCGTCGTGCCATCATCGATCTCACCACCGGCAACCGGCTTCCCGGCGCATGGCTCGATGAGATGGTGGACAACTCGCTGCGGAACTCCACGGTGACCGCTTACCGGGCCTACCTGGATGCCTGGGCGCGCACCGACTTCCACACCGAGGTGGCCGGCGCCACCACGCCCGTGCTCGTCATCGCCGGTGAGCACGACCCCGCCCTCTCCGCCGACGTCATGCGGGGTACATGGCTGCAGTGGTACCCGAACGCCGAGCTGCTCACATTCGCGGACGCCGGCCACTACGCGATGGATGAGACACCGTTGGCCCTGGTGTCCGCCATCGAGCGTTTCCTGTCCGCCTGACGATCTCCAGATGGGATGTCCATGATCGATATGAATACAACGGTCAACGTGTTCGACCCGCGTATCTACACACAAGGCATCCCGCATGAGACGTACCGCTGGCTGCGCGACCACGACCCCGTGCACTGGCAGGATGAGCACAAAGTCGGTGACTGGCCGGCGGGACCCGGGTTCTGGGCGGTGACCCGCCACGCGGACGTCGTGCGCGTGCTGCGCACGCCGACGGAGTACAGCTCCTGGCTCGGCGCCACCCAGATCCGTGACCCGGACCCCGCCGACCTGTCGTTCATCCGGCGCACGATGCTCAACCTCGATCCGCCGGACCACGGGCGGCTCCGCCGGATCGTCTCCGGCGTGTTCACCGCCAGGCGCATCGAGCGCTTCACGACCGGCATCGCGGCGCGGGCTCGTCTGCTCGTCGACGAGATCGCCGAGCGAGGCGAGTGCGACCTGCCGGTGGACGTGACCGACGACTACCCGATCCACAACCTCGCCGATCTCCTCGGCATCCCCTCCGCCGACCGCGGCCAGATCCTGGAGTGGACCAACCGCGTGATCGGCTACCAGGATCCTGACCATGCGACCGTCGTACGCGGCCCGGACGGCAAGCCGGTCAATCCACGATCCCCGGCCATGCTCAGCGACATGTTCGAGTACGCTCACTCCCTCGCCGCCTACAAGCGCCGGAATCCGGCGAACGACGTCATGACGGCGCTCGCCACGGCGGAGGTGGACGGGCAGCGTCTCACCGATCCCGAACTGTCGATGTTCTTCTTTCTCCTGGTCATCGCGGGCAACGACACGGTGCGTTCGGCCCTGCCCGGCGGGATGCTCGCCCTGCTCGACCACCCCGACCAGCATCGTCGGCTGCTCGATCAGCCTGAGCTCCTCGACTCGGCCATCGAGGAGATGCTGCGCTGGCATCCCCCCGTCCTCAGCTTCCGGCGTACAGCAGCACGCGACACCGTCCTGGCCGGGCGGCGCATCGCCGCGGGCGACAAGGTGGTCGTCTTCCACGGCGCCGCCAACTTCGACGAGCGGCAGTTCCCCGACCCGATGCGTTTCGACATCGCCCGCCGGCCCAATGACCACGTCTCCTTCGGGGACGGCCCGCACGTGTGCCTCGGCTCCCGTTTCGCCCGGCTGCAACTCCGCGCGTTCTACCGGGAACTTCTTTGGCGGCTGCCGGACGTCGAGCTCGCCGGACCACCGGTCCGGCTGGTGTCGAACTTCATCGGCGGCATCAAGCACCTGCCCTTGCGCTACACCCCCGTACCTCGCCTTGACACACAATGACCGCTGAGCAGCACAGCACGGCCGCCTCCACCATGGCGGGCTCGAAGACGATCGACACCGGCCTGCGGCTCCTGGAGATCCTCAGGGACCACCCGGACGGGTTGACGATCACCGAGCTCGCGCACGTGGCCGGGATCCATCGCAACGCCGTCTCCCGCCATCTGACCGCGCTCGGCAACCACCGGCTGGTCGCACGGATCGGCACCCGCTTCACCCTCGGCCTCGGCATCGTCGAGCTCAACGCCGCCGTGCAGCACAGGCTCCGCAGCGCGGCCGCCTCCGCGCTCCAGGTGCTGGCCGACACCTGCAACGCCACCGCTTTCATCACGGTGCTCGACATCGACGAGAGCCAGGCGGTCGTCCTCACCGTGGCCGAGCCGCGCGCCTCACAGATCCACGTCAGCTATCGCGCCGGCACCCGGCATCCCGCGAACCGCGGCGCCTCGGGAATCGCCATCCTGGCCGGCCGCCCGCCCTGCCCGGGGGAGCGCCCGGCGATAGCCGAGGCCCGCGTCACCGGCTACTCGGTCACGGCGGGTGAGCTGCAGCCCGGGGCGTGGGGTGTCGCCGCCCCGATCACCACGCCAGGGCGCCCGGCCGACGCCAGCGTGGGCGTGGTCACCATCGGCGTGCGGGATGAAAGTGAGATCGCCCCACTGGTGCTCAGCGCCGCAACCCAGATCGCGCGGCTCCTCTAGCGTGACAGAGTAGCCCGAACGGTACGGTGCGCCGCGAACGACTGCCGGTCACCCGACCAGGCCGCCCGGGGGACGGCCGCCTCCAGCCGGTCGAGGTCGTCGGCGGACAGCACGACGTCGGCGGCCCCGGCGTTCTCGGCCAGCCGCGTCGCCCGCCTGGTGCCGGGGATCGGGACGACGTCGTCACCCTGGGCCAGCAGCCAGGCGAGGGCGAGCTGGGCCAGGGTCACCTCCCGCTCGGCGGCCATCCGGGCCAGTTCGGCGAGCAGCGCCTGGTTGCGTTCGAGGTTCTGGCCCTGGAACCGCGGGTCACCGTGCCGGAAGTCACCGGCTCCGAAGGTGCCGCCGGTGATGGTGCCGGTCAGGAAGCCACGGCCAGCGGGCTGTAGGGGACCAGCCCGATACCCAGCCGGCGGTGCGGCCCGATTCGGTGGGTGCCGTGGAAGCAGGTGCCCGCGCAGAAGCGGCACCTGATGATCGCCGTAGTGCTGCGCGGGAAGTCGATGGTGAGGAAATGGACGACGGCCTCCCTGCCCACCATGTGGTGCGTCGCACCAAGCGCTGCGGCGGTCGCGTTCCCGGGCGGAGCCAGCCATTCCGCGTCCTGGGCGAAGAAGCCGGCGATCAAGCCCTTGTCCCGAGTCGAGAATGATCGCCATGCCCGCTTTGCCAGCTAGCGGTTCCGTTCAGAGGTCCTGCCGGGCAGTGTAGGCATCCTCCCCGCATGGGACCGGCCGCATTCGGACATGGTCACTGGACGGCAGCGCTGGCCAGGCATGATCATCGTCTCGAACACTCATCAAGCAGGAACCTGCAAGGGATGTTGCATACTGCATTCAGTATGTATGATCACAGGCGAAGTGGAGGGGAGTACTCCTTCGCGGCCGCGTCGTCATCACGGACCCGCCTCGGGGCCCGGCGCGGTCGGTCCGCGACGCCGCGGGCGGAGAAGACCTCCGACGGACGTGTCAACGCCAAGTCGGAGGAGCACTCATGCCCCCACCTATGCCCGTGCCCGCCTGGCTGTGGGCGGCCACCATCGCCGCCCTGCTCGGGCTCATCCTCCTCGACCTGATCATCGTCAACAGAAAACCCCACAAAGTCACGATCGCCGAGTCGGCCCGGTGGATCGCCTTCTACATCGGTTGTGCCGTCGCTTTCGGCGCAGGCGTGTGGATCTTCGGCGGCGATGACCACGCGGCCTCCTACATCACCGGCTACATCACCGAGTACACGCTGAGCGTCGACAACCTGTTCATCTTCCTGATCATCATGACGAACTTCGCCGTGCCCGCGATCCACCAGCACCGCGTACTGCTCATCGGGATCGTGATGGCGCTGGTCATGCGCGGGATTTTCATCGGCGTGGGCGCGCAGGCCGTACAGCGCTTCAGCTGGGTGTTCTGGCTCTTCGGCGGCATCCTCATCTACACCGCATGGAAATTCGCCTTCAACAGCAAGGACGACGAGGAGTACGACCCCAACGGCGGCGTCGTACGGCTGGTGCGCAGGCTGTTCCCCGTCGCCGACGACTACCATGGCTCACGGCTGACCATCAAACAGGACGGTCGCCGCCTGCTGACCCCGATGTTCATCGTCATCATCGCCATCGGCGGCGCGGATCTGGTCTTCGCGGTCGACTCCATCCCCGCGATCTTCGGTATCACCCAGGACGCCTACCTGGTCTTCGCGGCCAACGCGTTCGCGCTGATGGGGCTGAGACAGTTGTACTTCCTGCTCGGCGGGCTGGTGGAGAAACTCGTCTACCTCTCCTACGGCCTGGCGGTCATCCTCGGCTTCATCGGCGTGAAACTCGTCCTGCATGCCCTGCACGAGAACGAGCTGCCGTTCATCAACGGCGGCGAGCACGTCGCCTGGGTCCCTGAGATCAACAACTGGATCTCGCTGGCCGTCATCGTCACCGTGCTCGCCGTCACGACGGTGGCCAGCCTGCTCAAGTCCAGGCGCGACGCACGCCAGGACGGCGAGCTGTCCGTGTCCGAGCCCGCCGACCAGGCGCGCAACTGACCACGGGGCAGGCTCGCCGAGACCGGCGGCGAGCCTGCCCCGTGGCTTGCCGCCCCGGACATACGACACGTCGGCCGCCGCCGCGATCCCGTTGATCATCCTGCCTGTACGTCGTGCGCTCGGACTGCCATCCAGGTGTGGACCTGGCTCAGAGCTAGACCGTGACTTCTTCCGGGCTGCTCGGCTTCACAGCGGCCGCTCCGTTCCTTTCGCTTGCGCGGTTCGCGCCACGAGTTCGTCAAGCATCAGGGTGACGTTCTTGGTCGCAGCTGTGCACGGCGTGAAGCGGATGTGGTCCTGGAAGTCGTCGGCGAGGGTCAAGGCGACCGTCGTGGGGATGTCGATGACCTCCAGGTCGCTGAGGATCTGCCGCAGGTGCTCGACGGCTCGGGTGCCGCCCTGGATGCCGTAGCCGACGAATCCCGCGGCTTTGCCGTTCCACTCGGCGTACAGGAAGTCGATGGCGTTCTTCAGCACGCCGGGAACCGAGGCGTTGTACTCCGGGGTGACGAAGACGTACGCGTCGAAGGCGCCGATCTTCTGCGCCCAGGCGTGGGTGTGAGGGTGGCTGTAGTGGCCGGCGCGCGGTGGGACGGGCTCGTCCAGATGGGGCAGCAAATAGTCGGCGATGTCCACCACCTCGAAGGTCGCGTCGTCGCGGCGGGCGGCGAGGTCGTGCACCCAGGCGGCGACGGTCTCGGCCTTTCGGCCCGGACGGGTGCTGCCGAGGATGATCGCCACCTTCGGGCGGCCGGCGACTTCATTTCGGTCGGCGATGGGCGGTTGGATCGTGGATCGCATGGCGGGTGTGCCTTTCGGGACGACGATGTGCATGTTTGACCTGGTCTCCGGGAATCTGGGCCGCGGCTCGGTGATCGGGTGGCGTCAGGGCAAGCGGTAGGTGCCTACTTCGTGCAGCACGGTCACGACTGGCGGCTCGTCGCACCGCTCGTCCAGGGTGGCCCGGTAGTGCTGGAACGCCTCCACCTGCTGCAACACCCCCGGCCCCTCGGCCATCTCGGCGACGTCCACGAAGGTCACCCCGTCGTCGAGTTGGAAGGTCGCATAGCGCAGGCCCTCTGGCCGAACCGCGTGCATGTCCTCATAGACGGCACGCAACAACTCCAGTTCGCGCTCCACCTGTTCGGGTTTGACCTTCCAGCGGATCATCACGTGCATGACTGGCTCCTCACGGTGGCTGGCCGGAGTGACTGCCCACACCAACCTGCGGCGGCCACCGGCGCTTCCTCTTTTCGGACGACACAATGTATTCCAGAATACATGGTGTCAAGTCAATGCTAGGATGAGGTCCATGGCCACTCGGAGGTACGAACAGCGCCTACGCGCGGAGGCGGCGCAGGAGACCCGGCGCCGCATCCTCGACGCGGTCTACCAACGGCTGCGCGAGGCTCCGTCGGAACCGGTCAGCATCGACCGCATCGCCCGCATGGCGCGCGTCGCACGCCCCACCGTCTATCTCGTCTTCGGCTCACGCGCCGGGCTCTTCGACGCGGTGGGGGCGGACCTGCTGCAGCGCGGCGGCTTCGACCGCATGCTCCAAGCGTCGGCCCACCCCAATGCCCGCGAGGCGCTGCGCGGTGCCATTCACGCGATCGTCGAGATGTACGCGGCTCACCGAGACGTGTGGCGCGTGCTGCAATCGATGGCGCTGCTCGACGCCGCCGCAGTCGGAGGCGCGGTGCAGCGGATGGAGCAGGGCCGTGCCGCCGGAATGGCCGAGTTGGCTCGGCACCTGGACGAGCAGGAGGCGCTACGCCCGGACGTCACTCTTGACCAGGCCACCGACCTGCTCTGGCTGTTGACCAGCTTTGACAGCTTCGACCTGCTCTACACCGGCCGAACGCTGCCCCTCGATCAGACCGCGACGACACTCATCACCACCGCCGAGCGAAGCCTGTATCAGTGACGGCTCGGCCCCCGCCCCTTCTTTTCTTGCCGGGCGCTGTGGCGGCGGCCGTGACCGGATTACTCTCGGCCGGGCCACACCGCTTCCTGCAAAGCCGGCCTCAGTGCTGGCGCTGATCTTGTTACGTGGGGCGGATCAGGAACTGCCCGGCATGCGGTGAAGATTTCTCCCGCACGTCCCACCGCGCTGGGATCGCCGTGGACATTGGCGCGGATCCGTACGATCATCGCACCGTGTGACTGGTCCCGGCCGGCTCTCTGCGTGACCGGAGGACGCATGATCAAGGCGAGGGTACGGCCTGAGCTGGTGGGACGGGCCGGTGAGAGGTCACGGATCGAGGCGGCGCTGGCGGGCGGCCACAGCCTCGTCCTCATCGACGGCGAGCCGGGAGTGGGCAAGACCCGGCTGCTGGAGTACCTGGTGGAGTCCGCGCACGCGGCCGGACGCACCGTCCTCACCGGAAGCGCCACCGAGTTCGAGCGGCTCGTCCCGTTCGGCATGTACGTGGACGCCTTCACCCGCCTGTCCGACGCCGCTCCCGGCGCGCTCGCGGAGGCGGCGCTGCGTACCCTGCTGGCGGCGGACAAGGCCGATCAGCTGGATCGCTATCACACCTATCGCGGCATTCGAGCGCTGCTGACCCACCTGGCCGACGACCGGGGCGTCGTGCTCGCGCTCGACGACCTGCACTGGGCGGACGCCCCGTCGCTCGAACTGACCGAGTTCCTGCTCCGCCGTCCACCCGCGGCCGGTTTCATGCTGGCGATCGCCTGCCGGTCGAGCATGATCCCGCCGGTGGTGTGCGACGCCGCCGCCCGGCGGGATCCGTACGTCACCCGGCTCAGCCTGGCCCCGCTCGACGAGGACGCGGCGGCATTGCTGATGCCGTCCGGCGTCGAACCGCGCAGGCGGCGGCTGATGTACCGGGTCAGCGGCGGCAATCCGCTGTTCCTGCGGGCGTTGCTGGACGCCGACGACACGACTCTGGCGGAGCTGGCCGACGGCCGCCCTGGGGCGACGCTCGCTCTTGAGCAGACGCTGCTGGCGGTGCTGCGCCGCGAGCTGGACCGGCTCACGCCGACCGGCAGGCAGGCGGCCCACGCGGCGGCCGTCGCAGGCGAGCTGGCCTCCCCCGTCGTCATCTCCCACATCGCCGAGCTCGACGCCGCGACCGCCGCCTCCGCCGTGGACGAGCTGTGCCGGCAGGGTCTCGGCACGCTGGCGGGCGCGCGGTTCACGTTCCGCCATCCGCTGGTACGCGCCGCCGCGTACGACACGTGCGGACCCGGCTGGCGCGTCGCCGCCCACGCCCGGGTCGCCGACTACCTGCGGCGCACCGACGGTTCGCTGGCCTTGCTCGCCCACCACACCGAGCGCTGCGCCGAGCACGGCGATGAGCGGGCCGCGCGGACGCTGGGTGACGCGGGCATCGCCTACCTGAACTCGGCCCCGGCGACCGCCGTGCGCCTGCTCCGCGAGGCACTCCGGGTGCTGCCCGAACGCGACGACCTCGTGCCGTACCGCGGTCAGTTGCTCACCGGGCTGGCGCGGGGCACCGGTGTGATGGGCTCACTGGCGGAAAGCAGGCGCATCCTCCACGAGGTCATCCACCTGCCGCACGAGGTGGCCTCGGCCGCGGTGGCCTTCTCCTCCGTGATCTCGCGCATGCTCGGCCGCCTGGACGAGGCGCGGGCCTTGCTGAGCGCGCAGACCCGCAAGGCCGGCCAGGACCAGCGGGTACGCGCCCAGCTCCTGGCGGAGCTGACCGCCGTGGCGGTGTTGCGGGCGGACTCCCAAGGCGCCCGCAGGCACGCGCTCGAAGCCCTCGGGATCGTGTCGAAGACGTCCGACCCGGCGCTCGCGGCGGCGGCGTACGCGCTGCTGGCCCTGGTGTGCCTGCAGGACGGCGACGTCTCGGCGGCGCGGGCGCACAGCAGGCGCGCCGGATGGCTGATGGACGGCGCGTCGGACACCGCTCTCGTGCCGCACGTCGAACTGGTCGCGCCGCTGTCCTGGGGCGAGATCTCCCTCCAGCGACCGGCCGCCGCGGAACGCCACCTGTCCAGGGGCATCGACCTCGCAACGATGTCCGGCCGCAGCTACGCGATGCCGTACCTGCTGATCGGCCAGGCCCGGCTGAAAGCACGGACCGGGCATCTGGCGGAGGCCATCGAGATCGCGGAGCACGCCGCCACGGCGTCCGAATACATCCGTAGCAGCGAGACGCTGGCGATGGCCAGGTGCGTCATGTTGCTGCCGGTTTTGTGGCGGCATGGGATCGGCCCCGCCATGGCGCTCGCCGACCAGCTCACCGCCGCCGGTCCCGGGTCGGCGTGGTGGCAGGCGATGGCGTACGTGGCGGTGGCCCGGGTCCGTCTCGCCGGCCGGGCGGGACCCGAGTACCCGCCGCCGCCGGTGCTTTCCCGCGACACCGAGGTGGAGCGGCTGGCCGTGCAGTCGATCCGCGCCGGGGCCGACGGCGACGTAGGCGCCGCGCTGGCCCGCTCCGCGGCGGCGCTCGAGGCCGCGGGAGACCTTCCGTACGAGCTCGGCATCGCGTACGACGCCCGCGCCCGCGCGTTGAGCGGGCGAGACGACCTGGCCGGAGCCGCGGCCGCCGCGCAACGCGCCACCGAGCGGTTCGGCGAGAGCGGAGCCGTCGTCGAGCGCGGCCTGGCTCATCAACTGCTCGCCACCGTCCACGGCCGCATGGGAGACGTGGCGTCGTGCCGCGCCGAGATCGGCCGGGCCAAGGTCGCCTTCAAGGAGTCGGGCGCCGACTGGCTGTCCGGCCGGCTGGCCCGGGTGGAGCGGCAGCTCGCCGCCCGCGGGCCGCGGCACGCGGCACGCGAGACGGCGCTGACGACGCGGGAACGCCAGGTGGCCGAGTTGGTCAGCCAAGGGCTGACCAACCGGGAGGTGGCCGAGCGGCTCCAGGTCAGCCAGAAGACGGTGGAGACGCATGTGGCGCGCATCTTCAGCAAGTTCGACGTGCGGTCCCGGGTGGCGCTGGCCAGGCGGCTGGCGAGCCCGGGGTGACGGCTGGAGAGCCGCCGGGCGGCACGCGTCCGCCCGGCGACCCCGGTCATCGGGTGTGGCCTAGATCCACCACCCGATCGGATCGACCTCGTCTTCGACGTCCTCCGGGCAGGGGTTGGAAGGCTCGGACGGGACGATCCGCTTGAGGCTGAGCCAGGTGACGTTGACGGGCTGCTGCAGGCCACCGCCGCTCATGACGGCCGGTTGGACCACCAGGGCCCAGCCGCCCGACACGCCCGGTTCGGTGGCTTCGATGTCGCACGGATCCCCGGTGGGGGTGTTCACGATCGTGCCGCCGCCGGAGCCGCCCGAGCCACCCGTGCCGGGGCCCGTGCTGGGGCCGCTGGGCAAGGCGGGCGGGCCGTTGGCATAGGTGGCGGGAATCCAGGTCGACGGCGCCGGACCACCACCGCCGGAACCACCGCCGCCGCCACCGCCGACCGTCGGAGCCCCCTGGATCGGTGGCAGCGGGATCGGGTTGTTCATCACGTCGGACGGGAACACGATGCTGTCCGGGCCGACGAAATGACAGATGCTGTCGGCCGGCGTCCCGTCGCACGACTCTTGCGGGTTGTTGAGCGCCCAGTCCCGAAGCTGCCGGTTGGCATCCGGGTTCTCGGTGGAGGCCTGCGGGTTGGTGATGACACGGTTGAAGTCGGGCCCGTTCGGGAAGTAGCTGGGGAATTCGCCGGCCATCCAGGTCGCCAGCGCCTTGCCGATCGCCACGCTGCCCACCTCATTGGGGTGGAAGCTCTCCTGGCTGGACTTGAACCTCTTGCGCTCCGACAGCGGATTCTCCGCCAGCACCCTCGTCCGGGTCTTCAGCCCGTTGAAGTACGACTCCGGCTGGCCGAGCTCGTGACCGGCCACCACGCTGGTGCCGTTCGGCCCCGCCGTGTTCGGGTCGAACACATGGACCTTGACGTTCGGGAACCGGGCGCGGAAGTTCTCGACCGCGTCCTTGACCGCCTGGTTCACAGCGACGGCGAACGGATACATCAGGTCCATCGCCGGGCCGGAGATGTACTCGAGGCTGTCGGAGTTGCCGGACGGTTTGATCGCCAGCGGATAGAGCGCCACGATGAGCTCGGCGTTCTGCGCCTTGTTGTGCGTGTCCACCAGGCCCTGCTCGATGTTCGCCATGACCTGCGGCATGCGATTCATCAGCCGGAGCACCTCGAGCCTGACGGCTTCGTACTGATTGTGCACCCACTGGTTGGGCCTCGCGATGCTCTGCTTGACCCACACCTCCACCGCGGTGGACACCAGCGACCCGAAGCCGGCGTCGTTGCCGCCGAGCCCGAAATAGACGATGTCGGCGTCCGAGGGAACGCCGTCGAGCTGCGGCGGGTTCCGCACCTGGGTGCAGTCCTTGTTCTCGCACTGCGAGTTCTTCAGGTGCCTGGTCTCGGCGCCCGAGGATGCGTTGAAGTGGAACTCCTCGCCCTCACCCCAGGTGGTGCGGATCTCGGTGGGCTGGATCGTGTACGTGCCGACCGGATGGCGGCCCGACTGCAGGTAGGCCCACGCGAGGTGCGGCAGCGCGTAGCCGGACTGATGCCGCCAGTCCTCGGTGCCGTCCGCCTTTCCCTTGTAGATGCTGTGGAAGCTGGCGCCTTCGCCACTGGTGTAGCTGTCGCCGACCACCGCGAACTTGTACTTCCGCTTCGTCGGCGTGGGCGTCGGCGTGGGTGTGGGCGTCGGCGGCATCGCCGTCGGAGGGGGCGTGGGGAACGTCGGGACGGGCTTGAGCGTCGGCTTGGGTGGCGGCGGCTTGACGCCGGGCGGCCCGGCCACCGCCGGAGTGCCGGCCAACATGGTCGCGACGAGGGCCGCCACGAGCGCGAAGAGGCCCAGCCGCCAAGGCATGAGCCATCGCCGTAACCGGTGGGGAGGTCGCATGACAAGCCTTCCTTATCGGAGGGGTCGGAGGGGATCGAAAACTTGCCGCACGCATCATCCGCCGCCATGCGACCGCTAACATCGGGTGATCCCCACCCGACCACCCCGACATCCGGGGCCTTGCTCCGCACCCGTCAGGCGTCGAAGCGCCGGCGGGAGCCCTCGTCAACGGCCACCCACCAGCACGCCCCCGTACCTGTCATCCGGAGGCGGGCTGCCCTGGCCTGGCGCTCAGCCGGCGTCCCAGAAGGCGTCCTCGGCCTGCTGATCGACCGAGAAAAGCCACACCTCCGCGATCCGGTCGCCTTCGACCCGCAGCACGTCGACGCCGTCCATCGACATCTCAGCGCCGTCGCGCTTCGCCGAGAAGTGGACGGGAATCGCGACCAGCGTGTCGTTGATCATAGGGGCACCGGTCAAGGCCAGCTCGAAAGTCCCCGCGGTGGCGGTCATCTGGGCACCGAGCAGCTCGTTGACCTTGGCGACGCCGCGATAGGTGCCGGAGAGCCGGTGGTTGCCGGGCTGGTGCCACACGATGTCGTCGGCGAACAGGCCCGCGACTGCGGCGAAGTCCTTGGCGGACACCGCGTCGACATACCGGCGTGCGACTGCGAGCGTGGTGGTGGACCCCATTGTCGATCTTCTCCTTCGTCGAGTTCTTCCTGCTGGAGCCCTATACTCACCATCAGTAACCATTTACCTCAACGTAACTAATTACAGGATGTGACGCATGTCACAGCTTCCGGACTTCAATGTGCTCACGGCCACCTGCCCGTCCCGCACGTCGCTGGCCCGCATCGCCAACAAGTGGACGGCGATGGTGGTGATCGCGCTCGCGAACGGCCGGATGCGCTTCGGCGACCTGCGCACCACGGTCGACGGGATCAGCGGGAAGGTCCTCACCGACACGCTGCGAGACCTGGAACGCGACGGGCTTGTCGCGCGGCACGCGTACGCCGAGATGCCGCCCAGGGTCGAATACGAGCTGACCGAGCTGGGACGCACGCTGCACGAGCCCCTGCAGGCGCTGGGCCGATGGGCCGAGAAGCACATCGCCGAGGTGCTCGCGGCGCGCGACGCCTACGATGCCCGCCGCTGACTTCCCTCGGCCTGCCGTGGCATCATCCGCGTACCGTGGACCAAACCTCGCCGGGGCCGGTCAACACGGCCATGCGCGACGCTCAGCGCTTGCGTCTCCTCCCATGGCGGCCCCGAGCGCCCGGGCGAGGCCCCTCCACGAAGCGCAGCCGGCGGGTGCGGGCGCGCAGCGGCTCGGCCACCAGCCTGCGCAATTCGTCCATGCCGACCTCGGCGGGATGGCCGGAGCGCACGACCGTGTCGATGATCTCCGGCGCCTCACGTCCCGCGATCTCGGTGACCTGATCCATGACCTCGTCAGGTCCGCCCAGCTCCAGCAGCGTGAGCAGTCCTTCCGCCATCAGCAGCAGGTACTCGTCCGACGTGAGGTCGTCGGGACGCAGCGCGTCCTCCTCGAGGAGAGCCGTCACGGCGATGGGTCCCAGCGCCCGATCCCCGTGCAGCCGCCTGAGGAGCGACTGACCGTCGGGCAGCGCCTCCGCCAGGACGTCGAGCATGGCGGCGGCGTGCGAACGGAACGGGCAGACGCGGATGGCGTCCAGCAGCGGCTCGACGTCGCCGCCGTGTGCCGCCAGCCAACCGTCCAGCTCCATCGCGGCCATGTCCGGCGGGTAGTGCTGCGCGAGCACGCCGAGCAGCTCGCCCGGTGCGGCCTGCGCCAGCTCGCCGACGAGCGGTGCGTCCCGGCCCTCCGCGAGCATCCGCTCCCGCATGGCTCGCACGCCCAGCGGTGTCAGGCTGACGAGCAGGCCCGGCTCGGCGAGGCGGGCGCGGAGGCGCTCCCGCGCCGCCGGCGGTAACATCTGCTCTTCGTCGTCGAGGTCGCTGGAGTAGAGCTCGTCGGCCATGCCGTGGTCCAGATCCACGGCGCCCAGCTCGGCCAGCACCTCCAGCGCCGCTACCAGGTCCCGGTCGACCTCCTGCCGCCACAGGCCGTGCCGGGGATCATCGTCGTCGAGCTGGAACTTCTCCTGGCAGGCCAGCCAGACCGATTCCTGGAGCCGGGCCACGGGGACGCGGCCCGGCAGGCCGTACACGCTGTTCAGCACATCCGGCATGGCCTCGTCGAACTCCTCGGCCAGCAGCGACGCATAGCTCTCCGGCGGGCCCAGCTCCATGCCGACCTCGAAGAAAGCCTCGAAGGCCCGCGCCCACAGCTGTTCCGGATCACGCAGGAGTGGCGCGGCCTTGGCCACGCGGACGAGACGGCCCTGGTGCACGCGGACTATGCGGATGCCCTTTCCCCATTCGAGCAGGAAGTTCAGCTTGGGCAGCTCCGTGGCGCCGCGGACCTTGAGGTCCTGCTCGCCGGTGCCGAGGAGCTCGGCGAGCTCACGGGCGTCGGCCAGGCGAAGGTTCCCGGCGGTGGTGAGCGGCCGTCCGTCCTTTCCCGCCCAGTCGGCCAGAGCCGTCAACCGCCGTACGGTCTCGCTCCGCGCCGCCGCGGCGGCCAGTTCCGGGGCGGGCGGCAGGGTGACGGGAGGCTGAGGGAACGCCCGCTCCTCGTCGAGCCCGGGGTCGAGGAAGCGCGCCTCCGCGATCTTTTCGAGCAGGTCGGCATCGTACGCCACCCGCCCCGCGTCGATGTCACGCTGGAACCTGTTCAAGGCCTTCTGATCGGTGAGATCGACCCCGTGGTCGAGCGCCACCTGCGCCCAGAACTTCGCCAGCCCGAGCCGCAGCGGGTCGTCCAGCACCGCCGGGTAGTCGTTCGCGGCCTCCGCCACGGCCGTCTCCAGCTCGGCCGGCGTGGCGCCGCGCGGATCCCGCAGGCCTGTCGCGTCGAGGTAGCGCAGCAGCGTCAGCAGGGTTTCCGGTGCGGCCTCGAGCATCTCTCGCGGCGCGATGACGAACCGGGGAATCCATTCACCCAGGAACCGCCCCACCTGTTCGCCGTTCCAGAACGCCAGCCGTCCGTCAGTGCTGCGATGGCGCGCGTCCAGGGCGGCCTCCAGTACAGTGGCGTCGGCCCTCAGCCCGCGCTCACCGGCCCAGCCGAGGCAGCGGCGGATCAGCACGTCCTTGGCCGCCTCGAATGCCTCGTCCTCGTCCGGCTCGAAAAAAGTGCGCATGATTCCTCGTGATCCCTGGGGTCGATCTTCCTGCCCGCTGGCCATGGCATCCGCAGCAACCAGTGGCTCCCCATGATGGACCGAACAGCCCTTGGGCGGGCACGGGCATGGAAAATCACGCCCGCGGCCGGACTACTGGAACTGACCGAAACGCCGCTGCCGCCTCTCGAAAGTGCAGGGGAAGTTGAACAGTCGTCGCCGACGGCGTTCAGGTCTACGTTGCCACTCGCAGTTCATGGCACAGAAGGGGACGCGAGGGCACGACACCGCTGGTGTCGTGGGACCGCCGGCAAGGCTGTAAGCGACCGCGCCGCAATCCAGTGGGCGGCTCGGCGCCCACCTGAGGGTTGTAGCTTTCCAGCAACCGTGCCCTGAGCGCCGCAGGCTCCTTGGGCAGGCTTCGCAGCTTCGTCAGCGTCGGCTTCAGGCCATCGGCGAGCTCCAGCCCTACATCCAGGTCCGCCGAGCAGTCTGCGGACATGTTCTTGTCGCACCCCCGCGCGGGGCACAGCTTGGGGAAGCCGTCCTGTCGCCACACTTACAGGCCCTCGGCCGGCCGACTTCATGGTGGTAGGCGTCCGGAAGTTCTTGGGAAACTTCGCCGCTTTTCGAAAGCGCATGTCGGAGGCCCTGCCGTCACCTTCAGGCCACGTTTCAAGCCATCGTTGATCGCAACGTTTACCCAGGTCAAAGCAGAATGTGAACACAATGTTCGCATTTGCCAGAAAGTTAGCCGAATAGTAAGAATGAGGACCTCATCCGCGCCAATCCCCCCAAATACGGGACTCCCCTGGCGTGCGCGGAATCACAAAGGAGCGACGATGCCGATTCTGGTCACGGGAGCGACAGGGACCGTCGGGCGCAGCCTCGTCCGGCAACTCCTGGAGGCAGGGCAAGAGGTGCGGGCGCTGACCCGTACGCCGGAGAAGGCAGCGCTGCCGCCGGAGGTCGAGCTCATCCGAGGCGACTTCAGCGACCCCGCAAGCCTCGCCCCTGCTCTGCGCGGGGTCGAACGCATGCATTTGGTGGCCATCGACGGCTACGGCCCGCTCACGACCGGAGCGGAGATCATCGAACTGGCGGAGCAGGCCGGGGTGCGACGGCTCACCCACCTCGGCCACAACGACCCGAGCGCCCCCGACGACGACCCCATGGAAGCCGACCACCGCGCACTGCATCGCGTCATCGAGGGCTCCAGCCTGGAATGGACCCACGTGTTCCCGGGCGAGTTCATGGCCAACACCCTGGACTGGGCGCCCTCCATCAAAGCCGAGAGCGTGGTGCGGGCGCCGTTCGGCGCCTGGACCAACGCCATGGTGCACGAGGCGGACATCGCCGCGGTCCTGAAGAGCGCGCTCCTGGAGGAGGGCCACGCCGGCCACACCTACTGGCCCACCGGGCCCGAGCCCGTACGACGGGCGGACGCGGTACGACTCATCGGCGAGGCGATCGGCCGGGAGGTGCACTTCGTCGAACTGACCCCCGATCAGGCCCGCGAGGAGTGGAAGGACACCTACCCGCCCGAGGTGATCGACTGGTTCCTGCAATTGGGCGATTACCTGAATGACGCCGAGGTGCCGGTATCGCCGGACGTGGAGAGGGTGACCGGCCGCCGTGGACGGACCTTCGCTCAGTGGGCCGTCGACCACGCCGACGACTTCCGGTGAGGCCGCCGTGACCGTCTCGGTCAACGGCGCCCGCCGGAACATCGGCCGAGGATCGCCACCGCCGATAGACACCCGGCCGGTGCCACCACTGTTCTCCTGGCGCGCGGAATCCGTCGACCTGAGCGATTGGGAGGCGGAATCGGAGCCGGGTCTTGTCAAGGCGGTGGCGTCAACCACTCGACCTGATGGCCGTCCCGCACCAGGACGAGTTCCCCCGTCGCCGTGAAGCCGGCGGACATGGCTCCCTCATAGGTCGCGGTCGTCCGCCCGCTGTTGTCGACCAGTTCCGCCCTGCCGCCGTGCACCAGGATGAATCGCTCACCCGATGGTGCGGCTCGGACCTGGACCTCGGTTGCGAAGTCACGGGCCCACGTCTGCACCCCGGCACGGTCCACCCCGCGGACCGCCGTGTGCGGCCTGCCCTGTGTGTCCTTCCATCGGCCCAGGACCACCAGGCCGGACCGGCCGGCGGCGCACTCGCCGACGAACTCAAGATCGGTGCGGATGGGCAGCCGCCGGGTGCGTTCCAGGATCAGCACCGGTTCAGGGCCGACGAGGACGGCGAGTTCTCCGCGGCTTGCCGTACACGCGCCCCATGCCTGGTTGGCGGGCAACCGGCCAGGCAGCGGGCGCCACCCGTGACGGTCACGCGCGAACCAGAGCGCGTCTCCATCGCCGCCCATCACCAGAAGCGCGGTGGCGCGTCCCGGATCCTCACCCCACACCGCGCTCGCCGCATCCCCTACGTCGAAGTCGTGGGAAGAACCGTCCGTACGCAGGACGCGGACGCGGCCCTTGCCGGATACCGGACCTTCGGCGATGACGGCGTCGGACGCGGACCGGGCGGAGAGCACTTTGAGGACCGGGTGCCGGGAGTTCATGAATGCGGCCTGGCCGCTGGGTATCGGGCTCCACGAGGCGATGGCACGGCCGTCGAGAGCTTCGCCGCCGGAGAAGACGGCCTCCGGGCAGCGGGTCAAGCAGATGACGTGTGACCCCTGCTGGAATGCGGTCCGGTCATGCCACACCCGCCCGCCGTTCCTGGCGATTCCCAGGAACGACTCCGATTCCATGTCGAGAAGGACCGCGCCGTCGGTGGAGAGGGCCGCCAGGGCCACACCGGGCCGTACGCCGGGCGCGGTGGGGGCGGCCGCCGAACACGCTCCGGCCGCCAGGACGCAGGCCATGATGACGGCCGGCCACGTTTTGCGGATCATGGAATGTCCCCTGGTCGGGGCGGCGCTTCCCTTTGGTGCGCCGCCCGTCGTTCCACGTGTGTCCTTACCGATCGGGTCAGATCCTTCTGGTCTTGCCGTGGCATGAGGGGTCGGGCCCACTACGGTCGAAGATGACCGTGAACTCCACCCACACACGCCAGCTTCGCTTGACCGAGACCCTCTTCGAGACTCCGCCACTGCCTGGCTTGACGTTGTTTTCCGACGTAGAGCGGTCGACGATGATGTCGGGCAGGTTGTTCATGTGCCTTTTGACATAGAACCAGACGTTGCTCTCGTTCCGGAGGCCGGGACCGCTCAGGTACCAATTGAACCTGTTGAAGATGTCGTATTGGCCTGAGGTGTAGTAGTAGGCGTTGAGGGATGCGGAGTTCGATCCCCTGTCGCACTTGCCGGACACGACGGCGGCCGTTCGGCCGAAAGCCGACGCGGCGGCCCCGGTCGAGGAGATGGGAGCCGCGTCCATGTCCATGGCCGCCGCCGGTCCCGCCGTCAGCATCGACCCGAACACGGCCGCCACGGCCAGAATCCTCGTCGGTTTCATTTCTCCTCCTTGACTACCGGGGTCCAGGAGGGTCAATTCAAGTTGCTCGATATCGGATCGTCGTCAATCGAACGCCGTAGATACGCGTAAACTCTCGCCGTATTCCGGTCACGCCGAGAGGTGAAGCGGCATTCTCACACGTCAGGCGGTGGATCCTCCAGCTTCCCCCACACCTGCCGGACGTCGACATCGATCACCTGGTACACGGGGTATTCGGCATGCGTGATCAAGCCTCCGATTGGCGTCTCGGCGCCCCCGCACGATTCGCTAAGGCGAGCGTACGTGGATCACCGCACCGCTGTCCCACTTCGCCAGATCTCCGAAACCGGGCACGGTTCAAGCCGTTGCGCACCGGTCGGTAGGGCCGACATGCGCAGCCGAGCTTGAGGAACGCCTCAGGGATGTCGGCGCGGACCTCCCTCCTGCTCCCGGCTGATTTCCTCGACATGCGACCGGTCAGCGGCTGAGCCGCCACAGCAGGATCCGTTCCTCGGGGCCCGGGGTGAGGATGTAGCCGTCGCCGGCCGTGAACGCCTGCGAGTACACCTCCTCAACAGGCTCGGAGAGCGGCGTCCGCGCGCTCAGGTCCCACAGGCGCGCGTGCCCGGAATCGTCCAGCTGCAGCGACACGAAAGCGAAGGTCCTGCCGTCCACTGTGGCCACCGATCTAGTGATCCACGCGGTGTACGAGACGTCGCTCGCGCTGCCGAGGTCGATGGGAGGCACGAGGTCTCGGCCGGTGAGCGGGCTCAGGACCCGTACCTTGGCGCTGTCCTCACGGGTGGTGAACAGGGCGGGCGCGCAGCCGAACAGACCCATCTCCCCCACGTGGAAGCCGTCGCCGGCCTGCTCTCCAGGCAGTGGTGCGACCGTGAAGGCGGACAGCCGCCGCTTGGTGGCGACATCCCATATCTGCACGTTTCCCGATGGGGCGGCCACGGTTGCGACGGCCTGGCCGTCGATCGCCGACAGGGACGTCGCCACCTGCGAAGACGGCGGCCTGGAGCCGAAGTCCAGGGTGTCGACCAGCTGGCGGGTGGCGAGATCCCAGGTGTGGACGAGGAGGCGGCCACCCGAGAGCTTGGTGGCCGCGATCAATGACCGGCCGTCCCGCCGTACCGGGACAGGCGGCCCGACCCCGGTCTCCTCGCCCGGTCCCCCGGGGGAGGGTGATGCGGGCGAGCTCCGTGGAGGTCTTCACGTTCCAGATCGTCATCCGATCCGGCCGATCGGCCACCACCGCGACCGGAGTGCCGTCGGCCTCCGTCACCGCCACGAACCCGGATCCCCCCTGACCGCCGCTCGACCCCGTGCGCATCGGACCGCTGATGGGGCGGCCGGTGGCGTCCCAGGTTCGCAGCGTGCCGTCCTCCTCGGCGGTCACGGCCACCGGCTTGCCGTGCACCTCGGTGAGGGCGGCGCTCGCCACGCCGTCGACGGGTCCGGAGGGGGAAGAGGGGCCGATCTGCTTGCGGGTACGCAGGCTCCACAACCTGACCGTGTTGTCCTCGCTACCGCTGAGCAGAACGGGCTCACCGTCCAGCTCTCCGGCGGCCAGCGCGGTCACCGTGCCTCCGTGGCCGTCCAGCCTCGTGAGCATGCGGCCGGTGCGAGGGTCCCAAAGGATCACTGCGCTGGGGACCGCCTTGGTGAGCGAGTTGGAGTCCTGGTTCTGCTCGCCGGTGGCCAACACGGTTCTACCGCCGGATCGGGTGAGAGCTGATGAGGCGAACGGGTAGGACTCGTGCCCCAGGTTCCGCGAGATCTCGACGGAGCGGGGCTCCTGGGTGACGAGATTCCACTGCAGGATCCCCAAGTACGTCTGAACGAGGAGGACCGGTGTGCCGCCGATGTCCGCGATGCGCATCCAGTCGGGAGTGGCGTACTCATCGCCGATGAAGAACTCGCGGCCGACCTTGCGACGGGTCGTCAGGTCCCAGATTCGGAAGGGCTCTTCCTCGCCTCCGTACGCGACCAGCACGGGCCTGCCGTCCAGCAGTCCGACGGCCATGGCTTGTGCGCCACCGGTGACGAGCGTGCCCATCAGCGCTCGCGTGCGCGGATTCCAGATGCGAACCTTCTTGCCGTCGCTGATGAACAGGGCGCGGACGCCACCGTAGTCGCCCAGGGCGTACTTCGAATCCTTCGGGAAGCGCAGCAGGATCCTGCGCGATGCGAGGTCCCACAGCCGCCCGCCGTAGTCTCCTGTGGTCAGCACGCCGGGACGCCCGCCGAGGTCTACGTAGGTGGCGGCGGTGCCGGCCAGCGGTTTCGCGGCGGCCTTGAACCCTGGCACCCGCCAGAACCGGACCGTGCCCTCGCCGCCTGCGGAGACTACGAGCGGGCGGCCGTTCATGCGGCCGAAGTCGACCGTTCTGACATTGGTGTGCCCGCCGCTGTCCAGGGCGTACGAGGCCGAGGGGTTGGCGGGTGGGGCCGTGGGTGTCGGGGTGCGGCATGCACTCGGGATCGCCCATGCGGGCAGAGGCCCGGCCGCCGCTCGCCCTTCAGTCGCCGCCGGCTTCGGCGGCGAGGGGGACGTACTCTCCGGTGCGACGGTGCAGCCCAGGAGGGACGCGCACAGCAGCGCCGCCGCCCAGCGCCCGATCCAGGCCATCATCGCCGCCTCCGTGTGCGGACACCGTAGTGGTGGACGGTGGCAGGCTACTGCACCACTACTTAATGACCGAGCTCCTCCAGCAGCCTGTAAAGGCTGCATGCCAACCCTGTTTGCCTTCGTTCAGCGACACGTTGACGCATCGATACCCAGAAGGGGCAAGCAGGGTGCAAGCCTTCGATGCTGACGGGGACGGTGCGGCGCCGCTCCCACGCCGCCCGCGTCAGGCAGAGCCGATGCTCTACCACTATCTTCCCATCCAATGCCTGACGTCGGTGGCCGTCGGGGTGATAGCCGAGTTTGCGCGAGATGGCCAGGGAGGCGTGGTTGTGCTCGATCACCCCGGAAAGAGCTTCGTCGGCATCCAGGCCGGCGAACGCCAGGTGGAGTACGGCCGCGCGCATCTCGGTACCGACAGGGCGCTCATGACCTCTTGGCGGGCACATTCGTCGCCATAGTAGGGATGTGCGATCAGGATCCCGTCGCCCCAGCGGAGAATGGTGGCAGTGCTGGGGCTGAGAGCCTCTGGGGAACGGTAGTCCACCGTCAGCGGGACTCCGCCGATCAGCGACGCGACAGTCTCAACGTCGTCGTGGGTTGTGAACGTGGCGCAGAAATCCTCAACCACGGAAAGATCCACTGTTACGCGTTCCACTCCCTGGGCCGTATCGTCGCGCTCCATCATGCCATCCACCGCAGGTCCGGAAATGGGGGTCATCCTGCCCAAACGCTTCGACCGAGCCCCTGGTCACCTACTGTGTGTCACGGGTGGCCGACAAGCGCGGCCAGCGCGAGCGAGCCGAACGGCGTGAATCATGACTTCCGAAGAATCTTTACGACCGAGGCGATCTTGGGATGGCCGCCCCACATCATCCATCCGATCTTGGGGCATCAGTCGATCGACACGCGCCGATTCCTCGCGATCGCGGGCGCTATGGACGCACCTAACCTCGCCAAATGACTTTGAGGCGCGTCGGTGGGCTCTCTGGCGAGGACGTCACACTGAACTCGATGAACCTGACGTCGGCCACCTTGCGCCGACCGCTGGACCTGGCTGCTCATCATCGTTCACACCCAGCTGCGCCTGACTCGCCCGCTGACCGAGGACCTGCGTTACCCATGGGAGAAAGCGGCCGCGCGGGGCCAGCTCACTCCCGCCCGGGTCCGGCGCGGGTTTCGGAACCTGCGTCCCGCACTCGCTCAGCCAGCCGGTGCACCCAAACCCTCTCGGCCCGGCCCAGGACGTCCACCCGGGATCCCCAATCGCCGACCCGCACCCCGCGCTACGACGGCGGCAAGACCGTCAAACGCAGCCGCACCCTCGCAGCCCTACAACAATCCGGAGGATAAAGAACAAGCTTATGAGAGGGCGGACTGGGTCACAGCGCGGATGGTCTCCTCGAAACGCCGCGCCTCGTTCCGGTCCACGGCAAGATCGATCGGCTTGCCCTTCTTCCAGGTCGTGAGTGGCTTGGCCGGCGGATGGTCGATGAGTGCGGCTAGCGGCGGCACGGCTTTGGCCACCGGTTGGGCGAATACCGCCGATGCCACCTGTACGAGGCCGCGCAGCGGCTGCTTGAAGGGCTCGTGCAAGCCGGTCGCCACGAACACCGGGTTGTACAGCACGTACTTCGTCCGCTCAGAGAAGTAGGCCGTCCCCAGCAGTTCGCTGGCCGCGGCTCCCTGCATGGTTGCGGCCAACCCCCGGTACTTGTCCTTCAGCTGGAGGTCGTCCCAGTGGATCTTGCCGCCTTGACCGGCGCCGCACAGGTTGATGATCACCGGTACCGGTGCATTCTCCAACGGGTCACGCAGTCCTTCGGCCATGAGCCAGCGGTTGATCACATAGAGGGCGAAGGTGTGCTCGAAACCCTCATCGGTCTCCACTCGTACCGCGTTGAACCGGAACGCGGCGAGCACCAACGCGTCGATCACGGGGTGCTCGGTGCTGAGTCGTTCTATCAGGTCGCGGGTCTGGCGCAGGGAGCTGAGGTCAGCTCTGACGAATTGGGCGTTCGGCACCTCCTCGCGCAGGCGTCGTCCGCCCTCTTCGCTGCTGCCCACGGCCACGACCTGATCGCCGAGCTCGGTGTAGTGGCGGGCGAGGGCTTTGCCAATGCCGTTTGTGCCGCCAGTGATCACGATAGTGCGGGCCATAACTTGAGGTCCTCCTCAACTTGAGATGAGCCTCAAGTTAGCTAGGATTCCGGGCATGCGCAAGGACGCCGTACACAACCGCGAGCGCCTCCTGCGAGCGGCCCGGGAGCTGTTCGCGGACCGGGGGCTCGACGTACCGCTTGAGGAGATCGCACGCTCGGCCGGCGTCAGCATCGGGACGCTCTACAACCGCTTCCCCACACGCGACGCCCTGGTGGAGGCAGTGTTCGCGGATCGTGCGGCGACCGTGACCGAGCTGGCCGAGCGGGCGCTGGCGATGGACGACGCCTGGGAGGGGTTCGTCGCGTTCCTGACCGGCGTGTGCGAACTGCAGGCGGCTGACCTCGGCTACAACGACCTCGCCGCGCGGACGGTGGCGGTGGACGGGGACCGCGGATTCGGCCTGATGGGAGAGATCCTCGAACGCGCCCAGCGATCCGGGGACTTGCGGGGCGACGTCACACTCGCCGACATGGCGTTCGTGGTCTGGGGTGTGGCGGCGACCGTCAGGGCCACGTCCAAAGTGGCGCCGGGAGCCTGGCGGCGGCACCTCGCCCTCGCCCTGGACGGCCTGCGCCTCGCCGCCGCCCGGCCCCTACCGGTGCCGCCCATGTCCACTGCGCAGACCCGCGCCGCGATGCGGGAGTGCTGACATGAAGACGATCCACACCTGCCCGCGGCCTTCAGTTGAACATCACTGTCCGTGACGTGTACGGCCAAATAATGTTGCAGGTTCCTGGTCAAGCTACGTTGCAAGTCACAGCTACGGACAGGTTCCCGACGCCGCCGCCGAGGCTCGCACGCAGGGCAGGATCGAGACGGCCGACCTGCTGGCGGCCGAAGCCTCGCGGCTCGCCCCCGGTCTGAGATCGCGCAGTGCCGTGCTCAGTGCGCAGAACCACCTGCTGGGCGGCCGCCTGCCCGCGCGCCCCGGCTCTGCCATGAGGCTGGACCAGGCGGCCACCCCGGATGGGACGTTCGTGGCCACCTACGACAATGCCCACCGGGTCCAGCTCTGGCATATGCCCACCCGGCGTCTGGTGCACGACCTGGACACCGGCCCGGGTGCCATCACCGGCATCGCGGTCGGCGCCGACGGTCAGTCCGTCGCGGTCGCGGTCGCCAAGGAACGGCAGATTTGGTTGTGGTCGCAACGGCGACAACACGTCGAAACCATCGTTCATCCCGTCACGGCCCTGGCCTTCAGCTCGGGGGCTGAGACTCTGGCGGTGGCCGGACCGCCGCGCGCTGGCTCACACCATCGATTGTCGCAAGCCAGCGCGCCCTCTTCACCACAACCGATGGCGAAAGCCCTCGACTGGCAGGCTTGCTGCTACAGGTCGAGCTGTAGTGTCACCCTCTGGTGGGTCGGCAGGTAGCCGAGCGCGTCATTGATGACACGCATGTGGCGGTTGCTGTCGGCGGTGTCGGTCAGCAGGCCATCGAGGTCCGGGTAGCGTTCGCGCGCCTGCCGGATGGCCTCGGCTTTCATCCAGCGGGCCAGGCCGTGCCCGCGATGTTCGGGGAGCACGCCGGTGGCGTAGTGCTGGGCGTCGCCCTTGCCGTCTCCCGGGACGACCAGCTCGGTGAATCCGGCGATGGAATCATCAGATTCGGCGATGGCGGCGACGGTATGGAGCACGTCGCCCCGGTTCTCGATTGCCTGCGCCGCGTCCCGTACGCGCTGGACGTCCCAACTCACGGTGCCGTAGTCGGTATCGTCCATCGGCATGTCGTCCAAGGCGTGGCGGGACGCGGCGAACGTCTCGGCCAGCTCATCGGGCACGACCCCGTTCCATGCGACCAGCCGGTAGCCGGGATGTGGGCTGTGTACGATCTCCCTGAGGGCAGCGAGGTTGGCCTGGGCCAGCGGCAGCCGTGCATAGGTCAAGGTCAAAACCTTGCGAAAGCCCCGCGCCGACAGGAAGGCCTCTCCCGACGAACCGGGCTCTACCTGGGCGATGACGCAGCGCCGATCCTCTTCGCGGGCTGCGGCCAGCGCAGTGGTCAGCAGCAGAGAACCGACGCCGCCACGCTGCTCGGCCGGGTGGACCTGGAGATCAAGTTCGGCCAGATGATCCTGGCCCGCCCTGATGAACAGGCGAAGGAACGCTGATCCGACGGGAACGCCGGCAGGCAGGGTGGCCAGCCACGCGAGGCGCCGACTGGACGACATGAGTTGAGGGTCAATCAAAGGGGTGATGCGAATCGACACGATGTCTCCGGTTTGAGGAGGTTGATGAAAGCAGAGCTGCGGCATCGCTGCTGAACGGTCCTGCGCATCTGCTGCACACCTCCTTCAAGAACGGCCTCGACATCGGACGCGATCAAGACTATAGCGGTCCCGCCGCATCGCCCACCAGCTCGGTCCCGGCACAGCGCGACGGTGGGATGCAACCAAGCCCAGCACCCAGGCGATCAGAGAGCACCTGAGGTCATCGCAGGCTCTCGTTTCGGCGTGTACTCCACACGACCAGCCCACCAGCCAAGACGAGACCCCCGGCGAGCCATAGGATGCCCTGGAGTGGCAGGGCATCGACGACTGCGCCGCCGGCCAGCGCGCCGAGACCGATCGAGAGGTTGAACACCGCCACCCACAGAGCGGAGGCTTCCTCGACCGCTTGTGGCGCGGCCTTGATCATCCATGTCTGGAGGCTCGTGGAGACCCCGCCGTACACCAGGCCCCAGGCCACGAGCAGCGTCACCCCGCCCGCGCTGGTAAGTCCCGCCACGGGGTAGAGCAGCACGGTCACCCCCAAGGCGGCGGCGATGGACAGGACGGTGCGATGGAGCCTCTTGGCTACGGCGGCACCCGCGATGAAGTTTCCCACGATGCCCGCCACGCCGAATCCGAACAGCAGCGGCCCGACGAGTCGCTCGTCGATGCCAGACAGATCCCGCAGCACAGGGCTGATGAACGTGTAGGCCGAGAAGTGGCCGGTCACGATCAGGAAGGTGGCCAGGATGCCGACCCGGACGCCCTGGTCGCGGAACTGGCCGGCCAGCCGCCGCAGGCCGACGGGCTGAGCAGCGGTCAACGGCGGCAGCACGGCCAGCAAGGTGACCAGCACGGCAAGCGCGAGGGCGCTCAGCGCGCCGAACGCGATCCGCCAGTTCGCCAGCCCGCCGATCACCGTGCCGATGGGGACGCCGAAGACGTTCGCGGCCCCGACGCCGCCGAAGATGATCGCGGTGGCCCGCGGCACGTGTGAGGCTGGGACGAGCCGGACGGCCAAGGCTCCGGCGATGGCCCAGAACCCGCCGATGGCCACCCCGACCAGCACGCGTGCAGCGATCAGGAACGGGTAGGTGGGGGCCAGGGCGGATGCCAGGTTGGCGAGCGTCATGAGTCCCATCAGGGCGACGAGCAAGAGCCTGCGGTCCATCCTGCCGACGAGCAGTGGGACCATTGGCGCCGCGACGGCAGCGACGATGCTGGGGACCGTGACCATCAACCCCGCTGCGCCCTCCGACACCGACAGTGCCGATCCGACGGGGGTGAGCAGTCCGATGGGGAGCTGCTCTGCCGTGACCAGGAGAAATGTGCCGAAGGCTACGGCGGACACCGCGATCCAATGACTTTTCGGCGATGTGTCTCGCTCGCTCAGGGTTGGGTGTGTTGCTGTCATGTTGAATCCCCTCTCCAATTCGGGAGCAATCGCTCCCATATGACGGCACACCCTAATACGGGAGCGATCGCTCCACAACTTTGGTAGGGTGGGGCTATGGCACGCCCTAGGGAGTTCGATGAGCAGGACGTGATCGCCAAGGCGACCCACCTGTTCTGGTGCCGCGGCTACAACGCCACGTCCGTCCGTGACCTGGGCGCCGAGCTCAACCTCAAGCAGAGCAGCCTGTATCGGACCTTCAGCGACAAGCGCACCCTGTTCCTGCGGGCACTGGACCACTATCGGGCTACCGAGTCCGCTCAAGCCGAAGAGCGACTGAGCGTCTCCGGCTCCAGCCTCCAGACCTTGCGGGAGTGGCTGATCTGGATGGTCAACCACGAGGCCGGCCGCGGCTGCTTCGTGGTCAACACGGCCACCGAGCTCGGCGCCACCGACCCCGCAGTCCGGCAAAGGACCGAGGCTGCGTTCGAAGGCACCCGGAAGACCCTCGCGTCGCTCCTACGCCGCGGCATTCGCGACGGCGACCTGCCTACCACATTGGACGTCGAGGCTGCAGTGGAGTCGCTGTTCACGACGGTGCTTGGGCTGCGCGTGCGCGAACGCGCCGGACACGATGCCCAACGGCTGGCCACCGCTATCGACTTCACGATCAAAATGCTCGCGGGACCTGCGGCCTGACTGGCGTTGCCGGATCTGGGCGGCCCGCTCGTCACGGTTGACGGGTACGAGGAGCCAGCCGTGGATGTCCTCGACCGTCGGGCGTCCCTCGGCGTCGATCCGCCGTACCGGCGGCACTCGTGGATCCCGCTCAAGCCATAACCCGCGGTACTCCTCGGCATCCGACGGCACCCACCGCCGCAACCGCAGCCGCTCGGTCACCAGCTCCGCTGGCAGATCCTCATAGGTCCTCACCCGACGAACCTAACCCAGTGCCGGCCAAGACCGGAGGACGACTGCATGAGGCACCGCGGGCATGGGCGTGAGGAACTCCGGCGCCCTCAAGGTCGTCACCGTCACCTCCAGGCTGCCGTTCCCTCACGCCGTCCAGGCGATGCAGATCAAACGCCAGGTCAGAGAGGGCAGCGCGGGCAGCTGGCGGACCGTGACCGTCTACGCGATCATCGATCTGCCCGTCTGGCAGGCCCCTCCCCGCCGACCTGGCCGCCTGGATCCGCGGCCACTGGAGCATCGAGAACCGGCTGTACTACGTCCGCGACGTCACCTATGCCGAAGACCACGCCAGGTCCGTACCGGCAACGCCCCACCACCATGGCCAGCCTGCGGAATCTCGCTCTCGGAGCCCTACGCCTGACCGGCGCCGGCAACATCGCTCAAGCCATCCGCCACATCTCCCGCGACGTCACTCGCACCCTCACCGTTCTCGACCTCACATCTTGGGGCAGAAGCGGTGACTTTCTGCAAACCACCTACCGGAACATCAAACGCCGATTTCCGCTCCTGCGATAGGCCGCTGCCTGCTTGGCAGGGTGTCGGCGGGCGGGACAGGAGTCCCGTCAGGTTCTGTCCGGCGGATCACCGCGTCGTAGGCTCCAGCACATGCACACCAACCTGGCGGAGCACGCCCGGTGTCTCTATGGGGACGAGTACCAACCGACACCGGAATGCGGCCTTGAACACCGGGAGCACCACTTCGTCGAGGAGTTGACCTTCGCTGACGCGGATTCGATCCTCGCCATGTTGCGCGAGCTCTGCCCCCACGTGGTCGACGGCCACCTGCCGGTCTGGGTCCGGAACCTGGCCTATCGGCTGGTGCTCCTGCAGCGGCCGAACGAGCCGGCGCTGATGCGACAGGCTGCCGAGAATCTGTGGCTGCACGGCCCGGACTGGGACCACATCGCAGCAGATCTGACGAAGCAGGCAAACGCTCTGGAAGCTGGCTGATCAGGGGTTGAGCCCCAGAGGCGGATCGAGGCCACGGTGATGGTGCCGCCGTACGCTCGCCGGCCAAGCCCGAGCGGACGTCGGGAGCCGGTCGAACTCCTCGTCCAGGTGCGGCACGAACCAGCCGTCCCTCGTGAACCCGTCGCTGGTGTCCTCGCCCGGGGACCCCGGCCCCTGGGAGACGCCGTCGAGCGTCAGGAACTCCTGTACAACCAGCTTCATCGCGCACCACTCTCTCCGGCTCTCTCTTCGGCGGCGGCCTCGGCGCCGTGGGCGGTGCGGATCAGGTGCAGGCACAGGTCGATGCCCGCCGCTACTCCCGCCGAGGTCCATACGCCATCGGCGCCGACGAACAGGGCCCGGGAGTCGACCGACGCCCCTGGGCAGCGCCGGGCCAGTTCGTCGGCGAGGGCCCAGTGGGTGATCGCCGGGCGGCCGTCCAACAGCCCGGCCGGCAGCACGAGGCACCGGTCGTCCGCGACGACGCTGTGCTCCTGCTGATCGATGTCCAGAAGGGATTCGACGACGCCGCGTTCTGGGGGCGGCGTGACAATCCCGGCGCCGAGAAGAACATGCGCGCGCTGATCGAGGCATGGGAGGAGACGGGCCGGCCGATCGTGCTGGTCCGCCACGATTCCGTACGGCAATCGCCACTCCACCCGGCCGATCCCGGAAACGCCTTCAAGGACATGGTGGCCGACGTCGAGCCCGCGCTGCTGGTTGTCAAGCAGGTCAACTCGGCCTTCTACGGCACTCCGGACCTGCACGCCTGGCTGAGGGAGCGCGGCGCGCGCCAACTGGTGATCGCGGGCATCCAGACCAACATGTGCAACGAGACCACCGCCCGGATGGGCGGAAACCTCGGCTACGACGTGCTGTTCGTCCTGGACGCCATGCACACCTTCGACCTGGCCGGCCCCGACGGCGAGACGGTGACCGCCGAGGAGCTGACGAGAGCGACGGCGACGAACCTGCACGGCGGCCGATTCGCGCGGGTGGTGTCCACCGCGGACGTGACGGATCCACGCTGGTAGTGGCAGTGCCGGGCCGTGACCGGGCTGGTACGCGTCACTCTCGCAGCGCGAGGGTTGTCTGTTGAGGCGGGCTTGCCAATAGCGTGTCAAACGCTCCCAGCCACGGCGGCCGCACACCGCACGTTTCCCCTCTTCATCTTGTTTGGGATACGAACCGCGTATTTGTACGCAGTTGCGTACGAGGAAGCCGATTACCTTTGGCGACTGGTGCACTGACGCGCTGAGCGACGCCGCCTCCGCCGCCGCGACACGTGCCGGTGGCCCGCGCCTGCCGCGTGGGCGGTTCCAACTCACTCAAGGGGATTCACCATGTCATCAGCAACATCGACGCGCTCCACCCTGCCCGCGTACGCGCTGTGGGCGCTTCGCCTGCTGGCGCTGATCGCCGCGCTGGCCGTCGGGATGGCCGGGCCCGCCGCGGCCGATCCGGGCGACGAGTCCGGGGTCAGCCGGGCCGCGCTGCCACCGACCGATCCAGGCCTGTGGTGGATCAAGAACAACGGGCTTCCGCTGCAGGACAACGCCGTCGCCGGGGTGCGCCTGACGCAGCTTCCGGCGGGCGCCAACCCGGTGTTCTTCGGCGTCCTGTGGCACTTCACGCCCGTGCCGGGCAAGGTCAACACGTACTTCGTGGAGAACCACAACGCCGGCTGCCTGGACATCGCCGACGGGATCTCCACGAACCCCGGCGTGCTGATCGAGGTGCGCCAGTGTGACGGCACGCTCAGCCAGCAGTGGGTCACCCCCCACCACGGGGGCGTCCGCTACGGCATGACCAACGTCTGGAGCGGCCTGGCCGCCACGGTCAAGGGCGCGGCGGTGCCGAACGCCAAGCTGCACCAGCAGCCGGTGAACGGGTCCGCGGCGCAGAGCTTCGACATGCCGTCCTTCGATTCCTGATCGCGGCTCTCATAGGGATCATGGCGCGCGTACGGCTGTCCTCGGCCGTACGCGCGCTGGTCGGCGACTCGGCGGTGCGCGGCGTCCTCGTCCGGCCCAATGGAGTGTCCGCCTTCGATCAGCCTCGCATGGCGAGCAGCGCCTCTCGCACTGCGGCGAGTGCCTCTTCCTCGGAGGCTCCGGCGTGTAGAGCGGCCCTGGCGAACTCTTCGGCTGCTGCGGCGAGCCGGAGCCGGAACTGGTCGGCCGCATCGGTGATGACGGCCGTTCGGCCGCGGCGTAGCTCCACCAGCCCCTCGTCGCGCAGCTGCTGGTAACCCCGCAGAACGGTGTGCAGGTTGATGCCGAGGGTGGCGGCCACGTTGCGTGCCGAGGGGAGCCGGTCCCCGGGCGCCGCCGTGCCACTGGCCAGTGCGGCGCGTACCGAGGCGGCCACCTGGTCGGCGAGTGGCTGGGGCGATGCCGGATCAACTGTGATCAGCACTACGCCGTCTCTCCCTGTCGTTGCCTGCTCAGCCATCCGTTGACCAGTGCGGCAGCTGTCTCGGCTTCGCGTGTGGAATAGACGAACCACCGGTCGTCGGTCAGCGACACAGCGAGGACCGGTCCTTTACCGCTGACGATGCCCCACCCCGCCTGACTGTCGTCCATCTTGTATCGCCCCGGAGGAGCCTCGCTTCTGGCCTCGGCGAATCGTACCGAGGAGAAGGGCACCGTACGCCGCAGGATGGGCAGCCAAGACGCGCTCACCGTGATCCCCGAGCTGTCGATCTGCAGGCGGGTGCGTGCCTGCGCCGTCTCGACGACCGTCCACAGTGCCAGCAACGCCGTTCCTTGCCATGCGCCGGAAGCGTTGGTCGCAGCCAGCACGGTAACCGTGCCCAACGTCGCGGCGACCATCAGCCTGCGCGCTGACCAGGCCGACGTCACGAACATGACCCGCTGGGACGGGCCGAGCGCCATGGCGGGCGCGTGTGAAGGTGGCGCGGCGGTCGTCTCCGGCGGCGACGGCAATGGGCCCGCCGCCAGGTAGCCGAGCACGGCCGCCGCAGCGGTCGCGGCGATCTCCACCGGCAGGTGCCAGGGTGGCCGGGCCATTGGGCCTGGGGCGTCGACCAGCATCGTCACCCATAGCGCGGCAGATACCGAAAGGGATGTGCCGGTGATGAAGCTCAAGCTCACGACGACGCGCTGGACCTGCGGCAGACGCCAGTAGCGCAAGAACGGGACGACGAGCGTCACTTCGAACAACAGCACCGGGAAGCCGAGTTTCGAGAGCCAGTCTTGCCAGGTAGGCGCGTACTCGGTGTTGACGGCCCAGATGTCGACGTAGGCGCGATCAGGGAGGCGCTCCCCGTACAAGGCCACCAGGACCATGGGCACGATCGGCACGAGCAACGGGGGGAGGCCCGTCAGGATCAGGCGACGGAGCCGGCCTGGCGCGGCGGGGTCGGCGAAACGGGCCACGACTACCTCCAACTGTTTGCTTTTGACTATAACACTGCTAACAGTTGTGTCCAGGGCCTCGGCCGGGCCCGGCCAGTACGCGACGGCGCCAGGCCCCCCGCCCGCGAGCCTCGAGGCCAGTCGACGGCATGGACATCCACGGCCGCTGATCGGTGCCATACACGCGCTGGAACGGGCCTCCGATGCCCACGGCGCACTGGCCATGCGGACTACGCTGGGCAATTCCCTGCTGCGGATAGGTCGAGGGTCTCGTGCCTGCGCCTGTCCCCAGCCCCCGTTCCTCGTTCTTCGCCGCTCGAAGGACGAGCTCAGAAATCCCCAGGAACTCCGCGGAGACCGGGTGCAAGGTGCCGAGGGCGTCGAGCAGCACAGCCTCAGGCAGGCTCCAGCTTTCGATTTGGATCAGGGCGTCCCATGCCGCGCGAACACCCCGCCCTGCCGGAGGTGCCCACGATGGCACTGTCCAGCCAGGACGTCCACGAGGGCTACACCGGCCTGCGCTCCGGCCGTGAAATGTCGCCACTCCCTGACCGAGGACTCGCCCCTGCGCCACAACCGCTGCCCCTACCGTGGCGCCGGTCATCCCGATGTGCCCGATGCCTACGGAGATGGGGAGCGGTCGGCTATTACGGGCGGTTGAGGCATCCGGGTCAGCCGCGCGCAGGTCTCCCGGCCTCGATGGGGTTCGAAGCCTCAATGCAGCAGCCGAGTCGGCTCATGCCCGCGGGATGAGGAGTTCACGAAGCGGATCGCCACCGTCGATGAAAAGCCGGGCATCTGCCGTTGTCGCCGCTGCGATGCGCTGGAGCATCCGCTGACCGACCTCGGGATGTCGCCCGTCGAGGGCTCCAACACGAACGGCGAACACGATGTCGTACGGCTCTTCGTCAGCCTGCAGGACGAAGTCTTCGCCCGCGACCTGGCGGACGCTCATGCGGCCGGACGCGATTTCGTCTTTCGCGGCGGCTTCGGCTTGGGCGATGGCGGTGGCGGATCTGTCGATGGCCAGGATGTGGCCGGTGGTGAGGCGGGATGCGATCGCTCGTGCGGCCGCCCCGGGCCCGCACCCGATTTCGAGGACACGCGAGTGCGGCTGGAGGGGAAGCGCGTTCACGATCGCGGCCAGGCGGGGTGACAGACGTGTCGGCATGATCGCAAGACTAAGTGACGGTCGGCCAATGCGGGCTCTTCGAATCTAGACGCCGCTGAGGTATCCACGCGAAAAACATGGTCATGGCACGCGGATCCAGACCCCGCACCCGCGCGTATCGAACCTCTCGCCCCGGTTGAGCGTCACCGTCATCACGCGGGGAGGATCGTTGTGGAGCAACCAGGTGTCGATGGTGTCGCCTCCGCTCGTCTTCCGGTCCCACCAGCACGTCTTGTAGTCAGGGCGGACCGCCATCCGGTAGCTGCCCGGCCCGATGTCCTTGCCCACTTTGTGCAGCCCGTCGCCGAACCCGCCTTGGGCCTTCCTCCAGACGGGAAGGTACTTCGGGCACAGATACCGGATCGCCGCCTCGTAGACGTCGCGCTTCTCACCCCGGCTGGCGATGATCGAACCCAGCGTCGGCGGCCACGGCCACTCGTCCCCTCGCCCGCAAAGGTCATACCCTCGCTTCAGGTACGAGTCCTCCTTCAGTTTCTTGCCCAGCGCAGCACGGAGCACCTTCAGATACTTCCGCTCCTTCGCCGAACGCGCCGGCTTCGACGGAGTCGGCGCGGGCGTCTGCGAGGCCTCCGCAGGCTCGGAAGATTTCACCGACTCGGGCTGCGCGACCGGTGTCGAGCCGGCTTCCAGCGCTGAGGCACCGCATGCGGACAGCAGCGGGACGGCACACAACAGGAGGACTGATCGGCGCACGAGTGCTCCTTGGGCTGATGACGCCTTTGCGGCAAAGAGTATTGTTCGTACGCCAAGTGCCGCCGGGGAATCCTCGCCCCTTACAGCGGAATCTGTCGGTGTTCGGCTGTTGTGTTGGTCCCGTGCCTGTGTTCAGGTTGTTGACGGATTTCCGAACCAGGGCGAACGGTGGGCAGCGTGACCGGGCTTGGGAGGCTCCGCGCGTGATGCCGATGCTTCTGTCGGCTAGCCAATGGTGGCGAGGAAGTCGAGGGTGCGGCGGGTGAGCAGCGCGGCGGCGTCGGCGTCGTACGACGGCAGGCTGCTGTCGGTGAAGATGTGCCGGTTGCCGGGATAGAGGAACAACTCGCCGTGTTCGGCCGAGGCGAGGAGGGTGCGGGCGGCGTCGAGGTCTCCTTCGCCGGCGAAGATCGGGTCGGCGTCCATGCCGTGGACCTGGACCGGCAGGTCCTCCGGCCATGAGATCCCGAACTCCGAGACAGGCAGGCAGGACTCGAAGAGCAGCGCGCCACGCGCGCCTGGCCGGGTCTGCGCCAGCTTCTGGGCCGGCATGACGCCGAGCGAGACCCCGGCGTACACCAGCTCCCTGGGCAGTGCGTCGGCGGCGCGCACACCACGCTCCAAGAGGTTGCCGAAGCCGACCTTCCCGGCATAGGCGAGGCCGTCGTTCAGGCTGGTGAACGTGTGCCCGTCGAAGAGGTTGGGTGTGTGCACGGTGTGCCCGGCCTGGCGTAGCTCTTCGGCGAAGCCCAGGAATCCGGCCGTCTGCCCCTGGCCGTGGTGGAACAACAAGACCTCGGCCATGAGCCGGTCCTTTCGATCACGTTTAATGAACCAAAAGTCTCGAACGATTGAAGATGTTAGATTAGTCGGACCATGTCGCTCAATCCTTCGGTTCCCGACTACGACCTCGCCGACACGATCGAGCTCACCACCCCGGCACAGGTACGGGCCATCAGCGATCCGCTGCGGACCACGATCCTCGGACTCCTGCACGAGCGCGCCGCGACCGTGACGGAGCTGGCCGGCGCGGTCAAGCGGCCCAAAGGCACCGTCGCGCACCACGTCAATGTCCTGGCCGAAGCCGGGCTGCTGCGCGTGGTACGGACCCGGCGGGTGCGGGCGATCGAAGAGCGTTACTACGGCCGCACCGCCCGAATGTTCTACGTCGGCGTCGGCCGATCCCCCGGCGGCGGCCCGCTCCCGCTGGACTTCAACGACTTCGAGGTCGCGGCCAAGGAGTCCGCCGCGGCCTATCAGGCTCACCAGTTGTGGGCGTTCATCCGGCACGCCCGGATCTCGCCGGAGCGGGCCACCGAGTTCTGGTACCGGATCAAGGATCTGGTGCACGAGTTCGACCAGGTTCCCCGTTCCGGTGAGACGACCTACGGATTCGCCGTCGGCCTGTATCCCATGACCGACTATCCGACCCTGCCGGCCGAGGAGGAATGACGCATGCGGCTGACGGCACGTGAACTCAACCGGGCCACGCTCGCCCGCCAGTTGCTCCTGGGGCGGGAGTCCCTGGATGTCGTCGAGGCCGTGCGACGCGTGGTCGCCCTGCAGGCGCAACACGCGGCCTCACCGTACCTGGCACTGTGGAACCGGCTCACCGACTTCGACCCGGCCGACCTGGACGCGGCATTCACCGACCGCAGGTCGTCAAGGCCACGCTCCTGCGGATCACGCTGCACGCGGTCCACGCCGATGACCACCCGACCTTTTACGAGGCGATGCAGCCCTCCTTACGTGGTGCCAGGCTCGGCGACCCGCGCTTCACCAGCAGCGGCATCACCCCGGCAGACGCTGACGCGCTGATCGGCGAGCTGCTGGCCTTCGCGGCTCAACCCCGGACCGCAGCCGAGATCCAGTGCTGGATCGAGGCGCGGCTCGGCGTCCCGCCGAAGGGCGTGTGGTGGGCGCTGCGGTCGTATGCGCCGCTGCTGCACGCGGCCACCGGCGGGCCGTGGTCGTTCGGAGCGCGGCCGGCCTACGTCGCGGCAGGGATACCGCCGACGCTGGGGGAAGCGGCCGAGCAGGCCCTGCAGACGCTGGTCCTGCGCTATCTGGAGGGGTTCGGCCCGGCATCAGTAGCCGACGTCGCACAGTTCGCCCTCGTGACCCGGGCGAGGGCCCGCAGCGCGATGGGCGCCCTTGCCGGAGTGCTCGAGCGGCTGACCGGACCGGACGGAACGGAGCTGTTCGACCTGCCCGGCGCGCCTCGCCCGGCAGCCGACACACCGGCCCCGCCACGGCTGCTGCCCATGTGGGACAACATCCTGCTGGCCTATGCCGACCGCAGCCGCGTCATATCACCGGATCACCGCAAGCTCGTCACGCGGTCCAACGGCGACGTCCTGCCGACACTCCTGGTCGACGGTCATGTCGCCGGCGTGTGGCGGCCGGTCGAGGAAGGGATCGAGGCCACCTCGTTCCACCCGCTGCCCCGCGAGACGTGGGATGAGCTGGCCGACGAAGCGCAGGCGCTCGTGGCGCTGCTGGCCGACCGCGAGCCCGGGGTCTACCGTCGCTACGACCGCTGGTGGTCGGCCCTACCGGGTGCCGAGGTGCGGATCCTCCCCGAACAGATGCCCTGATCAGCGCCTCGGCTGCGCTTCCCGTAGATGCTCTCATCGCCGCCCTTGAGAGTGATGAAAGGTACGGTCACTCTGGCAGTGCGTAGGCCCCGGCGGCGATGTCCTCGAAGAGCGTCGGGCCCGTCGGCGTCCAGCCGAGCAGCTCCTGGGTGCGGGCGCTCGACGCGGTGAGGTCCATGCCGAAGAAGCGTCCGATCCAGCCGAAGTGGGCCTCGGCGTCCTCCGGAGCGATGGACACCGTCGGCAGGCCCAGGTGGTCGCCGATGGCGGCGGCGATGTCGCGGGAGGGGAGGCCGCCCTCGGCTACCGCGTGCATCCGCGAGCCCGCCGGGGCCTTCTCCAGCGCGAGCCGGACCATCCGCGCGGCGTCGGAGCGGTGTACGGCCGCCCAGCGGGTCGAGCCCTCGCCGATGTAGCCGGCCGCTCCACGCTCCTTCGCGGTCTTCGTCAGCGTCGCGGTGAAGCCGTGGTCGCCCCTTCCGTGAACGGTCGGAGAGAAGCGCAGCACCACCGGGCGGAGCCCGCGGTCGGCGTACTCCAGAGCCAGGTTCTCGCTGCCGCCGCGCATCGAGTCGGCACCGTGGTGCGGTGACGCGTCGTCCTCGGTCAGCGGTCGCCCGGTGACGCCCGAGGCCAGCCCGGAGGCGAGCAGGAACGGGCGGTCGCCGCCCTCGATCGTGTCGAGCATCCGGTGGACGGCGGCTCGCTCGCTGCGGCCCGCGCCGGCGTAGTCGGAGAAGTCGTGCTTGAAGGCGAGATGGATGACGCCGTCGGCAGACGCGGCTGCGGAGGCCAGGCTGTCGAGGTCGTCGAGGCTGCCGCGGTGGGCGATGGCGCCCTTGGCCTCCAGGGCGGCGGCCGCATCGTCGGAGCGGGCGAGGCCGACGACCTTGTGGCCGTGGGCGAGGAGTTCGTCGGTGACGGCCGAGCCGATCCAGCCGGTGGCGCCGGTGACGAAGACGCGCATGGCGTGCTTCCTTCCATAACGATGTCAGTGACTGACATGGACGGTAGCACTGGATGTCAGTCACTGTCATCACTACACTTCTGGGCATGGGTCGCTGGGAGCCGGACGCGCGGGGGCGGATGATCGGCGCCGCGATGGAGCTCTTCGCCGAGCGCGGTTTCGAGCAGACCACCGCCGGCGACATCGCCGAGCGTGCCGGCGTGAGCGAGCGCACCTTCTTCCGGCACTTCGCCGACAAGCGCGAGGTCCTCTTCGACGGCTCCGAGGCCATGGAGCGGACGGCATATGACGCCATCCTGGCCGCGCCTGCCGACCACTCGCCGCTGGATGCGGCGCTGGCCGGGATGGTCGCGGCCGGCGGTCTCCTGGAGGACCGTCGCGACCACGCCGTGCGCCGCTCCCGCATCATCGCGGCCAACCCGAGCCTGCAGGAGCGGGAGCTGCTCAAGCTCGCGGCGATGGTCGACACGACGGCCAAGGCATTGCGCGAGCGGGAAGTCACCGAGCTCAACGCCAGCCTTGCCGCCCACAGCGCGGTGACGGTCTTCTATGTCGCGTTCGCGGGCTGGGTCTCGGACGAGGAGTCGCCTGGCTTCGCCGCCTGTATTGCGGAGACTGCGGCGGCGTTGCGTGCCCTGAAATGACGCGTAATGACGGAAACCGGTCGGGACCGCGGCGGCCAATCAGGCGGCGGGGCGTCCAGTCCGGATCTTGCCTTCACCCTGTTGCCCGCTTGGTCATTCCGGGTTGGGGAGGTCGGCAGGCGGGCCGAGCGGAGGGTCGTTGGCCAGGTCGAAGGCGGCGGCGAGGATGGTGAGCACCTGAATCATGGCCTGAGGCGCCAACTCGTACTCACCGCGCCGCCGTTGCGTGATCAGCCTGGCGCTCTGCAGCGCGCGCAGATGGTGATAGAGCTGGCCGCTGGTGGTCTGCTCGCCGTTTCCGCCGAGGGACTCCTGGAGGTCGGTGGTGGTGCATCGGCCCTGTCGTACGAGCGTGGCGAGCAGCGCCAGCCGCGGCACGCTGCCAAGGGACTCCAGGATTTCGGCCACCGGCGCCCAATCGGCCGACAGCAACTCGGCGAGAGAGAGCTGTCTGTCCCAGAGGCTCTCGCCGCCGGCCAACCGAGCGGCTCCGGCGTAGCCCACCGTCCCGAGCTTGTCCTCCTTCTTCGCCTGGCGGAGCATGCCGGTCGCTGCCGCTGTGAGGGACGGCGACTCCGGAGGGCGTCGCGGTGGGGCAACGGTGTCGACCCGACTCTCCAGGCGGGCGATCCGGCGCTCGAGTTCGGCGAGTCTGTCCTCGCTCATCACACTCTCCTATGTTTCTCCATAATTACGACATAGCGTAGATTAGGGGTACCGGTGTGGCAACGCGATTGGTGACGTGCCGGTTCCGGGAGTGACATCTCATGGCGGCCGGACTGGTGGCGGAGGACGGCGGACGAGCAAGGCCCGACCAAAATCGTTCGCCCCGGCCGCTGGAGGCCAGATAGCGTGTCCGCTGTGCGGGACGAGGTCTACCACTACAACGCGGAACGCTGGGAAGCCCTTGTGGAGGCGGACGCGTTGTTCACCCGTCCCATGCTCGACCTGGACGCCGAGAAGGCTCAGGCCTATCTGGGCCTGGAGAGACTTGGCATCCCCGGCGACCTGGCGGACCGAAAGGTGCTCTGCCTGGCGGGAGGAGGCGGGCAACAGTCTGCGGCCTTCGCCCTGCTCGGAGCCGACGTGACGGTTTTCGACATCTCGTCCGGGCAGTTGGAGCGGGACCGCTTGGCCGCTGAGCACTACGGCGTCGGCATCCGCACGATCCAAGGAGACATGCGGGACCTGTCGGCCCTCGACGACTCCTCGTTCGATCTGGTCTGGCATCCGTACTCGCTGACCTTCGTCCCGGACTCGCGGATCGTTTTCCGTGAGGTCGCGAGAGTGGTCTCAAGAGGCGGCTACTACTACCTGATGTGCGCCAACCCGTTCTTCTCCGGGCTCACTCACGAATCCTGGAATGGGGAGGGCTACACGCTGAGGCAGCCGTACACGGACGAGGCCGCGACCTGCTATCCCGACCAGGACTGGGTCTACAGCCAGAAGCCGGACGGCCGCCGCATCCGCGAACCCAGGGAATACAGGCAGACACTGAGCCGGATCGTCAACAGCCTGATCGGGGAGGGCTTCACGCTGAAGCTCCTCTCTGAAGTACGAAACGACTACCCCGGTGCGGAGCCGGGTAGTTGGGCCCACTTCATGACGGTGGCCCCGCCGTGGCTGGAATTCGTCTGGCAGTACTCGCCCGGCGTCGTCGGAAGGTGAGGGGCGTCCAGGGACGCGGGCGACCGGCCCGGTTCCGGCGTCGCCGGCGTGCCGGACGCCCGGAGCGGGATCAAGATCTATGTGATATGTAGGAATTTTCCTACATGAATGGGCAGGCATCGCATGTCACCCAGCAGGCGTCTTCCAGGAACCGGGTCGAGGCCACGGACGGCCCGGGACGTCGTCGCACATGTCATCAACGGGCACCGCGGCGTCGTCGCGGCGGTTCGAGGCACCGCGCCGCGGCCCTCGTACGGGGTGGGCGTGTCCGGCCTGGGCGACGCCCCGAAAGTCGAGCCCCATGCCGACCTCGTGGCCGCCTACGCCGAGGCCAGGGCGGAACAGCGAAACTGTCCGGCTTTTCTCCGCCTGGCCCGATGGCCGGCGCCGCTGATTGACCGGATTCCTTGGCAGTCGCCCTCCTGCGGGAGCGAAGTCGTCAGGCCTGACGCACCCGAGCCAGGTGGCGTTCGTAGAGGTCGCGGTTGCGGCGGAGGAAGCCGGCGAGCAGTTCCAGGTCGGCGGTGGTGTAGTCCTTCATGAGCGTGTCGCCTTCGGCGACGAAGGGGCCGTAGAGCTCCCAGGTGCGCTGCCGGGCGGTGTCGGTGATCTGGATGAGGGTCTTGCGGCGGTCGGTGGGATCTGGGGAGCGGGTCAGATGGCCCAGGCGCTCCAGCCGGTCGAGCATCGCGGTGACGCTGCCGGTGGCCAGCCCGAGCTCGGCGCCCAGGCGGCTGGGGGTCAGTGCGGGGTGCTGGGTGAGCAGTTCCAGGCAGCGCAGGTCGGTGCGGTTGATGCCGAGGACCCGTGCCGCGGCGTCGTCGTAGGTGTCGACGGCCGCCTGCAGCGCTTGCATCTCCTCGCCGACCGTGCGGCGGAGGACTTCCCAAGAATCCCTTGACATTCGAGCCTCTCGATTATCAAACTAAATCATGTATCTCGAACATCAAGATACATGACAGTCGAGAGGAACAGCAGCCATGACGACTCTGACCCACCCCACCTCGCACAGGCCGATGCTGATCGTCGCCCCGCTGGCCGTGGCCCTGGGAGCGCTGGGCGGCCTGGCCGCCGGCTCTGGCGCCTTCGTGGGCGTCGGAGCAGTGACCGGCCTGCTGTGGGCCGGCCTGGCCGCCCTGCTGGCCCGGCCGCTGCTGCGGCTGCGCGGCACCGTGGCCGCCGACGTCACCGCACTCGGCGCGGCGCTGGTCGTGGCGCTCACCTTCGGCGCCGGGCTGGTCCAGCACGTGATGTATCCGACGCCCGAGGCGTACCTGAGCCTGATGCGATCGCCCGCCTCCGGCGGCGCGACCGGGCTGTACATGGTGCTCAATCCGCTGGTGGAGTGGCTGCTCATGCCGGCGGCGCTCGCCTTGGGCTGGCACCACCCGCGGCGGCGCCGGCTGCTGCTGGCGGCCGCCACCGTCTACTATCTGCAGCGCCTGACCACCTACCTGTACTTCGCGCCCACCGTGCTCAGCTGGGCGCATGGGGGGACGCTTGCCGCGGTGGGCCTCTGGATCAACCTCGACCTGGCGAGGATGGCTCTGGACCTGGCCGTGGTGACCATCCTGTCCACGGCGGTCATCACCCGCAAGCGCTGAAGCTTCGAAGCTTCGAACGAGACACGCCCACGCGCCGTCACCCTCGTCGGCGTCCTGCAACTGCTGTTCGGCCATGGCGCCGACGGGACTTACCTCACAGGTCATCGACCCCGGCGCCGTCCGGCTGCCATGATCGCTGGTGTACGAAGCACGACCGGCCGGAAGGACACCATGCCCGCCTACGCGATAGCTCATCTGCAAGAGGCCGCCCCGCACCCGGAGATCGCCGAGTACATCGAGCGCATCTCCGCCACCTTCGAGCCGTACGGCGGACGCTTCCTCGTGCACGCCACGCAGCACGAGGTGAAGGAGGGCAGCTGGCCAGGGCACGTCGTGGTGATCGGCTTCCCCGGGATCGCCGAGGCGCGGGACTGGTGGGACTCCCCCGCGTACCAGGAGATCGCGCCGCTGCGCTCGCGGCACATCATGGGCGACATCATCCTGGTCGAAGGCGTTCCGGAGGGCTACGACCCGGCTTCCACCGCGAAGGCGATGCGGGAGGCACTGCCCGACAAGTAGCCGATCAGCTCGGCGGTCGGCGGGCGGGACCGGTCCCGAGCTCGGCGCACTAGGGTCGTGGCAGCCGATCATGCGGGAGGGGTTGTGCGGGTGCCGTCGAGTCGCCGGCCGGCACTGCCACACCTGCCTCGTCACAGTCCGCGTTCTGCGCTGACCTGGACACGTTCAACGCCGCGCTGCTGAGGTACGCCGCCGAGGTGGGAAAGGCGATCCACGACGAGCCTGTGGATTTCGAGGAGGCGCGCAGAGTCGCCAGGCTGGTCGCCCAACTCGGCAAGGGGATGAAGGACAGCGTGCCTCCCGACATCGCCGATGCCTTTCACCTCCAACTGAAGGCGGTTCGCGTGTCGTCGAGCAAGTTGTCCACCCGCAATAGCGCCTTCGACGTCGTCGACCCGGTGTACAACAAACGAGCGACCGCTGCGCGGAAAGCGCTCAACGAGTACGAATGTGACTGATCTGCTGCTAGCCGTCCGAGCCCGCAGGCGACGGCGGCGCCTCGGCGATCGCGTGCAACGGCCTGGTCCAGAAGGTAATCGGGTGGGACTGTCCGTTGAACGTCCATGCGTCGGTATAGCTGGTGGTGGCGAAATAGCTGGGCCGAGGAGCCTGAGCGCTCGCCGTATCTCGGCCAGGGTCGGTCCCCAGTCCTCCAGGTAGTGCAGCACCAGAGCCGCCGCCTGGTCGGCGCCAGCATCCCGGCGCTGGCGTCGATGCCGGTGACGACGGCACCGCGGTCGCGTAGGGCGGCGGACAGGGGGCCCGAGCCGCAGCCGGCGTCCAGGATCCGGCGGCCGGCCACGTCTCCGGCGAGGGTTATGATCGCGGGCCGCGCCCAGTACGCGTTCATGATGTTGTTCTCGGTCTCCGCCGAGTACGCCTCGGCGAAGCCGTCGTAGTCGTTCACCTGGTCCGGATCTGCAGCCTGGGTTGCGGTCGAAACCCAGGCAGGTTGCCCTGTGGCGATGTTCTCGGCAGGTCCGTTCCGCGGTCCATCGTCGCAGCCTAGCGATCTTTGGGTGCGTTTAAGGTTCCCCGCGGCCGTACCCCCGGCTGGTCTTTTGCGCGTCGCTGAACAGCCCGGCCGGGATCGATGCTGAACCCCTTGCCAGGCGCTGGCTAAGCTGCGCGCATGGCGCGGATTCTCCTCCTGCACTCGATGTACGGCCTGCGGCCCGCCGTTCACCAGGCCGCCGACAGGTTGCGGACAGCCGGCCACGACGTGCACGTCCCCGACCTGTACGGAGGCCGGGTCGTGGACACGCCTGAGGACGGCATCGCGATCAAGGAGGAGATCGGCCGGGACGAGTTGCTGAAGCGTGCCGTGGCCGCAGCGGCCCCGCTGTCCGCCGACGGCGACCTGGTCTACGCGGGCTTCTCGCTGGGTGCGGCGCTCGCGCAGAACCTCGCCCTGGCCGACGAGCGGTCCCGCGGGCTGCTGCTGATGCACGGCACCTCCGACATGGCCGACGGTGTCTCGGCCGACGACCTGCCCGTCCAGCTCCACGTCGCCGACCCCGACACCTACGAGCCCGTCGACTGGCTGAACGCCTGGTACCTCAGGATGCGCCGGGCCCGGGCCGAGGTGGAGGTTTTTCGCTACCCAGGCGTGGGTCACCTGTTCACCGACCCTGATCTGCCCGACTACAACGCCGAGGCCGCCGAGCGCGCCTGGAGGATCGCCCTGGGCTTCCTCGCCGACCTGCGGTGATGACCAGTCGCGCGACCCTCTGCCGCCTGTCGGGATGCGAGTAGATCGAGGCTGAGCGGGCGTCTCACGGACAAGGTCGGGAAGCGCCGCGATGTAGGCGCCCGCCGGCGACACGACCGTCAAGAAGGCCACCATGAGGATGGCGTAGAGGTACATCGCCGTCAGGGAGGTGTCGTTCGCTGAAGGCCCGGATCTCCGAGGCCGGCGACACGAGGCGAGGGCTGTCGTCGTATGGCGCCTCTCCGCCGTCATCCGGGACACGGCAAGTGCCGGTGGGTGGGGGCGGCTCAGCCGACGCCGACGGTCTGCCGCCCGGGCTCGACGACGGCGACGACGCGTTCCTCTCCTCGGGGGTACGGCCTGCCGGTGTACTTCGTTGAGATCTGGTCGATGATCTCCCAGGCCGTGTCGCCTTCGAGCCATTCGATGACCCGGCCGCGGACGATGATGGGCTGGAGATGGGTGACGCCCGGCGCCGGCACGGCTTCGACCAGGCGCAGGCGTACGTGCCCGGGCAGCGCCCGGAAGAAGGGGCGGCCGCCGCCGAGCAGGATCGGCACCTGGTGGAGGATCACCTCGTCGACGAGCCCCGCCTTCAAGGCCTCGGTCGCGACGCCGCCGCCCATGAGGCCGACGTCCTTGCCGTCAGCGGCCTGGCGAGCCGCTGCCATCGCATCCTCGATGCCGGTGGTGACCAGGGTCTGCCGCTCGGTCATCTCGGGTGCCGCCCGATGGCTGAGGACGAACGGCTGGGCCGCGGGGTGCGGGCTGCCGCCTCCGAAATGGTCGGAGTCCTCATAGGTGGTGCGCCCCGCCACGATCGCGCCCACGCGTGCGGCGAGGGCGTCGAAGACCCGGGCGCTGGGCCCGCTCAGCCGGAACCCGTCGAAGACCTGGCTGGGCGTGTCGCCATCGAAGTACCAGTCGAACAGCATCGTTCCGTCGCCCAGCCCGCGCCCGGCGCCCGGGTCGCGCCCGGTGATGTAGCCGTCGACCGACACCGCGTGGGCGCTGATGACCTAGCTCATCTTCGCGACTCCTTCTTGAGTTCCTTGAAGAGACTCCATGACCGTAGCATCCGGAGTTCCTTAAGGGAACCCCAATTGCTAGACTGGTCTCATGCAACGCACGAAGTTCGGAGAAATGGCCTGCTCCATCGCGCGCACCCTCGACGTGATCGGGGAGCCGTGGTCGCCGCTGATCCTGCGTGACGTATGGGTCGGCATGAACCGCTTCGACCAGCTCCAGGCCGACCTCGGGATCTCACGCAAGGTGCTGACCGAGCGGCTCAACCACCTCGTCGAGCAGGGCGTGCTCGAGCGCGTTCCCTACGACAAGCGGCCCCGCTACGAGTACCGCCTGACGGCGAAGGGTGCCGAGCTGGTCGACCTGCTCATGGTCATGGCCGCTTGGGGGGACAGGTGGCTCGCGGGCGAGGCCGGGCCGCCAGTGCTCTACCGCCATCACGCGTGCGGTGAGATCAGCCGTGTCGACCTGCGCTGTGCCCACTGCGGCGAGCCGATGCACGCCGGCGACGTCGACCTGCTGCCGGGCCCGGGCGCGGCCGTCTCAGGCTGAGCAAGCGGCCGGCACGGCCTTCACTCGTCGTCCAGCAGGTCGAACAGGTCCAGGCCGCCCTCCTCGGGGAACAGCGCGGACGCCGGGCTCTTGAGAGGTTGTTCGGTCCAGATGCATTTGCCGGTGGCGGTGTAGCGGGTGCCCCAGCGATGGGAGATCGCGGAGACCAGCTGGAGGCCGCGTCCGCCCTCGTCGGTCTCGGCGGCGCGGCGGATGCGGGGTGTGGTCTGGCTGCCGTCGGAGACTTCGCAGGTGAGGACGTTGCTGCGGAGCAGGCGCAGGTGGATGGGGCCCTTGGCGTGGCGGACGACGTTGCCGACCAGCTCGCTGACCAGCAGTTCGGTGGTCATCGAGAGGTCGTCCAGGTCCCAGGTGTGCAGCTGGGTGCGGACGTGTTCGCGGGCCTGGCCGGCGGCTTTGGGGTGTTCGGGCAGCGGCCAGCAGGCCATGTCCTCGAGCGGCAGAGCGTGGGTGCGGACGACCAGCAGGGCGGCGTCGTCGGCGGTTCCCTGCCTGCGGGGCAGCAGGGTGGCGGTGAGGCGGTCGCACAGGGATTCCAGGCACTCGACGCAGTGCTGCTCCGGCGCGGCGGTGTGATCCTGGTGTCGGCACGGCGTTCGGAGGAGCGCCCGGGTCGTGCTGCTGAGCGCCTTGGCGAGATGGATCATGCCCAGGTCGATGTCGAGGGAGGAGGATTCGACCAGGCCGTCGGTGTACAGCACCAGCAGGCTGCCTTCGGGCAGCTCCATCTCGACGGTGTCGAAGGGCGGGGTGGCGGCGCCGAGGGGTGAGTTCGGGTCGGCGTCGGGGAAGCGGATGGTGCCGTCGGGGTGGACGACGGCGGGCGGGGGGTGGCCGGCGCGGGTGAGGACGCAGGTGCGGTTGGTGGAGTCGTAGAGCAGGTACAGGCAGGTGGCGTAGAAGTCGTCGCCCAGCTCGCTGACCAGGTCGTTGAGGTGGGTGAGCAGTTCGTCGGGGGGCAGCTCCAGGTCGGCCAGGGTGCGGACCGCGGTGCGCAGGCGGCCCATGGTGACCGCCTCGGCCACGCCGTGGCCCATGACGTCGCCGATGACGATGGCGACCCGGTCCGCCGACAACGGGATGACGTCGTACCAGTCGCCGCCCACCTCCAGGTCCTTGCCGGCGGGCAGATAGCGGGCCGCCGCGGTGACCGCGGGCAGGTCGGGCAGCTCGCGCGGGAGCAGCCCGCGCTGCAGTTCCCGGGCGCGGGTGTGCTCCCGGTCGTACAGGCGGGCGCGTTCCATGGCCTGGGCGACCAGCCCGCTGAGCGCGGTGAGCAGGTTGCGCTCCTCGCCGGTGAACCGGCGCGAGTCGGTGAAGGAGACGACGCAGCTGCCCACCGGGCGTCCCGAGGCGATCAGCGGCAGGAAGGCCCACGCCTGCTTGCCGCTGACCGCCGGAAGGTCGGCCGTCGTCGGGTAGCGCTCGACGTACTCCTCCAGCGAGCTGATGAACATCGGGGTGCGCTCCCGCAGGACCCCCGTCATCGGGAGCTCCCAGGAGGCCGGCATCTGGGTCACCTGGTCGATGAACTCCTTCGGATATCCGACGAACCCCACTGGCCGCAGGTGGGGGCCCTCCAGGAAGGCGAGAAACAGTCCGGTGGCGCCGAACGCCGGCAGGATGTGATCGCCGGAGGCGTCCACGACGTCGCGAACGGTGACCGCCTCGGCCAGCGCCCTGGTCAACTGCCCGATCCGCAGGGCCCGCTCCGCGAAAGCGCGCTCGGCGTTGTGCGTCTGCGGCTCGGTGACCGTCTCCAGGACCTCATGGGCCTTGGTGACGTCCCACAGGGTGCCGATCATCCGTGCCGGCTCGCCGTTCTCGTCGAGCACCAATTGGCCGCGGACCCGCACCCAGGCGGACGTCCCGTCGGGGCGGCACACCCGGTACTCGGTGCTGTGCATCCTGCCCGTGCGGATCGCCTCGTCCATGTCGGAGAGCACCCACGGCAGGTCGTCGGGGTGGATGGTGCCCGTCCAGGTCTCGATTCGCCCGTCGAAGGCGTCCGGGGCGATGCCGAGCACGGTGGGCATCGCGTCATTCCAGATGACGTCGCCGGTCCGGATGTCCCAATCCCACGTGCCGACCTCCTGCCGGTCCTCCAGCGATGGGCCGGTGGGCTCCTCCTCCATGAGGGTCGAACCGTGCGGAGGTGCGGTGGACTTGTGCAGGCGCTCGCCGGCCCACCGGCCCAGCGCGTCGAGAAAGGCCCGCTGCCCGGCCGACGGCGGGCGCGAGACGACCGTCACGACCGACAGTGTGCCGACGGGCCCGCCGGGGCCGAGCAGCGGGACGGCGACCATCGCCGTGTCGACCGGCCAGGACCAGGATCCGGCTTCGGCCCCGCCCGGTCGCCCGCTCGCCGGCGCGCCGTGTTCGGGCACCCCATCGGCGGTGTTCGCCATGGAGACCCGTACGAACTCGCCGTCCCGGAACGCGCGCGCCGGGGCGAGCGGGCCGTTGCCGTCGATGCGCTCCCAGGTCTGGGTGAACGTCCGGGGGAGTCCGTTGGTCACCACCAGGCGCAATCCGCCGCCATATCCGGGGCTGCCGAGATGCACCATGCCGCCCAGCCCGGAGAGATCGGCTACCGCCTGCTGGATCGCGAACCGCAGGAGCTCGATCCCCCACAACTCGTCCCCGACCACGGCCAGGAGCCGTTTCCTCTCCTCGGAGGCCTGGTCCGCCTGTCTGATCCGCAGACCTGACGCATGGCGTTCGCCCATCCCCACCCCCTGCCCTTCACCACGTCACCAGGGGCTCCATCAGGGTCGAGAGCGACCCCGCGGAGCCCGGGCTCTGGGACGCGTCTGCGGCACCGATCCGGGAAAAAACCTGTATACGTCGGGGGATATGTACAGGATATAACTCCCTGCTCGCCTAGCTCATCGCCCCACATACCCGACCGCGATCAGCGCACACGCTGCGAAGACCCGGCGAGCAGCCGCGGCGCCCCGTCCCTTCCCGCAGGGCCGATGCAACAGTTCGCCTGGCAAGTCCATCTGGGAGGTGACACGGACGACGAAAGGCGAAGGCAGTTGGAAGCAGATCCCCGGTTCGCCGGGTTCGTGGCCGAGCGCGGCGATGCGCTGTTGCGTTATGGCTACGTCCTGGCCGGGAACCCGCACGACGCGGCCGACCTGGTGCAGGAGGCGCTGCTGAAGTTACGCGCCTCCTGGCCGAGGCTGCGCGCCAAGGACAATCCGGAAAGTTATGTGCGTACCACCATGGCCAGGCTGCACACGGCGGCCTGGCGGTTGCGGAGACGCGAACTGCTCGCCTGGGACCCGCCAGAACACGGCCACCACGACGCACTGCCCAGCGAGGACGAGCAGGCGATGTGGGAGGCGCTGTCCGGGTTGCCCCGCAAGCAGCGGGCGGTGCTCGTGTTGCGCTACTACGAAGGGCTGAGCGACGAGGAGATCGCGGCAGCCCTGGGGATCTCTCGTGGAACCGTGCGGAGCCAGGCGTCGCGGGCGCTCGGCAAGCTTCGTTCCGCGGTGGGCGAGCAGATCGAGGAAGGCGTCGGGTCGGAGCGCGGGGAGTGGCGATGAACGATATCGAAGAGCGGTTGAGAAGGACCCTGGGACACGCCGCCGAACGGGCGCCGCGACTGACCGCCCCGGCGGCGGAACGGCTGGAGACCGGCTATCGGCGGCGCAGGCACAGGTCCCAGGCGCTGCTCGCGGCGGCTGCCGTGGTCGTGATCGCCGGCGGGGTGGTCGTGGGCCTGCGGGCAGGCGGCGACGGGACGGCTCTGCCCGCGGTCCGCGTGTCGGACGTGCCGTCCGCGATGACCAGCGCCACCCCCGCGGAACCCGTCGAGAAGGTCTGGCCGCAGGCTGTGTGGAAAATGCCCGTCAAGGACTCCGAGGGCAGGGAACTGCACCCCGTCGCACTGACCGACGAGGGGACGCTGCTGGTCAAGGCGTGGCGCGAGGTCGAGCAGCCCGAGACCCTCTACCTCTACGACCTGGCCAAAGGAGATCTACGGAAGGTCGCGGAAGTGCCCGCGTCGGGCAAGAGCAGGACGGTCGCCGCGAACTTCAGCATGGGCGAGGGCGCGGTGGCGTGGTGGACCTGGGCGAAAACCTCCGTACGCCTCTGGACCGTGCCGCTGAGCGGCGGTCAGCCCAGGCAGGTGGCAGAGCACAAGACCGGAGGCGATGTGATCGACAACCTCGCCGTGGCGAAGGGGGCGATCGTGTTCTCCACCATGAAGGGCGGGGTGTTCAGCGTTCCCTTGAACGGGGGCCAGGTGACGCCGATCGAACGCGGTGCCGGGCTGCACTTGTTGTCCTGGCCGTGGGCGGGCTCGCCGGGCGCGTGGAGCCCCAAGGACGGAGCGCCGTTCACGCACCTGGTCAACCTGGAGACGGGGCAGACCAGCGACGCGGCCCCGGCCCGTGAGGGAGAGCAGTTGCTCGCCTGCGGCGTCGAGTCCTGCATCACGACGATGTCCGGCGGCGCCAGGGCGTTCACCCGGCTGCGTGACGGCTCGAAGCAGCAGGAGGTGCCGACCGGCTTCCAGATCCCCGAGCCGCCCAGCCAGAGCCGCTTCTACGTGCGCACCCTCAGGAGCGACACCCCCGGTCTCGGGCTCTACGACCTGAAGACCGGAACACTGGTGGACCTGGGCATCGGGAACGAGGCCGCGCGGGGCGAGGTCCCGGTCGCCGACCGGGCCGGCCGGATGATGACGTACCGGACCGGGAACACCAGGTATGTGATCGACCTGTCCAGGATCCCCTGACGGGGGCGGGGCGCGGAAGCTCGCGAGCATACGCACCGTCTCATTCCAAAACCAGCGGTAATCCGAACCTCATCGCCGCCTCCTGCCGTACATCCCCGTAAATGCTGCTCGGCAGGGGGCGCAAATGAAGCACAAGTGGCTGCTGATACCCGCGTTGCTCGTAGCACTTGTCGGCGGAGTCGCCGCGGCTCTCACCGCAGCGCCCTCGCAGAACAGCGGCCCGGTGGCCGCCATGCCGCTCATTTTCAGCACGTATCCCGAGGGCGGGCACGCGCATGTGTCCGTCGACAGCGTACGAAAAGACGGCAGGCCGAGAATATTGGCGGCCTCGCCGGGCGGCACGCTGACACTCACCGGTCTTCTTGGCAGCCAGAAAACCCAAGAAACGGTTTCGGTCGCTCGGTTCCGGATCTCTTGCTGGGTTTCGAACAATATTTCCTATACGCCCTACCAGAGGGTGGTCCTCCCGCCCCACCTCGATCCGACGGTGCATCCCGAGACGCTTCCCGTGACGGGCACCATGACCGTCCCGCCCTGTACGTCCACCGCCCGGACGCCGGACGGCGCCTACAGCGGATCCATCTGCATCGTCGTGGGCGCGAGAGAAGGCGGCGACCTCGGCGCCACGTGTGAGAAATTCCTGATCACGGACGGCGTCCTTCCCGGGCCTGAATTGCCGGCCGTGGGCGCGGCCGGCCTGGTGCCGCTGTGGCGGGCCGTGACCGAGGCGGAGCTGAAATCGCTCGAGGAAAAGGGCGCGTACAGCCTCACCCGGGGATTGGAGGGCAAGTATTTCTTTCCGACCCGGGAGCAGGCGGAGAATTTCAAGCGGCTCGCCGAAGAAAGAGGCTGGGGCACGTACGTGGTTACGGAGGCCCAGATCGAAGCACGTTACTTGGCCAAGGCGGAGTCGGTCGCAGCCGCTGGAGAGGGGCCGGCGTATTTCTTACGTGCCCGGTTCATGAATCTGGTCAAGCTGATTAGGATCATCAGGTGACGGTGCGCGCCAAAGTTCTGCTGCGGACTCCCGGGCTCCGACAGCCGATGCCGCTGCCGACGCGCTCCCTCATGGCCTGGATCGGCACTGACCCACAGGGGCGTCCGTATCTGCTGGGGGTCGAGCTCGACATCCCGGACAAGATCGCGCTGAACCCCGAGGAGAGCGACCTCGTCGCCGAGGCGGAATTCTGGTACGAGGACGCCGGCCGCTACGTGAAACCACAGGCCGAATACCGCCTCTGGTACGGGGGCGACGTCGGCACCATCAAGATCGTGGAGTTGACCGAGGAACGTTGATGCGCGTCGTGGCGCCCATCCGTTCCGCACCTCCCCACGTGGGATGCCTCCGCTTGGCACTTTCTTAACCGGCACCATACATGCAAACATCTAGGGTCCTAGCACTATAGATGTATGGAGGAAACCGGTGATCGAGTTCTATCTGGACACGAAGTCCGGCCTCTCGCCGTACCTGCAGCTGGTCCAGCAGGTACGGCACGCGCTACGGCTCGGGCTGCTGCGCGAGGGCGACCAGCTCCCGACCGTCAAGGAGGTGGTGGCGCACCTGGCGATCAACGCCAACACCGTCCTCAAGGCCTACCGGGAGCTCGAGCACGAGGGCCTGGTCGCCGCCCGGCCGGGGGTGGGGACGTTCGTGACGGCGACGCTCACCGACACCTCGCTGGCCGCGCACGGCCCGCTGCGGCTGGAACTGCGGCGCTGGCTGGCCAAGGCCCGCCGGGCCGGCCTCGACGACGAGAGCATCGAGGCCCTGTTCATGACCACGTTTCGGACCACCGCTCAGGAGGACATAGCGTGACTTCGGTCCTGCAGGCCCAGGGACTGGGCAAGAAATACGGCAAGCGCTGGGCGCTGCGCGAGTGCACCATCGACATCCCGGCGGGTCACGTCGTCGGGTTGGTCGGCCCCAACGGAGCCGGCAAGACCACGCTGCTGAAGCTGGCCAGCGGCCAGCTCGAACCGACGGCGGGCGGCATCACCGTGCTCGGCGGCAGGCCCGCCGGCGGTCCCGCGCAGCTGGCCAAGGTCGGCTTCGTCGCCCAGGACACCCCCGTCTACGCGGGGCTGGCCGTCGCCGAACACTTGCGGCTGGGAGAACGGCTCAATCCCCGCTGGGACGCCGCCTTCGCTCGGGAGCGCATCGCGCGACTCGGCCTCGTCCCCACCCAGCGGGCGGGCAAGCTGTCCGGCGGCCAGCGCGCCCAGCTCGCCCTCACCCTGGGCCTGGCCAAGCGGCCCGAGTTGCTGATCCTGGACGAGCCCGTGGCCTCGCTCGACCCGCTCGCCCGCCGCGAGTTCCTGCAGAGCTTGATGGAGGCCACCGTCGAGCACGAGTTGAGCGTCGTGCTCTCCTCCCATCTGGTCTCCGACCTGGAACGGGTCTGCGACTTCCTGATCGTGCTCGTCGACTCGCGCGTGCAGGTGGCCGGGGAGACCGACAAGCTGCTGGCCACCCACCACCGGCTCATCGGCCCACGCCGCGACCCCGACCGGCTCCCCGCCGACCAGCACGTGGTCTCCGCGCGCCACACCGACCGGCAGAGCACGTACGTCATCCGCACCGACGCCCCGATCCACGACCCCGCCTGGACGGTCACCCAGCTCAGCCTGGAGGACCTCGTCCTGGCCTACATGGACAAGCACACCGCCGAAAACCGGCGCGTCGCCCTGGAGGTGCAGCGATGATCTGGCTGACCTGGCGCCAGCTCCGCGCCTCGGCCGCGATGTTGGCCGCCGTACTCGTCATACTCGCCATCGTCTTAGCCCTGACCGGCCCGGACCTGGCCTCCCGCTACTCCGCCGGGATCACCGCCTGTACCCAGGACAACACCTGCAACCGCTTCTACGACCGCTTCTTCGGCGGGCACGAGTTTTCGTTCATGGCCGTCAGCCTCGTCGTGCTACTCCTGCCCGCTCTCGTCGGGCTCTTCTGGGGAGCACCGTTGATCACCCGCGAGCTGGAGGCGGGCACGCACCTGCTGGTGTGGAACCAGAGCATCACCCGCGCCCGCTGGCTGGCGATCAAGCTCGGGCTCACCGGCCTGACCGCCGTGGCCGCCGCCGGCTTGTGCGGCCTGATGGTGACCTGGTGGTCCGACCCCCTGGACAAGTCAGCCTCGGAAAGCCTCGCCCTGATGGCTCCCCTGGTGTTCGGCGCACGGGGCATCGCCCCGATGGGGTACGCGGCCTTCGCCTTCGTCCTGGGCATCACCGTGGGCATGCTGGTGCGCCGCACGCTGCCCGCCATGGCCCTCACCCTGGCCGTCTTCGCCGCGATCCAGCTCGCCATGCCGCTGCTTGTCCGTCCCCACCTGATGCCCCCGGTCACGTCGACCTTCGAGCTCGGCCAGACGAACGTGGACGGCATGGGCATGAACCGGGACCAAGGCGGAGCTGTGGAGATTCACCTGAGGTCGGCCGTTCCCGGCCACGCGGGCGCCTGGGTCCTGTCCGGCAGCCTGGTCGATCGGTCCGGACGCACGCTCGGCAGCGGCGGCGGCGGCGAAGTCGCCGTCCCGGTCTCCACGACGTCGGGGCCCTGCGCACCGTCGGGATCACCGTTCATGGACGCGTGCATGGCCGAGATCAACCGGCTCGGCTACCGGCAGAAGGCGACCTACCACCCCCTTGAGCGCTTCTGGCCCTTCCAGTGGATCGAGACCGGAATCTACGCTCTGCTCACCCTCGGCCTCACCTGGTTGTCCTTCTGGTGGATCCGCAGGCGCCTGTCATGACCGTCATCAGGACCGTGGCCGCCGGGCTGGCCCTCCTCCTGGCGGCGGCCTGCACGGCGCCGGCGCCGCCGCGCAGCGAGTCGAGGACGGCGGGCAGTACGGCCTGCTCGCAGCGCCAAGGTCGCCCCGGCGCGGAGACGGCCACCACGATCGACGTCATCGAGCAGGCGTACTTCTGCATCCTGGGCAACTACTACAGCGGCGCCACACTGGACGCCCGCTCGCTCCTGACCGCCGCATTCGCCGCCCTGACCCAGGAGCTCAACCGCAACGGACGCGACGTGCCCGAGGCGACCATGCCGGCGCTCACCGGTGACCGCAAGGCCGACTGGACCGCTTTCGAGACCGTCTACCGGAAGATCGCCGATCGGGCCCCCGACCTCCGCGACAAGCTGGCCATCGTCACCCTCGAGGCCATGGTGGCCGCCCTCGGCGACAACCACGCCGCCTGGGCGCACGACGTCAAGCGGCACCCCGACTACTACGACGGTGACGGCTACGGCCTGGGTCTGCAGGCGAACGTCAACGGCCCGCAGGTGGAGGGCAACCCCGGCGTCGCCGTCCCCCCGTTGTTCGTCACCACCGTGCAGGGCGGCGCGGCGCAGGCCGCCGGACTTCGCCCGGGCGACATCATCGAATCGATCAACGGATCGGCGCCCTTCATCGACGGCCAGGCCACCCCCGCGATCAAGGCCCTCTACCCGCAATACCCGCAAGCGCGCCCGGTTCGGCTGCGGCTGCTGCGGCAGAGCACCGGCCGCCGTTGGAGCGTGACGCTCAAGCCCGGCCTCTACCAGCGGGATCTGGCCGCCCTGCAAGTGGTGCAGTCGAAGCTGTTGGACGACAGCATCGCCTACGTACGAATGCGCGGGTTCGCTCCCGACTCCGCGGACAGGGTGTTCAAGGCGATCTCCAGGCTGCGCACCGGCCGGACGCTCACCGGCGTCGTGCTGGACCTGCGCGGCAACGGCGGCGGCAGCCCCCTGGAGGCGACCCGGCTGGTGAGCGCGTTCGTCCACGGCAAGGCAACCGCCTACTTGTGCACCGTGGACAACAAGTGCGAAACCTTACGGACCGACGACACCGTCGAGCTGCTCAACCTGCCGCTGGTGGCGCTCACTGACCGCAGCTGCGCCTCGGCCTGCGAGCACGTCAGTGCCGCGGTCAAGGACCTGCGCATCGGCCAGTTGGTCGGCACCAGAACCGCCGGCGTCATCTCCGGCCCGGCGCAGGGATACCTGCTCCGGAACAACACCATGCTGGGCTTCCCCGCCAGGCACCACCTGGGGCCCAATCGCGAGGTGATCGACCGGATCGGCGTGCCCCCCGACCATTACGTGCCCCTGACCCCCAAGGACGCGGCCGCCGGGCGCGACCCGGCCCTCGCCAAGGCCCTGACCTTGCTGCAGAAGTGAATGGACCTCTCGATGAGACAGATCCTGGCAGCCGCCGCAGGACTGGCCGTCCTCGCCGCGTCCGCCTGCTCAACGCCCACGCCGCCCCGCTCCGCTGCCCCATCGGCCACGCCGACCGGCCCCGCAACCCTGCCCGCCCCCACCGGCGCCCATCCGGTCGGCACCACCGCCCTGTATCTGAAGGACACTTCTCGCCCCGATCCGTGGAACCTCGACGTCGACGCCAGGGAGCTCAAGGTCACCCTGTGGTATCCGGCCAAGCAACGGGACGGGGAGCGCGCGCCGTACATGACACCGAAGGAATCGGAGCTCGCCATGAGGCGCTATGGGATCGCGGGCGTCCCGCACGACACGCTGAGCAAGACGCGCACGAACGCCATCAAAGACGCCGAACCCACAGGGCGGAAGCTTCCGCTGGTGGTGCTCTCCCCCGGCTTCACCAATCCGATGAGCACCCTCACCTCGCTGGCCGAGGACCTGGCCAGCCGCGGGTATGTCGTGGCCGGGATCGACCACACCTACGAAAGCTACGCCACCACCTTCCCCGACGGGAGGGTCGCCGAATGTCTCGCCTGCGACAGCGACACCGACCCGGGCTTCGGCACGGGGGTGGTCGCGGGCCGGGCGGCCGACGTCTCCTTCGTGCTCGACCAGCTGCCCTCGAAGTGGGACGGTTCCGACCGGATCGACCGCTCCCAAATCGCGATGGTCGGCCAGTCGATCGGCGGGGCCAGTGCCATGGCGGCCATGGTGAAGGACTCCCGGGTGCGGGCCGGGATCGACATGGACGGCACCACCTACGCCCGGATCCCCAAGAGCGGATTCTCCCGGCCGTTCATGTTCCTGGGTTCGCCACAGCACGTTCCCGGCGGCCGCGACACTTCGTGGGACCGCGACTGGAAGCTGCTCACCGGGTGGAAGCGCTGGGTCGTGCTGTCCGGCGCGGAACACCAGTCCTTCACCGACGGCCCGCTGATGGCGGGCGCCTTCGGCATCACGCCTGCCTACGGCGTTCTGCCCGCGGCCCGTGCCGCCGAGCTCACCCGCACGTACGTGGCGGCCTTCCTCGACCAGCACCTGAAGTCGCGGCGGCAGCCCCTGCTGGACAAGCCGTCATCGCGTTACCCAGAGGTGAAGTTCTGCCCTGCGGGCTGCGGCCAATCGTGAGGCCGCTCCCGGGCCCCGACACCCCGGCGATCCGGTAGCAGAGCCCGGGGCAGGCCGTCGTCCGGCCGGACATCGAACCCGCCCCATGCGGGTGACGCACCGGGACCTGAAACCGGCCAACGTGCTACTGGGCCCGGGCGGTCCCCCGGTCATCGACTTCGGCATCGCCCGTACGGAGGCGATGTCCAGCAGCACGGCCGGGCAGATCAAGGGCACCGTGCAGTGGATGGCGCCCGAGCTCTTCCGGGGCCGGCGTCCCTCGGCTGCCGTGGGCGTGGGGCGCGATCGCGACGAACCACTCCGCCCCCTGGTGACCGCGGCGTCGTCCAAAGACCCGCTGGCCGGCCGAAGGCCGAGGAACTGCTTCTCGGCCTGATGGGTGGCGCGGACCTGGCTTTCGCCGGTCTCGAGGCCAAGGCGTGCTGCGGCGTCATCGGCGCCGGTCTGATCCCCTGACCAAGGGCCGACTACTCGAAGGCGGTGTGGAGCTGGGTCATGGTGTGCTCGACACGGCTCTTGTTTCCGACGACCACGTAGGTCTCGTAGTTGACCTTGTCTCCCCTGTCCATGGCTCCACTGGGGCTGGTGACCTGGATGGTGTTCTCGCCGAAGTGGCCGTTGTAGTCCATGGGCGGGCGGGTCATCGTGTAGTAGTAAGCCTTGTCGCCGAGAACTTCGGGCTTGACGTACATGCCGAGGCAGTAGTGGCCGTCGTCCGTGCAACGGACCATGGGGTCCTTGCTCGCGTGAGAGTCCACGGGCTTGGGCGACAGGCGACCGGTGGCGGGGCTGTAGGAGAATACCTTCGTGAAATCCGGCTGCAGGTAGGCGACGAGGACGCCACTGAAGTGATCGTGTCGCTCGTCGTCCGAGGTGATCGTGGCGGCAGCGCGGAAGACGTTCTCCAGCGCGGGCACGTCATGATCGGGGGCGAGCTCGATCTCGGTCTGCAGCCAGTACGGCGACAGGCCCATGGTGAACGGGACGCGCTTGTCCTGGTGGTCGGCGCTGCGGCAGTTGCCCCAGCCCGGTTTCGTGTCCGCGAGGGTCACGTACATCGCGGGCCTCACCGCCGTGCGGATGGAGCTGCCCGACCCGGCCATGGTGTAGAGCGCGCTCGTGCTGGGACCGTGGTAGGGAGGCGGCTGTTCCACGTCGTCCATGCGGGTGCCGGCCTGCGTGGGGTTGTAGCACTCGGTCGCCGCCTCACCCTTCTGCCAGGCGTGGAAGGCGTATTGGAAAGCGGCGCCGTGGCCGCCGCTGGAGATGAACTCCTTGTCGTTCACCTTGACCGACGCGATCGCGCCGGCCAGCGCCGTCGACGTCGTGACCGCCAGCGTGTTGCGCTTGTCGACCAGGACGGACGCCGTGACGTCCTGGAACGTCCGGTCGTAGTTCTTCTTCGTGGCGCATTTGGACTTGTAGGTGAGCACGAAGTCGTTGTAGGCCGGGCTGCTTCGTGGCGGTGCCTCGCACGAGCTCTGCGCGGCTGTCGCTGCCACGGGAGTGACCAGCGGCGTCATGACCGTGACCGCGGCCAGTACGGCCCACTGCCGGAGGGATCTCATGATCGGATTGAACCGGCGTCCGGCGACGCGGCGGGATCTGTTTAAGAAAGGGGTAAATGTCGGGGGTTGCCGGTGCGAGTGGCCTATGGTGACGCCGTCGGTGAGCAACCGTCGGCGGGCAGGGCGATGGCTGCGGTAGGAGGAGATGTCATCTGACACGGGTAGCCCTTTCTTGGCAAGGAATCGGCTGCTGATCCAGTGGCGAGGAAACCGCGGAGAGCCTCTGATTCGGCCTCCACAGCGTGACGCTCTGCGGCCGACAGGCTCGTGAACGCCTCTACTCGCACCTGTCCGTCCCGGAGTGTCTAGACACCACGCCAGAGTCCGTCCACGAGCAAGGTGCCTGTCCTGGCGCCGTTGCCGGGCGGCAGCGGCACTTTCCTCCCGTCCGGGATCACCCGGGATCGGTCCGCGTGCGACAGCAGCAGGTTGTCGTATTCGGGCAGGAAGCGTGGCGGCGCGGGCGTGTCCGGGTCGGGCCGCGGTGCATGTGGCAGATCGAACAGCTCGCGGCCGGCCTCGTCACGGAATGTGATCAACTCCATTCGCCCGATGACCTCGCGCAGACGGGTCAGTCCGGACCAACGTTGTACGTCCGCGACGCTCGCCGGGCCATATCCGGCGAGATAGCGACGGACCAGTTCCTCAGCTGAGGGGCCGGGATCGGGAGACCGGCCGAGGAAACTCTCTGTCGTGCTCCACTTCGTGGGCCCCGATCGGCCCCACAGGCCGCGGGGCGGTACCTGCACCAGTGCAAGGTGGTGCGTTGCCGCATAGGCGAGGACTGTCGGCTGCACATCCGGCCACCGTTTCGCGAGCGCACGCCCGAGCTCGGCGCGGGTGTGTGGTGTCTCGTCCAGAATCTTCCTGGCCAAGCTCAGTAGCTCCGTCTGATCCACCCCGGTGGCGCGGCCGCCGAAGTGCGCAGCGAAGTCTCGCGCGTGTACCGACGTGAACAGGTGATACCAGGACAGGGCATCACGGGCGCTGACCAGGTGCACGGTGTTGCGCATCAACTGGGCACGGACGGCTGTTCGCTCCGCGATCAGCGTCGTCACGTCGGCGGCCCGAAACCCTGCCAGCCGGGACCACAGGCCGACGTAAGGAGCGAGCGGCGCCTGCGCCTGCATCCCCGCCAACTGCTCGATCGCATCCAGCGCCGGCAGCTCGGCTCGCTGCAGCAGGAACTGGCGAGCCAGCGTGGCCCTGTTCAGGCCACGCTGACTGAGCACGTCGGTCATCGGAGCCCGTCGAAGAAGGCGGACAGGTCTTCGGCCAGCTGCGCCGGCGCCTCCATGGCGGGGAAGTGTCGACCATGCTCGTGCTCCACCCAGTGCACGTCCTCAGCGGGGCCGATGAGGCGGCGAGCCGTCGGGTCCGCCCCGAAGACCGAATACCCCTGCGGCACCGTGGGCGGCGCTCCCCAGTCCTGGGTGTGGGCCTGTTCGTACAGGAAGCGCGCCGCGGACACGCCCGAGCCGGTGAACCAGTACACACTGATGTTGGTGAGCAGTTGATCCCGGTCGATCGGCAGGTCGGTCCACAGTTCGAAGCATTCCGCGATCCATGCCAGCTGCATAACGGGCGAGTCGGTCAGACCGTACCCCATGGTCTGCGGACGGGTGTTCTGGATAGCCAGATAGCCGGAGTCGTTGCGGCGGAACTGCTCGATCCGATCCAGAGCCAGCTTGTCGACCGTGTCGTCCGGGTTCAGTTGGTTCGCGATCCAAGGCATGAAAGTCGCAGTGGCTGCGGCGGTGTAAGGGTCCGTGACCACGTGGATGCCGATGACGTGCTCGCCGTCCAGCCCGCCGACAGCGCCGGAGATCCCGGCACCGACGTCGCCGCCGTGTACGCCGTATCGGTTGTAGCCGAGCCGCGCCATCAGCTCCACCCAGGCTCGAGCGGTGCGGCCCATCGCCCACCCGCGTTCCCGCAACGGCGTGGAGAATCCAAAGCCTGGCAGCGAGGGAATCACGACGTGGAAGCCCCGGTCCACGAGCTCCGGGATCACCTTTTCGAACTCGACGAACGAGCTGGGGTAGCCATGCGTGATCAACAGAGGGATCGCATCGTCGTGTTCGGACCTGACGTGCAGGAAGTGAATGCGCTGGCCGTCGATCTCTGTGATGAACTGGGGGAACCGATTCAACCGCGCCTCAGCAGCCCGCCAGTCATACCCTGTGCACCAGTACTCGGCCAGCTCTCTGACCGTCTTCAGTGGGATGCCCTGGCTCCACTCGACCCCCGGCATCTCGTCGGGCCATCGGGTACGGCGCAGCCGGTCGGTCAGGCCTTCCAGATCGGCCTGCGGAATGTCGATGCTGAACGATTGGACTCCGGCGTTCATTGTCCTCTTTCTTATCTGCCTGTGACGGCGTTGTTCGCCAAGGGGCAGCGCCGCGTCCCGTGTTGCCCGTCTTGGCGGGGTCGCTGATGTAGTTGTCGCGCCCGCGGTCCGGCCGAACGTGTTCGTGCTGGTCATGCTCTTCCCCACGCTTCTGAATGCGCCCCCGGACAGTGCGGATCACCGGCCGCATCACCGCAACACCAACCCCAGTTGTTGCAAATATCGCAACAAACGATGATATAATTGATGAGATGGCCCCAAGGGTAAGGTCTCCTTCTCCCGCGGCGCAATAAGAAAGAGGGCATTTCAAAAATGTCGAAAACGTTCATGCGGGGCTTGGCTCTGTTGGAGGCCATCGATCGATGGGGACCGATCACGGTCACCGAACTGGCCCGCCACCTGGGCATTGACAAGGCCATCGTGTCCAGGATGGTCACCGCCTGCCAACGCGACGGCTGGGTGATACGTCACGAAGGCCGCATCGTTCTGGGGCCGCGCGCCAGCCTGCTCGGCCACGGCGGGCCCATGGATCAGAGCGTGCGCCAAGCCGAACCGCTGGTGCACGCCATCGCCGGCGTCACCGGCCTGATGACACAGGCCTACGGCCTGGTCGGCACACAAGCGGTGGCGTTCGCCTCCGCGAAGGGCCCGGGCCCGTCGCTGAACCCCGGCCTGGGCACCTTCACCCCGCTGTGGGTCACAGCAGCCGGCCGATCGATCGCCGCCCAACTCGACGAAGCCACCCTTGACGCGATCCTGCCGTCCGACCCGCTCCCCGACACCAGGGACGTCATCGCCGGCCTCGGCCCCGAGTTCGTCGCCTACCTCTCCTCCACCGTCGACCCCGATGAAGACACCCACCCGGCGTTGCCGCGCACCCACGCGGAACTGCGGCGGGAACTGGAGGCCATCAGGCGCGACGGGATCGCCTCCGATCCCGGCCAGCTCTCCCCCCAGATTGCCTGCATCGCCGTTCCCTGGCACCACGCCGCCCTACCCGCCGCACTGGCCTGCGTGGGCCCGGCCACAGACATCGCACGCAGTCGGGTCCTCATCACCACCTTGCTCAAGGCCGCCGTCAAGCGGACCGCCACGGCCCACAGCATCACCACGGCAGCGGCCGAGATCATCGCGGAGCCCACGTCCTAAAGCTTGTGGGGTATAGGACTTCTCCACGCTCACGTGGAGCAATCGTGACCCGAGCCGATCAACGTGACCGTGGCCAGGTCCTCCCAGCCGTACCAGCGGCTGCGATGCCCGGACGTCACCGGCGGGCAGGGGCTTCTGAGAGGGTGCGCCAGGGGGCCTGGTACGCCCATTGCCAGGCGAGCTCGAGTGGGCCGCGGGTGAAGCGGCGCAGCCACAGCGTGGCCAGGGTGACGAAGAGCAGGCAGATCACGGCCCACGCCGCGGGCACCCACCAAGGACGCAGCGTGTCGAGTCGTTCCGCGAGGCCGAGGCCCCAGCCGTAACAGAGCGCGCCGGCCGCGAGGTTCTGGAAGACGTAGCAGGACAGCGCGGTGCGTCCCACGTTCGTGACGCCTCTGAGCACCGGGCCGGGTGCTTTGTCGCGGTTGAGAAGGATTGAGGTGATCAGTCCCAGCAGGCCGAGGGCGACCAGGGGCGCGAGGAGGTAGCGGTCGACGGCGAACCAGGTGGGGCCGGCGTACGCGGTGAGGAGGTTCAGCGGCGCACCGACGCCCAGCCCCGTCACGGTGAGCCTCCGGCGCAGGGCCGCGCCGCGCTCCTCGAACAGGCCCGCGCGCAGCAGCAGGGCGCCCAGGAGGAACAGCATGATGCCCATGGGGATGATGAAGATCAGCTCCAGGCGGTACAGGACGGCGTTGTGGAGGCGGGAGAGCACCTGGTCGGGCCAGCTGCCCTGGGTGTAGAGCAGGCCGGCGGCGCTGGAGGAGGTCTCGTCGTCCGCGGACAGCAGGGCCAGCGTGAGCAAGCCGACCAGGGTGACGTGGAGGGCGCCGGCGGCGATCATCCAGGTCTTGACGGCGCGGTCGCTCCTGCCGATCAGGTAGGCGACGATCATGGAGGTGACCGCGTAGCCCATGAGCACGTCGAACTCGAAAATCAGGATGAAGTGCAGCGTGCCCTCCACCAACAGCAGGGTGGCGCGCCACAGGTAACGGCCGGGCCAGACCAGACCTCTGCGCACAGCGCTGCGGTACTGCAGCTCCATGCCGATGCCGAACAGCAGCGTCAGCAGGCCCAGGAACTTCCCGTTGGACAGGAACCGCAGGAACGTCTCCACGGCCCCGGCCTCGGTGAACCCCAGGATCCCGGCAGGACCGGCCGGATCGGTGAAGATCCAGATGTTGGTCCCGAGCGTGCCCATGATCGCGATACCGCGCAGCACGTCCAGCGCGTCTATTCGTTTCGCCACAGCTAGAAGCCTCGCCGGGCCGGCCCGCGTCGGCGTCGTCCCGTCAGACGAAACCGGCCGTACATCGATCGATGGACGGCCGCATACCTTGGTCGCGTCTCCGGCTGGTCACATTCCGCCGGACACCGGCACCACTGCTCCGGTGATGTCGCCGTTGGCCGCCGAGGCGAGGAAGGTCACGGTGTTGGCCACGTCGGAGGGGGTGGAGAAGCGGCCGGTCGCCGTGTTGTCCAGCATCTTGGCGGCCATGGAGTTGGCGGCCATCAGGGCGGCCCGCTCCTCGGGCGTGGTGCCGCCGGGGGCGACGACGTTGCTGAGCGCGCCGGAGCGTCCGGCTTCGGCGGCGAGGCTGTGACCTGCTGCGGCGACTCGTGGACGAGGAATGGCCCCTCGCGTCTCGTGGCGCCGCCGGGTGGGGCGGGAGCGGGGTCCATCCTGCGTGCATGATGATCACGGACGCGGAGCTGGCTGTGACGGCGGCGCGGGCGGGAGCCGCCGTCGTGCGCGGCATGTACGGCGCGTCGCTGACGCGGTTCGAGAAATCCGCCGGCGACTTCGCCACGGCCGCGGACATCGAGGCGGAGAAGGCGATCATCGACGTCGTCCGCACGGCCCGGCCGGACGATGCCGTGACGGGCGAGGAGAGCGGGCGCACGGGCTCCGGCGCGGCGGCGCGGATGTGGTTGGTCGACCCCCTGTGCGGCACGTCGAACTATGCCGTGCGGAACATGCTGGTCGTGGTGAACGTCGCCCTGCGCGTGGGCTCGGAGGTCGCGGTGCATCCGCCGTTCCCGAACGAGCCGGGCTTCCGGGCGGTTCGGCTGCTCGGCGATCCGGGGTTCGCCGAGAGGTTCCGGCCGCGCGTCGTCTCCACCACCCTGGCGGTGGCCTGGGTCGCCGCCGGCCGGCGGGCCGCGTACGTCACCGATGGCCGCCTCCTGCACGACAGCGTGCACTTCGCCGCCGGGATCGCGTTGTGCCGGGCCGCCGGATGCGTGGTGACCGGCCTCGACGGCCGGCCGCCGCACACCGGAGCAGGCGGGCTCGTCGTGGCGGCCGACCGGGAGACGCATGCCGCATTGCTGGACCTCATCGGCGAACAGCTCACCCTTCGGTGACCAGGCGGTCCAGGGAGGTGGTGGGCAGGGCGATCCACCCCTCCGTGGCGGCCGGTCCGGCCTGCTCGCCCTCCGGCACGGTCACGAGCTCGAGAGCGGACGCACGGGCGGCGAGCGCCGACACGACGGCGTCGGTGGCGTCGTCCGAGGCCCTGCAGAGCGCTTCGTACTCGCCCAGGTCCAGCCAGGGCGCCGCCTCCAGCAGCCGATCCACGAGCCGGCCCAGCTCGGTCAGGTTGGCCACCCGCTTGTAGCCCCGGAACGGCAGCTCCCACCGCTTCAGGCAGGCCGCCGGATACACCTCCACCACGGCCCCGCCGCCCCGGCGGTCCACCGGCCGGCCGCGCCGTGCCAGCTCGGCCAGGAGGGCGGCGCACCGCATGGTGGCATGGCCGATGCGATCGGCCGACACGCTCAACGGCGTCAGCCCGGTCTGCGCGTGCACCACCTGGTCGGTGACGCGCAACGCCAGGTCCCGCCGCCAGACCCGGCCCGCCAGCCCCTCCGGCACCCGGACGTGGCCGGCGCGGTGCGCGCTCACGAACTCGACGAATCGGTCCGGCCAGCCGAACGGGCAGTCGATCCCGGCCTTGCTCGCACCCGTCACGGCCTCGACGATCAGGCCGTCGTCCGCCCCGAGCTCCACCCTGACCAGCCGAGCACCGGCGGACGACCAGTCGAGCCACGCCACGGCGGTCCGAGCCGCCTCAGCGGCGAGATCGATCCCGACCGTCACCATCCCCTCACGATAGGACCCGCCCCGCCGGCTGGGACGACTGCGGGCGTGGGGCGATTCGCGCCGTGGGGTCGGCGGCGATGTGGATGTAGTTCTCCACCGCGCCCGCCCGGACGGTTCGGGTGCTGTACGTGCGCCTGCCGCCCATGTTGTACTCCTCCAGCGTCACCCAGTCCCCGCTCACCCTGGCCACATAGGCGACGTGGCCGTACGGGCCGGGGTTCCACTGGGCTACGGCGCCGACCGCCGGCGTCCTGTCGACCTTGATGCCCGCCTTGCGCGCCGCCTCGTCCCACCTGTTGGCGTTGCCCCAGTGCACGCCCTTGTAGTGGTTGTGGAACCGGATGCCGTGGAGCTTGCGCAGCCGCCACGCCACGAAGGAGACGCACTCGCGCTTGTAGAAGTTCCAGGGGTCGGCCTGCTCATAGGAGGCCTTGTTGTACGGGTAGTCGTCGACCAGGGCCGAGCCGCCGTCGCATGGCGGGGCCACCGGCTTGTCGGTGCCGGTGTCGACGTAGGCGTCCGGGACGTATCCTCCGGTGGTGATCTTGTCCCAGACGGCGGAGGCGCCGAAGGTGCCCTGCACGGAGTCGCCCGTGGTCTGGCACGTGATGGTGACCTTGAAACCGTCCGGGACGGTGCCGACGATCGAGAATCGGGTGCCGGGACCGGAGTGCACCTTCAGCGGGATGCCGTCGGTGTCGGCCGGTGCGGTGATGTCCGCGGCCGCGGGCTGGGCGGGCGCGAGGATGACGGCCGCGGCCAGGATCGGGGCCATGGCGATGACACGCTGGAATCGGATCTTCATGGCCCCATTCTGTTACACATGGTAATCGGTCACACCTCCTGAGTGACGATCGGGCGGAGGGACGATAGATCAGGAAAGGGCCTTGCTGTCTGCGGCGGGGTGCGGCCATGCTGGGGCGGGGCCTCGGTCCCCAGAATGATCGGCTTCGCCGTGAGGAGCGGGCATGAGCTCCAGTCCGTGGTACATCGTCGGTCTCGACAACGGCGGCAACGCGAACAACGCCACCGTCCTCGACTCCTCGGGCCGGTTCCTGGTGCCGGGGATGGCCGAGTCGCCGAGTCACGTACGCGAAGGTCCCCGGGCGGCGCTGCAGGCGCTCACCGCCGCACTCGACCAGGTGCTGGAGCTCACGGACGTCCCGAGGTCGGCCGTGGCGGGGATCGGGCTGGACACGCCGGGGCCGGCGAGCGCCGACGGGGTGATCTCGTCGCGGGGCTCGACGAACTTCGTCCACCCGGAATGGCGCGGGTTCGACATCCGGACCGCGCTGGAGGACAAGCTGCAGCTGCCGGTGGTCTACAGCAACGACGCCAACGCGGCGGCTCTCTACGCCCACCACACCTACTTCGGGCCCGAGGCGATGCGGCGCTCGTCGGTCTCGGCGATCGTGGGCACCGGGCTGGGCGGTGGGGTGGTCGAATCCGGACAGGTCGTCCGGGGCGCGTCCGGCATGGCGGGCGAGCTCGGCCACGTCGGCCTGCCGCCCGACGGCCTGCTCGACGACGGGCAGCCGTCGCCGGTGTGCAACTGCGGCAACGTCTGCGACATCGAGAGCATCGCGTCCCTGACCGCGATCGAGCGAAACCTGCTCCCCCACTGGCTGACCCGCTTCACCGAGCACCCGCTGGCCAAAGAGCCGCTGCCGTACGCGGCCAAGGCGCTCCGCTCATACGCCGAGCAGGACGACCCCCTGGCACTCGCGATCTTCGAGCAGCAGGCGAAGGCGCTCGGGAGGCTGTTCACCATGGCCTCCAACTTCACCGATCCGCACGCGTACTTCCTGGGCGGCGGTGTCGTGGCGGCCGGGGCCCGGTTCCGGAACTGGCTGCTGGAGCGCGTGCGCGAGCACACCGTGCTCCGCGTCGAGCAGCAGCGGGCGGCGGTCTTCGCCCTCGTCCCCGACCTGGACATGGCCGGGGCCCGGGGAGCGGCGATCGCGGCCCGCGATGCCCTGCGTCGGGTGGATCCGATGTCCGGCTGACGGTGGGGCCCAATGCATCGATGATCACAATTCAGCCCTGATCATCGAACCCGTGCGCGCAGAGGGTGGTCAGGACTGTCCCGGCCGGTCGAGGACCTGGTGAGACGGGCTCAGCGATGCTGCGATGGTGGGCAGCCACTGTCGGATCGCATGAGGAAGGACCCCCGTCGATGCGGAGGACGATGATCCCTCTGGCCGGCGCCGCGTTGGCCGCCGCGCTGCCGCTGACAGCACACGCCACCACAACCGAGTCTGCTTGGGATTTCCACTATGCGCGGGGCGGCGAGGTCGTCTGTCCGCAGCCGTGGCTGGGCAGCAGCTACGGGCCCATCGGCTTCTGCACCAATGACGCTGACCGCGACGGGGACGCCAGCGCCGGGCTCTACAGCCCGTTCACCCAGAAGTACAAGTCACACACGAAGTCCTTCCGCCACGCCGGCAAATCCGTCTCGGTGGGCTACGCGAGGACCTCCAAAAACGGTTCCATCACCAAAAACACCGGCAAGTACAAATGCTCCCGCATCATGTACAGCCCCGCATGGGGCAAGTTCTGCTACGGCATCGTCTATATGTACTGGAAAGGCAAGCCGTGGGGCGCGTGGGGCCGGTACGACTTCGGTGACCGCGTCTTCTACATCTTCAGCATGTGGTATCAGACCAGCAAGTTCTGATCACAACGCGCCCACGACGGCCTCGGCGATCGCCCGGCTGTACCTGATCAGCCCGGGCGATCGCACCAGGCACCGTTCGGGTGTCGCGGCGTTCAGGCAAAGCAGGTGGTCATCGGTGTCGGGATGCACGGCGGTGACCCCGCCGAAAGCCTTGGGATGCGTGCACAGCGCATGCGCACGCTCGTCCTCGGAGCAGGGCAGGTACTGCGTCCATTTGTACCGGCCTCCTTCGATGACCTCATAAGGGAAGACCGCCATGCTCACCTGCGCTCCCGCGTCTATCACCTCCCCGGCCTCCCGGTAGATCTCCTCGTTGAGTCGTCGAGTCCTCCCGGGGTCTGCTCGGTCGGGTCCCTGCAATACCCATAGGACGCGCGGCGGTTCTGTGGCGTCGGTCTTGTAGGACTCATACGCCTGCTCGATCTCCCGTGTCGTCTGCTCGGCGGCCGCGGCGTAGTGAGCGTAGTAAGGGTCGGTGCCGGGTTTCGCCCCGCCCGTGCACGGCGTGTCGGCGGAGGAATAGCCCCAGAACTGCAGGACGACCGCGGCCGGCCTCATCTCGCTGACCAGCGCGGAGAGCCTGTCTTCTGGTACCAGGCGAGAGCGCTCGACGTTCAGGAAGTCACAGAGCGCCGCGCCGGGACGGGTGGCCGCCGTCACCGCCCCCTTGCCGCTGCGGTGCACGAAATAGCTGACGGCAGAGGCCGTCTCCGCCGCGATCGAGTCACCGACGTACAGGACCGGCTTGGCGTGCGGCGCGGGCGACGGCGGGTTGGCCAGCTGTGCTTCGCTCGGCGGCAGGATCTTCAAAGGCGCAGAGGCGACCTCACGCGTCTGACCGGGTTGCGCTGGACGGATGGCCACCCACACAGCCACAGCCGCGATCAGCACGAGCACGGCGAACAGGACGGTTAACTTACGCCGCGACCGTGACCGCGCCGTGGCCGGCGGTTCGCCAAGGGAGGCATCGGGGCGGTCCGGCTCTCCGACGCTCGCCGCCGCGACCCGCCGCCGCGCTCGCACCCACGCAGCCACCTCGTCCTCGTCGCATCCGCACGCCCTGGCGAACGCCTCGACGAGATGCGCCGCGGGCAGTTTGCCCCGATCGAGGGCATTGCTGATGGTCGACCGCGGCAGGCTGTCGCCGGCAGCGGCGGCGCGCCGTTCCAGTTCGCGGAAGCTGAGCTCGGTCCAGCTCTTCAGACGCAGCATCGCCAGCGCGAACTCTCTGGGGCTTTCTCCCTCGGGCCCGGGACGTCCGGCCCCTTCCCCACCAGAGCCTCGTGCCACCGCCCCCACCTCCCGGCGAGCATGCTCGTTCGTCTGCATGCTCGCATTTGCCGTAGGGCACGGAAAGATCTGGTCGGCAATGCGTGGCGGGGGCCACCGGCCGGCGGCCCCCGCGCGCCGATCGGTTTACAGGCCGATCTTGCCGACGCCCGCGCCCGCCTGGACCTTCGCGGGGACGGTGGCCGGGTCGTCCAGCGTGTAGGAGTAGTAGGTGCCGGGCTCGACGACGGTGCCCGCCGTCTCCGGGGCGCCGGAGTTGACGTACATGTTCCGTCGCTCGACCACCCGGCCGGGGTCGCTCTCCGCATAGCCGACGTGGATGGGATGGGCGACGTTCTCGAAGTAGTTGCCTTCCACCAGCACGCCCGCGTTCTGGGTCGAGGCGATTCCGTACAGGGAGTTGTCGCGGTAGTAGTTGTTGAACACGTGCACCGGCTCGCCGAAGCGGGCGCGGGGGTGCCGCTGGTCGGTGCCGTCGAAGAAGTTGTGGTGGTAGGTGACCTTCAGTTTGCCGATGTCGGCGGTGTAGGTGTCGGAGTGGCCGAGCAGCATGGCCTTGCTGTGGTGGTGGAACTTGTTCCACGAGATCGTGACGTAGTCCGACTCCCGCTTGACGTCCAGCAGGCCGTCGTACCCGGCGGACAGGTCGTTGTGGTCGATCCACACGTGGTGGGCCTTGTTGGTGACGCTGATCGAGTCGTCCTCGGCGTTCGTGAACGTGATGTTGCGGATGATCACGTTGTTGCCGGGGCGGGTCGTCGAGCCCAGTTGGAGGCCGCCGCCGGTGATCTCGGCCGTGCTGCCGACGCCCAGGATGCTCTTGTTGGCCACGACGGTGATCATGTCGCTGATCTGGATGCGGCCGGAGATCCGGAGGATGTACGCCCCTGCGCGGCCGGCGTAGTCCTTCAACTGGGCGCCCGTGGTGATGGTGACCTCGGTGCCGCCCGCGCCGCCGGTGGTGCCGTTCTGGCCGATGGCGTTCACGGAGGCGAAGCCGACCGGCCCGTCGGCCGCGGAGGCGGGGGCGGGCACGAGCGCGACGATCAGGGCCGCCGCCGCTACGACGCGTAAGAGCATGGTGCCTCCTCAGATCTTCCCGACGCCGGCGCCGGCGGGCACGACCGTGGGGACGCTCGAGGCCGGATCGGCGGTGTAGGAGTAGTAGGTACGCGGCTCCGTCACCGGGCCGCGGGTCTCGATCTCGTGGTTGCAGTCGACGAGGACGTTGTCGCGCTGGACGATGCGCCCCAGGTCGCCGCTGAACGCCACCCGGCCAGGGTTGTTGACGCTGAAGAAGTAGTTGCCCTCCATCAGCACCTGCGCGTCGTACGTCGAGGCGACCCCGTAGCTGTTGTCCCGGTAGTAGTTGTTGTAGACGTGCGTCAGCGCCGAGAAGCGCACGCGCGGGTTGCGCTGGTCGGAGGCGTCGAAGTAGTTGTGGTGGTACGTCACGCGCAACCGGCCGATGTCCTGCGGGCCGTTCTCGTCGTCGTGGCCGACCAGCGAGGTCTTGTCGTGGTCGTGGAACCTGTTCCAGGACACGGTGACGAAGTCCGAACCGCGTTTGATGTCGACCGCCCCGTCGTCGCCGTTGGAGAAGTCGTTGTGGTCGATCCAGATGTGGTGGCTGAACATCTGGATGTTGATCAGGTCGTCGGTCGCCCCCGAGAACGCGAGGTTGCGGATGATGATGTTGTGTACGGCGTTCGCGGGCGGCGAGGTCACGTCGTCGTCCACCGGCAGCCCGATGGTGAGGCCGCCGCCGACCAGGGCGGCGTTGCCGCCGAGCCCGACGATGGTCTTGTCGGACGTCACGTTGTGCATGCCGTCGGTCGAGCCGGTGGGGAGCGTGATGGTGCCGCTGACCTGGATGACGTACGGGCCCGGCCGCGCGATGTAGTCCAGGAACTGCTGGGTCGTGGTCACGGTGACCGTGGGGCCGCCGGCGCCGCCGGTGGTGCCGTTCTGGCCGAGGACGTTCACGGTCGCGAATCCGGTCGGGCCTTCGGCGGCCGCGGCCGGTGCGGGAATGAGGGCCACGACGAGCGCGGCCACGGCTGCGACGCGGAAGAGCATGGCGGCCTCCTCAGATCTTCCCGACGCCGGAGCCGGCGGTGACCGCGGCCTTCACTCCGTTGGGGTCGTCCACGGTGTAGCCGTAGTAAGTGCTGGGCTCCTGCACGGTGCCGCTGCAGTCGGGCGCGCCCGACTCGTCCACGAAGACGTTGTTGCGGGCCACGCATCTGCCGCCCGGGCCGGCGTACGAGTTGGTCACGGGCTCCTCGACGCGCTCGAAGTAGTTGCCCTCGACGACGCACCCGGCGTTCGCCTGGCAGGCCACTCCGACGTCGGTGTTGTAGACGTAGTAGTTGTTGAACACGTGCACGGGCTCCCCGAACCGCACGCGCGGGTTGCGTTGCGGCGTCCGGTCGAACCAGTTGTGGTGGTACGTCACCTTCAGCCGGCCTACGTCCTGCGCGTCGTTGCCGTCGTCGTGGCCGAGCAACATGGTCTTGGTGTGGTCGTGCACGTGGTTCCAGGAGATCGTGACGTACGACGACCCGCGTTTGACGTCGACCAGCCCGTCGTAGCCGTCGGCCAGGTCGTTGTGGTCGATCCAGATGTGGTGGCTGAACATCTGGACGTTGATGGAGTCGTCCGTGGCGCCTCTGAAGACGAGGTTGCGGACGATGACGTTGTGCACGGCGTTCGCGGGCGGCGAGGTGATCGAGTCGTCCGGGGCCAGGCCGATGTTGAGGCCGCCTCCGGTGATGCCCGAGTTCGCGCCCACACCGACGATCGTCTTGTCCGAGGCGACGTTGTGCATGCCGGCCGGCACCGTGATCATGCCGCGGACGCAGATGTTCAGCGGCCCGCTCTGGCCGATCGCGGCGATCAGCTCGCCGGCCGTGTCGACCTCGACCGTCGGGCCGCCCGCGCCGCCCGTGGTGCCGTTCTGGCCCCAGGCGTTGACGGCGGCGAACCCGATGGGCGCGCCTGAGGTGTTGCACGTGCCGGGCGGGATCGTGGGGGTGGTCGGCGGGTCCGTGGGGCCGCCGACGTCTGTCACGAGCACGTCGTCGAACGAGGCGCTGGCGTAGTAGCCGGCCAGCCCGGCGCGGCCTGAGCCGAACGACGAGTCCGTGACGGAGACGACCTCCACGTTGTCCACGAAGCCGCGCAGGGTCGTGCCGAACGCCTCCAGGCGGAGGGTGTACCACGTGCCGGGGGCCACCGTGGCCGCCGCCGTGACGAGCGTGGCCGGGGCGCCGCCGGTGCGCTTGCCCAGGACGACCGTGCCGGCGTTGCTCAGCCCGAGGAAGTAGTAGCTGCTGGTGCTCTGCGCCCTGGCCAGCACGGCGACGTGCCGTCCCGAGCCGTTGAACGCGATCGGCTTGACCCGTGCCTGCACCGCCTGGTCGCCCCATCCGGCGCCGGCCACCGCGCGGGCGTCCGCGCTGGTCCCCGACTGCCGGTACGCCATGGAGCCGTCGGTCACCACCGACCAACTCCCGCCGGATCTCGACCAGCCCGTGGCGTTCCCGTCCTCGAAGTCGTCGCCGAACAGCGTCGCGGCCGACGCGCTCGGCACACCCAGCAGCACCAGTGCCGCGGCCGTCGCGGTGGCGACGGCCGCGGCCAGTGCGGTGAATGCCGAGCGGGTTAAGCGGGTTTTGCGTGCTTTCCTGCTGCGCACCGTGGAGCCTCCGGTTCGTGATGGCGACCGGGCGCGCCCCGCCCTCTCACTCGCGAGCGCATGTGCGCGTCCGTTCGCAGCGCTGGTGGCAAGCCCTGACCGTGGAGCCCGTGGGGGTGAACGGGTTCCTCACTGCTTGTGGTGTTGCGCGTAAACTCGCGAGCTTCACACCTTTATGCAACCGATTGTTAGACGAGTCAATGCATGACGTGTGCAGTTTTGTTGCAATCGCTTGCTGCAATTGATTGGCATTCCGGCTGTGGCGGGAGACGCGGCGCGACAAAGGTGGAGGTAACGATCGTGCAAGCGGTTGTAGAAACGGGCATGGCTTAGTGTGATGATCATGACTAGGACTGTCGTGGCCGATTTCTGGTTCGATCCGTCATGTCCGTACACCTGGCTGACCTCGCGGTGGCTGCTGGAGGTGAGCACCGTGCGGCCGGTCGAGGTGCAGTGGCACGTTATGAGCCTGTCGGTGCTCAACGAGGGGCGGGACGACGACCCCGAGGGCGATCCCGAGGGATACCTGTGGATTCCGGTCCGCATCTGCGCGGCCGTGCAGCGCGATCACGGACAGGATGCGCTGGCGCGGCTGTACACCGCGCTGTGGACGACCGGCACCGGCGACTGGATGGGAGATCTCCGCGAGGCGCTGGCCACGGCGGGGTTACCGGTGGAGCTGGCCGAGGCCGGAATGTCGACCGACTACGACGACGTCGTACGGGCCTCCCATGCCGAGGGCATGGCGTTGATCGGCGACCACGTGGGCACCCCGATCGTCTCGGTGGACGGCGGCCGGGTGGTGTTCTTCGGACCGGTGGTGTCACGGGTCCCGCGCGGAGAGGACGCGGGGCGGCTCTGGGACGGCACGCTGCTGGTGGCCGGCACTCCGGGCTTCCACGAGCTCAAGGGCAAGCCGCACGAGGAGCCCCTGCTGGAACGCGAACACGCTTGATAAGTTTGCGTCGGGTGCGCCGTAAGTCCGAATCGGCGGTCCTCTGGCGATCCTGGAGCTGGCTTGACGGTGACGGCCTGGGTGGCGGTGGCCGCCTTCCTCGCGGCGTACACGTTGATCGCCACCGAGAAGGTGCACAGGGTGGCGGCGGCGCTCGGCGGGGCCGGGATCATGCTGCTGGTCCACGCCACCGACGCCGGCGCGGCGTTCTTCTCCGAGCACTCCGGCATCGACTGGAACGTGATCTTCCTGCTGCTCGGCATGATGGTCATCGTCGGCGTGCTCAAGCAGACCGGCGTCTTCGAGTACCTCGCGATCTGGGCGGCCAAACGGGCCAGGGGGCGGCCGTTCCGGCTCATGGCGCTGCTGATCGTGATCACGGCGGGCGCGTCGGCGCTGCTCGACAACGTGACGACCGTGCTGCTCATCGCGCCCGTGACCTTCCTCGTGTGCGAGCGGCTCAACCTCCCCGTGGCGCCGTTCCTGATCGCCGAGGCCATGGCCTCCAACATCGGCGGCGCCTCCACGCTGGTCGGCGACCCGCCGAACATCATCATCGCCAGCAGGGGCGGGCTGACCTTCAACGACTTCCTGGTCCACATGGCGCCGCTGATCATCGTGCTGGTGGGCGTCTTCATCGCATTGTGCAGGTGGCTGTTCAGGAAGTCGTTCACGTACGACCCCGACCTGGCCGCGGAGATCATGGCGTTGAACGAGCGCGAGGCCATCGCCGACCGCCGCCTGCTCTGGCAGTCGCTGGCCGTGCTGGCCCTGGTCATGGCCGCGTTCGTGCTGCATCCGGTGCTGCACTACGAGCCGTCGGTGGTGGCGTTGCTCGGAGCCGGGGTGCTGGTGGCGGCGACCAAGGTGACGACCGAGGACGCCATCCGCGAGGTGGAGTGGCCGACCCTGGTGTTCTTCGCGGGCCTGTTCGTGATGGTCGGCGCGCTGGTGGAGACGGGGGTGATCGAGCTGATCTCCCAGGCCGCGGCGCAGGCCACACACGGGCAACTGGCGTTGACCACCATGCTGCTGCTGTGGGCCTCGGCCGGGCTGTCCGCCGTGATCGACAACATCCCGTACGTGGCCACCATGAGCCCCATCGTCCAGGAGCTGGTCCAGGCCAACGGCGGGGCCCAGGTGCTGTGGTGGGCCCTGGCCATCGGCGCCGACCTGGGCGGGAACGCCACGGCGGTGGGGGCGGCGGCCAACGTGGTGATCATCGGCATCGCGGCCCGCAACGGCACGCCGATCAGCTTCTGGCAGTTCACCAGGTACGGCGTCGTGGTGACGCTGGTGACCGTCGCGCTGTCGGTGCCGTACCTGTGGCTGCGTTACCTGGTCACCTGAGCGGCAGCTCCTCCGGCCCCTGGCGGGGACCGAAGATGCGCCGCTCACTCTCGTCGATGCGCACGTCGTTGATGCTCGCCTCCCTGCGCCGCATCAGCCCGGACTCGTCGAACTCCCACTGCTCGTTGCCGTAGCTGCGCCACCACTGCCCGGACGCGTCGCGGGACTCGTACTGGAAGCGCACCGCGATGCGGTTGCCCGACACCGCCCACAGCTCCTTGCGCAGCGCGTAGTCCAGCTCTCTGGCCCACTTGCGGCGCAGGAACTCCCTGATCTCGTCGCGGCCCTTCAGGAACTCGTCGCGGTTGCGCCAGACGGAGTCCTCGGTGTACGCCTGCGCGACGCGGTCCGGATCGCGGGTGTTCCAGGCGTCCTCGGCGGCCTGGACCTTGATGCGGGCGGTCTCCTCGGTGAACGGCGGGACGGGCGGGCGGGTCATGGGGCCTCCTCAGGACAGGTGGAGAACGATCGTTCTCCATCGGTAGCCTAGAGAACGCTCGTTCTCTCGGGCAAGTGGAGGAGTCATGGAACACGCGGAGCGGGTCCTCGTCGCGGCGGGCGAGCTGTTCTACCGGCGCGGCGTGCGGGCGGTGGGCATGGATGACGTGCGGGCCGCCTCCGGCGTGTCGCTCAAGCGGCTCTACCAATGCTTCCCGTCCAAGGAGGCGCTGGTCGTGGCATACCTGGAGCGGCGGGACGAGCGGTGGATGTCCTCGCTCATCTCTTCTGTGGAGGAACGGCCCGTCAAGGTCGCCGCCGTGTTCGAGTGGCTGGAGCGGTGGTTCGGCGAGGACGACTTCCGCGGGTGCGGCTTCGTCAACGCCTACGGGGAGCTGGGCAGCACGTCCGAGGCCGTACAGGAGGTGGTGCGGCGGCACAAGCAGCGGCTGCGCGACTACCTGCGCGGGCTGGCCGCCGAGGCGGGGGCGGCGGACCCGGACCTGCTCGCCGAGCAGCTGCTCGTGCTGGTCGACGGGGCCACCGTCACCGCGATGGTGAATCCGCTGGGCGCGGCGACGGCGGCGCGGGCGGCCGGCCGGGCCGCCGCCGCGGCCGTCACAGCAGCTTGTCGAGAGTGATGGGCAGGTCGGCGATCCGCCTGCCGGTGGCGTGACGCACGGCGTTGGCGACGGCCGCGCCGACCCCAGTGATGCCGACCTCGCCCACCCCGACCAATCCGAGCGGCATGGTCGGGTCCGGTTCGTCCAGCCAGTGCACGTCGATACGGGGGATGTCGGCGTGCACGGGCACGTGGTATTCGCCCAGGCTCGCGTTCACGATCCGTCCGGTGCGCGGGTCGATCAGCGTCTCCTCCGACAGCGCCAGGCCGATGCCCATCACGATGCCGCCACGAAGCTGGCTGGCCACCAGCTTGGCGTTGATCACCCGGCCGACGTCGAACACGCCGAGCCAGCGCGACACCCGCACCTCGCCGGTGTCCCGGTCCACCCGCACCTCGCAGAACTGCGCGCCGCACGCCGCTTTCACCCAGCGCATGCGGTCGCGGAGAGGGCCCACGAGACCCAGCATGCCGGGCTTGATCTCGCTCTCCAGGTGATCGCGCCCCGCCCGGGTCAGGATGGCCGCGTACGTCTCGCCACTCCCCCCGCGGAAGAGGCCGCCGTCGCGGGCCTCCAGGTCGGACAGCCGCCGGCCGCGCAGCGGCGAGTCCGGGGACCGGCGTGCCAGCGCCAGCGCGGACTGCTTGAGCTTGCGGCAGGCGGCCAGCACGCTCGCCGCCACGCTCGCGGTCTGTGTCGAGCCGCCCGCCATGGCGCCCAGCGGCAGCTCGGAATCGCCGGACTCGACGCGTACGGCCTCCAGCGGCACGCCCAGCTCATCGGCGGCGATCTGCGCCTGCACCGTGGCGGCGCCCACCCCGATCTCGGCCATGGCGCAGCGCACCACGACCCCGCCGTCCGCGGACAGCCGCACGGCGGCGCTCACCGGCATGTGCATCGCGGGGTGGTACGCGGTGGCGACGCCCATGCCGACCAGCCACCGCCCGTCCCGCATGGCGCCGGGCCGCGGGTCCCGCTCCTTCCAGCCGAACCGCTCGGCCCCCAGCGCGTAGGCCTCCCGCAGGAACCGCCGGGCGAACCGCTTGCCGTCCACCGGGTTGCGCTCGGGCTCGTTGCGCATGCGCAGCTCGATCGGGTCCATGCCGAGCTCCCAGGCCAGCTCGTCCACGGCCGACTCCAGGGCGAAGCTGCCGATGGACTCGCCCGGCGCCCGCATGGGGGTGTTGGGGAGCAGGTCGAGCTGGACGAGGTGCTGGCGCAGGTGAATGTTCGGGGCGGCGTAGAGGTGCCGGGAGGCGGAGGTGATCTGCTCCTGCCAACCCCCGACCCTTCCCGTCCTGGCCACACTGGTGTGGATCAGGGCGGTGAGCCTGCCGTCCTCGTCGGCCCCCAGCGCGACCCGCTGCGTGCTGGGGGTCCGGCCGCCGACCGTGTGGTAGACGCCCGCCCGGGTGAGCGCCAGCCGCACCGGCCGGCCGGTCGCCCGCGCGGCCAGCACGGCGAGCAGCGTGCCCGCCCAGATCGGGCCCTTGCCGCCGAACCCGCCGCCCACGAACGGCGACAGCACCCGGATGTTCCGCTCGGGCACGCCGAACCGCAGCGCGAGCTGCTTGCGCACCCATGGGATGCCCTGCGTGGCCTCGTGCACGGTCAGGTGGTCGCCGTTCCAGGCGGCGGTGGTGGCGTGTGGCTCGATGGCATTGTGGTTGTGCGGCGGCGTGGTGAACCTCAGGTCCACCGAGACCGGCGCGGCCGCCAGCGCGGCCTTCGCGTCGCCCTTGTCGGCCTCGCTCTCCAACAGCATGCTTCTCTTCTGCGGAGTGGCGTTCGGCTCCTCGGCCGAGAAGTCCACCACGGCCGGAAGCTCCTGGTACGCGGGCCGCACCAGGGACGCCGCGTGCCGCGCGGCCTCGTGCGTCTCGGCGACCACGACGGCCACCGGCTGGCCGTTCCAGTGCACCTCGTCGGTGGCCAGGTAGTTGACCGACGTCCCGGAGGCCATCGCGCCGAGGGGGTCCAGGAGGCTGACCTTGAAGGGCTTCATGGCGGGGGCGTTCTCGTGGGTGAGCACCTCGATCACGCCCGGCACCGCGCGGGCGGCCGCGGTGTCGATGGCGGTGATGCGGCCGCGGGCGACGGTCGCGTGGACGAGGGCGGCGTACGCGAGGTCGGGATATCGGTGCTCGGCGGCGTAGCGGGCCTCGCCGGTGGTCTTGGCCGGGCCGTCGAGCCGATCGACGGGGCGGCCGACGTACTTCTCGGTGGCCGTGCGCTCGGCGTACGTGGTGGTCATGCCGCTTCCTCTCCGGGGGTCAGGTCGCGCAGCGTGGCCGCGATCGTGGCCCGGGCCAGGCCGGCCTTGAACGCGTTGCCCGGCCGTGTGACGGCGGACGCGAGCTCGGCGTCGGCCGCCCGCCGGAACGCCTCATCGGCGGCCGGCCCGCCGAGGAGGATCCGCTCGGCCTCGCGGGCACGCCACGGCTTCGTCGCCACTCCGCCCAGGGCCAGCCGGACCTGCGTGATCGTCCCGTCCTCGACCTCCATCGCCGCCGCCACGGAGACCAGGGCGAACGCGTACGAGGCCCGGTCGCGGACCTTGCGGTAGCGGGAAGGGGCGGCGATCGGCGGCACCTCGACGGCGGTGATCAGCTCGTCGGCCGCGAGCGCGGTCTCGACGTGCGGGGTGTCCCCCGGCAGCAGGTGGAAGTCCGCCAGCGGGATCCGGCGCGTGCCGCGCACGCTGCGGGCCTCGACGACGGCGTCCAGGGCGGTCAGGGCCACGCACATGTCCGACGGATGCGTGGCGATGCAGCTGTCGCTCACGCCCAGGATCGCGTGCGAGCGGTTGAACCCGCCGATCGCGTCGCAGCCGGCGCCCGGCTCGCGCTTGTTGCAGGCCGACGCCTGGTCGTAGAAGTAGGGGCAGCGGGTGCGCTGCAGCAGGTTGCCGCCCACGGTGGCCATGTTGCGCAGCTGGGCCGAGGCGCCGGCCAGGATGGCCTGCGACAGCATGGGATAGCGGGTGCGGACCCGCCGGTCGGCGGCCAGGGCGCTGTTGCGCACCAGCGCACCGATCCGCAGGCCGCCGCCGGGCAGCTCGGCCACCTCGTCGAGCGGCAGCCCGGTGACGTCCACGACTGTGTACGGCCGCTCGATGCCCTCGCGCATGAGGTCGACCAGGTTGGTCCCGCCGCCGAGGAACCTGGCGCCGGAGTCGGCGGCCACCGCCTGCAGGGCCGCGTCGACGTCGGGCGGCTTGACGTACGCGAACGGTCTCATCCGGCCACTTCCTTGATCGCGTCCACGATGCCGTTGTAGGCGCCGCAGCGGCACAGGTTGCCGCTCATGCGCTCCCTGATCTCGGCCTCGGTGAGCTGGGGAGCTCCGTCGGAGACCGCGCTCGGCATGCCCGCCGCGTACTCGTCCAGCATGGCGATCGCCGAGCAGATCTGGCCCGGGGTGCAGTAGCCGCACTGGAACCCGTCGTGGCGGACGAACGCCTCCTGCAGCGGGTGCGGCGTCACCCCCTCGATCGTGGTGATCTCCTTGTCCGCGTACTGGACGGCCAGGGCCAGGCAGGCGTTGATCCGCATGCCGTCGGCGAGGACCGTGCACGCGCCGCAGGCGCCCTGGTCGCAGCCCTTCTTCGGGCCCGTCACCCCCAAGCGCTCGCGGAGCGCGTCGAGCAGGCTGACCCACGGCTCGACGTCGAGCTTCTCCTCGACGCCGTTCACTCGCATCCGTATCTCGGTCACACACCGGGACGCTAACAGAACGGCGTACTCTTAACAAGAGAACGGTGTTCTTTTAAGTCGGGGCTTATCCTGGCAGCGCCATGACTTTCCTCAGGGCCAGGCGGCCGGAGCACAAGCAGCAGCGGCGCGAGGCGATCCTCGACGCCGCGCGCGAGCTCGCCGCCGCCTCGGGCGTACGTGCGGTGAGCCTGGGCGCGGTCGCGGAGGCCGTCGGCCTGGCGAAGTCCAACATCGTGCGCTATTTCGGCACCAAGGAGGAGATCTACCTCCACCTGGCCGCGGAGGAGGGGGAGCAGTGGGTCGAGGCGGTCACCGAGCGGCTGCGGACGGCCACCGGCACGGCCGACGTGGTGAAAGCACTGGCGGAGACGCTCGACGAGCGGCCGCTGCTGTGCGACCTGCTCAGCCACGCCTCGACCAGCCTGGAGCACAACGTGTCGGTGCCGGCGGCGCGCACCTACAAGCGGGCCGTGCACAGCCACCTCGGCGACCTGGGCAGAAAGGTCGCCGAGGTCACGGACCTGACGGAGGGCGAGGGCGTGGAGCTCGTCATGGCCGCCGCCGGCCTCGGCGGACTGCTCTATCCCGCCTCCCACCCGCCCCCGACCATCCTCCAGGTCTACGCGGAGGACCCCGACCTCGCCGCCACCTGCCCGTCGTTCGTGCCCACGCTCGTCCGCATGCTCAGTGCGATGGCCGCCGGCCTGCCGACGCTCCGGTGAAAGTTTCACCGGAATCCAGGCATTCTCCGCCGCCTGTTCCCGATTGCTGTACATCGGGGCCGATGAAGAAGAACGTGTGCCTAACCGGTTAATGCCGAGAGAAGGGCACACCCTCATGAGGAAACGACTCGGGCTCGTGGCGGCGGCGTTCCTGTCGCTCCTCGTCTCGATGCTGATCGTCCCGGCCGCTCCGGCGCACGCCGCGGTCGGGCTCCGGGTCAGCGGCACCAGGATCGTGGAGGCCAACGGGAACGCGTTCGTGATGCGCGGCGTCAGCCATGCCCATACCTGGTACACGAGCCAGACGAGCTCCTTCGCCGCCATCAAGTCCCTGAGGGCCAACACGGTGCGCGTGGTGCTGAGCGGCGGCAGGTGGCCCGCCAACGGGGCCTCCGACGTGGCCAACGTGGTCTCGCTGTGTCGGCAGAACCGGTTAATATGCGTGCTCGAGAACCACGACACCACCGGGTACGGCGAGCAGAGCGGGGCGTACACGCTCGACCAGGCGGTCACCTACTGGAGCAGCATCAGGAGCGCGCTCACCGGCACCGAGGACTACATCGTCATCAACATCGGCAACGAGCCGTACGGCAACAACAACGTCTCCGCCTGGACCAACGCGACCACCAGCGCCATCAGCCGGATGCGGAGCCTGGGCTTCCAGCACCTGCTGATGGTCGACGCGCCCAACTGGGGGCAGGACTGGCAGTTCACCATGCGGGACAACGCCCAGTCGGTGTTCAACGCGGACCCGCAGCGCAACACGGTGTTCTCGGTCCACATGTACGGAGTGTTCGACACGGCCGCGGAGATCACCGCGTACCTGAACGCCTTCCAGACCGCGGGCCTGCCGCTGGTCATCGGCGAGTTCGGGCACAACCACTCCGACGGCAACCCCGACGAGGACACGATCATGGCCCAGGCCCAGCAGCGGGGCGTCGGCTACATCGGCTGGTCGTGGAGCGGCAACAGCGGCGGCGTCGAATACCTCGACATGGTCACCAACTTCAACCCCTCCGCGCTGACCTCGTGGGGCCAGCGGATCTTCAACGGGGCCAACGGCATCGGGCAGACCTCGCGTGAGGCCACGTACTTCGGCGGCGGGGGCGGCGACGTCACCGCGCCCACGACGCCCGGCACGCCGTCGGCGTCCAACGTGACCTCGACCGGCGCCACCCTGACGTGGTCGGCCTCCACCGACTCCGGCGGATCCGGGATGGCGGGGTACGACGTCTTCCGCGAGCAGGGCGCCAACGACACGCTCCTCGGCCAGTCCACGACCAACTCGGTCACGCTGACCGGGCTGAGCCCGTCCACCCAGTACCAGGTGTACGTGCGGGCCCGCGACGTGGCGGGGAACGTGTCGGCCAACTCCGCCACGACGACGTTCACGACGACGTCGGGCGGCGGCCCCGGTGGCGGGTGCACGGCCGCGGGGACCGTCCAGAACCAGTGGAGCGGCGGGTACGTCGTGCAGCCGGTCACCGTGACCAACAGCGGGTCGGCGGCGATCAGCGGCTGGACGGTCACGTTCACGCTGCCGAGCGGGCATTCGATCACCGGCTCGTGGAACGCCGCGCTGAGCGTCAGCGGGCAGACCGTGACGGCCCGCAGCCTGAGCTACAACGGCGCCCTCGCGCCGGGCGCCTCGGCCACCTTCGGCTTCCAGGCCGCCCGCCCCAGCGGCAACACCTCCGCCCCGGGCTCCTACACCTGCACGTCGTCCTGACACCTTTCTGACCCCGGGACGCGGCCTGTCAGCGAACGCGGCGTCCTGGACGAGCGGCGGACCTCCGCCGGGATGCGCGCTCCTCCCGGCGCACCGGTCCCGGCCGGCGCGCCTTCCCCCGGCATACCGGCGCCACCCTCCCCGGTCGGCCACCGGATCCTCGCCTCGCCGCACCCGGCGTGGCGAGGATCCGGAAGGCAGCGGGTGGCATCTCAGATCTTGATGACGACGACGCGGCCGCCGCACAGGGCGGTGAGGTCCTCCGGGGTCGGATGTGAGGGCAGTGACAGAACCGGGCGCGGCCAGGGGCCGTGGCGCACAGCATGGCGTCGATGGCGTACTTGTGGCCGTGGAGACCGGCGTCGGCGAGGAGTTCGTTGAGGTTGTCACGTTCGACCTGGCCCTACCTCTGAAGCTACCGCCGTGGCCAGGTCGGCGAAGGCGGTGGCGGTGGGGAGCGGGTCGGGCGGCAGGGCGAGCAGGATGGTACGGTCCGCGGCCGGTTCCATCGGCGCCGCGTGCACACCCGGACACTGGACGGGCATGGACAACTCGGGAATCGCGCTCACCCCAAGCCCTTCGGCGACCATGGCGAGGATGCTGCCGGTGTCCCGCACCCGGTAGTGGCAGCGCAGACTCACCCCCGCCGCCCGGGCGAGCGCCGTGATCAGCGGCTCGCACCCGCCCGTGGACATGATGAACGGATACCGGCCCAGCTCACGGACCGGAACCGGATCGCGGGTGCTCAGCCGGTGACCGCTGGGCAGCACGGCCAGCATGCGATCGGTCGCCAGCGGCCGCGTGACCAGCCCCGGTACGGCGGCGGTCACGGTGGCGACGTCGACCGCGCCCGTCTGGAGCCATTCGAGGACCTCCTCGTCCGAGCCCTCCATCACGGCGAGCCGCACCCGCGGATGCGACTCGCCGAACCTCCTCAGGATCGGCGGCAGCAGGCGCGCGTTGGCGCTCGGGATGGCGCCGACCCGCAGGCTGCCGCGCTCCTGCCCACGCGCCGCCGCCACCTCCTGCTCCAGCGCCTCGACCTGGGTGAGGATGAGCGTGGCGCGGCGCAGGACGACCCGGCCGGCCGCGGTCAGCCCCACCCCCTGGCTCCCCCTGACCAGCAGCGCGACCCCGAGTTCGCGCTCCAGGGCGCGCAGCGCGTGGCTGACGGCGGACTGCGTGGTGGACAGCTCCTCGGCCGCCCGGGTCATGTTCCCGGCACGCGCCACCGCCTGCAGGATCCTGAGCTGCGTGAACGTCACAGCGCCGCCCGCAGCAGCCCGACGACGAGCGGATGCGGGGCCTTCGGCCGCGACCGCGCCTGGGGCACGAACAGCGTGGCCACGTAGTACGGATGCCCGGGAAGCTCCAGCACCCGGGCCTCGCCGTCGCCGTCCACGCCGGTCACCAGGAAGCCGCCGTCGTGCAGGGTGCCCTGCCGCGCCGGGTCGATGCCGAAGTCGCAGTAGTACTCCTCCTCGACCTCGGTCTCCCCGTAGAGCGCGGCCACCCGGGAGCCGGGGGTGAGCGTGACGGGCATGGTCTTGCCCGCGAGCGAGCACGTCAGCTCCGAGACGAACAGGCGCGAGGCGTACGGGTCGTACTCGGCGTGCTGGGCGTCCTCGTACCGGAGCACGTGGCGGGCGTACTCGATCACCATGTGCTGGCATCCGCCGCACGTCCCCAGGGTGGGGACGCCGTGCTCGCGGCCGTGCCGGAGCGCGGCGACCGCGCCGAGCAGGCTCCGGTACGGGCTTCCTGGCGCGCACCACAGCACGTCGGCGGCCTCCGCCTCGGCCAGATCGGACTCGAGCGGCTCGGTGGCCACCCAGCGGACGTCCACCCCGACGCCGAGATGCGCGGCGGCGTGGCGCAGGGCGTCGTCGGTGGCCTGGTGCGGAGGAAACGCCGGGTCGCGGTCGCCGATGACCGCGACCCGCAGGGATCGGTCCATGGCCCTCACTATGCGACCGCCCCGTCATGAACGGCAATGCCGGACCACGCGACCGTCATGAGTGAATGCTCATGGGATGTCCGGTTGCCGGGCGCCACTTCGTCCCCCTTGTGCAGGGCACCGGACGAGGAAGGAGACGACCGTGAAGTACATGATCCTGGTCTACGGCTCGCAGCGGGACTACGACACGTCCACCGAGGAGGGGGCGGCGATCGGCGAGTTCCTGGCGAAGTTCACCGCCGAGTTGGCCGCCTCCGGGGAGCTGGTCGACACGCAGGGGCTCACCGCGCCGGTGGAGGCGCGCCAGGTCCTGTGGCGCGACGGCACGGCGGTGATCACCGACGGCCCCTTCGCCGAGACCGAGGAGGTGCTGGCCGGCTACTGGATCGTCGAGTGCGCCGGCCTCGACCGCGCCACCGAGATCGCCGCCCGGCTGAGCCACTGCCCCGGGCCGCAGCCCGCCCGCGGAACGATCATCCGGCCGATCATGGGCGGCGAGTGATGGCCGACGAGACGATCCGGCCGTACCGGATCGAGATCCCCGACGACGACCTCGCCGACCTGCGGGACCGGCTGGCCCGCACCCGCTGGGCGCCCGAGCCGGCCGGCGGCGACCGCGGCTACGGCGTGCCGCTCGCCTACGTGCGGGAGCTGGTCGAGCACTGGCGCGAGCGCTATGACTGGCGGGCCTGGGAGGCCAGACTCAACGCTTACCCTCAGTACACGACCGCCGTCGACGGCACGACCGTCCACTTCCTGCACGTCCGCTCCCCTGAGCCGGACGCGCTCCCGCTCGTGCTCAGTCACGGCTGGCCGGGGACGGTCGCCGAATACCTGGAGGTCCTGGGCCCGCTGAGCGACCCACGCGGGCACGGCCTCGATCCGACGATCGCGTTCGACCTCGTGGTGCCCTCCCTGCCCGGTTTCGGCTTCTCCGGGCCGACGCCCGACACCGGCTGGGGTCCCCGCCGGATCGCGCGAGCCCTGGCCGCGCTGATGCGGCGGCTCGGCCACGAACGCTACGGCGCGGCAGGCAACGACTGGGGATCGTTCATCTCCCCGGAGCTGGGACGGATCGCCCCCGAGGCCGTGGTCGGCGTGCACGTGACCCAGGCCTGGTCCGCGCCTCCCGATGACGACCCGACCTGGCCGGACAAGCTGTCGCCCGAAGACCGGGCCGCCTGGGACGCCTTCCGGCACTACGTCGAGCACGAGTCCTCCTACGGTGCCGTGCAGGGCCAGCAGCCCCAGACGCTGGCGCACGCGCTCTCCGACTCCCCCGCCGGCCTGCTCGGCTGGAACGCGCAGGCCATGCGCGGCCTGGACCCCGACGTGCTGCTCACCCACGTCACGATCCACTGGCTCACCGGCACCGCGGGCTCGGCCATCCGCATCTACGCCGAGGCCGAGCGGGAGGAGCCGCCGACCGGCCCGATGACGGTCCCGCTCGGGGTCGCGCAGTTCCCGGGCGACCTGGGGTCGGTCCGGGCCTTCGCCGAGCACGCGCACACCAAGATCATGTCCTGGAACCACTACGACCGCGGCAGCCACTACGCCGCCCACGACGCGCCCGACCTGCTGGCCGAGGACATCCGCGGGTTCTTCGCGGCGCTCAGGTCAGGGCCTCGGACGGGGCTGCGAGGAGGGGGAACATGACCTCCACGCGGGTGCCCGCGCCGGGCTCGCCGCCGATCACGCAGATCCCGCCGAGCTCGGCCGCCCGCTCCCGCATCGACCCCAGGCCCACGCCGGCCCGGTACGACTCGGGGATGCCCTTGCCGTCGTCGCTGATCAGCACCCGCAGCACCGACCGTTCCCGCTGGAGCACGATGCGGGCGAGCGACGCCGCGGCGTGCTTGCGGATGTTGGTGAGGGCCTCCTGGACGATCCGGTAGACCGCCACCTCGACGGCCGCGGGCAGGTTCTGCAGACTGCCCTCCATCTGCACCTCGACCTCGGTGTCCGGTGACGACTGGCCGGCCAGCTCGCGCACCGCCCGGGCGAGGCCGAGGTCGTCGAGCGCGGGCGGGCGCAGGCCGTAGACGAGCTCGCGGATGTCGTTGGTGACGGCGCTCATCCCTCCGTGGAGCTCCTTGAGCAGCTCGTCGGCCGAGTCCGGGGAGTTCTTCAGAGTGAGCCGGGCCATGTTGATGGTCATGGCCATGGCGGAGAGGGTCTGGCCGAGGCCGTCGTGCAGGTCGCGGCGCAGGCGACGGCGCTCCTCCTCCCTGGTGGTCAGGATGCGCTCGCGGGAGCGCTGCAGGTCGGCCGCCATCCGCACGGCGTGGGCCACGTCGGCGGCGTACGGGGTGAGCGTCGTCAGCACCCGCTCGTTGTGCGCGGCCGGGAAGCGGCGCGGCCCCGGAGGGCCGACGAGCAGGCGGCCGACGCGTTCCCCGTGCCAGACCAGCGGGACCTCGCGGGGCGCGTCGCCCACGCGGCCGTTCTCGACGTAGCGCGGCTCGCCGTCGGCCACCTCGATGGCCAGGCCCTCGACCGCCAGCCCGTCGCGCAGCACGCTCACCACCGAGGTCAGTGCCTTGGCCGGGTCGCCGCGGCGCACCGCCTGGGTGAGGCGCTCGGCGAGCACGACCGGGTCGCCGACGCTGCCGTACAGCAGCCGGTCCACCGTACGCTGCAGGCCACGCCGCAGCGGCTGGAAGAACCCGCCGGCGAACAGGGCGGCGGCGACCCCGGCCACCTTGTCGTAGTCGGCGACGAGCAGGCTCGACAGCGTGCCGACGCCGAAGTACACCGCGCTGACCGCGGCCACCAGGCCGACCGCCACGAAGGTGCGGCTGACGAGCGTGTCGATGCCGAAGAGCCGGTAGCGCATCACGGAGAACGCCACCGTGAACGGGATCGCCGCCGCCCAGGCGATCGCCACCCAGATGCCCCACGACACGAAGAGGCCCGCGATCAGGAACACGATGTAGCCGGAGAACGCGAACAGCGGCCACCCGATCTGCCGCCTGACGACCGAGTCGGCCTGCCGCATCCGCAGCGCCAGCGACAGCGCCGCCAGCGTCATCGCCGCGAAGATGCCCGCCCAGCCGGCCACCTCCATCACGTCGCGGTACGGGGTCAGCGCCGGGATCTGCAGCGGGTTGGGGATGATCCGCGGGAACGGGTAACCCTCGTCGTCCGGGAGCGCCCGGCTCACGTTGCGCACCACCATGATCGTGATGGCGGCGGAGCCCAGCCACAAGACCGGCCGCCAGCGCCGGGAAGGCAGGCGGCCGTTCGGCGAGTAGAGCGGCAGCAGCTGCGTAAGTGTCAGGCCGCACAACCCCCACCCGAGATGCAGCGGCACCCTGAGCCACCCCGCCAGGGCGAGGTCCCCGTCGGCGGCGAGGCGTAACATCATCGCGCCCGAGAAGTCGCTGAGGCCGGCCGCGAAACCGCCGACGGACATGAGCCACGCCATGTTGAGGCGCGGCCGGTGGAAGATCAGGAACGCGCCCACCGCGGGAAAGGTCAGGGCGACCACCGACTGCGGGCTGACCGTCCCCTTCGGCGACCACTCCGGCGGCAGCCCGGCCCAGATCAGCACCGCCGCGACGCCGAGCACCGGCGACGCCACGGCCATGGCGACCGCGACGACCCGGGCCACCGTGACCGCACGAGTGTTCGCTGCCATGTCCCCCGCTTTCCCTGAGCTGCAAGGATTATGACGTCCTCGGCGCCGGTCAGGTAGAGGCGGGATGCCGGAGGCGGGGCCCCCGCCCGGCCGGTGGGCGGGGGCCCCGGGTCTCAGCCGACGGTCACCGTGGCCTTCGCGGTGAGCGTCGTGCCCTGGACCTGGCCGGTCACGGTGAAGGTGCCCGGCTGGGCGTACTTGTCAGGGCTGATCGCCTCCCAGGTGACGGCCACCGAGCTGTCCTTGGACCCGTCGTTGTACGTCGCCACGACGGTCCTCGGCATCGACGGCGCCACGCCGGCCCTGGTCGTGACCGCCTCCTCGGCGATCGAGGTGATCGTCACGGCCGCGGTGGTGCGGACGTACACCGTGGCCTGGGCGGGCGCGCGGACGCCCTCGGCGAGCCCGGTGACGGTGAAGCTGGTGCCGCCGGTCTTCACCTGGTCGGGCGTCACCTGCTGCCAGGTGACGGCGGCCGTGCTGCGGGCGCCGTCCGCGTACAGCGTCTCCACGGTGGCCGGCAACGTGGGCAGCGTGTCGACCAGGGTGGGGACGTGCACGGGGCGCACGGAGTCCGGCGGGACCTCGTACACCTTGACCTCCAGCAGCCCGACCGACGCCCCGCCGGCCTCCAACTGGACGCGCAGCCGCGACGTCGTGACCGTGTCGAACGAGACGGTGTTGTAGGCGTCGATCGCCTTCGGGTAGGAGGCGACGCCGGTGACGTCCTCGAAGGAGTCGCCGTCCCACTGCTGGATCTTCCACGACGCGGGCAGGCGCACGCCGCCGGTGTCGTCGAAGAAGTACACGTCGGCCTTGTTCACCCGCACCGGCACCGGCCATTCGAGCTGCACCCACTGGGAGCCCTGCTGCGGCCAGGTGCCCCAGCGCGGGTTGGCGCCGTCGTTGGAGCGTGGCGGGTCGATGCCGTCGTTGATCGCGGTGACCTTCTCCCACGGCGAGGTGTAGGAGGCCGTGGGCGTGGCCTTGGGCGCGATGTTGACCTGCGCGGCCTGGGGCGTGGCGGCGACGGTCACGGTCGTGGAGGTGGTCTTCTCGCCGTCCGTGGCGGTGACCTTCAGCCGGTACGTGCCCGGCTCGGAGAACGAGACCACCGTGCTCCTGCCGGTCGGGGCGGTGAAGAACGCCTCGCCGGGCCCGTCCACCTTGGACCACTGGGTGGTGAGCCTGCCCGACGGCAGCGCGTCGTCCTTGGCCACCAGGTCGATCCTGACCTGGCCCGGCCGGTTGTGGGCGGGGTCGACCACGGCCACCAGGTGCGGCGCCCGGTTGCTCACCGAGCCGGCGTCCGCGCCCGTCCGGTACGCCTGCACCTCCTTCAGGCCCGTGGCGTACCCGAGCTGGTGCGTGACCTGCACCCGCAGCTTCTGCGCGGTGAGGGCCGGGAAGCGGACCTCGTTGAGGTTCGCCCGCGGGTAGACCGGTTTCTTGGCCTGCCCGGCCACGTCCTTCCAGGTGTCGCCGTCGAGGTACTGCACCGAGTAGAAGGCGGGCTCGCGGTAGCCGCCGGCCTTGCGGTCGTTGAAGAAGTACAGCTTCAGCCGGTCGACGGTCTGGGGTGAGCCGAGGTCGATCTCCAGCCAGTCCTGGGCCTTGCCGGAGCCCTTGCTGCCCCAGTACGGCTCGTTGATCGTGAACCCGTCCACCGCGCCGGCCGGGTCGCCGTGCGAGGCGGTGGCGGACTTGACCAGGTTGGGGCGGGTGGAGCGCAGGTCCACGCCGGCCTTCCTGAACAGGTCCTCGACGCGGTCGCCCTCCAGCTCGACCTGGACGGGGGCCTTCATCGAGGCGGCCTTCTCGGCGTGCACCACCGTTCCACCCTCGACCGTGCCCGTCTTCGGGTCCCACACCGCGTGCGCGAGCCCGGACAGGGTGACCTTGCGCTTGCCGTCGATCAGGATCGAGTACCCCTCGGGCACCCCGGCGTAGTGAGTGGTCCCGTCGCCCGGCTTGTCCCAGACGATGGTCAGGTCGTCGCCCCGGTAGTTGACGCCGTTGACGGTGAAGTGGTCCCAGCCGATGTCCACCGGCCACAGCTCGACCTTGCCGTCCGAGCGCGGGCGCAGGCCCATGACGTCCTCGATGACGGTCCAGTTGCTGCTGCCCAGGATCGTGTGGTGGATCCAGGAGCGGTAGCCGATGGTCTTGGTGGTCTTGTTCCAGTTGGCCCAGTACTCGTTGGCGTCGGGGTAGCGGGTGTCGCCGTCGACGTACTGCGACCAGGCGTTCCAGTAGAGCAGCTGCTTGTACTGGTCAGCGGTGATGTGCGAGGTCTGGTACTGGCGCATGGCCTTGGAGAACAGCGCGAAGTTCCGGGTCGAGTTGATCTGCGAGAAGTTGTTCGAACCCGGGATGCCGCGGGCCGCCGCCTCCGCCTTGTCCTTCTGGTTGGCGGTGTACGCCGGAAATATCGGATATTCCGCTGGGTCGGACCACAACCGCAGCGGCTCCCGATATTTCGGGTCGTCGGTGGGCACCAGGCCGGTCGCGTACGGGATGTAGTTGTTCGACTCCTTCCACGGGATCAGGTTGCCCGTCTGGAGGTCGCGGTGCTTGAACAGCTTGTTCTCCTCGTCCCAGAGCAGGGTGAGGATGCCGTTCTTGACCTTGTCGGCCACGCCGCGCATCTCGGCGGCCTTCATCTGGTCGCCCGTCAGCTCGTACGCCTGCGCCGCCGCCATCGCGTTGGCGTACACGTACGCGCCTTCGAGCCGCTCGTTCGCCCGGTCGTAGTAGTGGAACGACACCGCGTCGGCGTCGTTGCCGGTCATGGCCTCCCAGTCGTACTCGATCACGCCGTTCTTGTTGGAGTCGTAGGCGTCGAGCTGGCCGTAGACGTCCTTCTCGGCGTAGCGGGCGAGGTTGCGCAGGATCGCCGGCTGCCCGCCGTGGATCTGGTAGCTCTCCAGCGCCGCCTGCGAGATGTACTGCGTGTAGCTGTTCGACCAGTTCTCGGGGTCGCCCGGGTTGTCGGTGTACTTCGAGTTGCGCGAGACCTCGCCCGCCGACACCCACGGCCCGTACGAGTAGATCGGGTCGCGCAGGTACTTCAGGTCCTGCACGAACATCGGCACGGTCAGCACGATCGCGTTGTTGTAGCCGAGCGCGCCCTCCACCGACGTCGGGAACTGGTAGTCGTTCCCGGGGATGTCGGCGTCGAGGAAGTTGAAGCGCATCAGCCACCAGCGGTAGTAGACGAACTTCTTGATGTTCTCGTCGGGCACGTCGATGTACGGGACGTTCTTCGCCCACCAGGCGTTGTAGTCCTGCAGGTGCCGGCGCAGGGCGTTCTCCGCCGAGCGGCCCTTGTAGCCGTCGTACTCGTCGCGCGACTCGGGCAGTTCCTCGGTGACGAAGCCCATCTGGACCTTGGTGCCCACGGTCTTGCCGGGCTCGACGGTTACCGATCCCTTGAGGGCGCCGTCGGCCACCTTCAGCCCGTCACCGCTGAGCCTGGGGAAGATCGTGGTCAGCCGGTTCTTGGCGAACACGGCGCCGGTCAGCTCCCGGTCGCCGTCGGCGTCCTTGGTGTACGGCGAGGTCACCGTGATCGGGACCGACTTCGCCGCCGACCCGGTGTTGGTGATCTCCAGGGTCGTGACGGCCACGTTCTCGTGGGTGATGAACTTCTTCACGCCGACCGACAGCCCGTCGCCGGCGTACTGGCCGGTCCAGTGGCTGGGCATCTGCAGCCGCTTGGAGACGTCCTCGGTCAACGTGGTCCCGAGCGAGATCGTGTACGCGTCCCGGTTGTCGATGCTCTCCCAGTAGGCGACGTACCCGCCGAACCCGATCTTCCGCGGATCGTGCTCCTTCATGAACAGCGCCCGCCCGCGCGTCATCAACCACGGACCCGCCGGGTCCTCACCCGGCCTGGCCAGCATGCGGTCGATCCAGTACGAGTCGCCGCCCTTCTCCTTCTTGTAGATCTCCTCCATCATCTTCCGCGGGTGGTAACCCACGGGCTCGTCGGGCACGGGATCGCCGCCCGTGAACACCGGCATGCCCAGATCGTCCGGCGCCGCCGCCGCAGGGGTGGGTAACGCGGCGAGCGACGCTGTGAGCGCTAACACCGCTAAGTAGCTCAGCTTCTTACGCATGAGTCTCTCCATCAGAGGATCGGTAGCCAGACACGCATGGTCGCGGGACCCCGGTTGCCCCAGCGGTGGTACGGCACCAGCCGCAGACCGACGCCCGCACCCGATGGGCGCCCGTCCTGCGCGGCCCCGTACGGCCAGCCGCTCGGGTCTCCGGCGCCGAGCGACGCCTCGACCTCCAGCTCCACCACGCCGTCCTCGTGGTGCTCCACGGGCGGCGCCACCCGCGCCGTGACGTCGCCGAGCGGCGGCTCGTCGGCCACCGACTCCGCGCAGTAGACCAGCGGCCCGCGCTCCACGGCGGCGCTGCCGCGCAGCGCGTCGATCCGCCGGTCGGGGAACGTCCAGCGGGGGGTCATGGGGAGTTCCAGCCGGATCTCGTCACCGGCCCGCCACGGCCCGTCGGCGACCGCGTACCCCGGGGTCACCTCGCGGACCATCCCCCCGTGCGCCAGCGTCGCGTCCTCGGCCCAGGCCGGGACCCGCAGCGAGATCCGGCCCTCGCCGTCCTCCAGCACCCGGACGGTCACCGCGCCGTCCCACGGGTAGCCGGTCTCCACCCGCACCACCAGGTCGCCGTGCCGGATCTCCGACGGCGTGTGGTGGTGGATCTGGATGCCGTCGGCCGAGGACGTCGCCAGGTAGGCGGGCAGGGAGGCCAGCGTGCGGGCGATGTTGTTCGGGCAGCAGGACACGTCGAACCAGTGGGAGCGGAGCCCGCCCTCGGCGGCGTGGTTGACCCCTTCGAGGGGCACCGCGGGCACCCGAACCTGCAGCGGGTTGGCGTAGAAGAACGACCGGCCGTCCAGCGCCACTCCCGTGGCGAGCATGTTGTACAGGGTCCGCTCGGCCAGGTCGGCGTACCGGACGTCGCCGGTGGCCAGGAGCAGCCGGTGCGCCAGCATGATCGAGGCGATGCTCGCGCAGGTCTCGTTGTAGGCGCGGTCCGGGGGCAGCTCGTAGTCCTCGCCGTACGACTCGTCGATGTGCCGCGAGCCCATGCCGCCCGTCAGGTGGGTGCGGCGGGCGACGGTCCGCTCCCACTGCGCCTCGACCGCCTTCAGCAGCTCCTCGTCGCCGGTCTCGACGGCCACGTCCACCACGCCGGAGGCCAGGTAGAGGGCCCGCACGACGTGCCCGCGGAACACCTGTGCCTGCCGGACCGGCATGTCGTCCTGGTAGTAGGCGCGGCCGAAGGGGATGTCGGCGAGCGCGGGCAGGCCGCGCCGGTCGACGAAGCGCCGGGCCATCTCCAGGTAGCGCTCGGCCCCGGTCACCCGGTAGAGCTCGACCAGCGCCATCTCGATCTCCGGGTGCCCGCAGGTCTCGGTGCCCTCCATGAACCGGCGGCAGACGTGGTCGGCGGCCCGCACCGCCACCTGCGTCAGCCGGTCCTCGCCGTGCATGCGCAGCCGGGCGACCCCGGCCTGGATGAGGTGGCCGAAGCAGTAGAGCTCGTGACCCCACTCGAAGTCGGTGTAGCGGCTGCCGGACCAGCGGGTGTTGATGTAGCCGTCGCCCTCCTGGGCCTGGGCCACGGTCTCGGCCAGCGCGGGCAGCCCGGGGTGGTCGGCCCAGGCCATGGCCTCCAGCAGCTTGTAGATCTCGGAGTCGCTGAACTCCCGGCCCCTGCGGGGGCGCTCGCCCCGGAAGTTGCCGATCCAGCCTTCGCGCTCTTCCCATTCCTGGCAGTGGGCGATCGTGACCTCGCGGTTGAGCGCGACCCGGTCGCCCCAGAAACCGGGCGAGGTGCGTACGGCGTCGAGGCCGAGGGGGGACAGCACGCCCGACGAGGGCAGGACGGGGTTAGCCACGCAGAGCTCCTGACATGAATCCGCGCACGTAGTGGCGCTGCAACACGATGAAGAGAATGAGACAGGGGAATGCCATGACCATGACGCCGGCCTGGAGCATGCCGTAGTCGATCGCGCCGAACGTCTGCTGCGTCATGCTCACCACGGCCACCGGCAGGGTGAACGACGCGCCGTCGTTGAGCAGGATGAGCGGCGCGAAGAAGTCGTTCCACGAGGCGAGGAACGCGAACAGGCCCACCGTGATCAGCGCGGGGCGCACGGCCTGGAGCAGGATCCTGGAGAAGGCGCGGAACGTCCCGCAGCCGTCCACCAGCGCCGCCTCCTCCAGCTCGCGCGGCAGCGCCTCGAACGCGTTGCGCATCATGAACAGCGCGAACGGCAGCTGGAACATCACGAACACCAGCGACAGCCCGACGAGGGAGTTCTGCAGGCCCAGGTAGCCGAGCAGCACGTAGAGCGGGATGAGGATGGTCGCGTACGGCACCATGAGGATCGCCAGCGTGGCGAGGAACAGCAGGTTCTTGCCGGGGAAGTCGAAGCGGGCGAACCCGTACCCGCCGAGCGCGGAGACGACCAGCGTGCCCGCCACGGTCATGCCGGAGACCAGCACGCTGTTGGTCGCGTACGTGCCGACGCCCTCGCCGAAGCGGGCCATCTCCAGGTAGTTGGACGGCTCCTCCAGCGAGGCGTAGCCGCTCCACACCAGCGGGAACAGGAACAGCACCGCCAGGCAGGACAGCGTGAGGTAACGGCTCATCGCAGCCTCCGCATCATCAGCGTGTTGAGCCCGACGAGGGCCACGAGCAGCACGACCGACAGCGCCGCGGCGCCGCCCAGGTCGAAGCGGAAGAACGCGTCACGGTAGACGACCATGACCATGGAGACCGTGCTGTTGTCGGGGCCGCCGTTGGTGAAGACGAAGAACTGGTCGAAGGCGAGCAGGGAGCCCGTGACGCTGAGGATGAGCATCAGCGCCAGCGTCGGCCGGAGCAGCGGGAGGGTGATCTTGGTGAAGACCTGCCAGCGGTTGGCCCCGTCGCTCCTCGCGGCCTCGTACACCTCGGTCGGGATGGCCTGCAGGCCGGTCAGCAGGATGAGCATGTTGAACCCGGCGAACCGCCAGATGACCAGCGTGATCGTGGAGAACAGCGCCATGTTCGGCGTGCCGATCCACTTCACCGGCTCGTCGGTGATGCCCAGCGACTGGAGCATCGGGTCGATGGGGCCGAAGTCGTTGTTCAGCATGCCGTAGAACAGCAGGGCCGCGGCGGCGAAGCCGACCGCGCCGGGCAGGAAGAACGCGGTCCTGAAGAAGCCGATGCCCGGTTTGCGGTCCTGCACGAGCAGGGCCAGGCCGAGCGCCGCCGCGGACAGCACGACGGTGGTGATCGCGGTGTACTTGAGCGTGAAGAAGACGGCGTCGACGAAGAGCGGATTGTCGGCGATCTTGGTGTAGTTGGCGGGGGCGTTGAACGTGGCCTGGCCGAGCAGGGGCCAGCGGTTGAGCGACATCCAGACGACCAGCACCAGGGGCGCGATGAAGAGCACGCCCACGATGACGGCCGTCGGCGCCGCGTACAGCCAGCCCTGGACCTTCCTGCTCCGCCACCGGGCGGACGGCGCGGAGTGTGCCGCCTTCCGCCCGGTACGGTTGATCGTCAAGGTCATTGTTGCAGCGACTTCGTGATCTCGGCGTTGAGCTGCGGCAGCTTCGAGACGTCACCGAAGACGGCCTCGCGGGCGTAACGCAGCCACGGGCCCTGCGGGTCGTTGAAGGTCTGGCCGAAGCGCAGCGCGTACGGGGTCTGGCCCTTGGCCACCAGCGAGTTGATCAGCACCACGCGCGGGTCCTCGGCGGAGTACTTGTTGTTGGCCAGGTCGGTGCGGGCCAGCACGTCCTTGTTCTTGGCCATGACCTCGACCTGGGCCTGGTCGGAGACCGTCCAGGACAGGAACTCCCAGGCGGCGTCGGCGTTCTTACTGGTCGCCGAGATGCCGATGGAGTCGCCGCCGACGAACGTGGACTCGCCGCCGTCGGGGCCGGCGATGGGGGTGACACCGATCTTCATGTCCTTGGGCATCAGGCCGAGCGTGGTCGACGGCATCGGCATGACGCCGATCTCCCCCTTGGGGAAGAAGCCGGTCCAGGTCGGGCCCTGCTCCTCCTTGGCCGTCGGCCCGGTGGCCTTCTTCTCGTACAGGTCGCGGTAGATCTTGAAGACGTCGGTCATCGCTGGCTGGTCGTTCAGAGACTGCGTGCCCTCGGCGTTCATGACCTGGCCGCCGGCGGCCCAGACGGACGGCCAGAACGTGAAGACGTAGCAGCCGCCGCAGTTGCCACCGAAGAACGTGCCGTGGACCTTGCCGTCCTTGCCGAGCTTCTCGTCGATGGTGGTGGCGTGCTGGGCGAACTCCTTCAGCGTCTTCGGGCCCTTCTCGGGGTCGAGCCCGGCCTTATCGTAGAGATCCTTGTTCCAGAACCAGACCGACAGGTCGAGGGTGTGGGGAAGCGTGTACATCCGGTTGTCGAGCGTGCCCAGCTTCATGTGCGAGGGGGCCAGGCCGTCCTTGTACGGCAGCTTCGCGACCCTGTCCGTGATGTCCATGAACAGGCCCTGCGAGGTGTAGTTCGGGACGAAAATGACGTCGGCCGCGAAGACGTCGGGCAGCTGCTTGGCGCCGGCCGCGGCGGCGATGCGCGGCTGGTAGTTGTCCGTGGGGATGACGGTGAGTTTCACCTGGTTCTTGTGCGTCTTGTTGTACTCCTGGACGAGCCGCTCGCTCTGCGCCTGAGTGGCGGCGCGGGTCCACATGGTGATCGTCACGGGACCGTCCGCGGGCTGCGTGCCACCACCCCCACCGCCACCGCCTCCGCTGTTGCCGCAGGCAGCTGCTGTGAGCGCTAACACACCGAGGAGGGAGATCCCGGCCAGCCTTCGTCTCATGATGTGCTCCTGGACTTAAAGGTTTTCGGAAACGTAGAAGAAACCTGTGGCCCTGTCAATGGGTGCTAGGGTTCTAAGCAGTTCACAGGCGACGAAAAGGGTTTCGAAGTATGGCGACAAAGCGGGCGACCATCAACGATGTGGCCTCGCTGGCGGGGGTTTCGATCGCCACCGCGTCGAAGGCGCTCAACGGACGCCAGGACGTGCGACCGGCGACGCGCGAGCGCGTGCTCGCCGCCGCGGCGGAGCTCTCCTTCCAGCCGAACGCGCTCGCGCGCGGGCTGCTGTCGGGCCAGACGCGCACCGTGGGGCTGCTGACCTCCGACAGCGTCGGCCGGTTCGGCATCCCGGTGCTGCTCGGCGCGGAGGACGCCTTCGGGGCCGACGAGATGGCCGTGCTGCTCTGTGACGCGCGTGGCGACGCGATCAGGGAGCAGCACCACCTGCGGGCCCTGCTGTCGCGCCGGGTGGACGGGCTGATCGTGGTGGGCGAGAGCACCAACCCGCGACCGTCGGTGAGCAAGGACCTCCCGGTGCCCGTCGTGTACGCGTACGGCCCGTCGGAGGACCCGGACGACGTGTCGTTCGTGCCGGACGACGTGGGGGCCGCCGCCATGGCCGTCAACCACCTGCTGGCGATGGGCCGCCGCAAGATCGCGCACATCACGGGACCTACCCACTACAAGGCCGCCCGAGACCGCGAGGAGGGGTTGCGCCTGGCGCTCGCGGAGGCGGGGGTCGAGCAGGTGGGGCAGACGTTGTCAGGGCCCTGGTCGCAGCGGTGGGGCAGGCACGCGGCCGAGATGCTGCTCATGGCCGAGCCCGACGTGGACGCCGTCTTCTGCGGCAGCGACCAGATCGCCGCCGGGTTCGTGGAGACGGCGCGGGAGCGGGGGCGGCGGGTGCCGGACGACATCGCGGTGGTCGGTTACGACAACTGGGAGGTGCTTTCCACCGAGACCCGGCCCGCGCTCACCACTGTGGACATGAACCTGGAGCTGCTGGGGCGGACGGCGGCACAGCACCTGTTCGCCGCCATCGACGGCAAGGCCACCCCGGGGGTGCACAAGATGCCGTGCCAGCTCGTCATCCGCGACTCCACCTCCCCGCCCGGCGTTTCCTGACCCCGCGCCACACGCCACCCCCCAGCTCCCTCACCCAGGGCATCCGGCCCCTCACGTCACTGCACGACACCGCACTGGCACAGCGCGGGCGGTGACACGGAGACCGGACCGACACGGGCACAGCATGGGCATGAGACCGGCACGGGCGCGGGCGCTCGGCGAGGAGCCGGGGCCGAGGCCGGAATTCCACGTGCAAGGGGATCAGGTGGTTTCCTATACGCATGCCTGATCTCGTTGTGGACGGCGGCGACAAGCTGTGCGTTCAGCTGCTCATCGAGCTGCGCGGCCACGTCCGCCAGGCCGGTCCCGGCGCCGTGATCCACCTGATCGCCACCGACCCGGCCGCGCCCGTCGACCTGCCGGCCTGGTGCCACCTGACCGGGCACACCTACCTGGGCCCCGTCGAGGGGGCGGAGCGGCCCACGTACGCGCTGCGCGTGGCCGGGGCGGCCCAGGAGACCGAAGACGCCAGGCCCTGGCACGTGGCTTAAGCGGTTAATTCCCTCTCCGTCAGCGTGGCCTACAGTAGTGGGGATTACCCGGTTCAGGGAGGGAGCCCCGTGAAGCGACCGACGATCGCCGACATCGCCACCCGGGCGGGTGTGTCCAAGGTGGCGGTGTCCTACGCGCTCAACGGGCAGCCGGGGGTGTCGGAGGCGACGCGGGCCAGGATCGTCGCCATTGCCGAAGAGATCGGCTGGCGGCCCAACAGCGCCGCCCGGGCACTCAACGGCGCCCGCGCCAACTGCGTCGGCCTCGCACTGTGCCGTCCCGCCCGCATCCTCGGCGTCGAGCCCTTCTTCATGGAGCTGATCAGCGGCATCGAGGGCGTGCTCGCCGACCGGTCGTACGCGCTGCTGCTCCAGGTGGTCACCAGCCACCGGCAGGAGAGCGAGGTCTACCGGCACTGGTGGGGCGAGAGCCGCATCGACGGCGTCTTCCTCGTCGACCTGCACTCTTCTGACGCCCGGGTGCCCGAGCTGGAGCGGCTGGGCATGCCGGTCGTCGTCATCGGCCATCCCTCCGAGTCCGGCTCGCTGTCGGCCATCTGGTCCGACGACGGCCAGGCCGTCCGCGAGACCGTGGGCTACCTCGTGGCGCTCGGGCACCGCCGCGTCGCGCGGGTGGCCGGGATGCCCGAGCTGGTCCACACCCGGGTGCGCGACCAGGCGTTCGCCGCGGCGTGCGAAGGGGCGGCCGAGCACGTCATCGTGCACACCGACTACACCGGCGACGAGGGCGCCCGGGCCACCCGGCGGCTGCTCAGCTCGCCCGACCGGCCCACGGCGATCGTCTACGACAACGACATCATGGCCGTGGCGGGGTTGTCCGTCGCGCAGGAGATGCGGGTCGACGTGCCGCGCGACCTGTCCATCGTGGCGTGGGACGACTCGCCCCTCTCCCAGGTCGTGCGCCCGCCGCTGACGGCCCTGACCCGCGACATCCCGGCCTACGGCGCGCACGCCGCCCAGCGGCTGCTGGCGCTGATCGCGGGCGAGAGCGTGCCGCCGTACGAGGACCAGGCCGCCGTCCTCACGCCGCGCGGCAGCACCGGCCCGGCTCCCGGGGCTTGAGCAGCGCGGCTCCGCTCCCGCACCCTGAGCGGGGCGATATGCGACGATTGTGTCATGCCTATCGACCCCCACCTGCTTGCGCTCTTCACTGTCACCACGATCGTCGCGATGATCACTCCTGGGCCGGACATGCTGTTCGTCCTGGGCTGCGGGATGCGCGGCGGCCCGCGCGCCGGCCTGCTCGCCACGGCCGGCGTGGCCACGAGCGAGGCGGTCCACGTCGCCGTGGCAGCGGTCGGCCTGGCCGCCCTCTTCGAGGCGGTGCCGGTCGCCTTCACCGTGGTACGCATCGCCGGAGCCGCGTACCTGATCTACCTCGGCGTCCAGATGCTGCGTAACCGCAAGGGGGTCGACAGCGAGATGGCCGTGGACGGCCGCGCGGCGCTGACGGGCCGCCGGGCGTTCAGCAGCGGCCTGCTGACGAACCTGCTGAACCCGAAGATGGTCACCTTCACCATCGCCTTCCTCCCCCAGTTCATCAACCCGGAGCTGGGGCAGGTCTGGCTGCAGTTCGCGATCCTCGGCGCCATTCTGATCGCGCTGGAGTTCGTGGTGGACGGCACGGTGGGGGTGCTCGGGGGGCGGATCGGCGGCTGGCTGCGCCGCCGCCACGCCGCCCGTCGCAAGGTCGACATCGCCACCGGCGGCATCTTCATCGGCCTCGGCGTCCGCCTGGCCGTCGAACGCTGACCCGGGGCCGGGACACCCCGGCCACCGCTCGGCGCGTACCGCGGGCCGGGACGGCGGCTGGCAGACCGCTCGTCTCGACCCACGGCACGTACCGTCCCCTCCTTCGCGGCAAGCTCAGAATGACGGAGCACGCGGGGTGCCACATGAGTACCCCCATACCTAAATAAATTTGGACGAATCCCAGACATGTGATGAGCGGCGGCGCGGGATGACCTCATCGGGCGGAGACGGCCAGTGCGATGCCCAGCGTTCGCTGGTTCTGGCCGGAGGCCTTGGCGTCGGTGGAGTTGACCGAGTAGACGAGGGTGCGGCTCAGGTCGCGGGTGGCGCCGACGCCGGCGGCGTAGCCGTGGCGGGCGCCGGTCTTGCCGTAGGCGACGATGCCGCCGGGCGGCACGGCCTTCCCCGAGAACAGCGCCTTGACGAACTTCTCCAGGTCCGCGACCGTGGAGACGAGATCGCCCGAGGCCCAGGTCGAGGTGACGCTGGTCTCGGTCATGTCGACCACATGGCCCTCACCGTAGGGGATGGCGCTCTCGAAGCCCGCGGGGACCACCTGGTAGCCCTTGTGGTGCGGGCCGCGGACGCGCGGGGAGGTGCCGGGCAGCAGGCCGGGCAGGTGGTCCTGGACCGTCCCGTCGAGCGAGACCTTGCGCTCGGCCACGAGCTGCAGCACCACCGCGGTGGTGAACATCTTGGTCACGCTGCCCGCACGGAAGCGTACGTGCGCCGACGCCTTGCGCTGGGTGGTGAGGTCGGCCACCCCCGTCACGCCCTTCCACGAGCCCTTGGCGCCGCTCACCCGGACGATCGCGGCGGTGGCCTCGGCCGCGGGCAGGCCTGCGATGGGCTGCTGCAGCGCCGTGGGGTTGATCGGCGGGATGGGCGCGTCCGGGTCGAGCTGGATGACGACCGGCGGCGGGCAGGCGCTCGGAGTGGGCGCTCGCCGATGCGGCCCATTTCTTCTCACTCCTGAGAGGGAGGAGCAGGATCGCCGGTACCGGCGATGTCCGCGGACCCCCGGCGAGGCGACGATTTCCCCATGAATCCTCGCTTCACCTTCATCGCCGCGCCTCTGCTCATGCTCGCCTACGGCCTGATCCGCATCCTCGACGGCCTCGACGGGGTCTACGGACCCGGGCTCGCCTGGACGGCCGGGCACCTGGCCTTCATGGGCGGGCTCGTGTTCTTCGTCGTGATATTTCGGGATCTGTACCGGCGGCTAGGAAGAGCCTGGCCCGCCACGATCAGCGTGATTCTCGGGCTCGCCGGGATCGCGTGCCTGTTCGCCCAGTTCGGGATCGACATCGTGATCGGGTTCATGGCGGCCGATCGCGACGCGATGGGGACGATGTTCGACCAGGTGCAGGCGTTGCCCGCGGTTCGGCTCGCCGTCTACGACGTGGGGCCGTTCCTGTTCTACGTGGCGCAGTTCGCGCTCGTCGTCCACCTTGCCGTCCGCGGGCAGGTCAAGGCCTGGATGCCGGTCATGATGCTGGCCGGCCTCGTGCTCCCGGTGATCGACAAGGACCTCATCCCGGTCAGCGCGATCGTCCTCGTGGGAGTGTTCTGGTCGATGTCCCGCGGCACCTCCCCCGCCGCCCCGCGAGCGCTCGCCCGTACGTGAGGGAAAATGAGCACCGTGTCCGATCCGACGATCGTCGATGTCGCGCGGCGCAGGCTGCGGGCGCTCCCCCACCTCTGGGTCGACGGGGTGCTCGCCGGGGTGATCACGGTGGTGCAGCTGTGGCCGCTGATCTCGGCACAGAGCTACACCGGGCAGCCATGGCACTGGTGGGGATACGTGGTCGCGATCGGCGCCTCCGTCCCCCTGGTGTGGCGGCGGCGGGCGCCGGTGACGGTCCTGGTGATCAGTCTGGGCACGAGCGCCCTCTACGATCTCGCAGAGCCCCTCGCCAACCAGCCCATCTGGTACGGCGTCCTCGTGGCGTTCTACACCGTGGCCGCCTACAGCTCCCCCGGATACCGGATGGCCATGCTCATCGTGGCCCTCGTCGGCGCCCTGCTGACGGTCGGGTCGTGGGAGACCGCGCTGCGCGGGGTGGTGCAGATCGTCGCCGCGTACGCCATCGGCCGGGCCGCGGCCACCTCCCGCGCCCACGCGGCCGCCCTCGAGGAACGTGCCGCCAGGCTGGAAAGGGAGCGCCGGATGGAAGCCGAGCGCGCGGCCGAGCGCGAGCGCGCCAGGATCGCCCGCGACATGCACGACATCCTGGCCCACGCGGTCAGCCTGATGGTGGTGCAGGCCGAGGCGGGGCCCGTGGTGGTGCGGAGCGACCCGGCCAGGGCGGAGGCCGCCTTCGACGCGATCGCCGCGGCCGGGCGGGACGCGATGGTGCAGCTGCGCCGCCTGCTGGGCGTGCTGAAGGAGGACGAGCACGCGCCGCGCGTGCCGCAGCCCACCATCGCCGAGCTGCCCGCGTTGGCCGGACAGGTCGGCGGCACGGGCCTGGACGTGGCCTTCGCCGAGTCGGGCGAGCCGCGCCCGCTCGCGCCCGACAGCGCGGTGGCCGCCTACCGGATCACGCAGGAGGCGCTCACCAACATCGTCAAGCATTCCGGCGCCGACCGCGCCGACATCCGCCTCACCTGGGAGGACGACAACCTGATGATCGACATCACGGACAACGGGCCGGGAGCCGGCCGGGAGCTGCCCTCGGGCGGCAACGGGCTGATCGGCATCCGCGAGCGTGCCGCCGCCTGCGGCGGCACGGCCACGGCGGGTCCCAGGCCGGACGGCGCGGGCTTCGTGGTGTCGGTACGGCTGCCGCTGGCGGCGTCATGAGCGTGCGCGTCGTCGTGGCAGACGACCAGGAGCTGGTCAGGGGCGGGTTCGCGATGATCCTGGACGCCCAGCCCGACATCGACGTGGTCGCCGAGGCAGGCGACGGGGTCGAGGCGGTGGCCGCGGTCCGCGAGCACGACCCCGACGTGCTCCTGCTCGACATCCGCATGCCGAGGATGGACGGCATCGAGGCGGCCGGGATCGTGTGCGCGGAGACCCGGTGCCGGGTGCTGATGCTGACCACGTTCGACCTCGACGACTACGTGTTCGACGCGCTGCGGGCCGGGGCCAGCGGGTTCCTGCTCAAGGACGTGCGGCGCGACGAGCTGGTGAACGCGGTGCGGGTGGTGGCGGCGGGCGACTCGTTGCTGGCGCCGGCCGTCACCGGAAAGCTGATCGCCGAGTTCACCTCGCGACCGGCGGCCCGGCCCGTGGCGGCGACCGTCGACGTGCTGACCGCCCGCGAGCGCGAGACGCTGCGGCTGATCGCCCGCGGGCTGTCCAACGCCGAGATCGCCGAGGCCATGGTGGTCAGCGAGCACACGGTGAAGACGCATGTCAGCAACGTGCTGAGCAAGCTGGGCCTGCGGGATCGAGTGCAGGCCGTGATCGCCGCGTACGAGTCCGGACTGGCCGTGCCGGGTGCGTAAGGCGGGGTGAGACGGGTAGGCGGTGGCGTATGACTGAGGCCTTTGACACCGACATGCTCTGGGAAGAGTTCCATCGCTCCGTCAACATGAACTCCGAGGAACTGCGCGCGTACCTGCTGGCGGACGCCTCGAACGAGGAGGGCTTCCCGGCCGATCCCGATCTGGGCATCGACAGCCTGGGGCGGGGCGTCCTGCACGTCCTGAGCAAGCGCAAGGGCGACCTGACCAAGGACGACCTCGAGGTGATGCGGCAGGTCGTCGAGATCGTGGAGACCATGGGCGACAAGACCGACGACCAGTCGCGGCGCGAGCTCATGTCCGTCGGACATGATCCCCTGAGAGGCTGAGCCCGATGGCCGAACCGCGTCCGTGGATCGAGGGGTACGTGCGCGCGTGGAACTCCAACGACCCCGACGACATCTCCGCCCTGTTCACGGAGGACGCCGTCTACTACACCGAGCCGTACAGCGCGCCGTGGCACGGACGCGAGGAGATCGTCGCCAACTGGCTGGATCGGCGGGACAAGCCGGGTGAGGCCACGTTCGAGTGGCATCCGGTGTGCGTGACGGAGGATCTCGGCGTCATTCAAGGGGTCACCACATATCCAGACAAAACCTATAGCAATCTTTGGGTGATCCGATTCGTGCCCGATGGTCGATGCCGGGAATTCACCGAATGGTGGATGAGACACGACACCAGATGATGCAATGGGCCGAGCCGTCTTCACCCGAGGAGATCCGTTGAGAGACAACCTCGACCTCGCCGCGAGCGCCCAGCAGTTGGCCGACGCCGCCCCGACGGGATCGATCGACCGCGCCGCCGCCTCGTCCGTGGCCATCACGCTGGCCACCACCCGGGACATCGCCCAGGCCAGGGAGACGCTGGACGGGCTGTCTCCTGACGAGGTGCGCCAGGCCGCGCTGGAGCTCTTCGACCGCCTCTCGGCGAGCTGACCACCCGGCTGGGCGGTCTCCCCGCCGGGGTATGCAAAATGTAGCTACCACCAAAAGGCATTTGATAGGTAGCATCAGGGCATGGATGTGTCCGAGCTGCCACTTGTGGGCGGTCACCCGGCCCTGGATCTGGTCAACACCGTGGAACGAGGCGTCCCAGCCCCCGGTTGGGAGCCGCGCGACTACGTGTCCGAACCGGCCGCGCTCCTGCTCTGGGCACGCCGCGCGGGGATGATCGACGAGGCGGAGGCCCGGGCGGTCACCGAAGCCTGGGACCACGACCCCGGCGCGGCGCACGCCGCGCTGGAGGCCACCCGGGAGATCCGCGAGTCACTGCACCTCGCCCTCCTCGCCACCGCCGCCCTGGCGCCGGAGCCGATCGACGCCGCGTCCTGCGGCGCCGCGCTCGACCGGCTGCACTGCCGCTGGCTCGCCGCGGCGGGCCGCTCCACGCTGGCGCCCGATCCGCGGGGCGCCTCCGCTGTTCGGCTCGTCGTCGGCGTCGTCCCCGCGTCGCTGGTGCCCGACCGCGCCGTGGACGCCGCCCTCGACCTGCTGCGCACCGCCGACGTCGAGCGCGTGCGCCGCTGCCCGACCGAGAGCGGCGGCTGCGGCTGGGTCTTCCTCGACCGCAGCCGCAACGGCTCGCGCAGATGGTGCCGGATGGCCGACTGCGGCACGGACGTCAAGGCGCGCCGTCTCACCGAACGCCGGCGGGCCGCCCGGCGCGCCACCGCCGACACCGGAACATCCGGCTGACACCCGCGGGCCCGGAGACCGCGCCCCCTGATCCCGGCCGCCACCTCCGGCGGAGCCCACTATCTGCTACCAGCAAACATCGCTAGAGGAGAAGCAGAATGGACAGGCATAGGAGCACCGCACGGTCGATCGGCGCGCTGGCGGCGCTGTCGGTGTCGACGTTCATCTACGTCACCGTCGAGGCGCTTCCCATCGGCCTGCTCACGCTGATCGCGACGGACCTGTCGGCCTCCCACTCGGCCGTCGGCATGCTGGTGACCGGCTACGGGCTGGTGGTCGTCCTCGCCACCGTCCCGCTGACCCGGCTGACCTGCCGCATGCCGCGCCGCCTCCTGCTGACGGGGCTGCTCGCCGTGCTGGTCGTGGCCGGCTGGCTCTCGGCCGTCGCCACCACGTACGAGCTCCTCCTCGGCGCCCGGGCGATCACCGCGCTCAGCCAGGCGGTGTTCTGGGCCGTCGTCGTCTCCACCGCCACCAGCCTGTTCCCGCCTCGCGTGCACGGCCGCGTGATCGGCGTGGTGTTCGCGGGAAGCTCGCTCGCGACGGTGCTGGGTGTGCCCGCCGGGACCTGGATCGGCCAGCAGGCCGGCTGGCGGGCGTCCTTCCTCGCGCTCAGCGCCATCGGCTTATTGGCCCTGGTGGCGATCGCCTCGCTGCTGCCGGCGAGCACGGCCGGGCACGAGCCCGCCACCACGGGAACCGCTCCCGACGCCCGGGCGTACTGGAGGCTGATCGCGGTGTGCGCCCTCGCGGTCACCGGGACGTTCACCGCGTTCACGTACGTCACCCCGTTCCTGACCGACGTGAGCGGCTTCTCCGCGGCGGCGATCGGGCCGCTCCTGCTGGTTCGGGGCCTCGCCAGCGTGCTCGGCGTGGCCGTCGGCGGGCACCTCGCCGACCGCCACCCCCGCGCCGCGATGGTCGTCCCCGTGACGGCGCAGGCCGTGTCACTCCTCGGGCTCCACGTCTTCGGCGGTGTGCCGGTGGTGGCGGCCGGACTGGTGGCGTTGTCCGGGCTGTCGTTCGCCGCCCTGGCCACCGCCGTGACCGGCCGGGTGCTGCAGGTCGCCCCGGGCAGCGTCGACCTGGCCTCGGCGGGCATGTCCACCGCCTTCAACGCCGGGATCACCGCAGGGGCGTTCATCGGCGGCGTCCTGCTGTCCGGCTCCGGCGTCGGGAGCACGGTGCTCGTGGGCGGTCTGCTGAGCCTGGCCGCGCTCGCCCTCGTGATCGGAGAGCCGGCGCGGGCCCGGCCGCTCGAACGGGTCTCGCGGCTCAACCGCCCAGGCGGGCGCGTACGGCGCGGCGGGCGAGGGTGACGGCCTCCGGGTCGCGGTGGAGCTGGAGGGCGTGGTTCAGGGCCATGACCAGGCCGAGCAGCTCGAACGCGAGCTGCTCGGCGTCCGTGCCCGCCGGCAGCTCGCCGGCCTCCACGGCGCGCCGCGCCTCCTTGCGCAGCCGCCCGCGCCAGGCGGCGAACATGGCCTCGACCGCGTCGCGCACCGGCCCCTCGCGGCCGTCGAACTCGTGCGCCGCCGCCACGAAGAAACACCCGCCGGGGAAGACCCCGCGTTCCAGGTAGGAGATCCACGCCTCGCAGAGCGCGCGGAGCCTGGCCAGGCCGGGCGCGGCGGGCTGGGCGGGCGCCCACACCTCAGCGCGGAAGACCTCCTCCGCCCGGTTGAGCGCCGCCAGCTGCAGCGCCTCTTTGGAGCCGAAGTGCCCGAGCACGCCCGACTTGCTCATGCCCAGCTCCAGGGCGAGGCGGCCGATGGTCAGCCCTTCGAGCCCCTCGGCGGAGGCGATGGCGACCGAGCGGTCGAGGATGGCGGAACGGGTGCCGAGGGCCTCGGCGACGGACCTGCGCGGGCTCATGTGGCCTACATTAGCGTCCGAACGTTCGGTTGCTATAGTCTGCAGCATGAACGGATCACGACTTGTCGCCACGGGCCACTACCAACCAGCCAAGGTCCTGACGAATGACGAGCTGGCGGGCATGGTGGACACCAGCGACGAGTGGATCAGGCAGCGGGTCGGCATCCGCACGCGGCACGTGGCCGGGCCCGACGAGAGCGTGGCGGACCTCGCCGCGCACGCCGCCGCCAAGGCGCTGGCGGGCAGCGGCCTGGACCCGGCCGACATCGACCTGGTGCTGATCGCCACCTGCACCCAGACCGAGCGCGCCCCCAACATCGCCTCCCGCGTCGCGGCCCGCCTCGGCGTGCCCGCCGCCGCGCTGATGGACGTCGGGGTCTCGTGCTCGGGCTTCACCCACGCCCTGGCCGTGGCCGATCACACGATCCGCGCGGGCGCGGCCACGAACGCCCTGGTCGTCGGCGCGGAAAAGATGACGTCGGTCACCGACTGGACCGACCGCACCACGTGTGTGCTGACCGGCGACGGGGCGGGGGCGGCCGTGGTCGGTGCGGCCCCGGAGGCGGGGATCGGGCCCGTGGTGTGGGGGTCGGCGCCCGAGCTCGGCACCGCCGTACGCATCGAGGGCACCCCTGCTCGCTTCGCCCAGGACGGCCAGACCGTCTACCGCTGGGCCACCACCCGGCTGCCCGAGATCGCCCGGCGGGCCTGCGAGCGCGGCGGCGTACGGCCCGAGGACCTGGCCGCGGTGGTGCTGCACCAGGCGAACCTGCGCATCATCGAGCCCATCGCCAAGAAGCTCGGCGCGGTCAACGCGATCGTGGCGCGCGACGTTGTTGAGTCGGGGAACACCTCGGCCGCCAGCATTCCCCTGGCCCTGTCGAAGCTGCTGGAGCAGGGGGTGGTGCGGCGCGGGGAGCCGATGCTGCTGTTCGGGTTCGGCGGCAATCTGTCCTACGCGGGGATGGTGGTGCGCTGCCCCTGATGGGCGGCGAGCACGGCACGCATGTCCTTGATCGCCCGCAGCGTTCCGCGTACGGTGCCCGTGACCTTGGAACGGCCGGCCCGCGGGTAGTAACGGACGTCGACCTCCGCGACCCGCCATCCGGCCGCCGCCGCCCGCAGCACCATTTCGAGTGGATAACCGAAACGACGGTCCGCCAGCTCGAGGCCGAGCAGCGCGGCGCGACGGCAGGCCCGCATCGGGCCGAGATCACGCACCGGAACGCCGGCCGCGCGCCGCAACCGGCGGGCCAGGACCGCGTTCCCCAAGCGGGCGTGCACCGGCCAGGCTCCCGCCGCGGTGGCCACCCGGCGCCCCAGCACCAGGTCCGCCTCGCCCAGTCGCGTGGTGAGGAGCGGGAGTTGGCCCGGGTCGAGCGAGGCGTCGGCGTCCATGAAGCAGACGATCTCGCTGGAGGCGGCCAGCAGGCCGGCGTGGCAGGCGGCGCCGAACCCACGGCGCGGCTCACGTACGACGAGGGCTCCGCGGGCGGCGGCCAGCTGGTCGGAGCCGTCGGTGGAGCCGTTGTCGACGACGATGGGACGGTAGCCGGCCGGCATCCGGTCCAGCACCCACGGCAGCGCCTCGGCCTCGTCGAGGCAGGGCAACACGACATCGATCACAGCTCAGACGCTAGGGCCCGCACCCCGCTCCGGACCTTACGGACCGATGACGTCAGGCGGCGGGCACGCGGAGCGTCAGGCGGACCTCCAGGTCCGCGTCCAGGGCGCGCGCCAGCCGCTCCAGGACGGGCAGCGTGGGCACGGTCCCTGCTTCTTCCTCGTCGACGGTGTGCTCGAGCTCGACACAGCGCCGCATGGCTCGCCGCGCCCGCTCGACCTCGCGATCATTGCGCATCCCTGTCTTACGGAACACGTCAACAGCACCATCCGGCGGTGAGGTGCGATCCAGTAAGTGATGCGCATGGCAGGCTAACTTGGCGATGGGCCCTACCGCTGAGCGAACTCCTTCATGCCGTCCTCGAAGGAGATGTCGGCCGTGAAGCCCAATTCTCTGGTCGCCTTGGCGGGGGACGCCACGATGTGGCGGACGTCCCCGAGCCGGTAGTCCCCCGTCGTCACCGGCTCCGGGCCGCCGGTCCGGGCGGCCAGCGCCGCCGCCAGGTCGCCGACCGTGTGCGGCGTGCCGCTGGCGATGTTGTACGCCGCCAGCGCCCCCTCGGCCCCCGCCCCGAGGGCCAGGGCGTTGGCCCGGGCCACGTCCCGCACGTGGACGAAGTCGCGTCGCTGGCCCCCGTCCTCGAAGACCGTGGGCGCCCGCCCGGCCAGCAGGGCGGACAGGAAGATGGACGCGACCCCGGCGTACGGCGTGTCCCTGGGCATGCGCGGGCCGTACACGTTGTGGTAGCGCAGGGCCACGGCGGTGCCGCCGGTCTCGCGGGCCCAGTTGGCGGCCAGGTGTTCCTGGGCCAGCTTGGTGGTGGCGTAGGCGTTGCGGGGGTCGAGCGGGGCGTCCTCCTCGATGACCGACGGGGACAGGACGCTCTCGCACAGCGGGCAGCGCGGGTCGAACAGGCCGGAGGCCAGGTCTTCCGGCCGCCGTGGGCCCGGGCGGACGCGGCCGTGGCGGGGGCAGTCGTAGGCGCCCTCGCCGTAGACGACCATGGAGGAGGCCAGCACCAGGCGGCCCACGCCGTGTCTGGCCATGGCCGCGAGCAGAGTGGCCGTGCCGTACGCGTTGACCGAGGCGTACGCGGGCAGATCGGCCACGTCGACCCCGAGCCCGACCTTGGCGGCCTGGTGGACCACGGCATCGACGCCGGGCAGGAGACGGTCCAGCGCGGCCTCGTCGCGGACGTCCACGCCCGTGCGGAGGTCGGCGGCGATCACCTCGTGGTCGAGGACCTCCGCGACGTGGCTGCCGATGAAGCCGGCCGAGCCGGTGAGGAGCACGCGCATGCCGCCGATCCAACACCGGCCCGGGGCCTGCGGATCTTACGAATCGGTGACCTCGGCCAGGTGCTCGATCAGCTTCTCGAGCTGCTCGGCGTAGTACTCACCGAACTCGGTGGACGCCGGGTCGAGGTCGCAGGCGGCCCGGACGAGCTGTGGGTAGACGATGCCGGCGGAGGCCATGGTGAACAGCGCGACCAGCAGGGCGGCCGGATCGAGGTCCGCGGGGAACTCACCCGCCTGCCGGCGCCTGCGCAGCCATTCCACGTCGCGGCGCACGTCCTCGGCGAAGGCGGGGTCGGGCGGGACGGTGTCCTCGGTCAGGCCCTGCCAGATCATCAGCTTGCCGAAGTCACGCCGCTCGGCGTTGGCCCGCACATAGCCGGCCACGAGCCGGCCGAGTGAGGACGAGCGGTCGGCGAACGCGCTCTCCTCGCTCTGCCAGCGCGTGGTGAGCGCCTGGAAGAGGCCCTCTTTGCCGCCGAAATAGTACGAGATCAGCTGCTTGTTGACCCCGGCCCGCGCGGCGATCTCATTGACCCGCGCCCCCGCGAACCCCTTGGCCGCGAACTCCTCCAGCGCCGCCTGGAGGATCCGGGCCTTCGTGCGTTCGGGGTCGCGCTGCTTCTCCTCCGGTGCTCGTCTCATGCGTCGACTTTATCATCCATCCGTATGGTTGACAGAATTATCCGCATGGTTGATTGTTGAGGGCATGACGAAGACGACGACGAAGAGCATCGCGATCATCGGTGGCGGGATCGGCGGGCTCTGCCTGACCCAGGGCCTGCGCAAAGCGGACCTCGACGTGACCGTCTACGAGCGGGACCGCACGCCGTCCGACCGGCTGCAGGGCTACCGCGTGCACATCGACCCCCACGGCGCCCGCGCGCTGCACGACTGCCTGCCCGAGCACCTGTGGCAGTCGTTCCTGGACACCACCGGGCAGGGCGGGCAGGACTTCGGCTTCCTCACCGAGCAGCTCGGCCTCCTCGCGCTGATCGAGACCCCCAAGGCCCCGGACCCGGCGGACGACCACCACTCGGTCAGCCGCATCACGCTCAGGCAGGTGCTGCTTTCGGGGATGGAGGACGTCGTACGGTTCGGCAAGACGTTCGAGCGGTACGAGCGCCTGCCCAGCGGGAGCGTGCGGCTGCACTTCGCGGACGGCACGAGCGAGATCGCGGACATCGTGGTGGCCGCGGACGGCGGGAACTCGCGGGTGCGCAGGCAGTACCTGCCGCACGCCGAGCGGGTGGACACCGGGATCACCACGGTGGCGGGCAAGTTCCCGCTCACCGCCGAGACCAGGAAGCTGCTGGCGCCGCGGCTGGTGGACGGGCCGAACACCATCATCTCGCCCAAGGGCGTCAGCCTGTTCTGCGCGCCGCACGACCTGAGCGACGTGGACCTGCCGGAGGGCGGGATCGGGGCGACCGAGCAGGAGGGCGCGCTGATGGACAACACCAGCAGCTACATCCTGTGGGCGGTCGGCGCGGCGGCGGGCCGCTTCCCGTCCGACATTTCCGAAATGTCGGGCCAACACCTCAAGGACACCGTGGCAAGCATGATGAGGTCGTGGCACCCGGATCTACGTACGATGATCGACCTGTCGCACCCCGACACCGTCAGCCTGCTGCCGATCCGCACGTCCGTCCCGATCGGCCCCTGGCCGGCCACGAACATCACCCTGCTCGGCGACGCGATCCACAGCATGACCCCCATGCGCGGCATCGGCGCGAACACCGCCCTGCGCGACGCCCGTGTGCTCTGCAGTGCTCTTGTCGGGGCCCTGACCGCCGGCGGCGACCCGGTCCAGGCCATCGCCGGCTATGAGGCGGAGATGCGCGAGTACGGCTTCGCCGCCGTACGCGACTCCCTGCGCTCGGCCGAGCAGTTCGTCGGCGAGAGCAGGGTGGCCCGAATGGGCTTCAAGACGTTCCTGCGCCTGGTCCAGCGGATGCCGTCGCTCAAGGCCAAGGTGTTCTCATAGCCCGGCCCGTTGCACCGGAGGGCCGCGGCGAACACTGTGGAGGCATGCCAAGCGTCGATACGCTCGACGGCCTCCAGCGGGCCGTCGCCGAGTCAGATGCCGACCACTACGAACTGCCCGCCGAGCCGGCGGCGCTCGACCGGGCCGGGAAGTCGCTCGACGCGTCCGGGCTGCTGCTGCTCGGCGAGGTGCACGGGGTCAGGGAGAACCCGCTGATCATCCTCGGCCTCATGCGCCTGCTCGGGCTGACCCACCTGGCCCTGGAGTGGCCCGAAGGCCTGCAACCGCAGCTCGAACGCTATCTGGCCGACGGGACGGGGCTCGACCATCCACTGTGGTGGCTCGGCGACGGGCGCGTCACCGCAGGGCACCTGGCGGTGCTGAGGAAGATCGACGGCTTACGGGTCACGCTCTTCGACGGCGGGGACATGACCGAGGACTGGTCGGCGCGGGACGCCTCGATGGCGCGCCGCGTGCTGGCGGCGCACGCGGCCCCCACGCTGGTCGTCGTCGGCAACGCCCACACGCCGACCACGCCCACCGGCCTCGGGCTGCCGATGGGGGCATGCCTGGCCGAAGCGCGGCCGGGGGTGGAGAGCGTGCGCATCGACTATGGGACGGGGAGCTTCTACAACCTCGAGCCCCGGCGCTACAGCAGGCCCTGCGCGGAGGCGGGGCTTCGGGTGGCGGATGGCGAGCTGGTCGTGGGCCTGCCCGAGTTCGGCGAGGCGACGGTGCCGCATCTACCGTTGGAGCAGCTGCGGGAGCGGCTGGGGTTGATATAGGAGGTCGCTCCGCTGTCAGGGGCGCAGCCGGTGGAACAGCTCGACCCTGGCCCGATGGTATTCCAGGCCGTCCGCGTCATGCCGGACTCCCCTGCGGACCGCCTTCTGGAAGTACGCGTACTCGCGGCGGAGCTTGTGCCTGATGAGCTGGGCAAGAACCTCCTCGTCCAGCTCCTCCGCCGTGCCGCCGGCCGCGTGGTAGGCGGCCACGAAGTCCCGGCTCGGGCCCAGCTCGTCGTCGCCCCATTCGAGGGCCGCGGCGGCCAGTTCCACCTCCGGGGCGCCGACGAAGCTCTCGTCCCAGTCGAGGACCGCCACGATCGTGCCGTCCCTGGCGAGGGTGTTGCCGGTGTAGTAGTCGCCGTGCAGCGGGTGGCGGAGCCGGTGGCGGGCGTGGAAGGCGGCCAGCCAGCGGTCCAGGTCCGGGTCGTCCAGCTCTGCGGCGTCGGCGGGGCGGTCGCCGTACAGGCCGGACTCCTGGAAGGCGGGCACGGGGCGCGGGCCCGGGTCGAAGCCGGCCAGGGCCTCGTGCAGCCGGGCCAGCAGCCGCGCAGCCTGCTCGTAGAGGTCGTCGTCCGGCCAGGAGCCCTCGACGTGCGGCCAGCAGGAGATCGGGCGGCCGTCGACCACGATCACCGTCCCGCCCTCGGGCGCGGGCAGCGGGGCGAGGGCCTCGGGGAGCTTGCCGGCGGCGTGGCGGGCGATCGTGTGACACCAGTCGGACTCGGCGGGCGGGCGGCCGATCGGGCCGACGCGGATCACATGGCCATCCAGGCGGTAGGCTGCGGACTCCTCTCCCCCGTGGAGCCGCTCGCCCTCCCCCGTGACCCCCCAGGCCACGGCGACCGCCTCCCTGATGGCAGGGGTCAGCGGCGTGTCGACGTAGATCATCCCGTCAGACTACGGGCTTCCGCTTCCCGCCCTGATACGCCAGGGTTAGGGCTACGTGCACCGCGAGGTAAGGAGACCTGTGGCCAGTCCTGGCACGCTAGAGACTCGGGGCAGCGACTTCGCCCGACTAGCCCACAAGATTGCGGACGCCGGCCTATTGGACCGGCGTCCCTTTTATTACGCGACACGGATCAGCATCGCCGTCGTCGCCTACCTCGGCTGCTGGACGTTGTTCGCCTGGGTGGGCGACTCGTGGCTGCAGCTTCTCGTGGCGGTCGCGCTGGCCGTCGTCTTCGCGCAGTTCGGGTTCGTCGCCCACGACCTCGGGCACCGGCAGGTCTTCCGGACGCGGCGGCCCAGCGACGTCGCCGGCCTGCTGATCGGCAACCTCGGCATCGGACTCGGCTGGGGATGGTGGAACGCCAAGCACAACCGCCACCACGCCAACCCCAACCACGAGGACCACGACCCCGACGTCTCCCCCGCCGTCATCGTCTGGTCGCAGGACCAGGCCGTCAGCAGCCGGGGCCTCCCGCGGTTCATCGCGCGGCATCAGGCCTTCTGGTTCTTCCCGCTGCTCACCCTGGAGGCCTGGCATCTCCACGTGGCCAGCTTCAAAGCGCTGCTCAAGCCCTCGGCCAAGCGGCGACCGCTGGAGCTGGGGCTGCTCGTCACGCACTTCGCGCTCTACTTCGGCGCGGTCTTCGCCGTGCTGCCGGTCGGCAAGGCGCTGGTGTTCCTGGCGGTGCACCAGGGGTTGTTCGGGCTCTACCTCGGGTGCACGTTCGCCCCGAACCACAAGGGCATGCCCGTGCTGACCAAGGAGGACAAGCTCGACTTCCTTCGCAAGCAGGTGCTCACCTCGCGCAACGTCAGGGGCGGGCTGTTCGTCGACGTGGCGCTGGGGCAGCTCAACTACCAGATCGAGCATCACCTCTTTCCCCACATGCCGGCCCCGAACCTCCGCCGGGCGCAGCCCATCGTGCAGCAGTACTGCGCCGAGCTCGGCGTCAGCTACCTCCAGACCGGGCTGATCGACTCGTACGGGCAGGCGCTGCGCCACCTGCACGAGGTCGGCGCCCCGCTGCGTTAGCCCAGAGCTTCCTCTTCCTTCTCCAGGCGGGCGATCAGGGAGTCGCGCCGGCGTTCGAGGTCGGCGATCAGCTCCACCTGCTCGTCCGCCTGGCTGATCACGGCCGCCTTCTCTATCTGGTCAGTCGCGCCCATGTCGCGGATCTGTTCTCGAATGTCCCGGTTCTCGGCCCGGAGCCGCGCCAGATCCTCTTCGATCCGGCGTAGTTCGTCCCTAGTGCTCATTCATCCGCTCTACCCGTACAGAATGGGTGGCATGCGAAGGCCGCTCACCAGCACGACCGCGTCGCTCGTGGTGATCGCCGCCGTGCTGGCCGGCACGTTGGTCACGTACGCGTTCCGGAGCGACACGCCGCCGAACGCGCTCGACATCGTCCTGCCGTTCCTGGCGTCCGCCGCGACGCTCGCGCGGCACAGATATCCCATCACGGCGCTGATCATCGTGGCCGCCTCCGTCGCCGCCTACTACCCGTGGGCCAGGCTCGACGGGCCCCTCATCATGCTGGTGTTCGTCGCGCTCTACACCGCCGCCGACCGGGGCGCCCTCACCGCCGCCATCGCCGCGGGCGCGGCGTTGCTGCTGGGCATGGGGCTCGGCGAGAGCGGCGGGGTCAGGCACGTGGACGACAGCCTGTTCGTCGCGGTCGCCGGGTGGGTGGTGGCGGCCATCGCGTTCGGCGGGGTCACCCGCAACCGCCGGGCTTACCTGCTGGAGGCCGAGCGGCGTGCGGCCGACGCCGAGCACAGCAAGGAGGAGGAGGCCAGGCGGCGCGAGAGCGAGGAGCGGCTGCGCATCGCCAGAGAGCTGCACGACGTGCTCGGGCACAACATCTCCATGATCAACGTGCAGGCGGCCGCCGCCTTGCACGGGCTGAAGAAACGGCCCGAGGACGCCGAGCGGGCGCTGCGGACGATCAAGGACACCAGCAAGGAGACGCTGCGCGAGCTGCGGACCACATTGGGGGTGCTGCGGCAGGTGGACGAGGACGCGCCGACCGCCCCCGCCGACAGCCTGGCGCGGGTGGACGCGCTCGTAGCGACCTCCGGTCTGGAGGTACGCACCGAGCTGTCCGGTCCGCTCGACGCGGTGCCGACGGAGGTGGACCTGGCCGCCACCCGCATCATCAGGGAGGCGCTGACGAACGTCTCCCGCCATTCCGGCACGACCAAGGCCACGCTGGCGATCGCCAACACGTCCGGAAATATCATGATCCGCGTGGAGGACGACGGACCGGGGGCCACGTACGACGGAGGCAGCGGCTTCGGCCTGCAGGGCATGCGCGAGCGCGCCGCCGCGCTCGGCGGCACCCTGGAGGCCGGCCCGCGCCCCGAGGGCGGCTTCCGCGTCCTCGCCCGCCTGCCACTGAACCTGCCATCGAACGGGGCCACATGATCCGCGTGCTGCTCGCCGACGACCAGACCCTGGTACGCGCCGGGTTCCGGTCCATACTCAGCGACGAGGACGACATCGAGGTCGTCGCCGAGGCGGCCAACGGCGCGGCGGCCGTCGCCGGGGCCCGCGAGCACCGCCCCGACGTCGTGCTGATGGACATCCGGATGCCCGAGCTCGACGGCCTGGAGGCCACCCGCAGGATCGCCGGCGACCCGGCCCTCGACGGGGTCAAGGTGATCATCCTGACCACGTTCGACCTGGACGACTACGTGTACGGCGCGCTGCGGGCCGGCGCCGGCGGCTTCCTGGTCAAGGACACGGAGCCGGCCGAGCTGATCCACGCGGTCCGGGTCGTGGCCAGGGGCGACGCGCTGATCTCGCCGTCGGTCACCCGGCGGCTCATCGCCGAGTTCGCCGGCCGGGTCAAGCGCCCCGACCCCGGCCCGGAGCTCAACGCGCTCACCGAGCGCGAGCGCGAGGTCATGACCCTGGTGGCCGCCGGTCTGTCGAACGACGAGATCGCGGCCCGGCTCGTGCTCAGCCCCGCCACGGCGAAGACGCACGTCAGCCGCATCATGACCAAGCTGTCGGTCCGCGACCGGGCGCAGATCGTGGTGCTCGCGTACGAGGCCGGCATGATCACGCCGGGCTGGCTTACACCCTGAGAGGTACGCCGGGAGGCGCCAATTGCATCCCGGGATGTACGCAACTGCCCGCCCAGGCATGACGCGGTGAGCGTAGCCGTGCCCGAATGCTCTGAGGCATGGAAACAGTGGACCTGGCCCGCCTGCAGTTCGCGCTCACCGCAGGCGCGCACTTTCTCTTCGTCGCGCTGACGCTCGGCCTGGCGACCCTGGTGGCCGTCGTCCAGACCAGGGCGACGTCGACCGGCAGCCCGCTGCATATGCGGATGACGCGGTTCTGGGGTCAGCTTTACATCATCAACTACGCCATGGGCATCGTCACAGGCCTGGTGATGGAGTTCCAGCTCGGGTTGTCGTGGAGCGGCCTCACCGAGTACGCGGGCAACGTCTTCGGCTCGGCGCTGGCGATCGAGACGCTGGTGGCGTTCTTCATCGAGTCCACCTTCCTGGGACTGTGGATCTTCGGTTGGAACAAGCTCAACCGATGGGCGCACCTGGCGCTGATCTGGATCGTCACGCTGACCGCCTACGCGTCGGCGTTCTGGATCATGATCGCGAACGGCTTCCTGCAGAACCCGGTCGGCCACGTCGTGGAGGGCGGCACGCTGCGGCTGGTCGACTTCGGGGCGATGGTGGCCAACCCGGCAGCGCAGGTGGCCTTCCTGCACATCCTGAGCGGCGCCATGATCGTCGGCGGGTTCTTCATGGCCGGGGTGAGCGCGTACCACCTGCGCAAGCGGACCGACGAGCAGGACTTCTTCCGCAAGTCGCTGCGGATCGGGATCGGGGTGGCGCTGCCCGCGACGTTCTTCGCCGCGTCCTTCGGCGGCATGAGCTTCGAGACCCTGCAGCCGACGAAGATCGCCGCCTGGGTGGGCAGCCCGGAGCGGCTGGCCGAGGCCCAGGCCCAGATGGTGGCCAGGTTCGGCCCCGGCGACTACCTGCCGCCGGTGGAGTGGGTGCAGGGCGGAGGGCTCACGATGGTGATCCTGTTCGTCGTGATGATGCTGGTCGCCACGGTCAGCTGCGTGCTGATGGCCTTCCGGGCGGCCGTTCGCGGATTCCGGCTCTGGCATGGGCTGCTGACCCTGATGATCCCGGTCCCGTTCGTCACCATGATTGCCGGTTGGATCTTCCGCGAGATGGGGCGCCAGCCCTGGGCCGTGTACGGGCTCCTCAAGACGGCCGATGCGATGTCGCCCGTCACGGAGGCCCAGATGCGGTTCTCGATCACCGCCTTCGCGGCCGTGTTCTCGGTCCTGATCGTCATCAACTACTGGCTGCTGGCCAGGCACGCCCGCCGCGGGCCCGGCGCTGTCGCGCTGGGCGACCGCCCGATCGACGCCCCCGTCCCCGCACCGACCTTCTGAGGAGCCGTCATGGAGATCTTCATTCTCGCCTTCTTCGCACTCGGCTACCTCGTGCTGGCCGGAGCCGACATCGGGGTCGGCATGACGCTGCCGTACCTGGGCCGGTCGGCGGCCGAGCGGCGCGAGGTGATCGCCGCGATCGCGCCGTTCTTCCTGGGCAACGAGGTGTGGCTGGTGGCGACGGGCGGCGTGCTCGTGGGGCTGTTCCCCGAGCTGGAGGGCGAGTTGCTGAGCGGCAACTACACGCTCGTCGTGACGCTGCTGCTGGCGTGGGTCGTCCGCGACATGGGGCTGTGGCTGCGCGGGCGGCTGCCGGGATCGGGCTGGCAGACGTTCTGGGACGGCGCCGTCGTGGCCGGCAGCTGGGGGCTGGCGCTGAGCTGGGGGCTGCTGCTCAGCCACGTCCTGCTCGGAATGGAGGGGCCGGTCGCGGTGCTGCCCGCCCTGGTGCTGGCCGCGCTGTTCGCCACGCACGGGCTGACGTTCGCGGCGCTGCGGCTGCGCGGGGTGCTGCGGGAGCGGGCGGCCGTCCTGTCCGGCGGGGCCGGGCACGGGAGTTCCGTCGGGCCCGGGGTGGACGTCCGCACGTACGCGCTCACGTCGGCGGCGCTGCTGACCGTCGGGACGCTGGCCGGGCTGCAGCTGCCGCTGCACCCGGGCCCGGCGGGCTCCTTCCTGGTGCCGGTGATCCTGGTGCTGATCCCGCCGCTGGTGGCCGCCCAGGGCTGGGTGTGGTGGACCTTCCGGCACCGGGTGACCGGCCCGTCCTACCTTTGAACGAAGTCCCGGATCAGGGCCGCGACCTCGGCCGGGCGCTCGTGCAGGACGACGTGACCGCTGTCCAGCTCGGCGTACTCGCTGCCGGGGATGGCGGCGTGCAGCGCCCGGGCGTGCTCGACCGGGATGAGGTAGTCCCGGGTGTTGCCGATCACCAGCGTGGGCGCGGTGATCTTCGGCAGCAGGTCCCTGAGGTCCACCCTGAGGTCCAGCTCGATCTGGCGCACCGTGCCGCGTGGTGGCTCGCCCACCAGCGCGTCGGCGCCGAGCCGGCTCACGAAATCCGGGCTGAACGCGACGAGCGGGCCGTACGCGGCGAAGCTCTCCGGGGCGGTGGCGGCCAGGCGGGCCCAGGTGCGCAGGCCGAGCTCCAGCCGGGAATCGGCCAGGTGCGTCCAGCCGGCGATCAGAACCAGACGTCTGACCAGCTCCGGCCGCTCGGCCGCGACCGCCGCGGCCACGGCGGCGCCCAGCGAGAAGCCGACCAGGTCCGACGGGCCCTCGAACGCCGCGGCGACCTGCCCGGCGAGCAGGTCGAGCGTGAGGTCGCCGCCGGGGTCGGCGGTCTGGCCGCTGCCTGCGTAGTCGGGGGTGATGACGGTGCGGATGTCGGTGAAGGCCGGCACGAGGTGGGCCCAGTTGGTGACGGCGTCGCCGCCGGTGCCGTGCACCAGGACGAGGCCGGGGCCGGCGCCCTGCCGGTTGTAGTGGACGTCGCCGGAGGTGTGGGTGGCCGTAGGCATTTCGGTGCTCCTAGAGGTTGCCGCCGCCGGTGGCGTCGATGGTGCTGCCGGTGATGAAGCTCGCCTGGTCCGAGGCCAGGAACGCGACCGCGTTCGCGATCTCGTCCGCCCGGCCGATCCGGTTGAGTGCGTGCCGGCTCGCCGCGTACGCCTCCGCCTCAGGGTTACCGCGCAGCCAGCCCGCGTTGGCGTCGGTGTCGATGATGCCGGGGGCGACGTTGTTGACCGTGATGCCGCGTGGGCCGAGTTCTTTGGCCAGGGCCAGCGTGAACACCTGCACCGCGCCCTTGGTCATCGCGTACGCGATGCCCTCCGGGAAGGCGATGCGGGTCGCACCAGAGGTGATGTTGACGATCCTGCCCCCGTCGGGGATCAACGGCAGCAGTCGCTGGGTGAGGAAGAACAGCCCTTTGACGTTCACGGCGAAGACCCGATCGTACGTCTCCGGCGTCTCCGCCCCGATGGGCCCCGAGCCCGCGATACCGGCGTTGTTGACCAGCACGTCGAGCACGGGCGCCGCGTCTTGGAGCCGCTCGGCGAGCCGGCGGACGTCGTCGTGCGCGCCCAGGTCGGCGCGGACGGCGAAGGCGCTGCCCCCGCCCTCCTCGATGCGGCCGACCACCTCTTTGGCGGAGGTCTCGTCGGCCGTGTACGTCACGGCCACGCGGAAGCCGTCACCCGCCAGGCGCAGTGCGATGGCGCGGCCGATGCCCCTGCTCCCTCCCGTCACCAGGGCGGTCCTCATGGAGAATCCTTTCTATAGCGATCGATACAGAAACCATAACATAGCGATCGCTATAGAATTGGCGCATGGCGAGGCAGCGGGCATTCGACAGGGACGTGGCGCTGGAGACCGCGTTGCGGACGTTCTGGCGGCACGGCTACGAGGCGACCTCGATCGCCGAGCTCACCGCCGCGATGGGGATCAGGCCGCCCAGCCTGTACGCGGCCTTCGGGGACAAGCGGCGGCTCTTCGAGGAGGTCGTGGGCCGCTACCAGCAGACCCACGGCGCCTTCACGACCCGCGCGCTGACCGAGGAGCCGACCGGCCGGCAGGCGATCGAGCGGGTGCTGCGGGAGGCGGCCGCCGAGTACACGAGCGAGGAGCACCCGAGGGGCTGCCTGATCATCTCGGCGGCGGTGAACTGCGGACCCGCATCCGCTGAGGTGGAGGAGCTGCTCCGCGGGTTCCGGGAGGAGGCCAAGGCGGCGCTGAAGCGGCGCATCGACGACGACGCGGCCGCGGGGCTCATCCCCGCCGGCACGGACACGGCGGGGCTGGCCACGTTCTACGCCGCGGTGATCCAGGGCATGTCCACGCAGGCACGCGACGGCGCCGGGCACGCCGACCTGCTGCGCATCGCCGCGCTCGCCATGTCGGCCTGGCCGGTCGGCCGCCGGGAGGGCGTCGGGTGACCCAGGCCGGGCTCCGCTACTGGGCCTTGACCGAGGCGTCCTCTGGGGGGACCTCTGGCGGCGAGGCGCGCAGCCAGCGGCAGCCGTGCGGGCCCAGTGGCAGGCGCGCCGTCCCGTCGTCCGCGACCTCCAGCGTGTCGTCCACCAGCAGGTCCGTCAGCTGGCAGCGCTCCAGCCCGGCCAGCGTCACCTCCACGTCTAATGCCGTGTCGCAGAGATTGTGCGCCACCACGACCGTGGCGCGGTCGACGTCGCAGCGGTGGGCGAGGACCGCGTGGTGACCGGTGTCCAGCACCGTGGAGTCGCCCCATGCCAGCTCCGGACACTCTCGGTAGCGCTCGATGAGGAGCTGGAACCAGCGCAGGAGGGAGTTGGTGTCCCGCTTCTGATCGGCCACGTTCACCCGGTCGGGCGCGAAGGCGCCCTCGGGGACCTCCCGCACCGGCGCCGCCTCCCCCTGGGTGAAGCCGCCGTCGCCGGACCACTGCATCGGGATGCGGACCGCCATCCGACCTTCCTCGTCGAGGTTCTCCCCTAACCCGATCTCCTCGCCGTAGAAGATCACGGGAGTGCCGGGCAGCGAGAACAGCAGGCTGTAGGCCATCTTGATGCGCCGCAGGTCGCCACCGAGCATGGTGGGCAGGCGGCGGCGCAGCCCGCGGCCGAAGATCTGCATGCTCTCGTGCGGGCCGAAGGCCTGGAAGACCTCCTGCCGCTCCTCCTCGCTCAGCTTGTCGAGGGTGAGCTCGTCGTGGTTGCGCAGGAACATGGCCCACTGGCAGTCCTTCGGCGGCTTGGGGCGCTCGCGGAGGGCGGCGGCGAGGGGGCGGGCGTCCTGGCGGGCCATCGCGAGCCACGCCTTCTGCATGCCGACGAAGTCGAAGCACATGGTGATCTGGTCGCCGAGGCCGTCGCCGAAGTAGCCGGTCAGGTCCTTGTACGGGAGGTTGACCTCGCCCAGCAGGATCGACCCGCCCTTGCGCCGGGTCATGAACGCCCGCAGGTCCTGCAGGAACTCGTGCGGGTCGGCCAGCTTGGGGTTGACGTTCTCGATGAGGAACGGGACGGCGTCCACGCGGAAGCCCGACAGGCCCAGCTCCATCCAGAACCCGAGTATGCGCGCGATCTCGTCCCTGACTTCGGGGTTGCCGACGTTCAGGTCCGGCTGGTGCCGGTAGAAGCTGTGCAGGTAGTACTGGCCCGAGCCTTCGTCGTACTCCCAGAAGGAGCTCTCCTTGTCGGGGAAGACCACCTGGCTGGGGTCGTCCGGCTCGGGGGTGTCGGACCAGACGTACCAGTCGCGCATCGGCGAGTCCTTGCTCTTGCGCGCCTCCTTGAACCACGGGTGCTGGTCGGAGGTGTGGTTCACGACCAGGTCCGCGATCACTCGCAGGCCGCGGTCGTGCGCGGTGCGCATGAATTCCACGAAGTCGCCCAGCGTCCCCAAGCGCGGGTCGATGCTGTAGAAGTCGGTGATGTCGTAGCCGTCGTCCCGGTTGGGGGTGGGGAAGAACGGCATGAGCCAGAGGCAGGTCACGCCGAGCCCGGCGAGATAGTCGATCTGCTGCGTCAGCCCGTGGAAGTCGCCCACGCCGTCGCCGTTGCCGTCCTTGAACGTCTCCACGTCCAGGCAGTAGACGACGGCATTCTTGTACCAGACGTCGGAGGTGTACGTCAGTCGCATCCGTCCCGGCTACCCGTGAGCGATGCGTTCAGGCCAGCGTGCGGATCGCGTCCTCCACCAGCCGCCAGAACCGCTCGACGTCCATACCGGTGGCGACGTTCGCGTTGGGCTCGCGCATGAGCTTGCCGATCAGGTCCACGCTGGTCGCGCCGGCCGTCTCGGTGCCGTGCAGCTCGATGTCGAGCCGGGCCCGCACGGTGGTGACCGTGGCGGCCTCGGCCACCAGTGCGACCGCGATCGGGTCGTGCAGGGGAGCCTCGGGCATGCCCTGGTCGGTCTCGTACGTGGAGTTGAAGAAGTCCAGCAGCTCGACGCCGAAGGCGGCGGTCTTGTTGCCGATCGCGCCGATCCCGGCGATGACCTCCTGGGTGACGAGCGCCTGGTGGGTGACGTTCAGACCGATCATGGTGAACGGCGGCCCGGACCCGAGCACGATCGACGCGGCCTCGGGGTCGCACCAGGAGTTGAACTCGGCGTACGGCGTGACGTTGCCCCGGGCGGTGGAGCCGCCCATCCAGACGATCTCCCTGATCTTCGACATCCTGTCCGGATATATCCGGGCGAACATGGCGATGTTCGTCAGCGGGCCGGTGGCGACGATCGTCACGTCGTCGGCGGCGTCCACGGTGTCCCTGATGAGCTCGATCGCGGGCCGCGGATCCGCCGCCACATCAGGCGGCGGCAGCTCCGGGCCGCCGAGCGCGTTGGCGCCGTGGATCCGCTCGGCGGGGGACAGCGCGCGGACCAGCGGGCCGGGGGCGCCCGGCGAGATCGGCACGTCGGTGATGCCCGCCAGCGAGGTCACGACCCGGGCGTTGTAGGTGGTGTGGGCCAGCCGGCCGTTGCCGCCGACGGTGGTGATCGCCCGCAGGTCGATCGCCGGGTGCCCGGCGGCCAGCCAGATCGCGAAGACGTCGTCGTGGCCGGGGTCGCAGTCGAGGATGAGGGGGATCGGCGCCTGGGCGTTCATTGTTCCCCTTATAGATCCCGCGGCCCCGTCTGTCGATCCCGGACGACTCCGCTCGTGTAGTTCATGAAGTGAGCCACGCGAAAGGAGCGACCTCGCGATGTCGTTCACCGAAGAAGAGATCGCCTACTTGCAGTCGCAGCCGCTCGCCCGGCTGGCGACCCTGTCGGACGACGGGCAGCCGGACGTGGTGCCGGTCGCGTTCGAGTTCGACGGGACGGGCTTCTGGATCGGGGGTTCAGGGGAGGAGGTCCTGCGGACCCGCAAGTTCCGCAACGTGAGGGCGGGCCATCTCAAGGTCGCCCTGGTCGTGGACGACCTGGTGTCCTTGGACCCCTTCGCGGCGCGCGGCGTGCGCGTGTACGGCCGGGCCGGGCAGCCGGTCGAACGGGTCGGCATGGTCGGTCCCGGCCTCTACACCCGCATCACGCCGACCGTGTCGTGGAGCTGGAACCTGGCGGGCGAGCCGGTCGGCGAGACCTGGTACGAGTCCCGGCGGGCCGAACACCGTCAGGTGCCGGGCGAATAGGTCGGTGTCGGCCCGCCGCAGTACCTTCGCCCAGTGGGCCCGCGACCACGCGGCCGACTTCCTCGGGGAGGCGGCATGACCATCCTGGCGACGGGGGCGACCGGCGTCGTGGGCCGAGGCGTCGTGGGCCGAGGCGTCGTGGGCCGAGGCGTCGTCGCCGAGCTGCTCAAGGCCGGCCGCACCGTACGCGCTCTGACCCGCCGCCCCGCCACCGCGGGGTTGCCCGGCGAGGTGGAGGTGTACGAAGGGGACCTGGATCGTCCGGAGTCCGTACGGGCGGCGCTCGCGGGCGTGGAGCGGCTGTACCTGTTCCCGGTGGCGCATACCGCCGCCGAGGTCGTCGCGCTGGCCGTGGAGTCCGGGGTGCGGCGGATCGTGGACCTCTCGGGCGCCGGGGCCGAGGACGAGCTCTTCGAGGACGGTTACCGAGTGGTGGAGCGGGCCGTGGAGGCGTCTCGGCGAGCGGGTGCGGTTCGAGGAGCAGGAGCCGGTGGCGGCGCGGGAGCAGTGGACCAGGGACGGATATCCGGCCGAGGTGGGGGACTGGCTCTTCGGCATGTGGGCGGAGTCGGCCCGTGAGCCCGCCCCGGTGAACGAGGAGTGGGCCGCCGTCGTCCCCCGCCTCACGGGTCGCCCGGCGCGGACCTTCGCGGAATGGGCCGCCGAGCACGCCCCCGCGTTCCGCTAGTCCCTGCCGACAAGGGGGTACGGAGGTTCGTAGGCTTATTCCGTACCCCCGGCATTCACGCGCCCCTGACCGTTTCGGACTCCGGTGAGCGCCGGGCTGCGCGGGGAAGCGTGAGCCCGGCCAGCACGCCGGTCACGGCGATCGCGGCGGCGACGAGGAGCGCGGACCGCAGCCCGTCGGCGGTGGCGGCGCGCACCGCCTCCCCGGTCAGGCCGGTGGTGTCGCGGCCGGCCACGGCCACCAGGACGGCCAGGCCCGCGCTGCTGCCCGCCTGCAGGACAGTGGAGGCGAGCCCGGAGACCGCGCCCTGCTCGTGCGCGGCCACACCGGTCGCGGCGAGGATGAACATGGTGTTGAACGACAGTCCCGCGCCCAGACCGAAGCCGACGAGTCCGACCAGCAGGCCCGCATAGGATCCGCCGACGGACAGGCTCAACGCCAGCACCACCGTCCCCGCCACTCCGACGAGCACGCTGAAGATCATTGTGCTGCGCAGCCCCAGCAGCGGAATCAACCGCTCACTGATCAGATTGCCCGCCGTGATTCCGAGCGTCGGGCCGAGGAAGGCCAGGCCGGAGCGCATGGCGTCGTAGCCGAGGACGTCCTGGAAGTGAAGGGTGACGAAGTAGGGTACGCACTGCAAGGTCAAGCCGTAGACCAGGATCGCCCAGGCCGCGGCGCTCGTGTGCCTGTTGGCCAGCAGCCGCAGCGGCATCAGCGGGCTGCTGGTGCGGGCCTCGATCGTCAGGAAGGCGGCGAGCAGGGCCACCGCGGCGGCGAAGGACACCACTGCGCCGGCGGAGGTCCAGCCCCGCTCGGCGCCGTGTGCGATGGCGAACACCAGCCCCGTGATGCCCGCGGTGCCGGTGAGCGCGCCGGGCACGTCGAACCTGCCGGCCCGCCGAGCGACGTCCGGCGTCAGCACGGCGAACGCCGCCACGGCACCCACCACGGTCAGCGGCACGTTCACGAAGAAGACCGCAGGCCACCCGAACACGCCCGTCAGCATGCCGCCGAGAAGCGCGCCGAGGCTGAGCCCGCTGGCGCCGCAGACCGCCCACACGGTCATCGCCCGGTTGCGTGCCGGTCCCTCGTCGAACATGGTCACCACCAGCGACAAGGTGGCGGGCATCAGCACCGCGCCCCCGAGCCCCTGCAGCGCCCGCGCGCAGATCAGGAGACCTGGGGAGGCGGCCAGCCCGCCGAGAAGTGAGGCGACGCCGTACAGCAGCATGCCCAGAACGAACATCCGCCGCCTGCCCACCATGTCGGACAACCGACCGCCGAGCAGGAGGAACCCTCCGAAAGGCACCGCGTAGGCGCTGACCACCCACTGCAGCGAGTACGGGGAGAACCCCACGTCGCGCGCGATCTGCGGCAGCGCGACGTAAACGATGGTGAAGTCCAAGGCAGTGATCATGCTGCCCAGGCCCAGGAGTACAAGAGGGATCACGAGTCGCATGCCGGACAGCCTGATCGCGGTCCCGGACCCCAGCCAGTCCCGTGCCTTGACTACTCAAACATTGCTTAGGCTGGATCGATGTGGATCGTGAAGTCGAGCTGAGCGAGTTCCTCAAGTCCCGCAGGGCACGACTGCGGCCGGAGGACGCCGGTCTGCCGTACAGGAACCACGGGACGCGGCGGGTGCGCGGGCTGCGCCGCGAGGAGCTGGCGCTGCTCGCCGGAGTGAGCGTCGCCCATTACACCCGGTTGGAGCAGGGGCGCAGCCAGAACGTGTCGGCCCAGGTGCTGGACGCCATCGCCGACGTGCTGCGGCTCACCGCGGACGAGCGGGCCTACCTGCACGCGCTGGCCCGTCCGGCGCACAGATGCCGGGACTTCCCGCAGACAGGAGTGCGGCCCGGGCTGCAGCGGCTGCTCGACTCCATGATCCTCACCCCGGCCTTCGTGCTGGGGCGGCACGCCAACGTGGTCGCCTGGAACAGGCTGGCGGCCGCGGTCTTCGCCGACTTCGCCGCGATCCCCGAAGATCGCCGGACCATCGGCCACCTGATCTTCCTGGATGAGGAGATCAAGCGGATGCACGGCGAGGGGTGGCCGCGCCTCGCTCAGGAGCACGTGGCCCAGCTCCGGCTCCTGGCCGCGCGCTACCCGAAAAATCCGCAGATCATGGAGCATGTCGACGCCATCTGCAGCCAGAGTCCAGACTTTCGCCACTTGTGGAACGAACACCATGTGGCGGCCGCGACGCACCGCGACTACGTCCTGAACCACCCGGTCGTGGGCGAGCTGCGACTGTCCGCCGAGCTCGTCGCCTTGCCCGGAGACCCGGAGCTCCAGGGGATGGACCTGTTCGCCGCCGAGCCCGGCTCGGAGTCGGAGGACAGGCTGCGCCACCTGGCCGCCACCACGACGCGCGAGCCGTCCACCGCTCCTGCGGCCTAGGCGGGCGTCCCCGGGGGGTGTCAGAGCAGGGTTCCGCCGGTGACCTCGAACTTGGCCAGGGCCTCGTCGATCCTGGCCAGGGTGTCCGGGTGGAGGGTCAGGTCGGCGGCCGACAGGTTCTCCTGGATGTGGGACGGGGTGCGGCTGCCGGGGATCGCCACCACGTGGTCGTCCTGGTGGAGGAGCCAGGACAGCGCGAGCTGGGCCGGGGTGATGCCGAGCTGTGTGGCCAGGGCGCGGATCGGGGCGTAGCGGTCGTTGTTGGCCGCCAGGTTCTCCGCGGAGAAGCGGGGGGCGTTGTGGCGGAAGTCGCCGTCCCCGAGCGATTGCACCGTGCCCGTCAGGAAACCCGTGCCCAGAGGGCTCCAAGCCACGATTCCGACGCCGAGTTCGCGGGCCGTCGCCAGGAGCTCGGGGTCCACCGGCCGCCACATCGACCACTCGTTCTGCACGGCCGTCACCGGGTGCACGGCGTGGGCGGCGCGCAGCTGGGCGGCCGTCACGTTCGACAGGCCGACGTGCTTGATCAAGCCGTCGCGCGCCAGGTCGGCCATCGCCCCCACCGTGTCCTCGATCGGCACCCCGGGGTCCGGGTAGTGGGCGTAGTACAGGTCGATGACGTCGGTGTCCAGGTTGCGCAGGCTGCGCTCCGCGTAGCGGCGGACGAGGCGGGGCTCGGCGTTCACGCGCAGCTCGCCGAACGCGTACCCGACCGGCTGAGACCGGCTCGGCTCCCCCTCCGGGACCGCCAGGCCGAACTTGGTCGCCACCACCACCTCGTCCCTGCGACCCTTGATCGCGCGGCCCACCAGGCGCTCGTTGTGGCCGTCCACGCCGTACGCGTCGCTGGTGTCCACATGGGTGGCGCCCCCGTCCAGGGCCGCCTTGAGCGCCGCCTCCGCACGGGTGTCGTCGATCGCGCCGTAGATGCCGGGCGACAGCACCATGGCGCCGTAGCCGATGGCGGGGACCTGGAGGGTTGCCAGCTGGCGTGTTCTCATGGGTCAGATCATGCGCGGCACTCCGGCGCGGCGTCCAAGACCTGTTGCGATAACCGATGGTTATGGCAGTGGGGCCCGTCTGGCGGCGCGTAGCGTCAGCACGACGGCGGCGACGAAGGCGACGGCGGCAAGGGAGGCTTGAGTGATCAACGCGGGCCCGTACCAGGAGAGGCCGCTGCCGATGACGCCGTCCACGTCGTCGAAGGTGGCCCCCTTCATGGTTTCGTACATGACGAACCACGTCACCAGCTGAAACAGCAGGAACGGCACCGTGATCGCGCCAAGTCCGGCGACCAGGAGGTGGGACTTCCCGGGCCGGCGTCCGATCCAGGTCAGCCCCCACACGAGCACCATGGCCGCGGCAGACCACCAGACGTAAGCCCAGAGGCCGCTCCCGAACAAGCGCACGTAGTATTTGCCGTCCGACAGCCGGTGCGCCTGATCGAGCGCCACGAAGTTGAAGACCGCGACGAACAGCCCGGCCAGCGGCGCATGGCCGAGGATCAGCGTCGCGCGCCGCGGCGCCGTCCAGTCGCGCAGCACCGGGGCGGCACGCCTGAGCAGGACGGATCCCGTCATCACGTACGCCGTGGCGGCCGCGCCCAGCAGGGCGAGGCGCGCCGGGGCGTACCAGTCGGGAGTCGACGACCTCATGATCATCTCGGCGTCGGACGACGACATGAAGTCGTGGAGCACGCCCCCTTCCATCCAGCGCGACACCAGCAGGAGCCCGACCAGGTACAACGGGGTGAGCATGCCGACGACGTACAGACCGGCGGCCGTGGACCCGCGCGAGCCGCGCCGGAGGCCGATCGCCGCGAGGGCGTGGAGAAGGGCGGCGATCACGCAGAAGATCGTGAACGGCAGGATGTTCGAACCGCCGCTCTTCGTGAACCCCAGGAGTTCTTGCTGGGCCCCCTGGTCGAGCCACATGTTGCCGTCCGCGCGGAGCTGCCGGAAAAGCTCAAGGATGTCCTGCCGGGTCATGGCGAACGCGACACGGTCCATCGCTGCGACGATCAACCCCAGGGCCAGTACCTGGCCAGCGAGGGCGAACGTTCTCGCGCGGCCGGGTGTCGTCTCCGCGGGTTTCCCAGACATGATCCCGCATGCTGACAGCGGGGCGATAAGGATGGTGTCAAAGGCCCTCGCCCGTAGAGTGGCCGGCAGCAGGTTCATCCCACACACGACCCTGGCAGAGGCATGGATCTGAAGGTGCTCAAGAGCTTCGTCGTCGTGGCCGAGGAGCTCAACGTGACGCGGGCGGCCGAGCGGTTGTTCGTGTCGCAGCCCGCGCTGTCCAAGCAGCTCAAGATGCTGGAGCGGGAGCTCGGGTTCCGGGTGTTCGAGCGCGTCCACAGTGGGGTGGTGTTGACGCGGCAGGGTGAGGCGTTGCTGCCGGTCGCCCGGGAGTTGCTCGAACGGTGGGCGGCGGGGCTGGAGGACGCGCGGGCGGCGGCGCCCACGGGGACGCTCGTGATCGGGATGCAGACGGCCGTGGGGAGAGGGCTGCAGCAGGCGGCGCTGCGTCGGTTCCGGGCGGCCATGCCGGGGTGGGAGGTGTCGTTGCGGCTGGTCGGATGGGACGATCCCAGCGGCGGGCTGCTGGACGGCTCCTCCGACGTGGCGTTCCTCTGGCTGCCGGTGCCGCCGGGGCTGAGCACGTACGTGCTGGCCACCGAGGGCAGGGGCGTGGCCATGCCCGCCGACCATCCGCTGGCCGGGCTGGAGGAGGTGCCGTTCGCGGCGTTGCGCGACGAGCCGTTCATCGCCCTGCCGCCGGCCGCGGGGCCGTTGCGGGACTTCTGGCTCGGCCGGGACGTACGGGACGACGAGCCGGTCGTGGGGGTCACCGCCAGCACGCCGGAGGAGGTGTTCGAGGCCGTGACCAGCGGACTCGGCGTCGTACTCGTGGCCGAAGGCAACGCGGAGCTCTACCGGCGGCCCGGGATGGCCTACCGGCCGGTGGCGGGGCTGCCGCCGGGCGAGCTGGCGATCGCCTGGAGAGAAGGGGACAGGAGTCCACAAGTCGCGGCATTCATCGACGCGCTACGACAGGTCGCCACTAAGGTCTGACGCGACACCGGATCCCGCAGAAGGGCGAGCCAGACCCATGAGCGATTACGCGATCACCTTCGACCTGATCGACGCGGACAACGACGGCCGCATCTCCGCCACCGAGCTCGTCCGGCTCATGGAGGTGCTCGGCCAGCCGGTGACGCTGGAGGCCGCGCAGGAAGGGGTGCGCAGGCTCGACAAGGACGGGGACGGGCTGATCGACATGGAGGAGTTCGGGGCCTTCATCCAGAAGTGATACCAAACCAAGCATTTGCTCGAAATCCCCTGTCGCCTGGGTCACAATGGCGACAGGAGGGACGATGGCCATCAAGAGTGACAGCAGCGAAAGCCGTACACCCGCGGACATCGTGAAAACGCTCAGGTCGGGCATCGGCCGGGTTTCCCAGGAGGTGATCGAGGAGATCCAGGCCCGGATCCCCGAGTACGCCCGGCCCGACGACGAGCTCTACATCAAGGTCGTCAGGATGGCGGTCGAGCAGGCCATCGAGGGCTTCCTCGACCGCATCGAGAACCCCGGCGCCCCCTGGGACCCGGAGCCGTTCCGCATGATCGGCAAGGGGGAGGCGGCGGAGGGCCGCAACCTGGAGCCACTCCAGACGGCGATGCGGCTCGGGGCCCGGGTCGGCTGGCGACGGCTGACCGAGATCGCCGAGCCGCTCGGATTGTCCCCCCAGTCCCTGTACGACCTGGGGGAGGCCATCTTCGTCTACCTCGACCAGCTCGCCGACGCGGCGGCCGAGGGCTTCGAGGAGGCCAGGGCGGACGCGGCCGGCGAGATCGAGCGCCGCCGCGGCCGTCTCCTGGACCTGCTGCTCAGCCAGCCGCCCGCCAGCCCCGACGCCATCGCCGACCTCGCCAAGGCGGCGGGCTGGCGACTCCCCCGGACGGTCGCCTGCGTCGCCCTGGACGACCAGCAGGGTCTCGGCGGGCTCGGCTCCGGCCGGGCGGTTGCCGGACAGGCCAACGGCCGGTCCGATGGCGGCCTGCCCAGCGGCGGTTGGTCCGGGGTCTACCGCATGCCGCCGCTCCCGCCCGACGTGCTGACCGGGCTGGACCGGCCCACCCCCTGCCTGCTGGTGCCCGATCCCAGCGGGCCGGGTCAGGCGCAGATGCTGGAGCAGGCGTTGCGCGGACACTGGGGCGCGATCGGACCGGCCGTGCCGCTGGCCGCGGCCGCGACCTCCTTGCGCTGGGCACGGGAGGCGCTGGAGCTGTCGCGGCGCGGCGTGCTGCCGCGCGGCCTGCTCCGGTGCGAGGACCACATGGCCACGCTCGTGGTGTTCAAGGACGAGGAGCTGGTCAGCGCCCTGGCCGAGGTGCGCCTCGCGCCTCTCGCCCACCTCCGTCCCACCCAGCAGGACCGGCTGGCGGAGACGTTGCTGGCATGGTTGCGGCACGGCAGGGGCGCGGGCGAGGTGGCCGCCCGGCTGCACGTGCACCCGCAGACCGTGCGGTACCGGCTGCGGCAGCTGGAGGAGCTGTACGGCGACCAACTGGCCGACCCGGACGTCCGGTTCGAGCTGGAGATCGCGCTCCGCGCCCGTCAGGCCCTCAGCGAGAGCAAGGAGCGCGGAAGAGCCTGAGGCGGTCCTCGCCGATGCGCTCGCGCAGCGCGTGGTCCTCGACCCCGAGGTCCTCCCGAGGCGCGAGGGCGAGCACGCCGACCTTCCCGACGTGCCGGTTCAGCTGTACGGCCCGCGCCGCCTCGGCCGCCTGTTCCAGCGGGTACACGGTCGAGAGCGTCGGATGGATCATGCCGAGCGAGATCAGCCGGTTCACCTCGTGGCATTCTTGATAGTTCGCCCCATGGGAGCCGATGATCCGCTTGAGCTTCATCCACAGGTGCCGGTTGTCGTACTCGTGGGCGTATCCGCTGGACGATCCGCACGTCACCACCGCGCCGCCCCGCCGCGCGACGTACACGGAGGCGCCGAACGTCTCCCGTCCCGTGTGCTCGAACACGATGGCCGGGTCCTCGCCCACCTGCCGCCTGATCTCGGCGCCGAGCCTGCGCCAGCCCTTCTCGTCGCCCAGCCCCTCGAACTGCGAGCGGTCCACGACGTGCCGGCAGCCCATCCGGCGCAGCAGCTCGGCCTTCTCCGGCGTGCCCACGACGCCGACCGGGATGCCGCCGCCGTTCCTGACGAGCTGCACGCCGTACCCGCCGAGACCGCCCGTCGCGCCCCAGAGCAGCACCACGTCCCCCTGCTTCATGCGCGCGCCGCGCTCGCCCACCAGCATCCGGTACGCGGTCGAGGCGCACAGCATGTTGCAGGCCGCCTCCTCCCAGCTCAGATGCCGGGGCTTGGCGAGCAGCTGGGTGGCCTTGACCACGGCGAAGTCGGCCAGGCCGCCGAAGTTCGTCTCGAAGCCCCAGGCCCGCAGGTCGCCGGCCAGCATGCCGTCGTGCTGGATCGCGGGGTCCTCGCCGTCGACGTACGCGGGGCTGGTGACCACCCGGTCGCCGACCCGCCATCGCCGCACCGCCCGCCCCGTACGGACGATCACCCCGGCCGCGTCCGAGCCGAGCACGTGCGCCGGCAGGTCGTGCCGGGGATCGGTGCGCCCGAACCGCTCCAGGAACGCGAACGTCGGCACCGGCTCGAACATCGCCGACCACACCGTGTTGTAGTTGATCGCGCTGGCCATGACCGCGATCAGCACCTCGTCGGCGGCCAGCTCGGGCATCGGTACCTCGCCGACGTGCAGCGTCCTGCGGACGTCCTTGTCGGGCTCGTCCCGGTCGAAGGTCCCGACGTCGTCCTTGCGGATGTGGGCGGCCCGGTAGGCGGACGGCACGTCCAGCCGCTCCAGCTCGGCGGGCTCCGCGCCCGCCACCACGGCCTCTGCCAGCGTCATAGGAGTCCCTTCAGGTGCTCGGCGATGACCTCGACGTGCGGGGGGTCGAGCAGGTTGAGGTGGTGCGACCCGGGGACCTCGACGATCTCCAGATCGGCGCAGTACGGGGCGAAGCCCCTGGCCGGGTCGTTCTCGTGCGCGTAACGCGGGTCCTCGACCGTCCAGGGGGTCGGGTCCGTGGAGCGGTAGAGGACGACCCGGCCCTGGTACGGGCGGCTCGGGCGGTAACGCTCGATGGCCCTGGTGTCCTCGTGGGAGGTGAGCTGGTGGCGGACGACGGCGGGGCTCAGCCGGTCGAGCACCCCCGACTCCGCCACCCTGGCCTCGGTGACCGCCAGCTGGGCCCGCTCGTCGAGGGGGAGCAGCTCGGCCAGGTCGAGGCGGATGTCCGCACCGTAGGTCTTCCGCAGGTAGGCCGCGAAATCCGCGTATCTGCGGGCGTTGATCTCGCGTCTCGCCGCCTCGGGAACCTGCTCGGGGAGGCCCGAGTCGATCATCGCCACCAGCTCGACCTCGCCCAGCTGCTGGGCGATCTCGAAGGCGAGAATGCCGCCGAACGACCAGCCGCCCAGGCGGTACGGGCCCGCGCCGCCGTCCTTGATGGCCTGTGCGTAGCGGGATGCGCGTTCGGGGATCCCCAGAGGGTCGCCGAGGCGCTCCAGGCCGAGGACGGGGGCGGGCAGGCGGTCGGCCAGGAGGGTGTAGACGTCGGCGGTGCCGCCCGCCGGGTGGGCCAGGAAGATCGGCCTCCCCCGCCTGCCGGTGGTCAGGGCGCGGACGAGGCCCCGATCGGCCTCCGCCTGCCCGATGAAGTTCGGTGCCGCCGTCCCGGGCACGTCTCCTGAGCCCAGAGCGACCGTGCGGACCAGGGCGCCGAGGGTGCCGCCTTTGAGGAGGGGGGCCGTGGGGACGGTGACGCCGAAGTCGTGCTCGACGGTGCCGCGCAGCCTGGTCGCGGCCAGGGAGTCCAGACCCAGCTCCGTCAGCACGGCGTCGTCCGCCAGCCGGGCCGGGTCCACCCCCAGGATGGTGGCCACCCGCTCCCTGACCTTCCCGGACACGACGGCCAGCGCCTCGTCGGGCGGCAGGTCGGCGAGGTCCTGGGTGGCCGCCGCAGACGGAAGGTCCGCGATTTCCGAGAAGTAGGGCATTCGAGAAATAGCCGGAAATATCGTGATTGCTTGGGCATCGTCCAGCTTGATCACCCCGACGCCCGACATATCCCGCTGAATCAGCGCTTCAAGAGCCTCCAATCCCTCCCCCACTGTCAGGGGCTCCACGGCGGGCATGGCGTCCGGGGCGACGGTCCCGGACCACGGGCCCCAGTCGATGCTGATCGCGGGCAGACCGTGCGCCCGGCGGCGCTCGCACAGCGCGTCCAGCCAGGCGTTCGCCGCCGCGTAGGCGGCCTGGCCCGGGGAGCCGAGCAGCCCGGCGGCCGAGGAGAACGCGACCCACCAGTCGAGGTCGAGATGCTTGGTGGCCTCATGGAGGCGCAGGCCGCCGGTGACCTTGGCGGCCCACACGCGTTCGAGGCTGCCGGGATCCAGGTCCGCGATCAGCCGGTCGTCCAGGACTCCGGCCGCGTGGATGACGCCGCGCAGCCGCAGCCCTCCCTCGGTGGCGGCGGCGACCAGGCGCTCGGCCGTGCCGGGCGCCGCCAGGTCCCCCGCGACCACCTGCACGATACCGTCGGCGGGCGTCGCCAGGTCGCCCGCGACCACCTGGGCCATGCCGTCGGCGGGCGCCGGGGAGCGGCCGTTCAGCACGACGCGGGTGGCGCCGCGCGCGGCCAGCCAGCGGGCGGCGATGCGGCCGAGGTGGCCGTAGCCGCCGGTGATGACGTACGCGCCGGGGCCGACGACCGGATCGGGCGAGCGCGAAGCGGGGCCGGCGGGCGGGAGCGGGGCGGGGCCGGCGGGCGGGAGCGGGGCGGGCCCGGCGGGCGAGAGCGGCGCCGGCCGGGCGGGCGGAAGCGGGATGCGGCGCAGGCGGGCCGCGTAGCGAGTTCCGGCGCGCCAGGCCACCTCGTCGTCGGGGGAGTCGCCGGCCAGCTCCACGGCCAGGTCGTCGAGGTCGTCGAAGTCCACGAGGGTGGCGCGGGTCTCGGGGTGTTCGAGCGCCAGCACCCTGATCAGCCCCCTGAGCGCGGCGGGGCCGGGGTCCGGCGGCTCGCCGTCCCGTACGGCCTGCGCCCGCTCGGTCGCGACCGTGATCCTGGAGCCTCGCCGGGCCTGCTCGGCCGCCCGGAGCAGGATGCGCCGGGCGCCGGGCGGGTCGAGGTGGCGGGGGACCAGGACGAGGACGTTCGCCGGATCGTCGGTCTCGCCCAGGAGGGTGTGGAGGCGGGCCGCCCGCGCATCCCCCTCATCGGCCAGGATGAGCCATGCGCGGGTCGAGCCCGCCTCCGTCGGTGGGGCACTCACCCAGACGCGCCTGTAGAGCTTGGCGTCAAGCCTCGTGGGGATGGGGCCCGGGAGCAAGCCGACGGTCTCGGCAGGTGAGAAAGTCCCGCCCAGAGCCATGCGCCCGGCCCGCCGAGAGCCGCCCGCCGCGTCGGCAGGGGCGACGGTGGCGGTGCCGTAGACGGTCCAGGCGCCGGCGGCGTTCTTGGCGGACAGCTCGATCGTGTCGCCCGACAGGGTGATCGTCACCTGGGCGGGCAGGGGGAGCAGGCCCCGGAGCGTGACGTCGTGCACCTCGATCTCCCCATGCACCTCGGTCGCCGCGGCGCGGGCGAGCCTGGTCACGGCGGTGCGCGGGAGCACGGGGTGGCCGTCGCGGCGCCATTCCTCCGGCCGCAGCCGCCAGGGGGCGTCGGAGAGGTCGTCGAGGGTGGTCGTCCAGGCATGACCGGCCGGGGTCTCCACGTGGGCGCCGAGCAGCGGGTGACCGGTCGGCGGGCGTTTCGGCGCCGCCCAGTGCCGTACGTGGTGCCAGGGAGAGTGCGGCACGTCGACGACGCGACCCCGGGTCCGCGGCACGACGGCGGTGGCCGCCGTGGCCACCTGGTCGTGGAAGGGGCCCTCGGTGATCAGGGCGGCCGGCGGGAGAGTGTCGCGGAGCGCGCCGGTCAGCAGGGGGCGCGGGCCGAGTTCGGTGAACAGGGTGTGGCCGTCCTCGGCGGCCGCCCGTACGGCCTGCATGAGGCGTACGGGCCGGCGCAGCCCGGCGGCCCAGTACGCGCCCTCGAACACCGGCACCTCACGAGGATCCTCAAGAACGGAGGAGTAATACGAAATGCCGGGCTTGCCGCCCATGATCCCGCCCAGCTCCTCCCTGAGCCGCGGCACCAACGGCCCGACCTGCGGCGAATGTCCCGCGCCCTCAGCCGTGAGCGTCCGCGCGAACAGCCCCCGGTCCGCAACCGACGCCGCGAACTCCGCCACCCGCCCCGGATCCCCCGTCACCACGGTCTGGACCGGCGAGGCGTACACGGCCACGTGCAGGTCGTCCGGCACCTCGTCCGCGCCCACCTCCACGACCGCCATCGCCCCGCCGCCGCCCAGACCACCCAGGAGCCGGGCTCTCCGGCAGATCACCCGTACGCCGTCCTCGACCCCGATCCCACCGGCCACCACCGCGGCGGCGACCTCCCCCATGGAGTGCCCGATCACCGCGGCGGGCTCGAACCCGTACGCCCGCCACGTCTCCGCCAGCGCCAGCTGCGCGGCGAAGACGATCGGCTGCAGCGTCGCGACACCCGAGCCTGGTTCGTGGACGTCGATGCCCGCCTCGGCCCGCAGCAGCGGCGCCAGCCGGTCGATCGTCCGCCGGTAGGCGGGCTCGGTGTCGTAGAGGTCCATGGAGGGCCGCTGCGGGCTGTAGCCGCTGAAGACCCACACCGGCCCGGAGGCCGCCGCCACCGTCTTCGGCCGGATGTTCCGCAGCTCGGCGGCCAGTTCCTCACCGTCCCCCGCCACCACCGCCGCCGCGGCCCGCCCGCGCCGAGCCCGCCTCGCCAGGGTGTGGGCCACGTCGGCGAGGTCGGCGTCCGGCCGCCGGGCGGCCAGAGCGCGGGCGTGGCGCTCCACCCGTTCCGGCGTGGTGTCGGTGATCAGGAAGACGTGCTTGGCCCGCTCCACGCGGGTTTCCTGACGAGCTGTCCAGGCGTCCAGCACGACGTGCGCGTTCGTGCCGCCGAACCCGAAGGCGGACACCCCCGCTCGGGCGTCGGCCCGCGGCCACGGCGTCGGCTCGGTGACCACGCGCAACCGCTCCCAGGGGATGTGCGGATTGGGCCGCCGGAAGTGGAGGCTCGGCGGGATCACGCCGTGGTGCAGGGCGAGGACGGTCTTGATGAGCCCGGCCACCCCTGCGGCCGCCTCCAGGTGTCCCAGGTTCGTCTTGGCGGAGCCGAGCAGCACCGGCGACGGGACGGCGGCGGCGATGGCCCGCGCCTCGATGGGATCGCCGAGGAAGGTGCCGGTGCCGTGGGCCTCGACGTAGTCAGGTCCGCGGCCCAGGCCGCCGTACGCCTGCCTGAGCAGCGACTCCTGCGCCTCCGGGCGGGGCGCGACCAGCCCGTTGGAGCGGCCGTCCTGGTTGACGACGCTCTCCCGGATCACCGCGAGCACCCGGTCGCCGTCGCGTACGGCGTCGGAGAGCCGCTTGAGCACCACGACCCCGCACCCCTCGGCCCGGACCATGCCGTCCGCCGCGGCGTCGAACGCCTTGCACCGCCCGTCGGCCGCCGTGCCGCCGCCCCGGTCGAAGGCCACCGTGATCAGGGGTGAGAGCAGCAGGTTCACGCCGGCGGCGAGGGCCAGGCCGCACTCGCCCGAGCGCAGGCCGGCGACCGCCAGGTGGGTGGCCACGAGGGAGGAGGAGCAGGCGGTGTCCACGGCCATAGACGGGCCGCGCAGGTCCAGGAGGTACGACAGGCGGTTGGCGGCGATGCTGGGCGCGGCGCCCGTGGCCGTCCAGGCGTCCACGGCGGCCAGGTCGGCGCCGGTCAGGTAGGCGTACTCGGTGGCGGAGAGCCCGGCGTACACGCCGGTCCGCGTGCCGGCCAGCGATCTCGGCGCGATGCCCGCGTGCTCCAGCGCCTCCCAGGCCGTCTCCAGCAGCATGCGGTGTTGCGGGTCCATGGACGCCGCCTCGCCCGGCGCGAGGCCGAAGAACTCCGCGTCGAAGCCGGCCACGTCGTCCAGGAAACCGCCGTGCCGGGTCGTGCCGGCCAGCACCTCGCGGGTACGCGCCGACCCGTCGTCGAACGCCTCCCATCGCCCCGCGGGCACCTCGCCGACCGCGTCCCGCCCTTCGATCAGCAGCTCCCAGTACGCCTCGGGGCCGTGCGCGCCGGGGAACCGGCAGCCGATCCCGACCACGGCCACCGGCTCCCCCTCCGCGCCGGGCACCTCCTGGTCCTCGCGGGGCGTGGACAACGCGCGGACCAGGAGGTTGATCGTGGGGTGCTCCCACACGAGCGTCGGGCTCAGCTCGCGGCCCAGCAGCTCGCCCAGCTCGCCCGCCACCGCCACGGCCTCGCGCGACGACAGCCCGTGCTCCTCCAGCGGCCGGTCGGGATCCACCTGCCCGCCGAGTCGCGCGGTGAGGAAGCGCCGGATCTCGCCTTCGGATACGTCCATGGAACACTCCCATGCTGCCGAGGCCGGGGGGTGATCGGCCAACATACCCAGGCTCGGCAGGCGGACGGCAGGCCCGTACGGAACATTCTTCGGTTGGGTTTTGTCACGCCGGTGATAACCCGAGCGGATTTGTCCCGCAGGCCACAACGAGCGGCGGGATTTCGTTGCGCCACGTCATAGCCGCCTGCTCCGCTTCGCCCCTACCCTCGCCTGCACCCACAGCGAAGGGGACTCTCATGCGTGCCCTCCTGGCACTGGCGACGGCGACGATGCTGCTGCTCTCCTGCGCGAGCCCGGCCCTCGCCGACCCCGACTGGTCGTTCACGGACGAGCACGAGCAGCCCGCGCCGAAGCCCACCACGAAACCCACCACGAAACCCACCACGAAACCCACCGGTTACGCGCCCGGTCAGAAGGCGCTGGCCGGACCCGCCCGCGTGGTCAGCGAGCGCCGGCTCGACGCCCGCACGCTGGACCTGCTCGTCTCCTCGCCCTCCGTCGGCCTGCTGACCCCGGTCCGCCTGCTCCTCCCCAAAGGCTGGTCGAGGGGCGCGAAGCGGACGTGGCCGGTGCTGTACCTGCTGCACGGCGGCGCCGACGACTACACGTCGTGGACCCGTATGACGGACGTGGCCGCGTACACGGCGAACCTGGACGCCATCGTCGTCATGCCGGAGGCCGGCCGGGCGGGCAACTATTCGGACTGGCACAACGGCGGCAGGGGCGGCAGCCCGGCGTGGGCCACCTTCCACACCTACGAGGTGCGCCGGCTGCTGGAGATCGGCTACCGCGCCGGGACCCGCCGCGCGGTGGCGGGCCTGTCGATGGGCGCGTACGGCGCGATCAAGTACGCCGCCCGCCACCCCGGCATGTTCCGCTTCGCCGGGGCCTACAGCGGCATCCTGGCCACCCGGCTCCCCGGCATCCCCGCGATCATCATGCAGGCCCAGGCCAGCGAGAAGCAGGACCCACTCGCCCTGTGGGGACACCCGAAGAGGGACGAGAAGGTGTGGGCCGCCAACGACCCCATGGCCCTCGCGCCGAACCTCAAGGGCGTGAGCATCTACATCTCCAGCGGCACCACCAGCTTCCAGGGCCCGCTGGACCCGCCGGGCTCGCCGTGGCATCCGGCGCACCTCGGGGAGCCGCTCTCGGCCTACACGGGCAAGGCGCTGAGTGCGCGGCTCGATCGGCTGGGCATCCAGCACACGCTCCATCTGTACGGGAACGGCACGCATACGTGGCCGTACTGGATCCGGGAGTTCAAGAGGTCGTACCCGATGATCGTGTCCGCGCTGGGACTGCGGAACGGCTAGACACCGGCGGCGAGCGCGCGGAGATCCGGTTCACGCGCGGCGACCCGCCGGCGTCGAGCCGACGGGTCGCGAAGGACGTGACGGCCTATGCGGCGTGCAGGTAGACCTGGCCGAAGACCTCGGAGAGGTTCTTCAGGTCGGTGGCCACGTCCACCTCGGGACTGGCCGGGTCGTAGACGGTGGCCAGCCGGGCGCGGACCGAGCCGAGCTTCTTGAGCTGGTCCCAGGTGGCGTTGGCGGCCCACTTCTCGCCGTACACACGGCTGACCTGGCCCTGGTCGTTCTGCCAGCGGGTCCACAGGGTGACCGTCTCCGCGGCGTCGTCCTGGAGCGGGGCGGCGATGCGGTCGGTGATGGCCTTGGCGGTCTGCTCCTCGGTGAGCGGGGCGGCGGCGAAGATCGCGTCCTCGACGGCGATCTGGGCGTAGGCGTCCCAGGCGCGGGCGCGGACCTGGATCGACTGGTTGCGCTGGGCCTCGGCGGCGTCGATCTTCCAGGTGGCGTACTCGGTGGCGAAGTGGCCGCTGTCCAGAGCGAGCTGGTCGATGTGGCCCTTGGCCAGCCAGGCGCCGATACGGTCGGGGTCGAGCAGCGGGTACTTCTTGGCGATCTCGGCCTTGCAGGCGTCGTTCGCACCGCAGCCGAACACCGGCACCAGCGTGTGCGCGGCCAGCTTCTTGCCCGGCACCAGGCCACGCAGCGCGGCCGTCGCCTCGGTGACGAACTCGTCCAGCTCCTCCGCCCTGGCGAACGTCTGGTTGTAGCCCAGCTGCGAGGTGAAGCGGATGCCCACGACGCCCGGCTGCGCGGCGGCCAGCGCGGCGATCTTCTTGGCGGCCTCGGCCAGCTTGCCCGCCTTGTAGTCGTCGGCCAGCTCCGTCTCGATCCACAGGCGCATGGTGGTCTGGGCGGCGGTCTGCGCGGCCTGGCCGGCCGGCGTCTGCTGGGCGGCGGTCTTCTCCTCGGCGGTGATCCCGGTGGGGTCGGTGTAGCACTCCTCGCCGTTCTGGCATTCGGGCTTGCCGCCGTCCTCGGCTCCCTCGACGTCCGGGTCGCCCACGTCGTGCGCCTCGCCGTCGCCCTCGCTGTCGTGCGTGCAGTCGGTGCCCGGGTCGGTGCAGTCGACCTCGGGGGCGTTCAGGGGACCGGCTTCCTTCATGTTCTCGCCGTCGTTGTTCAGCCAGAACCTCGCGATGTCCGCGGCCTCCTCGGGCGTGGCCATCCACGTGCAGACCACGAACGCGGGGGTGTCGCTGGACAGCAGGTCGTTACAGCTTCTCGGGTCGTCCTCCGACCACGCTGGAACGCCGACGCCGAGGAATGAGAGGGCTAGTCCGATGACGAGGAGCTGCCGCAGCCGCTGTCGCATGGCACCTAACTTCCAGGGGGTGATCGTGGGCATATGCACCATATCTGGACGATCAACAACGTTCAATGAGATCGACGGCCTTCTCCACGCCGTTCTCCACGCGGAGTAGCCGCCCCAGTTGCGCTGATTTTTCGCGATATTTCGGTACGGCGCGCAGCCGCGCAGCCAGCTCGCCCCCGCTGAACCGCCCGATCGGCAACGGCGGCGGCCCGGCCCCGAGCGCGGCCACCCTCCGCCCCCAGAAGGGCTGATCGGAGAAGAACGGGCACACGACGCCCGGCACCCCGGCCGTCAACGCCGTCCCCGTGGTCCCGGCCCCGCCGTGGTGCACGACGGCCGCCATCCGCGGGAACAGCAGGTCGTGCGCCACCTCCCCCACCCGCACGACGTCGTCGGACACCTCGACGGGCAGCCCTTGGACGACGCCCCGCAGGCCGGCCCGCCGCAGTCCGGCGACGACCTCCTCGGCCACCCGCCCGGGCTCTCCCGGCACCATGCTCCCGAACCCCACGTACACGGGCGGCGGCCCGTCCGCCAGGAAATCCTCGAGATCGCCCAGCCCTCCGCTCCCCGAGAGCCGCCAGTACCCGGTGAGGTGCACGTACTCGGGCCAGTCCCTGGGCCGCGGCACGACCAGCGGGCTGACCCCGCACAGGACCGGCACCCGGTCCCGCCGGTCGGCCGCGAACGGGCTGCCCCGCGTCGGCCCGAGCCCCAGCACCCCGGCCCGCAGCCGGTTCACCATCCGCCCGAGCACCAGCCACCCGAGCCGCTCCACGAGCGCGTAACTGACCCGGTTGCCGAGCCGCCCCAGGGAGGCGAACGGCAGGAGCGGATTCGGGAACGCGCCGGTGGGCTCGCTCGGCTGGAGCTGCAGGATCCGGTACGGGATGCCGTATCGCTCGTGGAGGTGCCTGCCGAAGGCGCCGAGCGCGGGGGCGAGCACCAGGTCCGCGCCCGCGCAGGCGGTGTCCACCTCGGCGACCAGCTTCGCGGCCAGCGGTTCGACGACGGTTCTGAGGCCTCGTACGAACCCCGTGGGCCCGCTCCGCAGCCAGGCCTGCCCCTCCTCGCTCTCCATGATCGCGACGGGATCCACGCCCAACGGCGCGAACGACACCCCGGGCCCGGCCAGCCCGGCGTACCGCCCGGCCGCGACGAGCGTGACCTCGTGCCCGCGCCCTGCCAGCCCTCGGGCCAGCGCCGCGCACGGCTGCGTGTCGCCCCTGGAGCCGAGGGCCAGCACGGCCGTCCTCATGGCAGCGCCGCCAGGCTGACCAGCGCCCCCACCAGCACCAACCCGGCCGCCACCAGCAGGCCGGCCGCGTACCCACTGGCGAAGCCCGCGGCGGCGTGCACGATCACCCCGACGGCGGCGATGCCGAAAAGACCGGAGATCTCGCGGCTGACCGAGAACACGCCGCCCGCCACCCCGGCCCGTTCCTCCGGCACCGCGCCCAGCACCGCGGACCCCAGGGGCATGGTCAGCGCCGACCCCACCCCGATCGCACAGACCGCGGGCAGCAGCCGAGCCCACCCGTCGCCCGCCTCCAGCGTGGCCGCGACCGCCATCCCGCCGGCGACCAGCGTGAGCCCGATCGCCACCGTACGCCCGGCGCCCAGCCGCCGCTCCACCGCCGGCGCCAGCGGCGTGACCAGCACGACCAGCAGGGCCAGCGGCACGAACGCCAGCCCGGAGGCGGTGGGCGTGAACCCGAGCACGCCCTGCAGGAAGAGCGCCGTGTAGAAGAACACCCCGTTGACCCCGAGTCCCCAGAGCACCTGCGCGACCACGCCGCCGGTGAAGGCCCTGACCGCGAACAGCCGCAGGTCCACCATGGGATCGGCGGCCCGCCGCTCGACCAGCGCGAACGCCGCCCCACTGCCCGCGCAGACCAGCAGGGCGGCGACGACCGGTGGCGAGTCCCAGCCGTGCGCGCCGCCCTGGATCAACGCGAACGTCCCCGAAGCCAGGAACGCCACCGAGGCCAGCACCCCGGGCACGTCCAGCGACCTCCGGACCCCGCCACCCGCGTGCGGAACCGCCACCGAGGCCAGCGCGATCACCACGGCGCCCATCGGCACGTTGACGAGGAACACCCAGCTCCAGTGGGCGTGCTGGCTCAGGTACCCGCCCACGACCGGCCCGAGCGCCAGCGCGCCCGCCCCGGACGCCATCCACACGGCCACGCCCATGGACCGCTGCCGCTCGTCCCGGCCGGCCAGCACGGCCAGCGTGGCAGGCAGGACCAGCGCCGCCCCGGCGCCCTGGGCGAGGCGGGCGGCGACCAGCAGGTGGATCGTCGTGGCCAGCCCGGCGCCGAGCGAGGCCACGGTGAACGCGGCGAGCCCGGCCAGCAGCACCTTGCGGTGGCCGTGGACGTCGGCCAGGCGGCCGCCCGCCGGCATGAGGCCCGCGAAGGTCAGCAGATAGCCGGTGGCCACCCATTCGAGCGCGGACAGGCCGGCGCCCAGGTCGCGCTGGATGCTGGGGAGCGCGACGGTGACGGCCGTGTTGTCCAGGGTGGTCAGGAAGCCGGCCAGCCCGACCACCACCAGCAGCAGCGGCCCGGTCGTGGCGGGGCGCCGGGTGAGGGCGATGCCGCTCACGAGTCGACCTCCACCCACATCCATCCCGCCCCGTCCGGGGTCGCCCGCACCTCCCGGGTCCGCCCCGCCGTGACCCTGACCCACCGCGGCCGGTCGTCCTCATCCTCGGGCTCCTCGGGTGACGCGGACTCGGCGAGAGCGGAGTAGGGATGCTTCCTGAAGGAGCTGGCCTGGACGAGCTGCCGCCGCCCGTTGACATGCCCACCCGGGTCCACCACCGGCCCGCCCTCGGCTCGCACCGGCCCGCGCTCGGCCGGCGCCGACTCGTGCTCGGCCGCCAGCGGCACGGGGTCGGTGTCCACGCCGAAGACGGCGGGCCGCCCGTTGACGGTCACCGCGGGCCCGGCGCCGCCCTCCGCGGCGGGCTCGATCGCACGCCGGCCACCAGCCGCCCCCACGGGCGGGGCGACGGGCCGCGGCGCCGGCGCGGGGCGAGCCGGGGCGGAGCCGGCCGGGGCGGGGAGAGTCGGGGCGGGGCTGGCCGGGGCGGGGAGCCCGTGGGCCAGTGCGGGGAGCCCTCGGGCCGGGGCGGGGCGCGGTGCGGCAGCCGCGTGGACCGTGGGAGGGAGCGCGCGGGCGGGGGCAGGCCGGTCGTGCGCGTCGATGTGGCGGTGGAAGGCGCGGAGCGGACGGGGCAGCCACCAGTTGGCGCCGCCCATCAGCCGCATGGTGGCCGGCACCAGCAGCGCCCGCACTAGCGTCGCGTCCACCACGATCGCCACGAACAGCCCCACCCCGAGCAGCTTCACGATCGTGATCCCCGCCGTGGAGAAGGCCCCGATGACCACCAGCAGCAACAGCGCCGCACTGGTGATCACTCCGCCCGTCTGCTGCAGCCCCGCCGCCACGGCAGCCGCGTTGTCCCCCGTACGCAGCCACTCCGCCCGCACCCGCGACAGCAGGAACACCTCGTAGTCCATGGACAGCCCGAACACCACGGCCAGGATCAGCACGGTCACGGTCGCCTCGATGGACCCGGTGGAGGTGAACCCCAGCGCGGAGGCGAGGTGCCCGTCCTGGAAGGCCCACACGACGACCCCGAACGACGCCCCGATGGACAAAACGTTCATCAGCAGCGCCTTCAGCGGCAGCACCACCGACCCGAACGCCGCGAACAGCAACACCGCCGTCACCGCCGCCACCACCAGCGCCATCCACGGCAGCGTGGCGGCCAGGCTGTCCATCAGGTCCATCTGCGCGGCGGTCGGCCCACCGACCACGACCCGCCGCACGTTCGGCTCGGGCGGCGCCAGGCCCCTGATCGACCTGACGAGCTCCTCGGCCTCGTCCGACATGGGGTCCACGTCGTAGCGGACGGCGAGCCGCACGGCCCCGTTGTCCTGCGACATCCCGGCCACGTCGACCCCGGCCACGTGCGGCAGCCGCCGCAGCCGGTCGGCGAGCGGCTTGGCGTCGGAAGGGGACACGGGTGTGACGGCGCTGATCCCCGTGTGCCCCTGGCCGAGCGGCCCCGGGATGGCGGGCTGCTCGGTGAAGGAGCGCTCGACCAGGACGTGCACGTCGATCGCGGCCATGGAGTTCCTGGCGAAGTCGCGATCGACGGCCTCGGCGACCCGCCGGCTCTCGGAGGCGGCCGGCAGCACGCGGTGGTCCACGTTGCCGAACTCCACACGCAGGAACGGCAGCGACAGCGCCACCAGCACGCCGCTCACGGCGACCAGATACAGGACGGGCCGCCGCATCACGCTGGACGCCACGGCGTGCCACATGCCGCCGTCGCGCCGCCCGTCACCGAACCGAGGGGTGATCCGCAGGGCGTCCACGTGGCGTCCGAGTATCCCGAGCACTGCGGGCAGCACGACGAGCGCGGCCCCCATCGCGACCAGCACCACGGCGGCCGCGCCCAGGCCGATCGAGCGCAGGAACATCTGCGGGAACAGCAGGAGCCCCAGCAGCGCCGTGGCCACCGTCAGCCCGGAGAAGGCCACCGTCCGCCCGGCCGTGGCCATGGTCCGCACCACGGCCTGCTCGTTCGAGGCCCCGCCGGCGATCTCCTCCCTGAACGCCTTGAGCACGAACAGCGAGTAGTCCACGGCCAGCCCGAGCCCGAGCATGGTGACGACGTTCAGCGAGAAGACCGAGACCTCGGTGACCTCGGTGAGCAGCCGCAGCAGCACCAGCGCGCCGAGCACCGCGAACAGCCCCACGAGCAGCGGCAGCCCGGCGGCCACCAGACTGCCGAAGACGATCACCAGCAGCACCAGCAGCACCGGCATGGAGATGGCCTCGGCGCGCGCCAGGTCGGCGGCGGTCTGGTCGTTGAGCTCCTTCAGCAGCGGCACGGACCCGCCGACCTCGACGTACAGGTTGTGGACGCGGCGCAGCCGGTCGGCGATCGCGGCGTAGGCGGCCTGCTTGTCGCCCTTGAGGGTGACCAGCGCGTACGTCGACCGCCCGTCCTTCGACACCATCCGCTTCGACCCGGTCGTCCAGTACGTGGCCAGCCCGCGCACGTGCTCCTTCGGCAGCGCCCGCAGCGAGTCGTGCACCGCCCTCTTGTATCGCGGGTCCCGCGCCTTGACCGTCGGGTGCCGGTAGAGGACGACCACGTCGGGGGCGTGGCGGCCGTACCACTCGTCGTTCCAGCGCGCGGCGGTGGTGGAGTCCGCGCGCGGGTCCTCGAAGCCGCCGTCGGCCATCCGCCCGAACAGCTCGAACCCCAGCGGCACCACGAGGACGGCCGCCGCCAGGCTCAGCACCAGCAGCGTCCATCTGCCGCGGTAGACCAGCCGGCCGGCGGACTCAAACAAGGGCGCCGTCCAGGTACGCCCGCAGGCACGCGCGCCGGGCGATCTTCCCGCTGGACGTCCTGGGGACGGCCCCGGCCTCGGTCAGCACGAAGTCATGTACGGATAAATCGTGTTTCGTCCGGACGGCGGCCCGTACCGCCCGCCCGACCTCCTTCACGTCGGCCGACAACCCGCGGCGCGACCGCTCGGCCACCACGACGAGCCGCTCGGTCTCCTCACCCGGCACCGCGAACGCCGCCACCCGGTCCCGCCGCACCGCCTCGTGCGCCTCCTGCACGGTGGCCTCGATGTCCTGCGGGTAGTGGTTGCGCCCGTCCACGATGACCATGTCCTTGATGCGCCCGGTGACGTACAGCCGGCCGTCGTGGATCACGCCGAGGTCGCCGGTGCGCAGCCAGGTCCCGTCCGCGCCGTGGGTGAACGCCTCCGCCGTCCGCTCAGGGTCGCGCCAGTAGCCGCGGGCCACGTTCGGCCCCTGCACCCAGATCTCCCCCACCCGCCCGTCGGGAAGCGCGCCCGACTCGCCGGCGATCCTGACCCGCTGCCCGTACGGCCGCCCGCAGGAGACAAGCAGGCTGCGCTCCCCCTCCGCGCACGGCACGGCCCAGCCCTCGCTCAGGGCCTCGCGGGAGAACCCGGTCACCACGGGCGCCTCGTCCCGGCCCGTCGCGGACACGAACACCGTCGCCTCGGCCAGCCCGTACGCGGGCGTGTGCGCCTCGGGCCGCAGCCCGCACCCGGCGAAGGCCGCGTCGAACGCCTCGATCGCGCCCGGCCTGACGGGCTCGGCGCCGTTCAGCATGACCCGCACCCTGGACAGGTCGAGCCCCGCCTTGTCGCCGGGGCGCACGCGGGCGGCGGTGAACTCGTAGGCGAAGTTGGGCGCGCCGGTGAACACGTCGTCGTACTCCGACAGCAGCCGCAGCCACCGCACCGGGCTCATGACGAACGCCACCGGATCCATGAACACGGCCTGGTTGCCGCCCATCATCGGCATCGCCACCGTGGCGACCAGCCCCATGTCGTGGAAGAGCGGCAGCCACAAAACAGCCACCGACGTCCTGGGCCGGGCCCGGAAGGCCTCCCAGAGCTGGGCGGCGTTGGCGGCCAGGTTGCCGTGGGTGATCTCGACGCCGGCGGGCGCGCGGGTGGAGCCGGAGGTGTACTGCAGGTAGGCCAGGTCGTCCGGCCCGACGGGCTCGGGCTCCCATTCGTCGGCGAGCAGGTCGGAGACGGTGTCCACGGTGACGACCGGCAGCCGGGTGAAGTCCGCGACCCCGGGCAGCGCGGCCGTGGTGGTCAGCACCACCGCGGGGTCGGCGTCGGAGAAGGCCCGATCCAGCCGCTCGGCGTGCCCCGGCAGCCCGGGCGCGAACAGCGGCACCGCCACGAGCCGCGCGTACATCGTGCCCAGCACCGCGACCACGTAGTCGAGCCCCGCCGGCGCGAGCACCGCCGCCCGGTCGCCGGGCCGGGCGAGCTCGCGCAGCCGCACGGCCAGCGCCCTGGCCTTGAGGTCGGCCTGGCCCCAGGTGTACGTCCGGCGCGCGCCGTCCCCGAGGTAGTCGGCGAACGTGTACGCGGGCGCGCCGGGCGCCTCCCGAGCCCACCGCGCCACCCGGTCGATCAACGTGTCAGGCATGCCGAGTCCCCTCGTTTCAGGGACCTAGCAAATTACGGGAGAAGGAGGGCGGGATTCTTGCCAAACCCCTGCACATTCCTCATTCGGTCTTGTTACGAGGTGACAAGAAGTGCGGCAAGATAGGGGAGTTTGGCTGTTTGTAGGGGGTAAACGCCAGTGCAAGGTTATGGACGCGATCTCGGGCTGCTCCGGGATCGCCGGTTCGCGATGCTTCTCACCGCGCGGACGATCTCCGTGCTGGGCAGCACGTTCGCCCCCGTGGCACTGGCCTTCGGCATCCTCGAACTGCCCGGCGCGGACGCCACCACCCTTTCCGTCGTGCTCACCGCCGAGTCACTGCCAATGATCGCGTTCATGCTGGTCGGCGGCGTGATCGCGGACCGGATGCCGCGGCAGCGGGTGATGATGGCGGGCGAGCTGATGATGGCGGCGGCGTTCTCCACGCTGGGCGTCATGCTGCTCACGGGCTGGACCCCGCTGCCCGCCCTGGTCGCCGCGGCCGCGCTGGGCGGGACCGCCGCGGCCGTCGTGTTCCCGGCGCTGCAGGGGATCATCCCCGAGGTCGTGCCGCAGGACCGGCTGCAGACCGGCAACGCGATGCTCGGCCTGGGCGCGAACGCCTCGCGGGTGGCCGGTGCGGTGCTCGGCGGCGGGACGGTTGCGCTGTTCGGCGGCGGCTGGGCGCTGGCGGCGAGTGGCGCGATGTTCGCCCTCGCCGGCGTGCTGATCGGGATGCTTCGGCTGGAGCCGGGCGAGCGACCCCGCGAGGAGCGGCACTCCGTGCTGGCCGACCTGCGCGACGGATGGCGGGAGTTCCGCTCGCGGCAGTGGCTCTGGGTGGTGGTCGCCCAGTTCTCCCTGCTGGTCATGGCCATCCAGGCCGGGCATGGGGTGCTCGGCCCGCTGTGGGCCAAGGAGAACGCGGACGGCGCGTTGACGTGGTCGTGGTTCCTCGCGGGCGAGGCCATCGGGATGATCGCCGGGGTGCTGCTCTCCATCCGGCTGCGGCCCAGCCGGCCGATCATGCTAGGGGTGCTTCTCTGCCTGCCGACCGCGCTGCCGTACGTGCTGCTCGGGCTGGACGCGCCGATCTGGGGGATCGTGGCCGGGGCGTTCGTGCTCGGGGTCTCCTTCGACGTGTTCGGCGTGCTCTGGCAGACCACGATGCAGCGCGAGGTGCCGGCCGAGGCGCTGTCGCGGGTCAGCTCGTACGACATGCTCGGGTCGCTGATGTTCGGGCCGATCGGCCTGATGCTGGCGGGGCCGGCGGCGGAGGTGTTCGGCACGGAGGGCGCCCTGCTCGGCTGCGCCGCCATCGTCGTGCTGTGCACCCTCGCCGCGCTGCTCGCCCCGGGAGTGCGCAACCTGCGCGCGCCTCAGCTCGCGCCGGCCCGGGCGGACGCCGAGGCGAAGTAGGCGTTGGCCCGGGGCTGGAACATCAGCACCATCGCGCCGAGCACGGCCGTCAGGTGCAGGATCCGGCTGACCGCGAAGACCCAGCCCACGGCGTCCATCCCGGCGACGGCCTCGGCGATCGAGCCGCCGTCCAGCAGCCACCGGACGGGCTCGACCACGAGCGACAGGGTGCCGAACACGCCCAGCGTGCCGGCCAGCGTCCACCGCGCCCAGTTCTGGCCGCGCTTGAGCCGCAACGCCAGGAAGGTCGCGCCGGCGAAGACGGCCAGCCGGAACCCGAGTCCGGGCAGCACTCCGGCGACCGTGGACGTGCCCGCGAGGAGCTCCTGGCTGACCATCAGCGCGGCCTCGAACGCGCCGAGCGCGACGGCCGACAGCCAGAGCATGGCGGCGGCGGGCACGACGGGCGGCAACTCGGTCCTGCGGGCTTCTGCGACGGTGCTCATGTCGAACCTCCAAAGGGGGTGAGGGCCTTACATGAGGAGTCTCCGCCGCGGCGCCGCACCGATCACGCCCGCCGTCCCCCCAGTTCAGGTGGGGTACGCCCTACCGTCCCCGGTCTCACACGATGATGAGCCGCACGACGACGCCCGCGCAGTTGCCCGCCACGCAGATGCGCACCGGGACCTCGGAGATGCCCGGCGTGGTGGGGACGCCGCTCACGTGGCCGTCCGGACCGATGGTCACGCCGTCGGGCAGCTTGGCGTAGTCGGTGACGGTGAAGGCGGGGAGCACGCCGGCGGGGCCGCCATTGATGCCGATCTCGCCGTCCAGCGGGGCGCCGACCTTGCCGGGGAAGGTGAGGTCGCGCGGCCCCCAGGGCACGTTGCCGAGCACCACGAGGGTGACCTCCTGCTCGTGGCAGGCCTGACCCGCGCAGAACTGGACGGGGGCGACGTACGTGCCGGAGCGCTCCGGCGTGCCGTACAGCCGGCCCCTCTGGTCGACCTTGACCCCGACGGCGAGGTCTCCGGAGCGGAAGGCGACGCCCTTGGCGACGGGCAGCAGCCGCAGGCTGACCTCGATGCCCTCGGTGACGTAGAAGGTGTCCTCGACCAGGTGGCTCTGCGGCGGGTCGGCGGGCACGTGCCGGGACATCAACGTCATGGGGGTGGAGACGGAAGGCACCACGGCGGCCAGCGCGCACACGGCCAGCCCGGCCAGCACGAGAACCCACCTTCGCCTCATCGTCACCCCCTGGCTCCGGCTACTTCCCCTACGTACCCCCATCACCGCACAGCGTCACCAGGCAGTGCCACTGGATAATCGGACCATGGTCGCTGAATCCGCCCAGACCCTGGAGCGTGGGCTCCGCCTGCTCAGACTGCTCGCCGACGGCAGAGGCGGACGCACGCCGACCGAGCTGAGCGCCGAGCTGTCGCTGAGCCGCCCGGTGGTCTACCGGCTGCTGACGACGCTGATGAACGAGGGTTTCGTCCGCAGGGACGCCGAGGGGCGGGTGCACCTCGGGTTCGGGGTGCTCGTGCTGGCGCAGGCCGTGCAGCCGCTGCTGCGGGCGGCGGCGGTGCCGACGCTGCGGCGGCTGGCAGAGAAGGTCGGCGCGACCGCGCACCTGACCGTGGCCGAGGGCGACGACGGGCTGGCCGTGGCCGTGGTCGAGCCGTCCTGGACCAATATGCACGTGGCCTACCGGGAGGGCTCGCGCCATCCGCTCACGAAAGGCGCGGCCGGGCAGGCGATATTGGCGCTGCGCGAAGGGCGCGACGACTACTTCGTCACGGAGGGGCAGTTGCAGGAGGGTGCCCGGGGGGTCGCCGCGCCGGTCACCGGGCTGCCGTGGCTGGAGGCCTCAGTGGGTGTGGTGACGTTCGGCCCGCTGGAGGAGTCCACGGGGCCGCGGGTGGTGGCCGCCGCGGCCGAGCTGTCGTCAGCGCTCCGTTAAAGGGGCTCGGTTGAAGGGGCTGGGTTGACATCTCCAGACCGATAGCGGACGGTAGTTACACATAGAGGACAGTTCCGTCCGATAAACGGACGAACGCTGGAGGGGCCGATGCCGTACTATCGCGTCGTTGGGGAGGTGCCGCGCAAGCGGCACGTGCAGTTCAGGCGGCCGGACGGCGGTCTCTACGCCGAGGAACTGATGGGCGAGGAGGGGTTCTCGTCCGACTCCTCGCTGCTCTACCACCGCTACCTGCCGACCGCGATCGTCAAGGCGGAGGCCGTCACACCGGTCACGGAGACGCGCCTGGAGCCCAACCTGCCGCTTTCGCCGCGCCACTTCCGCACCCAGGAGCTGTCCAGCGCCGGCGACCTCGTCAGCGGGCGCATGCTGCTGGCCGGCAACGGCGACGTCCGATTGTCGTACGCCACCAGCGACCAGCCGAGCGAGCTCTACCGCAACTCGATGGGCGACGAGTGCGTCTACGTGCAGGCGGGCTCCGTCCGGTTCGAGTCCACATACGGCGTGATCGAGGCCGGCGAGGGCGACTACGTCGTCATCCCGACCGGGACCATTCACCGGTGGGTGCCGAACGGCCGGGTCAACGTGCTGGCCATCGAGGCGTCCGGGCACATCAGGCCGCCCAAGCGCTACCTGTCGCAGTACGGGCAGTTCCTGGAGCACGCGCCGTACTGCGAGCGCGACCTGCGCTCCCCCGCCGAGCCGCTCGTCGTCGAGGGCGAGGAGGTGCCGGTGCTGGTGCGCACGCGCGGCGGGCTGACCAGGCTCGTCTACCGCAACCACCCGTTCGACGTGGTGGGCTGGGACGGCTACCTCTATCCGTTCGCGTTCAACATCGACGACTTCGAGCCGATCGTGAAGAAGACGCACGCGCCGCCGCCCGTGCACCAGACGTTCGAGGGGCCCGGGTTCGTGGTGTGCTCGTTCTGCCCGCGGCCGCTCGACTACCACCCCGAGGCGATCCCGATCCCCTACAACCACCACAACGTGGACTCCGACGAGTTCATGTTCTACGTGGGTGGCGACTACTCCGCGCGCAAGGGCTCCGGCATCGACGTCGGCTCGATCTCACTGCACCCGGCCGGGTTCACGCACGGGCCGCAGCCCGGCGCGGTCGAGGCGGTGATCGACGCGGTCGCGCGGGGCGTCACGACCACGAGCGAGATGGCCGTGATGGTCGACACCTTCCGCCCGCTCGACCTCGGTCAGGGCGCTCTGTCCTGCGAGGATCCCGGCTACGCGTGGACCTGGTCGCGATGATGCTCTACACGGCACTGGTGGACGACGCGGGACTGTTCCCGCCGACGTCCCTGCACATGGACGAGGCGCTCGCCCGCAACCGGCGGGACCTGGAGCGCGGCAACCCGGTGCTCACGCACCGCTTCCTCTGCCCGGCCAGCCGGATCGACCGGCTGCGGGCCAAGGACTACCGGCCGCGGCGGATCGGCCTGATCGTGGACACGCCGGAGCTGCCGCCCTTCGACGACCTGCCGGTGGACATCGTCGAGATGCCGCTGCCGGACGGCGAGACGGTGGAGGCGCTGGCCCAGCGGCTGCGGCTGCCCGACGGGGTCCGGCTGTTCGCCGAGGTCCCGCCGCGCAGGATCGGCATGGACGTGCCCGACGGCGCCGGGCTGAAGGTGCGCTGCGGCGGCCTGACCGCCGACGCCTTCCCGGCGGCGGAGCAGCTCGGGATGTTCATCAGGTCCTGCGTCGAGCGGGACGTGCCGTTCAAGGCCACGGCCGGGCTGCACCACGCCGTACGCCACTTCGACCCCTCGCTCGGCGTGGACCGGCACGGCTTCCTCAATCTGCTGCTCGCGGTCTGCGAGGCGGCCGAGGGACGCGATCCCGCGCCCGTGCTGCGCAGCACCGACGTGGGCCATCTCGTACGGCTCGCGCACGCCGTGTCGGAGGAGACAGCCAAGCGGGCACGGCGGCTGCTCGTGAGCTACGGCTCGTGCAACACCAGCACGCCCGCGGAAGACCTGCAGGCGCTCGGACTGATCGAGGAGTATTCGTGAGCTGGGGAGTGGACAACCTGCCCTACGGCGTCTTCTCCCTGCCCGGGGAGTCGCCCCGGGTGGGGGTGCGGTACGGCGACAAAGTGCTCGACCTGACCGCCGCGCTGCACGACGAGGTGTTCGCCGCCCCGTCGCTCAACCCGTTCATGGCCAGGGGGCGCACGGCCTGGCACGACACCCGGGAGCTGATCAGGAACAAGCTCACCGACGACCTGTCCGTGACCGAGCCCCACCTGATCCCGCTGGCGCAGGTGCAGCTCCACATGCCGTTCGAGGTGGGCGACTACGTCGACTTCTACTGCTCGCTCGACCACGCGAGCAACGTCGGCCGGATGTTCCGCCCCGACACCGAGCCGCTGCTGCCGAACTGGCGGCACCTGCCGATCGGATACCACGGCAGGGCGGGCACGGTCGTCGTGTCCGGCACGCCGGTCAAACGGCCGCGGGGGCAGCTCGGCGAGGGCCGGTTCGGACCGTGCGAAAAGCTCGACCTGGAGGCGGAGCTGGGGTTCGTGGTCGGCGTGCCCACGACCCTCGGCACGTCCGCCGGGGCCTTCGAGGAGCACGTGTTCGGGGTGACGCTGGTCAACGACTGGAGCGCGCGGGACATCCAGGCGTGGGAATACCGTCCGCTGGGGCCGTTCCTGGCCAAGTCGTTCGCCACGTCGATCTCGCCGTGGATCACGCCGCTGGAGGCGCTGCCCAGGATCCCCGGGCGCCCGCAGGACCCTGAGCCGGTCGAGTACCTCCGTAGGCAGGGCGACTGGGGGCTGGACATCTCCCTCGAGATCCTGCTCAACGGGGAGGTCGTATCACGGCCGCCGTATTCGAGCATGTACTGGACGCCCGACCAGATGCTCGCGCACATGACTGTGAACGGGGCGTCGCTGCGGACCGGTGACCTGTTCGCCAGCGGCACGATCTCGGGACCCGAGCCGGGCGAGCGGGGCTCGCTCATCGAGCTGACCTGGAACGGGACCGACCCGATCAAGCTGGCGGGCGGTGAAACCCGCGCCTTCCTCGAGGACGGCGACACCGTGACCATCCGGGCCACCGCCGGCGACCTGACATTGGGGGAGGTTTCCGGAACTATCGTGTAGGTGACTCAGCGTGCTCGGCCGCTGACTGACCGCTACCCTGGGAGCACCCTTCCCTCGGAAAGCAGGAGTCACATGCGGCGAGCCGCGACGCTTTGTGTCGCTTTTCTCCTGATTTGCGGCTGCGGTCCCGTGACGGCGGAGACACCGGTCACACCGCCGGTCGTGCACATCTCGCCCGCCCTCGACAGCAAGCGCGCCCGGCCCGACCGCGGCCTGGTGATCAGGGCGTCCGGCGGCAGGTTGACCAAGGTGTCGGCCTATGTGAGCGGTGAGCCCGTCCCCGGCAGGCTCGACGCCTCCAAGACGATCTGGCGCTCCGACTGGACGCTCAAACCCGCGGCCGAATACACGGTGGCCGCCACGGCAGCGGGTGCGCGTGGTCCCGCCACGGTGGCGATGGGCCGCTTCCGCACCCGCCCGGCCGGGCGGGCCTTCGGGATCGCCGCGACCGCGCCCCTCCCCGGCGAGACCGTCGGCACCGGCATGCCGATCATCATCGACTTCGACACCCCGGTGGACGACAAGGCGGCCGTCGAGCGGGCGCTCGAGGTCAAGGCCGAGCAGCCGGTCGAGGGTGCGTGGCGGTGGACGAGCGACACCCGGGTGGTCTACCGCACCCGCCGCTTCTGGGCGCCCAGGCAGCGCGTCACCGTCACCGCCCACCTGGCCGGCGTGCGCCCGGCCGCCGGCGTCTACGGCGCCACCGACTCCACCTTCGCCTTCACCGTCGGCCGCGGGCAGACCAGCACGATCGACACCAGGACGCACCAGATGGTCGTCCTGCGCGACGGCGAGGTCGCCCAGCGCATGGCCATCAGCGCCGGCATGGCCACCACCCGCGAATACACCACGACCAGCGGCATCCACCTGACCATGGACAAGGGCAATCCGGTCCGCATGGTCTCCCCCGGCCGGGAAAAGGGCGAGCCCGGTTACTACGACCTGATGATCGACCACGCCGTGCGCATTTCCAACAGCGGCGAATACGTGCACGCCAAGGACAACGTGTGGGCGCAGGGCAAGGCGAACGTCAGCCACGGCTGCATCAATTCCCGCCCCGATCAGGCCGCCTGGTTCTACGCCACCACCCTGCGCGGCGACCCCGTCACCATCACCGGCACAGACCGCGAGCTCGAGTGGGACAACGGATGGGGTTTCTGGCAACTGTCGTGGGAGGAATGGAGACAGGGAAGCTCTCTGCTTCCCGCCGATTCCGCAGGTGGACGGGTGCCGCAGGGATAAATACAGGATTACGGTAGAGAAAGGGGAACCACTCACGGACTCGGGCCCGTTGTCTCGACAGGAGGGCCGGACATGGATGAATGGATCATCTGGGTAATCCTCGCACTCGTCCTCGGTGTGGCTGAGCTGTTCACGTTCACGGCCGCGCTCGGTCTCCTCGGCGTGGCGGCTCTCCTGACCGCCGCGACCGCCGCCATCGGATTGCCCGTCCCCCTGCAGTTACTGTTCTTCGCCGCCTCCTCCGCGGCCGGCCTGCTGGTCGTCAGGCCGCTGGCGATGCGCCATATCAAGCAGCCGCAGCTCCAGCGGTTCGGCGTGGAAGCGCTGGTCGGCAAACCCGCCTATGTGATCTCGGAAGTGACGGGGCGCGACGGGCGAGTACGCGTCGGGGGCGAGGAATGGTCGGCGCGCGCCTACGACGAAACCCTGGTGATCCCCGCGGGGGCGACCGTCGACATCATCGAGATCGAGGGGGCGACAGCCCTCGTCTATCCCCGGGAGTGATCCATGGATCCGCTCTTGCTCGTCGGACTTCTCGTCATACTCTTCGCCGTGTTCACCGTGCTCAAGGCCGTGCGGATCGTCCCGCAGGCCCGGGCGCGCAACGTCGAGCGTCTCGGCCGTTACCATCGCACGCTCAAACCGGGCCTCAACTTCGTCATCCCGTACATCGACCGTGTCTATCCCATGATCGACCTGCGTGAACAGGTCGTGTCCTTCCCTCCGCGGCCCGTCATCACCGAGGACAACCTGGTCGTCGAGATCGACACCGTACTCTACTTCCAGGTCACCGACCCGCGGGCGGCGGCGTACGAGATCGCCAACTACATCGCCGGCGTCGAGCAGCTCACGGTGACCACGCTGCGCAACGTCGTCGGCTCCATGGACCTCGAAAAGACCCTGACCTCGCGCGACACCATCAACAGCCAGCTGCGCGGCGTGCTCGACGAGGCCACCGGCAAGTGGGGCCTGCGCGTCAACCGCGTCGAGATCAAGGCCATCGACCCGCCCAAGACCATCAAGGACGCGATGGAGAAGCAGATGCGGGCCGAGCGCGACAAGCGTGCCGCGATCCTCAACGCCGAGGGCCAGCGCCAGTCGCAGATCCTCACGGCGGAGGGCGACAAGCAGGCCCGCATCCTGCGGGCCGAGGGCCAGCGGGCCGCCGCCGTCCTGGAGGCCGAGGGCCAGTCGCGCGCCATCGACCAGGTCTTCCAGGCCGTCCACCGCAACGACCCCGACCCGAAGCTGCTGGCCTACCAATACCTCCAGGTGCTGCCGCAGCTGGCGCAGGGCAGCGGCAACACGTTCTGGGTGATCCCGAGCGAGGTCACCTCGGCGCTGCAGGGGGTCTCGAAGGCCTTCACGGAGGCGCTGCCGCGGTCGGCCGCCACGCGGGACGAGGTGCCGCAGACTGCGGCGGTGGCCGAGGAGGAGGCCGCCAAGGCGGCGGAGGCAGCGGCCGAGGCCGTCGCCGACGCGCAGGAGGCCGAGAGCCCGAACGGCCCCCGCCAGCTCACCCAGGGCGCCCAGGAGCCGTCCCCGTTCTCGGACCTGGAGCGTGAGCGCAAGGAGGCCGAGCGCTGACCTCCCGCTGACCAGGGCGACGCCCGCCGCATCCGATCATGCGGCGGGCGTCGTTCCGTACGGCGTAGCGCGCCCCCGCCGAACTCGCCGTGCCACCGGAGTCAGTGGGACAGGGGCGCATCCGTGGTGTCCACCAGCGTGCACTCGGCGATCGGCCCCTCGCCGACGCGCGCCCAGATGCCCGCGACCGTCCCCCGGTCGCCCTCCGAGACGCTGAATTCCAGCACCCCGGTCTGACCAGGGCCGATCACACGCGGGTCGATGAGGAAGCTCAGCTCCGAAGCGTTCTTCGGCTCCCAGCCCTTGGGCGGCGGGAAGACCGACAGCGGCGCCTCCTCACTGCTGAGGAAGCGGCTGCTGCGCGGCTGCGGGCTGCACTTCTTGCCCATGGGGATGTAGTCCACGACCACGTTCGCCCCCATCGCCCGAAGGTCCGCCTGGAGCCTCTTCGGATCCTTGGCCTCGTTTATGGTGATGCTGATGAGCCCTTCGGGGCTCTTGGCCAGGGCGTACGCGGGGCTGCCGCCGAGCAGCAGCGGCACGGCCACCGCCGCGGCGGCCGCCAGCCCGAGGGCGGGGGCGAGGATGGCGAGGCGCGGGAGGCGCCTGCGCGCGGGCTTGGCGTCGATCTCGGTCATCACGAACTCCTTGAGCAGTCGGTGACGGCCCTCGGGAAGATCGCGTTCAGCCGGCCAGTTCATCGGATCTCCTCCTTCTCGGGGCCTCGGTCACCTACTACCTGTCGCGGCGCCGGGGGCGGTTCCCCGAGAAGCGCGAGCTTTCTGCGAGCCCGCGACAGCCGGGACTTGACGGTGCCCACGGGGATGCCGAGCGCCTCGGCGGCCTCGGCGTAGTCGAGGCCGCCGAGGACGCACAGGGCGAAGACGTCCTGCTCGTGGCGGCGCAGCCGGCCGTACGCCTGACGCACCGCGGCCAGCCGCTCGGCGTCGTCCATGCGGCCCACCACCTCGTCCGCGAAGTCGGGCACCTCTTCACCTCTGGGCAGCCGGGCCAGGGCGTCGTCGTGGCGGCGGGCGGCCCGGCGCACGTTACGGGCCACGTTGGTGGCGATGACGAGCAACCAGGGCTTCAGCGAGCCGCCCTCGGGGTCGATCCGTGCCCTTGATCGCCACGCCTCGAGGAACGTCAGCGCCATCACGTCCTCGGCCGTGGACCAGTTGGCGGTCAGGCGGAAGGCATGGTTGTAGACGGCTTTGGCGTAGTCGTCGAAGAGCTCGCCGAACGCGGCTTTATCCCCGCTCCGTATCCGGGCCCGTAATGACATGTCCACACATATCTACTGTCCGGCCGGCTCATCAGGTTCCGGCACGCGGCACCTGATCGTGGCCAGGAGGTCCAGCCACTCGGCCGTGTCCCTCGCGTGAGACCGTCTGGACGCGGGCTGCCGGGCCTCATATCGACCTCCACCGGCGCTCCCGTGAGCATGGACACCACCCGAGCGCTCGGCACATCGGGCGTCGCCCCCACCTCCCCGGCCATCAAGCCTGCCCACCGTCGAAGTACGCGGCCAGCTCCGGATCCAGAGGCGGCACGTCGTACGGCATCCCCCCGTCCCGCAGCGACATCGTCGCCATGTACCCGGCCGCCACGCTCATCCGCGCCGCCACCGGCGAGGTGTCCGTGGCGCCACCGTCCCGGACGAACCTGCAGAACTCCGCCACGATCTCCGCATCCGCTCCCCCGTGCGGCCCCTGCGCCGGCGGCACCTTGTACGCGATGTCGCAGTCGTCCCGGTAGCCCGTGGGCCCGGTGTTCCACACCTTGACCGTGTCGCCCGGCCCGTCACCGAAGTTCTCCAGCCGCCCCTCCGTGCCGATGACCGTGTAGTTGCGCACGTAGTCGGGCGAGAAGTGGCACTGCTGGTAGGCGGCGATGACGCCGTTGTCCAGGCGCATGTTCATCACCGACACGTCCTCGACGTCCACGACGTGGTGCAGGTCCCGGCGCGAGGTCGGCGGCCACTGGTATTCCTTGAGCCAGCCCTCGGGGCGCGGCGTGCCCGGGGCGCGGTGCGGCAGGTCGCCGTAGACCATGAGGTCGCCGAAGGCGTTGACCCTGGTGGTGTAGCCGCCCGCGAGCCAGTGGATCACGTCGAGGTCGTGGGCCGCCTTCTGCAGCAGGAGCCCCGTGGTGCGGGTGCGGTCGGCGTGCCAGTCCTTGAAGTAGTAGTCGCCGCCGTACGAGACGAAGTGGCGCACCCAGACGGTCTTCGGCTCGCCGATGACGCCCTTGCGGATGATGTCGCGCATGAGGCGTACGACGCCCATGTGCCGCATGTTGTGGCCGACGTACAGCCTGGTCCCGGTGCGGCGGGCGGCGCGGAGGATGGCGTCGCAGCCCTCCACGGTGATGGCCAGCGGCTTCTCCAGGTAGACGCTCTTGCCGGCCTCCAGGCAGTCGATCGCGATGCGCTCGTGCGTGTCGTCCGGCGTCATCACGATGACCGCGTCCAGGTCGTCGCGGTCGAGCAGCTCGCGGTGGTCCGATGTGGTGAACCCCGCGTCGAAGCGATCGGCCTGCCGCTTGAGCGTGGCCGGGTCGGAGTCGCATAACGCGGTCACGACCGATCCCTTGCCCGGGCGGTGCGCGTTCAGCGCGAGGCTCGTACGGAGGCCGAGGCCGATGACCCCGATGCGCAGATCGTCCACGGCGTGAAGCTTAGCTGTGGGGGCACTTAAGAAGTCCTCGATGGACATGGACCGGGGCCGGCGGGCAGAGTGCGTTAAGTTCGACCTAGGGGGAATGGGAGCCATGAAAGCGCTGGTCAAGGAGAAGGCCGAGCCCGGTCTGTGGCTGGTCGACGTGCCGGAGCCGGAGGTGGGGCCGGGCGAGGTGAAGATCCGGGTCCTGAGGACCGGCATCTGCGGCACCGACCTCCATATCCGGAAATATGACGACTGGGCCAAGCACGCCCTGAAACTCCCGCTCATCGTCGGGCACGAGTTCTCCGGCCACGTGGTGGAGGTGGCGCCGGGCGTCGAGGACGTCTCCGTCGGCGACCTCGTCAGCGGCGAGGGGCACCTCGTCTGCGGCAAGTGCCGCAACTGCATGGCCGGGCGCAGGCACCTGTGCCGCAACACGATCGGGCTCGGGGTCAACAGGGACGGCGCCTTCGCTGAATACGTCACCCTGCCCGCCTCGAACGTCTGGGTCCACCGCGTCCAGGTCCACCCCGACGTGGCGGCCATCTTCGACCCGTTCGGCAACGCCGTGCACACCGCGCTGTCCTTCCCCGTGGTCGGCGAGGACGTCCTGATCACCGGCGCGGGGCCGATCGGGCTGATGGCGGCGGCCGTGGCCACGCACGTGGGCGCCCGCAACGTCATGATCACCGACGTCAGCGACGAGCGGCTGGAGCTGGCCGGCAAGCTCGGCGTCTCGCTCGCGCTGAACGTCTCCCGCGAGTCCCTCGAGGAAGGCATGCGCAGGCTCCACATGCGCGAGGGCTTCGACGTGGGCCTGGAGATGTCCGGCAGCCCCCAGGCCATGCGCGACATGATCGCCCACATGACGCACGGCGGGAAGATCGCCATGCTCGGGCTGCCCGCCGAGGAGTTCGCCATCGACTGGGCCACCGTCGTGACCTCCATGATCACGATCAAGGGGGTCTACGGCCGGGAGATGTTCGAGACCTGGTACAACATGTCCGTCCTGCTGGAGAAGGGCCTCGACCTCACTCCCGTGATCACCGATCGGTTCTCGTACCGGGACTTCGACGCGGCCTTCGACACCGCCGCGAGCGGCCGCACCGGCAAGGTCATCCTGGACTGGAGCGGAGGAGCTCGGCCGGAGAGAGCGAGGAACGAGCCAACGGAGGCCGAAGCGGCCGCGACCATAGACAGGAGCGCTTGATGTTCACGAACGTACGCGAGCAGCTGCGTGCGACGCTCGACGAGATCACCGAGGCCGGGCTGCTCAAGCCCGAGCGTGTGCTCTCCACCCCGCAGAGCTCCCAGGTCGGCGTGGCCGGGCGCGAGGTGCTGAACTTCTGCGCCAACAACTACCTGGGCCTGGCCGACAATCCGGACGTGATCGAGGCGGCCAAGGCGGCGCTGGACCGGTGGGGGTTCGGCATGGCGTCGGTGCGGTTCATCTGCGGCACCCAGGAGGTGCACAAGGAGCTCGAAGCACGCCTGTCGGACTTCCTCGGCATGGAGGACACCGTCCTCTACAGTTCGTGCTTCGACGCGAACGGCGGCGTGTTCGAGACCCTGCTCGACGGCCAGGACGCGGTGATCTCCGACGCGCTCAACCACGCCAGCATCATCGACGGCATCAGGCTCTCCAAGGCCCAGCGTTTCCGGTACGCCAACCGCGACATGGCCGAGTTGGAGGCCCGGCTGAAGGAGGCGTCGGAGGCGCGGCGGCGGCTGATCGTGACCGACGGCGTGTTCTCCATGGACGGATATGTCGCGCCGTTGCGGGACATCTGCGATCTGGCCGAACGCTACGACGCCATGGTCATGGTCGACGATTCCCACGCCGTCGGCTTCGTCGGCCCGACCGGCCGGGGCACACCCGAGCTGCACGGCGTCACCGATCGGATCGACATCATCACCGGCACGCTGGGCAAGGCCCTCGGCGGGGCCAGCGGCGGCTACGTCGCGGCCCGCAAGGAGATCTGCGAGCTGCTGCGCCAGCGCTCCCGGCCCTACCTGTTCTCCAACTCGCTCGCCCCGGTCATCGCCTCGGCGTCGCTGCGCATCCTCAACCTCCTGGAGACCTCGAACGAGGCCCGCGAGCGGCTGCGCGCCAACACGGCGCGCTTCCGCAGCGAGATGACCAAGGCCGGCTTCGACATCCTGCCCGGCGACCACCCGATCGTGCCCGTGATGATCGGCGACGCCGCCGAGGCCGCCGCCATGGCCGAGCGCCTGCTCGACCTGGGCATCTACGTGATCGGGTTCTCGTACCCGGTCGTGCCGCACGGCCAGGCCAGGATCCGCGTCCAGCTGTCGGCGGCCCACTCGGAGGAGGACGTCGAACGCGCCGTCCAGGCCTTCATCCAGGCACGAGGCTGACCCCTCCCCATCCGAGAGGACGGCGTGGGCCCGCCGACCCGCGCCCCTTTTCCAGCCTGGAGCGGCGCGCCCGCCGACCCGCGGGCCCGCCCGACCCCCAAGAGGACCGCGCCCGGTCCGCCGGTGAGTATTCTCGCTGCGTGATAGACACGCGGCGGCTGCGCACGCTGCGCGCGGTGGCCGACCACGGCACGGTCACCGCCGCGGCGGCCGCGCTGCACCTCACCCCTTCCGCCGTGTCCCAGCAGCTCGTCGCGCTGGAGCACGAGGTGGGCCACCGCCTGTTCACCCGCGACGGGCGCGGCGTCCACCTCACCGCCGTCGGCAAGATCATGCTGAGCCACGCCAACGAGGTCCTCGCCCAGCTCGAGCGCGCCGAGGCCGAGGTGGCCGCGTACGCCGCGGGCGAGGTCGGCGAGGTCACCGTGGCCTGCTTCGCCACCGCCATCAGCGCCGTGCTGTCCCCCGCGATCATCGCCCTGCGCGACAACGCGCCCGGCGTCCGGGTGCGCGTGCTCGACGCCGAAGGCGACCAGAGCCTGGCCATGCTGCTCGACTCCGAGGCCGACCTGGCGATCGCGGTCGAATACCGCGGCGCGCCCGACGCCTCCGACCGTCGCCTGTCCCGCCTGCCGCTGTACGCCGAGCCGTTCGACCTGGTGCTCCCCGGCCACCACCCGGCGGCGGAGGCCCCGCTCACGTCCCTCGCGTCTCTCGCCTCCGAGACCTGGATCGGCCCGTATCCGGGCAACCCCGTGCACGACGTGATCACGTTCGCCTGCCAGCGGGCGGGTTTCACCCCCGACCTCGCGCACTGCTCCGACGACTTCCGCGCCGTGGTCGCCCTCGTCGGCGCGGGCGCGGGGGTGGCCCTCGTACCGCGGCTGGCGCTGCGGGACATGGTGCTGCCGGGCGTCGTCGTACGCCACGCGCCCGGGCCGGAACGCCGCGTCTTCGCCGCCGTCCGCAGGGGCGCCGACTCCCATCCCCTCGTGCGCCCCCTCCTCTCCGCCCTCCGCACGGTCGCCGCCTCGCTCGGAACGGGGTGAGGGACGGCGTACGCACCGGCGCTCGGCCGCGAGGGCGGCCCGCTCCTCCAGGCCACGCCCCCGGTGCCTACACCGGAGGGCGTGAGCCGTCAGCAGGTCAGCGTAAGACCCACAGTTGCCAGAAGGGGTGGTCGGACCTGCAGTCGTACCTGCTCGCGTATCCGGTCCGCACCAGTTCTGCGCCCTTGTCCATGCACGTGGTCCAGAGCACGAAGGTGTCGTAGTACCGCCACCTGGCCAGGACGGACTGCGTGGACGTGGCGCTCGACGCCTCGGCGATCGCCGTCGTGGCGGTCTCTGCGACAGCGGCACGCCCGCCCCGTCGACCTCCGCACGGTCGACCTCCGCACGGTCGCCGCCCCGCCCGGCATGAAGAGCGGATGAAACACCCCCTCTTATCCGGACATCTCCTCAGGTGTGTTAGCCCAACGGAAGGATCGCCACATGGGGCCACCCGAGCCCGAACAACGCTTCGAGGAGATCTACATGGCGCACTATCCCGCCGTGGCCACCTATGTCCGGCGGCGCGCCTCCTCACCCGACGACATCGCGGACGTGATCTCCGAGACGTTCACCACCGCCTGGCGCCGGCTGAGCGACGTCCCCAAGGGCGACGAGGCGCGGCTCTGGCTGTACGGCGTGGCCAGGCGCGTGCTCGCCAACCACTTCCGCGCCGAGGAACGCCGGGCCGCCCTGGCCCTGCGGCTCCGTGACGAGATCACGACCTGGGAGACGTCCGTCACCGGCGACGGCCTCGCCCACCAGGCGTTCAGGCGGCTCTCCGACGACGACAGGGAGCTGCTCTCGCTGGTCGCCTGGGAGGGACTCAGCGGTCCCGAGATCGCCAAGGTGCTCGGCTGCTCGCGCGGAGCCGCGCGGCTCCGGCTCCACCGCGCCCGCAAACGGCTGGCCAAGGAACTCGCCGACCTCGACCCCGACCTCACCGGCTACGGCCGGCGGGTCGTGTCGCTCGCGAAAGGAGACTCATGACCAGGGACATCGACGCGCTCGTCGCCCGATTCGCGGCCCCGCCCGTCACCGAGGTGAGCGAGGGCGCCCGCGAGCTCATGCATGACATCATGAGCACCGCCGAGCCCGCGCCCCGCAGGACCCGCAGGCGTCTGAGCCTGCGGGTGGCCATACCCGCGGGCGCCCTGCTCACGGCCGCCGTCCTGGCGATGAGCTGGCTGTTGCCCACTTCATCCGCGGTCGCGCTGGACATCAAGCGCGAGGGTGGCTACTACATCATCGCGATCAAGGACCTTTACGCCGATCCGGAGAGCTACGAGACTCAGTTGCGAGCTGTGGGACTCAACATCTCGCTGCGGGTGATTCCCACGACCCCCGCGCTCGAGGGCTCGGTCTTCCCCACATCTCCGGACAAGCGGCACCTGCCCGAGATCCAGGGCATCAACCCGCCCGGCCAGTGCGGCAAGATGGACGGCTGTGCCATCGGGGTGAAGATCCCAGTCGGTTTCAAGGGCACCGCCCACATCGACGTTGGCAGGAAGGCGCGGCCGGGCGAGCGCTATGAGAGCACCACCTCGTTCGACGCCAAGGGCGAGCCCATGCACTGCGTCCCCTACTACAACAAGAGCGTCGCCGAGGTGCGGGCCATGTTGCGGGAGCGGGGCGTGAGCATCGAGGAGTTCATCGTCACCGATCCCGACTCCAAGGACGCCCGTGACTACGACGTGGCGGATTCCGTGCCGGACTCGTGGCTCGTGCACGGCGGCACCCTCAACGAGCCCGGATCGGCCACCATTGTCGTGCACGAAAAGCCGATGCCCCAGAAGAACATCGACAACCTCAACGCCGCCAACGGTTGCCCCTCGTCGTGATCTTCGTGGCTGACGTCGTCGTATGACTGTTCCGCACCGTACGCTGCTCGGCCTGTCCGGAGTGCCCGGACAGGCCGTGCCGTGGTTCGTCCCGGCACTGGTGGCAGGCGCTACGGCGCTGCTCAGGCTTCGGCTCGGGCGACGTCGAGCGCCTCGGTGAAGCGGGCGTACCTGTCCAGCTCCGCCTCCACCGGGTCCAGCACGTGCTCTCTGGCGACTTGGCCGATCGCCGCACGCAGGGCCTTGGCCGTACGCCGGGCGCGGCGCCTGCCGCCCGCCCAGGCCGCCAGCCGCGACAACAGAGCGATCAGCACACCCGCGAGCGCCCCGCCCATCAACAGCGCCGTCGGCCACGGCATCGTCCCCAGTGTGGGGAGGGGCGGCTGCGGCAGCCGCAGGTAGTCCATCCCGAACAACCCGCCCAGCCACAAAGCCCCGCCCGCCATGGCCGCGAACACCAGCCACTGCAGCACGTTCACGACCCGCCACCACCGGGGGCGCCTGGTCGCGACGACAGAGGTGGTGGCCACCGCCCTGTCCAGCGCGTCCGCCAGGTCCTGCAGGCGGGATCGGGACGCATGCCGCACCGCCGCGGCCCACGGCCCGGGCAGCCCGGCCGCGGCCGCCTCACCGACGTCCCTGATCGCCGTCTCGACCTGGGCCCGCTGCGTGGCGGACGCGGCGGGGACGGACGTACGGCCGACGACCTCGCGAGCCGGTCCGCCCGGCTTCCTGGCGGGGGCGATGGCGGCGATGCGCAGCCTGCGGAGCGGATCCGGCCGGAACCTGCGGATCCACCGGGTGACCGGCCACCCCGTGGCCACGACCGCCCGGTGCCGGTGCCCCTTGGCCACGGCCTCGAGAACCAGCGGCACCCCGGCCGCCTCGGACAGCGCCCCCGTGAGCGTTCGCTCCAGCGCCACGCCACGCTTCCCACCGTGGGCGACCCCCGCGGAACCGCCCACCGCCACGCGCCCGCCTGGCTCGGCACTCCGGCCCGAGCCCAGGACCCCACCGGGCCCGGCGCTGCTTCCCGAGCTCACGCGCTCACCAGGTTCCGAGCCCCTGACCGACGCCGCTGTCTCGAGCGGCGCTGTGGGCGAGTCGCGGTGCGTGGCCGCCTGCGCCATGATGCCATCCATGCCATCCGCGGCACCCGCAGCACTCGATGCGGGCCCGATCAGCGCGCCCACCGCCCGGTCCGTCGAAGCCGCCGGGGCGGTGGCGAGGAGTCCGGCGGCGGTGGTGATGTCGGCGGTCAGGCGGGCGGACCAGGACGTACGCTCGGCCACGCGATCCGCCAGGAGTGAGCGGAACTCGGCCAGGCCCGTGCCCGTGCGGGCCGAGACGGGGAGCACCGGCACCCCCGCCAGCCCGTCCTCCTCCAGGAGGCGGCGCAGGTCGCGTACGCAGCGCTCGACGGCCTGCGGGGGCAGGCGGTCCACCTGGTTGAGCACCACCAGCATCACGTCGCTGTGCTCGGCCAGCGGGCGCAGGTAGCGGTCGTGGAGCGCGGCGTCGGCGTACTTCTGCGGATCCACCACCCACACCAGCAGATCGACCAGCTCGACCAGGCGGTCCACCTCCAGGCGGTGGGAGAGCCGGATGGAGTCGTGGTCCGGGAGGTCCAGGAGGACGAGTCCCGACATTTCGGGATTGATGTCGGGGTTTGCCGCTGTGGCGGAGTGGCGTTGCGGGATCTCCAGCCAGTCCAGCAGCGGGCCCGCTCCCTCCCCGTCCCAGAGCGCCGCCTGGGCCGTCGAGGTCGTGGGCCTGGTGACGCCGACGGCGGCCAGGTCCTCTCCGGCCAGGGCGTTGTAGATCGACGACTTCCCGCTGCCCGTGGCCCCGGCCAGCGCGGCGACGGTGTGGTCGATGGAGAGCTCGCGGCGTACCCCGGCTCGCTCGGCGACTGCCCGCGCCTCGGACACCGCCGACTCGGCCAACCGCCCCTCCCCCAGCGACGCCGCCTCCAGCAGTGCGGCCAGCCGGGAGTCGAGGGAGGGCCCCTCCTTACGGCGCAGCAGCCTCACCGGCCCTCCCCTTCTCCCGCACCACCGCCGCCCCCGGACGGCGGAGACGCAGGCGGCGTAGAGGGCTCAGCGGCGCCAGCGCCCGGTCCTGCGCCCGGTCCTGCGCCCGGTCCTGCGCCCGGTCCTGCGCCTCGCGCGTCACCTGCGGGCAGGGGCGGGAACTCGATCGTGTCGCTCTGCCGCCGGTCGGCCGTCGTGTCTGGTGCAGCGACCGCCGGGAGCTCGGCCGTGTCACCGGACCGTGGTGAGGCAGGTGCGGTCGCCGGGGGAAGGTCGGCGCGGTGGGCGCGTACCGTCTGCAGGGCGGCGCGCAGCTCGGCCGCCGTGCCGCGCGGCGGCTCGATGGACTCCAGGAGGGCGGTGAAGCGGGCGGATTCGGCCTCCAGCAGCCCGCGCACCCGCTCCCGCAGGTCCTCCCGTGCCCGCACCGTCAGCGTCCGCACCGCCTGATCCCCGAACACCGCCTCCAGCAGCTTCTGCGACAGCACGCTCGTCCCGCCCGCGATCCCTACCTCGATCCCGGTCAGTCCGCCGGTGGAGGCGAACACGGCCAGCATGAGCAGCAGCCCGACCCCGTTCACTCCGAGTGAGGCCAACCTGGCGGTGGTCCGCTTCTCGGCCCCTTCGGCCCGCACCAGGTCCAGGACGTACTCCTGCCATCCCCGCACCGCCGCCTCGGCCCGCTTGCCGAGGTCGGGCGAGGCGCGGCCGAGCCGGGCGGACTCGACGGCGCCGAGCCGTTCGAGCAGGCCGGGCCCGCCGGGGGCCGCCGACCAGCCCTCCAGCGCGCGCTCGGCGGCCCCGTCGGCGGCGCCCCTGATCAGGGCCTCGACACCGCTCTCCAGTGCCTCCTTGAGCTGGACCTCCGGCACCCGCCCGGTGAAGAAGCCGACGATCCGGTCGCGCAGCCACCCCACCCGACTCTCCAGGGAACGCATGAGGTCGCCGGTGCCGATGAAGTCCTGCCAGCGGGCCAGCACCTCGCCCCGCAGCAGCGAGCCGTCCCGCATGCCCTCGTCGAAGTCGGCCATCCCGCCCGCGTACGCCCCCGAGACGATCGAACGCAGCCCGTCGAAGGCGCCCTGCTGGCGCGAGATCGCCACGGCCAGCGCCGGCACCCGGGTGTCCAGGCTGTCGAGCGCCCCCGACAGCGTCTGGCGCACGACACGCGACCGCTCCGCCGCGTCCTCCGCCAGCCCGGCCAGCCAGGAGACGATGGGCCCCACCGACTCGGCGGGCAGCCTGGCCTTCTCGGAGGGGAGGACGGCCTCGGGGACGGTGAACAGGCGGGTGCCGTCGAGTCCGTTCTCGGCCAGCAGGCGGGCGAGATCGCGCGAGACCGGGTCCACGGCGTCCGGGGGCACCCGATCGAGGACGACGGCCAGCGCCGTGCTGCGTTCCCGGGCCGAGCGCAGGAAGCTCCACGGGACCTCGTCGGCGTAGCGGGCGGCGGTCGTGACGAACAGCCACAGGTCGGCGGCGGCCAGCAGTTGCGCGGCGAGCTCCCGGTTGGCGGTCACCACCGAGTCGATGTCGGGCGCGTCGAGCAGCGCGAGACCGGCACCCAGAGCCGGCGAGGTCACCACGCGCAGCGCGCCGGGGCCGTCGCCGGTGGCGCGGGACAGGCCGGGCAGCACGTTCTGTCCCATGAACCAGGCTCGGTCGGCCGGGTTGACCACGAGCGTGGGCACCAGCGTGGTGGGCCGCAGCACCCCCGGCTCGGCCACGTCGGCCCCGACCAGCGAGTTGACCAGCGTGGACTTGCCCGCGCCCGTGGACCCGCCGACGACGGCGAGCAGCGGCGCGTCCAGGGCGCGCAGCCTGGGGAGCAGGTAGTCGTCGAGCTGCCCGGTCAGCTCCCGCAGCGCACGCCGGTCCGCCGCCGCCTCACCGATCGCCAGCGGGAACAGCTCGCGATCCAACGGCCGGCGCAGCCTCTCCAACGCGCTCAGCAGGTCCATACCCCCACGCTAGACCCCCATTTCGCCTGAGAGCTTCCACGGGGAGACTGTTTTCGCAGATAGGGACTCACATTGCCGGGTTCGAGAGCGGAATCCCGGATCGGGCCGCCACCAGCCCGGCTTCGACGGCCTTGAGCAGCGCGAGCGCGGCGTCGAGGCGGCCGGTGTCGTGACCGGACCGGTCCTGCGACACCGAAGGAAGCGCCACCCCTCTTTCGAAAACACTATGGAAAGACTCTGTCACATTGGGTAACCTATGGAATGCGTGATGTAGCTGTGACAGGAGATGCGCGATGGCGATCCGCCGCTCTGCCACCAAACGGCAAGGTCTGCCGTCGGTGGTGCAACTGCGGCTCACGCCCACCCCGGATCAGGCCGACGCACTGACCGCAGCAGTGCGGGTGTGCAATCAAGCGGCGACCGTCATCTCCCGCTTGGCCTGGCAGCAGCGTGTCTTTACAGTACTGAACCTGCACCGGCTGGCCTACCATCCAGTGCGCACACAGGTGGTCGGGCTGGGCGCGCAGGCCGCTATACGGGCCATCGCCAGGGTGGCCGGCGCATATGCCAACCGACGCGCCACGAAAAAGCGGGCTCACATCTTCCGCCCTCACGGCGCCATCCCCTACGACGCGCGCCTGATGAGCTGGAACCGCGATGCCCGCGCCGTGTCCCTGTGGACACCCAGAGGCCGCGTAACCCTGCCCTACACCGGACGGCTAGAAGCCCTCAAGGCCATCGACACGCTGCCGATCGGGGAGGCTGACCTGATCTGCCGTCGCGGCATATGGCTGCTCCAGGTCGCCGTCACTCTGCCTAAACCGGCGGTTCGTGAGCCGGTCAACGGTTTCATAGGAGTGGACCAAGGAGTGGCCAACCTGGCGGTCACCAGCGACGGTGTGGTGCTGCCCGGTCTCGCGCTGAGCGGGACGATTAGTTTCAACGGCCACGTCCGCGCGCTAAGGCAGCGGCGGCATGGTCAACGCCGCCGCCTTCAGAAGAAGGGCACTCCTGCGGCGCGGCGAGTGCTGCGCCGCCTGTCCGGGCGTGAGCACCGGATGATGACTGACCTCAACCACCAAATATCTAAGTACGTGGTGCGCGAAGCCGAACGCACCGGCCGCGGCATCGCCCTGGAAGACCTCCAGGGCATCCGCGGGCGGGCAAGGGCTCACCGGCTCCAGCGGCGCACTCTCCACTCCTGGGCCTTCGCCCAGCAGATCGCCTTCACCCGCTACAAGGCCGCCCGCGCCGGGATCGCTTTCGTGTTGGTCGATCCCGCGTATACGTCGCAGGCGTGTCCGGAGTGCGGGTATGTCTCCCGGGCGAATCGGCCGGCGCGGGGCCGGTTCTCCTGCACCCGGTGTGGCCTCGCTGGGCACGCCGATCACATCGCGGCCCGCAACATCGCAGCACGCGGTGTTGCGGGCTGGGCTGTTGTCAACCAGCCGCACGCTACCGGCTTCCCTTCAGCCAGACGGGACCGTGAGAGCAAACCATCGGCTTCAGCCTGTGGTAGTTGACGTTCGTCTTCGCCCTGACCATGCAGAACAGGCTGCACGCAGACAACATGCACAGCGGCATAGGGACCTTGCCGATGGACTGGCTGTCCCTAGTCCAGCTCGCCCTGGCTCCCGGCGTGGCACCTCGCCACCCGCCCTGACGTGCTACTACTGGCCCGCGGGCGGCTCTCTCAGTACGTAACCGACACTCCGCAACGTGTGAATGAGGCGCGGCTCGACATCGTCCACCTTGCGCCGCAGATAGGAGACGTACGACTCGACGACGCCGGCGTCACCGCCGAAGTCGTAGTTCCACACGTGGTCGAGGATCTGCGCCTTCGACAGCACGCGCCCGGCATTGACCATGAAGTAGTGCAGGAGCTTGAACTCGGTCGGCGACAGGCGCACCTGGCGCCCACCCCGCCACACCTCGCGGGCGTCCTCGTCCAGCTCCAGGTCGGCCACCTTCAGCCTGCTGGCGGGCGCGCCGTCGGAACGGGTGCGCCGCAGCACCGCCCGGATCCTGGCCTGCACCTCCTCCAGGCTGAACGGCTTGGTCACGTAGTCGTCCCCGACCCGCAGCCCCGCGATCTTGTCCTCGGTGGCGTCGCGGGCGGTCAGGAACAGCACGGGCGCGTCGATCCTCTTGGCCACCTCCAACCCGTCGAGGTCGGGCAGCATGACGTCGAGCACCACGAGATCGGGCGAGGCCCGCTCGGCCACCTCGACGGCCTCCTGCCCGTCGGCGGCGGTGAGCACCTCGAACCCGGAAAAGCGCAGGCTGGCGGAGAGCAGGTCCCTGATGCTGGGCTCGTCGTCCACCACCATGATCAGCGCCTCGGGTTTCGTCACCTACTTAGAGTGACGCAGTCACCTGAGGGTTAGCTGAAGGCTCACTCCAAGGCAAGTGGGAGTTCGACGCGGAAGGTGGAGCCGCGCTCCGGCGAGCTGTCCACGGTGACCGCGCCGCCGTGGGCCCGCACGAGCGCCCGTACGATGGCCAGGCCCAGGCCGCTGCCCCGGTCCTCGGCCGAGCGGCGGCGGGACCTCGCGGAGTCGGCGCGGTAGAAGCGTTCGAAGACGTGCTCGACCTGCTCGGGGGTGAGCCCGGGGCCGGAGTCGACGACTTCGAGGAAGACCCTGTCGGCGCCCGCCCCTGCGCGGACGATGATCGGCGATCCGGGCTCGGTGTGGACGATCGCGTTGGTGACGAGGTTGCTGATGACCTGGCGCAGGCGTACCTCGTCGCCGGAGACGATCAGGGCCGCGCCGCCGACCACGTCCAGCTTGATCGTCCGCTCGGGCGCGAGGATCCTGGCATCCTGTACGGCGTCCGCGGCCAGCGCCAGCATGTCGACCGGCCGCATCTGCAGCGGCCGCTGCTGGTCGACCCTGGCCAGCAACAGCAGGTCGTCCACCAGCAGGCTCATCCGGCCCGCGGCCTTCTCCACGCGCTGCATCAGCTCGGCGGGGTCGGCGCCGGGGTTCTGGCGGGAGTATTCGGCGAAGCCGCGGATGGAGGTCAGCGGGGTGCGCAGCTCGTGCGAGGCGTCGCCGACGAACTGGCGCATGCGGTCCTCGGACCGCCTGGCCGCCGCCTCGGAGGCCGACCTGGCGGCGAAGGCGGCCTCGATCTGGGCCAGCATGCCGTTGAGCGACCTGGCCAGGCGGCCCACCTCGGTGCGGGGGTCGCCGTCCGGCACCCGCCGGCCGAGCTCGCCGCCCGCGATGGCCTCGGCCGTACGCTCGATCTCGCCGAGCGGCCGCATGCTGCGCCGGACGATCGTGACGCCCACGACGGCCAGGATGAGCAGGATGCCGCCGCCGCCCAGCAGCTCGATGAGCGCCAGCCGCCGGGTGATCGCATCGACCTCCTCCAGGTCCACGGCGACCACGATGGTGCTGCGCTGGATCTGGGAGTGCAGCACCCGCCACTCCCCGCCGCCCTGGACCGCGGGCGTGGTGTAGGGAACGGCCCCCGGTGTGGGCGACAGGACCGGCTTGGGCTTCAGGTCGACGTCGCGGTCGTCGCGCATGGGCTCGAACACGCCGCCGGGCTCCTTGACCAGGGCGATCGCGTCGGACTCGATGAGGAGGGGCGATTGGGAGGTCTGCTTGTCCTTCTTCCAGTCGTGCACGACCTTCTTCTGCATGCGCTGGGCGAGGAGCCCCAGCTGGCCGTCCACCCGGCCGATGAGATAGGTGTGCAGCACCGAGACGCTGACCAGGCCGATGAAGGTCATGCCGAATCCCAGCAGCGCCAGCATCGACGCGATCAGCTTGACCCTCAGCGGCAGAGCGCTCATCAGGGACTCGGCGGCAGGCGAAGGACGTATCCGACACCCCGCAGGGTGTGGATGAGCCGGGGGCTGCGATTGTCGATCTTCCGGCGCAGGACGGACACGTACGACTCGACGATGCCCACCTCGCCCCTGAAGTCGTAGTCCCACACGTGGTCGAGGATCTGCGGCTTGGACAGGACCCGGCCGGCGTTCGTCATGAAGTAGCGCAGCAGCTTGAACTCGGTCGGCGACAGCGCCACCGCGTTGCCCCCACGCCACACCTCGTGGCTCTCCTCGTCCAGCTCGATGTCGGCGAACGTCAGCCTGGGCGGCGCCGCCGGCTGCTCCCCGCTCGTACGGCGGAGCACCGCGTGGATCCTGGCAACCACCTCCTCCAGGCTGAACGGCTTGGTCACGTAGTCGTCGCCGCCGATCGTGAGCCCGCGGATCTTGTCCTCGGTCTCGTCACGGGCGGTCAGGAACACCACCGGCGTGTGCAGGCCGCCGCCGCGCATCCGCTTGACGATCTCGAAACCGTCGAGGTCGGGCAGCATGACGTCGAGCACGACGAGGTCAGGGCGGTGCCGTTGCACGGCGGCGACGGCGTCGAGGCCGCTCTTGGCCGTGGTCACGTCGAAACCCGCGAACCTGAGGCTCGCGGCGAGGAGCTCGAGGATGTTGGGGTCGTCCTCGACTATCAGCAGGCGTGATTCCATCACATCCAAGAATGCACTCATCGGACGAGTGCTGGGACAATTCCAGCGATGTGCTTGGCGATCGCGAGGCTCGACGTGGCCGCGGGGGACGGCGCGTTACGCACCAGCACCACGTTGCCGTGCACGTCCACCACGAAGTCGTCGACCAGCCGCCCGTCCCTCGACACCGCCTGGGCGCGCACACCGCCGGGGACGCGGACCAGGTCGGCGGAGGTGAGCTCGGGCACGTAGCGCTGCGCCGCCCGCAGGAAGGCGCGCTTGCTGAGAGACCCGTGGACCTCCTTGAGCCCGGTGCGCCAGTGTTGGCGGGCCATGCGGAGGGTGCCCGGCCAGCCAAGAATTTGCCGAAAATTCCGGATATTGCGCCATCGATAGCCCTCGTAGGCCAGCGCCAGCACCGCGTTCGGCCCCACCAGCACCTCACCGTCGGTCTGCCGCGTCAGATGGACCCCCAGGAACGGATACCGCGGATCCGGCACCGGATAGATCAGCCCGCGGACGAGGTCCTTCGCCGCGCCCCTCAGCGCGTAGAACTCCCCGCGGAACGGGACGATCCTGACGTCCCCCGGATGCCCCGCCATCCTGGCAACCGCGTCGGTCCACAGCCCGCCGCACACCACCAGCCGGTCGAAGGCGAACCGCCGCCGCCCCGCCAGCACCTGCACGCCCGCCGGACGCTCCCTGATCGCCCGCACGGGGTGCGAGAGGCGTACGGACCCGCCCAACTCCACCACGTCCAGCGCGAGGCGGCGGGCGACGGCGGGGAAGTCGCAGATCGCGGTGTGCGGCGAGTGGATCGCGCCGACGCCGACCGCGTGCGGCTCGATCTCGCGCAGCGCCAGCGCGTCCAGCTCGGCGATGCCCGGCACGCCGTTGGCGCGCGCCCGCTCGGCCAGCGCGCTCAGCCGGGGCCGCTCGGCGCTGGTGCTCGCGATGACCAGCTTGCCGACCTCGTCGTACGGCAACTCGTTGGCAGCGCAGTATTCCTTGAGCAGCGCCACCCCCTCCCGGCACAGCCTGGCCTTGAGCGAGCCGGGCGGGTAATAGATGCCCGCGTGCACGACGCCGCTGTTGTGCCCGGTTTGATGGGCGGCGACGCGGCCCTCCTTCTCCAGCACCGTCACCTCGGCGCCCCTGGTGGCGGCGAGCTCACGCGCCACCGCGAGCCCGACGATGCCCGCACCCACGATCCCGATCTTCTCCGTCACACGACGATTTTCCGGCTAACCAGCCGCTCCCGCCATATCTCCACGAACAGCGGCGATCAGCTCCGGCATGGTCCGAGATCACAGAACGGCTTTTGCCGGGAGAGTGCGCAGGCGAGCTCCAGACCGCCGCCCGCCGGCGCCTCCACCGCACCTTCGGTGAGTTGATGCCGTCGGCAGTAGTCCTCGTCACGCCCTTCCCCTGATACCCGGCGACCGACCAGAACGATCCGTCGTCATGTGTCCCGACGTGGCCGAACGGTAGGCGGCGCGAATCTCCCCCTCGGTCTGGGCCCATCGCGTCGAAGAGGATCGCCTTCGGCCGGGGCATCACCCCACGATGCCCGATGGCCTCCGCCGCAGTGCCGGCGTGGCGGCTCCCACCACGGCGACGGCGCCGAGGCACAGCAGGCCCCCGCTGACCAGGGCCGTCATGCCGGACGTGGCGTCCGCGACGAGACCACCGCGCACGTTGCCGAGGTCCGCGTTGATCAGGGGGAACAGGCTGACCGGCATCGAGAGCACGGTGGTGGCCAGGTCCGTGATCAGGGCGCCGCGGACGACGGGCGTGCGGGCCAGGAAGACCAGGCCGTCCAGCACTCCCCGCAGACCGGGACGGGCGGGCTCGCCCACAGGGGTGATCGGCGGCAGTCCGAGCACGCCGTAGAGCGCGACGACGAAGGTGAGCGCATCGACCAGGTAGCAGCCGGCGACGCCCAGCGCACCCACGACCAGCCCGCCCAGCGCGGGGCCCACGAGCATGGTGGCCTGGGAGGCGATCCGGTTCAGCGCCAGCCCGGCGGCCAGTTGATCCTTGGGCAGCAGGTGCGGAACGAAGGTGCGTGAGGCCGGGCCGCCGACAGCGGCCAAGCAGGCATGCGCGACCACCAGCCCCAGGACTCCGGCGGGTGGGAGGTGTCCGAATAAGCCCTGTAGCGCCGCCGGTCCAGGCGGTGCTCTTCGTCGTCTGCCAGACCTGGAACATCACGGCGACGAGCGTCATCTGGTTGCCGAGCCCGGACAGGGCCTAGCCGATCAACAGCCGGCGGAAGGGTGGCGAGGCCCGCAAGGGGGACACGTCGAGCAGCGCCCGCTTCACTCCCACGCGCGGGCCCCTTCCGCTCCCCCTCGGGCTCCTCTCACTCCCACTCGGGGTCCGCCGCCAGCTTCTCGGCGATCCGATCGTGGAAGCTCTTGCGGGCGAGGGCCTGCTCGATGTCGGCGACGACCCGGGTGAGCGGGTACGGGATCTCGGCCTCGATCTCCGCGATGGCGGCCTCGGTGGCCCGCCACTCCGCCGCCAGACGGCCGACGATGGCGCGGGCCTCGTCCGTGAGCGTCACCTTCTTGCTTCGCGCGTCGTCGCCCGCGGCGGTCCGGACCCATCCGGCGGCCCGCATCGCGGCCACCTTCTGGCTGAGCGCCGAATGGGTCCGGCCGACCGACTCGGCCAGCTCGGTGATGGTCATCGGCCCGCGGGCGTGGAGCCGGAGCAACTCCATGACGAAGCTCGGCTTGAGCCCTTTGATGCGCCTCTCGGAGTAGAGCCGGGCGATGTCCGCGTCCATCGACTCCTGGAGGAGCCGCAGAGGCCGCCAGAGGCTCTCCTCGGTGGGATCTGATGCATGAGGTTCGACCACGAGGACATCATAACAGTCCTTATATAAGGACTGTTATGCCCTCAGGGACACAAAGGGAGCCACACGACGTGGCTCGGACGCGCTACCGCCGGACTATCGGCCGGGGCGATACCACCGCCGCCCTTCCGCCCACGGCGCCCGACTGCTCGCACCGGATCCCGCCGACGGTGCGCGGCCCGAGCCGATCGCCATTGGCACGGCACCCGACGGGAAACGCCGTGTGACACCGCGGCCTCCAGTCAATCGTCGTGAACGGGGCTCCTGGGGTCGCCGCTCAAGTGCGCAGTTGCGCATTGAGCCGCGCGGCCTGTCGCGTGAGGTGGTCGCGTTCGGGGAGGCTGGACGCTGATCGGGCGGCCTCGGCGTAGAGCCGTGCCGCGGTCACTGGGTCACCGTCACGCTCGTGCAGGTACGCCGCGGCGGCGGTGTAGCGGGGCAGGGCGGGGTCGAGTTCCGCCAGGGCGGCCAGGCCGGCCCGCGGGCCGTCGGCCTCGCCGACCGCGACGGCCCGGTTGAGGCGGGCCACCGGGCTGTCGGTGAGGCGCACCAGTTCGTCGTACCACTCGACGATCTGCACCCAGTCGGTCTCCTCGGCTGTGCGGGCGTCGGCGTGCAGCGCGGCGATGGCGGCTTGGGCCTGGAACTCACCCAGGCGGTCGCGGGTGAGGGCTGCCTGGAGCACGTCCACGCCCTCGGCGATCAGGCGGGTGTCCCACAGGCCGCGGTCCTGCTCGGCAAGGGGCACGAGCCTGCCGTCGGGAGCGGTCCGTGCCGTACGCCGTGCGTGGTGGAGCAGCATGAGCGCGAGCAGGCCCGCGACCTCCTCGTCGCTGGTCTTGGCCGCCAGTTGGCGAGTGAGCCGGATCGCCTCGGCGGCGAGGTCGACGTCGCCGGAGTAGCCCTCGTTGAAGACCAAGTAGAGCACGCGCAGCACGGTGGCGACGTCCCCGGGCTGGTTGAACCGGACGCCCGAGACGGTCCGCTTGGCCCTGCTGATCCGCTGGGCCATGGTCGCCTCCGGCACGAGGTAGGCCCGCGCGATCTGACGCGTAGTCAGGCCGCCGACCGCGCGCAGTGTGAGCGCGACGGCCGAGGCCGGTGCCAGGGACGGGTGCGCGCACAGGAAGTACAGCCGGAGCGTGTCGTCCACCGCCTCGCCCGGGCCTGGCACGGGCTCGGTCTCGACGCGTACCTCGCGGTGCCGTCGGGAGGTGTCGGCGCGGGCGGCGTCGAGGAACTTACGCCAGGCCACGGTGACCAGCCAGGCCTTGAGGTCCCGCGGCGGGTCGTCCGGCCACACGCGCACGGCCTCGACCAGGGCGTCCTGCACGGCGTCCTCGGCCGCCGCGAAGTCGGCTCCGCGCCGGACGAGGACACCGATCACCGCGGGCACCAGCTCCCGCAGCAGCGAATCGTTCACTCGGTCACCGTGGGCTGCGCGGCGTAGAACGGGCGCACCTCGAGCCACTCGTGGATCGGCTTGCCACCCGCACCCGGAGCCGCGGACAGTTCGCCCGCCAGCTCGATTGCCCGCTCATAGGTCTCGACGTCGATCACCACCCAGCCGGCGATCAGGTCCTTGGTCTCCGCGAACGGGCCGTCGGTGACCGGCGGCCGCCCCTCGCCGTCGTAGCGGACGAACGTGCCCTCCGGGGAGAGCGCCTGACTGTCGACTAACTCGCCGGTGCCCTCGAGCCGAGCGGCGAAGTCACGCATGTACTGCACGTGGGCCGAGAGCTCCTCCGGCGTCCACTGCTCCATCGGCACGTCGTTGACCGGCGCCGGCGCGCCCCGGTAGTGCTTGAGCAGCAGGTACTTGGCCATCGTGTTTCTCCCTGGTGTGGTATAGGCCCATTGTGGCCGTGTTTCACTCCGGGGACGGAGCCGCGGGCGGGTTCTCGACATCCACGCGCGGCCCGAAGCACTCTCCCACCGTTAATCGAACCTGAGTACGATTGATGTATGTATCTCCCGCCGGAGTGGCCGCCCGAGGTCCGTCCACCCAGCGTTCCCGATTGGGAGACCTCTGCCGTGGCCTGGCTGCTCGACGCCGTGCCCCCCGACTACAGGGCCTACGAAGTCTTGAAACGCCATCCAATTGCCCTGGCCAGGATGGCCGTTCACCACGTGAACGCGGCAGTCGAAGCCGCCAGGGCGGGATACCGAAGCGCCGCGGTGGATCTCAAGGGGCATCTCCCTCCACATGCCGTCGAGGCGGTGCTCGACGTCTATCGTGAGGAGGGGCCTCGTCTGGTCCGCCTGGCTCGCTCCGTCGCCGTCGTCGAGCAAGCCTTGCGCGGCGACATGTTCACGGCCACCATGCGCAACTTTCGATGACGTAGCGACCGGATCTCCTCGCACAGTTTCCGCTCTCGGTCGGGCACGCCGACTCGGGTCCGCTTGGGTCATCCGCTGGGCTGCCGGTCCGGAGACTCCCTCTCCCTTGAATCGGCCGCCTACGGCGTCACCCACCGCCCTTGGCGATGTAGTCGGCCGGGTCGTACTGCAGACGAAGCCGCCGGATCCTGCCGTCGGAGACCCTGAAGAATTCCGCGATCCTGACGACCCCCTTCGGCATGTGAGCGTCGTACACGGTGGCCGTGCCGTCGGCGTCGTGGACCTCCTGGATCAGGTCGATCTCGGCGACGTTGGCGATGAAGCCTTTGACGCCTTCCTTGAAGGGGGCGGCCCCGGTCACACGGCCGGCGATGGGCCCTTCGAAGTCGAGGTCGTCGGCCAGGAGGGGCAGCAGGTCCCGGCCGTCCCCGTAGTTCTCGATCCCGCTCGTGAGCACCTGGTAGTACGCCTGGATCACGGGTGGCGCGTTGTCGCCGACCACGGTCATGTCGATCTCCCTTGGCATCGGCCTCATCGGACAGGTAGAGAAATTAAACCATTCGATTGAGAATGGCAACCATGCTGAGTAAGCTGGCGTCATGCGCTCGTACCACCAGTACTGTTCGATGGCGCGCGCCCTGGACTTGGTCGGCGACCGCTGGACGTTGCTGATCGTCCGGGAGCTGCTGACCCAAGGCCCCTGCCGGTTCTCCGACCTGCGACGTGGGCTGCCCGGCATCGCCAGCAACCTGCTCGCGGAGCGCCTGCGGGAGATGGAGTCGGCCGCGCTGATCGCCCGGCACGACGAGCCGCCCCCGATCGCCGCCACACTGATCAGCCTCACCGACCGGGGCCAGGACCTCAGTGGCGTCGTCCGAGAGCTGACCCGCTGGGGCGCGCCCTTGATGCTCGACCCGCCGGAGGGCGACGCGTTCCGGATGCACTGGTTCTCGCTGCCGCTGCGTCACCTGTGCCGCGACGGCGCACCCGATGAGCCGGGCATCACCGTACGCCTGGGCGACCTGCACGACGGCTGCGACATCATCGCCGAACACGGCCAGGTCGATGTGCGCCCGTGCTCGACCGAGCGCCGGCCCGACGCCACGATCACCGCGCCTCCCGAGGTGCTGGTCGCGCTCTTCACCGGACAGCTGACCATACGGGCGGCCACAGCCGAAGGACTGGTCGTGGACGGCTCCACCGCCGCGCTCCAACGCGTTCTCCCCGGAAGAGGGTCACATGACTGACAGGCCGGAAGCACTCAACCTCGACCTCCTCGATCGGGTCGCCGATGATTTCGAGGACGAACCCGACGTCGTCATGGGGACGATGTTCCGCAGCCCCGGGCTTCGGGCCGGCGGCAAGATCTTCGCCTTCCTGGGGCAGGAGGGGCAGCTCATCGTGAAACTCCCGAGCGATCGAGCCGGCGAGTTCGTCGACGCGGGAACCGCCGAGAAAGTCGTCATGGGCAAGCGGACCATGCGCGAGTGGATCGCGATTCCGGCCCAGGACGACCGCGCGGCCACACTCGCCCTGTGGCGCGGCGCCGCGCAAGAAGCCCACCGATACGTCGACGCCCTGCGACGATCAGGCTGACCGGTCTCGACCTCGCCGGGGTCAGCGGGTGCGGCGGGCAATGAAGGTGATCACGCCTATGGCCGTCAAGGCCGCCGCGAGCCAGATCAGGATGTCCTTGACCGTCAACCCCGTCATGACCGCCTCCGCGGCCTGAGGCTCCGGCGTGCTCGCCGCCCTGGCCGGACTCGCGGTGGGTGTGGGGGTGGCCGTCGGCTGGGCGCGGGAAGGGATCGGGACGCGGTACACCGGGCTCTGCGGCCCCTCCGTGCCCGTGAGCAGCGCCGTGCCGTCAAGGGTGTAGGCGATCGACTCGGCCTGCTTCAGGTCCGGCATCGTCACCTTGGCGATCGTCTTGCCGGACGGCTCGTAGAGGGTGGCGGAGAAGTACGTGCGGATGACGTACGAGGAGCCGTCGGGCGCGTAGGCGGCGTCCGTGGCCATGATGGGGGCACCGGCGACCTTGCGCAGGATGTTCACCCGGTCCGTGCGCAGCTTCTTGGGGGCGGCGTAGACGGCTCCCGCGAACTCCTTGGACACCACGTAAAGCCGGCCGGTCCTCGGGTTGATCATCATGCCTTCGGCGTTGCGCCCGCCGTCCGCGTACCGGAAGCGGTAGCGGGTGGCGGGCAGCGTCGCGTCGCCGAGCGTGCGCGGCTCCATCACCTTGTAGATGGAGATGTCCGGCCACGCCCCGTCCAGGTTGTCGCCGATGTCGGCGAACCAGAGCACCCCCCGCCCGGTCGCCGGGTCCTTGGTCGCGGCCATGGCCTCCCAGTCCCTGGCCTCCGCGCCCCGCACCCGGTAGGTCGCCCGCGTCCGCCCGCTGCCGTCCACCGCGTAGAAGGTCGGGGCGGCGGCGCTGTCGTTGTGGGTGTAGTAGACGCCGTCGTGCGTCGGCGACACGGCGAGCCCGCTGGACTCCGTGATCCCCGGGTCCTTGAAGGTGAAGAGCTTCTCCGTCCCGTCGTCCGCCGCATACGCGGGAACGGCGGTGAGACAGCAGGTCGCCGCCACGGCGGCGAGCACCCGGATCACGACATCCCCCATCCCGACATCATGCCTCACGCACCGCCGTCCCAATCCGGCCGACGCCCCGGCCGGCGGGCCGGGGCGTCAGGCGATCCGGGTCATACGGCGTCAGACCGCGCAGGTGGTGTTTTGACCGGGGACCTTGCCCTCCAGCAGGTACGCGTCCACCGTCTTCATCACGCACCCGTTGCCGCTCAGGTACGCGCCATGGCCCTCGCCCTCGTAGGTGACCAGGACGCCGGTCTTGAGCTGCTCGGTCAGCTCGGTGGCCCACTCGTACGGCGTCGCGGGGTCCCCCTTGCCGCCGACCACCACGATGGGCGCCGAGCCCGTGGCGTCGATGCGCTTGGCCGCGTCGTCCCCCCGCACCGGCCAGTGGGCGCACACGCCGCTCGACGACTCGGTCTCCAGGATCGGGAAGATCTTCCCGATCTTCTCGTTGATCTGGGCGGTCTCGGCCGCGCTGGGCCGTTCGGCGGTGTCGGCGCAGTTGATGGCCTGCAGGCTCGTCATGGCCGTCGAGTACGTCCCGTCGGGCTTGCGGCCGGTGTAGGAGTCGGCCAGGGTGAGCAGCGCGGTGCCGTTGCCCTTGATGGCGGCCGCGACGGCCTGCTCCAGCATCGGCCAGGTGGCCTTGGCGTACAGCGGCGTGATGACGGCCAGCTGGGCCAACCCGTACGTGAGCTCGCGGTTCCCCACCTTGAGCGGCTTGTCCTTCAGCCCGTCCAGCAGCTTCTCGACCGTCTTCTCGACGGCGGCCGGGTCGGCGCCCAGCTCGCAGCTCTGCGCCACGCAGTCCTTGGCGAACGCCTCGAAGGCGCGGTCGAAGCCGGTCGCCTGGGTGACCGCCCGCTCCTCGAACGTGACAGTGGGGTCGAAGGCGGCGTCGAGGACGAAGCGGCCGACGTTCTGGGGGAAGTGGGTGGCGTACACGGCGCCGAGGTGGGTGCCGTACGACAGGCCGAAGTAGTTGAGCTTCTCGTCCCCGAGCGCGGCCCTGAGCAGGTCGAGGTCCTTGGCGGCGTTGACGGTGCCGACGTACGGGAGGACCTTGCCGGAGTCCTTCTGGCAGGCGGCGGCGAACTCCGCGGCCAGCTTGTCGGCGTCGGCGTCGGACTCGGCCTCGAGCAGCTTGTCGACCTGACCGCCGCACTTGACGCCGGCGCTGCGCTCGACGCCGCGCGGGTCGAAGCTGACCAGGTCGTAGCGGCCGCCCAGGTTGCCGAACGCCCTGGCGGCCAGCGCCAGCGTGTCCACGCCCGAGGCGCCGGGGCCGCCGAAGTTGAACACGAGCGAGCCGAGGCGGTCGCCGCCGGCCTTCACCCGGATCAGGGCAAGATCGATCTTGTCGCCGTCGGGCTTGGCGTGGTCAAGCGGCACCTGGATCTTGCCGCACTCGACGCCGGAGGCGGGGGTGGTCGGCCGACCGTCGGCGCCGGTCAGGTCCGTGCACTGGCTCCACGCGACCGTGCCCGCGCCCGTACCGGTGGTCTTGGTCGCCGGAGGCGTGGTGGCCGCGGGCTTCTCCGCGGTGCCGCAGCCGGCGAGGACCGCCGCGCCCAGAAGGAATGTCACTATGGGCTTCTTCATGCTGACAAGCATGGTGTGTGCGGGATATGCCGATGTAGTGGGAGGTAACACTACTTGGGGGTGACTTCGGGGAATCGCCGGACATGACGAATGTCAATTGTCCCGGGGACGGCGCACCAGCCACATGCCGAGGAAGCCGAAGCCGACCCCGGTCGCGCACGTCCAGATCCACCACGTGTTCTCGGGGGCGGGCCGGAAGATCAGCAGGACGACCAGGGCGACGGCCCACAGGGCAGTGCCCACGCCGACGGCGGCCACGTCATTGGTCTTGATCGGCTCAGGGTCGGGATGCCACTGCTTCTCCACGTATGCAGCCTACCGACAAGAAACCTGCTTCATCGGGCTTGCAATCGGGTCTCGATCTCATCACCGACTCTTTTCGCAGTTCACCACGACTGTCACTCTTCGCGTCGTGAGCGACACACGTACCGCAATAGATCGTTTTTTCGCAATCTCCGCACGAGGGTCGACATTCTCCCGTGAGATCCGCGGCGGCCTGGCCACGTTCTTCACCATGGCGTACATCGTGGTGCTGAACCCCCTCATCATCGCCAACGGCAAAGACGTGACCGGTCAGTACATCGGGGACGGCTCGACGCCCCCCTTGGCGCTGGTCGCCGCAGGGACGGCGTTCGTGGCGGGTGTCATGACGATCCTCATGGGCGTCATCGGCAAGGTGCCCTTCGCCATGGCGGCCGGACTGGGCCTCAACGCCTTCGTCACCTTCAACATCGCCACGGTCATGACCTGGGAAGAGGCCATGGGCCTGGTCTTCCTCGAAGGAATCATCATCGCCGTGCTCGTGCTGACCGGGCTGAGGACGGCCGTCTTCCACGCCATCCCAGCCCAGCTGAAGACCGCCATCAGCGTGGGCATCGGGCTGTTCATCGCGCTGATCGGGTTCGTGGACGCGGGCTTCGTGCGCCGGGCCGAGGGCACGCCGCTGCAGATGGGCATCGCCGGTCAGCTCACCTCGTGGCCGATCCTCGTGTTCGTCGTCGGGCTGCTGGCCACGGCGGCGATGGTGGTGCGCAGGGTCAAGGGCGGCATCCTCATCGGCATCGTGGGCACCACCATTCTCGCGATCATCGTCGAGGCGATCGTCAGGGCGGGCGGCTTCACTCCGGAGAACCCCGGGGGCTGGCAGCTGAACCGGCCCACCGTCCCGGAGCGGATCTTCGGCTTCGACAACCCGCTCACGCTCTTCACCGAGTTCGACCCGTTCGGCGGCTTCGTCCGGGTCGGCGTGCTGCTGGCCGGGCTGCTGGTGTTCACGCTGCTGATCACGGACTTCTTCGACACCATGGGCACCATCGTGGGCGTCGGCCGGCAGGCGGACCTGGTCCAGGCGGACGGGACGCTGCCGCGTACCAGGGAGATCCTGCTCGTCGACTCGATCGGCGCGGCGGCGGGCGGCGCCGGCTCGGTCTCGTCGAACACCACCTACATCGAGTCGGCCGCCGGCGTCGGCGAGGGCGCTCGCACTGGCCTCGCCAGCGTGGTCACGGGGCTCCTGTTCCTGGTGGCGATCTTCTTCACGCCGCTCGTCGAGGTCGTGCCGTACGAGGCCGCCGCGCCCGCGCTGGTCCTGGTGGGCTTCCTCATGATGACCGCGGTCCGCGACATCGACTGGAACGACTACGAGATCGCCATCCCGGCGTTCCTGACCATCGTGATCATGCCGTTCACGTACTCGATCTCGAACGGCATCGGCGCCGGCTTCATCACGTACGTGCTGATCAAGGTCGTCCGGGGCAAGGCACGGCAGGTCCACCCGCTGCTGTGGGCCGTCGCCATCCTCTTCGTCCTCTACTTCGCGATCGGCCCGATCCGGACGCTGTTCGGAGTCTGAGCCCCACGCACCGAAGCCCTCGCGGGGGGCACGCCCCCCGCGAGGCCCCCAAAAGCTTCGGAAGAGGCGTTCTCCCGTCGCGGGAGCAAGCTCCCCGCGCAGGTGGGCCGGCTTCGGGGTATCAAGAGGTGAGATGGATTCACATTGGGAAATATCTTGCCATGCCGTATAGTTAGCAAAGGTAATGACTCATGCTAACCAACACCCAGCACAAGATGGACCTGCGCAGCGACGCAGGCCTGGCTTCAGCCCTGCGCGTGTCACTGGCAAGGCTGACCAGGCGCCTCCGACGACAGGCGGCGGCGCACTCGCTGACGCCCACACAGTTCGCGACGCTCGCCGCGGTGGAACGGCATTCCGGGATAACCCCCGGCGAATTGGCCGAGCTCGAGAAGGTGCAGCCGCCCTCGATGACCCGCGTGATCGCGGGGCTCGAGGAACGCGGCCTGGTCGCCCGCACCCCGCACCCGACCGACCGGCGCCAGGTGACCGTGACCGTGACCGAGGCCGCCGAGAAGCTGCTGAAGGAGGAGCGGCGCCGCAAGGAGGCGTGGCTGACGCAGCGACTGAAGGAGCTCTCGCCGGAGGAGCGGTCGATCCTGAGGCAGGCCGCCCCGATTCTGGAGAAGCTCAGCAAGATATAGAGCCCGAGCAACCCAAGACCGGGATGTTCCGGTCGCTCAAGATTCGCAACTACCGCATGTTCGCCGCCGGCGGCACCGTCTCCAACGTCGGCACCTGGCTGCAGCGCACCGCCCAGGACTGGCTGGTGCTCGACCTCACCCACGGCAGCGCGGCGGCGCTGGGCACGGCGACCGCGTTGCAGTTCCTGCCGATGCTGCTGTTCGGGATGTTCGGCGGCGTGCTCGCCGACCGCTACCCCAAGCGCCCGATCCTCATCGCGGCCCAGTCGCTGATGGCCGTGCTGGCGCTCAGCATCGGCGTGCTCACGATGACCGGGACCGCCCAGGTGTGGCACGTCTATGTGATGGCGTTCCTGCTCGGCCTGATCTCCTGCGTGGAGGTGCCGACCCGGCAGGCGTTCGTGGTCGAGATGGTCGGCCGCCGCGACCTGCCCAACGCGATCGCGCTGAACAGCTCCATCTTCAACCTCGCCCGCGTGGTCGGCCCGGCGATCGCCGGCGTGCTGATCTACCTGCTCGGCGGCACGGGGCCGCTCTTCCTGATCAACGCGCTCACGTTCGGCGGCGTCATCTCGAGCCTGATCTTCATGAGGAAGTCCGAGCTCAACCCGGCCGAGCCGGTGCCGCGGGCGAAGGGGCAGCTCAGGGAGGGCCTGAAGTACGTCATCCGGCACGAGGAGCTGCTCATGCCGGTGCTGCTCATCGGGTTCGTGTCGATGTTCTCGCAGGCGTTCTCGATGTCGATCGCGCTCATGGCCCGCGAGGTGTTCCAGGCCGGGGCGTCCTCGTTCGGGCTGGCTTCCAGCATGTTCGCGGTGGGCGCGCTGGGCGGGGCGCTGCTGGCGGCGCGCCGGGCCAGGCCGACGAAGAAGGTGCTGTTCGCGGGGGCGCTCGGGTTCGGGCTGTTCCAGATCCTCACCGGGCTCGCCCCGTTCTACCCGCTCTACCTGGCGCTGCTGGTCCCGACCGGGATCGCGTTGATCACCATCAACACGGCCGCCAACGCCGGCGTCCAGCTCGCCACGTCCCCCGAGATGCGGGGGCGGGTCATGGGGATCTACATGTTGGTGTTCACCGGCGGCGCTCCGCTCGGCGCGTCCCTGGTCGGATGGCTGTCCGAGCTGGGCGGGCCGCGCATGGGCGTGATCCTGTCCGGCGTGCTGGTGCTGGCCGGCACCGGGCTGGCGGTCCTCCTGACGAGGCTGATCGGCCGCCGCGTCGCGCGCCGGCCCGCGCTCGCCATGGCGTGACAATGGAGGCATGAGGCTCTTCGCGGCCCTGGTGCCGCCCGACAAGGTGCTGGACGAGATCTCGCGCGCGATCGCGCCGTACGTCGGGCATGTGCCGGGGCTGCGCTGGCCCGGCCGGGCCACCTGGCACATCACGCTGGGCTTCTTCGGCGAGGTGCCTGAGGAGGTGCTGCCCGAGCTGGAGGTGCGCCTGGCCCGCGCCGTGCACCGCCACACCGCGCTCGACCTCGCCTTCGAGGGCTTCGGCGCGTTCTCCTCCGCACGCCGCGCCAGGGTCTTCTGGATCGGCGTCACCGGCGACTCCATGACCAGGCTGGCCGACTCGGTCAGGGCGGGCGCCCGCCGCGCCGGAGCCACGCAGACCGACGACAAGCGCTTCCACCCGCACCTCACGCTGGCCCGCGCCAAGGTCGAGACGGACCTCCGCCCGCTGGTGGAGTCGCTGTCCGGGTTCAGCGGCTCCCCGTGGCGGGCGGAGCGGGTCCGTCTCGTCCGCAGTTATCCGGGGCCCCAGATGAGGTACGAGTCACTCGCCGAATGGGCGCTCGCACCCGCCGACGGCGGCTAGGCTCCACGACGTGGATCGTCCTCGTCCGTGGCTGCTGCCGATCGTGCTCGGCCTGCTCCTGCTGATCGTCGTCGTCGGCGCCCTGCTCGCGTGATCTACCACGCGTAGTCCTCGGGGGCCGTCTTGTGGCCGGGGAAGATCTCGTCGATGCGGGCCAGCGTGGCGTCGTCCAGCTCGATCTCCAGGGTCCGCATGCTGCCCTCGAGCTGCTCCAGCGTGCGCGGGCCGATGATCGGCGCGGTGACCGCCCGCTGCTTGAGCAGCCAGGCCAGGGCCACGTACGCCGGGTCCTCGCCCAGCTCGTCGCAGAGCTTCTCGTACTGTTCGATCTTGTCGCGGTGCTTCTCGAGCTGCTTGACCATGTGGTCGGCCGCCGAGCGACCCTTGTCGATCTTGCGGAGCACGCCGCCGAGCAGGCCGCCGGCCAGCGGACTCCACGGGATCACGCCGAGGCCGTAGTCCTCGCACGCGGGCAGCACCTCCAGCTCGACCGCGCGGGTGAGCAGGTTGTAGTGGGACTGCTCGCTGACCAGGCCCATGAAGTTGCGCCGCGCCGCCGACTCCTGCGCCTTGGCGATGTGCCAGCCGGCGAAGTTGGACGAGCCCACGTAGATGATCTTGCCCTGCTGGCGCAGGACCTCCATGGCCTCCCAGAACTCGTCGAAGGGGGTGTCCCTGTCGATGTGGTGCGCCTGGTAGATGTCGATGTAGTCGGTCTGCAGCCGCTTCAGCGAGGCGTCACAGGCCTTGCGGATGTGGAGCGCGGACAGCTTCCGGTCGTTGGGCCAGTCGCTCATCGGGCCGTTGAGCTTGGTCGCGATGACGGTCTTCTCCCGGCGTCCGCCGCCCTGGGCGAACCACCGGCCGATGATCTGCTCGGTGATGCCCTCGCCCAGCTTCCAGCCGTAGACGTCGGCGGTGTCGAAGAAGTTGATGCCCAGCTCCAGGGCCCTGTCCATGATCGCGAAGGAGTCTTCCTCCGAGGTCTGCGGGCCGAAGTTCATGGTGCCGAGGCAGAGCGGGCTCACCTGCAGGCCACTGCGTCCGAGGTTGACGTATTCCATGACTTCAACCCTAGAGACCTGGAGCGCACTCCAGGCCATACGCCAATTTCATGGGCTCGGGCAAGGCCGGGCCTGCGATCGCTCTGCCGCGGGGCCTTGCCCCGGGCCGTTCGTCGCCTCGCGCCGGGAGAATCCCGCGGCGGCCGTACCGATCGTGCGGGCCCCGCCGGCTGAGCCCCGCCGCTCCGGCTGACCATGGCGGGGCCGCCTCCTCCTGATCAGAAACCGGGAAGCGACGGCCTCGCGAGTTCGCATGGGCACGGCCTGCAGCAGGTCTTCCGCCTGCGGGCCGTCGTCGGTGAGCAGGTACGCGGTACGCATCAGCGCCTGCTGGCGCCCGCGGACGAACTCCCTGAAGCCCTCGTATGGGTCCATGCTTCTCCTTCCACCCGCTGACAACGCGAGAGAAGGCGGCGGTGTCGGAAGCAGGACCCAGACGGGCGGTCAGGACAGGTCGGCCTCCGCCAGCAGGAGCGGCACCGACTCGGGGTCGCGGAGCAGGGCGGCCACCGCGAGCCGGTCGTTCCACTGCCCGGTGGCCCAGGCCAGGCCGCGCGCCAGCCCGTCCACCCCCGTGCAGTGGACGGCGCCCTCGAAGTAGCGCCACGCGCACTCCACACCGTCGACCAGCAGCTTCTCGTGCGCCACATAGGTCTCGGGCGCCGTCGGGAGCAGGGAGCGCACCTCGGCGGGCACCTGCCGCACCTCGCCCTGCGAGGTGACCTCCCCCGCCGTCAGCTCTCCGGCCAGCGGCAGGTCGAGCAGCTCCGACAGCGACTCGGCCAGGTCGTAGGGCGCCAGCACGAGCGGCCGCTCCGCGACGAGCTGCAGCAGGTCGGGCGCCTCCACGACCACGACGTCCTCGGCCGGGGCGACCACGATGGCCCCGAGGAGCACCGCCCTCACCCGGGACGGCGGCGCAACGCGCGAGGGGTCCACGGCGGCCAGGGCCACCCACAGGGCGCGCAGCTGGGCCCGGTCGACCTCGATCGCCTCGTCGGCCATCAGGTCCAGGAGCTCCTCAGGGCCGCCGTGGGAGGCCAGCAGCTCGGCCAGGGTGGTGCGCACGCCCAGCATCGACAGCGCGCCCTCGTCGAGCCCTGTGGGCGCGTCGGCGTAGAGGCCTTGGAGCAGCGGGTCGGCCCCGTGGAGGCGCAGCTCCAGCGGCTTGCGCCCGCCGAGCACCGGATGGTTGGCCAGCCACCACGCCGTATAGGAGGGCACCTCCACGCCCTCGACGCGCAGCGGGTGGAGCGCGGAGCGCAGCGGCGGCCTGGTGAGCAGCTCCAGGGCGGCCGGCCAGTCGGCCACCAGCTCCAGGTCGCGCACCGCCGTGAACTCGGGGACCAGCGGCGGCACGTCCAGCTCTGGCAGCAGGTCGAGCACGTGGTCGAGCCAGTCGTCCTCACCGTCGAGGTCGTGGTCGCACTCGTCGTGGTCGAGCAGCACGTCGGCGTCGTGCACCACCGCGAACCCGTCGAGCACGCCGGCCGCGGCCAGCACCCGCGCGCCGTACGTCTCCTCCAGCTCCGCCGCGGCCACCCCGAGGTGCGTGTCGGGCTCCAGCACGCCGGCCAGCGCCCCGTCGGCCAACATGAGCTCGCCGGCCGGGTAGAGCTCGCCGTCGGTGCCGGGCAGGGCCAGCTCGGCCAGCCACGGCGCCTCGCCGGGCACCAGCCCGGCGGCCTCCACCAGGGACAGCACGGCCCGCGCCACCGGCTCGGGGTCGGGGCTGTCGAGCGACTGCGCGACGGCGGCCTTGGTCAGCGGGTCATCGAGGACGGTCCGGGGTGTGGCCTCGGCGGCACCCAGCCTGAGCAGCGTGGGGTGGGCGGCCTCCGGGTGGACGATGCGCAGGCCGAGCGGCGTCAGGTCGAGCTCGGCCCCGCCGTCGGTGAGGATGAGGGTGCCGCGCGGGCCGCGTACGAGCCGGCCGTCGGTCAGCGGCACCGGCAGGGCGCCGAGCGACTCGGGGTCGTCGGCGGGCAGCACCTCGTACAGCGAACGCCACCACGACGGCTCGCGTCCCTCGACGACCTCGCCCGACAGCAGGTCGACCACGTCGGACAGCTCCACCCTGCGCACGCCCAGGGACGCCATGGCGGGATGCCGGGGCGGCCACCCGGCAGGCAGCAGCCCGGGCACGAAGTCGGCGACCGTCTCCAGTAGCTCCGCCGACCCGGCGGACAGCACGGCCGCCTCGCGGCCCGCGACCACCCATCCGCCGGCCTCCGGCTCCGGCGCCGGGTGCTCGACCCGCCACTCGGCGTCCGGCTCGTAGACCTCGGCGTCGGCGAACGACGGCGTCTGCACCGTGGGCGCGGGCGGGGACAAAGCGGGCAGCAGGGGTGTGCCGGGCAGCCGGTCGAGCACGGCCCGGCGGATGCGGGCGTCGAGCTCGCCCTTGCCCATGAGCGAGGGCACCAGGTCGAGCAGCCTGGACGTGCGCGGCAGCTCCCGCAGGAGCTTGACGTAGGCGTCGGCGGCCCGCTCGACGAGGAAGTCGGCCAGCGGCCCCTTGGCGACATGCCGCCGGTCGGTGGCCATCGGGAACGACGCGATCAGTAGCGCCGGCAGGTCGAGCGGCTCGTCGCTGGGCGTGGGCGCGTGCACGACGGGCGGCACCGTGCCGGGCAGCGGCCCCGGCTCGCCGGTGCCGGTCACGGGCACGGCCCAGCGCAGCGACCAGTAGGGGCGGGCGCGCTCCTCGGTGGGCCGGTCGGCGAACAGCTTGCCCACCTCGTCAGGGGTGAACTCGCCCGACTCCGACACCACGTGCCAGCCGTCGGCGGCGACCTTGCGTACGGACCCGTCGAGCTCGATCTCGATGACCTCGAGCGCGGGCATGCCGAGCAGCAGCGCGGGGCTGGTCTCCTCGAGCATGCGCCGGACCGCCGCGACGGTGTCCTGGTCGCGCAGCGGCAGGCGGACGAGCGTGTCGAACCCTTCGGGAATGTCCACCATGGGCGGCTCGTCGAACGGCAGCCTGAGCAGCGGGACGTGCCCGGACCTGTCGGCCAGCTCGCCCGCCAGCGCGGGGATCTCGGCGACCAGGGCGGCGGTCTCCGTACGCGACCAGCGCACGGCGCCGCTGCCGCGCGAGCCGATGGACGGCGCGTCGGTGACCGAGACCACCGCCGCGAACCCGACCCCGAACCGGCCCGCCGCGCCCGCCTCGTCCCGCTTGCCGGAGGCCCGCAGCGTGGACAGGCTCTGCACGCCGGTGGCGTCGAGCGGGGCGCCGGTGTTGGCGGCCGTGAGCACGTCGCCCCGCAGCGTCAGCCGCAGCACCCCCGGCACGCCCGCCCGCAGCGCCGCGTCGGCGGCGTTCTGGGCGAGCTCGACGATCAGCCGGTCGCGGTAGCCGCCGAGCGCGAAGTCCTCCTCGGCGTTGGCGTCCTCGCGGAACCTGGCGGGCGAGGCCGTCCACGCGGCGAGGACGGCGGCGCGCATCCGGTCACAGCCAAAGGTGTCGCTCATCGATCACGATCCAGTGTTGAGGGTACGGGGGCCACGGTAGGTTAGCGGCCCCCTGCGACACCCACGATCAGGAATGGCCGAGCTCCTCGGAGGCGGACTCGTCGACCGAGCCGGCCGCCTCCTCCTCCATGAGGTCGTAGCCCAGGTCGTCGAGGATCGGGATGGCCTGCTCCACGGGCGGCGGCAGGACCGCGGCCTCGGAATGGGCGCCGCAGCCGTGATCGGCGGCCACCACCTTGCCGTCGTCGGGGGCGTATTCGTTAGCGCAGACCCCGAACATGTGCTTCAGTCCACCCGCGAGCGGCCAATAAAAGCCGCAGGTGGAGCACTGCGCGGGAGCGGCGTGTGCGATCGGCGTGTGCGGCCCGTGCTCGCCCGAGTGCCAGCGTCTGGCTGCCCGGTCCTTGCCGATGGCCGAGAGCACACGGGCTCGGCCCAGGCCGTACTCGAAAAGCGCCTGATGGTCGACGTCGTCGTCGGTCTCTGTGAAACCCGGCTCGAGCCGGTCGTCGTCCTCCGGGGTGGGCAGCAGATCGCCGACGCCGAGGTCGCCGGGGCGCAGGCGCTCGCTCCACGGCAGCCATTCGGGCGCCAGCAGCGCGCCGGAGCCCGGCAGCAGGACGGCCTCGCTGACCGTGACCTTCTTGGCCCGCGAGGCGCGCGTGACCGTGACGGCCCAGCGCCAGCCGCGGTAGGCCTTGTCGAGGCAGGCGAAGTAGTGGGTGACGATCCGGTCGCCCTCGCTCTCGTAGCCCAGGTGCTCGCCGGGCTCGCCCGGCCGCGCGAGCTCCTCGGCCGCGGCACGCGCCAGATCGACCGCGGCGACACAGGCCTGGTCGGGAGCGGGGACGCGGGCCCTGGTGCGGCTCATCGGACCGCCTCCGCCGAAAGGTGCTGTTCGCTCACACTTCATTCTCACCCATGACCGGACCTGGACGGGCCCACAACGGAGATCCTCCCGCGCCCGGATACGACCTGAAGATCACCTCACGGACCAATCGAGCGGAACGCGTTCCCCATGGCCGGACCTGGACGGGCCCGCAACGGGGGGTTCCTCCTCCGACTCGGTGGACGAATCAGGTAAGACTGGTAGGCGTGGAGGGAGGCTGGGAGCGGGCACGCGAGATCACGCGGCGCGTAGGGCGCGGAGTCGCCGACGCGGGCCGTGTGACCGCGCGCGCCGGCAGGGCGACGGCCAGCGGCACCGCGCGGGCGGGCAAAGCCACCGCCATGGGCGCGCGAAAAGTCGGCAAAGCCACGCGCCGGCTCACGTACGCCAACGGCGCGGGCCGCACCGGGCTCGGCCGGCTGATCGAGCTGTCGGCGGGCAACAGCGCCAGTGACGCGCTGGTGACGGTGGCCCTGGCCAGCACGGTCTTCTTCGGCGTGCCCGTCGGCGAGGCCCGCGGCTCGGTGGCCCTCTACCTGGTCATCACGATGTTGCCGTTCGCGCTGCTGGCGCCGTTCGTCGGGCCGATTCTCGACAGGTTCAGGTCGGGCCGCCGCTACGTGATGGCCGGCACGCTCTTCGGGCGTGGCCTGCTGTGCTTCGCGATGGCCGCCGCGGTCGGGCCCGGCGACCTGCCGACGCTGTTCATCGGGGCGCTGGGCGTGCTGGTGCTGTCGAAGGCGTACAACGTGTCCCGAGCGGCGATCATGCCGAACGTGCTGCCCGCCGACATCACGCTGGTGTCGGCGAACGCGCGGGTGGCGTTGTTCACGCTGGTCGCGGCGGGGGCGGCGGTGCCGGTGGGCGCGGGCCTGACCGCGTGGCTGGGCAGCGCGGCCGTGCTGCGCATCGCGATGGTGGCTTTCCTGCTGCTCGGCGTCGTCGCCGTACGCCTGCCGCGCCACGTCGACTCCCCCGACCTGGAGGAGGAAGGCGAGTCCCCTCGCTGGCGCACCCTGCTCAAGGTGGGCCCCGCGGTGGCCGAGGCCGTCTGGGCCAACCTGGCCATCCGGGTCTTCTCCGGCTTCCTGCTGTTCTTCCTGCTGTTCCTGGTGCAGGACAAGGCGGTGCCGTGGCTGGCGGTCAATCAGGCGTGGGCGCAGGAACCGTTCTTCGACATCCCCAAGACGATCGCGCTGCTCGCGGCCGCGGCCGGGGTGGGCGGCCTGGTCGGCGCCGCCGTGGCCAACTGGACGCGCAACCACGCGCCCCAGCTGATCGTGCTGGTGACGCTGGCCGTGACCGTTGTGACCTCCGTCGTGACCGCGGTCTTCTTCGGGTTGTGGGCCGCGCTGGCGATCTCGTTGATCACCGCGTTCGCACAGGAGCTGGGCAAGCTCGCGCTGGACGCGATCGTGCAGCGGGAGATCGGCGAGGAGGTGCGCTCGTCCACGTTCGGCGTGGTCGAGGCGGTGCTCCAGCTCGCCTGGGTGTTCGGCGGCCTGATCGGGCTCGTGCTCTCGCTGACGCAGAGCAGCCTCGCCGGGCTGGTCACGCTGGCCGTGGCGCTGACCGCCGCGCTCGGCTGGCTGCTGATCGCCAGGGCGAAGCGGGTACGCGCCACCAAGGCCAAGCTGGCCAGGCAGCGGGCCGCGGCCGCCGCGTACGAGCAGCCTGCGGAGCCCGCCGAGCGCGCCCCTCGGCGGGACGACCCGCAGAGGGGCGACACGCTCGACCAGACCAAGCCGCTGACCAACCCGCACGGCTGACCAACCCGCACGGCTGACCAACCCGCCCCGGAGTCCCACCGAGGCCGGGCCGGCCGCCGGTGGCCCCGTTACGCGTCGAGGTCGTCGGCGAGGGCCCGCAGCACCTGCGCGATCTTCTTGGCGTGCGCCGCGTCGGGGTGCTTGCCTCTCCGGTAGCTGCCCGAGACCTCGTCGAGCAGCTTGATCAGGTCCTCGACGATGACCACCATCTCGTCCGGCTTCTTCCGCTTCCCCTTGGGCTTGGGCTTGGCCAGGGTCGGCGGCTGCTCCAGGATCCTGACGGAGAGAGCCTGCTGGCCACGGCGGCCCTCGGCCACGCCGAACTCGACCTTCTGGCCGGGCTTGAGCGGGCCTGCGCCGGTGGGCAGCGCGGAAGAATGCACGAAGACCTCACCGCCGTCGTCGCGGGTGAGGAAGCCGAATCCCTTGTCGGCGTCGTACCACTTGACCTTGCCACTCGGCACAGGAGGACCTCGTTCAAACAGTCGAAAAGCTGGATGGATGTAGGTTATGCCCCGAAGAGCGTCAGGGCGACCGGGTAAATGCCGGGGAATTACCGGAGTTCGTCACGTTGGTGCCAACCGGTGTACCAAGCAGCGAATTGGGTCAGGTCGGCCAGGGCCACATCTGCTCCGTGATCACGCAGCTCTCCCACCGTGTAGGGACCGGTCGCGACCCCCACGCTCACGGCGCCGCCCGCGCGTGCCGCCTCGATGTCCGCGACATGGTCACCAACATAGGCCGCCGCGCCGAACCGCGCGAGTGCCGCGCCCTTGTCCGCGCCGAAAACCGAGCCGACGACCTCGTCCACGACCAGCCCGAGCAGCTCGACGGTGCCGAGGGCGTCGCGGAGGTTCTTGCCGGTGACCACGATGACCCGGCCGCCGGCGGCGCGTACGGCCGCGATCGCGTCGTGCGCCCCCGCCATCGCCGTGTGCACCGGAACCCCCATCTCCGGATAGATCTGCCGGTACAGCTCCGCCGCCGCGGCGACCTCGTCGGCAGGCAGCCAGTTGGCCAGCTCCACCTCCAATGGCGGGCCGAGCCGCGACACCGCGGCGGCGCTGTCGATCGCCACGCCCAAACGCACGGACAGCTCGTCGTAAACCGCCGCGATGCCCGTCCGCGTATCGGCCAATGTCATGTCCAGGTCGAATCCCACCGATGTCGTCACATGTGCAGGATGCCAAACAGTCGTCTACCCCGCGTAACGGCCCTTGTTGTGGGACCGTTGGAATGGGAAGAAAGGAATTACTTATCGGAGAGGAGCGGCCGTGACCGACACCCCCAAACCGCCACAGGCCGGAGACCGCCTCGTCGCCTCCTCCGCTCCCGCCCGTCCCCACCGTCCCGCCAGGCCGGGCGGGCCGACGGTGACGACGTGGCACCGGATCGTGTCGTCGGCGGCCTACCTGGTGCGACTGGCCTCGAAGGTGGCGGCGCTGTCCCTGATCCTGTACGCGGTCTTCACGGTCTTCCGGGCCAACCCGGCCAACGTCTGGTACCAGTTCGTGGAGTCGCTCGCCGCGTCGCTGTCCCTGGGCCTGGCCAACCTCTTCCAACTGGCCGACCCGCGCTGGACGACCCTGGTGAACTACGGGCTGGCCGCGATCGTATGGCTGATCATCGGTTCGGCGCTGGCGAGCCTGATCCGGCGCGCCGCTCCCTAACGACTACTCTCCTTACGGAGGTATCAGGATAAACATGACCAGATCGACCCGTGAGCGGATCATCGATGAGTCCTTGCGGCTGTTCGCCGAGCGGGGCTACTCCGCCACTTCCGTGGCCGAGATCGAGGCCGCCTCAGGGCTGTCTCCCGGCGCCGGAGGCCTCTACAGGCACTTCAAGTCCAAGTACGAGGTGCTCGCCGCGGCGATCAACGAGCACGCCGCCCGGACCAGGATCCAGGTGGCCGAGAGCCTGGCAGAGCTGAGCGCCATGGAGTCCTCGGTGGATCTGGAGGAGCGCCTGGCCCACGTCTGCCGCGCCGGGCTGGCCAAGGTACGCGAGGAGTCCGAGCTGACCCGGGTGTTCTTCCGCGACCTGAGCCAGTTCCCCGAGCTGGTCGCCGTCGTACGGGAGGGGCTACTGCAGCCCATGTTCGACGCGATCGTCACCTGGTTCCGCGCCCAGCCCGAATACCGCGACGCCCAGCTCGACTGGGCCGGCATCTCTACGGTGCTGGGCGGCGCCGTCGTGCACTACCGGCTCTTCCAGGAGACCGTGGGCGAGCTGCCGGGGCACGCGGACAAAGACCAGTTCGTGGCCGCCTGGGTGCGGCTGGCGGTCGGCCTGCTGCCCAGCCCCGCGCCGGTCAGCTGACGTCGAACAGCCGGTAGGCCAGCCAGACCACGCCCGCACCCGTACCGATCATGAACATCGTGCCGCTCACGGACCAGAACTGGTTCAAGAACGCGTCCACCCCCGCGTCGCTCCCCACGCGGAGGCCGCCGACCAGCACCCCGCCCACCGTGTAGCCGAGCAGCGGCGCCCCTGCCCCGAGGAACCGGTCGCGCGGCTGCCAGCCCTCGCCGAACAACAGCGCGATCACCGCGCCGCCCGCCCACACCACCAGAGGGATCGGGAAGATCGCCAGCAGCGGCAGGTCGAAGGGCACCAGCAGAGCCGCCAGCACCAGGACCATCATCGCCGCCGTCTCGCGCGGGTGCTCCTTGACGATGGTCCTGGCGTCCCTGCCGCCGGTGGCCATCGGGTTCGCGCTGGACATGGCCGCCCTGCGCAGCCCGGCCAACGGCAGGCCCCGCCCCGGCGACCGGCCGAGCCGCTCCTGGGCCGTCCTCCGGTACGTCCGCACACCGGGCGGTGTGTCGCGGTCGTCGACGATCGCCGGGAAACGCCGTGTGGACCCCGGCTCCTCCGCCGCCGGCCTCCCTGCCTCGGGTGTCCCGGCCTCTGGCTCGTCGGGCCGGTCGGCGGCAGCGGCGGCCGCCAGCCTGCGGGCCTCGCGCTCCACCAATGCCACCGGGTCGCCGAACCGGGCCAGCACCTTCGCCACCTCGCGGGCGTTCTGGCTGCCGCCGCGCTCCACCTCGATCCTGGCCCGCAGCCGCCTGGCGAAGTCGAGGCGCTGGTCGGTGCGCAGCACGCCGTGGGCCGCGTCTGCGGCCTTGGAGACGTAGTTCAGCACGAGCTGGTCCGCGCGCTCTATCACGTCTAGCAATGCTGCCCCAATCAGGGGGGACATACCATGGCAACGATGGAGTTCACGGAGTGGATCAGGGGGCGCACCGACGAACAGCTGCGGGCGCTGGTCTCCGCGCGTCCCGAGCTGATCACTCCGGTGCCCGCACACCTGGAGGGCTTGGCGTCGCGGGCGGCCAGCCCGTCGGCCGTCGGCAGGGCGCTCGACCGGCTCGACCGCTTCGCGCTCGCCGTCGTCGAAACGCTGGCCTTGCAGGAGGGCCCGACGTCGAAAGACCGCCTGCGCGACCTCATCACCGCAGCCCTGGCCCCCGAACCGGCCCCCGCCTCCGGGGCGACCCCGCCTGACCGCGCAGCGCCGACCCGCGACACCCGTCCCGGCGCTGTGACCACGGGCCCGGAGACGAATGGCGCCCCAGCGACAGCGCGCGGCCCGGCAGCGGGCACAAGCGGCACCCCGGTGGCCGGCACAGGCCGCCCCGCCACAGCAGGCGGCACGTCGGCCGGCGCGGGCGGTGGTCCTGTGACATCCAGTGGGCCGGGGACGGGTGGCGTGGGGGCGAGGCGCGGATCGAGGGCGGGCGGTGGCCCGGAGACGGGCGGCGGCAAGTCCAAGAGGGGCGGTCCCTCCACGGGTGCCGAGCCCGCGTTGTCGGCCGCGCTCGACCGGCTGCGCGATCTGGCCCTGGTCTTCGGCCCCGACGACGCGCTCGACCTCGGCCCCGGCGTGCGCAAGGTCCTGGAGGACCCGGCCGGGCTCGGCCCGAGGGCGGTGGACGCGTTCCGGCATCATCCGCCCGAGCAGCTCGACGAGATGGCCGACGACATCGCCCCCGGCACCGCGGGCACGGGCAAGGAGCGTCTGGCCGCCGCGCTGACCGACCCGGACGCGTTGGTCGAGGACGTGTCGCCCGAGGCCAGGGCCGCGCTCGACCAGCTCGCCTGGGGCCCGCCGACCGGCCGCGTGCCCAACGCCAGGCGCGAGGTGCGCCTGGCCTCGGCCCGCTCCCCCATCGAGGAGCTGCTGGCCCGTGGCCTGCTGGCCGCCATCGGCGAGGAGAGCGTGACGCTGCCCCGCGAGGTCGGCCTTTACCTCCGCGGCGGTCGTGTGCACCGCGGCCTGCTGGCCGTGCCGCCGCCGCTCGAAGGGACCGCCCGCGACCGGGGGTTGGCCGACCGGACGGCGGCGGGGCAGGCGTTCTCGTTCGTGAGGGCGGTCGAGGAGCTGTGCGAGCGGTGGAGCGTCGACCCTCCGGGCGTGCTGCGTACCGGCGGGCTGGGCGTGCGGGACCTGAAGCGCACGGCGAGCGAGCTCGATCTGCCCGAGTGGGCGGCGGCGCTGGTCGTCGAGGTGGCGCACGCGGCCGGGCTGATCGCGGCCGGCGGCGGGGTGGACGGAGAGTGGCTGCCGACCTCCGCCTACGACCTGTGGCGGGTCAGGGGCACCGCGGACCGCTGGGTGACGCTCGCGGCGACGTGGCTGCACATGGACCGGGTGCCCGGCCTGGTCGGAGAGCGGGACGAGCGCGAGCGGCCGCTCAACGCCCTGCACACCGACCTGCGCCGCTCGTCCGCGCCGGGCGTCCGCACCGCCACGCTGGGCGTGCTGGCGGCGGTCCCCGGCCTGGCGCCGGCGCGCGACTCCGTGCTGGAACGGCTGGCATGGGAGCAGCCGCGCCGCCGCGGCCCGCTGCGGGAGCGGCTGACCGAGTTCGCGCTGCGGGAGGCCGAGCAGGTCGGCGTGACCGGCCTGGGCGCGCTGTCCACGCACGGACGGGCGCTGATCGAGGGCGGCGACGCGGCGGGCGTGCTGACCCCGCTGCTGCCGGAGCCCGTCGATCACGTGCTGCTCCAGGCCGACCTCACCGCGGTCGCGCCGGGGCCGCTCACGAGCGAGCTCAACCGCTGGATGACGCTCACCGCCGACGTCGAGTCGAAGGGCGGGGCCACGGTCTACCGGTTCAGCGAGGGCTCCATCCGTCGCGCGCTCGACGCCGGGCACGGGGGCGAGGAGCTGCTGTCGATGCTGGCCCGCCACTCGGCCACGCCGGTGCCGCAGGCGCTGTCCTACCTGGTGGCCGACGTGGCGCGGCGGCACGGGCGCATCCGGGTGGGCACCGCCAGCGCGTACATCCGGTGCGACGACCCCGCGCTGCTCGACCAGATCACCGCCGACCGCCGCTCCGCGGCGCTGCGGCTGCGCAGGCTCGCCCCGACCGTGATCGCCTCCCGCTCCTCCAGGGCGGCGCTGGTCGACTCGCTGCGCGCGATGGGGTACGCGCCCGTCGCGGAGTCGCTCGACGGTGACGTGATCATCTCCCAGCTCGACAGCCGCCGCACCGAGGCCGCGGCGCCGGTGCGTGCCGTCGCGTCGGCCAACGGCATCGACCCCGAGGTGGCGGCGGCGGCCGTACGCGCGCTGCGGGCGGGCGACGCGGCCCACCTGGCGCGGCGCGAGCCCGTGGACGCACCGCACGGCCAGGTGCCGCGCGGGCCGGCGACGGCCACGATCTCGGCTCTTCAGGAGGCGATCAAGCAGGGCGTGCGCGTGTGGATCGGCTACCTCGACTCACAGGGCAACGCGACCTCGCGCATCCTGGAGCCGGCCAGGATGGAGGGCGGCTACCTGACCGCGTACGACGAGACCAGGGCAGCCGTCCACCGCTTCGCCCTGCACCGCATCACGGGCGTGGCCGGTCTCTGAGCAGCAGCTCGGCCACCGGCGCGGCGGGCCCGCCGCCGGACGCCAGCCGCCCCAGAGCCGTCGCCGAGTCGGCCGGATAGCGGACCGACAGCCCGCCGCCCAGCGCCAGCGCCGCCGCCGTCGCCCTGACGTCGCCGGGGTCCTCGGCCCAGGCCAGCGCTGTCCTGAGCGCCTCGGGCGCCAGCGTGTCGTCGGCGCACATGAACGACAGCGCGTCGGCCGCCACCAGCCGCTCCGCACCCGTCCCGCGTGCCCATACCTCCAGGAACTCCTGCCGGACGTCCTTCAGCGCGTACGCGGCCAGCGCCGCCACGCCCTCGGCGGCCCGTACCCGGACGTCGAGTCCGCCGCCCGCCAGCGACCTGACCCATTCGCGCAGCGGCTGCCACAGCCAGAACCCGTACCGGGCGACCAGCTCGGCCAGCACCTGCTCACGGTGGCGCGGCACGCGGAAGGCGACCACGCCGCCGGAGACGGAGATCAGCGGATGGGGGCCCGGGGGCGCGTGCGGCCCGGACTCGTGCGCCCGCCAGACCCGGTCCAGCCGGGCGAGCTGGGCCTCGAACGCGGGCTCGGCCAGCGGGTGGACGAACGCGAGCACCGCCGCCGCCAGCACCTCGCGCATGGCCGGCTTGGTGTCGAACCAGGCCGCCACCTCGTCCCCCACCGGCTCCTCGTCCGGCACCAGCCCGGCGGCCAACCGCACGACCTGGGCGGGGGTGGGAAGGGCCAGCGCCCTGTCCCTGGCCCGGCCGAGCACGTCGGGCGCCACCCCGGCGCGCAGGTCGTACGTGCTCAGGCACAGGTCGAACAGCTCGCCGAGGTCGGGAGCGGTCCACGGCTGCTCGACCTCGACGGCCTGGGAAGGTTTGCCGCTCCTGGTGACGACCAGGTAGGAGCCGAGCTCGGCCAGCTTGCGAGCCAGGTTGGCCAGCTCGATCCGGTCGGTGCTCGCGGTGATCCAGTCGTGCAGCAGGTACGCCCGGCCGGGCGCGTACTCGGTCCTGGACAGCAGCTCGGCGGCGGTGCGCGCGGGCGACAGGACCGTGATCCTGCCCTCCGCCAGCGACATGCGCGACAGCAGCGCGATGGCGCCGAGCCGTCTGCCCGTCTCCTCCTCTCCCACGAGGACGAGCAGGTGGCGGGTGGCGAGCCGGCGTACGGCGTCGGGGAAGCAGGGCGGCTCCAGGTAGGAACGCAGGAGCCCGTCGGCCTCCCGCCGGGTCAGGTCCCTGGTGACCGGCTGGACCATCGTCCGCAACCGGTCGTTGATGGCCAGGCGGCTCTGGGTGAGCGTTATGTCGTCGAGGTCGATCTCGCCTGGTTCAGGCGTGTCGGTCACGAAGTCACCTCGGTGCCTAATGAGAAACTTTTCTACAGAAATAAACTTGACCCAACGAGTTTCTTCTTTTAATACGAGAGAGTTGCACTGCGTTACCATGCCGCCCTGACCAGGCATTTCGCGCCCATCTCGCACCCGGGGACGCTGACACGGATGCCCGCGATCCCTAGGTATCCAACATTTACACGATCTAGACCGGAATGAAAACACGAATAGCCCTAGAGGCAGATTTATGCCTATTTACCGGGTAGTAGTGCACCGTCCACAATGACTAGTCAAGTCGGTCGAGGGTTGACGACGCGTGCCTTGTCGCATCAGGTTGTGCTTGTGACCGAGCAAACGCTGGGCCGTCTGGCCGAGGAGTCATGGGACCGCTTCGACGACCACGACGCGATCTTCTACGAAGGGGTCTGGCACCGCAGTCACGCGCTCGCCGAACGGGCGCGCCGGATGTGCGGAGGATTCGCCGAGGCGGGGATCCGGCCCGGCGACCGGGTGGTCGTGATGATGGCCAACTCGCCCGAGGTACCGCTGATCTACCAGGCGCTGTGGGCGGCCGGCGCGGTCGTGACGCCGGTGGTGTTCCTGGTGGGCCCCGAGGAGCTGCGGCACATCCTGCTCGACAGCGGCGCCGCCGCGGTCGTCACCTCGCCCGAGCTGCAGGAGACCGTACGGGCCGCCGCCGTCGACCTCCCCGTGTACGTCGACACGGCCGAGCTGGAGCGGGCCTCCGAGCACGGCCCGGTGCGCACGGAGCCCGGCGACCTGGCCGCGCTCATGTACACCGGCGGCACCACCGGCAAGGCCAAGGGCGTCATGCTCGACCATCGCGGCCTCTGGCACGTGGGCAAGAGCGCCTGGGACATGTCCCACCAGGAGGGCAAGAACCGCGCGATCGTGCCGGTGCCGCTGTCGCACGCGTACGGGCTGATCGTCTCCGTCGCCGGGATGCACGCCACGGAGCCCCAGCAGAGCGTGCTGATGCGCTGGTTCGACCCGAAGGCGTTCCTGAAGCTGGCCGCCGAGCAGCGCGTCCAGTACGGCACCGTCGTGCCCGCCATGCTCCAGATGCTGCTGGCCGAGCCGCTCGAGTCGCACCCGCTGCCCGACCTGTCCTACCTCACCTGCGGCGCCGCGCCGCTCGGCAGGGAGACGCTGGAGGAGTTCGAGCGCAGGATGCCGGGCGTGCAGATCCTCGAGGGGTACGGCCTCACCGAGACCAGCGCCGTCACCACGTTCAACCCGCCGGGCAGGCGCAAGGTCGGCAGCGTCGGCCTGCCGCTGCCCGGCTACACGATCACCATCCGCGACAGTTCGGGCGAGCCGATGGAGGTCGGCGACGTCGGCGAGATCTGCGTGTCGGGCCAGTCTCTGATGCTCGGCTACTGGGGCGAGCACGAGCCCGACCCCGACGGCACCGCGCTGGTCGGCGACGAGCTGCGGACCGGCGACATCGGCTGCGTGGACGACGACGGTTACCTCTACATCGTGGACAGGAAGAAAGACCTGATCATCCGCGGCGGCTTCAACGTCTTCCCGCGCGACGTCGAGGACTCGCTCAACCAGCACCCCGACGTGGTGATGTCGGGCGTGGTCGGCCGTCCCGACCCGCGTGTCGGAGAGGAGGTCGTGGCCTTCGTGCAGCTGAGGCCGGGTGCCACGGCCACGGCCGAGGAGCTGATCGAGTGGGCCCGCGAACGGGTCGGCAGGGTGAAATATCCGCGTGAGATCCGGTTCGTCGACTCCATCCCGGTCACGAGCGTGCTGAAGCTCGACCGCAAGGCCCTGCGGGCCCAGCTGGATTGACACTCTTACCTGCGGATCTATGACGGGATCGCAAACCGAGGTCAGACACGTCTCAATTCCGTGATAAGTGTTGACGTGTCTGGAGGTGAAAATGAGTCAGCAAGATCCGTCGGGGTATCCGTACCAACCCTATGGCGCCCCCTACGGTGAGCAGCCTCCGCCGGGATACGGCTACGGCTATCCCCCGCCGCCGCCCCCGCGGCGCGACGGCCCGAGCGCCAACGCCATCGTCTCGCTCGTGCTCAATCTCCTCGGCCTCGTCTCCTGCTGCAACGTGCTCGGCCTGCCCGGGGCGATCCTCGCGGGCCTCGCGATCGGCCGGTCGAACACCGAGCCCCAGACCGCACGTAGCATGGTGATGTGGAGCTGGGTCCTCTTCGGGCTCGGCTTCGTGCTGGAGATCGGCCTTTTCCTCTTCCTCGGCCTCAACGGCTACCTCGACGACTGATTACCTGTTCAGGGACTGTTCCTGCCGTTGCGCGTGTTGGATAAAGGTCAACCGTAGGAAGGAAGTCCGTGAACGACGGCCCGCTCATCGTCCAGTCGGACAAGACGCTGCTGCTCGAGGTCGACCACGACAAGGCCGACGAATGCCGTAAGGCGATCGCTCCGTTCGCCGAGCTCGAGCGCGCCCCCGAACACGTGCACACCTACCGCGTCACCCCGCTGGCGCTCTGGAACGCCCGCGCCGCCGGCCACGACGCCGAGCAGGTCATCGACGCGCTGATCAGCTACAGCCGCTACCCGGTGCCGCACGCGCTGCTCGTCGACGTCGCCGAGACCATGGCGCGCTACGGCCGGCTGCGGCTGGAGAAAGACCCGGTCAACGGTCTGGTCCTGACCTCCAGCGACCGCGCGGTGCTGGAGGAGGTGCTGCGGTCCAGGAAGATCCAGCCGATGCTGGGCGAGCGGATCGGCGACGACTCGGTCATCGTCCACCCCAGCGACCGGGGCAACGTCAAGCAGGCGCTGCTCAAGCTGGGCTGGCCCGCCGAAGACCTGGCCGGCTACGTCGACGGCGAGCAGCACCCGATCAAGCTGGTGCAGGACGGCTGGGCGCTGCGGCCCTACCAGCAGGAGGCGGCCGACGCTTTCTGGCACGGCGGCTCCGGCGTGGTCGTGCTGCCCTGCGGCGCGGGCAAGACCATCGTGGGCGCGGCCGCCATGGCCCACGCCCAGGCCACCACGCTGATCATGGTGACCAACACGGTCTCGGCCCACCAGTGGAAGAACGAGCTCCTCAAGCGCACCTCGCTGACCGAGGACGAGATCGGCGAATACTCCGGCAACAAGAAGGAGATCCGCCCGGTCACCATCGCCACCTACCAGGTGATGACCACCCGCCGCAAAGGCGTCTACACCCATCTGGAGCTGTTCGACGCGCGCGACTGGGGCCTGATCGTCTACGACGAGGTCCACCTGCTGCCCGCGCCGATCTTCCGGATGACCGCCGACCTGCAGGCCCGCAGGCGCGTCGGACTGACCGCGACGCTGGTGCGCGAGGATGGCCGCGAGGGCGACGTGTTCTCACTGATCGGCCCCAAGCGCTACGACGCGCCCTGGAAAGAGATGGAGAACCAGGGCTGGATCGCGCCGGCCGACTGCGTGGAGGTGCGGGTCACGCTGACGGACGAGGAGCGGCTGGCGTACGCGATGGCCGAGTCCGAGGAGCGCTACCGCTTCTGCGCCACCACTCCGTCCAAGACCCAGGTGACCGAGGCGCTGGTCCGGCGCCACCTGGGCGAGCAGGTGCTGGTCATCGGGCAATACATCGACCAGCTCGACGAGCTCGGCGAGCATCTCAACGCGCCGGTCATCAAGGGCGAGACCAGGATCAAGGAGCGCGAGCGCCTCTACCAGGCCTTCCGCGACAAGGAGATCCAGGTGCTGGTGGTGTCGAAGGTGGCCAACTTCTCCATCGACCTGCCGGAGGCGGCCATCGCTATCCAGGTGTCGGGCACGTTCGGCTCACGCCAGGAGGAGGCTCAGCGGCTCGGGCGCGTGCTGCGGCCCAAGGCCGACGGCGGGGGGGCCCGGTTCTACACGGTGGTCAGCAGGGACACGGTGGATCAGGAGTTCGCGGCGCATCGGCAGCGGTTCCTGGCCGAGCAGGGGTACGCGTACCAGATCATCGACGCCGACGACGTGCTCGGCGGCGTGTGACCGAATGACCCGGCCGCTCGCTCGCCGGAGCGGCCGAGCATTCAGCGTGGTGTCACGTCCACGAGACTCCGCGGGCCGTCGACAATCGAACCACCCCCCTCACCTGCGTTCCATCACGCCGCCTGCGGCATACCCTCATGATCCGACAAAGCCACCTGATATGCCCGTTTTTTTCGGTATTCACAGGCGTTTGTCAGGTTCATTGCGAGACTGTGAGACGCTCCTAGCGCACCAGGAGCCCTCCGAGGAAAAGCACGCCCTCCGCCACGATCCACGCGACCACGCCGGCCCCCATGACGCGGCCGAAGGTGCGCGGATCGTCCCGAGCCGCCGGGACCAGCCAGGCGGCGGCCGTGCAGCAGGCGGCCAGCGCGGCGAACAGTGCTGACATTGTGGAGACGGTGGCGAGGCGCTGAGAGCACGCGGACGCGCCCTCGCCGCCCGCGCAGAATGCCTCCAGGCCCCAGCCCGCGAACACCGACAGCCCCCACAGCGCCGCGAGCAGGAAGCTCGCGATCGTGGGAATGATCGGCGAGAACCGCAGCTGAACCCGCACCTCCCATCCCTACCCACCTCGAACAACCACCAATCGGCAGCGCCCACCCCATACCGCCCAGACATATCCCACCGCCACCCCCCGAGCCCGGCTGCCCTCACAGCGCCACAGCACCCCACGTCACCACCGGCCGAAACGCAGGGTCGTAAGCGCCAGCCCCCCACAGCACGACTACAACCGCCCTGCACCACGCCCCAAGGGCGCCGCACGACTGCACGTCACCGCCCCACACCGCACGACCGCGCGCCACCGCCCACCCCTGCCCCGCGCCACACGACCGCGCGCCACCGCCCACCCCTCCCCAGCGCCACACGACCGCGCGCCGCCGCACTTCCACAGGGCATGGGCCTAGCCGGTCCGGCGGGTGGACACCGCAGGGCCGAGGCCGCCTCGGCGGGGCGAGCCTCGCCGGACCGGGCCCGTTTCAGCGGACAACCCCGTCGGTCCGGGGACGGTCGACGGGCCGGGCGCGGCCGAGAGCACCACCTGCCGCCCTCGGAAGCGCCGCACGACCGCGAGTGCGGCGGCCGCTCACCTCCCCGGGACGCCGCGCGCCCAAGCCGCCGTCGCCCCCACCGGCCCGGCCCGGCGGGCGGAGTCCGCAGGACGTTTCAGCGAGCCACCCCGCCCCCTTCCCAAAGGACCGACACACCGGCGGGCGAGGCGCTTTAAATGCTTTGGAAGCCCGTGGCACCCGCGATTAAACTGGCCGATTCGCTGCCTTAACCACCTCCGTCACCTACTCAGGGAGGCGTTTTCGCATGCCCGCACACCAACTGGCCCCCGACATACCCGCCGACGTCCTGGCCTCCGAGCAGGCCCATCTGGCCGCGTCCAGGGCCGCTCTGGCCGCCATGCGCGCCCACGCCCAGTCGTTGTCGGCGGACGCGGCCGGCGACTGGGTGTCCCAGCAGATCCTCCAGTCCCTCCTCGACCAGCGGGTGGCCGCGCTGGCCGACCACCCCGACACCCCGCTGTTCTTCGGCCGTCTGGACCGCGAGTCCGGCGACGATCTGCCGGGCACGATCTACGTCGGCCGCCGCCACGTGCACGACGGCCACAGCAAGCCGCTGGTCATCGACTGGCGCGCGCCGGTGTCCCGCGCGTTCTACCAGGCCAGCCCCGCCAGCCCGATGGGCGTCGTACGCCGCCGCCGCTTCGGCTACCACGGCGGCGCGCTCACCGCGTACGAGGACGAGCCCCTTGCTGAGGGCGTCGAGATCGGTCCCTCCAAGATCCTCACCGAGGAGATCGAGCGCCCGCGCACCGGCCCCATGCGCGACATCGTCGCCACGATCCAGCCGGACCAGGACGAGATCGTCCGCTCCGCACTGGCCCAGACGGTGTGCGTGCAGGGCGCCCCCGGCACCGGGAAGACCGCGGTGGGCCTGCACCGGGCGGCCTACCTGCTGTTCACCCACCGCGAGCGGCTCGCCAGGTCCGGCGTGATGATCGTCGGCCCCAACCGCGCGTTCCTGTCGTACATCTCCTCGGTGCTGCCCGCGCTCGGCGAGGTCAAGGTCGATCAGACCACGGTGGCCGGGCTGCTCGGCGACCACGCGGCTCCGGAGGACCCGGCGGTGGCCGCGGTCAAGGGCGACGCCAGGATGGCCGCGGTGCTGGAACGCGCGCTCTGGCTGCACATCGTGAAGCCGGAGGAGGGCCTGGTGTTCACCAAGGGCGCCTACCGCTACCGGGTGGCCGACTACGAGGTACGCGAGATCGTGGCCTCCCTGCGCGGCACCACCCGATACCTTCCCGGCCGGGCGGCGCTGGCCCAGCGGCTGGCCCACATGGTCCTGGTCCGCATGGAGCAGCGCGGAGAGTCCCCCGACGACCGGGTGCAGGACGCCGTGGCCCGGTCGAAGCCGGTCAAGCAGCTCGTGGAGGCGGTCTGGCCCAAGCTGACGCCGGAACAGGTGCTGTACCGCCTGCTCTCAGATCCGGAATTTCTCGCAAAAGCCTCTAAATCCGATTTGTCGCCCGACGAGCAAGAAATGCTTATCTGGCGGAAACCGTACCGAAGCTGGAAGTCCGCCAAGTGGTCCGCAGCGGACGCCACGCTCCTGGACGAGCTACGCGACCTGATGGAACGCACCCCGTCACTGGGCCACCTGGTCGTCGACGAGGCTCAGGACCTCTCCGAGATGCAGCTGCGGGCGCTCGGCCGCCGCTGCCGCAACGGCTCGGCCACCGTCCTCGGCGACCTGGCCCAGGGCACGACGCCGTGGTCGACCAGCTCGTGGGAGTCGGTGCTCGAGCACCTGGGCCAGCGCGAGGGCGAGGTGACGGAGCTGACGCTGGGTTTCCGCGTGCCGAGGGAGATCCTCGACTACGCGGCCCGCCTGCTCCCGTCGATCGCCCCCGGCCTGGCCGCCCCGCGGTCCCTGCGCCCCGGTGTCGGCTCGCTGACCGTGCGCCAGGGCGGCGCCGTCGCGGAGGCCGCCGTGGAGGCCCTTTCCAAGGAGGGCTCGATCGGGGTGATCGCCCCGGACGCGATGGTCGGGGAGATCTCCCGATCCCTGGCCGGCCTTCCCCACGCCGTGCTCGACCCCGACTCCACGGAGGATCATCGCCTGCTGGTCATCCCCGCGACCCTCGCCAAGGGCCTGGAGTACGACCACGTGATCGTCGTCGAGCCCGCGGACATCGTCGCGGCCGAACCCCGGGGCCTGGCCAGGCTCTACGTGGTCCTGACCCGCGCGGTGACCTCACTCACGGTCCTGCACCACAAGGCGCTGCCGGCCCAGCTGGCGTGACGTGAACCCCTGCGCGGCAGGGGCGGGCGGCGGGCACGGCCGCTTCTAGGATGGCGGGCAAGAAGCTCTCTACTAGGAGGATGCCGTGCCAGCACCGCTGCCACATGAACACCTGCCGTCGGTTCCCGCGCTCGTGGTCGAGAGCGACGACATCCAGGACGGCGAGCGGCTGAGCGACCTGCACGTCTTCAACGACTGGGGCATGACGGGCCAGAACCTCTCACCCCACCTCCGCTGGTCCGGCGCGCCCGCCGAGACGCGGAGTTACGCCGTCACCTGCTTCGACCCCGACGCCCCCACGGGCAGCGGGTTCTGGCACTGGGTGCTGTACGACCTGCCGGCCTCGGTGGCCGAGCTGCCCACGGGCGCGGGCACCGCCCCCGACTTCAAGGGCCTGCCCGAGGGGGCCGTCCACGCCCGCAACGACTACGGCATCAAGGCCTACGGCGGCTCCGCCCCGCCGCCCGGCGACCCCCACCGTTACGTCTTCACCGTCCACGCGCTGGGCGTCGACACGCTGGGTGTGGACAGCGACGCCAGCCCGGCGGTGGTCGGCTTCAACATCACCGCCAACACGGTGGCCCGCGGCCACCTCGTCCCGCACTACGGCGTCTGATCGAGCATCTGGGCCATGGCGGCCGTCGCATCGAGCGCGGCCGTCTGGTCCGCAGCGGGCGGCACGACAGCGCCCGAAATACGCTTACTACGGGAAAGCACCCTCCGCTCCTTTCGTGAGGCGGGTTCCACGCCCACATTTCCTCACTGCAGGTAGCGGACCAATTGTGCAATGTAATGGCAGGGAAACGGAATAAGAGCGGCCCGGAAAACCCGGACCGCTCTTAGTCTCGGCGCGAGAAAAGACCTAGAAGTCCATGTCGCCGCCGCCGGGCATGCCGGCCGGGGCAGCAGGGGTCTTCTCGGGCTTCTCGGCGATGACGGCCTCGGTCGTCAGGAACAGCGCCGCGATGGAGGCGGCGTTCTGCAGCGCCGAGCGCGTCACCTTGGCCGGATCGATGATGCCCGCCTCGAACATGTTGACGTACTCGCCGGAAGCGGCGTTGAGGCCCTCACCCGGGGTGAGGTTGCGCACCTTCTCCACCACGACGCCGCCCTCGAGACCGGCGTTGACCGCGATCTGCTTCAGCGGCTCCTCCAGCGCCTTCTTCACGATCGCCGCGCCGGTGGCCTCGTCGCCGTTGAGCTCGAGCTTGTCGAACGCCTTGGCGCCGGCCTGCAGCAGCGCCACGCCACCGCCGGGGACGATGCCCTCCTCCACCGCCGCCTTGGCGTTGCGGACGGCGTCCTCGATGCGGTGCTTGCGCTC
>NZ_VJYI01000014.1 GCF_008065375.1 Nonomuraea sp. SYSU D8015
CTGGGGCGGCGGGCGTCACCCGCGCAAGCGGAGAAGCCGGTCGTGAGACCGCACCTCGCGTGTTCGTCCTCGCCTCGGACGGCACACCGCTGGACCCGTGCCACCCTGTCCGAGCCCGCGAACTCCTGAAGTCGGGGCGGGCGGTGGTGGCCCGGCACACCCCTTTCGTCATCCGGCTGAAGGACCGCACCGCCGAGCAGTCGGAGGTCCAGGGAGTGGAGGTCGCTCTGGATCCCGGCAGCCGGCACACCGGCATCAGCGTGTTCCGCACCCACGGCAGCACCCGGCATGGGCTGTACGGCATCCAGCTCGACCATCGCGGCGGCAAGATCCGCGACAAGCTCAGGGCCCCGGCGGCCTACCGGCGCGGCAGGCGGTCGCGAAACCTGCGTTACCGTGCCCCCAGGTCGCCAACCGCGCCCGTCCGGGCGGCTGGCTGCCGCCGAGCCTGCGGCACCGGGTGGACACCGTGATGAGCTGGGTGCTGCGGCTGCGCCGCCTGGCCCCCGTGCGGGCGATCCACGTGGAGACCGCGCGCTTCGACGTCCACGCCCTGGGTGAGGGCAGGCCGCTGGAGGGTGTGGAGTACCAGCACGGCACCTTGCACGGCTTTGAGGTGCGGGAATACCTGCTGGAAAAATGGGGCCGGGCGTGCGCCTACTGCCCGGCGAGCGGCGTCCCCTTGAACATCGACCACATCCAGCCCCGCTCCCGCGGCGGCTCCGACCGCATCAGCAACCTGACTGTGGCGTGCGTACCCTGCAATCAGGCCAAGAACAACTCACCGGTCACCGAGTTCCTGGCCGACCGCCCGGCGGTGCTGGCACGGGTGCTGGCCCAGGCCAAGGCGCCCCTACGGGACGCCGCAGCCGTCAATTCCACCCGCTGGGCCCTCTACGGGGCATTGATGGCGACCGGCATGCCCGTACGCTGCTGCAGCGGCGGCCGCACCAAATGGAATCGGCACCGCCCCGGCGCACCCAAATCCCACACCCTGGACGCCCTCCATGTGGGCGAACTCGACCATGTGGCCTCATGGCCGAGCCACGTACTAGTTGCTGCCGCGACCGGACGCGGTGCCTATTGCCGCACCCGGACCGACAGGTACGCCTATACGACCAGAGGGAAGAATACCCGTGCATACCCTGACGGAGGTCCGCTCGGCGACGAACCGTCATTCCCTGGCACACCACGCGGGAGTCCGTTTCGTCCCCGGGCCTGAACTCAAGGCCGGGGTAGGCGGCGCCGGTGCCCGACCCGGTACGGCAGCGCGAGCGGCGCAGGATCGTGCTGGGCGGTGACGTGCCGAGCCCGGTCGATCCGCCTCCGGGTGCCGGTTCCATACGCGGTGCCCGCTGGCGTACGACGCCTGCCGCACCGACGAGCCGACGCTGACCACCAGCGACCATCCGGCAGCATGTCATCTTGTAAGCCGATAAAGGGAGAGATGTTGTTCACCACCAGGCCCGAGCTGACGGGCGACTTCGGCATGGTCGCCAGCACCCACTGGCTCGCCTCTGCCACCGGCATGGGCGTGCTGGAGCGCGGCGGGAACGCCTTCGACGCGGCGGTGGCCGCCGGATTCGTGCTGCAGGTCGCCGAGCCGCACCTGAACGGCCCCGGAGGCGAGGTGCCGATCCTGCTCTGGAGCGAGGCCGAGCAGAAGGTGTCGGTGGTGTGCGGGCAGGGTGTGGCGCCCGCCGCGGCCACCATCGAGCGCTACACGGAGCTGGGGCTGGACCTCGTGCCGGGCACCGGGCTGCTGGCGGCCACCGTGCCGGGGGCGTTCGGCGGGTGGATGCTCCTGCTGGAGCGGTGGGGCACCTGGCGGCTGGCCGACGTGCTCGCGCCCGCCATCCACTACGCCGAGCACGGCATCCCGGTGCTGGAGCGCATTTCCGCCACGATCGAGTCCGTCCGGGGGCTGTTCACCGAGGACTGGCCGACGTCGGCGGCGACCTGGCTGCCCGGCGGCGCCGTGCCTGCGCCCGGGTCGCGGCTGGCCAACCCGGTCCTGGCCGCCACGTACCGGAAGCTGATCGCCGAGGCCGGCTCCGGCAGCCGGGAGGAGCAGCTCGCAGCCGCGCGCAAGGCCTGGTACGAGGGCTTCGTCGCGGAGGCGATCGCCGAGTTCAGCGCAAAGACGGCTTGGCGGGACAGCTCCGGCGAGGTGCACGGCGGGCTGCTCACCGGCGACGACCTGGCGGGCTGGGCAGCGTCGGTCGAGGAGCCGGTCACCTTCGACTACCGGGGGCACACCGTGTGCAAGACCGGGCCCTGGGGGCAGGGCCCGGTGTTCCTGCAGCAGCTCGCCCTGCTCGACGGGTTCGACCTGGACGCGATGGGCCATCTCAGCGCCGACTACGTGCACACGGTGACGGAGGTCGCCAAGCTGGCCTTCGCCGACCGCGAGGCCTGGTACGGCGACGCCGGTGTGCCCATGTCCGACCTCTTGAGTGAGGCGTACACCGCCGAGCGGCGGCGGCTCGTCGGCCCCGAGGCCAGTCTGGAGCTGCGGCCGGGCGCTCCCGGCGGGCGCGTGCCCCGGCTGCCCGGCTTCCCCGCGCCCGGCACGGCGGCCAACGCGCCCGGCGTCTCCGGGGCGCGCTCCCCGCAGGGCGTCGGCGAGCCGACGGTCGCGGCGGGCGCCGGGGGCGTGGAGGCCGGCGACCAGGTGGTGTCCCCTGACGGGTCGGTCCGGGGCGACACCTGCCACGTCGACGTCGTGGACCGCTGGGGCAACATGGTCTCGGCCACCCCCAGCGGCGGCTGGCTGCAGAGCTCGCCGACCATCCCCGATCTGGGCTTCTGCCTGGGGACGCGGGCGCAGATGTTCTGGCTGCAGGAGGGGCTGCCCGCCTCACTGCGGCCCGGGGCGCGGCCGCGTACCACGCTGTCGCCGTCGTTCGCGCTCAGGGACGGCCGGCCGTGGCTGGCGTTCGGCACCCCGGGCGGCGACCAGCAGGACCAGTGGAGCCTGAACTTCTTCCTTGCCGTCGTCCACGGGCAGCTGAACCTGCAGGAGGCCATCGACGCCCCCATGTTCCACTCCGAGCACTTCCCCAGCTCGTTCTACCCGCGCGGCTCCCGCCCCGGCGTCCTGCACGTCGAGGACCGCGTGGACCCGGGTGTGGTGGCGGAGCTGCGGCGGCGCGGGCACGAGGTCGAGGTCCAGGACCCGTGGACGCTGGGCAGGCTGAGCGCGGTGGCCAGGGACGGCGGCTTCCTCAAGGCCGCCGCCAACCCGCGCGGCGCCCAGGGCTACGCCGCCGGCCGCTGACGCGGACGTTCACCAGAACTCCTCAGGATCACCTGCGCCGTCACGTGCGGATGGGAGCGCTAAACTTCCAACAACCTTTTCCTTTATTCAACGGTGGGATTCAGCGTGGAGCGACGCCCTGGTGTGCCCAGACTGCTCAGGGAGATCAATGACCGGGCCGCACTGGAGCTGCTGCTGGCCACCGGCCCCATGACGCGTGGCCAGATCGGCGACCTGACCGGCCTGTCCAAGGTCACGGCCTCGCAGACGCTGGCCAGGCTGGAGGAGCGCGGCCTGGTGGAGGTGGTCGGCACGCAGGCCGGCGGGCGCGGGCCGAACGCCGCCCTCTACTCCGTGATCGCCTCCAGCGCGTACGTCGCCGGCCTCGAGGTCGGACCGGAGCTGATCTCGTCCGCGGTCGCCGACATCCACGGCCACACCATCGCCGAGGTCACCGTCGACCCCCACGGCCACGAGGACCCGGTCTCCGCCGTGCACGAGGCGATCGTCAAGGCGTGCCGCAGCGCCAAGGTCGGGCTCGGCAAGCTGCGCGGCGTCGTGATCGGCACGCCGGGCGTGGTCGACCCGCGCAGCGGCGACGTGCGCTTCTCCTTCGACCTGCCCGGCTGGCACGAGGGCATCCACGAGGCCCTGGCCGGCGACCTGCGGCGCGAGGTCACGATCGAGAACGACGTCAACCTCGCCGCCATCGCCGAGCGCGCCGACGGCGCCGCCAAGGGGCTCGACGACTTCGTGCTGCTGTGGTCGAGCCGCGGCCTCGGCCTGGCGGTCATGCTCGGCGGGAAGCTGCACCGCGGGCGTTCGGGCAGCGCGGGAGAGATCGGCTATCTGCCGGTGCCCGGCGTTCCGCTGCCGGAGGACATCCGCACCGCGCCGGGGCGGCTGCCGTCGCTGGCCGGCGGCCTGCAGTCGCTGGTGAGCGCCGAGGCGGTGTCGGAGCTGGCCCAGGGGTACGGGTTCGCGGCCGGCAGCGCGGGCGAGTGCGTGCAGGTCGCGGTGGCCGCGGGCGCCGAGGGCGAGGCGCTGCTCGACGAGGTCGCCAACCGGCTCGCCCTGGGCGTGGCCGCGGTCTGCGTGATCCTCGACCCCGGCCTGGTGGTGCTGGCCGGGGAGGTTGGCCAGGCCGGCGGGGCCGCGCTCGCGTCCCGGGTGGAGGAGGCCGTGGCCCGGATCTGCCCGGTGCGTCCCCAGGTCGTCACCACCACGGTGACCGACCGCAACCCGGTGCTGCGCGGCGCCCTGCTCGCCGCCCTCGACCAGGCCCGCGAGGAGCTCCTCGCCCCCTGACGGATCCGCCGCGAGTGCCACACCCGTCCCCGGCCCCACGCCGACACCGTCACCGCCCGGCACCACCTCTCGCCGCACCCACCGGCCGGCGCCCACCGCCCAATGTGCCGCCGGCGCACGCGGCGGTGATGTCCGGCCGGGCGGGTGGTGAGGGCGGTGGTGGGCGCTCAGGCGGTCAGAAGTTCCACCGCGGCCTGGGCGTTGGCGCGGGCGGCGCCGTACGTGGCGATGTAGGCGGCGCTGGCGGGCCGCCACACGGGAAGCCCCATCTCGATCACCGTCGCGTCCGGCCGGGCCGCCACCAGCGCCGACACCAACTCCTGGCTCGCCCGGTGCCGGTGGGCGTCCTTGACCACGACGATCAGGGACCGGTTCGCGGCCTTGGCCAGCAACCCGGGCGCGTCGGCGGCCGCGGGCTCGACGCGGACGATCTCCGCGTCCGGCAGCCACGGCCCCACGCCCCACGGCACGTCCCCCACGGCGATCGTCGGCGGCGTGTCCACCTCGATCACCAGCGGCTCGACCAGCGGCTCCGTCGCTCCCGTCAGCCGCACGGCGCGCCGCGCGGCATGCAGCCCGACCATGTCCGGCTCGCCGGGCACCTCGCGCGCCCCGCCGAACCACTCCCGCAGCGCAGCGGCCCGCGCCGCCGCCTCCTCCAGCCGCTCGGCCGGCAGCCGGCCCTCGCGCACCGCGGAGACGATCTCCGCGATGATGGCCTGGACGTCGTCGTACGCGGGCAGCGGCCCCAGGCACAGCAGGTCGGACCCGGCCGCGATGCTGAGCACGGCGCCCCCCGCCAGCCCCACGCTCTTGGTGATCGCGTGCATGTCCAGGGCGTCGGTGACGACCACGCCGTCGAAACCGAGCTCGCCCCTCAGGAGCCCGGTCAGCGCGGCGCCGGACAGGGTGGCCGGGGTGTCGCCGGTCAGCACCGGCACCGCCACGTGCGCGGTCATCACCGACTTCGCCCCCGCCTCGATCGCCGCGCGGAACGGCGCGAGCTCCCGCTCGCGCAGCAGGTCCAGGTCGACGTCCACGATCGGGATCGCGAGGTGGGAGTCCACGCGGGTGGCGCCGTGCCCCGGGAAGTGCTTGACGCAGGCGGCCACCCGTACCGACTGCAGGCCCTGGACGGCCGCCACCGTGTGCCGGGCTACCAGCTCCGCGTCCGGGCCGAACGACCGGGTGCCGATCACCGGGTTGTCGGCCTCGGTGTTGACGTCCGCGCTGGGCGCCATGTCCAGGTTGATGCCGCAGGCGGCCAGCTCGGCGGCGATCGCGCGATAGACGCGGCGGGTCAGCTCGACGTCGTCCACCGCGCCCAGGGCCGCGTTGCCCGGGTACGGGCTGCCGACGTGGTACGCCAGCCGCGTCACGTCGCCGCCCTCCTCGTCGAGCGAGATGACGGGCTCACCGGCTCCCCGCAGCGCCATGGTCAGCTCGCTCACCTGGCCGGGGTCGGCCACGTTGAACCCGAAGAGCGTGACACCGCCCAGGCCGTGCTCCAGCTCGCGCAGCACCCAGTCGGGCGCCGTTGTGCCCTCGAAGGCGACGAGCAGCGTGCCGGCCGCCAGGCGGCGCAGCCCCCGATCACTCTGAGTCATGGCTCCTCATCCGTTTTCCGGCAGGATCGAGTACGGCGCCGACGGCGCCGTACGGAAATTTCGTGGTTTGTCAGCCCTTCACGGCCCCCGCCACCAGGCCGGAGACCATGCGGCGTTGCACGAGAAGGAAGAAGACGACGACCGGGATCGTCATCAGGGTCGAACCGGCCATGATCGCGCCCCAGTCGACGCCCTTCTGGCCGAAGAAGTACTGCAGGGCCACCGGCATCGTGTATCCCTCCGACCCCGACATCAGGTAGAGGGCGAAGACCAGGTCGTTCCACGCGGTGATGAAGGAGAAGATGCTCGTGGCCACCAGGCCGGGCGCGACCAGCGGGAAGAGCACCTTCCAGAAGGTCGTCATGCGCCCCGCGCCGTCGATCCAGGCCGCCTCCTCCAGCGACTTGGGCACCGCGGCGACGAACGTCCGCAGCATCCACACGCCGAACGGCAGCGTCAGCGCCACCTGTGTGACGATCAGCCCGATGAGCTGGTCGCCGAGCCCGACCCGCTTGACCATCATGTACAGCGGGATGAGCAGGCCCTCCGACGGCAGCATCTGCACGATCAGCAGCACCACGAGGAACGCGCCGCGGCCCTTGAACCGGAACCGGGCGATGGCGGTGGCCGACAGCAGGGCGAACGCCGAGCCGATGAGCACGGTGCCGAGCGCCACGATCGCGCTGTTGCGCATGTAGAGCCAGATGGAGTTGTTCGCGACGCCCTCGGTCAGCACCCGCTCGAAGTGGTCGAAGGTGAAGTGCGTCGGGAACGGGATGAACTCCGTGGTGAAGATCTGGTCGTTCTCCTTGAAGCCGGTGGAGACCATCCAGTAGACGGGGAACACGGCCCAGAGGAAGACCAGGACGCCGGCCGTGTTCAGGAGGATCTTGCCGAGCCTCTTGCGGGCGAGCGGGGTCACATCTCCTCCTGTTTCACGATCTGCCTGACGTACACGATGGTGATGAGGAGCAGGATGATCGTCAGGACGATCGAGATCGCCGCGCCGGTGCCGAGCTTCTGCGGAGGCTTGAACGCCTCCGCGACGGCGTACATCGACAGGTTGAAGCCGTCGCGGTTCGTGGGACCGTTCATGAGCACGTAGAGCTGGCTGAACACCTTGAAGTCCCAGATGATCGACAGGATCGTCAGGACCGCGAACACGGGCTTGAGCATCGGCAGGGTGATCTTCGTGAACGTGCGCCACGGCCCGGAGCCGTCCACCCTGGCCGCCTCGTACAGCTCGGCGGGGATGCCCTTGAGCCCGGCCAGCACCGAGACCGCGATGAACGGGAAGCCGGCCCACACCACGCACACCGTCAGCGCCACGTAGAGGGTGAAGGTGTCGTTGAGCCAGGGCGTGCCCGTCCAGCTCGACTGGCCCGTCGGCGGGGCGGCCAGCCAGTCGGGCAGCAGGTTCAGCGCCCAGTTGACGATGCCGGCCTCGGCGTCGAAGAGTGAGCGCCAGATGACGCCCTGCGCCACGGGCGGCACGGCCCAGGCGAACATGCACCCGATGACCACGAACAGCGACATCTTCTTGCCGAGCCGGTGCAGGAGCACGCCGACCGCCGTGCCCATGATCAGCGTGAGGGCGACGGCGACGAAGGCGAACACCACGGTGTTGCGCAGGGCCGACCAGAAGATGTCGTTGCCGAGGATCCGCTCGAAGTTGTCCAGGCCCACCCACTCGGCCGGCCTGCTCCCCCTGATCTGGGCCAGCCCGACCTTCTGGAAGGCCATGACGGCCAGCTGGAACATCGGATAGAGCAGCAGCCCCGCGATGACCAGCAGCCCGGGGACGAGCAGGACGTACGGGATGGCCCAGACCGGCATCCCGCTGGCCCGCACGCGCCCGGCGCTCTTCTTCCGCCGGTGCCCCGGGGCGGGAGACGAATCCCGGCCCCGGGCGACCGTTGTGGTGTCCGCCATCGTCACTGGTTCAGGATCTCTTCGAGTTCCTTGTTGGCGTCGGCGAGGGCCGTGGTGGTGTCCTTCTTGCCCTCGATGACGGCCCGCGCGGCGTTCTGCAGCACGGCCTTGGTCGCGTCGGCCTCGGCCCAGTTGGCGTCCGCGGGGAAGGCCTTGGCCTTGGCGAACGCCTGGGCGAAGGCGCCCTGTGCCGGGTCCTCGTTCAGCGCGGCCAGGGTGTCCGGGTAGACGGGGAGCAGCCCGCCTTCCTTGGCGTAGCGGTCGGCCCAGGTCTTGCTGGTGGCGAGCTTGATGTACTCCTTGCCGAGGTCGGGCTCCTTGGTGCCGCCCCACAGCGCGATGTCGTTGCCGCCGAAGAAGGACGGGGCCACGCCGCCGGTCTTGGCGGGCAGCGGGAAGAAGCCGAGCTTGTCGCCCTTCAGCTTGCCCTTGGAGTCCTCTTCGATGCCGGGCAGGTCCCAGGCCGCGGTGAGGTACATCGCGACCTTGTCGTTGGCGAAGCGCTTGCGGATGTCCACGGTGTTGAGCGTCAGGTTCGCCTTGCTGGACAGGCCGCCGCTGACCAGACCGGTGTAGGTCTCGAAGCCCTTGGCGAAGCCGGGCTCGGTGAGCTTGCCGACCCACTTGTCGCCTTCCTTGACGGCGTACTCGCCGCCCTCGGCCCAGGCGAACGCGGCCAGCAGGTGGTTGGCGTCGGAGCCGCCGTTGAAGGCGAAGCCGTCCACGCCCTCGCCCTTCTCCTTCTGGATCTTCTTGGCCGCGGCGACGAGCTCGTCCCAGGTCTTCGGGACCTCTATCTTGAGGTCCTCGAACCAGTCCTTGCGGTAGAGCACCGCGCGGGCGCCGGCGCCCCACGGCACGGCGTAGATCTCGCCGTCCACGGTTTCGTAGCCGTAGAGGTTCTGGGGGATCTGCGCCCGGTCGCCCTCGCGGGCGATGTCGGTGATCGGCGTCAGCGCGTCCTGGCTCTGCCACATCGGCACCTGGTCGTTGCCGATCTCGGTGACGTCCGGGCCCGTGCCGGTGGCGGCGGCGGCGAACTTGTCGGCCACCTGCGGCCACGGGATCCACTCGAGCTTGACGTCAGCGCCGGTCTGCTTCTTGAACTCGGCGTTGAGCTCGTCCATGTACTTGGCCGCGGCCGGGTTGCTGTCGCCCAGGCGCCACACACTGAGGGTCTTGCCGGCGTACTTGGGGCCGCTGGCGGGGGCGGCGGCGCTGGGTGAGGACGAGGGCTCTTGGCTGGAGCCACAGGCGGCCAGGCCCAGGGCCAGGGCGGCCGTGGTGACCGTAGTGGCTGTGATCTTCGCGATCCTCACAGGGTTCTCCCTTCCCGGGTGCTGGCCTACGGTCCGCACCAGGCTGATCGTCAAATGCCGAACGACGCTGCTAAACTAACAAGAAACTTTCTTAAAAGAAACGCCCGTTAGGGATTCGTGACGAGAGGGGTGCGGTAATGAGTCGAAGCCCGGGGATCCCGCGGCTGCTGCGGCGGCTGAACGATCGCGCGGCACTCGAGCTCCTTCTCGTGGACGGGCCGCTGACCCGGGCCGAGCTGGGGGAACGGACCGGGCTCTCCAAGGTAACCGCAGGTCAGCTCCTTGCCCGCCTGGAGGAGAGAGGGCTGGTGGAGGTCGCCGGCGAGCGGGCCGGGGGCCGGGGGCCGCACGCCGCCTTGTACGCCGTGGTTCCCTCCAGCGCGTACGTCGCGGGCCTGGAGGTGCTGCCCGACAGCCTCCGGGTCGGTGTGGCGGACATCACAGGCAGGATCGTCGTCGAGATCACCCTCAACCCCACCGACGGCGGCGACCCGGTCCGAGCCGTCCACGCGGCGGTGCGGCGGGCCTGCGAGGCGGCCGACATCAGCCTGTCGCGCCTGCGCTCGTTCGTCATCGGCACGAGGGGCGTGGTGGACCCGGACAGCGGCGACGTGCGTTTCTCGTACGACCTGCCGGCCTGGCACGTCGGCGTGCTGGCCAGCCTCCGGGAGACCCTCGGCGCCTCCGTCACCATCGAGAACGACGTCAACCTGGTCGCGCTCGCCGAGCACCAGTACGGCGCCGCCGTCGGCCACGACGACTTCGTGGTCATCTGGGCGGGCCTCGGCCAGGGCCTCGGCGTCATGCTGAACGGCAAGCTGCACCGCGGCATCTCCGGAGGCGCCGGCGAGATCGGCTGGCTGCCGGTGCCCGGCGAGCCACTGCCCACCGACGTCACCGAGCCGCAGTCGGGCTCCTTCCAGCGCCTGGTGGGCCACGTCGCGCTGCGCGGCCTGGCCCGCGAGCACGGCGTCCAGGGCATCACGGTGCCCGACCTGGTCCGCAACGGCGGCGAGGGCTATCTGGACGCCGTGGCGGGGCGGCTGGCCGTGGGCGCGGCGGCCGTGACCGTCGTGCTGGACCCCGGGCTGATCGTGCTCAGTGGCGACGTCGGCCGGGCCGGCGGCGAGCGACTGGCCGCGAAGGTGCAGGAGGCCGTGGCCCGCGTGTGCCCGAGCCGGCCGGCGGTGGTCACGACCAGGGTCGCGGGCAACCCGGTGCTGCGCGGCGCGCTGGTGGCGGCCCTGGAGCAGGCCCGGGAACAGGTTTTCTCCGACACTGTGTGAGAATTTCTGCCCATGTGGCAGTCCCCGAACGATGTCGTGCTCATCTCGGACCCCCGCGTGGCCGCCATCCCGGTGCGGGAGTGCGGGGAGCCGCTGGCCGAGGTCCGCGGGCGCCTGCGGGTGGACCACCGGCTGGCCGATCCCGCGGGCGCCTACGCCCACCTGCGCTCCGGACTGCTCGACCGGCTGGAGCGGGCCGAGGGCCTGCTGCCCGACGGATACCACCTGCTGATCGTGGAGGGCTACCGCCCCATCGCCACGCAGTCCCTCTATTTCACCCAGTATCGGGATGAGCTACTGGCGGCGAATCCCGATATGTCGTTCGACGAGGCCCATGTCGCGGCGAGTCGCTACGTGTCACCGGTCAACGTGGCCCCGCACACCGCCGGCGCCGCCGTCGACCTGACGCTGTGCGACCCCGACGGCATCGAGTACGACATGGGCACCGAGGTCAACGACAACCCGGAGGTGAGCGACGGCGCCTGCTACATGGCCGCGCCCGACATCTCCGCCGACGCCCGCGCCCACCGCAAGCTCCTCGCCACCGCCCTGGAGGCGACCGGCCTGGTCAACTACCCCACCGAGTGGTGGCACTGGTCGTACGGCGACCGCTACTGGGCCCTGTCCACCGGCGCCGACCACGCTCTGTACGGCCCCGTAGGGTTTCCTGCTTGACACCCCTTTGTTGCAAAGGTTTTCCACAAGCTGTGGCACGGGCACAAACTTCATCCGGAGACTTGTGGACTCCCCCAGCGAGGTGCAGGCATGGTTCCGCTGATCGGGATCGAAGAGGAATACCTCGTCGTCGATCCCCGCACCCGCCACGTGGCTCCCCGAGCGGCCGACATCCTGGCCGCCGCGAATGGCGTGGCCGACGTGGTGCACGAAATCACCAGATTCCAGGTGGAGGCCCGCACGCCGCCCTCCGCCGATCTGAGCGAGCTGGGCTCGCAGCTGCGTGCCGTACGCAAGGAGGTGGCGAACGCGGCGCGCTCGTGCGGGCTGGCGGTCGTCGCGAGCGGCATCCCCCCGCTGGGGGACGTCGCCTCTCCCCCGCTCACCGACGTGCCCCGCTACCTGCAGGGCCGGGTGCTCTACCGCGCGCTCCAGGACGAGATCACCATCTGCGCGCTCCACGTGCACGTGGACGTGCCCGACCGGGAGCACGCCGTCTACGTCGGCAACCACCTGCGGCTCTGGCTGCCGACGCTGATCGCGCTGTCCGCCAACTCGCCGTTCTTCGCCGGGCGCGACACCGGGTACGCGTCCTGGCGGGTGATCTCCTGGGGGCGGTGGCCGGTCGCGGGCGCGCCACCGTACTTCCCGTCGTACGACGACTACGAGCTTGCCCTGCGCGCTCTCGGGGAATCGGGCGCGCTGCTCGACCCCAAGACGGTCTACTGGGACACCCGCCCCTCCCCCAGCCTGCCGACCGTCGAGATCAGGGCCGCCGACGTGCCGCTCGACGTGAGCGACAGCCTCACGCTGATCGGCCTGGTCCGCGCCCTGGTGGTGACCGCACTGGCCGCCGTGCGGCGGGGCGATCGCGGGCTGCCCGTGTCCACCGAGGTGCTCCGCGCCGCGTACTGGCGCGCGGCCCGGGACGGGCTGCTGGGCGACGGCCTGGACGTGCGGCACGGCACGCTCGTGCCGGCGCCGGTGCTCGCCGGCCGGCTCCTCGAGTACGTGCGTCCCGCGCTGGCCGAGGCCGGTGACCTGGCCTTCGTCCAGGAGGGCCTGGACCGGCTGCTGCGCAAGGGCTCGGGCGCGATGCGCCAGCGCCGGGTCCACGCCCGGGGCAACGACCTGGCCGAGGTGGTCGACGACCTGATCGAAGCCACGATCGCCTGAAACGCTCAAACCCTCCTTAACCGGGCGGACCGGCGCACATACCATGTTCACCTGGAGGGATAATCGAGAACATGCGCCTTTCCGCTCGTGTCGACTACGCCCTCCGTGCCGCCGCTGAACTCGCCGCCGCGGGGGCGGGCCCGACCACCGTGGGCGAGCTTGCCAAAGAACAGGACATGCCGCCCAAATATCTGGAGAACATCCTGCTCCAGATGCGCCGCGCCGGTCTGGTTCGCGGCCAGCGGGGGCCGGAGGGGGGCTACGTGCTGGCCAGGCCCGCCGCCGACATCTCACTGGCGGACGTGATCAGGGCCGTGGACGGCCCGCTGGCCAACGTACGCGGCGAGCGGCCCGAGCACGTCGGCTACCGGGGGCCCGCGGAGTCGTTGCAGCAGGTGTGGATCGCGTTGCGGGCGACCGAGCGCTCCATCCTGGAGGAGGTCACGCTGGAGCAGGTCGCCTCCGGGGCGCTGCCCGAGCGCGTCCGCCAGCTTGCCGCCGACCCCGCCGCCTGGGACTGACCACCCTCGTCGATCACCGCCCGCCTGCCGCGCGGCCCGGCCGCCCACCGCAGCGCTCCGCACCACCGCCCGGCCATCAGGCGCGGCGCCGGCCTGCCAGCCAGAAGAGCGTGAGCGCGACCAGTTCGACGACGGCCGCCGCGGCGGGGAGCCAGCGGCTGCCGTGGCTCTCCAGGACGAGCCCGCCGAGCGCTCCCCCGCCCGACACGCCGACATAGACGGCACTGCTGTTGAGTGCGAGCGCCTGCGGCCCCGCCGGGCCGGCCAGGGCCAGCAGCCGGGTCTGGGCGGGCGGCGGGATCCACCACGACACGCCCGCCCACACCAGCAGCAACGGCAGGACCGCGAGCAACGCCAGCGGCCGCAGGAACCAGCAGGCCGTGAAGACCGCCATCACCGCCGCGAACCCGGCGATCCCCGCGACCAGCGCCCGATCGGCGCCCCACCGGTCGGCGGCCCGCCCGCCGAGTTGCCCGCCCGCCAGCCCGGACACCCCCGCCAGCGCGAACACCCAGCCCAGCTCGGCGGGCCCGGCCCCGGCCAGGTCCCGCAGGAACGGCGCCAGGTACGTCAGCAGCATCATGCTCCCCAACACGATCGCCACGACGCCGAGCAGCCCGAGCAGCACCTGGGGCCGGGCCAGGGGCGCCAGCCGCTCCCTGATCGGCATGGCGGCGGCCGGCGGCGTCTCGGGCAGCGTGCCCCTGACCGCCACGAGCGCGACCAACCCCAGCAGCCCACCGAGCCCGAACGTGGCCGGCCAGCCGAAGGCCCCGCCCACCCACGTGCCAATGGGCACGCCGAGCATGAGCGACCCGGTCAGCCCGCCCATCACCAGCGCCAGGTAACGCCCCTGCCGCCCGTCGGGGGCCAGGGAGGTGGCGATGGCGTACGCGGCCGGCACGACGACCGCCGCCGCCAGCGCCGCCAGCACCCGCAACCCCATGAGGACGGCGTACGAGCCGGTGAACGGGGCGGCCCAGTTGGCCGCCACGAACAGCGCCAGCGCCCACGTGAGCAGCCGGCGCCGCGACCACGTGGCGGTCACCACGGACGCCACGGGCGCCCCCAGCGCGAAGGCCAGCGAGAACGCGGTGACGAGCTGCCCGCCCGCCGCCTCGCTGACCCCGAGGTCCGCCGAGATGGCGGGCAACACGCCCGCGATCACGTAGTCGTCGGTCGCGAACGCGAACGTCGTGAACACCAGCGCGAGCAACCAGGCGGGCAGCCGGGCACGCTGCCGCACGTCTACGGACATGGGTATCCCCTTGATTAAGGTAACAGTCGTTTCCCAATTAGGGTAACAGTCGTCACCCGAATGACGTCAAAGGGATTGCCGATGGCCAGGACCGCCGACCCGCACCGCCGCTCGGAGTTGCTCGACCAGATCGTCGACTACCTCGCCGAGCACGGCCTGTCGACGCTGTCGATGCGCCCGCTGGCCGAGCACCTGGGCAAGTCCACGCGCGTGCTCACCCACCACTTCGCCGACAAGGAGGCCCTGCTCTCGGCCACCATGGAGCGCCTGGACGAGCGGCACCGGGCCTGGTTGCGGGCACTGCCGGGCTGGTCGGGCTCGGACAGCGTGGGCACGATCGTCCGCCGCACGTGGGACTGGCAGACGCAAGAGGAGAATCTGCCGGTCTGCCGCCTGGTCCACGAGATCGAGGGCCTGGCGGCGAGCGGCCGGCTCCTGGGCCACGTTCCCCGGCTGCTGGCGGACCGATCGGAGTTCGTGGCGGGCCTGCTCCGCGAACGCGGCGTCCCCGAAGCGGACGCACTACGCATCTCCACCCTGGTCAACTCGGCCTACACCGGGCTGCAGATCGACTTCCTGACCACCGGCGACCGCGAGCGCGTCGAGGCGGCCCTGGACCAGCTCTGCGCCCTGGTGGACGAGTGGGTCAGCGCCGCGTGAACCAGAGCACGACGCCGTCCATCTCGGTGGCGGGGCCCTCGGCGAGCACACGGACGGAGCGCCCGCCGGTGTCCATCATGACCACCTTGATGTCCTTGCCGTCAGGCACCGTGGCCATGAAGTGTTTCTCGTCGAACCAGCCGCGGAAACGGGCTCCCTCGGGTAGCCGCACGTCGCCCTTCGCGCCGCCTGTCGCTTCATCCCAGAAGCACACATATTCCGATTTCTTGGGACAGGTCGTGGTGATCACTGTCCCGAGCGACGTCCGTGCCGCGCCACCAGGCAGCAACTCCCCGAGGCCGGGGAAGGTCCGCACCCGCCCGCCCCGCAGATCGAGTACCCGGACCACGCCGTCCGCCGCCGAGTGCAGCACGGTGTCGCCCGTGCCCCACTCGTACGTGCCGTTCCCGCCGTCCTCGACCTTGCTGACCGTGAAGGACCTGGCGGCGGGGTCCAGGACCATGAAGCCCACGGCCGGGACCGGCTTCCTGCTCGTGTCGAAGACGCTCACCAGCAGCCGCCGGCCGTCCTTCGCCCAGGTGGGGGAGAAGAGCGTGGCCGGTTTGTCGACCGTCCTGATCTCCCCGTCGCGCCCGGTGACGCGATCATGGAGCACGATGGTCTCGAAGTCCGTACGGGCGATCCTGGCGACCGGCAACGAGACCACGTAGCCGCCGCCCGGCGAGACGATCGGCTCCTGCATGTTGGCGAAGAACGCGAACGCTCCCGTGGCGGGGTCGCGGACATACGACAACCGTTGGCCGTCGAGGCGCGTGTCGTAGTAGGAGGAGACCCAGACGGGATCGGCCGGGTTCTCGTACAGAGTGATCTTCGTGTCGGGAATCTTCAGCTCCGACGTCGAGGTGAGCGCCATCGGCCCAGGACGGGGCGCCGGCGGGGTCGGCGTCGGCACCGAGCGGGGCGCCGGGGCGGGAGCGGGGCGGGCGATCAGGACCACCACGGTGACGATGGCGGCGACGACCAGCGCCCCGGCCCCGAGCAGCCAGCGACGCGGCAGCCGGGCCACACCCAACCCCGGGCCCGCCGCCTCGGACGCGGACGGCCCCGGGTCCGGCACCCCGGACACGGACGGCCCGGAGTCCGGCACCCCGGACACGGACGGCCCGGAGTCCGGCACCCCGGACGCGGACGGCCCCGGGTGCGACGCACCGGGCGCGGAGAGCCCGTTGCCCGAGACCCCCGACGCAGGCGGTCCGGAACGCGAGGCCCCGGCCGCCGCTCGCGAGGGCCCTGTCGCCGGCGACCGGCGGCCGGTGTCGGGAGGCACCGCGGACTGTTGGCCCTCTGCCAGCAGCCGCTGTTCCGGCACCGGATGCCCGAGCAGGGTGAGCAACGCCTCCGTGGCGGCGGGCCGGGCGGCCGGCTCCTTGGCCAGGCACCGGACCACCAGCTCCCGCAGCTCGCCGTCGAGATCGCCGATGCGGGGTTCGCCGTGCATGATCCGGTTGATCAGGGCAGGCAGGTCGCCGGTCCCGAACGGCGGGCTGCCCGTCGCCGCGCACACCATGGTCGAGGCCCACGCGAACAGGTCGGCCGCCGGCCCGGCCTGCTGCCCGGCGAACTGCTCGGGCGCCATGTACGGCGGCGTACCGACGAGGAACTCCCCGGCCAGCTCGGACTGCTCCAGCGCCCGCGAGATCCCGAAGTCGATCACTCGCGGCCCGTCCCTGCTGAGCAGCACGTTGCCGGGCTTGAAGTCCCGGTGCACCACACCCGCCCGGTGGATGGCCGCCAGCGCGGTCAGCGTCCCGATCGCGAGCCTGCGCAGCTCCGCCCCGCGTAGCCCGCCCCGCTCCCGGATCACCTGCGCCAGCGAGGGCCCGTCGACGAACTCGCTCACCACGTACGGGGTCCCGCCGATCTCCCCGGTGGCCAGCACCTGTGCCGTGCAGAACGCCTTGACCCGGCGCGCGAACTCGATCTCCTGCCGGAACCGCACCCGTGCCTCGGGATCGTCCAGCCCCGCGCCGAGCACCTTGATCGCGACGCGCCGCCCGCCGGGCGCCTCGCCGAGATAGACCACGCCCTGGCCGCCCTCGCCGAGCCGTCCCAGGACGCGGTGCCCGTTCACCTGGGGCGGGTCGCCCGCCAGCAGCGGCTTCATCATCGCGGCGCCGCGGCGAACTGCAGCTGTCCCTTGAGCGGGCTCACGTCGGCGAGCACGCGCTCGGTCGCGCCGACGAAGTCGATGATGTTGATGTGCTCGATGCCCTTCTTCTTCCCCGGCTCACGCACCAGGAGATGGTTCTCGTTGAACCAGCCGAGCAGGTCGCCCTCGTCCGTCTTGCGCGGCACCGTCGCCCGTCTGGCTCCCGTCCGGGCGTCCCAGACGCAGAGTTCTTTCGCGCTCTTCGGGCATACCGTGACGAACTGCTTCCCCGACGGCGAGAACCAGTCCCTGCCGCGAGGCATCCCCACCCAGTGCAAGCTCTTGATCACCTGACCGGAGGTGTTGTAATAGTCGATCCCTGTACGCTCACCACCGAAGAACCCCCTGGCGATCGTGCCGTCGGGCGTGAAGGTGAAGATGAGGCTGGCGTCGTCCTGATACTCGGTGCTCACGTGCGAGGCTTTCCTGGTCTGCAGGTCGATGAGCACGAAATCCCTGGTCGTATAGGGCTTCTTGGTCAGGTCGACGGCGGTGAGCAGCAGTTTCGTGCCGTCTCTCGACCAGACCGGATTCATGGTCTGCAGCGGCTTCTTGACCGTGGTGACGGTGAAGCTCTCGCCGGTGGAGAGCCTGGTGAGCTTGACGAAGTCCGTGTCGGAGTTCTGGTACTTGACCCACGGGTTGAGCGCCACCCAGTCGCCATCGGGCGAGACCACGGGCTCCTCCGTCGTGCTCACGGCCTTGAAGGTGCCCGCGCGGTCGCGTACGTGGCCGGTGTACTTGCCGGTGGCCTCCAGGTACGCCGTCAGCCGCACGTGGTCGTCCGGATGCTCGTAGAAGGTGGCGCTGATCGCCGGCAGCGGGAGCGTGCTCGCCGCCTTCGGCGCCACCTTCTCCTTCGGGGCGACGGTCGTCGAAGGGGTGATCGTGAGCGGAGCGGTGGCGGACGGAGTGGTGGCGGCCGCTGCGGTCCTGGGCGGCGTGCGGGCATCGACCACGGCATAGACTCCCGCGCCCGAGAGGAGCGCTCCCGCGGCGAACGCGGCCGCCAGCGGCACCAGGCCCGGCCTCCGGGGCGAGGGGGCGGTCTGCGGCGGCGCCTGGGGCCGCACCTGCCCGGTCAGGAACGACGTCTGCCCGACCAGCCGCAGCAGCACCTCGCTCGCGGCCGGCCGGGCAGCCGGATCCTTGGCCAGGCACGCGGCCAGCAGCTCGTGTAACTCGCCCAGGTCGGGCAGGCTCGGCTCGCCCTTGACGATGCGGTCCACGGTCGCGCCCATCGAGCCGCCCTCGAACGGGGATGCCCCGCTCACGGCGAACACCATGGTCGCCGCCCAGGAGAACACGTCCGCCGGAGCCTCCGCCGTGGCGCCGCGCAGCCGTTCGGGGGCGCTGAAGGCCGGGACGGCCACCTTGCGGGTGGAGATCGCGGCACCCGCCGTGGCCTGCTCCAGGCCGGGGTTGATCAACCGCGGCCCGTCGGGGCCGAGCACGACATTGCCGGGCCGGATGTCTCCGTGCACGAGCCCCGCCTGGTGGATCGTGACCAGCGCGGTGATCGTGCCGACCGCCAGCCGGTAGAGGCCCACGCCGTCCACCGTCCCGCCGACGTCTTTCAGCGCGGGGCCCTCGACGTATTCGGTGACGACGTACGCCTGGCCTTCCAGCGCTCCCGTCGCCAGGATCTGCGCGGTGCCGACCGCGGAGACGTCGCGGAACGGCTCCATCGCCTGCAGGAACGGCTCCGGCTCCACCTCCGCCGGCAGCACCCTGACCACCGCCGGCTCCCCCGTCCTCGACTGTCCGAGGTAAACGCCGCTGCCCAGCCGCCCCATCAGCCGGTAGTCAGCGACCTCGCCCGGATCGCCCGCCCGTAAGTCCGTGATCTCCGGCATGCCCCGTCAGCCCTCCGCGAGTCCACTCCTGGCCAACATTATGGTCATCTCCGCCGTCAGAACCACCGTCGTCACCCGGCCCACCCACCGGACCGCCAGAGTCCTCGCCCCGAACGCCGAGAAGGGCTGTGGACGGTGGGGCGTTTCTAGACTGGAAGGATGCCAGAAGGGGACGCCGTCTATCGCACGGCCACGCGACTGCGGCACGCACTCGACGGCCGCGTGCTGACGAGGTCGGACTTCCGCGTCCCCAGATACGCCACCGCCGACCTCACCGGCCGTGCCGTCCTCACCACGCTCTCCCGGGGCAAACACCTGCTCACCCGGGTCGAGGGCGACCTGACCGTCCACACCCACCTGCGCATGGACGGCAGCTGGCGGATCCTGGCGCCGGCCGCCCGCACTCCGCCCGGTGACCAGGTCAGGCTGGTCCTGGCCAATCAGGAGTGGACGGCGATGGGGATCAGGCTCGGGATGGTGGATCTCGTCCGGACGGGCGACGAGGCACGGCTGGTCGGCCATCTGGGGCCGGATCTGCTGGGCCCGGACTGGGACCCGGACGAGGCCGTGCGAAGGCTGCGAGGGGCGCCCGACAGGACCATCGGGGAAGCGCTGCTCGATCAGCGCAACCTGGCGGGGATCGGCACGATCTATCGTGCCGAGACCCTGTTCCTGCGGGGGATCTGGCCGTGGAAGAAGGTCGGGGAGATCGAGGATCTCAACGGGCTCGTGTCATTGGCACAGCGGCTGCTGGCCGCCAACAAGGAACATGCGGGCACGGTGACCACAGGTGATCGCCGCCCGGCGAACCAGACATGGGTCTACGGCAGGGCGGGGAGGCCCTGTCGCCGATGCGGCACCCGCATCAGCCGTGGGGAGATGGGTGCGCAGCCACAGGAACGGCTGATCCTGTGGTGTGCCGGCTGCCAGCCTCGCTAGGCAGCCACCATGTCCTTGACTTCAGGGAACACGGAGTCGGAGATCGACCCGGGAACCGTCTCGGTAAGGGGAAGGCGCTCGTGCTCCGGGACGTCGGCAAGCACAGGAGCAGCCTGGAGCTCCGCCAGCGCGAACTGGTCGGAAACCTCACGCAACACCTGCGAAAGCGGCACCCCGAGCGCGCCGCAAATCGACGCGAGCAGCTCGGACGAGGCCTCCTTCTGGCCGCGCTCCACCTCGGACAAGTAGCCGAGCGAGACACGGGCAAGCGTGGACACCTCACGAAGTGTGCGTCCCTGCCGCACCCGCAACCGCCTCAGCACATCCCCGAGCAGCTGACGCAGCAGAATCATCTGTCGCTCCCTCCCAGGCGCGGAAGTCTTCACCACGCCCCGCGCGATCGGATCGTGCCGCACATTGGTCTTCTTAGCTTCGTACATACTCCTCGCCGTCGTCACCGGGCGTCGCCGCCCCTGGACCGCCGCTCGTGCCTCGTTGCGCGACTCATCAGGCCCGCCTGCCGGGCGCTCGGTGCTTGCAGTTGGCTCACGGACCTCACTCACAGCTCCACCGTACCCGTATCCACCGACACCGCGTCAGACCGTGTCAGGCATGTTCGCTCGGGACGTAACACGGTAATCACCCGGAATGTTCCCCTATGTTCGCCTTCAGCACACCTGACAGGAGATCAACGGCCTCGTCCACCGTCTCTACCCTGATACGTTCGCGCGACCCATCTAGTCTCAATTCCCGGCCCCAAATCTTCCCGCCCGGCCCGGACACCGCCACGTGGACCGTCCCGACGGGCTTGCCGTCCTGCGGCTCCGGCCCGGCCACCCCGGTCACGGCCAGCCCGTACGTGGCCCCGCACAGCCGCGCGACCCCCGTCGCCATGGCCGCGGCCACCTCCGGGTGCACGGCCCCCTCACGCCGCAGCAGCTCTCCCGGCACGCCGAGCAGCTCCCGCTTGAGATCGGTGGCGTACGAGATCACCCCGCCGCGGAACGCCTTGGAGGACCCGGAGACGGACGTGATGGCCGCACCGATGAGTCCACCGGTCAGCGACTCGGCCACCGCCACCGTCGCGCCCCGGCTCACCAGCATCGACAGAACCCCGGCCACATCCCCCATCGATCACTCCCCGCGCGCCTGCCTGGCCACCTTACGCAGTCTGATGGCCCGGATCACATAGTCGACGCCGGTGCCCACAGTGACGATCATCGCCGCCCCCATCACCACCCACCGGGCCACGTCGGGAACCCAGGGCAGGAGGTAGAGGACGATCGCGGCGATCTGCAGCACGGTCTTGACCTTGCCGCCGTAGCTGGCCGGGATGACCGCGTGCCGCAGCAGCACGAACCGCAGCGCCGTGATGCCCAGCTCCCTGCCGAGGATCAGGATGGTGACCCACCACGGCAGCTCGCCCAGGATCGACAGGCACACCAGCGCCGCGCCGGTGAGCGCCTTGTCCGCGATCGGGTCGGCGATCTTGCCGAAGTCGGTGATCAGGCCGTATCGCCGGGCCAGCTCACCGTCGAGGTGATCGGTGATCGAGGCCACCGCGAACACCACCAGTGCGGCCACCCGCCACCCTGTGCCCGGCAGCAGGAGGCAGACGACGAAGAAGGGGACGAGCGCCAACCGGAGGACCGTGAGGATGTTGGCGACGTTCCACGGGCTCACCACCCGGCGCTCGTCCTTCTTCATGGACCGGCCTTGATGCGCGCGATCAGATCGACGCCCTCGGCGTCGACCACGACCGCGCGTACGAGCTGCCCCGTGACCAGGCCGATGCCCTGCACCGTGACCGAGCCGTCGACCTCGGGCCCCTGGTGGGCGGCCCGGCCCTCGTAGCCGCCGTCGCCCAGGTCGTCTTCGATCAGCACGTCGACCTCGGTGCCGATGCGCTCTTCCGCCCGCTGGGCGGTCAGCTCCTCGGCCAGCTCGGTGAGGATGCGCACCCGCTCGTCGATGACGTCCTGGTCGAGCTTGCCCGGCAGGCCGGCCGCCTCGGTGCCGTCCTCGTCGGAGTAGCCGAACACGCCGATGACGTCGAGCCTGGCCTCCTCCAGGAAGCCCACCAGCTCGCCGAACTCCTCCTCGGTCTCACCGGGGAAACCCACGATGAAGTTGGAGCGCACGCCCGCCTCAGGGGCGCGCTCGCGCACGGTCTCCAGCAACCCCAGGAAGCGCTCGGGGTCGCCGAAGCGCCGCATCCGGCGCAGCACGGTGTTGCTGGCGTGCTGGAAGGACAGGTCGAAGTAGGGCGCCACGCCGTCGGTGCCGGTGATCACGTCGATCAGGCCAGGACGCAACTCGGCGGGCTGCAGGTAGCTGACCCGCACCCGCTCGACGCCCTCGACGGCGGCCAGCTGCGGCAGCAGCTTCTCCAGCGCGCGCAGGTCGCCGAGGTCCTTGCCGTACGACGTGGAGTTCTCGCTGACGAGGACGAGCTCGCGCACGCCCCGGTGGGCCAGCCAGTCGGCCTCGGCCAGCAGCTCGTCCGGCGTGCGCGAGACGTAGGAGCCGCGGAAGGCCGGGATGGCGCAGAAGGAGCAGCGCCGGTCGCAGCCCGAGGCCAGCTTCAGCGAGGCCACCGGGCTCTCGTCGAGCCGTTTGCGCAGCACTCGCGGCCCGCTGGCGGGCGCCAGGCCCTCGGGCAGGTCGCCGTGACCCGGGATGTTCGCCTTGGGGGCGCCGGCACGATCCACCGGCGAGATGGGGAGCAAGGTGCGGCGGTCGCGTGGCGTGTGGGGCTTGAGCGGCCGGCCGGCGACCACGTCGTCGAGGCGGTCGCCGATCTCGGCGTAGTCGTCGAAGGAGATGACCGCGCTGGCCTCGGGCAGCGCCTCGGCCAGCTCATTGCCGTAGCGCTCGGCCATGCAGCCCGCGGCCACGACCTTCGCCCCGGAGTCGGCGGCGGCCAGCAGCGTGTCGATGGAGTCTTTCTTGGCCGAGTCAATGAAGCCACACGTGTTGACGACGACGACGTCGGGGTCGTCGTCGCCCAGCTGCCAACCGGCAGCCTCAAGCCGCGCGGCCAGCTCCTCGGAGTCGACCTCGTTGCGGGCGCAGCCCAGAGTGATCAGCGATGCGGTTCGGCGGGATGACATGGTGAACACTACGGTATCGGGAGTTGGCCACCACCCGATGCACTGGGCCCGCGCTGGGAGGACGCGGGGAGCTCTCTCCCCGCGCAGGAAGCCTTTTCGCGGGCGGCTATCGCGCCCGCTGCCGGATCGGGCCGCTATCGCGCCCGCTGCCTGATCGCCGGCTTCGGCGCCTCGAACGAGCGCCGCACCGTCTCCCCGCGGCCGCCGAGCCGCTTCACGGTCTTGCCGTTCACTTGCAACGACACCGCGCCGGCGTCGCTGAGCAGCAGGCTGACCTTCCCGGGGGCCCGCCACGTGGACGTCCTGCCCGCCTTCAGCGTCCCCGAGAACAGCCGGCGCCCCTCGGCGTCGTGCACGTGCACGACCGACGACCGCTTCGCCCTGATCCGCACCGTCACCATCCCGTCGGCGTTCCGGGAGGTCGCCGACTCGGGCCTCTCGGTGATGGGCGTGTTGGGCGGCACGGTCGGCCGCGCCGAGGCCTGCCGGACGCCGGGGCTCTGCACATGGTCGCCGGCGCCCCCGATCACCCGCATCGTGCCGAAGATGGCCACGATGGTGAGGGCCACCCCGAGCGCCATCGTCCAGTTGGTGCCCCGGTGCTCCGGCACGTTGATCTTCTTGTCGGCCTGGAACACGGCGGCGGCCCGAACCGGCCGCGGCGCCCCGCCGTGTTCCTGGTCGTAGAGGTGCACGGTCGCCTCTGGATCGAGCCCCACGGCCCTGGCCACGGCCTTGATGTGCCCCCTGGCGTAGAACTGGCCGCCGCACTGGTCGTAGTCGTCCTGCTCCATGCGATGAATGATCGTCTCACGGATCCTGGTGGCCGCGCTGACCTGCGCGACCGTCAGCCCGGCCGACTGCCTGGCTGCCGCCAGCATGGCCCCGATGCTCTGTTCCTGCACGGCGAACGCCTCCCCGATGGCGCCTGGTCTCTCACCACGACATTGCGTAGTGGTTCATATTCAACCAGTTACCGCCTGGGAGGCACGCATTGGGGTCATTCGCCACGCAGGTCGGCCAGCAAACCCGGGAGGTCGTCGGGCTTCACGAGCACCTCGCGCGCCTTCGAACCCTCGCTGGGGCCGACCACGTTGCGGCTCTCCAGCAGGTCCATCAGCCGGCCGGCCTTGGCGAAGCCGACCCGCAGCTTGCGCTGCAGCATCGAGGTGGAGCCGAACTGGGTGGTCACGATCAGCTCGGCGGCCTGGATCAGCAGATCGAGGTCGTCGCCGATGTCCTCGTCGATCTCCCGCTTGACCGGCGCCGCCGCCACGTCCTCGCGGTATTCGGCCTGCATCTGCCCCTTGCAGTGCGTGACGACCTCGGCGATCTCCTTCTCGGAGACGAACGCGTTCTGGATGCGGATGGGCTTGCTCGCGCCCATCGGCAGGAACAACGCGTCACCCTGGCCGACCAGCTTGTCGGCGCCGGGCTGGTCGAGGATGACCCGCGAGTCGGTGAGCGAGGAGACCGCGAAGGCCAGCCGGGACGGCACGTTCGCCTTGATCAGGCCGGTGACCACGTCCACGGACGGCCGCTGGGTGGCGATCACCAGGTGGATGCCGGCCGCTCGGGCGAGCTGCGTGATGCGCACGATCGAGTCCTCGACGTCGCGCGGCGCCACCATCATGAGGTCGGCCAGCTCGTCCACGATCACCAGCAGGTACGGGTACGGCTGGTAGACCCGCTCGCTGCCGGGCGGCGGCTGCAGCTTGCCCGCCCGGACGGCCTTGTTGAACTCGTCCACGTGCCGGAACCCCGACGCCGCCAGGTCGTCGTAGCGCCGGTCCATCTCCCCCACGACCCATTCCAGGGCCTCGGCGGCCTTCTTCGGGTTCGTGATGATCGGGGTGATGAGGTGGGGGATGCCCTCGTACACGCTGAGCTCGACCCGCTTGGGGTCCACCAGCACCATGCGCACCTCGTCCGGCGTGGCCCGCATGAGGATGCTGGTGATCAGCCCGTTGACGCAGACCGACTTGCCCGCGCCGGTGGCGCCCGCGATGAGCAGGTGGGGCATCTTGGCGAGGTTGGCCACGATGGTGCGGCCCTCGACGTCCTTGCCCAGGCCGACGATCATCGGGTGGTGGTCGGCCTGCGCCACCTGGGAGCGCAGCACGTCGCCCAGCGCCACCAGGTCCTTGTCGGCGTTCGGGATCTCGACCCCGATCGCCGACTTACCCGGGATAGGCGACAAAATGCGGACATCGGCGGACTTGACGGCGTACGCGATGTTCTTGGTGAGCGCCGTGACCTTCTCGACCTTCACCGCCGGGCCGAGCTCGATCTCGTAGCGCGTCACCGTCGGCCCACGGGTGAACCCGATCACCTGCGCGTCGATGGCGAACTGCTCAAGCACGCTGGTCAGCGCGTTGACCACGGTCGTGTTGGCCTTGGTCTGCGGCTTGGGCGCGGTGCCCGGCTTGAGGAACTGCAGGTCCGGCAGCGCGTACGGCCCCGCCTGCGGCGACAGCACGAGCTGCTCGACCTTGCGGGGGGCGGGCGTCGGCTGCGGCGGCTCCAGCTTGCGCTCCGCCTCGGCCGGCGACGGCTCCTCCTCGTCGGTCAGCCCCGGCACGATCTCCGGAGAGTGGTCGGCCCGCTTGTCGTCCTTCTCCGCCAATACCGGCGTGTCGTAGGGCTTGACCGTTTCGCCGGCCTCGCCCGACTCGGACTTCTTGGTCCTGACCCGCTTCTTGCCCGGCTCGCGCGGCTGCGGCTCGGCGTGCCGCTCGAACAGCATGTGCTTGAGCTCGGCCAGCCGTTCGGGGATCCGGTGCACAGGGGTGGCCGTGATCACCAGCACACCGAACCCGGACAGCAGCAACAGCAGCGGGATCGTGATCCACGGTGGCAGGATGCTCATCGGCGGCGCCGACACGATGAATCCGATCATGCCCCCGGCCGCCGACACCCTGTCCATGCCCTGGCCCTCGCCCGCCGGGTACGGCGTGCCGTTGGCCACGTGGATCACCCCGAGCACGCCGATCACCAGCGCCGCCCAGCCGATCACCATGCGGCCGGTGTCGGCGTTCTGGTCGGGGTGGCGCAAGTAGCGCCAGGCCAGCAGGCCGAGCATGAGCGGCAGCGCCCACGCCAGCGAGCCGAACACGCCGCGCACGGTCGCGTTCACCACGCCGGAGACCGCTCCGTCGGCGTTGCGCCACGTCATGGCCGCCAGCACGATGGCGCCAGCCAGCACCGTCAGGCCGATGCCGTCGCGCCGGTGCTGCGGATCCAGCTCGCGGGCGTTCTTGCCCAGCGCGCGGGCCATGCTGCCGATGCCGTTCGCGAGCAGCATCCACAGCCCGACGATCAACTTGCCGATCATCGTGAAGACCCAGCTGATCGGATCCTGGTGGGTCATCGAGGGCTTGCGTCCGGAGGCGGTGCCCCTCGCCCTGGAGCGCCCCGCCGGCGTTCCTGTCCGCTTCGCGGGGGTCGAGCGAGACGAGGTCGACCGCTTCGCCGGCCCCTTCGGTGCGCTTTTCGGCGTACGGGTGGCCATGATGCCAAAGGTACGACGGAGACACCGCGGTGCGCGCGTAGGCTCGCCGAACGCCCCTCACTTGGCGCGAGGTTCACCCCATGTCCATGCGAACGCCGCACGGCCGCAGCCAAGATCTACCTCAATGGGATACATGCCTCTGCTCAACTTCCGGGACGTGGCCGCGGAGACCGGCCTGCGCCCGGGCGTTCTCTACCGCTCCGCCCAGCCCCACACGCTCAGTCCCGAGGACGCCGAGCTGGTGGCGGGCCTGCGGCTCATCGCCGACCTGCGCGGCGACGACGAGCGGCTCCCCGGCGACTGGGCGACCGTCCTGGGCGGCGCCGTCAGGCACGCCCCGCTCGGCGCCGGCACGGTCTCCGCTCCGGCCCAGCTGGCCGCCCTGCCCCAGGGCCTGGACCTCGGCGACATGTACGTCGGCCTCCTGGAGCACCGCAGGACGTGGTTCGCCGGCGTCATCGCGGAGATCGCCGACGGGCTGCCCGCGCTCGTCCACTGCGCCGCGGGCAAGGACCGCACGGGAATCGTCGTGGCGCTGATCCTCGACCTGCTCGGCGTGGACCACGAGGCCATCGTCAGGGACTACGCGCTCACCGCCAAGGCGCTGCCCGACCTGCTGCTCATGCTCGACATCACACTGCCTCCCGGAACGCCCCCTGCACTGCTGGAGGCGCCTGAGAGCGCGATGCGCACGTTCCTTGCCGCGCTGCGCGCGCAGGGCGGCGCCGGACGGGTCCTCCTGTCCAGCGGCCTGACGCCCGCGCACGCCGACCGCCTGCGGGCGGCGCTCATCCCCTGACCTCCCAGGCGGCGTCCCACGCGGCCTCGTCCTCCGGCCTGTCCAGCCCCTGTCCAGCCCCTGCCCAGCTCCAGCATGAAGCCGTTCAGCCGGTCCGGGTCGGAGCCGTAACGCTCGTACGGACGCCGCCCGCGATGGCCACGCACCACTCGCCGGCCTGGAAGACGCCCACGTGGCCGCCCCACCACCTCCGCCGGGTCGAGCCCGCGGAAGAAGGCCACGCTGAAGAGCACGCCGAGTCGGCCGCCGCCCTCGCTCTCGGGCACGTCGAGCCACCGGAACGGGGCCAGGGCGTCCGTCGTCGTCACGCGGGCCATGGTGACAGGCCGTACCGACGATCGGCCGTCAGCGACGGATGAGAAGTAGCTCATCGGCGACTCACAGCTGCCTCATGAGGGCTCCCTAGCGTCATGGGCATGACGATCACTGCGAACGCGAAGAACTGGACGGACTCGACCATGGCGACCCCCTTGGCGCTCGAGTCGGCCCTGACGGGCGCCCGCACCACGATCATCGACCCGCGCCGCTGGCAGAAGGCGAAGGTTTCGTACACCACCCGGCATGTGGCCTGCGAGCTGGCCGACCGTCCGCGTGAGCTCTTCCTCGTCACGGGCGACGGCGTGGTGCCGCGGCCCGGCGACGTCGCCCTGGCGCGGGTGGCCGAGATCGGGCAACACACCCGGCTGGAAAGCCCGGCAAGCCGCCGGCAACTCCTGTTTCCCGGCGACGAGATCGTCGTCGCCTACGGCCACCGCTATGCACCCGACCAGTACGAGGCGTACGTGCCGGGCGACCTGGGGCTGACCAACCTGATCGCCGCAGGCGGCGTGATCGGCACCGTGACCGCCCAGCACACCACGATGGCGCCCGCGACCACGGTGCAGCCGCTCGGCCTCCTGGCCGACGGCCAGGGTCTGCTCACCCTGGGCCGCTGCGCGCCGCTGGCCGTGCGCGAGGAGGCGCCGCCGGCCGGGAACGCCCCGGTCCTCGCGGTCCTCGGCACATCCATGAACGCCGGAAAGTCCTTGGCTGTCGCCTGCCTGGTGCGAGGGCTCACGGCGGCGGGCCTGACGGTTGCCGCAGGCAAGGCCACAGGGACCGGCGCGGGCGGCGACCCCCGGCTGTTCACCGACGCCGGCGCCACCCGGGTGCTGGACTTCACCGACTTCGGCCTGCCGTCGACCTACCGGCTGAACCATTCCACGGCCCGTCGGCTGCTGGGCTCGCTCGTGGCGGAGTTGTCCGGGCCGGGCGTCGACGTCACCGTCGTCGAAGTGGCGGACGGCGTCTATCAGGACGAGACGGCGCGCCTGCTCGCCGACCCGCTGTTCGGGACTCTCATCGACGGTGTGGTGTTCGCCGCCGCAGACGCTCTGGGCGCCGTCGCCGGCGTCTCGGTGCTGCGGGAGGCGGGCGTGGACGTGCGCGCGGTCAGCGGCCTGCTGACCGCCGCCCCGCTCGGCGCCCGGGAGGCCGCCGCCCAGCTCGACGTGCCTGTCATCGACACCTACGACCTGTGCGACCCTGACGTGGCGCGGTCGCTGCCGCGATGAGGGGCGGGTCGCGAGCAGGGATGCCGCGGCTGCTCGTCCGGGCGCGGCTACGGCCGTTGGCCGCTCTCGTCGGCACAGGCGTCGGACATGCCGGTCTCGCGGCCCTGACCGCCGCCGCGATGCCGGTCCTGCTGACACCCGGGCCGGTCCCGATCCGGGTGTCGGCAGCGCTCGGGCTGTTGTGCGGCGCGCTGGCACTGGGCTGGCTGAGGCAGGTCGAGCGGGTGCAGGCAGAGAGGATCGGCCAGGACTACGTCCAGGAGATCCGCAGCCGACTCGTCGGAGGCGCGCTGTCGGGTCGCGGGCCGTCGCTCGGCGTGACGATCACGCGGGCCAGCAACGACCTCAACTCCGTCCGCAACTGGATCGCTCTGGGCATCGCGCCGCTCGCGGTCGCCGTGCCCGTCGTCCTCGGCACGATGGCATCGCTGTGGGCGCTCGCGCCGGTCCTCGTGGTCCCGGTCCTCATCGCGCTGGGCGCGCTCGTCGTGGCGTTGCTGCGCCTGGCGCCGGCCACCTACGCCCGCTCTCGGGAGCTGCGTCGCCGCCGGGGCAGGCTCGCGGGCCATCTCGCCGACACCCTGGCGGCGACGGATGCCATCCGGGCGGCAGGCGGGGTCGACCGCGAGACCCGCAACGTCACCGATCTCGGCGAGCGGGTGCGGACCGCGGCCGTCGACCGGGCCGGGGCGGCCGGGTGGGTGCGCGGCGCCGCCGTCGCCTGCTCCAGCGCCGCGCTGGTCGGCGTGGCCGTGGCCGGCGTGCTCGCCGGCAGCGACGCGACGACCGTGGCGACCGCCCTGACCATCGTGGGAATCCTCGGCGGCTCGATCTCCGACCTCGGCCGGGTGGTCGAGTACCGGCAGTCCTACCGGGCGGCGCGGCGCGTGCTGGGACCCGCGCTGGCCGGCGCCACGGCCTCCGGCGGTGCGATGAGCGCCGAGGGGCGGGAGCCGACGCACCCTCGCGGGGAGGAGGGTCTGAGCGTCATCGGTCTCCGCGTGGACGGCGTGCCCGTGCCGGACCTCGCTGTGCCCGCCGTCAGCCGGGTGCACGTAGTGGGGTCGGCCGACCGGGTCCGCGCCGTGCTGCGCGTGCTCGGGGGGCTGGAGCGGCCAGCACAGGGCACGGTGCGGCTGGCAGGACGCGACCTGGTCAGGATCCCTCCCGAGGAGCGCAGACGGCTCGTCGGGCTCGCCTCGCCCGAGTTGGCGCTGGAGCGGGGCACCGTCGCCCGGGCCGTGCGCTATCGCGATCCCGGCCGGAGCGACCCCGTGGAGCCCGCATTGGCCGCCGTCGGTCTCGCCGAGCGGATCACTGCGCTGCCCGAGGGACCCCGGACTCGGCTGCGAGCCGGCGGTGAGCCGCTGGACCCGGCGGACCGGGCCCTGCTGCATCTGGCCCGGGCCACGTGGGGTAGCCCCTCGCTTGTGCTCGTCGACCAGGTCGATCGCCATGTCGACGCGGCGCGGCGCCGGTACGTCCGCGAACGGCTCGCGGCATGCGAGGCAGTGGTCGTCGCCGCCGCTGACGACCCCTGGACGCTCGGCGCGGCACCGGTGCGGTGGGACGTCGGACATTCCGGAGAGGCGTTCGAGTAGGGCGTCCGTGGCCACCCCGCACCACATCGACGCCGCCACCGGGTTGGAGCCGTCCGTCCCCGGCGGGGACGTACCCCGGTGTCGTGACGAACGGCTTCTAGCCGTCGACAGCCCTGACCTCGCCGGCCGGGGACGAGACCGCGTCGAAGGCGGCCTGCATGGCCGCCACCTGGTCGGCCAGCTCCTTGACGGTCTCCCGCAGCCCCTCGTCGCCGGAGACGGCCCCGGCCAGGCCCTCGAGCCGGGACTCGACCCCGCCGAGCCGCCGCGCGAAGTCCCCCAGCGCCTCGTGGTCGCGGACGAGCTGGGCGAGCAGCGTGGTCTGCTCGACCAGCACCGCGGTCTTGCGGAACAGCTCGATGAAGACCGCGACCTTGGACCTGAGCACCCACGGGTCGAAGGGCTTGGTGAGGTAGTCGACCGCGCCGACCGCGTAGCCGCGGAAGGCGGCCCCGTAGCTCGGCTCCGTGCCGGTCAGGAAGATGATGGGCACGTCGCGGGTCTGGTCGAGCCGCTTGATGTGGGTGGCGGTCTCGAAGCCGTCCATACCGGGCATGAGCACGTCGAGCAGCACGACCGCGAACTCGTACCGCAGCATCAGCTTCATCGCCTCCTGCCCCGACCTGGCCTTGAACAGCCGCTGCTGCAGCGGCCGCAGGATGGCCTCCAGCGCGACGAGACTGTCCTCGTTGTCGTCCACCAGCAGGATCTTGACCTGGCGGTTCATCTCTCAATCCATCTCCGCATCATCTCCAGCAGATGGTCCAGGTCCACTGGCTTGGGGACGTAGTCGGAGGCGCCGCAGGAGATCGTCTTCTCCCGGTCGCCGGGCATCGCCTTCGCGGTGAGCGCGATGATCGGCAGGTCGGCGAACCGCGGCATCCTGCGGACTGCGGCGAGCGTCTCGTAGCCGTCCATCTCGGGCATCATCACGTCCATGAGCACGAGGTCGATGGCCTCGTCGCGCTCCAGCGCCTCGATGCCCTCCCGGCCGTTCTCGGCGTAGACGATCTCCATGCCGAGGCGGCCGAGCACGTGGGTCAGGGCGTAGACGTTGCGGATGTCGTCGTCCACGATCAGCACCCGCCGCCCCGAGAACACCTCGCCGAGCGGGCCGTCCTTGAGCCGGCCGAGCTTCGTGGCCGACCGCCACAGGTCGTCGTTGTCCAGGGCCGGCCAATCGTCCTGCGGCTGGGCGGCGGGCCGGGTCTCCACACCCTTGGGCGGGGACTGCTGCTGCCGCTCGGGCTCGCCGGACGCGCTCTGGACCGGGCACCGGGCCGGCACGTACAGCGTGAACGTGCTGCCCGCGCCGACGACGCTGCTGGCGTGGATCTCGCCGCCGAGCAGCTGGGCGATCTCGCTGCTGATCGACAGGCCAAGCCCCGTGCCTCCGTATTTCCGGCTCGTCGTGCCGTCGGCCTGCTGGAACGCCCCGAAGATGGCCGGGAGCTTCTCGGCGTCGATGCCGATGCCGGTGTCGCTGACGGCGAACGCCAGCACCTCGCCCTCCGGCGTGCGCCGGGTGGGATCGACCGACACCTCCAGGCGCACCTCGCCGGAGGCGGTGAACTTGACGGCGTTCGACAGCAGGTTGCGCAGGATCTGCTGGAGCCTGCGCTCGTCGTTGTAGAGCTCGCGCGGCGTGCCCGGCCGCACCTCGATCTCGAACGTGAGCCCGCGGTCGACGGTGAGCGGCCGGAACGTGGCGTCCACGTAGTCGAGCAGCTTGCTCAGCGGCAGCTTCTCCGGCCGCACGTCCATGCGCCCCGCCTCGATCTTGGACAGGTCGAGGATGTCGTTGATGAGCTGGAGCAGGTCGCTGCCGGCGTTGTGGATCGTGGTGGCGAACTCCACCTCCTGCGCCGACAGGTTGCCCTCGGGGTTGTCGGCCAGCAGCCTGGCCAGGATGAGCAGGCTGTTGAGCGGCGTGCGCAGCTCGTGGGACATGTTGGCCAGGAACTCCGACTTGTAACGGGAGGAGGTGGCCAGCAGGTGGGCCTTCTCCTCCAGCGCCGCGTTCGACTTGCGCAGCTCGGCCTGCTGGCGCTGCAGCTCGTCGGAGCGGCCCTGCAGCTGCTGGGCCAGCCGCTGCGACTCCGACAGCAGCGCCTCGGTGCGGGCGTTGGCGATGATCGTGTTGATCGCGACGCCGATGGTGACCACGAACTTGTCGAAGAAGGCCAGGTGCACGTCGCTGAACCGGCTGAACGAGGCCAGCTCGATCACGCCGAGCACGTTTTCCTCGAACACGATCGGCAGCACCACGACGCTGGCCGGCGCGGCCTCGCCGAGCCCCGTGTGGACCTTGAGGTAGCCGGGCGGCACGTCCTCCAGCAGGATGCGCTTGCGTTCGAGCGCCGCCTGCCTGATCAGCCCCGAGCCGGGGCTGCCCGGGTCGGGGAGCACGTCGTGGGCGGCGCCGTAGCCGGCGATGTAGGCCAGCGCGCCGTCCGGGGAGTCGGCGTCGGCCAGGAAGAACGCGCCGTACTGGGCGCTGACCAGCGGCGTCAGCTCGCGCAGGATGAGGTCGGCCACCTCGACCAGGTCGCGGTGGCCCTGCATGAGGCCGGCGATGCGGGCCAGGTTGCTCTCCAGCCAGTCCTTCGCGCGGGTGGTCTCGCGCAGGTTGGCGACCATGAGGTTGACGTTGTTCTTCAGCTCGGCGACCTCGCCCTTGGCCTCGACGCTGATCGAGCGGCTGAGGTCGCCCTGGGCGACGGCGCTGGCGACCTCGGCGATGGCGCGGACCTGGGTGGTGAGGTTGCCGGCCAGCTCGTTGACGTTCTTGGTGAGCCGCTCCCAGGTGCCGTAGACGCCCTCCACCTCGGCCTGCCCGCCGAGCCGGCCCTCGGAGCCGACCTCGCGGGCCACCCGGGTCACCTCGGAGGAGAACGACGACAACGTGTCGACCATGGTGTTGATCGTGGTCTTGAGCTCCAGGATCTCGCCGCGCGCGTCCACGTCGATCTTCTTCGACAGGTCGCCGTTGGCCACCGCGGTGGCGACCTGGGCGATGTTCCTGACCTGGCTGGTCAGGTTGGAGGCCATGAAGTTCACGTTGTCCGTCAGGTCCCTCCAGACCCCGCTCACCCCCCGCACCTGCGCCTGGCCCCCGAGCCGCCCCTCCGTACCGACCTCACGCGCCACCCGCGTCACCTCGTCGGCGAACGCGGACAGCTTGTCCACCGTGGTGTTGATCGTGTCCTTCAGCTGGAGGATCTCGCCGCGCGCGTCCACGGTGATCTTCTTGGACAGGTCGCCGTTGGCGATGGCGGTGGTGACCATGGCGATGCTGCGGACCTGGCTGGTCAGGTTGGAGGCCATGAAGTTCACGTTGTCCGTCAGGTCCTTCCAGACCCCGCTCACCCCCCGCACCTGCGCCTGGCCCCCGAGCCGCCCCTCCGTACCGACCTCACGCGCCACCCGCGTCACCTCGTCGGCGAACGCCGACAACTGCCCCACCATCGTGTTGACGGTGTCCTTCAGCTGGAGCATCTCTCCCTTCACGTCCACGCTGATCTTGCGGCTGAGGTCGCCCTGGGCGACGGCGGTGGCGACCTGGGCGATGTCGCGGACCTGCTCGGTGAGGTTGGAGGCCATGAAGTTCACGTTGTCGGTCAGGTCCTTCCAGACCCCGCTCACCCCCCGCACCTGCGCCTGACCCCCGAGCCGCCCCTCCGTACCGACCTCACGCGCCACCCGCGTCACCTCGTCGGCGAACGCCGACAACTGCCCCACCATCGTGTTGATGGTGTCCTTGAGCTGGAGGATCTCGCCCCGCGCGTCCACGGTGATCTTCTTCGACAGGTCGCCGTTGGCCACCGCGGTCGTCACCTGGGCGATCGAGCGCACCTGGGTGGTGAGGTTGGAGGCCATGAAGTTGACGTTGTCGGTGAGGTCCTTCCAGGTGCCGCTCACACCCTTGACCTCGGCCCGTCCGCCGAGCTGTCCCTCCGTGCCCACCTCGCGGGCCACCCTGGTCACCTCGCTGGCGAACGCCGACAGCTGGTTGACCATGGTGTTGACGGTCAGCTTGAGCTCCAGCAGCTCGCCGGTGGCCTCGACCGTCACCTGCCTGGTCAGGTCGCCCCTCGCCACGGCTGTGGTCACCACCGCGATGTCGCGCACCTGGGCGGTCAGGCGCGCGGCCATGGCATTGACGGCCTCCGTGACGTCGCGCCAGCTGCCCGACATGCCCTGCACCTTGGCGCGGCCGCCCAGCCTGCCCTCCGTGCCGACCTCCCGCGCGACCCTGGTGACCTCGCCGGAGAACAACGCGAGCTGGTCGACCATGCGGTTGACCGCCTTGCCCATGAGCCGCAGCCCACCGCGCAGCGGCCGGTTGTCCTCCTGCAGGTCGACCCGCTGCGACAGGTCGCCGTCGGCGACCGCGTTGAGCACCCGCGTGGCCTTGGCCGCGGGGATGACCAGAGCGTCGATCAGCGAGTTGACCGCGTTGACGTTGACCGCCCAGCTCCCGGTGCCCGGGCTGGGGCTCAGCCGCTCGTCCAGCCGCCCTCGCCTGGCCACTTCGCCGCGCACCCTGGCCAGCTGGACGGCCAGGTGCTCGTTGCGGTCCACGACCTGGTTGAACGCGGTCGCGAGCTCGGCGAGGAACGGATCGTCCGACACGTCGAGACGCTGCCTGAAGTTGCCGTCACGCAGGCCCTGCAGGGCCACGAGCAACGGCCGGAGATCCGCCTGGTGGAGCGGTCCAGCCGTGCAAGAAGGTTCGAGCTGCACAGCTAATGCGGCGTTCTTCACTGCGTCACCGCCGTGGAGACCCAGGCCGTCAGGCCCGGGGGAAGACGGCGGCCCTCCGCTCCCACCGATTCCAGGGTCGGGGGCTGAGGAAGCACCCCGAAGTAGGTCCACCGTCTTGCGTCAAAGGTAGCCATCTGGACACACCTCCCAAAGTGGCGGCTCGGGCTGCTCGACACGGGCCTGCCGGCGACACCGCACCTCAGGCCCACTCCTCCTCGAGAAAAGAGCCGTTGACACGATGTGGCAGTTTGATCACTCTCAGTATGCCAAACTGGGGGTCGTCAATACCTGCATTTGGCGATGTTCTAGGACGCAGAGTGGACACGACCCGGGTGTCGAGCACGGCCTTCGAGGGCACGCCGCATGCCCCGGCGCACGCACGCAGGTTCGTCCGCCAGGTGCTCGGCGAATGGCGGCTGAGCCATGTGGCGGAGGACGCCGTGCTGCTGACCAGCGAGCTCGTCACCAACGCCGTGGTCCACGCGGGCACCGGCATCGAGCTGACCTGCCGCCTGGACGTCGAGGCCACTCCGGCGAAGCTGGAGATCGAGGTGGACGACCACCACCCCACGAGGACCATCGCGACCGACGAGACGCCGCCGGCCGACACGATGCGCACCTCGGGGCGCGGCCTGGCGCTCGCCGGCCTGCTGGCCGACGCGTGGGGCGTCACGTACACGAGGAACGCCAAGCGCGTCTGGGTGCGCATGGAGCTCGGCGACGGCTGCGACCACCAGGAGGCCGCGGGCGCCCTGCTGCCCGCCCCCGTCCCGGTGGCGCCCGTCGAGTCGCTGCACGTCGGCGTGATCGTCTGCGACCGCGACGGGATCGTGCAGTCGTGGAACTCCGAGGCGGAGAAGCTGCTCGGCTGGCGCGCCGAGCAGGTCGTCGGGATGAAGCTGGAGGAACTGGTCGCCTGGCGCGGCCACGGCCCCTACGCGCTGACCCTCACCGACACGCTCGGCCTGGGCCGCTGGCGGGGTGAGGCGCGCATGCGGCACCACGACGGCAGGCTGGTGGCCGTCTACGTCTCCCACCTGCGGGCCAGGGGGCAGCGGTCGGCGATCTGGATGGTGGTGTCCTGCGACCACCGCTACGTCCTGACACCTCCGCCCGCGCCGATGCGCAGGGAGGCGGGCCGGCGCATCAAGGAGCTGCTCGACCGCGACATGCCGTTCGCCGAGCTGCTCGACACGATCGCGCAGATCGTCCAGGTGTCGAGCGGCGGCGACGCGGCGTACGTGCTGCTCGCGACCGAGGGCGGCACCAGGTTCGGAGTGGCGGCGGGCGCCGGCGCGACGGCGGGGCTGGTCGGGGTGCTCGCCACCGGTGTGTTCGCGGCCGACCGCAAGGCGCCCATGATGCTCGACGACCTGCTGGCGGAGGACGTCGAGCTGGCCGAGCAGCTGCGGGCGCGCTCGCTGGCGTGCGCGCCGCTGCTGGTGGCGGGCGAGGTGACCGGCTACATCGTGGTGACGGCCGCGCAACCGGGGCGCTTCGACCAGGAGCTGACGGTCAGCCTGCAGCACATCGCCGGCCAGGTGGCCGTGCCCGTGCAGCGCGAGCGGCTGGCGGAGCATGACCGGGCGCACCGGGGGCGGCTGTCGTTCCTGGCGGAGGCGGGCGAGCTGCTGGCGGGCGTGCACGACGAGGAGCTGATCGCGGCACTCACCGCGCAGCTCGTCGTCCCAAAGATCGCGACCTGGGCGGCGGTCTACCTGACCGATCTGGCGGGCATGACCAGGCTCGCCCACGTCTGGCACAGCGAGGAGCGCCACAACGCCGACCTGCGCAAGTCGCTGCCGGCCATCCCGCGCACCTCGCTCGACGAGGTGTCCTGGCCGGTCGGCCCGGAGACCGTGCTGTCGTTCCCGCTGCTCACGCAGGGCCGCTCGCACGGCGCGCTGGTGATCGGCCGGGCCGAGCCGACCCTGCCGCTGGAGCTCGCCGACCTGCTGGCGGACCTGTGCCGGCTGGTGGCGCTCAACCTGCACACGGCCATGCTGTACGCCCGCCAGGCCACCACGTCGCGGGTGCTGCAGCGCAGCCTGCTGCCGATGCGCGTGGCCCCCATGCCCGGCCTGGAGTCGGCGGTCGTCTACGAGCCGGCCGAGGAGGGCGCGGACGTGGGCGGAGACTTCTACGACCTGTTCACCGTGGCCGACCACTGGTGCTTCGCGCTGGGCGACGTGTGCGGCAGCGGCCCCGAGGCGGCGGCGGTCACCGGGCTGGCCCGGCACGCCGTGCGCCTGCTCGCCAAGGAGCACTACACCGTGGCCGACATCTTCGACCGGCTCAACCAGGCGCTGCTGGAGGAGGGGGAAGACGGCAGGTTCCTCAGCCTGCTGTGCGGCGAGCTGACCCCGCTCCCCCAGGGCGGCGCGCTGTGCACGATCGCCTCGGCCGGCCACCCGCCGCCCCTGCTGCTGCGGCCTGACGGCACGGTGGAGACCGTGGCGACGCCGCAGCTGCTGCTGGGCATCGAGGCCGACGCCAGGTTCTACGTCGAGACGTTCGAGCTGGCGCCGGAGGAGGTGCTGCTGTGCGTCACCGACGGCGTGACCGAGCGGCGCGACGGCGACCGCCTGCTCGACGACGGCGACGGGCTGGCCCGGCTGCTGTCGGGCTGCACGGGGCTGAGCGCCCACGCGGTGGCCGAACGCATGCGGCACGCGGTCGAGACGTTCGCGGCCGAGCCGTCGCAGGACGACGTGGCCCTGCTGGTGATCAAGGCCGCCGGCGTCCCGCGCCAGGTCAGGACGTGAACGCGTACGTGGTCGTGGAGGTGCGGCGCTCGCCGGGGCGGAGCACCGTGGAGGGGAACTGCGGCTGGTTGGGCGAGTCGGGGAAGTGCTGTGTCTCCAGGCACAGCCCGGCGAAGGGCCCGTACGGCGTCTCGTTCGTGTTCAGCATGCTGCCCGAGTAGAACTGCACGCCCGGCTCGGTGGTCGTGACCTCCATGGTGAGGCCGCCGGCCATCACCCGCATGCCGCCGTTCAGCACGAAGCAGTGGTCGTACGCGCCGTCAATGCGCTCGCCCACGGCGTGCGGCTCGGTGAAGTCGAACGGCGTGCCCTTGACCGCCGCCAGCTCGCCCGTCGGGATCTTGTCCGCGTCCACCGGCAGGTAGTGGTCGGCCTCGATCCGCACCATGTGGTCGAGCACGTCGCCGCCGCCGGCGAGGTTGAAGTAGGAGTGGTTGGTGAGGTTGACCACGGTCGGGGCGTCGGTCTCGGCGGCGTAGTCGATGCGCAGGGCGTCGTCCTGGAGGGTGTACGTGACCACGGCGGTCAGCGTGCCCGGGTAGCCCTGGTCACCGTCCGGGCTGGTCAGCGTGAGCGTGACCGAGTCGCCGGTGCGCTCTCGGATGGTCCACACCTTGCGGTCGAAGCCCTCGGTGCCGCCGTGGAGGCTGTTGGGGCCGTTGTTGACCGGCAGGCGGTATTCGACGCCGTCGAGGGTGAAGCGGCCGTTCGCGATGCGGTTGCCGTACCTGCCGACGACCGCGCCGAAGTAGCGGCTGCGGGTCAGGTAGTCCTCGACCGTGTCCAGCCCGAGCACCACGTTGCGGCCCGACACCTCCAGCGAGCGCACGATGGCGCCGAGGGTGAGCACCTCGGCGCGCAGCCGTCCCGAAGACAGCTCCACCTGCTCGACCTGCTCCCCCGACGGCATCGTTCCGAAGATCATTTTTGGGCCCTTCCCGTGGACTCGCGGACAATGAGTGCGGTGTCGAGGGTCACGGTCGCGCCCTCGCCCCCCGACTGCAGCAGCAGGTCGACGGCCATCCTGCCGGCGGCCACGGCGGGCATCGCCACCGTGGTCAGCTTGGGCCGGTTGAGCCGGCCCGGCAGGATGTCGTCGAACCCGACGACACTTATCTGGTCTGGTACCCCGATCTCCATCGCCGCCAGCCCCTCGATGAGGCCGAGCGCGACGAGATCGTTGTAGGCCAGCACGGCGGTCGCCCCGCACGCCGCGACGTCGGCGGCCACGCCAAGGCCGCCCGCCTCGGTGGGCTGGTTGGGGCCGAAGAAGACGAGGTCGAGCCCCGGCGTCTCGGCGGCGACGCCCTGCATCTCGTTGCTGGTCCACGAGCCGATCGGGCCGGACACGAGGGCGATCCTGCGGTGGCCGAGCCCCGACAGGTGCTCCAGGGCGAGCTTGGCGCCCTGGGCGACGTTCATCAGCACGGCGGGCATGCCCTTGATGCGGCGGTTGACCACCACGAACGGCACGTCCTCGGCCAGGCGCTCGATCATCCGGTTCGACAGGCGGGGGCTGCACAGCAGGACGCCGTCCACCTGCTTGGTGAACGTCCTGATCAGCTCCTCCTCGACCCGCGGGTCCTCATCGGTGTCGGCCACGAACACGTGGTAGTCACGGCCCCTCGCCTGCGCCTGGGCGGCCTTGATGAGCGGCGGGAAGAACGGATTGGCGATGTCCGCCACGATCAGGCCCAGGTTGAACGTGCGCCCCGTCGTGAGCGCCCTGGCCGCGCGGTTGGGGCGGTAGCCGAGGTCGTCCGCGGCGGCCAGCACGCGGCTCCTGGTGGCAGGATTGACCAGGTGCGGCGCGGAGAAGGTGCGGGAGACTGTGGACACGTGGACGCCGCAGGCGCGCGCCACGTCCTTGATCGTCGCCGCCATCGCCGTCCTCCCTTGCAAACGGTTGCCAGACTAAACCTTGACCTTCACCGGTCCGGCCGTCAAGGTTCTTGCAACCGGTTGCCATCACCCGGGGGCCGCTCCGCATCCTCCCACGTCACCCCTGCCTGACTCACCGCCGCCCTGGGCGAACGCTGTCGCACCATCGGGCCCAGCGTGCCCTTGTGGGTCACGCCGGCCTCGGGAGGGGCGCCGACGCCGCCACAGGGTGCCTGGCCGGCTCGGGGTAGGGCCGCTTTTCGGGAGAATTGCGCACCCCATGCGCTATGCGCCATGCGGGTGCGGCAGGCGGCGGGCGCCATGCGGGTGCGCCATGCGGCGGGCGCCATGCGGGTGCGGCAGGCGGCGGGCGCCATGCGGGTGCGGCAGGCGGCGTGCTCCGCCGCGGGAGCCGCATCCGTTCACCGCCTCGATGCCCCGCCACACCGCCGCGCCGGCCTGCCGCCTTCGGGGAATCCCATACGCCGCGCTCCGCCGCCCGCGGCGCGCCACCGGCGGCGGCGATCTTGCCGCGTCCCGTCGCAACGCGCCGACGCCTTCGCGCGTGGCCCTGACGACGCGCGAGGGCCCTCGCAGGCCCGGCCATCGCGCCTCAGGCCGCCCGCACCGCATGCGGCCCACCGCGTCGGCCAGGTGCCTGCACGTGCCATCGCCCCACCGCCCACCTGCACGTCACCGCACCACCGCGCGTCTGCACGTGCCCACCGCGGCCGCCGCGTGCCCGTTCGCGTCCCCCTGCGCTCGCAGCGTGCCCTACCCCACTCCGCGCAACGTCCCGCCCGTCTCTTCGGCCCTGCCGCTCCGGAAGGACGGCGTCCGTGTGCGGGAGGCGCCGGACCGGGGCCGAATCCCGAGGCGCGGCCCCGGCCGGGGACCGGTGGAGTTACCAGGAGCCGCCGAGTTCCTTGAGGGTGAAGATGCCGCCGGCGCGGTGGTGGACCGGATCGGTCAGGTCGGGCTCACCGTGCTCGGCGATCAGCGCCGCCGCCTGGGACTCCGAGTTGTCGCGGGAGACGTACCCGATGGACTTCGCCTCCTCCAGCGACCACCACCGCCGCGCGTTGTCCGACACCCCCCACACGACGTGGTACCCCGGCGCCACCAGCGCCGCCTCGACCAGCCTGGCGAGGTCGTCGGGCGAGATCCAGGTGGCCAGCCCGCGCGTGTCGAGCGACCCTTCGTTGCACGTGCCGAGCCTCACCACGGTGATGTTCATGCCGAACCGGTCGTGATAAAGACTCCCCAACGCCTCCATGACGACCTTGCTCACGCCGTAGAAGGTGTCCGGCCGCGGGAAGGCGTAGTCCGGCAGCTCCCCGCCGTCCGCCGGCCTGGCGTGGAAGCCGGCCGCGTGATGGCTTCCCATGAGGACGAGGTGCTGGACGCCTTCGTTGCGGGCGGCCTCCAGCAGGACCTGCGTCCCGTTGATGTTGGCGTGCACGATGTCGGCCCACGGATGCTCCCGGCTCTGGCCGCCCAGGTGGAGCACCGCGTCCACGCCCTTCATCGCCTCGGCCATCGCGGCCGGATCGGCCAGGTCAGCCGTCACCCACTCCTCCCCCGGGCCGGTCTCGACCGCGTGGAGGTCGGACAGCCGCAGGGTGCGGCCCTCACGGGCGAGCCGGGGGCGGAGCAGCGTGCCGACTTTCCCGGCGGCACCGGTCATGAGAATGCGCATGGATCCATGATGTACACGACTGTGGCCGAAATTCACATCCTTGAATATTGACCGGAAAGCTTCCTGCTCGTTACGTTCACATTCACATCCAAGCCTGCGACTCATGTCCACGTATGTGAACGGGAGGCGGTCCGATGTCACGTCGTCTGCTCGGGGCCGCGATCATCGCGTCTCTGGCCGTAACGCTGACCGGCTGCGGTTCCGGGGGATCAACTTCAGAAGACAACGCTCTGGAGATCTGGATCAGGCAGGCGCCCGATTCCGACTCCGCGAAGACGGCGCAGAAGCTCGCCGACGCATTCACCAAGGCCAGTGGGATCAAGACGAAGGTGGTCGCGCTCTTCGACGACTTCGAGACCAAGCTGAACCAACAGGCCGCGCAGAAGCAGCTTCCCGACATCGTCATCAACGACACCGCCCAGCTCGGCAACATGCAGTCGCAGGGCTGGCTCCGCGAGGTCGACAAGGCCTCCCTGTCCGGCGGCGACAAGCTCTCGGAGCGGGCCTGGAAGGCCGCCACCGGCAGCGACGGCAAGTTCTACGCCGCCCCGTTCTCCGCCCAGGCGTTCGCGCTGATCGTCCGCAAGGACTGGCGCGAGAAGGTCGGCATGGAGCCGCCGCAGACCTGGGAGGACCTCACCAAGCTCGCCAGCGCTTTCACCGAGAAGGACCCTGACGGCAACGGCCAGAAGGACACCAGCGGGTTCGTCATCCCGGCCGGCACCAAGCGCGGCTACGCCTCCTGGTACGCCTCCTCGATGATCTACGCCAACGGCGGCGACTTCCTCAAGGCCAACGGCCCGGGCAAGTACACGGCCACCGCCAACGACCCCAAGTTCGTCGAGGCCGTGCAATACCTGCAGGACCAGTTCTGCAAGACCAAGACCGTCAACCCCGGCGCGGTCAGCAACGACACGACCGTCACCCACGAGGTCTTCGAGAAGGGCCAGGGCGGCATCTACCTGGTCGGCCCGTACGTGCTGGCCCGGTTCGTCAAGAGCGTCGGCACGGACAAGATCGAGGTCCTGCCGGTGCCCAAGGGCCCATCGGGCGGCCCCGGCACGCTCGGCGAGGGCGAGAACGTCTACATGATGGTCGGCTCCGAGATGGAGGACGCGCAGAAGAAGTTCGCCGAGTTCGCGATCTCCCCCGAAGGCCAGAAGATCGGCATGAACAAGGACGCCAACGGCGCCATCGTCCGCCTGCCGGTCAACACCACCGTCGACATGAGCGCCGAGCGCCAGGATCCGCGCTGGAAGGTGTTCCAGGAGTCGTACGACTTCGCCGTCTACGCACCGCCGGTGCCCAACTGGGCGCCGATCCGGCAGACCTCCGCCGACGCCATCAACACGGTCTGGGCCGACTGCTCGGCGGACGTCAAGACCGCCATGGACGGGCTCAACACCAAGCTCACCCAGGAACTGCAGAGCCAGAAAGCGTCATGACCTCCACCCTCACCCGGGCGAAGACCGGGACGGCGCCACCCCACCGCCGCACCAAGCCGGTGCGGTGGCGGGGCCCGCTGATCGCCTGGCTGTTCCTGGCGCCCGCGCTGCTGCTGTTCCTGTACTTCAAGTTCATCCCGATGGCGATGGGCCTGTGGATGAGCTTCCACGAGGTCAAATACATCACCAGCACGTGGGTCGGCCTGGAGAACTACCAGACGATCATCTCTGACGACGCGTTCGCCGCGGCGATCCGGCACAGTGTCGTGCTGGCGCTCGGCACCACGATCGGCTCGATCGTGCTGGGGCTCGGCCTGGCACTGCTCATCGAGGGCCCCGCCCGCTATCTGTGGTTCGTCCGTACGGCGGCCTTCCTGCCGGTGGTCACCACGATGGCGGCGGTGGCCGAGGTGTGGCGGATCATGTTCCACCCGGCCGACAACGGCATGCTCAACACGATCATCGGCTGGGTGGGCATCGACCCGCAGCCGTGGCTGGGCAGCGAGAACTCCTCGCTGTGGTCGATCATGCTGATGAGCATCTGGCGCGGCACCCCGTACGACATGATGATCTTCCTGGCCGGGCTGGTCGGCGTGGACCGCACGCTCTACGAGGCGGCGGCCGTGGACGGGGCCTCCACGTGGCACCGGCTGCGGCACATCACGCTGCCGGCGCTGCGGCCGGTGTTCTGGATCCTGTTCACGCTGGCCGCCATCCGCGGGCTGCGCGTGTTCGTCGAGGTCTACGTGCTCACGAACGGCGGGCCCAACGGCTCGTCCGAGGTGCTCATGACCTTGATCTACAAGCTCGGGTTCCAGTCGAACGAGCTGGGCGTCGCCGCGGCGGGCGGGATCGTGCTCTTCCTGGCCACGCTCGCGCTCACCGTGGTCGTGCAGATGATGCGCAGGAGGCAGGCGGCATGAGGTTCGACAGCGCTCTGGGGCTGGAGTCGCGGAAGGGACCTCTGGCCATTACCGCAAAAGTCCTGATTTACGGCCTCATGGTGGTCGTTTTCACCGGGCCTCTGGTCGGGTTGCTGGTCAGCGCGTTCAGCAAGACCCTCGACCCGACCTCGTTCACGTTGTGGCCCGACGAGTTCACGCTGGAGAACTTCGTCCAGGCCAAGGACAAGAACGTCTACCTCTATCTGCTCAACTCGTTCGTCGTCGTGGGCTTCGGACTGCTGCTGCAGATGCTCGTGAGCGTGTTCGCGGCGTACTCGCTGGCCCGCAAGAAGTTCCGCGGCATGACGTTCGTGCTGCTGCTCATGCTCGCCACGATGATGCTCCCCGAGGAGATCATCGCGATCCCCCTGTCGCTCGTCCTGGCCGATCTGCCGGGGCTGAACGTCAACCTCATCGGCACGTACGCCGGGATGATCCTGCCGGTCGGCGCCTGGGGCTTCTCGATCCTGGTCATGACCGAGTTCATGAAGGAGGTGCCGGTCGAGCTGGAGGAGGCCGCACGCATCGACGGCGCGGGCGAGCTGCGGATCTTCGCCACGATCATCGTGCCGCTGTGCCGTCCCGCGCTCGGCGTGATCGGCGTCTTCGGGTTCACCATGATCTGGGACCAGTACCTGCTGCCGCTGATCGTCGCGCCCACGTCGGACATGTGGACGCTGCCCATCGCGCTGCGCTCGCTCCGCTCCGACGAGGAGGTCGGCATCGGCGTGCTGCTCGCGGCCTCGCTGCTGGCGCTGCTGCCGTCGATCATCGCGTTCCTCGCCTTCCAGCGCCAGTTCATGCGCGGCCTCACAAGCGGCGCAGTCAAGGGTTAGATGTCCATGTATCTGGACGCGATCCAATATTCTGGATGTGATAAGGAGCCGCAGGAGACGAGATGGGATGAGCATGGAGCCCCAGCTGGTCAAGTCCGCCGAGCGGACGGTACGCATCCTCGAGGTCCTGGCCGAGTCGCACGACCACCTGACGCTGTCGGAGCTCCAGCAGCGCACCGGATTCCCGCGCAGCAGCCTGCATGCTCTCATGCGGACGCTGGTCGAGCTCAACTGGGTCGAGACCGACTCGGCGAGGTCGGCGTTCGGCATCGGGCCCCACGCGCTCCTGACCGGCACCGCGTACCTGGACAAGGACCCGGCGCTGCCGTTCGCGCAGGAGACGCTGGAGGACCTGCGGGACGAGATCGGGCAGACCGTGCACTTCGCTCGCCGGGACGGGGCGCACGTGCTCTACCTGGCGACCAGGGAGTCACGGGAGGCCGCGCACGTGATCCCGAGGGTGGGCCGACGGCTGCCCGCGCACGTGACCGCGCTCGGCCAGGCCCTGCTCGCCCAGCTCACCGACGACGAGGTCTTGGCCCTGCTCCCCGATCCGCTGGCGGGGCTCACCGAGCACTCCATCACCGACCTGACCAAGCTGACCGGCGAGCTCGACCAGGTTCGCACGCGGGGCTGGGCGTACGAGCGAGAGCAGGGCACACCCGGTGTGGCCTGCGTGGCCGTCGCGGTCGACTACCGCATCCCGGCCACGGACGCGATCAGCTGCTCCATGCCCGCGGGTCTCACGCCCGCCACCGTCGAGACGATCACCGAAGCGGTGATCAAACACACCCGCAAGCTGGCTGCCACTCTGCGCAGGGAGGGCATCCGCTAGAAAGGACTGTTGATGCGGCTAGATGGTGTTCTCTTCTTTCCGGTGACCCCCTTCGGGGCCGACGGCGAGCTCGCGGAGCAGGTGCTCGCCCGGCACGTCGCCGACGGGGTCGCGGCCGGGGCGGGAGGAGTGTTCACCGCGTGCGGCACCGGTGAGTTCAACGCCCTCGATCTCGACGAATACACCCGGACCGTGGCCACCTCGGTCGCCGCCACTCAAGGGCGCGTGCCCGTCTTCGCCGGTGCCGGCGGCGCGCTGCCCGCCGCCAAGGCGATCGCCCGCGCCGCCGCCGCGCAGCGCGCCGACGGCCTGCTGCTGATGCCTCCCTACCTGGTCACCGGCCCTTCCTCAGGTCTGGTGCGGTACGTGCGCGAAGTCGCGGAGGCCGTCGCGCTGCCGATCATCATCTATCACCGGGGCACGGCCCGTTTCACTCCCGCCGCCGTCGCCGAGCTGGCCGCGTTGCCGAACGTGGTGGGCTTCAAGGACGGGCTGGGCGACTTCGACCTGCTGCAGCGGATCATCCTGACCGTGCGGCGGTCGACCGACAAGGAGTTCACGTTCTTCAACGGGCTGCCGACCGCCGAGTTCACCGTGCCCGCCTACCGAGGGCTCGGGGTGAGCCTGTATTCGAGCGCGGTGTTCGCCTTCGCGCCCGAGATCGCGCTGGCCTTCCACAAGGCGGTGACGGGCGGGGACGAGGTGCTGGTGCAGCGGCTGCTGACCGGGTTCTACCTGCCGCTGGTCGAGCTGCGCGACCTCGTGCCCGGCTATGCGGTCTCCCTGGTCAAGGCGGGGGTACGGCTGCGTGGGCTGGATGTGGGAGGCGTGCGGGCGCCTCTCGTCGATCCGGCGCCCGAGCATGTGGCGGAGCTGGAGCAGATCATCGCCACCGGGCTGGAGATCGCCGGGGCGTGACCGGCGATGGTCCGGAGGCGGCACCACGCCACGTTCCGAGCACCGGCGGCGCGCTGCCTGCCACCGGAGACGTGCGCCAGCCGGCGAATCCTGTCGCCTCCGGACCGCTGGTGGCGGATCCTGTCATCTCCGGACAACTGTCGGCGGACCCTGCCACCTCCGGACCAGACGCCTCGCCGCCCCACCTCCGGAGACGTCCTGTCGTTTCCGGCGCAGACGGCGCACCGCCCACCCCCCGAACCGACCCGCCACCTCCGGACCAGACCGCGCACCGCCCACCGCCCGGAAGGGGCCCCAACCTCCGGGACCCAGACCGCGCGCCACCCACCGCCCAGAACCGTCCCAACGCTCGGACCTGGCCGCACCCCACCCACCACCGGAACAGACCCGGCCCCCAGGACCGGGACCGCGCCGCTCACCGCCGGAGACGGTCCCGACCCCCCGGACCATCACCGGCGGCGGCGCAACACCTTCGGCTCACTTCACGTAGGTTCCGTCGACCCGGCGCGGAATGGAGAGCGGGTTGTCGTCCTTGAGCTCGTCCGGCAGCAGGGCCTCCGGCCAGTCCTGGTACGCGGTCGGCGCCAGCCACCGGTCGATGGCCGTGGCCCCGACCGAGGTGGCCGTCGTGGTGGCCGCGGGCCAGGGCCCGCCGTGCTGCATGGCCCAGCACACGGCCACGCCGGTCGGCCAGCCGTTCCAGATGAGCCGCCCGGCCTTCTTGCCGAGCACCTCGACGATGTCACCGGCCTCGTCGGTGTCGGCGCCGTGGACGGTGGCCGTGAGTGAGCCGTCGAGCCGCTCGAGCACGGGACGCAGATCGGAAATTTCGCGATATGTCACCACGATCGACGCGGGCCCGAAGCACTCCTCGCCGATGTGCGGCAGCTTCTCCGCGAACGTCTCCAGATCCGTGGTGAACACCTTCGGCGTGACCGCCCAGGCGCCCTCGCCCGGCTTGCCCTCCGCGAGCAGCTGCAGCTCGCTGAGCCGCCCGACGCCGCCGAGGTATCCGTCCCTGATCCGCTCGGCCAGCATGGGCCCGCCGCTGGTCCCCTCGACGGCCGCCACGATGGCCTTGCGCAGCTCGTCACCCTCGGGCACGAACACGAGGCCGGGATTCGTACAGAACTGCCCGACCCCGAGCGTCAGCGACGCGGCGAACCCGGTGGCCACGCTGTCCGCCTGCGCGGAGGGCAGCACGACCACGGGGTTGACGCTGCCCAGCTCGCCGAAGAACGGGATCGGCACCTCCCGCTCGTCGATCAGCTTCTGGATCGCCTTGCCCCCGGCCACGGACCCGGTGAACCCGGCCGCGACCACCGTGGGGTGCTTCACCAGGTCGATGCCCGCCTGCATGCCCTGGACCAGACCCAGCAGGTCAGGGTACGGCAGAGCTTCCCGCACGATCTTGGCCACCCGCTCGGAGGTGTTCGGATGACCGGGATGCGCCTTGACGACCACCGGGCAGCCTGCGGCCAGGGCGGAGGCGGTGTCGCCCCCGGCCACCGAGAACGCGAACGGGAAGTTGCTCGCCGCGAACACGGCGACCACGCCCTGCAACGGATGCTTCATGCGCCGCACGTCGGGCCGCGGCGGGGTGAGGGAGGGGTCGGCGTGATCGATGATGGCCTCCAGGTAGCCACCGTCCCTGATCACCTGGGCGAAGAGCCTGAACTGCCCGGCCGTGCGGGCCACCTCGCCGCGCAGACGCACCTCGCCGAGCGCGGTCTCCTGGTCGGCGATCTGCCACAGCTCGTCCACGTGTGCGGCGAGGGCGTCGGCCACCGCCTCGAGGGCCAGCGCCCGCTCGGCCGCCGGAGTGGACCGCCAGGCCGTGCCGGCCGCAGCGGCGGCGGAAACGATCAAGTCGACCCCGGCGCTGTCGGTCTCTGGCAGGGCGGCGCCCACGGTCTCGCCGGTCCTGGGGTCGTGTCCGTAGATCATCGAATGGCCCTTCGGAGTCTTGACACTTCTTCAGCCTGATTCTTACAGTTTTGGCAACTTGTCCACAAATCTGGCTATTGTTCACATATATGGACGGGGTAACATGATCATCAGGGAGATTCGCATAACGCCCGTCGCCTTCCAGGATCCACCCCTCCTGAACGCCGCCGGAGTTCACGAGCCATGGGCCCTCCGGACCATTGTCGAGGTCGTCACGGACGAGGGCCTGTCCGGGTTGGGCGAGACGTACGGCGACCTCGGTCACCTCGGCAAGGTGCGCGAGTGCGCGCAGGCCCTGATCGGGCTCGACGTGCACGCCATGAACACGATGTACGCCCGGATCAACGCGATCGTCGGCGACGCCGTGAGCGACCTGCACGGCCTGACCGGCGTCGCCACCAAGGAGAAGAGCGTCGACCGGGTCTTCGCCGCCTTCGAGGTGGCCTGCCTGGACATCCGCGGCAAGGCGGCCGGCGTGCCGGTCGTCGACCTCCTCGGCGGCCGGGCCAGGGACGCCGTCGACTACAGCGCGTACCTCTTCTACAAGTGGGCCGGCCACCCCGGTGAGGAGCCGGACCGGTTCGGCGCGGCGCTGGACGAGGCGGGCATCGTCGAGCAGGCCGCGCTCCTGATCAAGGAGTACGGCTTCAAGTCGATCAAGCTCAAGGGCGGCGTGTTCCCGCCCGACCAGGAGATCGCCGCCATCAAGGCGCTGCACGAGGCGTTCCCCGGGGTGCCGCTGCGCCTTGACCCGAACGCCGCCTGGAGCGTCGAGACCTCGATCCGCGTGGGACGTGAACTGGAGGGCACGCTCCAGTACTTGGAGGACCCCACTCCGGAAATTTCCGGAATGTCGGAGGTGGCGGCCGCCGTCCCCATGCCGCTCGCCACCAACATGTGCGTGGTCACCCCCGAGCACCTCCCGCCCGCCATCGCCTCCCGCGCGATCGGCGTGCTCCTCCTGGACCACCACTACTGGGGCGGTCTCGTCCGCTCCGCGCACATCGCCACCCTCTGCACCACGTTCGGGCTGTCGCTGTCCATGCACTCCAACTCCCACCTCGGCATCAGCCTGGCCGCGATGACCCACCTGGCCGCCGCCACCCCGAACCTCACCTTCGCCTGCGACACCCACACGCCCTGGCAGGACGGCCAGGACGTGGTCGTGCCCGGCAGCCTCCGCTTCGTCGACGGCGCCGTGCCGGTGCCCTCCGGCCCGGGCCTCGGCGTCGAGCTCGACCGGGACGCGCTGGCCCGGATGCACGAGCAGTACGAGAGGTGCGGGATCGTGGCGCGGGACGACACGACGTACATGCAGCGCTTCCAGCCGGGCTTCACGGCGGCGAGGCCGCGCTGGTGACCGCACCCCCGGTCCCGAGATCGTTCCGATGACCATCACCCCCGCCCATTCCGCCCTCTCCACCACCACCAGGAGCCCGCTGCCATGAATGTCGCCTACGTCTACCCCTGGGACGTGGTCGGTGACCCTTCCGCCCCCGAGCGCCTGGCCGGTCTCGGCGTGGACGCGGTCGCGCTGGCGGCGAGCTACCACTCCACGCGCGCCGCCACCCCGTACCATCCGTCGCATCGCGTCCTCGACGTCCCCTTTCCGGCCTTCTACCTGCCCATACGCCCGGCCGCCTGGGGCCGCCTGGTGCCCGCCTCACCGACCTGGACCCCCGCCGACGCCTACCTCCAGGCCAGAGACGCGTTGAAGGCCGTCGGCCTGCCGGTCCACGCCTGGACCGTCCTGACCCACAACTCCCACCTGGGCGCCGCACACCCTGACCTCGCCGTACGTAACGCGTTCGGCGACCCGTACCCGTACGCGCTGTGCCCGGCCCAGGAGGACGTCATCGAATACTGCGAGCGCATGGTCCAGGAGATCCTCACCGTCGGGCAGCCCGACGGCCTGATCCTGGAGGCCTGTGGCCCGATGGGCTTCGGCCACCAGAGCGTCCACGAGAAGACCTCCGGCGCGGACTGGACCACCGCCGACACCGACCTCCTGTCCCTGTGTTTCTGCACCCGCTGCGCCCCCCGCTACCCCGAACCCGCCAGGGCCCGGGTCCGCGCCACCATAGACCGCTCGCTGCCCGCACACCGGCCCGGCACAGCCGGTGCCGACCCCACGAACACGACACCTGCCACTGTCGAGGACGCCCTCGGCCCCTTTGCCGACGAGGTGCGCGTGATCCGCGTCGGCCTGTCCACCGCCCTACGCGAACACCTGATCGCCGTCGCCCGGCAAACCGCTCCCGACGTCCCCATCACCCTGCACGCCAATCCCGACCCATGGGCAGCCGGCGCCTTCGCCGCCCTCCCCTCGGGCGAACCGGGCGCGGACGTGCTGGTGGCCAGTTGCTGGGGCGACCCTTCCACGGACGCCGCCCGCCTGGCCCGCCTGGCGGAGCTGTCGACCCAGAGCCAGCGCGTAGGCGCCTACGTCCTGGCCCTTCCGCCCCGCCCGGCCGACGCCACCGTCCTGGCCGATCACCTCAGGACGTACGCCAAGGCAGGAGCGGCCGAGTTCCACCTCTACCACGCGGGTCTCGCCTCCCCTGAACGCCTGACCGCCCTCACGGAGGCCCTTCGCCAAGTCTCATGAGACCCGCCGCGGGCCCCATCCCTACCCGACACCATCGACCCCCTAGCCCCGGTCCCAACAGCAAGCGCTTCCGACCTCACCCAACAGGAAGCGATCTCCTCGCTCCCGCCCATGAGGAAGCCGCCCAGCGCCTGGCCATCGGCGATCCCCCACAAGCCCTCAGATCACCATGGCCAGCCACTCCAGATGCGCACCTCCGAATGGCCCTTTCCGCTCTCCCACCGCGTCCACCAGCCACCGCGCCGCGCTTTCCGCCTGCGCGACCACCTCAGCCGGATATCCCAGCACCACCTGATGCTCGGTGAACTCGTCCTCGTCATCGACGAAGATCCGCCCATCCGGCATCCGAACGACGTCAAGATCGAGATCCACCATCGTCACCTCACCGTCCCTCCACTCCGGAACGGTGGTGACATCCACGTAGATCTCGCTCCAGTGGGGCTGTGAATGGAAAGAGGCAGTCCACCACGCATCGCGGGGAAACAACATGATCGTGCTCGCTTCCCAAGGGACCGGCGGCCCATTTCCTTTGCGCGCCACCGTCCCGCGCGGCACCCCCGCCCAGACCCCGTGCTCGTCTTCCCCAAGAACTCGACCGGGATGATTCCAGTGCAACGCCCCGCCGTACTTTCGATAAACGATCCGCACGTCACTCACGAAGGCAACCTCTCCACGCCAAGCGCTCCCCAAGCCTCAACCCGCGGCAGAAACGAGCCCGCTCTCGTAGGCGGCAATGACAAGCTGCGCCCGATCCCGGGCCTCCAACTTGGCCAGCAACCGGGTGATGTGCGTCTTCACCGTCGCCAAGGTCACCTGGAGATGATCGGCGATCTCCCGGTTGGACAACCCGCGCGCGATCAACATCAGTACCTCCCGCTCCCGCTCGGTCACCCCGTCCAGCCCCTTGACCTGTGGCACGGCCGGAGTCCGCGTGAACTGCTCGATCAGCCTCCGCGTCACCGTAGGCGCCAGCAACGCCTCCCCGGCCGCGACCACCCGGATGGCGGCCAGCAAATCGGCAGGCGGCGTGTCCTTGAGCAAAAACCCACTCGCCCCGGCCCGCAACGCGTCGTACACATACGCATCAAGATCGAACATCGTCACAACGAGCACCCGGGTAACGTCTTTGATCCTCCGAGTAGCTTCGATCCCATCCATCTCCGGCATGCGCACATCCATGAGCACCACATCAGGCCGGTGCTCCATCGCGACGGAAACAGCCTCCACCCCCGTGGCGGCCTCACCCACCACACTCAAATCGGGCTCGGAGTCCACCAGCACCCGGAAGCTCCCCCTGAGCAAGGCCTGATCATCGGCGACGACCACCCGGATCACGAACCCTCCCCGTACGGCAACCGCGCGAAGACCCGAAACCCCCGCCCAGGAAGCCTCCCGGCCTCGAACGTCCCCCCGTACATCATCACCCGCTCCCGCATCCCGATCAGTCCATGTCCGGCCCCTTCCACAGGTGGCAGCGCACGTCTGCCAGGCCCGTCGTCGACCACCTCGATCCGCACGGCCCTCCCATCTTCATCGGCGACGACGGACACGCTGCAACGAGCGGGGGCGGCATGCTTGACGACATTGGTCAGCGCCTCCTGCACAATCCGATAAACCGCCAACTCCACCCCCTCAGGCAACCGCACGCCATCCCCGCCAAGGCGCCCGATCCGGAAATCGCAGTGCACCTCCACCCCCGCCGACCGGGCCTGCCGCACCAAGCCCTCCAGTCCCGCCAGCCCGGGTGCCGGACCACGTTCGGGTGGCTCGGCGGACCTCAGCACACCGAGCAGATGCCGCATTTCAACCAGCGCGCCCCGGCTGGCGGTCTCGATCACGCGGAGAGCATCCTGCGCCTCCTCTGGCTTGGTGGCCATCACGTGATTCGCCACCCCTGCCTTGACCGCGATCAGCCCGACGCTATGCGTGACGACGTCATGCAGTTCCCGGGCAATGCGTAACCGCTCCTCCATCACCGCCTGCGCCGCCATCCGCTCGGCATCACGCGCCGCATACCGCCTCCGCTCAGACACCGCCCGCCCGATCGTCCAGGCACTGCCCAGCGCGGCGATCCCCATGAGCGGCTCATCGAGGTGCAGGATCCAGCCAGGAGCGTTTTGCCGCGGCGTGCCCGCCACAGCCAGCCCGGCAATGGTGACCACGCTCAGCAGCCCGATCGCCGAAACCGGCAGGAGGCTGCCCGCCCTCCCCGTCATGGCCACCACATAGAGCGCATAGGCAGGCGCGAACCACGGAAACCCGACGGCCCCGATCACCACAGCGAAGATCGCCAACACCAGCGTGAACAAGAAGACGGGCACCGGCCACAGTCGCCGCAGCGCCAGCGGCAGCCCCAACCCGCACGGCAGCGTGATCTTCACCCAAGGCGGAAGCGCCGTCGCACCGGCCGCCGATGTGAAGAACACGAATGCAAGGACGAACCCCGCCGCCAGATCGAGCAGGATCAGCTGCCCGCGGCTCAGCCGCCTTGCGAAGAGGGGATTCGTCTCGTCCACGCGTTGAACCGTAGCCGCTACCGCCACCTCGCCACGTCAGCCCACGGTCTGACCTTGAATTTCGAACCTGGGTCCGACGCGTGACCGATCCTCCGCACCGCATCCTGTACGCCGTGATCGAACTCCGACGGCTCACCAAACGTTACGGCGACACGCTGGCCCTGGACGGCCTCTCCTTCGCAGTCGAGCCTGGCCACGTCACCGGCTTCCTCGGCCCCAACGGCGCGGGCAAATCCACCGCCATGCGCCTGATCCTCGGCCTCGACGCTCCCACGTCCGGTCAGGCCCTGGTCAACGGCCGCCGCTACGCATTGCTCAGCAAGCCGATGCGCGAGGTCGGCGCACTGCTCGACGCCGGCGCCGTCCACCCCGGCCGCAGCGCCTACAACCAGCTGCTCGCCCTGGCCCGCAGCAACGACATCACCCCCACGCGCGTGGCCGAGGTGCTGGAGCAGGTCGGCCTGGCGGGCGTGGCACGCAAGCGCGTGGGCGGCTTCTCGCTGGGCATGAAGCAACGGCTGGGCATTGCGGCCGCGCTGCTCGGCGACCCCGGTGTGCTGATATTCGACGAGCCCGTCAACGGCTTGGATCCCGACGGGGTGCGCTGGATCCGTGACCTGATGCGTTCCCTGGCCGCCGAAGGCAGGACGATCCTCCTCTCCAGCCACCTGATGAGCGAGATGGCCCTCACGGCCGACCGCATCGTCATCATCGGCCGCGGCAAGCTGATCGCCGCAACCACCATTGCCGGGCTGACCGCGCGCTACCCCTCACTCGAGGACGCGTACATGTCCTTGACCGCCGGCAGCGTCACGAACGGAGCCGCTCGATGAAGGCGATCCTCTCCTCCGAATGGCTGAAGCTCCGCTCTCTCCGCTCGACATACCTTCTCCTCGGCCTCAGCCTCGGCGCCGTCCTTATCGGTCTCGGTCTCGCCCTGATGGCCGCCGACATGTACGACAGCGCGCCTCCGGAGAGGAGACCGAGTGCCCGGATCGCCGACCTGGAGGAGGTCCTGGTGATCCTGCCCCAGCTGTGCATGGGCATTCTGGGAGCCCTCACCATGACGTCCGAATACGCAACAGGCTTGATCAGAACGAGCCTTACCGTCGTCCCCCGGCGCTGGCCCGTGCTCGCCGCCAAGGCCGCGGTGGTCGGCTTGCTGGGGCTCGTCGTCGGCCCGGCGACGGTGTTCGGGACGTACGCCGCCTCGCGGTGGGTGCTCGGCGACCGGTTCTCCGGCGCGTACGCCACTGCACTTCTGGAAAAACTCCCCATTCTGACCGCCATCAGCCTCACGGTTCCAGCGTTCGCGCTGCTCGGCCTGGGCTTGGGCGCCCTCTTCCGCTCCACGGCCGGCGCGATCGCTCTCCTTGCGGGGCTCGTCTACGTCATTCCCATGATTATCGGCAACGTTCCGGAGCCCTGGAGCGAGCGCCTTGGATCAATCATGATCGGTGCCCTTCCCCACCAGATCACCGGCGACGGCAACGCCAGCTCGGTGTACGGCTCACTCCTCCCACCAGCCGCGGCCGCCGCTGTCCTGGTGGCCTACGCCGCGCTTCCGCTGCTGGGCGCCACTTGGCTGCTTCGCCGGAGAGATGCCTGACATGAGTTCTTTGCCCCGACAGCCGGACGTCTGCCCGCTGCCTTCCAGAGACACCCGCCCGCACCCGGCACAGCCGAACGTCTCCCCGCTGCCTTCCAGAGGCCGAGTCCACCCGGGCCCGGCGCAGCCGGACGTCCGCCACACGGCACAGGCGCCACACGGGCGGCGCCCGGCACAGCTGGACGTCCGCCACACGGGACACGCACCACACGGAACAGGCACCACACGGGCGGGCCCCCTCGGTACGGCAGACGAAAGCGCCTGCCGTACCACCATCACCAGGAAGCGAGGAGGGTCAGACCTCCAGCACCACAGGAATGATCATGGGCCGGCGGCGGTAGGTGTCGCTCACCCAACGCCCGACCGTACGCCGGACCACCCGGCGAATCTCCTGCACGTCCAATACGCCGTCCGCGGCCTTGTCCTGGAGGGCCCGCTCGATCTGCGGGATGAACTGCTCGAACTGCGCGGGGTCGATGCCGGACCCCCGCGCATGGATCTCGGGGCCGGCCGTGAGCTTGCCCGTGTTGGAGTCGACCACGACCACGACCGAGATGAACCCCTCGTCACCGAGGATCCTGCGGTCTTTCAGCGAGGTGTCCGTGATCTCGCCGACAGACGTCCCGTCCACGTAAACGTACCCTGCGTGCACCGCGCCGACGATCTTCGCCCTACCGTCGACCAGGTCGACCACGACGCCGTCCTCGGCGATCACGATGTGGTCCTGGGGCACGCCGGTGAGAGCCGCGAGCTTGGCGTGGGCGCGCAGGTGCCGCCACTCGCCGTGCACGGGCATGAAGTTCGACGGACGGGTCAGGTTCAGGACGTAGAGGAGCTCGCCCGCGGCCGCGTGGCCGGAGACGTGCACCTTGGCGTTGCCCTTGTGCACCACGCGGGCGCCCCACCTGGTCAGCCCGTTGATCACCTTGTTGACCGCGGACTCGTTGCCGGGCACCAGCGACGAGGCCAGCAGCACGGTGTCGCCCTGCGCGATGCGGATGGGATGGTCGCGGTTGGCCATCCTGGACAGCGCCGCCATAGGCTCGCCCTGGGAGCCGGTGCAGATCAGCACCACGTCCTGCGGCGGCCACTCCTCGATGGCGCGGGAGTCGACGATCAACTCCGGCGGCACCTTGAGATATCCCAGGTCGCGGGCCACGCCCATGTTGCGCACCATCGAGCGGCCGACCAGCGCGACCTTGCGGCCGTGCTTGGCGGCGGCGTCCATCACCTGCTGGATGCGGTGCACGTGCGAGGCGAAGCTGGCGACGATGACCCGCTGTTCGGACGTGCGGATCACCTCGTCGATGACCGGCCCGATCTCCCGCTCGCTGGTGACGAATCCCGGCACCTCGGCGTTGGTGGAGTCGGACATCAGCAGGTCGACGCCCTCGGTGCCGAGCCTGGCGAAGCCGCCGAGGTCGGTGAGCCGGCCGTCGCTCGGCAGTTGGTCCATGCGGAAGTCACCGGTGTGCAGGACGATGCCCGCGGGCGTCCTGATCGCGACGGCGAGCGCGTCGGGGATCGAGTGGTTGACCGCGAGGAACTCGCAGTCGAAGGGCCCGAAGGCGTGTCGTTCGCCCTCGACGACCTGGACTTTCGTCGGCTGGATACGATGCTCGGTCAGCTTGGCCTCGATGAAGGCCAGCGTGAGCTTGGACCCGATGAGCGGAATGTCGCGCCGCTCGCGCAGCAGATACGGCACCGCCCCGATGTGGTCTTCGTGGGCGTGCGTCAGCACCAGGGCCTCGACGTCGTCGAGGCGGTCCCTGATGTAGTCGAAGTCGGGCAGGATGAGGTCGACGCCCGGCTGGTCGGGCTCGGGGAACAACACCCCGCAGTCGACGATCAGCAGCCGGCCGTCGTATTCGAAGACGGCCATGTTCCGGCCGATCTCTCCCAGTCCGCCGAGCGCGACGATGCGCAGGCCGCCATCGGGCAGCGGCGGAGGAGGGCCAAGCTCAGGATGCGGATGGCTCATGCCTGGCCCCCACGGTCAAATCGTGTGCTCAAAACTCCCGGTTCCTCCCCGTTCCTATACGTCTGTCAACTTCACCCCGCCGGCTACCAGGCAAGCACGCAGCTCGGCGTTTTCCTGCTCCGTGGCGTCCACGAGCGGCAGCCGTACCGGACCCACCGGCACGCCGACCATGCTCAGCGCCGCCTTTGCCATGATCGCGCCACCGGCGCGCAGCATGATCCCGTCCACGACCGGGGCCACCTGGCCGTGGATGGCCAGGGCCTGGGCGATGTCGCCGCTCTTGTGCAGCCGGATCATGCGCGCCAGCTCGGCGCCCACCACGTGCCCGACGACGCTGACGAACCCGGCCGCGCCGAGCGACAGCCAGGCGAGGTTGAGCAGGTCGTCGCCGGAGTAGAAGGCGAGATCCGTCGCCGCCATCACCTGGCTGCCGGCGAACAGGTCGCCCTTGGCGTCCTTCACGGCCACGATACGCTCATGCTGCGCGAGCCGGATAAGGGTCTCGGTCTTGATCGGAACGCCACTGCGCCCCGGAATGTCATAGAGCATCACGGGAAGGTCGGTCGCGTCGGCGACGGCGGTGAAGTGCCGATACAACCCCTCCTGCGGGGGCTTGTTGTAGTACGGCGTCACGACCAGCAGCCCGTGCGCTCCGGCACGCGCCGCCTGCTTCGCGAGCTCGACGCTGTGGCGGGTGTCGTTGGTGCCCGCCCCCGCCACCACGGTCGCGCGATCGCCGACCGCGTCGAGGACGGCGCTGACGATGCGCTGCTTCTCCTCGTCGGAGGTGGTGGGCGACTCACCGGTCGTCCCGTTGACGATCAGGCCGTCGTTCCGCTGCTCGTCGACCAGATAGGCGGCGAGCCGGCGCACAGCCACGTAGTCGACCTCACCGTCGGCGGTGAACGGGGTGACCATCGCGGTCAGCATGCGGCCGAAGGGTGCATCCGTGGTTCCAGTTGGCGATGCCATAGTGCGAACGCTACCTGGATTCAGAAATCCATTGGACGCCGCCACCCCGCTTCGCCTGCCTGGAGGCACCCTTTGCCCCCGTTCGCCGGGCGTCCTGAGAGCCGCCGGCCCCTACCGACGCCGCTCAAACCGCGCCCCCTGAAAACGCTTCCACCTCCCCGAGACCTGGCACCAGACCCATCACCAGAATCCAACGCTGCCCAGGGATGCCCGATCACGCCAGTTCGATCTGATACCTGATGAATCCCCGATTCTCGGCCACCGCGTCGTACAGGCGCCGGGCCGTGCTGTTCGACTCGTGCGTGTTCCAATACACGCGCGAGCAGCCGCGCTCCCGCGCCCACCCCGCCACGGCCTCGATCAACGCCCGCCCCACACCTTTCCCGCGCACGTCCGGCGCGGTGAACAGGTCCTGGAGGTAGCAGACCTCCGTGTCCGGCGCCGACGTGCTGCCGTGGGTGAGGAAATGCGTGATCCCCACCAGCCTCCCGTCCAGCCTCGCCCCGAAGGCATGCAGCCGGGTGCCCGCCTGGAACTCCTCCCACGCCCGGTCGTACATCTCGTCCGGCTCGCTCCGCTCGTAGAAGTCGATGTACGCGCGGAACAGCCCTTCCCACGCCTCCCGATCCGGCGGAAGAAGCTTGCCGATACTGATCACCAGGTCTCCTCGAAGCACGCAATGCGCAGGCCTCCTTGTGGGGCCGGACGCCACAACCTAGGAGAAGACGACCTTCCGAGGCACGGCCACTTCCCAGCGATACGGGATGACCACTTGCTCACCGCACGCTCGGCCGGACATTGGAAGAGGTCGCCGATATGTGCTCGGGGGTACACACATCGACGACCTCTACCGGAGAATCGGCACTCCTTACATCTGCGTTACAGGGTTTCCCCGATAATTTTCCGCCATCGCAAAGTTGGGGCTCCAGCATCCATCGATGACAGTCGGTTACCTGTCGAATACGGCAACATGGGGCAACGCCTCACACGAACCCCGAGGGATGGACTAGTGGCCACCTCAGATCCGGTCTACCTGCGTGTCGTCGAAGACATCCGGCGACAGATCACCGACGGCAGCCTTCCCCCAGGCGCGCCTATTCCCTCTCGGGCGCAGCTGACCCGCAAGTATCAGGTCGGCGAGACCGCTGCCCGGCACGCCCTACGCGTGCTGGCCGCCGAAGGCCTCATCATCGGCCGCGTGGGCTCGGGCCATTACGTCAGGGAACGCCCCGACCTGACCCCCCTCCACCGATGGCGATATCTCGACCACCCCGCCCCTTTCGCGGCCGACCTGCAGGCCCAGGGCCGGCGCGTGACCTGGGACTGGCACAGCGAGCCGACCGAGGCGGACCCCGACATCTCCAGACGCCTGCGCGTGAAGGAATCGACCCCGCTCACGAAGACCTTCTACGTCTACCGCGGCGACGGCAGACCGCTCCAGCTCGCCACCTCGTACGAGCCGATGGAGCTCGCCACGCACACAGAGGAGCGACGGAGCCTGGTGGCGAGGATGTACGCGCACGGCATAAAGATCACCGAGATCGTCGAGAGCGTACACACCCGTGTCCCCCGCCCCGCCGAGAGCGACGCCCTCGACCTCGCGGCCGGCGTCCACGTTCTGCACGTCGAACGTACGCACTGGGCCGGCGACCGCCCCGTGGAGACGAGCGACATCGTCATCCCGGGCGACCGCTTCCGCGTCACGTACAGCATGCCCGTCTGACAAGGCGAAGGCAGCATGCCCGTCTAAGAGGGGAAGGCTCCGGGCGACCCGCCTCCCGCCCGGAGCCACTTGACGCACCGACCACCTCGCACGTCCGCAGCAGGACACCACCCGCCGGCGCGCCCCCTACCGCCCTGCCCTCGCGGATGCCTCAGCCCTCAACGAGCTCGGCTCACCTGCCACCCCAGCGACACACCTCTGCGCGGCAGGCCCATGGCAGCCGGCCACATGTCCGCCTCGAAACCACGCCCTCGTCCACCCCGCGTAACGCCACGGCAGGCAAGCGCAAGACGTGACGACGCCCTCGGCAGACGCGCATCGCCACCTGCACAACCGACCGCTTACGACCTGTCCGACAAGTCAAAGGCCGCACCTCCGAAAGCCACCACGCAATTCCGGCAAAAGCCCAGGTCAGAGATTGTCGGTGCCCGTTGATACAACGGTCGCGGAGGTTGCCGATGGCACTGAAAGACCTGTCAAAGCACGACCGCCCCCGCGAACGCCTCATGTCCAGAGGCGCAAGCGCTCTCGCAGACCGTGAGCTGCTGGCCGTGCTGCTCGGCTCGGGATTCCGCGGTTCGAGCGCCCTGGACCTGGCCGCCCAGGTGATCGAGCACTGCGGAGATCTCGAAGGGCTCGGCCGTTCCGACCCTCATCGGCTGCTCACTGTGCGTGGCGTCGGCCCGGCCAAGGCCGCGAGGGTGGCTGCGGCCTTCCACCTCGCCCGCCGAGCAGAGGCATGGCCCGAACGCGAACGCATCACCAGCACGGCAGAGCTGGCCGATCATTGCGCTCCGCTGCTGCGCGGCCATACCCAGGAGCGCCTCGTCATGGTCGTGTGCGACACCGGCGGCCGCGTGCTGAAACGCTCGGTCGTGACCGAGGGCGGCGCCGACCACACGGCAATGCCGGTCCGGGAGGTGATCACGCAGGTGCTCACCGCGGGCGGGGCGATGTTCGGCCTGGCCCACAACCACCCGAGCGGCTCCCTCGACCCGAGCGGCGCCGACCTGGAGGCCACGGCCCACCTCCTCGATGCCGCCGAAACGGTCGGATTGCGACTCCTCGACCACCTGATCATCACGGATACGGCGTGGCGGCGAATCCCCACGTAAACCCATTCCACCCACCCACCGAACGTCAAACGGAATGATCCCATGTATAGCGCCGAACGCCGGTTTTCCAAGCGACGACCATGAGAATCTAATGGCGCGGGTAGGCCGATACGGACGTCAGCCGGCCTTTACTCGTCGTGGTGTGGTCCCGCGCCTCCTGATGGGCACGGGGCCACGTCCACGGTTCCGCGCCGATCCCAGGCGGAGCGTTGTCGGTCGCGTCGACGGTCCCAATGACCGAGGCGCCCCGCCGGGGGTTGCGCGAAAGGCGCGCAAAACGCGTGAGGAACAGCGGCTTCACGTGTTTTGGCAGGGGTGCCCGTGCTCGACGCATCGCCAGTCATTGCCCGAGCCCGGGCGCTCCCCGCCGCACCTCACCTCAACTGAGTCCTCCTCGCCCGCGCAGCCGAGCACAGCGTCCGCCTCCAGGAAGCGCAGGAGCAGACCACGCCCTACGAAGGCGCCATATCTCTCTGAACCTGACGCTCGTCGACTTGTCCAGCCCTTGCACGAATTATGACGAATATCGGCATAAGCGACAATCCAGCGCCCAATGACGTCACTTATAAGGACTTCACGGCGAGCTCAGAGATACCCGACAAAAGACCAGGCCATCAATCACATTTTCCGCACCAACCCCGCCCACAGGTCATACCAGTCCTGGCGGCCATCGCCGATCATGCGACTCGAAGCGTTCCAAGCGATGGCCGTTCTCATTCTCAGTGAAGTGCCCTGTCGAACCCTCGGCGCGACCCGAGTCTCACCCTTCGCGCGCCTCGACTCGGAGCTCACCGCGACCACCGAATTGGGCAATGGAGTCCTTCATGCCGGGGAGTGCTTGACCGGATCCATTCCCTCCAGAAGGCCCTCCCACAAAGGAATCACCAGGGCGCGCCTGATTCTCGCCGACTCGTGGATCAGAACCCGTCCGCCAGTTCGGCGGGTCCTGCGAATGAAGAACAGGCCGCCCGCCTGGCACAGCTCGTAGAACGTCGGCTGGCAGTCGCTCGTGTAGGCCACGACACGTATGCGTTCGCCCGACGATCGCACGGGGTCCCATCTCAGCAGCGTGTGGTTGGGCTGCGGGTCCGGCACGTGGACGCTCGAAGTGTCGCCATCGCCGGGCAGTCGGAGAGGTTCGGCCATGGTGCGACTATACGTCTGCTTGTCTCCTCTCGTCTATCTGGAAAGAAGCCTCTGTCTATATGGACAGAGGGATATGTTGCGTCTTGTACGTCTTGGCCTATGTTGCCTATGTGCTCGACTACGACGGGGACACCCACATCTACATCCAGATCGCCGACATCCTCCGGCGCCGGGTCTCTGGACTCTCGTCCGGACACCCCGTGCCCAGCGAGGCGGACATCCAGCAGGAGTTCGGAGTCGCCCGGACGACTGCCAGGCGGGCGATTCACGTGCTGCGCGAGGAAGGGCTGGTCTACACCGTTCAGGGCGAAGGGGCTTTTGTCGGCACACCCGAAGAAGCCCCGCGCAAGAAGCGAAAGGTGCCGCTTTACCAGCAAATCGCGACAGACATCGCCGAGCAGATCAAGGCTGGAGAGTTCCTTCCGCGACGGCCTATCCCGGGCGAGTCAGCGCTGGTGGAGCAGTACGGCGTCGCTCGCGAAACGGTGCGGCGGGCCATGGCGCTCCTCCGAGAGCAGGGCTGGATCTACACCGTTGCACAGCGCGGCAGTTACGTCTCACCCAAGGAGTCGTGGCCCCAGGCTTGACTTCACTCAACTGCTTGTATCGAGACGCCTACAATATGAGCATGCTCGACCGTGAAGGCCCCGTCCCGCTCTACGTGCAAGTCGCCGAGATCATCCAGGAGCAGATCGTCAGCGGCGAGTTGAGGCCAGGCGAGGCCGTGCCGAGCGAGGCGGTCATGGAGGCCGAGTTCGCCATCGCCCGCACCACCGCGCGCAACGTCGCACGGGAGCTCCGCAGGCGTGGGCTGGTCCACACCATCCAAGGAGAGGGCACGTTCGTCGGCCCGCTGGGTGTGCCGCTCGTGAAGGAGTCGAGGGCCATCTACCTGATCATCGCCAAGGACGTCATCGCCAGGATCAGGCGCGGGGAGCTCCGGCCCAACCGGGCGATTCCGAGCGAGAAGGCGCTGATGCGGCGCCACGGGGTCGCCAAGGTGACCGCGCGTAAGGCCGTTGAGCATCTACGCGAACGTGGGTGGGTGTTCACTGTGCCGTACCGCGGCACCTACGTGTCCGCGCCGGAGAAATGGCCGACTTCATGAGATTCCCCGGGGATTCACCGATCCGTCCCGTCGGCCTGCCGGGGTAGGCGTCGCTCGATCCTGTCTCTCACCTGCCGACGTTGGGCCGTGTGGAGTCGGGGGTCCATCCCCTCGGCCCTGAACACGGCGTCCGTGAAGGCGTCCACACTCGTGGGAGGCGCCTCCCGCAGCCGCAGTCGCTCGCTAGGTGGCAGACAGAACCCGAGATCGGCACACAGGTCGTCCAAGAGCCGCTGAACGCTGTCATGCTCCTCCACGACCAGAGTGTGCCCCAAGGCGCCGGCCCTGCGAAGGTCCGTGGTCACAGCGCTAGGAAACCGCCTCACGACGTCTCTTCTCCTGAGCCGGCGACGACGCGGAACCACAGACACACGACCGTTGAGGAGTCGTCGATCTCGTGGCCGTGGCCGGCCCAGTAGCGGCGGTGGGCCTCTCGCCAGTGCTCGATCGACTCGAAGCCCTCGCCCTCGGCCTGGGCGAACTCCCACGTGACCGCCGCGAACGGTGTCAGTTCGACCCTCGTGATCTCTACTTCCGTCGCCCGCGCGCCCGTGTCGTCCACGACCACCAGATGTTCGCCGACGTGTTCCACCTCCTCCCCCTCACCCTCGTAGTCGAGAGTGAGGAGGCCGGCGGTGGCGGTCTTGTCGCCGGCCAGGACCAGGTTGGTCAGGCGCGTACGGAGGTCGCCGGGCGTGCCGAATTCGAGGACTCTGAGTCCGTCCATGCGGGGCCACATGGCAGCCAAGCTTAGAAGACCGGGATGATCTCCTCGGGGTCGATGATGTCGACCTGGACGCCTTCCAGGTCGAGCTCGGGGATGGCGGGGAAGGCGATGCCCCAGCGTTCGACGATGGCGCGGATCCGGGCCATGGCCACGCGCCAGTTCTCGGCCTGTTCGTCGTACGACAGCACGCCCAGGCCGGCCTCCCTGGCGTGGTCCATGAGGACGCGGTGGTTGGGGAGGAAATAGGGCGGCAGCTCCCAGAAGCCCTCGGGGGGCTCCCAGAGGATCATGCTGAGGAAGACGAAGCCGGCTCTGAGCTGGCGGGTGATGAGGCTGCGGGTCTCGTCCGTGAGGCCCGGCCATTCGTTCTCCAGGATCGTCATGCAGATCTGGAGATGGCGGGACTCGTCACGGCCGATGCGCTGGAACATCTCGCTGAAGACCGGGTGCCGGGTGCCCGACGCCATGCCTCTGAACAGCGTCGAGGCCGCCATCTCGCCCATCATGAAGCTGGTGAAGAGCACCGGCAGCGAGTATTTGCCCACGGCCGCGGTGTAGCCGTTCCAGTAGCGGCCGCCGTTGTGGTAGAGCCAGCCGATGTTGTTGTGGGCGGCCTTTTCCAGGTCGTCCGACGGGGTCCAGTTGAGCGGGCCGCCGGGCCAGAGCTTGGCGATGGTCCGTTGGCAGCACTCCTCGTGGTTCATCTCGTCCCGGGTGATGGAGAAGAAGCACTTCCTGACCGGGTCCTCTTCGTGCTTCTCGAAGGCCTGGATGGTGGCGCGCGCGAAGACCGCCGGTCCTGAGGCGTCGAAGTTGGCCAGGACGGCGAACCAGTACATGATCCCGAGGCGCTGCTCCCGGGTGAAGTCCTCCGGGTTCAGGCCGTCCCAGGGCAGGTCGGCCGGGTTCCAGACCACGCGTTTGGACTTCTCGTAGATGGCGGCGAGTTTCTCCGTCTCGACCCGCCATTCCATGGGATAGATGTTGGGCTGCGGGATTTCCGGTGCGGGCCAGAAACCGCCCTCTGGGATCGTGAGGTCCGCCATTGTTGTGACACCTCCTCCCCCAATCCTGCGGGGAGGCGTCATGGCTTTCAAGTACGGGCGCGCCACGACTCCCGGCGCAGGATGCAATGCGGGGCACGTACGGGCGCGCCGCGGGTCACGTGCGGGCGCGCTGGGTGACGGCCACGCAGACCAGCACGGCCACGGCCGCGACCACCGTGATCAGGCCGAATCGCTCGCCCATGAGGAACCAGGCCCAGACGAGCGTCAGGAGGGGCTGCGTGAGCTGGGTCTGGCCGGCGCGGGCGATCCCGCCCTGGGCGAGGCCCGCGTACCAGGGGAAGAAGCCCAGGAACATCGAGACCGCCGAGACGTAGGCGAAGCCTGCGACGGCGTGAGGGGTGATCGCGATCGGGGTCAGGAAAGCCAGGGCGACGGCTACGGGAGCCGTCAGGGGGAGGGAGAGGACGAGGGCGTGGGAGATCACCTGCCAGCCCGGCACCTGGCGAGCCAGGCGGCCGCCTTCCGTGTAACCGACCGCGGCCGAGAGCAGGGCGGCGACGAGCAGCAGGTCGGGCCAGGCCGCCTGGCCCTGGTGCTGGGTGAGGGTGAAGGCGGTGATGGCGGCGGCGCCGGCCAGGCAGGCCACCCAGAAGAGCGGGCGGGGGCGTTCGCCGGCCCGGAGGACGGCGCAGACGGCCGTGGCGGCGGGGAGGAGGGCCGTGACCACGGCGGCGTGGGCGGTGCTCGATCCCAGCGCCAGGGCCAGTCCGCTGAAAAGGGGGAAGCCGAAGACCACGCCGAGGGAGATGAGGGCGTAGGACCGCCAGAGGTGCCGCGGCGGGAGGAGCGGACGGCCTGCGACCTTGAGGCAGGCCAACGCGAGCAGCGCGGCGATGGCGGCCCGGCCGATCGCCACCAGCCAGGGATCGAACCCCTCCATGGCGTGGACGGTGCCGGGGAAGGAGCCGGAGAAGGCCAGGACGCCGAGGAAGGCCAGGGCGGTGCCGCGACGGCGCACGCGCTCGCGCTCGCGCTCGGGGTCGTCGGCCGGGACCGCTACTCGATCGAGGGCAGTAGCGCTATTCTCAACTTTCATGAACAACGATAGCAGTATCGCCCAGATCGCCGCGATACTGCGCGAAGAGGCCACCCGGCTGGGCCCGGGGGCCCGGCTCCCGTCCAGCCGGGAGATCATGCGCAGGCACAGCGTCAGCCCCGTCACCGTGTCGCGGGCCCTCGGCCAGCTGGCCGCGGAGGGCAGGGTCGTCACGAGGCCGGGGAGCGGCACCTTCGTCGCCGAACAGCACCAAATCACGACAAAGGGGGAAACCGCCGACCTGTCCTGGCAGACGGTCGCCCTCGGTGACCGGGTGGTGGACGACGGTCCGGTCGCGGCGCTGCTCACGCCGATCCCCGAGGGTACGGTGCCGCTGACCGGCGGCTATCTCCACCCCGGGCTGCGGCCGGACAAGCAGCTGGCGGCCGCGGCGGCCCGGGCGGTGCGGCGGCCGGACGCCTGGGCGGCGCCGCCTCTGACGGGCCTCCTGGAGCTGCGGAGGTGGTTCGCGGCCCAGGCGGGCGGCGACGTGACCGCGGCCGACGCGCTGATCGTCAGCGGCGGCCAGGCGGCGCTCACGCACGCCTTCCGCGCCCTGGCGGCCCCCGGCACGCCGGTGCTGGTCGAGACGCCCACCTACCCCGGCGCGCTGGCGGCGGCGAAGGCGGCCGGGCTGCGCGCGACCGCCGTTCCCATGGACAGGGACGGCGTACGCCCGGAGCTGCTGGCCGAGGCGTTCGCCGTGACCGGCGCGCGGGTCTTCCTCTGCCAGCCCACGCTGCACAACCCGACCGGCGCCACCCTGCCCGTGGCGCGCAGGGAGCAGGTGCTGCAGGTGGCCAGGGCGGCGGGGGCGTTCGTGATCGAGGACGACTACGCCCGCTACCTGACCGAGCACGCCCCGCCCTCACTGGCGTCAATGGACCAGCACGGGACCGTGGTCCACGTGGGCTCGCTGACGAAGATCCTCTCGCCGAGCATGCGGGTGGCGGCCGTGATCGCCCGCGGGCCCGCCGCGCACCGGCTGCGGGCCGCCCAGCTCGTGGAGTCGTTCTTCGTGGCGCGGCCGCTGCAGGAGACGGCGCTGGAGTTCGTCGGGTCGCCGGTCTGGCGGCGGCATCTGACGGCCGTGCACGCCGAGATCAGGACCCGGCGCGACGCGCTCGTGGCCGCGCTCGCCGCGCGCATGCCGGAGGCGGAGCTCCACCTGCTGCCGATCGGCGGGATGCATCTGTGGCTGCGTCTGCCCGCCGACGTCGACGAGAACGACCTCGTGGAGGCGGCCAGGCGCAACGGCACGCTGGTGAGCCCCGGTCGGATGTACTACCCGTCCGAGCCGCCCGGCCCGCGGATCAGGGTCACGCACATCGCCGCCACCCATCTGCCGGAGCTGAACGAGGGCGTGCGGCGGCTCGCCCAGGCGCTGACGGACAGCCGCCGCGGTACGTGATCACAACGCCACAGCCCCTGACGGACAGCCGCGGCCGCACGTGATCACAATGCCAGTAGAGTGACCGGCATGTCGTTCCCCGCGGAGCTCATCCGAGACTTCGTGAACACCTACGACGTCGAGTCCGACACCGACGAGCTGGCCTCCCCCGCCGAGCTGGCCCTCTGGCTGCGCGAACGCGGCCTCGCCGGCCTGCGCGACCGCGCTACCGACGACGACCTCCTCATCGCCCACGCCCTCCGCGAGGGCCTCAGAGCGGCGCTCAGACGCGAGCCGGCCGCCCTGCCCGCCCTCCCCCTCCGCGTCAGGACTGGGCACGACGGGAGGCCCGAGCTGACGCCCGTAGATCACGGCGTGGCAGGGGGTCTGGCCAGGATCGCGGCCGCCGCCCTGGGCGCGGGATGGGATCGGCTCAAGGTGTGCGCGGAGGGAACGTGTCAGTGGGCGTTCATCGACTCGTCGAAGAACCGTTCTCGCTCGTGGTGTTCTATGCGGATATGCGGCAATCGCACCAAGACACGCGCTTACCGGGCGAGGAAGCGGGGTTCGCGTCATCCCCAAGGGTCAAACACCGATACGGTGTAACTCGTGCCTTGTGGCACGAACGGCAGGCGAAGGAGCGGGCCGAGATGGCAGACGTAGGCGTCCGGGCGGCCCGGCGCGAGGATGTTCTCCAGGTTGCGAATTGTCAGATCCGCGCCTGGCGCTACGGCTATCGGGAGTTCCTCCCCGAAGGGCCCCTTGAGCAGATGACCGGCCCGGCGGCGGAGAAGATGTGGCTGCGCCAGTGGGACGAGGCGATCGTCGCCCCGCCCACTCCCATGCATCGGGTGCTGGTGGCGGTGGAGACCATCCTCGACACCGAGGGCTTCCCGGCCCTGGGCGCGGGCGGCAGCGCCGCCCTGGTCACCCCTCGCGGCGGCGAGCGCGTGGTGGGCCTGGCCTCGCACGCCCCCGCCGAGGATCCCGACCTCGACCCCAGTGTGGTGGCCGAGATGCTGACGCTCCTGGTCGACCCCGACTTCGTCCGCCGCGGCCACGGCAGCCGCCTGCTCAACGCGACGGTCGACTACCTTCGCGACGACGGTTTCCGGCAGATCGTGACCTGGGTCTTCGCCGACAACCACGCGGTGCTCGGCTTCCTGGAGTCCGCCGGGTGGGGCGAGGACATGGCCGAACGCGTCCTCGACATGGGCCGCCCGATCCGGATGGTCAGGCTCACCACGGACATCAGCTGATGGCGACGCTCGACCAGTGGATCGCCGGCGCCCGCCCGCGCACGCTCCCCAACGCGGTCGTGCCCGTCATGGTGGGGACCGGCGTGGCGATCGGCGAGGGCGGCTTCGTGTGGTGGCGGGCGATCCTGGCGCTGTTCGTGGCGCTCTCGCTGCAGATCGGCGTCAACTACGCCAACGACTACAGCGACGGCATCCGGGGCACCGACGACCAGCGGGTCGGCCCGATGCGGCTGGTGGGCTCGCGGGCGGCCACGCCGCGGCAGGTGCTGGCCGCCGCCCTGGGGTCTTTCGCGCTGGCGGCGGTGCTGGGACTGGTGCTGGTGCTGGTCACGCGGGCGTGGTGGGTGCTGCTCGTGGGTGCGGCGGCGATCGCGGCCGCGTGGTTCTACACCGGCGGCAAGCACCCGTACGGCTACCGCGGTCTCGGCGAGGTGGCCGTGTTCGTGTTCTTCGGCGTCGTCCCCGTGGTCGGGACGGCGTACGTGCAGACCGAATCCCTGAGCTGGGCGGCCTTCTTGGCCTCGATCCCGGTGGGGCTGTTGTCGTGCTCCATGCTCGTCGTGAACAACCTGCGGGACGTGGGCACCGACGGCCAGTCCGGCAAGCGCACGCTGGCGGTCGTGCTGGGGGCCGAGCGCACCCGCACCCTCTACGTGGTGTGCCAGGTGGTGCCGTTCGTGGTGGCGCTGGCGATGGTGCCGATCACGCCATGGGCCGCGCTGGTGCTGCTCGCCGCGCCGCTGGCGGTCACCCCGATCAGGACCGTGCTCGGCAAGGCCGTCGGGCCGGCGCTGATCGCGGTGCTGCAGCAGACGGGCAAGCTGCAGATGGCGTACGGGCTGCTGTTCGCGGTGGGTCTGGCCATCGTCTTCTGACACCGCCCCATACAGCTCGTGAAGAGCTAGTCTGAAAGGAGGAGGCGGGAGAAGCGGTCCGGACAACCAAGCGCAAGGGGTCTTGATTGAACCGGCCAAGCGCGCCCACGGACATCGAGGAGTTCGAGCGCGCCCTCGGCGAGTGCGTCGCCATCGCCAGCCGGGCGATGCCCGACTCCCCGATGGTCAGCATCGCCTTGTGCGCCGAACACGGCCTGCGCACCGTCGCGTGCTCACACGAGCGGGCCGGCCTGCTCGACGAGCTGCAGTCGGCCATCGGGCAGGGGCCCTGCATCGACGCGCTCGGCACCGGGCAGCCGGTGACGGCCACCGACCTGGGCGCCGACTCCCGCTGGCGCCGGTTCGCCGCCGAGTCCGGCCTGCTCAGCCTGCATTCCGAGCCGCTGAAGTCCGACGGCAGGCTGCTCGGCGTGCTCACCCTCTATTCGGGCCGGGGCGGGGCCTTCAGTGAGGAGACGCGGGTCGCCGTGCGCGTGACCGCCGACCACATCGGCCTGCTGTTCCGTACGGCGCTCGACGCGGCCCACATGCGGCAGGTGGCGGCGCAGCTCAAGGAGGCGCTCACCACGCGGGCGATCATCGACCAGGCCCTCGGCATCGTCATGGCCCAGCGCCGCTGCACCTCGCACCAGGCGGTCGAGGTGCTGCGCCAGGTCTCCCAGGACAGGAACGTCAAGCTGCACCAGGTCGCGGCCACGATCGTGGAGAAGGTGACGGGCGAGCCGCCGAAGGAGGCCCGCTTCGAGGATCCGCCGCCACAGGAGGGCAGCCACCCCCGCTAATACCACTGGTTCCCAAAATCCACGACTTTTGCCGACATTTCGAAGAATTTCATTATTACCCAGGGAAATCTCGCCCTTATCGTCATAAATCTTGACTCGTCGGGGTATTCGTGAGAGATAGGGACAGGGTGCAGCGCCCGGCCAGCGTAACAATGGGGCGCACGACGCTTAAGAGGTAGCCGTTGTTCGGAAGCCCGGAATCGGAGCCCTTACGCACCAAGGGGTTCCCGGAATTCCTCGACGTCGACGCGTTGCTGGCAGGAGGCTGGGAGCCGCTGCCCTTCCAGCAGTTCATCCTGAAGGTCCACAGCCGCTGCGACCTCGCCTGCCGCTACTGCTACGTCTACGAGATGGCGGACCAGAGCTGGCGCGAGCAGCCGCGCAGGATGTCCGACGCCATCGCCGACCGCGCGGTCGAGCGCATCGCGGAACACGCCTCCCGCCACGACCTGGCGGAGATCGACGTCATCCTGCACGGCGGCGAGCCGCTGCTGGCCGGGCCCGAGCTCATCTCCCGGGTGGTACGCGGGGTTCGCGGCGCGGTGGACACCGGCACGAGGGTCAACGTCAACGTCCAGACCAACGGCGTCCGGCTCACCGAGGCGTACCTGCGGTTGTTCGAGTCCCTGGAGATCCGCGTCGGCGTGAGCCTGGACGGGGACGCCGCAGGCCAGGACCGGCACCGCCGTTTCGCCGACGGGCGTGGCAGCCATGCCCTGGTGAGCGAATCGCTGCGACGGCTGACGGCGGGGCCCTACCACCACCTGTTCAGCGGCATCCTGTGCACGATCGACGTGCGCAACGATCCCGTGCGCACGTACGAGGCGCTGCTGGAGTACGACCCGCCCGCGGTCAGCTTCCTGCTGCCTCACGGCAACTGGGCGGACCCGCCTCCGTTCCGCGAACCCGGCTCGAGCGCGACGCCGTACGCCGACTGGCTGATCCAGATCTTCGACGTCTGGTACGACAGCCCTGTCCTGCAGACCGAGATCCGCATGTTCAGGGAGATCATGCGGTTGCTGATGGGCGGCCCTTCCCGCACGGAGACCGTCGGCCTGTCTCCGGTGCGCATGGTCGTCATCGAGACCGACGGGAAGATCGAGCAGGCGGACAGCCTCAAGAGCGCCTATCACGGCGCCCCGGAGACCCGGCTGCACGTGCTCAGCGACGATCTGGACCGGGCGCTGCTGCATCCGGCGATCGTCGCGCGGCAGATCGGGGAGCTCGCTCTCTCCCCCCTCTGCCGCAGCTGCGACATCATGTCCACCTGCGGTGGCGGCCTCTACGCGCATCGCTACAGCCCGTCCGCCGGCTTCGCCGAACCGTCGGTCTACTGCGCCGACCTGTACCGGTTGATCACCTACATACGAGACCGGTGCGCTCAGGACGTGGCGCGGCTGCGAGGGGCGGGCTGACGTCCGCCCCCACGCCGGTGCGCCGCCGATCAGATGGGCGGCGGATCGAAATCGCCGTTGACCCGCTGCCCTGCGGCCACCGCGAGGGCGTCGGGGTGCTCGCGCCCGAGAAGGGCATCCAGCTGCGGCACGGTCTCGGTCAGGAGCCGCTTGGCCTCTTCCTCGGCCCCGGTGGCCTGCATGTCCAGTGACAAGTTGGCCGCGCAGATGAGGCTGAGGTAGTGGTCGGGGGTGAAGTACGTCCGGAGCCGGCGCATGGTCTCCTCGCCCAGCGCGCGGGCTTCGTCGTGCCGGCCCAGCGCGGCCAGATCGTTTTGCAGGTTGACGGCGGAGGTCACGGCGTAGTCGTGATCGCGGCCGAGCAGATCGCCGAGACCGTGCAACACCTCCTGGTCGAGCTCCTGCGCCCGGGCCGCGTCTCCCGTGAGGCGCAGGAGCAGCGCCAGATTGATCTTGCTGGCATGGACGAACGGATGGTTGGCCCCGAAGACCGCGGGATAGTGCTCGAGTGTCCGCCGCACGATCGTCAGCGCCTCTTCGAGGTCGCCGTTCGCGCGCAAGGTGTTGGACAGGCCCAAGGCGGCGGCCATCGTGTCGGCGTGCCCGTCTCCGTAGAGACGCTGCAGGCGGTGGTGGGTGTCCCTCATGAGCTGCAGGGCCTCGGTCACGCGGCCGCTCCTGCGCAACGAGATCGCGAGGTCCTTGGCCGCCAGGAGGGTGCGGGGGTGGTCCTCGCCGAGCTGCGCCACCCCGTAGTTGTAGGCCTCTTCGGCGATGTTCATCGCCACCTCGAGCTGCCCGCCCAGGCGCACGGCCCTGCTCAGGTTGCTCCACGTCGCCAGCAGGTTGCGCCGGCCGTAGCCGTCCATGCTGCTCTGGCGGAGATAGGTCTCTTGGAGCATCTTCTGCGCGTGGACGTATTCGCTGGTCAACGTGTAGGCGAGAGCCAGGTTGGCGCGGGCTCGCAGGACGACTCTTTCGTTGTCGCCCGACAGGCGCTCGTAACCCTCGACGACCTCGGCGTCGATCTCCTGTGCTTTGCCGAACTCTCCGCGGCCCCGGAGCGCGGCGGCGTAGCTCTGCTTCCCCCACAGCGTCTCCGGGTGGTCGGGCCCCAGAGACTCCTCCATCATGCCCACGGTCTCCGACATGAGCTCTTGGGCCCTGCTGTACAGGGTGAGCGCAAGGTAGACGTTGCCCAGGTGGATCCGCGCCACGAGCACGTCGGAATGACGGGGACCGCTCGCTTCCGTCCACTTCTGGATGTACTCGTTCAGCAGTGCCTGCGCCTGCTGGTAACTGCCGCGTACGTACATATAGCGCACGAGGTCGATCGCGAACTTGCGCACGGCCGGCACCGTGCATTCGATGAGACCCGACGGCTCCAGGTGGGCGGCGAGCTCCTCGAACCGGGGCCAGTTGGTCGTCTCGTCGGGGTCGGCCGGCGCGGTGCCGGAAAGAAGCAGGTGCACCTCGTGGCGGAACTCGGCGCGCTGGTCCTCCGGGAGTTCGTCGCGCAGCAGCGCCTGATTGAGCCGGTGGACCTGGAGCGTGCGGGTGGTCGGCTCGACCTTGACCAGCGCCAGGCTCTCCAGCTGACTCAGCGCCCTGGTCAGCTCGATCGGATCCGACAGGACGGGCGTGAGCCGGGGGCCCGCCACACGGTTGCCGCGGCGGAAGACGTCGCGCGGGATGGGCTCGGGACCGAAGAACGCGCAGCAGCGCAGCACCTCGACGGCCGCGGGAACGCGGTCTTCGAGCTGGGAGACCGACAGCTGCCAGGCGGCGGTCATCGACTGCGGGTAGGTCGGCGCCTTTTCCAGGCTGAGCAGGCGGCTCGTCTGCTCTTCGAGCAGCGTCAGATACTCGTCGACCGACATCAGCGTTCTCGCGAGCAGAGCCGCGGCCTGCTCCAGCGCCAGCGGCAGATCGCCGAGCTTGTCGGCCAGGCGGTCGGCCTCGTCGTCGCCGATCGCATCGCCCAGACGCCTGTGGAGGAACGCCTTGCTCTCGTCTCGCCTGAACACGTCGACCTCGATGGTCGGCTCGTGGTCGCTCCAGCGCGAGTTACGCGAGGTGATGAGGACGTGGCCGGGCCCTCTGGGGAGGAAATCCTTGATGTATTCCGGCTCCTCGGCGTTGTCGAAGATCACCAGCCAGCTCCGGTAAGGAACCCCGCTTTCGAGCGTGCGGATGACCGCCTGTGTCGCCTGCTCCACACCGGTGCTGGTCGCAGGCGGCAGGCCCAGCGCCTGCGCCATGCCCGCGAGCACCGACGGGACCAGCAGCGGCTGGTCGGCGGAGACCCACCAGACCAGGTCGTAATGATCGCGGTATTGCCAGGCGTATTCGATCGCCAGCTGGGTCTTGCCGACGCCGCCGAGGCCCTGTAACGCCTGGGGCTGGGCCACGACGGCGGTCACCGTGTGCATGCTCTTCCTGAGCGCCGCCAGGAGATCCTTGCGGCCGGTGAAGTTCGGATTGCGTTTGGGGACCCGTTCCCAGACCTTCGGCCCCTGCTTGGGAATGGAATTCTCAGCCACGTCGGCCCTCCGCTCCACCGCCGAAGAGGTACGGTAACCGTTGGCTACCATCCTAGAGCTTGATTAGTGGCCACGCTTATCACAGAATCATAATAAGAATCGCCATATCTGAATAAGCGCCTGCATGTCGCCCGATATTTGGATGACCGAAACGGATGGAGTGCACATGCGTGACAGGCAACACGGACCGGTCGGACTGATCGACATAAGCGACTTGTCGCCGGACGTGCTGAGCAAAGTCGACAATCCCGCACTCCGGAGCGCCATAGCCTCGCGCCAGTCGGACAATCGGGAGCCGGCCGCAGGCTTCGACAACTTCATCTAGATATTCAGCTTGGCCGCCACGGGGGACATGCGCGGCACATGCGAAGCGGACGGGGACCGGCATGGGGAATTCCGGCATGAACGGACGGCAGGAAACGCCGGGACCATATCGAGGCTTGCGCGCGTTTCGCACCGAGGATCGGGACAGATTCTTCGGACGTGACGAGGAAGCCCACGAAATCCGTAAATTGTGGCAGTCGCAGCGGCTGACCGTCCTCTACGGCGCTTCAGGAATCGGGAAGACCTCGTTGCTCGAGGCAGGCGTCATGCCGCTGCTGAGCCCTCACAAGGTCGACGTCCTCCCTCTCGGCCGGGTCTCCTACGGATCGGCCTTCCCGCGAGCGGCGATTCCTCTCCACAACCCGTACGTGCTCGCTCTCCTGGTGTCGTGGTCGCCCCAGATACCGCCCAACCGGCGCGCGGACATGACGATCTCCGAATTCCTGCGGGCCCGGCCGGTCAAGCGGGATGCCTACGGCGACCCCCTCCCCACGCTGGTCGCCATCGACCAGGTCGAGGAGCTCTTCGCCAGCGGCCGGCAGCGCCAACTGCACCGTGACTGGTTCTTCGACCAGCTCGCCGATGCGCTGCGCGCCGACCAGGGGCTGCGGCTTCTGCTGTCGATCCGCACCGACCGGCTGATGGACCTGCTCCCTTATGAATGGGAACTCGGCAACGTGGACCGGCCGGACCTGACGGATCTGACGGACGAGCAGGAGCCCACCGGGACCGAGTGGGAACGCGTGCCTCTGGAGGCACTGGGCTTCGACAGCGCGTTGGAGGCCCTGCGAGGGCCGATCGAGGGAACTGGGCTCACGTTCGCCGAGGGCGCGGCCGAGCAGGTCGTCCACGACCTCATCAGGGTCAGGACACGGACTGAGAGCCGGCAACTGGTGCAGGGCGTGGAGCCTGCCCACCTCCAGGTGGTCGGTGAGTCGTTGTGGAGGTCCCTGCCGCCGGAGACCACCGTGATCACCAGAAGGGATGTGCACCAGCACGCCGAGCGCGCCCTGTCCGAACACTACGACAGGGAGATCAAGCAGATCGCCGCCGAGCGGTTCGACGGCGACGACCGCAGGCTGAGGACGTGGTTGCGGCTCACCTTCGGTGACAGGAAGCCGGTCCGCCGCGGCGCGATCAAGACCGCCGGGATCGGCAGGACGGTGATCGCTCTGCTGGTGAAACGGCGGATCCTCAGCGCCGACCAACGTATGGGCGAGGGATCGTACGCGCTGGCCTACGATCGCCTGCTCCAGTCCTCCCAACACGACATCGGACGGGTGGACGCTACCCGAAGGCGCCTCCGGCCGGAGGACCTCCTCCGGGAGGCGGAGGGCGCCCTGGGAGAAGGCGATCTCCTGCAGGCGACCAAACTGGCCGAGGAGGCACTGGTCCGGTCGGAAGGGAACGACCTGCATGTGCGCGCACAGGCCGAGTCCCTGCTCGGCAACGTCGCTTACGAGCACGGAGAGGTGGAAAAGGCCCTCGCACACTACAGCGCCGCCGCCAAGAGCTACGAGACCGGCGGGGCTCCGGCCGCCGTTGGTCTCATGCTGATGGCCATGGGGCGGCTGCGGCTGGCACAGGGCTCCCCCGCCGAGGCCGTACGTGACTTGCGCGCCGCGATGATGCGCGTCCCGACAGATCTCACTATTCAGACAGAGCTGGCCTGGGCGCTGTGGTACGGCGGGCATCCCGACGCGGCGGTGGGCGTGCTCAACGGCGTGCTCGACAAGGAGGGCAACAACGTCGGCGCCCTGCTGGGCCGCGGTCAGATGCTGGCCGGCATGGGAGGCCGCGACGAGGCCGAGGCGGCGCTGCGCGACCTGGAGAGGGCCGAGCCGCTGCGGTGGCCGTTCGCCAAGGTGGCTCACGCCCTCGCGCTCGCGCGGACCGACCGCGTGGACGAAGCCCAGCAAGAGATGGTGGAGGCGCTGGCGGAGGCGGTCGACCACGGCCCGCTGCTGCTCTACGCGGCCCGCGTGGAGCACCTAGCGGGCAAGTTCACGTCCGCTACGGGTCTCGCCAGGCGGGCGATCTCCGCGAAGGAGCCGGCGCTTCCCGGTCACCTGGCCAGGCCCGCTCGAGAGCTCGCCGCTCTGTGACGACTGTTTCACCTGCAGAACGCCGCGCGGCAGATCGGGCAGGGGCGGGGCGAACCATTTGCCCAGCCGCGTGCCGGTGAGCAGCGCCGCGGCGAGCAGCATGACGGTGAGCAGCACCACTGTGCCGCCCGTCACGCCCCGCCAGGTGACCAGGAGGCCGCCGAGCGGCGCGGCCAGGCAGATGGCCCCCTGCGAGAAGAGCCGCGACACGCCGACCACGCGGGCGAGCGTCCCCGGATCGACGATGGAGACCTCCGCGCATTTGATCGCCACGTTGGTCAGCGCACCGCCGAAGCCGGTGGTGAAGAAGGCCACGGCGAAGAAGATCGAGCGTGCTCCCAGCCACGCCCCCAACGCCGCCAGGAACAGCGCCGCCGCCCAGATCCAACTGTGGTTGAGCAGGACCGAGCGTCTCGGGTGATAGAAGTAGGCCACGGTGGAACCCACCGCCCCGCCCAACCCCGATGCCGCGAGCACGAGCCCGATCTCCACGGAGGGCATGCCGTGTGACCCGGCCACGAAGACCATGATGAGGGCGTGGGCCAGCAGGTTCGTGAACGTCATCAGCATGATCGAGCCGCCGAGGAACGGCTGGTCCATGAGCGCGCGGAAGCCGCCGGGCAGTTCACGCAAGATCGAAGAGCCGGCCGAGCGGCGGATGGACTCGTGGCGCAATCCGAAGAACAGCCGAAAAGAGACCGCGAACAGCACTGCGTTCATCAAGAAGGGGACATATCGGCCGACCCCGAAGAGGTAGCCGCCGAGCGGCCTGCCGGCGATGGACGCGAGATGGCTCACGGCCTCCCTCTTGGCCAGCGCCCGTTGCATCAGACCCGGCCTCAGCAACACCAGGGACTGCAGGAGCGCCGCCTCCGCCAAGGTGTAGAGGACCCACATCGTGCCCTCCACCGCCGCGGCCACCATGAGGAACGTCAGCGACGGGCCGACGGACAGCATCGCCACGAGCACGGTGAGCACGGTCAGCCAGCGACCGCACTCCGCGAAGAGAATGATGCGACGAGGGGATATCCGGTCGACCAGAAGCCCACCGGGAATGTAGAACACCAGAACGGGAACTGTCAGGAAGAACCCCGCCCATCCGGCGGCGGTCGGTGAACCGGTCTGCGCCAGAGCAAGGAGCGGATAGGCCACGCCCAGCGTCCGCATGCCGATCGTGGAAATCGCCGAGCCTGCCCATACACGGGCGATCCTGCCCTCTTTCGGGTGGGGCGGAGCTTGAATCTCGCGCGGCTTTTCTGCGGCCTCGTCCACGCCCTCCGCCTCGACCTGTGCCCTTTCGGACACAACATTACGGCCACGACCGAGGACGGTCATGCGACAACCCGCCTCTTGCTGAATGGATATGAACCGCTTGCCGAAGAAATTGCGGCACGAGACTCGTCGAAGTATAGGGGACCGCTCAAGCGATCAACGACTCAGCGTCATGATCGCCACAAACTACACAATCAACCCGAATGCCCCTGGCAGTTCACCTCTAGGGCATGATGTGATCGTAAGGTGCGCTCAAATAGCGAAAAGGATGCTTTGCTTAGTTTCGCCCGGTTGTGTCATGACTTTGCGGCCCTGGGAATCAGGCTGGGACAGGTGCTGATGGTGCACTCCTCCCTCAGCCGGCTCGGCCACACCGAGGGTGGGGCGGAAACCGTGGTCATGGCACTGCGGGATCTGCTCGGCGACGACGGAACACTCGTCGTCCCCGCCGGCACGGCGGGCAACTCCGACACCTCACCCATCTATCGGGCCGCGGTGGCCGGAATGACCCCGGACGAGGTGGCCGCGTACCGCGCCCGCATGCCTGCCTTCGACCCCGCCACGACCCCCTCACACCAGATGGGCCGGATCGCCGAGCACGTCCGCCGGCTGCCGGGGGCCAGGCGCAGCGCGCATCCGCACACCTCCTTCGCCGCCATCGGGCCGCAAGCGGCCGAGATCGTCGAGGGACACGAACGCGACTGCCTGCTGGGTGAGCGGTCGCCGCTCGCCCGGCTGTACGACGCAGGCGCCTTCGTCCTGCTGCTGGGCGTCGGCTACGACAAGTGCACGGCCTTCCACCTCGCCGAGTACCGCTACACCGCCGACCCGCCGCGGCGCAGGTTCCGTGCCGTGGTGGACGACGGGAACGGGCGGGAATGGTGCGAGTTCGAGGACGTGGCCGTCAACGCCGGTGACTTCGCCGCCCTGGGAGCGGACTTCGAAGGGACCGGCGCGGTGCGGCGGGGTCGGGTCGGCGCGGCGGAGGCCCGCCTGTTCTCCTTGCCCGCGGCCGTCGACTACGCCGTCGACTGGCTCGCCTCCCACCGCTCCCCTGCCCACCCGCCCCCAGCGCCCGCCCTGCCCGCCGACGTCCCTTCGCGCCCGCCCGTCGAGAGACACGCCCCCTGACGACCGGCTTCCGACGGCCCCTCCGCGCCCACCGGCCGCGGAAGGCCCCCGACACGTGACCACCGGCCCTCGCTCCCACGACGTATGACCCCGGCTGTGGCGGCCACGCCCCGGAACGGCGGACCGGCACCGTGCAGGCGCGGCTCCTGCAGCGGGTGGGTGATCGCGCCGCCGGACGCCCGGCCACGGCGGTCGCGGCGGCCATGGCGGTCGCGGTGGTCGCGGCGGTCGCGGCGAGGGCCCGGAGCTGCGGGGTCGCCGTTACGCCGGGGACTCGGAGGGGCGGCGCATCACCACGCGTGGCGCGACCTCGATCCCCAGCTCCCGCTCGTGCTGCACCACCGCCCGAAGCTCCGGCCCCCACTCCCCCTCAGGCACCACGGAGAAGCCGTGCCGGGCGTACCAGGGCGCGTTCCACGGCACGTCCCGGTACGTCGTCAGCGTCACGTACGGCGCGCCGGCCGCCCGAGCGTGGTCGATCACCGCCGAGACCAGCCGCCCGCCGATGCCTTGGCGCATGCTGTCCGGATGGACCGCCAGCTGGTCGAGATGCAGGTTGCCGTCCACCCATCCCACCAGCGCGAACCCGGCCGGAGGCATCCCCTCGACGAGGACCCGCCCAGGATCGTCCACTTCCTCGATCATGGTCGTGCCAGGCGGGAACGTGATGTCCACCTGCTCGAACAACCGATCCGCCGCCAGCTCGATCGACACCAGCACAGGAAGGTCACCGGCCTCAGCCCATCGCACCATGCCGACACGATCTCATGTTTCGGGCGGAACTCGCCGCTCGTATTAGTGTTGATGATCGTAGGCCCGGCTGTGCGGAGCCGGGACCCTCTCCTCACGACGTGCCCACGACCGACCAGGTGGTGGGCACGTCGTGCGGCCAAACCGGAGATCAGAGATCGAGGAGCGGCTCCAGGCCGACGGTGAGGCCCGGCAGCTCGCGCACCCTGCGCACGCCGAGCAGCACGCCGGGCGTGAACGCCGCCCTGCTCATCGTGTCGTGCCTGATGGTGAGGATCTCGCCGTCACCGCCCAGCAGCACCTCCTGGTGGGCGATCAGCCCGGACAGGCGTACCGCGTGCACGTGCACGCCGCCCACGTCGGCGCCGCGCGCGCCGTCCAGCGCGGTGCTGGTGGCGTCGGGCATCGGGGCGGCCCCGGCCTTGGCTCGCGCCTCGGCCACCAGCTCCGCGGTGCGGCGGGCGGTGCCGGAGGGGGCGTCGGCCTTGTTGGGGTGGTGGAGCTCGACGATCTCGACGGATTCGAAGTGGCGGGCCGCCTGCTGCGCGAAGTGCATCATGAGCACGGCGGCGATGCCGAAGTTGGGGGCGATCAGGCAGTTGGTGCCCGGGGAGTCCGCCAGCCATCCGCGTACGGTCGCCAGCCTCGCCTCGTCGAACCCCGTGGTGCCCACCACCGGGTGCACGCCGTGGGCGATGGCCCATTCGAGGTTGCCCATGACCACGTCGGGGTGGGTGAAATCGACCACCACCTCCGCGCCCTCGAGCCCTTCGATGGAGTCGTCCTTGTCGAGCGCCGCCACCAGCTCCATGTCGGTGGCCGCCTCGACCGCCTTGCACACCTCGACGCCCACGCGACCGCGGGCGCCGAGCACACCTACCTTGATCACACCGACCACCCTATCCCAACAGGAAACGCGCCCATCGGAGTGCCGCCCCTCTGTCCTGTCGCAGTCCTCGCGCACGGGCTCGCCACCACCGCGAGCGGCGACGCCGCGCCCGTGTCGGCGGGTCTCGGCGCCACGTCCGCACCGGGCAGCGCCGGGCCCTGAGGCGGCACCGCGCCGTCCGCACCGGGCAGCGCCGGGCCCTGAGGCGGCACCGCGCCCGCGTGGGCGGAACTCCCGGCATCCGCCTGCCACAGGCAACGTGCTCGCACGCCACTCGGTTCGGGACGCTCGGCTCGGCGCCAGGGGTGCCGCCTGCGGATCCGCCACGCCGGGCGGGCGGCGCCCTCCAGCCGGCCGCCTCCGCGCTCACTTCAACCGCAGGTGGCCGGTCCCGCCGCGCCACTCGACGGCGGCAGGCGCGCCCCACGGCGCCCGGCAGACCGCAGACGCGGTTGCGCTGCCTACGGCGGGTCCGCCGGAGGCGACGGCCGCCCTACAGAGACAAACGGCCCGCCGCAGGCGCGGTTGCGCTGCCTGCGGCGGGCCGCCACGACGACACCCGGTCAGCGGATGGCGTCGGTGAAGTCCTTGTCGCCGTACGGGCCGATCACGGCGAGCGTGAGCGGCCGGTTGAGCACGTCGCCGGCGATCTCGGAGATCTCGTCGGGGGTGACGGCCTCGATGCGGGACAACACCTCGTCCACCGACATGAGCTCCTCGTAGACCAGCTCGTTCTTGCCGATGCGCGACATGCGCGAGCCGGTGTCCTCCAGTCCGAGCACGAGCCCGCCGCGCATCTGCCCCTTGCCGCGCTCGATCTCGTCCTCGCTCAGCCCCTCGGTAACCACGCGGGCCACCTCGTCCCGGCAGATCTTGAGGACGTCGTCGATCTTCGACGGCAGGCAGCCGACGTAGATGCCGAACTGGCCGGTGTCGGCGTAGGCGGAGGTGTAGCTGTAGGCGGAGTAGGCCAGGCCGCGCTTCTCCCTGATCTCCTGGAAGAGCCTGGACGACATGCCGCCGCCCAGCGCGGAGTTGAGCACCCCCAGGGCGAACCTGCGATCGTCCGTGCGGGCCAGGCCGGTGGTGCCGAGCACCAGGTTGGCCTGTTCGGTGGGCCGGTCGAGCACCCTGACGCCCGAACGCGTGTCGGCGCCGGGGCCGTTGGTGCGCGGCGGGGCGAACTCGGCCGGGCCGGTCAGCGCCCCGGCCCGCTCGTACGCCCGCACGACCAGCTCCACGACCTCCTCGTGCCGCACGTTGCCCGCCACCGACACCACCGTGCGGCGGGGCCGGTAGTAGCGGTGGTAGTACTCGGCGATGCGGTCGCGCCCGAGGGAATTGATCGACTCGACCGTGCCCAGGATGGGCCGGCCGATCGGCGAGTCGCCGTACAGCTCGGCGGCGAACTGCTCGTGCACCACGTCCGAGGGGTCGTCGTCGTGCATGGCGATCTCCTCGAGGATCACGCCACGCTCGGACTCGACGTCCTCCTCGGTCACGAGCGAGCTGGTCACGACGTCGGCGAGCACGTCGACCGCGATCGGCAGGTCCTCGTCGAGCACACGCGCGTAGTAGCACGTGTATTCCTTGGCGGTGAACGCGTTGATCTCGCCGCCGATGCCCTCGATCGAGGCGGAGATCTCCATCGCGTCGCGCGTCGGAGTGCCCTTGAACAGCAGGTGCTCGAGAAAGTGGGTGGCCCCCATGTGCTCGGGGGCCTCGTCACGCGAGCCGATGCCGACCCACATGCCGACCGCGACGCTCCGCACGGTCGGCATGGTCTCGGTCACCACGCGCAGCCCACCCGGCAGGACAGTGCGCCTCACGACCCCGGCGCCGTCCTTGCCGGGGTGCAGCGTCGTCGTGTTCACGTGTTCCGGTCGTCCCCGTCGCCGCCGCTGCTGCTCCGGGTGCGCACGCGCGTGCGGGTGCGGCGCGGCCGCTCCGGCTTCTCCTCGGCCGGTGCGGCGGCGGCCTCCTCGGGCTCCGGGGCCTCACCCTCGCCCTCGGGGGCGACGGCGCCCTTCGCCTCCTTCTCGGCGGCCTCCTTCTCGATGACCTCGACCGGCACCAGCGAGAGCTTGCCGCGGCCGTCGATCTCGGCGATCTCGACCTGGATCTTCTCGCCGACGCTCATCACGTCCTCGACGTTCTCGATGCGCTTGCCGCCGTGCAGCTTGCGGATCTGCGAGACGTGCAGCAGGCCGTCCTTGCCCGGCATGAGCGAGATGAACGCGCCGAAGGCCGCGATCTTGACGACCGTGCCCAGGTAGCGCTCGCCGACCTCCGGCATGTGCGGGTTGGCGATGGCGTTGATCGCCGACCGCGCGGCCTCGGCGGACGGGCCGTCGGTCGCGCCGATGTAGATCGTGCCGTCGTCCTCGATGGTGATCTCGGCGCCCGTGTCGTCCTGGATCTGGTTGATCATCTTGCCCTTCGGGCCGATGACCTCGCCGATCTTGTCGACCGGGACCTTGATGGTGATGATGCGCGGCGCGGTCGGGTTCATCTCCGCCGGGGAGTCGATCGCCTCCTGCATCACGTCGAGGATCGCCAGGCGGGCGCCCTTGGCCTGCTTGAGCGCGGCGGCCAGCACGTGGGCCGGGATGCCGTCGAGCTTGGTGTCGAGCTGCAGGGCGGTGATGAGCTCCTTGGTGCCGGCGACCTTGAAGTCCATGTCGCCCATGGCGTCCTCGGCGCCGAGGATGTCGGTCAGGGTGACGTACGTGTCGCCCTCACCGATCAGGCCCATCGCGATGCCCGCGACCATCTCCTTGAGCGGCACACCGGCGTCGAGCAGCGCCATCGTCGAGGCGCACACCGAGCCCATCGAGGTGGAGCCGTTGGAGCCGAGCGCCTCGGAGACCTGGCGGATGGCGTACGGGAACTCCTCGCGGGTCGGGAGCACCGGGATCAGCGCCCGCTCGGCCAGCGCGCCGTGACCGATCTCGCGGCGCTTGGGCGAGCCCACCCGGCCGGTCTCACCGGTGGAGTAGGGCGGGAAGTTGTAGTTGTGCATGTAGCGCTTGGTCCGCTCCGGGTTGAGCGTGTCGATGACCTGCTCCATGCGCAGCATGTTGAGCGTCGTGATGCCCAGGATCTGGGTCTCGCCGCGCTCGAACAGCGCCGAGCCGTGCACCCGGGGCACCACGTGGACCTCGGCCGACAGCGCGCGGATGTCCTTGGTGCCGCGGCCGTCGATGCGGATGCCCTCCTTGAGGACCCGCTCACGCATGAGATTCTTCATCACGGAGCGGAACGCGGCGCTGATCTCCTTCTCGCGCCCCTCGAAGTCGGGCAGGAGCTTCTCGGCGGCCAGCGCCTTGACCTTCTCCAGCTCGTTCTCGCGCTCCTGCTTGCCGGCGATGGTGAGCGCGGCGGCGAGCTCGCTCTTCACCGCGGACTCGACCGCGGCGTAGGCGTCCTCCTGGTAGTCCAGGAAGACCGGGAACTCGGCCGTCTCCTTGGCCGCGACCTGCGCGATGCGCGCCTGCGCCTCGCAGAGCACCTTGATGAACGGCTTGGCGGCGTCCAGGCCCTGCGCGACGGTCTCCTCGGTGGGCCCGACGGCGCCCTCGGCGACCAGCTTGAGCGTGTCCTTGGTGGACTCGGCCTCGACCATCATGATCGCGACATCGCCGTCGCCGAGCACGCGGCCCGCCACGACCATGTCGAACGTCGCCCGCTCCAGCTCGTGGTGCGTCGGGAACGCCACCCACTGGCCCTCGATGAGCGCGACCCGCACGCCGCCGATCGGCCCGGAGAACGGCAGGCCCGCCAGCTGCGTGGACAGGGACGCGGCGTTGATCGCGACCACGTCGTAGAGGTGGTCGGGGTTGAGCGCCATGATGGTGGCCACGACCTGGACCTCGTTGCGCAGCCCCTTGACGAACGACGGGCGCAGCGGCCGGTCGATCAGGCGGCAGGTCAGGATCGCGTCCTCGGACGGACGGCCCTCACGGCGGAAGAACGAGCCGGGGATGCGCCCGGCGGCGTACATTCGCTCCTCGACGTCAACCGTGAGCGGGAAGAAGTCGAACTGCTCCTTCGGAGTCTTGGACGCGGTGGTGGCGGACAGCACCATCGTGTCGTTGTCGAGATAGGCGACGGCGGAGCCGGCCGCCTGACGCGCCAGACGACCGGTCTCGAACCGGATCGTGCGCGTGCCGAATGAGCCATTGTCTATGACTGCTTCAGCAGTGTGGACACCCTCCACGGGGGACCTCCTTGTGGTCGGTCTCCCGCGCCCTGTTTCACCGGCACCCTCGTTAGGTGCAGCGCCGGTCTTCGATCGAAGCGCCCGGTGCGATGTCAGATCACGTCTACCGGAAGCCACTACCGAGGACCGGCCCGCAGGCGTCGCGGGTCGCATGGTGCTGAGCGGACGCGGGGGCTGTGTGTCTCGGATCTTCAGTTGTACGTCAGGCGCGGGGCCGATTCACGTCGCCACGCGCCTGGCCGCCTCTTTATGAGCTCTCTACCCATATGAGAAAGGGAGCGGCGTGCAGCCACTCCCTTTCTATGTTATCGGCGCAGGCCCAGTCGCTCGATCAGCGACCGGTAACGCTGGATGTCGACCTTCTGCAGGTACTTCAGCAGGCGGCGCCGGCGACCGACGAGCAGAAGCAGGCCACGACGGCTGTGGTGGTCGTGCTTGTGCGTCTTCAGGTGCTCGGTGAGCTCGCTGATGCGCTTGCTGAGCAGTGCGATCTGCACCTCGGGCGACCCGGTGTCACCCTCGGTCGTCGCGTACTCGCTGATGATGGACTTCTTGGCAGCGGTGTCGAGGGACACGGCTCTCCTTTAATCTACGGGCACGCGCTGATGTGACGATGCGCGAACGACCGTGCGTGCCTACAGTCGCCGCATGAAGGCCGTCAGGGGCAGCGCACAGCGCCGCCGTCACAGAGCCGACATGCAAGGTTACCACCTAGTCCAGGGTGCTCGGGTGCCCCTGACCCACACCGGACGCGTACTGGGCGGCGTACTCGGCGGACGGCGCGATGGGCGTGATGACGTCGACGAGCACGCCGCCGGGATCCGACACGATGAAGTGCCGCTGGCCGAAGTCCTCGTCGCGCAGCGCCAGCTCGGGGCGCAGCCCCTCGCGGACGACGAGCCGCTCCCATTCGGCGTCGACGTCGGCCACCTCGAAGTTGAGCAGCAGTCCCGCGACCGGCCGCCGGTAGGCCGCGGGCAGCGTGGGGTGCGTGTGGTCGAGCAGGGCCAGCTCGTACGTCCCGCGGCGCAGGCTCACGTACCAGTCGGCCTCGAACGTCACCTCGAACCCGAACAACCGCACGTAGAAGTCCTTCGACGCGGCCACGTCGGCCGTGCAGACCACCGGGTAGAAGCTGCTGAGCTCCATGGGCGTCCCTCCGTTTTCGCATACCGTCGGTATGCGAGGCTACGCTATTCGCGTACCATCGGTATGTCAAAGGAGTGCTGGTGACGAGGGCCGAGCAGAAGGAGCACACGCGGCGGACGCTGATCGCCGTGAGCAGGCGACTGTTCGCGGCCAGGGGCTATGGCGCGGTCGGTCTCGCGGAGATCGTGCGCGAGTCGGGGGTGACGAAAGGCGCCCTGTACCACCATTTCGACGGCAAGGCCGATCTCTTCCGCGCCGTGCTGGAAGAGGTGCAGCACGAGGTGGCGGCCCGGGTGGTCGCGGCCGCGGAGGCGTCGGACGACCCGTGGGCCCAGCTCAAGGCCGGGTGTGCGGCGTTCGTGGCGGCCGGCGCGGATCCGGAGGTCCAGCGGATCATGTTGATCGACGGCCCGGCGGTGCTGGGCTGGAACGAGTGGCGCGCGATCGACGAGGCGTCCTCGGCCAAACACCTGACCGAGGCGCTCACCACGCTCGTCGACAACGGGACGATTCCCGCCCAGCCGGTGGCACCGCTGGCCCGCCTGCTGTCGGGCGCGATGAACGAGGCGGCCCTGTGGCTGGCCCAGTCCGCCGGTCCCGACGACCTGGCGGACACGCAAGCGGCCCTGTCCCGCCTGCTGGACTCCCTCAGGGGCAACGACTGAAACCACGGAAGCCGGTGCCCGTGCGCGCCGTAACGGCGGCGCGCCCTGCTTATGGTCGCATTCGCTACGGGCCTCCGTTGGCATCGTGCCTCGCTCTCTCCGGCCCAGGCTCATCGCTCCAGTGACCGGTCAGCGGCCGTTCCCCTGGACAGACGCGAGCCGGCGTCGGCGTTTGGCTGGCCACGGCAGCGCGTAAAAGAAGAAAGGGTTTAGCTTGTGAGACGGCGGGTGGCGGCGACGTCGGCGTGGATCTGCTCGATCAGCGCCTCGATCGACTCGAACCGGCTGTTGGCGCGCAGGCGGGCGGCGAACTCCACCGCCACGTGCGCCCCGTACAGCTCCAGATCGTCCCGATCCAGCGCGTACGCCTCCACCGACCGCGGCACCCCTTCGAACGTCGGGTTGATGCCGACCGAGATCGCCGCCGGCCACCGCTCCCCTGCGTACAGGGTGGGCAGGTTGGCCACGGGCACGCACTGCAGCCACCCGGCGTAGACGCCGTCGGCGGGAATGGCGGTGTGCTGCGGCGTCTCGACGTTGGCCGTCGGGAAACCGAGCTGGCGACCGCGCTGGTAGCCGCGCACGACCACGCCCTCCACCCGGTGCGGCCGCCCCAGCGCCGCCGCGGCGCCCTCGACGTCGCCGGCCACGATCCGCTCCCTGATGGCGGTCGAGGAGACGCCGTCGAGCATCGGCACGACCTCCACCTCGAAGTCGTACTTGTCGCCCAGCATCCGCAGGGTCTCGACGTCGCCCGTCGCGCCCTGCCCGAACACGAAGTCCTCCCCCACCACGACGGCGGCGGCCCGCAGCCGCTCCCCCAGCACTGCCTGGGCGAAGTCGGCCGGGCTGGTGCGCGACAGGCCGAGCGTGAACTCCACCGTGTCGATCTCGTCGATCCCCAGCTCCGCCAGCAGCTCGGCCCTGCGCCTGGGGCTCGTCAGCCGCTGCGGGTGCGACCCGGGAAGCACGACCTCGTCCGGATGCGGCTCGAAGGTGACGGCGACGGCACGCAGTTTCCGTTCCCGGGCGACGGCGACGGCCCGCTCGACCACCCGCTGGTGCCCGCGGTGGACCCCGTCGTACACGCCTATGGTGACGACAGACCTTCCCGAACCCTGCACGCTAGGCCCTTTCTCGTGGCAATCCCCCACAAGCCTGCCACGCGCGCCACGGTTACCTCCAATCGAGGAGGATAGGATCGGTCATCATGCCTCGATACGCGCTTCTGATCCTGCCTGCCTTCAACCGGGTCTACGGCGAGAGCTCCGTCCGGCTGACGAGGAGCGAGCTGGCGGTCTTCGGTGCGCGGGCGTTGCGCGGCGAGGTGCTGGGCAGCGAGGAGACCACGATCGGCGGCGTGCCGTACGTGACGTTCGAGACGGCGGAGCCGCTCACCCAGCCGGACATTTCGCTTTTGTCGAATCTTTCCTCGGTTTACGCAATTTTTGGGATCGAAGGCGAGCTGCTCAGGCCGCTGCGCATGCAATCCCTCGACCGGCTGAGCAGCGACCTCATCACCATCCAGAAATACGCCGGCAAGACCAACGAGCACTTCACCAAGCTGCTGCTCAACGTCACCGTGCTGGCGTCCGACAGAGGGCTGGGGGGCGAGCGGCTGTCGGTGTTCGACCCGCTGTGCGGCCGCGGCACGACGCTCAACCAGGCCCTCATGTACGGCTACGACGCCTACGGCATCGACGTCGACGTCAAGGACTTCGAGGCGTACACCGGCTTCATCAAGACCTGGCTGCGCAACAAGCGGCTCAAGCACACCGCCGAGACCGTGCCGGTGCGCCGCGAGCGGGCCCTCGTCGGGCGGCGGCTCAACATCACCTTCGGCCTGTCGAAGGAGGCCGTCAAGGCAGGCGACGTGCAGCACCTGACCATGGTCAACGCCGACACCCTCAAGAGCCGCGAGTTCTTCAAGCCCCGCTCGTTCGACGTCCTGGTGACCGACGCCCCCTACGGGGTCCAGCATGGCAGCAAGGGCGGCTCCGGCCTGTCCCGCAGCCCTCTGGAGCTGCTGCGCCAGGCCGTTCCGGTGTGGGCGGAGCTGCTGCGCCCGGGCGGCGCGATGGGCATCTCCTGGAACACCTACGGCGGCAAGAGCGCCGACCTGGCGGAGATCCTCACCGGCGCCGGTCTCCAGGTGATGGACTACCCGGACTTCGAGCACTGGGTGGACCAGGCGATCGTCCGCGACATCATCGTCGCCCGCAAACCCGCCTGAGCGACCGCCTCTGTGCCTCAGGCACCGCCCGCCCGCACCCGCGCACCCGCGCACCCGCGCACCCGCGCACCCGCGCCGACAGGCCACCACACATCCGCCACGGTCGACTGCCTCCTCCCCCACACCCCGAACTTCGGTGTGGGTCCTTTCGGAGACAAGGCTGGGTCGGCGCGCCCGTTCGGACGGGGGCGGTCGGCGGCAGGGTCGCGCGTCTGGGCATCGCCCCCTCGGCAGGAGGCGCGCCCTTGTCCCGGGTGCGGCGATCTCAGTGCGCGGCGGCGACACGCGACGGCCGGCCGCCGAAAGCGGCTAGCCGGCGAAGACGGCGATCGGCTTGGCCGTGCGGCCCTGCTCCTCGACCAGCGCCAGCAGCTCGCCGTCCGGCCCGAACACGCCGATCGGCCCCTTCCCGAGGCCGGTGGCGGGCAGCCGCCCGCCGTGCCCGACGACACGCGCCTCCTCGGCGGTCACGTCCCTGCGCGGGAACGCCGCCGCCACCGCCTCCCCGATCGGCAGGATCACGCACTCCTCGGCGAGCTGCTCGATGGTCCTGGCCAGCGACAGGTCATAGGGCCCCACCCGGGTGCGGCGCAGCCGGGTCAGATGCCCTCCGACGCCGAGGGCCGCTCCGAGGTCGCGGGCCAGCGCGCGGATGTAGGTGCCGCTGGAGCACGTCACGACCGCGTCCACGTCCACGACGTCGTCATGGGCCCTGACGTCCAGCACGTCGAACACCCGCACGGTGACCGGCCTGGCCTTCAGCTCGACGGCCTCGCCCGCACGCGCGCTCTTGTACGCCCGCTTGCCGTTGACCTTGATGGCGCTGACCTGCGGCGGGATCTGCATGATCTCGCCGGTCAGCGCGGCGACGCCCTTGTGGATCTCGGCCGGGGTCACGCCGGCGGCCGAGGCCGTGGCGGTGACCTCGCCCTCGGCGTCGTCGGTGTTGGTGCTGACGCCGAGCCGGATCGTGGCCTCGTACACCTTCTCGGTCAGCGTCAGGTGCCCGAGCAGCCTGGTGGCCTTCTCCACGCCGATCACCAGCACGCCCGTCGCCATCGGGTCGAGCGTGCCGGCGTGGCCCACCCGGCGGGTGCCGGCGATGCGCCGCATCTTGGCCACCACGTCGTGGGAGGTCCACTCGCCCGGCTTGTCGACGATGATCAGACCGCTCTCGGCCATCACGCCTTCCCCAGCTCTCGCCGCAGGGCGGCCATGGTCTCCTCGACGCCGGCGTGCGAGGTGTAGCCGGCCGCGTTGTGGTGGCCGCCGCCGCCCAGCGCCGCGCACGCGGCGCCCACGTCGACGGCGCCCTTGGACCGGGTGGACACCTGCCAGGCGCCCTGGTCGTCCTCCTTGAGCACGACCGCCACCTCGGCCTCGTCGGTGCGCCGCACGATGTCGATGATGCCCTCGAGCTCGGCGTACGGCAGCCCGTACGCGGCGCGGTCCACCCGCGTGATGTACGTCCACACCATGCCGCCGGTCGGGCCCTCCTCCAGCGTCACCCGCTCGAGCGCGGCCGCCAGCACCTTGAGCAGGCCGAACGGCGAGCGGTCCCACAGCTCGCGGGCGATCTCGTCGGTGCGCAGCCCGGTCGCCACGAGCCTGGCGGCCATCTGGTGCACCGCGGGCGTGGTCGAGGAGTGGCGGAAGGAGCCGGTGTCGGTGACCAGGCCCGCGTACAGGCACGTGGCGATGTCGCGGTCGAGCCCCCCGCCGAGCCGGTAGATCAGCTGCTCGGCCAGCATCGCCGTGGCGGCCGCCGTGGCGTCGATGAGCGCGAGCGTGCCGAACCCGGCGTTGGACGGGTGGTGATCGATCACGATGACCTCACGCGCCCTGGCGGTGTTGTCGCTGAGCAGGCCCAGCCGCTCGAACGTCGAGGAGTCGAACGTGATCAGCAGCTCCGGCGCGGCCGGGAACTCCTCCGGCGGCACCAGCATCTCCTGCCCGGGCAGGAACCGCAGCAGGCGCGGCACCGCGAAGATCCGGTCGCCGAACGACGCCACCACCCGCTTGCCCATGGACCGCAGCACGAAGGCCACGGCCAGCATCGAGCCGAGCGCGTCGCCGTCGGGGGTCACGTGGCAGGCCAGCGCGACCTCGTCGGCCCGCCCGATCAGGTGGAGCGCCCGATCCCAGGCGCTCTCCGGAATCGTGCCGCCGCCGGCGCCGTTGCGGGACTCCAGGCGTGCCGGGCGGTCGGCCCTGTCTCGTACGTCGGGCGTCACGCCTGGTCGTCCCCAGCCGCTTCCGGGCCCTCTTCTTCGGGCTTCTTGTAAGGGTCGGCGTCCCCGGCGTAGGAAGCGCTCTGGGCCTGCCGCGCGACCTCGGCGTCCCTGGCCCGCGCGGCGTTGATCAGGTCGTCGAGGTGACGGGCGCTGTCGGGGATCGGGTCGTGCTTGAACGTCAGCGAGGGGGCGAAGCGCACGCCGGTCTGACGGCCCACCTCGGAGCGGATGATCCCCTTCGCGCTCTCCAGGGCGGCCGCGCTGTCGGACCGCTCGGCCTCGGAGCCGAACACCGTGTAGAAGACCGTCGCCTCGCGCAGGTCAGCGGTGACGCGCGTGTCGGTCACGGTGACGAAGCCCAGGCGCGGATCCTTGATCCGGCGCTCCAGCATCTCGGCGACGATCTGCTGGATGCGGTCGGCGAGCTTGCGCGCTCGTGCGGCATCCACCATGTTCGCTCCCCCTCACGCACGTCCTGGCCGTGCAGTCGTTCAATCTTCGTCGTTGTAGAGGCGCTGCCGGGCCGACAGCAGCTCGATCTCAGGGCGGAAGGCCACCATCCGCTCGCAGGCGTCCATCACCTCTTTGCAGTTGCCCGCGGAGGCCGAAACCACCGCGATGCCGATCTCAGCCCTGCGGTGCAGGTCGAGATGGCCGGTCTCGGCCACCGCGATGCTGGGATAACGCCGCTGCAGCTCGGCGATCAGCGGCCGCACGGCGGAGCGCTTCTGCTTCAGCGACCGTACGTCGCCGAGCAGGATGTCCAGGGTCAGAGCACCCACATACATCGTTGGCTACCACCGCTTGGCCTGGTGTGGTGAACGCACGCCCGGCCTGCTGCGGTGGGGACCAGGCCTGGACGTGCGAGAGGCGCCCGGCGGATGTCCCGCCGGGCGCCCGGCCGCGTGTCACACGCGCGGCTTCTCCCGCATCTCGAACGTCTCGATCACGTCGTCGATCCTGATGTCGTTGTAGCCGACACCGATGCCGCACTCGAAGCCCTCGCGGACCTCGGTCGCGTCATCCTTGAAGCGACGCAGGGACGAGACGGTCAGGTTGTCCGCCACGACGACGCCGTCGCGGATCACCCTGGCCTTGCTGTTGCGGACGATCACGCCGGAGCGGACCAGCGAACCGGCGATGTTGCCGATCTTCGGCACCTTGAAGACCTCGCGGACCTCCGCCGTGCCCAGCTGGACCTCTTCGAACTCGGGCTTGAGCATGCCCTTGAGCGCCGCCTCGATCTCCTCGATCGCCTGGTAGATGACCGAGTAGTAGCGGATGTCGACGCCCTCGCGCTCGGCCAGGTCGCGCGCCCGGGGCTCGGGACGGACGTTGAAGCCGATGATGACCGCGTTGTCGTCGGCGACGGCCAGGTTGACGTCGTACTCGGTGATCGCGCCGACCGCGCGGTGCAGGACACGGAGCCTGACCTCGTCGCCGCCGACATCGATCTTGAGCAGGGCGTCTTCCAGGGCCTCCACCGAACCGGACACGTCACCCTTGATGATGAGCTTGAGCTCATCGACGCGGCCCTTCTCGAGGTCGCTGAACAGCTCCTCGAGGGTGCGGCGGCGGCTCGACTTCGCCATCTCGGCGCTGCGCTTGCGCGCCGCGCGCTGCTGGGCGATCTGGCGGGCCATCCGGTCGTCGGTGACGACGATGAAGTTGTCACCGGCGCTGGGCACGGCCGTCAGACCCATCACCAGGACCGGACGGGACGGCGGGGCCTCCTCGACCGCGTCGCCGTTGTCGTCGAGCATCGCGCGGACGCGGCCGAAGGCCTCGCCACACACGATCGAGTCACCGACACGCAGGGTGCCGCGCTGGACCAGGACGGTCGCGACGGGGCCGCGGCCCTTGTCGAGGTGCGCCTCGATCGCGATGCCCTGCGCGTCCATCGTCGGGTTGGCCCGCAGGTCGAGCTCGGCGTCGGCGGTCAGCAGGATGGCCTCGAGGAGGTCTTCGATGCCGGTGCCGTTCTTCGCCGAGATGTCGACGAACAGCGTGGAACCGCCGTATTCCTCCGCCACCAGGCCGTATTCGGTGAGCTGGGCCCGCACCTTGTTCGGGTCCGCGCCCTCCTTGTCGACCTTGTTGACCGCGACCACGACCGGAACGTCGGCCGCCTGGGCGTGGTTGAGCGCCTCGATCGTCTGCGGCTTCACACCATCGTCGGCCGCGACCACCAGCACCGCGATGTCGGTGGACTTGGCGCCTCGGGCACGCATGGCGGTGAACGCCTCGTGACCCGGGGTGTCGATGAAGGTGATCTTCCGGTCTTCGCCCTCGTGCTCGGCGGCGACCTGGTAAGCGCCGATGTGCTGGGTGATGCCACCCGCCTCGCGCGCCACCACGTTGGTCTTGCGGATGGCGTCGAGCAGCTTGGTCTTACCGTGGTCGACGTGACCCATGACGGTCACGACCGGCGGACGCGCGGCCAGGTCGGCCTCGTCGCCCTCGTCCTCGCCGAACTCGATGTCGAAGGCCTCGAGAAGCTCGCGGTCCTCCTCCTCCGGGCTGACGACCTGGATGTTGTAGTCGAGCTCGGCGCCGAGCAGCTGCAGCGTCTCCTCGTTGACCGACTGCGTCGCGGTCACCATCTCGCCGAGGTGCAGCATGATCTGCACGAGCGAGGCCGGGTTCGCGCCGATGCGGTCGGCGAAGTCGGACAGCGACGCGCCGCGCGGCAGGCGGATCGTCGCGCCGTTGCCGCGAGCGACCTGCACGCCGCCGATCGCCGGCGCCGACATGTTGTCGAACTCCTGGCGCCTCTGCCGCTTCGACTTGCGGCCACGCGCAGGACGACCGCCGGGACGCCCGAAGGCACCCGCGGTGCCGCCACCGCGGCCGCGACCGCCCGCACCGGGACGACCGCCGAAGCCGCCGCCGCCACCGGGAGCACCGGTGCCGGTGCGCGGACCGGCGCCGCCGCCACCACCGGGACGACCGGCGAAGCCGCCGGGACGACCACCGCCGCCGCCACCACCGCCGGGACGGCCACCGCCGCCACCGCCGGGACGACCGCCGCCGCCACCGCCGGGACCGCCGCCGGTACGGCCACCGCCGCCACCGCCGGGACCGGCAGGACGGCCCTGCGGCATCATCATCGGGTTGGGACGCGGGCCACCAGGACGGGGACCGCCCGCACCGGGACCCGGACGCGGACCGCCGGGCGGCGGACCGGGACGCGGGCCGGGACGGGGACCGGCCTCGCCGCCGGCACGGCTCTGCGGCGGACGCGGCATCCCGCCGTCACGCGGCGGGCCGTCGCGACGCTCGCGCTGGCCGGGGCCACCGCCGTCGCGCTGGCCACCGGGACGCGGCGGCCGGGCCTGACCCATGCCGCTCGCCGTGGACGAGAACGGGTTGTTGCCGGGGCGCGGACCGCGCGGACCGGGCTTCGGCCCGGGACGCGGGCCGCCGGCCGACGGAGCGCCGGGACGCGGCGCCTGTGTGGAACCGCCGCCTGACGGACCAGGACGCGGGCCGGGCTTGGGACCCGGACCCGGACGCGGGCCCGGCGTCGGACGCGGACCCGGCGTAGGCCTGGCGGGCGCACCGCTCTCGAAGCGCGCCTGCGGAGCCTGGGGCGTCTCACCGCGCGCGGCCTCGGGCTGCTGCTGCGCGTGAGGCATGGGCACCGGCGGGCGCGGCTGACCGCCGCCCGCGGGACCCGGACGCGGACCGGGCTTGGGACCCGGGCGCGGAGGAGTCGGAACAGGCGCCTGAGCGGCGCCGTTGCCGGCCTGGCTGTCTGCCGGCCGGGGAGCAGCCTTTGGCGGCTGCGGCTTGTTGGACGGCTGTCCGCCGCCCCTCGAGGGCCCACCCTTCGATGCGCCCAGAGCTTCGGTGAGCCTGCGGACCACCGGCGCCTCGATGGTCGAGGACGCCGAACGGACGAACTCTCCCATCTCCTGGAGCTTGGCCATGACGACCTTGCTCTCTACGCCGAACTCCTTAGCGAGCTCGTATACCCGGACCTTCGCCACTGCACTCCCTTACTCGGCCCGGGAGGCTGGCTGTGCCGTCCGGACCGTCGCTACCTTGACGTCTTCATCGCCGCGTGCTCATCAGGCGCTCATAGCAATCTGACTCCGCCCATCAACTCGGCGTCCTACATGACATTTCGTGGTTCTCCCTCCAGGTGCGCCCGCACGGGCGACACGTCGAGCGGCCCCGGCACGCGAAACGCGCGCAAGAACGCTCGGCGGCGCTCGGCGAGCTCCAGACAGCTCAAGGACGGATGCAGCGATGCACCCCTACCAGGGAGCCGTCCTCGCAGGTCAGGGACCACATGGTCCTCGACCCGCACCAGGCGGAGCAGCTCGGACTTAGCCGTGCGAACCCTGCAGCCCACACAGGTGCGCTGTGGGGCCGCCTGGCCACCATATTCCAGCTTACCGTGTTGACGCATCTACGGAACCGGCGGCATCTTCCGCCTGGGTGTCGGGCCGGATGTCGATCCGCCATCCCGTGAGCCGCGCGGCGAGCCGGGCGTTCTGCCCCTCTTTCCCGATGGCCAGCGAGAGCTGGTAGTCGGGCACCGTCACCCGCGCGACGCGTCCCTCCAAGTCGAGAACCTCGACATGTGAAACACGTGCCGGCGAAAGGGCATTCCCGACGAACTCCGCGGGATCCTCCGACCAGTCGATGATGTCGATCTTCTCGCCATGGAGCTCGGTCATCACGTTGCGGACACGCGAGCCCATGGGGCCGATGCACGCGCCCTTGGCGTTGACGCCGGGCTTCCGCGACCGGACCGCGATCTTCGTACGGTGTCCCGCCTCGCGGGCCACCGCGGCGATCTCGACGGTGCCGTCGGCGATCTCCGGCACCTCCAGGGCGAACAGTTTCTTGACCAGCCCGGGATGCGTGCGCGACAGGGTGACGGAGGGGCCCTTGTGTCCCTTCTTCACCTGCACCACGTAGGCGCGGATGCGCTCGCCGTGCACGTAGTCCTCCCCCGGGACCTGCTCGGCGTGCGGCAGCACGGCCTCGATCTTGCCGAGGTCGACGAGCACCACCCGGGGATCCTTGCCCTGCTGGATGACGCCGGAGACCAGCTCGCCCTCACGGCTGGCGAACTCGCCGAAGTTGATCTCGTCTTCGGCGTCGCGCAGCTGCTGCAGGATGACCTGCTTGGCGGTGGTGGCGGCGATCCTGCTGAAGTTGTTGGGCGTGTCGTCGTATTCCCTGACGACGTCGCCCTCCTCGTCGAGCTCGGCTGCCCAGATCGTGACGTGACCGGTGCTCCTGTCGAGCTGGGCGCGGGCCTTGGAGGCCGCGCCCTCGGTCCGGAAGTACGCGATCAGCAGCGCGTCCTCGATCGCCTTGACCACCAGGTCGAAGGAGATGTCCTTTTCCCGTTCCAGGCTGCGCAGGACGCTCATGTCGATGTCCACGGCGGCTCCCCCTTAGCCTTCGTCGCCGTCGACGTCGTCGATGCGGCGGAACTCCACCTGCACCCGTCCCCGGGTCAGGTCCACGTAATCAAGCCGGCGCGCGGTGCCCGCGACGTCGAGGTCGACGCCGCTCTCGTCCGCCGCCAGGATGCGGCCCTCCAGCACGGTGCCGTCCTTCATCTCGGCCTTCACCAGGCGTCTGGCCGCGCGACGCCAATGGCGCGGCTCGGTGAGAGGACGGTCGACGCCCGGCGAGGAGACCTCGAGCGTGTAGGCCGCCTGGCCCATCGAGTCGTCGTCGTCCAGCGCCGCGGAGACGGCCTGGCTCACGTCGGCCACGTCGTCGAGGCTGACGCCGCCGTCGCGGTCGACGATCACGCGCAGCAGCCGTCTCTTGCCTGCCTGGGTGACCGTGATGTCCTCCAGGTCGAGGCCCTCCGCGCTGACCACGGGCTCCAGGAGCTTCATCAGGTGGTCGCGGGGTGATGCGCTGCCCATATCGACCTCCCCTATTGTCATGTCTCAGCCGGGCGGACCTCGCCACTGGCTCTGCGCCGCCTGGCCGCTCAGCCAGCGACGATAGTGACACCCTATCCGTACGAGGGCACGGAAAGAGCGCCACTCGTCACGGTCGAATGGCGAGCGTCGCCGACAGCGATCCCGGGCACCAGCCCGTACGATGCTAGCGTCCGTAGTCAGCTGGAGGTCCCGCTCGTGCGCCCGCGTCACCTGTCCCGGCGAGTCCTGCTGGCGGGCGGAGCGGCCGCGCTCACCGCCTGCAGCGCCTCGGGCCCGCCGCAGCCGCCCGCCAAGGCCCCTGACTCCCCCGAGACGCTCCTGCTGAAGGAGCTCATCGCCGACAAGGAACGCACGATCGCGCTCTATTCGTCCCTGATCGCGGGCGGGGCGGAGAAGCTCGGCCCCTTCCGCGACCGCCACCAGGCGCATCTGAACGAGTTGCGCAAGCACGTCACGGCCACCGCCTCCGCCACGGCCTCCTCGTCACCGTCGTCCACCGCCTCGCCGAAGGTGTCGCTGTCGAAGCTGCGGGATCTCGAGCGCAAGGCGGCGGCCCTGCGGGCGCGCCAGCTCGCGGGCGTCTCGCCCGGCGTGGCCCAGCTGATCGCCAGCATCGGCGCCTGCGAGGCCGCCCACGCCGTCGCCCTGCCGGGGTCGCTGTGAGCCCCGACGACGTCGAGAAGCTGCGCAAGGCGCTGGCGGCCGAGCACGCGGCGCTGTTCGCGTACGGGCTGCTGGGCGCGCGCACCTCCGGCTCGCTGCGCGATCGGATGAGCGCGGCCTTCGACGCCCACCGGGCCCGGCGCGACCAGCTGCGCTCGTTCATCACGACGCGGGGCGGCCGCCCTGTCGAGCCCGACGCGTCCTACGCCCTGCCGTTCTTCCCCTCCAACGCCACACTGGCCGCCAAGCTGGCGGTGCACCTGGAGACCGGGGTCACGGCGGCCTATCTCGAGCTGGCGGCCGCACACGACGTGTCGTTGCGCCGCTACGCCGCGCTGGCCATGCAGGAGGCCACGACCCGCGCCTACGCCTTCCGCCCTGCCCTCCCGCCCGCCTTCCCCGGCATGCCGGCGTCCGCGGCGTCGTCGTCGCCCTCGGCCTCCTCCTCGCCCTCACCTGTACAGGACGGAGAGTAGGTCGGGTCCGAGGCGTTCGACGGCGGCGGCGTCCAGCTGGTAGTAGACGACGGAGCCGCGCCGGTGGGTGTGGACGAGCTGCGCCTCCCTGAGCCTGCGCAGGTGCCGGGAGACCTGGGGCGCGGTCATGCCGAGCTGCGTGGCCAGCTCGGCGGTGGGCACCGGATGGCGCAGGATCGCGTAGCAGAGGCGCAGCCTGGTCGGGTCCTGGAGCACGGCGAGCCTGCGCCTGGCCGTCTCCAGCGTCGGCGTGGCGGCCTCGTCGGGGCTGTACTGGATGACGACCGGGTAGCCGGGATAGTGCTTGATCACGAAGTGCGGCCGGCCGTGGACCGTGGGGACCAGCAGGCAGGGACGCCCGGCGTGCACGCGTGCGGTGGCGTTGTAGAGCTTGTCGAAGACGATCCGCAGCGGCCCGGCGGACGGGCCCGTGGCCACGGCGGCGGCCGGGTAGTCGGCGAGGGCTCGCGCGCCTCTGTTGCGCAGCTCGCGGTCGCGCAGGGCGCCGTCGCGGTCGAGTGCGGGCCGCAGCGCGGGCCATTCAGCGTCGAAGGCCGCGGCCGCGAAGGCGGCGAGGAAATCGAGCAGCTCGCCGCGGAACGCCTCCGGGTCCGCCCGCAGCCTGGCGCCGATCTCCATGCGGCTGGTGGAGATGAGCCGGAGCCGATGCAGCATGTCGTCGCCCAGACTCGGGACGAGCTCGGTCTCGTTCTTGCCGATCAGGGCCTGCACGGTCATCGCCACGAAGTCGCCGACGGGCAGCTCGGCCACCTCCCGCAGCTCGGCGGCCAGCGTGCGGCGCGGACCCGCCGACAGCGGCAGCAGGTAGCGGGCGCGGAAGGCGCCCCAGAGCGGCGCCCAGGCGGTGGCCGTGGCCAGAAGCCCGCCGTCCACGCCGCGGTGCGCCCGGGCCACCCAGCCCGCGCTGGCGGGGTGGTGGCCGGGCTCGTCGAGGGCGTGCAGGCAGGCGCACAGCTCGGCCAGCGGCGACTGCTGCACGGCGACGGATCCGGCGCCGGGTGAGTCGAGGAGGAGCGTGACGGCCACCCTGCAGATTACCGCGCCGGCGTCAATCTCCTTGTGATCGAAGCGATGTTTGCGCAGGCTGAGGCTCCATGGCTGAAGCATTGCACGTCGTCAGGCATCCGACCGGGTTCTATTCGGCGGGGGCCACGACCGTTTTCGCGTCGCGATACGACCAGAGGTTCTCCTACTGCCTGTACGTCCCGTCCGCGCACGACCCGGACGGCGCGCCGCTGCCGATGGCCGTCCTGCAGCACGGCACGGCGCGGCGCGGCCCGCAATACCGTGACGACTTCGCCAGGTGGGCGGAGGAGCACGGCTGCCTGGTGCTCGCCCCGCTCTTCCCCGCCGGCATCGGCGACCCCGACGACCTGCACAACTTCAAGTTCCTCCGGTACGGCGACATCCGCTTCGACCACGTGCTGCTGGCCATGGCCGACGAGGTCGGCGAGCGCTTCAACGTGGACGCGGGGCGGTTCCTGCTGCACGGGTTCTCCGGCGGCGGCCAGTTCGTGCACCGCTTCGCGTACCTGCACCCCGACCGGCTCGCCGGGTTGTCCATCGGCGCGCCGGGGCGGATCACGTACATCGATCACAGCAGCCCGTGGTGGGTCGGGCTGAAGGGGTTCGAGGAGGAGTTCGGCCGGGCCCCGCGGGTGGCGGAGCTGCGGGACGTGCCGGTGCAGATGGTCGTGGGCAGCCTCGACGTGGAGACCTGGGAGATCAACAACCGGGGGGACGCCAACTGGATGGACGGCGCCGACGCCCACGGGGTCACGCGCGTCGAACGGCTCAAGGCGCTGCGCGACAACTTCGAGGCCCACGGGATCTCCGTGCGGTTCGACGTCGTGCCCGGCGTGGGCCACGACCCGATGCGGGTTCTGGAGCCGGTCAAGGCCTTCTTCGCCTCGATCCTCGCCTCCCGGGAGACGGCCCGGTCGTGACACCACGTGTGCGCGGCTGAGTCAGGCGACTCCCGCCGCAGCCATCGTGCCGCCTATGCCACACCGTGCCGTCGCGCCATGCGGCCGTGTATTGCCCACGCCATGTGCGGCCGTTGTTGCCCACGCCGCGCGGTACCCGACGCCCCGAGGGCCCATGTGACGCAGCACCCGAGTGACAGGCCGTCGCCGGGCAGGGCGCCCCCGGTGACGGGGCGCCCGTGCCAGGTCAGGCGATGGCGGCGGTGATGTGGGCGGGGGCGTCCGACAGGGGGATCTCCGACTTCTCGCCCGTCACCCGGTCGCGGAGCTCCACCACGCCCTGGGACAGCCCGCGCCCGACCACCACGATCGTCGGCACCCCCAGCAGCTCGGCGTCCTTGAACTTCACGCCGGGCGACACCTGAGGCCGGTCGTCCACCAGGACGCGCAGGCCGCGCGCCTCCAGCTCGGCGCCCAGCTTCAGTGCGGCCTCGACCTGGTTTTCCTTGCCGGTGCCGACGATGTGCACGTCGGCGGGGGCCACCTCGCGCGGCCACACCAGACCGAGCTCGTCGTGGGCCTGCTCGGCGATGACCGCCACGGCGCGCGAGACGCCGATGCCGTAGGAGCCCATCGTGATGCGGATCGGCTTGCCGTCGGGGCCGAGGGCGTCGAGGCCGGCGGCGTCGGCGTATTTGCGGCCGAGCTGGAAGATGTGGCCGATCTCGATGCCACGGTCGATGGACAGCTCGGAGCCGCAGCGGGGGCAGGGGTCGCCGGCGCGCACCTCGGCGGCCTCGATCGTGCCGTCGGGGGTGAAGTCGCGGCCCGCCACGACGTTGGCGGCGTGCTTGCCCGGCTCGTTGGCGCCGGTCACCCACGAGGTGCCGGTGACCACGCGGGGGTCGACGAGGTAGCGGATGCCTAGCTCGCGCAGGACCTGCGGGCCGATGTAGCCGCGTACGAGGCCGGGGTGCCGGACGAAGTCCTCGGACTCGAAGATGGCGGGCTCGCCGGGCGCCAGCGCCGCCTCCAGACGCTTGAAGTCGACCTCGCGGTCGCCCGGCACGCCGATGACCAGCGTCTCGACCTTGTCGGAGCCGGGCGTGGAGACCTTGACGACGACGTTCTTGAGCGTGTCGGCCGCGGTGATGGACAGGCCGTGGTGCTCGTTGACGTACGACACCAGCGTCTCGATGGTCGGGGTGTCGGGGGTGTCCATCACCCGCTGGGCGGGGATGTCGTCGTACGCGCGGGCCGCGGGCGCGGGCGTGGTGACGGCCTCGGCGTTGGCGGCGTAGCCGCACGAGTGGCAGGCCACGAACGTGTCCTCGCCGGTGGGCGTGGGCGCGAGGAACTCCTCCGACGCCGACCCGCCCATGGCGCCCGACTGGGCGAACACGATCTTGTAGCGGATGCCGAGCCGGTCGAAGGTCTTGATGTACGCCTCGCGGTGCTGCTCGTAGGAGCGCTTGAGCCCGTCGTCGTCGAGGTCGAACGAGTAGGAGTCCTTCATGAGGAACTCGCGGCCCCGCAGGATGCCGGCCCTGGGCCTGGCCTCGTCGCGGTATTTGGTCTGGATCTGGTAAAGGGTGACCGGATAGTCCTTGTAGGAGGAGTATTCGCCCTTGACCATGTCGGTGAAGAGCTCCTCGTGCGTGGGACCGAGGAGATAGTCGGCGCCCTTGCGGTCCTGGAGCCGGAACAGCGTGTCGCCGTATTCGGTCCAGCGGCCGGTGGCCTCGTAGTATTCGCGGGGCAGCAGGGCGGGGAAGAGCACCTCCTGGGCGCCCATCCGGTCCATCTCCTCGCGGACGATCCTGGTGACGTTTTCCAGCACCATCTTGCCCAGGGGCAGCCAGGAGTAGATGCCGGGCGCCACGCGGCGGACATAGCCGGCGCGGACGAGGAGCTTGTGGCTCGGCACTTCCGCGTCTGCCGGGTCGTCCCGCAGGGTGCGAAGAAACAACGACGACATGCGCAGCAACACGGCTACTCCTTGCTCGAACCTGGATGTGGAGGATTACAGGCTATCGAGTTGGGGAAGCCGTTCGCTCGGGCTTATTGGGCGAGGCCACGGCGGAGATCAGACCGCCAGGGGTATCCAACCCGCCACGAAGCCCGCCAGGCCGGTCACGAACAGGCCGGAGAAGACCGCAGACAGGGCGAGGGAGCGGATCCGGGAGCGAGTGCTCCGGCGCAGGGCGAGCACCACGCCGACCGCCGCCAGCCCGACGGCCAGCGCCGGCATCGGCCAGAACGAGCGCTCGCCGTCGATGAACCCCGGCGTCGCCCGGTCCACGATGTCGGCGATCAGCGCCGCGCCGACCGCGCCCGCCGCCAGGTCGCCCCAGGCGTCGTCCCTGCGGGTGACGTACGCGAGCAGGCCCAGGCCGACGAGCAGGGCAAGGGTCCAGTTGAGCCCGGCGGCGCTGCCGCCGATGATGTCGAAGGCGAGGTCGCCGCGGACCGCGCTCGCGCCGATGGCCGCGACCAGCGTGGACACCGCCGCCAGGAACGTCGTCAGCAACGCCCAGCCGAATCCCGACGCGCTGACCCCGACCCCCAGGCTCAGGGCGAGGTAGACGTACGGGTCGTAGAGCTGGTCGATCCAGCCGGGGCCGCGACCGGAGACGAGCATGCCTGCGAGGCCGACGACCAGTCCCCCCAGGAAGGCCGCGACCAGGTGCCGTTCGATGGCACTCTGCCGACGGTCGTACTCGGCGAGGTCGGCGTAGTCGATTGCGGTGTTGTTCATCTCCATTCCCCGGTCAACCCTTCCCCTGGCGGCCCTAGGGATGACCAGCTCCAGATTATGTGAACCTACACAAAAGGCAAATTTCGGTCATACCTCTACCAAATCAAGCAATCGCTTGGTTAGCATGAGGGCCGTGTCGCTTCCCGATGAGCTCCGCGCCGTTGTCCGCGACTACCTCGCCGGGCGTCCCGGCGCGTCCTGGCGGGAGTTCGCGCGCGACGTGGGCGTCGCGGGGCTGCTCGTCCCCGAGGAGTACGGCGGCGCCGGATGCGGACCGGCCGAGATGACCGCGGTGGCGGAGGAGCTGGGGCGGGTCCTGTCCCCGCATCCCTTCCTGCAGTCGGCGGTGATGGCCGTCGCGGCCGCGACCGCGTGTGACGCCTCCGGCGTGCTGGCGGCGCTGGCCGAGGGGTCGGCGACCGCGACCGTGGTGCTGCCGGGGGACGGCGAGCTGCGGCTGGCGGGCGGGCTGCTCACGGGCGTGGTGCCGTACGCGCTGGAGGGCGACCTGGTGCTCGTCTACGCCGGGGACGCGCTGGTGGAGGCCGCGCCGACGCGGCGGGAGCCGTACCCGACCATGGACGAGAGCAGGCCGCTGACGCGGCTGACGTTCGAGGAGGTCCCGGTACGGCGGCTCGGCGACGGCGGGTCGCATGCCCGCGTACGCGACCTCGGCATCGCGGCGCTGGCCGCCGAGCAGGTGGGCGGGGCGCAGCGGTGCCTGGAGATGGCCGTGGAGCACGCCAAGCGGCGGGAGCAGTTCGGGCGGCCGATCGGGTCGTTCCAGGCGATCAAGCACAAGCTGGCCGACGTGCTGCTCCTCGTGGAGTCGGCCAGGTCGGCGGCAGGGGCGGCGGCCAGGGACGGGGTGTTCGCGGCGATCGCCGGCTCGTACTGCACGGAGGCGTATCTGTCGGCGGCCGGCGAGAACATCCAGGTCCACGGCGGGATCGGGATCACGTGGGAGCACCCGGCGCACCGATATCTGAAGCGGGCCACGTCCGACGCGCAACTCTTCGGCCCGCCCCAGGCCCACCGCGCCCGCCTGGCCCCCCACGTCCTCGGCACCTGACCCGCCCCGGCGGACCACTTTCCAGCGGCCGTCGCAGGATCATCACCGCACGGCGGCCGGTGCGGCGCCTGCAGGAGCGGCGTGGAGACAAGCGGTACGGGCGGACACGCCACGGGCAGTGGCGGCACGGGCGGCGCAAACAGGCAGCGGCAGGCGCGGGGCATGGCACACACGCGGCACGGCACACCCGCGTCACGGCACACGCGGGGCAGGGGCAGGGGGCCGGCGAGTAGCGGACATGGCGCGGCGCCACCGGCCAGCGTGCGCCTGGGCACGGTTTGGGCGCCCAACGCACGGGCCGGCGCGGATGGCCCGGCGCACGCGAGCGTGGCCGGCGCAGGCGAGCGGCGCGGACGGCTCCGGCGCGAGGCAGGGCCGGGCGGTGCGGCAGGTGCGGTGCCGGTGGACGCGGCGCCGGTGAGCGCGGCGCGAGCCGACGGCGCTGCAGGGCGCGCGTGGCCGGGGACGATGGAGGCGTGGGCTCGGACGGTGGCGGGGCGGGAAGAGGCGCACCAGGGCGCCTTGCCGGACCGCGCCGGACCGCGCCAGGGGTGCGCCAGGGTGCGCCGGGAAGGTCTAGCCGCCCAGGAGCTCTTCCCAGGGGTGGCGGGCGTTGGTGCGGCGGGTGGTGTCGAGGGCCTCGGCCAGGCGCCAGAAGCCCGGCCGGGCGCGTACGGTGGCCCGCCCCATCGGGTCGATCGCCCGCAACTCGAACCGTACGCCCATCACGTCCAGCACAGCGGAGGCGTCGCCGCCCGGACCCGCCTCGGTGACGAGCGACCCTTCGTAGTCGGGATCGCGCACCTGCTCCGCCAGCAGGGCGGCCGCCTCGGACGCGTAGGGACCGTCGCGCCACTCGATGTGCCAGCTGTGGTCGGCCCCGCGCCACCACGTCAGGTCGCGGCACGACTCGATGAAGTCGGCCTCGGTCGCCAGGGCGGCCATCACCCGGCCGAACGCCTCGTAGCGGCGGGCACTCGTGAGCGAGAGATCGTCGTCGCCGTGATCGAGGACCGTGGTTTCCTTCGGCCGCCTCAGCGCGTGCTTTCGCTTCACAGGCATCCACTCTGATCGGGCCCGCGCCCTTCCCGCAAGTCCTTGCTGCTGATACTCTCTACCAAGCGAGCGCTTGGTTCATCAATGGAGGCCGGATGACGTCGCTACGGATCAGCCTGGGGTACGAACTGGAGGTCCGCGGCCGCACCCGCGAAGTCGAGCAGCAGGCGTTCCACAACGTGGTCGAGCAGGTCGTGCTGGGGGACCGGCTGGGATTCGACACCGCCTGGTTCGTCGAGCACCACTTCACCAGGGGTTTCTCCCACTCCTCGGCTCCCGACCTGGTCCTGGCCGCCATCTCCCAGCGGACCGAGCGCATCCACCTGGGGCTCGGCGTGGTGCTGCTGCCGTTCCAGTCCCCGATCCGCACGGCGGAGCGGGTGGCCACGCTGGACGTGCTGAGCGGCGGGCGCGTGGAGTTCGGGACGGGACGCGGGGCCTCGCCGCTGGAGTACCAGGCGTTCCAGCGGCCGTTCGAGAAGTCGCGGCAGATCTGGGAGGACTCGCTGGAGGCGACGCTGGCCATCTGGCAGGCCGACGGCGAGCCGATCAGCCGGTCGAACGAGTTCTTCGAGATCCCCGACGTGGCCGTCTACCCCCGGCCGGTCCAGCGGCCGCACCCACCGGTGTGGGTGGCGTCCACGTCGCTGGAGGGCTACCTGGCGGCGGCCAGGCACGGCTACAACCTCCTCGGCATGACGATGCTCAAGGGCATCGACGACGTAGCCGCCGACATCACGAAATATCGGGAATGTCTGGCGGAGCATGGCTTCGACCCGGCAACCCGCCGCGTCGCCCTCATGATCCCCTGGTTCGTCGCCCCCACGCGGGAGGAGGCCAACGCCACGGCCGCCGACCCCGTCCTGTGGTACATCCGCCGCCAGGTCAACCTGGTGACCCCGCCCGACTACTACGACGCCCGCCACGCCACCCACCGCGTGCTGGGCCAGCTCGCCGCCGGGCTGCCGCCCGAGGAGGCCATGGCCACGCTGCGCGAGCACCTCATGGTGGTGGTGGACGACGTGGAGGGCTCGCGCAAGGCCCTGGCCAGGATCGCCGAGGCCGGCGCCACGGACCTCATCATCCAGGCCCAGGTGGGCGGGCTGGCGCACGAGCGGGTGTGCGAATCGATGACGCTCTTCATGACCGAGGTGGTGCGTTGATGACCCGTTGGCTCACTCGGGACGATCTCGGGGCGGCCGCGCACTCCGCCACCGGCCTGCTGCTCGTCTCCCCCGACGCGTCGAGCGTCTTCCCGCTGGGCCCGGACGACCGTACCGCCGCCGCCGGGCTGACCGCGGCGGCCCTGCGGGCGGCCGGGGTCGGCGAGCGGGACCGCGTGGCGGTGGCGCTGGCCGAGCCCGCGGGCGCACTGTGGACCGCCGCCGCGGCCGACGTCGCGCAGGCCGCCGCCGACCTCGGGCCGCGCGGCCGCATGCGCCTGCACCACGCGTTGTCCGCGCTCAGGGCCACCACGCTGGTCGCCACCCCCACGGGCGCGATGGACTTCCTCGCCCGCCTGCACCTGGAGTTCCTCCTGGACCCGCTGGATCTCGGGCTCAGGAACATCGTCCTGACCGGCGAGATCGCCTCGAAGCGCACGCTCGGCCATCTCGCCTGGGAGTTCGGGGCGCGCGTCACGGAGGTGTACGCGAGCCCGTTCGGCGGCGGAGCTCTGGCCTGGCGGGCGGCGGAGGAGGATCCGCTCACGCCGCTGGCGGACGGCCTGCTGGGGCTGGCGGCCCTGGCCAAGGACGAGGCCCCCGGTCCCGGGCTCGCCGAGCTGGTCGTCACGCCGCACGGGCATTCGACGCTCGGCGACGCCGTGCTCAGGACCGGGCAGGTCGCCAGGGCCGACGGCGACGGCATACCGGCGCCAGCCCACACCGTGGGCGAGCACGTGCTGGTGAGAGGCGTGTGGCTGGCGCTGCCCCGCGTCGAGAAGGCGCTGTCGAAGATCGACGGCGTGGCCGGTTGGGAGCTCGCGATCAGCCGCCAGGGCACGCTGGACGCGGCCGTGCTCACCGTGACCTTCAACCGGGAGAGCCTGGTCGGCAACCCCATGTGGCGCTCGCGGATCCAGCAGGCCGTCCAGGCGCTGACCCCCGTGTCGATCGACGTGGAGATCGCCCAGGAGGTCTCCGAGACGCCCCGGCCAGGCACGGTGAACGACCTGCGCGGCCACCACCTGGGCAGGGACCGGGCTCTCATCACCTAGGGGGCGAGCGATGGCACCGGACTGGGGGACGCTCCCCCGCATGCTGCGCGACCAGGCGGCGCACCACCCCGATGCCGTGGTGATCGCAGAGGGCGGCACCCGGGTGACGTTGTCGGAGCTGCGGGCGGCGGCCGCCAAGGTCGCCCGCGGCCTCATCGCCCTCGGCGTCGAGCCCGGCGACCGCGTGGCGATGTGGGGGGTGAACTCGGCGTACTGGGTGACGCACGCGTTCGGGATCTGGGACGCGGGCGCGGTGATCGTGCCGCTGTCGTCGCGGTACAAGGGCATCGAGGCCGCCCAGCTCATCGAGAAGACCGGCGCGAAGGTGCTGATCACCGGCGAGGGGCCCGGCGCCGTCCCGCTCGCCGGGCTGCTGCCGCCGCTGCCCGCCCTGAGCCACACGATCGTCCCCCCGGCGCCGGAGTTACGCGCCCTCGCCGCGCGGGTCTCCGCGCGGGAGGCGGAGGACCGTGCGCTCGCCGTCCGCTCGGACGACCTGTGCGAGATCATGTCCACGTCGGGCACCACCGGCACGCCCAAGGGCGTGATGCTGGACCACGCCCAGGTCGTGCGCGGCTACTGGGACTGGTCCGAGATCGTCACGCTGGACGAGCGCGACCGCTACCCGATCATCGCGCCGTTCAGCCACGGGTTCGGGCTCAACGCCGGGCTCGTGGCCTGCGTGATGCGCCGCGCCACGATGCTGCCGATTCCGATCTTCACGCCCGACGCCCTCATGTCGATGATCTCAGCCGAGCGCGTCACGATCCTGGCCGGGCCGCCCACGTTGTTCGCCCGGATCCTGGACGAGCTGGAGCGCGGCTCCTGGGACGTGTCGTCGCTGCGCGTGGCCATCTGCGGCGCCGCCGCCGTACCGGCGCCGCTGATCAGGCGGCTGGTCGAGCGGGTGGGGCTGGAGCGGATGATCAACGCGTACGGGCTGATGGAGGGCACGGTCGTCTCCATGACGCGGGCCGGCGACCCCATCGAGGTCATCGCCGGCACCACAGGGCGGCCCGTGCCGGGCATCGAGGTCAAGATCGTCGATGACGACGGCAAGGAGGTCGCGCCCGGCGAGCGCGGCGAGATCCTTCAGCGCGGCTACGGCGTGATGCGCGGCTACTGGGATGACCCGGAGAAGACGGCCGAGGCCGTCGACGCGGACGGCTGGCTGCACACAGGCGACGTCGGCGTGCTAGACGAGCACGGCAATCTGGCGATCGTGGACCGCAAGAAGGAGCTCTACATCGTCAACGGTTTCAACGTCTCCCCCGCCGAGGTCGAGTCGCTGCTGCTGCGCGAGGGGTCACTCGCCCAGGCGGCGGTCGTGGGCGTGCCCGACCCGGGCACGGGTGAGGCGGGCATCGCGTACGTGGTGCCCAGGCCGGGCGCGACCGTCGTCCCGGAGGCGCTGATCGCCTGGGCGCGGGAGAACATGTCCAACTACAAGGTCCCGAAGCGGGTCGTCGTCCTCGACTCCCTCCCCACCAACGTCAACGGCAAAATCGACAAGATCGCACTGCGCGATCGGGCGCGGCGGGCGAGTTAAGTTGGAAGTGCGTCCGCTGTCCCAGGAGCTGCCATGTTGCGCCTGCTGGCCGGTGCGGCCGCACGTAGGTTCGGGGCGCGCGCGGCCGTGGTCACCGGCTGCACTTCGCTGACCTTCGCCGACCTCGACCGGCTGTCCGACGAGGTGGCCGCCGGGCTCGCCCACCGGGGCATCCGGATCGGCGACATCGTGGTTCTCGCGCTGCCCGACGGCCCGGAGTTCGTGATCTGCCACGTCGCCGCCGCGAAGATCGGCGCGGTGGCCGCGGGCCTCGGCACCGAGCGCGTGGGGCTGCTGGACACGCTGGACCCGGCCATCGTCATCACCGTTCCCGGTGTGCTGCCGCCGATGTCCGGGCTCGACGTGGTGACGCTGCCGGTCGGGCACGATGACGGCGGCGGACGGCACGATTACGACCCCGCGCCGCTGACCGGACTGCGCAGGGCCGAGCCGCCACCGCCGCCGTTCCCGCCCGACCCAGGCCGCCCGGTGGTCATCACGTTCACGTCGGGCAGGACCGGGCCGCCCAAGGGCGTGCTGTTCGGCGAGCGCCAGCTGGAGGCCATCCGCGTCCACGGGGCGGGGACGCGCTGGGGCACGGGCGAGGCCCGGCTGGTGCCGCACCCGCTCGGCCGGCTGGGGTTCGCCACCCGGCTGCCGGTGTTCCTGCAGACCGGGCGGACGTGTCACGTGCTGCCGTCGTGGAGCGTGGACGGCGTCATGCGGGTCATGCGCGAGCACGCGATCGGCGTGCTGCAGGGCACCCCGGACCAGCTGGCCGGCATCCTGGCGTGCGACGGCGACCTGCCCGGCCTGACGCTCGTCCTGTCCAGCGGCGCCCCCGCCCCGCCCGAGCTGATCAGCGCGCTGCGGTCCAGATACGGCGTGCCGGTCTGCAACCGCTACATCTGCACCGAGGCCGGGCTGGGCCTCGGCACGCGGCCCGACGACCCGCCCGAGGACGCCGAGGTGAGCGTCGGCCGGCCGCGCGCCGGGGTGGACGTGTCGGTAAGGGACGAGCAGGGCCGCGTCCTGCCTCCCGAGGAGCCCGGTGAGGTGCTTCTCCGGTCGGAGGCGGTCATGAGCGGCTACGTTGGCAACAGCATCGATCAAGCGGTTTTCGCCAAGGACGGGTTCGTCCGCACCGGCGACCGGGGATACATCGATCACACTGGCCGGTTGCATCTGGTGGGACGCGTGCTCAGGGCGGCCGGGTCTTAGGAGGCAACGTGGCGTTGCGTGTGGCGGTCATCGGATCGGGCCCCGCCGGGATCTACACGGCCGAGGCGCTGGTCAAGCAGTCTGCTGAGCCCGTGCAGGTCGACGTGCTCGAACGTCTGCCGACACCGTACGGGCTGGTGAGGTACGGCGTCGCACCCGATCACACGTCGATCAAGTCGATCGCGAACTACCTGCGGAGGGTTCTGGAGCTGCCCGAGGTCCGCTTCCTCGGCGGCGTCACCCTCGGCGAGCACGTCTCCGTCGACGACCTGCTGGGCGCCTACGACGCGGTGGTCTACTGCACGGGAGCGATGGTCGACAGGAAGCTCGGCATACCCGGCGAGGACCTGCCCGGCAGCGTGGCCGCGACCGACTTCGTCAACTGGTACTGCGGTCACCCCGACGTCGATCCGGGCCGGTTCACGCTCGACAGCCCCGAGGTCGCGGTGATCGGCGTCGGCAACGTGGCCGTCGACGTGGTCCGTGTCCTGGCCAAGACCGCCGACGAGCTGCGCGCCACCGACGTGCCGCACGACGTGCTGCAGCGCCTCTCCGAGAGCCAGGTCAAGGCCATCCACATGGTCGGCAGGCGCGGCCCCGAGCACGCCAAGTTCACCCTGAAGGAGCTGCGCGAGCTGGGTGATCTCGCCAACGCCGACGTCTGCGTGCGCCCCGACGAGGCCATCGTGCTCGGCGGCGACTTCCCGCGCCAGGTCCAGGGCAACATCAAGGTCCTGCAGTCATGGGCGGCCCGCGAGCCGGTCGGCCGCCCGCGCCGCCTCGACGTGCGCTTCTGGCTGCGGCCCGTGGAGATCCTCGGCGCCGAACGGGTCGAGGGGCTCAAGCTCGAACGCACCCGGCTGTCGCAGGAGGGCCGCGTGGTGGGCACGGGCGAGTTCGAGACGCTGCCGGTCGGCATGGTGCTGCGCTCGGTCGGCTACCAGAGCGTTCCGCTGCCCGGGGTCCCGTTCTCGGACAAGACCATGACCGTGCCGAACGAGGCCGGCCGGGTCCGCGACCGCGAATACGTGGCAGGCTGGCTCAAACGCGGCCCTACCGGGGTGATCGGCACCAACAAGTCCGACGCCGCCGAAACCGTCCGTACGCTGCTGTCCGACCTGGAAGGGCGCGACCGTGTGGCGGCGCGACCCATCGACGAGCTGCTGGCAGAACGCGGCATCAGGCCCATAACCTACGACGAGTGGCTCGCGATCGAGGCGGCCGAGGCCGAGCTGGCCAGGTCCCTCGGCCGCGGCGAACGTGTCAAGCTCGTCGGTTTGGAGGCCATGCTCCGTGCCTGCCGTCCCTGATCTGCCGCCCGGTTTCGCGGCGGCCTACCGGGCCCAGCAGGCCCGCTACCCGCAGCTGTCCGCCTCGCCCGGGTGGCAGCCGGTCCACACGGTGTACGTGCCGGCCGACCGGTTCTCCGCCCACACCGTGGCCGAGTGGCGCGACCAGGCGTTGTCCCTGGTCAAGGCCCATATGGGCGGGCCCGTCGAGCTGGCCGAGGTGTTCGGCGCGCCGGAGCGGCTCGCCGCGGCCGTCCACGAGAAGGTCCTCGCCAAGCTCGCGCACGAGCCTATCGAGGACCTTCGGATCGACTTCGAGGACGGCTACGGCGTACGCCCCGACGAGGTCGAGGACGGGCATGTGGCGCAGGCCGCCGAGGCGGTGGCCGCGCTGCACGCCGCCGGGGCGCTGCCGCGCCGGTGGGGGCCGCGGGTGAAGTCGTTCGCCGACGGCGACCCCCGGCGATCGGTGCGGACTCTCGACGGCTTCGTCACCGGGGTGATCGAGCGGGCCGGGTCGCTGCCTGACGGGTTCACGGTGACGTTCCCGAAGGTGCTGATGGAGGACTACCTCGGGCAGTTCGCGGACGTGCTGGAGCGGCTGGAGGCCGGGCCGGGCGTCCGCCTGCGGTTCGAGATGCAGGTGGAGGCGCCGCAGACGCTGCCGTTCCTGCGTGCCGAGCTGGCCGAGGCGCTGGGCGGGCGGCTGGCGGCGGCCCACTTCGGCGTGTTCGACTACACGGCCGCGCTCGGGCTGCCCCCGCACGAGCAGCGGCTCGACCATCCGGCCTGCGACCACGCCAGACACGTGATGCAGACGGCGTTCGCCGGCACGGGCGTGGAGCTCTCGGACGGTTCGCTCGCCGCCTCACCCGCCTCCGACCGCAGGGCCGATGTGCACGCACTGTGGCGGCGGCACGCCGAGCTGGTGCGCCACTCGCTGCGGCACGGCTTCTACCAGGGCTGGGACATGCACCCGTCACACCTGGTCAGCCGGTTCGCCACCGTCTACGCCTTCCATCTGGCGGACTACGACTCCTACCGCGAGCGCGTGACCGCCTGGGAGGAGCAGCGGGACGCCGGGGGCGGCGTCATGGACGAGCCCGCCACGATCCGCACCCTCGCCGCCGCGCTGCGCAGGGCCGACGCCGCCCTGCACTGACCGGCTCAGTCGCGCTCGACCAAGGCCCGCCACTGGCGTACCAGCCGCCACTCGACCGGGTCCGACCAGCTGGCCCGCACCGCCGATCCGACGTGGAAGGCCCGGATGCCGTAGTCCAGCAGGACGGGCACGTGTGCCGGGCGCAGGCCTCCGCCGGCCAGGATGATCGACCCGTCGCCCGCCTCGGCGCGGGCCCGTAACACCGGCAGGCCGTCGCCCACGCCGGTGGGCGAGCCCGAGGTGAGCACGGTCGCGAGGTTGGGCAGCAGACGCACGGCACGCCAGGCCGCCTGGATGTCGGCCGCGTGGTCGACGGCCCGGTGGAAGGTCCACGGCAAAGGGGACACGGCGTGGATCAGCGCCTCGGTGGCCGCCAGATCGACGGCGCCCGCGCCGTCGAGGAACCCGAACACGAATCCCGCCGCCCCCGCCTGCGCCAGCGCCTTGGCGTCCCGGCCCAGCCGCTCGAGGGCGTCGGGGTCGGCGGCGAAGTTGGCGTCGCAGCGGAGCATCACCATCTGGGGAAGAGGGCATTCCGCGGCGATCGCGGCGACCGTCTCCGGAGAGGGGGTCAGCCCGTCGGCCGCCATGTCGGCGACGACCTCCAGCCGGTCGGCTCCGCCCTGTTCGGCGGCCACGGCGTCGCGCACGTTGAGCGCGATCACCTCGAGCAGGGATCCGGTCATGGAGGAGAGGTTATATGGTGATCTGCGGCTTTGCGCCAGGAAGGCCCTGCCGCGCGCTCACCTCGAGCCGCGCCTCTCAGTTGTTCGGAAAGGTCCGTGTCTGCGGCAGCGATCGGCTGGGCGGCGATGTGGTCGCGGCTTTCAGCGCTCCGCCGGAGGGCCGGGCCTAGTGCCTGACGGGCAGGTCTGTCTACAGTTAGTTGGGTGACCAACTCACCGGAATCCCGTGCCGCGGGCAAGCGGCGGCGGCTCATGTCCGCGGCCGCACGGGTGCTGCACGAGCAGGGCATAGAGCGCACCACCATCGCCGACATCGCCAAGGCCGCCGATGTCCCCGTGGGCAACGTGTACTACTACTTCAAGACCAAGGACGAGCTGGTCCAGGCCGCCCTGAACGAGCATGCCGCCCACCTGGCCCAGCTCACCGGTGAGCTCGGCAAGCTGCCTGACCCCCTCGACCGCCTCAAGGCGCTGGTCGACACCTGGGTGGGCCGGCGCGACGTCGCGGCCCGATACGGCTGCCCGACCGGCACTCTGGCCGCCGAACTCGACAAACGCGACGACGGCGGGCTCGACCTGGAGGCGGCGAAGGTGATCCGCCTCCTCCTCGACTGGGCGGAGGACCAGTTCCGCCAGGCCGGCCTGCCGAACCCCGGCGACCTCGCCCTCACCTTGGTGGCGGGCTATCAGGGCATGTCCCTGCTGGCCAACGCCCTGCGCGACCCGGACGTCATGACCCGCGAAGGAGCCCGCCTCACCCGCTGGCTCGACTCGCTTCCGACGGAGAGCGGCGGGGCGGGCCTCACCTGACCGACGCCGAAGATCTGCGCGGATGTCTATCGAAAGGTGGACGATCTGGCCGGGGCCCTCCGTCAGGCTTCCGGCATGAAGAACTTCGCACGTCATACGGCGGCGCCGGCCATGGCGCTCTGCCTCCTCGCCACACTGGCACCCCAGCAGGCGTCGGCCCGCAGCACGCTCGGCTGGGGGCCGTGTCCGGACGGTGACGGCGGTCTCGGCATGGAGTGCGCCGCACTTCGCGTACCGGTGGACTGGTCCCGTCCCGGCGGACGGAAGATCACCCTGATGCTCGGCCGGCTGGCCGCCGACAGGCAGGGCAACGGGGCGGTGCTGGTGAACTTCGGCGCGGGAGCGCCTGGCATCATGGCGCTGCGTGACCACTTCTCCGGGTCGTTCACCGACCTGCGTCACGACATGGACATCGTCACCTGGGATCCGCGCGGTTACACCAACGGATTGAGCACTCCGCTGCCCTGTCAGATCAGGAGCAGGCCGGACCCACCACTGCCTCGCGATCAGGCCGGGTTCGACGAGATCGCGGCCCGGAACCGGGCCGTGGCCGACGAGTGTCGCGATCCGGACCCGGCGCTGTTCGACAGCATCGGCTCGGCGACGCACGCCCGGGACATGGAGGCGATCAGGAAGGCGCTCGGCGGCTCCCGGCTCAACTTCTACATGGGCTCGTACGGAGGAGCGTTCGGGCAGGCGTACGCGCGGTTGTTCCCCCACGGAATCCGCACGATGGTGCTGGACGGCACCGGCAACATGACCCATCCGGAACGCGAGCACCTCGCCCGCGCCCGTGACAGCGAGCAGCGGATGCGCCGCTTCGTCACCTGGTGCGCGAGCGAGTCCTCCTGTGTCCTGCGCGGGCGCGACATTCCCCGGCTCTGGCAGGCGGTGGTGGCCCGCGCCAACCGCACACCGCTCGAGACGTCCCGCGGGCCGCTGGACGGCTACACCCTTCAGGAGCGTCTCGCCGCGGCGCTCCTGTGGGCGGGCCCTCAGCCGACGCCGGGCCCCGCGGGATGGCTGACAGACTGGCCCCGCATCGCCGAGGCCATCGCCGACGCCGACCGGGGCGACGGCTCCGGATTCGCCGCCGTCCCCGGGCTCGCGGGCCCGGCACCGGACATCGTCGCCTGCCAGGACATGCCCCGGCACAAGAACTACGCCGCTCTGGCCGCCACTTTGGCCACGCTGAGGCGCCTCGTTCCCAACACGGGCACCGGGGGGACGACGGCGGGCAGACTCGGATGCCTCGGCTATCCGACGCCCGTCACCTTCCCCGGCGGGCCTCTTCCGCAGGACGTCCCGCCCCTCCTGGGCGTCGGCACCTGGGGCGACTTCCCGGCCACGAATCGGGTGATCGAGCAGGTCAGGGGCAGTGTCTCGATCTATCACGACGGGCCGGGCCACGAGCTCTACATCTCCGGCAACGCCTGCGTCACCCGCCACGTGAACACCTATTTCCTCTCACGCGCTCTGCCCGAGTCCGGGACCAGATGCTGAGAGGATGCGCCCGCGCCGGCTCCGGCTTGCGCGTCCACGGCGGGCGGGGGCCAGGCTGGCTCTCATGGCGCTCTCCCTTCGCGACGGCGGGCTCTCAGGAGCGGTGATTGGCGTGATGGACGACAACCAAGCGCGACTGCCCGTCATGCTCTGGCGGCGGCTGACTCCGGCATGGCAGGACGTCCTGCTGGCTCTCGCGGTCGCCGCCACGGCGTGGGGCGGCGCGGTGTGGGAGGCGTCCACGCCGCTCCAGAGCGTCGGCACGCGGCAGGCGCCAGATCTGCCAGTGCTCCTGGCGGTGCTGTGTGTCACGGTGGCGGGGCCGCTCGTCGTCCGCCGCAGGCTTCCCGTCACGGCGGCGCTCGGCTCCCTCGCGGCAGCGCTGCTCGGGCCAGGGCTGCTCGGGCTGCTGCCGACCATGTGGCCCGTACGGCTCGCCGCGGCGCTCGCGTTCTGCTCAGCGGCCTATCACCGTCCGCGGCGCTTCGCCGTGCTGCTGGCCGTCTCGCTCACCTCTGCCATCATGCCCATGTTCCTGGCCACGCCGTTCAGCGGTTGGGTGGGCGCGGCGGGGCCGCCGGGCATCGGCCCGTCGCTTCTGGCCCAGGCGGCTCTCATCGGCGTCGCACCGGTCGCCACCGGCTACGCCCTCCGCCTGCGCCGCGAGCGGGCCGAGCAGCTGGCCCTGCTGTACCAGGAGCAGGCGGCGCGGGCGGTGGCCGAGGAGCGGGCCTGGATCGCACGTGAGATCCACGACGCTGTGGGCCACCATCTGACCGCGATCCGCATGCAGGCCGGCGCCGCCGCCCACGTCCAGGCCGGCACCTCACCCCTGGCCACCAGCACGTTCAGGACGATCATCGACCTGGCCGCGACGGCATTGCGCGACATCCGCCTGCTTCTGGACGCGCTTCGCGACGACGGCCACACGACCACGTCCATGGGCGCCACCTTGGGGCTGGACGACCTGCCGGCACTCGCCGCCCGCCTGTCCACGCCCGCGTGCCGCATCGAGGTGACCCGGACCGGCCAGGACGCGCCACTCGCCGCACTCGTGGACCACTGCGGCTACCGCCTGGTCCAGGAGGCCCTGACCAACGCGGTACGGCACGCCGGAGCCACGCGGGCCGACGTACGCGTCCACCGCGAGCGCGACTGCGTCACCCTCGTCGTCGAGGACGACGGGCCCACCACCCCGCCACCCCACAGCAGCCTTCCCGGCCCTGGAACAGGCCTGCACGGCATGCGGGAACGCGCCCGCCTCCTCGGCGGCGCGCTCAGCATCGCGCCCCGCGTTCCGCACGGCTGGCGGATCCACGCGGTCCTGCCCGACAGAAGTCCCTCTGCCTGGGAGGACGCCCACAGGACCGCGGCAGGAGGATGACGCCGTGACGATCCGCGTGCTGATCGCCGACGACCAGGGCGAGGTCCGCTCGGCCCTGCGGCTGGTGCTCGACGCCGAACCCGACATCGAGGTGATCGCCGAGGCGGCCGACGGCGCCCAGGCGATCCGCTGCGCCCGCGCCGCCAGACCGGACATCGTCATCATGGATCTCCGCATGCCGCGCATGGACGGTCTGTCCGCCATCCGCGCACTCACCGCCCCCGCCCCCGAGCAGGCTCCCACCGTCATCGCGCTCACGACGTTCGACCTGGACGAGTATGTCTTCGGCAGCCTGCAAGCGGGCGCGGCGGGTTTCCTGCTCAAGGACAATGAGCCCCGCGTGCTGATCGAGGCCGTCCGCGTGGCCCACCGCGGTCACGCCCTCATCGACCCACAGGTCACGAAGCGCCTGATCCGCCGCTTCGCCGCCCTCAGCCCGGGCCCGCCACCAGCCGCCCTGGGCCGCCTCACTCCCCGCGAACGCGAAGTCCTCGCCCTCGTCGGCGAGGGCCTGACCAACGCCGAGATCGCCCGGACCCTGTGGATCGAGGAGGGCACGGTGAAGACCCACGTCAACCGCATCCTCACCAAGCTCGGTCTCCGCACCCGCGTGCACGCCGCCCTCTACGCCCATCAGCACGGCATCACCCGATGAGTCCACGACCTCTCCCGGCCCGTACGTTCTTCCGCCCGTTCATGCGGCCCTTCCCTGGATCTCACGGTGCCACAGGACTTCGCGGACGCGCGCGATGCCGGGGTCAGGTGCCTGCGGTAGGTGGTGAAGGGCAGTCCGTGCGGGTCAGGCGCCCCCAGGAACGCATGAGCCCACCCGGAGCGGGTGGGCTCACGCCGGTCGGCCGAGGGGCTCACACCAGGGGATGGTGCGGGCTTCAGGCGGTGATCAGTTCGGCGGCCGTCAGGTCGCGGAAGACCGTGGTCGGGAGGTCTTCGGAGGCGCGCTGGAAGAGGGCGCCCGAGGCGCGGTGGGGAAGGTCCACCGTGCGGATGTGGCGGAAGCCGCGGCTGCGGTAGTACGCCTGGAGGCGCGGGTTCGCCTTGGCGCAGTCCAGCCGGACCCAGGGCAGGCCGGAGGCGAAGGCCGCGGCGCTGGCCCAGTCCAGCAGGGCGTCACCGAGGCCGCTTCCGGACCACGGCCGGGCCACGGCGAGCTTGTGGATGTAGAGCGCCGCGCCCGGATCGTCGGCCGGTGTCCAGAATTCCGGGTCGGCGTGGTCGTCGAGGGCTATGGTGGCGACCGGCGGTGCTGACTCGTCGGGGTCGAGATAGCGAAGCTCGTCGTCCAGCAGGAACAGCACCCGCTCCTCTATGAGCGGCTCGATCCGCTCGGGGCCGAACCCGTTGCGGGGCCACTGCCGCACGCCCTGCGTGTAGAGCCACTCGGCGGTGTCCGCGAGCAGCGTGAGTACGCCGGGAAGGTCCGATGGTTCCGCGCGGCGGAGTGCGAGCGGGTGAAGCAGGGTGTTTGTGTGCATAGTCCAACTCCCGTTGCGTTGGGTTTCTACGCGAGCGCATAGCGTGATGACGCAATGTCGCGTAAGGGTGAATTGGGGCCTCAACCCGATATATATGGATAAATGGCGATTTAGGGGAGTATGCACGACTCCCCCAGGCCAGCGAGGCGGCTATTTCTCGCTGCGCCCGGCCGGCGGGATCACCCCTTCACCCGAGCCCTTCAGCGGCGGTCGAGCTCGTATCTGATCAAATGTTTGTCGGCGGGAAGCACCGACACAGCGACACGCACTGGCATGTCGGCCCCGTCGTACCCAACTCGGACGTACACCATGACTGGCGTGCCGAGCTCGAGTTGGAGGCGCTCGGCCTCCTCCTGGTTGGGCATGCGGGCCCAGATGTCGTCGACGACGCGCACCTGCGCATGACCCAGCTCCTCCAGCACCCGGTTCGCCCCTCGCGCGATGTCTCCGGGCCTGGCGATCTCGGAGTCGGCAACCAGATCACGGGGAAAGTAGGAATCGTTGGTGTTGTACGGCTGGCCGTCCACGAAACGCAGACGGCGTCTCACCACCGCCAATTCCCCATCAGCCAACTCCAGCCTGCTGGCGATCTCCTCCACCGGAGACACCGTCAGCACCTCGATGTACTGGCTTGGCTCGCGGCCTTCCTGCGCCACGGCGTAGGCGAAGGCCTCCCGCAGTTCCCCAGTGGGTTGCGGCTCCAGCTCCCGCTGCGGGTAGATGAGCAACGGTCGCCGGTCTCTGACCACGGTTCCGCGCCGCGGCGTGCGCGTAACGAGCCCTTCATTGACGAGCTCCCCGAGGGCCAGCCTTACGGTGTTCCTGCTCACCCCATGGTCTTCCATGAGTTGTGCCTCGGTCGGCAGCTGTGCCCCGGGGCCGAGGACACCCGAGTAGATGGCTCGACGCAACTCCGCAGCCACCTGCTGATACAGCACCGACCTTGCCACTTTCACCCCTTTTGTTCCAACAATTTAGACGATCTGGTTCTAGCAGGCCACAACCCCTTGACCGAACCCCCTTGAGCGGCCCATCATCCATTCGTTGGTACAAATCCATCTAAAGGCCGGTGAGGGGGTGAAGGCCAGTGTTGCCGGTCCGCACGGGTACGCCGTACCTGCCCTGGCATGACCCTGGTGACGCAACACGTTTACTGCGTGACGCGTTGCCCCGCCAGGGTTTCACCCACACCTACCAGAGCAATCGGCATGGCGAGTCCGTGCAATCGGTGTTGACTGAGCTGACCGTGTGGTGCGATGACGGATCCTTTGTCTGGAACGAGGAGGGTGGCGCCCCCGTCACGCACCCCATTGATGACCCGGTTGGTGCAGCTCAACGCATCGCCGCACGTTACCGGCAGCAGGAGCCTCCACGCTCCCCCATCGACTCCGTGTGCGATCACACGGCCTAGGACTCCATCCCTCGCCGGAGTCCTGGCGCCGCCGCTCACGGGGCAGGAAGCGCGTCCTGGCGGGTCCCCCACGCCCGCCAGGGCGCGTTTTCCTCATTTGGGGACCGACCGATGGAGCTCTTCCTCCCGACAGGGTTCTCACTCCCACTGGGGTTTACGCCGCGCCGGCGGCCCCCGGGCCGGTCGGTACGGCCGGACGGCAGGCATGACCGCAACCGGTGGCCGCACGGCCACCATCGCCACCAAGTCCGTTCCGCTCACGTCCGCCGCCAAGATCGAGCCGTCCACGTTGACGTCTACTGCCTCATCATCGCCCCGTCGAGCCCAGCCTGGGGGCAGCTTCGGGATCGTGGGACTGGTGGGGTTTCTGGGTACGAATCCAATCTACGGATCAAGGTCAACTAGTGGGAGGATTTACGCCGGAGTGGATAAGGATTCATTCTTCCCGGCATTCTCCTCACCCGTCGACCGGCTCCCAGTTCACCAGTGACAGGCTCTCGTCGATCCGGCTGTAGGACGCCCGCACGCGCTCGCCGGGCTCGGGAGGCCGCCTGCCGTGCCAGTTCCCGTACACCACACACCCCGGCACCGCCGCCAGCCGCACCATCACGACCACGTACGGCTCCCGCGCCCCCGGCATGAACGGCTGGTGGTTGACGATCCAGCTCTCGACCCGGCCCTCGGGGTCCACCTCCTGCCAGTGCCACGCCTCCGTACGGCAGGCCGGGCAGAACGCCCTGGCCGGGAAGCGCGTCGTCCCGCAGGCGTCGCAGCACTGCACGGCGAACTCGTGCCTGGCGATCCGCTCCCACCACTCCCTGGAGTCCCGGTCGGGCTCGGGCCGGTAGACCACCATCACGCCCTCCTCAGGATCAGGGCGGAGGTGGCGGGGAGGATGTAGCCGGGCTGGGCCGTGGAGAGCGCCACCTCCGCGCCCGGCACCTGGCGGTCGCCCGCGTCGCCCCGGAGCTGGGACACCGCCTCCGCTATGTGGTTGACGCCGTGGACGTACCCTTCCGACAGGAAGCCCCCGTGGGTGTTGACCGGCAGCGGGCCGTCCAGGGCGGTGGCGCCCGAGGCCACGTACGGCCCGCCCTCGCCCTTGGCGCAGAACCCGTAGTCCTCCAGCTGGACGATCACCGAGTACGTGAAGCAGTCGTAGATCTCGGCCACGTCGACGTCGCCGGGGCCGAGCCCGGCCTGCGCGTACAGGCGCGGGGCCAGCTCGGCGGCCGCCGTCACCGCGGGATCCTCGCAGGACAGGTGCGACGTGCCGCCGCCCCAGGCCGCCGCCGAGATCAGCACCGGCGGGCGGTGCAGCGAGCGGGCGCGTTCGGCCGTGGTGACGACCACGGCGCAGGCGCCGTCCGTCTCCAGGCAACAGTCCAGCAGCCGGAACGGCTCGGCGATCCACCTGCTCGCCAGGTAGTCGTCCAGCGTGATGGGAGTGCGCATGAGCGCTCGCGGGTTCTTGGCGGCGTTGGCGCGCTGGGTGACCGCCAGCTGCCCGAAGTGTTCGGCCTTGGTGCCGTATTTCAGCATGTGGGCGCGGGCGTACATGGCGTACTGCTGCGGCGGGGCGACATACCCGTACGGCGCCTGGTACTGCACCTCCGGGCTCGCCGGCACGCCCCGGCCGGTGCCGCCCATGCGGAACTCGGAGCGGGCGTTGATCGCCCGGTAGCAGACGACGGTCTCGGCGAGGCCGGCCGCCACCGCGAGTGCGGCCTGGCCGACCACGGCGTGCGAGACGCTGCCGCCGCCGAACTGGTCCAGGTGCCAGGACAGGTCCGTCAGGCCCAGCGCGGGGCCGACGAGCGTGGGCGGGGCCGAGTCGCCGACGCGGTGCGTGGCCAGGCCGTCCACGTCATCGGCCGTCAGGCCGGCGTCGTCCAGTGCCGCCAGCACGGCGCGGCAGGCCAGCGTCAGGGTGCTGACCCCGGAGTCCCTGGTGAAGGGGGTGTATCCGACGCCGGCGATCGCGGTCGCGTCCCGAAAATCAAGCAAGCGCTTGGCCACACATCTCACCGTAGGCCGGACATTTCACCCATGTCAACGCACACGCCGCACCCGCCCCCACACTTGACTTGACACTTTTTCCGGGTACCACCTACCGTCCAAGCAAGCGCTTGGTAAGATAGGCGCAGCCGGTGGACTAGGAGGCGGACCCATGAGCACACACGCAGCCCGGCTCATCGCGCCGGACGGCTGCCGCGGCCTTCCGACGCCTCATCAGCGCAGGATTCGCAACGGAGCCGCCATGCCGACGGGCCCTTCCTACCAGAGCGCGAACGGCCACCTCGACAGCCGGCGCTTCCGGCAGGTGCTCGGCAGGTTCGCGACCGGCGTGGTGGCGATCACGGCGCTCGACCCGGCGAACGGACAACCATGCGGCCTCGCCGCCAACTCCTTCACCTCCGTCTCGCTCGACCCGCCGCTGGTGGCGTTCTGCGTGGCGCACACCAGCACGAGCTGGCCCCGGGTGCGCGGCGCCGAGGTCGTCACCGTGAACGTGCTGGCCGAGCACCAGCAGGCGGTGTGCGCCCAGATGGCGACCAAGGGCGGCGACAAGTTCGCCGGACTGAAGTGGACCGGCTCCCCCGGCGGCAACCCGGTGCTCGAGGGCGCGCTGGCCTGGCTCGACTGCGCGGTCGAGGCCGAGCATCCGGCCGGCGACCACATGATCGTGGTGGCGCGGGTGCTCCAGCTCGACACGCACGCCGACGGCGGCCCGCTGGTGTTCTTCCGCGGCGGCTACGGGGGGTTCGTTGACGGTTCCTGAGCTGGGCGAAACCCCCGGCTTCCGCGAGGAGGCGCGGGCCTGGCTGGAGGAGGCGCTCAGCGGCGAGTTCGCGGCCGCCCGACGGAGCTCGGGCCTGGGCGGGCCCGGGCGCGAGCACGAGGGGCACGAACTGCGGCTGGCGTGGGAGCGCCACCTCGGCAAGAACGGCTGGACCTGCCTCGGCTGGCCGGAGCGGTACGGCGGCCGCGCCGCCTCCCTGGAGGACCAGGTCGCCTTCCACGAGGAGTACGCCCGAGCCGGCGCCCCCGCCAGGGTCGGCCACATCGGCGAGGGCCTGATCGGCCCCACCATCCTCGAATTCGGCACCGACGAGCAGAAGGCCCGCTTCCTCCCGCCGATCCAACGGGGCGAGGAGCTGTGGTGCCAGGGCTACTCCGAGCCCGAGGCCGGCTCCGACCTGGCCAACGTCCAGACCAAGGCCCACCTGGACGACGGCTGCTGGGTGGTCACAGGTCAGAAGGTGTGGACGTCGCTGGCCCACGTCGCGGACTGGTGCTTCGTGCTCTGCCGCACCGAGCCGGGCTCGCGGCGGCACCGCGGCCTGTCGTACCTGCTCGTCCCCATGCGGCAGCCGGGCGTCACCGTACGGCCGATCGTGCAGCTGACCGGGACCTCGGAGTTCAACGAGGTGTTCTTCGACGGCGCCCGCACGGCGGCGGACAACGTGCTGGGCGCGCCCGGCGACGGCTGGCGGGTCTCGATGGCCACGCTCGGCTACGAGCGCGGCGCCTCCACGCTCGGGCAGCAGATCGGCTTCCGGCGCGAGCTCGCCAAGGTGATCGAGACCGCGAAGCGGACCGGCGCGGCCGACGACCCCGTGCTGCGCGACCGTCTCGTCCGGTCGTGGCTGGAACTGGAGATCATGCGGCTCAACGCGCTCCGCATGCTGCGCCCGGACCCGGGCCCGGAGGTCTCGATCGCCAAGCTCTACTGGTCGGAGTGGCATCGCCGGCTGGGCGAGCTGGCACAGGCCGTGCAGGGCAAGGCCGGGCTCGTCGGCGAGCCGGACGACGAGGGGACGGTGGGGCTGAACGACCTCCAGCGGCTCTACCTGTTCAGCCGGGCCGACACGATCTATGCAGGTTCCAGCGAGATCCAGCGGAACATCATCGCCGAGCGCACCCTGGGACTACCCCGCTGAATGGAGAGCCGATGACCCCGCCCTACCCCAAGTCACACGGACTCCTCGACGGCAAGGTGACCCTGGTGACGGCGGCCGCCGGCGCGGGCATCGGGTACGCGACGGCTCGGCGCTGCGCCGAGGAGGGCGCCACGATCGTGGTCTCGGACAGGCACGAGCGCCGCCTGGCCGCCGCCGCCGACGCGTTGACCGAGCTCACCGGCGTCAAGCCCCTCGCCGTCCCGTGCGACGTGACATCCGAGTCACAGGTGCTGGCGCTGTTCGACGCGGTGGTCGAGGCGCACGGCCGGCTCGACGTGGTGGTCAACAACGCCGGACTCGGCGGCACGGCTTCGCTGGCCGAGATGACCGATGAGCAGTGGCACGCGGTCATCGACGTCACCCTGAACGGCACGATGCGCTGCACCAGGGCCGCGCTCCGGTACATGATCGGCCAGGGGTCCGGCGTCATCGTCAACAACGCCTCGGTCGTCGGCTGGCGGGCCCAGCGCGGGCAGTCCCACTACGCCGCGGCCAAGGCCGGGGTGATGGCGCTGACCCGGTGCGTGGCGCTGGAGGCGGCCGAGCACGGGGTGCGGGTCAACGCGGTGGCGCCGTCGCTGGCCGTGCATCCGTTCCTGGCGAAGGTGACCAGTGAGGAGCTGCTGGCGGAGCTGGCGGCCAAGGAGGCGTTCGGGCGGTCGGCGGAGCCGTGGGAGGTGGCGAACGTGATCGTCTTCCTGGCCAGCGACTACTCGTCGTACATGACGGGCGAGGTGGTCTCGGTCTCCTCTCAACACCCGTGACCCACGATATCCTGAGCGGCAAGATATAGTGGGGTTGTGCATATCACGGAACCCATGTTCCTGGCGCTGACCGCGCTGGTGGACGAGCCGCGCCACGGCTACGGGATCGTCCAGGAGGTCGATCGGTTGTCCGAGGGACGGGTGCAGCTCAAGATCGGGACGTTGTACGGGGTGCTGGACCGGCTCGCGGCCGAGGGGCTGGTCGCCCTCGACCGCGAGGAGGTGCAGCAGGGCCGGCTGCGGCGCTACTACAGGCTGACCGACGAGGGCGCCCGCGCGCTGCAGGAGGAGGCCGCCAGGATGGCCGCCAACGCCCGCACCGCCACCGCCCGCCTGCGCGCCAGAGCAGCCGGAGGCGCCCCGCTCCCCGGTGGTGCTCTCTTCGCCGGGCGGGCACCGCTCGCCGGAGGTGCTCTGTTCGCCAGGACGGCGCCGCACGCCGGAGGTGCCGCATGAGCCTGCTGGAGCGGCGTTACCGCGCCATCCTGCGCCTCCTTCCCGCCTCCTACCGCGCCGAGCGCGAGGAGGAGATGGTGGCCGAGTTCATGGAGATGTCCGGCGACGTGCCCGACGAGGTGAACCCGCGGCCCCGCTGGGGCGAGATCGCCAGCGTGCTGGCGTTGTCCCTGCGGGTCCGGCTGGGCGGCACGCGGAGCGCGCCCCGCTTCTTCGCGTGGGGCGAGACCGTGCGGCTCGTCGCACTGCTCGGGCTGGCCTGGCAGACGGTGTGGGCCGTCTTCGTGGTGGCCGACCTGATCCGCGGGATCACGTTCGAGGACTCGCCCATCATTGTCGGCGCGCCCGGATCCCTCGAACGGCTGCTCCACATCGGCGAGGCTGCTCTGGCCGCCGGCTCGGGCGTCGCGTTCGCGGCGATCATGCGAGGGCGGGTTCGCCTGGCCAAGGTCGCCGCCGTGGCGGGGGCGCTTCCCACGCTGGTGTTCGCCGTCACCCGGGGGACCACGCCCTGGCTCGGGATCTCCTCGCTGTCGGCGGCGGGCGGCGTGCTGATCACGGCGGTGCCGCTGATCGCCCTGCTGGCCGGCTTCCACAGCGACGTGTCACCCCTTCGCCGGCCGTGGCGGCTCGCGCTGGCTCCGGTCGCCGCCGGGCTGGCCCTGGCAGGTGCTCTTGAGGTGGTGTTCCGGCTCGGGCTGGGCGAGTCGCCCTGGTTGTTCTTCTGGCTGGAGTTGCCCGCGATGGCGAGCGTGGCGCTTGCCGCGGCGTCGGCTCTCCCGCTCGTCCGCCGCTCGCCGTCATGGCTGCTGGCGCTGTCGACGGCCGGCGTGCTCCTGCTGCTGACGCGGCTGCCGTTGCTGGCCTACCCGCGCACGGACGAGCCGAGCACGATCGCGTGGGCGACGGTCTGCGTGCAGTGCGTGCTGCTCGCGGTGCTGATCGTCACGCTGGCGCGGGCAGGGCTGAGATCGCTGCCCGAGTCCCGCTCCTTCACGGCGCGCCCCTGACTCCACCCTGTCAGGGAAAGATCAGGCTAGGCGGTAGGAAGTTTCGCATCTACTGTCCGGAACATGGGCACACGCTCCTCCTTCCTGCTCGATGTCCTCATGACGGAGTTCGGCGAATCGATCAAGCGAGACCCCGCTGCTTTTCGGCGGAAATTTCGGAAGATGGCGGCCTCTCCCTTCGCCTTCTACCGGGGCAGCGCGTGCCTCTTCTACGCGGACGTGACGGACGCGTACGCCGACGACGCCTACCTCGACGGCCCGACCAGCCGCGTCTGGATCCACGGCGACCTGCACGCCGAGAACTTCGGCACGTACATGAACGCCTCCGGCGTGCTGGTCTTCAACGTCAACGACTTCGACGAGGCGTACGTGGGCCCGTACGTCTGGGACCTCGAGCGCTTCGCGGCCAGCGTGGCGCTGCTCGGGTACGCCAAGGCGCTGTCGGACGACGGGATCGGCGTGCTGGTGACCGACTTCGCCGGGGCGTACCTGGACGAGCTGGGCGGCATCGCGGGCGGCGGGGACGACGCGATCGGCTCGCTCACCCTGGACACCACCACCGGCGTGCTGCACCGGGTGCTGCAGACGGCGCGGCTGAGCACCCGCGTGGCACTGCTCGACGTCGAGACCGTGATCGACGACTACGACCGCCGCTTCGCGCTCATGGAGGGGCGGGAGGCCGTGGACGCGACGACCAGGGACGCCGTGCTGGCCGCCTTCGAGGACTATCTGACCACGCTGCCGGTGCAGGGCAACCCGGTGGAGCACGTGATCAAGGACGTGGCGCTGCGCAAGGGCGTGGGCATCGGGTCGGCCGGGCTGCCGTCGTACAACCTGCTGCTGGAGGGGCGCTCGCAGGCTCTGGAGAACGACGTCATCCTGTACATGAAGCAGGCGGCGGTGCCGGCCGTGGCGCGGTACGTGACCGACGACAAGGTCGTCTCCTATTTCCGGCACCAGGGGCATCGCACGGCCGAGTCGCAGCGGGCGCTGCAGGCGTACGCCGATCCCTGGCTCGGGTACACCACGCTGGGCGAGGTGGGGCAGCTGGTGGCGGAGGTGTCGCCGTACTCGGCCGACCTGGACTGGGACGACGTCAACGAGCCGGACGAGCTGCGCTCGATCATGCGGGACCTGGGCCGGGCGGTGGCGCGCATGCACTCGGTGGCCGACGACGAGTCCAGCCACGACCTCGTCGACTTCTCGACGGAGGAGGCCATCGTGGCGGTGATCGGCGGCGACCGGGCCGGATTCGTCGGGATGCTGGTGGATTTCGCCCACCGTTACGGGGCACAGGCCCGGGAAGACCACCAAAGGTTCGTCGATCTGTTCCGCAACGGCCGCCTCCCCGGCGTCTGACCCCCGGGCGGCCGGCGGGAGGAGGGCCTCGTGCGACATCTGATCGGGCTGCTGCTGGGAACCGAGGAGGACTGGCCGTCGGCGTTCGAGACCGTGCTGCGGCGGCTCGGGCCGATCGAGGGCGTGGGCGAATTAGACGTGGAGCGCGTCACGATCGAGCCCTTCGACCTGCGGGCCAAGCCGCGGCACTCGCTGGTGATCGATCGGCTGGCGTACTGGTACTACCACCCGCGCGAGTGGCTCAAGAAGATCGCCATGATGGACGACGTCTACCTCCTCAACAGCCCGTTCACGTTCCAGTCGATGGAGAAGCACGCCGCGTACTGCGCGATGATGCGGCTCGGGCTCAAGGTCCCGGAGACCGTGCTGGTCCCGTACAAGAACCCGCCCGACAACGCCAGGTACGCCTACACCGCCGCCCGCTACAACCAGCCCTTCGACCTGGACGAGGTGGCGGAGCGCATCGGCTATCCGCTCTTCATGAAGCCGTACGACGGCGGGGCCTGGCGCGGGGTGTCCCTGGTGCGCGACCGGGAGGAGCTGCACCGGGCCTACGACGCCAGCGGCGAGATGCTCATGCACCTCCAGCAGGCCATCCAGGGGTACGACGCGTTCGCCAGGTCACTGTCGATCGGCGCCGAGACGATGGTGATGCGCTTCCGGCCCGACGAGCCCATGCACGCCAGGTACGCCGTCGACCACGAGTTCCTGTCGCCGGCCGCGGGCGAGGAGGTGGTGACGATCGGGCGGCTGGTGAACGCGTTCTTCCGATGGGAGTTCAACTCCTGCGAGACCCTGGTCAAGGGCTCGGACGTGCACCCCATCGACTACGCCAACGCCTGCCCCGACGTGGCGCTGACGAGCCTGCACTACTACTTCCCCTGGGCGATCAAGACGCTGGTGAAGTGGTGCGTGTTCTGCGTGGCCACCCGGCGCAGGCCGCGCATCGACCTGGAGACGCATGACTACTTCGCCGTCACGGGGACCTACGGGGAGCGGCTGGCGGAGTACCGGCGGCTGGCGGACCGCTATTTCGAGACCGAGCGCTATCAGGAGTTCTGCGAGACCCGGCTCGGGCACATCGACGAGGTCGTGCTGGAGTGGGTGGCGGGGGCGGAGTTCGATCGGCTGCTCGTGGACACGGTGACCGCCACGTACCCGCCGCACGAGCGCGAGGCGTTCGTCGAGCACTTCAGGGGGTTGCTGCGGCTGTGGGTGAAGGATCAGGGCGGGTAACCGTGGCGACCGACCAGTCGGTATGGCATGCTCCCAGAACATGACTCTGTTCTCCGTTGAAGGCAAGACGGTCGTGGTCACGGGCGGGTCGCGGGGCATCGGGCGCATGATCGCGGCCGGCTTCGCAGACGCCGGGGCGTCCGTCTACATCTCGGCCCGCAAGACGGCCGAGGTCGAGAAGACGGCCGCCGAGCTGGGCTGCACGGCCGTGCCCGCCGACCTGTCCACCCCCGAAGGGCTGGAGACGCTGGTGTCGGCGGTGGACGGGCCGCTGCACGTGCTGGTCAACAACGCGGGGGCCACCTGGGGGGCGCCGCTGGAGGACTATCCCGGGCACGCCTTCGACAAGCTCTGGAACATCAACGTCAAGGGCGTCTTCTTCCTGACCCAGCGTCTCCTGCCGCGGCTGCGGGAGGCGGCCACCGCGGACGACCCCGCCCGCGTGATCAACGTGGGGTCGATCGACGGCATCAGGGTGCCGGCCTTGCCGACGTACGCGTACTCCTCGACGAAGTCCGCCGTGCACATGCTCACCAGGCACTTGGCCAAGGAGCTGGCGAAAGAGCACATCACGGTCAACGCCATCGCGCCCGGGCCGTTCGAGTCGAAGATGATGGCCTTCGCGCTGGACGATCCCGACACGCGCGAGGCCATCGCCGCGAGCGTGCCCCTGGGGCGCATCGGCCGTCCCGACGACATGGCGGGCGCGGCGATCTACCTGTCCTCCCGGGCGGGGGCGTACCTGACGGGGACCGTCATCCCGGTGGACGGCGGGATCTCCTGCTGACGCCCCGGGTGTGCAGCAGCTGACGTCCGTGGGCGCCGAGCGGCTGAGGCCCCCGTCGCCGGTGCGGCGCTGCGCCCCGCTCGTGAGCGCGGGCCCTGCCGCCGGCGCCCCCCACGCCCGGGGGTGGTAGTCGAACGGCCGGCACGATCGCGCGTGGGAGGGGTGGCTGTCACGGAGAAGCGGCGAGCCAGGCCGGGGGGACGGCCTGGCTCGCACGTCGGGGTGGGGTGGGGATCAGTCGAGGATGTCGTCGATGCTCACGCCGGCGCCGTCGGTGGCGGTGACGGCGTTGCCGTTGACGTTGTTGACGCTGGTCACGTCATAGCCGCTGCGGTTGACGTTGACGACGTTGCCGAAATTGTTGCCGGACTGCACGGAGCTCCTGTTGGAGCTGGAGTTGCCCGCGTTCGTGTCGGCGTGGGCGGGGGCCGCAAGGAGTGTCGCACCGGCCGCGGCGGCGGCGATGAGACCGGTCACGCAGAGCTTCTTCACCATGGGGATGTCCTTTCCGATTGCTGATTCGTGGGCGTAAGCCGGTCAGTGGAAGATGTACGTCACCGCGATGCCGCCGTCCGTGGCGGTCGAGGCGATGCCGTTGACGTTGTTGACGTTCGTCGAGGCGCCCTCGCCGCAGCGATTGGCCGCGATGACGTCGCCGAAGTTGTTTCCGGACTGGGACGAGCCGCTGTTGCCGCTCCGGTTGTGGGACCAGACCTGGCTGCTCCAACCGTCGGACCAGGCGTCAGCGTGCGCGGGGACAGCAAGGAGTGCGCCACCGGCGACCGCTGCCACCACGGCCGCGGCGGCGCACACTCTTCGGATCACTTCTGCTCCTTCGCCGTCAGGGGAAGCCCTCCGGAGCGGCGGGCACCACGGGCCCAAGGCACACCACCGCCCCTTGACCTTCCTTGACCTCAAGGGATCAAGGTCGATGCGAGCCTATAACGCTCCGCTATCATTCGGTAGCTCAAAGTAATCAGAATATTGTTCGACGCATACGCTGACGCGGGGTGTCAGTGACTCCGCCCTACCGTTGCCGCATGATCTACGAGCTGCGGCAGTACACGATGCGGCCCGGGCGCCGCGACACGCTCATCGAGCTGTTCGAGCGGGAGTTCGTCGAGACACAGGAGGCGACGGGCATGCGGGTCGTCGGCTCCTTCCGCGACCCGGACGCGCCCGACACCTTCCCCTGGCTGCGGGCCTTTCCCGACATGCCCTCCCGGAAGGCGGCATTGGAGGCCTTCTACGGCGGGCCCGTGTGGCAGGCCAACCGCGACGCCGCCAACGCCACGATGGACGACTCCGACGACGTGCTGCTCCTGCGCGCCCTCGTGGAGCCGCCGACGCGGGAGCGGCCGCCCGTCGGGGCGGCCGCTCCCGCCGGCGCTGTACGTGGCCACCATCTGCCACGTCGAGGACGGCTTCGCCGCGTTCTTCGCCGAGGAGGTCGCGCCGGTGCTGGCCGAGGAGGGGGTGCCGGTGGTCGCCCGGTTCGAGAGCGAGCACGCCGAGAACACCTATCCACGTCTCCCGGTCCGGACCGGGGAGAACGTGTTCGTCTGGTTCACCCGGTTCGACACGCCGGAGGACGAGCGGGAGGTGAACCTGCCCATGGTGAAGGACCGCCTGACCGCCGCCCCGAAGCGCCTCCGGCTGCGTCCCACCGCCCGCTCCGCCATGCGCTGACCGCACCCGAGGACCGGCCGCACCGGTCACGACGACCCGGGCGCCCTGCCGACCTCCGCGGCCAGGTGACGCCAGTACGGGATCTCGCCCCCGCCGTCCACCCGCACCTCCGCGCCCGTCACGTAACCGGGTGCCGCCAGCCACAGGCACGCCTGCGCCACGTCCGCCGGCGTCGCCAGCCGCCCGGCGGGGATCGCCGCCCCCAGCCGCCCGTCCCCGTGCTCGCCGTAGTGCCCGGCGGCGCTCTCCGTGGCGGCGAGGCCGACCACGACCGTGTTGACCCGCACGTCGGGCGCCCACTCGGCGGCCAGGCAGCGGGCCAGGTGGTGCAGGCCGGCCTTGGCGGCGCCGTACGCGGAGGTGCCGGGCGAGGGCCGGGTGCCGCTGGCGCTGCCGATCATCACGATCGCCCCGCGCGCGGCGGCGAGCAGCGGGTAGGCGTGCTGCGCGACCAGCAGCGGGGCCGTCAGGTTGAGTTCGATGACGCGGGCGTGCAGGCGCGGCGAGGTGCCCTCCAGCGGCGCGTACGGCGAGCCGCCCGCGTTGTTGACCACCACGTCGAGCCGGTCGAACCCGGCGACGAGCCGCTCGACGTCCTCCGGCACGCGGACGTCGGCCTGGACGAAGCGGAACTCGCCGCCCGGGGCGGGGTTGCGGGCGCAGACGGCCACATGGGCGCCCGCCTCGTGGAAGGCACGCGCGATGCCCGCGCCTATGCCCCTGGTTCCGCCTGTCACCAGGACGGACTTGCCCGTGTAGTCGTAAGTCACGGTCACGGGTGCTACCGTACCAAGCAAGCGTTAGGTGCGAACAGGCTGCGGGTAGGGGAGGTGGGTGGGGCTATGGGGATCACGCTGCGGGACGGGCCGGTCGCGGAGGTCGTCGTCGACGTGCCGCCGGTGAACGCGCTGACCGTGCGGGCCTGGGAGGAGCTGGCCGGGGCCGTGCGGGCGGCCGGGGACGACCCCGGGACACGGGTGGTCGTGCTGCGGGCCGAGGGGCGCGGGTTCAACGCCGGCGTCGACATCAAGGAGCTGAACGCCGCCGAAGGCTACGAGACGCTGGTCGCGGTCAACCGGGCCTGCTATGCGGCGTTCGCGGCGGTCTACGAGTGCGCGGTGCCCGTCGTGGCGGCGGTGCACGGGCACTGTCTGGGCGGCGGCGTCGGGCTGGCAGGGAACGCCGACATCGTCGTGGCCGCCGAGGACGCCTACTTCGGGCTGCCCGAGGTCGACAGGGGCGCGCTGGGCGCGGCCACGCACCTGGCCCGGCTGGTGCCGCAGCACCTCATGCGGGCCATGGTCTACACGTGCAGGAACGTCACGGCCGCCGAGCTGCACGCGTTCGGGTCGGTGCTGAAGGTGGTGCCCGGGGACAAGCTGCGGGACGCGGCCATGGAGGTCGCCGGGGAGATCGCCGCCAAGGACCCGTACGTGATCCGCCGCGCCAAGGAGTCGCTCAACGGCATCGACCCGGTGGACGTCAACCGCAGCTACCGGTTCGAGCAGGGCTTCACCTTCGAGCTGAACCTCATGGGCGCCGGCGACCGGCACAGGGAGCGATTCTCGTGAGCAAGGTGATGTCCGCCGAGGAGGTCGCGGGCGCGATCGAGAGCGGGATGACGGTCGGGATCGGCGGCTGGGGCTCGCGGCGCAAGCCCATGGCCCTGGTGTCGGCCATCCTCCGCTCCCCCGTCAGCGACCTGACGGTCGTCTCGTACGGCGGCCCGGACGTGGGCATGCTGTGCGCGGCCGGGAAGGTGCGCAAGGTCGTGGCCCCGTTCGTCACGCTCGACTCCATCCCCCTGGAGCCCTGCTTCCGGCGGGCCAGGCAGGCCGGGGAGATCGAGTTCGCCGAGTACGACGAGGGCATGTTCATGTTCGGGCTGCTCGCGGCGGCGCACCGGCTGCCGTTCCTGCCGACGCGGGCGGGGCTGGGGTCGGACGTCATGCGGGTCAATCCGGAGCTGAGGACCGTGCGGTCGCCGTACGGGGACGGGGAGGAACTCGTCGCCGTGCCCGCACTGACCATGGACGTGGCGCTCGTCCACATGAACCGGGCCGACGCCCGCGGGAACGCGCAGTACCTGGGGCCCGACCCCTACTTCGACGACCTGTACGCGAAGGCGGCGGCACGCTGCTACGTCTCGTGCGAGCGCATCGTGGACACCGCCGACCTGCTGAAGGAAGGGCCGGTGCAGTCGCTGCTGATCAGCCGGTCGATGGTGACCGGCGTGGTGGAGGCGCCCGGCGGCGCCGGGTTCACCTCGTGCGAGCCGGACTACGGGCGCGACGAGGACAGGCAGCGGCGTTACGTGGAGACGGGTGTCGATGAGCAGCAGGGCTGATGTCTGCGTGGTGGCGTGCGCGGAGGCGTTCAGGGGCGACGGGGAGATCCTGGCGGCCGGCATCGGCGGGGCCGTCACGGTGCTGGCGGCGCGGCTGGCGCGGCTGACGTTCGAGCCGGAGCTGCTCACGCACGACGGCGTCTGCCTGCTCACCGGGGACGTGCCCGCGCTGGGGCGGGCGCCCGAGGTGGTCGAGGGGTGGCTGCCGTTCCGGGACCACCTGTGGCTGGTGCTGAACGGGCGGCGGCACGTCATGCTCGGAGCGAGCCAGATCGACCGGTACGGCAACACGAACATCTCCTGCATCGGCGACTGGGCGCGGCCCAAGGCGCAGCTCCTGGGCGTGCGCGGCGCCCCTGGGAACACCCGGTGCGACCCGACCAGCTATTGGATCCCCCGGCACACCCCGCGCGTCTTCGTGCCCGAAGTGGACATGGTCAGCGGGGTCGGGACCGACCGGGGCGCGTTCGAGCTGCGCCGCGTGGTGACGAACCTGGCCGTGCTGGACTTCCGCACCCCCGACGGGTCGATGCGGCTGGTCTCGGTGCATCCGGGGGTGAAGGTGGACGAGGTGGTGGCGGTGACGGGCTTCGACCTCCACATCGACGGTGACGTCGCGGTGACCCGCGAGCCGACCGGCGAGGAGCTGCGCGTGCTGGACCGGCTCGACCCGGAGCGGGCGCGCGACCGCGAGGTGGCGGCGTGAAGACCGCGCTGACGTCGCTCGTCGGCTGCCGGTATCCGATCGTGCAGACCGGGATGGGCTACGTCGCGGGCGCGCGGCTGGCGGCGGCGACCTCACAGGCGGGCGGGCTCGGCGTGATCGGCGCCGCCACCATGTCGGTGGCGGAGATGACCGAGGCGATCCGCCGGGTGAAGGAGCGCACGGACGCGCCGTTCGGGGTGAACATCCGCTCCGACGCCGACGACGCGGCCGAGCGGATCGAGGTGATGGCGCGGGAGGGCGTGCGGGTGGCGTCGTTCGCCCAGGCACCCAGGAGGGACCTGATCGCCCGGCTCAAGGACGCGGGGGTGGTGACGATCCCGTCGGTGGGGGCGCGGCGGCACGCCGAGAAGGTGGCGGAGTGGGGCGTGGACGCCGTCATCGTGCAGGGCGGCGAGGGCGGCGGGCACACCGGCCCGGTCGCCACGACTCTGCTGCTCCCCCAGGTCGTGGACGCGGTCGACATCCCGGTGATCGCGGCCGGGGGCTTCTTCGACGGGCGCGGGCTGGTGGCGGCGCTGGCGTACGGGGCCAGCGGGATCGCCATGGGCACCAGGTTCCTGCTGACCAGCGACTCGCCGGTGCCCGACGAGGTGAAGAAGTTCTACCTCGCGGCGCGGGAGACCGTGGTGACCACCAAGGTGGACGGGGTGCCGCACCGGGTGCTCACCACACCGTTCGTGGCCTCGCTCGAACGCTCGCGACTGGCCAGGGCCGTGCTGAACGGGGCCAGGTTCAAGCGGCTGTCGGGGCTGTCGTGGGCGGCGATGATCCGCGAGGGCCGCCGCATGCGCCGAGCCCGCGACCTGACTTGGGCCCAGGTGCTCCAGGCGGCGAACACGCCGGTGCTGCTGCGGGCGGCCATGGTGGAGGGGCGGGTGGATCTCGGGGTGATGGCGTCGGGCCAGGTGGTGGGGGTCATCGACGACCTGCCGTCGTGCCGGGAGCTGATCGACCGCGTCATGGCCGAGGCCACCGCCACGTTGACGCGCCTGGCCGAGCGCGAATAGTCACCCGATCGTGGGTGACGGCCGAGGCGTCCTCGCCGGGAAGCCGCGCCACCACGTCGGCGAGCAGTGCTGTGGGCGCCAGAGCCACGTAGCTCGGGCTCCACCTGCGGTGCCCGCCTTCCCGAGGCGAAGGGCCGGCACCCATCCCATCACCTCCGCCCCGCAGACAGTTTCCGGCGTCAGAGGACGGTGATGCCTCGGGCGGCGAGGATGGCGTTGGCCTGAGCCTGGTTGATGACGGCGCCCGCGAAGGCCCGCAGCTTGGCGTCGTCCGGCTCGCCCAGGTCGGCGCCGCGCAGGTCGGCCTTCGCGAACTTCGTGTTCAGCAGCCGCGTGCCTCTGAGCCGGCAGTCGCTGAAGGTCGCCTCGGTGAAGTCGCAGCCCGACAGGTCGGCGTCGTCGAAGCGGACGCCCTCGATCAGCTCGCCCCGCAGCGAGCACCCGCCGAGATTGGCCAGCGTCAGATTGGACCGGGTCACCGTGAAGCCGGTGCCGCGGGAGGCGGTGAGGGAGGCGCCGATCATGCGGCATCCGGTGAATGAGACGTCGGTCAGCAGCGCCCCGCCGAACTGGGCCGACGACAGGTCGACGTCCGTGAAGGACACGTCGATCAGGTCGGCGTCGTTGAACCTGGTGCGCATCCCGCCCCCGCCCGCGAACACGGCCCCGTCGAGGTCGGCCTTGCGGAAGTCGGTCTGGTCGAGGACGCACGACTCGAAGCGGGCTCCGGCCAGCGAGGCGCCCCACAGATCGGCCTCGGTGAGGTCGCAGCCGCGGAAGACGTGCGGCTCGTCGGCCGGGAGCCGGTCGGTCAGCGCCTTGTGTGAGAGGTCCTCGCCGTCGAAGTACATGGTGCCGGAGACTAGACGTCCGCGCCGACAGAAACCGGCGGGGATCAAAGACCGCGGCCCGTCAGCACCTCCGCCGCCGCCTGCCCGCAGACCCGCGCGGAGCCGTGCGTGGCGATGTGCACGGCGCCCAGGTCCGACCGCGCGGGCAGGCCCATCTCCACCACCACGGCGTTCGGGCGGGCGCTGAGGAGGTGTCTCAGGGCCTCGCCCTGCCAGGCGTGGCGGTGCGCGTCGCGGGCGACGATGACGAGTGGCCGGCCCGCGGCCTCGACGAGCAGGCGTTCCAGCACTGCCCCGGTCGCCTGGCCGGCGGCGAGCCGGGTGACCGCGGTGCCCGGCAGCAGGCGGGCGAGCGGCTCGCCGACGCCCCACGGGGTGCTCCTGTCGATGGCCAGGTTCATCTCGGGGGCCAGCTCCACCACGTACGCGGCCGAGGTCAGCGGCAGGACCGGGGCCGTGGACCGGCGGGTGACGCGGACCGCCCGGCGGGCCGCCGCGAGGCCGAGACCGCCGTCCCCGGCGACCGGGCTGCCCGAGGAGGTGGCCCAGGCGGCCAGCTCGCGGACCCGGCGAGCGGCGTCGGCCAGCCGCTCCTCGGGCAGCAGTCCATCGGTCACCGCGGCGGCGATGGCGTCGCGGATCTCCACGGCGGTCGCCTCGTCGGCCCGCTCGCCGCCGACGCAGATCGCGTCGGCCCCGGCGGCGATGGCGCGGGCGGAGGCGCCCCCGATCCCGTACGCGCCCGACACCGCGGCCATCTCGATGCCGTCCGTGACGATCATTCCGTCGAAGCCCAGCTCCTCGCGGAGCAGCCCGGTGAGGACCTTCGGGCTGAGCGTGGCGGGCAGCTCGGCGTCGTACGAGGGAACGAGGAGATGACCGGTCATGACGGCCTTGACCCCCTCCTTGATCGCCTCGCGGAAAGGGAACAACGCGTCCTCGACCCCCTCGTCGGCCACCACGGGCACACCGTGATGCGAGTCGATCGAGGTGTCCCCGTGTCCCGGGAAGTGTTTGGCGGCGGCGGCCACGCCGGCCGACTGCAGGCCGCGGACGAACGCCCTGGTGTGCCGGCCCACCAGCGCCGGGTCGGCGCCGAACGCCCGCAGGCCGATGACCGGGTTGTCCGGGTTGGAGTTCACGTCGGCCGACGGGGCGAAGTCGATCGTGATGCCCGCCCTGGCGAGGTCGCCACCGAGGTCCCTGGCCACGGCCTCCGTCAGGGCCACGTCGTCGACGACGCCGAGTGCGTACGCGCCGGGGCGGCTGCTTCCGGTGGCCACCTCCAGCCTGGTGACCTCGCCGGACTCCTCGTCGGTGCCGACCAGTACCGAGGGGTTCTCGGCCCGCAGCGCGGCGGTCAGCCGGGCCACCTGGACGGGATCGGCGATGTTGCGCGAGAACAGCACCACGCCCGCCAGCCCGTCGCCGAGCCTGCGGCGGAGCCAGTCGGGTGGCGTCCGTCCGGCGAAGCCGGGGAAGAGGACGGCGTCGGCAAGGCGAAGCAGGTCACCGCTCTGGGGCATGACCCGAAATCTAATAGGAAAGTTTCCTATTTGCTAGAGCCATTTTCTGACGTCAACCCGTTCCCTTTGGTGAGGAACTCCGCCACCGTCCGGACCGGCGCTCCCCTCCTGTCCACGAAGTCCACCGCGCGGAAGGCGACGCGCAGTTCCTCGGGGCTCGCCACGCAGGACATGTAGCCCCGGCGGCCGTCGAAGAACTTCAGGTGCGGGTTCGCGGCCAGCACGGCCGGGCCGTCGGTCTGCGGCGGCCTGCTGCTGATCGAGCTGCCCACGAACTCCGCACCCACCGCGGCCGAGGCCGGGTCGAGGAAGTCGGCCTTGAGGTCGCCCGCCCAGAAGTTGTGCACGTCACCGCTGAAGACGACCAGACCCGGCCCGTTCGCGGCCAGGATGCGGGCGCGCTCGGCCTGGTGGCCGTCCCAGGAGTCCGGGCGGAGGTTGGGGGCCGGCCCGGGGACGAAGCGGCGGGCGAAGAACAGCGGCTGCACCAGCACCCGCCACCTGACCGGGCTGGTGCGCAGCCGGGACAGCAGCCACTCCTCCTGCGCGGCCCCGAGCATGGTGGTGGCGTCGCGGTGCTGCCGCACGTCGAGCACCATGAAGTCGGCGACCAGCCCGTACGTCCGCCGCCGGTACATCTGCAGGTTGCCGCCCTGCGGCCGCACGCGGAGCGGCTGGTGCTCGTAATAGGCCTGGTACGCGACCGCCCGCCGCCTCAGGAACGCCGCCGACCCGTCGCCCCGGCCCCGGTAGTTGTCGGCCACCTCGTGGTCGTCCCAGGTCGTCACCCACGGCGCGGCGGCGTGCGCGGCCTGCAGGTCGGCGTCGGTCTTGTAGCGGGCGTAGCGCAGGCGGTATTCGTGCAGCTTGGTGATCTCGCCGGGCACCGGCCCGAGCGGCCGCACGACGGTGGCGGCCTGGCGCGACTCGTAGATGTAGTCGCCGACGTGGAAGACGACGTCGGGCCGCTCGGCGGCCAGGTGCCGGTAGGCGGTGTAGAAGCCGTGCTCGAACCGCTGGCAGTTGGCGACCGCGAACCGCACGGGCCGCGCCGAGGCCGGGTCGTCCGCCGTCCGCGTACGCCCCACCGGGCTCAGCTCGCCGCTCGCCCGGAACCGGTAGAAGTAGTCGGTGCCGGGCTTGAGCCCTGCCACCCTGACGTGCACGCTGTGCGCCGAGGACTGCTGCGCCTGGACCGTCCCCTGGCGCAGGCCCTGGGTGAACCGTTCGTCCTCGGCGAGCTGCCAGCGCACCTCGACCGCCCGGTCGGGCATGCCGCCCGGCCGCGCGGGATCGGAGCTGAGGGGGTTGACCGCTAAGCGGGTCCAGAGGACCACGCCGTCGGGCATCGGCTCCCCTGAGGCGACGCCCAGTGTGAAGGGGTTGGCCATAGTCTCATGGTGACAGGCGCTCGACGATGGTGACGTTCGCCTGCCCGCCGCCTTCGCACATCGTCTGCAGGCCCCACCTGCCGCCGGTCCGCTCCAGCTCGTGCAGCAGCTTGACGGCCAGCACGGCCCCGGTCGCGCCGAGCGGGTGGCCCAGCGCGATGGCGCCCCCGTTCGGGTTGACCCTGGCCGGGTCGGCTCCGGTCTCCTTGAGCCAGGCCAGCACGACCGACGCGAACGCCTCGTTGATCTCGACGACGTCGAAGTCGTCGATCGACATGCCGGTCATGCCGAGCGCGTGGACGGTGGCCGGGATCGGGGCGTCGAGCATCGTGATCGGGTCGGCGCCGCGGGCCGAGAGGTGGTGGACGCGGGCGCGCGGGGTCAGGCCGTGCTCGCGTACGGCCCGGGGCGAGGCGATGAGCAGGGCGGCGGCGCCGTCGGAGATCTGCGAGGCCAGCGCGGCGGTCAGCCTGCCGCCCTCGACCAGGGGCTTGAGCGCGGCCATCTTGGCGAGCGTGGTGTCCCTGCGCGGGCCCTGGTCGTCGGCCACGCCCTCGCACGGGACGATCTCCCGCCGGAAATATCCGGCGTCGATGGCGTGCAGGGCCCGCCGGTGCGACTCGTACGCGTACCGCTCCATCTCCTCCCGGGAGACGTCCCACTGCGCGGCGATGCGCTCGGCCCCGGTGAACTGGGAGACCTCCTGCCGGCCGTACCGCTCCACCCAGCCCTTCGAGCCCGCGAACGGGGTCTCGTGCCCGAACGGACGCCCGGCCAGCATCGCGGCCGAGATGGGGATCATGCTCATGTTCTGCACACCGCCCGCCACCACCAGGTCGCTCGTGCCCGACAGCACGGCCTGGGCGGCGAAGTGCAGCGCCTGCTGGGAGGAGCCGCACTGGCGGTCGATCGTGACGCCGGGCACCTCCTCGGGCAGCCCGGCGGCGAGCCAGCAGGTGCGGGCGATGTCGCCGGCCTGCGGTCCGATCGTGTCCACGCAGCCGAAGATGACGTCCTCCACGGCCGACGGGTCGGCGTCCGCGCGATCCATCAGCTCCCTGAGCACGTGGGCGCCGAGGTCGGCGGGATGGGTGCGGGCCAGGCCGCCGTTCCTGCGCCCCACGGGGGTGCGGACGGCGCCGACGATGTACGCCTCGCTCATTCCCGCATGGTAGCAAGCGCTTGGTCCCGGAGCGGCGAACGTTTAGGCCCGCGAAGGGTAGCTTGCGTGACCAGCGAGGGCCGAGTGAGCGCGACCATTCAACACAGCCGGAATGCCCGATGAGCTGGGCTGGTTAGGTGAACAAGCGATTGTCCGTAGGCCCATAATGGTGACGTGACCACGCGAAAGAACTCCGGCACCACCACCCCACCGGCGAAGCGCCAGCGCGCGACCTCATCGGGGTCGGCGTCCGAGCGTCGTGACCACCTCGTCAAGCTCGCCGCGGAGATCTTCGCGCGCAAGGGCTTCCAGGCCACGACAGTACGCGAAATCGCCAACGAGGCGGGCATCCTCTCGGGAAGCCTTTACCACCACTTCGACTCCAAGGAGACGATCGTCGACGAGGTGCTGTCCACCTTCCTCGACGACCTCATCTCCCGCTACCGCGCCGCCGTCGACACCAGCGCCGACCCGCGCACCGTGCTGTCGGAGATGGTCCGCATCGGCTTCAGCACCCTGGAGCCCCACCGGGCCGCGATCACGGTCATGCAGAACGACTGGAACTACCTGCGGCAGTTCGAGCGGTTCAACTACCTCGTCAAGGCCGAGGACGAGGTCGAGCAGATCTGGGTGTCGCAGATCAAGGCGGGGCAGGCGGCCGGGCAGTTCCGGTCCGACGTCGACCCCAAGCTGACCTACCGGATGATCCGCGACACGATCTGGGTGGCGGTCCGCTGGTTCCGCCCGGGCGGCAGGCTCAACACCGGCGGCCTGGCCGAGCACTACATCACCGTGCTGTTCGACGGTCTCGCCACCGGCGAGCGGACGACCCAGCGCAACGGATGAGCCTGGGCAAGGCGGTCCGGCTGGCCCTGCAGGAGGCGGCCGAGCCGGACAAGGCGGAGGCGATGCGGGTCTACATGAAGTCCGCGATGCCGTTCCTCGGCGTCCAGGCGGTGCCCCGGCGGGCCGCGCTCCGGAAGGTCTTCGCCGAGCACCGCCTCGAGACGGCACCGGATTGGCGCCGTGCCGTGCTGTCGCTGTGGCGCGAGGCCGAATACCGCGAGGAGCGCTACGCCGCCATCGAGCTGTCCGGACACCATTTCTACCGGCGCTTCCAGACCCTCTACACGGTGCCGATGTACGAGGAGATGATCGTCACGGGCGCCTGGTGGGACCTGGTCGACGAGCTGGCCACCCACCGCGTCGGCGGTCTGCTGACCGCCTACCCCGACTCGATGCGGTCGCTCATGCTGGAGTGGGCGCACGATGAGGACCTGTGGAAACGGCGCACGGCGATCCTGTGCCAAAACCGGTTCAAGGAGCGCACGGACACGGCCCTGCTGTACGCGTGCATCGAGCCGAGCCTGTCCGACAACGACTTCTTCGCCCGCAAGGCGATCGGCTGGGCGTTACGCGAATACGCCAAGACCAATCCCGCCGAGGTGATCCGGTACGTGAAGGCCAAGGGCATCTCGGGCCTCAGCCGCCGCGAGGCGCTGAAAAACCTGCCGGTCGCCTGACTCCTGGCTAGCAGACGCCCGGGAGGCTGCAGAGCTTGCCGGTCATCGTGCGGGCGTCCTTCAGCACCGTGCGGAAGTGGGCGGACTTCAGGCTCTTGGTCACAAGGCCGTCCTCGATGTAGACGGCCAGAGCCTTGCCCTTCCGCACGATGACGTAGCGTGCCCTGCTCTCGAAGAAGAAGCCGCCGATGCGCAGCGCCTCGTCGCCGATGTCGGTCTTCTTCCATCGGAGGGTGTAGGTGTAGGGCTTGGTGCCGCCGGTGGCGCACCGCTCGAGGTCGGCCCGTACGTCGTTGAACGCCTGGCGGGCGGCGCTCTTGCTGCGATAGATCACGACCTGTTCGCTCAGGTGATCGGTCTCGGCGACGTACGTGATGGTGCGCGCGGCGACCCGGTTCTTGGCGCCGGGATTGCGCTCGCACGGATTGACCTCCAGGCGCCGGCTCAGCCGGTTGCTCACCGTCCACTTCTCCCACGACTTCGCCGGCCCAGCGGCCTTGGCCTCGTACAGCAGGAATCCCTTGGGCAGGGAGGCGGTCGAGGACGACGCCGCGGCCTCGCCCGCGCCGGTTGCCAGCACCGTGGCGGCAATCCCCAGCACTATCAGCTTCCTGAGCAACGCCGGCTCCTCTGTTCGCTTCTGGATGGAGTGCGTACGTGAGGTTAGATGCGGCTCTGGCTGATTTGTTCGCCACTCCGAGTCAGCGGGTCGGAGTGGCCTCCGGCCGCCCACGACAGCCACTTGAACCTGGCCCAGCCATCAGCTCCGGTGTGACAAGTCACGCGATCCGCATCAGATCGGCCAGACGCACCTGCCCGCGGAGCGGGCGGCCGGTGACGAAGCGCTCGACCTCGCCGACCGCGTACTCTCCGAGCGTGCGGAGCTCCCCGCCGCGGGCGCCGCTGATGTGCGGGGTCACCCACACGCCGGGCGCGCTCAGCAGGGGATGCCCCGCGGGCAGGGGCTCGGGGTCGGTGACGTCGAGGATCGCGTTGAGCCTGCCGGAGACGCACTCGTGGGTGAGCGCCTCGGTGTCCACGAGGGTGCCGCGCGCGGTGTTGATCAGTGTGGCGCCGTCGGGCAGCAGGCCGAGGCGGCGTCTGTCCAGCAGCCGGTACGTCTCGGGAAGGGCGGGCGCGTGGACGGTCACCAGGCTCGCGCGCCGGCACAGCTCGTCGAGCTCGACCAGCTCGCAGCCGAGCTCACGGGCCTGGCGGGCGTCCAGGTGGGGGTCGTTGAGCAACAGGGTCGCGTCGTACGCGCGGAGCCGCTCAATCACCAGGCGGCCGATGCGCGAGGCGCCGATGACGCCGACGGTGGCGCCGCCGAGCCCGGCGCGTTCACCGGCAGGAGGCACCCCGGGATGTGGGCCGTCAGGCCAGCCGCCGGCGGCGTAGGCGCGGATCCGGTGCGGCACCGACTTGGCGGCCAGCACCAGCATCGACATCGTGTAGTCCGCCACGGGGACCGCGTTGGCCGCGGCGGCCGACGACACGACGATTCCGCGCTCGAACACCTCCGGGGTCACGTGCCCCTTGACGCTGCCCGCGGCATGCACGATCGCCCGCAGCCCAGGCGCGCCGTCCAGCACGGCGGCGTCGATCCGGCGGCACCCCCACCCGGTGATGAGCACCTCCACGTCGGCGAGCGTCCCGCTGAGGCCGCCGAGCACGGCGTCGGGGGCATCGACGAACTTGGCCAGCCGTACCCGGAGGTCATCGGGGAAGATCTCGCCGAACAACGCGCCGGACATCGCGAAAGCGGCTCTCACCGCGGATTCTCCAAGCGTTTCACCGAGTTCCTGACGACGATGTGGGTGCCGAGCATGAGCGGCGGCTCGGTCAGCGGATTCTTGCCGGACAGGGCCAGGCGCACCGCGGTGCGGCCCAGCTCGGCGACCGGGAGGTGCACGGTGGTCAGCCGGATGTCCTCGGCCGGCGGCGTGTCGTCGTAGCCGACGATGGAGATGTCGTCGGGAACGCGCAGCCCGTGATCGTGGATCGCCTGGACGGCCCCGGCCGCGACCACGTCCGTGGCGGCGAAGACCGCGGTGAAGTCGCGGGGCCCGTCGGTGAGCCGCTGCTTCATCGCCGCGTAGCCGTCCGCCCGGTCGAAACGGCACCGCACCTCGAGCGCCGGGTCGTGGCCGACCCGGTAGTCCGCGAGGGCCGCGCGATAGCCGGCCACCCGGCTGTCCGACGTGCTGTGGCCGGGGCGAAGTCCCAGGTAGAGAATGCGCCGGTGGCCGGCGGACAGCAGATGGGACGTGACCGCGTGCGCTCCGCCGGTGTTGTCGAACCCCACCGTGAGCGCCGGCACCCCCTCGCCGAGCGGCGGCCGGCCGGCCAGCACCAGCCGTGAGCCCGAGGCGGCCAGCCAGTGCGCGTACCGGGTCATGCGCTCCCGGTAGTCCTCGTCCTGGACCACGCTGCCCACCAGGATCACCGCCTCGGCCCGCTGCTCGCGCATCATCTGGACGATGGTCAGCTCGCGCTCCGCGTCGCCGCCGGTGGTGCAGATGAGGGACAGGCGTCCCTCCGCCGCGGCCTGCTCCTCGACACCCTGGGCGATGTAGGCGTAGTACGCCGAGGACACGTTGTCGATGACGATGGCCACGGCGCCGGGCGAAGCCACGGACAGGGCTCTGGCCTGGGCGTTGCGTACGTAGTCCAGCTCGCGCACGGCGCGGAGCACCTTGTGCCTGGTGGCCGGCTGCACCGGGTAGTCGCCGGCCAGCGTGCGCGAGACGGTCGCCACCGAGACCCCGGCGTGTTTGGCGACGTCGCGGATGGTGACGCGTCTAGCCGGTCCAGACAACGCGCTCTCCCCCGGGTTCGTGTCGGACGTACGCGGGCTCGCGACCGAGCGCGACCTCGACCCGCGATCCAGCGGCATCATTCCACGAGACTTGATCTTCGTTCACGTGGACATCCGGGGCCTGCGCCGCGGAGTCCCGGCTGAGGCGCACCGCCGTGACGAAGACCGCGTGGCCGCCCGGATGGACGCCCACGAGGTACGGCGTGGCGGAGTGGGCGCCGATCGCGTTCTCGTCCTGGCGGAGCGCGGCCTGGGCGGTGCGCCAGCCGTGCAACCCCACGATCTCGCTCACGATCTCGTTCGACCCGGTCCGCACCGAGGCGGCGGAGCCGTCCAGCGTGACGGCGCAGGGATCGGCGGAGGCCAGGGCGTACCCGCCGTCGCGCACCACGCTCCCTGCGGGAGCGGTGACGCGGTGCACCCGCACCTCCCAGAGGCCGTCGAGTACGGAGGCGGTCTCCACGACGGCCTCGCCGTCGGCGTAGCGGGAGGCCGCGAAGTCGCGGGCGATGCCGATGCGCTCGATGCGGCGGCGCCGGGTGGGCCGCCCGTCCGGGAGGATCACGGTGAGGTGGTTGTCGATGTTGTCGGCCCGGCCGCCGGGGCCGGTCTCGGGCGCGGTGTGCGTGGAGTAGCCGAGCTTGACGTAGTGCGGGTCGTCCTTGGCGCTGTCCGGGTCGTTGCCGTCGCTGCCGTGGTTGACCAGCCGCGTGACCCCTCCGGTGCGGTGCAGCAGCCAGCCCGGCGCGGGCAGGGTCACGGTGAGGTCGCCGTCGTCGGGCTCCACGGCGGGCGCGGTCCACACCGGGTGGTCGGGGCCGAGCAACAACCCCAGGAATCCCTTGCTGGCCCAGTACGGTGACGCGGGCCCGGAGTACGGCTGGGTCATCGGCAGATGGGTCCGGTGCCATCCCAGCGTGAGCAGGCCGCGCTCGTCGGGCACGCCGTGGGCGGCGAAGTGGTCCAGCGTGCGGCCCGCCATCAGGCGTGTGGTCCCCGGGTCCAGCGGGGTGGCGTCGAAGAACGCGCCGAGCCAGAGCGGGGCCAGGCTCGCCATCCGGTACGTCAGCGAACGCCCCTGGTGCATGGGCGCGCCGTCGGGGGCGAAAAAGTGCCGGTAGCCGTCGAGGAACGTACGGAGCCGCTCCTTGTAGACGGTGGCGTCGGCGCCCGACATCCTGGTCCACCACAGCGTGTAGAGGTGGATCGCCCAGCCGCAGTAGTAGTCGTAGTTCTGCCCGGCTCCGTCGGTGTACCAGCCGTCGCCGACGTACCAGCGCTCCACGTCCGCCAGGTGCCGGTCGATCTCCTCCTGGTCGTACGGCCCGCCGACGCCGGCGAGGAACTGCTCGACGATCACCTTGAACAGCACCCAGTTGCACGGCCAGGCGCGCTTGCCCACGATCCCGCCCAGCCAGGACACCACCCGCTTCTGGACGGCGGAGTCGAGCCGGTCGAACAGCAGGGGCCGGGTCTCGTGGAGGGCGATCGCGATCGAGGCGGCCTCCACGATCGTCTGGTGCCCGTCGGCGATGGGCTGCCAGGCGTGTTCGTGGCCGGGGTCGGTGCCGTGCGCCAGCCCCTCCGCGTAGCGTTCGAGCAGGGCGGAGGGTGCGCCGGCCGGGTCTCCGGCGAGGCGGAAGGCGGCGAGCAGGAAGGTGCGCGCGAACCCTTCGAGCCCGTCGGACGCGACCCCTGCCCAGCTGGTGCGGCCCGGCAGGCGGTACTGCGCGAAGCCGGGGGTGGCGTACGGCGTCACGGCGTCCAGCAGCCCGTCCGCCGTCTTCACCCAGTGCTCGTGAGAGTGGTCAGCGCGCACGGCACCTCCTAGAAAGCGGTTACTTGGGCCACGCCGAAGATAGGGAAGTCCTTCACCGACCGTCAAGAGCGCACAAATCCCCACGCAACAAAACAATAACGAGAGGGTGGCAAAGCCCCAGGTCAGACCGGCATTCCGGCTCTGCGCGCCCCGCGACGGGGGTTGACGGCCACGTAACCCGCTCTTAACGTTCAGCGTACTCGTCGGGTAACCGGTTACTAGCCGCCCCGCTTCCCTGCCGCCCTCGACCTGCCCAACGTCACGATCACCCCCCACGTCGCCGGAGCTTTGGGATCGAAGACTCAGCGAATGATGGAAAGGAGACCGGATCAATGATCCTTTCGCACCCATCAGCACGGGCCCGAGTGCGCCGCCATCTGATCAAGAGCATCGGGGCCGCGGCCGCGCTCGCGCTCGCGGTGACCGCCTGCGGCTCCGGCGGCCAGGCGAGCGGCGGCGGTGACGGGGGAAACACGCTGACCGTCTCGGTCTGGAACATGGCCAAGACGCCCGAGTTCCAGGCGCTGTTCGACGCCTTCGAGAAGGCGAACCCGGGCATCAAGATCAAGCCGGTGGACATCCTCGCCGACGACTACGCCGAGAAGGTCACCACCATGCTCGCCGGCGGTGACACGACCGACGTGATCACGATGAAGAACGTCACGGACTACTCGCGCTACTCCAGCCGCGGCCAGCTCCTCGACATCACCGACCTGGCCAAGTCGAGCGACGCCTCGAAGCTGGCCGGGCTCGACTCCTTCAACGTCAACAACACGTACTTCGCGCTGCCCTACCGGCAGGACTTCTGGCTCGTCTACTACAACAAGACGTACTTCGACAAGGCCGGCGTCAAGTTCCCCGAGAGCGCCACCTGGGACCAGTACGCCAAGCTCGCGCAGCAGCTCACGAAGGAGGAGGGCGGCAAGAAGGTCTACGGCACCTACCACCACACGTGGCGGTCGGTGGTGCAGGCCATCTCGGCGGCCCAGACCGGCGGCGACCAGCTCGGCGGCGACTACAACTTCTTCACCGAGCAGTACGACATGGCGCTCGGGCTGCAGAAGGCCGGCGCCACCCTCGACTTCGCCACCGCGATGTCGCAGAAGTCGGACTACAAGACGCAGTTCGAGACCGGGGCGACGGCCATGCTGCCCATGGGCACGTGGTACATCTCCGCCCTCCTGGCGGCCAAGGAGAAGGGCGCCACCGACGTCGAGTGGGCGCTGGCCCCCATGCCGCAGCGTCCCGGCGGCACGGGCGTGACGACGTTCGGCTCGCCGACCGCCTTCGCCGTCAACAAGCGCGCCAAGAACGCCGACGCGGCCAAGAAGTTCGTGCAGTTCGCCGCCGGCAAGGCGGGCGCCGAGGCGATCGCCAAGATCGGCGTGGTCCCCGCGCTGCAGACCCCGGAGATCACCACCGCCTACTTCGGGCTCAAGGGCATGCCGACCGACGAGCTGTCGAAGAAGGCGTTCCAGCCGGACAAGGTCGTGCTGGAGATGCCGGTCAGTGAGCGTACCTCCGACGTGGACACGATCCTCAAGGAGGAGCACGAGCTGATCATGGTCGGTGACAAGTCGGTCGCCGACGGCATCAAGTCGATGAACGAGCGCGTCAAGAGCGAAGTCCTGAACTAGGGAGCGGCGGCGGGCACCGGAGCGCATCCGGCGCCCGCCGTTTCCCTGGAGGAACTACATGACTCAGGTCATCACGCAACCGGCCCCATCATCAGCAGGGCCCCGCCCCAAACGCGCCTGGCGCACCATCCTCGTGGGCTGGAGCTTCATCCTGCCGAACTTCGTCGGCTTCGCGCTGTTCACGCTCCTGCCGATGCTCGCGGCGTTCGCGCTGGCGTTCCTGGACTGGGACTCCTACAGCACGCCCGAGTGGGTGGGGCTGAAGAACTTCCAGCGCCTGCTCGACGACGAGAACTTCCACGTCGCGCTGGGCAACACCCTGTACTACGCCGCCGGCCACATCCCGCTGACGCTGGTCGCCGCGCTCGGCCTGGCGATGGCGCTCAACAGGAAGATCCGCGGCGTGCAGTTCTTCCGCACCGCGGCGTTCTTCCCGTACATCACCTCGCTGGTCGCCGTCGCCATTGTGTGGAACATGCTGTTCAACCCGACGGCGGGACCGGTCAACCAGGCCCTCGAAGCGATCGGCATCGCCGATCCGCCCCGGTGGGTGGCCAGCACGGACTGGGCGATGCCCGCCGTGATCCTCACCAGCGTGTGGCGGGACATGGGGTACTACATGGTGCTCTACCTGGCCGGCCTGCAGACGATCCCGAACGAGTACTACGAGGCCGCCCGGGTGGACGGGGCCAACGCCTGGCAGCGCTTCTGGAGCGTCACCGTGCCGTGCCTGCGGCCGACGACGTTCTTCGTCCTCGTCATGCTGACGATCCAGAGCTTCAAGGTCCTCGACCTCATCGTCGTCATGACCGACGGCGGCCCCGGCCGCAGCACGCTGGTCCTGGCCCAGCTCGTCTACCGGGAGGGCATCACCGAGGGCAACTTCGGCTACTCCTCGGCCATCGCCCTGGTGCTCTTCGTCATCGTGCTCACCGTGACCGTCGCCCAGTTCCGCCTCAACGAACGGAGGAACGCCCGATGACCGCGCTGCACGACGCTCCCCCCGCGACCACCGGCTCGCCCGGGCGGGCGCCGGCGGGCGCGGCCCGCCGGGGGCGCGGCCTGGTCCGCAAGGTGCTGGCCTACGCCGTGCTCGTCGTCGTGGCGGCGCTGGTGCTGGTGCCGTTCGCGTGGATGGTCTCCGCCTCGCTGAAGCAGAACAACCAGGTCTTCACCATCCCCATCGAGTGGATCCCGCGCGAGTTCCGCTGGTCGAACTTCGCCGAGATCTGGGACCGCATCCCGATGCTGACCTACCTGGGCAACTCGGCGTTCCTGGCGGTCACCATCACGCTGCTGCAGGTGCTCACCGGGAGCTTCGCGGCCTACGGGTTCTCCAAGGTGCGCTTCCCCGGGCGGGACGCGCTCTTCCTCGCCTACATCGCCACCATCGCCGTGCCGTGGCAGGCCTACATGGTGCCGCAGTACATCATGATGCAGCAGGCCGAGCTGACGAACACCTACTGGTCGATCATCCTGCTGCAGGCGTTCGGCGCCTTCGGCGTGTTCCTCATGCGCCAGTACTACATGTCGATCCCGGACGAGCTCTGCGAGGCCGCGCGGATCGACGGGCTGAGCGAGTACGGCATCTACCGGCGGATCATGCTGCCCCTGTCGAAGCCGGCGCTGGCCAGCCTGGCCCTGCTGACCTTCGTCAACACGTGGAACGACTACATGGGGCCGTTCATCTACCTGACCAGCAACGAGCTGTGGACCGTGCAGCTCGGCCTGCGCTCGTTCGTCGGCCAGTACGACGCCGAGTACGCCATGATGATGACGGGCGCGGTCGTGTCGGTCCTGCCGATCCTGGTCATCTTCCTGTTCGGGCAGCGGTACTTCATCCGCGGCATCGCGACGAGCGGGCTCAAGGGATGAGAGCCCAAGGATGAAGGCACTGCTCAGGCCCGCCAGGCAGGAGACCTACGAGAAGGTCTTCCGCATCGTCCACACCGGGCTCGTGACGAACGTCCTGCTGGCCGTCGCGTGCGCGCCGTTCCTCGCGGCGCTCGGCGTCGTCAGGAATCCCCTGGCGTCGTGGCCGTTCTTCGCCGCGCTGTCGACCCTCTGCGCGCCCGCCCTGACCGGGGCGTTCAGATGCTTCGCCGAGCTGGGCGAGGGGTCGGGGGCCGTGCTCCGCCCGTTCTGGGACGGCTACCGCGGGGCCGCGGGCCGCTCGATGGTCGTCTGGGCGGCCGGCGCCGCCGCCGTGAGCGTGCTGGCCGTGGACCTGGCCGCCGTCTCGCGCACCGGGTGGGGTCCCGCGCTCGCGCCGTTCTTCGCGGCCGCGGCGGTGCTGGTCGTGGCGGTGGTGGTCGCGGTCATGACGCTGCTCGCGGAGCGGCGGGACGGTTCCGTACGGCTGCGGGACCTCGTCCGGCCGTGCCTCTACCTGGTGGCGAGGCGCTGGTACCTGGCCGCGGCCAACGTCGTCGTCCTCGGGCTCGCCGTGGGGGTCATTCTGGTCAACCCGGTGATCGGGGTGTTGATCGTGTGCTCGCCCCTGCTCTATCTCGTGTGGGCCACGACCCGGTTCATCCTCGCGCCGGTCCTGCCGTCCCGCACGGCGGAGTGAGCCGGGGCGCCGTCACCTCGTCCACAGCGCGTCCTGCACCGCCTGGACCAGGGCCATCAGCTCGGGTGTGACGCGCTCCCTCGACCAGGCCAGCGCGTACGTGATGCGCAGGTCGCCCGCCTCCAGGGGCACGAAGCGGACGTCGTCCCGCCTGATGGTCCTCGCCAGCAGCTGCGGGATCGGCAGCAGGCCGGCGCCGGCGGCCACCAGGTCGAGGGCGGCGGCGAAGTCGTCGTCGGGCACCAGGCGGGAGCGGCCGGGCAGGCCGGGCCACGCGCGGGTGCCCGGGGTGAGCAGGACGTGGCCGTTCAGCTCGTCCGCGGCCACTCTCGGGCTCGACGCCAGGCGGTGGCCGGCGGGGACGGCCACGTGGTCGACGGTCACGTGGAATCGGGCCGCCGTGACGAACTGGGCGGGGGCCGGGGTGGACAGGATCGCGGCCGAGACCTCGCCGGCCGCCAGGGCCTGGGCCGCCGCCGCCCGGCCGGCCACCCGTAGCTCCACGCCGATCGACGGGCTGCGGCTCGCCAGGCGCCGGACGATGCGGGCCGCCAGCGTGCCGACCAACGGTGGATAAGCAAGGTGAATGGTCGGGCGTGCGAGTCTGGCTGCCTCGGCGGTGAACGCCCGAGCCGACTCGAGCACCTGCTCCGCGTACGGCAGCAACGCCTTGCCCTCGGCGGTGAGCCGCACCTCGCGGGCGGTGCGCTCGAAGAGCCGGAGGCCCGCGGCGCGCTCGAGCCTGGTGATGGCCTGGCTCATGGCCGGCTGCGACATGCCCAGGTCGGCGGCGGCAGCCGAGAAGCTGAGCCGGCCGGCGACCCTGGTGAAGCAGTGGAGCTCCTTGAGCATAAGCAGCACCAATACATGGTGCACGATGCGGCGAATTCTCGGCACGATCGCACCCGATCAATCGGGAGTGACGAGGAGTTGATGGAGATGTCGCCGTTCCCCAAGTCGACCGTGCTGGGGTACCCGCGGATCGGGCCGCGGAGGGAGCTGAAGCGGGCGCTGGAGTCGTACTGGGACGGGCGGTCGAGCCGGGCGGAGCTGGACCGGGTCGGCGCCGGGATCCGGGAGCGGACCTGGCGCAGGCTGGCCGAGCTCGGGCTGGAGGGGCTGCCGTCGAACACGTTCTCGCTGTACGACCAGGTGCTCGACACGGCGGTGCTGCTCGGCGCGGTGCCGGAGCGGTATCGCGCGGCCGAGGACCCCTACTTCGCGATGGCCAGGGGCACCGAGGGGCTCGCGCCGCTGCGGATGACGAAGTGGTTCGACACGAACTACCACTACATCGTGCCGGAGATCGGCCTGGACAGCGCGTTCAAGCTGGACGCGGGCAAGCCGCTGGGCGAGGTGCGGCAGGCGCGGGCGCTGGGGTACGAGACGCGGCCCGTCGTGGTCGGTCCCGTGACGTTCCTGCTGCTGGCGTCGGCGCTGGACCGGCTGGACGACGTGCTGCCCTGCTACGAGGAGCTGCTCGCCCTGCTGGCCGCCGAGGGCGTCGAGTGGGTGCAGCTGGACGAGCCGGCGCTGGTGCAGGACAGGACGGCGGAGGAGTTGGCGGCCGTGCGGACCGCCTATGAGCGGCTGGGGTCGGTGGGCTCGCGGCCGGGGCTGTTCGTCGCGTCCTACTTCGGCGAGCTCGGGGAGGCCCTCCCGGTGCTGGCGGCCACGCCGGTGGAGGCGATCGGGGTCGACCTGGTGCGCGGCGGCGTGCCCGTTGCCGATCTGACCGGGAAGACGGTGGTCGCGGGTGTGGTGTCCGGGCGGGACGTGTGGCGGACCTCGCCCGAGCGGGCGCTGGCCAAGCTGGGGGCGATCGAGGCGGACCGGGTGACCGTGAGCACGTCGTGCTCGCTGCTGCACGTGCCCTACGACGTCGAGGCCGAGCCGGACCTGGATCCGGCGCTGCGGTCGCGGCTGGCCTTCGCGGAGCAGAAGGTGGCCGAGGTGGTGGCGCTCGCGGCCGCCGGCTTCCTGGAGGCGCCGCTCGACGAGCCGTCGGCGCCGCTGGCGGGGCCGGTGGTCGTGGAGGGGCGCGGCCCGTACGCGGTGCGGGCGGCGGCGCAGGCCGGGCACCTGCGGCTGCCGCCGCTGCCGATCACCACGATCGGCTCGTTCCCGCAGACCGGCGAGCTGCGCGCGGCGCGCGCCGCGGTGGCGGCGGGGACGCTGACGCAAGAGGAGTACGAGCGGCGGGTCGAGGCCGAGATCGAACGCGTCATCCGGGTGCAGGAGCGGCTCGGCCTCGACGTCCTCGTCCACGGGGAGCCCGAGCGCAACGACATGGTGCAGTACTTCGCCGAGCACCTCCACGGCTTCGCGGTCACCAGGAACGGCTGGGTCCAGTCGTACGGCTCGCGCTGCACCCGCCCCCCGATCCTGCACGGCGACGTCCGCAGGCCTGAGCCGATCACCGTGCGGTGGGCCACGTACGCGCAGTCGCTCACGGACAAGCCGGTCAAAGGCATGCTCACCGGGCCCGTCACGATCGTGGCCTGGTCGTTCGTCCGTGACGACCTGCCGCTGCGGGACGTGGTGTTCCAGGTGGCGGAGGCCATCGGGGACGAGGTGCGCGACCTGGAAGCGGCCGGGGTGTCGATCATCCAGGTGGACGAGCCGGCGCTGCGCGAGCTGCTGCCGCTCCGGCGGGCGGCGCAGGAGGAGTACCTGGAGTGGGCTGTGGCGGCGTACCGGCGGGCCACCTCGGGGGCGAGTGATCGCACGCAGATCCACACGCACCTGTGCTACTCCGACGCCGACCAGATCCTGGCCGCCATCGACGGGCTGGACGCGGACGTGACCACGATCGAGTCCGCCCGGTCGGGGGCGCGGATCCTGGGGGCGGTGGGTTCCTTCGGGCGCGGGCTCGGGCCGGGGGTCTACGACATCCACTCGCCGCGCGTGCCGTCGGCAGAGGAGGTCGAGGAGCTGCTGCGGAGGACGTTGCGGGCACTACCTGTGGAGCGGGTCTGGGTGAACCCGGACTGCGGGCTGAAGACGCGGACGTACGAGCAGGTGGAGGCGGCCCTGGCGAACGTGGCCGCCGCCACGCGGAAGCTGCGGGCCGAGCTTCAGGCGTAACGCTCGGTGAACTCCTCGATCGTCATCCCGAAGAGGACCTCGTCCTCGAAGCGGCCGCCCGCGTAGTGGCTCCTGCGCCGGCGGCCCTCCTCGACGAAGCCGAGCCGCCGGTGCAGGGCCAGCGACGCCTCGTTGGAGGAGAAGACCCCGGCCTCGGCCTTCTGGAAGCGGCGGTCGAAGAACATGTAGCGCAGCAGGATCACGATGGCGTCGGCGGCGTAGCCCCTGCGCCGGTGGGGCTCGCCGATGGCGATCCCGTACGCGAAGGTGCCGTTGACGCGGTCCACCGTGTGGGTGTTGAGGCCCCCGACGGGGGCGTCGTCGTCCGTGGTGGCGATCACGAGGCGGAACTCGTCGAGGTCGGCCTTCTGCTCGGACTGTTCGACGGCCCACTTCCTGGCGGACGCGGCCGAGGTGGGCGGGTGGAGGCGCCAGCTGTTCCTGGTGGCTTCGGAATCCTCCTCGAAAGCGTGGAACGTCTCCCAGTCCTCGGGCTCCATCGCGCGCAGGCGCACGCGCTCCCCCACCCATGCCGACTTCATGGCAGGCAGCCAACCAGATCGTGCCTGCCCGGTCACCCGATTATTTCAGCGCTCCCGACGTCAGGCCGGACTGGATCTGGCGTTGGAACACCGTGTAGACGACCAGCATCGGGAGGATGGCCAGGGTAAGGGCGGCGAACAGGGCCGACCAGTCCTGGTCGTATCCGGCGGCGGTGGAGATGTCGGCGATGCCCTGGGTCAGCACCCACTTGTCCCGTTCCTGCAGCAACACCAGCGGGAGCTGGTACTGGTTCCACTGCCCCAGGATGTTGAAGATGGTGATGCTGATGATGCCGGGCCGGGCCATCGGCAGCATGATCTGGAAGAAGACGCGGGTGTGGGAGGCGCCGTCCACCATGGCGGCCTCTCCCACCGCCCTCGGGAGCGTGCGGAAGAAGGCCGACAGGAAGAAGACGGTGAACGGCATCGAGTACGCGATGTAGACCAGGACGAGCCCGGCGTGCGTGTTCAGGCCGATGAACGGGCCGACGACCGGCACGTTGCCCATGTTCTGGACGACGAAGAACAGCGGCGTCAGTGCGAGATAGACCGGGAACGCCAGCCCCGAGACGAAGAGCAGGTAGATCGCGCGGTTGCCGCGGAAGGGGTAGCGGGCCAGGACGTACGCGGCCATCGAGCCGATGAGCATCGTGCCGAACGTACTGAACGACACCACGATGACGCTGTTGAGCATGTACTGCCCGATGTGCGCCTGCTCCCACGCCCGGGCGAAGTTGTCCCAGCGCAGCGCGGCGGGCATCGACCAGGCGTCGCCGAAGATCTCGTCCTCGCTCTTGACCGAGGCCAGGAACGTCCACAGGATCGGCACCACCGTCAGCAGCGTCCACAGCAGCAACGCCAGGTGCGTGAGCACGCCCAGCGGCCCGAGGCGCCGCCTGCGCTCTTGGCGGGCGAGCTTGCGGGAGTTCGCCGCTGTCCACGAGATCATCGTTGTCATCAGTACTCGATTCGTTCGCGTCGGGACAGGCGCAGCGAGAGGATCGCGAAGCCGACGGTGAAGAAGAACATCACGACGCCCAGCGCCGAGGCGTAGCCGAACCGGAAGTACTGGAACGCGTTGCGGTAGATCTCGGCCGCCATGACCGTGGTCGAGAAGTCGGGGCCGCCGTGCTGGTCGGTCATCACCCAGACGATCGCGAACACGTCCAGGGCGAGGATGCCCAGGTAGACCCAGGCCACTTGCACAGTGTCCCAGAGCAGGGGAAGCGTGATGCGGAAGAAGAGGCTGAGGCGACCCGCTCCGTCGATCTGCGCGGCCTCGAACATGTCTCTGGGGATGGAGGCCAGGCCGGCGGAGAAGAGCACGACGTAGAAGCCGACCGCCTGCCACACCATGACCCCCAGCACCGACCAGAACGCCACGTCGGGGTCGGACAGGAAGCCGATCGGCGGGAGGCCCAGCGCCATCAGCGGGCCGTTCAGCATGCCGCTGCCGTCCGGCCGGAACACCTGCTGGAACAGCACCGCCACCACCGCGACCGCCAGGACCTGCGGGAAGAAGAACACCACACGGTAGAACTTCGACCCGCGGATCCCCGTCACGCCCTGCGGGCCGCCCACGTTGAGCAGGAAGGCGAAGAACAGGGCGATGACGATCGTGATCAGCGGCAACAGGAGGAGCAGGGCGCCGTTGTGGCTGACGGCCTTCCAGAACGTCCCGTCGCCGAGCAGTCGCTCGAAGTTGTCCAGGCCGATGAAGCGCGGCGTGGCCGTCACGCCGCGCCAGTCCGTCATCGCGATGTAGAACGCCTGGATGTACGGCGAGATGACGTAAACCAGGTAGAGAATCACCGGGGCTGCCAGGAACGAGGTGATGAACAGCCCGCGGCGATACCTGTTGAAGATCATTAGCGCTTGTACTTCTTGATCGAGGAGTCGTTCTTGATCTCGTCGGCCTTCTTCTGGATGCGCTCCAGGTACTTGTCGGGCGTCAGGCCGCCGGACATGAGCTGGCCGGTGGCGGCGATGGCCTCGTCCTTGAGCGGGCCGTACCAGTTGAACCAGCGGTAGTAAACGGTGTTGGCGCCTGCGTCGGTGACGGCCTTGGAGGCGCTGGTCACGCCCGGAGAGATGTCCTTGCCCTCGGTGGCGCCCTTGACCACGGTCAGGGTGCGCACCAACGCGCTGAAGTCCCCGGCGGCCTTCTTCGACAGCATGCCCCGCAGGTACTCCATGCCCGCCTGGGGGTGGGGGCTCTTGGCGGAGACGATGAAGTTCTCGCCCGGCTGGGTGTGCAGGGTGCCATAGGGCATCTTGTCGGACCCGGTGACGTCGGGGATCGGGAACATGCCGTACTCGAAGTCGGGCGGTGTGGTGGTCTTCTGCTCGTTCTCCAGCCAGGAGCCGGAGGGCAGCATGGCGACCTTGTACTTGTTCTGCGCGGTCTGCGTCTGGACGTGGTCGAGGCCGGTGGTGCCCTCCATGAGGTATTTGGCGCCGACCTCGGCCCAGGCGGTGGCCGCGGACTTCATGGCCTCGGTGGTCCAGGCGCCGTCCTCGAGGTTGTCGATGTTGACCAGCACCTCGTTGCCGCCGATCTTGGCGGCCATGGTGAGCAGTGGCTCGTACAGGTATTGCGGGAACTTGCCGGCGTAGGTGAAGGGCGCCATCTTGCCGGACTTCTTGATCGTCTCGCAGAGCGCGATGAACTCGTCCCAGGTCTTCGGGATCTGCCAGCCGTTGTCCCTGAACACCTTCTGCGAGTACCAGATGCCGTGGATGTAGTTGACGTAGCCCAGCACGCTGAACTTGCCGTCGTAGGTGCCGATCTCGATGACCGACGGGTCGATGGTGTCCCTCACCTTGGTGTTCGGGTCGTCCCACGAGGGCGCGTCGAGCAGCGGGGTCAGGTCCTGGAGCTGGCCATCCTGGGAGAGGGCGCCGAAGTCGATGAAGTTGGCGCCGGAGTTGTCGATCACCTCTGGCGGGTTGCCGCCGGCGAAGCGCGGCTGGAGGACCTTGGTGATCTCCTTGGTCGCGTTGTGCTTGATCTCGACGTCGGGGTATTTGGTCTTGAACAGGGGCTGGTGGATGTTCTTGGCGTAGTCCTGGCCGAAGCCGCCGTCGAAGATCCACACCTCCAGCGGCTTCTTGGCGTCCACGCCGAACGGGTTGGCCGCGCTGGTGGCGACCGGCGCGGACGAGCTCGAGGCGGCGGGCGGGGCGGCGGGTGTGGCACATGCGGCCAGCGCCCCTGCCGCCGGCACGAGCGCCGCGGCGCGCAGGAATCCACGTCTGCTGATCTGGGGGGTGTCGGACATTATTAGTACTCCTGACATTTCATGTTCCGCGTCGGATGCGCCCTGCGTACCGGCTCTCCAGGGCCTTGTTGTGCTCGTCGCCGCCGGTAACGTTTACCGACAGGTAGACGGGCGGCGTCTCACCCAGCGCCACGAGCTCTTCGACCGCCTCCGTGACCACCATCTGCGCGAGCAACGCCGAGGTGATCGTGGACACCGCACCGTAGCTGCCGCCGCCGGGCAGGTCGAGGATGGCGTCCCCGTACGGCGAGCCGTTGTCCAGCACGACGTCGGCCAGGTCGAGCAGCTTGGCGCCGGACGGGTGGCGGGAGGTCATCCGCGTGCTGTGCTGGACCGAGGTGATCGCGATCAGCGGATGTCCGCGGTCCTTGACGATCCCGGCAAGCTCGACGACGGCGCCGTTCACGCCCGAGCTGGAGATCAGCACGAACACGTCCTGCGGCTCGACCGGCGCCAGGTCATAGATCTGGTGCGCGATGGCCGGATCGCGCTCCAGCTCGGGGGTCAGCACGCTGGGCGGCTGCCCGCCGTACAGGACGAGGTCTCTGGGCGAGAGGCGGTTGCTGGGGACGAGGCCGCCGGCCCGTCCGGCGATCTCCATGGCGATGGCCTCGGAATGCCCCGAGCCGAAGGCGTTGACCACGCCCTCCGCCCGGATCGCGGCCACCACCAACCCGGCCGCCTTCCTCACCGGCTCCGCCTGGCTCTCGGCGACCTGTCGTGCCAGGTCGAGGACCTTGGTTGCGTACGTCATTCAGCCTCTCTCCACCCGGTGGCTCTCCACGGCGCTGATCGTGCGCTCGAACGCCTCGTTCGTGCGTTCGTAGGTGCGTTGGGCGACCGCCACGTAGACGGCGTCCAGCACGAAGAGCTGCGAGTGGACGGCGGCCAGCCCCCCGAGCCGGAACGTGGTCTCCCTGCTGGCGGTGGTCAGCACCAAGTCGGCCAGCTCCGCCAGCGGGGAGCGGGCGAAGGAGGTGACCGCGACCGTCGTGGCGCCGTGGCTGCCCGCCTCGGCCAGCGCCTCCATGACCTCGCGGGTGCGGCCCCGGTGGCTGATGCCGATGGCCACGTCGCCCTGCTTGAGCAGCGCCGCCTCCGACAGGGCCACGTGGGCGTCGCCCGCGCTCCAGCCGGGGATGCCGATGCGGCGCAGCCTGCCCTCGAACATGGTGGCGACGTTTCCGCTGGTCGAGACGCCGACGAGGAGCACCCGCGGGGCCGCCACGACGGCGTCGGCGATCTTGGCGACCACGTCCAGGTCGAGCTGTGCGGCGGTGTCCTGGATGAGCCTGGTGTCGGCGGCGGCCATCACCTCGATGGCCGTGTCGAGCGGGTCGTCGGGGCCGATCTCGTGACCGACGCCCGCGCCCCAGCCCGCCTGCGCGGCCCGGCCGGTCTCGGTGGCGAGCGCGACGCGCAGCTCGGCGTAGCCGGAGAAGCCGAAGGCCCGGCAGAACCTGGTCACAGTCGCGGGCGAGCTGCCGGCCCGCTCGGCCAGCGCGATGATGGTCGAGCGCGCGGCCTCGGCCGGATCACCGAGGATCACCTCGCCGACCCGGCGCAACGCCTCCGGCAAACCGGGTAGTTCTGTTTCGACGCGCCCGAGCGCTCCTGAAGTCACGAATATTCCTTCCGAATACCCGGTCTTCTGGCGAAAATTATTCTTGCTTCCCTGTCGCGTCAACCCCCAGACTCGTTCCGTGACTGAATCGCTAGTCGTCGGTGTCGATGCCGGAGCCACGTCGACGCGCGTCGCCGTCCACGCGCTCGACGGCACCCGGGTGGGCTACGCGCGGGCCGGCGCGGGCAATCCCAGCGCCCACGGGCTGGCCAAGGCGGTGGCGGCCGTCCGGGAGGCGCTGGGCGCGGCGCTCGGGCCGCACGACGGCGGGCGCGTGGTGGCGTCGCTGGCCGGCGTCGCCGGCCACGTGGCCGAGATGGCGCCGGAGCTCGCCAAGGTCTGGGCCGATCACGGGATCGCGCCGGGGCCGCGCTATTCCGGGGACCTGCCCATCGCGTACGCGGCCGGCACCCCTGAGCCCGATGGGGCGCTGCTGTTGTCCGGCACGGGCGCGGCGGCGGCCAGGATCGTGAACCACCGGCTCGACCGGATCGCCGACGGGCTGGGGTGGTTGCTGGGCGACGCGGGGTCCGGTTTCTGGATCGGGCGGGCGGCCGCGATGGCGGTGGTCGACGCCTTCGACCGCGGCCTGCCGGTCGAGACCATCGACGCGGGTGGGCCGCAGGCGGAGATCGGCGCGCCTGGGCCGGAGGCGGAGATCGGTGCCAGGGGGCCGTCCGAGGCGGAGATCGGTGCCGCTGGGCCGTCCGAGGTGGCGCCGAGTTCCGGCTCCGGGCTGCTGGTCTCGCTCGTGGCGAAGGACTTCCTCGGCGACGAGCGGCCGGCCACGCCGCGTGACGTCGCCGACCGCATCGTCCGGCTGGCGCAGGCCCACCACATGCGCCTGGCCGCCCTGTCCTCGCTCGTCAGCCGGGCCGCCGAGGCAGGTGACCCGATGGCGGTCACGATCGTGCACGAGGCCGCCGACCATCTGGTCGCCACATTGCGACGGGTGCACGTGTCCGGGCCGGTGGTGCTCGCCGGGAGCGTGCTCACCAGCGAAGGGCCGGTGCGCCGGGCAGTGACGGAGTTGCTGGCCGGCAAGACGGTGACGACGGCGCGGGACGCGGCGGGCGCGGCGGCCTGGCTGGCGGCCCGCGACCTGCTCCCGGAGGCCGACGCGAGGGCCCGGCACGCCGCGTTCACAGCCGGCCCCTGACCAGCGCATCACCCCTTGACCGCCCTGGCCGTCATGCTCGTGCCCACGCGCCGCTGCGGAACAAGGGAGAGCGGCAGCGCGACCAGGCCGGCGTCGCATTGGAATCGGCGCGTCAGGCAGCCTCATCGCTGTGGCTGGAGCTGGGCGTTGGTCCGGTGGGCGGGGCGACGGCTTCCAACCGACCGAGTCGCTCGGCATGCGGAATGACCTCATGCGACCCAGGTCGCGCGGCGGAGTGGCCCCGCCCCCGTACGCCGCTTCCTGCCCGCCGGGTATGGGACGGCCGGACCGGCCCGAGCAGGGTCAGCACCACGTAGCCCCGCATACGTGGAGAGCACCAGAAACCTGTGATACGCTGATGAGCGTTGCAGTTATGGCACCCATAAAGACTTTTGCGCGCCTGACAGAGCTCACTCTTCAGGCGCGTTTTTCGTTTACCGGTCATCTCCGGATGGGCTCATCGCGGCGACAGGAGATTCGCGCGGTGCGAATTCTCTAGTTTCCTGCACATCTCTGAAGGAGATCGACATGGCTACCGGAACCGTCAAGTGGTTCAACTCTGAAAAGGGCTTCGGCTTCATCGCGCAGGACGGCGGCGGCGCCGACGTCTTCGCGCACTACTCCAACATCGTCGCCAACGGTGGCTACCGCGAGCTGAGCGAGGGGCAGAAGGTGTCCTTCGACGTCGTCCAGGGCCAGAAGGGCCCGCAGGCGGAGAACATCGTCGCCGCCTGATCTGCCGCGCGTCATGAGTCCGGGTCCGCTCCCCTAGGGGGCGGGCCCGGATCTCGTTTCACCCCGGGTCACTGGGCCCTGGAGCTTCACGACATCCGTCGGCGGAACAGGCGGATTGTCCTGTCGAGCAGCGTTCAGCAGCACCCCAGCCCAGACCGCGACAGAAGGAAATCCACCGGCATTTCCCGCTAAAGGTCGATTTATCAGGCTGGCTGGCCGCATACTTGTACCAATGAGGCCTACTCAAGCCGCGGTCCGGCGACGCCTGCCTGGAAGCCCCTTCAACGTTCCCGAAGTCCCGCCACCCCCCGTCGAGCAATTTGTGGCGGGAGACCGGGTGAGCCATGACAAATACGGCCTCGGCCGGGTCATCGCAGTTGAGCAGAACGTCGCCGTTCTCGTCGATTTCGGCGCGGAGACGTACCGCATAGCCGCGCCGTACACCAAGCTTGAGAAGCTGTGACGGCCGCAGCCGGGTGAGGCGCAGAGGCGGCGTATGCTGAATTCACCTGAGACTTTCGCATGTCGGCAACCGCGTCGGCATCGCCTCGGGCGTAACCGGTCCTTGGCACCGGAGACAGGCGGCACGCCAGATGCCGAACCATCATCACCTCATAGCGCCCATCCGTCTCCGTCCGGCCCGGGTGTTCTTGGAGCCGACGCTGACCAGGGACGGAACGCTCGACGGCGCTTGGTGGCCCTACTCCACCGACCTCAACCGCGAGTTGCCCGCCCTCGTCAGCATTCTGCAGGACCGGCTCGGCCCCGTCCTGCGGGTCCGGCTCGACCTGACCGCATGGGACGACGTCCCGGCACACCTCCTCATCGGCGGCCGTTTCCTGCGCGTCAGCGGCTACTCCGCAGCGCCCAACACGATCCGCGTGATCCGCAGTAACCAGGACGGCTTCATGCTTCTGGTGATCCCGCCAGACACCTCCGCGCCCATCGCGGCGGCCGCGATGACAACCGCCGCACGCACGGGCAACACGTTGACGGCGAGCGAGATCCTCACCCGCTGCCAGTCACCCGCACGCGGACCGGGCGAGGGCACGAAGATGCGCCGCTACCGCGGCTCCGATCGGGAGGCCGTGCTCGCACTGGCCGATGCCGACCGCTTGCCCGGCCAACCGGTGTGTACGCCAGACACGCTCGACTGTGCAGTAGCCGGGACATCTCATCGCGACCCCGCTCCCTGGGCGGAGCTCGAACGCCCGAAAACTGACGTTCTGGTGGACCCGGACGGCCAGGTCGTCGGAGTGGTGTCTTACGCCGTGCATCGGCACCACGACACCGGTCAGATCCTGTGGCTGCACGGGCGCGAGGTCCTGGACGTGATCCAAGCGCTCGTTTCCCATGCCCTGCACGCTCTCGGCGACAGGGACCTCATCAATGCCTTCACCGCCGCGCCGGGCCTCGGCCTGGGAGCCCTGCCGACAGGTCGCCGGCCCGTCACCAGCAAGGTCCTCGAGCACGCCGGATTCTCCGGCCGCGATTCCTGGCGATATCTGCGCCGTGCGGGACCACACGAGATCGATACCGCCACGAGTCCGCTGGTCGAGGTGGTCAGCAGCACGGCACCGCAGGGATGGTGGCTCAAGGCCCACGACGACGACCGCTCCGCCGAGCTCGTCGTCGAGGAGCCCATGGACGGGCATGGCGTCCTGTGGTGGTTCGGCGCGGACACCGGACACGCCGACGTGATGCTGGAACGCGCGCTGCTGCGGGAGGCCGACACCATCCTGCACGATCGCGGAGCGTCGGACGCCGTCCTGTACGCCGCCGGCGGCCCGGAGTCTGCCTGGGCCCTCTTCGACGCGGCGGGCTTCATCGAGATCGACCACCTCGTCTCCTACGCCCGGCGCCCCGTCCCCACCGGCTGACCAGCCTCATCGCCAGGCGAATTCTGCGACGACCTGGAGGATTCATCATCAGCGAGCCCATGACCCGATCCAGAACACATCCGGTGCGCCGTCGCGTTGTCGAGACAGCAGTCCTCGGTGCGCGCAGTCAACCCCAGGCCGAGATCGCCCGGTGGACATGTCTCCATGGGCAGCATGTCGCCGAGGGCTGCGTGACGTGCTACCAATCCGCGGGCGAAGCCGATCCGGCCCTGCCGCTGTGGGAGGTCGCGGTATGGTTCACCTCACCCCGGCCGATTCCGATCAAAGTCCTGCACGACGTGCATCGCCACGGCCGTAACTTCGCGCTCGACCAACCGTCGACTCCCCTGGTCTTTCTCCTGACCGGCCAGGCCCGAGCCGCCTACGGAGTGGAGGCGGTGGCGGGACTGGTGGGGTTCCTTGTGCAGAACCGGCACACCGTCGATGACTTCACCGTGACGGAGGTCCGGGCCGTCCACTTCTGACGCGCTCCCACCCACCGCTCCATGACTGGGTTCATGCGCGGCACGCAGACGCCGGTGAGCACCCTCGCGGCCCGCGACCTGCTCCCGGAGGCCGACGCGAAGCCCCTGCACGCCGCGAGATCGGGAATTGGGCATTACCGGAATCGATCTTGTGTTCGAGACGAACGAAATGGAAAGATCATCTCGCCTTTCGTCGCACAGATCGAGGTGAAACGTGAACACACCAGGTCGATTACACCTGCTCGAACCTCGTCATCACCGACCTGGATCGCTCCAGCAGGCCTTCGTGGGCGACACCCCCGATAAGAGGTATGACGCCGCCCCCTCCCCGCATGCGTGAGGGACATCCCACCCCCCCATGACCCCGTCCCGTCGGCGGGCCCTCGCGTGAGAGGGCTCGGCTGACCCCGCCACAGGAGCCTGCTCATGACGGCACCGGCCGTTGATTTCGTGCTGCCCGTAAAGCGGCACCGGGTGTTCGTCGTCGCACTGCTGCTCGCACTGGCCCTGCGAGGACTGGCGATGCTCGGCTACCGGCCGGCGCTGTGGTTCTGGGCCGACTCCTTCGCCTACCTGACGTCGGCCGCCCGGCCCGTGCCGGGGGAGTTCCGGCCGCTGGGATACTCGCTGTTCCTCGCCGTGTTGTCGCCCGGTCCGGGCCTGGAGCTGGTGACCGCGGTGCAGCACCTGCTGGGCCTGGCGCTGGCCGTCGCGGTGTACGCGCTGCTGCGGCGACGGGGCCTGCCCGGGTGGAGCGCGACAATCGTGGCGGCTCCGCTGCTGTTCGACGAGTTCCTGATCCTGCTCGAACACATGATCATGGCGGACGCGCTCTTCGCCGTGCTGGCCACCGGCGGAATCCTGGCGCTGCTGCGACGGCGGATCACGCCGGCGGTCGCGGCGACCGGCGGGATCCTGCTGGCGCTGGCGACCCTCACCAGGACGATCGGCCTGGTGGCGCTCGGCCTCACGGCCGGCTACCTCCTCCTTCGCCGCTGCGGATGGCGGGTTTGGTGCGGTTTCGCCGTGGCGGGCGCGGTGCCGCTGCTGGCGTACGCGACCTGGATGTCGGCCACGAGCGGCACCTTCGGGCTGACCAGGGCCGACGGCCTGTTCCTGTGGGCGCGGACCGCGACGTTCGCCGACTGCTCCGTGATCCGCCCGGAGCCCCGGCTCGCCCGGCTGTGCCCCCGTACGCCCGTGGCCTCCAGGCCGGCGCCGCCGTTCTGGCTGTGGGCCCCGTGGTCACCGATCAATGAGGTGCGCGGCGGCGAACGCAACGCGCTCGCCGGCCAGTTCGCCTGGGCCGCCATCCGGGCGCAGCCGGTCGACTACGTGACCGCCGCCGGGTATGACCTGCGGTGGCTGCTGCGCTGGGAACGTACCACGGGCCCGGACGTGGCGACCAAGCGGAACCCTTACTGGTTCCCCTTGGAGGAGCGGCCCCTGCAGAAGTCGGTCCGGGCCGTCGCGGAGGCGTACGAGGGCGGCCCGGCCGCCACCAGGATCATCGAGCCGTACGCGGGCTGGCTGCGTGCCTACCAGCGCTTCGGCTACCTGCCGTTCCCGTTGCTCATGGTGGTGCTCGCCGCCGCCCTGGTCCTCGCGGCGGTGCGGCGGCGCGTGGACGCGCTCCTGCCCGGCCTGGCCGCCGCGGCCTTCGTGCTGGCACCGGCGTTCCTGCACAGCTACGACATCCGGTACGTGGCACCGGCCATCCCGCTGACCTGCCTGGCCCTCGGCCTGGCGGCCACCCGGCCGCTACCGCCCGGAGCGCCGCAGACGTCGTCGGCAGATGACGGCGGCGGGGCTGCGCATCAGCGCGGTCCACGGCGGACCCGCGGACCTCAGAGGGATGGGTTGATCACTCTCGGCGGGCGTGAGACATCAGCGGGATGATCGGTGCCCTCAGCGGGTCGGGGTCCGGGGGCGGTTCCACCAGAGGGAGAGGGACAGGGCCGCGGCAATGAGGATGGCGCCGCCGGCGGCGAAGGCGGCGGCCGTGTCGACCCGGCGGTTGATGACGGTGAAGCTGCCCGGGAGGGCGTCGAGGGCGCTTTGGAGCTGGTCGGCGTTCTCGGCACGGTGGTAGGAGCCGCCGGTGGTCTGGGCTATGCGCTTGAGTGCGGGCTCGTCGATCATGCGGATGTTGCGGCCGCTGTCGAATCTGCCGCGGCCGCCGAAGCCGCCGCCCCAGCCGCGGCCGTCGAACTGTGAGTTGTCGCAGACCATCGGGGCCGGGTTCGTGGTGCCGAAACCGATGGTGAAGACGCGGACGCGGCGCAGGGCTGCTTCCTGGGCGGCGGTCTGGGGGTCGACGCCCTGGGTGTTGGCGCCGTCGGTGAGCACGATGATCGCGGCGCCGGCGTAGCCGTCCCCGCCGTTGCCGGGGTTCGCGCCGGTGGGGGCGACCGACGGGTCGACCTCCGCGATCGCGTCGATCGAGGTGAGCATGGCCTGCCCGATCGCGGTGCCCCGGGCCACGGTGAGGCCGTCCAGCGCATCGAGCAGCGAGTCGGTGTCGTCGGTGGGAGGGACGAGCAGAGCCGCCGTGCCCGCGAAGGTGACCAGGCCGATGCGCGGCCCGCCCCGCTGCGACTCGATGAACTCCGCGGCGGCCTTCCTCGCGGCGGTGATGCGGTTGGGGTCGACGTCCGTGGAGCACATGGAGCCGGAGGTGTCGAGCGCGAGCAGGATCGTCGCCGACGTCTGCGGCACCGGCACCGACGCCTGCGGCCGCGCGGCCCCGACCGCGAGCAGCGCGAGCCCGGCGACGAACAGTGCAGCGGGGATCCTCCGCGTCCAGCGCGTACGGCCGGGCAGGGCGCTGCGTACGAGCGCGATCGAGGTGACGCGCACGGCGGCCCGCCTGCGGCGGCGCCGCGCCCACTCGCGGATGATGAAGATCAGCGGGATGATCAGGACGGACAGCAGCGCCCACGGCCATGAGAACGACATTCAGATCACCCGTCCAGACCGGAGCACGGTGAGCGCCGCTCCTGCGGTGAGCAGCGCGAGGGCGAGCCCGATCAGCCCGCCGGCGAGGGGCAGCGGCTCGTCGGAGACGGTGAGCCGCAGGTCGATCGTGTCGGCGATCCCGTCGAGGCCCGCGGCGTCGGAGGCGGGGCGGTAGGCGCCGCCGGTGGTCTCCGCGATCAAGGTGAGGGTGTCCTCCTCGAGCGAGGTCTGCAGGTGGTAGCCGTCGACCTTCACCGTCGCCCCGGCCGCGGTGCCGACCCCGACGGTGTGGATGTGGACGCCCGCCCGCTGGGCCACGGCGGCGGCCCGTTCGACGTCCCCGCTCGTGTTCTGGCCGTCGGAGAAGATCACGATCGTCGCCGACGGCCAGTAGCCGATGTCGGGCGCGGCGCCGTCGCGACCGACGGCCACCGGCTTGCCGGTGATCGCCGTCAGCGAGGCCATGATGGCCGCCCCCAGTGAGGTGCCCCCAGTGATCTTCAGCCTGTCGATGGCCGCGAGTGCGATGGTGTGATCGGCGTCGGGCCGTGCGGCGGTGAGCCCGCCCCGCTCGAACGCCACGACCCCGATGTCGACGCTGGCGGGCTGCGCCGCCACGAAGGCGCGGGCCGCCCGTTGCGCGGCCGCCAGCCGGGTGGGCGCGACGTCGTCGGCGCCCATGCTGTTGGAGACGTCGATGGCGAGGATGACGGTGCCCGCGGTCCGCGGGACCGGCACCATGGCCGCCGGTCCGGCGGTGGCGATCGCCAGCACCCCGACGCCGGCGATCGTCAGGCCGGTGCCGAGGTACGCCCGGCGGCCGCCCGGCACGGCGACGCCGGCCGCGGCGAGCGCGGCCGTCCGGCGACGCGCCGAGACGACGGCCGCCCAGGCGAGCGCCGCCGTGACGAGCAGTCCGACGGCCAGCAGCAGCGGAGACGACAGTGTCATGCCGACCGGTCCCGGGTCCGGGCGACCACCTCGACGAGCGCCTCGGCCAGATCGCGGTCGGTGTCGACGCGGTGGACGGGCACCCCGGCCCGGCGCATGCCCGCCGTGAGCCGGGCGTCGCGGGCGTCGACGGCTTCGCGGAAGCGGACCCGCAACAGCGGGTCGGCGGAGTCGACGACGAGCTGCTCGCCGGTCTCGGCGTCCTCGACCACGATCAGCCCGGCCTCAGGCAGTACGTCGTCGGCCGTGTCCACGATCCGCAGCGCGACCACCTCGTGCCGCCGGGCCAGGCGCTGGAGCGAGCGCTCCCAGTCGCCGTCGCCGATGAAGTCCGACAGCACGACGATGAGTGCGCGGCGGCGCGCGAGCCGTCCGGCCGCGTCGAGCATCTCTGCCAGGTCGGTGGTGGTGCCGCTACGCGCCCCCGAGGTGGGTTCCGCGGTGCGTTCCAGCTCGGCGCCGATCCGCAGCGCGTGCCGCCGGGAGGTGCCGGGCGGCACGACTTGCAGCATCCCGGTGTCGAACAGCAGGGCGCCGACGCGGTTGCCGCCCCGGCCGAACAGCCGGGCGAGGACGAGCGCGAGCTCGGCGAGCACGTCGTGCTTGCCGCGCCCCGGCCGGCCCGCCAGCATCGACGCCGACCGGTCGAGCACGAGCCACACCGTCAGCTCGCGGTCCTCGGTGAACACGCGCAGGTGCGGCTCGTCCAGCCGTGCGGTCACGTTCCAGTCGATGTGCCGGGCGTCGTCGCCCTCGCTGTAGGCGCGCAGCCCGGTGAAGTCGATCCCGGAGCCGCGGTGCGTGGTGCGGTGGGCGCCCTGGAGCCGGCCGTCGAGCCTGCGGACGACCTTCCACTCCAGGCGGAGCAGGAGCCTTTCTGGGGCGGTGGCCATGGCTCAGCGGTTCTGCAGGACGACGTCGGGCGTCCGGACGGCGCCGAGCACCCTGGTGATGATCGTATCGGCGTCGACGTCGTCCGCGAGGGCCTCGTAGGACAGCACGAGGCGGTGGCGCATCACGTCGAGGGCGAGCTCGGACAGGTCGTGCGGCAGGACGTAGTCGCGGCCGCGCAGGAACGCCAGCGCCCGGGCGCCCGTGACGAGCGCGATGGACGCCCGCGGGCTCGCCCCGTACGTGACGTACCGTTCCAGCTCGCCGAGCCCGGCCGTCGCGGGGGAGCGCGTCACGGCGACCAGCCGTACCGCGTAGTCGACGATCGCCGGATCGACGTACACCTTCTGCGCGCGGGCCCGCATCGCGATCAGGTCCTCGGCCGTCACCATCGGCTGCGGCGGCTCCGGCGGAAGCAGCGCCCGGCCGACGATCGCCTGCTCTTCGGCCTGCGTCGGATAGTCGACGACCACCTTCATCATGAAACGGTCGACCTGCGCTTCCGGCAGCGGATAGGTGCCCTCCGACTCAATCGGGTTCTCCGTCGCCATGACCAGGAACGGCTCGGGCACCCGGAACGTCTCACGGCCGATCGTCACCTGATGCTCCTGCATCACCTCCAGCAGGGCGCTCTGCACCTTGGCGGGGGCGCGGTTGATCTCGTCGGCCAGCAGCAGGTTCGCGAACACCGGGCCGAGCTCGGTTTTGAACTCCCCGGAGTGCTGGTGGTAGACCCGCGTGCCCACGAGGTCGGCGGGCACCAGGTCGGGGGTGAACTGGACACGCTGGAAACTCCCGGCGATCGCGGCGGCCAGCGACCTCACCGCGAGCGTCTTGGCCAGGCCGGGCACGCCCTCGACGAGCAGGTGGCCGTCGGCGATCAGCGCGACGGCCATGCGCTCCAGCAGGACGTCCTGCCCGACGATCGTGCGTTTGACCTCGAACAGCACATGTTCGAGTGGATGAGCCGACTCGGGGGGCTTCGTCGAGGTCATGGTGTCCCTTCTCCTGACGCTTCGGTCAGATCTGTGGCCCGCCGCCCGGCGGGCCGTCGCCTTCGTCACCGCCGAGGGCCGCGCCGATCGGCACCGCGAACGCGATGCCGGCGAACGCCTCGTCGCCTCCTGGGTCGGCGATCGAGACGACGATCCCGATGACCAGGCCGCGAGCGTCGAGGAGGGGACCGCCGGAGCTGCCTGGGTTGACCGAGGCGTCGAACTGGATGAGCCCGCTCAGGTCGCCGTCTTCGGCGGTCCGGTTCAGGCCCGACACGACGCCGGTGGAGACGCTGTAGGTCAGGCCCAGCGGATTGCCGATCGCCACGACGGGCGCGCCCACGGCCGCGGCGCCGCCGAGTGTCGCCGGGACGACGATCTCCGGCAGCTCCGCGGGCTTGAGGGTCGCGACGTCGAGCTTGGGATTCGACGACGAGACGACGGCCTTCGCCTTGGTGCCGTCGGCGAACGTCACGGTGACGTCCTCAGTGCCTTTGACGACGTGGTGCGCCGTCAGAATCGTCCCGTCCTCGGCCGCGATCACCCCGGTTCCGAGCGACTTCCCGGCCTGGATGACGGCCACCGACGGCCCGACCCTCTTGAAGACCTCGGACACCGTGAGCGTCGCGCTGGGCGTCGGCGTCGCGCTCGGCCTGGGCGCGGCCCCTTCGCCGTTCCCACCGCTGCTGCCCAGCCAGTACGCCAGCACCGCAACGACGACCAGCGCGCCGGCCCCGGCGAGAAACCACCGAGCCCTCCCGGCCACTGCTCCCTGAGCCTCGGCCGCACCAGCCTCCTGCGGCACGCGCTCCATGTCCCTAATTTATAAAGTTCAGGTAAAAGTGCCATAAAGCCTACCTAAGAACTCCATGAGAAGCGGAGGTCCATACGTTCAGCGCATCTGCGTCGTCCGGCCGTGGGCCCGTTCACCCGACCGGCGGCCTTCCTGAGTGGATCGGGTTCTTCGGCAGGCGCTCCTTGGTGACCAGCAGGCGGACGACGCCGGCCTGTGAGGACTGCGCGTCCCAGACGATCCAGTCGTCGCCGACCTCGGCCGCCCGCGCCCCTTCCGGCTCCAGCGAGTAGCCTTCGCCCCCGGGGCTCGGGAGGACGATCTGGAAGACGGCCTTCAGGCCGCGTCGCTGCACCTCGGCGACGACCTCGCCCACGGTCTTCTCGTCCGCCCGGTAGCCCTCCAGCATCTCGCCCACGACCGTGGCCGGACGGAGGTTGCGGTACTTCTCCCCGGGCTTGGCCGAGCGACCCACCTGGATTCGGGCCCAGCCGGCCCAGTCGTGAGGCACCCTGACGGTCATCGCGCAACCGTCCTGGCCGAACGCGCAGCCCTCCGGCGCCGTCTCGGCCTCGATGGACCTGCCGTTGCCCGACAGCGGCCCGCTCAGGCTCATCCCGGCGATCTTGCCGACGCGGCTCGGGGAGGCGGGAATCACCTCCAGGTTCACGTTCAGGCCCACCGCCTTGAAGCCCTCGGTGTATTTGGCGTGGTCGGCGAACGGATCCTTGATGGTCGCGACGTACGTGTCGCCGCGCAGCTCGATGTCGATGGCCGCGCTGGCGTAGGACGTGGCGGGGCCCCGCTCGCCGAGGACGGTGGGCCCGACCACGGCCGCCGTCACCAGGCCCGCCACGGCCGCGGCGGCGAGGGCGAGCCGGCGCCTGGCGGGGCGGCGCCGGGCCACCCGGACGAACCACGGGGCGGGCTCCGCCGCGGGCTCCTCGGCGGTGATCGAGGCGAGGAGCGCCCGCGCCCCCGCGCCGGACGCCTGGCCGGCCAGGTCCTCGTCGTGGACCCGGGCGAGGTTCTTCAGCTCGTTCATGCGGACTCCATCACGAAGGTGCCGACGGAGACGCCGGCGGCGGCCAGCGCCTTGGAGAGACGTTTGCGCGCGCGGTGGAGCCGGATGCGCACGGCGTTGCGCGAGCAGCCGAGCACCGTGGCGAGCTGGCCGTGGTCCAGGCCCTCCCAGGCGACCAGCGAGATCAGCTCCCGGTCGGCCTCCGGCAGCTCGCGGAGCGCCCGGGCGATCACGCCAAGCTCGTCACCGCCGGCGGACGAGCGGGCGTACAGGTCGGCCAGGTCGGCGTCGAGCGCCACGTGCCGGGTGCGCCGCCGGTCCTGACCGCGCCGGTGGTTGGCCAGGACGTTCCTGGCCACCCCGTACAGCCACAACCGGGCCTCGTCGCCCGCCGGCATCGCGTCCATGCGGCGCCAGGCGATGGCGAACGTCTCGGCGACCACGTCGGCCGCGTCCTCGGGCGAGTCGCAGCGGCGCATCGCATAGCCGAGAATCCGTTCGTACGTCTGTGTGTAGACGGCCTCGAACCGGTCTCTCCGGTCGTCATCCACGGGCGGTCCCCATGGTCGGCCTCCTCGGGTGTCGGGGGTCAGGTCACCCCGTACATGTCGGAGGCCTCATCAGCATTTCAGGTGACTTGTCACCGCGTCAGCAGGGCGGCGCTGCCGTAGCTGCCGCCGAACCCGGTGACCAGCGCGACCTCGTGACGGCCCATGCGCAGCTCCCGTACGGCCTGGGCCACGTTGTTGAGGCCGTGTACGTAGCCCTCCGAGAGCAGCCCGCCGTGCGGGTTGACCCAGGCGTGGCGGCGCTCCAGCAGATACGCCCCCAGATCCCCGCGCTCCACCAGCCCGAAGTCCTCCAGTTGCCGGGGCACGAGCCACGAGTAGGCGTCGTACGGCAACGCCACGTCCACGTCGGCCGGCCGCACGCCGGAGGCCTCCCAGAGCATGGGCGCCACGTACGCGGAGAAGATCGCCGTCACGTCGGGCGAGCGGTCCATCGACGAGCAGCCGGGCCCTCCTCCGCGTACGACCGCCCGCACGCGCGGCCCGTCGAGCACGCCGCTGACCACGAGCGCGCACGCCCCGTCGGTCTCCTGGCAGCAGTCCACTGTGCGCAGCGGGGTGCAGACGTACGGCCTGGCGAGGTAGTCGGCGAGCTCCAGCGGCTCGCGGCGCAGGGCGCGGGGGTTGGTCTTGGCGTTGTCCCTGGACTGGGCGACGACGGCGTGCAGGTGCTCCTCGGTCAGCCCGGTGTCGTGCAGGTAGCGGGTGGCGGCCAGGGCGAACAGGGGGATGGGGCCGGCCAGCCCGTACGTGAAGCGTTCCTGCGGACCCGTGGAGACGGTGTTCATGCGCGTGCCCGAGCGGCCATTGAGCGCACGATATATCACGATATTTTGTGCCAATCCCGCGTGGATCAGCATCGCCGCGTCCCCCAGGATCGACGCCGCCTGCGTGCCGCCCCCGGCGATGTCGTTGTGCCACCCCAGACGCTCGATCCCCAGGGCGCGGGCCACCTGCACGACGGGCGCGGAGTCGTTCATGTGGTAGCTGAGCACCGCGTCCACCTCGCGCGGCCCTATCCCCGCGTCGGCGCACGCCGCCCGGCACGCCTCGACCGCCAGCTCCAGCTCCGTGCGCCCGGACCGCCTGGTGAGCTCCGTCATCCCGATCCCGGCCACGGCCGCCCGCCCGCCGAAGGGCTGCATGCCGCTCTCCCTCCTCCGATCGCCGCCACGGTAGCACACGGCCAAGCGCTTGCTAGGTGTCGTGGTTCCGGGCGGTCCCGATGGCGGCGTCTTCCCGTCCCAAAGCCGCGGGCCGGCCGACTGCCGGCGATCCCGGATGGCGCCCCCGACCAGCCCGTCGAGGCCGTCCGGCCGGACGGGCCGTCACCGTGATGACAGAGCGTCTTCACGGGAGCTGTCCCGTCTTGTAATACGGAGGTGCGATCTACCGATAGCTCATCATCTGACCCCGAGGTGAGCGATGGATCTACGCTACGTCCGGTACGCGATGGCGATCGCCCGGGCCGGCAGCCTCCGCCGGGCCGCGACAGCGCTCCACATCGCTCAGCCCACGCTGTCCGAGCAACTCAGAGCGCTGGAGAAGGAGATCGGGGTCGAACTGTTCAGCCGCTCGTCCAGCGGCGTGCAGCTCACCGAGGCCGGCGAGGCGTTCCTGGCCCAGGCCACGGTCGCGGTCGACGCCTTCGAGCGGGCCGTGGCAGCGGCCAGGAGCACGGACCGGAGCGCCCGCCTGGGCGTGGCCGACGGGCTGGCCGACGTGGTCGCCCGGCTTCTCTCGCAGAGCCAGGACCTGCGCCTGCGGGTGGTCCCCATGGGCACGGCCGAGCAGATCGTCTCCATCGTGGACGGCACCTTGCAGGCCGGGATCGGCTACGCGCCCGGCTCGCTGCCGAGGGGCGTGGCGAGGATGCTCGTCCATCGCTTCCCCGTGCGCGCACTGGTCCATCGCGATCACCATCTGGCGGCGTCCGAGGCGGTCTCGCTGTCGGACCTGGCCGCCGAGCCGCTGGTCATGCCGGAGTCCGACGCGGTGGCGGGCGCCCGCCGCTTCCTGGAGGGCTTCGTACGCCACCGCCTCCACCCGCGCCTCGGCCCGGCGGCGGCCACGCACGACCTGGCGATCGACCTTGTGGAGCGGGGCGCCGGCTATGCGCTCAGCGTCCACGAGGGCACCTCGGTGCCGGATAAGCTCACATTCATCCCGATAAAGGAGGACATTCCGCCTTTGGAGGTAGTGTTCCTCTGGAACCGCCAGGCCGACGTGCCCGGGTTGGTCAGCGCCGCCCGCCATGTCGCCCGCTCTGGATAGCGCTATTATCTAACGATGCGCGTTTCCGAACTCAGCGCCCGGTCCGGGGTGGCCATCCCGACGATCAAGTACTACCTGCGCGAGGGCCTGCTGCACCAGGGCGAGCAGATAGCCGCGACCCGGGCCGAGTACGACGAGACGCATCTGCGCAGACTCCGCCTGATCCGCGCCCTGCTCGAGGTGGGCAAGCTCCCGGTGGCCGCCATCAAGCAGGTCATCGCCGCCGTCGACGACGAGACCCTGCCCATGCACGAGATGCTCGGCACGGCTCACTACGCCCTCGGCCCCACCGTCGAGCCGGAGCCGGGCGAGGACTGGCAGGCCGCCCGCGCCGAGGTGGACCGCCTCATCGAGGACCTCGGCTGGGCCATCCATCCCGAGGCCCCGACCCGTGACGAGCTGGCCCAGACCCTGGTCAGGATGCGCCAGCTGGGCGTGCCGATCGACCTGCGGCCGTACGTGGAGGCGGCGCAGAGGCTGGTGTGCGAGGTCGAGATGAACAAGGTCCCCTTCAACGGGCCGCGCGACGCCGCCGTGGAGGCGCTGGTGCTGGGCTCGGTCCTGTACGGCAAGGCGTTCGACGCGCTGCGCCGCATGGCCCAGGAGTCGGAGTCGGCCCGCCGCCTGCGATGACCCCGTCCGGACGCCTGCTCTGATGACGCCGCTGGCGCGCAGCACCTGAACGGCGCCGGCTCAGATGACGCCGTTGGCACGCAGCACCTGGACGGCGTGGACGGTGATGGCGCCGCGCCAGTCGAGCGACCCGGCGGGCGAGATCCGCGCGTACTCCACGGTCCACCCGCCGTCGTCCCGCTGCCCTGCGGCCAGCCGCGTCAGCTCGGCTCCGACCACCTCGGGGGCGAAAAGGTCGCGGACGGGCCGGCCGGGATGCGGCGCGAAGTCCAGCGGCCGCAGCGCCTCGTCCTCGGTGCCGCCCTCGACGGGCACCCGGCCGTCCGCCGGGATGAAGGCGCCGAGCCGCTTGAGCAGGTCGGCGGCCCGGGGCTGGGTGTCGTACACGGAGTCGAGGAAGCGCACGGCGAACGACAGCACGTACGCGTGCGGCTGCTCCTCCAGCGCCTGGATCGCGTCGAGGCAGTAGCGCGTGGCCTTCGCCAGCCACGGATGCGCGGCGACCGCCGCGTCATGGGCGGCGACGCGGTGCGCGGCCGCCGCGGTCACGGCGGTGATCTGGAGGGACGAGACGTTCCGATCGGCGCCGCCCCACCAGGGCGCGGTGCCGTCCGTGATCGTGAGCGGCAGCGCGAACGGCAGCCCGCCGTCGGGCAGCGTGATGCCCTCCAGCCAGTCGCACAGCTCCACCGCGCGCTGGGAGGTGTGCGGGGCGACGTCCTCGAACACTTCGAAGGCGTGCAGCGCCGAACCCGGCTGGCTTTCGGGAGAGCGGAGGTCGGGCTCGAGGCCCCAGCCGTACCCTCCGTCCGGGTTGCGGTAGGCGTCGAGGGCCGCCAGCACGCAGGCCGGGTCGCCGTCGCCCATAAGGTGGTCGTAACGGCGGCGGTCGAGAACGCGGCCGTGGGTGGCCAGGAAACCGGGGATCAGGTCGAGGTTCACGTTCATGAGCCCATCGTGCCCAGGGCCCTGACATGCAGTCTTGTACGTTCCGGACACACTGGGAGCATGGATGACGACCTGGCGCGCGAGAGGTTCGGCGGCGAACGGGTGGCCCGGCTCGCCACGGTGAGCGGCGACGGCGCCCCGCACCTGGTGCCGGTCGTGTTCGCACTGACCGGCGACCGCGTGGTGACGGCGATCGACCACAAGCCCAAGACCACCGCCAACCTGCGCAGACTCCGGAACATCGCGGAAAACCCCGAGGTCAGCCTGCTGGTCGATCATTACGACGAGGACTGGTCGCGGTTGTGGTGGGTGCGCGCCGACGGGCCGGCCCGGGTGGTCGAGTCCGGAACGGACCGGGAGTCGGCGCTGGACGCGCTGGCGGCGAAATACCCTCACTACCGCGACCGCCGCCCCGCCGGCCCTGTGATCGTCGTCGACGTGACCCGCTGGACCGGCTGGTCCGCCACCTGAGGGAAATCAGCTCCTCGAGGGGATCCCCGATCTCCGGAGACGGCCGCAAGCAGCGGGCTACCCTGAGCCCAGGTCGTCCCCCCTCGAGGTGCTGGATCATGTCGAGAGAACCGGCCCTCGGCGAGAACCTGGCGCGCACTCGGGCGTGAGGCCCGCGCGCTCCTGCGGTCTGTTCCGGCCCCTCCCCCGAGCCGGTCTGCCCTCAGGAGGAGGCGGAGGGGGTCACGGCAGCCGAACGGGCCGACGATCCGCTGCTGGGCGCGTGGCACGTCTTCAACGAGTGCTGGCTTGTCCTCCGGGTAGGGGCGGCTCGACGACGCGCAACGTGCTGCCCTTGCGACCGCACAGGCCATCGAACCGCGCTTCTCGACGAGCGATCCCGCGAGTTCGCGACCTGGACCCGACCCGTCCGCCGAGCGGTGAATGCCCACTCGTATGACTGGCACCCCCGACGTCCCGCCGACAAGCGGAAGGCGGGGGCACGGGCATGACGGCCGGGGCGGTCGAAAAGGTAGAGGGGACAAGCGGTCAAACCGTGACGCCCCGGTGCGTCATCTGTCATTCCCTGATCGTGACCGGCCGCTTCAGGAGCCAGAGCGCGGCCCGCTGGAGCATCGTCCGATGGACCTCGTTGTCGTACGACCTGGTGTCGTGGCCGAGCGCGTCGTAGAAGACCCGGCCCCGGCGCACCGGCCGTGCCCAGACGAGCGGCTGGCCGTTCGAGGACGCCAGCGGCTCGACGTCCGGCAGGATGTGGAGGTCGCTGTAGACCTCGTCCACCACGTCGAAGTCCCGCAGCCCGTCCACCACCGGGTGCCTGCCGTGGATCCGCACGCCCGTCCAGCCGAGCGGCGGGTGGTGGGACTTGGGCCAGGTCCAGCAGCCGCCCAGGACGCGCGGCCAGCCCTGCCAGTCGTCGAAGCAGATCGACGCCGAGTGCATGCACAGCAGCCCGCCGCCCCGGTCGAGGTGGTCGAGGAGCGTCGTACGGGCCTCGGCCGGTAAGGCGAAGCGCCATTCGGGGCGCAGATCGGCGAAGCGGTCCTGGGTCATCTGCCAGCGCAGCGCGTTGACGGTGATGAGCTGGACCTCCGACGGCTCGCTGAGCGCGCCCGCGATGTCCTCGGTGATCTCGGACTCGACCCCCACCTCGGCGAGCGCCTCCGCGAGCGCGGCCGATGTGGCGGCGAAGTCGTGGAAAAGGCCTCCTGACAGGATCAGATTTCTCGCCACTTGCCCAGCTCATCATGGTTGTCGCGGCATTTCTACCCATGAGCTGTCACATCTGGCCCTGTTGTCCCGTCCTGTCGACGTAACGGAACAGGGAGGGATCATGAAGGTTCTGGTCGCGGGAGCCACGGGAGTGATCGGCCGGCAGCTCGTGCCGCTGCTGAAGGCGGTGGGGCATGAGGCGGTCACACTGTCCAGGTCGCCAGGGGCCGATCTGGTCGTGGACGCGCTCGATCGGGAGGCGACCGCGCGGGCGGTGCGGAAGACCGCACCGGATGTGGTGGTGAACCTGCTCACGGCCATCCCGAAGGCCATCGATCCGCGGAAGATCGGCGAGCAGTTCGCGTTGACGAACCGGCTGCGGACCGAGGGCACGCGCAACCTCATCGAGGCGGCCCCGGGCGCCAGGTTCATCGCACAGGGGCTGGCGTACGCCTACGCGCCGGCGCCGGGGCTGGCCGACGAGGACGCGCCGCTGTGGCATGACGCGCCGAAGGCGTACGCGCCCGTGGTGGCGGCGCTCGCGGAGCTGGAACGCCGGACCGTCGCGGCCGGCGGGCTGGTGCTGCGGTTCGGGCACCTCACGGGGCCCGGGTCGGTGTACGACAAGGACGGCTCGACCACCGAGGCCGTCAGGGCGGGCAAGCTGCCGATCGTGGGCGACGGCGGGTCGGTGATGTCGTTCACCCACGCGCACGACGCCGCCACCGCCGTGGTGGCCGCGCTGGACCGGGACGTCACCGGGGCGCTCAACGTCGTGGACGACACGCCGGTCAAGTTCGGCGAATGGCTGCCGCAGTACGCGGCCAGGCTCGGCGCGCCGAAGCCGAAGCGGGTGCCGGCGTTCCTGGCCAGGATGGCGGTGGGCCCCTTCGGGGTGGCGTACATGACCCGGCTGCGGGGCGCCGACAACTGCCGCGCGCGGCTGCGGCTCAACTGGCGGCCTCGGCACGCCTCGTTCTTCGGTGACGCGGGATGATGCCTGCCGTGGACTTCGAGGACTATCGCCCGATGCTGCTCGGGCTCGCCTACCGTCTGCTCGGCAGCATGTGGGACGCGGAGGACGTCGTGCAGGAGGCCTGGCTGCGCTGGCAGGGCACCGACCGGGGCCAGATCAGGGAGCCGCGGGCCTTCCTGGTGACGGTGGTCTCGCGGCTGGCGCTCGACCAGCTCCGCTCGGCCCGGGTGAAGCGCGAGGCGTACACCGGGCCGTGGCTGCCGGAGCCGGTGACGACGGCGGAGGCGGGGCCGCTGGACACGGCCGAGCTGCGCGACACCGTCTCGTACGCGACGCTCCACATGATGGAGAAGCTGTCGCCGCCGGAGCGGGCGGTGTTCGTGCTGCGGGAGGCGTTCGAGCTGCCCTACGACCAGATCGCCGAGATCGTCGGCTCCTCGGTGGCCAACGCCCGGCAGATGCACCGCCGCGCCTCCGTGCGGCTGGCCGAGGGGCGCGACCGGTTCCAGCCGTCCGCCGAGGACCACGCGAAGCTGCTGGCGAAGTTCATGGAGGCGGCCGCGGGCGGGGACCTGGGCGCGCTCACCGACCTGTTCCACGAGGACGTCGTGGCCTGGAACGACGGCGGCGGCAAGGTCCGGGCGGCGCTGCGGCCGATCGTCGGCCGGCACAAGGTCCTGGCGTTCCTGGAGGGGCTCCTGTCGCGCTACGACTTCACGGAGGCGCGGGTGGTCGACGTCAACGGCGGGCCGGCGGTCTGGACGCGGGTCGGCGACGGAAACCAGCTCGTCGTGGTCGACATCCGCGACGGACTCGTCAGGGGGATCTACACGGTGCTCAACCCGGACAAGCTGGAGCGGGTGCGGCCGCCGCTATAGTCCCCTCATGGATCTCGGCATCTCGGGCAAGGTCGCCCTGGTCACCGGAGGCAGCGCGGGCATCGGACTGGCCGCGGCCAAGAGCCTGGCGCGGGAGGGCTGCGACGTGTGCCTCGTCGCCCGCAATCCGGAGCGGCTCGCGGACGCGGTGGTGGAGCTGCAGGAGTTCGGCAAGGTCGTGCACGCGGTGCTGGCCGACGTGGAGGACCCGAACGCGGCGCGGCGCGTCGTCGAGGAGACGCGCGGCGTGCTCGGCCCGGTCGACATCCTGGTGGCCAACGCGGGCGGCCCGCCGGCCGGGCGCTTCGACGAGGCGAGCCTGGGCGACTGGGAGGTCGCGATCCAGCGCAACCTGCTCGGCACCGTGCGCCTGATCCACGCGGTCCTGCCCGAGATGCGCTCGCGCGGCTGGGGCCGGATCGTCACGATCACCAGCAGGTCGGCCCGCGAGGCGCTGGACGGCCTGGCCCTGTCCAACGCCACCCGCTCGGCCGTGGCCGGCGTCGTCCGCACGCTGGCCAGGGAGGTCGCGGCCGACGGCGTGCTGGTCAACAACGTGATGCCGGGCCCCATCGACACCGAGCGCCTGCGCGAGCTGGCCGGCAGCGAGGAGATGCTGGCCAAGCGGGGCAAGGCGGTGCCGGTCGGCCGCATCGGACGCCCGGAGGAGGTGGGCGACGTGGTGGCGTTCCTGGCCAGCGAGCGGGCGTCGTTCGTGAACGGGATCTCGATGCTGGTGGACGGCGGGGAGAGCCGCGTCATCGCCTGAGGAGGGTGCCGACGATCGCGGCCGCCCACGCCCTGGTGTCGTCGGAAGGCTCGGCGAAGAAGGACAGGTTGGCCCGGTGGAAGCAGGCGCCCATCAGCATCGCGGCGGCGGCGTCCGCGTCCAGGCCCGCGTCGATCCGGCCGGCGCGCTGCTCCTCCGCGAGGATCTCGGCCAGCACCCGGATCGGGGTGTGCGGGCCCGTGCCGATCTCGGCGAGCATGCGCCTGAAGCCGGCCATGAGCGAGGGGTCGGCCAGCACGCCCGAGGCGATGCCCGCCACCCTGGTGTAGAACTCGACGGCCGTGACCGTGAAGTCGGTGAGGCCGGCCGCAACGTCGCCGTGCCCCACGTTCTTCCGCAGCCGGACCAGCGCGGGGCCGAGCGCGGGCAGCCGCTCCAGCAGCACGGCGAGCAGGAGCGCCTCCTTGCCGGGGAAGTGTTTGTACAGCAGGGCCTCGGAGCAGCCGGCCTGACGGGCGATCCGCTTCGTCGTCGCGCCCACCAGGCCGAACTCTTGAAGGGCCTGCTCAGCGGCGTCGATGATGCGATCACGGGTGCCCATCCGCTCATGATATGAGCGGATGCTCGCTGCCCTCCCGCGCATGACATGCTTCCAATAGAGACCACTGGGAGAAGGTAGGGGCATGGACAAGCCGGTCATCGTGACGGTGGACGACGACCCGGGCGTCTCGCGGGCGGTCGCCCGTGACCTGCGACGCCGCTATGGCCAGGAATACCGGATTGTTCGCGCCGAGACGGCCAGGGACGGCATCGAGGCGGTCAGGGAGATGCGGCTGCGCGGCGACGACGTGGCGGCCATCCTGGCCGACTACCGCATGCCGCAGATGAACGGGGTGCAGTTCCTCGAGGCCGCCATGGACATGTATCCGTACGCGCGGCGCGTGCTGCTGACCGCCTACGCCGACACGGAGGCGGCGATCCAGGCGATCAACGTGGTGGATCTCGACCACTATCTGCTGAAGCCGTGGGATCCGCCGGAGGAGAAGTTCTATCCCGTGATCGACGGGCAGCTGGACGCGTGGCTGCGGACCGAGCGGATCGAGCGGTCGGAGCTGCGGGTGGTGGGCGACCGGTGGTCGGCGCAGTCGTACAAGATCCGCGACTTCCTGGCCCGCAACCACGTGCCGTACCGGTGGATGCTGTCGGAAGACCCGGACGGCGCGCAGCTGGTGAAGGCGGCGGGTGACGACTGCCACCTGCCGCTGGTGGTGACCGCCGACGGCACCACGCTGGAGTCGCCCGACCAGGCCACGCTGGCCACGGCGGTGGGCCTGTCGACGACCCCGGCCACCGACTTCTACGACCTGATCGTGGTCGGCGGCGGCCCGGCCGGGCTCGGCGCGGCCGTCTACGGCGCCTCGGAAGGGCTCAAGACGGTGCTGGTCGAGGCGTACTCGTCGGGCGGCCAGGCGGGCCAGAGCTCCAGGATCGAGAACTACCTCGGCTTCCCCGACGGCGTCTCCGGGCAGCAGCTGGCCGACCGGGCCCGCAGGCAGGCACTGAAGTTCGGGGCCGAGCTGCTGACGGCGCGCAAGGTGACCATGCTGGAGCCGCGCGGGCAGGCGCGCGTGGTCGGGTTCAAGGACGGCGGGGAGATCGCGGCGCACGCCGTGATCCTGGCCACCGGCGTCACCTACCGCCGCCTGCAGGCGCCGGGCCTGGACGAGTTCGTCGGCCGGGGCGTCTTCTACGGCGCCGCCCTGACCGAGGCGCCCGCGTGCAAGGACACCGAGGTCCACATCGTCGGCGCGGCCAACTCGGCGGGGCAGGCGGCGGTTTACCTGTCGGGATTCGCGAGCAAGGTCCACTTGTTGGTGAGGGGTGATGGTTTGGAGAAGTCCATGTCTCACTACCTCATCGAGCAGATCGCCGCGCTCCCCAACGTCGAGGTGCACCTCCAGACGGAGGTCGTCGGCGGTGGCGGCACCGATCACCTGGAGTCGCTGACGCTGTCGACCAAGGGCGAGGAGCGCACGGTCGACGCGCAGTGGCTGTTCGTGTTCATCGGGGCCGAGCCGTACACCTCCTGGCTGGGCGAGACGATCGAACGGGACGCGAAGGGGTTCGTCCTGACGGGCCCCGACCTGGTCCAGGGCGGTCGGCGGCCGCGTAACTGGCCGCTGCGGCGGGAGCCGTACTACCTGGAGACCAACGTGCCCGGGGTGATGGCCGCGGGCGACGTGCGCGCGGAATCGATCAAGAGGGTGGCCTCCGCCGTCGGGGAGGGCGCGATGGCCGTCGCGCTCGTGCACCGTTACCTGGAGAAGCAATGACCGACATCGAGACCGGCATCGACATCGACGAGCTGCGCAAACTCTTCCTGTTCGAGCGGCTGACCGACGAGCAGCTCACCAAGCTGGCCGCCAGCGGCCGGGTGCGGACGTTCGCGACGGGCGAGGACATCGTCTGCCAGGGCGAGCCGGCCGAGTGCTTCGCGGTGCTGATCGAGGGCGAGGTGCAGATGATCAGCCAGACGGTGAGCGCCGGCACCGTCGCGATGCCCCGCACCTCCCAGCCCGGCGTGTACGGCGGCGCCACCTCGGCCTACCTCGGCGACCGCGCGCCGCAGACCTACCAGCACACCCTGCGCGCGACCGCGCCGTCGCGGATCTTCCTGCTGCCGGCGAAGAAGTTCGCCTACATCGTGGCCGAGTGGTTCCCGATGGCGATGCACCTGCTCGACGGCCTGCTGTCGGGCGGCCGCATGCAGCGGGAGATCATCGACCGGCGCCAGCGGCTGACCGCGCTCGGCACGATCACCGCGGGGCTCACGCACGAGCTGAACAACCCGGCCGCGGCGGCCGTACGGGCGGTGGGCGAGCTGCGGTCGCTGATCAAGACCTCCCGCCTCCAGCTCGCCCAGCTGGCCGAGGACGGCATCCCGCCGGAGAAGCTGCGCACGATGATCGAGGCTCAGGAGGCGTGCACCAGCAAGCTGGGCACGCTGCCACAGCGCTCGCCGCTGGAGATCTCCGACGCCGAGGACGAGCTGGGCGAGGCGCTGGACGAGCTGGGCGTGGAGGACGCGTGGGACCTGGCTCCCGCGCTGGTCAACGCCGGGTTCTCGGGCCAGGACCTGGAGAAGATCCGCACCAAGGTGGGCGAGGAGCACGCCCCGGCGGCGCTGCGCTGGCTGGCCGAGGCCATCGAGATCTCGCAGATGCTCAACGAGGTGACCGAGGCGACCGAGCGCATCACCACGCTCATCCGCTCCGCCAAGCAGTACTCCCAGATGGACCGCGCCCCGTTCCAGCAGGTCGACGTGCACGACCTGCTCGACAGCACGGTCACGATCTTCCGCGGCAAGATCCCGCCGGGCATCAGCGTGGTCACCGACTACGACCGCACGCTGCCGCCCATCCCCTGCTACGCGGGCGAGCTCAACCAGGTGTGGACGAACCTCATCCACAACGCCCTGGACGCCATGGGCGAGACGGGCACCCTGACGATCCGCACGGCGCACGACGAGGACGAGGCGATCGTCGAGATCGGCGACACCGGGCCCGGCGTGCCGGAGGCGATCAAGGAGCGGATCTTCGAGCCGTTCTTCACCACCAAGAGCGTGGGCGAGGGCACGGGGCTCGGCCTCGACATCTCCTACCGGATCGTGGCCGGCCGGCACGGTGGCGAGATCAAGGTCCGGTCGGTGCCCGGCGACACCTGGTTCGAGGTCCGCCTCCCGCTCCGCGAGCCCACTCCGGCCCCCTGAGGCCGGGCGTACGGTGCCGACGCGCCCCGGCCGTCTCCAGGGACGGGCCGGGGGCGACGTGCGCCCAGCAGGCGAGCCTGGTGAGCCGGCCTGCGATCGTCACATCGAGCAGCCTGTTCGAGAGCCCGCTGACCAGCCAGTTTGTGCAGCTTGTCCGGCTTTGTCGGATGACGCCGACTTGTCAGGAGGCTTGGCAACCGCATGTAATGGGTGACCGTAATGCGGAAAGGAGGCGGGCCGGTGACGACGACCCCGTCCGCTACGGGCTCACGTGCTCTGAACACTCTGCTCCGGCTGCTGGGCGGGATCGAGCGTCTCGGCAACAAACTCCCTCATCCGTTCTGGCTCTTCGTCCTCCTGAGCGCGTTGCTCGCCCTGCTGAGCTGGGGCTTAGCCGCGGCCGGGGTGTCGGCGGTCAATCCGGCGACGGGCAAGACCGTCGTGGTGAAGAACCTGCTGTCCGCCGAGGGCGTGCGGACGATGGTCGGCGACGCGATCGAGAACTACACGTCGTTCCCGCCGCTCGGCACGATCCTGGTCGTCATGCTGGGCGTCGCGGTGGCCGAGCGGTCCGGGCTGCTGGCCGCCGTGCTGCGCTCGGGGGTCGCGAAGGTGTCGCCGAAGTGGGTGACGTTCGCTCTGGCGTTCACCGGCATGGTGGCGCATGTGGCCTCCGACGCCGCGTACGTCGTGCTCATCCCGCTCGGCGCGCTGGCCTTCCGTGCGGTGGGGCGCAGCCCGATCCTCGGCATCGTGGTGGCGTTCGTGTCGATCTCGGCCGGCTACGACGCCAGCCCGCTGATCACCCCCACCGACGCCATCCTGTCGGGGCTGACCACGGCCGCCGCGCACACCGTCGACCCGGCCTACGTGGTGACGCCGCTGGCCAACTACTTCTTCTCCATCGCCTCGTCCCTGGTGCTGGCCGCGGCCATCACGCTGGTGACCGAACGGGTGCTGGCGCGGCGGGTCGAGTCGATGCCCGTCGATCCGGACGCCGACGAGTCCGATTTCGGGCCGCTGGCGCTCGACGCCAAGGAGCGCCGCGGCCTGCGGGCGGCGCTGATCGCGCTCGCGGCGCTCGTGCTCGCGCTGGTGGCGGCGGTGCTGCCGGCGGGGTCGCCGCTGCGCGGCGAGGACGGCAGCCTCGTGCAGTCGCCGCTGCTCACCTCGATCGCGGTCTTCCTCGGGCTGGCGTTCCTGGTCGTCGGCTGGGCGTACGGGCGGGTCGCCGGCACGGTCACCAGCAGCGGGGACATTCCCGGCTTCATGGCCCATGGGCTGCGCGAGATGGCGCCGATCCTCGTGCTGTTCTTCGCGATCTCGCAGTTCCTGGCCTTTTTCAGGTGGACGGGCATCGGCGAGATCATGGCGATCAACGGGGCCGGGCTGCTCAAGTCGGCCGGGGTGAGCGGGCCCATCGTGTTCCTCGGCATCCTGCTCGTGGTCACCTTGATCAACCTGGTCGTGACCAGCGGCTCGGCCCAGTGGGCGCTGGTGGGGCCGGTGTTCGTGCCCATGCTGATGCTGCTGAACATCCCGCCCGAGTACACCCAGGCCCTCTACCGCATCGCCGACTCCTGCACCAACGCCATCACGCCGATGAGCCCGTACTTCGTGATGGCGCTGGGCTTCCTGCAGCGCTACCGCCGCGAAGCGGGGATCGGCACGCTCGCCTCGATGACCATCCCCATCGCGTTCACCCTGCTCGTCGTCTGGACGCTGCTGTTCTTCGCGTTCTGGTGGCTCGGCATCCCGCTCGGCCCTGGAGCCCCCGTTCCCTAGTCCCGTGGAAGGATTCTCGTGTTGATCACCGACTGGACCCGGCAGGCCCTCCCGGCCATGCTCGCCGACCTCAAGGCCGTCGTGGAGCTGGAGACCCACAGCTACGACAAGGCCATGCTGGTCAAGGGGCTGCGCGCGATCCGCGGCCGGGCCGTCGAGCTGCTCGGCACGCCGGACGAGGAGGTCCTGCATGACTGCGGCCAGTACGGTGACGCCCTGGAGCTGACCTACCGGGGCACGGCGCCGGGGATCGTGCTCATGCTGAGCCACTACGACACGGTGTGGCCGACGGGGACGCTGGCGGGATGGCCGTTCGCGGTGGTGGAGGGCAAGGCGACGGGACCCGGTGTGTTCGACATGAAGGCGGGGCTGGTGCAGTCGATCTGGGCGCTGCGCGGGCTGCGGGAGCTGGGGTTGCCGCATCCGAGCGTGCGGTTCCTGTTCAACGGGGACGAGGAGATCGGCAGCCCGGCCTCGCGCGAGCACATCGAGGCGGCCAGCTCCGACGCGCTGGCCAGCCTGGTGTTCGAGGCGTCGATGGACGGGGCGCTGAAGACGGCGCGCAAGGGGGTGGGGCTGTTCAACGTGCGGGTGACCGGGGTGGAGGCGCACGCGGGGCTGGATCCGTACGCGGGCGCCAACGCCATCCACGCGCTCGCCGAGATCGTCACCACCCTGGTGGGGGCCGCGTCCCGGGAGCGCGGCACCACCGTGAACGTCGGGCTGATCAGCGGCGGCACCGGGCGCAACGTGGCGGCCGGGCACGCCAGCTGCGGCGTCGACGTACGCGTCACCGATCCGGCGGAGATGGGACGCATCGACGACGTCTTCGCCGACCTGCGGGCCGCGGATCCGCGTGTCACGATCTCGGTCACCGGCGAGTGGAACCGGCCCCCGATGACGCCGAACCTGCCCTCGCAGCGGTTGTTCAAGGAGGCGCAGGAGGTGGCCGCCGGGTTCGGCTGGCTGCTGGACGAGGCGGCGGTGGGAGGCGCCAGCGACGGGAACTTCATCTCGGCGCTGGGGCGGGCGGTGCTGGACGGCATGGGGGCGGTGGGCGACGGGGCCCACGCCCGTCACGAGCACGTCCTGGTCGACCACATCCCGGAGCGCACGGCGCTGACGATCGGCCTGGTGACGGCGCTCGCGTAGGAGCCGATCCCGGACGTGGCACCGGACGGGTCATCGTTGTCAGCCGATGGGTCTTCAGCCGTTGCCGGATGCGACGGACGGCCGGCCCGGTCCGTCACCGTCCGGCGTTCGCACGGCGGGAAATCTTTTCACGAGGAGCAGTATCCCCAGGGCGATCTCGAAGAGGCCGCCGGGGATCGACGGGACCAGGCCGGCGCTGTAACCGAGGATCTCGGCGATCGTGCCGGCCAGGAGGACGGCGTATCCGGCCGACCGTTTCCCGCGCCTCATGGAGGTGGCGACGGAGCACATCCTCCGGCCCGGCTACGACTTCGCGAACGAGTTCGACTACGGGCTCAACCTGATCCTCGACGCCCTCGCCCGATCCCTCCCCGGCGACGGCGGCCACCCGAGCCCCTGATCACCACGCCCGTCTCAGCCCTTCGCGCCGGTGTGGGAGGAGTGCCGCAGAGAACCGGCACGCGGGTCGAGCGGCCGGTCAGCCGAAGACGCGGTCGCGGGTCAGGTCGAGGGCCGTCAGGACGGCACCCTGGAGGACCGCGTTGCCCTCGACCGTGCTCGCACGGATCTCCGTCGGCGCCGGCGCCCCCGCCCGCAGACGCTCGGACACCAGTGCGGCAAGCTCGTCCCCGCCCTCATGCCCGATCTTGCCGCCGAGCACCACCAGCCCCGGATCAAGCAGCGCAACGAAGGCGAAGGCCCCCTTGGCGACCCGCTCGGCCAGTTCCTCCCGCCCCAGCTCGCGGGCGACCCGGGCCTCCACCTGCTCGCAGTACGGCACACCGCCCACCTCGAGGAACCCGACCTCCCCCGCGCCACCGGACGCCCCCCGGCGCAGCCGTCCGCCGAGCACGACGGCCGCCCCCACCCCGTCGTCCAGCCAGAGCAGCACGAAGTCCTCGCTTCCTCGCGCCGCCCCCGTACGTAGCTCGGCGATGGCCGCGAGGTTCACCTCGTTCTCCAGGACGACGGGCACATCGAGTCGCTGACGTACGGCCCCCACCACACCGCGCCGCCACCCCGGCACGTCCCCGTTCTCCGACACCAGATCGCCGGCGCGCGGATCCACGAGCCCAGGTGCGCCGATCACGACCGTGTCCAGGACCCGCCCCCCGGCCGCTTCCCGGACCACGTCCGCGATCAGCTCGTCCAGCGCGCCGCCGCCCTCCCCCGGAGCACCTGATGCGCCGGCGACCTGCCCGCCCGCGGTCCCGTCAGGCTGCCCCCCGTTCGCATTCCCGTCGTTCGCATTCCCGTCGTTCGCGGACCCGGTAACCCGTCCCGTCGCCGAGCCGACGACCTGCCCCGTGATGTCGGCGACCGTCACATTGACGGCATCACGCCGCACATCGACGCCCGCCACGTGGGCCCGATCCGCCACCAGGCCGTACAACCGCGCGTTCGGCCCTCTCCGATCCTCCCCGCACTCCCCCATGACCTCGATGAGCCCGCCTCCCCGCAACCGCTCGATCAGGTCGGACACAGTGGGCCTGGACAGCCCCGTCAGCGCGCGAAGCTGGGGCGCGGTGAGAGGTCCGCGTTCGAGCAGCAGGTCGAGGGCCAGCCGGTCGTTGATGGCGCGGGCCATGGCGGGAGTCGCGGTCTTCACGACTCTCATAATAATCAGGGAGCCTGCCTAAAACCTCTTTTCATCAGGAAGCCTGCCTGTTAATTTTCTGAGGCATGAGCCCTCATCGTGCCATCGCGGCCGTCTTCGCCGCGCACGGCGCCGTGGCCGGCAGCCTGTCCACGCGCATCCCCTGGATCCAGGGCCATCTCGACCTCACGCCGGGCACGCTCGGCCTGGGGCTGCTGTTCCCGTCGATCGGCGCCTTCATCGGCATGCCCTTAGCCAGCCGCCTCGCGTACCGCTTCGGCAGCCGCACCGCCACCCGCGCCCTGATCGCCCTGTGGTGCGCCGGCCTGGCCCTGCCCGCGCTCGCGCCGTCACCGGCCGGGCTGTTCGCGGTGTTCCTGCTCTTCGGCAGCGCGGCCGGCATGTCCGACGTGGTCATGAACGCCCACGCGGTCGAGGTCGAACGCCGCCTCGGCCGGCCGATCATGTCCGGCCTGCACGGCATGTGGTCCGTCGGCAGCCTGGCGGCAGCCGCCCTCGGCGCCCTGGCCGCCCAGTCCGGCCTCGACGCACGCATCCACCTGGGAGCGGTCTCGGTCACCCTCGTGGCCGCGAGCGCGGTGGCCGGCCGGAGCCTGCTCCCCGACGGCACAATGACCGGGGAGGAGCCGCAGGCCGGAGGCGTGCCCGCCGACGCACCCCCGCCCCGGCGTTTCGCATTGCCCACGCGCGCCATCCTGACCATCGGCCTGGTGGGCTTCTGCGCGACGTTCGCCGAGGGCGCCAGTTCCAACTGGGCCGCCTACCTCACCAAGGTCGCCGACGCCGGTCCCGGCCTGGCCGCCGCCGGATACACCGTCTTCATGCTCTGCATGGCCGGCATGCGTCTGGTGGGCGATCGGGCCGTCCGGTGGTTCGGCCCCGTGGCGGCCGTCAGGACGGGCGGGATCGTGGCGGCCGTCGGCGGCGTCATCGTGGTCACGTCCCGCACCCCGGCCCCGGCCATCGCCGGATTCGCCCTGGTCGGGCTGGGCATTGCGGTGACAGTGCCGCTCGTGTTCGCGGCGGCCGGCAGGGCCGGGGCCACTCCGGGCGAGGGTGTGGCGGGCGTGGCCACGATCACATACCTGTCGGGCCTGATCGCCCCGGCCGTGACGGGATGGGTCGCGGGCGCCCTCAACTACCCCACGGCATTCGCACTGATCACCGCCGTGGTCGTCCTCCTGCCACTCCTCGCTCCCGCCCTCCGCCCCTCCCCGGACACATCCGTGCACCCGGCACGCATCCATGGGAGACATGAGGAAGCTGACAGTGCACTCGGCGGATGCGACAAGCCTTCGGCAGGTCCGCTCACCAGCTCAGCACCTTCGGCCGCCCGGCCCGAGCCGGCAGCCGCTCACGCAGCACCCGCACGCCCAGCGGGACCAGGGCCACGCAGAGCAGGCCGGTGACCAGCACATCCGGGATCGAGGCGCCCTTCAGCACGCCCATCCAGGTGCCTCCCGCCAGCAGGAGCATCACGGCACGGGCGGTACCGAACAGGCCCGAGCGCCAAGCGGCGATGGCCAGCAGGAGAGAGCCCGCGTACTGGCCGACCGAGGCCCATACCGGTACTCGCCATGGTCCGTAGGAGATGTCCACGTACTCCTTCATGATCGCGTTCGTCGCCTGGTCCAGCCCGAGGATCTCCGTGAGCTGGAAGGCGGTCTGGTCGGCGCCGGCGAAGTACAGGCGGGCGAAGAGCCCGGCGACCAGCAGGGTGGCGCCCCAGAAGGCGAGGCCGCCGCCCACGTGCTGAGCCAGGGTGACGAACGCGGGGAAGAGCAGCATCGCCCCCAGTGCGAAGACCGCGTAGGAGAGGGTGAGCAGGGCGGGCTCTGAGGTGTAGGCGAGAAGCTGGCCGTAGGCGGCGAACGGCTTCGTCTCGGCCCACGCCTGCTGCTGAGGGGTGAGGGCGATGATCGTGGTCAGGTAACGCAGCAGGTATCCGGCGCACAGCACGACCGGCCCCACGACGAGCGACACGCCGCCGATCCACCGTCCGGGGAAGGATGTGTTCACGGGGCGAGCCTGGCGAAGGTGACCCGGGTGGATCATCCATCGATCGTCAACCAGTACACCTGACGAAAGTCAGGTCAGGACTGTCCCTCAGTGCAGGCAGAACTCGTTGCCCTCCGGGTCGCGCATGACGTACGTCATCGGCCCGCGATCGCTGTGCGTCTCGATCAGTTGCGCACCGAGCGTTCGACCTCGGCCGCCTTCCGGTCGGCGTCGACATGGATGTCAAGATGCACCCGGTTCTTCGCGACCTTGCCCTCGGGGAGCCGAACACCTGCACCCAGAACGCGGCCTGAGCGTGCGGGTCGACGCAGTCGAATGTCACCTGTGTTCTCATCGGCCACCATCTTGCCAAAGCCATGCCTTCGTGGCCGCCGACAGGCGAGATAGGCGGGACAGCGCGTCCGAGGCGGCGCTGATCAGTCGAGAACGGCGGTGGCTTCGACCTCGACCAGAAGATCAGGCTCGCCCAGTGCCGCGACGCCCAGCAGCGTGATCGGTTTGACCGGGTCGATCCCCAGCTTCGCGGCCGCCCGGGCGACCCCCTCGCCCAGCAGCGGCATCTTGTCGGGCGTCCAGTCGACGACGTAGATGGTCAGCTTGGCAACGTCAGCGAAGGAGCCGCCGATCTCGGCCAGGGCGGTGGCGACATTGAGGTATGCCTGCTCGACTTGAGCCGCCAGGTCTCCCTCCCCGACCCGCCGGCCCTCGGCATCGCGGGCGACCTGGCCCGCCAGGAACACCAGTCTCGTCCCGGTGGCGATCGACAACTGACGGTAGACCTCGGGTTTCGGCAGTCCGTCGGGGTTGATCAACGTCACGGCCATGTCCGCTCCTTGGCATCAGCGCAGGCTAGTTCGGCAACGCCTCAAACCATAGCAGTGTTATGTATTGTTGTGCCGTGGTGAGGACGAAGGACCCGGCGATCCGCTCTCTGCTGATCGACCGGGCCGCGCAGATGCTCGCCGCTCGCGAGCCGGTCACCCTCCGCTCACTGGTCGCGGGCACCGGCGTCTCGACGATGGCGGTCTACACCTACTTCGGCGGCATGGACCGGCTGTGGAAAGCGATGCGGCAGGAAGGCTTCACGCGCCTGGCCGCCCGGCTCGACGCCGTGTCGCCGTCCGCGGATCCGGTGCGGGACCTGGCCGCACTCGGCGCCGCCTACCTGTCCAACGCCCTGGCCGGCCCCGACCTCTACCGGGTCATGTTCGACGCCGGGTTCGAGCTCGAGGACGCCGCAGCCGCCGACGAGACCTTGCACTGCCTGGTCCGGGCCGTCGAACGGGCTCAGGCCGCCGGCCGCTTCCGCGACGACCTCGACCCGCTGGAGCTGGCCACGCAGAGCTGGACCATCGGTCACGGCCTCGCATCACTGGTCGCCACCGGGCCCCTGCCCCGGCAAGCGCTCGCTCACGGCGTGCCCCTGCTGACGGCTCTGTTCACGAGCGCAGGCGACGACCCCGGCCAATGCCGCCGGTCGGTCGAGAGCGGCTGGCGCCTCTGATATCCGATCTCCGCCGGGAGTTGCATGGAGGCGCCGCGCCCCGCCGGGCCGTGGCGCGGCGGGCGGTGGCGCGGCGGGCCGTGGCGCGGCGGGCCGTGGCGCGGCGGCTCGCGGGTCACTCCCCCGCCCGCCGGGCCAGGAACACGTACTCCTTGCCCGGCCGGTCGGGCGCGTCGCGGACCTCCTCCACCGCGTACCCGTGCGCCACCAGCGCCGCCTCGACCTCCTCCCGCTCCCGGAAACGCAGCGTCGAGTCCGACGTCAGCACCGCCCCGTCCGCCGCGAAGACCCAGGTGCCGCGGAAAGTCACCAGCGGCCCGCTGACGTCCGTCACCTCGAACCAGTTCTCCACCGTGCCGACCCCGTCGATCTCGACGACCCGGTACGACTCCGCGCGGTTCCACTCCAGCCAGGCCCGCCGCGCCGGTACGCGGGTCTCGAACACCAGGTGCCCGCCGGGCCGCAGCGCCTCGTGGATCCCGCGCAGCGTCCTGTCCCAGTCGTCCGGCTCGACGATCGCCTGGGCGACGTTCGCGGTCATGGTCGCCAGGTCGACCCGCATCGGCGGAAGACGCGTCGCGTCGCCGTGGATCCAGCGCACCCGCTCGCCGCCCGGCTTGGCCCGGGCCACGTCGAGCGAAGCGGCGGCCGGGTCCACCCCGGTCACCTCGATCCCGCGGCCGGCCAGGAGCAGCGCGAACGTTCCGGTGCCGCAACCGACGTCCAGCACGCTGCGGACCCCGAGCTCAGCGACGATGGCGGCGTACACCTCCAGGTCGCTGCGGTCGGGATCGAGCGGATCGTAGACCGCGGCCAACCGCGGATGCTCGAAGAGATCGTCAGCCATGGGAAAACCCTACGGCGTGCGTCCGTCAAGCCGATCCGCCGGAACACGGACGACGAACAGCCGACAGGCACAAGCAAGGGTCGCCTTGGACGCTGCTGGGCAACGGATTCCACCGAGAAGAAGGGCAATGTGAGCTCAGCTACGCCGTCGCGGCCCTTGCGTGGCGAACCAGGGCCGCCAGGATCAAGGTTGTGAACCAAGGACGGGCGTATTGGCGGCGAGTACATAAGAGGTGTGGAGCTCCGCCCCTCCTGCCTGCGGAGTTGCAGGTCAGCTAGGGTGTCAGGGTCCGCATCCGGCCAGGGGGTGCCGTGCAACGGCACCCCGGCCGCCGTCACCGCACACGACATCGTCATACCGAACTAGCGCTCGGCCCGCCCGGCCGGGGCGGGCCGGGCTTCTTCCATGCACCCGGCGCACACGGCTCTGGGATCACGCGTTTGCGTGTCCAGGTCTGACCAGGCCCGTCTCGTAGGCGAAGACGGCGACTTGGGTGCGGTCGCGCAGCTGGAGCTTGTTCAGGATGCGGCCCACGTGAGTCTTGACGGTCTGTTCCGCGAGGACGAGCCGGCCCGCGATCTCCGCGTTCGACAGGCCGTGGGCGATGAGGGCGACCACCTCGGTCTCGCGTTCGGTGAGGTCGCCGACGCGGGCCTGGGCCGGGGGCCGCGGGGTGCCGCCCAGCCGGGAGAACTCCGCGATGAGTCGCCTGGTGATGTTCGGGGAGAGCAGGGCCTCGCCCGCGGCCACGACGCGTACGGCCTCGGCGAGCTGGACACCCGAGGCGTCCTTGAGCAGGAATCCGCTGGCGCCCGCCCGCAGCGCCTCGTACACGTATTCGTCGAGGTCGAACGTCGTCAGGATGAGGACCTTGGTGGCGAGGCCGGGATCCGCGGTGATGCGGCGAGCGGCCTCGATGCCGTTCAGCCCGGGCATCCGGATGTCCATCACGATCACGTCGGGGTGCAGGTCGGCGGCCTTGGCGACGGCGTCGGCGCCGTCCTCGGCCAGGCCCACGACCTGGATGCCGGGCTGGGCGTTGAGAAGGACGGAGAAACCCTCGCGGACCATGGCCTGGTCATCGGCGATGAGCACGCGGATCGTCACGTGTGGCCTTCCTTCGCGGTCGTGGCGGTGTCCACGGGCACCGGGAGCAGGACGGAGACCTCATAGCCATCGCCGGGCGTGGGACCGGCGGCCAGTTCGCCGCCGAGCATCGCGGCACGTTCACGCATGCCTATGATGCCGTGACCGGCGCCGGGCGAGGGCTTGGTCTTGTCACGCGAGGGGCCGTTGAGCACCCGCAGCCGCAGCGTGGAGAGCGCGTAGACGATCTCGACGCGGACCGTGGAGCCGGGCGCGTGGCGCAGCGCATTGCTCAGAGCCTCCTGGACGATGCGGAAGGCCGACAGTTCCACAGCCGGTGGCAGCGGGCGGGCCGTACCCGAGACGTCCAGCTCAACGCGCAGGCCGGCGGAGCGCACGTTGGCGACGACGTTGCCGAGCTGGTCCAGGGTGGGCTGGGGGCCGCCGGGCGCCGGGGAGTCATCGGTGGCTTCCGCGCGCAGGACCCCCAGGACGTGGCGCAGCTCGGTGAGGGCTTCGAGGGCGTTCTGGCGGATGACGGCGAAGGCGGTGACCAGTTCTTCGGGCGGATCCTCGACGCGGTAGGGCGCGGCGTCGGCCTGGATGGAGATCACGGACATGTGGTGGGCGACCACATCATGCAGTTCGCGCGCGATCCGGGCACGCTCCTCCAGCAGGGCCCGGCGCCCCCTCTCCGCGATGGTGGCCGCCTGCTGCTCCTGGAGCCGCTTGCGTGTCTCCCGGAGGCTGCGTGCCGAGGCGCCGAGGAACACGGCGACCGCGAAAATCACCGCGGGAGTCAGCGGGTTTTCCCAGAGCAGGTCTTCGCCCGGCCATTGCATGCCGCCGGCCAGCAAGCTGCTGAGCAGCAGCGTCTCGACGGCGACCCGGGGCCGGTTGCGCAGCGCCACCAGGAACAGCACCCCGGCATGGACGAACCATGGCCACGGCTCGCCGATGAACGTGGGCGAGTAGCTCGTCGCGGCGGTGCCGGCCAGGAACGCCATCGACAGCCACCACGCCGGCACCGGCCAGCGCAGTGCCGACACCAGGATCACCGCGTGGGCGATCGCGAACGGTGCGGCCTCGGTGCCCTCGGCTGTCGCGGCGAGGAGGACGGCGGCCAGCACGATCAGCACGTGTGGCAGCCATTTCAGCGGCCGCGCCCCAGCCATGGGCGGCAGCGGCTGCCGGGCCGACGTGAGCAGATCCGCTCGTACGCCCCGCAGCACGGCACCCATCGCGTCGGCCCTGTCCACGTGGACGATCCTAGACACGGGGCGGCTCCTCGCAGGCGTTTCGCGCTCCGCCCTTCGAGGGACGGCCGGCCCGGCCGCGCTCGACCGCGCCGAACGCGGCCCAGCACACGGCCAGCGCGATCGCGAAGACCGGCAGCCAGCAGAGCCGGGCCAGGACCCAGCCGAGATCGTCCGGCCTGGTGTGCAGGCCCGGCAGCGGGCCGGACAACAGGCCCATGGCGGTGACCGCGAGCATCGCCGTCTGGTGCCAGAGGAAGATCGTCATGGCGGAGAGGTTGGCCGCGGCCACCGCCGCCCAGACCATCGGCCGGGTCATCATCCGGCGCAACGGCTCGCGCAGCAGCAGAGCCAGTCCGCATTGGGCCAGACCGAAGGCGACGGCCGCCAGGGTGGGCGGGTTGAGATTGGAGACCGGCGCGCCGGGCACCCCGACCATGGACGCCGGGTATCCGCCCCAGATGACGAGGCCTGCGGCGGCGACCCCGCCGATGATCAGCAGCGGACCCGAGCGGCGGGTGTCGAGCCGGCCCCACGCCCACGCCGCGCCCAGCGCGTACGGCACCAGCCAGCCGGCCACCACGTTCACCCAGCCGAGCCAGGCCGGACCCCCAAGACCGAAGCGGACCAGGTCAACAGCGGCCACCACGGCGAGCGGCCACAGCGGGCCGACCCGTAAGACCATCGGGGTCAAAGCCGTGAGCAGCGCGAACACCAGCAGGAACCACAGGGGCGACAGGACCAGGGTCAGCAGCGTGCGCACCGTCTCAAGGGGTGTGCCGGACAAGAGCATGACGACGGCCGTCACCGCCCACACACCGAGGATCACGACGACAGGCCGGAACAACCGGGCCAGCCGCCCGCCGAGCCACCGGCCGTACCCCACACCGCGCCGACGGGCGGCCTGGTAACCCTTCGCAGCGACGTGCCCGCCGACCAGGAAGAACACGGCGAGGGTCTGGAAGATCCAGGAGAGCGGGGCGAGCCAGGGCATGTACTGCAGCGGGCTCGCCCCCTGCAGCGGGCCCCGACCGGCCTCGACCACGGCGCTGACCAGCCAGTGGCCGAATATCACGCCGAGGATCGCCAGGGCTCGCAGAGCATCGACGGCCCGGTCGCGATCAGGCGGGGTCCGGGCGTCGACGCGCCGCGCCAGTTCCCGCAACCCCGGCGTCGGGCGGTGACCGGCCCGGACGGGACGATACGACTGGGCGGTCACCGGGTCACCTCCCGGTCGTGTCCCAGGGCGATACGCGCCAGGTTCGCCACCGATGCCGAGCCGGGCGCGAGATAGTCGCCGTGGCCGCCGTCGCCCGCGGCGAACAGCCGGGCGCCGAAGCCGCCCGAGACCGGATCGGCGCCGAAGCCGATGGTCGTGCCGAGAACGGGCAGGCTCAGGTGCGGCACGCCGCCGATCCAGTCCCGCGCTCCCCGTCCCGCCCACACCCGCGCGGCGGTGCCCAATCCCGCCGCTGTGTCCGCACCGGTGCCGGGGCTGCCGAACATGGCGATGTCGGCGACGGCCAGGCCGGCGGCGGCGCGGCCGCACACCACCGAGCCGTAGGAGTGGCACAGCAGCGAGACCTGCGCGGCCGGATTCGCCCGGCGCACCGAGACGACGAACGCACGCAGCGCACGCGCGCCGTCTTCTGCCCGGCCCGTCGTGACCGCGTCGGTGCTGATCAGCCGGGGTGGTGTGTAGCCGAGCCAGGCCACGACGGCGACCTCGGCGGCCGGGTCCAGGCGGCGGATCTGCTCCTCCAGCGAGCGGGCCGCCCAGCCGAGCCTGGCGTGCGGCTTCGGGGTACGGGCGTCGTAGGTGTCGAGGGTGGTGTCCGAACCGGGCACCAGGACCGATATCCGCCGGGCGGTCGCCAGGTCGCCCAGGACCTCGACGGCCCGGCCCTCGCCGCGGGCGTCGAAGGACAGGAACGTCCGGGCGGAGCCGGCCATGGCCCGCAGGGCCTCTGCCCGCCGGTGGTCCCCGCCCTTCTCGGCCATGCGCGCGGCCTGGATGATGTTGGCCCGGTTGGCCGCGTACCGGGTCTCGAGGGTGCCGGTCGACAGGACGGGCAGCATCGCCGGGTCGGGGGCCGGGACGTCCGCCCGGGCCGCGGCCGAAACCGGTGCGGACAGCGCGGCGATCACCAGCCCGGCCAGCGCACCGCGCCACAGCCGGGTACCGCGGCCTGGGATCCACATGTCGCACCTTCCCTTCCAGAGGTTTTGACCTGGTCAGGAAGTTACGAAGAGGCGCAGGTAATCAGCGTCCCGCTGTGGAGCCCACTTCTGGATGTAGCTCTCAGGTATTGGCGGTATCGGTCCCACCGCGTCGATGCCCGCAGCCTCCGCTGGCGGGCGTCTGCACGGAGTCCGGAGTGGTAGGCACAGGGGACTTCGTCGACCTCGCATCCGATACGAGCTATAGCTGTCCCGTGGTCCGGTTGCCTGATTGCTGCTCATGGGTGCGGGGTGTTATGTGAGGCTGCACAGTGTGGCTGTTGCCGACGTGGAGCTACTGTGGCGGGCCAGACCCGTATATCAGCCTGATGCTGGGAGCCGTCTTCAGGGCTGCTCAGTGGCGCTTCGAGGGGTGTCGGTAAGAATCGCATCATGAGCCCCAAAGCGTGTTGATCTTGTGGTGTTTGGCCTGTCAGTGCCGGGCGGCTGCGACCTTTGAAGGCGGCGTTGTCGCAGGGCTCAGTTGCTGATGGCGGGCACGGCCCGCCGGTAGCGGGTGTCGGTGAGGTGGCCCTCTAGGAAGGCGGCGATGTCGGCGCGGCTCATCGCTGAGCCGACCCGGTCGCGGCCGAGGAACCCGGAGCGGACGCGGCTGGTGGCGGGTGTGCGCAGCGGGCGCAGGGCGCCGCCGCGGATGATCTCCGGCAGGGTGAAGTTGTAGCGCCCCGGGGAAGAACTTGCACGGCGCCTACAACTTCCTGCTTCCCGATCTGGCCTCCGGCACCATCCGCGACCTGCGCGATCCGGACGGCGCCGAAGACGACGAGATCTGACCATCGCCCTGGCGGGCGGGCTTCGATCACCCGGTCTGGTTCCTCTGACCAGGCGATGTCTCCGGACAGGGTGTGCCCTTCACAGCGCTCGCGGCGACATCTGCCACGCGGGTTCGGTGCGGCCCCGCCGCACCGGTGGGCGGAGGGGCTGTGATCTGCTGGGAACCGATCTATCCGAGCACCGGGTAGTTCGCGCGGAACACGTTGTGCGGGTCACGGGCCCGCTTGATCTCCCGCAGCCGCGCGAGCGCGCTGCCGGAGAAGGACTTCGCCGCCGTGTCACCGGGGGACAGCAGGGTGTACGGCTTGCGGCCGCTGATGTAGGCCTCCAGGCCGGCCACGACCTCGGCCTGCTTGGCGCGCGTCGCATCGGCCGCGTGCGGCAGGCCGAGACCCAGCAGGCCGAGCAGGTACGGCTCAGCCACCGTGCCGCTCGCACCGGCCCCGCCGCCCGGCTCGGCGAGCGCCCCGCCCAGGTGTCTGATCTGCACGTTGATGAGCGGTTCGACCGGCTTGGCCAGCAGAAGCTCCACCGCGTCCGCGTCCAGGCCGGTGAGCAGCTCCGCACGAGCGATGGATGGGGCCGGATCGGTGGGCTCGGCGGTGATGTCACCCAGGTCGGCAACCGGGACAACGCCGCGGCTGTCGGAGATCGCGCCCTCGATCTTGTCGATGCGCGCCAGCAGGTCCTCCCCCTGAGCCGCCTCACCCAGGTAGGCCAGATCCAGCGTCACCATCGGCGGCGCGCCGGGCGGCTGGAGCCGGTTGATCCAGACACTGAGTTCACGCGGCGCCTCGGCGGTGATCTCCAGGAACGCGTCGTACACCTCCCTGGTCCGGTGCTCCGGCCAGATCACGCGCCCGCCGTACAGGACTGGCGCGGGATACAGATCGAGTTCGAGGGCGGTCACCACCGCGAAGTCCCCGCCACCGCCGCGCAGCGCCCAGAACAGCTCGGGATCGGACTCGGCGGTCACCCGGCCCGGCTCGCCATCGGCGTCCACGATGTCGATAGCCCGCACGCTGTCGGAGGCGAAGCCGTACTTGCGGCTGAACCAACCGACCCCACCGCCCAGGGTGTAGCCGGTCACGCTGACCCCCGGCGCGCTGCCGGACAGGCCGGTCAGACCCAGGGGACCGGCCGCCGCCAGCACCTGCCCCCACTTCACAGCCGCGCCCACCCGGACCACGCGCTCCTCCGCGCGTATCTCCACCTCGTTCAGCAGGCCGGTACGTAACAGGATCAAGCCTTCCACATCACCCGAGGCGCCATGCCCGCTCGGCTGCGCGGTCACCGTCATACCCGCCCGCCGCGCGTAACGTACGAGCGCCGCCACGTCATCGGCATCCGCGGCCTCCGCCACGGCCGCCACCGGCTGCCTGACGGTCAGATTCCACGCGGTGGCCGCTTGTTCAAAGCCGTCGTCATCGGGCAGGAGCACGCGCCCCTTGAGGACACTGCGCAGATCGTTGATCGTCATCGTCTCCCTTTTCGAGTTCTCAGAAATGCGAACGAATACCGTGCTGCACTACGGAAAGGACGGCGCCCTGACCAGCCCGGACAAGGATTACGCCCGAAACCTCGATCACATCAGGATGAGAATGGCCGCGATCACCACCATCACCGCGGCGGTGAGGCCGTGGACGCCGAACGCCACCGCCCGCGGACCCCCGTTCCTGAGCACGACGACCATGTCGCCCAGCGGGGCGAACACACTGGCGAGAATCAGCCAGCCGAGCATGTGCTGGTTTCCCGTCACGAGGGCCGGGAGTATGACGAGCCCGGCCGTGATGTCCCGTACGCCCTTGACGGTCAGGTACGCGTTCATGGACACGGGAACCCCGTAGCCCGCCGCCGACGCGACCGGCTGCAGCAGGAAGCGGATGCCGATGAGGATGATCCCGATGGCGATCAGTCCGGCGAGCCAGGTGGCGATGGTGACCATGCCGTCTCCTTCGTTCGTTGCTAGAACTGTTATCGACGCTAGCCTATCGGCGCTCATCCGTCTAGCGATGCTAGAATCTGGAGGGTGTCCACACAGCAGCGCAGAGAACGCGAACGCGCCCAGCGCCACGACCTGATCGTCAAGACCGCCCGCAAACTGGCCGAGTCCGAGGGCTGGGACGCCGTGACCACCCGCCGCCTGGCCGACGAGATCGAATACAGCCAGCCGGTCCTGTACAGCCACTTCGCCGGCAAGGACGCCATCGTCGCGGCGGTGGCGCTGGAGGGCTTCACGGAACTGGCCGTACGCCTGCGCGCCGCGACCCGGACGGGCGAGCCGCGGACCGCGCTGGAGGGCCTGGCCAGGGCCTACATGGCGTTCGCCGAGGAGAACCCCGCGCTGTACGACGCCATGTTCACGATGGCCGTGGACCTGCCGTTCGGCCAGGACGACACCCCGGAGCCGCTCCGGGACGGCTTCCAGGCGCTTTTGTCCGGAGTCGCGCAGTTCGCCGACGGCCGCGACCCGGCGATCCTGACGGAGGTCGTCTGGAGCGCCCTGCACGGGCTGATCGTCCTGTCCCGCGGCGGCCGACTGCCCGCCTCGGGCCGCGAGGCCCGCCTGAGGCTGCTGCTCGACCAGTTCAGCGCCACCCGCTGACCCAGCCACGTACGGTCAGTCGTTCCACACGGCGGCGACCTGCGACGCGAACTGTTCGCCGAAGTCACCCGGAGCGCGTTGCACGTATAGCCGCCCTGTCGGGCAGGGTCGCATCCCCCGAACGGCCAAACGGAGCGGCTCGACTTCCTCGTCACCCAGATCGCCGGCACGCCAAGTGGACCGGCCACGAAGGGCCCCTATCCGGAACACTTGAGCGCGTGAACGGGACCAGGGTCGGTTACGCGCGCTGCAGCGCCGATGAACAAGACGTCGTGATCCAGACCGAGCAGCTCCTCGCACCCGGCGTCCCCCGATAACCGCATCTACATCGACCGCGGCTTCTCCGGCAGCACCCGCCGCAACCGCGCCGGCCTCGACCAGGCCCTGGCCGCCGTCTGGGACGGCACGGTCTTCACCGTCACCAAGTTCGACCGGTTCGCCCGCAACATGGCTGAGGCCAACGACCTCCTCACCGACCTGTCCGGCCGGCGAGTTCGAGGCCAACATCGGCCACCAGCGCACCCGCGAGGGCATGGCGCTGGCCAAGAAGAACGGCAAGCTCAAGGGCGAACAACCCAAGCTGCCCGAACCCGCCCGCCGCTCCATCCGCCGCTGTCTGGAGTCCGGTCACGCGTAACGCCCCGTCGTTGGAATGCCTTCACGGCAGCCCGCCTCGATGACTCCCGCCGAGCCGGACGAGGGCGGTGAGCAGATAGCCGGCGGCGGTCACGACGTCCGTCTGGTGCACCGGTGCCGCAAGGCCAGGTCGGCGAACACCGCTGCGGCGTGCGCGTACAACCCTCTGGCCGTCTCCTCGTATCCGCCGTCGCCGGTTGGGCGCAGGACGAAGTACTGACCGCCCTCGGCAGCCAGCTCGAACGCGCCGCAACACGACGTGCCTGTACCCGCAGACGCGGACTCCGTGGGTTGTAGGAATGCCAGCGGTGCATGACAGGTCACTTCCGTGGCGGGGCGGCGGCGCCGGGAGGCGGGCCACAACCTCGCGTGGCCGGGGAGGCACCGAGCATCGTGGCGTCGCGGCGGCAGGCACTGACCGTGGAGTCGCCGCCGCGCCTGCTCATGGCACCCTTGCCTCCGCGCGCCGACCCAGTGGGCAGAGGTGGTCAACGTGCTTGTTCGGGCAACAGATCAGGCCGATGGTGACGAACCGGCCGCCCTTGAGCCATTCGCCCCACTGCAATCCACCCCGTGCGACAGCGCGTCACGCGCGTAGTCCTCGGGGAGGATGCGCTCCGGCAGGAGGAGAGTGCCACGAACCTCGCCGTACTCAGCCGCGAGCCACTCCACGGCCCCCTCTACCTCAGCGAACGTGGCCGCCATCCGGGAGGCGGGCTTGACCAGCCAGTCACCGGTCCGCATCGGCGGCAACGCCGACGTCGCGAAGTCGGGAGAGCCCGGCCGCCGCTCGGCCTCCTTGCCACGGTCTTCTCCGGCGCCGATCCACTGGTAGGCGTGCCAGTGCATGGTCAGATCGCTCCCCGTAGAGTGCTGGGGGCGGCCCCTGCTTGCTTCGATCAGGCAGGGGCCGCTGTCCTTGGTCGTGCTAGATGGTGGTCATGCCGACCGCGCGTAGCTCGGCACCGGTGAACCGGAGTGTCCCGGCGTCCGGGTTCTTCGAGTCACGCAGCGCATAAGCGTCCTCGACACCTGGGATCGGGGCGATCTCCACGCAGGACTCCATGTCCTGCTCCTGTTGGTTGCCGCCGCACATGCGCGTGAACGGCAGGTCGCCGAGCGGCTGGCCGTACAGGTCTCTCATGGATCTCCTCTCGTTCGGTGCCCTGGGGTCGCAGGGCCGGATTCCCAGGCAGGACCTGGGCGCCTGGGGGCTTGGATCCCAGACCCACTGCGGGTCACGGGCACCACGTGGAGCCCAGGGGGCTCATAGCGGCCCTGTACGGGACCGCGCGTTGTACAGCAGGGCTGACTGGAACGCCAGCGTCGCGGCGAGCGCAATGGCGTCCGGCTGCCGGACGGTCGGCTGGACTCCGGCCGCCGCCATGTCGGCGGTGACCGGCCGACACAGCCTGGCGATCCACCACACCTGACCGGACGCATCCTGCTCTCGGTCGATGTCCCACGCCGGGTAGGTGTTGCGCAGCGTCGACAGCTGACGGCCCGCCAAGCCCTGCTGGATCACCGCCATTGCGACGACCTGTCGCACGTTCTGACCGGCCGCCTGAACCGGGCCGTGTACCTCCGCGGTCATCGGCCTTCCTGTCCTCGGCCCCTGACACGTGCACGAGACCTGACGATTTTGGCAAGGCGGCCGGACCCACGTCCTCGTCATCAGCAGATCGCCGCGCAACTGCGGGCGGAGATCATGTCTGGCGCGCTGAGGCCAGGCGAGCAACTTCCTTCGACACCACATCTGGTTGCACGATTCGACGCAGCCAACGCGACGATCCAACGAGCTCTCCAATCCCTGAAGGATGAAGCCTTCCTCCGTGGTCACGCGGGTAAAGGCGTGTTCGTACGCGAGAAGCGGCAATTTGTCGTCCAGGCCGCCACCTACAAGGCCCCGGGCCCGCGCGGCTATGGTTACGAATTGCTCGACGTAGCCGAGGTGAAGCCGCCAAATGACGTTGCCACTGCGCTCGCCCTCTCTGACGGTGACCGCGTGGTCATGCGTCATCGATTGCTGTTGCACGACGGCGACCCGGTAGAGCTGTCCTGGTCGTACTATCCGCTGGCCATCGCCGCCGGAAGCCCTTTGGCCGGTCGCAAGAAGATCCGCGGCGGTGCACCGCAAGTGCTGGCCCAGCTCGGGTTCCCGGAGCGGCGTTTCGAAGACCGCGTCTCCGTCCGGCAACCCACCACGAAAGAGGTGGAGGGCTTGGACCTGCCGGCCGACGTACCGGTATTCAGACAATTCCGTGTGGTCTACAGCGACTTTCAGCGGCCGGTAGAGGTTTCGATTCTCATAAAAGGCGGCCACCTCTACGAGCTCTCGTATGATCAGGTCGTCGGCGAATAGTGAGCACTCCGCGAGCCACGCCCATACGACCTGTCGATCGTCACCGTGGATGCCGCGCCGGCCGGTGGTGCTTCGCCAAGCGACAAACCTCGACTGTAGGTCAACGCGACATCCATTCGCCACGGCGAGGAGCCAGGGAGCGGGAGAGGGTCGGCTGGCCGCCTCGCCGGGGATGAGGGCGAAGTCCAACCCGATGGACGCGCCGGCACCAGCGAGGCCGCTCACATGTAACGAAATAGGGTGCTGAAGACCGAGACGTTGGGCTTGCGCTGCTGCTCCGGTCGGCACGAAGAGTGATGAAAATGTCACCGATCGGGTGCAGGATGCAGGCGACACTCCGCCGCCTGGATCAAGGAGGTTTCTTGGCGATGCCCCGACTACAACTGCAGATGACCAGCGGTGATCGCTACTACGACCTGACGGCGGCTGTCGGCGAGGATGGCAACCTCCAGGTGGAGGTGATCGGCGTCAATGCCAACGGTGAGCAAATCGGCGAACTGGAGGGCTCGCTGCCGGGGGCAGACCTGAGGCTGATCTGACGGCGGCTGGCCACGGCCGCCACGATGTTGAAGACTGCGGACGGGCCGGTCTCTCCCATGCTGGAGCAGAGACGCGCCAAGCACCGGAACTCCCACCAGCCACGGACGGCCCGAAGACGACCAGCTGCTACGAGAGTTGGCCGCCGCGCCCGGAGCGAACGTCCAAGACCTGATGGAAGTTTTCGGGCGCAGCAACACCGCGATTCTCGCGCGACTGCCTCGGGTCGGCGTGTATGCGGAGTTGCCTGCCCGGCCACAGTAGACGCAGCAGCCCAGAGCGGTCCCGGCGGATGCGTCAAGCGTTGGCCGGATGGTCTGCCAACGGGTCCTTGCCCAGGTTGGCGGGCGGGTAGGCACTTAGCGACTGGGCCTTTGACCCACGGCCAACGACACATCGCTGCACAGCGCGGCCATGGCCGGGGGAAGTTCGAGAGGGCCGGCAGGCCACCTCGCCGAGGATGAGGGCGAAGCCCCCATCCACACAAGCCCGAGCGTCAGCGAGGGCGCCTCAGGGTGGGCTCCCGCCAGCCCACCCGGTAATCGGGATTGGGGCGGGCTCGCGAGCGGAGCGAGCGGGGTTTTCGGGGGTTCGAAAGGGGGCTTGCCCCCTTGGGGGGCGCTGTCTGGAATCCCGTTGCGCGTAGCGTCCATCGTGGAAGGCCTTGCATTTGGGGTGGGGGCTCGCCCCGTGGGCGTGGTACGCTCCCAAGCGAGCGCTTGGTTTACCTCTGAGGGGCCGCCGCATGAAGTTCTCGACCTTCCACCTCTACCACCGTTTCGACGGCCAGAGCTTCAAGGACGTCTACGACTACCACCTGGAGCTCATCGAGCTGGCCGAGGAGCTGGGGTTCGACGGGGTACGGCTGGCCGAGCACCACTTCCGCGACTACGGCGTCGTTCCGAACCTGTTCACCATGCTCGCCCACGCCGCCGCCCGCACCTCCCGCATCAGGCTCGGCACCGGCATCGTCGTGCTCCCCCTGCACAATCCCATTCACGTGGCCGAGGAGGCCGCCCAGGTCGACGTGCTGTCCGGTGGGCGGCTGGATCTCGGGATCGGGCGGGGATACCAGAGTTTCGAGTTCGAGGGGTTCGGGATCGATCTGGCCGAGGCGCGTGACCGCTTCAACGAGGCGCTGGAGGTGATCGTCGGGCTCTGGACGCAGGAGGCGTACCAGCACGAGGGGAAGTTCTACAAGACCGGCACCGAGGTCTCGCTCGTGCCCAGGCCGCTGCAGAGCCCGTACCCGCCGCTGCACGTGGCGGCCGTCTCCCCCGAGACCGTGACCATGTACGCCGAGCGTGGCCTGCCCATCCTGGCCGACCCGGCGGCCACGTTCCGCAAGGTCGTCAAGGCGGCCGAGACCTGGCGGGAGACGTCCGCGCAGGCCGGGCACCCACCGGGGGCCGAGCTGGTGGTGGCGCGTAGCGTGTACGTGGCCCCGACCCTTGAGCAGGCCCGCGAGGACCAGGCGAGGTTCGAGGCGTCGTTCGACCGCTCGCGCATCTTCAACGAGAAGAGCGCCCCCATCGATCCCAAGACCGGCAAGGCCGCCCAGGGCTTCGAGTACTACCAGGACCGCTACCTCAAGGGCGGCACGGTGTCGGCCGACTTCCGGTGGGAGCAACTGGAGGTCATCGGGGACCCGGCCCGCGTCGTCGAGCAGATCTCGCTGCTCCGGGACGCCGGCTTCACGAACCTCCTGTGCGATTTCGGCAGCACTCGGCCGATGCCGCTGGAGGACATGAAGCAGGTCATGCGCTTCTTCGCGACAGAAGTCATGCCGGCTTTCCGCTGACCGCCCCGCTGACCGCCCAGCTGACCGCCCAGCTGACGGCCCCGCTGACCGCCCCGCCCACAATCCCGCCGACGACCTCGCTGACGATCCCTCTGGAGGGTGAAGATGATCCACAGCCTGTCCCTCTCAGACGTCCTCGCCGAGCACGCCCGCAGCCGCCCCCAGGTGACGGCCGTCGTGGACGGGGAGGTGCGGTTCACGTATCTGGAGCTGGACGCCCGCGTGTCCCGGCTCGCCGACGCGCTCGCCGGACAGGGCGTCGGAGCCGGTGACCGGGTGCTGTGGCTCGGCCAGAACGCGTACGCGGTGCTGGAGCTGCTGCTGGCCTGCTCCCGCCTGGGGGCGATCTTCTGCCCGGCCAACTGGCGGCAGTCGGAGGACGAGCTGCGCTTCGTGCTGTCCGACCTGACCCCCGCCGTGGTCGTCTGGGAGCCCTCCGACACCACCACCTCCCTCCAGGCGGGGTCGAAGGAGACGACGGCGGCGGTCTGGGTGCGGGCGGGTGACGACTACGAGCAGTTGGTGGCCGGCGGTTCGGTCAGGGAGTTCCCGCAGGTCGCCGACACCGAGCCGACCCTCGCCCTCTACACCGCCGCCTTCGAGGGCCGCCCCAACGCGGCACTGCTCAGCAGCGCCGCGCTCATCGCCCACAGCACGTCGCTGCTCGTCGTCCGGCAGATGGAGCCGGGCTTCACCTTCCTCAACAACGGGCCGCTGTTCCACGTCGGCACGATGATGTTCTGCCTGGCCACCCTCCAGATCGGCGGCACCAACGTCTTCACCCCCGCCTTCGACGCGGAGGAGGTGTGCCGGCTGATCGACGCCGAGCGGGTGACACAGGCGTTCCTGTTCGGCCAGATGATCGACGCGGTGGTGAAGGCGAACGCGGGCGGCAAGTACGACCTGTCCTCGCTCAGGTTCGTCTCCCACTCGGCCGAGTGGGACGAGATGATCACGGTGGACGACTCGCCGTGGTGCCGGTCGAAGATGGGCGGGTACGGGCAGACGGAGGTGGGCGGCATGCTCACGTTCCTGGGGCTCGCCGAGGGCGGGGCCGGGTTCGCGGGGCGGCCGTCGCCGCTGGTGCAGGTACGCATCCTCGGCCCCGACGACGCCGAGCTGCCGCCGGGCGAGGTGGGCGAGATCTGCGCACGAGGCAAATCCCTCTTTTCCGGATATTTCGCCCGGCCCGACTTAAATGCGGCGAAGTCGCGGAATGGCTGGCATCACACCGGCGACCTCGGCCGCCGCGAGCCCGACGGCACGATCACGTTCATCGGCCCCAAGCTTCGCATGATCAAGTCCGGCGCCGAGAACGTCTACCCGGCCGAGGTCGAGCGCGCGCTCAAGTCCCACCCCGCCGTGGCCGACGCCGCGGTGATCGGTGTGCCGGACCCGACCTGGCACCAGGCGGTCAAGGCCGTGGTGGCGCTCAAGCCGGACGCCGTCGCCACGGCCGACGAGCTGATCGAGCACGTCAAGACGCAGGTGGCGTCGTACAAGAAGCCCAGGGAGGTCGCGTTCGTGGACGCGATCCCCAAACGCGGTTTCACGCCCGACTATGACGCCCTGGACGCCGCCCACGGCGGCGGCAACTACCCCGGGCTCTGATCGCCCCGGCTGATCGGCAGACCCGCGTCCAGGTGGGCGAGGGCCTGGTCGAACGCTTCGACGACCTCCATCGACGGATCCTTCGCCCAGTCGAACCAAAGTGCCCACATCACGCCCATGATCGCCCCGGTGACGTTGCGGATCTCCGGATCGCCGGGGTCGCGGCCCTCGCGTGCCGCCAGCTCGTCCCGCACGGTGGCCATGACGCCACGGATGTTGTCGAGGCTCGCCGCCCACAGCTCGGGCACCGTGAGCATGAGCTTCTCGCGCTCCACGCTATCGGCGCGCTCCTCGGGCGTCTGCGCGTCCAGTACCTGTCGCATGGTGACGCGTACGGCCTGCACGGGGTTGAGCTCGCGCGGCGCCGCCCTCAGTGCCTCGACGAAGGGCGGGAACTGGTCGACCAGCACCAGATCCTCTTTCGTCGGGAAATAGCGGAAGACGGTGCTGGGCGCGACCTCCGCCGCCTCCGCGATCTGCTCGACCGTCGTCGCCGCATACCCCTGCTCACGGAACAGCCGCAGCGCCTCCCTCTGGATCAGCGCCCTGGTCTTGGCCTTCTTCCGCTCCCGCAGGCCCTGCGCCGGTCGATCGCTCATGCCTACGCATTCTGCGGGCTGAAGGCGGTGCACGTCCACTTTCAGGAGAGGGCAATCTTTTGCTAGACGACTCCATTTTGAGAGTCTACTCTCATAATTATGAAACTCCCCACCGAACGCATGCCGGAACGTCCCTTCGATCCCCCCGCCGCACTGCGCGGCCTGCCGCCCATGACGCGCCTGGAGTTCGCCGACGGCCACCTGGGATGGCTGGCCACCACCTACGCCGCCGCCCGCACCGTGCTGAGCGACCCGAGGTTCAGCGCGCGGCAGGAGCTCAAGCACATCGCCTATCACTCGGTGCGCCCCGGCGGCTCGGGCAGCCCGGCCCCGCCGGGCTTCTTCGTCGCCACCGACCCGCCGGAGCACACCCGGTACCGCCGCCTGCTGACCGGCCAATTCACGCTGCGCGGGATGCGCCTGCTGGAGCCGCGCATCGAGCGGATCACCGCCGATCACCTGGACGCCATGGAGGCGGCGGGCCCGCCCGCCGACCTCGTGTCGGCGTACGCGCTGCCGATCCCCTCGCTGGTGATCTGCGAACTGCTCGGCGTCCCGTACGAGGACCACGACTTCTTCCAGGAACGCAGCACACGCATCGTCACGCCGGGCGCCGGAGGCGAGCAGGCGGCCCAGGAACTGGCCGCGTACATGGGCGAGCTGGTGCTCCGCAAGCGGGCAGAGCCGGCGGACGACCTGCTCAGCGGGCTGACCGGCGATCTGACCGACGACGAGCTGGCCACCATCGGGATGTCGCTGCTCGTCGCGGGTCACGAGACGACCGCGAACCAGCTGGCGCTCGGCGTGTTCGCGCTGCTCGCGCACGGACGGAAGTACGACGAAGGTCTGGAGGAGGAGCTGCTGCGCTGGCTGTCGATCGTGCACCTGGGCGCGCCGAGCCGGGCCGCGCTGGAGGACGTGGAGGTGGAGGGCGTGCTGGTCGGGAAGGGCGAGACGGTCGCGCTGTCCCTGCCCATGGTCAACCGGGATCCGGCCGTGTTCGACGACCCTGACGCGCTCCTGCCCGACCGCCCGGAGGCCAGGCGGCACCTGGCCTTCGGGCACGGCGTGCACCAGTGTCTGGGTCAACAGCTCGCACGGCTCGAGCTGCGGATCGGCTACCGCAGACTGTTCGAGCGCTTCCCCGGCCTGCGGCCGGCCGTCCCTGTGACGGAGGTGCCGCTGAGGGAGGGCGCCTTGGCCTACGGGGTCCAGCGGCTGCCGGTCACCTGGTCCTGATCCGCTCCAGCGTGTGGTCGCGGCACCCGGACGGCGGGTTCACGGGATTGCACCGGACGGTCGCGCCCCCTGGCAGCTCGGCGGTGTAGTCGCTGCCGTGGCGGGCCGACAGGCCGATCACCGGGAAGTCGGTGCTGATCATCTGTGCGCCGCTGTCCAGCGCCGCCTTCAGCCGGCCCGTGTCACCCGACCTGGCCTCGGTGAACGGCACGTCCGACCGGGTGCGTACGTAGTACCCCTTCCGCACGAGATCCTGGATCTGCGCCAGGTTGGCCCCCTGGGGCTCGTTCCAGCCGACGAAGGCGGCGTCGGCCCGGCCGGGACGGGAGTTCGTGAACAGCACGCGCCCCTCCAGGCTCGGCCGGCCCGCCAGGTAGGGCTGCTGGATGGCGCTCGCCTGGTTGTCCATGAAGAACAGGACCTTGCCCCGGGACGCGTTCAGCTCGGGCCAGCCGTGCTTGAGCACCGACTGTTCGAGGGTGAGCCCGGGCTTGCGGACGTCGTCGGGCGTGATGAGCCGCTCGTCGGGGAACACGGAGCGGATATCCGCGTCCAGGGCGTCCATGAGGGCCGTGTCCCAGGCCGGGCTCTTGGCGCCGCCCAAGGCCTCCTTCTTCGGGTCGGTGCTCTTGAGCTCGGTGAGCACGGTCAGCGGCACGTGCCCGGGGTGGGCGTCGGACCACTCGCGTACCTGGCGCAGGCAGGACACCAGGGTCGAGCAGTTGGTGCCGTAGTCGTGGTCGGCCCAGTGCAGCACCTTGAAGCCGGGCTGGGCGAGCGCCGGGTCGTCGAGCGGGGGCAGCCCGGCGTCGCGGCGGACCAGCGGGCTGGTGTACAGGCCGCCCTTGGGGTCGGGGAAGACGTCCAGCTCGATGCCGCGTACGCGCTGGGCGCCGAACTGGTGGGGCAGCGCCGGGTAGGAGTACTGCAGGTTCCACCAGTTGGCGTCGGTCCTGCGCTGGACGTCCTTCTCGGCGTCGGTCAGCTCGCGGTGGTAGCTGTTGTGGGTGGCCATGGTCTGGACGTGGTTGATCCGCAGGGTTCCGCGTCCGGCCGCGGTGGCGGCGTCGGCGGCGGGTACGGCCGCGAGCGCGGCCACGGCGGCGGTGGCGGCGATGAGGGCGAGGCTGCGCATGGGTCTCCTAGCACGGGGGCTTACCGGGAGCGACCTTCGGAGTCAGGGGTTAACGCCCGATCATGAAATAGCCGAACAAGTCGCGAAATATGCGCGAATCTCACAGGATCGCCAGCGGCGTGACCGGGCTTCCCGTTCCTCCCTCGATCCTGAGCGGCGCCGCCACGAACACGAACTCCGTACGCCCTGCCGCCCCCAGCTCCTCCAGCCAGAGCATCTCGATGAGGTGGATGCCGTGCCGGTGCAGGAGGACGAGGTGCAGGTCGTCGGCGAGCGTCTCGTCGGCGAGGCCCCGGGCGTTGAGCCCGCCGATCGCGGCGTTGTCACAGGCCACCACGGACACGTCGCGCTCCGCCAGCCACCGGCCCGCGTGCGCCGACAGGCCGGGCTGACCTGACCAGTACTCCTCCTTCGACCGCTCCCACACCAGCGGCCATCCGGTACGGATCACCGCCACGTCCCCCGGGCGCGGCGTGGCGATCTCCGCCAGTTCGTCCGCCGAGATGCGGTGGCCGGCGGGCAGGTGGTCGAGGCCGAGCCGGCGCGGCACGTCGAACAGCACTCCCCTGGCCACCACGCCGCCCACCTGCTCGATGCCGCACCTGGTGGCCCCGTACGAGCGGACCCGGGCCGCCGGATGGCCGTTGTAGACCTGGTCGCCGGACCACATGTGACACAGCGCGTCCATGTGGGTCGTGGTGCCGTGCGGGGTGACGACCAGCGCGTCGTCGGCCACGCACAGGCCCTCGCCGATGGGCCGGGCGCCGGCCGCGTAGTCGCCGCCGTCCACGGACATGAAGTGCTGCGGCAGCGGGCGGCCGCGCAGGTGCGGCACGGTCGTGGGGGCGGGCGAGGAGGTGGCGCCCCTGATCGGCATGGCCAGGCTGAGCACCTCTCCGGTGGTGGCGGCGCGGAGGGCGTCGAGGACCACGGCCGGGGTGAGGAGGTTCAGGGTGCCGCGCTGATCGTCTGGGCCGAATCGTCCCCAGTTGTTAGGCTCGTGAACCAAGTAAGCGCTTCCTTTCACTGTTTCACTGCGGAACTGCGGAGGTCTGATGCACTGCGATCCTCGGTTCTCCCGCGTACGCGAGGTCTTCGAGCGGCACTTCGCCGACGGCGAGGAGCTCGGCGCGGCCTTCGCCGTCTACCTGAACGGCGAGCTGGTCGTGGACCTGTGGGGCGGGGTCGCCGACCGGCACACCGGGCGGCGCTGGGAACGGGACACACCGGCCTTCGCCTACTCCTGCACCAAGGCGATCACCGCCACCGTCCTGCTGCAGCTGGCCGAGCGCGGGCTGGTGGACGTGTCGGCGCCGGTCGCGGAGGTGTGGCCGGAGTTCGCGGCGCGCGGCAAGGGGGCGATCACGGTGGAGCAGGTGCTGACCCACCAGTGCGGGCTGCCGGTGATCGAGGATCCGGTGCCGGTGGAGGAGTTCGAGGACCAGGCGGCGATCGCGGCCCGGCTCGCCGGGCAGGCGCCGATCTGGGAGCCGGGGGCGGCGCACGGGTATCACGCGCTGACGTACGGGTTCCTGCTCGGCGAGGTGATCAGGCGGGTGACCGGCAAGTCGGTCGGTGAGCTGGTGGCCGCTGAGATCGCCGGGCCGCTGGGCCTGGAACTGTGGGTGGGGGCGCCGGACGACGTGATCGCCCGCACCGCCCGGCTCAAGGCCGGCGAACGCCCCCAACCTCTCACGGTCACCGAGGCCCCTGCCACCGCACCGGCCTCGGCCGATCTCACGACCGCCGCCGCGCAGAGCGCTCCCGTTCCAGGGCCCGCCACCACGCCTGGTACCCCGGCGACCGGCGGGACCGCCCGGGCGGAAGGGGCTGCGGGCACGGGCGACGAGGCAGCGCAGGTCGGCCACAGCGCGACCCCCGACAGCGCGACTTCCGACAGCGGGGGCGTGACGGCGGACGGTGAGACGGCGGCGCCGGCAGGGGCGCGCGGAGGACGGCCGGCGGGCGGTGGGCAGTCCGGGGACCTCCTGGCCGAGATGGCCAAGGCGGCGCTCGATCCGCAGAGCCTGATGAACCGGGCGCTCGGCAACCCCGGCATGCACCTGCTCAAAGGCGGCGCGAACCACCCGACGATCCTGCGCGCCGGCTGGCCCGCGGCCGGGATGGTCACCACGGCCAGGGACCTGGCGGGCTTCTACCGCGCGCTGATCGCCGGTGACATCCTCAGCCCCGCCACGCTGCGGGACGCCATGCGTACCCGGGTCGACGGCCCCGACCGCGTCCTCTACCTGGACACCGCGTTCGGCCTCGGCTACATGCGGCCGTCGATCACGTTCCTGATGCCGTCGCGGAGCGCGTTCGGCCACTCGGGTCTGGGCGGCTCCATCGGCCTGGGAGACCAGGAGCGCGGTCTGGCGATGGCGTACGTCATGAACAAGATGGCCAACGCCGTGTCCGGCAATCTCCGCGGCATGCGCCTGGTGCGGGCCGTCTACGACTCCCTCTGAGACGATCATCACTGCATGGTGACGCCGCCGCTCACCGACAGCGTCTGGCCGGTGATGTAGGCGGCGCGGTCCGTGCACAGGTACGTGACCAGCCCCGCCACGTCGGCGGGTGTGCCGAGGCGGCGCAGGGGGATGCCCCGCGCGATCTTGTCGACCAGCCCCGGCTCGGCCGCGGAGACCCGCCGCAGCATGGGCGTGTCGGTCGGGCCGGGACAGACCACGTTCGAGGTGACCTGGGACTTGGCGGCCTCGCGGGCGAGCGTCTTGGCCAGCCCGAACAGCCCTGCCTTGGTGGCCGCGTACGCGCCCTCGCCGCCGGACCCGGCCCTGGCGCCGTCGGAGGAGATGAACACCAGCCGTCCCCACCGCCTGGCCATCATGCCGGGCAGCAGCAGCTTGGTCAGCAGCATCGGCCCGCGCAGGTTGACCTGCCACATGAGGTCCCAGGCCGCCGGGTCGCTCTCGGTGAACGGCTCCACGACCGCCACCCCGGCGTTGTGCACCAGCACGTCCACGTCACCCACCGCGCCGCCGAACTCCGCCACGGACGCCGGCGAGGCCAGGTCCACGCCGGCCGCCCGCGCGCCCGGCAGGCCCGCGGCGACCTTCTCGGCGTTCGGCAGGTCGACGTCGGCGACCACGACCCGGGCGCCGAGCGCGGCCAGATCGGCGGCGATGGCCGCGCCGATCGCGCCCGCTCCCCCGGTGACCACGGCCACGCGCCCGTCCAGGCGCAGCCCGTCCATCATTTCCAGGCCTCGATCAGGTCAGCGGCGGTGGCGCGGGCGGCGAGCAGGCTGATGGTGTGCTTGAGCACGGCCTGCGCGTAGTCCTCGGGGATGCCCGCCACCGCGTCCGTGACCACCGTGACCCGGTAGCCGAGGTTGACCGCCTCCAGCGCCAGCCCCGGGATGCCCAGGTTGAGCGAGACCCCGGCGGCGATCACCGTGGAGACGCCCAGCGAGCGCAGCGTCATGTCGAGCGAGGTGCCGGTGAACGGGGAGAAGCCGTGATGGCGCCGGCTCTCCAGGTCTCCTGGATCGCGCAGCTCGGGGAGGACCTCGACGGCGGGGGTGCCCTCCAGCATGTGCAGCGGGTCCTTGAGCAGGGAGACGATGAACGGACTGTTGGCGGTGTGGGAGCCCGCGCGGTCGGGCCGGAAGGCGGCGGTGCAGTGGATCACCGGGATCCCGGCCGTCCTGGCGGCGTGGAGGAGGCGCGCGGTGTTGCCGACGACATGGTGCCGCTCGCACGCGGCCACTAGATCCGGAAATTTCGTGAGATCACCGACGACGCCCCGCTGCATCTCCATCACGAGCACGGCCACGCCCTCCACCGGCGCACCTCCACCCCTTTTAGCCGAGCGCTTGCTTGGTCAGGCGAGCATATCACCCACCACAGTCGGTCATTCATCCCTAACGCAGGGCGAAATATGTCCACTCGTGACAACCGGAACCCCGGGTGAGACCGTCGAATCGAAGACGGCTGCCCAATGGGGGTTCACTTGGTCCCTGGTTACCGTGAAGTACGCCAGCTCGGCGCCGGCCACACCGGCCGCGTGTTCCTCGCCACCTACCAATCGACCGGCGCCTACGTGGCGATCAAGTACCTGAACGCCACCCTGCGCAGGGACGCCGAGTTCATGGACCGCTTCCGGTCGGACACCCATCACCTGGTCGAGATCGACGACCCGAACGTGGTGCGCTTCTACGAGTACGTCGAGACCCCGACCCGGGCGGCCGTCGTCATGGAACTGGTGGACGGCGTGTCGCTGCGGACGTTGCTGACCGAGCACCGCAGGACCACCCCCGAGGCCGCGCTCGCGGTGCTCAAGAGCACGTTGCTGGCCCTGGCCGCGGCGCACGAGAGAGGCGTGCCGCACCGCGACGTCAAGCCGGAGAACGTCGTGGTCCAGGCGGACGGCACGAGCAAGCTGGCGGACTTCGGCGTCGTCGTGCACGCCGAGGAGCCCGGCGTGCCCGCGGGCAGCCCCGAGTACATGTCGCCCGAGCTGTGGACGCAGCACAAGGCCGGGCCGCCCGCCGACCTGTACGCGGCCGCCTGCCTGCTCTTCGAGGCCGTCAAGGGCCGGCCGCCGTTCCGCGCCGTGAAGGAGGGCCAGGAGACGGAGCTGGACGTCCCCGCGACCCGGGACAAGCACCTGGTGGAGCCGGTGCCGCTGGAAGTGGTCCCGGACGCGCTGCGCGACCTGCTCAGACGGGGCCTGGCCAAGGACCCGGCCGCCAGGTACGCCTCCGCCCGCCAGTTCGCCGCCGAACTGGAGGAGGACGCGGCCGCCGGATACGGCCCCGACTGGGAGAAACGCGGCCGCCGCCACCTGGCCGAGCTGGCCACGTTGCTGGCCCTCCGTTTCCCCCTGGCCAGGACGGAGAGCGAGTCCGGGAGCGCACCCGTCACCCTGCGCGAGCGGATCATGAGCATGCCGCAGCTGCCGCCGCATCTGTGGGTGGCGGGCGCGACGGTCGTCGCCGTGGCGATCGCGCTCGTCCTGTCGGGCGGACGGCTGCCGCCGGGCCCCGGCGCGATCCTGATGCCACCGCCCGAGGAGACGAGCGAGCCCGCCTCCTCGCCGGCCGACGCCACGAGCCCCGCCTCGACGAGGACCACCCCGGCCGCCCCGCGGCGCACGACCGCCGCTCCCCCGTCGGCGACCCAGGCGCCACCGCCGCCCACGAGCACGCCCCCGCCACCGCCGACGACCACCGCCGGACAGGGCGGGACCAGCGCGCCGGAGCCCGCGCGCCCGGCCGTGCAGGCCGCCGGCATCGCGCAGTGGAGCGGCACGAGCGGCTCGATCCGGGTCTCGGCCAACGGCACGGGGCCGGTGCGGCTGCGGATCACGTACACGCGCCGGGACGGCGACGACGCCCCCGCCAGAACGCTCCGCCAGGAGACGCGCACCTTACGCGGCAGCACGGTCTACACGAGCGCGGTCTCGCATGATCCGGGGGACGTGGCGTGCGGCAAGAGAGCCTATTTCGGGATCCTGGTGATGACGGAGCCCGCGTCGGCAAATGGGCCGCAGGTGAGCGAGGTCGCCGTGGACGGCCCCGCCTGTCCCACCTCCGCCCCCACCGGCTCCGCCCCGCCCCCGCCCCCGCCGTCGCCGACGCCGACGCCGGCGCCGACCGCGGACCGCACCACCTCCGCCATCGGCACCCCGACCCAACCCACCACGGAACCGACGGACGGCCCTCTGTCCCGCCCGACCGACGAGCCCACGATCGAACCTCTCACACCCCCGACCGACGAGACCCCCTCCGAGCCGGGCGAACAGCAGCCCGCATGATCACCCGCACCCACCCGGGACGACGCGAACGGCAGGCTGAGACGGCGGACGCGGACGGCAGGTCGGGCGGCGAGCGGGGCCTTGCCGGGGAACCAAGCGTGCGCTAGCTTGGCAAGCGATGAGCGCCGACACCTCCGCCTACTGGGCCGCCTGCGGGCGCGGCGAGCTGGTCATCCAGCGCTGTACGGCCTGCGACCGGCGCGTCCACCTCCCCGATGCGACCTGCCCGTGGTGCGGCGGCGACGAGCTCGTGTTCGAGCCGGTCTCCGGCGAGGGCGTGGTGCACACGTTCACGATCGTGCACCGCTCGTTCGCCCCCGGCTACCGGGGACGGGAGCCGTACGTGATGGCCTGGGTGGACCTGCCGGAGGGCGCCCGCGCGTTCGGGCACGTAGTGGGGTGCGCGCCGGAGGAGGTACGCATCGGCATGCCGGTGCGGGTGACGTTCGCAGACGAGCTGCCACATTGGAGGCCGGCGTGAAGCTGGGCAACGTGCTGATCCCCGTCGCCGACCTGGACGCGGCGATCGCCTTCTACGGGCTGCCGGTGAAGTTCCGCGACGGCGACAGGTTCGCGGCGCTGGACGGGGGCGGGGTGACCGTGGCGCTGGCCGGGCCCGCCGAGCACGTCACCGCGTCGGCGGCGCCGTCGTACAAGGTGGAGGACGTGGCCCGGACCGTGAGCGAGATGTCGGCGCGCGGCGCCGAGGTGGTGCGCGGGCCCGAGGACGGGCCGCACGAGAGGCGGGCCGTGCTGCGTGATCCCTCAGGAAACGTCTTCGTGCTCTTTTCGCCCCTCTGACCTGCCCCTCTGATCTGGAGGCACCCCCCATGGCGCGATCACCCTACGGCAACTACGCCCACGCGATCCTGACCGCCGGCGCGATGCGCACGCCCGACCGGGTGGCGCTGACGTACTGCGGCGAGCAGAGCTTCACCTACGAGGAGCTGAACGCGAACGTCAACCGCCGTGCGAACGCCCTCCTTGCCAAGGGCATCGCGCCAGGACAGCGGGTGGCGGCGCTGCTCAATGAGACGCTGCTGGTGGCCGAGGTCTACCTGGCGCAGGCCAAGATCGGGGCGGTCACGGCGGCGCTGAACCCGTACTGGCCGGTGGAGACGCTGCGTGACGTGGTGGCGGCCTCGGGGTGCACGGCGTTCGTGTACGACGCGACGGTGGAGCAGACGGTCGAGCAGATCAAGGCGTCGCTGCCGGGCGTCACGACGTGGATCGACGCGCGTGAGCTGACGGGGGCGTCCGACGACGAGCCGCCACTGGCCGGCTTCCACGACGATCCGCTGGCCCTCTACTACACCTCCGGCACGACCGGGCTGCCGAAGGCCGTCGTGCACACGCACGCGTCCTCGCTGGCCACCGCGCAGATCTGGCTGGACGTGCCGCGCGGCCCCGACTCGGTGTTCGGCACCGGCGCGATCATCTGGGGCATCGGGTTCCCCGCCATCGTCGGGCCCGCGCTGTACGCGGGGATGCGGCTGGTGCTGGAGCAGGACTGGGGTCCGGCGAACTTCCTGCGCGTCGTCCCCCGCGAGCGGGTCACCCATGTGTCACAGATCCCCTCGTTCTACGCGGCCCTGCTGGGCTCGCCGGATCACGAGGACGTGGACCTGTCGTCGATTGAGGTGATCATGCTGGGCGGCGAGCCGTTGACCAAGACCATGCTGGACCGGATCAAGGCCAGGCTCCCGCAGGCGGGCGTGTTCTCGTACTACGGCCAGACCGAGGCCCCGTACACGTGCATGGGGCGCGTCGACGACGGCTCGACGCCGCTGGGCTCCTCCGGGCGGGCCCGTACGGGCAACGCGGTCAAGATCACGGACCCGCGGGGCAACCGGGTGATCGACGAGGTCGGCGAGATCAACCTGGCGGGCCCGCACCGCATGGCCGGGTACGACGGCCTTCCGGACAAGACGGCGGAGGTGCTGCGCGGCGAGTGGTACGTGGGCGGCGACCTCGGCACGCTCTCCCCCGACGGCGTGCTGCGCGTACTCGGCCGGCGTGAGGACTCGATACTCAAGGGCGGCGTGTGGACGCAGCCGGTCGCGATCGAGGAGGCCGCGTCGGCGCTGGACGGGGTGGCCGAGGCAGGCGCGGTGGGGGTGCCCGAGGGGGCCTCCGACCAGCGGATCCTGCTGGCGGTCGCGCCGCGGCCCGGGCACTCGCTGGACGCGTCCAAGCTGGCCCTCGCCCTGGCCGACGCCCTCCCGGCCCATCAGCGTCCTGACCACATCGTGGTGGCCGACGAGCTGCCGCACTCCCAGGACGCCTCGGGCGGGCCCGGCAAGCTGCTGCGCAGGCAGATCCGCGAGCAGTACGGGCACCTGCTCGCGTGAGCGTCTACGAACACGAGGTCAAGGCGCTTCTGAGCGAGGCGGGCGTGCCGGTGCCGCGCGGCGTCGTCGTGCCGGTGTCACGCGGGGACAGCGTGCGTGACCTGAACTTCGCGGCGGCCGGGGAACTGGCCGAGCCGCTGGTGCTGAAGGCGTTCGGTCCCGGACTGGTGCACAAGTCGGACGCCGGGGCGGTGGTGCTCGGGCTGCGGGCGGCGGACCTGCCCGCGGCGGCCGCGGAGATGCGTTCCAGGGTGCCGGACGTCGCGGGGTTCCTCGTCGAGGAACAGGCGGCGGCCGGGGTGGAGCTCATCGTGGGCGTGGTGCGCGACGCCGCGTTCGGCCCGGTGTTGCTGGCCGGGCTGGGCGGCGTGTGGACGGAGACGCTGCGGGACACGGCGCTGCGGCTCTGCCCGGTCTCGGAGGCGGACGCGCGCGGCATGCTGGCCTCGCTGCGCGGGTCCCGGCTCCTGTACGGCCATCGCGGCACGCCGCCCGTGGACGTGGACGCCGCGGTCAAGCTGCTCATGACGATCGGCGGGCCCGGCGGGCTGTGGGAGCGGCTGGAACTGGGCGAGTTCGAGCTGAACCCGGTCATCGCGGGCCCGGCGGGCGTGACGGCGGTCGACGCCCGCTACCTGCCCGCCGAGCAAAGCCTCCCCGAAGAAACGCCGGTGCGGACGGCGGACTTCCTGCCGCTCTTCGAGCCGAGGTCGGTGGCCGTCGTCGGGGCCTCCACGAGCAGGCCGAACTTCGGGAACATGTTCCTCGACTTCTACAAGGCCGCCGGCATCCCGATCGTGGCGGTGCACCCTGAGGCCCGCGAGGTGGCCGGGGTCCGGGCGGTGCCCGCGCTGACGGCCGCGGACGTCGACTACGCGCTGGTCGCCGTGCCCGCCGCGCGCTGCCCGGAGGTGGTGCGGCAGGCCGCCGGTGTGCCGTTCGTCCAGGTGATGAGCGGCGGCTTCGGCGAGTCGGGCCGCGCGGACCTGGAGGCCGAGCTGGTCGAGGCGGCCAGGGCGGCCGGCACGCGGCTGCTCGGGCCCAACTGCATGGGCGTCTACTGCCCGCGCGGGCGGCAGACCTTCGTGGGCGGCGGGCTGGGGCCGCCGGGGCCTGTGGCGCTGATCTCGCAGAGCGGCGGGCTCGCCGGTGAGGTGATCAAGGTCGGGGAGCGGCGCGGGCTGGCGTTCAGCCGGGTCGTCACCGTGGGGAACGCGGCCGACGTGACCCCTGCCGAGCTGCTGCGCTGGCTCGTCCGCGATCCGGAGACCCGGGTCGTCGGGCTCTATCTGGAGGATCCGCGCGACGGACGCGAGCTGTACGACGCGCTGCGGGCGGCGGACCTGCCGGTGGTGCTGCTGGTGGGCGGGCGCAGCGCACAGGGCCAGGAGGCGGCCGCCTCGCACACCGGCGGCATGGTGAGCGACCGGCGGATCTGGGAGACGGTGGCCGAGCAGGCCGGGGCGACGCTGGTGTCCAGCCAGGACGACCTGATCGGGGTGCTGGCGTTCCTCCAGGCGCACGGCTCCCGCGCCACGGACGGGGACGGGGTGCTGGTGGTGGGGCCGAGCGGGGGCGCGAGCGTGCTGGCGGCGGACGCGTTCGACCTGGCCGGGGTCCGGCTCGATCCGCTGCCCGGCGACGCGCTCGAGGAGTTGCGCGGGCTCGGGGTGACCGCGGCCGGCAACCCCCTGGAGGTGCCCGTGGGGCCGCGCGGGCAGCCCGGACTGGTGCCCGAGGTGATCGACATGATCGTCCGGCGGCGGCCCTTCCGCGACGTGGTGGCGCACGTGAACGTCCAGGCCTTCTTCACGTACGGGGACGCGGCCGAGCCCCTGTACGCCTATGCGCGGGCGCTCGCCGGGGCCCAGGAGGCGTTGCCGCGTACCAGGGTCACGCTCGTCACCAGGAACGGCGAGTGCGCGCCCCCGGGAGTCGAGGACGAGGTGAGACGGATCGCGGCGGCGGCGGGGATCCCCGTCTACCGCACCATGGAGGCGGCCTCAGTAGCCATTGCCGGGGCCGTCGCGGCAGGAGGACGCTATGGGACTGCTTGACGGGAAGGTCGCGCTGATCACCGGCGGGGCGCGGGGCATGGGGGCGGCGCACGTGCGTTTGTTCCTGGAGGAGGGCGCGCGGGTGGTGTTCGGCGACGTGCTGGACGAGGAGGGCAAGGCGCTGGCGGAGGAGACCGGCGCCACGTACGTCCACCACGACGTGCGGAGCGTGCAGGAATGGGAGCGGGCGGTGACGACCGCCGTAGACATGCACGGCAAGCTGGACGTGCTGGTCAACAACGCCGGGATCCTGAAATTTCGCCGTATCGCCGAGATGTCGCTTGAGGAGTTCGACCGGGTGATCGACGTCAACCTCAAGGGGGCCTGGCTGGGGATCAAGTCGGTGATCGAGCCCATGAAGGCGGCCGGGCGCGGCGCGATCGTCAACATCTCCTCGATCGAGGGCTTCGTCGGCGCGGAGGGGCTGTCCGCGTACGCGGCCTCGAAGTTCGCGATCCGCGGCGTCACCAAGTCGGCCGCCCGCGAGCTGGCCCGGTTCAAGATCAGGGTCAACTCGGTGCACCCGGGGGCGATCAACACCGCGATGGCCATGGATCCGGAGATGGCGAAGGAGGTCGACGCGGAGGCGTTCGTGAAGTCCATGGTCATCAAGCGCTTCGCCAAGCCGGTGGAGGTGTCCCACGTGGTGGCGTTCCTGGCCTCCGACCGGGCGAGTTACTGCACGGGGAGCGAGTTCACCGTGGACGGCGGGCTGCTGACGGGCGCCGGATACTGACCTATACCCTCAAGGTAGATCTTTTTACGTTAAACCGGCCGACTTTGGACATTTCTGGCAGGATCCTGACCTGGGCTTTCCGTGCCGCCGGATGCGTGACCCGCTCTTGGGGCGTGCTTTACCTGCGGATACGGCACGGTAGCCTCGGTCATCACGGTAGACGACAAGCCGCCGGATTTGTCACACCTACCCCGGGTTCCTCTCCCTACCCAGGGCTGCGTGGATAAACCGGCCTTGCCCGGAAGGTGCTCCACGCTTCCATGACGCCAGAGATGCAGAAGTTCATCGAGCTGCTCGAAAGCCACCTCGGCTACGCCGAGAGGGCGAGCGGATACACCAAGTTCGGTGAGTGGTACGGCAAGAACGTCGAGTTCGACGCCGACTACACCGCCGCACCCTGGTGCGAGATGTACCTCTCGTGGGCCGCGCACAAGCTCGGCTACGAGGAGTGGATCGGGCAGTTCGCGTGGACGGTGGCGCACGCCAAGTGGTTCAAGGAGCAGGGGGCCTGGGGGAAGAAGCCCAAGCCGGGGGCCTTCGTCTACTACGACTGGAGCGGGTCCAACAGCATCGACCGCATCGACCACGTGGGCGTCGTGACCAGGGTCGAGGGCGACACGATCCACACCATCGAGGGCAACATCGACGGCGGCGTCGCCAAACGCAAGGAACGCGACACCAGCAAGGTCGTCGGGTACGGCTATCCGGAGCAGATCAAGGCCCGCCTGGACGAGGAGGCGGCCCGGCAGGCCGAGGAGGCCAAGAAGAAGGCCGAGGAGCAGGCCCAGGTGCCGCCCGGGCCCGGCACCGACGTGGGCGTGCTGCAGATGCCGCGGGAATCGCTCGCCTCTCTGATCCCCCAGAACGAGCGCGAAGAGGCCGCCGCCCAGCCCCCGTCCGCCGCCCGGCCCGAGCCCAGCCGGACCACCGCGGAGAAGACGGACCACGCCGGCGCCGCCGCCCCGTCCCCCGCCTCCTCCTCGGCCGCCGCGGGCCAGGGACTCAAGAAGGGCAAGCACGCCAAGCCCACGACTGCGGACACGACTGCGGCGACCGCCGAGCCGCTCCCGACCCACGTCGACGCCTCCGCCACGGGCCCGCTGCCCGCCATCGAGTCCCCGACGCTGATCGGCTCGGCCCTGGTGGCCGCGCTGGCACTGCTCGCCGTCGCCAAGACCCGCCAGCACCGCCTCCGCGTGGCCGCCGCGGCCACGCCTCCCACCCGCTCCGCCCCGGCCCACCGCCGGCGCCGCCGCAAGCGCCGCGACGCCACCGCGCCCGCCTCCACGCCCGCGTGGACCCGCCAGCTTCGGGAGTCCCTCACCCCCGCCCCCGGCCGCCACGTCGCCGGCCCGAACACCGCCGCGGAGCTCGTCACCACCGCCGCCGACCTCACGGCCACCACGGGCACGGAGCTCGCCCCCGCCGAGCTCATCGCCACAACGGACCCCGAGCTCATCACCACGACGGACCCCGAGCTCATCGCCACGACGGGCAGCGAACTCGTCGCCACGGCGGGCGCGCAGCTCGCCACCTCCGCGGGACCGGACTGGACCGCGGACGCCGTGCCCCGCACCGCCGCGGACGCCCGCCGCATCGGCACCGCACGCGCCGGGGACGAGCCCGTCGGCAGGGGACGGCGCAGTGCCTTCTCCGGCGCCGATGAGGGCATCGCCGCCGGCTTCGGCGGGCGACGGCTCCGCGCCGAACAGCCGGTCGCCGCCTCGGGCTCCGACCAGGTGCGGCGACTGCTCGACACCAGGCCGTTCGACCCCTTCGCGGACGCCGCACCGAGCCGGGCGCGCGTCGACCGCCCGCTGGACCGCCACGCCGGTGACCGCGCATACGACCACCACACCTGGGATCGCGACCCCGCCGACACGGACTTCTTCGAGGGCCCGCTCGACACCGGCCCCTTCGAGCCGTGCTGGGAAACCGGCCCGATGCAACGCATCCGCGACACCGACCCGCCGCCGAGCACCTTCGATCCTGGCCTGTTCGAGCCCGCCGACGCCACCGGCGCGCTCGTCGTCGACACCGGCCCCTTCCAGCGCGTCGTCATCCCGGGGGCGACCAGCACGTTCGACGCCTTCGCCCCGGCCGGTGCCACCGCCGCCGGCGGCGACGTCCTGGATTCGGCCGAGCCCGGCGCGCGCACCTACCGGGGCCGCCGCCGTCGCCGCGGCGAAAACCCCGCAGAGGAACGTTTCTCCGCCTTCCAGACCGACGTCCCGCTACGCGGCCGCCGCCATCGCGAACTGGTCGGCGCAGGCAGCAGGACCGATCGAGGAAAAGGCCGTCACCGGGCCTGAAAATCGGGAACTCCAATTCCACTGGTCTCGTTGGACCGTCCAGCGATATGCCGACACAAGTGGAAAGTGGGCCCCATTGTCGCCGACCGTCTTACGCGTCGCCTGCTTCAGCCTGGCGGCACTCCTCGTCGCAACCGGATGCGCCGCCACACCCCCTGAAGAAATGCCGACCCCGTCCCAGCAGTCACTGGACTACTCCGGAACGACGAGCGACGAAGAAGACGTCGACGAAAGCGAATACGTCGAGATCTGCGTCAGGAAAACCACCCTGGTCAGGGCCGAATACCAGCCCTGTGACGACGAGGTGAAGGGCTACGCCTGGTACTTCGTCCCCATGACCGCGAAGGTCCCCGCCATCGGGAAGAAGGCCCGTGCCGGCACGTTCGACGAGAGCCCTCCGAGGCCGACTATCGAGCCCCGAGAAAGGGCGGCAAGGGCAAAGCCGTCATGACGCTCCGTGACCAGGACCTCATCGAGATCTGCGTGAAGAAACGCACGCGGCTCCGGGTCTCGGACGCCCGCTGCGACGACGAGGACGACGGCTACGCCTGGTATTACCTGCTGCTTTCCCGCCAGATTCCCGGAGTGGGAAAGAAAGCCATGAACGGCTCATTCCGCGCGTCCGACTATTCCACGACGTACCGGGCGCGCCCCGGCGGCGGCAAGGGGCGCAAGGTCGCGTTCGACCCGGACGACGAGGACGTGGATTCCACCGTGACCGATGACACGGACACCGACTCCACTTTCGACGACACCGATTTCGACTCCGACCCCGATTTCCACCACAGGAAGACACCGGGCCGGACCCGGGCCGGCCGCCGATGAAGCACCGCGGCGGAGGGCTGCAAGATCACGACCCTCCGCCGCTCCCGACGCCGTACTCGGCGGCGAAGGCGGTCAGCCGGGACACGGCGTCGCGGCTGCGCGCCCAGGGCCGGACGATCAGCCGTTCCACGCCCAGCGTCGCCCACGCGGGCACCTCGTCGGGCGAGGCCAGCGCGTACGCGTGCGCCGTCACGGGCACGCCCGCCCCCAGCCGGTCGAGCTGCGGCTTGATCGACTCGAGCGTGTGCGGCATGCTGATCCACCCGTCGCAGAGCCGGGCGGCCCGGCGCAGCGCGGCCGGTGACTCTCCGCCCGCGAGCACCGGCAGCCGCCGCTGCACCGGCTTCGGCTCGAAGGCGACCTCGGGGAAGGAGTAGAACCTCCCGGAATGGGAGACCACCGGCTCGCTCCAGAGCCGCCTGACCACCTCGATCGCCTCGTCCAGGCGAGCCCCCCGCGACTCGAAGGGGATCCCGGCCGCCTCCCACTCCCCCCGATACCAGCCGGCGCCGACCCCGCAGATGGCCCGTCCCCCTGACACCACGTCCAGGGTGGCGAAGGCGCGTGCCGACACGAAGGGGTGGCGCAGGGCGAGCAGCTGCACCGCCGTGCCGAGCCGGACGCGGGAGGTGAGGGCGGCCAGCCAGCACAGGTACGCGGGCGCGTCGAACAGCGGCGTCTCCGGCTTGATCGCCGGCTTCGACGTCCCCGGGTAATGGGCGAGGGACAGGTCGGTGGTGAAGACGAGGTGCTCGGGCAACCACACCGACTCGAACCCCAGCTCGTCGGCGGCCACCGCCACGTCCTTCCACGCGGCCGGGTGCAGCAGCCCGAGCGGCACGCCGAACTTCACGGGTACCTCCCCAGGTCGCCGGCCACGAGCGAGGCCCGCACGCGTTCGCGGTGGACGGCCGTGGTGCCGTACGCGGCCGACAGCGACCAGGCCCGGGCGAGCCAGAACCGCAGATCGAGTTCCTCGGTGTACCCGATGGCCCCGTGGACCTGCAGCGCCACCCGGGCGGCGAGCGTGGCGGCCTCCCCGGCGGCGGCCTTGGCGGCGCTCACGTCGCGGTCCGCGGTGGCGGCGGAGCCCTCCACCGCCAGCGCGGCGCGCCACACCAGTGGCGCCGCGAAGTCCGCGGCCACGGCCACGTCGGCGAGCTGGTGCTTGACCGCCTGGAAGGACCCGATGGGGGCGCCGAACTGCGTCCGGACCCCGGCGTAGGCGACCGACACGGCGAGCAGCTCCCTGGCGACCCCGATGAGCTGCGCGGCGGTCGCGACCGTGGCCCGCCGCAGCGCGGGACCGGCCGGCCCGCTCAGGCGCTCGGACTCGTCGAAGGCCACCTCGAACAGCGGCCGGCACGGGTCGACGCCGGGCCTGGGCGTCAGCCGTACCGCCTCCTTGGCGACCAGCCGCAGACCGTCGGCGCCGGCCACGACGATCAGGTCGGCGAGGTCGGCGTCCGGCGCGTACGCCTGCCCGGGGGGCAGCACGCTGACGCACACCGCGCCCGAGGCCAGCTTCGGGGCCCCGGCCACCAGGTACGGCGCCGCGACGGCGGTCTCCACGACCGGCCCGGGAAGGCACGCGCGCCCCGTCTCCTCCAGCGCCGGCAGGACGTCGACCAGCCTCAGCCCGAGCCCGTCGCTCTCCGGCGGCAGGAGCAGTCCGAAGAACCCCAGCGCGGCCAGCTGATCCCAGCCCGGCCGCCGCTCGGTGCGCAGCGCGGCCGGCGGGCAGTGCGCCCTCAGCACGTCACGCACGGTCGCGCCCAGGGCGAGCTGCTCGTCGGTGAAGCCGAAGTCCATCACACCCCCCGCATTCGGCCGGTGGTCATCGCGGCAACCCCAGGACCCGCTCGGCGATGATGTTGCGCTGGATCTCGTTCGTGCCCGCGTAAATGGGCCCGGCCAGCGAGAACAGGAAGCCGTCCAGCCACGGCGTCTCCCCGGCCCGCTCCCCCAGCAGCTCCATGGCGAGTGCGTGCATGCGCAGGTCGAGCTCAGACCAGAACACCTTGCCCATGCTGGCCGCCGCCCCGATCTCCTCCCCCGCCATGATCCTGCGCGCGGTCTGGAACGTGTGCAGCCGGTACGCCTCCGCCTCCACCCAGCACCGGGCGGCCCGGTCGGCGAGCGCCGGGTCGCCGGCGGAGCGGGCCAGCGCCACGAGCCTGTCGGCGGTGGCCAGGAAGCGGCCAGGGCTGCGGAGGGTGAGGCCGCGTTCGGAGGAGGTGGTGGCCATCGCGATCCGCCAGCCCTCCCCGGCCTCGCCGAGCACCATCGATTCGTCGACGTACACACCGTCGAAGTGCAGCTCGGCGAACCCGGGCAGCCCGTCGAGCTGCGCGATCGGCCGGACGGCGACCTCGTCGAGCGGGAACAGGAAGTAGGTCAGACCCTTGTGCCGGGTCCCCGAGGTGCGGAAGAGGCCGAACCCGTGGGTGGCGTACGCGGCCCGCGAGCTCCACGTCTTGTGCCCGTACAGCCGCCACCCGCCGGGCGCGGGCTCGGCGCGGGACGTGAGCGCGGCCAGGTCGCTGCCCGCCTCCGGCTCCGACCAGGCCTGCGCCCACACGTCGTCGCCCCTGGCCATCCGGGGCAGCCAACGCCGGCGCTGCTCCGGCGTGCCGAACCTCATCAGCGACGGGGCCAGCAGGAAGATGCCGTTCTGGGTGACGCGGGCGGGGGCTCCGGCGGCCCAGTACTCCTCCTCGAAGATCAGCCATTCGATCAGGGAGGCGCCGCGGCCCCCGTACTCCTCGGGCCAGGAGACGACGGACAGCCGGGCGTCCGCCAGGCGCGCCTCCCACGCGCGGTGCGCCTCGAACCCCTCGGTGGTGTCCATCGACGGGAGCGGCCCGGGCGCGTTGGTGCTGAGCCAGTCGCGAACCTCGGCGCGGAAGTCCCGCTCGGCCGGGGAGAAGTCGAGATCCACGCCTACCAACCTAGCGCACGCTTGGTAGAGTCGCCAGCTCACCGCTCACGCATTTAGTCTGGTAGCTGTGCAGGGACTGCTGCTGCGGCTGTCCACGCTGGACGCCGACGCGGAGAGCGCGGTGCGGGTCATCGCCTACTTCGACTCACTGCTGCGCGACCACGTGAGCGTGCCCGTGCTGCTGTCCGCCACGGCCCGGCTGACGCAGTGCCCGGTCGGGCTGTTCGACGCCGCCACCGGCCGGCGCACCCGCACCGCGCCGGACGGCTCCGTCGACACGCCCGCGACCACCCCCGCCCAGGTCAGAGAGCTGAGCTCAGGCCTCGGGGCAGTCTGGATGGAACGCGACGGGCCCGCGCACGGGCTCGACGAGATCGTGCTTGAACGGTACGCCGCCGCGGCCGAGGTCACGCTGGAGCGTGCCGCAGCCCTGGCACGCGAGGGCCAGGATCCGGCGCTGGTCGAGCTGGTGCTGTCGGCCGAGACCGGCGAGGCGGAGCGGGCCCGGGCGCTGCGCCTGCTCGGCTTCGACCCCGCCACCCCGCTCCAGGCCCTGGCGATCGCGCTGCCCGACCGGGGGCTCGCGGCCGGCCTGCGCACGATGGGCCACCGGGTGCGGGCGGCCACGATCGGCGACACCGAGGCCGTCCTGGTGGCGACCGATCTCCCCGGCTCCACGCTGCCCGAAGGGGCGCGGGTGGGCATCGGGCCCGAGCTGCCGGGCGCGCGGGTCGCCGAGTCGTGGGCCGGCGCGCGCACGGCGCTACGCTTCACCGGCCCGCACGACCTCGTGATGCGCTGGTCGGACCTGGGCGCGCTGGCCCTGTTCGCCGAGTTGCCGGAGGCGTCGGTCGCGTGCCTGCCCGACGTCCGCGCCATGGAGCGGCTGGGCGAGGAGGCCCTGGCCGCGGTGCGTGCGCTGTGCCTGGCCGGCTCCGTACGGGGCGCGGCCACCGCCATGCATCTGCACCACAGCTCGATGGCCGCCCGCATCACCCGCGCCGAGTCCATGCTGGGCTTCTCGCTCGCCGACCCGCCCGGCCGCCTGCGCGCCCACCTGGCTCTCGCCCTGGTGCGCCTGCGCGCGAACGGCTAGCCGCGCCGAGCCTGTGTCCCGCACCTCGCCACCAGCGCCGTCGGCTCGTCTTGGAGGCCTAGAGGTCTTCTTGGAGGCCTAGGGTCTTCTTTGGAGGCTAGAGGCCGTACGCCCGCTTGAGCGCCGCCACGCGCGCCGCCCTGGCCCGCTTGCTGAGCTCGGCGTCCGGCACCATGCCGTCGAATCCGTGGAAGGCGCCGGGGTAGAGGTGGAACTCGGTGGACACGCCGGCCTGCGACAGCCGCAGCGCGTAGTCCATGTCCTCGTCCCTGAACACCTCCAGCTCGCCGACGTCGATGAACGCCGGAGGCAGCCCGGACAGGTCGGTGGCCCTCGCCGGAGCCGCGTACGGGGGCACGTCGTCGGTGCCCATGCGGTCGCCGAGGAGCGCGCCCCAGCCGTACAGGTTCGCGGACCTGGGCCAGACGATCGCGTCGGTGAACTCGTGGCTGGACGGGGTGATGTTGCGGTCGTCCAGCATCGGGCAGACCAGCAGCTGGAAGGCCACGTCGGGGCCGCCGCGGTCGCGGGCCAGGAGCACTGTCGCGGCGGCCAGCCCGCCACCCGCACTGGCGCCGCCGACGGCCAGCCTGGCCGGGTCGATGCCGAGCTCGCCCGCCGCCTTGGCGGTCCACACCAGCCCCGCGTAGCAGTCCTCGACCGGCGCGGGGTGCGGGTTCTCCGGCGCCAGCCGGTAGTCGACGGAGACCACCACGACGCCGAGCTCCTCGACGTAGCTGATCATCAGCGCCTCGTCGATCTCGGGGGTGCCGAGGATCATCCCGCCGCCGTGGATCCAGTAGAGCCCCGGCCGGTTCCCGGCCTCGTGCGCCGGGCGGTAGGTCCGTACCCGGACGTCGGGCGCGCCGTCCGGGCCCGGCACCTGCCGGTCCTCGATCACCACGTCGGTCTCGGTGGGCGGCGCGGCGGCGAGGAAGGCGTTGATCTGCGCCCGGAACCCGTCGAGCTCCTCGGGCGGCAGGTTCGACAGGTCGGACGGTGGGAGCGGCGCCTGCTCGATACCGGCGCGGAGCTCCGGGTCGAGGTTGGGGTGGTATGCCATGCGCTTCACCTTTCCACAGGTCGCGGCGGGGTTACTCCTTGATGGTCGGAGCCCGCGCCCATGGTTCACAACCGCCATCCGGCGGTGTTTACACTCCTCACACCCGCCGTTCGGCGAGGAGCTCGACGACGCGCTCGGCGAGCGGGGCGGCGCTCGCGGGATTCTGGCCGGTGGCCAGGCGGCCGTCCACGACGACCTGGGCCTGCCAGTTCGCGCCCGGCTCGTGCCGGGCACCCCGCTCCACCAGCTTGTCCGCCAGGAGGAACGGAACCACGTGCGCCACGCCGCGCAGCTCCTCCTCCGCGTTGGTGAACGCCGCCACCCGCTTGCCCGCCACCAGGTGCGACCCGTCGGACAACGTGAGGTTCACCAGCGCGGAGGGGCCGTGGCAGACGGCCGCGACCACGCCGCCCCGCTCGTAGACCTCCCGGCCGACGCGGATGACGTCCGGGTCGTCGGGGAAGTCCCACATGGTGCCGTGGCCGCCGGCGTACAGGACGGCGTCGTAGCGGGAGGAGTCCACGTCGGCCAGGCGGGCGGTGTCGCGGGCCTCCGGCGCGGCGAGGAAGGCCACCTGGGCGGGGTCCTCGGGGTCGAAGCCGTCCTGGGGCGGCTCGCCGCCGCGCACGCTGGCGACGTCCACCTCGTGTCCGGCCTTGCGGAAGATCCCCCAGGGGTGGGCCGCCTCGGGCACGTAGTATCCGGTCTTCTCCACGCCGCCGAGGTCGTCGTGGCTGGTCAACACGATCAGGATGCGCTTGCTCATGTCTGACAGCATCGCTCGCGTCCGCCATCAGCCACAAATAACCAAGCATGCGCCGAGCCATCAGAATAGTGATATGTCGCCTCTATCGCTCGACCTGCTCCGCACCTTCCTCGCGGTGCACAGGACCGGCTCCATCACTGCCGCCGCGCAGACGCTCGGCCTGTCACAGCCGGCGGTGACAGCCCAGGTCAAGGCGCTGGAGTCGGCGCTGGACCGGCCGCTGTTCGACCGGCTGGCGCGCGGCGTCGCGCCCACGCCGGCCGCCGACGAGCTGGCCCGCCGGGTGGCGGTCTCGCTCGACGCGCTCGACGAGGTGGTGGAGTCCGAGCTGCCCACGGACGCGGCCGTGCAACTGGGCGGGCCGGCCGAGTTCCTGTGCGAGGTGGTGATGCCGATGCTGGCGCCGCTCGTACGGGAGGGGCTCCGGCTGCGCACGACCCTCGGCCTGGCCGACGACCTGCTGGCCGACCTGGCCGGGGGCCGTCTGGACCTGGTGCTGTCCACGATCCGGCCCCGGGTGCGCGGCGTGCAGGCGGACCCGTTGTACGACGAGGAGTTTCTCCTGGTCGCGGCCCCGTCCGTCGCCGCGGCCCTGGGCGTTGTGCCCGCATCCCCACTTCCCGAGCCCAAGCCCGGGCCTGAACCCGGCCCCCGGCCTGAGCCCGGCCCCGAGCTTGAACCCTGGCCTGTGACCGGCGCGGCCGCGGCCCGCAATCCCGGCGCCACCCCGCCCCGCTGGTCTGCCGGTCGGAAACCGCCGCAAGCGACGCGCGCCGGGGCCGCGGCCGGCGCACCGCTGACGACGGGCACCGACCGGCGGACGACCACTGCGGCGGTATCGGCGGCCGACGGGGCGGAGGGCGCCCCGCCTACGACGGCCGGAGACCTGGCGGAAGGAGCGGACGAGCCCGGAACGCCTCCGAGCGGGAGCAGGGCGCGGGAAGCGGACGGGCCCGGAACGCCTCCGGGCGGGGGCGGGGGCGGGGCGCTGGTGGGCGGGGTCGGGCCGAAGGCGTTGGCCGGTGTGCCGCTGGTGGCGTACGCGGAGGACCTGCCCATCGTGCGGCGCTACTGGCGGACCGTCTTCGGGAGGCGTCCGGCGATGGCCGCCCAGGTGGTCATCCCGGATCTGCGGGGCGTGCTCAGCGCCGTGAAAGCAGGCATGGGCGTCTCCGTCCTGCCCGCGTACCTGTGCCGGCGCGACCTGGCCGCGGGTGCGCTGGTCACGCTGGCCGACCCGGAGGAGCCGCCGATCAACACCGGCTACCTGGCCGTCCGCTCGGGAGCCCAGGCCAGGCCCGCCGTGGCCAGGGTCCGGGCTCATCTGCTCGAAGCCTTCCGCGCAGATCCGTTGTACTAAAGGGGTGCTGCAGTCATTAGGTTCGAATCCTGCCGGGGGCACTCTTCTCTACCAGGCGTTTTAGCCTCTGACCTGCGGTTTTGCTGCCGCAGGTCTCTGCTTCCCAGGCCGTTGATAGGTCGCCGAGCGCACCCGTATGCAGCCGCAGGACCTTGATCACGGGATACAAGCGGGATGATCTTGAGCGCGTTTCCGTTGGTCACGTGCCGGTTTCTGGCGATCATGCGGAGATCATCGGGCGAGGCGTCGGCATCCAGGCGACCGTCGTTCGCGTTGAGGAGCCGGCGGTCCCCCATGAACTCGACCAGAGGCCGGCGCCTACGCGCGTCAGGAAGCCGACGATGACCGCCGGTCGCGTTAGGCGATCCCAGCCTGCCGAGAACATCGTCAACACCACCGCCCAGCGACTCTGCGCCGAGCTCACCGTCGCCGGTTCCAGTCAAGGCGCCATAGCCGCAAGCGTCGGATTGGCCCAACGCGGGATCCCCTACTCATGGGGTGGAGGCGGTCCGGAAGGCCCCAGCTACGGCATCGGCCACGGTGCCGGCATCAAGGGGTTCGACTGCAGCGGCCTGACCGAATACGCCTGGAGGAAGGCTGGAGTCAGCATCGGCGGCACCACCTACCAGCAGATCAACGCGGGCCAGAAGATCTCTCGCCCACAAGTCCAACAGGCGATCATGACCACGTTGGAACGGCTGCTGACGAAGGCGCTCATCGAGATAGTCAGCCGATGTGACCGTCGGTCCTCTCCCCGCAGGCCAGCCCCCGGAGTATCTCGATATCGGCGATGTCCTTCTGCCGCCATGGCCGGCCGTTACGCAGGTGCGGGAACTGCTCCTTCATGGCGAGCATGCCGGAGACGCTCATGGCCAGCACCGGCGTGCCGTCGAGTGTCACGGGCTCGTCGCCGAAGGATCCTGGCGGGAACAGCCAGTCGGCCCATCGCCCCAGGGGCTGACTGAACGATCCGTCTGGCCACCGGTCAAAGTAAGCGGTGCTGAACGGCACATCGTCCAGCGTGAACTCGCAGGCCTCCTCTGGCGGCTGAGTCGTCAGAGCCGTGGCGCCGGCTTCTACGAGCACTGCCTTCGACCGCTCCGCGTGAATACGCTCAACCCAGAACTCCACGTCGCCGTGCTCGCGCGTGATCCGGCCGATCCTCGCATCGAGTCCCCAGCCCCCGAACAGCCACGCTGAGATATCGACTGCCTGCATGACCGCGATGACCTTGCGGATGACACGCAGTTGCCCTTCGGTCTTCTCGTCCATGGATTGATCCTGTCACGCAGGGCGGACTGCTCACCCTCGCCCGCTGCGGCGACGGATGCGGGCCGCTGCGTGAGGCGGCCCTGTTATCTGTGGCAAGGAGGACACCGTGCCCGCCGTGACACCGCTGCCGACCGCCCGGCACCTGACGGTCCGCAGCGCGGCCGACGCCTTCCTCGGCACCCCTGCCCAACCCCAACACCGTGCGCGCCGGCAGTGCCAGTGCGAGCAGGAAGACCCCGCAGTGCGGCGATCCGAGCGCCATCGGTGATGGCGGGCAGGGTCCTGCCGGGCGAGGCGACGGCTGCCGTGCTCAGGCGTATTCCGGCGTCATGGCCCCGGCCAACCGCAGGTGGACGGCGGCCTGCTCGGCGAGGCCCTGGCGGTGCAGGGTCCGGCCCAGCAGCAGCCGTGCGTAGGAGTCGCCGGGGTCGGCGGCCACCAGATCCTCCAGCGCGGCGCGGGCCCTGCCCAGCTGGGCGGCGGCGGCGCGCAGGAACGCGGCGATCGTCTCCGCGGGCTGGGCCCCGGCGAGGGCCTGGCCGTTGACCACCAGCGTCGGCGACGTGGTGATGCCGCGAGCCTTGCCGATCAGCAGCGCGCCCTTGACCTCCGCGTCACCCCCGCCGCCGGACAGCAGGGCGACGCCCTGGTCGAACCCGGCCTCCGCAGCGAGGCGCGCCAGCGTCGCGGGACGGCTGATGTCCAGTGCCCGGATGAAGTGCCCCTGCATGACCTTCTCGGCCACGGCGTCCTGCAGCTCCGCGCCGCCGTGCTCGTAAGTCAGCAGTGATCAAGCCGTTGCTGCCGAGAGGAAGCGGCGGTTCCGCATCCGGGCCGTAAGCGGTTGGATGACCGGCTGGCGTTGCGGGGCATCTTGTTCGTGCTGCACACGGGATCGCATGGACGCAGGGCACGGCCCCGACTCTGAGCAGTCGCGGCTCCGCCTACCACGCTCACGCGGTTGCTCCAGCGTCGGGACCGGCTGACCGTCAGGTGACCGCCTTGCGGCACACGGTGCCGGGTGTGGGGAGGCGCAGGCTGATCAGGTAGCGGTTGACGTGGGCGATGATGCAGGAGTTGCCGGCGTTGTAGAGGCCGTGGCCGTGCCCCTGGTACTGGATCGCGGCCGAGCCGGGTACCCGCCGTACGATGTCCGCGGAGCTGTTGAAGTCCGTCCAGGAGCCGACGCCCAGGTAGGGCGGCAGGTCCTTGGCGGGCAGTGGCGCGGGCGGGTTGGTGACGGGGGCCGGCCAGCCGACGCAAGCGAGCGGGTGCCAGAGCTCTATCCCGGCGATGTTCGGCAGCAGGCGCTCACCCTCGCGGCGCTTCGTGCGGTACTCCTCGTAGTCGCGGAATCCCAGGCCGTCGAGGCAGTGGGTCATGTTCATCCCGATGAACGCGGGGACCTTCGGGCTTTTCGTGCTCTGCCGGACGTAGTCGGCGAACCCTGAGGCGTCACCGCCGGCGGCCCGCTTGATCGCCTCGGCGAGTTCCGTCCATCGGGGGAAGTCGGGCTCCGGGCCCGGGGAGATGATGCTGGGGGCGGCGGCCTCCTTGATGTCGAACCCGCTGTAGGCGGCCTGCGGCGATTCGCCCTGGACCGGTATCGGGACGCGGTCGGCCCGGGCCACCAGCGCCCGCCAGACCTTGCCGACGTCCTGGCCGTGCAGCGCGCAGGTGGCGGTCGCCGCGCACCAGGCGGCGAAGCGGGTGAAAGACTCCTCATGGGGAAGCCTGCCCTGCGCGCGGTCCATCCACGGGCTGAGCGAGCCGTCGAACACCATCGCGCGTACCCGGCTGGGGAAGAGCCGGGAGTAGTCGATCCCGGGTACGCCGCCGTAGGAGTTGGCGATGAAGCTCAACTGCTCCTCCCCCAGCGCGACACGGATCGCCTCCATGTCCCGCGCCACGGAGGCCGAATCCATGTGGTCGAAGAACTCGGGATCGGCGGCGCGGCATCGCTGCGCCGCCGCCCGGTTGCGTCTGCCCAGCTCGGCCCATTCGGTGCGGGTGTCGGGCCAGGTGATCCACGGGCCGGAGACGAGGCAGTCGTACGGCAGCACGCCCTTGTCGATGGTGTTGCGGGGCTCGACGCTGACCACGTCGAACCGTGCGCGCAGCTCGGCGAAGCTGCCCGCGTTCTTGCTCAGATCCGCCACGCCCGAGCCGCCCGGCCCGCCGGGGATCGCGAACACCGTGCCCATCCGGCGTTGGGCACCGGTGGCCGGCAGCAGGCCGACGGTCAGGTCGATCTTCCGCCCGGACGGCTTGGCCCAGTCCAGGGGCACCTTGATCGGGGCGCAGCGCATCTCCTTGACCAGCTTCTTGTCCGCGCAGTCCGCCCAGGCCAGCGTGGACGGGCCGGAGCCCGGCGAACCGGCCGCGACGGCGGGCACCGCCGAGACCAGGACGGCCGCGGCCGCGCCGATCGCCAGCACCTTGATCCGGCGCCCGGTCAACGCGATCACCGTGGCGCCCGCCGTCAACGCGGCGACCACGTACGCGACCAGCAGCCCCGCCGCCGCAGCAGGTGGCAGCATCCCGCCGCCGACCCCCGCGATCTGGAGCGGTAGATTCTCGATCATGAAGGAGCCGGCCTGCGCACGCAGCGGCATGGGCAGCGTCTTGGCCACCACCGGCAGCACCACGATGATCACGGTCAGCACGACCAGCGCGCCGGGAGTGGAGCGGACGGCGGCCCCGACGCCGAGTCCGATCAGCGCGACCGCGGCCATCGACACCCCGGCGGCGACCACGGAGGCGAGCACGCCCGGCTCCGACAGCGACGTGCCCAGCGTCACCCCGTCGCGGAGCAACTGCTCGGCCCGGTCGCCGAGCACCGCCATGGAGGCCGCGTGCATGACGAACGCCAGAACCTGACCGGTCACCAGCGTGATCGCGGCCAGGCCCGGCACCTTGGCCAGCAGGAGCACCTGCCGGCGCGGCACGGCGACCAGGCTCGTCTGGATCATCTTGGTGCCGTACTCGGAGGTGATCGTCAGGGCGCCCAGCAGGGCGAACACGAAGTAGGCGACCGCGATGCCGTTGCCGATGCCGTCCCCGTTACTGGGGAAGGCCATCCTCTCGTCCATCGTCTGGTTGTCGAACCCGCGGCCGATCATGAACGCGATCCCGGCGCAGGCCAGGACGGCCGCCACCGAGCAGGCCAGCAGGTAGAGGTTCGAGCGGAGCGAGCGGAGCTTCATCCACTCGGAAGCGATCACGTCGATCATCGGACCGTCTCCTTCGAAGTGGCCCGGTTCCCGGTCCTGTACTCGGTGCTGTCCTCGGTGAGCCGCATGAACGCCTCCTCCAGGGACGCGCCACGCGGAGCCAGCTCCGCCATTGCGATCCGCGCGGACAGCGCCAGCACCCCGATCTCGGCCGCGTCCAGGTTCCGCACCGACAAGGCGCCGTCTTCTTCGGTGACCACCGTCGCCCCGTGCGCGCGCATGACGGCGGTGAGCTGCTCCGGGTGGGGCGTGCGGACCAGTACGTCGCCCTGGAAGTGCCCGGCCAGGTCGGTCATGGCGGTGTCGGCGATCAGCCGGCCCTGTCCGATGACGATGACGTGGTCGGCGCTGAGTGCCATCTCGTTCATCAGGTGGCTGGACAGCAACACCGTGCGGCCCTCGGCCGCCAGCGAACGCAGCAGGTCACGGAGCCAGCGGATGCCCTCCGGGTCCAGCCCGTTCAGCGGCTCGTCGAGCATCAGCACCCCTGGGTCCCCGAGCAGCGCCGTGCCGATCCCCAGGCGCTGCCGCATGCCGAGCGAGAAGCCGCTGATTCTCTTGCCGGCGACGTCGGCCAGGCCGACCTGGTCGAGGACGGCGGCCACGCGGGCGCGGCCGATGCCGTTGCTGCGGGCCAGGCAGGCCAGGTGCGCGTACGCGCTGCGGCCCCCGTGCACCGCCCCGGCGTCGAGCAGCGCCCCCATCGACCGCATCGGACGGGGAAGCGACGCGTACGGGCGGCCGTTCACCAGCGCCTTGCCCGCGCTGGGCACCTCCAGGCCGAGAACGGCGCGCATGGTGGTGGACTTGCCCGCACCGTTCGGACCGAGGAAACCGGTCACCAGCCCCGGTTTCACGGTGAACGTCAGGTCGTCGACGGCGACCTTGCCGCCGTATCTCATGGTCAACTCTTGCACTTCGATCACGGTTGTCAGCCTCGTCGTCCGGCCGGCCGATCTCGATGGTGGTGCACTCACCACGCAGGACGTACTTCCCCACCTTTGGTGGTAGGGCTAGGCCTACCGTCCGCGCGCCGTCTACGGCTGGGGCGATCGGCTCATCAAGACCCGGCTGAGCAGGCTGGTCGAGTGCGTCTCCCGAAGGAGAAGGTAAGAACCCGGGATGCCGAGCGGAAGCGTCGGTCGTTGGCTGTTCGCCGTCGTGCCTGCAGAACTGCTGATCATACCCAGGCGAGCGACCGCAGCGCCGCTCTCGCAAGGTTTTCGGCAGCCGTACTGTTGGCCGACAGTGCGATCAATGTCATATTGCCAGGTAAATAGCCGAACTGGTCACTGGAGGCTTCCGGTGGCGGCAAAGTGGCCGATGGGAACGTTCCTCGCCCGGTTACCTGAGGCGATGTCTGCCGAGCTCATTGAGCTCGGCACCACGCTCACGACACTGGACGGTACGCGGCTCATCCGTCAGGGCGAGCCCGGCACGCTGGTCTATCTGATCCTCCATGGCCTGGCCAAGATCACCATATGGGCGGAGAACGGCGAGCGAGCGCTGCTCGCGGTTCGGGTCAGCGGTGACGTCATCGGTGAAATGGCGGTCCTGGGGTCGGGCAGGCGCAGCGCCGATGTCACGACCTGTGGTCGGGCCTCGTTGTGCGAGATCAGGGGAGACGCCTTCGTCGGTTATATGCAGCGGCACCCGAGCGTCGCGTTCGCGCTTTCCGGTCTCCTCAGTGACCGTCTGCGGTGGGCCAATCAGCGACGTCTGGAATTCGCGGGATATGCCGCGGACGTTTGCCTCGCCAGGATCATTCTCGCGCTTGCCGTGAGGCATGGGCGCGCCGTGCGGGAGGGGGTGGACATCGGTCTTCCGCTGACGCAGGGCGAGCTCGGCAGTCTCATTGGTGCCAAGGAACCCACGGTTCAGAAGGCTCTGCGCGCGCTGTCGGCACGGGGATTGATCTTGCGTGGCCACCGGCGGGTCGTCATTCAGGACATGGACGGGCTGACGAGGTTCGCCGACTACAACCCGCGAAACCCGTAAAAATCCCGGTCGTTTTCTGTCCACAGCCGCAACCGTTCTCGTACGGCCGACGACAGGAGTGAGATGAACGACACCCCGCAGTACCGAGCGATGCTGACCTACGACATCGAGAACTACAGCGAGTGCAACAACACAGACCAGTACGCGCTGCAGTCGGCCATGATCCGGCTGCTGGACCTCGCGGCGGGAGCGGCCGGCCTGGGCCTGCTCGACTGGAAACGGCAGCCACAAGGCGACGGCGAGTTCGTCGTCCTTCCTCCGGACGTCCATCCCGGGCGGCTCCTCGGCCCGTTCACAGACGCGCTACGCCAGGCCATCGACGCCCACAACGCCTCATCGCAGCCGCGCCTGCGCCTGCGCTTGGCCGTCCACGCGGGCCCGATCCACGTGGACGGACCCGCCGGATCACCGGGTAAGAACGCCGTGGAAAGCGGAAGACTGGTGAATGCCGATGCCCTGCGGACCGCCCTGCGTGCCGTCAAAGCCGCAAACCTGGGCGTGATCGTCTCCGACACGTTCTACGCCGACTACGTCGGCCAGGGCTACGGCGGGCCACCCGCCGACCACTTCCGGCGGGTCAAGGCCAAGGTCAAGCAGCAGGAATACATCGCATACGTCCATCTGCCCGAGCACAACGTGCATGCCGTACCGGAGCTCCGGGAGTTCGACGCCGAGGACACCCCGAACAAGGCAGGAGGCGGGCAGCCGCCCGAAGGCCGCCAGGTGAGCGTCGGCCGCGACTGGTACGGCGGCAACGACTTCCACATCTCCGGCGGCACGGTACACACCATCGCAGGCCGCGACGTGACCATCAACGATCCTGGACGGGAACCTCGGCCATGACCGAAGAGACACCCGCTCAGGAACCCCCGGATACCGGCACCGACGACGCCCCGGCCTCGGAAGAGGACGGCACTCGACCCGCACCACCCCTGACCGAGCGCATCGAGCAGGAGCGGAAGGAACGCCGGTTACGTTCCGAGATCATAGAGGTGGGACGGAACTGGTACGGCGGTTCGAGCTACCGGCTCGACAGGGGCGGCACTCTGTACGGAGCCGGCCGGGACATCGTCCAGTACTTCGGCAGCGAAGAATTGCCCGTACAGATATATCCCATTCTCACTCAAGAATTCGATGAAATCCGGACACGCCTGATCGAGACCCCCTCGCAGCGGGAGCTACTGGCCCGACTGGCGAATGTGCCGGTGGTCTTGCTCAGAGGCGACCCGCATACCGGACGGTGGACGGCGGCGCTGCACGCGTTGGTGCAGCAGGGCCTGAACTGCAACCACCTCGTCGTCAAGGACCCGAAGAAGGTGCGGCCGGACGATCTTCGCGAGGGAAACGGCTATGTGCTCCGCGTCGACGACGGGGCCTGGCTTCGCCGCCCCGGAGCGGTGCTCGACCAGCTCTCCGCCGTAGCGCGCAAGAGCGGCGCGATGATCGTCGCCATCGTCCCGAACGATTGCGCGGTCACGAAATCCGTGGTCACGCATGAGCCGCCAACGGCGGCGGAGGTCATCCGTCGATGGCTCGTCCACCTCGCTCCCGGCATCGAAGAGGAGCTCGAGGCGGTGGGCGACGCGCTCAACGAGCACGTCGCGGGCTGTCGTCCATGGGAGGCCGTCGACACCGCCAGGCAACTCGCGGATGGCCTACGGCGAGGAAGATCCCTCTCCTCCATGATCGCCGATCTGCCCTACACGGCACTCGCCAAGCTGTCGGACTACCTGAAGGAGACCGACTCCGCCCTCAGCAGGCACTTCCTGATCAGCAGCGCAGTGCTGTACGGGCTTCCCGAGGCCATCGTGTCCGACGCCGCGCTATCCCTGGCCCAGCGGATCAGGCAGGACGAGCAGCGAGAGTCAGCGGAGGAGGATCGAGGCTTTCCGGTATGGGAGCAGCTCAGCCAGTGGATAGCCCATCCGGGGCTCGACGCGGCGGAGGCCGCTCGGGGCGGGGAAGGCCAGCGTATCGAGGTGCGGCCGGGTATGGCCGATCGCCTGCTGACCACAGTGTGGAAGCAAGTACCCGTCATCCGGCCCGGACTTTACGACTGGCTCGCCGAGCTGGTCGGCGACGACGACTGGCGGGTCAGGCTCAAAGCCGCCCATGCCGTAGGCAAGCTCGCGACCTGCGATTTCCAGGTCATCGACGATCGGTTCTTCACACCTTGGAGCAAGGAGAAGGGACGAGCGAAAGTGCTGGCCTGGGCTCTGGAATCCGCCGCACTCGCCGATCCCGACGTGGCGGCGCTGGTACGCGACCGGCTGAAGGGCTGGACCACCGGCACGTACCTTCAGCGGCTTTCCGCAGCGCTGGCGTACGGGTCGACGGTCGGTATCCGGCACATCGGCGAGGCGCTCGACGCCCTGCATACCGTCGCGGCCGCCGCGGTGCGCTTGGAGACGTGTGATGGCGTCGCTCACTCCGTGGCCGAGGTCTACACCTCCGACACCGCCTCGACAGTGCTGCGGGAGGTGGCCCGCTGGGCGATCGGGGAGCACGTCGGAGAGCGGCTGACCGCTGCTCTGGCATTCGTCCGCCTGGCCACCGCCGAGCAGGAAGAGGAGTCGTACCCACCGCTGTGGCGCCATGACCGCGTCCGCGATCTCGCGCAGTTCTGGATCAACGCCCTCGACTGGGGTCTCTCCACAACGCGCGGGGACACACACTTCCACGCCTACACGCCGTCCGCATGGATCCTCATGGCCACATGGGCAGAGCGAGCGGCCTCCGAGCCCGCGGTCGACGTCGTCATCGGCGAGGTGCTCGCCAGGACCACGAAGAGGCTCCGGCCGGCCTGGACGTTCCACCTGCACTTGTGGCACAAGCGGCGATCTATTACCGCCGCCCAGTTCGCCCGGTACATCCGGCTCCTCAAGGAAGGTTGACGATGTCACTCACCAAGCTCATCAAGCGACCCGTGCTCGTACAGCGCTGGACGAGACTCCCCGCCGAGACCAGCGTGCCAGAGACGTCGACGTCCGCGGAGGAAGCAGCCGTCACCCCCGAGGATCCCTCCTACGTCTTCACCGCGCCGTCCCTCGGCGACGGCTTCCAATTCGTGGTGCGCGTATGGCTCTGGCGGCGTTCGGCCACAGGCTCCCTCATCTTCCGCCCCTGGAAGGAACTGAAGGAGGATCAGGAGCATTCGATCAAGGACTTCGTACGGGAGAAGGTCCGCAATGCGCTCCGGCGGCACAGCATCTTCGACGCGGCAACGGCGGAGCAGGCCGCGAAGGACGCCCTGGAGCGCTGGCTCAAAGAAAGACCGTCCGACTCCGTGACCGGCACCTGGCGGGCGACCATCGAAGTCGACGTGCCCGACGAGGTCCGGAAGTTACGCTGCGCGCACGAGAGCGAGCTCTACAGGATCACGGCGAAGGCGAAGGAGATCGAACTGCGGGTAGAGAAACTCCGCGCCTCGCGCAAGCTTTGCGAACAGTTCCTGACCGAAACAATGGACACCTCGACAGCGCGGCACGCGGTACGGCTCACGCAGGCGGTCGAGAACGTGGCGGACATCACCGACAGCATGCTCGGCGAGCGTGAGGAGAAGGCCGAGAAGCTCTTCGAGCTGCTGGCCAAGATCGTTGACGCCCAGCGGCACGCGAACGCCTTCGAGCTGGTCATCTCCAGCGAGACCGCGTTGCGGGCGGCGTTCGAGCGGCTCGGCATAGCTCTCCCGCCACCGGACCCCGACTCACCGTTCGCCCTCATGGAGGAGCCGCGGTGAACAGGATGTCGATCAGGGCCGCACTCACCGCGGCGGCCATCCCCGCCAGAAGTAGCCAGAATCCCCAACGAATGAGGCGATACTTCTGACCGACAATCCGGCTGACCCTGTGGAGCTGATCGGCGACCCGCTCCAGATCCAGCCTGGATGATTTCATCAGGGCACTGGAGAGGGCCGCCGCGGATTCGAAACGCAGCACATCCGCGTAATACATGACGGCGTCGCTCCGCTTCCTGCGATCGAATCTCGGATAGACGGCGCGCGCGAGCACAACCACCGACGCCACAGCAGCGGCTGTCCCCGCCCACCATAACCACTCGATGGCGTTGGACAGCCTGAACGGCGACCAACTGCCGGCAAGCAGACCCCCTGCAACAGCGCCGAGCCCGATGCCGACGACGCCGAGCAGCACCTGGGCCTTGGCATCGGCCCGGTTGAGCTCGTCGCGGGTCTCCGCGAGGAGCTGGATGCCGTAGGCGCACGCGTCATCTACAGCTGCTTGTCGTTGGTCCTGAGTCGTTGAGGCAAGGGCTTGCGCGATCCTGCGGAACATGAGAAACCTCTTGGCTGGGGGATCACACCGCTGAGCATTCCACGACCGGGAGGACCGCGTACCTGCACGCTACTGAGCCGACCGATCGCATCAGTCAGGCTATTGTTCATGACGACACGGATACCTCTCGACGAGGCGTAAAAGTAACCCTCTCGGGACGCGCGAAACCCGGCCACTGATCGTGCAATTGGGTGCGTTTGGTCCGAGTGAGCCCCCGTCACCCTCAAGCTATCCCCGGTTGCCGCTCATCGGCTTGGTGATATCGAAGACGAACCAGCCCGGTTGAGCTCGGGGTCGGGCGGCAGTGCAGCGCTTGATCATGGCCATGCGTTTGCCCCATACCCCCCCACCCGCTGGTCTATCGGGCCACGGCGATGACCTGCAGGTTCTTCCCCCGTGGCCACGGAGCTGAGCGCCCGACCGGAGGCCGGGGGCGGCGGCGACCCAGGCATCGCAGATCCTGCGTCGTATCCCAAGCCTGCCGCCGCGCACGACGGCCCGTAGTTCCGCCAGAGAAGCTGGCGTCATCAGGACACGGTTCCGCCTCCGGTTCGTCTGTGCAAGTCGCTCCGCGCCGGGTTGGACGCGACCAGCTTCGTCTGACACGCACTCCGCGAATCCGCGGGGACGTGAACCCGGGTGCCCAGCGCCGGGAGGAGAACTCTGCGTACTTCATGAAGCAGGATGGCCGCACCTCCCGATCCGAGCGAGCCGCGTACTATGCCAGGATCAGCTCGCGGCGCGGTCGCCGAGCGGGCGGCGGCGCAATGCGGGGTCGGTCAGGGGCACGGGGCTCCAGAGGCCGACAGGGTGGTAGACGTTGGTGCCGGGCGGCACGAGCTCGTCGATCCGGTCGAGCACGGTGTCGTCGAGCACCAGCGAGGCGCCCTTCAGCAAGCCATCCAGCTGCTCCATCGTGCGCGGGCCGAGGATGACCGAGGTGACCGCCGGGTGTGACGCGGCGAAGGCGACGGCCAGCGCCGGCAGGGTGCAGCCGAGCTCGTCCGCCAGTTTCACCAGTTCCTCAACGATCTCCAGCTTGGCGGCGTTGACCGGGATAGACGGGTCGAACCGTTCTGGCGCGCGCGCGGCGCGGCCCCGCGACATGTCGACCTGCTGCCCCTTGCGGTAGCGGCCGGTCAGGAACCCCCAGCCCAGCGGGCTGTAGGTGAGCACGCCCATGCCGAGCCGCTGCGCCGTGGGAAGGACATCGCCCTCGATGCCGCGGGCCAGGATGTTGTACGGCGGCTGCTCGGTGCGGAACCGGTACAAACCGCGCTGCCGGGCCACGTGGTAGGCCTCGACCGTCTCGTGCGCCGGGAAAGCCGAGCTGCCGAAGGCCCGGATCTTGCCCTGCCGTACCAGATCGGTCAGTGCGGAGAGGGTCTCCTCGATGTCGGTCCGGTGGTCGGGGCGGTGGATCTGGTAGAGGTCGATCCAGTCAGTGCGCAGCCGCTTGAGACTCGCCTCGACCTCGCGCATGATCCAACGCCGCGAGTTGCCGCTGCGGTTGGGCCCCTCTCCCATCTGGAAGTGCACCTTCGTCGCCAGCACCACCTCGTCTCGCCGGCCCTGCAGCGCCTTGCCCACGATCTCCTCGGATTCGCCCGCCGAGTACATGTCAGCGGTGTCGACGAAATTGATCCCGTGGTCGAGGGCGGTGTGGATGATGCGGATGCTGTCATCGTGGTCGGGGTTGCCGGCCGAGCCGAACATCATGGTGCCGAGGCAGTAGGTGCTGACCTCGATACCAGTGCCGCCGAGGATGCGATATCTCATACTTCGGAACCGTAGAATCTAGAGCCGACTCTAGGTCAAACTGAGCCACATGTCGGGTTTGAGCATCGGCCAGGTCGCCGAGCGCACCGGGCTCAGCGTGCACACACTCCGGTTCTACGAGCGGGAGGGGCTGCTGGCCAAGCCGGTACGGCGGGGAACCGCAGGGCACCGGGTCTACAGCGAGGGTGATGTCGACTGGCTGGGCGTTTGCATCCGGCTGCGGGCCTCCGGCATGCCCTTGACCGACATCCGGCGCTACACCGAGCTCGTCAGGGCGGGCCAAGGTAACGAGGTGGAACGGCTGCAGGTGTTGCGCGAACATCGGGAACGGGTGCTCGCCCAGATGCATGAACTCAACGAGTGCCTCAAGCTGATCACCCACAAGGTGGCCGTCTACGAGGGGCGTCTGGGTTTGCGGGACAACGTCACAGATTGTGCGCCCTAAATTGCTTCGATAGAACTCCCAATGGTGGAGGGTGCGGACGGTGACTCCCACGCGCGATGCCGCCGCCCCGATCCGGCCGCTTCGAGGTTGCGTGCCTCGGCGCTGTCGGGGTGGAACGGAAGAGCGAGCCCAGCCCCACCATGGCCGAGATGGCCCGCAAGATCACCGTAGCCCTCGACGCCGCCTGATGGGATGTCAGCCTCGTGTCACAGGGTCCGCCTCGAACCCCTGTGACACGACGGCGTGCGAACGAACAACGGTGACGGGACGGCCGATTCACGCGGCCGGGGTTCGGCTCTGCGATCAGGGTCCGGCCGAAAATCGTTTGCCTCGCGTGGTGGGCTCGGGGAATGTGGTGTCCATGAGGCTCTGACGGACAGCACCGCTATTTCGAGATGCCACGGCGCTCACTTGCCGCCGTGATGCCGCATACCCACATCCTGTTCAGCGAAGAGAGCGTCTTCGTCCCAGCAACACTTCCTGCCTCCGGCCGCTGCGGCCACGGTCACCGTGTTCACCTCCCCTACGAGCTGGATCGAGTCCGATGCCGTCGCGCAGTGCCGTCAGGTGGCCGCCTCGACGGCATGATGCACGTCGCCACCATGCCCGACCTGCACCCCGGCAAGGGCGCCCCATCGGCGCCGCCATGACGTCGACCGTCCCGTACCCGTTCCTGGTGGGCTCCGGCAGGACCCGCCAGCCGTGGGCATCGTCGCTGATGCGCCGCTTGGCCACCAGCTTGCCGCCTTCATCGACCAGGGCGACGTCAGGGTGATGCCTTTCGCTCCAGTCGATTCCGCATGTCACCGTCACCAGCGCCTCTTTCGTTCGTCATCGGCCCAGGTGAGCCACGCAGGGGCACGCCACGCCCTAACGAGAGAGCTCGACGGCTCGACATCCGATCAGCAGTTCGTGGCCCCGGCCCGCCGCAGGTCCGCGTTCCGCGCAAGGGCCCGAGCGCCCGGGTGAATACGAGCGGTGTCTCCTGCGGCTGGCTCACGCCACGGCTTGACGAAAGAAGCGGTCTGGCAGGTGACGCGCGACTCTGTGTTGCCGTCAGCGTCTGCCGGTGCGATGCCGGGCCGTGCTCCGGACGCACGGAGGCCCCGATCACCCGATCCAGCTTCCGCCCCGCCTGGTGAGGGCGGGGTGCGGTGAGGGTGTGGTGTTCAGGGGAGCCGTTGTTCAAGGGTGATGATCTTGCCGTGGAGGCGGGATTCTTCAGCGGCCCAGGCGAGCAGGTGGCTGTGCAGGCTCTCGGACGGTGAGGAGAGGATCGGGGTGCGGTCTCGCGTGGCGACCGCGGTCAGGAACGCCTCGACCAGCGCCTCGTCACCGCCCCCGTGCCCGCCCCTGGCTGTGGCGTCGCCCGTGGGGCGGGTTTCGAGGGTCTCGGAGCGGCCGGTCAGGAAGTCGTGGACGGTCAGGCGGTCGCCGTCGCCGTCGATGGACCCGTGGGTGCCGAAGACACGGGTCTGCCGGTGCAGCGCCGGGGTGAAGCCGGTCATGGTGAACGACGCGGTCGTGCCGCCTTCGAACTCCATGTTCACCACCTGGTGGTCCACCACGTCGTTGTCGCACGCGTACACGCACCTGCCGTAGGGGCCGGTCCTGAGCGCCGCCAGCACGCCCTCCTCCGAGACGTCGTCCGTGAGCACCGACAAGGGCCACTCCGCCCGCCCTGCCAGCGGCAGGTAGATGCGCTTGGCCGAGTACGGGCAGCCCGGCTCCACGGTGCAGTCCAGGCAGCGGTCGGCGGCGCCGGAGGGCCGGTTCTCGGGGCGGAAGTGGTGGAGGCCGCCGAAGGACGACACGCGGGTGACCTGCCTGCCGGTCAGGTGTGCCAGCCAGTCGAGGTCGTGGCAGGACTTGGCGAGCAGCATGAACGTCGACTCGTCCGTACGCCGCCAGTTGCCCCGCACGTACGAGTGCGCCTGGTGCCACCAGCCGACCGGCTCCAGGTGCTGGATGCTGACGATCTCGCCGATCCGTCCGCCGTCGAGCAGCGCCTTCAGCGTCCGCGTGTACGGCGTGTAGCGCAGCACGTGGCAGACGGCGAAGATCGCGTCCGGCGACCGCTCGGCGGCCGCAACGATCGAGCGGCAGTCGTCCTCCGAGACCGCCATCGGCTTTTCCAGCAGGATGTCGTAGCCGAGCTCGGCGAAGCGCACCGCGGGCTCGACGTGGTCGCGGTCCTGGGTGGCGATGATGACCGCGTCGGCCTGCCGGGGCAGCGCGGCCAGCTCCCGCCAGTCGGCGTAGTGCCGCGCTCCGGGGAATCGCGTGCGGCGGCTGTCCAGCGGGTCGGCCACCGCGATCACGCGTGCCGTTCCGGTCGCGACGGCGTGGCGGGCGTAGGTGGTGCCCCGCGAGCCTGCGCCGACGACGGCGAGCGTGATCATGATACCTCCACTTATGTAATCGGTTTACGTATGTCGGCCGATGTTAAGGCGTCCAAGGATCCGGCGTTCACGCCCGGCGCCGGAGCAGATCTGATGGCGTCACGGCGTCAGGTACCGCCGGACGCGAGGAAACGGCGTCTTGAGGAGACTCGAAGCCTGCGGAGGTGGTAACTCGAGCGGGGTCCTCGGCCTTCAGCCGCGTTCTGCGCCGCCGCCTCTTCGGCCCGGCCCGTGCGTTGGGAGAGCTCTGGGCGGCAGGGAGGTCCCAGGGTTTCTAGAGGGCCCGGCAGGACTCCAGGAGGACGGCTCTGACCTGCTCCTCCGGGAGGTCCATCGTCTTGACCGCGCCCCACTGCAACGCTCCGAGCAGGGCCCAGCTCCTGAGCCTGATCGCGGGATCGGGATCGTCGCCCACCAGCTTGGCGTAAATCTCGTCCCGGAACGTCCTGATCGTCGCGCGCTCGGAGTCCGGCGAGACGGAATCGTCGCCTGCCAGGTCCTCCATGAACAAGCGGATCACCGAGCGGTACCGCACGGCGAACTCGACCAGCGCGTCCACGAACTCCTGCCGGCTCGCGTAGTCGGTGCCGAGCAGCCCGAGCATCTCGCCGGCCGCCGGGGACAGCAGCTCCGAGGCCAGGCGGCCCTTCGGGTGGAAGTGGTAGGCGACGGCGGTCTTGGTCAGGCCGACGGCGGCGGCGATGTCGGCCAGGGAGGTGGCCGCGTAGCCGCGCTCGGCGAACAGCTCCCTGGCCGCCGCCAGGATCCGGGTGCGGGTGTCGTCGGCTGTGGTCATCGTCTCATTTTCCCGACGGATGCGGTTTTTCGTAACATACCCGCCCTACCGTATGTCCTGTACGACCGTACAGGACGGTCGTCGAGTGGGGGCGGGGCGATGACGCGGTTGCTGGGACGGCTGGGCGGCTGGTGCGCGCGGCACGGGAAGATCGTACTGCTGTTATGGGCGATCGTGGCCGCCGGGACGATGGGCTCCAGCCTCGCGTTCAGCAGCCCCACCAGCAACGACGCGAGCATCCCCGGCACCGACGCGCAACGCGCGCACGACCTCATGAAGGAGGGCTTCGGGCCGGGCTACGGCCAGGGCGGCACGGTGCAGCTGCTGCTCTACTCCGCCGACGGGCCCCTCATCGAGGAGAAGCGCAAGCAGGCCGTCGAGGACTCGATCGACCGCATCCGTACGATGCCGCACGTCGTCCAGGTGGACACGCCTTACCGCAGGGGCGGCCTCGCCTCCAACCTGCAGATCGGGCTCATCACGATCCGCATGCAGGGCCACGACCCCGACAAGCTCGCCGAGACCACCCAGGCCCTGTCGAAGGCCGCGGACCCGGCGCGGGCCGCCGGACTGGAGGTCGTGCCGGCCGACGGCTCCACCCCCGCCGACAAGGAGATCAAGACCGGACCCAGTGAGATCATCGGCGTGGTCTGCGCGCTGCTGGTGCTGGTGTTCGCGTTCGGGACGCTGGTGGCCGCGATGATTCCGATCTTCGCGGCGCTGGTCAGCGTGGCGACGGGGCTCGGCGTGATCGGGCTGCTCGGGTGGGTCGTGGACATGCCGAAGCAGGCCGGGATCATGGCCACGATGATCGGCCTCGGCGTGGGCATCGACTACGCGTTGTTCCTGCTGTCGCGCCACCGCCGGCTGCTGGCCCAGGGCGTGCCGGTCGTGGAGTCCGTACGGCGCACCGTGGCGAGCTCGGGCGGCGCGGTCGTCTTCGCAGGCGGCACGGTGATCATCGCGTTGAGCGCGTTGATGCTGGCCGGCTTCCCCCTGCTGGCCACGCTCGGCTGGGTCACCGGCATCTCCGTCGTCGCCGCCGTGCTGACCTCGATCACACTCGTCCCGGCCCTGCTGGGACTGCTCGGGCACCGGGTCAACGCCCTCAAGATCTTCAGGACCTCCGCCTCCTCCGGCGCCGGCTGGGCCGGGCTGGGGGCGTGGGTGGCGGGCCGTCCCTGGCGCGTGCTGATCGCCAGCGTGGTCGTGCTGGGCGCGCTGGCCGCCCCCGCGCTCGCGCTGAAGATCGGCCCGCTCGACGAGGGGTACGGCGCCCAGGGCTCCGACTCGAGGCGCGCGTACGAGCTGATGGCCACCGGCTTCGGCCCCGGCGCGAACGGGCCGCTCATCGTGGTCGCCGAGCTGTCCGCGAAGGCCGCGGGCGCCGGGGACCCGGCCGTGAAGCGGCTCGCCGACGCGGTGAAGGACGTCGACGGCGTCGCCCACGTGGCCGATCCCAAGGTCAACGCCTCCGGCCGCTCGGTCCTGTTGCAGACCGTCACCGAGTACGCCCCCAGCGACAGCCGGGCCGCCGGCGTCGTCAGGGACATCAGAGCGATCTCGCTGCCCGGCGTCGACGTGCACGTCGGCGGCAAGGTCGCGGGGATGACCGACGCCGGGGACCGCATGGCCGAGCGCACCCCGCTCGTCATCGCCGTGGTCGTGCTGCTCAGCGCCCTGCTCCTGCTGCTCGCCTTCCGCGCGCCGGTCGTCGCGGTCAAGGCCGCGGTGATGAACCTGGTCTCGCTCGGCGCCGCGTTCGGCGCCCTGGCGCTGGTGTTCTCGATCGGGCTGGGCAGCGGCCTGGTGGGCATGGATCCGCCGGCGAACTCCTCGTTCCTGCAGACGCTGTTCTTCACGGTGCCGATCGAGAGCTACGTGCCGCTGATGTTGTTCGCGGTGCTGTTCGGGCTGTCGATGGACTACGAGGTGTTCCTGCTGACGGCGGTGCGGCAGGCGTACGCCCGGCACGGGGACAACGCCCGGTCGGTGGCGGAGGGGCTCGGCTCGACCGGGCGGGTCATCACGTCCGCCGCGTTGATCATGGTGGCCGTCTTCGTGGCGTTCATCGCGTACCCGGACGCGATGGTCAAGACGTTCGGCGTGGGGCTGGCGGTGGCGATCGCGGTGGACGCCACGATCATCCGCGGGTTCCTGGTGCCGGCCACGATGGTGCTGCTGCGGGGGGCGAACTGGTGGTGTCCGCGCTGGCTGGACCGGATCCTGCCGAACCTGTCCGTGGAGGGCCACGAGGAGGACGACGACGACCAGCCGGCGCCGCGTCACCGCGAACCCGTCAAGGCCGGCGTCTAGCCGGCCCGCGCCGGGTCACACCATGTACTGGTCGTGGCGCAGGTACAGGTCCGTCCACTCCTCGGGGGTGAGCTGGCGGCCGGTGGCGGCGATGTCGGCGAGCTCCTCGAAATAGGTCTCACGGGGTGCGCCGGGGGTGAAGAGGATCAGCATCGAGGCGGGTTCGCCGGACTCGTTGCGGAAGCCGTGGATGCCGCCCTCCGGCACGTGGAGGAAGTCGCCGGGGCGGCCGTCCACCCACTTCTCCCCGGTGTAGAGGCGCACGGTGCCGGACAGCACGTAGAACGACTCGGTGATCGTCCGGTGGAAGTGCGCACCGGCGCCGCCCGGCTTCGGGCCCATCTCCCAGCGGTAGAGGCCGAACGCGCCGTTCGTGGAGCCGCCGGTGCCGAGGTAGTGGACGCGTGTGCCGCCGACACCCATCGTGAGGTCGGGTTCGGCGTCGGCCGGGCGCAGCACGCTGCTGACCGCGCCGGACTCTTCAAAGTATCGGGGTTCGGGGTAGGACATGTCGGCAGAATAGCCCCTTAAGCCTCGCTAGAACGTGATCACCGTGCGGGCGACCGCGCCCTGGCGCACGTGCTCGACGGCCTCGTTGATCTGGTCGAGCGGGAGGCGTTCCGAGATCAGGCCGTCGAGGTCCAGGCGCCCCCGCGCGTACTGGGCGGCCAGCATGGGCAGGTCGCGGTGCGGCGCGGAGTCGCCGCCCTGGGTGCCCATGAGGCGGCGGGAGGCGAACAGCAGGCCCGGGTCCACCTCCACCGGGTCGCCCGCCGGCGGGCTGCCGACCATGACCGTGGTGCCGCCCGGCTGGGTCGCGGCGAACGCCTGCGCCAGGACGCCGGGCACGCCCGTCACGTCGAAGGCGTAGTCGACGCCGCCCGGCGCCAGGTCGGCCACCTGCCGGGGCAGGTCCCCGGCCAGGAGGGTGTGGGTGGCGCCGAAGCGTTCGGCCAGCTTGAGCTTCTGCTCGGCCACGTCCGCGGCGATGATCGTGGTCGCGCCCGCCAGCACCGTGCCCTGGATGACGTTGAGCCCCACCCCGCCGCAGCCCACGACGAGGACCGAGGCCCCGGGCGGGACCTGGGCGACGTTGAGCACGGCGCCGACGCCGGTGACGACGCCGCAGGCCAGCAGGCACGCGGCGGCGAAGGGCACACTCTTGTTGATCTTCACACACATGGTCTCGGAGACGACCGCGTACTCGGCGAACGAGCCGATGCCGATGAACCGGCGGGTTTCCTGGCCGTCCATGGTGATCCGGGGAAAGCCGCCCATGATCGTCGGCAGCCGGGCGGGGCCCGAGCACAGGTGGAAGCGGCCCGCGCCGCAGCCGCGGCAACGTCCGCAGGGGCCGCTCATGGAGATGATGACGTGGTCGCCGGGCTTCACGGTGGTGACGCCCGCGCCGACGCTCTCCACGACGCCCGCGCTCTCGTGCCCGAGGATGAACGGCAGCTTGCCGACCACGGGGCTCTTGCCGTCGATGGCCTTGAGGTCGGAGCCGCACACGCCCGACGCCTTGATCTGCACGCGGACCTCGCCGGGAGAGGGATCGGCGATCTCCACGTCGCGGATCTCCATGGGAGTTTTGAACCCGGTGAGCACGGCCGCGCGCATCAGCATGCGCCACACGGTAACCCGGTGGCCGAATTGTGAGCAAGCGGTTGCTCGGGAGCGGCGAACGGTTAGGCCCGAGAGCGGAAGCTTGCGTGACGGGCGAGGGCCAAGTGAGCGCGACCATTCAACACAGCAGCCCGTTGACACCCCTTCCGGGCAAATTTACGCTCGACACAAAACCAAGCGAGCGCTAGGCCAAATCGCGAGGGAATCATGATCGTACGGCGGGGTTCGGCGGCGGCGCTCACGATGGCGCTGCTCGTCACCGGGTGCGCGGCCCAGCAGAAGGCCGCGACCCAGCAGGAAGGCGCGGCGGTGCCAGGCGTGACCGGCACGACGATCAAGGTCGGCGGCGTGCTGACCAAGACCAGCGCCAGCGGGTACTCGACCAAGGACGCCGAGATCGGCGCCAAGGCCAGGTTCGAGCGGGCCAACGCCGAAGGCGGCGTGCACGGACGCAAGATCGAGTTCATCGGGGCCGAGGACGACGGCCAGGACGCGGCCAAGGGCGACGCGGCCGCCAAGAAGCTCGTGCAGAAGGACCAGGTGTTCGCCCTGGTCCCGGTGCACGCGCCCAACTTCGGCGGCGCGGCCTTCCTGGAGCAGCAGGGCGTGCCGTGGTTCGGCTGGGCGACGGGGCCGCAGTGGTGCGGCACCAAGACCGGCTTCGGCTACAACGGCTGCCTGGCGCCCAAGCCGGGCGCGGGGTCGCAGACGTGGTGGGGCCGCCAGATGGCCGAGCTGCTCGGCGGCGCCGAAGGCAAGAGCGTGTACGTGCAGACCAGCGACTCCAGCGGCAGCAAGTACGGCGGCACCACGATCTCCCAGTCGTTCACCGCGGCCGGCTTCAAGCTCGCCGGCGTGAACTCCGGCCTCCCGGCCGCCGCCCCGCCCCCCGACTGGCTCCCGTACGTCAACAAGATCATGACCTCGGACGACGGCGGGCCGCCCGACGTCGTGGTGTCGGTGATCGCGGGCACCAAGTTCAACGTCGGCCTCTACTCGGCGCTCAAGCGGGCCGGCTACAAGGGCGTGCTCACGGACGCCACCAGCTACGACGCCGTCATCCTCAAGGACCCGGCCAGCGCGCAGGCCCTGGAGGGCGTGATCGCCGCGCCGATGTTCGAGCCCTTCGAGTCGACCGCCCCCGAGATCGCCCAGCTCAAGCAGGACGTCGAGAAGGTCGCCCCCGGCACGGTGCCGACCCAGCACCTGGCGATCGGCTACTGGGCCGCCGACATCTTCCTCGACATGCTGAACAAGACCGGAAAGGACCTCACCAGGGAGAAGTTCCTGGCCACGGGCAACGGATCGTACACCTACGAGAACGCCGGCTTCGGCAGGATCCAGTACCCCAAGGACCACAGTGAGCCGAACGGCTGCGGTGCCCTGGTCAAGCTGGAGAACGGCGCCTTCCAGGTGGCCAAGAGCATGAAGTGCTTCGACAACGTGCCGCTCAAATGATCCTTGGCTACGTCCTCAGCGGCCTGGTCACCGGGGCGATCTTCGCGATCATGGGATCGGGCCTGACGCTCTCGTATGCCGCGACCGGGGTGTTCAACTTCGCCCACGGCGCGCTCGGGTTCCTGTCGGCCCTGCTGTTCTACGAGCTCAACGTGGCCGCCGGGCTGCCTGCGTGGCTGTCGGCGCTCGTGTCGGTGGCGCTGTTCGCGCCCGCGCTCGGCTACGTGCTGCACAAGGTCATGTTCCGGGGGCTCGCCCAGGCCGGGGAGACCGCGCAGATCGTCGCCACGATCGGGCTGACGATCGCGCTGCCCGCGCTCGGACTGCTGGTCGTGGACCTGGCGGGGTTGCCGCCCGCGGACGCGACCTCGCTGCCGCGCGGCGTCGGGCCGCACCCGGCCGTGCCGTTCGACGTACTGGGCGTGCACCTGGACACCGACCAGCTCATCACGTTCGCCTTCTCGGCGGTGACCGCGGCGGGGCTGTGGGCGTTCATGCGGCACACCCCGTACGGGCTGCGCATGCGGGCCTCGGTGGACCGGCGCCGCCTCGCCACGCTGCGCGGCATCGACGCGGACGCCACCTCGGCGCTGGCGTGGATGCTCGGCTCGGGGCTGGCGGGGCTCGCCGGGGTGCTGGCGGTGTCGGTGCTGGGGCTGGACGCGACGGCGTACACGGTGCTGCTGTTCGCCTCGGCCACGGCCGCCGTGTTCGGGCGGCTGCGGTCGATCCCGTGGACGTTCGCCGCCGGCCTGGCGCTCGGCGTGGTCCAGAACCTGGTCGCCGGCTACACAGACTTCCTTGAGGAGGTCACTGGGCTGCGTACCGCCGTGCCGGTGATCCTGCTGTTCGCCGGCCTCGTGCTGCTGAACCGCTCGCGCGAGCGCGTCGCCGGGAGCGCGGCCGAGGACGCGCCCCCGCCCGACCACCTGGCCGGGCTTCCGCCGTGGCGGCGCCGGCTGCCGTGGGCCGCCGGGCTGGCGGCGCTGGTGATCTTCACGTTCACGGCGCCCGCGTACTACGTGGGCATCGCCGGGCAGGGGCTCGTCCTGGCGCTGATCTTCTGCTCGTTCGTGGTGGTCACCGGGATCGGCGGCATGGTCAACCTGGCGCAGGCGGCCTTCGCCGCGATGGCCGCGCTGACCTGCGGGTGGGCGTTCTCGTCCGGGCTGCCGTTCTTCGCGGCGATCCTGCTGGGCGTGCTGGCGGCGGCGGCCGTGGGCATGCTGGTGGCGCTGCCCGCGCTGCGGCTGGGCGGGCGGGTGCTCACGCTCGCCACGCTGGCCATGGCGCTGCTGGCCGACCAGGTGTTGTTCCAGGTGGACGCGTTCAGCAACGGGACCATCGGGTGGCCGCTGCCCGCGCTCGGGTTCGGCTTCGCCGACACCTCCGATGCGCGTGTGCTGGTGGTCGTGCTGCTCGTGCTCATCGGGGTCGTGGCGGTGCTGGTGCGGAACCTGGAGCGGTCCGCGTCCGGGCGGGCGATCCTGGCCGTGCGATCCGCGCCGGCGGCCGCCACGACGTCGGGGCTGTCCGCACCCCGTACCAAGATCACGCTGTTCGTGCTCGCGTCTGCCGTCGCCGGGCTCGGCGGGGTGCTCTTCGCGATCGCGAAGGGCTCGATCACCGCCACGGACCTGCCGGCGTTCTCCGGGTTCGTGTGGCTGGCCATCGTGGTGCTCCAGGGGGTGCGCCGCATCGGCGGCGCGGTGCTCGGCGGGCTCATCGCGGTCGTGACGCCCGAGCTGCTGTCGACCTGGGACGTGTCCGCGCACGTCGGGGCCATCCTGTTCGGGCTCGGCGGCATGATCCTGGCCAAGCACCCGGACGGGGTGCTCACGCAGATGGCCGAGCTGCGCCACCGGCGCAAGACCGTCCCGCCGGAACCGCCCAAGGCCGCCGTACGCCAGGAGAGCGCGTTGTTCAGGATGGAGGGCGTCGTCGCCGGGTACGCGGACTGCACCGTGCTCCGCGGCGTCGACCTGGCCGTCAACCCCGGCGAGGTCGTCGCGCTGCTCGGCGCGAACGGCGCGGGCAAGTCCACCACCTGCGCCGCGGCGGCCGGTGACCTGCCGATCACCAGCGGCAGGATCCTGCTCGACGGCGAGGACATCACCGCCTGGCCCGCTCACCGGCGCGCCCGTGCGGGGATCCTGCTCGCGCCCGAGGGGCGGGGCGTGTTCCCCGGCCTCACCGTGGAGGAGAACCTGCGGACCTGGCTGCCCGACCCCGCTCCCGTCTACGACCGGCTGCCGCAGCTGGCCGAACGCCGCGGCGTGCTCGCCGGCGCCCTGTCCGGCGGCGAGCAGCAACTGCTCACCCTCGCCCCGGCGCTCGTGCGGCCGCCCCGCGTGCTGATCGCCGACGAGCCGTCGCTCGGGCTGGCGCCGCTGGTGGTGCGGCAGGTCTTCGAGGTGTTCGCCGAGCTGCGCGAGCGCGGGGTGGCGCTGCTGCTGGTGGAGGAGAAGGCCACGGAGGCGCTCGCGATCGCCGACCGGGTGGCGTTCATGCGGCTCGGCCGCGTGACCTGGGTGGGACCGCGGTCCGAGGTGGACAGCGAGCGGCTGACCGCCGCCTACCTGGGGGTGAGGTGACATGCTGGCCGTCGAGGGAGTGTCGGTGGCGTTCGGCGGAGTCAGGGCGCTGGACCAGGTGTCCTTCGAGGTCGCCGCCGGCCAGGTCTGCGGCGTGATCGGGCCGAACGGGGCGGGCAAGACGACGTTGTTCGACGTGGTGTCCGGGCTGCGCAGGCCGAGCGCGGGGCGGGTCAGCGTCGCGGGCCGGGACCTGACCGGGGTGTCGCCGGTCAAGCGGGCCCGGGGCGGCCTGCGCCGCACGTTCCAGCGGACCCAGGTCTTCGGCCGGCTCACCGTGGCCGACAACGTGCTGGCCGCACTCGACTGGCACGGGGGCGGTGGCGGGCTCGCCGCCGACCTGGTCGGCTGGCCCGGCCGGCGGCGGCGCGAGCGCAAGCGGCGCGAGCGCGTGGCGGAGGTGCTGGAGCTGTGCGGGCTCACCCGGCTGCGCGACGCGTACGCGGCCGCGCTCCCCGTCGGTCAGCGCCGGCTCGTCGAGCTGGCCAGGGCCCTCGCCGACCGGCCCGAGCTGCTGCTGCTCGACGAGCCCACCTCCGGGCTGGACGCCGGACAGACCGCCCGCCTGGGGGAGGTCGTGCGGGCGCTGGAGACGACCGTGCTGCTGGTCGAGCATGACATGGGGTTCGTCATGGACACCTGCGACCGCATCGTTGTGCTCGACCTCGGCCGGGTGATCGCCGCCGGCGCGCCGGCGGAGATCAGGGAGGACCCGGTCGTCAGGGCCGCCTATTTGGGCTGAGCGTGGCGCTCGGTGAAGGACAGGATGCGCTGCCAGGCGTCCTGGCAGGCCTGCTCCCACTCGGCGTACGAGCGGTCGAAGAACGAGTGCGGCGCGCCCTCGTAAACGTGGGTCTCGTGCACGGTGCCGACCCGGTCGAGCGCGGCCGTGTACGCGTCGAACTCCTCAGGCGTCGAGGCCGTGTCCGCCCCGGCCCTGAGCAGCAGGAGCGGCGCGCCGGGCCCGGTCGTGGGCTCGTCGATGGCCCGGAGCGCGCCGTAGAAGCCGATGCCGCCGGCCAGGCCGTTGCCCTCGGCGGCCTGCCGCCACGAGTGGGCGCCGCCCATGCAGAAGCCCACCGTGAAGACGGGGCCGTCCAGCGCCTCGGTGGCGGCCCTGGCGTCGGCTCTGACGTGGTCGCTGGTCAGCTGCTTGACGTGGGTCATGTAGTCGAAGTCCTCGCCGCGGTCGCCGAGGCCCGCGGTGCGGCCGAAGTAGTCGATCGCGATCGTACGGAACCCCGCCTCGGCGAACCGCACGGCCAGATCCCGGTAGAACGGATGCAACCCGCGCACGTCCGGCAGGATCACCACGCTGCGGCCGTTCGGCTCGGCGGGCTCGGCCCGGTAGGCCATGAAGCGATTGCCGTCGGCGGCGGTCAGCTCTATCGGCTCGTGAGCGGGCTCGGCCCGGTAGGCCATGAAGCGATTGCCGTCGGCGGCGGTCAGCTCTATCGGCTCGTGAGAGGCCACCTCGCCCTGGATCGGCGGTGCGGGCGGCCTGCTGTCGGTGGAATGGCACATGATGGGCACTATGCCGGGAGATGATTCCGGATATCCAGGTACTGGGAGGATCAGGCTCGTCGTGTCGGCGACTGGCAGAGCGGTAACCCTAGTCGAGCATGTACAGACGGCGGACAGGCCGCTGAGCACATTGTGGCCTCGCAGACCGCGGACACGATCTTCTACGCGCACCGGACGTAAACTGCGCAGGCATGAGACGTCTCATGTCACGTTCTCGATGGGCATCCGGCGTCTTACTCGCCGGATGCCTCGTCCTTTCCGGTTGCGGGGCGCCGGAGCCGGAGACCGGCGCGCCCTAGGTGAAGACTGCCGTGGAAGCTTATGTCCGAGGGCTCAACGGCAACGACTACGCGGCCATCGCCCGCCTCGCCCCACCGCAGAACGACGCGTCGGCGGAGATCCGCCGGCGGCTGGCCGTCCACGGCGGTCAGAACATCAAGCTGGAGTCTCTCGACATCAGCAGCGAGATCACCCCGAAAATCGCCAGAGCCGAACTGGAGGGCTTCGGAAACCGCGGCCGCTACAAGGAGACGCTCCAACTCGAGCGGGAGGAAGGGCGCTGGCACATCGCCCTCGGCCGCAACCCTGACCCCGTCCGCAGCCGGGAAACCTCCTCCGCCACTCGCCCCTGAGGGGCCTCTCCGTACCCCGGCCGCGCGCCTCGACCACGCAAGATCCCCCGCCCCACCGGTGCCGGATCGGCGGAGTCCGGCGCAACGCGCACGGCGGGCAAACCGGCGCAGCGAGCGGAGCCCTGCGGCGGCGGACACATACGACCCGCCGACGTAGGCCCCGAGGGCGGGTGGGCGGCTACTCGCCGGAGATCGGGCCGGTGGGGGTGTCCGAGGGTTCGGTGGGGTCGGGGCCCGACTGGCCCTCCAGGCCGAAGACGATCGTCACCACGGCGCCAGGCTGCGCGCACGTGCCCGCCTGGACGCTCTGGCTGAGGATCGTGCCCACCCGGGACTCGTCCTCCACGACCTGCCCGCGGGGCCGTACCGTGAAGCCGGCCGCCACCAGCGCACCACGCCCGTCCTCCATGGACTGCCCCACGACGGACGGCACCTCGGCGCCCTTGCGCGCCACCGTGAGCGCCACCGGCGTCCCGCCCGCCACCCGCTTGCCGGCCTGGGGCTGGGAGGCGAGCACCCGCCCGTTCGGCTGGTCCGTGCAGGTACGGGTGACGGCGCCGACGGCGAGACCGGCCCGCGTCAGGGCGGCCTCGGCGGCGCTGCGCTGGAGTCCGGTGACGGGCGGCACGGCCAGCCCGGCCGACACCTGCAACGAGACCGTGCTCCCCTTGGCCACGACCGCGCCGGAGGCGGGCTGACTGCTCAGCACCTGCCCCATCTTCTGCGGCGAGTCGACCTCGGTGACGGGCCCGGGCAGCAGCCCCGCCCGCTTGATGGCCTTGACCGCCTTGGCGCGGTCCATTCCGGCCAGCGCCGGGATCGAGACCGTCACCGGCTGCGTCACCGGCGGGTCGACGGGTGGTTTGAATGCTTCCTGCTTTTCCTTGGGCTTGGTAGCGGTGGGGGACGGCTTCGAGGTGTAGGGCTTGGAGGCCGTGGGCTCCGACTTCGCGGGCGGGAGCGGCACGGCGGCCTGCGACGCCTGGCCCTCCTTGTTCAGCGTGGGCACGATCACAGTGATCAGCACGACGGCGGTCACCAGCAGGGCCGCGCAGACCGCGACGGCGGCCCGGGGCCAGCCGTTGCCGCGCCGCCCGAACTCCTCCTCCGGCGCGACAGGCCCTGACCCGCCCGAACCGGGCGCGGCGCCGATCCGCCCGGAAACAGGCCCGTGGCCATTCCCACCGCTCGGTCCGGAGGCGCGGCCATTGCCACCCCCCGCTCCGGAGGCGCGGCCATTGCCACCGCCCGGTCCGGACGTATGGGCCGCCGCCTGGTGGTGATCCCGCGTGCCGGGTGCCTCGGCGTCGCTCGCCGAGCCGGGCATGACGTAGCCGCCGGGCGTGCCCGTGGCCTCGGGCAGCGCCATGGGAGCGCCGGCGTCGGGCAGGTCCTGCGGCGAGGACGTGCTCGGGCGGTCGTCGGGCGGGCGGGGCTCGGGGATCAGGGCCGGGGTGACGCGCAGGATGTGCGGCGGGGGCGTGCTGAGGACCTCGGACGGCAGTTCGTCGGTGGACTCCCCCAGCAGCTCGAACAGCAACTCCCGGCTGGTCGGCCGGTTCCGCGCGTCCTTGTCCAGGCAGGCCTCGACCAGCGTCCGCAGCCGTCCTTCCAGCCGCCCCAGCTCCGGGGGCGCGGTGAGGATGCGATGCAGCACCGGCGCCACCGAGTCCTGCCCGAACGGCGCCGTCGCGTTGGCCGCGAAACACATCGTCGCGCCCCATGAGAACACGTCCGCCTTCCCGGTGACGGCCGACGCCGTGATCTGCTCGGGCGCCATGTACGCGGGCGTCCCCACGCCCCTGCCGCTCATCGTGGCCGCCGCGTCCAGCGCCCTGGCCAGGCCGAAGTCGATCACGCGCGGCCCGTCCGACCCGAGCAGCACGTTCTGGGGTTTGAAGTCCCTGTGGACGATGCCGGCGCGGTGGATCGCCGTGATCGCGGTCGCGGTGCTGACCGCCAGCCGCTCCAGGGCCCCGCCGCGCCGCGGCCCGGTGAGCGCGACCTCCCGCTGCAGGGACGGCCCGTCGACGTACTCGCTCACGATGTACGGCCGGCCCTCGTCGAACCCGGCGTCGATCACCTGGGCCGTGCAGAACCTCGCCACGTGCTTGGCCAGCTCGACCTCGCGTAAGAACGCCGCCCGCTCGTCCCCCACCGGCCCATGCAGCAGCTTGACCGCGTACGTCTCCCCGCTCCGAGACCCGAGGAACACCGCGCCTTGACCGCCCTCACCCAGGCGCCCGGAAAGCTCGTATTCTCCGAGTCGCTGCGGGTCCCCCGTTCTGAGCGGCTGTGCCGTTGGCAACGGGCGCCTCCCCTCGCCGCCACCCGTTCGTGCTTTCTACTGAAAGCAACGCGTCGCCAACAGTCAACGGTGCGCAGGGCAATCGCTGCCGGACCGTGACACTGCAGGTCAAGAAGTGCGGGTTACCGTGCCCGAATACGTCACCTCTTCCTTACCTTCGCGTGTCACCTTGATGGCCATTTGGTCGGCGTACGGCGTCGGGAACATCCGCACCGTCCCCGGATAGCACTCCTCGCCCTTGACCTGATCGAGCGCGAACACCATCCCGCTCCCCGTCCGCCCCAGCCGCCCGGAGCAGTGCAGGTCCGCGCCCCATCGCATGGCCCCGCCCTCGGAGCCGAGGCGCAGCTCGACGGGGAAGACCCGCTGGGCGGTGAAGTGCTCGGCCGATCCCGTCCACGTCCCCTCCAGTCCGGGCGCCTGGGCGCCCTGCAGCCAGAACACGAACCCGGTCGCCCCCATGGCCACCCCGATCGCCGCCACGGCGAGCTGCCAGGCCCGCGGCCGGCGCCTGGGAGGTTCCGCCCGGGAGGAGTTGCTGGGGGAGGTGTCGTCGGCGGGGCGGACGACGGCGCGAAAGCTCGTGGTCGGGTCGGGGTCGGTGGGCAGGTCGGACGACGCGGCCCCGGAGGGTCCGAGGGCGGCCATCGCGCCGGACGACAGGACGTCGTCGCCGGCTGCCGCGTCCTGCCCCAGCAGCCACCGCAGCACCTCCTCGGCGTCCGGCCGATCCCCCGGCTCGGGAGCCAGGCACGCCTCCACGATCTCCCGCAGCCGCCCGCTCAGCGGCCCCAGGTCCGGCTTGGCGTACAGGATCCTTGCCAGGACCTCCTGATAGGTGTCCGCCGTGTACGCGTGCCGCCCGGTCGCGGTGTACGCGACGGTCAGCCCCCACGCCCACAGATCGGCGGCCGGCCCGGCGGGCTCGCCCTTGATGCGCTCGGGCGGCAGGTACGCCGGCGTCCCGATGGGGATCTGGTTGGTGGTGACCGTGACGGCGGTGGTCACCAGCCGGGACACCCCGAAGTCGATCACGCGTGGCCCGTCGAGCCCGAGCAGGACGTTCCCCGGCTTGAAGTCCCGGTGCACGACCCCGGCGCGGTGGATGGCGCCGAGCGCGGTGGCGGTGCCGATGGCCAGGCGGTCGAGCGAGCCGCCCCGGCGCGGCCCTTGGGCGATCACATGCTCGCGGAGCGAGGGCCCTTCGACGTACTCGCTCACCAGATAGGGCCGGTCGCCCTCGAGATCGGCGTCGAGCAGCTGGGCCGTGCAGAACGCCGCCACCCGGCGTACCGCCTCGACCTCCCCGAGGAACCGGCGCCGCACGGCGGGATCGCCGGACAGGCTGGCGTGCAGCAGCTTGATCGCGACCTGCGCCCCCTGCGGCGAGTGGCCGAGGTAGACGACGCCCTGGCCGCCCTGGCCGAGCCTGCGCGTCAACCGGTACGAGCCCAACTGGCGTGGGTCATCGACACGTAGCTCGGACATATCCCGGCATTATGGCTGACGTGTCGATAAGAAACCTGCTAAACGGACTACCGCCCTCCTGCGAGGCACGGTCAAGACCGTAGCGGCAGTCCGTCTCGCAGGTTTCTCATCGGATCAGGCGCGCATAATCATCGAGGATCGGCAGCACCGTGTCCGCCGGGGCGCTGGGAAGCGTGGCCACCGCCTCCTCGATGCCGAGCTCGGCGAAGTAGTCGAGCTTCTCCCTCGTCGGCCTGCTGCCGAACGGGATCACGCGAGCCATCGGCCGCCCCGCCTTCTCGCACGCCTCGCGCAACGCCGGCAGCGCCGCCTTGATGCCGGAGCCGCCGATCGGGATCCAGCCCTCGGCGTACTCGGCGACGTGGGCGAAGAGCTTCGGCCCCGCGGCGCCGCCCACGTACACAGGAGGCCCGCTGACCGGCTTGGGCCAGCACCAGGACGGCTCGAAGCCGTCGAACGAGGCCACCTCGTCGCGCCACAGCGCCTGCATGGCCAGGACGTTGCGCCGGGCGATCTCGCGGCGGCGGCCGTACGGGACGCCGTGGTTCTCGATCTCCTCGACGTTCCAGCCGAAGCCGACGCCGACCACGACGCGCCCGCCCGACAGGTGGTCTAGCGTGGCGATGGCCTTGGCGGTGACGATGGGGTCGCGCTGGGCGGCGAGCAGGATGCCGGTGCCGACGCGTAGCCGCCGGGTCGCGGCGGCGGCGAAGGAGAGGGCGACGAGCGGGTCGAGGGTGCGTTTGTACTCCTCGGGCAGTTCGTCCTGGCCGGCGGCGGGAGGGGTGCGGCGCGAGACCGGGATGTGGGTGTGCTCCGGCACGTAGAGGGAGTCGAAGCCGCGCTCCTCCGCCGCCCGGGCCAGCTCGGCGATCGGCATGGCCAGGTCCGTGGCGAACATCGTGACGCCCAGCCTCATGCGCCCTCCTCATAGTTAACCAAGCGATTGCTCGGCTAAGATTTCCAGAGTACCTTGCGTAGGAACGTCCGCGGAAAGAGGTCCCCGGTGAAGTTTTCTATCTTCCTGAATCCGCAGATTCCAGGCTCTGGATACGCGGCCGAGGAGAACGCCAAGGCCAAGCGTCCCATCGGGCGGGACACGGAGTCGTACCAGAAGCTGCTGCACGAGGTTCGGGAGATCGCCGTCCACGCCGACCAGCTCGGGTTCGACGCGCTGATGATGACCGAGCACCACTTCCATTCCGAGGGCATGGAGTTCTCGGTCAATCCGCTGATGTTCCTCACCGACCTCGCCGCGCGTACCGAGCGGATCCTGCTCGCGCCGCTCGGGCTGGTGCTGCCCGCCTGGGACCCGATCAGGGCGGCCGAGGACGTGGCGCTGCTCGACCAGTTCAGCAAGGGCCGGCTGCGGCTGGGCGTGGCCCGGGGTTACCAGAACCGCTGGATGAACGTCCTCGGCCAGCGCTGGCACGCGGCCGCCGCCCGCTCCGACGGCTCGGCCTCCGACACGCGCAACTTCGACGTCTTCGGCGAGGTGCTGAAGATCATGAAGATGGCGTGGACGCAGGAGACGCTGCGCTACAAGTCCGACGTCCTGGACTACCAGGTGCCCTATCCGTACGACGGGATCGAGGGCTGGCCCGCCCAGGAGTGGACGCGGACCTTCGGCGCCCCCGACGAGCTGGACGACGAGGGCAAGGTGGTGGCCGTGTCGGTCTGCCCGCGGCCGTACCAGAACCCCCACCCCGAGCTGTGGCAGCCGTTCACGATCTCCGACCGGTCGGTCATCAGGGCCGCGCAGGAGGACATCCTGCCGTGGATGTTCACCCCCAACCCCGACGACCACGCCGCCAAGGCCAAGCTCTACCAGGAGGAGTCGGCCAAGCAGGGCCGCCACTACAAGCTGGGCGAGCACACCGGCATCCTCAAGATCGTCGGGATCGCGGACACGACCGAGCAGGCGATCAACACCTTCGGCCGCAGCATCCCCAAGGACTTCGCCGCCTTCTTCGGGCCCTTCGGCTATCTGGAGGTGCTGCGGAAGAAGGAGGACGAGAAGCACAAGCCCATCTCGCCGGAGAAGGGCGACGCCAAGCGCATGAACGACGTGGAGATGGCGCTGTTCGGCACACCCGACGACGTCAAGCGCGGCATCCAGCGGATGCTCGACCGGATGCCGGACCTGGAGTGGTTCGGGCTCTACATGCAGGGGCAGCAGGGCGTGCTGCCGCTCGACACGGTCAAGCGCAACCTTGAGCTGTTCGCGACGAAGGTCGCGCCGGAGTTCCGATGAAGATCTGGTTAGGGGCCTCGTTCGTCGACGCCGATCAGTTCGTGGAGCTGGCGCGGGCGGCCGAGCGGTGCGGGTTCCACACCCTGACGCTGTCGGACCACCTGTTCTACGCCGACTTCGCCACGCCGTACCCGTACTCGCGATCGGGCAAGCCGCGCTGGGACGCCAAGACGCACTGGCCCGACGTGTGGGTGACGATCGGGGCGATGGCGGCGGTCACCACCACCCTGCGGTTCTCCCCCAACGTCTACATCGCGCCGGCTCGCGACCTGTTCACCGTGGCCAAGCAGGTGTCCACGGCGGCGGTGCTGTCGCGGGACCGGGTGACGTTCGGAGTGGGCGTGGGGTGGTGCAAGGAGGAGTTCGTCGCCACGGGACAGGACTTCCACACGCGGGGGCGGCGGCTGGACGCCATGCTGCCGGTGCTGCGCTCGCTGTGGGCGGGCGAGACGGTCTCGCTGGACGGCCTCCCGCCTCTGTCGATCTCGCCGACGCCCGCCCAGAGGATCCCGGTGTACGTGGGCGGCGACAGCGAGGCCGCACTCCGCCGGGCCGTCCGGCTGGGCGACGGGTGGATCGGCAACCGCATCTACACCGAGGAGCAGCTCGACCCCGTGCTGGACACGCTGCGGCGGGAGTCGGACGGCAGGGAGTTCGACATCATCGCGCCGCTGGCCGTGCTGCCGGACGCCGCCACGTACCGCCGCTTCGCCGCCAAGGGCGTGACCGGCACGCTGGCCGCCCCGTGGTGGCTGGCCACTCCCGAGGAGAAGGCCAGGTACGGCGAGGGCACTCTGGAGCTCAAGATCGCCACCATGGAGCGCTTCGCCGAGGAGGTCATCGCCAAGCTCTGACCCGGCCGTCCCCCCGCGGCCGGGTCAGACCCCATGGCCCGGCCGGTCAGTCCCCAGGCAACCGCGCCGGCCGGGCCACCTCTCCAGGCCAGGTCCCTCACTCGGTCAGGCCCAGCTCGCTCATGGCCGTGTCGATCAGGTCGTGCGGCGGCTCCGGAGCCACCCCGACGCGGGCCAGCGCCGCGAGCCCCAGGTAGCCGCCGTACGCGGCCAGCACCCGCCGGCGCGCCTCCTCCGGCGGCCGGCCGGCCTGCTCGAGGACGGCCTGCATGTACGCCAGCCGCCGCTCGCTCACCCGCCGCGCCACCGCGCTCACCATCGGGCCCACGGCCGGGTCGTCAACCGCGCTGATCAGCCGGAAGGACACGGCCGCGTCACGCCCGTCCCCGAAGGCCAGCTCAAGGAGCGCCCGCATGCGCGCCACCGGGTCCGCCACCTTGTCGAGGCCGGCGATGATCTGCTCGGTCTCCTCCTCCCACCGCTTCAGCGCCGCCTCCACCAGCGCCTGCCGGTTGGGGAAATGCCAGTAGAAGCTGCCCTTCGACACGCCCAGCCGCACTGCCACAGGCTCCACGGCGACGGCCGCGAGCCCGCCCTCCGCCAGTGCCGCCAGCGCGGCCCGCGCCCAGTCGTCCGCGTTCAACCGACCCATCCGCCAAGCCTGCCATACGGCACCGTATAGTCAGACCATACGCAACCGTATGGAAGAGGTGGCCCGTGCCAGCACTCACCGATCGGCTCATCCCCCGCCCCGACGCCTCCGAGCGCCACTCCATCGTGATCAACGCCTCCCGCGAGCGTGTCTGGGACGCCGTCACGCGCATGCGACCGTCGGACATCCGCCTCGCCAAACCGCTCTTCGCCATCCGCGAGCTGGCCTCCCGGCTGTCCGGCGCCCGCCCGCAGCGCGATCTGCCCCGTTTCACACCGCTCGCCGAAGAGCCCGGGCGGGAGGTGGTGGTCGGCATGATCGGCCAGTGGTGGCGCCTGGGCCGCTCCGAGTCCCCCCAGATCGCCGGCGCGGCCGACTTCGACGCCTTCGACCGCCCGGGCTACGCGAAAGGGACGTTCACCTTCCTGCTGGAGGAGGCGGGCGAGGGCCGCGTGCGCCTCGTGACCGAGACCCGCGTCAAGGCCACCAGCCCCGACGCGCGCCGGGCCTTCCTGTGCTACTGGGCCGTCATCCGCCCGGGCAGCGGCCTCATCCGCCGGATGATGCTCGCCGCCATCCGGGCCGACGCCATCCGCTAGGCGTCCGGCTCGTCGGCGAGATTCCGCAGGATGCGTCGCAGCATGTCCGTGACCTGCGCGATCTCCTGCGGCGAGAAGCCGGCGAAGACCTGGTGGCTGATCTTTCCGAAGATCGGCGGAAGGCCCGGCACCAGCGCTCGCCCCTCGTCGGTCAGCTCGATGACGATCGAGCGCCGGTCCTCCGGGTGCCGGGCCCGCCGCAACAGCCCCTTGGCCTCCAGACGGTCCAGCAGCCGGGTCATCCCGGCCGTGTCCGTGCCCAGCCGGCTCTTCAGCAGGCTCGGCGTGACGTCGCCGCGCGCCGCGTGCAGCAGCAGGGCCGCCTGCTGCACCGTGAGGCCGAGGGGCGCGAGCCGGCGCTCGGTCTCGGTGTTGAGCTCCCTGCCGACCTGCACGAGCAGCGACCCGCCTCCCAGGACCAGCTCGAACGTCGACTTCGGCACACGGTTGTCGTCCATCCCGCAAGAATATCTGCCTCGACATTAACTGTCGTGACAGCTACCGTGGAAATCATGACCGACACGCACATCTTGATCGTGGGAGGCGGAATCGCTGGATTGTGCCTTGCCCAGGGCCTGCACAAGGCGGGCCTCGCCGTCACGTTGTTCGAACGCGACCCTTCAGCGGGTCACCGGCCCCAGGGTTACCGCATCAGCCTCAAGGGCACCGGCGTGGAGGCTCTGCGGGCCTGTCTGCCGGACGACCTGTTCGACCTGGCCGTGGCCACCTCCATCCGCCCGGCCACCCGCATGATCTTCATGGCGCCCGACCTGCGGCCCGCCTTCGCCAAGGATCTCCCGGCGATCCGGCCCGGTGCGGACGGGCTCGGCCTCAACCGGCTCACGCTCCGGGAGATCCTCATGTCCGGGCTCTCGGTGCGCTTCGGCATGGACTACGAGCGGTACGAGCCGCTCGGCGACCGCGTCCGCGCGCACTTCGCCGGCGGTCACAGCGCCGACGGAGACCTGCTCGTGGGGGCGGAGGGCGTGGGCTCGCGGGTGCGGGCGCAGCTCCTGCCCGACGCCGAGGTGGACCGGCTGCATTCGGTGGTGTACGGCAGGACGTGGATCGCGCCCGAGCTGCTCGCCGCCACCCCGCCGGAGCTCGTGGACACGTTCAACCGGATCACCGCCCCCGACGGCACCGCCGTCGGCATCGCCACCTGCCGGCCGTACACGCCTGTGACCGAGGCCGTGGCGCGTCTGGCTCCCGGCACCCGGCTCACCGACATTCCCGGATATTTCTCTTGGACGATGAGCATGCCCGGCCCCCGGCCCGACGGCGTGCCCGCCGCCGAGCTGCACAGGCTCGCCGTGGACACCGTGCGGGGCTGGCACGAGGGCGTCCAGCGCATCGTGCGGGAGGCGGATCCCGAGGCGACGTTCCTGCTGCAGATCCATTCCGCGCGCCGCGTCGGGCCGTGGGACGAGCCCGCCGTCACGCTGGTCGGAGACGCGGTGCACAGCATGAGCCCCGGGCGCGGCGAAGGCGCGAACCTCGGGCTCCGCGACGCGCAGGTCCTGAGCGAGCTGCTGGCGGAGGCGGTGGCGAAGGGCGAACCCCTGACCGAGGCCAAGGCGACCTACGAGCGCCGCATGCTCGGCTACGCCTTCGCCGCGGTCGAGGCGTCCCGGGAGCGGCCGTTCGCCGCGCCGAAGGGTGCCGGCCTGGATCCGGTCGGCTGATGCCCTCCGCCGACGGCACACGTGCGGGGGCCGAACCCTTCCACCCGTACCGCCTTGCGGGAGATCTCTTTCAGTGGCACTTCGTCTAGCATCACGGCATGATCCTTGTTACGGGCGCCACGGGGAACGCGGGCGGAGCGCTGGTGCGCACACTGGCCGAGGAGGGGGCGGACGTCCGCGCGCTGGTGCGGCGCGACGTCGATCTGCCCGCAGAGCTCGCCTTCGGCGATCTCAACGATCCCGATTCCGTGGCGGGCGCACTGGACGGCGTGCGCGGGGTGTTCCTGCTGAGCGGGTACGACCGGATGGCCGAGACGCTGGCCGCGATCGCGCGGGCCGGGGTGGAGCACGTGGTGCTGCTGTCGGCCAGCGCCGCGGAGGCGGCCGACGTCAGCAATCCGATCTCGAAGTACCACGTCGAGTCCGAGGCGCTGGTACGGGAGTCGGGGGTGCCGTGGACGATCCTGCGGCCGCGTACGTTCATGTCGAACACGCTCCGCTGGGCGGACCAGGTGAAATTCGGAAATGTCGTGCGGGATTCCTTTCCTGACGTGGCCGTCGCGACCGTCGATCCGCTCGACATCGCCGGCGTCGCCGCCGCGTCGTTCACCGGGAAGGAGCACGACGGGCAGGTCTACCGGCTGACGGGCCCCGAGGCGCTGCGGCCGGCGGACCGCGTGCGGATCCTCGGCGCGGTGCTCGGCAGGGAGCTGCGGTTCGAGGGGTTCACCGACGAGGAGGCCAGGGCGCGGATGCTGGAGCAGATGCCCGAGGCGTACGCGGAGGCGTTCATCGGCTTCTTCGGCCGCGGCGAGCTGGACGAATCGGCCGTGCTGCCCACCGTCGAACAGGTCACCGGGCGCCCGCCGCGCACGTTCGAGCAGTGGGCGGAGGCCAACGCGGAGGCGTTCGCCTAGATCCGGACGAGCTTGTCGAACAGCCTGGCCAGCTCCGTGTCCGGGTCCGCCGTGAGGCCCGCGTGCACGGGGCCGGCCTGCACGATCGTGCTGCGCGGCGCCGTCAGCCAGCGGAACCTGCCGCCGAGCGACTCCGCCCCCAGCGGCCCGGGCTCGTCACCGCAGGCCAGCTCGTACGCGCTGAGCGCCCGCCGCACCGCGTCCACGTCCGCCGCCGGGTCCAGCGCCCGCAGCCGGGCGGGGTCGAGCTCGACCCGCGCGCACAGATAGTCGCGCGGCTGGCAGTAGAGCAGCACGCCCGCGTTGATCTGCTCGCCCCGCTCCACCTTGGGGATCACGCGGATGACCGCGTACTCGTAAACGTCCCTGGTCACCGGCCGCCTCCCCGCCAGAACTCGCCGACCGACCCGGGCCCGGGCCGCTGGGCCCGCTGCTCCCCGCGCACCAGCCACTCGCGCGGCCCGTGCGCCCGCCGCAGCAGATGATCGACGTACGCCTCCCGCACGTCCTGCGCCGCCCCGAACCCCGGCTCGCCGTCCAGCCACTCGTCGGGCACCAGCGCCGTCACGGTCTCCAGCAACTCCCTGGTGATCTTCCCCGCCAGGTCGGCGCCCGCGGCCGCCACGTCACCGGCGTACGGGGCCAGGACGTGGTCACCCGCGTCGAACGGCCGCTGCGGATCGGCCGTGGGCCAGTTGTGGTGGAACCACAGCGACGCGCCGTGGTCGATCAGCCAGGTGTCGCGGTGCCAGACCAGCAGGTTGGGGTTGCGCCAGCTCCGGTCGATGTTGTGGATCAACCCGTCGAACCACACCACCCTGGCCGCGAACACCGGGTCCGCCACCCACGCCAGCGGCTCGAACCCCAGCGCGCCCGGCAGGAAGTCGACCGCCAGGTTGAGCCCGGTGCTGGCCTTGAGAAGGTCCTGCACCTCCTCGTCGGGCTCCCGGATGCCGAGCTGCGGGTCGAGGTCGATGAGCTTGAGCTCGGGCGTCCTGAGCCCCAGCCTGCGGCCCAGCTCGCCGGCGATGATCTCGGCGACCAGCACGCGGCGGCCCTGGCCCGCCTCACGGAACTTCACCACGTAGGTGCCCAGGTCGTCGGCCTCGACGACGCCGGGCAGAGAGCCGCCCTCCCGCAGCGGGGTCACGTAGCGGGTGGCTGCGATCCTGTCCAGCACGACACGAGGCTATCGCCTTATGATCTCCTCTGCCCTTCCGGGCTCTCCGCCGTGTCGAGGTCTGGACCGGAGTGGACCGTCACCGGCGGCGGGCCCCGTACCCGGGGAACCACGCCGGACAGACGCAGCCGCAACCCGGACTGCCCCGGCTTAAGGGACAGCTCTCAGAACAGCACGGACATGAACGTATCGACCTCCACGAAGCCGACCTTCTTGTAGACGGCTCGCGCGGAGCGGTTGTAGTCGTTGACGTACAGCGTCACCACGGGGGCGAAGCACTCCATCGCGGCCTCCACGACGGCCGCCATGCCGGCCACCGCGTGACCCCGGCCGCGCAGCTCAGGGTCGACCCAGACGCCCTGGATCTGGCAGGCCTGCGGCGTGACCGCTCCGACCTCCGCCTTGAACACGACCCGGCCGTCTTCGATGCGCGCGTAGGAGCGGCCGATCCTGATCAGCTCGGCGACCCTGGTGCGGTAGAGAGCGCCGCCGTCGCCGAGGTTGGGCGAGACGCCGACTTCCTCGGTGAACATGGCCACGCACGCCGGCAGCAGGATGTCGAACTCCTCGGGCCGCACCCGGCGCACGCGGGGATCGGCGGGCACCGGAGGCTGGCGCGAGGTGGCCATGACGGGCTGCGCCCAGCGAATCGCGCGGGCCCGGCCCCAGTAGGGCTCGAGCCGCTCCCACAGCAGGGAGACCGCGTCGACGGGGCCCACGATGGACGAGCAGCGCCGCCCCTGCTTGCGGGCACGGTCGGCGAACGCGTGAACCGCCTCGGGCCCCGCGCTGACCGGCACCATGTTGGCCCCGGCGTAACAGAGTGACACAAGGCCACCGCGCGGCCCGAATCCCCACATCTGCCCGCCGAGTCGCGCCGGATTGAGTCCGACGGCCCGCACCCTGGAGGAGACGAAGACGTTGGCGACCGGATCGGTGTCCAGCAGGGCGAGAACCTCGTCCCGGTCGCTGTCGTCGAGCACGCGCGACGCCGATGTACGCAGCATCACATGGTCAGACTACGCGAAGGGTTACCGATTGGCTCATCCGGCGATGCCCACGGTAACCCTTTCTTGACGTCATCGTGCTCCGAGGAGCCCCCCGAGGATCGCCAGGAGGTCGTGCGGCCGCTGCGGCGGCTCCGCCGCCATGCGCTCGGCCGGACGCGGCGCCGGCAGCGGATCGCAGGCCACGTCGCGCGGCGGCAAGGACCCGTCCCGCAGGTACGCCGCCACATGCCGGTCCACGCACCGGTTCCCCGACAGCGAAATGCCGTGGTTGCCGCCCTTGTCGAGCACCATGCGGGTGTTGGGGAAGAGCGTGCGCATCCGCAGCGCCCCCTCGTACGGCGTCGCGGCGTCACCCCGGGACTGGACGATGAGGATCGGCGGCAGCTGCGGCGACGCCTGCACGTCGACCGGCTTCCCGCCCGGGACCGGCCAGAAGGCACAGGGGGCGTTGTACCAGGCGTTCGGCCAGGTCAGGAACGGCGCCAGGCGGTGCATCGTGGTCATGTCGGCCCGCCATTTGTCCCACTGGCGCGGCCAGGGCGCGTCGCGACACTGGACGCTGAGGTAGACGGCGTAACTGTTCTCGTCGGCGGCGTCGTTCTTGCCGTGCTTGGTGTAGAGGGCGAGCAGTCCTGACACGTCGCCGTTGCGGACGTACGACGACCACGCCTGGGCGAACTCGGGCCAGACCCGGTTGCTGTAACCGGCGATGGTGAAGCCGTCGTCGAGCTCGCTCGGCCCCACGATGCCGCCCGCCGGGCGGCTGCGCAGCCGCTCGCGCATCGCGTAGTACGCGAACGACGTCTGCTTGACCGTGGCGCCCAGCTTGTACGTGGCGTGGTGCCGGGCCGTCCAGGCGAGGAACTGCCGGTGGCGGCGCTCGAAGGCGGTGTCCTGGGCCAGGTTGGCCCGGTACCAGACGCGGGTCGGGTCCACCACGCTGTCCATGATCATCCGCTTGATCCGGTGCGGGAAGAGCGTGGCGTAGACGGCGCCCAGGTAGGTGCCGTAGGAGAAGCCCAGGTAGCTGATCTTCTCCTCGCCGAGGGCCGCGCGGATCGTGTCCATGTCCCTGGCGGAGTTCTCCGTGCTGAGGTGCGGCAGCAGCCAGGCCCAGAAGTTGCCGCAGCCACTGGCGTACGCGGCGGCCCGGCCCAGCAGCACCCGCTCCTCCTCCGGCGTCCGCGGCACCGCGTCCGGCCGCGGGGGCCTGAAGTAGACCTCCGGGTCCACGCAGTGCAGCGCCGGCTCGCTGGCGCCGACGCCGCGCGGGTCGAACCCCACGATGTCGTAGCGCTCGCTCAGCTTGGCGGGCAGGATCGCGGCCACGTACTCGGTCAGGTTGCGCCCCGACGCCCCAGGACCGCCCGGGTTGATCAGCAGCGTGCCGAGGTGGCCGGCGTCACGCGGCACCTTGGCCTTGATCCGGTTGATCGCCACCTTGATCGACTGGCCCCACGGCTCGCGGTAGTCGAGCGGCACGCGTACGGTGGCGCACTCGAGATTCGCGTTCACGGGCTTGCCCGCCACCGTGGGACAGGTCCCCCAGACCACCGGCCCGGTCGCCTGCCTCGCCGTCGCGGACGGCGCCCCGCTCGCCACGGCCGCCGCGTCCGCGCCCGCGACCCCTGCGACGAGCACCGCCAAGCCGGCGACAACCCCCACTACCCGCTTCACTCGGCCCCCTTCCTGTCATGGACCTAGTGATGCTCCCGTGAGTGATCGGGTCGTGACGTACGGTATGGAGAAATGCTTGCCATTCTGTAATCGGTACGTGGCAGCACGTAGCCGAAGACGAGCGCGGGCTCGAGACGGCCAGGGCTCCCGCATGGCGATGGTCGACGTCGGGCCGCCGTCTCCGTACATGCCGAAGTACCACCAGCAGCCGAGCGGCGCCGGTGGATGGACGCGCGGATGATGTCGACGAGCGCCTCGCCGAAGGAGACGACCGGCCCGACCTCCAGCACGGGGTCACCGCGCCAGATCACCCGGAGGTCGTCCAGCACCGTCCACGCCGCGGCCTCATCCGCCGTGAGGCGGCCGCGTCTCCTGAGGCGTTCACACGCCGCCCGGACCAAGCACACGAACTCCTCTTCGTGCCCGCCGGCCCACTCGTCGACCGGCATGTGGAAGTCGCTGATCGCCGCGTGGAGGCACAGGTCGTCCAGCAAGGAGGACAGCCAGGCCGATCGGGTCTGGGGATCCGCGGCCTTCACGACCTCCGCCATCTCGGCGAGCAGGATCCCCTTGGGAACGTCGTACACCCAGAACGGGAAGCCGTGGTACTCCCCGGGGTGGTCCTGCTCAAAGCAGGTCAGCCGACTGTCACGACGGGGCCGGAGGCGTCGTCCTCGTCGAGGTCGACCTCGACGCCCATCTCCTCGGCCAGCCGGAGAGCCTCCTCGATCAGGGTCTCGACGATCTGCGACTCGGGCACGGTCTTGATGACCTCGCCCTTGACGAAGATCTGGCCCTTGCCATTGCCGGAGGCCACCCCGAGGTCGGCCTCGCGGGCCTCACCGGGGCCGTTGACCACGCAGCCCATGACGGCCACCCGCAGCGGGACCTTCAAGCCCTCCAGCCCGGCCTGGACCTGGTCGGCGAGCGTGTAGACGTCCACCTGGGCGCGGCCGCAGGACGGGCAGGAGACGATCTCCAGGCCGCGCTCGCGCAGGCCGAGCGACTCCAGGATCTGGGTGCCGACCTTGACCTCCTCGACCGGAGGAGCCGACAGCGAGACGCGGATCGTGTCGCCGATGCCCTCGGCCAGCAGGGCGCCGAAGGCCACGGCCGACTTGATCGTGCCCTGGAAGGCCGGCCCCGCCTCGGTCACGCCCAGGTGCAGCGGGTAGTCGCACTTGGCGGCCAGCAGGCGGTAGGCGTTGATCATGACGACCGGGTCGTTGTGCTTGACCGAGATCTTGATGTCGCGGAAGCCGTGCTCCTCGAACAGCGAGCACTCCCACAGCGCGGACTCGACCAGCGCCTCGGGCGTGGCCTTGCCGTACTTCTGGAGCAGGCGGGGGTCGAGCGAGCCGGCGTTGACGCCGATCCGGATCGGGACGCCGTGGTCGGCGGCGGCGCGGGCGATCTCGCCCACCTTGTCGTCGAATTTCTTGATGTTTCCGGGGTTGACCCGGACGGCCGCGCACCCCGCCTCGATGGCCGCGAACACGTACTTCGGCTGGAAGTGAATGTCCGCGATGACCGGGATCTGCGACTTCTTGGCAATGATGGGCAGCGCGTCGGCGTCGTCCTGCGACGGGACGGCCACCCGTACGATCTGGCAACCGGACGCCGTCAGCTCGGCGATCTGCTGCAGCGTGGAGTTGACGTCGGCGGTCACCGTGGTCGTCATCGACTGCACCGAGACGGGCGCGTCGCCGCCCACGGGCACGTTGCCGACCATGATCTGGCGGGAGCGGCGGCGTTCGGCGAGCGGCTTGGGGCGTACCGTCGGGATGCCGAGAGCTACGGAAGACATTTCCACCCTTACTGTGACGACGGTTCAAGTTTATGTAGCTAGCGGGACTGCCCGGCTGTGAGTTCGGCCGCACGGGCACGCGCCCAGGCGTCTGCCGCCAGCACCTCTTCGACCGAGCCGGCGGGGGTGACGCGGTGTTCCTCGACGACCTTGGCGACGGTGTCGACGATCCCCAGGAACGGGAGGTTCCCACTGGCGAACGCCTCGACACATGCCTCGTTGGCCGCGTTGTAGACGGCGGGCGCGGTGCCGCCCTCGGTGCCGACGTGCCTGGCCAGTGCGACCGACGGGAACGCCACGTCGTCCAGCGGCTCGAACGTCCACGTGTGCGCCTTGGTCCAGTCGATGGGCTGGGACGCGCCGGGCACGCGGTGCGGGTGGCCGAGGGCGAGCGCGATCGGCAGGCGCATGTCGGGCGGGCTGGCCTGGGCGATGGTCGAGCCGTCCACGTATTCGACCATGGAGTGGATGATCGACTGCGGGTGCACCACCACTTCGATCCGGTCGAAGTCCAGGTCGAACAGCAGATGCGCCTCGATGACCTCCAGCCCCTTGTTGACCAGCGTCGCGGAGTTGATCGTGATGACGGGCCCCATCGACCACGTGGGATGGGCCAGCGCCATCTCGGGGGTGACCTCGGCCATCTCCTCGCGCCTCAGGCCGCGGAACGGGCCGCCGCTGGCGGTGACCACGAGCTGCTTGACGCTCTCGGGGTCGTACGCGCCGGGCCCCGAGGCCCACAGGCACTGCTGCAGCGCCGAGTGCTCGGAGTCGACCGGCAGGATCTGGCCGGGCGCGGCCAGCCGCTTCACCAGCGGCCCGCCGATGATCAGGGACTCCTTGTTGGCCAGGGCGAGTGTGCGGCCCGCCTCGAGCGCGACCAGCGTGGAGGTCAGCCCGAGCGCGCCGGTGATGGCGTTGAGCACGGTGTCGCACGGCCACGCCGCCGCCTCCGCGACCCCTTCGGGGCCGCCCAGCACCGCGGGCCGGGCGCCGTGCGCGGCCAGCGCCTCCTTCAGCGCGGGCACGGCCGCCGCGTCGGCCACGGCCACCGCCTCGACGCCGAACTCGGCCGCCTGCCTGGCCAGCAACTCGACCTTGCCGCCGCCGGCCGCCAGCGCCGTGACCTTGAAGCCGGCCTGGTTGGCCGCGATGACGTCGAGGGCCTGGGTGCCGACGGAGCCTGTGGAGCCGAGGAGGACGACGGAGCGGCGGTTCTGAGCATGCACGCGTCCATTGTCCCCGCTGCGGAGGGCGCGTGAGCACACGGCGGTGGACGTACCGAAATTCGCTTACTTATGTGACGTGAGATAAGAGAGTCGATTTACGCCGGAATATTGATATATCGGTGTGTGCAGATCCCGAGAAATCTCGATATTGCGGCGGCTACCTTTCCAACCCCACGTCCGGTTTCGGGAGGTACGTAATGCACCGCAGAGTCGCTCTGCTTTCCACCCTCGTCCTCGCCGCGGGGAGCGCCGCCGCCCTGCTCCCCGCGACAGCGGCACAGGGCGAGGTCCACCTGCGACCCAAGCCCGCCCAGCACGCGGCCGCGGATTCGGCCCCCGAGCAGCGGCAGGTCCTCCGATACTGGACCGAGCGGAGGATGGAGGCGGCCGCGCCCCTGGACGCCCCCGGACCCAAGAAGGACATGAACCTGACCGCCGCGGACGACCCCGCCGCGGGCAAGCCTTGGTCGGCCGCGCCCACCGGCGCGTCCGGCGCCGCCGCCCAGGTTTTGCAGGCCGCCAGGAGCGGGGGTGAGCCGTGGACCGGTGGCGGCGCGGTCGTGAAGTCCACCGGGCGGATCTTCTTCACCACCGCGCAGGGACGCAACGCGTCGTGCTCGGGATCGGCGGTGACCAGCGAGAACAAGAGCGTGGTGATGACCGCGGGCCACTGCGTCAAGCTGAACGGCGCCTTCCACACGAACTGGGTCTTCGTGCCGGGCTACGACAAGGGCAGCCGCCCCTTCGGCACCTGGGCCGCCACGAAGCTGCTGACCACCCAGCAGTGGAACGCCGGTGAGGACATCGACTTCGATGTCGCCGCCGCCGTGGTCGCGCCGCTGGAGGGGGCGACGCTGGTCGACGTCGTGGGCGGCCAGGGCGTGGCCTTCAACCAGCGGAGACGGCAGCAGATGTACGCCTTCGGCTACCCGGCCGCGGCGCCGTACGACGGCTCCAAGCTCGTCTACTGCAGCGGCCGCGCCTTCGACGACTATCTGCTGTCGAACGACCTCGGCCTGACCTGTAACATGACTGGCGGTTCCAGCGGCGGTCCGTGGATGCTGAATTTCTCCGAGTCGACCGGGCTCGGCACGGTCAATTCGGTGAACAGCTTCAAATACAACTTCGCCCCCAACTGGATGTTCGGGCCCTATTTCGGGAACGAGGCCCAGGCCGTCTACCAAGCCGCCCAAACCACTGGCGCACTCTGAGAATTTACGGAAAGTAGCCACAAGGACACATCTGGTAGTGCACACTCGGGGGGCATGACCCTGAGCACCCCCCTGCTTGCGGCCGCCCCGCTCCTGGCGGGGCTCCTGGGGCCCGCCCTCCTCGGCGCTGCCCCCGGCCCGCGGCAGGCCGACCGGCCCGTCACCACGCCCGTCCACGCGGCCGAGCACGTCCGGATCGTCGAGCACGTGGCCGCCCGCACCTCCGCGGAGCAGCGGCGCGTGCTCGACTACTGGACGCCGGAGCGCATGGCCAGGGCCCTGCCGATCGGCCTGCTCGACCTCGTGACGGGCGACAAGGGCCTGCTCGGCGGCCTGACCGGCCGCCCCGCCACACCCTCTACGCGCGGCATGCCGGACGAGGCGGCCGCGCCGAGGGCGAAGACCCGGCTCGCCGCCTCGAACGCCCTCCGCAGACCCCGCGAGCTCCCCGTGCCGCAAGAGGTCGCCGCCTCCAAGCTGCCCATGCCGCGCCACCAGGCGGCGGCCGGGCCGAAGGCCACCACGATCGGCTCGCGCTGGGACGCCGGCGGCGCCGTGGCCAGGACCACGGGGCGGGTGTTCATGACGGTGGGCGGCGCCGACTTCGTCTGCTCGGCGAGCACGGTCAGGAGCGCCAACAGGGACGTCGTGATCACCGCGGGCCACTGCGTCAAGGACGGCACCGGCCAATGGGCCGCGAACTGGACGTTCGTGCCGGGCTACGGCACGCGTGGCCAGCAGCCGTACGGCCGGTACGCGGCGCGCCGCATGTTCGTCGCCGAGCCGTGGTCGCGTGAGGGCGACGACGACCACGACGTGGCGATGGTGGCGCTGGCCACGTCGGGCGGGAGGCACGTGGCCGACGTGGTCGGCGCGCAGGAGATCGCCTTCAACGCGCCGCGCGGCGGCCAGGCGTTCGGCTTCGGCTATCCCGCCGACCCGCCGTACAACGGCGGCCACCTGGTCTACTGCGCGGGTCGGCTGAAGGACGACCCGTACGGCCAGACCCGCGACCAGGGGCTCGGCTGCGACATGACGGCCGGGTCGAGCGGCGGCCCCTGGATGACCTCGTTCGACGTCGTCACCGGCAAGGGCACGATCACGTCGCTGAGCAGCTTCAAGTACAGCGACGACCCGCGCACGATGTACGGCCCCTACCTGGGCGACGCCGCCAAGGCCCTCTTCACCACGGCTGAACGCGCATGACCCGCCCTCTGTGGGTCAGTTCGCGTTGTCACGGCGTTGAGGCGAGCTCGATGACCGTGATGTCCGGTGGTGCGCCCACTCGTACCGGCGGACCCCAGAAGCCGGCGCCCTTCGTGACGTAGAGTTGCGTGCCGCCGAACCGGCCGTGGCCCGCGAGAAGAGGTTGTGCCCACGACGTCAACAGGCCCAGCGGGAACGTCTGGCCTCCGTGGGTGTGCCCGGAGAGCTGGAGATCGACGCCGTGGCGCATCGCCTCGTTCACCTGCACCGGCTGGTGGGCCAGCAGGACGACCGGGCGGGCAGGGTCGCGGCCGGCGAGCGCCCGGCCGTAGTCGGGGCCGTCGCCCTGCTGCGCGCCCGTCACGTCGTTGACCCCGGCGAGGTCGAGGGCCGGCAGCTCCACGCGCTCGTTCTGCAGCGGCCGGATGCCCATCTCCCGCAGTTCCCCGACCCACTCGGCCGCGCCGGACAGATATTCGTGGTTGCCGGTGACGAAGTACGTGCCGTGCCGGCTGCGCAGGCCGCGCAGTGGCGCGGCGGCGTGGGCGAGGTCTTCCACGGTGCCGTCGACGAGGTCCCCGACGATCGCCACCAGGTCCGCGCCGGCCCCGTCGATCATGTCCACGATCCGCTGGGTGTGGTCTCGGCCCAGCATCGGGCCCAGGTGGATGTCACCGACCAGCGCGATCCGCATGCCCGCGGCGCGTGAGCCGCCCCGGGACAACCGCACGGTGACGTGGTCCAGGCGAGGCGGACCCAGCGCCGTCAGCATGCCGTACCCGACGACGCCGGTCGCGGCCGCGCCTGCCGACACCGCGATCGAACGCGCGAGGAACACCCGCCGCGTAGGGGCATCCCGCTGAGGCTCGGGGACCTCCTCGCGGGGTGCGGGGGCGTCGCCGGAGGGTGCGCGGGCGGGTTCGGGCACGCGCGAGGCCTTCGCCCGGCGTCGTCGTCTTCCGGCCGCCGCGACGACCCGTGCCGCCAGCCGGATCGGCTCAGCGAGGAGCAGCAGCAGGACGAGATAGAGCTCCAACGCGTACCAGACGTATCCCGGCCAGACGATCCAGCGGGAAACGGCGAGATCGAGGGCACTCGCGCCGATCAGCGCGGCGGGGATGAGCGGCGCGAGCACAATGGCCGCGACATTTCCGCAGCGGCGCGCGGCCGTGCCGCGCGACGTCGTGCCCCGGACGAGCCGCGCCCACACGTAGACGTGGACGAGCGTCCAGATCACCGACTGCCCCCACACCCACGCGGGAATCGTCATCACGTCTGCATCATGCGGTGGGACGGCGTGGACGACATCCGCCCTGGGGCGCATCGACGACTACATCAATGCGCGTATGCGCCGCCGGAGCCGCGCCCGTCCGGCGGCGCAGAGCGATCTGGAGCGATCAGAGCGTCAGCCCGGTCAGCACCATGACTTTCTCGTACGTGAGGTCCTCCATCGCCGAGTGCAGCCCCTCACGGCCGATCCCGGAGTCCTTCACCCCGCCGTACGGCATCTGGTCGGCCCGGTACGACGGCACGTCGCCGATGATGACGCCGCCCACCTCCAGCTCCCGGTTCGCCCGGAAGGCGGCGTCCAGCGAACGCGTGAACACCCCGGCCTGGAGGCCGTACTTGGAGTCGTTGACCATCGCGTACGCCTCGTCGACCGAGGCGGCCGGCTGGAGGATCATGACGGGGCCGAAGACCTCCTCGCTGGCTACCTTGGCGTCGTGCGGCACGTCCGTGAGAACCGTGGGGGCGATCGTGGCGCCTTCCCGGGTGCCGCCCGCCAGCACGCGGGCCCCCGCGGCGACGGCCTCCTGGATCCACTGCTCGACGCGCTCCGCCGCGGCCTCCGAGACCAGCGGGCCCACCTGGGTCTTCTCGTCGGCGGGGTCGCCGGTGACGAGGCCGGACACGGCCGGGAGCAGGCGGTCGAGGAAGGCGTCGTAGACCGGCTGCTCGACGATCACCCGTTGCACGGCGATGCAGCTCTGGCCGGCCTGGTAGTTGGAGTAGAGGGCGATGCGCTGGGCGGCCCAGTCGAGGTCGGCGTCGGACAGCACGACGGCGGCCGCGTTGCCGCCCAGTTCCAGGGTCACGTGCTTGCGCGGCACCTGGTCGGCGATGGCATAGCCGACGGGAGCCGACCCCGTGAAGGAGACCACCGGCAGGCGGGGGTCCTGGACCAGGGCGGAGGCGCGCTCGTTCGCGACCGGCAGGATGGAGAACATGCCGGCGGGCAGGTCGGTCTCGGCCAGGATCTCGCCGAGCAGCAGCGCCGACAGCGGCGTGGCCGGGGCGGGCTTGACGACGACCGGCGCGCCGACGGCGATGGCCGGGGCCACCTTGTGGGCGACCAGGTTCAGCGGGAAGTTGAACGGGGTGATCGCCAGCACGGGACCGTACGGCACCCGCGACACGTACGCCAGGCGCCCGGTCGCGGCCGGCTCGGTGTCGAGCCGCTGCACCCCGCCCGACCAGCGGCGGGCCTCCTCGGCGGCGAAGCGGAACGTGGCGACGGCGCGGCTGGTCTCACCGCGGGCCCACAAGATCGGCTTGCCGTTCTCGGCCGTGATGAGATGGGCGATCTCGTCGGCCCGCTCCGCCAGGCGGCGCGAGACGTGGGCCAGGGCCTCGGCCCGCACGTGCACGGGCAGCGCCGCGGCCTGCCGCGCCACCTCGTCGGCGGCCGCGACGGCCTCCTCGACCTGGGCGTCGGTGGGCACGGAATGCCTGCCGACCTCCCGGCCGTCGTGGGGGTTGGTCACAGTGAGCTCGGTGTCCCCGGTCGCTGGGCGGCCGGCCAGCCAGAAGGTACGCACGTCCATACCTTGACGTTATGCCAAGGGTGCGATCGGGGAATCACACCAGCATGCACAAGAGCCCCACGAGCGCTCACCGTTAAGTACAAGCCCCGGTGTATACCCATGATGTAACAGAAGTAGACCTAATTCGGGATGTTTACCATGCGGAGTGGTTTGAGGGATCTCCGCCATGGCTAAGTCATCGGGTGCGGGTCTCCAGCGCGGCGGGCCCCCGATCTGAGAAAGGCGTGGGCCCCGTGACCGAACAGCGTGAGGTCACAAGGACGCAGAGTTCCTTGGCCACGAAGGAGGTCTCATGACCTCGGCGCCTCTGGGGCTGCAGGGCGCCTACCTTCTGGGTGAGCGCGCCAGCCACGACGAACTCCGCTCCCGCCTCCTCGACGTGGCGGTGAACCTGCTCGAGACGGACGGTCCGGACAGCCTGACCATGCGCAGGATCGCCGCCGAGGCGGGCTGCACGACGACCGTCATCTACACCATGTTCGGCAACAGGGAAGGCCTGGCGGAAGCGCTCTATCTGGAGGGGTTCGAGCGCTTCCGCCGCTTCCTGGAGGCGGTGCCGCAGCGCCGGAACCCGCTGGAGCACCTCCACGCGCTGGGGCCCGCGTACCGGCAGGCGTGCCTGTCCGAGCCGGGCTACTACAGCCTGATGTTCGAGCGGGCCATCCCCGGTTTCGAGCCCAGCGAGCGCGCCAGGACCCTCGCCAGGGCGGCGCTGAACATCCTCGACCGGGTGATCGCCGACTGCATCTCCGCCGGCCACCTGATCCCGACCCAGCCCCGCAAGATCGCCGATGCATTGTGGGCGGCCGCCCAGGGGGCGATCAGCCTGGAGCGCGCCGGGCATCTGCGCGACGGGCGCACGTACGAGGCGGTCACGACGGCGGTCATCTGCTGCTATCTCGTCGACGACAAGAAGTAAGCCGCGATCTCTCCGTGCGGGGACGCGCGCCCTTCCGGCCCTCCGTCCCGGTAAGCTCCTGGCCACCGGACAGAGGGGGACATCGTGCATCGCCGCCGTCGTGCTCAAGCCTTGGCGCTCGCCGCAACGGTGCTGGTCGCCGCCACGGGCGCGGCGACGCCGACACCGAGGCCGACCCCCACGCCCAGCCCGACCCCCTCCCCCACCGCCACGCAGAGCGACGGCACGCTGCAGATCCTCACCTACCGCGGGTACGCCGAGTACGGCGGCATCAGCCCCAAGGTCAACTGGGTGGGCTCGTTCGAGAAGGAGACCGGCTGCCGGATCGCCAAGCTTGACACCGTGCAGACCGCCGAGGACATGGAGGCCCAGGTCGACAGGCGGCCCTACGACCTCGTCTCCGCCGGGCCCGCCCTGGCCGACCGGCTCATCGCCGAGAAGAAGGTGCAGCCCATCGAGCCGGCCAAGGTGAGCGGGCTCGAGGACGTCGACGAGCGCTTCCGCGACATGGTGACGGTGTCGGGCAAGGTCTACGGGGTGCCGTACCTGTGGGGCTACCACGAGTTCATCTACGACCCGGCCAAGGTCAAGGGCGACCTGAAGGAGGCGTTCTCCTCGGACCGGGTGGCGCTCAAGAACAGCCCGCTGACGATCGCCGACGCCGCGCTGGCCGCCGGGGAGACCGACGAGCCGTTCGAGCTGACCAAGGACCAGTTCGACGGGGCGATGAAGCTGCTGGAGGGAGCGCAGGGGCGTACGTACTGGACGAACCCCATCGATCTGATCAAGGGGTTCGCCACGGGATCGCTGGATTACGCCCAGGCCACTCCTTACTATCGCCTGCTCCTGCAAAAGGCTGGCAAGCCGGTCAAAACCCTCCAGACCCGCGAGACCACCGGATGGGTGGACTCCTGGATGCTCGGCGCCAACGTGCCCGACACGACGTGCGCCTACCGGTGGCTGAACTGGATGACCGCGCCGAACGCGCAGCGCGACGCCGCCGCCTGGGTGGGGCTGGCGCCCGCCAACGACAAGGCGTGCAAGGGGCGGGCCAAGCAGATCTGCGAGGTGTACGAGGTCGGCGAGCCCAAGCGGATCGACCGCGTGGCCTTCGCCGTACGGCCGCCCGGGGATTGCCGACCGCAGGATGGGGAATGCCCTGACTATGTCGCTTGGAGCGGCATGTGGCAGAAGATCGCCAAATGAGCTGATAGATCCAAGGGAGTGGGGGCCGCCGATCCCCACGCGACCCCACCGCCGGCCCGCCCTATCCCCCCGCTGGGCGCGGCCTGCAGAGGCGCCCCGGGCCTTCCCCCCGTCCCGGGGCGTCTCCCTTGTGAAGGGGTCGTCCGGGATTCAGCGGGACGGGAAGGCCACGACAGTGGCCATCGGCGCGGGCAGCAGGGCCTCGGCGCAGTCGTTGCAGGCGAGGACCGGGGAGTCGTCCGGCAGCCGGCCGACGCGCACGCGCGGCCGCGGCCACCTCTTGTGGCAGACGACACAAGCGTCGCCGTCGCGCTGGGCCCAGGTCAGGCCCTCAGGGTCGAACGTCAACATACTCCGCGCCGTTCTTGTCGGACCCCAGTTCATCACGTTCCCAGCAGGTCTCGCCCATCCGCATGTCGGATCCGTTATAACCCTGACCAAGGCCGTGAGCGTCCAGCTGAGCGTCAAGTCAGGGTGAATTCTCTACCCACGCGACGTCCTTTACACCAACAAAAGCGGGCATCCAGCCACAAGCTGGATGCCCGCTTTGGGTGGGATATCTACAGTTCGGCGATGGCCTTCTCAAGGATGCCGAGACCCTCTTCCAGCAGGTGCTCGGGGATCACCAGCGGGGGCAGGAAGCGCAGCACGTTGCCGTACGTGCCGGCCGTCAGCACCAGCAGGCCCTCGGCGTGGCAGCGCTTGACGATCTCCTGTACGGCGGTCGGGTTCGGCTCCTTGGTGCCGGGCTCCACCAGCTCGATGGCGATCATCGCGCCCCTGCCGCGCACGTCGCCGATCACGTCGAAGCGCTCCTGGAGCGCCCTGAGCCGGGGAAGCATGATCTCCCCGATCCGGCGGGCGCGGGCGACCAGGTCCTCCTCCTCGATCGTCTCCAGCACGCCGAGCGCGGCCTCGCAGGCGAGCGGGTTGCCGCCGTACGTGCCGCCGAGCCCGCCCACGTGCACCTTGTCCATGATCTCGGCGCGGCCGGTCACGGCGGCCAGCGGCAGGCCGCCCGCGATGCCCTTGGCGGTGGTGATGATGTCGGGCACCACGCCCTCGTCCTCGCACGCGAACAGGTCACCGGTACGCGCGAACCCGGTCTGCACCTCGTCGGCCACGAACACGATGCCGTTCGCCCGGCAGAACTCGGCGATGCGCGGCAGGAAACCCCTGGCCGGCACGATGAAGCCGCCCTCGCCCGCGATCGGCTCGATCACCACGGCGGCGACGTTCGCGGGACCGATCTGCTTGGTGATCAGGTCGATGGCCTGCTCGGCGGCCTCATCGGCGCAGTTGTCAGGACCGGTCGGCCAGCGGAACGGGTAGGCCAGCGGCACCCGGTACACCTCGGGCGCGAACGGCCCGAAGCCCTGCTTGTACGGCATGTTCTTGGCCGTCAGCGTCATCGTGAGCAGCGTGCGGCCGTGGTAGCCGTGGTCGAACACCACGACGGCCGGCCTGCCGGTGGCCAGCCGGGCGATCTTGACGGCGTTCTCGACGGCCTCGGCGCCGGAGTTCACCAGGAAGGTGCGCTTCTCGTGGTCGCCGGGGGTCAGCTCGTTCAGCTTCTCGCACACCCGGACGTACGACTCGTACGGGGTCACCATGAAACAGGTGTGGGTGAAGTCGGCGACCTGCCGCTGGACCCGCTCGACGACCTTGGGCGCGGCGTTGCCCACATTCGTCACGGCGATGCCGGAGCCGAAGTCGATCAGCGAGTTCCCGTCGGCGTCCTGCACCACGCCGCCGCCCGCGCGGGTGACGAAGACCGGCAGGGTGGTGCCGATGCCGGGCGGGACGGCGGCCTGCTTGCGGGCCAGCAACTCCTGGGACTTGGGGCCGGGGATCGCGGTCACGACGCGCCGCTCCTGGGGAATGCTCATGGGTTCGACGCTACGGCGGCCTCCTACCTGCGCCGATACGTCGATATGTCACACTAGGGGTGCTTCTCTTCGCCGGAATGGACAAACTCGCATGCCGCCCTCCCTCCAGACCGTGGCGCGCCGCATGGGTCTGCGGCCGCTGGCCGGTCCGACGTCGTTGACCGCGGTGGTGCGCTGGGTGGCGGTCAGCGAGCTCGCCGACCCCACACCGTACCTGGAGGGCGACGAGCTGCTGCTCACCACCGGGATGCGGCTGGAGGCCGACCCGCCGGGGCCCGTGGTGGCCGAATACGTCACCCGTCTCGTGGCGCGGGGCGTCGCCGGGCTCGGCTTCGGGGTGGGCGTCTCGCACGAGGAGGTGCCGGCCGCGCTCGTCGAGGCCGCGGGGTTGGCCGGGTTGCCGCTGCTGGAGGTGCCGCGCGAGACGCCGTTCATCGCGATCGGCAAGACGGTGAGCGAGCTGCTGGCGGCCGAGCAGTACGAGGAGATCACCCGCGCCTTCGCCGCCCAGGGCCGGCTGACGCGGGCGGCGCTCCGGCCGGAGGGCATGCATGCGGTGATCGACCGGCTCGCGAAGGAGGTCGGCGGCTGGGCGGCCCTGCTCGACGAGACCGGCGCCGTCCGCCACGCCACCCGCGGCGCCCGCCCGCAGTCCGTCACCGCAGAACTCACCCGCCTCCGTACCGGCCGCCCCCCGGCCCCCACCGGGGACGACCCGCACGCCCGCGACAGCGCGCACGGCGTACAAGGGAGCGTCGCGTCCGAGGTCCGGACAGGCCGGGGCGGCGGACGCGAGACGCATGGCGGTCGCATCGCCGGCGGCGGGCGCGGTTCACCTGGCGGTCGCATAGCCGACGGGGGGCGCGGTTCACCTGGCACAGGCGAGAGCGGCGGGCACGGGCTCCAGGGCGGCGCGGGCGAAGGCGGCGAGCACGCACCGCACAGCAGCGTAGGTGAGCGCGGCGGACTCCAGCACGGTGCACCTCAGGGTGGCCCGCGCCGTGGCACTGGACGCGGCGCATCAGAAGGTGCCGCAGTCAGCGGACGCGGTGCACCTGGAGCCGCGGCCGGCGGCCCTGAGCGGGGCGCATCGGGAAGCCTCGCTGTCGGCAGACGCGGTGGCACGGGTGCGTCTGGGGATGCCGCCGCCGACGGGCCCGGCGCATCGGGAGGTGTGGCGGGGCATGGGCGCTCGGGTGCCGATCGGGGTGTGGCCGTAGACGTGCTCGGTGGCGGCCGTGCGCACGGCGGTGCGCGGATGCCCGCCAGCCTGGCGTTGTCGGGGCCTGGCGAGCACATCGTCGTGCAGCCGCTGGGAGGCGGGGCCCGGCCGCGTGGCTTCTTCGCCGTCGGGGCCAAGGAGCCGTTCACGCCGGTCACCCACACGGTGATCAACGCCGCGGGATCCCTGCTCACACTGGCCATGGAGCAGGGCAGGACCCAGCGGGAGGCGGCGCGCCGGGCCCGCTCGGCGGTGCTGGCGCTGCTGCTGGCCGGAGCGGAGGACCGGGCGCGCGCGGTGCTGGGCGCGCTCGGCGACGGCCGGCTGCCGGAGGAGCCCATGCTGGTGCTCGCAACGGGCCCGGAGTCGCTCGACGCGCTGGAGACACGGGCCTTCACAGCGCTGCTCGATAGCAGCACGGACCTCACCGCACGATCACGTGCCACCGACGCCACTGACGCCGCCGCCCGTGACCGGCGTGCGGCGGGACCGATCGCCGCCGCCCATGACCCTGTCGCGGGACCGATCGCCGCCGCCCGTGGCCGGCGAGCCGCGGGACCGATCGCCGTTGCGCTCGTACCGGAGGCGGTGGCGGACGAGGTGGCGCTGGAGGCGGACGGCCCGGTCGGGGTGAGCCTGCCGTGCGGCTACGACCCCGCGGCGCTACGGAACGCGATCGACCAGGCAGGACGCGCCTTGGACGCGGCCGCCGCAGGCAGCGCACCGCGGAGCGGCCGAGCGCCGGGAGCCCGCGACGGCGGCGTGGTCCGGACCGGAGGAGGCCGCGTGGTGAGGTTCGGCGACCTGGCCGGACAGGGCCTGCTCGGCCTGCTCGACCAGGCCGCCGCCCAGGCGTTCGCGACGGCGCTGCTGTCCCCGCTCACCGCGTACGGCTCCCGCGCCGACCTGGTGGAGTCGCTGCGCGCCTACCTGGACAGCAACGGCCACTGGGACGCGGCCGCCCAGCGTCTGGGCGTGCACCGGCACACGCTGCGTTACCGCATGAGACGGGTCGCCGAGCTGCTCGGCCGCGACCTCGACGATCCCGGCGTACGCGCCGAGCTGTGGGTCGCCCTGGAGGCGGCCCACCGCCGGTGACGCCGGATCAGCTGTTCGTGGGGAAGCCCAGGCTCACGCCGCCGTGCGACGGGTCGAGCCAGCGCGAGGTGACGACCTTGCCGCGGGTGTAGAAGTGCACGCCCTCGGTGCCGTGCACGTGCGTGTCGCCGAAGAGCGAGGACTTCCAGCCGCCGAAGCTGTAGAAGGCCATCGGCACCGGGATGGGCACGTTGATGCCCACCATGCCGACCTCCACCTCGTTCTGGAAGCGCCGGGCGGCGCCGCCGTCGTTGGTGAAGATCGCCGTGCCGTTCCCGTACACGCCGCCGTTGATGACCGCCAGGCCCTCCTCGTACGAGCCGACGCGCACGATCGACAGCACGGGCCCGAAGATCTCGTCGGTGTGCGTGCGCGAGCCGACCGGCACGTGGTCGAGCACGGTCGGGCCGAGCCAGAACCCGGGCGTCTCCGCCGCCTTGCCGCCGCCGAGCACGGGTGTCTCGCGGCCGTCCACGACCAGCTTGGCGCCCTCCTCGACGCCGAGGTCCAGATACGAGGCGACCTTGTCGCGGTGCGCCGCGGTGACCAGCGGCCCCATCTCGGACTTCGGGTCGTCGCCGGGACCGATCACCAGCCGGTCGACGCGCTCGACGATCTTCTGGACGAGCTCGTCGCCGATCGGGTTCACGGCCAGCACGACGGAGATCGCCATGCACCGCTCCCCCGCCGAGCCGAACCCGGCCGACACCGCCGAGTCCGCGACCAGGTCGAGGTCGGCGTCGGGGAGCACGAGCATGTGGTTCTTGGCGCCGCCGAGGGCCTGCACGCGCTTGCCGTGGGCGGTGCCGGTCTCGTACACGTACTTGGCGATGGGGGTGGAGCCGACGAACGACACGCCGCGCACGTCCGGGTGCGCCAGCAGCCGGTCGACGGCGACCTTGTCGCCCTGCACGACGTTGAACACGCCGTCGGGCAGCCCCGCCTCCTGCCACAGCCGGGCCATGAGCAGCGACGCCGACGGGTCACGCTCGGAGGGCTTCAGCACGAAGGCGTTGCCGCAGGCGATCGCGATGGGGAACATCCACATCGGCACCATGGCGGGGAAGTTGAACGGCGTGATCCCGGCCACGACGCCGAGCGGCTGGCGGATGGAGTAGGAGTCGACCCGGGTCGAGACGCCCTCGGAGAAGCCGCCCTTGAGCAGGTGCGGGATGCCGCAGGCGAACTCCACGACCTCCAGGCCGCGGGCGACCTCGCCGAGCGCGTCGGAGTGCACCTTGCCGTGCTCGGCGGAGATCAGCGCGGCCAGTTCGTCGCGGTGGGCGTGCATGAGCTCGCGGAAGCGGAAGAGCACCTGCGCCCGCTTGACCAGCGAGGCGTCCCGCCAGGCGGGGAAGGCGGCGACGGCGGCCGCCACGGCCGCGTCCACGTCGGCCGCGGAGGCGAGGGCGACGTGTCCGCTCACCTCACCGGTGGCCGGATCGAACAGCTCCGCGGTACGCGCGGGATCGCCGTCCGCGAGGGCTCCGCTGATCCAGTGCTTGACGGACTTCACTGCGCTGCTGCCTCTGCGTTGATGGTTTCGAGGGCGGTGACGATGATGCCGAGGCCTTCGACGGCCTCCTCCACCGTGAGGGTGAGGGGCGGCGCCATGCGGATGGCGGTGCCGTACAGGCCGCCCTTGCCGGCCAGCAGTCCCGCCCTCTTGGTCTCCTCCATGAACCTGGCCGCCTGGGCCGGGCTCTCGAGCTCGACGGCGAACATGAGGCCCTTTCCGCGCACGTCCTTGACGATGGGCAGGCGCTGGGCGGCCTCGCGCAGCCCGCGGATGATGATCTCGCCGGTCCGCGCGGCGTTGGCCTGCAGGTCGTGGTCGAGCACGTAGTCGAGGGTGGCGTTGCCGGCGGCCATGGAGATCGGGTTGCCGCCGAACGTGGACAGGCCCACCGCGTGCGGCCCGTCCATCAGGTCGCCTCGCGCCACGATGCCGCCCACGGCGAAGCCGTTGCCCAGCCCCTTCGCGAACGTGATCATGTCCGGAGTGACCCCGTGGTTCTCGATGCCGAAGAACGCGCTCCCGGTCCGCCCCCAGCCCGTCTGCACCTCATCCGAGATGAAGAGGATGCCCTGCTCGTCGAGGACCTCCTTGTACGCGGCGAACAGCCCGTCGGGCGCCATCGTGAAGCCGCCCACGCCCTGGATGGGCTCGGCGATCAGCGCCGCCACGTCATTGGAGACCGCGGTGGTCAGCACGTGGCGCAGGTCGTCCACGCAGGCCGCGATGTAGTCGGCGTCCGACATGCCCTTGAACTGGGTGAGGTGCCGGTCGGCACCGTGCAGGAAGTGCACGTTGAGCGGGGAGAGCGAGTTGTTCTTCCAGGACCGGTTGGAGGTGACGCTGATCGCGCCGAAGCTGCGCCCGTGGTAGCTCTGCCGCATGGCGAGCACCTGGTCGCTCTTGCGCGCGTACGTGGCCAGCAGCAGCGCCGTCTCGTTGGCCTCGGTGCCGGAGTTGGTGAAGAAGACCTTGGCGTCGGGGATGCCGGAGAGCCGCGCGATCTTCTCGGCCAGCTCGATCTGGCCGCGCAGCAGGTAGACGGTGCTGGTGTGCACCACCCCGGTGGCGAGCTGGCGCTCGACGGCCTCGCGCACCTCGGGCACGTCGTACCCGATCATGTTGGTCAGGATGCCGGCGAAGAAGTCGAGATAGCTCTTGCCGTCGGCGTCGATGACGCGGTTGCCCTTGCCGCTGACGATCTCGATGGGGTCGTTGTAGTTGAGTGCCAGCCAGTTCGGCATCACTGCCCGGTGGCGCGCGAGTAGCTCCGACATGTTAACGAGTATCCCGTTCCGTCCCCTGCCCTCCCATGGGCAACCTGTCGGCACGCGTTCAAATCAGCTTACAAGGTGTAAGTGGCCGATCTGCTGCGGCAGATCGGCCACGACTAGACCTTCGCCGGCTCGGGGGCCGCGGCCGGCTGGGCGGGGCGCAGCACGGCGATCGCCAGCAGCGCGGCGGCCACGCAGAACGCGGCGCCCACCCACGAGCCGAGGTGCATGGCGGAGGTGAAGGCCTCGTTGGCGGCGTCGGCGTAGCCCATCGGGTGCGCGGCGCCGATCGACTCCCTGGCGGCCACGGGCAGGTCGGCGGGCATCTCGGAGGTGTACTTCCCGGCCAGCACGCTGCCCAGGACCGCGATGCTCAGCGCGACGCCGACCTGCTGGACGGTGTCGTTGAGCGCCGAACCGACGCCGGCGTGCTCCACAGGGATGGCGCCCATGAGCGAGGCGTAGGCGGACGGGCCGGCCAGGCCGCCGCCGATGCCCATGATCACCAGGCCGATGAGCAGCGGCAGGTATCCGGTGGTCATGGCCATGACGACGAAGCCCCCGGCGATGAGCAGGAGGCCCGAGCCGACGAGCATCCGGTTGCTGACCTTCTGCCCCAGTCCGGCGCCGACGCCGTTGAAGATCGCGGCGGCCACGGCGTAGGGCAACATGGCGAGTCCGGCCTGCATCTCTCCGTAGCCCAGCACGAACTGCAGGTATTGCGTCAGCATCAGCATCACGGCGCCCGCGCCGAACGCCATGAGCAGGATCGAGAACGACGCGCCGCTGAAGTTGCGGTTGGCGAACAGGTGGAGCGGCAGCATCGGCTGCTCCCGCTTCCGCTCCCAGATCACGAAGGCGCCGAGGGCGAGCACGGCCACCGCGATGACGGGGATGTTCCACTCGCGCTCGATGATCACATAGACGGCCGCGGTCAATCCGACGATCGACAGCACCACGCCCACCGGGTCGATCTTCCGTCCGGCGCTGCGGGTCTCAGGCATGAGCACGACAGCGGCCACGATGGCGATCGCCGCGATGGGCACGTTCAGCAGGAAGACCGATCCCCACCAGTAGTGCTCCAGCAGGAATCCGCCCAGCGTGGGGCCTGACACCAAACCGACCAGCGCCACGGCGCTCCAGGCGGCCATCGCCTTGCGCCGCTCCTCGTCGTCGAACACGGTCATCAGGATCGACAGCGTGGAGGGCATCATGATCGCGCCGCCGATGCCCATCAGGGCCCGCGCGGCGATCAGTTGCCAGGGTTCCGTGACGAGCACCGCGAGCAGCGACGCGCCGCCGAAGAACGCCAAACCGATGATCAGGAAGCGGCGGCGGCCGTACTTGTCGGACAGGCTGCCCGAGGTGAGCAGCAGACCGGCGTACGCCAGCACGTAGGCGTCGATGATCCACTGGATGTCCGACGGCGTCGCGCCCATCTCCTGGTGCAACGAGGGGATGGCCAGGTTCAGCACGGTGTTGTCGACGACCAGGACCAAGAGTGCCAGGCACAGGACGACGAGAATCCACCAACGACGAGGGTCTCGTACAGTGTTCGAGTTCACTCGCACACTGTACGACAACTCTCGCACAGTGTGCGAGTGCATTTATCCTTAAGGAATGAGCGCCAAGCAGTTCACCTCCGTCTGGACCCGCGAGCCGCGTAAGACCACCAGCCCGGGCCGCACCCGGGAAGTGATCGTCCAGGCCGCCGTCGAGCTGCTGGACGAGGAAGGGCTCGACGGGCTGAGCATGCGTAAGCTCGGCGCGAAGCTGAGCGCCGGCGCGACCAGCCTCTATTGGTACGTCGCCAACAAGGACGAGCTGCTCGAGCTGGCCTACGACGAGATGTGGGGCGAGCTGAAGGTGCCCGACCCCGAGGAGGTGGGCTGGCGCGAGGCCGCCTCGGTCCTGGCCTACAGCATGCGCCAGGCGATGCTGCGCCACCCGTGGGCGGCTTCTCTGGTCGGCCGGCTTCCCGCGCTCGGCCCCAACGCGATCCAGACGGCCGGCCGCATGCGCGAGGTGTTCGCGGCGGCCGGGTTCAAGGGGATGGACGTCGACTACGCCGTCAACACGCTCAACTCCTACGTCTTCGGGATAACGCTTCCCGAGATCGCCTTCAACAAGGCGATGGCCGGCCACGAGTACGACCCTGAACATATGCGCACGATGGTGAGAAGGGCCGCCAGGGACTTTCCCGACATGCTGGAGCGCGTCAACATGGACGCCTACGACAATCCGGACACGGTTCGCGCGGTGGCCTTCGACTTCGGGCTGCTCTCGGTGCTCGACGGCCTTGAGCGGCGGCTGACGACGTAGCAGGATCCGGACATGAGTGATTTCCGCGCCGCCCGCGACTTCCTCCTCCACGCCGACCCCGCCACCGCCCGCCGCGACTTCCGCTGGCCGGAGCTCGCGGAGTTCAACTGGGCGCTCGACTGGTTCGACGAGGTCCTGGCCGCCGAGACCCCCGACGCCGTCGCTCTCAAGATCGTGGGCGCGAGCCAGGCCTCCTACACCTTCGCCGCCCTGTCGGCGCGCTCCAACCAGGTCGCGAACTGGCTGCACGAGCAGGGGGTGCGCCGGGGCGACCGGATCCTGCTCATGCTGGGCAACCAGGCCGAGCTGTGGGAGGCGCTGCTGGCCGCGATGAAGCTGGGCGCGGTCATCATCCCGGCCACGACGCTCCTGACCGCCAAGGACGTCGCCGAGCGGATCGAGCGCGGCGGCGTCTCGCACGTGATCGCCAACGCCGCCGACGCGGGCAAGTTCGGGGCCGGGGAGTTCACCAAGATCGCCGTAGGCGACGCCTACAACTGGCTGCCGTACCACGAGGCGTACGAGGCGCACGAGACCTTCACCCCGGACGCGCCGACGCGGGCTGGCGACACGCTGCTGCTCTACTTCACCTCCGGCACCACGTCGCAGCCCAAGCTGGTCGAGCACACCCATGCGTCCTATCCGGCCGGGCACCTGTCGACGATGTTCTGGATCGGGGTCAGGCCCGGCGACGTGCACCTCAACGTGTCCTCGCCGGGGTGGGCCAAGCACGCGTGGAGCAACGTGTTCGCGCCGTGGAACGCGGGGGCCACCGTGCTGGTCCACGACTACCAGCGCTTCTCCGCGCCGGCGCTGCTGGAGGTGCTGCGGGACGAGCGGGTCACCACGTTCTGCGCGCCGCCGACCGTGTGGCGGATGCTCATCCAGGAGGACCTGGCGGCCTGGAAGCTGCCGCTGCGCACCGCCGTCGCCGCCGGCGAGCCGCTCAACCCGGAGATCATCGATCAGGTGACCAAGGCGTGGGGCATCACGATCAGGGACGGCTACGGCCAGACCGAGACCACCGCGCAGATCGGCAACGCGCCGGACGAGCCGGTCAAGCCCGGATCGATGGGGCGCCCGCTGCCCGGCTACGACGTCGTGCTCCTCGACCCGGTCAGCGGCGAGCCCGGGGACGACGGCGAGATCTGCCTGCCGCTGGACGGTCGCCGCCCGCTCGGGCTCATGGCCGGATACGTCGGCGGATCGAGCGACGCGATGCGGGGCGGCCACTATCACACGGGCGACGTCGCCACCCGCGACCAGGACGGCTACATCACCTACGTCGGCCGGACCGACGACGTCTTCAAGGCCTCCGACTACCGGATCTCGCCGTTCGAGCTGGAGAGCGTGCTGCTGGAGCACCCCGCCGTTGCGGAGGCGGCGGTGGTGCCCGCGCCGGACCCGGTGCGGCTGGCGGTTCCGAAGGCGTACGTGACGCTGGCGCCCGGCTTCGAGGCCGACGCGGAGACCGCGCGATCGATCTTCGAGCACTCCCGGCGGGAGCTGGCGCCGTACAAACGGGTGCGGCGGCTGGAGTTCGGCGAGCTGCCCAAGACGATCTCCGGCAAGATTCGGCGGGTGGAGCTGCGGGTGCGGGAACCCCGGCGGGAATACCGCGAGGAGGGCTCAATTCGCGACAAAACGTAAATGTCTGCATAGCCGTTCTTACAGATTGATCGGCTAGGCTCTGCCCCGTGCTCCCCACCATCGCCGACGTCCTCGCTCTGGAGACCGTGCGCCGGGGCGGACCGCGCGTGGTCGCGGGCGCAGACCGGCTGGACACCAAGGTGCGGTGGGTGCACGTCGGCGAGATCGCCGACATCGCCAACCTCCTGCGGGGCGGCGAGCTGGTGCTCACCACGGGCGTCGCGCTCCCCGACGACCCGGAGAAGCTCGCCGACTACATCGGCGAGCTGTCCGCCGTGGGCGCCTCGGGGCTGGTCGTGGAGCTGGGCCGCAGGTTCGTGCGCGAGCTGCCGCGGGCCGTGGTCAAGTCGGCCGAGGAGCACGGGCTCCCGGTGATCGTGCTGACCAGGGAGACCCCGTTCGTGCAGATCACCGAGTCCGTGCACTCGCGGATCATCGACATCCAGCTGGAGGAGCTGCGGGCCTCGGAGCAGCTGCACGAGGTCTTCACCGAGCTGTCGGTCGAGGGCGCCTCGCCGGCCGAGGTGCTCGCCCAGGTGGCCAGGCTGTCCAACCGGCCGGTGCTGCTGGAGAACCTTGCCCATCAGGTGCTGGCCTGCGAGTCCGCCGGGCGCGACGCGGGCGCCCTGCTGGCCGGGTGGGAGACGAGGTCGCGGTCGGTGGCGCCGGCCGAGCGCACCGCGTACGACTCGGCCTCGGGCTGGCTGATCACCACGGTCGGAGCGCGCGGGCAGGACTGGGGCCGGCTGATCCTGATCTGCGACGCCTCACCGTCGCCGCGCGACATGGTGCTGGCCGAGCGGGCCGCCACCACGCTCGCCCTGGGCCGCCTGCTGGAGCGCCACCAGGAGTCGCTGGAGCGTCAGGCGCACGGCACGATCATCACGGGCATCCTCACCCACGCCTACTCCGACCCCGACGAGGCCGCCGCGCGCGCCCGCGCCGTCGGGGTGCCGCTGACGGGGCGCAAGCTGATCAGCGTGGTCATCCGCCCGACCGACCCGGCCGACCAGGCGCTGGACGGCCAGGCGCAGCTGGGCGAGCTGGCCGAGGCCACCGCCGGCGCCTGCCGCGACGCCCGCCTGCCCGCCCTGGTCGGCGCGCTCGACCAGGAGCGGGTCGGCGTCCTGCTGCCGCTGCCGCCGCGCACCCAGGCCGAGCCCGCGCTGACCGCGTTGTCGGAGCGGCTGCGCGTGCTGTGGCGGCCCGGCTCGGCGTTCGTGCTGGCGGCGGGCTCGGTGGTGGAGTCCATCAGAGACGTACGCCGCAGCTTCCTGGAGGCCGAGCAGGTCGCCGACGTGGCGGTCCGCCAGCCGGACGGCCGGGCCTTCTACCGGCTGCCCGACCTGCGCCTGCGCGGTCTGCTCCACCTGCTGCGCGACGACGCGCGGCTGCAGACGTTCGCCGAGCGCGAGCTGGGGCCGCTGCTGGCCCACGACGCGCAGCGGGGCGGCGACCTCACCCGCATCCTGCGCATCTACCTCGACTCCGGCCGCAACAAGGCGGTCGCCGCTCAGAAGGCGCACCTGTCCAGGCCCGCCTTCTACGATCGCCTGCGCCGCCTTGAGCGCATTCTCGACACCGACCTCGACGACGTCGAGTCGTGTTTGTCGCTCCACGTGGCGCTGCTGGCGCTGGAGTCCTTCCGCCGCGAGAACCGCTGACGGAGGAAGATGTGCTGAAATGAGCGATATGTCTGATGTGTTGATGCCGGACGTGGCCGACCTCGGCCGCATGCTCGCCACCGCCGGCGCCTTCTCCGTGCCCGTCCACGACGTCCGGCTGACGCCCGACGAGCTCGATCCCGAGCAGATCGTCGCAGGCGACCCCGTCACGTCGTCGCTGGAGCTGGGCGAGGGCCGGGGCATCTGGGAGATCACGCCGGGCGTCGTCACGGACGTGGAGAGGGACGAGATCTTCGTCGTGCTCTCGGGGCGCGCCACGATCGCCGTCGAGGGCGGCACCACGATCGAGGTCGGGCCGGGCGACGTGGGCCTGCTCGCCGAGGGCGCCAGGACCACGTGGATCGTGCACGAGACGCTGCGGAAGGTCTATCAGACGCGCCGGCCCGGGTAGTCGCGCTTACTGTCCATCCGCGGAGCCGCGCCTACTGTCGCAAGTGTGCCCCTCTTCTTCAACGTCCTCGAGGCCGCGGCCCACCGGCTGTCGATCGTGCCTCCGATGTTCGACTACTTCGGCGCGCTGGGTGTGCACACGCTCGTCGCCGGGGCCCGGCTGGGCATCTTCGACGCCCTGCGCGACCGCCCGTCCACCGGCCCGGAGCTCGCCGCCGCGCTCGGCCTGGACCCGGGCTCGGCCGACGGGCTGTTACGCGTCCTGGCCGGCCTCGGCTACCTGCGGCGCCGGGGCGGCCGGTATCACCTGACCCGCCCGTCGCGGCGGTGGTTCACGACGGACTCGCCGACCTCCCTGGTGGCGGGGATGGAGTTCTGGGAGCGTACCGTCACCGTGATCTGGCCGGGGGTGGAGCGGACGGTGCGGGACGGGTCGCCCGGCGGCACGCCGTTCTACACCCTGCTGGAGAGCGACCCCGACCTGTCACGCTCCTTCCAGGCGTGGACGGCGGCACTGGCCAGGTCGCAGGCTCCCGCGACCGCCCGGATCATCCCCGTCCCGCGCGGCGCCAGACAGGTGCTCGACGTCGGCGGCAGCCACGGGTGGTTCAGCGTGGAGCTGTTGCGGCGCCATCCCGAGCTGCGGGCGACCGTGCTGGACCTGCCGGAGGCGCTCAAAGCGGCGACCGCGCACCCCCGGCTGACGCTTCGCGCCGGTTCCTTCCTGGAAGACGACCTGGGCAGCGGGTACGACGTCGTGCTGCTGTTCAACATCGTGCACGGGCTCGGCGACGAGGAGACGGCCACGCTTCTCGGGCGGCTGGCCACAGCGCTCAACCCCGGCGGCGCCATCGTGATCGGCGACCAGTTCGACGACGGCATCCTGCCGGGCCGGGCCAGCCGCACCCTGATGGGCCTGCTGGACCTGAACTACCGGATCGCCGCCGGTGGCAGGCTGCGCGGCTTCCGCGAGGTGGCGCGCCTGCTGACTGCGGCGGGCTTCCACCGCCCCCGGCACGTCCGCTCCCTGCGTTCCGTGGCCACGGAGCTCGCCGTGGCCACGGCGCCCCGCTAGAAGCCCATGGCGGCCCGCACCTCCTGGAGTGTCGTGATCGCCCGCTCGCGGGCCCGTTCGTTGCCCTCGGCCAGGATCCGCCTGGCGTCGGCCTCGCTGTGCTCCCTCCGCCGGGCCCTGATCGGGCGCAGGAACTCGTTGACCGCCTCGGTCACCAGGCTCTTCAGCGCGGCGGCGCCGCGGTGCCCGATCTCGGCGGCGATGTCCTGCGGCGGGCGGCCGAGACAGAGTCCCGCGATCGTGAGCAGGTTCGCCACCTCGGGCCGGTGCGTCTCGTCGAAGGTGATCAGCCGGTCGGCGTCGGTGCGGGCCCGCCTGATGAGGGCGGCCGTCTCGTCCTCGGTGGCCGACAGCGCGATCGCGTTGCCCCGGCTCTTGCTCATCTTGCCGCCGTCGAGGCCCTTGAGCAGCGGCCGCTCGCCCATCATGGCCTCCGGCAGCGGGAAGACCGCACCGTAACGCTCGTTGAAGCGGCGCGCCACCAGCCGCGTCACCTCGACGTGCGGCAACTGGTCCTTGCCCACGGGCACCAGCGTGCCCTTGCAGAACAGGATGTCGGCCGCCTGATGCACCGGATAGGTGAACATCAGGCCGTTGACCGCCCCTTGCGAGCTGTGCGCGATCTCGTCCTTCACCGTGGGGTTGCGGCTCAGCTCGGCCACCGACACCAGGCTCAGGAACGGCAGGAGCAGCTGGTTCAGCTCGGGGACCGCGCTGTGCTGGAAGATCGTCACCTTGTCCGGGTCGATCCCGACCGCCAGGTAGTCGAGGAGCAGGCCGGTGATGTTCCGTTGGATCTGGCCGGGCACGTCGCGGTCGGTTATCACCTGATAATCGGCGATAACGACGTACATGGGGTATTTGTCCTGCAATTCCACCCGGTTTGCCAGCGAGCCGAAGTAGTGGCCGAGGTGCAGCAGCCCGGTCGGGCGGTCGCCGGTGAGCACGACGTCGTTCATCGAGGTTCTCCTTTCGGGTCATTGCCGTCCCGGAGAGGACCCCGCACGCCGTGAGAGCCGTCTCTGAGACGGCCCACGCATGGGAAATCAGCGGCCGTCCGTCGGCCGCCACCACATGCAGATGCGTGTCATATACGAATGGTATCCACAGGTGATGTCAATTTCGTAACCCCTTTAGTTGATTGGCGTGTTCGCCTGCCGAGGGCACCTTGATCTCGCCACTATGGTGCGGTCCCTTACTGCCCTCTGGAGAGTTCATGTCTCGACGCACCACCGCCGGCGGCCTGGCCATAGCCACGGCGCTCACCCTCGCCACGCTGCCCGCCGCATCGGTCGCGGCGGAGCAGGTGTCGGTGAGGTTCCCGTCGGCCAAATTCCCGCTGGGCACCAGGCCCGTGCCGACCAAGACCATGACCACCGTGGCGCAGGGCATCGACCTGTACGACGTGAAGGCGGGCACGTCCACCGACGGCTACACGGTAACCGTCCTGATGCCCAATGGCCGCGACTCCGGAACGCTGCCGAAGGCCGAGGCCAAGGTCGCCGAGGTGGAGGCCATCGGGGAGACTCCCACCCTGCAGAAGGTGGTCCGGCCGAGCGTGGCCGACGCCCCCTCCGTGACCGAGTACATGGTCCGCGTCGGCCTGTGGTCCTTAAAGGACAAGAAGAAGGCCGACGAGATGGCCAAGAAGCTCAAGGACGCGGGCCTGAAGGTCAAGGTCGACTACCTCGGCGACGACGGGGTCAAGACCACCGGTCCCTGGAACGTCAAGGTCGCGATGATCGACGCAGGATCTTTCCGCGGCTCGTACGCCGCCTCGCTCGGCACCAGCGTAGCCGCGCGGGAGACGGTCTCGTCGATGACCAAGGCGGCCGGCGCCCTGCTCGGCGTCAACGGCGGCTTCTTCAACATCCACACCGCCAAGGAGTTGCGCGGCGAGCCCGTGGGCGCCTCCGTGGTGGCCGGCAAGCTGCTCAGCGAGGCCGTGCCGGGCCGCTCCGCCGTGGTGCTCAAGGGCCGCACCGCCAAGATCACCGAGCTCAAGACGACGGTCACGGCGGCCTCGCAGGACGGCGAGAAGGCCCCGGTCAACGGCGTCAACCGGGCCGCCGCAACGGACGAGATGGTGCTGTACACGGAGGAGTACGGGGCCAACACCCCCACCGGCGGGACCGACGCCGTGATCGACGCCAACGGCAAGGTGATCGGCCTGCGTGCCTCCGGCGCCGCGGTGGCCAAGGGCACCCGGGTGCTGCACGGCAACGGCGTGGCCGCCGACTGGATCAACCAGCACGCCTGGCAGGACTGGACGGTCACGATCGACACCAAGGTCGTGGATCTGCGTACCAAGAGAGCGATCAAGCTGACCCCCGACCTGCACGTGATCGCGGGCGGCGTCGGGCTCGTGCGGAACGGCAAGGTGAAGATCACCGCCAAGCTGGACGGCCACGACTCCATGAACATGATCCTGCGCCGCCACCCGCGCACCCTGCTCGGCGTCAGCAAGAACGGCAGCCTGATCCTGGCCACCATCGACGGCCGCCAGCCCGGCGTCACCGTCGGAGCGAACTTCCACGAGGCCGCCCAGTTCATGCGCTGGCTGGGCGCGCGGAACGCCATCAACCTGGACGGAGGCGGCTCCACGACGATGGTCGTCGGAAACAAGCCGGTCAACCGCCCGTCCGACGGGGGCGAGCGCCCGGTGGGCGACGCCCTGCTGGTGCTGCCCAAGTAGCCGCCCTGCTGGTGACCGGAACGGCAACGGGGCCCGCGCGCAGCGGGCCCCGTTCTCGTACTCATGGGGTCACCGGCAGTCCCGTGTCCGGCTTCACGGCCTTCATCGCCAGATGTGAGGTCACCTGTGCCACACCCGGCAGCCCGGACAAACTATCGGAATAGAACCGCTCGTAGGCGGCCAGGTCCGTCACCGCCACCCGCAGCAGGAAGTCCGGCTCTCCGAACAGCCGGTGCGCCTCCACGACCTCCGGCATCCCCGCCACCTGGCGCTCGAACTCGGCCACCGTGTCATGGTCCTCATACCGCATGACCACCGTGACGAAGGCCTGAAAACCCCGCCCCACCGCGGCCCCGTCGAGCAGCGCCCGGTAGCCGCGGATGACGCCGGACTCCTCGAGCTGCCGCACGCGGCGCAGGCATGGCGAGGGCGTGAGCCCGACCCGGTCGGCCAGCTCCGTGTTGCTGAGCCGCCCGTCCCGCTGCAGCTCCTGCAGGATCCTGCGGTCGATTCTGTCCATAGCGCAATATCCTGCCACTCACCCTATCTGACCAGCACTAATTGACCATCGCGTGCCAACCCTCCTGGGCTACCGTCGCAAGGGACACAGGAGGTGAAACCTTGTGGATCCCGGACTGTTGCTGCTCTTCCTCGGCATGGACCTGCTGCTGATCTTCACGCCGGGCCCGGACATGCTGTACGTGGTGGCCCGCTCGCTGGGCCAGGGCCGCCGGACCGGGCTGACGGCCGTGGCGGGCATCTGCTCGGGTTACGCCGTGCACACGGTGCTGGCCGCGGCCGGGCTCGCGGCGGCGTTGCGCGCCGTGCCCGCCGCCCTGCCCGTGATGCGTTACGCCGGTGCGGCGTACCTGGTGTTCCTGGCCGTCCGGACGCTCATGTCGCTCCGCAAGTCCGTGGGCCCGATCGCAGCCCCCGAGCAGCCGACGGGCGCGGTGTTCCGGCAGAGCATGCTCACCGCCCTGCTCAACCCGAAGGGGCTCCTGCTGTACCTGTCACTGATGCCGCAGTTCATCTCGCCCGGGACGGGCGTGCCGCTGGGCGTCCAACTGGCCGTGCTCGGCCTGCTGCACGTCGTGAACTGCGCCCCGCTCTACGGGCTCATCGCGGTGACCACGGCCCGGGCCGGCCGCGCGCTTACCGGCACGCCGAAGGCCAACCGCCGGATCTCGGCCGTGTCCGGCACCATGCTGCTGGTCGTCGCGGCGGCCACACTCGGCGCCCACTGAAGGTAGCCCTGAAACGCAGAAAAGCCCCCGACCGATCGGTCGGGGGCTTTCCCTATCAAAGATTGTCCGGCGGTGACCTACTCTCCCACACCCTCCCGAGTGCAGTACCATCGGCGCAGAGAAGCTTAACTTCCGGGTTCGGA